>NZ_BMUZ01000007.1:109941-178333 GCF_014650455.1 Streptomyces xanthochromogenes | reverse complement strand
CGAAGTAGTCGACGGCGGGGAAGCAGTCGGCGAGGCGGCGGGTGTCGACGAGGACGACGGCGCCGATGGCGCCGCGGACGAGGTCGTCCCACATGAACCAGAAGCGGTCCTGTCCGGGGGTGCCGAAGAGGTAGAGGATGAGGTCCTGGTCGAGGGTGATGCGGCCGAAGTCCATGGCCACGGTGGTGGTGGTCTTGTCTCCGGTGTGGGTCAGGTCGTCGATGCCCGCGCTGGCGGAGGTCATGACGGCTTCGGTGCGCAGGGGGTTGATCTCCGAGACCGCGCCGACGAACGTGGTCTTGCCCACGCCGAAGCCGCCCGCCACCACGATCTTCGCCGACGTGGTGGAACGGGCGGCACCGCCGCTAGAGCTTGCGAAGTCCACTGAGCACCCTCTCGAGCAGCGTTACGTCCGGCGTGCCGCCGGTCTCTCCATTGCCCGGCTGGTGGATGGCCACCATGCCGGCCTCGGCCAGGTCGGCTACGAGGATCCGGGCGACACCGAGCGGCATCTGGAGCAGCGCGGAGACCTCCGCCACCGACTTGACCTCACGGCAGAGGTGGCATATCCGCTGGTGCTCGGGAAGCAGCGTGGCAAGGTGCGCCGGGTCTGCTGTGGTACTGACCAGCGCCTCGATGGCGAGCTGGTAGCGCGGCCTGGTCCGGCCGCCGGTCATGGCGTACGGACGGACCAGCGGCTGGTCGCCTTCACCGTCGTACGCCGCGTCGTGCAGCGCGCCGTACGAATCGTGTGAGGCGGGTGGCGGGGTCATTGGTTCCTCCGGGCGGGGACAGCAAGGCATCTGCAAGCCGTCTGACAAGGCCGGTGGGGGGAAGTGGTGCGGCCAGGACGGATGTTCTGCGTCGTGCGGGAGCCGTACGCGCCGGAGGGGACGGCGCCGCGGTTCCCGACCCCCGGCCTCGCGAGCGGCTCGGCCGGGGGATTTGCGGTCAGTGGAGCAGGCTGCCCTGGAGCTCGGCGCGCAGGTCCGGAGTGAGGACGCTGCCCGCGCGGTCGACCAGGAGGGCCATCTCGTAGCCCACCAGGCCGATGTCGCACTCCGGGTGGGCGAGTACGGCCAGGGAGGAACCGTCGGACACGGACATCAGGAAGAGGAAACCGCGCTCCATCTCGACCACGGTCTGGGCGACGCTGCCCCCCTCGAAGATCCGGGAGGCCCCGGCGGTCAGCGAGGTCAGCCCGGACGCCACGGCGGCCAGCTGGTCGGCGCGGTCGCGCGGGAAACCTTCGGACATGGCGAGGAGCAGGCCGTCGGCGGAGACCACCACCGTGTGGGACACCCCTGGGGTGTTGTCCACAAAGTTGGTGATCAACCAGTTCAGGTTCTGTGCCGCCTGGCTCATCGGACTCAACTAACGCTCCTGCTGGTGAGTGGGGTCCACGTGGAAGCTGCCGGTCGAGCCGTTGTTGACCTGCCGGCCCTGCTGGATGCCCCGGCGGAGATTGGTCAGTCGGCCGCGCACGTCATCGGGCGCCCGGGAGACCTGGGGTCCTGCCTGGTGGTTCTGCTGCTGTGCGGTGCCCGCCACCAGGTTGGCGCGCGGGACCCGCTTGGGAAGTCCGGACGTGGTCACGCCGCCGGCGGCGGGCTTGCGGGCCCGCTCGGCCTGGCGGACCAGGTCGTCGTTGGGCGAACTGCGCCAGGCGCCGCCGCCGTTGGTGCCGCCGTCGCGCACCGGAAGCCGCTCGGGTGCGGGCTGCTGCGGTGCGTCGCCCCGGCCCTGCTGCGCGGCCTGGGGCGCCTGCGGGCCACCTTGCTGCTGGTGGCCGCCCTGCTGCTGGAACCAGTTGGTCTCCAGCGTGTCGTACAGCGGCGTGCGCCCGTCACCGGCACCGGCCGGCGGCAGTGCCTCGGGCTGTGACTGCGCGGGCAGGCTCGCGGCGGGCTGTCGCGGGGCGCCGAAGTCGTTGCCCTCCGGACGCCTGCTCGGAGTACCGGGACCGAAGTCCTGGCCCTGCTGGTACTGCTGCGGCTGGACCGGCTGCGGCGCGGGCGGCCGCGGCGCGTTGAAGTCCGGGCGGGCGAACCCGGAGGTCGCCGCCGGGTTCTGCCGGTCGTCGGCCGAGGGCAGCCCGTACTGGCCGGTGTCCTGGCCGGGACGTGCGAACGAGCCGGTGCCGGCCGGGTCCTGGCCGGGCCGAGTGAACGAGCCGGTGCCGGACGGGTCCTGATCGGGTCGGCCGAACTGCCCGGGGCCGGCCGGGTCCTGACCCGGGCGCGCGAACTGGCCGCCGTTCGAGGACTGGTCGCCGTACCCGTTGTAGCTGCCGGGGCGCTCGAACTGCCCGGTCGCCGCCGGGTCCTGCGCGGCCGGCGCGCCGAACACGTCGGGGCGCACGAACGTGCCGGTGCCCGAACCCTGGTCCTGCTGGGAGCCGGGCGGGGGGCCGTCGAAGTCGGGGCGCGCGAACTCGGCCGTGGCGGCCGGGCCCTGGCGGTCGTCGAGAGCGGGACGCGGGTACTGGCCGGTGTGCTGCTCCGGCTCCTCGTGGCCGCGCGGCGCGTCCAGGGCCGACGACTGGTCGGTGCCCCAGCTCGCCGCCTGCGGCCGGGCCGGCTGCTGCGTCAGCGGGTTGCCGCCGGGCAGCTCGGCACGCGGGGCGCCGGGCGGCGGGGTCATCGGACGGTCACCGCGGCGGGGGGCCGCCGGGGCGCTGCCGAAGGCGTTCTGCTGGCCCTGCTGCTGCGGGGCCTGGCCCTGCTGGGGGCCGCCGTTGCGCGGCGGCAGGGCCGCGCGCGGGCCCTGGCCGCCGGTGACCTGGCCGCGCGGGGCGCCCGCGCCGAGCCGTCCGGCGGGAGCACCCGGGCCGCCGCCGCTGAGCGGGCCGGCCGCGAGCCCGGCACGCGAGGGCGGACCGCCCGCGAGACCGGGACGGCCACCCTGGCCCGCCGGGGCCTGCGGCTGTCCGGCACCCGGCTTGCCGGGCACCTTCTTGCCGCCCTGGGCGACATCGACGGGGAGCATGACGAGCGCGGTGGTGCCGCCGGAGTCCGACGGACGCAGCTGGATGCGGATGCCGTGTCGCAGGGACAGCCGGCCGACCACGAACAGACCCATGCGGCGCGAGACCGAGACGTCCACGGTGGGCGGCGACGCCAGCCGCTCGTTGATCGCGGCGAGGTCCTCGGGGGAGAGGCCGATGCCGGTGTCGTGGATCTCGACCAGGACGCGGCCGTCGGGCAGCGCGTGACCGGTGACGCGGACCTTGGTCTGCGGCGAGGAGAACGAGGTGGCGTTCTCCAGGAGCTCGGCGAGCAGGTGCACGAGGTCGTTGACCACGCGTCCGGCGACCTCGGTCGCGGGCACGGCGGCCAGCTCGATGCGCTCGTACTGCTCCACCTCGGAGGCCGCGGCGCGCAGCACGTCGACCAGCGGGACCGGGCGGGTCCAGCGTCGGCCGGGCTCCTCACCGGCGAGGACGAGGAGGTTTTCGCCGTTACGGCGCATACGGGTCGCGAGGTGGTCCAGCTTGAAGAGCGAGGACAGCTGGTCCGGGTCGGCCTCGCGGGACTCCAGCTCGGAGATGAGCGAGAGCTGACGCTGGATGAGGCCCTGGGAGCGGCGCGAGAGGTTGGTGAACATCGCGTTGACGTTGCCCCGGAGGAGGGCCTGCTCGGCGGCGAGGCGGACGGCCTCGCGGTGCACGTCGTCGAAGGCCGCGGCCACTTGGCCGATCTCGTCGCGCGAGTGCACGCCGACCGATTCCACGGAGGTGTCCACGTCCTGCGGGTCCGACTCCGAGAGCTGCTTGACGAGCTCGGGCAGACGGTCCTGGGCGACCCGGGTCGCCGTGTCCTGCAGGCGGCGCAGCGAGCGGATCATGGAGCGGGCCACGACGAACGCGCCGACCAGCGAGACACCGAGCACGATGAGGATCAGCGCACCGTTGAGGATCGCGTCGCGCTGCGAGGAGTCGCGCAGCTCGCGCGCCTTCTGCTCCATCTCGCCGAGCAGGGTCTGCTCGATGGTCTTCATCTGGTTGATCTTGTTGGAGTCCTGGTCGTACCAGTCGAGGTACGAGCGGCGCTGCTCCTGGTTGATGCCGCCGGTGTTCTTGAGCACGCGCTGCGAGTACGCGTTGGCGGCGGTGATCTCCGAGTTGCCCTTGTCGAGCGGGGCCATCAGCTCGGTGGAGTTGCCGCCGTTGGCCTCGTACACGTTCTGGAACGAGGCGAGCGACTGGCGCTCGCCGTCCTGCGCGGCCTTGGCGTAGAGGCGGTCGGGCTCGGTGAGGTCGCCCGCCTTGTCCTTGGTGGCCGGCAGCGCCGCGGCGATGATCGCGCGCTGGACCGAGGCGTACTCCTTGGCCGAGGAGAAGGCCGCCAGCGCACGGGTGCGCTTGATCATCTCCGGGTTGGAGGTGGCCTGGGCCATGTCCTGGGAGAGGCTGAGCAGACCGCGGATCAGGCGGCTGTAGGACTCGACCGTCTGGGAGTTGGTCGAGCCCTCCTTGTACGCGGTCCTGCGGATGCTCTCCAGGTCCTGCAGCTGGATCGCGATGTTGGTGACGTTGCGCCGGATCGACTCAAGGGCGTCGTCGTTCTCCGTGCCGCTGACGTCCTGGGTCGCGTTGATGAACGACTTCTTGACCAGGTCGGTGGCCGAGCGGTCGGTCTGGACGCGGGCGTCGGAGGTCTGGGTGGAGAGCGGACCCGCGGAGTCGTCGCGCTCGGTCTGGAGCGCGGCGGCGAGCTCGGTCGCCTGCTTGGTCATGTCGGTGAGCAGCTGCATGTGGTCGAGCTGCTGCATGTCGTTCATCGACTGCTGGATGCGCAGCCCGCCCAGGGTGGTCGCGGCCACCACGGGGAGGGCGAGCAGGGCGACGAGCCGGGTCGAGATGCGCCAGTTGCGCAGGGCTATTCGGGAGCACGTGTCCACGGGACCCGTGGGTTTGCGTTCGGCACCGGCGCTGTCGCCTCCTGACGGGCCGGACGGCCCACCGGTGCGGGCCGTCTGGCCGCTCGCCTCGCCGGCCGGCGAGGCGGATGGGTTCTCGGGGCCCCGGGGGTTCTGGGCGTGCTGGGGCGAGGAACTGGCCGTCTTGGGGCCAGTCCCGCCCTGCGGCTCCTGCTCCGCCGCAGCGCTGCCATCCCTCTTGAAACGTCCCTGCACTAGCGTCGCAACCTCTGGACCAGGCGTCCCCCCGCGCTGGGCGGATGGGACGGTGTCGGCGTCATGGGGGCACTGCGCGCCCCCTGTGTGGTCTGAGTGACCGGCGCTTGTCCTGCTCCCCCTCCCGCCGCTCACCCGGCGCTGCGTTGCGCCCCTGCGCACCGGTCAGTTCAGTGACCCGCGGCGGTGCGTGGAATTCCAGCACAGTGCCGGATCTCCAACAAGGCCCGCGTACCGGGCCGTGACCTGAGTGACACATTGTGAGTATCGCGTCACAAGACGTAGAAAGTGATCACGGAGAAAACGGACTTATGCTTACGAGTCACTTACGGGCGGGGGGTGTCCCAGTCGCGATGATCAGGAGCGGAATGAAGGGTTCGATACCGGAATGTCCGTTCCTGGACGGCCAGTTGACGGACCCTTATATCCCTTTTGTGGCTTGATTCGTGAGCAAACTCACATGTTGATCGTCGTCTCTACGGCCCTTTGCCGGGAATTCGAATGTTTAGCCTGACGCTTTACAGGGATGGCCAATCCGACAATCGGTGCCTCGTGGCGCCCGTAAAGACAGGGTTTGTAGCAGAGATGAAAACGACGATGATCATCCGCAACATAGCCAACCCGCGCCGCACCACCCTGGCGCACCTCGCGGACGCCGAGGAGCTGCAGCGGGCGGCCCAGCCGGAGCACACCGTCGAACTGCCGGCCCAGACGGCCAACCCGCGCCGCACCATCCTGATGAAGGCCCCGGCCTCCGCCCCGGCCCCCGCCCCGGCCCAGTCCGAGGCCGCCGCCGTCTGACGGGCCGGCCCCGCGGCGCCGGACCGGCGGCCCGGCGGCCGGGCGGATCGCACGGTCGGCGCCCCCGCCCGCGTTAGCCTGGAGCGTCAGACTCCGGCCGGTCGGCCAGTACCAGCTAAAGCGAAGTGAGGGGCGACAGCACTCGTGCGCATCGCCAGGTTCTCCATCGACGGCAATGTCGCCTTCGGAGCCGTCGAGGGCGAAGGCCCCGACGGTCTCGTACTCGACATCATCAAGGGCATCCCGTACGCGGACTTCGAGCTCTCCGGCACCAAGGTGCCGCTGAACAAGGTCCGCCTGCTGCCGCCCGTGCTGCCCAACAAGGTCGTGGCCATCGGCCGCAACTACGCGGAGCACGCCAAGGAACTCGGCAACGCCGTCTTCGACGATCAAGGCCGTCCCGAGGCGCCGGTCGCCTTCTTCAAGCCGACCACCTCGGTGATCGGCTCCGGCGACACCATCGAGTACCCCTCCTTCTCCAACGAGCTGCACCACGAGGCCGAGCTCGCCGTCGTGATCGGCCGCATGTGCCGTGAGGTCCCGCGCGAGCGCGTCAAGGACGTCATCTTCGGCTACACCTGCGCCAACGACGTGACCGCCCGTGACGTACAGAAGCGCGAGAAGCAGTGGGCCCGGGCCAAGGGCTTCGACACCTCGTGCCCGCTGGGCCCCTGGGTCGAGACCGACCTGGACCCGAGCGACCTCACCATCCAGGCGACCGTCAACGGCGAACAGCGCCAGCTCGGCCGCACGGCCGACATGATCCGCTCCATCGAGGACCTGGTCGTCCACATCACCGAGGCCATGACGCTGCTCCCGGGTGACGTCATCCTCACCGGCACCCCGGCCGGGGTCGGCCCCCTCAACGTCGGCGACGAAGTCGCCGTCACCATCGAAGGCATCGGCACTCTCACCAACAGGGTGATCAAGCGTGGCTAACCCCCTGGACGCGGACGTCCGCGTTCGCTTCTGTCCCTCCCCGACCGGCAACCCCCACGTGGGCCTGGTCCGCACCGCCCTGTTCAACTGGGCGTTCGCCCGGCACCAGGGCGGCACGTTCGTGTTCCGCATCGAGGACACCGACGCGGCCCGCGACAGCGAGGACTCCTACAACCAGCTCCTGGACTCCCTGCGCTGGCTGGGCTTCGACTGGGACGAGGGCCCGGAGGTCGGCGGCCCGCACGCGCCGTACCGCCAGTCGCAGCGCATGGACATCTACCGCGATGTCGCCGAGAAGCTGCTCGTCGCCGGCCACGCGTACAACTGCTACTGCACCACCGAGGAGCTGGACGCCCGCCGCGAGGCGGCCCGCGCCGCAGGCAGGCCGTCCGGCTACGACGGCCACTGCCGCGACCTGAGCGCCGAGCAGAAGCAGGCGTACGAGGCCGAGGGCCGCAGCCACGTCGTCCGCTTCCGGATGCCGGACGAGGCGACCACCTTCACGGACCTGGTCCGTGGCGAGATCACCGTCCAGGCGGAGAACGTCACCGACTACGGCATCGTCCGTGCGAACGGTGCGCCCCTGTACACCCTCGTGAACCCGGTCGACGACGCCCTGATGGAGATCACCCACGTCCTGCGCGGCGAGGACCTGCTCTCCTCGACCCCGCGCCAGATCGCGCTCTACAAGGCGCTGATCGAGCTGGGCATCGCCAAGCGGGTCCCCACCTTCGGCCACCTGCCGTACGTGATGGGCGAGGGCAACAAGAAGCTCTCCAAGCGCGACCCCCAGGCGTCCCTGAACGTCTACCGCGAGCGCGGCTTCCTCCCCGAGGGCCTCCTGAACTACCTCTCCCTCCTGGGCTGGTCGTTCTCCGCGGACCAGGACGTCTTCTCGATCCAGGACATGGTCGCGAAGTTCGACATCGCGGACGTCAACGCCAACCCGGCCCGCTTCGACCTGAAGAAGGCCGAGTCCATCAACGCGGACCACATCCGCATGCTGGACGAGAAGGCGTTCGCCGCGGCCTGCGAGCCGTGGCTGCGCGCGCCGCACGCCAACTGGGCCCCCGAGGCGTTCGACGAGAAGGCCTGGGAGGCGATCGCCCCGCACGCCCAGACGCGCGTGACCGTCCTCTCGGACATCACGGCCAACGTCGACTTCCTCTTCCTGGACCAGCCGGTCGAGGACGAGGCGTCCTGGGCGAAGGCGATGAAGGAGGGCTCGGACGCGCTCCTGCGCACGGCCCGCGAGAAGCTGGAGTCGGCGGACTGGACGTCCCCGGAGTCCCTGAAGAACGCGGTCCTGGCGGCGGGCGAGCAGCACGGCCTGAAGCTGGGCAAGGCCCAGGCCCCCGTCCGCGTGGCCGTCACCGGCCGCACGGTGGGCCTCCCCCTCTTCGAGTCCCTGGAGATCCTGGGCAAGGAGAAGACCCTGGCCCGCATCGACGCGGCGCTGGCGAAGCTGGCGGCGTAGCCACGGGCGGTACGTGAGAGGGGCGGCAGCCATCGGCTGCCGCCCCTCGGGCGTTGCTGTCCCAGGCGCTGGGCGACCAGAGCGAGCCAGGCACCGGGGGAGTACGGGGCGGGCGGGTCGACCTCCATGCCCAACTCGGCGACAGCAAGCGCGTGTTCGGCCTCGTCGAGGTCCAGGGTGAGCAGTTCCCTGCCGGCCTTGGACGCTGGTCCAGCACCTCGATGACGGCCTCACGGGTGTAGGCGGGTTCCCGGCGAGGGAAGTGGCAACGGTGCAGTGACGGTCCGGATCGCCCTGTCAGTGGGGCGAGTTATGTTCCTCGTAGTGCGAACTGCCGTCGCCCCTACGCCTGTCACACCGGGAGACCCTCATGCCCATGCCCGCCCCCGACTTCTCCTGGCACTTCACCCCGGGCAACGTCTTCGAGGAGGAGTCGGGCAGTACCGGCACGATGAGTGTGGTGCGGGGTGGGGAGTTGTGGTTGCACACCGGGCGGGTCATCGCCTGTGATCCGTTCGTCTCGCTGGGGGCCGGGGAGGCCGAGCCGTTCACGGCGCGGGTCGCCCCGGGGCGCTATCCGGTGGAGGCGGCCGTGGCCACCCTGGTGCGGCCGGGGGAGCCGGAGGTGGACGGGCCGCATCTGCGGGTGGCCGCCGCGCGGCTCGTGATCAAGGACGTACCCGCCGTCTCGTGGGAGCTCGCGCTCCAGCCGGGGCAGGACCTCGCCGAGCTGGATGACGAGGAGTTCTTCGGCTACGGGGTCGACGCGGGCACCGGATGCTTCTACGACGCCGGGTCCGACGGGTCCTTCCCCGACTGCGAGGGCGACGAGGGCCCGCTGTGGGACGCCTTCGACACCGTCCCGCCCCTGCCGGGCCCGCACACCGTCACCGACCCCGCCTCGGGCCACAACCTGATCGCCTTCACCTCGGGCTGGGGCGACGGCGCGTACCCGACCTGGATAGGCCGGGACGAGGCGGGCGAGGTCACCTGCTTCGTCACCGACTTCTTCGTCGTCCCCGCCGAGGCCCTGGTCTCCTGAGCCGCCGGCCCCTTCGCAGGTGCCGAAACCCGGTCCGCCTGCCGGAGACGGGGCCTAAGCTCGAAGCATGGCCATCCGCGCCGTCCTCTGGGACATCGACGACACGATCTTCGACTACGCCACGGCCTCCCGCTCCGGCATGCGCGCGCACCTCGACATCGAGGGCCTGCCCCCGGCGTACGACTCCGTTGAAGCGGCCCTCGACACCTGGGACGAGCTGACCGCCTTCCACTGGGGGCGGTTCGCCGCCGGGGAGACCGACTGGCACGGGCAGCGGCGCGACCGCGTGCGGGCGTTCCTCGGCGAGACCGTGGGCGGCGGCGAGGCCATGAGTGACGAACAGGCCGAGGCGTGGTTCGAGCGGCACATCGCGCACTACGAGGCCGCCTGGAGCCTGTTCCCGGACACGCTGCCGGTTCTCGACGTACTCGCCGACGACTACCGGCACGCCGTCCTGTCCAACTCCTCCCTGCGCAACCAGGAGCGGAAGCTGCGAATCCTCGGTGTGCGGGACCGCTTCGAGGCCTTGCTCTGCGCGGCCGAACTCGGCGTCGCCAAGCCGCAGGCGGGCGCCTTCCTCGCCGGCTGCGAGGCGCTCGGGCTGCCGCCCGACGAGGTGGTCTACGTGGGCGACCAGCCGGACATCGACGCACGCGGGGCGGCCGAGGCGGGGCTCAAGGCGGTCTGGCTCGACCGGTCGGGGACGGGCGGCAGACCCGAACTCGTACGCATCACCGGACTTGCCCAGCTCCCCGACCTGCTGCGCCGCGATACCCGTTTTGGAGCGCCGGACACCTTCGGGTAATGTTCTTCCTGCGCCAAGGGGAACGGGAAGAAAAACCCCGAACCGGAAGCGCAAGCCAAGCAAAACCCCCGACGGGGGTTGAGTTTTGGTGGGCTATGGTGTAATTGGCAGCACGACGGTTTCTGGTTCCGTTAGTCTAGGTTCGAGTCCTGGTAGCCCAGCTCGCAGAGCTTTATCTGCAAGGCCCCCGTTGTGTAGCGGCCTAGCACGCCGCCCTCTCAAGGCGGTAGCGCCGGTTCGAATCCGGTCGGGGGTACAGATCCTTCCCGCGGGATCACCAGGGTCGCACCCGGTGAACCTGATGCAGGATCGCTAGGGCCCCCGTTGTGTAGCGGCCTAGCACGCCGCCCTCTCAAGGCGGTAGCGCCGGTTCGAATCCGGTCGGGGGTACTGGTCTAAACCACCATGGGCTATGGTGTAATTGGCAACACTACGGTTTCTGGTACCGTCATTCTAGGTTCGAGTCCTGGTAGCCCAGCGGGTCATTTCAAGATCCTGGATCTTCTTCGAAGGTCCGAAAACGCAGGTAGGCCCCCGTTGTGTAGCGGCCTAGCACGCCGCCCTCTCAAGGCGGTAGCGCCGGTTCGAATCCGGTCGGGGGTACGCACAGAGAATGGGCCCTTCGCATCTTGCGGAGGGCCTTTTCGTTCGTCCCGCTCCGGGCCGGCGGCCTCGCGCCCCGCCCGGTCACCCGCTCGCGAAACGCCGCCCGGACTCCTGCGCCTCGGCGATCCTGCGCAGGCTGAGCAGGACCGGCTCGTACAGCACGGTCAGTGCCACCGCCGCCTCCACCTGTGCGTCGGGGGACTCGTAGCGCTCCACCAAGTCGAGGTCCGTCACGGCCAGTTCGGCGGCCGCCCGTGCGTACGGCAGCAAGTCGTCCACGTCACATGGGTAGTTGAGCCGGGCCAGTGCCCCGACCGCGTCCACGAGCGTGCCGTAGGCGGGGGAGCCCGGGCCCCAAGCGTGCGGTCCCTCCAGCCAGTTGAGCCGGGAGAGCAGTGCGTCGACGGTGTGCCGTGCGCGGTCCACGGCGGGCGCCTCGGGGTCGGGTTCGGGCGGGCTCGGCAGCGCTCCGACGGCGATGCCCAGGCGGTGGTGGTGGTCGAGGGAGTCGTCCTCCAGGGCGGCGAGCACCTCCCGGGCGGTGGCCACCGGAACCCGGCCGACCTGAATCAGGGCCCGCACCAGCCGCAGACGCTGGAGGTGGCTCTCGTCATACGCGGACCGGGTGGCCGTGACCCGGCGGCCCGGCGGCAGCAGCCCCTCGCGCAGGTAGTACTTGATCGTGGCCGTGGAGACCCCGCTGTGCTCGCTCAGTTCGGCCAGTTTCACGGTGGGCCCCCTTGCGTCGTTCATTGGAGAGTGTCACTATCCAATCATGGATAGTTCAGCTATCCAACCGCCAGGAATCGTGACAGGGGGAACGTCATGAACGACAAGCCGGTCCAGGGGCGCATGACCGCCGCCGCCGAGGGCGACGTGGTCGTCTTCCTCATCGGGATGCGCATCAACAGCTTCCGGGCGCTGCGGAGTTGGTGGCCCGTCTCGGCGGCCATGCCGCGGATGCTGAAGGAGCTGGAGAAGGAGAAGGGGCAGGGCAACGGGCTGCTCGGCTACCGGCCCGTGCTTGGCGGGCCGCGCCTGATCGGCGTGATCCAGTACTGGGAGTCCAAGGAGAAGCTGCTCGCCTACGCGTCCGCGGCGGACAAGGAGCACCGGCCGGCCTGGGCGGCCTTCAACCGCCGGGCCCGGGCGGGCCGGGGCAACGTCGGGATCTGGCACGAGACGTATGTGGTGCCCGCCGGGTCGTACGAATCGGTGTACGTGAACATGCCGGAGTCGGCGTCCGGCCTCGGCGCGGCCACCGGGCTGGTTCCGGTCGAGCGCCGCGGGGACCGGGCGGCCGACCGTCTCAAGATCAAGGCCGTTTGATCCCGCTCCTCGGACAAGCCCGGGTCCGCGGACGCGCCGGCTCCTCGGACCTGCCGGGGCGGGGTCCTGGACGTACTGGGTCGGCTCTCGGGCGTACCGGGTAGGCCTCCGGACGTGCCGGGTCGGGCCCGGAACGTGTCCGATCCGGCCTCGGGCGCACCGGCTGCGGACCCCGGACGCACCGGAACGGGCCCCGGACACACCTCCGGCCCACCGCTGCGGCGTTGAAGCGGTGGGCCGGAAGGGGAAGCGGGGGACTCAGCCGTTGCGGCGCAGGGCCTCGGACAGGCGGGCGGCGGCGTCGATGATGGCCTGGGCGTGCATGCGGCCCGGGTGCCGGGTGAGGCGCTCGATGGGGCCGGAGACCGAGACGGCGGCCACCACTCGGTTCGACGGGCCGCGCACCGGCGCCGACACCGAGGCCACGCCCGGCTCGCGCTCGCCGATGGACTGGGCCCAGCCCCTGCGGCGCACCCCGGAGAGCGCCGTCGCGGTGAAGCGGGCGCCCTGGAGGCCGCGGTGCAGACGCTCCGGCTCCTCCCAGGCCATCAGGATCTGCGCGGAGGACCCGGCCTTCATGGTCAGCGTGGAGCCGACCGGCACGGTGTCGCGCAGGCCCGAAAGGCGCTCGGCGGCCGCGACGCAGATCCGCATGTCGCCCTGGCGGCGATAGAGCTGCGCGCTCTCGCCCGTGACGTCACGCAGATGCGTCAGGACCGGGCCGGCCGTGGCCAGCAGGCGGTCCTCGCCGGCCGCCGCGGCGAGCTCGGCGAGACGCGGGCCGAGAATGAAACGGCCCTGCATGTCCCGAGCCACCATCCGGTGGTGTTCCAGTGCCACGGCCAGTCGGTGTGCCGTGGGTCGTGCGAGCCCTGTGGCCGCGACCAGACCTGCGAGGGTGGCCGGACCGGACTCCAGAGCGCTCAGGACAAGGGCAGCCTTGTCCAGAACGCCTACGCCGCTAGAGTTGTCCATGCAACGATATTCGCGTCTCACTCTGTGAAACGCAAGTTCAATTTTCTCCGGAAGTCGTCAAGCTGTACTGGCGATCCGTACAACGGAACGCGGCCCTTGTCCGGGGCGTGCGCACGGGCAGGGCAACGGGTCTCTAGAAGTGCCGGTGAAGCCGCCGGCCGGAGGGAAGGCGATGGGTAGGACACTCGCGGAGAAGGTCTGGGACGACCATGTCGTCAGGCGAGTCGAGGGCGAGCCGGACCTGCTCTTCATCGATCTTCACCTGCTGCACGAGGTGACCAGCCCGCAGGCGTTCGACGGGCTGCGCAAGAACGGTCGCCCGGTGCGGCGCCTCGACCTCACCATCGCCACCGAGGACCACAACACCCCGACCATCGACATCGACAAGCCGATCGCGGACCCGGTCTCGCGGGTCCAGCTGGAGACGCTGCGCAAGAACTGCGCCGAGTTCGGCGTGCGGCTGCACCCGCTCGGCGATGTCGAGCAGGGCGTCGTCCACGTGGTGGGACCGCAGCTGGGCCTGACCCAGCCGGGCACCACCGTGGTCTGCGGCGACTCGCACACCTCCACCCACGGCGCCTTCGGCGCGCTGGCGTTCGGCATCGGCACCAGCCAGGTCGAGCACGTCCTGGCCACCCAGACGCTGCCGCTGGCGCCCTTCAGGACGATGGCCATCACCGTCGACGGCGAACTGCCCGACGGCGTCACCGCCAAGGACCTGATCCTCGCCATCATCGCGAAGATCGGCACCGGCGGCGGCCAGGGCTACGTCCTGGAATACCGCGGCTCCGCCATCGAGAAGCTGTCGATGGAAGCCCGCATGACCATCTGCAACATGTCCATCGAGGCCGGTGCCCGCGCGGGCATGATCGCCCCGGACAGGACCACGTTCGACTACCTGGAAGGGCGTGCGCACGCCCCCCAGGGCGAGGACTGGGACGCGGCGGTCGCCTACTGGAAGACCCTCAAGTCCGACGAGGACGCGGTCTTCGACGCCGAGGTCGTCATCAAGGCCGACGAACTCGCCCCGTTCGTCACCTGGGGCACCAACCCCGGCCAGGGCGCGCCCCTGTCGGCCAACGTCCCCGACCCGGCTTCGTACGAGGACGCTTCGGAGCGCCTGGCCGCCGAAAAGGCGCTGGAATACATGGGGTTGACCGCGGGCCAGCCGCTGCGCGAGATCGACGTCGACACCGTCTTCGTAGGTTCGTGCACCAACGGCCGCATCGAGGACCTGCGCAACGCGGCGGCCGTCATCGAGGGCCGCAAAGTCGCCGACGGCGTACGGATGCTGGTCGTCCCCGGTTCGGTCCGGGTCGCCCTGCAGGCCATGGACGAGGGCCTGGACAAGGTGTTCACGGCCGCCGGAGCCGAATGGCGGCACGCGGGCTGCTCGATGTGCCTCGGCATGAACCCGGACCAGCTGGCCCCCGGCGAGCGCTCCGCGTCCACCTCCAACCGCAACTTCGAGGGCAGGCAGGGCAAGGGCGGCCGCACCCACCTGGTGTCGCCCCAGGTCGCCGCCGCAACCGCGGTTCTCGGCCATCTGGGCTCGCCCGCCGACCTGTCCGACGCCCGCACCCCCGTGGAGGCCTGAGAACCATGGAAGCTTTCACCACGCACACCGGCCGGGCCGTTCCGCTGCGCCGCTCCAACGTCGACACCGACCAGATCATCCCGGCCCACTGGCTGAAGAAGGTCACCCGGGACGGCTTCGAGGACGGGCTCTTCGAGGCCTGGCGCAAGGACTCCGAGTTCGTCCTGAACAAGCCCGAGCGCAAGGGCGCCACGGTTTTGGTGGCCGGTCCCGACTTCGGCACCGGCTCCTCCCGGGAGCACGCGGTGTGGGCGCTGCAGAACTTCGGCTTCAAAACCGTGATCTCGTCCCGCTTCGCCGACATCTTCCGCGGCAACTCGCTGAAGAACGGACTGCTCACCGTTGTTCTCGACCAGAAAGTCGTGGACGCGCTGTGGGAGCTGACCGAGCGCGACCCCAACGCCGAAATCACCGTTGACCTGCAGGATCGCCAAGTTCGCGCGGAAGGCGTCACGGCCGACTTCGAACTCGACGAGAACGCCCGCTGGCGGCTCCTGAACGGCCTGGACGACATCTCCATCACGCTCCAGAACGAGCCCGACATCGCCGCCTACGAGGGTCGTCGCCCCGCCTTCAAGCCGAGCACGATCCAGGCCTGAACCGCCTATTGACCCCCCTTCGGCTGCATCGCGCCCCCTGATTTCCGGATTGATTTCCGGGCAGGGGGCGCGTCGCGTTTTGGGGTCCGGGGGTGACGTCAACTAGCCTTGCGCGCAGGGCAGATGGCCGGATAGTCGCTTGCGCGATCGAGGGGACGTTCCGACGTCCCCGAGTCGCCGGATTCGCTCAGTTGCCCCCGCCGGAGGTGACAACTCGCCTCAGATGGCACAATCGACGCATGGAACGCGACAGCCAACTCGAGCTCTACGGGGTGGTGGCGGACCAACTGAAAGAAGCGCACACAAGGGTGCGCGAACTGCAAGTCCCGGAGGGCGTACGGATGGCGCTGTCCCGGAAGCTGCTGGTCATAACAGCAGCTGCCAAACACGATCTCGCCGATGCGGCAAGGCGTCTGGACCGGTTGTTGAAGGACCTCGACGAGGGCCGATTCCCCGAAGGCGACTGAGCCGTAAGGAACTAGGCGAGAGCCGACTTCGTTGCGGCACTAGGGTGATTAGCCCGTTTCGTGTTTGATTTGCGGTATATATCTGCCTAACGTGCGAAAAGGCCTGGACACTTTCGCTCAGGCAATGTCTCCGAAGGGGAAGACGTGAACAAGGCGCAGCTCGTAGAAGCGATTGCCGACAAGGTCGGCGGCCGTCAGCAGGCCGCGGACGCGGTGGACGCGGTGCTGGACGCGGTCGTCCGCGCAGTCGTCGCCGGCGACCGCGTCTCGGTCACCGGTTTCGGCTCGTTCGAGAAGGTCGACCGCCCGGCCCGTTACGCCCGCAACCCGCAGACGGGTGAGCGCGTCCGGGTCAAGAAGACCTCGGTTCCGCGCTTCCGCGCGGGTCAGGGCTTCAAGGACCTCGTCGCGGGCTCGAAGAAGCTCCCGAAGAACGACGTGGCCGTCAAGAAGGCCCCCAAGGGCAGCCTCTCGGGCGGTACTTCCACCCGGACGACCGTCAAGAAGGCCGCGGCCAAGAAGGCCACGACCGCCAAGAAGGCCACCGCGAAGAAGACCGCGGCGGTGAAGAAGACCGCTGCCGCGAAGACCACGGCGGCGAAGAAGACCACCGCCAAGAAGGCGACCGCCAAGAAGACGACGGCGACCGCCAAGAAGGCCACGCCGGCGAAGACCGCGACCGCCAAGAAGGCCACCGCGAAGAAGACCGCGCCGGCCAAGAAGACCGTCGCGAAGAAGGCGCCCGCGAAGAAGACCACGGCGCGCAAGACCACCGCCAAGAAGGCGACCGCTCGCAAGAAGTAGTCACCAGCGGCAAGGCTCAAGCGCCGGGCCGGGCTCCCCTCGGGGAGACCCGGCCCGCGGCCGTTTTCCGGCCAAGTCGCTGTGCGCGGCAGCCCCCGCACGTCCGCCTGTGGGGTCGCCCTCCGGAGGGACGGCTCAGAACGTCTGCAGCGTCACCAGCGTGATGCGGAGGTCCGCCCCCGAGCCCTCGGTCTCGATACGGACCCGCTGGCCGGCCCGCAACAGCCGCAGCCCGCCCGCGTCGAAGGCCGGCGCCCCGAAGTCCACCGGGGTGCCGTCGTCGAGCAGCACACTGCCGCTGCGGGTCTCGGAGTCGTATGTGTACGCGGTCGCCTGCATACCGGTCAGCCTAGTGCCCCTGTACGGGGTCCAGGGCGCCCAGGAGGGCCGTGGTGGACGGGCCCAGGCCCAGGGTGAGGGCGGTGCGCAGGTCGGCGCCGGTGTCCACGTCGCGGCGTACCGAGTCCACGTCGGCGAGCAGGATCTCGGTGGCGCCCGATGCCGAATGGGCCGTTCGTGAGGGCCCGCCGAAGAACGGATTCAATTCCTCGCCCGGAAGCGCCGAAAGGAAAGTCGTGCCGATTCCGGCCGCGTCCGCGAGAAATGCCCGCGGAAATGCGCCGGCCGCGGCGAGCACCCGGCCCAGTTCGGCGGGGCGCAGTGCGGGCAGGTCCGCGTTGAGGGCGGCCACCGCGAGCGCCGTCCGTCGCGCGCGCACCCGGCGCACCCCGTGCGCGAGCGCCGCGTTGAGGCCGGCGCCGGGGGAGTCGGGCACGATGCGGGCGCCGAGCGCGGCCAGTTCGGCCCCGGCCAGGCGGTCGTCCGTGACGACCGACACATCGCGCACCGCGGGGCAGCCGAGGGCGGCCGCGACGGTGTCGCGCGCGAACGCCAGGGCGAGCCGCGGCCGCAGCTCGTCGCCGACGGCGGCGGCGAGTCTGCTCTTGGCCAGCGCCAAGGGCTTGAGGGGAATGACGAGGGACCAGCGGGCAGCTGTGGCGGTGTTCGTGGCGTCCCCTCCGTCCGGACGCCGCCCCGAGTCGGCCGGGCGGCGGCGGGCTTCATTGTCACCCGCCCGGACGGCCGCCGTGCGGACCGGGGCGTACGGTGTTCTCGACAGACCAGGGGCCTGGGGCGACACTTGCCCCCAGCAGCAACCCAGTGTCAGTTCCCCCGGGTCCCGCAGCGGCCCGGCCGGGGTCCACAGAGGAAGGTGTCCGAGTGTCCCGCCGCAGAATCGGCTTCTGGTACCGCCTGGCGGCGGTCATCGCAAAACCGCCGCTGGTCGTTCTGTTCAAGCGGGACTGGCGGGGAATGGAGAACATTCCGGCCGACGGCGGATTCATCACCGCCATCAATCACAACTCGTATCTGGACATGTTCTCGTACGGACATTTCCAATACAACACCGGACGCGTACCCCGATTCCTGGCGAAGGCCGCGCTTTTCAAGGCACCCGGTGTGGGCATCCTGCTGCGCGGCACCGGCCAGATTCCGGTCTACCGCGAGTCGACCAACGCCGTGGGCGCCTTCCGGGCCGCCGTGGACGCCGTGGAGCGCGGTGAATGCGTCGCGTTCTACCCCGAGGGCACCCTCACCCGCGACCCCGGGCAGTGGCCGATGACCGCGAAGACCGGCGTCGCGCGGGCCGCCATGATGACGCGGGCCCCCGTCATCCCGGTCGCCCAGTGGGGCGCCAACTTGGCGATGCCGCCGTACGCCAAGGAGAAGAAGGTCCGCTTCTTCCCGCGCAAGACCCTTCAGGTGAAGGCCGGCCCGCCGGTCGACCTCGACCGGTACTACGACAAGGAGCCGACGCCCGAGGTCCTCAAGGAGGTCACCGAGGTCATCATGGCCGCGATCACCTCCCTGCTGGAGGAGTTGCGGGGCGAGCAGGCCCCTGAGAAGCCGTACGATCTGCGCGAAGTCCGCGCGCGCCAGCGCCGCGAGGCCGCCGGGGAGGGCACCAAGTGACACACGGCACCACCAAGGCAGCGGTGTTCGGGACCGGTTCGTGGGGCACGGCGTTCGCCATGGTCCTCGCCGACGCGGGCTGCGAGGTCACCCTGTGGGCCCGCCGGCCCGACCTCGTCGAAGCGGTCAACTCCACCCGCACCAACCCCGACTACCTGCCGGGCATCGAACTTCCCGCGTCCGTACGGGCCACCACCGACCCGGCCGAGGCCGCGGCCGGCGCCGACTTCACCGTCCTCGCCGTCCCCTCGCAGACGCTCCGCGACAACCTCGCGGCCTGGGCGCCGCTGCTGGCCCCCGACACCGTCCTCGTCTCCCTGATGAAGGGCGTCGAACTCGGTACCGCCAAGCGGATGAGCGAGGTCGTCGCCGAGGTCGCCAAGGTCTCCGAGGACCGCGTCGCCGTGGTCACCGGGCCCAACCTGGCCAAGGAGATCGCCAAGCGGATGCCGGCCGCGGCCGTCGTCGCCTGCCGCGACGAGGCCGTCGCCCAGCGCCTCCAGGCCGCCTGCCACACCCCGTACTTCCGCCCGTACACCAACACCGACGTCGTCGGCTGCGAACTGGGCGGCGCCGTCAAGAACGTCATCGGGCTCGCCGTCGGCATCGCCGACGGGATGGGGCTCGGCGACAACGCCAAGGGCTCGCTCATCACCCGGGGCCTCGCCGAAACCACCCGGCTCGGCCTCGCGATGGGCGCCGACCCGCTGACGTTCTCCGGGCTCGCGGGCCTCGGTGACCTCGTCGCCACCTGCTCCTCGCCGCTCTCGCGCAACCACACCTTCGGCACCAACCTCGGCCGGGGCATGACCCTGCAGGAGACCATCGCGGTCACCAAGCAGACCGCCGAGGGCGTCAAGTCCTGTGAATCCGTGCTGGATCTGGCCCGCCGGCACGGGGTGGACATGCCCATCACGGAGACCGTCGTCGGCATCGTCCACGAGGGCAAGCCGCCGGTCGTCGCGCTCAAGGAGCTCATGTCCCGCAGCGCCAAGGCCGAGCGGCGCTGACCGCGCCGGGCCCCTGCGGCCGTGGATCCGGCGCTTCGAACGGGTACCCTCAACGCGATATGAGCAGCGAGAACCTCCCCCAGAGCCCTGAGAAGCAGCTCCGCAAGCCGCGGGTGGCCGTAGTGTTCGGCGGCCGCAGTTCGGAACACGGCATCTCGGTCGTGACCGCCGGCGCGGTGCTGCGCGCCATCGACCGTACGAAGTACGACGTGCTGCCCATCGGCATCACTACGGACGGCCGCTGGGCGCTCACCGCCGACGACCCGGAGCGCATGGCGATCAGCGACCGGCGCACCCCCAGCGTCGAGGAGCTCGCCGAGTCCCCCGAGGGCGGCGTGGTCCTGCCCGTCGACCCGGGCAACCGCGAAGTCGTCTACAGCGAGCCCGGCTCGGTGCCCAAGGCGCTCGGCGAGGTCGACGTCGTCTTCCCCGTGCTGCACGGCCCCTACGGCGAGGACGGCACGCTTCAGGGCCTCCTGGAACTGTCCGGCATCCCGTACGTCGGCGCGGGCGTCCTCGCCTCGGCCGTCGGCCAGGACAAGGAGTACATGAAGCGCGTCTTCACCTCCTTCGGGCTGCCCGTCGGGCCCTACCTGGTGGTGCGTCCGCGCGAGTGGGAGCAGGACGAGAAGAGCGCCCGCCAGCGCATCGCGGACTTCGCCGGTGAGCACGGCTGGCCGCTGTTCATCAAGCCGTCCCGGGCCGGGTCCTCGTTCGGCATCACCAAGGTCGACTCGTTCGATGGCCTGGACGAGGCGATCGCCGAGGCCCGCCGCCACGACCCCAAGTTCCTCGTCGAATCACTGCTGCGCGGCCGTGAGATCGAGTGCGGGGTGCTTGAGTTCGAGGACGGGCCGCGGGCGAGCGTGCCCGCCGAGATCCCCCCGGTGACCGCCCACGACTTCTACGACTTCGAGGCCAAGTACATCGACTCGGCGGCCGGCATCGTCCCCGCGCCGATCGGCGAGGAGGCCACCGCCGAGGTACAGCGCCTGGCCGTCGAGGCCTTCGAGGCCACCTCCTGCGAGGGTCTGGTCCGTGCGGACTTCTTCCTGCAGGACAACGGCGAGTTCGTCATCAACGAGATCAACACGATGCCGGGCTTCACCCCGATCTCGATGTACCCGCGGATGTGGCAGGAGAGCGGCGTCGAGTACGCGGACCTGGTCGACAAGCTGATCCAGGCGGCGCTGCGCCGCCGGACCGGGCTGCGCTAGACCGTCTTGCGGAGGGTCTTCGCGATGGGGGCCGCGAACGCCTGGAGTACGGACGCGTCGTTGGCGTACCGGGTCCCCGTCAGGAGTTCCACATAGGGGTCCCGGTACTGCGTGATGAAGCGGGGGCCCTGGTCACGCTTCTCGACGGTCCAGTCGACGCCGTCCACACCCACCCCGGGGAGCGTCGGATCCGACATCTCGTCGGGGCGCGGAATCCCGCAGCGCAGTACGATCTCCGCGTCCCCGTCCCCCCATCGGGCCGTCAGCGGCGAGTCCGGGGTGGGATCGTGCCGCTGCCGGCCGGCGACGGTGTCGGGCAGCAGCTTGTCCAGCGCCTCGCACGCCCGTGCCTCCTGCGCGGGGGGCGTCGGAACCGCCACCTTGTCGGTGGCGTCGGACGAAGAACAGCCCGCGGCCGCCAGGACGGCGACCGCGGACAGGACGAGAAGCGGCCGGTGGCGGAGATGAGTCACCGGCCCAGGGTATGCGGGGGCTACAGATGGACGACCGGGCAGGTCAGGGTTCTCGTGATGCCGTCCACCTGCTGGACCTTGGCGACCACCATGCGGCCGAGTTCGTCGACCGTCTCGGCCTGGGCCCGCACGATCACGTCGTAGGGACCGGTCACGTCTTCGGCCTGGATGACCCCCGGGAGCTTTGCGATGGCCTCGGCGACGGTCGACGCCTTGCCCACCTCGGTCTGAATGAGGATGTACGCCTGTACCACGGAACCTCCAGGGCGGCCACGAGGATCATGTGGGGGAGAGAAAGAGACGCCACGGTACCGCGTCGCCCCGGGCGACGGGGAGACCCGCGCGAGCGACCGCTCATGCCGAGCAGGGAGAGCGGCCCTGAAGTTGACGTATGTGTTGACGGTACCCATGCACGTGACCGCTCGCGACCGCAAGCGCACGGGGGCAGAAGAGGTACGACGATGAGAGGTGGGACACGGTGAAAGGCACTGTGGGCGAGTTGGGGGAGTTCGGGCTCATCAGGGAGCTGACCTCCCGGCTCACCTCCACCCCCGCGGTCCGGCTGGGGCCGGGCGACGACGCCGCGGTCGTGACCGCACCCGACCGCAGGGTGGTCGCCAGCACGGACATCCTCCTGGAGGGGCGGCACTTCCGCCGGGACTGGTCGACCGCGTACGACGTGGGCCGCAAGGCCGCCGCGCAGAACTTGGCCGACATCGCCGCCATGGGCGCGGTGCCGACCGCGGTGCTGCTCGGCCTGGTCGTGCCGGCCGAACTGCCGGTGACCTGGCCCACCGAGCTGATGGACGGCATCCGCGACGAGTGCCAGGTCGCCGGCGCGGCCGTGGTCGGCGGCGACGTGGTGCGCGGGGACACCATCACCGTCGCCATCACGGCGCTCGGTGACCTGCGCAACCACGAGCCGGTGACCCGGGCCGGCGCGCAGCCCGGCGACGTCGTCGCGGTGACGGGCTGGCTCGGCTGGTCGGCGGCGGGCTACGCGGTGCTCTCGCGCGGTTTCCGCTCGCCGCGCGCCTTCGTCGAGGCCCACCGCCGCCCCGAGCCCCCGTACCACGCGGGCCCCGCCGCGGCCGGGCTCGGCGCGACCGCCATGACCGACGTCAGCGACGGCCTCGTCGCCGACCTCGGGCACATCGCCGAGTCCAGCAAGGTCCGCATCGACCTGCGGTCCGGGCTCATCGACATCCCGACGCAGATGAGCGACATCGGACAGGCCGTCGGCGTCGACCCGCTGCAGTGGGTGCTGACCGGCGGCGAGGACCACGCGATCGTCGCGACGTTCCCGCCCGACGTGAAGCTGCCCGCCCGCTGGAAGGTCATCGGCGAGGTCCTCAACCCGTCCGCGCTGCCCACCGTCACCGTGGACGGCGCCCCCTGGACCAGCAAGGGCGGCTGGGACCACTTCGGGGACGATCCCGAATGATCCCCCGCGTGCTGACCGTCGCCGGTTCCGACTCCGGCGGCGGTGCCGGAATCCAGGCCGACCTCAAGACGATGCTGGCGCTCGGCGTGCACGGCATGAGCGTGCTCACCGCCGTCACCGCGCAGAACTCGCTGGGCGTCCGGGGTGCCTGGGAGCTTCCGGAGGAGGCGGTGCGGGCCCAGTACCGGGCCATCGTCGACGACATCGGCGTCCAGGCCGTGAAGACCGGGATGCTGTCGTCGGCGGCCCTCGTCGGGACGGTCGCCGAACTGCTGGCCGGGACCGACGCCCCCGTCGTCGTGGATCCCGTGGGCGTCTCCAAGCACGGCGACCCGCTCCTCGCGGCCGAGGCGCTCGACTCCGTACGCACCGAGCTGCTGCCCACCGCGACCGTCGCCACGCCCAACCTGGACGAGGTGGCCCAGCTCACCGGCGTGCACGTCGAGGACGAGGACGGGATGCGGCGGGCGGCCGGCGCGATCTTGGAGTTCGGGCCGCGCTGGGCGCTGATCAAGGGCGGACACTTCCCCGGCGACGCGCTCGACCTGCTCAGCGACGGCACCGAGGAGCACTGGCTGCGGGCCCCGCGCCTGGACAACCGGCACACCCACGGCACCGGCTGCACGCTCGCCTCCGCCATCGCGTCCGGGCTGGCCCGGGGCCTCGCGGTGCCGGAGGCGGTCCGGGCCGCCAAGGAGTACGTCACGGGCGCGATCGCGGCGGGCTTCGCGCTGGGCTCGGGCATAGGCCCGGTCGACCACGGCTGGCGCCTGCGTTAGGAGAGGCGTGCCCCGGGTCGGCCTCCGCGCGCGGCCTCGGGCACCGCCTCGCGCCCCGTCTCGCGCACCGTCTCGAGTACGGCCTCGGGCACGGCAAAAAGCCGGCCCACCGAGGTGGACCGGCTTCTCAAGGCAACCGCAGGGGCTGCGCTACGACAGACGTCGCAATTAGCGCGAGACCTTGCCGGCCTTGATGCACGAGGTGCAGACGTTGAGCCGCTTCGGCGTCCGACCGACCACGGCACGCACACGCTGGATGTTCGGGTTCCAGCGACGAGACGTACGGCGGTGCGAGTGCGAAATGTTGTTGCCGAAGCTCGGCCCCTTGCCGCAGACGTCGCAGTTGGCAGCCACGGGTCACTCCAAAAGCTTCAGATGCATTAAATGCACTTACAGTGAATCCGGCGCACCGGAATCAGAGATCTGAAGTGGCTTGCCGGGGGAATTGGCCCGACTCTCGCCGGGCAACCGAAGCAGCATACAACGCCTGCTCCTGAGATACGAAACTACCACGGTCGCGGACGCCCCCGCCCCGGCCCCCGGCCGCCCCGGGTCTACCCTGCGCTCAGAGCCTGTGTCCGCACCCCGACACGGGCTCTCATCCGCTCCCCGCCCACAAGGAGGACCACCAGGTGCCGCAGACCTTCGATGCCGTCGCGGTACGCGGCTGGTGCGCGCTGGCGCTGGACGCACTGGGCCGGGACCGCGAGGCGATCGACGCGATCAACGTGTATCCGGTCGCGGACGGGGACACCGGCACCAACCTCTATCTGACGATGGAGTCCGCGGCCCAGGCCGTCGAGGCCGTCTTCGCCGCCTACCCCGAGCCGCCCGTGTACGACGGGGTCCCGCCCACCGCCGACGTCGTACGGGCCATGGCGCACGGCGCCCTGATCGGCGCCCGGGGCAACTCCGGGACGATCCTGGCCCAGCTCCTGCGGGGCATGGCGGAGGTCGTCGCGGCGGGCGAGGGCGACCTGGCCGCGGCCCTCGACCGGGCCGCGTCCGCCGCCTACCTGGCGGTCGCCCACCCCGTCGAGGGCACCGTCCTCACCGTCGCCACCGCCGCCGCGAAGGCCGCCGCGGGCACGGACGGCACCCCGGCGGCGGTGGCACAGGCCGCCTACGCGGGAGCCCGCGACGCCCTGGACGCCACACCGTCGCAGCTGGCCGCCCTCGGCCGCGCGGGCGTCGTCGACGCGGGCGGGCGCGGCCTGGTCACGGTGCTCGGCGCCCTCGTCCAGGCCCTCTCCGGCGAGGCCCCCGTGGTGCGCCGGGAGGCGCCGGTGCCGGTACCGGCCGACGACTGCCCGGCCGAGGCGGACGAGGCGGGCCCGGCCTTCGAGGTGATCTACCTCCTGGAGGCCGACGACGCGGCCGTGGACCGGCTGCGCGCCCGGCTCGACCGGCTCGGCGAATCGCTCGTGGTCGTCGGCGGCGACGGCCTGTGGAACGTCCATGTGCACGTCGACGACGCGGGCGCCGCCGTCGAGGCCGGGGTCGAGGCGGGCCGGCCCTACCGCATCCGGATCACGCACTTCGAGCAGCGGGCCGCGGTCGAGCCCCCCAGGGAGCAGGTCCAGCGGGCCGTCGTCGCCGTCGTACCCGGTGAGGGGCTGGCCGGGCTGTGCTCCGAGGCCGGCGCGACGACGGTGCTCGCCCGCCCGGGCGAGGCCCCGGCGAGCGGCGAACTCGTCGAGGCGATCCGGCGGGCGCACGCCCGCGAGGTGGTGCTGCTTCCCAACGACGCCGAGCTGCGCCACACCGCCGCGGCCGCCGTGGAACAGGCCCGGGCCGAGGGCATCCGGGTCGCGCTCATCCCGACCAGGGCCGCCGTCCAGGGCATCGCGGCGCTCGCCGTGCACGCCCCCGAGCGGCGCTTCGACGAGGACGTCGTCGCGATGACGTCGGCGGCCGGCGCGACCCGGCACGCCGAACTGGCCGTCGCGGAACGGCAGTCGTGGACGATGGCCGGCGTCTGCCAGGCCGGGGACGTGCTCGGCCTCATCGACGGGGACGTGGTCGTCATCGGCCAGGACCTCGCCGACACCGCCCGTACCGTCCTCGACCGGATGCTGGCGGCGGGCGGCGAGCTGGTCACCCTCGTGCTGTCCGCCGACGCCCCGCCGGAACTGGCCGCACAGCTCGAATCCCATGTCAGCAAGGGCCACTTGGCGGTCGACACCGTCGTCTACGAGGGCGGCCGCCAAGGGGTGCCGCTGCTGATCGGCGTGGAGTAGCACCCCGGTCGCCCGGGTGCACATGACGCCCGGGTGCCCATGGCGGCGGGGGTTCCCGTGGCGCCCGCGGCACGGGTTTGACCTGCGGTTGTCCACAGGCTTTGGCGGGCTGTCAGTCCGGTGGTGTGCAATGGATCGCGTGCCTGCGCTCGAAGAACCACTGAAGAAGCTGCTCGGCGGACCCACCGCGAAGGTGATGGCCGAGCACCTCGACCTGCACACGGTCGGCGACCTCCTGCACCACTACCCGCGGCGCTACGAGGAGCGCGGCCAGCTCACCAAGCTGGCCGAGCTCCCCCTGGACGAGGACGTCACCGTCGTCGCCCAGGTCGCCGACGCCCGGGTGCACACCTTCAACGGCGGGCGCGGCCAGCGCCTGGAGATCACCATCACCGACGGCAGCGGCCGGCTCCAACTGGTGTTCTTCGGGCGGGGCATCCACAAGCCGCACAAGGAACTGCTGCCCGGCAGCCGGGCGATGTTCGCCGGCAAGGTGTCGATGTTCAACCGCCGCATGCAGCTCGCCCACCCCACCTACGCCAAGCTGGGCGCGGACGCCGCCGAGGGGGACGACACGGCGGACATCGACTCGTGGGCGGGCGCCCTCATCCCGATCTACCCGGCCTGCAAGGGCCTGGAGTCCTGGAAGATCGCCAAGGCGGTCGACGCGGTGCTGCCCAGCGCCCAGGAGGCCGTCGACCCGCTGCCCGAGTCGCTGCGCGAGGGGCGCGGGTTCGTCCCCCTGCCCGAGGCCCTCCTGAAGGTCCACCGGCCGCACACCAAGGCCGACATCGAGGACGCGCGCCAGCGCCTGAAGTGGGACGAGGCCTTCGTCCTCCAGGTGGCGCTCGCCCGCCGCCGCCACGCGGACGGTCAACTCCCCGCCGTGGCAAGGCGACCGGCCCCCGGCGGCCTGCTCGACGCCTTCGACGCCAAGCTGCCCTTCACGCTCACCGAGGGCCAGGAGAAGGTCTCCGCGGAGATCTTCGACGACCTGGCGACCGAGCACCCGATGCACCGCCTGCTCCAGGGCGAGGTCGGCTCCGGAAAGACGATGGTCGCGCTGCGCGCCATGCTCGCCGTGGTCGACTCGGGCGGCCAGGCCGCGATGCTCGCCCCCACCGAGGTCCTGGCCCAGCAGCACCACCGCTCGATCACCGAGATGATGGGCGAGCTCGCCGAGGGCGGCCTGCTCGGCGGGTCCGAGCAGGGCACCAAGGTGGTACTGCTCACCGGCTCGATGGGGATGCCCGCCCGGCGCCAGGCCCTGCTCGACCTGGTCACCGGCGAAGCGGGCCTGGTCATCGGCACCCACGCCCTCATCGAGGACAAGGTGCAGTTCCACGACCTGGGCCTGGTCGTCGTCGACGAGCAGCACCGCTTCGGCGTCGAGCAGCGCGACGCCCTGCGCGGCAAGGGCAAGCAGCCCCCGCACCTGCTCGTCATGACGGCCACGCCCATCCCGCGCACGGTCGCCATGACCGTCTTCGGCGACCTGGAGACCTCCGTCCTCGACCAGCTGCCCGCCGGCCGCTCGCCCATCGCCAGCCACGTCGTGCCCGCCCAGGACAAGCCGCACTTCCTGGCCCGCGCCTGGGAGCGGGTCCGCGAGGAGGTCGACAAGGGACACCAGGCGTACGTGGTCTGCCCGCGCATCGGGGACGACGAGGAGGAGGCGAAGACCGCCAAGGGCAAGAAGAAGGCGGAGGAGGCCGAGACCGCCGACAAGCGGCCGCCGCTCGCCGTGATCGAGACCGCCGGGCAGCTGGCGAAGGGCCCGCTGCAGGGGCTGCGCGTCGAGATCCTGCACGGCAGGATGCAGCCGGACGACAAGGACGCCGTGATGCGCCGGTTCGGCGCCGGCGAGGTGGACGTCCTGGTCGCCACCACCGTCATCGAGGTCGGGGTGAACGTGCCGAACGCCACCGCGATGGTGATCATGGATGCCGACCGCTTCGGCGTCTCCCAGCTCCACCAGCTGCGCGGCCGCGTCGGCCGTGGCTCCGCGCCCGGTCTGTGCCTGCTCGTGACCGACATGCCCGAGGCGAGCCCGGCCCGGGCCCGGCTCAACGCCGTGGCCGGCACGCTCGACGGCTTCGAGCTCTCCCGCATCGACCTCGAACAGCGCCGCGAGGGAGACGTGCTGGGCCAGGCCCAGTCCGGAGTGCGCTCCTCGCTGCGGATGCTCACCGTCATCGACGACGAGGAGGTCATCGCCGCGGCCCGCGAGGAGGCCGTCACGGTCGTCGCCGCCGACCCCGAGCTCGACCGGCTGCCGGGTCTGCGCACGGCTCTGGACGCCCTGCTCGACAAGGACCGCGAGCAGTACCTCGACAAGGGCTGAGAGACTGGGGGAGCACATCCGACGCAGGAACCGCAGGGACCGCAGGGACCGCACGGACCGCGGGGACCGCACGGGCAACCGCACGGACCGCACGGACCGGACGGCCAACCCCACGAACCGCACGGCCCGCAGGGACCGCATGGACACGGACAAGGACTGAGATGACCCGCGTGATCGCCGGCCGGGCCGGTGGACGCCGCCTGGCCGTACCGCCGGGCACCGGCACCCGCCCCACCTCCGACCGGGCGCGCGAGGGCCTCTTCTCCACCTGGGAGGCGCTGCTCGGCACGCTCGACGGCATCCGGATCGCCGATCTGTACGCCGGGTCGGGAGCCGTGGGCCTGGAGGCGCTCTCCCGGGGCGCCGCCCACGCCCTGCTCGTCGAGGCCGACACCCGCGCCGCCCGCACGGTCCGCGACAACGTGGCCGCGCTCAAGCTGCCGGGCGCCGAGGTGCGTACCGGCAAAGCGGAACAGATCGTGACAGGACCGGCGCCCGCCGCTCCCTACGACGTGGTCTTCCTCGATCCTCCGTACGTCGTCACCGATGACGATCTTCGGGAGATCCTGCTCACACTCGGCCGTGGGGGCTGGCTCGCGGAGGACTGTCTCGTCACCGTGGAGCGCAGCACCAGAGGCGGGGAATTCGGCTGGCCCGAAGGATTCGAAGCGCTGCGGGCCCGTCGTTACGGCGAGGGCACGCTTTGGTACGGTCGCGCCGCCTCCACGTGCGAAAACGCACCGCGAGACACCCCATGACCGGACCGGAGAGCGAGGGACATCAGATGCGCCGCGCCGTCTGTCCGGGGTCCTTTGACCCCATCACCAACGGACACCTCGACATCATCGCCCGTGCCTCCCGGCTGTACGACGTCGTACACGTCGCGGTGATGATCAATCAGTCGAAGAAGGGCCTGTTCGCCGTCGAGGAAAGGCTCGATCTGATCCGTGAGGTGACGGCCGACCTCGGCAACGTGGAGGTCGAGTCCTTCCACGGGCTGCTCGTCGACTTCTGCAAGCAGCGGGACATCCCCGCGATCGTCAAGGGCCTCCGCGCCGTCAGCGACTTCGACTACGAGTTGCAGATGGCCCAGATGAACAACGGGCTGTCCGGCGTCGAGACCTTGTTCGTGCCGACCAACCCGACGTACAGCTTCCTGTCGTCCTCGCTGGTCAAGGAGGTGGCGACCTGGGGCGGAGACGTCTCCCACCTGCTGCCGGCCGCCGTCCACGAGGCCCTGGTCGCCCGGCTCGCCCAGAAGTGAGCCGCTGAGCGGTCGGGGGACGGATCGCTGACAGTCCGTCATCCGGTGTCGGGCGGGCGCCGACTGGCCTTACAGTCGTCCCGTCCGTCTCCAATCCGTTAGAAGAGTGGCGATCACCGGTGGACGTGCAGAAGAAGCTCGACGAGATCGTCGAGGTGGTCGGCAGCGCCCGGTCCATGCCCATGTCGGCCTCGTGCGTGGTCAACCGCGCCGACCTCCTCGCGATGCTGGAAGAGGTGCGCCAGGCCCTGCCCGGCTCGCTCGCCCAGGCACAGGAGCTGATCGGCGGCCGGGAGCAGATGGTCGAGCAGGCCCGTCAGGAGGCCGAGCGGATCATCGAGTCCGCGCACGCCCAGCGCGGCACCCTGATCTCCGACACCGCCGTCGCCCGCCAGTCCCAGGACGAGGCCGACCGCATCCTCGACGAGGCCCGCCGGGACGCCGAGGAGATCCGCGCCGAGGCCGACGACTACGTCGACTCCAAGCTCGCCAACTTCGAGGTCGTCCTCACCAAGACCATCGGTTCGGTCGACCGCGGCCGCGAGAAGCTGCTCGGCCGCGGCCCCGGCCTGGACGACCAGGGCCGCACGGACGAGGACGCCCCCGAGTACAGCTCGGACCCGGGGACCCTGATCCACCGGGCCGACGAGTACGTCGACGCCAAGCTGGGCGCCTTCGAGGCCGTGCTCGCCAAGACCCTCGAAGCGGTCGGCCGCGGCCGGCTCAAGCTGCACGGCAGGACCGCCTCCGACGAGCTCGGTGCCCACATGGCCGCCCAGGACGCGGCGAGCGGCCTGCACCAGCACACCAGCGACGCCGACTACCTGGCAGGCCTCGCCGAACTCGCCGAGCCCGAGCCGGCCGCCGCCCACGCGGCCGCCGAGGCGCACATCCCGGCCCAGCAGCAGCCCCCGGCCTACGACCCGTACGGCTACCAGCAGCCGCAGCAGGACCCGTACGCCTATCAGCCCCAGGCCCAGCAGCAGGACCAGTACGCGCAGTACGGGTACGCCCAGCAGGATCCGTACGGCTACGACCAGGGCGGGCAGCAGTACACGGCTCCGGACGCCGGGCAGTACGGGATGCCACCGCAGCCGCAGCACCAGCCGCAGCAGGCGGCGCTCGACGAGACCAGCCTCTTCGACACCAGCATGATCGACCTGGACCAGCTGCGTGCCTACGAACAGGGGCACGGACAGAACCGCTCCTAGCGGTCCGCGGACGGCCCGAACGGGGGGAACCGGACCGGATTGGGTCTATCGCGGCCGGTCCAGTATCCTGGTTCTTCGGTCGCGCGTACGTCCGCGATCCAAGCTGCCCGATTCGCTCCGCGAAGCCGGTGGCAGCCACTCCACGACCCTGAAAGCGGGAAGAACCCTGAGCACGCGCCTCGACCACCGCAATCCCCTCGTGTTCGACACACACGAGCTGGGACGGCGTCCCGGTGCGCTCCAGCGTCTGACCCGCACCGTGGAGGCCCCGAAGGAACTCGGGATTCCCGAGGTGATCCACGTGCCCGAGGGCAGGCCCGTGGACATCGAGCTCCGCCTGGAGTCGGTCATGGAAGGGGTGCTTGTCACAGGCACCGCCCGTGCATCGGCCGAGGGTGAGTGCGTAAGGTGTCTGGAGCCGCTTCAGCAGGATGTTGAAGTGGACTTCCAGGAAATGTTCTCGTACCCCGACACCGACGACCGGGGCCGCCGCAAGGCAGCCGCGGACGACGATGCCGAGGACGACGAGGACATGATTCCGCTCGAGGACGGCCTGTTCGACCTCGAGCCCTTGCTGCGTGATGCGGTAGTGCTCGCACTGCCGATGCAGCCGGTGTGCCGGGAGGACTGCCCGGGTCTGTGTTCCGAATGCGGAGCGCGCCTGGCGGACGACCCGGACCACCACCATGACGCCGTCGACATTCGTTGGGCGGCATTGCAGGGACTCGCCGGGACCATCCAGGACGGCGAGAAGGACAACATGAGCGGCACTGCGTCTGACGTGCAGGATGCCGCCGAGAAGCAGGAGAAGTAGCCGTGGCTGTTCCGAAGCGGAAGATGTCGCGCAGCAACACGCGCCACCGCCGGTCGCAGTGGAAGGCTGCGGTCCCCACCCTGGTTGCGTGCGAGCGCTGCCATGAGCCGAAGCTCCAGCACATCGCGTGCCCGAGCTGCGGCACGTACAACAAGCGCCAGGTCCTCGAGGTCTGAGCGGCTGGTGAGAGGCCCGATGTCTGAGTCCAACGCCAAAAAGGCGGACAACAACACGGCCTCGTCCCACACGCTTCTGGAAGGGCGGCTCGGGTATCAGCTCGAGTCCGCCCTTCTGGTGCGTGCGCTCACCCACCGTTCGTACGCGTACGAGAACGGCGGTCTGCCGACCAATGAGCGGCTCGAGTTCCTCGGGGACTCGGTGCTCGGTCTGGTCGTCACCGACACGCTGTACCGCACCCACCCCGACCTTCCGGAAGGCCAACTGGCCAAGCTCCGGGCCGCGGTGGTCAATTCTCGTGCGCTCGCGGAGGTGGGCCGTGGGCTCGAACTCGGCTCCTTCATCCGGCTCGGCCGGGGTGAAGAGGGCACGGGCGGCCGGGACAAGGCTTCCATCCTCGCCGACACCCTTGAAGCGGTGATCGGCGCTGTCTACCTCGACCAGGGTCTTGAGGCGGCGTCCGCGCTCGTCCACAAGCTGTTCGACCCCCTGATCGAGAAGTCCTCGAACCTCGGAGCCGGCCTGGACTGGAAGACCAGTCTCCAGGAGCTGACGGCGGCCGAAGGGCTCGGCGTCCCCGAGTACCTGGTCTCCGAAACCGGTCCCGACCACGAGAAGACCTTCACTGCTGCCGCCCGCGTCGGTGGTGTCTCGTACGGCACCGGCACCGGCCGCAGCAAGAAGGAAGCGGAGCAGCAGGCCGCGGAGTCGGCATGGCGGGCCATTCAGGCCGCCGCCGACGAGCGGGCCAAGACGGCGGCCGAGGCCTCCGTCGCCGCCCCTGCCGATGGCGGGTCGCCGACCCCCGCCGCCGGTGGCTCGGCGGCCTGACCGTCGCTTCCTCGCGAACCCCCGTCCAGCGCCCCGGCGCCGGGCGGGGGTTTCGTTCTGTACGGGCCCGCCGCGACTCGACCGGCGCCACGGGGGTAATCTGCGGCCATGCCCGAGCTGCCTGAAGTCGAAGTGGTCCGGCGCGGTCTTGAGCGCTGGGTGGCCGGGCGCACCGTGGCGGACGTCGAGGTGCTGCATCCCCGCGCGGTACGCCGTCACCTCGCGGGCGGCGACGACTTCGCGGACCGGCTCAAGGGCCACCGGATCGGAGTCGCGCGTCGGCGCGGCAAGTACCTGTGGCTGCCGCTCGCCGACACCGATGCCTCCGTGCTCGGGCACCTCGGGATGAGCGGGCAGCTCCTGGTGCAGCCCGTGGACGCCCCGGACGAGAAACACCTGCGCATCCGGGTGCGGTTCCAGGACGACGCGGGCACCGAGCTGCGCTTCGTCGACCAGCGCACCTTCGGCGGGCTCTCACTGCACGACACCGCCGCCAACAGCACGGACGGCCTCCCGGACGTCATCGCGCACATCGCCCGGGATCCGCTGGACCCCGAGTTCGACGACGAGGCCTTCTTCGTGGCGCTGCGGCTCAAGCGCACCACGGTCAAACGGGCACTGCTCGATCAATCGCTCATCAGCGGCGTCGGCAACATCTACGCCGACGAGGCGCTCTGGCGCGCCAAACTGCACTACGACCGCCCGACGGCGACCCTGAACCGTCCCAAGGCGGCCGAACTCCTGGGCCACGCACGGGACGTGATGAACGCGGCGCTCGCCGTCGGCGGCACCAGCTTCGACAGCCTCTACGTCAACGTGAACGGCGAATCCGGCTACTTCGACCGCTCGCTCGACGCGTACGGCCGCGAGGGCGAGCCGTGCCGGCGCTGCGGAACGCCCATGCGCAGGCGCGCCTGGATGAACCGGTCCAGCTACTTCTGCCCGAAGTGTCAGCGGGTCCCGCGCGCCACGTCGTAGCTCTGCTGCGCGTCCAGCACCGACGGCATCCGGTCCTCCACGAAGTGGATGAGCGCGAGGAGCCGCTCGGCCACCTCGCGCCCCAGCGGGGTCAGTTCGTAGTCCACCCGCGGCGGGTTCGTCGGCTGGGCCTCCCGGTGGACGAGCCCGTCGCGCTCCAGCGCGTGCAGCGTCTGGGAGAGCATCTTCTCGCTGACGCCGTCGACCCGGCGCCGCAGCTCGTTGAAGCGCAGGCTGCCCTCGTGCAGCGCGCCCAGTGTCAGGCTGCCCCAGCGCCCCGTGACGTCCTCCAGCGTGCGCCGCGACGGACAGGTCTTGGCGAACACGTCGAACGCGAGGTCCGCGTCCGGGTCGCCCTCGACGGCGGTCCCGCCCTTGCGGGCGGACCGGGGAGAAGTCTCATCCATACCCTCACCATACGCCCCGACAGCGCGCACGCCCAGGTTGCGCTAACCAAAAGTTAGTGCTTACCTGAGTGCAGCGCCGCGACGGTCACCGCCGCTGCACCGGCTCCGGCCGTCGCGCCGCCTGCCGTTCCACGCCTTTGTTCCATGCCCTGTCGCATGCCCTTGAGGGGATAACCGCCGTGACCACTCCTGTCGTCTCGATCGCCTACCACTCCGGCCACGGCCACACCGCGGTCCTCGCCGAAGCCGTCCGGACCGCGGCCGCCGAGGCCGGGGCCACCGTGCACTTCATCAGGATCGACACCATCACCGACGCCGAGTGGGAGCTGCTCGACGGCTCGGACGCCATCGTCTTCGGCTCGCCCACCTACATGGGCACCGCCTCCGGGGCCTTCCACCAGTTCGCCGAGGCCAGCTCGAAGCGCTGGTTCACCGACGCCTGGCAGGACAAGCTGGCCGCGGGCTTCACCAACTCCGGCTCCAAGAGCGGCGACAAGGGCCACACCCTGCAGTTCTTCCAGACCCTCGCCGCGCAGCACGGCATGCACTGGGTCAACCTCGGCCTGAAGCCCGGCTGGAACGTCTCGACGGGCTCCGAGCACGACCTCAACCGGCTCGGCTTCTTCGCCGGGGCCGCCGCCCAGACCAACAACGACGAGGGTCCCGAGGCCGTCCACAAGGCCGACATCGCGACCGCCGAGCACCTGGGCCGCCGTATCGCCGAGACGGCCCGCGTCTTCGTCTCGGGCCGGGCGGCCGTCGGCGCCTGACGGGACACCGAGCCGCGGGGCGCGTATTCCGCACCGCACGAAGGGCCCCCTCCGTTCGTGACGGAGGGGGCCCTTTCGTTGTCCCGCGGGGACTTCATGCGCGTACGGTCGAATTACGCGACCGTGGTGACGCGTGAGCGATGGAATTGATCAATTGCCCGTATGCGCGGTGCGCCCGGCCGAATGATCAAAAGCCGAAGTCCTGGGTCCACCACGGGCCTCCGGGGCCGAAGTGCACACCGACGCCCAGGGACTTGTACTCGCAGTTGAGGATGTTCGCGCGGTGGCCCGGGCTGTTCATCCAGGCGTCCATCACGGCCTTGGCGTCGGCCTGGCCGCGGGCGATGTTCTCGCCGCCGAGGCCCTGCACGCCGGCCTTCGCGGCCCGGTCCCACGGGGTGTGGCCGTCCGGGTCGGTGTGGTCGAAGAAGCCGCGGGCCGCCATGTCGTCGCTGAAGGCGGTGGCGAGCGTACCCAGCGCCGGGTCCGCGGCCACGGGGCTGCAACCCGCCTGCGCCCGCTGCTGGTTGACGAGCGACATCACGGTCGCGGCGGCCGACACCTCGGCGCTCGGCAACTGCACCTGCTGCGAGGGCGCGGCGCTGGGCGGAGCGCTCGGGGGAGCCGCGGGCCCGGACGGCGCGGGGGCCGGGGCCTCGGACTTCTTCCGCGGGGCGGGTGGCGCCGAGGGCGTGGCGGAGGCGGGCGCCGACGGTGTGGCCGAGGCGCTGGGGGAGGAGGGCGCGGCCGACGGCGTCGGCGATGCGGCGCTGCTCGACCCGGCGGGGGCGGGCGCCGTGCCGGTCGGCTTCTCCGACACGCTGCCCTGCGGCCGCACGTCGGGGGTGCGGCTCGCCTGCACCCGGGGGCCGGTCATCGTGTCGCCGCTCACCTTGTACGTACCGCCGCCGGGCAGTAGGCCCGAGGCAACGGCCACGGCGCCCACGGCGACCGCCGCGGAGACGCCGAGCAGCCCGGTGCGTACGGGCGCGGCGGCCCGCTTCCTCCGGCGCGACCCACCCCGGGGCCGGCCGTCCGGGCCCGCCGCGGGTTCGGCGGGTGCGGGGTCGGCGGCGGAGCGACGATGGCGTCCCATCTGCGGTGCCTTCCTCAATGCCGGGGCAATGGCTGACGCATTGCCGCGCGGGCCGCGGTCGGCCCGAAATGATCAAATGGCCACTAACCCATACGGGTGAGGCTGATTGCGTCGCGACTGTACGCCATGGCGCATGGGGGCGAAGTGCCGCGTGAGCAATTGGCCGGTTAGCGTGCACGTATGAACGAAGATGCGCACGGAGATGTTCGACTCACGGCCTGGGTGCGCGGGCGAGTACAGCAAGTCGGCTTCCGCTGGTTCACCAGGGCAAATGCTCTGGAGATCGGCGGCCTCCGTGGTTTCGCCCTCAATCTGGACGACGGACGCGTCCAGGTCGTCGCCGAGGGGCCACGTGAGAATTGCCACCGTTTGCTGGAGTGGCTTCGCTCCGACGACACACCGGGCCGGGTCGACGGAGTGACCGAGATCTGGGACACAGCACGCGGCGGCTACGACGGCTTCGCGATCCGCTGAGCCGGGTGCCCCGCCGCGGGCGAGCCGGCCGCGGTGACGCGCCGCGTCCGGCTCGCAACCACGCGCTGACCTCGAACGATCTGCCTGTTGCCATCTCGCGCCCGGCGTGGAAAGCTGCGGCAGTAAGGATGATCTCCACGCCCCCGGGGCTCCGAGGAGAGGCAGCGCCGCACGGTTCGCGGCCGCGTGCCCCCGGATTGCCCATGGATACGGGGCGTGATCGTGTTGACCGTCAAACTTTTTGGTGAGACTCTGGAAGCCCCGCGCACCTTAGCTGTTTGGCATGAAGAACCGCAGTCAAGTCCAAGCACCGCGGGTGCGATTCCCTCACGACCCACACCGCTTCGGTCGGTCACTCAGTGTGGAGGACCATCCATCATGGCAAAGGCGCTTCTCGGTTACGTCGGCGGTTCCGATCCGCGACTCCTCGCCGAGATGCGACGGCTCCAGCAGCGCGTCCAGGACCTAGAGTCCGAGCTCAACCGGATTCAGTCCGAGAACGACGTGCTCGCCGCTGCCGCCGCTTCGCACCGCGGAGATTCGCTGCTCGAAGGCATCGACATCGACGTCCCCCAGGCGGAGCCCGCCCTCACCTGATCCACGGGTGGGAGAGGCTTCCGTTCTCTCGTCGAGATCGAGAGATCCGCAAGACCTGCAATGTATTGCAAGGGACGCTTCGGCGTCCCTTCTTTCTTTCCTCCGGTGCGAACCGGGGGCGATCGGCCTTTCCCTTCACGCTCTGATCTGCCCTGCACCTTCCTGGGCGAAACCGGGAGCGAAAGGTAGAGTCCGGCGGCGTGCACCTCAAGGCCCTCACCCTGCGCGGATTCAAATCCTTCGCCTCCGCGACCACGCTGAAGTTCGAGCCGGGCATCACCTGTGTGGTGGGCCCCAACGGATCAGGCAAGTCCAATGTCGTGGACGCGCTGAGCTGGGTCATGGGCGAGCAGGGCGCCAAGTCGTTGCGCGGCGGAAAGATGGAGGACGTCATCTTCGCCGGGACGACCGGCCGGCCGCCGCTCGGCCGGGCCGAGGTCTCCCTCACCATCGACAATTCCGACGGCGCGCTGCCCATCGAATACGCCGAAGTCACCATCACGCGGATCATGTTCCGCAACGGCGGCAGCGAATACCAGATCAACGGCGACACCTGCCGCCTCCTCGACATCCAGGAACTGCTCTCCGACTCCGGCATCGGGCGCGAGATGCACGTCATCGTCGGGCAGGGCCAGCTCGACTCCGTGCTGCACGCCGACCCGATGGGCCGGCGCGCCTTCATCGAGGAGGCGGCCGGTGTGCTGAAGCACCGCAAGCGCAAGGAGAAGGCGCTGCGCAAGCTGGACGCGATGAAGGCCAACCTGGCCCGCGTCCAGGACCTCACCGACGAGCTGCGCCGCCAGCTCAAGCCGCTCGGCCGGCAGGCCGCCGTGGCCCGCCGCGCCGCCGTCATCCAGGCCGACCTGCGCGACGCCCGCCTGCGGCTGCTCGCCGACGACCTCGTCCGCATGCGGGAAGCGCTCAGCGCCGAGATCGCCGACGAGGCCGAGCTGCTTCGACGCAAGGAGAGCGCCGCCGCCGACCTGAAGGCGGCCCTGGCCCGCGAAGCCCAACTGGAGGACCAGGTCCGCCAGTTGACGCCTCGACTCCAGCGCGCCCAGCAGACCTGGTACGAGCTGTCCCAGCTGGCCGAGCGGGTGCGCGGCACGATCTCGCTGGCCGACGCCCGGGTCAAGAGCGCGAGCGCCCAGCCCCCCGAGGAGCGGCGCGGCCGCGACCCGGAGGACATGGAACGCGAGGCCGCCCGCATCCGCGAACAGGAGGCCGAGCTGGAGGCCGCGCTCGAAGCGGCCGAGCACGCCCTGGAGGACACCGCCGCCCACCGCGCCGATCTGGAGCGCGAACTCGCCGCCGAGGAGCGCCGCCTGAAGGACGTGGCCCGCTCCATCGCGGACCGGCGCGAGGGCCTCGCACGGCTGCACGGCCAGGTGAACGCGGCGCGCGGCCGGGCGGGTTCCGCCCAGGCGGAGATCGACCGGCTTGCCGCCGCACGCGACGAGGCGGGGGAGCGGGCCGAGCTCGCCCAGGAGGAGTACGAGCGGCTCAAGGCCGAGGTGGACGGCCTCGAAGCCGACGACACCGGGTTCGCCGACGCCCATGACGCCGCCAGGCGGGAGCTGGCCGCGGCCGAGGCGGCGCTCGGCGCAGCCCGCGAGGAGGCCACCGCCGCCGAGCGTAAACGCGCCGCCGTCGCCGCCCGGCACGACGCCCTCGCGCTCGGCCTGCGCCGCAAGGACGGCACGGGCGCGCTGCTCGGCGCCCGCGACGCGCTGAGCGGACTGCTCGGGCCCGCCGCCGAACTGCTCACCGTGGCACCCGGCTACGAGGTGCCGCTCGCCGCGGCCCTCGGGGTCGCCGCCGACGCCATCGCGGTCAGCGGGCCCTCGGCGGCAGCCGAGGCCATCCGGCTGCTGCGCAAACAGGACGCCGGGCGCGCGGCCCTGCTCCTGAGCGGCGCCCCCGAGGACGCGCGGCCGACGCCCGGCGAGGGCCCGCCCCGCGCCGCCGACCTGGTGCGCGGACCCGCCGAACTGATGCCCGCGGTACGGCAGTTGCTGCGCGGGGTCGTGGTGGTCGCCACCCTGGAGGACGCCGAGGACCTGGTCTACGCGCGGCCCGCGCTGACCGCCGTCACCGCCGACGGCGATGTGCTCGGGGCCCACTTCGCGCACGGCGGCTCGGCCGGAGCCCCCAGCCTCCTGGAGGTCCAGGCCGCCGTCGACGAGGCCGCCGCCGAGCTCGCCGACCTGGCCGTGCGCTGCGAGGAGCTGGCCGGGGCCCAGCGGGCCGCGGAGGAGCGCCGCGGTCAACTGGCCGTAGAGGTGGAGGAGTTGGGGGAGCGGAGGCGGGCCGCCGAGAAGGCGCGCTCCTCCGTGGCGCAGCAGCTCGGACGGCTCGCCGGGCAGGCCCGCGGCGCGGCCGACGAGGCCGAGCGGACCGCGGCGGCCGCCGCCCGCGCCCAGGAGGCGCTGGAGCGGGCGACCGAGGAGGCCGAGGAGCTGGCCGAGCGGCTCTTGGTCGCCGAGGAGATGCCGGTCGAGGAGGAGCCCGACACCTCGGTGCGCGACCGGCTCGCGGCGGACGGCGCCAACGCCCGCCAGACCGAGATGGAGGCCCGCCTCCAGGCCCGTACCCACGAGGAACGCGTCAAGGCGCTCGCCGGGCGGGCCGAGGCGCTCGACCGCGGGGCCCGGGCCGAGCGCGAGGCGCGGGCCAGGGCCGAGCAGCGGCGCGCCCGGCTGCGCCACGAGGCGGCCGTCGCCGAGGCCGTCGCCTCGGGCGCGCGGACCCTGCTCGCCCACGTCGAGGTCTCCCTCGTGCGGGCCGACCGGGAGCGGGCCGGCGCGGAGGCCGCGAAGGGGGAGCGGGAGCAGGAGCTTGCCGCCGCCCGCGGAGCGGGCCGGGACCTGAAGGCGGAACTCGACAAACTCACTGATTCAGTTCACCGCGGCGAGGTACTAGGAGCTGAGAAGCGGCTGCGGATCGAGCAGCTGGAGACCAAGGCGCTGGAGGAGCTGGGGGTCGAGCCGGCCGGGCTCGTGGCCGAGTACGGGCCCGACCAGCCGGTGGCTCCCTCCCCGCCCGCCGAGGGAGAGGAGCTGCCCGATGACCCCATGCACCCGCGCAACCAGCCCGTCCCGTACGCGCGGGCCGAGCAGGAGAAGCGGCTCAAGGCAGCCGAACGGGCGTACCAGCAGCTCGGAAAGGTCAATCCACTCGCCCTGGAGGAGTTCGCGGCCCTGGAGGAGCGCCACAAGTTCCTTTCCGAGCAGTTGGAGGACCTCAAGAAGACCCGGGCCGACCTCCTTCAAGTCGTGAAGGAGGTGGACGAGCGCGTCGAGCAGGTCTTCACGGAGGCCTACCGGGACACGGCCAGGGAGTTCGAGGGCGTCTTCTCACGGCTCTTCCCGGGCGGCGAGGGCCGGCTGATCCTGACCGACCCGGGCAACATGCTGGCGACCGGGGTCGACGTGGAGGCGCGTCCGCCGGGCAAGAAGGTCAAGCGCCTGTCGCTGCTCTCGGGCGGCGAGCGGTCCCTGACCGCGGTGGCCCTGCTCGTCTCCATCTTCAAGGCCAGGCCCAGCCCGTTCTATGTGATGGACGAGGTCGAGGCCGCCCTCGACGACACCAACCTCCAGCGGCTGATCCGGATCATGCAGGAGCTCCAGGAGTCCTCCCAGCTGATCGTGATCACGCACCAGAAGCGGACGATGGAGGTCGCCGACGCGCTGTACGGCGTCTCGATGCAGGGCGACGGCGTCTCCAAGGTGATCAGCCAGCGGCTGCGCTGAGCCGGGCGGGGCGGCCGGAGTGCCCGGCCCGACTCGCGGCTGCACGGCCGGGCTTCGCGTGTTCAAGTCTTGAACAACCTGCGGCAAGTCGTCCCCGAAAATTCACAACCGAACAGGTATTGACTTCGAAACTTGAAGGCATAGTCTCTGCAACGTTGTCTTTACGTTCAAGTGGTGGGTGACCGGAAGTTGTGCCCCACTTGGAGGAGTCCCCTCACCCCCGGCGACGTTGCCGGGCGGCCCCAGGAGTACATGTGACCAGTACCGCGCAGTCGCAGGCGTCCGGAGGCGGCCACACCGCCCCGGACCACCTCGGCCATGTCATCTTCATCACGGCGGCGGCCGCGATGGGCGGCTTCCTCTTCGGCTACGACAGTTCCGTGATCAACGGCGCCGTAGAGGCGATCCGCGACCGGTACTCCATCGGCTCCGGGACGCTCGCCCAGGTCATCGCCATCGCCCTGATCGGCTGTGCGATCGGTGCCGCCACCGCGGGCCGGATCGCCGACCGCATCGGCCGCATCCGCTGCATGCAGATCGCGGCGGCCCTCTTCACCATCAGTGCCGTCGGTTCGGCGCTGCCGTTCGCGCTCTGGGACCTCGCCTTCTGGCGGATCATCGGCGGCTTCGCGATCGGCATGGCCTCGGTCATCGGCCCGGCCTACATCGCCGAGGTCGCCCCGCCCGCCTACCGCGGCCGTCTCGGCTCCTTCCAGCAGGCCGCCATCGTCATCGGCATCGCGATCTCCCAGCTCGTCAACTGGGGCATCCTCAACGCCGCCCACGGCGACCAGCGCGGCAAGCTCATGGGCATCGAGGCCTGGCAGGTCATGCTCGGCGTGATGGTCGTCCCGGCCGTCCTGTACGGGCTGCTCTCCTTCGCCATCCCCGAGTCGCCGCGCTTCCTCATCTCGGTCGGCCGTGACGCCGACGCCAAGAAGGTGCTGGCCGACGTCGAGGGCAAGGACGTCGACCTGGACGCCCGCGTCGCCGAGATCGAGCACGCGATGCGCTCCGAGCACAAGTCGAGCTTCAAGGACCTGCTCGGCTCCAGGATGGGCTTCCTGCCCATCGTCTGGGTCGGCATCGGCCTCTCGGTCTTCCAGCAGCTCGTCGGCATCAACGTCGCGTTCTACTACTCCTCGACGCTGTGGCAGTCCGTCGGCATCGACCCGTCGAGCTCGTTCTTCTACTCGTTCACCACGTCGATCATCAACATCATCGGCACCGTGATCGCGATGGTCCTGGTCGACCGGGTCGGCCGCAAGCCGCTCGCGCTCGTCGGCTCCATCGGCATGGCGATCGCCCTCGCGGTCGAGGCCTGGGCGTTCTCCGCCCACCTCGTCGACGGCAAGCTCCCCAACACCGAGGGCGTCGTGGCCCTGATCGCCGCCCACGTCTTCGTGCTCTTCTTCGCCCTGTCGTGGGGCGTGGTGGTCTGGGTCTTCCTCGGCGAGATGTTCCCGAACCGGATCCGCGCCGCGGCCCTCGGCGTGGCCGCGGCCGCCCAGTGGATCGCCAACTGGGCCATCACCGCGAGCTTCCCGAGCCTGTCGGACTGGAACCTGTCGGGCACGTACGTCATCTACGCGATCTTCGCCGCGCTCTCGATCCCCTTCGTGCTCCGGTACGTCAAGGAGACCAAGGGCAAGGCGTTGGAGGAGATGGGCTAATCCCCGCTGCCCCTCTCTCCTCTCACCCAACCGCCCCGGCCCGCCCGTCGAGCCGGGGCGGTTTGCTGCTGAATTCCTGATTCCGGGTCATCCGTGCCAGCCTTTTGATCATGGAAAAGAGAACCAACCCCGTCGCCGTCTTCAACTTCATCGGGGTCGGCGCGGCCGTGCTGCTCCCGGGCATATCGCTGCGCGAAGGCGCCTCGCCCGTTCTGGGCTTCGTGCTCACGGGCCTGCTGTTCCTCGTCGTCAACCAGGCGATCCGGTGCTACCCGACGGACATCCGCAGCGCCCCGCCCGTCATGCTCCTGCTCCTCGGGGCCGTCGGCGTCGTGCAGGACACGCTCTTGTGGCTGCTCGCCGGATGGGTCGGCGGCAAGCTGGACGGCTTCGAGGTCGACGGCTTCGGAACGGCCCTGCTCGGCGGCCTGATCGTACGGACCGTGGTCCTCGTGCTCATGGCCCTCTCGCCGCGCCGGGCGGAAGAGGCGGAGCCGGCCTAGAGCGCCGGAAGCACCCGGTCGCAGAACAGGTGGAGGCTGTTCCAGGCCTCGTCGATGGGCATGCCGCCGCACAGGGGGTGCAGGACCAGGCTGTCGGCCGCCAGTGATGCGCACTGTTCGGGGGTCAGCACGCGATAGACGCCCTCCGCGCGCAGCTCCGCCACCGTCGTCGCCGCGGACTTCACCGCCGAGCGGATGTCCTTGGACTGCCAGGACGCGTACATCCGCGCCTCGTGCAGGAAGTGCTCGCCGTACTCGGCCCAGGTCCGGTCCGGGTCCTCGCTGATGTGCAGCAGGGGCGTCGTCGCCGCCGGCATCATGCAGAAGCCCTCGGTGCCGTACTCGGCGCGTTTGTCGTTGTAGTACGCCTCAAGCTCCGGCAGATGCGCGCTCGGGAAGAACGGCAGGCCGAGCCGGGCGGCCCGGTTCGCGGCCGCCCTGGAGGAGCCGCCGACCAGGAGCATCGGATGCGGCTCGGTGAACGGGCGCGGTGTGACCCGCACTTGACGTCCCCGGAAGGTGAACTCCTCGCCGCTCCAGGCCTTCAGGAGCGTCTCCAGGAGCTCGTCCTGGAGCTTGCCGCGCCGGCCCCACTCGACGCCCTGCTGCTCGTACTCGGCGGGCCGGTAGCCGATCCCGGAGACCGTCACCAGACGGCCGCCGCTCACCAGGTCGAGCACCGCGATGTCCTCGGCGAGCCGCAGCGGGTCGTACAGCGGCCCGATGATCGCCGAGACCGTGACCGCGATGCGGCGGGTGGCGCCGAAGACCGCGCCCGCGAAGGCGAAGGGGGAGGGCAGCCAGTTGTTGTCCGTGCCGTGGTGCTCCTCGGTCTGGACGGTGTCGACGCCCCGGTCGTCGGCGAACGCCGCCATCTCCAGGGCCGCCCGGTAGCGGGCGGACAGCGACTGGGCGGTGGCGTCCGGGTCCACCAGGTTCATGCGTACGACCGTGAACGGCATGGAAAAGTCCCCCTCCACCGGGCGGGTTCCAGGGGAACCCCGGGCGAAGGGGGACGGTAGCTGACGAGGCGTCAGACAGCCAGAGTCTCGGCGGACTTGGCGGCGTCGGAGGTGTCGGGAGCCTCGGCGTCGACCACCGGCGGCTTGGGCAGCACGACGTACAGCAGGCCGGAGATCACGATGGTGGCGACCCAGCCGAGGCCGTACTCGCCGACCGGGTTGTTCGAGGACAGCGGCCCCGTGAACCAGTCGGACTTGGTGAACATGAGGCCGCCGAGCAGGCCCACCGCCCAGGCGATGACCGCGGCGGGGGAGAAGCCGCCCTTGTACCAGTAGGCGCTGGTGCGCGTCGTGTCGAGCAGCGCCTTCGCGTCGTACTCCGGGCGGCGCAGCATGTCCGCGCCGAACACGCCGACCCAGGCCGAGAACGCGACGGCGAGCAGCGAGAGGAAGGCGATGAAGGAGCCCATGAAGCTGGTGGCGACCAGCATCAGGATGCCGCCGAAGACCAGCGAGATGACCGCGTTGACGGAGACCGCCCAGTGGCGCGGGATCTTGAAGCCGAGGGTCTGCGCGGTGAAGCCCGCCGAGTACATCGACATCGAGTTGATGAGCAGCATGCCGACGAGCGCGATCAGCAGGTAGGGCACCGCGATCCACATCGGCAGGATCTCGCCGAGGAAGGACACCGGGTCGGCGGCCGAGGCGAGGTCCGGCGTGGAGACGGCCATGACCGCGCCCATCAGGACCATGGGAAGCACCACGATGCCGGCGCCGCCGATCGAGTTGCCGACGATCGCCCTGGAGGAGGCGGTGCGCGGCAGGTAGCGGGCGAAGTCGGGGGCGGACGGGATCCAGCTGACACCGCCCGCGGCGATCATGCCGATGCCCGCGACCATCAGCGAGGTCTTGCCGGCCGGCTGGTGGAGGACGGCGGACCAGTCGGTGTTCATCACGAGGTACACGAGCACCAGGACCGAGAACGCGCCGAACAGGAAGGTCGCGTACTTGTTGCACTTCTGGACGACGTGGATGCCGAGGCCCGAGATGGCGAACGTGATGACCACGAAGACGGCGAGCGTCACGATGATCAGGAACGTGTTGCTCTTGATCCCGAAGAGGATGTCCAGGACGGTCAGCACCGCGTAGGCGCCGGTCACCGCGTTGATGGTCTCCCAGCCCCAGCGCGCCACCCAGATCAGCGAACCGGGCAGCAGATTGCCGCGCTGGCCGAACACCGCGCGCGACAGCGCCATGCCGGGGGCGCCGCCGCGCTTGCCCGCGATCCCGATGAGCCCGACCAGGCCGTACGAGAGAATGGGCGCGCACACGGCGACCACGATCGCCTGCCAGAAGTTGAGCTTGTACGCGACGACGAGGCTGGCGCCCATCGTGAGCAGCAGCACGCTGATGTTCGCGGCGACCCAGGTGGGGAAGAGCTCGCGGGTTCTGGCGGTGCGCTCCGCGTCCGGCACGGGCTCCAAGCCACGTGTTTCCAGGGCGCTCTGCGCTTCGTCGGGGGAGCCGGTGTCGTTCATGGGGGTGGAGTTCCGTGCCTCTCGCTCGGCTCGACGCTGAGCCGGTGGGGGTAGTCGAAGGGGACTCTACGCGCGTTGATGCAGCTACCTCTATCGTACTTTAATCTGACACCTGCCCCATAATTCCCTTCCGTTCTCGGAGGAAGGTACAAACTGGGCCCTCGCGGACTCGTACCCGATACTGGGAGCGTTATGGAATTCGTCATCCTTGCTGTAGTCATCGCCCTGGTCGCGGTCGGCGCGATCAGCGGGCTCGTGGTCAGCAGCCGCAAGAAGAAGCAGCTGCCGCCCACCGCGCCGCCGAGCACGCCGACCATCACAGCCCCGCCCGCCGAGCCTCAGGTCGGTGAGGACGCCGCGGAGACGGCGGAGGAACCGCGCCGCACCATCGAGGAGGTCGGCCTTCCCGAGGCCCCCGCCACCCCGGTCGTCATCGAGGAGCCCGTTGCCCCCGAGGCGCCGGCGCTCGATGTGCCCGAGCCGACCGCCGGCCGGCTCGTCCGGCTGCGGGCCCGCCTCGCCCGCTCGCAGAACTCGCTCGGCAAGGGTCTGCTCACCCTGCTCTCCCGCGAACACCTCGACGAGGACACCTGGGAGGAGATCGAGGACACCCTGCTGACCGCCGACGTCGGCGTCGCGCCCACCCAGGAGCTGGTCGACCGGCTCCGCGAGCGCGTCAAGGTGCTCGGCACCCGCACCCCGCAGGACCTGCGCACGCTGCTGCGCGAGGAGCTCCTCGCGCTGCTCGGCACGGACTTCGACCGCGAGGTCAAGACCGAGGGCGGCGAGACCGTCCCCGGCGTCGTCATGGTCGTCGGCGTGAACGGCACCGGCAAGACCACCACCACCGGCAAGCTCGCCCGCGTCCTGGTCGCCGACGGCAAGTCCGTCGTGCTCGGCGCGGCCGACACCTTCCGGGCCGCCGCCGCCGACCAGCTCCAGACCTGGGGCGAGCGCGTCGGCGCCCGCACCGTGCGCGGCCCCGAGGGCGGCGACCCCGCCTCGATCGCGTTCGACGCCGTCAAGGAGGGCATCGCCGAGGGCGCGGACGTCGTGCTCATCGACACCGCGGGCCGCCTGCACACCAAGACCGGCCTCATGGACGAGCTCGGCAAGGTCAAGCGCGTCGTGGAGAAGCACGGCCCGCTCGACGAGGTGCTGCTCGTGCTCGACGCCACGACCGGACAGAACGGCCTGGTCCAGGCCCGGGTGTTCGCCGAGGTCGTCGACATCACCGGCATCGTCCTGACCAAGCTCGACGGCACCGCCAAGGGCGGCATCGTCATCGCCGTCCAGCGCGAACTGGGCGTCCCCGTCAAGCTCGTCGGGCTCGGCGAGGGCGCGGACGACCTGGCTCCGTTCGAGCCGGAGGCGTTCGTCGACGCGCTGATCGGCGACTGAGCCCCACCCCTGACACACCGGCACGCCGACGCCCCGCCGCAAGCAACAGATGCGGCGGGGCGTTCGCGCGTCCGTGGACTACGCCGCCGAGCGGTGGCAGATGTACGCCAGCGTGCCGAGCAGGAGGCGGGCCTGCGGGGGCCGGGTCGCGGTGTCCAGGGAGGGCGGGCGCAGCCAGTTCACGTCGCCGGACGGCGGCGCCGGCACGTAGCTGCCGCGCGGTGGGCAGCGCAGGTCGAGGACCGCGTCGTCCCAGCCCATCCGGTAGAGCAGCCGGGGGAGTTCGGCACAGGCGCCCGGGGCGACGTAGAAGTGGGTGCGCCCGGTGGGCGTCGAGGACACGGGGCCCAGTGGAAGGCCCATCCGCTCCAGGCGCACCAGCGCCCGCCGGCCGGCCGGCGCCGCCACGTCCAGGACGTCGAACGTGCGCCCGACCGGCAGCAGCACCGAAGCCCCCGGGCACTGCGACCAGGCCTCGGTGACATCGTCGAGGGTCGCGCCCGCCGGTACCTCGGGCGTGAAGGCGAGGGGGTGCGCGCCCGGCTCCGTGCAGGACGAACTGCCGCACGAGCACTCGCCGTTCAGGGCCCGGGCGCCCGGCGCGACGGACCACCCCCACAGGCCGGTGTACTCGGCCACGGCGGTGACCTCACTGGTGCGGGTCGTGCGTGTGGAGCGGCCGCGGCGCCAGGAGCCGGACCGGGTCTCCCTGATGCCCCGGCTGCCGCCGATCGTGAAGCCCATGCCCCCTCCAACGGGTCTGCCGCGTCGGTGGTTACGACGCTCATGGCGTAGTCGTGACGATCCGGAGTTTTCCCGTCACTTTCCGTCTCCGCCAGGGTGGACACGGTCGTGAAAGGGGTGGTGCGGGGTGCTTCGTGCGCCCCGGCTCACTCCGCTCCACCCGACGCTGATCGCCCTGTGTCAAGTGAATCGCGCCTGGCGGCAGGGGAGTTCATTCGAAGGGGTGGCGAATGGTGGCGTTTCTGGAATCGCCATGGCCGGACGGGTGATCGTAGGATTACCGTCGGTACACGGACCTGGGGGGTATGCGCACCCGCGGGTATGCCGGAGGCAAGGAGGTTTCCGGTCCGGGCGGGTGCAACCGCGGGACAGGGGGCCCAACTAGCGGCATTCTGATAGGGGTTCGCGCAATCGATGCACAACCGACGCACGTGAGGCTTCAGCAGATTGGGGGCGTTCCAGTGGGCGGCAGTGGGGCTAGCGGTACGAGCGCCGGAAAGCGCCCCAACGAACAGCTGGGTTCGTGGTTCGTACGGAGCGGCTGGTCGAAGGGCGAGCTGGCGCGCCAGGTGAACCGGCGGGCGCGCCAGATGGGCGCCCACCACATCAGTACCGACACCTCCAGAGTGCGGCGCTGGCTCGACGGCGAGATGCCGCGCGAGCCCATTCCCCGGATTCTCTCGGAGCTGTTCTCGGAGCGCTTCGGGAGCATCGTCGCGATCGAGGACCTCGGCCTGCGCCAGGCCCACCAGTCGCCCTCGGTGTCCGGAGTCGACCTGCCCTGGGCCGGACCCCAGACGGTGTCGCTGCTGAGCGAGTTCTCGCGCAGCGACCTCATGCTCGCCCGGCGCGGCTTCCTCGGCACCTCCCTGATGCTGGCCGCGGGCCCCTCCCTCATCGAGCCCATGCAGCGCTGGCTCGTGCCCTCGCTCACCAGCGACCCCGGGCCCCCGGAGACCGCGGCCAGCGCGCGGCGCCCCTCCCGGCTCTCCCGGCCCGAACTGGAACTGCTCGAATCCACCACCGCGATGTTCCGCCAGTGGGACGCCCAGTGCGGCGGCGGCCTGCGCCGCAAGGCGGTGGTGGGCCAGCTCCACGAGGTCACCGACCTGCTCCAGGAACCCCAGCCCGCCGCCACCTCCAAGCGGCTGTTCAAATGCGCGGCCGAACTCGCCGAGCTGGCCGGCTGGATGAGCTACGACGTCGGCCTCCAGCCCACCGCCCAGAAGTACTTCGTGCTGGCCCTGCACGCCTCCAAGGAGGCGGGCGACAAGCCCCTCGGCTCCTACATCCTGTCCTCCATGAGCCGCCAGATGATCCATCTCGGGCGCCCCGACGACGCCCTCGAACTCATCCACCTCGCCCAGTACGGCAGCCGCGACTGCGCGACCGCCCGCACCCAGGCGATGCTGTATGCGATGGAGGCCCGCGCCTACGCCAACATGGGCCAGCCCAGCAAGACCAAGCGCGCCGCCCGGATGGCCGAGGACACCTTCGGTGACGCCGGGCTCGACGGCGAGCCGGAGCCGGACTGGATCCGCTTCTTCTCCGAGGCGGAGCTCAACGGGGAGAACGCCCACTCCTTCCGCGACCTCGCCTACGTGGCAGGCCGCAGCCCCACCTACGCCTCGCTCGCCGAGCCCGTGATGGAACAGGCCGTCGCCCTGTTCGGCAAGGACGAGGAGCACCAGCGCAGCTACGCCCTGAACCTCATCGGGATGGCCACCGTGCACCTGCTCAAGCGGGAGCCCGAGCAGTCGACCGTCCTTGCCGAGCAGGCGCTCCGGGTCGCCAAGCGGGTCCGCTCCGAGCGGGTCAACACCCGGCTCCGCAAGACCGTCGACACCGCCGCGCGCGACTTCTCGGACGTCGCCGAGGTGGTGCGGATGACCGACCTGCTCACCCGGGAGCTGCCCGAGACGGCCGAGGCCGTCTGAGCCACCCGCCGTCGCCCGGCCCCGCGACGGCATACAAGACCCCGGCCGCGACACCCACCCCGTTCAGCCCGACTCGGCTCCCCCACGCCAGGTCAAACGGGTGGTGTCGCGGCCGGTCCGCCAGGTGCGGACGCCCCCCGGCGCCGGGGGGCGCACCCCTGCCGATCCGGCAGTTCACGGGCGCGTAACACGCACGCCTCCTTCGTCACTGCGGTGAAACATCGAGCGGCATCGACGGAAACCGCGCTGGGACAACCTCATGGCGCATAACCGGCCCCCAGCCAGTTCCCGCCCGAGTAACGCCCCCGCACGGGCCGTACCGACGACGAGGAGACGCCGATGCCTCCAGGCATCACGCTCGCAGCTGACGCTCCGCAGCTGTCCAGCGCCAACACCGGATTCATGCTGATCTGCTCAGCGCTGGTAATGATCATGACCCCCGGACTCGCCTTCTTCTACGGAGGCATGGTCCGCGTCAAGAGCACCCTCAACATGCTGATGATGAGCTTCATCAGCCTCGGCATCGTCACGATCCTGTGGGTGCTCTACGGGTTCAGCCTGACCTTCGGCGAGAGCAACGGCTTCATCGGCTGGTCCAAGGACTACTTCGGGCTCAGCGGCATCGGCCTGGTCCAGCTCTGGCCCGGATACACCATCCCGATCTACGTCTTCGCCGTCTTCCAGCTGATGTTCGCGGTCATCACGCCCGCGCTCATAAGCGGGGCGCTCGCCGACCGTGTCAAGTTCACCGCCTGGTCGCTGTTCACCGCCCTGTGGGTCACCGTCGTCTACTTCCCCGTCGCGCACTGGGTGTGGGCCTCGGACGGCTGGCTCTTCAAGAAGGGCGTCATCGACTTCGCCGGCGGCACCGCCGTGCACATCAACGCGGGTGCGGCCGCTCTCGGCGTGATCCTCGTCATCGGCAAGCGCGTCGGCTTCAAGAAGGACCCGATGCGGCCGCACAGCCTGCCGCTCGTCATGCTCGGCGCGGCTCTGCTGTGGTTCGGCTGGTTCGGCTTCAACGCCGGCTCCTGGCTCGGCAACGATGACGGCGTGGGCGCCGTGATGTTCGTCAACACCCAGGTCGCCACGGCCGCCGCCATGCTCGCCTGGCTGCTGTACGAGAAGCTGCGCCACGGCTCCTTCACCACCCTGGGCGCCGCCTCCGGCGCGGTCGCCGGCCTCGTCGCGATCACCCCCGCCGGCGGCTGCGTCAGCCCGCTGGGCGCGATCGCGGTCGGCGCCATCGCGGGCGTCCTGTGCGCCATGGCCGTCGGCCTCAAGTACCGCTTCGGATTCGACGACTCGCTCGACGTCGTCGGTGTCCACATGGTCGGCGGCATCACCGGCTCGCTGCTCATCGGGCTCTTCGCCACCGGCGGCGTACAGTCCACCGCCAAGGGCCTCTTCTACGGCGGCGGCCTGGACCAGCTCGGCAAGCAGGCCATCGGGGTCGGCGCGGTCCTCGGCTACTCGCTCGTGGTCTCCGCGGTCCTCGCCTTCGCCCTCGACAAGACGATCGGGATGCGGGTACCGGAGGACGACGAGGTCTCCGGCATCGACCAGGTCGAGCACGCCGAGACGGCGTACGACTTCAGCGGCGCGGGCGGCGGCACCGTGCCCCGCAAGGCCGTGCCGGCCCCGGGCGACGTGGCAGCGAACAAGAAGGTGGACGCATGAAGCTCATCACCGCGGTCGTCAAGCCGCACCGGCTCGACGAGATCAAGGAAGCCCTCCAGGCCTTCGGCGTCCAGGGCCTGACCGTCACCGAGGCCAGCGGCTACGGCCGCCAGCGCGGCCACACCGAGGTCTACCGCGGCGCCGAGTACACCGTCGACCTCGTCCCCAAGATCCGCATCGAGGTCCTGGTCGAGGACGAGGACGCCGAGGAACTCATCGACGTCGTGGTCAAGGCCGCCCGCACCGGAAAGATCGGCGACGGCAAGGTGTGGAGCGTGCCCGTCGAGACGGCGGTCCGGGTACGGACCGGCGAACGCGGACCTGACGCACTGTAGGCACGGGCAAGGAGCTGCTGGGTGACGAGCGTTGAAGTGAGTACCGGAGCCAACGACGGCGACTCGGAGCCCGGCGGTTACGCGGCGGCCCGGCTGCGCCTTCTCACCGAGAAGGGGCGGTCCGGGCCGCCGCGCCGCGCGGCCCTGTCCGAGCTGACCGACGGCTGGCTGGCCACCCTGTTCGCCGGCGCCGCGGAAGGGTCGGGGGTGGGCGGCGCCTCCTTGGTCGCGGTCGGCGGCTACGGGCGCGGCGAACTCTCCCCGCGCAGCGACCTCGACCTGCTGCTCCTGCACGACGGGCGGGCCGACGCCGGCGCCCTCGCCCTGCTCGCCGACCGGATCTGGTACCCGGTGTGGGACCTCGGCCTCGCCCTCGACCACTCGGTGCGCACCCCTGCCCAGGCCCGCAAGACCGCGGGCGAGGACCTCAAGGCGCAGCTCGGCCTCCTGGACGCCCGCCATGTGGCGGGAGACCTCGCCCTCACCACCGCGCTGCGCACCACCGTCCTCGCCGACTGGCGCAACACCGCGCCGAAGCGCCTGCCCGAGCTGGACGAGCTGAGCCGTGAACGGGCCCAGCGCCAGGGGGAGTTGCAGTACCTCCTCGAAGGCGACCTGAAGGAGGCCAGGGGCGGTCTGCGGGACGCGACCGCCCTGCGCGCGGTCGCCGCGTCCTGGGTCGCCGACGCCCCCCGGGAGGGCCTCGCCGAGGCCAGGCGCCGCCTGCTCGACGTCCGCGACGCGCTCCATCTGTGCACCGGCCGCGCCACCGACCGCCTGGCCCTCCAGGAACAGGACGCGGTGGCGGCCGAACTGGGGCTCCTGGACGCCGATGTGATGCTTCGTCAGGTGTCGGAGTCGGCCCGTGTCATCTCCTACGCCGGTGACGTCACCTGGCGTGAGGTCGGCCGGGTGCTGCGCGCCCGTTCCGCCCGGCCGCGACTACGCCAGCTGTTCGGCGGCCGCCCCGGCGGCCCCGAACGCACCCCGCTCGCCGAAGGCGTCGTCGAGCAGGACGGCGAGGTCGGGCTCGCGCTCGCCGCCCGCCCCGAGAAGGACCCCGTCCTCGTGCTGCGCGCCGCCGCGGCGGCCGCAGAGGCGGGCCTGCCCATCTCGCTGCACGCCGTGCGCCACCTCGCGAGCACCGCCAAACCGCTCCCCACGCCCTGGCCCGCCGAAGCCCGCGACCGGCTCGTCTCGCTGCTCGGCGCGGGCGAGTCCACCGTCCCCGTGTGGGAGGCCCTCGAAGCGGAAGGGCTGATCACCGCGCTGCTCCCCGACTGGGAACGGGTGCGCTGCCGGCCTCAGCGCAACGCCGTGCACACCTGGACCGTGGACCGCCACCTCGTCGAGACCGCGGTCCGCGCCTCCCACCTCACCCGCCGGGTGCACCGCCCCGACCTGCTCCTGGTCGCCGCCCTGCTGCACGACATCGGCAAGGGCTGGCCCGGCGACCACGCGGTGGCCGGCGAGACCATCGCCCGCGACGTCGCCACCCGGATCGGCTTCGACACCGCCGACGTGGCCGTCATCGCCACCCTCGTACGCCATCACCTCCTGCTCATCGAGACCGCCACCCGGCGCGACCTCGACGACCCGGTCACCGTGCGCTCGGTCGCCGACGCGGTCGGCTCGACGGGCACCCTGGAACTGCTGCACGCCCTCACCGAGGCCGACGCGCTGGCCACCGGGCCGGCCGCCTGGTCCTCCTGGCGCGGCTCCCTCGTCGCCGACCTGGTGAAACGGGCCTCGGCGGTTCTCGCGGGCAAGCCCGTCGACCCCGAACCCGCGGCGGTCACCGCCGAACAGGAACGCCTCGCCGTGGAGGCCCACCGCACGGGCGGCCCGGTCCTCGCGCTGCGGGCCCGTACCGACGGATCGGACGAACACGAACCCCTGGGCGTGGAACTCCTCGTCGCCGTCCCCGACCAGCCCGGCGTACTGCCCGTGACGGCCGGGGTGCTCGCCCTGCACCGCCTCACCGTCCGTGCCGCCGATCTGCGCGCGGTCGAACTCCCGGACCCGGTCGGCGGCTCGGTGCTGCTCCTGGACTGGCGGGTGGCCGCGGCCTACGGCTCGCTGCCGCAGGCCGCACGGCTGCGGGCCGACCTGGTGCGGGCCCTCGAAGGCTCCCTCGACATCGAGGCCCGCCTCGCCGAGCGCGAGGCCGCCTACCCGCGCCGCCGCGGCGCCCAGGCCCCGCCGGCCCGGGTGACGGTGGCGCCCTCGGCCTCCCGGCACGCCACCGTCATCGAGGTCCGCGCCCAGGACGTCCCCGGCCTCCTGCACCGCATCGGCCACGCCCTGGAGAGCGCGGGCGTACGGGTGCGCTCCGCGCACGTCTCGACGCTCGGCTCCAACGCCGTGGACGCCTTCTACGTGACGGACGCGCGGGGCGCGGCCCTCGACCCGGGGGAGGCGGCGCGGCTGACGGGGCAGTTGGAGTCGGCCCTGGGAGAGGTGCCCGGGCCCGCGTGAGCACGTCCGGCGGGGGAAGGGCTGTGCAGGCACCCCCTCGTACCCCCACCCGCCGGGATACCCTGGGGGTCGTTCACCCGACCGCCCCACGAGCCGAGGACCCGCGACCACCGTGTTCGATACCCTTTCCGACCGCCTGAGTGCGACGTTCAAGAACCTCCGGGGCAAAGGACGCTTGAGCGAGGCGGACATCGACGCCACGGCGCGCGAGATCCGCATCGCTCTGCTCGAGGCCGACGTCGCGCTGCCCGTAGTCCGCGCCTTCATCAAGCAGGTCAAGGAGCGCGCGTCCGGCATCGAGGTCTCCCAGGCCCTCAACCCCGCCCAGCAGGTCATCAAGATCGTCAACGAGGAGCTCATCGGCATCCTCGGCGGCGAGACCCGGCGCCTGCGGTTCGCCAAGACCGCGCCGACCGTGATCATGCTCGCGGGTCTCCAGGGTGCCGGTAAGACCACCCTCGCCGGAAAGCTCGGCAAGTGGCTGAAGGGTCAGGGCCACTCCCCGCTCCTGGTCGCCTGTGACCTCCAGCGCCCCAACGCCGTCAACCAGCTGAGCGTCGTCGCCGAGCGCGCCGGTGTCGCGGTCTACGCGCCGGAGCCGGGCAACGGCGTCGGCGACCCGGTCAAGGTCGCGCAGGACTCCATCGAGTACGCCCGGTCCAAGCAGTACGACGTGGTCGTGGTCGACACCGCCGGACGTCTCGGCATCGACCAGGAGCTGATGCAGCAGGCCGCGGACATCCGCGACGCCGTCAGCCCCGACGAGGTCCTCTTCGTCGTCGACGCGATGATCGGCCAGGACGCGGTCAACACGGCCGAGGCCTTCCGCGACGGCGTCGGCTTCGACGGCGTGGTGCTCTCCAAGCTCGACGGCGACGCCCGCGGCGGCGCGGCGCTCTCCATCGCCCACGTCACGGGCAAGCAGATCATGTTCGCCTCCAACGGCGAGAAGCTGGAGGACTTCGACGCCTTCCACCCGGACCGGATGGCGTCCCGCATCCTCGACATGGGTGACCTGCTCACCCTGATCGAGCAGGCGGAGAAGACGTTCAGCCAGGCCGAGGCCGAGAAGATGGCCTCCAAGCTGGCGTCCAGCAAGGGCAAGGACTTCACGCTCGACGACTTCCTGGCCCAGATGGAGCAGGTCCGCAAGATGGGCTCCATCTCCAAGCTGCTCGGCATGCTGCCCGGCATGGGGCAGATCAAGGACCAGATCAACAACATCGACGAGCGTGACGTGGACCGCACCGCGGCCATCATCAAGTCGATGACCCCCGGCGAGCGCCACGACCCGACGATCATCAACGGCTCGCGCCGCGCCCGTATCGCCAAGGGCTCCGGCGTCGAGGTCAGCGCGGTGAAGAACCTCGTCGAGCGGTTCTTCGACGCCCGCAAGATGATGTCCCGGATGGCCCAGGGCGGCGGCATGCCGGGCATGCCGGGGATGCCGGGCATGGGCGGCGGCCCCGGTCGGCAGAAGAAGCAGGTCAAGCAGGGCAAGGGCAAGCGCAAGAGCGGCAACCCGATGAAGCGCAAGGCCGAGGAGGCCGCGGCCGCCGAGCGCAAGGCGCAGGGCGGCGCGCTCGGCCTGCCGTCCGCCGAGGAGCAGAAGAACTTCGAGCTGCCCGACGAGTTCAAGAAGTTCATGGGCTGACCGCCCGCGACCGTACGTGTGGGGCGCCTCCCGATCGACCGGGGAGGCGCCCCACACGCATTCCGGCACCTCGTCAGGACCCGCCCGGAATGCCTTATTTGTACGGGTCTCCAATAATGGCGCGTACCGGCCATGAGGAGAGCACGTGCCCACATCCGTACCCCCGCGCGAACGCCCCGACCAGCCGTGGCGCTCGGAAGGGGCGCCCCCGCCGCCCGCGCCGAAGAAGAAGATGCCCGGCGGCTGGGGGCGGCTGATCCTCACCGCCCTGATCGTCTACCTGATCACCAATCTGATCCTGTCGTTCTTCAACGACGGCGACGAGCCGACCGTCTCGTACACCGAGTTCAGCAAGCAGGTCACGGCCGGCAACGTCTCCAAGATCTACGCCAAGGGCGACGCCATCCAGGGCCAGCTCAAGAACAAGGCACCCGTCCCCTCCGGCGAGGGCAGCGGCGACTACACGAAGTTCACCACCCAGCGCCCCACCTTCGCCGACGACGACCTGTGGGCCCAGCTGACCAAGCAGAACGTCACCGTCACCGCCGAGCCCGTCGTCGAACACCGCAGCTTCCTCGCCAACCTGCTGATCTCGCTCGCCCCGATGCTGCTGCTCGTCGTCCTGTGGCTGTTCATCGCCCGGCGCATGAGCGCGGGGCTCGGCGGCGGCGCCGGCGGGATGCTCGGCCGCAAGACGCCGCCCAAACCGGTCGAGATGGCCGACGACAAGCGCACCACCTTCAAGGACGTGGCCGGCATCGACGAGGTCGAGGGCGAGCTCAACGACGTCGTCGACTTCCTCAAGAACCCGGGCGCCTACCACGAGATGGGCGCCCGCATGCCCGGCGGCGTCCTCCTCGCGGGCCCGCCCGGCACCGGCAAGACGCTGCTCGCGCGGGCCGTCGCGGGGGAGGCCGGGGTGCCGTTCTTCTCGGCGTCGGCCTCCGAGTTCATCGAGATGATCGTGGGCGTCGGCGCCTCCCGGGTACGCGAACTGTTCGCCGAGGCCCGCAAGGTCGCCCCCGCGATCGTCTTCATCGACGAGATCGACACCATCGGCCGGGCCCGCGGCTCCGGCTCCGGCATGGGCGGCCACGACGAGCGCGAACAGACCCTGAACCAGATCCTCACCGAGATGGACGGCTTCACCGGCTCCGAAGGCGTCATCGTGCTCGCCGCCACCAACCGGGCCGACGTCCTCGACCCGGCGCTCACCCGCCCCGGCCGCTTCGACCGCATCGTCCACGTCAGCCCGCCCGACCGGGGCGGCCGCGAGGCCATCCTGAAGATCCACACCCGTGAGATCCCGATGGCGGACAACGTCGACCTGGAGCAGGTCGCCCGCACCACACCGGGCATGACCGGCGCCGATCTCGCCAACCTCGCCAACGAGGCGGCCCTGCTCGCCGTCAAGCGCCAGCAGCGCGAGGTCACCCAGTCCGACCTCTCCGACGCCCTCGAAAAGGTCCAACTCGGCGCCGAGCGGCCCCTGGTGATGCCGTACGAGGAGCGCCGGCGCACCGCCTACCACGAGAGCGGCCACGCACTGCTCGGCATGCTCCAGCCCGGCGCCGACCCGGTCCGCAAGGTCACCATCGTGCCGCGCGGCCGCGCGCTCGGCGTCACCCTGTCGACCCCGGACGCCGACAAGTACGCCTACACCGAGGAATACCTGCGCGGCCGCGTCATCGGTGCGCTCGGCGGCATGGCGGCCGAACACATCGTCTTCGACGTGATCACCACCGGTGCCGAGAACGACCTGGAACAGGTCACCAACATCGTCCGCGGCATGGTCGGCCGCTGGGGCATGAGCGAGAAGATCGGCCCGCTGTCCGCGCTGCCGGGCGACGCCCAGCAGGCGTACGGGCTCTCGGCGGCGCCCGGCACCCTGGACGCCATCGCCGTCGAAATGCGCCGCATCGTCGACGAGTGCTACGACAAGGCGTGCCGGCTCCTGCGCGACAACCGCGACAAGCTGGACGCCCTCGCGGAGGCCCTCCTCGCCAACGAGACCCTGGAGGAGGAGGCGGCCTACCGCGCCGCCGGCATCCCCCGCCTGTCGAAGGCGGGGACGTAGCCGGGACGCAGCCCGAGGCAGCCCCAACTCCCGTGCAGGACAAGGCGGTTACGGGTGGCTCACGGCGTGCGGGCGATCAGATAGCGGAAGACGTTCGGCATCCACACCGTGCCGTCGCGGCGCACATGACCGTGCAGCGCCTCGACGATCTCCTTCTCCACCTGCGCCTGATCGGTGGCGCGGGCCGCCGCGTCGAAGGCGCCGGTCGACATCAGACCCCGTATCGCACTGTCCAGATCCGCATAGCCGAAGGGGCACGCCACCCGGCCCGAACCGTCCGGCCTGAGCCCGGCGCGCGCCGCCACGTCCTCCAGGTCGTCGCGCAGGCTCGGCCGCCAGCGCGGGGCGTCGCTCACGCGGGTCGTCAGACGGGTCGCCACCCGCAGCACCGCCGAGGTGGCACACCGCTCCGGCGGTCCCCAGCCGGCGAGCACCACGGGGCTGCCGTGCTCCGCGAGCCCCACGGCCGCCCGCAAGGCGGGCACCAGGTCTTCCGTATCGCCCGCCGCACAGCCGATGGGCTCAAAAGCGGTGATCACGTTGAACGGGGGCAGATCCGGCTCCGCCGCGTCGGCGGGTCCGCCCGTGACCAGCCGGACCGGGCCCCTTCCCGCGGCGCCCGGGCGCCCGGAATCCGGAGCCAGCCGTTCGCGGGCGAGGGCCAGGCGCGCGGCCCGGTCCGGACCGTCCACGCCGGTCACCGCAGCGCCACGGGACGCGGCGATCAGCAGCGCGAGGCCCGAGCCGCAGCCGAGCCCGAGCAGCCGGGTGGGCGGGCCCACATCGAGCCGTTCGTAGGCCGCCTCGAACAGGGGGAAGAGCATCCGTTCCTGGATCTCCGCCCAGTCCCGCGCGCGCCCGGTCGTGCCCGCCGAGGGGGCGGTGGCCGTGCGGGAGTGATGCCGGACGAGCGTTGGTGTCATGGAAAGCGCCCCAATCCGCCGAGAGGTCAGCTGTGCCCTGATTGACAGCCCCCCGTGAATGTCCGTACGCACTTCCCCCGTATGCCAGGGAACTCCGCATCCCGGCCCGCGTCCAGAGGGCGGAGCCATCAACCGCACTCCGGCCCGCGTCCGGAACGCGATTCACGCTCCGCGACCCCGGAGCCGTACCATTCGCGCCATGGCAAAGGCACCCGTTCTCACGCCCCGGGCGGAAGACTTTCCGCGCTGGTACCAGGATCTGATCAACAAGGCCGAGCTCGCGGACAACGGCCCGGTGCGCGGCACCATGGTGATCCGACCGTACGGCTACGGCCTCTGGGAGCGGATGCAGCAGGAGATGGACGCACGCATCAAGGACGCAGGCGCCCAGAACGCCTACTTCCCGCTCTTCATCCCCCAGTCTTACCTGACTCGCGAGGCTGAGCACGTCGAGGGCTTCGCGCCCGAGCTCGCGGTGGTCACGCACGGTGGCGGCAAGGAGCTCGACGAGCCCGTCGTGGTCCGGCCCACCTCCGAGACGATCATCAACGACTACTTCTCGAAGTGGGTCCAGAGCTACCGCGACCTGCCCCTGCTCATCAACCAGTGGGCGAACGTGGTCCGTTGGGAGATGCGCCCGCGCGTCTTCCTCCGTACGAGCGAATTCCTGTGGCAGGAAGGGCACACCGCCCACGCCACCTACGAGGACGCCCGCGACTACGCCGCGCGCATCCACCGGGACGTCTACGCCGACTTCATGATCAATGTCCTCGGCATCGACGTCGTCCTCGGCCGCAAGACCGCCAAGGAGCGCTTCGCCGGAGCCATCAACACCCTCACCCTGGAAGGGATGATGGGCGACGGCAAGGCCCTGCAGATGGGTACCAGCCACGAACTGGGCACCAACTTCGCCAAGGCCTTCAACACCCAGTACCTGTCCAAGGAAGGCAAGCAGGAACTGGTCTGGCAGACCTCCTGGGGCGTCTCCACCCGCATGGTCGGCGGCCTGATCATGTCGCACGGCGACGACAGCGGACTGCGGGTGCCGCCGCGGCTCGCCGCCGTCCAGGTCGTCGTCGTGGCGATCAAGGGCGACGAGGCCGTCGCCAAGGCCCGCGAGGTCGGCGACCGGCTCAAGGCCGCAGGCCTGCGCGTCCAGGTCGACGACCGGATCGACACCCCCTTCGGCCGCCGCGCCGTCGACTGGGAGCTCAAGGGCGTCCCCGTACGCGTCGAGATCGGCCCGCGCGACCTGGAGGCGGGCACCGCGATGCTGGCCCGCCGCATCCCCGGCGGCAAGGAGCCCGTCTCCCTCGACGCCCTCGCCGGACTGCTGCCCGCCCTCCTCGAAGAGGACCAGGCGCTGCTCCTGAAGCAGTCCCGCGAGCGCCGCGAGTCCCGCACGAGCGACGTCGCCACCCTCGCCGAGGCGGCCGAGGCCGCCGTCGCCGGCGGCTGGGCGCGCATCCCGTGGGCCGACCTCGGCCCCGAGGGCGAGGCCAAGCTCGCCGAACAGGCCGTGTCCGTACGGTGCCTGGTCGCCGAGGACGGGTCCGTGCCCGACGCCGACGACGCACCCGGTACGGTCGCCATCGTGGCCCGCGCCTACTGAGGCCGCGCCCGCGCCCGGCCGAAGGGGCCCGGCCGGCACCGGTGGCGCACAGGCCACGGACAGTCGGCCGAAACCCCTCTTGCGCACCGCTCGGCAACGGCCGACAACAGTCGTCCCGGCGTGGGGAGTTCACCTACACGCCGGGGCGTACACGCCACTACGTCATACCTTGGTGCGAGCTGTGAGCCTTCTCCGCAGATCAGCGCACCCGCCCTCGTCCGCACGCATCAATGCCAACTGACGGGTACGAGCAAATTATTTGGGATGCCCCGGAATAGGAACACAGCGGCCCTGCGGCTCGTTGTCACGACGTGAGCACGACACCACCTGTTCTCGCCGCAGAGCTGGCACAGGCGTGGGCCGACATTCAGCGGTACCACTCCGAGCTGCCGGACCTAGCCGCGCCCGAGTCCCTGATCGGAGAGTCGTCGTCCGCCTGCGGCGCCGAGCTCTCCTTCGAGCGACTGCTCCATGAGGCAGTCCACGGCATTGCCGCCGCCCGCGGTGTACGCGACACCTCCCGCGCCGGCCGCTATCACAACCGGAGGTTCCTGGCGATCGCCGAGGAGCTCGGCCTCGACCACCCGGAGGAACCGCACCCCAGCAGCGGCTTCTCCCTGGTCACGCTGAACGCCGAGGCAAGGCGCCGCTACCGGCCCACCATCGAACGGCTGCAGCGCGCACTCAAGGCGCACACCGTCGCCACCGCCGCCGACACCAAGCGCTCCTTCCGCGGACCGGCCGCCCGGCACGGCTCCTCCGGTGGGGGCGTCCGGGTCAAGGCGGTCTGCGACTGCGGGCGCAACGTACGCGTCGTCCCGTCCGTGCTCGCCCAGGCGCCGATCGTCTGCGGCGGCTGCGGCAAGCCGTTCCGCATCCCGGAAGGGGCCGAGGTGGTCGCCGCGGCCGGCTGACCCCGGGCCCGCCCGCCGGCAGGGGCGGCAGGTCCGGGGGAGCGGGCCGCCCGGGGGTGCCCCACGGACCCCCGGCGTGCGCACTCCAGGCGTGTGGCACAATGGCTAGCTGTACTCGACAGCCGCACAGGAACCCTCTCGCCTCCGGCTGACGCGTCCATCGGGCACCCGAGTACCGCAACCCCACGTGGCATCTCATGTGCCCAACCACGTCAAGACCAGGAGACACCACTCCAGTGGCAGTCAAGATCAAGCTCAAGCGCCTCGGCAAGATTCGCCAGCCGCACTACCGCATCGTCGTCGCCGACGCCCGCACTCGCCGTGACGGTCGCGCGATCGAGGAAATCGGTCTGTACCACCCGACGTACAACCCCTCGCGCATCGAGGTCGACGCCGAGCGTGCGCAGTACTGGCTCTCCGTCGGCGCCCAGCCGACCGAGGCCGTCCTCGCCATCCTGAAGCTCACCGGCGACTGGCAGGCGCACAAGGGCCTCCCGGCCCCCGCGCCGCTGCTGCAGCCGGAGGCGAAGGAAGACAAGCGCGCTTCCTTCGAGGCCTTCGCCAAGACCCTCGAGGGCGACGACGCCAAGGGTGAGGCCATCACCCAGAAGGCGAAGAAGACCGAGAAGAAGGCGGACGAGGCCGAGGCCGCCGCCGAGTCGACCGAGGCCTGAGCATGCTCGAGGAGGCTCTCGAGCACCTCGTGAAAGGCATCGTCGACAACCCCGACGACGTGCAGGTCGCCTCGCGCAACCTGCGCCGGGGGCGCGTGCTGGAGGTCCGGGTCCACCCCGACGACCTCGGCAAGGTGATCGGCCGCAACGGCCGCACCGCTCGCGCCCTGCGCACCGTCGTGGGTGCAATCGGCGGTCGTGGCATCCGTGTCGACCTCGTCGACGTGGACCAGGTCCGCTGACCAGTAGGGTCGCTTTACCTAGATACGCCGGCTCGGGCCGGGGAGGGCTTCTCGCCCTCCCCGGCCCGTAGTCGTGTTCCGGGCCATAGTGGTACGAAGGCCGCGGCCGTCACGAGGCCGCAGTTGTCCGAAGGAGAAGCAAGCGTGCAGTTGGTAGTCGCGCGGATCGGCCGCGCCCACGGCATCAAGGGCGAGGTCACCGTCGAGGTGCGCACCGACGAGCCCGAGCTGAGGCTCGGACCCGGCGCCGTCCTCACCACCGACCCGGCGTCGGCGGGCCCGCTCACCATCGAGACCGGCCGGGTGCACAGCGGCCGGCTGCTGCTGCGCTTCGAGGGCGTGCGCGACCGCACCGCCGCCGAGGCCCTGCGCAACACCCTGCTCATCGCCGACGTCGACCCGGCCGAGCTGCCGGAAGAGCCCGACGAGTACTACGACCACCAGCTCATGGACCTGGACGTGGTCCTCGCCGACGGCACCGAGGTCGGCCGCATCACCGAGATCACCCACCTGCCCTCGCAGGACCTCTTCATCGTGGAGCGGCCCGACGGCAGCGAGGTCATGATCCCGTTCGTCGAGCAGATCGTCACCGAGATCGACCTCCAGGAACAGCGCGCGGTCATCGACCCGCCGCCCGGCCTGATCGACGACCGCGCCGAGATCGCCTCCGCACGCGACGAGGAGACCGACGCGTCCGAAGAACCCGGCACGGGTTCCCGGAGCACCGGGGACGCCGGCTGATGCGGCTCGACGTCGTCACGATCTTCCCCGAGTACCTCGAACCGCTGAACGTCTCCCTGGTCGGCAAGGCCAGGGCCCGCGGCCGGCTCGACGTCCACGTCCACGACCTGCGGGACTGGACGTACGACCGGCACAACACCGTCGACGACACCCCCTACGGCGGCGGCCCCGGCATGGTCATGAAGACCGAGCCCTGGGGCGACTGCCTGGACGAGGCGCTCGCGAACGGCTACGAGTCCGGCGCGGGGAGCCCGGTCCTGGTCGTGCCCACGCCCAGCGGCCGCCCCTTCACCCAGGAACTCGCCGTCGAACTCTCCGAACGGCCCTGGCTGATCTTCACGCCGGCCCGCTACGAAGGCATCGACCGCCGCGTCATGGACGAGTACGCCACCCGGCTGCCCGTGTACGAGGTGTCCATCGGCGACTACGTCCTGGCCGGTGGCGAGGCCGCGGTCCTCGTGATCACCGAGGCGGTGGCCCGGCTGCTGCCCGGCGTCCTCGGCAACGCCGAGTCCCACCGCGACGACTCCTTCGCGCCCGGCGCCATGGCCAACCTCCTCGAAGGGCCCGTCTACACCAAGCCCCCCGAGTGGCGCGGCCACGGCATCCCCGAGGTCCTGCTCAGCGGCCACCACGGCAAGATCGCGCGCTGGCGCCGGGACGAGGCGTTCAAGCGCACCGCCCAGCACCGGCCCGACCTCATCGAACGCTGCGAGGCCACGGCCTTCGACAAGAAGGACCGCGAAACCCTCTCCATCCTCGGCTGGGCCCCCGAGCCCGGCGGCCGATTTTGGCGCAGGCCGCAGGCCGTGGAAGAATAGGCCGCTGCCGTACGCTCAGCCGGCGCCCCTGCCACAGGGGGAACGACGCCCGCCCTTCGCGCACAGCACCCCATTCATCTCGAATTCCGCTGATGACCTGTGGCATCAGTGAGGAAGTAGTCAGTCATGGCAAGCCTGCTCGACTCCGTCAACGCCGCCACGCTGCGCAGCGACGTCCCGTCGTTCCGCCCGGGTGACACCGTCAACGTCCACGTCCGCGTGATCGAGGGCAACCGCTCCCGTATCCAGCAGTTCAAGGGCGTAGTCATCCGCCGCCAGGGCGCCGGTGTCTCCGAGACCTTCACGGTCCGCAAGGTCTCCTTCTCCGTCGGCGTCGAGCGCACCTTCCCGGTGAACTCCCCGATCTTCGAGAAGATCGAGGTCGTGACCCGCGGTGACGTCCGTCGCGCCAAGCTCTACTACCTCCGTGAGCTGCGCGGCAAGGCCGCGAAGATCAAGGAGAAGCGCGACCGCTGAGCCCCGGCTCACACCCGCGCACGGGTCCGACGGCGGCCGGATAAGCTCTGGCCCCGATGGACACCGAAGCACAGCACACGGAGCGCGACCCTTCCGCGGCCCCCGACCCGGGGCCTGCGGAGCGGTCGCGCTCCGCGCGTTTCACCACCCTGGCCGGCCACCTCGAAGGGCCCTGGCGCAAGGCCGGAGCACTGTTCGCACTCTGCGTCGTCCTCCTGCTGCTGCTCAGCCACTTCGTGGTGCAGCCCTTCCTCATCCCCAGCGGCTCGATGGAACCCACCCTCAAGGTCGGCGACCGGGTCCTGGTCGACAAGCTCGCCTACCGCTTCGGCGACACACCCCGACGCGGTGACGTCGTCGTCTTCGACGGGCGGGGTTCCTTCGTACGAGAAGGCGACGAGGGGAACCCGGTGGGCCGTGCGATGCGTTCAGCAGGAGCGGCCCTCGGTCTGACCGAGCCCGCCGAGACCGACTACGTCAAGCGCGTCATCGGCGTGGGAGGCGACCACGTGGTGTGCTGCGACCGGCGGGGGAGGATCCAGGTGAACGGCACGGCCGTCGACGAGCCCTATCTGCACCCCGGCGACAGCCCGTCCCAGGTGCCCTTCGACATCGTCGTGCCCGATGGCACCCTGTGGGTCCTCGGCGACCACCGCTCCCGCTCCAGCGACTCCCGCGACCACCTCGGCGACCCCGGCGGCGGCATGGTGCCGGTCGACCGGGTCATCGGACGGGCCGACTGGATCGGCTGGCCGTTCGGGCGCTGGACCTCGCTGGGCGGCTCCGGCGCCTTCACCGACGTACCGGGCCCCGGCGGCGGCCATGGGTAGCCGCGGGCGCTCGCGCCCCACCGCCCCCGCCGGCGGAGACGACCAGCCCCTGCCCACCGGCACCCGGCCCACCTCCACGCCCCCCGCCCCCGGCCGACGCGGCCACAGCGGCCGCGCCGAGCGGCGCAGGCTCGCCCGCAAGGTCAAGCGGCGCAGACGCCGCTCCGCGGTGCGCGAGATACCGCTCCTCATCACCGTCGCGCTGCTCATCGCGCTGGTCCTGAAGACCTTCCTCGTCCAGGCGTTCGTGATCCCGTCCGGCTCGATGCAGCAGACCATCACCATCGGCGACCGCGTCCTCGTCGACAAGCTCACTCCCTGGTTCGGCTCCAAGCCCGAACGGGGCGACGTCGTCGTCTTCAAGGACCCCGGCGGCTGGCTCAAGGACGAGAAGAAGACGTCCTCGGGGCAGGACCCCGTCGTCGTCAAACAGGTCAAGGAGGGCCTGACCTTCATCGGTCTGCTGCCCTCCGACAACGAGCAGGACCTCATCAAGCGCGTCATCGGAGTCGGCGGCGACACCGTCAAATGCTGCGACAAGGACGGCAGGGTCACCGTCAACGGGCGTCCCCTCGACGAGCCGTACGTCTTCACACCCCCCGATGATCCGCCCGCGCTCATCCAATTCGAGGTAAAGGTTCCCCAGGGCCGGATCTTCGTCATGGGCGACCACCGGTCCAACTCCGCGGACTCCCGCTACCACCTCGACGACGGCCGGCACGGCACCGTCCCGGTGAGCGGTGTGGTGGGCCGCGCAGTGGTCGTGGCCTGGCCTTTCTCGCACTGGCGCAGACTCGAAGTGCCGCCCACGTTCGGCTCGGTGCCCGCCGCGCCCGGCGGTTTTGCACTCGGTACGTCGCATAGGGTGGCGTCCCGGGATCCGGCGGTACGACCGGACCAAGCGGCCCAGCCCCCGACCCCTGCGGAACTCCCGCTCGTTATGGGAGTGGTGGGCCTGAGCCTCGTACGGGCCAGGCGGTGGCACAGAGTGAGGAGTGGATGTGGGGGATTTGGCGGTCGGCGCACGATCCGGACGCGAAGAGCCGGAGGAGCGGCCGGAGCAGCAGCTCGCCGATTCCTCCCCGGGCCCCGTCGCGGGCCACGGCTCCGCGGAACCGGCGAACAACCCCCCGGCCGAGCACCTGGTGCCGGCGCAGGACAGCGGCCGGGGCGACGGCGGACCGGGTGGCGAAGGACCCGGTGAGGGCGAGGGGCGCACCCCCAAGAAGCCGCGTTCCTTCTGGAAGGAACTGCCGCTCCTCATCGGCATCGCACTGGTCCTCGCCCTGCTGATCAAGACGTTCCTCGTCCAGGCCTTCTCCATCCCGTCCGACTCGATGCAGGACACCCTGCAGCGCGGCGACCGGGTCCTGGTCGACAAGCTCACGCCGTGGTTCGGCGCCGAGCCGCAGCGCGGCGAGGTCGTCGTCTTCCACGACCCGGGCGGCTGGCTCGACGGCGAGCCCACGCCGAACCCGAACGCCGCGCAGAAGTTCCTCTCCTTCATCGGCCTGATGCCGTCCGCCGAGGAGAAGGACCTGATCAAGCGGGTCATCGCGGTCGGCGGCGACACCGTCGAGTGCAAGAAGGGCGGCCCGGTCACGGTCAACGGCAAGACCCTGAAGGAGCCGTACATCTTCCCGGGCGACAGTGCCTGCGACGACATGCCGTTCGGGCCGATCAAGGTCCCCAAGGGCCGGATCTGGGTGATGGGCGACCACCGCCAGAACTCGCTCGACTCCCGCTACCACCAGGAACTGACCGGTGGCGGCACGGTCTCCACCGACGAGGTCGTCGGCCGCGCCTTCACCATCGCCTGGCCGCTCAACCGCATCGACTGGCTCGGCGTCCCCGACACCTTCGACCAGCCGGGCCTGAGCGCGATGGGCACCGCGGCGCCCGCCGCCGTCGGCCTCGCGGGCGCGGTACCGATGGTGCTGTGGCGTCGGCGCAAGCTCGTTCAAGCGCAGGTCAAGGCGGAAACCCCGGCGGCCAAGGGCTGACCCGCGGGCATACCGCCGGGTAGGGTGCGGTCCCGGAATGTCGATCTCCGGGGTCCCGGGATGCCACACGCGTCCCGGGGCGCTGCCGGTAAGGGAGCGCTGCGATGAGCGGTAACGGACAGGACCACGACGGCCACGGCCGCAGTCTCGGCAGTGTGCTGTCGGGGGTGGCCGTGGCCGTCGGCTGTGTCCTCTTCCTCGGCGGCTTCGTCTGGGGCGCGGTGCAGTACAAGCCGTACACCGTGCCCACCCAATCCATGTCGCCCACCGTGAAGGCGGGCGACCGGGTGCTGGCCCAGCGCATATCCGGCGGCGACGTACGACGCGGTGACGTCGTGGTGTTCAACGACCCCAAGTGGGCCAACGTGCCCATGCTCAAGCGCGTCGTCGGCATCGGCGGCGACCACGTCGCCTGCTGCGGCACGGACGGCCGCCTCACCATCAACGGCAAGCCGCTGGACGAACCGTATCTGCACGGCGCGAAGGCCTCCGGCACCCCCTTTGACGCCAAGGTCCCGGCGGGCCAGGTCTTCCTCCTCGGCGACGACCGCCTCGTCTCGCTCGACTCCCGCGTCCACCTCGACGACGCCGCCAACGGCTCCGTCCCGCTGAGCACGGTGACGGCCCGCGTGGACGCCATCGCCTGGCCCATGGACGGCATGCTGGTGCGGCCCACGGGCTTCGCGGACCTGCCCGGCGGCATCTCCTCGCCCGGGCCCGTGAAACTGGTCCTGGGCGCCATCGTGGCCGGCGCGGTCCTGATCGTCGTCGGCGCCGCCCACGGGCCCGTCGCCGGGCTCGCCCGCCGCCGCAGGGCCCGCACCACAGCGCCCGCCGGAAGGTGAACCCCGTGCCCGAACTGCGCAAGGTCGCCCGGGTCGTTCTGCTCGACCCCGACGACCGCATCCTGCTCATGCACGGCTACGAGCCCGAAGACCCCGCCGACACCTGGTGGTTCACCCCCGGCGGCGGTCTGGAGGGCGACGAGACCCGCGCCGACGCGGCCCTGCGCGAACTCGCGGAGGAGACCGGGATCACAGACGTCCAACTCGGTCCCGTCCTGTGGCAGCGCGTCTGCTCGTTCCCCTTCGACGGGCGCCGCTGGGACCAGGACGAGTGGTACTACCTGGCCCGCACCACCCAGACCGAGGCCGCCCCGACCGGCCTCACGGAACTGGAGCGACGCAGCACCTCGGGGCTGAGGTGGTGGACCTCCGCCGAACTGTCAGCGGCGCGTGAGACGGTGTACCCGACCAGGCTCGCCGAGCTGCTGCGCACGCTGCTCGACGAGGGTCCTCCGCACGCGCCGGTGGTCCTGGCCCCGGAAATCGTCTAGGGGCCCAGGGGACTGACGCACAATAGGGGGACGCACGGCTGAAGGGGAACATGCCATGAGCGCCGAGGACCTCGAAAAGTACGAGACCGAGATGGAGCTGAAGCTCTACCGGGAGTACCGCGACGTCGTCGGTCTGTTCAAATACGTGATCGAGACCGAGCGGCGTTTCTACCTCACCAACGACTACGAGATGCAGGTGCACTCGGTCCAGGGCGAGGTGTTCTTCGAGGTGTCGATGGCGGACGCCTGGGTGTGGGACATGTACCGGCCGGCCCGATTCGTGAAGCAGGTCCGGGTCCTCACCTTCAAGGACGTGAACATCGAGGAGCTGAACAAGAGCGACCTCGAACTCCCCGGAGGCTGACTCGGACTCCCCGGAGGCTGAGCGGACCTCGGCACCGGGGGGGG
>NZ_BMUZ01000007.1:0-109909 GCF_014650455.1 Streptomyces xanthochromogenes | reverse complement strand
CTGAGGCGGATCGGGGACGGACGAGACCGGGCGGGGCCGCGCGAGACTGGGCCGGCCGAGGCCAGGGCAGGCCGGGCGAGGCCAGGGCAGGCCGGGCGAGGCCGAACGGGCCTCGCGCCGCCGCGTGCTGAGCGTGGCTGCCGGGCGCTGAGCCGGGCCGCCGGGCGATGCCGGTACCGAAGGCCGATGCCGGGCCGCCGGTAGCGAAGGCCGATCGTGCACGGGGCGGATCTGCGGGGCCGCCGGGGTTGGCAGCCGAGTGGGTCTGCGAGGTGGCGGCGCGGCACCAAGGGCGAGCGGGTCCCGCGGGGCCGCCGGCGCCGGGCGCCGAGCGGGTCTGCGAGGTGGCGTCGGCACCGGCGGCCGAGCCCGGCCGATCAAGGCCGGGCGGGGCCCGGGGACCACGGAGGAACCCCTTCGGGTGGCGGAGTTTTCCACAATCGGAGGGTTTTCCACCAAGATCCACTCGCCGGTGCCGGATGCGTGAGAGTCGGTGCCGGAGGTGGTGCCCGATGAACGCTCGCGGAGCGCTCGGAAAATACGGCGAAGACCTGGCGGTACGGCTGCTCGAAGCGGCCGGAATGACGATCCTGCAACGCAACTGGCGCTGCGGCAGGACCGGTGAGATCGACATCGTCGCCCACGACGACACGTCCCCCGGCGGGCCCGTGCTCGTCATCTGCGAGGTCAAGACCCGCAGGACCGACGCCTACGAACACCCCATGGCCGCCGTCACCCCCGCCAAGGCCGACCGCCTCAAACGCCTCGCCGGCCACTGGCTCGCCGACCACGGAGGACCACCTCCCGGCGGCGTACGCATCGACCTCGTCGGCGTCGTCCTGCCCCGCAAGGGCGCACCCCACGCCGAGCACGTGCGGGGGGTGGCCTGACATGGGATTCGCACGCACCTGCTCGGTCGCCCTCGTCGGCGTCGAAGGAGTCGTCGTCGAGGTCCAGGCCGACCTCGAACCCGGCGTCGCCGCCTTCACCCTCGTCGGCCTCCCCGACAAGAGCCTCGCGGAAAGCCGCGACCGCGTGCGGGCCGCCGTCGTCAACTCCGGCGACGCCTGGCCCCAGAAGAAGCTCACCGTCGGCCTCAGCCCCGCGTCCGTCCCCAAGAGCGGCGCCGGCTTCGACCTCGCCATCGCCTGCGCGATCCTCGGGGCGGCCGAACGCATCGACCCCCGCGAACTGACCGACCTCGTCATGATCGGCGAGCTCGGCCTCGACGGACGCGTACGCCCCGTCCGGGGCATCCTGCCCGCCGTCCTCGCCGCGGCCGAAGCCGGCTACGAACAAGTCGTCGTCCCCGAACAGACCGCTGCCGAAGCGTCCCTCGTCCCCGGCATCTCCGTCCTCGGCGTACGCAGCCTGCGCCAACTCGTCGCCGTCCTCACCGACGAGCCCGTCCCCGACGAAGAACCCGCCGAAAAGGGCCGCCCCGACGCGATACTGGCCGGACTCGTCGTACCCGGCGCCGGGGCGGGCACCGGCCTCGCCGCCGGCCCACGCGACGCCGACCTCGACCTCATCGACGTCGCGGGCCAGCACGCCGCCCGCGCCGCCCTCGAAATCGCCGCCGCAGGCGGTCACCACCTGCTGCTGTCCGGCCCCCCGGGAGCCGGCAAAACCATGCTCGCCGAACGGCTCCCCGGCATCCTGCCGCCCCTCACCCGCCAGGAATCCCTCGAAGTCACCGCCGTCCACTCCGTCGCCGGAATCCTCCCGCCCGGCGAACCCCTCGTCCGCCGCGCCCCCTACTGCGCCCCCCACCACTCCGCCACCATGCAGTCCCTCGTCGGCGGCGGCAACGGCCTACCGCGCCCCGGCGCGGTATCCATCGCCCACCGAGGAGTCCTCTTCCTCGACGAAGCCCCCGAATTCGCCGGCAAAGCCCTCGACGCCCTCCGCCAGCCCCTCGAATCCGGCCACGTCGTCATCGCCCGCAGCGCCGGAGTCATCAGGCTCCCCGCCCGATTCCAGATGATCCTCGCCGCCAACCCCTGCCCCTGCGGCCGCCACACCCTGCACGGCGCGGGCTGCGAATGCCCCGCCTCCATGATCCGCCGCTACCAGGCCAGGCTCTCCGGCCCCCTCCTCGACCGCGTCGACCTCCGCGTAGAAGTCGAACCCGTACGCCGCGAAGACCTCCTCGGCGGAGGCGGCCGCGGCGAACCCAGCGCCGTCGTCGCAGCCCGCGTCCTCGCCGCCCGCGAACGCACGGCGGCCCGCCTCGAGGACACCCCCTGGAGCAACAACAGCGAAGTCCCCGGCCACGAACTGCGCACCCGCTGGCTCACCGCCCCCGGCGCCCTCACCGGCGCCGAACGCGACATGGAACGCGGCCTGCTCACCGCCCGCGGGCTCGACCGGGTCCTACGCGTCGCCTGGACCATCGCCGACCTTGCCGGACACGACCGCCCCGACGCGAACCACGTGGCCCTCGCCCTGGAACTGCGCACCGGCATCTCCCGAGGCGCCCCCATGCCGGCAGGAGTGACCCTGTGAGCACCCATCCCGGCCGCGGCGAGCGGCCCGTGGACCACCCCCCTGCGGGCCGGATCGAGCCCCCGCACAGCCTCCACGCGGGCCGGAACGAGACCCCGTACGGCCTCCACGCGGGCCGGAACGAGACCCCGTACGGCCTCCACGCGGGGCGGGGAGAAGACGCGGTCGGCACCTACGACGCCCGGGACGGCCGGGACCATCCCGTGGACAGGACCGCCCAGGAGCGAGAGCATCCCGTGACCGGTACCGGCATCGGCGGGGAGCCTCCCGCGACCCGCACCAGCGTTGGCGGGGAGCATCCCGGTACCGGCACTGGGCGGGAGCATCCCGCGACCAGTCCCGGCGTTGGCAGGGAGCATCGCGCCCCCGGCGCGCAGCCGGGCCGCACCGCGGCAGACGCCGAGCGCCTGGCCAGAGCCGCCCTCACCCGCATCATCGAACCCGGCGACGAGCGCGGCGGCCGCTGGCTGCGGACCTACGGCGCCGTCGACCTGCTGCGCCGCCTCACCGCATCCCAAGGGCCCGCGGACGATCCGCCCGGCGCCAGCCCGGCCCGGCTCGACGGCCACCGCCGCCGGGCCGCCCTGGCCGACCCCGAACGCGACCTGACGACCGCTCACGCGTCCGGCGCGCGATTCCTCATCCCCGGCGACGAGGAATGGCCCAGCCAACTCGACGACCTCGCCGACGCCCGGCCCATCGGCCTGTGGGTACGGGGCCACTCCGACCTGCGGATATGGGCACTGCGCTCCGTTGCCGTGGTCGGCGCACGGGCCTGCACACCGTACGGGGCCCACATGGGCGCGGTCCTCGGCTCCGGGCTCGCCGAAAAGGGCTGGGTCGTCGTGTCCGGGGCCGCCGCCGGAATCGACGGGGCCGTGCATCGCGGAGCCCTGGCCGCCGGGGGAGCCACCATCGCCGTCCTCGCCTGCGGAGTCGACGTCATCTACCCGCGCGGACACGCCGAGTTGATCGGACGCATCGCCGAACAGGGCCTCCTCGTGGGCGAATTGCCACCCGGAGACCATCCGACGCCCAGCAGATTCATCGTGCGCAACCGCGTCATCGCCGCTCTCACCCGCGGCACCGTCGTCGTCGAGGCCGAGTACCGCAGCGGCTCGCTCGTCACCGCCCGCGCCGCGCAGAAACTCGGCCGCTTCACGATGGGCGTCCCCGGCCCCGCCACCAGCGGGCTCTCGGCCGGCGTCCACGAACTTTTGCGCGGTGAGGCCACCCTGGTCACCGACGCGGCGGAAATCGTCGAACTCGTCGGAAACATGGGCGAGCTCGCCCCCGCCCGCCGGGGCCCCGTACTGCCCCGGGACCTCCTGGCCCCGGGCGCCGCACGTGTCCTGGAAGCACTGCCCTCCCGGGGTGCAGCGGCCGCCCGCGACCTCGCCCGCGAGGCCGGAACCAGCACCGACGAGGCGCTCGGCCGCCTCTACGAACTGCACTCGCTCGGCTTCGTCGAACGCGTCGGTGACAGCTGGAAGTTGACACCGGGCACACTCCAGGCCGCCGCCGCCCGGCGAGGCGGTGCTTGACCAGGGGCATTCGGGTGACAGGGTGAGGGGGCGATGTCCACCACGGGCCGCACGGCAGCGCTTTCGGGGCCGACGCGCGGCACCGCGGCCCCCACCTGCGCGTGCGCCGGGAACAGCCGGTGCGACCGGCCCCGTCCACCCGGCCCTCGCACACCGCGACCGCCCAGTCACGCTACGCTCACGAGGATTCCCGACCGGAAACAGCCCCCGCACACGTCACAGCAGAACGGCTCAAGGCAACGCATGCCCCAGCACACCTCCGGGTCTGATCGCACGGCAGCGCCCCCGGCTGCCCGCGGCAGCGGCACCGTGCGGCCACCAGCACCCTCATCCGTCGACGAGCTGTGGCGGTCGTACAAGGCCAGCGGTGACGAGCGGCTGCGCGAGCAGTTGATCCTGCACTACTCGCCCCTGGTCAAGTACGTCGCGGGGCGCGTGAGCGTGGGCCTGCCGCCCAACGTCGAACAGGCCGACTTCGTCTCCTCCGGCGTCTTCGGGCTCATCGACGCCATCGAGAAGTTCGACATCGAGCGGGCCATCAAGTTCGAGACGTACGCCATCACCCGGATCCGCGGCGCGATGATCGACGAGCTCCGGGCCCTCGACTGGATCCCGCGCTCCGTGCGCCAGAAGGCACGCGCCGTCGAGCGCGCCTACGCGACCCTCGAAGCACAGCTCAGACGCACGCCGTCGGAGGCGGAAGTCGCCTCCGAGATGGGCATCGCCGTCGAGGAACTGCACGCCGTATTCAGCCAGTTGTCGCTCGCCAACGTCGTGGCCCTCGAAGAACTGCTCCACGTCGGCGGCGAGAGCGGCGACCGGCTCAGTCTCATGGACACCCTTGAGGACACCTCCGCCGACGACCCCGTCGAGGTCGCCGAGGACCGCGAACTGCGCCGGCTGCTCGCCCGCGCGATCAACACGCTGCCCGAGCGCGAGAAGACCGTGGTCACCCTCTACTACTACGAGGGCCTCACCCTCGCCGAGATCGGCAACGTCCTCGGAGTCACCGAGAGCAGGGTGAGTCAGATCCACACCAAATCGGTGCTCCAGCTGAGGGCCAAACTGGCGGACGTCGGGCGCTGAGGGGCCCTGGCGAATCGTCCCTGCCGATCGCGTTCGGCGCTCGGCCGTAAAGTGGAGCAGTGCCCAGGATCCGAGCGGCCTCCGTGGCCGAGCACCGCACCATGCAGCGCGACGCCCTGCTGGACGCCGCACGATCGCTGCTGTCCGAAGGCGGAACGGAAGCGCTGACCTTCCCCGCCCTTGCCGAACGCACCGGCCTCGCCCGCTCCTCCGTGTACGAGTACTTCCGCTCCCGCGCCGCGGTCGTCGAGGAACTGTGCGCCGTCGACTTCCCGCTGTGGGCCGCCGAGATCGAGGGCGCGATGCAGCGGGCCGACACCCCCGAGGGCAAGGTCGAGGCGTACGTACGCCACCAGCTCGGCCTCGTCGGCGACCAGCGCCACCGGGCCGTGGTCGCCATCTCGGCCAGCGAACTCGACGCCGGGGCCCGCGAAAAGATCCGCGCCGCCCACGGCGGCCTCATCGCCATGATCGTCGAAGCCCTCGCCGACCTGGACCACGCCCAGCCCCGCCTCGCCGCGGTCCTCCTCCAGGGCATCGTCGATGCGGCGGTCCGCCGCATCGAAGCGGCCACCACGGAATCCCCCTCCGCGATCGCGGACGCGGCGGTGGTCATGGCCCTGACCGGCGTCAGAGGCTGAAGCTGGGTGGGGGGGCTCCCCCCCCCCGCCCCCACCCCCCTCCCCCCCACCCCCCCCCACCCCGCCCCCACCCCCTCACCCCGGCTCAACTACCCCCGTCACCGGCAGCAGCCGTGGTCGGCCGGTCCGGTGCAGGAGCAGGAGGGGGTTCAGGTATGTGTCGCCTTTTCTCAGGCCCCAGTGCAGGCAGCCCTGCGGGCAGTGGGAGGGGGCTTCGGTGGTGGCGACCACTTGGCCCGCGACGACTTCCGTGCCCTCCTTCACTTCGGCCCGTACTGGTTCGTATGTCGTTCTCAGCGGGGTTCCCCCTGGTGGTGGACCTGTGCCGGACAGGGTGATCGTGAGGACTCCGCGGCCTGCGACCCGGCCCGCGAAGGTGATGCGTCCCGGGGCGGCCGCGCGGACGGGGGTGCCCGGGGGTGCGGCGAGGTCGATGCCGCGGTGGCCGGGGCCGTAGGGCGTGGCGGGCGGGGCCCAGGGGTGGATCACCGTGGGCGGGACGACGGGCCAGGCGGCCGCGGCGGTCAGGCCGGTCAGGGTCAGTAGGAGTGCTCGGTACATGGGGAACAGGGTCCCGGGCGGGGGAGATCGGGGTGGATCTTGCTCGGTAGCTGTGGAGTACTCGTCGGTTGTGGACAACGCCGTCACCCGGCACTGTGCGGGTCCCGTACACTTCTTGTGGCGATCCGGGCGACCGGATCGACTTCGCACGCCCCGCCGGCGGTCTCACCACCATCGCCGGCCGCGCCTCTCGGTCCTCAACCCGCACAGGGTCCAGGGCATGGCGCACCGGGGCGTCAGGCGCGGCAGCCGACCGGCGGCCGCGGTAACCGAGTATCTCAAGGAGTACGGCCATGGCCGTCGTCACGATGCGGGAGCTGCTGGAGAGCGGCGTCCACTTCGGTCACCAGACCCGTCGTTGGAACCCGAAGATGAAGCGCTTCATCTTCACGGAGCGCAACGGCATCTACATCATCGACCTGCTCCAGTCGCTGTCGTACATCGACCGCGCCTACGAGTTCGTCAAGGAGACCGTCGCGCACGGCGGCTCCATCATGTTCGTCGGCACCAAGAAGCAGGCGCAGGAAGCGATCGCCGAGCAGGCGACGCGTGTGGGCATGCCCTACGTCAACCAGCGCTGGCTCGGCGGCATGCTGACCAACTTCTCCACCGTCTACAAGCGTCTGCAGCGCCTCAAGGAGCTTGAGCAGATCGACTTCGAGGACGTCGCGGCCTCGGGTCTCACCAAGAAGGAGCTCCTGGTCCTCTCGCGCGAGAAGGCCAAGCTGGAGAAGACCCTCGGTGGTATCCGCGAGATGTCGAAGGTTCCCAGCGCCGTCTGGATCGTCGACACCAAGAAGGAGCACATCGCCGTCGGTGAGGCGCGCAAGCTCCACATCCCGGTCGTCGCGATCCTCGACACGAACTGCGACCCCGACGAGGTCGACTACAAGATCCCGGGCAACGACGACGCGATCCGTTCCGTCACCCTGCTCACCCGCGTGATCGCCGACGCCGTCGCCGAGGGCCTCATCGCCCGTTCCGGTGCGGCCACGGGCGACTCGAAGCCGGGCGAGAAGGCGGCCGGCGAGCCGCTCGCCGAGTGGGAGCGCGACCTGCTCGAGGGTGACAAGAAGGCCGACTCCGAGGAGTCCGCCGAGGCTGCGGCCCCCGCGGCCGAGGCTGCTCCGGCCGCCGAGGCCGAGAAGCCGGCCGAGGCCGCTGCCGAGGCTCCGGCTGCCGCCGAGGCCACCGAGGCTCCGGCCGCGGACGCCGAGCAGGCCTGACCCTTCACCGGGACCCACAGGTTCGGTAGTTGACGGCGGGGGCCACAAGCCCCCGCCGTCGACCCGTAGCCCCGCAGATCTTCGTAGATCTTTCTAGACTCCGAGAGAGAAACACAGACTCATGGCGAACTACACCGCCGCTGACGTCAAGAAGCTCCGTGAGCTCACCGGCGCCGGCATGATGGACTGCAAGAAGGCCCTGGACGAGGCCGACGGCAACGTCGACAAGGCCGTCGAGGCGCTGCGCATCAAGGGTCAGAAGGGCGTCGCCAAGCGCGAGGGCCGTTCTGCCGAGAACGGTGCCGTCGTCTCCCGCATCTCCGAGGACAAGACCTCCGGCGTCCTGGTCGAGCTGAAGTGCGAGACGGACTTCGTCGCCAAGGGTGACAAGTTCCAGGCCGTCGCCGCCCAGCTGGCCGAGCACGTCGCCGCCACCTCCCCGGCCGACATCGCCGCGCTGCTCGCCTCCGAGATCGAGGCCGGCAAGACCGTGCAGGCGTTCGTCGACGAGGCCAACGCCAACCTCGGCGAGAAGATCGTCCTGGACCGCTTCGCGCAGTTCCAGGGTGGTTACGTGGCCGCGTACATGCACCGCACCATGCCTGACCTGCCGCCGCAGATCGGTGTCCTTGTCGAGCTCGACAAGGAGAACGCCGAGGTCGCCAAGGGCATCGCCCAGCACATCGCCGCCTTCGCGCCGAAGTACCTCACCCGTGAGGACGTTCCGGCCGAGGTCGTCGAGACCGAGCGTCGCGTCGCCGAGGAGACCACCCGCGCCGAGGGCAAGCCCGAGGCCGCGCTCCCGAAGATCGTCGAGGGTCGCGTCAACGGCTTCTTCAAGGACGCCACGCTCCTGGGCCAGCCGTACGCGCTGGACAACAAGAAGTCCGTCGAGCAGGTTCTGAAGGAGGCGGGTGTCACCCTGAAGCGCTTCTCGCGCATCAAGGTCGGCATCTGAGTCCGTTCGGCGTTCGACACTAGACCCCGCTAGGGTCTGAGGCAGTCGTCCGCGTACGCGACGGACGACCGCAGATCTGACGAGGAGGCCATTGCCGCTAGGGACCACGAGTACCCACCGGCAATGGCCTTCTTCGTATGTGCACGAGGAGATCCCCATGAATCAGGGCGCGGACGCCGCCAAGGCCGACCACTCGGCCGACCACAAGCGCGATGAAGGCAAGGTGGCCGGGCGCTTCATGCTGAAGCTTTCCGGTGAGGCGTTCGCCGGCGGTGGGGGGCTCGGTGTCGACCCCGACGTCGTGCACAACATCGCCCGCGAGATCGCCGCAGTCGTCCGGGACGGGGCGGAGATCGCCGTCGTCATCGGCGGAGGCAACTTCTTCCGAGGTGCCGAGCTCCAGCAGCGCGGCATGGACCGGGCGCGCTCCGACTACATGGGCATGCTCGGCACGGTCATGAACTGCCTCGCTCTCCAGGACTTCCTGGAGAAGGAGGGAATCGACTCGCGCGTCCAGACCGCCATCACGATGGGCCAGGTCGCCGAGCCGTACATTCCGCTGCGGGCCGTGCGGCACCTGGAGAAGGGCCGCGTCGTGATCTTCGGCGCCGGCATGGGCATGCCGTACTTCTCCACCGACACCACCGCCGCCCAGCGCGCTCTGGAGATCGACGCCGAGGCCATGCTGATGGGCAAGAACGGCGTGGACGGGGTCTACGACTCCGACCCCCGGACCAACCCCGACGCGGTGAAGTTCGACGCCCTCGAGTACGGCGAGGTCATCACCCGGGACCTGAAGGTCGCCGACATGACCGCGATCACCCTGTGCCGCGACAACAACCTCCCGATCCTCGTCTTCGAGCTCCTGACGGCCGGCAACATCGCGCGCGCCGTCAAGGGTGAGAAGATCGGCACGCTCGTGAGCGACCAGGGCACCCGGGCCTGACCGGGGGATGGACAATCCCCTGCCGGTCGGACACCGTGCAGGGAAAGACGCTGGTTATCCAGGGCCCAAGGCTCAGGTCGCACTGAGAACTCCCGGCCCACCCAAGACATGCAGGAGCAAGTGGTGATCGAAGAAACCCTCCTCGAGGCCGAGGAGAAGATGGAGAAGGCCGTCGTGGTCGCCAAGGAGGACTTCGCCGCGATCCGCACCGGCCGTGCGCACCCGGCGATGTTCAACAAGATCGTGGCGGACTACTACGGCGCGCTGACTCCGATCAACCAGCTCGCCTCGTTCTCCGTGCCGGAGCCGCGCATGGCGGTCGTGACCCCGTTCGACAAGAGCGCGCTGCGCAACATCGAGCAGGCCATCCGCGACTCGGACCTGGGTGTCAACCCCAGCAACGACGGCAGCATCATCCGCGTGAACTTCCCGGAGCTGACCGAGGAGCGCCGCAAGGACTACATCAAGGTCGCGCGCACCAAGGCCGAGGACTCCAAGGTGTCGATCCGCGCCGTGCGCCGCAAGGCCAAGGACGCCCTCGACAAGCTCGTCAAGGACAAGGAGTCCGGCGAGGACGAGGTTCGCCGTGCGGAGAAGGAGCTCGACGACACCACCGCCAAGTACGTGGCGCAGGTCGACGAGCTGCTCAAGCACAAGGAAGCCGAGCTGCTCGAGGTCTGATGAACGACTCTTCCTGGGGGGCTCCGCCGAGACCCGAATACTGGGGAACCCCCGAGGGGCCTTCCCAGGGGGCGTTCCCGGCGGGGCCTGCATACGATGCGTATGACGCCCCGCCGGTGTCGCGGACACAGCCGATGCCGGTCGTGCCCGACCTCGGCACAGGCGCCGAAGACCGCGAACGTGACCTGGGGGCCGCTCTGCCGGGCGGCCCTGACTTCCGCGACGAGCCGCCGCAGGAGCCCATGGCAAGCCCTCCGCCCGTGCCGCCCGTGCCCGCCCAGCCGGAGAAGAAGAAGGCGGGCCGTGACCTGCGGTCCGCCATAGGGGTCGGTGTCGGCCTCGGCGTGGTCGTCCTCGCGTCGCTGTTCATCGTGAAGGCCGTCTTCGTGGGGGTCGTCGCCGTCGCCGTGGTCGTCGGCCTGTGGGAGCTGACCAGCCGCCTCCAGGAGCGCAAGCAGATCAAGGCGCCCCTGGTGCCGCTCGCGGTCGGCGGCGCGGCGATGGTGGTCGCCGGATACGTCGGCGGCGCCGAGGGCGCGTGGGTGGCGATGGCGCTCACCTCGCTCGCGGTCCTGGTGTGGCGGATGACCGAGCCGCCGGAGAACTACCTGCGGGACGTCACCGCGGGGGTCTTCGCCGCGTTCTACGTGCCGTTCCTCGCCACGTTCGTGGCGATGCTGCTCACCGCGGACGACGGCCCGTGGCGGGTGCTCACCTTCCTGCTCCTGACCGTGGTCAGCGACACGGGTGCGTACGCGATCGGCTGGCGCTTCGGCAAGCACAAGCTGGCCCCGCGCATCAGCCCCGGAAAGACCCGCGAGGGCCTGTTCGGAGCGGTGTCCTTCGCGATGGTGGCGGGCGCTCTGTGCATGCAGTTCCTGATCGACGACGGCACCTGGTGGCAGGGCCTGCTGCTCGGTCTCGCGGTCGCCGCGAGCGCCACGCTCGGCGACCTCGGCGAGTCGATGATCAAGCGGGACCTCGGCATCAAGGACATGGGGACGCTGCTGCCCGGCCACGGCGGCATCATGGACCGCCTCGACTCCCTGCTGCCCACGGCTCCGGTGGTGTGGCTGCTGCTGGCGGTGTTCGTCGGAACTGGCTGACCTGCGCTTTCTTATCGCTTTGAACGGTGAGGGCTCCTCGTCCACAGGACGGCGAGCCCTTTTCCGTACGTCTGAGACACTTGAGGAACCATGCCCAAGCCCGGAGAACTCACTTTCGTCGCCCCCCGCGGAGCCAAGAAGCCGCCGCGGCACCTCGCCGACCTCTCGCCCGCCGAGCGCAAGGAAGCCGTCGCCGCGATCGGCGAGAAGCCGTTCCGCGCCAAGCAGCTCTCGCAGCACTACTTCGCGCGGTACGCCCACGACCCGGCGGAGTGGACCGACATCCCGCTCGCCGCGCGCGGCCGGCTCCAGGAGGAGCTGCTGCCCGACCTGATGTCCGTCGTGCGGCACATCTCGTGCGATGACGACACCACCCGCAAGACGCTGTGGAAGCTGCACGACGGGACGCTCGTCGAGTCCGTCCTGATGCGCTACCCGGACCGGGTGACGATGTGCATCTCCTCGCAGGCCGGCTGCGGCATGAACTGCCCGTTCTGTGCCACCGGCCAGGCGGGCCTCGACCGCAACCTGTCGACCGCCGAGATCGTGCACCAGATCGTCGACGGCATGCGGGCGCTGCGCGACGGCGAGGTGCCGGGCGGCCCGGCGCGGCTGTCGAACATCGTCTTCATGGGCATGGGCGAGCCGCTCGCCAACTACAAGCGGGTCGTCGGCGCGATCCGCCGCCTCACCGACCCCGAGCCGGACGGCCTGGGCCTGTCCCAGCGGGGCATCACCGTCTCCACCGTAGGCCTGGTGCCGGCCATGCACCGCTTCGCCGACGAGGGATTCAAGTGCCGCCTCGCGGTGAGCCTGCACGCCCCCGACGACGAGCTGCGCGACACCCTCGTCCCGGTCAACACCCGCTGGAAGGTCCGCGAGGTCCTCGACGCGGCCTGGGAGTACGCCGAGAAGTCGGGGCGCCGCATCTCCATCGAGTACGCCCTGATCCGGGACATCAACGACCAGGCGTGGCGCGGCGATCTGCTCGGCCGGCTCCTCAAGGGCAAGCGGGTCCACGTCAACCTGATCCCGCTGAACCCGACGCCGGGCTCCAAGTGGACGGCCTCGCGGCCCGAGGACGAGAAGGCGTTCGTCGAGGCCATCGCGGCCCACGGCGTGCCCGTCACCGTCCGCGACACCCGCGGCCAGGAGATCGACGGGGCCTGCGGTCAGCTCGCTGCCTCCGAGCGCTAGTCCGGAGGGGGCCGGCCAGGCCGGAGTCCGAAGCGGCGCCGTCGCGGCAAGGCCGTGCCGGGCCGTGCCGGGGCCGCCGTCCGAGGGGCAGAACGCCCGGGGCCGTGTCAGGGGCCCCGTGTAACCTGGCTGGAAACATCTGCATATTCCGACAGGGGAGCGCCACAGCGCTGAGAGTGCGGTACCCGCAAGGGATACGGACCGCAGACCCTCTGAACCTTGCCCCGGTCATGCGGGGTAGGAAGTTCGGCGATTACTCAAGCTGTTGCGCCCTGCCCGCACGACCTCGCGTCGTGCGGGCAGGGCCGCGTCTCTTCCTGGTCATCTCCAGGAGGAATGAAGAAATGCGCAGTTCCAAGAGGCTCGCGGCCGGGGCGCTCGCCGCCGCCCTCGGGGTCACCACGCTCGCGGCGTGCGGCGGCTCGGACGGCAAGAAGGCGTCCGGCGGGTCCGGCGGCAAGACCGTGACGCTCGTCAGCCACGACTCGTTCAACGCCTCCGACCCGGTGCTCAAGGCGTTCACCGCCGAGACCGGGTACACCGTCAAGGTCCTCAAGAGCGGGGACGCGGGCGCCGCCCTCAACCAGGAGATCCTCACCAAGGGCTCCCCGCGCGGCGACGTGTTCTTCGGCGTCGACAACACCCTGCTCTCGCGCGCCCTCGACAACGGCATCTTCACCCCGTACGAGGCCAAGGGCCTGGACCGGGTGGCCGCCGACGTCCAGTTGGACAAGGACAAGCACCGGGTCACGCCCATCGACACCGGCGACATCTGCGTCAACTACGACAGGAAGTACTTCGCGGACAAGAAGCTCAGCCCGCCGCGGTCCTTCGACGACCTGATCAAGCCCGAGTACAAGGACCTGCTCGTCACGGAGAACGTGGCGACCTCGTCCCCGGGGCTCGGCTTCATGCTCGGCTCGGTCGCCACCTACGGCGACGACCGCTGGCAGGACTACTGGAAGAAGCTGAAGGCCAACGGCGTCAAGGTCGTCGACGGCTGGGAGCAGGCCTACAACACGGACTTCTCCGGTTCGGCCGGCGGCAAGAAGGCCAAGGGCGACCGCCCGCTGGTCGTCTCCTACGCCTCCAGCCCGCCCGCCGAGGTGATCTACGCCGACCCGAAGCCGGCCGAGGCCCCCACCGGCGTCGCCACCGGCACCTGCTTCCGCCAGACCGAGTTCGCGGGCCTGCTCAAGGGCGCGAAGAACGAGGCCGGCGGCAAGGCGCTCCTGGACTTCCTGATCTCCAAGAAGTTCCAGGAGGACATGCCGCTCCAGATGTTCGTGGACCCGGTCGCCAAGGACGCCGCACTGCCCGCGGAGTTCACGAAGTACGGCGCGAAGATCACCGAGTCGACGACGGTCGCCCCCGACAAGATCGCCAAGAACCGTGACCAGTGGGTCAAGACGTGGTCCTCGCTCGTCCTGAAGTAGACGGCCCCGAGGCGGACGGCCCCGAGGCAGACCGCCCCGAGGGCGGGGTGCACCCCGGCGCGGCACGGCGCGGTGCGCTGCGCCGCGCCGGTGCGCGGTTCGGCCTCCTGGCGCTGCCGCTCGTGTTCTTCGCGCTGTTCTTCGCCTGGCCGGTGGCCGCCATCGTCGGCCGCGGACTCAAGGCGGACGGCGCCTGGCAGTTCGGCCGGATCACCGAGGTCCTCGGCGACCCGGACATCGGCCACGTTCTGTGGTTCACCACCTGGCAGGCACTCGCCTCCACCGCGCTGACCCTCGTGATCGCGCTGCCCGGCGCCTATGTCTTCGCGCGCCTGGACTTCCCCGGCAAACAGCTCCTGCGGGCCGCCGTCACCGTGCCGTTCGTGCTGCCGACCGTCGTCGTGGGCACCGCGTTCCTGGCGCTGCTCGGCCGCGGCGGGCTGCTCGACCAGCTGTGGGGCGTACGCCTGGACACCACGGTGTGGGCGATCCTGCTCGCGCACGTCTTCTTCAACTACGCGGTCGTCGTACGCACCGTCGGCGGCCTGTGGTCCCAGCTCGACCCCCGTCAGGAGGAGGCCGCCCGCGTCCTCGGTGCGTCCCGCCTCGCGGCCTGGCGCAAGGTCACACTGCCCGCGCTCGGCCCGGCGGTCGCCGCGGCCGCGCTCATGGTCTTCCTCTTCACCTTCACCTCCTTCGGCGTCGTCCAGATCCTCGGCGGCCCCACCTTCTCCACCCTCGAAGTGGAGATCTACCGCCAGACCGCCGAGCTCCTCGACCTGCCGACCGCGGCGGTCCTGACGATCGTGCAGTTCGCGGCGGTCGGACTGATCCTCGCCGTGCACGCCCGGACCGTGCGCCGCCGCGAGAGCGCCCTCAAGCTCGTGGACCCGGCCCAGACCGCACGCCGGCCGCGCGGCGCAGGCCAACGCGCCCTGCTCGCCTCGGTCCTGGCCGTCGTCGCGCTGTTGATCCTGCTGCCCATCGGCGTCCTGGTCCAGCGCTCCCTCGACACCCCCGACGGCTACGGATTCGGCTACTACCGGGCGCTCCAGGCCGCCGGCGACAACGGCAGCTTCCTCGTGCCGCCCATCGAGGCGATCGGGAACTCGCTCCAGTACGCCCTCGCCGCCACCGCCATCGCGCTCCTCGTCGGCGGCCTCGCGGCGGCCGCACTCGCCCGGCGCGGCACCGGCCGCCTCATGCGCGGCTTCGACGCGCTCCTGATGCTGCCGCTCGGCGTCTCGGCCGTGACCGTCGGCTTCGGCTTCCTGATCACCCTCGACCAGCCCCCGCTCGACCTCAGAACCTCCTGGATTCTGGTGCCGCTCGCCCAGGCGCTCGTGGGCACCCCCTTCGTCGTACGGATCATGCTGCCGGTGCTGCGCGCGGTGGACGGCCGGCTGCGCGAGGCGGCGGCCGTGCTCGGCGCGTCCCCGCTGCGGGCCTGGCGCGAGGTCGACCTGCCGTTGGTGCGCCGGGCGCTCCTGGTCGCGGCGGGCTTCGCGTTCGCGGTCTCGCTCGGGGAGTTCGGCGCGACCGTCTTCATCGCCCGGCCCGACCACCCGACACTGCCCGTCGCGGTGGCCCGCCTGCTCGGCCGGGCCGGTGACCTCAACTACGGCCAGGCGATGGCCCTCAGCACGATTTTGATGGTGGTGTGCGCGGTGTCGTTGCTCGTCCTGGAACGCATCCGGACCGACCGGAGCGGGGAGTTCTGATGCTGAAGCTCGACGGTGCGACCGTACGGTTTCGACAGCGGGCCGCGCTCGACGCGGTCGACCTGGAGGTCGCCGACCACGAGACGGTGTGCGTGCTCGGGCCCAGCGGCAGCGGCAAGTCGACCCTGCTGCGGGTCGTCGCCGGACTCCAACCCCTGGACTCCGGGCGGGTGTCGCTCGGCGGCGCCGACCAGGCCGGGGTGCCCGTGCACAAGCGCGGGCTCGGCCTGATGTTCCAGGACCACCAGCTCTTCCCGCAGCGCGACGTCGCCGGGAACGTGGCGTTCGGGCTGCGCATGCGGGGGGCCTCGCGAGCCGAACAGGCGGCCCGGGTGGGGGAGTTGCTCGACCTGGTCGGCCTTCCCGGCGCGGAGCGGCGGGCCGTGGCCGCGCTCTCCGGCGGCGAACAGCAGCGCGTCGCCCTCGCCCGGGCGCTGGCGCCCTCGCCCCGCCTCCTCATGCTGGACGAGCCGCTGGGCCAGCTGGACCGCACCCTGCGCGAGCGTCTGGTGGTCGAACTCCGGTCCCTGTTCGGCCGGTTGGGCACCACGGTCCTTGCCGTCACGCACGACCAGGGCGAGGCGTTCGCGCTGGCCGACCGGGTCGTCGTGATGCGGGACGGCCGCATCGCGCAGACCGGCACGCCCCTGGAGGTCTGGCAGCGCCCGGCCTCCGAGTTCGTGGCCCGCTTCCTCGGCTTCGAGAACGTGGTGCCGGCGACGGTGACGGGGACGGTGGCGGCCACCCCCTGGGGGAAGGTGCCGGTGCCCTCCGGCTCCCCCCAGGGGGAGGCACGCCTGCTGGTCCGACCCGGGGGCGTCCGGCTGGTCCCCGCACGGGACGGCCTGCCCTGCGAGGTCGTCTCACGCACGTTCCGTGGCAACCATGTGGCCCTTCGACTGCGGCCCGGGGCAGGGCCGTTGCTGGAGGCGGAGTGCGAGCTGACGGCCTCGCCGCAGCCGGGCGACGAGGTGGGGGTCGCCTTTGCGGCGGGCGGGGTCGTGGTGCTGGGGGAGGGGTAGGGGGCTGTCGGGCTGTCCGGGGTGCGCTGGGGCTCCGCCCCAGACCCCGGGTTTTCGGCCCCACCCCGCCCCTTCCCTGAACCCGCCGGGGGTGATGGGGTCGGGTCGGCTTCCGGGGCTGCGCCCGGGCCTCCTGGGTCGGCTGCCGACCGTGCGTGGTTGCTCGCGCAGTTCCCCGCGCCCCTGTAGGGGGCGCGGAACCAGCGACCTGGGGGCGGAGCCCCAGGGGTCTAGCCCACCCGGACGGGTTCCTTCGGGGTGGCCGGTTCGGGGGTGTCGGGCGTGCCGAACCAGGCCACCGCCACCGCCCCGCCCACCGCCAGGACGAAGCCCAGGACGGCCATCCAGGCAAGGCCGGCCCGGGACGCGTCTCCCAGCCACAGCACTCCGATCGCCCCCGGCAGCACCGTCTCGCCCACCACCAGCGCCGCCGTCGCCCCGTTCACCGAACCGATCTGCAGGGCCACCGTGTGCAGATACATCCCGCCGATGCCGGCGACCAGGATCGCGTAGAGCGCCGGGTCGGTGAGGAGGGCCCCGGCGTCGAAGGGGTCCACGCCGTTCAGGACCCGCACGCCCACCCCGAGCGCACCGAAGCCGAGCCCCGAAAGCAGTCCCGCCAGGATCGCGGCGCGCGAGCCCAGGAGGCGTACCGCCACCGTGCCGCCGGCCATGAGCAGGAGCGCGATCGCGAGCAGCCACCAGTGCGTGGACAGCTCGGTGTGCCCGCTGCCCTCGTGGCCCGCCGCCGAGGCGAGCAGCACCAGGGCCGAGCAGACGACCCCGATCGACGTCCACTCCGCACGGCTCAGCCGGATGCCGAGCAGCTTGACGCTGAGCACCGCCGTGATCACCAGGTTCGCGCTGATCACCGTCTGGGAGAGGAAGAGCGGCAGCAGCCGGGCCGCCAGCGCGCCGAGTGCGAACCCGACGAAGTCGAGGACCGTGCCGACGATGAACTCCCAGGTCATCGCGGCCTTGGCGGTCGACGACAGGCTCGGCCCGCCGTGCTGGGTCCGGTCACCGGCGGCCGCGTCGCGGCGGGCGGACTTGCGGGACCCGACGGCTTGCAGGACCGAGCCCGTGCCGTAGCAGACCGAGGCGGCGATGGCGGTCAGCAGACCGAGCAGCACAGAGGACTCCGTTCCTGGCGGGGGCAACCCGTTCGCCCCACTCCGCTTTACCAGACGTTTACCGCCCCTTGGGAGTTGCCTGGAGATCGGCCCTTTTCCGGACCGCCCCGGACGCGCCGCGCTATCGCGACATGCGGGCCAGTGCGTCGGGCGCCTCGGAGACGGAATCGACCAGGGCGATCCGCGCCGCCATCGGACGGTCCTTCGCCAGCGCCTGGAGCAGCGGCCAGGTCGGCAGCTCCTGCGTCCAGTGCGCCCGGTCGACGAGGACCATCGGCGTCGGCGTCCCCCGCGACTCGTAGTAGTTCGGCGTCGCGTTGTCGAAGATCTCCTGCACGGTCCCGGCCGCGCCCGGCAGGAAGACGACGCCCGCGTTCGAGCGGGCGAGCAGCCCGTCCTCGCGGGTGGCGTTCGCGAAGTACTTGGCGATGGCGCCCGCGAAGGCGTTCGGCGGCTCGTGGCCGTAGAACCAGGTGGGGATGCCCACGGAGGTGCCGCCGCGCGGCCACTTCGTCCGCACCTCGAAGGCGGCGCGCGCCCAGGCGGACACCGACGGCCTGAACGAGGGCTCCCCGGCCAGGAGTTGCAGGGCCGAGGCCAGCATCGCGTCGTCGAGGGGCGCCGCGTACGCCCCCAGGTTCGCGGCCTCCATCGCGCCCGGGCCGCCCCCGGTGGCGACGGTGAACCCGGCCCGCGCCAGGGTGCGGCCGAGCATCGCCGCGCCTTCGTACTCGGCCGTGCCGCGGGCCATCGCGTGGCCGCCCATCACGCCCACCACCCGCGCCCCGACGAGCAGTTCGTCGAGCGCGTCCGAGATCGCGTCGTCGTGGATGGAACGCAGCATCGAGGAGAATATGTCGCCGTCCGCCCGGGTGCGCTGGAACCAGTCGTAGGACAGGGCGTCCGGGGTCCCCTCGTAGCCCTGCGCGAGCCCCTCGAAGAGCTCGGCGGGGGAGTAGAGCGCGCCCCGGTAGGGGTCGAACGGCAGGTCCGGTACGGGCGGGAAGACGAGCGCGCCGTCGGCGCGTACCTTGGCGGCCGCGTCCGGCTCCATCGCGCAGCCGAGGAACACCGCGCCCGCGGTGTCGACGCCGAGCAGGGCGGACGTACGCCCGGTCAGGTCGACCGACTGGACGCGGTACCCGGCGAGTTCGCCCCGCTCGGCGGCCGCGTCGAACTCGGACAGCGATTCGATCTCGGTGTCGCTGCCCGCGGGGAACTTCACTTCGTCTTCCGGCACGCCCACATGCTAGGCGCTGCCCGGTGCGGGCCCCGCCGGTGGGTCCGCGAGCGCGGAGCCCGGCCGCACGCGCCGGAGCGGCTACCGCAGCGGCAGCGCCGCGACCTCCGCGATGAGCACGGTGAGCGGGGTGAGGACCGCGAGCAGCGCGGCCGCCCGCAGGAACGCGGCGGTCCGCAGCACCGCCATCGGGGTGCCGATGGACACCAGGGCCGCCGTGGTGTGGGCGCGGGCATGGCGCGACTCCAGGGCGGCGGTCAGCAGCGTCGCCACCGTGCAGCTCATCACCAGGGCCGCCCCGAGCCCGGTCAGCGGTCCGAAGGGGTGCGGTCCTGCCCGGTCGCCGTACAGGGTCGCCGCGGCGATCGCCCCAGCGGCCACCGCGCACACCACCCCGAGCGGCCGCCCGATGCGCCGGGCCTCCGCCATCAGGACCCGGCCCGCGAGCAGCCGGGCCGCGCTGGGCCGGGCCAGCTGGAGCAGCCGCCCGCTGAAGTGGACCAGGGCCGGGCCCGCCAGGGCGAGGCCGAGCACAGTGACCGCCCAGCCCGCCAGCACCCCGGCCGGGGTGCCTTCCGGGTGCCCCGGCATCGGGAACGCGGCGCCCTGGGCGCCCCGGCTCGCGTACGTCTCGACGGCGAGGCCCGCGGCGACCAGCGCGAAGCCCCACGGCAGTCCGGCCGGAGCCGGTGCCGGCTCCTCGGGGTGCACCGGGTCGCTGGTTCCGCCGGCGCGCGCGGGGCGTGGGCGCAGGGCGAGCCCGGCCGCGACGGAGGCCGCCACCGGCAGCACCGCGAGCAGGGTCAGGGCGCCCGCCAGCGGCATCGGCTCGTCGGCGGCGAGCAGCCCGGCGGCGGCGCCGTCGAAGGGCAGCCCGTCGATGTCGCCGCGCAGATGCAGATAGACCAGGAGCGCCACCGCCGAGCCCAGGGTGCAGGTCACCGCGGTGGACGCGGCGGCGATCGCGGCGAGCCGCGCCGGACCCAGGCCGACCGCGGAGAGCCCGGTGCGCGGCCGGGTGCTCGGGTCGGTGCGGGCGACCGCGACCGCGAAGTGCACGGTCGCCGCCAGCGGAACCGCGCACCACAGCAGCCTCAGCACCGAACTGCCGGGATGGCCGACCGCGTAACCGAGCGTGCACAGGAGCAGGAAGCCGACCCCGGCGGACGCGGCGGACACCAGCAGCCGGCGCAGCAGGACCAGGGGGTGGGTACCGCGGGCTAGACGGAGAGCGAGCACGCGGCGATACCCTCCGGTTCCGAAGTGCCGTTTTCTGTACGGGAGTTGACCCGTCGCCCGTCGATGAGGACCACCGTGCGGTCGGCGAGGGCCGCCACGTCCGTGTCGTGGGTGGCGATGATCGTGGTGATGTGGTGCGAGCGGGCCGCGGTGAGCAGGGTGCGCAGCACCTGGGCGCGGTCGGCGCTGTGCAGGGTCGCGGTCGGCTCGTCGGCGAAGAGGACGGCCGGCTCGGTGATCAGGGCGCGGGCGATGGCCACCCGCTGGCGCTCCGCCTGGAGCAGTGCGTGCGGGCGCTTCTTGGCGCAGGTGTCGATGTCGAGGCGCTCCAGCCACTCCAGGGTGGTCTTCTTCGCGCTCCGGTGCGAGACCCCGCGAAGCAGCAGCGGCAGGGCCGCGTTCTCCCAGGCGCTCAGCTCGGGGACCAGGGCCGGCTCGGGGTCGATCCAGGCGAACCGGTCGCGCCGCAGCCGCTCGCGGGCCGCGGCGCCCAGGGTGTGCACGGCCCCGCTGTTGAACCACACCTCGCCCTCGTCCGGCACGACCGCGCCCGAAAGGCAGCGCAGCAGGGTCGTCTTGCCCGAGCCGCGCGGGCCGCCGACGGCGAGGATCTCGCCCTCGCGGGCCTCGACGCTGACCCCGGTCAGGGCGGGCGAGCCGCCGTGGGAGTGATGCAGGGAACGTGCCCACAGCACGTCGTTGTCCGGCGGAGCCACCATGGTGCACACCTCGGTTCAGATCAGATTTCCTGCTCCCCGTACGGGGGAACGAAGGCAGGGCCGATCGGTCACTGGGCACGCTAGGCACTGGGGTGTGACTGCCATGACAGCACGCGGCCCGGCCGCCCCCATCTCACTCGGATGGGCGCGGCCGGGCCGTGGGCGGGACGGATCAGAGCTTCGTCCAGGCCTCCGTCAGCACCTGACGCAGGACGCCCTCGATCTCGTCGAAGGTGTTCTGGTCGGAGATCAGCGGCGGGGCGAGCTGGACGACCGGGTCGCCGCGGTCGTCGGCCCGGCAGTACAGGCCGTTGTCGTACAGCGCCTTGGAGAGGAAGCCGTACAGGACGCGCTCGGTCTCCTCGTCGTTGAACGTCTCCTTGGTGGCCTTGTCCTTCACCAGCTCGATGCCGTAGAAGAAGCCGTTGCCGCGGACGTCGCCGACTATCGGCAGGTCGTGCAGCTTCTTGAGGGTGTCGAAGAAGGCGCCCTCGTTGTCGAGCACGTGCTGGTTGAGGCCCTCGCGCTCGAAGATGTCGAGGTTGGCCAGGCCCACCGCGGCGGAGACCGGGTGGCCGCCGAAGGTGTAGCCGTGCAGGAAGGTGTTGTCACCCTTGTAGAACGGCTCGGCGAGCCTGTCCGAGATGATGCAGGCGCCGATCGGGGAGTAGCCCGAGGTCATGCCCTTGGCGCAGGTGATCATGTCCGGCACGTAGTCGAACTTGTCGCAGGCGAACATCGTGCCCAGGCGGCCGAAGGCACAGATGACCTCGTCGGAGACGAGCAGCACGTCGTACTTGTCGCAGATCTCGCGGACCCGCTGGAAGTAGCCGGGCGGCGGCGGGAAGCAGCCGCCCGCGTTCTGCACCGGCTCCAGGAAGACGGCGGCGACGGTCTCGGGGCCCTCGAAGAGGATCTCCTGCTCGATCTGGTCGGCGGCCCAGCGGCCGAAGGCCACCGGGTCCTCGCCGTGGATCGGGGCGCGGTAGATGTTGGTGTTCGGCACCTTGTGCGCGCCGGGGACCAGCGGCTCGAAGGGCGCCTTCAGGGCGGGCAGACCGGTGATGGACAGGGCGCCCTGCGGGGTGCCGTGGTAGGCGACCGCGCGCGAGATGACCTTGTACTTCGTGTGGTTGCCGGTGAGCTTGTGGTACTGCTTGGCCAGCTTCCACGCGGTCTCGACGGCCTCGCCGCCACCGGTGGTGAAGAAGACCTTGTTGAGGTCGCCCGGCGCGTAGTTCGCGAGGCGCTCGGCGAGTTCGACGGCCTTGGGGTGGGCGTAGGACCACACCGGGAAGAAGGCCAGCTCCTGCGCCTGCTTGTAGGCGGTCTCGGCGAGCTCGTGACGGCCGTGGCCTGCGTTGACGACGAACAGGCCCGACAGGCCGTCCAGGTACTTCTTTCCCTTGTCGTCGTAGATGTAGGTGCCTTCGCCACGGACGATGGTGGGAACGGGCGCGTTCTCGTACGACGACATGCGGGTGAAGTGCATCCACAGGTGGTCGTAGGCGGTCTGGCTGAGGTCCTTGCTCACGGCTATCGGGTTCCCCACATATAGGTCTGCTTCTTCAGCTTGAGATAGACGAAGCTCTCGGTGGAACGCACGCCGGGGAGGGCGCGGATCCTCTTGTTGATCACTTCGAGGAGGTGGTCGTCGTCCTCGCAGACGACCTCCACCATCAGGTCGAAGGAGCCCGCGGTCATCACCACGTACTCGCACTCGGCCATGGCCGTCAGCGCCTCCGCCACGGGGTCGAGGTCGCCCTCGACGCGGATGCCGACCATCGCCTGCCGCCGGAATCCCACGGTGAGCGGGTCGGTGACGGCGACGATCTGCATCACGCCCTGGTCGAGCAGCTTCTGCACGCGCTGACGCACGGCCGCCTCCGACAGGCCCACGGCCTTGCCGATCGCGGCGTAAGGACGGCGTCCGTCCTCCTGGAGCTGCTCGATGATCGCCAGGGAGACGGCATCGATGGAGGGGGACGATCCGTTCCCGATCCTGGGGTCTGTGCTTCGGCTGGCCACGGAGCCACTGTGCACCTGACTCGGTCTGTCCCGCAACCCCAAAGCGATGAAATTCGTTGTTCCGTGACCTCTGGAGAACTGAATCCGAAGTTCCGGGCCGTCGGGTCTGTCGAAAGCGTCGCTCCACCGACTAGGGTGGGCTGTCTCACCCATCGGACATCGGACCGGGAGGCCAGCGAAGTGACCACCGAACTGCGTCGTTTGCGCAACTACATCGACGGAGAGTTCCGCGATGCTGCCGACGGGCGGACCATCGAGGTGGTCAACCCGGCCACGGGACAGCCATATGCGACCTCGCCGCTCTCCGGGCAGGAGGACGTGGACGCCGCCATGGCGGCCGCGGCCAGGGCGTTCCCCGCCTGGCGCGACTCCACCCCCGCCGAGCGCCAGCGCGTGCTGCTCAAGATCGCGGACGCCTTCGAGGAGCGGGCCGAGGAGCTGATCGCGGCCGAGTCGGAGAACACCGGCAAGCCGCTGGAGCTCACCCGCACCGAAGAAGTGCCGCCCATGGTCGACCAGATCCGCTTCTTCGCCGGCGCCGCCCGGCTGCTCGAAGGCCGTAGCGCCGGCGAGTACATGGAGGGTCTGACCTCGATCGTCCGCCGCGAGCCGGTCGGCGTCTGCGCGCAGGTCGCGCCGTGGAACTACCCCATGATGATGGCGGTCTGGAAGTTCGCCCCGGCGCTCGCCGCGGGCAACACCGTCGTCCTCAAGCCGTCGGACACCACCCCCGCCTCGACGGTTCTGCTCGCCGAGATCATCGGCGCGATCGTCCCCAAGGGCGTCTTCAACGTCATCTGCGGCGACCGCGACACCGGCCGCGCGATGGTCGAGCACAAGACCCCGGCGATGGCCTCCATCACCGGTTCGGTACGCGCGGGCATGCAGGTCGCCGAGTCCGCCGCCAAGGACGTCAAGCGCGTCCACCTGGAGCTGGGCGGCAAGGCCCCGGTCGTCGTCTTCGAGGACGCCGACATCGCCAAGGCCGTCGAGGACATCGCGGTCGCGGGCTACTTCAACGCCGGCCAGGACTGCACGGCCGCGACCCGCGTGCTCGTGCACGAGTCGATCCACGACGAGTTCGTGGCCGCGCTCGCCAAGACGGCCGCCGAGACCAAGACCGGGCAGCCGGACGACGAGGACGTGCTGTACGGCCCGCTCAACAACGCCAACCAGCTGAAGCAGGTCGCCGGGTTCATCGACCGGCTGCCCGCCCACGCCAAGGTCGAGGCGGGTGGCCACCAGGTCGGCGAGCAGGGCTACTTCTACGCCCCGACCGTCGTCTCCGGCCTGAAGCAGGACGACGAGATCATCCAGAACGAGGTGTTCGGGCCGGTCATCACCGTCCAGTCCTTCACCGACGAGGCCCAGGCCCTGGAGTACGCGAACGGCGTCGAGTACGCGCTCGCCTCCTCGGTGTGGACCAAGGACCACGCCCGCGCCATGCGGATGTCCAAGAACCTCGACTTCGGCTGTGTGTGGATCAACACCCACATCCCGCTGGTCGCCGAGATGCCGCACGGCGGCTTCAAGAAGTCCGGATACGGCAAGGACCTCTCCGCGTACGGCTTCGAGGACTACACCCGCATCAAGCACGTGATGACGTCCATCGAAGGCTGAGCCACGGCCTGAACGGCGCGCAGGGGCGGGGGAGTTGTCCCCCGCCCCTTTTCGCTGCCGCCGTGCCCCGACAGGGTGTCTGGCCCGGGGCGCCCGGCTGTACGCAGCGTCCATTGAACGCGGTGGGCGCGGGAGGCATCCTGCCGGAATGCGACCGACCGCGTTCCCCGCAGCCAGCCCCCTGTCCCGCCGCAGCCTGCTGCGCGCCCTCGGCGGCGGCGCCGCGCTGGCCGCACTGGCCGGCTGCGGGGTCCCCGCGGCCTACGTCGAACCCGGTGACCGGGCCGGGCGCGACCGCTCGGCCGCCGACAAGTCCCTCACCTTCGCCAACTGGCCGCTCTACATAGACGTCGACGACAACGACGCCTCCCGGCGGCCCACCCTGGACGCGTTCACCAGGAGCACCGGGATCTCCGTCACGTACACCGAGGAGATCAACGACAACGACGAGTTCTTCGGGAAGATCAGCCCGGCCCTGATGAACCACCAGGAGACCGGCCGGGACCTGATGGTCATCAGCGACTGGATGGCCGCCCGGTTCGTCCGGCTCGGCTGGGTGCAGCAGATGGACCGAGCCAAGCAGCCCAACGTCACCCGCTACCTCGACCCCCAGCTGCGCACCCCCGCCTTCGACAACGGGCGTCTGCACAGCGTCCCGTGGCAGTCCGGGATCACCGGCATCGCGTACAACAAGAAGAAACTCGGCCGCGAGATCCAGCACGTCCACGACCTGTGGGACCCGCGGCTCGCGGGCAAGGTGACGCTGTTCTCCGGCCTCGACGAGTCCTTCGCGCTCCTGATGCAGGGCAACGGCGTCGACATCACCAAGTGGACCGCCGACGACTTCCACCGGATGTGCGACCAGGTCGAGAAGCAGGTCGCGAAGAAGCAGATCCGCCGCTTCACCGGCAACGACTACACGAGCGACCTCAACAAGGGCGACGTGCTGGCCTGTCAGGCCTACAGCGGTGACGTCTTCCAGCTCCAGGCGGACAACCCCGACATCGAGTTCGTGGTGCCCCAGGAGGGCGCCGAGCTGTGGGCGGAGTCGATGATGATCCCCAACCTGGCCCGTCACAAGGCGAACGCGGAGGCGCTGGTCGACTACTACTACGACCCCCACGTCGCGGCCGAACTCGCCGCCTCGGTCAACTACGTGTGCCCGGTGCCGGCCGCCCGCGAGGTGCTCGCCTCCTCCAAGGACAAGGACGAGGCCCAGCTCGCCGAGGACCCGCTGATCTTCCCGGACGACGCGATGCGGGGGCGCCTCGCCATCGCACGGGACATCACCTCCGAGGAGCGGGTCGAGTTCGCCAAGCGCTGGAACGAGATCGTGGGGCTGTAGGCGGGGTCCGGGGTCCGGGCCTTGGGCTTGCGGCCCGGCCCCGCTTTTGAACGCGTTCAACACAGGCGTACGCTGCGATCATGAGCGAGCGAAACGCCCTGTTGCGGCGTACCCGCGTATGGCTGGCCGTGTTCGTCGTCTGCCTCGTGCTGAGCGGCCTGACGGCCTTCCCCCTGGTGCACGAACTGCGCTGGACGCAGTCCGTGTTGCACCACACCCCGATCGGCGACAAGCTGCCGGGGCTGACCGGCTGGATCGACCGGGTACGGGCCGGCGTCGACACCGCCGACGCCGACTACCCGTTCCTGCTCTACGGCACGGACTGGCTGGCCTTCGCCCACCTCGTCATCGCGGTCGCCTTCTACGGGGTGCTGCGCGATCCGGTCCGCAACGTCTGGGTCGTCGAGTTCGCGATGATCGCTTGCGCGGGGATCATCCCGGTCGCCCTGATCTGCGGGCCCCTCAGGGGAATCCCCTTCTGGTGGTCGCTGATCGACATGTCCTTCGGGGTGTTCGGCGTGATCCCGCTGTACGTGGTGCGGCGCAAGATCAAGGCCCTTGAGGAGATGGGGGAGCGGGTGCCGGTGCCGGCTTGAGGGGGCGCTTCCGTCGGGCGTGTTCCCTCTGTCGGGAGGGGGGCGGGGCTCAGGAGGGGTCCGGGGCACCGCCCCGGGTCGCCTGCCTTTCCGACAGGACGGCCGACAGTGTGTCCAGGCGGTTGGTGGTGATCGCGTCCACGCCGTGGGCGATGAGGTGGCGCTGGGTGCGGGCGGTGTCCGGGGTCCAGGCCGAGACGAGCAGGCCGTCCCGGTGGGCCCGTGCCACCAGGTCCGAACTCAGCAGGCCGAAGCGGTAGTTGAGCCAGCGGGGCCTGACGGCCTCGACCAGGGCGGGGCGTGGCGGGGCGGGCCTGGTCCACGTCAGGGCGATTTCGGCGGCCGGGTCGGCGCGGCGCACGCACAGCATGGCGACCGGCCCCGCGCAGTAGTAGACCCGCTCGCCCGCACCGCACTCGCGGACCGTGTTCACCACCTTGCGCACCGACTCCTCGGTGGCGCCGGGCAGATCCAGCATCACCCGGTGCGCCCCGGCCGCCATCAGGGCCTGGCGCAGGGTGGGGACCCCGCCGCCGGTGACCTCGGCGACCTCCGCGTGCGGGAGCTCGGCCAGCGGGCGGTCGAAGTCCCACAGCCGCTTCAGCGTCTCGTCGTGCAGCAGCACGGGCACGCCGTCCCGGGTGGTGCGGACGTCGACCTCGACCGCGTCGGCGCCCCGCTCCAGGGCCGAGGCGATGGAGGGGAGCGTGTTCTCGCGGACGCGGTACGGGTCGCCGCGGTGGGCCACGGCTGTCACGGTGCGCATGGGGTCATTGTGCTGAGCGCCGGCGGGGGCGGCCAGCCGGGGCCCGGCCCCGGAGGGTCAGCGGGCGAGCCACTTCGCGGTGTAGTCGTCGATCTCCCCGGCGAGTTTCGTCTTGCCCGCGGGGTCGAGGAAGGAGGCCTCGACGGCGTTCTTGGCGAGGTCGGCGACCCCCTGCTCGTCCAGCTCCAGGAGCCGGGCCGCGACTGCGTACTCGTTGTTGAGGTCGCTGCCGAACATCGGCGGGTCGTCGCTGTTGATGGTGACCAGGACGCCCGCGGCCACCATTTCCTTGATGGGGTGCTGGTCCAGGTCGGGCACCACGCGCGTCGCCAGGTTGGACGTCGGGCAGACCTCCAGGGCGATCCGGTGCTCGGCGAGGTGCTTGAGCAGGGCCGGGTCCTGGGTCGCGCTGGTGCCGTGGCCGATGCGCTCGGCCCGCAGGTCGATCAGCGCGTCCCAGATCGACTGGGGTCCCGTGGACTCGCCCGAGTGCGGTACGGAGTGCAGGCCGGCGGCGATGGCCCGGTCGAAGTACGGCTTGAACTGCGGGCGCGGCACGCCGATCTCCGGGCCGCCCAGGCCGAAGGAGACCAGACCCTCGGGGCGCACGCCGTCCTCGGTGGCGAGCCGGGCCGTCTCGGCGGCGGCGTCCAGACCGGCCTCGCCCGGAATGTCGAAGCACCAGCGCAGGACCGTGCCGAACTCGGCCTCGGCGGCCCGGCGGGCATCCTCGATCGCGTCCATGAAGGCGCGCTCGTCGATGCCCCGGCGAGTGGAGGAGAACGGCGTGATGGTCAGCTCGGCGTAGCGGACGTTCTGCCGGGCCATGTCACGGGCCACCTCGTAGGTGAGAAGGCGCACGTCCTCCGGGGTGCGGATCAGGTCGACGACCGAGAGGTAGACCTCGATGAAGTGCGCGAAGTCCGTGAACGTGAAGTAGTCGGCGAGCGCTTCGGGGTCGGTGGGGACCTTCGAGTCCGCGTGGCGGGCGGCGAGTTCGGCCACGATGCGCGGTGAGGCGGAGCCCACGTGGTGCACGTGCAGCTCGGCCTTGGGCAGCCCCGCGATGAAGGGGTGCAGGTCGGTCATGGGGTCCTCCATGGGTCTGCCGCGAGGGTCCTCGCGCGATGGGCGTCGTACGGCCTTCGCCGGTCGGGGATCATGGTAGGCCGGGCGCACCCGCCCGGAACCCTTGGCCGTAGCATGACGGAACCACGATGGGGGAGGCCCATGTCAGACAACACCCAGCAGCCGTCGGGAGGCCAGGAGCCCCGCGACCCCTGGGCTCCGCCGGAGCGCAAGGTCCCGCTGGACAAGCCGTCGGTGCACGACCAGCAGACGGTCGTCTCCATGCCCGGCACGCCGACCGAGGGACAGTACCCCGCCCCGCCGCAGGGAGCCCCCGGCGCCCCGGCCCAGGGTCCGTTCCCGGGCGCACCCGGGCAACAGGCTCCCGGCAGCGGCTACGGCGGCCCGACCCCGCCGCCCGCACCGGGACAGGCGGCCCCCGGCAGCTACGGCTACCCCGCCTACCCGCAGCAGCCCGGACAGGGCTACCCGGGCTACCCGGGCCAGCAGCCCGTCTACGGCTACCCGGGCTTCACCGGGATGACCGCGCCGCAGAACGGGTTCGGCACCGCCGGGATGGTGCTCGGCATCATCGGCTGTGTCCTCCTGTTCTGCACGATCGGTATCGCGGGCATCGTGCTCGGGACTCTGGCGCTGATCTTCGGGATGCTCGGCAAGGGCCGGGTCGCGCGCGGTGAGGCGAACAACCGGGGGCAGTCCCTGGCGGGCATCACCCTGGGCATCATCTCCATCGTGCTCGGTGTCGCGCTCCTCGTCATCGTGATCGCGACCGGCTCGCTGGACCACCCCACCAGCTACGACTACTCGAACTTCCTGTCGTCGGGCGTCCTGGCCCGCTGAGCGGCTCCCGCCCGGGGGAGGGGGCCCGCGAGGCACCCTCCGCCCGGACCGGGCCCGCGCCCGGCCGGACCCGGGTACGCCCCCCGCCTCAGCCCAGCCGCTGTCGCGCCTCCGTCAGCGCGAAGCCCAGGAGGTTCAGGCCACGCCACCGCTGCGGGTCCGCCGCCTCGGGTGCGTCCGCCGCAAGTCCTATGCCCCAGATCCGGTCCATCGGGCTCGCCTCGACCAGGACCCGGCTCCCGGTGCCGAGCAGATACCCCCGCAGCGCCTCGTCCTGACCGAACTTGTGCAGGCTGCCGGCCAGGACGATGCCGTAGCGCTCCCGGCGCCACACCTCGTCGTCGAAGCCCCGCACCAGGCGGCCCGCCCTCTTCGCGAGCGCCGGATTCGCCGCGTCGATCGCCGCGCGCTCCGCCTCCGGGTCGCCGAACAGGCGGGCCTTCGACGCCATCATCCAGTGCTCGGCGGTGGCGTAACGGACGCCCTCGACCGTGAAGGGCGAGGGCCACCACTGGCTGAAACAGCTCGGGCCCAGGGACCCGTCCCGCTGCGGCCGGTGCCCCCAGAAGTGCAGATACTTGATCCGGTCGCCCTTCTTGACCTGCGCGATCAGCTCGTCCAGCGCCGCGCGGTCCCCCGTGTACTCGTTCATGCATGCGAGTCTGGCAGGCGCCACTGACACTCCGTCGGGCCATTACGGCTCCGACGCGACACATGGTCGACAGATTCCGTCGCGTAACCAAAAGGCAACAACGGAATCACTTGTTGGCCAGATGTGCCTCTGTCAGGATCGGCACTCAAATCGAGCTGAAGCTACGAAGAACGTGGGCGACATGGACACCGACACCGGCAACGGCAACAGCACCCCCGCCAAGGACCGCTTCCCCGCGCAGGACCGCTTCGCGGCCGGCGCCCAGTACATCGGGGGGCGGCTGCGCCCCGGCACCTCCGGGCGCCGGCACGCGGTCGTCGATCCGGCCACGGGGGACACGGTCTACTCGTACGAGCTCGCGGGCACCGCCGATGTCGACGCCGCGGTCGCCGCGGCCAAGGAGGCCTTCCCCGGCTGGTCCGGCGCCACCCCCGGCGAGCGCTCCGCCGCCCTGTACCGGTTCGCGGAGGTGCTCGCCGAGCGGGCCGAGGAGTTCGCGCAGGCCGAGTCCCTCCAGTGCGGCAAGCCGATCAAGCTGAGCCGCGAGTTCGACGTGCCGGGCACCATCGACAACACCGCGTTCTTCGCGGGCGCGGCCCGGCACCTGGAGGGCAGGTCGGCCGGGGAGTACGAGGGCGACCACACCTCGTACGTCCGGCGTGAGCCCATCGGTGTCGTCGGTTCCATCGCGCCCTGGAACTACCCGCTCCAGATGGCCGCCTGGAAGATCCTTCCGGCGATCGCGGCGGGCAACACCATCGTCCTCAAGCCCGCCGAGACCACCCCGCTGACCTCGCTCCTGTTCGCCGAGGCCGCCAAGGAGGCCGGCATCCCGGACGGTGTGATCAACATCGTCACCGGCGCCGGCCAGGACGCCGGCGAGCACCTCGTCGGCCACCCCGACGTCGTGATGACCTCCTTCACCGGGTCCACCGGCGTCGGCAAGCGCGTCGCCGAGATCGCCACCCGGACCGTCAAGCGGCTCCACCTGGAGCTCGGCGGCAAGGCGCCCTTCGTGGTCTTCGACGACGCCGACCTGGAGGCTGCCGTGCACGGCGCGGTCGCCGCCTCGCTCATCAACTCCGGCCAGGACTGCACCGCCGCCACCCGCGCCTACGTCCAGCGCCCGCTGTACGAGGCCTTCGTCGCCCAGGTCGCCGCCCTCATGGAGACGGTCCGGCTCGGCGACCCCTTCCGCGAGGACACCGACCTCGGCCCGCTGATCTCGCACGTCCACCGCGACCGCGTCGCCGCCTTCGTCGAGCGGGCCAGGAGCTACGCCCGGATCGTCACCGGCGGCGAGGCCCCCGAGGGCGACGGCGCCTACTACCGGCCCACCCTCATCGTGGACGCGCCCCAGGACAGCGAGGTCGTCCAGGACGAGATCTTCGGCCCGGTCCTGGTGGTGCTGCCCTTCGACACCGACGACGAGGGCATCGCGCTCGCCAACGACACCCCCTACGGTCTCGCCGCCTCCGCCTGGAGCCGGGACGTGTACCGCACCGGGCGGGCCACCCGCGAGATCAAGGCGGGCTGCGTCTGGGTCAACGACCACATCCCGATCCTCAGCGAGATGCCGCACGGCGGCTACAAGGCGAGCGGCTACGGAAAGGACATGTCGGCGTATTCCTTCGAGGAGTACACGCAGGTCAAGCACGTGATGTACGACAACACAGCGGTCGCCAGGAAGGACTGGCACCGCACGATCTTCGGGGACCGATAAAGAGGCGGCCCGACCAGGCCACCGAACCCACCCGAAAGGGCATACAGCGCATGGAGCAGTACGAGCCCGAAAGCCTGTCGGCGGCCCAACTGGCCGCCGTCCGGCGCAGCTTGACCAATGGCCGGGGCGCCCTGACCCGCCGTTCCCTGCTGCGCGCCTCGGGCGTCGGCGCGCTCACCGTCGGCGGCCTCGCCACCCTGAGCGCGTGCGGCATCCCGGCGGCCAAGAAGGAGAACGGCACCGGACCGTCCAACGCGGACCACTCCGCGCAGGAGAAGGAGGTCAACTTCTCCAACTGGACGCAGTACATGGACATCAGCGACGACAAGAAGCACCATCCGACGCTGGACGAGTTCACCCGCCGCACCGGCATCCAGGTCAAGTACACCGAGGACATCAACGACAACGTCGAGTTCTTCGGGAAGATCAAGCCGCAGCTCGCGGCCGGCCAGGACACCGGCCGGGACCTCGTCGTGCTCACCGACTGGCTCGCCGCCCGGCTCATCCGGCTCGGCTGGGCGCAGCAGCTCGACCCCGCGCACCTGCCCCACGCCTACGCCAACCTCGCCCCCCAGTTCCGGTCGCCCGACTGGGACCCCGGCCGCGCCTACTCCTATCCCTGGACCGGCATCCCGACCGTCATCGCCTACAACTCCAAGGCGACCGGCGGCAAGAAGGTCGACTCGATCACGCAGCTGCTCGACGACCCGACCCTCAAGGGCCGCGTCGGCTTCCTGTCCGAGATGCGCGACTCGGTCGGCATGACCCTGCTCGACCTCGGCAAGGATCCCGCGAAGTTCACCGACGCCGACTTCGACGCGGCGATCGGGCGGCTCCAGAAGGGCGTCGACTCGAAGCAGATCCGCCGCTTCACCGGCAACGACTACACCGGCGACCTGGTGAAGGGCGACCTCGCGGCCTGTGTGGCCTGGGGCGGCGACGTAACGCAGCTGCGCGCCGACAACCCGGACATCAAGTACGCGATTCCGGCGGCGGGTTACATGACCTCCAGCGACAACCTGCTCGTCCCGGCGAAGGCCCGGCACCAGGGCAACGCGGAGAAGCTCATCGACTACTACTACGAGCTGCCGGTCGCGGCGAAGCTCGCCGCGTTCATCAACTACCAGTGCCCGGTCGACGGGGTCCGCGACGAACTCGCCAAGATCGACCCGGCGCTGGCGGCGAACGAACTGATCCTGCCGGACAAGGCGATGGCCGCGAAGTCCCACTCCTTCCGCTCGCTCAGCGAGGCCGAGGAGACGGCGTACGAGCAGAAGTTCTCCAGGCTCATCGGAGCGTGAGCGCTCCGCGGGACCCGAGTTCACAGGTGCGCGGTCCGTTGCGGCCGATCGCGCCCCCACGTCCTCGGCTTCGCTCGAACAGGGGGGACCCCCATCGCTGCGCAGCCGCACCATGTCACAGCCCCGCGCCCCTTTCGGGGCGTTTGGCCCCCTCCCTCTCCCTCGACACCCCCTGGGACCCCACCCATGACTGACAGCACCGCAGGCGGCGACGTCCGCCTCACCGGGATCAGCAAGACGTACGGCTCCTTCACCGCCGTCCATCCGCTCGAACTGACCGTCCCGCAGGGCTCGTTCTTCGCCCTGCTCGGTGCGTCCGGCTGCGGCAAGACCACCACCCTCCGCATGATCGCCGGGCTTGAGGAGCCGACCACCGGCACGGTCTTCCTCGGCGACAAGGACGTCACCGACCTGCCGCCCTACAAGCGGCCGGTGAACACCGTCTTCCAGTCGTACGCCCTCTTCCCGCATCTGAACGTCACCGAGAACATCGCCTTCGGGCTGCGCCGGCGGGGCATCAAGTCGGTGAAGAAGCAGGTCGACGACATGCTGGAGCTCGTCCAGCTCGGCGACTTCGCGCAGCGCAAGCCGCACCAGCTCTCCGGCGGCCAGCAGCAGCGCGTCGCGGTCGCCCGCGCGCTCATCAACCACCCCCAGGTACTGCTCCTGGACGAGCCGCTCGGCGCCCTCGACCTCAAGCTGCGCCGCCAGATGCAGCTGGAGCTCAAGCGCATCCAGACCGAGGTCGGCATCACCTTCGTGCACGTCACCCACGACCAGGAGGAGGCCATGACGATGGCCGACACCGTCGCGGTGATGAGCGGCGGCCGGGTCGAACAGCTCGGTGCTCCGGCCGAGTTGTACGAGAACCCGAAGACCACCTTCGTCGCGAACTTCCTCGGCACCTCCAACCTCATCGAGGCCGAGGTCGTGGAGAAGAGCGGCGAGGACGTCGTGGTCACCGCGGGCGGCGCCAAGCTCAGGCTGCCCGGCGGGCGATGTTCGGCCGCCACGAGCAGCGGCGGCAAGCTCCTGGTCGGTGTGCGCCCCGAGAAGATCTCGCTCGCCCACCGCGACGACGAGGGCGCCGTCGCCGACGGCCGCAACCGCGTCACCGGCCGCATCGTCGACTCGTCCTTCATCGGTGTCTCCACCCAGTACCTCGTCGACTCCCCGGCGGGCAGCGGCCTTTCGGTGTACGAGCAGAACATCGAGCGCGACACCCGCCTCGTGCCCGGCGCCGAGGTCGTCCTGCACTGGAACCCGGCGCACACCTTCGGCCTGGACGCGGCGCAGGCCAAGGACGCGGGCGTCGAGAAGGTCGAGGACGCCGCGTGACCGCCCTGACCGAGGCGCCCGCGGCACCCACCGTGCGCAAGGCGTCCACCCGCAAGCGGCTCGTCCCGTACTGGCTGCTGCTGCCCGGCATCCTCTGGCTGATCGTGTTCTTCGCGCTGCCGATGGTGTACCAGGCCTCGACCTCCGTACAGACGGGCTCACTGGAGAAGGGCTTCCAGGTCACCTGGCACTTCCAGACGTACTGGGACGCCTTCAAGGAGTACTACCCGCAGTTCGTCCGGTCCCTGCTGTACGCGGGCACGGCGACCCTGCTCTGTCTGCTGCTCGGCTATCCGCTGGCCTATCTGATCGCCTTCAAGGCGGGCCGCTGGCGCAACATCGTCCTGGTCCTGGTCATCGCGCCGTTCTTCACCAGCTTCCTCATCCGCACCCTCGCCTGGAAGACGATCCTGGCCGACGGCGGGCCCGTGGTGCACGCGCTCGCCACCCTGCACGTCCTGGACGTCACCAACTGGCTCGGCTGGACCGAGGGCAGCCGGGTCCTGGCCACGCCGATGGCGGTGGTCTGCGGACTCACCTACAACTTCCTGCCGTTCATGATCCTGCCGCTGTACACCTCCTTGGAACGCATCGACTCCCGCCTGCACGAGGCGGCCGGCGACCTGTACGCGACGCCGGCCACCACCTTCCGCAAGGTGACCTTCCCGCTGTCGATGCCCGGCGTCGTCTCGGGCACGCTGCTCACCTTCATCCCGGCCAGCGGTGACTACGTGAACGCCGAACTGCTCGGTTCCACCGACCAGAAGATGGTCGGCAACGTCATCCAGTCGCAGTTCCTGCGCGTCCTCGACTATCCGACGGCCGCGGCCCTCTCCTTCATCCTGATGGCGATCGTCCTGATCATGGTCACCGTCTACATCCGCCGAGCCGGGACGGAGGACTTGGTCTGATGACTCACCTGCCGATTCTCAAGTGGCTGCGCCGCAACCTCGTGGTCATCGGGGGGCTCGCGACCCTCGCGTACCTGATCCTGCCGAACGTCGTCGTGATGGTGTTCTCGTTCAACAAGCCGAACGGGCGCTTCAACTACTCCTGGACGCGGTTCTCCACGGACGCCTGGAAGGACCCCTGCGGGGTCGCCGACATGTGCGGCTCGCTCTCGCTCTCGCTGCAGATCGCCTTCTGGGCGACGATCGGCGCGACCGTGCTCGGCACCATGATCGCCTTCGCCCTGGTCCGCTACCGGTTCCGGGCGCGCGGCGCGATCAACTCGCTGATCTTCCTGCCGATGGCGATGCCCGAGGTCGTGATGGCCGCCTCGCTGCTGACGCTCTTCCTCAACATGGGCGCGCAGCTGGGCTTCTGGACCATTCTCATCGCGCACATCATGTTCTGCCTCAGCTTCGTCGTCACCGCCGTCAAGGCCCGCGTGATGTCCATGGACCCGAGGCTCGAAGAGGCCGCGCGCGACCTCTACGCGGGTCCTGCCCAGACGTTCCTGCGGGTGACGCTGCCGATCGCCTCGCCCGGCATCGCGGCGGGTGCGCTGCTCGCCTTCGCGCTCTCCTTCGACGACTTCATCATCACCAACTTCAACGCGGGCTCCACCGTGACCTTCCCCATGTTCGTGTGGGGCTCGGCACAGCGCGGCACACCCGTGCAGATCAACGTCATCGGGACGGCGATGTTCATCGTTGCCGTCGTGGTGGTCACCGCCGGACAATTCATTGCGAACCGGCGCAAGAACAGCGCGAAAGCGTAACCGTACGCAGTTCCTGAGGGAGTTGGAAATCATGGCCGTGACCCGAGCCATGAAGAGTGCAGCACGCCAGTCCCTGGCGGGCGCCAAGCCCGTCCCCTTCTGGCTGGAGGACCCCGGCCGCCCCGAGGCGCTGCCCGCCCTCACCGGCGACGAGAAGTGCGACCTCCTCGTCGTCGGCGGCGGCTACAGCGGGCTGTGGACCGCGCTCATCGCCAAGGAGCGCGAGCCCGGCCGCGAGGTCGTCCTCATCGAGGGCAAGGAGATCGGCTGGGCCGCCTCCGGCCGCAACGGCGGCTTCTGCGCCGCCTCGCTCACCCACGGCCTGGGCAACGGCCTGGCCCGCTGGCCCGGCGAACTCGCCCAGCTCGAAGAGCTCGGCGCGGCCAACCTCGACGCCATCGGGGACGCGGTCGCCCGCTACGAGATCGACTGCGACTTCGAGCGCACCGGCGAGATCGACGTGGCCACCGAGCCGCACCAGCTGGAAGAGCTGCACGAGATGTACGAGGAGGCGACCGGGCTCGGCTTCGGCGGGCTCGAACTCCTCGACGAGCAGGCGCTGCGCGCCCAGGTCGACTCGCCCACCTTCCTCGGCGGGCTCTGGGACCGCGACGGCGTCGCCATGCTCCACCCGGCCAAGCTCGCCTGGGGTCTGAAGCGGGCCTGCCTGGAGCTCGGCGTACGGATCTACGAGCACACCCCGGGCCTCTCGCTGGCCCGGGTCGGCACCGGCATGGGCGTACGCACCCCGTACGGCAAGGTGCGGGCCGAGCATGTCGCGCTCGGCACCAATGTGTTCCCCTCGCTGGTCAAGCGGCTGCGGCCGTACACGGTCCCGGTGTACGACTACGCGCTGATGACCGAACCGCTGGACGCGGCCCAGCTCGCCTCGATCGGGTGGCAGGGTCGCCAGGGGCTCGGGGACGCGGCGAACCAGTTCCACTACTTCCGTCTGTCCGCGGACAACCGCATCCTGTGGGGCGGTTACGACGCGATCTACAGCTACGGCGGGAAGGTGTGCAGCGAGTACGACGACCGGCCCGAGACGTACGCCAAGCTCGCCGAGCAGTTCTTCCACTGCTTCCCGCAGTTGGAGGGGCTCCGCTTCGGCCATGCCTGGGGCGGCGCGATCGACACGTGCTCGCGCTTCTCGGCGTTCTTCGGCACCGCCCACGGCGGCCGGGTGGCCTACGCGGCCGGATACACCGGGCTCGGGGTGGGGGCGACCCGCTTCGGCGCCGATGTGATGCTCGACCTGCTCGCGGGTGAGCGCACCGAGCGCACCGAGCTGGAGATGGTGCGCACCAAGCCGCTGCCGTTCCCGCCGGAGCCGGTGGCCTGGGCGGGCATCGGCATCACCAAGTGGTCGCTGGCCCGGGCCGACGAGCGGGGCGGCCGGCGCAATCTGTGGCTCAAGGCGATGGACCGGGTCGGCCTCGGCTTCGACAGCTGACGGCCCCGGGCCACAACAGGGCTTCACCCTGCGACAGTTGAGTGCTTGATCATCTCGTACGCCCCCGGTCACGCCGGGGGCGTACCCCGTTCGATCACCGTGTGACCCAGCTCACTACCGATTGGTAGGCGAAGTCGCGTCATAGCCCGGCCCCGGGCCGCTCTCTCCCGTGGACGCACTGGCTGTGCCCAGTGGAGCGGGTTGATCGGAGGGACGGCAATGACTGCCTCGGGGTCGAAGACCGCGGTGGAATGGCTGGCGTCGGTGGCGCCGGATCCCGACGCCTGCCGGTGGGAGTGGGAGCGCAACCCCCATGGGGTCGCCCTCCTCCCGGCCGGCCGGCGCTGGGACGTACTGATCCTGCCGGGCGAGCTCGGCCACCACACGCTCGATGTGCTGGCCCGGCTCGTGGACCGGCCGGGCCCCGTGCTCGCCGACTTCGGCGACGCGCGGATGGGCTTCTTCGTGCCGCCCGGCACCGCCGCGCGCTGGCTCGGCACGGGGGTGCGGGGGGCGGGGCGCGGCACCTGGATCGTGGTGCCCTACCCCGGCCGGACGACCGGCGGGGTGCGCTGGCTGGTGCCGCCCGACGGCTCGGGCACCCTCACCGACCCCACCCTGCTCGAACTGGCGATGCACGAGGCGGCGGCCCGGATCGCGGGCGACGGGGACAACCGGGACATGGGGGACTGAGCGGGGGTGGGCGACTGCCGGAAGCCTTGACAAGCCGATTGGTCTGGACCATGTTGTGCGCACTTCGTGTCTCAATACCCCCTTGCCTGGAGGCAGTTGTGGACCGCACCAGACATCCGGCCTTCCGGTCATCCCTCTGCGCCACCCTGACGGCGGCCGCCCTCGCCGCCGCCGGGCTCGTCGCCGCGGCGCCGTCCGCGCAGGCCGCCGACACCGACCTCATGCGCAACGGCGGCTTCGAATCCGGGCTCGACGGCTGGAGCTGTACCGCGGGCAGCGGCGCCGTGGTCGCCTCGCCCGTGCACGGTGGCACCCACGCCCTGAAGGCCACCCCGGCCGGCAGCGACAACGCGCAGTGCGCCCAGAGCGTCGCCGTGCAGCCCAACTCCACGTACACGCTGAGCAGTTGGGTGCAGGGCAGCTATGTCTACCTCGGCGCGTCCGGCACCGGTACGACCGACGTGTCGACCTGGACCCAGTCGGCGCCGTCCTGGCAGCAGCTGACGACCACCTTCAAGACCGGCGCGAACACCACCTCGGTGACCGTCTACACCCACGGCTGGTACGGCACCGCCGCCTACGGGGCCGACGACGTGAGCCTGATCGGACCCGGCGGCGCCCCCGTCCAGAAACCGGCCGCCCCCGCCGGGCTCACCGCCTCCGGTGCCACCTCCTCCGGCATCGGCCTGAGCTGGTCCCCGGCCACCGGTGCCACCGGATACAACGTCTACCGCGACGGCGCCAAAGTGGCCTCGGTGAACGGGACTTCGGCCACCGTCACCGGCCTCGCGCCCGCCACCTCGTACAGCTTCCAGGTCACCGCGACCAACAGCGCCGGCGAGTCCCCCAAGTCGGCCGCCGTCGTCGCGAGCACCACCAGTGGCGGCACCACCCCGCCGCCCTCCGGGCACGCGCTCGTCGGCTATCTGCACGCGTCCTTCGCCAACGGCGCCGGCTACACGCGCATGGCGGACGTGCCCGACGACTGGAACATCATCGACCTCGCCTTCGGCGAACCCACCTCCGTGACGTCCGGCGACATCCGCTTCACCCCGTGCCCGGTCAGCGAGTGCCCGACCGTGGAGCCGCTCGCCGACTTCAAGGCGGCCATCAAGGCCAAGCAGGCCGCCGGCAAGAAGGTCCTGATCTCCATCGGCGGCCAGAACGGCCAGGTCCAGCTCACCACGACCGCCGCCCGCGACACCTTCGTCTCCTCCGTCTCGAAGATCATCGACGACTACGGCCTCGACGGCCTCGACATCGACTTCGAGGGCCACTCGCTCTCGCTCAACACGGGCGACACGGACTTCAGGAGCCCCACGACTCCCGTCATCGTCAACCTCATCGACGCCCTGAAGACCCTCAAGGCCAAGTACGGCTCCAAGTTCGTCCTGACCATGGCCCCGGAGACGTTCTTCGTGCAGATGGGCTACCAGTACTACGGCTCGGGGCCCTGGGGCGGCCAGGACCCGCGCTGCGGCGCCTACCTGCCGGTGATCTACGCGCTGCGCGACTCGCTCACCCTGCTGCACGTCCAGGACTACAACTCGGGCTCGATCATGGGACTCGACAACCAGTACCACTCGATGGGCGGCGCGGACTTCCACATCGCCATGACCGACATGCTGCTCACCGGCTTCCCGGTCGCGGGCGACACGTCCAAGGCGTTCCCCGCGCTGCGGCCCGACCAGGTCGCCATCGGCCTGCCCGCCTCCACCCAGGCGGGCAACGGGTGGACCAGCCCGGCCGAGGTCACCAAGACCTTGGACTGCCTGACGAAGAAGGCGAACTGCGGGACCTACCAGACCCACGGCAGCTGGCCGGGGCTGCGCGGCCTGATGACGTGGTCCATCAACTGGGACCGGTTCAACGGCGGCGAGTTCTCGAAGAACTTCGACGCATACCCGTGGAGCTGAGCACCAGGAGCGCCCCGCACAGACAGCAGCTGGCCAGGACGTCCAGGGGCCAGTGGTAGCCGTGCAGCACCAGACCGGTGCCCGTCGCCGCCGTCAGCACCCCGGCGGCGACGGGCAGCGCCCGGCGGCGGCGCACGACGGGGGAGAGCAGCAGCGCGACCGAGCCGTACGCCACCATCGCGGTCGCGGTGTGGCCGGAGGGGTAGTAGCCGGTGGCGGGGTCGAACGGGCCGGGCCGGTCGGTCCACTCCTTCAGCGGCACCACGAGCAGCGGCACGATCGCCATCGTGGCGGCGGCGATCAGCGCCTGCCGGCGCAGTCCGCGCCACAGGGCGTAGCCGATGGCGAGGGCGAGCACCGGCAGGGCGACCGGCATGCTGCCGAGGTCGGAGAGCCCCTCGGCGAGCCATGAGGGGCCGTGGCCGGTGAGCGAGGGGTCGATGCGCTCGTCGAGACGGCGCAGCGGGCCGTCGGAGACGACCTGCCAGGTGATGACCGCGAACACGCAGAGCAGCGTGACGAAGAGGAAAGCCGGCCGCCCCGGAACAGGGGGGGAGGTTCCGGGGCGGCCGCCTTGACCGGCGTGCCGCTCGCCCCGGGGGGTGTGGGGCGGTCGGCCGGCCGATCGGTGAGGAGTTCCGGAGCCGGGGGCTCCAGTGGTGTGCGCGAGGGCACGACCAGGGCAGGGCTGGGGAAGCTCCGCTCTGGAATCGCCCGCAGTCCCCTGCGGGCGGGGTGTTTCTCTCATCTGCAGAAACCGTACGGCAGACAGCGGGGGACCGACAGCGGGAACCCGATCCCGCCATTGGCCCCCCACACCTTCTTCACAGGCGCTGCCGACCGCCCGGCGTCACACGCCGGCGAAGGCCTGCTCGATGATGTCGAGGCCCTCGTCCAGCAGGTCCTCGCCGATGACCAGCGGCGGCAGGAAGCGCAGCACGTTGCCGTAAGTACCGCAGGTCAGGACCAGGAGACCCGCCGCGTGGCAGGCCTTGGCGAGCGCGCCGGCGGCCTCCGGGTTCGGGGTCTTCGAGGCGCGGTCCTTGACCAGCTCGATGGCGATCATGGCGCCGCGGCCGCGGATGTCGCCGATGATGTCGTACTTCTCGGCGATGGTGGCCAGCCGGGCCTTCATGACCTCCTCGATGCGCTTGGCCTTGCCGTTGAGGTCGAGCTCCTTCATCGTCTCGATCGCGCCGAGCGCCGCGGCACAGGCCACCGGGTTGCCGCCGTAGGTGCCGCCGAGGCCGCCCGCGTGCGCGGAGTCCATGATCTCGGCGCGGCCGGTCACCGCGGCGAGCGGCATGCCGCCCGCGATGCCCTTGGCGGTGGTGATCAGGTCGGGGACGATGCCCTCGTCCTCACAGGCGAACCACTGGCCGGTGCGGCAGAAGCCGGACTGGATCTCGTCCGCGACGAAGACGATGCCGTTGTCCTTGGCGAACTGGCTGATCGCGGGCAGGAAGCCCTTGGCCGGCTCGATGAAGCCGCCCTCGCCGAGCACCGGCTCGATGATGATCGCGGCGACGTTGTCCGCGCCGATCTGCTTGTTGATCATGTCGATGGCCTGCGCGGACGCCTCGGCGCCGGCGTTCTCCGGGCCGGTGAGCCAGCGGTAGCCGTAGGCCACCGGAACCCGGTAGACCTCGGGCGCGAACGGGCCGAAGCCGTTCTTGTACGGCATGTTCTTGGACGTCAGCGCCATGGTCAGGTTGGTACGGCCGTGGTAGCCGTGGTCGAAGACCACGACCGCCTGGCGCTTGGTGTACGCACGGGCGATCTTGACGGCGTTCTCGACGGCCTCGGCGCCCGAGTTGAACAGGGCGGACTTCTTGGCGTGGTCGCCCGGGGTCAGCTCGGCGAGCTGCTCGGCGACGGCGACGTAGCCCTCGTACGGCGTGACCATGAAGCAGGTGTGCGTGAAGTCCTGCAGCTGGGCGCTCGCGCGGCGCACCACGGCCTCGGCGGAGGCGCCGACCGAGGTCACCGCGATGCCGGAGCCGAAGTCGATCAGGCGGTTGCCGTCGACGTCCTCGATGATGCCGCCGCCCGCGCGCGCGGTGAAGACGGGCAGGGTGGAGCCCACACCGGCGGCGACCGCCGCGAGACGGCGGGCCTGAAGCTCCTGCGACTTCGGACCGGGGATGGCGGTGACGACGCGGCGCTCCTGCGGGATCGCGCTCATGAGGGGCTCCTGGAGATTTTCTGGGGGATTCGGACGCTTCCTTGGCTTTCTTGGCAGGCTAGGGCGCGGGGACGGCCCGTGGCATGCGCCGTTCGGTAGTGGTGGGGGTGTGTCCCTTGTCCTCGGCGGACAGTTCCCCCGGGCGGGCGCGCGGTGCGCGGCAGCGGTGAACCGTCGTGCGCTGCCACTAGATTGAGCGTTCGCACCGCTCGGAACGGACCTGGCTGGTCAGGGGGCAAGGGGTCGATGGACACCGAAGGCACGTACGACGCACGCGGCACCCGTTCGGGATCGGTCCCGCGCCCCGCCGGACCGCCGCCCCGCCCGGCGCTCCCGCCCCGCCCCGTCGAGGCCCCCACGGCCGGAACCTCGCTCGGCGACTGGCTGCGCACCCCGCGCGCCGCCGCGGAGCCCGGCCTGTGGCGCTTCGGCCACAAGCCGCGGCCCGACGCCGACCCGGACCGGGTGCCGGACCGGGCCCTGCTCGTCGGCGCGCTCGTGGCCCTGCTCGCCGCCACCCTCGTCTGGTCGCTGTGGAGCAACGGCTACATCCCGCACAGCCGGGTGCTGCTCGAACTGTTCACGCCCGCCGAGTGGTGGAGCTACCCCCGGCCGCCCCAGTCGATCACCGCGATCCAGGTCTACAACAGCCTGTTCGCGGCGCTGCTGATCTTCGTGTTCGGGCGGATGGGGAACTGGCTGGAGGTGTTCCGGCGGTACGCCGTCGACTGCCCCCAGCCCGAGCGCACCCTGCGCACGGCCCTGGCCGGCGGTGTGGCGGTGTGGCTCGTGATCGGCACCAGCCTGTTCCCGTTCTTCTTCGCGATCTGGAGCCTGTTCCCGCTGTCCTGGACGACCGGCGACGGAGACCGGACGGTCGCGACCCTCGTCAACTACGCCCTGTACGTCCTGGTCGGCGGCGCGGTCCTCTGGCCCTTCGCCAAGGAGGGGGACTGGCTGAGTCACTTCCGCGCGCGCAAGCCCGCCGCGCAGGCACCGGCCGCGCCCCCCGCCGCGCCCGTGACCTCCCCCGCCGACTGGCCCCAGCTGCGCTCCGCCGGGCTCGCCGCCGCGGCCGACCGGCTGGTGGCCGAGGAGCGGTCGGGGCGCATGAACGACGTGGACTGCGTACGCATCCGGCGGGCCTGGGCCACGGTGAAGGCCGACCCGGCCCGGCTCGGCGCGTTCACCGAAGCCGTCGCGGGCCAGGGCGCGCGGGCCTGTCTGCACCCCTCGGGCGACCGTGACCTGCCCGCCCGCGCGGCCACCCACGACCTGCTCACCTCCCAGGTGCGGCTCGGCCGCTACCCCGACGCGGAGCGCACTCCCCTCGCGCGCCGGGGCGCGGGCGCCGCGCTCGACCCGGGCTCGCTCGGCTCCTCGCTGCTGGCGATCGGCCCGTTCGGCTCGGGCAAGACCCGGCACCTGGTGCGGCCCGTCGTGGAGTCGCTCGCGCTCCAGGCGCTGGCCGGGAAGGCCGCCGTCGTCGCGGTGTGCGCGGCGGGCACGCCGCTCGGCCCCGACGACGGCTACGACGTGGTGATCAAGCCCGGCGACTCCGCGTCCGCCTACGACCTCGACCTGTACGGCGGCGCCACCGACCCCGACGAGGCGGCGGCCCTGCTCGCCGAGGCCTTCGCGGGCGACCTCGCCGAGGTCGACTCGCGGCGGGCCGCGACGGTCCTCGCCCAGCTGCTCGGCCCCTACCGTGCGGCCCACCGGCGCTTCCCCTCCGTGCCCGTCCTGCGTGAGCTGCTCGACGGTTCGCCCGGCGCGCTCGCGGACCTGCGAGCCCGGCTCGACGACGAGACCCACCGCGCCTACCACCGTGAACTCGACGCCAGGGAAAGGCAGTTGGGGACCCCGGGAGACCCGGGGCTCGCGCTCGCCGCACGCGTCGCGGTGCTCGACCGCCCCGCCTTCGAGGGCTTCTTCGACACCACCGGCGAGAGCCGGCCGTTCTCGCTGCGCTCCCTGGAACACCCGCTCCGGGTCCGCGTCGACGTGCCCGAACGCGCCCACCCGGAGGCGGCCCACCTCCTGACCCGGCTGATCCTGGCCCAGTTCACCACCGGCGCGACCGCCCGCAGGGACCGCTCGCTCTTCGCCTTCCTCGCCCTCGACGACGCCACGCACGCGGTCACCGCCGAGTCCGTACGGGGCCTGCAGCGGCTGCGGAACTGCAACGCCGGGGTGCTGCTCACGCTGCGCGCGCTCGGCGACGTCCCCGAACAGCTGCACACCTCGCTGCTCGGCTCGGTCGGCTGCCACATGGCGTTCGCCGGGCTCAGCACCTGGGACGGGCGGCTGTTCGCGCAGGCGTGGGGCACCGAATGGGTCGAGACCACCGAAGTCGCCAAACACACCGTCTTCGCCGACCAGCCGCTCACCCGGGCTGTCCACGCGCTGCGCAAGCTCGTCACCGGCAAGGCGGTCACCACCGACGCCGTCACCGTGCGCAAGGTCGAGCGGGAACGCTGGTCGGCCTCCGAGCTCGCCCACCAGGTGCCCGCGGGGCACGCGGTGCTCTCGCTGACCACCGTGAACGGGGAGCACGCGCCGCCGCTGCTGGTCGACCTGCGGGGATGAGGCCGGTACCCGGCGGTCGAACGACCCCCGGGTATCTGGCCGGGCTGGCAAAATGGGAGTGTGCGTTCATACGGGACGTAGTAATCGCCCGCGCCACGTCCGTCCCGTACGTCCTGCGTACGGTCCCGTCCTTTCCCGTCGAAGGTAGCCGGTCCCATGCCGCCCACGCTCGCCTCGCTCGTCCAGCACTCGGCGCTCAAGCTCACCGTGCGCGCCGGCGAGGACCACCTGGACCGCCCGGTGCGCTGGGCCCACGTCAGCGAACTCGCCGACCCCGTCCCGTACATGGAGGGCGGCGAGCTGCTGCTCATCACCGCGATGACGCTCGACGCGGAGGACCCGCAGGCGATGCGCCGCTATGTGCGCAGGCTGTCGCGGGCCGGGGTGGTCGGGCTCGGCTTCGCGATCGGAGTCAACTACGAGACCGTGCCGGACGCGCTCCTCGACGCGGCCCGCGAGGAGGACCTGCCCCTCCTGGAGGTGCCCCGGCGCACCCCGTTCCTGGCCATCTCCAAGGCGGTCTCGGCGGCCATCTCGGCCGACCAGTACCGCGCGGTCACCGCGGGCTTCGAGGCCCAGCGCGAGCTCACCAAGGCGGCGCTCTCCGACGGCCCGGCCGTCCTGATCGCCAAGCTCGCCGCCCACGTCGACGGCTGGGCCGCCCTGTACGACACCTCCGGCGCGGTCGTGGCCGCCGCCCCCGACTGGGCCGCGCGGCGCGCGGCCCGGCTCACCGCGGACGTGGCCCGGCTGCGCGAGCGGGCGGCCCCGGCCAGCACGGTGGTCGGCGGCGCCGACGAGGCCTCCGGGGACCGCGTCGAGCTCCAGTCGCTCGGCACCGGGCGCCGGGTGCGCGGCGCGCTCGCCGTCGGCACGGGGGCGCCGCTCGGCACCGCGGAGCGCTATGCCGTCCACTCGGCGGTCGCCCTGCTCACCCTCACCACCGAGCGGTCCCGCTCGCTCCAGGCGGCCGAGCAGCGCCTGGGCGCGGCCATCGTGCGGATGCTGCTCTCGGGGCAGCAGGACCACGCCCGCGCGGTCGCGGGGGACCTGTACGGCGGCCTCCTGGACGCGCCGTTCCGCCTGGTCGTCGCCGAGCCCGCGGGCGACGGCGACCCCGCGGGGCTCGGCGCGCTCGCCGAGGCGATGGAGTCGGCGGCCGCGCGCTGCGGCGAGGCGGTCCTGGTGGTGCCGGAGGCCGCGCGGCTCGTCGTGCTCGCCGCGGACGGGGGCGAGGCGGTCGCGGCCTGCCTCGCCCACGAGGCCGCCGAGGGCGAGGACATCGTCGTCGGGCTCTCCGCGCCGGCCGGACCGATCGCCGCGGCCTCCGCGTACAAGCAGGCCGAGCAGTCGCTGTCGGTCGCCCGGCGCCGCGGCAAGCCCCTCGTCGAGCACGAGGAGCTGGTGGCGGGGTCGGTGCTGCCGCTCCTCGCGGACGACGCGGTGCGGGCGTTCGCGGACGGGATGCTGCGGGCGCTGTACGAGCACGACGCGACGGGGCGGGGCGATCTGGTGGCCTCGCTGCGGGCGTGGCTCTCGCGGCACGGGCAGTGGGACGCGGCGGCGGCGGACCTCGGGGTGCACCGGCACACCCTCCGGTACCGGATGCGCCGCGTGGAGGAGATCCTGGGCCGCTCCCTGGACGACCCCGACGTCCGCATGGAGCTCTGGCTCGCCCTGAAGGCGACGTCTGCCCCCGACCCGGGGTGATCCTTTCTTCCCGTGGCTCCGCCCCGGCCCCCTCTCCCTGGGGCTCCGCCCCAGACCCCGGGTTTCGCCCCTCCCCGCCCCTTCCCGCAACCCTCCGGGGGTGGAGTGGGGGTGGCCGGGCTTTCCGGGGCTGCGCCCCGGGCCCCGCTTGTTCGGCTGCGGACCGCGCGTGGCTGGTCGCGCAGTTCCCCGCGCCCCTGTAGGTGGCCCCGAATGTCTCGGTGCTGGCCCGCATCGGGGCATTTCAGCCCGTCCGGCGTTTGAGGACGAGCGCCCTTGAGGCGCGAACGGCGTCCGGGGCGGAGCCCCGGGGTCTTTCAGCCCCCGGAGGGTTGCGGGAAGGGGCGGGGCGGGGAAAGGCTCTCGGGGTCCCCGGGGGCGCCGCGCTCGCGGGGCGACAAAGCGGCGTACGGAGTGGGCGGACCACTCCATCCCGGACAAACACGCACCCCCGCCGCGCGCCCTACCGTGAGGGCATGACTTCTACCCACGCCTTCTGGCTCGCCGGCCGCGAGGCCACCGGCGACGACAGCTTCGATGTCACTTCGCCCTGGGACGGCCGTCACGTCGCCTCGGTCAGCGTCCCCACCGACGCCCAGGTCGAGGAGGCCGTGGCCGCAGCGCACGCCGTCGTGGAGGAGTTCGCGGCGACCCCGGCGCACGTCCGCGCCGCCGCCCTGGACCACGTCTCCAAGCGCCTGACCGAGCGCACCGAGGAGATCGCCCAGCTGATCTCCGCCGAGAACGGCAAGCCGATCAAGTGGGCCCGCGGCGAGGTCGGCCGCGCGGTGTCCGTGTTCCGCTTCGCCGCGGAGGAGGCCCGCCGCTTCAACGGCGGCGAGGCCCAGCGCCTGGACACCGACGGTGGCGGCGTGGGCCGCCTCGCCCTGACCCGCCGCTTCCCCAAGGGCGTCGTCCTCGGCATCGCGCCGTTCAACTTCCCGCTCAACCTCTGCGCCCACAAGGTCGCCCCGGCCATCGCGGTCGGCGCCCCGATCGTCCTGAAGCCGGCCCCCGCGACCCCGCTCTCGGGGCTCGTCCTCGGCGAGCTGCTTGCCGAGACCGAGCTGCCCGCCGGCTCGTGGAGCATCCTGCCGGTCGCCAACGACAAGATGCCGGCCCTGGTGCAGGACGACCGCCTCCCGGTCATCTCCTTCACCGGCTCCGACAAGGTCGGCTACGCGATCATGGACTCGGTGCCGCGCAAGCACTGCACCCTGGAGCTCGGCGGCAACGGCGCGGCCGTCGTCCTCGCCGACTGGGCCTCCGAGGAGGACCTGGACTGGGCGGCGACGCGCATCGCCACCTTCTCCAACTACCAGGGCGGCCAGTCCTGCATCTCCGTGCAGCGCGTGATCGCGGACGCCGCCGTGTACGACCGGCTGCTCCCGAAGGTCGTCGCCGCCGTCGAGGCGCAGGTCACCGGAGACCCCTCCGACTCCGCCACCGACGTCGGCCCGCTGGTCAGCGAGGATGCCGCCCGGCGCGTCGAGTCCTGGGTCGACGAGGCCGTCGCGGCCGGTGCCGAGCTGCTCGCCGGCGGCAAGCGCGACGGCGCCTCCTACGCGCCGACCGTGCTCACCGAGGTCCCCGCCGACACCACCCTCGCCTGCGAGGAGGTCTTCGGGCCGGTCCTGACCGTGCAGAAGGTGGACGGCGAGGCCGAGGCGTTCGCCGCGGTCAACTCCTCCAAGTACGGCCTCCAGGCAGGGGTGTTCACGCACGACGTGGGGACCGCCTTCCGCGCCCACCGCGCCCTTGAGGTCGGCGGCGTGATCATCGGCGACGTGCCGTCCTACCGCGCCGACCAGATGCCGTACGGCGGCGCCAAGGCCTCCGGCGTCGGCCGCGAGGGCGTCCGCTACGCGATGGACGACTACACCTACGAGCGCGTCCTCGTCCTGACGGGCCTCGCCCTGTAGGACCTGACGCGCCTCGCCCTGCGGTCACGGGCGATGTGAGACCGGCGGCCGGAACCCACTGTGCGGGGGTTCCGGCCGCCGTCGTGCGTCCGGGCGGACGTGAGGGGTGGTCCAAGTGCCGGGAATGGGGTACATACGGTCGAGTAGCACCACCCGGTAACGGGCAGCCGCCCGCACCCGTCAGCCCGCGGCGAGGAGAACCCCTCAATGACCGCACCACAGCACACGCCCAAGGTCTCCGAGCGCGAGGCGCGCCAGGTCGCCGAGGCCGCCCGCGAGCAGGACTGGCGCAAGCCCAGCTTCGCGAAGGAGCTCTTCCTCGGCCGGCTGCGCCTCGACCTGATCCACCCCCACCCCCAGCCCGCCCCCGAGGACGTGGAGCGCGGCGAGGCCTTCCTCGCCAAGATGCGCGACTTCTGCGAGACCCGGGTCGACGGCCGCCTCATCGAGCGCCAGTCGCGCATCCCGGACGAGGTCGTGAACGGGCTCAAGGAGCTCGGCGCCCTCGGGATGAAGATCGACACGAAGTACGGCGGCCAGGGGCTGACCCAGGTCTACTACAACAAGGCGCTCACGCTCGCCGGTTCGGCCAGCCCCGCGATCGGCGCGCTGCTCTCCGCGCACCAGTCGATCGGCGTGCCCCAGCCGCTGAAGCTGTTCGGCACCCAGGAGCAGAAGGACGCCTTCCTGCCGCGCTGTGCCCGTACCGACATCTCCGCGTTCCTGCTCACCGAGCCCGACGTGGGCTCCGACCCGGCCCGGCTCGCCACCGCCGCGGTGCCGGACGGCGAGGACACGTACGTCCTGGACGGCGTGAAGCTGTGGACCACCAACGGCGTCGTCGCCGACCTGCTCGTCGTGATGGCCCGGGTGCCGAAGTCCGAGGGCCACAAGGGCGGCATCACCGCCTTCGTCGTGGAGGCCGACTCGCCCGGCGTCACCGTGGAGAACCGCAACGCGTTCATGGGGCTGCGCGGCATCGAGAACGGCGTCACCCGCTTCCACCAGGTCCGGGTGCCCGCCGCCAACCGGATCGGGCCCGAGGGCTCCGGGCTCAAGATCGCCCTGACCACGCTCAACACGGGCCGGCTCTCGCTGCCCGCGATGTGTGTCGGCGGCGGCAAGTGGGCTCTGAAGATCGCCCGCGAATGGGCGGGGGTGCGTGAGCAGTGGGGGCGTCCGGTCGCCCGGCACGAGGCGGTCGGCGCGAAGATCTCCTTCATCGCGGCGACCACGTTCGCCCTGGAGGCGATGACCGACCTGTCGGCGCAGATGGCCGACGAGAACCGCAACGACATCCGCATCGAGGCCGCCCTCGCCAAGCTGTACGGGTCCGAGATGGGCTGGCTGATGACGGACGAGCTGGTCCAGATCCGCGGCGGCCGCGGCTTCGAGACCGCGGACTCGCTGGCGGCCCGCGGCGAACGGGCCGTGCCCGCCGAGCAGATGCTCCGCGACATGCGGATCAACCGGATCTTCGAGGGCTCGACGGAGATCATGCACCTGCTGATCGCCCGCGAGGCGGTCGACGCCCACCTGTCCGTGGCGGGCGACCTCATCGACCCCGACAAGACCCTCCAGGACAAGGCGAAGGCGGGTGTGGGCGCGGCCGGGTTCTACGCCAAGTGGCTGCCCAAACTCGTCGCCGGGCCCGGCCAACTCCCCAGCTCCTACAGCGAGTTCGGGCCGCTGGCCCAGCATCTGCGCTACGCCGAGCGCTCCGCGCGCAAGCTCGCCCGCTCCACGTTCTACGCCATGTCCCGCTGGCAGGGCCGGATGGAGACCAAGCAGGGCTTCCTCGGCCGGATCGTCGACATCGGGGCCGAGCTCTTCGCGATGAGCGCGGCCTGCGTACGGGCCGAGCACCTGCGCGCCGCCGGTGAGAACGGCCGCGAGGCGGTCCAGCTGGCCGACACCTTCTGCCGTCAGTCGCGCATCCGCGTGGAGGAACTCTTCACCCGGCTGTGGAGCAACACCGACGACCTCGACCGCAAGGTCGTCGACGAGGTCCTCGCCGGGGCGTACACGTGGCTGGAGGCGGGCGTCATCGACCCGTCCGACGACGGCGCGTGGATCGCGGACGCGACCCCGGGCCCGGCCAAGCGCGACAACGTCCACCGCCCCATCCGCTGACCCGTGCCCGGCGGGCCGGAGCGAGTGTCTCCGCTCCGGCGCCGGGCCCCCTGGGCGCCGTCCCGACAGCGGGGTACGGGACGGCGCCCGCACCTGCCTCCCGCCCCCGGCCGCACCCCGCTCCCCGCCACCGCCCGGCCCCGCTCCCACCCGCCTCCCGGCGCCGCCCCCGCACTCATCCCGGGCTTATTGTCAGGAGCGCTGTTCGGGCGCACAGCCGATGCGGCAACAATGGGGGCATGAGCGACAGCCCAGCCCCCCTCGCCGACCCCCACATCACCTTCGACCCGGTCGAAGGCCGACGCGATGTGGTGGTCCTCGGATCCACCGGGTCCATCGGTACCCAGGCCATCGACCTGGTCCTGCGCAACCCCGACCGCTTCCGCGTGACCGCGCTCTCCGCGGCCGGCGGCCGGGTCGAGCTGCTCGCCGAGCAGGCCCGACGGCTGCGGGTGCGCACCGTCGCGGTGGCCCGCGAGGACACCGTGCCCGCCCTGCGCGCGGCGCTGGCGGCCCAGTACGCGGGTGAGCCGCTCCCCGAGATCCTGGCCGGCCCCGACGCGGCGACCGAGCTCGCGGCGTCCCCCTGCCACACCGTCCTGAACGGGATCACCGGCTCGATCGGCCTCGCCCCGACGCTGGCCGCGCTCACGGCCGGCCGCACGCTCGCGCTCGCCAACAAGGAGTCGCTGATCGTCGGAGGCCCCCTCGTCAAGGCGATCGCGAAGCCCGGCCAGATCATCCCGGTCGACTCCGAGCACGCCGCCCTCTTCCAGGCGCTCGCCGCCGGAAAGCGCGCCGACGTACGCAAGCTCGTCGTCACCGCGTCGGGCGGCCCCTTCCGGGGGCGCACCAGGAGCGAACTGGCCGACGTCACGCCCAGCGACGCGCTCGCCCACCCCACCTGGGCGATGGGACCCGTGATCACCGTCAACTCGGCGACCCTGGTCAACAAGGGCCTGGAGGTGATCGAGGCGCACCTGCTCTACGACATCCCCTTCGAGCGCATCGAGGTCGTCGTCCACCCCCAGTCCTATGTGCACTCCATGGTCGAGTTCACCGACGGCTCCACGCTGGCGCAGGCCACCCCGCCCGACATGCGCGGGCCGATCGCCCTCGGGCTCGGCTGGCCCGAGCGGGTGCCGGACGCGGCCCCCGCCTTCGACTGGACCAAGGCCTCGACCTGGGAGTTCTACCCGCTCGACAACGAGGCCTTCCCCTCGGTGGGACTCGCCCGGCACGTCGGGGAACTGGGCGGGACGGCTCCGGCGGTGTTCAATGCCGCGAACGAGGAGTGCGTGGACGCGTTCCTGGCCGGGCGGCTCCCCTTCAGCGGGATCATGGAGACGGTGACGGAAGTCGTCACCGAACACGGGACGCCGGCCGCGGGAACTTCCCTCACGGTCTCGGACGTCCTGGAAGCGGAGACCTGGGCACGCGCCCGGGCCCGGGAACTCGCGGTGAAGGCGACAGCGGAGGCACGCGCATGACGATCCTGTTGACGGTCCTCGGCATAGCGCTCTTCGCCGTGGGGCTGCTCATCTCCATCGCGTGGCACGAGCTCGGCCACCTCTCCACGGCCAAGCTCTTCGGCATCCGCGTGCCGCAGTACATGGTCGGCTTCGGCCCCACCATCTGGTCGCGCAAGAAGGGCGACACCGAGTACGGCATCAAGGCGGTGCCGGCCGGCGGCTACATCCGCATGATCGGCATGTTCCCGCCCGGCGCGGACGGCCGTATCGAGGCGCGCTCGACCTCGCCGTTCCGCGGCATGATCGAGGACGCGCGGGCGGCCGCCTTCGAGGAGCTCCAGCCCGGCGACGAGGACCGGCTCTTCTACACGCGCAAGCCCTGGAAGCGCGTCATCGTCATGTTCGCCGGCCCGTTCATGAACCTGATCCTCGCCGTCGCGATCTTCCTCAGCGTGCTCATGGGCTTCGGCATGGCGACCCAGACCACCCAGGTCGCCGGTGTGCAGAAGTGCGTGATCGCGCAGAGCGAGAAGCGCCAGACCTGCGAGCCGGGCGACGCGGTGTCGCCCGCCGAGGCGGCCGGCCTGAAGAACGGCGACACCATCGTCGCCTTCAACGGCAGTCCCGTGAAGGACTGGGCGGACCTCTCCGACCGCATCCGCGAGACCATCGGCCCGGCCACGATCACCGTGGAGCGCGCGGGGCAGCAGGTCACCCTGCACCCGACGCTCGCCAAGAACATGGTGGCGAAGAAGGACGGGAACGGCGACGTGGTGCCGGACCAGTACGTCCCGGCCGGCTACCTCGGCTTCGCCCCCAAGTCGGAGATCAAGCCGCTCACCTTCGGCCAGTCCGTCGACCGCATGGGCGAGATGGTGCAGAACGGCGTCCACTCGATCGTCGCGCTGCCCGGCAAGATCCCGGACCTGTGGAACGCGGCCTTCGACGGCGGCGAGCGCAAGGCCGACTCCCCGGTCGGCGTGGTCGGCGCGGCCCGCCTCAGCGGCGAGGTGCTCAACCTGGACGCCCCGACGCCGAACATCATCGCGACGTTCCTGTTCCTGCTCGCGGGCTTCAACCTCTCGCTGTTCCTGTTCAACATGCTGCCGCTGCTCCCGCTGGACGGCGGCCACATCGCGGGCGCCCTGTGGGAGTCGCTGCGCCGCAACGTCGCCCGCGTCCTGAAGCGGGCCGACCCGGGCCCGTTCGACGTGGCGAAGCTGATGCCGGTCGCGTACGTGGTGGCCGGGATCTTCATCTGCTTCACGCTGCTCGTCCTCGTGGCGGACGTGGTGAACCCGGTGAAGATCACCTGACGGCCGCGGCGGAGATCCCCGCCGCACGTGCCTGACGTACCACCGGGGTACTGCCGGTGTACGGACGGCGTACGCGATCAGGGGCGGCCCGGGTGCACGGAGTGCCCGGAGCCGCCCCTTCGCGTGAACTCCGGGGCACGGTGTGCCCCGGGCCCCGTGGGTGACGTAACCTCGAAGGCTGGAGCCCGCCGATCTCGGGACCTTGATCCACACCTTGGGGTTGCACAGCAGATGACTGCGATTTCACTGGGAATGCCGTCCGTACCGACCAAGCTGGCCGAGCGTCGCAAGAGCCGTCAGATCCAGGTCGGTTCCGTGGCGGTCGGCGGGGACGCACCCGTCTCGGTGCAGTCCATGACCACGACGAGGACGTCGGACATCGGTGCGACGTTGCAGCAGATCGCCGAGTTGACGGCGTCGGGCTGCCAGATCGTCCGTGTCGCCTGCCCCACGCAGGACGACGCGGACGCGCTCGCCACGATCGCGCGGAAGTCGCAGATCCCGGTGATCGCCGACATCCACTTCCAGCCGAAGTACGTGTTCGCGGCGATCGACGCGGGATGTGCGGCGGTGCGCGTGAACCCGGGCAACATCAAGCAGTTCGACGACAAGGTCAAGGAGATCGCGCAGGCGGCGAAGGACGCCGGCACGCCGATCCGGATCGGCGTCAACGCGGGCTCGCTGGACGCGCGGCTGCTGAAGAAGTACGGCAAGGCGACGCCGGAGGCGCTCGTCGAGTCCGCGCTGTGGGAGGCCTCCCTCTTCGAGGAGCACGGCTTCCGTGACATCAAGATCTCGGTCAAGCACAACGACCCGGTCGTGATGGTCAACGCCTACCGTCAGCTGGCCGCGCAGAGCGACTACCCGCTGCACCTCGGCGTGACCGAGGCGGGCCCGGCGTTCCAGGGCACGATCAAGTCCGCCGTCGCCTTCGGCGCGTTGCTCGCGGAGGGCATCGGCGACACGATCCGCGTCTCCCTTTCGGCCCCGCCGGCCGAGGAGATCAAGGTGGGCATCCAGATCCTGGAGGCCCTGAACCTGCGCCAGCGCCGCCTGGAGATCGTGTCCTGCCCCTCCTGCGGGCGGGCCCAGGTGGACGTCTACAAGCTGGCCGAGGAGGTCACGGCGGGCCTTGAGGGCATGGAGGTTCCGCTGCGGGTCGCGGTCATGGGCTGCGTCGTGAACGGGCCCGGCGAGGCGCGTGAGGCCGACCTGGGCGTCGCCTCGGGCAACGGCAAGGGCCAGATCTTCGTCAAGGGCGAGGTCATCAAGACGGTGCCGGAGTCGAAGATCGTGGAGACGCTCATCGACGAGGCGATGAAGATCGCGGAGCAGATGGAGCGGGACGGGGTCGCCTCGGGCGAGCCCCAGATCTCGGTGGCCGGCTGATCCGTCCCGGCCGGGGCGGCCCGGGGTGCGCCGGGGCTCCGCCCCGGGCCCCGGGTTTTGCCCCGCCCGCCCCTTCCCGCAACCCTCCGGGGGTGTGAGTGGGGATGGTTGGGCTTCCGGGTTGCTTCCGGGGCTGCGCCCCCGGGCCCCCTTTTTTTCGGCTGCGGACCGTGGGTGGCTGGTCGCGCAGTTCCCCGCGCCCCTAAAGGCCCGGTGCCGGCCCGCACCGGAGCATTTCAGCCCGCCGGGCTGATTGGTGCGGGCCCGTGCAGGCATCCCCAGCTCGTCATGGGGGTCCCCCCTGGCCCTAGAGGCCTCGGGGGAGATTGAGGGCCAGCGCCCTTGAGGCGCGAACGGGGCCCGGGGCGGAGCCCCAGGAAAGCGGGGGGACCGGGGCGGCGGGTACAGTGCGGAGATCAGCAGCCCGTCCCGTGAGGCCCCCTCGTGTTGATGCAGACCACCACCCGGGTCCTCGAACCCGGCGACCTCGGCGCGGCGCTCGCCATCCTGGAGAGCGAGCCGGTCGCCAACGCGTTCGTGACGTCCCGCGTACAGATCGCCGGCCTCGACCCCTGGCGCCTCGGCGGCGAGATGTGGGGCTGGTACGCGGACGGCCGGCTCCGCTCCCTGTGCTACTCCGGCGCCAATCTCGTACCGATCTGCGCCACCCCCGAGGCGGTACGTTCCTTCGCCGACCGGGCCCGCCGCACCGGCCGCCGCTGCTCCTCGATCGTCGGCCCCGCCGAACCCACCGCCCGGCTGTGGGGGCTGCTCGAACCGCACTGGGGCCCGGCCCGTGACGTACGCCCGCACCAGCCCCTGATGGTCGCCGAGCGGATGCCCGACGACATCGCCCCGGACCCGTACGTCCGCCGCATCCGCAAGGACGAGATGGACGTGATCATGCCGGCCTGCGTCGCCATGTTCACCGAGGAGGTCGGGGTCTCCCCGATGGCCGGTGACGGCGGCCTGCTCTACCAGGCCCGGGTCGCCGAACTCGTCGGCTCCGGGCGGTCGTTCGCCCGCATCGAGGACGGCAAGGTCGTCTTCAAGGCCGAGATCGGCGCCGCCACCAACCAGGCCTGCCAGATCCAGGGCGTCTGGGTCGCCCCCGAACACCGCGGCAAGGGCCTGTCGGCCACCGGCATGGCGGCCGTCCTGCGGTACGCGCTCGCGGACGTCGCGCCGGTCGTGAGCCTGTACGTGAACGACTTCAACGCCCCCGCCCGCGCCTGTTACCGCCGGGTCGGTTTCCGTGAGACCGGAGCATTCATGAGCGTGCTGTTCTGAGGTTAGGGTGCGCCCATGGCTCCTGACTCTGAGGTACTGGTCGGCCCGCTCGACCTCGCGGCCCGCGTGGACGAGGCGCTCGCCGTGCAGGCGGTCGCCTTCGGACTGGGCGCCGAAGAGGTGGGGGTCCGCCGCCACATCGTGCTCCGCCACCTCACCTACCCCGGCGCCAGGGCGCTCGGCGCCACCACCGCCGACGGGCGCCTGGCGGGCTTCGTCTACGGGATGCCCAACGACCGGGCGCACTGGTGGTCCACGGTCGTCGAGCCGTATCTGCGCAACAAGGGCACCGAGCACTGGCTCGACGACTCCTTCGTGATCACCGAGCTGCACGTCCACCCCGCCTTCCAGGGCCGGGGCCTGGGCCGGGCGCTGATCACCACCATCACCGACAGCGCGACCGAACCCCGCTCGATCCTCTCCGCGATCGACACCGAGAGCCCGGCCCGGGCCCTCTACCGCACGCTCGGCTACGCGGACCTGGCCGGTCAGGTCCAATTCCCGAGCGCGGCACGGCCGTACGTCGTGATGGGCGCCCCCCTCCCGCTGCTGCGGAGCGGACCTCCTCGGTAATCGGATTTCCGCGCACTCGGGCGGCCCGGCTAACCTCCAGGCATCACCCCGTGCACGTACAGGAGAGAAATCCATGGCAGCCGCCCAGGTTCAGCGCATGTCCCGTCTGATGGCCAAGACACTGCGCGACGACCCGGCGGACGCCGAGACGCTCAGCCACAAGCTCCTGGTGCGCGCCGGTTACGTGCGCCGCAACGCCGCCGGCATCTGGACCTGGCTGCCGCTGGGCAAGAAGGTCCTGGACAACATCTCCACCGTCGTGCGCGAGGAGATGGACGCCATCGGCGCCCAGGAGGTCCTGCTCCCTGCGCTGCTGCCCAAGGAGGCGTACGAGGCCAGCGGCCGCTGGGACGAGTACGGCGACCTGCTGTTCCGCCTCAAGGACCGCAAGGGCGGCGAGTACCTGCTCGGCCCGACGCACGAAGAGATCTTCACGCAGACGGTCAAGGACCAGTGCACGTCCTACAAGGACCTGCCGGTGATGCTCTACCAGATCCAGACCAAGTACCGCGACGAGGCCCGTCCGCGCTCCGGCGTGCTGCGCGGCCGCGAGTTCCAGATGAAGGACTCGTACTCCTTCGACACCACCGACGAGGGTCTCGCCGAGTCGTACGCGCTGCACCGCGCCGCCTACCAGAAGATCTTCGCGCGCCTGGGTCTCGACTACCGCATCGTGTCCGCCGTGTCCGGCGCCATGGGCGGCTCCGCGTCCGAGGAGTTCCTGGCCCCGGCCGCGGCCGGTGAGGACACCTTCGTCGACTGCCCGGCCTGCGACTACGCGGCCAACACCGAGGCCGTGACCTTCGTGGCCGCCCCCGTCGACGGCTCCGCGCACGGGCCCGTCGAGGAGATCGACACCCCCGACACCCCCACCATCGAGACCCTGGCCGCCCACCTCGGCGTCCCGGCCTCGGCCACCCTGAAGAACCTCCTCGTCAAGGTCGACGGCGAGATCGTCGCCGTCGGCGTGCCCGGCGACCGCGAGGTGGACCTCGGCAAGCTCGGCGAGCACCTGGCGCCCGCGGTCGTGGAGCTCGTGACGGCCGAGGACTTCGCCGACCGCCCCGACCTGGTGCGCGGCTATGTCGGCCCGCAGGGCCTGGAGAAGGTCCGCTACATCGCCGACCCGCGCGTCGCCCCCGGCACCGCCTGGGTCACCGGCGCCAACAAGCCCGACACCCACGCCCGCAACGTGGTCTGCGGCCGTGACTTCGAGGTCGACGACCACCTCGACGTCGTCGTGGTCGAGGAGGGCGACCCCTGCCCGTCCTGCGGCGCCGGCCTCAAGCTGGACCGCGCGATCGAGATCGGCCACATCTTCCAGCTCGGCCGCAAGTACGCCGACACCTTCCAGCTCGACGTCCTCGGCAAGGAGGGCAAGCCGGTCCGGGTCACGATGGGCTCGTACGGGATCGGCGTCTCCCGCGCGGTGGCGGCCCTCGCCGAGCAGACCGCCGACGACAAGGGCCTGTGCTGGCCCGCCGAGATCGCCCCGGCCGACGTGCACGTCGTCGCCGCGGGCAAGGCCGTCCAGACCGAGGCCGCGCTCGACGCCGCGGAGCAGCTGCGCGCCGCCGGTCTTCGGGTGCTGGTCGACGACCGCGCCGGTGTCTCGCCCGGCGTGAAGTTCACCGACGCCGAGCTGATCGGGGTGCCGCAGATCCTGGTGGCCGGTCGCCGGGTCGCCGAGGGCGTCTTCGAGCTGAAGGACCGCCGCAGCGGCGAGCGTGAGGAGCTGCCGCTGGCCGAGGCGATCGCCCGCCTCACGGCCTGACGGCCTGGTCTTTCCCCACCCCGCCCCTTCCCGCAACCCTCCGGGGTTGAAGGGACCCTGGGGGCTCTGCCCCCAGACCCCGTTCGCGCCTGAACGGCGCTCGTCCTCAAACGCCGGACGGGCTGAAATGCCCTGGTGCCGGCCGGCACCAGGGCATTGAGGGGCGCGGGGAACTGCGCGACCAGCCACGCACGGTCCGCACCCGACGAACTCTCCCCCCGAGGGTTGCGGGAAGGGGCGGGGTGGGGGCTCTCCCGGGGTGTGGGGCGGAGCCCCAGGGTCGTTTCAACCCAGGGGGCGCGGGGCTACAGCCAGCCCGCGAATTCGAGCAGGAGCTCCGCGTCGCGGTGGCGGCCCGCGGCCCCCGCCCGCAGTCCGGATTCCACCGCACGGAACAGCGTCCAGCCGTGCAGCCGCTCGGGGTCCACGTCGAGCGAGTCGGCGAGCTTCTTCACGCGGCGCCGGGCAGCCGACGCCCCGCTCGGTGCGGCGATCAGGTCCTCGACCCGGTCGCGCACCAACCGCGCGAGGTCGTAGGCGCGTTCACCCACCAGCGGTTCCGGACCGACCGTCAGCCACGGTGCCCGCTCGCCCGAAAGCACCTTGCTCTGGCGGAAGTTGCCGTGCAGCAGCATCAACTCCGACGCGGACGAGGCGAGTTCGTCGCGGGCCGCCAGCGCGGCCGTCACCAGCGGGGCGAACTCCCCGCTCTCCGCACCCCGCATCGGGACGCTCTGGCGCTCGGTGCGCTCGGCCACCGACTCGAAACCGTGGCCGCCCGGCGGCTCGACCCACAGCCGCCGTACCGTCCCGGCCGCTTCGAGCAGTGCCTTCGCCTCGGGCAGCGAGCGCAGCGACACCTCGGGGTGCAGCCGCTCCAGGAGCAGCGCGTCGTCCGGCGCGTCCTCCTCCATCAACTGGGCCGCGCCCCAGCCGTTCCAGTGCGCGAGCGCCGCACGCTCCAGGTCGGGGCGGGCGAAGGGAGGGGCGACCTTGAGGGCGGCCGGGGCGCCGTCCGGCCGGCGTACGAGGGCGACCAGGCTGGACCGCCCGCCCGGCGCCTGCACCCGGTCGACGGCGAGGCCGCGCCGGGCCGCCGACTCCTCGGCCACCTCCGGCAGCCGGCCGAGCCAGGGCCCGGCCAGCGCGTCCCCGTACGTCTCGCCGAGCGCGCGGACCAGCCGCTCAGGCGGTTCGAAAGCCATGCGTGTATTGCCCCTTGCTCAGGTCTGGCCGGTGGAACTCAGGTACCGGCCGGTGGAACGGGTGCGCTCGGGCGTTCCGCGAGCCCAGGAAAGGCTACGCTGCCGCCCCGCCAGCGCACGGCCCGCACCGCCGCCTCCCGCAGGGCCGCGGCCGCCTCCTGGCGCAGCGGCCCCGCGGCGGACCGGACGAGGTCGGAGTACACCCCGGCGACCCGGTCCTCCAGCTCCGCCGCGAGGCGCACCGCCGCGCCCGCGTCCGGCACCGCGAACGGCAGCGCGTAGGCCGCGGCGGCCGCCACCGGCGATCCGCCCAGGTCGCGCACCGTACGGGCCAGCAGATCGCGGCGGGAGCGGTGCCCGGTGAGGGCGTCGCGGGCCTCGGGAACGCGGGCTTCGGCGAGCCTGCCCCCGAGCACCCCGTACCCGTAGACCGCCGCGTGCTCGGCGGCGAGCGCGGCCTGTGCCGCGTCCAGGGGCTCGGCCATCACGCACCCCCGCCGAGGAGGTAGGCGTGCCCGGCGCCGGAAGCGGCCACCGAGGCGAGGAGCCGGGCCAGCTCCGGCGGGGCGGTGGCCACGGCCGCCAACTGGGCGTCGGAGGTGCGGCGTTCGGCGTCCGCGAGCTGCTTGACGGCGTCGTCGGCGTCGGCCGGGACGGAGGAGACCGAAGGCGGCCGGGTGGCCGTCGGGCCCGGCGTGGCCGCCGGGGGAGCGGCGAGCGCCCTGTCGTGCTGGGCGGACTGGTCGCGCAGCGGGGCGAGCCGGTCCCGCAGCGACGGATGCATCGCGAGGACCGCGTCGTACTGCGCGACCAGGGCCCGGCTCGCCGCCGAGGTCCGCTCGCGCAGCTCCGCCTCCGCCCGCTTCGCCGTCTCGCGCGCCTCGGCCGCCGAGCCCTGCCCGCCGGCCGCGTCCGAGCAGCCGGCCAGCAGTCCCGCGGCCGCCGCTCCCGTCACGGCCAGCACACGCCTTCGCGTGGTCCCCGGGTGCCCCACGTGTCACTCCCCTGTGTGCGGTCCGCCGGTGACCGAGTGATCACCGCAGGCGAGCGTACCCGCGGGCCCCGGCCGTGGACGGCAACACCCTCCCGGACCGGATACCCTTTGATCTGAACGGCGGCGGTCCACACGACGGCCGCCGTACGCGACGACGACCCCCCACAACAGCAGACGCGGCCGAGGAGTCACCCGGATGAGCACGACCCAGAGCGACAGGCTGCGCGGTCTTCTTGAACCGCTCGTCAGCGCGAAGGATCTGGACCTCGAGGAGATCGAGGTGTCCCGGGCGGGCCGCCGGCGCGTGCTGCGGATCGTGGTCGACTCCGACGAGGGCGTCGAGCTGGACGCCTGCGCCGAGCTGAGCCGGGCCGCATCCGAGCTGCTCGACGAGAGCGACGCGATGGGCGAGGACGAGTACGTCCTCGAAGTGACGTCGCCGGGCGCCGAGCGCCCGCTCACCGAACTGCGCCACTACCGGCGGGCCACCGGCCGGCTCGCCCGGCTCCAGCTGCACGACGGCGGCGAAGTGGTCGCACGGATCATCGAGGCCGACGAAGAAGGCATCGACACCGAGATCCCGGGTGTGAAGGGGCGCAAGCCCACCGCCCGCAGGATCGCCTTCGCCGAGATCGCCAAGGCGCGGGTCGAGATCGAGTTCAGCCGCAAGGACGGAAAGAACGAGATCACGCAAGGCAGCCAGGACAACAGGGACGACATCCTGAACGACATTCAGAACGAAGAGGAGGCGTAGCCGTGGACATCGACATGAGTGCCCTGCGGGGTCTGGTCCGGGAGAAGGAGATCTCCTTCGACCTGCTGGTCGAGGCGATCGAGTCGGCGCTCCTCATCGCCTACCACCGCACCGAGGGCAGCTTCCGGCGTGCGCGCGTGAAGCTCGACCGTGAGAACGGTCATGTCACGGTGTGGGCGAAGGAAGACCCGGCCGACCTCGAAGAGGGCCAGGAGGCCAAGGAGTTCGACGACACCCCGTCGGACTTCGGGCGGATCGCGGCGAGCACCGCCAAGCAGGTCATCCTGCAGCGCCTGCGCGACGCGGAGGACGACATCACCTTCGGCGAGTTCGCCGGCCGTGAGGGCGACGTCATCACCGGCGTCGTCCAGCAGGGCAAGGACCCGAAGAACGTCCTGGTCGACATCGGCAAGATGGAGGCCATGCTGCCGGTGCAGGAGCAGGTCCCGGGCGAGGAGTACACGCACGGGCTGCGCCTTCGTACGTACGTCGTACGGGTGGCGAAGGGCGTGCGCGGGCCGTCGGTGACGCTGTCGCGCACCCACCCCAACCTGGTGAAGAAGCTCTTCGCCCTGGAGGTCCCGGAGATCGCCGACGGTTCGGTGGAGATCTCCGCGATCGCCCGCGAGGCGGGTCACCGCACCAAGATCGCGGTGCGCTCCACGCGCAGCGGCCTCAACGCCAAGGGCGCCTGCATCGGCCCGATGGGCGGCCGGGTGCGCAACGTCATGGCCGAGCTGCACGGCGAGAAGATCGACATCGTCGACTGGTCGGACGACCCGGCCGAGATGGTGGCCAACGCGCTGTCCCCGGCCCGGGTCTCCAAGGTCGAGGTCGTGGACCTCGCGGCCCGCTCCGCCCGGGTGACCGTGCCGGACTACCAGCTCTCCCTCGCCATCGGCAAGGAGGGCCAGAACGCCCGGCTCGCCGCCCGCCTCACCGGCTGGCGCATCGACATCCGCCCGGACACCGAGCAGCCCGACCAGGACTGACGGGAATAAGAAGTGGCCCTGCCCCGGTTCACCGGGGCAGGGTGAGCTTTCTGGACAACAACCGTTCGATTTTTGCCCCGAAGGGGTGAGGTCGGTGCGGGGAGGTAGACTTAAACGTGTCTGGCCGGACGCACGCCCGCGCCTGCCCTGAGCGAACCTGCGTGGGATGCCGGGAGCGAGCGGCCAAGAGCGATCTGCTGCGCATCGTGGCGATCGAGGGTGCTTGCGCCCCTGATCCTCGCGGTACGCTGCCCGGCCGGGGTGCGTATGTACACCCCGCCTCGGTCTGTCTCGACCAGGCGGTCCGCCGCCGGGCGTTCTCCAGGGCCTTCCGGGCCAAGGAAGCGCTCGACACCGCGGACGTGCGGAAGTACGTCGAGCAGGCAGCAACGTAAGAAGAAGTACGGCACGGAATCCCGTGCGGTCAGGTACCTCGCGAGTTGGAAGTAGGTCGAGATTGCGATGAGCACTCGATGAGTACGCGATGAGTACGCCCATGAAGTAGCGACGGTCCGGCGGTAACCCGGACCTAAAAGGAGCGAAGTGGCTAAGGTCCGGGTATACGAACTCGCCAAGGAGTTCGGGGTGGAGAGCAAGGTCGTCATGGCCAAGCTCCAAGAACTCGGTGAATTCGTCCGTTCGGCGTCCTCGACGATCGAGGCGCCGGTTGTACGCAAGTTGACTGACGCACTGCAGGGGCCCGGCGGCAACGCCGGCAAGTCCGCTGCGAAGCCCGGCGCGCCCCGCAAGGCCGCGCCCTCGAAGCCCGCAGCGCCCTCCCCGGCCGCCGCGGCACGTCCCGCTGCCCCGAAGCCCGGCGCTCCGGCCCCCAAGCCGGCTCCCGCCGCGCCTGCGGCCCCGGCTGCCCCCGCGGCCCCGGCGAGCAGCACCCCCGCTCCGGCGGCCTCCCCGGCTCCGGCCGCCTCGGGCCCCCGCCCGGGTCCGAAGCCCGCCCCGGCCAAGCCGGCCCCGGTCACCCCGGTGCCCGCCGCCGAGTTCTCGGCTCCGGCTCCGGCCCAGCCCGCGGCGCCCCAGGCCCCGCGTCCCGCCGGCGCCACCCCCGGCCCGCGTCCCGCCCGTCCGGCCCCGGCCGGTCAGCGTGACGGCGGCCAGCGCGACGGTGGCCAGCGCGACGGTGGCCGTGGCGGCGACCGTCCGGCCCGCCCCGCGGGTCAGGGTGCTCCCCGTCCGGGCGGCGCCCGTCCGGCCGGTCCGCGCCCCGGCAACAACCCCTTCACCTCGGGTGGCTCCACCGGAATGGCGCGCCCGCAGGCGCCCCGTCCCGGCGGCGGCGCCCCGCGTCCCGGCGGTGCCGGTGCCCCCGGTGGCGCCCCGCGTCCGCAGGGCGGCCCCGGCGGCGCTCCGCGTCCGCAGGGTCAGGGCGGTGCCCGTCCGAGCCCGGGCGGCATGCCCCGTCCGCAGGGCGGCGCACGTCCCGGTCCCGGCGGACCTGGTGGTGCTCCCGGCGGTAACCGTCCCAACCCCGGCATGATGCCGCAGCGTCCCGCTGCGAGCCCGCGTCCCGGCGGCGGCCCCGGTGGCCGTGGTCCCGGCGGCCCCGGTGGCCGTCCGGGCGGCGGTGCCGGTCGTCCCGGTGGTGGCGGCGGCTTCGCCGGCCGTCCGGCCGGTCCCGGTGGCGGCGGTCGTCCCGGTGGCGGCGGCTTCGGCGGCCCCCGTCCGGGTGGCGGCGCTCCCGGTGGTGGCGGCGGCTTCGGCGGTCGTCCCGGCTTCCAGGGCCGTCCCGGTGGCCCGGGTGCCCGTGGTGGCACGCAGGGTGCCTTCGGCCGTCCCGGCGGGCCCGCCCGTCGTGGTCGCAAGTCGAAGCGTCAGAGGCGCCAGGAGTACGAGGCCATGCAGGCCCCGTCGGTGGGCGGCGTCATGCTGCCTCGCGGCAACGGACAGTCCGTCCGTCTGTCGCGCGGTGCTTCGCTGACCGACTTCGCCGAGAAGATCGGCGCCAACCCGGCGTCGCTCGTCGGCGTGATGATGAACCTCGGCGAGATGGTCACCGCCACGCAGTCGGTCTCGGACGAGACGCTGAAGCTGCTCGCGGACGAGATGAACTTCATCCTCGAGATCGTCAGCCCCGAGGAGGAGGACCGCGAGCTGCTCGAGTCCTTCGACATCGAGTTCGGTGAGGACGAGGGTGGCGAGGAACTGCTCGTCGCGCGTCCGCCGGTCGTGACCGTCATGGGTCACGTCGACCACGGTAAGACCCGCCTTCTGGACGCGATCCGCAAGACGAACGTCGTTGCGGGCGAGGCCGGTGGCATCACGCAGCACATCGGTGCGTACCAGGTCGCCACCGAGGTCAACGGCGAAGACCGCAAGATCACCTTCATCGACACCCCGGGTCACGAGGCGTTCACCGCCATGCGTGCCCGTGGTGCGAAGTCCACCGACATCGCGATCCTCGTGGTGGCGGCGAACGACGGTGTGATGCCCCAGACGATCGAGGCGCTGAACCACGCCAAGGCGGCCGACGTGCCGATCGTGGTCGCGGTCAACAAGATCGACGTCGAGGGTGCGGACCCGACGAAGGTGCGCGGTCAGCTCACCGAGTTCGGTCTGGTGGCCGAGGAGTACGGCGGCGACACGATGTTCGTCGACATCTCCGCCAAGCAGGGCCTCAACATCGAGTCCCTCCTGGAGGCCGTCGTCCTCACCGCCGACGCCTCGCTCGACCTGCGGGCCAACCCGGAGCAGGACGCGCAGGGTATTGCGATCGAGTCCCACCTGGACAAGGGACGCGGCGCCGTGGCGACCGTCCTGGTCCAGCGAGGCACCCTGCGGGTCGGCGACACCATGGTGGTCGGCGACGCGTACGGCCGAGTCCGCGCGATGCTCGACGACAAGGGCGAGAACGTGGAAGAGGCGGGTCCCTCGACCCCGGTCCTCGTCCTCGGTCTCACCAACGTCCCGGGTGCCGGCGACAACTTCCTGGTCGTCGACGAGGACCGTACGGCCCGTCAGATCGCCGAGAAGCGTGCCGCCCGTGAGCGCAACGTCCGCTTCGCCCGCAAGGGTGTGCGGTTCTCCCTGGAGAACCTGGACGAGGCCCTCAAGGCCGGTCTGGTGCAGGAACTCAACCTCATCATCAAGGGCGACGCGTCCGGTTCGGTGGAGGCTCTCGAGTCCTCGCTGCTCCAGCTCGACGTCGGCGACGAGGTCGACATCCGCGTCCTGCACCGCGGTGTGGGTGCGGTCACCGAGTCGGACATCAACCTGGCGACCGGCTCCGACGCCATCGTCATCGGCTTCAACGTCCGCGCCGCGGGCCGCGCGGCGCAGATGGCGGACCGCGAAGGCGTCGACGTCCGGTACTACTCGGTCATCTACCAGGCGATCGAAGAGATCGAAGCGGCCCTCAAGGGCATGCTCAAGCCGGAGTACGAAGAGGTCGAGCTCGGCACGGCGGAGATCCGCGAGATCTTCCGCTCGTCCAAGCTGGGCAACATCGCCGGTGTCCTGGTCCGGTCGGGCGAGGTCAAGCGCAACACCAAGGCGCGCCTGCTGCGCGATGGCAAGGTCATCGCGGAGAACCTCAACATCTCCGGTCTGCGCCGCTTCAAGGACGACGTCACCGAGATCCGCGAAGGCTTCGAGGGCGGTATCAACCTCGGAAACTTCAACGACATCAAGATCGACGACGTCATCGCGACGTACGAGATGCGCGAGAAGCCGCGCGGCTAGTCCGTGCAGCCGATCCGTACCCCTGGAGGCGCGGCCTCCTGAGGAACGCGAAGTCGGGGCCGATCGGCGGGAAGATTATTTCCGTCGATCGGCCCCGGCCGTTCCGGTACGGTTCTAGATGTCCCTGCCAAGACTTTGGCCGGGTCCTCTAACCCGTACCGGCGGGACATCCGGACATACATGTATGTGGGGACACTGTCCTTCGACCTGCTCCTCGGCGACGTACGGTCGCTGAAGGAGAAACGCTCCGTCGTCCGGCCGATCGTCGCCGAGCTCCAGCGCAAGTTCGCGGTGAGCGCGGCCGAGGTCGGTGACCAGGATCTGCATCGCAGGGCCGAGATCGGCCTCGCGGTGGTGTCCGGGGAGACGGGGCACCTCACAGACGTACTCGACCGGTGCGAGCGGCTCGTCGCCGGCCGGCCCGAGGTGGAACTGCTCTCGGTGAGACGCAGGCTCCACAGCGACGAAGACTGAAACACTGAGCAAGGCTTGAGAAGGAGAAGGACCAGTGGCCGACAACGCGCGGGCGAAGAAGCTGGCGGACCTCATCCGGGAGGTGGTGGCCGAGAAGCTGCTGCGTGGCGTCAAGGACCCGCGCCTCGGAACGCACGTCACCATCACGGACACCCGGGTCACCGGCGACCTGCGGGAGGCCACGGTCTTCTACACGGTGTACGGGGACGACGAGGACCGGGCCGCCGCCGCGGCCGGCCTGGAGAGCGCCAAGGGCATCCTGCGCTCCGCGGTCGGCTCCGCCGCCGGCACCAAGTTCACGCCCACCCTGACGTTCATCGCGGACGCGCTCCCCGAGAACGCCAAGACCATCGAGGACCTCCTCGACAAGGCACGGGCCTCCGACGCGGCGGTGCGCGAGGTGTCCTCGGGCGCCCAGTTCGCCGGTGACGCCGACCCGTACAAGAAGCCCGGCGACGAGGACGACGCCTCCGCATGAGCACCGCAGCAAAGACGCCCGACGGCCTTGTCATTGTCGACAAGCCGTCGGGCTTCACTTCGCACGACGTCGTGGCCAAGATGCGCGGCATCGCCAAGACCCGCCGGGTGGGCCACGCCGGCACCCTCGACCCGATGGCGACCGGGGTGCTCGTCCTGGGCGTCGAGCGGGCCACCAAGCTCCTGGGCCACCTCGCCCTCACCGAGAAGGAGTACCTCGGTACGATCCGGCTCGGCCAGGACACCGTCACCGACGACGCCGAGGGCGAGATCACCTCGTCCACCGACGCCTCCAAGGTGACCCGCGAGGGCATCGACGCGGGCGTCGCCGAGCTGACCGGCGCCATCATGCAGGTGCCGTCCAAGGTCTCCGCCATCAAGATCGACGGCAAGCGGTCCTACGCGCGGGTGCGCGGCGGCGAGGAGTTCGAGATCCCGGCCCGCCCGGTGACCGTGTCCTCCTTCCGCGTCTACGACGTCCGCGAGGCCGTCGCCGAGGACGGCACCCCCGTCGTCGACCTGGTCGTGTCCGTCGTCTGCTCCTCGGGCACCTACATCCGCGCGCTCGCCCGTGACCTCGGGGCCTCCCTCGGCGTCGGCGGCCACCTCACCGCGCTGCGCCGCACCCGCGTCGGCCCCTACGGCCTGGACGCGGCCCGCACCCTGGACCAGCTCCAGGAGTCGCTCACCGTGATGCCGGTGGCGACGGCCGCGGCCGCCGCCTTCGCCCGCTGGGACGTCGACGCGCGCCGCGGCTCGCTGCTGCTCAACGGCGTACGCCTGGACATGCCGGACGAGTACGAGAACGGGAAGCCGGTCGGCGTCTTCGGGCCCGAGGGCACCTTCCTCGCCCTCGTCGAGAGCCAGAAGGGCAAGGCCAAGAGCCTCGCCGTGTTCGGCTGAGCCCGCCGTCGGGGAGCGGGCCGGCCCCACCGCCGCCGAGCGGGGCGCCCATCGTGGAGTGGGCGGGCCGGCCCGCCCACTCCACGATCCCCCTCGTCCGGGGTCTATCCGCACCGCCCGGGCGATTCACCCCTACGGGCAGGCGCTCGGAGTGAAGGGCGGGGGCGCGAGGGGGCGCTTTCCCCCGATCTTCTTCTCGGGCGGATCACCCCAGAACTACCGTTTCGGACATGGGACGCGGGGCTGGGGGCGAGGGCGCCAGGGCGCTCGTACGGATCTGTGATCTGGCCGGGCGGACCCGGGGAACGGGCTTCGTCGCCGACGACCGGGGGACCGTCCTCACCAGTCACGAGGCCGTCGACGGACTGAGCAGGGTCGTGCTGCACGCCCCCGGCGAACGCACCTGGCTCGCCGAGGCCGACGACATCACGCCCCTGCCCGCAGCGGGCCTGGCGCTCGTACGCACCGACGGACTCGGGGTGCCACCGCTGCCGGTCTCCTCGCGCACCGGAATCGAACCGGGCGGCTATGTGCGGGTCGCCGCCCACGGCTGGCGCGAGGCACGCGTGCTCGGCACCTCGGCCGTCACCTACACCGCCACCGACCGCTTCCATCTCCTGGGCGGTGTCATGGAGTTGGCGATCGGCACGGCCGGCAGCGAGGCCATGCGGCTCGGCGGCGAGGCCAGCGGAGGCCCCGTCGTCGACACCGTCACCGGTGCCGTCCTCGGCGTGGTCGGCACCGCGCTGCACGCCGCCCACCAGGCCTCCGGCTTCGCGATGCCGCTGCGCGCCGAGCGGGGCCCGCTCGCCGACCTGCTGCGCCGCAACGCCGCCACCGTGCCCGCCTACGGCGCCGACCTCAACCTGGCCGGTGCCCTCCAGCTCACCGCGACCTCGGTGGGCTCCGCCGGCGGGTCCCGCCCCCGGCAGGACCCGGTCGAACGGCCCGCCACGCTCAAGGAGTTCGCCGCCTTCGCCACCGGCGGGGCCCTCGTGCTCGGGCTCGTCGGAAACCCGGGCACCGGCCGCACCACCGAACTCGCCGCCCTCGCCGCCCGCCGGGCCCGCGGCGCCGAGCCCGCGCCCACGCTGTGGCTGCGCGGCGCCGACCTGCACGCCGACGACACCTCGGTCGCCGACGCCGTAGGCCGCGCCCTCGCCCACGCGGCCCGCATCGTCGCCGCCTTCGTGGCACGCGGCGAGGAGCCGGCGGCCACCCACGACCGGCTCGCCCACCTCGCCCTTGAGGCCGGACGCCCGCTGCTCGTCCTTCTGGACGGGCCCGAGGAGATGCCGCCCGTCCTCGCCCACCGGCTGGCCGAATGGACCGCCGGGACCGTGGAGTGGCTCGCCGCGGCCGGGGCGCGCCTGGTGGTCGCCTGCCGGCCCGAGCACTGGGAGCAGGCCGGCGCGCACTACCCCGAAGGCGCCCTCCACCCGGCCCGGTTGCCCCGCCTCCCCGACGGGGTGCGCATCGGCGACCTGGGACCCACGGAGGCGGCCCTGGCCCGCGAGCGCCACGGCATCGCCCAGGACGCGCTCGGCGACCGCGACGCCCGCCACCCCCTCACCCTGCGGCTGCTCGCCGAGGTGCGCGGCGCGCTGCCCGCCGAGATCGAGGGCCGCCCGGACCGCGAGGACGTCTTCGGCGCGCACCTGGACCTGATGTGCCTGCGCATCGCGGTGCGCGTCGCCGCCTCCGCCCGCCCACCGGTGCGCGGCCGGGCGGTGCGACGGCTCGCGGCCCGCGTCGGCGGACAGGTGCACGAGGCGGCCCGGCGCTGCCTCGGCCCCGGCCAGGGCGAACTGGACCGGGAGTCGTTCGAGGAGATCTTCCCGTGGCGTACGGGAGCCGCCTCCGCCGTGCTCACCGAGGGCCTCCTCGTGCCCGCCGGGTCCGGCTACCGCTTCGCGCACGAGGAACTCGCCGACTGGGTGCAGGCCTCCCACCTGGACCTGGACGCCGCCCTGTACGCCCTGGTGCACCGCTGGTACGACGAGAGCGACCCGGGGACCGTCGTGCGGCTGCCCTCGCGGGACGCCCCCGGCGCCGGGGTGCCGGCCGGCCACGTGCCGCCCCCGCCCGGCTCGGGGCCCGCCCCCGCCGAGCGGTCCCTGCCGGTGCCCCGGCACCGCATCGGGCCCGTACTGGAAGCCATGCTGCTGCTCGGAAGCCGACACGGCTCCACTCAACTCGCCCTGAAACTGAAGGAGTTGGTGACCGTTCTCGGCCGGCCCCCGGCCGGGGGCGCGGACGGCGAACGGTTCGCGGACGCCCAGTGGTGGGCCGTCCACCTGCTCACCGAGACGCTGCTGCGGGTCCCCGACGCCCGGCCCTACCAGGAAGTGCTGCGGCTGCTCGCCGACCGGATCAGCCACCGGTCCCTGCACGAGGGAGGCCCGGCGCACCTGGGCGCGCTCGGCGGGTTCGGGCCGTGGTTCTGGACCCGGCTGCGCCTCGGCGAGGACGGCAGGTTCGAACTCCTGCGCCGCCTGGTGCCGGCCGACGGCGTGCCCGGGGCCGCGCCCGGCTGGGAGCGCTACCTGGACGCGGCCGACCGGCGGCTCGCCGCCGAGCCCCGGACCGTACAGCCGCTGCTCTGCCGCTGGTTCGGCGACGAGCGCCCGCTGCCGGTGGCACCGGGCACCGAGGTGCGGCCCACCGTCGCCCGGGCGGCGCAGGCCCTGCTGTACGCGCGCCGGTCCCTGGCGGTCGACGACCTCACCGAGGCCCTGGTGGCGACCGACCACGTCCGCGCCGGGGAACTCCTCGCCCAGCTCGCCGAGGACGAGCCGTCCGCGCTCTGCCGGGCCGTGGACCGCTGGGCCCACGACGACCGGCCCGAGCGCCGCGCCGCGGCCGCCGCCCACGGGCCGCGCGTCGCCCTGGGCATCCGCACCCCCGCCGACCGCGCCCTGCTGCGCTACGCGGCCCTCGCCCTGCTCGCCCGTCCCGAGGACACGCCCCTGCACGGCGCGGCCCTCGCCCTGCTGGTCCGCGATCCCAGCACCCGCGCCCGCTACCTCGACCGGGCGCTCACCGCGTACGCCGCGGGCGGTCCCGCACCGGCGCCCGGCGTGCTCGCCACCGCCCTCACCACGCACCCCGAGCCCGTCCTCGCGGCCTTCCGCGCCCGCCTCCAGGAGGGCGGCGACGGCTCGGCCGACGTCCTCGGCGCGCTCGCGGAGGTCAACACCCCCGCCCTCGCCCGCCGCGCCGCGGCCCTCGTGCAGGAGCACATCGAGCACCACCCCGAAGCGGCCGGACGGGCCGCCGCCTTCGTGGAGCGCCGGCTCGCCCACGGCCCGGCGGCCCGCGCGGTGCTCTTCCCGATGGTGACCAGCCTGCTGCGCGGCCCCGCCCGGCGCGCGCTGGCCCCCGTGCTGGCCGCCCCCGGCACCCGCGCCTCGCGCCCGCTGCGCGCCGAGCTGCTCGACGTCCTGCTCGACTTCGAGCGCCAGGCATCCCGCGACCCGGCCGTGGTCGACGCGCTGCTCGACGCCGCCGCGCACGGCTCGGGGGAGCGGGCCGAGGCGCGCACCCGCGACCTCGTGCACCGCACCGGGCTCCTGTTCGTCCGTACGCCCGAAGGCGCGGCGCGTTTCGACGGGCGGCTGGTCGAGCTCTGCGAGGAGGTCCCCGCCTTCGCCGCGCAGGTCGCCGGATGGCTGGTCCAGGCGCCGCACGAGTGGGCCACGGTGGTCGGTCCGGGCGCCCGCCGCGCGGTGGAGACGCTGGGCAGTCCCATGCCGATGCCATCCCGGGCGGCCGGGCATGGCAGTCTTAGACCTGCATGACGCGTAAGGGTCAACGACGTACACGGGTTCGAGGAGCGGTCACAGTGCAGCGCTGGCGTGGCTTGGAGGACATCCCCCAGGACTGGGGACGCAGCGTCGTCACCATCGGCTCCTACGACGGGGTGCACCGCGGACACCAGCTGATCATCGGGCGGGCCGTGCAGCGCGCCCGCGAGCTGGGCGTGCCGTCCGTCGTGGTCACCTTCGACCCGCACCCCAGCGAGGTCGTACGCCCCGGCAGCCACCCGCCGCTGCTCGCCCCGCACCACCGGCGCGCCGAACTGATGGCGGAGCTCGGCGTGGACGCGATCCTGATCCTCCCCTTCACCAGCGAGTTCTCCAAGCTGTCGGCCGCCGACTTCGTGGTGAAGGTCCTGGTCGACAAGCTGCACGCCGAGCTCGTCGTCGAAGGCCCCAACTTCCGCTTCGGCCACAAGGCCGCGGGCAACGTCGAGGTGCTCGCCGAGCTCGGCCGCAGCCACGACTACGAGGTCGAGGTCATCGACCTGCGGGTGCGCGGCGAGGCGGGCGGCGGCGAGCCGTTCTCCTCCACGCTGACCCGCCGCCTGGTCACCGAGGGCGACATCGAGGGCGCCGCCGAGATCCTCGGCCGCCCGCACCGCGTCGAGGGCGTCGTGGTGCGCGGCGCCCAGCGCGGCCGCGAGCTCGGCTACCCGACGGCCAACGTCGAGACCCTGCCGCACACCGCGATCCCCGCGGACGGCGTGTACGCGGGCTGGCTCACAGCGGCGGGCGAGCGGATGCCCGCGGCCATCTCGGTCGGCACCAACCCCCAGTTCGACGGCACCGAGCGCACGGTGGAGGCGTACGCCATCGACCGCGTCGGCCTCGACCTGTACGGGCTGCACGTCGCCGTCGACTTCCTCGCCTATGTGCGCGGCATGGCCAAGTTCGACTCCATCGAGGACCTCCTCGAAGCGATCGGCAACGACGTGAAGCGCTCCAGCGAACTGATCGAGGCGTACGAGGCCGAGCGCGACTAGTCCGCCCCGTGTGCCGGGGGCACCGCCCCCGGACGCGCGGCGGCCCAGTGGCAGGCGACCTGCGCGGCCGTGCCGCCCGCCAGGACCGGCAGGTCCTCGGTGCGGCAGCGGTCCGCCACACCCGTCCGGTCCGCCTCGCCCGAGGCCAGGACCTGGCAGCGGGCGTGGAAGCGGCAGCCGCCCGGGACGCGGGACGGGTCCGGGGGCTCGCCCGTGAGGACCACCGGGTCGCCGGGGGACTCCGGCAGGACCGACAACAGGGCCTGCGTGTAAGGGTGCTGAGGGTTCGTCAGGACGTCTTCGACGGGGCCCGTCTCCACGATGCGGCCCAGGTACATCACCGCCACCCGGTCCGCGATGTTCCACGCCAGACCCAGGTCGTGCGTCACGACCAGCGCCGAGAGGCCCAGCTCGTCCCGCAGACGCAGCAGCAGGGCCAGGATCTCGCCCCGCACCGACGCGTCGAGGGACGCCACCGGCTCGTCGGCGACGATCAGTTCGGGGTCGAGGACCAGCGCGCCCGCGATCACCACGCGCTGGCGCTGGCCGCCCGACAGCTCGTGCGGATAGCGCAGGAAGAACCGCTCCGGCGGCCGCAGCCCGGCCCGTGACAGCGCCCGGGACACCAACTCCCGCTCGTCGCGCGGCGATCCGTGGATGCGCAGGCCCTCGGCGACCGCGTCGTACACCGTGTGCCGCGGGTTGAGCGAGCCGCTCGGGTCCTGCAGGACCAGCTGGACGCGCTTGCGGTACGCCTTGAGGGCGCGGGCGTGATGGTCGAGCGGGCTGCCGTCGAAGGCGACCGTGCCCTCGGTCGGGGAGACCAGGCCGAGCAGGGTGCGGGCCAGGGTCGTCTTGCCGCAGCCCGACTCGCCGACCAGAGCCACGATCTCGCCCGCGCCGACGGTGAGTTCGACACCGTCGACCGCCCGGGCGGGCGGGGCGCCGCGCCGGCCGGGGAAGGTGACGTGCAGCGCGGACGCGGCGAGGAGGGGGGCCGTGGTGGGGGTCATGCGGTGCTCCTCGACGGGGAAGCGGCGTGCACACAGGCCGCCCGGTGCTCCGGGCCCGCCTCGCGCAACGGCTGGTCGTCCACGGCGCAGACGCCGGTCGCGACCGGGCAGCGCGGATGGAAGGTGCAGCCGGGCGGCAACGCGGACGGGTCCGGCGGATCGCCCGGCAGGCCCCGGGGCGCCCGGCGCGAGGCCGGGTCTCCGATGCGGGGGAAGGCGGCGGACAGCGCCCGCCCGTAGGGATGCCGGGCCGCCGCGTAGACCTGGCGCGCCGGGCCCTCCTCGACGATGCGGCCCGCGTACATCACCGCGAGCCGGTCGCAGGTGTCGGCGAGCACCGCCAGATCGTGGCTGATCATCAGCAGGCTGATGCCCTGGTCGGCCACGAGCCGTTCGATCAGGCGCAGGATCTGGGCCTGGATCATCACGTCGAGGGCGGTCGTCGGCTCGTCGGCGACGATCAGTTCGGGGGCGCAGGCCAGCGCCATCGCGATCATCACGCGCTGGCGCTGGCCGCCGGACAGCTCGTGCGGGTGGGCGTCCGCGCGGGCGGCGGGCAGCCCGACCTGTTCGAGGAGTTCGCGGACCCGGGCCCGGGCGCCGTCCGGCCCGGCCAGGCCGTGCAGCAGGATCGGCTCGGCGATCTGGTCGCCGACCCGGTGCACCGCGTTCAGGGAGTGCATCGCCCCCTGGAAGACGATGGACGCCCCCGCCCAGCGGACCGCCCGCAGCCGCCCCCAGCGCATCCCGAGCACGTCCTCGCCGTCGAGCAGGACCGACCCGGTCAGCTCGGCCGAGGACGGAAGCAGCCGCAGCAGCGCCATCGCCAGCGTCGACTTCCCGCACCCCGACTCGCCCGCCACACCCAGCTTCTGGCCGGGCGCGAGGGTCAGGTCGACGCCGCGCACCGCCGCCGCTCCGCTCCCGTACGTGACGTGCAGGTCCCTGATCTCCAGCAGGCTCATCGGACCCCCAGCTTCGGGTTGAGCACGGCCTCGACGGCCCGGCCGCACAGCGTGAAGGACAGGGCGACCAGGGCGATCGCGATCCCGGGCGGCGCCAGATACCACCAGTGCCCGGAGGAGACCGCGCCCGCCTCGCGGGCGTCCTGGAGCATCCCGCCCCAGGAGACCACCGTCGGATCACCCAGGCCCAGGAACGCGAGCGTCGCCTCGGTGAGGATGGCGTTGGAGATGCCGAGCGTGGTCTGCGCGAGGACCAGCGGCATCACGTTCGGCAGCACGTGCCGGGACATGATGTGGCGGTGCCCGCCGCCGAGCGCGCGGGCCCGCTCGATGTACGGGCGGGACTCGACCGCGATGGTCTGGGCCCGCACCAGCCGGGCCGTCGTCGGCCAAGACGTCACGCCGATCGCCAGGATCACCGTCCAGACGCTGTGCGACATGACGGTGGCCAGCACGATCGCGAGCACCAGCGTCGGCATCACCAGGAACCAGTCGGTGATCCGCATCAGCGCCGTCGCGAGCCAGCCGCCGTAGTGCCCGGCGAGGATGCCGACCAGGGTGCCGATCGCCACACTCAGTGCCGCCGCGAGCAGCCCGACCGCCAGCGAGATCCTGGCTCCCCAGATCAGCAGCCCCAGCAGCGAGCGCCCGAACTGATCGGTGCCGAGCGGGAATTGACCGCTCGGCGACTCCAGGGCCGAGCCGGGCGCACTGGTCACGCTCTGGATGTTCCCGCCGACGGTGAGCGGCGCCGTCAGCGCGATCAGCGCGATGACGGCCAGGCCCGCCAGACCGTACAGGCCCGCCCGGTGCGTGCGGTACGCGCGCCAGAAACGGGCCAGCGAATCGCGCCGGCGCGCCCAGGCCAGCGAGCCCGACCCGTCGTTGCCGGGTGCGGCGGCCGTGGTCATCGGCCCTCCTCGGGGTCGTGCACGGCGGTCCTGGCCACGGGCGCGGGACCGGACTCGTATGCGGTCGTCCTCATCGGCCCACCCGGGGATCGAGGAGCGGATACAGCAGATCGGCCAGCAGGTTCATCACGATCATCGCGCCGGCGAACACCACGAACAGGCCCTGCACCAAGGGGAGATCGGGCACGCTCAGCGCCTGGTAGAACAGACCGCCCAGGCCCGGCCAGGAGAACACCGTCTCGACCAGGATCGAACCGGCCGCCACATGGCCCAGGTTGATGAACAGCATCGTGACCGTCGGCAGCAGCGCGTTGGGCACGGCGTGGCGGCGGCGCACCGCCGCGTCGCGCAGCCCCTTCGCCCGGGCCGTCGTCAGATAGTCGCCGCCCATCTCGTCGAGCAGCGAGGACCGCATGACGAGCAGGGTCTGCGCGTACTGCACCGCCACCAGTGTCAGCACCGGAAGCACCATGTGGTGCGCCACGTCCAGGACGTACGCGAAGCCGCTCGTGTCGCCCGACGCCATGCCGCCGGTCGGGAACAGCCCCGGGACCGGGCCCGTGCCCACCGAGAACGTGATGACGAGCAGCAGCCCCAGCCAGAACGAGGGCACCGACCACAGGGTCAGTGCGAGCCCCGTGTGGAACCGGTCGCCGAGCCCGCCGCTGTGCCAGGCCGAGCGGGTGCCGAGCCAGATGCCGAGCGCCGAGTACAGGACGACGGCCGTGCCGGTCAGGAGCAGCGTCGCCGGGAGCTTCTCGGCGATCAGCGAGCCGACCGGCGCGTGGAACTGGTACGACGTGCCCAGGTCCCCGGTCAGCGCACCGCCGCAGTAGTGGGTGAACTGCTGCCACAGCGGCAGGTCGAGCCCGAACTGGCTGCGCAGGGAGCCCAGTTGCTCGGCCGAGACCTGGCGGCCGTGCGTCATGGTGCGCACCGGGTCGCCGGGGATGATCCGGAACAGGAAGAAGCTGGTCACCAGGACGGCGAACAGGGACACCACCGCCCCCGCCAGCTTGCCGCCCACGTACCGCAGATAGGCGAGCGCCGGGCCCGCGGTGAACCGGCGGCCGCGCGGCTCGGTGCGTGCCTCGGTGACCACCGCGGGGGTGTCGGCCGAACTCGCTGTCGTCATGGCCTACTCGCGGTCGTCGGCGTCGACGCGACGGCGCAGCACGACGAAGGAGGCGGCCCCGGCGAGCACGATCGCGCCCGCGACGATGCCGAGGACGACTCCGGCCGAGGGGCCGCCGCCCGGCTTCGCGGCCGAGCCGCTCGCCGGGACCGCCGACCACCAGCTCCAGTAGCCGTCCTGACCGTAGATGTTGCCCGCGGCCTCGGGCATCGTGGTGATCGACTCGATCTGGTCGGTGCGGTACGCCTCGACCGCGTTGGGGTACGCCATGACGTTGATGTACCCGGTGTCGTACAGCCGCGACTCCATCCGCTTGACCAGGTCCGCCCGCTTGGCGGTGTCGTACTCGGCCAACTGCTTCGCATACAGCTCGTCGAACGGCCGGTCGCAGACGAAGTCGTCCGTCTGCCCGGTCGCCCTCGGGGTGGCGGGCCGCGCGGCACAGGTGTGGATGGACAGGACGTAGTCCGGATCGGGGCTCACCGAGTAGCCGTCCAGAGCCAGGTCGTACTCGCCCGACATCCAGGGATCGGTGACGTTGTCGACGCAGTCCACGGTGAGCCCGATGCCGAGCTTGGCCCACCACTCCTGGAGGTACTTGCTGACCGCCTTGTCGTTGGGGTCGATGGCGTGACACAGCAGCCGCAGGCCGAGCGGCCTGCCGTCCTTGCCCGTCCGTCTGCCGTCGGCGCCCGTGCGGTAGCCCGCCGCGTCGAGCAGTGCGGCGGCCTCCACCGGGTCGTATGCGATCCTCTGCTCCGCGGCCGGCTTCCAGAAGTAGTCGGCGAACCGGGGCGGAATGTAGCCCTCGCCCTCGACGGCATGGCCCTGGAACACCTTGTCGACGAGCATCGTGCGGTCGACGGAGGCGAACAGGGCCCGACGCACCCGGGGGTCGAGCAGCGCCGGATTGCCGTCGCCGAACCGGGTGCCGTCCTTGGACTGCGCGCCCGGGTTGGCGGCGAGCGCGAAGAAGCGCCGGCCGGGGGCGTCGTTGACCTTGATGTGCGAGGCCGACTTCAGTGAACTCGCCTGTGCGGGCGTCAGGTTGGAGACGAAGGACACCTCGCCCTTGCGCAGCGCCGCGACCGCCGCGTCATTGTCCTTGTAGTACTTGAAGACCAGCTCGTCGAACTGGGGCGCACCCCGCCAGAAGGTCTTGTTGGGCCTGAGCTTGATGTACTGGTCCACCTTGTAGTCGGTCAGGACGAACGGCCCGTCGCCGACGACGGGGAAGCGCCGGTCGTTGTTGAACCGGGTGAAGTCGCCGACCTTCTCCCACACGTGCCGCGGCACGATCGGCACGTCCAGGGCCGTCATCGTCGCCTGCGGCCGCTTGAGTTCGACGACCAGGGTCGTGGGGCCGGGCGCGGTGACCTTCTTGAAGTTCGCCACGAAACTGCCGTTGGCGGTCGCGGCCCCCTTGTCGGTCATCGTCTTGTTGAACGTCCAGGCCGCGTCGTCGGCGGTGACCTGCCGGCCGTCCGACCACTTCGCGTCCCTGCGGATCGTGTACGTCCAGGTCAGCTTGTCCGGCGAGGTGTTCCAGGCGGTGGCGAGCCCCGGGACCGCGTGTCCGTCCCCGGCGTCGTAGTCCGTCAGGTACTCGTACATCAGCCGGTGCACGCTGGTGCTGATCACCCGCTGGGCGAGGAAGGGGCTCAGCGAGTCGACGCTCTGGGAGACGGCGACGGTGAGCACCTTCTCGCCGCCCTTGGAGTCGTCGGCCACCGCACCCCGAACGGGGAGCACGGCGGTGGCGAGCAGCGCGACGGCGGCGGCCCCTATGGCCACCCGGCGGCCGGGCCGCGGCGGTCGCAGGGCGTTGCGCGACGGGACTGTTCTTGCCATGGGACGGTGACCTCGCGTCATCACTCGCACGGAAAAGCAGGGTTGACCGCAGGTTGAGCGCCGGTGGAACAGCGGCGGCGAGCCGGTGTGGGCGCAGGTCTACCAGCGTGGTCTAGACGTGTCAACGACGCACCGCAGGCCATGCGCAAGCCATGTGGTCTGCGAAAACGCCAGAGGGCCCGCACCGTGCACACGGTGCGGGCCCTCATTGGTCCAGTCCTCGGTCGCCCTACTGCTGCGGGGCCGACGGCGGCTGCGGAGCGTGATCGGCGCCGTCCTCACCGGTCCGGGGCTGCGGCGGCTGGAGCTGCCAACCGGCAGGCGGCTGCGGGGCGTTGGGGTGGGGCCGGCCCGGAACGGGCTGCCCGGGCTGGGGCGCCGGCGGCTGCCCCGACGGGGCCGGCTGGGCCCCGTACGGCTGACCGGGATAGGGCTCCGGCTGGGCGCCGGGCCCCGGCTGACCGGGGTAGGGCAGGCCCTGCGGCGCCGGGTAGGGCTGCCCGGGCTGCGCCTGCTGCGGGAACGGCTGCCCCGGCCCGGGCCGGCCCGGGCTCGGATAGGGCTGACCCGGGTAGGGCCCCGGCTGGGCGGCGCCGGGCCCCGGCTGACCGGGTGCCGGGTAGGGCTGCCCCGGCTGGGGCTGAGCCTGGCCGGGGAACGGCTGGGCGGGGGCACCCTGATGGCCCGGCATCGGCGGGGCCATGTGCGGGGGCGGGTTGAGGCCGTCTCCCGTCCAGAGCCCCTGCTGCTGCTGGGCGCGTACGAAGTCCTCGGCCACCAGCGCCGAGAGGTTGAAGTACGCCTCCCGGGTCTTGGGCCGCATCATGTCGAGGTCCACCTCGGCGCCCGCCGCCAGGTGCTCGTCGAACGGCACCACGACCACGCCGCGGCAGCGCGTCTGGAAGTGCTGCACGATGTCGTCCACCTTGATCATCTTGCCGGTCTCGCGGACACCGGAGATGACGGTCAGGGAACGCTGGACGAGGTCGGCGTAGCCGTGCGCCGAAAGCCAGTCGAGCGTGGTGGACGCGCTGGACGCGCCGTCCACCGACGGCGTCGAGATGATGATCAACTGGTCGGCGAGGTCGAGCACCCCGCGCATCGCCGAGTACAGCAGCCCCGTACCCGAGTCGGTGAGGATGATCGGGTACTGCTTGCCGAGGACGTCGATCGCACGCCGGTAGTCCTCGTCGTTGAACGTCGTCGACACGGCGGGGTCGACGTCGTTCGCGATGATCTCCAGGCCGGACGACGCCTGCGAGGTGAACCGGCGGATGTCCATGTACGAGTTGAGGTACGGGATCGCCTGGACCAGGTCGCGAATGGTGGCCCCGGTCTCGCGGCGCACCCGGCGGCCGAGCGTGCCGGCGTCCGGGTTGGCGTCGATCGCCAGGATCTTGTCCTGCCGCTCGGTGGCGAGCGTCGCGCCGAGCGCGGTCGTCGTGGTCGTCTTGCCGACACCGCCCTTGAGGGAGATGACCGCGATCCGGTAGCAGGAAAGGACCGGTGTCCGGATCAGGTTGAGCTTGTGCTGCCGGGCCGCCTCCTCCTTCTTGGCGCCGGGCTTGAAGCGCGAGGCCCCGGCCGCCGGGCCCCGGCTGCTCTTCGCCTTCGGCTTGTTGTTGCGCAGCAGCCGGTCCGAGGACAGCTCGACGGCGGCCGTGTACCCGAGCGGGGCGCCGGGGTTCGACCGCTCCCGCTGGTCGTGGGCGATCGGCGCGGGCCATGCGGTGCCGGACCGGGGGTCGGCGGGCGGTGCGGGCTGGGCGTGCGGGTCGGCGGCACCCTGCGGGGCCGGCTGTGCCGGCGGATGGGGCTGCCCCTGTATGGGCAGGCCCTGCGGTCCGGTCGGGCCCTGCTGCGGGAAGCCGTAACCGCCTTGCGCGGGCCCGGACTGGGGGCCCGGCAGGGGCTGGGGTGCGGCCGGGGGGCCGGCGGCGGGGTGGGGGAAGCCGTAGCCGCCCTGCTGCGGCGCGGCCTCGGCCGGCCCGGGCCCCGGCTGCGGGAAGCCGTAACTGCCCTGCGGGGAGGGCGAGTTGGGGGCGGGCGACTGCGGGGCGACCCCCGGCGGGCCGGGCTGACCGGGCTGCGCCTGCGGCTCGGGCTGCCCCTGCTGGGGGAAGCCGTAGCCGCCCTGCTGCTGAGGGGGCTGCGGCTGCTGCGGCCACGCGGGAGCGGCCGGTGCGGCCTGGTCCGGGAACGGTCCCGGCATCGGCTGCGCCTGCGGCTGTACCGGCCACTGCGGTGCGGCCGCGGGCGCGGCGGGCTGGAACGCCGGGGGCAGCGGAGGCAGCCCGGGCTGCGGCCCGGCGGCCGGGGCCCACGGCTGGTCGGCCGGGGGCGCGTCCTGCGGCTCCACGGCGGGGGCATCCGCGGGCACGGCGTCCGCGATCGGCGCGGCGTCAGCGGCCGGCGCCGCATCGGCGACCGGGGGCGCGTCCGTGATCGGGGGCGCGTCCGCGATGGGATGCGCGTCCGTGATCGGGGACGCCTCCGCGACGGGGGGCGCCCCTTCGACGGGCGCGGGCGGGGCGGGTTCCGGGGTGGCCGGGCCGGCCGGGGTGGCTTCGGCGTCCGTGCGGGCCGCGTCCGTGCGGAGTGCGTCCAGAGGGGCGGCGGCCGAGGGGGCGCTGTCGGCGGGGTGCTCGGCGTGGAACGGCGAGGGCTCCGGCTCCGGGACGGCCGGGCTGTCGCTCGGCACGGTGGCGTTCGAGGTGCTGTCGTTCGGGGTGCTGTCGTGCGCGGCGTCGTGCGGGGGGAGGCCGTCGCCTTCGGTGGCAGGCGATGCCTCGGGTGCCTTGGGCGCCTCGGGTGTCTCCTCGGTGGCGGCCAGGGTCGAGAGCGTGCCGCTGGGACGCCTGTTGGGCCCCTCGTTGAACGGGTCGAAGTCATCGAAGCCGTCCGAGGCGTCCGGCCCCGAGCCGGTCGGACCGGTCGCATGGTCGGAGACGCCGGTGTGCTCGGACTTCGCCGAGGTGCCCGGGGTGCCGGAGTCCGACGTGCCCGATGCGCCCGAGGTGTCCGGCGCATCCGCCCCGGTGGGGGCATCGGGGCTCCCGGCGTCGGCGTCCGGCGCGGAGGCGGACTCCGGCGGCGCGGGCGGTCCGTCGGTCGGCGCAGTGGCTGACGGTGTGTCAGAAATGGGGGCCGGGGCGGGCGGAGGCGGGGTCGGTGCGGGCGCGGATGCGCCACGGGCCGCGGCCGCCGCCGCTTCGAGCTGCTCGAACTCCCGCTTGAGGGCGGAGGGCGAGAACCGCATCGTCGCGCCGCTCTCGACGTCCCCGCCACCGAAGGCCTGGCTCTCGTCCGCGGGGCGAGGCGCCTCGGGCGCAGGCGCAGGCGCAGGCGTCGGCGCAGGCGTCGGCGCGGGCGGGGCCGGGGGCGCCGCGGGGGCCGGGAAGGCGGGCGGGGGAGTGGCCGGTGCCGGGGCGGCCGGAGGCGGAGGCGGCGTGGCGGCCCAGTGCGGCTGCCAGCCGCCGTCGTCCGGAAGGCCGGGCACGTCGAGCGGTGCACCGGTCGGCGCCGGGGGCGGCGGAGGCGGAGCCCCCGTGTTCCCGCCCGGCTCACCGAAGGGAGCGGGAGCCGGGGCCGGAGCGGGTGGGGTGTCCTGCGCGCCCTGGGTGTACCAGGCGGGCGGGGTGTAGTCGATGGTGAACTCACCCGTGGTCTCGGGATCGGCGTCGGACCGATTCTCGTCGCGCGCGTTCCCGCCGGTGCGGAACTGGTCCTGGTCGCTGTTCACCGGTTTCCTTTCGTTTCGCCTGTGACCGGGTTGTAGGCCGTGGGTTTCCTTGGCACGTACGGCCGGGGCGGGGCAGCCCCCGTGTGCGGGGCGCGGAGTCGTGCGCGGTCGCCCGCCCCTTCCCCCACCGCGAGCGCCGCGTCGTCCGGAACGTTTACGGACGGCGTGCGTTCGTCGTGGAGTCCCTGCCCCCGGTCCGTCCCACCCTAATCGTCGTCAATACCGCCGCGGCAGGCCCGGCCACCCCGAGTGCCTGTCCCTTTCGTCACCCTCGCCTCGTGCGTGCCGCCGAAGTGGCCGACCGGGGGCGGGGCGTGTGGGGCGAAACGGGCAGAGCGGGTCAACTCGCGCCGCCGTCCCGGGGTTCAGTCCACCCGTCGGGCGTTACCCAACAATCCGGTCTCGGTGTCCGTCGCCTGCGTCATCGCGAAGGAACGGTCGCGCTCGTTGCACCAGAGCGTCACCCCGTCGGCGAGCGTGGGGAGGCCTTCTTGTTCCGTACGCGGCAGGCTCATGATGCGGCCTATGCGGGCGGCCTCGTCCGGCGAGACCCGCTGCACCCCGACGAGCCGCGCCTGGCGGACGAGCCGCGGGGCGACCGGGCTGACATAGGGGAGCAGGGTCAGCACCGCCTGCCAGGGTGCCGACACCACCCGGCCGCGCGGCGGGCGCATGCCGCAGTCCCGCACCACCAGGACCGGTTCGCCGGCCGAGGCACCGAGGGGCGGCACCCGGCCCACGTCGTGCACGGTCATGCCGCTCTGGCTGGCGATCGCGTGCACCAACTGGGCCCAGGCCTGCGGCCGGCCGGTCTCCACCGCGACCCGGATGCCGGTCGCGGCCGCCCGCAGCGCGAGCACCTGGGCCGTCCACAGCCCGCCGATCAGCACGATGTCGTACGCGGTCGGCCGGCTGACCCCGAGCACCGCGGGCCGTCCCGCGGCGTCCACCCCGACGACCACCCCGTCGTCGCCGATGGGCAGCGCCAGGGCGTCCAGCTGGTCGGTGGACAGGGTGTGGCGGCGATGGCGGGGCCCGATCAGGCCGAAACCGGTGCGCTGTTCGCGGCGCGGACCGGGGGCGGGTGTCGTCGTGGCCATCAGCGGGCGCCTCCGAACGGCAGGGTGGCGAGCACGCCGGGCAGTTGCTCGTGGTCGAGCGCCACGAGCTGGGCCTTCGCCGCGCGCGCCGAGCTCTCCAACGCCGAGCGGGCCGTGCCCAGTTCGGCCTCGTTGCGGCCGGTCACCCGCAGGTGGCCGCTGATGCTGCTCTGCCGGGCTCCGGCGCGGGCGATCGTCAGGCTGAAGGTGGTGGCGAGCGCGGGCACGGCCGTGAGCAGGGCCACGAGTTGCGGCAGCCCGCCCGTTCCGGCGCCCGCGTCGATCCGGGGCCAGCGGCGGACCCAGTACGTCGCGTGCCGGCGGTTGTCGCAGCGCCAGGACCGGCTCGACTCCTCGGTGCGCCGCTGCGGGGCCTCCGCGCGGCCCGCCTGCGCGGTGACCAGCGGATTGGCGCAGGCCGATGTCGCCACCGCGTCCGCGAGCTCCTCCTCGGTCAGGACCGTGGCGTTCAGACCCGCCCCGGTCAGCCGGCTCGCCAGGTGCAGTGCGGTGCGGGCCGCGCACTTCTGGGCGCCGGCCAGACCACCGCCGCGAGCGGCCACCGCCTCCGGGCACAGCTCCGGATTCAGCTTCAGCGCGATCCAGGTGATGCGGACCGCGGGCGAGGCCGTCCGGGCGTACAGCGGAGCGTAGTTGGTGACGGCGAGGGACTGCTGGGGCAGCCGCAGCGCGGGCGCGGGCTGGGTGTGCAGCACGATCTGCGCCGATTCGAGCCGGATGTCGTCCACGTCGAGCGCGTCCCGCACCAGGGCGAGCGGCAGCGGGCGTTGGCCCCGCTCGGTGCGCAGCGCCGTCGCGTCCGACTCCACTTGGAGGACGGTGGTGAGGAAGCCGCCGTCGCCGATCATCCCGATCGGCCGCTGGTCGCGGTCGCCGTGGCTGTAGCTGCGCAGCGTGGGGTCGCACTCCACCGCCGGGGCGAGCCCGGGCAGGGTGCCGGGCGGCACCACGACGTCGCCGGCCCGCTTGCGCCGGGCGCGCAACGCCCAGGCGGTGCCCAGCCGTTCGGGCAGCGAACGGCCCCGGTGGCGCACCACCGCGAGCAGCACCAGGGCCACCGCGACGACGCCCGCCGGCACCAGGGCCGCCGTGCCGACGGCCCAGGCCGCGAGCAGCAGGGCGACGGCCGACTCGACCAGGACGAGCTGTTGCAGCCGAAACGAACCGAAGCGTCCGGAACGGGACTTGAGGTGGGGCGTCACCGCACCGACGGCCGCGGTGACCGCCGTCCGGCGGGCCCGGGACGACGGCTCCGCACGCGCTCCCGGACGGGCGGCCGCGGTGCTCGGAGCGGGTGACCCCTCACGGGAGCGCGAGCGCGTCCCTGTCGGCGAAACCATCCGTCAACCCCCCGAAACCCCTCGAAAACCCCTGGCTGATAAGGCCCTTGAGGACCCGGCAACCCTACCCGCCCCAGACGTACGATCACGTAACAGGCATAGTAGGGGCCCGGTCTGACAACGGCGGGCGGGGGACGGGCCCTCGGGGGATCCGCCCGGCGACAACGGAGAACGCGGACACTCATGGCATCACGGCGGGACGAGCTCAACGCGTACACCTTCGCGAAGCGTCGCACGCTCGCATCGTTCATCCAGCCCTCGCCGACGGGCTCGGAAGAGGGGGCTCCGCGTCCGCTGCGAGCCGTGCTGCCGGGCACGGTCATGGCGGTGGTGCTGCTCGCCGCGTTCGGGGCGTGGGGGATGTTCAAGCCCACCGCGCCGCCCGGCTGGGACACCCCCGGCGAGAAGGTCATCATCGCGAGCGAGTCCACGACCCGCTATGTCGTGCTCACCACCGACGGCAGGAGCGAACTGCACCCCGTCCTCAACATGGCCTCGGCGAAGCTCCTGCTCGCCCCGGACAAGGGCCAGGTCGTCAAGGTCGACGAGTCCGTCCTGGACAAGGGTTCCCTGACGCACGGCGCCACCCTCGGCATCCCGTACGCCCCCGACCGGCTGCCCTCGGCCAAGGAGGCCGGGTCCGCGAAGCGCTGGGCGGTGTGCGAGCGGCCCGGCGACGGGGGCCGCGCCATCCAGAAGGCCGCGTTCGTCCTCGCGGACCGCGACATGAACCGCACCGACGGCGATGAGCGGCTGACCGGCGGCGAGCTGATGTTCGTCATCGGGGCCGAGGACAAGACCCGTTACATCGTGGACGCCCGGGGCACCAAGTACCCGGTCGGCTCCGACGAGAAGCTGCTGCGCCCCCTGGTCGGCTCGGGCCGTGAACCCGAGCGGGTGTCCAAGGAGTGGCTGGAGACCCTCCGTACGGGTGACCCGGTCGCGTTCCCCAAGGTCGAGGGGAAGATCGGCGCCCCGGCCGGGGTCCCGGGCAGCCTGTCGGCCGATGCGAACCGGATCGGCGTGGTCCTGCGGGCGACCAACGGCGCGGGTGCGCAGTACTACCTGGTCCAGCGGGGCAAGGTCTCGCCGGTCTCCGACTTCACCGCCAAGCTCCTCCTCAACAGCGTCCAGCTGAGCAAGGTCATGGGGACCGGTCAGGCGACCGCGACCAACGCGTCCATGTTCAGCCCCGAGGCCACCGAGTTCCCGGGGAACGTCGACTGGCCGCGCCCGATGCCGGTCGCCGTCAACGAGGCGGGCACCGCGAACGGCAGCCGCAACACGGTGTGCAACGTGCTGCGCGACGTCAACAAGGACAACGGCGCCACCACCATGAGCACCTGGGCGGGCACCGACTTCCCCGAGCCCCTGCCCACCGGTTCCAGCAGCGCGTACGTGACGCCGGGCTCCGGGCAGCTCTTCCGCCAGATCCAGGGCTCCGAGACCGAGGCGGGCGGCGTCTTCCTGGTCACCGACACGGGCCTGCGGTACGCGATGCAGTCCAACAGCGACAGCGCCGCGGGCGACTCGGGCGCGGGCCTGACCGCCGAGCAGCGCAAGCAGCTCGACCAGGAGGCCCAGCAGGCCCAGACCCGGCTCGGCTACGCCAAGTCCGACCCGGCCCCGATCCCGATCAGCTGGTCCACGTTCCTGCCCACCGGGCCCCGCCTGTCCACCGGGGCGGCCCGCCAGCCCCAGGGCTCGTGAGGGGCGGCGCGACCATGGCGTACGTGCACAGGAGGCTCGCCCTGCCGGCCGCGGCCCTGACGTCCCTCACGGTCCTCGCCGCCCCGGCGGCCGCCGCCCCGGCCGACGACGGGGGCGGCGACCAGTGCACCTTCCCCTCGAAGCCGTACGCCGGCCGGCCCTGGGCGCTGCAGCGCGTACTCCTGGACGAGCTGTGGCACCAGTCGACCGGCCGGGACGTGCGGGTCGCCGTGATCGACACCGGCGTCGACATCAAGAACGCCCAGCTCAAGAGCGCGGTCGACGCGTCCAAGGGCAAGAACCTGCTGCCGAAGGACATCAAGGACCCGAGCGGGCAGCCGTTGCCGCGCGGGGCGGAGAACGGCACCACCGACACGGTCGGGCACGGCACGAAGGTCGCCGGGATCATCGCCGCCCGCCCCGCCGACGGCACCGGGTTCGTGGGGCTCGCCCCCGACGCGACGATCATCCCCATCCAGCAGAACGACGCGGACGGCCACGGCACGGCGGAGACCCTCGCCAAAGCCATTCGCGAGGCGATCGACGCCGGCGCGGGCGTCATCAACATCTCGCAGGACACGGCGAAAGCGGTGGAGCCGGCGGGCACCCTCAAACAGGCGGTGGACGCGGCCCTTGCGAGGGACATCGTCGTGGTCGCCTCGGCGGGCAACGACGGCCTCGGCGGCAACGTCAAGCCGACCTACCCCGCCTCCTTCCCCGGGGTCCTCGCGGTCGCCGCGTCGGACCGCAACAACGAACGGGCCGCGTTCTCGCAGTCCGGCGCGTTCGTGGGGGTGGCCGCGCCCGGCGTCGACATGGTCTCCACCGTCCCCGGCGGCGGCCACTGCGCCGACAGCGGTACGAGCTTCTCGGCGCCCTACGTCGCGGGTGTGGCCGCGCTCATCAAGGCCAAGCACCCCAAGTGGACCCAGCGCGAGGTCGTCGCGCAGATCGAGCAGACCGCCGAGCGCTCGGTGGCCGGCCACGACCGCCTGGTCGGCTGGGGCGTGGTCGACCCGGTCCGCGCCCTCACCGAGGACGACCACCCGGTCCAGACCCCGGTCGCCCACGAGGGTGTCACCCCGGCCCGCGCCCCCACCCCCGCGGCCCTCCAGCTGGGCGAGACCGACGAACAGCGCACCCGGCGCCTGGCCACGTACGTGGCGGTGGGCGCGGCGGTCCTCGCGGCGGCCCTGGCGGGCGCGGCGGTGGCCTTCAGGGAGGCCCGCCGTCGTGGCCGACGCGGTGGCGCGAGCGGGGCGGCGTGACGGCGCTGCGTGCCTGAAGGGTTGCGGGGTCGTAGGGCAGAACGGCTATGGGGCTGAAGGCGAGGGCCCGTACTGCGCCTTACTGCGTGGGTTTGGTGCAGAACAGGTCAAGAGCGCGCCTGCGATGCCGGAGGCCGATGAGAGTTGATCAGAATTGATCAAACCTGAGTAGGTGTACTCATGCGTCGGGTGATGACCCTTCCTAGAGTTGGGGCAGCCCGGGAGAACTCGGCCCAGGAGAATGTCTGTTGGGCGTGCAACGGGTGTTGGCTAGAGTGCTCGCGGTGCGACAAGTGACGTCAATAGCGGCGCTGTAGCGATGTAGCGATATGCGCGCCGGATACGCAGCGCGTAAGCAGAGCACGTGCGGCGCAAGGCAATTGGTTCACGCGGACGGGGACGGGGAGGGTGGCATGGGGCGGCGCCCTGATGTCGGGAGCGGGGGCGGCGGTCATGGCCACTGACCTGAGCAAGGGCCTGGAGGCGCTGACGACCTTCAAGAAGCGCGTCGACAAGCTGCTCACCGAGTTCGACGGCTCCCACGGCAGCCCCACGAACCTCGCGGCCCACCAGATCTCCCGCGCCTCCTTCAGCGCCGCCGGCGCGGCCTTCCCCGAGGCGGACGGCCTCTTCACCCAGTACCACCGCGTGCACGAACGGCTGACCTCGCTGTCGCGGTCGCTGAGTCATCAGATCGAGGCGATGGGGATCGCCGTGCACGGGGCGGACGTCGGGTTCGACAACCTCGACGAGGAGACGCGGCAGCGGTTCTGGGAGATCCAGTCCAAGACCGACTACGACGCGGGTCTGGCCCGGCGCGAGAAGGACGGCAAGCCGCTGCCGGAGCGTACCGACGACAAGACCTCCGGAACGGGGTGGTAGCGATGACCGACAAGAAGCCGCAGTCACCCGCACCCCTGACGGACAAGCAGCGCGTCACCCAGCAGGTCGGCATTACCGACATGACCACGGGGGCGGCGCAAGCCCTCTCCGGCGTGTTCCCGTTCGGGGGAAGGGTCCGCTTCTTCGGAAAGACGGATTTCGAAGGCCACCGGCTCAACGAGATGATCGACCTGATCCATCCCGCGAACCCGCAGCATTTGATCAGCGCGGGTGACGCGCTCTTCGCCGCGCACGAGGCGATCAGCAGCGCCGCGGCCGAACTCCGCGGCCACATCGGCAAGGTCGAATGGGAGGGCGAATCCGGGGAGGCCTTCCGCACCTGGGGCAACAACCTGGCGAACCACGCCAACCGGCTGGCGGAATTCGCCGATACGGCGGGTGTGCAGATCAGCGCGGCGGGCCAGGGCCTCGTATCCGTGAAGAGCGCGATGCCGCCGCGGGACCACCGGGCCGAGCCGGTGAAGGTCGACGACCTGCCTACGGCGAAGAGGGTTGCGGGGAACGCCGAGTACGAGGCGGCGCTGAAGGTGGAGCAGGACCGCCAAGAGGCGATCAACCAGATGAACCGCCTGTCGTCCTTCTACTCGGTCTCCGAACAAACCCTGGCCGCGCAGGAGCCGCCTGTTTTCCAGATCATGCCGGATGTGGGCGTGCCCAAGCCCCAGCGTTCCACGGGGGATGGGCCTTGGCCCCAGCCTGTAAGGGCGGACGGCTCCTCGCCGGAAGGAGTGGCACCGGCACGGCACTCGGACAGGACAGGCACGCGCACGAATCACCCACCGGTGGAGACCGTGGCAGCCCCCGCCGGAGGGGCAGAAGCCTTTGTCCATGAGGGTCTCTCGGGTAGCAGAACGGTGGGTATGGAGATCAACAGCGCCCCGCCCTCGCTGGATACAGCACCAGGGCGGAGCGTCGTGGCCCCGATGTCACCGGTCGCGCCCGTGTCCCCTGAAGGTGCTACGCCCCCGCCTCCCACCCGCGCGTTCTCCTACCCGGCGGTGAACCGTGTGTCGCGGGCTCTCGGTGGTGAACACGGCCCCGGTCTGTCGGAACCGTCAAGGCGTCCGGGGGGCGCTCCAGGTAGAGGTGGTCCGAATCCGACAGGACGAGTGGGAACCTCGGGTTCGGAAGTCGCGAGGGGCGGGCCTCCCTCCGCTGTCGGCCAGTCGCAGATGGGACGCGGTGTCTCGGGAGGCACCCCCCGCGGTGGGGGAGCCGTGTTTCCGAGGGAGGGGACTTCCGGGGTAAATGGGGGAGGCCGTAACGGGATTGTCGGCGGACGGCCGAATGCCGGAGCACAAGGCCCCGCAGGACCACAGAGGTCCAAGCCGACGACCATCGGATCCGAAGGGACCTCCAGCCGGCCAGTCCCTACCGGTCGCCCGAGTCGGAAGGGTGTGGTCAAAGGCGCCGAGCCTTCCACAACTGGCAGGCCGGACAGGGGCGGACGCGGCAAGGGCAATGCGGACGGAGTGGTCGGACTTCCGCAGGGCCGATCCATCGGCCGGCGCGGCAATCGCAGCGGGTTTACCAGCGGTGGTTCCGGTTTGGTCCGGGCCTTACAGGAAGATCGGGCCGTGGACGACGAGGGCGATGAGACCGCGCGGGTCCAAGGCTGCTCGGGCGGCGACGAGGAAATGGGCAAGAACGCATGAGGCCACGAATCCGCCGAACCGGCAAGGGCAACTCTGCGCTGGGAGCCGCCGGCCGCAGACGCTTGGCGGCTACGTGCGCAGCCTTTGGCGCCTGGGTTGTCGCGGGTGCCGCATTGGCTCCTCAGGCGTTCGCGGACGACACGGCGGCACCGGACCAGTGGTACCTGGCGGCCATGCACGCCCCGGAGATGTGGAAGGCGAGTACGGGCAAGGGCATCACGGTTGCCGTCGTGGACACGGGCGTCAACCCCGACACTCCGTCCCTCAAGGGGCAAGTGCTCGCCGATGAGGTCCCGAAATCCGCTGCGTACGGGGCGACCGAGGACTATCAGGGGCATGGGACGACCATGGCCGAATTGATCGCCGGTACCGGAAAGGGCGGAGGGCTCAAGGGCCTTGCCCCGGACTCCAAGATCATCCCTTTGCGTATCACTCTCGACAGCCTCAAGGACCCAGCGGAGCGGAAGCTGACGCAATCGTCCGAGGCGGGCATCCGGGCTGCTGCGGATTCGGATGCAAGGATCATCAACCTCTCTTTCGGTGGCCCTGCGGTGACATCCGAGGGTGCGGATGCGATCAAGTACGCCCTTTCCAAGGGCAAGTTGCTGTTCGCCGCGACGGGCAATGACGAGAAGCTCAGCGATGAGCAGTACCGTGATTTCCCTGCCGCCTACCCCGGCGTCGTCGGCGTCAGCGCGGCGGACCAGAGCGGCACCGTCGGCGACTTCTCCCATTCGGGCAACTACATCGACCTGGCTTCACCAGGCCTCAAGGTTCCCGTGTGGTGCGACACCACCTTCAAGAAGTACTGCCCCAGCCAAGGCACCAGCCAGGCCTCCGCCATCGCCTCCGCCTCCGCCGCCCTGATCTGGTCCGCCCACCCCAGCTGGACCGCCAACCAGGTCCTCCGGACGATGATCGACACGGCCGGGCGCAGCTGGGACAGGAGCACGCCCAGCAAATACCTCGGCTACGGGCTCATCCGGCCCCGGCTCGTGCTGGAGCAGGCCCGCATCGACCCGGGCCCGGCCGGCGCCGACCCCCTCGCGCGGGAGAACGGCACCGGGGGCGGTGCGCCCGCCACCCCCGCCGTGCCCTCCTCCTCGGCGCCGCCCAAGACGCCCGAGAAGGGGGAGGCCCAGGCCGCGGGCAAGGGGGGCGGCGACAGCGGCACCCCCTGGCTCATCGGCGGGGTCGCCGCCGGGGTCCTCGTCATCGGGGGCGGTGCCTTCGCCGCGCTCAGGAGCCGGCGCCGCGCCTAGCGCACCACCGACCACAGCCATCCGCACCAGCATCACCACACCACCCCATCACGAAGGGAAGCCGTTACATGTCGAAGGACCAGCGGGTATCAGACAGTGACATGGCCAGGCTGGAGAACCAGATTCTCGAGCGGTTCGACTCGGTGAAGGGCCAGCTCAAAAGCCTCCAGGGCGTGATCGACAGCCTCGAAGGGGCCTGGGAGGGAATCGGCGCCGGCGCGTTCGACCGGAAGCAGACCCACATCAACCACCAGATGGTCCACATGGGCAGGCTGCTGCTGGACTTCCTGGAGGCCATGAAGGCGACCCGCACGCTCAAGGGCGACACCGACGAAGAGGTCCGCAAGGCCCTCATGGGCATCGACGTCGTGGACGGCTACAGCGGTGACGCGGCGGCCACGAGCGCGATGACCTCGAACCTCAGCACGTACTAAAGGGCGGACCGGCCGAAGAGGCCGCACCGACGGGCCCGAAGCGCCGCGCAGTCCAACACCAGCCATTCACAAGGAGATTGGGGAAGCCATGCCCAGCAACAACGGCGATGTCCTCGGAGTAACGTACGGCAGCCTCGACCAGGCGGCCGAGGCCATCAGGAACCAGGCGGCCAAGCTGGACCAGGACCTGGCCGAAATCCGCACCCTGGTCGACACGGCCGCCGCCAACTGGCACGGCGAGGCCCACGAGGTCTACGCGACGAAGCAGCGGGACTGGAACAACACCGCCGCGAGCGTCCACACCTCTTTGACGCAGATCGCCAACGCCGTCGCCGAGGCCGGTCCGACCTACCGTGCCGGTGACCACAAGGCGGCCGGCTACTTCCACTAGGAGCCGCACCGCACACGACGGACGGGGTGGGCGCGCACGGGAGGCGCCCACCCCGTCCGTCGTTCGTGCGCGGGCCGGTGTCCGGCCTGCGCTACTCCGACGGGGCTTCGAGCCCCCCGTTGCGCACCGACGGCTCCAGGTCGAACTCCCCGTCCCGCGCGCCCAGGACGAACGCCTGCCACTCCGCCTCGGTGTACCGCAGCACCGTCGAGGGGTCCACGGAGGACCGCATGGCCACGGCCCCGGCCGGCAGGTAGGCGATCTCGACCCGCTCCTCGTCCTCGGCCGTACCGGGAGCGCTGTGCCATTCGACCCCCGAGATGTCCAGGGCGTACAGCTCGTTCTTCTCGCGCTCCTTGCGCTCCCGCAGTTCCGTGTCCTGTTCCTCAGCCATGACGGAGCGATTCCTTCCAGACGTAGCGACGGGCCTGCCAACCGGCCGTCCGATCAGCCTACTTGGCAGGTCGCGGCACGGATGGAGAGGCGGAAAGAATCACGAGAACGAGGCGGCGGGCCGGGACCTGGCCCACAGGCGGGGCCCCCAGCGGGCTCCCGCGCCGCCCGACCCCGCGCCGCCCGACCCGCCCCGACCGGCGGGCCCGTCCGGCCCCGTCAGGCCCCGTCCTCCGTCAACCCCGTCTGCACCAGCGGCTTCCCCCGCCGCCGCGAGACGAACGTGCCGCGCCCCGTCGGCATCGGGCGGGGGCGGACGCCGGCCAGGAGGTCGCCCTCGGCGGGGTCGCCCGCCAGGATCACGCCCTGGGCGCCCAGCTCCTTGATGCGCTGCAGGAACGGCTCGTACGAGGCGCGGCCCGCGCCCGCCGTGGAGCGGGCGATGATGAAGCGGACGCCCACGTCCCGGGCGAACGGCAGCAGCTCGGTGAGCTTGCCCAGCGGGTTGCCGCTCGACGTCGACACCAGGTCGTAGTCGTCGACCACGACGTACACCGTGGGGCCCCGCCACCAACTGCGCTCGCGCAGCTGCCGCGCGGTCACGTCCGCGCTCGGCGCGCGACGCCGCATCAGATCGGCGAGCGCGTCCATGTGGTGGTCCATGGCGTTCGACATCGGGATGTACTCGGCCAGATGCGACGGCGGGGTCACATCCAGCAGCGCACGCCGGTTGTCCACCACGAACAGCTTGCAGGCCTCTCCCGGGTACCGCCGGGTGAGCTGGGTGATGAGCAGGCGCAGCAGGTTCGACTTGCCGGACTCGCCCTCGCCGAAGACGAGGAAGAACGGGTCCTGCTCGAAGTCGACGAACACCGGCTCCAGGTTGTTCTCGTCGAGCGCGAACGCGATGCCGCGCTCCGGCGCCGCGTCACCGGGCGGCAGCTGGGCCGCCGGGAGTTCGCGCGGCAGCAGGCGCACCACGGGCGCACCCGGCACCGTCCAGTGCCGGGCCACCTCGGTGGCCAGGGCGGCCGTCGCCTCGGCGAGGTCGGTGTCGGACTGGAGGCCGTCGATGCGCGGCACCGCCGCCATGAAGTGCAGCTTCTGCGGGGACTGGCCGCGCCCGGGCACCCCGACGGGCACGTTGGCGGCCACCTTGCGGTCGAACTCCGAGTCCATGGTGTCGCCGAGCCGCAGTTCCAGACGGTTCGCCAGATGGTCCTTGAGGTTGGCCCGGACCTCCATGGAACGCGACGCGGTCAGCACCAGGTGGATGCCGTAGCCGAGGCCGCGGGCCGCGATGTCGAGGACGACCTGCTCAAGACCCTCGTACTCGGTACGGAAGTTGCCCCACCCGTCGATGACGAGGAACACGTCGCCCCACGGCTGGTCGGCGACCGACACGGTGCCGCGCGCCCGGCGGGCCCGGAAGTCGGCGATGGAGGCGATGCCCGCCGAACGGAAGTACTCCTCGCGCCGGGTCAGCACGCCGTACACCTCGGCCACCGTGCGCCGCACCCGCTCCGGGTCGAGCCGGGAGGCCACCCCGCCGACGTGCGGCAGACCGGCCACCGCCGCCATGCCGCCACCGCCGAAGTCGAGCCCGTAGAACTGGACCTCGTGCGGGGTGTGGGTGAGCGCGAACGAGGCGAGCAGGGTGCGCAGCAGCGTCGACTTGCCGGACTGCGGGCCGCCCAGGATCTGCAGATGCCCGGCCGCACCCGAGAAGTCGCACCACAACGGGTCGCGGCGCTGCTCGTACGGCTTGTCGACCAGGCCCAGCGGCACGACGAGCCGCCCGGCACCCTCGTAGCCGGGCTTGGTGAGCCCGCGCCCCGCCACCGGGGCGAGGCCGGGCAGCAGCGTGTCGAGCGCCGGGGGGCTGTCCAGCGGCGGCAGCCACACCTGGTGCGCGGCCGGCCCGCGCGCCTCCAGGCGGCGCACGATCACGTCGAGCACCGTGTCGGCCAGCGCGTCATCGGTACGCGGCCCGCTGCTCGGGCGCGGCCCCGGCACGGTCTGCGGGGCGTACGTCACCGGCACCTCGGCGGCGGTGAACAGGACCGGCCTGCGGTCCACGGGGACCGGTCCGCCGAGCGCGGCCGAACGGTCGGCGCCCGTGCGGTACACACCCGAGACGTACGCCGCCTTGAAGCGGGTCATCTCGTCGGTGCCGAACTTCAGATAGCCCGAACCCGGAACGCTCGGCAGGTGATAGGCGTCGGGCACCCCGAGCGCGGCGCGGGACTCCGCCGCGGAGAACGTGCGCAGACCGATCCGGTAGGAGAGGTACGTCTCCAGACCGCGCAGCCTGCCCTCCTCCAGACGCTGCGAGGCGAGCAGCAGGTGCACACCGAGGGACCGGCCGATGCGGCCGATCTGCACGAACATCTCGATGAAGTCCGGCTTGGCGGTGAGCAGTTCACTGAACTCGTCGATGACCAGGACCAGCGAGGGCACCGGCTGGAGCGCCGCGCCGGCGAGCCGGGCCCGCTCGTAGTCGTGGATGTTGGCGTAGTTGCCCGCGTCGCGCAGCATCTCCTGGCGGCGGTTGAGCTCACCGCGGATCGAGTCGCCCATGCGGTCGACGAGCGTCAGGTCGTCGGCGAGGTTGGTGATGACGGCCGCCACGTGCGGCATCTGCGCCATGCCCGCGAACGTCGCGCCGCCCTTGAAGTCGGCGAGGACGAAGTTCAGCGTCTCGGAGGAATGCGTCACCGCCAGGCCGAGCACCAGGGTGCGAAGGAGTTCCGACTTGCCGGAGCCGGTCGCGCCCACGCACAGGCCGTGCGGGCCCATGCCGTCCTGCGCGGCCTCCTTCAGGTCCAGCATCACCGGCCGGCCGTCCTCACCGACACCGATCGGCACCCGCAGCCGCTCGGAGGCCGACCGCGGCCGCCAAGTACGGGCGGTGTCCACCGAATCGGCGTCCCCCAGGCCGAGGAGCTCGGTGAACTCCAGATTGGCGAGCAGCGGCTCGTCGTCGTCACCGCCCGACGCCATCCGCAGCGGCGCCAGCTGACGGGCCAGCGCGTCGGCGGACTCGTACGACAACAGATCGGGCGTGCCCTCGTACACGAGGCCGTGCCCCGACTCCAGGCGCAGCGCGCGCGGCTGCACCACCATCGCCAAGTCGCCCCGTGCGCCCGTCAGTTCACCGGGCACCACCTCGACGACCGTGACGCCCTGCAGGCCCTCCGCCGAGGCGAGCACCGACATCGGCGGCGGTGAAACCCCGTCGAGCACCACGACGACGTGCGGCTCCTCGGGCAGCGGCGCGCCCTCGGGGTGGAAACGCGGCCGGCCGGCCAGACGCGGGGCGAGCAGCTCTTCGAGCTCGGCCGCGCTGCGGCTGAACAGACGCCGGCTGCCCGCGCCGTCGGTCAGCCCCGACACCTGGGTGTGCGGCAGCCACTTGGTCCACTCCCAGTGCGCCGCGGCGGACGCCGACGACGCGACCGCGATCACCAGGTCATCGGGGGAGTGCAGCGCGGCGAGCGAGGCGGTCAGGGCGCGCGCCGAGGCCCGTACCGTCTGCGCCTCACCGCTCAGCGTCAGGTGGTAGAAGGCGCGCAGCGACACCGCCATCGGCAGGTCCTCCACCGTCTGGTGGGTGGCCAGGAACCGCTGCATGGCGCCCGCCGTCAACGGCTCCAGCTGATCGACCGGAGCCGTCTGCGGAGGCACCAGCGGGGTGGCGAGCGCCTGCGGACCGAGCCCGACGCGGACCTGCCCGAAGTCCTCGTCCCCCGACCGGCGTTCCCACACCCGGCTGCCCTCGGCGACCAGCGCCCACAGCTGCTCGGGCGACGGGTGCAGGTAGTACTGGGCGTCACGCTGGCGGAGCGCGGCCCGCACGGCCTGGCGCCGGGTCTGGCCGAGATAGCGCAGGTAGTCGCGGCGCATGTCCGCCAACTGGCCCTGGGAACCCTTGCGATAGCGGATGATCATCGCCACCGACATGGCCACCGTCGACGCGACCATCACCATGCCCATGATCTTCATGAACGGCTGCGAGTTCGGCATGAAGAAGAACACCACCGAGCCGCCCATGCCCAGCATGGGCAGGAGTTGCATCAGCGCGCCCTCCTGCTGTCCGCGCGGCAGCTCCGGCGGAGGCTGGAGAACGACCTCCTCCGTGGGCACCTCGGACGGCAGAGCCCGTGGCGGACGCTTCACGATGATGTGGCTCACAACGCACCAATTCTGTTGGCAGTCGGAGAAGTTCAGCCCGCCGCCCCGTGTCCGGCGAACGCCGACCGCGCTGGGATCCTACTGACATCCGATGTGATCGGCTGGCGATAGGGTGCCTCTGGTTCGCGTCACACCCGCGAACACAGCGAAGACGGCCGGGAGATCGACACCGGCGGCGAACGACCCGGGCCGCGGTGCCCGGAGCGCCGCACACACCGGTGACAGCGAGTTGAGGGGGAGCCGAGGGTGAGCCAGACGACCACCGCGACGACGGCCGCCGAGCCGAACCGGCCGGCCCAGGGAACCGGGGCGGGCCTCGGCTTCTGCCGGGTGACCATCGTCGCGCCCGACGGCCGCATCGACGTGGCGCTGCCCGACGACATCCCGGTCGCCGACATCTACCCGGAGATCCTCCGGCTCGCCCAGCAGAGCCCGCAGGAAGGCGCCCCCGTCGGCTACTCCCTGGTGCGCCGCGACGGCACCGTCCTCGACAGCGCGCGCTCCTTCGCCGCCCAGTCGATCCTCGACGGCGAACTGCTCACCCTGCGCCCGTTCTCCCAGTCCCTGCCGCCCGCCGTCTTCGACGACGTGTCCGAGGCCGTCGCCTCCGCGGTCACCCAGGACCGCACCCTGTGGAACACCGGCCTGACCCGCGCCGCCGGCCTCGTCGCGGGCGGCGTCCTGCCCGCCCTGCTCGCCTTCGCGGCCTGGACCGGCGACCCCCGGCACGACATGCACGGCCTGCCCGGCATCCTCGCCGCCGTCGCCGGACTCCTCCTGCTCACCTTCGCCGCCGTACGCGCCCGCATCTACGACGACCAGCTCTCCGCCGTCGCCCTCGGCCTCGGCGCGCTGCCCAACATCGCCGTCGCCGGCTCCGGACTCCTGCCGCTCGCCGCCCACCACGGCATCGGCCGCCTCCAGATGCTGCTCGCCTGCGCCGCCGTCCTCATCGCCGCCCTCGTCCTCACCCTGCTCTCACCCCGCGGCGACGGGCCCTTCGTCGCGTTCGTGCTCGCCTCCGCGGCCGGCGCGCTCGTCGTGTTCGCCGCGATCCTCACCGACATGACGGCCACCGAAACCGCCGCCGTTGCCGCCCAGCTCGCGGTCGGCGCCCTCGCCTTCCTGCCCGGCCTCTCCATGCGCTTCGCCCGGCTGCCCATCGGCTTCGACGCACCCCGCAGCTCCCAGCGCGACCTCGGCGAGGACATCGACCCCCAGCCCGTCGACGCCGAGCGCATCGCCGCCCAGGCCCGGCGCGGCCACGAACTGCTCGTCGGCCTCGTCGGCGGCTGCGCCCTGCTCGCCGTCGCCGGCGCCGCGGTGCTGGGCTTCTCCGACAACACCTGGGGCCGCCTGCTCGCCCTGGCCACCGGCGTCGCCCTGCTCATGCGCGCCCACCTCTTCCGCTACACCGCCCAGGTCGGCGCCACCCTGGCCGCCGGACTCGGCTCCCTCGTACTGCTCGGCCTCGGCCTGTGCATCAACGCCCCGCGCGGCCTGATGGCGGACGCGCTCAGCGGCGACAGCGCCGCCCTCGACATCCGTACGCTGTGGCTGGTCGCCGCGATCGCCGCGGCCGCCGCCCTGGTCACCGCCATCGCGCTGATCGTGCCGAACCGCGGAGTGACCCCCTTCTGGGGCCGCTTCCTGGAGATCGCCGAGGGATTCGTACTGCTCACGCTGCTGCCGCTGACCCTTGCCGTCTTCGACGTCTACGCCCGGGCCCGCGCCCTGACCAGCTGATCCCGCCCGCCCCGGACGCCGGTCAACCGCCACCCGGGGTACTGGTACGCTGTGTGACGGCCGTTTGTGTACGCGTTTCCGGAACATCTGGAAGCTGCGCTCATCGGACCTTCGCCTCCGAGTCACGGAAGCTCCCCTGAGATCAAGACCAGGGGCACTCGTGGGCGCATCGAACCATACTGAGGAGTAAGCGTGCCGCTCGACGCCGCTACGAAGAAGCAGATCATGTCCGAGTTCGGCCAGAAGGAGGGCGACACCGGCTCCCCCGAGGTCCAGGTCGCCATGCTCTCGCGCCGCATCTCCGACCTGACGGAGCACCTCAAGACGCACAAGCACGACCACCACTCCCGTCGTGGCCTGCTGATCCTCGTCGGCCAGCGCCGTCGCCTGCTGCAGTACCTGGCCAAGAAGGACATCCAGCGCTTCCGTACGCTGGTGGACCGCCTGGGCATCCGCCGCGGTGCGGCCGGTGGCGCCAAGTAAGCATGCTGTCGAGGGAGCGGTTCCCACCTATTAGGGGGCCGCTCCCTTTGCTGTACATGCGAGACGTACCGAACGCTCAGTAGTCTGGTACGCACAACAGAACAGCAGCACCGAAGAACCAGCAGTACCGCAGCACCAGAAGTACCGGCAGTACCGACGAAGCAAGCAGCACCAGCAGTACCGAAGAAGCTTCACCGCGACGAGCGAGCAGAAGCCTCCTCCGCCGCCGGTCCTCGGTAGTGGCCCCCGGAACGCAAGGAAACCGGGCGCTTCGATCGAAGACCGGCCCGCCCCCAGGAGCGCTTCTCCGCCGCCGTCACCCCACCGTCCATCGGGCCACACGGGCCCGGCGGACGAAAAGACGACAAGCAAATGGAGAAAACGCTAGTGGAGAACGAGACCCACTACGCCGAGGCCGTCATCGACAACGGCACCTTCGGCACCCGCACCATCCGCTTCGAGACGGGCCGCCTGGCCAAGCAGGCCGCCGGCTCCGCCGTGGCGTACCTGGACGACGACACGATGGTCCTTTCGGCCACCACCGCGTCCAAGAAGCCCAAGGACCAGCTCGACTTCTTCCCCCTGACGGTGGACGTCGAGGAGCGGCAGTACGCGGCCGGCAAGATCCCCGGCTCCTTCTTCCGCCGTGAGGGCCGCCCCTCCGAGGACGCCATCCTCACCTGCCGCCTCATCGACCGCCCGCTGCGCCCGTCCTTCAAGAAGGGCCTGCGCAACGAGATCCAGGTCGTCGCCACGATCATGGCGCTCAACCCCGACCACCTGTACGACGTCGTCGCGATCAACGCCGCGTCCGCGTCCACGCAGCTGGCCGGCCTGCCCTTCTCCGGCCCGATCGGCGGCGTCCGCGTCGCGCTGATCAACGGCCAGTGGGTCGCGTTCCCGACGCACACCGAGCTCGAGGACGCCGTCTTCGACATGGTGGTCGCCGGCCGCGTCCTTGAGGACGGCGACGTCGCGATCATGATGGTCGAGGCCGAGGCCACCGAGAAGACCATCCAGCTCGTCAAGGGCGGCGCCGAGGCGCCGACCGAAGAGGTCGTCGCCTCCGGTCTGGACGCCGCGAAGCCCTTCATCAAGGTGCTCTGCAAGGCCCAGGCCGACCTCGCCGCCAAGGCCGCCAAGCCCACCGGCGAGTTCCCGGTCTTCCTCGACTACCAGGACGACGTCCTGGAGGCGCTGACCGCCGCCGTCAAGGGCGAGCTCGCCCAGGCGCTCACCATCGCCGGCAAGCAGGACCGCGAGGCCGAGCTGGACCGCGTCAAGGAGATCGCCGCCGACAAGCTGCTCCCGCAGTTCGAGGGCCGCGAGAAGGAGATCTCCGCCGCGTACCGCGCGCTGACCAAGAAGCTGGTCCGCGAGCGCGTCATCACGGACAAGGTCCGCATCGACGGCCGTGGCATCACGGACATCCGCACGCTCGCCGCCGAGGTCGAGGCCATCCCGCGCGTGCACGGCTCGGCGCTGTTCGAGCGTGGCGAGACCCAGATCCTGGGCGTCACCACCCTCAACATGCTCCGCATGGAGCAGCAGCTGGACACCCTCTCCCCGGTGACCCGCAAGCGCTACATGCACAACTACAACTTCCCGCCGTACTCGGTCGGCGAGACCGGCCGCGTGGGCTCGCCCAAGCGCCGCGAGATCGGCCACGGCGCGCTCGCCGAGCGCGCCATCGTGCCGGTGCTGCCGACGCGCGAGGAGTTCCCCTACGCGATCCGTCAGGTGTCCGAGGCCCTCGGCTCCAACGGCTCGACGTCCATGGGCTCGGTCTGCGCCTCCACCATGTCGCTCCTGAACGCCGGTGTGCCGCTCAAGGCCCCCGTCGCCGGTATCGCCATGGGCCTCATCTCCCAGGAGATCGACGGCAAGACGCACTACGTCGCCCTCACCGACATCCTCGGTGCCGAGGACGCGTTCGGCGACATGGACTTCAAGGTCGCCGGCACCAAGGAGTTCGTCACCGCGCTCCAGCTCGACACCAAGCTCGACGGCATCCCGGCCTCCGTCCTGGCCGCCGCCCTCAAGCAGGCCCGCGACGCCCGCCTCCACATCCTCGACGTGATGATGGAAGCGATCGACACGCCGGACGAGATGTCCCCCAACGCCCCGCGGATCATCACCGTCAAGATCCCCGTGGACAAGATCGGCGAGGTCATCGGCCCCAAGGGCAAGATGATCAACCAGATCCAGGAGGACACCGGCGCCGAGATCACGATCGAGGACGACGGCACCATCTACATCGGTGCCCAGGTCGGCTCGCAGGCCGAGGCCGCCCGCGCCACGATCAACGGCATCGCCAACCCGACCATGCCGGAGGTCGGCGAGCGCTACCTGGGTACGGTCGTCAAGACCACCACCTTCGGTGCGTTCGTGTCCCTCATGCCGGGCAAGGACGGTCTGCTGCACATCTCGCAGATCCGCAAGCTCGCCGGCGGCAAGCGCGTGGAGAACGTCGAGGACGTCCTGGCCGTGGGCTCCAAGGTCCAGGTCGAGATCGCCGAGATCGACTCCCGCGGCAAGCTCTCCCTGGTCCCCGTGATCGAGGGCGAGACGGCCGACGATGCAGACAAGGACGACGCTGCCAAGTGACGTCCCGTAGTTCCGCGACGACGGCCCGCCCCTCTTCGGAGGGGCGGGCCGTCGCCCGTACCCAAACGCTTCTGAAGGGCACCAACGGCATCGGCACCGTCCGCCGTACGACCCTCCCCGGCGGCCTGCGGGTCGTCACCGAAACCCTTCCCTCCGTACGGTCGGCGACCTTCGGCATCTGGGTCCAGGTCGGCTCGCGCGACGAGACACCGACGCTGAACGGCGCCACCCACTACCTTGAGCACCTCCTCTTCAAGGGCACCAAGAAGCGCAGCGCCCTCGACATCTCCTCCGCCCTCGACGCGGTCGGCGGGGAGATGAACGCCTTCACGGCGAAGGAGTACACCTGCTACTACGCGCGGGTGCTCGACACCGATCTGCCGCTGGCCATCGACGTCGTGTGCGACATGCTCACCGACTCGCTGATCCTCGCCGAGGACATCGACGCCGAACGCGGCGTCATCCTCGAAGAGATCGCGATGACCGAGGACGACCCGGGCGACTGCGTGCACGACCTGTTCGCGCACACCATGCTCGGCGACACCCCCCTCGGCCGCCCGGTCCTCGGCACCGTCGACACCATCAACGCCCTCACCCAGGCGCAGATCTCCCGCTTCTACAAGAAGCACTACGACCCGCGCCACCTGGTCGTCGCGGCGGCCGGCAACGTCGACCACGCCACCGTCGTACGCCAGGTCCGCAGGGCCTTCGAGAAGGCCGGCGCGCTCACGCACACCGACGCCGTCCCGCTCGCCCCGCGCGCCGGCTCGCGCACCCTGAAGGCCGCCGGGCGCATGGAGCTCCTGAACCGCCGCACGGAACAGGCCCACGTGGTCCTCGGCATGCCGGGCCTGGCCCGCACCGACGAGCGCCGCTGGGCGCTCGGCGTCCTCAACACGGCACTGGGCGGCGGCATGTCGTCCCGCCTGTTCCAGGAGGTCCGCGAGAAGCGCGGCCTGGCCTACAGCGTGTACTCCTACACGTCGGGCTTCGCCGACTGCGGCCTGTTCGGCGTGTACGCGGGCTGCCGCCCCAACCAGGTCCACGACGTCCTGAAGATCTGCCGGGACGAACTGGACCGGGTCGCGAGCGACGGCCTCTCGGACGACGAGATCGGCCGTGCGGTCGGCCAGCTCTCCGGCTCCACCGTCCTCGGCCTGGAGGACACCGGCGCACTGATGAACCGCATCGGCAAGAGCGAGCTGTGCTGGGGCGAGCAGATGTCGGTCGACGACATGCTGGCCCGGATAGCGCAGGTCACCCCGGACGACGTCCGCGAAGTGGCCCGTGATGTCCTGGGACGGCGTCCCTCGCTGTCCGTCATCGGCCCGCTCAAGGACAAGCAGGCCGACCGCCTCCACGAAGCGGTCTCGTAAAAGGTCTCGTAACCCCTTAAGGAAACAAGCGAATGAGCAAGCTGCGCGTGGCGGTCCTCGGAGCCAAGGGCCGGATCGGCTCCGAGGCGGTACGAGCCGTGGAAGCCGCCGAGGACATGGAGCTGGTCGCCGCCCTCGGCCGCGGCGACAGCCTGGAGACGCTCGCCGACACGGGCGCCCAGGTCGCGGTCGAACTGACCACTCCCGCCTCGGTGATGGACAACCTGGAGTTCTGTGTACGCCACGGAATCCACGCCGTCGTCGGCACCACGGGCTGGACCGAGGACCGCCTCGCGCAGCTGAACACCTGGCTCGCCGCCTCCCCGGCGACCGGTGTGCTCATCGCCCCGAACTTCTCCATCGGCGCCGTACTCACGATGAAGTTCGCCCAGCTCGCCGCCCCCTACTTCGAGTCCGTCGAGGTCGTCGAGCTGCACCACCCCAACAAGGTCGACGCCCCCTCCGGCACCGCGACCCGCACCGCCCAGCTGATCGCGGCGGCCCGCGCCGAAGCCGGCGTCGCCCCCGCACCGGACGCCACCACCACGGCGCTCGACGGCGCCCGCGGCGCCGACGTGGACGGCATTCCCGTGCACGCCGTCCGGCTACGCGGTCTCCTGGCCCACCAGGAAGTACTGCTCGGGGCCGAGGGCGAGACCCTGACCGTGCGCCACGACTCCCTCCACCACAGCAGCTTCATGCCGGGCATCCTGCTCGGCGCCCGCCGCGTGGTGACCACTCCCGGCCTCACCTTCGGCCTGGAACACTTCCTCGACCTCAACTGAGCGGCACCGTCGGCCTCATGCGCGCAAAAATCACCTATCTCGTCACGGCCGCCGTCCTGGTCTTCTACTTCGTCCTGGCCGGCAGCCGCGGCGTGCTGCTCCTGGAGCAGGGCACGTGGATCACCGTCACCCTGGGCGTGGCCGTGCTGATCCTGCCGGTCATCGGCATCTGGTTCCTGTGGGCCAACACCCGCTTCGTGACCCGGGCCAACCGGCTCGCCGTGGCCCTGGAGGCCGAAGGCGGCCTGCCCGTCGACGAGTTGGTCCGCACCGAGGGCGGCCGCATCGACCGCGACTCGGCCGACGCGGTCTTCGCCCGCCGCAAGGCCGAGACGGAGGACGCGCCCGACGACTGGCGCTGCTGGTTCCGCCTCGCCGTCGCCTACCAGGACGCCCGCGACACCCCGCGGGCCCGCAAGGCGATGCAGCGGGCGATCGCCCTGCACGAGAACAAGCCGGCCGGAGTCTGACGGCACACGTCCGACGGCCGGGTCCGACGGCCAGGGCCTGCCAGGGCTGCCGGGGCAGGCGTGGCGGGACGGACTCGACGGCGCTCGGGCGGCTCAGGCCGCCGCAGCGCCGGTCCCCTCAGCAGCGGCGGTACTCGTCGCCCCAGGCCTCCACCAGGTCGGCCGCCCGGTCGAAGGCGTCGCCGCGGCCCAGGAAGTCCGCGTTGTGGTCGGTGAGCAGCGGCGGAAGCGTCTCGCCGCCCTGCCGCTCGGCGAGCAGCGCCTGCCCCTGGACCGTGCGGGGAAGCCCGAGCCAGCGCACCGGCTGCTGCACCGTGCGTACGCCCGAGATCCGCGGCCACGCCACCGTGGTCGTGGTGAGGAAGGCGACCCGGCGCAGCCCGGCCCGGCTGACCCACACCCCGACGCGCAGCAGCCGCAGCGCGGAGGCGATCACGAGCACGGCGATGCCCAGGACGGCGACGGCCCCCGCCGGTTCCCCCGCGGCCGCGATGATGACGGCCGCGAGCAGCACGAACGAGGCGAGGAGCAGCAGCATGGCCGCCGCGCCGACCCGCCAGGGGCCGGGCCGGTAGGGCCGCCGCCAGCGATCGTGGTCGTCGAAGGGCAGGGCGACGTCGTCGGAGTACTCACCGGGTGCGTCGACTGCGCGGTCGGCCGTCAGGAAGGGCAGGGGCACGACTGATCCTCACTCACAAGCACGCTCGATTGGGCTGTGCGGGGTGAGGCTACCGAGGAGGTCGGCGCGCGGCCACCTCCGGGGGGCCGGGCGCGCGTCGGCGCGTCAGGGCCGGTCAGCGACGGTCGTACGCCCGTCAACGCCCGTTGGAGGCCTCGGACTGCTGGCTGTGCGCGGGGGACTGCGGACTCTCCATGGCCGGCAGCCCGAACAGCAGCGCACCGGTGAGACCGGCTATGACCGTGAGCCCGACCAGCGTCCTGCCAACGAGCTGACCTGCGCTGGCGCGCTGGCGCGGCGGCGGCTCGACATTGCTGCGGTAGCGGTCGGCCTCGGCGACGAATGCGAACGGAACGGGCTCACGCCGGCGGAACATGGGGGCACATCTCCTGGGAAAGTCGAGTGGCTGTCGAACTGGCTGCTGCTTACTGGTACAGACGCTCGGCACTGCCGATTGGTGCCCGAATTCCCCGAATTGGCCGAAGAATGTGCTGACGATCCGTCAGAGACGGAGATGTCGGTGCCGGGCCGTAGAGTGGGCGCCGCCCGAGCGACGCAATTGGAAGGACCCGCCGGTGACCGACACCCCCGCCCCTGACCTCAAGCCCAGCTTCCGCAACGACGTCACCGTCGAACTGGTCAAGCACGCGGCTACCGACTCGGACGTGCTGTGGGCCGCCCGTGTCTCCACGGCGGGCGAGCAGTCCCTGGAAGAGCTCCAGAAGGACCCCGAGCGCTCCAAGGGCCTCATCAACTACCTGATGCGGGACCGGCACGGCAGCCCCTTCGAGCACAACTCGATGACCTTCTTCATCAGCGCCCCCATCTTCGTCTTCCGGGAGTTCATGCGGCACCGGGTCGGCTGGTCCTACAACGAGGAATCGGGCCGGTACAGGGAGCTCCAGCCCGTCTTCTACGTCCCGGGCGCCGACCGCAAGCTGGTCCAGCAGGGCCGCCCCGGCAAGTACGAGTTCGTCGACGGCACGGCGGCCCAGCAGGAGCTGACCGAGCGCGTCATGGAGGACTCCTACCGCCGCTCCTACGAGGCCTACCAGGAGATGCTGGCGGCCGGTGTCGCCCGCGAAGTCGCCCGCGCCACGCTGCCGGTCGGCCTCTTCTCCTCGATGTACGCGACGTGCAACGCGCGCTCGCTGATGCACTTCCTCGGTCTGCGCACCCAGCACGAGCTGGCGAAGGTCCCGTCCTTCCCGCAGCGGGAGATCGAGATGGTCGGCGAGAAGATGGAACAGGAGTGGGCCCGGCTGATGCCGCTCACCCATGCGGCCTTCAACACCAACGGCCGGGTGGCCCCGTAACCACCCCCGCCGACACGGGCGCCCGACCATACCGGCACAGATGTGCGGATACGCCGCGCAAAGTGTCCGTATTGCGGCGTTTCGTGAAGTTCATCTAGGCTGATCAAACGGACCCGGCACTGCTTGAACCCCCGAGCAGGCAGTGCCGGGCTCCCTCAGCCACCGGCCCCCGAGGGGGCACCACGCGCTGAGCAGCGAGTAGCGTGTTACCCATGGCTCCGATCTCCACTCCGCAGACCCCCTTCGGGCGGGTCCTCACCGCCATGATCACGCCCTTCACGGCGGACGGCGCACTCGACCTCGACGGCGCCCAGCGACTGGCGGCCCACCTGGTCGACGCAGGCAACGACGGACTCGTCGTCAACGGCACCACCGGCGAGTCCCCGACCACCAGCGACGCGGAGAAAGACCAGCTCGTACGAGCCGTACTGGAAGCCGTAGGAGACCGGGCCCACGTCGTCGCCGGAATCGGCACCAACGACACCCGCCACACCCTCGAACTCGCCCGAACGGCCGAACGCTCCGGCGCGCACGGCCTGCTCGCGGTCACGCCGTACTACAACAAGCCCCCACAAGAGGGACTGTTCCGGCACTTCTCGGCCATCGCCGACGCCACCGAGCTCCCCGTGATGCTCTACGACATCCCCGGCCGCAGCGGCGTCCCGATCGACACCGAAACCCTCGTACGGCTCGCCGAACACCCCCGGATCGTCGCCAACAAGGACGCCAAGGGCGACCTCGGCCGCGCCAGCTGGGCCATCGCCCGCTCCGGCCTCGCCTGGTACTCCGGCGACGACATGCTCAACCTGCCGCTCCTGTCCGTCGGCGCCTGCGGCTTCGTCTCCGTCGTCGGCCACCTCGTCACCCCCGAGCTGCGCGCCCTCCTGGACGCCTACCTCGCAGGCGACGTGCGCAAGGCCACCGAGATCCACCAGCAGCTGCTCCCCGTCTACACCGGCATGTTCCGCACCCAGGGAGTCATCACCACCAAGGCGGCCCTCGCCCGCCAAGGACTCCCCGCAGGACCCCTGCGCCTGCCCCTCGTCGAACTCACGGCGGAAGAATCCAGCCAGCTGGCGCTCGATCTGGCAGCCGGTGGGGTACAGCTCTAACCACAGACTTCACAACTGAATACGCGCCGGACAACGCGCGAAACCACACACAACAGCAAGTGCACGAATGACATACGCGCCACGTGCCCTACCGGTACGTGGCGCGTGTGGTGAGGAGAGTCTTTTGAGTCATCCGCATCCCGAACTCGGCACCCCGCCGCAGCTTCCCAAGAACGGCCTGCGCGTCACCCCACTCGGCGGTCTCGGCGAAATCGGCCGAAACATGACCGTCTTCGAGTTCGGCGGCCGCCTGCTCATCGTCGACTGTGGCGTCCTCTTCCCCGAGGAGGAGCAGCCCGGCATCGACCTGATCCTGCCCGACTTCAGCTCCATCAGGGACCGCCTCGACGACATCGAGGGCATCGTCCTGACGCACGGCCACGAGGACCACATCGGCGGCGTCCCCTTCCTGCTCCGCGAGAAGCCGGACATCCCGCTCATCGGCTCCAAGCTGACCCTCGCACTCATCGAGGCCAAGCTCCAGGAGCACCGCATCCGCCCCTACACGCTGGAGGTCGCCGAAGGCGACCGCGAGCGCCTGGGCCCCTTCGACTGCGAATTCGTCGCCGTCAACCACTCCATCCCCGACGCCCTCGCGGTCGCCATCCGCACCCCCGCGGGCATGGCCGTCGCCACCGGCGACTTCAAGATGGACCAGCTCCCGCTCGACGGGCGCCTCACCGACCTGCACGCCTTCGCCCGGCTGAGCGAGGAAGGCATCGACCTCCTCCTCTCCGACTCGACGAACGCCGAGGTCCCCGGATTCGTGCCGCCGGAGCGGGACATCTCCAACGTCCTGCGCACCGTCTTCGCGAACGCCGACAAGCGGATCATCGTGGCCAGCTTCGCCAGCCACGTGCACCGCATCCAGCAGATCCTGGACGCCGCCCACGAATACGGCCGCCGCGTCGCCTTCGTAGGCCGCTCGATGGTCCGCAACATGGGCATCGCCCGCGACCTCGGCTACCTCAAGGTCCCGGCCGGCCTCGTCGTCGACGTCAAGACCCTCGACGACCTGCCGGACGACGAGGTCGTACTGGTCTGCACCGGCTCGCAGGGCGAGCCGATGGCCGCGCTCTCCCGCATGGCCAACCGCGACCACCAGATCCGGATCGTTCCGGGCGACACCGTGATCCTCGCGTCGTCGCTCATCCCGGGCAACGAGAACGCGGTCTACCGCGTCATCAACGGCCTGACCCGCTGGGGCGCCAACGTCGTCCACAAGGGCAACGCCAAGGTGCACGTCTCGGGCCACGCCTCGGCCGGCGAGCTGCTGTACTTCTACAACATCTGCAAGCCGAAGAACCTGATGCCGGTCCACGGCGAATGGCGCCACCTGCGGGCGAACGCGGAACTCGGAGCGCTCACCGGCGTCCCGAAGAACCACATCGTCATCGCCGAGGACGGCGTGGTCGTCGACCTGGTCGACGGCACCGCGAGAATCGTCGGCAAGGTCCAGGCCGGTTACGTCTACGTCGACGGCCTCTCGGTCGGCGACGTGACGGAGTCCTCCCTCAAGGACCGCCGCATCCTCGGCGACGAGGGCATCATCTCGGTGTACGTGGTCGTCGACTCCAGCAGCGGCAAGATCACCAGCGGCCCGCACATCCAGGCCCGCGGTTCCGGCATCGAGGATTCGGCATTCACTCCGGTGGTCGCGAAGATCGAGGAAGCCCTGAACCGTTCCGCCCAGGACGGCGTGGTCGAGCCCCACCAGCTCCAGCAGCTGATCCGTCGCTCGGTCGGCAAGTGGGTCTCGGACACCTACCGCAGGCGTCCGATGATCCTGCCCGTGGTCGTCGAGGTCTGACGGTCCCACGGACGTACCTCCGGAGCGGGGCGCCTCGATTTGCATCGAGGCGCCCCGCTCCAGTAGGTTTATGTCTCCGCCTGAACGGGAACCCGGCACAGTCAAGTGTCGTACGGGGGACCGGAACGGGGCGGGAATCCGGCTTCAGAATCTCTGATAAAGTCGGGACACGCCGAAAGGGAAAACGCGAAAGCGAATACCTGGAAGCGAATCCCCATTCCGACGGGGAATCGGACACGAAAGAGTCTGATAGAGTCGGGAACACGAAATACCGAAGGGAAGCGCCCGGAGGAAAGCCCGAGAGGGTGAGTACAAAGGAAGCGTCCGTTCCTTGAGAACTCAACAGCGTGCCAAAAGTCAACGCCAGATTGACAACCCCGTATCCGCTTCGGCGGATCGAGGTTCCTTTGAAAAGTCCTGTCGGCCCTCGTGGCGGGCAGGCAACAACACAGCGAGGACGCTGTGGACGGTCCGCCTTATTCCGGTGGTTCCGTCCCGCTCTTACGTGATGTGTGCACCCGATTACGGGTAAACATTCATG
>NZ_BMUZ01000006.1 GCF_014650455.1 Streptomyces xanthochromogenes | reverse complement strand
TACCTCCACCGCGGCGGCCGCACCGCCCGCGCGGGCGAGTCCGGCAGCGTCGTCACCCTCGTCACACCCAACCAGCGCCGCGAGATGAGCCGCCTGATGATGGCCGCGGGGATCACCCCGACCATCACCCAAGTGCGTTCCGGCGAGGCGGAGTTGAGCCGCATCACCGGCGCCCAGGCACCGTCCGGCATCCCCGTCGGCCCCGCTGCGGCCCCGGCCGACCGCCCCAAGCAGCGCGGCCAGGCCCCCTTCCGCGGCCGCGGCACCGCCCGTGGCCAGTCGGCGGGCCGCACCGGGAACTCGCGCCGTGCCGGCGAGTCCCGCGAGCTGTCCGAAGCCCGCAAGGCGGCCCGGGTGCGGCGCGCCGCCTGACCCACCCCGGGGTGTCCGGCGCCGCCGGCCGCCCCGGTCCAACTCCCGTACCGGGGCGGGCGGTTGCCGTCGCCCCGGCACGCAAGGGCCACCCGTCGGACGGCCCGCACCGGCCGGCCGTCCCTGCCCCCGGCGCCATCGGCCGGCCCCGCACGGACGTCCCCGCACGGCCCCCGGGGCACCACACCAGCCGCCTCCGTGCCGGTCGCGCCAGGGCCGGTCATGCCCGCAGGGGCGTAAACCCGCACCGGCTGCCCCCACCCCCTTCGGGGCCCGCACGGTCCGCCGGGGCTCCGCAGCCCCCGGCCCGGCCGCGTCACCACCCCCATCCCGCCGGAGGCCCCGCGCGTATGGGACTCGTCAAGGAGTCGCGGCGGGCCGTAAGAGGGACGTCAACGGAGGCCGAACACGCCTGGTGAGGAGGTTTCCTCAGGGTGTCCGTTCGTTTCGAGCCTCTCTGAGGCCTCTCTGAGGAGTCCACGATGGCCGATCTGGCCTTCGTCGTCACCACACTCGCGGTCTTCGCGCTGGTGGCGCTCATCGCCAAGGGGGTGGCAAAGCTGTGACTGCCGAGAACATCGTCGGCCTGATCGTGGCCGTCGCCCTCCTGGGTTACCTCGTCCTCGCCCTTGTGTATCCGGAGAGGTTCTGAGTCCCGCCATGTCTCCTGTCGTAGCCGGCGTGCTCCAATTCGCGGCCCTCGCCGTGGCGTTGGGCCTGGCCTACCGTCCCCTCGGCGACTACATGGCCCGGGTCTACTCCTCCGACAAGCATCTGCGCGTCGAGAAGTGGATCTACAAGGCCGTCGGCGCCAACCCGACCACCGAGATGCGCTGGCCCGCCTATCTGCGCGGTGTCCTCGCGTTCTCCCTGGTGAGCGTCCTCTTCCTGTATCTGATGCAGCGCCTGCAGGGCTCGCTGCCCGGCTCGCTCGGCTTCGTCTCGATCCCCGCGGACCAGGCCTTCAATACCGCCGCCTCCTTCGTGGCCAACACGAACTGGCAGTCGTACTCCGGCGAGCAGGCCATGGGCCACGTCGTGCAGACGGGCGGCCTGGCCGTGCAGAACTTCGTGTCCGCGGCCGTCGGCATCGCCGTAGCCGTCGCGCTGGTACGCGGCTTCGCCCGGTCCCGTACCGGTGAACTGGGCAATTTCTGGGCCGACTTGGTGCGCGGAACCGTCCGCATCCTGCTGCCCGTCTCGGTGCTCGGCGCGATCGTCCTGGTCGCCTGCGGCGCCATCCAGAACTTCTCCGGCATCCATGAGGTCGGCCAGTTCATGGGCGGCTCGCAGCAGTGGAACGGGGGCGCGGTCGCCTCGCAGGAGGCGATCAAGGAGCTGGGTACGAACGGCGGCGGTTACTTCAACGCCAACTCCGCCCACCCCTTCGAGAACCCCAACGGCTTCACCAACCTCTTCGAGGTCTTCCTCATCCTGGTCATCCCGTTCGCGCTGACCCGCACGTTCGGCAGGATGGTCGGCTCGGTCAAGCAGGGCTACGCGATCCTCGCCACGATGGTGACGATCTGGGTCGGTTTCACCGCGCTGATGATGTGGACCGAGTTCCACCACGGCGGCCCCGCCTTCGACCTCGCGGGCGGCGCCATGGAGGGCAAGGAGAACCGGTTCGGGATCGGCGGGTCCTCGATCTTCGCGGTGGCCACCACCCTCACCTCGACCGGCGCGGTGGACGCCTTCCACTCCTCGCTGACCGGATTCGGCGGCGGCATCACCATGCTGGGCATGCAGCTCGGCGAGATCGCCCCGGGCGGCACCGGCTCCGGCCTCTACGGCATGCTGATCATGGCCGTCATCGCGGTGTTCATCGCGGGCCTGATGGTCGGGCGCACCCCCGAGTACCTGGGCAAGAAGATCGGCACCCGCGAGATCAAGTTCGTGGCCTGCTACATCCTCGTCACCCCCGCCCTGGTCCTCATCTTCACGGCGGTCGCGATGGCCATGCCGTCCACGCTGACCTCGATGACCAACACCGGCGCGCACGGCTTCTCCGAGGTCCTGTACGCCTACACCTCGGGCGCCAACAACAACGGCTCGGCCTTCGCCGGGCTCAACGCGAACACCCCGTGGTTCAACACCAGCATCGGACTCGCCATGCTGCTCGGCCGGTTCGTCCCCATGGTGTTCGTGCTCGCGCTCGCTGGCTCGCTCGCCGAGCAGACGCCGATCCCCGAGACGGCCGGCACCCTGCGCACCAACAAGCCCTTGTTCACCGGCCTGTTGGTCGGCACCGTGATGATCGTCGCGGGTCTGACCTACTTCCCGGCGCTGGCCCTCGGCCCCCTCGCGGAAGGCCTGGCGTCATGACCGCCGACACGAAGAACACGCAGAAGTCGCAGGAGCCAGGCTCCTTCGGCACGAAGAAGCACGAGGAGCCCGGCTCCATGTCCATCGCCACACCCACCCGCGCGCCCCACAACGACCTCCCCGGCGGGCACAAGCCCGAGGCCGGACGGGTCGGAGGCGGCATGTTCGACCCGAAGCAGCTGGTCAAGTCCTTCCCCGACGCGGTGAAGAAGCTCGACCCCCGCGTCATGGTCAAGTCCCCCGTCATGTTCGTGGTGGAGATCGGATCGGTCCTCACCACGGTCCTCGCCGTCAAGGACCCGGGCGACTGGTTCGGCTGGGCGATCGCCGCCTGGCTGTGGCTGACCACGATCTTCGCCAACCTCGCGGAGGCCGTCGCGGAGGGCCGCGGCAAGGCGCAGGCGGACACCCTGCGCAAGGCCAAGACCGACACCATCGCCCGTCGCCTCGACGGGAGTTCGGAGGAGCAGGTCCCCGGCACCGAGCTCAGGATCGGCGACCTGGTGGTGTGCGAGGCCGGCGACGTCATCCCCGGCGACGGTGATGTGGTCGAGGGCGTCGCGAGCGTGGACGAGTCGGCGATCACGGGTGAGTCCGCGCCCGTCATCCGCGAGTCCGGTGGTGACAGGTCCGCGGTGACCGGCGGCACCAAGGTGCTGTCGGACCGGGTCGTCATCAAGATCACGACGAAGCCGGGCGAGACGTTCATCGACCGGATGATCAACCTGGTCGAGGGCGCGGCGCGGCAGAAGACGCCGAACGAGATCGCGCTCAACATCCTGCTCGCGTCCCTCACGATCGTCTTCCTGCTCGCGGTCGTGACCCTCCAGCCGTTCGCGATGTACGCGAAGGCGGAGCAGTCCATGATCGTGCTCGCCGCGCTGCTCGTCTGTCTGATCCCGACCACCATCGGCGCGCTGCTGTCCGCGATCGGCATCGCGGGGATGGACCGCCTGGTGCAGCGCAACGTACTGGCCATGTCCGGCAGGGCCGTCGAGGCGGCCGGAGACGTGTCGACGCTGCTGCTCGACAAGACCGGCACCATCACCCTGGGCAACCGTCAGGCATCCGAGTTCGTGCCGGTCGGCGGCACCACCGAGGCCGAGGTCGCGGATGCGGCCCAGCTCTCCTCCCTGTCGGACGAGACGCCCGAGGGCCGCTCGATCGTGGTGCTCGCGAAGGAGAAGTACGGCCTGCGCGAACGCCACCAGGGCGAGCTGACCGGCGCGGAGTGGGTGGCCTTCACGGCCCAGACCCGGATGTCCGGCGTGGACGTGGCGGGACGCAAGGTCCGCAAGGGCGCGGCCGGTTCGGTGGTCGCATGGGTCAAGGAGCAGGGCGGCAGTGTCGCACAGGACGCCCAGGCGCTCACCGACCGGATTTCCGAGGCTGGTGGCACGCCGCTGCTCGTGGCTGTGGAGGACGCTGACGGCGCACGGGTCCTGGGTGTCATCCACCTCAAGGACGTCGTCAAGGAGGGCATGAGGGAGCGGTTCGACGAACTGCGCCGCATGGGCATCAAGACGGTCATGATCACGGGCGACAACCCGCTGACCGCGAAGGCGATCGCCGAAGAGGCGGGCGTGGACGACTTCCTCGCGGAGGCCACCCCCGAGGACAAGATGGCGCTCATCAAGCGTGAGCAGGCCGGCGGCAAGCTGGTCGCGATGACCGGCGACGGCACCAACGACGCCCCGGCGCTCGCGCAGGCGGACGTCGGTGTGGCGATGAACACCGGTACGTCGGCCGCGAAGGAGGCCGGCAACATGGTCGACCTCGACTCCAACCCGACCAAGCTCATCGAGATCGTCGAGATCGGCAAGCAACTCCTCATCACCCGTGGGGCGTTGACGACCTTCTCGATCGCCAACGACGTGGCGAAGTACTTCGCGATCATCCCCGCGATGTTCGCGGTGGTCTACCCGGGCCTGGACAAGCTCAACATCATGAGCCTGCACAGCCCCGAGACCGCGATCCTCTCCGCGGTGATCTTCAACGCGCTGATCATCATCGCGCTCGTGCCGCTGGCCCTGAAGGGCGTGCGCTACAAGCCGACCAGCGCCGACAGGATGCTCCGGCGAAACCTCGGGATCTACGGACTCGGCGGCCTGATCGCCCCCTTCATCGGCATCAAGATCATCGACCTGCTCATTTCCCTCATCCCCGGGCTCTAATCCCTCGAAAGCGTGCTATCCGTCATGAACAACTCCATTGGAAACACGGCACGGTTGCTCGGTGCCGGGCTGCGCGCCCTGCTTGTCCTGACCGTCGTCTGCGGAGTGATCTATCCGCTCGTGGTGACCGGGATCGCGCAGGCGGCCTTCGGCAACAAGGCCAACGGGTCCGAGATCAAGTCCGGTGGCCAGGTGGTCGGTTCCGCGCTCATAGGGCAGCGGTACGACCTCCCCAAGAAGGACCCGGACAACGCCGACGAGGCCGCGGTGCCCGACCTGAAGTGGTTCCAGCCGCGCCCCTCGAACGGGCTGGGCACCAACAGCATCAACACCCAGTACCAGCTGCTCGTGTCCGGCGCGACCAACCTGTCGGGCGACAACGAGAAACTGATCCAGCAGGTCAAGGACGCCAAGGAAGCCGTCGTCGAGGACAACTCCGTCCCCGGCTACCGGGTGGACCCGGCCGATGTGCCCGCCGACGCGGTCACCTCCTCCGGCTCCGGCCTCGACCCGCAGATCTCCCCGGCCTACGCGAAGCTCCAGGTCCACCGGGTCGCCGAGAAGAACCACCTCGACGTCGGACAGGTCGAGAGGCTGGTCGCCGACCACACCGACGGCCGCGTCCTCGGCTTCATGGGGGAGCCCGGCGTCAACGTCCTCAAGCTCAACATCGCGCTCAAGGAACTCACCCAGAAGTGAGCGTCTTAGGTCACTCAGGAAGGGCGGCACGTCGATGACCCGGGTGCTGGTGGTGGAGGACGAACCGCAGCTCGTACGGGCTCTGGAGATCAACCTCAAGGCCCGCAAGTACGAGGTCGACTCGGCGCAGGACGGCGCCGCCGCCCTCCAACTCGCCGCCGTACGGCCCCCGGACGCGGTCCTGCTCGACCTCGGGCTGCCCGACATGGACGGCATCGAGGTGCTGAAGCGGCTGCGGATCTGGTGCCGCGCCCCGATCCTCGTGGTCTCGGCGCGCACCACGTCCGACGAGAAGGTCGAGGCCCTCGACTCGGGGGCGGACGACTACATCACCAAACCGTTCAGCATGGACGAACTGCTCGCCCGTCTGCGGGTGGCGACCCGCAGAGTCGCGCCGGCGGTCAGGAGCGCGGACGGGGGAGTCGTCACCACCCAGGCCTTCACGCTCGACCTCCTCGCGAAGAAGGCGCGGCGCGACGGCCACGACGTACGGCTCACCCCGACCGAGTGGCACCTCCTGGAGGTCTTGATCCGCAACCGCGGCACCCTGGTCACCCAGCGCCGCCTCCTCCAGGAGGTGTGGGGCCCCACCTACCGCACCCAGAGCAACTACCTCCGGGTGTACATGGCCCAGCTCCGCCGCAAGCTCGAATCCGATCCCTCGCATCCGCGGTACCTGATCACGGCGCCGGGGATGGGGTACCGGTTCGAGGGGTGAGCGGCCGCGCGCCGGGCCCCGCCGCCCCCGTGGCAACCGCGGGCCGAAGCCGGGTGCCCCGCGACGACCGGCGGGGGACGGTCAGGCGAGCGCGAGGGGCAGGCCGGCCAGGCCGCGCGTGAGACGGGTCCGGCGCCAGACCGGCGATTCCGGGGGACCGGCCAGACGCGTGCCCGGGAACCGGGTCACCAGGGCGCGCAGGGCGATTTCGGCCTCGGCCCGGGCCAGCGGGGCGCCCGGACAGCGGTGGATGCCGTGACCGAAGGAGAGATGGCCACCGGCGTCGCGGTCGAGGTCGAGGCGGCCCGGGCCGGGGAACACCGCCGGATCGCGGTTCGCGGCCCCGGGGGCGATGAGCACCGGGAAGCCCGCGGGGATGTCGACCCCTCCCACGCGCAGGTCCTCCGTGCTGTGACGGAACGTGGCCACGCTCACCGGGGAGTCGAAGCGGAGCAGTTCGTCGAGGGCGCCGGGGATCAGGTCCGGGGCCCGGCGCAGGCGGTCGAACGCCTCGGGGTGCCGGAGCAGGGCCAGGACCGCGTTGCCGATGAAGTGGGTGGTGGTCTCGTGCCCGGCGACCAGCAGGAGGGCGGCCAGGGAGACGATCTCGTCCCGGTCGAGGCCGCCGTCGTCGCAGCCGCGCAGGAACGAGTGGAGCGGGCCGTCGCCGGGGGTGGCGCGGGCCGTGTCGACGAGACGGGTCAGATGGTCGCCGATCCGGTGCGACGCGCGGTCGACGCGGTCGGTGTCGGTGGCGTCGAAGAGGTCGTGGGACCAGCCGGCGAGCGTGGCACGGTCGGATTCCGGCACGCCCAGCAGCTCGCACACGACGGTCACCGGCAGGGGCACCGCCAGGTCCGCCACCAGGTCGACCTCCGTGCCCGGTCGCCACGTGCCCATGAGGTCGTCGACGACCCCGGTGATGTACGGGCGCAGTTCACGGACGCGTCCGGCGGTGAACAGGGGCGTCGCCACCCGCCGTCGGCGGGTGTGCGCGGGAGGGTCGCTCGCCAGCATGGTGCGCGAGATCGCCGGGTGCAGGTCGCGGGTCGAGGCCTGGCCGGCGAAGAAGCGGGCCGTGTCCTTGGACAGCCGGGGGTCGGTGAACGCCTCGCGCGCCTCGGGATGGCCGGTGATCAGGTACGCCTCGCGTCCGCCGGAGCCGGTGGGGATGCGCTGGACGGGACAGCCTTCGCGCAGCCGGTCGTAGGTGGGGTACGGGTCGGCGAAGAAACGCGGGTCGCGCAGCGGGTCCTGCCGCGGCGCGGTCACGAGGCCGCTCCCGCGTTCTCGGGTGCCGGGCGGCGCGGGGCGGCGTCCGACACCGGCCACGCCGTCCTCGCGGGGACGGCGCCCGTGCGGGAGCGGGTGCCCACCGTGGGCGGGGCCTCGTCGCCGTCGAGGGGGAGCCCCCTGCGCTTGGTGGGGACGGCCACGGCGGTACGGAGGTCGCGGGTGCCGAAGCGGTGCGGTTGCCGAAGCGCGCGGACGCGCGCCCGACACGTGGCGTGGTGCTGCTCAGGATCCATGTCCTCACTCCGGTGACGTGGGTCGGGGATGGTCGGCCGGAGCGGGCCGCTCCCCGGCGGCCCCGTGCGGACGCCCCATGCTGACACGGTCGCGGCTCGGTGTTGGGGTTGCCTCAGCCCGAACCCGCCAGGGCGGATGCCTGTTGGAGCAGGCCGGTCAGCATGGGCCGGGTCAGGCGTCCCGTGAACGTGTTGCGCTGGCTGGGGTGGTAACAGCCGATCAGATGGAGCTCGTCGTTCGCGGCCCGGCCGCCGCCGTCACTCAGTTCCGCTCGCGCCGACCGTGCGGCGGTCGGCTCGGTGCGTCGCAGCGTCACCAGGGCGCCGTGCGCGAACCGGGGCCGGGGGCGCGGAAGTTGCCAGCCGGCGTCGGCGAGTACGGGCAGCAGGGTCTGCCAGCCGAAGGCGCCGAGGACGACGATCGCACGCGGGTTCAGGAGCGTGATCTCGGCCGCCAGCCACGGCCGGCACGTGTCCCGCTCCGCCGGTGTCGGCTTGTTCGCGGGAGGTGCGCAGTGGACGGGAGAGGTCACCCGCACTCCGTACAACTCCAGGCCGTCGTCGGCCGTGGTGGCGGTGGGCCGAGAGGCGAGGCCCACCTCGTGCAGGGCCGCGAAGAGGAAGTCCCCCGACGCGTCGCCGGTGAACATGCGGCCCGTCCGGTTGCCGCCGTGCGCGGCCGGCGCGAGCCCGACCACCGCCAGCGGGGCGTCGTGCGGCCCGAAGCCCGGCACCGGCCTGCCCCAGTACTCCCAGCCCCGGAAGGCAGCCCGCTTCGTAGCGGCGACCTCCTCGCGCCAGGCGACCAGCCGAGGACAGGCTCGGCACTCGACCAGCCGCCCGTCCAGCTCGGCGAGCCCGCCCGAACGCGCCGCGTGGAACACGGGGAAGCCGGCTTCTCCGGGCGAGGGCCGCGGACCCCTGGTGCCGCCGGGCACCTCGTGCTCACCACCCCGCACACCGTCCATGCCGCCCACGCTATCGGTGCGTCGGCCTTCCGAGGACGCGGCGGCCCGGGCGACGCGGGGTAAAGGCTCCCGCCCGTGCCCGGTTTCCTGGCCTACGGCTTGGGGCTGAGCAGTCCGACGACGGAGTTCAGGACGTCGAAGCTGGCGTTGCCCTCGAAGAAGGGCCGGCCGGTACGGGGCTGGCGCCGAAGGCTGCGGACAGGGCCTGCGCCCCGGCCGGCGTCAGCGTCATCGGCAGGTTCTCGGCGCTCACCTTGGTCAGGGACGGCTTGGCTCCTTCGCGGGTGGAGGAGAACATGTCGACGCGTCGTCCCTGGTGCTCGGCGGTCCAGGTCCCGGTCATGTCCAGGTGCAGTGCGACGCGCGGGGCGGTGAATTCGGCGCGCCTGCCGTCGCGTTGGAAGGCGAAGCCGCCGGTGCCCTCGCCCGCGAGGCCGGTGAGGTCGGTGTTGATCCGTCCGCTCTTGAGGGTGCCGCGCATGCACGTGTGGCTCTTGTAGGTGACCACGGTGTTCGGGGCGACCGCGTCGAAGGTGATGTGCGCCTGCGCGAGCGCCTTCTCGTTGGCGTCCGTCAGGCAGAAGTAGTACGGCTCGCCGGCCTTCAGCTCCAGCGGCGGAAGAACGCTCGACAGCGGCAGGAGAGGGCCGGCCGGGCTCCTGGGCGGCGACCGTCGGCGCCATCGCCGCAAGGACCGCCACTGAGCCCACGACGAGGGCGGCCCTGGGCTCCCAAACAGTCCCATGGGTGTATTCACATGTGCGAAGCTGATCGATGCTTTCGCGTGCGGGTCTACAGCCACCGCCGCCGCTTGAAGATGAAGTACAGGCTGACGCACACCACCGCCATCAGCAGGATCGCGAACGGGTACCCGAAGCCCCAGCCCAGCTCGGGCATGTTCTCGAAGTTCATGCCGTAGATGGTCCCCACGAGTGTGGGTGCGAAGAGGATGGCTGCCCACGAGGAGATCTTTTTGATCTCCTCGTTCTGCTCGAAGCCCGCCTCAGCCAACGCCCGCATTTCCGCGTTCTGTTGTTGGGTCACCAGGGTCGCGTTGACCGTGAGGATGTCGGTCAGGGCCTGGCGGAAGCCGTCGACTCGCTCGCTGGTGTGGGTGACGTGGTCCGCGACATCGCGGAGGTAGCGCTGGAGTTCCTCCTCGGTGCCGTACTTCGCGAAGCCCGCCATCAGGCCGTGCAGCATGCCCACCAGGGGGCGGGTGGCGCGTTGGAACTCGACCATTTCGCGGGAGAGTTCGTAGATGCGGCGCGAGACCTCGGGGTCGCCGCGGAAGACTTCCGTCTCGATCTCGTCGATGTCGTTCTGCACGCCCGCCACGACCGGGGCGTAACCGTCCACCACCGCGTCCAGGATGGCGTAGAGGACCGCTTCGGGGCCCAGGGCCAGGAGCTCGGGGTCCTCCTCCATGCGGCGGCGGACCGCGGAGAGGTCGGGGGCCGCGCCGTGGCGGACGGTGATGACGAAGTCCCGGCCCACGAAGACGTGGAGCTCGCCGAAGTCCACCTCCTCCGGGGCGTCGAGGTAGCGGGCCGCGCGCAGCACGACGAAGAGGGTGTCGCCGTAGCGCTCCAGCTTCGGGCGCTGATGGGCTTCGAGCGCGTCCTCCACCGCCAGCTCGTGGAGGTCGAACTCGGCTGCCAGGGAAAGGAGTTCGGCCTCCGAGGGGCGTTGCAGACCGATCCACGCCATACCGTCGGGCGTCTCGCGCAGGCGACGGAACGTCTCGGCGAGGGTGTCGTGAGAGGCGATGTGCCGCCCGTCGCGGTACAGGGCCGACTGCACGATGCTGCCGCCCCTGCCGCTCCCCGCGGGTACGCCGTCGGCCGGCGCCGCGCTGCTCTCGGCGGGCGGTACGGGTTCGGAGGTGGCCTGGGCTTCGGCGATGGCGGGCTGCCTGCGCCACGCATGCTTCTTCGGCGGCCGCGCGGGGCGGTCCCTTCGGTCGGGCACGTTCTCGCCTCCCGCTCTGCGCGCAGCCCCCAGGGCTGTCGAACCTCGGTCTGCTTTCCCGGGAAGCAGCCCCGGAATGCCTTCGGAATGCTCCTTGAGCAGGATATACGGCTCAAAATGCACCTGCCCGAGGTGTCGTGTCGGTCCCCGTCCGCTCCTCGCCCGTTCTCGGCCTGCTTCTCCTGGCTGCTCCCAGCCTCCGGGGCTGCTCGCCGCCTCCGGCTCGTTTGCGCCCATCGGGTCGCCCTCCGCGCTCTCTCCCCGGTCGCCCTCCACTCGGCTGAGAGCGGTTACGGGGCCGAAGAGGACAGGATCTGTCCGCTTGGCTCGATACCGTGCTGGTATGCCCTCGAAGACCGGCACCAGCTCCGCGCCCCCGCTCTCGCGCCGGGCACTCAATCGCGCCACCCTCGACCGGCAGCTCCTGCTGCGGCGCAGCGACGCGCTCTCGCCCGTGGAGGCCGTCGGTCACCTTCTCGGACTCCAGGCCCAGAACGTGAAGCCGCCCTACTTCGCCCTGTGGTCGCGGCTCGCCGGCTTCCGGCCGGAAGCGCTCTCCGAGCTGATGGAGGCACGCGACGTGGTGCGGATCGTCACCCTGCGCTCCACCATCCACACCCACACGGCCGACGACGCACTCACCCTGCGCCCGCTGGTGCAGGGCGCCCGGGACCGGGAGCTGAACACCTTCCGCAAGGGCCTGGCAGGGGTCGACACGGAGCGGCTCGGCGCGATCGTGCGCACGCTGGTCGAGGAGCGCCCGTACACCATGAAGGAACTGCGTGACGTGCTCCTGAAGGAGTGGCCGGACGCGGACCCCTTCGCGCTCTCCGTCGCCGCCCGCTGTGTCCTTCCGCTGGTCCAGGTGACCCCGCGCGGGATGTGGGGGCGCAGCGGGCAGGTCGCGCTCACCACCGTCGAGCACTGGCTGGGCCGTGCGGCCGGGCCCGTGCCGGAACCCGATGGGACGGTGCTGCGCTACCTCGGCGCCTTCGGGCCCGCCTCCGTCAAGGACATGCAGACCTGGGCCGGACTCACCCGGCTCGGGGCCGTCTTCGAGCGGCTGCGACCCCGGCTCGCGGTGTTCCGGGACGAGAACGGCGTCGAGCTCTTCGACCTGCCGGATGCGGCCCGGCCGGCCGAGGACACCCCGGCACCGCCCCGCTTCCTGCCCGAGTTCGACAACCTGCTGCTCTCGCACGCCGATCGCTCCCGCGTGGTTGCCGCCGAGCACAAGGGGCGCAGTTGGACCGGCAACCAGGCCCACCGCACCCTCCTCGTCGACGGCTTCCTCGCCGGGATCTGGCAGGTCGAGGAGCACAAGGGCGGGGAGGCGCTGCTCACGGTGCAGGCGTTCGGCGCGCTGGGGAAGGGCGTGCGTGCCGCAGTGGCCGAGGAAGGTGCGCGGCTGCTTGCCGACATGACCTCGGCCACCTCGTACGACGTGCGGTTCGGGGAGTTCGTGGCCCCGGGCTGACGTGCCCGACGGCCCGACAGCCCGGCGGCCGGCTGGGACGACGGCCGGTGGGAGCGCGCCGGAGCTAGTGGCTCAGCGCGTGGTCCCGGCGGGCACACAGCGGCGGGGTCTGGCCGTGGCGCCTGCGGGGTGCGGGTGGGGCGGGTGGGGCGAGCAGTGGGTCGACGGTCACCCGGTCCACGCCGAGCGGGGCCGAGAGCGCTCTCAGGGCGGGTTCGGCGAGCCTGATCCACCGCTGGTCGCGTCCGAGAACGGCGTGCAGCCGGTCCGGGCTGGTGAATCCGACGGCGGTGCGAGTGCCGAACTCGTCGCGCAGGAAACGCAGTTGGTGTCCTCCGGCAGAGCCGAGCCGAACCGGCACGTAGAGCGGCCCTGCCGGGCGGCGTTCGTCGGGGTCGGCGTCCTCGATGGTGAGGCTTTCCATGGTGTCCTCCGGTGCGGAAGTGCGGATGCCGTAAGCGTCATGCGCCCGTACGCCCGAAGTTATGCCCACGCCGCGGTGCGGGTCTCCCGCCATGACGGGGCATTGACCCCGGTGCCGCCGATTTTGACGCGCTCCTGTCGCAGGTAGGCCAGCACGGCTGGGCCGCTTGGGTGGCGACGGCCCGGCCCGGCGATTTCATCCCACCGGGTGGCGGCCCGGCACCCGTTCCGCATGCCCGTGCCGCGTGCCCGTTCCGCATGCCCACCCGGGACCTTGTCCGCCCATCGCGGTACGGCCACGCGGAGTGCCCCGACGGTCCGTCCCGGCAGCCCGTACGGCCGCTCAAGCCGCCCGGCCCGTCGCCGCGACGGTCACGCCCAGCCCGATCATCGCGAAGCCGCCCGCACCGCCGATCAGCGAAAGGCGTCGCTCGGAGCGGGCGAACCAGCCGCGCGCGGCCGCCGCGCCCAGGCCCCACAGGGTGTCCGTGATCAGGCCGATGGTGATGGGGATCAGGCCGAGCAGCAGCATCTGGGACGGCAGGTGGCCGGCCGTGTGGTCCACGAACTGGGGCAGCACCGCCGCGAAGAACACGATGCCTTTGGGGTTGGTGACGCCGACCAGGACGCCGTCCGCCACGGTTCGCAGATCACCTCGGGCCGGCCGGGCCCGGGCCGCCCCCTCGGTGATGGCCGCCACACCGAGCCGCATCTCCTTGCGGTGCCGGTACGCCTGCACCCCGAGCAGCACCAGATAGGCGGCGCCCGCCAGCTTCACGGCGATGAAGACCGATGCCGAACGCTCCACCAGCGTGCCGATGCCCAGCGCCACCGCGCACACCAGCACATACGAACCGACGACATTGCCGAGGACCGTGGCGAGGGCGGTGCGGCGGCCGTGCGCGAGGGCCCGGCCGATCACGAAGAGCACGCTGGGGCCCGGGATCACGATCACCACGAAGGACATCGCGGCGAAGGCAAGGCAGCGGTCGGTCGACACCATGGCCGTCATTCAACACGTGGGCGGAGGGCGTACCGGTCATGGGCCCTACGTACCGGGACCCCATGGGGACCGAACTCATGGAGATCGGCCCCATGGGGAGGGGCCATGTGTAGACAAGTCGCACATAGAGGCCCCGCACATAGAGGCCCCGCATATGGAGGCCCCGCACATAGAGGCCTTGCGCATAGCCCTCACATACACGCCCCGCACGTACACAGAGAGGTCCTGCACATATGGCACATAGGGGTCCTGTGCATATGGGGACCCTGCACCACGGGTCGGCAGCGGGGCAGCACGACCAGGAGCGCGGGAGTTGGGGGCGGAGCCGTTCGACCGTTCGCCCCGGCACGTACGGCTGACCCCGGCGGCCTTGGTCGGACGGTCCGGGGCCGATGGGCTGAGGTCGCGCCGGTGGGCGACCCGGAATGTCGGGAAGCGGCCGTCGAAAAGGGAGTTGGTCATGCCCACCGTCACCGTGCAGCAGGGTCCCCGCGACGTCGAGCTCAAGCGCGAGTCGGTCGAGCGGGGCACGGATGCCTTCGTCGACGCGTACGAGGTCCCGGCCGAGACCGTCCAGGTGGTATCCACGAGGTTCCCAAGGACAGCTGGGGTGCGGCCGGAACGCTCACCGCGTACAAGTAGCGCCGCGCGCAAGCGAGTTCAGGGCCGCCTTTCAAGTCCCGTCCGTACGGGGGTCGGACGGCCAGGGACGGCCCGCCGGCCCAACCGAACGGGGCCGACCGAACCGAACGGGGCCTACGGAACCGGCCGGGGGCGAACCTGACGGGCCTGGACCGAGACCGGTCCGGCGGAAGGTTGTCGCAGGTCGATTCGGGGTTTCGGGAGCTCCGGGCGTCGGTAGGTACCAGAATCCCCACCTGACAGGTGATGCCGATCTTGCGACCCAGGAGTGAAGAGCGATGCGGATTCCGATGACGGTCTCGGACTTCCTCGACCGGGCAGAGCTGGGGTTCTCCTCCAGTACCGGTGTCGTCGACGAGCCGGACCAGCCCGGGCCGCCGGTGCCCGGCCTGACCTATGGGCGGTTGGCCGAGCGGGTGCGCGCCTGGCAGGCGGGGTTCGACGCGCTGGGCGTGGGCGAGGGCGAACGCGTGGCGGTGGTCAGCCACAATTCGGCGCGCATGCTGGAGCTGCTGTTCGCGGTGCCGATGAGCGGCCGGATCTGCGTGCCGGTCAACTTCCGTCTCAAGCCAGAGGAAATCGAGTACGTGGTGCGCCAGAGCGGGGCCTCGGTCCTGCTCGTCGACCCGGAGCTCGACGAGACGTTGTCCGCGGTGAAGGCGCGCCACCGGTTCGTGCTGGGCGAGGAGACCGAGTCCGCGCTGATGCGGTTCGGCGTGGAGCCGCGCCCGTGGTCGAATCCGGACGAGGATGCGACGGCGACCATCAACTACACCTCCGGAACCACCGCCCGCCCCAAGGGAGTTCAGCTGACGCACCGCAACATCTGGGTCAACGGCCTGACCTTCGGGCTGCACACCCGCGCCTGGGAGGGCGATGTCTATCTCCACACCCTGCCAATGTTCCACTGCAACGGCTGGGGCATGCCGTACGTGATGGCGGGCCTCGGCGTGAAGCAGGTCGTGCTGCGCAAGGTCGACGGCGCCGAGATCCTGCGCCGGGTCGAGGAGCACGGGGTGACGCTGATGTGCGGGGCGCCCGCGGTGTGGAACATGGTCCTGGACGCGGCGGCATCGTGGCGGGGCGAGATCCCGGGCCGCGACCGGGTCCGTGTCGTGTGCGCCGGGGCGCCGCCGCCGAGCCGGACGATCCAGCGTCTCGACGAGGAACTGGGCTGGGAGTTCACCCAGATCTACGGCCTGACCGAGACCTCCCCGCTGCTCACCGTGAACCGCACCCGGGTCGCCGACACCGGGCTGCCCGCGGAGGAACGGGCCCGCAGGCTGTCCCGGGCCGGTGTGCCCGCGCTCGGAGTGCGGCTGAAGGTGTCGGACTCCGGCGAGGTGCTGGCCCGCTCCAACGTGGTGCTCGACGGCTACTGGGAGAAGCCCGAGGAGACCGAGGCGGCCCTTGCGGACGGCTGGTTCCACACCGGTGACGGTGGCACGATCGACGACGACGGCACCCTGACGATCTCCGACCGCAAGAAGGACGTCATCATCACGGGAGGTGAGAACGTCTCCTCGATCGAGGTGGAAGACACGATCTTCAGCCACCCGGCGGTCGCCGAGGTCGCCGTCATCGGGGTGCCGCACGACAAGTGGGGCGAGACGATCAAGGCGCTCGTCGTCCTGACCGAGGGCGCGGACGTGACCGAGACCGATCTCATCGCGTACTGCAAGGAGCACTTGGCCCGCTACAAGGCGCCGACCTCCGTCGAGTTCCGCGAGGCCATTCCGCGCACCGCCACCGGCAAGATCCAGAAGTTCAAGCTCCGCGAACCGTACTGGGCGGGCCTCGACCGCGGCGTCAACTGACCTACGAATAAGCAGGTTTGGGGAGCGGGTGACCGAGGTCACGCCCGCTCCCTTTGACCTTCACACTGGTGTGAGGGTTCGAGCATGCACCCATGTCCCTCACCAAGAAGTCCCTCACCAAGAAGTCCCTCATCAGGAAATCCCCTGCCGAGAAGTCTCTCCTCGCCAGGGCGTCGGCTGCCGACGAGCCGGTCGCCAAGGCCGCAACATCCCTGAACGGACACCTAGTTGGCGACCATGGTGTCGGTGTCGGTGTCGGTGTCGGTGTCGGTGACGGAGTCGGTGACGGTGAGGGCGCCGTCACCGGCGACCGGAAGCTGCCCCTGCTCGCGCTCCTCGCGCTGGCCACGGCCGTGTTCATCACGAGCCTGACCGAGACCCTGCCCGCCGGCCTGTTGCCCGCGATGAGTGCGGACCTGCGGGTCGGGGAGTCCGCGACCGGGCAGACGATCACGGTCTACGCCATCGGAACGGCGCTCACCGCGATCCCGCTCACCGCCGCGACCTCGGCCTGGCGTCGCAAGCGACTGCTCCTAGCATCGATGGCCGGTTTCGCCGTGGCCAACACGGTGACCGCGCTCTCGGGCAACTACCCGCTCACGATGGCGGCCCGGTTCGGCGCCGGAGTGGCCGCCGGGCTCGCCTGGGCGCTCCTGGCCGGATACGCGCGCCGCCTGGCCCCCGCGCATCTCCAGGGCCGGGCCATCGCCATTGCCATGGCCGGTATCCCTGTCGCCCTCTCGCTCGGCGTCCCGGCCGGCACCTTCCTGGGCAGGGCCGTCGACTGGCGGGCGGCCTTCCTCGTGATGACCGCCCTGACCGTGGCCCTGCTCGGCTGGATCGCCGCGAGCGTGCCGGACCGGCCCGGCCAGAGGCGCGGCGGCCGGACTCCGATGGCCGCGGCCCTGAAGGTGCCCGGGGTCTCGCCGGTCCTGTTCGTCACGCTGGTGTTCGTCCTGGCCCACACCATCCTCTACACGTTCATCGCGACCTTCCTCGACGCAGTCGGCATGGGTGGCTCCACCGGCCTCGTCCTCCTGGTTTTCGGCGCGGCCTCGCTCGTGAGCATCGGGGTGGTCGGCGCGCAGATCAACCGCCGGCTGCGCGCGCTGACCATCGCGGGCACCCTCCTCGTCGCCGTCGCGGCCGCCGCCCTCGCCGTGCTCTCCGACAGCACCGCCGTGGTGTACGCGGCCGTCACGCTGTGGGGGCTCGGCTGGGGCGGCATCCCGACGCTGCTCCAGACCGCGGTGGGCGACGCGGGCGGGGAGCACGCGGACGCCGCGCAGGCCGTCCTGGTCACGCTCTGGAACGTGGCGATGGCCGGGGGCGGTGTCGTCGGCGGCATCCTTCTGAGCCTCCTCGGCCCGGCCTCGTTCCCCTGGAGCGTCCTGCTTCTGCTCGTACCCGTCCTGCTCGTGGTGCTGGCCGCCCGCGCCAACGGCTTCCCCACCCGGCGCGAGGGCGCCGCCTGAGCGAACCGGCGCGGGAGCGCCGCCTGAGCGAACCGGCGCGGGGGTGCCGCCCGAGCCAGCCGATTCGATCTTCCCCGCGCGCAACGCTAGGCAGGTCAGGGGCCGTCGGGGCATGCTGGGGGCCACGGTTGAGGAAGTGAGGCGCGCTGCGATGGTGACTGGCTCGTACGCCCATGGGGTGAGCGGAACCGCCCTGCTCGGCGACACGATCGGGGGCAACCTGGACCGTGCGGTCCAGGCGTACGGGGAGCGCGAGGCGTTGGTCGACGTCGGGTCGGGGCGACGCTGGACGTATGCCCAATTCGGCGCGGAGGTGGACCAGTTGGCGTGTGCTCTGCTCGCCGCGGGCGTCGCCAAGGGGGACCGGGTCGGCATCTGGGCGGTGAACTGCCCCGAGTGGGTCCTGGTCCAGTACGCGACCGCGCGCATCGGGGCGGTGATGGTCAACATCAACCCGGCCTACCGCGTGCACGAGTTGGAGTACGTGCTGCGCCAGGCCGGTGTGTCGGTGCTGTTTGCCTCGCTGGCCCACAAGACGAGTGACTACCGGGCGATGGTCGAGCAAGTGCAGCCCCAATGCCCGGAGTTGGGGCGAACGGTCTTCTTCGGCGACCCCGGGTGGGACCGGCTGATGGAGGAGGGGGAGGGGCGTCCGCGCGCGGAACTGGACGCCCGTCAGGCGGAACTGTCCTGTGACGACGCGGTCAACATCCAGTACACCTCGGGCACCACGGGCTTCCCGAAGGGAGCCACGCTCTCCCACCACAACATCCTCAACAACGGTTATTTCGTGGGGGAGTTGCTCGCCTACACCGAGGCCGACCGGATCTGCGTGCCGGTCCCGTTCTACCACTGCTTCGGCATGGTGATGGGCAATCTGGCGGCCACCTCGCACGGCGCCTGCATCGTGATCCCGGCGCCGTCCTTCGATCCGGCGGCGACCCTGCGGGCCGTGCAGGAGGAGCGGTGCACCTCGCTGTACGGGGTGCCGACGATGTTCATCGCCGAGCTGAACCTGCCCGGCTTCGCCTCGTACGACCTCACCTCGCTGCGCACCGGGATCATGGCGGGATCGCCGTGCCCGGCGGAGGTGATGAAGCGGGTGGTCGCCGAGATGCACATGGCCGAGGTGTCCATCTGCTACGGCATGACCGAGACGTCACCGGTGTCCACCCAGACGCGCACCGACGACGACCTGGAGCGGCGCACCGGCACGGTCGGGCGGGTCATGCCGCACGTCGAGGTGAAGATCGTCGACCCGGCGGGCGGCGTCACCGTGCCGCGCGGCGAGGCGGGCGAGCTGTGCACCCGCGGCTACAGCGTGATGCTGGGCTACTGGGACGAGCCGGAGCGGACCGCCGAGACGATCGACGCGGGCCGCTGGATGCACACGGGCGACCTCGCGGTGATGCGCGAGGACGGCTATGTCGAGATCGTCGGCCGCATCAAGGACATGATCATCCGGGGCGGCGAGAACGTGTACCCGAGGGAGATCGAGGAGTTCCTGTACCGGCATCCCAAGATCGCCGATGTGCAGGTGGTGGGCATCCCGGACGAGCGGTACGGGGAGGAGATCCTGGCCTGTGTCATCCCCCGGGACCCGGCCGACCCGCCCACCCTGGAGGAGCTGAGCGCGTACTGCCGCGAGCGGCTCGCGCACTACAAGATCCCCCGCCATCTGCGGATTCTCGAGGCCTTCCCCATGACGGTCAGCGGCAAGGTCCGCAAGGTGGAGCTGAGGGAGGGCTACGGGGCCTGACCGCCGCCGCGAGTACGGGCCGGTGCCCGTCCACCGCACCGGGCCTCCACCGCACCGGCCCCCGCCTCCACCGCGCCAGCCCCGTAAGTCCGCGGCCCCGGCCCCGTAAGTCCGCGGCCCCGGCCCCGTAAGTCCGCGGCCCCGGCCCTAGGCGCCCGCCGAGACCAGTTTCCGGGCCGCGCCGTTCACCGGCTGCGGCGTGCCGGTGAGGTCCAGGACGAACAGCGGGACGCCCAGCTCGTCGGCGCGCCGACGAGCGTCCGGCGCGTATCCCGCGAGCGAGAAGTGGACACTGCGCGCCGAGGTGGTCATGGCGTGCAGCCACAGGCATTCGACGGCCTTCAGTGAAGCCGGCCGGGTCGTCGGGTCCACCTGGGCCACCAGGTTCCGTCCGCGCAGGTCGATGCCGGAGGCCGGGGGCGGCTCGGCGTGCAGGACGTCCCCGAAGCCGAGCCAGGTGAGATAGAGCCCGGCGGCGGTCACCGCGTCGCGTGCGGTACGGATCGTGAGCGGCCGGAACGCCGCACGGGCCGGTGCCTCCGGCGGCCGGTCGCCGGCCCCCGGCTGCCGGTGACCGGCAGCCGTCGCCCCGGTCGGGGCCGTGACCGGCCGTACCGGCACCCTCAGGACCGCCCCGCAGGTGCAGCCCAGCTCCGGCTGCGGCCACTGGCTCTGGCGCCCGCACGCCCGGCACCGCACGGTGACCCAGGTGTCCGTCCAGGTGCGGTGGGTGATCGGCGAGGGCGTGGCGCCGCGCTGGATGGGCGGCGCGAGCGGGGTGCCGCAGGCGCAGGGGTAGGCGGGCGGCACATAGACGTGGTCGCGCCGACAGGCCGGGCACCGCAGCGGCACGCCGTCACTGTTCACCGGCCCCACCTCCCTGACGACGCGGCCCCGCGCGAGGGCCGCCGTACGGGTCGGCCGCACGGCTCGCGCTCCACGCCGGGCGAAGTTCCCGGTGGCTCTTCCGGGGGCTCCGCGGTCCATGGTCCATCAACCTCGTCCGCGGTGTGGCCGATTCGCGTATCCCGGTCCTCCCTTGACGCGCTGGCGAAGCCGTCCTACATTGCTTCCACATAGCAGAATGAAACTTCCGCATTACGGAATTCGGTTTGAAGGTGGCGCGGCCAGGCGGCGCGCCCGATCCGATTTCGCCGGCCGAAGCAGGAGCACCCCATGCCTCGTATGACCGCTGCCCGAGCGGCAGTTGAGATCCTCAAGCTCGAAGGCGTCAGCCACGCCTTCGGCGTGCCGGGCGCGGCGATCAACCCCTTCTACCGGGCGCTCAAGGAGGGCGGTGGCATCGACCACACGCTCGCCCGCCACGTCGAAGGCGCCTCCCACATGGCGGAGGGCTACACGCGCGCCAACCCGGGCAACATCGGTGTCTGCATCGGCACGTCGGGCCCCGCGGGCACCGACATGATCACCGGTCTGTACTCCGCGACCGGCGACTCGATCCCGATCCTCTGCATCACCGGCCAGGCCCCGGTCGCGGTGATCCACAAGGAGGACTTCCAGGCGGTCGACATCGCCTCGATCGCCGCTCCGGTGACCAAGGCCGCGACGACCGTCCTGGAGGCCGCCCAGGTTCCCGGCGTCTTCCAGCAGGCGTTCCACCTGATGCGCTCCGGCCGCCCCGGCCCGGTCCTCATCGACCTGCCGATCGACGTCCAGCTGACCGAGATCGACTTCGACCCGGAGACCTACCAGCCGCTGCCGGTCTACAAGCCGGCCGCGAGCAGGGCCCAGATCGAGAAGGCCATCACCTTCCTCCTGGAGTCCGAGCGCCCGCTGATCGTCGCCGGCGGCGGCATCATCAACGCGGACGCCTCCGACCTCCTGGTCGAGTTCGCCGAGATCACCAACACCCCGGTCATCCCCACCCTGATGGGCTGGGGCGCCATCGCGGACGACCACGAGCTGAACGCCGGCATGGTGGGTCTGCAGACCTCGCACCGCTACGGCAACGCGACGTTCCTGGAGTCGGACTTCGTCCTCGGCATCGGCAACCGCTGGGCCAACCGCCACACCGGTTACAAGCTCGACGTCTACACCCAGGGCCGCAAGTTCGTCCACGTCGACATCGAGCCCACCCAGATCGGCAAGATCTTCGCGCCGGACTACGGGATCGCCTCCGACGCCAAGGCGGCCCTTGAGCTGTTCGTCGAGGTCGCCAAGGAGCTGAAGGCTGCCGGCAAGCTGCCCGACCGTTCCGCGTGGGTCGCCTCCCACCTGGAGCGCAAGTCGACGCTGCAGCGCCGCACGCACTTCGACAACGTGCCGATGAAGCCGCAGCGGGTCTACGAGGAGATGAACAAGGCCTTCGGGCCGGAGACGCGCTACGTCACCACCATCGGCCTCTCGCAGATCGCCGGCGCGCAGATGCTGCACGTCTACAAGCCGCGCAACTGGATCAACTGCGGCCAGGCCGGCCCGCTCGGCTGGACCATTCCGGCCGCGCTCGGCGCCGCGACCGCCGACCCGGAGGTCCCGGTCGTCGCCCTGTCCGGCGACTACGACTTCCAGTTCATGCTGGAGGAGCTGGCGGTCGGCGCACAGCACAAGATCCCGTACGTCCACGTTCTCGTGAACAACGCCTACCTGGGCCTGATCCGTCAGGCGCAGATCGGCCTGGACATCAACTTCCAGGTCAACCTGGAGTTCGAGAACATCAACTCCCCGGAGCTGGGCGTCTACGGCGTCGACCACGTCAAGGTCGTCGAGGGTCTGGGCTGCAAGGCCATCCGGGTCACCGAGCCGGACCAGCTGCTGCCCGCGTTCGAGGAGGCCAAGAAGCTGGCCGCCGAGTTCCGCGTCCCGGTCGTCGTCGAGGCGATCCTGGAGCGGATCACGAACATCTCGATGAGCCGCACCAACGACATCAGCGACATCAGCGAGTTCGAGGAGCTGGCCACCGAGCCGGGTCACGCCCCGACGGCGATCCGCCCCCTGACGGCTTCCTGAGCCGCGGCTCCCGGGGCCGGGGCCTTCGGGCCCGGCCCCGGGAGCCACCGAAACGGTCCGGCCTCCGTTCCCCCGCACTGGGGAGCGGGGGCCGGACGTATGACGGGACGTACCGCCGGACGTCCGTATCGCCGGACCGGCCGTATCGCCGGACCGGCCGTACCGCTGGACCCGGCGGCGGCTGTGCCGACTCGACCGCGCGGCTGGGCCGGGACCGCTATGCCGACTCGCGCTCGATCAGCGTCTTGAGCGTCGAAAGGATCATCACCCAGCCACCGCTGACCCCCTTGAGCATCTCGCTGTCCGCGTTCTCGAAGCCGTCGTGCGTGACGGTCAGCTTCACGCCGAGGGAGGCGGGATCGGCGGGCAGGATGTCGAAGGCGACCTGGGACTGCTCGGTGCGTGCGCTCTCGAACTCATCGTCACTGGTGAAGAGTTGACGGTGCATCGGAAGCAGCCGGTGCCAGGTGTACGCGAGCTTGCGGCCCGGCACCGCCTCTATCACCGCCTGGCCGAGGTCCTCGTACGTCCCGTCGGGACCCATCTTCCACAGCACCGGCGAGCCCACCCGCCAGTCGGACATGGGCCCCCAGCCCCCGAAGTACCGCTGGGCGAACTCGGCGTCGGTCAGGGCTTCGTAGAGTCGATCGGGGGTGGTCTCGATGTAGATCTCGTAGACGAACTCGGGCTTGTCCATGGGGTGTTGCTCCTCCAGGCTCGGATTCCACCGGGCGGGCGTGTCGGGCCCGCCGCGTCCGTACTGGCCGATCCAGCGCTCCGACAGCTCCTGGATCGGGGCCGGGTCGAGATGGTGCAGCTTCTCCCGGCCGCTGCGCACCGAGGTGACCAGCCGGGCGGCCTCCAGCACCGCGAGGTGCTTGCTCACCGCCTGCCGCGACATGCCGAGCCCCTCGCAGAGCTCGCGGAGCGTCTGCCCGTTCCGCCTCCGCAGCCGGTCGAGCAGGCGCCGCCGGCTGGTGTCGGCGAGCGCCCTGAAGACTTCGTCCACGCGCACCTCCGGAGGGCTTCCCGGGGCGCCCGGCAGGCGTCGGGCGCCGCTGGTCCCGGCAGTTCGGAATCCGCCGGACGAACGCCTCGGAGCCCACCGGACGGATACCTCGGAACCCACACTGGCAACCTCGTGGTTGCGTGTCAATTCATGACGATTTTCGCACCGGGATGCGTTCTGGTGCACGGAGATACCGGATCGATTCCCCATCGTCACCCGGCGGGCCTGCCCTTCGGGCCGTTTCGCGGCGCATACTGGGGTGACGATGACGAAGCCATCCGCGCCCCGGCGCCACCTGCCCACCAGCCCCTTCAAAGCCCCGGACGCCCCGGCGGCCAAGCACTTCGTCCTAGGAGACCGGGTCACACACGACCAGTTCGGCCTGGGCACCATCATCGGGGTCGAGGACGGCGTCGCGATGCTCGTCGACTTCGGCTCCCGCCAGGCCCGAATCGTGAGTCCGTATACCCGCATGGACAAGCTCTAGACCTCGCCCCCCAGGGGAGAGCCCCGGCCCGGATCGCCACTGGCGGCCCGGGCCGGGGGCGCGTCCGGCGCCGTGACGGTGCCGTGCGGGCTGCCCTTCCGGGTGAACCTGTGCGACGTCCGCCCGACCGCCGTGCGACCGAAGTCGTATCCGGGCGGCTCGATCACCACCCCAGAGGCTGATGCCCGCGCGACTTCAGGTGGACGTGGGCGGACGTAGCGCCCGCCTAGCGTGTCGCCCATGCGCTCGATCTTCCGCGCGGCCACGGCCGTCGCCCTCGCCTTAGCCCTCGCTGTCCCGCTCGCCTCCTCCGCGAGCGCCGCCCAGGCCGCTCCGACGCGGCCGCCCGCCCCCGCCCCCGTCGGCATCACGCCGATCCAACTCCCGCACCCCACCGGCCAGTACCCGCTCGGCAGCGACACCCTCCACCTCGTCGACCACTCCCGCCGCGACCCCTGGGTCCCGGACCAGGACCGCGAGCTGATGGTCACCCTCACCTACCCGGCGGCCCGCTCCGGCGTCGGCCGCCCCACCGCGTATGCCACCGCCGCCGAGGCCCCGGCCCTCCTGAAGGCGTTCGGTGCGGATCCGGCGCGGGCCGGCGACGTCGACGCCACCAGGACGCACGCCCGGGCCGGAGTGCGCCCCGCGCCGGGCGCCCACCCGCTGGTCGTCCTCTCACCCGGCTTCGGCGCGCCGCGCTACACCCTCACCACCCTCGCCGAAGACCTCGCGAGCCGCGGATACGTCGTCGCGTCCGTCGACCACGCCTACGAGTCGGTCGGCACCGGCTTCCCGGGCGGCCGGCTCCTGACCTGCGTGGCCTGCACGGCGATGGAGAACGGCACGCCGGGCAGCCGGGTCACCGAGACGCGCGCCGCCGACGTGTCGTTCCTCCTGGACCGCCTGACCGGAATGCACCCGGCGTGGCACTACTCCCGGTCGATCGACGAGCGCCGGATCGGCATGGCCGGGCATTCCATCGGCGGCGCCGCGGCGATACCCGCGATGGTGCGCGACGGCCGGATCGGCGCCGGGGTGAACATGGACGGGGCGTTCTGGGACGTGCTGCCGCCCCAGGGGCTCGGCGGCCGCCCGTTCCTGATGCTGGGCACCGACGACGCGACGCACCAGCCCGGCGGCAAGGACAGGACGTGGGATGCGATGTGGCCCGCCCTGGACGGCTGGAAGCGCTGGCTGACCGTGGTGGGCGCCGAGCACATGACCTTCTCCGACGAGCCCGTACTGGCGGCCCACTTCGGCCTTCCGGGGCAGCCGCTGCCCGTGCGGCGTGCCGTGTCCGTCGTGCGGACGTACGTCGGTGCCTTCTTCGACCAGGAGCTGAGGGGCCGGGCCCGGCCGGTCCTCGACGGGCCCACCGCCGCGAACCCGGAGGTCCGCTTCAACAACCCGTGACGCGGCAGGCGCCCGGGGCCGCACCCCGATCGGCGGCGGGGAGGGCCCTGGGCGCCCGGGGTCAGTCGGATGCGGTGACGCTGCGAAGTGCGGGACGGGCGGGGGCGGAAGAGCCCGACGCCTCCTCGGAGACGATGGCCGTCAACTGCGTGAGGGAGTCGATCCGCCAGTCCGCCGCCGCGACGACCTTCGGGTCGTCCGCCCACCAGTGTCCCCACGGTCCGCGCCGCAGATGGGCGACGCGCAGCCCCGCCGCTTTGGCGGGGAACAGGTCGTTCACGGGGTGGTCGCCGACATACACGGTCTCGTGCGGCGCCGACCCGGATGCCTCCAAGACCTTCGCGTAGAAACCGGGTTGGGGCTTGTCGACGCCCCATTCGTCGGAGGTCACCACCAGGTCGGCGGGCAGGTCGAGGCCGCGCAGCAGCTCGCCGGCCCGGGCGGTCTGGTTCCCGGCGACGACGACACGGATGCCGAGCCCCCGCAGCCCGCCCAGGGCGGGCCGCACGTCGTCGTACAGGTCGGTCTCGTCGAGGTGTTCACCCCGCCCCGAGGCTTCCCGGGCCAGGTGGGCCTCGCGCACGTCCATGCCGGGTTTGAGCATGCGCAGGGCGTCCGCCGGGTCGCCGCCCTGGGTGACGACCGCGCCGACGAGGGCCGCGAGGGTGTGCCGGGGGACGCCGATCCAGTCCGCCCAGGCCGCCCAGTAGCGGTCGTCGCGCACGAGTGTTTCGCCCATGTCGAGGACGATGGTCTCAATCATCGAGGCCGATCCTAGGCGCTCGGCCGGACATATCGGCCCGACGCCACTACAGCGCGGACTGGAATGCGGAAGCGGACGGCACGGTGTCGACGGTCAGGGTGACGCGGCGGAGGGCATCAGGGGTGTGCCCCGCGTGCTGGGCGGCGGCCCGGGCGGCGAGCCCCCTGCGGCGGCCGGCCGGGAGGGCGGCCACGACGGGCTGGGTGCCGGCGACGGGCAGGACGGCAGCGGACACGAGTTTCGAGGTCATGCCTCATTGTGCATGGCGCCAGGGTGTGCTGCGGCCCTTTTGCCGACGCCTCAACCGGGTTGTACCAAGGGAGAGTTGAGGCGTCCGCCGGAGTGCGCGGGGCCGGGGCGCGACCGGCCGCGCCCCAGCCCGCCCCAGCCCGTCCGGCCCGGTGTCACTTCACCTCCGCGGTCACCTTCCAGGGCACGACGACCAGGGGGCACACGCGTCCTGGGTCCGGGCGGCAGGAGCGCTCGGAGGTCAGCGTGGCGACGCCCCGCCCCACCACGTGGAACACGGCGACCGCGCCACCGTCCGGCGTCACTCCGCCGGCGGTCCGCCGCAGCGTGTCGGCGCCCCCGGACCGCGGCGCGCTCCAGGTGCAGGTGGCCCCCGGGGAACGCGTCCCGGTGAGCCTGACCTCCACGTCGTCACCGACGGCCGGGGTCACGGTCCGCCCGTCGTCGGCGTTCGTCAGCACCACGCGCTCGGCGGCGGCGTGGCCCGGCGCGAGGTACGGCTGGGCGGTGGCGGGCCCGGCGGCGGCCACCAGGGCCGCCCCCAGGCTCCAGGCCGGCGGCACGGCAAGGCGCCTGGCCGTCTCGATCCTCAAGGTCCCTCCGAGTGCGGTCGGCACGGGCGGCACGGTGGGTGCGCCCGGGACACCAGCCTGTCCGGCGGACGCGGCGGGGAGGCCCGGCCCACGGCGGAATACCTCGAAGTGGTGACGGGGGTGCCGGGCGCGCGGAGCGGCGGACCGCACCCGGAAAACGATCAAGGCCCCACCTGAAAGTGCAGGTAGGGCCTTGATCAACGGACGCTCGGTTCGGGACCGTAAACCGAACCCAGCGCCCTGGCTGTGGAGTTGTGACCGCCCGGCGGAACGAGGCTGGCGCGACAGGACGTTCGCACCGCCGGGCGGAGCCGGTGGGGGAGGTTCTGGGATCGCGGCGGTGGGCGATTGGCGTGGGCGACGGGTCCCTTCCTTCAGGTCAGGAAGGGGGACGCACACGCCTTGACCACCGCACTGGCATCGCCGTACCGCCGCGATCCTCAGGGTGTCCACATCCGCCGACCACCCCTCATCCGGGTCGGCGGATCGGACTGTGCAAAGGGTTTGACCTCCCGTCAAATCCCTTGCACGGTCTGGAGGTTGAACTGGCGACTAGTCCTCGCGCAGGGCGCGGACGGCCTCCTCGACGCGCTTGCCGTACTCGGCGTCCGCGGCGTGGAAGTGGGCCAGGTTCTTCTCGATGACGTCGTCGCGGGAGACCTGCGACAGGCCACCGGCGATGTTCGCGATCAGGCGCGCCTTCTCGTCGTCCGACATCAGACGGTAGAGCTCGCCCGCCTGGAAGAAGTCGTCGTCCTTCACGTGGGCCGGGGCGGCGTGCGTGCCCGTGTAGCCGTGGATGGCCAGCGGGGCCGACAGGGCGGCGTCCGTCTGGGCCGGGCCCGAGTACGAGTTGGGCTCGTAGTTCTTGTCGGTGCGGCGGCCGTTGCGGGTCGCCATCAGGCCGTCACGGCCGTAGTTGTCGACCTCGGCCGCCTTCGCGGAGTTGACCGGCAGCTGGGTGTGGTTGACGCCCAGACGGTAGCGGTGCGCGTCCGCGTAGGCGAACAGGCGGCCCTGGAGCATCTTGTCGGGCGACGGACCGATGCCGGGGACGAAGTTGTTCGGGGAGAAGGCCGACTGCTCGACCTCCTGGAACACGTTGTCCGGGTTGCGGTCGAGGACCAGACGGCCCACGCGCTGCAGCGGGTAGTCGCTGTGCGGCCACACCTTGGTGAGGTCGAACGGGTTGAAGCGGTAGTCCGCGGCCTCGGCGGCGGGCATGATCTGGACGTACAGCGTCCAGGACGGGTTCACACCGCGCTCGATGGCCTGCAGCAGGTCCGTCTGGTGGCTGTTCGCGTCCTTGCCGACCTGCTCGGCGGCCTGGTCGGAGGAGAGGCTGCGGACGCCCTGGTTCGTCTTGAAGTGGTACTTGACGAAGAAGGCCTCGCCCTGCGCGTTCGTCCACTGGTAGGTGTGCGAGCCGTAGCCGTTCATGTGACGGTACGAGGCCGGGATGCCGCGGTCGCCCATGAGCCAGGTGACCTGGTGGGTGGCCTCGGGGGCGTGCGCCCAGAAGTCCCAGACGTTGTCCGGCTCCTGCTTGCCCGTGAAGGGGTCGCGCTTCTGGGAGTGGATGAAGTCGGGGAACTTGATCGGGTCCTTGATGAAGAACACCGGGGTGTTGTTGCCGACGAGGTCGTAGTTGCCCTCTTCGGTGTAGAACTTCAGCGCGAAGCCGCGCGGGTCGCGGACCGCGTCCGCGCCGCCGAGCGAGTCGGCCACGGTGGAGAAGCGGATGAACGTCTCCGTGCGCTTGCCCACCTCACCGAGGAAGTCGGCCTTCGTGAAGCCGGTGACGTCGTCGGTCACCTCGAAGTAGCCGTACGCGCCGGAGCCGCGGGCGTGCACGACGCGCTCCGGAATGCGCTCACGGTTGAAGCGCGCGAGCTTCTCCAGGAGGTGCTGGTCCTGAAGCAGGATGGGGCCACCGACGCCGGCGGTGGCGGAGTTCTGGTTGTCGGCGACGGGGGCGCCGGACTCGGTCGTAAGCACGCGCTTCGACATCGTGACCTTCCGTACTGGAGCTGCACCGCTGACTGTTCCGCGGTTCCGTGAGCGTAAATTCGCCCGGAACAGAACGTCAACAGTTTGTTGAAAATGAAGTGTGAGCTTCCGGGCGGCGGCGGCGCCTGGGCGCGACAGGACAGGTGTCAGCGCCGCCGCCGCCCGGAAATCTGGGGGACCCGAGAGGGTCAGACCTGCGAGCCCGAAAGGCGCTCGACGGCACGGAGGAGGGCCGAGTGGTCCAGGCCGCCGTCGCCCTGGGCGCGCAGCGAGGCGACCAGCTGGGCGACGACCGCGCCGACCGGAAGGGCGGCACCCACGTTGCGGGCGGCGTCGGTGACGATGCCCATGTCCTTGTGGTGCAGGTCGATCCGGAAGCCGGGCTTGAAGTCCCGGTTCAGGAAGTTGTCCTTCTTGCGGGTCAGCACGGTCGAGCCGGCCAGGCCGCCGTTGAGGACGTCCAGGGCCGCGGTGAGGTTCACGCCGGACTTCTCGAGGAAGACGACGGCCTCGGCGCAGGCCTGGATGTTGACCGCGACGATGAGCTGGTTGGCGGCCTTCACCGTCTGGCCGGAGCCGTGCGGACCGCACAGGACGATGGTCTTGCCGAGGGCTTCGAGGATCGGCAGCGCCTCGTCGAAGTCGGCCTGCTCGCCACCCACCATGATCGAAAGCACGGCTTCGATGGCGCCGGCCTCGCCGCCGGAGACGGGGGCGTCCAAGACGCGCAGGCCCTTCTCCGCGGCGTTCTTCGCCAGGTCGACCGAGGTCTGCGGGGTGATCGACGACATGTCGACGATCAGCGCGCCCTGCTTGGCGTTGGCGACGATGCCGGCCTCACCGTACGCGATGGCCTCCACCTGCGGGGACGCCGGAACCATCGTGATGATGACGTCGGCGTCCTTGACCGCCTCGGCGATCGAGCCGGCCGCGGTGCCGCCGGCCGCCGAGAGGCGGTCCAGCTTGTCCTGCTCCAGGGTGAAGCCGGTGACCGAGTACCCGGCCTTGATCAGGTTCTCGGACATGGGGGAGCCCATGATGCCGAGGCCGACCCATGCGATCTTGGGGAGGTTGCTCATGAGGGTGCTGCCTTCCTAAAAGCTTTAATGCGTCGAGAAGTTGAAGCCCGGCGGGCGGCCTCAGCGGGCCGCGCGGGCCTCGGCGGGGAGCCACTCGAAGGACGCGGCGGCGTCGGCGGCCTTGTACTCCAGGCCCACCCAGCCGTCGTAGCCGGCCTTCTTGAGCTGGTCGAGCAGCTCTTCCAGAGGCAGCGAGCCGGTGCCCGGCGCGCCACGGCCCGGGTTGTCGGCGATCTGCACGTGGCCGGTCTTGTCGGCGTACGCCTCGATGACCTCGGCGACGTTCTCACCGTTCATCGACAGGTGGTAGATGTCGAGGAGGAACTTGGCGTTGCCCAGACCCGTCGCGGCGTTGACCTTGTCCACGACCTCGATCGCGGACGGGGCGCTCACCAGCGGGTAGAGCGGCGACTCCGGCTTGTTCAGGGTCTCGACCAGGAGGATCGCGCCGACCCGGTCGGCCGCGCGGGCCGCCAGGACGAGGTTCTCCAGGGCGAGGGCGTCCTGCACCTGCGGGTCCGCGCCGTCGACGCGGTTGCCGTAGAGCGCGTTGAGCGCCTTGCAGCCGACGGAGGCGGCGAAGTCGGCCGCCACCTCGATGTTGGCGCGGAAGCGGTCCGACTCCGCACCGGGAATCGACAGCGCACCGCGGTCGGGCCCCGGCAGGGCGCCGGCGTAGAAGTTGAGTCCCACCAGCTGGGTGCCGGCGTCGTCGAGCGCCTCCTTGAGGGCGTCGAGCTCCGCCTGGGCGGGGGTGGGGGTCTCGATCCAGGGCCACCACAGCTCGACCGCCGTGAAGCCCGCCGCAGCCGCGGCCGCGGGGCGCTCCAGGAGCGGGAGTTCCGTGAAGAGGATCGAGAGGTTCACATCGAAGCGCTGGTCCGAGTATCCCATGAGGGGTGTGCGCTCCTTCCGTATTGCGGAAGTTGTTTTCTGCTTGATGGAAGGTTGCAGCGGGACCGGCGGGCTTGTCAAGGGGGCCTCCCGGATTTCGTCCTGCTCGCAGTAGGTTGAGCGCGTGCGATTGAGAGTGGAGTTCACGACCGAGCCCTTCGATCTCGACGAGGCGCCGCCGCACGCCGTGGTCGCCCGCGACGTGATCCAGGCGGCCCGGCTCGACGCGGTCGACGTCGGCCCCTTCGGCAACACCGCGGAAGGCGGCGCCGACGAGGTGCTGACCGCCGTGGACGAGCTGCTGCGCAGCGCGCTCGCGGCCGGCGCCACCCGGGTCTCGCTCCAGGTCAATGTGATCGGGGAGGACGAGAAGTGACCGAACCCACCGCTCCGGCCGCTCCCGCCGAGCCTCCCCGGGTCGCCGACCCCGCCGAGCCCCCTCCGGGTGCCGCTCCCGCCGAGCACCCGCTGCTCCAGGCGGTCAAGCCGCTCGTCGACGCCATGGGCGCGGAGATCCTGCCGCCGGGGCACGCGGCCCCCGACGACGTGGTGCTCGCCTGGGAGGGCGAAGACGTGGTGGCGGTGCGCCTGCCGCAGCTCTCCGACTCCCTGGACCACATCCTGGCCGCCATGGAGCGCAGGCACGGCATGCCCCTCGCTTCCCTCGACCGCAAGGCCAAGCAGTCGGCGGTACGGACCCTGGAGGCGCGCGGCGCCTTCTCCGTGCGACACGGCGTGGAGACGGTCGCCTCGGCACTCGGGGTCAGCCGGTTCACCGTGTACAACTACCTGAACAGGGACCTGAACAGGGAAAACACCGCCAAGGGCGACTGAACGAGCACGCTCGGTGCCCGCTTCGGCACCCCTCGAACGCAACGAACCGCCGTCCGGACACCGGGCGGCGGTTTTTGTAACCCCAAGTTTTCAACAAAGTGTTGACGGGATGTTTCGGAGGGCGTTAGCTATCCGCAGCCCGTTCAGCACCAAGGCCACGGAGGCCGCCGTGACTTCGACTTCGACACCGGGCCTCGCCCGGTTCAACACCTCTCAGGACAGTGCGGCCCTCGCCGCGCTCCACGAGGTGTGCGCCAGTTCGGCGTGGGGGAGCAAGCTGCTCGCCCAGCGCCCGTACGCCACCGCGGAGGACCTCTTCACCGCAAGCGACGCCGCTCTGGCCGAGCTGGCTGTGGAGGACCTGGAAGAGGCGATGGCCGGGCACCCGCCGATCGGCCGGCCGAAGCCCGGTGACCCCACCTCCGCACGTGAACAGCGCGGAATGGCCGGGGCCTCCGAGGCTCTCAAGGCCGAGCTGCTCGAACTGAACCTGGACTACCAGGAGAAGTTCGGTCATGTCTTCCTGATCTGCGCGACCGGTGCCACCGGCGAGCAGATGCGCGATGCGGTCAAGACCCGGATCGGCAACACCGCCGAGGAGGAGCGCGAGATCGTGCGCACCGAACTCGGGAAGATCAACCGAATCCGGCTGACCCGTCTTGTAGAAGAGGACAAGGACTGATGAGCACCGCGACCACCGCCTCGGTGTCCACGCACATCCTGGACACCAGCATCGGACGCCCCGCCGAGGGCGTCGCCATCTCGCTCGCGGCCCGCTCGGGCTCCGGCGCCGAGTGGACCGCGCTCGGCGGCTCCGCGACCGACGCGGACGGGCGCTGCAAGGACCTGCCGGCCCTGCCGGAAGGCACCACCCACGTGCGACTCGACTTCGAGGTCGAGCAGTACTTCAACAAGAAGCAAGCCGAGGCGCAGCAGGACGCCCCCCGCGTAAGGGACAGCGGTGCGTTCTTCCCGGAGGTGGCGATCACTTTCGCCGTCACCCCGGGCGAGCACTATCACGTACCGCTGCTGCTCAACCCGTTCGGCTACTCCGTTTACCGAGGGAGCTAGCAGACATGCCCACGATTCTCGGCCAGAACCAGTACGGCAAAGCAGAGAACCGCGTCGTCAAGATCACGCGGGACGGCGACACGCACCACATCAAGGACCTGAACGTCTCGGTCGCCCTGTCCGGCGACATGGAGGACGTGCACTACTCCGGCTCGAACGCCAACGTGCTTCCGACGGACACCACCAAGAACACGGTGTACGCGTTCGCCAAGGAGTACGGCATAGAGTCCGCCGAGCAGTTCGGCATCCACCTCGCGCGGCACTTCGTGACCTCGCAGGAGCCGATCAAGGTCGCGCGCATCCGCATCGAGGAGTACTCGTGGGAGCGCATCGCGACCTCGGAGGCCAACTCGAAGTTCATCGGCTCCGACGACGTCAAGCACTCCTTCGTCCGCAAGGGCCAGGAGACCCGGGTCACCCAGATCACCTACGACGGTGAGAAGTGGGAGGTCATCTCGGGCCTCAAGGACCTCGTCGTGATGAACTCGACGAACTCCGAGTTCTGGGGTTACGTCAAGGACAAGTACACGACGCTCCAGGAGGCGTACGACCGCATCCTGGCCACCCAGGTCTCCGCCCGCTGGCGCTTCAACTGGAGCGACGACGAGCAGAAGGCGCCCAACTGGGAGAAGTCCTACGAGCAGGTGCGCAAGCACATGCTGCAGGCCTTCGCCGAGACGTACTCGCTCTCGCTGCAGCAGACCCTGTACCAGATGGGTTCGCGCATCATCAACAACCGGTCCGAGATCGACGAAGTTCGTTTCTCGCTGCCGAACAAGCACCACTTCCTGGTGGACCTCGAACCGTTCGGGCTCAAGAACGACAACGAGGTCTACTTCGCGGCCGACCGTCCGTACGGTCTGATCGAGGCGACCGTCCTGCGCGACGGCGTCGAGCCGCAGATCCCGGTCGACATGACCAACCTCTGACGCGGCACTGAGCCGGCCCCCGCCCGCCCGCAGTCGGGCGGGGGCCGGCCAGACCGGAGGGAATCTCATGGCACAGCCTGCAATGGGGCCGGCACCAGCCGACGGCCCATGTCCCACCCCACCTGAAGGTGCCGTGCACCCGGTGGACGAAAAGCTTCCTGCCTCGCGGCTCGTCCCCGCCGCGCTCCAGCACATCGCCGCCATGTACGCGGGCGTCGTCACCCCTCCGCTCATCATCGGCCAGGCCGTCGGCCTGGACACCGCAGGGCAGACCCGTCTGATCGCGGCCAGCCTGCTCATCGCCGGGCTCGCCACCGTCCTGCAGACCATCGGCCTCGCGAACTTCGCCGGAAACCGGCTCCCGTTCGTCAACGCCGCCTCCTCGGCCGGCATCGCGCCCATGCTCGCGATAGCCGAGACCAGCGCCCCGGGCCATCAACTCCCCGCCATCTACGGCGCGGTGATGGTCGCCGGAGTCTTCTGCCTCTTGGTCGGCCCCTTCTTCGGCCGGCTGCTGCGCTTCTTCCCGCCGCTGGTGACCGGTGTCGTGATCACGCTCATCGGCGTCACCCTGATGCCCGTACCCGTCTCCTGGGCCCAGGGCGGCGACAAGACCGCCACCGACTTCGGGTCCATGAAGAACCTGGCGCTCGCCGCCTTCACGCTCGTCGTGATCCTGCTCTTCCAGCGCTTCGGCCGCGGTTTCCTGCGCCAAGTCGCCTTGTTGCTGGGCCTGTTGATCGGCACACTCGCCGCGATCCCGTTCGGCATGGCCGACTTCGCGGCGATGAAGTCCGCCCCCGTCGCCGCCCTGCCGACGCCCTTCTCCTTCGGTGCGCCCGAGTTCCATCCGGCAGCCGTTCTGTCGCTGTGCATCGTGATGCTGGTCCTGATGACCGAGTCCAGCGCCGGCATGCTCGCCATCGGCGAGATCTGCGAGCGCCGCACCGACGGGCGCACCATCGCCCGCGGTCTGCGCACCGACGGCATCGCCACCCTCCTCGGGCCCGTCTTCGGCGGCTTCCCCACCAGCGCGTTCGCCCAGAACGTCGGTGTGGTCTCGCTGACTCGCGTACGCAGCAGGTACGTTGTCGCCGTCGCGGGCTGCGCCCTGCTCGTGCTCGGCGCCTTCCCGGTGCTCGGCGCGGTCGTCTCCCTGGTTCCGATGCCCGTCCTCGGCGGCGCCGGAATCGTCCTGTTCGGCTCGATCGCGGTGAGCGGTATCCGTACCCTCTCCGAGGCCGGGCTCGACGACAGCTCCAACATCATCCTGGTGGCCGTGGCGCTCGGGGCGGGCATCATCCCGCTCGCCTCGCCCACCTTCTACGCCGGTTTCCCCGCCTGGGCACAGACCGTGCTCGGGTCCGGCATCAGCGCGGGAGCGCTCACCGCGGTCCTGCTCAACCTTTTCTTCCACCATCTCGGCACCCGGAGCCGCGTCGCGGTCCCGGCACTCAAATCCTCGTAGGGTCCTGCCGTGCCCGCCCCCAAGCTCTCAAGGAGCAGGGGGTACCCCCATCACAGCCGCCACTGAACGAAGAAGGAAGCACCATGGCACCTTCGGCAGCCCCCCAGCGCATCGTCATCGAGAACTGTGCGATCGCCACCGTGGACGCGAATGACACCGAGTACGCCTCCGGCTACCTCGTCGTCGCCGACAACAAGATCGAGTCGATCGGAGCCGGCCAGGCCCCGAAGGGCCTGGAGAACGTGGTCCGCCGCATCGACGGCACCGGCCACCTGGTCACCCCCGGCCTGGTCAACACGCACCACCACTTCTACCAGTGGATCACGCGTGGTCTGGCCACCGACCACAACCTCTTCAACTGGCTGGTGGCCCTCTACCCGACGTGGGCGCGCATCGACGAGCAGATGGGGCGCGTCGCCGCCCAGGGTTCGCTCGCGATGATGGCCCGCGGTGGTGTCACCACCGCGATGGACCACCACTACGTCTACCCCCAGAACTCCGGCGACCTGTCCGGCGCGATCATCGGCGCGGCCTCCGAGATGGGCGTGCGCTTCACGCTGGCCCGCGGCTCCATGGACCGCAGCGTGAAGGACGGCGGCCTGCCGCCGGACTTCGCCGTCGAGACCCTCGACGGTGCGCTCGCCGCGACCGCCGAGACCGTCGACCGCTTCCACGACGCCTCCTTCGGCTCGATGACCCAGGTCGCCGTCGCGCCCTGCTCGCCCTTCTCGGTCTCCACCGAACTCATGAAGCAGGGCGCCGAGTTGGCCCGCGCCAAGGGCGTACGGCTGCACACCCACGGCTCGGAGACCGTGGAGGAGGAGCAGTTCTGCAAGGAGCTGTTCGGCATGGGCCCGACCGACTACTTCGAGTCGACCGGCTGGCTCGGCAGCGACGTGTGGATGGCGCACTGCGTCCACATGAACGACTCCGACATCGCCGCCTTCGCCCGCACCGGCACCGGCGTCGCCCACTGCCCGTCCTCCAACGCGCGTCTCGCCGCCGGCATCGCCCGCGTCCCGGACATGCTGAAGGCCGGCGTCCCGGTCGGCCTCGGTGTGGACGGCACCGCCTCCAACGAGTCGGGCGAGCTGCACACCGAGCTGCGCAACGCGCTGCTCATCAACCGCCTCAACGCCCAGCACCGCGAGGCCGCGCTCAACGCCCGCCAGGCCCTGCGCCTCGGCACCTTCGGCGGCGCCCAAGTGCTCGGCCGCGCCGACCAGATCGGCTCCCTCGAAGCGGGCAAGCTCGCCGACTTCGTGCTGTGGAAGCTGGACACCCTCGCCCACGCCTCCATCGCCGACCCGGTCACCGCGCTCGTCTTCGGTGCGGCGGCCCCGGTCACCGCCTCGTTCGTGAACGGCAAGCAGATCGTCGAGAACAGCCGTCTCACCACGGTCGACGAGGACGCCATCGCCGTCGCGACCCGCGAAGAGGCCCAGCGCCTCGCCCGGATCGCCGCGCAGGCCTGACCCCAAGGAGTCCGGCCGAGGGGGACGGCCCTCGGCCGGTCGCCGTGGACCCGAGCGGGGTCCACGGCAGCTGGACCGGGGGGTGCGTACTACAAGGACGTACGCACCCCCCGGAACGGTGAAACGTGCCAACCCCCGCACGGAATGCGTGAGTTGGCGCCAGCAGCGCCGACCGGTCCAGCACCACCGGACGCGCCGTGCGCGCTCCGCCCGCACCGTCCGGCACCCTCGACGGCGATCGCCGCCCGACCGGAGAACCGCCCGACCGGAGAACCGCCCGACCGGAGAACCGCCCGGCGGCCGGCAACGCCCGTACCACCCGCACCCGTTCGGTCCCATCCCCAACCGTCCGGCGCCACCCCGTACCACCCGACAGCCGAGCCGTGCTGTCCGTACTGCCTCGCACCACCTGTTCCAGCTGCTCAACGCACCACAACGCACCACCTCCAAGACACCCGCGTCCACCGCCGACGTGTAACCGACCGGAGGAACCGCCGTGGCCGCACAGCCCAGGTTTCGCAACTTCGCAGTCAACTCCGCCCAGACCGGCGAGAAGCACCCGGTCGACGAGACGCTCCCCCCGCTGAAAATGTTCACCAGTGGCCTCCAGCACGTGGCCGCGATGTACGCGGGTGTGGTGGCCCCGCCCATGATCGTCGGCCCCGCCGTGGGGCTCGACACCAAGGAGACCGCCTTCCTGGTCGCCGCGAGCCTGTTCACCGCGGGTCTCGCCACGCTCCTCCAGACCCTCGGGATCTGGAAGATCGGCGCCAAGTTGCCCTTCGTGAACGGGGTTTCGTTCGCCGGGGTGAGCCCGATGATCGCCATCGGCAAGGAACACGGCACCGACGCCATCCCCGTCATCCTCGGCGGGGTCATAGTCGCCGGACTGCTCGGCTTCATAGCCGCCCCCTACTTCGGCAAGCTCGTCCGCTTCTTCCCGCCGGTCGTCACCGGCACCGTGATCACCCTGATCGGCGTCTCGCTGCTTCCCGTCGCCTTCAACTGGGCCTCCGGGGGCAACGACAAGGCCTCCGACTACGGTTCGCTCTCCAACCTCGCGCTCGCCGCGATCACCCTGGTCATCGTGCTGGCACTGCGCAAACTGCTGCACGGGTTCATGCAGCAGATCGCGATCCTGCTCGGTCTGGTGGCCGGCTCGATCATCGCCATCCCGATGGGCAAGACCAGCCTGGACGCCATCAAGAACGCGGACGTCGTCGGCTTCCCGACGCCGTTCCACTTCGGCGCCCCGCAGTTCGACGTCGCCGCCATCGTCTCGATGTGCATCGTGATGCTGGTCTGTATGACGGAGTCCACCGCCGACATGCTGGCCCTCGGAAAGATCGTCGAGCGTCCGGCCGACCAGAAGACCATCGCCGCGGGGCTGCGTGCCGACACCCTCGGGTCCGTACTCAGCACCGTCTTCAACGGCTTCATGGCCAGCGCCTTCGCCCAGAACATCGGGCTCGTCGCGATGACCAAGGTGCGCAGCCGGTTCGTCGTCGCGACCGGTGGTCTCATCCTCGTCGTGATCGGGCTTTCGCCGGTCGCGGCCTCGGTCATCTCCCTCGTCCCGCTGCCGGTGCTCGGCGGCGCGGGCATCGTCCTGTTCGGATCGGTCGCCGCGAGCGGCATCCAGACCCTGTCGACCGCGGCCCTGGAGAAGGGCGAGAACGCGCTGATCGTGGCCGCCGCCGTCGGCATCGGCCTGATACCGATCGCCAAGCCGGACTTCTACCACGCCTTCCCCGACCAGGTCCTCGTCGTCCTCGACTCCGGGATATCCACCGGCTGCGTGGTGGCCATCGTCCTCAACCTGGCCTTCAACCACTTCGGCAAGCAGCGGCAGGAGACGGAGGTCGAGGCGCTCCAGGCGGCCGAACCGGAGGTCGCCCTGCACTGACCGGCGCATCGCGCCACTACGCGGTGCGCCCGCTGCGCACGACGTCTCATCCCTTCGGCCCGGCAGGCCACGGGACCCTCGGGGACCTGTGGCACCACCTGCCGGGCCGAAGGTCGTCCGTAGGCCACTCGGCAGCTGTTTTCGCTGGTCACGGTGTTAGAACGGAAGGGCCGCGGCTCCCTCACGGGGTCGCGGCCCGTTCGGATGTTGCGCCCCCTGCCATGGCAACACCCTGTCCATGGAGGAAGCAGATGAGTACGGCCGCACCGACGGACGCGACCGAGAAGAAGAAGCGGGGCGCCGGGTTGATGGCGGTCCTGCAGCGGATCGGCCGCAGCCTGATGCTGCCCGTGGCCGTGATGCCGGCGGCGGCCCTCCTGGTACGCCTCGGCAACACGGACATGCTCGGCAGGGAGTCCTTCCCGACCGTCGTCACCAAGATCGCCGGATACATGTCCGCGGGCGGCGGCGCGATCATCAGCAACATCGCCCTGCTCTTCTGCGTCGGCATCGCGATCGGCTTCGCGAAGAAGGCGGACGGCTCGACGGGCCTGGCCGCCGTTGCCGGATACCTGGTCTTCCAGAAGGTGCTCGCCACCTTCACCGACAGCACCCTGCCCAAGGTCGCGGCCGTGGTGGACGGCAGGATCGTCATGAACGACGCGCCGGTCGACGCCGGTGTCCTCGGCGGTGTGGTGATGGGCATCGTGGTCGCCCTGCTCTACCAGAAGTTCCACCGGACCAAACTGCCGGACTGGGCGGGCTTCTTCGGCGGCCGTCGCCTCGTGCCGATCCTGTCGTCCTTCGCGGGCCTGCTCATCGGTATCGCCTTCGGCCTGATCTGGCCGGTGCTCGGCGCCGGGCTCCACCACTTCGGCGAATGGCTGGTCGGCTCGGGCGCCGTCGGCGCCGGCATCTTCGGCATCGCCAACCGCGGTCTCATCCCGGTCGGCATGCACCACCTCCTGAACTCCTTCCCGTGGTGGCAGGCGGGCGACTACCGGGGCGCGCACGGCGACATCCCCCGCTTCCTCGCGGGCGACCCGACCGCCGGCCAGTTCATGACGGGCTTCTTCCCGATCATGATGTTCGCCCTCCCGGCGGCCTGCCTCGCGATCACCCACTGCGCCCGCCCCGAGCGCCGCAAGGTCGTCGGCGGCATGATGTTCTCCCTCGCGCTCACCGCCTTCATCACCGGCATCACCGAGCCGATCGAGTTCAGCTTCATGTTCATCGCCCCGGTCCTCTACGCGATCCACGCGGTGCTCACGGGCGTCTCGCTGGCACTGACCTGGGCGCTCGGAATGAAGGACGGCTTCGGCTTCTCGGCCGGCGCGATCGACTTCTTCCTCAACCTCGGCATCGCGCAGAAGCCCTGGCTGCTCGCCCTGGTGGGCCTCTGCTTCGCGGTCCTCTACTACGTGGTCTTCCGCTTCGCGATCACCAGGTTCAACCTGCCGACACCGGGCCGTGAATCCGACGAAGAACTTGCCGAACTCCTGAAGGCCGAGGCCAAGTAGCCATGCAGAACACGACAGTTGAGCCCAACACCCGCATCCTCGACCTCGACCGCGAAGACCTCGCGGCGCTGCGCGGACGGCGCCTCACCGCCGCCGTCGCGGCCGCCGAGGGCCGCACGATGGTCGCCGAGGTCTTCGCCGAACGCGCTGCGCTGATCCCGGGCGAGGACGGCCGGGGTGTCCACAACATGGAGCTCGTGGCGGCCTTCGGCGCCGACCTCGTCGTCCTGAACCTCATCGAACGCGCCTGGGACGGGCGCAGGTTGACGTTGCCGGGCCTCGGCACCTTCACCTCGATCGGCGACCTCGCGGCGCACATCGGCCGCCCCGTCGCCGTCAACCTCGAACCCGGTGACGTCCCGGAGATCCGGCGGGCCAGGCCCGAGTACGCCAAGCGCCTCGTCGACCTGGGCGCGGCCATGCTGTGCCTGACCGCGAACCCCGGCACCGGCGGCTCCTACGACGGGCTGGCACGCGTAACGGAGGAGCTCCGCAAGGGACTTGGGGACGAGGTCGCCCTGTGGAGCGGCAAGATGCACCACGCCGGGCACCCCGAGCGCGTCACCCCCGCCCGGCTCACCTCGCTCGTCGAGGCGGGCGCCGACGGGGTCGTGCTGCCGCTGCCCGGCACCATGCCCGGCGTCACCAAGGAGCTGGCCGCCGAGGCGGTCGCGGCCGTGCAGGACGCGGGAGCCGTGGTGATGGGCGCGATCGGCACCAGCCAGGAGGGCTCGCACACCCATGTGGTGCCCCAACTCGCCCTCACCGCAAAGGAGATAGGGGTCGACGCCCACCACTTCGGGGACTCCTTCATCCCCGGCATGTGCGACCCGGAGCTGCTCTACTCCTACTCCGTCGCGGTCCGCGGCCGGCGCCACACCTGGAACCGGATGGCGCTCGGCGGCCGCGGCCGCAGGTGCTCGCCGTGCTGACCGCTGACGTCCGTCGTGCCCGGATCGCGCGCTGGGTCGAGTACAGGGGCCATGTCTCGATCGCCGAGCTGATCAGGGAAATGCGAGTGAGCCGGATGACCGTCTACCGCGATCTGGCGCTGCTCGAAGCGGAGGGGCGGCTGCACCGCGTGCGCAGCGGTGCGACCGCCTTCCCCAGCGCCCAGTTCGCGGACGGCGCGGACTGGATGACCTGGCGGCTCGGGCAGGAACGCGCGGCCTGAGGCTCAGCGCTCACAGGCGACGCCGTCGCCGTCCCGGTCCAGATGGGAGTCGTAGCCGGGGTCGCCGCGGTGCAGCGGGGTGACCCCGGCGGCCCGGGCGGCGGTGCAGTTCTTGTAGTACACGGCGCCACCGGCCTTGCTGCCGCCGCCCTTGTTGCCGCCGCCGTTCATCGGGGGCGGCGGGACCGGGGCCGTCATCCTGGGCTTCGGCGGGGCCTTGGGGACCGGCGCCTTGGTGGCGGCGACGGGCGGTGCGGCGGGCGTCGCGCTGTGCGTCGGGGTCGGGGTCGCACTCGCGCTCCGGCTCCCGGCCGGCGACGGCGAGGAGGAGGGCGTGGCCGACTGCGTGGGGGTGGCGGCCGGGCTGCTCGCCGTGGGCTTGGCCGGCTTGGCGGCGTCGTCCTGGCAGCCGGCCGTGGTGAGGGCGACCGCACCGAGCAGACCGGAGATGAGCAGAGTGCGAACGGCTGGTCTTGATATGCGCATGCGGCGGCTCTCTCGGACGATCGTGGCTCTTGTGATGATCTGGTGAAGGAGAGAATACGGGCCGCAAAGGTTGCGTAAAGCGAGTTTCATCAACTCGGCCGATTTCGGCCATCGATGCGCAAGGGGCGGTCACGGCGGCCTGTCGCCGCCGTGACCGCCTTTCCTGTGGGGGGAGTTGGGGGATGGGGCCTAGCCGATGTGGTACGGGTCGCCGTACACCTTCCAGTCGAGCGGCGTGTTCAGGTCGAGGTTGCCCTTCTTCAGGAACACCCGCTGCTCGGTGTCGACGCGGCTGGTGTCGCTGTGCGCCTCCTCCTGCTTCATCGCCCAGACCCGGGCGTCCAGGAAGGCGTTGAGGTACGTCGTCTCGTTGCCGCCCTGGGCCGGGGTCTTGGCCTTGGCGAGCGCACGCTTGCGGATGGAGCTGAAGCTGGTCGGGTCGCTGCCGTCGCCGTGCATGACGATGGCGTCGTAGTAGATGAACTGGCCGAGCGTGCCGAGCCCGTCCGACTTGCCCCGGCCGACCGCGGGGTCGAAGTACACCCGGTCGCGCTCGTCGTTCTGGGCCTGCTTGAACTCCGTCTCCGAGGCCGCGGTCTTCCAGTCCTTGGTGAAGTTCGGATCGAGCCCCTTGTGCGAGTCCGTCCCGTCGACCTCCTCCAGGGCCGGAATGTACTTCGCCAGGACGTTGCCCGGGTTGCGGGCCGTGTACAGCTTGACCAGGTCGAGCATGTCACCGGTGCCGGAGCAGAAGCCGATGATGCCGGCGGTGTAGCCCCGGCCGTCCTTGATGTCCTCGATGTACTTGTACTGCGCCTTCCAGTCCAGCGAGGAGTTCTCCGCGCTGGAGACGAGCTGCATGGCTATGTCCTTCTTCGCCGGGTCGTCGAGCCCGGTCGCGGCGGCGTTGATCACCGACGCATTGTCCGCCGTGGGGGCGGCCGGGTTCTCCGCGGCGTACGCCGTGACCGGTACCGCGAGGAGTGCGGTGCCCAGCAGGGCGCGGACGGCGATCTTGGTACGACGTGCGGTGGCCTTGCGGTGGGGGGTGTGCACGTGGACCTCCATGAGGAAGTTCGTCGCTCGGTGTTCTGTTAGGAAACTTTCCTACCATTACCGGGAAGTGGTCGTACACCCCTGCGGCACAAGGAAGTTGGGGAGTCGGGCGGTGCGTCCTCGCCGGGTCCTGCCGTCGCGGAACGCTCGGCGCCGGTGCGCGACTAGACTGTCGGGTCGCCGTCACCGCAGGCCGGCGCGCCCGTCAGAAGGAGCCCCGCACGTTGTCCCAGAACCACGAGGCAGCCGTCCCGTCTCCGGGTGCGACCCGTCTCGCCCTCGTCTCCGACTGCGGCAGTTGCTTCGGCCTGTGCTGTGTCTCCCTCGCCTACTCGGCGTCCGCCGACTTCGCGATCGACAAGCCGGCCGGGAAGCCCTGCCCCAACCTCCAGCAGGACTTCCGCTGCGGCATCCACCGCGAGCTGCGGGGCCGCGGCTTCCAGGGCTGCACGGTGTACGACTGCTTCGGAGCCGGCCAGAAGGTGTCGCAAGGGACCTTCCAGGGCCGTGACTGGCGGGCGGCTCCGGAGACGGCCGCGGCGATGTTCGAGGTCTTTCCGGTGATGCGCCAGCTCCACGAACTGCTCTGGTACGTCACCGAAGCGCTCGCCCTGCCGAAGGCGCGGCCCGTCCACGCGGAGCTGCGCGCGGCCCTTTCGCGGACCGAGGCGCTGACGGCGCTCGCCCCGGAGGCCCTGGCGGTGCTCGACGTGCCGAGCCATCGTGAGGAGGTCAACCAACTGCTGCTGAGGGCGAGCGAGTTGGTCAGGGCCGAGTTCCCCGGCAGGAAGAAGGACCGCCGGGGCGCCGACCTCATGGGCGCCCGCCTGAAGGGCGCGGACCTGCGCGGGGCGAACCTGCGGGGCGCCTTCCTCATCGCCGCCGATCTGCGCGGGGCGGATCTGCGTCTGGCGGATCTGATCGGCGCCGACTTCCGCGACGCGCGCCTGTCCGGTGCCGATCTGACCGAGGCGTTCTTCCTGACCCAGGCCCAGCTGAACGCGGCGAAGGGCGACGCGACGACCAGGATTCCGCCGTCGCTGGTACGCCCCGCGCACTGGGAGGACTGACAGGTCGCGGGGCGGTCAGCTCAGCGGACGGTACGGGGGGTCCAGCCCGGGTCGCGGCCGCTCATGCCGATGAGGCGGTCCAGCATCGGGGCCTCGTCGGGGACGTCGACGGCGGGGCCGAAGGCCGTGCCGCGGGCGGCCGGGTCGTCCTTCGACGGGGCGAGGAAGGCGTAGGAGATCTCCAGGTCGTCCGGGGCCGCACGGAAGTCCTGTCCCGTGGACCTCGCCAAGTCCCAGCCGTGGACGACCAGTTCGTCGAGGCCGACGCGGCCCGTGACCGCGGCCGGGAGCGTGAGGCCGCCCACTTGCGCCATGCCCTCCCAGGCCGCCGGCTCCCGCCAGGCCGCGGCCATCGCGGCGAGGCTCCCGGGCAGCGCGGTGCGCCAGTCCGCGGGCAGCTCGGGCGGCGCCACCGTGCCCGGGGGAGTGCCGGTCGTCGGACCGGACTTCTTGTGCGCGGCGTCCTGGAAGGCGACGCTCAGGCCGAGCACATGGGAGAGGAGTTCCCGCAGCGCGTACTCGGGGCAGGGCGTCGGGCCGTCGAGGTGCTCGTCGCGGACGCCACCGAGCAGACGGCTCAGCTCGGCCGCCGCGGGGCCGAGGTCGGGCAGGGGCGCGTGGGCATTCGGTTGGCTGCTCATGCAGGGGAGACCGCGCGCGGGCCCGGAACTCATCGGGAGCGGCGCCGGGGTTCGGCGATCCCGGGCGAGGAGGGCCTGCCCATCCGGTGATCTCCGGTGCGGGCCACGATCTTGGCCCGCACTCTTGCCGTGTTCGCGTCACCGTGTCATACAGGTCTGGACCTTTTCCGTCGGGCGGAGGGCCCAGCCGTGCGCCGAGATGCAAGCCGCCGAGCCGGCGGTCGAACGTTTGGCCGGTCCGAGGGCCGGACCGGCCGCCGGACCGCGGGAGTCGTGGCCCTCGTCGCCGTGCTGCCCCTGCTGCTCACCGCGTGCGGCGCGGGCGGCGGCAAGGACCGTACGAGCCCCACCGTGCCCGGCGCGGTCACCGCGCAGGCGAGCAGCGCCACCTCGGTCCACGTCATGTGGCGGGCATCGTCCGACAACAAGGCCGTCACCGGCTACGAGATCCTGCGCGACGGGACGACGGCCAAGGAGGTCCCCGGCGACCGCAGCATGATCGACGTCGACGGGCTGACCGCCTCGACCCCGTACCGCTTCACCGTGCGGGCCCTGGACGCCGCCGGGAACCGGTCGGTCCCCAGCGCCCCCGCCTCGGTCACCACCCCGGCCGCCACCCCGGACGACAAACGTCCGCCGAGCGCCCCGGCCCGGCTCACGGGCCGCGCGGACGGCACCGGCGCGGCCGTCCTTACCTGGGGCCGGGCCACGGACGACGTGGGCGTGACGGCGTACGACGTCTACCAGGAGGGCGCCCGCATCCACAGCGTCGGCGGCGCCCTGACCACGGCCCACGTGACCGGACTTCGCCCCGGCACGGTCTACACCTTCACCGTGCGCGCCCGGGACGCGGCCGACAACTCCTCGCCGGACAGCGTCGCCGTCGACGTCACCACCGCCTCCGCAGCCGGCGCACCCCCGAGCACCGCGCCGGCCGGCCTGCGGGCGTCCGTCGCCCGGGCCGCGTCGGGGAGCGCCACGGAGATCACCCTGCACTGGGTTCCCCCGCGGACCGGCGGGGACATCGGCGCCTACCAGCTGTTCCTCAACGGCGCCCCGACCACCACGATCGTGCCCGGCACCCCGTCGCCCGAGGGCCTCGGCTCGTACAGGTTCACCGTCACCGACCCGCCCGGCACCCGCTACAGCGTGAAGATCCGGGCCAGGCTGCCGGACGGCAAGTGGGGTGACTTCTCGGCCCAGCCGACCGTGGCCGTTCCCTGAGTCCGGTCCCGGGGCGGCCCGGGGGTGCTGCACCCGGCCGAGCACCGGATGCGCGGCCGCCCACCTCGTGGTGCATTGAGTCCCATGGACGCGGACCAGGACCTGCGAGCGACGGTCGATGCGCTGATGGACGGGCTGCGGGCAGACCTGGAACGGCTGGCCCGCATCCCCTCGATCGCCTTCCCCGGCTTCCCTCCCGAACCGGTGCACCAGGCGTACGACCTGGTGGTGGAACTGCTGAAGGAGGCCGGAGTCGAGCACGTCGAGCGGCTCGACCTGCCCGACACCGCGCCCGTCGTCTACGCCGAGATCCCCCCGCCGCACCCGCACGCGCCCACCGTGCTGCTCTACGGCCACTACGACGTCCAGCCGCCCGGCGACGCGTCGCTGTGGCAGTCGCCGCCGTTCGAGCCGACGCCGGTCGAGGGCGGCCTTCGGGCCCGGGGCATCGCCGACGACAAGTCCAACATCCTTGTCCACGTCGGCATGCTGCGCGCGTACGGCGGACGTCCGCCGACCGGCATCAAGATCGTGATCGAGGGCCAGGAGGAGTACGGCAGCGCCTTCGACGACTATCCGCCCACCGACCCCGAGCGGTTCGCCTGCGACGCGATGGTCATCGCCGACATGGGCAACATCCGCCCAGGCTCACCCACCCTGACCACCGGCCTGCGCGGCGCGAGCGAAGTGGTCGTCGAGGTGCGCACGCTGGCCGAGGCGCGGCACAGCAGGGAGTTCGGCGGGGCCGCCCCCGACGCCCTGCTCGTGCTGCTGCACGCGCTCGCCACCCTGCACGACGCCGATGGCGATGTGGCCGTGCCCGGCCTTCGCCGCGAGGCGTGGTCCGGCACCTCGTACACGGAGGAGGAGTTCCGCGACCTCGCGGCGGTGTCCGACGGGGTGCCGCTGATCGGCACCGGCAGCCTCGGCGAACGGCTGTGGAGCGGGCCCGCGATCACGGTGATCGGCATCGACGCCCCGAGCGTCGACCACGCGGCCTCGGCGGTGGTGCCGTACGCCCGCGCCAAACTGAACCTCCGCTTCCACCCCGAGCAGGAGCCGAAGGAGGCGCAGGGCAGGCTCATCGCCCATCTGGAGGCACTGCGGCCGTTCGGAATCGAGCTGACCGTCACGGCGGGCGACACCGGCCCCGGGTTCGAGCCGGCGACCGGTGGCCCGGCCTATCGCGCGGCCCTCACCGCGCTGCGCGAGGGCTGGGGCGCGGAGCCCGCCTTCGCGGCGAGCGGCGGCTCGATCCCGCTGGTCAACGGGCTCGCCAAGGCGGTGCCGGGGGCCGAGGTGCTGCTCTTCGGCGCGCAGGACAGCCTGTGCGCGCTGCACGCCCCGAACGAACGCGTCCTCTTCTCCGAACTGCGCGGCGCGGTCATCGCGGAGGCCGCCTTCCTGCGGGAGTACGCGGCGGCTTTCGGGAGCGGGTCGTGACAGCGCCGCCCGGGCCGGGGCCGGACGCGGGCGGTCCCACGCCCGGGCCGGGGCCGGACGCGGGCGGTTCCGCCGGGGCCGCCGGAGCGGGGGCGTCGCCCCAAGTCCCGCCCCCGGAACCGCCGTTGGAGGAGCCGGAACCGTCGAAGAGTGCGGGGCTGCGGTTTCCCAGCGCCCTGACGATCCTGGCGATCGTCACCGTGGCCGTGTGGATCCTGGCGTTCGTCATCCCCTCCGGCACGTACGACCGCAACGCCGAGGGGGCGCCCGTCGAGGGCACGTACCACCGGGTCGACAGCGGCCGGAGCTTCGTGGACCGCCTGAACGACCTCTTCCTCTCCCCGGTGAACGGTCTGTACGGCATCCAGGACGCCAAGACGGGCCAGGTCGGCCCGTCGCTGGCCGGCGAACTGTACGGCAGCGCCGGGGTGTTCCTCTTCGTGCTCGCCATCGGCGCGTTCATCACCGTGGTCTTCGCGACCGGCGCGCTCGACCGGGGCATCGGCCTGCTGGCCCACCGGTTGCGCGAGCGCGGCGCGCTGCTGATCGCCGGCGTGATGACGGTGTTCTCCGTGCTCGGCACGGTGGAGGGCTTCGCCGAGGAGACCCTCGGCTTCTACGGACTGATCGTGCCGTTGATGCTGGCGCTCGGCTACGACCGGCTCGTCGCGACCGGCACGATCATCGTGGGCGCGGGCATCGGTGTGCTGTGTTCGACCGTCAACCCCTTCGCGACGGGCGTCGCCTCGTCCGCGGCCGACATCTCCCTGGGCGACGGCATCGTGCTGCGCTTCGTGATGTGGCTGGTCCTGACGGCGGTGTCGATCCTGTACGTGGTCCGTTACGGGCGGCGCGTACAACGGGACCCGTCGAAGTCCCTGTCGGGCTTCCTGCCGGGTGACCGGGACCACGCCCGGACGGAGCCGGCGGGCGGGGCCCGGGGACCCGGCGAGGTGAACCGGTCGCCGGGGTCGTCGCCCGGCCCGGAGGGCCCCCCGGAGCTGACCGGCACGCACAGACTCGTCCTCACCCTCCTCGTCCTCGTCTTCGCCTTCATGATCTTCTCGGTGGTGCCGTGGTCCAGCGCCCTGACGGGCAAGGCGGACGCCACCCCGTACGGCTGGGAACTGGGCTGGTCCTTCCCGCAGTTGGCCGCGCTCTTCCTGGTGGCCGCGGTCCTGGTGGGCGTCGCGGCCCGGCTCGGCGAGGCCGCACTGAGCTCGACGATCATCCAGGGCGCGGCGGACTTCATCTCGCCGGCCCTCGTCATCGTGCTGGCCCGGGGCGTGACCGTCATCATGAACAACTCGCAGATCACGGACACGGTGCTGCATTCCATCGAGGGCGTGGTGCGCGGCGCCCCGTCCGCCCTGTTCGCCGTGCTCGTCTTCGTGGTGAACCTGCCGCTGGCCTTCCTGATCCCCTCGACCTCGGGGCACGCCACCCTCGCGATGCCGATCCTGGCCCCGCTGGCGGACTTCGCGGGCGTCTCGCGGGCGGTGGTGGTCACCGCCTGGCAGGCGGCCAGCGGCTGGATGAACCTGTGGGTGCCGACCACCGCCGTCACCATCGGCGGGGTGGCCCTGGCGAAGGTCGGCTACAACAAGTACCTCCGCTTCGTGGCGCCGCTGCTCGCGATCCTGTTCGTGCTGATCTGCGCCTTCGTGGCCGCGGGCGCGGCCCTCACGTGAAACGGCTCCGCCCCCGGTGCTGTGCGGTACCGGGGGCGGAGCCGAAGGCGTAACTCGTGGGGTCAGCCCACCAGTTGGTCGTACGCCGGGAGGGTCAGGAAGTCGGCGTAGTCGGCGTCGAGGGAGACCTTCAGGAGGAGGTCGTGGGCCTGCTGCCACTTGCCGGCCGCGAAGGCCTCCTCGCCGATCTCCGCGCGGATCGCGGCGAGTTCCTCGGCCGCGACCTTGCGGGCGAGGTCGGCCGTGGCCTTCTCGCCGTTCTCGAAGACCACACCCGCGTTGATCCACTGCCAGATCTGCGAGCGCGAGATCTCGGCGGTGGCCGCGTCCTCCATGAGGTTGAAGATGGCGACCGCGCCGAGGCCGCGCAGCCACGCCTCGATGTAGCGGGTGCCGACCTGCACGGCGGAGACCAGGCCGTCGTACGTGGGCTTGGCGTCGAGGGAGTCGATGGCGATCAGGTCGCCGGGCGCCACCGAGACGTCCTCGCGCAGCCGGTCCTTCTGGTTCGGCTTGTCGCCGAGCACCGCGTCGAAGGAGGCCATCGCGATCGGGACCAGGTCGGGGTGGGCCACCCACGAGCCGTCGAAGCCGTCGCCCGCCTCGCGGTCCTTGTCCGCCTTGACCTTCTCGAAGGCGACCTTGTTCACCGCGGCGTCACGGCGCGAGGGGATGAACGCGGCCATGCCGCCGATCGCGTGGGCGCCGCGCTTGTGGCAGGTGCGCACCAGGAGTTCGGTGTAGGCGCGCATGAAGGGGGCCGTCATCGTGACCGCGTTGCGGTCCGGCAGGACGAACTTGGCGCCGCCGTCGCGGAAGTTCTTCACGATGGAGAAGAGGTAGTCCCAGCGGCCCGCGTTCAGGCCGGCCGCGTGGTCCTTCAGCTCGAAGAGGATCTCTTCCATCTCGTACGCGGCCGTGATCGTCTCGATCAGGACGGTGGCGCGCACGGTCCCCTGCGGGATGCCGACGTAGTCCTGCGCGAAGACGAAGATGTCGTTCCACAGGCGCGCCTCAAGGTACGACTCCGTCTTCGGGAGGTAGAAGTACGGGCCCTTGCCGAGGTCGATCAGGCGCTGCGCGTTGTGGAAGAAGTACAGACCGAAGTCGACGAGCGCGCCCGGGACCGGGCGGCCGTCGAACTGGAGGTGGCGCTCCTCCAGGTGCCAGCCGCGCGGCCGCATCACGACGGTCGCGAGCTGGTCGGCGTCCTTCAGTGCGTACGACTTGCCCGACCTGGGGTCGGTGAAGTCGATGCGGCGCTCGTAGGCGTCGATCAGGTTGAGCTGGCCAAGGACGACGTTCTCCCAGGTGGGAGCCGAGGCGTCCTCGAAGTCGGCGAGCCAGACCTTCGCGCCCGAGTTCAGGGCGTTGATGGTCATCTTGCGGTCGGTCGGACCGGTGATCTCCACACGGCGGTCGTTCAGCGCGGCCGGGGCCGGCGCGACCTTCCAGTTTCCCGCGCGGATCTCGGCGGTCTCGGGGCGGAAGTCCAGCGTGGAGGTGCGGGCGATCTCGGCGCGGCGGTCCTGGCGGCGGGTGAGGAGCTCGTCACGGCGCGCCGTGAAGTTCCGGTGCAGCTCCGCCACGAAGGCGAGGGCCGCGTCGGTGAGTACCTCGTCCTGCCGGGGCAGGGGCTCGGCATCGACGATGGCCAGCGGAGACGGCGCTGGTGCGGACATGAGCTGTCACTCCTTCGCGGGGCGGTGCCCTGACGGCCGCCGGGTCGCCAAGCATGGCACTCAGTGCCAGGGCTCCGAGGTACGACTGTGGGCGCCGGTTGATCTGACGGGCGCTTCTGAACAGTGGATACTAGTTTCCTCATGGTGGAAGTTCAATGGTTTGTTGATGTCGAGATTCTCCGGGTCGAGGGACCATGGCGCTGGGTGCCACCCCGTTCACTCCGTGTTTTCGGCGGCTGCCCGGTGTTCTCGCGTCCATTCCAGGTCTACTGGAGCCGGCGCAGATCCGCCTCCGTGTCGATGTCGTACGGCTCGGCCACGTCCCCGCATTCGACGAGCGCGATCTCCGTCTCGTGGGCCTTCAGATAGGCCCGGGCGCCCCGGTCGCCGGTCGCGCTCGCCGCGATGTCCGCCCAGCGCTCCGCGCCGAAGAGCACCGGATGGCCCCGCTTTCCGTCGTACGAGGCCGCCGCCAGGGAATCGCCCGAACGGTGGGCGGCGAGCACCCGGGCCACCGCCTCGGCGCCGATGCCGGGCTGATCGACGAGCGAGACCAGCGCGGCCCGCGCCCCGCCGTCCCGGCCGCCCTCCGTCGCCGCCTTGCCCAGCGCCTCCAGCCCTGCCCGCAGCGAGGAGCCCATGCCCTCGGACCAGTCCGGGTTGTCGATCAGCACGCAGCCCGCCAGGTCCGCGCGGGCCCGCACCTCCTCGGCGGCGGCGCCCAGCACCACGTACACCGTGCCGCAGCCGCCCTCGCGCAGGACCCGGACCGCGTTCTCCAAGAGCGGGCGGCCGCGGTGCGGGAGCAGGGCCTTCGGGCGGCCGCCGAGGCGCCGGCCGCCGCCCGCGGCCAGCAGCAGTCCGGTGGCCCGTGCCGCATTTGTCGTCGGTTGCGTCATGGCCCCAGATATACCCCGGGCTTCCTGCGAATTCCGTCCCCGGAGTGGCGCACGACACACCGTATGGCGTTAACTTGCCCGCGAATCCCGGCAGTTGACCTTCACTGCACGGTTTCAGAACACCTGCACGAGGACGTGCGTGGGGGAGGACTCTTGTTGCGAGGCGTGGGGCAGAGGGCCGTGACCGGCAGTGGTGAGGACCCCAGAGTGAGTGAGCTGCGAGCGGCCGTGTCGCGGCTGCGCCGCGAGCTGGCCGGTCATCCGGCGGAGTTTCCCGACCGGGCCGTCGCCGAGGACGAGCTGGCGGCGCTGGCCGCGATGGCCGTCAGCGGCGTACCCGAGGTGCCGCGGCTGCGTCGCTCGCTGCTGCTGATCGCGGGCTCGATCGGCTCGGTCAGCGCCCTGGCGGCCGCGGTGACGGACGTACGGAAGGCGGTCGAGCTGTTCGGCGGGCCGCCGGGCCGCCGCTGAACGGCGGGGCGGTCAACTGCTCGTGGGGCAGCCATAGGTGAGGCACCGTCACATCAAGTAACGCCTGAACGCCCTTCGGTAGCACACAAGTTCATGCCACCCAATGCGGGCGGTTCTGGCCGCCCGTGACGGCGGGCAGGCCGGCATCCAGGGTCGCGGCGAGGCGGCGGACCGCCTCCTCCGAACGTTGGGGCTCGTGTACGAACGGGAGCCGCAGGCGGTGTTCGTGGGTGCCGGCGTCCGCGGCGAAACGGGATCCCGGTTGCAGGTTCACCCCGTGGGCGAGCGCCGCCTGGGCCAGCGCGCCCGCGATCGGGCGGCCGAGGTCGACCCACAGGCTGAGCCCGCCGACCGGCGTCCGCCAGCGCCACTCGGGCAGATGGCGGCCCAGCGAGTCGGCGAGCGCATCGCGCCGCTCGCGCAGGAGCGGAAGGCGGGTGCGCAGCACGTCGTCCATGCCGGGGAGCAGCGTCTTGGCGAGGACCTGGTCGACGAGTGAGGGCGCCAGGTCCACGTGGATGCGCAGGGCGGCGAGCTCGTTGACGAGCCGGGAGCCCGCCCGGACCCAGCCGATCCGCAGCCCGCCCCAGTGGGTCTTGCTGAGCGAGCCCACCGTGACGATCTGTTCGGCCTCGCCCTGGTGGGCCAGGGACACGAAGGGCGCCGGGGCCGGTCCCTCCAGTGACATCTCGGCCATGGTCTCGTCGATGAGCAGCCAGGTGCCGGTGGCCCGGGCCGCGCGCAGGAGCCGTGTGCGCTGCTCGGTGCCCATCAGGGCGCCGGTGGGGTTCTGGAAGTCGGGGATGAGGTAGGCGAGGCGGGGTGCGGTCTGGCGCAGGGTGCACTCCAGGAGGTCGATGTCCCAGCCGTCCTCGGTCACCGGCACCGGTGTGATCCGCAGCCCGGCGTGCCGTACCGCGTCCAGGGCGTTGGGGTAGGACGGGCTCTCGACGACGGCCCGGTCGCCGGGGCGGCCCAGGAGGTTCACCACCAGGGACACCGCGGACTGGGCGCCGGTGGTGATCAGGATCTGCTCGGGCAGGGTGGGCAGACCGCGACGCGTGTAGCGCTCGGCCACGGCGGCCCGCAGCTCGGGCAGGCCCAGCGGGTGGTAGCCGTTGGTGGCGGCGTGGCAGGCCAGTTCGGGCCCGGCCAGCTCGAACGCGGCCGCCAGTTCCGCGGCCGGGGCGCTCGGCGCGGCCATCGCCAGGTCGATGACCCCGTCCGGCGCCTGGTAGCGGGCCACATTGGCCGGGGCCGCGCCTTCGGGAAGCCCCGTCCAGGTGCCCGCGCCGCGCCGGCTCAGCGCATAGCCGCCCTCCCGGAGCAGGTCGTAGGCGGCGGTGATGGTGGCCCGGCTGACCTCAAGGGCGGTGGCCAGCTCGCGCTCGGCGGGCAGCCGCGTGTGCAGCGGGATGCGGCCGTCGAGCAGCAGGGTGCGCACGCCCTGGGCGAGCGCCCGGTAGCCGGGGTGGGGGCCCGTCAGGGCGGTGATCTGCCCGGCGAGCTGTCGGCTGCCGAGCGTCCGCGCGGTACCGCTCACGGTGTCCACGGACCGGACCACCCGCATCTCTGCCATACCAACCTCCGCGAATTGGCCCTGCCGTCCAGGCCAATCAGCGTACAGACTCGGTGTTGGAAGCGCATTGGCATGGCGCAGTGGCCCGGTGGCCCAGAGAGGTGGGTAGTCATGGGACTCGACGTGGTGGCCGGCGATGTGGTGGTCACGGACCGGTTCGAGCGGGAGATGCAGCGGCGGTGCGAGGAGCGGCCGCGGGGGATTTCGCTCTCCTGGGTACGGGGGGTCGGGGCCTGGCTGGCCCGCCGCACGCCGGGGCTCCGCCCCGGGCCCCGGTTCGACCCCACCCCGCCCCTTCCCTGAACCCGCCGGGGGAGAGGTGGGTGGCTGCGGAACTGCGGGCGTCGAGCCGTGGGTGGTTGCTCGCGCAGTTCCCCGCGCCCCTGTAGGTGACCCGACGTCCCTTGGGGCGCGCCCGCGCGGCGGAGCCGCACAGGTCGCAGCCCCGCACCCCCAAGGGCCTCGGTGCCGGCCCGCGCAGGCATCTTCGGCCCCGGGGGCTGGGCCGTACCAGGGACGGCCCCATCTGCTCGGGCGCCGCTAGCCGCCGCCCCGGTCGTCGTCGGCCGTCAGGGCCGGTGGCGTGAACTCGGCCACCAGGGACAGGAGTTGGGCCGCCGGATAGGGGCGCCCCGCCTCGATGCCCGAGGGCGCCGGCGCCGCCGGGACGAGGGTGTCGGCGGAGTCGGCGTGCAGCCACACCGCAATCAGGTGCACGGCCGGAACGTGCAGCAGCCGCACCTCGGCGTCCCCGGGCCGCTCGCCCCCGGCGTCGCCCGCGGCCGCGAGCGCCGCCGCCGTACCGGCCACGAACGGGCCGTAGTTGAGCTGGCCGAAGACATGGGCGCCGGACGCGTCCCGTACCGTCTCGGCGAGCGCCACCGGTTCGTCGCCGTGCCGGACCAGATAGCGCCAGGAGACCGGCCGGGCGTCGGTCAGCGCACCCGTGGAGGCGACCGTGTACATCTGCACCGGGTCCACGAGGCGCAGGTCCTCGGGGGCGGCCGGGAGCAGGGTCGCCGTACGCACCCGGCCCAGGCCCGCGAGGAGTTGGAGACCGGCCTCGGCCGCCTCGCGGGACTCGTCCGGGGGCTGTGGTGACTGGAGTGTCATGATCGGTCCTCACGCCCTCGTGTAGTAGCTGTGCGTCCAGGTTCCGCTGCCCTGGTAGCTGGTGGCGAGGGTGTTGTACACCTGGTCCGACTTGCCGTAGATCGGGTCGTCCACGGCGACGATCGCCTGGTCGGCCGGGGCGTCGACGCCGATGGCGGTGCAGAAGTGCCCGCCCCCGGCCGCCCAGCCGATCCGGATGCACAGCGGCCGCCCCGCCTTGACCTCGCTCTCCACCTCCGCGAAGTCGACCCGGTTGCCCACCATCCGGTTCAGATGGCCGACGATGCGCAGCGGGTTGTCCAGCGGCTGCTGGCTGTTGCAGGCCGTGCCGGACGCGCCGGCCGGAGTGCAGCAATTGGTCTGACCGGTCTGGGAGTTGGCGACGGTGCACTGCGTCCAGGTGCTCGCCGCGTTGTAGTAGAGCGCGATGCTGGTCGCGACCGCCGCCCAGCACCAGTTGCTCTGGGTCTGCGCCTGCATGTTGAAGGCGAGCCGCTGGTAGTCCCAGAGCCGGTAGTCCGGTTTGCCGTCCAGGACCGTGATGTCGGTGACGATGTTCAGGGGCGCGCCCCAGTCGACGTTCACGACGAAGGTGACGCCGTGGTTGGGGTCGTACGGCGGCGAGTGCGGACTGATGTTGCCGACGCGGACGTTGGCGTCGCCCACGAAGCGCGGGCTGTGCTTGACGTCGGCCGCGTTCACCGAGTACTCGGACACGGTGACCCAGACCGTCGAGTCGTGGTCGATCTCGTTCCAGTTGAAGTTCAGCACGGTACGGCCGCTCAGGCCGTGCCAGTACTGGCGCACGGTGCGTGGCATCGGGCCCCCTCAGCCGTTCTGGTACTCGATGTCGACCGGTGGCCCGTCCAGGACCGTGATGTCGGTGACGATGTGCAGGGGCGCGCCCCAGTCGACGTTGACGACGAAGGTGACGCCGTGGTTGGGGTCGTAGGGCGGCGCGTGCGGGCTGATGTTCTCGACGGTGATGGTCGCGGCGCCGACGAAGCGCGGGCTGTGGCGCGGGTCGTTGCCGTTCACGCTGTATTCGGACGCCGTCACCACGACGGTCGAATCGTGGTTGATGGCGGCCCAGTTGAAGTTGAGCCTGCACCGCCCTTGAAGGTTCCACCAGTACTGGCGGCAGGTCTGGGGCATGAGGGCCTCCACAGTGTCCGGTTCATGCCTGGGACATGCCAGCAGCATGACGGACTCCGGGCCCTCTCGGCCCGCCTTTGCGAGCGGGGATCGGGTGCGCCGGGAGCATTCAGCCCGGCTGGCGGATCAGACGGCGCGCGCTCGCGGCGGCGACCGCCGAAGTGCGCGAATCCACCCCCAACTTGGCGTAGATGTGCACCAGATGGGACTTGACAGTCGCCTGGCTCAAAAACAGCTGCTTGCTGATCTGCTGGTTGGAGAGTCCGTCGCCGACGAGCTGGAGCACTTCGAGCTCGCGCCGGGTCAGCGCCTCCGCGGGCGTCCGCATCCGGTCCATGAGCCGGTGCGCCACGGCCGGGGCGAGCGCCGACTGGCCCGAGGCCGCGGTGCGGACCGCCGCCGCCAGCTCCTCGGGCGGGGCGTCCTTGAGCAGATAGCCCGACGCGCCCGCCTCCACCGCCGCCAGGATGTCCGCGTCCGTGTCGTACGTGGTGAGGACCAGGACGCGCGGGGCGCCGGGCCGGGCCGTGATCGCGGCGGTCGCCTCGGCGCCGTGCATCCCCGCACCGAACTGGAGGTCCATCAGGACCACGTCGAAGGCGTCGGAGGAGGCCAGCTCCACCGCGCGCTCGGCGGTGGCGGCCTCCCCGGTCACCGCGAAGTCCGGCTCGGTGTCGAGGACCGCACGCAGCCCGGCCCGCACGATGGGGTGGTCGTCGGCGAGCAGCAGCCGGATCGGCGCCGCGCTCATCGGACGCCCGCCACGGGCAGCGGCAGCGTGATCGCGACGGCCGTGCCCTGGCCAGGCGCGGACTCCACGCTCAGCGTGCCGCCGAGCGACTGGGCGCGCGAGCGCATCGCGGGCAGGCCGAAGCCGCTGGTCTCCCTCGGCCGCCGCCGCACCGGGTCGAAGCCGCACCCGTCGTCGACGACGTCCAGGGCGACCGAGGTGTCCATGAAGCTGAGGGTGATCTCGGCCCGGCCGGCCGCCGCGTGCTGCACGGTGTTGGCGAGCGCCGACTGCGCGACGCGCAGCAGCGCCACCTCGTACGGCGTCGGCAGCTCGACCGGGGTGCCGCTCACGCCGAACTGCACGGCGGGACCCGGCGCCGCCGCGCACAGCCGCTCCAGGGCGCCGGACAGCGAGCCCTGCTCCAGGTCCGGCGGGGTCAGCGCCTTCACGAAGCGCCGGGCCTCGGCCAGGTTGTCCTGGGCCGCGCGGCGGGCCTGCTCGACGTGCTCGCGGGCCGGGACACCGGCGGGCAGCGCGCGCTCGGCGGCGCGAAGCAGCAACTGGATCGAGGACAGGCCTTGGGCGAGCGTGTCGTGGATCTCGCGGGCCAGGCGCTCGCGCTCGGCCAGGGTGCCCGCCGTGCGCTCGGCCTCCGCGAGTTCGGCCCGGGTCGCCACCAGCTCGTCGATGAGCTCGCGGCGCCGCTCGCTCTCCCGGTACAGCGCGTCGTAGCCGAGCACGGTCGCCACGGCGACCGCGGCCCCGAGCAGCGGGCCGATGAAGGCGCCCGGGGTGATCTGCTGCCCGTGCAGCAGGAAGCTCGCGATGGCCGCGCCCGCCGTGACCAGGACCGCGGGCAGGGCCCAGCGCAGCGTCAGCAGGTGGAGCAGCAGGAAGTAGAGCGGGAAGGCCGCCCACAGCGCGTCGGGGGAGACCACGAGCAGTGCGAGCCACGCAGCGCCGAGCGCCCCGAGCCACACCGCCGCCGCCGCGGTACGCGGCCGCACCGAGGGAAGCGCCACCCCCGCCGCGTACACCGCGGCCATGGCGACGACCGCGCCGATGACGGCCCCCGCGTGCGGCGCGCGGTCGCCGACGGCCCGCACCGCGGCCAGCGCGAGCAGCCCGCAGAGCAGGGCGTGCAGACACAGGCGCAGCAGGTACGCGACGGGGGTGTGGGGGCGTGCGGAATCCATAGGACATCCAGCGTACGGGGGAGGCGGGCGGGCCCGGTCAACCGAAAGTTTGATGTGCGGATGCATCTTTCGATACCGGGGAGCATGCTCCGGCGCGATGTGGCGAAGGGCCCCGGCGACCAGGCTTGAGCCCATGTTCGTCGCATGGAGAGACCTCCGGTTCGCCAAGGGCCGGTTCGCGCTGATGGGTACGGTGGTGGTGCTCATCACCCTGCTGGTGGGGCTGCTTTCCGGGCTCACCGCCGGGCTTGCCCGGGACAACACCTCGGCCGTCAGCGCCCTGCCAGCCGACCGGCTGGCCTTCGCCGCGCCGCCCTCGGGGCAGTCCGCTTCCTTCACCAACTCCGTTGTGCCAAGCGGGACTTGGCACCAGTGGCGGCAGGCTCCGGGGGTGCGCGAGGCCCAGCCGCTCGGCATCTCCACGCTGAACGCCGAGGCGGGCGGGCGCACCGCCGCGGTGTCCTCCTTCGCGGTCCCGCCCGGCTCGGAGCTGGCCCCGGCCGCGGTCACCGCCACCACCGTCGTGCTGTCCCGGGGTGCGGCCGACGACCTCGGCGCCGGGGCGGGCGACACCGTGACGCTCGGCGGCCGCCCGCTGACGGTGTCGGCGGTGGCGGGGACGGACTCCTACAGCCACACCCCGGTCGTGTGGACCGCGCTCGCCGAGGACGCGCCCGCCACCGTCGTCGCGCTCACCCTCGCCGGCGGCGCGGACCCGGCCGCCCTCGACCAGCGGTTCGGCACCCGGAGCCTGACGCTCTCCGACGCCCTCGCGGCGCTGCCCTCCTACCAGGCCGAGAACGGCTCGCTCCAGCTGATGCGGGGCTTCCTGTTCGTGATCTCGGCGCTGGTCGTCGGCGCGTTCTTCACGGTGTGGACGATTCAGCGCAGCGGTGACATCGCGGTGCTGAAGGCGCTCGGCGCCTCGACGCCCTACCTCCTCAAGGACGCGCTCGGCCAGGCGGTCGTGATGCTGACGACCGGCACCCTCCTCGGCACCGGGCTGGCAGCCCTCGCCGGAGCGCTGGTCGGCGGCGCGGTGCCCTTCGTGCTCGACCCGGCCACCACGCTCGGGCCCGCCGCGGTCCTGATCGTCCTCGGCGTGATCGGCGCCGCCCTGTCCATCCGGCGCATCACCGCCGTCGACCCGCTGACCGCGCTCGGGAGTGCCCGATGACCCCTCGTACGAACCCGATCCCGACCCCGGGGCCGATCCCGGACCCGGCCCGCCCCGAGGGCCCGGCCAAGGCCTCGAACCACGAACCGGCGCCGGAGCGGGCCGGAGCCTCGGACCCGGCCCTGCTCCTCGACGACGTCACCCTGACCTATCCCGACGGCGAGGGCCGCCTCACCGCCCTGGACGCGGTGTCCCTCGGGGTCGACGCCGGGACCGTGACGGCGTGCGTCGGGCCGTCCGGCTCCGGCAAGTCCAGCCTGCTCGCGGTCGCCGCGACCCTGGTGACCCCGGACGCCGGACGCGTCGTGGTGGCCGGGACCGACACCGCCGGACTCGGCCCGGCCCAGAAGGCCAGGCTGCGCCGAGACTCCATCGGCATCGTCTTCCAGCAGCCCAACCTGCTGCCCGCGCTCACGGCCGCCGAACAGCTCCAGGTGATGGCCCACCTGGCCGGCCGGAAGCCGCGCGAGGCGCGGGAGCGCGCCCTGGAACTGCTGGCCGCCGTCGGCCTCGCCGACCAGGCCGGCCGCCGCCCGCACCAGCTTTCGGGCGGTCAGCGCCAGCGGATCAACATCGCCCGCGCCCTGATGAACGAACCCGTGGTGCTCCTCGTCGACGAGCCCACCAGCGCCCTGGACCACGAGCGGGGCGCCGCCGTGCTCGACCTCCTGCTCACCCTCACCCGCGAGCGCGGCACCGCCACCGTCCTGGTCACCCACGACCGCGCGCACCTGGAGCGGATGGACGCGGTGGTGACGATGGCCGACGGGCGCCTGAGCGCGGCGCACGCGGTCGTGAGCTGACAGCGGCCGGGCTGGGGCCGGTGCCCGGGCCCGGACGCGCGGAACCCCGGCGGTGTGCCACCGCCGGGGTTCCGCGCGTCCGGACCGAGGGACCGGCTCAGGCCTGGGCGGCCGTGTTGGCCAGCGCCGTCGAGAGTTCCTGGGCGATGCCCTGGAGGATCGGGACGATCCGGTCGGTGGCCGACTCGGTGACCCGGCCGGCCGGTCCGGAGATCGAAATGGCCGCGGCGGTGGGGGAGTTGGGCACCGACACCGCGAGGCAGCGCACTCCTATTTCCTGCTCGTTGTCGTCGACCGCGTACCCGGCGCGCCGCACCTGCTCCAGGGCGTCGAGGAAACCGTCCGCCGTGGTGATCGTCTTCTCCGTCGCGGCCGGCATGCCGGTACGGGCGAGGAGCGCGCGCACCTCCTCCGGCGGGGTGTGCGCGAGCAGCGCCTTGCCCACGCCCGTGGAGTGCGGAAGCACGCGCCGGCCGACCTCGGTGAACATCCGCATGGAGTGCTTGGACGGCACCTGCGCCACGTACACGATCTCGTCGCCGTCGAGCAGTGCCATGTTCGCCGTCTCGCCGGTCTCCTCGACGAGGCGGGTCAGATACGGCCGCGCCCAGGTGCCGAGGAGCCGGGACGCCGATTCGCCGAGCCGGATCAGGCGCGGGCCGAGCGCATAGCGCCGGTTCGCCTGCTGGCGCACGTAACCGCAGGCCACGAGCGTGCGCATCAGCCGGTGAATGGTCGGAAGGGGAAGGCCGCTGCTCGCGGAGAGCTCGCTGAGCCCGACCTCGCCCCCGGCGTCGGCCATCCGCTCGAGGAGATCGAAGGCGCGCTCAAGAGACTGGACTCCTCCGCTGGCGGCGGAGGGCTTGGAGGCGTCGGTGGTGCTGGCGCTTGACGTCGGCACGGCGCGTTCCTTTCGGTACTGGCAGGCGAAGGAGCAGCCTATCGGGCGGTTGTCCGTCCTACCCTGGACAGGTCAGGTGTCCCTGCCGGTCAGAGGCGGTTTGTCCGTTCGTCGGCAGCGCCCCGTGGTGATAACTACATTCTGCTTGGCGAAATTCTAATTCCATTCTGTGGAAACCTCCAAGACTCGCGTCCGTGTCGGCCGTCACGCCTCGGCCACCCTTGACGGCTTCGTCCGGCAGCGCGCAAACTCCTTCAACAGATCGTTGAATTCCGGTGTACGGAAAAGTTCCGGAGCACGGAAAGATTCCGCTGGGAAGTCTGGGAAGTGAGGGCTCGGGTGTCCGACGTCAACCTGGTACTGCGCTCGACGCGCGTCATCACCCCCGAGGGGACGCGTCCGGCGACGGTCGCCGTCGCCGACGGGAAGATCGCGGACGTACTGCCGTACGAGGCCGAGGTCCCGGCCGGCGCGCGCCTGGAGGACTTCGGTGACGACGTGCTGCTGCCCGGCATCGTCGACACCCACGTCCATGTGAACGACCCGGGCCGCACCGAGTGGGAGGGCTTCTGGACGGCCACCCGCGCGGCGGCCGCCGGGGGCATCACCACCATCGTCGACATGCCGCTCAACTCGCTGCCGCCGACCACCACGGTCGAGAACCTGCGGGTCAAGCAGGAGGTCGCGGCGAGCAAGGCGCACATCGACACCGGCTTCTGGGGCGGCGCGCTGCCCGACAACGTCAAGGACCTGAAGCCGCTGCACGAGGCCGGGGTCTTCGGCTTCAAGGCGTTCCTGTCGCCGTCCGGCGTCGAGGAGTTCCCCGAGCTGAACCAGGAGCAGCTCGCGCAGTCGCTCGCCGAGATCGCCGGGTTCGACGGCCTGATGATCATCCACGCCGAGGACCCGCACGAGCTGGATGCCGCCCCGCACCTGACCGGACCCAAGTACGCCGACTACCTGGCGTCCCGGCCGCGCGTCTCGGAGAACACCGCGATCGAGGGCCTGATCGCCGCGGCCAAGCGGATCGGCGCCCGGGTGCACGTGCTGCACCTGTCGTCGTCCGACGCGCTGCCGCTGATCGCCGCCGCCAAGCGCGAGGGCGTCCGGCTCACGGTCGAGACCTGCCCGCACTACCTCACCCTGACCGCCGAGGAAGTCCCGGACGGGGCAAGTGAGTTCAAGTGCTGCCCGCCGATCCGCGAGGACGCCAACCGCGACCTGCTGTGGGACGCGCTGGCCGACGGCACCATCGACTGCATCGTCACCGACCACTCGCCGTCCACCGCCGACCTGAAGACCGACGACTTCGCCACGGCCTGGGGCGGCATCTCGGGCCTCCAGCTCAGCCTCCCCGCGATCTGGACCGAGGCCCGCAAGCGCGGGTACGGCCTGGAGGACGTGGTCCGCTGGATGTCGAGCGCGACCGCGAACCTCGTCGGGCTGACCCAGAAGGGCGCCATCGAGGCCGGGCGAGACGCCGACTTCGCGGTGCTCGCCCCGGACGAGACCTTCACCGTGGACCCGGCCGAACTCCAGCACCGCAACCGCGTCACCGCCTACGCGGGCAAGACACTGCACGGCGTCGTCAAGTCGACGTGGCTGCGCGGTGAGCGCATCCAGCACCACGGCGTCATCGCCGAGCCCACCGGCCGCCTGCTCGAAAGGAACAACTGACACCGTGAGCACCCTTCCCTCCTTCACCGGTGACGCCAGCCCCTACGGCGGCGGCGACCCGTACGCGGACTACCGCAGCGCGGACTTCTCCTTCACCCAGTACGTCGACCTCGCCGACCGGCGCCTCGGCGCGGGCGTGATCGCCGCGAACGACGAGTTCTTCGCCGAGCGCGAGAACCTGCTCAAGCCCGAGGCCGCCGAGTTCGACCCGGAGCACTTCGGGCACAAGGGCAAGATCATGGACGGCTGGGAGACCCGGCGCCGCCGCGGCGTCTCGGCCAGCCGGCCGCACCCCACCGACGAGGACCACGACTGGGCGCTGATCCGCCTGGGCGCGCCCGGCGTGGTGCGCGGCATCGTCGTCGACACCGCCCACTTCCGCGGCAACTACCCGCAGGCCGTCTCCGTCGAGGCCGCCTCCGTGCCCGGCTCCCCGTCGCCCGAGGAGCTGCTCGCCCCGGACGTGAAGTGGACAACGCTCGTACCCCGTACGGCAGTTGGCGGCCACGCGGCCAACGGCTTCGCGGTGGACGTGGAGCAGCGCTTCACCCACCTGCGGCTCAACCAGCACCCCGACGGCGGTGTGGCCCGGCTGCGCGTCTACGGCGAGGTCGCGCCCGACCCGCGCTGGGTGGCCGCGCTCGGCACGCTCGACCTCGCGGCGCTGGAGAACGGCGGCCAGGTCGAGGACGCGTCCGACCGCTTCTACTCGCCCGCCACGAACACCATCCAGCCGGGCCGCTCCCGCAAGATGGATGACGGCTGGGAGACCCGGCGCCGCCGGGACAAGGGCAACGACTGGATCCGCTACCGGCTCGCGGCCCAGTCCGAGGTGCGCGCGGTCGAGATCGACACGGCGTACCTGAAGGGCAACTCGGCGGGCTGGGCGGCGCTCTCCATCCGCGACGGGGAGTCGGGGGAGTGGGTGGAGGTGCTGCCCCGTACGCGGCTGCAGCCCGACACGAACCACCGCTTCCTGCTGGACGCGCCGGCCGTCGGCACGCACGTCCGGATCGACATCTTCCCCGACGGCGGCATCTCCCGCCTGCGCCTCTTCGGCTCGCTGACGCCCGAAGGCGCGTCCCGTCTGATCGCCCGCCACCAGGAACTGGGCGGCTGATCCCCGGAATCGGGGGCCCGGCCCCCGATTCCCCCTGAACCGGGGGCGGTTGCCTCCCGGTTCCCCCTGAGCAGGGCGGCACGACACCCGCCCGCCGACGCGAGGCACCCCGACCCGACAGCACCGGGGTGTCTCGCGTCGTTTGTCCTCCCCTGCCCGGGGCTGAGCCCCAGGGAGGTCGGTCCGCGCAGCCTCCGTCGGCCGACGGCTCCGCGTCGGTCACCTGGGACGCCTCCGGCAGCCGGGAACCCGGGCCCGGGACCGGCGCGGCACGACCGCGCGCGGGCGGCACTGCGGAAGGCTCGGGCCATGCAGCTCACCTTCACCACCTTCATCACCCTCGACGGCGTGGTCCAGGCTCCCGGCGGCCCCGAGGAGGACCCCGGCGGCGGCTTCCCGCACGGGGGCTGGCAGGTTCCGTTCGACGACGAGGAGGCGGGCCGGTACGTCACCGAGTGGTTCGCCGGCGCCGACGCCTTCCTGCTCGGGCGGCGCACCTACGACATCTTCGCGGCGTACTGGCCCCGCGTCACCGACCCGGACCATCCGGTCGCGGCCCCCCTCAACGGGCTCCCCAAGTACGTCGTCTCCCACACCCTCAAGAACCCCGAGTGGCAGCACACCACCGTCATCGGGGGCGCCGACGCCGACATCGTCGCGGAGATCCAGGTGCTCAAGGAGCGGCCGGGCGGGGAGCTCCAGGTCCACGGCAGCGGCACCCTCGGCCGGTTCCTGATGGCGCACGGCCTCATCGACGAGTACCGCCTGTGGACCTACCCGGTCGTGCTCGGCGAGGGCCGCCGCCTGTTCGCCGAAGGCGTCGCCCCGACCTCGTTCGCGCTCGCCGACACCCGCACCACCTCCAGCGGCGTCTGTGTCAACAGCTACCGGCCCACCGGCCGTCCCCAGTACGGGAGTTACGACCTCGACGGGTGAGTCCGCCCCGGGAACGGACGGCCCTTCCCGGGCCGATCGCGTACCGGTACGGCGACCGTTCCCGTGCACCGGCCGGGGACGCCGGGCCGCACACGGATCACGCGGCAGGCTACCTCTGTCCCACCCGCTCCGACGCGATGAGCACCGCCACGCCCGCCACCGCCAGCACGATGCTCGCGAACACCTCGTGGCCCTGCAGCGCGTCGGGGCGGTGCACCACCGTCCACAGACCGAACCACCCGGTCCACTCGTGCACCAGTCCGCCGATGCCCTGGACCAGGAGCAGGAATCCGGCGGTCTCCAGGAATTTCCTCATGCCCCGAGCCTGCACGGACCGCCCGCCACGGCGCGTCGGCCGTCGGCACACCGCGTCCGCGTCCAAAGTCTCGGGCCCCGCGACTTTGGTAGCGACCCGCCCCCACAGAGCGCCGCCGGGCCGCGGGGCTGCGTAACTTTGCCGACATGACACGAGCCGGACCCGAGTTCCGCTGGCTGCTGCCCTCGGCGGTGGCCGATCCCGAGCTGCCCGGCGACCGGGCCCGGCCCAGGCGCACCGTGCGGGACTGGGCCGTCGACATCTGCGCCTTCCTCGCCGCCGCCCTGATCGGCATGATCACGGCCGACACCCTCGGCAAGAGCCCCGGCTACTCCGACACCGTGATGGTCCTCGACCAGCTGGTGGGCGCCGCGGCCTGCTGCGCGGTGTGGCTGCGCAGGCGCTGGCCCGTCGGGCTCGCGCTGGCGCTCACCGCGGTGTCGCTGGTCGCACCCGTCGCCTCGGGGGCGTTCCTGGTCGCCCTGTTCAGCCTCGCCGTGCACCGGCCGTTCAAGCCCGCCGTGCTCGCGGTGGGCGCCGCCGCCGTCGTCAGCTCGGTCTTCCAGCCCGTGCTCCGACCCGACCCGACCACCAGCCTGCTCACCAACGCCGTCGTGGGCACCGTGCTCATCCTGCTCGCCACCGGCTGGGGCATGCTCGTGCGCTCCCGGCGCCAGCTCGTCGTCGCGCTGCGCGAACGGGCCGCCCGCGCCGAGGCCGAGGCCGCGCTGCGGGCCGAGAACGCGCAGCGCCTCGCCCGTGAGGCCATCGCCCGCGAGATGCACGACGTGCTCGCCCACCGGCTCACCCTGCTCTCGGTGCACGCCGGCGCCCTCGAATTCCGGCCCGACGCCCCGCCCGCCCAGGTGGCCCGTGCGGCCGGGGTCATCCGGGACAGCGCGCACGAGGCGCTCCAGGACCTGCGGCAGATCATCGGCGTGCTGCGCAGCCCCGGCGAGGGCGCCGACGACCGGCCCCAGCCCACCCTCGCCACCCTCGACGCGCTCGTCGCCGAGTCCCGTGAGGCGGGGATGAAGGTCGCCCTCGACAGCCGGATTCCGGACGCCTCCGGAGTACCCGCCGCCACCGGGCGCAATGCCTACCGCATCGCGCAGGAGGCCCTCACCAACGCGCGCAAGCACGCCCCCGGCGCCGAGGTCACCGTCACCGTCACCGGCCGCCCCGGCGAAGGGCTCACCGTCGAGGTCCGCAACCCGCCACCCCCGGGCCCGGTCCCGGAGGTCCCCGGCTCGGGGCAGGGGCTCATCGGCCTCACCGAACGCGCCACCCTGGCCGGCGGCCGGCTCGACCACGGGCGCGGGTCCGACGGCTCCTTCGCGGTGGTGGCCTGGCTACCGTGGCCCTCATGACCATCCGCCTGCTCATCGTCGACGACGACCCCCTGGTCCGCGCGGGGCTCACCTTCATGCTCGGCGGCGCCGAGGACATCGAGATCGTCGGCGAGGCGGCCGACGGCCACGGCGTCGGCGAACTCGCCCTGGAACTGCGCCCGGACGTCGTGCTCATGGACATCCGCATGCCGCGCGTCGACGGCCTCAGCGCGACCGAGACGCTGCGCGCCCGGCCCGACGCCCCCGAGGTGATCGTCCTGACCACCTTCCACGCCGACGAACAGGTGCTGCGCGCGCTGCGCGCCGGAGCCGCCGGATTCGTCCTCAAGGACACCCCGCCCGTAGAGATCGTCGACGCCGTACGCCGCGTCGCGCACGGCGATCCGGTCCTCTCCCCGGCCGTCATGCGGCAGTTGATGACCCAGGTGTCGGGCGGCACGGCCGCGCCCGGCGACCGGGCGGCCCGCGCCCGCGAGCGGATCGCCCTGCTCGCCGACCGCGAACGCGAGGTCGCCGTGGCCGTGGGGCGCGGCCACTCCAACGCCGAGATCTCCGCGCGGCTCTATCTGAGTGTGCCCACCGTGAAGACCCACGTCTCGCGTGTCCTGGCCAAGCTCGGCCTCAACAACCGTGTGCAGATCGCCCTGTTGGTGCACGATGCCGGGCTGCTCGACGGCCCGGACACAGACGTAGGCTGAACGGCAACCGAACGGAGGGCGGGACCATGACGGTGGTCGATCTCAGCGAGTACGTGGCGGAATTCAACGCCGACCCCTACGCGATGTACGCCGAGCTGCGCGCCGCGGGCCCCGCCCATCAGGTGCGTACGCCGACGGGCGACGAGGTCTGGCTGATCGTTGGCCACGAGGCGGCGCGGGCCGCGCTCGCCGATCCCAGGCTCGCCAAGGACTGGCGGCCGCTGGCCGAGACGGGCTATGCCGAGCTGCCCGCCAGCCTCAACATGCTGGAGACCGACCCGCCGCAGCACACCCGGCTGCGCAAGCTGGTCGCGCGCGAGTTCACCCCGCGCCGCGTCGAGGCGCTCCGCCCGCGCGTCCAGGAGATCACGGACGGTCTGCTCGACACCATGCTGGCCGCGCCCGGACGCGCCGCCGACCTGATCGATGCGCTCGCCTTCCCGCTTCCCATGACCGTCATCAGCGAGCTCATCGGCGTGCCGGACCTCGACCGCGAGGCCTTCCGTACGCTGTCCAACCAGGCCGTCGCGCCGCTCTCGGGCGACGAGGGCCCCGAGGCCGTCGGCAAGATCGGCGAGTACCTCGCGGAGCTGATCGAGGACAAGCGCTGCTCCGGCCCCGCCGACGACCTCCTGAGTGCCCTGATCCGCGCCCGGCACGAGGACGGCGACCAGCTTTCGCAGGACGAACTCATCGGCATGGCCTTCCTGTTGCTCGTCGCGGGCCACGAGACGACGGTCAACCTCATCTCCAACGGTGTACGCGCGCTCTTGAGCAACCCGGACCAACTGGACGCCCTGCGCGCCGACTTCGACGGCCTGATCGACGGCGCCGTCGAGGAGATGCTGCGCTATGACGGCCCGGTCGAGACCGCCACGTACCGCTTCGCCCGCGAGGCCGTCCAGATCGGTGACGCTCTCATTCCGGCCGGCGCGTCCGTCCTGGTCGCGCTCGCCTCGGCCGGCCGCGACCCGCAGCGCCACCACGACCCGGACCGCTTCGACATCCGCCGGTCGCCGCAGAGCCACCTCGCCTTCGGCCACGGCATCCACTTCTGTCTGGGCGCCCCGCTCGCCCGCATGGAGGGCCGCATCGCCGTCCGCACCCTCCTGGAGCGTGCCCCCGACCTGCGACTCGACGTGCGGACGGATGAGTTGCAGTGGCTCCCGGGCATGCTCATCCGGGGCGTACGGCATCTGCCGGTGCGTTGGTAGATCCTTCCGGTTCCGTCCTCGTCCGCTGCCCAGGCGCGCAACGGCACAGCGGACCGGGGCGGGTTGGGGAATAGGCTACTGAGCAGTCGGGGTACCCCAGGGTCCGCCGGATCCGCCCGCCCCTCGTGAAGGGACACGCGTTGACCAGCGACGTCATAGTCGATCTCGCCGCGCTCGGCGAGGACTTCACCCGTGACCCCTACCCGGTGTACGCCGGACTGCGGGCCCGGGGACCGGTGCACCACATCAGGATGCCGGAGGGGGCCGAAGCCTGGCTCGTGGTCGGGTACGAGGCGGGCCGGGCCGTGCTCGCCGACGAGCGACTGTCCAAGCAATGGCGCAACGCCTCGCCCGCGCTCGGCGTGAAACAGGTCTCCGCCGGCATCACCATGCTGAGCTCCGACGCCCCGGACCACACCCGGCTGCGCAAGCTGGTGACCCGCGCGTTCACCCCCCGCCGCGTGGACGAACTCGCCCCGCGCGTACAGGAGATGACCGACGCCTTCGTGGACGCGATGCTGGCCGCCCCGGACCGCCGGGCGGACCTCGTCGAGGCGCTGTCCTTCCCGCTGCCGATCACCGTCATCTGCGAACTCATCGGGGTGCCCACCCTCGACCAGGACACCTTCCGGCACTGGTCCAACATCTCCGTCTCGGCGCCCCTGCTCGAAGACCGGCTCGACGCCGCCAAGACGATCAACGAGTATCTGACGGATCTCCTGGAGAGCAAGCGCAGCCGCCCCGGCGACGACCTGATCAGCGCGCTGATCCACGCGGCGGACCAGGAGGGCGGCGACCACCTGTCGCACGACGAACTCCTCGGCATGGCCTGGCTGCTGCTCGTCGCGGGCCATGAGACGACCGTCAACCTGATCTCCAACGGCATGCTCGCGCTGCTGAGCCACCCGGATCAACTGGCCGCCCTGCGTGCCGACTTCGACGGGCTCATCGACAACGCGGTGGAGGAGATGCTGCGCTACGACGGCCCGGTCGAGACGCCGACGTACCGCTTCACCAAGGAGCCCGTCGAGATCGGCGGCACCCTCATCCCCGGCGATGGCCAACTGGTGCTCGTGGCGCTCGCGGACGCCGACCGCGACCCGGCCCGGTACGCGGAGCCCGACCGCTTCGACATCCGGCGCGACGCACGGGGACATGTCGCCTTCGGGCACGGCATCCACTACTGTCTGGGCGCCCCGCTGGCCCGGCTCGAAGCCCGGATCGCGGTCCGTACCCTGCTCGACCGCTGCCCGGACCTCGCGCTCGACATCCACCCGGCGGCCATCCAGTGGCGCACCGGCATGATGATGCGCGGACCCGAACTACTGCCGGTGCGCTGGTAGTTCACCCCTCCCGGCCCGCCGCGCCCGGGATCTCGGCCAACGGCACCACCCGCCGCTCCCGGCGGGACACCTCGCACGCCTCCGCGATGCGCAGTGCGTGCAGCGCGTCCCGGCCGTCGCAGGGGTTCGCCGCCTCGCCCCGTACGAGCCGGACGAAGGCGTCCAGTTCGGCTTCGTACGCGGGGGCGAAGCGTTCCAGGAAACCGGTCCACGGCTTGTCGGGGCGGCCCGGGCCGTGCGGCTCGGCCGAGGTCAGCGGGGTGCGGTCGTCCAGGCCGACCGCGAACTGGTCGTACTCCCCGGCCAGTTCGAGCCGTACGTCGTAGCCCGCGCCGTTGCAGCGGGCGGCCGTCGCGGTCGCGAGCGTGCCGTCGTCCAGGGTGAGGACCACGGCCGCCGTGTCGATGTCCCCGGCCGCACGGAACATCGCGGGCCCGGCGTCCGAGCCCATGGCGTACACCTCGGTGACCTCGCGGCCGGTCACCCAGCGCACGATGTCGAAGTCGTGGACCAGACAGTCGCGGTAGAGCCCGCCGGACAGCGGCAGATAGGCGGCGGGCGGCGGCGCCGGGTCGGAGGTGACGGCCCGTACGGTGTGCAGCCGGCCGAGCCGCCCCGAGCGCACGAGTTCCCGGGCGTTGCGGTAGCCCGCGTCGAAGCGGCGCATGAAGCCGAGCTGGAGCTCGGTGCCCGCCGCCTCCACCGCGCCGAGCGCCTCCAGGGTGCCCGGCACGTCCAGGGCGACGGGCTTCTCGCAGAAGGCGGGCAGCCCGGCGCGGGCGGCGGCCGCGATGAGCCCGGCGTGCGCGGCGGTCGCCGAGGCGATCACCACCGCGTCGGCTCCGGCGAGCGCCTCGGCCACGGTGGCCGTCGCCGTCGCGCCGGTGAGCGCCGCGACCTCGGCGGCCCGCGCCGCGTCGGCGTCCGCGACCACCAGCTGTCCGACCTCGGGGTGGCGGGCCAGGACTCCGGCATGGAAGGCGCCGATCCGTCCCGTCCCGATCAGTGCGATACGCATGGCCACACCGTGGCCGGGACGGCTCATCCTGTCAAGACTTTGTCCTGACAATCGAACTTCACGACTTCCCGTCAACATCCCCGGGCACTACGCTCGCTCCGTGCCCAAGCAGCCCAGACCAGCGATGGACTTCCCGAAGCCGCTCCAGCTCGGCGTGGACCGCACCAGCCCGGTCCCGCTCTACTTCCAGCTCTCGCAGCAGCTGGAGGCGGCCATCGAGAAGGGCACCCTCACGCCCGGCAGCCTCCTCGGCAACGAGATCGACCTCGCCCATCGGCTCGGGCTCTCCCGGCCCACCGTCCGCCAGGCCATCCAGGCCCTGGTCGACAAGGGCCTCCTGGTGCGCCGCCGGGGGGTGGGGACCCAGGTGGTGCACAGCCAGGTCAAGCGCCCGCTGGAGCTGAGCAGCCTCTTCGACGACCTGGAGGCGGCCGGCCAGAAGCCGGCCACCACCGTGCTGCGCAACACCTTCGAGCCGGCCACCGCCGAGGTCGCGGCCGCGCTCGGGGTGCCCGAGGGCAGCGACGTCCACCTGGTGGAGCGGCTGCGGTACGCGCACGGCGAGCCCATGGCGCGGCTGCGCAACCACCTGCCGACCGGGCTGCTCCCGCTGGACACCGAGTATCTGGAGGGCACCGGGCTCTACCGGCTGATGCGGGGCGCGGGCATCACCCTGCACAGCGCGCGTCAGACGGTGGGGGCGCGCGCGGCCACCGGGCAGGAGGCCGACCTGCTCACCGAGGCGACGGGCGCCCCGCTGCTCACCATGCAGCGCACCACCTTCGACGACACCGGCCGGGCCGTGGAGTTCGGCTCGCACATCTACCGGGCCTCCCGCTACTCCTTCGAGTTCCAGCTGCTCGTACGTCCCTGAGCGACCGCCGCTCGGGGCCTGCCGCCGCGGAAGCGCGTATCGGGTCAGAATGTTCGGACAAAGTATTGACGGTGTCCCGGGCCCGCCGCTAGAACTCACGTGCCGCAACCGGGCGGCCGGGACAGAAGGCGGAACCCATGCGCACACCCCGCACGGCAACCACGGCGGCCGTGGCCGTCGCCGCACTGGCGCTCACGGTCGGCGGCTGCAGCAGCTCGGGGGGCAAGAGCTCCGAGGGCAAGGGCTCCGCGCCGGCGAGCGGCGGAAAGGCGGTGACCACCCCCCGCCTCAAGATCGCGATGGTGACCCACTCCGGCGAGGGCGACACCTTCTGGGACATCGTGCAGAGCGGCGCGAAACAGGCCGCGGCCAAGGACAACGTCGACTTCCTGTACTCGGCGAACAAGGAGGGGCAGCAGCAGGCGCAGCTGGTCCAGGCGGCCATCGACCAGAAGGTCGACGGGATCGTCGTCACGCTCGCCAAGCCCGAGGCCGTCAAGGACGTCGTCAAGAAGGCCGTCGCCGCCGGGATACCCGTCGTCACCATCAACTCCGGCGCCGACTACTCGGGGGCCGTCGGCGCGCTCGGCCACATCGGCCAGGACGAGGAGGTGGCCGGTGAGGCGGTCGGCGACGAGCTCACGAAACGCGGGAAGCGGAAGGTCCTCTGCGTCCTGCACGAGCAGGGCAACGTCTCCCTGGAACAGCGCTGTGCGGGTGTGAAGAAGACGTTCCGGGGCGGCGTCGAGAACCTGAACGTGGACGGCACCAACACGCCCGCGTCCACCTCCTCCATCGAGGCGAAGCTCCAGTCGGCCAAGGACATCGACGCGGTGGTCACGCTCGGCGCGCCGATGGCGGCGGCCGCGGTCCGGGCGAAGGCGGACGCGAGCAGCTCGGCCGAGATCGACACCTTCGACCTGAACGCGGCCGTGGTCAAGCAGTTCGAGGCGCAGCAGATCGGTTTCGCCGTCGACCAGCAGCCCTACCTCCAGGGCTACCTCGCCGTCGACGAGTTGTGGCTGAACAAGACCAACGGTGACGTCATCGGCGGCGGCAGGCCGGTCCTCACCGGACCCGCGATCGTCACCGGCAAGGACGCGCCGACGCTGGAGAAGTACACCGCCCGCGGTACCCGATGATCGCCCGTCGACCCGGCGTGACCCATACTTGGGCGGCCGGGGCAGGCCTGAACCAGCCCCGGCGGCACCCGGTGGTACAGCAAGAAGGGCACGGCGTCGTGGCAAGGGTTCGGACAGGGGTACGCGTCATGGGCGCGGTGCTGGCAGCGGTGCTCGGAGCCTCCTTGGCGGGGTGCAGCAGCACCGGCGGCAAGCGCGCCGAGGACGCGCGCAAGTCCGCTCAGGCCCAGGGCAGGGCCGCGGTGAACACCCCCCACTGGAAGTTCGCGATGGTCACCCACTCGGGCGACGGCGACACGTTCTGGGACATCGTGCAGAGCGGCGCCAAGCAGGCGGCCGTCAAGGACAACATCGACTTCCTCTACTCGCACAGCGACCAGGGGCAGCAGCAGGCGCAGTTCGTACAGGCCGCCATCGACCAGAAGGTGGACGGCCTGATCGTCACGCTCGCAAAGCCGGACGCCCTCAAGGACGTCGTGGCCAAGGCCGAGAAGGCCGGCATCCCGGTGATCACGGTGAACTCGGGCTCGGAGAAGTCCAAGGAGTTCGGGGCGCTCACGCACATCGGCCAGGACGAGACGATCGCGGGCGAGGCCGTCGGCGAGGAGCTCACCAAGCGCGGGAAGAAGAAGGCGCTCTGCGTCCTGCACGAGCAGGGCAACGTCGGCCACGAACAGCGCTGCGCGGGTACCAAGCAGACGTTCAAGGGCGAGGTGCAGAACCTCTACGTCACCGGCACCAGCATGCCCGACGTGCAGTCCTCCATCGAGGCCAAGCTCCAGGCCAACCCGTCCATCGACGCGGTCGTCACCCTCGGCGCACCCTTCGCGGACACCGCCGTCAAGGCCAAGCAGTCGGCCGGCAGCTCCGCCGAGATCGACACCTTCGACCTCAACGAGAAGGTCGCCACGTCCCTGAAGGCCGGCACCCTCGGCTTCGCCGTCGACCAGCAGCCCTACCTCCAGGGGTACGAGGCGGTGGACCTGCTCTGGCTCTACAAGTACAACGCCGATGTGCTCGGCGGCGGACGCCCGGTCCTGACCGGACCCCAGATCATCACCAAGGACCAGGCCGCCGCGCTGGAGGCGTACACGAAGCGGGGGACACGATGACCGCGACCGACACCGCCGGGGACGAGCGCCTGCTGCGCCGCTCGGTCTGGCGCAAGATCCTCGGGCGTCCCGAACTCGGCTCGGTGGTCGGCGCCGGCGCCGTCTTCCTCTTCTTCTCGGTCGTCGCCGGAAGCTTCCTGCAGCCCTCCAGCCTCTCGACCGTCCTGTACGCGGCCTCGACGATCGGCATCATGGCGGTGCCGGTCGCGCTGCTCATGATCGGCGGCGAGTTCGACCTGTCGGCCGGCGTCCTGGTGACGACATCGGCGCTCGTCTCCTCGATGTTCAGCTACCAGATGACGGCGAACGTCTGGGTGGGCGTGCTGGTCTCGCTGCTCGTCACCGTCGCCATCGGCGCGTTCAACGGCTTCATGCTGACCCGCACCAAGCTCCCCAGCTTCATCATCACGCTGGGCACGTTCCTGATGCTGACCGGCCTCAACCTCGGCTTCACCAAGCTGATCAGCGGCACGGTCTCGACGAAGTCCATCGCCGACATGGAGGGCTTCGAGTCGGCGAAGAAGCTCTTCGCCTCCCAGCTCACCATCGGCTCGGTCAACCTGAAGGTCACCATCCTGTGGTGGTTCGCCCTGGTCGCGATCGCCACCTGGATCCTTCTGCGGACCCGCTTCGGCAACTGGATCTTCGCGGTGGGCGGCGAGGCGGACGCGGCCCGTGCGGTCGGCGTCCCCGTCTTCAAGACGAAGATCGGCCTGTACATGGGCGTCGCCTTCGCCGCCTGGGTCTCGGGCCAGCACCTGCTGTTCTCGTTCGACGTGGTGCAGTCCGGCGAGGGCGTCGGCAACGAGCTGATCTACATCATCGCGGCCGTCATCGGCGGCTGTCTGATCACCGGCGGCTACGGCTCGGCGATCGGCTCCGCGGTGGGCGCGTTCATCTTCGGCATGACCAGCAAGGGCATCGTGTACGCGGAGTGGAACCCGGACTGGTTCAAGTTCTTCCTCGGAGCGATGCTCCTGCTGGCCACCCTGCTCAACGCGTGGGTGCGCAAGCGGGCGGAGGCGACAGCATGACGACGAACCCGGAGACGGCGCCGGACGCGACGCACGGGCGCACCGCGCTCGTCGAGCTCGACGACGTCAGCAAGTACTACGGCAACATCCGCGCCCTCGAAGGGGTCTCCCTGGAGGTCCACGCCGGGGAGATCACCTGCGTACTGGGTGACAACGGCGCGGGCAAGTCGACCCTCATCAAGATCATCGCGGGGCTGCACCGGCACGACGCCGGCACCTTCCGCATCGAGGGCGAGGACGTCTCGCTGAGCAACCCCCGCGAGGCCCTGGACCGCGGCATCGCCACCGTCTACCAGGACCTGGCCGTGGTCCCGCTGATGCCGGTCTGGCGCAACTTCTTCCTCGGCTCCGAGCCCACGAAGGGCAAGGGCCCCTTCCGGCGGCTCGACGTCGACAAGATGCGCACCACCACCCGCGCCGAGCTGCTGCGCATGGGCATCGACCTGCGGGACGTGGACCAGCCCATCGGCACCCTGTCCGGCGGCGAGCGCCAGTGCGTGGCGATCGCCCGCGCGGTCTACTTCGGCGCCAAGGTCCTCGTCCTCGACGAGCCCACGGCCGCCCTCGGCGTGAAGCAGTCCGGGGTCGTCCTGAAGTACGTGGCGGCCGCTCGTGACGCCGGACTCGGCGTGGTTCTCATCACGCACAACCCGCACCACGCGTACCTCGTCGGAGACCGTTTCGTGCTCCTCAAGCGCGGCACGATGACCGGCAGCCATCTGCGTTCCGACATCACCCTGGACGAGCTCACCCGCCAGATGGCGGGCGGCAGCGAGCTCGAAGAGCTCAGCCACGAGCTCCAGCGCGCACCCGCCCCCGGCCACCTGGGCGGCCCGGCCGAGAAGGAGTGAGCAGGCCGCCCCGGGCCACCGGGGCGGCCCCTCGCGCAGGGTCCGGGTCCGGCAGGGGTGGCAGAATCGGCCCCGATGACCACGTACCGCGACTTCGCCCTAGCCCACCGGGGTTCCGCCCGGGCCACCGTGCTGCGCACCGTAGGCACCCGGGAACGCCGCTCGCACCTGACGGCCCCCCGGGTCCCGACGGTCGGCATCGACATCGGCGGTACGAAGGTGATGGCCGGGGTCGTGGACGCGGACGGGAACATCCTGGAGAAGCTCCGCACGGAGACCCCGGACAAGTCCAAGAGCCCCAAGGTCGTCGAGGACACCATCACCGAGCTGGTGCTCGACCTCTCCGACCGGCACGACGTGCACGCCGTGGGCATCGGAGCGGCCGGCTGGGTCGACGCCGACCGTTCCACCATCCTGTTCGCCCCGCACCTCGCCTGGCGCAACGAGCCGCTGCGCGACGCCCTCCAGGCCCGTCTCGCGGTCCCGGTGATGGTCGACAACGACGCCAACACGGCCGCCTGGGCCGAGTGGCGCTTCGGCGCCGGCCGCGGCGAGGACCACCTCGTCATGATCACGCTCGGCACCGGCATCGGCGGCGCGATCCTGGAGGACGGGCAGGTCAAGCGCGGCAAGTACGGCGTGGCCGGCGAGTTCGGCCATATGCAGGTCGTGCCCGGCGGACACCGCTGCGCCTGCGGCAACCGGGGCTGCTGGGAGCAGTACAGCTCGGGGAACGCGCTCGTGCGCGAGGCCCGCGAACTGGCGACCGCCGACTCCCCGGTGGCGTACAACATCATCGAGCGGGTCGGCGGGAACATCCCCGAGATCACCGGGCCGCTCATCACCGAGCTGGCCCGCGAGGGCGACGCCATGTGCGTCGAGCTGCTCCAGGACATCGGGCAGTGGCTCGGCGTCGGCATCGCCAACCTGGCCGCCGCCCTCGACCCCTCCTGCTTCGTGATCGGCGGCGGCGTCAGCGCCGCCGACGACCTGTTGATCGGGCCCGCGAGGGACGCCTTCCGGCGCCACCTCACCGGCCGCGGCTACCGGCCCGAGGCGAGGATCGCCAAGGCCCAGCTCGGCCCCGAGGCGGGTATGGTCGGCGCCGCCGACCTCGCCCGTCTGGTGGCCCGCCGCTTCCGCCGGGCCAACCGCCGCCGGGTCGAGCGCTACGAGCGCTACGCCAAGGCGGCAGAAGCCGTCCGCAGGACGGGCACCACCCGCACCACCCAGGGATCCGACTGATGACACCGTCCGACCGCCCCGCGGTGCCACGCCAGTCCCCGCCGCCGGACGAGCGGCCGCCCGAGACGCATGAGCACATGGTCAGGCGGCGCTGGATCACCGCGGTGATCATCGTGCTGCTCATCGGGGTGCCCGCGGGCTATCTGGCGATCTCCGCCGAGCAGAGCCGCACCAGCGGCCGCGACAAGGAGGCCACGGCCGCGCCCAACGGCCTCCGGCACGACTGGCCGTCCAAGACCCAGCGGCGCATCTACAACGTGCCGATCCCGGCGGACGCCGTCGGTGTCGACTACTTCGAGTCCAACACCTGGAACGTCAGCAAGCTGTACGTCAACTTCCGGACGAGTGCGGCAGGCCTCGCCGAGTTCATGAAGGAGAGCGGCACGAGCACCGCCGCGCTCAAGCCGGGTGACGTGACGGTCTCCCCGCAGGACGCCAAGCGGGTCGGCTGGCCCTTCGCCGCGGGCCACGACTGGGCGGGCGCCACCCATACCCAGAAGGACCCGCTGCCGACCCGGAACATCACGGTCGACGAGACCGACCCGGACCGGCCGGTCGTCTACGTGGTGTCCACGGCGACTCCCTGACGGGCCTGCGGGGTGTCACTCCCGGCCCGGTCCCCAGGGATGTCGTTCCTGTTCTGCGGGCGGTTTCCGCCGACGGGCTTACGAGAAACCCCCAAGTGCCGGACGCAGCAACAGAACTGACCCTGCGTCAGAATGTTCCGCGACTTCGCTGGGTGACGACGGTCCGCGGGGCGGCCCCACGGGACGAAAGGGCCGGCCGCTCGGGCCTCCGCGTCGCCGGAGGCCGTTCACACAGCTGCGTACATAGGGGGCATGTCCCGAAACGAGGGGCCTGAGGTCCACCCCCGGCCATGGGGGGCCACGTGACGGATGAGAGGGTCGGAAGAGTGAGCGAGATACCACCGGACACCCTGCAATACCGCTGCGACGGCCCAGAAGACGCCCCGGTCCTGGTCGTGGGCCCCTCCCTGGGTACGACCTGGCACATGTGGGACCGCCAGATACCCGAGCTGGCCAACCACTGGCGGGTGGTCCGGTTCGATCTGCCGGGACACGGCGGCGCGCCCGCGAGCCCCGCCCACTCCGTCGCCGAGCTCGGTGACCGGCTGATCGCCACCCTCGACGGGCTCGGCGTGCAGCGCTTCGGCTACGCCGGCTGTTCCATCGGCGGCGCGATCGGCGCCGATCTGGCCCTGCGCCACCCGCACCGCCTCGCTTCGCTCGCGCTGGTCGCCGCCGCGCCCCGGTTCGGCACCGCCGACGAATACCGCCAGCGCGGCGTGATCGTCCGGACCAACGGCATGGACCCGATGGCGCGCTCCGCGCCCGAGCGCTGGTTCACCCCCGCCTACGCCGCGGCCCAGCCCGCGATCGTGGAGTGGGCCGTGCAGATGGTCCGCACCACCGACCCCGCCTGCTACATCGCGGCCTGCGAGGCGCTCGCCGCCTTCGACGTCCGGGCCGAGCTCGGCCGCATCACCGTGCCCACGCTCGCCCTGGTCGGCGCCGAGGACCGGGTGACCGGCCCCGGTGACGCGCGCACCCTGGTCGCGGGCATACCGGGCGCCGGCCTCGCCGTGGTGCCGGGCGCGGCCCATCTCGCGCCGGTCGAGCAGCCCGGCGCCGTCACCGATCTGCTGGTGCGCCACTTCTCCACGGCCTGGCAGGCCGCGCCCGAGACGACGACGGGTCTCACCGCGATGCCCGCGCCGGCCGCCGCCGCACCGATGGCCCCGCTCGCCCCCGCCACGCCCCTCGCACCCCCCGCACCCAGTGCTCCGCTCGCCCCCGAGGGCCCGCAGGCTCCGCCCGAGACCGCGGCTCCGGTCCTCGACCAGCCAGCCGCCGTCGAGCCCGCCGCCGTCGAGCCGCCCGCCCGGCCGGACGCGTACGAGCTAGGCATGAAGATCCGGCGCGAGGTGCTCGGCGACGCCCACGTGGACGCCGAGACCGCCGGTGCCGACGCCTTCGGCCGCGACTTCGACGAGCTCACCACCCGCCACGCCTGGGGCGAGGTCTGGGCGAGGGACGGCCTCGACCGGCGCACCCGGGCCGCGGTGGCCCTGGCCGCGCTCGCCTCGGGCGGTCACCTGGACGACCTCGCGGCCCACACCCGGGCCGCGCTGCGCGCGGGCCTCACCCCGGACGAGATCAAGGAAGTGCTGCTCCAGACCGGCGTGTACTGCGGCGTCCCCGCCGCGAACGCGGCGTTCCGGGTCGCGGGCGCGGTCATCCGTGAGGAGACGACTCCCCGCGGATGACGCGATCCCGTGCCGCTTCCCGGCCCCGGGAGCAGGATGGGGGCATGAGCCTGAAACTGACGAAGAAGACCCATGCCTGCGTCCAGCTGGAGAAGGACGGCCGCACTCTGGTCATCGACCCGGGCACGTTCAGCGAGAGCGACGCGGCGCTCGGTGCCGATGTCGTCCTGGTCACCCACGAGCACCTCGACCACTTCAACGAGGAGCGGCTGCGGACCGGCCTCGAAGCCAACCCCGCCGCCGAGATCTGGACCTTGCGCAGCGTCGCGGAGAAGATTTCGGCGGCCTTCCCGGGGCGCGTCCACACGGTCGGCCACGGGGACGCCTTCAGCGCGGCCGGCTTCGACGTCCAGGTGCACGGCGAGCTGCACGCCGTGATCCACCCCGACATCCCGCGCATCACCAACATCGGCTTCCTGGTGGACGGTTCGGTCTTCCACCCGGGTGACGCGCTCACCGTCCCCGACCGGGCGGTGGACACCCTGATGCTGCCCGTGATGGCTCCCTGGAACAAGATCTCCGAGGTCATCGACTACGTGCGCGAGGTGAAGCCGCGCCGCGCCATCGACATCCACGACGCCCTGCTCACCGACCTCGCCCGGCCCATCTACGACTCGCAGATCGGCGGCCTCGGCGGCGCCGAGCACCGGCGTCTGACGCCGGGGGACTCGACGGATCTGTGAGTGTCACAGCCGGGCGGTAGGTTGGGATCCATGCGCATCGCCACCTGGAACGTCAACTCGATCACCGCCCGGCTGCCCCGCCTGCTGGCCTGGCTGGAGAGCACCGGCACGGACGTGCTGTGCATCCAGGAGACCAAGACCACGGCCGAGGGCTTCCCCGCCGCCGAGCTCCGCGAGCTCGGCTACGAGTCCGCCGTCAACGCCACCGGCCGGTGGAACGGGGTGGCCCTGGTCTCCCGCGTCGGCCTCGACGACGTCGTGCTCGGGCTGCCCGGCGGCCCCGACTACGAGGGTGTCGAGGAGCCTCGCGCGATCTCGGCGACCTGCGGCGGAGTCCGCCTCTGGTCGGTCTACGTGCCCAACGGCCGCGAGGTCGAGCACGACCACTACGCGTACAAGCTGACCTGGTTCGAGGCCCTGAAGGCGGCCGTCGCCGAGGATGCGGCGGGACAGCGCCCCTTCGCGGTTCTGGGCGACTTCAACGTGGCCCCCACCGACGAGGACGTCTACGACCCCGCCGTCTTCGAGGGCCTCACCCATGTCACCCCGGCCGAGCGGGCCGCGCTTGCCGCGCTGCGCGAGGCCGGCCTGTCCGACGTGGTGCCCCGCCCGCTGAAGTACGACCGTCCGTACACCTACTGGGACTACCGCCAGCTGGCCTTCCCCAAGAACCGGGGCATGCGCATCGACCTGGTCTACGGCAACGAGCCGTTCGCCAAGGCCGTCAAGGACAGCTACGTCGACCGCGAGGAGCGCAAGGGCAAGGGCGCGTCCGACCACGCGCCGGTCGTGGTGGACCTGGAGGTCTGAGCCCCGCGCCGTCAGCCCGGGGTTGACGTGACCCGCCGCGTGCCCTGTAGTGCGATCAAGCCACCGAGTGGGACTCTGGATCGTATGAACTTCCTCCAGAACTGGCGCAAGCGGCACTCGGCGGCAAGCGGGGTGGCGGTCTCGGAGGCCGTCAGGGAAGACCCGGAGGGCGTTGCCGAGCTGCTCTCCGAATGCGAGCTGCTGCGGACCCGGGCCTGGCAGAGCAAGCTCGAACTCGACGACTCCCCGGGCTCGTTGCAGGCCCTCGATCAGCTGCCGCCGCGCTGGCGCGACGACCCGGAGGAGCTGCCCTGGCTGGGCAACGACGCCGGCCTGTATCTGGGGACCGTCATCGTCCGGACCGTTCCCGGCGCGCTCTGGGACGTGTGGCCCAGCGGCAGGCCCGTCGTGCGGCTCGCCTCGGGCCGGGAGATCGACGTCGTGGACGCCGGCCTGACCTGGGCCACCACCGGGGCCCCCGAGCTGTTCCAGGTGTACGCCGAGGCCTCGGAGGCCTGATCGGCGGCCGTTTCCCGGCGCCCGCCCGGCCGACGTGAGGACGGCGTGGGCCGGTTCGGTCAAAATACGGTTTATGCCCTATTCGTGCGTGTCGAGATGAAGTCCCTTACCCGGCTGGATAGTTTGCGCTGACCTCGACACAGCGATGAGTGGGCAGGACAGCGTATGGCCGTCGATCCGTTGATCGAGCTGCGTGGCGTCAACAAGTACTACGGAAAGCTGCACGTCCTCCAGGACATCGACCTCACCGTCGGCCGGGGGGAGGTGGTGGTGGTCATCGGCCCGTCCGGCTCGGGCAAGTCGACGCTCTGCCGGACGATGAACCGCCTGGAGACGATCGAGTCCGGTTCGATCGCCATCGACGGCCGGCCGCTTCCGGAGGAGGGCAAGGGCCTCGCGCAGCTCCGGGCCGAAGTGGGCATGGTCTTCCAGTCGTTCAACCTCTTCGCGCACAAGTCCGTCCTCGCCAATGTCTCGCTGGCCCAGACGAAGGTCCGGGGCCGCAAGAAGGAGGAGGCCGACAAGCGCTCGCACGAGCTCCTGGACCGGGTCGGCCTCGCCTCCCAGGCCGAGAAGCTCCCCGCCCAGCTCTCCGGCGGCCAGCAGCAGCGCGTGGCCATCGCCCGCGCCCTGGCCATGGACCCCAAGGTCATGCTCTTCGACGAGCCCACCTCGGCGCTCGACCCGGAGATGATCAACGAGGTTCTCGAAGTCATGCAGCAGCTCGCCCGCGACGGCATGACCATGGTCGTCGTCACTCACGAGATGGGCTTCGCCCGCTCCGCCGCCAACCGCGTGGTGTTCATGGCGGACGGCCGCATCGTCGAGGACCGCACCCCCGACGACTTCTTCACCAACCCGCGGAGCGACCGGGCCAAGGACTTCCTCTCCAAGATCCTCAAGCACTGAACGGGGGGTGTACGCAACGATGATGGCCACACGACGCGCGCTCGCCGCGCTGTTGCTCGCACTGGCCCTGGCCGGCTGCGGAAAGTCGGGCAGCCCGCCGGTGAAGGGCCCGAAGGCCGAACTGCTCCCGCACTACACGGTCGCCAAGGACTTCAGCCTCCCGGACTCCTCGGTGTGGCGGCGGGCCAAGAACCGCGGGCACCTGATCGTCGGCGCCAAGGAGGACCAGCCCTACCTCGGCGAGAAGGACCCGGCCACCGGCGTCTACACCGGCTTCGACATCGAGATCGCCAAGATGATGTCGGCCTCGCTCGGCTTCGAGCCGTCGTCCATCCAGTTCAAGACGATCGCCTCGGCCAACCGCGAGACCGCCCTGCAGAACGGCCAGATCGACTACTACGTCGGCACCTACACCATCAACGACAACCGCAAGAAGCTCGTGGGCTTCGCGGGCCCGTACTACATGGCGGGCCAGGGACTGCTCGTGCGCACCGACGAGAACGGGCTCACCACGCCCCAGGACTTCGACGGCAAGCGCGTCTGCTCGGCGGCCGGTTCGACCCCGTACCAGCGGATGGAGAAGGACTACCCGAAGGTCGACATGGTCGCGTACGACACCTACTCGGTGTGCGTGGACAACCTCCTCACCTTCCAGGTCGACGCCGTCACCACCGACGACACCATCCTGAGCGGCTACGCGGCCAAGGTGCCCGACGAACTCAAGGTCGTCGGCAAGCCGTTCTCCAAGGAGCCCTACGGCATCGGCGTCCCCAAGAGCGACAACGCGCTGCGGTTCGCGCTCGACGACGCCATCGAGGCCCACGAGAAGAACGGCGACTGGAAGAAGGCGTACGACGCGACGCTCGGCCTCTCGGGCCGGCCGCCCGCCCCCGCCCCGCCCATCGACCGCTATCCGGCGAGCTGAGGCCGCAATGGACGTACTCACCAAGAACTTCTCGCTGTACGGCAAGGGCTTCCTCGGCACCGTCGAACTGACCGTCTACGCCTCGGTCCTGGCCCTGGTGCTCGGCTTCGTCATGGCGTCCTGCCGGGTCTCGCCGGTCGGCTCGTTCCGGGTGCTCGGCACGGTGTGGGTGACCGTGCTGCGCAACACCCCGCTGACGCTGCTCTTCTTCGCCGTCCTGCTCGGCCTGCCCCGCTTCGGCCTGGTGCTGCCCTTCCAGCTCTTCGCGGTGATCGCCCTCGGCTGCTACACCTCGTCGTTCATCTGCGAGGCGCTGCGCTCCGGCATCAACACCGTGCCCAAGGGCCAGGGCGAGGCGGCCAGAAGCCTCGGGATGACCTTCGGGCAGACCCTGTCCACGGTGGTGCTTCCGCAGGCCTTCCGGTCCGTGATCCCGCCGATCGGCTCCACGCTGATCGCGCTCGCCAAGAACTCCGCGATCGCCGGGGCGTTCAGCGTCACCGAACTCCTCGGCACGTACAAGACGTTGAGCGAGCTCGGCTACAACATCATCTGGACGTTCGTCTGGATCGCGATCGGCTACCTGATCATCACCCTCTTCATCAGCGCCGTCTTCAACGTCCTCGAGAAGCGCTGGGGAGTCGCCCGATGAAAGCGCCACTGGCCACGGAGTCCACCGCCCTCTACGACATCCCCGGCCCCAGGACCCAGCAGCGGCACCTGGTGTACGGGATCATCTCGACGATCCTGATCCTCGCCCTGTTCGGCTGGCTCGTCTATCTCCTGTTCGACACCGACCAGTTCACCGCGGTCAAGTGGCGGCCCTTCGAGTACAAGGGCATCCAGGAGCTGCTCCTTCGCGGGCTCGGCAACACGCTGCGGGCCTTCGCGTTCACCTCGGTGCTCTCGATCGCGCTCGGCGCGGTGCTCGCGGTCGGCCGGCTCTCCGACCACCGGCCGCTGCGCTGGATCGCCACCGTGCTCGTGGAGTTCTTCCGCGCGATGCCGGTCCTGGTGATGATCTTCTTCATCTTCGTGGCCCTGAAGGTGCAGCCGCTGCCCGCCCTGGTGGCCGGGCTCACGCTCTACAACGGGTCGGTGCTCGCCGAGGTCTTCAGGACCGGCGTCAACTCCGTGGAACGAGGCCAGAAGGAGGCGGCATTCTCACTCGGCATGCGCAAGACGCAGGTCATGACGTACGTGCTGGTCCCGCAGGGAATCCGGGCGATGTTGCCGACCATCATCAGCCAGCTGGTGGTCGCCCTGAAGGACACGTCGCTGGGCTATCTGATCACCTATGAGGAGTTTCTGCACGCGGGAAAGCTCATCGCGTCGAATCTCGACTACGATTTGCCGTTCATCCCCGTGGTGATGGTGATCTCGCCGATCTACATCGGGATGTGCATGCTGCTCTCCTGGTTCGCCACCTGGATGGCCAGGAGACAGAAGCGCAATCCCAAGACGGAGGCCGTGGACGTCGCACCGGCCGAACCAGGGACCCTGCTGCCGAGGGGGGTCCCCCCTGGACCTTGAGTCCTTGGGGGAGCAGTAGCTGAGGGGCAAGAACCCACCCGGCAGCAGCCGGTGATCACTTCTCGCGGAGAGGGACCGTCAGATGCGACGGGTCTGACGCGGGCGAGGAGAAGGTCAGCTGCGCGCCGAGCGGGTTGTGCTCGATGTAGAGCGGGTCGACGGTGTCCACCACCAGTGCCAGACGATGGCCGGCCGGAACGTCGTACGACGTGGAGGAGAGCTCCAGGTCGACGGGGAACGGGCGGCCGGGTGTCTGGCCGTGGAAGGTGTAGGGGGCGTTGCTGACCAGCTTGCCGAGGCCGAGCGGGCCCACGTCGTAGAGGTATGCGACGAGGGTGCCGCTCTCCTTGGTGGAGGTGAGCGTCGTGTGCAGCTTCGCGGTCCCGCGAATCCTGCGGTCCTCGCCGTACGCACCCGACTGCCACACCGCCGCGAACGACCGCGGCAGCAGCGGGATGGACGCCATCGGCGGCAGCTTCGCGAACTGGTCCAGGAGGCTGGACAGGAAGATGACCCCGCCGTCCGCGCCCGAGTCGACGTTCGCCGTGATCTTCTTCGTGCCGGAGAGCGCCAGGTCCTCCTTGGCCGGGCCGACCGCCTGCCAGCTGGGATAGCCCTCGTAGGAGCCGTCGGTACGGGACTTGAGCTGGACCGGCTGCTCCTTGTCGATGCCGTTGTCGGCGCCCTTGAGGTAGTGGTCGAACCAGCGGTGGGCGTCCGTCCACACGTCGTTGGGCAGCCCGAGCAGACCGGTCGCCTCGGCCGTGGCGTGGTCGCCGGGGCGGAACTCCAGGCGCTTGGGGCCGGTCAGTCTGCCGAAGAAGTCGGCGTACTGGTTGGGCGGGAAGAGGCTGTCGCCCCAGGCGTTGCCCAGCATGAGGGCGGCGCCGTTGCGATTGATCTGGTCGACGTAGGCGGCGGGCGAGCGCTTCCGGCCCCAGTCGATCATGTCCTGTTCCTTGGCCAGGTCGGAGCCGAGGAACTCCTTGAGGATCCGGTCGAGTTCGGCGCTCGGGCGGCCGGTGATCTGCCCGGCGGCGCCCAGCAGGGCCGCGGCCTGGAGGTGCTGGGTGCGGCCGCTGTAGATGGACCGGATGAGGTCGGCCCAGCCGCTCATCGCCACAACTGCCTTGATGCGCTTGTCGTGTCCGGCCGCGAGCAGGCTGATGCCCGCGCCGTAGGAGACGCCGCCCATGCCGATCCGGGCCGGGTCGGCGGGGGTGTTGGCGAGCGCCCAGTCGATGACCGCCGACACGTCGGCGATGTCCGGCGGCCCCGCGACCTCGATGCTGCCGCCCGAGAGCCAGAAGCCGCGCGAGGTGTAACTCACCACCGTGTAGCCCGAGTCGGCGAGCTTCTGGGCCTGGGCGAGGTACTCGATCTGCGGCAGGCCCCAGCTCGTCGGGAAGACGACCAGCGGGTACTTGTCGCCGGTCTTCGCCCCGGCGGGCGTGAACACATTGCCCTTGAGGGTGATCTCGCCGGAGCCGGGGATGTCGTGGAACGTGAGGCTGCTGCCGCTCGCCGGGGCGGCGGCGGTGGCTCTCGCCGGGGCCGCCGTGGCCGCCGGGGCGAGACCGAAGGCGGCGCCCGCGAACAGGGCCGCGACGGTGACCGCCACCGCCGTGGTCCTGGATGGGCGGCCGGACGGGTGGTGGGGGGCCATGAATCGCTCCTCGCGTGCGCCGGTGCAAAGTGACCCGACGGTAACCGCGGAGCCTTACCTGGGGTAACTGGTCGGTAAGTTACGCGAGGGTAACGATTATTGGACGCGGTGTCAGTTACCGGTGGTGCCGGTGCTCCCCGTGGTGCCGGTGTTCCCCGCCGCGCCCGCGAGCGCGCTCTTCGCCTTCCAGGCGTCGTACGTCAGATTCCACTCGCCGTAGCCGTTGTTGAGGGCCTGGGTGCCCTTGGCGTCGTCGCCGGTGATCTCGAACGGGTCGCCCACCTGTACCGAGTCGTAGACGAACTTGGCGTTGGCGTCGCTCATGCCGATGCAGCCGGAACTCTTGTTGGCGGAGCCGAAGTACGAGGCGTTCCACGGCGCCGCGTGGGCGTACATGCCCGACCAGGTGAGCCGCATCGAGTAGTCGACCATCTTGTCGTAGGCGTCGCCGAGGCCGACGGTCTCCGACTTCATGTTGATCGTCCCCTCCTTCGACATCAGGACGGTCTTGCCGCGCCAGGACGCCTTCTCGCCGCCGGGGGTGCCGGCCGACATCGGGACGTCCTTGACCAACTCGCCGTCGCGGAACAGCTTCAGGTGGTGGCTGTCGAGGTCGATCTTCACGAGCTGGTTCTTGCCGACGGTGAAGCCGGTCTTGTAGTCCTTGGTGAACCAGCCGCCCGAGGGGCCCGAGTCGACGCCGTTGAGGTTCGCCTCCAGGGTCACCTTGGTGCCGGACTTCCAGTAGTCCTTGGGGCGCCAGTCCACCCGGGACTTGCCGGAGTAGTCCTCCATCCAGCCCCAGGAACCCTCGGTGTTGTTCGACGTCGTCACCTTCAGCTGCTTCTCCACCTCGGCCTTGTTCTTCACCGGGTGGTCGAACACGATCGAGAGCGGCTGGCCGACGCCGACGGTGGAGTCCTTGCCGGGCGCCAGGGTCAGCTTGTTGATTTTGTCGGGGGCCGCCGTCGCGAACTCGGCCTTCGCGCTGCCGCCCTTGTCGTCCTTGGCCTCTACGCTGTACGAGGTGCTGGGCGCCGCCGTGCGGACCGAGGTCCAGGACTTGCCGTCGGCCGACAGCCTGCCGTCGAGCCTGCCGCCCTTGGCGTCGGTGACCGACACCGTCTGGAGCCTGCCGTCGGCGAGCGTCACCTTCACCGGCTCGCCGGCCTTCGCCTGCTTACCGGTCAGATTCACCGAAATCTCGGTCTTCTTCTGGGCCTTGAGATCGGACTTCGCGTCACTGGACGAGGAGTCGCCGCCCCCGCAGGCGGTCAGCGCCGCGGCCAGGACCGCCGTTCCGGCGATGGCGGCGATACGGGCCGGACGGCGGGGCAGGGTGTGACGGCGTATGCGGCTCAACTGGAAAACCTCCGTTGCAAATGCTTTTCCGTAGGTGAGAGTCATCGATTGGACTTTAGGTTGCGGGACTCGCCGGAAAACTCTCAATTCGTTGTGTGACGAGGACCGCAGAGGAATGGTCATCGTCCCGTCACATACGCCGCGCGGCCCCGTCACGGACCGCTGTGAGCATCCTGTGAACCCCCGGAGGACCGACGACGGGGCGCACTTGGGAGGCCACGGACGTGTCCGCACTGCTGGTGACCGATGACCGGGATCAGGACGCCGGGGTCCGCGGACTCGGCACCGCCGAGTACCGCTCCTTTCTCGCGAGCCGCGCCGACGTCAGCTTTCTGCAGTGCCCGTCGTGGGGCGACGTGAAGGACCAATGGGTCGCCGAAAGGGTCGGATGGTCCCTTGACAACGGCGAATTGACCGGTGCCGCCCAGATCCTCTACCGACAATTCCCCGGCACCCGTAAATACTTCGCCTATCTGCCGGAAGGCCCGGTCGCCGACTGGGCCGACCCGGACATCGACCGCTGGCTCCAGCCGTTGCTGCGCCATCTGCGCAGGGCCGGTGCCTTCGCGGTACGGATCGGGCCCACGCCCGCCTACCGCCGCTGGGACGCCGCCCGCCTCAAGGCCGCCACCGGAGCCGGCCGCAGGATCGGCGACATCCTGGCCACCGAGGTCGACCCGCTCGGCTCCGCCGTCGCCGAGCGGCTGCGCACCCGCGGCTGGAGACGCTGCGGCGGGGACGACCACGGCGACGCCGACGCACAGCCCCGCCACGTCTTCCGGCTGCCGCTCTTCGGACGCGGCACCGAGCAGCTGTGGGCCGGGCTCAACCAGGAGTGGCGGCGCAACGTGCGCACCGCCCACAATGCCGGGGTGCGGATCGTGACCGGCACCGCCGCCGACCTCCCGGAGTTCTACCGGCTCCTGCGGATCACCGAGGAACGCGACGGCTTCCGGCTCGGCCGCTCCCTCGCGTACTACCGGCGTCAGTACGAGGCCCTCAACGCCGAGCAGCCGGGTCGGATGCGGCTGTGCCTGGCCGTCCACCGCGGTGAGGTGCTCGCCGCGCACACCATGATCACGGTCGGCCGGCGGGTCTGGTACCAGACCGGCGCCTCCGCCGACCACCGCCGCGAGGTCCGCCCCAGCAACGCGCTCCAGTGGCAGATGATCCAGGACGCCCACGCGCTCGGCGCCGAGGTGTACGACATGCGCGGGGTACCCTCCACTCTCGATCCGCAGGACCGGCCCTTCGGCCTCCTGCGCTGGAAACTCGGCACCGGCGGGCAGGTCGTCGAGACGCTGGGCGAGTGGGAGACATCCATGGGCGGGACCACCAACAACGCGCTGTACCGCGCCTTCCAGGCGTACCTGGCGCGCCGGTGACCGCGACCGCGACGACCACCGTCACCAAGGGTTCCGCGCTGCTGCGCAGCAGCGCGCTGATGGCGGCGGGCTCCGTCGTCTCGCGCGCGACCGGCTTCGTGCGCTCCGCGGTCGTCGCGGCGGCCCTCGGTGTCGGGCTGCTCGGCGACGGCTACGCGGTCGCCAACAACGTCCCCAACATCCTCTACATGCTCCTCATCGGCGGCACCCTCAACGCGGTCTTCGTGCCCGAGCTGGTGCGGGCCGCCAAGGAGCACGCCGACGGCGGGGCCGCCTACACCGACCGTCTCATGACCGCCTGCACCACCGCGCTCGTCGCCGTCACCGCGCTCGCGGTGGCCGGGGCCCCCTGGATCGTCGGCGCCTACACCGACTACAGCGGCGGCCAGGCCGACCTCACGGTCGCACTCGCCCGCTACTGCCTGCCGCAGATCCTCTTCTACGGCCTGTTCACGCTGTTCGGCCAGGTCCTCAACGCGCGCGGCCGGTTCGGCGCCATGATGTGGACGCCGGTGCTCAACAACCTCGTCGTCATTGGGGTGTTCGGGCTCTACCTCGCCCTCGCCGCCGGTGGCTCGGGCACGCTGAGCGCGGGCGATGCCCGGCTGCTCGGCTGGGGCACCACCGCGGGCATCGCGGTCCAGGCCCTCGCACTCGTCCCCTCGCTGCGCTCGGCCGGCTTCCGCTGGCGCCCCCGCTTCGACTGGCGCGGCAGCGGGCTCGGGCGGCCGCTGCGCTCGGCGGGCTGGGCGGTGCTGCTCGTCGTCTCCAACCAGCTCGCGTACTGGGTGGTGACCCGGCTCGCCACCACGGCCGGGGCCCGGGCGGCGGCCGAGGGCGTCGCCGGGGGAGCGGGCTACACCGCGTACACCAACGCCTATGTGCTCTGGATGGTGCCGCACGGCATCGTCACCGTCTCCCTGGTCACCGCCCTCATGCCGCGCATGAGCCGGGCATCGGCCGACGGTGACCTCGCCGGGGTGCGGTCGGACGTCTCCTACGGTCTGCGCACCTGCGGCGCGATGATCGTCCCCGCCGCGTGCGCGCTGTTCGCGCTCGCACCCTGGATCCTCGCCTCGGTCTTCGAGTACGGCAGGACCGGCGCGGCCGACATCACGGTGATGGCGGGCATGCTCATGGCGTTCGCCCCCGGACTGATCGCGCTCTCGGGGCAGTACGTCCTGTCCCGCGGCTTCTACGCGCTCGGTGACACCCGCACCCCGTTCCTGCTGAACCTCGTCATCGCCGGGGCGAACGCGGCCCTCACCTTCGTCGCCCACCTGACGCTGCCCCCGCGCTGGGCGGTGACCGGCATCGCCGGTGCCTACACGGTGGCGCTCCTCGCGGGGCTCGCGGCCACCGCGTACACCCTGAACCGCAGGCTCGGTGGCGGCCCGCTGCTGCGCTCCCCGGCGCTGCTCGCCCATCTGCGGCTGCTGCTCGGCTGCGTGCCCGCCGCGGCGCTCGGCCACGCGGCGGCCCGCTCCACCGACGGGCTCGGCAGTGTCGCCGCGGCCGGCGCCGGAACCGTGACGCTCGTCGTCGCGCTCGCGCTGCTCGCCCGGCCGCTGGGGCTCACCGACATCAACGCCGTACTCGACAAGGTGCGCGGCGGCGGCAGACACCGAGCCCGGTGACGGGACAAATGAGACGGTTGGGATACTGACGCCTATGCCACGCGTGCTCCTCATCGAAGACGACCCCTCCGTGCGCGAAGGGGTCGAGCTCGGCCTGCGCAGGCGGGGCCACGAGGTGCTGGCCGCCGGGACGGGTGAGGCCGGACTCGCCTCGCTGAAGTCCTTCCACCCCGATCTGGTGCTGCTCGACCTGATGCTTCCGGGCATGAACGGCGTCCAGGTGTGCCGGAAGGTACGCGAGACCAGCCAGCTGCCGATCATCATGCTCACCGCGCGCGGCGACGACTTCGACGTGGTGATCGGGCTGGAGGCCGGCGCCGACGACTACATCGTCAAGCCCGCCCGCACCGAGGTCATCGAGGCCCGCATCCGGGCCGTACTGCGCCGCCTCGCCGACCCGGTCACCCGCTCGGGACCGGAGTTCCACGGCGAGCTCGCCCTGGACCGGGCGGGCCTGACCGCCGCTCGCAACGGCGAGCGCCTCGCGCTCGCCCCCTCCGAGTTGAAGCTCCTGCTGCACCTGGCCGCCTCGCCCGAGCAGGTCTTCAGCCGTCAGCAACTCCTCGAATCGGTGTGGGAGCACAGCTACCACGGCGACGCCCGCCTGGTCGACGCCTGCGTGCGGCGGCTGCGCCAGAAGCTCGGCGACACCGCGGGACCCGACGGGGCACCCCGCTACATCCAGACCGTGCGCGGCTTCGGCTACCGCTTCGGTCCGCTGTGAGGTTCCCCCGCCGCCGCGCCCTGCGCCCCGGCCTGCGCACCCGTCTGATCGCGGCCTTCCTCCTGGTGGCCGCGATCAGCGCCGTCACGACCGCGGCCCTCACCTACCAGTCGGCCCGCTCGGCCATCCTCAAGCAGGCCCAGGACCAGGCCATCGAGCAGTTCCGCGAGCAGATAGGCACCGAGTACTTCGCGCTGCCCACCTCCACCGCGGCGCTGCAGAACGCCTGCCGCACCCTGGCCCGGGCCGGCAAGCCGCATCCCTGGTTCGTGTTCGCGGAGTACGGCACCCTGCGCGCCTCCTCCACCAACCGGCCGACCTCCACCGTGATCACCGACGAACTGCGCCGCAGGACGCACGCGAACGCGCACGGCTCGTTCCAGCGGGTGATTCAGGACGGCACCCCGTACCTGACCATCGGCATGCCGGTGATGTTCGACTCCTTCACCGACCAGCGCAGCGGGGTCTACCTGTACGCCGTGATGGACCTCACGACGGAGGGCGTCACCATCCAGGCCATGGTCACGGCGGCCAAGAACGGCGCGCTGCCCGCCCTCGCCATCGCCGTGGTCCCGGCCCTGCTCGCCGCCCGCAGCGTGCTGCGCCCGGTACGTGATCTGCGGCGGGCCGCGAGCAGCATGGGCAAGGGCAGGCTCGACACCCGGATCGAGGTCAAGGGGTCGGACGAACTCGCCGATCTTGCCTGGACGTTCAACGAGTCGGCGGAGGAACTGGAGCGTTCCGTCGAGGAGTTGCAGAAGGCGGAGGCGCGGGCGAGGCGCTTCGCCTCCGACGTCTCGCACGAACTGCGCACCCCACTGGCCGGCATGCTGGCGGTGACCGAGGTCCTCGACGAGGACGCCGACGGGCTCGACCCCGACACGGCCCGCGCGGTCCGCCTCATCTCGGCCGAGACCGGCAAGCTCGCCACCCTCGTCGAGGACCTGATGGAGATCTCCCGCTTCGACGCCAAGGCGGCCGAGCTCAACGCCGACGAGGTCGACGTCGGCGAGACCATCCGCAAGACCCTCCAGCGACGGCACTGGCAGGACCGTGTGATCACCCAACTCCCGGACGGCGTACGGGCGATGATCGACCCGCGGCGCTTCGACATCGTGGTGGCCAACCTCGTCGGCAACGCACTGCGGCACGGCTCGGAGCCGGTGACGGTACGGCTGCGCCCGGGAGCCGGCGACGGCCCCCTGGTGGTGGAGGTCGCCGACCGCGGGCCCGGCATCGACGCGGCTGTGCTTCCGCACATCTTCGACCGCTTCTTCAAGGCGGACGCGGCCCGTACCCGCTCGGCCGGCAGCGGACTGGGGCTCGCGATCACGCTGGAGAACGTGCGGCTGCACGGTGGCACGGTCCGGGCCGCGAACGGGCCGGAGGGCGGCGCGGTGTTCACGGTCGAGCTGCCCGCCGGTGTGCTCGGGGACGCTCCCGTGGAGGCCGCCCGATGAGGCCCGGGTCCACCGGGCTGCGGGGGCTGCGGGCCCTGGCCGCACTCGCCCTGCTCCCCGTCGGGCTGTTCGCGGCGGGCTGCGGCATCCAGTCCACCGATGTCGTCGCGGTGGGCGATCCCGCGACCGCGCAGGCGATGCCGCCCGCCCAGGGCGCCACCGTGCTGTACTTCGTGGGCGCCGACGGATTGCTGCCCGTGGTGCGCCCGGGCACCCCCCGGCCGGTCCTGCCCCTGCTCTTCGGGGGCCCGGACGAGGACGAGCGGGCCGCCGGGCTGCGCAGTGAACTGCCGCCGCTGCGGGGCGCGTTGAAGATGGCCGTCGAGGAGGGCGGGGTGACGGTGGTGCTCGGCCAGGACGTGTCGGGGCTCACCCCGCTCGCCCAGCGGCAGATCGCCTGCACCGCCCTCCAGATGGCGGCGCGCGGCCCGCGCCTCAAGGCGACGATCCTCGGCAACGGCTCCCCGAGCTCGCTGAGCCCGCTCGCCTGCTCGCCCTGACCGGGGCCGCCGCCCGGCCCACGTCCCCGGTGGGCCCGACGTCCGGGGCGCAGAGCTGTTGACTTCAATTCAGTAAACCCGTGGGTAACACTCTGGCGTCCGGGCCGCCGACCCACCAAGCTCTGCGTGTGGAGAATTCAGCCAACGCAACAAGGCCCACGGCCGCCCCGATGGTCCTCAGGCTGCGGCGTGCCCTGCTGTGGGTCCCGCTCGCCTCGGTCGTGGTGCTCGCGGTCTGGTACATCGCCGCCGCCGCGATGTTCGACGGCCCCAACGGCGGTGTCGCGGGCCCGGTGATGGCCGTCGCGGGTGTGTTCCTGCTGCTCGCCGCGGGCACCGCCCTGGGCTATCTGCTGCGCCCGCTGCGGATCGACGTGGACGACGACGCCTTCACCGTCCGGCTGCCGACCTGGCTCGCGGGGCGCATCGACTGGGACGAGGTGAACGCCGTGACCGCCGTCGCCGTGCGGACCGACCGGCGCGTCCGCCGCTTCCTCGTCGTGGACCTGCGCTCACCCGCGCTGCCCTACGGCAGCCGCCCCCGGTCCATGTACCGGCGCCTGGCACCCGTCCTCGGCCGCGCCAAGGGCACTCACGGACTCTGCTTCGAGGAACAGCTCTTCGACTTCGACGCGGCCCAAGTCCTCACCGTGGTGCGCCCGTTCGCGCCCGCGGAGGTCACCGTCGAGGACCGGACGGCGGAACCGGCCGACAGCCACTGGCAGTTCTGACGGGCTTCTTGCCTCGTGGCAGGGCGACCGCCACCGTGTACGCGTACGTCTCGCACGCCGACAGCACCACCGCGAGCACGTACGCCGACGACCGCTGCCCGGAATCGGAGTGCACATGGCCGGATTCACGCTGCCCCACACCCTCCACGGCGACGGCCCGCACCGGGTCGTCGCCGTGCACGGCTGGCTCGCCGACCGCGGCGACTACGCCGCCGTCCTGCCCGACCTCGACGCCGCCGTGTTCACCTACGCCTTCGTCGACCTGCGCGGCTACGGGGAGGCCAGGAACGCCTCGGGGGCCTTCACCACGAGCGAGGGCGCACTCGACGTCCTCGGACTCGCCGACCGGCTCGGCTGGCATCGGTTCTCGATGATCGGGCACTCGATGGGCGGTGCCGTCGTCCAGCGCGTCCTGGCCGCGGCCCCCGACCGGGTGCGGCGCATGGTGGGGATATCGCCGGTCCCGGCCAGCGGAATGCCGATGGACGAGGCGACCCGCGCGCTGTTCACCGGGGCCGCCGAGCACCCCGCCAAGCGCCGGGCCATCATCGACCTCACCACCGGAGGCAACCGCCCCGACGCCTGGCTCGACCGGATGACCCGCCGTTCGACGGAGCGCAGCGACCCGAAGGCGTTCCGCGCCTGGCTCGACTCCTGGTCGGGCGAGGACTTCCACGAGGAGACCGAGGGCTCCCCGGTACCTGCCCTCGCGGTGACCGGCGCGCTCGACCCGGCCGTCAACGCCGAGTTCCTGCGCGGTACTTGGCTGCGCTGGTACCCCGCGGGCCAGCTCGTCGAACTGCCCTTCGCCGGGCACCACGCCATGGACGAGGCGCCGCTCGACCTGATCCGTACCGTCGAGGACTTCCTGCGGGCCGACCATGTCTGACCCGGACCACCATGGCTGACGTCCCCGACGTCTTCGACCCCCGCGCCTACGCGGCCGGCCCGCCGTACGCCGCCTACCGCGAGCTGCGCGACCGCCGTCCGGTCGCGTGGCAGGCCGAGCCCGAAGTGCTCGGCTGGCCGGCCGGGCCCGGCTTCTGGGCGGTCACCCGGCACGCGGACGTCGTACGGGTCCTGAAGGACGCGGGCACCTTCTCCTCGACGCTCGGCGCCACCCAGATCCGCGACCCCGACCCGGCGGACCTGCCGTTCATCCGCCGCATGATGCTCAACCAGGATCCGCCCGAACACCACACGCTGCGCCGCCTGGTGAGCCGCGCCTTCACGCCGGGCCGCATCGAGCGCTTCGAGGCACTCGCGCGCGAGCGGGCCCGCGCCCTGCTCACGGGCGCCCGCGACGGTGCCGAGGACGGCGTCGTCGACCTGGTCGCCGACGTCACCGACGACTACGCACTGCTCAACCTCACCGACCTGCTCGGGGTGCCGCCCGGTGACCGGGGTCTGCTCCTGGAGTGGACCGAGCGCGTCATCGCCTACCAGGACCCGGACGAGCCCCCGGTGCGCGGCCCCGACGGGCGACCGGTCAACCCGCGCTCGCCCGCGATGCTGGCGGAGATGTTCGCGTACGCGCAGGAACTGGCCGCCCACAAGCGGGAGCACCCGGCCGACGACATCATGACCTCGCTGGCGCACTCCCGACTGGCGGACGCCGAGCTGGAGATGTTCTTCTTCCTGCTGACCGTGGCGGGCAACGACACCGTGCGGTCCGCGGCCCCGGGAGGCTTCCTCGAACTGGCCCGACACCCTCGCGAACGAGGCATGCTGATGGGCCGCCAGGTCCCGGTGGACACCGCGGTCGAGGAGCTCCTGAGGCGGCATCCCCCGGTGCTGAGCTTCCGGCGCACCGCCGCCCACGACACCGTCCTGGCCGGGCAGGCCGTCGCGCGGGGCGACAAGGTCGTCGTCTTCCACGCATCGGCCAACCACGACGAGCGCGTCTTCGGCGACCCGCACCGCCTGGACCTGGCCCGCAGCCCGAACCCGCACGTCTCCTTCGGGGACGGCCCGCACGTGTGCCTCGGCGCCCACTTCGCGCGGCTGCAACTGAGGGTGTTGCACGAGGAGGCGCTGCGCGTCCTGCCCCGTACGGAACTCGCGGCGCCGCCGCGCCGGCTCGTGTCCAACTTCATCAACGGCATCAAGTCCCTTCCTCTGAAGGTGACTTAGCCGGTCGCCCGGTGCGAGGTGCGGACCGCCGGGACCGGCTCCTGGGCGGCCCGGGTCACATCGGCGACGAGCTCGACGACATCGGGGCCGTAGGCCTGGGAGTTGACGACCTTGAGGAGCAGACAGAACGACCGGTTGCCGTGCTTTCGGGTCAACTGGGCCTGGTTGCGCGCGAGATAACGGGTGGCGGCCTGGTTGTTGATGGCGCGCTGGCCGCAGAAGAGGAACACCGGCCGGGCGTCCTGGCCCACCGTGATCCGGGCGAGGATCACGTATTCCGCGACACCCCGGTCCATGGTGTAGCGCTCGGCGCCGATCTGGAAGGAGCCGCGGTGCGGGCCCGGTTCGGTGTCCACGTCGACCTTCACGCCGGGCAGCAGCGAGGCGAGATGGGCCGCGGTGCGGCGGTTCGAGTACGGGCCCCCGACGCAGAACTCGGTGCGTTCGCCGAAGCCCTGCTGGGCGAGTTCACCCTGGATGATCTGCGCGTGCGCCCCGCAGTCCTTGATGAGCGAGGAGAGTTCGAGCAGGGCGAACACGTCGTAGCGGTGCACGGCCCCGTCGAGCCCGGCCTCGCGGTTCACGACGAGCAGGCACTCCGAACCGCCGGGCAGCCCGAAGAACTCCTGCTTGCGGCGGAGCGCGCGTCTCCAGAGCTGGGTGCGGCCGAGCCAGCCGAAGGCGGCGCTGATGCCCGCGGCCACCACACCGAGCACGATGTTGCGTACGTCGTCATTCATGGCCGCGCATGCTAGCGGGAGTTCGCCCCTCTGTTCGACGTGCTCATGACGTCACCCGCGGGCCGACGCTACGCTGCGCGGACGTTCGCCAATGGGAGGTATGCATGCGTCGTCCTGCAGTCCGCACCCTGTCCCTCCTCGCCGCGGCGGCCGCGGTGGCGGCCTCGGTCGCGGCCGCCCCGCCCACGACGGCCGCGCCCCCCGGCCGCACCCCCGCCAAGGTGCCGGAGGCGGTCGGCTACGGGGGAGCGGTGTCGAGCGTGGACGCCGACGCGTCCGCCGCCGGCCTGGAGGTGCTCAAGAACGGCGGCAACGCGGTCGACGCGGCCGTCGCCACCGCCGCGGCCCTCGGCGTCACCGAGCCGTACTCCTCCGGCATCGGCGGAGGCGGCTACTTCGTCTACTACGACGCGGCCTCCCGCTCGGTGCACACCCTCGACGGCCGCGAGACCGCGCCCGCCTCCGCCACCTCCTCGCTGTTCCTGGAGAACGGCAAGCCGCTCCCCTTCGCGGACGCCGTGACCAGCGGGCTCAGCATCGGCACCCCGGGCACCGCCGCCACCTGGGACCGGGCCCTGGACGCCTGGGGAAGCAAGTCGCTCGGCACGCTCCTCAAGCCGGCCGAACGGCTCGCGCGGGGCGGGTTCACCGTCGACGACACCTTCCGCTCGCAGACCAAGGACAACCAGGCCCGGTTCGCCGACTTCCCCGACACGGCCAAGCTGTTCCTGCCGGGTGGTCGGCTGCCGGAGGTCGGCTCCACCTTCAAGAACCCCGATCTGGCGCGCACGTACGAGGAGTTGGGGCGCAAGGGCGTCGACGCCGTCTACCGCGGCGACCTCGGCGCGGACATCGTCCGTACCGTGCGCAAGCCCCCCGTCGACCCCAAGTCGACCCGCAAGGTGCGCAGCGGCGATCTGACCCGGCAGGACCTGCGCGCCTACCGGGCGACGTTCCGGGCGCCCACCAAGGTCGGCTACCGCGGCCTCGACGTCTACGGCATGCCTCCCTCCAGCTCCGGCGGCACCACCGTCGGCGAGGCGCTCAACATCCTGGAGCGGACCGACCTGTCGAAGGCCTCGGACGTCCAGTACCTGCACCACTACATCGAGGCCAGCCGGATCGCGTTCGCCGACCGGGGCCGTTGGGTCGGTGACCCGGCCTTCGAGAAGGTCCCCACCCAAGGGCTGCTCTCGCAGCGGTTCGCCGACTCGCGGGCCTGCCTGATCAAGGACGACACGGCCCTGACCAGCCCGCTCGCGCCCGGTGACCCCAGCGATCCGCAGGCGTGCAGGACATCGGGCGCCGCGTCCCCGACCACGTACGAGGGCGACAACACCACGCATCTGACCGTCGCCGACAAGTGGGGCAACGTCGTCGCGTACACCCTCACCATCGAGCAGACCGGCGGCAGCGCGATCACCGTGCCCGGCCGGGGATTCCTGCTCAACAACGAACTGACCGACTTCTCCTTCGCTCCGGCCAACCCGGCCGTCCACGACCCGAACCTGCCCGGTCCGGGCAAGCGTCCGCGCTCGTCCATCTCGCCGACGATCGTGCTCGACGGGCACGGCAAGCCGGTCCTCGCGCTCGGCTCGCCGGGCGGCGCGACCATCATCACCACCGTGCTGCAGACCCTGGTCAACCACCTGGACCGGGGCATGCCGCTGGTCGCCGCGATCGCGGCGCCGCGCGCGAGCCAGCGCAACGCGGCGCAGACGGAGCTCGAACCGGCGCTCTACAACAGCCCGTTGAGGGCCCGATTGGAAGCGCTCGGCCACTCGTTCTCGCTGAACCCGGAGATCGGGGCGGCGACCGGAGTGCAGCGACTGCCCGACGGGCGCTGGCTCGCGGCGGCCGAGACGGTGCGGCGCGGCGGCGGCTCGGCGCTCGTGGTCCATCCGAGTGGAAAGCGGTAGCCGCGGCTGAAGCCGCCCCTGAGGCCCGTGGCCCCGACCTGAACGGCCGGGAGCCACGGGCCTCTTGTCGTGGGCGGGGCCGCGGTGCTGCGGGCCGAAGATCGGATCGGTCGCACAACGGGTAAGGACGCTTTCCTGACAGAAGGGTTCTTTCGTGCGCTCCAGAACGCTCGCCCTCGCCGCGGCATCCGGCGCCGCCCTGCTCTGCGCCGTCGCCCTCCCGGCGACCGCACAGCCCGCCACCGCGCCGGCCGGCCGCTCCGCGGACGCGTCCGGCCGGTCGGCCGCGGGGCCGGTCGGCGCGGCCGACCTGCTCGCCAAGGTGCAGACCTGCGCCCAGATCTCCCACGGCAAGTACCGCACGGACCCCAAGGCCGAGGCCACCGTCCCCGTCTGCGGCAGGAACGGCGCGGTGTACTGGCAGGCCGACCTGGACGTCGACTGCGACGGCCAGGCCACGACCGCCTGCAACAGGGCGACGGACCCGTGGTTCCAGCCCGACACCCGCTTCCACCAGTCGAACGACAAGCCCCTCAGCGCCGAGAAGGTGTCGTACGTGGTGGTCCCGAACGCGGGCCCGCTCTGGAACTACAGCGCGTCCGGCATCAAGGGCGGAGGTGTGGTCGCCGTCGTCTACGGCAGCCGGGTCGAGTACGCGGTCGTCGGCGACACGGGCCCCAGCGCCGTCATCGGCGAGGCGTCGTACGCCACCGCCAAGGCGCTCGGGATGGACCCCAGCCCGAAGACGGGCGGTGCCGAATCCGGCGTCACCTACATCCTGTTCCAGAACTCCCGGGCCGAGCCGATCGAGAGCCACGAAGAGGCCGTGGCCCTGGGCCAGGAACTGGCCAAGCGGTTCGTGGCCGCCGACTGACGCCGACGCCACCGCCCCGCTACGGCAGGGCGAGGACGCGGGGTCCGCGCGCTCGGCGTGCGCGGTCCCGGGCCCGCTCACCGTGCTCGGCGTCCGGGGGAACGCCACTCCTGGCCGTCGCCCCCGGCCCCGGCGCTAGACTCGGCCGCATGGTCCGCACCCCACTCACCCCCGCGGAGCGTGAACGAGGCGAGCGGCTCGGCCGGCTGCTGCGTTCGGCGCGCGGGGACCGCAGCATGACGGAGATCGCGGCGGCGGCGGGCCTCTCCGCCGAGACCCTCCGCAAGATCGAGACGGGCCGCGCGCCCACCCCGGCCTTCTTCACCGTGGCTGCCCTCGCCTCGGTCCTCGGCCTGTCGATGGACGAGATCGTGACCACCTGCGCGCTGCCCCCGGCGGTCGCCGCATGAGCCCGGCGACGACGCGCCCGCGCCCGCCGCGAGGAGACCGGCCGGGCCGACCGGGGACCGGGCCCGCCGCCGTGCACCTGGACCCGGAGGAGCCGCGGCGCACCGACGAGCAGATCCGGCCGCCCCGGCTCCACGCCCTGCTCGACGACCGGTCGCCCGGACAGGACCCGGTGGAGCTCGGTCATGTGTCCGTCCGCGGCCCGGCGGACCCCGTCGGCTGAGACCCCGCCCGCCCGCGGGGGAGCGACCAGCCTGTTCGGCGCAACAGATCCTGCAGCGGCGCGTGCCCCGGGCGACCGTGGGAGCGTGGTCAATCCGTCTCAGTCCCCCCGCCGGCTCCGCCGTCCGCTGCGGGCGGCCGCCGCCCTGGCCCTCGGCGCGCTCGCGCTGCTCGCGGCCTGCGCCCCCGACCCGCACGCCTCGGCCGCCTCCGCCGCCGGGCAGGCGGACCCCGCGACGCTGGTGTTCCACCATCCCGGCGTCGTCGTCGGGCGGGGCCAGCTCGACACCGTGCGGCAGAAGGTGCGGGCCGGGCAGGAGCCGTGGAGCTCGGCGTACGAGAAGATGCGGGCCAGCCGCTACGGCTCGCTGCGCTACGTGCCGCACCCCGCGGCGGTCGTGCCCTGCCCGCCGAACGCGGGGCCGCCCGCCTGTCTCGCCGAGCGCGAGGACGCCATCGCCGCCTACACCCAGGCGCTCCTGTGGTCGGTCAACGGAGACGAGGCGCACGCCAGGAAGGCCGTCGAGATCATGGACGGCTGGGCGCAGGTGATGAAGCAGCACACCGAGGGCAACGCCGACCTCCAGACCGCCTGGGCCGGCTCCACCTGGGCCCGGGCCGCCGACATCGTGCACGCGGGCTACCCGCGGTGGCAGGCCCCGGCCGTGCAGCGCTTCAAGTGGATGCTGCGCAAGGCGTATCTGCCGGCGGTGACCGCCAAGGTCCCGGACTACAACGGGAATTGGGAACTGGCGATGACGGACGCGGCCATCGGCATCGCCGTGTTCGTCGAGGACCACCAGATCTTCAAGGACGCCCTGGACCGCTACCGCGCGCGGGTGCCCGCCTACTTCTACCTCACGTCCGACGGCAAGCTGCCCAAGCCGCCGCCCGGCGGTTCGATGGACACCCCGGACAAGCTGGCGACGTACTGGTTCGGCCAGCGCACCTACGCGGACGGGCTCGGCCAGGAGACCTGCCGCAACTTCATGCACATCGGGTACTCGCTCGCCGCCTCCGCCCACATCGCGGAGACGGCCTGGCAGCAGGGCGTCGACCTGTACGGTCCGACGGCCGAGCGCCTGAAGGCGGCGGCGGAGTTCCACGCCCGCTACCAGCTGGGCGAGCCGCCGCCGAGCTGGCTGTGCGCCGGCAAGGTCGAGCGGTCCATGGGCCCGGACGTGGAGGTGCTGCTCAACCACCTCCAGAACCGGCTGCACATGTCGCTGCCCCGGACGCGGAGGCTGGCGGAGCAGCAGCGCCCGGCCGGCACCGACGACCTCTTCGTCGCCTGGGAGACGCTGACCCACGCGCAGAATCCGGGCACACCCGTGTGATTCCGGCCGGATTCAACAGAACGTTGAAGATTGGGGATTGAGGCGCCGGGCGGGCTGGGCATGGTCCCGGACAATGGACACGACCCGCCGCACCCGGCCAGACGACCGCCCGCGCCGGCCCAGCGCCGCCGCCTTCTTCGACGTGGAGGGCACCCTGCTCGCCGTGCCGGGCCTGGCCGGCCTCTCCGGGCCGCTCGGCCGGCTCTGGCACCCGCCGGTCCTCGCCGCGCTGCACGCCCATGCGGCGCTCGGGCACCTCGTGGTGCTCGTCGCCCTCGCCGGCGTCGCCGACCTTGCGCCGATCGTCCGCCAGCTCGCCCCCGACGCCGTGCTCTGCTCCCGCCCCGGGGCCCCCATGGTCGGCCAGGGCAAGGGGTACGCGGCCCGCGCCCTGCTGCGCGAGCACGGCATCCGGGCCAGGCGCTGCTATGCGTACGCGGACGAGGCGGCGGACCTGCCGCTGCTCGCCGAGGTCGGCCACCCCGTCGTGGTCGGCGAGGACCCGGTACTGCTGCGTCATGCCCGGCGTGGCAACTGGGGGCGCCTTCCGGGCCCGAGCCGCGCGCGAGGTGACGCCGCGTCAGCTGTCGGGGGCACGTCCACCCCGGGTTGACCTGTGGCGCCGCAATTAGCCTCGCCGAAGCTGCGATGGTCTTGCCACGGTGCGTAACGCGCCTTACGGTCTCATCCACACGCGGATCTACGCGTGTGGATTTGGCTGGCTGACGACCCGTCGAAGGAGCAGCTCATGGCCAATGTCGTGCGCGCCGCACTGGTTCAGGCGACCTGGACCGGCGACACCGAATCCATGATCGCCAAGCATGAGGAACACGCCCGCGAGGCCGCCCGGCAGGGTGCGAAGATCATCGGCTTCCAGGAGGTGTTCAACGCCCCCTACTTCTGCCAGGTGCAGGAGGCCGAGCACTACCGGTGGGCCGAGCCCGTACCGGACGGGCCGACCGTCACCCGGATGAAGGAGCTCGCCCGGGAGACCGGGATGGTCGTCGTCGTCCCGGTCTTCGAGATCGAGGGCGAGGGCTTCTACTACAACACCGCCGCCGTCATCGACGCCGACGGCAGCTATCTCGGCAAGTACCGCAAGCACCACATCCCCCAGGTCAAGGGCTTCTGGGAGAAGTACTACTTCAAACCGGGCAACCTCGGCTGGCCGGTCTTCGACACGGCCGTCGGCAAGGTCGGCGTGTACATCTGCTACGACCGCCACTTCCCGGAGGGCTGGCGTCAACTCGGCCTCAACGGAGCCCAGTTGGTCTACAACCCCTCCGCCACCTCGCGCGGACTCTCCGGGTACCTGTGGCAGCTGGAGCAGCCCGCCTCCGCCGTCGCCAACGAGTACTTCGTCGCCGCGATCAACCGCGTCGGCATCGAGGAGTACGGCGACAACGACTTCTACGGCACCAGCTACTTCGTCGACCCGCGCGGCCAGTTCGTCGGCGAGGTCGCCAGTGACAAGGAGGAGGAACTCCTCGTCAGGGACCTCGACTTCGGGCTCATCGAGGAGGTCCGCCAACAGTGGGCCTTCTACCGCGACCGCCGCCCCGACGCCTACGAAGGCCTGGTGAAGCCGTGACCCGCCCCCTCCACGACCGCCACCGGGCCGTCCTGCCCGACTGGCTGGCGCTCTACTACCGGCAGCCCATCGAGATCACCCACGGCGAGGGCCGCCACGTCTGGGACGCCGACGGCAACAAGTACCTCGACTTCTTCGGCGGCATCCTCACCACGATGACGGCCCACGCGCTGCCCGAGGTCACCAAGGCCGTCGCCGAGCAGGCCGGCCGGATCATCCACTCCTCGACCCTCTACCTCAACCGGCAGATGGTCGAACTCGCCGAACGCATCGCCCAGTTGTCGGGCATCCCCGACGCCCGGGTCTTCTTCACCACCTCCGGTACCGAGGCGAACGACACCGCGCTGCTGCTCGCCACCGCCCACCGGGGCTCCAACCAGATCCTCGCGATGCGCAACAGCTACCACGGCCGCTCCTTCAGCGCGGTGGGCATCACCGGCAACCACGCCTGGTCACCCACCAGCCTCTCGCCACTCCAGACGCTGTACGTGCATGGCGGCGTCCGCTCCCGGGGACCGTACGCACACCTCGGGGACGGCCAGTTCATCGAGGCCTGTGTCGCCGACCTCGAAGACCTCCTCGGCCACACCCGCAACGTGGCCGCCCTGATCGCCGAACCCATCCAGGGCGTCGGCGGCTTCACTTCGCCGCCCGACGGCCTGTACGCCGCGTTCCGCGAGGTCCTCGACCGGCACGGCATCCTGTGGATCGCCGACGAGGTGCAGACCGGCTGGGGCCGCACCGGCGACCACTTCTGGGGCTGGCAGGCGCACGCCCGGAGCGGTCCGCCCGACCTGCTCACCTTCGCCAAGGGCATCGGCAACGGCATGTCCATCGGCGGCGTCGTCGCCCGCGCCGAGGTCATGAACTGCCTCGACAGCAACTCCATTTCGACCTTCGGCGGCTCCCCGGTCACCATGGCCGCGGGCCTCGCCAACCTCTCCTACGTCCTCGAACACGACCTCCAGGGCAACGCGCGGCGTGTCGGCGGACTGCTCATCGAGCGGCTGCGCGCCATCTGCGCCCAGCTCCCCGTGGTCCGCGAGGTGCGCGGCCGAGGGCTGATGGCCGGCATCGAGCTGGTGCAGCCCGGCACGGACCGGGCCAACCCCGAGGCCGCCGCCGCGGTCCTGGAAGCCGCCCGCGAAGGCGGCCTCCTCATCGGCAAGGGCGGCGGCCACGACACCAGCGTGCTGCGCATCGCGCCGCCCCTCACCCTCACCGTCGCGGAGGCCGAAGAAGGCGCGGCCATCCTCGAACGCGCCCTGCGCACCGTGTAGTTGGAACGGATCAAGCACGAGCACGAGTACGTGTCCACGTACCTGGACGCGTACTCGGACGTGTACGAAAGGGAGCTCCACCCATGAGTACCCGCACCCTCATCCAGGGCGGCCTGGTCATCACCGCCGCCGACGAGACGCACGCCGACGTACTGATCGAGGACGGCCGCATCGCGGCCGTGGCGGCACACGCCTCGACCGTGGCGCAGGGCTGGACCGCGGACCGGGTCATCGACGCCACCGACCGGTACGTCATCCCGGGCGGCGTCGACGCCCACACCCACATGGAACTGCCCTTCGGCGGCACCTTCGCCTCCGACACCTTCGAGACGGGCACCCGCGCCGCCGCCTGGGGCGGCACGACCACGATCGTGGACTTCGCCGTGCAGGCGCAGGGCCAGGCCCTGCGGGCCGGCCTGGACGCCTGGTACGCCAAGGCCGACGGCCAGTGCGCCATCGACTACGGCTTCCACATGATCCTCTCCGACGTCAACGAGGGCTCCCTCAAGGAGATGGACCGCCTCGTCGAGGAGGGCATCACCTCCTTCAAGCTCTTCATGGCCTACCCCGGGGTCTTCTACAGCGACGACGGACAGATCCTGCGCGCCATGCAACGCGCGGAGTCCAACGGCGGCCTGATCATGATGCACGCCGAGAACGGCATCGCCATCGACGTCCTGGTCGAGCAGGCGCTCGCCCGCGGCGAGCGCGACCCCCGCTACCACGGCGAGGTCCGCAAGGCGCTCCTGGAGGCCGAGGCCACCCACCGGGCGATCCAGCTCGCCCGGGTCGCGGGCGCCCCGCTCTACGTCGTCCACGTTTCGGCCGAGGAGGCGCTCGCCGAACTCGCCACCGCCCGTGACAAGGGGCTGCCGGTCTTCGGCGAGACCTGCCCGCAGTATCTGTTCCTGTCCACCGACAACCTTGCCGAGCCGGACTTCGAGGGCGCCAAGTACGTGTGCTCAACTCCCCTGCGGCCCAAGGAACATCAGGCCGCGCTGTGGCGGGGGCTGCGCACCAACGACCTCCAGGTGGTGTCCACCGACCACTGCCCGTTCTGCTTCACGGGACAGAAGGAACTGGGCCGGGGCGACTTCTCCAAGATCCCCAACGGGCTGCCGGGCGTCGAGAACCGCATGGACCTGCTGCACCAGGCGGTCGTCGACGGCCACATCACCCGCCGCCGCTGGATCGAGATCGCCTGCGCCACCCCGGCCCGGATGTTCGGCCTCTACCCGAAGAAGGGCACCCTCGCCCCCGGCGCCGACGCGGACGTCGTCATCTACGACCCGCACGCCGAGCAGACCGTGTCCGCCGAGACGCACCACATGAACGTCGACTATTCGGCGTACGAGGGGAAGCGCCTGACCGGGCAGGTGCAGACGGTCCTCTCGCGCGGTGAACTGGTCATCGACCAGCGGAAGTTCACGGGACGGGCCGGACACGGCAGTTACGTCCCGCGCGCCACCTGTCAGTACCTCGGCTAGGAGCACCGCACCATGGACTTCGGACTCGTCCTGCAGACCGACCCGCCGGCCGCCCAGGTCGTCAGCCTCATGAAACGGGCCGAGCGCAACGGCTTCCGCTACGGCTGGACCTTCGACTCGGCCGTGCTCTGGCAGGAACCCTTCGTCATCTACAGCCAGATCCTGGCGAACACCCGGCGGCTCACGGTCGGCCCGATGGTGACCAACCCCGGAACCCGCACCTGGGAGGTCACCGCCTCCACCTTCGCCACCCTCAACGACATGTACGGCAACCGCACCGTCTGCGGCATCGGGCGCGGCGACTCCGCGATGCGCGTGGCCGGCCGCAAGCCCAACACCCTGGCCCGCCTCGGCGAGGCGATCGGCGTCATCCGCGACCTCGCCGAGGGCCGGGAGGCCGACGTCGACGGGCAGAGCCTGCGACTGCCCTGGGTGAAGGACGGCAGGCTGCCCGTCTGGATGGCCGCCTACGGTCCCAAGGCCCTCGCGCTCGCGGGCGAGAAGGCGGACGGATTCATCCTCCAGCTCGCCGACCCGTTCCTCACCGAGTGGATGGTGAAAGCCGTCCGCAAGGCCGCCACCGACGCGGGCCGCGACCCCGCCTCGATCACCATCTGCGTCGCCGCCCCCGCCTACGTCGGCGACGACCTCGCGCACGCCCGCGAGCAATGCCGATGGTTCGGCGGCATGGTCGGCAACCACGTCGCCGACCTGGTGTCCCGCTACGGCGAGCACTCCGGCCTCGTGCCCGAGGCGCTCACCGAGTACATCAAGCAGCGCCAGGGCTACGACTACAGTCACCACGGCCGCACCGGCAACCCCGACACCGCCTTCGTGCCCGACGAGATCGTCGACCGCTTCTGCCTCCTCGGCACCGCCGAACAACACATCGCGAAACTGAGGGAGTTGAAGGCGCTGGGCGTCGACCAGTTCGCGGTGTACGCCATGCACGACGCCCGCGAAGAAGTCATCGACGCCTACGGGCAGCAGATCATCCCCGCCCTCACCCGATAGGCCCCGACTCCCGCTCCCGCACGGCCCGTTCGCCCCCCTCGCCCTCCCGAACGAATGGCCTGCCCATGACCGAAACCACCTCGATACCCGCCACCGCCGCAGCCGAGGACGGCAGGTTCGCCAACGCGGACCTGCGCCCGGTGCCGCCCGAGGGGCGGACCTGGACGACGTACAACTTCGCCGCCCTGTGGGTCGGCATGGCCCACAACATCCCCTCCTGGACGCTTGCTTCCGGTCTGGTCGCACTCGGCATGGACTGGAAGCAGGCCGTCTTCACCATTGCGCTCGCCAACCTGATCGTGCTCGTCCCGATGCTCCTGACCGGACACGCGGGCCCCAAGTACGGCATCCCCTTCCCGGTGCTCGCGCGCGCCTCCTTCGGGCTGCGCGGCGCCAATCTGCCCGCCCTGATCAGGGCCGCCGTCGCCTGCTGCTGGTTCGGCATCCAGACCTGGATCGGCGGGCAGGGCGTCTTCGTACTGCTCGGCAAGATCTTCGGCGGCTGGACGGACGTCTCGGAGGTCGGCGGCCAACCCTGGACGCTCTGGCTGTGCTTCCTGCTGTTCTGGGCCCTCGAACTCGCCCTGATACACCGGGGGATGGAGACCCTGCGCCGCTTCGAGAACTGGGCGGCGCCCTTCGTCCTCGTCGGCGCGCTCGTGCTGCTGATCTGGATCGCCCACAAGGCCGGCGGCTTCGGCCCGCTCCTCGACCAGCCCTCGAAACACGGCTGGGGCCCCGGCTTCTGGCCGGTGTTCTTCCCCTCCCTCATGGGCATGATCGGCTTCTGGGCCACGCTGTCCCTGAACATCCCCGACTTCACCCGCTTCGGCCGGAGCCAGGGCGCCCAGGTGCGGGGTCAGACGCTCGGGCTGCCCACCACCATGACCGCGTTCGCGCTCCTGTCCGTCCTGGTCACCTCCGGCTCCCAGGCGGTGTACGGGGTGCCGATCTGGAACCCGGTCGACCTGGTCGCCAAGACCGACAACGTCTTCGGACTCCTCTTCGCGCTGCTCACCGTCCTCGTCGCGACGATTTCCGTGAACGTGGCGGCGAACATCGTCTCGCCCGCGTACGACCTGGCGAACCTCGCGCCGAAAGTCATCAACTTCCGCCGGGGCGCGCTCATTTCGGGCGTCGTCGGGGTGCTGATGTTCCCGTGGAAGCTGACCTCCACTCCCGAGCTGTACATCTTCACCTGGCTCGGCGTGGTGGGCGGCCTGCTCGGCACCGTCGCCGGCATCCTCATCGCCGACTACTGGGTGGTGCGCCGCACGGTCCTGGACGTCGCCGACCTCTACCGGCCCGGGGGCCGCTACTGGTACACCGGCGGCTGGAACTGGCGGGCGGTGGCCGCGTTCCTGGTGGGCGGGGTGCTCGCGATCGGCGGCTCGTACTCGACATTGAACGACAAGGGGGCCAAGGCCGGCCCGTTCCCCACCGGCGGCCTCATCCCCTTCCTCAAACCCCTTGCCGACTACGGCTGGGCGGTCGGGCTCGGCTCGGCGCTGCTCCTGTACGTCGCGCTCTCGGCCTCGACGCCGGCCCGGCGCGGGCGAGTCGAGGCGTCACCGGGCTAGGGCCCGGGTCACCGGCCCGGGGCCCGGCTCGGCGCGGGCGGCCGCCTGGCCGCTCGCGCGCGAGCGGACGGCGCCTACGGCGCTAAGGGACCCGCGCCGTCCACTCCTCGGTGGCGAACTTCGTCGCCGCGAGTTCGCGTGCCCGGGCCATCTCCTCGTCCGTGACGCGGCCCTCGGCGAGCCCGTACCGGGAGCGGAACGACGCGATCATCCGCTCGATCACGGCCTCCCGGGGCAGCCCGGTCTGGCGGCGCAGCGGATCGACGCGCTTCTTCGCGCTGCGGGTGCCCTTGTCGGACAGCTTCTCCTTGCCGATGCGCAGGACGTCCAGCATCTTGTCCGCGTCGATGTCGTACGCCATCGTCACGTGGTGCAGCACCGCGCCGTCGTCCGCGACCATCCGCTTCTGCGCGGCGCCCGCGATCTTGCCGGCCTCGGTCGCGATGTCGTTGAGCGGCTGGTACCAGGCCTTGATGCCCATGTCGCCGAGCGCGCTCAGCACCCAGTCGTCGAGATAGGCGTAACTGTCCGCGAAGGACAGCCCCTGCACGAGGGCGTCGGGCACGGAGAGGGAGTACGTGATCGTGTTGCCCGGCTCGATGAACATCGCGCCGCCGCCGCTGATCCGGCGTACGACGGTGATCCCGTGCCGCTCGGCGCCCTCCGGGTCGACCTCGTTGCGCAGCGACTGGAAGCTGCCGATGACGACCGCGGGGGCGGCCCACTCCCACACCCGCAGCGTCGGCGGGCGCCGGCCGGCCGCGACCTCGGCGGTGATGACCTCGTCGAGCGCCATGTGCAGGGCGGGGGACTGCGGCGCCTCGTGGATCAGCTGCCAGTCGTAGTCGGTCCAGTCGGTGGCGTGCGCCAGCGCCCGGCGCACGGCGACCGCCACGCCTTCCGAGGTCAGCCCGTACATGGTGGTGCCCGGTGGCAGCGCCGCGTCGATGCGGGCCGCCAGCTGGGCCGCGCCCGTATCGGCCGGGGCGCCTTCGAGTGCCGTATTGATCGCCAGGATCGCCTCGTCGGGTTCGAGGAAGAAGTCGCCCGCGACCGTCACGTCCCGCAGGACCCCGTCGCGACTGTCCAGATCGACGACCACCAGCTTGCCGCCGGGGACCTTGTATTCGCCGTGCACCGTTGTGCCTCCATTTGTTCCGCGCGGTCCAACGGTAAATCCCTGGGCCGCATTCCCGCGCCGGGCGGGCCGCGCCCGATGCGCCGCTGGACGCACCGGTACCGGACCGGCCCGCCCGGGACCGGCCGTTCGCGGGGGCCGACCGCGCCGAGCGCCGAGCGGCCGGTTCGAAAGCGGCTCGCCGATTGTCGGTGCCGCGTGCTTTGCTGGACGCATGATCGACGACTTTCTCGCAGGTGACCTGGCAGTAGTGGAAGAGGCGGTCCGCAAGGCGGCCGCGGCCGAGATCATGCCGAGGTTCCGGCAGCTCGCCGCGCACGAGATCGTCGAGAAGAACGGCCCGCACGACCTGGTGACCGTCGCCGACCGGCTCGCCGAAGAGCACCTGACGGCGGCCCTGACCGCGATACTTCCCGGCTCGGTCGTCGTCGGCGAGGAGGCCGTGCACGCCGACCCGGCGGTGTACGAGGCACTGCGCGGAGACGCGCCGGTGTGGATCGTCGACCCGGTGGACGGCACCCGCCAGTTCGTCCGCGGCGAAGCCGGATTCTGCACCCTGGTCGCCCTCGCCCACCGGGGCGAACTGCTGGCTTCCTGGACGTTCGCCCCGGCGCTCGACGAGATGGCCGTGGCGGTGCGGGGCCGGGGCGCCACCCTCAACGGCCGTCCGCTGCAAGCCGGTTCGCCCGCGGACGCTGCCGTCCTCGAAGTCGCCACCTCCCACCCCGACTACACGACGCCCGACCAGAAGCGCGCCCTCCTCGCGCTCGACACCGAGGGCGTCCGGCCGCGGCCGTGCGGCTCGGCCGGTCTCGAATACCTCGCGATCGCCCGCGGCGAGCTGGACGGCCTGGCCTTCTCCTGGGAGTACGCCTGGGACCACGCGGCGGGGCTGCTGCTGGTCGCCGAGGCGGGTGGCGCCCACACCACCGTCGCCGGCGAGCCGTTCCGCATCGCCGGTGGCAATGCGCTGCCCTTCACCGCGGCCCGCGACGCGGCGACGACCGAGCGGCTGCGCCGTCTGCTCGCGGGGGAGTGACAGCCCCACGACGGCGTCCCGGCCACGTCACACGAGCGCCGCGCGTACCTCGGCGACCAGAACGGCCGCGTGCTCGACGGCCTCGGCGTCCAGATCGGCCAGGGCCGCCCGCACACGCGCCGCGAAGTCCGGCGGGGCCGCGGGCAGCGCGGCGGCCGAGGCCAGCGCGCCCTTCTCGTTGAGCAGCCAGCGCCGGTGGTGGGCGTGCAACGACTGGGCGAGGATGCCGAACGCCCGGGACAGACAGAGCGAGACATAGAGCGCGTCGCCCGACCCCACCGCCTTGCGGGCACCCGCCACCGAGAACTCCGCCTCCCACGCCGCAGCCACCAGGGCCGCCCGCAACGGCTCGGGATAGTGCCGCACCGCTCGCTGAAGCTCCGTCAACTCGCCCCGGGGATCGGCCAGTACGCGCCCCAGGGCCACCTCGCCGGGGTAGACCGGCGACCAGAACCCGAGCGGGTGGCCGGGCTGCGTGGCGACCTCGTAGCGGCCGTCCCGGCACTGCGCCCAGACCCGTTCGACCCGGTCCAGGTCGCGCAGGATCCAGTCCACCGCGACGCCGTCGACCACCAGCCAGGCGCCGCCGTTCACCCACGGCCCCCAGCCGCCCGGCCCCGCGACCTCGACCGGAGTTCCCGTGAGTTCCCGGGCGAGGCGGGCCAGGGCGGGGACATCCAGGTCGCCGCGGTAGTAGAGGCCGAGATCCCAGTCCGAGTCCACCCGGTGCGTGCCGCGGGCCCGGCTGCCGCCCAGGGCGACGGCCACGACCCCTGGGACCTCGGCGAGCCGCTCGGCGACGGCGGCGATACGGGCGCTGAGGGCGGAGTCCGCGGGCGAGTTCACCGGCCGGACGCTACCGGGCGTCGCATTGTCGGTGCACCGGAATATCCTGGGGGCCCTGGCCGTGGCGTGAGGAGTCCGAGGTGCCGTCGATGCTCGATGCAGTCGTCGTGGGGGCGGGCCCCAACGGGCTGACCGCCGCCGTCGAACTGGCCAGGAGAGGACTGCGTGTTGAGGTCTTCGAGGCCAAGGACACCGTGGGCGGCGGTGCGAGGACCGAGGAGCTGACGCTCCCCGGCTTCCGCCACGACCCGTGCTCCGCCGTCCACCCCCTGGGCATCGGCTCGCCCGCCTTCCGCGACATGCCGCTCGGCCGGTACGGGCTTGAATGGCTCCATCCCGAGCTGCCGATGGCCCACCCCTTCGACGACGGCACGGCCGCGGTCCTCTCCCGCTCGGTCTCCGAGACCGCCGCGTCCTTCGGGCCGCGCGACGCCGGGACGTACCGGCGTCTGATCGCCCCCTTCCTCGGCAAGTGGGACGTCCTGGCACGGGACTTCATGTCGCTCCCCCTGACCGCGCTGCCGCGCGATCCGCTCGGCCTCGCCCGCTTCGGCGCCGTGGGCCTGCCCCCGTACACCTGGCTGATGCGCCGCTTCCGCGACGACCGGGCGCGCGCCCTGATGGCCGGGCTCGTCGCCCATGTCATCGCCCCGCTGGGCGGGGTGGCCACCGGCGGTGTCGGCATGCTCTTCGCGCTGGCCGCGCACGAGAACGGCTGGCCGCTGCCGCGCGGCGGCTCCCAGTCCATCTCCGACGCGCTCACCGCCTATCTGCGGGACCTGGGCGGGGAGGTGCACACCGGGTTCGAGGTCAAGCGCCTCGACGATCTGCCGCCGGCCCGCACCTACCTCTTCGACACCTCGCCGACCGCGCTGGCCCGGATCGCGGGCCTGGGCCGGGCCTACGACGGGTACAAGTACGGCGCCGCGGTCTTCAAGATCGACTATGCCCTGGACGGGCCGGTCCCGTGGACGGCGAAGGAGCCGCAGCGGGCCGGGACGGTCCAGATCGGCCCCTCCAGCCACGAGATCGCCACCGCTCTGGCCCAGGCCTCCGGCCGCACGGCCCCCGACACACCCTTCCTGATCACCGCCCAGCCCAGCCTGGTCGACCCGTCCCGCGCGCCCGAGGGCAAGCACGTGTTCTGGGCCTACGGCCACGTGCCCAACGGCTGGGAGGGCGACTTCACGGACGCGATCGAGCGGCAGATCGAGCGGTTCGCGCCCGGCTTCCGCGACCGGGTCCTGGCCCGGGCGACCGCGGGCCCGCCCGAACTCGTCGCGCGCAACGCCAATTACGTGGGCGGCGACATCGCGTGCGGCGCGGCCCGCGGCCTCCAGCTGCTGCTCCGCCCCAAGGTGTCCCTGTTCCCGTACGCGACCCGGCACCCGTCGGTGTTCCTGTGCTCCTCGGCCGCGTGGCCGGGCCCGGGCGTGCACGGCATGTCCGGCCACAACGCGGCGAAGGCCGCGTGGCGCGCCCTGCGCAGGGCGGACCGGGGCTGACCCCTGGCCACCTCTCCGGCCCGCGCAGCGACCCGCGCCCTGGTGGGGCCGGTGCTGGGCGGGGTCGGCGGCCTGGGAGGTTTCGCGGTGCCGGTCGGGCGAGGTCGATGTCGGATTCTCGCCAGCGCCGAGCGACCCCGTGCCGGATGCTTGACGCATGGCTCCCGTCGCTCCCGCCCCGATGCACACCGACACCGAGCGCTGCGTACGCGCCGTCCAGTCCAAGGACGCCCGCTTCGACGGCTGGTTCTTCACGGCGGTCCTGACCACCCGCATCTACTGCCGGCCCAGCTGTCCCGTCGTGCCGCCGAAGGTCGAGAACATGACCTTCTACCCGAGCGCGGCCGCCTGCCAGCAGGCCGGGTTCCGGGCCTGCAAGCGGTGCCGCCCCGACACCACGCCCGGCTCACCGGAGTGGAACGCCCGCGCCGACTCCGTCGCCCGGGCCATGCGCCTCATCAGGGACGGAGTCGTCGACCGCGAAGGCGTCCCCGGGCTCGCGGCCCGCCTCGGCTACAGCGCCCGCCAGATCGAACGCCAGCTGCTCGCCGAGCTCGGCGCGGGCCCCCTCGCCCTGGCCAGGGCGCAGCGGGCGCAGACCGCGCGGCTGCTCATCGAGACGACCCCGCTGCCCATGGCCGAGGTGGCCTTCGCCGCCGGGTTCTCCTCGATCCGTACCTTCAACGACACGGTCCGCGAGGTGTTCGCGCTCGCCCCGACCGAGCTGCGCACCCGTGCCGCCCGCGGCATCGCCCGCCAGACACCCGGCGCGATCACCCTGCGGCTGCCGTTCCGCGCCCCGCTGACCCCGCACAATCTGTTCGGCCACCTCGCCGCGACCGGAGTCCCCGGGGTGGAGGAGTGGCGCGACGGCGCGTTCCGCCGCACCCTTTCCCTGCCGTACGGGCACGGCATCGCCGAACTCACCCCGCAGCCCGAGCACATCGGCTGCGTCCTGCACCTCACCGATCTGCGGGACCTGACCATCGCCATCAGCCGCTGTCGCTGGATGCTCGACCTGGACGCCGACCCCGTAGCCGTGGACGACCGGCTGCGCGCCGACCCGCTGCTCGCGCCGCTGGTCGACAAGGCCCCCGGGCGACGGGTGCCGCGCACGGTCGATGCGGCGGAGTTCGCCGTGCGGGCGGTGCTCGGGCAGCAGGTCTCGACGGCCGCCGCCCGCACCCACGCGGCCCGGCTCGTGCTCGCGCACGGCGAGTCCGTCGATGACCCGGCCGGCGGCCTCACCCACCTCTTCCCGACGCCGGAGCAGCTCGCCGCCATCGACCCCGAGACGCTCGCGCTGCCGCGCAGCCGCCGCGTCACCCTGACCACGCTCGTCGCCGCTCTCGCCGACGGCACGCTTCGGCTCGGCCTCGACAGCGACTGGGACCGGGCCAGGGCCCAGCTCATCGAGCTGCCCGGCTTCGGGCCCTGGACGGTCGAGGCGATCGCGATGCGGGCGCTCGGCGACCCGGACGCCTTCCTGCCCACCGACCTCGGCATGCGCCGGGCCGCCCAGAACCTCGGACTGCCGGCCACCCCCGCCGCGCTCACCACCCGCGCCGCCGCCTGGCGTCCCTGGCGGGCCTACGCCGTCCAGTACCTCTGGGCGACCGACGACCACGCCATCAACCACCTGCCCGCATGAGTCCCCGATCCGACAACCCCCGTCCCGTTCAAGGGAGTTCAGCCGTGCGCGTCACGCACACCGTCATCGAGAGCCCCTACGGCCCGCTCACCCTCGTCGCCGCCGACGGGGTCCTGAGTCGCCTCTACATGGAGGGCCAGCGCCACCGGCCGCCGCAGGAGACCTTCGGCGAGCGCGCCGAGGGCGGGCCCTTCCCGGAGGTCGTCCGTCCGCTTGAGGCGTACTTCTCGGGCGAACTGACCGAGTTCGACCTGGACTTGAACCTGCTGGGCACCCCGTTCCAGCAGCGCGTCTGGCACCAGCTCCAGCAGATCCCGTACGGCGAGACCCGCTCCTACGGCGAGCTCGCCGAGGCGCTCGGCAGCCCGAGCGCCTCGCGTGCGGTGGGCCTGGCCAACGGGAAGAACCCGGTCGGCATCATCGTGCCCTGCCACCGCGTCATCGGAGCCAACGGCAGCCTGACCGGCTACGGCGGTGGCCTCGACCGCAAGCAGCGGCTGCTGGCGTTCGAGCGGGGCGAGTCGGCGGACGCCCTGTTCTAGCGTCCGCCGCGGCTCAACGCCCTTTCGCCCAATGTCAGTTGCTCGACTTCGGCTCCTCGGCGTTGCGCCAGATCCTGAGGTCGAGCGTGATGTAGGTGCTCGGGTCGTTCGCGCCCGACTTGCCGCGGTACGTCGCCACCGCGATGTGGCCCGCGTCGCTGAGCACACAGACCTCCGAGCCGTCCGTGAGCTGATCCAGCCCGATCTTGTCGGTGTAGCGGGTCTCGGCGCGGCAGGTCGCGAGCGACCCCTTCTGCGAGTTGTTCAGGACGACCAGCTTGCCGTTGTCGGTACCGAGCTTGGTGTCGCCGAACATGGTGTCCTTGTAGAAATACAGATCGCCATGGTTGTACGTCACGCCGGCATCGCCGCCGGAGCCGGGCCGCGGTGGGCTGTCGGCCAGCATGAGCTGGTAGTTGGCCGTCAGATTGATGCCCTGGTACGAGGCGGGGGCGGGATCGGCGCGCTTCTGGCCGCTGCCGCTCGCCCCGGAGCCGCCCGCCGGGCTCTTGGCGCTCGCGCTCCTCGAACTCCCGCCGCTGCTCGCCTTGTTGTCGTTGTCGCTGCCGTCCGGCAGCAGGGACACGATGACGGCGATGCCGATGACCCCCGCCGCGACGCTCCCCGCGATGATCGGGCCCGTCCGCCTGCGGCGCGGCGCGGGGGCCGGATAGCCGGGCACGGGGTGGCCAGGCGCCGGGTACCCAGGCCCGTAACCCGGCTGCGGCGTCCGGTAGTTGGGGTAGTTGGGGGCGGCCTGCGTGGGGTGGCCGGGCTGGGCCGGGTGGCCGGGCGGCGGCGTCGGGTGCGCGGGCTGAGTGGGCTGGGCCGGGTAACCGGCCTGCGTCGGGGCCGCGGCCACGGCATGACCGGCCGGCGGGTACGGGGGCGCGGCCTGCGCCGGAGGCTGCGGGGAGAACTCGGTCGGCGTCGGCGGCACGGCGGGCGGCGGCGGGGTCTTCGCCGGCTCGGGCAGGTGGAGGCGCTCGGTGATGGAACCGGCGACCGCCTGCGGCAGCCAGTCCTCGCCCTGGCGGAGCGGCACGGGGGAGAGGTCGTGGCACAGCTGGATGACCTCGGTCAGACTGGGCCGGTCGGCGGGGTCACGGCTCAGGCAGCGCGTCACCAGGGGCCGCAGCTCGTCCGGCAGCGCGCCGAGGTCGGGGTCCTCGTGCACGATGCGGTACAGCACGGCGTGCGAGGCACCCTCGCCGAAGGCGGGCGCGCCGATCGCCGCGAACGCCACGATCTGGCCGAGCGCGAAGATGTCGGTACCGGCGGTGACCGTACCGGCGGAGGCCTGCTCGGGCGCCATGAACGCCGGGGTGCCGACGCTGACACCGTGCCCGGTCAGTGACGTGGCGTCCGCCGCGCGGGCGATGCCGAAGTCGATCACGCGGGGGCCGTCGCCGGCGAGCAGGACGTTCGCGGGCTTCAGGTCGCGGTGGACGATGCCCGCGCCGTGGATGACGTGCAGCGCCTCGGCCACCCCCACCGCGAGCAGCAGCACGCTGCGCAGCGGCAGCGCCCCGTGCCGGCCCACGGCGTGCGCGAGCGAGGGCCCCGGCACATAGGCCGTGGCCAGCCAGGGCCGCGCGCCCTCGGTGTCGAAGTCGATGACGGGCGCGGTGTAGAGCCCCTGCACCCGCTGCGCCGCCCGCACCTCCTGCTGGAAGCGCCGCCGGAACTCGGGGTCCTCGCTGAACTCGGGCCGGATCACCTTGAGCGCGATCGGCCGCCCGCCCGGCGTGTAGGAGAGGTACACCTTCCCCATGCCGCCCGCTCCCAGCAGGGCGGTCAGCCGGTAGCCGCCCACGACGGCCGGGTCGTCCGGACCGAGCGGCTGGAAAAGGTCGTTGGAAGGTGCACTCATGAAAATCCATCCCCTGTCACGGCAGTTCAGCCCGCCGATGCCCCGAAGTCAACCGAGAGGGTATCCAACTCCCTGACTCGTTCCGGCCACGAACGTGGGGGGAGTTGGTGCAGGCTGCGCCGTACGCCCGAGTGCGGTGCCGACGGCCCGGGGCGACGGGACGCCGACAGCCGGGGCGGCCTTCCGGCGGGGCAGCTCAACTCATCCGATTTTGCTCAGCAGTTGGGGCAGAGCCGTCCCGATCGGCTCCCGTACGATCTCGTCGGCCAGCGGGTCGTAGGGGGTCGGGTCGGCGTTCACGACGATCAGGCGGGCGCCGCTGTCCGAGGCGATGCCCGCCAGGGAGGCGGCGGGCTGGACCTGGAGGGTGGTGCCGACCGCGATGAGGATCTGGCACGCCTTGGCGATGGCCATCGCCCGGGCCAGCACTTCCGGGTCGAGCCGTTGGCCGAACATGACCGTCGCCGCCTTGAGGACGCCCCCGCACACCGTGCACGCCGGGTCCGCCTCGCCCGCCGCGACCCGGGCCAGTGCCTCCTCCATCGAGGACCGTACGTGGCATCGGGTGCAGGTCACCGCCCTTGCGGTGCCGTGGAGTTCGAGGACCTTGCGCTCGGGGAGACCGGCCCGCTGCTGCAGCCCGTCGACGTTCTGGGTGATCACCCGAACCGGCACCCCGGACCGTTCGAGCGCGACGATCGCGTGGTGCGCGGCGTTCGGCTCGGCCGTGATCGCGGGGCTGTCGCGCCGCATCAGCCAGGACCGGCGCCGGATCTCCGGGTCGGCCATGTAGGAGGAGTACGTCACCAGCTTTTCGGCCTCGGGGTCGCGCCGCCACAGCCCGTTCGGCCCGCGATAGTCGGGGATGCCCGAATCGGTGGAGATCCCGGCACCGGAAAGAATCGCGACGAGTGGCTTGCCCATGCCGGGAGCGTAGGCGGACCCGGCGTGGGCGGCGAACGTATTTCCGCAGCCGCACCCCCGGCTCACCCCACCCGGTGCCCGTTCTCCAGCTCCGCTGTGCCGTGGCCTTCCGCCAGGACGTCGAGCGAGGTCATGACGCGGTGGCTCAGGGCGCCCAGCAGATGGCCGGGGAGGTCCTCGCGGGGGACCAGGCGCCAGGAGAGGAGTTCCTCCTCCTGGAGGCGGATCGAGTCCAGGGCCTTCTCGTCGAGCACACCGCCGTCGTAGAGGTAGGCGACGATGGGCGGGCGGGCCGCGCCGTGCACCCAGTCCACGGCGAGCAGGCGACCCGGCTCGACATCGAGGCCGATCTCCTCCAGGGTCTCCCGGCGGGCCGCCCGGCGCGGGGTCTCGGCGGTGTCGGACTCCACGGTCCCGCCGGGCAGCACCCAGCCCTCGCGGTAGTTGGGCTCGACGAGCAGCACCCGGCCCTCGGCGTCCCGGAACAGCATGGCCGCGCCGGCGAGCACCCGGGGGAGGCCGGCGATGTAGGCGGCGTAATCGTTGTCGGTCGTCATGGGGTGAAGCGTAGGGGGCCAGGTCAGCGGCTGACGTGCGACGCCGGGGGCCCGGCCTTGTCAGGGCTGTGCGGGGCCCGAACTGTCGTCACCCGTACGGGACTTGGCGGCCCGGCGCAACCGGTGGTGCCGGGCGCCGCTCTGCTCGCTGATGGCGTCGCCGACCATCGTCCGTACCGCGTCGCGCATGCCGTGCAGCGCGCCGTGCCGGGACGGCCCCGCGCCCGGGTCCTCGCGCAGCTCCTTCACCAGCGACCAGCACAGGCCGAGCATCACCACGACGAAGGGCAGCGCGACCAGGATCGTCGCGGTCTGGAGCGACTTGAGGCCGCCCGCAACCAGCAGGACCGCGGCGACCGCCGCCATGAGCACGCCCCACATCACCACCAGCCAGGTCGGCGGGTGCAGTGAGCCCCGACTGGTGAGCGAGCCCATCACCAGGGACGCCGAGTCCGCGCTGGTGATGAAGTACGTCATCACCAGGACCATCGCGATGTACGAGGTGACCGAGCCGATCGGCAGCGCGTCCAGCATCGCGAAGAGGGAGGCCTCGGCGCCGTCCTTCACCGCCCCGGCGAGATCGGCCGCGCCGGTGGAGGCGATCCGGATCGCCGTGCCGCCCATGACGCAGAACCAGATGACCGTCGCGCCGCTGGGCACGAGCAGTACCCCGACGAGGAACTCGCGGATCGTGCGGCCCTGCGAGATGCGGGCGATGAAGGTGCCGACGAACGGCGCCCACGAGAGCCACCAGGCCCAGTAGAAGATCGTCCAGGCGCCCAGCCAGTCACGGTCGCTGAAGGCGCCGGTGCGGCTGGCCATCGGGAGCAGATCGTGCAAGTAGCCGCCGATGGAGGCCGGAATGGTGTCGAGGACGTACACGGTGGGGCCGAGCACGAACACGAAGACCATCAGGACCGCGGCCAGCACGATGTTGATGGTGGACAGCCACTTCACGCCCTTGTGCAGGCCCGAGAACGCGGACAGTACGAAGGCCGCCGAGAGCGAGGCGATGATGACGAGCTGGGTGGTCTGCGAATTGGCGACGTTCGAGGTGATGTGGAGGCCCTCGGCGACCTGGAGGGCCCCGAGGCCCAGGCTCGTCGCGGTGCCGAAGACGGTCGCGAACACGGCGAGCAGGTCGATGCACTTGCCGGGCAGGCCGTCGGCCCGCCGTGCGCCGATCAGCGGCACGAACGCCGAGGAGAGGCGGTTGCCGCGCCCCTTGCGGAACCCGGCGTAGGCCAGTGCGAGGCCCGCGATGCCGTAGATCGCCCAGGGGGTGAGCGTCCAGTGGAAGAAGGAGTACTCCAGGGCGGTGCGCGCGGCATCGCCCGTGCCGGGCAGGGCGCCGCTGGCCGGGGGCGGGCTGAGGAAGTGGGTGAGCGGTTCGCCGACCCCGTAGAACATCAGGCCGATGCCCATGCCCGCGCTGAACATCATCGCGATCCAGGCCAGGTTGGTGAACTCCGGCTCCGAGTCGTCCGCGCCCAGCCGGATCCGCCCGTACCGGCTGATCGCCAGGACCACGCACAGCACCAGGAAGGTGTCGGCGGCGACCACGAAGAGCCAGGCGAAGTTGTTCAGGACCCAGGCGAGCGCGGTCGAGGAGGCGCTGTCGAAGGAGCTCTTGCCCAGCGCCGCCCAGGCGACCGCGGCCACCACCGCGAGCACACCGATGACGATCACGGTGGTGTCGGGGGAGGGTTCGGGGGCCGGGGGCGGGTCGCCCGGCGGGGGACCCGAGGCGGAATGATCGATCGAATCCATGCTCATGTCGCCCCACTATGGTGTGGGATGTATGCATTTTGTGGGGTGGCGCGCCGTCCGTGGACCCCGGTGGCTATGGGCAGGCGCGCGCCGGGCGGATAGGGTCTGAAGCGGCGCGACTGCCTGTTCGAAAGCAAGGGATAGCAAGGTGACGGACGGCGCAGTTTTGGAGACCGCCCGCGTACTCGTGGCGGCGGACAAGTTCAAGGGCTCGCTCACGGCCGTACAGGTCGCGGAGCGGGTGACGGCCGGGCTGCGGCGGGTCGTCCCGGATCTGCGGGTGGAGACCCTGCCGGTCGCCGACGGCGGCGACGGCACGGTGGCGGCCGCGGTGGCGGCCGGATTCGAGCGCCGCGAGGTGCGGGTGACCGGCCCGCTAGGCACCCCGGTGACCGCCGCGTACGCGGTACGCGACGGTGTGGCCGTGGTCGAGATGGCGGAGGCCTCCGGGCTCCAGCACCTGCCCGAGGGGGTCTTCGCGGCGCTCACCGCCACCACGCACGGCTCCGGCGAGCTGCTGCTCGCCGCCCTCGACGCGGGCGCGCGGACCATCGTGTTCGGTGTCGGCGGCAGCGCCACGACCGACGGCGGAGCTGGCATGCTGGCCGCGCTCGGCGCCCGTTTCCTGGACGCCTCGGGCGAGCCCGTCGGCCCCGGCGGCGGCGCGCTCGCCGACCTCGCGACGGCCGACTTCTCGGGGCTCGACGCCCGCTTCGAGGACGTGGAGCTCGTCCTCGCCAGCGATGTCGACAATCCGCTGACCGGCCCGAAGGGCGCCCCGGCGATCTACGGCCCGCAGAAGGGCGCCTCGCCCGAGGACGTGGCCACCCTGGACGCGGCTCTGGCCCACTACGCCAAGGTCCTGGAAGGCGTGCTCGGCGAGAAGGCGGCCGAGGCCGCGCTCGCCCCGGGCGCGGGAGCCGCGGGCGGCATCGGCTACGGCGCGCTCGTGGCGCTCGACGCCACCTTCCGGCCCGGCATCGAGGTCATGCTCGACGTCCTCGGCTTCGCTCCCGCGCTCGCGGGGGCCACCCTGGTCATCACCGGCGAGGGTTCGCTCGACGAGCAGACCCTGCACGGCAAGGCCCCGGCGGGTGTCGCGGCGGCGGCGCGGGCGGCGGGCATCGAGGTCGTCGCGGTGTGCGGCCGCCTGCTGCTCCACCCGGGCCAGCTCGGCGAGGCCGGCATCCGCCGCGCCTACGCACTGACGGACCTCGAATCCGACCCGGCTCGCTGCATGGCGAACGCGGGCCCCCTCCTGGAGCAGGTCGCCCAGAACATCGCGAACGACTTCCTGCGTTAGAGCGCCCCGCCTCGGAACGGCCCCCCTCGCACTCGCGAGGGGGGCCGTTCTGTCGTTCCCTGAAGCAGCCGGCGGTGCGCGTGCGACCAGGTGTGCGAGTTCCTTCAGATCATGAGACACTAATGTCTCATTCGATACTGGAGTGTTCCATGACGTCGCCCCTCGGCACGCCGGCCCTCGACCCCCGGCGCTGGCTCGTTCTCGCGATCCTGTCCGGCAGCCTGCTGCTCATCGCGATGGACACCACGATCCTCAACGTCGCCTTCCCCTCCCTGGTCAGCGACCTTCAGCCCAGCTCCGTACAGCAGCTGTGGATCATCGACGTGTACGCGCTCGCGCTCTCCGGCCTCCTGGTGACGGCCGGCGCGCTCGGCGACCGCTGGGGGCGCAAGCGACTCCTGCTCACCGGCTTCGCGATCTTCGCGCTCGCCTCCCTGATGGCGGTGTTCGCGACCGCGGCCTGGCAGGTCATCGGCGCCCGTGCGCTGCTCGGCGTCGGCGGTGCGGCCATCATGCCGTCCACCCTGTCGATCCTGCGCGACGTCTTCACCGACGCCCGTGAGCGCGCCCTCGCCTACGCGGTGTGGGCGGCGGTCTTCGGCGGCGGCATGGCGCTCGGCCCGGTGGTCGGCGGTCTGCTCGTGGAGCAGAACGGCTGGCAGTCCGCGTTCCTGATCAACATCCCGGTCGCCCTGGTGATCATCGCGTTGGGTGCCTGGATCCTGCCCGAGTCGCGTCAGCCCCGCGAAGGCCGCTGGGACTGGTGGGGCGTGGGCCAGTCCGTCGTCGGCATGCTTGCCCTGGCCGGCGGCATCAAGCAGCTCGGCAAGGGCGGCCCGGCCGACCCCGTCGCCTGGGTGCTGCTCGTGGTGGCCGCCGTCGCGCTCACCGTGTTCGTCCGCCGTCAGCTGCGGCTCGCCCACCCGCTCTTCCATGTGCGGCTCTTCACCAACCGCTCCTTCAGCATCGCCGCCGCGTCGATCTTCCTCGGGATGATCGCGCTCGGCTCCGCGCTGTTCCTCGTCACCCAGTGGTTCCAGTACGGCCAGGGCTACAGCCCCCTGGAGGCCGGTGTGCGGCTGCTTCCGGCGCCGCTCGGCCTGGTCGTCACCTCGCTGGTGACCCCGGTCCTGATGCACCGGCTGCCGATCCGGCACGTGATCGGAGGCGGGCTGCTCCTGATGACGGCGGGCCTCGCCCTGCCCTGGCTGTTCCAGCAGTCCGGGCCGCTGGCCTACCCGGGCGTCGCCGTGGCGCTCGGCGTGCTCGGCTGTGGTGTCGGCATCGCGACCACGGCGGCCTCGGTGACCCTGATGGCCTCGGCCCCCAAGGAGCACGTCAGCGGTGCGGCCGCCGTCGAGGAGACCTGCTACGAGCTGGGCGCCGCCATGGGCGTCGCCATCCTCGGCAGCATCGCGGCGGCCCTGTACCGGGCCAAGCTGCCCGAGCTCGGTCTGGACGGGGCCGCGACCGCGTCCGTACGCGACTCGGTCGGCGAGGCGGCCCATGTGGCGTCCTCGCTCGGCGGGCCGGCCGGGGCGCTGCTCCTGGAGCGGGCCTCGGCGGCCTTCACGGCGGGCATGACGCCGACGTTCCTGCTGGCCGCGGTGTTGCCGTTGGCCGCCGCGGGCCTCGCCTGGGCGAAGATCCCGGGCGACCTCCGCCCCACGGACAACGCCCACTGACCCCGGGGGCTGCGCCCCGGGCCCCGGGGGGTCTGCCCTCCCGCCCGCCCATATAGCGGGTTGCATCGGCTGAGCCCTGGGGCTGCGCCCCAGACCCGCTGAGGGGCTGCGCCCCTCGAACCCCCGCAAGGGGCTCCGCCCCCTGCACCCCCGTTCGCGCCTGAACGGCGCTCGTCCTCAATCTCCCCCAAGGCCTTAAGGGCCAGGGGGGACCCCCATGACAGGCTGAAGGTGCCCCAGAACCGGTACTGCCAGGGGCGCGAGGAACTGCGCGAGAAGCGGGCACGGTCCGCAGCCGAAAAGGGGGTTGGGGGCGCGGGGAACTGCGCGAACGGCCCCGCGGTCCGCGGACGAAGGCGGGTTCAGGGGCGCGGGGAACTGCGCGAGCAACCACGCACGGTGCGACGCCGACCGGCAACGGGTTCTAGGGGCGCGGGGAACTGCGCGAGCAACCACGCACGGTGCGACGCCGACCGACAACGGGTTCCAGGGGCGCGGGGAACTGCGCGACAAGCGACCACGGCCCGCAGCCGAGTAACCGGCAAGCGGTATCGTGCCCCGCCGGCAAGCAAAAGCAGCCCGCCCCGCACGCACGCGAAACTGGGCGGAGCACGGCGGTGCGGGAGCACGGAAAGGGGCCCCGGGTTCAAGAACCCGGGGCCCCTTGCCAGCGCCGTGAGGAACTAGGGCAGCTGCGCTGCCCGCGCCTCGCGGCGGTTGTCGCGGAAGGTGTTCACCCGTCGGGCCGTCGCGAAGAGGGGGATCGTGGCGGCCAGGACGATCTGCAGCGCACAGCCGGTCTGGAGCAGCGTCTGACCGCCGGGGGCGTCGAACGCCCACGCCGCGAGCAGACCCATCGCACCGATGATCCAGCTGAGCATCGCCACCGCGAGGATGCCCCGCGGCTTCGGGTACTCGACCCGGCTCACCATGAGCCAGGCGACTCCGATGACGGCGAGCAGCGTCGGAACGAACGGCAGCTCCAGCAGGACGATCGAGACGACCGTGAGGGCGCCGAACGGGCTCGGCATGCCCTGGAACATGCCGTCCTTCAGCGTCACGCACGAGAAGCGCGCGAGTCTCAGCACCACGGCGAGCAGCACCGTGATCGCCGCGACCGCGGCGACCCGCTGGTGGGCGTCGTCCGCGACCATGCCGTACACGAGCACGAAGTAGGCCGGGGCGAGCCCGAAGCTGATGAGGTCCGAGAGGTTGTCCAGCTCGGCGCCCATGGGGGAGCTGCGCAGCTTGCGGGCGACCAGGCCGTCACAGAGGTCGAAGATCGCGGCCAGCAGCATCAGGATCACGGCGGTCGCGGCGGAGTGCCGCGCCATGCCGGTCTCCTGGCTGCCGGAGAGGTGCGGGATGAGGATGCCGGTGGTGGTGAAGTACACCGCCATGAAGCCGCACGTGGCGTTGCCCAGCGTGAGGGTGTCCGCTATCGACAGCCTCAGTGAGAGCGGCATGTCCTCGACGTCGTCCTCGGACTCCGCCTCGGGGACCCAGCCGGCCTGCGTCTCGGGATCAATCACGGTCAATTCGAGTCACCCCCGCCGTGGTCGCCTGACCGACCTCGACCGCGACCTCGACACCCTCGGGGAGGTAGATGTCGACCCGCGAGCCGAAGCGGATGAGGCCGATGCGCTCGCCCTGCTCCACCTTGGTGCCCTGAGGGACGTACGGCACGATGCGCCGCGCGACCGCGCCGGCGATCTGGATCATCTCGATGTCACCGAGCTCGGTGTCGAAGTGCCAGACGACGCGCTCGTTGTTCTCGCTCTCCTTGTTGAACGCCGGAACGAAGCCACCGGGGATGTGCTCCACCGAAGTCACCGTGCCCGCGAGGGGCGCGCGGTTGACGTGGACGTTCAACGGGCTCATGAAGATCGCGACGCGGGTACGCCCGTCCTTCCACGGCATGATGCTCTGCACCACACCGTCGGCGGGGGAGATGACCCGCCCCTGCGTGATCTCACGCTCGGGGTCGCGGAAGAACCACAGCATGCCCGCCGCGAGAGCGGTGGTGGGTACGGCCACGATCGCGGCGCCCTTGGAGCGGCGCGAACGGGCCAGGCTGAGGGCTGCGGTGGCGACGGTCGGCAGAAGCCACGGCGATGCTCCGCGAGCAAGGCGTCCCTTGAGGAAGCCGTCGCGTGGTGCAGAGGTTTGGCTGTGGGGCATGGATGACCTTCGTAGCGGATGATGCCGCGCTGGCAACGGGGGACGGCGGCAGGTTTACCGGCGATGGTATCGGTTGCGAGCCGCAACTGGGCAAGCCAGAAGCCGAGTCGGCGGCCGGAAGACGATGACAGGGTGTGATGTTCTTCGCGGCCAGACCGACTCAAAAGCGACAATCAACCCTGGAACCGGTACTCCTCAAGAAGTCGACGCCCAATGATCATTTTCTGGATCTCGGCGGTACCTTCACCGATGAGCAGCATCGGCGCCTCGCGGTACAGGCGCTCGATCTCGTACTCCTTGGAGAAGCCGTAACCGCCGTGAATGCGGAACGCGTCTTCCACCACCTCCTTGCAGTACTCGGAGGCGAGGTACTTCGCCATCCCTGCTTCGAGGTCGTTTCGTTCCCCGGAGTCCTTTTTGCGTGCTGCATTGACCATCATCGCATGCGCCGCTTCGACCTTGGTAGCCATTTCGGCGAGCTTGAACTGGATGGCCTGGTGCTGGGCGATCGGCTTTCCGAAAGTGTGCCTTTGCTGGGCATAGGAGACACCCAACTCAAATGCACGCTGAGCGACTCCACAGCCACGTGCCGCGACGTTGACCCGGCCGACCTCGACGCCGTCCATCATTTGGTAAAACCCTCGGCCGGTGGTCCCGCCGAGCACGCGATTGGCCGGAATTCGCAGTCCGTCCATGACCAGTTCGGTGGTATCGACGCCCTTGTATCCCATTTTGTCGATCTTGCCGGGAATTGTCAGGCCCGGCCGGACCTCGCCGAAGCCCGGCTCCTTCTCCACCAGGAAGGTCGTCATCGACTTGTGGGGCGCGGTGCCCTCGGGGTGGCCTTCGTCACTCCGGCACAGAACGGCTACGAGCGATGACGTTCCGCCATTGGTCAGCCACATCTTCTGGCCGTTCAGGACGTACTCGTCGCCGTCCTTGACGCCCTTGGAAGTGATCGCCGACACATCCGAGCCGAGCGCCGGCTCGGACATCGAGAACGCGCCGCGCACCTCGCCGAGCGCCATGCGCGGCAGGAAGGTGTCCTTCTGTTCCTGGGTGCCGTGCTGCTTGAGCATGTAGGCCACGATGAAGTGCGTGTTGATGATGCCGGACACCGACATCCAGCCACGCGCTATCTCTTCCACGCACAGGGCGTAGGTGAGCAGCGACTCTCCGAGGCCGCCGTACTCCTCGGGGATCATCAGGCCGAACAGGCCCAACTCCTTGAGCCCCTCGACGATCTGCGTCGGGTACTCGTCCTTGTGCTCCAGCTGGGTCGCGACCGGAATGATCTCCTTGTCGACGAAGTCCCGCACGGTGGCCAGGATTTCCTGCTGGACGTCGGTCAGACCGGCGGTCTGCGCGAGACGGGCCATGGCTACTTCTCCGTCTTCTCGGCGGGCTTCTCGGCCGCCTTCTTGGCGGGCTCGACGAGCAGGGGCCGGCCGGGCTGCTCGCCGCCGCGCTCCTTGATGTACGTCTCGGTCGGCACCATCACCTTGCGGCGGAAGACGCAGACCAGGGTGCCGTCCTGCTTGTAGCCCTTCGTCTCGACGTGGACGATCCCGCGGTCGTTCTTCGACTTCGAGGGGGTCTTGTCGAGGACCGTCGTCTCGCCGTAGACCGTGTCGCCGTGGAAGGTCGGCGCCACGTGCCGCAGGGACTCGATCTCCAGGTTGGCGATCGCCTTGCCGGAGACGTCCGGCACGCTCATGCCGAGCAGCAGCGAGTAGATGTAGTTGCCCACCACGACGTTCTTGCCGAAGTCGGTCGTGTTCTCCGCGTAGTTGGAGTCCAGGTGCAGCGGATGGTGGTTCATGGTGAGCAGACAGAACAGGTGGTCGTCGTACTCGGTGACCGTCTTTCCGGGCCAGTGCTTGTAGACGGCGCCGACTTCGAACTCTTCATAGGTACGGCCGAACTGCATGGTGCTCACGCCTCCGGGATCTCGAACTTGGACGTGCGCTGCATGCCCGCCGCCCGCCCCTTGCCGGAGATGACCAGGGCCATCTTGCGACTGGCCTCGTCGATCATCTCGTCGCCGAGCATCGCCGAGCCCTTCTTGCCGCCCGCCTCGGACGTGCAGTACTCGTACGCGTCCAGGATCAGCTCGGCGTGGTCGAAGTCCTCCTGCGACGGCGAGAAGATCTCGTTCGAGGCCTCGACCTGGCCCGGGTGCAGCACCCACTTGCCGTCGAAGCCGAGGGCGGCCGCACGCTGGGCGACGGCGCGGTAGCCGTCGACGTTGCGGATCTGGAGGTAGGGACCGTCGATCGCCTGGAGGTCGTTGGCGCGCGCGGCCATGAGGATCTTCATCAGGATGTAGTGGTACGCGTCCGCGCCGTACCCGGGCGGCTGCTCGCCCACGACCAGGGACTTCATGTTGATGGACGCCATGAAGTCGGCCGGGCCGAAGATGATCGTCTCGGTCCGCGGCGAGGCCTCCGCGATCGCGTTGACGTTGTTCAGTCCGCGCGCGTTCTCGATCTGCGCCTCGATGCCGATCTTGCCGACCTCGAAGCCCATCGTCTTCTCGATCTGGGTGAGCAGCAGGTCGAGGGCGACGATCTGCTGGGCGTCCTGCACCTTCGGCAGCATGATGCAGTCGAGGTTCTGGCCCGCGCCCTCGACGACGGTGACGACGTCGCGGTACGTCCACTCGGTCGTCCAGTCGTTCACGCGCACCACGCGCGTCTTGCCCGTCCAGTCGCCCTCGTTGAGGAACTTGACGATGGTGTGCCGCGCCTCGGGCTTGGCCAGCGGGGCGCAGGCGTCCTCCAGGTCGAGGAATACCTGGTCGGCCGGCAGGCCCTGGGCCTTCTCCAGGAAGCGGGGGTTCGACCCGGGGACCGCGAGGCAGGAGCGGCGGGGGCGGAGCCGGTTGACGGGGGTGGTGCTCATGCGGGGACCTCCAACGGGTCGAGCTTGTTCGCTTTCCGGATCTCGTCGACGATACGGCCGATGATCTCCGTGATACCGAAGTCCTTGGGAGTGAATACGGCGGCCACGCCCGCCTTGCGCAACTCTTCGGCGTCCGCCGGCGGGATGATCCCGCCCGCGATGACCGGGATGTCGGGCGCGCCCGCCTCGCGCAGACGCACCAGGACGTCCGGGACGAGTTCGGCGTGCGAGCCGGACAGGATGGACAGGCCGACACAGTGCACGTCCTCGGCGAGGGCGGCACTCACGATCTGCTCCGGGGTGAGCCGGATGCCCTGGTAGACGACCTCGAAGCCGGCGTCCCGCGCCCGCACCGCGATCTGCTCGGCCCCGTTGGAGTGCCCGTCGAGACCCGGCTTGCCGACGAGCAGGCGCAGCCGGCCCGAGCCCAGATCGGCGGCCGTTCGCGCCACCTTCTCGCGGACCGCGGCCAGGGGGGTGCCCTCCTCCGCGGTGACCGCGACCGGGGCCGAGGAGACACCGGTGGGTGCCCGGAACTCGCCGAACACCTCCCGCAGCGCCTCGGACCACTCACCGGTCGTGACACCGGAGCGCACGCACTCCAGGGTCGCCTCCATGAGGTTGCCGGTGCCCTTGGCCGCCTCCTTCAGCTTCTCCAGGGCCTTGCAGGGCCGCGGGTGGTTGAAGGGCGGCTGGTAGCGCGTGTCGCGCCAGTTCTTCAGCGCGGCGACCACCCGGGCCTCGACGGCCGGGTCGACCGTCATGATCGCCCCGTCCAGGTCCGCGGTGAGCGGGCTCGGCTCGGTGGACTCGTAGCAGTTGACGCCGACGATCTTCTCCTCGCCGGCCTCGATCCGGGCCCGGCGCTCGGCGTGCGAGGAGACGAGCTGCGACTTGAGGTAGCCCGACTCGACGGCGGCGAGCGCCCCGCCCATCTCCTGGATGCGGTCGATCTCGGCCAGGCACTCCTCGACGAGGGAGCTCACCTTGGCCTCGATCACATGGGACCCGGCGAAGATGTCCTCGTACTCCAACAGGTCGCTCTCGTGCGCGAGCACCTGCTGGATGCGCAGCGACCACTGCTGGTCCCAGGGGCGCGGAAGCCCCAACGCCTCGTTCCAGGCGGGGAGTTGGACCGCGCGGGCGCGGGCGTCCTTGGACAGTGTCACGGCCAGCATCTCCAGGACGATCCGCTGGACGTTGTTCTCCGGCTGGGCCTCGGTCAGGCCGAGCGAGTTGACCTGGACGCCGTAGCGGAACCGGCGCTGCTTGGCGTCCTCGATCCCGTACCGCTCCCGGGTGATCCGGTCCCAGATGCGGCCGAAGGCGCGCATCTTGCACATCTCCTCGACGAAGCGGACGCCCGCGTTCACGAAGAAGGAGATGCGGGCGACCACGTCGCCCTTGCGGTCGTCGGGGATCTGGCCCGACGCGAACACCGAGTCGAGCACGGCGATGGCGGTGGACATCGCGTAGGCGATCTCCTGGACCGGGGTGGCCCCCGCCTCCTGCAGGTGGTAGCTGCAGATGTTGATCGGGTTCCACTTGGGGATGTTGTTGACGGTGTAGCAGATCATGTCCGTCGTCAGGCGCAGCGAAGGGCCCGGCGGGAAGACGTGCGTCCCGCGCGAGAGGTACTCCTTCACGATGTCGTTCTGGGTGGTGCCCTGGAGCTTGGTGATGTCCGCGCCCTGCTCCTCGGCGACCACCTGGTACATGGCGAGCAGCCACATCGCGGTGGCATTGATCGTCATCGAGGTGTTCATCTGCTCAAGGGGGATGTCCTGGAACAGCCGCCGCATGTCACCGAGATGGGACACCGGGACCCCGACCCGGCCCACCTCGCCGCGGGCGAGGATGTGGTCGGGGTCGTATCCGGTCTGCGTCGGAAGGTCGAACGCGACCGACAGACCCGTCTGGCCCTTGGCCAGGTTGTTGCGGTAGAGCTCGTTGGACGCCTCGGCGGTCGAATGACCCGCGTACGTCCGCATGAGCCACGGCCGATCCTTCTGACGCTCTGTCATGAATGGTCCTGGGCCTAGATGTTGCGGAAGCGGTTGATGGCGTCGATGTGCTTCTCGCGCAGCTCGGGGTCGCTGACGCCGAGGCCCTCGCGCGGGGCGAGCGCGAGCACGCCGACCTTGCCCTGGTGCAGGTTGCGGTGCACGTCGTAGGCGGCCTGCCCGGTGTCCTCCAGGGAGTACACCTTGGAGAGCGTCGGGTGGATCTTGCCCTTGGCCACCAGGCGGTTGGCCTCCCACGCCTCGCGGTAGTTGGCGAAGTGCGAACCGATGATGCGCTTGAGGGACATCCACAGGTAGCGGTTGTCGTACTCGTGCATGTAGCCCGATGTGGAGGCGCAGGTGGTGATGGTGCCGCCCTTGCGCGTGACGTAGACGCTCGCGCCGAAGGTCTCCCGGCCGGGGTGCTCGAAGACGATGTCGATGTCCTCGCCGCCGGTGAACTCGCGGATGCGCTTGCCGAAGCGCTTCCACTCCTTGGGGTCCTGGGTCCGCTCGTCCTTCCAGAACCTGTAGTCCTCGGCGTTGCGGTCGATGATCGCCTCGGCGCCCATCGAGCGGCAGATGTCCGCCTTCTGCGGGGAGGACACCACGCAGATCGGGTTGGCGCCGCCCGCGAGCGCGAACTGCGTCGCGTAGGAGCCGAGTCCGCCGCTGGCGCCCCAGATCAGGACGTTGTCGCCCTGCTTCATGCCGGCGCCGTTGCGGGAGACCAGCTGGCGGTACGCGGTCGAGTTCACCAGACCGGGCGCCGCCGCCTCCTCCCAGCTCAAGTGCTTCGGCTTGGGCATGAGTTGGTTGGACTTGACGAGCGCGATCTCCGCGAGGCCGCCGAAGTTCGTCTCGAAGCCCCAGATGCGCTGCTCGGGGTCGAGCATCGTGTCGTTGTGCCCGTCCGAGCTCTCCAGCTCGACCGACAGGCAGTGCGCCACGACCTCGTCGCCGGGGTGCCAGGCGTTGACGCCGGGCCCGGTGCGCAGCACGACGCCGGCGAGGTCGGAGCCGATGATGTGGTGCGGCAGGTCGTGCCGCTTGGTGAGCTCGCTGAGCTTCCCGTAGCGCTCCAGGAAGCTGAAGGTCGAGACGGGCTCGAAGATCGAGGTCCAGACCGAGTTGTAGTTGACCGAGGAGGCCATGACGGCCACCAGGGCTTCGCCCGGGCCGAGTTCGGGGATCGCGACCTCGTCCAGGTGCAGGGACTTGCGGGGGTCCTTGTCGCGGGTGCTGAGCCCGGCGAACATCTCCGCCTCGTCCTTGTGCACGGTGATCGCGCGGTACGACTCGGGGAGCGGCAGAGCGGCGAAGTCGGCGGAGGTGGACTCCGGCGACTGGATCGCGTCCAGGATTTCCTTCACGGTGTTGCCTCCGTCGAAGCGCCCCTGAGGGGCGTTGAGGGTCTTCGGGGGTGGTGCTGTGGAGGTGTGCCGTCGGTTCGGCGGTGTGGTTCGAGTGCGGCAGCGCCTGGTGGGCGCGGGAGGGTTGCCTGTGACGCAGGCGTCCGGGCGCACGCGCCAGTGGCGGCTCGTGGGGACAGTCGGCATATGGCGGTTGCGCCGGCCGCCGACCGCCCGGACAACATCAACGTATGGCACCCGGTGCCAAGTGACAAGACACTGCGTGCCAAGAGTTTCTCTCAATTGCGAAATGGCCCGCGCATATGAGCGATGATCGATCGTTGCAGGTCAGCAGGGTCCAGCGGGGTCCTCCGCGGACGCGCAGACGCCGATGGCCGGAGCCCCGGGAGGGAGCTCCGGCCATCGGCGGTGCGGGCGGAGTGCTACTTGGCCCTGAGGGCCTGCTTGATGCTCTGCATGATCTCGTCGAGCGGCGCGTCCGTGCGGGCCACCGCGACCAGCACCTCGTCGCTGGTCGACACGGACGCCGCGGCTGCTCGCGGCTTGGCCGTACGGCCCGCTCCTATGCCCGAGCCGAAGGTCTCCCGCACGATCGCGAAGGCGTGGTCGAGCTGGCTCTCCACGTCGCCCTGGCCGCCGGCCCGCAGCCAGCGGCGCAGCACGTGGTTGTGCGCGGTGACGACCGCCGAGGCGGCGACCTCCGCGAGCAGCGGGTCGTCGTTCCCCGGCTGGTGGTCGTGCTCGTCGAAGTGGCCGAGCAGATAGCGGGTGAAGAGGCGCTCGTAGCGGGCGACCGAGGCGATCTCGGCCTCCCGCAGGGTCGGCACCTCTCGGGTCAGCTTGTAGCGGGCCACGGACACCGTGGGGGAGCCCGCGTACATCTTCATGACCTCTTTGATGCCCCGGCACACGGTGTCGAGCGGATGCTCGTGCGGCGGCGCCGCGTTCAGGACCGCCTCGGCACGCACCAGCGTGTCGTCGTGGTCCGGGAAGATCGCCTCTTCCTTGGAACGGAAGTGACGGAAGAAGGTCCGCCGGGCGACCCCGGCGCGAGCCGCGATCTCGTCGACGGTGGTGGCCTCGTACCCCTTCGCGGAGAACAGGTCCATCGCCGCGGCCGCCAGCTCGCGGCGCATCTTGAGGCGCTGCGCGGCCGCCCTGCTGCCCGCGGCGGTTTCCGGGGCGTCGGGCACAGCGTTCGTACGGGAGGACCTGGCTGGCTGGGGCATGGACCGAACGTACTGCATATCCGCAGGAAGTCGCGCCCACGGGGGCGGGCTGCCCGGAGGTTCGAGCAGCCCGCCCCACCCCGCCTCCGGATCAGCGCCGGGCATACTCGCGGAATCCGCGGCCCGTCTTGCGGCCGAGGCAGCCGGCCGCGACGAGGTGTTCGAGCAGCGGCGCGGGGGCCAGGCCCGGGTCGCGGAACTCGGCGTGCAGCACCTTCTCGATGGCCAGCGAGACGTCCAGGCCCACCACGTCGAGGAGTTCGAACGGGCCCATCGGGTAGCCGCCGCCCAGCTTCATCGCGGCGTCGATGTCGTCCAGGGTCGCGTAGTGCTCCTGCACCATCTTGATCGCGTTGTTGAGGTACGGGAAGAGCAGCGCGTTGACGATGAATCCGGCACGGTCGCCGCAGTCCACCGGGTGCTTGCGGATCTTCGCGGTGACCTCGCGGACGGTGGCGTGCACCTCGTCGGAGGTGAGCACCGTGCGGACCACCTCGACGAGCTTCATCGCGGGGGCCGGGTTGAAGAAGTGCATCCCGATGACGTCCTGCGGGCGCGAGGTGGCGCGGGCGCACGCGACCACGGGCAGCGAGGAGGTGGTGGTGGCGAGCACCGCGCCCGGCTTGCAGATCTTGTCCAGGGCCGCGAAGAGCTGCTGCTTGACCTCCAGGTCCTCGGCGACCGCCTCGACGGCGAGGTCGACCTCCGCGAAGGACTCCAGCGCCCCCGCCGCCGTGATCCGGTTCAGGGTCTCGTCGCGTGCCTCGGCGGTGATCCGGCCCTTGTCGACGGAGCGCGAAAGCGACTTGCCGATACGGGACTTGGCGGTCTCCGCCTTCTCCAGGCTGCGCGCCGCGAGCACCACGTGGTAGCCGGCCTTGGCGAAGACCTCGGCGATGCCGGAGGCCATGGTGCCCGAGCCGGCCACGCCGACCGAGCGGATCTCCCGGCCGCCGCCCGCGCCCGCGATGCTGCCCGGCGTCTGGGCGTCGGGCACCACGACCGAGCTGCCCTCGCCCTCGTACGTGTAGAAGCCGCGGCCCCGCTTGCGGCCGGTCAGCCCCGCCTCGGTGAGCTGGCCGAGGATGGGGGCGGGCGCGTGCAGCCGGTCCTGGGAGGAGGCGTACATCGCCTCCAGGACGGTCCGCGCGGTGTCGATGCCGATCAGGTCGAGCAGTTCCAGCGGGCCCATCGGCAGCCCGCAGCCCAGCTTCATCGCGGCGTCGATGTCCTCGCGCGAGGCGTACTTGGACTCGTACATCGCGGCCGCCTGGTTGAGGTAGCCGAAGAGCAGCCCGTCGGCGACGAAGCCGGGTCGGTCGCCGACCGCGACGGGCTCCTTGCCGAGGTCGAGGGCGAGCGCGGTGACCGCGTCGACGGCCGGGGGCGCGGTGAGCACGGACGACACGATCTCGACGAGCTTCATCGCGGGCGCCGGGTTGAAGAAGTGCAGGCCGATGACGCGCTCGGGGTGCGCGGAGTCGGCGGCGAGCCGGGTCACCGAGAGGGCGTTGGTGCCGGTCGCCAGGATCGTGGTGGGCGCGACGATGGAGTCGAGCGCGTGGAAGACCTGCTGCTTGAGCTCGTACGACTCGGGCACGACCTCGATGACGAGCTCGGCCTCGGCCGCGGCCTGGAGGTCGGTGAAGGTACGGAACCGGGCGAGGATGTCACCGCGCTCCTGCGGGGTGATCCGCTCACGGGCCACCGCGCGGGCCGTGGAGGCCTCCAGGGCGGCCACGGCCTGGCGGCCGGCGCGCTCGCTGATGTCGATGCCGATGACCTCGCGCCCGGCGCGGGCCAGGACCTCGGCGATGCCGGTGCCCATCGTGCCGAGTCCGACCACGGCGACAGTGTTCAGGGGGACGTCCATCACGGGACTCCAGGGATGAGTGACGACTGAGAGAGGGCGCACGCAACCGGCATCAGGGGGCGCTCGAATACGCCAACGGGCGCACGGCGTGCGGGAGTTGTGTCGTGGTGCAAAGGCCGACGGCCCTGTCCCGGGGCACGTCGTACAGAACTGCCGAACCGACGATCACTCGCGGTGGCTGCGTCACCAGGCCACCGGAGTCGCGGGGGTTACCCGCTCACTTGAGGTTAACCGGCGAGTAACGAGCGCGCCAGACCCGCGGTGCCACCTGTGTGTGTGATCTGGCTCGCCCTGGTCGAGGACGGGTCGACCACGGGGCGAGGGGCGGGGCGAGGGCGGCCCCGGGGACGGGGACGGGGGCGGGGGCGGGGCGGGGCCCTTCGCCGACTGGCCCCCGACCGGTCGTCGGGGGTCCGGTCAGCCGGACGGCCGGGGCGGTTCACCCGCGGCCCGCAGTTCGTCGGCGGCCCGTTCCGCCCACGGCCGGGCGCCGATCCGCTCGAAGGCGAGCCGCGCGGACCGCAGCAGCGGGCGCGCTTCGGCGGTCCTGCGCTGCAGGCGAAGCCAGCGGCCGTACGCGCACTCGGCCCGGGCCCGCGGCCACGGCCAGCGGGCCAGGTTGTCCGCGAGGGCCCGCCGGAACAGGGTCTCCGCCTCCACGTCGTCGGCAAGCACCGCGGCCGCGTACCGCAGCTGGACGCGGAGCAAGGAGGCCGGGGAGCCCGCGGTGCGCCGCGCGAGGGAGCCGGCCACCGCCGCGGCGTCGCCCCGGCGCCGCAGGTGCAGGGCGGCCTCGGCCAGGAAGCCGATCGCGCCGAAACTGTCACGGCACGGCGAACCGCCGTCCGGCGCGGGCGAGTCGGAACCCTGCCCGTCCCCCTCGGGCGGGTCGAGACCGACCCCGTACGGACCGGGCGCACCGGGATCGGGTCCGTCCTCCTCGGGGAACAGCCCCCGCAGCAGGTCGTACGCCGCTTCGTACCGCCCGTCCGCGCAGGCGGCGATGCCCCGCACCAGGCGCACCCGCGCGCCTGCCTCGGCGCTGTGGCCCGCGGCCCGGTCCACGAGGAGCAGTGCGGCTTCGGTGTCTCCGCGCAGGGCCGCGGCCTGCGCCCCGGTCGTCACCGCCTCCACCGTGCACGCCTCGTGCCCCGGGGCGGAGGTGAGCCGGCGGATCTCCTCGGCGGCCCGGGCGGCCCGGTGCCGGTCGCCGAGATCGAGCAGGGCCCGGGCCTGTGTCGCGAGGACGCAAGGGAGCGGGCCGAGCCGGTCCTGAGCGCGGAGCAACGACTCCGCGCGGTCGAGGAAGTCCGCCGCGAGCACCGGTTCGCCCACGGCGTGCGCGGCCGTACCGAGCAGCCGCAGATCTTCGGCGTCGCTCATCTGCTCCGCACGGAACCGGCCCAACTCGCCCATCACCCAGGCGGCTTGACGCACTGGCTGGGCCAGGGCGAGGGTCGCGATCCGGCGGATGCCCGGCTCCTGCCCGGCCGGTGACGCCGCCAGGGCGGCGATGCGTTCGCGCGCGGCCGCTCCCGTCCGCGCCCGCCAGCCGCGCAGCGCCGCGGCGAGCAGGAGGTCGGGAGCGAGCGACGGATCGCCCCCGAGCACGGCCCGCTCGGCCGCGGTGCAGAGGTCGAGCACCTCGGCGGTGGCGTCCGTCGGGCCGGCTGTGCAGCTCTCGTCCGGACACGTCGCCGGGGCCGGGTCGCGCTCGGCCCGGCGGCCGGGTAACCAGGGGCGCGCGGGGCGTTCATCCCGCGCGGGGACACCGTTGGGCTCCATGGAACCGCTCCTTGCCCGTGGCATTTTCCCGGCGGACGCCGGGATCCGATCATCCTTGGGGTGCCAACGCCCTTGCGCTACTAGGCTTTTGGACATGGACGAGGAGTTCCGGTCCCTGGTGGACCGGGTGCGGGGCGAGAGCGGTGGATCAGCGGCGTACGAGCGGCTGATCGCCACCGTCGACCAGGGCGAACTGGCGGCGGTGCTCATCGAGCCCGAACGCCCGCTCTGGGCACGGGAGATCGCGGCGTTCCGGCTCGGCGTCGCGGGGGACCGGCGGGCCTTCGAGTCGCTGATCCTGCTGCTCAACCACCGCGACCCGGAGCGCTGTGTGACCGCGGCGTACGCGCTGGCCAAGCTCGGCGACCCGCGCACCGCGCGTGCCGCCGCGGCCCTCGCCACCAATGAGCTGCGCACCGCCTACGCGCTGCACCCCGTACGGCTGCTCACCGCGCTGCGCGCCCCGGAGTCCGTACCGGCCCTGATCAAGACCCTGCGTCCGCTGCTCTCGCCGCACAACCCCTACGGACGCGTGGCCACGGCCTGCATCGAGGGGCTGGGCGAGCTCGGCGACAAGCAGGCCGTCGAGGTGCTCAACGAAGCCCTGGCCCACCCCAGGCTCGCCCGCTCGGCGGCCTGGGCGCTGCGCCGGATCCAGGCGGGCCGGGGGCGCTAGCGCCGTCGGAAGCGCTCGGGGCGGGGCGGGGCAGCTCAGGCGTGATCGGCCGGGTCCGTCACCGCGAACGCCTCGATCTCCACCAGGAGTTCGGGCCGGAACAGCGCGCTGACCTGGACCGCGGAGCTGGCCGGCAACTGGTCGGGGGAGATCACGGCGTCCCGGGCGGCGCGCACGGCGGGCAGGTGCGCCACGTCCGTGACGAAGTAGGTCAGCTTCACCACGTCCTCGAACGTGGCGCCCGCCGCGGCCAGGCAGCGGCGCAGGTTCTCGAAGACCTGGTCGGCCTGCGCCCGTGCGTCGCCCTCGCCGACCACCGCCCCCTTCTCGTCCAGCGCGCACTGCCCCGATATCGCGACGAACCGGCCGGTGCCCCAGACCACATGGCTGTAGCCGTTGCCGGGAGCGATGCCTTCGGGGGCCAGGATGCGCGTCGGTGAAGTCATGGTCACCATCCTCGCGCACGCCACTGACAATCGGGCCCGGACCCCGGAGTTGGGGGTGTCCGTCCTGTTCAGAGCAGCGTGAGCTGGGTCGGTTCCGGCTCGGCGGGCGCCTGGACGACCGGGATGCGCCGGGCGGCGCCCCGGTGCGCCGGGCCGATACCGAACTCGGTGGCGAGCTCGTGCACCTGGCCGGTGATCCGGCGCTGGTACCACTTCGGCGCGTACGCGCCCTCCGCGTACAGCCGCTCGTAGCGCCGCACCAGGTGGGGATGGTGCTGTCCCAGCCACGCCATGAACCATTCGCGTGCGCCCGGCCGCAGATGGAGCACGAGCGGGGTCACCGAGGTGGCGCCCGAGGCGGCGATCGCCCGCACGGTGGCCCGCAGTTGGTCGGGGTGGTCGCCGAGGAAGGGGATCACCGGCGCCATCAGGACCCCGCAGCCGATGCCGTGCTCGGTCAGTGTGCGGACCACGTCGAGCCTGCGCTCGGGGGCCGGGGTGCCCGGTTCGACCGTGCGCCACAGCTCCCGGTCGACGAAGCCCACCGAGACCGAAATGCCCACCTCGGTCACCTGGGCCGCCTGCTTGAGCAGTTCCAGGTCGCGCAGGACGAGCGTGCCCTTGGTCAGGATGGAGAACGGGTTCGCGTGGTCGCGCAGTGCGGCGATGATGCCGGGCATCAGCTGGTAGCGGCCCTCCGCACGTTGGTAGCAGTCGACGTTGGTGCCCATCGCGATGTGCGCGCCCTGCCAGCGGCGCGAGGCCAGATGCCCGCGCAGCAGCTCGGGGGCGTTCACCTTCACCACGATCTGCGAGTCGAAGCCGAGGCCCGTGTCCAGGTCCAGATAGCTGTGCGTCTTGCGGGCGAAGCAGTACACGCAGGCGTGCGAGCAGCCGCGATAGGGGTTGACGGTCCATTCGAACGGCATCCGCGAGGCGCCCGGCACCCGGTTGACGATCGAGCGGGCCCGGATCTCGTGGAAGGTGATCCCGCGGAACTCGGGGGTGTCGAACGTGCGGGTGGTCACCGTGTCCGCGGCGAACAGCGCGGCGGTGCGGCCCGCGGCCTCCGGGGCGTCGTCGTCGGCGAGATTCTCCCAGCGCATGAACGCCTCCTCCGTTCCCGTGGGCCCTGTTCGGTCACGCCCACCCCTGAATAGAACACATGTTCCCTTCTTGATCGCAACCCGGATTATGACCGGAGACCCCGAGGTGGTTGGCTTGGCCCACCCCGAACCCCGGAAACACAAGTGCTGGAGGAAAAGCCATGGCGCAGGTCGAGGCCACGACGGAGCGGATCGTCACGGCGGATCCGGAGACCGTGTTCGACATGCTGGCCGACTACAAGGACGGCCGCCCCAAGCTCCTGCCGGAGCACTTCAGCGAGTACGAGGTCCGCGAGGGCGGCGACGGCGAGGGCACCCTCGTCCACTGGAAGCTCCAGGCCACCAGCAAGCGCGTCCGCGACTGCCTCCTGGAGGTCACCGAGCCGACCGACGGACAGCTCGTCGAGAAGGACCGCAACTCGTCCATGGTCACCACCTGGACCGTGACGCCCGCGGGCGAGGGCCGCTCCAAGGTCGTCGTCAGCACCGTGTGGAACGGCGCGGGCGGCGTCGGCGGTTTCTTCGAAAGGACCTTCGCGCCCAAGGGACTTGGCCGCATCTACGACGCGATCCTCGCCAAGCTCGCCGCCGAGGTCGAGAAGTAGCCCGCTCGAACCCTTTCGTACGGTCACCGGTTCGGGTGGATTTCCGTTCCGGCCCGTTGTGCGCCGTAGGTGCTCCCGCCAGCGCTTAAGCCCCCGGCGCACGCCCGTCGCCCCCCTCGTCTCGCTTGCCCCGGATGTCGGCCAATGCGAGAAATGCCTCGGCGCAAGCGCGACGAGGGGAGAGTTACGTGGGCGGGATCACTCTGGTGAAGGACGACGAGCGGGCTGTCGAGCCCGTTCCGGTCCCGGCACCACCACCGGAGGACCAACTCCCGCAGCCCGAGGCCGCGTTGGACCCGCGCCGGGTGCGGACGGTCTTCCTCGGGCTGATGCTCACCCTGCTGCTCGCGGCGCTCGACCAGATGATCGTGGCGACCGCGCTGCCCAAGATCGTCGGCGATCTGCACGGCCTGGACAAGGTCTCCTGGGCCGTCACCGCCTACCTCCTCGCCTCGACCATCGGACTGCCGATCTACGGCAAGCTCGGCGACCTCTTCGGGCGCAAGCCCGTCTTCCAGTTCGCGATCGTCGTGTTCGTGATCGGCTCGGCGCTCGCCGGCTGGTCCCGCACGATGAACGAGCTGATCGCCTTCCGCGCGATGCAGGGCATCGGCGGCGGCGGCCTCATGATCGGTGTCCAGGCGATCATCGCGGACATCGTGCCGCCCCGACAGCGCGGCCGGTTCATGGGCCTGATCGGCGCCGTCTTCGGGCTCGCCTCGGTGGCCGGTCCGCTGCTCGGCGGCTTCTTCACCGACCACGCCTCCTGGCGCTGGTGCTTCTACATCAACGTGCCGTTCGGCCTGGTCACCCTCGCCGTGATCACCGTCGTACTGAAACTGCCCCGGCCCCGCGTGCGGCCCCGGCTCGACGTACTCGGCATGCTGCTGCTCGCCGCCGCCTCAACCTGCCTGGTCCTGCTGACCAGTTGGGGCGGCACCGAGTACGCCTGGGGCTCGCGCACCATCCTGGGACTCGCCGCGGGCGCCGCCGGAACGACCCTGCTGTTCCTGGTCGTCGAGAACTTCGCGGCCGAACCCGTCATCCCGCTGCGGCTGTTCCGCGACTCGATCTTCAACATCTCCGGGCTCGTCGGCGCGGTCATCGGCGTCGCGCTCTTCGGCGCCGCCAGCTACCTGCCGACCTATCTGCAAATGGTCGACGGGGCCAGCGCCACCGAGTCCGGACTGCTGGTGCTGCCCATGATGGGCGGCATCGTCGGCGCCTCGATCATCTCCGGTCAGCTCATCAGCCGGACCGGTCACTACCGGATCTACCCGATCCTCGGCGGCGCGATCTCCGCGGTCGGCATGTGGCTGCTCTCCAAGCTCGGCACCGACACCCCGCGCCTCGACTACAGCCTCTGGATGGCCGTGCTCGGCGCGGGCATCGGCCTGGTCATGCCGGTCCTGGTGCTCGCCGTGCAGAACGCGGTGGCCCCCGCCGACCTTGGCACCGCCACCAGCGCCAACAACTACTTCCGGCAGATCGGCGGCAGCGTCGGCGCGGCGATCTTCGGCACCCTGTTCACCAATCGCCTCGCCCACGCGCTCACCGAACGCCTTCCGGCCGGAGCCCGTCTGCCCGACCCCGAGTCGATCACCCCGCAACTGGTGCACGCCCTGCCGCCCGCGCTGCGCGACGGGTACATCCGGGCGTACGCCGACGCCATGCCGCGGATCTTCCTCTACCTCGTGCCGGTGCTCGTGCTCGGCTTCGTCCTCGCCTTCTTCCTCAAGGAGAAACCGCTGGTGTCCCACAACGCCCCCGCCACCGAGAACGCCCCCATCGGCGACACCGCACCCCTGCCCCACGCCCGCACCGCGCCCACCTCCGGTTACGTCAGCGGCGTTCCGGTCACCGGCACCGTCCAGCACCACGACGGCAGCACCGTGCCGCGCGCCGCCCTCACCCTCGTCGACGTACGCGGCCAGCAGGTCGGGCGCGGCGCCAGCGGTGCGGACGGGCGGTACGCGCTGAGCGTGCCCGGCGCCGGCTCCTACGTCCTGATCGCCGCGGCCGGCGGTCACCAGCCGCAGGCCGTCGCCGTCACCGTGGGCGAGCGCCCGGTGGACCTCGACGTGGTGCTCGGCGGCGCGGGCCGCCTCGCCGGGACGGTGGTCACCGCCGACGGCACTCCCGTACGGGACGCCGCCGTCACCCTCACCGACGTACGCGGCGAGGTCGTCTCCGCGACCCGCAGTGGACGCGAAGGGACTTACGTCATCGGGGAGTTGGTGGCGGGCGAGTACACCCTGGCCGCCAGCGCCCCCGCCTTCCGCCCCGCCGCCCTCCCGGTCAGCGTCCAGGCCTCCCGCGAGACCCGCCAGGACATCGAGCTGGCCGGGGGAGCGGTCCTGCGCGGCACGGTCCGCGCGGGCGGCGGCCGCCCGGTCGAGGACGCGAGGGTCACCCTGCTGGACGCCGCGGGCAACGTGGTCGACACCCTCACCACGGGCCCCGACGGCACCTTCCGCTTCGTGGACCTGTCCTCGGGCGAGTACACGGTGATCGCGGCGGGGTACCCGCCGGTGGCCACGGTGCTCCAGGTCGCGGGCGGGGGGCGGACCGAGCGGGACCTTCAACTGGGGCACGAGGACTGACCTTTGGTCAATGCGCCCGGCATGTGCGCGCGGGCGCACGCCCATTCACAGGTTGGCTCCCGCGCGGCACCGCGGACCCCGTACGGTGGTGGGACAGCCGCCGTTCCTCGCGGCGGGGAAGGAGCCTTCCACCCATGGACAGTGGTACTCCGCCGAAGCTGCCGCACCAGCTTGCCGCGGCCGGCCGGATCCCGCTCGCCGTGATCGTCGTGGACGGTGACGGCCTCGTGTCGCACTGGTCTTCGGGTGCCCGCAGGCTGTTCGGCCCCGGCAAGGAGGAGGCGGTCGGCAGGCCGGCCGCCGATCTGCTGCCCGTCTCCGGGGCCCTGGAGCAGAGTTACGACGACTACGACGTGTTCGACGAGTTCGGCCCCGGGCTCGACGCGCCGCTCGCCGGGCGCACCGCCTACCCCAGCGCCGGCCGCGCCACCCTGTCCGAACCGGGCCGGGAGCGTACCGATGTGCTGTGGTGGGCCTACCCGTTGGTCGGGCCCGGGTCCGAGCGGCTGCTGGTGCTCGCGGCCGACGCCCGGCAGTTCCAGGAGGACGGCGATGGCGACGACGCCTCGGTCGAGCGGATAGCTCCCGGCTTCGCCCTGCACACCGACTTCCCCGGCGCCGACGAGCTGGCCCGGCGGCTGCCCGAGATCCTGCCCAGCATGAGCGTCGGCGAGAGCTCCCGGATAGTGTCCCAGGTCCTTGAACTGGGCTATCCCGTGCTGGAGTTCAGCCAGCACGACCGCGTGCCGGTCACCCCCGACTGGGGCGTGCCCCGGCGCGCCGAGCACCGGGCCGCACGGCGCCGCCACCCCCTGGAGCCGGTCACCCAGCCCCAGGGGCCCGCGCCCGAGTTCGCTGCCGACCTCGAATACGCGGCGGTCCGCGAGCGGCTCGAATTCCTCAACGAGGTCAGCGGCCGTATCGGTTCCTCCCTCGATCTGTCCCGCACCATCCAGGAGGTCAGCGCGGCCGTCGTGCCGCGCTTCACCGACGTCGCGGGCACCTATCTGCGCGAGCAGGTCATCGCGGGCGAGGGCTTCCTCGACGGGCCGCCCGACGAGCGGACCCTGTGGCACCGGGTGGCCGTCGAGCACGTCGACGCCCCGGGCCGCTGGGACGACGTGGTGCCGGTCGGCGAGTCCATGCCGTTCCCCGCGCACACCCCGTTCTTCCAGTGCATGACGTCGGGCGACCCCGTCCTGGTGCCCCGGATCAGCGAGCAGATGGGCACCGCCATCGCCTCGCAGTTCGAGAAGCGCGACATCCGTCCGCTCATCAACGGCCGCTCGATGCTGGTCGTACCGCTCAAGGCGCGCAACGTGGTGCTCGGTTTCATGGTCCTGCTGCGGCACGCCGAGCGGGCCGAGTTCAACGACATGGACCGTGTCACCGGCGCCGAACTGGCCGCCCGCGCCGGGCTCGTCCTCGACAACGCCCGCATGTACACCTACCAGGAGAGCGTCGCCGACACCCTCCAGGATTCGATGCTGCCGCAGGTCACCCCGCGCATGGCCGGCTGCGACACGGCCACGCGCTATCTGCCCGGCACCCTGCTCGGCCGGGTCGGAGGCGACTGGTTCGACTCGATCAAGCTGCCCGGCTCACGCACTGCCCTGGTGGTCGGCGACGTCATGGGTCACGGCCTCAACTCGGCCGCCATGATGGGGCAGTTGCGCACGGCGGTGCAGACGATGGCCGCGCTCGACCTGCCGCCCGACCAACTCCTGCGCAATCTCGACGACTTGGCCCAGCGCCTGGGCGAGCACTACCTCGCCACCTGCCTGTACGCGGTCTACGACCCGATCAGGGGCGAGCTCCTGATGGCCAACGCGGGCCATGTGCCACCGGTGATCGTACGGTCGGCCGACGGCCGCAGCGAACTCCTCGAACTGCCCACCGGCGCCCCGATCGGCGTCGGCGGAGTGCCGTTCGAGACGGCCCGCATCAGGGTCGAACCCGGCGACCGGCTCGTCATGTGCACCGACGGGCTCGTCGAGGTGCGTGGCGAGGACATAGGGGTCGGCCTCGCCACGCTCTGCGAGTCCGCCGCCCACCCGGCGGCCTCCATGGACGACGCCTGCGACACGATCATCCGCGCCCTCAACACCTGCGGCGGCCGCAAGGACGATGTCGCGCTGCTCCTGGCCCGGCTCAACGGCATCGCCCGCGAGGACGTCGCCGAATGGCGCCTGGACGCGGACCCGCGCGAGGTCGGCCGGGCCCGCCGCCTGGTCCGCGAACAGCTCGCCCAGTGGGGCCTTTCGGAGGTCGCCGAAACCGTGGAGCTGCTGGTCAGCGAGGTCGTCACGAACGGCGTCCGGCACGCACACGGCCATCGGGTGGAGCTGCGTCTGGTGCGCAGCGAAGCGCTGCTGTGCGAGGTGGTCGACGACGACCACATGCTGCCCACGCTCCTGAGCGCGGGCCCGGACGACGAGACGGGCCGGGGCCTGCGCGTCGTCAACGCGCTCGCCCGCGAGTGGGGCACCAGCCGCACCGGCAGCGGCAAGACCGTCTGGTTCGACGTGGCACTCCCGCGCCGCACGGGGCGCCGCACGCGCTGACCTCCTGCCCCGGAGCGCGGGCACGGGCCCCGGAGCGCGGGCACGGGCCCCGCCGGGCGGCCACGGGCGGCGCTCCCCAACTCCCCGCGCACGGGGCTTTGTTCGTGCCAGTACTCCCGCGGCGTACGGGCAGGGTGGCCTCCGGCTGCGCCCCGACACGCCCCAACTTCGCCTGGTCGAACGGCTGGTGAAGGTATCGGCACGCTTCTTGTCCGGCGTGCGCCCCGCGGGGTACACCGATCTTGACACTGTGCATGCTGCCTGGGGAGTCGGTCATGAGCGTGACGAGCAAGTATCTGGACGCCTGGGAAGGGTTCTGGCGAGAGGCGCCGGACGAGCAGGGTGCGGTCTTCTGGGACGCGGAACCCGCCCTGACCGCAGCCCGTCACCTCGCCCACTTCGCCGCCCGCATCGACCGCCCCGACCTGCCCCTGGTGGACCTCGGCTGCGGCAACGGCACCCAGACCCGCTATCTCGCCGCCCGCTATCCGAAGGTGACCGGCGTCGATCTCTCGCTCGCCGCCGTCGAGCACGCCCGGGGCCAGGACCCGGACGGGGAGGCCGAGTTCGAGCAGCTGGACGCCACCGACCCCAAGGCCGTGGCGGAACTGCACGGCCGCCTCGGTGACGCCAACGTGTACGTACGCGGCGTACTGCACCAGTGCGATCCCGTCGACCGGCAGCCGGTGGCCGATGCCATCGCCACGCTGCTCGGGGAGCACGGGCGGGCCTTCGTGGTGGAGCTCGCCGAGGCCGCGAAGGCGGTCCTGGCAGGTCTGGCCCAGAGCCCGCAGGGCCCGCCGCCCAAACTCCGCCCCGTCTTCGCGCACGGGCTCGCGCCGGCCGAGGTCTCGGACGCCGCCCTCGGGCAGCTCCTCACCGACGCGGGTCTGACGGTGGTGGCCGAGGGCCAACTCCCGCTCATCAGCACGGAGTACACGGCCGACGGCCGTCGCATCGAGCTGCCGTCGAGATGGCTGGTCGTCGGCAGGGCGGGCGCGACGGCCTCCTGAACCGCGGGACGGCTCAGCTCCCGCCGGAGGTGGGCCGCGCGACGGTGCGTCCGCAGTCCCAGGAGCCCTCGCTCCCGGGAATGTCGGCATACCGACGCATGCGCCACTTCAGCATCCCGCGCCCCACCGCAGCCCGCGTGGCGCGACCCCACGGGGACCGGCGGCGCCGGGGCCGCGCGCGGCTCACTGGTCCGGGTCGCAGCTCTCCCGGCGCCGCCCGATCGTGATCAGCGCGTCCATGAGCGCGTCCTGGTCGTCCCGCGCCGCCAGATGTACCGCCCCCTCCTCCAGGACGGCGTGCAGTTCGGGCAGCACGGCGGTGGCGGGGGTCGTCCGCAGGATGACTCCGCTGGGCGGGGTCAGCGAGCGCAGCCCGATGAACAGGGCGGCCGGATCGCTGTCGCCGTGCATGCTCGGGTCGAGGACGGTGACGTCGGGCAGCAGGACATGGGCCTGTGCCAGAGCGAGCCGGGGGCTCGGGGTGTGCGAGATCACGCGGAAGTGGTGGTTGCGGTGAATGCGCTCACGCAACAGCGCGGCTTCCTCGTCAGTGGCTACGAGCAGGACGGTCATCACCCGTCCAGCATGGGCGAACCCGCCGCCACCAGCCACGCGAGCCGCCGCCGGCAGCCACGCGAGCCGCCGCCGGCAGCCACGCGAGCCGCCGCCGGCAGCCACGCGAGCCGCCGCCACCAGCCACGCGAGCCGCCGTCCCGGCCCGCCAGGGCCCGGCGCCGACCGGGTGCGACCCGCGCGTGGGAGGGACCCGGCCCCGCCGGCGGGAGCGGTACGGGCCTGGGCGCGCGGCGGGTGGGCCCAGGTCCGGGAGGGGCGGACCGGGTCGCTCCTGCGCCCGGGTGCACAGCAGGGCCGACGACGTTCCGGGTCGGCCGGGTCAGGCCGCTCCGGTGAGGGCCGCCGCCGCGATGAGCCGGGCCGTCTCGCGGCCGGCCCGCAGGGCGTCGGCGCCGGTCGCGGGCACACAGTGGCCGAGGGCCGGGTCGTAGCAGGTCATGACGATGCCCGCGTGGTCGGTGTCCGCCTCGTGCAGGGACACGGGCCACTGGCGCTTCTCCAGCTCGGCGGCGAAGGTGCGCGAATGGTGGCTCTCCACCACCGTGTCCGCCGTGCCGTGGATCAGGACGGCGGGCACGCGGGGCCCCTCGGCCGCGGCCAGGTCCTCCAGCGGGACGGAACCCGTGCTGCGCCCGGACCGCGAGTACAGACCGGCGATGCCCACGACGGCCTTCGGCACGAAGCCGTCCATCAGGTCGGGGCGCAGCGCGGTGCCGATCGCCGCCCCCGCCCCCACCGACCAGCCCGCCACCACGAGCCGCCCCGCGGCGTCGGCACCGGCCGCGTTCTCCCGTACGTATCGCAGGGACGCGAGCAGCTGCGCGCGGCCGCCGTCGGGTGCGTCCGAACGCCAGTCGGGCACGAAGACGGTCAGCCCGTGCGAGGCGGTCTCCGCGGCGAGCGTCGCGACCTCGAACCGCGTGTCCGGGCCCATGCCGTGCCACAGCAGCACCGCCGGGGCGCCCTCGGGCCCGTACACATCGAGGAGTTGGGGTGTGTCCCCGTCCTCCCGGTAGGTGACGGTCCGGACGGTGCTGATCGGCATGGGGTGTCCTCGGGTCGCGCGGCTCGGCACCGCTGAAGTGACCTTCACCGTAAGGGTGGCCGTGGGAGGCGGGCCCGCCGGGGTGGGGATCGGGCGTATCCGACAATCGTCGCGCCTCGGCGCGGGATGCGACCTAAATTGCCCATTGCTGGGACCAATTGCGTCCATTTACGGGAATTGCCGTTGCCCTGGCGCGAGTTGGGGAACGCGTGGGGCAGTACGGGCCGTCGACCGGATACGGTGCTGGTGTGCTGATCAAGGGGGATGACCCGGGGACGGCGTTGCTGCTGGCGGCCGCCCCGGTGAACAAGAGCCGTCTCGTGGACGCGGCCTCGGTCCTGCCGGGCCTGGCGGCGGTCGCTCCGGCCGTGCTCACCGGTACTGCCGCGGCCACCGTCGTGGAGCTCGCCGACCCGGTGGACCCGCAGACCGTGCTGACCCGGATTCGTGCCGTGGCCGCCTCGCCGGGGCCGCTGTTCCTTTTCGTGGCGGGCCAGTTGCACATCGACGGCAAGCAGCACCAGGTGCATCTCGCGCTCGCCCGCACCACCCCCGCGAGCCTGCGCTACACCGCGCTGCCGTGGGCCTGGCTCGCCCACGAACTCCAGGTGCGGGCACCCGGTACGACGACCGTGCTGGTCGACCTGGCCTGCGATCCGGCGGCCTGGGAGCGGGTGGCGCAGGAGGGCCTCGCGCTCGGCCCCGGGGTCCGTCTGTACGGCAGGGTCGCCGCTCCCTCCGGGCGCGGAAGGGCGGTCGCCCCGGACTATCTGAAGACGTACGCCGAGGTGTGGCGGGGCGGCGCCCGTCCCTCGCTCGCGGAACTCCACGCGTACGCCGCGGACCGTGCGGGCCACGAGAACGCCCGCTACCTGGCGCTCGACGGCCCGCCCCTGGGCCCCGGCCCCGCCCCGGTCCAGGCGCCGGCCGGCCCACCCGCCCAGGCCGACCCGCATCCGGCGATCCTGGCCGCCGCCCACGCCGGGCGGCACGGCGAGGCGGCCTCGATGGCGGCGGTGTGGGAGAGCGAGGCGATGCGGATGTACGGGCCCGGGTCCCTGGAGGCGGTCCACTGGCTGGAGGTCCGCGCCGACCTCGCCCGCCTCGCCCTGGAGCCCGCCCGCTCCTGCGAGCTGTGGATGGCCGCGGCCCAGGCCAGGCTCGCCAGGCACCAGAGCACCGACAACACCGATGTCGAGGCGGCCGTCGACCGGGCCCACCACCAGTGGGAACAGCTCCGCGACGCGGAACGGGCCCGTTCCCTCGGCCCGGCCCTCGTCACCCTGCGCCGCCAGGTCGCGGGCCGTCGGCGTGGGGCCCTCGAAGCGGTGCAGCGCAGGATCGAGCAGTTGCAGGCGGTCCCGGCCGCGGGTCGTTAGTCCCCTTGCCCCACAGCGCGGCCGCGCGCGACGGACGGCCGCGCCCGTCCCGTCCGGTCCGGTGGCGCTGAGGTCAGGGCCCGCCGCCCCCTGCGGGGCCGTTGCCGCCAGGTCCGCAGCGCGCACCCGGAGCGGCCGGGGCCCGCTCCGGTGCTACCGCCGCAAGCGGCGCAGGCGCTCCTGCCAGCGGCCCGTGAAACGCCCGGCCAGATAGACGCGGCGTGCACAGCTGCGCGCGCGGCGGGCCGCCCATGCCGCTCGACGGGCCCGGGTCCGCAGCGGGCCGGTCCGTACGGAAGGGAGCGAGCCGTGTGCCCTAGGTCTGCCCATGCCTCCAGGGTGGTCCGCCCGCACGGCCCGCGCACGCCGAGGGAACGCAGGCCCGCGTCCGGCACGCCGGGGGTCAGGGGAGGGAACCCCGGCCCTCGCCAGGCACGCCAGGACCCCGCTCGGCCCGGCCCCGCTCGCCGGGCTGTTGCCTCAGCCGCGCCCGTGCTCCGCGTACGGCACCCGTGCCAGCTCGCGCACCTGCCCCAGGGTGCTCCACTCGTCCTTGCCGAGCCGGGCCAGCGGGAGGAGGCGGGTGATCTCGGGGTGGCCGTCGACCATGACCTCCTCCGACACCACGGCGTGCACCACGCGTCCGAACACGACCGTCGAGTTCCCGATGCCGAGCGTGCTGTGCAGCTCGCATTCGAGGGCCACCGGCGACTGGGCCACCCGCGGCGGCTTCACCCGCAGGCTCGGCTCGGTGGCCAGACCCGCCTGCTCGAACTCGCTCACCCCGTGCGGGAAGTCGGTCGCGGTGCCGTTGACCGCGTCGAAGAGCGGCTCGGAGGCGAAGTTGACCACGAACTGCCCGGTCGCCTCGGCATTGCGCAGCGAGTCCTTGCGTCCCACCGAGGTGAACTGGACGACGGGCGGTGCCACGGAGGAGATCGTGAAGAAGGAGTGCGGCGCCAGGTTGGGGGTCCCGTCCGCGGTCACCGTCGACACCCAGGCGATGGGCCGCGGCACCACGGTGGCGGTGAGCAGCCGGTAGAAGTCCTGGGGGGCGACGCTCGCGGGATCGAAGTCGATACGCATGCGGCCCAGTATCCAACGCGGCCTCTTGCGCGCTGCCCCGGCCGGGTCGTGCCGGACCCACCCGGCGCCCCCGTGTCCCCGGCCGGGCCGTGCCGGACCGACTCGGGCGCCCCCGCGTCCCCGGGCCGCGTCACAGGTATGGACCTCTGGGTGTCCGTGCGGTCCCTGGCCCGGGTATTGCGCTGCGGGTACGGTGGGGCGCCATGAAGATCCTCATCAGTGCGGACATGGAAGGCGCCACCGGAGTCACCTGGCCGGCCGACGTGCTCCCCGGTACGCCGCAGTGGGAGCGCTGCCGGAGCATGTTCACGTCCGACGTGAACGCCGCGGTGCTCGGGTTCTTCGACGGGGGCGCCGACGAGGTGCTCATCAACGAGGCGCACTGGACCATGCGCAATCTGCTCCTCGAACGGCTCGACGAACGGGCCCAGATGCTCACCGGCAAGCACAAGTCGCTGTCCATGGTGGAGGGCGTCCAGCACGGTGACGTCGACGGGATCGCCTTCGTCGGCTACCACACGGGCGCCGGTACGGCCGGAGTGCTCGCCCACACCTACCTCGCCAACTCCATCACCGGAGTGTGGCTGAACGGCACCCGCGCGAGCGAGGGGCTGCTCAACGCCCATGTCGTCGCCGAGTACGGGGTGCCCGTGGTCCTGGTCACCGGCGACGACCTCACCTGCGCCGACGCCGAGGGCTACGCGCCCGCGGCCCGCAAGGTCGCCGTCAAGGACCACGTCTCGCGGTACGCGGCGGTGTGCCGCACCCCGGCCCGCACCGCCGGGGACATCAGGGCCGCCGCGAAGGAGGCCTGCGCGCTGGCCCGCAGAGCCGCGCCGCTGGCCGGCGGTCCCTTCACCGTGGAGATCGAGTTCGACGCCGAGCACCTCGCGGACGCGGCCACCGTGGTGCCCGGCGTGGAGCGTACGGGTGAACGGCGCGTCTCCTACACCGAAGTGACGATGTATCAGGGAATCCGCACTTTCAAGGCGGTCACCACGGTCGCCTCGTCCGCGGTGGAGGAACAGTATGGCTGAGGTGGAGACGGCCGATCAGGTGGCGCTCGACGAGGCGGTGACCTTCACCTCCGAGCTGATCCGGATCGACACCAGCAACCGGGGCGGCGGCGACTGCCGGGAGCGGCCCGCCGCCGAGTACGTCGCCGAACGCCTCGCGGCGGCCGGCCTGGAGCCCCGCATGCTGGAGCGCACCGAGGGGCGCACCAACGTGGTCGCCCGGATCGAGGGAACCGACCCGTCGGCCGACGCGCTGCTCGTGCACGGACACCTCGACGTGGTGCCCGCCGAGGCCGCCGACTGGAGCGTGCACCCCTTCTCGGGCGAGATCGCCGACGGCATGGTCTGGGGCCGGGGCGCCGTCGACATGAAGAACATGGACGCGATGGTCCTCGCGGTCGTCCGCGCCTGGGCCCGGCACGGAGTGCGCCCCCGGCGGGACATCGTCCTCGCCTACACCGCCGACGAGGAGGCCAGCGCCGTCGACGGCTCGGGCTTCCTCGCCGACCACCACCGCGAACTCTTCGAGGGCTGCACCGAGGGCATCAGCGAGTCGGGCGGCGTCACCTTCCACGCCGGCCGCGGCATGGAGATCTACCCGGTCGGGGCGGGGGAGCGCGGCACCGCCTGGCTGCGCCTGACCGCACACGGCCGCGCGGGCCACGGCTCCAAGGTGAACCGGTCCAACGCGGTCAGCCGGCTCGCCGCCGCCGTCGCCCGCATCGGCGAACACGAGTGGCCGGTCCGCATCACCCCGACGGTCCGCGCGAGCCTCGTCGAACTGGCCGCCCTGCACGGCATCGACGCCGACCCCGACGCCCCCGACTTCGACGCCGACGAACTGCTCGGCAAGCTCGGCCCCGCCGCCGCCTTGGTCGAGCCGGTGATCCGCAACAGCGCCAACCCGACCATGCTGGACGCCGGTTACAAGGTCAACGTCATCCCCGGGCACGCCACCGCACACGTCGACGGGCGGACCGTGCCCGGCGGCGAGGCCGAATTCCGCACCGTCATGGACGAGTTGACCGGGCCCTACGTCGACTGGGACTTCCACCACGGCGAGGTCGCGCTCCAAGCGCCCGTCGACTCGCCGACGTACCGCAAACTGCGGGCCGCCATCGAGCGGTTCGCGCCCGAGGGCCATGTCGTGCCGTATTGCATGTCGGGCGGCACCGACGCCAAGCAGTTCTCGCGGCTCGGCATCACCGGATACGGTTTCGCACCGCTGCGCATGCCGCCCGGCCTCGACTACCAGGCGCTGTTCCACGGCGTCGACGAACGGGTCCCCGTGGACGCGCTGCACTTCGGCGTCCGCGTCCTCGACCACTACCTGCGCTCCGCATAGCCTCCCGAGGAGAGTCCCCACGATGGTGCCCACCGCGCCCTACGGAAGCTGGCCTTCACCCATCGACGCGGCGCTCGCCGCCGCCCACGAGGGCCGCGCCGACGATGTCGCCGTCGTCGGCGACCACGTGTGGTGGACGGAGCCACGCTCCGCGGAGGGCGGCAGGCGGACCCTCGTGCGCCGAGGCCCCGACGGCACGGCACGCCAGGTCCTGCCCGAGCCGTGGAACGTCCGCAGCAGGGTCATGGAGTACGGAGGACGGCCCTGGGACGGCGTGGACCGCGGCGCCGACGGCCCGCTCGTCGTCTTCGCGCACTTCACCGACCAGCGCCTCTACGCGTTCGAGCCGGACGGCACCGCCGCGCCACGGCCGCTCACCCCGCTCTCGGCGGTCGGCGAGGGGCTGCGCTGGGTCGACCCCCGGATCGACCTCGACCGGGGTGAAGTGTGGTGCGTGCTGGAGGAGTTCACCGGTGCGGCGCCCACCGACGTGCGCCGCGTGATCGTCGCCGTCCCCCTGGACGGATCGGCTGCCGAAAACCGGTTCTCGGTAAGGGAGTTGAGTGACGGAAGGCATCATTTCGTCACCGGCCCCCGGCTCTCGCCGGACGGCCGCCTGGCCGCCTGGATCGGCTGGGACCACCCCCGGATGCCGTGGGACGGAACCGAGTTGATCGTCGCCGAGGTCGGCGAGGACGGAGACCTGCGGCGCACCCGCACCGTGGCCGGCGGGCCGGAGGAGTCCGTCGCGCAGGCCGACTGGGCCGCCGACGGCAGGCTCCTGTTCGCCTCCGACCGCAGCGGCTGGTGGAACCTGTACCGTGCCGACCCGGCCGACCCCGCCGACGGCCCGGCCGTCGCGCTGTGCCCCCGCGACGAGGAGTTCGCGGGCCCCCTGTGGCAGGCCGGGCGGCGCTGGTTCCAGCCCCTGGACAGCGGCCTGATCGCCGTCGTGCACGGAGCCGGCGCCACCACGCTCGGCATACTCGACCCCGAGAGCGGCGAGGTCGTCGACGCCGCCGGACCCTGGACGCAGTGGTCCTCCACGCTCGCCGCCCACGGCAGCCGCGTCGTGGGCGTGGCCGTGAGCCCGCGCACCTCCGCCGAACTCGTCGAACTCGACACCGCCACCGGCCGCGCCCGCGTGATCGGCTGCGCCCACACCGACGCGGTCGACCCGGCGTACTACCCCGAACCGCTGGTCCGCACCTACACCGGACCGGGCGGCCGGGAGATCCACGCCCACGTCTACCCGCCGCACAGCCCCGACCACACCGCCCCCGCCGGTGAACTGCCGCCCTATGTGGTCTGGGCACACGGCGGCCCCACCGGCTGTGTGTCCCTCGCACTCGACCTGGAGACCGCCTACTTCACCTCGCGTGGCATCGGCGTCGTCAAGGTCGACTACGGCGGCTCCACGGGCTACGGGCGCGCCTACCGCAACCGGCTGCGCGAACAGTGGGGCATCGTCGACGTCGAGGACTGCGCCGCCGTCGCCCGCGCCCTGGCCGAGAACGGCACCGCCGACCCCCGCCGCCTCGCGATCCGCGGCGGCAGCGCGGGCGGCTGGACCACGGCCGCCTCCCTCGCCGGCACCGACGTCTACGCCTGCGGCACGATCCTCTACCCCGTCCTCGACCTCGCGGGCTGGCTCGACGTCACCCACGACTTCGAATCGCGCTACCTGGACAGCCTCATCGGTCCCTACGCCGAGGTGCCCGACCGCTACCGCGACCGCTCGCCCGCCCAGCACACCGATCGCATCACCGCGCCCTTCCTGCTGCTCCAGGGCCTGGACGACGCGATCTGCCCGCCGGTGCAGTGCGAGCAGTTCCTGGAGAAGCTGACCGGGCGCGGCATCCCGCATGCCTACCTCACCTTCGAGGGCGAGGGCCACGGCTTCCGTCGCGCGGACACCGTGATCCGTGCCCTGGAGGCCGAACTCTCCCTGTACACGCAGGTGTTCGCGATCGACCGGAACGACATCCCGCTCCTGGAGCTCACCAAGTGAACGCCGCCGGACTCACCCGCCCGCACCGCCTCGCCCCCGGCGCCAGGATCGCCGTGGTGGCGCCCAGCGGACCCGTCGTCGAGGAACGCCTCCAGGAAGGGCTCGACGTCCTGCGCGGCTGGGGCCTCGATCCCGTCGCCACCCCCCAAGTCACCGACCGGCACCCACAGTTCAGATATCTGGCGGGTGAGGACGAGAAGCGGGCCCGGGACTTCCAGGACGCCTGGTGCGACCCGGGCGTCGACGCCGTGATGTGCGGCCGGGGCGGCTACGGCGTCCAGCGCATGGTCGACCTGCTCGACTGGGAGGCGCTGCGGGCGGCCGGGCCCAAGGTGCTCATCGGCTACAGCGATGTGACCGCCCTGCACGAGGCGTTCGCCGTCCGGCTCGGCCTTTCCACCCTGCACGGCCCGATGGCCTCCACGCTCGCCTTCATCAACAACGCCACCACCCAGCAGTCCCTGCGCACCACCCTGTTCGAGCCCGAGGCCGCCCTGGTCCTCGGCCTGCCCGGCGCACGGCCCCTGGTCCCGGGCCGCGCCCGGGGCGTCACGGTCGGCGGCTGCCTCTCCCTGCTGGCCGCCGACCTCGCCACCCCCCACGGCCGACGGTCCGCAGGGGGCGGGCTGCTGCTGCTCGAAGACGTCGGCGAGGAGGACTACCGGCTGGATCGCACCCTGACCCAACTCCTGCGCGCGGGCTGGCTGGAGGGCGTCACCGGCGTCGCGCTCGGCTCCTGGAAGGACTGCGGACCGTACGAGGAGCGGGTGCGCCCGGTGCTGCGCGAAAGGCTCGGCCGGCTCGGCGTGCCCGTCGTGGAGGACCTGGGCTTCGGCCACTGCGACACGGCCCTGACGATGCCGCTCGGGGTGCCCGCGGTCCTCGACGCGGACAGCGGCACGCTGACCCTCGAGATGCCCGCTCTGGCATGAACTCCCGCCTGAGGCAAGAAGGTTGTGTCCCAGCCGTTGACGCGGAGTTTCACGTGTCACAGCATGAGGCGGGCCTACCGGTCGGTAGGCCCGCCGTGCCGTGGAGGACGCCGTGACCCGTCGCCGTACCGTGCCCCGAACCCGCAAGCCATTGGCGGCCGCCCTCGGCGCGGCGCTCGCCGTGCCGCTGCTCGCCTCCGCGCCCGCCGTCGCGTCACCGGGGGCGGATGAGGGCCAAGTCACGGTCACCGCACTGAAGTTCACCGTGCGGGCGGGAGGCCGCACCTGTGCGGTGGACGCCGACCTCTACCGTCCGGCCGGCGTCGACAAGGCGCACCCCGCGCCCGCCGTGCTCACCACCAACGGCTTCGGCGGCAACAAGGCGGACGGCTCCACGGCCGGCACGGCCAAGGCGTTCGCCGCCCGTGGGTACGTGGCCCTCGCCTACTCGGGGCTCGGCTTCGGCAAGTCGGGCTGCCTCATCTCCCTCGACGACCCGGCGATCGACGGCCGCGCGGCCTCCCGTCTCATCGACTTCCTCGCCGGGACCCGGGCCGCCGACGACGGCACCCGCGTCGACTTCGTCACCAGGGACCGCCCGGGCGACCCCCGCGTCGGAATGATCGGCGGCTCCTACGGTGGCGCCGTCCAGATGGCCACGGCCGCCGTGGACCACCGCGTCGACGCCCTTGTCCCCATGATCACCTGGAACGACCTGTCGTACGCGCTCGACCCCAACAACGTGGCCGACCGCAAGGTGCCCGGCGCCTTCAAGTGGCAGTGGACCAACGGGTTCTACCTCATGGGCGAGAGTCAGCCCATCACGCTGCCGAACCTCGACCCGTCCCGCTGGGGCACGCTGGGCTGCGTGCACTTCGTGTCCGACGCCTGCAAGACGATCGGCCTGCTCAACTCGGGCAGCTACCCGGCCGCCCGGACCGCCGCGATGCTGCGCTACGCCCGGAGCGTCTCCCCGGTCAGCTACCTCGACCGCGTCGAGGCGCCCACCCTGCTCATCCAGGGCCAGACGGACAGCCTGTTCAACCTCAACGAGGCCACGGCCACCTACCAGGCGCTCAAGGACAACGGCACCACGACCAAGATGATCTGGCAGTCCTGGGGTCACAGCGGCGGCCAGGCCCCGGGCGAACTCGACCTGACCCAGGGCAACTTGGAGACCAGTTACACGGGGCAGCGCATCCTCGCCTGGTTCGACCGGTACCTGCACAAGGACCGGCACACCGACACCGGGCCCGCGTTCGCCTACTACCGCGACTGGCAGAGCGGCTACGGCGAGGCGTCCAAGGTGCCGCCGCTCTCGCAGAAGGTGTACCTCTCCGGCGACGGCAAACTCGTCGACAACCGGGCGAAGGTGGCCCGTGGCAGCCGTACGTACACCAACTGGCTCGTCCCGACGAGCCATTCGGAGAGTTCCCTGGCCGGCACGATCGGACTGCCCGACCCGGCGCCCTACGACACCCCCGGCACCTACCTCGGGTGGGACACCGCCCCGCTGAAGGCGCCGGTCGACGTCGTAGGCTCGGCGAAGGCCATCCTCAAGGTGTCCTCGCCCGCCGCGCGCGCGACCCAGGACTCCGGCGACGCCGCCGACAAGCTGGTCCTCTTCGCCAAGCTGTACGACGTGGCACCCGACGGCACCAAGACGCTGGTGCGCCGACTGGTCGCGCCGGTGCGGGTGCCGGACGTCACGAAGCAGTTCACCGTCGCCCTGCCCGGCATCGCACACCGCTACGAGGCCGGGCACCGCATCGAGTTCGCGATCGCCGCGAGCGACGACGCCTACCTCGGCAACAAGGGCGTCAAGCCGGTGACGGTCGTGAGCGCCCCCGGTGACACGGGGACGCTCCAACTGCCCTTCGTCAGCGGGACGTTGAACTGAGCGCCGCGTAACCCGGGCGCACCAGCTCGTCGATGATGCGACGGCGTTCCGGCAGCGGCAGGAACGCCGCCTCGACCGCGGCGACGGTGAACTCCTCGAAGACCTCCGGGCCGTAGCCGAAGGCGTCCGCCATGTGCTGGAACTCCTCGCTCATGGTCGTGCCGGACACCAACCGGTTGTCGGTGTTGAGGGTCACCGTGAAGCCGAGCCGGCGCAGCTCGTCGATCGGGTGCTTCTCGTACGAGATCGCGGCGCCCGTCTGCAGGTTGGAGGTAGGGCAGACCTCCAGGGCGATCCGGTTGTCCCGGACGTACGCGGCGAGGTGGCCGAGCGTGCCGTCGGCGCCGATGTCGTCGGTGATGCGCACGCCGTGACCGACGCGCTCGGCGCCGCACACCTGGACCGCCTCGTGCACCGACTCCGCGCCGACGGCCTCGCCGGCGTGGATGGTGATGTGGCAGTTGGCCCGCTTGAGGTGCTGGAAGGCGGGCAGGTGCTCGGCCGGCGGGTTGCCGATCTCGCCGCCAGCGATGTCGAAGCCCGCCACGCCCCGGTCCCGGTGGGCGACGGTCAGCTCGGCTATCTCCAGGGAGCGCCGGGTGTGCCGCATGCCGGTGAGGAGCGCGCGCACGGTGATCCGCCCGCCGGTGCGGCGCTCGCCCTCGCGCAGGCCCTCGTTGACGGCGTCGACGACCTCGTCGAGGGTCAGGCCGCCCTCCAGGTGCTGCTCGGGCGCGTAGCGCACCTCCGCGTACACGACGCCGTCGGCCGCCAGGTCCTCGGCGCACTCCGCCGCGATGCGGTGCAGCGCCTCGCGGGTCTGCATCACCGCGCAGGTGTGGGCGAAGGTCTCCAGGTAGCGCTCCAGCGAGCCGGAGTCGGCGGCGTCACGGAACCAGAGCGCGAGCTCGGCCGGGTCCTCGGTAGGCAGTGCGGCGTACCCGCAGGAGCGGGCCAGCTCGACGATGGTGGCGGGGCGGAGGCCGCCGTCGAGGTGGTCGTGCAGGACGGCCTTCGGGGCGCGGCGGATCCACTCGGCGGGGGTGACCGAGGGGGTGGCGGCAGGGTTGTCTGACAAGTGCATGAGGCGGGAGTGTACAGCGTGCCGTGCCCGGGCCCGCCCGGGTGCTAGCAGGACTGGAGTACGGGGAGCGCCGGGGCTCCCGTCGGCAGCATGTGCTTGGCGGCCATCACCGGGGTGCCGTCGACCCGTACGACCTGGGTGATGAGCACGGCCGGGGTGTCCGCCGGGCGGTCCAGCTGCTCGCCCCTGCGCCGGCCGAGCAGCGTTGCGCTGATCCCGCTGTGCGCGGTGAGCTGGACGCCCCGGGAGGCCTCGGCGAGGACGGTGAGCATGGAGGCGGCGGGCTCGGCGCGCAGGGCCTCGGCGAACGCGGGGTGCAGGCGCTCGACGACGTCCTCGGGGGCGGCCCACTCATGGCTGAGCGCGACCGCGAGAGACTCCCCGACCAGCACGGATTCCCAGAATCTGAGGTCCGATCCGGCGGGCGCGAGCAGATGCTGGGCGGTGAAGTCGGTGGGTTCCTCGCGGCTGCGCAACAGGGCCCGTACGCGGACCGGCCCGAGGAGGTCGTCGAGCGGCTGGAGCTGCTCGAAGCCGCGCCGGGGCGGCCGGTCGTTCACGGTCCGGCCCACCCCGCGCCGCACCGAGAGGAGACCGTCCTCCTGGAGCAGGAGCAGCGCCTCGCGCAGGGCCGGGCGGCTCACCCCCAGCTCGCCCGCGAGCTTCGGCTCCGAGGGCAGGGTGGAGCCCCGGGGATAGGTGCCGTCGTGGATCGCGTCCGCGATCCGCTCGTACAGCGCCACGACCGGCCTGCGCTGCTGCCCGCCCTCTGCCATGAACTCGCCTCTCGCCGTACCGGAAGGCCAGCATGCCCGGCCCCTACTTGTCTGACAAGCACGGGAGGTCGTCTCCGCACGGACGGGGGGACGTCCCCGTCCGTGCTGCCGCTCGCCCTCACCCGTACGGCCCGCAGGACCGCACGCCGGTGTGCCCAGTCCCGCAACCTGGGACGAGGGGAGCCGCTACAGCGCGGCACGAACGAAAGGGCCGGACCATGAGCCCCAAGGGCGAGACGAGCAGTACGCAACGCACGGCGGGCGGTGTCGTGACCCCGGGCCGGATCGCGGTCCTGGTCCTCGCGATCCTGGCCCTGGTCTTCATCTTCGAGAACACCCGGCACGTCAAGATCCGGCTGCTGATCCCCGAGGTCACCATGCCCCTCTACCTCGCGCTGCTGGCGGTGTTCGTGGTGGGGCTGTGCTGCGGCTACTTCCTGAGAAGGCGGAACCGGTAACGCCTCCGTAGTGGATCAGTAATCTGAGGCGATGCGCACTGAAGCCGGCTTCCTGGCCGAGGGCCCCCGCGTGGGCATACGCCATTTCACCCTGGAGGACGCGGCGGAGTTCACCGCCCTCGCCGCGTCGAGCCGGGCACTGCACGGCCCCTGGCTCGCCCCGCCCGCCGACCCCGAGTCCTACGCGACCTACGCGCGGCGCCTGATCGAGGAGCCGACCCGGCACGGCTTCCTGGTCTGCGAGCGGGGCGACGGCCGCATCGCCGGGTTCATCAACATCAACAACGTGGTGGAGGGCGCCTTCCTGTCCGGCGCCCTGGGCTACGGCGCCTTCGCCCACGCGGCCGGGCGCGGCCTGATGGGCGAAGGCCTCGCGCTGGTCCTGCGGTACGCGTTCGGCACGCTCGGCCTGCACCGGCTGGAGGCGAACGTCCAGCCCGCCAACACGGGCTCGATCAACCTCGTCCGCCGCGCGGGCTTCCGCCTGGAGGGCTACTCGCCGGACTTCCTCTTCATCGACGGCGCGTGGCGCGACCACGAGCGCTGGGCGGTCACGACGGAGATGTGGCGGGCGCGGGGGACCGAGGACGCCGGAGCCGCCGGGCGGACGGGGCAGGGCGGCTAGCGCCGCCCGCCCTTGTAGTTGATCTTCATTGTGTCGAGGTCCGTGACCGTCGAGCGGAGATCGCGGAAGCCATGGCCCTGCGCGGTCAGCGCCGACTCCGCCCGGTCCTCGGCGATCGCGGCGGCCATCTCGTCGCCGTCGGCGGCGTCCGACACGACCGTGAAGCGCCAGGAGAAGTGCTTCAGGACGCGGTCGTAGGCGAGCGAGCCCTCCTCGGTGAAGGTCATCGCGGTCAGGCCGTGGTCGTCGGCCTCGGCGAGCAGCCTCGCGCGCGAGTCCTCGCTCAGGCCGTCCCACACTCCGCGCACGATGACCCGGTAGGTGTGCTGCTCACTCATGTCCTGCTGTCCTTCCGTACCGCACGTCCGTTGCGGGCCGATCGTCCCCCACGGGGCGGAACGTGTCGATCGATATACCGGCGGGCGGGCTCCACGCGGCCCTGACGGGCCGGGGCGGGTTCGGCGAGCCGTCCCCACGACGTCCCCGCCGCGACCCCGCCCCGGACCCCGGACGGCACGGCCTCGGCTCCGCCCGCCGGCCTCGCCGCGGCGGCTTTTGCGCAACCGTGACCGGGGTAGCCCCTGGCCGTTGTCAGTGGCGCGGTGTTCCATGGTCATCGGGGGACCGGCCGAAAGAGCCGCCGAAACCCCGTACGAGGGAGTGAGGTTGCCTTGGCCACGACCGTGCGACGTGCCGTACTGACCCTGCCCGGCGCCCCGTTGGGCGAGGCGAACCCGCTGCCCGCGCTGCGCCCGCGCGACGAACTGCATCAGCTCGACGAGCGCGCACGCCAGGGCCTGCCGAGGGACATGGCCCGCCAGATCGGGTACGCGCCGCTGGAGACACTGCTTCCGGTGCGGGTCCTCGACGGCTACGGGCGCGAGCGCGAGACCGTCGAGCTCGACACGATCGTGATCGAGAACGACCGGCTGCGGGTCACCGTCCTGCCGGGCCTCGGCGGCCGCGTCCACTCGCTGTTCCACAAGCCCACCGGGCGTGAACTCCTCTACACCAACCCGGTGTTCCAGCCCGCCGACTTCGCGCTCAACGGTGCCTGGTTCTCCGGTGGCATCGAGTGGAACATCGGCGCCACCGGACACACCACCCTGTCCTGCGCCCCCCTCCACGCCGCCCTCGTCCCGGCGCCGGACGGCGGACAGATGGTCCGCCTGTGGGAGTGGGAGCGGCTGCGCGACCTGCCCTTCCAGGTCGACCTGTGGCTCCCCGACGACTCCGACTTCCTGTACGTGGGCGTCCGCGTCCGCAACCCGCACGAGCGGACCGCACCGGTCTACTGGTGGTCCAACATCGCGGTGGAGGAGGGCGAGCGCACCCGTGTCCTGGCCCCCGCCGAAGAGGCCTGGCACTTCGGGTACGAACGCACTCTGCGCCGGGTGCCCGTGCCCGAGTTCGACGGCGCCGACCGCACCTATCCGCTGCGCAGCGAACACCCCGCCGACTACTTCTACGAGGTCCCCGACGGCGCCCGCCGCTGGATCGCCTCGCTCGACGACGGCGGCCGGGGCCTCGTCCAGACCTCCACGGACACCCTGCGCGGCCGCAAGCTCTTCCTGTGGGGCTCGGGCCGCGGCGGCCGGCGCTGGCAGGAATGGCTGACCGAGCCCGGCACCGTCGGATACGCGGAGATCCAGGCGGGCCTGGCCCGCACGCAGCTGGAGCACGTACCACTGGACGCGGGCGCCGAGTTCGCCTGGCTGGAGGCGTACGGTCCGCTGAGCGCCGACGGGGCCGTGGTGCACGGCGACGACTGGGCCGCGGCCCGCGCCGAGGCCGAGGGCAGACTTGAGCAGGCCCTGCCGCGGGCCACGGTGGAGGAGGCCTACGCCGCCTGGCGCCCCTTCGCCGACACCGAGCCCGGCGAGCGCCTGGCCACCGGATCCGGCTGGGGCGCCCTCGAAGTCCTGCGCACCGGGGCGAAGCTCCCCGGCACCCCCTTCCCCGACCTGACGCTCACTCAGGAGCAGCAGCCCTGGCTTGAGTTGCTGCACAATGGCGTGCTTCCGGAGCCGCGCAGGGTGACCCCGCCGGGGCCCACCCTGGTCGCCGCGCACTGGCGGGACATGCTGGAGACGGCACCGGCCGACCCGCTCACCGAGTACCACCTCGGCGTCGCCCAGTGGCACGCGGGCGACCACGCCCAGGCCGTGCGCAGCTGGGAGCGCGGCCTGCCGCTCGCCCCGTCCCGCTGGCCACTGCTGCGCTGTCTCGCCGTGGCCGACCAGCTGTCCGGGCACGCGAGCCGCGCCGCCGACCGCTATGCCGAGGCGTACGACGACTTCTGCCAGGAGCGCAGGGAGGGCGAGCCCTGGACGGCGGCCGACGCCGCGCTCGGCCGCGAGGCGATCGAGGCACTCCTCGCCGCCGGCCGCCCGGCGGACGCCCGCGCGATATGGGACCGCCTGCGTCCCGCCGTCCGCGAGCGCGGCCGCTTCCGCCTCGTCGAGGCCCAGCTCCTGCTCGCGGAGGGCGAGCCGGCCGCCGCCCGGGCCCTCTTCGACGCCGGCTTCGAGGTCGCCGACCTGCGCGAGGGCGCTGAGATACTGAACGAGGTGTGGGCCCGCCTCACCGACGAGCCGCTCCCGGACCGCTACCAGTACCGGATGCGCCCCGAGGACTAGACCCCGTGCCTTCGCCGGGGCCGGGGCAGGATCTCCCGGGCCCGGCGGGCCCTTGGGCCCTGGCGCAGGGGGCCAAGGGCCGACGAAATGATCGATCAAACCGGGCTTCAATGGGGGAGGCAACGACGCCGGCGTACGGAGGCCTGTCATGGCGGTCGAGGAGAAGCGCGGATTCTGCACGTTGTGCAAGTCCCGCTGCGGTGCGATCTTCACCGTGGAGGACGGCCGCCTCACCGGCGTCCGCCCCGACCCGGACCACCCCACGGGCGCCGCGATGTGCCCCAAGGGCCGGGCCGCCCCCGAGATCGCCCACAGCACCCGCCGCCTGACCACACCCCTGCGCCGCACCAAGCCCAAGACCGACCCCGACCCCGGCTGGGTGGAGATCTCCTGGGACGAGGCGATGGCCGAGATCGCCGCCAGGCTCGCCGCCGTCGCCGCCGAGAGCGGGCCGGAAGCGGTGGCCTTCGCGGTCGCCACCCCGAGCGGCACCGCCGTCTCCGACGCGACCGAGTGGATCGAGCGCTTCGTACGCCACTTCGGAAGCCCCAACACCGTCTACAGCGCCGAGATCTGCAACTGGCACAAGGACTTCGCCCACGCCTTCACCTTCGGCACCCCGATCCCGCCGCCGGACTACGAACACGCCGACCTCGCGCTCCTGTGGGGCTTCAACCCGGCCAAGACCTGGCTCGCCCAGTCCGCGGCCGTCTCGGCGGCGCAGGCCCGGGGCATGAAGCTGGCCGTCGTCGACCCGCGCCGCTCCACCAGCGCCCTGCGCGCCCACCACTGGCTCCGCGTACGCCCCGGCACGGACGCGGCACTCGCGCTCGGCCTGGCCCACCTCCTCATCCAACAGGGCGCCTACGACGAGGAGTTCGTGCGCGCCTGGACCAACGGGCCCCTCCTGGTGCGCCGCGACACGGGCCGCTTCCTGCGCGCGGGAGAGCTGTCCGGGACCGCCGACGCCGAGGGCTTCGCCGTGCTGGACCTAGACACGGGCCGCGTCGAGGCGTACGACACCCGCAAGGCGGCCGTCCGGCCGGAGCGGTTCGCGCTGCACGGCACCGTCGAGGTGCGTACCGCCGACGGCCGCCGGGTGGAGTGCGTCCCGGCGTTCCAGGAGTACGCGGACGCCTGTGCGCGCCGGCCCATCGAGGAGGTGGCGCGGACCACCTGGATCCCGGAGAGCGAGATCCGCGCCCTCGCCGCCGAGATCGCGGCCGCCCGCTCGGTGACGTACTACGGCTGGACCGGCGTCGGCCAGAGCGCCAACGCCTCCCAGACCGAGCGCGCCCTCGCCACCCTGTACGCCCTCACCGGCTCCTTCGACGCGCCCGGCGGCAACCACGTCGTACCGCCGCCGCCCTACAACGCCGCCACCAGCACGGCCCAGTTCGCTCCCGAACAACGGGCCAAGGCGCTCGGCCTCGACCGGCATCCGCTCGGCCCACCCGCATCCGGCTACATCAACGCGGGCGACCTCTGCACGGCCATTGAGACACAACAGCCTTACGCGGTGCGGGCGTTGGTGGGTTTCGGCTCCAACCTGGTCGTCGCCCAACCGGACTCGGACCGGGTGGCCCGGGCCCTGCGACAGCTCGAATTCCAGGTGCACCTGGACCTGTTCGCCAACCCGACCAGCACCACCGCCGACATCGTCCTGCCCGTCAACAGCGCCTACGAGCGCGAGGCGCTCCGCTTCGGTTTCGAGATCGGCCACCGCGCGCAGGAGCAGGTGCAACTGCGGCCGAAGCTGGTCGAGCCGCAGGGCGCCTCCCGGTCGGACACCGAGGTCGTCTTCGACCTGGCGTGCCGGCTCGGCATGGGCGAGCTGTTCTTCGACGGGGACATCGAGGCCGCCTGGAACTGGCAGCTGGAGCCGCTCGGCCTGACCGTGACGCAGCTGCGCGAGAGCCCCGGCGGCGTACGGGTCCCGCGTCCGCTCGCCCACCGCAAGTACGCGGCCTGCGACGGAACGGGGGTGACGGGCTTCAACACCCCCACCCGGCGCGTCGAGTTGTACTCCCAGCGCCTGCGCGACCACGGCTATCCGCCGGTGCCGGAACACCGCGACCCGGCGCCCACCGGCACGGCCTTCCCCCTCGTCCTGACCTGCGCCAAGCACGGCTACTTCGTGCACAGCCAGCACCGCTCGGTCACCTCGCTGCGCCGCCGCGCCACCGACCCCTCGGTGGATCTGCACCCCGGGACGGCATCCGCGTACGGCATCACCGAGGGCCAGTGGGTCGACGTGGCGACCCGGCTCGGCTCGATCCGGCTGCGGGCCCGCTTCGACGACTCACTGCACCCGTCGGTGGTGGTGGGGGAGTACGGCTGGTGGCAGGACGCACCCGACCTCGGCCTGCCCGGCTCCGACCCGACACGGCCGAGCGGCCACAACCTCAACCGCCTGATCGACCACGCCGACGCCGACCCGCTGAGCGGCTCCGTCCCGTTGCGCTCCGCGGCCTGCCGCATCGCCCCGGCACCGGCCGACGGCCACTGGGACGGCACCCGGCCCTTCGTGGTCAGCGCGCTCGGCACCGCGGGACCCGGGGTGCGGACCGTACGGCTGGCGGCGGCGGACGGCGGCGCGTTGCCCGACTTCCGCCCGGGCCAGCACCTGACCGTACGCGCCGAGAACGCCGACGGCACGCTCCAGACGCCCGCGCGGGGCCGGAGCTACTCCCTCATCGGCTCGGCCATCGACCCCGACCGCCGCTCCTACGGCCTCGCGGTACGCCGCGTTCCCGACGGCGCCTTCTCCGGATACGTCCACGAGGACCTGAAGGTCGGTGACCGGCTCCATCTCGCCCGCCCCGGCGGCACGTTCGTCATCCCCACCCACACGGACGCGCCCGTCGTCCTCGTCGCGGGCGGCATCGGGATCACCCCCTTCCTCGGTTACCTGGAGACGCTGGCGACGCGAGGCGGCACGGTTCCCGAGGTGGTCCTGCACTACGGCAACGCGAACTCGACGGACCACCCCTTCCGCGACCGCATCCACGAACTGGTCCTGCAATTGCCGCAGTTGACAGTGATCAACCACTATGCGGCCCCCGCCCCGGACGACGTCCTGGGCCGCACCCACGACCACGAGGGCTTCATGACGCCCGAGTCCTTCGCGGACGACCTGATAGCCCGAAGGGCCCGGTTCTATCTCTGCGGCCCCGCACCGATGCTCGACTCCCTGACGGCGGGGCTGCGGGCGCGAGGCGTGCCCGCGTTCGAGATCTTCAGCGAACGCTTCCGGGCGGCGGCCCGCGATGTCGCCCTGCCGGACGACGCGGCCTTCACCGTCACCTTCGCGCGCTCCGACCGCACGGTCCGCTGGACCAAGGAGTCCGGCACCCTGCTGACCACGGCCGAGTCCGCGGGCCTCACCCTGCCCAGCGGCTGCCGCGTCGGCCAGTGCGAGAGCTGCGCGTGCCCGGTGCTGTCCGGGAACGCCGCGCATTTGGTGGCGCCCGACGAGGGCCTGCCCGACACATCGGTCCTGACGTGCCAGTCGGTCCCGACGTCCGACCTGGTCCTGGACGCCTGAGCCGCGCACCATGACGGGCTGAGGACGCTCCCGTGCCCGGTGCCGTCGAGGGGCGCGGGAACCGCGCGAACGGCTCTGCTCGCCGCGGGGGCGAGGGCGTGGCCGAGGGTGCGGGCGTGGGCGAATCGTGACCCCGGCCATGGCCGTCGACCGCCGGGAGCGGGTTACAGTGCGGCTTTGCGCAACGGCCCTGGGGAGGGCCGCGGGGGAGAGGAACAGTTCGGTGGGGGAATCGCTGGATGCCCGACTCGGTTCGACCGTCGGCCAGTTGGGGGCACGCACGTGCCCACAGTGCGCGGCGGACGTTCCGTACGACGAACGCTTCGTCATGTGGTGCTCCGCCTGTGACTGGAACGTCGACCCGGAGGGCGAGGCACCGGCCCGCGGGCGGTTCGAGGCGATGCAGCGCCGCCTCGCCCACCGCCACGGGGAGCAGTTGCACGCCGAACTGCTCGCAGCGCCGAACGCCTCCGCCGTAACGAACCGTGGCGTGGTCGCCCGGCTCGTGGCCGTTTGCGTGCACGCCCTCACGGCCGTACTGGCCGTCGCCGGAACCCTGCTCGTCGTCCTCGGCTGGAGCACGCTGGTCCAGCCGATCATCGGTGTGATCCTGCTGCTGGCCGCCTTCGTGCTGCGGCCGAGGTTCCCCAGGCTGCGGCGCGACGGGCGGGTGCTGCGCAGGGCGGACGCGCCCTGCCTGTACGCGCTGGTCGACGAGGTCGCCGCGGCGTTGGGGACCCGAGGCGTGGACACCGTCGTCGTGGACGCGCAATTCAACGCCTCCGTCGCCGACTTCGGCCTGCGGGGCCGTCGGACGCTGCATCTCGGACTTGGCCTGTGGGAGGTGCTCGACCAGCAGGAGCGCGTCGCGCTGCTCGGCCACGAACTCGGGCACTACGCCAACGGCGACCCGCGGCGTGCCCGCCTCATCGGTGCCGCCCTGTACTCGCTGCACACCTGGCTGTACCTCCTGACTCCGGTCCGCGCCGTACACCTGCGCCGGACCGCGCTGGAAATGGTCACCGACCTCCTCATGGACGTGCCGCGCTGGGCCGTCTACGGCGTCACCCTGCTTCTCGAACGGCTGACCCTGCGGGACGCGCAACGCGCCGAATACCTCGCCGACCGCGCCGCGGTACGCGTCGGCTCGGCGGCCGCGGCGGCGGGCCTGATGGACCGGCTGCTCATCGGCGAGTCCATCGCGGCCGCGCTGCGCACCGAGTCCGTACGGGCGCAGACCAGGATCGGCGGTGTCGAGCCGCGGGCTGCGGCGGCCGGCCTGTGGGAGCGGATCGCGGAGCGCGCGGCCACCGTGTCCGAGCGCGAGTACGAGCGGCTGCGCCGCGTCGGCGTGCTGCGCGGCCACAGCGTCGACTCCACGCATCCGCCCACTCACCTGCGCCGGAGCCTGATCGAGGCGGGGGAGTACGGGTCCGCGGCCGTCGTCGTCGGACCGGAGACGGCCGCCGGCATCGCCGCCGAGCTGGCCCCGGCCCGCAGCGCCGTCGCCCACGCGGTCATCCGCGACCTCGCGGGCTGAAGCCCCGCGGTGCTGCGGAGCTGAAGCGCTACGGTGCTGCCGAGCTGAGGCTCTGCGGCGTTGCAGTGCTGCGGTGTTGCAGCGGCGCTGAAGCGCTGCCGTGCCGCAACGCCGAAGCGGGCCGGGTGCGGCCCGGCCGCGGGCCGGTCCCCCCGGTCCGTGCCGTCGCTCAGTACGCCGGTTTGCGGTCGACGTACTCGAAGACCGAGCCGTCGGGGTGCAGGGCGATCAGATTCCGGCCCGCCGGAGTCGCGACCGGGCCCGCGATGACGTGCGCGCCCGCCGCGGTCAGGGTGACGTTGGCCTCGTCGACGTCCTTGACCGCCACGGTCGCCGCGACCTTGCGCAGCACCTCGATCTCCTCCTCGGGACCGCTCATCAGCAGAAAGGCGCCGACCGCGGCGACGGACACCCCGCCGCGGTCGAAGCGGAGCGCCTGACTGCCGGTGACGCGTTCGTAGAAGACGATCGCGCTCTCCAGGTCGTCGACGCAGATGCGCAGCGTGGTGCCCAGAATCTCCATGACACGAAGCCTAGTTGGGGGAGATCGTCCCCGGCAGGGGGTCCGGCGGTCCGGTCGGCGGCCATGGCGCGGCACATTCCGTGCGGGTGCCCGTGCCACGCGGCCGGGCGTGCGCCGCGGAAACTTTCTCCGACGGGGTCGCAACCCCGGGGGGCGCCGGACGTCTGGTGGGGTGAAGGCGCCCTTCAGCAGTTCGTCCCGAGCGTGTTTCCCCACTTCCCCGGAGAGTTCCATGTCCCAGCACGTCAAGCGCGACCGCAGCCCCCGCCCCCGGTTCCTGGGCGCCGCCGTCACCGGTGCCGCACTCCTCCTGGGTGGCGCCTTCGCCGCGCAGGCCGCCGCGGACACCGGTGCGAAGCCCGCCGCACCCAAGGTCGCCACGAGCGGCGACACGGCCGCGGCTGTCTCCGCACCCGGCGGCGCCAAGGCATCCGGCTCCGCCGCATCCGGCTCCGCCGCATCCGGCTCCAAGGCCGACGGCACTGCCAAGGTCACCGGCGCGGGCAAGGGGGCCGCCGCGGCCGAGCCCGCCGCGGGCGGATCCTCCGACGTCGCGCCCAAGGTGATCAAGCCGGGCAGCGGCGTCGGAAAGTAGCGGCAGCAGCACCACGGGGCGGGCCGGCTGTCACGCGCCGGCCCGCCCCTCCCGGACACGGATCGAGGCCCATGCAGTACGCCATACCCGCAACATCGCGGTCGCCCTGGTGGTCCCGGCTGCTCGCGCGGATGCCCCGCACCGAGGAGGCGCCCGCACGGGCGCGCCGGCTCCGGGCGGTGCCCCCGCCGGTCGCCCCGGTGTACGGCGGGACATATGACGACGGGGCGCGGGACGAGGAGCCGGCGCCCAACCTGACCGAGCTGTACTTGGCGCGCCGGCTCGACATGGTGCGTCTGGCGCTCTTCCTGGTGGACGACCTGCCCACCGCCGAGGACGTCGTTCAGGACGCCTTCGCCGCCCTGTGCCGCAGCTACGGCACCTCGCTGCACGGCCTCCAGGACCCCGCGGCATATCTGCGGACCGCCGTGGTCAACGCGGCGCGATCCGTATTGCGCAGACGCCGCACTTCCCGTGCCTACACCCCGCCCCACCAGGGTGCCGGTGCGCCCGTGGACGAGCGGCTGCTCCTGGCCGAGGAGCACCGCCAAGTCCTGGACGCCATGGCACTGCTGACGCAGCGTCAGCGCGAGGTTCTGGTGCTGCGTTACTGGTCGGAACTGACCGAGGCGCAGATAGCGGAGACCCTCGGCCTGGCCCGGGGCACAGTCAAGTCCACCGCGAGCCGCGCGCTGGACGTCCTGGAGAAGAGACTGGGGGCGGCTGTCAGTTGAAGCCGAACACCGAGGACCGACGGTTCGCGACCGATGCCCGGATACGCGCCGCGCTGCTGGCCGGTGGCGCCCTGGTCGCCCACGCCGACCTGCGCCGCGACCCGCCGCCGCAGGGTCGCGCCCGGGGAGTCCGCCAGGTGCGGGGACTCGCCCTGGCGGCACTCGGCGTCGCGGCCGCCGTGGTGGTCGTATGCCTGTTGGCGCTGCTGCCCGGCGGCCCGCTGGAGCCGGCCCCCGTTCCACCCGCCCGCACCCCGGGCGTGGACCGGGCGCCGAGCGTACCGAGTTCGCCGTCCGGCCCGCCCCGCGTGATCCACACGCCGTAGCGGGCGGGGGCGGTCACACCCGGCAGAGGATCTCGCCGTGCGGCACCATGAACCACCCGTCGTCCCGGCTGCTCCACTCCCGCCACGCCTCGGAGATCGCGGCCAGTTCGTCCGGGGTGGCGTGCCCGCCGTCGACCGCCAGCTCCGCGTACGAGGACGCGACCGTACGGTCCGCCCACAGGCCGCCCCACCACGCACGCTCCTCCTCGGTGGCGAAGCACCACGTGCTCGCGGAGGTCCTGAGGTCGTTACAACCGGCCTGCAGGGCCCAGGACTTGAGCCGGCGTCCGGCATCCGGTTCGCCCCCGTTGGCCCGGGCCACCCGGTGGTACAGGTCCAGCCATCCGTCCAGCACCGGTGACGCGGGGAACCAGGTGAAGGCGCCGTAGTCGCTGTCCCGCACCGCCACGATGCCGCCCGGCTTGGTGACCCGGCGCATCTCGCGCAGCGCCTGCACCGGGTCGCCGACGTGCTGCAGTACCTGGTGCGCGTGGACCACGCAGAACGTGTCGTCGGGGAAGTCGAGCGCGTGCACGTCCGCCACCGCGAACGACATGTTGTCCAGGCCGCGTTGGGCGGCGTGCGCACGGGCCTGCTCGACGATGCCCGGCGCGTGGTCGACCGCCGTCACATGGCCGTCCGGCACCAGCGCGGCCAGGTCCGCCGAGATGGTCCCCGGCCCGCAGCCGATGTCCAGGACCCGCATGTGCGGCTTCAGCTCACCGACGAGGTACGCCGCCGAGTTGGCCGCCGTGCGCCAGATGTGCGAGCGCAGCACCGACTCGTGGTGGCCGTGGGTGTAGACGGCGGTCTCGCCCGGCGTGGCCGGGGGCGTCTCCTGGGACATGAACGGACTCCCTCTCCGAGAACTCGACGGCGAGCGGCCCATCGCCCGGCGCTCCGCGCCCGAGCGGTGAACTGCCCCGATGGTGAGTCCACTTTAGAACCGCTCTCCAGATGATGAGATACGCGTCTTGCGATGTGGACATCCTGGAGGTGTCGGAGGTGTCGGAGGTATCGGAGGTATCGGAGGGGTCGAAGGGGTCGCCCAGGGGGCACCGAGAGGAGGCGCTCGGAGAAGGCGTGGAGAGCATCGAAAGGGGGCGCCCGGAGGGGCGTGAAGAGGAGCCGTCGAGAGGGCGCGGAGGGCGGCGGAGGGACTGTCGAACGCCTGCGCGGGTACTCGGGCGCCATGGACACGAACCTGCCGAACCTGCCGGAGCAGCTCTCCCAGGTCGTCCGGGACGCCATCCGGGACGAGCTGCGCGAACAGACCAAGAAGCAGCGCCGAGCCGCGCGGATGTACGCGGGAGCAGGAGCAGCCGGCCTCTACGGCGGCGCCGCCCTCACGGTGTTCCTGCTCCTCGTCCTCGCGATGGCAGTGCCCTACTGGGCGGCCGCGCTGATCGTCGCCGTGCTGCTGCTCGGTGCCGCGGCACTCCTGAGCCGGGGCGCCCGCAGCAGCCGGAGCGAGCTTCCCGACCGGCCCGCCGCACCCCTGGAGCCGGGAGTGCCGCCGGGCGCTCCGGTCATGCCGTCGATGGCACCGCCGAGCGTCCCCGAGCAGTCGCGCGGCCCGCTGGGCAACCCGCGCGACACCGGCCGCTGACCACCCGCAGGGGTTTGATCCGGCGCTGAGGGGCTACCCGAACGTTCCGACCCGGGAGGTGAACATGGCCGACGAGGACGAGGACGCATCGACGACGCCGTCCAGAACTGCGGCGAAGAAGACCGCGGCGAAGAGGACCACCTCGAAGACCACCGCGAAGACCACCGCGAGAACCGCCGAGAAGAGCCGTGACGACGAAGGCCTGCCCAGTGCGATGGAGGTGCTGCGGGGCGCTCGTGCCCAGCTCTCCGAGCTCATCGGCATGCCCGCCGAGTCCGTCTCGTCCTTCGAACGCAGCGAGGACGGCTGGCAGTTGAGGATCGAGGTCCTCGAACTGAACCGCGTCCCGGACACCATGAGCCTGCTCGCCTCCTACGAGGTCGAGCTCGACCCCCGGGGCGAACTCACCGGATACCGCAGGCTGCGCCGCTACGAGCGCGGCCGGGCCGACAAGGGCAACTGACCGGAGCGTCATCGGACGGCCTGGTAGCAAGCCGCCGGCCCCGCGAACGACAGGCAATCCGCGAACCGCCAGTACCCGCGAACGACCATCACCCGTGAACCGCCAGTACCCGCGAACCACTTGCGGAACGACAGGAACCACCCGACGGCGAAACCGATGGGCGAAGCCCAGCGACCAAGCCCCTCGACGGAGCCGGACGGCACAGCAGACGACGACACAGAACATGACGCCAACAGACAAGGAGGGCCGGAGACCATGACGGTTGTCCCGGCACAACAAAGCGGCAGTGGCGGCGGCTCCAGTGGCCTCTACGACGTCCTGGAGCTCGTCCTCGACCGAGGGCTCGTGATCGACGCGTTCGTGCGTGTCTCCCTCGTCGGCATCGAAATCCTCAAGATCGACATACGAGTCGTGGTCGCCAGCGTCGACACCTATCTGCGGTTCGCCGAGGCGTGCAACCGCCTCGACCTGGAAGCCGGTCCGAAGCGCAGCCCCGGCCTGCCCGACCTGGTCGGTGAGATCACCGAGTCCGGTGCTCGCGGCAAGTCCAAGGGAGCGCTCTCGGGCGCCGCTCAGACCATCTCGGAGGCATTCAAGGAGGCGCGCAGCGAGGGCGAGGAATCCCCCCGGCCCCGGTCCCGTCGCACCACCACGCGCCGTAAGGAGGAGCAGGAATGACCACGTACGTCTACGGCATCGCCCGTCGCGGGCACGGCCGCCTTCCGGAGCAGATGGGCGGCATCGGTGATCCGCCGCGCCCGGTCCGCACGGTCGAGCAGGGCGACCTGGTGGCGCTGGTCAGTGACGCGCCGGAAGGGCTCAGGCCCAAGCGCCGCGACCTGCTGGCCCATCAGAACGTGCTCGCCGAGGCGGGCGCGGGCGGGGCCGTGCTGCCGATGCGGTTCGGCGGGGTGTCGGCCGACGACGAGGCCGTGCGGGCCGTGCTCGCCGAGCACGAGGAGCGCTATCTGGAGCGGCTCGAAGCGCTCGACGGCAAGGTCGAGTACAACGTGAAGGCCACCCACGACGAAGAGGCCGTTCTGCATCAAGTGCTCGCGGAGAACGCCGAGTTGAGGGCACTGAGTGACGCCAACCGCAAGGCCGGCGGCGGCAGTTACGAGGACAAGCTGCGGCTCGGTGAGCGCATCGCCGCGGCCGTGCAGCAGCGCGAGGTGTCCGACGCCGCTCTTGTCGAGAGCGCTCTCGACGACTCGGCCGAGGAGCGCAGCCCCGGTCCGCAGTCCACGGGCTGGCTCGCCAACATCTCCTACCTCGTGCCGCGGGACGCCACCGCCGAGTTCGTGGCCGCCGTGGACGCCCTGCGCGAGCGTGCCCCGCACCTCGTCGTCCAGGTTCACGGGCCGCTGCCGCCCTACAGCTTCACGGGGTGAACCCGTGGGACTCCTGAAGGAACTGCTGCTGCTTCCGGCGGCGCCCGTCCGCGGCACCTTCTGGGTGCTCGGGCAGGTCGCCGCGGAGGCGGAGCGGCAGTACTACGACCCCGCCACCGTGCGCCGCGAACTCGCGGCACTGGAAAAGCAACTGACCAGCGGTGAGATCGACGAGGCAGAGTTCGACCGGCGCGAGGACGAGCTCCTCGACCGGCTCGAACACCTCGCCAAAGGCGTAGCCGATCCGCGGAGGACCTGATGGTGACCCCGGCACGTTTTCCCGACGCGTACCAGCCCGATGGCGGCGGTGCGAACCTGGCCGACATACTCGAACGCGTCCTCGACAAGGGAATCGTCATCGCCGGGGACATCCGCATCAACCTCCTCGACATCGAACTTCTCACGATCAAACTGCGGCTCATCGTCGCCTCGATCGACAAGGCGAAGGAAATGGGCATCGACTGGTGGGAGGACGACCCCGCCCTCTCCACCGGCGCCCGCCGCCGTGAACTATCGCGTGAGAACGATGAGTTGAAGGCTCGAATAGCGGCCCTGGAGGCCGCGTCCCGCCCCCTTGAGAGCGCTCCCGAAGCCGCTCCTGAAACCGTCACCGAAGCCAGGGCGCAGAAGAGCGCGAGCTCCCCATCGACCAAGACGGCCGGGCGCTCCACGGCGGCGAAGGGGGCCGGGCGCTCCATGTCGGCCAAGGGGGACGAGAGCTCTACACCGGCCAAGGGTGACGAGAGCTCCGATCCGGACGGCAGTGGTGACCGATGAACGACGGCGGCCAACTGCTGTACGTGTACGCCGTGACGCGCCCCTTCGCCGCCGCGCTCCCCGACGCGGTGCGCGCTCTCGACGGCGAACCACCCGCACTGATCGAGCACCGGGGGCTGTGCGCGGCGGTGAGCCGCGTCCCCGCGGAACACTTCGACGCCGCCCCGCTCCGCGCCCATCTGGAGGACCTGGACTGGCTCGCCGAGGTCGCCCGCAACCACCAGGCGGTGATCGCGGCGCTCGCCACGGTCGGCTGCCCCGTGCCGCTCAGGCTCGCCACGGTGTGCCGGGACGAGAACGGGGTGCGCCGCCTCCTGGACTCCGGGAGGGCCCGTTTCGAGTCCGCCATCGAGCGCCTGGACGGGCGCGTCGAGTGGGGCGTCAAGGTGTACGCCGAGTCCGCACCTCCCGAACGGGCGGCGCCCGCACCGGAGTTGACGGCGGCCACCGGACGGGAGTACCTGCGCCGACGGCTCGGCCAGCGCCAGAACCGTGACCGGAGCTGGCAGCGCGCGGGAACGCTCTCCCGGGCCCTGCACGCCGACCTGTGCGAGCGCGCCGAGGCCGGGCGCCTGCACCCGCCGCAGAGCGGACGGCTCTCCGGTGCGCCCGGTGAGAACGTTCTCAACGCCGCCTACCTGGTGCCGCGCGAGCGGAGCGAGGAGTTCGTGGCGGCGGTGCGCGAGCGCACCCCGCAGGGCGAGGACGTCCGCGTGGAGCTGACCGGCCCCTGGGCGCCCTATTCCTTCGCGTCCGGCCAGGACGACGGCCAGGACGACGGCCAGGACGACGGCCCCGAAGGCGGCCCGGGCCAGGGGGAGTCGTGAACGACGGCGATGCGCTCGCCCAGCGCGAGATCGCCCTGGTCGACCTGCTCGACCGGCTGCTGGCCGGTGGCGTGGTGATCACCGGCGACCTCACACTGCGGATCGCGGACGTGGACCTCGTACGCATCGACCTGAATGCCCTCGTGAGCTCGGTCAGCGCCGAAGTCCCGTCACCCTTCCAGGATCTCGACTACGAGGAGCCCGCGTGATCGACGACCTGCTGAACGGCGACCTGCTGAACGACGTGACCGAGCGCGCGCTCGGAGGGCTGGGAGACCCGGCAGGTCCGCAGCCCGCGCGCGAGAGGACGGACAGCGCGGAGAGCGCGGGCAAGCCCCGGCGCCGGGTGGAGCTCGATCCCGACACCGTGGAGCGCGATCTCGCGCGGCTCGTTCTGACCGTCGTGGAGCTGCTGCGTCAGCTCATGGAGCGCCAGGCGCTGCGCCGGGTGGAGACCGGCGAACTCACCGAGGACCAGGAGGAGCGGATCGGGCTCACGCTGATGCTCCTGGAGAACCGGATGGGCGAGCTGCGGTCGAAGTTCGGGCTGCGCCCGGAAGACCTCAACATCGACCTCGGCCCGCTCGGTCCCCTGCTCCCGAGGTAGACGGACGGCCTGCCGGGGTGGACGGGCGGCGGCCTGCCGAGGTGACGGTTTGCCGCGGCAGTCGGCAGACGTCCGATTCCTCGTCCGCTCCGGGGTGTTCCAAGGGGACCGGCCGGGCCTTCCTCCTCCCCCCGAGCGCCGCCGAGCAATGTCGCGCCGTGCTGAGCGACGCGTTCGAGGGTTCGAGGGTTTCGGGGTTCGAGAGGGGAGGGCCCGGATGGCGGGCGATCGGTGGTCGTCGGCTGCCTCAAATGCTGTCCGCAGCAGCGATGTTGGGGCGCCCGGAAGCGTCAGAGGCGCACCTGCGGGCGGTAGACCGTGAGGGCCTCCGGGAGCTTGTCCAGCGTCAACTCGGCCGGTGCTCGCGCTACTTCACCGTCGTACGCCAGTGAAGTGCCCTCGGCGAGACCCGCGACGTCGAGGCGTCCGGTGCGGTGCGTGGCGTGCACGGGGGAGCGGCGCAGCGGACCCGCGAGGGCGGCGGCCAGGAGATGCAGTCCGGGCAGTCGGCCGCCGCGTACCGCACGCACATCGAGGAGTCCGTCGGCCAGGTCGAAGCGGCGGGCGGGCGCCGGGCCGAGCCGTTGGTAGACACAGTTGCCCGCGAACAGGAGCCACAGCGCGGGACGACTGCCGTTCGGATCGGCCGGCAACGGCCGCTCGCCGCGCAGCACCTTGTAGGCGCCGAGAATCCCCGCCGCCCAGCCGCCGATCCGGGGCGACCAGCGCTCGCGCACCCGCACCAGCTCCGGATAGACGCCCAGGCTGAACGTGTTGACGAAGTACCCGGCGTCCGCGCCGTCGGGTCCCGGCCTGAACCGGCCGAGGTCCACCCGCACCGCGTCGCCCGACACCAGGGCCCGGCAGGTGTCCTGCACCTCTTCTATGCCGAGGTCGAGCGCGAAGTGGTTGAGCGTGCCGCCCGGGAACACGGCGAGCGGCACACCGACGCGGGCCGCGACCGACGCCGCCAGATTGACCGTGCCGTCGCCACCGCACACCCCGAGCACCCGGCCGCGCCCCGCTGCCTTCTCCAGGGCCGTCGGCAGTTCGTCGGGATCGCACTCGACGACCTCCGCGAGCGGCAGCGCCCGGCGTACCAGATCGGCCTTGGCGAGCGCGGTGCCGGAGGCCCGGTTGGCGACGACGACCAGGTCCCGACCCGCGGGCAGCGCGGGCGCCTCGGCGTGCGGGCGCCCCGGCGGCGGGAGTTGGGCCCGGGTCGGCACCAGACCGCGCACGGCGAAGGCGGCACCCACGCCGAGTGCCGCACCCGCCAGCACATCTCCCGGATAGTGCACCCCGGTGTACACACGGGATGCGGCCACCGAGAATCCCAGCGGGGCCAGGGCCGCGCCCCAGGCCCGCGACTCCAGGGCGACACCCGCGACGAACGCCGCGGCGGATGCGGAGTGGCCCGAGGGGAACGACGTGGTGATCGGCCGACGCTTCAACTGCCGTACCAGCGGCACCGCGTCGGCCAGCGGACGGGCCCGGCGCACCGAGTGCTTGGCCACCGTGTTCACGGTCAGCGAGGCCAGCGCGAGTGAGGCGACGCCGCGCAGCGCGGCACGCCGGGCCCGGGGTGAGCGGGTCGCGTTCATGACGGCGGCGGTCGCGAACCAGAGGGCGCCGTGGTTGGCGGAACGGCTCAGCCGGGGCAGAACCGCTTCGGCGGCCGGCCAGTGCCGGGTGGCCGCGAAGTCGAAGAGCGCCTTGTCCCGGGCGCCGAGTCGCTTGTGCCAAGGAGAGTCAGTCATGGCACGCGACTACCCGGCCGCCTCCCGCCCAACCGGCCCCCGACCTGCGGCTCGGCTCCCGGCGGCAGGTCTGCGCGATGACGACCGCCGCCGCGTGCACGTGGCTGTCCCCACCCGGGCCGGGTACCGGCCCCGGCCCGCGGGAAACACGTTTTCCCAGCCCTTGGGGTTTACGCCACGTTTGGCCCGACAAGGCCCGGGCAGGCGAATTCCGTGCTTCGGACCGGAGGCACGTCCGTGGGAGCGGCTGTCCGCTCCGGGCGTGCCACGACGCCCGGCCGCAGGCTCCCCGGTGACAACCAACCGCCGCACCGTTCCAGGGAGCTGGATCGCATATGCGTACCGACACCAGCACGGCGAACCACAGGCACCCGCACGACGACGCGCCCAGGACCGCGGCCGCCTTCGAACGCCTCGCGGCACTGCCGGACGGGCCCGAACGGGACACCCTGCGCCAGGACCTCGTCCGCGCCTGGCTGCCCATGTCCGAGCGCCTCGCCGGCCGCTTCCGGAACCGGGGCGAGGCCCTTGAGGACCTCCGTCAGGTCGCGGCGCTCGGACTCGTCAAGGCCGTCGACCGGTACGACCCGAGCCGCGGTGCCGCCTTCGAGAGTTACGCCGTGCCCACCATCACCGGTGAGATCAAGCGGCACTTCCGCGACCACATGTGGACCCTTCATGTGCCGCGCCGGGTACAGGACTTGAGGGGTCGCGTGCGTTCGGCGACGCAGGAGCTCGCCGCGAACGGCTCGGCCCAGCGGCCCAGTACGGCGGATCTCGCGGCGCACACCGGCATGACCGAGGACGAGGTCAGAGCGGGGCTCGAAGCCATCAACAGCTTCAGCGCGCTTTCCTTGGACGCCGAACTCCCGGGGGATGGCGAGGGATACAGCCTGAGCGACTCCCTGGGGAGCGCCGACCCGGCCCTCGACGTCGTAGTCGACCGCGAGGCCATCAAGCCGGGCCTGCGCTGCCTGCCCGAGCGCGAACGGAAGATCCTCTACATGCGGTTCTTCCGGGAGATGACCCAGAGCCGGATCGCGGAGGATCTCGGCATCTCGCAGATGCATGTGTCCCGGCTGATCACGCGCTGCTGCAGCCGACTGCGGGAACAGGCCCTGCGCGAAGAGGCGCCGCCGGGTGAGGAGTTGAAGGGCCGGGAGCCGAAGGGTCGGGAGTCGCGGGGCCGGGAGTTGTGGGGCAAGGACTTGCGGGGCCGGGAGGCGCGGGTCCAGCGCGTGCGAGGCCGACGTGTCGAGAACCCCCGAGCGTTCCGCCCGGGAGCGGGAGCGGGAGCAGGGGTGGCGGCCGCCGCGGGGACGGAGCTCAGCGGGACGGCACCCGCAGGAACGCGACCCGCGGGAACGAAGTCCGCAGCAACGGCGCCCGCGGGAACAGGAACGAAGTCCGCAGGAACGAGGCCCGCAGGAACGAGGCTCTCAGGGACGAGGCTCTCAGGGACGGCGGCCGAGAGGGCGAAGGCGAAGGCGAGGCTCAGGGCCGCGGCAGCACGGCGGGCGGAGGAGGTGACCCGGCCGAGGAAGGTGATACGGGCGCTTCAACCGAGGTGCAGGGAGGAGCTTCTGCCGGTGCGTCAGGAGCCGGACGCCGCATAGCGAGAGCGATATGACGGGCCATCACGTCCAGCGCGCGGCCCTCGGCCAGGGAGAAGGGCCGCGCCGATCCGGTACGGAACAGGGTGAGCACCCCGGCCACCGGCCCCGGCGACCCCAGCGGTACGCACATCAGGGACGACGCCTCGGCGCGGGCCAGGACCGGGGTCCCCGCGGCGTCGTGGCCGAACCCCTCGATGTCCTCGGGCTGTACCTGCAGCGCCCCGTTGCCGGCCCGTGCGGCCTCGACGACCAGAGGGCAGTCCGCCGGGTCCTGGCCGGCCACCATGTGAAGGAGCGGAGCCACCGCGGGATCGGAAGGGCCCAGGACGGTGACGCGCCGCAATGCGCCGCCGGCCAGGTCGGCCACGATCCAGTCGGCGAACCGCCCGCACAGCACTCCGGCTGCCGCGGCGAGCACGGACTCCTTTTCACCTGGAGGCAGTTGGAGCAGCTCGGACGCCATGGCCTCGATGACATCCATGAGTTCGGCGTGCCGGGTCGAATCGACCAGGTCGGGCAGTTCCGACGGCGGGGGAACGGCAGCCGAACCGCGCGCGCTGCCCTCCTGGAACACGACGAGCACCGCCGGTTGCGGTTCGTCCGGCGGTCGCAGCGCGGTCAGTGTCGCCAACAGGGGCTCGTACGGCCGCTGTTGGAGATGGACCGTGAGACCGCGATCGCCCTCGCCCCGGGCCACCGCGGCGGCCTGCGAGCGGAACGCCGCCCGGTCGTCCGGCGTGAGCAGCGACGCGAGCGGCCGTCCGGTGGCGTAGCCGGCCCGCACCCCCGTCAGGCCGGTCGCCGCGACGTTCAGCCGGCGTACGACGGTCTCCCGGTCGACCAGGACCACCGGCAGCGGCAACTGCTGGAACAGGGCCTTGAGGAACTGGCGTTCCTGCCGGTCGACCGGTGCTGCTGCCCCCGCCCCGGCTGCGATCCGCTCGTACCGCGGCCACAACTGCTCGGCCACGTGCTGGAGTTCGAACAGGGCCGCGTCCAGTACCACGGACTGCTCACCGGCCGGGCGGGCGCGCGCGGTGCGCAGCTCGCCCACCCGTCTGACGAAGTCAGCCAGTTCCTCGCCGAAGCCGTCCTGCGTCTGCGTCATGGGAGAAAGCTAACTCTTCACCCCCGTGCCGGAGCCTCGCTGTTTCGGAGCCCCGCGGTTTCGTCGTTCCCCGCCGTTGTCCACCTCCGTCGTCCTGCGCCGTCGGCCCCGCCGTTTCGGGAGTCGGGGGCCGGGCAGCCGCAGGAGGAGGAGGTTTCTGTGATGCTGCCCGAGCCGGAACATCAGGAACCCGAAACCACCACCACCGCACGGCGTCTCTCCCTGCTCGCCGAACAGTCGGTGCGCTGCGCGCCGGCGTGCTGCGGCGCGGTGACCACCATCAGCGGCAGCGGCCCCGAACGCCGGATCACCGCCACCCACCCCGACCTCGCGCCCCTCGCCGCCGTCCAGCTCGCCTGCGGCGACGGTCCGATCCCGAGCGCGCTGGAGGCCGGTGAACCCGTCGACACCGAGGACCTGTTGACGGAGGACCGCTGGCCCGGCTATCGCGCCCTCGCCCTCGAATCCGGCGTACGCTCCAGCGTCACCCTGCCCTACCGGCGATCGGGGATCGAGGTCACCGTCAGCCTCTACGGCTACCGGCCCGGCTCCCTCGAACAGAGCGTGCGCGGCCCCGTCGGCATCCTGGTCAACGAGATCACCACCGGCCTGCTCCGCGACCGCCGCTATCGCGCCGCGCTCGCCGAGGTCGGACAGCTGGAGACCGCGCTGCGTTCGCGCTCGGTCATCGACCAGGCGAGCGGCATCGTCATACACGTCCTGGGCTGCGAGGCCGAGCAGGCCTTCGGACTCCTTCGCACCATCTCGCAGCGCACCAACCGCAAACTCGCCGAAGTGGCCGAGGCGGTCGTACGCGCCAAGGGCCGGGGCCTGGAAGCCGAACTGTCCGCCCTCGCGGGCCACCAGCGCTGACCCCGTCGCCTCCGGGTGCCCGCAGCACCCGTATAAGCGGCGCGGTGTGCCAAACCTCCGTATAAAGGCAGGAAAGGCATGAAAGGCACGGCTCGTGCCGGACAGGGCCCGAGGAGGAAACGGGATGCAGGGGACGGCGGCCACGGGGCGCGGACCGGTGCGCTACGGACCGCCCGCGCCCGGACCCGGGCTGCCCGTGCTCCCGGAACTCGCCGAGGCCCTCGCCTCGGCGGCCGGGCGCACCGAGCCCGAGCCGCCCGGCGGCGGCCCCGAACTGCGCGAGGCGGCCCGCGGCTACTGGCTGCGCCGAGGCCTGCCCACCCCGGCGGAGCGGGTCGTCGCCGCCCCCGGAGCCCAGGCCCTGCTGATCGCCCTGCTCGGCGCCTACGGCGGTGACGTCCTGCTGCCCCGGCCGTGCCCCGCCTGGTGGAGCCCGCAGGCCCGCCTGCTCGGCCGCCCCTCCTACCACGTGCCGACCCCGGCCGAGTGCGGCGGCGTACCCGACCCCTACGCCCTGCTCGAAACCGTCCGCCGGGTACGCGCCGAAGGCGGCAGGCCCCGGCTGCTCCTGCTGTGCGTGGCCGACGACCCGACCGCCACGGTAGCGCCGCCCGAGACCGTGAGGGAGGCCTGCGAGGCGGCCGTCGGCGAAGGGCTGCACATCATCAGCGACGAGACCTGGCGCGACACCGTCCACCACCCGCACGAGACGGTGCCGATCAGTCCCGCCGAGATGTGCCCCGAGGACGTGACCGTCCTCGCCGACCTCGGCGGCGCCTTCACCCCGCCCGGCTGGCCCGCCGCCGTCGCCCGCTTCCCGGACACCGCGGCCAACGCCCCGCGCCGGGCCCGCACCCTGGACGTCCTCGCCGCACTCGGCGCGGTCGTCGCGGCCCCGCTGGCCGCGGCGGCCGCCCTGGCGCTCACCGAGCCGGCCCCCGTCGTCGAGCGCACCCGCCGGGCCGCGGCCCTGCACGGCCGTATCGCGGCCGCCGCCCACCACGCCGTGCTCGACGCCGGCGCCCTCGCCAGGCCCCCACAGGCCGGGCGCCACCTCTACGCCGACCTCGGCCCGTTCCGTGCCCGTCTCGCCGCCCACGGCGTCACCGACTCCATGGAACTGGAGGACTACCTGACGGCCCGCCTCGCGGCCCCCGCCCCCGGCGGCCACCGTTTCGGCGACGAACTCGGTGCCCTGCGCGTCCGCCTCTCCACCGGCCCGCTCCTCGGTGCGACCGAGGAGCAGCGCCTGGACTCCCTCGAAGCGGCCGACCCGCTCCAACTTCCGCACGTGCGCGAGGCGTTGGACCGGTTCGCCGCGGTGTTCACGGAACTGCGCTGACCCGTGACCGACCGCCGCCGCGCCCCCACCGAGCGGCCTCCCGCACCGGCCACCCCGGGCCGCCCCCTGCTACTGCACCGCCCGCCCTGCCACCGACCCGTGCGACGCCACCGAACGGAGTTGCCTCGATGACGGAACAGACGGAACAGACGGAACAGACGGAGAAGACGGAGAACTCGGCCCAGGTGCATCCGACGGATCGGCCGGATCGGGCGGATCGGCCGGATCGAGCGGATCGGCCGGATCGGGCGGATCGGAGTGAGCCCCCGGGGCCGGGCACGGGCCCGGGGGCTGCGCTGCAACCGCTCGGTGAGCTGCGGCGCTGGCCCCGCTCGTTCGCGGACCGCCTCACCGCCCCGCTCCCCGGGGTACGTGCCATGGCCCGTCTCGCGCGCGAGGGCGCCATCCGGCCCCGCCCGGAAGGGCTGCGTGCCATCCCCGACCTGCCGTTCGCGCCGGGGCCCCTGCCGGCCGCCGACACCGACACGCTGGCCGTGACGTGGGCGGGGCACGCGAGTTGGATCGTCCGCATCGGCGGGCTCACCGTTCTGACCGACCCCGTCTGGTCGCGGCGCATTTTCGGCATCCCGCCCCGGATCACCCCGGTCGGAGTGCGCTGGGAGGACCTGCCGCCGGTCGACGCCGTCGTCATCAGCCACAACCACTACGACCACCTCGACGCCCCCACCCTCAAACGGCTCCCGCGCGACACACCGCTCTTCGTCCCGGCGGGTCTCGGCCGTTGGTTCCGGCGCCGCCGCTTCCACCACGTCACCGAGCTCGATTGGTGGGAGGCGGCCGAATACAAGGGCGTCCGTTTCGACTTCGTACCGGCCCACCACTGGTCCAAGCGCGGGCTCACCGACACCTGCCGCTCGCTGTGGGGCGGCTGGGTCCTGGGCGACCGAAGGCAGCGCAGGCTCTACTTCGCCGGGGACACCGGGTACGGGCACTGGTTCAAGGAGATCGGCCGCCGGTACCCCGACATCGATCTCGCGCTGCTCCCCATTGGCGCGTACGCCCCGCGCTGGTGGCTGCAGGACGTCCACACCGACCCGGAGGAGGCCGTCCAGGCCTTCGCGGACCTGGGTGCCCTGCGGATGGCACCGATGCACTGGGCGGCCTTCGTCCTGTCCGCCGAACCGGTCCTGGAGCCGCTCACCCGCGTGAGAGCCGCCTGGGCGCGGGCCGGCCACCCCCGAAAGGACCTGTGGGACCTGCCGGTGGGCGGTTCACGGGTGCTGGCGGAGTCCTGAGCCGAGCCCTTTCGGAGGACAGCGTGGAGGTGACGCGTGAGAGCGCTCTCGCGCGGCCTGATGCCATGCCTTGCTGAGCCCTCACTGAGACCGAGAGCGCTCTCACGCGCCGCGCCGACGAGCGGCCATACCGCAGCCGAAAGACCGAGAGCCCTTTCACCGGCCCTCCCCCCGGCGGGAGCGCTAGCACTGGCCCCCTGCGGGCTCGCTATCACTAGCCCGGGTGGGATCGCTATCACTAGCCCCGGGTGGGAGCACTACCATCAGCCCCCCCCCGGGAGCGCTCTCACCCACCCTCCGGCGCAACCGGCCCACCCCGCCGTCGCCGGAGCCGCCGCCACCCCGCCGGAGCGCCGCTGATCAGCAGCGTCAGGACCACGGCCACCACCACGCCCTTCCACGGCTCGTCGAACAGGGAGCCGCCGAGGATGCCGATCAGGCCGTACGCACCCGCCCACGCGAGGCACGCCGGGATGTCGCCGTGTATGAACGCCCGCAGCCGCATCCCGCCGAGCAGGCAGGCCAGCATGATCGGAATCCGCCCGGCCGGCACCAGACGAGAGAGCACCAGGACCACCACCCCGTGGTCGTCGAGCTTGCGCTGGGCCTGTTCCAGGTGGTCCGGCGCGACCCGTCCGCGCAGGGCGGCGAGCCAGCGCGAGCCGTTCTTCGAGCGCACCCCGCGCTGCCCGAGCCAGTACAGCGCGACATCACCGATGAACGCGGCCAGCGCCCCCACGCCGAACACCAGGAGCAGCGAGAACCAGGCGGTCTGGTGGAAGGCCACCACCGCGGCGGTCGAAACCAGGGCGCCCGTCGGCACCACCGGAAGCAGTGACCCGAGGGCGACCAGGACGAAGAGCGTCGGGTAGCCGGCGGCCTGCTGGGTCGTCTCGGGCGTCACCACCCCGGCGACTGCCAGCAGCCGGTCGGCGTTCATCGGGTGGCCTCGATCCGCACGTTCTCGCCGTGCCCGAGCCGGTGCACCGCAGCCTTCGGAGCGAGCCGGGCCGCATGGCGTACGAACTCCTCGCCCGGCGCGTGGAACTCGTGCGGCCGCACCCCGTCCATGCCGATCGGCCAGTAGGTGCCGTAGTGCACCGGCACCGCGGAGAGCGCTCCCAGCAAGGCCAGTGCCTCGGCCGCACGCCCCGCGTCGAGATGGCCCTGTCCCAGGTACGGGCCCCAGCCGCCGACCGGGAGCAGCGCCGCGTCCACGGGCCCTACTGCGTCCGCCATGCTGTCGAAGAGGCCGGTGTCCCCCGCGAAGTACGTCCTGGCCGTCCCCTCGACGACGTAACCGAGTGCGGGGGAGCGGAGCGGTCCCACCGGCAGCCGGCGGCCGTCGTGCAGGGCGGGCACGGCCCGCACCCGGACGTTCCCGATCTGGACGGTGTCGCCGGCGCGCACCTCGGTGACCTGTGCCCCGAGCCGTCGCAGCCCGGGCACCGCACGGGCCGCCCCGGCCGGAACGATCAGCCGGGTGCCGGGCGCGACCCGGGCGAGCGAGGGCAGGTGCAGATGATCGGCGTGCAGGTGCGAGACGAGCACCGCGTCCGCCACCGCGGCCTCGGGCGGCGGGACCGCGCCCCGGCGCCGGCGCAGATGCGCGAGACGGCGCGCGAACAGCGGATCCGTGAGCAGCCGCACCCCGGAATCCTCGATCGTGCAGGTGGCATGACCCCACCAGGTGACCTCCACCGGCACGAAAACCTCTTCTCCGCTCGACGACGACGCATGACGACCGATGACGAGCCTAAGTCTCCCCGCGCGCAAAGCACGGCCCGGCCATTGCGGTCCGCCCGTCCGGGGTCGTCCCGTCCGCCGGGCAGGACGTCCGCGGTGGTCCCCGCCCGCCGGGCAGGCGTCGCACACCAGCAGCCGTCCGTCGGCGAGGACGTGGAGCCCGAGCCGTCGCCCTGTCGGGAGGACCGGGCCGCTGTCAAGGCAGGGAGAGGGAGGGGATAGAGGGGGAGTAGGGTCGGCCCCCGGCAGTTCGTACAGGGGGACGACATGGGCGACACGGACCGCACGGACGATGTACGGGTGGCGGCGATCGCCAGTCTGACCCCGCTCGAGGAACTCGATCGTGACCCCTTCCTGGTGGACACCCGCAGCCAGCACGAGATGTGCGTGAAGTGGGCCGCGGGCCGCGGCTACGTCATCACCCGACAGCTGCTCATCTACGGTCTGCGACCGGACCACGTGGGCCTGTGGGCGGACGTGGACGCGGGCCTCGTCGACGTCTTCGTGGCGCCCAACGAGCGTGTGCTGGCACGGGCGTTGACGTCCGCGGCGGAGTTCGCCGCCGAGTGCGAGCGCCGCGGGGTGCGCCTGGAGACGGCGGGCCTCGACGAGCCGGGCTACGACGGTGCCAAGAAGGCGCACATCCACCGGCGCCTGTCGATGCCCACCGCCGGGTACGACGGCTGCTGACCCGGCGGGCGCCCCTCGCGGCAGGCCGACGCCACGGCTCCCACCTCCCCTTATGGCAGGGTTGGGAGGCAACAGGCGAGGCGAGAGGCGGGCGGCAGTGGGGCGATGGCGGACGACGGGCAGCGCCCTGCTCCGGGTGATCGTGGTGTGGGTCGTCTCGACGCTCACCATGATGCTGCTGGCCGGTGTCCTGCCCGACTTCAAGCTGACCTCCGACAACGGCGAGAGCATCACCCGCGTCGCGCTCACCGCGGCGTGGGGCGCGGGCGCGTTCGGGCTGCTCAGCGCGCTGGTCTGGCCGCTGGTGGTGCGGGCGTTCCTGCTGGTTCCTGCGCTGGTGCTCGGCCTTCTGGTGTTCTTCCTCAACGGTTCGCTGCTCCTGGTCGCGCTGCGCCTCATCCCGACCGGCCACGGCGCGGCCGAGCCCGAGACCGCGGTGATCGTCGCCGCCGTGATGTCGGCGGTGGCGTCGGCGACCTCGACCGCGCTGGCCGTCCGTGACGACGACGCCTACCGGCGCAGGCTCTCCCGGCTCGCCGACCGGCGCCGGCGCGGGCGCGGCCTCGATTCGTCGCCGCAGCCTCCGGGCGTCGTCTTCATCCAGCTCGACGGCGTCGGTGAACGAACGCTGCGGCACGCCGTCGACACCGGCCTGATGCCGACCGTGGCCGCCTGGCTCCAGGACACCCACCGGCTCACTCCCTGGCGCACCGACTGGTCGAGCCAGACCGGCGCCAGCCAGCTCGGCATCCTGCACGGCAGCAACTTCGACGTGCCGGCCTTCCGCTGGTACGAGAAGGAGAGCGGCGAGGTGATGGTCTCCAACCGGCCCGCCTCCGCCGTCGAACTCCAGCGCCGGGCCGTCGAGCGCACCGGCGACGGCGGGCTGCTCGCCCACGACGGGGCCAGCCGCGGCAACCTGTTCTCCGGCGGCGCCGAGCAGGTGGCCCTCGTTCTGACGGCGGCCGCCCGGCGCGGGCGCCGCAACCGCTCTCGCGCCGGATACTTCGCCTACTTCTCCGACCCCGCCAACGCGGTCCGTACCGCGGTCTCCTTCATCGCCGAGGTCGGCCGCGAGCTCGCCCAGTCGACCCGGGCCCGGGTCCGCAAAGAGACACCGCGCATCAAGCGCGGCGGCCTCTACCCCTTCATCCGCGCCTTCGCGACCGTCGTCGAGCGGGACGTGGTGGTCGCCGCCGTCATGGGCGACCTGCTGGCCGGGCGCACCGCCGTCTATGCCGACCTCGTCGCCTACGACGAGGTCGCCCACCACTCCGGGCCGCGCGGCCGCGACACCGACCAGGTGTTCAGGCGCCTCGACCGTTCCCTCGCCCTCATCGCCGGCGCCGCGGGGCAGGCCCCGCGGCCCTACCGGATCGTGCTCCTGTCCGACCACGGCCAGAGCCCCGGCGAGACCTTTGAGAGCGCTTTCGGGCTGACCCTGAAGGACCTCGTGCGGGCCGGGTGCGGGCTGCCCGTGCCGCGCCGGGCCCGGCGCACCCGCAGCGGCGCGGAGGCCCGGTACGCGGTGCGGGTCGCCCTGCACCGGCCGGTCGAGGAGGGCGAGACCCACCCGCCGCAGCGCGAGTCCGACCCGGTCGTGCTCGCCTCCGGAAACCTCGGCCTGGTCTCGTTCCCCGACACCGAGGGCCGCATGACCCGCGAGCAGATCGACCGCCGCCACCCGGCGCTGCTCACGACCCTGGCGAACCACCCCGGCATCGGCTTCCTCCTCGTCCGCAGCGAGGAACACGGTGCGGTACTGCTCGGGCGCGCCGGAAGCGCGGTGCCGCTGGCCCAACTCGCCGACGGAGAAGGCCCGTTGAAGGGATTCGGGCGTGGCGCCGCCAACGCGGTGCGGCGCACGGACACCTTCCCGCACACCGCCGACATCATGGTCAACTCGATGTACGACCCGGCCACCGGACAGGTGCACGCCTTCGAGGAGCAGATCGGCTCGCACGGCGGGCTCGGCGGCGAGCAGTCGCACCCCTTCCTGCTCTCCCCCGTGGAGCTCACCGAACCGGTGCCGCACGGCGGACAACTGGTCGGCGCGGAACAGGTCCACCACGTCCTGCGGCGCTGGCTGGGCGAGGGGCAGGGGCCGCAGATCCCGGTGGGCGCCGCGGCCGTGACCGGGATGGAGGCCGAGGCCGCGACCGGGCTGGAGGATTCGCCGCCGACCGCGCGAACGGAAGGATCATTTCCGGTTCTTGGCCGGGCGGCACAGGACAAAACCTGCTGATTTGGCGCACTGCCTCACGTACCCGACCATGGTCAGGTTTGTCCCGTACGAGAGGCCTGCCACCCCGTCATGACCACGCAAGAAACCCAGAGCAAGCACGCCCGGCAATTCGGCCTGCCGGTCGCCACCGCGCTGGTCATGGGCAACATCATCGGCGGCGGGATCTTCCTGCTGCCCGCCTCCGTCGCCCCGTTCGGCACCATCAGCCTGGTCGCCTTCGCCGTGCTCACCGCCGGAGCGATCACGCTGGCCCTCGTCTTCGGCCGGCTCGCCGAACGCCATCCCCAGACCGGCGGCCCCTACGTCTACGCCCGTGCGGCCTTCGGCGACTTCGCCGGGTTCCTCGCCGCCTGGTCCTACTGGATCACCACCTGGGTCTCCAACGCCGCCCTCGCGGTCGCCGCCGTCGGCTACCTCGACGTACTCATACCCGTACGCGAGTCCAAGGCGGCGACGATCACCGCGGCCCTGGTGCTCCAGTGGCTCCCGGCCCTCGCCAACCTCGCCGGTACCCGCTACGTGGGAGCGGTCCAACTCGTCGCCACCGTACTGAAGTTCGCTCCGCTGCTGCTCGTCGCGGTCGGCGGCCTGTTCTTCTTCGACCCGGCCAACCTCGGCCCCTTCCAGGCGGGCGGCCAGTCCGGACTCGGCGCGATCTCGGCGTCCGCCGCGATCCTGCTCTTCAGCTACCTCGGAGTCGAGTCCGCCGCCGTCAGCGCGGGCGAGGTCCGCGACCCGCGCCGCAACGTCGGCCGCGCCACCATTCTGGGCACGCTCGGCGCCGCCGTGATCTACCTCCTGGGAACGCTCTCCGTCTTCGGTACGGTCCCGCACAACACGCTCGTCGCCTCCACCGCACCCTTCACGGACGCCGTGAACTCCATGTTCGGCGGCTCCTGGGGCGGCACCGCGGTCGCGCTCGCCGCCCTCGTCTCGATGGTCGGCGCGCTCAACGGCTGGACGCTGCTCAGCGCCCAGACCCCGTACGCCGCCGCCAAGGACGGCCTCTTCCCGCAGGTGTTCGGCAAGAAGCGGCGCGGCGTCCCGACCGTCGGCGTCCTGGTCACCGCCGTCCTCGCCTCGCTCCTCACCGTCTACAACTACACCGCCGGGTCCAAGGGCGTCTTCGAGATCCTGGTGCTGGTGACCACGTTCACGGCCACCGTCCCCTACCTCCTGTCGACCGCCGCCCAGATCTACTTCCTCGCCTCCGGCCGGCCGGAGCGCGTCAGCCGCTCCCGCCTGGTGCGTGACGCGGTCCTCGCCGTCCTGGCCTTCGGCTTCTCGATGTGGCTGGTGGCGGGCTCCGGTTACGAGGCCGTCTACCAGGGCGTCCTGTTCCTCTTCGCGGGCGTCCTCGTGTACGCCTGGATGGCCGCCCGCAAGCAGCGCGACCGGGCCGGGGCCGAAGCCTGACGTGTTGTTCACCACGATCGCGGCCCCCGGAAGGGGCGTGCGGGCGGCGGGGTCCGGGGCATAACGGACGTACCGCCGGTAGCGGTTGCGGACGAGTGGATCATGTGTGGTGGGATGAGGTGATGCGAACCCCCACCCGCATGCATCCCCGTTACCGCAACCCCTATGACGAACTGGCCGCACTGGCCGACCCCGAGCCGGACCCCCACCCGGCCGACGAATCCTGGACGAACCCCGCTCCCACGTCCCAGGAAACGACGTACGCCACCCAGGAACCGGCTCGTGCCGCCCAGGGGCCTGCCCCTGGCAGCGCCGAGATATCCCAAGCGGCGGCCCGCCGGGCCCCGGCGGATGCGCTGGGCGGACCCGCCCCGGGACCCGGGACGCACACCTTCGTCGACGGCGACATCGACGGCGACATCGCCGGAGCCGGAGCCGGAGCCGGGACCAGGACCGGCCCCGGCCCCGGCGAGGACTTCTTCGCCGAGCCGCGTGGCCGCCGACGCCCCGGGCCCGGGCGTCGCGCCAGGCGCGGCCGCCGACGGCGCAGCAGCCTGCTCGCCGCCGTGCCCCGCACCGCGAAACTGCTCGTCGCCCTGGCCGTGGGCGGCGGATTCCTGGTCCTCGGTGACCGGTGTGCGGTGATGTACGCCGAGAAGAAGGCGCAGCAGGAGCTGCAGTCCGAGCTCCACCTGGAGGCCGCGCCCGAGGTGGACATCCACGGCTTCCCCTTCCTCACCCAGGTGCTGGACAAGCGCCTGCAGCGCGTGGACGTGACCGTGCCGCACGTGCCGGCCGACCGGATCTCGCTGGCGAAGGTGCAGGCCGGAGCCCAGGACATCCGGCTGACCGGCCATCTGCCGAGCGACATCAGCGGCGCGGTCATCGGCCGGCTGAACGGCGAGATCACGCTCTCCTTCGACGACATGAACCGCGAACTGGCCGCGTCCCAGGTCAAGTTCAGCCGCCGAAGCGACAACACGGTAGGCGCGGAAGGCAAGTTGAACATCGCCGGCCAGGAGCTGCGCGTCAGCGCGGAGGCCCGGCTGAGGCTCGTGGGCGACCGCGGCCTGTCCACCGACGTCGGTGGCATGAGCCTGGACATGCCCGGCATCGCCACCTATCGGCCGGGCCGCGACCGGGGCCTGACCCTGCACCGCGAGACCGCCGAACTCATCAGCCGCGACACCGCCCGCGCGAAGGCGCTGCTCGCGGTGCCCGCCGTGGTCAAGCGGCTCGGAGTGCCGGACAAGGACGTCCAGTTGGCCCTGCACAATGAGGAGAAGCTCCACGAGCTGGTCGGCACCCCGCGGTTCGCCGAACAGCTGACCCACGTCAATCTCGTCGACGTGGTGGTGGACCACCCCTGGCTGCTCTCGAAGATCGGCATCGACCCGAAACTGATCGCCGGCGTGCTCGCCATGCGCCCCCCGGAGCTGTCCGACCGCCTGTCCTTCTCCTTCACGCTCCCCAAGCAGGCCCAGGACCTGCACCTGCGTGCGGTGCGCGTCGAGAAGAACGGCATCGTGGCGACCGCCTCCGGCGCGGGCCTCGCGATCGGCAAGGGCAAGTAGCGCGTGCCCTGCGCACGGCAGGGTGCCGCCAATGCCTCCGCCCGCCCCCGGTGCGGGCGGACTCTGGGGGTGCGAACCCTGCCGAATGCGCGGATGCTGGGTGTGCCAGCATCCGCAAGGAGGCAGATATGTCCATGCTCGACAAGCTCAAGGGTCTGATCAAGGGCCACCCGGACCAGGCGCGACAGGGCGTCGAGAAGGCGGGTGACGCCTTCGACGCGAAGACCGGCAACAAGTACCAGAGCCAGGTCGACACGGCGCAGCAGAAGCTCAATGAGCAGCTGGGCACCGACCGGCCGCAGAACCCCCCGCCGGGAACCTAGCCCCGCCGGAAACCCGGCCCGCCGGGAACCTGGGCGGCCGGGAGTCTCGCACGGCCGTCCCACGACAACCCGGCCCTCCGTGCCGTGACCACGCCTCCGCCCCCCGCCGGCCCCGCTGGACCGCGCCCGGGGGCGGCGCGTGGCGGGGCGACCCGCTTCCGGCACTCCCGGCACTCCCGGCCCTTCCGCGCGACGCGCCGAGGCCATCGACACCTGGCTGTGCGCGTACGTGTGGGACAGAACGGCCTCAGGTGCCCGGTGAGGCGCCTGGCTCCGCCCGACCGGCGGGGTCGATACGCCAGGAGTGGCGAGGTCGACGCGCCGAGCCCGGCGGGGTCAATACGTCAACGGGAGTCACCCGGTAGAGCGGATCTGTCCGGTTCCGCGCACGTCACCGGCACCGATGGGCAGAGCTGTCCTCGTGCCGTCCGCCTCCCTCGCCACCCTGCGCCGCGCCCTCGTGGTGCTGCTGGTGCTCGGTGCGCTGTTCGGGGCGGCGCCCGGCGTGCAGGCGTGCGAGGGGCGGACGGTGGCTTCGGTCGAGGTGTCGATGGCGCCCGAACCGTCCAACGAGGGCGTGCCCGACGCGGCCGACGCGGTCCTTCCCGTCCAGCCGGGCCGGATCGCCCGCCCGGACCGCCCCACGGCGGTCGACGCTGGTCGGCCCGAGCCGGCACCGACACCCGCCACCCCGAACGAAGACGCCCGCAGGCCTGCCACGGCCACGGGCGTCCGCTGTGTGGTGCTGCGCTGCTGACCGTTCCGTACGGAACCAGGTCGGACAGCCAACTCACATACACAGCAAGGTGGTTCAGCCATGCCCATCGACCCCTTCGCGGCGCTCAACGCCATGATCCGCGCCGAAGCCGCACGCGTACGGCCCCCCGGTGTCGGGGTCCCCGAGGACGGGACGAGCCCGGCCGAAGGCGAGGAGGAGCGCGCGAGGCAGCAGCGCCAGGACGACCGACAGACCGGCTAGGAGCGGTCGGTAGCGGGCCCCACTGGGAGCGGGGGCCGCCAGAAAGGGAGGGGGCGGGCTCCCGAGAGCGCTCTCGGGAGCCCGCCTGGCCAGATCGGGCGCCAGGTCTGCGCGCCGCCGAACCCGGTGTTCGACGCGCTCAGCGAGGCATTATGGCTGCGCCGCGCGGGCCAGCCCGAGGGCGTACTCGGGCCACCAGCGCCCCGCCGCCGGGCCGCCCCGGCAGGCGCCGTCCGACTCGCCGGGGCGCTTGATCCACAGGTAGGCGTCGATCAGGGCGTCCCCGGTGGCCGTCGTGGGCGGCGTACCCAGGGCCCGTCCTGGCGGGTTGCACCAGTTGTCGGTGCCCGTGCCCGCGTAGGGGCCGTTGCCGTTGCGACTGGTGTCGACGACGAAGTGCTTGCCGCCGAGTGCGGCCGACAGCCGGTGCCCGTACTCGGCGCTGGAAGCGTTCGTCTGGAACGACGAGACGTTGAGCGCGAAGCCGTCCGCCTGCTCCACCCCGGCCTGCCGCAGCGGTTCGAGCAGCGTCGACTGGTCGCTGATCCAGGCGGAGTGCCCCGCGTCGAGGTACACCTTGGTCGCGGGCCCGCGCTTCAACTCCTTTACCGCATAGGCGAGAAGCGAGAGCCGCTCGGCCGACGGCGCTCCCTGGCAGCCGCTCACCAGGTGGGCGATCGCGTCCGGCTCGACGACGACGACGGCGGAACGGTCGCCGATGCCGCGCGCGAACGCGTCCACCCACGTCCGGTAGGCGGCCCCGTCCTCGGCGCCGCCGCGCGACTCGCCGTCGCAGTCGCGGTAGGGGATGTTGTACGCGACGAGGACCGGGACCCGTCCGGCGCGGGCGGCCGCCCCGGTGAGGCCGCGCACCTCCTGCTCGACCCCCTCCGGATGCGGCCAGTCGGCCTGGGGCCGCAGCGAGATGCGCTCGATCAGCGCCGCGTCCGCGTCCCGGCCGGCCCGCCGCCACTCGGCGACCTGCTCTGCGGCCGGCCCTGCCGGGTTCACCCAGTACGGGCCCGGATACGGATCGGCGGGGGCGGGCACCGGGGCGCCCGGAGCGGCCGGAGCGGCGAACCCGAGTGAGAGGGCGGCGGTGAGCGCCGCGAGGCCGTAGCGGATACGGGAGCGTGACCAGCCGGACATGAGGACTCCAAGGATGCCGAACCCACTGATTCCGGAGATCTTGGCATCCGGGACTGATCGACCGCCCGGATCCGGGGCCGTACGGGGGAACCGGCGTGTACGGCGTGGCCCCTTCGCTGCCGGTGCTCCGGCCGCTTGTGGGCGCTCTCCTGCGAGCGCTCTCCTACGACGGGGTTCGTCGGCGGGGTTCGTCGGCGGGTTTTGCGTGCTGTGCCCAGGTCGGCCTGTACGGCCGGGGCAGCCAGGTAGGCCAGATCGGTCAAGTCGGCCTGTACGGCCGGGTCAGTCCGCCTCGCGCACGTGGAGGTGACCGTCCCGGGGGTAGGGCGGCTCGGCCGGGAGGAGCCGTTCGAAGAGGTAGCCGGTCTTCGCCGCCACGCGGCACGAGGCGAGGTTGTCGACCTGGTGGATCAGTTCGATGCGGCGCAGGCCGTCGTCCGCGAACGTTGCGAACGACCAGCGTGAGAGCGCTTCCACGGCGCGTGGTGCCACACCCTGCCCGCGCGCGTGCGCCATCACCCAATAGCCGACCTCGGCGCTCCCGGGGCCGGAGGCATCGGTCCACCTGAGGGAGACGTTCCCCAGCACGAGGCCTTCCAGAGCGCCGAGTTGATCGCCTCGGCCCGATTGGCCCGAGTGGTCTGACCGGCCCGACCGGTCTGCGTGCACTGCCTGCTCGGTGTGCGCCTCCACGGCGGCGCAGACCGCGAAGGAGAGCCGAGTGCCGTTCTCCCTGCCCCGGCGCTGGATGTCGAGCCAACACCGCGCATCCTCCCGGCTCGTGATCGGCCTGGGGGTCCAGCGGGATATCTCGGGATCGCCGTAGGCCTCGATCACCGTCTCGACATCGTCCGCCCGCCACGGCCGCAGCACGAGCCCGCCCGTGGCCGCAGTCCCCGCCACCCGCAAGGTTTCCGTCATCCCCGTCATCCCCGTGGCCCCTCGACAACGCGCTCTGTGAAGTCCCGGCGTTCGGAGTCCATGTCGAGGACCCGCGCCGGAGCCACCAGGGTACGGAGGGCGGACCCGACGGCTCCTCGTGGGTCGGGGCCCCGTCAAATGCGTTACTCCGGAGAGTAGTTGCACGGGCTGTCACTCCGTCAGGAGGTTGGCTACCGCGCGCTCGGTCCACAGGCCCGCCGTGCCGGGGCGCCCCGCCAGATACGCGGTCACCGTGCTCTCGTCCCACGCGCCCGTCTCCAGGAGTCCTTCCGCGAGATGCCTGAGGTAGGCGGCCGAGGGCGCCGTCCAGGGCACCTCGTCCATGCGCCAGGGTGCGGTGAACGTGAGCACGGGGCGCCCATCGAGCCGTCCGCCATGGACGAGGGTCTCGTAGCGTCCTGGGCCGAGGGCGGACCGCCCCGTACTCAGTACCTCGCCGAGGTCGAGGTCCGACCCGGGGTCCCGGTACATCTCCTGCGCCGCGATATCGGCGAACTGACCGACCGTCACCAGATGGGCGCGCGCGTACACAAGCCCGTCCGCCGCCGGGTCGTAGAAGGCACGGCCACCCCGCCAGACGGGGGACCGGGTCGCGAAGTACAGTGCGCCCGGGAGTTCCACCGGCACCGACCGGGCGGGCGGCCGCCGGTCCCGGCAACCCGGGTAGGACCGGGCAGCCCCCTCCGGACGCCCGCCCTCGATGTAGTGGGCGAGGCGGTCGAGATGCATGTTGGAGCCGTACGAGGCGTACCAGATCAGCCCGCCCGATCCTGAGCCGTTCGGCTCGCCGGAGTCGTCCGGTCCGGAGCCGTCGGGGCTCGGGGTGTCCGATCCCGGGGTGTCCGAGGTGACGGGACGCCGGTCAGGCGTGCTGTCCTCCACCGCAGTTACCTCCGCCCTCCGCAGCTGTTGCGCCGCAGCCCGTCGGATCTCGTCCGTCCGCCCATTACCTCGGCGGTAATCGACCCCCGGTCCGCCTCGCGGCACAGTGGGGGACATCGGGACCCGGGCGGCGCACTCCGGCCGGGTCTCGGGTTCCCGACCAGGTAGAACGTACTTCACGGAGGCTGATTTCCATGTCCGAGAACCGCTACGAGACCGCCGTCGCACGCTACTTCGAGGCGTGGAACGCCCGCTCGGCCGAGGCTGTCGCCAGGGCCGTGGCCGCCGGGTGGACCGAGGACGGCGGCTACACCGACCCGCTCGCGGAGGTCACCGGACACGACGCGATCGCCGCAGTGATCGCGGGGGCGCAGGCGCAGTTCCCGGGGTTCGAGTTCCGCCTGCTCGGCGCGGTCGACGGGAACCACGACATCGCCCGCTTCGGATGGGAACTGGTGGCGGTGGCCGACAGCTCCGCGCCCGTCGCGGGATTCGATGTGATCGCCCTTGCCGAGGACGGCCGGATACGTTCCGTCGCCGGATTCCTGGACCGCGTACCGGCAACGGCAGAGGCAACGGCAACGGTCCCGGAGCCCGCTGCGGCCTCGGCTACGGCTACGGCTACGGCATGAACGACTGAAGGTACTTCGCCGTCTCCGGGTCCGCCGGCAGGAACGTCTCGATGGCCAGCTCGGAGACGGTGACGTCCATCGGCGTGTTGAACGTGGCGATGGTCGAGACGAAGGAGAGCACCGTGCCCGCGTGCTCGATGCGCAGGGGCAGCGCGAAAGGGAACGTGGGGTGGGCGGCGGCGTCTCCCGGCCGTGGTGCGGCGTCTCCTGGTTGTTGTGCGTCGGCCGGCCGGGAGTGCGCGGGGGGCACGAGATGCGCGGCGACCTCCTCGTACAGTTCGCGCAGGGTGTCGCTGCGCAGCAGGGCGATCTGCCGCTCCATCTGTTCCAGGAGGTGGCCGCGCCACTCGGGAAGATTACGGATGCGCGGGGCGAGGCCCTCGGGGTGCAGGGTGAGGCGCATCGCGTTGACCGGCGGGGCGAGCAGATGCGGAGCCACACCGTCGAGCAGCATCCCCATGCCCCGGTTGGCGGCGACCACCGTGTACGTCGCGTCCACCACCAGCGCCGGGTAGGGGTCGTAGGCCCGCAGCAGCCGCTCCATTCCCTCGCGCAGGGCGCTCATCGACGGGTCGTCGAGCGGGGTCTGTGCGTAGTGCGGGGCGTAACCCGCCGCCAGGAGAAGGGCGTTGCGTTCACGGACCGGCACGTCCAGGTGCTCGGCGAGGCGCAGGACCATCTCCTCGCTCGGGCGGGACCTGCCGGTCTCGATGAAGCTGATGTGACGGGCCGACGAGCCGGCGCGCAGGGCGAGCTCCAGCTGGCTGATCCGGCGCTGCTCGCGCCAGCCGCGGAGCATCAGCCCGACTCCCGTCTCGAGTGAGGCAGTTGTCATACCTCAGACACTATCTCGCCCCTGTGACAGCGCCCCGGCCTGACCCGCGTCGCACTCCGGGCGTCGCCGCAGGCGCAGCAGGGACCCCGCGAGGACGGCGCCCGCCGCGACCGCGTACGCCGTCGTCGCCACCGGGAAGCCCGGTGCGGCCCGGGCCGTCACGTAACAGGCCGCTCCCGCTCCCGCGACCGTGAGCCACTCCCAGCGCCCGTCCAGTGCCACGAGGGCGACCAGGAGCAGGGCGTACCAGGAGTAGCCGGGGGTGAGGAGCAGGAACGCCGAGCCGAGCAGCAACAGGCCGCCCGACCACGGGCGTTCGGGCCTTCCGCGCCGCAGGACGTGGACCGTCACCGCGCACAGAACGACGAGAGCCACCGGCAGGGACCAGCTCGCGGGCAGTGCCAGGCGCAGCAGGGCGAAGCGGCCGCGCGCGTCGGGATCGTCGTACCCCTCCTCCTCGGTGTATCCGCCGAGGTAGCCGAACACCGAGGAGTGCGAGGCGAGCACGTACGGGAGGTAGGAGAGCGCGATCAGAGCCGCCGTCGAGAGCAGTACGGTGACCGGCCGCCGCCGCAGCACCGCGGGCAGCACCACGGCCGGCAGCATCTTGACCGCGACACCCGCGCCGATCAGCGCCCCGCCCAGGGCGGCCCGCACGCGGCTGATCGAGCTCTCGGGACCGTGCCCGGTCGTCAGCGCGCCGAGGCCCGCGACCGTCAACAGGACGGCCAGCACATCGACATGGGCGTTGTTGACCGCCTCTACCGGAAGCGCGGGACACCACGCCCAGTACGCGGCACCCGACACCCGACCCGGTGCTCCGTCCGGTCCGCGCCGCCGCAACAGGCGCACCAGGACGAGCGTCGTGCCCACCGCACACAGCGCGCCGCCGATCTGGAGCGGTTTGATGCGGGCGGAGCCGGGCGAGATCTCGTTCACCACAAGGAAGTACGCCTCGGCGACCGGCGGGTAAATGGTGTGCACCGACGGCCTGTTGAGGCGGGTGCAGCCGCCGTCCACCCGGGCGTGGTCGGGCAGTGCGCACTGGGCCGGGTCGGTGGGGAACAGCCAGGGGTCGCGCAGCCCGGCCAGCTCGCGGTCGCGCGGCGCGTGGTCGTAGGGGGAGATCCCGGCCGCCTGTACCCGGCCGTCCCATGCGTAGCGATAGGAGTCGGTGCTGGTGCGCGGCGGGGCGAGCAGGCCCGTCGAGGCGATGGCGATGCCGCCCGCGACGATCAGTGCGGCCTGCCTGCGCACCGGAACCTTGCGCAGCGACCAGGCGGTGGCACCGAACAGCAGCCAGGAAGCCGCGTACCACCAGGAGAGCCCGCCCGGGTCGGTGTTGTAGCCGTCGTGCAGGACGGTGAGGGCGAGCACCGCGGAGAGCGCGGCGAGCAGGGCGGCGGTGCGAACGGTGGATCCATGAGTCACGCCGTGAGCCTGCCAGCTCCGGGGCGCTCCGGACGGCAGGCCGCCCCCGCCGTCCGCGAACCGTAAGGTTCTGCCGCACATGCGGAGGCGGCCCGGTGAATTACTTCCAGCCGCCGTACGGAACGGTCAGGATTTCCATTCCGTGTCCGGCCGGATCAGGGAAATACACCCCGCGCCCGCCGTCGTTGTGGTTGATCTCGTTCGGGTGCTGCTGATGCGGATCGGCGAAGTACGGCAGCTTCATCCGCTTGATCCGATCGAATGCCGCGTCGAATTCCTCTTCGGATACGAGGAACGCGTAATGCTGCGGTGTGATGTCCGTTCCCTCGGGTGCCGTGGCGAAATCGAGGGTGACGCCATTGCTGGTCGAGACGGGGATGAAGGGTCCCCATTCCTTCCCGACCTCAAGGCCGAGGACTTCGCCGAGGAACTCGGCGGAAACCCGCTTGTCGCGGGCGAAAACGATCGTGTGGTTCAACTGTACTGACACGGTGGAATGCCTCCAACAGGCATCTCACAGGCACCTCCATGTCTCACCCGGCCGGTGACCGACACGCGATGCTGCCGGAAGATCCTAACCGCACATCGACGGCCTTGTCACGGAATTGATCGCGTCGGCCCATTCCTCTTCCGGACACCGGCCATCCGGGCGCCGGCGTTCGCGAACCGTAAGGTGTCGACCCGCCCGGAACGACGGCCCCTCGCGGTGGGATGGGAGCATGAAGCCACGACTCCCCGCAGTGCGGCCGCCCACCTTCCGCGGCCGGCTGCACGACGCCCGTACGGCGACCTCCATCGGCCGCTGGCTCGGCGCCGCGATCGCGGTCTGCTTCGGCACCGGACTCGTCAGCCACTACCTCCAGCACCCGCCCGACCGGCTGGTCGACGTGCTCCCCAGCCGGCCCCTCTGGGGATACCGGCTCACCCAGGGCCTGCACGTGGCGACCGGTATCGCCGCGATTCCGCTGCTCCTCGCCAAGCTGTGGACCGTGTACCCGAGGCTGTTCGCCTGGCCGCCGGTGCGTTCCGTGCGCCACGCCCTGGAGCGGCTCTCGGTCGCGGTCCTCGTCGCGGGAGCGCTCTTCGAACTGTTCACCGGGCTCCTGAACACCGTGCAGTGGTACCCCTGGCCCTTCTCCTTCGTGCCCGTGCACTTCGCGGTGGCCTGGCTGCTCGTCGGCGCGCTGCTGCTGCACATCGCCGTCAAGTACCCGGAGATCAGGGCGCATTGGAGCCGCGAGTCGTCGGGAACGCTGACCCTTCCCGCGACCGACGGGCCCGACCGGCGCTCCCTCCTGACCGGCGTGGCAGCCGCGGTGGGCGCGGTCACCCTGACCACCGTCGGCCAGTCCCTCACCCCGCTCAAGGCCTTCGACCTGCTCGCCCCGCGCCACCCCGACCACGGTCCCCAGTCGCTCCCGGTGAACCGGACCGCGGCGGCGGCGGGAGTCGCCCAAGTCAGCGCTGCTGCCTACCGGTTGACGGTGTCCGGACCGAATCCGTACACCCTCACCCTCGAAGAACTCGCCGCCCTCGCTCAGCACGAATCCGTCCTGCCCATCGCCTGCGTCGAGGGCTGGAGCAAGTCCGCCCACTGGACGGGCGTGCGCATGACCGACCTGCTGCGCCGGGCCGGCGCGCCGCCGGACGCGCGGGTGCGCGTGACGTCCCTGGAGCGCTACGGCGCGTACCGCGTGATGGAGATGGGCCGGGAGTACGCCCACGACCCGCTGACCCTGCTGGCCCTGAAGCTCAACGGGCAACCCCTGACGCCGGATCACGGCTACCCGGCCCGCATCATCGCGCCGAACCGCCCCGGCGTGCTGCAGACCAAGTGGGTCACCAGGCTGGAGGTCCTGTGATGCGTACGGGGATGCGGAGGCTCAACGGGATGAGGATGCCCATGGGAATGCGGAGGCCCACGAAGATGCGCAGGCTCACGGGGGTGCGTACGGTGCTCGGTGCGGCGGGCCTCGCGCTGATGGCGCTCGGCGCGGTGCTGCTCTGGGGGCAGGCCACGCGCTGGAACGTAGTGATCTGGCTGGCCGGGGCCATCGTCGTGCACGACGGGCTGATCGCGCCGCTGGTGCTGGGCGCGGGCCTGATGCTGGGCGGCGTGAGGAACCGTGGCCTCCTGCGCGGCGCGTTGCTCTCCGCCGCGTGCCTCACCTTGATCGCGCTTCCGCTCCTCCTGCGTCCGCTGCCGACGGCCAACTCATCGGTGCTGCCGCTGAATTACCCGCGGGGACTGCTGATCTCCCTGGCGGTGGTCGCCGCCGTCGCGGGGCTGGTCGGGGTAGTGCGTCGAGGGAGGGCGAGGTCCAACAGGCGTCGTCCGAACGCTCGTTGAGGCGTGCGCTCGATGCCGCGTGACGTGACCGGCCGTCCGATTCATGCGGCGGCCAGCCCCCTCAGTCCAGCTCCAGAGCCGCGTCCTCCATCGGCTCTGCTGCCTCCCTCATCGGCTCCGCAGCCTCCCACACGCTCTGGAACGCCAGCCGCAGACAGGCCGCGAGCGCCGGGTGCTCGATGTACAGGGCGGTGGTGGCGCCCGTTCCCGCGACCGGGTCCGGCATGTCGCACAGCACCAACGAGGCGTCCGCGATGACCAGTTTGAGCGGAAGGTGCTGTGCGAAGCGGGCCTCCTCGCCCGCCTCGGTGAAGCGGCGTACGTTCTCCAGGACCTCCTCGTCGGCGAGCGCGTCGTGCGTGTAGAGCGCCCGCACCGTGCCCTTGGCGCGGCGCAACCGTCGCGTCGCCTTGATCCCGCTCGTGTTCGCGGCCGGCGCGACGAACGGCGGCATGCAGAAGGTGAGGAGTTCCGAGTCGGCCTGCTCCTGGATGTCGGCGAACCGCTCGGCGATCTGCCGTTGGTCGCGCAACACCTCGATGTAGTCGAGGGGGTCGGTGTGCGCCCGGCCGTCAGCCCACAGTGGGAGCAGCGTCGAGGTGAGCCCCGCCGACACCTTCTCCAGCCTTTCCAGGGACTCCCTTTGACGGCTCATCAGACGGGTGAGCGCGAGCTCCGGCGCGACTGCCGTGAACGTGGCGACCCTGCCTCGGTGGGCCACCGCCAGCTGGGCGCGCACCAAGCCGTCGAGGACGTCGTAGATGCGCTGCCGCGGCACCTCCGCCTCCCGTGCCACCTGCGCGGCGGTGTAGGAGTCGCGCCTGACGAGGGCGAGGTAGACCCGTGACTCGTAGCGGGACAGGCCCAGCTCGACGAGATCGTTGACCGACCCTTCATCAGCCTCCATGCGCATCCCCGTCCGGCTCCGTGTATGTCTTCCCCCGGCAAGCTGCCCGCCACCGTATACACGTACACCCGGCTCTGAGCAGCCCCGTGATCCTTCGGATTCGGCGGGCGCGCCCTGCGGTGATCCATCCCCTTTCGAGGGAAAGGCTTTGCCTCGGGCTTGCCTAACGCTGTTGTCGCCCTCGTCGGCCGTCGCTACCTTCGTCCCTGCCACCACTTGAGCGGGTGGCAGTATTCGCGAGGCGCCACCGTCACGCACTGATCACGCAATGCCGCACTCGCTGATCATGTGCACCTACGTACCGCCGAACGTGCCGCACACACCGCCGATCGCACCGCACGCGTACCGCGATCACATCGCACACGCACCGCATCGCACACGCACCGCATCGCATACGCACCTCATCGCATCGCACACGTACCGCACAACGGGCCGCACTTGTGACGCCGATAGCGCATCCGCCTTCGACCGGCGTTCCGCACACGCCATACGTGCTCCCGTCATACGTGCTCCCGCCATATGTGCTCCCGCCATATGTGCTCCCGCAACACGTGCTGCCGCACTACGTGTTCCTGCACCATGCGTCCCGCACCACGTACGGGCGCACGTACCGCCCCTTGACGCGCCACGTACGGCCACACCACCACGGAGTGCCGTACCGCGCACTTCCGCACCGCAACACCACGTACTGCCGACCGCGCCGGATCAGTTCCGCCGAACACCCGAACGCTCAAGACCCGGATATCAGGACACCCGGATGGACTCGGATGTGCCCGGATGTCCAGCTCCCGGCACCTCGCCGCTCGCCCCGATCCGGCGAACCAACCCCCCATGGAGGGCAGTTCCTTGTACTCGAAGAGACCCTTCGGCTTCCCCGGATTCACCCGCCGGGCCGCCACCGCCGCGCTCTCCGCGGCGGCCCTGGTCACCGGCGGACTCATCGCCGTCGCCCCGTCCGTCGCCGCGGCCACCGACAGCGGCAGCGCTCAGCCCGCCAACGTCCAACGGCTGTGTGCCCAGCAGGCCAAGGCCGGGATGATGTCCTGCCTGGCCCTGGCGCGTACCGACGTCCAGCACCACCTCGGCATATCGCCGGCCGCGGCTCCCTCCGGCTACGGCCCCACCGACCTCCAGAGCGCCTACGCCCTGCCGTCGAGTGCCGGCGCCGGTGCGACCGTGGCGATCGTGGACGCGCAGGACGACCCGAACGCCGAGTCCGACCTGGCGACCTACCGCTCGCAGTACGGGCTGCCCGCGTGCACCACCGCGAACGGCTGCTTCAAGAAGGTCGACCAGAACGGCGGCACCAACTACCCGACGGCGGACTCGGGTTGGGCCGGTGAGATCTCGCTCGACGTCGACATGGTCAGCGCCGTGTGCCCGCAGTGCCACATCCTGCTCGTCGAGGCGACGTCGGCGAACATGGACGACCTCGGTGCTGCCGTGAACCGCGCGGTCACCATGGGCGCCAAGTACGTCTCCAACAGCTACGGGGGCAGCGAGGACTCGACCGACCCGAGCTCGGACGCCTCCTACTTCAACCACCCGGGCGTTGCCATCACCGTCTCCTCCGGTGACAGCGGCTACGGCGTCGAGTACCCGGCGGCCTCCCAGTACGTGACCTCCGTCGGCGGAACTTCGCTCAGCCGTGCCAGCAACACCCGCGGCTGGTCCGAGTCGGTCTGGGGCTCCAGCTCCGGCGGGGAGGGCGCGGGCTCCGGCTGCTCCGCGTACGACCCTAAGCCGTCCTGGCAGAGCGACACCGGCTGCGCCAAGCGCACCGTCGCCGACGTGTCCGCGGTCGCCGACCCCAACACCGGTCTCGCGGTCTACGACAGCTACCAGGCTTCCGGCTGGAACGTGTACGGCGGCACCAGCGCCTCCTCACCGATCATCGCCGGCGTGTACGCGCTGGCCGGCACCCCCGCCGCGAACACCAACCCGGCGTCCTACCCGTACGCCCACACCTCATCCCTCAACGACGTCACCTCCGGCGCCAACGGCAGCTGCAGCCCGGCCTACCTGTGCAAGGCGGCCGCCGGTTACGACGGCCCGACCGGTCTCGGCACCCCGAACGGCACGGCGGCCTTCACCGGCGGCACCAGCACCGGCAACACCGTGACGGTGACCAACCCGGGGAACCAGTCGACGCAGGTCAACACCGCGGTCTCGCTCCAGATCCACGCGACCGACTCCGGCAGCGGCCAGTCGCTGACCTACAGCGCCACCGGCCTGCCGGCGGGCCTGTCCATCAACGCCTCCACCGGACTCATCTCCGGCACCCCGACCACCGCCGGCTCCTCCAACGTCACCGTGACCGCCAAGGACGCCACCAATGCCAGCGGCTCGACGTCCTTCACCTGGAACGTCACCACGTCGGGCGGTGGCTGCACCGCGTCCCAGCTGCTCGGCAACCCGGGCTTCGAGACCGGCAGCGCCGCACCCTGGTCCGCGACCTCGGGCGTCGTCGACAACTCCACCGGTGAGGCCGCGCACTCCGGCTCGTGGAAGGCCTGGCTCAACGGTTACGGCACCACCCACACCGACTCGCTGTCCCAGACGGTGACCATCCCGGCCGGCTGCCACGCCACCCTCAGCTACTACCTGCACATCGACACCAAGGAGACGACCACCACCACCGCCTACGACAAGCTGACGGTGACGGCCGGTTCGGCCACCCTGGCGAGCTACTCCAACCTCAACAAGAACACCGGCTTCGCACAGAAGTCCTTCGACCTCTCCTCGTACGCGGGGCAGACGGTGACCCTCAAGTTCAACGGAGTGGAGGACAGCAGCCTGGCCACGTCGTTCGTCATCGACGACACGGCGGTCAACGTGAGCTGACCTCAACACGCGCGGGGCGGGGCGGGGTTGAACCCCACGGGATCGACCCCCCCACGGGATCAAACCCCCACGGGATCAAACCCCCACGGGATCAAACCCCCACGGGATGGAACTCCCACGGGATCAAACCCTCACGGGATGGAACTCCCACGGGATGGAACTCCCACGGGAGGGGAATCCCACGGGAGGGGAATCCCGTGGGGTGGATCCCCGCCCCGCCCCTTCGCACGTCGTACCGGCGCCTTCCCCTAACCGCGCCGAAGGGCCACGAACGGGCGGCCCGCCGAGGTCCAGCGCCCGGCCGGACGCCAGCCCAGGGGACGGGCGCAGGACAGCAACGCGGCTGTACCGAGCCGTGCCCAGGGGAAGTCCCCGCCCACCGCCCCGTGCGCGCCGGAGACCCGGACCCGGAGTCGCTCGTCGATCTCGTACGGAGCCGTCTCAACGATCAACATGCCGTCAGATACGACGAGTTGAGCGATCCGGTCGAGCAGCTTCGCCGGGTCGCCGCCGATCCCCACGTTGCCGTCCATGAGCAGTGCGGTGTCCCAGCGGCCCTCGCCCGGCAGCCGGTCGAAGACCGAGCGGCACAGGGCGCTGCCGCCCCAGTCGCGGGTGCGGCGGACCGCTTCGGGGCTCACGTCGACGCCCAGGGCCGCGACTCCGTCGGCGGCGAGCGCGGCCACCAGGCGGCCGGGCCCGCAGCCGATGTCCAGGACCGTGCCCCGGCAGCGCCGCAGCACCGTCCGGTCCGCCAAGTCCGGTTCCGCACACCAGCGTTCGACGTCGAGCGGCAGCAGCCAGCCGTCGGGTCTGCGCAGGAACAGCGGGCCACGCCCGGAGCGCAGGGCGTCGGTATAGGGGTCGGCATGCCAGGCGGCCGGAGCAGCGGCGGGGGCTGAGAGCGCTCTCACCATGCGTGCGGCCAGGGTGTCGAAGGCGCGCCCTGGCCGGACACGGCCGCGAGCGGCGCCGGCGGGTGAGGCTCGGGGCCGGTAGTCACCGGGCGGCCCGCATCGAGGGCCCGGGCGAATCGGCCCAGCGGCGCGAGCTCCGCGACCAGGCGGGCATCCCGGGCGGTGTCCACATCCCGCAGCCACGCCAGCTCGCGCACCACGAGCCCGGCGTCGACCAGCCGCTGACGCTGGACGCGCCCGGTCTCGGCCACCGACATCGGCACCCCGAGCAGCAGGGCGGGGTCGGGGTCGGTCAGGCCGAGCGCCCAGAACCCGCCGTCCTCGGCCGGCCCGAACCACGCCTCGCCGGGGCGGGGATCGGCGAGCGCGGGCGCGAGCAGGGCCGGGCTCACCTGCGGGGTGTCCATGCCGATCAGCAGTGCGGGCCCGGAGCACGCCGCGAAAGCCGCCGCGATCCGCTCGTCCAGACCTCCCGCGCACTGCGGCAGGACCTCGAAGCCCGGCGGAAGCCACGGCCCCGCCTCGCCGTCGAGGACCAGGACCCTTCTGCGTACGGGGGTGGCGAGCGCCGCGTCGAGGGTGTCGGCGAGCGAGGCCTCGGCGATGCGCGCCGCCTCCTGCGGGGTGTACGGCGGAGTGAGCCGCGTCTTGACCCGGCCGGGCACCGGCGCCTTCGCCAGGACGATCAGCGTCGTGTCCGAGGCCCGCCCGTCTGCCGCGCCGCTCATCGCACGCCTGCCGGAACGCGCTCGGCCACCGCGGGCTCGGCCAGCACCTTGCGCATGTCCCGCACCGCGTGCCAGGTGCCCCGCCATGTTCCGGTCACCTTGGACTTACCGGTGCGCGGCAGATAGGGCACGTCGTACTCCGCCACCCGCCACCCCGCGTCCGCCGCGCGGACCACCATCTGCAGCGGGTAGCCGCTGCGCCGGTCGGTGAGGCCGAGCCCGAGCAGCGCCTCGCGGCGTGCCGCCCGCAGCGGGCCGAGGTCGTGCAGCCGGAGTCCGGTGCGCCGCCGCAGCATCCGGGCCAGGGCCAGGTTCCCGGCGCGTGCGTGCGGTGGCCAGGCGCCGGGACCCTGCGGCCGCCGTCGGCCGAGCACCAGATCCGCGGTGCCGGACGCCACGTCCCGTACGTAGCGGACGAGCTCGGCCGGATCGAGGGAGGCGTCGCAGTCGCAGAAGCAGACGTACTCGGCCTCGGCGGCGAGCAGCCCGGCGTGACAGGCCGCGCCGAAGCCCCGGCGGGGCTCGTGGACAACGGTCGCGCCGAGCGAGCGGGCCACTTCGGACGAACCGTCCGACGAGCCGTTGTCGACCACGACGGCTCGCCAGCCGTCCGGGATGCGGGCCAGCACCCAGGGAAGTGCCTCGGCCTCGTCGAGGCAGGGAAGCACCACGTCCGCGACCAACCCTCGCGGCGCGGAGGGGGGAGTCGGAGGGGGAACGGGAGGCGGCGACCCGGGGGTTGCGGAGGGGGATTCAGTCACGCCCTCACCGTACGAATTCAAACCGGGCAAAACAGACATCGGGTTCTTACGAAACGCGGACGTCCCCCGGTCGGGGCCCACCCGGAGCTGACGGACGCCTGCGCGCGGTGCGAGGGTGGATGCCATGCACAGCACCGAGAGCCGCATCCTGGTCGTCGATGACGATCCGACCGTAGCCGAGGTCGTCACCGGCTACCTGGAACGCGCGGGCCATGCCGTCGACCTCGCCGTCGACGGCCCCGCCGCCCTGCGCGCGGCTGCCGCGCGCCGCCCGGACCTGGTGGTGCTCGACCTGATGCTGCCGGGCATGGACGGTCTTGAGGTCTGCCGCCGCCTGCGCGCGACGGCTCCGGTGCCCGTGATCATGCTGACCGCTCGCGGCGACGAGGACGACCGCATCCTCGGTCTGGAGATAGGTGCGGACGACTATGTGACGAAACCCTTCAGCCCGCGTGAACTCGTCCTGCGGGTCGAGTCCGTTCTGCGCCGGGCCCGCGCCGCTGTCGCACGCCCGGGGCCGCCGGTGTCCCGCTCCGGCATCACCCTCGACCCGGCCGCCCGCACCGCGGCGAAGGACGGTCGCGAACTCGCCCTGACGCTGCGGGAGTTCGACCTGCTGGCCTATCTTCTGGACCGCCCCGGCGAGGCCATCACCCGGGAGCGGCTGATGCACGAGGTGTGGGGCTGGGAGTTCGGCGACCTGTCGACGGTCACCGTCCACGTACGCCGCCTGCGCGGCAAGATCGAATCCGACCCGGCCAAGCCGGCCCTGATCCGCACGGTGTGGGGAGTCGGCTACCGCTTCGAGGCCGAGTCGCAGACGGCGGCGCACCCGACGACGGGGATGGGCGCGGAGCCGCCCGCGGACGTGGCAGTGGTCGCGGACGTTGGGGTGGCCCCGGACGTGACGGTGGCCGCGAGCGCGAGCTCGACCGGGACGAGTGGCGTTGAGCCGAGTGGCGCCGGGACAGTCGATGCGTCGGCGGGTGCTGCCGGGCGGAGTGGCATCGACCTGGGCGAGGCCGGACTGGGCGAGGCCGAGTTGAGGGGGGCCGGATCTGGCGCGGCCGGGCTGAATGGGGCTGGGCGCGGTGCGGCCGTGGCGACTGATGCTGTGGCGACTCACGCCGCTCTGACCGGTGCCGGGCCGACCGGTGCCGGGCCGAATGGGGTTGGACCGAGCGGCGTGGGGCCGGTCGGCGTGGGGCCGCTGGGGCCGGGCGGCGTGCGCCCGGGCGACGCAGCACCGAGGCGGGCGGGGCTCGACATCGGCCTGCGTCAGGTAGCCGACCATGGGTGACATCCTCCTCATCGCGCTGTACGCCTTCCTCGGCGCCGCGGCCGCCGGTCTCGCCGGGGCGATGGCCCTGCGGCTGCTTCGCCACCGTTCGCTCACCGCGTCCGTGGCCGTCGTCGCGGCCGTGGCGGTCCTCGCGATGCTGGCCGGCACGCTGGCCGTGGCCCGTGCGATGCTCCTGAACTCCCACGACCTGACCGTGGTGACCGTGGTCGTCGCCATGGCCGCGGTCGCCTCCCTGGTGACCGCGCTGCTGCTCGGCCGACGCGTCGTGGCCAGCAGCCACCGACTTGCCCTGGCCACTCGCTCGTTCGGCGACGGTGGCAGTTTCGACGCCCCGGCAGGCCCCGCGACCGCCGAACTCGCCGCGCTGAGCCGCGAGTTGGCCGCCACCAGTGCCAAACTGACCGAGTCGCGCGAACGGGAACGGGCGCTGGAAACCTCACGCCGTGAACTCGTTGCCTGGATCTCTCACGACCTGCGCACCCCGCTCGCGGGTCTCCGCGCGATGGCCGAGGCCCTGGAAGACGGCATGGCCAAGGACCCGGACCGCTACTTCCGCCAGATCAGAACCGAGGTCGAACGCCTCAACTCCATGGTGGGCGACCTCTTCGAGCTCTCGCGCATCCACGCCGGAGCACTCTCGCTCAACCCCGCCCGCATGTCCGTCCACGACCTGATCGGTGACGCACTGGCCGGTGCGGACCCATTGGCCCGCGAACACAGAGTACGCCTCGTGGGTGAGCGCGTGGACGCCGTGCCCGTCGAGGTGGACGGCAAGGAGATGACCAGGGTACTCGCCAACCTGCTGGTCAACGCCATCCGGCACACCCCGGCAGACGGCACCGTCGCGGTCGCCGCAGAGGACCGCGACGGCGCGGTCACCCTCTCCGTCACGGACGGCTGCGGTGGCATTCCCGACGCCGACCTGCCGCGTGTCTTCGACACCGGCTGGCGCGGTACCGAGGCGCGTACCCCGCCCGGCGGAGCCGGCCTCGGCCTCGCTATCGTCCGCGGCATAGTGGAGGCCCACTCCGGACGCGCCGAGGTACGCAACGTGGCCGGCGGCTGCCGTTTCGAACTCACCCTCCCCGCGGCCTCCGCCGGGCGCTGACAACCCCATCCGCCCGGCCTCCGCCGGGGGCTGACAACCTCATCTGCCCGGCCTCCGCCGGGGGCTGACAACGCCATCCGCCCGGCCTCCGACGCAGGTCCCGCGCCGAAGGTCACACCCCAGGGGCCCTGTCGCACATCGCAGGACAGCCCCGGCGCCGACGCTGTGATCGGGTCTGTCCCGAGGCGGCACGCCCCGGGGCAAGGCAGCCCTGCGGGGGGTTACCCCCACCCTCAGGACGCCGGGACGCTCCAGTGCACAGGAACCTGTGCGCCGACGACTGTGTACGCATGGCACAGACACCCCGCGCCACCGAGGTCGTGGAGCTCGCAGCGCTCAAGGCGCTGGCGCAGCCGCGGCGCCAGCAGATCCTCCAGAATCTCACCCTCGGCGGCCCCGCAACCGCGGCCATCCTGGCCCGCAGCCTTCGCCTGAACACCGGCGCCACGAGTTACCACCTGCGCGAACTCGCCCGGTACGGATTCGTTGAGGAGGCCGAAGGGCAGAGCCCCCGGCGGGAACGGTGGTGGCGGGCCGTCCCGGCCGACCGGCGGTTTCCGCCACGCAGCCGGCAGACCCCCGAGATGCGCCTCGTCATGGACGAGCTCAACCACCACGCCTATGCGGCGGACGTCGAACTCTTCGAACGCCTCCAACGAGCCTCCACCACCGACGACTTCGTCTACTCGCGCAGCGAGATCACCCTCACCGAGGCAGAACTCGGCGCGTTCTTCGAGGAGTACATCGGACTCCTCAACCGCTACAAGCGCTCCCCGGACCAGACACCTCCGGACGCCCGCACCGTACACACCCGGCTGATGGCCTTCCCTGTTCTGCCCAACCCCGAGGACGCGTCATGATGCTGCGTTACGCCCTGCAGAGCATCCGGCACCGCAAGGGCGCATTCCTGGGCTCCCTCATCGCCTTGATGTGCGCGGCCGCCCTGATCACCGCCTGTGGCACCCTCCTCGAAACCGGTCTGCGCGGCAGGATCGCCCCCGAGCGCTACGCCGCCGCGCCGCTCGTCATCTCCGCCGACCAGAACGTCTACCAAACCACGGTCGAGAAGAAGAAGGGCAGGACCAGGGTCAAGCACAAGGCGAAGCCGGTGGCCGAACGCGCGTGGCTGCCCGAGAGCACGTTGCAAACCGTCCGTGCCCTGCCCGGCGTCAAGGCGGCGACCCCCGAACTCACCTTCATGGCAGTGGCTTTGCTCCCCAACGGGCCGTCGAAGACGCCCAGCTCGTCCAGCACGTCGAGCCCGCGGAGTGCTTCGGGTGCGGCGGAGATGGCGGACACCGCGAGGACCGAGGGCGCGTCGGGCGTGTCGAATGTGTCGGGTGCGTCGCTCGGGGCGAGGGTGAGGAGCACGGCGCGCGGGGCGAATGTCACGAATACGGTGGACGCGTCGCGCCGGGCGGACTCGCCGCCCGAACTGCGGCCCGACACCGCGAGCACCTCCTACGGACACAGCTGGGACTCCGCGTCCCTCACCCCCTTCAAGCTCACCCAGGGCCGCGCCCCCGTCGCCCCCACCGACCTCGTCATCGACCAGGCACTCGCGACGCGGGCGCACATCGGGCTCGGCGCCCGGCTGACCGTGCAGTCGACCCAGTCACCGCGTACCTACACCATCACGGGTATCGCCGCTCCCGGCGCGGGCGGCCGACTGAACCAGCAAACCTCCCTCTTCTTCTCCACCGCCGAAGCAGCCCGCCTCGCCGCCCGCCCCGGCCAGATCGCCGCCATCGGCGTCACGCCCGAAACCGGCACCACCCAAGCCCAGTTGGCCGATGCCCTCCGCAAGGCGCTGGCCGGAAGCTCGGCCCAGGTTTCCATGGGGGAAGCCCGTGGACCGGTCGAGTTCCTGGACGCGGCCGGAGCCCGGGTCAAGCTGGTCTCCCTGGGCGGCGCCATCGGAGGGACCGCTCTCCTGGTCGCTCTCCTTGTCGTCGTCGGCACGTTCGCACTGTCCATCCAGCAGCGCCACCGCGAACTCGCCCTGCTGCGCGCGATCGCCGCCACGCCGCGCCAGATGCGGCGGCTGATCAGCCGCGAGGCCCTGATCGTGGGCGCTGTCGCGGGGGTGCTCGGTTCGCTCGCCGGACTGCCGCTCGGTGCCTGGTTGCACGGCAGATTCGTCGAGATGGGCGCCGTCCCCGCCACGCTCGAACGCGCCGTCAGTGTCTTCCCCATGGCTGCCGCCGTAGCGGCGACCCTGCTCGCCGCCTGGGGAGCGTCCCGAATCTCCGCCCGACGTATCTCGCGCATCCGGCCGGCCGAAGCGATGGCCGAGGCATCGGTGGAGCGCCATCCGGCCCGGGGCCGGATCATCGTGGGTCTCGTAGTCCTCACCGCGGGTGTGGTCCTCGTCGCCGTGCTGAGCGCGCTGCGCACAGAGGCTTCCTCAACTCCCGTCACCTTCCTGTCGGTTGTGATCCTCTCCGTGGCGGTCGCCCTGCTCGGGCCGGTCGTGGTCAGGGCCGCGGCGGTGCTGCTCTCGGGCCCGCTCGGCGTCAGTGGCCCCGGTGGCCGGCTCGCCACCGCCAATCTGCGCGGCAACGCGGCCCGCATGGCCGCGGCGGCCACGCCGCTCGCCCTGCTGATCGGTATGACCTGCACCGTCCTCTTCGTCCAGCCCACCCTCGGCGATGCCGCCCGCGCCCAGACCCGCGACGGCATCCGCGCCGACTGGGTGCTGGCCGCCCAGGGCCCGGGCGTGCCGGACGAAGCGGCGCGCCGGGTCCGTGCTCTTCCGGGTGTGGCCGCCGCCACCGAGATCGTCCACAGCACGGTGCACGTCGGCCTCGACAAGTACGCGGCCCAGGGCGTCACTCCGGGCGGTCTGGCCCGGACGTGGAATCCCGATGTCACAAGCGGCAGCATCGAACGCTTCAGCACGGACAACGCGACCGAGGCCCGCTCCGCCGCGGTCAGCCAACTCGCCGCGGACCGGCTGGGCCTCCACCCCGGCAGCCGGCTCCGCCTCACTCTCGGTGACGGCACCCCGGCCACGCTCACCGTCGCCGCCGTGTATGCCCGCGGGCTCGGCTTCGGTGACGTAACCCTCCCGCACGACCTTCTCGCACGCCACATGGACAACCCCCTCGCTTCAGCCGTCCTCGTTTCTCTGGACCGGTCAGGCCCGTCCGTTACGCACAGTGAACTCGCGAGCAGCGTCCGGGAGTTCCCCGGCATCTCCGTCCTCACCCGTTCGAGTGCCGACGGGATCCAGGCTGACAAGCAGCAGAGCAACGCCGAGGTCAACTACCTCGCGATGGGACTGGTCCTGGCCTTCACCGCGATCGCCGTCGTCAACACCCTGGCGATGTCCGTGTCGGAACGCGTCCGCGAGTTCGCGATGCTGCGGCTCGCCGGCGCGACCCGCAGGCAGGTCCTGAGAATGCTCCGGGCCGAGGCACTGGCCGTCCTGTTGATCGCGGCGGTGCTCGGCTCGGGAATCTCGCTCGCGGTCCTGACCGCGTTCAGCATCGGCATGACGGGCAGCGCCGCCCCCACCGTCGTGCCCCTCGGCTACGCCACGGTGGTGGGGGTAGCCGCCTTGCTGGCACTCGTCGCCACCGCAGTGCCGGGCCGCCTCGCGCTCAAGCCCCGCCCGGTGGAAGTGGCGACCGCCAGGCAGTAGCCCGGGTCTAGGCCTCCGCGGCCGCGAACTCGGCCATGCCCTCCGCGAAGCCCACCGCAGGCTTCCATCCCAGCTCGCCGCGCAGCCGCGCCGAGTCCGCCGTGATGTGGCGTACGTCTCCGAGCCGGTATTCGCCCGTCACCACCGGCTCGGGGCCGCCGTGCGCCGACGCCAGCGCCCGCGCCATCTCGCCCACGGTGTGCGGGGTTCCGCTGCCCGTGTTGTACGCGGTGAGCGCACCGGGCGGGCGGCCCGAGAGCGCTTCCAGGGCCACCACGTTCGCCCCCGCCACATCACGTACGTGCACGAAGTCCCGGCGCTGGCGGCCGTCCTCGAAGACCCGCGGCGCCTCGGCTCGCGCAAGCGACGAGCGGAAGAACGAAGCCACCCCTGCATAAGGCGTATCGCGCGGCATCCCCGGCCCGTACACATTGTGGTAGCGCAGCGATACCGCCCGCCCGCCCGTCGCGCGCGCCCACGCAGCGGCCAGGTGCTCCTGAGCCAGCTTGGTGGTGGCATACACATTTCGAGGGTCGGTCGGGGCGTCCTCCGCCACCAAACCGGGGCTCAACTCGGCCTGACAGTAGGGGCATTGAGGCTCGAACCGGCCGGCATCCAGCCATTCGACCGGCCGCGGCGCAGGACGTACGACGCCGTGCTCGGCGCATTCGTAGCGGCCCTCGCCGTAGACCACCATCGACCCGGCGAGCACCAGGTTGCGCACCCCCGCGTCGGCCATCGCCGTCAGAAGCACCGCGGTGCCGAGATCGTTGCAGCTCACATAGTCCGCCGCGTCGCCGAACCCCGTTCCCAGGCCGACCATCGCCGCCTGATGGCACACCGCGTCGACTCCGCGCAGCGCCCGGGCGACGACCGCCGGATCACGGACGTCGTCCCCCGGACGTACCGCCCGGTCCAGGACGGACGGCTCATGGCCGTGGGTGGCAAGGGCTGTGACAATGTGCGAGCCGATGAAGCCCGCGCCTCCCGTGACAAGTACACGCATAGGGGGAACGCTACGGATGCGGAGCCCCTCCGTCATCACTCCACCCCGCCGTGTCACCACCCCGTAAGGAGTACCCGGACATGCCTGTTGAGCCGCTGTCGCAGAAGGACATCGAGGACCGGCTGCGCGAACTGCCCGGCTGGTCGCTGTCGGACAACCATGACCGGATCTCCCGCAGCTACCGGCTGGCGGGGCATTTCGCGGCGACGGCCATGGTCGTCCACGTCGCCCAGATCCAGGAGGAACTCGACCACCACTCCGACCTCACCCTCGGCTACAACACGGTCGCCCTGACCGTGAACACCCATGAGGCGGGCGGCGCGCTCACCGAGCGGGACTTCCAACTGGCGCACCGGATCGAGGAAATCGCTCCCGTACACGGCGCGGCATGATCCTGGGCGTCGCCGCGAGGGAGCGCTCTCAGAGGCGCGGGTGGGCCGACCCCCGTGCGGCCCTGCCCCGTCCCTGTGCGGCCCCGCCCCGCTGAGGCGGTCTCAGCCCTGCCAGTCGCCGGCCGCGGCCGCGTCCCGGGCGAACTCGGCGAAGTCGCGCGGCTCCCGGCCCAGGACCCGCTTCACGCCGTCCGCCGTGAACGCATTGTGGCCGTCGAGCAGCGTGGAGAACAGCTCGGCCAGCCACTCCACCTCCGGTACGGGCAGCCCGTCGTCGCCCACCAGGTCGGATACAGCGGAGCTTTCGCGCTGAGCGCCGCGTTCAAGCGGGTACGCGGCATCAGCCCACAGGAACATCGGACGCCGGGCGAGAGAGGTGCGGGGGAGCGGGGATCTCCGGTGACGGCGGGCGCCGAGCGCTGAGCGTCGGGGGCCGGGGGCCGGGGCTCGGCCTGGTGCGATGTGCCGGAAGCGCTCGCTCACGTCGCGCCAGTCGGAAGGGCGCGTACACGCCGCGGGGTTGGGAGCGCTCGCACACCTCGCGTGAGCTGGAAGCGCTCGCACACGCTGCGCCTGTCGGAAGCGCTCACACACGCGGCGCGGTTCGGAGCGCTCTCACACCTGGCGTGCGTAGAAAGCGCTCACACGCCCCGCGCGGTTGGGAGCGCTCTCACACCTCGCGTGCGCCGGAAGCGCTCTCTTCGCCGCGGCTTGATGCGGCGCGCTGAAAGCGCTCGCGCAGGTAGTGCGGGCCGGAAGCGCTCTCTCCGGACCTGGGCGGGTGCCGAATGTGCCGGTGTGCCGGGTGCTTCGTACGCGCCGTGGATTTCATGTGGCCGGCTGTCGGGACATGGAGGGGAGATCTGCGGGGCCTGAACCGCGGCCGTCGTCGGTTGTCGCAAGCCGTTGGCGGCGCGGCCACCCCCGACGGAGGGGCGTTTCAACCCCCTTACGAACGGCTTCGGTTCCTTCACGAACGGCCCGCAGTCCTTCGCGTAACACCTCTGCTTGCGCTCAAGTGGCGTCAACCCCCTTACGTATCGCGCGAGTTCATTACTTGCGCAACGGAGCAATGGATGGCAATACTCGACCCGGCGAGTTGACATGAACGCGCTTTGTGCCGGGGATCCCGGCCGCTGCGCCCGGGTCGGCGCGCACATGGGCCCGGAGTACGACCCGAGGCCGGGCTCAACCCCCCCCACAGGAGGTTGTGAGTTGAAGCAGCGATGGATGTCAGGCCGACGCGCGGCCACCGCCGCGGCGGGAGCCCTGGCGCTCGGCGCGACCCTGACCATGCAGAGTGCCGACGCCGCCCCCGCACCGAACGCCGCTCCGCTGACCGCCGCATCGGCCGGCCGGCTGGCGCACCGGATCGACACCACTCTCGCAAGTGGCACGGCCGGCTCGTACTACGATGCCAAGACCAAGAAACTCGTGGTGAACGTGGTCGACGCCGCGACCGCCGACGCTGTTCGCGCGGCGGGTGCCGAGCCTCGTGCAGTCAGGCACTCGATGGCACAACTCGACGCGACACGGCAGAAGTTGAAGGCACAAGCCTCCATACCGGGCACCGCATGGGTAATGGACCCCGTCAGCAACACCATGGTCGTCAAGGCCGACCGTACCGTGACGGGTGACCGGCTCGCCCGGCTCGACAAGGTGGTCCGCGGCCTCGGTGACACGGTCACCCTGAAGAGAGCGGCGGGTCGCTTCCAGCCCCTCATCGCGGGCGGCGACGCGATCTGGGGCAGCAATGCCCGTTGCTCGCTCGGCTTCAACGTCACGGTGGGCGGCCAGCCGTACTTCCTGACCGCGGGGCACTGCGGTAACGCCGTCTCCAGCTGGTCGGACCAGCAGAGCGGTTCGGAGATCGGTGTCACCCAGGCCTCCACGTTCCCCGGCCATGACTACGCCCTGGTGCGCTACACCAGCGGCATCGATCACCCGAGCGCCGTGGACCTGTACGACGGTTCGTCGCAGCAGATCAGCGGGGCGGGCGAGGCCACGGTCGGCGAGCAGGTCCAGCGCAGCGGCTCCACCACGGGCGTCAACGGCGGCCAGGTCACCGGCCTCAACGCCACCGTGACGTATGAGGAGGGCCAGGTCGACGGACTGATCGACACCACCGTCTGCGCCGAACCCGGCGACAGCGGCGGTTCGCTCTTCGACGGCGGCACGGCCCTTGGCCTGACCTCCGGTGGGAGCGGCGACTGCTCCTCGGGCGGAGAGACCTTCTTCCAGCCCGTTCCGGACGCGCTCCAGGCGTACGGGGCGCAGATCGGCTGACCCCGGCCGGCCTGTGATGGGCGTCCCGTGCCGCTCGACCTCCCCCCACGGAACGGGACGCCCATTGCGCGTCAGGGAGTGGCCTGCTTTGGGGCAACTCCCTTCAGTGCATGGAGAATTGACGACAGGAGTTGCCCCGTCACGACCCCGGCCATCAGGGCAACGGCGATGTTCAGGCGTCGCTCGGCAGTAGATGCTGGGGGACCGACTGAAACGTCCAGGTGCCGGCCCGCCGGGTGAACACCCACACCAGATCGAACCGGTCGGGCCACTCCTCTGGAACTCCGGCAACCTGCGCGGCTCCCAGCGCTTCGACGATCGACGGGATCTTGGAGTGCTCCCAGCAGATGAGCACCGGGGAGGCAGCCGCGAGAGCGGCGGCGGCCAATTCCTTCTCCTCGCCCTCGGCGAACTCCGTGTTCACCCGGACATGCAGAGCCGCGCCGAGCGGTGTCACGGTCTGCCGCATCCGGTGGGCGCCGGCGTGTGGGCCCTGATCCGCCGCGGCGTAGAGGGCCGAGGGTCGGGGGAGGCCCGCTGAGCCCGCCGTGCTGGCCGATCGCGCGGAACCCGCGGAATCCGCCGAACTCGCCGAACCTGCGGCCGCCGAACCCGCGGAACCCGCCGTGTTGGCCGTGCGGGCGAAAAGTCGAGGTAGTGCGTGAGAGCGCTCCCAACCCTGTCGGGTCAGGGACTTCTTGTCCTGCTTCCCGGTCTCGTCGAAGCCCGGATCGCCGGAGCTGGGCTTCTCGCCGTGCCGGATGATCATGATGGTGGCGTCCCGTCCCGAGTCCGGCGGTGGACCGGCCGTCGATGCCGACGCGGACTGCTTGTTGGTGCTTCCGCCGCAGCCCGCCGCCACCACCGGTGTGGCCAGCGCAAGGCCCAACAGAACGGCCCGTCGGCTGGGGCCATCGCTCGCCCGACTCACCTTCGTATGCCTCTTCCCTCGATCTTCACAGTTGTTCCCAGGGGAGCGTGTCAGGTCGGCGCACACAAGACGGTGGCGATCAACGACCATAATCCGAGGGCCAGTTGGGTGGTCCACTCGCAGACGCGCAGGACGCCGCCGCCCAGTGGTCGGGGCGGCGGCGTCACCTGCGGGGCGCGTGGGCACGGGGCCGTCAGTGGTGGTGGCGGCTCTCGCGGGCCAGCGCGGGCACGAAGCGGGCCGCGTCGATGGTGCCGACGCCGGTCGCCATGTCGTAGCCCTTCACAGCGGTGTAGCCGGTGACGCCGGCGTAGCTGTTGTTCGTGCCGTCCTTGACGTCGACGAGGCCGGAGCCCGGCTTGTACCCCTCGTTCTTGTAGAGGGAGTACAGCGCGTCGTTGATGTTCCCCAGGCGGTGCCCGGCGGCCTGGTCGGCCAAGGCCACGATGCCCGAGAAGAGCGGGCTGGCCTCACTCGTTCCGCCGGACACGTCCCAGCCCACGGCGGTCGGGTCGTAGCTGGAGTACACCCAGGCGCCGCCGTTGACCGCGGCGGACATCGAGATGTCCGGGGTGCCGCGCCGGTTGCCGACGGCCGCCCGTACGCCGTTCTGGTAGGAGGGTCGCTCGAAGACGTGCGACTGACCGCCGCCGCCCGAGCCGTTGTCGTTGTACACGCTCTCGGGGCTGAGGCGGTTGCCCTTGTCGTCGAGGTGCAGCTGGGTGCCGCCGATGGAGGTGACCAGCGGGTCGGAGGAGGGCCAGGAGTTGACGCGCTCCTTGTAGTAGCCGCTGCCGTCCGCGGTGTTGTCGGTGGCGCCGCCGTCACCCGAGGAGGCGAGCACGGTCACCCCGTGGTCGGCCGCGTCCTTGAACGCGTACCGCAACTTCCTGATGCTGGAGAAGTCGCCCTTGTCGAAGCCGGGGAACGTGTTCTCCGTGGCGCCGAAGCTCTGCGTGATGACGTCGCCGATGCCGCGGTCGATGAGGTGCTTCTCCGCGTCCATCATCTCGGGCAGACCGGTGACGCCCTCGGTCTCCGCGACGGCGGTCTCCACCAGGACGATCTTCGCCTCCGGGGCCACGGCGTGCGCCATCTCGACGTCGAGGGTGGACTCACCGGCCCAGCCGGTCATGTCCTTGTTCTTCGGGTCCCACTTGGGAACGTTGCCCCACTTGACCACGTCGACCTTGCCGCTGGGAATGCCGTACGCCTTGCTGTACACGTCCAGGTCGTGCTGGATCGTCGGCGAGCCGAAGGAGTCCACGATCACGATCGTCCGGCCCTTGCCGGTGATGCCCGCCTTGTAGAGCGGGTTCAGGTTGTACGCCTGGCGGTACTGCAGGGGGCCGTAGCAGGCGATCTTCCACTTGGCCTGGCACTGCTCGGTGCTGAGCGGGCCGCTGGTCGAGTGGGCGAGCAGGTGCCCGGCGATGGCCGGAACGGGCTTTACCTGCGGGACGGCAGGCGCGGCGGTGGCGGACCCGGACAGCGGGGTGGCTATCACCGCGGCGGCGGCAAGGGCGGTGGCCCCGACTGTCGCTGCTGCGGTACGAGTCCGGGGGCGGGCTATGCGCATGAAAGCTCCCTGAGTGGGGGTGAAGCCGCGCGGGGCGGTCTTCGCGATCCCATCGGGAAGGTCATGGGCAGGACAAGAGCATTTAGCGCTTGATGTCGAACGCTTTGCCTGGATGGTGCACTTGAATGAACATTCTTGGTTGGGAGCTGACCAACCAAAGTCGGAAACCGACAAAAGGGCCGGGTTGGCAGCTGATGAAGAACCGGCCTGGAAAGTGGCAAAAGGGGCGCCGCGCGACCGGAGTCGGGCGACGCCCCTTCTTTGCCGCGCTGGTCAGCGCGGGTGTGCTGGGCGCCTGCTCGAAGGCAGGGGCCGGGGCAGGTGCCAGGAGCAGATGCTCAGGCGCCGAGGTTGAACTCGGCCGGGTTGGGCCCCAGACGCTTGCCCTCGTCGAGCGCGGCCAGCGCCGCCAGGTCGTCCGCGTCGAGCTCGAAGCCGAAGACGTCGATGTTCTCCTTGATGCGCGACGGCGTCACGGACTTCGGGATTACGACGTTGCCGATCTGGAGGTGCCAGCGCAGCACGACCTGGGCGGGGGTGCGGTCGTGCTTCCGGGCGATCGCGACCACGGTCGGAACCTCCAGGAGGCCACGGCCCTGACCGAGCGGCGACCAGGCCTCGGTCGCGATGGAGTGCTTGGCGTGCAGGGCTCGGGACTCCGCCTGCGCGAGCTGGGGGTGGAGCTCGATCTGGTTGACGGCGGGGACCACCGAGGTCTCGCCGAGCAGCCGGTCCAGGTGCTCCGGCTGGAAGTTGGAGACGCCGATGGAGCGGGCGCGGCCGTCCGCGAGGATCTTCTCGAAGGCCTTGTACGTGTCGACGTACGCGTCCTTCGCCGGCACCGGCCAGTGGATCAGGTACAGGTCGACGTAGTCGAGGCCCAGCTTGTCGAGCGAGGCGTCGAAGGCGCGCAGGGTCGACTCGTACCCCTGCTCCGAGTTCCAGAGCTTCGTCGTGATGAAGAGCTCCTCACGGGCTACCCCGGAGGAGGCGACGGCCTTGCCGGTGCCCGTCTCGTTCTCGTAGATCGCGGCGGTGTCGATGCTCCGGTACCCGGACTCGATGGCCGTGGCGACCGCCTTCGCGGCTTCGTCGTCCGGCACCTGCCAGACGCCGAAACCGAGCTGCGGCATCTCGACGCCGTTGTTGAGGGTGATGGAGGGGACCTTGCTCACGAGCGGTCGATCCTTACGTCGTCGGTTGGTACTCTCCTCGACAACGAACGAGCGGAGCGTCGCATTCCCGACGCGCCGTCCGATTCGAGCCGCGTGGTGCGGCCGAGCCGCGGCTTTCCGTCGCCCCCATCGCGGCCCCCCACCGCTCCCATCCGGAGCTCCCCACGGCTCCCGTCAGGGACTCCCCGCCGCCTCGACCTGCGGGCCGACGCCGTTTTGACCTGCGGCTGCGCGTCGCCATGCCCTGCGGCTCGGAGTCGGCTGCATGTCGCTGCCATCTCCTACTCCGCGCCGCTCTCGCCTCGCGGCCGCTCGTCGCCCGTCATGCCGGGCGTGCCGCTCCTGGCCTGTCGTCCGGGCCCCCTTGTCGCCCGCCGCGGTCGGGCGACAAGGGGGCCCGCCTTCTTGGTCCAAACCATTGACCGTGGCCCGACAAGGCGCAACTCTATGGCAGATGTCTGAACGTCGATCACTTATGTGAACGACGTCTCTGATCCCGCACGCTCAACTCGCGTGGAAGGAACCCCCCCTCATGAACGCTGCCGTACCCCCGCGCCGACTCGTCCCTGCCCTGGCCGCACTCGGCTGCCTGCTGCTGCCGCTGCTCGCCACGGCCCCCCAGGCCGACGCGGCCGACGCTCCCCCTGCCGGAAGTGCCGCTCCCGCCAGGGGAGTTGCCCCCGTCGCGGCCGGCACGATGGCGGTCGCCCCGTACGAATACCTCGGCTGGGGCGACCCGCAGAAGCCGACCGATGTGATGGCGGCGACCGGCGTCAAGTGGTTCACGCTGGCGTTCATCCTGTCCGACGGCGGCTGCAACCCGAAGTGGGACGGCTCGCGCGCCCTGACCGGCGGCTCGGATGAGAGCGCGATCAAATCCATTCGCGGGGCGGGCGGCGACGTGGTCGTCTCCGTCGGCGGCTGGAGCGGCAACAAGCTGGGCGAGAAGTGTTCCAGCGCCTCCGCGCTCGCGGGCGCGTACCAGAAGGTGATCGACGCGTACCACCTCAAGGCGCTGGACATCGACATCGAGGACACCGAGTTCTCCAACGCCACTGTGCGGCAGCGGGTGGTGAGCGCGCTCAAGATCGTCAAGACGAACAACCCGGGAATCGTCACATACGTGACCATGGGGACCACCACGAGCGGGCCCGACAGCAACGGCAAGGACCTCATCAAGAAGGGGGCTGCCGCGGGCCTCGCCAATGACGGCTGGACGATCATGCCCTTCGACTTCCAGGGCCACAGCGGCAGCATGGGCTCGACCACTGTGAGCGCTCTCGAAGGCCTCAAGGCGGCGGTGAAGAGCGCCTACGGCTACAGCGACGACGCCGCCTACCGGCACATCGGCGTCTCCTCCATGAACGGCAAGACCGACGAGGCCGACGAGACGGTCACCACGGGCGACTTCCAGACCATTCTCGGCTACGCCAAGCAGCACCACATGGCGCGCTTCACCTTCTGGGCGGTCAACCGGGACCGCCAGTGCGGCTCGGGCGGGGATGCCGGAAGTTCGTGCAGCGGCGTCAGCCAGTCTCCGTACGCCTTCACCAAAATCGTTGCCCAGTACGGGGGTTGAGGTTCTGCCGTAGTCGGCGGGGGTGCGACACCTCGCCGGCTACGGCACTCCGGCTACGGCGTCAGGACGACCTTGCCCGTGACCGTGCCGGACTCGGCAAGTCGCAGCGCCTCGGCGGCGCGGCCGAGCGGGAGTTGGGCGGCGATCTGGGCGGTGATGTCACCGCGTTGGAGAGCCGCGAACACCTCGGTCAGGTCGTTGCGCAGCCGGGTCCGGAAGCGGCCCTTGGCCAGGGCCCGACCGGCCCAGACGTTGAAGAAGTAGGCGTGGCGCCCGTTGGGCAGGCTGTTCCACAGCCACACCCGGCCGAGCAGCTTGAGTACCGGCCACTGCTTGGAGCCGGAGTCGTCACGGGTGGACGCGCTGCCGTAGGAGACGAGGGTGCCGCCGGGGGCGAGGAGGCGCCAGGAGTCGACGATGCCGCGACCGCCGACGTGGTCGAACACGGCGTGCACACCGTCGGGGGCGAGGCTGCGGATGCGTGCGGCGACGTCGTCGTCGCGGTAGTCGACGGGTTCGACTCCCCGTTCCCGCAGCGCGTCGTGGTGACGGGCGGAGGCCGTGCCGATCACCCGTGCGCCCGAGGCGAGGGCGAGCTGGACCAGGACCGATCCGACGCCCCCGTTGGCGCCGTGCACCACCACGGTCTTCCCCACCCGGACGCGGGCCTTGCGGTGCAGCATCTGCCAGGCGGTGATGCCGTTGACGACGAGGGTCTCCGCCTCCGCCGCCGCGACGCCCTCGGGTACCCGCACCACATCAGCCGCGTCGACGCGTACGTGACTCGCCCAGCCGCCTACTTTGAGCAGCACGGCGACCCGGCTGCCGGTGAGGGCTGCGTCGACGCCCTCGCCGGTCGCCACCACCGTGCCCACCACGTCGTAGCCCGGCACGAACGGGAACGGGGGCTGGTCGTAATACCGCCCGCGGCGCATCTGCTGCTCGGCGAAGGAGACGCCGGTCGCCTCCATGCGGATCACCACCTGGCCCCGGCCCGCGACGGGGACGGCGCCGTGCCGGATCTGGAGCCCCTCGGGCTCGACCTTGCCCGGAAGCACGACCTCGACGAGTCCTTCGGTCTCCGGCCCCGGGCCGCCCAGCACCTTGTCGTCCTCCGATGCCTTGACGCCGTCCTGGGTCTTGCTGCTGCCCACGGTCTCCACGATGTCCTCCACTGTCTGTCCCAGGAACCAGGACCGAGACCGGGACCGGACCCACTCCCACGCACGCATGCACGCATGCACGGGTCGACGTCCGGCCTGCCGTCACTGTCTGTTCCACACCGCTGTTCCACACCGCTGTTCCGCCACGCTCGGCGCTGGTTGTGTGCTGTGCGCCGGTCGAGACGAATTAGTTATGTGCTGTCGTCTTCGTTATAAGTTCTAACACTCCCGAGATGAGTGCGTCAATAACCTTGGTGATAGCCTCTAACCAAGTCTTGCGACTGTGGTCGTGAGGATGTGGAGAGGTGGCTGGTCATGGCGGAAGCGGACGGTGCGGGGACCCCGCGAGAGCGGTACCGGGCGCAGGTGCGCGCGGAGATCAAGCAGCACGCGTGGGAGCAGATCGGTACGGCGGGCGCCTCCGGGCTGTCGCTGAACGCGATCGCGAAGCAGATGGGGCTCAGCGGTCCGGCGCTCTACCGCTACTTCTCCGGACGTGACGAGTTGATCACCGAGCTGGTCCGGGACGCCTACCGCAGCCTGGCCGACACCCTGCACGCGGTGGCCGCGGAGTCCGGCTCGGCGAGCCCCGGCGCCGAGCCGTCGGGCTCCGGGAAGGCGGCCGGCGCCGAGCCGTCAGTCTCCGGGAAGGCGGCCGGCGTCGAGCCGTCGGCCACGGGGAAGGCGGCGCCCGGGACATCCCGCACCGCCGACCTCGCCGAGCTCGCGCACGCCCTGCGCGGCTGGGCCCTTGAGGACCCCAACCGCTACTTCCTCGTCTACGGCACGCCTGTGCCGGGCTACCACGCGCCCGCTGACACCACCCTCATCGCCGACGAGATCATGCGCATGCTCCTGGACGCCTGCATGGCGCTGCCCCCGCGGCGCGAACCGGCGCCGTTCGCGGCCCACATCGTCGAGCACCGGCAGTGGGCCGAGGGCCACCCCGCGCCGCCCGCCGCACTCCACAAGGCGGTGACGTTCTGGACCCGGTTGCACGGCGTCCTGTCCCTGGAGGCCGCGGGCCACTTCAGCGGAATGGGCTTCGATCCCGCCCGGCTCTTCGAGGCCGAACTCGACGACCTCCTGGACGGCTAGCCCAAGTCCCCTGCTGGCAGGGCGAGTTGGGGTCGGGTCGCTTCGGCCGTGTCGTGGCTCCGCCCCGACACCTCACCGATACAGCGCGTCCACCTCGACCTCGTACGCCTCCTCGATCGCCCGGCGTTTCAGCTTCAGGGAGGGGGTGAGCAGGCCGTGTTCCTCGGTGAACTGGTGGGCCAGTATGCGGAACGTACGGATCGACTCCGCCTGCGAGACCAGGGTGTTGGCGGCGACCACAGCGCGCCGCACCTCGGTCTCCAGATCGGGGTCACGGACCAGTTCGGACGGAGTGAGCGGCGGCTTGCCGCGCATGGCGAGCCAGTGGTCGATGCCCTCTTGGTCGAGGGTGACCAGCGCCGCGATGTACGGGCGGTCGTTGCCGACCACGATGCACTGGGCGACCAGGGGATGCGCCCGCACCCGTTCCTCCAGGGCGACCGGCGACACGCTCTTGCCGCCCGAGGTCACCAGGATCTCCTTCTTGCGCCCGGTGATGGTGAGGTAGCCGTCCTCGTCCAGCATGCCGATGTCCCCGGTCGACAGCCAGCCGTCCCTCAGTACCGCCTCGGTGGCCTTCGGCTCGTTGAGGTAGCCGGAGAAGATCTGCCCGCCGTGGACCCACACCTCTCCGTCGTCCGCGATGTGGACCGTGGTGCCCGGGATGGGCTGTCCGACCGTGCCGTACCGGGTGCGCTCCGGGGGATTGGCCGTCGCGGCGGCCGTCGACTCGGTCAGGCCGTAGCCCTCGTAGACGGTGACACCGGCACCCTCGAAGAAGAGGCCGAGCCGACGCCCCATGCTGGAGCCGCCCGACATGGCGTGCCGCACCCGTCCGCCCATCGCCTCGCGGACCTTCCCGTACACCGTTTTCTCGAAGAACTGGTGCTGCATGCGCAGCGCCGCCGAGGGGCCGGGGCCGACGCCGAAGGCCTTCTGTTCCACGGCCTCCGCGTACTTGACCGCGATGTCCACGGCCTTGTCGAACGGACCGGTCTTCCCCTCGGCCTCGGCTCTGCGGCGAGCCGCGTTGAAGACCTTTTCGAAGATGTACGGGACCGCGAGGATGAAGGTCGGCCGGAACGACCGGAGGTCGGGCAGCAGCGCGGAGGCGGAGAGGGCCGGCTGGTGGCCCAGCTTCACCCGGCCCCGGATCGCCGCGACCTCCACCATCCGCCCGAACACATGGGCCAGCGGCAGGAAGAGGAGGGTGGACGCCTCGTCGCCCGGCCGTGAGTGGAACACCGGCTCCCAGCGGGAAATCAGCATGTCCGTCTCGAACATGAAGTTGGCGTGGGTGATCACACACCCTTTGGGGCGGCCTGTGGTGCCCGAGGTGTAGATGACGGTCGCCACCGACTCCGGTGTCACGGCCCGCCGGTGGCGGTGCACCACTTCGTCGTCGATGGAACCGCCCAGCCCGAGCAGCCCTTCCAGCGCCCCGGTGTCCAGCTGCCACAGCCGTTTCAGATGGGGGAGGCGGTCGACGACCGAACCGATGGTCATCGAGTGGTCCTCGTGTTCCACCAAACATGCCGTGGCCTCGGAGTCGTGCAGCATCCAGAAGACCTGCTCGGCGGAGGACGTCGGGTAGATCGGGACGGACTGGGCGCCGATCGTCCACAGGGCGAAGTCGAAGAGCGTCCACTCGTACCGGGTGCGAGCCATGATCGCGACCCGGTCCCCGAATCGCACTCCATCCGCGATCAGCCCCTTGGCCAGGGCGAACACCTGGTCCCGGAACTGCGCCGAGGTCACGTCCTGCCAGTGCCCCGCGCCGTCCTTCCGGCAGAGGGCGACGCGCCGCGGGTCGTCCAGGGCATGGTCGAAGACGGCGTCCGCCAGCCCGCCGACCTGAGGCGCCGTGTCCATGGGTGGGACCGTGAACTCGCGCAATGACCTGCCTCCCTCCGGGGTGGCCACTCCCGGTGGCGCTCCGCACAGCGCGGTGACCGTACCCCACGGGCAAGTCCAGTGGCAGGGGTCTTCTGGAAGTCGAGACGTACGACGTCTTCACAGGTCAGCGGCCGAAACAGGCCCACATGGGGACTGCTCGGGCGCTCAGCTGACTCAAAGGCAGGCTCTGCGCAAGGCAATCTCCACGGAATCTGTACGCTCCGGTCACCCTCGGCCCACGGCTGCACCGCGTCTGGTCCGGACCGCGTTCCGTGTCCGGTGCCGGGACCGTGCGGAACGGGCCGGCGGTCAGCCGGTCCCGCGCCCCCGGTGCAGCCGGTCGCCACCTGCCAGGATCGCCGAGGCCAGCGCGCCCGCGGCCTCCTGCGCGGCCGAGCCCTTTCGATTGTGCAGCAGGACGAAGTCGACGCCGCCGAGGTCCGGAAGGCCCGCCCGGGCGGGCAGCGGGTCGAGACCGGGCGGGATCAAGCCACGGGTGTGGGCCATCACGCCGAGACCGGCCCGGGCCGCGGCGATCAGGCCGCTCAGGCTGCCGCTCGTACAGGCGATGCGCCAGGAACGCCCGTGTTCCTCCAGGACTTCGAGCGCCCGGGCCCGGGTGATGCCGGGCGGCGGAAACAGGATCAGAGGCACGGGGCGCTCCGCGTCCAGGCGCAGCCCCGGTGCCCCGATCCAGCAGAGCTCGTCCGTCCACACCAGCTCTCCGTGGCTGTCGCCGTCCCGCCGCTTGGCGAGCACCAGGTCGAGGCGGCCCGCTTCGAGCCGCCGGTGCAGGGTGCCGGACAGCTCGACCGTCAGCTCCAGGTCGACCTCGGGGTGGTCGCGGCGGAAGGACTGGAGGATCTCCGGCAGCCGGGTCAGAACGAAGTCCTCGGAGGCGCCGAACCGCAGCCGGCCGCGCAGCCGCGTCCCGGTGAAGTAGTTGGCGGCCCGCTCGTGCGCGGCCAGGATCGTCCGGGCGAAGCCCAGCATCGCCTCGCCGTCCTCCGTCAGCCGCACGCTGTGGGTGTCCCGGCTGAACAGGAGCCGCCCGGCCGCGTCCTCCAGACGCCGCACGTGCTGGCTCACCGTCGACTGCCGCAGCCCGAGCCGCCGCGCGGCCTGCGTGAAGTTCAGGGTCTGCGCGACGGCGAGGAACGTCCGTAGCTGAGAGGCGTCGTACATGCCCCCACGCTAACGCTGCCCATCGCCGAACGTGATGACAGTGAGAGTGGTGTGCGGGATTCCCGATCGGAGAGGAGGGGAGGACCATCGAAAGGGCACGATCCGGGCTCGTACGCCGTGGCGCGCTCACGGTGTGGTGCATCGCCATGGCGCGAGCATCGCGAGCCCGCGTACGCGTAGCGCGCCCACATATGACCCGCCCCTACATGATCCGCCCACACGTATCCCGACCACATATTCCGAGCACGCCGACATCCAGAGCACGCAGGCATCGCAAGCACGCAGGCATCGCAAGTACGCAGACATGCAGAACACGCAAGCACGCAGGCATCGCGAGCACGCAAGCGTCCAGAACACGCAAGCGTCCAGAACACGCGAGCCCGCAGGCATCGCAAGCACGCAGACACCCCGAGCACGTAAGTGGAGCACATGAGCCGCCGCACCCCGAAGCTGCCGTCCTGGCTGCCGGTCGACCCGTACATCCTGGCGCTGCTCGGCACGGTGGGGCTCGCTGCCCTGCTGCCCGCGTCCGGGGCTGCGGCCCCCGTGGCGAGCGGCGCCTCGACCGGCGCCGTCGCGCTCCTCTTCTTCCTCTACGGCGCCCGGCTCTCGACCCGCGAGGCGCTGGACGGGGTACGTCACTGGCGGCTCCATGTCGCCGTCCTGGCCTGCACGTTCGTGGCGTTCCCGCTGCTCGGCCTGGCGGCCCGGGGGCTCGTCCCGTTCGTCCTGACGCCGGACCTCTACAACGGACTGCTCTTCCTTTGTCTGGTGCCGTCCACGATCCAGTCGTCGATCGCGTTCACCTCGATCGCCCGCGGCAACGTGCCCGCCGCGATCTGCGCGGGCTCCTTCTCCAGCATCGCCGGAATCGTGATCACGCCGCTGCTCGCGGCCGGCCTGCTCGGCAACAGCGGGGGCGGCCTCTCCGCGGACTCGCTCCTGAAGATCGTGCTGCAACTGCTCGTGCCCTTCCTGGCCGGGCAGTTCCTGCGACGCTGGGTCGGCGGGTTCCTCGTCCGGCACAAGAAGGTGCTCGGCTATGTGGACCGGAGCTCGATCCTGCTGGTGGTGTACAGCGCGTTCAGCGAGGGCATGGTGCGCGGCATCTGGCACCAGGTGAGCGTCGTCAGGCTCGGCGCGCTGCTCGTCGTGGAGGCCGTCCTGCTGGCCGCGATGCTCGCGCTGACCTGGTACGGGGCGAAGCGGCTCGGCTTCGACCGGGGTGACCGGATCGCGATCCAGTTCGCCGGATCGAAGAAGAGCCTGGCCGCCGGGCTCCCCATGGCCAGCGTCCTGTTCGGCGCCCAGGCCTCGCTCGCGGTGCTGCCGCTGATGCTGTTCCACCAAATGCAGCTGATGGTCTGCGCGGTGATCGCCAAGCGCCGCGCCCGCGACCCGCTGCCCGAGCGACTCGCGCAGGCGGGCGTGGACACGGACGTGAACACGGACACGGGCGCGGACACGGCTTCCGACGGGCAGGGCCGCACTCCGGGCGTACGGACGGGAAGCTAGCGGACCTCTGCGACGGCGGGCGACGACGGTGCCGGGAGAGTGTGACGAAGTGGCGCCGGGGGCAACGGAATTCACCCCTCCCGCATCCGGGCCACCCGCCGCGGTGCGGGACGCCCCCGCGCCCCCCGAGCCCCGCGCGCCGTGCCCGCATGGCCAGAACAGGTCCCCGGTCTCCGGTCTAGATCATCGGGGCCGGTACGGTGCGGCCATGACCGCAATCGAAGGCGAGCCCGCCATTCTCGACCCCGCGCACACCGCGCTCGTCCTCGTCGATCTGATGGACCGGATCACGGCGCTTCCGCTCGTCCCGCACTCCGGGGATCAAGTGGTCGACGTGTCAAGGGAGTTGGCGGGACGGTTCCGGGCGGCCGGCGCGGCCGTGGTGCTGGTCCGGGTGGAGCGGCCCGGTGTCGCCGTGCAGCCGCCCGGCAGCGATCTCGTCGCCGGGCTCGCCCAGGACGGCGACCTGGTCGTGGTGAAGCGCACCATCGGCGGCTTCCACCGGACCGGTCTGCACGAGACGCTCGCCGAACGCGGCGTCACCACCCTCGTGTTCGGCGGCATCGCCACCAACCTCGGGGTCGAGTCCACGGCCCGTGCGGCCGGCGACCACGGCTACGAGCTTCTGTTCGTCGAGGACGCGATGACAGCCCTGACCGAGGACGAGCACCGGGCGGCGGTCGCCCTGAACTTCCCCCGCCTCGGCCGGGTCGTCGCCGCCTCCGCCGTCGGGTTCGGCTGAGCGCATGCCCAAGTTCTCGATATCCGCGGCCGGTTCACGCCCCTGCACCCTCGTCGTCTGCCGCGGCTGCTGCTGCGGGGACGCCCGCAAGACCCCCGGCACCGACCACGCGCGCCAGCTGGAGCGGCTGCGCGCCGCGGCCGCGGAGTCCGGTGGACGGATCGCCGTGCGCACCACCGACTGTCTCGGCCCGTGCGGCCAGGCGAATGTGATCGTGGTCCAGCCCTCCGGCCCGGCCCGGCGGAGCGGGGCCCGCGCGGCCTGGATCGGCTGGGTCCTCGACGACGACGCCACCGACGACATCCTGGCCTGGGCCGAACAGGGCGGCCCCGGAGTCGCCGAGCCCCCGGCCACCCTCGCCCTCCAGCTGATCCCGGCCCCCGCCGAGGCCCGCAGGCGCGTGCGCTAGCGGGCCGGTCGCGGGCGGTCGGCCCGGACAAGGGGAAGGCCCGGCCGGCGCAGGGAGCGCTCCCCGCCGGCCGGGCCGCTCGTTCGGAACGGGGTCAGACGCCCGAGTGCAGGGCGATGCGCTCGTCCCCCGCGTACACGTTCATGGAGCTGCCGCGCAGGAAGCCCACCAGTGTCAGGCCGGACTCGACGGCCAGGTCGACGGCGAGCGAGGACGGCGCGGAGACGGCCGCGAGGACCGGTATGCCCGCCATCACCGCCTTCTGGGCGAGCTCGAACGAGGCCCGGCCCGACACGAGGAGGATGCAGCGCGACAGCGGGAGCCGGTCGTCCTGGAGCGCGCGGCCGACGAGTTTGTCGACCGCGTTGTGGCGGCCCACGTCCTCGCGTACGTCGAGCAGTTCGCCCTCCGGCGAGAACAGCGCCGCCGCGTGCAGACCGCCGGTCCGGTCGAAGACCCGCTGCGCCGCGCGGAGCCGGTCGGGGAGGATCGCGAGCAGTTCGGGCGCCACCCGGACCGGGGGAGTGTCGGCGATCGGGAAGCGGGCCTGCGTACGGACGGCGTCCAGGCTGGCCTTGCCGCACAGGCCGCACGAGGACGTCGTGTACACATTGCGTTCGAGGGTGATGTCCGGCACCTCTACGTCCGGCGCGAGCCGCACGTCGACCACGTTGTAGGTGTTCTGGCCGTCCGCCGTGGCCCCCGCGCAGTACACGATGGACCGGAGCTCGGCCGCGGCGCCGAGCACCCCTTCGCTCACCAGGAACCCGGCCGCGAGCGCGAAGTCGTCGCCCGGCGTACGCATCGTGATCGCGAGCGGCTTCCCGTTCAGCCGGATCTCCAGCGGCTCCTCGGCCACCAGGGTGTCCGGGCGGGCCGACACCACCCCGTCCCGGATGCGGATGACGCGGCGGCGTTCGGTGACCCGTCCCATGTCCTCAGTCCCTCGATCGCTCTCGTCAAACTCGTCGGGCTCGTCAGTCTCGCGTCTGCACGTGCTGGAAGCCGAAGCGCCCCTTGATGCAGAGGTTGCCGTGGGTCACCGGGTTGTCGTGCGCGAGGTGACCTCGACGATCTCATTGTCCTGCACATGGAGGGGGAGGTTGCAGCAGCCGCCGCAGTACGCGCGGACGTGTGCGGCACCGCGATCCGCCGCTCCGCGGAGACTTGTCTACAGTTTGTGCCTCGAAAGGGCCAGGACGCTCGATGCGCTTCGCGCGGGGGCCTCGCGGGCGAAACGCTGACACAAGGCTCCAAAGGTGCGGCAGTGAATCCTGTGGGATCTCGCGCCCCTGTACCCATCAGTAGCCACGAAGACTGGATGGCTCCGGATGTCAGCAGTCAATGCTCGTACCGAGGGGATCCGCCATGACCGGCATGCGAGGCTCACGTCTAGTCGCAGTCGGGCACTACCAGCCCGCCAAGGTGCTCACCAATGAGGACCTCGCCGAGCTGGTCGACACCAGCGACGAATGGATCAGCAGCCGGGTCGGCATCCGCACCCGGCACGTCGCGGGGCCCGACGAACCCGTGGACGAACTCGCCGCGCACGCGGGGGCGAAGGCGCTGGCCGCCGCGGGGCTGACTCCCGCCGACATCGATCTGGTCCTGGTCGCCACCTCCACCGCCGTCGACCGCTCCCCGAACACGGCGGCCCGGGTCGCCACCCGTCTCGGCATGGGCTCGCCCGCCGTCCTGGACCTCAACGTGGTCTGCGCCGGTTTCACCCACGCCCTCGCCACCGCCGACAGCCTGGTGCGGACCGGAACCGCCAGGCGGGCCCTCGTCATCGGTGCGGACAAGATGACGGCGGTGACCGACTGGACCGACCGCAGCACCTGCGTCCTGGTCGGCGACGGCGCGGGCGCGGCGGTGGTCGAGGCGAGCGAGGAAGCGCTGATCGGGCCGGTGCTGTGGGGTTCGGTGCCGGAGATGGGGCACGCGGTGCGCATCGAGGGCACCCCGCCGGTGTTCGCACAGGAGGGCCAGTCCGTCTACCGCTGGGCCACCACCCAACTGCCGCCCATCGCCCGTCAGGTGTGCGAGCGAGCGGGGCTCACCCCCGAGGACCTCGCCGCGGTGGTGCTCCACCAGGCCAACCTGCGGATCATCGAGCCCGTCGCACGCAAGATCGGTGCCGTCAACGCGGTCATCGCCCGCGATGTCGTCGAATCCGGCAACACCTCGGCGGCCAGCATTCCGATGGCCCTGTCCAAGCTGGTGGAGCGCGGCGAGATCGCCACCGGCGACCCGGTCCTCCTCTTCGGCTTCGGCGGCAACCTGTCGTACGCGGGGCAGGTCGTGCGCTGCCCGTGACGCGCCGCGCGGGGTCCGGGCCCGACCGGGCCGGCGACCGCCGCCGCACCGTCGGGCGGGGAATCCGCAAGGCTCCACGACACAGTGTCCATCCCAGTGGCCCCCGTCGCGGTGTCCATCCGGGTGGCCCCCCTTCAAGAGGGGGAGGAGGCCGGATGGATGGGGGACCGTGCCGTTCCTAGGCTCGCGACATGATCTTTCGTCGTGTGTGGTTGTCGGCCGGGGCGCTCGGCCTGGCCCTGTCCTGCCTGCCCTGCGTCGCGGCTTCGGCCGCGCCGGTCCCGAGCGGTCCCGGGTGGTCCCTGCAGCGCGATGCCGACGCGGTGCGGGACGCGGGGGTCACCGGGGTGGAGGTGCGCCTGGACACGCCGGGCGGGACGGTCACCGCCCGTTCCGGGGTGGGGGATTCGGCCACCGGCCGCCCGGTCCCCGCGGACGGTTATCTGCGTCTGGGCAGTACCACCAAGACGTTCGTCGCCACCGTCGTGCTCCAACTCGTGGGCGAGCGGCGGATCTCCCTCGGCCAACGGGTGGAGGACTTGTTGCCCGGGGTCGTGTCCGGTGCCGGCAACGACGGCCGGACCATCACCGTCCGCGACCTGCTGCGGCACACGAGTGGCCTGCCCGAATACGTCTCCGATGTCCTGCCGGAACCCACCGCGCGGGCCTACTTCGCCAACCGGTGGCGTACCTATCGGCCCGAGGACCTGGTGCGCCTGGCCATGCGTCACGCGCCCGCCTTTCCGGCGGGCACCCGCTGGGCCTACTCCAACACGAATTACGTACTCGCCGCGATGATCGTCGAGAAGGTCACCGGCCGCACCTGGGAGCAGCAGGTCCACGACCGCATCCTGCGCCCGCTCGGCCTGCGGGGCACCGACACCCCCGGCACCGATCCCCTTCTCCCGTATCCGCACGCGGCCAACTACCAGCAGTTCACCGTGAACGGTCCGATGGTCGACACCACGATCCCCTACCGGCCCTTCGACAGCGGGGCCGACGGCTCCATGACCGGCACGGCCCGCGATCTCAACCGCTTCTTCGCCGCGTTGGCGAGCGGCCGGCTGTTGAAACCGGCCGAACTCGCCGCCATGCGCACCACGGTGGCGATGCCGGACGACAGCGGCCACCCGAAGGGAACCCGGGACGGCCTCGGGCTCTTCTTCAACCCCCTTTCCTGTGGCGGGGGTTACCTCGGCCACGGAGGCAACGGTTTCGGCTACGACGTCCAGGCGGCGACCACCATGGACGGGCGACGGACGATCACCGTCGCCGCGCACAGCCGGTCGGCCGATCCGGGGACCTCGGCCCGACAGGAAGCCGCGGTGCGCGACCTCATCGACCACGCCCTGTGCCAACCCGCGTGAACCCTCGGGCTAGCCGATCGGCCCCGGCTGCCCAGCGAACGGTCGGACAGACCGGTCGAAGCTCCCGGCCGCCCGGCTGCACTCAACCGGTTAGGCGCTTGCGCCAGTCGAGCCGTGTGATGTCGAGGGCGCGTCCGGGATCGCCGTTCCACTCCACTGGCAGGCCGGAACGCTCCAGTGCGGCCACCACCTCGCGGCCCACGGACGCGGTGGTCCCCGGCAGGCCGTCGAACCCGCCGTAGTGCAGGGTCAGTCCGTGGCCCGAGGCGGCCGCATCCGTGCTCTGGGAGTGGAAGTACACGAAGCCGCGAGCCTCCGGCGATCCTGCCGCGCCGATCTCCGACTGGCCGCAGGAACGGCAGCAGCTGAAGTTCTCCCGGGCCGTGATGCCCGCCGCCTCCAGCGCGGTGAAGGCCCGGGTGAGCCGCTCGGGATCGGTCTCGCCCTGCCAGGTGGCCTGTTCGGCCACGCGCTCCAGCCATATGCGGTCCACCAATTGCCGGGCCTGTGCGAGTGAAATGGGGTGGACTCCGCCCGACACGAGATAGTCCTCGGCCAGCTCCGCGAGCTCCGCCCGTGTCGCATAGCCGCCCGCGATCACCTCACGGACGCGTGCTTCGAGCAGTCCCCGGTCCTCGTCCGTGAGGTCCAACTCGGGTACGGGCGCCGGGGGTTCGAACTCCAGCCGCTCCCACTGGAGCTCTGCCTTCCAGGTCTCGTCGGCGCGCGCCCAAGCCGTCATGGCGGCGATCACCGGGTCCGGCGAGCCGAGCGTCGCCCGGAAGTGCCGGTCGTACGCGCCGTCGCGGTACTCCAGCATGTAGCCGCCGGGGCCGGGGCCGGGGCCGGGGCCGGGGCCGGGGCCGGAGCCGGAGCCCGAGCCGGGGCTGGAGCCCGAGCCCGAGCCGGGGCTGGAGCCCGAGCCCGAGCCCGAGCCGGGGCTGGAGCCCGAGCCCGAGCCGGGGCTGGAGTTGGAGCCCGAGCCTTCGCTCAAGCCCTCGCCCGCACCTGCATCCGTACCCGCACCCACACCCTCGCCCGCACCCATTTCCTCGCTCTCGTGCCACACCTGCAGGAACACGTCCGGCAGGTCCGGTATCCGCTGGAGCACCAGGAACCTGTCGCCGTCCGCCCCTATCCGGCGCACCAGAGCGGCCAGTTGACCGGCCGTGACCCCGTTGTGCCGTCGGCCGTTCTCCGTGTCCACCGTGATCGCGAGCATGTGGCCCACTGTCGCACGGGCCACTGACAACGCCCTCGCGACGGCCCCCGTGCGGGGAAGGGCAACCACCGCGTCCGCCCGTCAGAGCCGGCGCCGGGCAGCCTCTACGCTGTCGCCCCCGCTGGTGTTGAATGCGATCGCGGCCCCCGGAGCGTGCCGGCGGACCAGGTTCACCACCAACTCGAAGAAGACGAGCAGAGGCTCGGGCTTGCGGATGCCGCCGCCGATGACGACAACGTCCCAGGCGCGCTCGGTGAGCGCCGCCACCACCGTGGACTCGGCCGTTTCGTCCAGCGTGATCAGCGTCATGGACGCCTCGATGCCGTGCTCGGCGAACCGGGCCAGTTCCCTGTCGAGGGCGGCGCGCACTCCGTCACCGTCCATGCCGGGCACGGAGTGCGGATCGATGCCGAGAATCAGAGTGGAAGACATGCTCCGAAGGACGTCCGGCGGGTCTGCCGAGTTCCGCCGCAGGGGCATGGCGTTGGACAGGTCCGCGGGACCGGTCGACAGTCATCGGCACTCGAAGAAGGAACCACGAACCTGTGCAACCGAATCCGGTCGAGCGTGTGCTGCGGGATTGCGTCGGTAGAAGGTGGACGATATTCAATTCGCTCGACCGGCTCTACACCCGTGGTGCCAGAGGGGGAAGCGATGTCGTCCGCAGGACTGCCGCAGGGGACCGTGCCCAAGCTGGAGCGGCCCGGGGCCGCTGCGCGAGCGCGTCCACGACGCCCTCCTCGAACTGATCGCCACCCGAACCCTGCGCCCCGGCCAGCACCTGGTCGAGAGTGAGCTCGCCGGCCGGCTCGGGGTCTCCCGGCAGCCGGTGCGCGAGGCGCTCCAGCGACTCAGCACCGATGGCTGGGTCGATCTGCGTCCCGCGCAGGGCGCGTTCGTGCACGAGCCCACCGAGGAGGAGGCCGACCAGCTGCTCTCGGTGTGCAGCCTCCTGGAGGCCGAGGCGGCCCGGCTTGCTGCGGCCAACTCCGGTTCGGCTGGGATCGCCGCCCTGGAGAGGCTGTGCGCCCAGGGCGAGCAGGCCGTCGCGGACGACGACGTGGACCTCGCGGCGGCGGCCGACGCCGCGTTCCGTGCCAAGGTCATGGAGCTGGCAGGAAACGTGGTGCTCGCCGAGCTGGCGGGCCAGGTCGACCGGCGGGTGCGGTGGTACTGCGCGCCGGTCGTCGGCCGACGCGGGAAGCAGTCCTGGATCGAGCACCGGGAGCTGGTTGCCGCGATCTCGGCGCGTGACGAAGGGCGGGCCGTGGAGGTCATGCGCGCCCACGCCGAGCACACGCGCACCACCGTCCACGAGCGATCCGACCGCACCTGACCGCACTGGGCCGCACCTGACCGCACGGGCCGCGCCGGGCCCCATGGCGGGTCCACCATCTACGTGCTGCTGTGGCCGAGCAGATCGCGGCCGCTCTCGCCGAAGCGGTACCCGCGCCCCTTGCCGTCCGTCACTTTGCGGTACCCGACACCCGCCGCGTGCCGCGGTTCACCGGATGCGGAACTGCCGCCCACGGGCGACCCCTTGGCGTCGAAAGAACCGTCCTTCGGAAGGGGAAGGGGAAGGGGAAGGGGAGGGGGAAGGGGAAGGGGAGGGGGAAGGGGAGGGGGAGGGGTAAGGGGGGGCGGGGTGGGATGAGGCGGGGAACAGGCCTCGCCGCGGGCGCTGGCCCCTCGCCGCGCCCCATCACGTGACGTCACTCACCTTCACGCCGTGTGCGTACCCAACCCCGCCCCGCCTCGCTACCGTCCGGTAACACAAGCCATCGCACCCCCGCCCCGACAGCCGTCGCACCGAGAGCGGAGTCCCTCATGGCACCCGGTCCCACCCCCAGCCCCACCGGTCTGAGCGCCCGCCCGACCCTCAAGCCCGGCACCGCCTGGTCCGACGCCTGGCGGCGCAGCCGGGCCGCCGCGCCGGAGGCCTTCCGGGACGACCGTGTCCTGAACCTCTGGGCGGGCCGGTGGCACGCCGACGGCCGCGTCCTCCCGGCCATCAGCCCCGTCGACGCCACCCCCATCGCGGGCCCGCCCCGACTCGACGGCCCGGCCGCCGCGCAGGCCGTACGAGCCTCGCTCGACCAGCACCGCGCATGGCGCCACGTCCCGCTCCCCGAACGCCGGGCCCGGGTGGGCGCCGCCCTCGACGCCCTGACCGAACACCGCGACCTGCTCGCCCTCCTCCTCGTCTGGGAGATAGGAAAGCCCTGGCGCCTCGCCCGGGCGGACGTGGACCGGGCCATCGACGGTGTGCGCTGGTACGTCGACACCATCGACACGATGCTGGACGGACGCACCCCGCTGCCCGGCCCGGTGTCCAACATCGCGAGCTGGAACTACCCGATGTCGGTCCTGGTCCACGCGATGCTGGTGCAGGCCCTCGCCGGCAACGCCGTGATCGCGAAGACCCCCACCGACGGCGGCGTCGCCTGCCTCACCCTGGCCGCGGCCCTCGCCGTACGCGAGGGCATCCCGATCACCCTGGTCAGCGGCAGCGGGGGCGAGCTGTCCGAAGCCCTGGTCCGCTCCCCGGAGATCGGCTGCGTCTCGTTCGTCGGCGGGCGCGACACGGGCGCCCGTATCGCCACGGCCGTGGCCGACCTCGGCAAGCGGCACATCCTGGAACAGGAGGGCCTCAACACCTGGGGCATCTGGAACTTCAGCGACTGGGACGCCCTCGCGGCCGTCGTTCCGAGGCTCTTCGACTACGGCAAGCAGCGCTGCACCGCCTACCCCCGGTTCGTGGTCCAGCGTGCCCTCTTCGACCGGTTCCTCGCCGCCTACCTGCCGGCCGTGCGGTCGGTGCGCACCGGCCATCCGCTGGCCGTCGAGCACCCCGAAGACGCCCTGCCCGCACTGGACTTCGGGCCGCTCATCAACGCGGCGAAGGCCAAGGAACTCGGCGATCAAGTGGCCGAGGCGATCGACCGGGGCGCCGTCCCGCTGCACCGCGGGAGCCTCGCCGACGGCCGTTTTCTGCCCGGACAGGACACCGGCGCCTATCTGCCGCCGGTCACCCTCCTGAACCCGCCGCCGTCCTCGCCCCTCTTCCACGCGGAACCGTTCGGCCCGGTCGACACGATCGTCCTGGTCGACACGGAGGCGGAGCTGCTCGCCGCGATGAACGCCTCCAACGGCGCCCTGGTCGCCACCCTGTCGACCGACGACCCGGCGACGTACGACCGGCTCGCCCCGCACATCAGGGCGTTCAAGGTGGGCCGCGGCAAACCCCGCTCGCGCGGTGACCGCGAGGAGCTCTTCGGCGGCTTCGGCGCCTCGTGGCACGGCGCGTTCGTCGGCGGCGAACTCCTCGTACGGGCCGTCACCGAGGGCCCGGCCGGCGAGCGCGCCCCGGGCAACTTCCCGGCGCACCAGCTGATCCCGTAACGCCGGGTCCCACGACGTCGGACCGGCACGGCCATCTCACCCGATGCCCTGCCGGTCCGGTTCCAGCGCGAAGGCGCGCTCCGCCTCCGGGACCGCGAGCGCGACGGACCGAACGAGCAACTCCCTTTGCCGCAGCAGCGGTTGGCGCCGCTCCTCGGGCGCGATCCGGAGCAGATCGTCGAACCCCGCCATGATGCGCCGGGTCACCTGCGGGCTGCCGACCGCGCAGATCCGGATCTCGGCGAAGGCGAGATCGACGAGGTCCGCCCAGCCCGGCACGTCCTGCACCAGCCGGATCTCGCCCTTGCCGTCCGGATGGCCCACGGCGCCCAGCGGCCGGTTCGCCAGCACCGTGAGCAGCTGGACGATCCGGTCGAGGCACAGGACGGCGGTGGTCGGGTCGTTGATGGCGCGGGACAGCGCCCGCAGAGCGATGTCGCACAGCTGCCGAAGCCCGAACGCCAGGTCCTGGTGGAACGTGCGCTCCACCCCGACCATCACCGTGTAGCGCAGCGCCCCCCGCGCGGGCTCCCTGCCCTGTTCGCTGCCGTGCACCGAGAGCAGGGGTGTGCCCGGCACCACGAAGTCCCCGATGCGGGGCAGTAGCCGCAGCACGACGCCCTGCCCCCTGGCGGCACGTACGAGGCGGGCGATGTTGACGTCCCGCAGCACCCCGGCCTGCCCGGCGTACCCGACCCGCCCGATCTCCGGGCCCACCACCGCCTCGTCGAAAGCACCCCGCGGCATCCTGTCCAGGACCCGCAGACACTCCCCGGTGATCCGGTCGACGACGTGCCCGACCCGCATGAGCCGCAGCGTCGAGTTCACGTAGGCGATGAACAGGAACAGGCTCAGCGCGACCATGAACAGCGTGAGGACGCTCTGCACGAAGGGCACGGTGGTCACGCGCCGCGCCTCGGCCTCGCTCTCGAAGGAGGTGAGGACGAGCAGCGACAGCGTGAACGTGGCCAGGAAGACCGCGAAGGTCAGCTTGGTGATGCGGGACCGCACGAAGATCCGCACCACGCGCGGGGTGAACTGGCCGCTCGCCATCTGCACGGCGACCAGGGAGATGCTGAACACCACACCGATGAACGTCATCATCGCCGAGCTGACCGTGCTGACCACGGGCTTGATGTCATTGACGATTCTGATGAGCTCGTCGATCTCGGCGAAGTTCCGGTGCTCCTGGAGCAGCCGGACGAGGGCCGCGTCGAGTTCGGACGCGCCGGTCCACAGCAGGAGGATCAGCACCATGGCGGCGGTGGGCGCGAACCAGAAGGTGTCGCGCAGGTGCTCCCGCAGCGGCGAGAGCGCACGCGGCCGCCGGTATCCGCTGCCTCTGTCCTTGTCCTTGCCCTTGCTCACCCGGCGAGGCTAGGCCTGCGCCTCAGTGCTGAGGCCGCCACGCCACCGAGTGGTCCCACAGTCGTACACACATTGGTCCTCACGGAGTACGAATCTGTACATCCGCGTCAGAAGAATGGAAGGAAACCAAGCAGGCCCCCATCCAGCCCGAGCCGAACCAGGAGCGATTGCCATGCCTCCGAAGCGCACCCCCCGCCGGCCCCGGACCATCGCCGTCACCGCGGTCTCGGTCCTGGTGGCCCTGGGCTTCGCGGCCTTCGTCGCCGTACCGGCCGCGAAGGACTGGTACCAGAACCGCCACGACGAGGCCGCCTCCTACCGCTCGGGCAAGGAGGCGAAGGGCGACCGCATCTCGGTGCCCCGCTGGCTGCCCGACGAGGCGAGGCGCATCGAGTACGCGATGAAAACCACCGGCGGCGACCGCCTCATCAAGGCCGCCCTGCCCTCGCGGGCCTTCCCTGCCGGCTGCAAGCCCCACAAGCCGGACACGACCCCGCGCCCCCCGGCCATCAGGTCCACCTGGTTCCCGAAGAACGCCGAGCGGCGCGCGGAGGCGCGCTGCGGCCTGTACTACGCGTACATGGAGGGAAACACGCTGTACGCCTGGCAGGCCAACGACGACTGGGCCGCGGAGAGGGGGGTCTGACGCTCCCCTGACCACGCAATATGCGGGTGAACAGCACCTCGAACCCCTGGTAGAGTTCTCTATGTCGCCGCGGGGAACACACCGCGAAGACAGACACCTTGTCCGGGTGGCGGAATGGCAGACGCGCTAGCTTGAGGTGCTAGTGCCCTTTATCGGGCGTGGGGGTTCAAGTCCCCCCTCGGACACCAGCAGAAACCCCAGTTGATCTGGGGTTTTTCGCGTTTCTGGGGGATGTGCCCCGCCCCTCCCGCCACCGCGGTCGGTGCCGTCCCGGGGATCCGGAACGGCACCGCACACGGTCGACGGGCCCGGGGTCAGTACGCCGTCGTCAGCGTCACCCCGCTGAAGGCGCTCTGCCCGTACAGGCTGATGTAGCGGTAGCCGGCGGCGCTGTTCGTGACCGTGATGCTCTCCGCGTTGCCGGACTTCGCCGAGCGGGCGGTGTAGGCCGTGGTGGTCGCCCAGGTGCTCGGGTTGTAGTAGAGGTCGGCGTTTCCGGTGCCGCCCGTGCTGGTGATCTTCAGGGTCACCTTTCCGGCCGGCAGGTAGAGGTAGAAGTAGTCGAGCCCGCCCGCGGCCGCCGAGAGGGCGGAGCGCGAGCAGTTCCGGCCCAGGACGCGGGTGTCGGGGTCCGTGCAGTTCGGCGGGGCGCCGGTCACCGCGACGGACCGGGAGGTGGTGGCGGTCAGGCCCTTCGAGTCCGTGACGGTCAGGGCGATCGTGTACGTACCGGCGGCCTGGTAGGTCTTCGACGGGTTGGCGGCCGTGGAGGTGGTGCCGTCGCCGAAGTTCCAGGAGCGCGCGGTGATGGTGCCGCCGGTGTCGGTGGACCGGTCGGTCAGGCCCACGGTCAGGCCGGAGACGGCCGCGTCGAAGGCCGCCGTCGGGCCGCTGCCCGTGCTGCCGCCGCAGGCGCCGGCGGCACACGCGTCGAGCCAGGTGTTGAAGTCGGCGTCGTAGCGCGTGCCGATGCCGGTGCCGTAGACGGCGTACGCGCCCTGGTAGTCCCCGGAACGGAACTTGGCCAGCATGTTCTGGACGTCCGCGGGGTGCTTCTCGACCATGTAGCGGGTGGCCAGATAACCCCACGGATAGGTGCGGGTCAGGTCGGAGTTGGCGTACGAGCTCTGCCACAGGGTGCTCAGCGCGTAGGTGTGCTGGGCGGCGTCCGCGATGGCCTCGGTGTCGGCCATGCCGCGGTAGCTGTACGAGACGTACTCCGCGAAGCCCTCGATCCACCAGATGTCCGGCACGTCCTGCCCGGCGTTGAAGTCACCGGCCATGTCGTAGCGGCCGTCGAGGTAGTGCGTGTACTCGTGGTTGAGGTTCCAGATGTCGCCGGGGAAGCCGTCGCCCACGCTCTTCACGTAGGACAGGAAGCGGGCCTGGTTGGCCGGGTCGGAGGGGTCGCCCTCCAGGTACTCGCCGCCGTTGTCGGTGCTGTTGCCGAAGATCCAGCCGGAGTACGTCTGGTAGTCCTTCGGGCTCGCGAACGTCACGATCTGGATGTTGGTGTTGTGGTCGTTCGCCACCGGGCCGCTGTCCTTCACGATGCCGTGGAAGTAGGCGTCCTGGCCCTTGACGCTGGTGCAGGCCGCGGCGAGGGCGGCGTCGCTCAGCGACTGGGCGCGGAAGGTGTGGTCGGCGTCGCAGTTGTACGTGATCGGCAGCGCGGCGGCGGTGAGCTGGCCGACGAAGTCACAGGTGCCGTAGTACGAGCACTGGGCCTGGTCGTAGGCGTCCGTCATCGCGGCCACCGCGACCCACAGGGGCGCGGTCGGGCCGGTGATGGCGGAGACGCCCAGCAGGCTCTTGACCAGCGGCCGCACCTTGGCCTGCAGCGCGGGCGTGTCCAGGAAGCGGGCCATCTCGCTGCCGGCGTTGGCGTCCAGGTAGAACCACGCGTCGTTGAGCTTGGCCAGGTGGTTCTGGGCGAAGGCGCTCAACGTGTCGATGATGCTCGGATCGGCGGTCACCGCCGCGATGTACGCCGGGTTCCAGTGGCCGCGGAAGAGCGGGGTGAACACGTCGTTGACGGCGGTGTCCATGCTCCAGTACGCGTCGTAGGAGCTGTTGTAGGCGTTGAGCACCTTCTTGTACGTGGCCAGGTAGCGGGCCTGCTCGTTGGCGCTGTCGGTCAGGATCAGCACCTCGCCCATGATGTCGCCGTTGGCCGCGCTGACGTCCATGAAGTGCGGGGACGCGGTGAACGTGTCCAGGGCGGCCTCGATGGCACCGGCCAGGGCCGTTCCATAGGGACCGACGGCATCGGCGTTGTAGGACTGCACGTAGTATCCGGCGCGCAGGAACAGCACGAGCTGCCACACGTTGGCGGAGTTGTCGCCCGGGTAGGAACGGGCGCTGCTGTCAAGGGCGTTGGCGACGGTGACCATCTGCGGCTCACGGAACGCGTTGTGGGCGTCGGTCCCGGTCAGGCTGAACAGGGTGTTGACGCAGCCCGTGGTCGACGCCTGGATGAAGGCGACCAGTGCGGACCCCGTACGGCTGCCGAAGTCGCCCGGTGTGCAGGAGGCGGCGGCTCCCTTCGTGGCCCCGTTCCGTGTCTTCTGCGGCACCGGTGAGGTTGTCGGGCGCTTGGGGGGAAGGTGCGCCTTGTCGATCGGGGTGCGCCGGGCATCGGAGCGGTCGGACACCTCGGCCGTCGAACTCAGCGGCTTGGGAGCCGAGTTGGGCTTGGGCGCGCTCGCATAGGCGGCGGTGCGGGCCGCGCCGGTCGGGCCGTCCGCGGCGGCCGCGCGGCTCGGCTGCGCCAGTACGGCGATGCCCAGGCAGAGTGCGAGGGCGAGGATCAGGAAACCGGTGAGACTTCGTCTCAGTCCCTCTGGTCGGGTGTTCACGTGCCGCCTCCCAGCGGTGTGAAGGCCGCGCCCGGGGCGCGACGGTGGGGGATACCGCGGGCCGGGCCACCCCGCCGCCCCTGGCTCCGGGGCGTGCGTCCCCGGCTCGGGGACGCGATGCCCCGACCTCGGGGCGTGGCGGAGCGGACCCGTCGACCCACGGGCCTGGCCGATCATTTGGCATGAACGCGACTTACGTCTGTGCGCTCTGTAAAATTGCATATGTCACATGGCTTGGGAAGGGAGTGCGGGTAAACCCGAGGCAATTCCTGGGGGGTGCCCTACCGTGAGCGCATGGTGGAGAGGCAGCGCGGCCCGGTGGTGGTCGACCGTGGCGTCGAGGTGCCGGTGCCGGCCGACGACGAGGTCTGGGTGGTCGGCGCGGTGATCCTGAACCGGCAGGGCAGGGCCTTCGCCCAACGGCGCAGCCCCGACCGCCGCCTCTTTCCCGGCTGTTGGGACATCGTGGGCGGCCACGTCGAACCGGGGGATTCCCTCATGGCGGCCCTCGCCCGGGAGGTCGAGGAGGAGACGGGCCGGCGGCTGCGCCGGGTGCGCGCCCTGCTGGGGACCGGCAGCTGGACGGGCGACGACGGGGGCGGACCGCGGCGCGAGGCGGACTACCTCGTGGAGGTCGACGGCGACCTGGACCACCCCGCCCTGGAGTGGTCCAAGCACACCAGCTACGGCTGGTTCGGCGCCGAGGACCTTCCTCGGCTCAAGGCGGGCCGGGCTCCCGCGGAGCATTTCATCCATGACCTGATCGCCACGGCGCTGGGGAGCGAAGGCTGAACTGGCGCACCTGTGGCGCCAGTTGGACCTACCTAGTTGGACCTACTTGGACGAGCGGCGCAGGACCAGGGACGCGAAGCCGAACGCGTCGCGGTAGGCGCGCAGCCATTCGTCGCGGTGGGTCGATGCCGCCCGCAGGGCCTGGGCGCTGTCCGGGTCGTCGGGGTGGTCGAGGGCCCACGAGGACAGCGATCCCGTCCAGGACCACTCGTAGGCGTCGAGCTCCGCACGGGTGCTGAGGTGTCCGTGGACGGGGGTCCATCCGTCGGTCACGACCTGGTCGAGGAGGCTCGGCAGGGCGTGGAGATCGCCGAGCAACTCCTCGGCCTCGGCGGAGGGTTCGCGCTCCCAGTAGCCGTCGCCGATCAGGACGCGGCCGCCCGGTGCGAGATGGGCGCGGGCCGCGGCGAGCGTGGGGAGCAGGCCACCGAAGGCGTGCGCGGAGCCCACGCTGACGACCAGGTCGAAGACGGGTTCGGCGGCGAAGCGTGCCGCGTCCTCGCGGTGGAGCACGAGCCGGTCGTCCACGCCTTGCTCCCGGGCCGCCTCCCGGGCACGGCTGAGAGCGCTCTCGGCGATGTCCACGCCCTCGGCCCGCAGCCGGGGATGCGCGGCCAGTGCCCGCAGCAGCCACTCGCCGCCGCCGCAGCCGAGGTCCAGTATGCGGGCGTCGTCGCGCGGGACGCCGTGTTCCAGGAGGAGGCGTACCGCGTCGTCGTCGAGCGGGGCCGCGATCGGGTGGCCGGCGTGGGCGAGTCGGGAGATCTGTTCACGGTTCATCGGGGGAGCGTGGCACGGGGTGCGCCCGTGCGCACCGGCTTTCTCCGAGTTTTCCGACGCGCCCTGGTTCACGGCCCCTTGGGGTCGGGCGGTGCGGCCGCGCGGGCGAGCCGCTCGGCGAGGGCGGCGACGAGGTCGCGGAGTTGGGCGGGGCGCTCGATGGTGAACGGGAGGTCGAGCGTCGCCAGCACGCCGGGCAGCCAGTTGAGGCGCTCCACCCTCAACTCGGCCCGGAAGCAGGGGGGTTCGGAGTCGCCCTCCGCGCTGGGCGGCAGTTCTGTCAGGGTGGCCAGATCGGCGGGCAGGTGGAGGCGGATCTGCTCGGCCGTCCCCTGGATGCGCAGGCTCACCTCGTGCCGGTACGGGGCCTTCGCGAGCCCGGACAGGACGCGGTCGGCGGGGTCGGGGCCGGTGGGCGCAACGAACGAGCCGGGCAGGGTTCGCGCCACCGAGATGCGGTCGAGCCGGAACGTCCGGTCGGCGCCGATCGCGGGATCCGTACCCGTGACGTACCACTTGCCCGAGTGGGCGACGAGCCCGTGCGGATGCAGTGTGCGTTCACTGCGTCGGCCGTCCCCGCCGGTGTACCGGATCATGACCGGCCGGTGATGGCGCACGGCGTCGGCGAGCGGCAGCAGGACGGCGCCGGGGGGCGGGCCGGGCGGGGCCGGAAGAGCACCGCGCGGAGCCGTGAACGTGAGCGCGCCGAGGACGGCGTCGAGGCCTCGGCCGAGCCGCTCCGGCAGCACCCGGCGGATCTTGGCCGCGGCCGTCTCGCTCGCCACCCCCGTACTCGTCATCAGGCCCGCCCGCTGTCCGGCGACGAGCCCGAGGAGCACGGCGAGCGCCTCGTCGTCGCTCAGCATCAGCGGAGGCATGCGGTAACCGGGGGCCAGCCGGTAGCCGCCGTACCGGCCGCGCACCGATTCGACCGGGACGTCGAGGTCCAGGAGGTGCTGGGTGTAGCGCCGCACGGTCCGCTCGTCCACGTCGAGTCGTGCGGCCAGTTCGGCCACGGTCCGGGTGCCGCCGGACTGCAGGAGTTCGAGGAGGGTGAGCACGCGGGCTGTGGGTCGGGCCATACCCGGAAGTCTCTCGCGAATACCGGGCGGATTCTGTCCGGTATTCGTCCTAGCGTGTGACCGGAGGCGCGGAACGCCCGCCTCCGGACAGCCCCTCACCCACCTCGGGAGATCACCATGGACTTCGTCTCGATCCGCGTCATCACCGGCGACATCACGCGCCTCGTCGGCTTCTACGAGGGCGCCACGGGGGCCACGGCGCACTGGTCCACCGAGGACTTCGCCGAGCTCAGGACCGCCTCGGCCACCCTCGCGATCGGCAGCACCCGCACGGTGGGGATGTTCGCGCCGGGCGCCGCGCACCCGGCCGACAACCGGAGTGTCATCCTCGAATTCCGTGTCGAGGACGTCGACGCGGTGCACCGGAAACTGATCGACTCCGGTCTGGTCGACGCGTGCGTCCAGGCGCCCACCACCATGCCCTGGGGCAACCGCTCACTGCTCGTGCGCGACCCCGACGGCCACCTCGTCAACTTCTTCACGCCGGTCACCGAGGACGCTGCCGCGCGGCTCGCCCGCTGACGCCCGAGGGTGGCCCGTACCGGGTCCCACCTGGGACGTCCGTCGTCCGCCGGACTCCGCGCGGCCTACTATGCACCCGGGGAGTTCCGGACACAGGGGCAAGGGGGCACGGCGCATGGGCAGGACCACGCAGGGGTGGGACGGGGCCGGGCGAGGGACCGCCGACGACCTGGTCGCGGAGGCGCGCAGGGCACTCTTCGTCATGTTCGGGTTCATGGCGGCGGTGTGGGCCCTGCAACTCGTGAACTGGCTGGGTGACTACCGGTTGGACCGGGAGTTCGGGCTCGTCCCGCACGACGTGAGCCGGCTGCCGGGCATCCTGGTCGCGCCGTTCCTGCACTTCGGCTGGAGCCATATCGAGGCCAACTCCGGGCCGCTGTTCGTCTTCGGCTTCCTGGCCGCCTACCGGGGCGTGGTCCGCTTCCTGTGGCTGACCCTGCTCGTCGCGACGACGAGCGGCCTCGCCGTATGGCTCTTCCAGGACACCCACACCCTCGGAGTGGGCGCCAGTGGCGTGATCTTCGGATACTTCGGATACGTGGTGCTGCGCGGCCTGTTCGACCGGCGGCTGATCGACACGCTGATCGGCGTGGTCATGGCGGCGTCCTTCGCCTACCTGGTGACCGTGGCCGTCCCTGGCACCCCCGGGGTGAGCTGGCTCGCGCACCTCGGCGGCCTCGTCGGCGGCATGGCCGGGGCGTACCTCCTGCGCGACCGCCGCGATCCGGTGCCGGCCGCCGCGACCGCGACGCCCGCCGTGACCGGGGCGCCGGCCGCGCCGGACCCGGCCCGTGCCGAACTCCACAAGGAACTGCGGGACTTGGGCCTGCTCTGAGCCCTGATGTGCGCGCACGTCGCGCGCTCTCCCGCCACGTCCGGCGGGTGCCGTGGGGGGAGTGCGGGGCGGGAGGCGAAATCAGGTGCCGTGGCGGCGGCCGGAGTGCAGACTCGCCCCATGGCGGATCCATGGGCATTCCGGGAGGCGGTCGGGCTCTGGGCGGCCGGCGGCTCCTGCGGCCGGGCGACCGAGCTGGCGGCCGAACTCGGGCTGCGGACGGCGGTGTTGCTGGAGGGGCCGAGCGATCTCGCGGCCGTCGAGGCGCTCGCCGGGCTGCGCGGCCGCGATCTCGGCGCGGAGGGGGTGTGCGTCGTGCCCATGGGCGGGGCGATGAGCGTGGGCCGCTACGCCGGTCTCCTCGGCCCGCCCGGCCTGGGCCTTCGCCTCACGGGGCTCTGCGACGAGCGCGAACGGCGCTACTACGAGCGCGCCCTGCGGGGCGCGCGGGCGCCGCTCCCCGGCTTCTTCGTGTGCGCGGCGGACCTGGAGGACGAGCTCATCCGCGCCCTGGGCACCGCACGGGTCGAGGGCATCATCGCGGCGGAGGGCGATCTGCGGGCCTGGGAGACCTTCTTGCACCAGCCCGCTCAGCACGACCGTCCCCGCCACCCTCAACTGCGCCGGTTCCTGGGCACCAAGAAGGGCCGCAAGATCCGGTACGGGCGGCTGCTCGCGGAGTCCCTCGACCCCGCGAACGTGCCGGCTCCGCTGGACGCCCTCCTCGCGAGCCTGTGACCGCGCGCCCGTCAGGGATCAGGCGACGGCCGCGTCCCCGCGGCGGGCCAGCGCGTCGGACGTCCGCACGGTGATGCAGAGGGAGGCCGCGAGGGTGAGGACAGGGGCCGCGCCCGCGGTGACGATGCCGGCGCTCGTCACCGGCTGCGGGCTGCCCGCCTCGGACCGGGCCGAGCCGCTGAGGAAGGGGGCACGCCCAGGACGGCGATGCCGAGGGCGACCTCGGCCCGGACGACCTTCGGGAAGTGACACATCGTCAGATGCAGGAGCGAGCCCGTGGCGTCGGCGCGGCGGGCCCGGGCGATGCGGGGCATCAGCCAGAACTGGTTGACCCCGCCGGCCGTGACCATGGCGAGCACCAGCAGGACCTTGACGAGCAGGAAGAACCCGTAACGCGTGGTCCACAGCTGGCCGATGCCGCCGACGTGCTTCCAGCTCATCCAGAGCCCCGAGGTGAGGACCGCGCCGACGCAGACCAGCGCGACGAGGCTGAAGCGCCGCCACACGTCCGCCCACAGCGCGCCCGCGCCCGCGCTCAGGCGGCCGCGCGTCGTGGTGAGCGCGGCGAGGACGGCCAGACCGCCGATCCACACGGTGCCGCTGACGATGTGGATCTGGTCGAAGACGAGGTCGAACGTCTTGTCCGCGTTCTTCGGCGCGGTGGCCGGCACCGCACCGACCGGCGTCACGGCGAGCGAGAGGGGCAGGGCGGTGAGCGCGAGCGCGTCGAGGCATCTTCGCGCGCGGGGCAGGAACAGGGCGATCAGGGCCGCCGACGCCAGGGTCAGGAGGACGTTCTGCACCACGTAGACGGTGCCCTGCGCCACCCAGGCGCCCTTGGCCGCGGGCGCCCTCAGGAAGTCCCCGATGTTCCCCGGGGCGAGCGCCTCGCCGAACGGCATGCCCTTGCCGGCCCGGGCGACCCTACCGGCGAGCTGGAAGTAGCCGCTCACGAGCAGGACCGCCCCGGCCCAGGCGAGGTACAGCGCGGTGCGCCGACGCAGCACCTCGACGTCCCCGCGCTCGTTCCCCGGTGCGCGCAGGGCGGGGCGGAAGGTGGTGGCGTGGGTGACGGTGGCGCCGATGGCCCCGGACAGGCCGAGGAAATAGCCCGATTTCGTCAGGATGCGCCAGAGCGGGGGCGTGCTGTATCCGGCCGAGGCGGCCAGGTGAACGAGAGTCATGAGAGGTGAGGCCAACCTAAGTAAGTCAAGGCTTGGTTAAGCAGCCCAGGGCCTGGCTCCTCAGGCGAAACGGGTCACGAAGCGCCGCTGCCAGGGTGTTTCGACCGCCCGGTGCGCATAGTGCCGCCGCACATGGGCCACGGCGTCCGCGGCGGGACGCCGTCCAGGACGGCGAGACAGGCCAGGGCCGTACCGGTGCGGCCCAGGCCGCCGCCGCAGGCCACCTCCACACGCTCCCGCCCGGCTCGCGCCAACAGCGTACGCAGGGCCGTGGCGAACCCTGCCCGGTCGGACGGCAGCCAGAAGTCCGGCCAGCGCACCCACTGGTGCTCCCAGCCGGTCGGCTCCGGGCGGCGGCCGAGCAGGTAGAGGGCGAATTCCGGCTCGGGGCCCACGGGCGGCGGGTTCCTCAGGCCCCTGCCGCGTACCAGGCGTCCCGACGGGAGGCGCAGGACGCCGTCCGCCGCGGGGTCCCAGGTCGTGTTCATGAGCCGAGGGTAGTGGGTGGATGCCCGGCCCAACGGCCTTTCACGGTGCGGTCGTTGGCGGTGGCGCAAGCGCGCGTCGGCGGCCGGTGGCGCACGGCCGCGGGCGGGGCGCAGCACGGGGGCGGCCGTCCCGCAAGCCGGGCGCCACCATGCGGGGCCGACCCGGCGGGCCTAGCGTGGTAGCGGAGTGACGTCCCTGTCCGGATGCCGAACGCGGCGTCCGGACGTTCCTCGACCGGCAGGAGGCCTGCCCGTGAGGTACTCACCGACCCAGTGGCGCAGAGCGTGCGCGGGAATCGCCGCCGCCGCGTTGCTGACCGTACCGGCGGGCGTCGGCAGCGCTTACGCCGCCACCACGCCCCCTGCACCGACCCCCTCCGCCTCCGCGTCCAACGGCTCCGGCTTCGCCCGGATCACTCCCGCCGTCACGGCGCGACTGGACGCCGCGATCCAGAAGGTGATGCGCGAGGCGAACGTCCCGGGTGTGTCCGTCAGTGTGTCGGCCCCCGGCAGGGGCACCTACCTCAAGTCCTTCGGGGTCGCCGACAAGGCGACGGGCACGCCCATGACGCCGGACCTGTTCGTGCGGATCGGCAGCGAGACCAAGACCTTCACGGTGACGGCCCTGCTCGAACTGGTCGACCAGGGCAAGGCGGGCCTGGACGACCCGATCGCGAAGTACATCAAGGGCGTCCCCAACGGCGACAAGGTCACGCTGCGCCAGCTCGCCGAGATGCGGAGCGGCCTGCCCAGCTACACGGAGGACCCCGCCTTCGTCCAGGCGCTGCTCTCCGACCCGAAGCGGCCGTTCACGCCCCAGCAGCTGCTCGCCTACGCCTACAAGCAGCCGATCCAGTTCCCGCCCGGTACCAAGTACTTCTACTCCAACACCAACCTGATCCTGCTGGGTCTGGTCGTGGAGAAGCAGGGCGGCATGCCGCTCGGGGACTTCATCCAGCAGAAGGTCCTCAAGCCCGCCGGTCTCAAGAACACCAGCTTCCCGACCGGCGCCGAGTTCCCGAGCCCGCATCCGCAGGGCTACACCAACCAGACCCTGGACGGCAAGGAAGCCGTCACCACCGACTGGAACCCCTCCTGGGGCTGGGCGGCGGGAGCGATGATCTCCACGCTCCCTGACCTCAAGAGCTGGGCCCGTACGGTCGCCACCGGCACCCTGCTCTCCCCGAAGACGCAGGCCGAGCGCCTCAAGGTCCTCCCGACGGGCATTCCGGGTGCCGGGTACGGCCTGGGCATCATCAACGTCCAGGGCTGGATCGGTCACAACGGATCGCTGCCGGGCTACGAGACCTTGACCGTGTACCTGCCCGAGTCGCAGGCCACGATGGTGGTGGTCCTGAACACGGACATCCTGGACGGCAAGACGGAACCGAGCACGCTCTTCGGCCAGGCGGTCAGCAGCATCGTGACGCCGGGGCACGTGTTCAACCTGCCGGTGCCGGAGCCCCGTCCGTCCTCGTCGACGTCGGCCTCCTCGTCGCCCTCGGCTTCGTCCTCGCCGTCGTCGAGCTCGTCACCCTCGTCATCGGCCTCGCCGTCGGCCTCGTCCTCCTCGGCCACCCCGTCGTCCGGGTAGGCGGGAGGCGGCAGTCGGACCCCCACGACCGCGGCGGCCCGTTCCCCTCGGGGAGCGGACCGCCGCGGTCGTGGGCGCGGAACGTCAGTCGGTGCCGAACTCCATCGCCGCACGGTCGAGCAGCTCGTCGTCACCGGAGACCTGGCCGCGCGAGGCGATGACCTCGGCGCCGCCCTCCGGCATCGAGCCGATGAGGCCGGTCGCCGCCGCCTGGGCGGCGCCGATCAGCTCCGGGTGCGCGGTGCCGACGATGCCGAGGCCGGCGTACTGCTCAAGACGGGCACGGGAGTCCGCGATGTCGAGGTTGCGCATCGTGAGCTGGCCGATCCGGTCCACCGGGCCGAAGGCCGAGTCCTCGGTACGCTCCATCGACAGCTTGTCGGGGTGGTAACTGAACGCGGGGCCCGTGGTGTTGAGGATCGAGTAGTCCTCACCGCGCCGCAGCCGCAGCGTCACCTCGCCGGTGACGGCCGAGCCGACCCAGCGCTGGAGCGACTCGCGGACCATCAGCGCCTGCGGGTCCAGCCAGCGGCCCTCGTACATGAGCCGGCCGAGACGACGGCCCTCGTTGTAGTACTGGGCGAGGGTGTCCTCGTTGTGGATCGCGTTGACGAGCCGCTCGTAGACGGCGTGCAGCAGCGCCATGCCGGGCGCCTCGTAGATGCCGCGGCTCTTCGCCTCGATGATCCGGTTCTCGATCTGGTCGGACATGCCCATGCCGTGGCGGCCGCCGATGGCGTTGGCCTCCATGACCAGGTCGACCGGCGAGGCGAACTCCTTGCCGTTGATCGTGACCGGGCGGCCCCGGTCGAAGCCGATCGTCACGTCCTCGGTGGGGATCTCGACGGAGGGGTCCCAGAAGCGCACGCCCATGATCGGCTCGACGGTCTCGACACCCGTGTCCAGGTGTTCAAGCGTCTTCGCCTCGTGGGTGGCGCCCCAGATGTTGGCGTCCGTGGAGTACGCCTTCTCCGTGCTGTCGCGGTAGGGCAGCTCGTGGGCGAGCAGCCACTCCGACATCTCCTTGCGGCCGCCGAGCTCGGTCACGAAGTCCGCGTCCAGCCACGGCTTGTAGATCCGCAGGTGCGGGTTGGCGAGGAGGCCGTAGCGGTAGAACCGCTCGATGTCGTTGCCCTTGAAGGTCGAACCGTCGCCCCAGATCTGGACGTTGTCCTCCAGCATCGCCCGCACCAGGAGCGTGCCGGTGACGGCACGGCCGAGCGGGGTGGTGTTGAAGTAGGCGCGGCCGCCGGAGCGGATGTGGAACGCGCCGCAGGCGAGTGCCGCCAGGCCCTCTTCGACCAGCGCGGCCCGGCAGTCGACCAGGCGCGCGATCTCGGCACCATAGGCCTTCGCACGGCCGGGCACCGACGCGATGTCGGGCTCGTCGTACTGGCCGATGTCGGCGGTGTAGGTGCACGGGACGGCACCCTTGTCGCGCATCCACGCGACCGCGACGGAGGTGTCGAGGCCGCCGGAGAAGGCGATGCCGACGCGCTCGCCGGCGGGCAGGGAGGTGAGAACCTTGGACATAGGAAGAGTATGCATCTTCCTGAATGTTTATGCAACCCGACTTCGGTGCTCGGTGGATTCTCGGTCACGATCCGGTCTCGCTACCCCACAAGGGGCTTGCCCCGTCTCGATGTAATCGATTCCATGAGGCGTGTAATCGATTCCATCGCGACGGTGCAACGGGTCCCGCGCCGGATGCGGGGCGGGGGATCGGGGACGAGGTTCCACGGTTCCACGAGGAGGTGGTCCGGCGATGGCGGGCATCAAGGACGTCGCGGCCGAGGCGGGGGTGTCCGTCGCCACGGTGTCGCGGGTGCTCAACGCTCATCCGTCGGTCAGCGAGGCGGCGCGGGCCCGGGTCCTCGCCGCCGTCGAGACGCTCGGCTACCGGCCCAACGCCGTGGCCCGCTCGCTGCGCACGGACCAGACGCGCACCCTGGGCCTGGTCATCAGCGACGTGCTGAACCCGTACTTCACCGAGCTCGCGCGCTCCGTGGAGGAGGCGGCCCGGGCCCTCGGCTACAGCGTGATCATCGGGAACGCGGACGAACGGCCCGACCTCCAGGACCACCACGTCCGCACCCTCCTGGACCGCAGGATCGACGGGCTGCTCGTTTCGCCCACCGACGGCGGTTCGCCGCTGATGCTGGAGGCCGCGCGCGGCGGCACCCCCATCGTGTTCGTGGACCGCTGGATTCCCGGCATCGACGTCCCCGTGGTGCGCGCCGACGGCCGGGCCGCCATTGGCGACCTGGTCGCCCATCTGTACGCGCTCGGCCGCCGCAGGCTCGCCATCATCGCGGGCCCGGCGGCCACCACGACCGGCAGTGAGCGCGTCGAGGCCTTCCGGGCCGCGCTCGCCGGACACGGCCTCGCCCTGCCCGACGCGTACGTCGGCCAGGGCGACTTCCAGGCGGCCAGCGGGCGCCGGGCCACCGAGCGGTTCCTGGCCCTTCCCGAGCCGCCGGACGCGGTGTTCGCCGCCGACAACCTGATGGCCCTCGGCGCGCTCGACGCACTGCGCGCCCACGGGCTGCGCATCGGCGCCGACATCGCGCTCGCCGCGTTCGACGACATCCCGTGGTTCGTGCACACCGATCCGCCCGTCACCGCCATCGCCCAGCCGACCGGCGAGCTCGGCCGGGCCGCCGTGCACGCGCTCGCCGCCCTCATCGACGGCGGCACCCCGCCGTCCGTCACCCTCCCCGCCCGCCTCGTCGTACGCCGTTCCTGCGGCGAGGACGCCCCGAACCCGAGGAGCGAGCAGTGAGTCAGGACGAACGCCAACCACCCCTGCAACAAGGGGAGTTGCTGCGCATCGAAGGGGTGCGCAAGGTCTTCCCCGGGGTGCTGGCCCTGGACGGCGTGGACTTCGATCTGCGCCGCGGCGAGGTGCACGTCCTGCTCGGCGAGAACGGTGCGGGCAAGAGCACCCTCATCAAGATGCTCTCCGGCGCCCACCGCCCCGACGGCGGCCGCATCCTCGCCGAAGGGCGCGAGGTACGCATTCACGGTGCGCAGGACGCCGAGCGCCTCGGCATCGCGACCATCCACCAGGAGTTCAACCTGGTGCCCGAGCTGAGCGTCGCCGAGAACATCTTCCTCGGCCGCCAGCCCCGGCGCTTCGGCATGATCGACCGCCGGGCGATGGAGGCGGCCGCGGGCGAGCTCCTGAAGCGGGTCGGCGTCGATGTGCCGCCGCGCACCAAGGTGCGCGAACTCGGCATCGCACGGCTCCAGATGGTGGAGATAGCCAAGGCGCTCAGCCTGGACGCCCGCGTCCTGATCATGGACGAGCCGACGGCCGTGCTCACCTCCGAGGAGGTGGACAAGCTCTTCCGCATCGTGCGCACGCTGCGCGACGACGGCGTGGGCATCGTCTTCATCACCCACCACCTTGAGGAGATCGCGGCTCTCGGCGACCGGGTCACCGTCCTGCGCGACGGCCGCAGCGTCGGCCAGGCCCCCGCCACCACCCCCGAGGACGAGCTCGTACGTCTGATGGTCGGCCGGAGCATCGAGCAGCAGTACCCGCGTGAACGGCCCGATCCCGGTAGCCCGTTGCTCCGGGTGAGCGGCCTGACCCGGCACGGCGTGTTCCACGACGTGAGCTTCGAGGTGCGGGCGGGCGAGGTCGTCGGCCTCGCCGGTCTCGTCGGCGCGGGACGCACCGAGGTCGTCCGCGCGGTGTTCGGCGCCGACGCCTACGACACGGGCAGCGTCGAGGTGCGGGGCGAACGCCTGGCGCGGGGCGATGTGCACGCGGCGATGGGCGCCGGGGTCGGGCTCGTGCCCGAGGACCGCAAGGGGCAGGGCCTGGTCCTCGACGCCTCCGTGCAGGAGAACCTCGGCCTGGTCACGCTGCGCTCGGCCGGCCGGTGCGGGTTCGTCGACCTCAAGGGCCGGCGGGCGGCCGCCGCCCGCATCGCCGGACAGCTCGGGGTGCGGATGGCCGGGCTCGACCAGCGGGTGCGCACCCTGTCCGGCGGCAACCAGCAGAAGGTCGTCATCGGCAAGTGGCTGCTCGCCGACACCAGGGTGCTGATCCTCGACGAGCCGACCCGGGGCATCGACGTCGGCGCCAAGGTCGAGATCTACCGGCTCATCAACGAGCTGACCGCCTCCGGCCACGCCGTCCTGATGGTCTCCAGCGATCTGCCCGAGGTGCTCGGCATGAGCGACCGGGTCCTGGTCATGGCCCAGGGCCGGATCGCCGGCGAACTCCCGGCGCACGAGGCGACCCAGGACGCCGTGATGGCGCTCGCCGTCGCCGCACCGAACGTACAGGAAGATGTGGAGGGCTCCCGTGGCCACTGACACGCTCGACAACCGGACCGGCACGGGCGTGGCCCCGGGCCTGCGCCGCCTGCTGCTCGACAACGGCGCGCTCAGCGCCCTGGTGGTCCTCGTGGCGGCCCTCGCGCTGCTCTCCGGTGACTTCCTCACCACCCAGAACCTGCTGAACGTCGGCGTGCAGGCCGCGGTCACCGCGATCCTCGCGTTCGGTGTCACCTTCGTCATCGTCTCGGCGGGCATCGACCTGTCGGTCGGCTCGGTGGCCGCGCTCTCGGCGACCGTGCTCGCCTGGTCGGCGACGTCCGAGGGCGTGCCCGTGTGGCTGGCCGTCCTGCTGGCCGTCGCCACCGGCATCGCCTGCGGCCTCGTCAACGGCGTACTGGTCTCGTACGGCAAACTGCCGCCGTTCATCGCGACGTTGGCGATGCTGTCCGTCGGCCGGGGCCTGTCCCTGGTGATCTCCCAGGGCAGCCCCATCGCCTTCCCGGGCTCGGTGTCCCACCTCGGCGACACGCTCGGCGGCTGGCTGCCGGTCCCCGTCCTGGTGATGATCGCGGCCGGACTCCTCACGGCGCTCGTGCTGTCCCGCACCTACATCGGGCGCTCGATGTACGCGATCGGCGGCAACGAGGAGGCGGCCCGGCTCTCGGGGCTGCGGGTGAAGCGGCAGAAGCTCGTCATCTACGCGCTGTCCGGTCTGTTCGCGGCCGTCGCGGGCATCGTGCTCGCCTCACGTCTCGCCTCGGCGCAGCCGCAGGCGGCCCAAGGGTACGAGCTCGACGCGATCGCCGCGGTCGTCATCGGCGGGGCCAGCCTGTCGGGCGGTGTCGGCAAGGCGTCGGGCACACTGATCGGCGCGCTGATCCTCGCGGTGCTGCGCAACGGGCTCAACCTCCTTTCCGTGTCGGCGTTCTGGCAGCAGGTCGTCATCGGCGTCGTCATCGCGCTCGCGGTCCTGCTCGACACCCTGCGCCGCAAGTCCGACGGCACGCCGGGCGCCACCGGCGGCGCGGCCGGGGCCGGCCGCAAGGGGCCGGGGGCGAGGAAACTCGCCGTTGCCGCGGTGTGCCTGGCGGCCGTCATCGGCGCCGGGTACCTCCTGAACCCCGGATCGTCCGGCAGCGGCACCACCAAGCTGGGGATGTCCCTGTCCACCCTCAACAATCCCTTCTTCGTGCAGATGAAGGCGGGTGCCCAGGCCGAGGCGAAGGCCGAGGGCATCGACCTGACCGTCACCGACGCCCAGAACGACGCGTCCCAACAGGCCAACCAGATAGAGAACTTCACCAGCTCCGGCATGAAGTCGATCATTGTGAATCCGGTGGACTCGGACGCGGTCGGCCCCGCCGTCCGGGGCGCCAACAAGGCGGACGTTCCGGTGATCGCCGCCGACCGCGGTGTCAACAAGGCGGAGACCGCCACGCTGGTCGCCTCCGACAACGCGGCCGGTGGCCGGCTCGCGGCGCGGACCCTCGGCGAGAAGCTCGGCGGCAAGGGCCGGATCGTCGTCCTCCAGGGCACCGCGGGCACCTCGGTCAGCCGGGAGCGCGGCGCCGGCTTCACCGAAGGCCTCAAGGCGTACCCGGGCATCGAGGTCGTCGCGAGCCAGCCCGCCGACTTCGACCGCACCAAAGGCCTGGACGTCATGACCAACCTGCTCCAGTCCCACCCCGACATCACCGGAGTCTTCGCCGAGAACGACGAGATGGCCCTCGGCGCCGTGAAGGCCCTGGGCGGCCGGGCGGGCAGCGCGGTGGCCGTCGTCGGATTCGACGGAACTCCCGACGCGATCAAGGCGGTCGGGGCGGGTTCGCTGTACGCGTCGGTGGCCCAGCAGCCCGGGGAGCTCGGCCGGATCGCCGTACGCAACGCGGTGCTCGCGATCCGGGGCAAGAAGCCGGACAGTGCGGTGAAGGTGCCGGTCAAGGTCGTGACCCGGGAGAACGCGGCCGCGTTCTCCTGAAGTCGCACGACACACCCGGCGCCTGACGGGCCATCATCATCTACAGCACCACCGAAGGATGAACCCATGCACCACCACGACCTGTTGATCGTCGGGTCGGCCAACGCGGACCTCGTCGTCGCGGTGGACCGCAGGCCCGCCGCCGGCGAGACCGTGCTCGGCTCCGACCTCGCCGTCCACCCCGGCGGCAAGGGCGCCAACCAGGCGGTCGCCGCGGCCCGTCTCGGGGCCCGGACGGCCCTGCTCGCCAGGGTGGGCGACGACGACCACGGGCGGCTGCTCCTGACGTCGTTGCGGGCGGCCGGGGTCGACACCGCCGGTGTGCTGGTGGACGAGGCGCCCACGGGCGTCGCCCTGATCGTCGTCGACCCCGGCGGCGACAACAGCATCGTCGTGTCCCAGGGCGCCAACGCGCGCCTCACCCCCGACGACATCCGCGCCGCCGGGGCCCTCCTCGCGTCGGCGCCCGTCGTCTCCGTACAGCTGGAGATCCCTCTGGCGACGGTCACCGAGGTGGCCCGGGCACTGGCGCCGGGCGCCCGTCTGGTCCTGAACCCCTCGCCGCCGGCCCCGCTGCCGGACGAAGTCCTCGCGGTCTGCGACCCGTTGATCGTCAACGAGCACGAGGCGCGCGTCATGCTCGGCGACTCGGCCGGGGAGCGCCCCGAGGACTGGGCCCCGGCGCTCCTCGCGCTCGGCCCGCGTTCCGTGGTCGTCACCCTGGGCGCGGCGGGCGCCCTGGTCGCGGGGCCGGACGGTTGCGAGCGGGTGCCGAGCCCGCGCGTCGAACCGGTCGACACCACCGGCGCGGGCGACGCCTTCACCGCGGCCCTGGCCTGGCGACTCGGCCGGGGCGATGACCTGCCGCGGGCCGCCGCCTACGCGGCCCGGGTCGGGTCCGCGGCCGTCACGAGGAAGGGCGCCCAGGAGTCCTACCCGACCGCCGAAGAGCTGCCCGGCGCCTGACGGTCGAGTTGGGATAGCCCCCGCCCCGACTTACGGCAATGCGCCCCCGCCCCGCCGGCCGGCCCCGGGGGCTTCCGGGCGTACGGACAGATTGGACACCGCAACCGCAATTCCCGTCGTCCGAGGGGAGCAGGTGCAGCGGTGGTCTACCTCGCTGGTCAAGTACGGTCCGCGGAAGCCGGGTTCGTCGATGTCAGGGACCGGGCTACCTGGACGGAACTCTTCTACGATCTCGTGCTCGCCTTCGGGGTGAGCCAGATCGCCCATGTGCTGGCCCAGCATCCCGACTGGGCGACCCTGGCCGGCTGTCTGCTGGTCCTGGTGCCGCTCTGGTGGGCCTGGGTCGATGTCGTCATGGCGATGAACGCCGTGCACGAGACCGTCATGCAGCGGGTGTTCCTGCTGCTCGCCGGCCTCGCCACGTACGGCATGAGCGTCGCCGCCCCGCACGCCCTGGAGACCCGCTCCGAGGCGTTGCTCTACGCCGGGTGCTATCTCGCGCTCCGGCTGCTCATCGGGGAGGCCATCCGGCGCGAGTGCGCCGTCTACACCATCCACCCCTACCGGGCCGGGCTCGCCTTCGCCCTCGTCCTGTTCGCCACGGCCGTGCTGCCACCGGGCCTGCGGACCGCGGGCTGGGCCCTCGCGGTGGTCGCGGAGATCCTCGCGCCGCTCGTACTGAGCGGACATCTGCGGCAGTTGGCGTTCGGCGTCAATCATCTGCCCGAACGGTTCGGCCTCTTCATCATCATCGCGCTCGGCGAGAACGTGGTGTCCGTCGGCGCCTGGGTCGCCGGGCGACGGCTCGGGCTGCTCGAACTCCTCGCCGTCTCCCTCGCGTTCCTCACCGGCTGCGCCCTGTGGTGGCTCTACTTCCACCTGGTCGCCTCCGCCATCGCCCACGCCCTGCGCACCCATCCCACCCCGTCCGTCGTGGTGCGTGACGTCCTCAGCTACGGCCATCTGGTGCTGGTGCTCGGCCTGTTGCTCGTCTCCGTCGGCGCCGACCGGATCGTCGTCGAGCCCACCCATGTACCCCATCGGTTCGCCGCGGCCCTGCTGCCCGTCGGCGCCGCCCTGTTCACCCTCACCTTCTGCTACACCCGCCGCCGGATGTTCGGCGCGGCCTCCCTGACGCGGTTCGCCGGGGCCCTCGCCCTGTTCGCGCTCGGCGGCGCCGCGCCGTGGCTGCCGGGGCTCGCCACGCTCGGCTCGGCGGCCGCGCTCCTCGTCGCCGTGAACGGTCTCGAACACTGGCTGATCAGCAGCGGACGAGAGGTGCCGATGATCTTCAGGAAGACTCAACTCGCCTCGTCAGGCGCTTAGTTGACGTAGTACGAGGGGGGACCTCGCAGAGTGCCGCGAGGGGTGCCCGCCGAACGCGAAACCCAGGGTCTTCGGACCCTACCGTTCCTGCGTACTCAAGTTTCTCCGGCATGGAAAAGGAGGTGGCGTGATGCCGTCCCGCAGTTCGACACCGGCCCTGCTCGCGTTGTCGCTGGGCTATTTCAGTCTGGGGACGATCTCACTTGCAGTGGTCGGCCTCAACGGTCCCATCGGGGACGACCTGCACGTCGCGCCGGCTCGCGTGGGCTTCCTGGTCACCGTCTTCGCGCTCACGTTCGCCCTGTTCGCCCCGGCCGCCCCGATCCTGCTGCGCCGCTGGAACCGCAAGCGGGTGCTCCTGCTCGGCATCGGCCTGCTGACCGTGGGCGCGGCGCTCGGCGCGCTGGCCCCCAACTACGGCTTCCTGGTCGTGACCCGGGTCGTCGGCGCGATGGGCGCGGCCGTGTTCGGACCCGGCGCCTCGGCGGCTGGCTCGCTGATCGTCCCGCCCGAGCGCAGGCAGCGCGCCCTGGCCACCGTGTTCGCCGGGATGACGGCGGCCGCGGTGCTCGGCGTCCCGCTCGCCTCGTTCCTCGGCGGCAGCCTCGGCTGGCGCCCGGCGATGCTCGGAGTGGCCGCGCTGTCGGCACTCGGGTGTCTGCTGGTCGCGGTGTACGTGCCGGAGATCCCCTCCGGTGAGCCGCCCACGGTCAAGGCCTACCGCTCCGCACTGCGCACCCCCGCCGCGCTCTCCACCGTCTCGACGACGCTGCTGTTCATGGCGGCCCAGTTCACGGTCTACGGCATCGCGGGTGCCTATCTCAAGGAGCGCTTCGGAGCCTCGTCCGGCCTGATCTCGGTCACCCTGCTCGCCTTCGGCGTCATCGGTGTCCTGGGCAACGCCTCGTCGCCCCGGATCGCCGAGAAGCTCGGCGGCTCGCGGACCATCACCATCGCGGTCGCCGGCCTCGCCGCCGGGTTCGTGCTGCTCCTGGTGGCCCCGCACTCCGAGCCCGGACTCGTGCTCTTCGCGATCTGGGCGTTCTTCAGCCAGATGTACCAGGCGCCCCAGCAGGCCCGCCTCGTGGACCTGCTGCCCACCCAGCCCGGTCTCATCCTGGCGATGAACGCCGCCGCCCTCTACCTCGGCATGAGCCTGGGCAGCTTCATCGGCAGCGCCCTGCTGCCCGGCACGGGCGCGGGCCCCATCCCGGCCGTCGCCCTCGTCATCCTCGCCGTCGCCGCCCTCGCGCACGCCTCGTCGGCCCGCAAGGTCACGGTGGCCGAACGGCCCGCCACACCGGTCCCCAGCTCGTAACGGGGCCACCACCGGTCCCCGGCTCGTAGCGGGACCACCCCCGAACCCCACCTCGCAACAGGCAGAAACAACAAGGAGACACCGTGTCCAACCACCACGTGCAGCTCGTGCGCGACTACATCGAGAACATCTGGAACGAGGGGCAGACCGAGCGGGCCGACGAGTACCTGGCCGACCGCCTCATCCAGCACAACCCGAACCTGCCCGACGGCCGCAAGCCGCTGGTCGAGTTCATCGAGGGCTTCCGCAAGCAGCTGCCCGAGGCCCGGTTCGAGATCCGCCGGATCGTCGGCGACGACGGACTGGTCTTCACGCACTCCCACTTCCGGCCGCAGCCGGGCCACCGCGGCACCGTCGTCGTCGACGTCTTCCGCATCGACGACGGCCGCATCGTGGAGCACTGGGACGTGCGCGAGGACGTGCCGGAGACCACCGTCAGCGGCCACGACGTCTACTGAGCCGGCCCCCGGCCCACCCCGCTGCCGCTCCTCGAAGCCCCTGCTTCGAGGAGCGGCAGCTCCTTTTGACCCACCTGTTGACGGCACGTCCACGGATACTGAAGGAGACAACCATGGCTGGAGTGACCCGCCGGGGATTCCTCGGCACCGCCTCCAAAGTCGGCGGCGCCGCCGCGCTCGGCATCACCGCGGCAGGGCCCGCACGGGCCGCGTCGAGCGCGCCGGCCACCACGAGCACCACGGTCGCCGCCGTGACCGTCACACCCGGCGACCCGCGCTATCTGGACCTCACGGCCCGCGGCTACAACGCCAGATTCGCCGCGAAGCCCGACTCCGTACGCCTGGTGCACTCCTCCGACCAAGTGGTGGCGGCCGTCCAGGAGGCCGTGTCCGGCGGCAAGAGAATCGCCGTCCGCGGCGGCGGACACTGCCTCGACGGCCTCGTCGACGACCCGGACGTGCGGATACTCGTCGACATGTCCGAGATGGACGCCGTCACCTACGACGCCGCACGCCGCGCCTTCGCCGTGGAGGCGGGCGCCATGCTGGGCCATGTCTACCGCACCCTCTACCTGGAGTGGGGCGTCACCATACCCGGCGGCACCTGCCCCACCGTCGGCGTCGGCGGCCATGTCAGCGGCGGCGGGTACGGGGCGATGTGCCGCGAGTACGGCGCGGTCGTGGACCACCTGTACGCGGTCGAGGTGGTGTACGTCGACGCCTCGGGCACCGCCCGCTGCGTGGTCGCCACCCGCGACGCCGCCGACCCCAACCGGGAGCTGTGGTGGGCACACACCGGCGGAGGCGGCGGGAACTTCGGCATCGTGACCCGGTACTGGTTCCGCTCCCCGAGCGCCACCGGAAGCACCCCCTCGACGCTGCTCCCCAAGCCCCCGGCCACCCTCCTGAAGGCCAGTGCCAGCTGGAAGTGGAGCGACCTCACCGAGGCGGACTTCAACCGCCTGGTGCGCAACCACAACAACTGGCACCACGCGAACAACACCGTCGGCACCCCGTACGACAGCCTCAACAGCGTGTTCATCCTGAACAACTACGTGCAGGGTGCCCTGGTGCTCAGCGCGCAGATCGACGGCTCGCTCGCCAACGCGGCAGCGCTGATGGACAGTTACATCGCGGCCGTCGCCGACGGGGTGGCAGCCCCGCACACCACCGCCACCTCCAGCTGGCCCTGGCTCAAGGCCACCCTGAAGGACCCGTACGACACCGGGGTGTTCAACCGCGGCAAGTTCAAGGGCGCCTATCTGCGCCAGAGTTGGTCCGACGCGCAGCTCGCCGTGCTGTGGCGGGGCCTCTCCGACAAGACCTACGACGGCCACGCCGGCATCCTGCTCTACACCTACGGCGGCCAGGTCAACAGTGTCGCGCCGAGCGCCACCGCGCTGGCCCAGCGCGACTCGATGCTGAAGGCCAACTTCACCACCTACTGGAGCGACCCCACCCAGGACGCCCGGCACATCGCCTGGATGCGCAGCCTGTACCGCGACATGTACGCCGACACCGGCGGGGTGCCGCTGCCCGACGGGGCCGCCGACGGCAGCTACATCAACTACCCCGACACCGACCTCACCGACCCGGCGTGGAACACCTCGGGCGTGCCCTGGCAGACCCTGTACTGGAAGGGCAACTACCCCCGCCTGCAGAAGGCCAAGAAGACCTGGGACCCGCGGAACGTCTTCCACCACGCCCTGTCCATCACGGCCTGAGCCGCCGCACGCGAAGGTGCCCCGCCCCGGTTCGGCCGGGGCGGGGCACCTTCGCGCAGGGGAGGCGGGGTAGAGGGAGTCAGGCCAGGGCGGGCAGGGCCACCCCGGTCAGGGACTCGCTCAGCTCGCGAAGGCGGGCGCGGGCCGCCGGGTCGTAGGCCTGGGCGCCGGCCCGCGAGCGGCGGTCACGGTCGAAGTACTCGCCGGTGACCTCCGCGAGCGCGGGGTCGGTGATCAGACGCGCCACATTGCGCATGCCCTCGGCGACCGTGCTCTGCGGTGTGAACAGGTGCACCACCATCTTGGTCGGCATGTACGAGGCCGGGTGCAGGGCGTTGACCGTGACACCCGTGCCGGCCAGCTGCTCGGCGAGGTCCACGGTCAGGCTGATCTGCGCCAGCTTCGCCTGGCAGTACGCCTGCACCCCGTCCCAGCGACGCTCCAGCATCACATCGCCGAAGTCGATCGGGGCCTGCCCGGCCGAGCTGACGTTGATGACGCGGGCCGGCGCGGAGCGCACGAGCAGTGGGGCGAGGCGGCAGCTGAGCATGTAGGCCGCCAAGTAGTCGACCTGGAAGGTCAGTTCATAGCCGTCCTGGCTCTCCTGGCGGGCCAGCTCCACGCCGATGCCGGCGTTGTTGACCAGGACGTCGAGCCGGTCGTGCCGCTCCAGAATCCGGTCGGCGAGCGCACCGATGTCCTTCAGCGAGGCGAAGTCGGCCAGCTCGTAGCTGATGTTCTGGTTCCCGGTCTTCTCGCGCAGCTCGTCGAGGAGCTCCTGCCCCTTGGCGGCGCTGCGGCCGTGCAGGATCAACGAGTAGCCCTGGGCGGCCAGTTCATGGGCGAGGGCCCGGCCGAGGCCGTCGGTCGCACCGGTGATGAGGACGGTCTGCTCGGTGACAGCGGTCATGCGGTTTCACTCCGTGGGATGTCGGATGGTGCCCATGGGGGCACGGCCGGTCCTGCGACCGGCCGTGCCCCCTGCGGTCGTGCGGATTCACGCGTACGTCCGCAGCTCCTGTGCGGACTGGTCGGTGTAGCCCTGGCTCACCTCGATGACGACACCGTCGGGGTCGCGGACCCAGACGGTCCGCCAGCCGGGGATGAACTCGTCGAACGAGAGCGGACCGAGCGTGATCTCCAGCTCGCCGCCCGCCGCCGCGAGGAACGCGTCGACGTCGTCGACCTGGAAGGCGAGGTGCCGGGCAGCGCCCGGGTTGTCGGGCCCGTCCTTGACGGTGTCGAAGGCGGGCGCCGAGTCGGTGGGGAAGAGCTCCAGATAGACCGGGCCGCTGCGCAGGAACACCACGCGGCTGCCGTCGGCCTCGACGACCCGGGCCCGGCCGAAGCCGAACCAGCGGGTGTAGAACTCCTCGGTGGCTTTCTGGTCCAGGCAGTTGAGCCCGACGTGCGACCAGCGGACGTTCACATCGACGGGTGCGGACATGGCCTCACGCCCCGGTGACGGCCGCGAACGGCACGCTGTCGTGGTGGTTGGACATGTAGTGGATCAGGCTGCCGGAGACCTGGAAGTAGTTGCAGACCTCCGCCTCCACACGGTCGCCGCCGGTGGTGACGGCCGAGATGTGCGAGACCACGGCCGCCTGCTCGCCGTCCACCACGATGTGCACCGGGGTGTTGGAGAACGAGGCGTACATCTCGGGGAAGCCCTTCATCATGTCCCGGAGCGTCTCGCGTCCCTCGACGTGCCCGGCGAGCTGCTCGTCCATCGTCTGGTCGACGGCGAACAGGTCGCACCACTCGTCCCACTCGCCCGCGTTGGCGAGCCGGTAGTAGGTGTCGACGATCTCTCGCGTGCTCTTCGTGCTCATGGGGAGTCCCTTCCTCGGTGGACGTGACTACGGCAGCGGTACGTCGAGCTGGCGCATGAGGCCCGTGGTGTCGGCCTGGACCCAGCGCTCCACGACCTTGAAGTCCTCCAGGCGGTAGACCTCCAGACTGGTCCAGGAGACCTCCTTGCCGCTGGCCTCCATGCCGAAGAACGGCGCGATGTGCTTGCCGTGGAAGGTGATGTGCATGATCACCTTGTCCGGCGCGGCGGCGTACAGGGCGTCCAGGGTGACCCGGAAGTCCAGCGCGTCGTGGGCGGCCTTGATGATGCCCTTCAGCTCGTCCAGGCTCTGCACGTCCCAGGCCGGGTTGTTGTCCTTGAAGGTGGGGCCGAACAGGGCGTCCAGGTCGTCGTAGCGGCGCTCGTTGACCGCGTCGGAGACCTTCTGCACCACCGCGACGTTCTCCTCGTCGGGCGAGAGCTGGCCGCGCAGGCCGAACAGGTCGTCCTCCGCCCAGCGCTCCACCAGCCGGCCGTCCTCGGCCCGCCAGATCTCGGTGGTGGTCCACTCCACCTTGCGTCCGGTGGGCGGGATGTCGAGGACGGGTTCCTGGTGGGTGCCGGTAAGGCGGACCCGGGTGATCACCTTGTCGCCCGACTCGATGGTCTCCAGGAGCTCGCCCCGGATGCCGAGCGTGCGGTGCGCGCCGCGCAGGGCGTCCAGGTAGGAGTCCAGGCCCAAGATGTCGAAGCCCGGGTGGTGGTCCTCGAAGTCGGCGCCGATCACACGGGCGATCTCGGCGTAGTCCTCGGTGTTGAGCGCGGTGAGGAACCGCTCGTACAGCCGGATGTTGTCAGACGTGGGCATGGGGATTCCCCTCGGTCCGAAGTGAGGTGTGCGACTGGGACTGCTGGATGAGAGCGGCCGCCTTCTCGCCGATCATCACGCTCGGTGCGTTGGTGTTGCCGGCGACGATCGTCGGCATGACGGAGGCGTCGGCGACCCGCAGCCCGTCGATGCCGTGCACCCGCAGCTCGGCGTCGGTGACCGCGTCGGGCCCGGTGCCCATGCGGCAGGTGCCGACCGGGTGCCACAGGGTGGTCGCGTGGGCCGCGACGTAGCCGCGCAGCTCGCGCGGGTCGGTCACCCGCTCGCCGGGACCCAGCTCCGCGCCGCGGAACGGGCCGAAGGCGGAGGTGTGGGCGAGCTCCCTGGCGAGCAGGATGCCGTGCACCAGGACATCCGTATCGGCGGGCGAGGCAAGGTAGTTGGCGCGTACGACCGCGTTGGCCGTCGGGTCGGCGCTGCGCAGCCGCAGCCGGCCGCGGCTCTGCGGGAGCAGCGAGATCGGCGCGAAGGTGAAGCCGGGGCCCCGGTGGTGGTCGGCCGGGGCGTCGGGCGCCAGGAACTTGATGGGCCCGAAGGTGAACTGGAGGTCGGGCGGTGCGGCGGGCCCGGCGTCCTTGGTGTGGGTGAACAGACCGGCCTCGGAGATCAGCGCGCCCTCGGGGTGCTCCTGGAGCGACTGGTAGCAGACCGGCACGAACAGATGGTCCTGGAGGTTGCCGCCGACACCCGGCAGGTTCTGTACGCAGTCGATGCCGTGCGAGCGCAGATGCGCGGCCGGTCCGATCCCCGAGAGCATGAGCAGCTTCGGCGACTCGAACGCGCCCGCCGAGACCACGACCTCCTGCTCGGCGCGGACCCGGTGCAGGCGTCCGCCCCGCTCGTACTCGACGCCCGTCACCCGGCTGCCGTCCAGGATCAGCCGGGTCGCCCGGGCCCCCACCTCGACCGTCAGGTTGGGCCGCTTCAGGGCGGGGCGCAGGTAGCCGTCGGCCGTGGACGACCGGCTGTTGGCCGCGTCCCGGGTGGTCTGGTACAGGAAGCCGTAGCCGTCCTGGCGTTCGGCGTTGTAGTCCGACTCCGGCGCGGTGTAGCCGAGTTCGGCGGCACCCGCGACGAAGGCCTCGGCGAGCGGGGTGGGGTCGTCGAGGTCGCGCACCCGGACCGGGCCGCCGGTGCCGCGCAGCGCGGAGGGGCCGCCCGAGTAGTCCTCGGAGCGCCGGAAGTAGGGCAGTACGTCCTCGTAGGACCAGCCCGGGTTGCCGAGCGCCGCCCAGCGGTCGTAGTCGTGGCGGCTGCCGCGCACCCACATCAGCGCGTTCACGGAGCTGCAGCCGCCGGCCACCTTGCCCCGGGCGACCGGGATGCGGCGGCCGTCCAGGGCCGGTTCGGGCTCGGTGGCGTACCCCCAGTCGATGTCGGGGCTCCACTCGGAGGCGAGCAGTGCGAACACCGCGGCCGCGTCCGTGCGGTGGATCTCCGGGCGCTCGTCCCAGCCGCCCGCCTCCAGGACGAGCACCGCCGCACTCTCGTCCTCGCTCAGCCGGCTCGCCACGGCGCAGCCGGCCGACCCGGCGCCGACCACGATGTAGTCGAAGGCGCGGCCGGGGGAAGTGCCCGCCAAATCGGGGGACATGGAACCTCCAGGATCAACTAGGGCGCACTCAGGCCGGGTTGAGGTCGCCGACGCGGTAGCCGGAGATGAGCGGACGTCCGGTGCCCGCTTCGCGCACCAGGCGCCAGGTCTGGTCGATGCGGAACGAGCCGACGGTGCCGTCGGAGGTCTGCTTGGCCGTCCACACGACGGTGAGCGAGATGTCGACGCCGGCGTCGTCCTCGCTCACGTCGAGGCGCTCGACGACGTGGGTCTGGTCGCTGAAGGCCTCGCCGACCACGTCGTACCAGTCGCGGAAGTCGGCGTGGCTGCGCAGGGTGCGCTCGGGGAAGGCCATCTCCAGGCCGTCGTCGACGATGTGGGCGAGGAGTTCCTCGACCGGCTCGTGGTCGCTGAGAATGTCGAACCAGTGCTGGACGAACGCGGCGATGCCCGTGCCGGGCGCGGTCTTTTCGGCCGTCATGGCTGACTCCCTTCCGGTGCGCGGGCCCAGGGCCCGCGGCACGTCTCGGCGCGGCGCCCATGCCGGGGTGCCGCCCCACGATTTCGGCACGGCCCCCGCCGTCGCGCACGGCCCGGCCGGTGGCCGGTACGCACTGCGTGAAGTCGCCCCACGGGCTGCGGCAACTCGCCGCACAAAAGGGCCCGTTGAGCCCTCCCACCCCCTGTGGCCTGGGCCGGAGCATGACATGCCGTAGTGCGTCCGCCCACTTGTGGATGTCCGTCCGGCGGGCCGCGGGGGGCTGGTCCCGGCCGAGTGCGCGGACCTAGACATGACCCCGGCACCACGTGGAACCCCCAAGGAGAGGAACTCCCGTGAGCAAGCGCATCCTCGTCGTCCTGTCCGAATACGGTTACTGGGGCGAGGAGTTGATCGGCCCCCTGGAGACGTTCGACAAGGCCGGCTATCACGTCAGCTTCGCGACCCCGACCGGCAAGCGGGCCCCGGCCCTGCCGCCGAGCATGGACCCCGACTACATCGACCCGCCGCTCGGCCGCTCGGTCACCACTCCCGAGATGGCCGCCAAGGTCCGGGCCATCGACACCTCGGACCGCCTCGACGACCCGCTGGACCTGTCGTCCTGGCTGCCCGACCGCCCCTACCGCAGCAAGCCGTACTTCCTGCGGGACTGGGAGGCGTACAACACCCGCCTGGAGCAGGTCCGCGAGCAGATCGCGGGCCGCTACGACGCGCTCCTCATCGTCGGCGGCAGCGGCCCCATCGTCGACCTCGCCAACAACTGGCGGGTCCACGACCTGATCCTCGCCTTCCACGGCCTCGACCTGCCGATCGCGGCCGAGTGCTACGGCGTCGCGGCGCTCGCCTTCGCCCGTGACCAGGAGGACCGCACCAGCATCATCCGGGGCAAGCATGTCACCGGTCACTGCATCGAGTACGACTACAAGGACGGCACCGGCTTCATGGGCACCGACTTCGTGATCGGCCCGCCGCCGTACCCGCTGGAGTACATCCTGCGCGACGCGACCGCTCCCGGAGGCGCCTATCACGGCAACTTCGGCAAGGAGACCTCGGTCATCGTCGACTACCCGTTCATCACCGGGCGCTCCACGCCCGACTCCTACCTCACCGGCGAAAAGGTCGTCGAGGTACTGGAGCAGGGTCTGCGGCAGTGGGGCTTCCTCGCCAACTGACGCGCCGGGCAAGGCAGTTACCGTTCCGCACGAGAGGTGAGCACACCATGGTCAGCAGGCCCGCGCGGGTCGCGATGCTGGAACAGCTGCAGGCCGACGGGGTCCGGTACATGTTCGGCAACCCCGGCACGGTCGAGCAGGGTTTCCTCGACGAACTGCGCCACTTCCCCTCACTCGAGTACGTTCTCGCGCTGCAGGAGGCCGTTGCCGTCGGGATGGCGGACGGCTACGCGCGGGCCACCCGGCGCCCCACCGTCGTCCAACTCCACACCGGAGTGGGCCTCGGCAACGGCATCGGAATGCTCTACCAGGCCAAACGGGGCCACGCCCCGCTCGTGGTGATCGCCGGCGAGGCCGGTCTGCGCTACGAGAACATGGAAGCGCAGATGGCCGCCGACCTGGTGGCCATGGCCGAGCCGGTCACCAAGTGGGCCACCCGCGTGGTGGACCCCGAGTCCACGCTGCGCACCTTGCGCCGCGCCTTCAAGGTGGCCGCCACACCCCCCTACGGTCCGGTACTCGTCGTCCTGCCCGCCGACGTGATGGACCGGCCCACCACCGAGGCGGCCGTCCCGGTCAGCTACCTCGACACCGCGAGCGCCCCCGACCCCGCGACGCTCGGCCGGGCGGCCGATCTGCTCGCCGGCGCCGAGCGGCCGATCGTCGTCGCCGGTGACGGGGTGCACTTCTCCGGCGCCCAGCAGGAGCTCGCCCGCCTCGCCCAGACCTGGGGCGCGGAGGTGTGGGGGGCGGACTGGTCCGAGGTCAACCTGTCCGTCGAACACCCGGCCTACGCGGGACAGTTGGGCCACATGTTCGGCGAGAACAGCCGCCGGGTCACCGCGGCCGCCGACGCCGTCCTCATCGTCGGCACCTATGCGCTGCCCGAGGTGTATCCCGCCCTGGACGGCGTGTTCGCGCCGGGCGCCCCGGTCGTGCACATCGACCTGGACTCCGACGCCATCGCCAAGAACTTCCCCGTCGACCTCGGACTCGTCGCCGACCCCAGGCGCACCCTGGCCGGACTCACCGACGCGCTGGAATCCCGGATGAGCCCCGAGAGCCGGCGGCGCGCCGAGGACTGGCTGGGGCGCCGGGCCGCCGAGCGGTCCTACGAACTCGCCGCGAACCAGCAGAAGAACGAGGCGGCACTCGACCCGCTGGCCCTGCCCACCACCGCCTTCGCACAGGAGTTGGCCCGCCAGCTCCCCGAGGACGCGATCCTGTTCGACGAGGCGCTCACCGCCTCGCCCGACCTCTTCCGCCATCTGCCGCCCACCCGGCCCGGCCACTGGTTCCAGACCCGCGGCGGCTCCCTCGGCGTCGGTATCCCGGGCGCCATCGGAGCCCAACTGGCCCATCCGGACAAGACGGTTGTGGCCTTCACCGGTGACGGCGGCTCGATGTACACCGTCCAGGCGCTGTGGACGGCGGCCCGCTACGGCATCGGCGCCAAGTTCGTCATCTGCAACAACGGCAGCTACAAGCTCCTTGAGGACAACATCGAGCAGTACTGGCGCTCGGTGGACGTGCCGGCCCACGAGCACCCCGAGATCTTCGACCTGAGCCGGCCCGCCATCGACTTCACCGCCCTGGCCAAGTCGCTGGGGGTGCCGGCCGTACGCGTCGACAAGCCCGGGCAGGCCGGAGCGGCCGTTGCCGAGGCGCTGGGGACCCCGGGGCCGTTCCTCATCGACCTGGTCACCGGCCGAGGGAAGGAGGAGTAGCCATGCGGCTCACCGGCCACAAGATCGCCGTCCTGATGGAGAGCGACTTCTACGAACCGGAGATCCTCTACTACCAGCACCGCTTCCCCGAGGAAGGCGCCGAGGTGCACTTCCTCACCCGCCTCTGGGGCCAGGACCGGATGACCTTCACCGGGCACGAGCACCGGATGCCGTTCGAGGTGGACCGATCCTTCGAGGACATCGACGAGTTCGCGCTCAAGGAGTTCTCGGCGGTGATCGTGCCCTCCGGCATGGTCTCCGACCGGCTGCGCTACACCGAGGACCCCGACCGGCTGCCGCCCGCCACCACCTTCCTGCGCCGGGCCTTCAACGACCCGGCGATCGTCAAGGGCATCATCTGCCACGGCATGTGGCTCGCCGCCCCGGTCCCGTCCCTGGTGCGCGGACGCAAGGCGGTCGTCCACAACAACCTGCTCGGCGACCTGCGCAACATGGGCGGCGAGTACGTCGACCAGGACGTGGTCGTCCACGACGACCTGGTCACCGCGCGGACCGGCGCCCACTGCCATCTGTTCGCCCGCACCATCATCGACCTCCTCGCGGACCGGGAGCGCCCGTCCCGCGCCGGGGCCCGCACCGTGGTGAGGAGTACCCGATGACCTCCATGACCTCCGCCCGTTTCACGACCCCGGCCGCCCCGCGGGGCGGCCGCATCCCCGTCCTCGACGTCACGCCGCAGGTGCGCGGCGGCGAGGCGCCGGCCAAGGCGGTCACCGGGGAGAGCGTGACCATCGGCGCCACCGTCTTCCGCGAGGGCAGCGGCCTGGTCGGCGCCAACGTGGTCCTGCGCGACCCGGCGGGCCGGCCGGGACCCTGGACGCCGATGGAACTGGTCGACGCGGACGCCGACCGCTGGGAGGCGACGGTCGTCCTCGAAGCCCCCGGGCTCTGGACCTACACCGTGGAGGCCTGGGCCGACCCCGTCGGCACCTGGCGCCGCGACGCACAGCTGAAGATACCCGCCGGGGTCGATGTGGAGCTCACGCTCGCCGAGGGGGCCGTGCTGCACGAACGGGCCGCCCTCGCGACCCCGGACACAGGCCGCCGGGAGGCGGTGACAGCGGCAGCGGGTGCGCTGCGCGACGAAGCGAGCCCCACCCCCCGTCGGCTCGCCGCGACCACCGACCCGAAGGTGATCGCCGCGCTGGACGCCCGTCCGCTGCGTGAACTGCTCACCGTCTCCCGGCCGTTGCCCCTCCTCGTGGAGCGGCGGCGCGCCCTCGTCGGCTCCTGGTACGAGCTGTTCCCGCGCTCCGAGGGGGCACGGCTCACCCCGGGCCTCCCACCCGTCAGCGGCACCTTCGAGACCGCCGCCGAGCGGCTGCCGGCGGTGGCCGCGATGGGCTTCGACGTGGTGTACCTGCCGCCCGTCCACCCCATCGGGCGCAGCCACCGCAAGGGCCCGGACAACGCCCTCACCGCGGGCCCCGACGACGTGGGCTCGCCGTGGGCGATCGGCTCGGCCGACGGCGGGCACGACGCCGTCCACCCGGCCCTCGGCACCCTGGACGACTTCCGTCAATTCGTAGTCAGAGCAGGGGAGTTGGGGATGGAGGTGGCCCTGGACTTCGCGCTCCAGTGCTCGCCCGACCACCCCTGGCTCACCGAGCACCCCGAGTGGTTCACCCACCGCGCGGACGGCACCGTCGCCTCCGCCGAGAACCCGCCGAAGAAGTACGAGGACATCCACCCCCTCGACTTCGACACCGACTTCGAGGGCCTGGTCGCCGAGACGGTACGCGTCCTGCGCCACTGGATCGCCCAGGGCGTGCGCGTCTTCCGCGTCGACAACCCGCACACCAAGCCGGTCGCCTTCTGGGAGCGGGTCATCGCCACGGTGGGCGTCACCGACCCCGATGTGGTCTTCCTCGCCGAGGCGTTCACCCGCCGGGCCATGGTGCACGCGCTCGCCCAGGCCGGCTTCCAGCAGTCGTACACGTACTTCACCTGGAAGAACACCAAGGAGGAGCTCACCGAGTACGGCAGCGAACTCGCCCACGACAGTGCCGACTTCCTGCGCCCCAACCTGTTCGTGAACACCCCCGACATCCTGCACGCCTACCTCCAGGACGGCGGAAGGCCCGCCTTCGAGGCGCGCGCGGTGCTCGCCGCGACCCTCGCCCCGACGTGGGGCATGTACGCGGGCTTCGAGCTGTACGAGGGCGAGGCCCTGGAGCCGGGCACCGAGGACTACGCCCGCTCCGAGAAGTACGAACTGCGCCCGCGCGACTGGGCCGCCGCCGAGGCCGAGGGCCGCACCATCGCCCCGCTGATCACCCGCCTCAACGCGGTGCGCCGCGCCCACCCGGCCCTGCAGGAACTGCGCAACCTCCGCTTCCACCCCACCGATCACGACCAAGTCATCGCGTACTCCAAGCAGTTGACGCGGCCGGACGGGACCAGCGACACCGTGCTCGCGGTGGTCAACCTCGATCCGCACCACGCGAGCGAGGCCACCGTCTCCTTCGACCTCGCCTCGCTCGGCCTGCCCGACGACGGCTCCCTGAAGATGCGCGACGAGCTGACCGGCGCCCTGCACGCCTGGCATCCGCACACCTATGTACGCCTGGAGCCCTCGCGGGGTCCCGCCCATCTGCTGACCCCGGTCGTCGAGGGACAGGCGCCATGAGCGTCACCGCCACCGAGGCCGGGGTCCTCGCCCCGCTGCTGCCCGCGCTCGAACCGTGGCTGGTCACCCGCCGCTGGTTCGCGAGCGGCGGCGGCCCGCTCGCCGAACTGGCCCCGCTGGCCGTCACCGTCGTGCGGGAACAGTCCCCGGCCCTGGTCCACGCCGTGCTCAGAGCCCGCCACACCGGCGGCCCCGAGCGGCTCTACCAACTGCTGCTCGGGCTGCGCCCGGACCTGCCGGCCCGCCTCGCCCCGTCCGCCATCGCCGAGGTGGCGGACGGGCCCTGGCGGGGCTGGACCCTGTACGAGGCCGTCGAGGACCCGGCGCTGCTCGGGGTGCTCCTGCGCACCCTGGCCGTGCGCGGCGGTTCCGGCGGCCCGCGCCTCGCGCGCACCTCGTCCCTGCCGCTGCCCGTCGGCCTCGTGCCCCGCGCGCTGACCGCCGAGCAGAGCAACAGCACGGTGGCGTACGGCGAACGGCTGCTGCTCAAGCTCTACCGGCGGCCCGAGCCGGGCCCGCACACCGAGATCGACACCCTGCGCGCCCTCACCGAACAGCGCTGCGCCCGCACTCCGCGCCTGCACGGCGCGCTGCACACCGACGCGCCGGGCGGCGAGGGCCTGGTGCTCGGGCTCGTCGAGGACTTCCTGCCCGCCGAGTCCGATGGGTGGCAGAGCGCGGTGCGGCACGCCGCCGACTGCGTCGAGGGCAGCTGCCGCACGGTCCCGGCCACCGGCGGGTTCACCGCGCACGCCCGCACGCTCGGCCAGGCCGTCGCCGAGGTGCACACCGCGCTCGCCGAGGCCTTCCCGAAGAGCCTGGTCGGGCCGGGCGAGGTGGCCGACGACGCCGCCCGGATGCACCGCCGTCTGAAGGAGGCCATCGAGGAGGTGCCCGCGCTTGCCCGCTACCGCGCCGCGCTCGGCGCCCTGTACGACGACTACGCGGCGATGGCCGCCCGCGGCTGCCCGCTCTTGGTCCAACGCACGCACGGCGACCTGCACTTGGGACAGGTGCTGCGCACCGCGGACGGCTGGCGCGTCATCGACTTCGAGGGCCAGCCCGCCACCCCCGCCGCCGAGCGGGCCCGCCCGCAGTCGGCCCTGCGCGACGTCGCCTCCATGCTGCGCTCCTTCGACTACGCCGCGCGCACCGCGCTCGCCGACGTCCTCGAACGCGCCGACGACACGGGCCCCGGGCCCCGGACGCGGCGCACCCGCAGGGCGCAGGCCTGGGCCCTGCGCAACCGGCGCGCCTTCTGCGACGGCTACCGCGACGCGGGCGGCGCCGACCCCTACTGCCGGCCCGTGCCGCTGCGCGCCTTCGAGGCCGACAAGGCGGTGTACGAGGCCGTCTACGAGGCGCGGCACCGCCCGGCCCTGCTGCCCGTCCCGCTGGCCGCCGTCCACCGGCTCGCCCACTCCCGCTGACCCCGAGAGGAATACCGACCCGTGCTCCAGACGCGGCAGTTGACGACCCGTATGGCCGATGCCGAGCTCGACCGGCTACTGGCGGGGGCCCACCACGACCCGCATTCCGTGCTCGGCGCCCACCCGGTGGCCGACGGCGTCGCGGTCCGGGTGCTTCGCCCGCTCGCCCGCCGCGTCGCGGTGGTCACCGGCGACGGCGACCGGGTCGAACTCGCCCATCAGCGCGACGGGTTGTTCACCGGGCTCCTGCCGGGCCGGGCCGCCCCCGTCTACCGGCTCCAGGTCGCCTACGGCGAGCGGGCGCCCGGCCCACAGGAGAGCCACGAGGACGGCTACCGCTTCCTGCCCACCCTCGGCGACCTCGACCTCCACCTGATCACGGAGGGCCGGCACGAGGAGCTGTGGCGGGTGCTCGGCGCCCGGGTCCGCACCCTGGAGGGCATCACCGGCTGCGCCTTCGCGGTGTGGGCCCCGAACGCCCAAGGGGTGCGCGTCATCGGCGACTTCAACGGCTGGAACGGTACCGCGCACCCCATGCGGTCGCTGGGCTCCAGCGGCGTATGGGAGCTGTTCGTGCCGGGGGTCGGCCCCGGCACCCGCTACAAGTACGAGATCCACACCCGCGACGGCCGGATGCTCCAGAAGGCCGACCCGCTGGCCCGTGCCACGGAGTGCCCGCCCGCGACCGCCTCCGTCGTCGACGCCTCCGCCTACGAGTGGGGCGACGCCGAGTGGATGGCGGAGCGCGGCGGCGCCGACTGCCGGCAGCGCCCGATGTCGGTCTACGAGGTCCACATCCCGTCATGGCGCCCGGGGCTCGACTACCGCCGGCTGGCCGAGGAGTTGCCGAAATACGTCGCCGGGCTCGGGTTCACACATGTGGAGCTCATGCCGGTGATGGAACATCCCTTCGGCGGGTCGTGGGGCTACCAGGTGACCGGCTACTACGCCCCCACCGCCCGCCTGGGCACCCCCGACGACTTCCGGTACCTCGTGGACGCGCTGCACGGCGCCGGGATCGGCGTCATCGCGGACTGGGTGCCGGCCCACTTCCCGAAGGACGAGTTCGCCCTTTCCCGATTCGACGGCGAACCCCTCTACGAGCCCGCCGACACCCGGCGCGCCCACCATCCGGACTGGGGCACCCTGGAATTCGACTACGGCCGCCGGGAGGTGCGCAACTTCCTCGTCGCCAATGCCGTCCACTGGTGCACCGAATTCCACATCGACGCGATCCGCGTGGACGCCGTCGCCTCGATGCTCTACCTCGACTATTCCCGCGACGAGGGCGGCTGGAGCCCCAACGAGTACGGCGGACGGGAGAACCTGGCCGCCGTGGCCTTCCTGCAGGAGTTGACCGATACTGTGCGCCGCCGCGCCCCCGGTGCCCTCACCATCGCCGAGGAGTCCACGTCCTGGCCGGGCGTGACGCGCCCCACCTACGAGGTGGGCCCGGACGGATTCGGCGGTCTCGGCTTCGACCTGAAGTGGAACATGGGCTGGATGCACGATTCGCTCGGCTATGTCGCCCGGGACCCGGTGCACCGCGCCTATCACCACGACGAGTTGACGTTCTCGATGGTCTACGCCTACAGCGAGGCCTATCTGCTGCCGCTCTCGCACGACGAGGTGGTGCACGGCAAGCGGTCCCTGGTCGCGAAGATGCCGGGGGACTGGTGGCAGCAGCGTGCCAACCTCCGCGCCTACCTCGGTCACACGTGGGCCCACCCGGGGAAGAAACTGCTCTTCATGGGGCAGGAGTTCGGACAGGGCGCGGAATTCGACCACGACCGGGGGCCGCAGTGGTGGGTCCTCGGCGACGACTGGCCCGGCCACGCCGACCACCACGGCATCCGCGCACTGGTCAGCGATCTGAACCAGGTCTATACCTGTACCCCCGCCCTGTGGGAGCTCGACCACGACCCCGCGGGCTTCTCCTGGATCGACGGCTCGCAGGCCGAGCACAATGTGCTCTCGTTCGTGCGGTACGACGCCGACGGCCGGCCCCTGGTCGTCGTCTGCAACTTCTCGCCGGTGGTCCGCACCGGCTACCGCATCGGCCTGCCGGACGCGGCCGCGTGGACCGAGGTCCTCAACAGCGACGCCGAACGCTACGGCGGCAGCGGCGTGGTCAACCCCGGTGTCATCACGCCCGAGCCGGTGCCCTGGCACGGCCGCGCGCAGAGCGCCGCCCTCACCCTGCCGCCGCTCGCCACCTTCTGGCTGCGGCCGGCCCGGGGCTCCGAGGTGAGCGCCGATGAGTGAGGTGCGCGGTGCGGCCGAGCGCATCGTCGGTGCACACGGCATCAGGGGACGGGTGCCGGAGGAACTGGACCCGGGCGGTGCCTACCGCACCGGAGCCGCCTTCGCCCTGCTCACCGGCGCGCCCGTGATCGCGGTGGCGCACGACCTGCGGGGCTGTTCGCCGGCCCTCGCCGACGCCTTCGCCCAAGGCGTCCTCGACCAGGGCGCGGACGCCCTCGACGCGGGCCCGGGCCCTGCCGACTGCCTCACCTACCTCTCGGGCTACCTGGAGGTGCCCGGCGCCCTGGTCACGGCGGGACGTGGCCCCGGCGCGCCGCACGGCATCCGGCTGTGCCGCGCCGGTGCGGTCGCGGTCGCCGAGGGCACCGGGCTCGAAGTGATCCGCGAGCGGCTCGCGGGCCCCCGCCCGGCGCTGACCGGCCGCCCGGGCTCCGTGGTCCGGGCGCCGGTGCTCGACGACTACGCCGGGCATCTGCGGTCCCTGGTCGACCTCGGCGGCATCCGCCCGGTGAGGGTGGTGGTCGACGCGGCCCACGGCATCGCCGCGCTGACCGCGCCCAGGGCGCTGCACCACCCGGCCGTGGAAGTCGTCCCCGTACGCCTCGCCCACGACAACGGGCGTGCCGGTCAGCCGGGTTGGGACCTCGGGGAGCGGGTGCGCCGATGCGGCGCCGACCTGGGGCTAGCCTTCGACGAGGGCGCTGACCGGTGCCGGGTGGTGGACGAGCGGGGCGCCGCCGTCCCGCCCGCCGCGGTCGTCGCGCTGGTCGCGGCGCGCGAACTCGCCCGCCGCCCGGGGGCCGCGGTGGTCCACGACCTCATCACCTCACGGGCCGCCATCGAGGCGGTCGAGGAGGCCGGCGGCATCCCGCTGCGGTCCCGGGTCGGCCGTGCGGCCATCCGCTCGCTGATGGCCGAGCAGGGCGCGGCGTTCGGCGCCGCCCACTCGGGGCGCTACTACTTCCGCGACTTCTGGTGCGCCGACTCGGCGATGCTCGCGGCGCTGCACCTGGTGGCCGAGGTGGGCGAGACCGGCCGCGACCTCTCGGAACTGACCGCGGGCCACGACCGCTACCCGCGCTCCGGCGAGATCGGCATCCGGGTCGAGGACCCGGCGACGGCGCTGCGCCGCGTCGCCGCGTACTTCGCGGGCTCCGGCGCCGAACTGGACCACCTCGACGGCGTCACGGGGGAGTTCGGCGACGGCTCCTGGTTCAACGTACGGGCCGCGCGCGGAGCCCCGTTGGTCCGCATCCACGTGGAGGCGGAGGCCCCGGCCGCGATGGAGGCGTTGCGCGACCGGGTCCTGGCGGTCCTGACTAGCGCGTCCGCTCGCTGAGCGCGTGGCGCGGACTCGGGGTGGGCTGGAGCCCGGAGGCGGAGAGGGCGGCGTCGTAGGCCGCGAGGGCCTGCTTGGTGTGCCCCTCGTCCCGCCACAGATCACCGATGCGGCGCCAGTACTCGGCGGTCTCGTGCGAGGCGCGGAAGTGCCGCAGCTGTCGGGTCGCCGCTTCGAGCACCTGCTTGCCCAGATCGTTCTCCTCGCGCAGGAAGTGGAGTTGGGCGAGCGCGGTGCGGGCGGCGACCGCGAGTGCGCGGGGTTCGCTGCCGAGGAGACCGAGGGCGCGTTCCGCGTGGGCGGCCGCCTCCGCCCAGTTGCCCAGGGCGGTGTCGGCCTCCGCCAGATGGAATTCGCAACGTGCCAGTTCCTCGGCGTTGCCGGCCTCCGCCAGCGACTGCTGTGCCCCTTCCAGGAGTTCCTTCGCCCGCTCCCGGTCACCGGACTCGGTCTGGAGCAGCAGCCACCCGTAGTTCATCTTGAGCATGGCCACATGGCGCGCGTTGTCGTCCTCGGCCATCATCGCCAGCGCGCGCTCGGTCAGGGCCAGGGCCTCGGTCAGCTGCCCGCGTGACTGCGCGACCAGACCCGCGTTCCAGTACACCGCGCCCCGCGCCGCCCGCGCTCCCTGCTTCTCGGCGACGGGGATGAGGCGCTGGGCGAGCAGATGTGCCCGGGTGTGGTCGCCGCGCATGCGGTAGGACCCCATGAGGGTGGAGCCGAGCTGGACGTGGTCAACCGTCACGTCCAGGCCCAGCGAGTCCAGCTTGCTCAGGGCCCGTTCGCCGATCTCGATGCTGACCGTGATGTCGCCCATGTTGCGGTAGCAGCGGCACAGCGCCACGGCCGTACGGCACCACTCGTCCGAGCCCGCCGCCATCGCGCGGTCCGCGAAGATCTCCTCCAAGAGGGGGATCGCGGCCTCCAGGCGCCCGAGCTTCTCCAGCGCGGTGGCCTGTCCCACGCGGGCGCGCCGCTTCATGGCGGCGTCCAACGGGAGCGCGCTGCCCAGCAGTTCGCTGAAGGTCTGCAACGCCTCGCCGTCGGCCCCGTTGCGCAGGGCCATGTCGCCGAAGGCCAGCTTGAGCCTGGCCTCCTCCAGTTCGTGCTGGTCGCGGCCCGTGCGCAGGTATTCGGCGGAGCATCCGAGCTTCTCCGCCAGGGTGCCGAGCACCGCGCCCGACGGGGCCCGCTTGCCCGACTCGATCAAGGACACGTAGCTGGTGGAGATCTCCTCGGACGCGAGGTCCTGCTGTTTGAGTCCGCGCCGGATCCGGAGCTCCCGGATGCGCTGCCCGAGGCCAACGGGAGAGGAAGGCTCAGAGTGATCCACGGCGACTCCTTGAGCAACGGTACTTGACTCAGATCATTACAAGTGATGCTACCCGTAAGTCAGGCACCCGCAAGCGTCCTGACTCCTACTTCTGGGGCCCGTTGGGCACAGAATGGCTGCTTCCGCCCCCTCCCTCTACGGCTGAAATCGGAATTCCTCCCTCCGCAATGCCCAAGATCGGTCATTGCCCAATCTAGACTTGACTCAAATGGTCACTCCTGATTGACTCATTGAGTCAAATTGAGTTGCTCAAGTGGGGGGCTATTTCAATGGGATCGAAGGGTATATGGCTGATCTTCGTCGCGATGTTCTCGGCGGGGATATTTCTCAGCGGCTGCCTGATATTCGAATCGGGGCCTCCGTCGGAATCTCCCTCCGTACGTCACGCCGCGATCTCGTTGCCCTCGACGGCCGGGGGTTGCTGCTGAGCAGCGCCGTGGGACTGCACGACGGAAGGAGGGAACATGCGGGTCGATCTGCTCACCCGTGAATATCCGCCCGAGGTCTACGGCGGAGCCGGCGTTCACGTGGCGGAGCTGACGCGGAGCCTTCGCCGGCTTGCGGATGTGCGTGTGCGATGCCTGGGAACGGCCAGAACAGAAGCAGGGGTCGACGCGTACGAGCCACCGGCGCATCTGGCCGCCACCGATGCCGCTCTGGGATTTCTCGGGGCGGACGCGGCGATGGCCGCGGACTGTGCCGGCGCGAACGTCGTGCACAGTCACACCTGGTACGCGAACATGGCCGGGAACCTCGCAAGCCTGCTGCACGGCGTCCCGCACATCATGACGCTGCACAGCCTGGAGCCGTTGCGCCCCTGGAAGGCCGAACAGCTCGGCGGGGGCTATGCCCTGTCGTGCTGGATGGAGCGCACCGCCGTGCGCTCCGCCTCGGCCCTCGTCGCGGTGTCCGCCGCGATGCGCGACGACATCCTGCGGGTGTATCCGGAGGTCGAACCCGAGCGGGTGCACGTCATCCACAACGGCATCGACCCCGAGGCCTACCGGCCCGACCCGCGCCTGGACGCGCTGGAGCGCCACGGCATCGACCCGGATCTGCCCATCGTGCTGTTCGTCGGCCGCGTCACCCGGCAGAAGGGCCTGCCGCATCTGCTGCGGGCCGCCTTCGGTCTGCGTTCCGACGCCCAGCTGGTGCTGTGCTGCGGGCAGCCGGACACGCCCGAGATCGCCGCCGAGGTCGCGGCACTCGTCGAGGAACTGCGCGCCGTGCGCACCGGGGTCTTCCGCATCGACGGGATGCTGGACCAGGACTCGGTACGCCAACTGCTCACCCGCGCAACGGTGTTCGTGTGCCCTTCGGTGTACGAGCCGATGGGCATCGTGAACCTGGAGGCGATGGCCTGCGGGACCCCGGTCGTGGCCTCCGCGGTCGGGGGGATTCCCGAGGTCGTCGTCGACGGGGTGACCGGGCGGCTCGTCGAGTTCGAGGCCCGTACCGACGCCACGGGCGAGCCGGTCGACCCCGACAAGTTCGCGGCCGGACTCGCCGACGCCGTCAACACCCTGATCGAGGACCGGGGCCGGGCCGCCGCCCTCGGCGCCGCGGGCAGGGCGCGGGCGGTGGAGCACTTCTCCTGGGACAAGGTGGCCGAGCGCACCCTGGAGGTCTACCGCGGCGCGGTCTCGGCCCACCAGGGATGAACTCTCAGCGCACCGGGGGGTGTTCCTCCGGCTCGGAACCGAGCCGGCCGGGCGCCCCCTCGGTGTCGTGGGGGAAGTGGCAGGCCGCGGTGTGCCCGGACAGGGGATCGGCGCCGACCGGCACGGGTGTCACCTGCTCGCACCGCGTCCGCTCCACGCCGAGCGCCGCGTACACCGGGCAGCGACCGCGGAAGCGGCAGCCCGCCGAGCGCTCGGCCGCCTCCGGGGGTTCGCCCGGCAGCACGACCCGGACGCGGGCCCGCGCGGCCGGCGGATCGGGCAGCGGCACCGCCGAGAGCAGGGCGCGGGTATAGGGGTGGCGCGGGGCTCCGAAGACATCGGGGACCGCTCCGCTCTCCACGGTACGGCCCCCGTACATCACCACCACCCGGTCGGCGATCTGGCGCACCACCGCCAGGTCGTGCGTGACGAACAGGCAGGCCGGGCCGTGCTCCGCGCGCAGCCGTCGCAGCAGATCGAGGATGCCCGCCTGCACGGAGACGTCGAGCGCGGACACCGGCTCGTCCAGGAGCAGCAGTTCGGGTCCGACGGCCAGGGCCCGGGCGAGCGCGATGCGCTGGCGCTGGCCGCCGGAGAAGCGGTGCGGACGGCGCTCCGCGTCCGACGCGTCGAGGCCGACCCGGCGCAGGAGTTCGGGCACCTTGGCCGCGATGGCGGCCTTGGGGTACCGCTGGGCGTGCAGCGGCTCCGCGACGAGGTCGGCAACGCGCATGCGGGGGTCCAGGCTGGCCATCGGGTCCTGCACCAGGATCTGCACCGCGCCGCGCAGCCTGCGGACGTCGGCACGGCTCAGCGCGGACGTGTCGTACCCGGCGATCTCGATCGACCCGGACTCGGGCGCACCGAGCGCGATGATCTCCATCAGGGTGCTGGTCTTGCCGGAGCCCGACTCGCCGACCAGGGCCACCGTCTCGCCCCGACGCACCTCCAGGTCCACCCGCTCCAGGGCGAGCCTGCGCTGCCGGGGCCGTCTTCGCCCCAGCGCGGCCGAACGGCCCGGCAGCGGGTACGACTTGGCGAGGCCCGTGACGCGGAGCAGTGGGGCACCGCCCGGGGGAGTGCGGCGCGGCGGAGCCGAGGCGGGGAAGAGGCCGGCGGCGGAGCACTCGGCGAGGGCGTCCTGGCGCACGCAGGCCGCCAAGTGGCCTGCGGAGCCTGCCAGTCGGGGCTCCTCGGTACGGCACTGCGCGGCCACGAGCGGACAGCGCGGGGCGAACGCGCAGCCGGGCCCGGCACCGCCCGGCGCGGGCGGGGTGCCCGGTATCGGGGTGAGCGGCACGGCGGCGTCCGGGCGGGGCACCGAGCCGAGCAGGCCGAGGGTGTACGGCATGCGGGGAGTGGCGAACAGGGCGTCCACGGGCGCGGTTTCGACGATGCGTCCCGCGTACATGACGGCCACCCGGTCGGCCGTGCCGGCGATCACGCCCAGGTCGTGGCTGACCAGGAGCAGGGCGGCTCCGGTGGCGCGCCGGGCGCCGTCCAGGGCGTCCAGGACCTGCGCCTGCACGGTGGCGTCGAGGGCGCTGGTCGGTTCGTCGGCCACGATCACGTCGGGGGCGTTGGCGATCGCCATGGCGATCATGGCGCGCTGGCGGAGCCCCCCGGACAGTTCGTGCGGGTAGGAGCGCGCGACGCGGGCCGGGTCGGGAACCCGTACGCCCTCAAGCAGCTCCATGGCGCGGCGACGCGCTAACTCTCCTGTGGGACGCGGCCGTTGATGGATGCGCAGCGCCTCGCCGATCTGGTCGCCGACGCGCTGGGCCGGATTGAACGCGGCGAGCGGGTCCTGGAAGACCATCGCGATGTGCCGGCCGCGCAGCCGGGCGAGTTCGCGCACCGGCAGGCCGATCAGCTCGGTGCCGAGCAGCCTCGCCGACCCGCCGGCCCGGGCGCCCGGCGGCAGCAGTCCGAGGAGGGCGAGGGCGGTCGCGGTCTTGCCGGCCCCCGACTCGCCGACCAGGCCCAGGACTTCACCGCGCCGCAACGTGAACCCCACGCCGCGCACGACCGGCAGCGCCCTGCCACCGGCGTCCCCGTAGGACACGCGCAGATCCTTGACCTCCAGCACCGTGGGCGCCGTCATCGCAGAGCCCCCGCCCGGTCCGACCCGATGTCGAGGACGTCCCGCAGCGCATCGCCCACCAGGTGCACGGCGAGGACGAAGAGCAGCAGCAGCCCCGCCGGGAAGAAGAACATCCAGGGGCAGGTCAGGGCGACGTCGGTGCCCGACGCGATGAGCGTGCCGAGCGACACGTCCGGCGGCTGCACCCCGAACCCGAAGTAGGACAGGCCCGTCTCGCTGATCACGGCGGCGGCCACGGCGACGGTGGCGTCCGTGATGAGGAACGAGGCGAGGTGGGGCAGGACGTGCCGGGCGATGATCCGGAACGGGCCCACGCCCATGTGCCGCGCGGCGGCGACGAAGGGCCGCTCCCGCAGGGAAAGGGTCATGATCCGTACCGCCCGTGCCGTGATCATCCAGCCGAGCGCGGCGAGCAGCCCCGCGAAGGCGGGCCAGCCGAAGCCGCGCAGCCGGGGCGCGAGCAGCACCAGGAGCAGGAAGCCCGGTATCACCAGCATCAGATCGACCACGAACATCAGCACCCGGTCGACCCAGCCGCCGAAGTACCCCGCACAGGTGCCGAACGCGGCCCCGAGCGCCGTACTGGCCAGGGCCACCAGGGCGCCGATGAGCAGTGACTTCTGCAGCCCGCGCACGGTCTGGGCGAACAGGTCCTGACCGATCCGGCTGGTGCCCATCCAGTGGTCGGCGCTCGGGGCGCCGCGCAGCGCCGTGTAGTCGATGTCGGTGTAGCTCCAGCGGGTCAGATACGGGCCCGCGTATGCCAGCACGAAGAGCGCGGCGACGAGCGCGAGGCCGGCCAGGGCGCGGGGTGAGCGCAGCAGTGCCCGGCCGGTGCTCGCGCCGCGGCCACGCAGCACGAGCGTCTCCGTGCTCCTCTCCGTGCTCGTCGGGCCGGCGCTCATCGGGTCGGCGCTCACCGGGACCGCACCCTCGGGTCGAGCACGGCGTGCAGGACGTCCGCGACGAAGCCCGCGAGCAGCACGGTGACCGCCGCGAACAGGTTGACCGCGACCACCGAGTTGATGTCGCCCTTCTGCGCCGACTCCATGAACCAGCTGCCCATGCCGGGCCAGCCGAAGATCTGCTCGGTGAACACGGCCCCGGTGAACAGGGTCAGGAAACCGAACGAGAAGAAGGTGGTCAGCGGGATCAGGGAGGTGCGCAGGCCGTGTCGCAACAGGGCCCGGCCCGGCGTGAGCCCCTTGGCCTGTGCGGTGCGCAGATGGTCCGAGCCGAGCACGTCGAGCGTGGCGGCCCGCTGGTAGCGGCTGTAGGAGGCGACCGCGCAGAGGGCGACCGTGGCCGCCGGGAGCGCGAGATGCACCGCCCGGTCCTTGACATGGGTGGCGAGCGAGCCGGTCAGGCCCGGCGTGCGCTCGCCGGTGTAGCGGATGACGGTGTGGCCGGCGCTCTGGTTGAACCACAGGGCGCCCTCCTTGAAGAGCAGTGCGAGCACGAACGTGGGCACCGAGAGGACGAGGAAGGAGAAGACGGTCAGCGCCCGGTCGGGCAGCCGGTGGCGGCGCACCGCGGCCCATACCCCGGCGAGCACGCCGAGCCCGGTGCCGACCAGGGTGCCGATCAGCAGCAGCCGCGTGGACACCCCGATCCGGCGCCCGAACTCCGCGTTCACCGCGTCCCCGTCGACGGTGCGCCCGAGGTCGCCGTGGACCGCCCGCCACGACCACTGCCCGAAGCGCGCCAGGACCGGCGTCCGGTCGTCGGTGCCCAGGAGCGCCAGTTCGTGGTTGACCGTCGCGGCCGACGGACGCGGCTGGCGGTCCTCGAAATAGGCGCGCGGACTGAGCGCCGCGGAGGCGATGACGTACGAGAGGAAGACCGAGCAGAGCAGCAGCAGTGCGCCGTGGGCGAGGCGCCTGGACAAGCGGCCGACCAAAATGTCTCCTCGAACGGGGCGCGGGCGTGGACGGTTCACCGGCCTGACAGGCGGCAATGTTAAGGTCCGGCCCATAAATCGCAGATCAGTTCGGCTAATTGACGGTTCGTCAGAATGGGGGCTGGAGTGACTCGGTTGCGGCGGGTGCGCATGTGGGCGGCCTTGGGGGCGGCGGTGGCGATGACGCTCGCCGGGTGTACGTCCTCGTCCCATCCGGCGCAGTCCCCCCGGGCGAAGAGCGTGCCGGCCTCCGGAACCGAGGACATGGGCCGCGAGCCACCGGGGACCCTCCGCCAGGGCGGCACCCTGACCCTCGCCACCTCCCAGTGGATCACGCAGTACAACGTGAACCAGGCCGCCGGAACGATCGGCGAGGCCCTGGAGATCGACAGCCTGGTCGAGCCCCAGCTGTTCCGCCGCGACGCCAAGGGCGTCCCGCACGCCGACCCCGACTATCTGCTCTCCGCCTCCGTCACCACGTCATCGCCGCAGACCGTCACCTACCGGCTCAACCCGCACGCCCGCTGGTCCGACGGAAAGCCGCTGGGCGTCGCCGACTTCCAGGCCCAGTGGAAGGCGCTCGGCCGCGGCGACGACCGCTATCTGGTGGCCGACCCCTCCGGCTACGACCAGATATCCGACGTGCGCCAGGGCAGCGGTCCGGGCGAGGTGCAGGTCGTCTTCCGCTCGCCGTACGCCGACTGGCAGCGTCTGTTCGATCCCCTCTTCCCGGCGTCCGCCACCAGCACGCCCGAGCAGTTCAACGACGGCTGGCGGGCCCGCATCCCGGTCACCGCGGGCCCGTTCAGGATCGCCTCGATGGACCGGACGACCCAGTCCGTCACGGCCGTGCCGGACCCGGCCTGGTGGGGCACCAAGCCGCGCCTCGACAAGGTGGTCTTCCGCGCGCTGCTGCCCGCCGCCGCCCTGCAGGCGTACCTGAACGGTGAGATCGACGCCGTGAACGCGGCCACGGCCGAGGCGTACCAGCAGCTCAAGTCGGCCCCGAACAGCACCGTACGGATCGGCTCGGCCTGGGACGAGGTGCATGTCAGCCTCAACGGGGCGGGCGGTCCCCTCCAGGACGTCGACGTGCGCCATGCCGTCCAACAGGCCGTCAACAAAGGGGCGTTGGCGGACGTGGCGGCCGAGGGGCTGCCGGTGGGCGTGCCGTTGCTCGGCAACCACATCTTCATGACCAACCAGCCCGGATACGCCGACAACTCCGGCCAGTGGGGCAGATTCGACCCCAAGGCGGCCGAACGGCTCCTGGACAGGGCGGGCTGGACGTCACCCGGCACGGGCAAGCCGCGCGTCAAGGACGGCCAGACCCTCAAGCTGCGCTTCGTGATCGCGGAGTCCACCAACCGGCTCGGCCTGGACCTCGCCCAACTGCTCCAGCAGATGCTCGGACAGGTCGGCATCACGGTGGAGATCCAGAAGGTGCCGGCCGACGACTACGGGCCCAAGTACCTCGACCTCGGCAACTTCGACCTGGCGATCTTCCGCTTCACCGACCTCACCTACCCGAGCCAGGCCCAGGCGATCTACCGGCTGCCGCGCGGCGCCCAGAGCTTCCAGAACTACGGCCGCATCTCGGACCCCGTGCTCGACGGCCTGCTCAAGCAGGCGTCCGGCACGCTCGATCCGGCCGCCGCGGCCCGCCTCTACAACCAGGCGGACGCGGAGATCTGGAAGCTCGGTCACGACGTCGAGCTCTACCAGCGCCCCCAGCTGATGGCGGTCCGCAAGGGGCTCGCCAACTTCGGGGTGGCCGGTCTCGGCGACCTCGACTTCGCCGCGGTCGGCTGGACCAAGTAGCCCCGGCCGTCCGCCGGACCCCAAGTGGGCCCGGCGGACGGCCGGTTGGAACCTCTCGCGGCGGCGGACGCCGCCCGGCGCGGCCACTCTCGGGACCCGGGCGGCGTCGTCGGCCCGGCCGCTCCCGGGTGTCAGGCGCCCTGCCCGCTCAGCCACTCCTCCTCGCTGTGCCGGCTCAGCGCGTCGAAGGCGAGCGCCGCCGAGGCGAGGGTGACGTGGTGGTGCCAGCCGCGGAACGAGCGGCCCTCGAAGTCACCGAGCCCGAAGTCGTCCTGGAGCCTGCGCAGACCGTCCGCGGACAGACTGCGCAACTGCGCCAGCGGAATCGCCTCGGCGAGGCGGCGGGCCGGCAGATTGGTCAGCCAGTAGGCACGCGGCGCGGGCCGGCCGTAGGGCCAGTCCGTGACCAGGTGCCGGGGCCGCTGCCGGTGCGCCGAGTGCTGCGCCCCTTCCGAGCAGAGCAGCGCCGGAGCGGACAGGAACTGCGAGCGCCGCATCCGCTCCGTCGTCCGGTCGTGCCAGGCGATCGGGGTGCGCTCGTCGCGGCGCGCCACGTGTTCGGCGAGCTCGGTCACCGTCCCCCGGGTCGCGGGAGAGGCGGCGTGCGGTCGCGGCAGGGTGACCCCGGTGCTCGGGGACACCTCGATCAGGTAGCCGTGACCGCGCGCCTCCAGACCCCGGAGCAGCGGCTCCACATCGCTCTCGCAGCGCCAGTCGGCGAGCACCGGCTGCGGCTCCAGGAGCCATTCCTCGGTCATCTCGTCGAGCGCCTCCAGGACATAGCTCCAGCGCGGCCGGCAGTGCTCCTCCTCGGGCAGATGGGCCTGACCGCGCAGCCGCTCGTCGCGGTCCCAGCGCTGGGGGAGCAGCAGCCGCCAGTTCACCGGCAGCCCCCCGCCGGTGCCGACCAGCGAAGTGGCGTACGCGAGCTGGCAGTTGACGGTGCGCTCCTGGGACGGTGCGTACTGGCGGGCCACCCCGACCGAGCGGTCACCGTTCTTCGCGAACACCACTTCGTCCACGGCCCACGCCTCGGTGCGGAACACCGCGCCCGTCCGTTCGGCGATCCTCCGGCGGACCGGCCCCGAGTCCCACGGGCTCTGGTGCACGAACTGCTGGAGCTGCTGCACGGCCCGGTGCCCCAGGACGTGCTCGGAGATCCGGGTGGGCGTCTTGCGGCCCGGTACGTCGAGCAGACCGCGCAGATACACCTCTCCCCAGCGTCTCTGGTCCGAGCGCGTCAGCGCGACGAACAGGTCCCGGCAGTAGGCGGCGAAGTCCGCCGTGGCGGGAGCCTCGCGGGCCTCGGAGAGTTGGAGGATGGAAGACACGGTGCCCCCGGATGTGTCCGAATCGATCGGTGACGCTGGAACCCAGCGGACGAGAGAGGTCATTCATGGGCGCACTCGTCGCCGCCTTCGAGCAGGAAGGCATCGGTGGCGAGCAGGGCGTCGGCCACGTCCGGCAGGGTGCAACCCACGATGACGAAGTCGGCGTCGAGCCCCGCCTTGGTGCGCTGGAAGAGGAGCTCGTTGATGGCGGGCCGGCACATCTCGGTGACCTGGCACAGGTGGAACTCCACCCGCTGCGGCTGCGCCGCCATGACCTCGCCCAGAATGCGGCGGAACTTCTCCAGCTCGGCCGCGTCGATGATCCCGTCGCAGCGGATGTGCGCGGTGTCGCCGTCGAACTCGGTGCGCATCCGCAGCCGCATCTGCGCCGGCTCCAGCTCGACGCGCACCCGCACCGGCAGGTCCCCCTCGGGCAGCTGGACGGTGAGTTCCTTGTTGTCGAAGCGGTGGTACGGCACGCCGTCCACCCACACCCGGGTGAGCTCCACCGACCCCGCCGGCAGTAGATCCGGCGCCACCCGCAGGACGCGCTCCGGCAGGTCGCACGGGCGCGGCCGGAAGTGCAGGGTGAGCGGGTCGTTGCTGATCAGGAGGCCGGTGTAGACGGCCGACAGATAGCAGAGTTCGAGCGCGTGGTAGCCGGCCATGGCGTGGCTGCCCTTGAGCCGCTCGGTGCCGAGCAGATACGGAATGCCGTTGGCCAGGACGTTGAAGTAGACCCCGCCGTCCTCGTAGTCGAGGAAGAAGGCGTTGTAGAACGAGGCCGCCTCCCGGGCCAGGCGCAGCTGCTCGGGGTCGCCCGAGGTGCCGGCCAGGATCAGATAGGCGAGGATCGCCTGCTCCTGCTGCCACCACGCCTTGCGGTCGTGCCACACCATGCGGTGGATGCCGCTGTCCGGGTCGGGGCGCCGCTCGACCACGTCGTACCAGCCGCCGCGCAGCTGGTCGCTGCCCACGGCCGGCATGATCTCGCCGATCCGGTCGGCCGTGACGCCGTACTCGCTCTTGTCGTGCAGCGCCTTGATGCGGGTCAGGTTCCAGGCGATCTTCAGGTTGTGCCCGACCACGGCCCGGTCCTGCTGCCAGCCCCAGGTGCGGTCGGGGCTCCAGTCGGCGTGGAAGCGCTCCTGCACGAACGGGCTGGTCTCCTCGTCCGGGAAGCGCTCCACGATGGTGTCCGCGGTCTCTTCGAGGAGCGCCGCGAAGTCCTCGCGCCCGGTGGCGAGATAGGCGTTGATCAAGTACGCGGGGGCGTGGTCGCCCACGGAGTTCCAGTTCTTGCGGGACCGGTTGCGGCCCAGCGAGTCCGCGTTCGGGTCGAGCGTGATCGGGTCCAGGTGCGAGAAGAACCCGCCGAGGTGGCGGTCCCGGAAGTAGCGCTCGAACAGGGCCACCGTGCCGTCGATGTCGCCCAGGATCCGCGGGTCGCCGGTGATGCGGTAGGTCTGGGTCGGCCCGGCGAGCGCGTAGATCTGCTCGTACATCGGGATCGCGTCGAAGTCGTCACCGAACTCGGAGGCGAACACCTTGCGCTGGCCGGTCCGGGTCACGTCGATGCCGTGGTACCAGTAGATGATCCCGTCCTGCGCGTCGGTGACCCGCATGTGCTCGCGCAGATACTCGGTACCGCTCTCGGCCGCCTCCAGGAAGCGGTCCTCACCGGTCAGCAGGTACGCGGTGGACAGGCCGTACACGAGCCGCGAGATGGTGTCGGTCTCCTGGCGCACGTCGGCGCCGTCGAAGTCGGGCAGATGGGTGCCACTGAGCGTCAGATTGGTCCGGAAGTTGCGCCAGTCGTACGTGCCGTCGGGGAAGTGTCCGCGCAGATAGAAGTCGGCGACGGCGGCGGCCTGTTGGACCCACCACGCCGGGTGCTCGAAGACGTAGGAACCGCGGCTCTCCTCGGGGAAGGTGATCTCCTTCGCCTCGAACCGCTCACCGCCCTCCCACTGGTAGGTGATCCCGTACGCGAACAGATAACGGCCCTCGGCGAGCATGTCCAGCGTGTTCGCGGTGGTGTCGCGGTAGTCGTCACCGAGGTTGCGCACGATGCGCGAGGAGACATTGCGGGGCAGGTGGACGGTGAATTCCCGGTCGTCCGAGGTGCGCAGACCGAAACGGTGCTGGGTGGGGCTGTAGTACGTGACGTAGCCCGCCAGGGTGTCGGAGAACGTGCGGCGTTCGGCAGATCCACTCATCGAAAGGTGCCCTTCTCGTCAGGCAGGGCCGCCAGCAGCACGACGCTGCGGCCGTGGGCATGGAAGGTGTGGTCGTCGATCAGCTCCTCTTGTCCGGCGGGGAGGATGTCGTACGGGCCGGGGCGCGCGGTGTCGAGCACGCGGTGCCAGCGCCGGCCGCGGATCCGGGGCAGCTCGAAGTCCAGACCCAGGTGGTACATGTTCAGCATCAGATGCAGGTCGGGGTCCTGGTTGAAGCCGCCGAGCGTGCAGGCCAGGACCCGGGCGTGGGTGTCCTCCCAGCCGGGCTGCTCCAGTCGGGTGCCGTGCCAGGTGACATCGGGCAGCAGACGGGAGTTGAGGTGTCCGTTGTAGAAGCGCGGTTCACGGAACGTGCGGTAGCGCCTGCGCAGTTCGATCAGTCGGCGGGTGAAGTTCCAGGTCTCCTGCTCCTTCTCGGCCTGGTCCCAGTCGAGCCATGACGTCGGGTTGTCCTGGCAGTAGGCGTTGTTGTTGCCTCCCTGGCTGTTGCGGAACTCGTCACCGGCGAGCAGCATCGGCACGCCGCGGCTGAGCATCAGCACGGCGAGCAGGTTCTTCATCTGCCGCACTCGCAGCCGTTCGACCTCGGGGTCGTCGGTGGGGCCCTCGACGCCGCAGTTCCAGCTGAAGTTCTCGCCGGCCCCGTCGGCCCCGGCCTCGCCGTTGGCGTAGTTGTGCTTCTCGTCGTAGCTGACCAGGTCGTTGAGGGTGAAGCCGTCGTGGCAGGTGATGAAGTTGATGCTGTTGGTGGGCAGTTCCTGCTGCGGTCCGAAGAGGTCCTCGGAGCCGCCGATCCGCGCGGCTATGTCCCCCACGAGCCCGGCGTCGCCGCGTACGAAGCGCCGCACGTCGTCCCGGAAGGGGCCGTTCCACTGCGCCCACCGCTTCCCCGGGAACCGGCCGACCTGATACAGGCCGCCACCGTCCCACGGCTCCGCGATGATCTTGGTCTCGGCCAGCACCTGGGACAGCTCGATCGCCCACAGAACCGGCGGCACCGCCATCTCGTACCCGAGCGCGCCACGCGACAGCTCGGAGGCGAGGTCGAAGCGGAAGCCGTCCACATGGTGCTCGGTGACCCAGTACTCCAGGGACTCCAGGATGAACTTGGTGACCATCGGATGGTTGGCGTTGACCGCGTTCCCGCAGCCCGTGAAGTCCATGTAGTGGCTGCGGTCCTGCGGCCACAGGTGGTAGTACGCCTCGTTGGCCTGACCGCGGAAGCTGATGGTGGGCCCGTACTCGTTGCCCTCGCTGGTGTGGTTGAAGACGACGTCGAGGATGACCTCGATGCCCGCCTTGTGGAACGCCTTGACCATGTCGCGGAACTCCGCGATGTGGCCCGCGAGATGGGGCTCGGAGCAGTAGCCGGTGTGCGGGGCGAAGAACCCGTACGGATCGTAGCCCCAGTAGTTGTGCAGCTCGCTCCCGTCCGGGCCGGTGCGCAGCACCTGCGTCTCGTCGAAGTCGAAGACGGGCAGCAGTTCCACCGCCGTGATGCCGAGCTCCTTGAGGTGCCCGATCTTCTCCGTCAGGGCCGAGAAGGTGCCGGGGTTCTCGGCGTGCGAGGTCGGTGACGCGGTCGCGCCCCGGACATGGAGCTCGTAGATGACCGTCTCGGACATCGGGGTGCGCAGGGGCTGGTCGCCCTCCCAGTCGTAGTCGTCGAGGTCGACGACCAGGCTGCGCATGGAGTGCGCGACGTTGTCGTCAAGACCGATGGCCTGGGTGCGCTGCCAGCGGCTGTTGATGTTGGCGCGGGCATAGGGGTCGAGCAGTACCTTGCGGTGGTCGAAGCGGGCGCCAGACCGGCTGGTGTCGTGCGGCCCGTCCATCCGGTACGCGTACACCTGCCCGGCGCCGAGGCCGCGGACATGGCAGTGCCAGAAGTGGAAGCTGCGGTGGCGGTCGGGGTGCAGTTGGATGGTCCGGGAAGGCTCGGGGTCGTCACACTTGTCGAACAGCAGCAGGTCCACGCGCGTGGCGTGCTCGGAGAAGACGGAGAAGTTCACCCCGTCGGCGTCGACCGTGGTCCCCAGTGGCTGCGGCCGTCCTGCGGTGATCTGCGGAGCCTCGGTCACGGGTGCCTCCCTGGTCTGATGACTCGACGTCAAGCGGATGGTCAAGCAATGGCCCGGTCGGGGACCGGATCCAGTAACTGGCGGGCACCGGCATCGAGGGTCGGCTCGTCGGTGCGGAGCCGGGCGAAGAGCGGCTCCCAGTCGGTGGGGCCGCTGCCGGGCTCGCTGCGCATCTCGAAGGTGACCCCGCGCGCGGACGGGCAGTACAGCGCCTGCACACACGCCTCCGCGACGTCCTGGCGGGAGACGTAGCCGTCCCTGCGGTCGCCCTGTTCGAGGGTGATGCGCGAGTCCCCGTCCAGATCGGTCAGCCAGCTCGGCCGCACGACCGTGTAGGGCAGGCCCGACAGGCGTACCGCGTCCTCGCCGGCAAGACGCCAGTCCAGCATCCGGCCGTAGGCGTTCATCGGGTGGTCCCTGCGGGTCACATAGCGCTGGCTCACCAGGACGAACTGCGGAAGCACGGTTCCGCCGAAGGCCGCGGTGAGCGCGTTGCGCACCCCGGTGTGCAGGGTGGACTCGGGGCTGTCGGGGCCGGCCGGATCGGTGCCGGGCTCCACGGTGTAGACGATCGCGGAGCAGCCGCGCAGCGGAATGCGCAGCGTCTCCGGTTCGCGGACGTCCCCGAGGAAGAACTGGGCCGGCTCCGGCAGGTCCCGGCCGCGCTCGACGCTGCGGCCGACCACGCGCACCGCCTCGCCGCGGTCGAGGAGCCGTTCGGTTATGAGCCGGCCGACCCGGCCGGTACCGCCTATCACTGCGATCGGACTGTTCACGGAAGTCTCCTGAAAGAGCATCAGATCGATCGATCGGTCAGGGAGTCGAGGCAGGTCCTCGGGTCAGACCCACTGGAGGATGTCGTCGGAGCTGGTGAGCTGCGTCCCGGCGGGGAGCCCCGATACGGTCGGCACGCGCAGCCTCGGATAGACGCTCACCCCGGACAGGCGGGTGCCCGGCCAGAGGTGGGCGCCGTCGCCGACGGCCGAGTGGTCGTCGAGCCGGACCGGGCTGCGCCGCTCGGAGTGCACATGGGCCATCGGCCCGATGTAGGAGTCGCTGATCTGCGCGTACGCCCCGACCACCGCGGCGTCGCCGAGGGCGGCACGGTGCAGGTGGACGCCCTCGTGCACATCGACGCCGTCCCCGATGTCGGTGTACTGGAGGTGGACTCCGGCGCCGATCTCGGCATGGCGGCCGATGCGCACCCCGGGGCCGATGACGACACTGCCGTCGGCGATCTTCTGGGCGAGCGTGGTGCCGGTGAGGTTGTCCTTGGTGCGCAGGCTGGACTCGTGTATCCAGTACCTGGGCTCCACGCTGAGCGGGCTCTCCATCGCCCGGTTCATCTGCGGGTACTCGCCGGTGAGCACCTCGCCGAGGGTGGTGAGGTAGTCCCCGATGCTCCCGAGGTCGCCGAGCCGGCCGATCCGCTCGACGGCCACCGGCAGGTCGTGGCCGACCAGCCAGGGCAGCAAGTCCGCGCCCCAGTCCAGGCGTTGCTGGGCAAGGCGGATCAACTCGGGGTTGCGGGCGGCGAGTCGGAGCCTTCCGCAGTCGATGAGATACATCCCCGCGCTGGTGGCGATGGTGCGCGCGTCGGGAGTGGTGAGCGCCTCGGGGAAGAGGTGCTCGATGAGCTGGAGCCGCGGCTTCTCGACGAAACCGGAGATCAGCCCCTGGTCGGTGGTGCGCATGACGCCGTACTTGCCCGCGGTCTCCTGCGGGGTACGGGTGACGGCCGCGACGGTGACCAGGGCGTCGGACGCGGTGTGGGTGGCGAGCAGCCGGTCGAGCGAGAAGTCGAACAGCGAGTCGACCGGCATGACGAGCGCGGGCCCGGTGAGGTCCCACTGCTCCAGGTTGTGCAAAGTGGCGGCGCCCGAACCGACGTTGTACTGGTCGAACCGGGACCGCGAATAGTTGATCTCGACCCCGTACCGCTCGCCGTGCCCGAGTACGAGTTTGATCTGGCTCCGGTTCTCCATGCCCTGGGCCACCACGTAGAAGCGGCGGATGCCCTGCTCGCGGCAGGCCTCGACGATCCACTCGATGAGCGGCTTGCCCGCGAACGGGATGAGCGCCTTGCTGCGGATGTAGTCGGCGGACTGCAGGGTTATGGGCTTCGCCCGTTCCCCCCGGCCGCCCGCCAGGATGATTCCGGCGGTGCTGTCGTCCCCCATCGTGTCCTGCCTCCTCGGCTCACTTTGCGACTCCACAAATTCAACAGCGGCAGTCATCTTGAGTCAAGTAACAAGTAAACCTGGCTGGTTGGAGGCGGTATGGCGGCGTCTTGCCCCTTCCGGAGGGTGGTGCTGGAGGGGTGCGAGTGAAGGCTGTGACGGGTGGTCGGGGCGCTCGATCGAATTCGGCCCCGATGGCTCACCCGGACCGGTTCCCGCCGGTTCCCACCGGCGCCGACCGCCGTGCCCGCCTCCTGTCGGCCGCCGCGTCGCCTCCGGTCGAAGGCGGTGACGCGGTCACCTGACGGCCGATCATGTTCCTTTACTCATAAGGCTGTTGGTCAATTCGGCGCATGTGTCTACCCTGGTATCCGCCTGAGGGGGAATCGCATGAGCGGACGCATCGAGCGCACCCGGTCCGACGGACGGCCGCCCGAGACGGGCAAGGGCGAACGGCTGGCCGACTGGGCCGACGGCCGCCTCGGCATCCACGCCCTGGCAAAGGCCAACATGCGCAAGATCTTTCCGGACCACTGGTCGTTCATGTTCGGGGAGATCTGCCTCTACAGCTTCCTCATCCTCATCCTGACCGGCGTCTATCTCACCCTGTTCTTCGAGCCGAGCGGCGTGGAGGTCGTCTACCACGGCTCGTACGTGCCGCTGAACGGCGTCCGTATGACCCGGGCCTACGAGTCAGCCGTGAACATCAGCCTGGACGTGCGCGGCGGGCTGCTCATCCGGCAGATCCACCACTGGGCGGCGATCGTCTTCGTCGCCGGACTGCTCGTGCACATGATGCGGGTGTTCTTCACCGGCGCGTTCCGCAAGCCCCGCGAGGTCAACTGGCTGTTCGGCTGGACGATCCTGATGCTGGCCCTGATCACCGGGCTCACCGGCTACTCGCTCCCCGACGACATGCTCTCCGGCACCGGCATCCGCTTCGCACAGGGCGCGATCCTGTCCGTCCCGGTGATCGGAACGTACCTGTCGTTCTTCCTCTTCGGCGGCGAGTTCCCGGGCCACGACATCATCTCGCGGCTCTACCCGGTGCACGTCCTGCTCCTTCCGGGCATCATGCTCGGCCTGGTCGTGGCCCATCTGATCCTGGTCTTCCACCACAAGCACACCCAGTTCGCCGGGCCCGGAAGGACCGAGAAGAACGTCGTGGGAGCGCCGTTCCTGCCCGTCTACATGGCCAAGGCCGGCGGCTTCTTCTTCCTGGTGTTCGGGGTGCTCGCGGTCATGGGCGCCGTCGCCACCATCAACCCGCTGTGGGCGATCGGCCCCTACCGGCCCGACCTGGTCTCGACGGGAGCACAGCCCGACTTCTACCTCGGCTTCTCGGAGGGCCTGATCCGGGTGATGCCCGGCTGGGAGATCAACGCCTGGGGGCACACCCTCCAACTCGGCGTGTTCATCCCGTTCATGCTCTTCCCGCTGATCATGCTCGCGATCGCGGTCTACCCCTTCATCGAGGCGTGGGTCACCGGTGACCCACGTGAGCACCACATCGCGGAGCGGCCGCGCAACGCCCCCGTCCGCACCGCCATCGGCGTCGCCTGGCTGGCGTTGTACGCGGTGCTGCTCGTGGGCGGCGGCAACGATCTGTGGGCCACCCACTTCCAGATCTCGATCAACGCGATCACGTGGTTCGTGCGGGTCGGCGTCTTCGTGGTGCCCGCCCTCGCCTTCGTGGTCACCAAGCGGTTCTGTCTGGGACTTCAGCGCCGCGACCGCGACAAGGCCCTGCACGGCCGCGAGTCGGGCATCGTCAAACGCCTGCCGCACGGCGAGTACGTGGAGGTCCACAACCCGCTCACCCAGGCCGAGTTGTACACGATCACCGCCCATGAGCAGCCCGGGCCCTACCTGCTGGGCCCCACCGTCGACGCCAACGGCGTGACGCGCAGAGCGCGCCGCTCCGACCGGCTGCGGGCGCGCCTGGCTCAGGCCATGTACGGCCCCGGCAGCCAGATCCCCAAGCCGACGGCCGAGGAGTACCGGGAACTGGAACGGGGCGACGGCCACCACTGACCGGCCGTGAACGCCCGTGGGCCGGGAGCGTGGCGGCCCCGTGGGCCTACCGGTACGCCAGCGGGTCGGCCAGCACACCGCGCACGACGCGGGCCGCCGCGCCCCGGGCGGCGTCCCCGGCGAGCGAGGAGGCGCGGAGCCGGCCGCTGCCGGGGGGCCAGAGGCCGGACACGGTCCGGCGGGTCAGCTCGCGGTCGGCGGCGGGCGCGAGCCAGGGCATCAGGGTGCGGTAGATGCCGCCGAGCACCACCGCCTCCGGATCGAAGAGGTTGACCGCACCGGACAGCACGACCCCCAGGGTGCGGCCCGCCTCGGCGAGCGCGCCGAGAGCGCTCTCCTCACCGGCACGGGCCCGGCGTTCGAGCTCGGCGACACCCGGAACCCCGGCATCCTCGTCCAGGCCCGCCGCGCGCAGCAGGGCCAGCTGCCCCGCGTACTGTTCCAGGCAGCCCTGGGAGCCGCAGCGGCACGCGGGACCCTGCGGGTCCACCACCGTGTGCCCGATCTCCCCGGCGAATCCGTGGGCGCCGCGCAGCAGTTCACCGCCGACGACCAGCGCCCCGCCCACGCCGATCTCCCCGGTCAGATACAGGAAGTGGTCCACCCGCTCCTGCGGGGCGCCGAACCACAGCTCGGCGAGGGCCGCCACATTGGCCTCGTTGTCCGAACTGACGGGCAGGGCTGGGGAGTCGGGCCGCAGCCTGCCGAGTGCCGCGCTGAACAGGTCCTCGGCCCCGACCTGGTTCCAGCCCAGGTTGGGGGCCTGGCGCACCGACCCCTGCGAGACGAGGCCCGGCAGGGCGAGCTCGACGCCGACCGGGTCCAGTTCCTGCTCGGCGGCCGATTCCACGGCGCGGGCGGCGATCCGGGCCGCCCGCTCCAGTACCTCGGCCGCCGGCTCGCGCCGGTTGTCCAGGTGCTCGGTCAGGCGCACCCGGTCGGTGCCCGCGAGGTCCACCACACAGACCGAGACGTAGTCGACATTGACCTCGACGCCCGCACCGGCGGGGCCGGTGCGGGCCGGAGTCAGCATCGTGCCCGGCCGCCCGGCCTGCCCGCTGAACGACTTGCCGGACTCGGTGAGGAACCCGCCCCGGATCAGCTGATCGGCGAGTGAGGACACCGCGGCCCGGGTCAGTCCGGTACGCGCGGCGGCGCCGGCCCGGCTGAGAGCGCTTTCGTCGTGCACGGCCCGCAGCACCAGGCTGAGGTTGTGTCGACGCACGGTGTCCTTGTCCGCCTTGGGTGCGAGCGGGGCGGGCCGGCCGCGCGGAGTCGATTGGTCGTCCATGTCACCCACGAGCCTAAGCCCAGCCCGGGGGCCACAGGAGGCCGAAGGCGCGGGGCGCGGCCGCCGGGAGCGCTTCCCGGCCGCGCCGCAGGCGGGCCGAGGGCAGAGGGCCGAGGGTCGAGGGGGGAGGGGAGAGGGGAGGGGGCAAGGGCTGTGCGAGCGGGAGTGCATGCGTTGGGGAGAGCACGCGACCGTGGGCCGGGAGCGCTCTCGGGAGATGGGCGGAGCGTTGGGCACGGGGGTGGTCGGCCGGTGGTGGGACGCCCGGCATCCCCGGATGCATGTATGCGCCAGCTGGTGGAATGCGGAGCAATCCCTTACCCGCCGATGGATCGCTCTTGGCCTGCCTTTTCTTTCCGTGCGATGACGCCCAGGACATATGCGAGGCCGCGTCCGAAATACCTCGGCCCGCAATTCCCTTATATTGGCGAAGGGTTGACCTTTTCGGTGGAGAGCCGCAGTTGGCCTGTCAGTAGGGTCGGCCGCATGCCCCCCAATCGTCCGGTGCTCCCGGTCCTTCCCTATCGCAAGCCCAAACTCGGCCGGGATTATTGGGTGTTGGACGATGTGCTGCCCAACATCGATGAGGTACGGGCGCGTTGTGTCGCCAAGGACGACTGGGTCGAGGGGTACCCGCACAAGCCCGAATCCTGGCCCGGGCTGCGCACCATGCCCGGTCTGGCACCGGCCGAGCTCGCCCGGGTGGAGCGCCTGGTCAAGCAGCACACGGGCGCCAAGGAACTGTGGCAGGCCACCGCTCCCGGCGGCGCCACCCTGAACCACAACTGCATTCAGGTCGTCGGCGCCGGTGAGAGCGAGCCGCGCCCGCACACCGACTCGCGGGCACTGTGCCGATTCGCGGCGGTCCTCTACCTCAGCCCGAAGGCGCCCAATGACTGCGGCACCAGCTTCTATCGGCAGAGCCTGCCCGGCGGCGTACTGGGCGGCAACATGGTCACCGCCCCGCACAACAATCTCGTCGAGGCGCTCGGCACACGCTTCGTCCCCCCGGACTCCTTCACCGAGGACGTACGCGTCGCCCACCGCTACAACCGGCTGCTCCTCTACACCGCCAACACCATGCACAGCGCCACCGGATACTGCGGCAGCACCATCGACGACAAACGCATGACCGCGGTCTTCTTCTGGATGGCGTGACCCGGATGGAATGAGCGAAAAGTACGGATACGCGCAAGCCCGGGGCGGGAGCCTCGGCGCGGGGTTCCTGTTCGTTTGACGTACCGCCGAACGTCACAGTGACGACATGGGGTCTTTCGCGGCCCCGGGTGTTCTTGATACACCCCTCTCGCCACCCTGTTCCCTCACGCTTGCAGAGGCCCCCACTCATGGCTGAACTCAACCGGCGCCGGTTCATGCAGCTCGCGGGCGGCACCGCCGCCTTCGCCGCGCTGTCGCAGAGCATCGCGCGGGCCGCCGCCATCCCGGCCGCGGGCAGCACCGGCACCATCCAGGACGTGGAACACATCGTCGTCCTGATGCAGGAGAACCGTTCGTTCGACCACTATTTCGGTTCCCTCAAGGGGGTTCGCGGCTACGGCGACCCGCGGCCCGTCACGCTGCCCAGCGGCAAATCGGTGTTCCACCAGGTCGGCGCCGGCAAGGAGGTGCTGCCCTTCAGGCCCCAGGCGGACAAGCTCGGCCTGCAGTTCATCCAGGACCTGAACCACGACTGGACCGGCAGCCACAAGGCGTTCAACAACGGCAAGTACGACCAGTGGATCCCCGCGAAGACGTCCACCACGATGGCGTACCTCACGCGCGAGGACATCCCCTTCCACTACGCGCTCGCCGACTCCTTCACCATCTGCGACGCCTACCACTGTTCGTTCATCGGCTCCACCGACCCGAACCGCTACTACATGTGGACCGGCTACACGGGCAATGACAACACCGGTGGCGGCCCGGTCCTGGGCAACGACGAGAAGGGGTATGGCTGGACCACATACCCCGAGCGTCTGGAGAAGGCGGGCGTCTCCTGGAAGATCTACCAGGACACCGGCGACGGCCTGGACGCGGCGGGCGGCTGGGGCTGGATCAACGACGCCTACCGGGGCAATTACGGTGACAACTCGCTGCTCTACTTCAACAGTTACCGCAACGCCAAGCCGGGCGACCCGCTGTACGACAAGGCGCGCACCGGCACCAGCGCCAAGAACGGCGACGGCTTCTTCGACATCCTCAAGGCGGACGTCAAGGCGGGCACCCTGCCCAAGGTCTCCTGGATCGCCGCCCCCGAGGCCTTCACCGAGCACCCCAACTGGCCCGCGAACTACGGCGCCTGGTACATCTCGCAGGTCCTGGACGCGCTGACGTCCAACCCGGCCGTGTGGGCCAAGACCGCGCTGTTCATCACCTACGACGAGAACGACGGCTTCTTCGACCATGTGGTCCCGCCCTATGTGCCCGCAGGCGCCGGCCAGGGCCTCTCGACGGTGGCGACCGGGCCGGACTACTTCCCGGGCAACGCGAGCTACGCGGCGGGCCCCTACGGGCTCGGCCAGCGCGTGCCCATGCTCGTCGTCTCGCCGTGGAGCACCGGCGGCTACACCTGCTCCGAGACCTTCGACCACACGTCGATCATCCGGTTCATGGAGCGCCGCTTCGGTGTGCAGGAGCCCAACATCTCGCCCTGGCGGCGCGCGATCTGCGGTGACCTGACGTCGGCGTTCGACTTCAGCCGGTCCAACTCCTCGGCGCCCGGGCTTCCTTCGACGACGGCGTACATCCCGCCGGACCACAACCGGCACCCCGACTTCGTACCCGTGCCGCCCGCGACCGGCACCCTGCCCAAGCAGGAGCGCGGCTCCCGCCCGACCCGGCCGCTGCGCTACGCGCCGTTCGTGGACGGCTCGGCCGACGTGGGCACCGGCAAGTTCACGCTCACCTTCGGCGGGGGAGCCTCGGCCGGGGCGCAGTTCCTCGTCACCTCGGCCAACCGCACCGACGGCCCGTGGACGTACACCACCGAGGCGGGCAAGACGATCGCCGACGCCTGGAACACGTCCTATTCGAGCGGGGCCACCAACCTGAGCGTCTTCGGGCCCAACGGGTTCCTGCGCACCTTCCGCAGCCCCGGTAAGACGGCGGGGCCCGAAGTCACCGCCCGGCACAACGCGGCCACCGGCAACCTCGACCTCACCATGACCAACGCGGGCAAGACCACCGTCCACCTCAAGGTGGCGAGCGCGGCGGCCTACGGAGGGGCAACCCAGACCTTCACGGTGGCGGCCGGGGCCACCGTCAAGTTCACCGTCGACCTGCGTGCCGGCAAGAGCTGGTACGACGTGTCGGTGACCTCCGACGCCGACGCCACCTTCCTGCGCCGCTTCGCCGGACACGTCGAGACCGGCGCGTCCGGGGTGAGCGACCCGGCGCTGCTCACGGTCTGACCCGTACCTGCACCCCCAGCCGTACCCGTGTGGCGCGACGGAGCGGCACACGACGAGGGCCCCCGTCCGCACCGGACGGGGGCCCCTCGTCGTGCGTCACGCCTCGTCGGCGCCGCCGAAGCGCTCTCGGTAGGCTTCCAGGTCCTCGTCCGTGATCTTCGCGAACAGGACGGGCGGCACCGTGAAGGCCGTACCGGCCGGAACCGTGTCGAGGGCCCTGGCCTGCTCCGGCGTGACCCAGGTCGCCGTGTCGTCGGAGAGCGCGAACGCCGAGCGCATCGCCTTCGCCGAGGACGGAATGAACGGCTCGGAGACCACCGAGTACAGGTGGATCAGGTTCATCGCCGTACGCAGCGTGAGCGCGGCGGCCTCCGGATCGGTCTTGATCTCCAGCCAGGGCGCCTTCTCCTCCAGGTAGGAGTTGCCGGCCGACCACAGGGCCCGCAGCGAGGCCGCCGCCTTGCGGAACTGGAGCGCTTCCATGTGGCCCTCGTACTCGGCGAGCAGCCCGGCGATCTCCTCGCCCAGCTTCGCCTCCGCGGGACCGGCCGCGGCGCCCGCCGGGACGTCGTCCCCGAAGCGCTTGCGCGAGAACGACAGGACGCGGTTCACGAAGTTGCCGAGCGTGTCCGCGAGGTCCTTGTTGACCGTCGCGGTGAAGTGCTCCCAGGTGAACGACGTGTCGTCGGACTCCGGGGCGTTCGCCATCATGAAGTAGCGCCAGTAGTCGGCGGGCAGGATCTCCAGGGCGTCGTGCGTGAAGACACCGCGGCGCTGGGAGGTGGAGAACTTGCCGCCGTAGTAGTTCAGCCAGTTGAAGGCCTTGACGTAGTCGACCTTCTTCCACGGCTCGCGCACGCCCAGCTCGGTCGCCGGGAACATCACCGTGTGGAACGGGACGTTGTCCTTGCCCATGAACTCGGTGTACCGCACGTCGGCCGCGCCCTCGGGCTCGTACCACCACGACTTCCAGTCGCGGTTCGCCGGGTCGAGGTCGGACCACTCCTTCGTCGCGCCGATGTACTCGATCGGCGCGTCGAACCATACGTAGAAGACCTTGCCCTCGGCGGCCAGCTCCGGCCAGGTGTCGGCCGGGACCGGCACGCCCCACTCCAGGTCCCGGGTGATCGCGCGGTCGTGCAGTCCCTCGGTCAGCCACTTGCGGGCGATCGACGACGCGAGCTGCGGCCATTCGCCACCGACGCGGTCGATCCACTCCTCGACCTCGCCCTGGAGCTTGGACTGGAGCAGGAACAGGTGCCGGGTCTCGCGGACCTCCAGGTCGCTGCTGCCGCTGATCGCCGAACGCGCTTCCAGCAGGTCCGTCGGGTCCAGGACGCGGGTGCAGTTCTCGCACTGGTCGCCGCGCGCCTTGTCGTAGCCGCAGTGCGGGCAGGTGCCCACGATGTAGCGGTCCGGCAGGAACCGGTCGTCGGCGACCGAGAAGACCTGGCGGATCGCCCGCTCCTCGATGAACCCGTTCTCCTTCAGCTTCCGCGCGAAGTGCTGGGTGATCTCCACGTTCTGCTGCGAGGAGCTGCGGCCGAAGTAGTCGAAGGCCAGCTGGAAGCCGTCGTAGATCGCCTTCTGGGTGTCGTGCGCCTGCGCGCAGAACTCGGCGACGGAAAGACCCGCCTCCTTCGCGGCCAGCTCGGCGGGGGTGCCGTGCTCGTCGGTGGCGCAGATGTACAGGACGTCGTGGCCGCGCTGGCGCAGGTAGCGGGAGTACACGTCCGCGGGAAGCATCGACCCGACCATGTTGCCCAGGTGCTTGATCCCGTTGATGTACGGCAGCGCGCTGGTGATCAGGTGTCGAGACATCCTCGGATGCTCCTTATGTTCGTACGTGCGGCACCGCGGCGCGGCCGCGGCGAACCCAGGTAGGGAGGCCCACCCGCGGGGTCACACCAGGTGACGCCCCCGCCCGATGGGCAGAGCCATGCTATCGAACCGGCCGCGCCCTTCTCGCCGGAGTTTCGGGTGCCCGCCGCCCCGGCGCGGCCGGTCGCTCCTCTCACTCCTCGGCGCGGCCCGCGTAGTACGTGGCGATCATGTCCTCGGAGCCGTGCCCGGCCGCCTCGGCCCGGGCGAACCGCTCGGCCGAAGCCTCGGTCAAGTCGAGCCGTACACCCGCCTGTTCGGCGGCTTCCAGGATCAGCCGGGTGTCCTTGAGGGCGGTGGACAGGGCGAAACTCGGGGTGAGGTCCCCGGTGAGGAGGGCGGCGGACTTCGCGTGCAGATAGCCGGTGTCCAGCGGCCCCCCGGCCACCGCGTCCAGGAAGAGGCGGGGGTCGACCTGGAGCCCCTCCGCGAGCCCGAGGCACTCGGCGACCGCGCCGACGAGGTTGATCACCCAGGTGTTCGCGACCAGCTTCAGCCGGGAGGCGCCGCCCGGCTCATGGCTCACCCAGACGGTCCGCTGCCCGATCGCTTCGAGCACCGGCGCGAGCCGCTCGCGCCCTTCGGGTGCCCCCGACACGAAGACGGTCAGCTTGCCCTGTTCGGCCGGTGCCTTCGTGCCGAGGACGGGGGAGTCGTAGTAGGCCACCCCCAACTCACCAGCTCGGGCGGCGAGTTCGAGCGCTGCGTCCGGACCGACGGTGGAGGTCTGGAGCCACAGCTGACCGGGGTGCAGGCCATCGGCGGCGGCTTCGAGGGCGGCGGACACGGACGGCCCGTCGTTCAGCGCGGTCAGCACGACATCCGCACCGCGCACCGCCCCGGCGGCGTCCGGGTGCACCGCGGCCCCGTCGTCGGTCAGCGCCCGGGCCTTGGCCTCGGTCCGGTTCCAGACCCGCACGACGAGCCCGGCCCGCAACAGGCTCCGGGCCATCCCGGACCCCATGATCCCGGTGCCGAGTACGGCGACGGTGGGCTTTCCGGACGTACCGGAGCTGCTGGACGTACTGGAGCTGCGGGCCGAGCCGGAGCTGCCGGACGGGCTGGACGAGCCGGACGGGCCAGACGAGCTGGACGGCCCGGACGGGAGGGAGGCTGAGGTCACGAGGAAACTCCTTCGCGTGGAGGGTGGTGCCCGGTCGGGCCGCTCGGGACTCGTGAGGAGAGCCGGGTACGCAGAGCCCCGTGCGGCCGAGTGTCGCGTACCCCGAGTCTCGTACGGATGGGGCGCCGCCGGGGCGACCGGCACCGCCGGAAACCAGCCCTGCCCGCCGTCCCCGGGTGGGGGACCCGCCGTCCCCGGGTGGGGGAGTGCGGGCAGGGCTGGTACGGCGGGATGGGGGGGCTGGGCTGGGCAGGACGGGGTGGAGCGGGGCGGGTGAGAGCGCTCCCGCGGTACGAGGGGCCGGAACGCGAGCGCGAAGGCGATGTGGTGAGAGCGCTCACGAGGTCGGCGAGCGGCCCGGGGTGTGGGTCGCCGGACGGACCGGGAGCGCTCTCAGCCTTCGCCTCTTCCTCTCACACCCCCCGCGGCACCCGCGAAGGCCGGCCGCGGCCGCGGGTCAGGTTGTAGCCGGCGACGCCCGCGAGCGCGGCGAGCAGGCCACCGCCCACGGTCCACAGCCAGCGGTCGGTCCACCGGCCGGAGGCCCAGCCGCCGTCGGGCTCGACGCCGGACTTCGCGCCGAGCGGGGTGGCGAGCTTGCCGTCCACGGCGTGCGCGCCGCCGGTGTCCAGGACGGTCGGCTCGACCTCCGCCTTGAACGGCAGGCCCCGGTCGGCGTCGGGCAGCGAGAGCGCGGTCAGCCGGATGTAGTACGTGCCCGGCAGCGGATCGGTCGACCAGGTGTCGGCCCAGGCGACGGTCGGCCGCAGGGTGCAGGACAGCTCCACGGTGGCGGCGTCCTGCGCCGCGGACCGGGACTGCATCCCGTACATGCAGGGCTGGCGGCGGCGCAGTCCGTCGTACACGTCCAGGCGCCAGGTGGAGGCGCCGTGCCGGGAGGCGGCCTCGGGGAGCGTGACCTTCGCGGTGACGGTGGGGCGCTGCCCGGCGTCGGCGGGGAACATCCAGTACAGGTAGTCGCCGCTCGACGCGGACGCGGTCGCCTGCTGGCCCTGGTGCACGGCGACCGCGGTACGGAAGGCGGTGCCGGCTTCGGTGGGTGCCGCGTCGTGTGCGGACGCGGAGGGGCTCGGTGCGGGCGAGTCGGCGAGCGCGGAGGAGGCCGCGCCGAACAGTGCCGCCCCGGTCAGCGTGGCTCCGGCCAGGCCCGCGGCTGCCAACTTCCGTACGGTACGCATCAGTTGGTTCCCGGGGTAAGTGGTGTTCGGCATCAGTTGGTCCGCCAGACCGCGATGCGCCAGCGCGAGATCCAGCCCCACACCAGGCCCGCGACGAGCCCGGTCAGGGCGAGGGTGCCGAGCAGCCACCAGCCCCGGCCGAGTCCGAAGGAGGCCACGTCGGACGCGTGGTCGGGGCCGTTCACCACGTCGATGGCGAGCTCGACCGGCAGACCCGGATCGGTCTTGACGCCCGGGCCCGCGGAGAAGGAGTTCGAGACCTGCAGACAGACGGTCTCGGGGGTCTTGTCGTCCGAGTCGTCGGCGGGCGCCTTGGGGTAGCGCAGGCCCGTCGAGATCAGGTCCGTACGTCCGTCGCCCGCCTCCGAGCCGCGGACGATCTCCCGGCCGTGCACGGTCACCGCGCGCAGCATTACGCCGTAGTCCGGGTTGGTCTGGCGGTCCATGCCGATGCTGGCCGAGGCGCGCAGCTCCTGGCCGGGCAGCACGTCCACCTTGTACGAGCGGTGTTCCGCGAACTTCTCGCGGTCCGTGTACAGGCCGGGCTTGAGCTGGGGAGCGCTCTCACAGCTCGCGGTGCCGGTGGTGGCGACGGGCACGGCGACGGGGTCGGCCGCCCGGTCCACCAACTGCTTGACCTTGCCCGAGAGTTGGTCGGTGTGCTGGACCGAGGTGTAGGTGCCGCCGGTCGCCTCGGCGATGCAGGTGAGCTGCGCGCGGGTCTTGGCGTCCGGGATCAGACCGAGGGTGTCGATGGTGAGGTGGATGCCCTGCGCCGCGATGTCGCGGGCCACCTCGCACGGGTCGAGCGGCTGGCAGGTGTCCTCGCCGTCGGTGATGAGCACGATCCGGCGGGTGGCGTCACCGCCCTTGAGGTCCTCGGCCGCGCCCTGGAGCGCCGGGCCGATCGGGGTCCAGCCGGTGGGCGCGAGGGTGGCGACCGCGGTCTTCGCCTCGGTGCGGTTCAGCGGGCCGACCGGGTAGAGCGCGCGGGTGTCCTTGCAGCCCACCTTGCGGTCCTCGCCCGGGTAGTTGGCGCCCAGGGTCCGTATGCCCAACTGGACTTCCTGCGGGACCGAGTCGAGGACCTCGTTGAACGCCTGCTTGGCGGCGGCCATCCGCGACTTGCCGTCGATGTCGGCGGTCCGCATCGAGCCGGAGACGTCGAGGACGAGGTCGACCTTGGGTGCGGCCTGCGCGGGCTGCCCGTCGGGCTGCGGGGCGGCGGAGGCCGTGCCCGCGGCCGGAAGGATGCCGGTGGCGAAAGTGGCGACCAGTGCGCACACTCCGGCCGCCAGCCGTTTTCTGGTGATCATCGCCGGATCCTATGGAAGATCGGATCCGGCCCTCAAATCCGGTGCCACGCAAGGTGCGTGGGAGTGTGCCCGCGTTGGCTTCCGGGACTCTCGCACCAACGCGATCTCACGGTCCGTCAGGGGAGGCGCCGTCAGTTGCGGTCGCCGGGGGCCGGACAGGGTGGCCAGCACCACGCCGGGCCGGGCCAGTGCGGTGACCGGAGCCGACAGGGTCATGACGTCGGTCAGTGCGGTGGCGACGGTGTAGTTGCCGGTCGAGGTGTGCATGAGGCGGTCGACGCAACGGCCCAGCAGCCGCTGGGCCGGCCCGGGCCGCCGGGAGGTGGCTCCGTCGTAGAAGACGTCCTGGCCCGCCAGCAGCCATGCCGTGCTCACCGGGCCCGCCACGGCGCGCTGGACCCGCCGGGCGAGCCGCGGGGCGTCGACGCCGTGTGCGGTCAGCAGCTCGCGGAGCGCCAGCGCGCCCTGGGCCGCGACCGACATGCCGTGGCCGTACACCGGGTTGTACACCGCGACCGCGTCCCCGAGCGCTGCGTAGCCCTCCGGCCACCCCTTGACCTTCTCGAAGAACTGCCGCCTGCTGGCGGTGTGCGCGAAGGTGGCCACCTCGCCGAGGGGCTCCGCCCCGGCGATGAGCTCACCGACGACGGGGTGCCGGGCCCCGAGTGCGAAGGCGTGGAAGGCCTCGGGATCGCCGCTCGGCCGTCCGCCGCGCGTGCCCGAGAGCGTGACCATCCACTGGCCGTCCTCGATGGGGAGGATCACGGCGGTCCGGCCGGGCTCCGACGCTCGCGCTCTCGCCTGTACGTTGACGACGGGGAAGGGCTGGTCGCCGACCGGTGAGCGAAAGACGCGGCTCGCATAGACCACCCCCGGATCGATGACCTCCTCCCGAGCGGCGCGTACGCCCAGGGCGTCGAGCCATCGCCGGGTGTGCGTGCCGCGGCCGCTCGCGTCCACGGTCAGTTCGGCCCTGACGAGTTCCTCGGTGCCGTCGGCTCGCCGTACGTGTACCCCCGTGACGCGGCCCGGGCTCCCTTCGAGCGCGGTCACCCGCGTCGAGTGGTGCACGGTGACCCCGGGGAGGGCGAGGACCAGGTCACGGACCGTGGCGTCCAGGAGGTCCCGGCCGCAGGCGATCAGATAGTGGGAGTCGGGCCAGCGCCGGTACCAGCCCTGCGATGAGAGCGCGACCATCTGCGAGGTGAGCGGGACCCGGCGGGCGCCTGCGGCGAGCCATGCCTTCGTGACTCCGGGCAGCAGTCGTTCCATGGCCTCCGCGCCACCCGACCACAGGATGTGCGCGTGCCGGGCCTGCGGCAGGTTCCGGCGCGGCCCGGGGCCGGACGGAAGGACATCCTGCTCGATCACGGTGACTTCGTCGACCGAGCCGCTCAGTGCGGCGGCGGCCAACATGCCGGCGAGCCCGCCGCCGATGACCACCGCTCTGCGTCTGTGGGCCGGTTCCGACAGGGCGTCCGATGCGCTCATGATTGCGTGCTCTCCGACCGTGCCGCGTTGTTGCGGACTGCTTCGACGATGGCTGAACGCCGGTACGCCTGGGAGACACCTATCAGATCACGGGCACGGGCGATGGAGGGGGTGGCGTCCGGGGCGTTGGAGTCCAGGGCCATGCCCTTCGGGTCCCTGGCCCGGGCCGTGAGGGCGGCGGCGACCATGGCCGCGTCCGCGACCGCCTCGGCCTGCTTCGGCTCGATGCCCGAGCGGATCGCGGCGCTGCGCGCGTCGCCGTGCAAAGCGCGGTCGCAGTACGGGGCGAGGGCGAGGAAGCCGTCGAGGATGCCGGATTCGCGCTGCGTCAGCCGCAATTGCACCGGCGACCACCAGGCCATCTTCACCGAGGCGCTCGGCGGTGCCGGTGCTGCGTGCAGGGCGCGCCACAGCGGACCCAGTTTGCGGTACGCGGACCACGACCGCCAGGTCTCCGAGAGCCGGGGTCCGACAAGGGGGACGATGAAGCCCGAGCCGATGAGCAGCGCGGACATCGACGCCACGGGCGGGGCGGCGCCCGTGCTGAGGTAGTCGAGGTCCCGTCCGAGCCAACGCGCGGCCACAGCAGTGTATTTGACGGTGTCGAAGACGAGGTTGAGCAGATACCCGATGACGATGAGGACGAGCCCGGCGCGCAGCCAGCCGTGGACCTTCACCGACCACCCCCAGCACAGCCAGGTGGTGACCAGTGCGGCGACGGTGTGCGCCACCAGGTACAGGACGATCATCTCGCGCATGTACGGGGTGTTGGCGTAGTAGGTGTCGAGGTCCCGCAGGCGCTCGGCCGGGGCATCGGCGAGCGCGAACAGCGTGAACAGGGCGACGATCACCAGCGAGTACGCGGTGACGCACCGTACCGTCGCCCGGCGTGCCGCCTCCGGGGGGCCGCCGCGCCAGTTGATGATCAGCACGAGGCACGAGGCGCTGAAGGCGGTGAGGATCGAATACACCAGGGGTGCCGAGAAGTTCGGCACTCCGGTGAGCCTGTTGACCGCCGCGATGGTGGTGGGAGCGGCGAAGAAGAACACCGAACTCGCCACGGCCAAAAGGGCGTTCACCGTGCGCAGCAGCGGGTCCCGCCACGTCTGACGCATGCCGGGAAGCCGACAGGCGAAGGCTGTGACCAGCAGGATCGCGGGCAGGTAGAACTCAGGGTCCTTCACGCCTCAGCCTTGTGGCCAGCGGTAGCCCAGCGCTGCTTCGATGCGGCCGGCGAGCAGTTCGCGGTCGGGCCCCCGCGCGCCGCTGGAAGCCTCCAGCCACGGGCGGCACTTGCTCCCGAGGAGCAGTCCGAAGCTCTCGGCCTCGGTTTCCTCGGAGAGGTGGGAACGCGTGCGGGCAGCCACTTTGCGCACGGCGGCGCTGAGGTCGCCCTCCGCGGACAGCAGTCGTGACGCGACGACGGCGCCCTCCACGTGGTGGCTTCCGTGGCCCGCGTTCATGTGCCACAACTCATGCCCCAGAATGACGAGTTGATGGTCAGGGGCAGTGCGCTCCTCTACCACCACCAGGTCCCGGTCCGCCATGTCGAGCCAGAGCCCGCTCGCGGTGCCCGAGGGAAAGGCCGCCATGCGGAACTCGACGGGGCGGCCCCGTCGCCTGCTCATGCCCTCGCACAGGGCGGTGTACAGATCGGCCGGTTCCGCCGGGGCCGGGATCGTGATGCCCGCGACCAGCTCGCCGCACAGCCGGCGCATCTCCTTGCCTATGCCCACCGTTCTCCCCGCCAGCCGTTCATGGAGCAGCACTTCGTCGAGCAGCCCGTCCTTGTGCAGCCTGCCGAGCCGTACGGGATTGATCCAGTCGACATTGAGACGGAGTTCGTTGAACTCGGCATCACATGAAGGCCGGAATTGAGCGAACGGCGACGTCCGGGCAGGCTGAGGGGTGCGGCGCGGTGCCGCCACCGGGTGGTGCGGGCCATGGTCAGGACTCCGACCGCTTGACGCTCTCCAGGAGCATGTCGAGCCATTCGGTGACCTTGTCGCGGTGCTTGTCGGTGGGCAGCTGGGCCGCCCGCCACGCGATGCCGCGGACCCCGTGGTCCTGGAGCAGCCGTTCAAGGGCGTCGCCGCCCGGGGTCCCGGCGTGCGCCACCTCCCGCTCGCGGCCCGCGAGTTGCTGCAGGAGCTCCTGCTCGGTGCGCAGCAGGGCGCCGCCGAGCGCATCGGTGTCGTCGGCGGTCAGGAAGCCCGCGTGGACGCCGAAGAAGCGCTGGATCGCGTCACAGTGCTCCATCGTCGGCCGCCGGTCACCGTTGATCAGGGCGCCCGCCTGCTGGCGCGACATGCCCGCGCCGTCGGCGATCTCCTGCTGCGTGTGCGGGCGCCCGTTGGGCTTGCGCCGGGTGCTGCGCAGCAGGCTGAACCGCTGGAGGAAGCGCGCCTGGAGATCGGGTTCACCGGCCGGCTGCCCGTCGAGCAGGGCGGCCACGACGTCGGCCGGGACGCCCGACGCCTCGGAGAGCCGGTGGACGTCGAACACGTCCGCCTGCCCCGTTCCGAGCTTCCCGGCGAGCTCGGCCACACGGGCGACGACGGCCGCGAGGGGGCCCGTGGCCGCCGGTCCCGGAACCAAGAAGCCGTCCGTCACCAGTAGTTCTCCTAGATCATGCGAGGTCGGTGGGCACAACAGTGGATGCTCCGGAGGTTAGCGGGTCCCGGCAACAACAACCAGAACTTGCCACAGTTGTGGCGCAATCAAAGCTTCGGGGGGCCGGAATGCCACGATGCTTGACATCATTGTGTCGGCGGTATCAGGATCGCCACGCGGTGTGAAGATCGCCCTCCGAGCCCCGGGCGGGCCCGAAGGCCGGCCGCCGCACTCGCGGGCCAGCAAGAGGAGTCGCGTACTCGATGGCGGAAGAATTGGTGGCGAAGGACTCGGTGACCAAGGTTCCGGCAGCGCATGCCCCCGTGGTGGGGCGCCCGTTCGCCCTGGTCCAGGAGCCGCCCGGACAGCAGACGGCAGCGGGGGAGCGTGCCGCCGACGACACGACGACCGTGGGAGCGGACACCCCCGGGGTCCCGGACGACCCCGAGATCCGGGCCTACGTCCACGACTACTTCGCGATGACGGACGCCCTTCCGTTCCCGTCCGTGGTCCTCGACCCCGGGTGGGGCGTGGCCCACACGAACCCGGCGTACGACGCGCTCTTCGGCGCTGTCGGGCCGCACCCCACGGCCATGCCCGACGACAACTTCCTGCGCTTCGTGCTGTTCCACCCGGACGCGGCGAGCGTGCTCGCGGAGCACGAGACGGCCTGGTGCCTGCCCCTGCTCGCCCAGTTCGCCGAGGCCTACGCCGACGACGAGAGCGCTCCCGGGCTCCAGGACATCCGTCGTGAGATCGCCGACGACCCGATCATGGATGCCGCCTTCCGCCTCGGACTTCCGCACTGGGTCGAGGCGGTCGGTGACGCCGCGGTCCACCACGACGGCGCGCTGCGCCACCTGCGCCACCCCGACCCGGAGCGCGGCCGCACCAGCTGTCGTCTGGTCAGTGAATCCCCGCGCACGCTCCGGAAGTTCGGGCTGCGCCGACTGACCCTGGTGCTGCGCGAGACCGAACCGTCCGCGGCCCGCCGGGGGCGCGCCCACCTCAGCGTGGTGCCCGCCCGGTAGTCCTCACGGGGCGCCCCCCGGCATGGAGCGGGCCGACCTTGTGGTGGCCCGCCTCCTCGGCGCGGTACGTCCCCGGGAGCGCTTCCGGCGCCCGCTCGTCGCGTCGCCGACACCTCGCCCATCGGGCACTCGGCGCCGGTCGATCGCGGGCCCCTCGGGCGAAAGGCGCCCCCGGACCGCACGATTTCAGCCAACCTCGAACGAACTCGGCCGACTGTAAAGGATGTTGCTAGGGTCGGTCCGGCGGTGGGCCCGCCCGCCGCCCGACGGGCCCGGAAGCCTCGGCCGCGGCGCCGCGGGCAGGACGGCGTGAACCGGGGCATCGGGGGCGGACAATGCTGGATCCCACATCGACGGCGGCCATCGCCGCCGTACTCGGCGCGGTCGGCTCGGGCCTGGCCAACGAGGCGGGCAAAGCGGCCTGGGAGAACGCCGGCGGTCTGGTCCGCCGCATCGTCGGCCGCGAGGTCCGCGCCCCAGGGGGCCGCCCCGAACTGGACGGCATCGCCCAGCAGGTGCACGACGCGGTACGCCACGACCCCGACCTCGCCCGCGCCTGGACGGCGTTCGCCCGCAGCGCCCCACGCCCCGGCCGGGGCGGCCGGGTGCCCGTGCTGGGCGCCTCCACTCGCTTCTTCACCGACCGCGACGGGGAGCGCAGGGCGCTGACCCGCGAGGCCTCCCGCAAGGCGGACGGCCGGCCCCGCATCGCCGTGCTGCACGGCCCCCAGGGCATCGGCACCAGCGCCCTCGCCGTCCACTGGGGCTGCGCGGAGGCGCGCCGCTTCCCGGACGGGCAGCTCTACGCAGACCTGCGCGGCACCGGCACCGCCTCGGGCACCGACCCGTCGACCGTACTGCGGCTGCTGCTCCAGCAGTTGGGCATCCCGGCCGCGGAGGTCCCGCCCGGCCGCGACGACCGCCAGGCCCTGCTGCGCGCCTGCACGGCGGACCGCCGGATGCTGATCGTCCTCGACCATGCCCGGTCCGCCGCGCAGATCCTCCCCGTACTCACCTCCGCCCCCGGTGTGTTCGTCGTCGTGGCGGCCCGCCATCCGCTGCCCGGCCTCGACGCGGTGGGGATTCCGGTGGGGCCGCTCGCCGACAAGGACGCCCGGCGGCTGCTCACCGAGGTCGCCGGGGCCGGGAACGTTCCGCTCGACCGGGCCGCCCTGCCCGCCGTACTCGCGCGCTGTGCGGGCTCGCCCTTCGCCCTGCGTGCCGCCGCGGCCCGCCTCACCGCGCAGCACTGGCGGCAGGAGGGCCACCCGGGCGCCGACGCGGCCCGCACCGCGGTGGCCGACGGGATGCGCGCCCTCGCCCCGGGTGCGGCCCGCGCCGTGCGGCTGCTGGCCCAGCGCGACTGGCCGGCCATCGGCGTACCGCTGGCCGCCGCGATCCTCGGCCTCGACGAGGCCGCAGCCGAACGCATCCTGGCCGAACTGGCCGGCAGCCACCTGATCGAGAGCGCTCACGACAGCGCGAACGGCCACGACGGCACGTACTGGATCAGACCGCTGATCCGCGAGTACGCCGCCACGGAGGCCCTGCGCGAGGACGGCCTGGCCGCGGCCGAGCAGGCCGTACGCGGCGCGGTGCGCTGGTGCGTCGCCTTCGCGGAACCGGCGAGCCGGGCGGCCCTCAGGCAGGGCTGGCGCCTGGGCGATACGGATGGTCCAGGGCCGGACGGTGTGCGCTACGCGGACGCGGGCGAGGCGCTGACCGCACTGCGCGAGGAACTGGGCAACCTCCTCCAAGCGGTGCGCGCCGCCGAGGAGTTGGGCGATACGGACGCGGTCTTCCGGCTGAACCAGGCGCTGTGGCCGGTGCAGCTGAAGATGGGCTGCCACGACGAACTGCTCCCCGCTCTGCGAGCGGGCGTCCGGGCCACCGAGGCCCGCGACCCCGATTCGCGCGAGGCAGCCCGTATGCACACCCTGCTCGGCCTCGACCTGACGGAGCTCGGGCAATGGCCCGAGGCCGAGAGCGCTTTCACCGCGGCCGCCCGCGCCGAACAAGCGGCGGGCCACTCCCGGGGGCGTGCCACCGCCATCGAGTCCCTCGGGCTGCTGCGGCTGCGCGAATGGCGCTTCCAGGAGGCGTACGACTGCTTCGAGGCGGCGGATCGCGCTCTCGACGGCGTGGCCGCCGACGGCGAGGAGAGCCGCGACCTGCCGCGTGCCCGCGCCCTCCTGGAGCGCCATCGCGGTCGGGCCCTGCGGGGTCTCGGCCGCTGGGCTCAGGCCGAGGCCCGGCTCGAGAGCGCTCTCGCCTTTTTCCGGGAGACCGGTGAGGCCTACAACACGGCCCGTACGCTCACCGATCTCGCCGAGACGTTCGAGGCGAGCGGCCGACCGGTGGACGCGCTTCCGCTTGTCGACGAAGCCATCGCGGCACTGGCCGGCGAACAGGCCCACTACCCCCTGGTGCACCTGAGAGCGCTCCGCGAGCGCTGCGTGGACGACCGCCCGGAATCCTGAACGCCCCCGTCTCCGGGCGCCGTTGGATCGGACCGCTCAGGTCCGAGCGCCCGGCTGCGACCGTCCAGCTCCGACCGTCCAACTGCGGTCCGTAGCTGTGATCGTCGATCCAAGCGGCGTGTCAGGGCGTGTCAGGGCATGACCGTGACATGGTGCGTGGTGCTGCCGGTGCGGACGGTCAGCCCCTCCTTCGTCGCCCGGTCGATGGTCCGTCCTGCCGCCAGCCACGCGTGCAGAGCCGAGGCCGAGGCCCCCGGGGCAAGGCCGTCCGGCTCGCCGGCGAGGCGGAGGAGCCGACCGGTACGGGTTCGTACGGTGCACGTCCGGGGACCGGTGACGTAGGCGGCGAGTGAACTGTAGGGGTGACGGGCCAGCACCTCGGCCGTCCACTGCTCGGGCGAGCCGAAGCGCGGATCGTCCGCCGCCCCCTCGCGCAACAGCACGTCGGCCAGGGCCAGTTGGCCGGGATCGCGAGTGTCCTCGGGGACGGCCAGGTGGACGTCACCCTCGCCCAAGGGCTCGTACCAGGGGTCGGAGTGCCGGGCCAGATGGATCGCGTACGGGTTCGTGGTCACCCGGGTGAGGACCTTCAACGGGGCGGTCGGGGAGGGGTGTTGGTGCGGCGGGAGCCTCAGCGGTTCCAGGAGTGCGGGGCGCTGGGGCTCGGGGGTGTTGAGCAGGCGGTAGAAGAGGCTGCGCAGCAGGGCGGCCGACGTGCCGGGAGCGGAGGTGGTGAGGCGGGCCGGGCCCGGCAGGGGGCGGTGGTTCGCGATCAGGCCGTGCAGGTGGTCGGCGAGCGGTGCGTGCGGGTCGAACTGCGGCGCCTGGGCGACGAATTGGGCCACGGGGGATAGGGGATCGAGCCCGGCCGACGGGGTCGTGCCGAGCAGTACGGGAATGCCGAGGGCCGCCGCGTAGTAGCTGACCGAACCGTGATCGCCGATGACCGCGTCCGCCGCGAGAAGTGCCTGGCGCCAGTCGTGCAGGGGGTCGACGAGTACGAGTCCGGCACGCAGGGCGCGGTCCAGCCAGGCCCGGATCTGCCCGGGGCCGTGGCCCTGCCAGATGTTGGGGTGCAGCACGGCCGCGACCCGGTACTCATCCGCCGGCAGCTCCGCGGTCAGCCGGGGCAACAGGGACGGGAACACGTCGGCCCCGCCGCCGTCGCCGAACAGGGACTCGGGGTTCCAGGTCGAGTTCAGCACCACCAGGCGTTGGCCCCGGCGCACCCCGAACGCCTTCCGGAAGCGCTCTCGGTACGGGCGGGCGGCCAGCATCCGGTCGAAGCAGGGGCCGCCCGCGAGGACCGCGGTGGCAACCGCCTCGGGGCAAGCGGTCCGCAACCGGTCCAGTTGCTCGGGGTGGGAGAGAACCATTGCGTCCGCGATCGGGATGCCGTCGTGGAGCAGCCAGTCGGGGGAGAGTCCGAATACCGGTGGGGCCGCGAGTGGGACCCGGGGTGGGGCCGGGGCTGGGGCCGCGAGAGCGCTTTCGGCGGCCTGCCCGAGCGAGAGAGCGCTCTCGGCGGCCCGCCCGTGGCGATGCGGGACAGCTCTTGGGCCCGCATCCGGGTCCGGGTCTGTACCCGGTCCCGCGTCCGGGGGCGAATCAGAGGTGAGAGGCGACTCCGGCGTCCGGCGTCCGGCGTCCGGCGTCCGGCGTGGCGAGCGTCTTATTGTAGCCAACACCGTGTGAAAGCAGGGCCAACTGCCCTGAAATGCGGTGCAGTTGACCACCCAGACTGGCCGTAATCGCCAGGTCCACCTTCGTTTCGAGTGCCTGTTCCCACGGGAGCACCGGCACCCCGGTCTCGGCGAGCAGGGCCGCCACACCGCCCTCGAACGCCGAGGAGCCGGTGCAGGTGGCCAGCAGTTGGATACCGAAGTCGTCGTGGAACAGTGGCAGCACATCGAGCAGCCGGGTAGCCGATGTCACGTTGTGCACCACGAACAGCACCCGCTTGCACCGGCCGCGGGACGCCCAGCGGGCAGCCTCGTCGCCGACCGGCACCCGTATGTACCGATCGCCCGCGCCCGCTCCCGTCACCGTGCCGCCCCCTGCTTCACGCCCGCGCCGTCCCCTCGTTGTGGTGCGGCCACGATAGCCAAGGGCCTTTCCCCGGGTGCGCTGCTCCGGGTACCGCTGCTCCGGGCGAAGCCGAGCAGCTCGCCGACCCCCGCGCGCTCAGCCGACCCCGCGCGGCACCCGACCCGCTCCCGCTCGCTCGCGCCCGCCACCCGCCCGCTCCGCTCGTAGACCCCGGGCACCCCACTGCTCCATACGGCTGCTCCTCCCCACCCCCGGGGCGCGCGCCGGGCCCGGACGACCCCCGGGTGGGTGGCGGCGGGCTCAGGGCGGGCGGTGCCCGGTCGCGGGGCCGTGCGAGGGGGCAGGCGCGTGGGGCGCGAGGGGCGCGCGTGAAGCTTGGCTGTTGCCCCGCTTAAGAAATCCTCGATGGACTCGGCGCCCCGCTCTCGGCAGATTGGTGATCAGCAACAGCTTCACCACCCACCACCTCGTACGCCCGGCCCCGATCCGTGGCCGGCCGCCCCTCTCCGTACGCCGGGAGCACCGCCCATGAAGGCACTTGTCAAGCAGCACGCCGAACCCGGACTGTGGCTCATGGACGTACCCGAGCCGGAGACCGGGCCCGGCGATGTGCTGATCAAGGTGCTTCGTACCGGGATCTGCGGCACCGACCTGCACATCCGCTCCTGGGACGGCTGGGCGCAGGGCGCCGTCAGGACGCCGCTGATCCTCGGCCACGAGTTCGTCGGCGAGGTCGCCGCCGTCGGAGCGGACGTCCAGGACATCGCGGTCGGCGACCTGGTCAGTGGCGAGGGGCACCTGGTCTGCGGAAAGTGCCGCAACTGCCTGGCCGGGCGCCGGCACCTGTGCCGTTCCACCGTCGGTCTCGGTGTGGGACGCGACGGCGCGTTCGCCGAGTACGTGGCGCTGCCCGCCTCCAACGTGTGGGTGCACCGCACCAAGGTGGACCTGGACGTCGCCGCGATCTTCGACCCGTTCGGCAACGCCGTGCACACCGCCCTGTCCTTCCCGCTGGTCGGCGAGGACGTGCTGATCACCGGCGCGGGCCCGATCGGCATCATGGCCGCGGCCGTCGCCAAGCACGCCGGCGCCCGCAGTGTCGTGATCACCGATGTCAGTGAGTCCCGTCTGGAGATCGCCCGCAAGGCCGGGGCCACGCTCGCGCTCAACGTCGCCGAGCACGACATCGCCCACGCGCAGAAGCAGCTCGGCCTCAAGGAGGGCTTCGACATCGGCCTGGAGATGTCCGGCCGTCCCGAGGCCATGCGCGACATGGTCGCGAACATGACGCACGGCGGCCGCATCGCGATGCTGGGCCTGCCGGCGCAGGAGTTCGCCGTGGACTGGGCGAAGATCGTCACCTCGATGATCACCATCAAGGGCATCTACGGGCGCGAGATGTTCGAGACCTGGTACGCCATGACCGTGCTGCTCGAAGGCGGGCTCGACCTCAGCCCCGTGATCACCGGCAAGTACGGCTACCAGGACTTCGACGCGGCCTTCGACGAGGCCGCCACCGCCCGCAGCGGCAAGATCATCCTCGACTGGACCGTCTAGCCCTTCCCGCAGGCCAGCCCTTCCCGCAGGCCCTCCCGTCCCAGAGGCCCGTCCCTCCCGCGGGCCCGCCCGGACGCCGGCCCCTCCCGCCTCCCGCCGCCTTAGGAGCACCCCGCATGTACGCGAACGTCCGAGACGACATCCAGAAGACCCTCGACGAGATCAAGGAAGCCGGTCTCTTCAAGCCCGAGCGTGTGATCTCCACCCCGCAGAGCGCCTCCGTCTCGGTGCCCTCGGGCGACGTCCTCAACTTCTGCGCCAACAACTATCTCGGCCTCGCCGACCACCCCGAGGTGGTCGCCGCCGCCAAGGACGCCCTGGACCGCTGGGGCTACGGCATGGCCTCGGTCCGCTTCATCTGCGGCACCCAGGACGTGCACAAGGAGCTGGAGGGCCGCCTGTCGGCGTTCCTCGGCCAAGAGGACACGATCCTGTACTCCTCCTGCTTCGACGCCAACGGCGGGGTCTTCGAGACGCTGCTCGACGCGCAGGACGCCGTCATCTCCGACGCCCTGAACCACGCCTCCATCATCGACGGCATCCGGCTCTCCAAGGCCGCCCGCTTCCGCTACGCCAACCGCGACATGGCGGACCTGGAGGCCAAGCTCAAGGAGGCCTCGGGCGCGCGCCGCCGTCTGATCGTCACCGACGGCGTGTTCTCCATGGACGGCTACATCGCCCCGCTCCAGGAGATCTGCGACCTCGCCGACCGTTACGACGCCATGGTCATGGTCGACGACTCGCACGCGGTCGGCTTCACCGGCCCCGGCGGCGCCGGCACCCCCGCCCTGCACGGGGTCGGCGACCGCGTCGACATCATCACCGGCACGCTCGGCAAGGCCCTCGGCGGCGCCTCCGGCGGCTATGTCGCGGCCCGCGCCGAGATCGTCGCCCTGCTGCGGCAGCGCTCCCGCCCGTACCTGTTCTCGAACTCGCTCGCCCCCGTCATCGCGGCCGCGTCCCTCAAGGTCCTCGACCTCCTGGAGTCGGCCGGTGACCTGCGCGAGAAGCTCGCCGCCAACACGACGCTCTTCCGTACTCGGATGGCCGAGGAAGGCTTCGAGATCCTGCCCGGCGAGCACCCCATCGCGCCCGTCATGATCGGCGACGCGGCCGAGGCGGCCCGCATGGCAGAGCTGCTCCTGGAGCGCGGCGTGTACGTGATCGGCTTCTCCTACCCGGTGGTACCGATGGGCGCGGCCCGTATCCGCGTCCAGCTCTCGGCGGCCCACTCGACCGAGGACATCGAGAAGACCGTGGCCGCCTTCGTCGACGCACGCTCGGCCATGCAGGCCTGACCTGCGGGCGGCCGGGCGGGCCCGGCACTCACGGGTCCGCCCGGATTCCCGGGCGTCGGTGCGGGCCCCGCGTCCGGGCGACAATGGCTGGGTGATCGACCCCCGCCGGCTCCGCATCCTGCGTGCCGCGGCGGACCACCGTACGGTGACCGCCGCGGCAGCAGCGCTGTATCTGACCCCCTCCGCCGTCTCCCAGCAGCTCGCCGCCCTGGAGCAGGAGACCGGGCACACCCTGCTCACCCGCAGCGGCAAGGGCGTACGGCTCACGGCCGCGGGCGCGATCCTCCTGGAGCACGCCAACGCGGTCCTGGCCCAGCTGGAGCGGGCCGAGGCGGAGCTGGCCGCCTACGCGGGCGGCGCGGCCGGAGAGGTCACGGTGGCCGCCTTCGCCACCGGCATCGCGGAGGTGCTCGCCCCCGCGATCACGCGGCTGCGCGACACATACCCCTCGATCCGGGTCCGGGTGCGCGACGCCGAGGGTGACGAGGCGCTGCCCCTGGTCCTGGACGGAGAGGCCGATCTGGCGCTGGCCGTCGAGTACCGGGGCGCGCCCCGCGAGGACGACAGCAGGCTCTCGCGCGTCCCGCTGTACGCCGAGCCCTTCGACGCCGTGCTGCCCGCCGGGCACCCCCTCGCGCAGGTCCCGAACGTGCCGCTCTCGGCGCTCGCCGACGACGACTGGATCGGGCCCTACCCGGGCAACCCCTGCCACGACGTGATGCTGCTCGCGTGTGAACTCGCCGGATTCCAGCCCGAGTTGGTGCACTCGTCGGACGACTTCCGGGCCGTGGTGGCCCTTGCGGGCGCGGGGGCGGGCGTGGCGCTCGTGCCGCGGTCCGCGCTGCGCGGCATGGCGCAGAAGGGCACCGTGGTCCGCCCCGTGGACGGTCCGGCGGCGACCCGGCGGGTGTTCGCGGCGGTCCGCAGGGGAGCGGAGCGGCACCCTTTGTTCCACCCGGTCCTCGACGCCCTGGCGGAGGCGGCGCGCGGCCTGCCCACCGACTAGCGCCGGCGCCGCCCGAGGAGCGGCCCCTGGGCGGTACTGCGGGACGGACCGGCGGCCCTACGGGCTCGGGCTCGGCTCAGGCCCAGGCCGGAGCGGTGCCGGTCAGCTGGCAGACCACCAGGTACAGCGGGATGGGCGGGGTGTAGGGCGTCGCGCCCTCCGGGAAGTTGATCAGGCGGGGGCGGTCGGCGTCCGGGACCACGGCCCCGGGTGCGTAGCGCACCGGCCGGGGCCAGGGCAGCTCGTGGTCGGAGCCGGCCGGCACGATCCACCACCACCAGTCGGCGGAGGCGAACACGCAGCCGGACCTCGGCAGCCGGGACAGCAGCCGGAAACCGTGCACGGCGGGCACGCCCACCGCGTCACGGCCCAGGGCGGCGGGCCTGACCTGCGGCAGCAGTACTCCGCCGCCGGGTCGAGCGGCGGAGCCGCCGGGCCCGGGCACACCGTGCGCACCCCCACTGCGCACGGGGCCTCGGGGCCCGGCGGTTCCGGACCCATCGGTTCGCGAGCCCTGTCGCTCGGACCGGGGTCCCCAAGGAAGCTTTTCTCTCAGCACGGGCGGGCCGCCCGACCCGGCCCGTCGTGCGCGAGCTCGGCCCAGACGATGCGGCCGGGGCCGTACGGGGCGTCGTGCGAACCCCAGGCGCTGCTCACCGCGTCCACGAGGAGCAGCCCGCGCCCGCGCTCCTCGTCGTCGCCCGAGTTGCACAGGCGAGGCCCGGCCGAACCACAGCCCAGGTCCCTGACGGCTATCCGCAACGCCCGCTGCAGATCGGTGAGTTCGCACAGTATGTGGTCGCCGGCGGTGTGCACGACGGCGTTGGTGACGAGCTCGGAGATCACCAGCGAGGCGGTCTCGTGGAGCTCGTCGTGGTGCCCCCAGCCGGTCAGCATGTCCCTGCTGCGCAGCCGGGCGAGGGAAACCGATTCGGTACGGGCCGGCACGTCGAAGGCGTACCGCCGCACGGCGGTCCCGGAGCAGGCGCCTGTGAGCCGAGGGACGAGCGCGTTACCAGGGGCCACGACCGGGATCCTCACAGTGGGGAGGCGGCTCGGGACGCAGCCCCTTTCGAGACCGCGCACGTTCACCGCGTGTGAACTGGTTCACCGACCTACCTTGTACCCGCGGCGGACACTTGGCAAGGGGCACTCTGAAAAATGCAGAGTGCCGTTCTCCTATCTGCAACGACGTGGCACACTGCTCGGAACAGCGCGTGGGGAGGTCTGTCGTGAGTGAACCCCGGTCCGCCCCGACCGTGGGCCAGGTCGTGCTGGGCAGACGCCTGCAGGACCTGCGCGAGCGGGCCGGTCTCCGGCGCGAGGAAGCGGCCAAGGTGCTGCGGGTCGCTCCGGCCACCATCCGCCGCATGGAAATGGCCGAGGTCTCCCTCAAGATCCCCTACGTGGTGCTGCTCCTGCAGGCGTACGGGATCGCCGACAGCGAGGCGGAAGGTTTCGTCGCCCTGGCCGAGGAGGCCAACAAGCCCGGCTGGTGGCAGCGCTTCCACGACATCCTGCCCGACTGGTTCAGCATGTACGTGAGCCTGGAGGGCGCGGCCTCGCTGATCAGGTCGTACGAGCCGCACTTCGTGCCCGGCCTGCTGCAGACCGAGGAGTACGCCCGCCACGTGATGCGCAGCGGCGCGCTCGGCGCGACCAGCCACGCGGACATAGACCGGCACGTGGCGCTGCGCATGGCCCGCCAGTCGCTGCTGACCCGCGAGGACGCCCCGCGCCTGTGGGTGATCATGGACGAGACGGTGCTGCGCCGTCCGGTCGGCTCGGCGCAGGTGATGCGGGACCAGATCGACCGCCTCCTGGAGGCATCGACGCTGGCGAACGTCACCGTGCAGCTCGCCGAGTTCGCCTCCGGGCACCATCCGGGAACGTACGGGCCCTTCGTGCTCTTCCGCTTCGCCGTGCCCGAACTGCCGGACATGGTCTACAGCGAGTACCTGACCGGCGCCGTCTATCTGGACGCGCGCCCCGAGGTGGCCACGCACCTGGAGGTCATGGACCGCATGGCGGCTCAGGCCGCGACTGCACAACGCACGAAGGAGATCCTCAGGGACCTCCGCAAGGAGCTGTGAATGGATCACATATACGACGGCGGGCCGGCCGGCGGGCACATCTACAACGGCATGCCCGCGGCCCTGCTCGGCGCCGAGGGCTGGCACAAGCCGTGGAGCGGCGGCAACGGCGGCAACTGCTTCGAGGCGATGAAGCTGGCCGACGGCCGGGTCGCGGTGCGTCAGTCGGCCGATCCCGAGGGCCCCGCGCTGATCTACACGCCCGGCGAGATCGCCGCGTTCATCCAGGGTGCCAAGTCCGGCCAGGCCGACTTCCTCCTGACGTGATCCGCCCGGCCCGCCCGGTCCCTCCGGCGTTCCCGGCCCTTTGATCCTCCCGGCTCCTGATCATCCGGACCCCTGACCCTCCCGATCCATCCGCCTTTCGCTCGACTCCCTTGATTCCCCCACCTGTTCACTGACCTTCATCCCCATGGAGCGCACATGACCGGGCAAGACCGCAGCGCCGTGACGATCGACACCAGCAAGCCCCACCCGGCCCGGGTGTACGACTGGTTCCTCGGCGGCAAGGACAACTACCCGGTCGACGAGGCGCTCGCCGAGCAGCTGCTCGCGCTCGACTCGCGCGGCCGGGACATCGCGCGGGTCAACCGGGCCTTCATGCACCGCGCCACCCGCTGGCTCGCCGAGCAGGGCGTGCGCCAGTTCCTGGACATCGGCACCGGAATCCCCACCGAGCCGAATCTCCACCAGGTCGCCCAGAGCACGGCCTCCGACGCGCGCATCGTGTACGCGGACAACGACCCGATCGTGCTGCGGCACGCGGAGGCCCTGCTGCGCTCCACCCCCGACGGCGTCACCGAGTACATCCAGGCCGACGTCCGCGAACCCGAGCGCATCCTCGAACTCGCCCACGGCACCCTGGACTTCGACCGCCCGATCGCGCTCTCCCTCATCGCCCTGACCCACTTCATCGGGGACGGCGACGATGTGTACGGGATCGTCGACCGCCTTCTGGATGTCCTGGCGCCGGGCAGCTATCTGGTCCTGTCGCAGATCACCGGCGACTTCGACCCGGAGAGCGCGGCCCGTGCCGTCGAGCTCTACAAGGAGGGCGGCGTCACCCTGCGCCCGCGCACCAAGGCCGAGGTCACCCGGTTCTTCCACGGCCGCGAACTGGCGGAACCGGGCGTCGGCCTGGCCGCCGAGTGGCACCCGGAGCTCGGCGAGAGCGCGGCCGAGGGCGACCACACCATCCCCGTGTACGCGGGCGTGGCCCGCAAGGCCTGAGCCCCCGGGCGCGGTCCCGGCCGGGACCGCGCCCGCCCGCTCACCCCAGGTCGAAGACGTTGGGCAGGCCGATCCGGTAACGCAGCCGGTCGGTGTTCTTCAGGAGGTCCAGCTCCGGCGCGCTGTAGAGCCGGGTCACCGTGCAGCGCGGCGCGGTCGAACCGACCCTGTCCAGAAGGGCGTTGGCGGCCAGGCGGCCCGAGGTGTTGGCGCCCTCCATGGTGGCCAGGTCGATGGGGACGGCCACGTAGTCGCCCGCGAGGTAGAAGTTGGGGATCTTCGTGGCGGCCGAGGGGCGGTTGTGGAAGGTGCCCGTGGGGTGGATGAGCAGCTCGTCCTCGTTGCGCGGATCGGGTGTACCGATGCCGGAGACACCGGGGTCCAGGAACCACGAGTGCAGCCTGGAGTCGCTGAGGACCGTCCTGCCGGTGTCGTTGAGCGCGGCCTTCAGCTGCGCCCACACCTCGCGCGCGACCTCGTCGCGGGTGCACTGCTTGGCCGTCTTCCCGTACAGGATGCCGGGCTTGTCCCATTCGGATATGTCCACCGAGAGGCAGTCGGCCACCGACCCGTCCCCGTAGTCGTCTGCGAAGGGGTGCCGGGGCCAGTGCTCGGCCTGGGCGATGGCGGTCAGCGACCACTGCGAGTCGATGCAGTCGACGTGCCCGTGCACGATGTCCGGCCGTTCGGTCAGATAGAACTGAATGCCCGTCATCCAGTCGGTGCGCAGCAGGTCGCAGCGCGCCAGCTGGGGGTCTGCGGCGCGCATCGCGGCACTCCAGGTGGGCCGCGCGTGCTCGACGGGGAGCGCCGAGACGTAGTGGTCGGCGGTCACCGTCCGCACGACGCCGCTCGCGTCGGTGATCTGAATGCCCGTCACCCTGCCGCCCGCGTAGGTCACTTCCCGTACCGTCCAGCCGACGTTGAACTCGACCCCCAGTGAGCGGAGTTGTGCGACCCAGGGATCGATCCACGCCTCATTGGTCGGGGCGTTGAGGATGCGGTCGAGGGGGCCGTCCGCGCCCCGGCCGAGCGCGTTGAACGCGAAGGCTTCGAGGAGGCTGCCCACCGTGCGGGTGCTGGCCTCCTCGGCCTTGGTCGCCACGATGTTGCGGGTCACGCCCACGGCGAGGATGCGCTGGTAGTCGTAACTCATCTGCGCGGCCCGGGTGAACGTCCACCACGGGACGCTCTCCCACTGGTTGTCCCGGCGCTCCTGGCAGCTGGTGAGGAAGACCGCGAGCCGGTCCACGAAGTAGGCGACCTCGCGGGCCGGCAGTCGCTGGAAGGTGCCGAGGACGCCGGTCAGGGCGCGGCGGATGTCGTCGAGGGTGAGCGGCTGGGGGGTGCCCGCACCCGGCATCGGCAGGCGCAGGTCCTCCTGGCCGGTCCGGGCGAACATCATCTCCTTGGGTGCCACCAGGTTGTCCCAGACGCCATGGGCGTTGCCCGGGAACGGAATCCGCCGCATCGTGTCCGGCAGGTTGTGGTAGATGCCGGGGATGAAGCGGAAGCCGTGCTCGGCGGGGAGCGGCTTGCGGCCGCCCTTCGCGCTGTCGGGGACGTCCATGGAGCGGGCCTTGCCGCCGAGTGCCCGGCGCTCGAAGAGGGTGACGCGGAAGCCGCGCTCGGCCAGCTCGTGAGCCGCCGTCAGTCCCGCGACCCCGCCGCCGAGCACGGCCACGCTCTGCCCGCTCGCCGTGCCCGGTGCCGTGTGTGCGGCGGCGGAGGCGACGGGCGCCTCCATTCCCAGGGCGGCGGCCGCGCCCGCCGCCGCCGTACCCGCGACAAAAGTCCGTCTCGTGCTGCCCGTGCGCGTCACAGTGCTCCCTATTACCGGTGGTAACGGTCACGTCCGGCGCAGGAGCATACGGTCGCCCCGTCCATCCCGGAAGACTGATCGGGTGTGCGACGCACGGCGATTACGAGACGAATTCCTCGTCCCCGTAACGGACTTGGGCCTTGTTCCAGTCCACGCCGAGGGACGCGGTGAACTTCCTCGCCAGCGGCAGATCGGCGAGCGGGGCGATGAGAACGAGCCGCCCGTCGAGGGTTACCGAGCCGCCGCCCAGCTCGTCCCGCGCCTCGGGGTCGTCGACCAGCGCGTCGTGCAGCCGGCTCGCCGAGACGCCCGGCGCCTGGATCTCCACGGCGTCGGCCCCGGGCGCCGTCCGCGGCAGGCAGCGGAAGGTCAGCACCGACTCCTGGTGGTACTGCTTGGCGATCACCCCGGCGATGTGGTGCAACCCGTCCCGGTTCACCCGGGTGACGTCGAACTCGCGCGAGCGCTCGTAGGTGGTCTGCTTCAACTCGCCCGACCAGAAAACCCCGTTGAGCAGCTCGGAGGCGCCGGCCCGCGCCCCGTTGGCGTGGATGATCCCGCGCACCTCGCGGTCGAAGCGTTCGAGCCGGGTCCTGAGGCGCGGGTCGGCCGGATCGGTGATGATCGCCGTGTTGTTCGTCGCGAAGATCTCCGCGGGCGGGCAGCCGTGCCCCGCCTCGGCGGCCCGCGCGGTGCCGGCGCCCGCCGTTCCCAGGGTCAGGGCCCCGACCGTGACCAGGACGCGCAACCTCTGTCTCATGCCTCAACTCCCTTGCCAGTGGCTCGATCTGGTGCGCCGAGGCGCATCTGGATCACCGTAGGGGTCGTGGCACGGAGTTAACCGCGGTAACTCCACGTATGGCCGACATCGGATGCCGCACCTGCGGCACGTACGCGCGCCGCCCGTGTCACTGGCCGCGCCAGATGTTGTCGAAGGCCGCGTCCTCGATGCTGCGCCGCTGGCGTACGGCGGCCAGTTCGGTCACCGCGTCGTCGACGGCCGTCACCACGGTCACCGCCGTGTCGCCCGCGCGGGCCGCGAGGGCCTCGGGGGCCTCGTCGCGCAGCCGGGCGGCGACCCCGAGGCCCGCGAGGACCGGCTCGCCCGAGGCCCAGCGCTCCATCGCCGCACGCCGGTCCGGTGAATCGGCCGCCGCCGCGCGCCCGGTGCGCAGCGGCAGCCAGCGGTGGTGCTCCCGGGTCACGCCGCCGTCCGTCTCCAGGGCGGTGAGATAGGCCGCGTACAGGCCACGGCCCCGGCGCCACAGCCAGTCCTCCACGGACTCGTACGGGCTCTGCCGGACGAGGGCCGCGGCCGCTTCGGTCAACTGCCGGTCGGCGAGACCGCTCGGCGCTGGGCCGGGGACGATGCGGTCGCCCTCCAGGGTGAGCGCGAAGAGGTCGGCGAGATCGAGGAGTTCGGCTCCGGCGAGGGCCAGCGAGAGGTCGCCCTGCTCGACGGGGTGGCCGGCGGGCATGACGTCCATGCTGACGATCAGCAGGTCCCGTGCTGTGGTCATGTCGGATTCCCTGTCGAAGGCGTCGGGGTGTCGGTCGGGGTGTCGAGGTGTCCAAGGCGTCGGGGTGTCGGTCGGGGTGTCGAGGTGTCCAAGGCGTCGGGGTGTCGGTCGAGGTGGCGAAGGCGTCGGCGGTACGCGCGGGGCGCACGGCATGCGCGCATCTTGAGGAGATCGCGGCGCACGGCATGCGGGCATCCTAAGGAGATCGCGGGGCCCGTGGCAGGGGGCGCTCCGGTGACGGCCGGGGACGCACCACCGCCGAAGGCGGTCATGGCGCGCCGGAAGTGCCGGGCGACCCGGCCGGGGCCGCGCCGCGAGCGGGGCCTGTGATCAGATGAGGGCATGTCCCGTCGCACCCAGCGCCCCGTACGTCCCGCCGCCCCGAAGGCCTGCCCCTGCGGGCTGCCCGCCGCCTATGCCGAGTGCTGCGGCCGCTATCACTCCGGCACTGCCGCGGCCCCGACCGCCGAGGCGCTGATGCGCTCGCGGTTCAGCGCCTTCGCGGTCCAGGACGGGCCGTACCTGCTGCGCACCTGGCACCCCGACACCCGGCCCGCGGGGCTCGACCTCGACCCCGGCATGCGGTGGACGCGCCTGGAGATCCTGGACACCACCGACGGCAGCGCCTTCCACACCACCGGCACGGTCACCTTCCGCGCGCACTACACCCACGGCGGCGAGGCCGGGTCGCTGCACGAGCAGAGCCGGTTCTCGCGCGTCGAGGGCGCCTGGGTCTACCTCGACGCGGTGTTCACCGACTGACGGGCGACGCAGGGAAGCCCCAACGCGGCCTTGGTGGAGGCCAGTTGGGCGTGATGAGGCCTTCGGTGCCAGGTGTGACCGCACACTGCCGCGAGCCCCTCGGCGCCGGTCGTGACCCGCACGCTCAGGGCCGAACCGTGGCGCCCTCCCCGGCGCGGGCCGGCGGCAGGCCGTTCGTCAGGTCCTCGGCCATCAGGCGCTTGGCGATGCTGTCCGCGGCGGCGCGCAGTTCCGCGCTGCGGGGGCGTCCGCGGTCCTGCTCCAACTGCTCGTTGAGCCACGCCGACCAGGAGTGGGTGATGGTCCGGACCTCGTGCTCCCCGGCCGGGGTGTGCGAGAAGTAGCTGCCCTCGCGGCTGAGGAAGCCCTCCTCGACCATCCGCTGGAAGACCGGCACGAGCACCTCCGGCGGCACATGGCGCCGGGACGCGATCAGGCCGAGGCTCGCGTACCCGACCATGCGCGTGTGCTGCTCGACCTGCATGACCGCCCAGGCGCCGGCCACGTCGAGCCGGGTGTCGGAGGCCGCCACGATCCGGCGCGCGGTGTTCATGTCCGTACTCCGCACGATCTTGCCGACGGCGAGTTCGAGCACCTTCTGGGAGTCGCCGGTGCTCGGCTGCGCGAAGCCCTCGCCCATGTCGGTGGAGGCGGACCGCGCGCTGTCGCGCAGCTTGACCTGCTTGAGGAACAGTGCGACGACGAAGCCCACGGCCGCCACCGGCACGGTCCACAGGAAGACGGTGTGGAGGCTGTCGGAATACGCCTGCACGAGGGGCGCCGCCGTCGCCGGAGGCAGCCGGTGCAGGCCCTCCGGCGACTGCGCGGCCTGCGCGAGCCGCGCGGGGTCGGTGCCGGTGGCCTTCGCCGCGGCGGCCACCCCGTCCTGCAGGTTGGTCTTGAGGGTGTTGGCGTAGATGGTGCCGAAGACGGCGGTGCCGAACGAGCTGCCGAGCGTACGGAAGAAGGTGACACCGGAGGTGGCCGTGCCCAGGTCCGCGTAGTCGACGGTGTTCTGCACGGCGATGGTGAGCACCTGCATGCACAGACCGATGCCGAGCCCGAGCACGAACATGTAGAGCGATTCCAGCCATGCGCTGACGTCCGGCCCCATCAGCGACAGCAGATAGAGGCCGACGCCCATGACGAGGGCGCCGACGATGGGGAAGATCCGGTACTGGCCGGTCTTGCTCACCACGTTGCCGCTGAAGACGGACGCGATGAGCAGCCCGATGACCATCGGCAGGGTGCGCACACCGGAGATGGTCGCCGAGTCGCCGTCGACGTACTGGAGATAGGTGGGCAGGAACGTCATCGCGCCGAGCATCGCGAAGCCCACGATGAAACTGAGGACCGAGCACACCGTGAAGACGGGGTTGCGGAACAGCCGCATCGGCAGCATCGGTTCGGCGGCCCGGGTCTCCACCCAGCAGAACAGGGCGAGCGCGATCAGGCCGCCCGCGAACAGGCCGATGATGGTCCCCGAGCCCCACGCGTACTCGTTTCCGCCCCAACTCGTCGCCAGGATCAGGGCGCTGGCCCCGGCCGCGACCAGGCCGATGCCGAGGTAGTCGATCACGGGCTTGGCGACCGAGCGGACCGAGGGGATGTTCCGGGCGGCCGCGATCACGACGAGGATGGCGATGGGCACGTTCACGTAGAACGCCCAGCGCCAGCTCAGATGGTCGGTGAACAGACCGCCGAGCAGCGGCCCGATGACGGTCGAGACACCGAACACCGCGCCGATCGCGCCCTGGTACTTGCCCCGTTCGCGCAGCGGGATCACATCGGCGATCAGCGCCATCGCCGTGACCATCAGACCGCCGGCGCCGATGCCCTGGAGCGCCCGCCAGGCGATGAGCAGCGTCATGTTGGTGGAGAGGCCGCACAGGAACGAGCCGGTGATGAAGATGATCGCCGAGACCTGGAAGACGACCTTGCGGCCGAACAGGTCGCCGAACTTGCCGACCAGCGCGGTCGCGACGGTCTCCGCGAGCAGATAGGAGGTGACCACCCAGGACATGTGGGCGGCGCCGCCCAGGTCCGAGACGATCGTGGGGAGCGCGGTGCCCACGATCGTCTGGTCGAGGGCCGCCAGCAGCATGCCGAGCATGATCGTGCCGAACACGATGTTCCGCTGCCGGACATCGAGCACGGGCGGTGTGGACACGGGTGCTGTATCGCTGGCGGTGGTCACACTGGCACCCTCACACCGGCCCAGGTGGCGCGCATGCCGTGTCGGCCGGGTGAGTGACGTACCGGAGACCCGGGAAGGCCCCCCGGCGGGGCGGCTCAGGCGCCCAGCACGACGCCGGAGGCGACCGGCTCGGTGAGCGGCAGGACGGTGGGGGGAGCCGCGCGGCGGAGGCGGGGGAGCGCCGGCACGGAGGCGAGGAACACCAGGGTGGTGAGAACGAACGGCCAGGTGAAGGAGTGCCCGCCGGCCGGTTCGAGGAGCGCGTTCAGGGCGGGCCCGAGCACGGTGGCCGCGGCCGCCCCCACCATCGCGAAGCCGAGGCTCCACCGGTCGGCGGCGAGCAGCACCCCGCACAGCGCCATCGCGACGAGCACGGCGTTGTAGCCCATGGTGCCGTCCACGATCCGGGCGGTCGGAGCACCGAGCGCCCAGGCCGTCACCACCGCGACGGCGCTGCCGACACAGGCCATGGCCCCGGCCGTGCGGCTCGCGGCGAAGATCCCGACCAGGAGGATCAGGCCCACGTACCACTGCGGCATCAGGAAGATCTGCGCGATGTTCGCGAAGAACGCGCGCCCGATGTCGTCGACGGCGAGGGCGACGGAACCCTCGGCCGCCCGGATCGGTCCGGCCGCGGCGGGCCCGCCGTGCCACACCCGCTCGAAGCCGGGCGCGGCGATCGTCATCGCGCTCGCCGTGAGACAGAACGGCAGGGTCAGGGTGGGCAGCCCCCAGCCGCGAAGGAGTGTGGTGGCCGCGGCCGTGACGACGGTGACCACCGCGCAGCCGCCCGCCGCGAGGACCATCGTGGAGGGATGGCCGGGGCCGAGGAACACGGCGAAGGCGACCGCGACCAGACAGGCGTTGAACCCTTCGAGCCCCGCCGACACCCTGCTCCGGTCCACGCCGAGCAGCTGTGCGGTGGCGGTTCCCAGGGCGGTGCCGATCAGCCCGTAGAGGCCGTACTGCCAGCCCGCGGCGAACAGCGCGACCGTGAAGATCACCCCGGTGACCGCGCTCGGCATGAACTGCACCTGCGCCTGGCCGCGCAACACGTGCACCGCGAACAGGCCGCCTCGTCCGGTACGCGGTATCCGCACGTGATCCTCCCCCTAAGACGCGTGAAATCGGCCCGTAACAGCCAAGCGCACAGTAAGGGGTGGCATGGGGGACTTAGCAAGGGAGAGACAACGGGGCAAAAAGCGTGAAAGCAGAACAAAGGCCCGCATGGCCGGAAAGCTTTGTATACGACGACGGGGCGCCCGGGCCGGTCCCGGACGATGGCACGAGCCCGGCCCGGCGCCCCCTGCCGTGCGCCGCGGCTCCCGCCGCGCCGGGGTCAGTCCGCGATCTTCGTGGGTAAGTCCGGGAGCTTCTTGTCGTAGAGCCAGCCCTGGAGCAGCGGGCGCAGGGTCTCGCCCGAAGCGGCCTCGGCGTGGGCGACGAAGGCGACGGTGTCGCCGATCCGGCCGCGCCGTGCCGCGTGCCAGCCGCGCAGCACCGCGAAGAACCGCTCGTCGCCCAGGGTCAGGCGCAACGCGTGCAGGGTGCAGGCGCCCCGGTTGTAGAGCCGGTCGTCGAAGATGCGGCGCGGTCCCGGCTCGGCGAGCCGCAGGTTCTGACTGCGCCGGGCGAGGTTGCGCCACTCGCGACGGGCGATCTCGTCGGCGCTGTCCTCGCCGATGTGCTCCGACCACAGCCATTCGGCATACGTGGCGAAGCCCTCGTTGAGCCAGATGTGCCGCCACTCGCGAATGCCCACGCTGTTGCCGAACCACTGGTGTGCCAACTCGTGGGCCACCAGCGTCTCCCAGCCCCGGCGCCCGTCGATGTGGTTGCGCCCGAACACCGAGCGCGTCTGGTTCTCGACGGGCGCACCGAGGTCGGCGTCCACCACCACCGCGCCGTACGCCTCGAAGGGGTACGGCCCGAACAGTTCCGAGAAGTGCCGCAGCATGTCCGGCTGTCGGCCCAGATCGTGCCGGGCCGCCTCGGCGATGCGGGAGGGGTAGGCATTGTGCACCGGGATCGCCTTGCCTCCCGGCGGTCCCGGCGCGAGCACGCTGTCGTGCTGGAAGCGGCCGGTGTAGAGCGCGGCCAGATACGTGGCCATGGGGCCGGGATGGTGGTACGTCCACACATCGGTGGCGCCCTCGCTGCGGCACTCGGTGAGCGTTCCGTTCGCGAGTGCCTGCCGGTCGCGCGGCACGGTGACCCGGAACGTGTACGCCGCCTTGTCGTCGGGCCGGTCGTTGCAGGGGAACCAGGACGGCGCCCCCAGCGGCTGGGAGGCGACCAGGGTGCCGTCGTGGCTGTCGCCCGTGCGGTCCCAGCCGATGCTCCCGAACGGCGAACGGAGCGGACCCGGCCGTCCCCCGTACCGCACCTTGGCGGTGAACGTGGCTCCGGGAGCCAGGGTCTGACTGGGCGTCACATACAGCTTGCCCTGCCGCTGGCGGATGCGGGCGGCCCGGCCGTCGACGTGCGCCGCGTGCGCGCTGAGCTTGGACAGGTCCAGCTCGACCCGGTCGAGGGGGCGCAGCGCGACGGCCTGGATGAGCGCGGTGCCCGCGAGCCGGCCGCTGACCGAGTCGTAGGCGATCCGCAGGTCGTAGGCGAGGGTGTCATGTCCGTACGAGCCGTGCTGCGGGAAGTAGCGGTCCCCGCGGCCGGTGGCCTCGTCGTCCGCCACGGCCATCGTGCCCAGGGCGGACAGCGCGGCCACCCGCACCAGCGAGCGCCGGGTGCAGCGCGTCATGCCGCGCTGCCTTCCCGCGAGGAACCCTGACGGAGCGTCATCACCGCTCGTTCAGCGGCTGGTTGAGTCTGGGGGAGCAGGGCGTGCTCACCCGCGATGGGGTTGCCCGCCCAACGGGTGTCCGGCGGCACGCTCTCCCCACGCATCACGAGGGACGCGGCGCCCACCGAGGCCCGGGCGCCGACGTCGGTGCCGGGCAGCGCGATGCTGTGCGGGCCGAGGGACGCGCCCTCCGCGAGCCGTACCGTGTCCAGGCGCATGATCCGGTCGTGGAAGAGGTGGGTCTGCAGCACACATCCGCGGTTCACACTCGCCCCGTCCCCGAGCGTGACCAGATCGGTCTCCGGCAGCCAGTACGTCTCCAGCCACACCCCGCGCCCGATGTGCGCACCGAGGCTGCGCAGCCACCAGTTGAGGACCGGTGTGCCGGTGAACGAGCCCGCCATCCACGGCACGGCGAGGGACTCGACGAACGTGTCGTACAGCTCGTTGCGCCACACGAAGGACGACCACAGCGGATGCTCGCCCGACTCGAACCGGCCGACCAGGACCCACTTCGCGGCGGTCGCGGTCAGCCCCGCCACCGCCGCCGCCCCCATGAGCAGCACGACCCCGGCCAGCGCCGCGAGCGGGAGGCCGCCCCGGTTGAGAGCGCTCTGCTCGCCGATCAAGAGGGCCTCGGCGAGCAGCACCGAGCACATCAGCGGCAGCACCCGGCACAGCTCGACCGCGGCCCGGGCGAGCACGAGGCGGCGCGGCGGGTCGAAGGTGCGGCCGGGGTCGGCGGCGGTCGCCACGCGTGGCAGCGGCAGGGCCGGCCGGCCGAGCCACGAACTGCCCGGCTCGCTGAGCGCGGGCGCGTCGCACAGCACCCCGATCAGGGCGCCGTCGGGCACGCGGCGGCCGGGGCCGACGATGCCCGAGTTGCCGACGAAGGCCTTGCGGCCGACGCTCGCCGTCCCCAACCGCAGCCAGCCGCCGCGGACTTCGAACGGCGCCACCAGGGTGTCGTCGGCGAGGAACGCCCCGTCCTCGACGGTCAGGAGCGAGGGCAGCGGCAGCACCGTGGAGATCTCGGCGCGCCGTCCCACCCTGGCCCCGAGCAGCCGCAGCCACACGGGGGTCGCCAGACTCGCGTACACCGGGAAGAAGCTGCCGCGGGCGCCGCCGACCAGCCGGGTCACCAGCCAGGCGCGCCAGGCGACACCCCCGCACACCGGATGGAAGCCGGGCTTGATGCCGCGGCCGAGGACGCGCACCAGGGCGGCGAGCGTGAGGAGCGAGAACAGGGTGGTGACCACGGTGACGGCCGGTGCGGAGAGCAGCAGCCGGACGGCGACCGACGAGAGCGTGTCGCAGGAGCGCACCAGGTAGTAGACGCCGATGAGCGCGGGTGCGGTGGACAGCAGGCTCAGCAGCGGCAGGCCGATCAGGGAGAGCGCGTACGCGGCGGCCCAGCGGCGCGAACGCTCCGGACGCGGCGCGGGCCAGCCGGTGCCGGCGACGCGCTCGTGGGAGTCGGCCGGGCGGGCCGGCGAGCCGAGCCAGCGCCGGCCCGCGGGGACCTCCCCGTCCAGGCAGGCGCCCGGGTCCAGTTCGGCGTGATCGCCGAGGACCGCGCCGGGCATCAGGGTGCTGCGGTGACCGACGCGGGCGCCCTCGCCGATGCGGACCGCGCCGATGTGCAGCGTCGCCCCGTCCAGCCACCAGCCGCTGATGTCGGCCTCCGGCTCCACCGCGGCGCCCCGGCCGATCGTGGCGAGCCCGGTCACCGGCGGCATGGCGTGCAGGGTGACGCCCCGGCCGACCCGGCACCCCAGGGAGAGCGCGTACAGGCGGGCCCAGGGCGTGCCGAGCAGGGACGGCACGCCGAAGGCGGCCACGACGCGTTCGGCCGTCCACAGCCGCAGATGGACCCGGCCGCCGCGCGGATACGCGCCCGGCCGCACGCCCCGGGTCAGCAGCCGGGCCGCCCCGCCGCCGATCGCGAAGCGGGCCGGGGCGCTCATCAGGACCACGGTGCCGATCAGCACGAACCACCAGGAGATGTGCGGAGCCCAGGCCTGCGGCGCGAGCCAGCCCAGAATGTTGTCGAGCGTCGCGAGACCGATCAGGCCGCGCAGCCCGGCGACCCCGAACAGGGCCGTGGTGACGAGGAGTTGGACCACGCCGGCGCTGCGCGGCACCGGCTGTACGGTCCGTGCCTCGGCGGCCGGCCCAGCGAGGGATTCGAGGTGCTGCGCCATGTCCCGCAGGACCGGACGCCGGTAGAGGTCGGCGACGGACACCCCGGGGTAGTGGGCGCGCAACTCGGAGGCGAGCCGGGCCGCGCTCAGGCTGGAGCCGCCGAGCGCGAAGAAGTCGCTGTCCGGCTCGGGGTGCACGCCCAGCATGCGCTCCCACGCCCCGGCGAGCCGGGCGGAGGTGGAGCCGTCGTCGGCCGGGTCGTCGCCGCCGAGCGGACCGCGCTGGGAGGGCAGCGGCCAGGGCAGGGCGTCCCGGTCGACCTTGCCCGAGGTGCGTGTGGGCAGCTCGGTGACCTCGACGATCAGCGGGACCAGGGCCGCCGGCAGGCGTTCGGCGAGGAAGCCGCGGGCCTGTCCGGCCTCGAAACTGCCCTGCTCGGGCACCACATAGCCGACCAGGATCTGGCCGCCGGCCGGGGTGCCGCGCACCGCGCCGGCCGCGGCGCGCACGCCGGGAAGCGCTCTCAGCATGGCGTCGATCTCGCCGAGTTCGATGCGCCGGCCGCCCACCTTGACCTGGTCGTCGGCGCGTCCGAGGTGGACGAGCCCGGCCGCGTCGGCGCGTACGAGATCGCCGGTGCGGTAGGCGCGGGAGGTGTCGAGCAGGCCGAGCGGCGCGAACCGCTCGGCGTCCTTGGCGGCGTCGAGGTAGCGGGCGGTGCCCGCCCCCGCGATGACGAGTTCCCCCTCGCCGCCGTACGGCACGGGCTCGCCGGAGGCGTCCAGGACCGCCAACTCCCAGCCCGCGAGCGGGAGTCCGATGCGGACCGGCTCGCCGGGCAGCATGCGCGCGGCGGTTGCCACCACCGTCGTCTCGGTGGGCCCGTAGGTGTTCCACATCTCGCGGCCCTTGACCGCGAACCGGTCGGCGAGCGCGCCCGGGCAGGCCTCGCCGCCGACGATCAGGAGCCGGACCTGGTCGAGGGCCTCGTCCGGCCACAGCGCCGCGAGGGTGGGCACCGTGGACACCACCGTGATGCCGCGCTCGACCAGCCAGGGGCCGAGTTCGTGACCCGCCCGCACCAGGGACCGGGGTGCCGGAACCAGGCAGCCGCCGTGCCGCCAGGCCAGCCACATCTCCTCGCACGAGGCGTCGAAGGCCACCGAAAGCCCGGCGAGCACCCGGTCGCCCGGACCCAACGGGCGCTCGGTGAGGAAGAGTTGAGCCTCCGCGTCGACGAAGGCGGCCGCCGAGCGATGGGTCACCGCGACACCCTTGGGCAGCCCCGTCGAGCCGGACGTGAAGATGATCCAGGCGTCGTCCTCGGGCCGCGCGGGTCGCCAGCGGGCCCCCAGGGGCGCCGCGGGCCCCGGCAGTATCCGCTCGTCCGCCTCGATCACGGCACACACCCCGGCCTCGCGGAAGACGGTCGCCGCCCGCTCCTCGGGATCGTCCGCGTCCACCGGCACGTACGCGGCACCGCTCAGCAGCACCGCCAGGACGGCGAGGTACAGGTCACAGGTGCCGGACGGGATCCGGATGCCGACCCGGTCGCCCGGACCGATGCCGTGGCGGGTGAGCCGCACGGCGCGTTCGGTGATCCGGTCGCACAGGTCCTGATAGGTGAGCCGCTCGCCGCCCGCGTCCAGTGCGGCCGCGCCCGGGTGGGCGGCCGCCGTCGCGTCCAGTACGTCGAGCAGGGTGCGGGGGTGCGGGGCGGCGGCGCCGCGGAAGACGGCCGGCAGATGCGAAGACATACGGCATGCCTCTGGCGTAGTGCGGGTGGTACGGACATCCTTCGGACATCCGCCCACTCAGACGGGCATATCCAGCGGCGGGTTCGCTCCGGCCTTGGGACTTGACGATATTTATCCGTTGTTTTCGAAGTGATTCGGATGATTATGGCGCCGATCGGGGCAAGTTCAGAGCTGTTCCCGGTGTCCGAGGTCCCTTGCGCGTAGCACTAGTTCGGTGGCGAACCGGTGTTCGGGATCGGTGAGCCGGTCGCCGAAGATGGACTCCAGGGTCCGCATCCGGTAGCGCACGGTCTGCGGGTGCACGTCGAGGATCTCGCCCATGTGGGCGGCGGTGCCCCGGGTCGCCAGCCAGGTCCGCAGGGTTTCGATGAGCCGGTCGCGCCGGCCGGGGGTGAGCGCGTCGAGCGGTGCGAGCTCGCGGCGGCCCAGGTGTTCGAGGAGGGCGGGGTCGGAGCGCAGCCAGAGGGTGACGAGATGGTCCTCGCAGTACAGCGTCCCCGAGTCGCTGTCGATGACCCCGGACGCGGCGAGTTCGAGGACCTGGCGGGCCCAGCGCAGGGAATCGGACGCATCGCCGATGGGCACTTCGAGGCCGACCGCCGCCCAGGAGCCGTGCAGGGCCGCGTCCAGCATCCGTCTTCGTACTTCGTCTACGGGGCCGGGGATCAGCAGGTGCGGCAGCGGCTCGCCGGGATCGGCCAGGACATCGTTGTCCAGGGCCGCACGGGTCAGGCCCGCTCCGGAGCGCAGCGCGACCAGGGTGACGCGTTCGGGCAGGGGCCAGTGGGCCCGGTCCGCCAGCTCCGCGATCGCCGCGCGCGGTACCGGGGAGCCGGCCAGGATCAGGTGGAGTAACCGTCTTCGCAGCGCGTCCGAGCGCTCCCCGGAGAACGACGTGACTTCCAGATAGCCCTCGCGTGAGAGCGCTTCCAGCTCCTCGACATAGGTGAACAGGGCGTCGGCGAAGCTGAGCATCAGGGCGGGGGAGAGATTGTAGCGCCGGCCGATCTTCTTGGCCCGGCGCAGCGCCACCCGGGCGCCGAGGCGGTAGGCGCCCTGCAGGGTGTCCAGGCTCCGGCCCTCGTACGCCTCGAACCGGCCGAAGCGGCGGCACATCTCGTCGCGGAGCGCGGAGGGGGCGCTGGGGGACGCCACCTGGTCGACGAAGACGCTGAGGTTCTGCTCCACGCCGACCCGGATCGCCTCGCCGTAGGGGCCCTCCAGCAGTCGGGCGTATTCCGGGTAGGCGCGGGTGATCTCCGTGCCGATCTCCTTGAGCAGGCCCGGGAGTTCGGGTCGCATGATCGCGGCGAACTCCTGGGGGAGCGGTCCCAACGGCTCCTGGGTGTCCGGTGATTGCGCGGCTGTGGGCATCTCACTCCCCTTGCACTACGGCGCCCGGTGGGGAGAGCCGATGGAGAAAGCGCTCCCACCGGCCGACAGGTGCGTACCTTTCGCGGACTGCTGAACCTAGAACAACTCTCATGTCCTGGACAACACTTGAGGCAGCGTTCGATTCAGCCTGCATCGGTTGTCGGCCGAATCCGGTACGGCCCGCCCCGGGCGTGGACGGGCCGTCGGCCGGGACCGCCCCGGGGCTACTGGGCCGCCGAATGCCAGTACTGGGAGAGCAGCTTGCCGTTGTCCGGGACGACCGTACCGGGGGCGTGCAGACCGGCCAGATAGGTCGACGCGCTGTTGAGCACGACGCTGTTCTTGCCGGCCGCCGAGGGCAGTCCGGTCTTCAGGTTCACCGCCCAGTCGAGCAGTCCGGCAAGGCCGCAACCGCTTGCACCCGGCACCGCGAACGTGGTGTCCGTCTGGCTCGCGTTGACGAGGCTCAGCCGATTCATGTCACCGGCGGTGTTGGGTGTGCCGTTGCCGTCGAAGCGCTGGATGCCGAGCGTGGGTGCCGTGACGTTCTGCGGGCGCAGCACGATGGGGTGGGCGGCGGAGCCGATGTAGCAGGAGTTGCCGAGGAACGGGTTCTGGAGGTGGATGCGGATCGGGATCGAGATGATCGGCTGGCCCGAGGTGGCACCCGCGGTGAGGTTGAAGGCCGTGGGCGTCCCGGCCGATTCGACGGTCGCGGTGACCCGGTTGAGGGTGCCGTTGGTGATCTGCCGGCAGATGTCGCCGATCACGGGGACGTCGTTCGGGCACATCAGGCCGAGCAGCCCGCCCGGTATGTCGGCCGAGTCGGCGATCAGTGCGCCGCCGGCCGGTGCGACCAGGCTGTTCGTGCCGTCGGAGTGCTGCACCACTCCGACCTGGAGGTCGCTGGCGCCGGTGATGACATTGGTGTTGCCGAGCTTGATGGTGCCGCTCGCCGAGTGGGAGGCGATGCACTGCACGATGTCGGTGCGGCCGTCGGCCGCCAGCATGGCCGGGTCGTCCACCGGGCAGCGGCTGAACGGGGCCCAGTCGCCCGCGAGCCGGGCGGTGGAGGCGGCGTCGGCCGAGGCCGGGCCGATCGTCGCGAGAGCGGCCAGGGCGGTGCAGGTGGCAAGGAGTCCGGCTCGCAGGCGGGCGGATGCGGGTCTCATCGGGTCGTCCCCTCTCGGACGTCTTGACTCATGACGTCCTGTACGTAGGTGGGCGGTGCGGTAACGGCCGTGCGCGGTGGGCGAGTTGGCTGGATCTGAACGTGGTTCGGCACCCCGGGGAGCGGGGAGCGCGGGGCGGGCGGTGCTCAGCGCAGGGGTGTCGGGATGGTCGTCGGCTGCTTGTCGGCGGTGCACAGCTGCGCCGGGTCGTCCTCGATGCCGGAGGCGCACGGCGCCCCCTGGTTCTGCTTGACCGTGTTGGCGGGTCCGGACACCGACGCGGTGAACAGCGGGCTGAGGTCCTCGCCCACCCCGCAGCCGGTGAACGGCGGGATGGTCACCGAGCCGTCGAGCGGTCCGCCGCGGGACAGCGAGTACCCGCGCCAGACGGTGTCCGCGCCCTTCTTCAGCTCCCCGAGCAGGACCAAGTGGTCCTTGGTGTTCCGGGCCGGGTCGGGGTCGGTGGAGTAAACCGGCCCGGTGGTACGGCAGTTGGGGCCGACGTCCAGCGGGGTCCCGTTCACCTTGACGTCGGAGATGTGCAGCACGAGGGGGGCCCTGATGTACGTCTCCCCGTGCCCCGCGGTGTTGTTGAGGTCCGACTCGATGGACAGCGGCCCGGTCGCCTCCAGGGTCATGGTGGCCGTGGTCGGCATGAAGCCGAAGGTGAGGAACGTGGCCGGGCCCGGCGGGGTCTGGGCACGGCCCTGGTAGTCGAGCCGGCCCATCGAGTTCTGGAGCAGATGCAGTTCGAAGACGCCGGGTCGGACCTCGATGCGCTTGAGCTGGTTGGGCCCCTGGACGACCTTGGAGCAGAAGACGGGGATGAGCGAGGCGTTGCCCATCTTGGTGACGTTGGAGTACCCGGTGGTGTACGCCGCCAGGGCGAGCGGGTCGGTGGTGTCGCCCTGGCACTTGGGCGCGGTGGCTGCCGGGGAGGCCGCTGCCTTGGGCGGGGCGATCCTGGGAGCGCTCTCAGGAGTGCTGCGCGACGCGCCACCCGCGGCAGGGGCCGTCGCGGAGGTGCTGGGGGTCGGGGCGGGCGAGGAGGATGCCGTGCCGATCGGCACGGTGGCGAGCAGGCCCTTCGCACCGGGGGCAGGCGTGCAGGGCACGGAGAGGGTGGCCGGGTCGGTGGCACCGCCCTCGGTGGTGACCGGGCGGAATTCGAGCGTGAGCCCGGCCGCCGTGACGGTGAGGTCGCCGGGGCTGTTGGCGGTGACGGTCGGCACGTCGCCGGTCGCACGGAACACGGCGCCGCCCGGGGAAGTGAGCGGCACGGAGGGTGCGGTGCCCAGCCAGAGGGCCTGGGCCGCGGCGCCGTTCTGCGCCACCTCGGTGGTGAGCCGGGTGGTGGCACCGGTCGTGGCGGCACGGAGTCCGGTGAGCTCGGCGACGGCGGCCTCGGGCAGCGTCACCGACGTCGTCACCTCGGCGGGCCGGATCGCGGCGCCCGTCGCGGCCCGGGCCGGGAACCTGGCCGCCACCTGCACCTTCACCGGATGCGGCCCGGCCGGGAACGCGCAGGTGTAGGCCAGTTCGGCGCTGGTGCGCTGGTCGCCGAGGGCCACATCGGCGCCGGGCACGATCGCGGCCAGGACCACGGTGGCCGCCGCCACCGCACCCCGGCTGCGCACGCTCCGCCACCGGCCGGCCGGTACCGGGGTTCTGGTCACGTCGCGTTCAGCTCCACTGGCTCAGCTCCTGGAGGGGGCCGGCGGCAGATGCGCCGCCGTTGGGGGACCGTCCGGCCTGCCGTGCGTCGGGCCGGACGGTCCGGGGGCGTAGCGAGGTGTCATGCCGCTGCTACGAGCCGACGATGGTGGGCTTGGTGGTGGTGCCGGTGACCACCGCGTAGTAGTCGCCGTTGAAGGACGGGTGGTCGCCGGTGGCCACCACGCCCGAGCACCCGGCCGTCGGCGCCGAGACCGTCAGCTCGGTGGGAGTGGCGGCGACCTTCAGGTCACCCGTGGAGTTGGTGTAGGTGCCGTGCGCGGTGCCGGTCACCGTGAAGGCACAAGTCGCCACGCTGACACGGGCGTTGACGCCGGAGATGTAGCCCTGCGAGACGCCGGTGGCCGCGGTGTAGTTGGTCACGTTCAGCGTCCACGGGGTGTTGGCGACCGTGTTCACGGTGCCGAGGAAGCTGGTGCACGGCTCGCCGGTCTTGCCGAAGTGCACGGGGTTGATGGTGCCGACGGCGGCCGGGTTGCCCGTCGCGCTCTTGAGGGAGCCGGCGGCGTCCGAGTACGTGCACGTCATGTCGATGCCGTTGATGGACAGCACCACGTTGGTGGACTTGGCGGTGAAGTTCTCCGGCGAGCTGGGGCCGACGACCCAGTTCGTGGGCACGAGGGCCATCGCGGGGGCGGTGGCGAGGGTGAACGCGGCTGCCGCGGCGCCGGACACCAACGCGAGCTTTCCGAGGGGGTTTCGCACAGTAATGCCTCCGATTTCACCAGCTACGGGGACGGATTCGGCCACGTACGATCCGTGACGAGGCGGACGTTACTTGCGAGAAACATGGGCGCACAATCCTGCCGTGCAAGATTGTCTCGGGCAAGGCCCTACCTTGTGCCCGCGATGAGCAACCGGCCGGTTTTTCTTGTCGATTGGTGCGCAATGGCCATGCCATTGCCATGTCATTCGTGGCGAAGTTCCCGGTTCTCTCCCCATAAGCGGTGCCCTGTCGGCCGGTGACAGGTGAAACCCCTCAACACATGACAAGTTCCGGGAATGAAGTACTGCGTCGGTGACAAGTTGGCGACGGCCGGGCGCGGGCTCGCGGAAACTTCTGGAACTGGTATTGCAGAGCGAGGTTACCGGGCCGTAGCGTCCGGTGTGCGGCCGGTCCGGGCAGCTCAGAAGCCATCCGGAGCGTTCGCGTACACGCTCCCGGCCGCGCCCCCGAAGGCCGGGAGCCGCACGGGCGACATGCCCGGCCCGCCCCCGTCGACGGGCCCGGGGGTCTCCCCGGGGCGGGGGTGCCACGGCTCCGCTCCCTCCGGCCGCGGCGCTCCCGTTCCGCACGCACCACCGCCTTACTGCTCCAATTCTGCGCAGTCGTCCGTCCGGCCGGCTTCGGAACTTATCAACGAGTGACAACGAAAAGGGAATTCGCCGATGCGGCCGTCCGGGATCTTGTTTCGGCGCCGCCCGGCAACTTACCGTGCGCCCCTCGGTGCCCTTGTGTCACGTCGTACGTGCCTGCTGGAGGTGGGATGGGAATTGAAGTCGTGGTCGAAGGTCTGACCAAGTCCTTCGGCAAGCAGAACATCTGGCAGGACGTCACCCTCACCCTGCCCGCGGGCGAAGTCAGCGTCATGCTCGGCCCCTCCGGAACCGGAAAGACGGTCTTCCTCAAGTCGCTCATCGGGCTGCTCAAACCCGAGCGCGGCCGGGTCCTCATCAATGGCGTCGACATGGTGAGCAGCCCCGAACGGGACATCTACGAGACCCGGAAACTCTTCGGCCTCATGTTCCAGGACGGCGCGCTCTTCGGCTCGATGTCCCTTTTCGACAACATCGCCTTCCCGCTGCGCGAGCACACGCGCAAGAAGGAGTCGGAGATCCGTCGCATCGTCATGGAGCGGGTCGACATGGTCGGGCTCCTCGGCGCCGAGGAGAAGCTGCCCGGGGAGATCTCCGGCGGCATGCGCAAGCGCGCCGGGCTCGCCCGGGCGCTGGTCCTCGACCCGCAGATCATCCTCTGCGACGAGCCGGACTCGGGCCTCGACCCCGTGCGCACCGCCTTCATCTCCCAGCTCCTGATCGACCTGAACGCGCAGATCGACGCGACGATGCTGATCGTCACCCACAACCTCGACATCGCGGCGACCGTCCCCGACAACATGGGCATGCTCTTCCGTCGCAACCTCGTCACGTTCGGCCCGCGCGAGGTGCTCCTGACCAGCGAGGAGCCGGTCGTCGCGCAGTTCCTCAGCGGGCGCCGCGAGGGCCCCATCGGAATGTCCGAGGAGAAGGACGCCGCCACCCTCGCGAAGGAACAGCTCAACTCGGCGCCCAGTACGGCCGGTTCACCGCCCCGCCGCATCGTGCCGCAGCTGGAGCCCTCGCCCGGACTGCCCGCCCGCCAGGCGGTGCTGCGCCGCAAGCTGCGCGTGATGGGCATGCTCGACGAGCTGCCGCCCGCCGCCCGCCGCGCCGTGGAGAACGGCATGGCCCCGGCCCAGGAGGCGACGCCGTGACCATGGAGGCCGAGAGGAACCCGGCGCCCGCCCCGCCCCGCCCGGACCGGCCGCCGCGCCGCCAGATCCCCGGACTCGGAGCGTTCCGCCAGACCGGCCGGCTCTTCGCGCTGGCCGCCGCCGTCACCCGGGCCGTCTTCAAGCGGCCCTTCCAACTGCGCGAGTTCATCGAGCAGTTCTGGTTCATCGCCAGCGTCACCATCCTGCCCGCGGCTCTCGTCTCCATCCCCTTCGGCGCGGTCATCGCCCTCCAGGTCGGCTCGCTGACCCAGCAGCTCGGCGCCCAGTCCTTCACCGGCGGCGCCAGCGTCCTGGCCGTCATCCAGCAGGCCAGCCCGCTGATCGTGGCGCTGCTCATCGCGGGCGCCGGCGGCTCCGCGATCTGCGCCGACCTGGGCTCGCGCACGATCCGCGAAGAGCTGGACGCCATGGAGGTCATGGGCGTCTCGCCCGTCCAACGCCTCGTCGTTCCCCGTGTGTTGGCGACCATGTTCGTCGCCGTACTGCTCAACGGAATGGTGTCCGTCGTCGGCACCCTCGGCGGCTACTTCTTCAATGTCATCCTGCAGGGCGGCACCCCGGGCGCCTATCTCTCCAGCTTCTCCGCGCTCGCCCAGCTGCCCGACCTGTACGTCAGCGAGATCAAGGCGTTGATCTTCGGGTTCATCGCCGGGATCGTCGCCGCCTACCGCGGGCTCAACCCGCGCGGCGGGCCCAAGGGCGTCGGCGACGCGGTCAACCAGTCCGTGGTCATCACCTTCCTGCTGCTGTTCTTCGTGAACATGGTGCTCACCGGGATCTACCTCCAGATCGTCCCCCCGAAGGGCGGCTGACCGATGGCCCTCTTCAGCATCCTGGACCGCTCCGGTGACCAACTCGCCTTCTACGTCAGGGCGTTGCTCTGGATTCCCCGCACCCTGCGGCGATACCTCAAGGAGGTGCAGCGCCTGCTCGCCGAGGTCGCCTTCGGCAGCGGCGGACTCGGCGTCATCGGCGGCACCATCGGCGTGATGATCGCCATGACCCTGTTCACCGGCACGGTGGTCGGCCTCCAGGGCTACGCCGCCCTGAACCAGATCGGCACCGCGGCCTTCACCGGCTTCGTCTCCGCCTACTTCAACACCCGCGAGATCGCGCCGCTGGTCGCCGGGCTCGCACTGTCCGCCACGGTGGGCGCCGGCTTCACCGCCCAGCTCGGCGCGATGCGCATCAACGAGGAGATCGACGCCCTCGAAGGCATGGGCATCCGCAGCCTGCCCTACCTCGTCACCACCCGCATCATCGCCGGAGTCGTCGCGATCATCCCGCTGTACGCGATCGGACTGCTCAGCTCCTACTTCGCGTCCCGGCTCACCACGGTCGTCTTCAAGGGGCAGTCACGCGGCACCTTCGACCACTACTTCAATCTGTTCCTCTCGCCGACCGACGTGCTGCTCTCCGTGCTCAAGGTGCTCATCTTCAGCGTGATGGTGATCCTGGCCCACTGCTACTACGGCTTCCGCGCCACCGGCGGCCCGGCCGGAGTGGGGGTCGCGGTGGGCCGCTCGGTCCGCAACGCCATCGTGCTGATCGCCGTCACCGACTTCTTCCTCTCGCTCGCCCTGTGGGGCGCCACCACCACCGTGAAGGTGGCCGGATGAACGCGCTCACCGTCCGGCGCCGCACCGCCGGAGTCGTCTTCCTGCTGGTCCCTGCACTGCTCGTGTGGCTCTCGATCGCCGTGTACGACAAGCAGTTCACCCGCTCCGACACGGTGACCGTCGAGACCAGCAGTGTCGGCAACGAGATGCACCCCGGTGCCGAGGTGAAACTGCGCGGTGTCGTCGTCGGCGAGGTCCGCACCATCAGCGCGGACGGCACGGGGGCGAAGCTCACCCTCGCCCTCCAGCCGGACAAGCGCAGCCACATCCCGTCCGACGTACGGGCGCAGATGCTGCCGACCACGCTGTTCGGCGAGCGGTTCGTCGCGCTCGTACCGCCGGCGAACCCGTCCACGAGAGCGCTCCCGGCCGATGCGACCATCCCCCAGGACCGGTCGAGCAACGCCATCGAGCTGGAGCAGGTGCTCGACAACGTGCTGCCGATGCTGACCGCGGTGAAGCCCGACAAGCTGTCGTCCACGCTCTCCGCCGTCGCGCAGGCGCTGCGCGGCCGGGGCTCCCAACTCGGAGACACGCTCGTCACGTTGGACGCCCACCTGAAAAAGTTCAACCCGAACCTGCCCACCCTTAACGCGGACCTGGTGCAACTCGTCAAGGTCTCCGGGACCTACAGTGACGCCGCCCCCGACATCCTGAGAGCGCTCACCGACGCCACCACCACGACCGGCACGCTCGTCGACCAGCAGACCCAACTCCTGGGTGTGTACGGCCAGACGACGAAGACGGCGCAGGACCTCACCGGCTTCCTCCAGCAGAACAAGGACAACATCATCCGGCTCAGCGACGTCAGCCGGCCCACTCTGGACGTCCTCGCGAAGTACTCCTCGGCCTTCCCCTGCACCCTGCGGACCCTGGCCGGATTCGTCCCCGCGATGGACAAGGCGCTGGGCAAGGGCACCGACAAGCCCGGTCTGCACGTCACGGTCCGTGTCGTGCCCTCGCTCGGCAAGTACGTGCCGGGCCGTGACACCCCCGTCTACCGGGGCGGCGACGGTCCGCACTGCTATCCGGTGCCGTACCTCGGCTCGCCGCTCCCCGCCGAGAGCGCTCTCGCGAAGACCGCCGCCCCTTCCGGTGCCGGGCTCGGCCTGCCGAACTCGCCGCAGGAGAACCAGCTGGTGAACGAACTGCTCGCGCCCGCGCTCCGACAGGCCCCGCAGTCCCTGCCGGACTGGAGCAGCCTGCTCCTCGGTCCCGCCCTCAGAGGGACGGAGGTGACCATCAAGTGAAGCGCCGCAGCATCGCGGGCCCGCTCGTGAAGTCGCTGGTCTTCGTCCTGGTGACGGTGCTCGCGACCACCGTGCTCGCCCTGTCCATCGCCAACACCGGGGTGGGCGACACCACCAGCTACCGGGCCCGCTTCACCGACACCACCGGCCTGATCGAGGGCGACAGCGTCCGCATCGCCGGGGTGAAGGTCGGCCAGGTCGACAAGGTGGAGGTGGTCGACCGCAGGCTCGCCCAGGTCACGTTCTCCGTGCAGCGCGGCCGGAGCCTGCCGGGCACCACCACGGCCTCGATCAAGTACCTCAACATGGTCGGCCAGCGCTACGTCGAACTGGGCCGGGGCACCGGTGCGGTCGGCTCGGCGCTCGCGCCGGGCGCGACCATCCCGGTGCAGCGCACCACCCCCGCCCTCGACCTCACCCAGCTGTTCAACGGCTTCCAGCCCCTGTTCGAAGGGCTCTCGCCCAAGGACATGAACGACCTTGCGGGCTCGATCGTGCAGGTCCTCCAGGGCGAGGGCGGCACCGTGGACAGCCTGTTGAAGCACATCGGCTCGCTGACCACGACCGTCGCCGCCAAGGACAAGGTCATCGGCGAGGTCATCACCAACCTCAACACCGTTCTGACCACCGTCAACGACCGCGAAGCGGGCTTCAACGACCTCGTGGTCACCCTCCAGCAACTGGTCTCCGGGTTCGCCGGCGACCGCAAGCCGCTCGGCGAGGCGCTGGCCGCGATGGGCGACCTCACCACCGTCACCGCCGGGCTCTTCCAGGACGGTCGGGCCCCGCTGAAGGAGGACATCAAGCAACTCGGCCGGCTGTCCTCGAACCTCGCCGAGAGCGCTCCCCAGATCGAGAACTTCCTCCAGAAGACCCCCGAGAAGATGCGGGCCGTCACCCGCATCGCGTCGTACGGATCCTGGCTCAACCTCTACCTCTGCGAGGCCAAGGTGTCCGGCGTGAAGAACGAGGACGGCAGCCCGCCGCCCACCGGAATCCCGGTCAGCGAATCGAGGTGCCAGGGATGAGACTCCCCGCACCGCGATGGCCCGGGGTCCTAAGCCGGTCCCGTCCCACCGCCGAGCGCCCCGCCCCCGAGCCCTCCGACCGCAAAAGCCCTGCCCGGCGCCGGCCCCGGCTCAAGCCCATGAAGGAGCGCAACCCCGTCGCGGTCAGCCTGGTGGGCCTGCTCGTGCTGGCCCTGATCGGGCTTGCCGCCTACAACGCGGACTCCCTCCCGCTCATCGGCGGCGGCACCACCTACACCGCCGACTTCTCCGAGTCCGCCGGGCTGCGCGACGGCGACGAGGTGCGGATCGCCGGGGTCAAGGTCGGCGAGGTCAGCGGAGTGTCCCTGGACGGCGCCAAGGTGAAGGTCGCCTTCAAGGTGAAGGACGCCTGGATCGGCGACGCCTCGACCGCCGCCATCGCCATCAAGACCCTGCTCGGCGAGAAGTACCTGGCGATCGACCCGCTCGGCAGCGCCCGGCAGAACCCGGGCCACCGCATCCCGCTGAGCCGCACGACGTCCCCGTACGACGTCACCCAGGCCTTCGAGGGGCTCAGCAACACGATCGGCGAGATCGACACCGCCCAGCTCGCCAAGAGCTTCGAGACGATCTCCGACACCTTCAAGGACTCACCGCCCGATGTGCGCACCGCCGTCTCCGGACTCTCGGCACTGTCCAGGACCGTCTCGCAGCGCGACACTCAACTTGCCCAACTGCTCAAAGGCAGCGAGCAGTTGACCAAGACGCTGGCGAACAGGAAGAGCAGCTTCGAGACCCTCATCGACGACGGCGGACTGCTGCTCGGCGAGCTCAAGCAGCGCCGCGACGCCATCCAGGCACTCCTCAGCGGAACCCGGGGCCTGGGCACCCAGCTCACCGGACTCGTCAAGGACAACCAGGCCCAACTGGCGCCGACGCTCAAGGCGTTGGGGCGCGTCACGGACGTCCTCGTCAAGAACCAGCAGGGCCTGGACCGCACACTCGCCCTGGCCGGGCCCTACTACCGCCTCGTCGGCAACACCGTGGGCAACGGCCGCTGGTTCGACACCTACATCTGCGGGCTCGTCCCCCGGAACTACCTCCCGGCGAAGTCGCTCCCGACCACCGGCTGCATGCCGCCGAAGAACGGAGGCTACCCGTGAGCCGGCGACGCGCTCTCACGATCGTCCTGGCCCTCGCGGTGATCGCCGTCACCGTGGTCGGCGGGCTGCGCGTGTTCGCCGACTCCGGCGGCAAGCGGATCACCGCCTACTTCGACCACGCGGTCGGCGTCTACCCCGGGTCCGACCTGCGCATCCTCGGCGTGAAGGTCGGCGAGGTCGATTCGGTGACCCCCGAGGGCCGGCAGGTCAAAGTGGTCGTCACCGTGGACCGGGGCGTACGGGTGCCCAAGGACGTCCGGGCCGCCGTCGTCTCGCCCAGCGTCGTCGCGGACCGGTACGTCCAGCTCGCCCCCGCCTACACCGGGGGTCCCGAGATCGCCGACCGGGCGGTGCTGCCGGCCGCCCGCAACGCCACTCCCGTCGAGGTCGACCAGCTGTACGCGTCCATCACCGAGCTCAGCAAGTCGCTCGGACCCGACGGCGCGAACTCCTCGGGAGCGCTCTCCGGCCTGCTCGACACGGGGGCCAAGAACCTGAACGGCAACGGCGCCGCGATCGGCGACTCCATCGAGCAGTTCGGCAAGGCCGCCAAGACCCTCGACGGCAGCAGCGAGCACCTCTTCGCCACGCTGTCCTACCTCCAGACGTTCACCACCATGCTGAAGAACAAGGACGGCGCGGTCCGCGACGCACAGAACCAACTCGCGGACGTGACCTCGTTCTTCGCCGACAACAAGGACAACCTGGCGGGCGCGCTCAAGGAACTCGGCACGGCGCTCGGCAACGTCAAGACGTTCATCCAGGACAACCGGGGCAGCCTCAAGGCCGAGGTCGACAAGCTGGCCCCGCTCACCCAGATCCTCGTCGAGCAGCGGGCCTCGCTCGCCGAAGCCCTGGACACCGCGCCGCTGGCCGCCGGAAACGCTCTCAACGCCTACGACCCGGTCCACCGGACCCTCGACGGCCGGGGCAACATCAACGAGGTCAGCATGGGCGGCGACATCGTGTTCCCCGGCAACCCCTCGGTGGCGGGCAGCGCAGGTCTCGTACCGGTACCGGAGAGCCGCCTGAAAGCGCTCCCGGCTTTGCCCCTGCCCGCCGTCGGCACCGTGTACGGGACCTCCGACGCCCCGGCGAAGGGCTCCGCCGGCGGCTCGGCTTCCGGCTCCACGGGCCAGAACTCCACGGGCCGGAACTCGACGGGCAAGAACTCCACGGGTGAGAAGGGGAGCCGATGATGGCGGCGCGCATCACCCGGCGGACCGGCGCCGCACTCGGCGCCGGGGTCGCGGTCGTCGTGGCCCTGGCCCTCACCCTGGGCAGCTGTTCGGCGCCCTCGTTCTCCGGGATCGACCAGCTCCCGCTGCCCGGCGGGGCCGACCTCGGCAGCCATCCCTACGACATCACCGCCGAGTTCGCCGATGTCCTGAGCCTGGTTCCGCAGGCCGCGGTGAAGGTCAACGACGTCGCGGTGGGCCGGGTCACCAAGGTGTCCCTGGCCGCCGACGGCTGGTCCGCGAAGGTCACCATGCGGATCAGGGGAGACGTTCGACTGCCCGCCAACGCCTATGCCCAGCTGGAACAGTCCAGCCTCCTCGGCGAGAAGTTCGTCCAGCTCTCCGCACCGGTCGAGGCAGGCAGGAAGACGGCTCAGGGCGCGGCTCGAAGCACGACCCAGGGGACGACGGGGGCGGCCCCCGCGGCCCAGGAGACGGCCGAGGGGCGCCTCGGGCCCGGCGCCGTGATCCCGCTCTCCCGGACCAACCGCAACCCGGAGGTCGAGGAGGTCCTGGGAGCGCTCTCGATGCTGCTCAACGGAGGCGGCGTCAGCCAGTTGAAGACCATCACGACCGAACTGAACAAGGCGATCGGCGGCCGCGAACCCGAAGTCCGATCGATGCTCCAGCGCGTCAACACCCTGGTCACGGACCTGGACGGACACCGGGGCGACATCACGGACGCGCTGGACGGCGTCAACCGGCTCTCCGCCACGCTCGCCACCCGCAAGGAACAGGTCGGCACGGTGCTCACCGGCCTGTCGCCGGGTCTCAAGGTCCTTGAGGACCAACGGGGTTCACTCATGACGATGCTCAAGTCCCTCGACACCCTCTCCACGGTGGCCGTCTCCACGATCAACAAGAGCAAGGACGACATGGTGGCCGACCTGAAGGCGATCGCGCCGACGCTCCAGGCCCTCGCGGACTCGGGCAAGGACCTGCCGGACTCGCTCCAGGTGCTCCTCACCTATCCGTTCACCGACGAGGTGCTGCGCGGTGTGAAGGGCGACTACCTCAACGTCTACCTTTCGGTGACGGCCGCGCCCGGTACCCAGCTCATCCCACCCCTCACGACGCCGTCGCCCTCGACGGCGCCGGGCGCCCAGAAGGCCCCGCTCGGCCTGCCGCCCGTCGCCGGCTCACCGGGCTCCGGTTCGGGTTCGGGCTCCGGTTCTGGCTCCGGTTCTGAGGGGAAGAGCTGATGCTGACCCTCGCCACCCGGCTCAAGAACCTCGCGTTCCTCGTCATCGGGGTGCTCGTCCTCGGCTACACCGGGTTCCGGTACGCCGACGTGGGCCACTACGTGGGCATCCGCGACTACTACACCGTCAAGGTCCATCTCGCCGAGACCGGGGGCCTGTTCACCCACTCCAACGTGACCTACCGGGGCGTGTCGGTCGGCCGTGTCGGGCCCATCGGACTGACCGACGACGGCGTCGTGGCCGAGCTGCGCATCAACAACTCGGCGCCGCCCATCCCGACCGCCCTCGACGCCGTGGTGGCCAACCTCTCCGCCGTCGGCGAGGAGTACATCGACCTGCGGCCCACCACCGACGACGGGCCCTACCTCGGTGACGGCGGTGTGATCGACCAGTACCAGACGAGCACCCCCGCGCCCGTGACCACCGTCCTCTCCAGCGTCAACGGCCTCGCCGCATCGGTGCCGTTGGACTCGCTGCGGACCGTCGTCGACGAGTTCGGGAAGGCCTTCGAGGGGCGCGGCGACGACCTCCAGGTCCTCCTCGACAACGGCACCGACTTCGTGCGGGCAGCCGACAAGGCGCTCCCGAGCACCACCACGCTGCTCGCGGACGGCCAGACCGTCCTGACCACCCAGGCCGAGGAGGGCCAGGCCATCAGGACGTTCGCCTCCGGGGCCAAGGAGCTGGCCGCGACCCTCAAGGGCTCGGACACCGATCTGCGCAGGCTGATCGCCGCCGCACCCGACGCGGCCGGGCAGGTCAGCGGTCTGCTCCGGGACCTCAATCCGTCGATCAGCGTGGTGCTCGCCAACCTCCTCACGACCGCGGACGTGGCGGTCACCCGGCAGCGCGGGATCGAGGAACTCCTCGTGAAGGTACCGCCGTTGGTGGCGGCGGGAGCCACCGCCATCGACACCAAGGGCGCCAACCTGGGCATGGCGGTCACCTTCTTCGCACCGCTTCCGTGCACCGAGGGGTATGGCGGCACGGTCTACCGCAACGGCCTGGAAACGGTCGACACGCCGAGCCTCAACACCAAGGCGCGGTGCGCCGCGCCCGCGAGCAGCGGCAAGGACGTCCGCGGCTCGGCGCACGCCCCGGCCGGCGCCCCGCTCGGCCCCCCGGCCCAGCCGGGTGCCCTGCCTCCCACCCCGGCCGCGGCCGCCACGGCCGCGCCGCCCACCGCCCGGCCGGCCGCGCTCCCCGGCGCCCTGGCGCTGCCCGCGCTCCCGAGCGGCGGCCCCTCGGACCTGGCCGGACTGCTCGGGCTCACGTCCGGCGCCGGCGGAAAGGACGGACGGCCGTGATCAGGCTCCCCGCCCGGCCCAGGCTGCGACGCGCCGTCGTCGCGGCCGCCCTCACCGTCTCGGTCGCCTTCGCCGCCTTCGCGGGCTGGACCTACTTCCAGGCGCGGAACGACGATTCGGTCGCGTACGCCACCTCGCGGGACGCCGCCCTCAAGGCCGGCCGTACGCAGATCGCCGCGCTCTCCACGCTGGACGCGGCCCGCCCCGACACGGCGCTGCGCAGCTGGCTCGACGCCTCTACGGGCCCGCTCCACGACGAGCTGCGCCGCACGGGCGCCGGAAAGCCGACGGCCTCGGCGCGGGGGGAGGTGACGGACGCGGCCGTCACCGAACTCGACGACCGTTCCGGCACGGCGAAGCTCATCGCGACGGTCGAGGTCCGGGTCACCCCGGCGGGCGGCGCGGCGACCACCGACCGCAAGCGGCTCGAAGCGGCGCTCGAACGCACCGACGGAGGTTGGAAGTTGAAGGCACTCAGTGCGGTCCCGGTCGCCGCGTCCTGAGCCCGGGCCGGTCGGCCCGGCCAGGGAGCGGCAGGCGGCGGCAGCAGTGGCAGGGACCGAGCGGGAGAGACGAGGGAGGGCCGGCGTGAGCACGGCAGAGCTGAGGTCGGTATCCGGCCCGGACCCGGACGAAGCGCGCCTCGAAGCGGGACGGGCAGCGGCGTCGGCTCCGGACGAGGCGGCCCTCGCGGGAGAGCGGCCCGGAGAGCCGGCCCTGGAGGCGGCCGCCGCTCCCACCAGCGAGGGCGCCGGGCGTCTCGGCGATGGCGCTGTGTCTTCTGGCGAGGGCGTGGCCTCTTCGGGACAGCGCGCCGCTCCTGCCGGTGGGGGCAACGCTCCTTCCGGTGGGTCCGCCGTACCTCCCGGCGATGGCGCTGCGCCTGCCGGCGAGGCCGTGGCCTCCTCCGGCGAGAATGCTGCTTCGTCCGGTGGGGGCGCCGCTCCTGCCGGTGGGGGCAACGCTCCGTCCGGTGAGGCCGCCGTACCCTCCGGTGAGGCCGCCGCTTCCTCCGAGGAATCCGCTGCGCCGTCAACGTCTCGCCTGCGCCGCGCCCTCACCCTCGTCTGTGTTCTCGTTCTCCTCCTGGGCGGGGCCGGACTCCTTTTCCAGGCGCGGCAGTTGACCACCACCCCCGCCACGGCCAACCGCGCTCTCACCGACGCCTCCGACACCACCCGTGTCATCGGCGACGTCAGCAACACGCTCGGCAAGGTCTTCTCGTACGCGGCGCAGGACACCAGCGCCACCGAACAGGCGGCCAAGGAGCTGCTCGGCGGGCGCGCGGCCACTCAATATGCGGCGCTGTTCGGCGAGTTGAGGCAGCGCGCCGCCGATCAGAAGCTCAGCCTCACCACCCACGTCGTGCGGGCCGGAGTCACCCGGCTCACGCACGACCGGGCGGAGCTGCTCGTCTTTCTCGACCAGCGGGCCCAGCGGGACAAGAGCGCCGCCACCACGGCCGCCGCCCAGCTGTCCGTCACCGCCCAACTCGACAACGGGCACTGGCAGATCACCGACATCCGAGCCCGTTAGGACCGGCCCGCCGCCGGGCCCCGCGAGAGGGAGCACGAAGAACATGGCACGCATGACGACCCAGCCCCTGCTCATCGCCGCGATGGTGCTCACGCTGCTCGCGGGCGGATTCGCGGTGTGGGCCGGCTGGTCCTGGTACGGCGCGGCGCACGACGACGCGGCCGCCTACGCCGCCTCCCGGGACAAGGTCCTCGCGGCCGGCGAGCAGGCCGTCCAGAACCTCTCCACCCTCGACCACAACGACCTCGCGCACGGCCTCGACATGTGGCAGGACTCCACGACCGGCGATCTGCACCAGCAACTGGCGGACGGTCGAGTCGAGTTCGAGAAGCAGGTGCAGCAGGCGCAGACCGTCACCACGGCGAAGGTACTGGACGGAGCGGTCACCGAGCTCGACGACCGGGCGGGCAAGGCCCGGGTGATGGTGGCGCTGCGGATCACCGTGCAGGCCCCCAAGGAGAAGCCCGCCGCCAAGGACAGCAGGATGCTCGGCGAACTCACCCGCACGTCGAGCGGCTGGAAGCTCAGTGCCCTCGGCCAGGCGCCGGTCGGCAACAGCGCGGCCAACTGACCACCCGTACGCATCCGGACAGGAGCCGCACATGTCGACGACCCGTCACCTGGTCAACCGTCAGCGCCGACTGGCCAGCGCCGGCGCCGCCCGCGTGGCCACCGAAGCCGCGCCGCCCGAGCGGAAGCCGAGAGCCCTCAACCCAGCTGACGGGAGGCCGAGTTCGCCGACGGGGGAGGCGCCGAAGGGGGCGACAGAGAAGACGGCAGAGGAGACCGCCGGGCCTCCCGCCCGGCGCCGACTTCCCGGTTCCCGGGGCGCAGTCCGGAGCGGGCTGCGCCGTGTGCTGTCCGTGCGCACCCCGGTGGTCCTGTGCATCCTGGTCGTGCTGCTCGGCGGCTTCGCCGCGTTCGCCGCGACCCGGGCCGACTCGCTGCGCTCCGACCCGGCCGCCCGGAACGCCGCGCTCACCGACCCCGCCCGCACCAGCGAGGTCAAGGGACAGACCGAGAAGGCCGTCGCCGCACTGTTCTCGTACAACTACGCGGACTCCGGACCTGCGGACAAGGCGGCCTCGACTCTGCTGACGGGCAAGGCGGTTCAGCAGCACCGCGGCATGCTGGCGGCGGTGCGGGCCCAGGCCAAGGACCAGAAGCTGGTGCTGACGACCACCGTGACCGAGAGCGGTGTGGAGATGATCGACGGCTCCCGCGCCCGGGTCCTGGTCTACGCCGATCAGAGCAGCACGCGCACCGCGGGCAAGAAGCCCGAAACGACGTACGCCGCCGCGATGTTCGCCGTCGACGTGGCGCGCGGGAGCAACGGCACCTGGCAGATCTCCGGCATCGACACCTTCGGGCAGGGATCGTGAAATCCTCTACGCACCTCGTCCGCCTACGTCGCCTCTCGCTCCTCGCGGGCCGGGGGCGGTTACGGCGCGGAGTCACGGGCACCGCGGTCGCGGCCGTCGCGATGGCCGCGCTCACCGCGTCCCAGGCCCCGGGCCTGCTGCGTCCCGCGCCACCGCACCAGGACCGGCCCCAGGCCGCCGGACCGGCCGCCGCGGCACAGGAGGCGCCCCCCGCCGACGGCGCGTACCACACCGAACTCCCCCCGCTCGTGGCCTCGCCGCGACCGGCGAGCGTGCCGCCCGTCGTGGGCGTCGTCGACCCGGTGTGGACGCAGGAGGGCATCCCGGCCACCGTGCTCGCCGCGTACCAGCGGGCCGAGACCCGACTGCGCGGGAGCACACCGCGCTGCCATCTGCCCTGGCAACTGCTCGCCGCCCTCGGCAAGGTGGAGTCGGGGCACGCGGGTGGCGGCCGGGTCGACGCGCAGGGCACCACGCTCACCCCGATCCTCGGCCCGGTGCTCGACGGCGCGGGCTTCGCGAACATCGCCGACACCGACCACGGCGCCCTGGACGGCGACACCCGCCACGACCGTGCGGTGGGCCCGATGCAGTTCATTCCGTCCACCTGGGCGACCTGGGGTCAGGACGGCAACGGGGACGGCCGCAAGGACCCCGACAACGTCTTCGACGCGGCGCTCGCCGCCGGGGTGTACCTGTGCGCGGACGCGCGCGACCTGGCCCGCCCGGCAGACCTCGACCGCGCGGTGCTCAGCTACAACCACTCGGCCGACTATCTGCGCACGGTCCTGTCGTGGCTGGAGTTCTATCACCGGGGCACCCACGCCGTTCCCGACGGCAAGGGAGTGCTGCCGAGCACGCCGGGCGCGGGCAGCGCCCAGCAGATCGGCGAGGACCAGGGCCGCAAACAGGGCGGCGGGATCGTGATCGGGCCGCAGCCGAGTGGCCGGCCGTCCTCCGTCCCCTCGCGCCCCGGCAGCAGCCCGTCGGCCTCGCTGCCCCCGCACTCGCCGTCCCCCACGGCCTCCCCGTCCCCGACCTCCTCCGGCAGCCCGAGCCCATCGCCCTCGCCGTCGGGGAGCGCGAGCCCGGGGCCCTCGCCGTCCGGCAGCCCGGGCCTGCCGGGCTGCGCCACCGGATCACCCTCCGCCTCGCCGACCCCGGAGCCCTCCGGCACGCCGACCGGCCCGGGCTGCCCCTCACCCACCCCCTGACGAAAGCACCTCCGCGAGCTCCGGCCGCCGTCACCCACCCCCTGACGAAAGCACCTCCGCGAGGTCGTAGCGGACCGGCTCCTCCAGCTGGGCGTAGGTGCAGCTGCGGGGCGACCGGTCCGGGCGCCAGCGGCGGAACTGCGCGGTGTGCCGGAACCGGTCGCCCTCCATGTGGTCGTACGCCACCTCCACCACCCGCTCCGGGCGTACCGCCACCCACGACAGGTCCTTCTTGCCGGTCCAGCGGCTGGGCGCGCCCGGAAGGCGGGCGCCCTCGTGCGCGGCCTCCTCGGCCCAGGCGGCCCAGGGGTGCTTCTCGGCGACCGGGTCGGCCATGAGCAGCGGGGCCAGTTCGTCGATCAGCTCCGCCCGGCGTTTCATCGGGAAGGCCGCGCACACCCCGACGTGCTGGAGCGCGCCCTCGTCGTCGTACAGGCCGAGCAGGAGCGAGCCGACCACCGGGCCGCTCTTGTGGTGGCGGTACCCGGCGACCACCACGTCCGCCGTGCGCTCGTGCTTGATCTTGTACATGAGCCGGGCGTCGGGCCGGTAGGGGAGGTCGAGCGGCTTGGCGACCACGCCGTCGAGTCCGGCGCCCTCGTACTGCTCGAACCACCGCCGGGCGACCTCGATGTCGGTGGTGGCCGGGGCGAGGTGGACGGGCGCCGACACCCCCTCCAGCGCCTCGGTGAGCAGCGCCCGCCGTTCGGCCAGCGGGGTGTCGAGCAGCGAGGTGTCGCCGAGGGCGAGCAGGTCGAAGGCGATGAAGCTCGCCGGGGTCTGTTCGGCGAGCAGCTTCACCCGGGAAGCGGCCGGGTGGATGCGCTCGCTGAGCCGGTCGAAGTCGAGTCGGCCCTCGTGCGCGACGACGATCTCGCCGTCCATCACGCAGCGTTCGGGAAGGCGCTCCTCAAGGGCTGCCGCGAGCTCCGGAAAGTACCGGGTCAGGGGCTTGCCGTTGCGGCTTCCGATGACGATCTCGGGCCCGTCGCGGTGGACGATCGCCCGGAACCCGTCCCACTTGGCCTCGTAACTCATCCCGGGCGGGATCTTCGCCACCGATTTGGCGAGCATCGGCTTCACAGGAGGCATCACCGGGAGATCCATACAACCGATTCTCGCCGATATGCGGCATTGGTGCCCGCCGCCTACCGTGGCGTGCATGGGCATGGGCATGGGCAAGGGCGAGGCGATCGAGCTGGAGGCCGGCGGGCGGACCGTGCGGCTGTCCAATCCGGGCAAGATCTACTTCCCGGGGCCCGGCTACACCAAGCTGGACGTGGCGCGGTACTACCTGGCGGTCGCCGACGGCATCACACGCGCCCTGCGCGACCGCCCCACCACCCTGGAGCGCTATCCCGACGGCGTGGAGGGCGAGTCGTTCTTCCAGAAGCGGGCGCCCAAGAACCTCCCCGACTGGATCCCGACCGCCCGCATCGCCTTCCCCAGCGGCCGGCACGCCGACGAGATCTGCCCCACCGAGCCCGCCGCCGTGCTGTGGGCGGCCCAGCTCGGCTGTCTCACCTTCCATCCCTGGCCGGTGCGGCGCGAGGCGACCGACCACCCCGACGAACTCCGTATCGACCTGGACCCGCAGCCCGGTACCGACTTCGACGACGCCGTCCCGGTCGCCCATGAACTGCGCGCCCTGTTGAGCGAGTTGGGGATCACCGGCTATCCCAAGACGTCGGGAGGACGGGGCATCCACGTCTTCGTGCCGATCGAGCCGCGCTGGACGTTCACCGAGGTGCGCCGCTGCGCCATCGCGATCGGCCGTGAGCTGGAGCGCCGGATGGCGGGCCGGGTCACCACCGCCTGGTGGAAGGAGGAGCGCGGCGAGCGGATCTTCGTGGACTACAACCAGACCGCCCGCGACCGCACGATCGCCTCCGCCTACTCGGTACGCCCCAAGCCGCACGCCCCGGTGTCGGCGCCGCTGCGCTGGGACGAACTCGACGACGTCCACCCCGAGGACTTCGATCTGCGCACCATGCCCGCGCGCTACGCCGAACTCGGCGATCTGCACGCGGAGATGGACGACCACGCCTTCGGTCTTGAGCCGCTCCTGGAACTCGCCGCGCGCGACGAACACGACCACGCGCTCGGCGACCTGCCGTACCCGCCGGACTACCCCAAGATGCCGGGGGAGCCCAAGCGGGTACAGCCGAGCCGCGCCAAGGACAAGTAGCCCGGGCCCGGTTCAGGCGACGGCGACCGGCGAGGCCAGCTCGAAGTCGGCCGCGTCGACGCCGCCCTCCTTGGTGTCGTCGTTGGCGAACACGAACGACTCGATGGGCACGCCCCGTTCGTCGCTGAGCGCGGCCACCAGCTCCTGCACCACGACCGTCTCCAGGACGACCCGGGCGCTGGGTGCGGTCCGCGGCAGGCGGACGACGCCGAGGCTGTCGGCCGGGTCGACGTCCTGGGTGGTGATCAGGAGGGTGAGGTGACCGGCCGAGGAGAGCGAGCGGGCGAGCTCGACCTCGCGGCCGTCGCCGAAGACGAGGTGCAGGGTGTTGCCCGCCGATTCCATCTCGCCGTGCAGGTAGTTGCGCGTGACCGAGGCAGCGGCCGGCATCCGGGGCACCTCGCGCAGCAGCAGGGCGGCCTCCTCGGCGCTGACCCGGGAGGCGCCGGAGGCCACGCAGTCGGCCGCGACACAGCGGGCCGCGCGGTGGCGCAGCGCTGCGACCACCTCGGCCGCCCGGGCGCGGACGCCCTCCAGATGCGGGGTGAGGCCGTCCCACGGGTCGTCCGCCCGGCCCGCTATCGCGCCGGCGACCAGGTCGAGGGCGACGACCGTGGCGGTGAAGCCGACGGTCGAGGCGTACGAGTCCGGCTCGTTGCCCAGGTCGATGGTCAGGCCGGCGAGTTCACCCAGCGGGGAGGGCGTGACATTGAGGACGGCGAGCGTCGGCACGCCCTCGGCCGCCTTGAACGCGGCGATCGTCTCCGAGCTGCGGCCGCCCTGCGAAACCCCGATCAGCAGATCGGTCTCGAAGCCGCGCAGCCCGTCCTCGATCTCGCTGGCGAGCACCCGCTGGGCCGGTACGCCGTGGCCGCGGAGCACCTCGACCGGCACGGCGAGCGCCGCGTAGGAGGCGCCGATCCCGGCCAGGAGCGGGCGCCGGGCCGCGCGCAACGGTTCCAGGGCCGGGCCGTCGAGCTGCCGGCGCACATGGGCGATCACGCGGTCCAGCGCCTGCGGCTGGCCGCTCTGGCCGTCGAGGAAGGTGATACGCGATCCGGACATGAAGGATTCCTTTCGTGGGCCCCGCCGGGTGCGGGCGGCGGGGACGCGGAACGAGTGCGAACGATTGGTGCGATCAGGCCCTGGAGGCCGGATCGTCCTCCACGGCGGCGCGGGAGGGAATGGCGGCGGGGGAGCGCACGGGAGTGTCCGCAGGTGCGTCGGTGGATGTGCCGGTGGCCACGACGTCCTCGCCCTCGACGGGTTCGCGGCCCGGCGTCGGCAGGTTGAACCGCACGATCGCGAACCGGAAGATCACGTAGTAGAGCGCGGCGAACGCGAGCCCGATGGGGATCAGGAGCCAGGGCTTGGTGGCGATGCCGTAGTTGACGACGTAGTCGATCGCGCCCGAGGAGAAGCCGAAGCCGTCCCGGATGCCCAGGGCGTAGCAGACCGCCATGGAGACGCCGAACAGGACGGCGTGGATGGCGTACAGGAGCGGGGCCACGAACATGAAGCTGAACTCGATGGGTTCGGTGACGCCGGTGACGAACGAGGTCAGCGCGACCGAGATCATCATGCCCTTGACCATGGTGCGGTTCTCGGGCCGTGCGGTGTGCGCGATCGCGAGGGCCGCCGCGGGCAGCGCGAACATGTAGATCGGGAAGCCGCCGGTCATGAACTGGCCGGCGCTCGGGTCGCCCGCCAGGAAGCGCGCGATGTCGCCGTGGACCTCGGCGCCGGTCTGCGGGTTGACGTAGGTGCCGGCGTCGAACCAGGGGAAGACGCTGAAGAAGTGGTGCATGCCGATCGGGATCAGCGCCCGGACCACCAGGCCGAAGATGCCCGCGCCCCAGGCGCCGGTGCCCACCAGCCACTCGCCGAAGTGGTAGAACCAGCCGCCCACCGTCGGCCAGATGACGCCGAAGACGATGCCCGTGCCGACGCCCGCGAAGGCGCACAGGATCGGCACCAGCCTGCGGCCGCCGAAGAAGCCCAGCCATTCGGGGAGTTTGGTCCGGCTGAAGCGCTGGTAGAGCAGTGCGGCGATGAGGCCCATGACGATGCCGCCGAAGACCTTGGCGTCCAGCGGCTTGCCGTCCACGCCCTTGGGGAAGGCGTCGCTGGCGAGGACCGCCTTGAAGACGAGGTAGCCGACCGCGGCGGCGAGCGCCGTGGAGCCGTCGGCCTTCTTGGCGAAGCCGATGGCCACGCCGATGGCGAAGAGCAGCGGCAGATAGTCGAAGACGGTCTGGCCGCCGGCGGCGAGGACGATGCCGAACTTGCGGATGAGTTCGGGGAAGTTCTCGCGGCCGAGCAGGTCGGGGCCGCCCAGGCGGACCAGGAGCGCCGCGGCGGGGAGGGTGGCCACCGGAAGCATCAGGCTGCGCCCGATGCGTTGCAGGACCGCCATAACACCGGCGCCGCCGCGCTTGTTGCCGGCGGCCTTCCCTTGAGCCGTACTCATCCGTCTTCCTCCATCGTGCAAGCGGTCCCGTGGCCATCCAGGGGCGTGGCCATCGGGCCGGTCGGCCGCCGGTTCTCGCCGGGAGCCGCAGCCCAAAGGTATGCAGTGGTATTCGAGTGGTCAATAGTGGTCTGCTCGGATTTTCTCGCGATGACCTAAGGCCCGGGGCGGTGGGCCCGTGCGCTGCGACGGGATCAGTGGTATGCGGTGGTATGCTCCGACGATCCCGCTGGAGGTTTCCGATGAGCGCCGACGCCACCCCCGCCCGCCCGACCCCCTTCCCGGAGCGGGGCAGCGGACCGGCCCCCCTGTGGGCCCAGACCGCCCGGCTGATCCAGGACGAGATCGAGCGGCGCGGCCTCACCCCGGGCGCCCGGCTGCCGGCCGAGCGCGAGCTCGGTGAGCGGCTCGACATCTCCCGGGTCACCCTGCGCAAGGCGCTCGCCCATCTCGTCGACCAGGGCCTGGTGACCGCCTCGCACGGGCGCGGCTGGTTCGTGGCGGCGCCCGTGGCGCCCCGCGAGTGGCCCAACGACCTGGAGTCGTTCACCGCGACCGCCCGCCGCAAGCACATGCGCCCCAGCTCCCTCGTGCTGCACCAGGAGCTGCGCCCCGCCACACTGGACGACGCCGACCGGCTCGACGTGCCGGCCGGCGCCCCGCTGCTGCGCCTGGAGCGCGTTCGGCTGCTCGACGACGTACGCATCGCCGTCGACCGCACCCTGCTCGTCGCCGCGTTCGCGCCGGGCCTTGAGGAGGTCGACTTCACCGCGGCCTCGCTCTTCGCCGAACTGCACGCCCGCGGCGTCGAGTTGGACCGCTCCGAGACCACCATCGAGGCGCGCGGAGCCGGCCCCGGGCTGGCGGAACACCTCGCCATCGCGCCGGGTTCGCCCGTGCTCGCCCTCGACCAGACGATCTACGCGCGGGACCAGCGTCCCGTGCTGCTCTCGACCGTCGAGTACAGCGGCGACCGCTACCGTCTGCGCACCACACTCCAGCCACGCTGACACGCCCCCGCGGCCCGGAGCGCCGCCGTTGGGCGCGACCGGCAGGGCCGTACGTCCCGCGTGCGCCCGCGCGGGACGTACGGCCCTGCCGGAGGACCCGCCCCGCGGCACCGCACGCGGCGGCCGGCCCGCGACGTGGTCGACGCCCGCGTTCACCATTCGTTGACCGGACGTTGATCAGCACCCGGCAGCGTGAACGGCATGCTGAACGACACCGTGACCACAGGCCAGGAACTCGCTTGGCAGGAGACCGCGTTGTGCGCCCAGGCGGGGCCCGAGTTCTTCTTCCCCGCCCCCGGCAGCTCGACCCGGGAGGCCAAGCAGCTCTGCGGGGCCTGCGAGCAACGCAAGGCCTGCCTCGAATACGCCCTGGCCAACGACGAGCGGTTCGGGGTGTGGGGAGGCCTGTCCGAGCGGGAGCGGCTGACGCTGCAACGCGCCCGGCAGCGCTGAGAGTTCACCCCGAACCCGCCAGTCCGCCGTCGAACGCGCCGGAGCGTGCGACGGCCCCTGGCGTCGCGCCGCCCCTGCGGTCCATGCTGGCCCCGCGATCACCCAGCGCGGGGCCCCGGCCGACCATGCCTCCCCGCGTCCATCAACTGCGGTGAAATGGGGCAGAGTTGAGCACTCGCGAAGCAGCGGGCGACGCGCGGTACGACTACATCGTGGTGGGCGCCGGATCGGCGGGGTGCGTCGTCGCGGCGCGCCTCTCGCAGGACCCCACGGTCCGGGTGGCCCTCATCGAGTCCGGGCCGCGCGACCGCAGGAGCGAGATCCGCGTTCCGGCGGCCTTCCCCAAGCTCTTCAAGACGTCCTACGACTGGCACTTCACCACGGCCGAGCAGAAGGAGCTGGGCGGCCGCGAGCTGTACTGGCCGCGCGGCCACACCCTGGGCGGCTGCTCCTCGATCAACGCCATGATGTGGGTGCGCGGCCACCGCGACGACTACGACGCCTGGGGCGCGGCAGCCGGGCCCCAGTGGTCCTACGACCGGCTCGTACGCCACTTCCGGCGCGCCGAACACTGGACCGGGCCCGTCGCCGAGGGCGGCACGGTCCACGGCGAGGACGGGCCGCTCTTCATCTCGCCCCAGCGCGACCCGAACCCGACGACCGCCGCGTTCCTGGCCGCCTGCCGGGCATCGGGCCTGCCCGAACTGCCCGAGCTCAACGGCCCGGACCACTCCGGCTGCGCGATCACCCCGGTCAACCAGTACCGCGGACGCCGCTGGAGCGCCGCGGACGGCTATCTCGCGCCCGCCGCCCGCAGGCCCAACCTGGACGTCCTCACCGGGGTCCGGGTGAACGGCCTGTGGTTCGAGGGCACCCGGGTCGCCGGGGTCACCGCCGAGGGGCGGCCGGGGCCGCTCACCGCCCGCCGCGAGGTGATCCTCAGCGCGGGCGCCATCGGCTCGCCCCACCTGCTCATGCTGTCCGGCATCGGCGACCCCGAGCGGCTGCGCGCCGCGGGCATCGCCGTGCGGGCCGCCTCACCCGAGGTCGGCCGGCACCTCCAGGACCATCTGTCGTACGGGGTCACCGTGCGCTGCCCCCGCCCCGTCACCCTCACCGGCGCCGACTCGGCCGCCAACGTGGCCCGCTACCTGCTGCGCCGCCGGGGCCCGCTCACCACCAACGTCGGCGAGGCCGTCGCGTTCCTGCGCACCGACCCCCAACTCGCCGCCCCCGACATCGAGTTGGTCTACGCGCCGGGCCCGTTCATCAACCACGGTCTCACCCCCGTCAGGGAGCACGGGCTCACCATCGGCGTGGTCCTGCTCCAGCCCGCGAGCGAGGGCCGCGTCGACCTGGCGGGCACCGACGTGTCGACCCCGCCCCGCATCGACCCCGGCTACCTCACCGCCCCCGAGGACCTCCCCCGTCTCCTGGCCGGCATCCGCAGGGCCGAGGAACTCTTCGCGGGCACGGCCCTCGCCCCGTACGTCTCCGGTCCGATGGCGCCCTATCCGGGCCCGGTCGACGACGAGCGGCTCGCCCGGAGCGTCCGGGAGGGCGTCGAGACCCTCTACCACCCGGTCGGCACCTGCCGGATGGGCAGCGACGAGGGCTCGGTCACCGACCCCCGGCTCCGGGTCAGGTCGGTGACGGGGCTGCGCGTCGTGGACGCCTCGGTCATGCCGCGCATCACCCGCGGCCACACCCACGCGCCCACCGTGGCGATCGCCGAGCAGGCCGCCGAGATGATCCGCCAGGACGCCCGCTGAACACGCCGGGCCGGCACGGGTCCTCCCGTGCCGGCCCGGTGCCGTCGCCCGCGGGTCAGCCGCGGGCGGCCATCCGCGCCTTGCGCGCGGCGAGCTTCTCGTCGAACTTGGCGGCCTCGCGGTCGAGCCCGCCCATGTACAGGCCGAGCTCCTCCTGCGCCTTCAGGCCCTCGGGGCCGAGCCCGTCGATCTCCAGGACCTTGAGGTAGCGCAGGACCGGCTGGAGCACGTCGTCGTGGTGGATGCGCATGTTGTAGACCTCGCCGATCGCCATCTGCGCGGCCGCCCGCTCGAAGCCCGGCATGCCGTGACCGGGCATCCGGAAGTTCACCACGACGTCGCGCACCGACTGCATCGTCAGGTCCGGGGCGATCTCGAAGGCCGCGCCCAGCAGATTGCGGTAGAAGACCATGTGCAGGTTCTCGTCGGTCGCGATCCGCGCCAGCATCCGGTCGCACACCGGGTCGCCCGACTGGTGGCCGGTGTTGCGGTGCGAGACCCGGGTCGCCAGCTCCTGGAAGGCGACGTAGGCGACCGAGTGCAGCATCGAGTGCCGGTTGTCCGACTCGAAGCCCTCGCTCATGTGGGCCATGCGGAACTGCTCCAGCTTGTCCGGGTCCACCGCGCGGGAGGCCAGCAGGTAGTCCCGCATCACGATGCCGTGACGGCCCTCCTCGGCGGTCCAGCGGTGCACCCAGGTGCCCCAGGCGCCGTCGCGGCCGAACAGCGAGGCGATCTCGTGGTGGTAGCTGGGCAGGTTGTCCTCGGTGAGCAGATTGACCACCAGGGCGATCTTCCCGAGGTCGGTGACCTTGGACTGCTGGGGGTCCCAGGCCTCCCCGTCCTCGAAGAAGCCGGGGAAGTTGCGTGCGTCCGACCACGGCACGTAGTCGTGCGGCATCCAGTCCTTGGCGACCTTGAGGTGCCGGTTGAGCTCCTTTTCGACTACCTCTTCCAGCGCGAACAGCAGCCGGGCGTCGGTCCACGCGTCCGAACTGCCGAGGTGGGGAGAAGTGATCGTCACGGGGGTGCTCCAGGGGGACGGAAACAGGGGACGGCAGGCTTACCTACGCAAACGTAGGTTACGAGACCGTAGGTTAAGGCGGCCGTAAGCCCCAGCCAAGCCCGCCTTCCCCTTCGTCCGATTACGTTCTGCTATATCCGCAGGTCGCCCACGAGGAACGAGAGGCAAGTCACCTCCTTCGGCCGGGCGGAAGCGAGGGCTGGGGCCAATCGGATCTCGACCGGCCCCAGCCCCTCGCCTCTTCGCCTAGCGCCCGCTCGGGCCGCCCCGCACCTCCTCCGCCGAGGTGCCGGTGAGCTCACCGTCGAGCAGCAGCCAGCGGGTGACGCCGATCGACTCCAGGAACGGCACGTCGTGGCTCGCCACGATCAGTGCGCCCTCGTAGGCGTCGAGCGCGGCCTGGAGGGCGCGCACGCTCGCCATGTCCAGATTGTTCGTGGGCTCGTCCAGCATCAGGAGCTGTGGCGCGGGCTCCGCGAGGAGCAGTGCCGCCAGCGCCGCCCGGAAGCGCTCTCCGCCCGAGAGCGTCCCGGCCGGCTGGGCGGCCCTTGCCCCCTTGAACAGGAAGCGGGCAAGGCGGGCCCGGATGGCGTTGTCGGTCGCGCCCGGTGCGTAGCGCGCCACGTTCTCCACCACGCTCAGCGCGTCGTCGAGCACATCGAGGCGCTGCGGCAGGAACCGCAGCGGCACATGGGCCACCGCCTCGCCCGCCACCGGCTCCAGCTGCCCGGCGAGCGTGCGCAGCAGCGTCGTCTTGCCCGCTCCGTTGCGGCCGACCAGCGCGATCCGTTCCGGTCCGCGCACCTCGAACTCACCCTCCACCCGTGCCCCGTAAGGGAGTTCAAGCTCACGCAGGGTCAGCACGGAGCGGCCCGGGTGCACCTTGGTGTACGGCAGCTCGATACGGATCTCGTCGTCGTCGCGCACCGCCTCGACGGCCTGGTCGAGCCGCTCGCGCGCCTGGTCGAGCCGTTCGCTCTGCAGGATGCGGTGCTTGCCCGCGGAGACCTGCGCCTCGCGCTTGCGGTTGTTCGCGACGATCCTCGGCACCACCTTGTTGTCGTAGCTCTTCTGCCCGTACCGCTGGCGCCGCGCCAACTTGACGTGGGCGTCCGACAGTTCGCGCTTCTGGCGCTGCACATCGGCCTCGGCCACCCGGACCATGCGCTCGGCCGCGTCCTGCTCGGCCCGCAGCGCCTCCTCGTAGGCGGTGAAGTTGCCGCCGTACCAGGCGAGTTGGCCCTCGCGCAGATCGGCGATGCGGTCCACCCGGTCGAGCAGTTCACGGTCGTGACTGACCACCACGAGCACTCCGCTCCAGGCGTCGACCGCCGCATAGAGGCGCTGACGGGCGGGCAGGTCCAGGTTGTTGGTGGGTTCGTCGAGCAGCAGGACGTCCGGGCGGCGCAGGAGCAGCGCGGCGAGCCGCAGCAGCACCGACTCGCCGCCCGAGACCTCGCCGATCGTCCGGTCCAGGCCGATCGAGCCGAGGCCGAGCTGGTCGAGCGTCGCCCGGGCCCGCTCCTCGACGTCCCAGTCGTCGCCCACCGTCTCGAAGTGCCGCTCGTCGACGTCGCCGGCCTCGATGGCGTGCAGCGCGGCGCGGACCCCGTCGATCCCGAGGGCCTGGTCCACCCGCAGGGCGGTGTCCAGGACCAGGTTCTGCGGCAGGTGCCCGACCTCGCCGGTGATCTTGATGCTGCCCTCGCTCGGCGTGAGGACACCGGCGATGAGCTTCAACAGGGTTGACTTCCCTGACCCGTTGAGGCCGACGAGCCCGGTGCGGCCGGGGCCGACGGCGAGCTGGAAGTCCGTGAAGACATCGGTGCCGTCCGGCCAGGCGAAGGACAGCGCGGCCGAGCTGATCTGAGGGGGGAAGGTTGACATACGGGTCTCCCGGTTGCGGAGGAGGAAGGGTGGCAACGGGGGTTCTGAGACACCGCTCAGGGCAGGAAAAAGGCCCTGGTCGTGATGGGGGACATCGCTCGGAGGCAGAGGTCACACCGGGACGCGCGACACGGAAGGGAGTGCGCGAAACGGTGTCTCAGGGGCCTCAGACGAGCAACGTCCTACTCCGATCGACGACAACAGGGCCAGTCACGAAGCTACGCCGCCGTCGAGCGGTCCCGCAAACCATTTAACGGCGATCCGGCCGTTCGACGGCCGCGGGGGACGGGGCGCGCGGGGAACAGCCGCGCGGGGAACGGGCGCGGAACCGCGCTGGGGGCAGCCGGGGGCAGGGGCCAGGAGGCGTGGCGCATCGCCGCGACCGGGCAGGAGCGGAGGCGGTGCGCAGGGAGTCGGGTTCGCGGGTCGGGGGGCCGGTGGTTCTTCGCCGGGCGGTTCAGCAGGCGTCGCGCAGCAGCGCGGCGAGGTCACCGTCCATGTCGAGGTGCTGGTGTTCGCGGCCGGTCGGCACCAGGTGCTGGGCGCGCTTGAGGAAGCGGCGCACTTCGGAGGTCCGGATGTGGACCATGGCGACACCCTCACGGGCGTGGAATTCGAGGACCGTGCGGTCGTATCCGTACGGCCGGACCCGGACGTCGCCCACCCCGGCGGCCGCCTCGACGCCCACTTCGAGCAGCTCGCGGGCGAACTCCCAGGAGACCTCGGTGCCTTCGAGGGTGGCGGGCGCGGGGAACGCCATGTGCACGGCGAAGGGGTCATCGGGGTCGTAGCGCAGCGTCGCGGGCACGGTTTCCATGCGGGGCGCGGACGCGATGAGGCGCACCTGGACGGGCTGCTCGATGACGGTGGACAAAGCCCAGCTCCCTCAACCTCGGGGGTTCTCTCCTGCCGCCCGGAAAGACGTCGAAATTCAGCGTTCCGTGCACCGGAGGTTCACGTGACCTGTGTCACTGCCCGGGCGGCGGGTTCGGCGCACCATCCGGATTGCTCGTAATAGGCCTGATTCCCCCTCTCACGGCAGCCACACGGACTCGTGCCCGCCTCTTGTGGCTCAATTTTTTCGGTCGCCACGAGCCCGTACGACCTCGGGCGCCGTACGCGTCGGAGGGTGCGCGGTGCGACTCGCGTACGCCTCGAAGCCCGGCACCCGGGGGCCCGTGGCGTAGGCACCCTGGACGGGTGGGGCGCGCTGGGGCTAGCTTCCGACGCCATGAGGTCCATGGGGAAGACGAGACGCGTGCTGTCGGTGGGGCTGGGTGCGATGGCGCTCGCGGCCGCGACGACCGTGCCGGCCCAGGCGCTGGCGCACGGACAGGGGCACGGCGCGGTGACGTGGCAGGTGAAGGACACCGGGACCGATGCCCGGTTCCGGGGGCTGGCGGCGGTCAGCCGGTCGACCGCCTGGGTGGCGGGCACCCGGGGGACGGTCCTGCGGACCTCCGACGGCGGCCGCACCTGGAAGAACGTGTCGCCGGCCGGTGCGGGGGACCTGGAGTTCCGGGACATCGAGGCCTTCGACGGGCGGCGCGCGGTGGTCCTCGCGATCGGTGAGGGCGAGGCGTCGCGGGTCTACCGCACGGAGGACGGCGGGACCACCTGGAGCGAGTCGTTCCGCAACACCGACCCGAAGGCGTTCTACGACTGCCTGGCGTTCTTCGACCCGCGGCACGGCCTCGCGATGAGCGACCCCGTCGACGGCAAGTACCGCATCCTGTCCACCGCGGACGGCGGCCGCTCCTGGAACGTCCTGCCGAACCGGGGGATGCCCGCCGCCGAGACCGGCGAGGCGGGGTTCGCCGCGAGTGGCCAGTGCCTGGTCGCCTCCGGGCCGCGGGACGTCTGGCTCGCCACCGGCGGCGGTGCGACCGGCCGCGTCCTGCACTCCTCGGACCGCGGGCTCACCTGGACGGCCGCCGAGTCCACCATCCCGGCCGGCGACCCGGCCCGCGGCGTGTTCGGCCTTGCCTTCCGCGACCGTACGCACGGGCTCGCGGTGGGTGGCGACTACCGGGCGGACCAGCCGTCGCCCCGGGCCGCCGCCGTCTCGGGCGACGGCGGCCGCACCTGGCGCCCCTCGTCGGCCCCGGTCGCGGCCTATCGTTCGGGCGTCGCCTGGCTGCCGCACACGCGCTCGGCCGCGCTCGCCGTCGGGCCGACCGGCACCGACCTGACCCGCGACGGGGGCCGGACCTGGCGGACCGTGGACACCGGTTCCTACGACACGGTCGACTGCACGGACGACGGCGCGTGCTGGGCGGCGGGGGAGCGGGGCCGGGTGGCCCGGCTGGGCCCGTCGGCCTCCTCGGCCTCCTCGGCCCCCACCGGTCCTCCGGCCGACTAGCGGGGCAACTGCTCCTGGAAACCGGCGAGTTGGGGCGCCACCTTGGTCGCGCGAAACTCGGTGATCCGGTAGGTGCAGAGCTCGTTGACCAGGAAGGGGTCGGTCGCGGCGAGCTGCTCGATGGCGGCGCGGTCGTCCCCGACCGCCAGGATCACGCCGCCGTCGCGCGGCTCCTTGCGCCCGGAGGCGATGAAGGTGCCGGCCTCGTACTGCGCGTCGAGCCAGCCGACATGGTCGGCGAGGAGCGCGTCCACGCGGTCGAGGGGGGCGGTGTAGGTCAGCTCAAGTATGAACATGATCGCCAGGCTAGCCCTCCCCGGCGTGCGGGGTGGTCGCCCCCTGTGCGGGTGCGGGCTGCGCTCTTCGTGCGGCTCCGCGCGTGACCGGCCGCGCGGGGTTTGCGGGCGTGCTGCTTGCCCCTGCGGGTTTCCTCTGCGGGGCGTGTGCTTGCGCGAGTGGTCCGTCGAGTGCGGCCCCTCGGTGGGCTGTTCGCGCAGTTCCCCGCGGGAACGCGTCGTCGGTGGGCCGGGCCCGGCCCGGGCGGGGTGGCCTACGCTGAGGCGTCATGGAGATCATCACGGGGGTTCCGGAAGGGTGGCCCGGCGACGAGGCGGCCGCGCTCGCCGTGCAGGACGAACTGCGCGGCAGGGTCGTGCTCGACGAGCCGGGGCCGGTGCCCGGCGCGGGGCTCGTCACCGGTGTGGACGTCGCCTACGACGACGAGCGGGACCTCGTCGTCGCGGCCGCCGTCGTCCTCGACGCCGCGACCCTGGAGGTCGTGGAGGAGGCCACCGCCGTGGGCAGGGTGGCCTTCCCCTATGTGCCGGGTCTGCTCGCGTTCCGCGAGATCCCCACCGTGCTCGCCGCCCTGGAGCGGCTCGACTCCGGCCCGGGGACGGTGGTCTGCGACGGATACGGCCTCGCCCACCCCCGCCGCTTCGGCCTCGCGAGCCATCTCGGCGTGCTCACCGGGCTGCCCGTCATCGGCGTCGCGAAGAACCCGTTCACCTTCCGCTACGACCAGCCGGGCCCGCGCCGCGGCGACAGCTCCCCGCTGCTCGCCGACGACGGCGCCGAGGTCGGCCGCGCGCTGCGCACCCAGGACGCGACGAAGCCCGTCTTCGTGTCGGTCGGCCACCGGGTGAGCCTCGAAGGGGCCTGCGCCCACACCCTCGAACTCGCCCGGCGCTACCGCCTCCCCGAGTCCACCCGGCACGCCGACTCGCTGTGCCGCAGGGCGCTCAAGGAGGCTCAAGCGGCCGCCGCCTGAGCCCAGTCGGGTCCCGGCCGGGACCGTGGCTCGGGCCCCGGCCGGGACCGCGGCGGCGATCAGCGGGTGTCGGCCACCCGGAAGCGCATGCCCGCGGCCCGCAACCGCTCGGTCAGGGCCGCGCCCATCGCGGTCGCGGGCGTCAACTGACCTGCCATATCCGGCAGTTCGTCGAAGGCGAGACTGAGCGCTCCCTCGGCGAGGATCTTGGCCGTCTCGTCGTAGCCGGGGTCGCCGCCCGACACCTCGGTGAAGACCCGCCGCCCGCCGCCCTCGCCGACGAAGCGGACGGTGAACCAGCTGCGCCGGCGCCGCGCCTCGTCCGGCCCGTTGCCCGCCTCGTAACGTCCCATCAACCACTGCCGTGCGGGCGGCAGTTGAGTCACCGCGGCGACGGCGCCCACCGCCGCCACCCCGCCGATCGCCACCGGAAGGTGCTTGACCGCGGCGAAGTGCCGGTAGCGGAAGTCCGGCCCGTAACGGTCGTCGGCCGTCGCCGAACGAGCGATGATCTGCGGATCGATCGTGGGCATGGGCAGCGCCCAGGTGCCCGTCTCCTTGCTGAAGTGCGGGGCGCCGAGCGGCGCGCGGGTGCGCCGGCCCACCAGACGCGGCTCGTGCAGCCGGCGCTCGCGGGCGGCCCGAGCGGTCTGCGCGCCCCGGCCGATGGCGGTCAGCGCGGAGGCCAACGTGCCGCCGGAGAACGTCGCGTTGGTCCGTACGAAGCCGTCGATCCGCAGCGGCACCCCGGCCGGGAGCTGCCGCACGGTGAACCGGACGCCGAGGTCGTGCGGCACCGAGTCGAAGCCGCATGCGTGCACCAGACGCGCCCCGCGCTCGCGGGCCCGTGCGTCATGGCGTACGTACATCGTGTCCACGAACTCCGGCTCGCCGGTGAGGTCGAGATAGTCCGTGCCCGCGTCGGCGCACGCCTCGACCAGGCCCTCGCCGTACCAGACGTAGGGGCCGACGGTGGTGGCCACCACCCGCGCCGACTCGGCGAGCGCGCGCAGGGAGGCGGGGTCGGTCGAGTCGGCGGTGAGCAGCGGCAGGGTGGCACAGGCCGGATTGAGTTCCGCGAGGCGCTCGCGCAGCCGCTCCAGCTTGGTGCGGTTGCGGCCCGCGACGGCCCACCGGCAGCCCTCCGGTGCGTGGGTCGCGAGATATTGCGCGGTCAGCGCCCCGACGAAGCCCGTCGCGCCGAACAGCACGATGTCGTAAGTGCGCTTCGAGGGTTCCACCGTGAGCCTCCGCGGGTCCGCTGCCAGGTTGCCGTCGGCCGATGCCGGGTTGTGAGGCTAGCGTGCGGCCCGCGGTCGGGGCACCCGGGTCACCGTCGGGCGCGGGCAAGCCCGGCGTATCGGGGCAACCGGTGGCGCGGTGTCGCCCGTCCGTGCTGAGCGGTTGCTCATGGGGGCTTGTGCGGAGTGGAACGTGTTCTTAGCATCATTGATGTTACATCAGTTGTGTCACAGTGCTGGGGGCTTGATGACAGCGACAGGAACCGGCCCGCTCGCCGGGGTGCGCGTGGTCGAGCTGGCGGGAATCGGGCCGGGCCCGTTCGCCGCCATGCTCCTCGCCGACCTCGGCGCCGACGTGGTGCGCGTGGACCGTCCGGGCGGTGCCGGCCTCGGCGTGGACCCGGCGTACGACCTGACCAACCGCAACAAGCGCTCCGTGATCGTCGACCTGAAGGCGCCCGAGGGGCCGGGCCTCGTCCTCGACCTCGTCGAGCGCGCCGACATCCTCATCGAGGGGTACCGGCCCGGCGTCGCCGAGCGTCTCGGCGTCGGGCCCGAGGACTGTCTCGGCCGCAACCCCCGGCTCGTCTACGGGCGGATGACCGGCTGGGGCCAGGACGGGCCGCTCGCCCAGCGGGCCGGGCACGACATCGCGTACATCGCCATCACCGGCACCCTCGGCATGATCGGCGGCGCGGACGGCGGCCCGGTCGTCCCGGCCAATCTCGTCGGCGACTACGCGGGCGGCTCGCTGTACCTCGTCATCGGGGTGCTCGCCGCGCTCCAGCACGCGCGCGGCGGGGGAACGGGGCAGGTGGTGGACGCGGCCATCGTGGACGGGACCGCCCACCTCGCCACCATGATCCACGGCATGCTGGCGGCGGGCGGCTGGCAGGACCGGCGCGGCGCCAACCTGCTCGACGGCGGCTGCCCCTTCTACGGCACCTACGAGACCTCCGACGGTCAGTACATGGCGGTCGGCTCCCTTGAGCAGCAGTTCTACGACGAGTTCGTCCGCCTCCTCGGCATCGCGGACGTGGCCCCCGCCCGCAAGGACCTGGCCCGCTGGCCGGAGCTGCGCACCACCATCGCCGAACGGTTCCGCACCAGGACCCGTGAGGAGTGGACGGCCGTCTTCGAGGACTCGGACGCCTGTGTGGCACCCGTCCTGTCCCTCAAGGAGGCGCCCCACCACCCGCACCTCGCGGCCCGCGCCACCTTCACCGCGCACGGCGGCATGACCCAGCCCGCGCCGGCGCCCCGCTTCTCCGCCACCCCCGGCTCCGTCCACCGGCCCCCGGCCCTGCCCGGCGCCGACACGGCGGACGTCGCCCGCGACTGGGACCTTCCGGCGCTCACCCCGGGCCCGGCGTCAACTTCCGTACAGGAGGCTTGAGTTGAAACGGCAGATCTTCAGTGCCGAGCACGAGGCGTTCCGCGAGACCGTCCGCACCTTCCTCGCCAAGGAGGTCCTGCCGCACTACGAGCAGTGGGAGAAGGACGGCATCGTCTCGCGGCAGGCGTGGCTGGCCGCCGGAAAGCAGGGACTGCTCGGGCTCGCGGTGCCCGAGGAGTACGGGGGCGGCGGGCAGGACGACTTCCGCTACAGTGCCGTCCTCGCCGAGGAGTTCACCCGGGCCGGGGCGGCCGGCCTCGCGCTCGGCCTGCACAACGACATCGTCGGGCCCTATCTGACCGGCCTCGGCACCGAGGAGCAGAAGCGGCGCTGGCTGCCCGGCTTCTGCGACGGCTCGCTGATCACCGCCATCGCCATGACCGAACCGGGCGCGGGGTCCGACCTCCAGGGCATCCGCACCACCGCCGAGGACAAGGGCGACCACTGGCTCCTGAACGGCTCCAAGACGTTCATCTCCAACGGCATCCTCGCCGACCTGGTCGTGGTGGTCGCCAGGACCACCCCCGAGGGCGGCGCCAAGGGACTGTCGCTCATCGTCGTGGAGCGCGGCGCCGAGGGCTTCGAGCGCGGCCGCAACCTCGACAAGATCGGACAGAAGGCGCAGGACACGGCCGAGCTGTTCTTCCACGACGTACGGGTCCCGAAGGACAATCTCCTCGGCGAGCTCAACGGCGCCTTCATCCATCTGATGACCAACCTCGCACAGGAGCGGATGGGCATCGCGGTCGCCGGAATCGCCGCCGCCGAACACCTCCTGGAGATCACCACGAGTTACGTCAAGGAACGCGAGGCCTTCGGCCGGCCACTGTCCAAGCTCCAGCACATCCGGTTCGAGATCGCCGAGATGGCCACCGAGTGCGCCGTCACGCGCACCTTCCTCGACCGCTGCATCGTCGACCACTCGGCCGGGGAGCTGGACGCCGTGCACGCCTCGATGGCCAAGTGGTGGGCCACCGAACTGCAAAAGCGCGTCGCGGACCGCTGCCTCCAACTCCACGGCGGATACGGCTACATGACCGAGTACCGGGTCGCCAAGGCCTTCACGGACGGCCGCATCCAGACGATCTACGGCGGCACCACCGAGATCATGAAGGAGATCATCGGCCGCTCCCTCCTCGGCTGACCCGGCCGGTACCTGCTCGCCCGCCCCCGGCCGGTCCCCGCCCGGCCGACCCGCTCCCCGGAACCACCCTCATCCGAAAGGCCCTGACGTTGAGCACCGAAGCGTATGTGTACGACGCGATCCGCACCCCGCGCGGACGCGGCAAGGCCAACGGCGCCCTGCACGGGACCAAGCCGATCGACCTCGTCGTCGGCCTGATCCACGAGATCCAGGCACGCTTCCCGGGCCTGGACCCGGCCGCCATCGACGACATCGTGCTCGGCGTCGTCGGCCCGGTCGGCGACCAGGGCTCCGACATCGCCCGCATCGCGGCGATCGCCGCCGGGCTGCCGGACACGGTCGCGGGCGTCCAGGAGAACCGCTTCTGTGCCTCGGGCCTGGAAGCGGTCAACATGGCCGCCATGAAGGTCCGTTCGGGCTGGGAGGACCTCGTCCTCGCGGGCGGTGTCGAATCCATGTCGCGGGTCCCGATGGCCTCCGACGGCGGCGCCTGGTTCGCCGACCCGATGACCAACTTCGACACCAACTTCGCGCCGCAGGGCATCGGCGCCGACCTCATCGCCACCGTCGAGGGCTATTCGCGGCGCGACGTCGACGAGTACGCGGAGCTGTCCCAGGAGCGGGCCGCCGAGGCGTGGAAGGACGGCCGGTTCGCGCGGTCCGTCGTGCCCGTCAAGGACCGCAACGGCCTCGTCGTCCTCGACCACGACGAGCACATGCGCCCCGGCACCACCGCGGACTCCCTCGCGGGCCTCAAGCCCTCCTTCGCGGGCATCGGCGAGATGGGCGGCTTCGACGCCGTGGCGCTGCAGAAGTACCACTGGGTGGAGGAGATCAACCACGTCCACCACGCGGGCAACTCCTCGGGCATCGTGGACGGTTCGGCCCTCGTCGCCATCGGCTCCAAGGCGGTCGGCGAGCGGTACGGGATGACCCCGCGGGCCCGCATCGTCTCCGCGGCCGTCTCCGGTTCCGAGCCCACCATCATGCTGACCGGCCCCGCGCCCGCCACCCGCAAGGCGCTCGCCAAAGCCGGTCTGACCATCGACGACATCGACCTCGTCGAGATCAACGAGGCCTTCGCCGCGGTCGTGCTCCGTTTCGTCAAGGACATGGGCCTCAGCCTCGACAAGGTCAACGTCAACGGCGGCGCCATCGCCATGGGCCACCCGCTCGGCGCGACCGGCGCGATGATCCTGGGCACCCTCGTGGACGAACTGGAGCGCCGTGACCTGCGCTACGGGCTCGCCACGCTGTGCGTCGGCGGCGGCATGGGCATCGCCACCGTCGTCGAGCGTCTCTGACCGTCCTGTTACGGCATCCCCTCATACGGACCCCTACGGAGATTTCAGCAATGACGAAGAGCACGACCATCCGCTGGGAACAGGACGAGACCGGCGTCGTCACCCTCGTACTCGACGACCCCAACCAGTCCGCCAACACCATGAACCAGGCGTTCAAGGACTCCATCGCGGCCGTCGCGGAGCGCGCGGAGGCCGAGAAGGACTCCATCCGGGGCATCATCTACACCTCGGCCAAGAAGACCTTCTTCGCGGGCGGCGACCTCAAGGACATGATCCAGGTCGGCCCCGAACTCGCCCAGCAGGCCTTCGACACCGGCACCGCCATCAAGGCGTCGCTGCGCCGCATCGAGACCCTGGGCAAGCCCGTCGTCGCCGCCATCAACGGCGCTGCTCTGGGCGGCGGTTACGAGATCGCTCTCGCCTCGCACCACCGCGTCGCCCTGGACGCGCCCGGCTCCAAGATCGGCCTGCCCGAGGTCACCCTCGGCCTGCTCCCGGCCGGTGGCGGCGTGACCCGCACCGTACGCCTCATGGGCATCACCGACGCCCTGCTCAAGGTGCTGCTCCAGGGCACCCAGTACTCCCCGCAGCGCGCCCTGGAGAACGGCCTCGTCCACGAAGTGGCCGCCACCCCCGAGGAGATGATCACCAAGGCGCGCGCGTTCATCGACGCCCACCCCGAGTCCCAGCAGCCCTGGGACGTCAAGGGCTACAAGATCCCCGGCGGCACCCCGTCCAACCCGCGCTTCGCCGCCAACCTGCCCGCGTTTCCGGCCAACTTGAAGAAGCAGCTCCAGGGCGCGCCCTACCCGGCGCCGCGCAACATCCTGGCCGCGGCCGTGGAGGGCTCCCAGGTCGACTTCGAGACCGCTCTCAGGATCGAGGCCCGGTACTTCACGGAGCTGGTCACCGGGCAGACCTCGAAGAACATGATCCAGGCGTTCTTCTTCGACCTCCAGGCCGTCAACTCCGGGGTCAGCCGCCCCCAGGGCATCGAGCCGCGCCCCGTCCGCAAGGTCGCCGTCCTCGGCGCCGGGATGATGGGCGCCGGCATCGCGTACGCGTGTGCGCGGGCCGGCATCGAGGTCGTCCTCAAGGACGTGTCGACCGAGGCCGCCCAGAAGGGCAAGGCGTACTCCGAGAAGCTCCTGGCGAAAGCGCTCTCACGCGGGCGCACCACCGAGGCCAAGCGCGACGCGCTGCTCGCCCTGATCACCCCGACCGCCGACCCTCAGGCGCTCGCGGGCTGCGACGCCGTCATCGAGGCGGTCTTCGAGGACACCGCTCTCAAGCACAAGGTGTTCCAGGAGATCCAGGACATCGTCGAGCCGGACGCGCTCCTGTGCTCCAACACCTCGACGCTGCCCATCACCGGCCTCGCCGAAGGCGTCTCGCGCCAGGCCGACTTCATCGGCCTGCACTTCTTCTCGCCGGTCGACAAGATGCCGCTGGTCGAGATCATCAGGGGCGAGCGCACCGGCGACGAGGCCCTGGCCCGCGCCTTCGACCTGGTACGCCAGATCAAGAAGACGCCGATCGTCGTGAACGACTCGCGGGGCTTCTTCACCTCGCGCGTGATCGGGCACTTCATCAACGAGGGCGTCGCGATGGTCGGCGAGGGCATCGAGCCCGCCTCCGTCGAGCAGGCGGCGGGGCAGGCCGGCTACCCGGCCAAGGTGCTGTCGCTGATGGACGAGCTGACCCTGACCCTGCCGCGCAAGATCCGCAACGAGACCAGGCGCGCCGTCGAGGAGGCGGGCGGCGTCTGGCCCGGCCACCCCTCGGACGCGGTCATCGACCGCATGGTCGACGAGTTCGGCCGCCCCGGGCGCAGCGGCGGCGCCGGATTCTACGAGTACGGCGAGGACGGCAGGCGCGGCAAGCTGTGGCCGGGCCTGCGCGAGCACTTCACCAAGCCCGGCTACGAGATCCCGTTCGAGGACATGAAGGAGCGGATGCTCTTCTCCGAGTCCCTGGACACCGTCCGCCTCTTCGAGGAGGGCGTCCTCACCTCGGTCGCCGACGCGAACATCGGCTCCATCATGGGCATCGGGTTCCCCGCCTGGACCGGCGGCGTCATTCAGTACATCAACGGGTACCAGGGCGGCCTGTCCGGCTTCGTGGCCCGCGCCCGTGAACTCGCCGAGCGCTACGGAGAGCGCTTCCAGCCGCCCGCGCTGCTCGTGGAGAAGGCGGAGAAGGGCGAGACGTTCAAGGACGCGTAAGCGCTCCGTGGGACGCCGGGTGCTTCATCCGCGGCCCGATGCGGGCCGGTCGCGGCGTTCCCCTTTCGGGGCGCGTTGCCGAGCCCGTGGCGGGCGCCCCGGGAATCACTTCCCGGGGCGCCCGGGCGCGGCCGGTCCGGTCGGTCCGCCCGCGGAGCCGAAGGCCGCCCGCAGCTCCTCCTTGAGGGAGCGCTGGAAGGCGGTGACGAGGGCCTGGAGCACCATCGGCTGCATGTGCGCGGAGAGCGATTTCATCGCCTCGACGTGATCGGGGTCCGACTCCCGCTCCCGGTACGGGTTCCAGACCTCGTCGCGGAAGAGCCGGGTCAGCTCGTGCGCGGCCGAGCGGGTGTGCTCCATAAGCACCGTGCGGGCCGCCAGGATCGTCTCGTGCGCGATGGGGACGTCCAAGAGCTGCACGCCCAGCGCGAGCAGGCCGGGATCGACCCGGAAGGTGTCGGGGGAACCCGCGATCCGTTCCAGGACGTTCATCGCGGCGAGCCGGTCGATGTCGGTCGCGGTCAGCGCGCGCCCGGCCCGCCGCTCCAGCTCCGCGAGGCTCGCGTCGTCCGCCGAGTCCGGAGCCCAGGACGCCACCACGGCCCGGTGGATGGCCAGGTCGTGGGCGCTCAGGTCGGCCGGCAGCTGCTGGAGGTAGCGCTCGATCGCGGCCAGCGTCATCCCGTGGTGCTGCAACTCCTCGATCAGCGCGAGCCGGGACAGGTGGGCGGGCCCGTAGTGGCCGACCCGGCGCGGCCCGATCACCGGCGGCGGCAGCAGACCCCGGGTGCTGTAGAAGCGGATGGTGCGCACGGTGACGCCGGCCCGCGCGGCCAGTTCGTCAACCGTGAGTGTCGGCTCCTCGGTCTCCGTCGCCATGGCAGTCCCTCGCCTCCCCGGTGGTTCCCGGCCGCCCGCGTGCGCGGCCGATCCGGTGCAACAGTATTGCTGTCTCACCAGCACTGCTCAATATGCCGGGGGCCCCGAAGATCGGCACGGCTGCGGCGCGCGGCACCGCGAGGCCCCGGCCGGCCGGTGGGTACCGGTCGGCCGGGGCCGGGTGTCGCGATGGGCGCGGGGGCGGCTGCCGCGGCGGGTGCCGGGCCGGTCAGTCGGTCCGTCCGGCCTGCAGCGGGTAGTGGTCGCTCAGGTCGGTGTAGGTGTAGTCGGTGCCCCAACTGCTCACCGTCCAGGGCGCGGTGGGCTCCTGCACCACCTTGTTGTTCCAGCCCGACGGGCGGGCGTGACCGGCCAGGTGCAGGACGTAGTCCAGGTCCTCGCTCGGGTCCGTGGGGTAGCGGTAGCGGGCGATCGAGTTCTCGGAGGTGTCGAAGGAGTACGCGTGCCCGGTGCGCGAATCGGCGCCCACCAGGCCGCTGTTGGCGAGCATCGAGGCGTACTCGGGGCCGTGCGAGTCCACGTTGAAGTCACCCGCGACCATGACCTCCTCGCTCGCCGGGATGTTCTTCGCGTCCAGGAAGGCCTTGATCGCCTTGAACTGTGCGGCCCGGTCCTTGACCGCCTCGCCCGCGCCGCACCCGGAGTCCGTCGACTGGGTGTGGGTGCCGACGATGTGCACCTTGGTGCCGTTGACGTTCAACACGGCATAGACGAAGCCCTTGTTGGACCACCAGTCGGAGCCGCAGGCGTCCTTGTAGACGTACTGCTCCTTGTGCAGGATCGGCCACTTGCTGAGCAGCGTGACGCCGCCGTCCTCGGGGGTGGTCGAGGAGTACGAGCCGCCGGTGGCGTCCCAGCCGTCCTTGCTCCGGCCCACGACCGGCGTCTGGTACGGGTACTGGGCGGCGGCGTTCCGCTTCAGCGCGTCGGACGCGGAGTTGTCGAAGGCCTCCTGGAGCACGACCACGTCGTTGCCCTGGAAGAAGGGCGCGGCGGGGATCGCCTGCGCCCGGTGGTCCTGGCCCCAGTTCGGGTACAGGCTCTGGCTCATCAGGAACGTGTTGTACGTCAGCACCTTCAGCCGGGGCGGCTCTGCGGCGGCCGCCGTGGCGGGGGTCGCGGCCGTCAGGGCTGCGGCTGCGAGCGCGGCGGCGAGGACCGCCCCGTGGACCCGGCGGTGCGAGGAGTGCGGCACGTGAACTCCTGTGTCTGGAGTGGGGATTTGGACCGGCGCGCACATCAAAGCAGCTGCGGTTACCTAGAGGTAACCTCCGTGCGCCCACTGTCTTACCCCTGTCGTACGATCACGAGTACGAATGCTCGCGCGACATTCGCGTGAGTGTGTGCGAGAGAGAAGGTGCCGACCGTGAAGCTTCTTCCGATGAATGTGGGTCCCCTCAATCCCACGGTGCCCGATCTCCTCATCGGCGGCGTGCTGTTCCTGCTCTGCTTCTGGATTCTCGCGGGCGTGCTGCTGCCGCGCATCAAGCGGACGCTGGAGGAGCGCGAGGCCCTGACCACGGGCCGCACGCACGAGGCCGAAGCGATCCTCGCCGAGGCCGCCGAGGTGCGCTCCCGGTACGAGGCCGAGCTCGCCGGGGCGCGCCACGAAGCGGCCCGCATCCGTCAGCAGGCCAAGGAGGAGGGCACGGCGGCGATAGCCGCCGCCCGGGCGGAAGGCACGCGCGAGCGGGACGCGCTGCTCGCCGCCGGCGCCGAGCGGATCGCCGAGGCCCGCGCCGCGGCCGAGGCCGAGCTGCGCCCGCACGTCGACGTGCTGGCCGCCGACCTCGCCGGACGCATCCTCGGCGAGCCGCTGCCCGCCCAGGTCGGCCACTGACCGGGCGCCGGCCGGCCATCGACCGGCCACTGAGGTCGGCCACTGACCGGACGGGCCGACCGGGTGCCCGGGCGCTGACCGGCCTCTGACACCTCGCGCCGAGCACCCCGGCGGGGATCGAGCACCCTGACGGTCGAGCACCCCGGAGGGTCGAGCGCCCCGGCGGGGGTCGAGCACCCCGGCGGGTCGAGCACACCCGTAGGCGCGCGCTCCGCCAAGGCTGGGGAGAGAGCCGTGCCCACGCCGGAGGAGGCCGGGTGGGGGACGGGCCGGGTGCCGCTGTGACCTGCGGGAATGCATACTGGAATCCCTACAGTCACAGCAGTACCACCAACCCCGTCAGCCCCAGGGAGCCCGTCATGAGCCGCCGCGACGCCGCGCCCGCGCCACCGCCGCCCGGGGGTGTCCTGTGGAGCCTGGCCGGGGATGCCCGGATGCTCCTCGCGCTGCCCGCGGCCCTCACCATGCAGGTCGCGCACCCCGCGGTCGGGGCCGGGGTGGACGAGCACTCGGTGTTCCGCACCGATCCATGGGGACGCGGAGAGCGCTCTCTGCGCTCGCTCCAGCTCTGGGTGTACGGCGGCGAGCGGGCGGCGCAGGAGGGGCGCCGGCTCCGGGAACTCCACAAGGCCGTCCAGGGCACCGACGCCACCGGCCGCCGCTACCACGCGCTCACCCCCGCCTACTACGCGTGGGTCCACGCGACCGGATACCCCGTCTACGCCCACGCACAGCAGTACATCGGCCGCCCCTTCACCGACGCCCAGCACCGCAAGCTGTACGCGGAGTGGCTCCAGGTCGGACGGGTCCTCGGGATCAACGACCGGGACATGCCGGGGACCATCGAGGAGTTCTGGGCCTACTACCGCAAGATCCTCGCCGACGAGATCGGCACCAACGCGGTCGTCGAGGAACTCGTCGCCACCGACCGGCCCGTCCCGCCCCCCGATCGGGGCCCGCTGCCGCTGCGCCTGCTCCTGAGAGCGCTCTGGCCGGTGCTCCTGCCGCCCCTCGCCCGGTTCCGCCGCTTCGTCACCATCGGGTTCATGCCGCCGGAGGCACGCGAGGCGATAGGCCTCGACTGGACCGACGAGCAGGAGCGCTCTCTTCGCCGCCTGGGGCGGGTGGTGCGCGTCGTCGTGCCGCTGCTGCCCGAGCGGCTGCGCTATCTGCCGATGGCGCGCCGGGCCCGGGCGGAGTACCGCCGCTCGGCGACCCGGCGCCCGGCCCCGCGCTGAACTCCCGGCCCGGGCACGGTGTTTCGCCGCCAAGAGCCGGGTGACAGGGGTCAGGCCGACGCGCGCCGGACCAGCGTGGTCGGGGTGATCACCGAGGAGGGGGCGGCCGGACCGGATACGCCCTGGTCGAGGCCGCGCAGCAACAGGCGGGCCATGAGGCGGCCCATCTCCTCGATCTCCTGGCGCACGGTCGTCAGCGGGGGGTCGGTCGCCTCGGCGATCGAGACCATGTCGTCGAAGCCCACCAGCGCGACGTCCTCGGGCACCCGGCGGCCGTGCTCGCGCAGCACCCGCAGCGCACCCGACGCCATCAGGTCGTTGGCGGCGAACACGGCGTCCAACTCGGGGCGCCTGTCAAGGAGTTCGGCCATGGCCCGCGCTCCGCTGGCCGTGGTGAACGCGCCCTCCGCCACCAGGGCGGGATCGGCCTCCGGGAGCATGTCGCGGTAGCCGGCGAGCCGGTCGGTGGAAGCCGTCTGGTCCAGCGGGCCCGCGATGTGCGCGATCCGCCGACGGCCGAGCGATTGCAGATGGCGCACGGCCTCGCGCGCACCGCCCCGGTTGTCGGCGTCGACGTAGGGAACGGCGGCGGGGAAGCCCGGCCGGCCGCCGAAGACCGTCAGCATGCCCGCGCCGCGGGTGATCCCGGGCAGCGGGTCGTCGTCGTGCAGCGAGAAGGCGAGTGCCCCGTCGACATGACCACCCGTCAGATAGCGGGAGATCCTTCCGTAGTCGTCCGGGCCCTCGACGAGCAACAGCACCAACTGGACGTCGTGGGCGGACAGTTCCTTGCTGATGCCGCGGATCTGCTGCGAGAAGAAGGGGTCGGAGAAGAACCGGGTCTCCGGCTCGGCGACGACCACGGCGACCGCTCCCGTGCGCCGGGTGACCAGTGAACGGGCCGCGGGGTTGGGCACGTAGCCCAGTTCCTCGACCGCTTGACGCACCTTGTCGACCAGCGGCGGGCGCACCCCGGTACCGCCATTGACGACCCGGGAAGCGGTGGCCCGGGAGACACCGGCGCGTGCCGCGACGGCTTCGAGGGTGGGTCGCGTCCCGAAGTACTGCTCGGTCAAGGCGGGCTCTCCTCATGGGCGGACCGCGGGCGGCCCCTGTGCGGACTGCGTCGCCCGGCAGCGTATCGGCTGTTCGGGTGCCCGTGGAGAGAGCGCTCCCACCGGGCAGGGCGGGTCCCGGCGGGAGTTCACCCGCCGGGACCCGCCCTGCCGTTGTCCACCCTGATGCGTCAGTGCCCGGCGTGGGCCGAGTGCGACTCGACGATCTTCTTCCAGGACTTCGGCTCCACCGGCTTCGCCGGGTTGACGGCCTTGGCCGACGGGGAGGCCGCGACGCCGGCCCGCGCGCCGAACCCGGCCTTGAGAGCGGCGGAGCCGGACGGCTTCGACGGCTGGAAGAGCCAGGTGTCGAAGAGCTCCGCGAGCGGCTTGCCCGAGACCTTCTCGGCATACTTCACGAAGTCGCCGACGGCCGCGTTGCCATAGGCGTGCTCGGCCGGCCAGCCCTTGAGGATCTTGAAGAAGGACGCGTCGCCGACCGTGTTGCGCAGCGCCTGGATGGCGAGGGCGCCCCGGTCGTAGACGGCACCGTCGAACTGGTTGTCCGGGCCCGGGTCGCCCGGCTTGACCTTCCAGAACGGGTCGTCGGCGGGGTGCTGCGCGTACACCCAGTCCGCCAGCTCCTGCGCGGTGCCGTCGCCCTCCTTCTCCGACCAGAGCCACTGGGCGTAGGACGCGAAGCCCTCGTTGTCCCAGATGTCCTTCCAGCCCTTGACCGAGACGCTGTCGCCGTACCACTGGTGCGCCAACTCGTGGACGACCACGGACACGTTGGCGCCGCCCGCGAACTGGGCGGGGCTGTAGAAGGGGCGCGTCTGGGTCTCCAGCGCGAAGTGGCTGGTGACGTTCGGGACGTAGCCGCCGACCGCGTTGAAGGGGTACTTGCCGAACACGCTCTCAAGCCACTCGGCGACGTCCTTGGTGCGCTCGATGCTGGCGCGCGCCGCCCCGTCGTTGTCGCCCAGGTCCTTGCTGTAGGCGTTGAGGACCGGCAGGCCGCTCGCCGTCCTGTCGGTGGTGATGTCGAACTTGCCCACCGCGAGCGTCGTCAGATAGGAGGCCTGCGGCTTGTTGGAACGCCAGTTGTACGTGGTCCAGCCGAGCTTCGAACTCTGGCTCTGCAGAACGCCGTTGCTGATCGCCTGGGTGCCGTCGGGCACCTTCACCGACACGTCGTAGCTGGCCTTGTCGAGCGGGTGGTCGTTGGAGGGGAACCACCACACGGCCGAGTCCGGCTCCTGGGCGGCCACTCCGCCGTCCGGGGTGCGCGCCCACGCCGTCCAGCCGTCGACCTTCAGCTCGGAGGGCTTGCCCGCGTACTTCACGACCACGGTGATGGAGCGGCCCTTGGGCAGCGGCGTCGCCGGAGTGATCTCCAACTCGTGGCTGCCGGACTTCGCGAACGTGGCCTTGGTGCCGTTCACCCGCACCTCGCTGACGGCGAGGCCGAAGTCCAGGTTGAAGCGGGACAGGTCCTGCTGGGTGGTGGCGAGCAGCGTGGCCGTGCCCTCCAGCAGGTCCGTCTTCGGCTGGTACCTGAGCTTGAGGTCGTAGTGCGAGACGTCGTAACCGCCGTTGCCGCTGGCCGGGTAGTAGGGGTCGCCGATGCCCGGGGCGCCCGGAGTGAAGTCCGCGGCCGACGCCGGGATCACCAGCAGCAGGGAGGCGGCGAGCACGCTCGGGGCGATGATTTTGCGGTGCACAAAAGCTCCAAGTCGTCAGTGTCGTCGTGGGGTGCACGATGGTGAACGATCTCTTCGGAGCCTATTCAGCCCTTCCCGCCCCGGTCATGTCCATGGCTCCTCCTGTCACACGATCGCCATTCGGCCGACACGTTGATGTGTGACCCTTCGTCCACTTCACGCCTTCGACTGCCCTCTTTTGCGCGGGAGTTGACCGGAGTACCTTCCGGCCATGCCGATACGCGCGCGGGCCAACCGCCACAGGTCAAGATCTCTCCGAATACTCGTCCTCGCGGCCGTGGCCGCCCTGGCGGCGGTGCTCCTGGCTCCGGGAGGTGCCCAGGCGGCCCGTGCCAAGGAGAGCCTGCCGGTCTATTCGTACGAGAACGCCGTCCGCGAGGCCGTCTGGGTCGACACCGGGCTCGACGGCGACGGGGACGGCAGGAACGACCGGGTCGCCGTCGACATCGTCCGGCCCCGCGAGCCCGCACAGCAGGGCCGCAAGGTTCCGGTCATCATGGACGCGAGCCCGTACTACTCCTGCTGCGGACGCGGCAACGAGGGCCAGCTCAAGACGTACGACGCGGCCGGGAACGTCGTGCAGATGCCCCTGTATTACGACAACTACTTCGTGCCGCGCGGCTACGCGGTGGTCGGTGTGGACCTGGCCGGAACCAACCGCTCGGACGGCTGCGTCGACGTCGGCGGCCCGTCCGACGTGCTCTCCGCCAAGGCGGTCGTGGACTGGCTGAACGGCCGGGCCCGCGGCTATACGACGCGCACCGGGAACCAGCGCGCCGGCGCCGGGTGGAGCAACGGCCGCACCGGCATGATCGGCAAGAGCTGGGACGGCACCATCGCCAACGGCGTCGCCGCCACCGGTGTCGAGGGCCTGAAGACCATCGTGCCGATCAGCTCGATCTCGTCCTGGTACGACTACTACTTCGCCAAGGGCGCGGCCCTCTACGACGGCGGCCCGGCCGACCTGGCCGGATACGTCGACAGCCCGGACGCGCAGGGCCGCTGTGCCGCGGCGCAGCAGAAGCTCGTCGACGGAGCACCGCGCAGCGGCGACTGGACGAAGTTCTGGACCGCCCGGGACTATGTGCTCGACGCCCACAAGGTGAAGGCCAGTGTGTTCGTCGTGCATGGCATGCAGGACCTCAACGTCCGGACGAAGAACTTCGGCCAGTGGTGGGACGCGCTCGCCAAGAACGGCGTCGAGCGCAAGATCTGGCTGTCCCAGACCGGCCACGTCGACCCGTTCGACTACCGGCGCGGCGCCTGGGTGGACACCCTGCACCAGTGGTTCGACCACTACCTCCTCGGCTACGACAACGGCATCGAGCGGCAGCCGATGGCCGACATCGAGCGCCATCCCGACCAGTGGAGCACCGACCGCGTGTGGCCGCCGGCCGGCACCGCCCCGACCGAGGTGCACCCGGTGAGCGGGCCCGTGGCAGGTGTCGGGGGTCTTTCGCTGAAGTCCGCTCCCGCCCGCTCCACCGCCACGTTCACCGACAACCCGGCGCTGGACGAGACGAGTTGGGCCGCAGCGATCGACAAGTACACGCCCGAGAAGGCCGGGTTCGTCACCCGGCCGCTGGCCAAGGACCTGCGCGTGTCGGGCTCTTCCAGGGTGACCGTCACCGCGACGCCCACCACCGCCGGCGCCCATCTCTCGGCGGTCCTCGTGGACCTCGGGCCCGACACGATCCGCAACTACTCGGGGAACGGCGAAGGCATCCTCACCGGCAGCGACCGCACCTGCTGGGGCGCGAGCACGGCCGGTGACAGCTCCTGCTACCTCACCACCTCCGCCGACAGGGCCGACGTGGGAGCCACCGTGTTCAGCCGCGGCTGGGCCGACCTCGGCCACTACGCCTCCGCCACCAAGGGTGTGGCGCTGACCCCGGGCAAGCCGTACACGATCACGCTCGACCTGGCCGCCACCGACCACGTCGTACCGGCCGGACACCGGCTCGCGCTGATCGTGGCGGGCACCGACAACGGGCTCATCGAGCCGGCGGCGAGCACGCCGACCCTGACCGTGGACCTGGCGCGGACGGCGGCCAGGGTGCCGTTCGTCGGCGGCGCCAGGGCGTTCGCGCAGGCGACGGCCGGGACGCCTGCGCGGCTCGGCGGCCGCCCGGCGTCACCCGAGGGCGTTGCGGTGCCGCGCATGACGCAGCGGATGCCCGGGGACACCCGCCGCTGACTCGGCCGCGCCCGGCCCGCTCAGCGGGCCGGGCGGGGAGCGGCGGAGGACGTGGACCGTGCCACGGCCTCCGCCAGCTCCCGCAGCACCGGGGCGGGGTCTTCGCGCAAGTAGAAGTGCCCGCCCGGAAATTGACGTACCGTCACATCAGCCGTGGTGTGTTGCTGCCATGCGTCGAGCTCCGCACGCGCATGGTCCGCGCTGCCGCCGAACACGGTGATCGGCACGGGCAGCGGTTCCGCCTCGCGCCAGGCGTACGTCTCCAGGACGCGGTAGTCGTCCCGGAGCGCGCCGACGACCAGCTCCCGCAGCTCCTTCGAGTCGAGGACCTCCTGCGGGATGCCGCCGTGGAGCCGCGCGACCCGGTCGATGAGCTCGTCGTCGGGCAGGTGGTGCAGGGGGTCGGCGACCCGTTCGTGGCGGTGGTGCGGGGCCGGGTAGCCCGACAGGACCAGCCGGTACGGCAGCGGCCGGCCAGCGTCACGCAGGGCACGGGTGATCTCGTACGCGATGAGCGAGCCGAGGCTGTGCCCGAAGAAGGCGAACGGCCCCGGACCGGGCGACACCTCGTCGAGGAACGCGGCCACCAGGGCGTCCATCGAGGCGAACATCGGCTCGTTGTAGCGCGAGCCGCGGCCCGGCAGCTGGACGGCGTGCAACTCGGCGCCCGGCATGTCCCGCGCCCAGCGCAGGTACTCCGTGGCCGAACCGCCCCCGTGCGCGAAGCAGTACAGCCGGGGTGCGCCGGGGCGCGGCTCCCCGGCGAAGAGCCAGCGGGGCGACGCGGCAGTGCTCATGGTGCGGAAACCTCCAGGGCGGGGCAGGGCCGGTTACTTGGGGAGTCTCGCATCGCGTCCGGCGGATCGCGTGCGGTTCCGGCCGACGCGAGCGTGATGCGCGGCACTGTCGGGCGGCACGGGCGGCCGGAATCGGGCAGGCCCGGACGACGGCTTAGGATCGGACACCTCATGACTGCAACTCTCGTCGCCAAGGACCTCGCCGCCGGCCACGGCGACCGCACCCTGTTCGCCGGGCTCGACCTGGTGGTCGCCCCCGGCGACGTCATCGGCCTCGTCGGACCCAACGGCGCGGGCAAGTCCTCCCTGCTGCGTCTGCTCGCCGGGCTGGACACCCCCGAAGAGGGCGAGCTGCGGCTCTCCCCGCCCGGCGCGAGCGTCGGCCATCTCCCGCAGGAGCCCGACCGGCGCCCGGGGGAGACGATCCGCGCCTTCCTCGCGCGCCGCACCGGTGTCGCCGCCGCCCAGGAGACGATGGACGCCGCCACCCAGGCCCTGGTCGACGGGGCTCCCGGCGCGGACGACGCCTACGCCGACAGCCTGGAGCGCTGGCTCGCGCTGGGCGGCGCCGACCTCGACGAGCGCGCCGAGGAGGTCGCGGCCTCCCTCGGTCTGACCACCGGCCTCGACCAGCCGATGACCGCGCTCTCCGGCGGCCAGGCCGCCCGCGCGGGCCTCGCCTCGCTGCTCCTGTCCCGCTACGACGTCTTCCTCCTGGACGAGCCGACCAACGACCTCGACCTGGACGGTCTGGAGCGGCTCGAAGCGTTCGTGAAGGGGCTGCGGGCCGGCACCGTCGTCGTCAGCCACGACCGCGAGTTCCTCGCCCGTACCGTCACCAAGGTGCTCGAACTCGACCTGGCCCAGCAGCAGATCAACCTGTACGGCGGTGGCTACGAGGCGTATCTCGAAGAGCGCGCCACCGCCCGCCGGCACGCCCGCGAGGACTTCGAGGAGTACGCCGACAAGCGCTCCGCTCTGGAGGGCCGTGCCCAGATGCAGCGCTCCTGGATGGACAAGGGCGTCAAGAACGCCCGCCGCAAGGCCACCGACAGCGACAAGCTCGGAAAGAAGTTCCGCAGCGAAGCCAGCGAGAAGCAGGCCTCCAAGGCCCGCCAGACCCAGCGCATGATCGAACGCCTCGACGTGGTGGACGAGCCCCGCAAGGAGTGGGAGCTGCGCATGGAGATCGCCGCCGCGCCCCGCTCGGGCGCGGTCGTCGCGACGCTGAACGGCGCCGAGGTGCACCGCGAGGGCTTCACCTTCGGACCCGTGTCGCTGCAGATCGACTGGGCCGACCGCGTCGCCATCACCGGTGCCAACGGTGCGGGCAAGTCCACCCTGCTCGCCGCACTCCTGGGGCGGCTGCCGCTGGACGCGGGGCAGGGCGCGCTCGGCTCCGGTGTCGTCGTCGGCGAGGTCGACCAGGCGCGCGGCCTGTTCCTGGGGGAGGAGTCGCTGCTCGACGCGTTCTGCGCGGCCGTCCCCGACACGGAGCCCGCCGAGGTGCGGACCCTGCTCGCCAAGTTCGGGCTCAAGGCGCACCACGTGCTGCGTCCGGCCGGTTCGCTCTCGCCCGGTGAGCGCACCCGGGCCGCCCTCGCGCTGCTCCAGGGCCGGGGTGTGAACCTCCTCGTTCTCGACGAGCCGACCAACCACCTGGACCTGCCCGCCATCGAGCAGCTGGAGTCCGCGCTCGACTCGTACACCGGCACCCTGCTCCTGGTCACCCACGACCGGCGGATGCTCGACGCCGTCCACACGTCCCGGCGGCTGGAAGTCGCGGACGGAAAGGTCACCGAGCACTGACTCCGCCCGGGGCGCCCCGCCGACCGTGCTCGGCTCACCGGACCGACTCCGCCCGGGTCACCGCACCGCGGACGCGCGCGTCCGCGACCGCGATGTGCGGTGGCCCGAGCGTACGGTGGTCGGGTGCACCGCGACCGACTGCAGGCCGTCCTGGAAGCACTGCCCAGGGCGGCCATCGTTCAAGGCGGCGACGACGTCGTGATCGCCGTCAACCGGCGTTTCACCGAGATGTTCGCCCTCGCGGGCCGCGTCGCGACCACCCCGGGCGCCCCGCTCGGACCGGTCGTCGACGCGGTGTGCGACACCTTCGCCGAGCGGCCCACCTGGGTCGTCGACACCACCCACGCGATCGCGGCCCGGCACATCCACCGGGCCGCCGAGATCGAGCTCGCCGACGGCCGGGTGATCCGGCGCGACGTGGAGCCGCTGTACGACGCCGAGGGCGTGCCCTTCGGATCGCTGTGGACGGCCGAGGACATCACCGAGGACAAGCGCCGCGAGCACGCGCTGGAGCGGGACAACGCCGCCCTCGCCGAGCTCGCCGGACAGCGCAACGCGTTCCTCGCCCTCGCCTCGCACAGCCTGCGCACCCCGCTGACCTCGATCCTCAGCTTCTGCGAGCTCCTCGCCGACCCGGCGTCCGGCCCGCTCGACCACGACCAGCGCACCCTCCTCGCCGCGATCAGGCGGAACGCCACCCGGATGGAGGGCGTCATGACCACGCTCATGGACACGGCCCGGCTGCGCTCCCCGCAGCTGAGGATGGAGTTCGGCCGGGTGGACGTCGCACGCATGGTCCAGCACGCCGTGCTCGACCGGATGTCCACCACCGCGGGGGCCGGGGTGTTCGTGGTGCTGCGCTGTTCCGAGGGCCCGCTGCTGCACGGCGACGAGCACCGCCTGGCGCACGTACTCGCCAACCTCCTTGAGAATGCTGCCAAGTTCACCCCGCCCGGCGGGCGCATCGACATCGAGGCGGCCCCGCACGGCGACCAGTGGCACATCGACGTGGCCGACACCGGGATCGGCGTGCCCGAGCAGTACCGCGAGGAGATCTTCTCCGGGTTCGTACGCGCCCCCAACGCCGAGACCGGGGGTTTCCCCGGCACCGGGCTCGGGCTCACCATCAGCCGCGAGATCGTGCGCCGGCACGGCGGCGAACTCACCGTCTCGGACGCCGAGGGCGGGGGAGCGGTGTTCGGCATCCGGCTGCCCGTGGCGGGGCCGCCCGCCGTGGGGGCCGGGCGGTGACGCGCATCCTGGTCGTCGAGGACGACACCGACGTGGCGCTGGCGTTGCGCATCCTGTTCACCCGGGCCGGATACGAGGTCGTGCCCGCCGCCGACGGCCGCGAGGCGCTGCGCAGGCTCTTCGCGGACGGCCCCGACCTCATGGTGCTGGACGTGGGCCTGCCGGAACTCGACGGCTGGCAGGTCCTGGAGCGCACCCGCGACATGACCGACCTGCCCGTGCTGCTGCTCACCGCCCGCGGCGACGAGGGCGACCGGGTGCGCGGGCTGCGGGCCGGGGCCGACGACTATCTGCCCAAGCCGTTCGGCAACGAGGAACTGCTCGCCCGCGTCGAGGCCCTCTTGCGCCGCGCCTCGCCCGCCCGCTGGGCCGGGGCGGCCCACGACGAGGCGCTGCGCCTGGTGCCGGAGCGGCGCTCCGCGGTCTGGCGCGGGGAGGAGGTGCGGCTCAGCGACATCGAGTACCGGCTGCTCCAGGTGCTGGTCCGCAACCGCGGCCGGGTCGTCACCACCGACCAGCTGCTCGACCAGGTCTGGGACGACCCCCAGGGCATCGGCCGCGAGCGGGTCAAATTCGCGGTGCTGCGGGTGCGGCGCAAGCTCCAGCAGGCGGCGGGGACCCTGGAGTCCGATCCGCTGGAGGCGGTGCGGGGGCTCGGCTATCGGTACCGGGGCGACCAGGGCGCCTGAGACCGCTCTCGAAGAGGGCGCGGGCGCGACGCAGGCGGCCGAGGGCGAAGGTCCCGGCCGCGGCAGGGCCGAAAGGCCCGGGTTATCCGGTTGGCGGCTTCGCAACCGTCGGGCAACCGAAAGCCATCCGGGCGCGCAACGGACACCGGCCACTCTCGTGGACGTCCCCGCCGGTCCGTTCCTGGAGTTTCCGTGCCCGCCCTGCCGCCCCGCAGCATCGCCGTCGTCCTCGGCACCCGCCCCGAGCTGGTCAAGCTGACCGAGGTGATCCGCCTCCTGGGGCCCGCCGCGCACGTCGTGCACACCGGGCAGCACTACGACGAGGAGCTCTCCGGCCGCTTCCTCGCCGACCTCGCCATACCTGAGCCGACCTACCTCACGGGCATCGGCGGGCGCCCCCGGGCGGTCCAGATCTCGGCGGCCCTGGGCCAGCTGGACGCGTTGTTCACGGCCGAGCCGCCGCGCGCGGTCGTCGTCCAGGGCGACACCAACGCGGCGCTCTCCGGTGCGCTCGCCGCCAACGCACGCGGCATCCCGCTCGTCCATGTCGAGGCGGGGCTGCGCAGCCACGACCGGAACATGCCCGAGGAGCACAACCGGGTGCTCATCGACCGGCTCGCGGACGTACTGTGCGCGGCGACGCCGGCCAACCGGGACAACCTCCTGGCCGAGGGCATTCCGGCGGGGCGGATCGAGGTCACCGGGAACACGGTCGTGGAGGCGGTACGCGGACAACTGCCTTCCCATGCGCAGCAGTTCGCGGAGCTGGCACGAATCGGAGTGGCCAGTGACGGATACGTCCTGGCGACCGTCCACCGGCCGGAGAACACGGACGATCCGACGGTGCTGCGGGCCGTACTCACCGAACTCGGTTCACTGGCGGGCGAGTTGCCGGTGGTGCTGCCGCTGCACCCGCGCACCCGCGGCCGCATCTCGGCGGCGGGGCTCGACGCTCTTCTCGAACCCCTTCTCGTCACCGAGCCGTTGGGCTACCGCACGTTCCTCGCCGTTGCCCGGCATGCGGCGCTGCTGGTGTCCGATTCGGGGGGTGTGCAGGAGGAGGTCACGGTCCTGGGCCGGCCGCTCGTGGTCGTACGCAACTCCACGGAGCGTCCGGAGGCGATGCCCGACTTCGCCGAACTCGTCCGCCCCGGAGCGGAGTTGCGGCAGGCCGCGCGTCGCCGCCTGGCCGAGAGCCCGGCCGGCCGCGCCCGCCTCGCCGCCCTCCCCAGCCCGTTCGGCGACGGACTCGCTTCGCGGCGGGTCGTGGCGCTGCTGACCGAGCTCGGGGCGCGGCGCGGGGGCGGGGTGTGCGTCGGGGCCCAGTAGCGCGGCCACCCTGCGCGTGGTGGCCCGGCCGCTCCGCTGCCGCCGGCCGTACGCGGCCGGTCGCGCAGTCCCCCGCGCCCGGGTGCCCCCGAACTCCCCGCCCCGAAAGCGTCTTCCGCCCGGCTCACGATCACCAAGGACTCCCGTGCCCAACAGCCTGCTGCTCTTCCTCTTCCCCTTCTTCCTCCTCGGGTGCTTCCTGCTCTACTGGGCCGGGGCCCGGCACGCCTATCTGCGTCGGCAGGAGACCGAAGCCGGGGACGCCGGAGCGTTCGCGTGGCACTTCTTCGTGCCCTGCCGGGACGAGGAGGCGGTGGTCGGCGACACCGTGCGGCAGCTGCGCGCGGACTTTCCCGCGGCACACGTCTGGGTCGTCGACGACGACAGCGACGACGGGACCGGGCTCATCGTGGCCGCGCTCGCCGACGACGACCGGCGGATTCACCTCGTCCGCCGGGTGCGGCCCGACGCGCGCACCGGGAAGGGCGACGCACTGAACGCCGCCTACGAGCAGCTCGGGGACTTCCTGCCGGCCGGGGCGGACCGGGAGCGGGTCGTCGTCTGTGTCGTCGACGCGGACGGGCGGCTCGACCCCTGCGCGCTCGAACTCGTCTCGGGCCCCGCGGCGTTCGCCGACCCGGAGGTCGGAGGGGTGCAGGTGGGCGTGCGGATGCGCAATGTCGACGACAAGCGCCCGCTGCCCGGCCGGGGCCGCGTCGCCAACGCGCCGGCCCGGCTCCTCGTGCGCGTCCAGGACATGGAGTTCGCCGTGTCCAACGCGGGCATGCAGCTGTTGCGCGCCCGGACCGGCTCGGTCGGGCTGGGGGGCAACGGCCAGTTCACCCGGCTCTCGGCGCTCGACCGGATCGCCGCCGCCGAGCGGCGCCCCTGGCAGCGCGGGGCGCTCCTGGAGGACTACGAGCTCGGCCTGCAGATGATCCTCGCCGGATACCGCGTCACGCACGTCGCCGACACCTGGGTCTCCCAGGAGGGCCTGCCACACGCCCGCCGGCTGCTCACCCAGCGCACCCGCTGGGCGCAGGGCAACCTCCAGTGCGTGCGTTACGCCGCCCGCATCCTCTCCTCGCGCCAGTACAGCGGAGCCGGTGTCCTGGAGACGCTGTACACGTTCTTCCAGCCGGTCGCGCACCTGCTCACCCTCGTGCTGTGCGCCTGGATGCTGGTGCTCGGCGGCCTCGGCTCGCTCGCGACCTGGCCGCTCACCCTGGTGCTCGCGGCGCTCTCCATCGGCCCGTTCGTGCTGTGGGGACCGGTGTACCGGCGCGACCACGCGCCGGAGGCCTCGCGCATCACCGGTGTGCTGTGGGGCTTCGCGCTGTGGCTGTACGCGTACCACCTGTTCGTGGTCTCGGCGCGCGGCTTCGTCCGCAGCCTGCGCGGCCGCACCGGCTGGGCCAAGACCCGCCGAAACGCCGAGCCGGTCACGGCGGGCCCGACCGCCCTGGAGGGCTGACCCGCCGTCAATCGGAGCCAGGTGTACGACAGTTGACGTAAGCCCGGCCCCGTATCGCTGTCCGGCTCAGCGGCCGCCGCGGCCCTTCGGGTCGACCAGGCCCGCCTTGCGCAGGGCGTCGGCCATCGCGCTGTTGGCGGGAGCCGGGGCCGAGGTGCGGCCCTGACCGCCGCTCTGACGGCTGCCGCCGCGGGCCTCGCCGGCGCCGCCCCGGCGCTGCTGGCCCTGGCCCTGGCGCTGCTGCGGCGGCCGGTTGCCCTGCCCCTGGCCTTGGCCCTGGCCGCGCTCCCGCCTCGGCGCGCCGCCGCCCGGCGCGGACGCGTCGTCGTCGAGCCGCAGCGTCAGCGAGATCCGCTTGCGCGGCACATCGACGTCGAGGACCTTCACCTTCACGATGTCGCCCGGCTTCACCACGTCCCGGGGGTCCTTCACGAACGTCTTCGACAGCGCGGAGACATGCGCGAGCCCGTCCTGGTGCACGCCGATGTCGATGAACGCGCCGAACGCCGCCACATTGGTGACCACGCCTTCGAGGACCATTCCGGAGGCCAGGTCGCCGATCTTCTCGACGCCGTCCTTGAAGGTGGCCGTCTTGAATGCCGGGCGCGGGTCGCGGCCCGGCTTCTCCAGCTCGCGCAGGATGTCGGTGACCGTGGGCAGACCGAACGTCTCGTCCACGAAGTCGTCCGGCCGCAGCGAGCGCAGCACCCCCGTGTTGCCGATGAGGGACGCGACCTCGCTGCCCGCCGTCTTCACCATCCGCCGGACCACCGGGTACGCCTCGGGGTGCACGCTGGACGCGTCGAGCGGGTCCTCGCCGTCGCGGATGCGCAGGAAGCCCGCGCACTGCTCGTAGGCCTTCGGGCCGAGCCGCGCCACGTCCTTCAGGGCCCGGCGCGAGCGGAAGGGGCCGTTCGTGTCGCGGTGCGCCACGATGTTCTCGGCCAGGCCCGAGCCGATGCCGGAGACGCGGGAAAGCAGCGGCGCCGATGCGGTGTTGACGTCCACGCCCACGCCGTTCACGCAGTCCTCGACCACCGCGTCGAGCGAGCGCGACAGCTTCACCTCGGACAGGTCGTGCTGGTACTGGCCGACCCCGATGGACTTCGGGTCGATCTTCACCAGTTCGGCGAGCGGGTCCTGCAGACGGCGGGCGATGGAGACCGCGCCGCGCAGCGACACGTCCATGTCCGGGAACTCCTGGGAGGCGAACGCCGAGGCCGAGTAGACCGAGGCGCCGGCCTCCGACACCATCACCTTCGCGAGGTTCAACTCCGGGTGCTGGGCGATGAGTTCACCGGCGAGCTTGTCGGTCTCGCGCGACGCGGTGCCGTTGCCGATGGCGATCAGCTCGACCGTGTGCTCCCGGCAGAGACCGGCCAGCTTCGCCAGCGCCTGGTCCCACTTGTTCGCCGGGACGTGCGGGTGGATCACATCGGTGGCCACGGCCTTGCCGGTCGCGTCGACGACGGCCACCTTGACGCCCGTGCGGAAACCGGGGTCGAGGCCGAGCGTGGCGCGGGTGCCGGCGGGGGCGGCGAGCAGCAGGTCGCGCAGGTTGGAGGCGAAGACGCGCACCGCCTCGTCCTCGGCGGCCGTGCGCAGGCGCAGCCGCAGGTCGATGCCGAGGTGCACCAGGATGCGCGTGCGCCAGGCCCAACGCACCGTGTCGGCAAGCCACTTGTCGCCGGGGCGCCCCCGGTCGGCCACGCCGAAGCGGCGCGCCACCATGTTCTCGTACGTCGAGGGGCCGGGCTCGGCCGACGGCTCCTCGGGCTCCAGGACGAGGTCGAGGACCTCCTCCTTCTCGCCGCGCAGCATCGCGAGCACCCGGTGCGAGGGGAGCGCGGTGAAGGGCTCGGTGAAGTCGAAGTAGTCGGCGAACTTGGCGCCCGCCTCCTCCTTGCCCTCGCGGACCTTCGCCGCGAGGCGGCCCTTCGTCCACATGCGCTCGCGCAGCTCGCCGGTCAGGTCGGCGTCCTCGGAGAAGCGCTCGGCGAGGATGGAGCGGGCCCCCTCCAGTGCGGCCGCCGCATCGGCGACGCCCTTGTCCGCGTCCACGAACGCGGCCGCCGCGGCGAGCGGGTCCACCGACGGGTCGGTGAGCAGGCCGTCGGCGAGCGGTTCGAGGCCGGCCTCGCGGGCGATCTGCGCCTTGGTGCGCCGCTTCGGCTTGAACGGGAGGTAGATGTCCTCCAGGCGGGCCTTGGTGTCGGCGCCCCGGATCTGCGCCTCCAGGGCCTCGGTGAGCTTGCCCTGCTCCCGTACGGACTCGACGATCGCGGTGCGCCGGTCCTCCAGTTCGCGCAGATAGCGCAGCCGCTCCTCAAGGGTGCGCAGCTGGGCGTCGTCCAGCATCTCGGTCGCTTCCTTGCGGTAGCGCGCGATGAACGGGACGGTGGACCCGCCGTCGAGCAGCTCGACGGCGGCCTTCACCTGCCGCTCCCGTACGCCGAGTTCCTCGGCGATCCTGCCTTCGATGGACGTCGTCACGTTGCCGTACCGCCTTCTCGCTGAGCCTGGGGCGCCATTGTGGCAGGCGGCACCGGCAATCGACGATCAGCCCTTGCCGACGGGACCGGCTCTCGACGGCTGAATCGGCTCGTGCCGAAGCGGTCAGCCCTTGCCGACGAGATCGGCCGGGAAGCCGCCTGCCAGGGCCGCCGCCACGGTGAAGCCCTTGGCGAGTTCGGTGAGCCGCGCCACGTCCCGCTCGCCGAGGAGTTCGTAGGGGGCGAGGTCGAGGCGGTCGGTGCGGTCCTCCAGCTCGGCGCGCAGCTCCACGCCCGCCGCGGTCAACCCGCCCGCCGCGTCCAGGAGTCCGCGCTCGCGCAGCCGTCCCGCGGCCGCGTCCAGGTCCTGGCGCTCCCAGCCTCGGGTGGCGATGACCCAGCGGGGGGACATGCCCTTGCCGGTCGCGGTGTGGCTGACGAGTGCCTCCAGCGGGTCGAGTCCCAGGTCGAGCAGCGCGGTGAGGTGACCGTCGCCCCGGTGCTCGCGCAGCAACGTCGCCGCGTGCCAGTAGGCGAGGTGCGGCTGCTCGGGCACGGGCAGGTCGGCGTGCGCCGCGTACAGGGGGCGGGCGTGGCGGGTGCAGCCCTCGGTGGCGCGCAGCGCGAGCCGGGCGGCCTCGGCCATCTCGGCCGAGGCGACGGCCTCCTCGCCGAGGAGCCGGCGCAGCGTGGTGTCGACGGCCCGCAGCCGTGCGGCGAGGACGGTTTCGGGGGAGGCGGTGTCCCACACGGCGGGCAGGTGCCGGGCGATGAGGTCGTGCCTGAAGTTGTAGAAGGTGGCGGCCACCACACCCGGGCCCACGGCGCCCATCGCCGCCGCGCGTCCGGCGAAGTAGGCGGCGCCGCGGTCCTCGATGCCGAGTCGGGCCAGCTCCTCGGTGAAGTCGGGCGAGAAGTAGACGGTGGCGTGCAGCGAGTTGACGGGGCTGTGGCAGTGGCGTCCGGCGCGCGGGGGGAGAGGGCTCATGCCCCGCACGTTACCGACTGGTCGGTACGGAGTGAAGAGGTGGGGCGGGACCCGGTGGCCGGGGCGCCCGACGGCGCGCATGGCAGGAAAGGTGGGGTTCTTGTCATTGCGGCCATCGCGTCCCGGCCCAAGGATGGTCGTATGACGCAGCGCTCCGTCCTGGTCGTCCTCTTCGACGAGGTCCAAAGTCTCGATGTGACCGGACCGGCCGAGGTGTTCGCCGCGGCATGCCGCATCCTCGGGGACCCGGCCGCCTACCAGCTGCGCTTCGCCTCGCTCGACGGGGCGCCGGTCACCTCGCACAGCGGGCTGCGGCTCATGGCCGACTGCGCGCTCGCAGACACCGCTCCGGCCGACATCCTGCTCGTCCCCGGCGGCGACGGGGCGAGTACGCCCGACCCGCGCCTCGTCAACTGGCTGCGGGCGCACGGCCCGCGCGCCCGGCGGCTCGTCTCGGTGTGCACCGGCTCGCTGCTGCTCGCCGAGGCCGGACTGCTCGACGGGCGCCGGGCCACCACGCACTGGGCGCTGTGCGAACGCCTCGCGCACCGCTATCCGGCCGTGCAGGTCGAGCCGGATCCGATCTTCGTGCGGGATGGCAACGTTGCCACCTCGGCCGGCGTGACCGCCGGCATCGACCTCTCGCTCGCCCTGGTGGAGGAGGACCACGGCCGGGACGTGGCCCTGACCATCGCCCGCACCATGGTGGTGTTCCTGCGCAGGCCCGGGAACCAGGCGCAGTTCAGCGCCCAGCTCGCCGCGCAGACGGCCCGCCGCGAGCCGCTGCGCGAGCTCCAGCAGTGGATCGCCGAGCACCCCGACGGCGACCTCTCGGTGGAGGCCCTCGCCCAGCGGGCCAGCCTCTCGCCCCGCCACTTCGCCCGCGCCTTCCACGCCGAGACCGGCACCACCCCCGGCCGCTATGTCGAGCGCGTCCGCCTCGAATACGCCCGCCGTCTCCTGGAGGAGACCCCGGACGGCATCCAGGAGGTCTCCCGTGCGGCCGGGTACGGCACCCCCGAGGCGATGCGGCGCGCCTTCGTCAAGACGCTGGGCACGGCCCCCGCCGAGTACCGCCGCCGCTTCCGCCCCGCCCCCGCCCAGCCTTGAGAGGTCCCCCATGCAGATCGCGATCCTGCTGTACGACCGGTTCACCGCGCTGGACGCGGTCGGACCGTACGAGATCCTGGCCCGCACGCCCGGCGCCGAGACGGTGTTCGTGGCGGAGCGGGCCGGGACCGTGCGCAACGACAACCGGGGCAGCCTCGGCCTCGTCGCCGACCGGACGCTCGGGGAGGTGCGGCGGCCGGACATCGTGGTGGTGCCGGGCGGGCCCGGGGGGACCGGGCAGATGGACAACCCGGCGCTCCTCGACTGGCTGCGCGAGGCCGACACCGCGACGACGTGGACGACGTCGGTCTGTACGGGCTCACTACTGCTCGCCGCGGCCGGGCTCCTCGACGGCCGGCGCGCCACCTCGCACTGGCTCGCCCTGGACGCGCTGCGCGGCTTGGGCGCACGGCCCACCGGCGAGCGGGTCGTCATCGACGGCAAGTACGTGACGGCCGCCGGTGTCTCTTCCGGCATCGACATGGGTCTCACCCTGCTCGGGAGGATCGCCGGCGACGAGCGGGCCCAGGCCGTACAGCTCCTGACCGAGTACGACCCGCAGCCGCCCTACGACGCGGGCTCGCCGCAGAAGGCCCCGGCCCATCTGGTCGAGGAGCTCCGTGCCGCCGGTCGCTTCCCCCGGACCGAGCGCCCCTGACCGTCCACCGATACCCCAGCGCAGAAGGAAGCCCGCTCCATGCAGATCGCGATCCTGCTGTACGACCGGTTCACCGCCCTGGACGCGGTCGGACCGTACGAGACGCTGAGCCGGCTCCCGGGCGCCGAGACGGTGTTCGTCGCCGAGCGGCCCGGCCCCGTCCGCAACGACAGCGGGAGCCTGGGCCTGGTCGCCGAGAAGTCCCTGACGGAGGTCGTCCGGCCGGACATCGTCGTCGTGCCGGGCGGGCCGCCCGAGGCCGTCGGGCCGCACCTGAAGGGCGGGCCGGTCCTCGACTGGCTGCGCACCGTGGACGTCATGACCACGTGGACGACGTCGGTGTGCACGGGCTCGCTGCTCCTTGGCGCGGCCGGGCTGCTCAACGGGCGCCGGGCCACCTCGCACTGGCTCGCCCTGGACGAGCTGCGCGGCTTCGGCGCGACCCCGACGGCGGAGCGGGTGGTCATGGATCACAAGTACGTCACCGCGGCCGGGGTGTCCTCCGGCATCGACATGGGCCTCGCCCTGCTCGGCGAGATCGCCGGGGACCGGCACGCCGAGTCCGTGCAGCTCCTCATGGAGTACGACCCGCAGCCGCCCTACGACGCGGGCTCGCCGCACAAGGCGCCCGCCGACCTGGTCGAACACCTCAGGGCCAGGGGCGTTCCTCAGGGCTGAGGGTGCCAGGTGAAGCGCGGGGACCGGCGCTCCAGGAAGGCGGCGATGCCCTCCGCGGTGTCGCCGCAGCCGCGCTCCTGAGCGGCCCAGTGCGCGTCCCGGCCGGTCCTGCCGTCCGCGAACTCCTTCGCCGCCGCCTGGGTGAGCAGCGAGCGCGACACCAGGACGCGGGTGAACTCCGCCACCCGCTTGTCCAGGTCGCCCGCCGGGAGGACCTCGTCCACCAGGCCGGTGCGCAGCGCCCGGGCGCTGTCGATCAACTCCCCCGAGAACAAAAGGTACTTGGTGGTCGCGGGCCCCACGAGCGCGGTGAGTCGTCGGGTCGCCGACGCCGGATAGACGATGCCGAGCTTCGCCGGGGTGACCCCGAACAGCGCGCCCTCTTCGGCGAACCGCAGATCGCAGGCGGCCGCGAGCTGGCTGCCGCCGCCCACGCAGTGCCCGCGCACCGCGGCCAGCGTCGGCTTGGGAAACGCCGCCAGAGCGTCCTCGGCCCGTACCGCGAGGGCCCTCGGGTCGTCGCCGGGCTCGCGCAGCGTGGAGATGTCCGCCCCCGCGCAGAACGTGTCGCCGGCGCCGGTCAGCACCAGGGCCCCCACGTCCGGATCGCCGGCCAGGGTTTCGAGCAGCGCCGGGAGCGCCCGCCACATCGCGGAGGTCATCGCGTTGCGCTTGGCGGGGTTGCTGATCACGACGGTGGCGACGCCGTCGGAGAGGCTCTGCTCCAGCTGTGGCTGCATGCGCCGGATGCTATCCGGGCGGCTGAAACCTATGATCACAAGGGGGTCGCACGCGGATCGACTAGGAGACGCTGATGGCCGGATCCAAGCAGAACGTCGGACGCGAGGGCAGGAAACTCAGCCGCAGCTTCGGACTGCTGGCCGTGCTGGGGGCGATCCTGGTGGCGGCCGGCCTGGTGGGCCTCGGCTACACCGAGTTCGCCACCCTCACCACGATGCTGCTCTTCGGCTGGCTGCTGTTGATCGGCGGCGTGATCGGCCTGGCGCACGCGATCCAGTCGCGCGGCTCCGGCTTCTTCTGGCTCGCCGTGGTGGTCGCCGCCCTGAACCTCGCCGCGGGCGTGGTGATCATCCGGCGGCCCGAGGGCAGTGCCGAGGCGCTCACGATGTTCGCCGCCCTGCTGTTCCTGACCGGCGGCGTCTTCCGCCTGGTGGGCAGCGTGGTGGTGCGCGGCCCGCAGTTCGGCTGGACGCTGGTGCAGGGCGCGTTCGGCGTGCTCCTGGGCATCCTGGTGCTCGCGAACTGGCCGAGCAACAGCCGGTACGTCATCGGCTGTTTCTTCTCGCTGGCCCTGCTGTTCGACGGGCTCGGGCTGATCGCGATCGGAGTGGGCGGACGCAGAATCGTCACTCTCGTGAGTGACGCGGTGGCCCCGGGAGAGGGTGGAAGAGGCACCCCTCCGATGTCTCCGACACCCCCGCAAGCCGTGGCAAAGCGGTCGGACGAGGGTCAGAACCCGCCGGAGGGATGACCTTCTCCGTCATCGGGGATCAAAAAGCGCCGATAGACGCTGACTTCTGTTCAGTCGGCCGGTCCGGACCAACGCACTCCCGACACTCTTCAGCAGACGAGAGCGCAGTCGAGCCACGAGGTGGTGCCGGAACATGGAGATCCGCGGGAGCCTGCCGCCCGAACCCGCGGCCCTGGTGGCCCGGCAGCAGTCGTACGAGGGCGTGTGGCGGTTCACCGCCCCCGCCGTCGACGCCTCGGTGCCGCAGGCCCGGCACGCGGTGCGCGACCTGCTGCGCCGCCAGGGCGTACCGGCCCACGAGGACCTCATCCAGGGCCTGCTCCTGATCGTCTCGGAGCTGGTCACCAACGCCGTCAGACACGCGGCACTGCTTTCGCCGCAGGTCGCCGTCGAGGTCGCCATCGGCGCCGAGTGGATCCGGGTGTCCGTCGAGGACAACCACCCCTACCGGCCCAAGGCCCTGGAGGCCGACTACGCGCAGACCGGCGGCCGGGGCCTGCTTCTGGTCCGAGAGATCACCGAGGAGGCCGGCGGGGTGTGCGACGTCGAGCAGACCGCCAACGGCGGAAAGATCGTCTGGGCCGCACTCCCGCTGGCCCCCCTGCCCGGGATCACCAGCCCGCGTCGGGCCCCGTGAGCTCCTTGACCGCGGGCCGTGCCGCGTCCAGCACGGTCATGAACCACGCCGAGAACGTGTCGCGCGCATGGCGCTCGGTGAGCTCCTGAGGCGTCACGAACACGGTTTCGGCGACCTCCTCCGGGTCCGGCCGCAGGGGTGACTGCACCAGGCCCACGAAGAGGTGGTTGAACTCCTGCTCCACCAGGCCCGACTCCGGGTCCGGGTGGTTGTAGCGCACCGTGCCCGCCTCGGCGAGCAGCGAGGGGGCGATGCCCAGCTCCTCGTAGGTGCGCCGGGCGGCCGCCGCGAACGGGGACTCGCCGGGGTAGGGGTGCCCGCAGCAGGTGTTGGACCAGACGCCGGGGGAGTGGTACTTGCCGAGCGCCCGCTGCTGGAGGAGCAGCCGGCCCGCCGGGTCGAAGAGGAAAACGGAGAACGCCCGGTGCAGTTGCCCGGGCGCCTGGTGTGCGGAGAGCTTCTCCGCGGTTCCGATGGTGTTGCCGCTCTCGTCGACGAGTTCGAGCATGATCTCTGGTGCGGTGCCGCCCGTGGTCCCGTTCGACGAGTTGTTCGCCGTGGTGGCTGATGTGCTCGGCATAACCATCCTTCGCTTCGGTCCTCGGCTGCTCAGTCTGCCGTACAAAAGCGGCGTGTCCGCCATTGACCGGCATCCGCATGTCCTGCCCCACGCGGGGCCGCCGGAACCGCGCGTTTCAGTGGCAGAGCCTGGCCTCGTGCTCGGCGTGGCCGCCGGGCTCCAACTGGAACGTGCAGTGCTCCACGTCGAAGTGATCGCCCAGGCACCCCTGCAGCTCGTGCAGCAGCTTCTCGTGCCCCACGCTGTCCAGCACCTCCTGGCTGACCACCACGTGCGCCGAGAGCACCGGCATCCCCGACGTGATGGTCCAGGCGTGCAGGTCGTGTACGTCCTCCACGCCCGGCAGCTCCACGATGTGCGCCCGCACCTCCGCCATGTCGACGCCCTTGGGTGCCGACTCCAGGAGCACGTTGAGGGTCTCGCGCAGCAGCTTGACGGTCCTCGGCACGATCATCAGGCCGATCACCAGCGAGGCGATCGGGTCGGCCGCCTGCCAGCCCGTGGTCAGGATGACTAGGCCGGCCACCACCACGGCCGCCGAGCCGAGCGCGTCCGAGAGCACCTCCAGGAAGGCGCCGCGGACATTGAGGCTGTCCTGCTGCCCCTTCATGAGGAGCGAGAGGGAGACCGAGTTCGCGACCAGGCCGATCAGGCCGAAGACCACGGCCGTGCCGCCCGCGGTGTCGGCCGGCTCGACGAACCGCGTCACCGCCTCGAACAGGACGTAGCCGCCCACCCCGAGCAGCAGCAGACAGTTGGCGAGCGCGGCGAGGATCTCGGCCCGGGCGTAGCCGTAGGTGCGGTTGCCCCCGGCCGGGCGGTTGGCGAAGTGGATGGCGAGCAGCGCCATCGCGAGCCCGAGGCCGTCCGTCGCCATGTGCGCCGCGTCCGCGACGAGCGCGAGGGAGTCCGCGAGCAGTCCGCCGACGATCTCCACGACCATCACGGTCAGTGTGATGCCGAGCGCGATCCGTAGCCTTCCGCGGTAGGCGGCGGCCGCGGTGCCGGTCGGCGGCGGCCCGCCGTGTGTGTGTCCGTGGTCGTGCCCAGCCCCCATGAAGGCCCTCCCCATCCGTCGCCGATCCGTCCCGATGTCTCTGTACGAGGGGCCAGTGAACTACGGGGAGGGGGTATGTGCAACACGGGAGTGAACACCGTTGTCATGTGCTCTGACCTGCGGAAATGCTTGCAGGTCAGAGCGTTGAGGTGATCAACTCGTGGGCAGGGCCGCAGGGTTCGCGCCTGGGGTGCGGCGGCGGCGTTCGAACGCGGTTTGTGGGCTGCGCCCTTGATCGACCATGATGATCGCGGCGTCCCCGCAACGGGCGCTCCCGGGCCTCATCGGGCGTAAACGGCCAGTGAATTCCCGGTTCCGGGCATCCGATAGCCTCTGCCGACGTGCCGCCCGCCCCCGTGCCGGGCCGGGCCGTGACTTCCGCCATGTCAGTCGCAAGGAGTGAATTCGTCTGTCGACCGCCATCCTTACCGGTCCGCCGGTGCCCGGATCGCAGCTCGGACCCGATCTGCGCGCGCTGGGTTTCGACGTGCAGAACGCCTTCCTCCCCGACGACCTGCCCCGCCTGCTCGCCGCGGTGCCGGCCGGTGAGCGCGTCGCCCTCGTGGACCCGCGCTTCCTCGGCCACGTCCACGCGCTGCGCCTCGCCCTGACCGACCCGCGCTTCCCGGCCGCTTCGGTGCCGGGCGCCCTCACCGTCCAGGCCGAGGCCCGCCCCGCGCTCACCCGCGTCCTGTCCGGTGGCACCTCGGCGCCCGCCGCCCAGGTGCGTACGACCTCGGTGCTCACCGACGACATCGCCGCGGCCATCGAGGCCGACGGCCTCGCGGTGCACCACCCCGAGCTCGGCTCGCTGGTCGCGACCGTCCCCGCCGACGAGGTGGCCGCGGTCGCCGCGAGCCGGGCCGTCGCGGCCGTGGACGACGAGGCCGTGCGCCTGCGCAACGCCGTCAAGTCCCGCGACGGGTTCTTCACCACCCACTGCATCAGCCCGTACTCCCGCTACCTCGCCCGCTGGTGCGCCCGCCGGGGTCTCACCCCCAACCAGGTCACCACCGCCTCGCTGCTCACCGCCCTGATCGCGGCCGGCTGCGCGGCGACCGGGACGCGCGGCGGCTATGTCGCGGCCGGGGTGCTGCTGATCCTCTCCTTCGTCCTGGACTGCACCGACGGGCAGCTCGCCCGCTACTCGCTCCAGTACTCGACGATGGGCGCCTGGCTCGACGCCACGTTCGACCGGGCCAAGGAGTACGCCTACTACGCGGGCCTCGCGCTCGGCGCGGCTCGCGGCGGCGACGACGTATGGGCGCTCGCGCTCGGCGCGATGGTGCTCCAGACCTGCCGCCACGTCGTGGACTTCTCCTTCAACGAGGCGCACGTCGTGGGCACTGACGCCACGGCCAACACCAGCCCCACCGCCGCCCTCTCCGACAGGCTCGACTCGGTCGGCTGGACGGTGTGGGTGCGGCGCATGATCGTGCTGCCGATCGGCGAGCGCTGGGCGATGATCGCCGTGCTGACCGCGGTCACCACGCCCCGCATCGTCTTCTACGCGCTGCTCATCGGCTGCGCCTTCGCCGCCTGCTACACCACCGCGGGCCGCGTCCTGCGCTCCCTGAGCCGCCGCGCCACCCGCTCCGACCGCGCCGCCCGGGCCCTGGCCGAGCTCGCCGACAGCGGCCCGCTCGCCCAGCTGATCGCGGCGAAGGCGCCGCGGATGCCCGGCGCTCCGGTCCTCGCGGCCGTCGGCGCCCTGCTGGTCGTCGCCGCCGCCCTCACGCTGCCCGTCGGCAGCGGCCTGGTGATCGGCGCGGCCGCGCTGTACGCGGTCCTGTCGGGCCTGGCCGTCGCCCGGCCGCTCATGGGTCCCCTCGACTGGCTGGTGCCGCCGCTCTTCCGGGTGGCCGAGTACTGCACGGTCCTGATCCTGGCGGCCCGCTCGGACGTGGCCGGGGCCCTGCCCGCGGCCTTCGGGCTCGTCGCGGCGGTCGCCTACCATCACTACGACACGGTCTACCGCATCAAGGGCGGCTCCGGCGCGCCGCCGCAGTGGCTCGTGCGGGTGATCGGCGGCCACGAGGGCCGCACGCTCGTGGTGACGGTGTTCGCCGCCGTCCTCGCCGCGCGAGACACAGACTTCACCCTGGCGCTCACCGCCCTCGCGGCGGTCATCGCGCTCGTGGTGCTCGTGGAGTCCATCCGCTTCTGGGTGTCCTCCGGAGCACCTGCCGTACATGACGAAGGAGAAACAGCATGATTGGCCTCGTACTGGCAGCCGGTGCCGGACGCCGTCTGCGCCCCTACACCGACACGCTCCCGAAGGCCCTCGTGCCTGTTGACGGCGACACCACCGTCCTGGACATCGCGCTGAAGAACTTCGCCGAGGTCGGCCTCACCGAGGTCGCCATCGTCGTCGGCTACCGCAAGGAAGCCGTCTACGCGCGCAAGGAGGCCCTGGAGGCCAAGTACGGCGTCGCGATCACGCTGATCGACAACGACAAGGCCGAGGAGTGGAACAACGCCTACTCCCTGTGGTGCGCCCGTGAGGTCCTCAAGCGCGGTGTGATCCTCGCCAACGGCGACACGGTCCACCCCGTCTCGGTCGAGAAGACCCTGCTCGCCGCCCGCGGCCGGGGCCAGAAGATCATCCTCGCCCTCGACACGGTGAAGAGCCTCGCCGACGAGGAGATGAAGGTCATCACCGCCGAGGGCAAGGGCGTTCAGCGCATCACCAAGCTGATGGACCCGGCGACCGCCACCGGCGAGTACATCGGCGTCACGCTCATCGAGGCCGAGGCCGCCGAGGAGCTCGCCGACGCCCTGAAGACCACCTTCGAGCGCGACCCCGACCTCTACTACGAGGACGGCTACCAGGAGCTCGTCAACCGCGGCTTCACCGTGGACGTGGCCCCCATCGGCGAGGTGTCGTGGGTCGAGATCGACAACCACGACGACCTGGCGAAGGGCCGTGAGATCGCGTGCCAGTACTGACTCGGCTCATCCCCTCGCCGGTTGTCGTCGACATCCGGCGCGGGGCCCTGGACGACCTCGCGGTCGTCCTCGCCGACCAGCGCATCTCCGCCAACGGCAAGCTGGCGATCGCGATCAGCGGCGGCTCGGGGCTCAAGCTGCGCGAGCAGTTCGGCCCCCTGCTGCCGGGCGCCGAGTGGTACCCGGTCGACGGCGGCACCATCGACGCGGCGGTCAAGCTCGCCGACGCGATGCGCGGCAAGCGCTACGACGCGGTCGTGGCGCTCGGCGGCGGGAAGATCATCGACGTGACGAAGTACGCGGCGGCCCGCGTCGGCCTGCCGATGGTCGCCGTCGCCACGAACCTCTCGCACGACGGCATCTGCTCGCCGATCTCCACCCTGGACAACGACAACGGGCGCGGCTCCTACGGTGTGCCCACGCCGATCGCCATCCTGATCGACCTGGCCGTGATCCGGGACGCACCCGCGCGCTTCGTGCGCTCGGGCATCGGCGACGCGATCTCCAACCTGTCCGCGATCGCGGACTGGGAGCTCTCGCACCGCGAGACCGGCGAGCCCATCGACGGCCTGGCCGCCGCCATGGCGCGCAGCGCCGGCGAGGCGGTCCTGCGCCACCCCGGGACCGTCGGCGACGACGACTTCCTGGTCACGCTCTCCGAGGGCCTGGTCATGTCCGGCATCGCCATGTCGATCAGCGGCGACAGCCGGCCCTCCTCCGGCGCCTGCCACGAGATCAGCCACGCCTTCGACCTGCTCTTCCCGCAGCGCGCGGCCAGCCACGGCGAACAGTGCGGCCTCGGCGCCGCGTTCGCCATGCACCTGCGGGGCGCGAAGGCCGAGTCCGCCCTCATGACCGAGGTGCTGCGCCGGCACGCCCTGCCGGTCACCGCGGAGGAAATCGGCTTCACCGCCGACGAGTTCGTCCGGGCCGTGGAGTTCGCCCCGCAGACCCGCCCCGGCCGCTACACCATCCTCGAACACCTCGACCTGTCCACCGACCAGATCAGGGACGCGTACGCCGACTATGCCAAGACCATCCGTAGCTGAGCTCCGCCCGGTCGTGCACCCGGCGGGTGTCAAGGACCGGGTCAGCGGAGAACACTGGGGCGGCCGCCTGTACATGCGCGAGATCTCGCTGCGCATCACCCGCGTCCTGGTCACCACCAAGGTCACGCCGAACCAGCTGACCTATCTGATGACCCTGAGCGGTGTCCTGGCCGCCCCGGCCCTGCTGGTGCCGGGCATCTGGGGCGCGGTCCTCGGTGTCATCGCCGTCCAGGGCTATCTGCTGCTCGACTGCGTCGACGGCGAAGTCGCCCGCTGGAAGAAGCAGTTCTCGCTGTCCGGTGTCTACCTGGACCGCGTCGGTGCCTACCTGTGCGACGCGGCGGTCCTGGTCGGCTTCGGCCTGCGCGCCGCCGACCTGTGGGGCCCCGGCCGCATCGACTGGCTGTGGGCCTTCCTCGGCACGCTCGCCGCCCTCGGCGCGATCCTGATCAAGGCCGAGACCGACCTCGTGGGCGTCGCCCGCCACCAGGGCGGTCTGCCGCTGGTCAAGGACGCGGCGGCCACCCCGCGCTCCTCCGGTGTGGCGCTCGCCCGCCGGGCCGCGGCCGCGCTGAAGTTCCACCGGCTCGTCCTCGGCATCGAGGCGTCCCTGCTGATCCTGGTTCTCGCGATCGCGGACCAGGTCCGCGGCGACCTGTACTTCTCGCGCCTCGGCGTCGCGGTCCTCGCCGGCATCGCGCTGCTCCAGACGGTGCTGCACCTCGTGTCCATCCTCGCGTCGAGCAGGCTCAAATGAACGCCCCCCTGAAGGTCGGCGCGGTCGTCATCACGATGGGCAATCGCCCCGCCGAGCTGCGTGCCCTGCTGGACTCGGTCGCCAAGCAGGACGGCGACCGGGTCGAGGTCGTGGTCGTCGGCAACGGCGCCCCGGTCCCGGACGTCCCCGAGGGCGTACGGACCGTGGAGCTGCCGGACAACCTGGGCATCCCGGGCGGCCGCAACGTCGGCATCGAGGCGTTCGGCCCCTCGGGCGCCGAGATGGACGTGCTGCTCTTCCTCGACGACGACGGCCTGCTGCCCAACCCGGACACCGCCGAGCTGTGCCGCCAGGCCTTCGCGGCCGACCCGGAGCTCGGCATCATCAGCTTCCGGATCGCCGACCCGGACACCGGCGTCACCCAGCGCCGCCACGTGCCGAGGCTGCGCGCCGCCGATCCGATGCGCTCCTCCCGTGTGACGACCTTCCTCGGCGGCGCCAACGCCGTGCGCACCCAGGTGTTCGCGGAGGTCGGCGGGCTGCCCGACGAGTTCTTCTACGCGCACGAGGAGACCGACCTCGCCTGGCGGGCCCTGGACGCCGGCTGGATGATCGACTACCGCGCGGACATGGTCCTGCACCACCCGACGACCGCCCCGTCCCGGCACGCGGTCTACCACCGGATGGTGGCCCGCAACCGGGTCTGGCTGGCCCGGCGCAACCTGCCCGCCCCGCTCGTTCCGGTCTACCTCGGGGTCTGGCTGCTCCTGACGCTGGCGCGCAAGCCCTCGGGTCCGGCGCTCAAAGCCTGGTTCGGCGGGTTCAAGGAGGGGTGGACGACGCCCTGCGGACCGCGCCGCCCCATGAAGTGGCGTACGGTCTTCAAGCTCACCCGGCTGGGCCGTCCCCCCGTCATCTGAGAGTCTCGGCTCTGAGACCATCGGGCGTACTTCTTGAACACGAAAGTTTCCACTTGTGAGTGACACAACCCTGTCCCCGGCGGACCTCGCCGCCAAGCACGGGCTGTCGGTGAGCGGTGCCCGCCCCGGGCTGACCGCTTACATCAAGCAGCTGTGGGGTCGGCGCCACTTCATCCTGTCGTTCTCCTCGGCCAAGCTGACCGCCCAGTACAGCGAGGCGAAGCTCGGCCAGATCTGGCAGGTGGCGACGCCCCTGCTGAACGCGCTGGTCTACTACTTCATCTTCGGCGTGCTCATGGGAACGAGGAAGGGCATCCCCAACGATGTCTTCATCCCGTTCCTGGTGACCGGTGTGTTCCTGTTCACCTTCACGCAGAACTCGCTGATGGCCGGTGTCCGGGCGATCTCCGGCAACCTGGGCCTGGTACGGGCGCTGCACTTCCCGCGCGCCTCGCTGCCGGTCTCCTTCGCCTTGCAGCAGCTCCAGCAGCTGCTGTTCTCGATGATCGTCCTGATGATCGTGGTGGTCGCCTCCGGCTTCATGCCGGGCATGACGTGGATCCTGATCGTCCCGGTGCTCGCGCTGCAGTTCGTCTTCAACACCGGCCTGGCGCTGATCTTCGCCCGGCTCGGAGCCAAGACGCCGGACCTCGCGCAGCTGATGCCGTTCATCATGCGGACCTGGATGTACTCGTCCGGCGTCATGTTCAGCATCACCGCCGTGCTCCACGACAAGCCGAGCTGGCTCAAGCACGTCCTGCAGGTCAACCCGGCCGCCATCTATATGGACCTGGCGCGCTACGCGCTGCTGGACGGCTACGGCGGCGGGTCCCTGCCCCCGCACGTCTGGGCACTCGCGGCCGGCTGGGCCGTCGTCGTGGGCGCCCTCGGATTCGTGTACTTCTGGAAGGCTGAGGAGCGGTATGGCCGTGGCTGAGGACATCAAGGACCGCGTCGCGGTCGAGGACGCGCGGATTCCCACCGTCATCTGCGACGACGTGCACATCGTGTACACCGTCAACGGTGGCGGCGGCGGAAGGGGCAGTGCCACCGCCGCCCTGAGCCGCATGGTGAAGAAGGACAAGACCGGCGGCGCCTCCCGTGGCATGCGCCGGGTGCACGCGGTCAAGGGCGTGTCGTTCACCGCGTACCGAGGCGAGGCCATCGGTCTGATCGGCTCCAACGGCTCGGGCAAGTCGACCCTGCTGCGGGCCATCGCCGGCCTGCTGCCGCCCGAGAGCGGCCGGGTCTACACGGACGGACAGCCCTCGCTGCTCGGCGTGAACGCGGCTCTGATGAACGACCTGACCGGCGAGCGCAACGTCATCCTGGGCGGCCTGGCGATGGGCATGTCCCGCGAGGAGGTCAGAGAGCGCTACGAGGAGATCGTCGACTTCTCCGGCATCAACGACAAGGGCGACTTCATCTCCCTGCCGATGCGCACCTACTCCTCCGGCATGGCGGCCCGCCTCCGGTTCTCCATCGCCGCGGCCAAGGACCACGACGTCCTCATGATCGACGAGGCCCTCGCCACCGGTGACCGCCAGTTCCAGATCCGCTCCGAGGAGCGCATCAGGGAGCTGCGCAAGCACGCCGGAACCGTCTTCCTGGTGAGCCACAGCATCGGCTCCATCCGGGACACGTGCGACCGCGTGCTGTGGCTGGAGCGCGGCGAGCTCCTCATGGACGGGCCGACCGACGAGGTCGTCAAGGCCTACCAGAAGGAGTCCGGCCGCTGACGCACAGTCATCCGGCGGACCGCGCGAGCCGAAGCCCCTGTCGATCAACCCCGGCAGGGGCTTTCGCGTCCTATGGTGTGTCGGACGGTCAAGATCCCGTCAAGTTGCCAGTGTGCGGGGAAGGTTGGGCCGGATTGGAGTGTTCTCGTAATGCTCTCAACACCCCGACGTGTTGTCGGCCGTTGTACAACGTAAGCTGTACCGGTGCTGATTCGCGGCAAGTGGGGTAATACGCCCCCGGCTCCTCGCACGACGGGTCACTCCGTCCGGGGAGGTCAGGCGGCGTGTCCGAAATAGGATGTTTTGGGTCGGCGGTGTAGAACGGGAGATGTGACGGCCATGGCTACGGAAAATCTCCAGCTCAAAGGGACGGCCGCCGTTCCCGCCCCGGGCGGTACCCGGTGACCCCAGTCCGGGACGTGCGCACCGCAAACCCCTCGCGCGCCACGCTCGACAAGGCCACGGACGAGAACTTCCCGGTGGCCCCCTTCTTCCTGCCGCGCGCCTGGCGCGACGACCTGATGGCCGTGTACGGCTTCGCCCGGCTCGTCGACGACATCGGTGACGGCGACCTCGCCCCCGGCGGCGCCGACGCCCGCCACCTCGGCGTGGCCGCGGCCGACGCCGACGACCGGCTCGTCATGCTCGACGCCTTCGAGGCGGACCTGCGCCGCGTCTTCGACGGGACGCCCCGGCACCCGCTCCTGGTGGCCCTGCAGCCCACCGTGCGGCGCTGCGCGCTCACCCCCGAGCCGTTCCTCGGGCTGATCGCGGCCAACCGCCAGGACCAGCGGGTCCGGCGCTACGAGACGTACGAGGACCTGCTCGCCTACTGCGAGCTCTCCGCCAACCCCGTGGGAAGGCTCGTCCTCGGCATCACCGGCACCACGAGCCCGGAGCGTGTCCGTCGCTCCGACGCGATCTGCACGGCGTTGCAGATCGTCGAACACCTCCAGGACGTCAAGGAGGACCTCGGGCGGGACCGGATCTATCTGCCGGCCGAGGACATGTCCCGATTCCATGTCACACAGGCCGATCTGGCCGTCCCCACGGGGAGCGCTTCGGTGCGCGCCCTGGTCGCGTTCGAAGCGGAACGCGCCGGGTCGTTGCTGAATGAAGGCACCCCTCTGGTGGGTAGCGTCCACGGCAGACTCAAGCTGCTGCTGGCCGGATTCGTGGCCGGAGGACGCGCCGCGCTCGACGCGGTCGCTGCCGCCGGCCACGACGTACTCCCGGGGCCGCCCAAGCCCACCAAGGCAAGGCTGATGCGCGAGGTGGGAGCCGTCTTGCGAAGAGCGCGTAGAGAGGGGTGAGCCGGACAGTGGAGGCACAGGCACCCGTGTCCGCACCGGTACAGGCCGCATACAGCTACTGCGAGGCCGTGACCGGGCAGCAGGCGCGCAATTTCGCGTACGGCATCCGGCTGCTGCCGGCCGACAAGCGGCAGGCGATGTCCGCGCTGTACGCGTTCTCGCGCCGGGTCGACGACATCGGTGACGGAACGCTGGCGAACGACGCCAAGCAGACGCGCCTGGAGGAGACCCGGGCGCTGCTCGGGCGCGTCCGCGACGACGCCGTGGCGGAGGACGACACGGACCCGGTCGCGGTGGCGCTCGCGGACGCGGCACGCCGTTTCCCCATCCCGCTCGACGGTCTCGACGAGCTCATCGACGGTGTCCTGATGGACGTGCACGGCGAGAGCTACGAGACCTGGGACGACCTGAAGACCTACTGCCGGTGCGTCGCGGGCGCCATCGGGCGCCTCTCGCTCGGCGTGTTCGGCACCCAGCCCGGCGCACCCGGCATCGAGCGCGCCCCCGAGTACGCCGACACGCTGGGGCTCGCTCTCCAACTCACCAACATTCTCAGGGACGTTCGCGAGGACGCCGGCAACGGCCGGACCTATCTGCCCTCCGACGACCTCGCCAAGTTCGGCTGCTCGACGGGCTTCGACGGCCCCGTCCCGCCGCCCGGCTCCGACTTCGCCGGGCTCGTCCACTTCGAAGTCCGCCGGGCCCGCGCCCTGTTCGCCGAGGGCTATCGGCTGCTGCCCATGCTGGACCGGCGCAGCGGCGCCTGTGTCGCCGCCATGGCCGGGATCTACCGCCGTCTGCTCGACCGCATCGAGCGCGACCCGGAGGCCGTGCTGCGCGGGCGCGTATCGCTGCCCGGCCGGGAGAAGGCGTACGTCGCGGTGCGCGGACTGTCCGGCCTCGACACCCGGTACGTCTCCCGGCAGACCGCCAGGAGGCGCGTCTGATGCACCACGCTCACCCGGACGAAGGGCCGAGGACGACGACGCGGGCCCGACGTGCAACTTCACCGTGCGGCGATGCGTCCTCGACTGCGTCGGCCCGCCGCGTGCGGGGCACCGGCGCGGCCCAGGGGGAGACGGCATGAACGACACGCGGTCCCAGCGAGCGGTGGTGATCGGCGGCGGACTCGCCGGCATCACCGCGGCGCTCGAACTCGCCGACGCGGGCCTCGGTGTGACCCTGGTGGAAGGCCGCCCGCGACTCGGCGGTCTCGCGTTCTCGTTCCGGCGCGGCGACCTCACCGTGGACAACGGCCAGCACGTCTATCTGCGCTGCTGCACCGCCTACCGCTGGTTCCTCGACCGGGTCGACGGGGCCGAACTCGCCCCCGTCCAGGCCCGGTTGGACGTTCCCGTCCTCGACGTCGCGCACCCCGGGGGGCCCCGGCTCGGACGGCTGCGCCGCGACCCGCTGCCCGTGCCGCTGCACCTCGGGCGCAGCCTCGCGACCTACCCGCACCTCTCGCTCGCCGAGCGCGCCTCGGTCGGGCGCGCCGCGCTCGCGCTCAAGAAGCTCGACCCGGCCGACCCGGCCCTCGACGACGTCGACTTCGCGACGTGGCTCGGCCGGCACGGCCAGTCCGACCGCACCATCGAAGCCCTGTGGGACCTGGTCGGCGTGGCGACCCTCAACGCCACCGCGCCGCACGCCTCCCTGGGCCTGGCCGCCATGGTCTTCAAGACCGGACTGCTCTCCGAGGCGGGCGCCGCCGACATCGGCTGGGCCCGGGTGCCGCTCGGCGAGCTGCACGACACGCTGGCCCGCAAGGCCCTGGAGTCGGCGGGCGTGCGCGTCGACACGCGCACCAAGGCCGAGTCCATCTCCCGTACGGAGAACGGCAGTTGGCGGGTCGAGCTGGCCGGAGGGACGCTGGAGGCCGAGGTCGTCGTGCTCGCCGTACCGCAGAAGGAGACCCACGACCTGCTGCCCGAGGGCGCGCTCGACGAGCCGGACAAGCTCCTCGGCATCGGCACCGCGCCGATCCTCAATGTGCACGTCGTCTACGACCGCAAGGTGCTCAAGCAGCCCTTCTTCGCGGCGCTCGGCTCCCCGGTGCAGTGGGTCTTCGACCGGACGGACTCCTCGGGCTTCACCGGCCAGGGGCAGTATCTGGCCGTCTCGCAGTCGGACGCCGGGGACGAGATCGAGCTCCCCGTGGCCGAACTGCGCGCCCGCTATCTGCCCGAACTGGAAAAGCTGTTGCCCGCGGCCCGCGGCGCGGAGATCCTCGACTTCTTCGTCACCCGGGAGCGTACGGCGACGTTCGCCCCCACCCCCGGCGTCGGACGGCTGCGGCCTTCGGCGCGGACCCGTGCGGACGGCCTGTACCTGGCCGGCGCGTGGACCGCGACCGGCTGGCCCGCGACCATGGAGGGTGCCGTGCGCAGCGGATTCAGTGCCGCCGGCGCCGCTCTCTCCACCCTCGGCCGCCCCCATGTCCATCCGCTTCAGGAGGCGGCATGACTGTTAGCAGTACTGGAACAAGAGGAGAGACTGTGCCGACTGTGCCTTCGGCTTCGGCGAATCCGGCTGTGGACACCGTGGACGTCACCGCCCTGCTGGAGCGGGGGCGCGCGCTGTCGACTCCGGAGCTGCGCGCGGCCGTCGACCGGCTCGCGGCTCCCATGGACACCGTCGCCGCCTACCACTTCGGGTGGATCGACGCCGAGGGGCGTCCGGCGGACGGTGACGGCGGCAAGGCCGTACGGCCCGCCCTCGCCCTGCTCTCCGCGGAGGCGGCCGGCGCCGCCGCCGAGGTCGGCGTGCCGGGAGCGGTCGCGGTGGAGCTCGTGCACAACTTCTCGCTCCTGCACGACGACCTCATGGACGGCGACGAGCAGCGCCGCCACCGCGACACGGTCTGGAAGGTCCACGGCCCCGCCCAGGCGATCCTCGTCGGCGACGCCCTGTTCGCCCTCGCCAACGAGGTCCTCCTCGAACTCGGCACGGTCGAGGCGGGTCGGGCGACGCGCCGACTCACCACCGCCACAAGGAAGTTGATCGACGGTCAGGCCCAGGACATCTCCTACGAGCACCGCGAGCGGGTCACCGTCGAGGAGTGCCTGGAGATGGAGGGCAACAAGACGGGCGCGCTGCTCGCCTGCGCCGTCTCCATCGGCGCCGTCCTCGGCGGCGCCGACGACCGCACGGCCGACACCCTGGAGGCGTACGGCTACCACCTCGGTCTCGCCTTCCAGGCCGTCGACGACCTGCTCGGCATCTGGGGCGACCCGGACGCCACGGGCAAGCAGACGTGGAGCGACCTGCGCCAGCGCAAGAAGTCGCTGCCGGTCGTCGCCGCGCTCGCCGCGGGCGGCCCGGCCTCCACCCGGCTCGGCGAACTGCTCGCCGCCGACGCCAAGAGCAATGACTTCGACAGCTTCTCCGAAGCCGAGTTCGCCACCCGCGCGGCCCTGATCGAGGAGGCCGGCGGCCGCGAGTGGACCTCGCAGGAGGCCCGCAGGCAGCACACCATCGCGATCCAGGCGCTCGACGCCGTCGACATGCCGGAAAAGGTCCGCGCACAGCTCACCGCGCTCGCGGACTTCGTCGTCGTCCGAAAGAGATGATCACTATTCGCATATGACTCGCAGTCGCCGGAACGGCCCGGGAGACCGGGCCGCCTCCGACGGAGACCCCAGCACAGCAGAAGTAGCTACTGCACGAAGGGGAAGCCATGACAGCGACGACCGACGGAAGCACCGGGGCCCCGCGGCCCCGGGCCGCCGCGGCCAGTGCAACAACCGGGATCACTCCCGGCGCGGACGCGGTACTCGAAGCCGCCCGGCAGGCCGCCGAGCGGGGCGTCGAGCACCTGCTGGCGCGGCAGGACGCCCAGGGCTGGTGGAAGGGCGACCTGGAGACCAACGTCACCATGGACGCCGAGGACCTGCTGCTGCGTCAGTTCCTCGGCATCCAGGACGAGAAGACGCTGCGGGCGGCCGCCCTCTTCATCCGGGGCGAGCAGCGCGACGACGGGACCTGGGCCACCTTCTACGGCGGCCCCGGCGAACTCTCCACCACCGTCGAGGCGTACGTCGCGCTCAGGCTGGCCGGTGACCTGCCCGACGACCCGCACATGGCCCGTGCCGCGGCCTGGATCAGAGCCAAGGGCGGCATCGCCGCGAGCCGGGTCTTCACCCGCATCTGGCTGGCCCTGTTCGGCTGGTGGAAGTGGGACGACCTGCCCGAGCTGCCGCCCGAGCTGATCTTCCTGCCCAAGTGGGTACCGCTCAACATCTACGACTTCGGCTGCTGGGCCCGGCAGACCATCGTGCCGCTCACGGTCGTCTCGGCGAAGCGGCCGGTGCGCCCCGCGCCCTTCGCGCTCGACGAGCTGCACACCGACCCCCGGCGCCCCAGCCCGGCCAAACCCCTTGCCCCGGTGGCTAGTTGGGACGGCGCGTTCCAGCGGCTCGACAAGGTGCTGCACGCCTACCACAAGGTGGCCCCCCGCGCGCTGCGGCGGGCCGCGATGCGCAGCGCCGCCCGCTGGATCGTGGAACGCCAGGAGAACGACGGCTGCTGGGGCGGCATCCAGCCTCCCGCCGTGTACTCGGTGATCGCCCTGCATCTGCTCGGCTACGACCTCCAACACCCGGTCATGCGGGCCGGGTTGGAGTCCCTGGACCGGTTCGCGGTGTGGCGCGAGGACGGCGCCCGGATGATCGAGGCCTGCCAGTCCCCGGTCTGGGACACCTGCCTCGCCGCCATCGCACTCGCCGACGCGGGCGTGCCCGGCGACCACCCCGCCCTCGTCAAGGCGGCCGACTGGATGCTGGAGGAGGAGATCACGCGCCCGGGCGACTGGGCCGTGCGCCGCCCCCAACTGGAGCCGGGGGGCTGGGCGTTCGAGTTCCACAACGACAACTACCCCGACATCGACGACACCGCCGAGGTCATCCTCGCGCTGCGCCGCGTCAAGCACCCCCAGCAGGAGAAGGTCGAGGCGGCCATCGCCCGCGGGGTGCGCTGGAACCTCGGGATGCAGTCGAAGAACGGGGCCTGGGGCGCGTTCGACGCCGACAACACCAGCGCCTTCCCCAACCGGCTGCCGTTCTGCGACTTCGGCGAGGTCATCGACCCTCCCTCGGCCGACGTCACCGCACACGTGGTGGAGATGCTCGCCTACGAGGGCAAGTCGCACGACCCGCGCACCCGGCGCGGCATCGAGTGGCTGCTGGCCGAACAGGAGGCCAACGGGGCCTGGTTCGGCCGCTGGGGCGTCAACTACGTATACGGAACGGGGTCGGTGGTGCCCGCCCTGGTCGCCGCCGGCATCCCCGCCGCGCACCCCGCGATCCGCCGGGCGGTCGGCTGGCTGGAGTCCGTGCAGAACGACGACGGCGGTTGGGGCGAGGACCTGCGCTCCTACGGCGAGACCGAATGGATGGGCCGGGGACCCTCCACCGCCTCGCAGACGGCCTGGGCGCTGCTCGCGCTGCTCGCGGCGGGGGAGCGGGACGGCAGGGCCGCCGAGCGCGGCGTCGCCTGGCTCGCCGAGAACCAGCGCGCCGACGGTTCCTGGGACGAGCCGTACTTCACGGGCACCGGATTCCCCTGGGACTTCTCGATCAACTACCACCTCTACCGGCAGGTCTTCCCGCTGACCGCGCTCGGCCGGTACGTCCATGGAGAACCGTTCTCCCCCAACGCCGCCAAGGGGAGCTGATGGACACCCCCCAGGGCCCGCCGCCCGTGCCGCTGGTGATCGCCTGTGCGCTCACCATCGAGCGGCTCGCGCTGCGCGGCGCCCACGGCGGCGCGGCGGGCCCGGTCACCGTGCTGCGCAGCGGCATGGGTCCCGCGGCCGCCGAACGCGCGATGACCCGCACGCTCGGCGCGGCCGGGATGCGCGACGCGGCGGTCATCGCCTCAGGCTTCTGCGCCGGCCTCGTCCCCGGGATGCATCCCGGGGACCTGGTCGTCGCCGAGGAAACCCGCGGCCCGGACGGCGTCACGGTGTGCACCGGCACCGAGGTGCTCGCCAAGGCACTCGCCGAAGCGCTGCCGGGCCGTACCGTCCACACCGGCCCGCTCACCGGGTCGGACCACGTCGTACGCGGCCCCGAACGGGCCGGTCTCAGGGCGACCGGGGCGATCGCGGTGGACATGGAGTCCGCCGCCACGCTGCGGGCCGCCCGGCAGGCCGGATCGCGCCCGGTTGCGGCCGTACGGGTGGTCGTGGACGCTCCAGAACATGAACTCGTCCGGATTGGCACGGTGCGCGGTGGAATATCAGCCTTCCGCGTTCTTCGTGCCGTCCTTCCCGCTTTCTTTGAATGGCACCGTTCTTTGCTGCTCCCCAGGAGGTGAGCCAGATGGCCATGCCGCTTCGCCAGTCCATCAGGGTCGGGACCTATCTCTTTGAACAGAAGCTGCGCAAGCGTGAGAAGTTCCCGCTGATCGTCGAGCTGGAACCGCTCTTCGCCTGCAACCTGAAATGCGAGGGCTGCGGAAAGATTCAGCATCCGGCCGGAATCCTGAAGCAGCGCATGCCGGTGGCCCAGGCCGTCGGAGCGGTTCTGGAGTCCGGCGCGCCGATGGTCTCCATCGCGGGCGGCGAACCCCTGATGCACCCTCAGATCGACGAGATCGTGCGCCAGTTGGTGGCCAAGCGCAAATACGTCTTCCTGTGCACCAACGCGCTCCTGATGCGCAAGAAGCTGGAGAAGTTCACACCGTCGCCGTACTTCGCCTTCGCCGTGCACATCGACGGGCTGCGCGAGCGGCACGACGAGTCGGTCGCGAAGGAGGGTGTGTTCGACGAGGCGGTGGAGGCGATCAAGGAGGCCAAGCGACAGGGCTTCCGGGTCACCACCAACTCGACCTTCTTCAACACCGACACCCCGCAGACCATCATCGAGGTGCTCAACTTCCTCAACGACGACCTCAAGGTCGACGAGATGATGATCTCGCCCGCGTACGCCTACGAGAAGGCACCCGACCAGGAGCACTTCCTGGGTGTCGAGCAGACGCGGGAGCTCTTCAAGAAGGCGTTCTCCGGCGGCAACCGGGCCCGCTGGCGGCTCAACCACTCGCCGCTCTTCCTGGACTTCCTGGAGGGCAAGGCCGACTTCCCGTGCACGGCGTGGGCGATCCCCAACTACTCGCTCTTCGGCTGGCAGCGACCCTGCTACCTGATGAGCGACGGGTACGTGCCGACGTACCGGGAGCTGGTCGAGGAGACCGACTGGAGCAAGTACGGACGCGGTCGCGACGAGCGGTGCGCGAACTGCATGGCGCACTGCGGCTACGAGCCGACCGCCGTACTCGCGACCATGGGGTCGCTCAAGGAGTCGCTCCGGGCGGTCCGCGAGACCGTCCAGGGCAACCGCGGGTGAGGCGATGAGCCCCGGGGAGCCGGCCTCCCCGGGGCTCACCGCACCGCCGGCCCGGCCGCCGCGCGTGCACCGCGTCGCGCGACTCGCCCCGGCCGGTCCGGGCCGGCCGCGGCCCGTGGGGACGCGCCCGTTCCCGTCCCGGTGCGGCCGACGGGAGCCGGGCCCGAGGCCGATCGTGAGCCGAACAGCATCAGAAAGTGGGGGCCCGAACGTGACGATCTTGGAGAACATCCGGGGGCCGCAAGACCTGCAAGCACTTGATCAGGCGGAACTCGGTGAACTCGCCCAGGAAATACGGGAGTTCCTGATCCCCGCGGTGGCCCGCACCGGCGGTCACCTCGGACCCAACCTGGGGGTGGTCGAGCTCTCCATCGCTCTGCACCGGGCCTTCGAGTCACCCGTCGACCGCATCCTGTGGGACACCGGGCACCAGAGCTACGTGCACAAACTGCTGACCGGGCGCCAGGACTTCTCGAAGCTGCGTACCAAGGGGGGCCTGTCGGGCTACCCCTCGCGCGCCGAGTCCGAGCACGACGTCATCGAGAACAGCCACGCCTCGACGGTCCTCGGCTGGGCCGACGGCCTCGCCAAGGCGAACGAAGTGCTCGGCAGGGACGGCCACGTCGTCGCCGTCATCGGTGACGGCGCGCTCACCGGCGGCATGGCCTGGGAGGCGCTGAACAACATCGCCGCCGCCCGGGACCGTCCGCTGATCATCGTCGTCAACGACAACGAGCGCTCCTACGGGCCCACCATCGGCGGCCTCGCCGGCCATCTCGCCACCCTGCGCACCACCGACGGCTACGAGCGGGTCCTGGCCTGGGGCAAGGACGTGCTGCAGAACACGCCCGTCGTCGGGCAGCCCCTGTACGAGTCGCTGCACGGTGCGAAGAAAGGCTTCAAGGACGCCTTCGCCCCGCAGGGCATGTTCGAGGACCTGGGTCTGAAGTACGTCGGCCCGGTCGACGGGCACGACACGGAGGCCGTCGAGTCCGCGCTGCGGCGGGCCAAGCGCTTCCACGGACCGGTACTCGTGCACTGCCTCACCGAGAAGGGCCGCGGCTATCAGCCCGCCCTCGACGACGAGGCCGACCGCTTCCACACGGTCGGCGCCATGGACCCGCTCACGTGCGTACCGCTCACACCCTCCAACGGCCCTTCCTGGACAGCGGTGTTCGGCGATGAGCTGGCCCGGCTCGGCGCCGAGCGGCCGGACATCGTGGCCCTCACCGCCGCCATGCTGCACCCCACCGGCCTGACCAGGTTCGCCGAGCTCTTCCCCGAACGGGTCTGGGACGTCGGCATCGCGGAGCAGCACGCGGCGGTCTCGGCGGCCGGGCTCGCCACCGGCGGTCTGCACCCCGTCGTCGCGGTGTACGCGACGTTCCTCAACCGCGCCTTCGACCAGGTTCTGATGGACGTGGCCCTGCACAGGTGCGGGGTGACCTTCGTGCTCGACCGGGCCGGGGTGACCGGCGTCGACGGGCCGTCCCACAACGGCATGTGGGACCTGTCGGTGCTCCAGGTCGTGCCGGGCCTCAGGATCGCCGCACCGCGCGACGCGGCCCAGTTGCGGGCCCAGCTGCGCGAGGCCGTGGACGTGGCCGACGCGCCGACGGTGGTGCGCTTCCCCAAGGAGTCCGTCGGGCCCGACGTCCCGGCGCTCGCCCGGCTCGGCGGCCTGGACGTGCTGCGCCGGGACGAGGACGCCGACGTGCTGCTCGTGGCGGTCGGCGTCCTCGCGCCCGTCTGCCTTCAGGCGGCCGAGCTGCTCGCCGGGCGCGGCATCTCCTGCACGGTGGTCGACCCGCGCTGGGTCAAACCCGTCGACGAACAGCTCCCGCCGCTCGCCGCGCGGCACCGCCTGGTCGCCGTGGTGGAGGACAACGTCCGTACGGGGGGCGTGGGTTGGGCCGTCGGGCAGGCCCTGCGCGACTCCGGGGTCGATGTGCCGCTGCGCGGCTTCGGCATCCCCGAACAGTTCCTCGCGCACGCCGGACGCGGCGAGGTACTGGCCGACATCGGGCTCACCCCGGTGGAGATCGCGGGACGGATCGGCGCCGCGCTGGCGGCCACGGAGGAAGCCGCCGCGGCGGCCGGGAAGGAGAACGACGCATGACCGACGGCGAGCCGACGACCGGCCCGACACCCGACACCGAAGCCCCCCGGGAGAGCTTCGCGACACCTTGCGCCGAGGCCTCCCGGGCCGCGGCCCCCGCAGCACCCGGGGCCGAGGCCGCCCAGGACGGGAGCTTCGCGGCGGGTGGCTCCGGTGCCCCGCGGGGCAAGGGCTTCGATCTGACGCGGCTGCTCGCCGAGCGCGGGGCCGAGCGCTACGAACTGCACGCCAAACACCTCAACCACCAGCTCCCCCGGATGCTGCACACCATCGGCTTCGACCGGGTCTACGAGCGGGCCGAGGGCGCGTACTTCTGGGACTCCGAGGGCAACGACTACCTCGACATGCTCGCGGGGTTCGGGGTGATGGGGCTCGGACGGCACCACCCCGTCGTGCGCAAGGCCCTGCACGACGTGCTGGACGCCTCGCTCGCGGACCTGACCCGCTTCGACTGCCAGCCGCTGCCCGGCCTGCTCGCCGAGAAGCTGCTCGCGCACAGCCCGCATCTGGACCGGGTGTTCTTCGGCAACAGCGGTACCGAGGCGGTGGAGACCGCTCTCAAGTTCGCCCGCTACGCCACCGGGAAGCCCCGCGTCCTGTACTGCTCGCACGCCTTCCACGGCCTGACGACCGGCTCGCTTTCGGTCAACGGCGAGTCCGGCTTCCGCGACGGCTTCGCCCCGCTGCTGCCCGACACCGCGCTGCCGCTCGGTGATCTGGCCGCACTGGAAAGGGAGTTGAAGCGCGGCGACGTCGCGGCCCTCATCGTCGAGCCGATCCAGGGCAAGGGCGTGCACGAGTCGCCGCCCGGTTATCTGCGCGCGGCCCAGGAGCTCCTCCACCGGCACAAGGCGCTGCTCATCGCCGACGAGGTGCAGACCGGCCTGGGCCGTACCGGTGACTTCTACGCCTACCAGCACGACGAGGGTGTGGAGCCGGACCTGGTGTGCGTCGCGAAAGCGCTCTCCGGTGGCTATGTGCCGGTCGGTGCGACCCTCGGCAAGGAGTGGATCTTCAAGAAGGTCTACTCGTCGATGGACCGCGTCCTGGTCCACTCGGCGAGCTTCGGCTCCAACGCCCAGGCGATGGCGGCCGGGCTCGCGGTGCTCTCGGTCATGGAGGACGAGGGTGTCGTCGCCAACGCACGCGCCACGGGCGATCTGCTGCGCACCCGGCTCGCCGCCCTGATCGACCGCTACGAGCTCCTCGCGGACGTACGCGGGCGAGGACTCATGATCGGCATCGAGTTCGGCCGGCCGTCCTCGCTCAAGCTGCGCAGCCGCTGGACGATGCTCCAGGCGGCCCGCAAGGGACTGTTCGCGCAGATGGTCGTCGTGCCGCTGCTCCAGAAGCACCGGATCCTCACCCAGGTCTCCGGCGACCATCTCGAAGTCATCAAGCTGATTCCGCCGCTGACCATCACGGAACGCGAGGTGGACCGCTTCGTGGCGGCCTTCACCGCCGTCATGGACGACGCGCACGGCGGCGGCGGGCTGATGTGGGACTTCGGCCGGACCCTGGTGAAACAGGCGGTCGCCAACCGCTGAGCCGGGCGGCTTTTGCCTCAGAGGCAAAAAGTTTGCCTCTGAGGCAATGGCCTGCCTGAATGGAGTGCATGAGCACTCCTGCCGACGACGACGTCGCGGCGCTTCCGGGCGTCGCGCCCCGGCTGCGCGAACTGCGCCGCCGCCGCGGTCTCACCCTGGAGGCCGCCGCCCAGCGGGCCGGCCTCTCGCCCGCGCACCTCTCACGGCTGGAGACGGGGGCCCGCCAGCCCTCGCTGCCGATGCTGCTCGGGCTCGCCCGCATCTACGGTACGACGGTCTCCGAGCTGCTCGGCGAGATGCCTCCCGAGCGCGAGCCCGTCATCCGGGCCGGCCGCGCCGCACCCCGCGAGGCCGACGGCTGGACATACCACCAGACCGGCGCGTCCGGCCGCGCGATGCAGGCGCTGCGCGTCGAGGTGCCGTACGGCACCCAGGGCGAACTCGTGCGGGTCCACCCCGGTGAGGAGTGGCTCTACGTCCTGACCGGACGGCTCCGGCTCAGCCTGGGGGACGCCACCCATGAACTCGACCCCGGGGACAGCGCGCACTTCGACTCGCTGACCCCGCACCGGATCTCCGCCGCCTCGCACGGGGGAGCGGAGTTCCTGTTCGTGCACACCCTGCTGCAGAGCCCCGATCCGCATCCGCACCACCCGCACAGCTGAGAGGACGGCACGCCATGGAGAACGGGACCGGGATGTCCGAGCACGAGGCCGAGCCCGCCGAGGCGCCGGCACCGCGCAGGAGCATCGAGGAGACCGCGGAGACCAAGTTCCCCCGGGGCCTGGTCGTGCGGCTCTTCGCCTACCTCGTCGCCGGACACATCTTCGCGGGGTTCCTCTACCTGCTCTTCGAGGTGGGCGGGAAGTAACCGCTCTCAGACCGCGCCGTCCAGGAGGCGCTCGCGCAGCCGCTCACGGGTCTCGGGGGAGACCCCGAGGCCCTCGGCGACGTAGCGGTCGGTGGTGCCCCAGGTCTCCTCGATGGTGTCGAACGCGGCGTGCAGATAGTCGGCGCGGGCGTCGAAGAGGGGGCTGAGGAGGTCCATCACCTCGGGGGACATCGCGTCCGCCGACGTACTGGTGCGGCGCACCTTGTAACGGCGGTGCGGATCGTTGGACTTGAGGTAGTCCGCCTCGATGGCGTCCCGCTCGACGCCGACCGCGAGCAGCGCCACCGCGATGGACAGACCCGCCCGGTCCTTGCCGGCGGCGCAGTGCATCAGGGCGGGCACGCTGTCCTCGGCGAGCGCGTGCAGCACCCGGCTGTGCTCGGCGGTGCGCCGGGTGATGATCTCGCGGTACGAGTGGATCATCCGGTCCGCGCCCTTGGTGCCTCCGAGCAGGGAACGCAGTTCGTCGAGGTCGCCGTCGCGGACCATCTTCCAGAACTCGGCCCCGTCGGCCGGATCGGTCAGCGGGATGTTCACGTTGCGCACGCCCGGAAGCGCGATGTCGGGCCCCTCCAGCTTCTGGTCCCCGGCATTGCGGAAGTCGAAGACGGTGTGCAGGCCCAGGGTGGCGAGGAAGGCCGCGTCGGCCTCGGTGGCGTGCGCGAGGTGCCCGCTGCGGAAGAGCCGGCCGCCGCGCACCCGCAGCCCGTCCACGGTCGGCAAACCTCCCACGTCCCGGAAGTTGCGCACCCCCGAGAGCTCGGGCTCTGCCGCGGGGACCTGCGGAATCTGCTGGGTCACGGGGACTCCTGACGTCGATCCTGGGTGGCGCGTCCTGCGCGTCTGTCGACGATACGACATGCGTTTCTGGGGCAACCATCGCCGGTGCGCCCCGGTGCACGGCCGTTGCCGTGGCGGTACCACGCCCCTGATCCTGTGCGTACGTGTGCGGATCTGGGGGGCATGATGATCGAGACCGGTGACAACGGACGCCTCTGGCTGCTTTCGGGGCGGTCGAGCAGCTACGCGCTGCATCTCACGGACCGCGATGAACTCCTCCACCTCCACTGGGGTCCCAGAATCACGGTCGCCGACGCGGAAGCCCTGGCCCGCGAGCCGCTGCCGCCCCACTGGCCCTTCGAGTCCCGCATGGACGGACGCGAGGAGTACCCGGTCGAGGGCGGACCCCGCTTCGTGCGCCCCGCGCTCTCGGTGCGCACCGGGCGGGCTCGCGGCACCGCCTGGGAATTCGTCGGCGCGGAGATCGCGGGGGACGAGCTGGGGGTGGGCTTCACCGACCCCGTGAACGGGCTCGCGCTCACCCTGCACTACCGGATGCGCGACGACTTCGACGTCGTCGAACGCCGGCTGACGGCGACCCACCAAGGGGCCGACGGATCAGTGGAGTTGCTGCGCGCGGATGCCGCGACCTGGACGTTGCCCGAACGCGACGGCTGGCGCCTGTCCCAGCTGCACGGCCGCTGGGCCGCCGAGTCCCGTCTCGTACGGGGCGGCCTCACGCCCGGCGAGAAGGTGCTCGGCAGCCGGCGCGGGCACACCGGGCACCAGCACCTGCCCTGGGTCGCGCTGGATGCCGAGGGCGCCGCGACCGAGGAGAGCGGCGAGGTGTACGGGTGCGCGCTCGCCTGGTCGGGGTCCTGGCGCATCGTCGTACAGCAGCTGCCCGGCGGCCGTGTCCAGATCAACGGCGGTGCGGGGTACGACGATGCGGGCCTGGTGCTGCTCGGGCCCGGCGAGACGTACGACTCGCCGGTGTTCGCCGGGCTGTGGAGCGCGGAGGGCTTCGGCGGGGCGAGCCGGGAGTGGCACAGCTGGCAGCTGGCCCATGTGGTCCCGCGATCCGGACAGCTGCGGCCGGTGCTCTACAACTCCTGGGAGGCCACCCGCTTCGACATCTCCGAGGACCAGCAGCGCACCCTCGCCCACCGGGCGGCCGGCCTCGGCGTGGAGCTGTTCGTCGTCGACGACGGCTGGTTCGGCGCCCGCACCCACGACGCCGCCGGACTCGGCGACTGGACTCCCAACCCGGCCCGATTCCCGGGTGGGTTGAGGCCACTGGCCGAGGAAGTGCACGGCCTGGGAATGCAGTTCGGCATCTGGGTGGAGCCGGAGATGGTCAACCCGGACAGTGAGCTGTACCGCGCCCATCCCGACTGGGTGCAGTTCCAGCCCGGCCGCGAACGCACCGAGTTCCGCAACCAGCTCGTGCTGAACCTGGCCCGCCAGGACGTACGCGAACACCTCTGGGGTCAGCTGGACGCCCTGCTCTCCAGCGTGCCCGTCGACTACGTCAAGTGGGACTTCAACCGCTGCTTCACGGATGCCGGCTGGCCGGGTGAGCCGTATCCGCAGCGGCTGTGGACCGCGCATGTGCACGCCTTCTACGACCTGCTCGACCGACTGCGCGCCGCTCACCCGCAGGTGGCCTTCGAGTCCTGTTCGGGCGGTGGCGGCCGCATCGACCTCGGGGTGCTCGCGCGCACCGACCAGGTGTGGACGTCCGACAACACCGACCCGCTGGACCGGCTCGCCATCCAGCACGGCTTCAGCCAGCTGCATCCGGCGCGGGTCATGGCCGCCTGGGTGACCGACAGTCCGAACACGCAACTCAACGGCCGCGTCAGCACCTTGAGGTTCCGCTTCGTGAGCGCGATGGCCGGGGTGCTCGGCATCGGCGGCGATCTGACCCGCTGGAGCCCCGCCGAACTCGCCGAGGCGCGCGACTGGGTGGCGCTCTACAAAGAGATCCGGCCCGTCGTGCAGCTCGGCGCCCAGTACCGGCTGCGGGCACCCGAGGGCGGCCTGAGCGCGGTGCAGTACACCCGGGGCGACGACACCGTGGTCCTGGCCTGGCTCCAGGCCCAGCACCACGGGGAGCCGCCGCCCGCCCTGCGGCTGCGCGGGCTGGATCCGGCCGCCTCCTACACGTGCCTGGAGACCGGGACCGCGCACAGCGGAGCCGTGCTGCTCCACCGGGGGCTCGCCACCGGCCTGCGCGGGGACCTGGACGCGACGGTCCTCCGGGTCCGCAGGAGGTAGCCGCCCGGCGCTCCGGCGGACATGGCGCGAAACCTCATTGCCCCCAACCCGACGTGCGTACAAGGGGGTTGACCGTTCCGCCCTGACCTCTTCACGGCTCCGTCACGCCGAGCTCACGCCTCCTCATAGTCGATAGAAAGCCTTTGCCTTGAGGCGCCTGTCAACCAGTGGGGCCTGTAGGTACGTTCGTGACTGCCCCCACTTCGCGTGGTGGCAGCATCCGAACGTCAATTTGTCATGCACACGACGTTTCTTCGCGTCCGGTCCGCCCCAGGACCGGACGATCCCCCCATGGAGGAAGAACCGTGCAACACATACGAACCCCCAGGTTCGGACAACGACGGGGCGGTGCATCGGCGCTGCTCTCCCTTCTCGCGCTCGTCACCGGCGGTCTGCTCGCCGCGGCTCCGTCCGCCACCGCGCAGCAGGCCGGCGATCCGGCGTCCAACGTGAAGCCGCTGTGCGCCTCGCAGTCCGCGGGCACCATGCACTGCCTCGCTCTCGAGCGCACGGACGTCAAGCAGCACAGAGGCATCACCGCCGACGCCGCCCCCTCCGGCCTCGGGCCCGCCGACCTCCAGAAGGCCTACAACCTTCCGGCCGACGGCGGTTCGGGCCAGACCGTGGCGATCGTGGACGCGCAGGACGACCCGAACGCCGAGCAGGACCTGGCGACCTACCGCTCGCAGTACGGGCTGCCCGCGTGCACCACCGCGAACGGCTGCTTCAAGAAGGTCGACCAGAACGGCGGCACCAACTACCCGACGGCGGACTCGGGTTGGGCCGGTGAGATCTCGCTCGACGTCGACATGGTCAGCGCGGTGTGCCCGCAGTGCCACATCCTGCTCGTCGAGGCGAACTCGGCGAACATGGACGACCTGGGTGCCGCGGTGAACCGCGCGGTGACCATGGGCGCCAAGTTCGTCTCCAACAGCTACGGCGGCAGCGAGGACGCCTCCGACACCACGGCCGACAGCCAGTACTTCAACCACCCGGGCGTCGCCATCACCGTCTCCTCCGGTGACAGCGGCTACGGCGTCGAGTACCCGGCCGCCTCCCCGTACGTCACGGCGGTCGGCGGCACCTCCCTGAAGCAGGACAGCAGCACGCGCGGCTGGTCCGAGTCGGTCTGGGGCACCAGCGCCGGCGGCGAGGGCGCGGGCTCCGGCTGCTCTGCGTACGACCCGAAGCCGTCCTGGCAGAAGGACTCCGGCTGCGCCAAGCGCGCGGTGGCGGACGTGTCCGCGGTCGCCGACCCGGCCACCGGCCTTGCGGTGTACGACAGTTACCAGGCCAACGGCTGGAACGTGTACGGCGGCACCAGCGCCTCCTCGCCGATCATCGCCGGCGTGTACGCCCTGGCCGGCGCCCCGGCCGGGGGCTCCACCCCGTCCTCCTTCCCCTACGCCCACACCGGGTCCCTGAACGACGTCACCTCAGGCGCCAACGGAAGCTGCAGCGACTACCTGTGCAAGGCGGGCGCGGGCTACGACGGTCCGACCGGCCTCGGCACCCCGAACGGCACGGCGGCCTTCACCGGCTGATCTCCCCCCCCCACCGAGGGGGCCGTCGCACCGCGGCGGCCCCCTTCGCCGTGTCCGGGGGGTGGATCAGGGCAGTGGGCGCACCGGCGACACCCGGCGGATGTGGACGAGCACGTCGAAGGCATCGGCGAGCGAGGCGACGCCGATGTACCCGGTCGCGTCCTGGGCCGGGTCGTAGACCCCGCTGATGACCCGTGCCTTCGCCGGGCCGTCCCACTGGCGGCGCACGTCCCCGGCCCGCAGGTCCAGCCAGTGGGCGGGCGCGTCCACCGCGCCGAGCCGCGCGTCGACCAGATCGGCGCCGGGCTCCGGGACGACGACGGACCCGAGGTCGCCGTGGTGGAAGCCGACGGCGACGGACACGTACCGCGACCCGAAGCGCTCGCGCAGCACGCTGCCGACACTGGCCCGGGGGCCGGCCTGCGGGGCCATGCCCAGGACCGTTCCGGCCGCCGCGGTGTGGGCGATGCCGTCCCAATAGACGACGCGCGCGCCGGTCCGGCGCCGGAAGTCCCCGATGACGTCCGACCACACCGCGGCCTCGCCCCCGTAGTCGCCCCGCCCGGCCACGCTGTGCTCGTGGAAGTCCACGATCAGCCGCAGCCGCGCCAGGACGTCGTCGTACCCGTCGGTGCGCGGCAGCGAGCGGACCAGCGCGAGCGCGTCCCGGGCGCGCTCGGCGAAGGGGCGCCCGGGGTGGGTGCCCCGGGCCCGCTGCACGTGTTCGTCGATGTCGTGGGCGGTGCGGACGGGGTCCAAGTGGGCTGCCACGGCGGCCAGTTGTCCGGGCGCCGAACTGCGCACATACCCGAGGACGGCGTCGTAGTCGTCCCGCCCGGCCTGAACGGGCTTGACTCCGAAGACCCGTACGGGATCGTCGGGGTGGTCCCGGTTGAAGGCGCGGATCCACTCCAGGGCGGCGACCGTCTCCTCGGTGCGCTGGGGCCGCCAGGCGCCGGCGAGCGCGTCGGCGGCCGAGCCCGCACCGCCGCGCACATAGCGGTCGAGCTCGGCGCCGGCCCCCGCGCCGTCCTGAAGGGCGAGCGCGCGGAAGCCGTGGTGCAGGACAAGGCGGCGCAGGAGCTGGTCCTGCACGCCGGAGACCTCCCGGGAGAAGCGGGTGGACCCTCCGATGCCGACGATCGTCGCCGCGCCGGCCACGCTCGCGGCGAGCTCGTCGAGTGCGGAGCCGGACAGCGGAACCCGGCTGGAAGCGGTGTCGTTGTTCATGCCGCCAACCCTCCGACCTGAAGCACGGTCGAGGTCAAGGGGTGAGTCCGCGACGCCTTCCACGGCGTCAACCATCCTGTCTCCAGGCCGAGTTGTGCGTTGCCGCCGCCCTATTCCCGAACTCGGAGAACTGACCGGGTGGTCTATATCACCCCCCGTCAACCCCTCCCTACGGTGGCGTAGGTCACTTGCCGAGGTGGAGGATAAGCACTCGTGGCAGACGATTCGAGATCATTCAGCAGCGGCACGTTCGGGTCGTACGCGGCGATCGGTGACAGCTTCACCGAGGGCGTCGGCGACCCCGGACCCGATGGGACGTTCGTCGGCTGGGCCGACCGGTTCGCCGTGCTCCTCGCGGACCAGCGGCCGGAGGGGACGTTCCGCTACGCCAACCTCGCCGTCCGGGGCAAGCTCCTCGACCAGATCGTCGAGGACCAGGTGCCCAGGGCCAAGGAGCTCGCTCCCGACCTGGTGAGCTTCTGTGCGGGCGGCAACGACATCATCCGCCCGGGTACGGACCCGGACGAGGTGGCCGAGCGGTTCGAGCGCGCCCTCGCCGATCTGAAACCGGCCGTCGGCACGGTCATGGTGACCACGGGCTTCGACACGCGGGGTGTCGCTCTGCTCCGCCATCTCCGGGGGAAGATCGCGACGTACAACGGGCATGTGCGGGCCATCGCGGACCGCTACGACTGCCCGGTGCTCGACCTCTGGTCGCTCAAGTCGGTTCAGGACCGGCGCGCCTGGGACGGCGACCGGCTGCACCTCTCCGCCGAGGGGCACACCCGGGTCGCGCTGCGCGCCGCCCAGGTGCTCGGCTTCGAGGTCCCGGCCGACCCGGACCAGCCGTGGCCCCCGCTGCCGCCGCGGGGCACCCTTGAGGTGCGGCGCGACGACATCCACTGGGCGCGCGAGTACCTCGTGCCGTGGATCGGGCGACGGCTGCGCGGCGAGTCGTCGGGCGACGCGGTCTCGGCCAAGCGCCCTGATCTGCTGCCTCTCTGACGGTCCGTCAGCACTGCTGCGGTGGGCGCCCGGGCCGCTGTGGTGCGGTGGGGGGCCTCGGTGTCAGCCGGCCAGTACCCTCGCCTCCACGGCCGGGTCGAGGCCGACCCGCGGGCGGTCGGCGCGCTGGGGCGCGGTGCCACCGATCGAGCGGAGCCAGGTCCAGGTGTCGGCGACCGTCTCCTCGACGGGACGGCACCGCAGTCCGGCTGCCAGCGCCTTCGTGACGGCGCTGCGGTGCATCGTGTCGTGCAGCTCGCCCGGCGGAATCCACACCGGAAGGTGCTGCCAGGGCTCGATCCCGGCGGCGAGGATCGGCTCGGGGCCGGTCCAGCGCGGCACCGCCCGGCCCCCGGTGACCCGTACGCAGGCGTCGAGGAGCGAGCCCATCGTGGCGTGACCCTCCGGACTGACGAGGGTGTACGGGCCGCCTAGTCCGGCCTCGGAGGCGTTCAGGATCCACTCCGCCAGGTCCCGGCAGTCGATGTATTGGATGCCCAGATCGCGCGGGCCCGGCGCCAGCATCTCGCCGCCACGCGCGGCCCGGCCCAGCCACCACGGCAGCCGGCCGATGTTCTCCCACGGTCCGAGGATCAGGCCCGCCCGCACCAACAGGGCTCCCTCCAGGCCGAATTCGCGTACCGCCGCCAGTTCGCCGCCGCGCTTGGCGCGGGGATAGTCCACCTCGCCCGACTCGTCGGGCGAGCCCGTCACCACCGGCGCGCTCTCGTCCGCGCCGGCCGGCGTCGGATGGGGGTGCACCGAGCGGCTCGACACGTACACGTAACGGCCCGCCCGCCCGGCCAGCAGCCGGGCCGTGTCCCGGACCGCGGCCGGCGCGTGCGACCAGGTGTCCACGACGACGTCCCACTCCCCGTCCGCGAGCGCCGCGAGGCCGCCGTCGGCGGTGCGGTCGCCGTGCAGCGTGCTCACCCCGGCCGGCGGCTCGTGCCGCCCCCGGTGGAAGACCGTCACCTCGTGGCCGCGTGCGAGCGCGGCCTGGGTCACGGCCCGCCCGACGAACTCCGTCCCGCCCAGCATCAGCACCCTCATGGCCATGACTCTGCCCCGCGCGGAGCCGTCGGGAAAGGCTGCTTGCTGTGGGCGTAATCGTCCGTCGGCGGGACCGGAACGCGCGGGCCGAGGCTACGGCCGGTAGAGCGCGCCGGGCCGGGGCGCGCCGGGTGCGAGCAGCTGAGGGACCGTCACGAAGGTGTATCCGCGCCGCTTCAGCTCGTCGATGATCCCGGGTACGGCGGGCACGGTGCCGTCGTAGATGTCGTGCAGCAGGATGATGCCGTCGCGTCCGGCCTGGTTCAGGATGCGCTCCTTGATCAGCGCGCTGTCGGTGGTGTCGTAGTCCTTGGCGGTGGCGCTCCACAGCACCTGGGAGAGTCCGAGCTCCTTGGTGACGGCCTTCACGTCGTTGTTGGTACGGCCCTGCGGCGGGCGCATCAGCGTGGGCTCATGGCCGGTGATGGCCTTGACCGCCTGCTGGGTGCGGTCGAGCTCCGAGCGGATCTCGCCCGGCTTCAGCTGGTCGAGACGGCGGTGCGTCCAGGTGTGGTTGGCGATCTCGTGTCCCTCGGCTGCCGCCCTGCGGACGGTCTCCGGGTAGGTGTCCACGTGCCTCTTGCCCAGGAGGAAGAAGGTGGCGTGCACCTTCTTCTCCGCGAGGATGTCCAGGAGCCGGGGCGTGTGCGGGCCCGGCCCCGCGTCGAAGGTCAGGGCGATGCACTTCGCCGTCGCGCAGTCCACCGCGCCTGGCGCGCCGGCTCCGGCCGCCTTCGCCACGCTGCCGGCGGGCGCCTGGCCGCGGGCCTCCTCGGGAGAGGTGGAGTCCTGGCCGCAGCCGGCCAGGGTCAGGGTCAGTGCGGCGACGGTGGACAGGCCCGCGGCGGCCCGCGTGCGTATGGAGCGTGCGGTGTTTTTGGGCATGGCGGTGCCCTCCCCGTCGGGTGTGTTCGTCGAGAGGTCCCCAGGTGGGGGCCCTCGTCGGACTATACGCGAGGTGTATACATCGAGTGCATAGCGGGGTGGCCGTGGGCTCTGCCCGGCCCGTGCGAACCGCTGGAGCGACGCAGGCGGTACCGGTGGCGCGCGCCGCCCCGGCCTCCCGGTGGGGCCGTGCGGTGCGCGACGGCCCCCGGGGGTGGGGTCAGCTGCCGTCCGGCCAGGGGTCGCCTGCGACGCGGGCGTGCAGGTGCTCGTCGTGCCAGCCGTCGGCGTGCAGCAGAGCGCTGCGCATCGTGCCCTCCAGGGCGAACCCGGCCCGCTGCGCCACCCGGCACGAGGCCGGGTTGCCCACGGAGTGCGTGAGCCTCAGCCGGTGCAGCCCGAGCTCATCCAGCGCCCACCGGCTGACCCGTACGGTGGCGTCGAGCGCGGCGCCTTCGCCACGGCCGGACGGGAGCAGCCAGTAGAGGAGCTCCGCGCTGCCGCCCCGGAGATCGAAGTCGCCCAGTCCCATCAGGCCCACGGCCCGGTCGTCCTCGCGCCGCGAGATCGCCCAGATCGCCGCTGCCTCCTCCGCCCAGCGCTGCCCCCATTGGGCGATCTTCCGGCGGGCCGTGGCCGGTGACAGCTGCTCGACGCGGTTCCAGCGCACGATCTCCGGATCCAGGCACGAGGCGACCAGCGTGTCCGCGTCGGTCTCCCGCCAGGGGCGCAGCTCACGGCCGCCGGGCAGGACGAAGGTCGGCTGCTGCTGCCGGGCCATGCGGCCCGCGGGCACCACGGGCGGTATCGGAGTGATCATCCCCGCATCATGGCAGGCGCCGCCGGGCGGCTCCCGGGAATCCGGGCGCCCGGATGGGCGTTCACCAGCCATGACGGCTATCGAGGTGTCCCAGGAAGCTCTGCTGAAGCTGGTCGGCGAGCAGGACGGCGGAGTGCTCGTCACCCTGAAACGGGACGGACGGCCCCAGCTCTCCAACGTGAACCACCACTACTACCCGGCGGAGGGCGTCATCAGGGTCTCCCTCACCGACGACCGGGCCAAGACCAGGAACCTGCGCCGCGACGCCCGCGCGAGCTACCACGTGACCAGCGACGACCGCTGGGCGTGGACGGTCGTGGAGGGTACGGCCGACCTCACCCCGGTCGCCGCCGACCCGCACGACGCGACGGTCGAGGAGCTGATCACCCTGTTCCGGGACGTCCGGGGCGAGCACGACGACTGGGACGACTACCGCGCGGCCATGGTCCGCGACCGGCGCCTCGTGCTGCGCCTGAGGGTGGAACGTGCGTACGGGCAGCCCCGGCGCGACGGGGCCTGAAGGCGGCCCTGCCGGTGCCGACGCGATGGGGCCCACCGGCGGGGACGGCGGACGCCGTTCCACCGTTGCCGGAGTGAAGACCCCCTCACCAGTACAGCCGTCCCCGCGGAAGTGCGCACGGGGCGGCCGCCCATAATGGAAACACCCCGAACCCCAGGAGGTGCCGTGACCGGCGCTGGTTCTCTGCTTCCCCTTCGCTCCAGACTCCGCGAGCTGCGGGCCGACGCGTTCGGCGCCGACCCAGCGGGGGAGCGGCTGGCGCGCATCCGCCGCTCGCCGAACTTCGCGGACGGCGTGTTCCAGAACCCCGAGGGCGCGCGGACCCGGCCGTCGGGCTCGACCCTGGAGTTCGCGAAGCAGTTCTTCGCCAAGGAGCAGCGCGCGCGCCGCGCCCCCACCGGCACCATCCCGGTCCACCCCACCACGCTCGCGGACATCGCGAAGCCGCCGGCCACCGGGCTGCGGATCACCTGGATGGGGCATTCCAGTGTGCTCGCCGAGATCGACGGGCGCCGGGTCCTCTTCGACCCGGTGTGGGGCGAGCGCTGCTCCCCCTTCGCCTTCGCGGGACCCAAGCGACTGCACCCCGTCCCGCTGCCGCTGGCCGCGCTCGGCCCGGTCGACGTCGTCGTCATCTCGCACGACCACTACGACCACCTCGACCTGCCCACCATCCGCGCCCTCGTCGGCACCGGCACGGTGTTCGCGGTGCCGCTCGGCGTCGGTGCCCATCTGGAGCACTGGGGCGTACCCGTGGAGCGGATCCACGAGCTGGACTGGAACGAGTCCGCGAAGGTCAACGGCATCACGCTCACCGCTACCCCGGCCCGCCACTTCTGCGGCCGCGGCCTGCGCAACCAGCAGCACACGCTCTGGGCGTCCTGGGTGGTGGCCGGGCCCGAGCACCGGATCTACCACAGCGGTGACACGGGTTACTTCGGCGGCTTCCGCGACATCGGGGCGGAGCACGGCCCGTTCGACGCGACGATGATCCAGATCGGGGCCTACTCCGAGTTCTGGCCCGACATCCACATGACCCCCGCCGAGGGCCTGCGCGCCCACCTCGACCTCCAGGGCGGCGCCCCGCACGGCGTGGTCATGCCGATCCACTGGGGCACCTTCAACCTCGCGCCGCACGCCTGGGCGGAGCCCGGCGAGTGGACGAAGGACGCCGCAGACGAGGCGGGCCAGACGGCGGCATTCCCCCGCCCCGGCGAGCCCTTCGAGCCCGCGGGAGCCGTCCCCGCCGACCCGTGGTGGCGCCCCCTCTCGGCCCCCCTCGCCCACCCGTGGCGCAGCCCCCGCGAAACGGCCGTCACCCCGCTCCCGGTGGGCGAGCTCGACCTGGCGGGCGAACGCTGACGATGACGGGCCCGTGCCGTGCGCCCGGCGTGGCCGGATTCCTGCGGTTCCGGCGCCAACTGCCGTGCGCGATCGCGTTCTTGACCCCGGCCGAGGTGCGTACCGTCGGCCAGGGCTGAGCGAACGCGGTGTCCAGCACCCCGTACCCCGACGTGTTCTGCTGAGGGACGGACGATGCGCCGCGCACGCGCGTGGGTGGTGGACCGGGCGGCCGAGCCGGTCGGTGGGGGCAGTGGGAGGGTGACGCGGTGACGGAACAACACGGTGCGCGACTGGTGGCCGATCTCGGCCGGGAGCTCGCGGCGGCGTCCTCGCACACGGGCGGCGCCCTGTGGCGGCTCGCCGAGAGCGGGCGTGATCTGGACGCCAACCTGCTGCGGCTGCCGCCCGGGCGCACCATCGACGAGCACACGGACCTCCGGCTCGACGTCCTGCTGGTCGTGCTCGAAGGCGGGGGTGAACTCCGTACGGAGTCGGGCACCCTGCCCCTGCGGCCGGTCACCGCGCTCTGGCTGCCCAAGGGTTCGCGCCGGGCACTCTCCAGCGGGGCCGACGGAATGGGCTACCTCTCCGTGCACCCGCGCAGGCCCGGGCTCACCATCGGGGCGCCGCCGCCTGCCGAGGGCGGCGAGAGCGCCTGTCTGCTCGGCCGGGTCTGCCCCGAATGCGGCCGCCTGGCCACGGAGCGCGCCGCCCGGTTCTGCTGGAGCTGCGGTTCGGCGCTGGAGGGGTGAGGCCGGGGCGCGGTGCCGCTCGTGATCCCGTCCGTCGTACGGCAGTTGGGGGCATCGGCCCTGCCCGGGCGGCTCAGCTGGTGCCGGTGCCGGTGCCGGTGCCGGTGCCGGTGCCGACGTCGGCGTCGGCGTCGGTGTCGGTGTCCGTGCCGGGCCGGGTGAGGGCGCGGCGGAGCCAGCGGGTGCGGGCGTCCAGCGCGTCCCGGCTGAGCGCCGCCCGGGGTGCGACGGTGTCGAAGCCGTGGAACGCGCCCGGCCACACGTGCAGTTCGGCCGCGCCGCCGGCTGCCCAGATCGCCTGGGCGTAGGCGACGCCCTCGTCCCGGAAGGTCTCTGCCGACCCGACGTCGATGTAGGCCGCTGGCAGCCCCGCCAGGTCCGTCGCGCGCGCGGGAGCCGCGTACGGCGAGAGGTCCGCGCTGCCGTACCGGGACCCCAACAGTGCTTGCCACGCTGTGGAGTTGGAGGTGCGGTCCCAGATGTCGACCGTCGCCGGCTGATGGCTGGAGAAGGTGTCGCCGCGATCGTCCAGCATCGGTGACAGGAGCAGCTGCCCGACCGGTACGGGCCCGCCCCGGTCGCGGGTGAGCAGCGCGAGCGCCGCGGCGAGCCCGCCGCCGGCGCTCTTGCCCGCGACGACGATCCGGCCCGCGTCGACGCCCAGCGCGTCGGCGTGCTCGGCCACCCACACGAGCCCGGCGTAGCAGGACTCCACCGGCACGGGATACCGCGCCCGCGGCGCCAGCGGGTACTCCACCGAGGCGACGGCCAACCCCAGGGGGAGGGCCCACTCGCGCAGCACCCGTGGCAGCACGGACCACGCGTTGCCCATGATCATGCCGCCACCGTGCAGGTAGTAGAGCAACGGCAGCGGCCCGACGGCTCCGGCGGGCCGCGCGCCGACCAGCGTGACACCGGGCCGGCCCGAGCGGCCCGGGACGCGTACCTCACGCACCTCGAAGCGCCCGTCGGCGCCGAGCTCGTCGGCCGTCGGCCGAGGCCGGGCGGCGGCATCGAGGCGCTGCCGCTCCGCGAGGTTCCCGGGGGTGACGGGCGCGGTCGCCGCGACCCCCAACGCCGCTCGCGCCAGGCTCAGTTCGGGATCGAGCGAGGGTGGGGCGGGAGCGGCCACCGGCACGTCCGGGCGGGGTGTGGGCGTGCGCGCTCGATCCATACCGCGCAGTCAATCACCACCGTCAATCACCACCGTCAATCACCACCGCGCAGTCCAGTATCCGGCGTCCGGGGCATCCGGTGCCGGGCGGGGCCCGGAGGCCGTCCTGCTGTCCTGCGTCTCGTGCCCGTGTCCTGCGTCCGGTCCCCGGCGGCGGGATGCTCGGGGCCGGACCGGCTGTGCGGGGCCTGGGGAACCCTCCGGCGAACGGTCTCGGCCCGAGTCGGCCGGAATCACGCTTCAAAGACGATTGTTTGACGCGATTCATAGGTCTGCTCAGTATGTTTCGCCGTATGCCCTTCACGCACCCGCGCCCGCCCGCCTCGCCGTTCACCCGCTTCCTCAAGTTCCTCGGGGTCAGCGTTCTGGCGGGCGGCATGGCCGCCGGGTTGGCGCTGCCGGTGGCTGGGGCGCTCGGCGTGGGGGCCAAGTCGGCCGCCGAGAGCTTCAACAACCTGCCCGACGTGTTCAAGACACCCCCGCTCTCCCAGGCGTCCCAGATATACGACGCCGACGGTGGCCTCATCGCCACCGTCTACGACCGGGACCGCACCGTCATACCCGGTGAGCAGATCGCCCCGGTGATGCGCAAAGCGCTGGTCGACATCGAGGACAACCGCTTCTACCAGCACGGGGCCGTGGACCTCCAGGGCGTCCTGCGCGCCCTGAACAAGAACGCGGCCAGCGGCGCCGTGTCCCAGGGTGCCTCCACCCTGACCCAGCAGTATGTGAAGAACGTCTTCGTCGAGCAGGCGGGCAGTGACCAGAAAGCGGTGCTCGAAGCCCAGCGGCAGACCATAGGACGCAAGATCCAGGAGCTGCGCTACGCGATCGAGCTGGAGCAGACGCTGCCCAAGGACCAGATCCTCACCAACTACCTGAACATCACGTTCTTCGGCGAGCAGGCCTACGGCATCGAAGCGGCCGCCGAGCGCTATTTCAGCGTGCACGCCAAGGACCTCACCCTGCCCCAGGCCGCCCTCCTCGCCGGGCTCGTCCAGTCGCCGTCCATGTACGACCCGGTGACCAACGCCCGCCTGGCCAAGCAGCGCCGTGACACGGTCCTGAACAAGATGGCCCAGTACGGTTCGATCACCGCGGCCCAGGCGCGGCAGGCCATCGCCGTACCGATCAGGCTCAAGGTGAGCAAGCCCCGCCAGGGCTGCATCACCGCCCAGCACGGCGAGGGCTTCTTCTGCGACTACGTACACAAGATCGTCCTTACCGACCCGGCCTTCGGCAGGACCGCGACCGACCGGCGGGCGCTGTGGAGCAGGGGCGGACTCCAGATCCACACCACCCTGTCGCCCAAGGCGCAGAACGCCCTGCAGGATTCGGTCACCTCGCACGCGTACACCACGGACGACGCCGCCGCCGTGATGAGCCTCGTCCAGCCCGGCACCGGCAAGATCGTCGCGATGGGGCAGAGCCGCGACTACGGCCTGGGCGATCACCAGACCGAGATCAACCTCAACGTCGGCACGAAGATGGGCGGCGGCCTGGGCTTCCCGACCGGTTCCACGTTCAAGCCGATCGTGGCGGCGGCGGCCCTGGAGAAGGGCACCAGCCCCGGCCAGCAGTACCCGGCGCCCTACTCCATGCCCTGGCCGGCAATGTCCGACTGCGCCGGCAACACCTACCCGGAGAACGGCGAGGTCCACAACGACAGCCAGTCCCTGACCGGGCCCTTCGCCATGCCGGACGCCATGGCCCAGTCGGTCAACACCTACTTCGCCCAGCTGGAGGCCGACACCGGCCTGTGCGACGTGTCGAAGATGGCCAACGCGCTCGGCATCACGGCCCAGGCGGGCGGCACCAAGCTGCAAGTGGTGCCGTCGCTCACGCTGGGCAGCAACGACCTGACCCCGCTGGAGATGGCCAATGTGTACGCGACCTTCGCCAACCACGGCACGTACTGCACCCCGGTCGCGATCAGCGCGGTGACCAAGCCGGACGGCGGGAGCGTCGCCGTGCCGCAGGCGGACTGCCACCAGGTGATGTCCGCGGAGACCGCCGACACCGTGACCACCATGCTGCTCGGCGTCGTGCAGGACGGCACCGGCAAGCCGGCCGGGCTCACCGACCGCGACAGCGCGGGCAAGACCGGAACCACCGACGAGAGCAAGCAGGTCTGGTTCGCCGGATACACGCCCGAACTGGCCGGCGCCGCCGTCGTCAGTGACACCCGCAGCCCGCACGACCTCGACGGCCAGAGCATCGGCGGCAACACCGTCGGCCAGGCGTTCGGCGGCACCCTCGCCGGGCCCGTCTGGCGCGACTCCATCGAGGGCGCGCTCGACGGACAGCCCGCCGGAACGCTCACCACGACCGCCCTGCCCGGGCCCGGCTCCAGCGACTGAGCCCGGCCCGGCACGGGTAACGGGCGCCGCGCCGCCCGGAACTATCGGTCTGTCGTACGAGGCGTCATACCAGAGCGGGACGCTGTGCGGGGAAGTTTGCCAACTGCGCACCGAGGGTGATGGATTGAACACTACGGTGAGTGGTCGACGATCAAAGTGGGCCGTACAAAAGCCGAGTTGGGCCCGCCGCAGTGACCCCCCTGAGACCCCACGCACCGAGGACGCCGATGTCTCACCTCCGCGCACCCGCAGCGCGGCCGGACCGCCGCGAGGGCGGGCGGCACGGCCGCAACACCACCCGGCCGCAGCAGCCCGCCGTCGACGCCGGACGCCCCGCCCCGGGCCGGGCGGCTACGCCCCCAGGGCCGCGCCCGGCACCCGAATCCCGCATACGTCCGCAGCTGGTGCGCGCCGCCGTGCTGCCCGCCACCGTTGCGGTGCTGTGCGGAGCGGCCGCCGTCGCCTTCACCCTGCACTCCACCGGCCGGCACCCCTCCATGGGCCTGTGGGCCATGCTCGCGGGATTCGCCGTGCTCGCCCTCGCCGCTCTGGTCGCGGCCGGGATCGGCGCGGACCGCGCGGCCAAGACCGTGCTCGGCCGCGCCAACGGGCTGCGCCGCGGCAGCGCCCGCTCCGCCGCGGACCTCCGTACGGTCGTGGACGCGCTGCGCCGTGGCGAGGGGCCGCCGACACGCAGGGCTCCGGCCCAACTGCCGCCAGGAGCGGACGAGTTCGAACTGCTGGCGCACGAACTGACCCGTTCCCACGACGCGGCCGTGGTCGCCGTGGTGCAGGCCTCCCAGCTCTCCAGCAGCGTCGGCAACGAACAGAAGGTCGAGGTGTTCGTCAACCTCGCCCGCAGGCTGCAGTCCCTCGTCCACCGGGAGATCCAGCTCCTGGACGAGCTGGAGAACGAGGTCGAGGACCCCGAACTGCTCAAGGGCCTCTTCCACGTCGACCACCTCGCCACCCGCATCCGCCGGCACGCCGAGAACCTCGCCGTGCTCGGCGGCGCCATCTCGCGGCGCCAGTGGTCGCACCCGGTCACCATGACCGAGGTCCTGCGGTCCTCGATCGCCGAGGTCGAGCAGTACCCCCGCGTCAAACTCGTCCCGCCGATCGACGGAACGCTGCGCGGCCACGCCGTCGCCGACGTCATCCACCTCCTCGCCGAACTCGTCGAGAACGCGACGGTGTTCTCCGCCCCGCACACCCAAGTCCTGCTGCGCGCACAGTTCGTGACGGCGGGTCTGGCCGTCGAGGTCGAGGACCGCGGCCTCGGCATGCCGGTCACCGAGCAGAACAAGATGAACGCGCTGCTCTCCGACCCCGACCAGGTCAACGTCGCCCACCTGCTGCAGGACGGCCGCATCGGACTGTTCGTGGTCTCCGCGCTCGCCCGCAGGCACGGTATCGCGGTACGCCTGCAGACCAACATCTACGGCGGTGTCCAGGCCGTACTGGTGCTGCCGCAGGGCCTGTTGGGTGCCGAGTCCGGAGGCCTCAACCAGCAGGAGCACCCCCAGCAGGAGTCGGCGCACGAACCCGAGCGCGAGAGCACCGGCCGGAACCAGGTGGTCCAGGCCCCCGCCGAGGCCGCCCGGCCCGCCGAGGCGACCGCCCCCCTCCCGGCCCCGATGTCCGCACCCGCGCTCACTCCGGCCCACCGGGAACCCGTACACCCCGAACCCGTACGGCACGAACCCCCAGTGACCCAGCCCGTACACCAGGAATCCCCGCGGCCCCAGCCCGTACACCAGGAGCCCGCACACCAGGAGCCCGCGCACCGCGAGCCCCGGCACGCGGACCCGCTGCGAGCGGAGCACGGGCATCAAGTGCGGCCCGCTGTCGACCTGTTGCCCCCTCCTCGGCCCTATCTCACCGAGCCGACCACGGCAGGGCGCGGCAACGGCCCGCTACCGGTGCGCGGGGCGCTCGACGAGCGGCCCAACCCGGCCGCGGCGACCCCCGGCATCCAGCACGGCACCACCGCCGAGCCCGCCGAACCGCGTCTGACCGGCGCGCCCCGGGAGCGGAACGGAGCCGTGCGCGGCACCATGGGCCGCCCCGACCTGCCCCGGCGGCGCAGCCAGGAACACCTCGTACCCCAGTTGCGAGACGCCCCCGTACCCCGCAGGAGCGAGGAACACGCCCTGCACGACCCGGGGTTGATGGCGGCGTTCCAGCGGGGCATCGGACTCGCCGAGGCACAGCAGAGCCACGCAGCACAGTCGACCCACACCTCCCCCCAGGCGCTCCAGTCGGACACTGACGCCGAACACTCCAAGGAGTAGATGCACCATGGCGAGCGATGCGCCGACCGGACACGTCTCGGACCTCGACTGGCTGCTGAGCGGACTGGTCCAGCGGGTCCCCTACACCCGCAACGCGGTTCTGCTCTCCTCCGACGGTCTGGTGAAATCCGTCCACGGTCTGGACACCGACAGCGCCGACCACATGGCGGCCCTCGCCTCCGGCCTGTACTCGCTCGGCCGCAGCGCCGGAGCGCGCTTCGGCGACGGGGGCGAGGTGCGGCAGGTCGTGGTGGAGCTGGACTCCACCCTGCTCTTCGTGTCCACGGCCGGCTCGGGCACCTGTCTCGCGGTCCTCGCCGGCCGGGAGGCCGACGCGGCGGTCCTCGGCTACGAGATGGCCATGCTGGTCAAGAGCGTACGGCCGTATCTGGTGACCCCGGCCAGGCAGGGCGCCGGAACCCCCAGCGGTCTGAGGAGCTGACCGTGGCGGCCCCGCAGGACGGGCCCTGGCTCGACGACGCGGCCGGACGGCTGATCCGGCCCTACACGGTGAGCAACGGCCGAACCCGGCCGAGCGCGACACTGGACCTCCTCTCCCAGGTCATGGCCACCGGCACCGTGCCCCAGACCCACCTGGGCCCCGAACACTCGCAGGCACTCGGCCTGTGCAAGGGGCCCACCTCGGTGGCGGAGATCTCGGCGCACTTACGGCTGCCGGCCGTCGTCACCAAAGTGCTCCTGTCCGACCTCGTGGACTGCGGGGCGGTGACCGCACGGGCTCCCCGCCTCTCCCACACACCCACCGACCGATCTCTGCTGGAGGCAGTGCTCGATGGCCTACGACGACGCCTTTGACGCCCTGCCCGCCAGGGATGCCCGGGACCTGTTCCCGACCGCGCTGAAGATCCTCGTCGCGGGTGGGTTCGGGGTCGGCAAGACGACCTTTGTCGGAGCGGTCAGCGAGATCGAACCGCTCTCCACCGAGGAGCTCCTCACCACGGTCAGCGCGGCCCACGACAGCCTCGAAGGCATCGAGTCCAAGACCACCACCACGGTCGCCATGGACTTCGGCCGCATCACGCTCGACGACCAGAACGTGCTCTACCTGTTCGGCACGCCGGGACAGGAGCGCTTCTGGTTCATGTGGGACGAGCTGTCCGAGGGGGCGCTCGGTGCGGTGATCCTCGCCGACACCCGGCGGCTCGACGAATGCTTCTGTGCCGTCGACTTCTTCGAGCGGCGGGGCATCGGATTCCTCGTCGCCGTCAATGAGTTCGACGGCTCCTACCGCTACGACCCGGAGGAGGTGCGGGCGGCCATAGACCTCAAGCCCGAGGTCCCCGTCGTACTCTGCGACGCCCGCATCGGCAGCTCCGGCATCCGCACGCTGGTCACCCTGGTCCAGCACCTGCTCGCCACCATCCCGGCAGCCACCAGCCCTGGAGCCTGACTATGACGTACGACCCGACCGGACACCTGCTCCTCACCCCCGTGGACCGCGAGGCGCCGGTCCGCGTCCAGCGGCTGCGCCAACTGGGCATGGGGGAGCGGCCCGACCCGGCCTTCGACGAGTTCGCGCACAAGCTCGCCGAGGTGACCGGGGCGCCCTTCTCGATGGTCAACTTCATCGACGAGAACCAGCAGTTCTTCGCCGGCCTGCACACCCCCGACGGCGCCCACACCGGCTCGGACCTGAACGCGGCGGCGGTCTCCGGCGGGGTCAGCCGGATCATGGCGCGCGACCACGGGTACTGCCCGCACGTCGTGGTCCGCCGCAAGGCGCTCGTCCTGGAGGACGTGTGCGACTACCCGCGGTTCGCCGGCAATCCCGTGGTGGACGAGATCGGAATCCGCTCCTACCTCGGGGCGCCGCTCATCGACCGCACCGGCATCGCACTCGGCACGATCTGCGTGGTGGACACCGAACCCCGGCCCTGGGGCAGGGCCGGTCTGGAGACGATCAAGTCGATGGCGGCGGAGCTCATCGAGCAGATCCACCGGCGCGAGGACGGCCGGTTCTGAGCCGTCCTCGCGCCGGCGTGCGCGTCAGTGGGCCGTGGCCAGTTCCTGCATGCGCAGCAGATCGGAGAGCCGCTGCGACCACTGGCCCTTCGCCGTGCCCAACGCCACCTCGGCCAGCCGCAGGAGCTGTACGTCGGAGGTGCCGGCCGGGGCGAAGATGTGGTGGGCGTCGCGCAGATACCGCTCGATGGGGCGGTCGGTGAACAGACCGGCCGCCGCATGGATCTCCATGGCGTTGCGTGCGGAGTCGAGCGCCGACTCCACGTTGACGACCTTGGCGTTCATGAGCTCGGCGTCGCACGGCAGCCCCTGATCCAGCAGCTGGACCGCGTGGTAGGCGACGAGCCGGGCCGTCATCACCCGGGACTGGAGCTGTCCCAACTTGATTTTGATGTTGGGGAGTTCGTACAGCGGCTTGCCGTAGCGGATGCGTTCGGCGCAGAACCTGGTGGTCTCTTCAAGGATCGCCTGATGAATGCCGAGCGACACGGCGGTGAGGTTGGCCCGCCCGTACAGGACGCTGGAGGAGTACGCGACGGCCAGGCCGTCCCCCTCCTCGCCGAGCCGGTTGGCCGCCGGGACACGGCAGTTGTCGAAGCGGACCTCTCCGAAGCTGAAGCCGTGCAGCCCCATCGCCTCGCGGTGCTCGCCCAGGGAGAACCCGGGGCGGTCGGACTCGACGAGGAAGGCCGAGAGGCCCCTGGAGCCCGGTCCGGTGCGCAGGACCACACCATGGAGATCGCCCACATGGCTGTTGCCCACATAGACTTTTCGGCCATTGAGTAGGTAATCGTCACCGTCGCGGACCGCGCTCGCGGCCATGCCCAGCACATGACCGCCCGACTCGGGCTCGGTGACCGCGATCGTCGGCAGGCACTCGCCCGCGGCGACGGCCGGCAGCCAGCTCTTCTTCTGGTCCTCGTTCCCGAAGTGCACGATCTTGGCGACGCCGAGCTGGGAGGCCTGCACCATGGCCCCCATCGCGCCGCTCACCCGGGACAGCTCCTCGATGATGATGGTCTTGCCGAGGTGCCCCACGCCCATCCCGCCATAAGCGGGGCTGACGGTCGCCCCTATCCAGCCCTGCCGGGCGATGAGCCGCGACAGCTCGTGCTGGACGGTGCGGGCCGCCTCCATCTCGGCTATCCGCGGTCGTACCTCACGTTCCGCGAAGTGCCTGACGTCTTCCCTGAGTTGTTGGTGCAGCCGGCTGTTGAAGTATCCGTCCATCCCGCAGCCCTCCTCCGCGAAACGCCTGCCGCGGGTGGTCCCGGCAGGTGGTGCATCGGCAGTGATCCCGTCCCGAAGAGGCCGACCTCCTCATGCTGTGAAGCGACTTCGACTCTTGCACCTTCCTCTGTCAACTATGGCCAGAATAAGGCGAGTTGACGTTTGGATGGCGATGTGTTGTGTGTGCCCCGGCCTGTTCGGTCCCAGTCGATTGCATCCCCTTCACACAACTTTCTGCCACATGACAACGGCAAAGGTTTCGTGGGCAAGTGGCACTGAGGGCCAGGAAGCGGAACCAGATGAGCACGGTCATGACATCTGAGGACAGCTGCAGAACCGATTTGGCTTCGACTTCGACGGAATATGTCGTCGTTTCACGCGTGTGGGTGATGGTGCGCTTCCCCCGCCACCCCGCCGACCAGCACTTTCGGCCGCCTGGGGTGGCGTTGGGTGGCGGACCGGACGGTCGTGTCGGGGGGCGGTGCCGGGGGAGCGGGCGCGGCCCCACCACGACCGGAACGCGCACGGCCTCATGCCTCACGCTGCTGACCTTGGCATTCTCCCTACCTCTCGCGTGTTGCGGAACCCGGAAGCCGTCGGCGGAGCGCGCTGCTCCGGGCGGTGGCGCGCCGGACGTCGCCTCGCGCGGCCGGCCGGTGCGGTGGAGGACGGTCGCGACGGGCCGCCCTGCGTGATCGGCAACTACCGACTCCCGTACGGCAGTCGACGCCCTTGGCAAGAGCAGGCGGGGCCATTTCCTCGCGGCGGTCGTTGTGCCCGCGGAGGGCGCGTTGGGGTGCGGGGTGGCGTGAACGGTGCGTTGCAGTGGTGCGGGGCGCAGGGGGGAGCGCGCGATGCGGAATCGACCGCCCGATGGGCGGGGCCCCACCCGTGCCGCAGCCGCCCGGACCAGCAGCGATGGAATCCGGCCAGGGCTGCGCGGGCGGGACAGGTGGTTGCCCTGGGACTTCCGCCGTGGGGCGGGGTGGGGCGGTGGGATGCGGTGTGGGGAAGTGGTGAGGAATTCGGCCACGGGGCGCGGAGGGGGCGTGAGTCGGGGCCGTGGGCCGCTGGGGTGCGGGCCGAGGCGCGGGGGGCTCGCCGGCCGTCGGGGGACCGGCCGGAAGGCGCCTGCGGCTCGGGCGGGCGTCGGGCCGGGGCCGCCCGGCCGGGCCGGTTCACCGGCTGCGACGATGCACCTGACGGCCCCGCCCGCATCGAGGACACCGTGCGGCGGGCTCCGGGACGGCCGGGGCGTTCGTCCCCCGGCGCGTCGCCGCGCGGGGACGGGCGCCCGGGCATCTCGGTCGTCCGGCGGCCGTCGCCCACAGCAACATCGCCTGACGAGAAGGGAGTTGACATGACCGACCTCCGTGTCGGCGTCATCGGATACGGGCTGCGCGGCAGCATCGCGCGTACCGCACACCGCCCGGGCCGCGGCTGTGTCGTCGCAGCCGTCGCGGACCCGGACCCCCTGGCCCGCGCGGCGGCCGCCGCGGCCTTCCCCGGCGCGCGGCTTCCGACCGACCCCCGCGAGGTCGTCGACGCGGCCGACCTCGACGCCGTACTCGTCCTCACTCCCGACCACACCCACGCCGACCTCGCCTGCGCCGCACTGCTCGCCGGGAAGCCGGTCTTCGTCGAGAAGCCCCTGGACATCACGGTCGAGCGCTGCGACGAGATCCTGCGCACGGCGCGCGAAACCGGTACGCGCCTCTACGTGGGCCACAACATGCGCCACATGCCCGTGGTGCGGATGATGCGCGACCTGATCGCCCGCGGGACCATCGGCACGGTCAAGACGGTGTGGGTGCGCCACTTCGTGGGGTACGGCGGCGACTGGTACTTCAAGGACTGGCACGCCGAGCGCCGCTACACCACCGGCCTCCTGCTCCAGAAGGCGGCGCACGACATCGACGTGGTGCACTGGCTGTCCGGCGGCTACGCGCGCGACGTGCAGGCCATGGGCGATCTGATGGTGTACGGCGACAACCCGCACCGCCGGGCGCCCGGCGAACCCAAGGCCGACGACTGGTACACCAAGGACGGTCACTGGCCGCCGCACACCCAGCGCGCACTCAATCCGGTGATCGACGTCGAGGACGTCTCGCTGCTCAACATGCGCCTCGACAACGGTGTGCTCGCCTCGTACCAGCAGTGCCACTTCACCCCGGACTACTGGCGCAACTACACGGTCATCGGTGACGCGGGCCGGTTGGAGAACTTCGGCGACGGCCCCGGCGGCCAGGTGAAGGTGTGGAACTCCCGGCGCTCCGAATACCGCGCCGAACCCGACCGGGCGTACGCCATCCCCGACGCCCCGGACGACGCCGCGCACGCCGGGGCGGACCCGCTGATCATCGACGAGTTCCTGCGCTTCGTGCGCGACGGCGGCGTCACCGACACCTCTCCGGTCGCCGCGCGGATGGCGGTCGCGGCGGGCTACGAGGCCACGGCCTCGCTGCGGAGCGGAGGCGCCCCGCGCCGGGTCCCCCCGCTCGACCCCGGCCTCGCGGCCTACTTCGAGCGGGGCCAGCGGTAGCTCGCGGGGGCGCCGCGGCCGGATTCCGCGGGCCCGCTGCCGGTGGTGCGGCGTACGGTCTCCCCATGGTCACCGCCGAGGACGTACGCCGCATCGCGCTCGGGCTTCCCGGGGCGACGGAGAAGCCCGCCTGGGGAAGGCCCACCTTCCGGGTCGCGGGGAAGATCTTCGCCTCCCTGGGCGACGACGACGCCTGGATGGGCGTGAAATGCCCGAAGGAGGAACGGGCCGAGCTGATCGCGGCCGAGCCCGGGAAGTTCTTCCTGCGGGAGGGGCACGACGACAACTACGCGTGGCTGCGGGTGCGACTCGCCGCGCTCACCGGCGACGACGAGCTGAGCGCGATCCTGACCGACTCCTGGCGCCAGGCCGCTCCGCGCAAACTCCTGGACGCCCACCCCGATCCCGGGGCGTAGGGCGCTGCCGGGCGCCCCGGGAAAGGGGTTCGTGACCACCCGACGAAGTGCGGTATTGTTCTCATGCACGAACGGCCGGGGGGAATCCCCAGGTCAGACGGGCATCGGGACGTGGCGCAGCTTGGTAGCGCACTTGACTGGGGGTCAAGGGGTCGCAGGTTCAAATCCTGTCGTCCCGACTTGCAAGAGTCGCAGATCAGGGCCGGTATCGGAGACATCCGACACCGGCCCTTGGTCGTTCTTCCGGGCCCCGCGTTCCCGCGAGCGCCGACCGGCCGACTGACTCGGCGGATCGGGTGGCCTCCCCGACGCAGGTTCCCGTGGCTCGACTTCTCCCCGGGCGGATGCCTGCCAGGCGCAGCCGCCCGCTCCCGACCCCGCTGGTGAGCCGGGCCCCCGGGAGATGGAACGTGGCCGGATGTGCCGGAGCTACGGGAGACGCAGCGCGGTCCGGACCAGATGGGCGACCGCTCTGGACCGACTGTGCGGTGGCCAGGCGATCAGGGTGGTGACCTGCGGCGCGTCGAGCACCGGTACGGCGGCGAGGTCACCGTGCAGTTCGGCTCGGCACGACTCCGGTGAGACCGCGCAGGCACGGCCGAGCGCGACGAGCTGCAACAACTGCGCGTGGTCGCGGACCCGCGGGCCGGGGCCGGGTGGGTAACTGCCGTCGGGGTTGGGCCAGCGCGGCAGGGGCAGGCCGGGCAGCCCCGTGATGTCGGCCATGTGCACATGGGCCCGGACGGTCAGCGGATGCCCGGTCGGCAGGACCGCCACCTGGCCCTCCGTACCGAGCTCCTCGGTGTGGAGCCCTGCCGTCGAGTCGAACGGATGGTGCAGCAGCGCCACGTCGGCCCGGCCCTCGCGCAGCAGCCGTTCCTGCTCGGCCGGGCCGCACAGGAGGACGTCGACGGGGACCGCGCCGGGTTCGGCGGCGTACGCGTCGAGCAGTTTCGCCAGCAGTTCTCTGGACGCGCTGGCCTTCGTGACCAGGGTGAGGGCAGGCCGGCCGGTCGCGGAAAGGGCGGCGCGGCGGGTCCGGCGCTCAGCGGCGTCGACCGCGTCGAGGGCCGCCCGGCCCTCGGCCAGCAGCACCGAGCCGGCCTCGGTCAGCGTGACGCTGCGGCTGGTCCGATCCAGCAGTGCTGCCCCGAGCCGGCGCTCAAGCTTCTGGATCGCCCGTGACAAAGGCGGCTGTGCGATCCCGAGCCGGTGCGCGGCGCGCCCGAAGTGCAGCTCTTCGGCGACAGCGACGAAGTAGCGCAGTTCCCGGGTCTCCATCCGTCCACGCTACTCCGGATCGATACCCGGACGGTATCGTCGCCCACCGCATCGGTCTTGGACCCCGGTCGGCGTTCGGGAGCAGCATGGTTCCCATGAGCGGACGAACGACCGCGCTGGTCACCGGCGCGAACAAGGGAATCGGTTACGAGATCGCCGCGGGCCTGGGTGCCCTCGGCTGGAGCGTCGGCGTCGGCGCCCGCCACGATCAGCGCCGCGAGGCCGCGGTGGAGAGGCTGCGGGCGGCCGGCGTCGACGCGTTCGGAGTACCGCTGGACGTGACGGACGACGCGAGCGTGGACGCCGCCGCACGGCTGATCGAGGAACGGGCCGGGCGCCTCGACGTGCTCGTCAACAACGCCGGTATCGCCGGCGACATGCCGCAGGAGCCCACCCGGGTCGATCCCGCGATCATCCGAACGGTCGTGGAGACCAACGTGATCGGTGTCATCCGCGTCACCAACGCGATGATGCCGCTGCTGCGTCGCTCCGCCTCACCGCGGATCGTGAACATGTCCAGCAGCGTCGGCTCCCTCACCCGGCAGTCGGGAACCGCCGCCGGGCGGACGGCGGGTCCGGTGGCCGTGGCGTACGCGCCATCGAAGACGTTCCTGAACGCCGTCACCCTCCAGTACGCCCGGGAGCTGAGCGGCACGAACATCCTGATCAACGCCGGCTGCCCCGGCTACGTCGCGACGGACCTCAACGGCTTCCAGGGCGTGCGCACCCCCGCACAGGGAGCGGCGATCGCCATCGAACTCGCGACCCTGCCCGACGACGGTCCGACCGGCCAGTTCTTCGAGGACGCCGGCGTCGTGCCCTGGTGACGGGTTCCGTCAGGCGAGCGTCTCGGCGGTGGCTGTGAGGACGGCGCGGCCGAGGACATGGCCGGCCATCGTGAAACCGAGGGCGGCCGGGGTGGCGTCGGCGGGGACGCCGATGGTGTCGACGTCGAGGGCATGCACCACCGTGAAGTAGCGGTGCGGGCCGTGTCCGGCGGGCGGGGCCGCGCCGATGAAGCGGGCCGCGCGGGCGTCGTTGGGCAGTTGGAAGGCGCCCTCGGGCAGCCCCGGGCCGGTCTCGTCGCCGGCGCCTTCGGGCAGCTCGGTGACGGTGGCGGGGATGTCGGCGACCGCCCAGTGCCAGAACCCGGACCCGGTGGGGGCGTCGGGGTCGTAGACCGTGACGGCGTAGCTCCTGGTGCCGTCCGGGGCGCCGCTCCAGGAGAGCTGCGGGGAGACGTCCTTCCCGCCAGGGACGCCGGAGAGACCGGAGTACTGCGCGATCGGCCAGGCGCCGCCGTCGGTGACGGTGGTGCTGACGACGGTGAAGGCGGCCGCCTCGGGGAGGCGGGCGAAGGGGTCGTTGGAACTCATGGTGTTGTCCCTCTCGGATGTGCGTGGGGTGGTGGTGATGCGGTCGGCGGAGGTCCCGCCGTAGCGGCGCCACGAGGCGATGTGGTCCGCTTCCGCTCGCCCTCGATCGAGATCGACGATAACACTGATAATCGATTATCTCTGGGATCGTCTATTGTGTAGTCATGACCCAGACGACCCATACCCCGGCCTCGGCGGGGAAGCAGATGCTCTCCGAGCAGGTCTACACACGCCTGCGGGAGGCGATCATGCGTGGGGATCACGCCCCCGGCGCTCCCCTCAAACCGCAGGACCTGGCCAAAGAGCAGGGCGTGAGCCTGGCCGTCGTGCGTGAGGCGCTCGTGCGAGTGGTCGGCGAGGGCCTCGCCGACCGCCTGCCCAATCGCGGTTTCGCGGTCCCGGCCTACTCCGACCGCCGCTGGCAGGAGATCGCGGAGGCCCGTCGGGCGATCGAACCGGTCATGCTGCGCATGTCCATCGAACGCGGCGATGTGGACTGGGAGGCCCGCGTACGGGCCTCCCACCACCGTCTCGCCCGCACCCCGGCCTACGTACCGGAGGAGGGCGAGCACTACAGCGGCGCATGGGCCGAAGCCCACCGCCTCTTCCACCGCACCCTGCTGGAGGGGTGCGACAACGCCGTCCTGCTGGAGAGCTTCGACCGGATGTGGACCGCGAGCGAACTGGCCCGCCGCTGGTCGGCGTACCGCAACCCCCAGCGGGACGGCGCCCTTGAGCATCGCCGACTGGAGGCCGCGGCCCTCGCCCGCGACGCCGACGCCGCGGCCGAGGTCCTGACCCAGCACCTCACCCAGACCGCGAACGGGCTGACCGACTGCCCCCACCACGAACCGGCGGACGAAGCCTGATGGGCCCTGCCCGCCCGGCCGCACGCCCCCACCCGATCACCGGAACCGGAGCCACAGCATGACCACCCTCGAAGCGAGCACGGGCCGCGACTGCCACAACGCCATCAGCCCCCTGCACTCGGCCGTGTACTTCGCGCCGGAGCCCGAGGACGAACTCGGGGCACTCGGGCTGGAGCGCGGAGCCATGACCTACCTCGCGGGCCGCGCGGCACCGCTCGGTGCCGTCGACGCGGGCACCGTCACCGCGACGTTCTACAACTTCAACCACGAGCACGTGCGGCGGCACATCCCCGCCGCATGGACCGCCACCACACCGGAAGAGGTGCTCTCGGCACGGCTGCGCGGCGCGGACCGGACGCTGCGGCGACTGCTCGGGAAGGAGGCCCTCACGTCCCCGGACATGACCGAGGCGGCCGAACTGGCGCTGCACGCCACCGAAGCCTGCCGCCGGGAGGCGCGACCGCTGTACGCCGCCAACGCCGACCTCCCCGTACCCGAAGCACCGCACCTGGCCCTGTGGCACGCCGCGACGCTGCTGCGCGAACACCGGGGGGACGGCCACCTCGCCGCCCTGGCGGTCGCCGGCCTGTCCGGCATCGAGGCGCTGGTCCTGCACAACGCCACCGGCACGGCACCGACATCGGCCCTGTTCATGCGGACCCGCGGGTGGTCCGCGCGGCAATGGGCCGCCGCCCGGAACCAGTTGCGCGAGCGCGGCCTGCTGGACGAGGCGGGCGGCCTCACGCGGGAGGGCACGGCCCTGCGCGCCGAGACCGAGGCGCTCACCGACCGCCTCGACGCCGCCCCCTACGACCACCTGGGCCCGGCCGCCACCGCACGCCTCACCGAACTGGCCGGCGGCTTCGCCGGAACCCTCAGGGCGGCGGGTGCCTTCCCCGCGGTGCACTTCGGCAAGGGCTGAGGGCCGGGGCCGCGGGCCGGTCCCGGCCGACACCCGGTCACCGCGGCCGGCTTCCGCACCGGCGCACGGCACAGTTGAGGGCACCGCCGTGTCTGAGGGAGGAACGTGTGCTCGGTCTGGAGCTTGTCGTGCTGCTGGGGGTCGCCGTCCTGGTCGGCTCCGCCCTCGGCGACCGGCTGCGCATCGCGCCGCCCGTGGTGCTCATGGTCATGGGCGTCCTGATCGGGCTGATCCCCGCGCTGCGGAAGGTGGAACTGCCGTCCGAAGTCGTGTTGTTGCTGTTCCTGCCCGCGCTCCTCGCCTGGGAGAGCCTCAACACGTCCCTGCGCGAGATCCGCCGCCACCTCACCGATGTCGCCCTGGCCGCCACGCTGCTGGTCATCGCCTCGGCGGCGTCCGTGGCCTGCGTCGCGCACGGACTCGGGATCGGCTGGGGCCCGGCCTGGGTACTGGGCGCGGCCGTCGCGCCGACCGACGCGACCGCGGTCAACGTCGTGGCCCGGCTCCTGCCGCGCCGGGACATCACCCTGCTGCGTGCCGAGAGTCTCCTCAACGACGGTACGGCGCTGGTCGTCTACGGCATCGCGGTCGGCGTGACCGTCGGCACGGAGCACATCACCGCCCCGCACGTCGGATGGCTGTTCGTCCTCGGGTACGGCGGCGGCGCGCTGATCGGCCTCGTCACGGGCACGGTCGTGCAGTGGCTCCGGGCCCGGATGGCGCAGACGGACGCGCTGCGCGGCCAAGTGCTGTTGCTGCTCGCCCCGTTCTCCGCATATCTCGTCGCCGAGGACATCGAGGCCTCGGGCGTGGTCGCCGTCGTGGTGTGCGGCCTCATGCTCAGCCAGAGCGGTCCGCGCACCGTACGGGCCGAGGTGCGGGTCCAGGCACAGAACTTCTGGGTGGTCGCCACCTACCTCCTCAACGGTTCCCTGTTCGTCCTGATCGGCGTCGAACTCGACTACTCGGTACGCGCGATGGGCGACGCCGAGATCCCGCGCGCGCTCGCCACCGGGTTCGCCGTGGCCGGCACGCTCGTGGCGGTCCGCTTCGCCTACTACTTCGGCGTCGCCGGGTTCTTCCGGATCGTCCGCAGGGGCACCGCCCGCGCCTCCGGTACGACGTACTCGGGCCGGCGCCTGACCGTGAGCGCCCTGTCCGGGTTCCGCGGGTCGATCTCGCTGGCCGCGGTACTCGGTGTCCCCGCCCACCTCGACGACGGTGCGGCGTTCCCGTCCCGTCAGCTCATCGTCTTCGTCACCGGCGTGGTGATCGTCGTGACGATGACGCAGGCGCTGATCCTGCCGTGGGTGGTGCGCTGGGCGCGGATCCCGCACGACCGGACGGTCGCCCGGGAGGAGTGGCTCGCCGAGTCCGCGGCGCTCGCGTCCGCGCTCGCGGCCCTGCCGGACCTGGCCACCCGCCTGGAGACGGCCCCCACCGTGCGGGAGGCGATCCTGCGCTCGCACCAACTGCGCGCGGACGCGGTCGCGCAGCGCTGCGCCTCGATCCCGGACGATCCCGAGGAGCTCGCCGTCCACCCGGTGCGCCTCACCGACGACCACACGGCACTCAGCCTCGCGCTCCTCGCCGAGCGCCGCGCGGTCGTCATCAGGCTGCGGGACACGGGCGACATCGACGACACGGTGCTGCGCCGCCTGCAGGGCCGGCTCGACACCGAGGAACTCCACCTGCTGGGGCACGTTCCGGTGGGGGAGTGAGCGGGCCTCTTTCCCGGTCGACGTGATCCAGCTCACGTTACCGGCGGTATCTGAAACGCCGTGTCGCAGGTAAATTGCGAGTACGCGCACGGGTGTCACCACGAGTCTGAGCAAGCGTCAGCGCCCCGAGCGGCAGCGGCTTCCCGCCGCTGCCCCGCCCAGGTGCCCACGAGCGAGAGCGAGGATCTCCGCGATGGAGCAGCAGCACGTCGACGTCCTGGTCATCGGCGCCGGGATCTCCGGTATCAGCGCCGCGTGCCACGTCCTGCGGGACAATCCCGGCGCCTCGGTCGTCGTCCTTGAGCGGCGCGCCCGGGTCGGCGGCACCTGGGACCTGTTCCGGTACCCCGGCATCCGCTCCGACTCCGACATGTCCACCTTCGGGTTCGGCTTCCGCCCCTGGCGTCAGGCGCGCATTCTCGCCGGCGGCGCGGACATCCGGCAGTACGTCGAGGACGCCGCGGCCGACGGTGGGGTCCTCGAACGCATTCGCTTCGGCCGCCGCGCCGTCAGCGCCGACTTCTCGCACGCCGACGGCCGGTGGACGGTCGACGTGGAGGACGAGACCACCGGCGGCCGCGAGTCGTACAGCGCGGGCTACCTCGTCGGCGCGACCGGCTACTACGACTACGACGAGCCCTATCGCCCCGAGTTCCCCGGCGAGGCGGACTACCGGGGCACGCTCGTCCACCCCCAGCACTGGCCCGAGGGCCTCGACCACACGGGCAAGCGCGTGATCGTCATCGGCTCCGGCGCCACCGCCATCACCCTGCTCCCCGCGATGGCCGGGTCCGCCGCGAGCGTCACCATGCTGCAGCGCTCTCCCACGTACATCCTCGCCCTGCCCGAGGTCGACCCGGTCACCGCCGTCCTGCAGAAGCTGCGTGCCCCGGCCCGGCTGACCCACAAGATCGCCCGTACCCGCAACATCGCTCTGCAGCGCGGGAGTTACGCCTTCTGCCGCAAGTACCCCCGGCTCGCCCGCAAGCTCCTGCTCGGCCTCGTGCGGGCCCGGGCCGGCAAGAACGTCGACATGCGCCACTTCAGCCCGCGCTACAAGCCCTGGGACCAGCGGCTGTGCGTCGTCCCCGGCGGCGATCTGTTCAAGGTGCTCAAGAGCGGCAAGGCGGCCATCGCCACCGACCGCATCGACACGTTCACCGCCGACGGCATCCGGCTGAAGTCCGGCAAGGAGCTGAAGGCCGACATCGTCGTCACCGCCACCGGACTGAGCGTCCGGCTCCTGGGCGGCATGGCGCTCAGTGTCGACGGCAGCCCGGTGGACGTCACCAACCGCGTGCTCTACAAGGCCGTCCTGCTGGAGGGCGTGCCCAACATGTCCCTCGTCATCGGATACACCAACGCCTCCTGGACCCTCAAGGCGGACCTGGCGGCCGACTACACCGCACGCCTCCTCGACCACATGCGGCGCCACGGGCACGACATCGCCACCCCGGTGGCAACGGAAGCCGACCGTTCGGAATTCTCCGTCATGGGCGAGGCGCTGACCTCCGGCTACATCGCGCGGGCCGACAAGGTCATGCCGCGCCAGGGCACCCGCGACCCGTGGCGGCTGTGGAACAACTACTACCGCGACCGCGCCATGCTGCGCGGCGCCCCCATCGAGGACGCCCCGCTGCGCTTCGCCAAGGCGGGCCCGTCCGGCGCGGACACCGCGGCCGGCACCCAGGAACCGACCCGCGCCGCCTGACCGCCGGGCCGGTGCCTCCCGGCGCCGCCCCCGGCACCCGTCACGCCGGCTCCGCACGCCGCCCCTGCATCCCGGCCCGGCCCGCGCACCGTCCCTCCGCCCCCGCCGGGGCGGCCCACCAGACAAGCGAGGACGAACATGACCGAGCACCTGACAAGGAAGGCCTACGACGAGCGCCTGCGGACCCTGTCCGAGGGCTCCGTCAACGTCCACTTCAACGCCTTCACCGACATCGCCTGGGACGACCCCGAGTTCGCCGTCGACCCGAGCGACCCGCGCTGGGTCCTCACCTCGGCGGACGCGCTCGGCGCCCACCCCTGGTACCAGGAGCAGCCGTTGGAGACGCGGATCCGGATCGGGATCTGGCGCTGGGCGGTGATCGCCAAGGTGGGCATGCAGTTCGAGAACCTGCTCATGCGCGGAGCGCTGGACTACGTCTACCAACTGGGCAACCAGGACCAGGAGTTCAGGTATCTCACCCACGAGATCACCGAAGAGACCCACCACACCCAGATGTTCCAGGAGCTGGTCAACCGCACCGGCGTGGACGCCGAGGGCGGCAAGCGCTGGTTCCGCCGGCTCAGCCGCGTCCTGCCGCTGCTCGGCTCCCTCTACCCGGAGGCGTTCTTCACCGGCATCCTGGCCGGCGAGGAGCCCATCGACCACCTGCAGAAGGGGGCCCTGCGCAGCGGGGAGCCGGTGCATCCCCTGCCGCAGCGGATCATGCAGATCCACATAGCGGAGGAAGCCCGCCACATCTCCTTCGCGCACGAGTTCCTGCGCCTGCGCGTCCCGCGCTTCGGCAAGGCCCGGCGCGGCGCTCTGTCCGTGCTCTTCCCGCTGATCATGCGCAGCCTGTGCGACGTCATCATGATTCCCGACCGGAAGTCCGCCGAGCAGGTCGGCATCCCGGCCTGGGTGATCAGGGACGTCTTCTGGCGGTCCGAGGCCGGCCGGAAGCTGCTCCACGAGCTCTTCTCCGACGTGCGGATGCTCGCCGAGGACATCGGCCTGATGAACAAGGCGTCCCGGCCGTTGTGGCGGGCCCTGCGCATCGACGGCCGCCCCGCCCGCTTCCGCGGCGAGCCCGCCCCGCTCACCGACTGAAGCCCGCGCGCCGGGGCAGGCCCCCGCGCCGCCTCTCGCCGAACACCCGAACGGAGACCAGCCCGCCGTGCCGTACGTCGTCACCCGATCCTGCTGCGCCGACGCCTCCTGCGTGCTGGCCTGCCCGGTCAACTGCATCCACCCCGCCCCGGGCGAGCCCGGCTTCGGGACCACGGAGATGCTGTACGTCGATCCGCGCACCTGCGTGGACTGCGGTGCCTGCACGACGGCCTGCCCGGTGGACGCGCTCAAACCCCACACGGCCCTCGGCGAGGCGGAGTTGCCGTTCCTGGAGCTGAACGCCTCGTACTACAGGGAGAACGCGCACGCCGACCGTGCCCCCATGTACGTGGTGCCGCGACAACGCCGCCTGCCCGTAGGTGAGTTGAAGGTCGCGGTCGTCGGCGCCGGACCGGCCGGACTGTTCGCCGCCGACGAGTTGCTGCGCCACTCGGGCGTGCGCGTCACCGTCTACGACCGCCTGCCGACCCCGTACGGGCTCGCACGGGCCGGCGTCGCGCCGGACCACCAGGACACCAAGCTGGTCACGGAGCTGTTCGGGGCCATCGAGTCGCAGGCCGCCTTCAGCTACCGCCTCGGGGTCGAGGTCGGCACCGACGTCACCCATGCCGACCTGCTGCGCGAGCACCACGCGGTGATCTACGCGGTCGGCGCCGCGACCGACAAGCGCCTCGGCATCGAGGGCGAGGACCTGGTCGGCAGCGTCTCCGCCACGGACTTCGTCGCCTGGTACAACGGCCACCCCGACCACGCGCACGACGACCACGACCTCGGCTGCGAACGCGCGGTCGTCATCGGCAACGGAAATGTCGCCCTCGACGTCGCCCGCGTCCTCACCGCCGACCCCGACGCCCTGGCCCGTACCGACATCTCCGACCGCGCCCTCGCCGCGCTGCGCGCCGGCCGCATCCGTGAGGTCGTCCTCCTCGGCCGCCGCGGACCCGCCCAGGCCGCGTTCACCGTGCCCGAACTCCTCGCGCTCAGTGCCCTGAAGGACGTGGACGTGTGCGTCGAGGGGTGGCCCGCCGACCTCGCGGCCGATGCCACCGAGAAGACCCGGCTGATGGCGGAGCTGGCCGCCCGCACGCCGGTCGAGGGCCGTCGCCGCATCGTGCTCCGCTTCCTCACCGCCCCGGTGCGGATCGTCGGGGACGGCTCCGTACGAGCCCTCGACGTCACCGCCACCACACTGGGCACCGACGGCGACGGCACCGTCCGCGCCCGGCCCACCGGCGACGTCCGCACCCTGGAGACCGGCCTGGTGCTGCGCTCCGTCGGCTACCGGGCCCGGCCCGTCCCCGGCCTGCCCTTCGACGAGGACACCGCGACGGTCCCGCACGAGTCCGGCCGGGTCGAGCCCGGCGTCTACGTCGCGGGCTGGATCAAGCGGGGACCGACCGGCTTCATCGGGACGAACAAGACCTGTGCCCACGAAACGGTCGAATCCCTCCTGGACGACTTCGCCGCCGGGCGCCTCACCAGGCCGGTGTCCACCGCGGGCACGCCGGGGAACGCCCTGGGCCTTGACGCCTGGCGGGCCATAGACCGCGAGGAGCGGGCGACGGGCGAGGCCCAGGGGCGTCCCCGCGTCAAGCTCACGGACACCGAGTCCCTGCACCGCGCGGCGGCGCGGGCCGTTCCGGCGGCACGCGGCTGAGGGCCCCGGCGGCCGGGCCCGCACCGGTGCCGGGGAGCACGCTCAGTGCCGCTCCAGGTCCGACACGCGCTGCTGCGGCGACACTTCCACGCCCAGGTCCCGCAGGGTCGCGTCGAGGACCGCCCAGACCGAGCGGCACAGCATCGCGCGCAACTCCTCCTCGGACTGCTCACGCCGCTCGTCGCGCACCCACTGGTTGACCGCGGTGTCCACGAAACCCACGATGCCGATCGCGACCGAACGGATCGGGGCCTGCGGCACCCCGAGCGCCTTGAGGACGTCCCCGAACCGGTCGCTCAGCATCAGGGCGATCGCCGTCTTGGTGTCCGCCACCAGCGAGCCGTCGCCCATCGCGTGCTCCGCGACCCCCATGTAGGCGTACAGGCGCGGGTGTTGGGCCACCCAGTCCAGGTGCGCGCCCACCACCCGGTGCACGGCGTCCTCGACGGTCCCCTCGAAGCTGAGGGTGGGTTCCATCCGTCGCAGGAACGAGTCCACCACCCGGCGGCGGATCAACGCGTCCAGATGGGCGCGGTCCTTGAAATGCCGGTACAGCACCGACCGCGGCAGCCCCACCCGCTCGGCGAGACGCTGCACGCGAAAGCGCGTGCCCTCCTCCTCGATGAGCGCGACGGCGGCGTCCACCAAGTCGACCTGACGCTGCGCCTTGTGCTCGTCCCACCGGGTGGAGCGTCCATCGATCTGCGGCTCTCCGCCGGTTCTGTCCGCCACCTCGTCAGGGTATCGGACCGGATCGGCGCGCCCCCGGGTCCGGGTGACGGCCGGAGCACCCGACGATCTACAGTCGGCCGCATGAGTCGTTGGCAGGAATTGACCGGTGGAACGTCCGGAGCCGAGTACGCCGCGCGCTTCGAGGCGCTGGTCCGTGACGGAAAGGACGTGCACGGCGAGGCGGCGTTCTGCGCGGCCCTGCTGCCGCCGGGCGCCCGGGTGCTCGACGCCGGGTGCGGGACCGGGCGGGTCATGATCCGCCTTGCCGAGCTCGGGTACGACTGCGTCGGCGTCGACCTGGACGCCTCGATGCTGGAGGTGGCGCGGGAGCGGGCGCCCCGACTGCCCTGGTTCCAGGCCGATCTGTCCGCATTCGATCCGGCCCCGCTCGGCATCGCCGCGGACTTCGACCTCGTCGTCGCCGCCGGGAACGTCCTGCCGCTGGTGACGCCGGGCACGGAGGCCGCGGTGGTCCAGCGGCTGACGGCGGCCCTGCGCCCGGGCGGCCTGCTGGTCGCGGGCTTCGGCCTCGACGCCGCTCATCTGCCGGTGCCGCCGTCCTTCACGCTCGCGGAGTACGACGCCCACTGCGCCGCCGCCGGCCTCGCCCCCGTCGCCCGCTTCGCCACCTGGGACGCGGCTCCCTACGACGACGGCGGCGGCTACGCCGTCAGCGTCCATCGCCGCGACCGCTGACCCCGGGCACACCGAGGAGGCGGCCGGGCGCGGAGCCGCAGGACTCCCTCGTCCGCGCCGCTCACCGCCCGTGCGCTGTCCCGGAGTTCGAGGTGGTCCTGTGCGGTGACGCTCCGTGAGCGGGCTCGCATCGAGGTCCGACGGCGGTACCGGTACGGGTGACATGTCGTGGTGGAAGAGCGATTACGATCCGGGCTCATGAGCACCTCGGATCAGGAACAAGCGGTGGGCGCGGCGCCGGAAGGGCGCGGAGCGTCGAACGCGGCGGAGGCGACGGTACCGGGCCAGGCCTCGAAGCGGCCCTCGGGCGGGCGGGGCGGCGCTGCGGCCGGGGATGCGAGAGATGCGGGCGCGGGCACCGACGCGCCGGGAGGCGCCGGGACCGGCGGCCCGGAAGGCGGGCCCGCCGATGCGCCCGACGCGGCGGAACTCCCGGGAGCGGGCGGGCCCGAGGCCCCGGGACGTTCAGGGCGAGCCACGCCCGGAGGTGCTGCCGAGGCGCGTGAGCCGGACGAGGGCACCGGGTCCGGCGGGGCGCCCGGCCCCGACCCGGCCGACCGCCCCGCCTCTACCGAGGCCGACCGTGCCGCCTCCGCCGGCCCCGACCCGGCCGACCGCCCCGCCTCTGCCGAGGCTGACCGTGCCGCCTCCGCCGGCCCCGACCCGGCCGACCGCCCCGCCTCTGCCGAGGCCGAGCCGGCTTCGCCCAGCCGTCCCGAGCGTGCCGGTATCCCGGAAACCTCCCGGCCCGCCGCCCCGGCCAGGTCCCCCCAACTACCGCAGGGGACAGCGGACTTGGCGGCCGCAGGCGACGAGCCCGAGGCCGAGCAGCCCGAGCCCGAGGTGCGGCAGGGCATGGCGCCCTGGAAGGCCCGGCGGGTCCGCATGGTGGCCGCCGGTGTGCTCATGGCGGCCATGGGCGTGATCCTCGTGGTCCGACTGGCCACCCGCTCGTCCGTGCTGGTGGTCGGTGTGTACGGGCTCGCCCTCATCCTCTGCGGCGTGGTGATCGAGCTGAGCCGCAACGGACGCACCCGGCTCGGCTCCTGGCTGCTCGTGGTGGGCCTGGCGGCGGCGTTCGGCATGGACTGGTTCGTCCTGCCGTAACGGCCCGCGGCGGCGAACGCCGCACGACCGCGTGCGGGGGAGTATCCCGCTGTCGCGACGCTCGGCCGTCGCGCCCGCCCTGGTCTCGGGGTGCGATGCGGGAGCGATCGTGTCCGCCCGTACGGCGAGGGCCGCGCCGAGGGACTCCTCTCGTGGAGCCGACCCTCGAACCGGGCCGCCCGGGGCCTCCCCGGCTCGAAGAGGCCTCGCAGGACCTCGTGGAGCCTCGCGCGGGACTGCCTTCCGCCCGGTCCCGGAGGGGGTGCCGGCCCTCGGCCGGGCCGGGCGCGACGGCCCCGCCGCGCCCAACCCGCCCCGGCGTCGCCGCACATATCCACCGTTCACACACCAACCACCCCGCACCACACGGGGGTTGGCCACCCCCTCACGCCCCACCCGTTGACATGTACCCGCCTCACGGTGAATCTTGATGCTCGAAACTCCTCGGTTCCAAGCATGAACACGCACGCCGCGCCCGGCTGTTGCTCGGTACGAACGGAGAACGAAACCTTGCGGACCCCCTGGCATGGCTCCCACCCGCCCCGACGGCCCGCCGTCGCCGTCCTCTCGGTGCTGGCGCTCGCCCTCACCGCCCTGGCCGTTCCGGCCGCCCACGCCGAGGGCGAGACGCCGCCCGGCGGCACCCTGGACAGCGGGACCAAGTCCCTGACCTGGCAGAGCCCGGTCTACGAGAAGGGCACCGTCGACTCGCCCGACAAGTGCCCGCAACCCGCGCAGGACCCGGACGGTGCGGTCTGCGCCCGCTTCGACCTGACCGTGAAGCCGCCGGCCGGGCAGTGGGACGACAACCCGGAGGGCGGTGTGCCGGTCTCCGTCCAATGGGCCACCCCCACCGACGACTTCGACCTGTACGTCTACGACGACGCCGGCAAACAGGTCGCCTCCAGCGCGGGCACCGCCGACCCCGAGGCCACCGTCATCCCGAAGGCGTCGGGGACGTACCACGTGGTCGTCGTCCCCTACGACGTGCACCACAACTCGTTCACGGGCACCGCCTACCTGCCCGAGCCGACCGATGCCGGGAACCTCACCTCCTTCGGCGGCAAGAGCGGCACGTACGACATCGCCGCCGGGGCGCTCAAGGCGCGGGTGGACTTCCTCGCCGACGACACGATGCGGCTGCGTGCCGCCCCGGACGGGACGTTCACCGACCCGCCCGGCAGCCACATGATCCAGAGCAGGCCCGAGCCGCAGCGGAACACCAACTCCTTCGACGCGGGCGTCTATTACGGAATCCGCAGCAAGGACGTCGTCCTGCGCGTCTACAAGAAGCCCCTGCGCTTCGCGCTCTACAAGGGCGACAACAAGACCGTGATCTGGTCCGAGGCCGACCCGCTGCGCTGGACCTCCGGCGGCATGCGGCAGAGCCTGACGCGCGGCGCCGACGAGCAGTTCTTCGGCGGCGGGGAACAGAACGGCAGCTTCTCGCACCGCGACCAGGTCATGAACGTCGGCAACAACACCAACTGGAACGAGGGCGGCTGGAACAACTCCCAGCCCTTCTACATCTCGTCCGCCGGATACGGCGTCTTCCGCAACACCTTCACGCCCGGTGCGTACGACTTCGGGCCGCGGGTGCGGACCGGACAGCAGGAACGGCGCCTGGACGCCTACTACTTCACCGGCGACGTGAAGTCCGTCATCGGCAAGTACACCTCGCTGGTGGGCAAGCCGTTCATGCCGCCGGTGTACGGGCTCGAACCGGGCGACTCCGACTGCTACCTGCACAACGCCAACCGGGGCGAGCGGCACACCCTGGACGCGCTGAAGGTCGCCGACGGGTACACCCGGAACCAGATGCCGCTCGGCTGGATGCTCGTCAACGACGGCTACGGCTGCGGCTACGAGAACCTCGCCGAGACCGGCAAGGGACTCCAGGCCCACAACGCCCAGCTGGGGCTGTGGACCCAGGACGGCCTCGACAAGCTCGCCGAGCAGGTCAAGGCGGGCCAGCGGGTCGCGAAACTGGACGTCGCCTGGGTCGGCAACGGCTACGGCTTCGCCCTGAACGCCTGCGACCAGGCGAAGTCCGGCATCGAGGACAACAGCGACGCGCGCGGCTTCGTATGGCTGCCGGTCTCCTGGTCCGGCGCCCAGCGCTGCGGCGTCCTGTGGAGCGGCGACCAGAAGCTCAGCTGGGACTATCTGCGCTGGCAGATCCCCACGTACGCGGGTGCCACGCTCTCCGGGATCGCGTACAACACGGGCGACGTGGGCAGCATCTTCGGCCACGACCCGAAGATGTACGCCCGCGACCTGCAGTGGAAGGCGTTCCTGCCCGCCATCATGACGATGGACGGCTGGGCCAAGGACCTCACCACCGGCAAGGCCGCCGATCAGCAGCCCTGGCTCGACGGCGAGCCGTACGCCTCCATCAACCGGAAGTACCTCCAGCTGAAGGAGCGGCTCATCCCGTACATGTACGGGCTCTCCAAGGACGCCACGAAGACCGGCGTCGGCGCGGTCCGCCCGCTCTCCCTGGAGTACCCGGACGACCCCAACACCCTTGGCGCGAACGCCAAGTACGAGTTCCTGGCCGGACCCGACTTCCTGGTCGCGCCCGTCTACAGCGACACCAGCGTCCGCAACGGCATCTATCTGCCCAAGGGCACCTGGACCGACTACTGGACCGGCAGGACCTACCAGGGTCCCACGACGATCGACGGCTACGCGGCTCCGCTGGACACCCTGCCCCTCTTCGTGAAGGGCGGCTCCATCGTGCCGATGTGGCCCAAGGGCACCACGTCCTGGCAGAGCCGGGACAAGGGCGAGCTGGACTACGACATCTATCCGAAGGCGGGCAGTTCCTCCTACACGCTGTACGAGGACGACGGCGTCACCCGGCAGTTCGCCAAGGGCGCCTCCGCCACCCAGCGGGTGCGGGTCACCTCGGCCGGGAGGGCCTCGGTCATCGACGTCGGTGCGGCCGTGGGCAGTTACCAGGGCAAGCCCGCCTCTCGTGCGTACCGGTTCACCGTCCACACCAAGGCCGCCCCGGGCATCGTCGCGCTCGGGGGCACGCGTCTTCAGCGCTACGGTTCCGCGGCCGGGCTGGCCGCGGCGGGCACCGGCTGGTTCTTCGATCCCGCGACCGGGGTGACGGAGGTGAAGACGCCGTCGCGGTCCACCGCGCACGGCTTCGCCGTCGAGATCGCGTGACCTGAGGACCGCCACCGGGTCGGGGGCCGTGCCGTGAGCCGTCCGGTGCGGCCCCTCCGCATGCGCGCGGGGGAGGCTGGGGCAAGATCGACGCAGGACCGCACAGCCCCGACCGCAGGAGAGGGATTCGATGTCATTCCGCGCCATCCGTGTGTCCAAGGACGAGCAGGGCCACCGCGTCGACACGGTCGCCCTGGAGGAGCACGACCTCCACGAGGGCGATGTGACCGTCGCCGTGGACTACTCGACGGTCAACTACAAGGACGGCCTCGCGCTCGTCCACGGCAAGGGCGTCGTGCGGACGTATCCGCTGGTGCCCGGCATCGACTTCGCGGGCACCGTCGAGTCGTCCTCGCACGCCTCGTTCGCCCCCGGCGACAAGGTGGTGCTCAACGGGTACGGCGTGGGGGAGGAGCACGACGGCGGGTTCGCGCAGAAGGCCCGGGTCAGCGGCGACTGGCTGGTCCCGCTGCCCGCCGCGCTCACCACCCGGCAGGCCGCCGCGATCGGCACCGCCGGCTACACCGCGATGCTCAGCGTGCTCGCGCTTGAGGACGCGGGCCTCACCCCCGACAGCGGCGATGTGCTCGTCACCGGGGCCGCGGGCGGTGTCGGCTCGGTCGCGGTGACGCTGCTCGCCAAGCTGGGGTACCGGGTACTCGCCTCCACGGGGCGGCCCGCCGAGGCGGACTACCTGCGTGACCTCGGCGCGGCCGAGATCGTCGACCGTGCCGAACTCTCGTCACCCGGCCGCCCGCTCGGCAAGGAGCGCTGGGCCGGCGCGGTCGACTCGGTCGGCAGCCACACCCTGGTCAACGTCCTCGCGGGCACCCGCTACGGCGGCACGGTCACCAGCTGCGGCCTCGCCCAGGGCCCCGACCTGCCCGGCACGGTCCTGCCGTTCATCCTGCGCGGGGTGACCCTGGCCGGCATCGACTCCGTACAGGCCCCGATGGACCGCCGAGTCCGCGCCTACGAGCGCCTCGCCCGGGACCTCGACCTGACGCGCCTGGAGAAGATGACCACGCTCATCGGCCTGGACGAGGTGCCGGGCGTCGCCGAGCGCATCCTCGCGGGGCAGGTGCGCGGCCGGACCGTGGTCGACGTCAACGCCTGACGGGCTCGCACCCGGCGAGGCCAGGAACGCCGTCGCGCTGGACGTCCGAGGCGCGCCCGGGCCGCGGGCCGGCGAGGGACGCTGCCTGCCCGGGCCCGCCGCTCAGGCCGTGATCCGTACCGCCGGTTCCGGGGTCGGGAGGTCGGTGGGCAGGGCCGTGGGGAGCGGGGTGGGGAGGTCGGCGGGGGTGGCGCCGGTCAGCATGATCACGCCGCGGGCCGCTACGGCCGCCGACGCGGCGGCGGTCAGCCAGCCGAGCGGACCGCCGTGGAAGCTCTCGCCGAGCAGCGCCACTCCGATGACCGCGGCGGCCGCCGGGTTGGCGAGGTTCACCACGGCCAGCGGGGCGGCGAGGCCGCCGCGGTAGGCCGCCTGCGAGAGCAGGAGGCCGCCGACGGCGAACGTCGCCACGAGCACCGCGACCAAGGCGGTGCCCCACCAGGGCAGCGGGCCGCCGGGCAGTTCGCGGGAGAGCGAGGCGGTGACCGTCTGGGTCAGCGCGGAGGCCACACCGGAGGCGATGCCGGACGCGGTGGCGTGGCCGAGGCCGGTGCCGCGGGCCGAGTGGGCCCCGGCCCGCACCAGGAAGGCGAGCAGCAGCGCGGTGGCCGCGGCGATGGCGAGCGCCTCGCTCAGGCTGAGCGCGTCGCCGGGGCTCGCGGGCCCGGTGACCGCGATCAGCCCGGTGAGCCCCGCCAGCGTCCAGGCCGCGCCGCGCCACTCGCGCCGGGTGACACGGCGCCGCGCGTAGTACGCGGACAGCGGCAGCGCGGCGACCAGGGTGAGGGCGCCGAGCGGCTGGACCAGGGTGAGCGGGCCGTAGTGCAGCGCGGCCACGTGCATGAGGGCACCGGCGGCGTTGAGGCCGACGGCCCACCACCACAGCGGCCGGGTGAGCAACTGGCCCATGCCGCCGCCGCCCTGGGCGGCGAGCCGGGACTGGCCGACGGCGGCCAGCGCGTAGCCGGCGGCCGAGGCGAGCGAGAGCAGGATGGCGAGCAGCGCGGATTCGTTCATCGCACGGCCTCGGAGAGCTGGGGCGCGGGGGTGCGCGCGGAAACTGCGGACGCTACGGGTGCCTGCTGGGGCACGGGCGCCGGGTGCGACTGCGGGGTCGTCCCGGGCGCGTTCTGCGGCACGGACGGCCGACGAACCGCCCGCTTGGATGCCGCAGGCAACTGTGTGGGCCGCTTCGGCGCGGGCACGAAGTACAGCACGGTGCCGAGGAGCGCCGTGGCCACGATGGCGTCCAGCCAGTAGTGGTTCGCGGTGCCGACGACCACGAGCAGGGTGAGCAGCGGGTGCAGCAGCCACAGCCACCGCCGGCGGCTCCGGGTCGCCATGATCATGCCGATCGCGACCATCAGCGCCCAGCCGAAGTGCAGCGAGGGCATCGCCGCGAACTGGTTGGCCATCGTGTCCGTGTCCGGCGTCGACGCGTACACGGAGGGGCCGTAGACCTGTGCGGTGTCGACGAGTCCGGCCGTGGTGAGCATGCGCGGCGGGGCCAGCGGGACCGTGATGTGCAGCACCAGGGCCGCGGCGGTGAGGCCGGCGAGGACCCGGCGCGACCACAGGTAGTGACCCGGGCGGCGCAGGTACAGGTAGACCAGGAAGGCCACGGTGGCCGGGAAGTGCACGGTCGCGTAGAAGGTGTTGGCGGCCTTCACGAGGGTGTCGCTGTGCAGCAGCAGATGCTGGACGGCGCCCTCGCCGGGCAGGTGCAGTGCGCGCTCCCAGCTCCACACGCGATCCGCGTTGTCGAACGCCCTCGCCTCGTGCCCGTTGGCCAGCTGACGGCCGAACTTGTACACGAGGAAGAGCGCGGTCACGAGCAGCAGCTCGCGCACCAGGGGCGGCCGTGCGGCGGTCGTCTCCGGTCCGGCGGGGCGGGTCTGACGACGCGCCCCCGTGGTTATACCGGCAAACATGCTCCGGCCCCTTTGAACCTGGATCGATACGAAGAAAAAACACAAGCAAACAGAGGAAGGCTAGAGCGAAACTCATCGAGACGCAAACGTCTCGATACGTTTGCGTCTCGATTGAGCGGAGCCTACTCTCGTACGTGCAGGAGTGCCCCTTGTTTTTCTCCGGAGGGAACGATGTCGACGCAGGCCGCCACGGCCGCTGCCCGCCGCAGCAAGATCAGCCCCGAGCGTGAGCTTGAGCTGTACGACGCGGTGCTCGACCTGCTCAGAGAGGGCGGCTACGACTCCGTGACGATGGAGGGCGTGGCCGCGCGCACCAAGTGCGGCAAGGCCACCCTGTACCGGCAGTGGAAGAACAAGCCCCTGCTCGTCACGGCGGCGCTGGGCCGGAACCGCTGCTCGTTCTTCTCCGGCATCGACACCGGTTCGCTCGCCGGGGACCTGCGCGAGGCGGCCCGCGCGGTGGGCCGGCGCGAGGGGCCCGACACGGCACTCATGGAGGCCGTCGGGCAGGCCTACATCAAGCATCCGGATCTGCGCGAAGCCCTGCGCGAGACCGTGCTGAACCCCGAGATCGCGGCTCTGGACGCGATGCTGCGGCGCGGGGTCGAGCGCGGCGAGGTCGCCCCGGACAACCCGGCGATCGACTACGTCGCCCCCATGGTCATGGGCATGCTGCGCGTGGAGCGGCTCTTCGAGGACCGCTTCCACGGCGAGGGCACGGTGCTCGGGCTGATCGAGTCCGTCGTGCTGCCGGCCCTGCGGATCGGCTGAGCCGGCCCGGGGCCCGCCCCGGTGAACAGCGCCTGTGAGGGCTATGGCCCAAGTTGCCTGTGCTGTACGTGAGTTGGCCCTCCGCTGGAGGGTCGCCGAGGGGGCCGGGCGCGGTCAGACCGCGATGACCGTCACGCCCGCCTCGGTGAACTCGGCGACCGTCGCGTCCGAGACTGCCGTGTCCGTCACCAGCGTGCCCACCTGGTCCGTCGCGCAGATCCGGGCGAAGGTGCGCTTGCCCAGCTTCGTGGAGTCGGCGGCCACCACGACCCGCTCGGCCCGCTCGCACAGGAGCCGGTTGATGCCGGCCTCGTCCTCGTCGTGCGCCGAGGCCCCGTGCACCACGTCGAACGCGCCCACGCCGAGCACCGCCACGTCCATCGTGATCTGGTTCAGGACGCCGCCCGCGAGGGGGCCCGTGAGCTCGTAGGACTGGGGGCGGGCCACCCCACCGGTCACCACGATCTTGAACTGCGGCCGCACCGCCAGCTCGTTGGCGATGTTGAGCGCGTTCGTCACGATCGTCAACGCCGGTGATCCATGGGCCAGTTCGGGCCGCACGGCAAGCGCGCGGGCCACCTCCGTCGTCGTGGTGCCGCCGGTCAGGCCGACCGCCTCGCCCGGCGCCACCAGATCCGCCACCGCCTTCGCGATCCGCTGCTTCTCCGAGGCCTGGCGCGCGGTCTTGTAGCGCAGCGGCAGCTCGTAGGACACCCCGTGCACGAGCGCTCCGCCCCGGGTGCGCACCAGCATCTGCTGTTCGGCGAGCTGGTCGAAGTCGCGCCGGATCGTCGCGGCCGACACCCCGAGGGCCGTGGCTGCCTCGTCGACATCGAGACGGCCCTGCTCCACGAGGAGCTCCAGCAGCGCCTGCCAGCGGGCGTCGCGCGACATCCGCGCCCTCCGTTCTTCGTACCGGTAACCGTCCGTAGTGACCTTAGCGCACGCCCATATGCTTGATCGTGCTCGATATCGAGCTATATTTTGCAGAAACAAGCACGACAGCGCGTCACATCCAAGGGTGGGAGCCCGGCATGAGCCATGTCGAGAACGAACTGAGCAGTCAGCCCGAATGCTGGAAGAGGGCGGCCGAACTGGCTCTCCAGCACAAGGACGCCCTGCCGGCCGCGGGCGAGCGCGTCGCCGTCGTCGGCTGCGGCACCTCCTTCTTCATGGCGCAGGCCGTCGCCGCCCTGCGGGAGAGCGCGGGCCTCGGCGAGACCGACGCCTTCGCCGCCTCCGAGTTCCCCGCAGCCCGCCGCTACGACCGGGTCGTCGCGCTCACCCGCTCCGGCACCACCACCGAGGTGCTCGACCTCCTCGCGCAGGTGCGCGGCCGGATCCGGACCACCGCCATCACGGCCGACCCCACCACCCCGGTGATGGAAGCCGCCGACGACATCGTGGTGCTCGACTTCGCGGACGAGGAGTCGGTCGTCCAGACCCGCTTCGCCACCACCGCCTTCACGCTGCTGCGGGCCCACCTCGGGCTGCACACCGAGCAGGCCGTCGCCGACGCGCGCACCGCGCTCGCCGAGCCGCTGCCCGAAGGCCTCGTGGGATCCACCCAGTTCAGCTTCCTCGGCCGCGGCTGGACCAACGGCCTCGCCCAGGAAGCCGCCCTCAAGATGCGCGAGGCGTCGCTCTCCTGGACCGAGGCCTACCCGGCGATGGAGTACCGCCACGGCCCCATCAGCATCTCCACCACCTCGACCGCGACCTGGATGTTCGGCGAGGCCCCCGAAGGGCTCGCCGAGCAGGTGGCCGCCACCGGCGCCCTGTGGATCGAGGGCCGCCTCGACCCGCTCGCCGAACTCGTCCGCGCCCAGCGCCTCGCCGTCGCCGTCGCGGCCGCCCGCGGCCTGGACCCGGACCGGCCGCGCCACCTCACCCGCTCGGTGATCCTCGACGCCTGAGCGGGCCGGCACCAGAGACCGAACAACGTGACACAGGTGAAGGGGAAGCACTGATGCCACTCGCCCGGACCGGCACACTCGTCGCCGAGGCCGCCGACAAACGCCGCGCGGTCGCGGCCTTCAACATCATCACGCTGGAACACGCCGAGGCGGTCATCGCGGGCGCGGAGGCGGCCAAGTCGCCGGTCGTGCTCCAAGTCAGCGAGAACGCGGTCAAGTTCCGTTATGGCCGGGTCCTGCCGCTGGCCCGGGCGGCGGTGGCCGCCGCCGAGGCGGCCTCCGTACCGGTCGCGCTCCACCTCGACCACGTCAAGCAGGACGAGCTGCTGCGCCAGGCCGCCGACGCCGGATTCAGCTCCGCCATGTACGACGCGGCCCACCTGCCGTACGAGGAGAACCTGGCGGCGACGCGCGCCGCCGCCGATTGGGCGCACACCCAAGGGCTCTGGATCGAGGCCGAGTTGGGGGAGGTCGGCGGCAAGGACGGCAGGGCGCCGCTCGACGCCCACGCGCCCGGTGCGCGCACCGACCCCGACGAGGCGCGGCAGTTCGTCGCCGAGTCGGGCGTCGACGCGCTCGCCGTCGCCATCGGCAGCACCCACGCCATGACCTCGCGCACCGCCGAACTGGACCACGCCCTCCTGGGCAGGCTCGACGAGGCGCTGCGGGTGCCGCTGGTCCTGCACGGCTCCTCCGGGGTTCCGGACGACGCCCTGTCGGCGGCCGTGGCCGGCGGCATCGCCAAGGTCAACATCGGCACCGCCCTCAACATCGCGATGACCGACGCGATTCGCAGCTACCTCGCCGCCAACCCCGAGGCGGTCGACGCCCGCACCTATCTGACGGTCGGCCGTCAGGCGATGGCCGCGACCGTCACCCGGCTCATCGGCGTACTCGACCGGACCGTCTGAGGCGTGGGAACCCGCCGCCGGGGCCCCGTCGGGCACCCGGCGGCGGAGGCGTCGCGGCCCTGTCGGCCGCCCGGCGGCGAAAGCGCCACGTTCTGCCCGTCCGGCGCTCTTCCGATGTGGCCGGACGTCATAGACGATGGGCCTGTGGACAGGCATGAGCACGCTCGGCTCGACGCGCTGCAGCGCGACCCCTATCCGCACTATGCGCGGGCCCGGGAGGCCGAAGGGCTGACCTTCGTGCCGGAGCTCGACGCCTGGCTGGTGGCCCGGGACGCGGATGTGCGCGAAGTCCTGCGCCGGCCCGAGGCGTTCTCCTCCGCCAACGTGCTGCGCCCCGACGTGCTGCCCGGGCCCACGGTGCTCGCCGAGATGGGCCGGGGCTTCGGCGGCCGCCCCGTCGTGGTCAGTTCCGACGGCGCCCAGCACCAACGGCTGCGCGCCCCCATCGTGCACGGCCTCTCGCCCGCCCGCGTGGCCGCGATCGTGCCGTACGCGGTGGAGCGGGCCACCGCGCTCATCGACGGCTTCGCCGAGAGCGGCTCGGCCGACCTGATGGCCCAGTTCGCGCTCGAACTGCCCGGCCAGGTGATCGGACGCCTCGTAGGGCTCGACCCGGCCGACGTGCCGCTCGCCGTGCACGGCGGCTACCGTGCCGAGCAGCTGCTGTTCCGGCCGATGGACGAGCCCGGCCAACTGGCCGCCGCGCGCGACGTCGTCGCGATGCAGCACCTCCTCGACACCTACGTACGGGAGCGCCACGCCCGCCCCCAGGACGACCTGTGCACCTCGCTGATCGGCGCGCTCGCGGCGGGCGGGGAGTCACCGGGTGCCGAACTCACCCTGGACGAGCGGCACGAGATGGTCGCCCATCTGCAGAACTTCCTGCTCGCCGGGCACCTCACCACGAGCGCCCTGATCGGCTCCACGGTGCTGCACCTGCTGCATCATCGGGCGCAGTGGGAACTGCTCTGCGAGAAGCCCGAGTTGATACCGTCCGCCGTCGAGGAAGCCGCCCGCTACGACAGCCCGATCCAGGGCTTCCGCCGCATCACCACCCGCCCGGTCATGCTGTCCGGCACCGAACTCCCCATAGGGGCAGTGGTGTTCGTGGCGTACGGCTCCGCCAACCGCGACCCGAGCCGCCATGAACGCCCCGACGTCTTCGACATCACCCGCCCGCCCGCGCGCCACCTCGCCTATGGATACGGCGTGCACGGCTGTCCGGGCTCGTCCCTGGCCCGCGAACAGCTCCGGGTCGCCCTCGAACTCCTGACGGCTCGCCTCCCGGGACTGCGCCTCGCGGAGGACAGACCCGTCGTCATGCGCCCCACGATGATCCACCGCTCGCCCGAGGAACTGCCGGTGCTCTGGTAGGCGCCACGACATATCCTCCGACCATGCGCGTCGCACTCTTCGTCACCTGCGTTAATGACGCGGTGTACCCGGCCACCGGCATCGCGACCGTCAAGCTGCTCGAACGGCTGGGCGTCGAGGTCGACTTCCCGGCCGGCCAGACGTGCTGCGGACAGCCCCAGTTCAACACGGGCTACCGGCACGAGACCGAACCTCTGGTGCGCCGGACGGGCCGCGTCTTCGAGGGCTACGACCACGTCGTCACCCCGTCCGGCTCCTGCGTGGCGATGATCCGTGACAACTACCCGCGCATCGGCCGGCGGGCGGCCGCCGAGGGGCGGGGCGGCGAACTGGCCGAGGTCGCGCGGTCGCTGGTCCCGCGCGTGTACGAGCTGACGGAGTTCCTCGTCGATGTGCTGGGCGTGACCGACGTCGGCGCGTACTTTCCGCACACCGTCACCTACCACCCCTCCTGCCACGGGCTGCGCCTGCTGGGCCTCGGCGACCGGCCGCGCAGGCTCCTCGAAGCGGTCAAGGGCCTGGAGCTGCGGGAACTGCCCGGCGCCGAGGAGTGCTGCGGCTTCGGCGGCACCTTCGCCGTCAAGAACCCGGACGTCTCCGCGGCGATGGGCACCGACAAGGTGCGCAACGCCGTCGCCACCGGAGCCGATGTGCTGTGCGGCGCCGACAACTCCTGTCTGATGCACATCGGCGGCATCCTCCACCGCCAGGACGCCCCCCTGCGGGCCCTCCACATCGCCGAGATCCTCCTCAGCACGGAAGCGGAGCCCCATCTGTGAGCGGCACCTTCGTCGGCATGCCCGCGTTCCCGAAGGCGGCGCGCGACGCCGTGCGGGACACCACCCTGCGCGGCAATCTGCGGCACGCCACCCACACCATCCGCGACAAGCGCGCCAAGGCGGTCGCCGAACTCGACGACTGGCAGCAGCTGCGCGAGGCGGGCAAGCGCATCAAGGACCTGACGCTCCGTCATTTGGACCGCCATCTCCTGCGGCTGGAGGAGTCGGTCACGGCTGCCGGGGGAACGGTCCACTGGGCTGCGGACGCGGCGGAGGCCAACCGCATCGTGGGGGACCTGGTCAAAGCCACCGGAGAGACCGAGGTGGTGAAGGTCAAGTCGATGGCCACGCAGGAGATCGGCCTGAACGAGGCGCTCGCCGCCGAGGGCATCCACGCCTACGAGACCGACCTCGCCGAGCTGATCGTCCAGCTCGGCGACGACCGGCCCTCGCACATCCTGGTCCCGGCGATCCACCGCAACCGCGCCGAGATCCGCGCCATCTTCCGCGACAGGATGGCCGGTTGGGGCCGGCCCGCACCGGAAGGACTCACCGACAACCCCGCCGACCTCGCCGAGGCGGCCCGGCTGCACCTGCGCGAGAAGTTCCTGCGGGCGAAGGTCGGCATCTCCGGCGCCAACTTCATGGTCGCCGAGACCGGCACCCTCGTCGTCTTCGAGTCCGAGGGCAACGGCCGGATGTGTCTGACCCTGCCCGAGACCCTGATCTCCGTCGTCGGCATCGAGAAGACCGTCCCCACCTGGCAGGACCTGGAAGTTTTCCTCCAGACCCTGCCGCGCTCCTCGACCGCCGAGCGCATGAACCCGTACACCAGCATGTGGACCGGCACGGCCGACGGCGACGGCCCCCAGACCTTCCACCTCGTCCTGCTGGACAACGGCCGCACCGACGCCCTCGCCGACGACGTCGGCCGCCAGGCGCTGCGCTGCATCCGCTGCTCGGCCTGCCTCAACGTGTGCCCGGTCTACGAACGGGCCGGCGGGCACGCCTACGGCTCGGTGTACCCGGGCCCCATCGGCGCCATTCTGACCCCTCAACTCCGCGGCACCACAAGCGAGATCGACGCGTCGCTGCCGTACGCCTCCTCGCTGTGCGGCGCCTGCTACGAGGTGTGCCCGGTCGCCATCGACATCCCGGAGGTCCTGGTCCACCTCCGCGAGAAGGTGGCCGACCGAGGCGGCCCGGGGCACCGCCTGGAGAAGGCCGCGATGAAGGCAGCCACCTGGGCCATGGACCACCCCGGGGCCATGGCCGCGGGGGAGCGGGCGGCGTCGCGGACCCGCGCCCTGCACCCGAGGCGTCCCCCCGGCGCCGGCGCCTGGACCGACAGCCGCGACCTGCCCGAACTCCCCGCAGAACCCTTCCGTGACTGGTGGAGGAAGAACCGCACATGAACGCGCGCGACCGCATCCTGGCCCGGGTCCGGGCCGCAGTGGAGGGTGCTCCCGAGGCCCCGCCGGTCGTCCGCGACTACCTCGTGAGCCACACGCCCGACGACCCGGCGGCCGTCCTCGACCTGCTGCACGAGAACCTCGTCGACTACCGTGCCCGCGTGCACCGCACGGATGAAGCGGGCATCGGTGCCCTCGTCGCCGGACTCCTGGCCGCGCGCGGGGCCGGCAGTGTCCTCGTACCGCGGGGGCTGCCGCCCGAGTGGCTGGCGGAGGCCGCCTGCGCACATGTGGAGGACGGAGCGGAGTCGACCGCCGCGGATCTCGACGCCGTCACCAGCGTGGTCACCGGCTGCGCCCTCGCGATCGCCGAGACCGGCACCCTCGTCCTGGACGGGGGACCGGCCCAGGGGCGACGCCGCATCACGCTCGTGCCGGACCACCACATCTGCGTGGTGCGGGTGCCCGGCCAGATCGTCGCGTCCGTACCGCAGGCGATGGCGCGGCTGGACCCCGGGCGGCCGCTGACCTGGATCTCCGGCCCGTCGGCGACCAGTGACATCGAACTCGACCGGGTCGAGGGCGTGCACGGCCCCCGCACCCTGGACGTGGTCCTGCTCAGCCCCTGAGCCGGGGCGCCTCGGCCGCCGCGTCGAGCGGCCCCGGCAGGCGTTCCGCCAACTCCCGTGCCCAGGCCGCTAGCCCGGCCAGATCGATCCCGTACGTGGGCACGCCGTTCCCGGCCGCGTACCGGGCGAGGGAGTCCGTGCCGCGCTCCAGCAGGGAGGCTCCGCCCCGGGCGTTGCCGCGCGCGGCATGTGTGAGGCCCACCGCCAGCTGAGCCAGGCCCCGCCACAGCGGTTCCTCGCGCGAGGGGCCCGACTTCCACGCGTCCTCGAAGACCTCGTGCGCGTGGAACGGCATCCCGGCGTCGAGGAGCCGCTGGGCCTCGGCCAGGGTCTGCCCGGGCGTGCGCGCCACGCCCTCCGGCTGACGGGCCACCCCGTCGGCGCCGTAGGGCAGCGGCCGCCCGAGCCCGTCCCTGGGCCGCGCGTTGCGCGCCCGCCCCTCGGCATCACGATCACGTGCGGAACCGTCCATGTGCCGATTGTCCCCCGTTCCTGTCGCGGTGCCGGAGTGCGGTATGGTTCTCATGCACGAACGGCCGGGGGAAACCCCAGGTCAGACGGGCATCGGGACGTGGCGCAGCTTGGTAGCGCACTTGACTGGGGGTCAAGGGGTCGCAGGTTCAAATCCTGTCGTCCCGACTTGCAAGAGTCGCAGATCAGGGCCGGTATCGGAGAAATCCGACACCGGCCCTCGCTCGTGGTGCGGGACGGTCGGGTACCACCCCGGTCGTGCCGTGCCGCACGACCGCGGCGGTCGGGGTGCCACCCCGGTCGTGCGGGACGGTACGGCTAGGGCACGTACGTGCGTGCCACCTCCGTCAGCAGTCGGCCGAGGATACGGGGCCCGTTCTGCGTCAGGACGGACTCGGCGTGGAACTGCATGGACGCGAACCCCCGGGCTCTGAGGGCGTGCACCTCACCGGTCGACGGGTCACGGCTCACCTCGACCGGGCCGTGGACCGGATGCTCGAAGCCGTCCGCCCCCGACGTCGCGGCGAAGGTGTTGTAGAAGCCCACCCGCTCGTGCTGTCCGAACAGGTCGATCCGGTGCTGAGCGCCCTGGTTGGGAACCGCACGGCGCACCAGGGGCAGCCCGAGCAGCGTGCTCAGCACCTGATGGCTCAGGCACACCGCCAGGAACGGCCGCCGCTCCTGGAGGAGCTGGGCCACCGCGGTCCGCAGGTGCGCGATCTTGGGGTGGCCGAAGTCGCGGGGATCGCCCGGGCCCGGGCCCATGACGACCAGGTCGTACCCGTCGACGTCGTACGCCTCGTCGAAGCGCCGCACGGTCACCTCGCAGCCGAGGGAACGGACCTGATGCGCGATCATCGCGGTGAAGGTGTCCTCCGCGTCGATCACCAGCACGCTGCGCCCGGCGAGTTCCTCGACCGCGCCGGCGCGGCTGTCCAGGTCCTGGAGCCAGAACTGCCCGATGGTGCCGTTGCGTTCACCGAGCGCACCGAGGACGGCCGGGTGTGCGCCGAACCTGGTGGGCTCCGGCTCACCGAGCGCGGCGAGCAGCCCGGCCGCCTTGGCCCGGGTCTCCTGTACTTCGGACACCGGGTCCGAGTGCCGCACCAGGGTCGCCCCGACACCGATGTTCAGGCGGCCGTCGATGTCGATGTCGGCGGTACGGATCAGGATGGCGGAGTCCAGCGTGCGGTTGCCCGCGGCATCGTGGCCGATCAGCGCCGCGACCCCGCTGTAGTAGCCGCGACCGCCCGGCTCGTAGCGGTTGATGACCTTGGCGGCGCTCTCCAGCGGCGAGCCCGTCACCGTCGGCGCGAACAGCGTCTCGCGGAGGATCTCCCGGACGTCGCCCCGAGTCTGCCCCTCGATGAAGTACTCGGTGTGGGCCAGCCGGGCCATCTCCTTGAGGTAGGGCCCCACCACCCGGCCGCCCGTGGGGCAGATGCGCGCCATCATCTTCAGCTCTTCGTCGACGACCATGTAGAGCTCGTCGGCTTCCTTCGTGTCGGCCAGGAAGTCCAGGACGCCGTCGAGGCGCGGTCCGTCCGCCGGGTAGCGGTAGGTGCCGCTGATGGGGTTCATCACCGCCGTGCCGTCGCGGACGCTGAGGTGCCGTTCCGGGGTGGCGCCCACGAACGTCCGCTCCCCGGTGTGGATGAGGAACGTCCAGTACGCTCCGGCTTCGCGCTCCAGCAGGCGGCGGAAGAACGACAGCGCGGCAGATGTGTCGAAGCCGGGCAACTGGGCAGTGAACGAACGCTTGATGACGAAGTTGGCTCCCTCGCCGGTGCCGATCTCATCCGCGATCACGCGGCGCACGATGTCCGCGTAGGCGTCGTCGTCCACGTCGAAACGGCCCTCGGTCATCTTGACCGGTTCGTTCGGCAGCAGCGCCACCGTCTCGCCGAGCGGGAGGGCGGCCTGCTCACGCACCTCCATCGCGAGCAGCGGAGCGCCGTCGCGGTGGGCGGCGAAGCCACGCTCGGTGATCTGCTGGTAGGGGATGAGGACCAGGAGTTCCTGACCGGCTCCGGACCCGGCCCGGGCGGACAGGGGGAGCCCGGCGAGTGTGTCGGCCTGCGAGACGTCGCCGACCATCACCTCCAGGCGGTCCGGGCCGCCGGACTCGGGGCGGTGCAGCAGCGCGAACGCCCCCGCGGATCCGTCGAGGACGCCCGCCAGGAGTCGGTGTGCCGTGTCCTGTGGTGCCAGGGGGGCCTGTGGTGCCATGGGCCTTCCTTTCGCCCGGGTCGCGCTCACCGCGCTGCCCGCGTCGCGGCGTCGAGTTCGCTCAGCACGGACTTGGCCGTCATGACGCGGGCGGCTCGCCGGGCCGCGTAGTCGAGCGCCAGGCGGTGGTCGTCCGCGGAGAAGTCGGCCACCGCGTCGGCGACCAGGATGGGCTGGATGTCGTGGGTGAACGCCTCGACGGCGGTCATCAGCACGCCGACATGGGCGTACACCCCGCAGATGATGAGCTGGTCGCGGTCGTGGCGGCGCATCCGCTCCAGGAGGTCGGACTTGAAGAAGGCGCTGTAGCGCCACTTCGTGAACTCCCAGTCGCCCGGCTCCGGTTGGAGGGGTTCCACGACCTGCCGATGCTCGGGGGTGGGAGCCATGCCCGGGCCCCAGAAGTCGGCGAGCAGGCCGCGCTGTTCGGTGGTCATGCCGCCGGGCTGAGCGGTGTAGGCCACCGGGATGCCGAGTTCGGCGCATCGCGCGCGCACCAGCGCCGCGTTGTTCACCAGGGCGTTCCCCGGCGCCTCGGACGGCGGGAACGGAGCGAGGAAGTACTTCTGCATGTCGTGCAGGAGCAGCACCGCCCGGCGCGGGTCCACCGGCCAGGCAACGGTGTTGGGCGGGAGGTCGCCCTCCTCGGGCATCGGGTACGGCTCAATGGGGGGAATGCCAGGCATGGGCCTGTCGGTCCTTTCGTGACGGGACACCGAGCGCGGCACCGTCGTCCACGGTCGGATCGCGGACGACGACGCGGGCGGTACGGCACCCGCGCGTCGGCGGCGGAGGCTTTCCTTCGGCTCGACCGGGTGGGCTCATCCCCGCCATGCGGAGACGACTTCGATGGCCTGCCGCGGGTTGAGACGGGGGTCGCAGAAGCTGAGGTACTTGTCGCCCAGGCGGTCGAGGCCGGACTCGTCCAGAACGCATTCGGTGACCGTGTCCGGGGTCGTCTCCAGGTGCAGGCCCGCCGCGACGCCGCCGTTCTCGCCCACCGCGGCCTGGAAGTTCTCGACCTCGCGGACGATCGTCCGCACCATACGGGTCTTGAGCCCCTCGGGGCTGGAGACCGTGTTGCCGTGCATCGGGTCCGACAGCCACAGCACCGGGTGGCCGGCCTGGGCAACTGCCTTGACCAGCAAGGGCAGTTTCTCCCCGGCGTTGTCGGCACCCATGCGAGCGATCAGCGTCAGCCTCCCGGGCCGCCGCTGGGCGTCCAGGCGCTCGCACAGGGCGAGGAGTTCGTCGGGGCTCATGGACGGGCCGACCTTGACCGCGACCGGGTTGGAGATCGCGGCGAGGAGCCCGATGTGGGCGCCGTCCAGTTGTCTGGTGCGCTCACCCACCCACGGCCAGTGCGTGGACGTCAGCAGGAGCGAGCCGTCCGGCTCACGGCGCAGCAGGGGCAACTCGTAGTCGAGGAGCAGGGCCTCGTGGCTGGTCCACACCGGCACCTCCAGCTCGGACCGGCTCGCGGAGCCGCGCCAGCCGAGGTAGTGCATGGTGTCGCTCGCGGACCGGTATCCGCTCAGCAGGTGACGCGGATCGGGACGGCGCCGCACGGCATCCGGCTCCGGCCGGTTGACCATGTGCCCGCGGTAGACGGGCAGTTGGGTGCCGTCGACGGTCTCGGTGGGGGAGGAGCGGGGCTTGCCGTACTGCCCGGCGATCCTGCCCACCCTGATGACGGGGCTGCCCGAGGCGAGCTTCATCGTGCCGGCCAGCACGTCCAGTAGCGCGGCCTTGCGGCTGACGTCCTCGGGTGTGGCCTCGGCGGGGTCCTCGGCGCAGTCCCCGGTCTGAATCACCTGCAGGTGCCCGGCGGCCGCTTCCATCAGCAGCGCTCGCAGGCGGCGCACGGCATCGGCGTCCACGAGGGCCGGCATCCGCCCGAGGTCCGTACGGACCTCTTCCAGCGACGGGTGGCTCTCCCAGTCGGGCTGCTGCAACGCGGGTGTGGACCGCAGGTATGACTGAATGTCGATCATCGATTCCCTCATCGAGCATGCCGGAGCGAGTCCGGGCAGGAGCGGACGTGGTCAATCGCAGGGGGACACGGATTTCGCTCCGGGGAATGGAGCGGGCCGGTGTGCGTTCGCCATGCGCGAGGCGCGCGGACGGGCTTCAGGGGGAGTACGGGCAAATTCCGGGGAGTACGGGTGATTCCGGGGAACGCCACAGGATTGCCGCCGTCGGATTCCCTCTTCGGAGGACGTGCCCGCCGGCTTCGTTCCAGGGCTTGAACTGATCCGTTGACCCTTACTATCGGCCGACGGAATGAGCCGTGCAATGGCTGCTTCGCTAGTACGTCAAGTAACTTCACCATCGACTGCGTGCGGCCGGGCCCGACCGGAAGGGCGGGAAAGGGGCTGTTCCGAAGGAGCGGGAATCACGGCAGCGACGGAAACGGCTGTGAGCAGAAGATTACGGCGCCGCGTCCAGCCACCCGTGAATCCGCGGAGTCTGCCGTCGCCGATCCTGGGGCCGGGTACGAGCAGTCGAGCGTGGAACGTGCCGTCGTCCGGAGAGAGGGTGACCACCACCTGATCGAATTCCAGCCACCGGCCGGTCCATGGATACCAGGCCTTGAAGACGCTCTCCTTTGCGCTGAAGAGCAATCGATCCCAGCTGACCCCGGGCCGGCGCACTCCCAATTCGGCGAGATGAGTGCGCTCTTCGGCCACGGTCACGCGGGCGCGCACGCCGGTGGGGATCGGCGCGTCGGGCTCGGCGTCGATGCCGACCGCCGCGATGTCGGACCGCCGGGCCACGGCCGCCGCACGGTATCCCGCACAGTGGGTCAGGGATCCGACGACGCCGTGGGGCCACCGCGGAGCGCCTTCGTCGCCGGGCAGGATCGGCCCCGCGGGAATGCCGAGCTGTCCCAGCGCCGTGCGAGCGCAGGCCCGCACGGCGGCGAATTCGCGGCGCCGCGCGCTGCCGGCCCCGGAAATCACCCGGTGCTCGGAAGGGAAGAGGGTATCGCCCGGGACGTCTTCGTATCTTTCCGCGCAAGCCATCGGTGCGGGCAGCAGGAATTCGATCAACGCCACCTGCCTACAGTTCTTTTCAGGGCCCATCGCCCCGGCAGGGATTCGGGTAACCTGCCGGGGCGGCATACATGTTCCTTGACGGGGTGGGCGATGAACCGCTTCACAGGGCGATGAGTGACTTCAGGTCCTCGGCGTATTTGCGGATGAGGGAGGGTGAGAGCTGTGGAATGTCCGCGTCGGCCCCTAACTTCACGGCCCGGACGGCCGCACGGAATCGGTCGGAGGGTATGACGGAGCCCCGGACTGCCGTTTCCGGGTCCTTGAATCCGTGGATGAGCGGCAGGGCGGAATGCCGCCGTTGTTCTTCGGGAAGCGCCCGCATGGCCGCCTCGAATCGGTCGAGCCAGTCCGTGTATGCGTCGATGCGCTCGATGCGGTGGCCCGCATCAATCAGCCAGTCGATGAAGGTGTCGAGCGAGATTCCGTCGTCGTGCGGATTGACCAGGCTGAACGTCCGGTAGGCGTCGGACACTTGGCCGCCCAGGGTCACGACGGCGGCAGCCGTGAAGTCCACGGGCAGTCCGTCGTAGTGCGCCCTCGGCCGGTCCTCTCCGCCGTCACCGCGGTAGAAGGACGAAGGTGCGACACCGGTGGCGAGCACGCTGAAGAGGAGCCGGGTGAACATGTCGGGGACGTTGAGCTGCCCGCTGTACGTCCTGTGGGCGAGAATCATGTTGGAGCGGAACACGGTGACCGGCAGACCGCACAGGTCGTGGGCTTCGCGGAGCAGCACCTCTCCGGCCCACTTGCTCGTCGCGTAACCGCCGGCGTAGCCCTCGTCCACCGGCTGGACGGGAAGGGCTTGGCGTACGTCGGGGTCCTCGCCCAGAGCGGGACGCGTGGAGGTGGCGACAGCCACGCTGGAGACGTAGGTGAACGGCTTCTTCCGCCCGGTGAGCGCCAGCCGGATCAGCTCGGCGGTACCCAGCACGTTGGCTTCGAAGAGGTGGTTGTACGGCAGGACGTGGTTGACGAGCGCGCCGGCGTGCACGATCGAGTCCACCTGTTCGGAGAGCCTGTTCCAGGTGCGGTCGCTCAACCCCAGCTGGGGTTCGGCGATGTCGCCCGCCACGACCTCCAGGTGGTCCGCGGCCAGGGCCCGGAACCGTTGGGCCGGCGCTCCGTCACCGTCGGCGAACGAGTCCTCGATGCGCTTCCTGGCGGCCGCCACGTCCTTGCCGCGCACGAGGCAGATCAACTGCCCGTCCACGCTTGCCAGTTGCTCCAGCCACTCCAGGCACAGGAAGCGCCCCAGATATCCGCTGGCCCCGGTCAGCAGCACGGTCCGAGGCGCCCCGGCAGACGGCGCGAGCTGCTGGGCCCCGGCGATGATCCGCGCATCCATGAACTTCTCCAGGGTGAGGTCCCCGGCCCGGACCTCGGTGCTTCCCTTCCCGTGCACCGACGCGAAGCCGGGCCGGTTCCGTCCGGTCTCGCGCTTGGCCTGGATGTGTCCGGCCAGCTGCCGAAGGTCGGTGGCGGCGCTGATGATCATGTCCACGGGTACCCGGACCTCGAAGATGTCATCGAGGAGATCGGAGAACCCCACGGCGGTGAGCGAGTCACCGCCCAGATCCCTGAAGTGTGCCGAGGGGCTCACCTCGGCCCCCGAGCCGCCGAGCAGCGCCTGGACCGCGCGCTGGACCGTCTCCAGTACGGAGCGCTCGCCGGCGCCGCGACGGACGTCGAGCAGCTTCTCGCTCTCGCGCGCGGTGATGTCGGCGTACAGCTCCTCCAGACGCTCCCGGTAGCGCTCCAGGAGACGGGGGCGCAGAAACTTGCGGTGGTCGGACAGCAGGCCGTTCTCCTGGCTGAACGGCTCGGGCTCGATCAGGAACTCACGCGGGATCTCGTAGGAGTTCAGTCCCTCCTCCTTCGCGACCCGCAGGAAGGACTCGTTGAGCTGCTGCCGCAGATCCTCCGGCCGGCCCTCGAAGCGCCCGAGGGAGTCCGCGGAAGGGACGACGACCGCCAGCAGATAGGAGCGCTCACTGTTGCCGTACACGAACACCTGGCGGACCAGGGGGCTGTAGGCGAAGATCGCCTCCAGCCGGGAGGTCGCCACGAACTCGCCCTGGGACAGCTTCAGCACGCTCTTGCGGCGGTCGATGATGGCGTGCCGCCCCGGGCCGGTCTCGGCGACTATGTCACCCGTCCTGTAGTAGCCGTCCTCGTCGAGGAGGTCGGCCGTCAGCTCCGGGTGGGCGTAGTACCCGGGTACCAGGGCGTCGGTCTTGAGCAGCAGTTCTCCGCGCGGATGCGGCTGGTCGGTGAGGTAGTAGCCGAGTTCGGGAACGTCGACGAGCTTGTGGGCGGTCACCGGCGGGCTGAGCATCTCCCCGTCGACCGATACCGCCGCTGCCTCGGTGGAGCCGTAGATGATGTGCAGCTCGATGCCGAGGAGCGACTCCATGAAGGTGGTCAGTTCGGCGGACAACGGTGCGGACGCGCAGCCGGCCCACGCGACGTGACCGCCCAGCAGATTCACCCGCATATCTGCCTTGACCCGATCCTCGACGGCGGCCCGGTCGGCGGGTTCCGCAGCGGCCCGCCGGTCGAGTTCGCTCTGGTATTTCTGGAAGATCAGCTCACATACCCGCGGTATCAGCGAGAGTTCCGTCGGACGGGCCAGCGCGATGTCCTCGAAGAACGTCGACAGATCGCTCTTGGCCGTGAAATACGTAATGCCGCCCCGTGCCAGGGTGTTCTTCAACGAGGAATGGCCTGCCACGTGGCTCATCGGCATATAGCTGAAAGTGACCGTCTGGCCCTCGGAGAAGAGCTTCGACCACGCTCCGCCCCACATCGCACTCGTCAGGCGGTCGGTGTACATGGCGCCCTTGGGCGTTCCGGTGCTCCCCGAGGTGTAGATGAGCATCGCCAGCGGGTCGTCATCGTCGCCGGGGACGAACAAGGGCGCTTCAGGAAGGCCGACCCCGTGCCTCAGCAGCTCCGGCAGGGCATCGACCCGCACGGCGCGGCCGGCGCCGTCGAGACGGCCGCGGGCGGACTCCAGCGCGTCGACGTGGTCGCTGACTTCGGCATGGAAGTCGAACACCAGGATGCGCTCGACCGAGGGGCTCTCGACGGCGAGACCGACCGCCGCATCAAGGCGTTCGACGCTCGCGCCGACCAGGCGCGACTGGGTCTCGTCGATGATCGACCGCTGCTGTGACGCGGGCGAACTGGTCTGGAGCGGAACGCTGACGAACCCGAGGTGTGTGCAGGCAAGATCGACGACGGTGTAGTCACCGCTGGCGAAACCGAGCATGGCGACCCGGTCGCCCGGCTTCAGCTGGTGGTCGTCGTGCCAGGCATTGGCCACCGCGCGCACGCGGGCCCACAACTCGCCGAAACTGGTTGTCTCGTACCGCGGAAGCAGGCGGTACGAGACGCGGCCGGTCGCCGGGTCCCGCACGAACTCCTTCGCACGTTCGCCGATGGCGGGCCGGTCCGCATGGCGCACCATTACGTCTTCCATCACTTGCGCAAGTCGCATTGTTGGCCTCCGCGTAGTGTAACGACCTATTACCTCAGTTGCCGGCAACGGGGATTCATGGCCTTCGGAGACGGCATCCCGTGCACACGAAAAGGAGGGGTGTCGATATCGGGCATGCATGACCGGCCGCAGGGTCAAAAGATCTCCTGGACCGCCTTTGCCCGTGAGGCGACGCTACCTACTCGAACACCGGTCGGCCAGGCGGTCGGACTTCTATGTCAGGTCCGTCGCGCGGTAATTCTCCGACAGTCCGCGAAGCCACGGAGAACGCAATGCGAGAACGCAGTGCGAGAGGGAATTGTGCGCGCGAATCGCGGAAGGTCCGGACGGCGAACCCGCCGATCAGCCCTTGACCGGAGAGCCGATGCCGGACTGGCTCTGGTGGGTCAGGACGCGCAAGGCGTCCGCGGAACCAGGGTCGTTGGGGGTGTAGACCTCAAGACGGTGGTCGGGGCTGTCGGGCTGCAGCCAGACCTGGTAGTCGACGCTCGCGGCACCCACGGTGGGGTGCTGGATGTGCATGGTTCCCGTGGTGCAGTCCGCGACGTCCCGAGTGGCCCACATGGCCGAGAAGTCGTCGCTGCGCATGGTGAGTTCGCCGATCAGCTCCGCCAGGCGCGCATCGGTGGGATAGCGCCCGGCGGTCAGCCGGAGGTAGGCGACGTGCGCGCGGGCGAGTGCGTGCCAGTTGCGGTACAGGTCGCGCGTCACCGGATCGAGGAAGAACATGCGCGGGATGGACGGCCGGCGTTCGGGGTCCGACGGGCTGTCGTAGGCGATGTGATCGGCGAAAAGGGCGTGCCCGCTGCGGTTCCATGCGAGCACGTCCCCGCGCCGGCCCAGGACGATCGCCGGCGCGGCCTCACCGAGCGAATCGAGGAGCGCGAGCACGCGCTGGTGGGGTTCCTCCGCGGGGGGTTCGCCCAGCCGTGGCGTTGTCGAGTGCCGGGCGAGGTTGTGCAGGTGGACGGTCTCGGTCGGGTCGAGCTGGAGCGCTCGGGCGAGCGCGTCGAGCACCTGCTCGGACGCGGTCTCGGCCTGCCCCTGTTCCAGGCGTGTGTAGTAACCGGCGCTCACTCCGGCGAGTTGGGCGAGCTCCTCCCGCCGCAGCCCGGGAACACGGCGCCCCGTCCCATGAGTGCGCAGCCCGATCTCGTCCGGGGTGACCCGGTCGCGGCGGCTCTTCAAGAACGTTCCAAGGCTTTCCACGGCACGAGCGTAAGCGGAACCGGCACGGCGCTGGGTATACCTGTCGGGTCTACCCACGGCAGGGGGGTGGCTGTCGTCGGCGCGGTGCCCCACGGTCGAGGACATGTCGCAACAGCACACACCCAACTCACCCGGTCTGCGCGCATGGCTGGGCCTGCTGGTCGTACTGGGACCCGTCCTGCTGGTCTCCATGGACGGATCGATCCTGTACCTGGCGATGCCCCGGGTCACTCAGGACCTCACACCGACCGCCGATCAGGCGCTGTGGACCCTGGACATCTACGGCTTCGCGGTCGGCTCCCTGCTGATCGCGTTCGGCAACATCGGCGACCGGTACGGGCGTCTGAAGCTGCTGATGATCGGGGCGACTGTCTTCGGCCTCGCCTCCGCGGGGTCGGCGTTCGCGCCGAACGCGGAGCTCCTCATCGCGTCCCGCGCCCTGATGGGTGTGGCCGGCGCGACGCTCCTGCCGTCCGCACTGGCCGTGCTGAGTGAGCTGTTCAGCGATCCGCGACGGCGGGGACAGGCCATCGGGATCTTCGCCGCCGCCTTCGCCGCGGGGTTCGCCATCGGCCCGGTGGCGGGCGGCATCCTGCTGGAACGGTTCTGGTGGGGCTCGGTCTTCCTGATCAACCTGCCCGTCATCGCCCTGTTCCTGATCTTCGCGCCGATCCTGCTGCGTGAAGTGAGTACGACCCGCCCCGGCCGCATCGACCGGTTCAGCGTGGTGGCCTCCGCGGCCGGCCTCCTGGGCGTCGTCTACGGTCTCAAGAACGCCGCCGCCGAAGGCATCTCGCTCCTCCCCACCCTCGTGGGACTGGGCGGGATCGTGCTGCTGGCCCTGTTCGTGCGCCGCCAGCGGCACATCGAGTACCCGTTGATGGACTTCACCCTCTTCCGCGACCGGGTCTTCACCGTCGCGATCATCACCGGCCTGCTGCCTCTGGCGGCCTGGTCGGCGGCCGCTTACCTGTCGGGCGTCTACCTCCAGTCCGTCCTCGGCCTCCCGGTCCTGGAGGCGGCGCTCCTGGCCCTTCCCGGGGCGGCGGTGCTCACCACCACCTGCGTCGTCACGCCCCTCGTGGTCGATCGCATCGGCAAGCGGACGATGCTCATCATCTGCCACTTCTCCATCGCGGCCGGGCTGCTGTTCCTGCTCCCCGCCAGCACCACCGGCGGGATCGGCTGGTACATCGCCTCCACGTCGATCGCGGGTCTCGGCTACGGCATCTCCTTCAGCGTCGTCGCCGACACCGCCGTCGGCGCGGTGCCCGCCGAACGAGCCGGATCGGCGGGCGCGATCGCCGAGACCAGCAACGAGATCGGCAACGCCCTGGGCATCGCTCTCATCGGCTCCCTCGCCGCTCTGGTATTCCGCCTCCAGGGGCCCGATCTCGCGCCCACCCTCGACGAGACCCTCAACCTGCCCGGCCTCGCGTCCTCGGTGGTCGGCGACGCGAAGTCGGCCTTCGTCACCGGCCTGCACGTGGCCGTGGCCGTGGCCAGCCTGCTGCACGTCGCACTCGGCCTGCTGGCGCTTCGCTGGCTGCCCAGGGGCGCGGCCGAGGAGAAGGCCGCGGACTCCGTGTCCGACGAAAACGCCGATCTCTCGCTCCGCCCGTAGACACGCGATGCCCACCGCGGGACCCCGCACGGCCGGGTCCCGCGGTGGCACCACGGCACTCCGCCCACTGCCCACCCGTAACCGAAGCCGAAGCTGCGGCCGCACCCGTAACCGAAGCCGCACCCAAAGCCGCAGCCGGCGGTGCGTCTCGGCGGCCGCGTCGGCGAAGGCGCAGCAAGAACTGAGGCCCAAGTCCAGCCCCACGCCAGCACTTTGCTTAATAAAGATGAAACCTATGCCTGTGTTTTACGTCATAGCCTAGCTCGCCCGGGCCTGTTGGGATGGTGCTCGACCACGCGGCACACCTGAACGTCTCTCTCAGCGGGAGGGCGCTCCGTGCTGTGCCCGACAGCTCTCCCGAAGGAGTACGGGCGTGCAGAGCAGAGCCATCGTCCGCCGCAAGTCCCCGACGGCCACCGCAGTGGCCGTCGGCACCGGCACCCCCGACGCGCCCCTGAAGCCATGGCGCCAACGGCGTCCCCGTGCACACCAGTTACCCCAGCCGGGCCGGACAGGGAGGGGCGCGGGGACACGCGGCATCCGTTCTGGACACGAACCCATCCGTGGCACGGCGCGCGAGCGCCGGTACTAGGCCGCGCGGAACGGAGGGGGTGTCATGGACATCAAGGTGCTGGGTCCGTTCTCCGTTCGGGAACGAGGCGGCACGATCACCTCACCCTGGCCGCAGGCGACGCAGGTGCTCGCACTGTTGGCAGCGCAGGCCGGTGGCATCGTGCCGACCGCCCACCTGATCGAGGAGCTGTGGCCCGGCCTTCCGCCACGCCATGCCGAGGACCTGGTGGAGGGTCACGTCCGGCACCTGCGCTCCCAGGTGGGGGCGCCGGCCGCGCGTACGGGCCATGCCGAAGTCCAGCCCGCCGATGCGGCGTTGGCCTCCGTGCCCGGCGGATACCGTCTCGACAGCGGCGACGGTGCGCACGACGCGCGGGCCTTCCAGCGTGCCGCCGGAGCCGGCTACCGGGCCATGGAGACCGAGGACTTCGAGCGCGCCGCCGGGCGGCTGCGCGAGGCGCTGGGGCTGTGGGGAGGCAAGCCGTACGCGGGCGTGCGCACAGGGCCGCATCTGCGGGCCCACGCCGCCCGTCTGGAGGAGTCCTGGAAGCGGGCCCTCGATCAGTGGATCGCCGCCGGGTTACAGCTGGGACGGTGCCGCGAACTCCACGCCGAACTCCTGGTCCTGCTGTCCGACTTCCGTCCCCGCCAGCCCTTGTACGAAGGCCTGTGGGCAGGACTGCAGCTCGGCGGGGACCCCTGCCGACTGCTCAGAAACCACCAGCGGCTGAGCCGGGGGAGCCGAATCCCCTTGGCGTCGGCCTCCGTTCATGTCTGCGGCCACCCGAAGCGCTCCCTGGCGGGAGGCTTCGCCACCGAGCCGGCGATCACGGGCCGACCGGCCGGACCGCATCCCTTCGCATGGCACAGCCGTCCAACTGGACTGACCGCCAACGGCATTGGTGAGTGGGGAGCACTCTCGTACCCGTCGTAGCGGTGCGGACGCCCGCGCACCCGGCCGCCTCGCGGAGGTGAACGCACCGCCTCTGCGAGGGGCCCTCGGCGCCTGCCACCAGGATCGGGAGGTTCTCGGCCACCAGCTGTCGGCTCCGCTTGGTGACCCCGGCACCGTCGGACCTTGTTTGCGCAGGTCACGGTTGACTGGCGAATTGAACACGAACTAGTTTCAAGCGCGTCAGGGGACAGGACCGCCGGGGGGCGCAGCGTGTCAGCGGAAACATGGGGCACGGAATCGAGTCTGCTCACGGTCCTTGAGCTCCTGGCCCAGGACGCACCGCAGCACCGGTTCGACGAGCTCGTCCAGCGGGCGAAGCGCGCAGGTGCGGCCGCGGACGACGTACAGCGCCTCGAACGGGCCGTGCACCTGGTCGAAGAGGTCCAGAACGCCCGCGACTCGCGGCGTCGGCGCGAGAACGGCCTGGCCGAACTCGTCGAGACCGCACGGGAATTGACCGTCCCGCACGACCTCGAATCGCTGCTCCGGCTGGTCGCCCAGCGCGTCAAGAGGCTGCTCAACCTCGACATGACCTGCGTCGCCCTGCAGGACGCCCACCAGGACCTGTACATCCACACCTGTGAGGGGTCGACCACCGCGCTGGTCATGGGACACCCGATTCGGGACAGCCGTGGTCTGGGGCAGCGAGCGCTGATGAGCGGGGCGCCACTGTGGACGGCCGACTATCTCGGTGACGACAGCATCGCGCACAGCCTGGCGAGCGATGCGGTCGTGCGGGCCGAGGGGGTGCGCGCCTTGCTGGCGGTCCCCCTGCGCAACGGAGGCAGCAGCATCGGGGTGCTCTACGCGACGATGCGCACCGTGCGGCACTTCACCCCCGAGGAGATCAGCCTGGTCGACTCGTTCGCCGCCCTCGCGACGGTGGCCATCGAACGCGCCGACCGCCTCGACCGGGCCAGCAACGAGGTCAGCGAACTCGAACTGGACCGGTTCCGCACGCGGACCAGGCTGGTCAGACTGCAGCAGCTGAGCGAGGCCCACAGCTCCACCATGGACCTCCTGCTCTCCGGCGCGGACCTGGACACCGTGGCGAAAGCGATGGGTGACGCGCTGGACGGGGCGCTTCAACTGCGCGACACCTCCGGTCACTTCCTGGCAGGCAGTGCACAGCTGCCGGACCTGGACGAGGATGCCCTGGCGGCCGCGACGCTCGACGCACACACCTACCGCAGGCCCGTGGCCGCCTCTGGCACCACCTGGGTCGCTCCGGTGACGGCCGGAGCGGAGGAGCTCGGCACACTGGTGCTGTGCCCGGCCACCGCGCTGGTCGGGGGAGACGAATGGCTCCTGCAGCTCACCGCCCATGCCTTCGCCATCCAGTTGCTGCTCCAGCGCAGTGCGGCCGTGGGCGAAGGATCGGTGCGCGACGAACTCTTCAACGACCTGCTGACCCCCGGGCACAGCGGCCAGAACGAGCTCAAGGTCCAGGGGGCCGGCCGGCTGGGCGTGGACCTGGAGGTCCCGCACGTTCTGCTCGTGGTGCGCCCCGAGGGCGGCGAGCCGGGCCGCGCGGTGGCGTGGGGCTCGTCGTACGCCCACCGGGTGACCGGTCTCAAGACCGTCCGCGACGGCTGCGTCGTCCTCCTCGTACCCGGGCGCGACACGTCGGCGATCGCACGTTCCGTCGCCGACGAGCTGTCACCCCTGCTCGGCCATCCGGTGTCCGTCGGCGCGGCAGGACCTGGCCGGGGCGTGGACGAGGTCGCGCGCATGTATCAGGAGGCGAAGCGCTGCCTGGACGCGCTGACCGCCCTGAACCGCACGGGAAGCGTCGCCTCGATGCGGGATCTGGGGTTCTTGGGCCTGCTCCTCTCCGACGACCACGATGCCGGCCTGTTCATCGAGACCGCCATCGGACCGGTCCTCGGCTACGACTCCGACCGGTTGACGCACCTCACCGGAACGCTGGAGGCCTACATCCGTTCGGGCGCCAGCCCGACCAGCGCCGCCGAGGCACTGCACGTGCACCCCAACACCGTGTCGAGGCGCCTGGAGCGCATCACCGAACTCCTCGGTGCGCGATGGCAGCAGCCGGATCGCCTCCTCGACATCCAACTGGCGCTCCGCCTCCATCGCATCCGCGAGGTGCTGATCCGGCAGCCCGGCACGGGGACCGGTCACGCGGACACGGGCACGACGCCGCGCGCCATTCCGTAGTCGTCCCTCGCCAGCACGACCGCGGTGTGGGCCGCGGACGCGAGGGTGATGTGCCGGTGCCATCCGCGGAACGAACGGCCCACGAAGTCCCGAAGCCCCGTTGCCTCGCCCACGTGTGAGAAGTCGCGGTCGACCCGCCGGGTCAGCTTGGTCAGACGCAGCAGCGGTGCGACCTGAAGCTGCGTCATGTCGGTGAGCCACACCTGCGCCGGTGGCCGCGCGGGGTCGAGCCACTCGCCGACGAGCAGCAGCTGCCGCGGATGTCCCGCACCCGGGCCGGCCGGGCAGGTGACCGCGACCGCAGCTGCCAGAGAGGTACGCGACGTCCAGCTGGTTTCCGCGTCCAGCCAGTGCACCGGGCGGCGCATGCCCTTGACCATCTCCAGGATGCGGCGGGCCGGGAGAGCGCCGGCGCCGTAGCCCGGCAGGGCCCGGTCGCCAACGGCGAGGGGGTAGGAGGCATCGACGCGGGCCAGCACGGGCAGGCCGGCCGACGCGAACCGCGCCATCGCCTTCGCGACCCCGCCCTGCCGCAGATCGACGAGCACGGGCCTGCGCCGGCCGCCCCTCAACCGCACCGTGTCCAGTGCGGCGGCGACCGCACACTCCTCCAGGCTCTCCGTGTCGAACTCCTCGGGCACTTCCGCCCGGTCGCGCCGCTCGTGATCGTTCACCCACTGATGGGGCAGGAAGAGCCGCCAGTTGATCGGTGCGCTCAGCCGCTCGCTCACCGACCACACGCCGAAAGCCCGCTGGCCGCGGAACGTCTTTCCCGACTGCGGCGCGAACAGCTTGTCCACGCCCACCGAGTGCTCGCCCGCCTTGGGTATCTGCGTCGAACGCACCACCCAGGCCTGGGAACAGTGGATCTGCTCCAGATGCGAGGCCAGCGCCGCGCGCAAGGGACGCCAGTCCCAGGTGGAGCTCGAAATGAAATGGTGCAGCCCCTGTTCCGCCGACGAACCGCCGACCTGCGCGGCGATGTTGCGAATGGACTTGCGCCCCGGCGCCGTCAGCAGCCCTTGGAGGTACTGCTCGGCCTTGCGGCGCTGGTCCTTCCTGCGGAACGAGGAGAACAGGGTGGATGACAGGTCGGCGACGATCTCGTCGAACACGGTGGTGTCCGATGGCAGTCGCCACTCGGCATCGCGGTTGGCCGGATCCTCCGTGCGTACTGTGCTGATGGCAGTCGTCTTCACAATGCTCCAGCGATGTCGGGCCGTTTGCGCTACTGCCACACGATCGCTGCGCGGGACCTGCCCGGGGGAGGTGTGCAGAGCACCGTAATCGGACCGGACGCGCTGCTTCGGCCACCTCCCCCTGCACCCCGCGGACGGTCATGGGCCCGACGGCGGCCGCCGGGCCCGGCCCGGTCACCGGATCTGGAGGTTGTCGAGGTAGGAGGTGACGTTGCGGCGGGTCTCGGGCACGCTGTCACCGCCGAACTTCTCGGCGACCGCGTCCGCGAGGACGAGCGCGACCATGGCCTCGGCGACGATGCCCGCGGCCGGCACGGCACACACGTCCGAGCGCTGGTGATGCGCCTTGGCCGCCTCACCCGTGACGACATCGATGGTGGCCAGCGCACGCGGCACGGTCGCGATGGGCTTCATCGCGGCCCGCACCCGCAGCAGCTCACCGGTGGTCAGGCCGCCCTCGGTGCCGCCGGAGCGGCCGGAGGTGCGCCTGACGCCGTCGGCGGTGTTGACGATCTCGTCGTGCGCCTGCGAACCCGGCACCCGGGCAAGGTCGAAGCCGTCACCGACCTCGACGCCCTTGATCGCCTGAATACCCATCAGCGCGGCAGCGAGCCGCGCGTCCAGACGCCGGTCCCAGTGCACATGCGAACCAAGCCCCACCGGCACGCCGTAGGCCAGCACCTCGACCACACCGCCCAGCGTGTCACCGTCCTTGTGGGCCTGATCGATCTC
>NZ_BMUZ01000005.1:443367-604329 GCF_014650455.1 Streptomyces xanthochromogenes | reverse complement strand
ATGTCCTGGAGCGACCCGTTCAGATCGTTGGTGATCTCGTCCGCGTGCGCCTTGAACGAGTCGAAGGCGGCCTTGCCCGCCCCGTTGAACTTGCCCTCCAGCGGATCGGCCGCGGCGATCAACTGCCGGATCAGCGAACCGAGATCACCACTCGACCCCTCGGTGCTCTTCCCCAGATCGGACAGAGTCGTGGACCCCATGTCGAACTTCACGCACACACCCCCGTATTCGATGCGGCCGCGTCGGTGGCCTCGTACCACCGGCCTCGTACGGCGACTTCCATGCCCTCCATGTCTATCGAACGGGTGTCGCGGGTGCAACGCGCTTCCGTCGCAGCTTTGTCACCGGGGCCCTCGGGGAGCACCCCGCCCCACCCCTTCCCGCTGTGCCACGCTGCGGCTCCGCCGTGGTGGGCGCGGGCAAGGGGGTTGGGGGCGGTGGATCTGTCCTCCGCCCCCTAGCACCCTCAAACCCCGGCCGGGCCGAGCGCCGCGCCTTCCCACGTCAGGAACGCGGCCCAGGCGCGCGGTGCGACCGCGAACGAGGGGCCGTCCGCCACCTTCGAGTCCCTCACGTGGACAGCCTCGCAGCTGGCGGCCACCTCTACGCAGTCGCCGCCCCCGCTGTCGCTGTAGCTGGACTTGAACCACTGTAGGATGTCGCTCATTTCCGCTCTCCCGCCAACTCCTCGATGAGGCCCAGGGAAGTGCGAGGGTCCAGGGCCTGTGACTGGATCTTTGCGAAGCTCCGCTCAAGCGCACTTACCTTTGAAGCATCGGTGATCAACAGACCTTCGCCCTGTACCTCCAAGAAGCCGAGGCGGTCGTGGTCCAGGGTCTCCATTACGTTCATCGTTCCTCGATCACCCGAGTGTTCACCGCTCAACCCGCAGTCCAGCGGCAGCACTTGGATGGTCACATTACGCCGCCGTGCGCACTCCGCGAGATGCAACATCTGCCCCCGCATGACCTCCGGCCCCCCGATCACCCTCCTCAGTACCGACTCCTCCAGCACCAGCTCGATCAGTGGGGCGGGCGATCGGTCGAAGAGTGCCTTGCGTGCCAGACGCGCCACCACCAGTTCCTCGACGCGCTGCTCGGTCCACGGTGGGTAGCCGCCGCCGATGAGCGCCCGAGCGTACTCCTCGGTCTGGAAGAGGCCGTGGACGACGAAGGTCACGTACGGTCGCAGCACCAAGGCCTTCCGCTCCAGTGCGACGTAGTCCTGGAACTGCGCGGGGTACCTCTCCAGCCGCATCGGCACACGGGCGTCCTCGAAGATGTCCAAGCCGTCTCCGAGGACACGCTCCAGCGCAACCAGCATGTCGTCCGACGCCGGCTGTGCCAGTGTCTCCATCGCACTCACTGAGGCGCCGGAGAAACCGATCTGCTTACCCAATTCCTCCTGCGTCCACCCTTTCCGGGCCCGGAATTTCCGGGCCAGTTTCGCCACCATCTGGGCCGTCGGCCCAGCCGTCTCCTTGTTTTCCGCTCGTGCCATTTCTGATCACGCTCCGTCTCGACCGGTCTCAACCGGTCACAACCCGACCCCGCCGAATTCAACTCCCCGACAAGGGAGTTGGGGCTGATCAACGGCTCCCCGACGGTCCCTCCGAGGCCATGGAAAACGGTAGCGGGGCGGGCCCAGACTGTCCCCGTGGATACGGAAATCGGCGACGCAAACCTGGACTGGATTCCGCTCTGCGGCATTCGGCTCAGCAAAGCGGGCGTGCAATTCGACGCGGTACGGATCGACGGGGACGCGGGGCGGTGCGTGGCGGACGCGATGGAGGAGCTGACCGGGGGCGACCCGGGGCCGATCGTCATGGACGCGCTGGGCTGCCGGGCGGTGTATTTCCTGGTGCCGCCGCGCAGCACGTCCCACCGTTCGTGGCCCGCCCGCGCGATCCCGTTCAACTCGGATTTCGGCAGCGTCAGTTACGTACCCGTACCCGCGCTGAGCGGACACACGTGGCCGTTGTCGTGGCGCTGCCTGCCGTCGGGGGTCGATCGTTTTGTCCATACGCCGCTGCTGAACTCGCTCGTATGGCAACTGCGTTGAATTGCCGGCCGGCCGGTGGCGCCGATCCGGGACGTCCGGGAACCTTCCCGGAATTGTGCGCAGTCGGTAACAGCGGGAGCCTCCGGCCGTCGCGACTCGTCATGTCAGGTGACCGGGGACGAGGGACTGCGACGAAAAGAGGCGGACATGGCACGGCACGGCGGGCGGGGCTGGCACGGCAAGTTGGTCGGCGCCGCGCTCGGGGTGACGTTGCTGGCCACCGGGGCATCGGTGTGGACCGCGCAGGCCGGCACGGCGGACGCCCCCAAGCCGAAGGCGAGCGCGTCGGCCACGCCCGGCAATGACGGCAAGCGTGTCGAGACGACCATCGCGCACTCCTCGGACGCGGGCCCGCGCGGCGTGAACATCACCATCGACGACGGCCCCGACCCCACGTGGACCCCGCAAGTCCTCGACCTGCTCAAGCAGTACGGGGTGAAGGCCACCTTCTGCATGGTGGGTACGCAGGCCCAGGCCCACCCGGACCTCGTGAAGAAGGTCGTCGCGGCCGGACACCGGCTGTGCGACCACACCGTGTCCCACAACACCTCCATGGACAAGGCGTCGCAGGCCTACCAGTCGCAGCAGATCCTCGACGCCGAGGCGATGATTACCAAGGCGTCCGGTGGCGTGAAGCCCATGTACTACCGGGCGCCGGGCGGGGCGTTCACCCCGTACAGCCGTGAACTCGCCGCCTCCCGTGGCATGCGTCCGCTGGGCTGGAACGTGGACAGCAAGGACTTCGAGCGGCCCGGTACCGACGCCATCGTCGCCACCGTCGAGAAGGAGCTGCACAACGGGCCGACCGTCCTCTTCCACGATGCGGGCGGCAACCGCTCGCAGACCCTGGAGGCCCTGCGCAGGCTCCTGCCGTGGTTCAAGGCCCAGGGCCACACGTTCGGCTTCCCGATCCGCTAGCCGTTGCCCTTCGTGTAGTCGAGGAACTCGCTCGTGCCGACGGTCTGGCGGTGCAGGCGGCCGTCCGGCATGACGCTGACGGTGCTCGCCCGGCCGGGGTTGCAGGGGCCCGTCGACCCGGGGCCCACCTCGGACGGCCCGATCCTGAGCGGGGCGTCGGACGAGGCGGGGGCCTCGGTCAGACGGGCCTCGAAAATGCAGTGGTAGCCGCTGCCGTCGGCCGTGAGCGTGAACACGGGGTCGCCGACCCGGCCCGCGCGGATCACCAAGTGGCGTTGATTGTCACCGGAGTTGCTGGGTATGACGGCCGACCAGCTGCCTATGTACTGCTGCGGTATGACGTCCGGGACGCCGCGGGACCCGGCGGGGCCCGGGCTCGGAGTGGCCGCTCCGGGGGCGGTGCGCGGGGCGGTCGGTTTCGGGTCCGGCCGCTCGGGGTCGCTGCTCATGAACGCGTACACCGAGCCGCCCGCGCCGACCGCGACCACCAGGGCCACCGCGATCAGCGCCGCCGTGGACTTGGCGCTGCGGCGCAGCGGGGGCTCCGGTTCGGGCTCGGGGGAGTAGGCCGCGTAGGCGGTGGCGTCATACGGGTCGTACGGCGGGGGCGGCGACGCCGGGGGTTGCGTCGAGGGCTGCGTACGCGACTCGGGAGCGGGGTCCTCCAGGTCCAGCAACCGGGCTGCTTCGCTTGCCAGTTGGGCCACCAGTGGCGCGGGCAGCCACGGGTGGTGAGTGGGGGCGGGGATGCGCTCCAGGACGCGGTCGAGGGTGGGGCGGGCCGCCGGATTCTTGTGCAGGCAGTCGCCGATCAGCTCCTGGAGGGACTCGGGTACGCCGTCGAGGTCCGGGGGTTCCTGCGCGATGCGGAACATCAGGGCGTGCACCCCGCCCGCCGCCTCCCCGAACGGAAGCCTGCCGCTCGCCGCGTACGCCAGGACCGAGCCGAGGCAGAACACGTCGCAGGCGGGGGTGATTCGGTCGCCGCGTATCTGTTCCGGGGCCATGAAGCCGGGCGAGCCGATGAGGGCGCCCGTGCGGGTCAGGCCGCCGTCCGTGCCGGCCTCCAGGGCGCGGGCGACGCCGAAGTCGATGACGCGGGGGCCGTCGACGGTGACCAGGACGTTGGAGGGCTTCAGGTCGCGGTGCACGAGGCCGACGGTGTGGATGTCCTGGAGGGCGAGGGCCAGGCCCTGCGCGAGGACGCGTACGGAGTGCTCGGGGAGCGGGCCGTGGTCTTCGACGACGGTCTGGAGATCGGGGCCGGGGACGTAACCGGTCGCGATCCAGGGGACCGGGGCGTCGGTGTCGGCGTCCAGGACGGGGGCGGTCCACAGCCCGCCCACTCTGCGGGCCGCGCGTACTTCCTGGCGGAAGCGGGCCCGGAAGTCGGCCTGGTCGGCGAGGTCGGGGCGGACCAGTTTCACGGCGACGGTGCGGCCGCGGTCGGAACGGGCGAGGTAGACCTGGCCCATGCCGCCCGCGCCCAGGCGGGCGAGCAGCCGGTAGCCGCCTATTCGCTCCGGGTCGGCCGGCTGTAGGCGCTGCGTGCGGTCCATGCCGGGTGCCCTTCGGGGGGTGGGGGTCGACTCGGTGAGGATATGCGGGGTCCCCGCGGGGCCGGGCGGTATGGGCCATGCTGCCCTCGGCCCCGTTCCCGGCTGCGGGCGTGCGTGGTCGTTCGCGCAGTCCCTCGCGCCCCTGGGGCCCGGTTCCGTCCGCTGTCGGGCACGGGCGTGCCCGGGGGCCGGGGCTCCGCGGAGGAGGCGTGGGCGACACTTTGCCGAGCGGCGCGGGCCAGGGTGGACAGGATGGCCATGGCCGTTCTCAGCCGGGCTTACCTACCCTGGGGGCATGACCCCTCAAGGCACCCCCGATCCCCAGGCCGGCGCGGCTGTGAAGGCCGCCGACCGCGCGCACGTGTTCCACTCCTGGTCCGCCCAGGGCCTGATCGACCCGCTCGCCGTGGCCGGCGCGGAGGGGTCCTACTTCTGGGACTACGAGGGCAACCGCTATCTCGACTTCGCCAGCGGGCTCGTCTTCACGAACATCGGCTACCAGCACCCGAAGGTCGTCGCCGCGATCCAGGAGCAGGCCGCGAAGATGACGACCTTCGCGCCCGCGTTCGCCGTCGAGGCGCGCTCGGAGGCGGCCCGGCTGATCGCCGAGCGCACCCCGGGGGACCTTGACAAGATCTTCTTCACCAACGCGGGTGCGGAGGCCGTCGAGAACGCGATCCGGATGGCCCGGCTGCACACCGGACGCCACAAGGTGCTGAGCGCGTACCGCTCGTACCACGGCGGTACGAACACGGCGATCAACCTGACGGGCGACCCGCGGCGCTGGGCCTCCGACAGCGGCTCCGCGGGCGTCGCGCGGTTCTGGGCGCCGTTCCTGTACCGGTCGCCCTTCCACGCCACCACCGAGGCCGAGGAGTGCTCGCGCGCGCTCAAGCACCTTGAGGACACCATCGTCTTCGAGGGCCCTGGCACCATCGCCTCGGTCATCCTGGAGTCCGTGCCGGGTACCGCCGGGATCATGACGCCGCCGCCCGGCTACCTGCCCGGCGTGCGCGCGCTCTGCGACAAGTACGGGATCGTCCTCATCCTGGACGAGGTGATGGCCGGGTTCGGCCGTACCGGCAAGTGGTTCGCGGCCGATCACTACGACGTGGTGCCCGACCTGCTCACCTTCGCCAAGGGCGTCAACTCCGGGTACGTGCCGCTCGGCGGCGTCGCCATCAGCCAGAAGATCGCCGAGACCTTCGAGCACCGGCCCTTCCCCGGCGGACTCACCTACTCCGGACACCCGCTGGCCTGCGCCGCGGCCGTCGCCACCATCAAGGTGATGGAGGAGGAGGGCATCGTCGAGCACGCCGCCCACATCGGCGCGACCGTGCTGGAGCCGGGCCTTCGTGAGATCGCCGAGCGGCACCCCTCCGTCGGCGAGGTCCGCGGACTCGGTGTGTTCTGGGCGCTGGAGCTGGTGCGCAGCCAGGAGACGCGCGAGCCGCTGGTCCCGTACAACGCGAGCGGCGCGGACAACGCCCCGATGGCCGCCTTCGGCGCCGCCTGCAAGAAGAACGGGCTGTGGCCCTTCATCAACATGAACCGCACCCACGTCGCCCCGCCCTGCAACATCACCGAGGGCGAGGCCAAGGAAGGCCTCGCGGTGCTCGACGAGGCGCTGACGGTGGCCGACCAGCACACCGTGTGATGCGGACGTCCTGAGCGGCCCCGCTGCTCTCGGCGCGTCCGCCCTGTTCAGGGCCTCGGCCGGGCCGGGGCCGGGCGGCGGAACCCCGCTCTCCTTTGTCCGGTTTCCGGGCACCCCATAGGGTGGCCCGGAGCCGGAGGAGGGGAGCGAGTCATGCCCGCGAGCGGAGCGGTCACCCGCAACACCCTTCGACAGCAGATAGCGGACGCGCTGCGTGACGAGGTGCTCGCGGGGCGTATGCAGCCCGGTGAGGAATTCACCGTCAAACAGATAGCCGAGCAGTACGGCGTCTCGGCGACGCCCGTGCGCGAGGCGCTCGTCGACCTCTGTGCACAGGGCCTGCTCGACTCCGACCAGCACCGGGGTTTCCGGGTGCGGGTGTTCACCGTCGAGGACTACAAGGGCATGGTCGAGGCCCGGGCCCTCGTGGTCGACGGGATATTCCGGCGGGCCGCGGTCCCCGGCGCCGTCGAGCCGCACGGCCCCGCCCTCGTATCGGTGCGGCGGCGCGGCGAAGAGGCCGCGCGGGCCGCCCGCGGCGGCGATCTGAACATCCTGGTCGGCTACGACCTGCGGTTCTGGCGGGAGCTGTGCGCGCTCGCCGGCAACACCTACATCTCCGAGTTCCTGCACCGCCTGCGCATGCAGAGCTGGGTGTTCGCGGTCCCCTATCTGCGCGGTCACGGCGAACTCAGCGACTGGCTGTGGACCGGTCACGGCGAGGTCGTCTCGGCGCTCGCCCTCGGCGACTTCGAGGCGGCGCGGGTGCTGATCGCCGCCTACAACGACGAATCCCTCGTATGGGCGGAGCGACTGCCGCGGTGATCACCGATCCGGCCGGACAGGTCGAACTGAGCGTTGTCGTCCCGGCCTACAACGAGGAGCAGCGCCTCGCGCCCACCCTCGACGCGATCCGCGCCCACCTCGGCGACAGCTGCGCCTGGGAGCTGATAGTCGTCGACGACGGATCGGGCGACGGGACCGTGCGGGTCGCGCGCGAGGCCGCCGCGGGCGACCCCCGCATCAGTGTCGTCGTCAGCGAGACCAACCGGGGCAAGGGGCACGCCCTGCGGCTCGGGGTGCTGGCCTCGTACGGGCGCCGGGTGCTGGTCACGGACGCCGATCTGGCCACCCCCATCGAGGAGTTGGACCATCTCGCCAAGGCGATGACCGAGGGCGAGACGGCCGCCGCGATCGGCTCGCGCGCCCGCCCCGGGGCCCGTATCGAGGTCCACCAGAGCCGGTTGCGCGAGACGCTCGGCCGGATGGGCAACCGGCTGATCCGGGCCGTGGCGGTGCCCGGCATCCACGACACCCAGTGCGGCTTCAAGCTGTTCGACGGCGACAAGGCGCGTGCCGCGTTCGCCGACGCCCGCCTGGACGGCTGGGGCATCGACGTGGAGATCCTCCAGTTCTTCCGCCGCAGGGGCTGGCCGGTCGCCGAGGTGCCGGTGCGCTGGTCGCACCAGGAGGGCTCCAAGGTGGGCGCGGCCGACTACGGCAAGGTCCTGTGGGAGCTGGGCCGCCTCAAGGCGCGCGCGGTGCGCCGCGTCGATCTGGTGCTCGGCGCCCTCTACCTGCTGTCGACCGTGCTGCTCTACAAGAACCTGTGGGGCGATCTCGGGCGGAGCTATCTCAGCGACTCGATGCAGGACCAGAACCAGTGGGAGTGGTTCTTCGCGGTCACCGCGGACAACGTGGCCCATCTGCGCGACCCCCTGTTCACCACCGTCCAGAACTTCCCCGACGGTGTGAACCTGATGGGCAACACCCCGATGCTGGGCCTGTCGGTGCCCTTCGCGCCGATCACGCTCGCCTTCGGGCCGACGCTCACCTGGGCGCTCGTCCTCACCCTGGGGATGGCGGCGACCGCGTACGCCTGGTACTGGCTGTTCGCCCGCCGGGTGACCGGGAACCGGTGGGCGGCGGGGCTCGGCGGGGCGCTCGCCGCGTTCGCGCCGCCGATGATCTCGCACGCCAACGCCCACCCGAACTTCTGCGTCCTGTTCATGATCCCGCTGATCATCGACCGTGCGCTGCGGCTCTGCGAGGGCCGCGACATCCGCCGCGACGGGCTCGTCCTCGGCCTGTTCACGACGTACCAGATCTTCCTCGGCGAGGAGGTGCTGCTGCTCGCCGCGCTCGGCATGGCCCTGTTCGCGCTGTCGTACGCGCTCGCCCGGCGCGATGTCGCCCGCGCCGCGATCAGGCCGCTCGCGCAGGGCATGGCGTACGCGGTGGGGGTGTGTCTGGTCCTGGTCGCGTATCCGCTGTACCGGCAGTTCGCGGGGGCGCAGAGCTATCACAGCGTGCTGCACGGCGACAGCGCGGGCAATTCGCCGCTCGCGCTGATCGAGTTCGCGGGCCGCTCGCTGTGGGGCGACGACACCACCGCGGACAGGCTGGCCCTCAACCGCACCGAGCAGAACGCCTTCTACGGCTGGCCGCTCGTGGCACTCGCCTTCGCCCTCGTCGTACGGCTGTGGCGGCGGCCGCTGGTCAAGGCGCTCGCGTTCACCGGGGTCGCGGCGGCGGTGCTCTCGCTCGGGCAGAAGATCCGCATCCCTTACACGGACGTGGTGTTCACCGGGCCCTGGAAGCTGTTCGCGCACAAGCCGCTCTTCGAGTCGGTGATCGAGGGCCGGGTCGCGATGATCTGCGCACCGGCGCTCGGCGCCCTGATCGCGCTGGGCGCGGGCCGCCTCGCGCTCGGCCGCACGCGCGTGATCCGGGCGGCGGGCTTCACCGCGATCGCGCTCGCCCTGCTGCCGATCGTCCCGACGTCGTTCCCGACGAACGCCCGGCCCGAGGTGCCCGAGTTCATCTCCTCGGGGATGTGGAAGAAGTACGTGGGGCCCGGCGAGTCCCTGGTCCCGGTGCCGCTGCCCGACCCCGGCTCGGCCGAGGCCCTGCACTGGCAGTCGTCGACCGGCCTCGGCTTCTCGGTGCCGGGCGGCTACTTCAACGGGCCCTGGGGCCCGGACCGCATCGGCATCTACGGGGCTTCACCGCGCTGGACGTCGAACCTGTTCGGCGACATCCGCTCCGGCAAGCCCATCCCCGACATCGGCACGGACTGGCAGAACCAGGCCCGGGCGGACCTCGCGTACTGGCACGCGGGCGTCCTCGTCCTCGCTCCGCAGCCGCAGGCGCCCCAGCTGTACGAGACGGTGAGCCGGCTGCTCGGCGGGAAGCCGGGCACGAAGGTCGGCGGGGTCTGGATCTGGGACGTGTCGCAGGTGCGGTGACCTCCCGCGACCTGCCGCCGAGTCCGAGTAACGGACGGCCTCGTGGGTAAACCCTCCCGACCGGGTACGGGGGTATCCGGTCACCCCGCAACGGGAGTTGACGGGCACTCTTCGCGCAGCGTGCCCGGCGCATTACGCTGTCCCGACCATCGCACGAAACGAGTTGAGAGCGAGCCCGTCTTGGCCTGTGACCTGTGGCTGGTCCCCCTCGTCGACGTGCTGTGCCACAGCCCCGACAATCCGTTCGCGGAGGAGATCGCCTCGTACGACAAGGCGCTCGGCGACGCCGGGCTGCCGCCCGTGCCGGTCTTCGCGTACATGCCGGGCCTGTCCGGGGACGTGGCACCGGTGGCCGGGTTCGACTACGACGCGCTGCACTTCCTGCGCCGGGCCTACCTGCTCCAGCTGTGCGGCCTCGCGGTGACGCCCGTCGACGAGCTCGGCGGCGACTACGAGCAGCTCCTGGAGATGTTCGAGCCGACGGCCCAGCAGTCCCACCTCGTGTGGCACTACGACCACGCGGGCGCCTACGTGCCGGTGGACTTCGCCTCGCCGCTCTCCAACGAGGAGCTCCTCGCGGGCGGCGGACCGCTCGGCTCCGCGCAGGGTCTGCTGCGGGAGCTGCAGTTCGTGGGCCCGGCCATTGGAATAGATCCGGCCAACCCTCCGACCGCCCCCGCCCCGCCGACCCGGCCCACGTCCCTTGAGGAGCCGGCCGGACCCATCCCGTACGACGAGAGCCCGTTCGCGCGCGAGCGGCACGTGTGGCTGGGGCTGCACGCTGCGGCCACGCGCAGCCTCGCCCAGGGCTCGATGATCATCTTCAGCTGAGCCGAGCTGGTTCGAGCCGAGCGGGTCGAGCTGAGCCGATCGAGCTGAGCCGGTCGGGCTCGGCCGTGGGTCGCCGGGAGGGGCTCAGCGCGGACCCTCCGGCGGCCGCTGGCGCGGCATGTTCGGCCGGGTGGCCGGGGGCAGCGGGAAGCGGCCGGGGCCCGGGGCGCCGTCCGTGCGCGGGGCCGCCGCGCTCAGGGTCTGCATGACCAGCGGCGCGGGCCCCGAGCGGAACTCCACCATCCAGTCCGCCGTCTCCGAGCGGACCAGCTCGGTCACGTCCTCGGTGAACCGGCGCAGCACCGAGAGGCAGCGCTCGGCGGCCTCGCTCGCGGTGCCCTCGGTGGGTCCGAGCACCTCGCGCACGCTCTCCGAGGCCCAGTCGAACTGAAGCCCCTGGAGTCTGCGCTGCACGGCCTGCGCGGTGGCCACGTCCCGCATCCAGCCCGAGGTGAGCCCGAAGTAGCGGTCGCAGGCCATGCACGCACCGGCGAGGAGCAGGCACACATAGCCGTAGCCCGCGGCGCCGTCGAGGGCGCGGGTCAGATCGAGCAGCGGGAGCACCGCCCCCGCGATCGCGCCGCTCGCCGTGCCGCAGCGCAGGGTGCGCGCGCCGCGGCGCTTCCACAGCCGGTCGGCGAGGTACCACTCGGCGGTGCGCAGGGCGCCGTCCTCCACCCAGCGGTACAGCTCGTCGAGGCGCTCGGCGGGCTCGCCCCAGTCGCCGAGCGGGAACGGCCGCCCGGTCAGATCGCCCGTCTGCGTGCCCTCGTCCCGCCGGGCCCGGCCCGGGGCCCCCTCGGGCTGCATGTCCGCCGGCTGGCTCACCCGGCCGCTCCCTCCGCACTGCTGCTGTGACCCTCTGCGACATCGAGTGACGTACGGGCACCTGGACGTGTACTGGACCTAGACGTGTACTGGACGTAGTGAAAGCGTGCGCCGCGTGCTCCGTGTGCCTGACGTAGTAAATGCCGAAGCACATGACGTCACGCCCGTCGGCACCCGAGGTGCGTAGGGCGTATGGACGCCTGCTGAGACGCCCGAGCGCCATTCCTACCGCCGAATGGAGGGCCCGGGCGTCGATATCCAGGTATTTCCGCCCGGAAGTGGCCCTTGATCAGGTATAGGAACACGCACCGCGTCACTCGAAAGAGTTGCGGAGCAGGCGGCCTGTCGACCACGTAGGCTCGGAGTGCCGAAAGGGGCGACGGAACCCCGCCGCCCCGACGGCCCGTCCTACCGAAACCCGTCCTACCGAAACCCGTCCTACCGAAACCCGTCCTACCGAAATCCGGAGTGAAACGTGATCCCTGGTGGTGGCCAGCCCAACATGCAGCAGCTTCTCCAGCAGGCCCAGAAGATGCAGCAGGATCTCGCCCTTGCCCAGGAGGAGCTCGCCGCGACCGAGGTCGAGGGCCAGGCCGGCGGCGGTCTCGTCAAGGCGACCGTGACCGGCTCGGGCGAACTGCGCTCCCTCGCCATCGACCCCAAGGCGGTCGACCCGGAGGACACCGAGACCCTCGCCGACCTGATCGTGGCGGCCGTGCAGGCCGCCAACGAGAACGCGCAGCAGCTCCAGCAGGAGAAGCTCGGCCCGCTGGCGCAGGGCCTGGGCGGCATGCCCGGCCTGCCCTTCTAGGACGGGCCCGGGGCCCCGGCCCCGGGGCGCGCGCCGCCCCGCGCGGACTGTCCGTGCGCCTGCCCTACTGAGGCGGACGCGCACCAACTACCGTAGGCGTCAGAACAACCCACGAGAGGCGTTCCGTTGTACGAAGGCGTGGTTCAGGACCTCATCGACGAGTTGGGCAGGCTGCCCGGCGTCGGTCCCAAGAGCGCGCAGCGGATCGCCTTCCACATCCTGCAGGCCGAGCCGACCGACGTGCGCCGCCTCGCGCACGCCCTTCTGGAAGTCAAGGACAAGGTCCGCTTCTGCGCGGTGTGCGGCAACGTGGCACAGGAGGAGCGGTGCAACATCTGCCGCGACCCGCGCCGCGACCAGACGGTCATCTGCGTCGTGGAGGAGCCCAAGGACGTGGTGGCCATCGAGCGGACCCGCGAGTTCCGCGGCCGCTACCACGTGCTGGGCGGGGCCATCAGCCCGATCGAGGGCGTCGGCCCGGACGACCTGCGCATCCGCGAGCTGCTCACCCGCCTCGCGGACGGCACGGTCACCGAGCTGATCCTGGCCACCGACCCGAACCTGGAGGGCGAGGCCACGGCCACCTACCTCGCCCGCATGATCAAGCCCATGGGCCTCAAGGTCACCCGGCTCGCCAGCGGCCTGCCGGTCGGCGGCGACCTCGAATACGCCGACGAGGTCACCCTGGGCCGGGCCTTCGAGGGAAGGCGGCTGCTCGATGTATGACGCTCAGCAGGGGCACGCCCAGCAGGGGTACGAGGAAGGTCAACTCGATGTCTGACGCAACGCTGCACGCGACCACCCAGGACCCGGACTCCTTCGCGGTCCAGATCGCCGACCAGGTCGAGTCCTTCATCGTCGCGGTCACGGAAGTGGCCAAGGGCGACGAGCCCGACAGCGCCGTGCCGTTCCTCCTCCTGGAGGTCTCCCAGCTGCTGCTCGCCGGCGGCCGGCTCGGCGCGCACGAGGACATCGTCCCGGACGAGCGCTACGAGCCCGACCTCGGCCCGGAGGCCGACCTCGACGAGCTGCGCGAGCGGTTCGCCCGGCTGCTCGAACCCATCGACGTGTACTCCGAGGTCTTCGACCCGTATGAGCCGCGCAAGGCGCCGGTGGCGCACCGGATCTCCGACGACCTCGCCGACGTCGTCACCGACCTGCGCCACGGCCTGGCCCACTACCGTGCGGGCCGCACCAGCGAGGCGCTGTGGTGGTGGCAGTTCTCCTACTTCTCCAACTGGGGCTCGACGGCCTCCGCCGCCCTGCGCGCGCTGCAGTCGCTCGTCGCCCACGTCCGCCTCGACCAGCCGCTCCAGGCGCTGGACGGCCTCGACATCGACGAGGACCTGACGGAGGACGCCCTGGAGGAGGAGGCGGGCCGGGTCATGGCCGAGGAGCTCGCGGGCCCGCTCGGTCTCGGTCTGCGCGACGCCAAGTAGCCCCGGCCGGCCGGGGCGGGCGGTCTGTGACGCCGCCCACAAGCCGAGTACTTCGGTACCCCATGGGCAGGCGGATCGTGCGAGCGGTCCGGACCGGCCCGGTGATCACCAAGTGAGCGGGACATCTCACGAAGTGATACGACAGGGGCGAATCCGGCCCGCTCGTTAAACTGAGCCGACCGCAGTAATGAACTGAGCGAGGAGCGCACGTGGGCCTTGTCGTGCAGAAGTACGGAGGCTCCTCCGTTGCCGATGCCGAGGGCATCAAGCGCGTCGCCAAGCGGATCGTGGAAGCCAAGAAGAACGGCCACCAGGTGGTCGTCGTGGTTTCCGCGATGGGCGACACGACGGATGAGTTGATCGAGCTCGCGGAGCAGGTGTCACCCATGCCTGCCGGGCGGGAATTCGACATGCTGCTGACCGCCGGAGAGCGGATCTCCATGGCCCTGCTTGCCATGGCGATCAAAAGCCTGGGTCACCAGGCCCAGTCGTTCACGGGCAGCCAGGCCGGCGTCATCACCGACTCCGTCCACAACAAGGCGCGGATCATCGATGTCACCCCGGGCCGCATCCGGACCTCGATCGACGAGGGCAACATCGCCATCGTCGCCGGGTTCCAGGGCGTCAGCCAGGAGGGCAAGAACATCACCACGCTCGGGCGCGGTGGTTCGGACACGACGGCCGTCGCGCTCGCCGCGGCCCTCGACGCCGAGGTCTGTGAGATCTACACGGACGTCGACGGCGTGTTCACCGCGGACCCCCGGGTCGTCAAGAAGGCGAAGAAGATCGACTGGATCTCCTTCGAGGACATGCTGGAGCTGGCCGCGTCCGGCTCCAAGGTGCTCCTGCACCGGTGCGTCGAGTACGCCCGCCGTTACAACATCCCGATCCACGTGCGCTCGTCCTTCAGTGGGCTGCGGGGCACCTGGGTCAGCAACGAACCGCGAGGGGACCAGCAGGTGGAGCACGCCATCATCTCCGGAGTCGCCCACGACGTCTCCGAGGCGAAGATCACGGTCGTCGGGGTGCCCGACAAGCCGGGCGAGGCCGCGGCCATCTTCCGCACCATCGCGGACGCCGAGGTCAACATCGACATGGTGGTGCAGAACGTCTCCGCCGCGTCGACGGGTCTGACCGACATCTCGTTCACGCTGCCCAAGGCCGAGGGCCGCAAGGCCATCGACGCCCTGGAGCGGTCCAAGCCGACCATCGGCTTCGAGTCGCTGCGCTACGACGACCAGATCGCCAAGATCTCCCTCGTCGGCGCCGGCATGAAGACCAACCCGGGTGTCACGGCGGGCTTCTTCGAGGCCCTCTCCGACGCGGGCGTGAACATCGAGCTCATCTCGACCTCCGAGATCCGCATCTCGGTCGTCACCCGTGCCGATGACGTCAACAACGCCGTGCGCGCCGTGCACTCGGCCTTCGGCCTCGACTCCGACAGCGACGAGGCCGTCGTCTACGGAGGCACCGGGCGATGACCCACAGGCCGGCGCTCACGGTCGTCGGAGCGACCGGGGGCGCCGGTGCGGTGATGCTCCAGATCCTGTCCCAGCACGCCGATGTCTGGGGCGAGGTGCGGCTCGTCGCGTCCGCGCGCTCGGCCGGCCGCAAGCTGCTCGTGCGGGGCGAGGAGTGCGAGGTCCTCGCGCTGAGCGAAGAGGCCCTGGACGGCTCCGACGTCGTCGTCTTCCTCGTGCCTGCCGACATCGCCGCCCGCTGGGCGCCGGTCGCGGCCGCCAAGGGCGCGGTGGTGGTGGACAGTTCGGCCGCCTTCCGGATGGCCGCGGACGTGCCCCTGGTGGTGCCCGAGCTCAATCCGCACGCGGTGCGGATGCGGCCGCGCGGCATCGTCGCTAGCCCGCACGCCAGCACCCTCGCCATGATCGTGGCGATCGGCGCGCTGCACGCCGAGTTCGGCCTGAGCGAACTGGTCGTCTCCACCTACCAGGCCGTCAGCGGTGAGGGGCAGGCCGGAGTCGACGCGCTGCGCCGGCAGATCTCGCTGGTGGCCGGGACCGGGCTCGGCACGAGTCCGGGCGATGTGCGCCGGGCCGTGGGCGACGACCTCGGTCCGTTCGCGGCACCGGTCGCCCTGAACGTGGTGCCCTGGGCCGGTGACCTCGCCGACGACGGCTGGTCCTCGCAGGAGCTGGGGCTGCGCGACGAGTTGCGCAAGCTGCTCGATCTGCCGCGGCTGCCGGTGGCCGCCACCTGTGTGCGGGTGCCGGTCGTCACCACGCACTCCGCGTCCGTGCACGCCCGCTTCGAGACCGAGGTGGATGTGGCGCGGGCCCACGAGATCCTGGCGACCGCGCCCGGTGTGGTGCTCTTCGACAACCCCGCGGTCGGCGAGTTCCCCACGCCCGCGGACGTGGTGGGCACCGACCCCACGTGGGTCGGCCGGGTGCGCAGTTCGCCGGACGATCCACACGTACTGGAACTTTTCGTCTGCGGCGACAACTTGCGCAAGGGGACCGCCCTGAACGCCGCGCACATCGCCGAGTTGGCGGCCCGCGAATTCACCGAGCGCTGACGTCCACCTATTTGTAGGATCTGTGAACGCTCTGTGAGCAAGTCGCTGGTCTGTACCACTTGAAGTGCACCAATGCCTTGTTACACGATTCATTTCCGTGTCCCTGCAACCGCAGAACGGCATGGAGCGTCTATGCGGTCGCCCCTCAAGGTGCCGTAAAAATCGGGGCATTGGGGAAGAGCGGGTACGGATGAGGGTATTTGTCGCACCGCCAAAAACAGTGTCGTACGCGTACAACCCTGACGGGGAGGAACGTGTCCAACAGGCGTGGCAGAGGTACTCGACTTCAGAGCGGTACCGGCGCGCGGCGGCACGGCAGTGCGCCCGCGACGGCGGCTCGGCGCGCCCGGTGGCATGCCGGTGATCGCGCCCATGCCCGCCACCCGTCCCGCCCGTGTCCCGTCCCAGACGGCCCCCTCGCGCGAGAGCGCTGACGAGGTCATGGCGGCCGGCACCACCGTTGACCACCTCACCGAGACCTACCGCGCGCACTACCGCTCGTTGCTGGGTCTCGCCGCGCTGCTCCTGGACGACACCGCCTCCTGCGAGGACGTCGTGCAGGAGGCGTTCATCCGGGTGCACTCGGCGCGCAGCCGGGTGCGCGAGCCGGAGAAGACGCTCGCCTACCTCCGCCAGACGGTGGTGAACCTGTCGCGCTCGGCGCTGCGCCGCCGCATCCTCGGGCTCAAGCTGCTCTCCAAGCCGATGCCCGACATGGCGAGCGCCGAGGAGGGCGCGTACGACCAGCTGGAACGCGACGCCCTGATCAAGGCGATGCGCGGGCTCCAGCGCCGCCAGCGCGAGGTGCTCGTGCTGCGGTACTTCGCGGACATGACCGAGGCCCAGGTCGCCGAGACGCTCGGCATATCCCTGGGATCGGTGAAGGCGTACGGCTCGCGCGGCATAGCCGCGCTGCGCATCGCCATGGAGGCCCCGGCATGAAGGGCCCCGACAGGAACGGCCCCGACAGGGACGGCTCCGGCAGGAACGGCTCCGGCAGGAACGGCGACGGGCGGCCGGGGGAACACGGAGCACGCCGAGTGCGCGGGGAACGTCGGGAATACGGGGAACACGGCAGCAGCGGGCCGGACCAGCGGCCCAGGAACGACCTGAACGACCTGACTGGATACGGATTCGTGGACACATCGCCGGAAAAGAACAGCACCGGCACCCCTCCCTTCACCTCTCCATCCGCCCCGGGGAGCCCGCAGGCAGCCGACGAACAGGCCCTGCGCAGGCTCCTGCACGGTGCGGTCGACGAGCTGAAGCCCTCGGAGGGGGCGCTCGAACATCTGCGGGCCGCGGTGCCCGTGCGGCGTGCCCGCAAGCGGCAGGCCGTCGTCGGCTCGGTGGCGGCGGCCCTCCTGGTGGCCACCGCGGTGCCCGCCTTCCTGCACGTCGCCAACACCGGGAGCAGCACGGACGATCAGCCCGCCGTCGCCGGGCACGGCGAGCGGACGCACACCGCTCCCGGTACGGCGTCCGGCACGGTGGACAGCACGGAGGGCGGCAGCCGCCCCTCGACCGTCGGCAGCGCGCCCGGCACGCCCGGCGGCAGCGGCCCCGCCCCGACGCTCAGCAAGGGCGCGGCCGGCAGCACCGCCGGCGGCATGACCGCGCCGGGCGGCGGGCCCGTGCAGGCGGACTCGCCGACGTGCGACGCGACCGAGCTCAGCGTGAAGTCGGCGAAGGTCGGCAAGCCCGACGCGTCCGGCAAGGTCTACGGCGCCTTCCGCATCGTCAACGCCTCCGCCAAGAAGTGTGCGATCGGCGGCGTCGGCAAGTTCGACGTGCAGGCGCAGGGCGCGGCCGACCCGGCGAAGATCACCGTCGTCGAGCACGCGGCGGGCGATCCGGCCGCCGGGCTCCCCGACCCCTCGCAGGACGCGAAGACCCTGGTGCTCGCACCGGCCGCGGCATACGAGGTGCGGTTCGCCTGGGTGCCGTCCGACACCTGTCCCAAGGCGACCCCGTCGCCCGACCCGACGCCGTCCAACGTCAGCTCCGGCAGCAACAGCGGGGTCGTCGCCCCCACGGCGGGCGGCACCGGCCAGACCAGCCGACTCGCCGCGGACGGGGGCGCCCCGGCCGGTACGGCGGACGGCACGGTGGCGGTGACCCACGTCGCCGAGCCGGGCGCGCCGTCGGCGGAGGCGAAGATCCCGAACGCGTGCGCCGGGACGATCTACAAGACGGGCGTCCTGGACGCGGGTGCGCCGGCGTCTGCGACGCCGTAGCCCCGACCGGGTGCCGCTGCCCTAACCGGGCAGGGACGTACCTTCCAAGGAGCCCGGGGTCCCGGTCCTGGCCTCGGCCCCGTCCTCCGGGGAGAGCCCGAGCTCGGCGTCCTCCAGGGCCTCTGCCTCGCGCCGGACGAGCCGGAACCACATGAAGACGACGAACCCGGCGAAGACGAACCACTCACCGGTGTAGCCGAGGTTCTGGAACGCCTTCAGGTCGAGCCCGCTGTTCTGGGGGGCGCTGGCAGGCACCGCAGTCATCCCGGCATCGGCGTGCGGCAGCGTCACCCAGGCGTCGTACACCTGGTACGGCACGAGGTTGACGAGGGCCGCCGCGCTGATCATCCCGACCTGGCCCCGGGGGAGCCCGCCCTGCGCGTGCACCCCGTCGGAACCGGCGTTCTCCGAGGCCTGCAATATGCCGGTGACGCCGACCTCGCCGGCGGGCGCGGCCGGGGCCTTGGCGCCCTGCGGAATCCAGCCCCGCACGACGGGCAGGGCCTTGCCGGCGTCGGTGCGCAGCAGGCTCAGGACGTAGCTGCCCGACTTGCCGTCGACCTCGCGGCCTGGCACCAGGAACTGCTCGGCGTACCGGCCGTGCGCGGCGGCCGGGCGGCCGGAGGTGCGCTGGTCCACGGGGAGCAGCGAGGCGAGGGGCTCGGCCTTCTGCGTGGCGGGGTCTGGTGCCTTCTCGGCGGCGTCGTGGGACTGTACGCGGTCCTCGAAGCGGCCCAGCTGCCAGGAGCCCATGAAGACGCACACGGGGATGGCGAGCAGGACGAAGACGTGGATTCCCCACCAGCGGGGTGTGAGCAGGAACCGGTACACACCCCCACGGTACGGAATCCTGCCGGGGGGCTGGGCTCCGGGGTGCCCGCAAGTACCCCGTGGCTCCCGCCCCGACCCCCTCGTGGCTCCCGCCCCGGCCCCTCTTTCGCGGGCTGCGCCCCCGGGTCCGCTCCTCAGCCGCCGCAGGGGCTGGGGCGTCCATTCGGCTGGGGTCCGCGGGGGCCGTTCGCGCAGTTCCCCGCGCCCCCCGAAGCCCGTCGTCGGCTGCGGGCTGTGGTCGCTTCTCGCGCAGTTCCTCGCGCCCCCAAAACCCGTTTTCGGCTGCGGGCCGTGCGTGGCTGGTCGCGCAGTTCCCCGCGCCCCTAAATGCCCGGTGCGGGCCAGCACCGGGCAACCTCAGCCTGTCATGGGGGTCCCCCCTGGCCCTTGAGGCCTTGGGGGAGTTTGAGGACGAGCGCCGTTCAGGCGCGAATGGGGTCCGGGGCGGAGCCCCGAACGGGAGTGCAGGGGGCGGAGCCCCTTGCGGGGGTTCGAGGGGCGCAGCCCCTCAGGGGGTCTGGGGCGCAGCCCCAGGGAGCTGAACCCTTCAACGCGCTGCACGGGCGGGTGGGTGGGTGAACCCCCCCCGGGGTCTGGGGCGGAGCCCCAGGGCTCAGCCGGTCCAACCCGCCGCACGGGCGGGAGGGAGGGCAAACCCCCCGGGGTCTGGGGCGCAGCCCCAGGGGCCGGAACCCAACCAACCCCGGGCAACGGGATGGGGGTCCCCCTGCTCATTAAGAGCTTGGGGGAGGGTGGGCAAACCCCCGGGCCCGGGGCGCAGCCCCAGGGGGTTATTTCGGCAAGTGGCGCGCGGCGAAGTCGAGTTCGAGGCGTACCTGCTTGATGCGCTCCTCGACCACGAGCGACCCGTGCCCCGCGTCGTACCGGTACACCTCGTGCGTGGCCCCCCGCTCGACCAGCCGGTCCACATAGTTCTCGACCTGCCGGATCGGGCAGCGCGGATCATTGACCCCCGCCGAGATGTAGACCGGCGCCGTCACGGCGTCGACGTACGTCAGCGGCGAGGACGCGCGGAAGCGGTCCGGCACCTCCTCCGGCGTGCCGCCGAGCAGCGTCCGGTCCATCGCCTTCAGCGCCTCCATCTCGTCGTGGTACGCCGTGACGTAGTCCGCGACCGGCACCGCCGCGAGCCCGAGCGCCCACGCGTCCGGCTGGGTGCCGAGGCCGAGCAGGGTGAGGTAGCCGCCCCAGGAGCCGCCCGCGAGGACGAGCCGCGCGGGGTCGGCCAGGCCCGAGGAGACCGCCCAGTCGCGGACCGCCGCGATGTCCTCCAGCTCGATGAGCCCCACCCGGTGCTTGAGCGCGTCCGTCCACGCCCGCCCGTATCCGGTGGAGCCGCGGTAGTTGACCCGGACCACCGCGAAGCCGTGGTCGATCCAGGCCGCCGGGCCGGAGGCGAACGCGTCGCTGTCGTGCCAGGTCGGACCGCCGTGGATCTCGAACAGGGTGGGGAAGGGCCCCTCCCCCGCGGGACGCTGCACCAGCGCGTGGATGCGGCCGCCGGGGCCCTCCACCCAGGCGTCCTCCACCGGCACCGAACCCGGCGCCTTGAACCCGGGCGGGTCGAGCACGACCTCGCCCGTCGTGGAGCGCACCTCGGAGGGGCTCGCCGCGGACGACCACAGGTACTCCACCGTGCCGTCGGGCCGGGCCGTGGCCCCGGAGACCGAACCGGCCGGGGTCTCGATCTCGATCAGCGAGCGGGTGGCGAGGTCGAAGCGGAACAGACCGCTGCGGGCCTCGAAGCTGTGGACGACGAGCAGGCCCGAGCCGTCCGGGTACCACTCGGCGGAGACGTCACCCGGCAGGTCGAGCGCGAGATCGCTCTCCTCGCCGGAGGCCACGTCCCAGATCATCGGCTCCCAGCGCCCGCGCCGCTGGTGGGCGACGAGCAGCCGGGTGTCGCCCGCGAGCGGCGCGAACCCGAGCACTTCCAGGCCCAGTTCCTCCGTGCCGCCCTTGGTGTCGTCGAGCTCGGCCACCGTCGAGCCGTCGGGCCGAACCACGCGCAGCGCGGAGTGCATCGCGTCGCCGTGCTCGGTGTGCTCGACGGCGATCAGCGTCCCGTCGTGCGAGAGGTCGCCGACGCCCGCGGACTCGCGGTGCCGGTAGATCTCGACCGGGGCCGAGCCGGGGCCCACGACGTGGATCGTGGAGCCGTCCTCGTCGGTGGAGCGGCCGACCACCGCGGTGCCGTCCCGGCCGAGCGCGAGACCGCCCGGGTAGGACGGGTCGAGCCCGGGCACGGCCGTCTCGTCCGCCCCACCGCCGAACGGCTGGCGGCGCCAGACGCCGAACTCGTCGCCGTCGGTGTCGTCGAACCACCAGATCCATTCGCCGTCGGGCGTCAGCACGCCGTCCGTCGTGCCGTTGGGCCGGTCCGTGGCCCGGCGCTGGCTGCCCGTCGCCCGGTCCCAGGCGTACAGCTCGTACGTCCCCGTCGCGTTCGACACGAACAGCGAGCGGTCCGGGGCGTCCTCTGCCCAGTCGGGGAGCCCCACCCGGGGCGCCCTGAACCGCTTCTCCCACTCCGGCATCTCGTTCATGTCGCTCATGCCCCCATCATGCGCCGAAGCGCCCACATCCCGTGCGCGTCCCCCTCAGCCTGTGGACAACCTCCGGCCCGCACCCGCCGGCGTCACCCGGAAAGGAGCGCCGCGAACCGGGCCATGTCCACGTTGCCGCCGCTGACGATCACGCCGACGCGCCGCCCCCGGTACCCCTCCGCGAGTTCCCGGGCGGCGGCCAGGCCCAGACAGCCCGTCGGCTCGGCGACGATCTTCATCCGGGAGGCCAACAGGCGCATGGAGTCGACCAGTTGGGCGTCCGAGGCGGTGACGATGTCGGTCACGAGGTCGCGGATCAGCGGGAAGGGGTGGATGCCGAGGTGCTGCGTCTGGGCGCCGTCCGCGATGGTCGCCGGGGTGTCGATGTGCACGATCTCGCCCGCGCGCAGCGACCGGCGCCCGTCGTCGCCCGCCTCCGGCTCGACCCCGTACACCGCGCACGACGGCGCCAGGGCGCCTGCCGCGAGCAGGCTGCCGGACAGGAGCCCGCCGCCGCCGAGCGGCACGAACAGGGCGTCCAGGTGGCCGGTCTCCTCGAAGAGTTCCTTGGCCGCGGTGCCCTGGCCCGCCATCACGTGGGGGTGGTCGTACGGCGGGACCAGCGTCAGGCCGCGCTCCTCGGCGAGGGCCCGGCCGATCTCCTCGCGGTCCTCGCTCCAGCGGTCGTACGGGACGACCTCGGCCCCGTACCCCTTGGTCGCGGCCAGCTTCGCCGCGGGCGCGTCGTGCGGCATGACGATGGTCGCCGGGATGCCGAGCAGCGAGGCGGCGAGCGCGACGGCCTGGGCGTGGTTGCCGGAGGAGTAGGCGACCACGCCCGCGCGGCGCTGGTCCGCGTCGAACAGGGACAGCGCGTTGTAGGCGCCGCGGAACTTGAACGCCCCCATCCGCTGGAGGTTCTCGCACTTGAGGAAGAGGCTCAGACCGAGCTCGGCGTCGGTGAGCCGGGAGGTCAGGACCGGGGTGCGGTGGGCCTGCGGGGCGATCCGCTCGTGCGCGCGGACCACGTCGTCGTACGTCGGCAGCTGCTCCATGCCTGCCGAGCGTACGGCGTGCGGGATTACGGGGCGGGGCGCGCGGGGGCGTCCGCCTGGGTGCGGTCGGCGGCGGTGTGCACCGTCGCCGGGGCCGGGGTGACGACCTGCGGGGCCGGGGCGGCGGCGGGGGCCGGCTCGGTGTCGTCCTCGCGCATCGCCTTGGTCTCGCTCTTGAGGATGCGCAGGGACTTGCCCAGCGCGCGTGCCGTGTCGGGCAGCTTCTTGGAACCGAACAGCAGGATCAGTACTACGGCCACGATCAGCAGATGCCACGGTTCAAGACCATTGCGCAGGAACATCCCGCCGTCCTTCCTCGTTCGCGTCCTGCAGCCGTTTCGTCCGGCCGAATTCTTGGTTCGGCCGGGGCTGCTGGCTCTCAATGAGACTTGCTACATTGCGCAACTGTACAACCAGAGGGTGCGACTCACCGTCTCCTCTACAGAAGAGGCGCGAATGAGGGATGAGGGGTCCGATGGCCGGGAGCCACAAAGCGGGTGCGGCAGGCAGGCGTGAGGGTGGCGGTTCGGCCGCACCGCAGCGCCGCGACAAGCGCAGCCGTGCCCGCATCGCAGGGGTCACCGGCCTGTCGGTCGTCGTCCTCGCGGTGGCCGGCGGCGGCTGGATCTACTTCCAGCTGAACGGCAACATCAAGACCTTCGACGACGGCGGCATCTCCGCCGACCGCCCCGCCGCCTCGACCAAGGGCTCCAACGTCCTGATCATCGGCTCCGACACCCGCTCGGGCGACAACGCCCAGTACGGCCACGGCAAGGGCGACATCGGCCGCTCGGACACCGCGCTCCTGCTGCACGTTTACTCGGACCAGAAGCACGCCGTCGCCGTCTCGATACCGCGTGACTCGCTGGTCGACATACCGTCGTGCAAGCTGCCGAGCGGCAGCTGGACCAAGGAGAAGCACAATGTGATGTTCAACTCGGCGTTCGAGGTGGGAGAAACGGTTCAGGGGAACCCCGCCTGCACCCAGAACACCGTCGAGAAGCTGACCGGGCTGCGCGTGGACCACACCATGGTCATGGACTTCGCGGGCTTCGCGAGGATGACCGAGGCGGTCGGCGGCGTCGACGTGTGCGTGCCCGGCAACGTCTACCAGGGCGACCTCAACCCGAACCTCGGCCACAGGGGCGGTCTGGTCTTCGCCAAGGGCCCGCAGAGCGTCTCCGGCCAGAAGGCGCTCGACTACGTGCGCATCCGGCACGGCATCGGCGACGGCTCCGACATCGGCCGCATCCAGCGCCAGCAGGCCTTCATCGGCAGCCTGATCAAGAAGGTCAAGGGCAAGGGCCTCGACCCGACGACGCTGCTGCCGCTCGCCAACGCGGCCACCAAGTCGATGACCGTCGACTCGGGCCTCGGCTCGCCGAGCAAGCTGATCTCGTTCGCGATGTCGATGAAGGACATCGACCTGCACAACACCAAGTTCGTGACCCTGCCCTGGCGTTACGAGGGTGCCCGCGTCGCCGTGGTCAAGCCGGAGGCCGACGCCCTGTTCGCGGCGCTGCGCGCGGACCGCACCGTCGACGGGCAGAACGCCGCGGGCAAGAGTGAGTCCGCCTCCCCGAGCCCGTCGGCGGCGGCCCCCGCGCCCGCCTCCGGCAAGGGCATCAGCGTGGCCGTCTACAACGGCACCGTCACCAAGGGCCTCGCGGCCCAGGTCGCCGAGTCGCTGAAGTCCGCGGGCTTCACCGTCACCGGCGCCACCACGGCCGCCTCCCAGGACTACACGCACACGGTCATCGAGTACGGGGCGAACGACGAGGCCAAGGCCAAGACGCTCGCCACGCACTTCCCCGGCGCCCTGCTGCGCCAGGCGAAGACACCGGGCCTGAACGTCATCGTCGGCACGCAGTACAAGGCGGACGGCGCGGGCGGCGCGGACGCCGCGTCCAGCGCCCCCGCCGCGGTCCCGTCGGCCGTCGCCGACAAGGCCCGCTCGGCCGACGACAACATCTGCTCCAACCTGTCCTACGGATAGGCCCAGCCGCCGAGGGGCCCCTCCCGCGGACCGCGGGACCGGGGCCCCGGGTAAGGGGAACGTCCGCAAAGGGCAAAGTGCCGGGGCGGAAAAGTTATGCGGAAGGTAAAGGCGTTCGCCTCGCGGCCGCCTGAACCTCCCGGTCCGTTCACATGCGACTCATAGCTTCGCCGCCATGAGACAGAAGGCAATGAAGGTGCTCGCGGTCGTCGCGGCGGCCTCCGCGGTCGCCGCCGGCTCGGCCGTCACCGCCAACTCCCAGCCCCAGCACGGCAGTCACGGCGAGCACGGCAACCGTGAGATACGCAACGTCATCTACCTGCTCGGCGACGGCATGGGGCGCACCCACGTCACGGCCGGCCGCGAGCGCTTCTACGGCGCCCAGGGCAAGCTCAACATGGAGCGCCTGCCCTACACCGGCGCGGTCGCCACGTACGCCGTGGAGAAGGGCAGCGACCAGCCCGCCCTGGTGACGGACTCGGCGAGCGCCGCCACCGCCTGGGCCTCGGGCGTCAAGACGTACAACGCCGCGATCGGCGTGGACAGTTACGAGAAGCGGCGCGTCACGCTGATGGAGCAGGCCAAGGCGGCCGGCTTCGCCACCGGCAACGTCTCGACGGCCGAGATCACCGACGCCACGCCCGCCGCCCAGTTCAGCCACGCGCTGCTCCGCGGCTGCCAGGGCCCGACCTACTCGGACGCGGCCTGCCTGCCGAAGAACGCCGACGGCAGCTACGAGAAGGCGCCCGCCGACAAGACGCTGATCACCCCGATCGCCGAGCAGATCGCCCGCAACGGCACCGCCGACGTGGTCCTCGGCGGCGGCCTCGCCCGCTTCGAGCCGGACGACCAGCAGGCCCTCCAGAAGCAGGGCTACCAGGTGCTCGGCTCCTTCGGCGACCCGAAGCTGCCCGCGCAGACCGCCGCTTCGCAGAAGGCCGCGACCAAGGCCGACCTCGACAAGGTGCGCGGCAAGAAGGTCGTGGGCCTCTTCAACCGGGGCAACCTGACGGTCGAGCAGGCGAAGGCGGCCCTGCCCGCCGGCGCCCCGCAGAAGCAGGAGCCGACGCTCGCCGAGATGGCGAAGAAGTCCATCGACCTGCTCGACGGCCGCTCCAGGAAGGGCTTCTTCCTCCAGGTCGAGGGCGCCCAGATCGACAAGCGCTCGCACGCCAACGACGCGGCCCAGACGCTCGCCGAGGTCAAGGCGTTCGACGACGCGGTCAAGGCGGCCACCGACTTCGCGAAGCGCGACGGTCACACCCTGGTCGTCGTCACCGCGGACCACGAGTGCGCGGGCTTCAACATCATCGAGAAGGGCACGTACACCAACGCCGAGTCGGTGGCGCCCCCGTCGAACACGGACGCCGGCAACCCGGCCAACAACTCCCTTCCCTCGCGCGCCACTTCGGGCGCAAAGGACCCGGCCCGCTCGACCGGCATCGCCAACGGCGCGGGCGCGGGCGACGCGAAGAACTTCGCCCCGGCGACCTTCCGCACCCCCGACGACCCCAAGGGCGTCAAGGACGGCAGCCCCGAGGCGAGCCTGTGGCTGACGTACCTCTCGGGCAACCACACCGGCGCCGATGTGCCGATCTTCGCCTACGGTCCCGGTGCGGACCGCTTCGCCGCCAGCCAGCTGAACACCGATCTGTACGGCAAGATGTACGGCTCGCTGTTCGGCCGCACCCCGCGCGGCTGACGGTCGGCCACCCCGCGCGGCCGGCCGTCGCGCGGTCGGCCGCCCCGGCTGAGCCGGCCGCCCGGGCTCGTCCCGGCTCGGCCCGCCCGGGCCGTCCCGCCTCCCGCAGGCCAGGGGCCGGGGGCACCCGCCCCCGGCCCCCTCGTACTACTCCGCAGGAGTCCCCCGCCATGAGCCGCACCGCCGCCCCGGCCGTCCTGGCCGCTCTCGCCCTCGCCCTGCTGACCGCCTGCGGCGGCGGGTCCGGCGGAGCCCCGGACGACCGGGCCGAAGACGCTCCGGCCCCCGTCCCCTCGGTGAGCTTCGCGGCGCCCGAGCGGGCCGCCGCCCCCGCCGCGTACCAGAAGCTCGCCCGGGGTGAAGTGCGCCTGGAACAGGGCCCGTTCACGGACCGGGTCAAGGTGACCGGCGGCGCCCTCGGTGCCGGATCGGCCGTCACCGGGCACCTCGCCGTCACCTCGGACGTCAGCGAGCTGATCGCGCTTGAGCTGCGCGCCGCCTACTACGACGCGGACGGGAAGCTGCTCGGCACCGGCTCGTTCCAGTACGCCGAGGAGGGCCACGACGAGCACAAGGGCGGCCACACTCCGACCGCCGAGGGGGCCGGCATCGACTTCGAGGTCGGCCCGAAGGCCCTGACCGGCACGCCGACCAGCGCGGTGCTCTCCATTCCCGTGCTGGTCAACGAGTAGCCGATCGGTCGTGCCGGGCCCCGACGGGCCCACAAGCAGGGGCCCTTCAGACGCGGGCCGCCATGGCGGTGAGTTCCTCGTCCAGGTGCGGGCCCGCGTTCCAGCTGCCCACCCCGATCTCCGCGGTGATGCCCGGGCCGAAGCCCGCGATCAGGCCGCGGGCGCCGTCGGTCATGCCGCCCTCGTCGAAGAGCCGGGCGAGCGCGTCGAAGACGACCGAACTCGCGATGTTGCCCCGTTCGGTGAGGGTGTTGCGGCTGAAGCGGAACATGTCCGGGCCGAGGTCGAGGAAGTGGCACAGGTCGTCGAGGATGCGGGGGCCGCCCGCGTGCACGATGTAGAAGTCGAGCCCGCCGACCTCCCAACTGTGCTGTGCGACCAGGGTCTTGAGGGCGGGGGCGAGCATCTCCATCGTGCCCGGGACCCGCTTGTCGAGCTGGAAGTGGAAGCCCGTCTCGCGCACGGCGTACGAGATCCAGTTCTCGGTGTCCGGCACCAGGTGCGAGCCGTTGCGCTCGATCCGCATGCCGACCCCGCCCTCGCCACGGACGACCGCGGCCGAAAGGGCGTCCCCGAACAGGCCGTTGGACAGCAGCGAGCCCACGCCGATGTCGGTCGGCTGGTAGAGCAGCGAGCAGAACTCGCACGACACGATCAGCACGTTGGAGCCCGGGTAGGCCGTGATGAAGTCGTGCGCGCGGTTGATCGCGGCGCCGCCGGCCGCACAGCCGAGCTGGGCGATGGGCAGCTGCCGGGTGTCGGAGCGGAAGCCCATCGTGTTGATCAGCCAGGCGGTCAGCGAGGGCATCATGAAGCCCGTGCACGACACGTAGACGATCATGTCGATGTCGGCGGCCTCGACCTCGCCGTGGGCGAGGGCGCGGCGCACCACCTCGGGCACCCGCTTCTTCGCCTCGGCCTCGTACACCTGGTTGCGCTTCTCGAACCCCGGGTGGGCCAGGGTCTCTTCGAGGGGCTGGACGAGGTGGCGGGTCTTGACGCCGGTGTTCTCGATGAGTCTGAGGACCAGATCGCGCTGCGGATGCCCGGCATGGGTCTCGCGGGCGAGCGCCAGGGTCTGTTCCTGGGTGATGACGTGGTCGGGTACCGCGACCGCCGGTCGGCACAAGGTGGCCATTTAACTTCCCTTCGATGATGGGGTGTTGGTCACCAGGCGACCGGAAGGCTGAGCGGGTGGCGCCAGATGGAGTGGGTGTTCCACGGCACGTCGCCGGGGTCACCGGCGAGCCGCAGACCCGGGAAGCGGGTCAGCAGGGAGGTGAACGCCACCTCCAGTTCCATCTGGGCGAGCGGGGCGCCGAGGCAGTGGTGGGCGCCCCAGCCGAACGTCATGTGCGGAACCGATCCCCGGTCGAGGTCGACCTCGTGGGGCCGGTCGAACTTGCGGGTGTCCCGGTTGGCGGTGAGGTAGGAGACGTGGACGATGTCGCCGGCCCGGATCAGCACCCCGCTCAGCTCGACGTCCTCGGTGGCGACGCGCGGGATGCCGACGCCCTTGCGGAACGGGATGAAGCGGAGCAGCTCGTCGAGGACGGCCGGGAAGCGGTCCGGGCGCACACGCAGGTCATCGATGATGTCCGGCCTGGTCAGGAGCGTGTACGCGATGTTCCCGAGCTCGTAGGTGGTGGTGTCCTGCCCGGTGATGAGCAGGACCATCGCCATCACGGCGAGCTCCTGGTCGTCGAGGAGTTCGTCGCCGTCGCGGGCGGTGGCGAGGGTGGAGATCAGGTCGTCGCCGGGGGACCGGCGGCGGGCCGCGGTGAGGTCGGTGAAGTAGGCGCGCAGCTCGGCCTTGGCGAGGACGGCCGCCTCACGCCCGGCGGCGCCGATGTTCATCATGGTCAGCGCGTGGGCGCGCAGCCAGTCCCGCTCGCCGTCGGGGATGGCGAGGACCTCGCAGATGGTGACGAGGGGCAGCGGGGCGGCGACGTGCTCGACGAAGTCGGCGGGCGAGCCGTGCTCGGCCATGGTGGCGAGCAGCTCGTCGACCTTCTTCTGGGTGCGCTCGCGCATCCGTGCCACGTGCTTCGCGGCGAAGCTCTTCGCGACGAGGCTGCGCAGGCGGCTGCTGGCGGGCGGGTCCATGAGGTTGATGGATTCGGCCTGCACGATGGGCTCGGGGGTCATCCGCGGGAAGTCGCGGCCGATGACGGCGCTACGGCTGAACCTGCGGTCGGTCGTCACCGTCCGCACGTCCTCGTACCGGGTGACGAGCCATGCCTCGCCCTCGCCGTACGCCATCCGAATCCGGGCGACCGGCTCCTCGGCCAGCATCCGCTGGAGCTGGGGGTCGAATTCGAGCGCATCGGCGTAGTCGAAGGGGCAGCTCCACACGGCGTCTGTGGTCTCCACGTGGCGTACTCCGGTGTGTGTCAGGGGGACAGCTGGCCAGCTGGGCAGCGGACTTGCCCTGTATCCCCGACCGGGGTCATGAACATGTCCGCCTTCCCCTGAATTAACCGATTAGAGGGAGAGGGCGGGGAGTCGAGGTGACAAACGCGTGCCGCTTCCCAACCCGATGCTCCAGTGCTGGTGGGCGTGGGTGCCGATCAGGTGGCCGAGGCGCGGCAGAAGCGGTTCACCACGTGCAGGTCGGCCTCGATGGCCGCGGCCGTGGCGCGCAGCTCGGGCAGCAGGTCGGCGCGGCACTCGGCCAGGGTGCGCCGTGTCGTGTGCATGGCCACGTTCACCGCGGCGACCGCCCGCCCCGCGGCGTCCCGCACCGGGACCGCGAGGGAGCGGAGCCCCTCCTCCAGCTCCTCGTCGACCACCGCGTACCCCTGCTCGGCCACCTCGTCGAGGAGCCCGGCCAGTACCGCCGGTGAGGTGACCGTGCGCGGGGTGAGCGCCGCCAGTGCCGTACGGCCGAGCCGTTGCGCGCGCTCCGCTGCGGGCAGGTCGGCGAGCAGGACCCGGCCCATCGCGGCGGCGTACGCGGGGAGGCGGGTGCCCAGGGTGATGTTGACGCTCATGATCCGGGTGGTGGCGACCCGGGCCGTGTACTGGATGGCGTCTCCATCGAGCACGGCGAGCGAGGCCGAGTCGTGCGCGGTGCGCACCAGCGCGGCCAGGTGCGGTGCCGCGATGTCGGAGAGCGTCGTGCGGGACAGGGGCGGGCAGCCGAGCGCCAGGACGCGGGGGGTGGGCCGGAAGGCGCGGCCCCCGGTGGCGACCAGACCCAGGTGGTCCAGGGTGATCAGGGCGCGCCGGGCGGTGGCCCGGGGCAGCCCGGTGGCCTCGGCGACGGCGCTGAGGGGCAGCTCGGCCCGGCCGGGCCCGAACGCGGTGAGGACGGTGAGCCCGCGGGCCAGCGACTCGACGAACTCGGCGCCGAGTTCCTGCTTGGAGGCGGAGGTCCAGGCGGCGAGACCGGACGGCGCCGGTGCCGCGGCCGGGGTGGTGGGGGCCGCTGCGGCGTGGGCGGCCCCGGCGCCCCGGCCGGCGGTGTGGGCGGCCCGTGGCGCTTCGGCGGGGCGGGCGAGCTCGGCCTCCATGGCGGCGGCGGCCGCGCGCAGCCGGGGCAGGACGGCCTCGCGCAGGGATTCGGCGCTGTGGCGGCTGGTGTGGCTGACGACGCTGAGGGCGCAGAGCGGGACGCCCGCCGGGTCGCGGAGCGGCACGGCCACCGCGATGAGGCCGGGCTCGATGAGCTGGTCGTCGACGGCCGAGCCCGCGGCACGGGCCCGGTCGACCCGCTCCTCGAAGTGGTCGCCCGTGCCCGCAGGGACGCCGGGAAAGCCGAGCCCCTCGGGGTCGGCGGCGCGCCGCTCGCGCCAGGACGTCCACTGCCCGGGCGTCCAGTGCGCGGCGAACAGCGGCCCCGGCGCGGTGCGTTCGGCGGGCAGCAGGTCCCCGATGCGGAAGGTCAGCGACATCGCGCGGCGCCGGGTGCTCTGGTGGACGAAGCGGATGCCGTCGCCGTCGGGGACCGCGAGCGACACCGACTCGTCCAGTTCTTCGGCGAGTTGGACGGCGAGCGGGCCGAGGAGCGCGGGCAGGCCCAGCGCGCCCAGGTAGGCGTTGGCGAGTTCCATCAGGCGCGGGGCCAGGGTCACGACGGGCCCGTCGAGGCGTACGTATCCCATGCGCGCCAGGGTCGCCGCGATCCGGTCGACGGTGGAGCGGGCCAGGCCCGTCGCCCGGACGAGGTCGCCGAGGCCGGTCCGCCCGTCCGCGTCGCTGAGCGCGCGCAGCACGGCGACCCCACGCATCAGCGGACCGACGGCTTCGGCGGGGGCGGTGCTCATCTGGCCTCCGGATACGGCCTGTTGAGGCACGTGGCTGGTTCGCGGGGGTGTTGACGCGTGGGCCCGCAGAACGCAGACTCGGGCCGACACGATTCTGAACCTTAGTTCATCTGGCGAACAACTGGCGAGAGCCTGGCGTCTTCGGCCCCCGGCCGGCGGCCCGGCGCCGAGAGCGGGCGTGAGCTTTCCATGGACAAAGTCGTAGGGGCCCCGGCGGACGCGGTGGCCGACATCCCGGACGAGGCCTCCCTCGCGGTCGGCGGCTTCGGCCTCAGCGGCGTGCCGAACGTGCTGATAGCCGCCCTGTACGCGCAGGGCGCCACCGCGTTGAGCGTGGTGTCCAACAACTGCGGGGTGGACGGCGGCGGCCTCGGCATCCTGCTCGCGGCCGGTCGCATCGCCCGGGTGACCGGCTCGTACATCGGCACCAACAAGGAGTTCGCCCGCCAGTACCTGGCCGGCGAGCTGGAGGTGGAGCTCGTCCCGCAGGGCACGCTCGCCGAGCGGCTGCGCGCCGGAGGCTGCGGCATCCCCGCGTTCTACACGCCGGCGGGCGTCGGCACCCAGGTCGCCGAGGGCGGGCTTGCGCTGCGGTACGGGCCCGACGGCCAAGTGGCCGTGGCCTCGGCGCCCAAGGAGACACGGGAGTTCGGCGGACGCGGGCACGTCCTGGAACACGGCATCACCACGGACTTCGCCCTCGTACGGGCCTGGAAGGGCGACCGGCACGGAAACCTGGTCTTCCGGCGCGCGGCCCGCAACTTCAACCCGCTGTCGGCGATGGCCGGACGGACCACGGTGGCCGAAGTCGAACACCTCGTGGAGCCGGGCGAGTTGGACCCGGACGCGGTGCACGTGCCCGGCGTGTTCGTGCAGCGGGTCGTGCCGTTGACGCCGACCCAGGCCGCCGACAAGGGAATCGAGAAGCGGACCGTGCGAAGGGGCGACACGGGGGAGGTGGGCCGGTGAGCGGCTGGACACGGGACGAGATGGCGGCGCGGGCCGCGGCCGAACTGGCCGACGGCAGCTGCGTGAACCTCGGCATCGGTCTGCCCACCCTGGTGCCGGGCCATCTACCGCCGGGCGTGGATGTGGTGCTCCACTCGGAGAACGGCATTCTCGGCGTCGGACCGTACCCCCGGGAGGAGGACGTGGACCCGGACCTCGTCAACGCGGGCAAGGAGACGGTGACCGTACGGCCGGGCGCCGCGTTCTTCGACTCCGCGCTGTCGTTCGGGATGATCCGCGGCGGCCACGTCGACACCGCGATCCTCGGCGCGATGCAGGTCTCGGCGGGCGGTGACCTCGCCAACTGGGCTGTTCCGGGGCGTCTGGTGAGGGGGATGGGCGGTGCGATGGACCTCGTGCACGGGGTGCGCCGGGTCCTCGTGCTGACCGAGCACACCGCGAAGGACGGCACCCCCAAACTCGTCGAGCGCTGCACCCTGCCGCTCACCGGACGGGCCTGTGTGCACCGGGTCGTCACCGACCTGGCGGTGCTCGACGTCGACCCCGACGACGGCTTCGTCCTGGTCGAGACGGCGCCGGGGGTCGATGCGGAGGAGGTCCGCGCGCGGACGGGTGCGCCGGTGCGCGTGCCGGTGGCGGCCGGCACAGAAGAAGGAGGAGAGGGAGTGGGAGAGGTGACAGGACGATGACGGATGTGGTGGTGGACGAAAGGACCCCGGGCAGGGTCGTGGACCCGTACCGCAGTGGCGCGTTGCGGGTACCGACGCGGGCGCCGCTGGCCGTCGGCGGTGACCCGGAGGCGGTCGAGCTGTACGGTCCGGTCTTCGGCGTCACCGAAGTGAGCGCACTGGACGCGGACTTGACCCGGCACCACGTGGGGGAGCCGCACGGCGAACGCATCACCGTGTCCGGCCGCGTCCTCGACCGCGCGGGCCGGCCGGTCCGGGGCCAGCTCGTCGAGATCTGGCAGGCGAACGCCTCCGGGCGCTACGCCCACCGGCGCGACCAGCACCCGGCCCCCCTGGACCCGAACTTCACCGGTACGGGCCGGTGCCTGACGGACGCGGAGGGACGGTACGCGTTCACCACGATCCGGCCGGGCGCCTACCCGTGGGGCAACCACGAGAACGCGTGGCGCCCCGCGCACATCCACTTCTCGCTCTTCGGCCGCGCCTTCACCCAGCGCCTGGTCACCCAGATGTACTTCCCGGGCGACCCGCTCCTGGCGTACGACCCGATCCTGCACACCGTGACCGACGCGGCGGAACGGGACCGCCTGGTGGCGGCCTACGACCCCGAACTCTCGGTCCAGGACTGGTCGTTGGGCTACCACTGGGACATCGTGCTCGACGGTCCGGCCGCGACCCTGCCCGACCCGGAGGCGACGCCGTGACCGACCCCGTCCCGACTCCCACCCCGACCCAGACCGTGGGTCCCTTCTACGGGTACGCCCTGCCCTTTCCCGGCGGCGGGGAGGTCGCGCCGGCCGGTGATCCGGCCGCGATCACCGTGCACGGGTACGTGTACGACGGCGCCGGCGAGCCGGTGCCGGACGCGCTCCTGGAGTTCTGGCAGGCCGCACCGGACGGCTCCCTCGCGGGCCGCCCCGGCTCTTGGCGCCGGGACCCCGCATCGGGCGGCCTCCTTCCCCGCGACGCGTTCGGCTTCACGGGCTTCGGCCGGGTCCCGACGGGCGCGGACGGCCACTGGACGCTCCGCACCCTGCCCCCGCCGCCGGCCGCCCCCTACCTGTCGATCTGCCTGTTCGCCCGGGGCCTGTCCCGCCATCTCTTCACGCGGGCCTACGTCGAAGGGCTCGGCGGGGAGCGGGAGTTGACGGCGCTGGCGGCCGAGCGTGCCGAGACGCTGCTGGCCCGCAGGGAGGGGGCGGGGGTGTTCCGCTTCGACGTGCGACTACAGGGGGAGGGGGAGACGGTGTTCCTGTCCTTCGGACACTGACCGGCCCCGCGGCCGCGCCCGGACCCCCGAGGGGCCGCGCCCCTCAGCAGGGCCCCCTCGGCAGGGTCCGAAGGAGTCTGTGCGCTGTGCTCCCCGCCGGAGTGCTCCGCCCGTACCCGCCCAGGGTGTTCCACCCGCCCCCAGTGCCTCGGCCCGCCCGACCCCGCCGAACGGGCGGGAGCACGGGCCGCCCCGTCCCAAGGACCTTCATGCCACGGCCCCACCTCGTACTCGCCCCCTCCCTCGGCACGACCCAGGCGCTCTGGGAACCCCAACTCCCCGCCCTGACAGCCCGTTTCGAAGTCATCACCTGGGACCTGCCGGGGCACGGAGCTGCCCCGGCCCCGGCGCGGGCTCCGGGGGCCGCCCGCATCGAGGCGCTGGGCGAGCTGCTTCTCGCGCGGCTCGACGCGCTCGGCGTCGGACGGTTCGCCTTCGCCGGGGTGTCCCTCGGCGGAGCCGTCGGCACGTGGCTGGCCGCACACCACCCCGAGCGCGTCGCCTCCCTCGCCCTGCTCTGCACCTCCGCCCACTTCGGACCGCACCAGCCCTGGGCCGAGCGGGCCGGGGCCGTGCGGGCGAACGGGATCGGGGCGGTCGCCGACAGCGCACCGAAGCGCTGGTTCACCCCCGGCTTCCCGGCCCCCGCCCAGCTCCTCGCCGACCACCACCGCGTGGACCCGGAGGCGTACGCCGTCTGCTGCGAGATCCTCGCCGGGCTCGACCTGCGTCCCGACCTCGCCCGCATCACCGCCCCCACCCTCGTGCTCGCGGGCCGCGACGACACCGCCACCCCGCCCCCGCACGCCCGCGAACTCGTCGACGGCATCCGCGACGCCCAGCTCGTCGAGCTGCCCCGCGCCGGACACCTCGCCAACGTGGAGCAGCCACGTGCCGTGACCGACGCCCTGCTCCAGCACCTCGCCCGCACCCACCCGGACCCCCTGCGCCAGTCCGGCGAGGCGGCCCGCCGCGCCGTGCTCGGCGACGCCCACGTGGACCGCGCCCAGGCCCGCACGACGCCCTTCACCGCCCGCTTCCAGGACTTCATCACCCGCTACGCCTGGGGCGAGATCTGGGGCGAGGCCGCGACGGGCGGCCCGGGCCGGGCCGAGGGCCGGGCCACCCTGGACCGCCGTACCCGCAGCGTCATCACGCTCACCGCCCTGGTCGCGGGCGGCCACAAGGACGAGCTGGCCCTGCACGTGAAGGGCGCGCTCCGCGGCGGTCTGAGCCCCGACGAGATCGCCGAGGTGCTGCTCCAGTGCGCCGTGTACTGCTCGGTGCCCGCCGCCAACTCCGCCTTCGCCGTGGCGGAACGGGCGATCGCCGAGTACGAGGGCCACTCCGACGGGGAGGACGCCCGGCATGCCCAGCGCTGACCAGGACGCCGCCGCCCCCGCCCGCACCACCGTCGGCATCATCGGGGCCGGCCCGGCCGGGCTCCTGCTCGCCCGGCTGCTGCACAATGCCGGGATCGACTGCGTGGTCCTGGAGAGCCGCGACCGCGCGTACATCGAGCAGCGCCAGCGGGCCGGCATCCTCGAACAGGGCACCGTCGACGTGCTGCGGGCCGCCGGCGTGGGCGAACGCATGGACCGCGAGGGCCTGCCGCACGACGGCATCGAGCTCCGCTACGACCGCCGCTCCCACCGCATCGACTTCCCGTCCCTCGCGGACGGCCGCCGCGTGCTGGTCTACGCGCAGAGCGAGGTGGTGAAGGACCTGGTGGCCCGGCAGCTGGCCGACGGTCCCCCGCTGCTGTTCGACGCCGAGGTGGTGGAGGTGGCGGGGGTGGACCCGGGCTCGGACGCGAGCCACGCCCGCATCCACTACCGACGCCCCGGCCCCCGTGGCCCCGGCCGGGAGGAATCCCGCCCCATCGCCGGCCTCAGCTGTGACTACGTCATCGGCTGCGACGGCTCCCACGGAGTGTCCCGCGCCGCCGTCCCCGCCACGCTCCGCACCACGTACGAGCGGGCGTACCCCTACTCCTGGCTCGCCGTCATGGCCCAAGCCCCGCCCGTGTACCGCGAGTTGATCTACGCGCACTCCACCCGCGGCTTCGCCCTCGCCGGCATGCGGTCGGCCGAGGTCAGCCGGCTCTACCTCCAGGTGCCCAACGGAACCGACCCCGTGGACTGGCCCGACGCCCGGGTCTGGGACGAGCTGGACGCCCGTCTGGCCACCGACGCCGACCCCGGCTGGCGGCTCGGCCGCGGCCCCGTCACCGCCAAGTCCGTTCTGCCCATGCGGAGTTGGGTGATGGAGCCGATGCGGTACGGGCGGCTCCTGCTGGCCGGGGACGCCGCGCACATCGTGCCGCCGACCGGCGCCAAGGGGCTGAACCTGGCCGTCGCCGATGTCGTCGAGCTGTCCCGGGCGCTCGTCCAGCAGCATGTCACCGGTTCGACCGAGCGCCTCGACGCGTACTCCGCGACCTGTCTGCGCCGGGTCTGGCGGGCCGAGCACTTCTCGTACACGATGACCGAGCTGCTGCACACGGCCCCGGCGCAGACCCCCTTCCAGACCCGGCTGCAGCTCTCGCAGCTCGACCGCATCGCCCACTCCCGGCACGCGGCGGCCGAGCTCGCCGAGAACTACACGGGTCTGCCGATCGCCCCGCCGTCCCCGTACGCGAGCTGATCCCCCGCGACCCCGCCGCAGGCGCGCAGCCGCACCTGGGTGATCCCGCTGATGTACCGCGCCCCGCAACGGTCGGACGGCACCACCAACTGGGCGCCCACGCCGTCCAGTCGGTTGCCGTCCAGGGTCGTGGCGAGCAGCACCGGCGAGTCGCCGAAGTCCGGGTCGATCTCGGCCCAGGACAGCACCGTCGCGTGGCCGTCCTCGCCGGTGATCTCCAGGAGGAAGCGGGAGCGGTCCTTGCGGCGGGCCGGGTCGAAGCCGGGGCCCGCCTCGGTGATCACCTCGCGCAGCAGGGGGCCCGTGAAGGTGTGGGCACGTGGCCCGCTGGTCGCGCAGTCGAAGGTGACGGCCGCGGTCCGCTGCGGCCACCGCTCCCGCAGTTCGGCCACGCTCAGCTCGACGGGCCGGTCCACCGCACCCACTACCGCAATGTGCCGCTCGGCCACGCGTTTATGAGTCATGTACGAGATTATGGCTCGCATCTGCCGTTTTGCATCAGGGTGCGCAGGCCCCTGTTCCCGGGGCCTGCACCCTGCCGGGCGGCGTCCGGCCCGGGCGTCGGGGAGGGTACGCCCGTGCGGCCGGGGCGGCGGACTTCGGTACCCAGCGCGTCCGGCTCGTCACCGAGGGGCCCGCACTCTCCGTGCACCTTCCTCCAACCGCCGTGACCTGCCACGCTGTTGCGATGACAGAGGTGTTCTTGCGGCGGCTGTCCCGATGGCAGGCCGAGCAGCAGAGGGAATCCGTCGCGGACTTGTACACGGCGGCGTACGACGATGTGCCGGGCGTCGAGCCCCTGGGGCGGAGCGGGTTCCTGCGCCGCTTCGCCGAGGACGTGCAGCGCCCCGGCTTCGACATGATCATCGCGGGCGATCCGTTCCTGGTGGGCTGCGCCTACGGCTACCCGCCCGGGCGCGAGGGCGAGTGGTGGCACGGCTTCCGCGGTGCCTCGACCGACGGCATCGAGGAACTGGCCACCGCCGACCGGGTGTTCGCGCTCGCCGAACTCATGGTGCTGCCGAACCGCCGTCGCACCGGCATCGCGACCCGCCTCCAGGAACGCCTCCTGGAGCGCCAGGAGGCCGACCTGCTCACCGCCCTGGTCGCCACCACGAACACCGCGGCGGCGGCGGCCTGCGCCGCCTGGGGCTGGACCCGGTCGCCCCTCACCACCCCGCCCCCACAGGGCCCCGCCCTGGACGCCTGGATACGCCGCCCGTCGGGGTGAGGGCGCGCAACGTCCCGGCGAGGGCAGAGCCCGCCCGGCGGCCCCGGCCGCCGACGATCAGCCCCCCACCTCCCGGTACGCCGCCCCCAGCGCCGCCATGCTCCGGCCCAGGCCCGAGCACGCCACCGTGGCGTAGCTGAGGACCAGGGCGGGCGGCCGGCTGGTGTCCGACAGGGTGTAGAAGGCGCCGCCGCGGGTCAGGACCGAGCGGCGGCGGGCCGCGCGCAGGAGGGCCGACTCCGCCATGTGCGGCGGGAGCTGGACATAGGCCTGGAGCCCGCTCTCGCCCCCGGTGAGGCGGGCTCCGGGCAGGCAGGCCTCCACCTGGCGGCGGACGGTCTGGCGGCGCCGGTGCAGTTCCGTACGCAGCTGGCGCTGGTAGCGGTCGAGCGCGCCGGTGTCGATGAAGCGGGCGAAGGTGAGCTGTTCGAGACCCGAGCAGCCGATGTCCCAGCCGGCCCGTACGTACTCCACCGACGCCATCAGCTCCGAGGGCGCGGCGAGCCAGCCGAGCCGCAGCGCCGGGGCCAGGGTCTTGCTGGCGCTGCCCGCGTACACCACCCGGTCCGGCGCGAGGCTCTGCAGCGCCGGGAGCCGGTCGGAGCGGTGCAGGAAGGCGCTGTCGAAGTCGTCCTCGATGATGTAGCCGCCGACCTCGCGGGCCCAGGCGATCAGCCGCTCCCGCCGGGGCACGCAGAGCCGGACCCCGGTGGGGAACTGGTTGCCCGGGGTCAGCAGCACCGCCCGTACGCCGCTCCGCTCCAGCAGGTCGACCCGCAGCCCGTCCTCGTCCACCGGGATGCCGACCACCCGCAGCCCCGAGCTGGTGACGAACTCGCGCTCGCCCGGATGCCCCGGGTCCTCCACCGCGAGCGTGGTGTGGCCCCGGTCCAGGAGCACCCGGCAGATCAGGGCGAGGCCCTGGGCGAAGCCCGCGGTGACCATGAGGTCCTCGGGCCGGCTGCGCACCCCGCGCACCCGGCCGAGGTAGCCGGTCAGGACCCGCCGGGTGAGCGGGACCCCGGCCGGCGGGGAGTAGCCGAGTTCCAGGTGGCCGGCGTCGGCGACCACGGCCGCCATGGAGCGGATCCACTCCTGGCGGGGGAAGTCCATGACGTTGGACGTTCCGGTGCGCAGGTCCCACATCGCCTCGGGCGCGGTCTCCGGATCGGGCGGCACCAGGCGGGACGTCGTGTCGGGCGCACCGGCCCGCTCCGAGACCGTCGTCCCCGAGCCGTGTCTGGTCTGCAAATAGCCCTCGGCCGACAGCTGCTCATAGGCCTCCACCACGACGCTGCGGGACACCCCCATATCCAGGGCCAGTTGGCGGCTGGACGGAATCCGCGTCCCCGGCCATAAAGTTCCGTCCTCAATCAGTTTGCGCAGCGAATTGCGTATTTGAACGGCGAGCGGGAGGCGCGATTCACGGTCCAGGGTGAGGGCTAGCTGCAGCGACAAAGTGGTCTCCTCTCCGGAGGCCGAAGTGGTATGGCTGGGCCGGTCCCACATTTGATGGAGTCGTCGAGCACACAGATGCGCCGCCGGTGGAAAACGGCGAATGAGGGTGGGGCGGGGAGTCCGGCGTGAACGGCCCGGACATGCGTGACGTGCGAATCCGGGCCGACGGCGCCCCGTCGACGGGCATGCTCATTCCTCGAAGCCCCTACGGTCCACTCGGATCAGGAAGGCTTTCGACGTGTCCTTGTTGTCAGAGTTGTCAGATCTCCCAGAACTGTCAGAAGTGCCAGCGTACGACGGGGAATTGGCTCCGGACGAAACGGTTGCGAACATTCCGGTCCGGCTGGTTTCCGAGGAACTCCCCCAGGTCGAAGCGCTGGGACTCTACGAGGCGCTCTCCCGCACCCGGGAGGAGGGCGACGTCTACCTCTTCGAAAGTCTCGACGGTCCCGACCAGGACCGCCACTACGCCGCCGTGGGGTACGGCCGCCTCGCGGAACTGCGCATTCACGCCGACCGGCTGGAACTCGTCGCTCCCGGGCCGCTCGGCGACCGGCTCGCCGCCGCGCTCACGGCCACCGTGGGAGAGAGCGGCAGGACGGTCGCGGGTGCGACGGCCGGCGCCCGGCAGTGGCCGGTGCGCGACTCCGGCACCGTCTGGCGGATACTGCGCGCCGTCCAGGCCCTCTTCGACCTCGACACGGACGTACCCACCGGCACCTTCGCCTTCGGCTTCCTCACCACCCTCGCCTACGAGGCGGCGTGGGCGATGGAGGAACTCCCCACGAGCCAGGCCGACACCGGCCTGCCGCGCTGCACGCTCACGCTCTTCAAGGACACGGTCTGGTACGACCTGAAGCGCGGCGGCGTCCGTCATCTCAGCGCCTCCGGGCCCCAGTTGACCACCGACGCCGACCAGCCGCCGCTGCGCACGGTCGTCGAGGCCGTGCGGGCGGCCGGGGGCGCGGAGAGCGTCCCGCAGGCGCCGACGGCAGCGTCCGTACGGGACACCGTGGACGAGGCCACCTTCGTCGAGCGGGCCGAGCGCTGCCTGCACCACATAGGCATCGGCGACAGCTACCAGATACAGATAGGCCACCGCATCGACGTGGAAACGGAGTTGACCCCGCTCCAGGTCTACCGGCGGCTGCGCCACCGCAACCCCTCGCCCTACATGTACCTCGTGCCCTGGGCCGGGCGGACCGTGATCGGCGCGAGCCCCGAACTGTTCATCCGGGTCGAGGACGACGCCATCTCGATGCGGCCCATCGCCGGCACCGCGCGCCGCGCCGCCGACCCCGACGAGGACGCCCGCCGGGTGGCCGAACTGCGGGACAGCGCCAAGGAGCGGGCCGAGCACGTCATGCTGGTCGACCTGTGCCGCAACGACATCGGCCGGGTCTGCGAGCCCGGCACGCTGTCCGTCGACACGATGATGGAGGTCGAACCCTTCGCGTACGTCCACCACTTGGTGTCCACCGTCTCGGGCCGCGTCAGGCGCGGCACGGACGTGTGGGCGGCGATCTGCGCGACCTTCCCGGCCGGCACGATGACCGGTGCGCCCAAGCTGCGCGCCATGGAGATCATCGACGACCTGGAGGAGCACCCGCGCGGCATCTACGCGGGCGCTCTCGGGCTCGTCGACGTCCGCGGCTTCGCGGTGCTCGCCCTGTGCATCCGCACCGCCGTCCACGACGGGGTCCGCTACAGCACCCAGGCCTCGGCCGGGCTGGTCGCCGACTCCGAGCCCGCCGCCGAATGGCGCGAGACGCTGGCCAAGATGAGCGCCACGTACTGGGCGCTGACGGGCGAGGAGCTGCTGAAGTGAAGGTCCTCCTCGTCGACGCGTACGACAGCTTCAGCCACATCATCGACCAGTACCTGCTCAGCCTCGGTGCCGAGACGGACGTGGTGCGCTCGCGCACCCGCACGGTGGCCGAGCTGATCGCCTCCGCCCCCGACGCGGTGGTCCTGGGCCCCGGCCCCGGCCACCCGGCGGACTCCGGCCACGTCGAGCTCGTGCACGCCTTCGCCGGGCGGGTCCCGCTGCTCGGGGTCTGCCTCGGCCACCAGGCCATCGGCCTCGCGTACGGCGCGAAGATCGCCGTCGCCCAGCGCCTGATGCACGGCAAGACCAGCCCCGTGCGCCACGACGGCCTCGGTGTCTTCGCGGGCGCCGCGCAACCGCTGACCGTCACCCGCTACCACTCCCTGATCGTCACCGACCCGCCGCCGGAGCTGACGGTCACGGCGACCTCGCAGGACGACGGCTACGTCATGGGCGTCCGCCACGGGAGCCTCGCGGTGGAGGGCGTGCAGTTCCATCCCGAGAGCGTGATGACCGAGGACGGCATGAGGCTGTTCGCCAACTTCCTGGGCCACAGGGCCGTTTCACCGTCCTCGGCCCCCGCCTGACGGGGCGTCCGGGGCGCCCGCGGGGGCGCAAGTGGACTTCTGGAATTGCCGGAAATTGGCCACAGCCGGGCCCCTGCCCGCTCCCTACTGTCGGAACCGCATCAGCGGTCCGCCTGGTAACAGCGACGGAATCCCACAGCCGAAGGAATCCACGTCCATGGAGAGCTCCACCCACGTCCGCGGCGGCGTTCGCCCCTTCACCGTCACGATCGACGGGCGCCTGTCCGAGCGGGTGCCCGGCTATGTGCTCGGCCTGATAGCGGTACCGGACGTCGACGTCGTCAGGGAGTCCGGGGAGGTCGACGGATGGCTCACCGCGGCCGAGGACGCGCTGCACGCGGCCCGCCTCGGCAAGGCGGACGTGTCCGCGCTGCCCCCGATCGCCGCCTGGCGGGACGCCTACCGCGCGGTCGACGTCAACCCGAACCGCTTCCCGTGCGCCGCCGAGTCGGTCCTGCGCCGGGTGGCCAAGGGGGACCGGCTGCCCCGGATCAACGCGCTCGTCGACCTCTGCAACGCCGTCTCCCTGGACACCCGCCTCCCCGTCGCCTCCTGCGACGTGGGCGACATCCAGGGCGAGTTGGAGGTACGGCTCGCCCACGGGGACGAGGTCTTCGCCCCGCTGGGCGCACCCGGCGCGACCGAGCATCCCGACCCGGGCGAGGTCGTCTACGCCGACGGACAGGGCCGGGCCCACTCGCGGCGCTGGAACTGGCGCCAGGGCGACGTGGTCAAGACCGACGTCGGCCGTCGCAGGCTGCTGCTCACCGTGGAGTCCGCCCACGACGGCGGCCGGGCCGTCGTCGAGGAGGCGCTCGACCGGCTGGCCGGTGCGCTCACCGGGCTCGGCGCCGAGCCGGGACCGGCCCTGGTGCTCGACGCGGCCACCGTGAGCGGGCAGCCGTTCGCCCCCTCGGCCGCGTCCGTCCGCCGATGACGTCCGCCGATGCCGCCTTCCCGTCCCGCCCGCCCCGGGTTCGTATCCCGGACTCGTCTGAGGAGCACCCCATGAACCCCTCGATCCTGGTGGTCTACCGGCCCGCGGCAGGGCGCTACACCGCCCAGTTCCGCGCGGTGGTCGCGGCCGCCGCCGAACTCGGCGTGGCCAGTGTGGTGCTGCTGCCCACCGGCTGGGAGGCCCCCGAGGCCGAAGGCCTCCCGCAGTACCGGGCCGACCTGGACGACACCGCGGCCGTGCGGGCCGCCGTCGACTCCATCGTCGCCGAGCACCGCATCGAGCGGATCTTCCCGCTGTTCGAGGGCGATGTGCTGCCCGCGAGCCGGGCCCGCCGTGACCACGGCATCCCCGGCCTCACCCCCGACCAGGCCCTCAACTTCCGCGACAAGAACGTCATGCACCGCAGGGCCGAGGAGCTCGGGGTGCGGGTCGCGCGCTCCTGCCGCCCCGACACCGTCACCGCCGTCGCCGAGTTCGCCGGGCAGGTCGGCTACCCCGTCGTCGTCAAGCCGTACGCGGGCTGGGCCTGCGGCAACACCTACCGGGTGGACGACCGGGCCGAACTCGACCGGGTCTGGGGCGAGATGGGTGACGACCGGCACGAGTACCGGGTGGAGGAGTTCATCCGCGGCGCCGAGTTCCACGTCGACTCCCTGTTCCAGGGCGGCGAGGTCGTCTTCGAGCAGTTGTCCCAGTACACGTACTCCGTCCTGGAGTACCGCGACGAACCCGGCGGCACCATCTCCCGCAAGCACGACCTCACGCCGAGGGAGCAGCGCATCCTGGAGCTGAACGCGGTGGTCCTTCGCGGCTTCGGCCTGAGCACCGGGGTGGTGCACGCCGAGTTCTTCCTCCTGGACGACGGCGAGATCGTCTTCGGCGAGGCGGGCGCCCGGGCCGGGGGCGGCTCCATCGTGCCCGCCGTCGAGGCGGGGCGCGGGATCAACCTGGCGGGCGAGTGGTGCCGCCTTGAGCTGGACCCCGACCACCGCCCGGCCGTCCGGCTCGGCCCGGAGGTCGGCACCGAGTACCTGTCGTCCGGCGAATACGGCACCATCACCGCCATCACATCCGCCGCCGAACTGACCTCCCTGGAAGGCGTGTTGGACGCGGACGTGTGGAAGCGCGTCGGCGATGTGCTCGCCCCGCCGACCGCCTCCAACGACGTGCTCGGCTGGTACGTGTGCGAGGGCACCGACTTCGAGGACGTCAAGGCCCGCTTCAAGACCGTGCGCGACAGCTTCCGCGTAGAGACCGGGGCCTAGCCGTGCTGTGGGTCGCGCGCTTCAAGGAACTCCCGCTCGCCCTGCGGGTGTTGTTCCTCGCCTCCTTCGTCAACCGGGCCGGCATGTTCGTCTTCCCGCTGCTCGCCGTCTATCTGGTGCGCGGCAAGGACCTCAGCCCCGGCGAGGCGGGCCTGCTCATCTCCATCGGCAGCACCGGCCTGCTGGTCGGCAGCCTGTTGAGCGGCCCGCTGTGCGATCTGAAGGGCCGGCGCACCGCGCTCCTGAGCGCGCTGATCCTCAACGCGGCCGGCTATCTCGGCCTCGCCCTGCTCGACGGCGCGCCCTGGACGTACGCGGCGCTTTTGTTCGTCGCCCTGGTCGGGATGGGGATGTTCAGCCCGGCCTCCAACACCCTGGTCGCCGATCTGACCACCCCCGAGCAGCGCCCGTTCGCGTACACGATCAGCTACGTCGGCAACAACCTGGGCATGGGCGTGGGCCCGCTGCTCGGCGGTGTCGCCGCCGCGTACTCGTACCACGTCATGTTCGCCGGGAACATCTTCGCGGGCCTGCTGTGCGCGGCGATGATCACGCTGTGGGTGCCGCGCGACCGCCGGAGGCGGGAACCCGAATCGGCTGCGGGCAAAGGCCGTTCGGGGCCGCTGGGGCACCGGCACGTGCTGCTGATCGTCCTCGTCTCCTTCTTCTACGTCGTGCCGCTGATCGGCCTCGAATACGCGCTGCCGCTCGCGGTCACCACGGTCCTGCACGACTCGGCGGGGCTGGTCGGCGCGGTCTACACGATCAACAGTGTCGTGGTGGTGAGCCTGGGTCTGTTCATGGAGAAGCACATCCGCGGCCGGGGCACCAAGGCGCTGCTCCTGGTGGCGGGGCTGCTGTGGACGCTCGGTCTCGCCGTGATCGTCTTCGGCTTCTCGCTGCCGGCGCTGCTGCTCTCCACCGTGGTGTGGACGCTCGGCGAGATCATCGTGTCCGTCGTGGTGCCCACCTATGTCGCCGACCACGTCGACGAGGGGCGCGTCGGCCGCTTCATGGCGCTCAACGGTTTCGTCCTCGGCCTCGCCCGGCTCGTCGTGCCGGTCGGCCTGGGCGTGCTGTGGACGGCCGACGGCTACCGGCCCGTCTTCGTGACGCTGCTCATCGCCCCGCTCGTCGGAATCGCCGCGTTCTCCGTGCTGCGGATCAGGCCGCCCGCGGCCCGCAAGCCCAGTGCCGACCCGGAGCCGAAGGCGGCCCCGGCGAACACCTGACCCTGCCGCACGCTCCTCCTCGCCCCGTACCGGCTCCACTTCACTCACAGGAAAGTTTCCATGCCCCAGACGAAGTTCCTGCTGTCCGAAGCCCAGATCCCCACCACCTGGTACAACGTGGTCGCCGACCTCCCCAAGCCGCTGGACCCGATGCTGCACCCGGGCACCCGCCAGCCGATCACCCCGGCCGACCTGGAGCCCCTGTTCCCCGCGGAGCTGATAGCGCAGGAGTTCTCCACCGACCGGGAGATCGACATCCCCGGCGCGGTCATCGACGTCTACCAGCAGTGGCGGCCGAGCCCGCTGGTGCGGGCCCGGCGGCTGGAGAAGGCTCTCGACACACCGGCGCGCATCTACTTCAAGAACGAGGGCGTCAGCCCGGCCGGCAGCCACAAGCCCAACACCGCGATCCCGCAGGCGTACTACAACAAGCAGGCGGGCGTCGAGCGCCTCACCACGGAGACCGGCGCCGGGCAGTGGGGCAGCTCGCTCTCGCTCGCCTGCCAGTACTTCGGCCTCATCTGCGAGGTCTACATGGTGAAGGTCAGCTACCAGCAGAAGCCGTACCGCCGGGGCCTGATGGAGACGTTCGGGGCCAGTGTCACCGCGAGCCCCAGCGAGCGGACCGAGGCGGGCCGGGCCGCGCTCGCCGCCGACCCGAACTCGCCCGGCAGCCTGGGCCTCGCCATCTCCGAGGCGGTCGAGGCGGCCGTCAAGAGCGGCGGCACCGCCAAGTACGCGCTCGGCTCGGTGCTCAACCACGTGCTGATGCACCAGTCGATCATCGGCAAGGAGGCCCTGCTCCAGATGGAGCTGGCCGAGGACTACCCGGACATCGTGATCGGCGCGGCCGGCGGCGGCTCCAACTTCGGCGGCCTGGCCCTTCCGTTCCTGGGCGAGCAGTTGCGCGGCGGCCGTTCGGTGCGGGCCATCGCGGTAGAGCCGTCGTCCTGCCCGACGCTGACCGAGGGCACGTTCGAGTACGACTTCGGCGACACGGCCGGAATGACCCCGCTCACCAAGATGCACACCCTCGGCCACACCTTCGTGCCGCCGAGCATCCACGCGGGCGGCCTGCGCTACCACGGCATGTCGCCGATCATCAGCCAGCTGAAGGAACTCGACTACCTGGAGGCGCGCGCGGTGCCGCAGACCGCCTGCTTCGAGGCCGGGGTCACCTTCGCCCGCAACGAGGGCATCGTGCCGGCCCCCGAGTCGACCCACGCCGTACGCGCGGCCATCGACGAGGCGCTGGCCTGCAAGGAGTCCGGCGAATCGAAGAGCATCCTGTTCTCGCTCTCCGGGCACGGCCACTTCGACATGCAGGCCTACATCGACTACTTCGCCGGAAAGCTCCAGGACTGACCGTCCGGGGCCGTACGGCGAGCGAGGGCACGACTGACGGCCGGGGGGAGCCGGCCGTCAGGGGGAAAGGGGGCGAGCCCCGACGGCCCGCCCCGCAGGACCAGCGGTCACCGGACCAGCGGTCAATGGGGGAGACATGCCAGGAGTACGTTCCGACCAACCCGTCATCCTCGGGATATCGGGCTCCGAGCGGGCGGGCGGCAACACCGACCTCGCCCTCGACTACGCGGGAGAACTCGTGCGGGGCAGGGGAGCCACCTTCCGCACGGTCCACCTGCGCGACCGGCGCATCTCGCCGTGCAGCCCGTGCGGCGACTGCAACAGCCGCACCCTGCCGTGCGCGCTGCCGGACGACATGCCGGGCATCGTCGAGGAGATGAAGCGCGCGGACGGGATCATCTACGCGGTGCCCGTGCACGGCTTCGGCCTCGCGCATCTGATGCAGATCTTCATAGAGCGGGCGGGCGTCGGATTCCTGCGCTTCGACCGCCCGCTGGCCAACAAGGTCGGCGGCATCATCGTCACGGGCCGCCGCTACAGCGACGCCTCCGTGCACAACCAGCTCGTCGACAACCTGCTGCTCAACCGGATGATCCTGGTGGGCAGCGGCTTCCCGGCGCTGCTGCGCAACACCACCGGCAAGCCGGGCCTGAACGACCCCGAGGGCATCGACGCCCTGGAGCGGATGGCCCACCGGATGATCGACATGACCCTGCTGCTGCGCAAGTACCACGCGGACACGGGGGAGCCGGTGCTCCCCCTGGACGACCGCAACGAGCGGGTGGAGCGCAGCCGTTCGCTGTCCTGAGCAGCCACCGCCGTACCCGCACCCGTACCCGTACCCGATCACCATCTCCGAGGAGAGCCTTGTGAGCACCACCACGCCCGCCCTGGTCGGCATCGACTTCGACGCCATCCCCTGGGAGAAATGGAACAAGCCCGGCGCCGACGGCCGGGTCAAGATCGCGTACACCGGCGGCAAGCGGGTCCGGCTGATGGAACTGCCCGCCGGATTCAACGAGTTGGAGTGGTGCGAGCGCGGCCACCAGGGCTGGGTGCTCCAGGGCGAGTTCACCATCCACTTCGACAACCGTTCGGTGCCGTGCCGTCCCGGCATGGGCTTCATCATCCCCGGGGACGAGCGCCACCGTTCCCAGGGCTCCGACGACGAGCCGACCGTCGTCTACGTGATCGACGAGGTCCCCGCCCCGTGACCGCGGGAACCGCCGGACCCGCTGCCGGAGCCGTCGCCGGGGCCGAGCGCATCGACGAGCTGCGCCTGTCCGTCGACGCGCTCGACCGCCAAATCGTCGCGCTGCTCGCTCAACGCACCGCCGTGGTGCGCGAGTTGACGGCGTTCAAGAAGGACGAGGAGACCGTGCGCTCGCCCGGGCGGGTGGCCCAGGTCATCGAGAAGGTGCGGGGTCTGGCCGTCGAGGAGGGCATGCCGCCGGGCATCGCGGAGAGCGTCTACCGCACGCTCATCACCGAGTTGACCGACCTCCAGATGGAGCTGCTCGCCGAGCGCAGGGCAGCGGCCCGCCCGGCCGGGCCGGCCGCGGTCCCCGAGGGCACGGCATGACGGCGCGCCGGCTCGCCGACCTCCGCACCGCGCTCGCCGGGCTCGATCCCATGCCCGGCGAGCTGGTGCGGGAGCGGGCGGAGGTCCCGGCCCGGTTCGGGGTCTCCGCCCGCTACGCGAAGTGGGCCGGCACGCCCGCCCCGCCGCCCACCGGTCCCGGCCCTGCCGTCCTCTTCGAGCGGGTCGCCCCGGAGGGCGGGGCGCCCGCCCGGGCCGTGCTCATCGGCCTGTACGGGACCAGGCGCCGGGCGGCGGCCCTGCTCGGCACCACCCCGGGCCTGCTGCCCCAGCGCATCGTGGACGCGGTGGGGTCGCCGGTCGCGCCGGTACGCGGCCGGGGCGGCCGGGAGCCGGTGCGCGTCCCGCTCGCGCCGGACCTGACGGCGCTGCCGGTGCCGGTCCTCACCGACGAGGACGCGGGCCCGTATCTGACGCTCGGCTCGGTCCTCGCCACCGACCCGGACACCGGGGTGCGCAACCTCTCCGTCCACCGGATGTGCGTCCAGGGCCCGGACCGGCTCTCCCTCTGGATGGTGCCGGGCCGCGATCTGGAGGCCGCCCACCAGGCGGCCCGGCGGCGGGGCGAGAACCTGCCCGTCGCGATCCACCTCGGGCTCGGCCCGGCCGTCCTGCTGTCGTCGTGCTGCCCCACTTCCCTGGTGCCGGGGGGAGTCGACGAGCTCGGCGTGGCGGGCGCGCTCGGCGGGGCGCCGGTCGAGCTGACCGACTGCCGGACCGTGGCGGCGGAGTGCATAGCGCACGCCGAATACGTCATCGAGGGCGAGCTGCTCGCCGACACGGCCCCGGAGAACCCCCGAGGCCCTTACGCCACACCGGAGTTCCTCGGCTACCGGGGCCGCGCCCATCCGGCGCTCCCGACCGTGCGGGTCACCGGGATCACCGCGCGCGAGGGCGCGATCCTGCAGACCGTGTCGGGGCCCGGACACGAGCAGTCCGTGCTGCTCGGCTTCGGCATGGAGGCGGCGGTGCTCGCCCGGCTGCGCGAGCTGGACGCGCCGGTGAAGGGCGTGCACTGCCACACCGCGGGCGGCGGCCAGCTCATGGTCGTCCTGCAGTGGCGGGCCAAGCGGTCGGCCGCCGACGACGAGGTGGTGCGCAAGGCCGCCGAGTCGGTCCTGGAGGAGTTCCGGATGGCGAAGCTCGCGGTGTCGGTGGACGAGGACGTCGACATCGAGTCCGACGCGGACCTGTGGTGGGCGATGACCACCCGCCTCCAGGCCGACCGCGACGTGGCGGTGCTGCCCGACCGGCCGGGCTTCCCGCTCGACCCCTCGCAGTCCACCGCGTACTCACCGCACCTGTCGGCGGACGGCCGCACCGCGAAGGCGCACTTCGACTGCACGGTTCCGCACGCCCTGCGCGCCCGGTTCCACCGGCCGCGCTTCACCGAGCCGCAGGAGGAACGGAGTTGACGGGCCGCGCGGCCGTGACCGCGCCCGTCCGCCCCGTCGCCTCCCGGACCGCGTCCGCGAGCAGGGCGACGCCGCGGGTGATGCGCGGGGCGGGCAGGGCCGCATACCCCATGAGGAACGTCGGCTCGGGCGGCGGGTCCTGGACGAAGTAGCCGGACGCGGGGTAGATCCGCACCCCGAGCCCGGCCGCGATCTCGGCGATCCGCCCCTCCGGGGTGCCGCGGGCGCCGGTCAGGGTGACCAGCACGTGCAGGCCCGCCGCCTCCCCGGAGATCCGCACCTCCGCGCCGAAGTGCTCGTACAGCGCCTCCAGGAGGCGGCCGCGGCGCTGGCGGTACAGGCGGGTCATCCGGCTGATGTGCCGGGCGTAGGCGCCGGTGGCGATGAAGTCGGCCAGCGCGTCCTGGGCGACCGTGGGCGTGAGCCGGTCGGTGATCCACTTGATGCCGAGGAAGGGCCGCACCAGGTGCGGCGGCAGCACGGCGTAGCCGATGCGCAGCGCCGGGAAGAGCGTCTTGCTGAAGCTGCCGACGTACACCACGGTGTCGCGGTGCCGCTCGGCGGCGAGCGCGGGCAGCCGCTCGCCGGTGAAGGTGAACTCGTTGTGGTAGTCGTCCTCCAGGACGGTCGCCCCGTGGTCATACGCCCACCGCACCAGGGCGCGCCGCCGCGCCTCGGACAGGATGACGCCGGTCGGGAACTGGTGCGAGGGCGTCACGTACACCAGCTTCACGCGCGCCGGGTCGTGGCCGTGCGCGCGGACGCACGCGTCGATGTCGCCGACGCGCAGCCCCTGTTCGTCCACCGGCACCGGCACCACGTGCGCCTGCGAGCAGCCGAAGACCTGGCGCAGGACGGTGTGGCTCGGGTCCTCGATCACCACCACGTCACCGGGCCCCACCAGCATCCGGACCAGGATGTCCAGGGCCTGGGTGGCGCCGCTGGTCACCATGATGTGGTCCGGCGAGGCGTCCAGGGCCCGGCTCCGGCGCACCAGCGTCGCGATCTCGGTGCGCAGCGTCGGCGAGCCCTCGGCCGGGCCGTAGCCGAGGGACGCCACGTCGGCCCGGCCGTACGCGTCGTGCAGGGACTGGCGCCAGCGGGCGACGGGGAACTCGGCGAGTGCCGGGGTGCCGTGCCGGAAGTCGAGGGCGCCGCCCGGATGGTGGGTGGGCGGCGGCTCCCACGGCTGCCACAGCGGGCTGCTGCCGTCGGTCGCCCGGGGCGGCTGCGGCGCGAACTTGGCCTGTGGGGAAGGGGGTTGGGCAGCCGGGCCGTCCCCGGCGAGGGGGGCGACCCTGGTGCCGGAGCCGCGTCTGGCGATGATGATGCTGTTGGCCCGCAGCAGTTCGTAGGCCCGGGTGACCACGGTCCGCGACACGTCGAGCTGCTGGGCGAGCTCGCGCGACGCGGGCACGCTGTCGCCCGGGCGCAACCGGCCGGCCCGGACCAGGGCCGTGATCTGCTCACAGAGCTGTTGCTGCAGCGGTGTTCCGCCGTCCCGGTCGAGGACGATGAGCAACTCCGACGACCCCACGCCTTCCCCCTTCGCCAGGCTCCCGCGCCGAGTGTGCCACGGGGTGGGGCCGTGCCCGGCTCACGTCTGTCCGACCGCTTCCAACGGGCTCAGGGCGGCCGCCCGGCGGGCCGGTACGGCGGCCGCGAGCGCGCCGGTCACCAGCGACAGCAGCGCGAGCAGGGCCAGCGTCCCCCAGGGCGGGGCGAGGGTGTACCGGGTCATCGCGCCGCCGGCCAGCGAGCCGACGGCCCAGGCCCCGAACATCCCGCCGGCCAGGCCGAGCAGCGTGCCGAAGGCGGCCACGGTCACCGCCTCCACCCGGATCATGCGCCGGACACCTGCCCGGTCCATGCCGATGGCGCGCAGCACCCCGATCTCCCGGGTGCGCTCGGCGACCGACATGGCCAGCGTGTTCACGATGCCGAGCAGCGAGATCACCGCGCCGATGGCGAGCAGCCCGTACATCAGGGTCAGCAGCTCGCTCACGGTCCCGCCGGCCTCGGCGACGAGCTCCTCGCGGTCCTTGACCCGGACGAGCGGGCTGTTGCCGGTGGCGGTGCGCAACCGGGCCGCGGTGGCCTCGGACACCGCGCCGTCGGTGCGCACGAGGAGGCGCTGGACGGTGCCGGGCCTGAAGCTGTCGTGCTGCACCTCGGCGCGGGCGCCGAGCACGTCCTGCGCGAGCGGGTTGTCCCGGTAGACCCCGACGACGGTGTAGTCCTTGAAGTCCTGGCCGGGGCCGATGCGCGCCTTGACCGCGGAGCCCGTACGCAGGCCCTGTGCCCGGGCGACGGTGTCGGAGACGGCGATCCGGCCGGGGCCGATGCGGTCGGCGGAGCCGCTGGTGAAGTCGAGCTTCATGACCTGGTGCAGGGTGGCGGGGTCCACGCCGGAGATACTGCGGACGCTTCCGCCGGTGAACAGCGTGGAGTCGGCGACCGCCGCCGCCGTCCGCACCCCGGGGACGTCCGCGACGCGCTGGGGGGCGGCCGGGTCGAGGGCGGCCATGGAGGTGCGGGCTTCGATCACGTAGTCCGCGCTCAGCCCGTCGGCGGCCTGCCGGTCCAGGGCCTGCCCGGTGGAGTTGCCGATCACCGCGAGGCCCGCGACGAGCGCGGTGCTGACCATCAGGACGGAGGCGGTGGCCGCGGTGCGCCGCGGATCGCGCAGGGCGTTCTCGCGGGCGAGGCGTCCGGCGACCCCGAGGCGTCCGGGCAGCCGCCCGCCGAGCCGGATCACCGGCCTCGCGAGCAGCGGCGCCAGCGCGATCATGGCGGCGACCAGGAGGGCGCAGCCGGCCATCGCGTTCTGCAGGTTGGCGTCCGAGGCGTCCTTCGCCCCGGTCAGCGAGACGAGCAGCCCGGCCCCGGCGAGGAGCAGGACCAGGCCCACGATGCCGCGTGCGCGGGAAGCGGCGGGCGTCGGCGGCTGCTCGGCGGAGCGCAGCGCCTCGATCGGCGCGACCTTCGCGGCCCGCCGCGACGGCAGCCACGCGGCGAGCACGGTGACGCCCACGCCGACCCCGAGGGCCGCGACGACGGGACGCATCCCGATCACCAACGGGCCGTGCGGCAGCGGGTCCTGACCGATACTCAGAAGATCGGGCAGCGCCGAGGCGACGCCGAGTCCGAGCGCGAACCCGGCCGCCGACGCGGCGAGCCCGACCAGGGTCGCCTCCCACAGCACCGAGCGCACCACCTGGCGACGGGTCGCGCCGATCGCCCGCAGCAGGGCGATCTCGCGGGTGCGGCGTGAGACGAGCATCGTGAAGGTGTTGACGATGAGGAACGAGCCGATGAACAGCGCGGCCCCGGCGAAGATCTTCGGCATCTTCTGGTAGCCGCGGGTCATCAGGTCGACGTTGGTGGCCTGTTGGGCGGCCTGCGCGGTCCCGCTGGTGGCCTGGGCGCGGTCGGCCGGGAGCACGCGGTCGACCTCGGTGGCGAGCGTCACCGGGTCGGTGCCGTGGGCGGCGGTCAGATCGATCGAGGTGAAGTGACCGGGGGAAGAGAACAGCCGCTGTGCGGTCGCGGTGTCGAACAGGGCGAGGGTGCCGCCCGCGGTCACCCGCGAGTCCCGGGTGTCGACGATGCCGACGAGCCGCTTCTTGAGCACCGGCCCGTCGGTGGCGAGGGTCACGACGTCGCCGACGCCCAGGTGCCCGGCCGTGGCGCTGCCCCGGTCCACGACCAGCTCGTCCGCGTGCGCCGGGGCACGCCCGGCGACCAGCGGATACCGCTCGTCCGTACCGTCCTCGCCCGGTACGTACGCCCCGGCGAGGTTCGCCCACGCCTTGCCGCCGCGCAGCGGGCTTCCGTCGGCGGCGTTGAGCGTCGCCGACCCGTCGACGGAGGGCCGCACCCCGGCGACGCCGGGCAGCGCGGCCAACTTCCGTACGAGGGGCGCGTCGAGCGCGTTGCCCCCGCTTGCGGTGGCTTCCCCGGGCAGGGGTTCCTTCGGGGTGACGGTGAGCGCGATACCGGCGAAGTTCTTGGACGCGGCGGCGCGGTGGGCGGCGGAGGAGGACTCGGCGAAGACGAGCGTGCCGCAGACGAAGGCGACGCCGAGGGTGACGGCGAGCACGGTCATCAGGAGGCGGGCCTTGTGCGCGAGTACGTTGCGCAGGGCGGTTCTGAACATGGGCTTCTCAGTCCTGAGTGGTGTCGTGGTGGTGCGGCGCCCGGGGGTCTTGTCCGGGATCAGGGGGTGCGGGGCCGGGGCTCGAAGCCCCGCATCCGGTCGAGCACCCCCTCGGCACTGGGGCGGAGCATCTCGTCGACGATCCGCCCGTCGGCGAGGAAGACGACCCGGTCCGCGTACGACGCGGCGACCGGGTCATGGGTCACCATGACCACGGTCTGCCCCAGCTCCCGTACGGAGCCGCGCAGGAACCCCAGCACCTCGGCCCCCGCGTGCGAGTCGAGGTTGCCCGTCGGTTCGTCGCCGAAGACGATCGCCGGCCGGGACGCCAGGGCCCGGGCCACGGCGACGCGCTGCTGCTGGCCCCCGGAGAGCTGCGCGGGGCGGTGGCCGAGCCGGTCGGCCAGACCCACCATGGAGATGATCCGGTCGAGCCACTCCCGGTCGGGCTCCCGGCCCGCGATGTCCATCGGGAGCGTGATGTTCTCCAGGGCGGTGAGCGTGGGCAGCAGGTTGAACGCCTGGAAGATGAAGCCGACACGGTCCCGGCGCAGCTCGGTGAGCCGGCGGTCGTCGAGGGTGCCCAGCTCGGTGGTGCCGATGCGGACGGACCCGGAAGTGGCCGCGTCGAGGCCGGCGGCGCAGTGCATCAACGTGGACTTGCCGCAGCCCGACGGCCCCATGATCGCGGTGAACTCGCCCTCGCGGAACCCGATGCTGACCCGGTCGAGGGCGACGACCCGGGTGTCCCCGCTGCCGTACACCTTGCACAGGTCGGTGGCGGCCGCCGCGACCCCCGGTTCGGGGTAAAGGGCTTGTGCGGTGAGGGAGTTGGCGGTCACGGAGTGGGCTCCACTTCGAGTGCGGGGTTCGGCTGCGGAACAGGGCGAACGGTCACTTCGAAGGGTGTCCGGCGGATGTATCGGGACCGGGGCACGCCCGTATCGGCTGACGCGCCACCGTGCGGCAGTCCTGCGACAGCCGTACGGCCAAGGGCCTACGCTCCCGGGACCTGCGGTCCGGGGAGCCGGAGCGTGGCGACGGCCCCGCCGTCCGGGCCCGGGGCGTTGCGCAGGGTCACCTCGGCGCCGAGGACGCGGGCCTGGCCGAACGCGATGGTGAGGCCGAGCCCGTGGCCCGTACCGCGCTCCCGCGCCCCGGTGTGGAAGCGCCGGGGCCCGTCGCGGAGCAGGTCCGCGGGGAAGCCGGGCCCGTGGTCGCGGACGACGACCGTGCGGCCCTCGACGGTGACCTCGACGGGTGCGCCGCCGTGCCGGTGGGCGTTGACGACGAGGTTCCCCACGATGCGCTCCAGGCGGCGCGGATCGGTCTCCACGGTCTGCCGGGTCTCCACGACACGGACAGCGGTGTCGAGTCCGGTACGGGCGACGGCCTCGCGGACGACGGCGCCGAGCGGCACCGGAACCGGTGCGGGGAGCTCGGCCCCGGCGTCGAGGCGGGAGATCTCCAGGAGGTCCTCGACGAGTCCGCGCAGATCGCGCACCCGGCCCCGGATCAGGTCCTCGGTCTCGCCGTCCGGCAGCAGATCGACGGCGGCGAGCAACCCCCCTACGGGGGTGCGGAGTTCATGGGCGACGTCGGCGGTGAACCGGCGCTCGCCGCGCAGCCGCCGCCCGAGGCTGTCGGCCATGAGGTCGACGGCGACGCCGATGTCGGCCACCTCGTCGCGGCCCCGGGTGGGCCCGGTCCGCGCGTCGAGGTCCCCGGCGGAGATGCGTACGGCGGTCTCGGAGACCCGCCGCAGCCGACGCCCCACGAGCCCGGCCCCGTACACCGCGAGGGGCACCGCGGCCGCGACGGAGGCGAGCGAGGCGACGGCCATGGTGGCGTCGAGCCGGCGCAGGTCGTAGAGCTCGGGACTCATGTTGATCTCGACGGCGAGGACGGCGCTGCCCGGCCCGCCGACCCGCTGGGCGGCCCAGAAGCTGGGCCCCACGTTGTCGTGCACGCTCCCGTCGTAGGCGGTGTGCCGGTTCCCGTCGGCGGGGTGGCGCAGCGAGGCGGGGAGGTCCGGGGGGTCGAGCGCGGCGCCGTCGGCGAGGGTGCCGGTGCGGTGGTAGGTGTCCATGGCCGAGTACACGGAGTTGAAGGCGCGGGCCTCGGCCCGGCCGCGGATGTCGCGCGCGGTCCAGAGGTGGACGAGGACGCCGACGGCCAGCGCGACCAGGCACGCGGTGGCCGCGGCGAGGGCGGCGATCTTCCAGCGCAGCGAGGCGGGGGCGGGGAGCTTCCCGCGCAGGGCGGCGAAGGGGCGCACGGACGTCAGCGCCGGAACTTGTAGCCGAACCCGCGGACCGTCTCGATCCGGTCCCGCCCGAGCTTCTTGCGCAGCCGCTGTACACACAGGTCGACGACCCGGCTGTCCCCGTCCCACCCGTACTCCCAGACGTCCCGCAGCAGGGTGTGCCGTTCGAGGACGACGCCGGGGTGCGCCGCGAACTCCAGGAGCAGTTTCAGTTCGGTGGGGGTGAGCGCGACGGGCGCCCCTGACACGAACACCTCAAGCCCCGCGGTGTCGATGGAGAGCTCACCGAAAACGAGCAACTCCCCTTCGCCCGCAGCCGGTTGGGACCCTCCGGACGGAGGTGGGGCGTAGGTGGCCCGCCGCAGCAGGGACCGGATGCGGGCGACCAGGACGAACGTGTCGACGGGCTTGACGACGTAGTCGTCGGCCCCCGCCTCCAGCCCGGCGACGACATCGAGTCCGTCGCCCCGCGCGGACATCATCAGCACCGGGACGAGACTGCTCTCCCGGACCCGTCGGCACAGTCCGATGCCGTCGAGCCCCGGCAGCATCACGTCGAGGACCAGCAGATCGAAGGCTCCGGCCCGGAACGCCTCCAGCCCCGCGAGCCCGTCGGCGGCGGCCTCGACCTCGTACCCGTACCGCCCCAGCGCCACGGCGAAGGCCCGCCGCATGAGGTCGTCGTCCTCGACCAGCAGCACACGTACGGGCCGCGCGTCGGCCGGGGCGGGGCTTGGCGAGGACACGGCGGCTCCTGTTCGAGGGCGAGCCCTCCCGTGCAACTCGGTCATATCTGTACGCAGCGGGCGACTCGGCGGATCGCAAGGAACGATACGACAGCGACCGCCCCGCCCGGCCGCCCCGCGGGCCGGACGGGCGATCCGAGGGGGAACGGAGCGGTGGCGGACGCGGGGCCGATACGGGGTCGATACAAAGGCGGCCGCGACGGTCGCCCTCGTTTACGGAATGCCCGCTACGACGGTGCGCCGGCGAGCCAGGTGGCCACACCGCCGTGGTGCGAGCACGTGCCGCGGCGGTGCGCGGAGTAGCTGTACGAGCCGTCGTTGCACAGGGCGGTTGCTCCGGCGGGCGCCTGCTGTGAGCCGCTCGCGGACGAGGAGGAACTCGCATCGTCCCCCGACGAGCTTGAGCCGCCGGTCGATGATGCGGAATCACCGCCGGTCGAGCCCGAACTGCCGCTCACGGAGCCGGAGTTGTCTTCCTCGACGCTCGGAGTGGGGGCAGCGCCGGCGTCCCGCGCGGCCTCGGATGCGGCCGGGGCGGGGGTGCTGCTACTGCCGCGCCCCGCCCCGTCACACGTCTCGCCCGCGCTCGATTTGACGGTGTCGAACGTGAGCGTGGCGTCGGTGCTCATCGAGCTCCCGGCCGCGGGCGTCTGCGCGCAGACGGTCCAGTTGCGGTCCCACAGCTGGGAACGGCCCTGACCGGTCGCGTCGGTGGAGTCGAGCTTGCGTATGCCGTCGCCCTGCGCCGCGTCCTGGGCCGCCTGCAGCCCCATGCCGACGAAGTTCCTGACCGCGACCGTCTTGGCCTTCGCGTCCTTCGCGTCGCTCGCGGATGAACTGGCTGTGGCGCCGGCCGTCGAGCTGACCGACGAACTGGCCGTCGATCCGCCGTCGTCGCCGTTGATCAGCGCGCTGCATCCGCCAACCACGAGCAGGGCGGCCACCATGATGCCGCACCCCACGCGTGCGTTCTTCCTGTCCGCCGCCGTCGGCCGAGGTCTCCGATTCCGAACCACGTCCCGTTCCCCCCTCGTTCACCACGTACCGCACGCTCCCCAGCGCGCGTCCCGCTCCCGCGCGCGGCCGGCCTCGGCGAACACGGGGAACGGTGTTGTCAGGGCGACGACTTTAGCCGCGTCCCCGAGACCGGGTGAGCGTTCACGAAAAGCGATGGGCGAGAAGCCGGAAGGTGCGCGGCACGGCCCGGTCGGGGCAGGGCTGAACGCCGGCGGCACGGGGTGGAACCGGGGGCCGACAGGACGAGGGGCAACGGGTGGCCTACCCGTTCGGGTACCCCCCTCGGGCTGCCGCACGGGCGCACCATCGGCGTGCACGAACACGCCTGTTCCGGATGGTTCGCGACCAGAAGACTCAAGTCGTCAGGTCAACAGCTGACTGCCGCGGTCGCCGTGGCAGGAAGGAGCGGGGCGGCATGGTGACTGCGGGCGAGGCCTGGTGGTCGAACGTGGGTGGCTATGTGCCCGGCGTGCTGAAGGTGCTGGCGGAGCAGCCGGACAAGGTGGTGCTGCGCTACCCGGGTACGGAGCTGACGGCGGCCGCGTACCTGCGCGTCGTCACCGGTACCTATCGCGCCCTGCGCGCCACCGGCGTCGGCCGCGGCACCGTGGTCGCCGTCCTCACCGCACCCAACAGCCCGGACATGATCAGCGTGCGGCACGCCGCACACCTGGCCGGTGCCGCCGTCTGCTTCCTGCGCTCCACCAACCCCGGTACCAGCACGGCCATGCTGCCGCTCACCGACCAGCTCGGCATCCTGCGGGCCACGGGCGCGACCGTCCTCTACGCCGACCCGACCAGCGCGGCGCGCGCCGCCGAACTGGCCGAGCGTTCCGGAGCGGTTCTCGTCGGTCCCGGTCAGGCCGGACCCGCCGGGGTCGCGCCCACCGACGACCCCGGGGCCGTCGCCCCGGAGCGCGGGGAGCCCGACGACCTGGCGGTGATCATGTTCACCAGCGGCAGCACCGGCCGCCCCAAGGGAATCCGCAAGTCGCTGCGGTCCTGGGAGGGCACGGTGCGCATCGCGATCGAGGCGCCCGCGGAGGCCGCCGGGATCACCGCCCTGTTCAGCACCCCGCTGAGCCACAGCGCCGGGCTCCTGGCCGACGGTGCCCTGGCGGTGGGCGGCGACATCGTGCTGCTGCCCGAGTTCGACGCGCGCCAGGTGGTGCGTGCCGTCATCGAGCACGGTGTCACCCGCACCTTCATGGCCACCACCCAGCTGTACCGGCTGCTCGACCACCTCGACGACCTGGGGTACCGGAACGCCGAGGCGGCGGGCCTGGCCGGTCTGCGGAGCCTGAGCTACAGCGGGACGTCGGCAGCGCCGAGCCGCATCGCCGCCGCCCACGAGGTGTTCGGCCCGATCCTGCTCCAGCTCTACGGCACCACGGAGAGCGGCCGCATCACCTACCTCGACCCGGCCGGGCACGCCGACCCCGGACTGGCCGCGACGGTCGGCCGGGTGTTCCCCGAGGTCCAGGTGGAGGTCCGTGACCTGGACACCGGGGCGCTGCTGGCCGACGGACAGGTCGGTGAGATCCGGATGCGTTCGCCGCAGCTGATGGACGGCTACCTCGATCCGGCCCTGGACGCCGATGTGCTGCACGACGGCTGGTACCGCACCGGCGACATCGGCTACCGCGACGAACGCGGCTACGTCCATCTGCTCGACCGCGTCTCCGACGTCGTCAAGGTCGACGGAGTCAAGGTCTACCCGGCCGTGGTCGAGCGCGAGCTGCTGACCGTCCCCGGCGTCGCCCTCGCGGCCGTCTACGGAATCCGCGACACCGACGGCGTCGAGCACCTCCACGCCGCGCTGACCTGCCGCCCCGGCACGCTCGTCGAATCCGACGCGGTGCGCAAGCACATCAGCGCCTCCCTCTCCCCGGCCCAGGCCCCCGAGCGGGTCCTGGTGCTCGACGACCTCCCCATGAACCCGGCGGGCAAGCCCGACAAGGCGCGGCTGCGCGAGCACAGCGCGGCGGCGGCCTGACCCCCGCCCTCCTCAACTTCCCTTTCACGCAAGCCCAGTTCACCTTCAGCTGATCGAGAGGAACCCCCATGCCCAGGCACCTCGACTACTTCACCGACCAGCTCACCGATGAGCAGCGCCGCACCCGCACCTTCCTGGAGATCGGCCGCCGGGCCGGAAACTTCCCCAGCGCGATCGCCCGCACGGCCGACGAGGACAGCGAGGTCAGCGTCTGGTGCAGCAACGACTACCTCGGAATGGGACAGCACCCCGCGGTCCTGGCCGCAGTCCACGACGCCGTCGCCCGGTTCGGCGCCGGCTCCGGCGGCTCCCGCAACATCGGCGGCACCAACCACCGCCACGTGGAGCTGGAGCGCGAACTCGCCGACTGGCACGGCAAGGACGCCGCGCTGCTCTTCACCTCCGGCTACACCGCCAACGACGGCGCACTCGCGGTGATCGCGGGCAACCCCGAGGGCACCGTGGTCTTCTCCGACGAGCTGAACCACGCGTCGATCATCGACGGTCTGCGGCGCAGCGGCGCCCAGAAGCGCATCTTCCGGCACAACGACGTCGCGCACCTGGCCGAGCTCCTCGCGCAGGCGGACCCGGAGGCACCCAAGCTGATCGTGCTGGAGTCGGTGTACTCCATGTCCGGTGACGTGGCGCCGCTCGCCGAGATCGCCGAACTGGCCCACCAGTACGGCGCGACCACCTTCCTCGACGAGGTGCACGCCATCGGCATGTACGGCCCCGAAGGCGCCGGCATAGCGCCGCGCGAGGGGATCGCCGACCGGTTCGACGTCATCATGGGCACCCTCGCCAAGGGCCTCGGCACCGCCGGTGGCTACATCGCCGGACCGCAGGACCTGATCGACGCGGTGCGCACCCTGTCGCGGGCGTTCGTCTTCACCACGTCGCTGCCGCCCGCCACCGCGGCCGGTGCCCTGGCCGCCGTACGGCACCTGCGGACCTCCGAGGCCGAGCGGCAGAGCCTGGCCAGGAACGCCCAGTTGCTGCACCGGCTGCTCGACGAGGCCGACGTGCCGTACCTGTCGTCCGACTCGCACATCGTCTCGGCGCTCGTCGGCGACGACGCCCTGTGCAAGCAGGCCTCGGCGCTCCTCCTGGACCGGCACAAGATCTACGTCCAGGCCATCAACGCCCCCAGCGTCCGTGCGGGCGAGGAACTCCTGCGCATCGCCCCGTCGGCGACGCACACGGAGGCCGACGTGCAGAAGTTCGCCGAGGCCCTCGCGGGCATCTGGCAGGAGCTGGAGATCGCCACCGCGTCCGACCGCGTGGCGGGACGCACCTCTGCGGTGAAGGAGCTTGTGTGACCCGGCCTCTGGCCGCCGTGCTCGCCGATACGGCAGCACGGCGGCCGGACCGCCCGGCGCTCATCTGGGACGACGACGTCGTCACCTATGAGCAGGTGTGGGACCGGGCCCGCCACTACGCCGGAGTGCTGCGCCGCCACGGCGTCGGGCCAGGCGACCGGGTGGCGCTGCTCGTGCCCAACTCGCCCTGTTTCCCGCCGATTTACTACGGCGTCCTCGCTCTGGGGGCGGTCGTCGTGCCGATGAACGCGCAGTCCCGGGCCGCGGAAGTGGAGTTCGTGCTCAAGGACTGCGGCGCGCGCGCCCTCGTCTGCGAAGGCACGGCCGTCGAGCAGGGTGCTCCCGCGGCCTCGGCCGCCGGGGTCGAGCTGTTCACCGTGGCGGACGAGCGTGCCGGCGGGATCGATCTCGACGCCCCGCACGCCGGACCGCCCGTCGCGCGCCACACGGACGCCGCCCCGGACGACCTGGCGGCGATCCTCTACACCTCGGGCACCACGGGCCGCCCCAAGGGCGCCATGCTGACCCACCGCAACATCGTCACCAACATCGAGGTGACCGCCGTCTCCCCCTTCGGGGTCAAGGACGACGACGTGCTCTACGGCTGCCTGCCGCTGTCGCACACCTTCGGGCAGGTCTGCGTCATGGGCACCTGCTTCCTGGCCGGCGCCACGCTGGTCCTCGCGCCCAGGTTCGCCGCCGAGCAGGCGCTGCGGGCGATGGAACGCCATGGCTGCACGATCTTCATGGGCGTGCCGACCATGTACCACGCACTCCTCGAAGCGGTGGCCGCGGGCGCGCCCGCGCCCCGGCTCAGGCGCGCCTACAGCGGCGGATCGGCGCTGGCGGTACCGGCCCTCGAACAGGTGCGGCGCGCCTTCGGCTGCGAGGTGTACGAGGGGTACGGGCTGACCGAGACCTCTCCCTGCGTCGCGTACAACCAGCCGGGGACTCCGCCGCGGCCCGGCACCGTGGGATTTCCGGTCGAAGGCGTGGAGGTGGCCGTCGCCCGTGCCGATCGGGAGGGCAGCGTGGAACTGCTGCCCGTGGGCGAGGTGGGCGAGGTCGTCGTCCGGGGTCACAACGTGATGGCCGGATACCTCGGTCTGCCGAAGGCCACGGCCGAGGTGCTCGTGGACGGGTGGTTCCGCTCCGGAGACCTCGGGCACCTGGCGCCGGACGGATACCTCACCCTCGTGGACCGGAAGAAGGACGTCATCATCCAGGGTGGCTACAACGTCTACCCGCGTGAGGTCGAGGACGTGCTGCTGCGTCATCCGGCCGTCGAGCAGATCGCCGTGGTGGGCGTCCCGGACGCGGCACGCGGCGAGGAGGTCTGCGCGGTCGTGGTGCGCCGGGACAACGCCGGCACGGACGCCGAACTCGCCGGTGAAATAGTCGAGTTGGCGCGTCAGGAGCTGACGGGTTACAAGCGCCCGCGCCGGGTGGAGTTCGTCGAGCGACTGCCACTCGGCCCCAGCGGCAAGGTGCTCAAGCGTGAGCTGGCCCGGCTGTTCACTTCGCCAGCAGTCCGATCTCCAGCGCCCTGACCACCGCGAGGGTGCGGTTGGGGCTGTTGAGCTTGGCGAGGATGTTCCCCATCAGGCGTTTGACGCCGTTCTCGGAGATGCCCAGGGAGCGGGCGGCCTGCTTGTTGCTCAGGCCGCCCGCGACCAGTTCCAGGACCTGTGTCTCGCGGCCCGTCAGGGCGACGGCGGGGGCGGGGTCGGCGGGCACGATCAAGCGCCGTGCCAGGCTCGCCGAGACGTGGAAGCGCCCGGCGCTCACGTCGCCGACCGCGTCGCGCAGCAGGCTGAGGTGGAGGGCCGACCGGTCCACGAAACCGTGCACGTGCGAGGCCCAGGCCGGAGTCATCCGCTCGTCGGGGCCGATGAGGACCAGCAGGCGCACCTCGTGCTCGCGCAGCTGCCGGGCCAGCGCCGGGTCCGTGGCCTCCGCCAGCTCGGCCGTGGAGGTGAGCAGCAGGTCCGGCGAGAGCTCCGGGGCGGCCCGCGTGGCGTCGGCGATGGTCGGATAGCTGAAGATGCTCGCGATCGACTCCAGGGAATGCAGCATCCCTTCGAGCCCGTAGCGGTGGATGTCCTTGCGGACCGCCAGGGCAACGGTGAGGCCCCGCGCGGACTCGGATGTCGGAAGGGACATGCTCTTCTTCTCCTTGTACGAGGCGGGGCCCCGGGCCGTTGGAGGGCGGCCCGCCCCGAACGGGGCGGCCCACCCTCCTGTGCGTGTCCGGGGTGCCGGTCAGAGTGGGGAGACCGTCACCTGGGGCTCAGGGGCGGTGGCGGGAACGGTGACGGGCTGCGGTGCGTCGGGGCCGGAGGCGCCGGGCGCGGGCGCCTGCCGGCGCACCAGCCACAGGGCGGTGAAGACGGCGCTGACCAGCGTGACGATCCCGGCGGTGAGGAACGCGGTGTTCAGCCCGCTGCCGAAGGAGGCGCCCTGCTCCTGACGTGTGCGTACGACGGCACCGAGCACCGCGACCCCGAAGACCGCGCCGATCTGGCGCGTGGTGCTGCTGATGCCCGAGGCGAGGCCGCCCTCGCGGGGACCGACCGAGGAGATGGCCGCTCCGGTCAGCGGGGACATGGTGAGGCCGAAGCCGACACCGGTGACCGCCAAGCGCCACCACACGTCCGCGTACGGCGTGTTCGCGTGCACGGCGGCCATCGTGACCAGGCCGGTACCGGCGAAGGCCAGGCCCACCGTGACGACGCTGCGGAAGCCGAACCGGGCGGCGATGCGTGCGGCGTACGGACTGCACACCACCATCGCGAGCGTGCAGGGCAGCGTCTCCATTGCGGAGCGCAGCACCGAATGGCCCTGGACGGTGGCGAAGAACTGGGTGAAGAAGAAGCCCGATCCCATCAGGCCGAAGCCGACGACGGTCATCGCCGCGTTCGAGACGGTGAACAGACGGTGCTTGAACAGACGCAGCGGCAGCATGGGAGCGGCCGCACGGGATTCGACGGCGAGGAACAGCGTGAGCAGGACGATCGTCGCGGCGAAGCAGGACAGGATCAGCGGGTCCGTCCAGCCGCGGTCGCCCGCTTCGGTGAGTCCGAAGGTCAGCGTGCCCACGACGAGGAGTGCCAGCACCTGACCGGGCAGGTCGAGCGGGGGCGCGTCGGGGTTGCGGCGGTCCGGCAGGACGCGCGCGCCCACGATGAGCGTCACCACGCCGATGGGGATGTTGATCAGGAAGATGGCCCGCCAGTCGAACGCCTCGACCAGGATGCCGCCCGCCGCGGGCCCGACCGCGAGGCCGATGCCGCTGAAGGTGGCCCACTGGCCGATCGCCTTGACCCGGTCCCGGGGGACGGGGTGGGCGGAGGCGAGAAGCGCGAGGCTGGCCGGGCTGAGCGCGGCGGCCCCGGTGCCCTGCAGGATGCGGGCGGCCAGGAGCCAGCCGACGGTGGCGGACAGGCTGCACAGGAGCGAGGCGAGCGTGAACACGGCCATGCCGCCCAGGAAGATGCGCTTGCCGCCGAAGCGGTCCGCGAAGACCCCGCCGGCCAGCAGCAGCATCGCCACGGCGAGCACATAGGCGTCCACGATCCACTGCAGACCGGTCAACGTCGTGTCCAGACGCCGTTGCATGTCGGGCAGTGCCGCACTGGTGATGGTGTTGTTGAGGAGAACCATGAACTGGCCGATGCAGGTCAAGGTGAGTAAGGCGGCCCTGTTCTGAGCACGGAGGCCGTCGGACACAGGGGTACCTCCTTTCGGGAGTCGGGCTGTCGGGAGCCGGGACAAAGGGGTCAAGGGGTCAGGGAGTCAAAGGGGTCAGGGAGTCAAAGGGGGCAAGGGGCCGGCGGGGTCCGCTCGGGAGGTCAGTCCTCGGCGTACATCGACTCGATGGCGTCGGCGTGCAGCTCGGCTATCGCCGTGCGGCGCAGGCTGAGCTTCGGGGTCAGCTCGCCGGACTCCGGCGTCCACGGGCCGGGCAGCAGGCGGTGCTTCTTGATCTGCTCGACGCGGGCGAGGACGGCGTTGGCATCGGCGACGGCCTGCGCCACGGCGGCCCGCACGGCGGGGTGGCGGGCCGGGTCGTCCGGGTCGGCCACCTCGATCCCGTTGGCCCGAGCCCACGCGGGCACCGCCTCCTCGTCCAGGACGAGCAGGGCGGTGACATAGCGGCGGCGGTCGCCGATGGCGGCGGCCTGGCCGATCAACGGGTGGGCGCGCAGCAGGGATTCCAGCCGGGTGGGGGCGATGTTCTTGCCGCCGGCGGTGATGATCAGCTCCTTCTTGCGGTCGGTGACGGCGACCAGGCCCCGGTCGTCCACGACGCCGACGTCGCCCGTGGGCAGCCAGCCGTCGGCGTCGGTGGCGGGGTCGATGCCGCCGTCGGCGCGCAGATAGCCGGCGCACACCACGGGCCCGCGCACGAACAGCTCGCCGTCGGCGCCGGTGCGGACCTCGACGCCGGGCCCCGGGCGGCCGACCGCGCCGAGCGTGAAGTCCTCGGGCGTACTGACGGTCGCGGCGCCCGTGGTCTCACTGAGCCCCCACACCTCGTACACGCACAGCCCGAGACCGGCCAGGAACTCCAGCACGGCGGTGGGGATCGGGGCCGCCCCGCTGAAGGCGCGGCGGCAGTCGTCGAACCCGATGGCGGCGCGGATCGGCGCCAGCACCGCACGGTCCAACTGCGCGCAGCGCAGGGTGAGTTCGGCGGGCACCGCCTTTCCGGCCGACCGCAGCCGGTACACCTCGATGGCCGTGTCCTGCGCCTGCGCGACGACGGCGGCCTGCTCGGGCGGCAACGCCGCGATCCGTGCGCGCGCCCCGACCGCCAGCTTCTCCCAGATGCGCGGTACGCCGAAGAACGCATGCGGGCGCACCGCCTGAAGCGTCGCGGGCAGCTGCGCCGGGTCGGCGCAGAGGGTGACGTGGCCGGCGTTGCAGATCGGCATGTAGATGCCCAGCACCCGCTCGGCGATGTGCGCGAGCGGCAGGTAGGCGACGGTGCGCGGGTGCTCGGGCACGGCGACCAGACCGTCCTGCATCAAAGACTCGTGAACGACGTTGCGGTGCGTGAGCACCACGCCCTTGGGATCGCCTGTGGTGCCCGAGGTGTAGACGACGGTCAGGGGCGTGTCGGGCGTCGCGGCGTCGGTGAGCTCTTCGAAGGCGTCCTCGTCGGGCAGTTCGCGGATCAGCTCGGCGTACGTGACGCACGGCCCGGCGCCCGCCGGGACCGCGTCCGGGTCCACGACCACGACCGCGCGCAGCCGGTCCATGTCCGCCAACACCGGCTGCCAGCGCAGCAGTTGCTCCGCGTCCTCCAGGACGACGACCGTGGCCGCGCTGTGCCGGGCCACGAAGTGCAGCTGTTCGGTGCTCAGCGTGTCGTACGTGGTGCAGGCCAGCGCGCCGAGGTGGACCGCCGCCAGATCGGCCACCCAGTGCTCGGGCCGCTTGGACATCGCCACCAGCACGCGCTCACCGCGGGACAGGCCGAGCCCGGCCAGGCCGTGGGCGAGCGCGGCGGTCTCGGCGCGCAGCCGCGCCCAGGTCCAGGTGGTGGCGTCCGGGCCGATGCCGCTGGTGAGCGCGGGGTGGTCCGCGAAGTCACGGGCGTTGCGGCGCAGCAGCCCGGTGATCGTCACGTCCTCGGTGACGACGGACGGGTGGAGCGGTGTTGCTGAGGCCACGGCGGGCTCCCTTCATCGCAAGGTCATTCCGGGTCTGCTCGGCGCCGCTTCAGCCCCGCGGCGTCACCAGCAGGGGAAGGCTGTCGGGGCGTGGCAGGGAGCTCGTCGCCACGCGGATGCGGGCGCCCGGCCGGATGCGCAGCCGCCAGCGGGCGGCGAGGGTGGCCAGGGCGATCGTCATCGTGGTCGCGGCGAGGTGCTCCCCGATGCAGCGGTGCGGTCCGATGCCCCAGGGGAAGGAGGCGCCGGGCGGGAGCGCGTGGCCGGGACCCGACTCGGCGCGCTCCGGGTCGAAGCGGTGGGGGTCCGCGTAGGTGTCCGGGTCGCGGTGCATGGCGCGCGGGCTGTAGCCGACTTCGGAACCGGCCGGGACGAGGGTGCCGGCGAGGACGACGTCGTGCCGGGTGCGCCGGGTGGCCAGCATCGACGCGTGCAGCCGCAGCGTCTCGTCCACGACCTTGCGGGTGTAGGAGAGCTCCCTGACCCGGTCGTAGGTGAGCGGCTGTCCGTCCAGGACCAGGAGGGCCTCCTCGTACAGCCGCTGCTGCACCTCGGGCCGGATGGCCGTCTCGAAGACGGCCCAGGTCAGTGTGGTGCTGGTGGTGTCGAGGGCGGCGAAGACGAGAATGAGGAACTCGCCGCGGATCTCGTGGTCGGTGAGGGGGCGGCCGGTGTCCGGGCGGGTCGCCTTCAGCAGGATGTCGAGGACGTCCGGGACGGAGCCCGGGTTGGCCCGCCGGTCCTGGACCAGCCCGTCGATGACGGCGTGGAAACGGCCCATGGCGGCCTCGAAACGCCGGTTGGCCGGAGTGGGCAGCGACGTCAGGACCTCGGGGAAGACCGTGCCCGCGAACAGCTTGCCGGTGATGAGGGCGACGGTGCGCCGGATGTCGCGTACGACGGCCGGGGGCAGCTCGGCGCCGAACAGGGAGCGCAGCACCACGGTGGCGACGAAGTCCGCGATCTCCTCGTCCGCCTGCACGGGCACTCCGGGCCGCCAGGCGGCGAAGCGCTGTTCCGCCTCGTCGACGACGGCCCGGGTGTGGTCGCGCACGCTGGTCCGGCTGAAGCCCGGCTGGAGGGTGCGCCTCTGGTGGCGGTGGGTCGCACCGTCGGAGGCGATCGGCGGGTTCCCGAAGTGCCCGGCCATGACCTCGAAGAAGCGGCCGCGTTCGAAGGTGTCGGCGTCGACCTGGATGCGGTGCACCAGGGCCGGGTCGTTGGCCAGGTACAGGCCGATGGGGCCGAACCCGACGCGCACCAGCGGGTCCTGGGTCCTGATGGACTCGAAGAACGACAGCGGCCTGCGCAGCAGTGCGGGAACGTGGCCCAGGACGGGCACCCGCCCGGGCGCCGGCGGACAGGGAACGGTGGTGGTCGCTGACATGGTGCTACGGGCTCCTCGTCGTTGCCTGGACGGCAGGTTCCGTGGGGGTCAGGGGCGGGGCACGGTGCCGAGGGCGAGCACGTTGCCCTCGCTGATGTATCCGTCGGGGTCGTCCAGCGGGTGGGCGGGACCGGCCGGGTCGGCGAACGGCCGCCATGCGCTGTGAGGGTCCAACTTCATTGCCTGTCGGGCCAGTTGGGCGCACGCGGCCTTGTAGTAGTCCTGCGCGGCGGGCGTCAGCGGGGCGTGGTGCTCGATCAGGACGGTCCGCTGGCGCACGTCGGTGAGCCCGGCGCGTTTGAGGTGCCGGTAGAGCTCGCGGGTGCGCAGGAGCTGACGGGCGTACCCGGGTTCCGCACCCGCGGTGCGGAAGAAGTCGGCGAAGAGGTACGGGTCCCCGGGGCGGGCGGTGATCAGGTGGGCGTCCAGGTCCTTGACGGCGAGGGTGCCGCCGGGGCGCACCACGCGCCTCAACTCGGCCAGCGCACGGGCGAGTTCGTCGTCGTCGAGGTACTGCACGGTGTTGGCGCACCAGGCGGCGTCGAAGGCGTCGTCCGGGTAGGGCAGGTCCAGGAGGTCGGCCGTGCGGACCTCGGTGGGGCAGGGCAGCCGCAGGGCGGCCGCGCGCTCCGCGGCGAGCGCGGCGTTCTCCTCGGCCAGGTCGACGGCCGTGACCCTGCCCTCGCCGCCGACGAGCGCGGCGAGGTGCGGCAGGAAGTCGCCGGTGCCGCAGCCCGCGTCGAGCACATGGTCCCCCGGGCGGAGGCCGGCCTGGCCGAGCAGCGCCAGATAGGGCTCCTCGCAGGCGCGGAAGTGCGCGTCGACGATGGTGCGATGGGTGAAGCCGAGGCCGGTCGACGCGGTGTAGCCCCAGTCCGCGTGGTCCTTGGTCAGCATGCCGGGACCTCGCTCCCGACGCCCGCCGTGGCGTCGACTTCGTCGAGAAGTCCGCCGAGCGCGTGCGTGACCTCGTCGGGGGCTTCCAGGGGCTGCAGATGTCCCGCGCCCGCGAGGGTGATCAGGCGCCCCCGCGGCAGTGCGTCCGCGACGTGTCGGGCCTCCGGCGGGGTGACCAGTGCGTCCCGCGCACCGGCGATCACCAGCGCCGGCATCCGGGCGGCCCGCAGGACACCGGTGGAGTCGGGGCGGGCCGCGATCGCCCGCTGGGCCCAGGCCAGTGCCGCCGGGTCGGCGGCGTGGGCGTCGGCCAGGACGCGGGCGAGCAGCTCGGGCCGGTCGGCGCGGGTGGTGTCGGCGAGCAGCAGGGGAGTGGCCCGCTCCACGAGTGCCGGACGGTGGGCGGGGTCCTGGACGAGGTCCGCGAACCGGTGCCGCTGAGCGGCCGCTCCGGGGCCGTCGGCGGTGGCCCGGGCGGACAGGAGGGCGAGCCCCGCGACCCGGCCGGGGAAGCGGCGCAGGAACGCCATGGCCGCGTAGCCGCCCATGGACGATCCGACGAGGACCACCCGGCCCATGCCGTGCCCGTCGAGCGTGCGGGCCAGGTCGTCGGCGATCACGTCGAGGGAGGGCGGGCGGTCGCCGAGCGGGGCTCGGCCGAAGCCCCGCTGGTCGACGGCCAGGACCGGGTGCCCCCGGGTGCGCAGGGCGCGCACCTGGGCGTCCCACATCGAGGCGTGCAGGGACAGGGCGTGCAGCAGCACGACGGGTGTGCGGTGCCGGGTGCCGGGCGGCGGGGAGGTCACGGTCATCGGGACGCCGCCGCCTCGGCCGTGGTGATGAACTCCCGCACGTGATCGTGGACTTCGGCGCCGCGGCGCCACGCGAGGGTGACCGGGGCGGGCGGCAGGTCGTGGATCGGTACGACCTTGACGCCGGACGGCGCGAGGTCGGCGAGGGAGATCAGCGAGATGTGGATGGCCTCGCCGGCGGCGACCATGCGCATCAGCTCGGGGATGGTGGCGGCCTGGCGGTTGCGGCGGACGGGACGCCCGGAGGGGGTGCGAGGCGGCACGACGTCGTCCCAGACGCGGGCGGGGAACTTGCCCGGCGCGGCGAAGGCGTCGTAGTCGGCGAGTTCCTCGATGGAGACCGACGCGCGGTCGGCGAGCGGATGCCCCGCGCCGAGGACCGCGGCACGGGCGTCCTCGGTGAGCACCCGGCTGACGGCCAGGTCGGGCTCGTTGATGCCGAACTTCACGATCATCACGTCGAGTTCGCCGGCGCGCACGCCGTGGAACGGATCGGTGATGTCGTACTCGATCAGCCGCACGTCGGCGTCCTCGCGGCCGGCCAGCCGGACGATGCGGCCGACCACCTCGGTGGAGCCGTGGTAGCCGAACCGGACGGTCCTGGAGTCGACGGCGGTCGGGGTCTGCTCAGGCAACGGGGGCCTCCTCGGTCAGCCCGGCGGCCGCCTTCAGCCGCCCGGGGAAGTGCTTTTCGGTGGTCACGCGTACGGTCGCCAGGCGCGCGGGCAGCCCGACGAGCCGGGGCACCTGGTGCACCACCAGGTGGTCGCCGGGGGCGACGAGGCCGTCCAGGACGGCTTCCGCCAGTACGTGGTTGACGTGCACCAGCGCCTCCGAGATGGTGCAGTCCGCGGTCGCGACGTACAGGTCGCGGCGGGCTCGGGGGCGCTCCGGCGGGCGGTGTGCCCGCGGGATCTCGACCAGGACGTCCGGCCGGGCCGGCACCCCGGCGGGCGCGGTGTAGAGCTTCAGGAGCCGGCGCAGCGAGGAGGTCCGGGCGGCGGGCCCGGGTGCGGTCCACGCCGCGGAACCGTCGTCGGCGACGTGCGCGAAGTCGAACCGTTCGAGCAGCTGCTCCGGGTTGCCCGCGAGGAAGACGGTGCGGGTGAAGGACGTACGCCAGTCCGCGGCCTGTTCCGGTCCGACACCGAGGGCGAACACGCAGGTGTCGCGCACCCATGCGGCCAGATCGAAGGACCGGAGCACCACCGCGACCACGCTTCCCGTGTCGCCTTCCGCGGCGATGTCGCTCCGGGCGGCCATCAGGCCGTCGAGCGAGGACAGGTCGTGCCGGGCGGCGAGGTCGGGACGGGCGGCGCGGATGCGCACCGCTTCCCGTTCGCGCAGGAAGTCCTGCGTCGGGGGGGCCACCGTCGTCGTCACAGGAACACCGTCCTCAGCAGGTCGTCGGCGGGGGCGGTGCGGCGCTTGCCGAGGAGGTGGGAGGTCAGCCGGTAGGGGTTGACGTGGAGATGGTCCTTGCGGTGCTGCGCCAGGCGGTCCTGGAGCGCGGTCCCGTCCGGGTCCGCTCCGGCCGCGTCCAGCAGCCGCGCGGCCCGCCTGACGCACTGCAGCAGCAGGTCCGAGCGGAACGACTGCTGCCGTCCGGGGCCGAGCACGGCGATGAAGTACAGCCGCATGCCCAGGCGTACGGCGTCCTCGTGGTGTTCGGCACGTGCGGCGTCGATGAGCGTCCCGGCGTGCAGGCCGCGCCAGCCTCCGTGCCGTGCCGATCGGATGCGGCCCTCGATGGGCACCCGGCCCAGCGCGACCCGTCGCACGCGGGGGCCGAGCACGGTCAGGACCCGCTCCAACTGGGCGTAGTCGGAGTCGAGTTCGTGGTCGTAGAGGAGGACCACCTCGTCGAAGTCCGGGGCGAGCGGAATGAGCTCCCGCAGGGCGCAGGCCAGGTAGTTCGGGCGCCCGTCCGCGGTGACCAGGCGGCGCAGGGGAAGCCCGAAGCGGGTGAGGTCCAGGTAGGCGGGGCCGCCCACCTCGCGCTGGTCCAGGCACATGCCGAGGCCGGTGAGCCGCTCCAGTGCGGCGTCCAGGCCCAGGCCGGGAGGCTGGTGCCGCAGCAGACCCGGGTCGTGCAGGCCGAGGGCCGCGTAGTGCCGGGACCACAGCCGCAGGACGCGGGTGCTCACCGGATGCACCCAGCCGCGTTCGGCCGCCTCGGCGTAGGGGAGCAGCGCTTTTGCGGGTGCGCGCTCGGCCGCGCGGAAGGCGACGTACAGCTCGCCGATCCGTTCCTCGGTGAAGTCGTCGTAGTCGGTGGCGCCTCGGCCGCGGTCGAGGAACTCCCAGAATCCCAGGGTCTGTTCGGTGCGGTGGTAGGTGGTGTGGCTGTAGCGGTAGGTGACGTCCGCGAGGGGGCGGGTCGCCCGGTACATCACGTCCGTCCACAGCAGCCCCTTGAGATGGCTCGGAGTGAGCGGCTTGGACGGCGTGATGGTGACGGGTGCGAGGAGCACCCGGGGCCGGCCCGCCGCGTCCGGCCGCGGGCGGGGGCCCGCCACGGAAAGGGTCGTCATGTGCGGGTCCCTTCTGCCGCGGTGACACGGCGTAGGAGCTCTGCGCGGCTGGGCGGCGGGGACGGCGCGGGACCGGCGTCGGGCGCCTGCCGGACCCGGGCCAGGAGCTTGTCGTCGCCGAAGAGCTCCGCGGGCGTGGACAGGGTCATGTACATGCGCATGAGCCCGCGCCACACCGTGCCGTCGCTGCGGGCCGCGTTCGCGAGGTCCTCGGTGGTGGGCAGATCGCCCCGCGGCGCGGGCACGGCCGGGCCGCCGTCGACGGCGGCCTTCCAGCGGGCGATGCGGAGCCGGTCGGCCGCCACGGACTGCTCGTACCAGGGCAGGAACAGCTCGGAGGTCATCCGGGCGACGGCCCGGCGCTGCGCGCGGTCGATGGCGGGCCGCTCGGCCAGCAGGTCCGCGAGCCTGAAGGCGTGGTCGAGGGCGAGCGACAGGCCGCGGCCGAAGTTCGGGTTGGTCACACAGGCCGCGTCCCCGACCTGGAAGAGGCCCGGAACCGGGTGCTGCTGGGGACCGGCCACCCCCCGCAGGGCGTTGGACGGACTGGAGATCACCCGCACCGCGGACAGGGGGGAGCTGACGCCGTCCTCCAGCCAGGGGGCGAGGCCCGGGGTGGCGCGGGCGGCCGCGGTGAACCCGGGACGGGTGCGCAGGCCCCGCAACGCCGCGTCGCCCGGCAGGCAGCCCAGGGCGATGGCGAAGGTGCCGTCGTCGCCGGGGTGCAGCACGCCCGAGTAGTGGCCGTGGACGGCCCCGACGCCGTGGCCGCGGTCGAGCGGCCCCGGCAGGGTGCGGCCGTTCAGCCGGTAGAAGCGCGTGTGGCTGGCCAGCCCGGACGGGCTCGTGCGGTCGGCGGCCACGGGGACTCCGGCGGCGTGCAGCCAGCGGCGGGACAGCGACCGGCGCCCGGTCGCGTCCACCACGATGTCGGCCGGGAGGCGCTCGCCCGCGCCGGTGACGACGGCCCGCACGCTTCCGTGCCCGGGGTGGAGTTCGAGGCCGGCGACGGTGGTGTCGTGCCGGACGGTGACGTCGGCCAGTGCGCCGACCGCCCGGTGCAGCAGGAGTTCCAGAGTGGAGCGGCGGCAGCCGAGCGCGACCAGTTCGCGGTCGCCCGGCTCCGGGGCGCTGTCGGTGGCCTCGGCCGGCAGCGCGCGGGTGAGGTCGAGCAGCAGCGCGCCCGCGGCCGTGGCGTCGGCCAGCACCTGGGGGGCGCGCTCGCGCAGGACGCGTACGCCGAGTGAGGTGAGCGTGTGCGACTGCAGGCCCTGGGGCACGGTCGGGCGCCGCCACCGGGTGGTGACGTCCGCCCCGGACCACGGCGGCGGTTCCGGGGCGCGCTCCAGAACCAGGACGCGGTACCCGATGCCGGCCAGGGCGAGCGCGCTCGCCAGGCCGGCGACGCTTCCGCCGGCGATCACTGCGGTCGGCATGTCAGCGCCGCCGCCCGTGGACGAAGAAGACCCGGCGCACATCGCGCTCGCCGGGCGGGGGCACCGGATCGGGCCACCGGCCGAAGTCGGCGCCCTCCTGGCCGGGTTGGGCCGCCCGCACGTCGAACCCGTAGCGGTCGAAGAGCTCCTCCGGCTCGTCCGTGCCGAACAGCCAGGGGCATCCCCAGCCGTCGAAGACATCGAGCAGGGCCCGCATGTGGGGCAGGGTCAGGGCGGCGGAGTTGACGATGTCGGCGGCTATGCGGCTGCCGGGGGCCGAGATCGCGGCGACCCGCTCCAGGATGCGGTGGGCGTCGGGCTCGGGGATGTAGTAGAGGAGCCCTTCGAGCAGCCAGGTGGAGGGCACGGCGGGGTCGTACCCCGCGGCCTCCAGGCGGGCCTCCCAGTCGGGCGAGGTGAGGTCGACGGCGACCTTCCGGTGGTCCGTGCGCGGCTCGGCGGCCCCGAACCGTTCGTCCTTGTAGGCGAGGACGGCCGGCCGGTCGACCTCGAACCACCGCACCCGATCGGGCCAGTTCAGACGGTAGGCACGGGAGTCCATGCCGGCCGGGGCCAGCACGATCTGCGTGGTGCCCGGGTCGGCGGCCGCCTCCTGGAGGTAGTCGTCGAAGAACCGGGTGCGGATCGCGTTGTAGTCGGGAGTGCTCGGCACGGTGCGCTCGCGGCCCGGCGGGAAGGTGGCGTGCCGTACCTCGGCGAGCAGTTCGGGGCCGATGTCACCGGCGAGGCCGGCGGCGTACGGGTCCTCGTAGAGGCGGTCCGCGCGCTCGGTCTCGGCGGCGCGCAGGGCGGCGGTGAGAAGCGCGGTGCGCTCGACGGCATCCAGCGATGTGCTCATGTCGGTCCTCCTGTTGGTGGGTGCGCCCGGGGCGGCTCGTCGCAGGCCGGGCTCAGGGGGCTGCTGCGCCGTGCCGTTCGGGGTCCTGCCCGGTCAGCCGGGCCCACTGCCGCGGGTCCTGCCGGAACAGCCGGTCCTTGACCTGAGTGGGCCGGATGCCGCTCTCGACCTGGGCCTGCCAGTCGCGCAGGAAGGCGTCGGGGTCCAGGGGGAGGAGCGTCGGTGCGGACAGCCGGCCCTCGGTGCGTGCCGTGCCGTAACCGGCCGACTCGCGGCCCAGGGCCTCGTCGAGGAGGGCGGTGAAGCGGTCGGACTCGTCCTGCCGCCACTCGGTGCGCGGCGCGACGGCGAACGTGTAGCCCGGTGCCCGGTGCGCGGCTTCAGTGACCCGGCAGGCGGCGTTGCGCAGCTCCAGGCCGGTCGCGTCCAGTGCGCTGTGCAGGGCCCTGATCACCTGGGCGTCGCGCAGCCGCTCACCGGCGTGGTCGGAGCGGTTGGCGCGGCCGGTGTATTCGATGCGGGGGACGCCGCCCCGGTGGTCGACGACGCGGACGACGTCGCCGACCGCATAGCGGTAGAGCCCGCCGACGTGGCTGAACACCACGTGGTAGTCGCGGTCCGTCTCCAGTTCGTGGGGCTGGAGGGTGACGGTGTCGGGGCCGAGGTCCCGGTCGGCGTCGGCGAACTCGTACACCGCCGCGTTCACCACGAGGCTGCCGGCCCCGGAGTGCCGGTCGAGGGCGACGCCCACCGGGCCTTCGGAGGCGGCCACGGGGGCGGGCAGGGCGGCCACGTCGGGCCCGAACTCCGCGCGCAGCCGCGGGAGATACAGCGAGGCGAGCCCGGTGGTCCAGCAGAACAGGGCGCGCATCCGGGGCCAGATGTGGGACGGGCGCACGGTGCCGTGCCGGTGGGCGAGACGTTCGAGTTCGGTGGCGCGGGCGGGGTTGGGGGACCGGTGCGGCAGCCCGCCGAGCGTGCCGTCGCGCACCTCCTTGACGATGCGGGGCCACCACAGGTTCAGCTGGTACGGCAGGGCCGCGACCATCGCCGGATTGATGCCGATGACGCAGCGCACGTCGCTCTCCACCGCCAGGCGCAGCCGCAGATACATCTTCTCGGCGTGCCGGTCCGCGGCGACGGGCACGGCGAGCCTCGCCCAGGGCGCGCCGGTGCCGGGCTCCGCGGACAGCGGCTCCCCGAACGCGGCGCCGAAGTCGACCTGGCTGGCACCGACGTGAGGACGCCCGGAGGCCGTGGTGGGCGGGGCCGTGAGGGGGTCGTGCTTGAGGTTCAGGACCGCGTCGGGAGAGGCCAGAACGTCGGGGAAGTGCTCGATCAGCGGGGCCCAGGCGGCGTAGTAGAAGGGGAAGAAGGTCGTGCGCATGAAGCGCGGGGTCACCGGGATCTTCTTGTGGGCGCCGGTGCTGCCGCTGCTGGTGAAGAACACCGCGGGGCGGTCGGCGGTCAGGACGTCGGCCTCGCCGCCCGCGGCCCGCTCGATCCACGGCTCCAGGTCGGTGTACGTCTGTACGGGGACGGCCCTGCGGAAGTCGTCGAGGGTGCGGATGCGCGCGAAGCCGTGCTGCTTTCCGTACGCCGTACCCGCGTTGAACTCCAGCAGGTCGGCCAGGACCCGCCGCTGCCGGCCGACGGGGTCGGCGAACGCGGTCCGCAGGGCCTGCCGTTCGGCGAAGACGCGCTCGCGGTAGCGCCGCAGGCGGTCGGGGTCGGCCCAGGCTTCAGCCGAATTCATGGGTGAGCACCTCTCGTATCGCCGCGGCGGTGGGTTCCGGGCGATCCATTTCCTCGATGACGGTGACGGGCAGGTCCTGGATCTCGTCCCTCATGACCTTGGCCAGGTCGGTCTGGTACCGCCGGAAGCCGTCCCAGGCCGGCCGCGGACCGTAGTGCTCCAGGAGGTTGAGATCGGCTCCCCGGTGGCTGCGCTGCCAGGTCGTCTCGGGTGGTACGTCGAGGTAGATCACCCGGGCCGGCCGGGGAAAGGTGCGCCACCAGGCCAGCAGGGGGCTTTCCGCGGCCCCGGCGAGGCGGCATTTGGCCAGCAGCTTGTAGTAGTAGGAGTCGACGACGACAGGGCTGCCGGCGTCGGTGCGCAGCAACTGGTCGCGCAGGTGGACGACGGCGGTCTGCACGAGCGTGGTGAAGAAGTCCGCGGACCAGGTGCTCCGGTACGGCGCCACGTCCTTGACGACGTTGCGGCGCAGCCGGCCGATGAGGGCGTGCTCGGGGGAGAGGCGGCCGTCGTCCACGGACAGGAGCGTCAACCGTGGTTCGGTGCGGGCGAGTTGGTCGAATGCCGACGACTTGCCCGAGTAGTCGGGGCCAAGGAGTACGCAGAAGGGCGGGTGCTCGGTGTCGAAGTCGATGGGAAACCTCCTCTACAGGGCCGACACGAAGGTGTCGACGGCCAGCCCCGCCTGCACCGGGCTGAGCCGCGGGTCGCAGAGGCTGGTGTAGCGCGCCGTCAGGGCCGCCTCGTCGGGCACGTCCGCGCCCACGCACTCGGTGACGTCCTCGGCGGCGGTCTCCAGGTGCAGGCCGCCGGGGCGGACTCCGACGCCGCGCAGGGCGGAGACGAATCCCCGGATCTCGTCGCAGATGTCGTCGAGGCGGCGGGTCTTGAGTCCGTTCGACGCCTTGTAGGTGTTGCCGTGCATCGGGTCGCAGAGCCAGACGACGGGGTGGCCCGCGTTCTTCACGGCCTGTGCGAGGGGCGGCAGCAGCGTGCGCACGTCGTCCCTGCCGAACCGCGCGATCAGCGTCAGGCGGCCCGGCTCGCGCCCGGGGTCGAGACGCTCGACGACGTCGAGCAGGTCCCGCACCTGCACCTTGCCGCTCACCTTGCAGGCCACCGGATTCATCACGTCCGCAAGGAGCCGGACGTGCGCGCCCATGCTGTGCCGGGTGCGCTCTCCGATCCACGGGAGATGGGTGGAGCCGAGGAACCAGCCGCCTGCGGACTCGTCGAACCGCACCAGGGCCGTCTCGTAGTCCATCACCAGGGCCTCGTGGCTGATCCAGGTGCGCGTGCCGTCCGCCGGATTCCGGGCGTGCCGCCCGTCGAGGGCATCGGCCACCGCCTTGGCGGCCCGGTAGGCGCGCAGCATGCGGTCGGGGTCGTGCCTGCGCGACGCGGGGTCCGGGGCCTCGGAGTTGACGATGTGGCCGCGGAAGGCCGGCAGCCGGCGGCCGTTCACGTCCTCCGTGGCAGCGGACCGCGGCTTGGCGAACTGGCCGGCCAGCCTGCCGATCCGGACGACCGGGAGCCCGGTCGGGGCCGCGATGACGCCCGCGAGCCGCGCCAGGGCCGCCTCCTTGCGGGCGGCGTGCTCGGGCGTGCACTCGGCGAAGTCCTCCGCGCAGTCGCCGGCCTGCAGAACATGGCTGTCGCCGGCCGCGACGCCCGCGAGTTCGCGGCGCAACCGGAGCAGGTCGGGCAGCCGGGTGAGGACGGGACGGCCGGATAGGTCGGCGCAGACCTCGTCACGCCGGGCCGGGTCGGCCCAGGAGGGCTGTTGGCCTGCTCGGTAGAAGCGCCAGCCGGTCTGGTCCCCGGCGTGGGAATGCGGAGTACGGGCCGCTTCTTCAGCGGCCGCGAGGGCCTGGGGCATGAGAGTTCCTTCGCTGGGTCGAACGGCGATCGGGCGGGTGGCGTCTCGGGCCTAGGCATCCGCGAGATGGACCATGTGCGGGTTGAACTGCTCGTGCACATAGGCCCGTCCGCCGGCGGCGTAGTGGATGACGTACTCCTTGAAGGCGGAGTCCACCCACCGCTCGGTGAGGCTGTCGCGCCAGCGCATGAGCCCGGTGGACAACTGCTCGCGGTGCTGGTGCACCTGCTGGTCACGGAGCTGCAGGCCGATGGGGGTGAGTGAGTCGGGCACCCCCATCCGCTTGCGGGCCGCCCCGTCGAACACCACCCGGTTGATGCTGACCACCTCCTGTTCGGAGGTCACCAGGCAGGAGCGGCGCTCCAGTACGACGGAGGTGTCCACGAGTCCGAGCGCGGACCGTATGCCGCGCGGGAGCCGGCCTGCCGGGGTATCGCCCTGGGCATCGACCCGGATCGACAGGTTGTGGCCGGTGAGGGCCTGCAGGAGCAGGGTGGTGGAACCGTCACAGGCCAGCAGCATGCGGGTGCTGGCACTCAGTTCGGGCGTCGGCTGGAGCGTGGTCATCATTGGTCTCCTGGGCTGCCCTTGGTGTGCTGGAGAGGGAGGGTCCGGCGATCGCGCCAGTACGAGGGAGGGGGTGGCCACGCCGGGGGGATGTGCGCGGCCACCCCTGCTGGAGGGTTGCGTGCGTCAGCTGGCCCGCGCCGCTTCGGCCGGCTCGTTGTGGGAGGGCTCGGTGCTGCCGGTGGGGCCCGCGGAGTCGCGCGGCAGCGGCGGGCGGGTGCGTCCGAAGCGGTTCATCAGCGGCCGTTCCACGCCGATGTGGAGCAGCCAGGAGAAGAAGACGCTGATGGCCGCCTCCAGGGCGAGCAGCCCGGCCGCGGCCGGGGCGCTGTGCACCGGACTGAGGCCGAAGCGGTCGACGAAGACGTGCACGGTGATGTCGTGCACCAGGTAGAAGGCGAACGAGACTTCGCCGAGCCACACGAAGGCCCGGTGCCGCAGGACCGAGCCGCGGCCCGCGATGTCGGTCGTGGCCATCGCGGCGATCAGCAGCGCGACCGGGACCAGCGTCACGGCGCTCATCCCGAACAGCCACGGCACCCACATCTCGGCCACGTAGGCGACGGCGACCAGGAGCAGCGCCGGGACGACCCGGAAGTTGATCCAGCGGCCGGTCATGACGATCCGGGCCATCAGGATGCCCACGGCGAACTCAAGCATCCGGAACGGCGGCAGCTGCCAGACGAACCAGTACTGCCACACCGAGGCCCGGAAGCCCAGCGGCATGGTGGGGGAGCCGGGCAGGACCGCGTAGGCGATGGCCGGGATGGCGAACACCGCGGCGGCCAGGATGCCCACCCACAGCCACAGCCGCTCCGGCCGGATGCGCTGGATCACCCGGTGCAGCCACGGGAAGCACAGATAGAAGACGATCTCCACGGAGAGCGACCAGCTGGGCGGGTTGACGCTCTGGAACGTCTTCGCGTCGGGTATCCACGTGTGCAGCAGCAGCAGGTTGGGCACCTCCTGCTTCCAGGTGTTGTGGGCCCAGGCGAACAGCGCCAGCGCGGCGACGAAGGTCACCACGTGGTTGGGGTAGATCTTGACGATCCGGCGCCGCCAGAACTGCCGGGGCCGGTCGCCCGGGCGTGCCGACCAGGTCAGCACGAAGCCGCTGAGCACGAAGAAGAATCCGACACCCAGCCAGCCCGCCTTGCTGACGACGTGCGTGACGGTTTCGGCGCTGCCGCCGCTGAACGGCGTGTACGGCGGCAGCGTGGAGTGGAAGAGGAAGACCGAGAACGCGGCGAAGAACCGCATGCCGGTCAGCGAGGGCAGCCGTGCGAAGCGCGCGGACGCGGGCACGGTCGTCCTGTCTGCTCTGGACATGGTGAAGACTCCCCGATGTGTGGTGAGCGGTTGGCGACCGGGTCAACCGGCCGGTGTGACTACGCCCTTGGCGTCCAGGAGGAACTCGGTGTAGTTGCCGTCGTGCGGCATGCCCGGCACCAGGTCCCACGGCAGGACGGCACCATCGGTGATCTTCCGGACGGACGGGTCGAGCAGCGCCTGTCCGGTGATCGCGGCGTTGTCGGTCAGCAGGTTGAGCACCAGCGACGGCCGCAGCGGAGCGATGCCGTCGGCCGGGCTCCAGGGGGCGACCACGACGAACGGGAAGGCCAGCTCCGTACCGACGGCCGGATGGTCCGCGCGGTCGGCGGCGAGGACCATGGGGCGCGGCAGGAACGAGCCGTCGCCGAGGTCGACGAGGAAGTCGTCGCCGTACAACGGGCTGCTGTGGTCCGTGAGTTCGGTGGCCAGCTTCGCCATCTGCCGGCGCAGCGCGTCGGCGCGCTCGCGCCCGACGGCGAGGAGCACGCTCTCCGGTTCCGCGACGGGCAGCACCGGGACGCGGGCCAGCCGTTCGGCGAGCGCGGCCGCGGTGTCGTGAACGGCGTTGCTGGTCAGGACGGCGGAGAGATTGGTGCAACGGGTGCCGCCGTCGAAGGCGGCGCTCGTGGTCAGGTGATCCAGGAGGGCGTCGGTCAGCGGCACGTCGAGCAGGGCCCGGGAGCGACCCGGGCCGCGGGTGGCCACCCGGGCGTGATCGGTCCAGGTGCTCACCGCCTGCTCGTTGCCGTAGATGATGCCGCGGTCCGCCGCGTTCAGCAGGAACGAGCCGACGGCGTGCGGGCTCGGCAGGAAGGCCAGCTTCTCCGGGGGCAGTCCGGCGGACAGCAGGGCGGCGGCCAGCCGGCGCGGAGTGAACGGATCGCGGCTGCCGGGCCGGACGGCGACGCTGTAGCCGTGGTAGAGCGGCTGCACCCACGAGGCGTGCGGCAGCGGGTGGTTGCTGGCCATCACGGCCGTGAAGACCCGGCCCGACGGCGCCCGGTGGACGCGGTGGGTCGGACGCAACTGCGCGGCCGGCAGGTCCGCCGCGGCGGTGGCGGGCAGTTCCTCGATCTCGGTGGCCATGTCCGTCAGGGCCCGCCGGACGGTGGTGGACGCGAGGCCGGTGCCGCGCACCGTGCGGTGCACATAGGCGTCGGCGCTCTCGCCGTCCAGCTCGGCCGTGGCGAACAGCCGCGCGGCCGTGCGGAACACCTCCGGCTCGGGCGGCAGGCCGTCGGCCGAGCGGCGCAGCCGGTTGACGGCGGCCTGGGCGGCCAGCCTGGGGGCGAGGCCGACGTCCGCGAGCGGTTCGCCGTGCACGTCCGCAAGGACGCCGCGGTCGGCGCTCGGCCGGCTCTCACCGGCGACGAAGGGGTCGATGGTGAGCACTCAGTACACCCCCTCCACGACGTCGGCGTCCTCGTAGGTCGCCACGCTCGCGACTTCCGCGAGGCCGTCGACGCCGCCGTCCGAGGACGGCCGGACCCGCACGGCGGTGTCCCGCTCCAGCACGTTGGGCAGGAACATCTCCTCGCTGACCAGGTTCACCCGGACCCGGCCGCGCTCGCCGTAGCCGACCTGCCGGCCGTCCTCGTCCACCAGGTCGAGGCGGGTGGTCTCGGCGAACGGCTCGAAGACGCAGGGATGGGTGTCCTCGGGCGTCCGCACGCGCTGGGGGGCCACACCCATGAGGCTGTTCCCGTAGATCCCGACCAGGCGGGCGGTGGGGAAGAAGTCCTCCTGGACCAGCCGCAGGCTCTCCGGGCTGAAGGAGGTGCCGGCCCAGATGATGGCCTCGATGCGGGAGGCGACGAGTTCGTAAAGGTCCGGCCGCGCGCAGATGGCCTCGATCAGCGGGGGCGTGGTGCTCAGGACGCGCACCGGCTGGCTCAGCAGGATCTCGCGCGCCTGGTCGAGGAGGTGGTCGATGTAGTCGTCGGCCTCCTGCTGCCGCCCGGAGCCGAGCAGGCGTTTGACCCAGCGCGGGTCGAGGTCGACGGTGTAGCACAGGCCGCCGGCGGGCTCGGCGTACCGCGAGGTGTCGAAGGCCACCACGTGCGGGCCGGTGGGCCCCAGGTGCAGCCAGTCGCCGGTCTCGGGTACGCCGTGGTCGGTCAGCCGCTGCCGGGTCCAGACGCCCATCCGCGAGCGGTAGGCACCGTCGACGATCCGCTTGGGGGCGCCGGTGGTGCCGCCGGACTCGTAGACGCGGAAGACCTGTCCCGGTGCGGCCCCCCTGGGTATGAGGTCGGCCGCCGGGGTGGTGCGCAGTTCGCGGCTGACATCGGGGAAGCGGACCAGGTCGGGCGCGCCGGTGACATCGGTGAGCGGGTCGAAGCCCAGCTGCGAGCGGCGGGCGAGCCAGAACGGCGAGCCCGTACGGTCGTCGAAGTGCCAGGCCGTCATGGCGCGGACATGGGCGTCGAAGTCGGCCTGCCCGGAAGGTGGCCGGTGCGGGCCGGGTGGCTGGGCGGGAGTGATGGTCACGCGTTCGTCCCTTCGGAGCTGTGCGGCGTCAGAACGGCTGGTTGAGCGCGTCGTCCACCTGGTGGGCCACCACTTCCAGGCCGTTCCTGAGGAAGTCGGTCTGCCGGTCGAGGGATGCCTGGTCGACGGTGTTCATCTCGGCCAGGAGGATGTTGCGGGAGGCGTCCTGGGCGATCTTGGCGCGGGGGAAGCGGCGGTCCTGGAACTCGGCCAGCAGGCCCCGGAGTTCGCCGTCCCGGCCGAGCACGTCGCCGAGTACGGCGGCGTCCTCGATGGCCATGGCCGCGCCCTGGGTGCGGTGCGGCGCCATGGCGTGGGCGGCGTCGCCGAGCAGCAGCAGCCCCTCGTGGTACCAGGGCAGCGGGAGGAGCACCTCCTCGATCGGCGCGTACACGATGTCGTCGTCGGGCTTGATGCTGTCGCGCAGTTCGCCGATCAGACCCGTGTAGCCGGCCAGCCGCTCGGTGAGATGGCCGTAGAACCGCTCCTTCTGGTGGCGCGGGTTGTCCGGCTCCGGCGTCACGTGCAGCAGGTACATGACGTCCGTGTTGAGCGGGAAGAGGCCCGCCTTGGTGCCCATGCCCTGGAAGTACATGTTCCGGGTGACGTCGGGGTGCCGTTCGATGGCCACCCGCCACACCGAGTAGCCGGTGAACCGGGGCTCGACGCCGAGGGCCGCCTTGCGGAAGGAGGACCGGATTCCGTCGAACGCGACCACGAGGTCGTAGTGCTCGGTGCTGCCGTCGGTGAGGGTGGCCGAGACCCCGCCGTCCGCGGTGTTCTGCATCTCGGCCACGGAGGTGCCGTAGCGGACCGTGGTCCCCACGTCGACGCAGGCCTTTTCCAGTATGCGGGCCAGATCCCTGCGCTGGATGGCGCAGTTGGCGGGTACGCCGCCGACGCCCAGCTTCGACCGCAGCCCGAGCAGCAGCCGGGAGGCGGAGTCGTGGAAATCGACCCGGTCGAAGGTGAAGCCGTGGTCGAGGACCTCGTCGAGCAGGCCGAGCTGTTTCAGGGCCCGCAGCGCGTTGCCCGGGATGTTGATGCCGACGCCGGCGACGACGTTCTCCGACTGGATCTCGACGACGGTGGTCTCGATGCCCTGCTGTCCGAGCGCGGCACCGGCGGCGAGTCCGCCGATGCCCCCTCCGATGATCAGGATGCGGCGTTTCACTGTGACTCCTCACGCATGAGTGGACGATTCCGGGTCACTGGTGCTGAGACAGCCCCGCCACCCAGCGCGCGTGGTTGCGGACGAGCTGGCGGTCGGGTTCGACGAGGAGCATGACGCGGTCCGAGGCGATGAACTCGTCCGCGAAGGGGCCGCCCAGGTACTTGGTGGACAGCTCGTCGATGTGCTCGCGGGCCTCTGCGCCGAGGACCTCCTTGACCACCCGGCCGCGTATCTCCGCGAAGTTCAGGGGGTCGTCGTGCTGCCAGATGGTGACGGTGGCCCGCGGATCGCGGCGCAGATTGCGCACCTTCTGCCGGGCCACCTCGCTGTTGAGGGCGAGGTGGTCACCCACGGTGGAGACCCACACGATCTGGGTCTGCGGGGTTCCGTCGCGCATCAGGGTGGTCAGGGCGGCGAAGTTCGGCCCGTCCGCGAGAGCGCGGACCTCGGGGGCGAGACGGGGTCCCGCCTCGACCTCCATCTCCTGGTGAGGGGGCATGCTGTGTCCTTCCTTCGGGATGCGGTTCCTTCTTCGGGATGCGGTTCCTTCGTGCGGCAGGACGGAGCGGGTGCCGGGGCGCGGCCCGGGCGGAGGTTCAGCCCCGCAGCGCGGGACTGGACTCCTCGGCGTTGCTGGGTACTTCGGCGGGCCGCGGGCGCCCGCGGCCGCGGAGCGCGCCCACGCTGACGACCAGGGCGATGCCGGCGAGCACCTCGAAGCCGGCGCCGGCCAGGGGGTTCCAGCGGAGCATCCCCGCGTTGGCCAGCAGCCCGCCGACCGCGGCGGCGATCATCTGGCCCACGTAGACGGCGCTGTTGTTCAGTGCGAGGAGCATGTCGCCGCGGTCTCCGCCGATGCCCAGGGCCCGGTGCAGCAGCAGCGGGAAGCTGGGCCAGTGCACGAGGCCCCAGATGCCGACGGCGATCGCCGCGGCCAGCGGCCAGTGGATGGCCGGGGTGAGCACGACCAGCCAGAGGCCGAGCGCGGTGATGGTGAGCGTGAGGCCGACGACCGAGCCGAACCGGTCGGCCAGCCGGCCGCCGACGAAGACACCGCCGAAGCTGCCGACGCCGAAGAGCAGCAGGACCCACGACTGCCGGCCGGCGGACAGTCCCGTGATCTGCTCAAGGATGGAGCCGAGATAGGTGTAGACGGTGAACGTTCCGGCGGTCCAGGCGGCCGTCACCAGCAGGTGCGTGCGCGCCTGCGGGATACGGATCGCGGCCATCCGCTCCCGTACCGTGGCACCGGGGCCGGTGGGCACGTGCGGCAGGAAGAGCTGGATGCCGGCGACCGTCACGGCCGCGAGGACCGCGACCAGGCCGAACGCCCAGCGCCAGGAGGCGAGTTCGCCGATCCAGTTGCCGATCGGCACACCGAAGGCGATGGCGCTGGTCATGCCCGCGTAGACGATGGCAAGGGCCCGGCCACGCACCTCGGGCGGGCTGATGCGGGCGGCGACCGCGGAGGCGTTCGCCGAGTACAGGGCGGCGCCCGCGCCGGTGATCACCCGGCTGATCAGCAGCACGGTGAAGTTGGCCGAAAAGGCCGACAGGGCGTTGCCGAGGCCGAAGACCAGCATGACCGAGATGAGCAGCGGCTTGCGGCGGAATTTGGCGGTGAGTCCGGCCAGGATCGGCGCTCCCACCGCGTACGCGGCGGCGAACGCGGTGGAGGTCTGGCCCGCGAGCGCCGTCGAGAGGTGCAGGTCCCGTCCCACTGCCGGCAGCAGTCCGGAGACGATGAACAGGTCGGTGCCGGTTGCGAATGTTCCGAGCGCGAGCAGCCACACCCGCGGGTCCACCCGCCCGGCCGAACTCACCGAGGACATCGGAGTATTCCTTTCCGGGGACGGTTGATCAGATGGCCGTGTCCAGCGCGAGCTCGCGCCAGGCTTCGACCTCCTTGGCGACGGTCTCGAGCTTGCTTTCGACGCGGGCGACGCAGTCCGCGCCGAGCGGCAGGCGCATCGGGGGAGCGTCCGCCCCGGCCACGGTCACGATCGCCCGGGCGGCCTTGACCGGGTCGCCGGGCTGCTGGTGGTTGTTGTCCAGCGCCCACTGGCGGGTCTTGCCGACGGTGCCCGCGTAGTCCTCGATCGACGTGGTGCTGTGCAGCGAGGAGTCGTCCAGGAAGTCGGTCCGGAACACGCCGGGTTCGACGATGGTGACGTGGATGCCGAGCGGGGCGAGGTCGGCGCGCAGGGCCTCGCTGAGGCCCTCGACGGCGAACTTGGTGCTGTTGTAGATGCCCCAGCCCGAGCCGGCGGTGAAGCCGCCGACGGAGCTGATGTTGAAGATCCGGCCGGCGCGCTCGCGGCGCAGGTGCGGCAGCACCGCCCGGGTGACGGCGAGCAGACCGAAGACGTTGATGTCGAAGACCGCGCGGGCCTCGGCGTCCGAGGCCTCTTCCACGGCTCCGAGCAGGCCCCGGCCGGCGTTGTTCACCAGGACGTCGATCCGGCCGAAGCGCTCGACGGCGGCCTGCGCCACTTCCCGGGCCTGCTGCTCGTCGGTCACGTCGAGCGGCAGGCACAGCAGCTCACCGCCGTCCTTGCCGAGCGCGGCGCGCACGACCTCAGCGTCGCGGGCCGTCGCGACGACCTGATTCCCGGCGGCCAGCGCCTCCCGGGCGATGTGCAGGCCAAGGCCACGGGAGCTGCCGGTGATCAGCCAAACGGACATGAACTTCCTCCAACGTTCGGTGTGTTGCGTGGGCCGGGGGGCCGGGTTCCGCGGGTGCCGTGCTCAGGCGCCGGCGTGTTGGGCGAGGAACGAGCCGAGCACCGCGGCGAACCCCTGGGGGTCTTCCGCCAGCGCGTTGTGGCCCGCGTCGATCTCGGCGTAGGCCGCACCGGGGATCTCTTCGCGCAGCAGCTGCTGCTGGTTCGCTCCGCAGACGCGGTCGTGTTCGCTGGCGAACACCAGCGTCGGCGCGGCTATGCGGCCGAGCAGCGGACGCAGGTCGACGGTGAGGCCGACCTCGAACTGCCGGGCCGTGCCTGGCTGGGCGTTCTCCGCGATCTGCTGGACCAGCTTCTGGTGCGACGCCTCGTCCGTCGCCGCCCAGTACCGGGGGCCGAGCGTGGCCAGGGGGAACATCTGCGGGACGAGCGAGGTCCCCAACTCCGCGTCGGTGCGCAGCAGATCGAGGCAGTACCGGAAGTCGGTCGTCATCCGCTCGTCGGTGTACGCCCAGCCGGCGTGCGAGACGACCGAGCGCACGCGCTCGGGGTGCTCGGCGGCGAGGCGGAGCGCCACCACCGCGCCGAGGGAGTGACCGGCGAGGTGGAAGGTGTCGAGGCCGGCGTGGTCGGCCACCGCCAGCACCTCGGCGACCAGGTCGTCCAGGGTGAGCGGCCCGCCGTGGTCGACCGTCCCGCCGGAACCGGACAGGTCCGGGGTGACGACGGTGAACCGGCCCTTGAGCGCATCGACTTGCTGGGCCCAGGCGTCGCCGCGCGTGCCGGTGCCGTGCACCAGCAGCAGGGCCGGGCCGATGCCGTCGATGCCGTACGCGACGTCGGCATCGCCGCCGCTGATCCGTATCCCCGCACTCGGCATGTGGTGCCTCCTCGAGATTGGTCAACTGCCGGACAAGATGGGACCACGAGTCGAGGTTAGATGCAAGTATCACTTTTAACTGCAAGCCAAGTAAGCGGACTGCCCGTACCGGGAACGGGAGTTGACGCCCACGGGGCAAATTGGCGTGCGGTGCAGGTGGGGGCGTATCGGGTGGCCAGCGATGCAAGTAGGCGGCGTCGGTCCAATCTTGACCTCGCATCAATGATTGGACGACTATCACTTGTGCAGCACCGATGCTTCGCTCACGGGGAAGGCAGGCACGCCACATGGATCAGCCTGAAGTAGCGTCCGATCGCTCGATCGCCGTCATCGGCCTGGGATGCAGGTTGCCGGGCGCCGCGAACGTCGACGAGTTCTGGGAGCGGCTGATCGGCAATGCCGACAGCGTCACGGCGATTCCCGCCGACCGGTACGACGCGGCCGCGTACCACGCTCCCCACGCGGCCACCCCGGGCAAGTCGGTATCGGCGAAAGGCGGGTTCATCGCCGATCCCTTCGCCTTCGACCCCGGCTTCTTCGGCATCTCGCCGGCCGAGGCCCGCGCCATCGACCCACAGCACCGCGTCCTGCTCCAAGTCGTGTGGGAGGCGCTGGAGGACGCGGGCATCCGCCCCTCCGCCCTGGCCGGCAGCCGGACCGGTGTCTTCGTCGGCCAGGCGACCGCCGAATACGGCGACGAGCCGAGGCCGTTGACCGAGCAGGACATCCGGTTCACCATCAGCAGCCAGCTGCGGGCCATGGCCTCGGGACGCATCTCGTACGCCCTGGACCTGCGCGGCCCCAGCGTCGTCCTCGACACCGCCTGCTCCTCGTCCCTGGTGGCGGTGCACCTGGCCCGGCAGAGCCTGCTCACCGGGGAGAGCGACCTCGCCGTCGTCGGCGGCGCCAACGTGGTCCTCTCACCTCGGGACTCCATCGCCTACTCGCAGGCGGACATGCTCTCCCCGGAGGGGCGCTGTGCGTTCGCCGACGCCGACGCCGACGGGTTCGTCCGCAGTGACGGCGTCGGCGTCGTCCTGCTCAAGCGCCTCGCGGACGCCCGGCGCGACGGCGACCCGGTCCTTGCGGTGCTCGCCGGCAGCGCGGTGAACAACGACGGACGCAGCAGCGGGCTGCTGGTCAAGCCCTCCGTCTCGGGCCAGGTCGACATGCTCCGCGAGGCCTGCCGCAGCTCGGGGATCACCCCGGCCGACCTCGCCTACGTGGAGGCGCACGGCACCGGCACCTCCGTCGGGGACGCCGTCGAACTGGCCGCGCTGGCAGCGGTGATGGGCTCGGAGCGCGACCCGGACCGGCCGCTGCGGACCGGGTCGGTGAAGAGCAACATCGGCCACGCGGAGGCGGCCGCCGGCATCGCGGGACTGATCAAGACCGTCCTGATCGCCCGCAACGGCGTGATCCCCGCCTCGCTCCACCTGAACAGCCCGCACGCGCTGCTCGCCGGCCCGAACTCCCCCGTCCACGTGGTCACCGAGAACGAACCCCTCGAAGACCGCGACGGGACGTACCTCGGGGTCAGCTCCTTCGGCCTGTCGGGAACCAACGCCCATGTCGTCGTGGGCAGGCACCCCGAGGGCCCCGGCTCGGAGCCCGCTCCCGTCGTCGCGGACGGGCGCCCCGAGCTGCTGGTGATCAGCGCCCGTTCGCAGCGCTCCCTGGAACGGCTCGCGGCGTCCTACGCCCGCCATCTGCGGCCCGGTGGCGCGGGCCACGAGGAGCCCCTGCACGACATCTGCGCCGCGGCCGCCCTGCGCCGCGACCACCATCCCTACCGGATGTGGGTGATCGGCACCAGCCACGAGGAGATCGCCGGCCGGCTGGCGGCGCTGGCCGCGGGCGAGGAGATCGCCGACGGCGGACGCGGCGAGGCCGGTTTCGGCGCGGAGCGCCAGACGGTGTTCGTCTTCCCGGGGCAGGGAGCGCAGTGGCCGGGCATGGGGCGCAGGCTGCTCGACGCCTTCCCCGCCTTCCGTGAGCGCATGGCCGAGTGCGATGCCGCGATCCAGGCGGAACTGGGCTGGTCCGTCATCGCCTTACTGCGGCGCGAGCAGGAGGAGTTCCCCACCGAGATCGACGTGGTCCAGCCGGCGCTGTGGGCGATGGAGGTGTCGCTGGCCGCCCTCTGGCAGGACCTCGGTGTCAGCCCCTCCGCGTGCATCGGGCACAGCATGGGCGAGACGGCCGCCGCCGTGATCGCCGGCGCGCTGCCGGTGCGCGACGCGGCCGCGGTCATCTGCCGGCGCAGCCGGCTGATGCGCCGGCTCGGCGGCCGGGGCCGCATGCTGGCCACCGACCTGTCGCCGGACGAGGCCGATCTGGTCGCCGCCCGGTATCCCGACGTGTGCGTCGCGGTGGAGAACTCGCCGCACTCCACCGTCCTCGCCGGAGACCCGGAAAGCCTGGGCAGGCTCGCCGAAGGCATGGCGGAGCGCGGCCGACTGGCCCGGTTCGTGAACGTCAGCGTGGCCTCCCACTCTCCCGACATGGACGCGCTGCGGTCCGAACTCCTCGACGCCCTGGCCGACATCGGGCCGCGCGAGACGTCGCTGCCGCTCTACTCCACCGTGCGCGCCGAGTCCGTCCCCGGGACGGCCCTCGACGCGCGGTACTGGATGGACAACCTGCGGCGTCCCGTGCGCTTCGCCGGCGCGGTGTCGCAGCTGGCGAAACAGGAGGAGAGCGTCTTCCTGGAGATCAGCCCGCACCCGCTGCTGACCTCGGCCGTGGAGGAGACCCTGGACGCGATCGGTGTCCGCTTCCTCACCGTCGCCTCCCTGCACCGCAAGGAGGACGAGGGTGTCGAGCTCGCCCGCGCGGCCGGGCGCCTCCACGCCGCCGGCGCCGCCATCGACTTCTCCCGGTGGTTCCGGGACGCGGCACGCCCCGTACCACTGCCCCGGTACCCCTGGGACAACGAGCACCTGCGGGAACCGGCTGCCCCGCCGACGGCCACCGGTTTCACCTACGAACGGCCGCTGGGCGTCGAGGGGTTGGGGCTCTCGTTCCGCGGCAGGGCGGTCGTGCCGCCGATGCTGTACGTGGACGCCGTGCTCAGCGCGGTGCGTTCCGAACTCGGCGGAGAGCACCGCATCGAGGACATCGCGCTGACCGGGAAACTCATCGACCGCAGGCAGGCACTCGGGGCCTCCGTGCGGGTCAAGCTGCGCCCCCAGGGCGCCGACCACCTCGTGACGGTCCAGGTCGTTGCCCCGGGGTCGACCGGCGAGCCGGCCCGTAACTGCCTTACGGCCCGCGTCACTTCGGCCCCGCTCCAGGGCGGCGGGACGACCGAGAGCCTGGACGCGCTGCTCGCGCACTGCACCGAGTACCTGCCGGGACCGGACTTCTACGACGAGCTCCGGGGGTACGGGTACGAGGTCCCCGGCGACCTCGCGGGCGTCGGCCGGCTCTGGCGCCGGGCGGGGCGTGCGGTCGCCCGGATGCGTCTGCCGGAACCCGGACACGCCGGGGCGTGGGAGATACCGCTGCAGCCGCTGCTCGCGGTGCTGCCCCGCAGCGGACCGGACGGCACGAGCTACACGTATCTGCCCGTCGGCCTCGACTCCGTGGAGGTGCACGGCGATTCGGCCGACCTGACGGGGCCGGTGTGGAGCTCGGCCGTGCTCCGGCCGGTGGCGCAGGACGGCACGGATTCCTGGGATTCCATCGTCCGCGCGGACGTCGTGATCCACGCGGACGACGGGGAACGCGTACTGGCGGAGCTGCACGGGGTCCAACTCCTGCAGGTGACCGGCTCACCCGGCGCGGCGGAAGCCCGCGACACCCCGCCGCGGCAGCGGGCCGGGGCGGCGGGGGCGACCGGGCCGGCACATCCGGCCGTGGCGGACCTGCCCGGACCCGTACCCGTACCCGAATCCGCGCCCGAATCCGCGCCCGAGCCGGCCGCCGACGGTGAGGCGGCCGTTCTGACACATGCCGCGGCGCTCCTCGGCATGCGGCCCGAACGCATCGACCGCCGACGCCCGTTGCGCGAGCTCGGCCTCGACTCCATCACGGCCGTCAGGCTGCGCCAGCGGATACGGAACGCCATGGGAATCGACCTGCCCGTGGGGCGCCTGCTCGGCCGGGAGAGCATCGGCCAACTGGTGGCGGCGACCAAGATGTAAACGAATACTTTGCATCAAAGTTAAATTCTGGTATAAAACTGTAGAGGAGAACCAGGCCCAGCCGTACGGGCCGCGCCACATGGTTACAAGGTCCCCTCCCTTGTCGCTGGAGAACGTATGTCTGCTGAATCCCCTGCCGCGCCCGTTGCCACGGGCCGCCGCGAACGCAACAAGCAGCGGATGAGGGCACGCATCTTCTCCGCTGCCCTGAGTCTGTTCGCCGAGAAGGGCTTCGAGCAGACGAAGGTCGACGACATCACGGAGCGCGCCGACGTCGCGCGCGGCACGTTCTTCAACCACTTCCAGCACAAGGAAGAGCTCGTCACCACCTGGAGCAGTCAACGCCTATCGCGATTCGAGGAAAAATTGCGGCAGGGGACGTTCGAGAACGACGACCTGTCCGTCACCCTCGGACGGTGCATGGCGGCACTCGTCGAGGTCAACGAGGAGGAGGAACCGGGGCTCAACCGGGTCATGCTCACCTCGTGGGTGAGAGCGGGCCTGCCGATCACCGAACCGCCACGCACGGCCGAGGTCTTCGCCAACGTGATTCGGACCGGCTTGGCGGAAGGCAGGATCAGGTCCGACGTGGATCCCGTGCAGGTCGGATACCTGCTGCGCGACGCCTACTTGGGGGCGCTGTTCCGATGGTGTCGCGGAGACCTGAAGGCCGAAGGCCTGGCCGCGGAACTGCAGGGCATCGTGGCATTCATTCTGCCCAGCATCGTCAGCGACAGCCCCGCGGTCGCAGCCACGAAGTAGCCGTAACGGGGAGTGGCAGGGCAACATCCCTGCCACTCCCCCAAGATGACGGAGCGTCAGGGCAGTCGACGTCCCGCCGCGAGACGCCGATCACCGTGTTACGCCGAACAGTTGGTGCAAGAGTTCCATTCAACGAGCGATCCTTCTCGACTCTCGACCCGATCGGAGCCGCACTCATGGGTGAGCAGACCCAGACGCAGACCCCGCCGCGCGCGGGGGCGAAGATCCAGCCTGAGGTCCTCAGCCGTTTCGCCGACGCGGGCGTCGACCTGGAGTCGATGTTCGCCGGCGGCCACCTCGGCAACCGCATGGGCGTGGAGCTCATCGAAGCCTCTTCCGACCTCGTCGTCGGCACGCTTCCGGTCGAGGGCAACACGCAGCCCTACGGCCTCCTGCACGGCGGCGCCTCGGCGGTCCTGGCCGAACACCTCGGTTCGATCGGCGCGACGCTGTACGCGGGCCCCGCGAAGGTGGCGGTCGGTGTCGAGCTGAACTGCACCCACCACAGGGGCCTGCGCTCGGGCATCGTCACGGGCACGGCGACTCCGGTCCACCGCGGCCGCACCATGGCGACGTACGAGGTCGTCATCACCGACGACCAGGACCGCCGTGTCTGCACCTCCCGCCTGACGTGCCTGATCCGGGACGCGGCTCCGAAGGGCGCGGGCGCGTCCCACTGACGCCCTGCCCCTCCCCACCCGCACGGTCCCGCATCCGCACGATCCCGCTTCCGGACCGTCCCGCATCGGTGCCGTCCCCGCACCCGCCACCGACGGGCCCCTGCCGCGGCAGGGGCCCGCTCTCACCATGGGTGGGGGCGACCGGTCCCGCCCGGGTGGGCCGTTCTACCTGACGCCCGAGGGGACCGGGGCCGCGAGCGCGGGCCGAGCCATGCCGTTCGGTCCGGCACGGCACGCTCAACTCGACCGGCAGTGAGCCGAGTCGGCGCGACTTCCGGCCGCACGGGTGCGGGACGCCGACCCGGGCGCCGGTCGACGAGGGCAGCGGCGGCCGCCATTCGGACACGGCGCCGGGCGCCGCACATGCCGCCGCGGTCCGCCCGCCCTGGTCGATGACCATGGCACCGCGCCCGACCGGGCGGGGGCCGACATGCGGTTGTCGCCTTCCGCCCCGGCCGCGGCGGGTCCGGCGCTGCGGTGCGGGGAGCCGACTATTCCCGGTCGGCCGGGCCTGGACCTCAACAAAACATTAAGATGGTATGTTACTCTAAATTTAAACCCGAGTATAAATACGCAAGGGCCGCCCCAGCCCTCCGCGGGCTTGTACGGGCGCCGAGTCGGTGGTCGAAGAGCCCCCCATCCGTGGAGCAGGGCTTCAAGAATCGACACCCTCGCCACAGGAGAACGCATGGCCGACGAAAGCTCCGTCACACTTGTAGCGACGAGCCGCCGGGAACGCAACAAGCAGCGGATGAGGGGACGCATCTTCTCCGCCGCCCTGAGCCTCTTCGCCGAGAAGGGTTTCGAGCAGACCACGATCGACGACATCACCGAGCGTGCCGATGTCGCGCGGGGTACGTTCTTCAACCACTTCCAGCACAAGGAAGAGCTCATCACCACCTGGAGCAACCAGCGCAGAGAACGGCTGGAGGACAAGCTGCAACAGGAGGTGCTCACGGAAGCGGACGTGAGCAGGACCCTGGGGCGGTGCATGACCGCGCTCGTCGACATCAACGACGGGGAGGCGGCGGAGCTCAACCAGGTCATGCTCATGTGCTGGGTCCGCGCGGGCCTGCCGATCAGCGAACACCCCTACACCGCCGAGGTGTTCGCGGACGTCATCCGGACCGGCGTCGCGAGGGGCCAGATCCGCGCCGACACGGAACCCATGCAGGTGGGGCATCTCCTGCGCGACGCCTACCTGGGGGCGCTGTTCCGGCTGTGCCGCAGCGACGCGAAGGACGTCGACCTGGGGGTCGAGCTGCAGCGCGTCCTGGACATCGTCCTGCCCGGCATCCTCAGCGACAGCCCCCACCGGCCCGGCTGACGAGCCGGACCCCCGGCCGGCCGCCGGAGAAACAGCAGCCCCACCGCCCCGGCGAACGACGCCTGTCCTGCGCCGCCTTGCTCCGGGTGGTGCGCATCGCGGCTGTCACCCACGGCGCGACCGGCGGGCGTCCCGGATCACTTCCCGGCGGTTCCGGAACGCACATCGGGCCCGGTTCTCCGTGAAGGAGAACCGGGCCCGATGTGTTCTTGCGGCTGTCGGGGTGGCGGGATTTGAACCCACGACCTCTTCGTCCCGAACGAAGCGCGCTGCCAAGCTGCGCTACACCCCGATTGTCTCCGCTTGTCGCGGCGACGTCGTTTACTTTAGCCCACTGGCGCCCGGAGACGAAATCCGGTTTTGGGGGCCCCGCAGGCAGGGGCGGACGTGGTCCAGGCCGGTGATCGTCAGGGCCAGGGCGTAGAAGGCGAGGCCGAAGACCACGGCGTTGGTCAGCACGCCGGCATAGCCGTGCTGGGCGACGTCCAGGAAGGGGTACGGGTAGCGGGCGGTGGTGCCGGGGGACAGCAGGGCGCCCCGGATCAGGGCGAACGCGAAGTAGGCCAGCGGATACAGGAGCCACTGCGCGGCGTGGCGCGGGCGCAGGCCGCCGGGGCGGGTCAGGAGCAGCCAGTCCAGGGCCGCGGCGAGCGGTGTGACCGTGTGCAGGAGCTGGTTGGAGACCGTGCGCCAGCCGGTCACGGCGACCGCTTGGTCGCCCGTCATCGAGAAGCCGCTGGAGCTGTTCGCGAGGACCAGGTGGAAGACCAGGCCGGTGATCGAGATGTAGAGGAGCACGCCCCCGGTGACCCGGGCCGGGAGCGGGGGCCGGCCCCGCCAGGCGCGCACCGCCGACCAGCCGAAGGCGACGGCCACCAGCAGGTTCGACTGGACCGTGAAGTAGCTCAGGACGCGCGGTGGGCTGCCCACCGCCAGGTCGATCACGATGCCGGTCACCGCCGCCGCGCAGATCAGCGCGCGGAAGGCCGCCGCGTACGGGCGGCGGACGGTCGGCAGCACGGCGGAGGCGGGCGCGTCCGCCGTGCCCGCGCCGCCCGGCAGGGTCGTGTCCCGCGAGGAGCCGGACGCAGGGGATGTACGGGGCGAATGAGAGGGAATCCGGTCGTACCGCATGCGTTCACGGTAGGGGGTCGCCCCCGGGCCCGCCGGTACAGGGGGAGGCGGGCAGGGCGGGCACCCCGGGCCGGCGCCCCACGCCGTCCCATCAGCGCCCTACCGCCGCCCCACCAGCGTCAGGAGCGTGGCCTCCGGCGGGCAGGCGAAGCGGACCGGGGTGTAGCGGTTGGTGCCGCAGCCCGCCGAGACGTGGAGGTAGGCGCGGTTGCCCTCGGCCTCGTGCGTGGACAGGCCCTTCACGCGGTCCGTGTCCAGGTCGCAGTTGGTGACCAGGGCGCCGTAGAAGGGGATGCAGAGCTGGCCGCCGTGGGTGTGGCCGGCCAGGATCAGCGGATAGCCGTCCGCCGTGAACGACTCCAGGGAGCGCAGATAGGGCGCGTGGACCACCGCGATCGACAGGTCCGCGCCCGTCTCGGGGCCGCCGGCCACCCGCTCGTACCGGTCGCGCTTGATGTGCGGGTCGTCCAGGCCGGTGAAGGCCAGCTCCATCCCGTCGAGCTTGAGGCGGCCCCGGGCGTTGCTCAGGTTCACCCAGCCCGCCGAGTCGAAGGCGTCCCGCAGGTCCTCCCACGGGTTGTGCACGACGCCGACGGCCGGCGCGTTGCCGTTGAGGCCGTGCTTGCCCTGCGCCTTCTCGAACAGGTACCGGGCCGGGTTGCGCAGCTTCGGGCCGTAGTAGTCGTTCGAGCCGAAGACGTAGACGCCGGGGAACTCCATCAGCGGGCCGAGGGCGTCGAGCGCCTCGGGGACGCCCTCCGGGTCGGACAGGTTGTCCCCGGTGTTCACCACGAAGTCGGGGCGCAGGCCCGCGAGCGACTGCAGCCACGCCCGCTTCTTCCGCTGGCCGGACACCATGTGGATGTCCGAGACCTGGAGCACGCGCAGCGGGCGCGCCCCCGGCGGCAGCACCGGCACCGTCACCCGGCGCAGCCGGAACGATCTCACCTCGAAGCCGGCCGCATAGGCGAGACCGGCGGCCCCGACCGCCGTGACACCCAAGGGAATTCCGTATCGCGCGCGCATGCGTCCATCGTCGCAGACCGGGCGGCGGCGGCATTAATCGGCGGGCGGGCAGCCCACGGCACCTGACACACTGGGGACATGACCACGCTCAAGGCCCGACTCAAGGACGACCTCACCACCGCCATGAAGGCGCGCGACGAACTCCGCTCGTCCACGCTCCGGCTGACCCTCACCGCCGTCGCCAAGGAAGAGGTCGCCGGCACGGCCGCGCGTGAGCTCTCCGACGACGAGGTCCTCAAGGTGATCGCCAAGGAGGCGAAGAAGCGCCGCGAGGCGGCCGAGGCCTTCGACAAGGGCGGCCGTGCCGAGTCCGCCGCCCGTGAGCTGGCCGAGGGCGAGATCCTCGACGCGTACCTGCCCAAGCAGCTCTCCGACGACGAGCTCGCGGCCATCGTCGCCGCCGCCGTCGACGAGGCGAAGGCCGCCGGTGCCGAGGGGCCGCGCGCGATGGGCGCCGTCATGAAGATCGTGAACCCGAAGGTGGCCGGCCTCGCCGACGGCGGCCGCGTCGCCGCCGCGGTGAAGCAGCGCCTGGCCGGCTGAGCCGGAGCACCTACGGGCCGACCCGGCCCGGAGCACACGTACGGAAAGGGGCGCCCCGGGAATCGCTTCCCGGGGCGCCCCTTTCCTGTGCGGATCGGCGGGTGTCCGTTTCCCGTGCGGTCGGCACGGGTCCGTCACCGGTACCGCGACACCGCTACTGCGGCCAGCCGCCCGAGTCCCCGCCCACCACGCCGGGCGGGAGGGAGATGCCGGGGAAGGGGTCCTGGCCGCCGCGGCCCGGAGGCTTGTTGTCGCCGCCCGGCTTCGGCTTGTGCTTGCCCTTGTTCTTGCTCTTGTCGCCGTTGTTGCCCTGCGCGCCGGCCGTCGTGGCCGGGTCGCCGCCCGGCTTCTGGCCGCCGTTGTCGGGGATGTTGACGTTGACGAACGGCGCCGAGTTCTGCCCCTGCAGCGCGCCGGTCACGGCGTCCCGCCAGATGGGGCCGGGGACCTGGCCACCGTAGACCTGCTCCACGAACTGGCCGCCGATGGTGATGTTGTTCATCTCGACCCGCTGGGAGGGGCTGCCGACCCAGACCGCGGCCGACAGGTTCGAGGTGTAGCCGACGAACCAGGCGTTCTTGCGGCCGTCGGTGGTACCCGTCTTGCCCGCGTTGTCACGGTCCTTGAGGCCGGCCTCGGCACCCGTACCGGAGTCGACCACGCCGCGCAGCAGCGTGTTGATGCTGTCCGCGGTGTTCTGCGACATCGCCTGCGAGCAGGCGGACTTCGGCACCGGCAGCGGCGAGCCGTCCACCTTCTTGATGGACTCGATGGCGATCGGCGTGCAGTACGTGCCCCGGTTGGCGAAGGCCGCGTACGCGGAGGCCATCGTCAGCGGCGACATACCGGTGGAACCGAGCGTCAGTGCCGAGGGCACCATGGGGAGCTTCTCGCCGTTGCCCTGGATGACCTTCAGCTTGTCCGCCATCTGGGAGACGGGGCACATGCCGATGTCGCCGAGCATCTGCACGAAGTACGTGTTGACCGACTTGGCCATCGCCTCCTTGAGCGAGAACGGACCGACCTCGGACTCGTTCTCGTTCTCCAGGTGATACGGCTGGGGCTTGCCGTCGTTGACCCACGGCTTGCCGCTGTTGCACGTCTGGACGTTCGGGTAGTCCATCTCGTACGGCGCGGAGTACTGCTGCGTCGGCGGCTTGCCGCCCTCGATCGCGGCCGCGGCCAGGAACGGCTTGAACGTCGAGCCGACCGGGAAGCCGAAATTGGAGCCGCCCATCTGGCGGTTGACCGAGAAGTTGATCTGCGTCTCGGTGTCCCCGAAGCCGTACGGCCTCGACTGGCCCATCGCGAGGATCTTGCCGCTGCCGGGCTGGACCAGCGTGACGGCCGTCGCGACCGAGTCCTTCTGGTAGACGTGCGACTTGATCGATTCCTGCGTCGACTTCTGGGCCTGCGGGTCGAGCGTGGTCTGGACGGTGAGCCCGCCCTGGTTCCAGAGCTTGGCCCGCTCCTCCTTCGTCTTGCCGAAGACCGGGTCGGACAGGAAGACCTCGCGCACGTAGTCGCAGAAGAAGCCCGCGCCCTCGACGGCGGTGATGCAGCCGTTCTTGGGCCGGCTCACATTGAGCTTGATCGGCTCTTCCTTGGCCTTGTCGGCCTCGCCCTGCGAGATGTCCTTCATGTCGGCCATCCGCTGGAGCACCGTGTTGCGGCGCTTCTTGGACTCCTGGGCATCGTTGACGGGGTCGTACCGGCTGGGCGACTGCACGATGCCGGCCAGCATCGCCGACTCGTCCAGGGTGAGGTCCTTGGCCGACTTGGAGAAGTAGCGCTTGGCGGCGGCCTCGATGCCGTACGCCTGCTGCCCGAAGAACGTGATGTTGAGGTAGTTCTCCAGGATCTTCTTCTTGCCGAGCTCCTCCTCGACCTGGATCGCGTACTTCAGCTCCTTGACCTTGCGGCCGATCGTCTGCTGGGTGGCCTCGGCGACCTTGTCGGGGTCATCGCCGGCCTCCTCCACGAAGACGTTCTTCACGTACTGCTGGGTGAGCGTGGACGCGCCCTGGGCCACACCGCCGCTGGTCGCGTTCTTGTTCAGCGCGCGCAGGACGCCCTTGGCGTCGATCGCGCCGTGCTCGTAGAAGCGCGAGTCCTCGATCGCGACGATCGCCTTCTGCATGTACGGGGAGATGTCGGCGAGCGGCACCACGGTGCGGTCGCGCGAGTACACCTGGGCGATCGTGCCGCCCTTGTTGTCCAGGATCGTGGTGCGCTGGCTCAGCGGCGGGGTCTTCAGGTTGGCCGGGATCTCGTCGAACCCCTCGACCGTGCCCTTGGCCGCGAGCCCCAGGGCGCCGGCCGCCGGCAGGGCGATCCCGGCGAGCACCGCCCCCGCCAACACACTCACGCCGAGGAACTTGGCCGCCTGCTGGGTCCCGGTCAGGCCTCCGCCCGATCGCTTCATTGCCATGGAGGGCAGCCTACGTTCTCAATCGCCGGACACAGGTGAAGGCTCTGGCCTAAGCTGCTCTCAACTGTCACAGCAGTGCGGCTGCGCATCAAGACCCCGGCCGCGTGTGGAAGTGATCCGCCGTCCCCGAATCCGGCGGGAACCAGCCCAGTTGATGTCCGATTGCGCCTCATGCGTCATCTCGTGTCCGTTGCGCCTCAGCTGATACGTCCCATTATTTCGGATTCGTCACGCATGTCCTCCGCTCACTCCGTTGGGTGATCTGCCGCGTACGCATAGTCCGTTCGGGCCATTCAAGATTGGGCCCGACGGGGGTGTTGCGCTGTGCCCACCTTCCGTAACGTCCTCAACTGGCAGCGGTGAATATGCCTCTGCCGCCGTGGGGGAGCCTCGATTCGGGAGAGGACGGCGCCGGCATGGGCTGGGTAACCGACTGGAGTGCGCAGGCAGCCTGCCGCACTACCGATCCGGACGAACTGTTTGTACAGGGTGCAGCGCAGAACAGGGCCAAGGCGGTGTGCACCGGTTGCCCGGTGCGGACCGAGTGCCTGGCCGACGCGCTCGACAATCGTGTCGAGTTCGGCGTGTGGGGCGGCATGACGGAACGGGAGCGACGCGCCCTTTTGCGCAGGCGCCCCACCGTCACCTCGTGGCACCGCCTCTTGGAGACCGCGCGCACCGAGTACGAGCGCAGCACGGGAATCCTGCCCGTGTGCGCGGAGGAGGACGCGGACTACGACTACCCGCATTCCTTCGGAGACGAGGCGTACGCGGCAGTGGGCTGACGGAGCCGGGGACTCAGGCAGCTCCGGCCGGAGATCCACCGGCCGCGAGCCGGTCCCCGATGGTCCGGAGACCCGCGAGGTCGTGCACATCGCCCGGCAGGGCGGCCACTTCGGCGACTTTGACCTCGGGGTGAAGTGCGGCGAAACGGGCGCGCGTCCGCTGTTCACGCGCGAGCACCTGCATCCGCTCGGCATGCAGCCGCAGCAATCCTGCGGTCAGCCGCTCGACGGAATCGTCCGCCGATACGGAATCGGCCCCCGTCAGGGCATGGTTCGCGGGCTCGGCGGCACCGGCAGTGCCTTCGGGATCTTCGTCTTCGGGATCTTCGGCGGTTCCGGTGGCTCCGGTGGTCCCGCCGGTTGCGGCGGCCTCGGAGGGGCCGGGGGCTTCTGCGACTGCTGCGGCTTCTGGGGCGACTTCCGCGGTTTCGACGGCCTTGGCGGTCTTGGCGGCTTCGGGAGAGGGAACGCCGGCGCCACGACCATCAGCCTTCCCGGCCTCCTGATCCACAATGCCGCGTTCGTCAAGATTTTCGGCAGGCATTTCTGCCGCGTTCGCCGCGGGGCTTCGGGTCGGGTGATCCGCCGTGTCCGGGGTCTCCTCCGGTGTCTCCTCCAGGCTCTCCGCGGCGGCCAGGGCGCGCTCGGCCGAGAGCCGGGCCGCCGCGCTGCCGTGCACGCGGTTCAGTACGAGCCCGGCGAGCGGCATGTCGTCGGCGGCCAGGCGCTCCACGAAGTACGCGGCCTCGCGCAGCGCGTCCCGCTCGGGCGCGGCGACGACGAGGAACGCCGTACCGGGTGCCTGCAACAGCCGGTAGGTGGCGTCCGCCCTGGTCCGGAACCCGCCGAACATCGTGTCCATGGCCGCCACGAAGGTCTGCACGTCGTGCAGGAACGGTCCGCCGAGCAGCTTGCCGAGCGTGCCGGTCATCATCGACATGCCGACGTTGAGGAACTTCATCCCGGCCCGGCCGCCCATCTTCGCGGGCGCCATGAGGAGCTTGATGAACTTGCCGTCCAGGAACGAACCGAGCCGCTTGGGCGCGTCCAGGAAATCGAGCGCGGACCGCGACGGCGGGGTGTCCACCACGATCAGGTCCCACTCGTCCCTGGCCCGCAGCTGCCCCAGCTTCTCCATCGCCATGTACTCCTGCGTGCCCGCGAAGCCGGCCGACAGGGACTGGTAGAACGGATTCGTCAGGATCGCCTTGGCCCGCTCGGGGTCCGCGTGCGCCTCGACGATCTCGTCGAAGGTCCGCTTCATGTCGAGCATCATGGCGTGCAGTTCGCCGTCACCCTCGACGTCCTTGACCCGGCGCGGGGTGTTGTCGAGCGAGTCGATGCCCATGGACTGGGCGAGCCTGCGGGCCGGGTCGATGGTGAGCACCACGACCTTGCGGCCCCGCTCGGCCGCCCGAACTCCCAGTGCGGCGGCGGTAGTTGTCTTTCCGACTCCGCCCGACCCGCAGCACACGATGATGCGGGTGCCCGCATCGTCGAGCAGCGGATCGATCGCCAGTGTCCCGGCCGCGTCCAACGTCACTCACCCACCCCGAGCTTGCGCAGTTCCGAAGCCAGGCGGTAGAGCCCGGCCAGGTCCATTCCCTCGCCGATCAACGGCAGTTCGTGCGTGGTAAGTCCCAACGTGCCCAGAACCGCGCGCTGTTCACGCTCCAGCTCCACCCGCTCGGCGTGCTCGGCGGCCTGCTCCAGGAGCGGTGTCACCAGTTTCGCCGAGCCGGAGACCCCGGCCCGCGTCAGCGTCCTGGCGACCTCCTTGCGCCGGTCGCCGGTGACCGCGCGGACCGCAGCCTCGTCCAGGACGTGCGGGCGGACCATGTTCACGATCACCTTGCCGACCGGCAGCTCGGCCCCGCGCAGCTCGGCGATCCCGTCGACCGTCTCCTGGACGGGCATCTCCTCCAGGAGGGTCACCAAGTGCACTGCCGTTTCAGGGGACTTGAGGACCCGCATGACGGCCTGCGCCTGATTGTGTATCGGGCCGATCTTCGCCAGGCCCGCCACCTCGTCGTTCACGTTCAGGAAGCGGGTGATGCGCCCGGTGGGCGGAGCGTCCATCACGACGTAGTCGTACGCGTACGCGCCCTGCTTGTTCTTGCGGCGCACCGCCTCGCACGCCTTGCCGGTCAGGAGCACGTCCCGTACCCCCGGCGCGATGGTCGTCGCGAAGTCGATCGCGCCGAGCTTCTTCAGTGCCCGGCCCGCGCCGCCCAGCTTGTAGAACATCTGGAGGTAGTCGAGGAGCGCCCGTTCCGCGTCGATGGCCAGTGCGTACACCTCCCCGCCACCGGGCGCCACGGCGATCTTGCGCTCCTCGTACGGAAAGGCTTCCGTCTCGAAGAGCTGCGCGATGCCCTGTCTGCCCTCGACCTCGACGAGGAGCGTGCGCCTGCCCTCCGTCGCGAGGGCGAGCGCGAGTGCTGCGGCGACCGTGGTCTTGCCGGTACCGCCCTTGCCGCTGACGACCTGGAGCCTGCTCACACCTTCGAGCCTAACCAGTCCGCCCGCGACCTACGCATGTGGTCGGCGTAAGACCTGTGCGGGCGGCTGTGCGCGTGGCCGTGCATGTGGCCGCGCATGTGGTCGGCGTAAGGAGCCCGCGCGAGGGGGCGGCGGGCAGCGGCTACAGTCGGGCCCATGACCAAGTGGGAATACGCGACCGTGCCCCTTCTCGTGCACGCGACCAAGCAGATTCTGGACACCTGGGGCGAGGACGGCTGGGAGCTTGTCCAGGTCGTCCCCGGGCCGAACAACCCCGAGCAGCTGGTGGCCTACCTGAAGCGGGAGAAGCAGGCATGAGCGCCGTCGAGGCCAAGCTGGCGGAACTGGGCCTGACCCTCCCGTCGGTCGTCCCGCCGCTCGCCGCGTACCAGCCCGCCGTGCGGTCCGGGGCGTACGTGTACACCTCGGGCCAGCTCCCCATGGTGGAGGGCAAGCTGCCCGTCACCGGCAAGGTCGGCGGCGAGGTCACCGCGGAGGAGGCCAAGGAACTGGCCGCCACCTGCGCCCTCAACGCGCTCGCCGCGGTCAAGTCCGTCGTGGGTGACCTGGACCGCATCGCGCGCGTCGTGAAGGTCGTCGGCTTCGTGGCCTCCGCCCCCGACTTCACCGGGCAGCCCGGCGTCATCAACGGCGCCAGCGAACTCCTCGGCGCCGTCCTCGGCGACAAGGGCGTGCACGCCCGCAGCGCCGTCGGCGTCGCAGTGCTTCCCCTGGACGCCCCGGTCGAGGTCGAGATCCAGGTGGAACTCGTCCAGGCCTGATCCTCCGGGCCCGATCCTCAGTCCATCCGTCCGCGGACGACCGACCTCCTCCGCAACGGACCGACATCCCTTCCTTGCGTCGAGGGCCGACCCCCAGGGGCCGGCCCTTCGCCGTTCGGGCACCTGGGGCAGCCCCCGGGCCGCCCGGGCCCCCGGCTTGGCTCGGCTCGGGACGTGGCGCGTGGGACGTGGGACGTGGGACGTGGGATGTGCCGAGCGTGCGGGAGGCGCTGGACGTGCCGAGCGTGACGGACATGCCGGACGTCCGTTCGGACACCTGGGGCAGCCCCGGGCCGCCCGGGCCCCCGGCTTGGCTCGGCTCGGCACGTCGGACGTGCCGAGGGTGACGGACGCGCCGGACATTCCGGACGTGTCGAAGGGATGTCACCTACACACACCCCCTCGAACATCCGCACGCCACCCCGTAGCATCCGCCCATGCCCAATGGTCAGTGGTACCCGCCCGAGTGGCCGGACCGCATCCGTGCCCTCGCCGCAGGCGAGCTCACCGCGGTCGAGCCGCGGCGGGCCTCGACCGTGATGCTGCTGCGTGACGGCCCGGCCGGTGCGGACACCGGCCCTTCCGTGCACATGCTGCGCCGACGCGCCTCCATGGCCTTCGCCGGGGGTGCGTACGCCTATCCCGGCGGCGGCGTGGACCCCCGCGACGCCGAGGACGCCCGGCTCGGCTGGGCGGGCCCGACCCGCGAGACCTGGGCCGAACGCCTCGGCACCGACCCCGCCTCCGCCCAGGCGATCGTCTGCGCCGCGGTGCGCGAGACCTACGAGGAGGCGGGCGTCCTCCTCGCGGGCCCCAATGCCACCACCGTCGTCGGCGACACCACCGGCGACGACTGGGAGGCCGACCGTCAAGCCCTGGTGACCCACGAACTCAGCTTCGCCGAGTTCCTCGACCGGCGCGGCCTGCTGCTCCGCTCGGACCTGCTCGGCGCCTGGGCGCGCTGGATCACCCCCGAATTCGAGCCCCGCCGGTACGACACCTGGTTCTTCGTGGCCGCCCTCCCCGAAGGCCAGGTCACCCGGAACGCCTCGACCGAGGCCGACCGCACCGTCTGGATCCGCCCTGCCGAAGCCGCCGCCGGCTACGACAAGGGCGAGCTCCTGATGATGCCGCCGACCATCTCCACCCTGCGTGACCTCCTTCCGTACTCCGGCGCCGCCGAGGCCCTGGTGGCCGCGGCCGAACGCGATCTGACCCCGGTTCTCGCCCGGGCCCGCCTGACCGACACCGGTGAACTCGTCCTGAGCTGGCCGGGCCACGACGAGTTCACCAAGCACATCCCGGCCGGGGGCGAATCCTGATGGCCCTTCCCCCTACGCCCCGGATGACCACCGCCCTCGCCCCTGCTGCTCGCCGAGTGGCCGCTGTCCCGGGTGCGGTTCGGGTGACGTCCGCCTTCGCCGTGACGCGGGTGGCCGCCCCCTTCGCCGTGACGCGGGTGGCCGCTGACCCTGGCTCGGTCCGGGGGAGGACCGCCTTCTCCATGCCCCGGGTGATCACCACGCCCGCCACCACGCGGGCGACCATCGCCCCCGCCACCCCTGGAGGTGCCGTATGAGTGATGCCGCCGCTCTGCCCGGGCAGCCGCGCGGTGGGGTCCTCTCGGGCCCCGCGACCGCCCGCGCGACCAATGTCCTGGCGCCCAACGCCTCCGCGATGACGCTGGACGGCACCAACACCTGGATCGTTGCCGAACCCGATTCCGACCTGGCCGTCGTCATCGATCCCGGCCCGCTCGACGACGGGCACCTCGGCCATGTCATCGCCATGGCCGAGAAGGCGGGCAAGCGGGTCGCCCTGACCCTCCTGACCCACGGGCACCCCGACCACGCCGAGGGTGCGGCCCGCTTCGCGGAGCTGACCCGTACCCCCGTGCGCGCCCTGGACCCGGCCCTGCGCCTGGGAGACGAGGGTCTCGCGGCCGGCGATGTCGTCACCACCGGTGGCCTGGAGCTGAGGGTGGTGCCCACCCCGGGCCACACGGCGGACTCGCTCTGCTTCCATCTGCCTGCCGACCGGGCGGTGTTGACGGGCGATACGGTCCTCGGACGTGGCACGACCGTCGTGGCCCATCCCGACGGCCGCCTCGGCGACTATCTCGACTCCCTTCGCAGGTTGCGTTCGCTGACGGTTGACGACGGTGTGCACACCGTCCTGCCGGGTCACGGCCCGGTCCTCGACGACGCCCAGGGCGCTGTCGAGTTCTATCTGGCCCACCGTGCCCACCGGCTCGCCCAGGTGGAGACGGCGGTGGAGAACGGCCATCGCACGGCGGCGGACGTGGTGGCCCGGGTCTACTCGGACGTCGACCGTTCGCTGTGGCCGGCCGCCGAGCTCTCGGTGCGCGCACAGCTCGAGTACCTGCGCGAGCACGGGCTCATCTGAGGGTGTGCCGACGTCGGACCTGCTCCGATCCTGGGCGGGTCTCGATCCGGCGTGAAGGGGCGTACCGTAGAGGAGAGTCGAGCAGAGCGGCTGTCAACTCTCGTACGGGCGCGGCGACTTGGCGCCATGGACCGTGAGGTATTCGGCGGCGAGCCACGGTCCGAGATCTTCGGTGTACATCGTGAGAACGTCCCGGTCCGCGACCGGGTTCCCGGCCAGCGCGGCAATTTTCCTCAACTCCTCCGCCCGCTCCGGGTAGTAGCGCGCGAAGGCCTCCGCCTGCTCGGTCAGATCGCTGGTCCAGCCGCCGTACCGGGGCATGACCAGGGTGAACGCCGTACGCACGAGCTTGCGCGAGGCGCCCCGCACCAGTGCGCGGAGCTGGGCGTCCCCGGTGGCTTCCGCGGCGGCGCGACGCCAGCGGGGCAGCGCGTCGCCGAGGTCACCGTTGGTCTCGCGGGCGAGCAACGAGGTGGGCCGGTAGCGCGGCAGGAGCTCGGCGAGGTCGGCTCCGAGGAGCGGGGTGCACAGGCACGCCACGAACCAACCGAGGTCGTGGCGCTCCAAGTCGCTCAGCAGCACGTCCCGGCCGAACAGCAGGATTCCGGCCCCGTCGATCACGTCGAACGCGGCATCCAGCTCGGTCTCGACGGCCCGCGCCTCGGCCCGGTCGGCCTCCGTCGGGTCGGTGCGCAGCGCGAGGAGCACGTCCAGGTCGGACCGGCCGGCCCGAGCCGTGCCGCGCGGCACGGACCCGTACAGGTAGGCGCTGTGCAGCCGCCCGGCGAAGCGTTCCGCCACCTGGTCACGCAGGGCGGAGACGAGCGGCCGGAACTCGGCCTGCACCAGATCGAGGGACCCTTCGCGTCCGATGTATCCGCCCGTGCCGCCCGTGCGGTCCAGCCCGCTCGTGCGGTCCAGGCCGTCCGCGCGGTCCGGGCCGCCTGTGTCGCCCGTGCCGCCTGTGTCGCCCGTGCCGCCCGTGCGGTCCATGCCGTCCGCGCGGTCCGTGCCGCCTGTGTCGCCCGTGGCGTTCGTGTCGTTCAGCCCGCCCGCGCGGTCCGTGCCACCCGTGTTGCCTGTCTCACCCGCGCGGTCCGGGCCACCGTTGTTTCCCTTGCGGCCCCCGGCGTTCGTCTCGTCCAGGCCGTTCGCGTGGTCGGTGCTGCTCATGTGTGGATCTGCCCCCGCCGTTTCGCTTTCTGCTGCGTGCCCGCACCCCCCCCCGCCACCGTGCCCACGTGAAAGGGGCCGGTCTCGTCCGAGACCGGCCCCTTTCACGTGCGAGTGGGTCAGCGCGAGCGCTTCGCCAGGCGTTCCACGTCCAGCAGGATGACCGCGCGGGCCTCCAGGCGCAGCCAGCCGCGCTGGGCGAAGTCGGCGAGGGCCTTGTTGACCGTCTCGCGAGAGGCGCCGACCAGCTGGGCCAGCTCTTCCTGCGTCAGGTCGTGCACGACGTGGATGCCCTCCTCGGACTGCACGCCGAAGCGGCGCGACAGGTCGAGGAGCGCCCGGGCGACACGGCCCGGCACGTCGGAGAAGACCAGGTCGGACATCTGGTCGTTGGTCTTGCGCAGTCGGCGGGCGACGGCGCGCAGCAGGGCGGTGGCCACCTCGGGGCGGGCGTTCAGCCAGGGCTGAAGGTCGCCGTGGCCCAGGCCGAGCAGCTTGACCTCGGTCAGCGCGGTCGCGGTGGCGGTGCGCGGGCCCGGGTCGAAGAGCGACAGCTCGCCGATGAGCTCACCGGGGCCGAGAACCGCCAGCATGTTCTCGCGGCCGTCGGGTGAGGTCCGGTGCAGCTTCACCTTGCCCTCGGTGACCACGTACAGGCGGTCACCCGGGTCGCCCTCGTGGAAGAGCGCGTCGCCGCGGGCGAGCGTCACTTCACTCATCGAGGCGCGCAGCTCCGCGGCCTGCTCGTCATCGAGCGCCGCGAAGAGCGGGGCGCGCCGCAGAACGTCGTCCACGAATCTCTCCTTGTGACCGGTTTCAGGGGATCCAGCTCCCCATTTTGCCGGACGGTATAAACAGTGCGATCAATCACAGGATGACGTACTGGAGTGCCGGACCGTGAGTCAGGGGGCCGATTGGGGCCGTGATTCGCGGTGGCCGGGGCGGATGTCGGTGCCGGGCTTTAGGCTGGCCGAGTGTCCAATTCGCCGGTGAGAGCGCAGGCCAGGGGGGCTGGAAGAGTGTCCGCAGAGAACGATTCCGCTGTGGGCGAACAGCCCGCGTCCAAGCCGAAAGACCCCGCGAAGCGAGCCCCGCGGGGTGCCGGAACCGCCTCGTCGGCGCGGGCGGCCAAGGCGCTCGCCCAGCGTGCCGACAGGCCGGCCGACCCGAAGGGAGGGGCCGCCCCGGTGGAGCCCGCCGACAAGCCGGCCGGGCGGAAGAAGGACAAGCCGTCCGCGCGGAACGAAGCGGCCTCGGTCGAGGCTGCCTCCACGGAGAAGACTGCCGCCAGGAAGGCGGCCGCCGTGAAGCCCGCGACGTCCAAGAAGGCGACGTCCGAGAGGCCGACGTCCAAGAAGGCGGCCGCCGTGAAGCCCGCGACGAAGAAGGCGGCCCCGGTCGAGGCCGCCGCCAAGAAGGTGGCCGCTGTGGAACCCGCGACGTCCAAGAACGCGGCCGCATCGCGGGCCGCCGCCAAAAAGGCGGCCTCTGCTCGGCCCGCGCTCAAGAAGGCCGCGCCCGTGAAGCCGGCCAAGACCGCCCCCGGCAGCAGAAAAGCCGCTGAGGTGACGTCGGCGCCAGCCGAGCAGGCCCCCGCCGCGAAGCGTGCCAAGCCCGACAAGCCCGCCGCAGTCAAGAAGGCCGCACCCGCGAAGGCCGTCGCGAAGGAGGCCGCACCCGCGAAGGCCGTTGCCAAGAAGGCCGCACCCGCGACGGCCGAGGGCAAGGCCGGCATGGCCACGGCCGGGCCGGGGGCGGCGAAGGGGGCGGGCCGTGGAGGCAAGGGCGTCGGGGGGAAGCCCGAGTCGCATGCCGCCATGGTCCGCCGGGCCCGGAGGATTAATCGGGAGCTCGCCGAGGTCTATCCGTACGCCCACCCCGAGCTGGACTTCCGCAACCCCTTCGAGCTGCTCGTCGCGACGGTCCTCTCCGCGCAGACCACCGACCTCAGGGTGAACCAGACGACGCCGAGGCTGTTCGCCGCGTACCCGACCCCCGAGGATCTCGCCGCGGCGAATCCCGAGGACGTCGAGGAGCTCATCCGGCCCACCGGCTTCTTCCGGGCCAAAACCAAGTCGATCATGGGGCTCGCCGCCGCCCTCAGGGACGAGTTCGGCGGTGAGGTGCCGGGCCGCCTCGCGGATCTGGTCAAGCTGCCGGGCGTCGGGCGCAAGACCGCGAACGTCGTGCTGGGCAACGCTTATGGCGTGCCGGGGATCACGGTCGACACCCACTTCGGGCGGCTGGTGCGCCGGTTCGGGTGGACCGAGCAGGACGACCCGGTGAAGGTCGAGGCGGAGATCTGCGAGATCTTCCCGAAGAGCGAGTGGACGATGCTCTCGCACCGGGTCGTCTTCCACGGTCGCCGCATCTGCCACGCCCGCAAGCCCGCCTGCGGTGCCTGCCCGATCGCCCCGCTCTGCCCGTCCTACGGCGAGGGTGAGACCGACCCCGAGAAGGCCCGCAAGCTCCTGAAGTACGAGAAGGGCGGGCTGCCCGGCCAACGGCTGAGCCCGCCGCCGGACTATCCCGGCCTGCCCGCGCCGCCGCTCGGAGCGGGCTGACGTCACCCGGAAGACGGACGCTGAGGCCGCCCGGAACGAATGCGACCGTCACAGGCGTTGTGGACGATGAACGACGGGGGTGCAGATGACGCACACGAGCGAGACGTACGAGGGTGATCCGCGCGGTGTCGACGGCCGCGGGCGCGCCGCGGCCCAGGCCGGCCGGGTGGAAGCCGAGCGTGCCCGCGGAGGCGCCCTGAGCGGCCGCGTCGGCGGCCCCGGCCACCCCGCGGCCGCGGACCGCGCCGACGGCCGGGCCAGGGCCGACACCCAGCGCGGTCCGGCCGGGGCCGACGCCGAGCGCGGCATACGCGAGCCCGCCCAGGACTCTGCCGGCCCCCTCGTCCCTGAGCCCGCCCAGGACGCCGTCGGACCCGTCGCCCCCGGGCCCGCCGCCAGGGGCCGGGCGGAGCACGGCCGGGCGTTCGGCGACGAGCCCGGCATCGATCCGGGCATCGAGGTGGACGGGCACGGCGTCATGGTCAGCAGCGAAGGCCTGCCCGACTGGCTGGCTCCGGTCGCGCGGGCGGCCGAGTCCGTCGCGCCCGAGCAGATGAGCCGGTTCCTGCCGCCGGAGAGCGGCGACGGGCGGCAGTCCGCCGTGCTCGTCCTGTTCGGCGAAGGCCCCCGCGGCCCCGAACTGCTCCTCATGGAGCGGGCGAGCCAGCTCCGGTCGCACGGCGGCCAGCCGTCCTTCCCGGGCGGCTCCCTCGACCCCGAGGACGGCGACCCGGCCGGCACGGGCCCGCTGCGGGCCGCGCTGCGCGAGGCCGAGGAGGAGACCGGGCTGGACCCGGCGGGCGTCCAGCTCTTCGGCGTGCTGCCCCGGCTCTACATCCCGGTGAGCGGCTTCGTGGTGACGCCCGTGCTGGGCTGGTGGCGCGAGCCGACGCCGGTGCGTGCCGTCGACAGCGGTGAAACGGCGCGCGTCTTCACGGTTCCCGTGGCGGATCTCACGGACCCGGCCAATCGTGCGACCGCGGTCCACCCCAAGGGCCACGCAGGCCCGGCATTCCTGGTCGAATCGGCGCTGGTCTGGGGGTTCACGGCGGGGGTGATCGACCGGATCGTGCACTACGCGGGCTGGGAACGCCCGTGGGACCGGGCCAAGCGGGTGCCGCTCGACTGGCACGCGTGACAGGCTGGGGCCCGTGAACGTGCTGGACATCCTGTTGCTGGTCGCCGCCGTGTGGTTCGCGATCGTCGGCTATCGCCAGGGCTTCGTCGTCGGCATCCTGTCGGTGATCGGGTTCCTCGGCGGTGGCCTCGTCGCCGTGTACCTGCTCCCGCTGATCTGGGACCAGTTGACCAACGAGTCCCAGGTCTCGACGACGGCGGCCGTCGTCGCGGTCGTCGTCGTGATCGTCTGCGCCTCGGTGGGCCAGGCCCTGACCACCCATCTGGGCAACAAGCTGCGCCGGTACATCACGTGGTCGCCGGCGAGAGCCCTGGACGCGACGGGCGGCGCACTGGTCAACGTCGTGGCCATGCTCCTGGTGGCCTGGCTGATCGGTTCGGCCCTTGCCGGGACCGCCCTGCCGACCCTGGGCAAGGAGGTCCGCAACTCCAAGATCCTGGTGGGAGTCTCCAACGTGATGCCCCAACAGGCGTCCACCTGGTTCAGCGACTTCTCCTCCGTCCTCGCGCAGAACGGGTTTCCCCAGGTCTTCACGCCGTTCTCGAACGAGTCGATCCCCGACGTCCAGGCGCCCGACCCGAAGCTCGCCGGCAGCCCGGTCGCGGCCGCCGCCAAGAAGTCCATCGTCAAGGTCGTCGGCATGGCTCCGAGCTGCGGCAAGCGCCTCGAAGGCACCGGGTTCGTCTTCGCCGACCGCCGCGTCATGACCAACGCGCACGTGGTGGGCGGGGTGGACGAGCCGACCATCCAGATCGGCGGCCAGGGGCGTACGTACGACGCGAAGGTCGTGCTCTACGACTGGCGCCGCGACATCGCGGTCCTGGACGTGCCCGACCTGAAGGCGCCCGCGCTGCAGTTCACCTCCACCGACGCCCACACCGGCAACAGCGCGATCGTCGCGGGCTTCCCCGAGGACCACCCCTACGACGTCCGCTCCGCCCGCATCCGCGGCCGGATCAGCGCCAAGGGCCCGGACATCTACCACCGGGGCACGGTCCGCCGCGATGTCTACTCGCTGTTCACCACGGTCCGCCCCGGCAATTCGGGCGGCCCGCTGCTGACTCCCGAGGGCAAGGTGTACGGGGTGGTCTTCGCCAAGTCACTGGACGACCCGGACACCGGCTACGCGCTGACCGCCGACGAGATCCGGGACGATGTCCAGCAGGGCCGCACGGCCAGTCAGCAGGTCGACAGCCAGCAGTGCGCCCTGTGACTTCCTGAAGGCCCCAAGGCCCCAAGGCCCCAAGGCCCCAAGGCCCCAAGGCCCCAAGGCCCCAAGGCCCCAAGGCCCCAAGGCCCCAAGGCCGTACGGCTTCCAAGGCTCCAAGCCACCAAGGCCGTACGGCTTCAAGGCCCCAAGCCACCAAGGCCGTACGGCTTCAAGGCCCCAAGCCCCCAGGGCCGTACGGCTCCAAGGCCCCACGACCTCTCAACCCCACGACCCCCACGACCCCCACGACCCCCTGACGAGAAGGCTCCGATGCGACTGACGATCCTCGGCGGCGGCGGCTTCCGCGTCCCGCTCGTGTACGGCGCCCTGCTGCGCGACCACGCGCCCGGGAGGGTCACCGAGGTCGTCCTGTACGACCTGGACGCGGCGCGGCTGCACGCGATCGGCCGGGTCCTAGCCGACCGGGCGTACGGGATCGAGGACGCGCCCTCGGTGCGCACCACCACCGACCTCGACGAGGCGCTGCGCGGAACGGACTTCGTGTTCTCCGCGATCCGTGTGGGCGGGCTCGAGGGCCGCGCGGCCGACGAGCGGATCGCGCTGGCCGAGGGCGTCCTGGGGCAGGAGACGGTCGGCGCGGGCGGCATCGCCTACGGGCTGCGCACCGTGCCGGTAGCCGTCGAGATCGCACGCCGGGTCAAGGCGCTCGCCCCCGACGCCTGGGTCATCAACTTCACCAACCCGGCAGGCCTGGTCACCGAGGCGATGGCCGAGCACCTCGGCGACCGTGTGGTGGGCATCTGCGACTCGCCGGTGGGTCTGGCCCGCCGGGTCGCCCGCACACTCGGCGTCGAGCTCGCAACGGCACGTCTGGACTATGTCGGGCTCAACCACCTGGGCTGGCTGCACGGCCTGTACGAGGGCGAGCAGAACGTTCTGCCGCGATTGTTCGAGCAGGGAGACGAGCTGCTCACCTCCTTCGAGGAGGGCAAGCTGTTCGGCGCCGAGTGGCTGCGCTCGCTGGGGTCGGTGCCGAACGAGTACCTGCACTACTACTACTTCAACCGCGAGGCGGTGAGCGCCTACCAGCGGGCCGAGCAGACGCGCGGCGCCTTCCTCAAGGACCAGCAGGCACGTTTCTACGCCACCGCGGAAACCGTCCCCGACGCCTCGGTGTGGGCGGCCTGGGACCGCACGCGGGCCGAGCGCGACGCCACGTACATGGCCGCGAACCGGAACGTTTCGGGGGCCGGCGCGCGCGATGACGACGACATGGAGTCGGGCGGGTACGAGAACGTGGCGCTCGCCCTGATGCGGGCGATCGCGAGGAACGAGCCGGCGACGCTCATCCTGAACGTGCGCAACGGAACCTCCCTGCGCGCGCTCGACGAGCGCGCCGTCATCGAGATCCCCTGCCGCGTGGACGCGTCGGGCCCCCGCCCGCTGCCCGTCTCGCAGCTGACGGGCCATGAGACAGGCTTGGTCAGCGCGGTGAAGGCGGTCGAACGGTGTGTCCTGGAGGCGGCCGCGACCGGATCGGCGCGAGCGGCGGTGAAGGCCTTCGCCCTGCACCCGCTGATCGACTCCGTCCGGGTCGCCCGAGAGCTCCTGGACGGCTACCGAAGCGCTCACCCCGGCCTCGGCTACCTCAGGGTCGATTAGGTCCGCGGGCGACTAGGTCCGCACGTGGCGCAGCCGGGCCGAGACCCAGCGGGCCCGACGTCGCAGGATGCGCGGAATGCCCACCTCCTGGGAATCCGGGGAGGGGTGTTGTAGCCCCTGCCCCTGCGGGCCGCCCCTCTCGTACGAGACCGGCCCTGCGGCCGTTCGGCGGTTGCGTGCTGCATCACCGTAGTCGTGCGTCCAGCCCATACCCCGACGTGTGCCCGGGGCCCATGGTCGGTAACCGCGCCGGAGGGGGCCAATTGGCCTATGCGCCGGGCATTTGGCCGTTCGTAGGACAGCAGTTCCCACGAGGCCACCGGAACTCAGCGGTCCGGTTCCGGATCCCGCAGCCAGTTGACGAGCTCGGTGGAGAACGCGGCCGGATCCTCTTCGTGCGGGAAGTGCCCCAGACCGTCGAACAGCCGCCAACGGTAAGGGGCTTCGACGTACTCGCCCGAACCCGCGGCGCTGCGCGTGCGCATCACCGGGTCGAGCGAGCCGTGCAGATGGAGCGTCGGCACCCGGACCGGCCGCTTCATCCTCCGGTTGAACTGGATGCCGTCGGGGCGGGCCATCGAGCGCACCATCCAGCGGTACGGCTCGATCGAGCAGTGCGCCGTGGACGGGATGCACATGGCACGCCGGTAGGTCTCCACGGCCTCGTCCTCGGGCTGGCGCGGGCCCGACCAGTCCCGGACGAGCCGGCCCACCAACGCCCCGTCGTCCGCGACCAGCTGACGCTCCGGCAGCCACGGCCGCTGGAAGCCCCAGACGTAGGACCCGGCCGAGGTCTGCTTGTAGTCGGCGAGCATCGCCGAGCGCCAGCGGCGCGGGTGCGGCATCGACGACACCACGAGCCGGCGCACCACCTTGGGGCGCATCACGGCCGCCGTCCACGCCAGGTAGCCGCCCAGGTCGTGCCCGACCAGGGCCGCGTCCGGCTCGCCGAGGGACCGTACGACCCCGGTGATGTCGAGCGCGAGGTTGGCCGGGTCGTAGCCGCGCGGGGTGCGGTCGCTGCCGCCCACGCCGCGCAGGTCCATCGCGACGGCGCGGTAGCCGGCGTCGGCCAGCGCGGTCAGCTGATGGCGCCACGTCCACCAGAACTGCGGGAACCCATGGAGCAGCAACACCAGTGGCCCGTCGCCGAGTTCGGCGATGTGGAAGCGCGCACCATTGGCCGCCACGTCCCTATGGGTCCAGGGACCATCGATGCGGACGGGGCTGCCGGTGCCGCCGGGGCTGCCGGTGCCGGTGTCGGGTGCGCTCATGCAGACGAGCGTGCCACAGTGGCGCCGGTGTCCGTGACCGCGATCTCGACGGTGGCCGGACGCGGATGCGGCTTGACACCCTGGAGCGTGGCGGCCGTCGCCTTGGCCGAGGCGATCGACTTCTCCGGCGGCTTGACCTTCTTGAACTTGGTCACGGCCAGCAGCCCGAGCAGCCCCGCGAGCAGCAGGAACGCGCCGCCGACGATGAGGAACGACCAGGCGAGCCCGAGTCCCAGGTTGTGGATGCCGTACGCCGCCGCGAAGCTCAGCACCGGCAGCGAGAACAGCGCGAGCACACCGGCCGTACTGATGGCGATGCCACCGATCGCCCCGCGCTTGACGTCCTGCCGCAGCTCCGCCTTGGCCAGCGCGATCTCGTCGTGCACCAGGGCGGACATCTCCGCGGTCGCGGAGGCGACCAGCTGGCCGAGGCTGCGCTCGGCGCTGCCGGCGTTGTGGCTGGGGTCGCTCATCGCTGACTCCCTCATCTCTACTCGGATACCGACGGGTCCAACAGGTCCTACCAGTCCTACAGGTCCGTGGTCAGATCATGCCGGACCGTCGCCGTCGTCGCGCCCCGCCCCCGCCACTTGCGCCAGCCTGCGGTGTTCGGCGGCCTTGTTCTCGTAGATCGTGGCCATCCGCAGGTGGTACTCCGGCTTGCCCAGTTCGTACATGTCGGGGATGCCGTCCTGGTCCTCGTCGCGCTCCTCGTCCTCGACGAGCGCCTGGTACTTGCGCACCCGCAGCTTGAGCAGCACGGAGGCGAGGATCGCGGCGGTCAGCGAGCCCACGAGGACGGCCGCCTTGACCTCGTCGGTCAGCTGGTCCTGGCCGGCGAAGGCGAGTTCGCCGATGAGCAGCGAGACCGTGAAGCCGATGCCGGCGAGCGAGGCGACGGCGAAGACGTCGGGCCAGGCCAGGTCGTCGTTGAGCTCCGCCTTGGTGAAGCGGGCGGCGAGCCAGGTGCCGCCGAAGATGCCGACGGCCTTGCCGACGATCAGGCCGAGGACGACGCCGAGCGTCTCGGGCCGGGTGAACACATCGGCCAGGGTGCCGCCGCTGATGCCCACGCCGGCCGAGAACAGGGCGAAGAGCGGCACCGCGAGGCCGGCCGACACCGGCCGCACGAGGTGCTCGATGTGCTCGCCCGGGGAGTGCTCCTCGCCCTCCTTGCGGTGGCAGCGCAGCATCAGACCCATCGCGACACCGGCGATGGTGGCGTGGACGCCGCTGTTGTACATCAGGCCCCAGACGACGAGCGCGAGGGGGATGTAGATGTACCAGCCCCGTACGCCCTTCCGGAGCAGCAGCCAGAAGACGGCGAGCCCGACGACGGCTCCGCCGAGGGCGGCGAAGTTGATGTCGCTGGTGAAGAAGACGGCGATGATCAGGATCGCGAACAGGTCGTCGACGACGGCCAGCGTGAGCAGGAAGGCGCGCAACGCGGAGGGCAGCGAGGTCCCGATGACTGCGAGCACGGCCAGCGCGAACGCGATGTCCGTAGCGGTCGGGACGGCCCAGCCGTCAAGGGATCCGTTGCCGAAAACGTTGACCAGTGCGTAGACGAGTGCCGGGACGGCCATGCCGCAGAGGGCCGCGATCACGGGCAGTGCGGCGGCCTTGGGGTCGCGCAGCTCGCCCGCGACGAGTTCACGCTTGAGCTCGATGCCGGCGACGAAGAAGAAGATGGCGAGCAGCCCGTCGGCCGCCCAGTGCTGTATGGAGAGGTCGAGCCCCAGGGAGCTGATGCCCAGATGGAAGCCGCGGACCGACTCGTAGCTGGAACCCAGAGTGTTTGCCCAGATCAGGGCGGCGATCGCGGCCACGAGCAGGAGGACGCCACCGACGGTCTCGGCGCGCAGCGCCTCTGCGACGAAGTTGCGCTCGGGCAGCGAGAGACGGCGCAGGAACTTCGGCTTGCTGGGTGTGGGTGTGGCCACGGGGGCGACCTCCGGTCGGTTCGGCGGGCATGACTGAGCTCGTTGCCGACCAGACTTCCCGGCGCACCTGACCTTCTTGTCGCGTCATTGACGCTTTCCTTACTTTACCTAACTTTACCGAGCGGTGCGTCGTCTGGGTGTATCCGGTGATCATCACCCTAGGGGCACGGCGGTCGTACGGCGCGCGAGAAGGGCCCGACCGGGCGGGTTCGGAGAGGGGCCCGACCGGTCGGGTACGCGAAAGGGCCCGGCCGCACGTGCGACCGGGCCCCTCGGGCGACGGCTGTGGTCAGTCCTCGGTGGAGGCGCTGGGCAGCTTGGTCTGGATGAGGTCCATGACCGAGGAGTCGGTCAGGGTGGTGACGTCGCCCAGCTCGCGGTTCTCGGCGACGTCCCGGAGCAGGCGTCGCATGATCTTGCCGGAGCGGGTCTTGGGCAGTTCGGCGACCGGCAGGACGCGCTTGGGTTTGGCGATGGGGCCGAGCGTGGAGCCGACGTGCGCCCGCAGTGCCTCGACGAGGCCCTCGTCGTCGGCGTCGGCCGTTCCGCGCAGGATCACGAAGGCGACGATGGCCTGCCCGGTCGTCTCGTCGGCGGCGCCGACCACGGCGGCCTCGGCGACCGCGGGGTGCGAGACCAGGGCGGACTCGACCTCGGTGGTGGAGATGTTGTGGCCGGAGACGAGCATGACGTCGTCGACCCGGCCGAGCAGCCAGATGTCGCCGTCGTCGTCCTTCTTGGCGCCGTCGCCCGCGAAGTACTTGCCCTCGAAGCGCGACCAGTAGGTGTCGATGAAGCGCTGGTCGTCGCCCCAGATGGTGCGCAGCATGGAGGGCCACGGCTCGGTGAGGACGAGGTAGCCGCCTCCGCCGTTGGGCACCTCGTGGGCCTCGTCGTCGACCACGGTGGCACTGATGCCGGGCAGCGCGCGCTGGGCGGAGCCGGGCTTGGTCTCGGTGACACCGGGCAGCGGCGAGATCATCATCGCGCCGGTCTCGGTCTGCCACCAGGTGTCCACGATCGGGCACTTGTCGGCGCCGATGTGCTTGCGGTACCACATCCACGCCTCGGGGTTGATCGGCTCACCGACCGACCCCAGGACCCGCAGACTGCTCAGGTCGAACTTCGCGGGGATGTCGTCGCCCCACTTCATGAACGTACGGATCGCGGTGGGCGCGGTGTAGAGGATGCTCACGCCGTACTTCTGGACGATCTCCCAGAACCGGCCCTGGTGCGGGGTGTCGGGGGTGCCCTCGTACATGACCTGGGTCGCGCCGTTGGCGAGCGGCCCGTAGACGATGTAGGAGTGCCCGGTGACCCAGCCGATGTCGGCGGTGCACCAGTAGACGTCGCTCTCGGGCTTCAGGTCGAACACCGCGTGGTGGGTGTACGCGGCCTGGGTGAGGTAGCCGCCGGATGTGTGCAGGATGCCCTTGGGCTTACCCGTCGTGCCCGACGTGTACAGGATGAACAGCGGGTGCTCGGCGTCGAAGGCGGTGGGGGTGTGCTCCACCGACTGGCGGGCGACGATGTCGTCCCACCACACATCGCGGCCCCCGTCCCACGCCACGTCCTGCCCGGTGCGGCGTACGACGAGGACGTGCTCGACCTGCGGGCAGCGGGCGACGGCGTCGTCGATGGCGGGCTTCAGGGCGGACGGCTTGCCCCTGCGGTAGCCGCCGTCGGCGGTGATGACGAGCTTGGCGTCGGCGTCCTGGATGCGGGAGGCGACGGCGTCGGCCGAGAAGCCGCCGAAGACCACGGAGTGCGCGGCACCGATCCGGGCGCAGGCGAGCATCGCGACGGCCGCTTCGGGGATCATCGGCAGATACACCGCGACCCGGTCGCCTGCCTGAACACCCAGCTCGGTCAGGGCGTTGGCGGCCCTTGACACCTCGTCCTTGAGCTCGGCATAGGTCAGCGAGCGGCTGTCGCCGGGCTCGCCCTCGAAGTGGATGGCGACCCGGTCGCCGTTGCCGGCCTCGACATGGCGGTCGACGCAGTTGTACGCGACGTTCAGCTTGCCGTCGGCGAACCACTTCGCGAACGGCGGGTTCGACCAGTCAAGGGTCTCGGTCGGCTCGGTGGCCCAGGTCAGGCGCCGGGCCTGCTCGGCCCAGAAACCCAGCCTGTCCGCCTCGGCCCGCTCGTACGCCTCCGCGGTCACGTTGGCATTCGCGGCCAGCTCGGAAGGCGGCGCGAACCGCCGCTCCTCCTTGAGCAGGTTGGCCAGGCTTTCGTTGCTCACGACATCTCCCTTTCCCAGGGCGTCCTCTGTGCGTATGTGTCCCGGGCCATAGCTCATCAGGCCAGGGCCCGGGTGACAAGGGCCTCCAGGAAATTGGTTTAGACCTATAGAGGTTCCTGGTCACCGCCATGACGCGGGTACGGCCTCTCCCCGGGGTGGGAGAGGCCGTACGCGGTCGGACGGGTGCGCCGGGTTCAGGCGTGCGTGTCCTCCAGGAGGTTGACGCCGACACCCTCGAAGACCTCTTCGTGGTCGTCCGCGGACAGCAGATAGGCCTGCGCCTCGCCGACGTGGAAGTACATCCCGTTCAGCGCCAGGGTGCCCGCCGCGAGCGCGCGAGCCACCGACTCGTGCTGCCGCAGATGGTCCAACTGCTGGACGACATTGGTCAGGCAGAGCTGCTCCACGGCGTCCGCGGGCAGCCGCCCGGCGATCCTGGCCCAGGCGTGCCGCCGGCTCGCCATCCGCTCCAGGCTCGGCCGGCCGTGCCGCAGCCAGCGGCGCAGCGGCGTCATCGGCGCGTCGGGCCTGCCGTTGAGCAGCGCCTGCATGGCACCGCAGCCGGAGTGCCCGCACACGGTGATCGACTGGACCTGGAGGATGTCCACGGCGTACTCGATGGCCGCGGCCACCGAATCGTCGGCGCCCGGCGCGCCCTCGGCGCCCGGCGGCGGCACCAGGTTGCCGATGTTGCGGACGGTGAACAGGTCGCCCGGACCGCTGGAGGTGATCATGCTGGTGACCAGGCGGGAGTCCGCGCAGGTGATGAAGAGCTGCTGCGGGCGCTGGCCCTCACGGGCGAGCCGGGCCAGCTCGTCGCGCACCAGGGGAGCGGTGTTGCGCTGGAACGAGCTCAGCCCGCTGGCCAGTTGGTGGCCGTGCGTGCGCTGCGGCGGCTGGTCGTGGCAGTGGTGGTTGCGCCACGGCGTCCACGGGCGGCAGCAGCTCTGCGTGGCGGAGGCGGGCTCGGCGACCCTGGCCCCCGCGCGCCCGGTCGTCCGCACCGTGCCGCCGCGCGCGCGGTGCGTGTCCTGCCAGCTCTGCAATGCCTCGAAGGCGGCGTGATCCATGAATGACCCGTCCAACTCCACGATCGTGTCGGCTCCTTGGGGAACATGGCCGAGCGCCCGGGTGAGCCGGGGCACGGCGAGAAACGTCAACTGGCCGCGGGCCCGCACCAGATAGGTGCCGTCGGCCTCCTCCTGGGTGATGATCCGGGTGCGCGAGAGCCGGTGCAGCGCGACGGCCACGGCCACCGCGATTCCCAGCAGCACTCCTTGCAGCACCCCGAGCACGAGCACTCCGCCGATGGACGCCACGTAGACCAGGAATTCGCGGTGTTTGTGGACGTTGCGGATGTGCGCGAAGTTGACCATCTGGATGCCGACCATCATGACGAGCGCGGCGAGCGCGGCCAGCGGGATCCACTCCAGGACGGTCACGAGCAGCCCGGCGGCGAGCAGCACCCACACGCCGTGCAGCACGGTCGAGGCCCGACTGGTCGCGCCGGCCCGGACGTTGGCGCTGCTGCGCACCGCGCCGCCCGAGACGGGCATGCCGCCGAGCAGCCCGGACACGGCGTTGGCGATGCCCTGGCCGCGCAGTTCGCGGTCGAGGTCGGCGCGCGGGACGGTGCTGCCCGGCCGCTCGGCGGCCAGCCGGTCCACGGCGACCGCGGACAGCAGCGACTCCAGACTCGCGACCAGCGTCACGGTGAGCACCGCGGTGAGAATCCCGAGCACCGGGCCGTGCGGCATCTCGGGCAGGACGTGCGAGCTCCAGGAGGGCAGTTCGACGCGGGCGATCCGGGGCGCGGCGAAGGCGGCGACGCCGGTGGCCACCACCACACAGGCCAGCGCGGCCGGGATGCGCCGCAGCGCTCCTCCGATCCGTCCGGGAAGGCGCGGCCACAGCAGGAGGACGGCGAGGGTCAGTGCCCCGATGAGCGGCGCGGCGGGGCGCACCTGGGCCAACTGGTCCGGCAGGGCGAGGGCGTTGTCCACGGCGGAGCTCTGCGGGGAGCCGCCGAGGACGATGTGGAGCTGGGCGAGCGCGATGGCGGCTCCGATGCCCGCCAGGGTGCCGTGCACGATGGCGGGGCTGACCGCGAGCGCGGAGCGTGCCGCTTTCAGGGAGCCCAGGGCGACTTGGAGCAGACCCGCGCCCACGGTGATGGCACAGGTGGTGCGCCAGCCGTAGGTCTGGATCATCTCGGCGGACACCACGGTCAGTCCGGCCGAGGGCCCGCTGATGAGGAGCGGGGAGCCGCCGAGCAGTCCGGCGACGATTCCGCCGATGCCGGCGGCGACGAGGCTGGCTTCCAGGGGCGCGTTGATGGCGACGGCGAGCCCGAGCGACATCGGAACGGCGAGCAGGAAGACGGTGATGGACGCCGACAGATCGGCGCCCCCGATGCGAAAACGGCGGCCCGAACCGTCTTTGCCGGACGACGATCGACTCGGTCGTCGGAGGCGGGGCGGGCGAGCTGGGGGCTGGGCGCGAGTGGGTACGCAAGCAGGCATGTTTCCCGTCTCCTCCGGGGCAGCGCGGTCGCGGAACGTGGGGTCGCGGCCGTGGGTCACGGCAGTGCAGCGGCGGGATTCTCAACTCTCGGTAAACGAATCGTAATGCAGAGTAAAGCGACTTACTTCGCATTTAGGGCATACGGGGCAACGATTCACTCCAGAGGGTGAATAAAACGCTTTTCGTGCGGCTTGTCGTACCTTCGGCGTTCAGCCCCCGTGCGACTTTTGCGGCGCCGTGACGGCATTCAACGCACATAACTGCAAGGAAGAGGTGGGCGGATGATCGCCGCCACGCACGCCACCAAGAGGATCGCCGCCGGCGTCATCGCCGCGGCCCTGGCCGTCGGAGCCGCGGGCTGCTCCTCCGACACCACCCCGGCCAAGCCGGGCACCCCGGGCCGGCAGGGCGCCGCCGCCCCCAATCTCACCCCGCACCTCATCGGGGACGGCTCGACCGCCTACACCGGGCTGCAGCCGCACCTGCTCAAGGCCCAGAAGCTGAAACCGGGCCAGCAGCCGCCGCAGTTCGTGGTGTTCTCCTGGGACGGTGCCGGCGAGGACAGCCAGAAGCTCTTCTCGCACTTCCGCCAGGTCGCCAAGGAGTCCAACGCGACCATGACGTACTTCCTGAGCGGCGTGTACATGCTCCCGGACGCGAAGGCGAAGCTGTACACCGCGCCCAAGCACTCCGCGGGCACCTCGGACATCGGCTTCAACGACCTCAAGGGAATCCAGGACACCGTCACCCAGCTGCGCGCGGCGTGGCAGGAGGGCAACGAGATCGGCACCCACTTCAACGGCCACTACTGCGGGCCCGACGGCGGCGTCGGCACCTGGTCGGTGGACGAGTGGAAGAGCGAGATCGCGCAGGCCAAGTCCTTCGTGAAGAACTGGAAGACGAACTCCGGCCTGAAGGCGGAGGAGGCGCTTCCGTTCGACTACGACAAGGAACTCGTCGGAGGCCGCACACCGTGCCTGGAGGGCCGCAAGAACTTCGTGACGGCCGCGGGCCAGTTGGGCTTCCGCTACGACACCAGCGCCGTCAACGACCAGATCTGGCCGAAGAAGAACGACAACGGTGTCTGGGACCTGTCGATGCAGCTGGTGCCGGTCCCTGGCCGGGGCTTCGAGACCCTGTCCATGGACTACAACTTCTACATGAACCAGTCCAACGCGATGACCGGTGACGCCGATCAGCACGAGTACTGGGGCAACCAGATGCGCGACGGCCTCCTCCAGGCCTTCGACCGCTCCTATGCGGGCAACCGCGCCCCGTTGATCGTCGGCAACCACTTCGAGTCCTGGAACGGCGGCGCCTACATGAAGGCCGTCGAGGAGACCATCAGGACGGTCTGTGTGAAGCGTGACGTGCACTGCGTCTCGTTCCGCCAGCTCGCCGACTGGCTGGACGCGCAGGACCCGGCGGTGCTCGCCAAGTTCCACTCGCTGAAGGTGGGCGAGGCGCCGAACGGCGGCTGGGCAGCCCTGGAGGGCGCCCAGCCCGCGGCCCCGGCGAAGCCGGTGGCCCCGCTGAAGCCGGCGGAGCCCGCCGTCAGGCAGGCTGCGGCTCACTGACCTCGTCGAGCAGCCGCTCGCTGAGCACGAAGGCCGGGTCGACCTGCGCGGCCAGGTCGGCCCCGGTCTTCGCATTGCCCCAGCTCTCCGCGTTCTTCAGGTGGAAGTGCACCATCTGCCGCGTGTAGCGGTCCCAGTCGCGGTTCCCGTACGAGTCGTCCGCGGCGTTCTGCAGTGTCTGCAGGGCCAGTCGGTTGTCGGCCTCCAGGAGCTCGAAGCGGGACGGGCGGCCCTTCTCCATGGCGCGCACCCAGTCGGAGTGGCCCACCGTGACCAGGAGGTCGTCGCCGACCTCGGCGCGCAGGAAATCCGTGTCGTCCTGGCTCTGCACCTTGTTGCCGACGACCTTGAGGGCGATCCCGTAGTCCCGGGCGTACTCCTTGTACTGGCGGTAGACCGAGACGCCCTTGCGCGTCGGCTCGGCCACCAGGAACGTCATGTCGAAGCGCGTGAACATGCCCGAGGCGAACGAGTCGGAGCCCGCCGTCATGTCGACGACGACGTACTCGTCCACGCCGTCCACCAGGTGGTTCAGGCACAGCTCCACCGCGCCGACCTTCGAGTGGTAACAGGCCACGCCGAGGTCGGACTCGGTGAAGGGCCCGGTCGCCATCAGGCGGATGTCCCCGTCGTCGAGGGCGACCCGCCGGGCGCACGCCTCGTACACCGGGTTCGCCTCGCGCACCCGCAGCAGCCGGGAGCCGTGGCCGGGCGGGGTCGTCTTGATCATCGTCTCGGTGGAGGCGATCCGCGGGTTGGTGCCGCGCAGGTACTCCTTGATGAGTGGCAGGTGCGCGCCCATCGCGGGCAGCGCGGCGGCCTCCTCGTCGTCGAGCCCGAGAGCGGCCCCGAGGTGCTGGTTGATGTCGGCGTCGACCGCTACGACGGCGGCCTCGTTGGCGGTGAGGTGGCGGATGAAGAGCGAGGACAGCGTCGTCTTGCCGCTGCCGCCCTTCCCCACGAAAGCGATCTTCATGTTCACCAACGGTAATCGCATGGTGGCGTTAAGTATGCGAGGCGAGTGAAGAAGACCACTCGAAGGTGGGGCGCGGCTTGCGGACGCGTAGCCTCCTTACCTATGAGTACGAACGCCGCTGACCCTCTTGTCGCCCTCGGCGGGCTGCCGGGCGTCCCGGACGCCGTGGACTCCGTGCGCAAGGCCGTGGACCGGGTCTACGGGCACCGCGTGATGCGGCGCCGCAGCAACGAGATCACCTCGGAGGCGGCGCTGCGCGGGGCCCGCGGCAGCGCGGCCCTGTCCGGCGCGGACTGGGCCCTGGAAGAGGTGCGGCGGCGCACCGACTTCGGCAGCGAGCCCGAGGCCCGCACGGTCGGCGCGGCCCTGCGGCTGACCGCCGAGGCGGGGCAACTCCTGTCCATCTGGCGGCAGTCGCCCCTGCGGGTGCTGGCCCGGCTGCATCTGGTCGCGGCAGCGGACGCCGGTGGCGCGGTGGGGCGGCCGCGGCTGGCCGGTGAATCCGTGGACGAGCCCCTGATCGAACTCCCGCTGCCGGATGCGGACGAGGTCGCGGGCCGCCTCGAGGGGCTCTCCCGGCTGATCATCGCGGGCGGTTCGGCCCCGGCACTCGTGACCGCCGCCATCGTGCACGGCGAGCTGCTCGCGCTGCGGCCCTTCACCTCGCACAACGGGCTTGTCGCGCGCACCGCCGAGCGGATCGTGCTGATCGGCAGCGGCCTCGACCCCAAGGCGGTCTGCCCCTCCGAGGTGGGCCACGCGGAACTCGGCCGGGCGGCCTACGCGGCGGCGCTCGACGGGTACGTCTCGGGTACCCCGCAGGGGATGGCGGCCTGGATCACCCACTGCGGCAGGGCTGTGGAGCTGGGTGTGCGCGAATCGACGGCGGTGTGCGAGGCGCTCCAGCGCGGCGCGGCCTAGGCGGCCAACTCCGCCCGCGGGGGCGGGAAAAGGGTTGCGGCGGTATCGATGTCCGATACCGCCGCTGGCATGTTCACCGTGTTACCAAGCGTCCTCGAATTTTGCCCATCAGGCCGGGATTCTCTGCCCGTTCACCTGGTGCGGCTGGCCCGTAATCGACGGGTCGACGTCGCGTGGGTGCTCGATGTTCATGCTCGGTCCGTGGGGCCTTTGTTGCGTAGAAGGTGATCCTCTCGGATGTCCCAGGTCTCGCGGGCCGTTGAGTCCTTTCTACTCCCGTACGGCGAGAAGCGAAACCCCTGACCACAGTTCTTTACTTTTAGGTTCAAACAGGGGTGAAACGGGCGTCTGTTTTGCGATGTTCGCAAGAGCCGAGCCGCCACCCCGGCCGCCGAGGGTGCTCCCGGAATGCGTTGCCGAGCCGGCTCACGCGACCCGGGCCTCGCGGCGGCGGCTGGCGTACCAGACCACGGCGGCGGTGGCGGCGGCCGCGCCGGCCGCCGCCACCAGCAGCGCCGAGCGCGGAGGCATCTTGATGGCGGGCAGCCGTTGCTTGAGGCTGACCGGCTTGCTGAAGACGAGAACCGGCCATTGTCGGGTGGTCGCTTCGCGGCGCAGCGCCCGGTCCGGGTTGACGGCGAAGGGGTGGCCGACGGACTCCAGCATGGGGACATCGGTCGCCGAATCGCTGTAGGCGTAGCAGCGCGCCAGGTCGTACCCCTCGGACGCAGCCAGCTCCTTGACGGCCTCGGCCTTCGTCGGCCCGTAGGCGTAGTACTCCACGTCTCCCGTGAAGCAGCCGTCGTCGCCGACCACCATCCTGGTGGCCACCACCCGGTCGGCGCCCAGCAGTTCGCCGATCGGCTCGACGACTTCGGCGCCCGAGGTCGACACGATCACCACGTCCCGCCCCGCGGCGTGGTGCTCCTCGATGAGGGAGGCGGCCTCGTCGTAGATGATCGGGTCGATCAGGTCGTGCAGGGTCTCGGCGACGATCTCCTTGACCTGCTGGACGTTCCAGCCCTTGCAGAGGGCGGACAGATACTCGCGCATCCGCTCCATCTGGTCGTGGTCGGCGCCGCCCGCGAGGAATACGAACTGCGCGTACGCGGTGCGCAGTACGGCGCGGCGGTTGATCAGCCCCCCTTGATAGAAGGACTTGCTGAACGTCAGCGTCGACGACTTGGCAATGACTGTCTTGTCCAAGTCGAAGAAGGCGGCGGTGCGCGGCAACGAGTGGTTTTCCACGAGCCCGAGCATAGGCGCCCACCATTCGGCGTAAGCTGAGGCGCGTGGGTTTGCCTGAGAAGGCTCTCGGGTACACCATGGAAGTCACGGATCGTTCGCGACCGTGCTAACCCGGTCCGGCTCCTCCCCCCCCCGAGTCAGACCGTGGGGACGACCCCCGCTCTCCCCCCCGGCGGGGGTCGTCGCATGTCCGGATGCCTTTTCGGCCCTTGGATCCGATCGTCGTCCCCCTCCCTCCTGTTTCCGCGCACTCGCGTGTGCAGCGCTCCCCTGCCCGAGACTCGTAACTCAGCGTAGTCGATTCGCTGCGCTCCGGAAGTCGCCGGTATGGGTGAACGGGATATTCACAACGCCGATGTTGTCCACAGATTTCGATCAAGATCCACATTATTTCGAGCCTCCCTCCACCGTGATTCCAGCCGCGAAGTCCGCGGATGCAGGAATCGCACGGAGAGGGGCCGGAAATGGTGGACGGAGTCATGGCTTCCGAACGACCGCCGGGTGCGGAAGGCCGACGCGGCGGACCGCTGATCGTGACCGAGGACGAGGAACTGCTCGACGATCTGCTGCGGCTGTGCGCGGCCGCCGGCACCGAGCCCGAGGTCTGCCACGGGATGCCCGACCGCAGGGGCGGCTGGGAGAGCGCGCCCCTGATCCTGGTCGGTGACGACGCGGCGCCCCGGCTGCTCGGCGCGGCCCGCAGGCGCGGGGTGCTCCTGGTGGGCCGGGACCAGGACAGCCCCGGGGTGTGGCAGGCGGCGGTCGAGCTCGGCGCGGACCATGTGCTGCGGCTGCCCGACGCCGAGCCGTGGCTCGTCGACCGGATCGCGGACGCGGCCGAAGGTGTGGGCCGCCCCGCCCTGACCGTCGGAGTGATCGGCGGGCGCGGCGGCGCCGGGGCCTCGACGCTGGCCTGTGCCCTCGCGGTGACCGCCGCCCGCTCGGGTCGGCGCACCATGCTGATCGACGGGGACCCGCTCGGCGGCGGCCTCGATGTGCTGCTCGGTGGGGAAGGGGCCGAGGGTCGGCGCTGGCCGGATTTCGCCGCTTCACGCGGGCGGGTCGCGGGCGGAGCCCTGGAGGAATCGCTGCCGCACCTTCACCAGTTGAGGGTGCTCAGCTGGGACCGCGGGGACTCCGTGGTGATCCCGGGCGAGGCGATGCGGGCCGTGCTCGCGGCGGCCCGTCGGCGTGGCGGAGTCGTCGTGGTGGACCTGCCGCGTCGGGTCGACGACGCGGTGGTCGAGGCGCTCGCCCAGCTGGACCTGGGCCTGCTCGTGGTCCCGGCCGAGCTGCGCGCGGTCGCGGCGGCGGGCCGCGTCGCGGCATCGGTCGGCATGGTGCTGCGCGATCTGCGCGCAGTGGTACGCGGCCCGTACGCGTCCGGACTCGACGAGCAGTGGGTGGCCGCTGCCCTGGGCCTTCCCCTGGCGGGTGAACTCCCGGTGGAATCAGGATTGCTGGAGGCACAGGAGGGCGGGGCTCCGCCGGGGAGCGAGGCACGGGGGGCACTGGCCAGATTCTGTACCGCCTTCTGGGACCAGGCACTGGCCGGAGGCCTCACCGGTGGAGCGGCGTCATGAACGCGGGCCGACCCCCCACGGGAGTGCCGACGCCGGCCGGAGCGTCGGCCCGGCCCGCGGGAGGTGCCGTGCGGGGCGCCGGGCCGCCCCTGCTCGACGCCGTACGGCAACGGCTCGCCGAGAGCGGGGCCGAGCCCACACCGGCCAGGGTCGCGGCGGCCCTGCGCGCACAGGGTCGGCTGCTCGGTGACGCCGAAGTGCTCGGCGGCGCCCAGGAACTGCGGTCCGAGCTGGTGGGGACCGGGCCCCTGGAGCCTCTGCTCGCCGACCCCGACGTGACGGACGTTCTGGTCTCCGCACCCGACCGGGTGTGGGTCGACCGGGGCGCCGGGCTGGAACCGACCGGGATCCGCTTCGCCGACGCCGTTGCCGTGCGCCGGTTGGCCCAGCGCCTCGCGGCGGTGGCGGGACGCAGGCTCGACGACGCCCGGCCCTGGGTCGACGCCCGCCTCCCCGACGGCACCCGGATGCACGCCGTCCTCGACCCGATCGCGGTCGGCTCGGCCTGCCTCTCCCTTCGGGTGGTGCGGCCCCGGGCGTTCTCGCTCGCCGAGCTGACCGCGGCCGGAACGGTGCCGCCCGGCGGCGAGCGGCTGCTGCGGGCCCTGATCGAGGCCCGGGTGTCGTTCCTGGTGAGCGGCGGCACGGGCACCGGAAAGACCACGCTGCTCTCGACCCTGCTCGGCCTGGTCGGCCAGGGCGAACGGATCGTACTGGCCGAGGATTCGGCCGAGTTGAGGCCCGACCATCCGCATGTGGTGCGCCTCGAATCACGGCCCGCCAATCAGGAGGGCGCGGGCCTGGTGACCCTGCGGGATCTGGTGCGCCAGGCGCTGCGGATGCGACCCGACCGACTGGTGGTCGGAGAGGTTCGGGGCGCCGAGGTGACCGACCTGCTGGGCGCCCTGAACACGGGACACGAAGGAGGATCCGGCACGGTCCATGCCAACTCGGCCGCCGATGTGCCCGCCCGTCTCGAAGCGCTGGGCACGGCGGCCGGGCTCGACCGGGCCGCGCTGCACAGCCAGTTGGCCGCCGCGCTCTCGGTGGTCATCCACCTCGTACGGGACCGGGCCGGGCAGCGCCGGATCGCCGAGGTGCGCGTCCTGGAGCGGGACGGGGCGGGCCTGGTGAGGACGGTGCCCGCGCTTCGGTGGGGCGCCGCGGGATTTGTGCGCGACTCGGGCTGGGAGCGGCTGAGGGCGCTGATCGGGGGTGCGTGGTGACCGGTCCTTCGATGGGACTGCCTACGTGGGCTGCGCTGTGCGCGGGGGCGGCGGCATGGCTGTGGATGGGCCAGGACCAGGGGATGCGCCGGGCCCGGCTGATGTTCGCGGGCGCCGGAGGCGGGGGTGGCCGTGGGGGTACGCCCGACGCGGGAGCCGCGTTCAGGGCGTCGCCGCTCGGGCGGTGGCTCGAGAAGGAGCGGCGCCGGGCGGGCCGGCGGATGGAGTGGCTGTGCCTTCTGGCGGGTCTGGTGCTCGCCCTCCTGGGCGGGTCGGTCCTGCCGCTGGTGGCCGGGGCGGTCGCGGTGCCCCTGGTGGGCAAGCGACTGCGGGCCCGGGAGCATGAGCGGGCCAAGGCGCGGCGGGCCGACGAGGTGATCGCCTGGTGTGCCGCGGTGGCCGGAGAGCTGCGGGCGGGCCGCCAGCCCGGCCGGGCCCTGGCCGCGGCCGCCCGGGACACGGCGGCCCTGGGCGCGGCGACGGCGCCGGTGGTGGCGGCCGCCGCGTTCGGCGGTGATGTGCCGGGCGCGCTGCGCGAGGCGGCCAGGGAGCCGGGCGCCGAGGGCCTGGCCGGGGTCGCCGCGTGCTGGCAGGTCGCGGTGGACGGCGGTGCGGGGCTCGCCTCCGGCCTTGAGCGCCTGGAAGGGGTGCTGCGGGCCGAGCGGGAGCAACAGGAAGCGCTGCGCTCCGAGTTGGCGGGCCCGCGCACCACGGTGCTGCTGCTCGCGTTCCTGCCGGCCCTGGGCCTCGTGCTCGGCACGGCGATGGGCGCGAGCCCGCTGAAGGTGCTGCTGCACAGCGCGGCCGGGTTCGGGTGCCTGCTGGTGGCCGGAGTGCTGGAGGCGGCCGGGGTGTGGTGGGCCGCGCGGATCGTGCGGGCGGGGGAGGACCGATGACCCCGAGCGGGCCGGATGCCGTCCATGGCCTGGCGGCCTCGTTCGGGCCGGACGTTGTCCACAGGCTGGGGGCAGTGGTGGGGGTGGCCGCCCTCGTCCTGTGGACGGCGATGGGCGTGGCCAGGCGCCGCGAGGAACACACGATGCGGCGCCGGATGGCCGCACTGCTGGCCCTTGAGGCGCTGCGCCCCCGCCCGCGCCGCCGCTGGAGCCCGGCGTGGACGGCCCGCGTGCGGCAATGGGCGCCGCCGCTGGGGGCGTTGGCGGCCGGATACGTCCTGGTCGGCGGGGCCGGGGGCGTGCTGGCGGGCCTCTCTGCGGCGTACGGAGCGTGGAGGTGGGTGCGGCGGCGCAGGGCTCAGGGGGACGGCGCCGAGGTGCGGCGGGCCGCGACGCGCGAACTGCCGCTCGCGGCGGATCTGTTGGCCGCCTGTCTCGCAGCCGGAGCCGGGCCGGGTGAGGCGGCGGGAGCGGTTGGCGCCTCACTGTCCGGACCCGTCGGCGCACGCCTCGGGCAAGTGTCGGCCGAGCTCCGGATGGGCGGCGAGCCGGTTGTCGCGTGGGGGCGGCTGGGGGCGATACCGGGGGCGGCGGAGCTGGCCCGCTGCCTTGAGCGGGCCGCCTCGTCCGGGGCCCCCGCGGCCGCCCCCGTCGCCCGGGTGGCCGAGCGCTGCCGGGCCGAACGAACCCGCCGGTCATCGGCCCGGGCCCGGCGCGCGGGCGTGCTGATCACCGGCCCGCTGGGCCTCTGCTTCCTGCCCGCGTTCCTGGCGGCCGGGGTGGCCCCGGTGGTGATCGGCCTCGCGGGCGGGCTGCTCCGGCGGTGAGCAGTGCTGCGTGAACGAGCAGCCGGTCCACGCGCAGCCGGTCCACGCGCAGGCGGGGGACGGCCTCCGGGGGACACCGCGGCGAGAGAGCTCAAAGGCCGCCGAACCGGAAACGGGCGGCTGATCAGACGAACGGCTGAGCAACAGACATATCCAGAACGGGAGTTGAGGGTCATGAACGCAATCGTGAATCGGCAGATGGACGCCACTGTGCGGCGGATGCGGCGCTGGAATCTCACCGTGCGGCGCCGGGTGCGGGGCGACGCGGGGATGTCGACGTCGGAGTACGCCGTGGGGACGCTGGCGGCCTGCGCCTTCGCGGCGATCCTGTACAAGGTCGTCACCAGCGACGGGGTCGTGACCGCACTGACCGGCCTGGTGACCAGGGCGCTCGATGTGCAGTTCTGAGCGCGACGGCGGGCGGCACCGCGGGGACCGGGGGTTCGTCACGGCCGAGACCGCCGTGGCGATTCCGGCCCTCGTCGGCTTCGCGCTCGCCCTGCTCTGGGCGCTCACGGCGGCCTCCGCGGAGATCCGCTGCGTGGACGCGGCCAGAGCAGGGGCTCGCGCGGTGGCCCGCTCCGAGCCGGAGGCCGTCGCCTTGGCGGCGGCCCGGTCGGCGGCGCCGCGGGGCGCCACCGTCACCGTGCGGCGGACCGGAGAGCTGTGGCGGGTTCGGGTGGAGTCCCCCACGCCGGGGCCGCGCCGGCTGTCCGTGACGTTGAGCGCGGAGGCGGCGGCCCTGACCGAGGACACGGCGGGGGAGGCGTTGTGAACGGGCGGCCGTGGAGCCCCGCGGGGCTCCGACGCATACGGGACCGTGCCGACCGCCCGGCGGCGATCGGGAGGTGCGTCGACCGGGTCGCGGTGATGGTGAAGGCCGCCAACCGACTTATTACGGGAGGGAGTTGTGAGGGCCGCCGGATCGCGGGGAGGGGGTGGGGCCACCGGCGCATCGCGGGGAGGGGGTGTGGCCACCGGCGCATCGCGGGCGGAAGCCGCGGCGACCGGGGTTCCGCCACCGTGTGGGTGGCGCTGACCGCCGCCACGATGTGCGCGGTGTTCGCGGCCGTGCTGTGCCTCGGCCAGGCGATCGTCGCCCGACACCGGGCCGGCTCGGCCGCCGACCTGGCCGCGCTCGCGGCGGCCGACCGGGCTCTGTGGGGCGCGCCGGACGCCTGCGCCAAGGCCCTTGAGGTGGCCCGGGCGCAGGGCGCGGAGCTGGTGCGCTGCACGGTGACCGGGGAGATCGCCGACGTACGGGTCCGGGCGAGGCTCGGCCCGTACGCCCCGAGCGTCAGGGCCCGGGCGGGGCCGGCTCCGGCTCCTGCGGGGCTCCCCGCAGGAGTTCCGTGAGGAGGCGGACGGCGCCGCGCTTGTGGAGGGGGTCGTTGCCGTTGCCGCACTTGGGCGACTGGATGCACGACGGGCAGCCCGTCTCGCACTCGCAGGACGCGATCGCCTCGCGCGTCGCGGTCAGCCAGCCCGCGGCCGTGTGGAAGGCACGTTCGGCGAAGCCGGCGCCGCCGGGGTTGCCGTCGTACACGAAGACCGTCGGCAGCAGGGTGTCCGGGTGCAGCGGGATGGAGACGCCGCCGATGTCCCAGCGGTCGCAGGTGGCGAAGAGCGGCAGCATCCCGATGGAGGCGTGCTCGGCGGCGTGCAGGGCGCCGCCGAGGATCTCCGGGTTGATCCGGGCGGCATCGAGCTGGTCCTCGGTGACCGTCCACCACACGGCACGGGTGCGCAGGGTGCGGGGCGGCAGGTCGAGCTTGGTCTCGCCCAGCACCTCGCCGGTGATCAGCCGGCGACGCAGGAAGGAGACGACCTGGTTGGTGACCTCGACGGAGCCGTAGCAGAGGCGGCCGGCTCCCCACGGGATCTCGGTGTCGGTGGTCAGGACGGAGATGGAGGTGGTGTCCCTGGCGACGGTCGAATAGGGCGGGCTGGCCTCTTCGACGAGGGCGGCGGAGTCCTCCAGGTCCAGGTGTTTCACCAGGTACGTACGGCCCTGGTGAAGGTGGACGGCGCCGTCGTGGACGGCGGTGTGGGCGGCGGACGCGTCGACCGTGCCGAGCAGCCGCCCCGTCGAGGCCTCGACGACCTGGACCGGGCGGCCGCCCCCGCCCCGGATGTCGGTGAGGTCGGCGGCCCGCTCGCGGCGGGTCCAGAACCATCCGTTGCTGCGCCGCCGCAGCAGCCCCGCCCGCTCCAGCTGCGGCAGGAGCTCCGGGCTCGCGGGCCCGAACAGCTCCAGGTCGGCCTCGGTGAGCGGCATCTCGGCGGCCGCCGCGCACAGGTGCGGGGCGAGGACGTACGGGTTGTCCGGGTCGAGCACGGTGGACTCGACGGGCTGCTGGAACAGCGCCTCGGGATGGTGGACGAGGTAGGTGTCCAGCGGGTCGTCGCGGGCGATCAGGACGGCCAGGGCCCCCTGGCCCGAGCGCCCGGCCCGGCCGGCCTGCTGCCACAGCGAGGCCCGGGTGCCCGGGTAGCCCGCGATGAGGACGGCGTCGAGGCCCGAGACGTCGATGCCGAGTTCCAGGGCGGTGGTGGCGGCCAGGCCCAGGAGCTCGCCGGAGTGCAGGGCCTGCTCCAGGGCGCGGCGCTCCTCGGGGAGGTAGCCGCCCCGATAGGCGGCGACACGCCGGGCCAGCGTCCGGTCGACCTCGTACAGACGCTCCTGGGCGATGACGGAGATCAGCTCGGCACCGCGCCGGGAGCGGACGAAGGCCACCGTGCGGACGCCCTGCACGGCCAGGTCGGTGAGGAGGTCGGCGGTCTCGGCGATGGCCGTGCGGCGCACCGGCGCGCCCCTCTCGCCGGGGAGCTCGGTGAGCGGGGGCTCCCACAGCGCGAAGACCAGCTCGCCGCGCGGGGACGCGTCGTCGGCGACCTCGACGACCGGCAGGCCGGTCAGGCGGCCCGCCGCGAGGGCGGGCTCGGCGGCCGTGGCCGAGGCGAGCAGGAAGACCGGATCGGAGCCGTAGCGGGCGCACAGGCGGCGCAGCCGGCGGATCACCTGGGCGACGTGGGAGCCGAAGACGCCGCGGTAGGTATGGCACTCGTCGATGACGACATAGCGCAGGGAGCGCAGGAAGGAGGACCACCTGGGGTGCGAGGGCAGGATGCCCAGATGCAGCATGTCCGGATTGGTGAGGACGTAGTTGGCGTACTGGCGTACCCATTCGCGTTCCTCGACCGGGGTGTCGCCGTCGTACACGGCGGGCCGGATAGCGTTGCCCAGCGGAGCCGCGAGGGCCTTCACGGAGCGGCGCTGGTCGGCGGCCAGGGCCTTGGTGGGGGCGAGGTAGAGGGCGGTCGCGCCCCGGCCGTTCGGGGCCTCGGAGCCGTCCAGGAGGGTGCTGAGGACGGGCGCCAGATACGCCAGCGACTTGCCGGAGGCGGTGCCGGTGGCGATCACGACCGACTCGCCGTTCAGGGCGTGCTCGGCGGCGGTGGCCTGATGGGCCCAGGGGTGCTCGATGCCGGCGGCCTCAATGGCGTTGATCACTTCCGGGCGGATGAGGTGCGGCCAGACTGCATGACGGCCCGCACGCGGGGGCAAGTGCTCCGTATGAGTGATGCGCGCAGCCCGGCCCACCCCTGCGGTGAGCCGGTCGAGGACCGTGCCGGGGTCGGGTCGTTCACCCGTGCTGTCGGCGGGTGTTCTGGGGCGGTGATTCCTGGCCATCGGCACCGAGTGTGTCACTGGCGTAGCGGACAATGGTCCCAAGGCGTCGTGCATGGCTGCTGGTAAGTGATTGAATGCCATCGCGGCTGGCGATCCGTTCTCTGGCTCCGCCGGGGAGTCTCAGGGGGCGGCCGCTCGATAGCAAGGTGCTGGAGGATCCGTGGACCTGTCCCTGTCGACTCGCAATGTGTCCGGGCCTGGTGGCGACCGTACGGTCGTCGAGGTCGGTGGCGAGATTGATGTGTATACCGCGCCCAAGCTGCGCGAGCAGTTGGTCGAGTTGGTGAACGACGGCAGTTACCACCTGGTCGTCGACATGGAAGGCGTGGACTTCCTCGACTCCACCGGCCTGGGCGTGCTCGTCGGTGGGCTCAAGCGCGTGCGCGCGCACGAGGGCTCGCTGCGCCTGGTCTGCAACCAGGAGCGCATTTTGAAGATCTTCCGGATCACGGGACTCACCAAGGTGTTCCCGATCCACGGCTCGGTCGACGAGGCCGTCAACGCGACCGACTGACGGGGCCGTCCTTCGACGGCTCCGGAGGAAGGACAGGGGCGCCGGGCGGCACTGTGGCCCGGGGCCCCTGAGATGTACGCCCGTACGTTCGAGGGGGATCGCCCATGGCCACCGTTGAACTCCGTTTCAGTGCCCAGCCCGAACACGTCAGGACGGCCCGTCTGGTGGCGGCCGCCGTGGCGCGCCGGGCCGGGGTCGACGAGGCAGTGCTCGACGAGGTCAGGCTCGCCGTCGGCGAGGCGTGCAGCCGTGCTGTCGGGCTGCACCGTTCGCACGGCATCGACGCCCCCGTCCATGTCGTCCTGACCGAGGAGGAGAAGCTGTTCTCCATCGAGGTCGGCGACGAGGTGCCGGGATCGGGCGGCGGTGCCTCGGCGGTGCCGGGCGTCCGTGCCTCGGGCCCCGAAGACGAGAGCGACGACGGCGCGGAGGACGAAATGGGCCTCGCTGTCATCAGCGGTCTTGTGGATGATGTGGAGGTCACCTCCGGCGAGTCCGGGGGCATCATCCGGATGAGCTGGCCGACCACACCGGCCACGGTGCTTCCCTGATCCACATTTCTTCGATATTGAGACGGGCCCTGCTGAGCAGGGCCTTTTTCATTTTCTGAGCCAGATTTCGGCCGCCGCCCGTGGATCGTTCCCGGCCGTTCCTAGATCGCTGATCAAGCGTCAATGCTTTTGCCCCATTACCGCTTTCGGGGGCATTTTCGTGACCGGATCTCTCTCTGGTGAGCGGATGAAGGTCAATTCCATTTGCGGCGCCCTGTTTTGATCGTGTCCCGCTACCTACAATCCGTCCACATCTTGAGCTCTGAGCGTCAAGGAGGACGAATGGCGGGGCTCTTCAACCCAACGGAACTCGACCACCGCACATCCCTGGCCGCCGCGGTACTGACCGACGGCAACCGGACGATCGTGATCGTCATCGCGGCTGTCGCGCTGGCGGCCCTGATCGTCGCCCAATTGCTGGTACGCCAGGTCCTCGCCGCGGGCGAGGGCACCGATTCGATGAAGAAGATCGCGGCGGCCGTCCAGGAAGGCGCGAATGCCTATCTGACCCGGCAGTTGCGCACCCTCGGCATCTTCGCCGTCGTGGTGTTCTTCCTGCTGTTCCTGCTGCCGTCCGACAACTGGTCGCAGCGTGTAGGGCGTTCCGTGTTCTTCCTGATCGGCGCCGTGTTCTCGGCGACGACGGGATACATCGGGATGCGTCTCGCCGTGCGCGCGAATGTGCGCGTTGCGGCAGCCGCCCGAGAGGCCACTCCCGCCGAGGGCGAACCCGAAAGGGATCTCACCACGGTCTCCCACAAGGCCATGAAGATCGCTTTCCGTACGGGCGGCGTCGTCGGCATGTTCACGGTGGGCCTCGGCCTGCTCGGTGCCTCCGTCGTCGTGCTCGTGTACGCGGCCGACGCGCCCAAGGTCCTGGAGGGCTTCGGACTGGGCGCCGCGCTGATCGCCATGTTCATGAGGGTCGGCGGCGGCATCTTCACCAAGGCCGCCGACGTCGGCGCCGACCTGGTCGGCAAGGTCGAGCAGGGCATCCCCGAGGACGACCCGCGCAACGCCGCCACCATCGCGGACAACGTGGGCGACAACGTCGGCGACTGCGCCGGCATGGCAGCCGACCTGTTCGAGTCGTACGCCGTGACCCTGGTCGCGGCACTGATCCTCGGAAAGGCGGCGTTCGGCGACTCGGGCCTCGCCTTCCCGCTGATCGTCCCGGCGATCGGCGTGGTCACCGCGATGATCGGCATCTTCGCGGTCGCCCCGCGGCGCGCCGACCGCAGCGGGATGTCGGCCATCAACCGCGGCTTCTTCATCTCCGCGGTGATCTCGCTCGCCCTGGTGGCCGTCGCGGTCTACGTCTATCTGCCGTCCTCGTACGCCAAGTTGAACGGGGTCACGGACGCCGTCATCAAGACGCACGACGGCGACCCGCGCATCCTCGCCCTGGTCGCGGTCGCCATCGGCATCGTTCTCGCGGCCCTGATCCAGCAGCTGACGGGGTACTTCACCGAGACCACCCGTCGTCCCGTCAGGGACATCGGCAAGTCCTCGCTCACCGGGCCCGCCACCGTCGTACTCGCGGGCATCTCCATCGGGCTCGAATCGGCCGTCTACACCGCCTTGTTGATCGGTCTCGGTGTGTACGGGGCCTTCCTGCTCGGCGGCACCTCGGTCATGCTCGCGCTGTTCGCGGTGGCACTGGCCGGCACCGGTCTGCTCACCACGGTCGGCGTGATCGTCGCCATGGACACGTTCGGCCCGGTCTCCGACAACGCCCAGGGCATCGCGGAGATGTCCGGCGACGTCCAGGGGGCGGGCGCCCAGGTGCTCACCGACCTGGACGCCGTGGGCAACACCACCAAGGCCATCACCAAGGGCATCGCCATCGCGACGGCCGTCCTCGCCGCCGCGGCGCTCTACGGCTCCTTCAAGGACGCCATCGCCACGGCCGTGGGCGACGTCCACGCCAAGGCGAACGAACTGACCTTGAGCATGGACATCTCCCAGCCCAACAACCTGGTCGGACTGATGCTGGGAGCGGCGGTCGTCTTCCTCTTCTCGGGGCTCGCGATCAACGCCGTGTCCCGGTCGGCCGGTGCCGTGGTCTTCGAGGTGCGGCGGCAGTTCCGCGAGCACCCCGGGATCATGGACTACACCGAACAGCCGGAGTACGGACGGGTCGTCGACATCTGCACGAAGGACGCGCTGCGCGAACTGGCCACCCCCGGCCTGCTCGCGGTGCTCGCGCCCATCGCCGTCGGCTTCACCCTCGGCGTCGGCGCGCTCGGCTCCTACCTCGCGGGCGCGATCGGCACCGGCACGCTGATGGCGGTCTTCCTCGCCAACTCGGGCGGCGCCTGGGACAACGCCAAGAAGCTGGTCGAGGACGGCCACTTCGGCGGCAAGGGCAGTGAGGCCCACGCCGCCACCGTCATCGGCGACACCGTCGGCGACCCCTTCAAGGACACGGCAGGTCCGGCGATCAATCCGCTGCTCAAGGTGATGAACCTGGTGGCGCTCCTGATCGCGCCGGCCATCGTCAAGTTCAGCTACGGCGACGACGCGAACCCGCTCGTCCGGGGCATCGTGGCGGCGCTCGCCATCCTCGTCATCATCGGCGCGGTGTACGTGTCGAAGCGGCGCAGCGTGGCCGTGGGTGACGACGGCAACAACGAGCGGGTCGCGAAGCCCGCGGACCCGGCGGTGGTTTCGTAACCGTCCAGGCGGCAAAGAGCGGGCGGGCGGTGGGCTTTGACACACCGTCCGCCCGTTCTGCTTGGTGCAAATGGCTGCAATAGGGGGCAGATCACACGGACGGCAAGCGATTGTCGCCCACTTGGCGTGTATGTTCCGGGGCCGAGAGCCTTGGAAGGGACCAAACCGGTGAACAAGAAGCTTGCAGCCGCACTGTCCGGCGGTGCGGTACTGATCCTGACGTTGTCGGGCTGCAGCGACGACTCCAGCAAGAAGGTCGACGACTGGGCGAAGACCTTCTGCAGCACGGCCCAGCCCCAGTTCAAGAAGATCACCGACGCCAACGCCGCGATCCAGGCGCAGACGCGTGACGACAGCAAGCCGGCCGACGTGCAGAAGACCGACTCGGCCGCCTTCCAGCAGATTTCGGATGCCTACAAGGCGCTGGGCGCTGCCGTCGACAAGGCAGGCGCCCCGCCGGTCAAGGACGGCGCCGCCACCCAGCAGGAGGCCGTCAAGGAGCTGAACGCCTCCTCCGTGTCGTACGCGAACCTGAAGAAGAAGGTCGACGCGCTCAACGCCGGCGACCAGGCGGCGTTCGCCAAGGGCCTGGAGGACATCGCGACCGAGCTCGGCAAGATCAGCTCGACCGGTGACGCCTCGCTGAAGAAGCTGGAGGCCGGCGACATCGGCAAGGCCATGCAGAAGCAGCCCGGCTGCCAGAAGCAGACGCCGTCCGCCCCCGCTTCGGGCGCGGGTGCGCCGGCCGACGACTCGGCCTCGCCGTCGGCGTCGGCCTCGCCCTCGGGTTCCGCGTCGCCGTCGGGCTCCGCCTCGCCCTCGGCTTCGGAGAGCCCCAAGTCGTAGCCCGTACGCGTCTCACACGTGGCCCGGCCCCCATCAGGGGCCGGGCCACGGCCGTGATGGGGTGATTGTCGGAGGCACCGGCCACAATGGCGGAGTGAGTACGACCAGTCTTCCCGCGCCCCATCACGCAGCCCGCCTGCGCGACGCCCTGCTCGCCGCCGCCTTCACCGCCGACGGCCTGCTCGACCTCCTTGGAGCGCCCGCGTACGCGGCGCTGGCCCGCAGCGAGACCGTCCCCGCCCTGCGCGCCACCCGGGGGCAGGGACCGCTCGACACGCTGGTGCGGCTGTTCCTGCTCCAGCGGCCCGTCGGGTACGAGAGCGCCCGCGCGGCCCTGCCGCTCGACGAGGCCCTCGCGGACGGCTGGGTGGTGCGCGCGGGCGACGAGGTGCGCGCCACCGTGGACGTGCGCCCCTACGGCGGTCCGGAGGGGCAGGACTGGTTCATCGTGTCCGACCTCGGCTGCGCGGTCGGCGGTGCCGGCGGCGCGAGCGGGCGCGACGAAGCGATGGTGCTCGGCGTCGGCGGCGCCTCCACCACCCTGGCCGGCATCACGGTCCGGCTGCCCGCGGGCTCCGCCCTCGACCTCGGCACCGGCTCCGGCATCCAGGCGCTGCACGCCGCACAGCACGCCACCCGCGTCACCGCCACCGACCTGAACCCGCGCGCCCTCGACTTCACCCGGCTCACCCTCGCCCTGTCGGGCGCGCCGGAGGCCGAGCTGCGCACGGGCTCGCTGTACGCGCCGGTCGGCGAGGAGACGTTCGACCTCATCGTGTCCAACCCGCCGTTCGTGATCTCGCCCGGCGCCCGGCTCACCTACCGGGACGGCGGCATGGGCGGGGACGATCTGTGCCGCACGCTCGTTCAGCAGGCGGGGGAGCGGCTCAACCCCGGCGGATACGCCCAGTTCCTGGCCAACTGGCAGCACGTCGAGGGCGAGGAGTGGCAGGACCGGCTGCGCTCCTGGGTGCCGCGCGGCTGCGATGCCTGGATCATCCAGCGCGAGGTCCAGGACATCACCCAGTACGCCGAGTTGTGGCTGCGCGACGCCGGGGACCACCACAGCGACCCGGCCCGTTACGCGGAGCGCTACGAGGCGTGGCTCGACGAGTTCGAGGCGCGCAGGACCACGGCGGTCGGCTTCGGCTGGATCACCCTGCGCCGCACCGACAGCGACCGCCCGTCCATCGTCGCCGAGGAGTGGCCGCACCCCGTCGAGCAGCCGCTCGGCGACGCGGTGCGCGGCCACTTCGAGCGGCAGGACTATCTGCGCCGGCACGACGACGCGGCGCTGCTCGCCGACCGGTTCCGACTGGCCGACGAGGTGGTGCAGGAGCAGGTGGGCCTGCCGGGCGCCGAGGACCCGGAGCACGTGGTGCTGCGCCAGAACCGCGGCATGCGCCGGGCCACCAAGGTGGACACGGTGGGCGCAGGCTTCGCCGGCGTCTGCGACGGCGAGCTGCCCGCCGGGCGGATTCTGGACGCGATCGCCCAGCTGATCGACGAAGACCCGGTGCTGCTGCGGGACCGCACACCCGAGGCCATCCGTCTCCTGGTGGAGCAGGGCTTCCTGGAGCCGGTGAGGGAGTGAGCCGAGGCCGAACTCCCGCCCCGGGCAGGGCCCTTCGCGCCCGGGGGTGACCGGCCGGGCGCCTCGGCCGGTCACCCGGTGAAGCCGAGCGGACGAAGCCCGTACGACGGGTGACGTATCGCGGCCGACACGCGCGGCGGACCCGGCCCGGCGCGTGCCGGGCCGGAGCAGGGCGGTACCGGAGCGGGACGGGGGCGACGCGGCCACGCTCGATGGGATGTGGTGCACGGCGCCGATGTGACGCACGACGCCTTGGGGCGCCCCCGAGGCGCCCCGAGTCGCGGGGGATCTGGCTGAAATGTGCATGACCGGGTGACCGTTCACCCGCCGTTCTCCGGGATGCGGCCCCCGCTCTGCCCGGGGGTGTGCCGCGCTGGTCAGGATCACGCCCATGAACGCTATGGGAGGGACCGAGACGGGGCCGGCCGTCTTCGCGGGGGCGGTGTTCGTGCTGTTCGGAGGCGCCCTGCTGCTGTGGACGGCGTCCTGTGTGCGCCGCCGCACGCCGGTCGCGTACGGCGCTCCACCGGTGCCGGCCGCGGTGCTCGCGAGCGTCTTCGGCGCCGTGTTCCTGCTGCTCGGGCTGTGGTGCTTCGCTCACATCTAGCCCGAAAGGGGATGAAACGCTTTTCGGAAGGCTTCGGGACGGTCCGGGCGGCAGGATCGCTGTAAGTCGGGTTACCGTTCGAGTGGCCGCTGCGGGCTTTTGCTGTTTGACACGGGGGCGGGTTGTACCGTCACACTCCGCAGCGTCACGTACTGACACCCGAGTGCCGACCGGAGAGAAGAGCGAAGTTGTCCCCGACCAGCGAGACCGCAAAGGGCGGCCGCCGACTCGTCATCGTCGAGTCTCCTGCCAAGGCGAAGACGATCAAGGGCTATCTCGGCCCCGGTTATGTCGTCGAGGCGAGCGTCGGGCACATCCGCGACCTGCCGAACGGCGCCGCCGAGGTGCCCGAGAAGTACACCGGCGAGGTACGCCGTCTCGGCGTGGACGTCGAACACGACTTCCAGCCGATCTACGTCGTCAACGCCGACAAGAAGGCCCAGGTCAGGAAGCTCAAGGAGCTTCTGGCCGAATCCGACGAACTCTTCCTCGCCACCGATGAGGACCGCGAGGGCGAAGCCATCGCGTGGCACCTGCAGGAAGTCCTGAAGCCCAAGGTCCCCGTCCACCGGATGGTCTTCCACGAGATCACCAAGGACGCCATCCGGGACGCCGTCGCCAACCCGCGCGAGCTCAACCAGCGCATGGTCGACGCCCAGGAGACCCGCCGCATCCTCGACCGCCTCTACGGCTACGAGGTCTCGCCGGTCCTGTGGAAGAAGGTCATGCCGCGGCTGTCCGCCGGGCGCGTCCAGTCGGTGGCCACCCGGCTCGTCGTGGAGCGGGAACGCGAGCGCATCGCGTTTCGTTCTGCTGAGTACTGGGACCTGACCGGGACGTTCTCCACCGGCCGGGCGGGCGACGCCTCCGACCCGTCCACGCTGGTGGCACGGCTCAACACGGTCGACGGCCGGCGCATCGCCCAGGGCCGCGACTTCGGCCCCGACGGACAACTGAAGAGCGACGTCCTGCACCTGGACGAGGCGAACGCGCGGGCCCTGGCCGCCGCCCTCGCCGAATCGTCCTTCGCCGTGCGTTCGGTGGAGTCCAAGCCCTACCGCCGCTCGCCGTACGCCCCGTTCCGTACGACGACGCTCCAGCAGGAGGCCTCGCGCAAGCTGGGCTTCGGTGCGAAGGCGACCATGCAGGTCGCCCAGAAGCTGTACGAGAACGGCTTCATCACCTATATGCGTACGGACTCCACGACGCTGTCCGACACGGCGATCACCGCCGCCCGGGCCCAGGTGACGCAGCTGTACGGCGCCGACTACCTGCCGGACAAGCCGCGCACGTACGCCGGAAAGGTCAAGAACGCGCAGGAGGCGCACGAGGCGATCCGTCCTTCGGGTGATCGTTTCCGCACTCCGGCCGAGGCCGGCCTGACCGGCGACCAGTTCCGGCTCTACGAGCTGATCTGGAAGCGCACCGTCGCCTCCCAGATGAAGGACGCGGTCGGCAACTCGGTGACCGTGAAGATCGCGGGCCGGGCGAGCGACGGCCGGCAGGCCGAGTTCACCGCCTCCGGCAAGACGATTACCTTCCACGGGTTCATGAAGGCGTACGTCGAAGGCGCGGACGACCCGAACGCCGAGCTCGACGACCGCGAGCGCCGGCTGCCGCAGGTGGCCGAGGGCGACGCCCTGTCGTCCGAGGAGATCTCGGTGGACGGCCACGCGACCAAGCCGCCGGCCCGCTACACCGAGGCCTCCCTGGTCAAGGAGCTGGAAGAGCGCGAGATCGGGCGTCCTTCGACGTACGCCTCGATCATCGGCACGATCCTGGACCGCGGCTATGTGTTCAAGAAGGGCACGGCGCTCGTCCCGTCGTTCCTGAGCTTCGCCGTGGTCAACCTCCTGGAGAAGCACTTCGGCCGGCTCGTCGACTACGACTTCACCGCCAAGATGGAGGACGACCTCGACCGCATCGCGCGGGGCGAGGCCCAGGCGGTGCCGTGGCTGAAGCGTTTCTACTTCGGCGAGGGCGACGCGGCGACGGCCGGTGCCGCCTCCTCCGCCGGCAACGGCGACGGGGACCACCTCGGCGGGCTCAAGGAGCTCGTCACCGACCTCGGCGCCATCGACGCCCGCGAGATCTCCTCGTTCCCCGTCGGCGACGGCATCGTCCTGCGGGTCGGCCGCTACGGCCCGTACGTCGAGCGCGGCGAGAAGGAGTCCGAGGGCCACCAGCGTGCCGACGTCCCCGAGGACCTGGCGCCCGACGAGCTGACCGTCGAGTACGCGGAGGAGCTGCTCGCCAAGCCGAGCGGCGACTTCGAGCTGGGCGCGGACCCGGTGAGCGGGCATCAGATCGTCGCCAAGGACGGGCGTTACGGCCCGTACGTCACCGAGATCCTGCCCGAGGGCACGCCGAAGACCGGCAAGAACGCGGTCAAGCCGCGTACCGCCTCGCTCTTCAAGTCGATGTCCCTGGACACGGTCACCCTCGACGACGCCCTCAAGCTGATGTCGCTGCCCCGCGTGGTCGGCGCCGACGCCGAGGGCGTGGAGATCACCGCGCAGAACGGCCGCTACGGGCCGTACCTGAAGAAGGGCACCGACTCGCGCTCCCTGGAGACCGAGGACCAGCTCTTCTCCATCACGCTCGACGAGGCCCTCGCGATCTACGCCCAGCCCAAGCAGCGGGGCCGCGCCGCGGCCAAGCCGCCGCTCAAGGAGCTCGGCGTCGACCCGGTCAGCGAGAAGCCGGTCGTGGTGAAGGACGGCCGCTTCGGCCCGTACGTCACCGACGGCGAGACCAACGCGACGCTCAGGACCGCCGACAGCGTCGAGGAGATCACGCCGGAACGCGGCTACGAACTGCTCGCCGAGAAGCGCGCCAAGGGACCGGCCAAGAAGACGGCCAAGAAGGCCCCCGCGAAGAAGGCGACGGCCAAGAAGGCCACCACCGCCAAGAAGACGGCGGCTGCCAAGACCACGGCGGCCAAGACGACGGCGGCCAAGAAGGCCCCGGCGAAGAAGACGGCCGCCAAGAAGACGGCGGCTTCGGAGTAGATCCGCAGCAGAGCAGCACCGACGGCGAGCGGGGGGCCGGGGCACACGCCCCGGCCCCCCGTCTCGCATCGGGCGTCTCGCATCGGGCGTTCCGCGTCGAGCGTTCCGCATCGGGCGTTCCGCGTGGAGCGTTCCGCGTCGGGCCCCGCGAAGGTCGAGCCCCGCCGGAGCCCGAGTCGCTCCGTCCGCCCATATGTTCGGGCACCCCCGCAGGGACCCGCACGCTCCGGATAGGCTGGGCGGATGACGCGAGGAGCCGAGCAACCCCCAAGCTCTGAAGGAGCCGGGGCGACACCCACGGTCGTGAGCCCCATCACCGACGGCCTAGCCGCAGACTCACGCGAGCGCGCCGTACGCGCCTTGCTGCGCATCCCCCCACTGCGACGATTGTGGAGCGCCCAGCTCGTCGGCGGGATCGGCGACACCCTCGCCGTGCTCGTCACACTGCTGTTGGCGTTGCAGGCCGCGCTGCAACAGGAATCCTTCGGCGGCGGATACCGGGGTGCCGCCTTCGCGGTTGCCGCGGTGCTCGGCGCCCGGGTGTTCGCGACGGTGCTCTTCGGCGCCGCGCTGCTCGGCCCGGTCTCCGCGCTCACCGCGCCGGGCGGGCCGCTCGACCGGCGTTGGACGATGGTCGGCGCCGACGGCGTACGCGCCGCGCTGTTGATCGTCGCGCCCCTGTGGATCGACTGGACCCCGCGCCACGCGCTGCTCCTTGTTCTTGTCACCGCATTCGTGGCGGGCGTGGCCGAGCGGTTCTGGACGGTCGCCAAGGAGAGCGCCGCCCCCGCGCTGCTGCCCGCACCGCCGCCGGAGGGCGCCGCCGTCCGGCCGCTGCCCGACCACCTCGACGCACTGCGCAGGCTGTCGCTGCGGACGACCTTCGTCGCGATCCCGCTGGGCGCCGCCGCCCTGCTCGTCGCCGCCCTCGTCAGCAATCTGCTCGGGGCGGGCATCGACTGGTTCACGCTGCACCAGGCCGCGCTCGGTTCGTACCTGGCGGCCGGCCTCTTCGCCGCGTCCATCTCCGTGGTCGCGCTGCTCGAACTGCCCGCCACCCAGACGCCGCGCCCCCGGTCGCCGCTGGAAGGGCTGCGCAGGCCGAGCACCGGAAACGGCCCCGACAAGGGGCGCACCGGAGCCGTCCCGCTGCTCGTGCTCGCCTGCGCATCGGTCGCCGCCGCCATCGCCGCGGCCGCCTCGGTCGCCGTGCTGCACGCCATGGACCTGGGCGGCGGCCCGGCCGCGTTCGCGCTCCTGGTCCTCGCCCTCACCGGCGGCACGGCGCTCGGCATCCGTACCGCCGCCAAGATCCTTCCGGTGCTCTCCCGGCGCCGGCTGCTCGCCCTGGCGATCACCGTCGCCGGCATCGCCCTGCTCGCCATGGGCCTCGTGCCGGACCTCGCGACGGTGCTGTTCATCGCGCTGGTCGCGGGCGTCGCCGCAGGAGTCGCGGCCAACACCGGGCACGTACTGATCGACCAGGAGACCGAGGAGTACCGCAGGTCCCGTACCGCCGAGCACCTCCAGGCGGTCGTGAGGGTCTCGATCGGGCTCGGCGCCATCGTCGCGCCGCTGCTCGCCGCGGCCATCGGCAGCCACCGGGTCGAGTCGGGCTCGTTCGTCTTCGCCCACGGCGGCGCCGGATTCACGCTGATGCTGGTCGGCGCGCTGCTGCTGCCCCTGGCCGCCGTGGTCCTCGCCAAGGCCGACGACCGCCAGGGTGTGCCGCTGCGGCGCGATCTGGCCGACGCGGTCCGCGGCGCCGACCCCGTGCAGGCACCGGCGGCGACCGGCTTCTTCATCGCCCTGGAGGGCGGCGACGGGGCCGGCAAGTCCACCCAGGCCGAGGCGCTCGCGGAGTGGATCAGGGCCAAGGGCCACGAGGTCGTGATCACGCGCGAGCCCGGCGCCACGCCGGTGGGCAAGCGCCTTCGGTCGATCCTGCTCGACGTGTCGTCGGCGGGCCTGTCCAACCGCGCCGAGGCTCTGCTGTACGCGGCCGACCGTGCGGAGCACGTCGACTCGCTGGTCAAGCCGGCCCTGGAGCGCGGCGCGATCGTCATCTCCGACCGCTACATCGACTCGTCCGTGGCCTACCAGGGAGCCGGTCGTGATCTGTCTCCGACCGAAATTGCCCGAATCAACCGGTGGGCAACTGGCGGACTCGTACCGAATCTGACCGTTCTGCTCGATGTTGCGCCCGAAACGGCCCGCGAGCGCTTCACCGAGGCACCGGACCGGCTGGAGTCCGAACCGCCGGAGTTCCACGGCCGCGTGAGGTCCGGGTTCCTCACCCTCGCCGCCGCTGACCCCTCCCGCTACCTGGTGGTCGACGCCGCCCAGGAACCGGAGGCCGTCACCACCGTCGTACGCCACCGGCTCGACCGCATGCTGCCGCTGTCCGAGGCCGAAGTGCGGGCTCAGGAGGAGGCGCGCCGGAAGGCCGAGGAAGAGGCCCGCAGGCGCGCCGAGGAAGAAGCCGCGCGCAAGGCCGAGGAGGAGCGCCTCGAACGCGAACGCCAGGAACAGCTCGCCAAGCTCCGCGCCGAGGAGGAGGAGCGCAAGCGGCGCGAGCTGGAAGAGGCGCGCCGCCGCGAGGAGGAGCGCCAGGCGGAAGAGGCCCGGCAGCGGGCCGAGGAGGCCAGGCGGCTCGCCGAGGAGGAGCGCGTCCGGCGCGAGGCCGAGGAGAAGGCACGCGCGGTCGAGCAGGAACGGCTGCGCAAGCAGGCGGAGGAGGAGGCCAGGCTGCGAGCCGAGGCCGAGGCCCGCCGCCTGGAGAAGCAGCGCAAGGCCGAGGAGGCGCTGCTGCGCGCCGAGGAGGCCCGCCGCCTGGCGGAAGCCGCCGCCGTCGCCGCTGCCGAGGAGGCCGCTGCGAAGCAGCGACGGTCGGCTGCGGCGGGGAACGCGTCGGGGGCCGTGGGCTCCGGGGGCGCTGCCGAAGGCGCCGGTCCTGGTCGCTCGGAGCCGTCCGGCCGGGCTGCCGGTGCGGCGGAGGCCTCGGAGTCGGAGGTCACCGTCGAGACGCCGGTGATCAGCCCCAACGAGGTGACTCAGCAGGTCCCGGTGGCCGAGCCCAACGAGATCACCCAGCCTGTTCCGGTGCCCGAGCCGGACGCTGATCGTTCGGATCGCACGGCTCGTGCGGATCGCACGGACCGCTCGGTGGACGCGACGGGTGCGGGCAGGTCCGGTCACGCCTCCGACGCCGAGGAGACGACTGTTCTGCCGTCGGTGCCGCACGCGGGCCGCGACACGGGTCGTGACGCGGGTCGCGACGCTCGGGCCGCCGACGAGACGGCGGTACTGCCGCCGGTGCGCGGCAACGCCCCCGCCGACCGGGTGCCGCCGGGCCTGTTCCGGGACGAGCGCACGGCGGAGAACCCGGCCGAGGGTGGCAACGAGCGCACGCGCGAACTGCCCCAGATCGACCCGGAGACGGGCCGGGAGCGCCCGCGCCGCCGCTCGGACTGGGCGGAGAAGACCCCGCTCGACGACCTGCCGACGTTGGCCGACGAGCTGCTCGGCCCGCGCGACGACGAGGGCGACAACCCGCGGGGCGGCCGCCGCAAGCGCTGACCCGGACGGGACGGTGCGGCTGCCCGAGGCCCCGGCATTCGTGCTGGCACGCAGAGCAAGTTGCGTGCCAGCACGATCGTTTGAGGGCCCGGAATTTTCTAGAGTTGCGGTACCGCGGAGCCGCCGCCGCGGTGCGCAGGGAAGGCACGGGCCGGGCCGAAGGGCCGCGGGGCAGACGAGGGCCAGAGCCGCGCAACGGGCTCCGGCCGGGATCGTCGGACCGATGGCCTTGGTCACCGGGCCCGCTGGCGTGGTCACCGGAACGACGGCCGGCGCCACCCGGTCGGCAGGCGTGGTCACCGGAACGACGGCCGGCGTCACCGGGGCGACGGGCGTGATCACCGGACCGGTGCCGGGGGCAGGGAGCGCATCCACCGGCTGCTGCCCTGACCTGCGGGGTTTTGCCCACTGGCGTCCGTTGTCAGTGGGGTGGCGCACAATGGGCGCAGCAGCGACCGGAGGGACGGAGGGGCAGTAGATGGCCGTTTGGGACGACCTGGTGGGCCAGGCCCCCTTGCAGGAGCAGCTGAGTGCCGCTGCCCGGGATGCCGATGCGCTGATCACCGCCGAGCGTTCCGGCGAGCCGCGCCCCGAGGCGTCGAAGATGACGCACGCCTGGCTGTTCACCGGCCCGCCCGGTTCGGGCGGCCCCACCGCCGCCCGCGCGTTCGCTGCGGCCCTGCAGTGCGTCAGCCCGGACCGTGCCCTGGGCGGCGAACCGGGCTGCGGTTTCTGCGACGGCTGCCATACGGCACTGATCGGTACGCACGCCGATGTCACGGTCATCACGACCGAAGGCCTCACCATCGGCGTCAAGCAGACCCGTGAGCTGGTGCGCGGCTCCCAGATGTCGCCGTCCGGCGGCCGCTGGCAGGTGATCATCGTCGAGGATGCCGACCGGTTCACCGAGCAGGCCGCCAACGCCGTTCTCAAGGCGGTCGAGGAGCCGGCTCCCCGCACGGTGTGGCTGCTGTGCGCGCCCTCCCTGGAGGACGTGCTCCCCACCATCAAGTCCCGCTGCCGTCACCTCACCCTGCGGACTCCGCCCGTTGAGGCGATCGCGGATGTGCTGATCCGGCGCGACGGCATCGAGCCCGAGGCCGCCTATGCGGCGGCCCGCGCCACGCAGGGCCACATCGGCCGGGCCCGCCGCCTGGCCACCGACGCCGCGGCCCGGGCCCGGCGGGCCGCCGTGTTGAAGGTGCCGCTGCGCGTGGAGGACGTGGGCGGCTGCCTCAAGGCGGCGCAGGAGCTGGTCGACACCGCCGCCGAGGACGCCAAGCAGCAGGCCGACGAGGTCGACGTCAAGGAGACCGAGGACCTCAAGGCGGCGATGGGCGGCGTCGCCGGGGGCCGCATGCCCCGGGGCACCGCCGGGGTGATGAAGGAGCTGGAGGACAAGCAGAAGCGCCGCAAGACCCGTACGCAGCGCGACAGCCTTGACCTGGCCCTGACCGAGCTGACCGGCTTCTACCGCGATGTCCTCACGCTGCAAATGGGTACCCGGGTGGCCATCGCCAATGAGGACGTACGGGACGCGGTGGACCGGATCGCCCGGGCGTCCGGCCCCGAGCGCACCCTGCGCCGCATCGAGTCGATCCTGGCCTGCCGCGAGGCCCTGGACCGCAATGTGGCCCCGCTCCTGGCGATGGAGTCGATGACGCTGGCCCTGCGCGCGGGCTGAGCCGGACAGGCAGGGCGGCCACGCAAGGCCGGTCAGGCAAGGCCGGAAAGGCAGGGCGGGGGAAACAGGGGGACAGAAGAGCCCGGACGGCAGGGGCCGGACGGAAGTGGACCGGGCAGCAGAGCCGGGACGGAATCGAGGGGGTGGATGGGTCATGCGGACGTGGTGGGACGCCGGGGCGGACGGGATTGACGGGATCACCCGTACGAGCCGTGCCGCCGCGCGCCGCATACATCGCGTCACCGGACGGATACGCTCCGCAGATGGACCCTAGGCGCCTGCTCCGTACTTCAGCCATCGCCGCCGCGACGGCCGGCCTGCTCATCTCCGGCTGCTCGTCGGGCAGTTCGTCCACGTCCGCGAACGCCTCACCGCACGACGCAGGCAAGGCGGGCCCGGCCGACGCCGCCACGGCGCGGGCCTTCGCCCCGTACTACACGCAGAAGCTGAGCTGGCGGGCGTGCGGTGTCGGCAAGTTCGAGTGCGCCACGATGAAGGTGCCGCTCGACTACGCGAAGCCCGCCGGCCCCTCCATCAACCTGGCGGTGGCCCGGGTGAAGGCGACCGGCCCCGGCAAGCGGATCGGCTCGCTCCTGGTCAACCCGGGCGGCCCGGGCGGCTCGGCGGTCGGCTACCTCCAGTCCTACGCCGGTATCGGCTACCCCGCGCCGGTGCGGGCCCGCTACGACATGGTGGCCGTCGACCCGCGCGGAGTGGCCCGCAGCGAGCCCGTCGAATGCTTGACGGGCAAGCAGATGGACGCGTACACGGAAGTCGACCAGACCCCCGACGACGCCGCCGAACAGGGCGCACTGGCCAAGGCGTTCAAGGACTTCGCGACCGGCTGCGAGACCAAGTCCGGCAAGATCCTGCCGCACGTCTCCACGGTTGAGGCGGCCCGTGACATGGACGTTCTGCGGGGAGTGCTGGGCGACCAGAAGCTGTACTACGTCGGCGCCTCGTACGGCACGTTCCTCGGCGCGACGTACGCCGAGCTGTTCCCGTCCCGTACCGGCCGGCTCGTCCTCGACGGCGCGATGGACCCCTCGCTCTCCTCCCTGGACATGAACCGCGACCAGACCGCGGGCTTCGAGACCGCCTTCCAGTCCTTCGCCGCGAACTGCATCAAGCAGAAGGACTGCCCGCTGGGCACCGAGTCCGTCTCGGACGCCTCCGACCGGCTGCGGAAGTTCTTCAAGGACACCGACGCCAAGCCGGTCCCCACCGGCCAGAGCCGCACACTCGGCGAGTCCCTCGCCACCACCGGCGTGATCGCCGCGATGTACGACCAGGCTGCCTGGCCCGAGCTGCGCACCGCGCTGAACCGCGCCATGGGCGGCGACGGCGCGGGCCTGCTGTCGTTGGCGGACTCGTACTACGAGCGCGACGCGAGCGGCAAGTACGCGAACCTGATGTTCGCCAACGCCGCTGTGAACTGCCTCGACCTGCCGCCGTCCTTCACCGGCCCCGCCGAGGTGGCCGCGACTCTGCCCTCCTTCGAGAAGGCCTCCCCGGTGTTCGGCGACGGCTTCGCCTGGTCCGGCCTGAACTGCACGTACTGGCCGGTCAAGGCCACCGGCGCGCCCCACCGCATCGAGGCGAAGGGCGCCGCCCCGATCCTGGTCGTCGGCACCACCCGCGACCCCGCCACCCCCTACAAGTGGGCCGAGTCCCTCGCGGCCCAGCTCTCCTCCGGCACCCTCCTCACCTACGAGGGCGACGGCCACACCGCGTACGGCCGCGGCAGCGACTGCATCGACACCGCGATCAACAACTACCTCCTCGACGGCACCCCGCCGCCGAAGGGAAAGCGCTGCTCATAGGCCCTCGGCGGCCCAGCCCGACCGTGGTCGGGAGCACTCCAGAAACTGTGTAGACTTGGCGACGCTGCTGCTCGCACCATGGTGCGCAGGGCGGTGCCGCCTTAGCTCAGTTGGCCAGAGCAACGCACTCGTAATGCGTAGGTCTCGGGTTCGAATCCCGAAGGCGGCTCTGTAGAAGCCCCAGGACTCACTCGCCGTGACCTGGGGCTTTTGCTATTGGTGCGGGCTTTTCGCGGTCCGGCCGGCGGGTGGGGGAGTAGCCTGTGCGCATCGAGGGCACTTCGCACACTGGCTGCCACGTCGGCGTCGTTCTCGGTGAGAGCGAATATCCCGGGCCGCGTTCCATCCACCCGGAGACAGGTCCGCGCCATGTCCGCGACCATTCACACCGGCATCAGCGCCGACGCCGGAGCCGAGGCAGGAGCTGACCCCGGCACCGGCATCAGCACCGAAACCGACGCCGACGCCGGCACCGAAACCGACGCCAGCACCCGCACCGGCACCGACGCCAGCACCGAAATTGGCACCGAAACTGACGCCAGCACCAGCACCGAGTTCGGCGTCGGCCCTGACGGCCCGGAGTCGCCGGGCGAATCCGGCCCGTGTTCCGCCGCCCGCGTCGCGTTGAAGGGGGGCGACGGGGCCCGCGGGCTTCTCGACGGGGCCTGGTGGCCGTACTCCCGTGACCTGGCCGTCGAACTGCCCTCACTCATCGGCGTACTCGACCCCCTCTGGGGGCGGGTCACCCGTATCGCCGTGAACCCGCGGTACTGGCCCGTCGTCCCGCACAAGGTGGCCGTGCGCGGGCACGTGGTGAAAGTGGGCTGGTTCAAGGCCGAGCAGGATGCGCACAAGCTGCTCCTGCTCTCCAACACCGTCGGACGCTGGGACCTGTTGGTGATCCCGCCCGGCACCCCCGCCGATTCGGCCGCCCGCCTCATGGCCGCCGCGTGCGATCCCGCCGGACCGGCCCTGACGGCCGGTGCGCTCATGGCGGAGGAAGCGGCCCGCTGCGCAGGCGGCGCGAGTGACGGGACGGCGCCGCGCCCGGCTTCCGAGGAGCCCGAGGACGAGACGCCCTCGACCGGCGGCGCGATCCCGGCCAGCCGTCTGGTCATGGGGATGTGACCGGCATGATCGAGGCCCTGACCGTTGCCCTGCTGCTCATCCTGATCGTCACGACGGCCCATACGATCCAGCGGATGAACGTCCTGCGCGCCCGGCGTGCCGCGTGGGCCGGGCACACACGGGTGCGTCCCCGCCCGTAGCGCCACCAGCCCCCTCCCGCCCCCCGCCAACCCGCTCGACCTCGCAGCCCCGGACCCCGGCCGCATCGAACCGACCGAGGACAAGGAGCCGCAGATGTATGCCAGTTGCGCCGACTGCGCCAGTCACCCCGGTTACCCCGGTTGTGCCGGCCACGTCGCTTACGCCAGTTCGGGCGAGCCTCCCCCCGCCACCGGCCCTCCAGGAAACACGTCCGGCGACCACCCCTTCCCAGGAGTTCCCCCCGCCGTGCCCGAGCCCCGCAAGGCCCGGCACCACCGCTCGTACCGGAGGCACCGCCATCATGACCACGACACCACTGCGCCCCCTGCCCCCACCCGGGCCGCCGCCCGGTTCCCCGCCCGGTTCGGCTCGCCTTCGGCTCACGCCGGGCCCGGGCGGACCACAGGCCATCGACGGCGTCTGGTGGCCACGCTCGGACGACCTGACCGTTGAACTCCCGGTCCTGGTAAGCGCGTTGCCGCACAGCTGGCCCCAGATCGCCCACGCCACCGTGAACGCCGCCATGTGGTCGGCCTTCCCCGGGCGGATTCTGCTCGCCAACCACGTCATCCGACTGCACCGCGCCACCGCCCGGCACGCCCCCGACACCCTCTGCCTGGTCGCGCCGGGCAGGGGGCGATGGGACCTGCTGGTCGTCCCGGCCTGTGCCGTCGGAGCCGACCGGCAGGCCGGCTGACCACCCCTCCGGGCCCCGGGCGCCCCAACGAGCCCCCGCCGCCCTTCACCGCACCGACCGGATCCGCCCCACAAGCACCGACCCGCCCACCCCGATCGCCCCCGCCAGCGTGTACAGGACCCCGTATCCGCCGAGGTGGGTGACGACCGGGGCCGCCACCACCGGGGCCAGGACCTGCGGCAGCGCGTTGGCTATGTTGATCACGCCCAGGTCGCGGCCCCGGTCGGCGGCGCTCGGCAGCACATCCGTGAGCAGCGCGAAGTCGACGGAGGTATACACCCCGTACCCGACCCCGAGCACCAGCGAGGCCACCACCGCGCCCGTCCACGTCTGCCACACCGCCAGGAGCAGGGTCGCCGCCGAGATGACGAGACCGGACCACACGACGAACACCTTGCGCCGCCCCGTACGGTCCGACCAGACGCCGCTGATCACCACCGTGCCGAGCAGCGTCACCGCGTCGAGGGCGGTCAGGATCAGCACACCGGTGTCCGCGTCACCCGCGTAGTGCACCGCGTCGGTCAGGTAGTACAGCAGGTACATCGTGCTGATCGAGTACGACAGGTTCATCAGGAAGCGCGTCATCCACGCCCACCCGAAGTCGGGGAAGCGGCGCGGATCGATCCAGAAGCCCCGCGCGAACTCCCGCCATGTGAAAGGTGGTTGAGAGCCAGGGGGCGACGAAGTGTCCCTGCGCATCAGCACGTACGGGACGATCGCCAGGAGCGAGAAGACCGCACACGCCACATAGCCCGCCGCGATGCCGCCCGCCACCGTCGCCAGCGCCGTGCCCACCAGGATGCCGGCCACCTGGGACACCCCGAGCCAGCCGCCCACCATGCCCCGCCTGCGGTGCGGGACCTGGTCCGGCACGGCGGCCGTCAGCGCGGCGAACGAGGCGTTCAGGGCCAGCTGAACCAGGCACCAGCCCGCCGCCATCACGGCCACGTCCGGCGCCCATGCCAGGAGCAGCAACCCCAGGGCGCCGCCCGTGCCGCCCGCCACGACCCACGGGATGCGCCGCCCGACCCGCGCCGTCGTACGGTCGGACAGCGCGCCGAACACCGGGTTCGCCACCATCGAGACCGCTGCCCCAAGTCCCGTCACAACGGCCAGGGTTGAGGCCTTGTGGTCCGGCGTGAAGTGCTCGGCCTGGCGGGCCAGGAGCAGCTGCAGTGGGCCGAACCACCCCACCCACACTCCGAGGTTGGCCAACGAGAGCGCCCCCACCCAACGCCCGCCGGGCTCCCGCTCCACGCCCTCCGCCGGCCCGACCCCAGCCTCCGTCGGCCCTCCCGCGGCCGTCGCCGGCCCGCCCCCGGCCTCCGCCCCGGCCTCCGGCGTCACCCGGTGTCCCCGCGCGGATTCCCGCAGCCCGCCGTCACCGGACCTCTCCGGGGGACCCCGGGCGGACCTCCCCGAGCGACCCCGGGCGGCTGTGCCTGATGACGTCCCGGTACCAGGCGTACGAGTCCTTCGGCGTGCGCGCCAGGGTCTCGTAGTCGACGTGGACGAGGCCGAAACGCTGCCGATAACCCTCCGCCCACTCGAAGTTGTCCAGGATGGACCAGATGAAATAGCCGCGCACATCGACGCCCTCCGCCATCGCCCGGTGCAGGGCTCGCAGATGACCGTCGTGGTAGGCGATGCGCCGGACATCGGCCACCCGGCCGCCGTTCGCCGGGTCGGGGCCGTCCCCGTACGAGCAGCCGTTCTCGGTGATGAGGACCGGGGGGAGCGAATCGCCGTACCGGGTACGGAAGTTGAGCAGGAGCTCGGACAGGCCCTCGGGGACCACCGGCCAGCCGAAGTCGGTGCGCTCGTGACCCTCGATCTCGTGCAGTCCGAACGGCAGGTCCGGCGGCAGATCGATCCCGGCGAGGCTGGTGACGGCCTCCGGCTTCGGCGCGCCCACCAGGGCCGGGTTGTAGTAGTTGATCCCGTACCAGTCCAGCGGCGCCGAGATGGTCTTCAGGTCCTCGGTCACCGGGCCCGGCATCAGTTCGGCCCAGCCCTCGGGGTAGGCACCGGTGAGGATCGGATCGGCGAACAGGCGGTTCATCAACGTGTCGTACAACTCGGCCGCCGCACGGTCCTCGTCGGTCTCCCCCGCCGTCCACACCGGGCTGTGCGAGGCGGCGATGCCGATCTCGCGCGCACCGGCGGCACGCAGCGCCTCAACTCCCAACCCGTGGGCCAGGAGTTGGTGGTGCGCCACCGGCAACGCGTCGAAGACCAGACGCCTGCCCGGGGCGTGCTCGCCGATCCCGTAGCCGAGCAGCGTGATCTCGGCGGGCTCGTTGAGGGTGATCCAGCGCGGCACCCGGTCCCCGAGCCGCTCCGCGACGACCGAGGCGTACGCGGCGAACCGGTACGCCGTGTCCCGGTCGAGCCACCCGCCGCGCTCCTCCAGGGCGAGCGGCGTGTCCCAGTGGAACAGGGTGGGGACGGGGGCGATCCCGGCGGCGCACAGCTCGTCGACGAGGCGGTCGTAGAAGTCGAGCCCCCGCTGGTTCACCGGGCCCTCGCCGGAAGGCTGGACCCGGGACCAGGAGACGGAGAACCGGTAGGCGCCGACGCCCAGTTGGGCCATCAGCGCGACGTCCTCGCGATAGCGGTGGTAGTGGTCGGTGGCCACGTCCGCGTGCGAGCCGTCCCTGATCCGGCCGGGCTCCCGGGTGAACGCGTCCCAGGCGGAGGGCCCTCGCCCCTCGGCGTCCACCGCGCCCTCGATCTGGAACGCGGAGGCGGAGACCCCCCACAGGAAGTCGGGAGGGAAGGAGGGCAGCGGCGGCAGGGGCGGCGGCGTCATGGGGGAACTTTTGGGCCCCGGGCCGGGTGCTGTCAATGGAAAGTGAACAAATTTCATGTTCGGGCGGGGAAACGCCAGAGCTCGGGTGTGAGGGGTGATGGACGGCGGGCCGCGTGCGGCGGGCGACGTGCGATGGGCGACGAACCGATGACGGTTGCAAGGCGTCATCTGATGACGACGGCGGAACCCAACTGCCCGGACCGACTGCCCGGACCATCTGCCGGGACCATCTGCCGGATCAAGACTGGCGCCTGACGACTGCCGGATGGTGACTGTCAGATCTCAGCCGTCAGATCTCACCTGTCAGATATCCACGTTCCAACCCCTAGGAGCAGCACCGTGCCCCACCCCATAACCCCCATAACCCCCGCAACCACTGCCCCCGCAGCTCCCCGCTACCTCTACCTCGCCCGGCATGGTGACGCGGGTCATGAGGGGCCCGCGCTCACCGACGCCGGGCGGCGGCAGGCCGGGCTGCTCGGGCGGCGGCTCGCCGGGGTGCCGTGGGACGCCGTGCACCACGGGCCGCTGGGGCGGGCCGCCGAGACCGCGCACCTCGTCGCCGCCGAACTGGACGGCGTGGTGCCGCAGGAGGCGGAGTGGGCCGGGGACTACGTGCCGTACTGGCCGGAGCGTGCGGAACTCCCCGGCGCCCACGCCGACCGCATCCTCGGCTTTCTCGGCGACCCGGGGCCGGGGGAGCGGGAGGCCGGGGCCCGGCTCCTGCGCGAGGCCATGGCCCGTTGCACCGGTTTCGCCGCCGGGGCCGCCCCGCGCCACGAGCTCGTGATCACTCACAGTTTCCTCATCGGCTGGCTGGTGCGTGCCGCGCTCGACGCGCCCGACTGGCGCTGGATCGGGCTCAGTCCCTGCAACGCGGCCCTGACCGTCATCCGTTACGCCCCCGACCGGCCCGCCTCCGTGCTGCTCCTCAACGACATGGCGCATCTGCCGGGCGAACTGAAGTGGACCGGGTTCCCGAAGCAGTACGACGACGAGTTCGGCACGTACGCCGTGTGAGCCCGGGGCAGCCGGCGGGCCCGCCGCGGGGCCCCGGAAAGTCGGGTGAAACATTACGGACGGTTCAGCGCGTCGAGGGAGTGCAGGGGGACGAGCGACGGGTGGGGGCGGGGGCAGAGCCGTGGTGCAAGCGGGGGGACAGGGGCGACCGGTGGGGGGTTCGAGATGGTCACGGGCCGAGGAGTTCAGGGAGTTCGCCGCCGGGCGCGCGGGGCAGCTCTTCCGTTCCGCCTGTCTGCTGACCAGTGGGGACACCCACCTCGCCGAGGACCTGGTGCAGGAGACGCTGGGGCGGATGTACGCGCTGTGGGGGCGGGTCGCCCGGATCGACAATCCGGCGGCGTACGCGCAGACCGTGCTCGTGCGGACCTTCCTCACCCACCGTCGGCGCCGCTCGGCCACCGAGCGGCCGCTCGGTGAGGTTCCCGAACGCCTCGCCGCCGCGGGCGACGACCCGGCCCTGCGCGTCGCTCTGCTCGACGCGCTCGGGCAGTTGTCGCCGAAGGACCGGGCGGTCGTCGTGCTCCGCTACTGGGAGGACCGCAGCATCGAGGAGACGGCGGACGCCATGAACGTGAGCTCGGCCGCCGTGCGCACCCGCTCGGTGCGTGCTCTCGCCAAACTGCGGGAGCTGCTCGGCGGATCGCTGGCCGAGTACGCCGCACTCTGACCGACAACGACCCTTCTGCCCGGCCCGGTTGGTGGCGGTCGGCAGTGAACCTTCAGTCATCGCAACAGGAAGGTGTGGTTCGCCATGCCCTTTGAGGACCGACTCGGCGAAGCACTGCGCCACACCGGGCACAGCTTCGAACTCGACGACCGGCGCGACCTGGTGGAGTCCGGTCTGCTGCGGGGTCGACGCCGCCTCGCCCGGCGCCGTACGGCCGCCGTCGCCGGCAGCGTCCTCGCGCTCGCCACCGTGGGCCTCGGCGGCGCCTACGCCGCGGGCCTGGTCGGCGGGGGGCACGGGGGCGGGGACAGCTCGGTGGCCGGGCCGGCGAAGCCCACCCGGCCGGTGGGCGGGAAGGCCGACGGGGCGCAGATGGTCGCGCTCCTCAAGTCGCTGCTTCCTGCGGGTGACGTCACCAAGGAGCAGGGGAGCGGGCCAGCCGATCCGGCGAAGCCGGCGAACGCCGATGACGCGAGCCTCGTGGCGCCCGCGCCCGCCGCGTCCGTCGTGTTCGACGACGGCAGGGGCGCGGGCGCGATCGGGCTCATGGTGAACAGGGTCGATCCGGCCGCCGAGTCCAGCGGCCAGCAGGTCTCCTGCCCGGCCAAGGCCGTCGTGCACTACGACGCCTGCACGGCCGAGAAGCTGGCCGACGGCTCCCGGTTCATGCTGTTCCAGGGCTACGAGTACCCCGACCGGCGTGAGCCGACCAAGCATTGGCGGGCCGTTCTGCTGACCCCGAAGGGCGCACTCGTCGACGTGAGCGAGTGGAACGCGCCGTCGGAGAAGGGCGCCGCGACCACCCGGGACACCCCGCCGCTCACCGTTGCCCAGCTCAGGACGGTGGCCACCGCGCCCCAGTGGCTCACGGTGGCGGACGGCCTGGCCGCGCCCGCCGAGGAGGCCGGGTCCGGCATGGCCTCCGGCAGCGCGGTCGAGAAGCAGCTCCTCGCCCTGCTGCCCGCTGGCAAGGGTCTCAAGGTCGTCGAGAAGGGCAACCAGGACGGCTTCGCCTTCGCCGTGGTCGACGACGGCAAGGGCAAGAGCCTTGTGCAGATCAATGTGCAGTCCCGGATGTCGGACGTCTCGCCCCGGGGCGAGACATCGACCCTGCCGGACGGCACCCGGATCGGCCTGGACAAGGAGCCGGGCGAGAAGGGCGGGGCCGGGGTCGTGCAGTGGATCGCCGACACCGTGCGCCCCGACGGGTTCCGGGTCGTCGTCGCCGCCTTCAACGCGGGGGATCAGAGCGAGCCGGCCACACGCACCGCGCCCGTCCTCACCCTGGACCAGCTGAGGACGATCGCCCTCGATCCGCATTGGCTCAGTATGCGGTGACGGCCTTCAACTGCCTTCCGGATGAGGTTGTTTGGGTGCTCGTGGTTGGTCCTGGGGCAGGCCTCACAGCTTCCCCAGGACCACTCCTCGCCATGTCCAGCCGGAAGTGAGGACCGTCTCGCGCAGGGGTTCGCGCAGTTGGGCGCTGTCGAAGTGGAAGGTCTCCGTCGCTTGCAGGCGGCCGTTCGAACCGCGGCCGATGGTCCACTCGCGGCTGACGGTCCGGCTCGCTCCGCGTGTGCGCTGCGATGTCACCTGGAGCGTCGTGGGAGTTCCGACCCGGCTGAGCTCCCACTGGTCTTCCAGGGCGCGCACTTCGCGCGCCTCGGCGTCCAGCCTCATGCGGATGCGCACGGCGTGACTGATCCGGGACTGGACGAACGTCTGCCGCCAGGCGGGCTCCGTCAGCCGCCACTCCGCCAGGAGGTCGCACCCCTCGCCACCGCCGTACCGGACGACGTACGCGACGTCGGGCCGGTTGAGGCCGAGCAGGGCCGCCCGCAGTTCCTGCGCAGGGACCGGTGGCACTCCCTCGGGCGGACGTCGAGTGCCGGTCAGCTTGTCGAAGAGTCCCATGGCCCCAACCTATGAAGGCTGTCGGTGGCACACAAGCCATGACGACTCCCCACCAAAGGCCGCCAGGGCCCCCAGGCCGCCAGGGCCCCCAGGTCACCAGGGCCCCCAGGTCACCAGGGCCCCCAGGTCACCAGGGCCCCCGGTCACCAGGGCCCCAGGCCACCAGGTCCACCTGGCACCCCTTGCGTCCCGAACACCTCAGGTGAGCCCCACATCCGGGCCCCACATCCGGGCCCCACATCCGGGCCCCACGCCCGGGTCCCGCGTCCGGGGTCCGCGCTACTGCGTCGCACTTCCGCCCGGGCGGACGCTGCGCACCAGGAGCTGGAAGTCGGCCAGTACGTCGGGGTGTTGCGCCGCCGAGGAGGTGAGGACCAGGCGGATCACGACTCGCTTGTGCGGATCGTGGACGTCGAGCATGGAGAGGTACACCTGCGACTGGACGAGGTCCTGGTGCTGCCCGCCGACGACGGTCGAGAAGACCAGGGTCTGGGCGAGCCCGGGCGCATCCGTCGAGCCGGTCTCGCTGCGGTCGGTGACGGTGACCGGCGTGCGGGAGACCGCCCCCATCGAATGCACCGACCCGTCGGCGATCTCGGGCAACGTCGCCGGGTCGGGGCGGTACTCGCCGTCGACGGTGATGTTGGCGGTGAAGCCGGCGTCCGGGGAGAAGTGGAGCGCGACGAATGCCGCGCCGGGTGCGCCTGCCTCGTCCGGCGACGCGGGGCGCCAGCCTTGCGGCACATCGAACTCGATCGGGACCGGCAGGCTCGTCGTCATCTTCGGGCTTCCTTCATTCGGTGACGCCACGGGCATCCTGAGTGCCACGGGCATCCTGAGTGCCGCGGGCATCCTCTGCGCTCCGGGCATGTTCTGTGCGCCGGGGCTCTGTTGCGCCGGTGCGGGGG
>NZ_BMUZ01000005.1:0-443319 GCF_014650455.1 Streptomyces xanthochromogenes | reverse complement strand
GGCTCAGAAGACACGGGTGAACGCGTGCCCCAACGAACCCGCCCCATCACCCACGGCGTCGGCCAAGCTGCCCACGGTGTCGACGACCTTGCCCGGGTCGACGCTGAAGTCGACGCCCACTTCCCCGCCGAGGGCGGGAGAGAGCCCGACTTTGCCGCTGAACTTCCACACGCCTTCCTCGTTCTTGCCGAAGTCCAGCTTCGCCTCGGCGCCGCGGCCGGCCCAGCCTCCCGCGGTGGCACCTGCCGAGATCCCTCCGAGGTCCGCGCCGACCTCGGTGCTGCCCTTGACGCCCGCGAAGGCTTCGGCGCCCAGGTGCAAACCCTCTTTGTCGACGCCCGCGTTGGCGTTGGCCTCGGCGCCGGCCATGACGTCGGCCTGCCCGGTGACGCCGGCGGGCCCGTAACTCACGCCCCCCTCGGCCGAGCTCTCACCGCCCACGAAGGCGTTCAGTTCGCCGTCGACGCCGGTCTCGGAGAAGCTCGCCCCGGCAGAGCCCTTGGCGCCCGCGTAGGCGTCGGCCTTTCCGTCGAGCTTCCAGTGGCCTCGGGTGAGCGAGCCTTCGGCGGCGGCGCTGCCCAGATCGGCGTGGGCCTCCACCTCGCCGAGTTCGCCGGCGCCGAGGTCCGGCCCCTTCGCGCTCGCGCCGGCACCGGGCCCGGACGCCTCCGTCTTGCCCTCGGACTTCCATCCGTCGGGTTTGGTCCGGGCGGCCTCGCGCTTGGCCTCGTCCTCGTACGTCTTGGTGTCTCCGTGGGCCCGGCCGTTGAAGCCCGTGAGCGTTCCGTCACTGATGTCGGAGTCGATCACCACCCGGGTGAGGGCGTTCTCCACGTCGGCGTCGGCGTCGTTCACAGCTTTGACGATCCGGTCGATCTCCGCCTGCCAGGAAGCGACCGCCTTGCGCACCGACTCCTGATAGTCGGGGTCGTGGTGCAGGGCGCCGCGTTCTCCCTCGGTCAGATGCGTGGTGTCGTACGAGACCGAGCCGCCCTCCGAGACGGCCATGCCCGCCTTGACCGCGTCCGCGCGGGCCGACTCCAGCTTCTTGCGGAGATCGGTGAAGTCCGTGTGCGCCTCGCGCAGCAGGGAGGCCATCGCCTTGGCCTCGACCTGCGCGGCCTGGAACTGCTTGAGCGTGGCGTCGAAGCGCCCGTTCGCGGCTTCCGCACTCAGCCCCGACCAGCCCGGGCTCAGGGTGATGCCGTGCACGTCCCGCTGGTAGGCGGTCTCTTGTTGGTGGAATTCGCCCGCCATTCCGTCCCAGTGCTCCGCGGCCGTCGTGAGCGCGGACAGGTCGGTGGTCAGGATCTCGTGGTAGGTCGGCATGGTTTCCCCGTTGTCTTCGCCAAGCCGTCTGGGTGTCTGGGTGTTGGGTGTTGGTAGATGGAGGGTTGGAGGGTTGGGGGTGCGCGTTGAGTCCGCGCCCGAGTCCGAGCCCCGCTCCCGGGGCGTGACGTCGACCGGTCAGTATCCGGAGAAGACCGACACCGCGTCCGAGTGCGCCGCGGCGTGGTAGTCCGTGGTCTGCAGCGTGTTGGTGGTGCTGCGCAGCGCCGCCTTGTCGGCGCCGAGCATGTTCATCAGGTTCGTGACCTGCGTCCCCCAGGCCGCATGCGCCTTCTTCAGCGCACCGGACGTGTGCCACCCTCCGTGGAGGGCCGAGACCGCGGTATTGGTCTCCGTGTCCGCGTAATCCCCGGCCTTGCGGGTGTCGGGTTCGATGTGCTGCTCGATGGCGTTGGCCGCCGCCTGCTTCTGGGCCGGGGTGGAGACCAGCTTCTGGCCACCCGGCGGGCTCGGTGGAGCCTGGGAGCCCCCGACGTCGCCGGGTATCTGGTTCAGACGCATGGCCACCGGTTCGGCTGCCGTGCCGCTTCCCGGTTCCGTTCCTGCCATCAGCCGTGCCTCCGCGTTCGTCGGCCGTTCGGCGCCGGCCAGGCCGACGCCCCCGTTGCGGTGATCCGCCGGTACGCGCTCGTACCGTGCCGTCATGCCGTGGCGCCGTTGTCCCCCAGGGGTCAACTGCGTTGTAGGGGCGCCTAGTTCGGGGCGGGCGAACTCTTGTCGTCGGCCTTGATGTCGAAGTTGACGTTGTTCCCGCTGACCGAGGTGACGTCGACCGTCACGCCAAGGGTCCTGCCGTCGCTTCCCGTGAGCGTGCAGCGCATGGTGGTGCCGACCTTGCCGACGAGATCCCCCGGGCAGGTGACGTGTGGTTTCGGCTGACCCGTGGTGGCGGCGAGCTTTTCCGCGACGGTGTCGGCGACCTTGTCGGCGGACAGCTTCGGCGCGGACGTTCCGACCTCGACGTGGGCCGAGCAACCCAGGAGCAGCGCGCCGGCGGCGACGGCGGCGACGGCGGTGAGGACCGACGCGGCTGTGGGCATCCGGGCGTTGAGCATCGTGCACTCCTGGTCGGCAGGCGGCGGGGCGATGGGACGTCGAGAGCATACGGGCGGGGCTGCGGGGGCCTGGAGGGGGCTCTGTGCAGATGCTGCTGAAACCGGCGGCCACGGGCAGGTCGTCGGCTCGCCGGGTGCGACACGTCGCCGAGCTGTCCGCCTGCCTCGGCGAGTGGGGGCCGCCCGCCCTCGCTCCGGACGAGCCGTCCTCACCCGGACCGCCCGCGCCGCCCGGCCTCGCTCCGGACGAGCCGTCCTCACCCGGACCGCCCGCGCCGCCCGCCCTCGCTCCGTACGGTCCGTCCTGTGCCCGGATGGGGCCAACTGGCCTGTGGGTGGCGCTACTTCGCGTCCGAGTAGCGCTCCACCTCCGCCGTGGTGAAGGGGAAGCGGACCGGGGTGGTGCCGAAGGCGATCCGGCCGGCCAGTTCGCCGGCCTCGCGGATCGCCTTCGTCACGGTGTCGGCCTCCTCGGCCGGACAGTGCACGATCACCTCGTCGTGCTGGAAGAAGACCAGCTCGGCCCGGAGGCCGGCCGTGGCGATCGCCTGCCGCAGGGCGGCGAGCAGCAGCAGCGCCCAGTCGGCGGCGCTGCCCTGCACCACGAAGTTACGGGTGAACCGGCCGCGCGCCCGGGCGTCGCTGGAGGCGTAGCCGGGCGTGTACTCGGCTCCGGATGTGGCGAGTTGGGTCTCCTGTTCCTGGGGGATGCCCGCCTCGTCGGCCTCGCCCGCGCCCGCTGCGGGCGGGCTGGTCCGGCCGAGCCAGGTGCGTACGAGGCGGCCCTCCTCGCCGGCCTTGGCCGCCTCGTCCACGTACGCCACGGCGAGCGGGAAGCGTCTGCGCAGGGCGGCCAGGTTCTTCAGGCCGTCGCCCGAGGTCTGGCCGTAGATCGCGCCGAGCAGGGCCAGTTTGGCGTGTTCGCGGTCGCCGGAGAACGCCCGGTCGGACAGCGAGGTGTACAGGTCGCCGTCGTGTCCCGCCACCTCCATCAGGCCGGGGTCGCGGGAGATGGCGGCCAGCACCCTCGGCTCCATCTGGTCGGCGTCGGCCACCACCAGGCGCCAGCCCTCGTCGGCGACGACCGCCTGCCGGATCACCTTGGGGATCTGGAGGGCGCCGCCGCCGTTGGTCGTCCAGCGGCCGCTGACCGTGCCGCCCGGGGTGTACTCGGGGCGGAAGCGGCCCTCGCGCACCCAGTCCTGCAGCCAGCTCCAGCCGTGCGCGGTCCAGATCCGGTACAGCTTCTTGTACTCGATCAGGGGCTCCACGGCCGGGTGGTCGAGCTCGGCGAGCTCCCAGCGCCGCGTCGACTTGAGGCGGATGCCGGCCTCGCCGAACGCCTTCACCACATCGGCGGGCAGATCCGGTCTGACCCGTCGGCCGAACGCCGCCGACACCTGGTCGGCGAGCTCGGCGAGGCGGCGCGGCTCGCCGCCGCCCCCGGTGCGGGGCGAGCCGCTCGCATAGCGCTCGCCGAGCAGGCCCTGGAGCAGGGCGCGGTGGACGTCGGCACGCCACGGCAGGCCCGCCCGGTTCATCTCGGCGGCGACCAGCATCCCCGCCGACTCGGACGCGGTGAGCAGCCGCATCCGGCCGGGGTGCTCGGTGCGGTCGTGCCGGCGCTGCTGGTCCGCGTACACCTCCAGCAGCGCCTCGAAGGGCAGGCCCGCGCTGTGCTGGGGCTCGAAGAGCGAGGACTGCGAGCCCGGTTCGGCCGCCCTCGGGGGCGGGTCGGCCGGGACGGGTCTGTGGTGCAGGCGGGCCCAGGCGGCCGCCGCTGAGCGGGGCTCGCCGGAGCGGCCCTCGTGGCCGAGCAGGAGCAGCTCGGCGTCCTCGATGTCGTAGCACCTCTCGACCCGGACGCCGGCGGTGAGCAGCCGGGGGTAGATCCCGGCGGTGGAGCGCCACACCCAGCGGCCGACCTCGGGGCGGCTCCGGACCGCCGCGACCAGGTCCGCCTCCTGGCGCACGGCGCCCACGGGCAGCCCGTCGTCCCCGAGGGGGGTGAGCCGTGCCCCGCCGCCCTCGGTCGCTTCGACGGCCCACCGTTCGTTCACGCGATCGAGTCTGGCACCCGGCACTGACATCGGCCCCGCAGCCGCTCCGGCACGGTTGCCCCGCGCCCGGTATCGGCAGCGGTCCCACTGCGGCTCCGGCACGGTCGTCCGCGCCCGGCACCGGCGATCCCGAGGCGGCTCACGCCACCGCGTGCAGCATCGCCGCGGCCTCCCCGCGCGAGCTCACGCCCAGCTTGGCCAGGATGTTCGCGACGTGGAACTTCACCGTCGACTCGCTGATGTGCAGCTCCTGGGCGATCGTCCGGTTGCGGTGGCCCCGGGCGAGGTGGCCGAGCACCTCCGCCTCGCGCGGGTGCAGCTCGGACAGCGGGTCGAGGCGCGGCCCCGGGGCGGTGCCGAGCGGCAGGGTGGCGGTGACGGTGGTGCCCCAGCCGGGCAGCGCGTCCACGGCGAGGGTGCCGCCGAGCGCGGCCAGGCGCTGGGCCACGCGATGGGTGTCGAGGGCCGCGCGCGGCAGGTCGCCGGGCCCGTCGTCCCGTACGGCGGCGACGAGTTGGCAGTCGGCGAGCCGCCAGCGGACGTGGATGCGGCGCACCCCTTCCTGCCCGGCCATGGCGAGGACGACGGCGCGCACGGCGGCGCGGGCGAGGTGGGCGACGTCCGCCGCGAGGGAGGTCTCGGCGGTCTCCGCCTCCGGGGCCGCGAATTCGAGGCGTACCTCGCTGTGGCGCAGCAACGGCTTGAGGGATTCGGCGAGTTGGGCGAACGCCTCGGCGGCCGGTTCCTCGGTGAGTTCCTGGTTGCGGTCGGCCTCGGCGCGCACCGCGACCAGGGCGGACACCGCGACGTCGACGGCGCGCGAGCGGGCCTCCCGGTCGTCCAGGCCCTTGCTGCGCAGTACGCCGAGCAGCGCGGTGAGCGCGGTCTCGTGGGCCTCGCCGAGCTCGGCGATCACCCGGGCCCGTTCGGCGGCGGTGGAGCGCGACTGGGCGAGGGCGCCCGGCACCGCCTCGGAGGTGAGGCGGGCCCGGTGTCCGGTCGCCAGGTCCCACAGCTGCTGGGCGACCGCCGCGTCCGCGTCCGTCAGCAGGCCGCCGGACGGCTTGCGTACGAGGACGAGCAGCGGCGGCTGCCCGGCCATCGGGGCGGCCTCGCTGGCGAGCGCCACCACGGCCCGCTCCTCGCCGCCGAGCACGGCGGTGCCCTGCCAGGGGTGGCCCGGTGTGACGCGGGGGCCGAGGGCCTGGAGGTCGGCGACGGCGATCCGCGGGGCCGTCCCCGCGTCACCGTGCGGCAGGTGCACCTTGAACGGGGAGTGTGCGCACTGGCCCGACAGTTCGGCGACGACCGTGTGCGCGACCAGCGGGGCGAGGGCCGCCGAAAGGGTCGGCAGGATCTCGTTCAGCGGCCCGCGCACCAGCTCCGCGGCGCGTGCGAGCGCGAAGGCGGCGGACCTCGCTCCCGTGGAGTCGGCGGGCCTCGCCTCCGCGGAGGCGGCCGCGCCCGCGAAGGACGCCGCCTCCGTAGCCGACCCCGCGTCCGCAGCCAACGCATCCGCCGCGCACGCCGCATCCGCCGTGGACGGGGAGCCCACCGCACGCAGGGCGTCCGTCATGGACACGGCGTCCGTCGTGAACGCGGCGTCCGCCCTGGACGGCGTACCAGCGGCGGCCGGAGTGGCGTCCGGGGATGTACTGCGGCTCGTGCGGGGCTCCATCGTCCCAGCGTACGGTCGCCCCGGCCGGGTGCGCCCCGCCTTGTGGACAGGTCGAACCGGCCGTAAGGCGGGCCGGGTTGGGCCGGGAGGCGGCGGAGGCTGGATCCACCACGCCGGACACGACGTGGTGAGCGATGCGAGGAGTGCTGTGATGGAAGCGATCGTCTACGAGCGGTTCGGCGGCGTCGAGGTGCTGGCCCTCGGCCAGGTGGACAAGCCCCGGCCGGGCCCCGGCCAGGTCCGGGTGAAGGTGGTCGCGGCGGGCGTCAACCCGGTCGACTACCGCATCCGCAACGGCTGGATGCGGCACAATTTCCCGGTGACCTTCCCGGCGGTACCGGGCCTGGAGCTCGCGGGCGTCGTGGACGAACTGGGGCCGGGCGTCACCGGGTTCGCGGTCGGCGACGAGGTGTTCGGGCACGCGGACACCGGCGCCTACGCCGAGTACGCGCTGGCCACCCATGTCGTGGCCAAGCCGGCCGGGCTGACCTGGGAGCAGGCCGTCGCGCTTCCCGTCGCGGGCGAGACTTCCGAGCGGGTCCTGGAGCAGCTCGAACTGGCAGCGGGGGAAACCCTGTTGGTGCACGGTGCGGCGGGCGTCGTCGGCTCGGTCGGCGTGCAGCTCGCGGTGGCCCGGGGGGCCACGGTGATCGGTACCGCATCGCCGGACAACCACGCCTTCCTGCGCGAGCTCGGCGCGACCCCGCTGGCGTACGGTCCCGGGCTGGTCGAGCGGGTGCGCGAGGTGGCCCCGCAGGGCATCGACGCGGTGTACGACGCGGCCGGAAAGGGCGCGCTGCCCGACTCCATCGAGCTGCGCGGCGGCACCGCCGCGCGCATCGTCACCATCGCCGACACGGCCGCGGCCGAGCACGGCGTCCCGTTCAGCGGCCAGGCCATGGCGGACCCCGTGCCGGTCTTCGAGGCGCACGCCCGGCTTGCCGTCGAGGGCAGGCTGCGCATCCGGCACGCCGAGACGTTCCCGCTCGCGCAGGCCCCCAAGGCCCTGGAGCTGAGCGAGGGCGGCCACACCCGGGGCAAGCTCGTCATCATGCCGTGAGCCCGGCCCGGTAGCGTCCCGGCGTCGTGCCGTACTGCCTGCTGAAGGCGTGCGACAGGGCGTACGGGGTGCTGTAGCCGACCCGTGGGGCGATCACGTCGAGGGCGTCCGGGGTGGTGCGCAGGAGGGCCGCGGCCCGGGTGAGGCGCCACCAGGTGAGGTACGCCATCGGGGCGCGGCCGACCAGCGCGGTGAAGCGGCGTGCCAACGTGGCCCGGGACACGCCGACCCGGTCGGCCAGGCGCTCGTTGCTCCAGCTCGCCGCGGGGTCCTCGTGCAGGGCGTGCAGGGCCGCGGCCACCACCGGGTCGTGCAGGGCGGCCGGCCAGCGCGAGGTGGTGCTGTCCGCCATCCAGGCCCGTACGAGATAGACGAGCAGCAGATCGAGCAGGCTCGGCAGGGCGACCGCAGATCCGGGGTGCGCGGAGCCGACCTCGCGGCCCAACAGGTCGATGGCGGCGCGCAGTTCGGCGTGGTGGCCGACCCGGTTGGGGATGTGTACGAGGTCCGGGAGGTCGGCCATGAGCGGGTGGGTGTGGCGGCGGTCGAGCCGGTACTTGCCGCACAGGAGCTCCGTATCGCCTTCGCCGGAGGGGGAGTCGGGTGCTGTGGGACGGGACCACTGGGCGAAGTCGACGGCCCGGGCGCGGGCGGCCGGGCCGGCCGGGCGGTCGGCGATGACGTGTCCGCTGCCGTGCGGGAGCAGGACCGCGTCACCCGTGTTGAGGGCGGCCGCCGTGCCGTCCCGCGTGCGCATCCAGCAGCTTCCCTCCAGGACCACGTGGAAGCCCGCGCCCTCGTACGGATCGAGCCGGGCGCACCAACTCCCGCCCACGCGCAGCCTGGTGGAGGAGGGCCGCCCCACACGTACCGCCGAGATCGCATCGCTCACCAGGTCCATGCCGCAAGGCTAGCCACCGTCGGCCGTGATCCATCGGCCCGGTGAGACGTTCGCGTATTCGAGTGAGCCGGACAGGCATTGAGCGGCTCACTCCGCCCCGCCTAGAGTCGAGCCGACGGACACGAGCCGACGGACGGCACGGCCGGGCGGGCCGACGGATAAGGACGAAGGGCGGCGGGGCATGGGCGACAGCATCACCCTGGGCGAGGTCGAGATCATCAGGGTCGTGGAGTGGCAGGGCGCCTTCGGGCCCGCCCGCCGGATCGTGCCCGAGGCCGGGATCGAGATGTGGGAGGCCGACGAGGAGCTGCTCGCGCCGGACTTCTGGGAGCGCGACAGCGACCAGTGGATCGGGGCGCTGCAGACCTGGGTGCTGCGCAGCGGCGGGCGGACCGTCCTGGTGGACACCAACGTCGGCAACGGCCGCGAGCGGCCCAGCATGCCGATGTTCCACCACCGGAACACCGATTTCCTGGGGCAGTTGACAGCCGTCGGGGTGCGGCCCGAGGACGTCGACATCGTCGTCAACACCCATCTGCACGCCGACCACGTCGGCTGGAACACGGTGGGGCAGGGGCCCGGCACGTGGGTGCCCGCGTTCCCGAACGCCACCTACCTGATGCCGGCCGCCGACCACGCCCACTTCGACCCGGCGAACGGGCGGGACCTGCGGCTCGACGACGTGGCCCTGTTCGAGGACAGCGTCGCGCCGGTCGTGGCGGCCGGGCAGGCCGTGCTGTGGGAGGGCGAGCACCGCATCGACGAGAACCTCGTCCTGGAGTCGGCGCCCGGCCACACCCCCGGCTCATCCGTGCTGAGGCTGCGGTCCGGCGGCGAGCGGGCCGTGTTCGTCGGCGATCTGCTGCACAGCCCGGTACAGATCGCGCACCCGGCCCACAACAGCTGCTTCTGCGAGGACGAGACCGGGGCCGCAGCCACCCGCCTCCGCGTTCTGGCGCGGGCCGCGGACGAGCACGAACTGGTCGTCCCGGCCCACTTCGGCGGCCCCGGCGCCTTCGAAGTCCGGCGCGGAGCGGGCGGGTTCGCGGTCCGGAACTGGGCCTCCTACGACGCGTAGCGCCCGGCCAGCTCCCAGGCGCCGTGCAGGGCCTCGGCGAACGCGCCCGCCAGCTTGTGCTCGCCGCCGGGGCCCGGATGCGTACCGTCGTAGGTGTCCCGGTGGATGTCGTAGGTGTCCGGGACCGTGGCGAGCAGCAGCGGCGAGGCGGCCGAGTCGAGGTCGGCGACCGTCTTGGCGAGCAGCACGTTGAAGTGCTCGACCTCGGCGGCGAACGGCGCGTCCTGCTCGGCCCGGATGTTCGGGATGACGGGCAGGGCCACGATCCGGATGCGCGGGTTGGCCTCCCGGGCACCGTCGACGAAGGCGCGCACGTTGGCGGCGGTCTGGGCGGCGTCCGTGTAGAAGCCGAGGTCTATCAGGCCGAGCGAGACGAGGAGCACGTCCGCCCGGCTCTCGGCGACCGCGGGGCCGATCGCCGGCGCCATGTGCAGCCAGCCCTCGCCCCAGCCCGCGAGGTGACGGCGGGCGGCCGGCGGGAAGTCGGGGGCGGCGTAGTCGTGCGAGACGGCCGCCCCGGCCGCCGGGTCGTACAGCGCGCTGCGCGGGCCGACGATCTCGTAGGGGCCGTCGAAGGACGCTTCGAGGTGGCGCCACATGCGGTAGCGCCAGGTGAAGTCGCCGGGGCATCCGATGGTCATGGAGTCGCCGACGAAGAGAAAACGCATGGGGATCATCATTACCGATCGGTACGCCGGCGGCGACGTGACGGTGGACACCCCGAGCACGGTGAACACCCCGGCGCGATGAACATGCTCGGCACGGTGGGCACGTCGGGCGGTGGACGCCTCGGCACGGTGAACACACGTCGGGCGGTGGACGCCTCGGCACGGTGGACGCCTCGACGGGGCGCGGAGGCGGCCGTGGACACTGGGGGCATGCGTTCGCTGTGGAGGGTGTGCGGGGTGGCCGGGTTCGTTCTCGTGTGTGCGGCGGGACCGGCCGCGGCCGACGACGGCGGGTTCACCATCAAGGACCCCCGGATCAAGGAGTCCAGCGGCCTCGCCGCGAGCCGCGCCCATCCCGGCGTCTACTGGACGCACAACGACAGCGGCGACGGCCCCTACGTCTACGCCGTCGACGCGCGGACCGGGCAGACCGTCGCCCGCATCACGCTGGAGGGCGTCGGCCGCCCGCGCGATGTGGAGGCGATCTCGATCGGGCCCGACGGCGACCTGTACGTCGGCGACATCGGTGACAACCTCGACGGCTCCTGGAGCCACGTCTGGATCTACCGCTTCCACGAGCCCGCCCGGTTGGGTGACCAGACGGTCAGGGCAACGCAGTACACCGTCCAGTACGCCGACGGGCCGCGCAACGCCGAGGCACTGATGGTCCACCCGAAGACCGGCCGCCTCTACATCGCCTCCAAGCGCGAGAGCGGCGGCGGCCTCTACGAGGGACCGGCGAAACTGTCCGCCACCGGCACGAACGTCTTCCGCCGGGTCGGCGAGGTGCCCTGGGTGACCGACGGCGCGTTCTCTCCGGACGGTACGAAGCTGGCGCTGCGGGGCTACTTCGCGCTGGCCGAGTACGCCTGGAAGGGCGGCGCGGGCGACCCCCTCGGCGACTGGCACGCGGTGCCGGGCACGCCGGTGCAGCAGCAGTCCGAATCGGTGACGTACAGCCCGGACGGCAGCGCCCTGATGGTCGGTTCGGAGGGCGCCGGCAGCGCGGTGGTGCGCGTCCCCCTCAAGGGCGACGGCGCCAAGTCGCCCTCCGCGGGCGGCAGTTCCACCCGTTCGGGTGGCGGTGCGGGCGAGGGGAACTTCTTGCTCGGCGCGATGGTTCTGGCGGGCGCCACCGTGCTCGGCCTGGGCGCGAAGCGGATGCTGCGCAGGCGGACCGGCTGAGGGGCCCGAGGGGCCGCGCGGGGCCCGCACCGGGCGGGTGCGGGCCCCGACGGCCGAGGCTCAGCGCTGCTGCGGGCACTCCTTCCAGGCGAGGTGGTAGATGGTCTGGATGTCGCCGTCGGTGGAGTCCATGGCGATGAAGCTGTTGGTCTTCGGGTCGGCGGTGCCGAGGCTCGCGCGCAGTTCGGTGTTGATGTTGAAGTTGCGCTGCACGCCGCAGGGGGCCCACACCAGCTGGCCCCAGTCGGTGGAGTCGGTGGCCTGCCAGTCGTCGTCGTAGGGGCCGTTGAACGGGTGGGTTCTGCTCGCCGTGTCGGGCGAGCCCTGGAAGTAGTACGAGGCCTTCTGGGTGGCGCTCGCGCCCTTCTCCAGGTGGGCGTAGCCGCGGTAGTCGGCGCTCGCGACGGCGTAGGTGAAGCCGGAGGGGACGTGCACGATCAGGTTGAGCTGGCAGTTCTTGCGGAAGTCGGTCGGCTTGGAGCCGGCGCCCACCTGTGCCAGGTACTGGCTGTAGGTGACGGTGAAGGCGGTGTTGTCGGGGGAGACGGCGACCGCGGCGGTGTTGACCGGGCAGCCGGAGCCGTTGACGGTCGCGACCTCGATCACGATCTTGTCGGGCGGCGCGATGATGGAGGAGGGCGCGGCCGGAGCCGCCTGGGTGAAGAGCGTGGAGGCGAGGAACGCCGCCGTCGCGCCGCCTGCGAGAAGTGCACCGGGCATCTTGATGCTCCGATCGGTTGTCGGTGGCCTTGCGTGGATGTGGGGAGTCCAGCCGAGTGCCCATGCCGTCGGCGTGCCGTCGAAGCGCTCCGGGCGCCTTCGACGAGACATAGTTGAGACATGGACATGTCAAACCTTCGGACCGGTCCGGCCGTGGTGCGGTACGCGCCGGATCGCTTTGGATGGTAGGGACCAACTCCCTTACCGGATAGGGCAGTTATCGGACGGGCGGGCCTTCGGGGCGCGGGTCGCCACCCGCGCCCCGAAGGCGCGCCCGTCCGTCAGGCCCTGTTCGTCTTGCCCGTCCGTCAGGCCTTGCCCGTCAGATGGGCGAAGACGACGACGTTGGAGTCCCAGTGGCGGTCCTTGGTCAGCGATCCACCGCAGGTGATCAGACGCAGCTCGGGCCGTTCGGTGGCGCCGTAGACCTTCTGCGTGGGGAACGCGTCCTTCTTGAACGTGTCCACCGAGTCGACGGCGAACACGGCGTCGGCGCCGTCCTTGCGGTGCACCTCGATCCGTTCGCCCTTCTTGAGCCGGGCCAGGTCGTGGAAGACCGCCTTCGGTGTCTCGGCCGTGTCCATGTGGCCCACGATCGTGGCCGGTCCGGGCTCGCCCGGGGTGGGCCCCTCCTTGTACCAGTCGGCCTCCTTGGGCCGGTCGAACGGCGGTGTCTGCATCGTGCCGTCCGCCGCCAGGCCGACCTCGCCCAGCGGGGCGTCCACGTGGATGTCCGGGATGGCGATGCGGTCCGGGACGGAGGCGGCGAGCGCCGAGGCGGGGGTGACGTCCGTCGCCGGGGGCGGACTCGTGGCGCCGTCCGCGCGGGCGGAACAGCCACTCGCGGTCAGGGCCGCCACGAGTGCGGCGGCCCCCGCCAGGGCGGCGGTGCGGCCACCCCGGCGGGAACGGTGGCGGCAGGTGCGGGGGGTCACGCGCTCAGTCCTGCTTCCGGCCGCGACGGTTGAGCAGCCCCGCGCCGCCGAGTGCGGTCGCGCCCATGCCGGTGATGCCGAGGGCGAGCGCGGAGTTGGTCGCGGCGTGGTCCTCGGGCACGGGCGCCATGCCGGTGTTCACGCCGCCCTTGGGGGCGGTGTGGTGGTGCGGGGGAGTCGTGCCGTGGTGCGGGCCGGGCGGGGGCGTCTTGTCGTGGTCGCCCTTGCCGTGGTGGTCGTCCTTGTGGTCGTCCTTCGGCTCGCCCACGGTGAACTTGACCGTGTCGAAGAGCTTGCCGTCCACGAAGGCCTGGACGCCGAAGTAGTCGCGCGGGTAGTTGGCGACGGTCGCCGTGCCGTGCCACACCCCGGTCGCCTTCGCGTCGGGGGTGAGGTTCACCCGGCCGCCGAAGGCCTTGGACACGACGTGGGCCGTGCCCTTGTGGCCGCTCTGCCGGATGGTGACGGTGATCTTGTCGCCGGGGCGGCCGGTGTCCGAGGACAGCGTCACGCTCGGGGCGGAGGGCGTCGGCGTCGCGGAACCCGAGGGCGAGGCCGAGGAGCTCGGTGCGACCGAGGAGCTCGGGGAGGACGCGGAGTCGGTCGGGGACGCCGAGGCGGACCCGGCGGCGAACGCGGTGGCCGGAGCGGCGAGGGCGAGTGCCGCGGCGACGGCGACGGCGGAAGCGGTGAATGCCTTGCGCATAATCAATTCTCCCTGTATGTCCGGCTGTTCGCCGGATGCACCGATAAGGAGGAAACTGTGCGCGTTTTGGTTTCGCCGGTACGGGGGCGGCCGGACGGCCCCTGCCGAAGGTCCCGGCCCGGAAAACGGCCGGGCCCCTGCGCCGATGACCCGCCGCATACGTCCGCTTTACTTACATTTTTGGGACGTAGGTCCCGGCGCGAATCCCGGCATCCGGGCGCCCGGACACGCACGAGGGCCCGGCACCGAGACGGTGCCGGGCCCTCGTCCGCGTTCGTGTCACAAGGCGCGCCGCGCCCGTCGCGGAACGCTCAGAGCTGCTCGATGACGTAGTCGACGCAGGCCGTCAGGGCCTCGACGTCGGCCGGGTCGATCGCCGGGAACATGGCGATGCGCAGCTGGTTGCGGCCGAGCTTGCGGTACGGCTCGGTGTCGACGATGCCGTTGGCGCGCAGCACCTTGGCGATCGCGGCGGCATCGACGTCGTCCGCGAAGTCGATCGTGCCGATGACCTGCGAGCGCTTCGCCGGGTCCGTGACGAAGGGGGAGGCGTGCTTGGACTCCTCGGCCCAGCCGTACAGGGCGCCCGAGGACGCGGCCGTACGGGCCGTCGACCAGGCGAGCCCACCCTGGCCGTTGATCCACTTCAGCTGCTCGTTGAGCAGGAACAGGGTGGACAGGGCGGGGGTGTTGTACGTCTGGTTCTTCAGCGAGTTGTCGATCGCGGTCGGCAGCGAGAAGAACTCGGGCACGTGACGGCCGCTCGCGTGGATGCGCTGGGCGCGCTCCAGGGCGGCGGGCGAGAACGCGGCGAGCCACAGGCCGCCGTCGGATGCGAACGACTTCTGCGGGGCGAAGTAGTAGACGTCCGTCTCGGTGATGTCGACGGGCAGGCCGCCGGCGCCGGAGGTCGCGTCCACCAGGACGAGGGCGCCCTCGTCGGCGCCGGCCACGCGCTTGATCGGGGCGGCGACACCGGTCGAGGTCTCGTTGTGCGTGAACGCGTACACGTCCACGCCCGCCTCGGCCTTCGGGTCCGGGTGGGTGCCCGGGTCACTGCTGATCACGGTCGGCTCGGCGAGCCACGGGGCGGCCTTGGCGGCCTTGGCGAACTTGGACGAGAACTCGCCGAAGTTCAGGTGCTGGGACTTGTTCTCGATCAGGCCGTGCGTCGCGACGTCCCAGAACGCGGTGGAGCCGCCGTTGCCCAGGATCACCTCGTACCCCTCGGGGAGGGAGAAGAGGTCGGCGATGCCCTGGCGCACCTCGCCGACCAGGTTCTTGACCGGGGCCTGGCGGTGGGAGGTGCCGAGGAGGGAGGTGCCGGTGGCGGCCAGGGCGTTCAGCGCCTCCGTACGCACCTTGGAGGGGCCCGCGCCGAAACGGCCGTCGGCGGGCTTCATGTCAGCGGGAATCTGGATCTCAGCCACGTGCCGGAGCGTATCCGGTTCCGGCCCGGCCGGTCCCCCGGGTCCGCCCGATGAGACGCCCCCCACACGGACGCCCCTCCCCCCGGGGGGTTTGCCCGCCCGCCCACCCGTGGCTCGGGGTTGGTTGGTTCCGGCTCCCTGGGGCTGCGCCCCAGACCCCCTGAGGGGCTGCGCCCCTCGGACCCCCGCAGTGGGCTCCGCCCCCTGCACCCCCGTCGCGCCTGAACGGCGCTCGTCCTCAAACGCCGGACGGGCTGTAGGTGCCCCCGCACCGGTATTGATAGGGGCGCGGGGAACTGCGCGACCGGCCACCCACGGTGCGAGGCCGACAGGGGGTTTTGGGGGCGCGGGGAACTGCGCGAGAAGCGGGCACGGTGCAAGGCCGACGACGGGTTTTGGGGGCGCGGGGAACTGCGCGAGAAGCGACCGTGGTCCGCAGCCATGAACGGGGTTGGGGGCGCGGGGAACTGCGCGAGCGGTTCCCCGCGGGCCGGGGCCGAGCAGAGGGGGCTGGGGGCGGAGCCCCCGGGGCATCCCGTGTGGGCCGGGGCATCCCGTGTGGGCCGGGGCACCCCGTGTAGGCCGGGGCGCCCCGTGTCGGCCGGGCCGGGGGCGGGGCCCCGGGAGTTCAGGTGAGACGGACCGGGAGGTCGAAGAGGTCGTTCTGGGTCACGATCGGCTTGTTGCGGAGGGCGGCCGCCGGGACCCCCAGCGTCAGGGAGGGGAAGCGGGCGTACAGGGCCGGCAGCGCCACCCCCGCCTCCAGGCGGGACAGCGCCGCCCCGGGGCAGACGTGCGGCCCGTGCCCGAAGGAGATGTGCCGGTTCGGCGCCCGGGTCACGTCGAAGTCCCCCGCAGTGGGCCCGTGCTGCGCCTCGTCCCGCCCGATCGCCCCGAAGGAGACGATCAGGGCCTCCCCCGCAGGAAGCACCCGGTCCCCGACCACGACGTCCTCCGTCGCGAACCGGAACAGCACGTGCGAGGTCGGCGTCGACCACCGCAGGGTCTCCTCGATGACGTTCTCCCACGGCACCGCCCCCTCCAGCACCAGCTTGCGCTGCTCGGGATGCGTCTCCAGGGCGACCACCGCGTTCACGATGAGGCTGATCGTCGTCTCGTGGCCCGCCGCGATCATCAGCTGGAGGGTGTTGGTGATCTCCTCCGTGCTGAGGTGGTCGCCGTCCTCGGAGGCGGCGAGCAGCGCGCTCGTCAGGTCGTCGCCCGGCGCCCGCCGCTTGGACTCGACGATGCCCGCGAACAGCTCCCCGAGGTCCGCCATCATCTGCGGCACCTCCTCCGGCGGAGTCTGCGTGGAGAAGAACTTCTCGAAGAGGGACTTCAGACGCGGATGGTCGGCCGCGTCCACACCCATCAGCTCGCTGACCACGTTCATGGGCAGCGGGTAGGCGAACTCCGCCTTCAGGTCGACCACTTCACCCTCGGGAAGGGCCGCGAGCCGGTCCAGCATCGACGTCGTCAGCGTCTCGATGCCGGCCCGCAGCCGCTCGACCCGGCGCACGGTCAGCGCCTGCGCGACGAGCGCGCGCAGTCGGCGGTGCTCCTCACCGTCCACCGTGAGCATCGAGCGGCCCGGGTTGGCGAGCCCGATCAGCGGCCAGTCCGGCGGGATCTCGCCGCGCTGCCAGGCACCCCACACGTCGATGTCCTTGACCAGACGCGGGTCGGTCAGGAGCTTGCGGGCCTCCGCGTGGTGCGTCACCGAGTAGCAGGCCACCCCGCCCGGCAGCACGACCCGTACCAGCGGACCCGCCGCCCGCAGCGCCGCACTCTCGGCGTCCAGGTCGCCGACGAACGGGTCGAGGGTGATGGCACCGCTGTGGTCCACGGGGCACTGCGACGGACTGTTCGGCCGGCTGCTCATCTGGCTGCTCCAAGGGCAGGAGTGGGTGTGAACGTCACGGGAAGTTCGGTGAGACCCCGCAGCCACGGGGACGGGCGACGGGTCAACTCCGCGGCGGGGGACGCGAGATCGACGTCGGGCAGCCGGTCGAGCAGCACCTCGATCCCGGTCCGCGCGATGACCTCGGCGACCTCCTGCGCGGGGAAGGGGCAGCGGTGCTCGCCGTGACCGAACGAGAAGAAGGCGCTGTTGCCGCCCGTCAACGCGCCCGCGTCGGTGCGTACTTGAGGATCGCCGTTGGCCGCGGCGAGGCCGAGGAGCAGCAGATCGCCGGCCCGGATGTGCCGGCCGCCCAGGTGGGTGTCGCGGGCGGCCCAGCGGCCCGCCACGTTCTGCGTGGGCGTGTCCTCCCACAGCACCTCGTTCATCGCCTCGCCCACGCTGTGCCGGCCGCCCGCGAGCGAGGCCGCGAACCGGTCGTCGGTGAGCATCAGGCGCAGCGAGTTGCCGATCCAGTCCGCGGTCGGCTGGTGGCCGGCGGCCATCATCACCATCAGGTCCTGGCCGACCTCCTCGACGGAGAAGCCGTACGGGTTGGCGAGCATCCGGGACGCCACGTCCTCGCCCGGCTCGACCTGCTTGGCGGTCAGCAGCGCGTACATCGACTCGGCGAGGTGGCGCTGGCCCTCCAGGGCGCCCTCCCGGCCGTTGATCATGTCGTTCATCGCGGTGACCAGGCCCGGGCCCTGCTCGTCGGTGAATCCGTAGAGCCGGGCCAGGACGCGTACCGGCAGGAGCATCGCGTACTGGCCGACGATGTCGCAGCCGCCCGTGCCGCACAGCGCGTCGATCAGCTCGTCCGCGAACCGCTCGGCGTGGGCGCGCAGTTCGAAGGGGTCGACCGCCTCCAGGGCGTCGGAGACCATCGCCGCCCGCTCGCGGTGGCGCTCCCCGACCGTGTACAGGATCGACGGCTGCTTGCGGCCGATCATGGGCAGCAGCGGCCAGTCGGCCGGGATGCGGTCCCACTGGTTCCACAGGTCGGAGTCGCGCGAGAACAGTGCCGGGTCGCTGGTGACCTGGTGCAGCTCGCGGTAGCCGAGCACCAGCCAGGCGGGCACGTCGCCGTCCAGGACCACGGGCGCCACGGCGCCGTGGTCGCGCCGCAGGTCGCGGTACAGCTCGTTCGGCTCGGTCTGGAACCGGGGGCCGCTCAGCGGGACGGGGGTGGGAATGGGGCACGTCACGGTATGAGCTCCGGAGCCTTCTGCAGGCGGGCGAGGTGTTCCACGAGGGCGATCAGGACGGTCTTGCTGGACGCACGGGCGCGCGCGTCGCAGCGCAGCAGCGGCACCTCGGCCGGCAGGTCGAGCGCCTCGCGCACCTGGTCCTCGGTGTGCGCGGGCCCGCCGAAGTCGTTGCACGCCACGACGAACGGCGTGCCGTGGTGCTCCAGGCGGTCGATGGCGTACCAGGAGTCCGCCAGGCGCCGCGTGTCGACGAGGACGACCGCGCCGAGCGTGCCCGCGAACAGGCGGTCCCACAGGAACCAGAACCGCTCCTGGCCGGGCGCGCCGAACAGGTACAGGACGTTGTGCGCGTCCAGGGTGATGCGGCCGAAGTCGAAGGCGACGGTGGTGGCCGTCTTCGTACGGACGCCGTCGAGGTCGTCCACGGCCTCGCCCGCCTTGGTCATGGTCTCCTCGGTGTTCAGCGGACGTATCTCGCTGACCGAGCGCACCATGGTCGTCTTTCCGACGCCGAAACCACCGACGACCACGATTTTCAGGCCGTTGTCGGCGGTCCCCGCGAGGGCGGGCCGTTCAGAGATTTCGGAGGCCAACGAGCACCTGCTCCAGGATGTCGGGGTCGGGAAGGCGATGGGCGGAGCGCGGGTGACGGGCGCTGATGCGGCCCGTGTCGTGCAGATCGGCGAGCAGGATGCGGACCACCGTGACGGGCAGCCCGAGCTCGGCGGCGATCTCCACGACCGCGGTCGGGAAGCGGCACATGCGCAGGATCGCCGCGTGCTCGGACTGCATGCCCGGCGCCGGTTCCGACTCGGTGACCACCAGGGTGACCAGGTCGAAGGCGTCCGAGCCGGAGCGGCTGCGCCCGCCGGTGAGGGTGTAGAGCCGGTCCGGCGAGTCGTCCCGGCCCGGCCTGCTCATGCCCGCGGCTCGGCGCTCAGGTACTCGCCGAGCTGCTCCACGAGCTCGGACATGTTGTGCCCGACGAGTCCGGCGTCCGCGTCCTCGGCGGCGACCACCGCGAGGTGCGCGCCCTCGCCGGCCTCGACGATGAACAGGATGCCGCCGTAGAACTCGGCCATCGCGGAGCGCACCCCGCCGCTGCCGTCGCCGAACTCCATGGACGCCCCGTGCGACAGGCTCTGGATGCCCGCGGCGATCGCGGCCAGCTGGTCGGCCTGGTCGACGGAGAGCTCCGGCGTGCGGCACAGCTTGAGGCCGTCTCGGGACAGGACGAGCGCGTGGCGGGCCCCCGGGGTGCGCTGGAGCAGGTTCTCCAGGAGCCAGTTGAGCTTCTCGTCGGTGGTGGTGCCGGTCATTCGGAGTTGCCTTCCGGGGTGGGAGAGTTCGCGCGTACGGCTTGGCGGAAGCTGCTGAAGCGAGCGGCCGCGTCGGAGGCCGCGGTCGTGGCGCGGGCCGGTGCCGCCGGGGCGTCGGGCCCCTCGGGGTGGGCTGCGGCGAGCGCACGGCCGCGCTTGCGTTTGGGCAGACCGCTCTCGCCGAACTGCGGGAATTCCCCGCTGGTTTCACTGCTGGTGCTGGTGCTGGTGCTGGTGCTGGTGCCGGTGCCGGTGCTGGTCCCGCTCGTGCGGACGGTGGGGGCGGGGCGGGCGGTGCCGGTGCCGGACGCGGGCTCGGCGGCCGGTTCGTGAGTGGCCTCCGGCTCGCCGTCCGGAGCGGGTGCCTGTGCCGATGCCGATGCCGATGCCGACGCCGATGCCGGGATCGCTGCCGGGGGCGCTGCCGCGGCCGGGGTCCTGGACTCCGCCGTGGCGGACTCCGGAGGCAACAGGTCCTGCGGTACGTCGAGGGCGGGCGCGAGCGGGGCCGCCGCGGGAGTGGCGGCGACGTGGGTGACCAGCTCGTGCGGGAGCAGCATCAGGGCGCCGGTGCCGCCGCGCGCGGAGGGCCGGAACGACACGGTGAGGCCGTGCTTGCGGGCCAGCCGGCCGACGACCGCGAGACCGAGCCGTGTGCCGGAGAGCCCGGCGAGGTCCGAAAGGCGCCCGGAGACGGCCTGTTCGGCCCGGCGCAGCTGGACGTCGCTCATGACGAGACCGCTGTCCTCGACGGTGATGATCACCCCGGCCGGTACCTCCTCCACGTACACGTGGACCTCGGCGGTCGGCGGCGAGAAGTTGGCCGCGTTGTCGAGGAGTTCGGCGAGCGCGTGCATGACGCCCTCGGCGGCGTGCCCGGCGACGGCCGCGTCGCTGGTGGAGTGCAGGCGCACGCGCTGGTAGCCGCCGATGCGGCCCATGGCGCCGCGCAGGATGGACTCCATGACGATGGGCCGGGCCCAGCGCCGGCCCGAACGGGCCCCGGTCAGTACGGCGATGGAGTCCGCGAGGCGGCCCGCCTGCGCCGTGCGGTGGTCGAGGTGCAGCAGGTCGCCGAGCACGTCCTCGTCGGCGTGCCGGTGCTCCATGTCGCGCAGGTCGGCGAGCATGCCGGTGGCGAGCGCCTGCATGCGGCCGGCCGCGTTCGCGGTCGCCGCCAGCGCTGCGGCACGCGAGGACTCGGCGCGGCGCAGCTCGGCGGCGTGGGCGGCGATCAGGGCCTTGCGTTCGGCGGCCTGCGCCGCATCCAGGCGCACCGCGTCGGCGCTGCGCCGGGCGGCGTTGGCCTCCTGCGCGCTGATCTGGGTGTTCAGCGCGGCTAGGCGTTCACGCAGGACGCGGTTGCGCAGCACGCTGTGCGTCACGGCGTACGCGCCGGCGCTCAGCAGGGCCGCCGCGATGCCGAGGCTCCAGCCGAGTACGGCACGGGAGCCCGGCTCGGCCGAGACCACCGCCACCGTGCAGAACGCGCCGGTGACCACCGCGGTGATCAACAGGGCCAGCGCGGAGGGGCGAAGGGGGGAGGGCGACGCCGTCATCGATCAATGCCTTAGAGCGCTTATGGCGGGCGAAAGGGAAGGGGCCGTTCCTGTCTCACAGGGAACGAGGGGCAACTATAGGAGAGTTGGTGATCGATTTGGATAGTTCTTGGTGAACATTCCCGCACATTGGGACCGTTGGCCAGTCGCATTCAGGTCAACATGGCTGTTTCAGGACACGCTGGGAGTGGCGTGGTGAAGCGCCCGCACCCCCAAGGGGCGGGGGCATCCTGGGCCCCATGGCAGATGCTGCGAATGATCGGGTCGGGGAGCTTGCGCGGGAGCTGGAGCGGGAGTTGTCGCGCGTGGTACGGGGTCGCGTGGACCTCGGCGTCACCGCCCGCGCCCTGACGACGATGGACGCCTCGAACTACCGCCGGGTGCCGCTGGGTGTGGTTGCCCCGCGCGACGCCGACGACGTGGCGGCGGTCCTGGCGGTCTGCCGGACGTACCGGGTGCCGGTGGTGCCGCGCGGCGGCGGCACCTCGATCGCGGGCCAGGCCACCGGCGCCGGGATCGTGCTCGACTTCACCCGCCACATGCGGTCGCTCGTCTCGGTGGACGCGGCGGCCCGAACGGCCGTGGTGCAGCCCGGAGTTGTTCTGGACGTACTGCGGGACGCGGTCGCGCCGCACGGCCTCACCTTCGGGCCCGACCCCTCCACGCACAGCCGCTGCACGCTCGGCGGGATGATCGGCAACAACGCGTGCGGGGCGCATTCGGTGGCGTGGGGGACGACGGCGGACAACGTCCGCGATCTGACGGTCGTCGGGGCGGGGGGTGAGCGCCACTTCCTCGCGCGGGGCCGGCAGAACTCGACGACGCCCGTCGGGCTGGACGATTTCGTCATCCGTCATCTGTCAGCCCTGCGCACCGGCTACCCCCAGGACCTCCCGCGCCGGATCTCCGGCTATGCGATGGACGCCCTGCTCCCCGAGCGCGGGGCCGATGCGGCCCGGGCGTTCTGCGGCAGCGAGGGCACGCTGGGCGTGGTCACCGAGGCGACCGTACGCCTGGTCGAGTCCCCGCCCGCCCGCGCCCTGGCCGTGCTCGGCTACGCCGACGAGAGCGCGGCCGCCGAAGCCGCCCCCGCCCTGCTTCCGCACCACCCGCTGACCGTGGAGGGCATGGCCGCGGATCTCGTACGGGTACGGGGCGGGGCGGGCCTGCCGCGCGGCGGGGCGTGGCTGTTCGTCGAGACCGGCGGGACGACGCAGGCCGAAGCCCGCTCGCGCGCGGGGGAGTTGGTCCGGGCGGGCGGGGCGCTGGACTCCCTCGTGGTGAGCGACCCGGCCGGGCTGCGCGCGCTGTGGCGGATCCGGGAGGACGCGGCGGGCACCGCGACCCGGATGCCCGACGGCACCGAGGCCTGGCCGGGCTGGGAGGACTGCGCGGTCCCGCCCGCCCGACTGGGTTCGTATCTGGGGGAGTTCCGGTCGCTCCTGAGCTCCCACGGACTGCACGGCACCCCGTACGGACACTTCGGCGACGGCTGTATCCACGTCCGCATCGACTTCGATCTGCTCACCCCCGCCGGGGTGGGGCGCTTCCGTGCGTTCTCCGAGGACCTGGCCGACCTCGTGGTCGCGCACGGCGGCTCGCTGAGCGGCGAACACGGCGACGGACAGGCCCGCGCGGAGCTGCTGCCGAAGATGTACGGGCCCGAACTGGTGGGCGTGTTCGTCGAGTTCAAGGATCTCTGGGACCCGGACGGAATCCTGAACCCCGGCATCCTGGCCCGCCCGGCCCGCCTCGACGAGAATCTGCGCTTCGAGGTGCTGCCCAAGCGCCCGGTGGACGTGGAGTTCGGTTACCCGGACGACGGCGGCGACTTCTCGGCAGCGGTACGCAGATGCGTGGGGGTGGCCAAGTGCCGCTCCACGCACGGAAGTTCGCAGGACGTCATGTGTCCCTCCTTCCGGGCGACGGGGGAGGAGGAGCACTCGACGCGCGGGCGGGCGCGGCTGCTGCACGAGATGCTGGCGGGCGAGGTGGTCACGGACGGATGGCGCTCGCACGAGGTGCGGGACGCGCTCGACCTGTGCCTGTCCTGCAAGGGCTGCCGCAGCGACTGTCCGGTGGGCGTGGACATGGCCACGTACAAGGCGGAGTTCCTGCACCACCACTACGCGGGCCGCCGCCGTCCCGCCGCGCACTACGCCCTGGGCCGGCTCCCCGAGTGGCTGCGGCTTGCCGCGCCGCTGGCGCCGGCACTGAACGCGGCGGCCCGGGTCCGTCCGCTCGCGGCACTCGTGAAGCGGATCGCGGGCATCGCCCCGGAGCGGGCGATTCCGCCGCTGGCGCCGCGTACGTTCCTGCGTGGGCTGCGTGGGCTGCGTGGGCTGCGTGGGTCGCTTGGGCGGCGTTCGGCTTCGGGCGGGGCGGCAGTGCTCCTGTGGCCGGACACGTTCACCAATCATCTGTCCCCGCAGGTGGGGCGGGCGGCGCTGCGCGTGCTGGCGGACGCGGGGATCGGGGCGGAGATCCCCGCGGGCCGGGTCTGCTGTGGCCTCACCTATGTGTCCACCGGACAGCTGGACCGCGCGAAGGTGGTGCTGGGCCACACCCTGGACGCGATGGAGGCGTACCTGGGGGAGGCGGGGCGGCCGGTGGTCGTCGTGCTCGAACCGAGCTGTGCGGCCGCTCTGCGTACGGATCTGCCGGAGCTGCTCCCCGACGACCCCCGGGCGGCCCGGCTCGCCGCGTCGGTACGCACCTTCGCGGAGGCGCTGGAGGAGTGCGCGCCGGGCTGGAGTCCGCCGCGCCTGGACCGGCCCGTGGCCGGGCAGACCCACTGCCATCAGCACGCGGTCCTGGGCGACGCGGCCGAGCGGCGGCTGCGCGAGAAGGCGGGTCTGACGGGTGGGCTGAGCGGCGGGTGCTGCGGGCTCGCGGGGAATTTCGGGTTCGAGCGGGGCCACTGGGAGGTCTCGCTGGCCTGTGCGGAGGACCAACTGCTCCCCGCGGTACGCGCGGCCGCCCCCGGCACGGAGATCCTGGCCGACGGCTACTCCTGCCGTACGCAGCTGGCCCAGCTGGCGGGGCGTCGGGCGAGGCATCTGGCGGAGGTGCTGGCGGAAGGGCTCGGCGCGGACCCGGGCGAGGATGGGTGAGGGGTATCGGGCGGGGGTGCCGCTTACACGGCCCGCTTACATTGGGTGGAGGGAGTCATTCCGCTCGCCGTCGAAAAGCTGGTTGCGCGGCCGGGGCGGAGTGCAGAATACTGAATCCGCAAGTCCATCCTATTGAACTGAGTGAACTGGCCCGTGCGGGCTGATTGAGGTGAGCGCCGGTGAATCCGGTCCAGGGCGCGAGTGCGGCGGAGCCGGTCGCGGTGGCCGCCGTCGCCGTACCGGAGGCGGCGGGTGCGCCGAAGGGCCCGGCCCGGGGCGGGCGCCGGGCGGCGTTCGGGCCGGTGGCGCTGGTGGTGGCGGGCGGCATATCCGTGCAGTTCGGTGCCGCAGTGGCCGTGACGCTGATGCCGAGGGCGGGTGCGGCCGGGGTCGTCACGCTGCGGCTCGTCGCGGCGGCGGTCGTGCTGCTGCTGGTGTGCCGTCCGAAGCTGCGGGGGCATTCGCGGGCGGACTGGGGCACGGTCGTCGCGTTCGGAGTGGCGATGGCGGGCATGAACGGGCTGTTCTACCAGGCCGTCGACCGCATCCCGCTGGGCGTCGCGGTCACCCTGGAGGTGCTCGGCCCGCTGACCCTTTCCGTCTTCGCGTCCAGACGCCTGGTGAACGTCCTGTGGGCCGCGCTCGCCCTGGCCGGCGTGGTGCTGCTCGGCGGGGGCGGCTTCGACAGCCTGGACCCGGTCGGCGCGGCCTACGCGCTCGGGGCGGGTGCGTGCTGGGCGGTGTACATCCTGTTCAGCGCGCGTACCGGCCGGAGGTTCCCGCAGGCCGACGGGCTCGCCCTCGCGATGGCGGTGGCCGCGGTGCTGTTCCTGCCGATCGGCATCGCGCAGGCCGGGGGCAAGCTCCTGGTCCCCTCCACGATGGCGCTCGGCGCGGCCGTGGCGATCCTGTCCTCGGTGCTGCCCTACACCCTGGAACTCCTGGCGCTGCGGCGCCTGCCCGCGTCGACCTTCGCGATCCTGATGAGCCTGGAGCCGGCGATCGCCGCGACGGCGGGCTTCCTCATCCTGAGCCAGGCGCTGTCCTGGCCGCAGGCGCTGGCGATCGGGTTGGTGATCGGGGCGAGTATGGGGGCGGTGCGGACTCAGATTCGGGCGGTCTCGGGTTAGCTCCGGGGGTGGCGGGGTGGCTCCCCTGCCGGAGGGGGCTGCTCCCCTGGGGGTGCTCGGCCTCGGCCCGGGGGGTTTGCCCGCCCTCCCGCCCGTTGCTCGGGGTTGGTTGGTTCCGGCCCCTGGGGCTGCGCCCCAGACCCCGGGGGGTTTGCCCGCCCTCCCGCCCGTGGCTCGGGGTTGGATGAGCTGAGCCCTGGGGCTGCGCCCCAGACCCCCTGCGGGGCTTCGCCCCGGACCCCTTGCGGGGGCTGCGCCCCAGACCCCCTGCGGGGCTGTGCCCCGGACCCCGTGCGGGGGCTTCGCCCCCTGCGCCCCCCTGGGGCTGCGCCCCGGACCCCCTGCGGGGGCTTCGCCCCCTGCGCCCCCCTGGGGCTGCGCCCCGGACCCCCTGCGGGGGCTTCGCCCCCTGCGCCCCCCCGGGGCTGCGCCCCGGACCCCGTGCGGGGGCTTCGCCCCCTGTGCCCCCCCGGGGCTGCGCCCCGTACCCCCTGCGGAGGGGGATGCGGAGCCCGCTCCCGCCCGGGGGTGGCGCTCTGCCCGCCGCGCCCCCGACGCGGGAACGGGGGCTGTGCCCCCCTGTGGCTCAGCCCCCGCCCGGCCCCGCCCGCGTCGGATCGGCGCGGGCGGGGCCGTTCGTTCGGTCGTGATCCGTCAGCTCGCGCCGCCCTGGCCCGCGCTGCCGATGGGGCCGACCTTGACCGGGGTGCTGCCGCTCTCGGTGACGGGAAGCGAGGAGGCGCCCGGCCAGGCCAGGGTGACCGTCTTCGTCTCGCCGGGCGGGGTCACGAGGAGGCCCGTGATGCGGACGCCGGAGCCGCCCGTGTCGTTGGACGGGTAGGTGATGCCGAAGAAGACCGACTTGCCGTTCTTGAGGGTGTAGGGCGTGGCCGGCTCGCCGGTCCGCGTGGCCGAGATCTTCCCCGAGTTGGTCTTCAGGTCGACGCCCGCGAACCCGGACACCATGCAGTCGTGGCCGCTGGTGTTGGTGAACTCCACGGCCACGGTGCGTTCCTTGTCGCCGCCGACCGTCGCGTCCGACGCCGTGATGTTCAGGTCGTTGGTGCGGCACTTGCCGCCGCTTCCCTTGGCGCTGCCGCCGGATCCGCTGGAACCGGTACCGGCCGACGTGCCCTTGCCCGTTCCGCCCGTGCCCTTGCCGCTGCCCTGGTCCGCGCCCGTACCCGAACCGGTGCTCGCGTTCGCGCCCGCCGAGCCCGAACCGCCGCCCGCGGACGAGGCGTTGGAAGCGGCGGAGTCGCTCGGCGCGGGAGAGCCGTCGTCGCTCTGGCAGGCCGTGAGCGAGAGACCCGCGGCAACGGCCAGGGCGGCGAGGGTGAGCTTGCGAACGCGCATCGGTTCTTCCTCAGTATCGGTTGGCTGTACGGGCCGCTCGGTTCCGGTCGGTACCAGCGAGCGCTTGTGCTCAACAGGACCACACGGCCGGGCGAACCGTTCCTCCCGCCCGCCGCCCAGGACATTCCTGTTACACGTACAGCCGGCCCACAGCCCGCCCCGCCGACGCCCACACCCCCGTCGGCCCCTGCCGAGGCCCGGTCGGGGTGGTGGTTTCCGACGTCCTCGTCCGCCAACTGGCCGTCCTCGTAAGCCAACTCGCCGTCCACGGCCGCTGGGACAGAGCCGTAACCCGGCCGATCTTGACGAGGGACGGACAACCCCGTCCGCGGCCGAAAATACATGCAAGCACGCTTGCTTGTTTCGTGGGCGGCTGCCATGCTCCGGGACACACCCGCCGTCCGCTGTCCCGGAGGGGAGCGCACCGTGTCCGAACCGGCCGGTCCAACCGACGCCGTGCTAGCCGTACTTGACGACCTGCGGGCCGAAGGCGGTGAACTCGACGTCCTCATCGGTGAGTTGAGTCCGGCCCAGTGGGCCACGCCCACCGCCGCGCCGGGCTGGACCATCGCCCACCAGGTCGCCCACCTCGCGTGGACCGACACCGCGGCCCTGCTGTCCGTCACCGATCCCGAGGCCTTCGACGCCGAGGTCGAGAAGGCCGTCGCCTCGCCGGACACCTTCGTGGACGACGGGGCCGAGGCGGGGGCCCTGCTGCCGCCCGCCGAACTGCTCTCCTGGTGGCGGGACAGCCGCGTACGGCTTCAGGACGCGCTGCGGGCGGCCCCGGCCGGGGCGCGGTTCCCCTGGTACGGGCCGCCGATGTCCACCGCTTCGATGGCGACCGGGCGCCTGATGGAGACCTGGGCGCACGGGCAGGACGTCTTCGACGCCCTCGGCCGCACCCGCCGCCCGACCGACCGGCTGCGGCACGTCGCCCGCATCGGCATCCGTGCCCGCGACTACGCCTTCTCGGTGCGGGGACTGAAGCCCCCGGCCGAGGAGTTCCGGGTCGAGCTCACGGCTCCGGACGGCGAAGGCCTCTGGGCGTACGGGCCCGAGGACGCCCAACAGCGCGTCTTCGGCGACGCGTTGGAGTTCTGCCTGCTGGTCACCCAGCGGCTGCACCGCGACGACACCTCCGTACGCGCAGAGGGCCCGGACGCCGAGCGGTGGCTCGGTATCGCCCAGGCCTTCGCGGGCCCCGCAGGACCCGGCCGCCCGCCCCGGGCCGCCCGATGACCCAGGGCGCGCACGACGGGCGAATACTGCGGATCGCCAACGCCTCCGGGTTCTACGGAGACCGGTTCGACGCCATGCGGGAGATGCTGACCGGCGGCCCCCTCGACGTCCTGACCGGTGACTACCTCGCCGAACTCACCCTGCTCATCCTCGGCCGGGACCGGTTGCGCGACCCGCGGCTCGGCTATGCCAAGACGTTCCTGCGGCAGCTGGAGGAGTGCCTCGGGCTCGCCCGGGAGCGCGGGGTGCGGATCGTCACCAATGCGGGCGGGCTCAACCCGGACGGACTGGCCGACGCGGTGCGGGAGTTGAGCGCACGCGTGGGTGTCCCCGTGCGGGTCGCCCACGTCGAGGGGGACGCGCTGCCGCTGCCCGAGGGCGCGCTCACCGCCAACGCCTACCTCGGCGGCGCCGGGATCGCGGCCTGTCTGCGCGGCGGGGCCGAGGTCGTCGTCACGGGGCGGGTCACGGACGCGGCACTGGTCACCGGGCCCGCCGCGTGGTGGTTCGGCTGGGGGCCCGAGGAGTACGACGCGCTCGCGGGCGCGGTCGTCGCGGGGCACGTTCTGGAGTGCGGCACGCAGGCCACCGGTGGCAACTACGCCTTCTTCGCCGAGGTTCCGCGTCGCGACCTGACCCGCCCCGGCTTCCCCCTCGCCGAGATCCACGCCGACGGCTCGGCCGTCATCACCAAGCATCCGGGAACGGGTGGCTTCGTCGACACGGGCACGGTCACGGCCCAGCTCCTGTACGAGACGTCCGGGGCGCGGTACGCCGGGCCCGATGTCACCGCGCGGCTCGACACCGTACGGCTCGACCAGGAGGGCCCCGACCGGGTGCGGATCAGCGGGGTGCGGGGCGAGGCGCCGCCACCGACCCTCAAGGCCGGCATCAGCCGCATCGGCGGGTGGCGCAACGAGGTCGTGTTCGTCCTGACCGGGCTCGACGTCGAGGCCAAGGCCGAGCTCGTGCGGGCGCAGGTGGAGGATGCCTTCGCCCGCGCCAAGTCGCGCCCTGAGGTGGTGAGTTGGGAGCTGTCCCGTACGGATCGGGCGGACGCCCCCACGGAGGAGCGTGCGAGCGCGTTGCTGCGGCTCGTCGTGCGGGACGCCGACGCCGAGGCGGTGGGCCGGGTGGTCAGCGGCGCCGCCATCGAGCTGGCGCTCGGCAGCTACCCCGGGTTCCATGTGACGGCCCCGCCGTCGAAGGGGGCGCCGTACGGGGTGTTCTCGGCGCGGTACGTGGACGCGGGTTCGGTCGAGCACGTGGCCGTACACACCGACGGAGTGCGGGAGTTGATGCCTCCATCGCCCCGCGGAGCTCTCCTCGTCCCGGTCCCGGAGCCGGTCCTTCCGCCGTTCGACTCCTCGGGGCCCACGCGGCGGGTGCCGATGGGGGCGGTGGCGGGGGCTCGGAGCGGGGACAAGGGCGGGGACGTGAACGTGGGGGTGTGGGCGAGGTCGGATGCGGCGTGGGCGTGGCTGGCCCATGCGCTGACGGTCGAAGCCGTACGTGAACTCCTGCCGGAGGTAGCCGAGTTGCCCGTCACTCGGCATGTTCTTCCCAACCTGCGGGCGCTGAACTTCGTGGTCGAGGGGCTGTTGGGGGAGGGGGTCGCCTCGCAGGCCCGGTTCGACCCCCAGGGGAAGGGGGTGGGGGAGTGGCTGCGGGGGCGGGTCGTCCCGGTGCCGGTGGAACTGCTGGAGTGAGCCTCCCGCCGCCCGCTCCACCCCACCCTGCCGAGCCCCACCCAACCCCGCCTCGCCTCGCCGCAGGCGAACCCGTCCGCACCACGCACCCCACCCGCACCCCCCACCCGCACCGTGCACCCCACCCGCACCCCCCACCCCGCCCCGCCCCACCCGGACCCCGCCCCCGGACCCCGCCCCCGGACCCCGCCCCCCGTCCCCGCCGAATCCCGAGGAGCCCCATGCCCAGCCTCCCCAGCGCACTGGACCCCGCCGCTCCCGAGTACCGGCAGGCCACCGCCGCCATGCGGGCCAAGCTCGCCGAGCTCGACGGGGAGCATGCCAAGGCCCTCGCGGGGGGCGGCGAGAAGTACACCGAGCGGCACCGGCGACGTGGGAAACTCCTGCCCCGCGAGCGCATCGAGCTGCTGCTCGACGAGGACACCCCCTTCCTGGAGCTGTCCCCGCTCGCGGCCTGGGGCAGCGACTACCCCGTGGGTGCCTCGATGGTCACCGGCATCGGCACCGTCGAGGGCGTCGAGTGCCTGATCACCGCGAACGACCCCACCGTCCGCGGCGGCGCCTCCAACCCCTGGACGCTGAAGAAGGCCCTGCGCGCGAACGAGATCGCGTACACCAACCGCCTGCCGTGCATCAGCCTGGTCGAGTCGGGCGGTGCGGACCTGCCCTCGCAGAAGGAGATCTTCATCCCGGGCGGCGCTATCTTCCGGGACATCACCCGGCTGTCCGCCGCCGGCATCCCCACCGTCGCCGTCGTCTTCGGCAACTCCACGGCGGGCGGGGCGTACATCCCCGGCATGTCCGACCACACGGTGATGATCCGTGAGCGGAGCAAGGTGTTCCTCGGCGGGCCGCCGCTCGTCAAGATGGCCACCGGTGAGGAGAGCGACGACGAGTCGCTCGGCGGCGCCGAGATGCACGCCCGTACCTCCGGGCTCGCCGACCACTTCGCCGTCGACGAGCACGACGCGATCCGCCAGGCCCGCCGCATCGTCGCCCGCCTCAACCATCGCAAGGCGCACCCGGACCCGGCGGGGCTCGCCGAGCCGCCCAAGTACGACGAGGAGGAACTGCTCGGCATCGTCCCCGAGGACCTGAAGACCCCGTTCGACCCGCGCGAGGTCATCGCCCGCATCGTCGACGGCTCCGACTTCGACGAGTTCAAGCCGCTGTACGGGACGAGCCTGGTGACCGGCTGGGCCCGGCTGCACGGCTATCCCGTCGGCATCCTCGCCAACGCCCAGGGCGTGCTGTTCTCCGCCGAGTCGCAGAAGGCCGCCCAGTTCATCCAGCTCGCCAACCAGCGCGACATCCCGCTCCTGTTCCTCCACAACACCACCGGTTACATGGTCGGCAGGGAGTACGAGCAGGGCGGCATCATCAAGCACGGCGCGATGATGATCAACGCGGTGTCCAACTCCAAGGTGCCCCATCTGTCGGTGCTGATCGGGGCCTCCTACGGGGCCGGGCACTACGGGATGTGCGGGCGGGCCTACGACCCGCGCTTCCTGTTCGCCTGGCCCAGCGCCAAGTCCGCCGTGATGGGGCCGCAGCAGCTCGCGGGTGTCCTGTCGATCGTGGCGCGGGCCTCCGCGCAGGCCAAGGGCCAGCCGTACGACGACGACGCGGACGCGGGTCTGCGCGCGATGGTCGAGCAGCAGATCGAGGCGGAGTCGCTGCCGATGTTCCTGTCCGGGCGGCTGTACGACGACGGGGTCATCGACCCCCGCGACACCAGGACCGTCCTGGGCCTGTGCCTGTCCGCGATCCACACCGCCCCCGTCGAAGGCGCCCGCGGCGGCTTCGGCATCTTCCGGATGTGAGGGCCATGATCGAGTCAGTACTCGTCGCCAACCGGGGCGAGATAGCCTGCCGCGTCTTTCGCACCTGCCGTGAGCTGGGCATCGCCACGGTCGCCGTGTTCTCGGACGCGGACGCCGGCGCCCTGCACGTACGCGAGGCGGACGCCGCCGTACGGCTGCCGGGGGCCACGCCCGCCGAGACGTATCTGCGCGGCGACCTCATCGTGAAGGCCGCCCTCGCCGCCGGCGCCGACGCGGTGCATCCCGGGTACGGCTTCCTCTCCGAGAACGCCGATTTCGCGCGGGCGGTCACCGCCGCCGGGCTGGTCTGGATCGGGCCGCCGCCCGAGGCCATCGAGGCCATGGCGTCCAAGACCCGCGCCAAGGAACTCATGGGGCTGCCACCCCTGAACCTCGCCGATGTCACCGAGGCGAATCTCCCCCTGCTGATCAAGGCCACGGCGGGAGGCGGCGGGCGCGGAATGCGTGTCGTTCGTCAACTGGCAGACCTTGACGCGGAGTTGGCGGCCGCTGGTGCCGAGGCGCTCAGCGCCTTCGGGGACGGGGACGTGTTCGTCGAGCCGTACATCGAGGGCGGACGCCACGTCGAGGTGCAGATCCTCGCCGACGCCCACGGCACCATCTGGGTCCTCGGCACCCGCGACTGCTCCCTGCAGCGCCGGCACCAGAAGGTCATCGAGGAGGCCCCCGCGCCCGGCCTCGGCCCCGAGGTGTCCGAAGAGCTGCACACCCTGGCCGTCCGGGCCGCGAAGGCCACCGACTACCGCGGGGCCGGGACCGTCGAGTTCCTGGTCGCCGGTGGCCGGGCCCACTTCCTGGAGATGAACACCCGCCTCCAGGTCGAACACCCCGTCACCGAGGCCGTGTTCGGCCTCGACCTGGTCGCTCTCCAGCTCCGCATCGCCGAGGGCGAGCCCCTCGCGGCCACCCCGCCCGCCGCCCGGGGCCACGCTGTGGAGGCCCGCCTCTACGCCGAGGACCCGGCCGCGGGCTGGGCCCCGCAGACCGGCCCAATCCATCAACTGGCCGTCTACGGCGTGCGGTTGGACCGCGGGTACGCGGACGGGGACACCGTCGGCGTGCACTACGACCCCATGCTCGCCAAGGCCGTCGCCCACGCCCCGACCCGCGCCGATGCGGTCCGCAAGCTGGCCCGTGCCCTCGAACGCGCCCGCATCCACGGCCCGGCCACCAACCGCGACCTGCTCGTACGCTCCCTGCGCCACCCCGACTTCGCCGGGGCCGACGCGGCCCGCCTGGACACCGGCTTCTACGACCGCAACCTCACCGACCTCACCACCGCCCTGCCCGGCGCGGAGTTCGCGGCCCTCGCCGCCGCCCTCGCGGACGCGGCGGCGCGGGGCGGCCGGTTCGGCGGCGGCTGGCGCAATGTGCCGTCGCAGCCGCAGGTCAAGCGGTACGGCGAACACGAGGTCCGCTATCGCCTCACCCGGCGCGGCCTCGAAGCCGACGGCTACCCGCAGGTCCGACTCGACGCCGTCGAACCCGGTCGCGTACGGCTCGACATCGACGGTGTGGTGCGGGAGTTCACCGTGTCGCGGTACGGCTCCACGGTCTTCGTGGACACCGCTTCGGGGTGTCACGTGCTGACCGCCCACCCCCGGTTCACCGACCCCAGCGACCTCGTCGCGCCCGGCTCGCTGCTCGCCCCCATGCCGGGGGTCGTGGTGCGGGTCGCCGACGGGGTCGAGGAAGGCTGTCGCGTGCGTGCGGGACAGCCGCTGCTCTGGCTGGAGGCCATGAAGATGGAGCACCGCGTCGTCGCTCCGGTCTCCGGCACCCTCACCGCGCTCCACGCCGCACCCGGCCGCCAGGTCGAGGTCGGTGCCCTGCTCGCCGTTGTCGTATCGGAGGACGAAGAAGCATGAGCGGTGTCATCGAAAGCCAGGAGAACAAGGACCTGCGGGCGGCCGTCGCCGCGCTCGGCGCCCGGCACGGCCGCGGCTTCGACCGGGCGGCGCTGTGGTCGGAGGCCGCCAAGCTCGGCTACCTCGGCGTCAACCTGCCCGAGGCGTACGGGGGCGGGGGCGGCGGCATGGCCGAACTGTCCATCGTTCTGGAGGAGTTGGGCTCGGCGGGCTGTCCGCTCCTGATGATGGTGGTCTCGCCCGCCATCTGCGGCACGGTCATCGCCCGCTTCGGCACCGAGGAGCAGAAGCGGACGTGGCTGCCGGGTCTCGCGGACGGCACGCTGACCATGGCGTTCGGCATCACCGAGCCCGACGCCGGCTCGAACTCGCACCGCATCACCACCACCGCCCGGCGCGACGCCGACGGCGGAGGCTGGATTCTGCGCGGGCGGAAGGTCTTCATCTCGGGCGTCGACATAGCGGACGCGACCCTCATCGTCGGCCGCACCGAGGATGCGCGCACCGGCAGCCTCAAGCCCTGCCTCTTCATCGTCCCGCGCGACACCCCGGGCTTCCAGCGCTCCCGGATCGACATGGAACTCCAGGCGGAGGAGAAGCAGTTCGAGCTCGTCCTCGACGACGTACGGCTGCCCGCCGAGTCGCTCGTCGGCGACGAGGACGCGGGGCTGCTCCAGCTGTTCGCCGGGCTCAACCCGGAGCGGATCATGACGGCCGCGTTCGCGATCGGCATGGGCCGCTACGCGCTCGCCAAGGCCGTCGACTACGCCACGACCCGCCAGGTGTGGAAGCTCCCCATCGGCGGGCACCAGGCCATCGCCCATCCCCTCGCCCAGGCCCACATCGAGCTGGAACTGGCCCGTCTGATGATGCAGAAGGCGGCCGCGCTGTACGACGCGGGCGACGACGTCGGAGCGGGCGAGGCCGCCAACATGGCCAAGTACGCGGCCGCCGAGGCCTGTGTGAAGGCCGTCGACCAGGCCGTCCACACCCTGGGCGGGAACGGCCTGACCCGCGAGTACGGGCTCGCCTCGCTCATCACGGCCGCCCGGGTGGCCAGGATCGCGCCGGTCAGCCGCGAAATGATCCTCAACTACGTGTCCCACCAGTCCTTGGGCCTGCCCAAGTCGTACTAGCCACGCCGCGGGGTGCGCGGTGTCCCCGAGCCTCGACAAGTCCGCCCAGCCGTACTAGGAGACCCCTCCATGGACTCCCCCGTCGTTCCCGCGCCCAGCGCGCCCCGCATCTTCCGCAGCGAGTACGCCGACGTGCCCGTCGTCGACGAGCCCATCCACGAGGCGGTCCTCGCCCGCTCGACCGCCGCCCACCCCGACACCGTCGCTCTCGTCGACGCCGCGGACACCAGCGGCACGAGTGCCATCACCTACGGTCAACTCGACGTGTGGCACCGCAGGTTGGCCGCGGCCCTCGCCGCGTCCGGGCTGCGCAAGGGAGACGTACTCGCCCTGCACAGCCCCAACTCGGTGCTCTACCCCGTGGTGTTCTACGGGGCGACCCGGGCCGGGGCCGCCGTCACCACCGTCCATCCGCTCAGCACGCCCGAGGAGTTCGCCAAGCAGCTCGGCGACTCCTCGGCGCGCTGGATCGTGACCGTCTCCCCGCTCCTGGAGACCGCCCGCCGGGCGGCCGAACTCGTCGGCGGCATCCGGGAGATCTTCGTCTGCGACCGGGCCGAGGGCCACCGTTCCGTCGTGCACGACCTGCTGAACACCGACGCCCCCGAGCCCGCCGTCGCCTTCGACCCGGCCGAGGACGTCGCCGTCCTGCCGTACTCGTCGGGCACCACGGGCGTGCCCAAGGGCGTGATGCTCACCCACCGCAACATCGCCACCAACCTCGCCCAGCTCCACCCGCTGGTCCCGATGGTGCCCGGCGACCGCATCCTCGCGGTCCTGCCGTTCTTCCACATCTACGGCATGACCGCGCTCATGAACGCCCCGCTGCGCTGCGGCGCCACCGTCGTGGTGCTGCCGCGCTTCGACCTCGACCAGTTCCTCGGCGCCATCGAGAAGCACCGCATCACCGGCCTGTACGTCGCCCCGCCCGTGATCCTCGCCCTGGCCAAGCACCCGGCGGTCGCCCAGTACGACCTGTCCTGCCTGGAGTACGTCGTCAGCGCCGCGGCCCCCCTGGACTCCCGCCTGGCGGCGGCCTGTTCGGCCCGCCTGGGGCTGCCGCCGGTACGCCAGGCGTACGGCATGACCGAGCTGTCGCCCGGCACCCACACCGTCCCGCTGGCCACCCCGGACCCACCGGCCGGGGCGGTCGGCAAGCTCCTGCCGTCCACCGAGATGCGCATCCTGTGCCTGGACGACCCGGCCCGCGACGCCGGGCCGGGCGAGGAGGGGGAGGTCGCGATCCGTGGCCCCCAGGTCATGAAGGGCTACCTCGGCCGGCCCGGGGCGACCGCCGACATGATCGACGCGGACGGCTGGGTGCACACCGGAGACGTCGGCCGGGTGGACGAGGACGGCTGGCTGTACGTCGTCGACCGGGTCAAGGAACTCATCAAGTACAAGGGCTTCCAGGTCGCCCCCGCCGACCTGGAGGCGCTCCTGCTCACCCACCCCGCCATAGCGGACGCGGCCGTCATCGGCGTGTACGACGCGGACGGAAACGAAGTGCCCAAGGCGTTCGTCGTCCGCCAGGCGGGGGCGCCGGCCCTGGACGCGGACGAGGTGACGGCGTACGTCGCCGAGCGCGTCGCCCCGTACAAGAAGGTCCGCCGGGTGGAGTTCGTCGAAGCCGTGCCCCGGGCCGCGTCCGGCAAGATCCTGCGGCGTGAACTGCGGCAGCGCGAGAAGGACCGGGCATGAACGGAGAGGCGGAGGCGTGCGGGGACCGAGCGGTGCGGGCGGAGGCGGACATGGACCGACGGAAGGGGCTGCCGACGTGACGGACGGGACGGACGGGACGGACAAGGCGGACGGGAGAAACGTGAGGGACGAGGCCGACGGGACAGGCGGGACGGGCAAGGCCGACGGGACAGGCGTGGCGCGTGAAAGGGGCGGGTCACTCGTCCGCGAGGCCCACGAGCGGGGCATCGCCACCCTCACCCTGGACTCGCCCGCCAACCGCAACGCCCTGTCGGCGCCCCTGGTGGCCGGGCTCGGCGCGGCCCTCGCGCGCTGCGCGGGCGATCCGGGCGTACGGGCCGTGCTGCTCACGCACACCGGCAACACCTTCTGCGCGGGCGCCGATCTGAAGGCGCCGCCGGACCCGGAGGCCTTCGTCGCCCTGATGCGTACGGTGGTGGAGCTGCGCAAACCGGTCGTGGCGCGGGTGACGGGACACGTCCGGGCGGGCGGCCTCGGCCTCCTCGCGGCCTGCGACATCGCGGTCGCGGGACCCGACTCCTCGTACGCGTTCACCGAGGCCCGGCTCGGCCTCGCCCCGGCCGTGATCTCCATGCCGGTCCTTCCTCGCATGGACCCGCGCGCGGCGAGCCGCTACTACCTCACGGGCGAGCGCTTCGACGCGGCGGAGGCGGCCCGCACCGGTCTCGTCACGCTGGCCGCCGACGACGTGGACGCGGCCCTCGAACCGGTCCTCGACGGGCTGCGCCGGTCCTCGCCCGAGGGCCTGGCCGCGTCGAAGGCATTGGTCACGGCTACCGTGTCGGAGACCTTCGACCGCTGGTCGAAGGAGCTGACCGCCCGCTCGGCGTCCCTCTTCGCCTCCGCCGAGGCGCGGGAGGGAGTGACGGCCTTCCTCGAACGACGGGACCCCGCATGGGTGTTGTGACCCCACCGAAGACCCCCAAGCAGGACCGCAGCCGGGCCACCCGGCAGCGCCTGCTGGAGGCGGCCGTGGCGTGTCTGGCCGAGCACGGCTGGGCGGGGTCGACGGTGTCCGTGGTGGCCGAGCGGGCCGGGGTCTCGCGGGGCGCGGCCCAGCACCACTTCCCGACCCGGGAGGACCTGTTCACGGCCGCGGTCGAATACGTCGCCGAGCAGCGGTCGTTCGCGCTGCGGGCCCTGGACCGCAGGGACCGGCGGGAGGTCGTGGCCGGGCTCGTCGGGCTGTACACGGGCCCGCTGTTCCGGGCCGCGCTGCACCTGTGGGTGGCGGCCGCCAACGAGCCCCAGCTGCATGCCCGGGTGACCGACCTGGAGGCGAAGGTGGGCCGCGAGTCGCACCGCATCGCCGTGGAACTCCTGGGCGCCGACGAGTCGGTGCCGGGCGTGCGCGAGACGGTGCAGGGCTTCCTCGACATGGCCCGCGGCCTGGGTCTCGCCAACCTGCTCACCGACGACGCGGGCCGCCGGGAGCGGGTGGTGGCCCAGTGGGCGGTGCTGCTGGACGAGGCGCTGGCCTGACGGGCACCGGCCCCGCACGCCGAACGGCCGGTCCCGGGTGACCCGGGACCGGCCGTCGTTCAGGCTGGTGGTGCTCAGCCGTTGCCCACACCGTTGCCGGAGAGGACCGGGATCTGGTCCAGGATGTGCGACAGCGGCTCGTCGCCCTTGGCCTGGGTCGAGTTCTCGGTGCACTGCTGGTTCTGCGGGGCCGAGAGGATCGGCACGTCCTGCAGGACGGTGACCGGCACGAGGCCGACGAGGGAGGCGAGGTTGGCCTTGACCGGAACGCCGGCGCAGAGCTTGTTCAGGGAGCCCGAGACCAGGGTCATCTGGGGGCTCATGTCGCCGTCGGTCTTCGCGTTGCCGAAGGCCTGCTCGCTGCCGTTGCCGCTGAGCGACGTCGTACCGGCGTCGTCCCCGATCGCCATCGCCTGCGGCGCGGCCATCATCGCGACACCGGAAACGGCTGCGGCGACGGCTGCGGCCGACCACAACTTCTGCATGTCTACTCCTGTTGGTCTGATTCCACTGACGGGGATCTGTGAAGAGAAACGGAAAGAATCTCTTTAAGTTGCGCCCTGTCCCCCGGACAGAGCATCGCGGAATTCAAATCCGCCTGGCCGTGGTAATAGGCAGTCACCACGACCGATGGTGAGGAAACATGACTGAGACGCAGGGTGCCTGGCGCCGGCAGACTTTCATCCCGATCACCCGTCGACGATTCGAGAGCGAGGCGGCGGCCGAGCCCCTCTACGCGGACCTGGTGCGTTCCTGGGCCGCAGAAGGGCGTACGGTGCCGGGCCGTCCCGACTGGGAATGGAACGAACTCGTCAACGGTTCCTGCTGGCCGGCGTGAAAGCGGGCTGAATTACGCCGCCCGGTACCAAGCAATGCCAAGCAAGGCAAAAGGCCGGATCGCCGGAATTCACCGGCGATCCGGCCGTTGGAAATCAGGGTGCCGGACCACCGAAGGGATTGACAGCGGTCCGGCTGTCCTGGGGACCCTGGTCTCAGTGGTTCGCGGCGCCGTTGCCGGACAGGACCGGGATGTTGTCCAGGATGTGCGAGAGCGGCTCGTCGCCCTTGGCCTGGGTCGAGTTCTCCGTGCACTGCTGGGTCTGCGGCGCCGAGAGGATCGGCACGTCCTGCAGCACGGTGACCGGCACGAGACCCACGAGGGAGGCCAGGTTCGCCTTGGCCGGCAGGGCGATGCAGGGCTTGTTGAACGAGCCCTGGATCAGGCCGATCTGCGGGCTCATGTTGCCGTACGTGGAGGAGTTCCCGTACGCCTGCATCGCGCCGTTGCCGCTGACAGAACTGGTGCCGCCGTCATTTCCGATCGCCATCGCCTGCGGCGCCATCGCCGCGGTTGCGCCGACGACGGACACGCCGACGGCTGCTGCCGCCATAGCCTTCTTGATCACGGTGGTCCCTTTCTGGTGGATGCCCCGTACGGAGCCACCTGCCCAACCGGTCCCAGGGTGGATTGGTTTCTGCCGTTCACTCTTTCGGCCGTACGAAAATGCGACCTTCCGGGTTCCTGCGGCGATTCCAGGCTGGGATTATATGGAGAACCGATCGCACTTTACGGCGTTGTGTTCGGGACGGCGTTCGGGGCATTGTTCGGCATCTTGGCGCCTCTTGCGGAACCGTTCGGGTGAAGCGCCGGAACCAAACCAGTGCGGCGAAGTTGACCAGGCAGTAGTACGGCGCAGTGGAATAAGAGCGCGGTACTGCACGTGCTCTCCACCAAGAAAAGGGAAGACCATGCTCAAGAAGGTTATGGCCGCGTCCGCTGCCACCGTTTCGCTCGTCGGCGCCTCCGCCATGCTGGCCGCTCCGGCCATGGCGATCGGCGACCACGGCGGCACGACCTCGCTCAGCGGCAACGGCGCGAAGCAGGCCTTCGGCAACTCGAAGACCGACGGCGACATGAGCCCCCAGCTGTCCCTGGTCCAGGGCACGCTGAACAAGCCCTGCCTCGGTGTTCCGGTCAAGGCCAACCTCGCGTCCCTGGTCGGCCTCGTGCCGGTCACCGTCCTGCAGGACGTGCCGGTCCTCTCGGCCCCGCAGAACCAGCAGTGCACGGAGAACTCGACCCAGGCCAAGGGCGACGAGCCGCTGTCGCACATCCTGGACCAGATCCCGGTCCTCTCCGGCAACGGTGCCGCGAACGGCTGATCCCGTACGCAGCGGCTCGGGCTGCCGCGGTCCCTTCCGGGGCTGCGGCGGCCCGAGTTTTTTTGTGCCGAATGCGTTGCCGCACACGTTTCGGGGAATCGGCGAATCCGGGAAATCCCGTAAGGGCAAAGGGCGTTACCTCCTGCCATTTGGGTGAGTAACTCGGCAGGGCACTTCCCCTTCGGTTTCCTTTGCCGGGATCGGTCGTTACCACGTTGTCAGCGGCTCCTTGGGCGAAAGCTCTGGCAACGCGCCGTGAGCAACGACTGGTTGCGCGACTTTTTGACTGAGGGAAGGAAACCCACGTGAAGTACATGAAGGCTGCGACGGTTCTGGCCGGTCTGGTCATCGCCGCGGGTGGCGCGGCCGCCCCCGCGTTCGCGGACGCCGGCGCCGAGGGTGCGGCCGTCGGCAGCCCCGGTGTCCTGTCGGGCAACCTGCTCCAGGTCCCCGTCCACGTGCCGATCAACCTGTGCGGCAACACCGTCAACGTGATCGCGCTGCTGAACCCGGCGTTCGGCAACACCTGCATCAACAAGTGATGTAGCACCAGGACTCTCCACTCCGATTTTGGGGCGTGCCCTCCGCACGCCCCAAAATCGGTTTTCTCCGTTTCCCCTCAGCTTTTCCCTGCGACACGGAAGACAGCCCATTGCGCCAGGTCATCAGCAAGACCCTGTTTACTGCCGTGGCAGCCACGAGTGTCCTTTCGATGAGCGGCGGTTACGCCCAGGCCGCCACCACGGACGGCGAGACCACGGGCTCGCCGGGCCTGCTGTCGGGAAACTCGATCTCGGCGCCGGTGGAAGTCCCGGTCCAGGCGTGCGGGAACTCCGTCGATCCGGCCGGAGCGCTCAACCCGTCCTTCGGCAACCACTGCGAGACGGTCTCGCCGACCGTGGAGAGCCCGGCGGAACGGGCCGCGGACGCGCTGGCCGAACGGGCCGGCCAGGACGGTGCCGGTTCGTACGGGGAGCACGGCGGTCCGTACGGGGGCTCGTACGACGACGCGTACGGGGGCTCGTACGGGAGCCCGGGGCAGGACCGGGGTTCGTACGGGCACGAGTACGGCCGCGAGTACGGGCAGGGCGCTGCCAGTCGGGCGAGTTCCGTGACGAGCGGCTCGCCGGGCGTGCTGACGGGGAACTCGGCGGGGGCGCCGGCCGATGCGCCGGTCCAGGCGTGCGGGGACACCGCGAGCGCGGCGGGTCTCATGAACCCGGCGATGGGCGGCCACTGCAACTCCGGCCCCGGTACGCCCCCGCCCCCGGCCCGCACCCACCACGCACCCCGGGTGCATCATGCGCCGCCGGTTCACGAGGCTCCGCCTGTGCATCATGCGCCGCCGGTCCATCAGGCCCCGCCCGTGCATCAGGCCCCTCCGGTGCACCAGGCCCCTCCGGTTCACCAGGCCCCGCCGGTTCACCAGGCTCCGCCCGTGCATCAGGCCCCGCCCGTGCACGAGGCACCCCCGGTGCACCACGCGCCGCCCGTGCATCACGCACCCCCGGTCCACCAGGCCCCTCCGGTCCACGAGGCCCCGCCGGTCCACCATGCACCGCCCGTGCATCACGCACCCCCGGTGCATCACGCCCCACCGATCCACCAGGCCCCTCCGGTTCACCAGGCCCCGCCCGTGCATCAGGCCCCGCCCGTGCACCAGGCACCCCCGGTGCACCAGGCCCCGCCGGTTCACCAGGCTCCGCCCGTGCACCAGGCCCCTCCGGTGCACCAGGCCCCGCCCGTGCATCAGGCCCCTCCGGTTCACCAGGCTCCGCCTGTGCACCACGCCCCGCCCGTCGACCACGCACCGCCGGTGCACCCCGCACCCCCCGTCCGCCACGCACCCCCCACGCACCACGCCCCTCCGGCCCACCACGCCCCGTCCGCCCACGCCGTGCCTCCCGCGCAGCATCCGCGGCCTCACCCTGCGCCTCGGACGCAGCCCGCTCAGCGGTCCGCGCCTCGTGTCGTCGGGGCTCCCGCTGCCGCGCACATGGCGGCGGGGCCGCAGCTGGCCGCTACCGGGTTCGGGGACGGGGCCGGGCTGGTGGCGGCCGGGGTCGGCGCTGCTGGGCTCGTGTTGGGGGGAGGGGTGCTCTACCGACGCGGCAGGGCGATGGCCCAGGCCTGACCCGAGGCGTCCGCCAGGACCCCCACCCGCGGCAAGTGACGGCCGAGGGCTCGGGGTGGGGGCCGGGCGGGGACACTTCGGACGGCCACCTCAACTCGGCTGACGAATACGGACCTTGAGGGGTCCGCACAGAGATCGCTCGGTCGCATTCCCCTCGCGACGAAGGGCCCGGCTCCTGAGAAGGAGCCGGGCCCTTCGTCGTGCCCGTCGCCGGTCGGGAGGAGATCTGAGGGGGCCTCAGGGGGCGGTGTGGCGGAGGGGAATCCGGCATACACCCTTTCGAGCGGCTTATCGCGTTCGCTGCTTATCTTCCCTATCGGCGCAATAAGAATATTTTCCAACCGGGAATCCGGAGGGTCCTCAGAACCAAGGGAGCGCACATGCGTCGGCGACGTCATAGAGCGGCCACCTTCACCACGAGTGTTCTGGCGGCAGGTGCCCTTTGCAGTCTGGCACTGGCCCCCGGCGTCGACGTACAACGAGACGGGCAGGGCGACGTACAACGAGCCGTACCAAGAGACGGGCAAAGCCCCGGGAGCGGTGCCGATCCCACTCCCACTCCCACCCCCGCCCACCCCGCCGCCGCGGACTTCGGCGCCTTCCTGGACTCCGGCACGCTCGGCGTACGGCGCATCGCGGCGCTGCAGAAGTGGCTCGGCGGGACCGACATCAAGGTCGGGCACACCTATCTGCCCGGCAATACCTGGTCGGACATCGAGGGCCGGGCCGGGTTCCTCCAGGACTGGGCCACCTGGCGCAGGGAGCGAGCCGACCGCACCCTCGTCCTCAACGTGCCGATGCAGGCGCTCAACGAGGCCGGAATCCCCGACGGCCGGGTGCGTCAGCTGCTCGCGAAGGGCGCCGCGGGGGACTTCGACGTGCACTTCAAGCGGCTGGCCGAGCGCCTGGTCGACCTCAAGGTCCCGGACACCGTGATCGTGCTCGGCTGGGAGATGAACGGCACCACGTACACCCACCGCTGCGGACCGGACCCGGAGTCGTGGAAGAAGTACTGGAAGAACGCGGTCACCGCGATGCGGTCGGTGCCGGGGCAGAAGTTCCGCTTCGACTTCACGCCGAGCCGCGGGCGCGACGCGGTGCCGTGGACCGAGTGCTACCCCGGCGACGACCTCGTCGACATCATCGGCATGGACTCCTACGACCAGCCGCGCGGGGTGGACTTCGACAAGCAGATCAAGGAGCCGTACGGGCTGCAGCAGCACGTCGACTTCGCGGCCGCCCACAAGAAGCCGATCTCGTACCCGGAGTGGGGGTTGTTCCGCAACGGGGACAACACCGAGTACATGCGCCGCATGCTGGCCTGGATGGACGCGCACAAGCCGGTCTACAACACCATCACCGACTACTGCCCGCACGGGGTGTGGGGGTGCTCGGACAACCCGCGTGCCTCGGAGCTCTACCGCTCGCTCCTGTACGGTCGCACCGAACCCACCCCGCAGCCGCCGACGCCCCCGCAGCCCTCGACCCCGCCGACGGCCCCGACGACGATTCCGCAGCCCTCGACCTCGCCGAGCCCGAGCCCGAGCACGGGTACCGGCCCGACTCCGGCCCCGAGCCCGAGCCCGAAGCCGGCGACGCCGGTCGGTCCGTTGCCGAACGGCACGTGTTCGCCGCTCGACCTCGGCCCGTGGGTCGAGCACTGGATGGGCGGCAAGCTCTGCATGCGCCTCGACTGGTTCTCACGCCGGAACTGACGGTCCCGAGGCCTCCGTGGCGGGGCGGCTCCGGTCGTCCCGCCACTGCCGCAGTGCCCGCAGCGCGGCGCCCGCCCGACGCCGCAGGCGCGCGTGCAGGACACCGGCCCACAGCAGCGGCAGGGTGCGCCGCCGGGCCAGCAGGAAGCGCTGGTTGACCCGCACCTCGGGCCGCCAGTGCTGCTTGTACGGTTCGTTGCCGCGCAGCATGCTCAGCGCGCCGCGGTCGCTGCCCTCGATCCGCTGGGCACAGGCCCGGAGCAGCATCGTGGCCACGTCCACCTTGCGGCCGCGCAGCCCGGGGTGCGCCCCGTACAGATAACCACCGGCGAGGGCCGGCGACAGCAGTGTCAGATCGGCCGCGACGACCTCGCCATCGAGGCGGAACTCGGTGACCACCGCGTCGCCCTGCCGGGTCATCTCGCCGACCGCGCGCGCCAGATGCTCCTCGAAGCGGGGCCGCAGATGCTCGCGGGTCACCCCGCGCCCCTGCCACTGGAGCCCGTGCAGTTCGAGCAGCGTGTGCAGCGCGCCGGGCACCTCGTCGGGCGGTACGTCGCGCTGCTCGATGCCCAGCGCGTCGATCTTGCGGAGCTTGGCGCGGGCGCGCTGGGCGCGGTTGTTGGGGAGCCGGGACAGCAGGCCGTCCATGCCGGCGACCGGTAGCTCAAGGCAGTGGGAGTCCGTCAACTGGTGCTTGGGTGCTGTCCAGTTGGCGTGCAGTCGTTCGGCCCCGGCGCCCTGGCGCACTTCGCCGAGGTCGATCAGGGCGCCGCGTGCCGAGCGCATCAGCGCGCCGGTGAGGGCGGCTGCGGCCTCCTCGGCGCAGTCGTCGGCCAGGAGCACGTCGGTGAAGTCGGAGATGGGGCCGCCCAGTGGCACGAGCGCCGGGAGCGGGCGCAGCACCCGCATCAGCGGGGCCGCCCCGACCAACCGGCCGTCCTGGTAGGCGAGATGGACCCGCAGCCGCCCCCGCACCCCGTACGAGAGCCACCACGAGTGCAGCCAGGCGTGGCTCTGGAAGGGGGTCGCGGCGCTGCAACTGCGGTGCAGTTGGAGCCAGTTGGCGGCGAGATCCGCGAAGCGCAGGTCGTCGGTGCACAGCTCCACGCGGAGGCCGGACACTAGCCGACCTCCTGCGGCACGGACGCCGCGCCGGCCGGGCTCGGCACCGAGGCCGCACGTTCGGACTCCGGTGCGTCCTCGGGGCGGCGGCGCGGCCGGGCGAGCAGCCCGAGGCCGCCGAGCAGGCCGCCCGCGCAGCCGCCCACCAGGGCGGTCAGTCCGGCCGAGGGGGAGGAGGGGGCGAGCGGCTTGACGGCGCGCGAGAACTGCACGACGCGCACCCCGGTGTCGGCCTGGGTGTGGGTGCCGTTCAGGGTCAGTGCGCGGGCCACCGCGTTCGCCATGCCCGCAGCGTCCGCGGCCCGGCCCGAGGTGGCGGTGATCGCGATCATCGGGGCGTCGGGGGAGGTCGCCGTCTGCACGCTGTTGCGGAGCGTCGTCGCGCTGACCCCCGCCCAGATCTGGGCGTCCCCGATGACGGCGACCTCGGTCGCGACCCGGCCGTAGGCCTGGGCGAAGCCGAGGGCGACCGAGGGGTCCGACTTCTCGCCGGGGGTGACCACCACGTAGCTGGTGGCGCTGAATTCCGGTGTCTTGACCGCGCCGTACAGGCCGCCGGCGGTCGCGCCGAGCAGTGCGCACACGGGCAGCGGCCACCAGCGGGGCAGCGACCTGGCGCGCGGGCCGCGGGCGTTCTGGCGCTGCCGCGGGCCGGAGAATCTGCTCATCTGGACTCTTCTTTCTCCGAGGAGTTCATCGGGGATTCGTCGGGGAGGTGTGCGCCGACCCGGCCGGTGAACCGGCCGGCGAGGGGCCCGCCGGGGCGGGTGCCCCAGGGGCCGGCGCCGGGTCGTACGCGGGATGCGGCAGCGGCGCGCGGGCCGCAGCCGCCTCGTACACCCGGACCAGTTGGGCCGAGGTCGCGGTCACGCAGTAGCGGCGCACCGCGTCGGGGACGGGGAGCCGGGGGCGGCCCGCGCGTCGGAGTTCGTCCAGGGTGGTGGCGAAGGCGGCGGTGGTACGGCCCGTGCGCAGCGCGCCGGGCGCCGAGCCGGCCGGCAGGTCGTCGATGGCCGGGCACGTCACGTACGCCACCGGGAGCCCGGCCGCGAGGCCTTCCACCACGGCCAGGCCGAACGCCTCCTCGCCGGACGGCGAGGCCAGGCAGTCCACGGCCGAGAGCACCCCGGCGAGGCTGGGGCGGTGGCCCGCCGGGGAGGTGTTGTCCTGGACGCATTCGCCCGCGAACACCACCCGGGCGCCCACCCCGAGCCGTTCGGCGCGGGCCCGCAGCGGCTGCTCCTGTTCGCCGCCGCCCGCGAACACCAGCCAGGCGTCGGGGAGTTCGGCCAGGGCGTCAATGAGCGTGTGGAACCGCTTGCCCGCGGCGAGCCTGCCGACCGCGCCGACCACGAACGCGCGCTCGGGCAGGCCGAGTTGGCGGCGCACGGAGGTGCGGGCGGCGGCGCTGAAGGCGAACTGGGCCGCGTCCACGCCGTTCGGCACCACCTGGATGCGACGCTCGGGCACGCCCCAGCGGGCCAGCCGGTGCGCGATGGTCGGGGACACGGCGACGGTCGTGGTGCCGAGCCGCTCGCTGGCCAGGTAGAGGCCGCGCACCCCGGGGCCGAGCGGGCGCCCCTCCATGCGGGCCTCGCCCAGGGAGTGCTCGGTGGCCACGATCGTACGGACCCGGGCGAGCCTCGCCGCGAGGCGGCCGTACAGGCAGGCCCGGTACAGATGGGTGTGGACCACGTCGTAGCGGCCGCGCGCGATCAGCTTGGTGAGCCGGGGCAGCGCGGCCAGGTCGCGGTTGCCCGCCATGTCGAGGTTGCGCACCCGGCCGCCCTCGCGGACGATGGCGCGGGCCACGGTGCCGGGGTTGGTGAGGGTCACCACGTCGGCCTCGTACGGCAAGTGCCGCAGCAGCAGCCTGAGTTGCTGCTCGGCGCCGCCCACGCCGAGGCCGGTGATGACGTGCAGGACCTTCACGTGCCCTCCGGGAGGTCGGCCGGCTCGTCGCGGCGCCAGCGGTGCAGACTGCGCTTGAGGTGCAGGCGCCAGCCGTTGTCGCGCTCGCCCACATGGACGCGGGGCAGCGCGTAGCGGCCGGTCAGCGGGCCCGGGTCGATCGCGCAGGCGTACGCGTAGCCGGCCGCGCGAACCGCGTCGACGGCCCGCACGTCGACGGCCCCGTACGGGTAGCAGAAGCCGGCCACCTCGTGGCCGGTCAGGTCGTGGAGCAGCTTGCGGCTGTCCCGCACCTCGCGGTGCAGGGCGTCCTCGTCGGTGAGGGTCAGATCGAGGTGGCGCAGGCCGTGCGAGGCGACCTCCATGCCCCAGGTCGCGGCCTGCTGGATGCCGCGCTCGTCGAGCAGCGGCTTGCGCGGTCCCAGCGGGTCCCACTCGTTGGTGCCGTCGAGGAGGCCGGGCAGGACGAACACGGTGGCCGTGCAGTCGTAGCGGCGCAGCAGGGCGATGGCCTCGGCGGTGAAGTCGGCGTAGCCGTCGTCGAAGGTGAGGCCGACCAGGCCGCGGGCGGTGCCGGACGCGCGGGCGCGCAGGAGTTCGGCCATGCTCACCCCCTTCAGGCCGTGCCCGCGCAGCCAGCGCAGCTGGCGTTCGAAGCGGGGCGGCGAGACGGTGATGTGGTACGGGTCGTCCGTGGTGTGGGTCACCGAGTGGTACATGGCCACCCACAGCGGTGCGGCGGGGCGCGGTCTCGAACCAGTCAGTGGACCCCTCGGGTCGCCGACTGCCGTGTCAACGGGCATGCCAGAGCTTTCGTGTGACGGGACGGAACAGCAGACAGAACTCCCGGACCCGCAGCAGCCGGGCCGTGACGGTGAAGGCCACGACGGCGAGGACGGACCCAACGATCAGTGCGGGCAACGGACTTGAGGTGAGGCCGGCTCCCCATCGGCAGGCGGCGGTGGCGGCACAGCCCGCCACGACGAGCCGGGCGAGCTGTCCGCCCACCCAGCGCACGGAGAGGGCGGTACGGCGACGGCCGCTGCCCCAGAGCAGGGCCAGGGCGGTCAGCGTGATGCCGAGCGCGTTGGCGGCGGCGATGCCGGGCGCGCCCCACACCGGCACGGCGAGCGCGCCCGCGACGGCGGTCGCGGCGAGGCCGGCCAGCATGGCGCAGGCCGGGTACCACAGGGGGCGGGCCTCGGAGAAGTAGGAGCGGGCCAGCACTCCGACCAGGGTCTGGCCGAGCAGCCCGAGCGCGTACACCCGCATGACGTCGGCGGTCGCGTCGGTGTCGTGCAGGGTGAACGCGCCGCGCTGGAATAGGACTTGGATGATTTCGGGGGCGCAGGCCACCACCACCGAGGCGCCGAGCAGCACGATGGTGCCGGCCACGATGAGGTCGCTCTCCACCCGCCGCCGGGCCCGTTCGGTGTCGCCCGCGGCCAGGGCGCGCGCGATGACGGGGAAGGTGACCGTGCACAGCATCAGGGAGAGCACCATCGGCATCTGCGCCACCTTCTGGGCGTAGTTCAGATGCGAGATGGCCCCGGCGGGCAGCGGCGCGGCGAGGAAGCGTTCGATGAGGACCTGCGTCTGGCGGCTCAGCGCGAACACCACCACCGGGGCGACCAGCGCGAGCCGCAGCGCCCGTGGTGCCTGGCCGGCGGGCGCGCGTCGCGGCTCGGGCACCGCGAGGGCCGCCTCCCGCTGCCGCCAGCTGCGCCACAGCGCAGGCACCTGGATCACCACCATGAGGACGCCGCCGAACGCGACCCCGGCGGCGGCTGCCCGCACCCCCCACGCCCCGCCGAGCAGCAGGAGCAGGCCGATGATGCCCACGTTGTACGCCACGTAGATCGAGGCGGGTGCGAGGAAGCGGCCGTGTCCGCGCAGCGCGGCGCTGCAGTAGCCGGTCAGCCCGAAGCTGAAGACGCAGGTCGCGGTGAGGCGGGTGCAGTCGACGGCCAGGCCGGTGGCGGGCAGCCCGGGCGCGAGGACGGCGACCACGGCCGGGGCCGCCGCGATCAGCACGGCGGCGCCCGCGGCGAGGGCGAGCATCAGCCGGGGCAAGGTGGCCGCGACCAGGGCACGTACCGGATCGGGGCCGGGCTGCCGGCCCCGGCCGACCAGGGCGAGGCTGAACGCGGGCACCAGGACGAAGGCCAGGCCGTCCTCGATCAGCAGGGTCGCGGCGACCTCGGGGACCGTCCAGGCGACCAGGAAGGCATCGGTGTCGGTGTCGGCGCCGAAGACGTGCGCGAAGGCCTGGTCGCGCAGCAGCCCGAGCAGGGCGCCCGCGAGCGTGAGGACGGCGGTGAGGAACGCGGCCCTCGCCAACAGCCGTCCGGAGGTGGGGTGTTCGGGTGCGGCGGCGGGTGCCGGGAGCAGCGGTGGGACGGTCTCCGTCATGGGCGGGCCGCCCCTCGCGCCAGGCCCCACCAGGCGGCGAGGCCCAGGACCAGTGCGGTCAGGGCCGTCGACGGGCCGCCGATGTCACCGTAGAAGAAGTCGACGAGCAGCCAGGTCAGCAGGCCGGTGGCGACCAGGCCGCAGTCCATCGCGGTGCGCGCCGAGCGCGCCCGGTGCAGTCGGCGCACTCCGGTGACCAGGAGGGCGGCCCAGCCGCCGACGAGGGTGACGACGCCGATGAGGCCCTGCTCGCTCAGGACGAGGAGGTACATGTTGTGCGGGGAGAGCAGGGGCTGGCGCTTGAAGGCGGCGCCCGCGCCCGCGGTGTCGCTGCCGGAGGACAGGGCGAGCGAGGAGTTCGAGTCGCGGTGGTCGGGGAAGCCCTTCAACCCGACGCCGGTGAGCGGACTTTGACGCCACATCAGTTCGGCTGCCGCCCACATGGTGTACCGGTCGGTCACGGACTGGTCGGGAGCGCTCTCGACCTGGGTGATGCTGGCGAGCCGCTCCTGGAGCATCTGCGTGCCGGACCCGCTCACGCCGACCAGGACGACGGTGGCGGCCGCGGTGACCGCGAGGACGGCGAGGGCGCGGCGCACCCCGGAGAGCAGCAGCAGCGCGATGGAGGCGATGCCCGTCGCGATCCAGGCGCCGCGGCTGAACGACACGGCGAGGGGCAGGAGCAGCAGGGCCGCGCAGCCGAGCGCGACCCTGCGGCGGGTGCGGCTCGCGCCGGGCGTGGGGTCGAGGGCGAGGCCGAGCGCGCACAGCAGTCCGCAGGACACCACGGTCGCCATGCCCATGATGTCGGAGGCGCCGAAGGTGCCGACCGCCCGGATGTCCTCGCCCATGTAGGAGGCGCCGGTACGGGTCAGGTACTGCTGGACGCCGACGCCGCCCTCGAACAGGGCCAGTGCCACCACGGCCGAGGCCGCGAGCCGGAAGTCCTCGCGGTCGCGCAGCAGGAGCAGCACGGCGAGCGGTACGAGGACGAAGATCTGGAGGTAGCGGCCGAGTCCGGCGATCGCGGTGCCGGGGTCGACGGCGCCCATCGCGGCCACGCAGATCCCGGTCACCGGAAGCCCCATGACGATCGCGGCCTGCCGGCTCAGCGGCCGCTCGCCGGAGCGCAGCACCCGCAGGAACGCCCACACCACGAGCACCCCGCAGGCCGCGTCCGCTGCGGTGGCCGAGCCGTCGCCGCCCAACGGGGGAGTGGCGAGCAGGGTGATCACGGCGAGCAGCGGCAGCAGGCGCAGGGCCCGGTGGGGCGGGGCGGGCATCGGCAGCGGCGGCGCGGCCGCGACGGCGTGCACGCTCAGCTCCCCGTCGGGCGGACGAGGCAGACGGCGGTGCGCAGCAGGATGCACAGGTCCTGCCAGAGCGACCAGTGGTCGATGTAGTAGTTGTCGTAGCGCGCCCGGTCCTCGATCGAGGTGTCCCCGCGCAGCCCCTGCACCTGGGCGAGCCCGGTGAGCCCGACGGGCATCCGGTGCCGGGCCGCGTAACCGGGGTGGGCCTGGCTGAACTGGGCGACGAAATAAGGGCGTTCGGGGCGTGGCCCCACCAGGCTCATGTCGCCCCGGATCACGTTCCACAGCTGGGGCAGCTCGTCGAGGGAGGTGCGCCGCATGAAGCTCCCGGCCCGGCTCATCCGCTGGTCGTCGGCGATGTTCCAGCGGGTCGCCGCCTCGTGCGCGGTGTCGGGGCGCAGGGTGCGGAACTTGAGCAGGGTGAACGCCCGCCCGCCGGCCCCGATCCGCTCCTGCCGGAACAGCACCCCGGGCCCGTCGCTGCGCCGCAGGACCAGCGCGCACACCGCGAGTACGGGGGCGGCGAGAAGCAGCGCGGGCAGGGTGAGGGCCAGGTCGGCGACCCGCTTGAAGAACAGCCCGGGGACCGAGGCGGGGGCGCTGGTGAGGGGGTGGCAGGGGAAGGCGGCGAGTTCGTCCGCCTGCTGGTGGGGCACGGTCTGTCCGGGCGCCCGTGTGTCCAGCTGCCACAGCGTGCAGCCCATGCTTTCGAGGAAGGCCGGGGGAACGGGGGCCGTGGTCTCGGGGGCGTAGGTGAACAGGCAGTCCTGCACCCCGTTCTGGATGACGGCGCGCTGCACCTCCTCCAGGCTGCGCAGCACCGGCACCCCGGCCTCGACGGAGGCCTCGGCCGGCGGCACGACCACCCCGACCGGACGGATGCCGCCGCCCGAGCGCCGCGCGAGTGCCGCCGTGACGCGTACGGCGCTGGCAGCCGGACCCACCACAAGCGCGGGCCGGGGCCTGCGGGCGCCCTGGCGGCGGCGCAGCCACAGCGCTGTGCCGCGCCCGGCGCAGCCGGCCAGGGTGTGCAGGGCGCAGCCCGTCGCGACCGCCGCCACCGTGAGGGGGGCGGCGTTCGGCTCGTGGACCAGGGTGCCTTCGTGGGCGAGGACGGTGGCGAGCAGGCACCAGCCGATCAGGGTCCGCACGAACAGCGCGGGCACATCGGCGAGCACCCCCCGTGCCATCGTCGGCCGGTAGAGCCCGGCCTGGGCGTTGAGCGCGAGCACAGTGGCCACCAGCAGCCCGGCGGGGCCCGGCGGAAGGCCGGTGTACGGCAGCGCGAGCAGGCCGAGCAGCCCGGCCGCGCAGTCCGTGGCGAGCAGCACGGCGACGAACGGCTGCACGGTGCGCGGCCGCCCGGCCACGAAGGCGAAGTGGTCCGGCGCCTCGCGGGGCGTGACCACCGAAACGGTTCCCGATGACATCCCGGTCCCGTGGGGCGGCCCCCCGGCGGCAGGGACGATGCTTTCCGCGGTCACTGGCTGATGGGTTCCCTGTCCTCGGAGCGCTGCAGAGCGGCCACGTCGCGGTACACCTCCGCGATGCTTCGGGCCGTCTGCCGCACGTCGTGGGTGGTGGTTACGTGGGCGTGGCCCTGGCGGGCCAGATCGGTGCGCAGCGCGGGGTCGGTCAGGAGCCGCGTCATCGCGTGCGCCAACTCCTCCGGTGCGTCCGGCGGTACGAGACAGAGCGGGGCCTGCCCGGGCGGGAGGCTCTCGGCGGAGCCCCCGACGTCGGTGACCACCACCGGGCGGCCGCACGCCATCGCCTCCAGTGGCGCGAGCGCCATGCCCTCCCAGCGGGAGGGCAGCACGACCAGGTCGGCGGCCCGGTACCAGAAGGCGGTGTCGCCGACCGGGCCGACGAAGGACACCGAGCCGGGCGCCGCCGCGCGCAGTGCCGCGAGGTCCGGGCCGTCGCCGACCAGGACGAGATGCGCGCCGGGTACGGCCTCGCGCACCCGCTGCCAGGCGGCGAGCAGCACGTCCTGGCCCTTTTGGCGGCACAGCCGTCCCACGCACACGACCAACGGCGCGCCCTGGGCGGCCGGGGTCTCGTCGGCCGCCGAGTAGTGGTCGAGGTCCACCCCGTTGGGGATCACCGAGCAGGGCGCGACGACCTTGGCCCGCACCCCGGTGGCCCGCTCGCCCTCGCTGACGCACACGATCCGCGCGGTCCAGCGCACCGCGGCACGCTCCCAACCTCGGGAGAGCCGCGCGGTGATGCCGCCGACGGCCTCGAACGACCAGGCGTGCGGCTGGAAGACGGTGGGCACCCTGCCGCGCACGGCGAGCCGGGCGGCGACCCCGGCCTTGGCGCTGTGGGCGTGGATCACGTCGGGGCGCACCCGCCGGACGAGGCGGGCCGCCCGCAGGGTCTCCCCGAGGAGCGCGGGGCCAGGTGAACGGGTGGCCCGCCAGGGGTGCACCCGGGCACCCAGACGCGTCAGTTCGGTGCTCAACGGGCCTCCCTCGGGGCATGCCACGGTGACCCGGAATCCACTGCGCAGCTGGTCCCGCACCAAGTCCGTGACGACTCGGGCTACGCCCCCCTCAACGGGCTGAACCAGGTGCAGGACACTCAACTGCCCGGCGGACCCCGGCCCCTCGGGTCCGCCGGGGGTGTTCGCTCTCGTCGGCATGCGCGGTCACTCCGGTCCTGGCGCTCGAAAAGAAAGCTGAACAAAAATGCTGCGGGGCTCTCCCCGCAGTGCGGCCGCCCTCGAATTCCGCAGGGCCGGCGCTCCGGCCGCCGAAGATCCCGTATGTGGCGCGGCCCGGCGGTGGGCAACTGTAACCGTATTTACAACCCGGTCCGGTCATGAATGTGGAGACGGAGTGTCCCCTTCGAGCGATCGTGCGTATCCCCTTGACGACACGGTCGTTGTATCGGTGGCCCCATCTCCACCCGAAAGGAAAAAGCGATGAATCGAATTGCAAAGTCTGTTGTGTCGGCGGGCGCAGGTGCCGCGGTCGTGATGCTCGGTGCGGGCATGGCCAGCGCCGACGCGGGTGCGCAGGGCGTCGCCGCCAACTCCCCCGGCGTCCTGTCGGGCAACCTGCTCCAGGTCCCCGTGCACGTCCCGGTCAACGCCTGCGGCCTGACCGTGAACGTGATCGGTCTGCTGAACCCGAACTTCGGCAACACCTGCATCAACAAGTAATCCCCAGGGGTGACGCCGCCGGACCGGCGCCGCGGCTCGCGGCCTCGGTCCGGACGGGCCCCCTCGCCATTTTCGCGGCCCCCAAAACCCTGGTTCACCCGTTAGGGGCAAAACCGGGCGGCCGGGTTCGCGTTGAGGTGTAGGTCGAGTGACAAACACCCGGTCAATGACTTTCTCAATCTAGGAGTGCTTCTCCATGTCGCGTACCGCGAAGGCCCTGGTCCTGTCCACCGCTGCCGTTGCCGCCATCGCCGGTGGGGCCGGCATCGCCGCCGCCGACGCCGGTGCGCACGGCGCGGCCACCAACTCCCCCGGCGTCCTGTCCGGCAACATGGCGCAGGTCCCCGTTCACATCCCGGTCAACGTCTGCGGCAACACCGTGAACGTCATCGGTCTGCTGAACCCCGCGTTCGGCAACACCTGCATCAACAAGTAGTTCCTCGCCGAAGCCCCGGTCCGCTCCTCTCCAGGGAGCGGGCCGGGGCTTCGTGCTGCCCCGGATGGCGGTAGTCCGCCGGGCTCTTCCGGTACGGGGTTGTGCCAGCTCGGCGCGGCGTGGCGGGCAACTGATGATCACTCAGGACGACCATCCGGTTGCGAGGGTTTGGGGGCGTGCGCACGGTGAGGAGAGCTCGCTCGCCCCACCCAAGGAGAACCGTTTCATGCTTGTACGAACACCGCGGCGCCTGGTCGCAGCGGCCCTTTCCACCGTGATCGTCGCCGGGTCCGCCGGGACCGCGATGGCCGCCGACTCGCCGCCGCCGCGTACGGTCCGTGCCGAGGCGCCGGTCCCGAGCGCCGACGCCCTGCTGGGCCAGGCCCAGCAGTTGAACGGTCTCGGCGGCGTCCTCACGCCCGTGACCGACCTGCTGACCGGTGTGCTCAAGGGAGGCTCGGCGGCCGACACCGCGGCGCTGGCCGGCAAGGCCACGTCCGCCCTCGACGCGCTGAAGCAGGCGGCTCCGGCGGCCCCCGTCACGCCCCCGGCCGCCGCGCCGGTCACCCCGCCCGCCGCCGGTCCGGCGGCCGTGCCGCTGGGCGGCCCCGAGCAGGACGCCGTGCTGGCGGCCGCCAAGGACGATGCCGTCGCCGCGGTCAAGAAGGGCATCGACGACCTCGTCAAGGCGGTCACCAGTGTCAATGTCGGGGCCATCGTCCCCGCCGCGACCTCGGTGGTCACCGGCCTCGTCGGGCTCGTCCTGACCACCGTGACCGGCGGCGGCCTGCCGGTGCCCAACCTGCCGGGGCTGCCCAAGGCGCCCACGGACGCGGTGCCGAAGCTGCCCGTCTGAGCCGCACCCCGAGAGCGCCGGCCCGTCACGGACGGGACCGGCGCTCTCGGCTGTCCCGACCCATCAACCTCCTTACCGCACAGCAGAATTCATGAAATCCCACGTGCGTATCGGCGGGCCCCGCAATTGGGTGGCGGCCCATGAATCCGGAACCGAAGGGTTTCCCGGGCGTCGGCGGGTCGTTACCCAGGGCGAAGCAGCGCAATGCATTCAGGGACAAGCACGGTTCGGCGACGGAACTCGCCGCGGAAGGATTGATGATGAAGTCGATGAAGGTTGCCGCGGCACTCGCCGGATCCCTCGCGGTCGTGGGTGCGGCGGCACCGGCCTTCGCGGCCGGGGACCTCCCGCCCATGAGCCTGAACGGCGGCCTCGACACGATCGCCCAGAACGTGTCGTCCGCTCCCAACATGATCGACGCGTCGCCGGTGCGCACCAACCTGCTCGACCCCAAGTCGGACGACTCCCTGCTCCACACCGTGGGCGCCACCGCGCACGACCTGAACAAGACCAATGGGGCACCCAATCCGGGACAGCTCATCGGCGGAATGCCGCTGGGCGGTTAGCGCAGGCGCGAACGAGTCCTTCCGCAGCGTGAATTGAGGGGCCGTCCGGCCGCCTCCTGCGCTGTACGAGGGAAAGACAATAAACCCGGCGTGTTCGCTTCCGGCGGCTCCCGGCCATTTGCCTACGCTGAGGCAACCCCCGAATGGAAGGTTCCATCATGAACACTGCCAAGAAGACGGCTCTCGCCCTCGCCGCCGCCGGGCTCGCCACGGGTGCCGCCTCCGGCGCCGCCTTCGCCGATGCGGGCGCGCAGGGTGTCGCCGCGAACTCGCCCGGCGTCCTGTCCGGCAACATGGCGCAGGTCCCGGTCCACGTCCCGGTGAACCTCTGCGGCAACACGGTCGACGTCATCGGCGGTCTGAACCCGGCCTTCGGCAACACCTGCGTCAACTCGGACTGAAGTAGGGCCGGTTGAGACCGGCGGGCTTCAGTGCGTGGTGAGCGGCTTCGTGGAGTTGGGGATCCCGGAGCCGCTTCGCCGCGTCCGGACGCGCCGAGTCGCGCACGGGTGACCGAAGAGTCGTACACGGGTGCCAGAAGACCGGTGAAGGACCTTTCATCCGGATGGGTGACAGCTGCGAAGGGCTCGGCCCGGAATGTCCTAGAGTCCCGGCATGACTTCAGCCACCAGTGCCGTACAGCCTTCCAGGGCAGCCCTGTTGGGCTCGCTCATCGTCATCGCGTGGAGCGGTGAGTCCCCCGACGGGTCCGGCGATGTGCCCTTCCTCATGGCGTACTCCCTCGGTGACGGGGCCGAGGGCCCCGAGGGTGCGGAGGCCGCGGCGCGGTCGCTGCTCGACGAGATCGGCATGCCGGCCGGCAGCGTCGTCGACCAGTCGCAGGGCGGCTCGTTCCCGGTGACCCTCATCGTCCAGGGCGGCCAGGCCGTCCTCACCATGCCGACGCTCAACGCCCAGTGCCCGGTGCCGCCCGAGTGGCTGGCCGCCGCCGAGGCGCGGGGCACCGTCCAGTTCATGTTCGCCACCCGCTCCTGGCCCGAGGGCGTCCCCGGAGTCGCCGTCTCCGACGAGCAGCTGAAGGCGTTCGCCGGCGACGAGGACACCATCTCCACCGCCGGCCACTGCGTGCTCCCCGTCCGCCGCCTGCGCGGCTGACCGCACCCCACCGCCGGACGAGAACGGAGACGTAAGGCCATGCCCCTTCCCGGGACGATCCCGCAGCAGGCTCCCGCCACCGACTCGTCCGGCCCCCCACCCGCGGCCACCGCCGCGTTCGGCGCCGGGCGGGGCTTCGCCTGGCTGGTCGTCCTTGCCGGCGCGGCGGGGCTGCTCGCGTCGTGGGTCATCACCCTCGACGAGTTCGAGCTGCTGCGGAACCCCAACTTCGTCCCCGGGTGCAGCCTCAACCCGGTGATCTCCTGCGGCAACATCATGAAGAGCGCCCAGGCTTCCGTCTTCGGTTTCCCCAACCCGATGCTCGGCCTGGTCGCGTACGGGATCGTCGGCTGCGTGGGCATGAGCCTGCTCGGGGGCGGCCGGTTCGGGCGCTGGTACTGGCGCACGCTCAACGCGGGGGCGCTGGCCGGGGTCGTCTTCGTCGGCTGGCTGCAGTTCGAGTCGCTGTACCGGATCAACGCGCTGTGCCTGTGGTGCTGCCTGGCGTGGGTCGCCACCATCGCCCTGTTCTGGGGGGTGACCGGCCTCAACATCGTCAAGGGCGCGCTCCCCGCGCCGAGTTGGGCCCGAAGCCTGTTCGCCGAGTTCGGCTGGGCGGTGCCGGTGCTGCACATCGGGGTCATCGGGATGCTGATCCTCACCCGCTGGTGGGACTTCTGGACGGGCTGAGCCCCGTGGGAACGTTGGTCCGACCGCGTGATTCGGCCGCCCCCGCCGCCACGGCGGGCGCCCGGCGGCGTTGACCCACTGACCAGTCGCATGGTTGAGGCATCCCCGGGCCGTGCATCCAGTACCGGCCCGGGGAGCGCCCGCTGCCGCGCGCCGACGGCCGTGGCCGTTTCCTGGGACGCCGGGCCTCGTTGAACCCGGCATCGGACAAGGAGCGGACGTTTGGACGGGCCCCGGAACCAGCACGGTTTCCGGGGCCCACGTGTGTGCCGGACGCGTCCGCCCCGGCGAGCACGAGGGAGACGCCGATGAACGACGCGACGCATTTCTGGCGCATCAGCCGGGCGGGCCGCACCCGCCCACGGGGGCGAGCCCCCGAACCCGCCGGGCCCGCGTCCCGCCCCGCCTGGCAGCCGGCCCGGCGGGGCCTGTTGCGGGCCGCGTTCGTCTCCGCGACCGTCGCGTTCACCGCCGCCGTCCTCTCCCGCATCCCGGGCGCCACCACGCCGGGCGGACCCGCGGGTGCCCTTGGGCCGGAACCCGATGCGGGCGCCGCCTTCGACGAGATGCACGCCGGACACCGCATCCAGGGCTGGCCGCTCGGGGCGGGCCGGGGCGAGCTCGCCGTGTTCGTGGACGGCCGGCAGCTGGACGTGATGCGGCGGGCGGACGGCAGCTACCTCAGTTCGGTCGACCACTACGTGTCGTACCCCACCGCACGCGCGGCCGCCCGGGCCGCCGCGAACGAGCTGGGCACCGCCCGCCTCGCCGCCGTACCCGTGCACGGCAGCCACCAGGAGGGAGCCGGCCGTGGTGTACACGCGTAAGAACCAGCGGAACCTGACGAGCGCCGAGCGCAAGGCCTTCGTGAACGCGGTGCTCGAACTCAAACGCAGCGGTGTCTACGACGAGTTCGTGCGCACCCACATCGAGTTCTACGTCCCGGACGGCGACGACGGGCTGCGGGTCGCGCACATGACGCCGTCGTTCCTGCCCTGGCACCGCCAGTTCCTGCTCGAATTCGAGCAGGCCCTGCAGAAGGTCAACTCCCGTGTGACCGTGCCTTATTGGGACTGGACGCGGGACCGTTCACCCGCGTCTTCCCTCTGGTCCGACGACTTCATGGGCGGCAACGGCCGCCGCGGCGACCTGCAGGTCATGACCGGGCCGTTCGCGTACGCGCACGGCAACTGGGACCTCGCGGTCGAGGTCACCGAGGCCCGCTTCCTGACCCGGGACCTGGGGCGCCCCAACGACCCCATCGCCCTGCCCGTCGCCGCCGACGTCGACCGGGCACTCGCCGACCCGGTGTACGACACCGCGCCCTGGGACTCCACCAGCGGGTCCGGTCTCCGCAACCGCATGGAGGGCTGGACGACCGGGCTTTCGGGCAGCGCCCGCTTCCGCATGCACAACCGGGTGCACCGCTGGGTCAGCGGCGTCATGCTGGGCGCCGCCTCCGTCAACGATCCGGTGTTCTGGTTGCACCACGCCTACATCGACAGCCTGTGGGCCCGCTGGCAGGCCGCGCACCCCAAGTCCCAGCGCTATCTGCCGGCCACGCCACCGCCGTCCGGGGACCCCCAGCACGGCCGGGTGGCGGCCCTCCACGACCCGATGCCGCCGTGGAACGTGGCACCGGCGGCACTGCTCGACCACACCGCGATCTACCGGTACGCCTGACACGGCGACGGCCTCCCGGGGGGAGAAGTCCGGGAGGCCGCGGTACTGCTGTGAGCCATGACCGGCCGGGCCACCGTGAGGGAGCCCGGCCGAAGCGGGGGGTACTTACTCCCCGTAGCCGCCCTCGTGGTGGCTGTCGGCGTTGACGCAGGTGTTGCCGAACGCGGGGTTCAGCAGCCCGATGACGTTGACCGAGTTGCCGCAGAGGTTGACCGGGACGTGCACCGGCACCTGGAGCAGGTTGCCGGACAGGACGCCGGGGGAGTTCGCAGCGACGGCCTCGGCGCCGGCGTCGGCCGAGGCGATACCCGCACCGGCCAGCGCCATGGCGCCTGCTCCGGCGACGACGGCGGCCGTCTTCGCGATACGAGACATCAAAGTTCTCCTTGATATGGACACGCGACCGCAGACACGCAGTCGTCATTTCACTTCAACGTGCCGAACGGGCATAAGTAACGGACACCTGCGCCCAAAACGGTTCTGCACGGCCGACCGGCGCAAGGACTGCCGCTACTTGCCGTAGCGGCTGCGGGAGACGCGCCGCGAGAGGGCGACCGCCGCCGTGCCCGTGACGACCGCGCCGACGCTCAGGGCGCCGAGCAGCGAGGCCCGGGAGTCGGCGCCGGCGTGGGCGAGTTGCGGCGGGGCCGGGGCGGGGTGGTCGACGGCGTGCGCCGCGTACCCCGTGCCGAGCACGGAGACCAGAGCCGCGACGAGGGCGGCGCGCGCCGCGGGACCCGAGAACCTCGAGAACTTGGACATGCCTGCGACCCTTCGACAGGAAGACGGGGGAGGGGGGAGGCGCATCAGATGCTGATACGCGTAATTCATTGGGTCGGATCGGCCCCGCCCCGGTCCCCCGGCCACGCGCGCCGCAGCCGACAGACAACCCGTCCGGCGCAGCCCCCGGCCCCCCGCACGGCCCAGTGCGCGGGCCGTCCCCGAGGGCGGACGCCGGGCCGTTCACCGGGCGCCGAGATAGGCCCGGGCCGCCCGCGGATTCGTGCCGCACTCCCACAGGCCGTGCGGGCAATAGTCGGTCAGGGTCTGGTAGACCGGCCGGTACCGTCGAAACCAGGCGGTCATCCCGCGTACGTACGCCGGGTCGTCCCCGTTGCGGAAGAGGCCCCACTCCGGGTACGAGACCGGCTTGTGGTGCCGGGCGGCGAAGTCGACCTGGGCCCGCAGCCCGTACGGCTCCTCGACCTGCTGGGCGAACGACATGCCCGCGGGCTGGTCGTAGGCGTCCATGCCGAGGACGTCCACGAAGGCGTCGCCCGGATAGCACGCGGTCCACGGCACCGCGTCCCGCCCCCGGCTCGGCGCGAAGTCGAAGCGGAAGCGCTGCCCCGTGACCGACCGCATCGCCGTCACGACGCGGCGCCAGTACGTCCGCCACGCGGCGGGATCGGGGCCGCACCGGTGGGTGTAGGTGACGCCGTTCATCTCCCAGCCCAACACCACGATCGTGTCGGCGAGCCGAAGGGCGACCAGACGCTCGGCCAGGGTCCGGAAGTGGGCGTCGAAGGCGCCCCGCGCGGCCTGGCCGAGCAGGGCCGCCACCCGCGCGTCGGGCACGCCCTCCTCGTTGTGGTCGAGCATCGGCACATTGAGGACGAGGAGGCGGTCCGTGCGCTGATCGCGCCAGCGCGCCCAGGGGGCGAGCAGCCCCGGCGGCCCCTCGATGTCGTTCCAGGTGCCGCCCGGCAGATAGGTGTGGCCCACGCGCAGCGGCCCCCGTCCGCGCCATTTCTCGGCCGCCGCGAGCCTGCCGACGCCGGCCCCGTCCGAGCCCGTGAAGATGCTCGCCGCGTTGCCCGACGGGGGAGGCGCCGGGCCCGGTCGCCCGCTGTCGGACGCGAGCGGCACGAGGGCCGAGAGCAGCAGGACCAGCACGCACAGCGCGCACTTCCACGCGGCCGGGCCGACGGGGGGCGGCTGCACGGGGCCCCGGGGAGCGGTGCTGCGGCGGGTCCTGGGCGTCAGTGGCCCGCGGACGAGGAGCCACCGCGCTGGAGCGCCCCGCTCAGCGAGGAGACACCCGAGGTCAGCGTCTCGCCGATCTTGCCGCGCCCGCCGAGGACCTTGGGCTGCCCGAACTCGCTGACACTGCCCTGCCCGGCGACCCCGTCGTCGGCCGCGGCGATGCCGGGCGCGGCCAGGAGCAGGAGGGATGCGGCGACGGTGGCGGCCTTGAGGCGGTGGTGAGTGTTCATGCCCGGTACAACGCCGCTCGCCCGGTGAGGGTGCGCGGCGGTCGGGCGGTCACGTCCTGGGCGCGTCGAAGGCGAAGGGCTGCCTGCGCACCCGGTGGTCGAAGTTGGACGTCCCCAACTCCGGTTCGCCGAGCGTGCGTACGGCGAGCGGACGGGTCAGCAGCTCGCGCAGTACGGCCTTGATCTCCAGGCGGGCGAGATGCGCGCCCAGGCAGTAGTGCGGGCCGCCGCCCCCGTAGCCGAGGTGCGGGTTGGGGTCCCGGGTGATGTCGAAGGCGTCCGGGTCGGTGAAGACGTCGGCGTCCCGGTTGGCCGACGCGTACAGGAGCATCACCTTGTCGCCGGGCAGGAAGGTGTGGCCGGACAGGACGTAGCGCGAGGTGACGGTCCGGCGGAACTGGATGATGGGTGTGGAGTGCCGCACGATCTCGTCGACCGCGCCGTCCGCGTACCGCTCGAAGTCCCCTCGCAGCAGAGCCAGTTGATCCGGGTGATCGGTCAGCAAGGACAGGGCGTGGGCGATGGCGTTGCGGGTCGTCTCGACTCCCGCCACGAGCAACAGGGAGAAGAACGAACCCAGTTGACGGTATGTCAGGCGCTGCCCGTCCACGTCCGCGCACACCAGCGCCGAGATGAGGTCTCCGGTCGGGTTCCGGCGCCGCTCCCGCCCGAGACGGGCCACGGTCAGCTGCATCCGGGCCAGCGCCCGCAGTCCCTTGCCGGGGCTGAGCAGCCGGGCGCCGATGCTGCGCCGCACCCCGGCGTGCTCGGATGCCCGGTCGATCTGGCGGGCGATCCGGCGGCGGTAGGCGTCGGGCACGCCGAGCATGGCGCAGATGACCTCGAACGACATCCGGGAGGCGACCGCGGAGACGAACTCGTCGGGGCGCTCGGCGACCATGTCGTCCACGATGCGCACGGCGAGCTCGCGGATGCTGACCTCGGTGGCGGCGAGCAGGCGCGGGGTGAACGCCTGCTGCACGATGCGCCTTAGGCGCGTGTGGTCGGCGCCGTCGAGGTTGACCATCGAGTCGCCGAACACGGCCCGCACCCAGCGGGCCGGCTCGGGCGAAGTGACGCCGGGCGCGCTCGCGAAGACCCGCGGAAGGCGGCTCGCCTTCAGCACGTCGGCGTGCCGGACCAGGGCGTAGAAGCCCTGCTCGGGGCGGCGCCGGCCGGCCCGGCGTTCCGTGAAGAAGGCCGGGCGCGGCTGCTGTCTCAACTCGGCGAAACGCGCCAGGCGTTGGGCAGGAGGCTGCTTCCAGAACGCCGGGTCGGCGAGATCGCCGGTGGCGCCGCGGGGCGCCGGGACCGTCCGGGGGTGAGTCACGCTCGCACCGTCCTGGCCGCCTAGCGGCTGTCGAACAACACTGTCGGGCAGGGGAGTTGATGGCGGCCGAAGAGTCAGCCGACCAGGGCGTGTCCGGCCTTGACCGCGTCGTTGGCGGCCTTCACCGCCTCGCCGCCGGCCTTCACGCCGTCCTTCACGGCGGTCACCTTCTGGCCCACCTTGTCCCCGACGACGCTGTTCGCGGCGGGCTTGATCTGGGCACCGGCGGCGCTGGTGGTGCGCGCCGCACCGCTGAGGGTGCCGCCGAGGTCGAAGGCGTGCGCGGAGGGGGCGATGACGGCGGCGAGGGCGGTTCCGGCCGCGGCGGCCGCGAGGTATCGACGTACGTTCATGCCGCCTACAACGCACGAGCCGGGCGGAGGGCACGCCCCGTGCCTCCATGCGCCGCGCACGGGGGCCGCGTTGCTGCAAGCAGGGGAACTTTGCAGTGATACCGCCGCCGGGATCGTTCTTGCTGAAAGACACGGCCGAGTAGGCCACCAGGGAAGGAAGAGAACACCCATGGGAATCACTTCACGCGCGGGCCTGGCGGGCATCATGGCATGCATGGCGACCGCGGCCGCCGTGGCACCGGCCGCCGCGGCACCCGCCGTTCCGGTCACCGTCCCTCTCGGCACCCTGAACACGGTCCTGCCGTTCGACGCCCCCACCCTGCACACCGGCATGCCGCTGCCCGTCCCCGGCGCCCCGGACGGCCCGCGCTACGTGAAGGGCAATCTGCTGCCGCACAACATGGTCCCGGCGATCCCCGTCGAGTCCGCGCTGCCGAACACCCAGATCGACACGCCGCTGCCCGACCCGCTGAGCTCCCGCAACCTCGGCACCCCCGCCCTGGTCAGCCCGGGCACCGCGCTGCACACCGTTACGCCGGGCGCGGACCTCGGCGCCCCGCTCAGCGAGCCGCGCGCCGCGCTGCTCGGGCTGCCCGCCGTCGTCCTGCCGGAGGCCGGCCTGACCGCCCCCGCCGTCCAGGGTGCGCCCGCCGCGACCGCGACGTTCTGAGCACCGGCCGGCCCGATCCGTCCCTCACGCCCAGGAGTTGGCAATGCCCCGTCCGCCCAGGAACGTCCTCGCCGTGGCCCCGCTCGGCCGGGCGCTCACCGCGCTGCTCGCCGTAGCGGCCGTCACGGCCCTCGCGGCCGGCGGTGCCAAGGCCGCGCCCGTACGACCCGACCCGCACGGCGTGGATGCGGGTCGGGACGCGCTGCCGCCGTGGCCCGCGCCGGCGGACGCGTCGGCCGCGGTCGCCGCGGCGGGTCTTGAGATGCTCCCGGCCGAGGGCGTGGTGCAGCACACCCACACGCATCTGGACGTCCTCGTCGACGGCAGGCCCGTCACCGTCCCCGCCGCCATCGGCATCGACGAGCCGCGCCGCCGGATCAGCCCGCTGCACACCCACGACACCAGCGGCGTGATCCACGTCGAGTCGCCCCGGCGGGCCGAGTTCACGCTCGGCCAGTTCATGGCCGAGTGGCGGGTCCCGCTCGACGCGAAGCGCATCGGGGGTCTGCACGAGGGCGGTGGCCGCCATCTCGCGGCGTACGTCAACGGGCGCAGGGCCGCCGGGAACCCGGCCGCGCTCGTGCTGCGCGAGCACGACGAGATCGCCCTGGTCTTCGCCCGGGACGGTGACCGGCACCCGGTCCCCAAGGGCTATGCCTGGTCGAACGGCCTCTAGTACGGCCGGGCCGCCGCCGACGGGCGGCGGCCGTCCGACAGAACGTTTCTCCGCACGGTTCGTTGGACCGCGCGGAACAGGATCCGTGTCGCGGCGCGGACAGTGCGCCAGCAGCTCCTGTCCGGGGCTCTACTCCCCCCGGACAGGAGCTGCTGTCTTCGGCACCGGCGTCCGGAGGGCCCGTTCGAGTAGGTAGGCCTGTCGGGTGAGACCGGGGGTCGGCCGTGTCCGGTGCTGTCGCGGCCCGTTGTGCAGGCGTGATCTCAACACGACGAATCGCCACAGTCCTTGCCGTCGCCGCCGGTGTCTCGGGCATCGCCGCGACGACCGCGAGCGCCGCGGGCCCCCTCGACACCCTGGTCAAGCCGATCAACCCGGTCAGCGAGCTGGACACCATCGCGACGAGCAACATCCCGGCCCCGTACGCGGCCCAGCTGCCCAAGGTCAAGAACCAGCTGGCCGGGCTCAGCCACCTCAACGACCTGGGCCAGCTCTCCCAGCTCACCGACCCGCTCGCCCCGCTGATGGGCCTCGTGCCCTCGGTGGAATGAACGGGCGACGCCGGACCCGACGCGACACGGGCACGCGCCCGGAACGAGGTGTTCCGGGCGCGTGCCCGTGCGGTTGGGCTCCGGTCAGAGCAGATGCAGACCGAGGCCGAGCAGACTGTGGTCGTGCCAGTGGTGATGGTGGTGGTGATGCTCGCGGCCACCGTCGTCGTCACGGTCGTGCGCCGCGACGCGCGGGGCGGCCTGCGGGGCGGCCTGGGCGGTCGCGGCTGCGGGGACTATGACGGCGGCCGAAAGCGCGGCCACAACGGCGGCGCGGCGGATGATGCTCACGATGAACTCCACGTTCGGTGGACAAACCTGACATCCCGAACGCTAGGTCGGCCACCGGGCGCTGTCGCGCCGAGTGACCGTGCGGCTACTCCACGCGAGGGGCCGTGCCCTGCGCCTTCCGCTCAGTGGGCGATGTCCTCGTACCCCTCGATGGCGCGGGGCTCACGCGAACCCGGGCCCACATAGCGGGCGGAGGGCCGCACCAGACGGCCCGTCCGCTTCTGTTCCAGGATGTGCGCCGACCAGCCGGCGGTACGCGCGCAGGTGAACATCGACGTGAACATGTGCGCCGGAACCTCCGCGAAGTCCAGGACGATCGCCGCCCAGAACTCCACGTTCGTCGCGAGCACCCGGTCGGGCCGCCGTGCGTGCAGCTCCTCAAGGGCGGCCTTCTCCAGCGCCTCCGCCACCTCGAAGCGCGGCGCGGCCAGCTCCTTGGCGGTGCGGCGCAGCACGCGGGCGCGCGGGTCCTCGGCGCGGTAGACGCGGTGGCCGAAGCCCATCAGGCGCTCGCCCTTGTCGAGGGCCTGCTTCACGTACGCCGTCGCGTCCCCGGTCCGCTCGATCTCCTCGATCATGCCGAGCACCCGCGAGGGCGCTCCGCCGTGCAGCGGGCCCGACATCGCGCCGACCGCGCCGGACAGCGCGGCCGCGACGTCGGCGCCGGTCGAGGCGATCACCCGGGCGGTGAACGTCGAGGCGTTCATGCCGTGCTCGGCGGCGCTCGTCCAGTACGCGTCCACCGCCTTGACGTGCTTGGGGTCCGGCTCGCCGCGCCAGCGGATCATGAAGCGCTCGACGACGGACTCGGCCTTGTCGATCTCCCCCTGCGGCACCATCGGCAGGCCCTGCCCGCGCGCCGACTGGGCGACGTAGGAGAGCGCCATGACGGCGGCCCGCGCCAGGTTGTCGCGGGCGGTGGCCTCGTCGATGTCGAGCAGCGGCTTGAGGCCCCACACCGGAGCCAGCATGGCGAGGGCGGACTGCACGTCCACCCGGATGTCCCCGGAGTGGACCGGGATCGGGAACGGCTCGGCGGGCGGCAGGCCGGGGTTGAACGCCCCGTCCACCAGGAGGCCCCACACGTTCCCGAACGAGACGTGTCCGACCAGGTCCTCGATGTCGACGCCCCGGTAGCGAAGGGCGCCGCCCTCCTTGTCCGGCTCGGCGATCTCCGTCTCGAACGCGACGACTCCCTCAAGTCCGGGTACGAAGTCGGACATCTGGCGGCTCCTCAGGATGTGTGCGACGGGCTGCGGGCGGGCCGTGCCGCCCCGGGTCCCTCGGTCATGCCCCGTACGGCGGTCAGGAATCCCGCCGGGGGCTCACGCGTGTATGGAGGCCACAGTGGCCCAGCCGAGAGTTTGGCGGGTTCCGCCGATGCGGGGAAGCGTGACATCCGGCACACTGCCCCAATTCGGCGGCGCAGGGTTAACGCCCCGCCGTCGCGGGCAAACTGCACCGCCGCCGGGCCCCGGGCGCCGGTGCGGCAGGATGGGTGGGGTGACCGACCTGGACCCCGCAGCGATGCGCGAGCAGTACCGCACCACCCTCCTCGCCGAGGAGGAGCTGGCCCCCACGCCCATGGGGCAGTTCGCCCGCTGGTTCAAGGAGGCCGTGGCCGGCGGTCTGCACGAGCCCAACGCGATGGTCGTCGCCACCGCCACCCCGGACGGCCGCCCCTCCACCCGCACCGTGCTCCTGAAGTCCTACGACGAGCACGGCTTCGTCTTCTTCACCAACTACGCCTCGCGCAAGGCCGCCGAGCTCACCGCGAACCCGTACGCCTCGCTGCTCTTCCCCTGGCACCAGCTGGCCCGCCAGGTCATCGTCACGGGCACCGCCTCCCGGATTCCGCGGGCCGAGACCGAGCGCTACTTCCGCAGCCGCCCGCACGGCTCGCGGCTCGGCGCGTGGGCCAGCGCCCAGTCCTCGGTGATCGCCTCACGGGACGAACTGACCGTCCGCTACGAGGAGTTGGCGGCCCGCTACCCCGAGGGCAGCGAGGTCCCGGTGCCCGAGGGCTGGGGCGGATTCCGGGTCGTGCCCGAGACCGTCGAGTACTGGCAGGGCCACGAGAACCGGCTGCACGACCGGCTGCGGTACGTGTCGGCGGGCGGGGCCTGGCGCGTGGAGCGGCTCGCGCCCTGACGCGGGCGGGCCGAGCCGCTGGGGCGGCGGGCCCGGCGACACGTAAACGGGCCCGTACGAACCGGTGCGGGCGGGCGCACGGAAGCGGGCCCGGACACGCAGAAACCCGCGGGCTCGGGTCCTCCGGAGAGGAGCCGGCCGGACGTACCGGCGAGCCCGCGGGTCGGTGACTGCTGGGAATTCGGCCGACGCATGTCGGCACCGCACAAAGAGTGCGACTGGCAGGCGTCAGCCCGCAGTCACCTCACGCGTCCGGTTTGCATACATCTGTCAAACCACCTCCCTTCTCGTGTGCACCACACATTAGGCACCGGTGCGGCACCCCTCAACCCATTTATTTCTCGGTGCGGGCCCGCTCGTCGGCGCTGCGCTCCACGCAGAACTCGTTGCCCTCGATGTCGGCCAGCAGGAGCCAGCCCGTGCCGTCCGGACGGCGGTGGTCGGCGACCAGCGTGGCGCCCAGGGCGACGAGCCGGTCGGCCTCCTCGTCGCGGGTGCGGTCCTGGGGCTGGAGGTCGAGGTGGACGCGGTTCTTGACCGACTTGGGCTCCGCCACCGTGACGAACAGGAGCCCGATGCCGTCGGCGCTGACGAGGGCCTCGGGGTCGCCGGGGAAGTCGTCGTCGCTCAGGGTGCCGCCGAGCGCCTCGGCCCAGAAGGAGGCGAGCTTGTGGGCGTCGGCGCAGTCGAAGGTCACGTGGCGTACGAGAGAAGTCATGGCCGTCACTATGCGGACGCCCGGTACCGGCGTCCAGGCGCGGCCGGTAACCGACGTTGGCCGGAAGGGATTTCCGCGAAGTCGGTGTGGGGTGCGTCACGTTCGAGTTGAATGATCCGACGTGCGTCAGTCCCGCGCGTCAGCCGTGTGAACGCGGCGACCACGTCCTGCAGGGGGTGCCAGGATGAGTGTTTCCCGGAGTGAGACCACCAGTGCTCCGGTTCCGGACGGACCTGGCGGTGGTGCCGCCGGTACGGCCGTACCGGAACCCGGCGGGGACCTCCTCGCCGCCCTCCTCGACGGGATGGACGCGGCGCTCTGCGCGTTCGACGCGGACGGCGTGGTCACCCACTGGAACCGCGAGGCCGAGCGGATTCTCGGCTGGCCGGCCGACGAGGCCGTCGGGCGCCACGGATTCGCGGGCTGGGCGGTGCGGGCCGCCGACGCGGACGAGGTGCGTGGCCGGATCATGGCGGTCATGGACGCGCCGGGCCGCCAGGTCCACGAGTTCGCCCTGCTGCGCAAGGACGGCAGCCGCGTCCTGGTGCGTACGCAGTCGGCGGGGGTGCGGGGCGCGGACGGCAACCCCGCCGGGGTGTACTGCGCGTTCAGCGAGGTGCACGCGCAGATCGACCTGGAGCGGTCCATCGCGCTGAGCGAGGCCCTCTCCGAGGACGGGACCTGGGGCGTCGTCCTGGTCGACGTCGACCTGCGGCCCACCGTCGTCAACGCCTACGCGGCCCGCGCCCTCGGCACCGGGCGCGCCACCCTGCTCGGCCGCCCGCTCGGCGAGCTCATCGTGCAGGGCGTCGAGGAACTGGAGGGCGCCCTGCAGCACGTCCTCGCCGAGGGCGCCCCCGCGACCCCCGCCGAGGTGTGGGTGACGCTGCGCACGGCGGAGGGCGAGCGGCGGCGCTGCTGGCGCAGCGGCTTCCTGCGGCTCTCGTCACCGCTGACGGAAGAACCCGTTCCGCTCGGGGTCGGCTGGCTCTTCCAGGACGTGACCGACGCCCGGCTCGCCGAGCAGGACGCCGACCGGCTCCGCTTCCGCTTCAACCAGCTGCACCGGGCCTCGCGGATCGCCGCCGAGTGCGAGGACCCGATGGAGGCGGTGGCCTCGCACCTGGACTTCGCGCTGGCCGGTTTCGCCGACCACGCCTTGGTCGACCTGGCGGTGGGCGAGCGCCTCGTCCGGGTCGCGGCCACCCCGTCCGGCACCCCGGGCCCGGCCGGGACGGTGGCGGGCGGCGGCATCCCGGTGCGCTATCAGGCGGGCCACCCGGCGCTCCAGGCGGTGGACCGGATCGGCTCGGTGCGGGCCAGCGCGGGCGCCGGGGCCGAGGGGTGGGCGGTCGAGCGCCAGTGGCCGCCGGACGCGGCCCACGCGCTGTGCGCGGTGCTGCGCAGCCGCGGCCGCACCCTGGGTGTCCTCACCTTCCTGCGCGGCCCGTCCCGCCCGGCCTTCGAGCGTCCGGACGCGACGTACGCGGAGAGCGTGGCGGTGCGGGTGGCCGGCGTGCTGGACCTCGCCGGGGTCCTGAACGCCTGACCCGTCGCGGTGCGGCTCCGCCGGGGGTGCGGGGTGCGAGGTGCGGGGCTGCCGCGTCCCCGTTGTCGTCCGTCCACCGTGCGTGGCTGCTCGCGCAGTTCCCCGCGCCCCTGTAGGGGAATCGGAAGCCCCGGTCGTGCCCACCGCGGCGGAAGCCGCGCGATGTCACAGCCCCGCGCCCCTGAAAGCCTCGGTGCGGGGGCACCTTCAGCCCGTCCGGCGGTTGAGGACGAGCCCCGTTCAGGCGCGAACGGGGGTCTGGGGGCGGAGCCCCCAGGAGGGCCCGGGGCTCAGTGCCGGAAGAAGATGCGGTCGCCGTACTCCGCCATGACCCGCCCGTTCCACTCGTGGCCCCCGTCGACGTTCCCCGAACGAAGGAGCGGCGGCTCGATCCCCCGGGCGACCAGGGACTCGGCGGCCGCGGCCATCGTGGCCTGCATCAACGCGCTGGTGACCACCGTGGAGGCGGGCGCGAAGGGGGCCTCGATGCCGTCGTGGGTCAGCTCGGCGTCGCCCACCGCGATCTTGCTGTCGAGCACGATGTCGCAGTGGTCGCGCAGGAAGGTCCCCGAGACGTGCCGGGACCTGGTGCCCTCGGCGTACGCCACCGAGGTGACCCCGATGACCTTGAGCCCGAGGGCCCGCGCGTTCATGGCCATCTCCACCGGCAGCGCGTTGCGCCCGGAGAGCGAGATGATCACGAGGACGTCACCGGCCTTGGCGGGGCTGGAGTCGAGGACCGCGCCCGCGAGTCCGTCGACCCGCTCCAGGGCGGAGCCGAGCGTGGCGGGCATGACGTCGACGCCGACCACCCCGGGCACCGCGAGCAGATTCATCAGGGCGAACCCGCCCGCCCGGTAGACCACGTCCTGGGCGGCCAGGGAGGAGTGCCCGGCGCCGAAGGCGAAGAGCCGGCCGCCCGCCTCCACGGTGTCGGCGATCAGGGTCCCGGCGGCCGCGACGTTCAGCGACTCCTCGTCCCGCACCCGCCCCAGGAGTCCGATCGCGGCGTCGAAGAACCGACCGGCCAGCTTGCTCTCGCTCATCGCCGAGGACCCTTTCCGGGGTGGGGTAACGACCGTGCGCCGATCACGGTGCGGTCTGGACCTTTCCCCTGTCAATACGGGGCGCGCGGGCATCCGGTCAAGATGGGGGACGGCCGTCGCGGCACGGTTGTCAGTGCTATGCGTCAGAATTGGATTCAGGGCCAGCGGTACGACGTTTTATGTCACAGCATCGAGGGGCACGTATGTCCGGACTGATCGACACCACGGAGATGTATCTCCGCACCATCCTCGAGCTCGAAGAGGAGGGTGTGGTCCCCATGCGGGCCCGCATCGCCGAGCGCCTGGACCAGAGCGGCCCGACGGTGAGCCAGACGGTCGCACGCATGGAGCGCGACGGCCTGGTCCAGGTGGCGGGCGACCGCCATCTGGAGCTGACCGACGAGGGCCGCCGCCTGGCGACGCGCGTCATGCGCAAGCACCGGCTCGCCGAGTGCCTGCTCGTCGACGTGATCGGCCTGGAGTGGGAGCAGGTGCACGCGGAGGCCTGCCGGTGGGAGCACGTCATGAGCGAGGCGGTGGAGCGCCGCGTCCTGGAGCTCCTGCGCCACCCGACCGAGTCGCCGTACGGCAACCCGATCCCGGGCCTTGAGGAGCTCGGCGAGAAGGCCGAGGCGGATGCCTTCCTGGAGGACGGCATCATCAGCCTCGGTGAGCTCGACCCGGGCCCCGAGGGCAAGACCGTGATCGTGCGCCGGATCGGCGAGCCGATCCAGACGGACGCCCAGCTGATGTACACGTTGCGACGGGCGGGCGTGCAGCCCGGCGCCGTGGTGAGCGTGACGCAGTCGCCCGGCGGGGTTCTGGTGGGCAGCAGTGGCGAGGCCGCCGAGCTCGGGGCGGACGTCGCCTCGCACGTCTTCGTCGCCAAGCGCTGAGCAGGCCGGCGCAGGGCCGGGAGCGGGGATGGGAAGGGCGGTGACGGAACGTCATCGCCCTTCCCCCGTAAGGCAGTTGGGCGCACTTCGTGAAGGGTGCGGGAAGCTTGCGGGGAAGGCCGGTTTCCGGGTGGAATAGCAGCGGCCGGGCGGATCGCGTGCGAGGCTGTGGCTTGAGGCATATGACCGCAGAGGCGTGCGGCACGGGAGGGGGCGGCAGCATGATGCCGTTCGAACCACTCGCACCATCATCGGCACCCCGGCCTGCCTGGGCCTTCATGCCCGGCTCGCCCTTTGGGCAAGAGTCTCGGCAAGAGCTTCGGGAAGACCAGGGCCCCGGCGCCTCGCGGCGCCGGGGCCTGTCCTCCCCGGTGTCGACCCGGAGCCCCGAGCTCCCAGGGTCGACCCCCGCGGACCCTCATCCCCGAGCGGCCCGCCTCCCGGAGGAGATCTCCCCTCGGCACGTTCCGTCAATCCTTGAGCGTGGTCACTCGAACGAGGGGTGTTGCGCGAGAGACGTGAGTTTTCGAATAGGGGTTCGATACTCTGCCGTGAACTGACCACTCGGGGGCTGAAGGGGGTGCCAGGGCGCATGGTGCGACGCATCGATGTGACGGGGACCGGCGGGACTCGTCTCGCCGCCTGGGAGTTCGCGGAGCAGCCCAAGGCCCGCACGGAAGTCGAACCGGCTCCGGGGGTCCTACTGCTGCACGGGCTGATGGGCCGGGCCTCGCACTGGGCCTCCACCGCCCGCTGGCTCACCGAGAAGCACCGGGCGGTCGCCCTGGACCAGCGCGGCCACGGCCGCAGCGACAAGCCGGCCGACGGCCCCTTCACCCGCGAGGTCTACGTGGCGGACGCGGAGGCGGCCGTCGAGCAGTTGGGCCTGGCCCCGGTCACCCTCATCGGCCACTCCATGGGCGCGCTCACCGCCTGGCAGCTCGCCGCGAAGCGGCCCGACCTGGTCCGCGCACTCGTCATCTGCGACATGCGGGCCTCCCCGCTCGGCGCGGCCTCCCAGCGGGAGTGGCAGGACTGGTTCAAGTCCTGGCCGCTGCCCTTCGCCACGCTCGCCGACGTGCGCAAGTGGTTCGGCGAGGACGACCCCTGGGTCGAGCGGCCCAGCCCTGCCCGGGGCGAGTTCTTCGCCGAGGTCATGGCCGAGCGGGCCGACGGCTGGCGGCCGGTGTTCTCCCGCCGCCAGATGCTGACCTCCCGCGAGACCTGGGTGTACGACGCGCACTGGGAGGAACTCGCCCTGGTCGAGTGCCCCGCGCTCGTGGTGCGGGGTCTGGACGGCGAGCTCGGCCGCGCGGAGGCCCAGGAGATGGTCCGGGTGCTGCCGCGCGGCCAGTACGCGGAGGTGGCCGACGCCGGGCACCTCGTCCACTACGACCAGCCCGAGGGCTGGCGCACCGCGATCGAGCCGTTCCTCGACGGGGTGCTCACCCCCTGACCCCGTCGCCCGCACCGGTGTCCTCGGCCCGTCCCGGGACGGGGGCGACGGAGAGTCCGGGCGTCACCGCCGAACCGGGCGAGCCCCCGGGGGGCCGGGGTCAGCCCGAGCTGACCGCCGTCAGGATTTCCGGCAGACGGGCAGCCGTGCGCGGCGCGGCCACCTTCAGACCGGCCCAGCACAGGAGCGCCCCGTACGCCGCCCCCAGCGGCAACAGGAGCCACAGGCTGCCGTGGTGGCCGGAGACGTGCAGCCAGATCGCCAGGGCGATCATCGGCGCGCAGAGCACCGCACCCGACACCATCCCGCCGAAGATCGACAGGGCCGCGATGCCGCCCTGCCCCGGCGCCACGTTCTTGCGGCTGTCCTGCGGGATGGAGTACGCCAGCGTCGCCGACGCCACCGAGCCCGTCGCCAGCATCGCGCCGAGCAGCGAAAGCGCGAGCCCGATCACCTCGGGCAGCTTCGCCCAGTCGCCCAGCATCCCGGCCGTCACGGCGGCCACGAGCAGCGTGTACGGAAGCGTCACGAGCAGCAGCGCCAACGCCCGGGCGCGCAGCTCCAGATAGGCGTCCCGGGTCGAGGAGATGGTCTGGAGCACCATCCAGAACGCCGAGGTGTCCTGCCCGAACTGGTTGTACATCTGCACGCCGAGCATGCCGGTGGCAAAACAGGCGAAGTACACGGTGCCGTTGCCCTGGAGGGCGTTGAAGACCGGCACGATCAGGCCGATCGCCAGCGAGGTGATCCACGCGGCCTTGGTCTTGGGATCCCGCCAGGCGTAACGCAGCGTACGCAGCATCACCGTGCCGGTGCGGCCCTCGGGAAGCAGCGCGGCCAGGCCCTTGCCGGTGGATTCCTTGCGGGAGGCGTCGGACGCGGCGAGCGTCGATCCGTCCGGCGTGGTCATCAGCTTCACGAGGGAGCGCTGCCAGGCGTACAGCAACAGCCCCAACGCCCCTGCGCTGAGCAGGAGTTGGACGGCCGCGCGCCCGTACGCGCCCTCGCCCACCGACGCCACCGCCCCGATCGCGGAGGCCGGCGGCAGCCAGCGCACCACGTTCGCGGCCGGGTCGAGCGCGGACAGGCCGCCGGAGCTGCCGAGCCGCTGGGCGCCGAAGTTCACGAACTGGATGCCGACCGCGATGACCAGTCCGCTCAGCACCGCGAGGTCGCGGCCCTTGCGGGAGGTCAGCAGACGGGTGTTGGCGGCGGCGACCGCGCGGGCCAGCGCCAGGCACACGAGCAGCGCGAGCGGCACGGCGGCGACGGCTGTCAGGGCCGCGCCGGTCCCCCGGGCCACGGCGATCGCCGAGCCGACGATCAGGCACAGCGTGAACAGCGGCCCGATGCCCACGAGGGAGGCCACGAGCAGCGCGCCGACCAGCGGCTGCGGCCGCAGCGGCAGCATGACGAGGCGGGTCGGGTCGAGGGTCTCGTCGCCGCTGGGGAAGAACAGCGGCATCACGGTCCAGCCGACCGCCATCAGCGCCACGACGAGCACGGCCAGGGTGGCCGCGTGCTCCGTGCCGTGCAGCAGGATCAGGCCCAGCAGTTGCAGCGCCGCGAAGAGCAGCACGAGGACCGCGGAGGTGATGTAGGCGGCCCGCCGGCCGCCGGACTGCCGCAGCCCGTTCCGCAGCAGCGACAGCTTGAGGCGGACGAAGACGGGCGTCAGGGCGGAGGCGCTCGGGGAAGCCGCGGAGGCCTTCGGGGAGGTCGCGGTCACCGGGTGCCGCCGCCGAGCCAGTCCAGGGAGTCCCCGGCGCTGCGCCCGCCGGCGCCGACGAGTTCGAGGAAGGCGTTCTGCAGTGAGGTGGCCCCGCCGCGCACCTCGGCCAGGGTGCCCTGGGCGCGGATGCGGCCCGCGGCCATCACGGCGACCCAGTCGCACAGCGACTCGACGAGCTCCATGACGTGGCTGGAGAAGACCACGGTCGCGCCGGAGGCGGTGTAGCGCTCCAGGACGCCGCGAATGGTCTGGGCCGACACCGGGTCGACACCTTCGAACGGCTCGTCCAGGAACAGGACTTCGGGATTGTGCAGCAGGGCCGCGGCGAGCCCGATCTTCTTGCGCATGCCGGTCGAGTAGTCGACGACCAGCTTGTGCTGGGAGCCGGCGAGGTCGAGTACGTCCAGGAGCTGGGCGGCCCGCTTGTCGACCTCGGCGCCGGGCAGTCCCCGCAGCCGGCCCGAGTAGCCGAGCAGTTCGCGCCCCGACAGGCGCTCGAACAGGCGCAGCCCCTCCGGGAGTACACCGATGCGGGACTTCACCGCGACGGGGTCGCGCCACACGTCGTGCCCGGCCACCTCGACCGTGCCCTGGTCGGGCCTGAGCAGCCCGGTGACCATGGACAGGGTGGTCGTCTTGCCCGCCCCGTTCGGGCCGACCAGACCGATGAACTTGCCCGCGGGCAGCTCCAGATCGATCCCCGCGACGGCGATCTGCTCGCCGAACCGCTTCCACAGCCCCTGTACGCGGACGGCGGGCGGCGCCGTACGCGCTCCGCCCGCCGTGTCCGCGGTTCCTTCGAATGCCTGGTCCGGCATGGCCGTGCCTCTCATCCCCGTGATGGTGCCTACCCGGACACCATAGGAGTCGAAGGAGGCAGACCCCTAGGGGCGGCGTGCCCTGGCATCGGCTGCCTCGCGGCCGCAGGCGTAGGCGAGGGGGCTGATCAGTTCCTCCGCGTCGGGCAGCCAGCGGTTGGCGGGGGTGGGGCGGCGCGCCCACTGCACCGCGCCCGAGCCGCCGATCCGGGTCGGCGGGGCGGCGACGTAGTCGCCCTCGCCGCGGGTGATCAGGTCCACCGAGGCGGGCACCCACCCCAACTTCCGGACCAGGTCCGGGACTTTGGCGCCCGCGCCCGGCAGCACGAAGAACAGCATCCGGCGGTCGGGGGTGCAGGTGACCGGGCCGAGCGTGAGCTCCATCCGCTCCATGCGGGCCAGCGCGAGGAATCCGGCCGACTCGGGTACGTCGATGGCGTCGAAGGTGCGCCCGGTGGGAAGCAGGATCGAGGCCCGGGGGCTCTTGGACCACAGCCGGCGGGCCGCGACCGCACTGCCGGTGGCCTGGGTCGCCCAGTCCGGCCGGGCGGGGTGCGCACCCGGTTTCGGACACGCCGTGTCACCGCACGAGCAGCGCTCGACCCCCTCGTCGGCCTCCAGGGACGTGCCCGGGAAGACGTCCCAGTGCCGCTCCTCCGCGTACCGGACGGCGCTGTCCAGGAGTTGTTCGCCGCGCTGCTTGGGGATCTGTGCGGATTCCGTGTCCGTGCCCGTGCCTGTGATGGTTTCTTCCACGACGGACTCAACTGTGCCCACCACCGACGGTTACGGGCGTGGCGTCCGCGGGATCAGCGGTATCGGTCCTGCATATGGGGCGCATGGGTGCATGGGCGGGGGCGCGCGTGCGGCTGTGCCACGGAGGCAGGGTAGCCATATGCGGGGGAAGCACACAGGAATGCTGGCAATGCCGCCATATTCCGGATAAAGCTCGTTTCTCTGCATATTCGCAGGGCAATGATCAGGGTGCTGATCACTGCCGCTCCAGGGGGTTCACATGGCAGCCAGGCCTCTCGTCGCCCGCCAGCCCAATGAAAGGCTGCAGGCGCTCATCCAGGAAGCCGGGTGTTCCAACGCCGGGCTCGCCCGTCGAGTGAACATGGTCGGCGCGGAGCGGGGCCTCGACCTCCGCTATGACAAGACGTCCGTCGCACGCTGGCTGCGCGGTCAGCAGCCGCGGGGGCGGGCGCCCGGCATCATCGCCGAGGCCCTTGGCCGAAAACTGGGCCGCACGGTCACGATCGACGAGATCGGCATGGCCAACGGCAAGAACCTGGCGTCGGGCGTGGGCCTGCAGTTCTCGCCCACCGTGCTCGGCGCGATCGAGCAGGTCTGCGAGCTGTGGCGCAGCGATGTGGGCCGCCGTGACTTCCTTTCCGGGTCCACCGTGGCGGCCTCCGCCCTCGTCGAGCCCAGCCGGGACTGGCTGATCACCGGGGCCGACGCGCAGGTCGCGCGCAACGCCGGGCAGCGGGTCGGCGCCGCCGACGTCGAGGCCGTCAAGGCGATGACGGACGCGCTGGTGCGGCTCGATCACCAATTCGGGGCGGGCCATGTGCGGCCGGTCGTCGTGCACTACCTCAACAGCGTGGTGTCCGGGCTGCTCGCCGGGTCCTACCGGGAGTCCGTGGGGCGGCAGTTGTTCGCGGCGGTGGCCCGGCTCACCGAGCTCGCCGGATACATGGCCGTCGACACCGGCCAGCCGGGCCTGGCCCAGCGCTACTACATCCAGGCCCTGCGGCTCGCCCAGGCCGCCGACGACCGGGGATACGGCGGCTATGTGCTGGCCGCGTCCATGAGCCACCTCGCCGCCCAGCTCGGCAACCCGCGCGAGATCGCCCAACTGGCGCGCGCCGCACAGGAAGGCGCCCGCGGCCGGGTCACCCCGCGCGCCGAGGCCATGTTCTACGCGGCCGAGGCGCGCGGCCACGCCCTGCTCGGCGACGCCAGGACCTGCCAGGCGGTGGCGGGCCGCGCGCTGACCGCGCTGGAGGCCGCGGACCCCGAATCCGGCGATGACCCCAGCTGGATCGCGCACTTCGACCACGCCTACCTCGCGGACGAACTCGCCCACTGCCACCGGGACTTGGGCCAGTCGGAGGCCGCCGCGAGGCGGGCCGAGGAGTCGTTGGCGGGGCACCCCGAGACCCGGGCCAGGCGCCGCGCCATCGGACTCATCCTGCTGGCCTCCGCGCAGGTCCAGCAGCGCGAGGTCGAGGAGGCCTGCGCGACGGGCACCCGCGCGGTGGAACTCCTGGGCACCCTGCGCTCCAACCGGGGCGCGGACTACCTGGAGGACCTCCAGGTGCGCCTGGAGCCGTACGGGGACGAGCCCGCGGTCCGGGAGTTCGGGGAGCGCCTGGAGGTCCAGGCGGCCTGAACGTGGAGGGTTGAGGGAGGGCTTGGCAAGGGCGTGGGGGGACCCGGTAGCGTGAACCGACGATTCCGTAGGTCCACGTACAGGAGTTCCGGTGACGCAGCAGAGCCGACAGGGTGACGAGCCGCAGCTTCCGGCTGTACGGCCCGCGCACGAGGGCGTCGTGCTGCCCGCCGAAGGAAGCGGCCCCCGCGCCGGGGAGCCGCAGCCGACCCCCGCCGGAGCCCAGCCCTGGGGGCAGCCCTGGGGCCCGCAGGGCCACACCGCGCCGCCGCAGGGTCCGGCCACCTTCGGGCAGCCGCTGCCGCCCGAGAGCGACGGCCGGGACGCGGAGGCGACCCAGTACATCGCGCCCGCGCCGGGCCACTCGGGCAGCGAGGCCACCCAGTACCTCGCCCCGGTGCCGCCCGGGAACGGGGACTCCGACGCGACCCAGTACATCGCCCCGGTGCCGGGCGGTACCGGGGGTTTCGGCAGCGAGGCCACGCAGTACATCGCCCCGGTGCCGGGCGGCGCCGGGAGCTCCGGCAGCGAGGCCACCCAGTACATCGCGCCCGTGCCGGGCGGCCCGGGCGCGCTGCCGCCCGAGCACGCCGGGGAGCCGGGCCGCTTCGGCGCCCAGGGCGCCGGTCAGAACGCCGACCCCACCCAGGTGCTGCCGCCGGTGCCGCCGGCCCCGCAGGATTCCCCGTACGGGATACGCCCGGGAGCGCCGGGGGACCGTCCGCCGCCCGCCGAGTTCGACAGCCTCTTCCGCGCCGACGGCGGGCCCCAACAGGGCACCGGCAGCGCGCAGTTGCCCCGCTTCCAGCCGTCCGTACCGCTGAACCGGTCCCCGCAGCAGCCGTACCAGCAGACACAGGCGGGCCAGGGCCGGGCCGGGCAGTTCCAGGCGCCGCCGCCCCATCAGGAGCCGCCCGCGCAGCAGTCCGGGTACGAGCCGGAGCCGCGGCGGCGCAAGTCGCCGGTCGGGCTCATCGCGGCCGTGGTGGTGGGCTGCGCGGCGATCGGGCTCGGCGCGGGGGCGCTGCTCAGCGGCGGCGGTGACGACAAGAAGGACGACAAGCAGCCCGCGGCCGCCAGCTCGCCCGCCGCCGACGGCGGTGGCAAGAAGGACGCCGAGGCGGACCCCGCCAAGGCGCAGGCCGACGCGCTCGACAAGCTGCTCGCCGACAGCGGCAGCAGCCGGGACACGGTGATCGGCGCGGTCGCCGACATACGCCGCTGCGACAAGCTCGACCAGGCCTCCGCGTCCCTGCGCGGCGCCGCCAAGCAGCGCGCGGACCTGGTGACCCGGCTCGGCGGCCTCAGCATCGACAAGCTGCCCGACCACGACCGGCTCGCCGGCGCCCTCACCAAGGCCTGGCAGTCCTCGGCATCGGCCGACAACCACTACGCGGCCTGGTCGGACGCGCTGGCCGGGGACAAGGGCAAGAACTGCAAGGACGGGCACGCCAAGCGCACCAAGGACGCGGGCGCGGGGGACAGGGCCAGCGGCGATGCGACCAAGTCCAAGCAGGAGGCGTCGGGCCTGTGGAACGCGATCGCGACGAAGTACGGCCTGACCAGGCGGGCAGCCACCCAGCTCTGAGCGGCCGCCCGGGCTCCGAGCGGGCACCCGGTTTCGAGGGGCGGGCCACTCTGAGGAGCCCCGGGGTCAGCCGTTGGCCGCGGACGTCTCCAGGGTCGAACCGACGTCCGTGAAGCCCTTCTTGAGGGAGACGAGGCGGCCCTCGCGCACCACCTGGAAGGTGACCTGGCGGTTCACGATGCGCGGGAAGTCCGGTGCCGCCAGCATGTCCTCGAACCGCCAGCGCAGATCGGGCGTGAGCCCGCCGGTGTCGACGATCACGCCCTTGTTGAGGGTGCGCACCACGTCCACCGCGCGGACGGAGTCCTGCCCCAGCGACTCGACGAGCTTCTTCAGGACCGTGTACGCGATCCAGGTGGTCTGGACGGTCGCGTCGGCCGCGTCGATGTCGTTGTCCCCGAAGGCCTGCTCGCGGATGACCTTCTTCATCGGGTCCCAGCGCGGGTCGTCGCTCTCCGGGTACCAGCCGGTGACGTACGCCCCCTCGAAGGGGCCGTCCTTGCCGCCGGTGCGGTCGATCAGCGGCTGGCCGATCGAGCCGATCACGGAGGCGACCCGCACCTTCTGCTCGTCGCTCTCGACCCGCCGGAAGGAATCGAAGAACGTCTCGGTGCGGTCGCCGAGCACGGCCGTCACACAGCCCTTGCCGGCCTTCTGCGCCGCGGCCTTGCGCCCGATCCGGCCCACGAGCGCGGGATCCGCCCCCGCCCCGGCGAGCGCCCGCCGGGCCTCGGCGGTGTAGTCGCCGGCGTCCTCGGTCGTACGGATGTCGGCGACGGGCTCGCGGTGCGCGGCGAGCAGCCCGGCGTCCAGGACCGTCGGCAGCACATCGCCGGCGATGGTGTCGGGCCGTACCAGGGAGACCTGTTCGCAGTCCTGGGCCAGCTGGCGGCCGCTGCCCGCGATCAGGGCGGCCTGGCCGCCGTTGACCGGGTAGGACAGGGCGCTGGTGAACTCCTGGTCGGATATGCCGTATCCGCCGAGGTAGGGGATGCCGGCCACTTCGAGCGGGGGCAGGAAGGCGCTGCCGTACTGGCTGTAGGAGCCGACGACGGCGACCGCCTTCTCCTTCACGGCCCGCCGCGCGCAGTCCGAGGCGCCGGCCGGGGTGTTGTGCTCGTTGCAGGTCGAGACGTTGAGCTCATGGCCGTCGATGCCGCCGTTGGCGTTGACCCAGCGGGCGAACGCCTTCGCCATGGCGGGCATGCCGGGGGCATTGGTGGCGGAGGTGCCGTCGGGCGCCCAGGTCATGACGGTGATGGGCTCCCTGGAGCCCCCCGCGACGCCGGGCAGGACCCCGCAGCCGGTCAACAGGCTCGCTCCGACCGCCGAACACGCGGCGAACACGGTGGCCGTCGTGCTGATCGAACTGATCGAGCGGCGGGGCCGGGTGGAGCCCCGGGGACGCTGCCCTCCGTAACCGGTCATGTGCCCACACACTTCCGCCTCACGGGTAACGGAGAAGTGAGCGCGCGTCAACCGAGGGTGACACCCAGGTGAATTGCGGGGGCCGGTCGGGCGGGCGCGATGGGGAACGTACGATCGAAAACGTGCAGCAAGGTTCAGCAAGCCCTTCCCGTCGCGGCCGTCGCTCCTCCACCATGGGCGGCATGCCGTTGAATGACATGCCGTGGTGGCGCTGGCGTACGAACGTACGGTCCGCGCTGCACATGCTCTCCGACCCCGTCTTCCACGAGGAGACCTGGGCGGCCGGGCGCGAGGGGTACGGGGACGTCACCGACGCCGTCTACCGGCTGGTCGAGGACACCTGGCTGGACAACTGGTCGGCCGAGAAGTACGTCGGCACGATCTTCCGGGACTCCGGCGAGGCCGCCGTCGTCGACCTCGCGGTGCTGCGGGTGCTGCGCATCATGCACCAGGTCGGCGCCGATGCCCCCGTCTCCGCGTACCTCGCCCATCACGCCTGGCCCGAGGCGGTGCGAGCGGCGCGCGAGGCGCATGTGCGGCTCGCGCAGAGTGACGGCGAGGACCCGGACACGCCGCCGCGCTCCCTCGAAGTGCTGAGTATCATGACGCGCTCGGCCTGAAGGTCCCGGATGCTGGGCCGGGAGCCGCCGGGGCGCCCGGTTGTGGCATCCTGCCTGGATGACTGACCAGTACGTCCTCACGCTCTCCTGCCCGGACAAACAGGGCATCGTGCATGCCGTGTCGAGCTATCTGTTCATCACGGGCTGCAACATCGAGGACAGTCAGCAGTTCGGCGACCGCGACACCGGTCTCTTCTTCATGCGGGTCCACTTCTCGGCCGAGGCCCCGGTGACCGTCGACAAGCTGCGCGCCAGCTTCGCGGCCGTCGGCGACTCCTTCCAGATGGACTGGCAGATCCACCGCCCCGAGGAGCGGATGCGGATCGTCCTGATGGTGTCGAAGTTCGGGCACTGCCTCAACGACCTGTTGTTCCGCTCCCAGTCCGGCGCGCTGCCGGTGGAGATCGCCGCGGTCGTCTCCAACCACACCGACTTCGCCGAGCTCGTCGGCTCCTACGACGTGCCCTTCCACCACATCCCGGTCACCAAGGACACCAAGGCCGAGGCCGAGGCGCGCCTGGTGGAGCTGGTGCGCGAGGAGCGCGTCGAGCTGGTGGTGCTCGCCCGGTACATGCAGGTCCTCTCGGACGACCTGTGCAAGGAGCTCAGCGGGCGGATCATCAACATCCACCACTCGTTCCTGCCGAGCTTCAAGGGCGCCAAGCCCTACCACCAGGCGCACGCGCGCGGCGTGAAGCTGATCGGCGCGACCGCCCACTACGTGACGGCCGACCTCGACGAGGGGCCGATCATCGAGCAGGAGGTGGAGCGCGTCGGCCACGACGTCACTCCGGCCCAGCTCGTCGCCATCGGCCGGGACGTCGAGTGCCAGGCGCTCGCGCGGGCCGTCAAGTGGCACGCGGAGCACCGCATCCTGCTCAACGGGCGCCGCACGGTCGTGTTCGCCTAGTCCGTACGCCCTTCGGTGTCACAGCCTGCTCAGTGACGCGGCCGCGAACAGGACGTCGCTGATGGCCTCGCGGTCGCCGAGCTGGCCTGCGGCCGCCTCCTGCGGTGACACATGGCCCGCGGCCAGCTTGCAGAACTCCACGCCGTCCAGGGCCACATGGGCCACCTCGTGGTCGGGCGAGGGGAGGGCGGCCGGCGAGTCCAGCGCGATGAGCCAGTCCCCGCCGCCCACGCCCTCGATCTCCAGGCGCAGCGAGCGGCCGGGGGAGCCCGCCGTGACCAGGCCGCGCGGCGGCGATGCGAGCCCCGCCCGGCGGCGGCCGGCCAGGGTGGCGGGCAGGATGCGGGCGGCCAGGTCGATCATGCGGTGCAGATGCGCGCCGGACGGCGGGTCGTACGGATAGTCCACCGCCTCGGCGATGTCGCCCGCGTGGATCCAGCACTCGAAGGCCCGGTCGAGCATCGCGTCCTGCAACGACAGCGCGAACTCCCCGTAGGAAACGGCGAGTTCGGACACTCCGCGGCCCGCGAACGACACCGTGCGGATCAGGGTGTGGGACTGCTCGCGCCACGGCTCGCGGACCGTACGCGTCAGCGGGAAACGCCCGGCCCGCCACAGGGCCTCGGTGCGCGCGGTGGGTCCGCCCGCCGCCTCCTCCGGGTCGAGCGGCACCGGTTCGTCGAGGCCGAGCGCGGTCGCCACCAGCGCGTCGACGGCCATCAGATGCCCGATCACCCCGGCGACCGTGGTGCGGCGACTGGCCCGCCGCTCCTCCTCGAACCACTTGAGACGCACCGGCGCGTGCCACTCCGCGTCCCCGAAGTCATTGAGCAGGGCGTCGAGCCGGGCGGCCTCGGCGTCGTACGGGGCCGCCCACGCGGGCACCGGGATACGGGCCGGACGCCGGCCGAGGCAGTTCTCCAGGACGCGGGCGCGCAGCATCGGATCGAGGTCGAGGCTGCGCTCGGTGTGCAGCAGGCCCACCGCGTCCCGCAGCCGCAGCGCCTCGTCGGCACAGGGCGCGCACTCGGTGAGGTGCGCCTCGACGGCGTCGGTCTCCTCGGTGGAGCACGCGGCCAGCGCCCAGGCGCCGAGCAGCGACTTCAGCACGGTGTGCGAAGGCGGCCCCGCGACGGGCGCGGTCTCTGGTGGAACGGGTTCGGGCACCGATGCTTCCGGCTCTGACGACGACGGCGGTTCTGGGTCCGGCGGGGGCGGGGTCTCCGGCTCGGGGTCCGGCTCGGCGGTCGGCTCGGCCCGGCGGTCGGGGCCCGGCGGGCCGAAACGATTGCCCTCGCGCGGCGCCGGCACGAAGGTGCCGGAGTTGCCGCGGCCGGCCGTGAGGTCGTCGCCCGCGGCGCGCGGCGAAGGTATGCGCGGCGTGCTCTCGTCGTCGGGCGCCGGCTCGCCCTGCTCCATGGGCCCGGTCACCAGGCCCGCCCGTATCCGGGCGGCGCGGCTCCCTCCGGCGGCCGGGTGTTGGCCGAGGAGAGAAGTTGCAGGCCGAGCCGCAGACGCCGGCGCGCCTCGTCCTCGGTGATGCTGAGGTCGGCCGCGGCCTGGCGGTAGTCCCGGCGCTGGAAGTAGGCCAGCTCCAGGGCGGCGCGCAGCGGGGCGGGCATCGACGTCACGATGTAGTCGGCGCGGGCGGCCGCCGAGGCCCGCCGCACCTTCTGCTCCAGCTCCTCGGTCGAGCCCACGCCGCTCTCCTCGTACGAGGACGTCTCGTCCTGGCGCAGCCGCTGCACGGCCTGGCGCTGGGTCAGCTTGGCCACCCAGGAGCGCATCGAGCCCTGCTTGGGGTCGTAGGCGTCCGGGTTCTCCCAGACGTAGCCGAAGACCTCGCGGGTGATCGCGTCCGCCGCGCCCTCGTCGCTCAGCACGCGGTGGGCGAGGCTGTGCACCAGGGAGGCGAACCGGTCGTACAGCTCGCCGAGGGCGGCGGCCTCGCCGCGCGCGAGTCGCTGCTGCATCCGGCGGTCCCACCGAGGTGGTGCGTCCTTCGGCATAGGCTCCCCAACCCTGTCGTTCCCCGTGCCCTGTCGTTCCTCGCGTGTGCCCCTGTGCGCCCGTCTCTGCGTACCTACGAATGTAATGCGACGGGCTGACAATGCACGGAGGTTTGCACCAAGTGCGCCCTCACAGCGCCGCCAGATGATAAAGGCGGTGTTTCGCGAGGGTGGGCATGGGCAGCCGCGCAGGATGGGGGCACGGCAGCACAGAGAGGGACCGGTGGCGTGACGCTGAGAGTGGACGAGTCCGAGCAGGGCACGTGGACGGTGCTGCGGGTCAGCGGCGAGCTGGACCTGGTGACCTCGCCCGGCCTGCGCCGCCAGGTGCACGCCGTGGTCGCCGACGGCCGCCGCGATCTGGTCCTCGACCTGTCCGGAGTGCTGTTCTGCGACTCCATCGGGGTGGGCGTGCTGATCGCGTCGCGCCGCCTGATGCGCTCCTGCCAGGGCCGGCTGCGGCTCATACTGCCCGCCCGCGGAGCCCTGGACGGCAGCCATGTGAACAAGGTGCTCGCCGCACTCGGCGTACGCCGCCTCTTCGAGGTGTACGGAGATGTGGGGTCGGCCGCCGACGACCTGGCCGAACCGATCTCCGCCTGACCGCGCGCCCGGGGGCACGCCTGGCCGTAAGCCCCTCGTACCGGCGCTGCGAGTCGTACGCTCCGGACATGGACAGTATGGACAGTCCCGAGAGTGCGGAATACGAACGCAGGGTGGCCGCCCGGTTCGCCTCCTTCGACCAGGACGGCAACGGCTGGATCGACCGCGAGGACTTCTCGATGGCGGCCAAGGCGTTGCTCGCCGAGTTCGGCACCACCGCCCGCTGCGACCGGGGGCAGGCGCTGTACGGCGGCGCTGAGGCGATGTGGCAGGGCCTCGCCGGGATCGCGGACGTGGACGGGGACCAGCGGGTGACCCGGCAGGAGTTCGTGGGCGGCGCCCTCAAGCGCCTGCGGGACCGCACCACCGGGTTCACCGAGATCGCCCGCCCGTTCCTGCACGCCGCCTTCGCCGTCGCCGACACGGCAGGCGTCGGCACGGTGGCGGTGCCCGACTGCGAGCGCGCGCTGCGGGCCCTCGGCGTCTCGCCCCGGGCCGCGGCCGATGTGGCCGTGACCCTGGACCAGGACGGCGACGGCCGCATCACGGAACCGGACGCGGTCGCCGCCTTCGCCGCCTACTTCACGACGATGCCGTAGCCGGGGCCCGCCCGGCGCTCAGTGCCAGTTCCAGTCGATCAGGGTGCGCAGGGTGTCCGAGTGGAAGTCCGGGAAGTCCATGGGCACCACGCCCAGATGGGTCTGCTCGCCCAGCCGCGCGTTCAGGTAGCTCTGGACGCCGGGCATGATCGCGTCCGCGTTGACCTTGGGCCAGCCGCCGCCCGCGTAGCTGGTGAAGTTGATGTAGAGCTGTGCCGAGTTCTGGTCGTAGAAGGCGTTGTCGAACTGCTGGGTCACCTTGGCCGTCTTCTTCGACGGCCAGGACAGGCCCTGGTAGATGTCCTGGAGCCGGATGTACTGGTTGGCGAGGAAGTCGTTGTCGCCGCCGGGCCATTGGAGCACCGGCCAGTCGTTGTCGAACTGGGCGATGAGCACGATCTTGCCGCGCGCCTCGCCGAGGGTGGGCACCCGGTCGGTCAGCAGGAAGCGCGAGCGCCAGCCCTTCTGGTCGAGGTAGACGTTGAGCACGTTCTTGAAGTTCGCGCCGACGTCGTTGTTCGTGCCGTTCTCCTTCTTCAGCCGCATCAGGAGGACTTCGCCGGGATGGCTGTCGAGGAAGGCGGCGCTCTGGGTGAGCACGTCGCCGAACGTCATGCCCTGGTAGAAGGCGGCGTGGTAGATGCCGAAGGCGTCGTCGAGATGGCCTTGGAGTCCGTTGGCGCGGATGTCGAAGAAGCGGACGCCCTGCTGCAACTGCTGGGTCAGGCCCCAGTTCTGGGTGTGCGACCACTCGGTGCCGTTGTTCGGGTTCGTACAGCAGGAGTCGTGGGTGCCGGGGATCGTCATGCGCAGCAGGGAGCGGCTGTCGGGCAGTGCGGCCATCCAGTTCGCGGGGTCCGCGCTCGCCCGTGGGCGCACGGCGGCCCGGGCGGTCGTGGGCAGGAGTGCCGTCGTGGAGAGGGCGGCGGCGCCGAGTATGAGGTGGCGGCGGGAGAGTTCCATCGGTCACGTCCTCGTGGTCCTCGTGGGGGTGTGGCGGGGCGCTGGGGGTCATGCCCCGCCGAACCGCTCCCGCAACTTGTATTTCAGGACCTTCCGCAGTGCCTCGTTCCTCGGCAGCGCCTCCACCACCTCAAGACGCTCGGGCAGCTTGTGCACCGAGAGTCCCTGGGAGCGCAGATACGAGGTGAGCTCTGCCAGCGTCAACTCGGGTGCGCCGGGCGGCTGTTCGACGACCGCGCAGACCAGTTCGCCGCGCTCGGCGTCGGGCAGGCCGACGACGGCCGCGTCGCCCACCGCCGGATGGGTGTGGAGCAGGTCCTCGATCTCCTTCGCGGAGATGTTCTCGCCCTTGCGGATGATGATGTCCTTGATGCGTCCGGTCAGGACGAGGTGCCCGGTCTCCCGCACGTGCCCCACGTCGCCGGTGATCAGGAACCCGTCCGCGTCGAAGACGGTCTTCGACTGGGCCGGGTCGAGATAGCCCTGGCACACCGCCTCGCCGCGCAGCCGCACCTCGCCGTCCACCCCGTACGGGAGCGGGGCGCCCGACTCGTCGGTGATCCGGATCTCCATGCCGGGCGGGGGGCACCCCTCGGTGGTGGCCAGATGCTCGGCGGTGTCGTCGGGGGCGCCCATCGTGATCATCGGGACCTCGGTCATGCCGTACCCGTGGGTGAGCTGCACGCCCATCTCCCGGACGACCGCGTGGTAGACCTCGGGCGGCTTCGGGGCCCCGCCGCCCGCGAGCAGCCGCAGGGTGGGGACGACCTTCTCGCCGGGCCGCTTGCGCTGCTCGGCCAGGAACATCGAGTAGAACGCGGTCGAGCCGCCGGCCACCGTCACGCCGTGGCGCCGGTACTCCGCCAGTGCGTCCGGCAGCGCGAAGTGCTCGAACATCACCGCGGGGAAGCCGTAGAGCAGCAGCATCACCGTGTAGTCGGGCCCCGCTATGTGGGCGAACGGGAAGGCCATCGAGCCGACGTCGGCGTCCGACAGGTGCAGGGCGTGCGCCAGGCACGAGCCGCCCGCGATCAGTGAACGGTCGGTGTGCAGCACGCCCTTGGGGTCGGAGGTGGTGCCCGACGTCCAGTAGATCCAGCGGACGGACGTGCCGTCCGTCGGCGGTGGCGGCAGCAACTCCGGTGCGCCGTCCGGAAGTTCGTCGTACGCCTCGAAGACGCCCCGGGCTCCGAGCCGCCGGGCCATCGCGGTGTGGTCGAAGCCGCGCCACACCCCGGGTACCCCGAAGAACTCCGCCTTCGACTCGCGCAGCGCGAAGCCCACCTCGCGGTCCCGGTAGAAGGGGATCACCGGGGACTGGACGGCGCCGAGCCGAGCGAGGGCGAAGGACAGGAGGGCCGTCTCGATCCGGGTCGGCAGCTGCCAGGCCACCACCGTGCCGGGCCGCACCCCCATGCCGTACAGGCCCGCCGCCACCCGCTCGCAGCGCTCGCGCAGGGCGCCGAAGGTGAGGGTGCGGTCGCCCTGGAGCAGGACCGGGCGGTCCGGGGTGAGCTCCGCGCGGCGCTCGATCAGCTCCCAGAGCGTGCCCGAGGAGTCCAGTGCGTGTGCGGTGTCGGTCATGCCGATCCCCCAACGGTTCCGCCGAGCGCCATAACTGACGGGCAGTCAGATATGGCGCAGAGCGTAGGCCCCCGCTCCTTGCTGGTCCAGAGGTGCGGGGCTAGCCTGCAATCTGACGGAGCATCAGATGTGCGGAGGGGACCTCATGACCGAACTGCCGCGGATCGTCAGCGTCGACGACCATGTGATCGAGCCGGCCCATCTCTTCGACGTCTGGCTGCCCGCCAAGTACCGCGAGCGCGGGCCGCGGCCGCTCACCGCCGGTATCGGCGAACTGGCTTACGTGGCGGGGAAGTACCAGATCACGATGGACCCGGACGGGCCGCCCACCGACTGGTGGATCTACGAGGACCTGAAGTTCCCGTACAAGCGCAACATCGCGGCGGTCGGCTTCGACCGCGACGACATGACGCTCGAAGGGATCACCCGGGCCGAGATGCGGCGCGGCTGCTGGGACCCCAAGGCGCGCCTGGACGACATGGACCTCAACCACGTCGAGGCCTCCCTCTGCTTCCCCACCTTCCCGCGCTTCTGCGGCCAGACCTTCGCCGAGGCCCACGACAAGGAGGTCGCGCTCGCCTGTGTGCGGGCCTACAACGACTGGATGGTGGAGGAGTGGTGCGGCGACAGCGGCGGCCGGCTCATCCCGCTGTGCATCATCCCGCTGTGGGACATCGACCTCGCGGTCGCCGAGATCCGGCGCAACGCGGCGCGCGGGGTGCGCGCGGTGACGTTCTCCGAGATCCCCACGCACCTCGGCCTGCCGTCCATCCACTCCGGCTACTGGGACCCGTTCTTCGCGGTCTGCCAGGAGACCGGCACCGTCGTCAACATGCACATCGGCAGCAGCTCCCAGATGCCCGCCGCGTCCCCCGACGCGCCGCCCGCCGTGCAGGCCTCGCTCAGCTTCAACAACGCCATGGCGTCGATGATGGACTTCCTCTTCAGCGGCGTCCTCGTCAAGTTCCCCACCCTCAAACTCGCCTACAGCGAAGGCCAGATGGGCTGGATTCCGTACGCCCTGGAGCGCGCCGACGACGTGTGGGAGGAGCACCGGGCCTGGGGCGGGGTGCGCGACCTGATCCCCGAACCGCCGTCCACGTACTACTACCGGCAGATCTTCTGCTGCTTCTTCCGCGACAAGCACGGAGTGGCGTCCCTGGACGTGGTCGGGCGCGACAACGCCACCTTCGAGACGGACTACCCGCACGTCGACTCGACCTTCCCGCACACCAAGGAGGTCGCCCTCGACCATGTGAAGGGGCTCGACGACGAGACCGTCCACAAGCTGATGCGCGGCAACGCCATCCGCATGCTCGGCCTCGACCTCGACCGGCCCCGCCCCGACCGGACCCGCTGATGGGTGCCGCGTACCTCGGGGAGTGCCGATGGACCTGACGTACACCGAGGAGGAAGAGGCCTTCCGGGCCGGGCTGCGCGGGTGGCTCGCCACCGCACTTCCCCAACTGCCGCCCCGGCCGGACCCGTTGGACTGGCCGGCGCGTCGCGCCTACGACACCACCTGGCAGCGGATGCTGTACGGCGCCGGATACGCGGGCCTGCACTGGCCCGAGGCGGCAGGCGGCCGGGGTGCCACGCCCACCCAGCACCTCATCTACCTGGAGGAGACCGAGAAGGCGGGCGCGCCCTATGTGGGCGCCAACTTCGTCGGGCTGCTGCACGCCGGACCGACCATCGCCGCCGAGGGCACCCCCGGACAGCGGGCCCGCTGGCTGCCTCCGGTGCTGCGCGGCGACGAGATCTGGTGCCAGGGCTTCAGTGAACCGGACGCCGGCTCCGACCTCGCGGCGCTGCGTACCCGGGCGGTCCGGGACGGCGACGACTACGTCGTGTCCGGCTCGAAGATCTGGACCTCGCACGCCGAAGTGGCCGACTGGTGCGAACTGTTGGTGCGCACCGACCCGGACGCGCCCAAGCACCGCGGCATCACCTGGCTGGCCCTGCCGATGGACGCGCCCGGCATCACCGTCCGGCCGCTGCGCACCCTGGCCGGGTCCGCCGAGTTCGCCGAGGTGTTCCTGGACGAGGTCCGGGTGCCCGTCGCCAACCGGGTGGGCGCGGAGAACGACGGCTGGCGGGTCACCATGGTGACGCTGTCCTTCGAACGGGGTACCGCTTTCGTGGGAGAAGTGGTGGCCTGCCGTCGCACCCTCGCCGAACTCGCGAAGACCGCCCAGGCGAACGGAAGCTGGGACGACGACGCCCTGCGGCGCCAACTCGGTCGTCTGAACGCCGAGTTCACTGCGCTGTGGCGGCTCACCCAGTGGAACGTGAGTGCGGCGCAGCGCGGCGGCGGGGTGCCCGGCGTCGGCGGCTCCGTCTTCAAGTTGCGCTATTCGCACGCACGTCAGGAGCTGTTCGACACCGCCGCCCGTGTCCTCGGCCCCGATGCGCTCGACCTCGGCCGGGACCTGACCCTCGACCGCCTCTCGTCCCTGTCGTACACCATCGCCGCCGGCACCTCGCAGATCCAGCGGAACATCGTCGCCGAGCGCATCCTCGGCCTGCCCAAGGGGCGCTGATGGACTTCCAACTCACCTCCGACCAGCGGGCTTTGAAGGCCGGCATGCGCGAGCTGCTCGCGGCGCGGTTCGGCCGGGACGCGCTGCGGGCGGCGGTCGACCGGCCCGAGCTCGACCGGACGCTGTGGCGGGCCCTGGGGGAGGCCGGGTTCTTCGCGCTGCGGCTGCCGGAGAGCGAGGGCGGGGTCGGGCTCGGGCTCCCCGAGGCGGTGCTGCTCTTCGAGGAGGCGGGCCGGGCGCTGCTGCCGGGCCCGCTGGTGGCCAGCCATCTGGCGGCCGGTGCGGTGAAGGGCGCGGCGGGCGGCGAGACGGTCGTGACCCGCGTCGACGGCGGGCTGGTCGGCTGGCTCGCGGAGGCCGACCACGTACAGGGCGATGCCTCGGGCGCGACGCCGCTGCGCTCGGTCGACCCCCTGACGCCCCTCCACCGCACCGGCGGACGCCGTACGACCGGGGACCCCGAAGCCGTTCTCCTGGCCGCGGCGGAACAGCTCGGCAGTGCGGCCCGCAGCACCGAACTGGCGGTCCAACACGCCCAGGAGCGGGAGCAGTTCGGGCGGCCCGTGGGGTCCTTCCAGGCGGTCAAGCACCTCTGCGCCGACATGCTCGTACGGACCGAGGTGGCGCGGGCCGCCGTGTACGCGGCGGCCGTGACGGGGGACGCCGAAGAGATCGCCGGGGCCAAGCTGCTCGCCGACGAGGCGGCCGTGCGGGGTGCGCGGGACTGCCTCCAGGTGCACGGCGGGATGGGGTTCACCTGGGAGGCCGATGTGCACCTGCACCTCAAACGGGCCTGGGTGCGGGCCGAGCAGTGGCAGTCGGCGAAGGAGGCGTGCGAGGTCCTGGCGGCGGCACTCTGAGCGGCCTTCCGGTCGGCACGGGGGAGTTGGGCCGACCGGGCAGTGGTCACTATGCGTCGATATCGACGGCCCGGCGTACTCGCCACGAGCCGGAGTCGGGGGCGCTCTCGGGTACTCTCCGTGGGATGCGAGTGGTGGTGTGGAGCGGTTCTCCCGGTGTTGCCAGTGCGGTGGCTCCGGGCCCCGGGACGCACGCCGTTCGCGCCGCACGGAGGCGTCGTACGCGCTCCCGTTCGGTTTCTCGCAAGGTGAGCCGCACAGTATGCACCACGCATACTCCTTCGCGCTGGAATATGCCCGAAGCGCTTGTTGCGGTGACTGTACGTCAACCATGCTGTCTCCCACGGGAATCACGTTCTGTGACCCCGATGGTGGTCCCTGTGAGGCGCGAGGCGATGTGTCCGCCGGTTCGGATGGTGTGAACGGTGCAGGTGCTTCAGGTTCAGTTGGAGGTCGGGCCGGATCCCGCCGAGGTGGGCCGGGCCCGCAAGTGGGCACGTTCGCGGCTGGTCGGCTGCGGCATAGGGCTCGATGAGCCACTCGCCGAGACCTTGATCCTGTTGATCTCGGAGCTCGTCACCAACGCCGTGGTGCACACGGGCTGTCCGGCGGTGCTGCGGATGCTGCTCGGCCCGGCCGAGGGCGGCACCGTCCGGGTCGAGGTGGCCGACCGCAGCTGTTGTCCCCCCAAACCCCGGCACGCGCAGGGCGACGACACCAACGGGCGCGGCCTGGAGCTCGTCGACGGGCTCGCCGACCGCTGGGGCTGGCGGGCCGAGGGTGCGGGCAAGTCCATCTGGTGCGAGGTGGACCGCGACGCGCCCGTCGGGCCGTCCGCACCGGAGCGTTCGGATCACTCGGGGCTCAAGGAGTGTTCCGGGCGCACGACCGGGGCGTACGGGAACGGGGCCTATGAGCCCCCACGCGCTGTCACAAATACGGCATAAGCCGCGAACGGTTAACGCGGTGTTGACGCCTGGTGGCCGCCTGATCACTCTGGGATGAGCGATTCGTCGCGAGGGGACGCCGAGGAACTGCACGCCTCGGCGAGTGCGGGTCGCGGCACGGCGTCAGCAGCACCAGGGCGCTGCTCCTCTCAGGGCACCCGGGGGGCAGGGCCGGTACGCCGGTGCCGGGGTGGCGGCGACGGTGCCGCGCTCGGGGCGCGCATGCGTGGCCGCCACCCCTGAGTCCCGGGCCCGTCCTAGAGGACGGCCACCGGGGCGACGGGGGTGCCGGTGCCGCCGACGAACGGCTCCGGCATGGCGCTGAGCAGGAACGTGTACCGGGACGCCTCGGCGCAGGCGGTGGACAGGGCTTCCAGATTCCAGTTCTGGCCCTGAAGCATGCCCATCTCCACCAGGTCCAGGGCGTGCACCGGCAGCCACAGGTCCTCGATCTCGGGCGGGAAGATCTCGAAGGTCAGGGTGTCGTTGGCGACCGCCGCGACGTCCCGGGTGTGGAACCACTCGGGCGCCCGTACGGACAGGCCCGGCGACGGGTAGCCGTAGCCGTGCTTGTCCCCGGCCAGGTAGACCTGGATCTGGCCGGTGCGTACGAGGACGATGTCCCCGGCGCGCACGGTGACGCCGGCGAACTCCTCGGCCTCGGCCAGGTCTTCCGGGGTGACCGCGTGGCCGCCCGCGAGGCGGTCGAGGCCCTTGGCGCGGGCCACGTCGAGCAGGACCCCGCGCGAGACGACGTGTCCGGGCTTGTCGATGCCGCTGAACTCGGCGCCGCCGTGCGCGGTGATGGTGGCGGCGGGGCGGCCGTTGTAGATCCTCCCGGAGTGCGAGACGTGGGTCAGCGCGTCCCAGTGCGTGGCGGCCTGGAGCCCGAAGGTCACCGCGTCGTCGCTGCACGCGATGGTGCCGGGGCCGAAGATCTCCTGGTTGATCTGCACCATGGTGTGCAGCGGATTGACCCGCCCGGGTATGACCCCGGTCTGCACCCCGTCCTGCTGGAGGGGCAGCGCGAGCGGGACGCGGAGCCCGGACCGTATCTCGCCGGCCGCCTCGCGGACGACCTCGTCGCTGATGTGGTTGAGCGTGCCGCGCTCGTCGTCGGCCCCCCAACGCCCCCAGTTGTTCACGCGTTTGGCGATTTCATGGAACTCGGGCGGCAGTGGCATACCCGTTCCTCCCGGGGTCTTGTGGTGAAGCATCCGACGGGTCATAGAATCTAACGGTCCGTCAGAAACCGCGGGAAGGGGCCGGACGTGGGGAACTTCTTGGCAGGCAAGGTCATCGCCGTGACGGGGGCCGGGCGGGGCATCGGCCGGGCCGTCGCGCTCGCCGCGGCCGCCGAGGGAGCCAAGGTCGTCGTCAACGACTACGGCGTCTCGATCGAGGGCGGCGAGCCGAGCAGCGAGATCGCCGACGCGGTGGTGAAGGAGATCGTCGCGGCCGGCGGCGAGGCGGTGGCCGTCGCCGACGACATCTCGACGATGGCGGGCGGCCAGCGCATCGTCGACACGGCGCTCGCGCGGTACGGGCGGATCGACGGGGTGGTGTGCGTCGCGGGCATCCTGCGCGAGCGGATGCTGTTCAACATGTCCGAGGAGGAGTGGGACCCGGTGGTCGCCACGCATCTGAAGGGCACGTTCACCGTGTTCCGGGCGGCATCGGCGGTCATGCGCAAGCAGGGCTCCGGCACGCTGATCGGCTTCACCAGCGGCAACCACCAGGGCAGCGTGGCGCAGGCCAACTACAGCGCGGCCAAAGGGGGGATCATCTCGCTGGTTCGCAGCGCGGCGCTCGGCCTGCACAAGTACGGGGTCACGGCGAACGCGGTCGCGCCGGTCGCCCGCACCCGGATGTCGGCGAACGTGCCCATGGAGCTGAAGGAGATCGGCTCGCCGGAGGACGTGGCGGCGCTCGTGGTGTACCTGCTGTCCGCGCGGGCGCGGGACGAGGGGATCACCGGGCAGGTGTACACGATCGCGGGGCCGAAGATCGCGGTGTGGGCGCAACCGCGGGAGCTCCGGGCGGGGTACGCGGAGGGGGCCTGGACCCCGGAAAGGATCGCGGACTTCCTGCCGGGGACGGTGGGGGTGGACCCCATGCCGCTCCTGGCCCAGCTGGAGGCGATGGCGGCGGCCGCCGCGGACGCGTCCCGCCCGAACGCGTAGGGCCGGCCCCCGGACGGGCTGAAGTGCCGATGCGGGCCGGCACCAAGGCCCTTGGGGGCGCGGGGAACTGCGCGACCGGCCACGCACGGTCCGCACCCGACACGGCACACCGCACACCGCACACCGCACACCGCATTCCTCGCCCCCCGGGGCTCCGCCCCGGGCCCCGTTCGCGCCTTGAGGGCGCTCGTCCTCAAACTCCCCCAAGGCCTCAAGGGCCAGGGGGGACCCCCATGACGGGCTGAAATGCCCTGATGCGGGCCAGCGCCGAAGCCTTTAGGGGCGCGGGGAACTGCGCGACCGGCCACGCACAGTCCACACCCGACACCGCACACCGCACCGCACCGCACCGCACACCGCACCGCACCGCACACCGCACCGCACCGCACCGCACCGCACCGCACCGCACCGCACCGGCACCGCACCCGGCATTCCTCACCCCCCGGAGGGTCACCGTGGACTTCAGCTTCGGCCCCGCCGACTCCGCGTTCCGCGAGGACGCCCGCGCCTGGCTCGCCCAGCACACTCCGTGGGGTGGGCAACCGGGCACCTGGGAGCGGGAGTTGGGACGAGGAGGCTGGATCGGCATCGGGTGGGGGGAGACGGCGTACGGGAACCGGTCCGCCGGCCTCACCCAGCAGGTCGTCTGGGCCGAGGAATACGCCCGCGCGAAGGCCCCGCCCCGCACCGGCCACATCGGCGAAAACCTCCTCGCCCCGACCCTCCTGGCCCACGGCACCCCCGCCCAGAAGGCCCGCTTCCTCCCCCCGATAGCCCGTGGCGAGGAGCTGTGGTGCCAGGGCTACAGCGAGCCCGGCGCCGGCTCCGACCTGGCCGGCATCCGTACCGTTGCCCGCCGCGACGGCGACACGTACCGCATCACGGGCCAGAAGATCTGGACCTCGCTGGCCCACGAGGCCCAGTGGTGCTTCGTGCTCGCCCGCACCGAGGAGGGCTCCCGGCGCCACCACGGGCTCTCGTTCCTCCTCGTGCCGATGGACCAGCCCGGCAGGATCGAGGTCCGCCCGATCCGGCAGATGACGGGGACCAGCGAGTTCAACGAGGTGTTCTTCGACGGCGCCGAGGCCCGTGCCGAGCACCTCGTCGGCGGAGAGGGCAACGGATGGCAGGTGGCGATGAGCCTGCTGGCCCTGGAGCGCGGGGTATCCACACTGGCCCAACAGGTCGGATTCGCAGCTGAGTTGGAGCACGTCGTCGCCCAGGCAGTGTCCGGGCAGGCACCCGGGGCCGGGGCCGATCCCCTCGACCCGGTCCTCCGCGCCCGCCTCGTCGCGCAGTGGGCCGAGCTGAAGGTCATGCGCTGGAACGCCCTGCGCACGCTGGGCGGTTCGGGGGACGCGGGCGCGCCCAGCGTGGCCAAGCTGCTGTGGGGCGGGTGGCACCGGCGCCTCGGAGAGCTCGCGATGGCCGTGCGTGGCACGGCCGCCGCCGTCGGACCGTACGACTGGGACGAGTCGAGACCGTACGAACTCGACCCGCTCCAGCACCTGTTCCTGTTCGCCAGGGCCGACACGATCTACGGCGGCTCGGACGAGATCCAGCGCACCATCATCGCCGAGCGCGTGCTCGGCCTGCCGAGGGAGGTCCGTGTTCCGTGAGAGGTGTCCTTTTCGACGGGAAGCAGAGCCAGGTCGTGGACGATCTGGAGATACGGGACCCGGGCCCCGGGGAGGTGCTCGTGGCCGTCGCGGCGGCGGGCCTGTGCCACTCCGACCTGTCCGTCATCGACGGCACGATCCCCTTCCCCGTGCCGGTGGTCCTCGGGCACGAGGGCGCGGGCGTGGTGGAGGCGGTGGGCGCGGGCGTCGGTCATGTGGTGCCGGGTGACCACGTCGCGCTGTCCACGCTCGCCAACTGCGGGGCCTGCGCGGAGTGCGACCGGGGCCGGCCCACGATGTGCCGCAAGGCGATCGGGATGCCGGGCCGCCCGTTCTCACGGGACGGGTCCCCGCTGTACCAGTTCGCCTCGAACTCGGCGTTCGCCGAACGCACCCTGGTCAAGGCCGTCCAAGCGGTGAAGATCCCCCAGGACGTGCCGTTGGCCTCGGCGGCGCTGATCGGCTGCGGGGTCCTGACCGGCGTGGGCGCGGTGCTCAACCGGGCGAGGGTGGACATCGGCGAAACGGTCGTGGTCATCGGCACCGGCGGCATCGGCCTCAACGTCATCCAGGGCGCGCGCATCGCGGGCGCCTCGGTGATCGTCGCCGTCGACAACAACCCGGCCAAGGAGCCGCTGGCCCGCCAGTTCGGCGCGACCCACTTCCTGGCCTCGGCCGACGGCGTCCGCGAGATCCTGCCGTCCGGCGCGGACCACGCCTTCGAGTGCGTGGGCCACCCCGGCCTGGTGCGCGCGGCCATCGACCTCCTGGACCGGCACGGCCAGGCGATCCTCCTCGGCATGACCGCGCCCACCGTGGAGGCGTCCTTCCTGCCCGCCGCGCTGTTCCTCGACAAGTCCATCCTGGGCTGCCGGTACGGCAGTTCACGCCCCCAGCACGACATTCCGCGCTACGCCGAGCTGTACCGCAAGGGCACCCTGCTCCTCGACGAACTGGTCACCCGGACCTACCCGGTGGAGGACTTCGCCAAGGCGGCGGACGACCTGCACCACGGGCGGGTGGCCCGGGGGGTGTTGACCTTCTAGGTGCGTGCGGGGCGAGGGCGCTCGGCCGGCCGCCTGCGCGAGGTGGCGGGCCGGACGGTGTCAGGCGGTGGGGGTCACACCGGTGACCGTCGGGTACGGGACGCCGGATGCCGGGTCGGGTGCCGTGCCGGTGCCCTTCCACACGACGAGCTGCCGCTGTGCGTCGACCGCCCACAGATCGGGGATGCCGTCACCGGTGAGGTCCCCGTCGGAGCCGACGCGCGCGTACGTCGCCGGGGCGACGGTGCCGGAGATCAGGCCCTGGGAGGGGTCGGCGAAGGCGCTGAAGTCGGGAGCCTCCGCGGTGCCCCCGATGCCGTACGCGTGCAGGCTGCCGTCCTGCCGGGACCGTGCCCACAGGGTGGGGAAGTCGGTGCCCTTCGCCCGCCCGGGAGCGATCAGGTCGTAGTCGCCCCACCGAGTGCTGTCGGACAGCAGGATCGCGGGGTCGTCGACCTGGTTCGTGGCCCCGGCGAGAGCGAGCCAGAGCCGCCCGTTCTCGACGAACAACAGTGAAGTCCTGGGCAGAGCGTAGTAGCCGGTGCCCGTGGTCTGTCCGCTGTCGCCGGTCGGCGAGCCGAAGGCGACGACCTGGGTGACGGCGGACCAGTCCGCGCCGAACCCGACGTCCGGGCAGGTGAGTTCGGTCCAGTCCGCCCGGACGCAGGCGGACGGCTTGGTCACGCTGATGCCGCTTTGCCGGTCAAAGACACCGCCGTCGTTGCGAAGTACGGAGAGCCCCCGGCCTCCGGGGGCGTGGGCGATCAGGTCGTCGACGTTGGAGTAGCCGAGGCTCCCCCGATGCGTGTACTGGACCTCGGACCAGCCCCGGCCGCCCGGCGCCGACACGGCCCCCGCGCTCTGCGGCACGGACGGGTCCACGCCCGGGCCGGCCTGGCGGAGGTTGCCCGCGCTGTCCGGCAGCAGGACATCGGGCTCGGCGTCCCCGTCGACGTCACCGAAGACGGCCGTGGGCGAGCCGGCCGAGGCGACGTGGAGGACGGGCCCGGTGCGAGGTGCCGTCACGGCCGCTCGGCCGGCGGGTGCGGCGGCGGCCGGAGGGGCGGCGAACAGGCCCGCGCCGAGGGCGAGTACGGCGGCGGACAGCGCGACGGCGGGCCGCCCGGCGGAGTGGCGTAAGGGTCTCAAGGCGTCGTTCCCTGCTGCTCTTCGGCCCCATGGCGGACCGGTTCCGGAAACTGTCTGCCGAAGATCCTTCCAGAATCGCCCGTCCCGCGCCGAACTTTTGTACGAGTTCCTGGAGGTGGCGGTGTTCGTGCGGACGTCGTCCGTCGCCGCGGTCTCACCCTGACGCTCCCGCCCGGAACGCGCGGCGGTAGGCGGTCGGCGGGACGCCCAGGGCCGCCTGGAGGTGCTGGCGCAGTGAGGTCGGCGTGCCGAAGCCCGCCGCGCGGGCTATCGCGTCCACCGAGAGGTCGCTCGATTCGAGCAACTGGCGTGCGTGCTCGACGCGTTGCTGGGTCAGCCACTGGCCGGGGCTCAGGCCGACCTCCTCGCGGAAGCGGCGGGTGAAGGTGCGGACCGACATCGCCTCCTGCTCGGCCAGATCGCGCAGCTGGATCGGCTCGTGCAGCCGGCCGAGGGCCCAGGCGCGGGCGGCCGTGGTGGTGGCCAGCTGGGGCTCCGGTACCGGGCGTTGGATGAACTGTGCCTGGCCGCCGGGGCGGTGCGGCGGCACGACGGTGCGCCGGGCCACGTCGTTGGCGACGGCCGTCCCGTGGTCGCGGCGCACGATGTGCAGGCAGAGGTCGATCCCGGCGGCCACCCCGGCCGAGGTCAGTACGTCCCCGTCGTCGATGAACAGGACCTCCGGGTCCACCGCGACGGCCGGAAAGAGCCGCTGGAAGTGCTCGGCGGAGGCCCAGTGCGTGGCGGCGGGGCGGCCGTCCAGGCACCCGGCCGCCGCCAGGACGTAGCCGCCGGTGCAGATGGACACCATGCGCGTCCCGGGTCGCACCAGGGCGAGGGCCGCGGCGAGCTCGGGCGTGAGTACGCCTTCCTCGAAGACCGGGCCGAGTTCGTACGAGGCGGGGACGACGACCGTATCGGCGGTGGCCAGCGCCTCGGGCCCGTTCTCGACCAGGATCGCGAAGTCCGCGTCGGTGCGCACCGGGCCCGGCGGGCGCACCGAGCACGTCACCACCTCGTACAGCGGACCGCGTACGCGGTCGGCGGCGCGGCCGAAGATCCGCTGGGGGATGCCCAGTTCGAAGGGGAGCAGCCCGTCGAGCGCGAGCACCACGACCCGGTGGGGAAGGGTGCCGTCACGTCCATGGTCCGGGTTCATCTCGTCCCTCCGCGACAAAGGGGCCGGTGGTACAGACCACTAGCCGGTGGAGCTGATAGACCTGCCGTCCTGTGATGGACAAGTCCCCGATCGGCCAGGGCATTCCCGAGGCCACCCACGAAACCGTGCCCGCGGCCGCTCCCCGGACGCGGGTCCCGTCGCAGGCGGCCCCCGCCGGGGCGGCCCTCTGGAACCACGGCTTCCGGCTCTTCTTCACGGCCCGCACGGTCGCCCCGTTCGGCGACGGCATGGTTCCGGTCGCGCTCGCCGCCGGGCTGCTCGGGGCCGGTTGGCCCGCCTCCTCCGTCGGACACGCCCTTGGCGCCTGGATGGGGCCGATCGCCGCGTTCGTCCTGCTCGCGGTCCCCGGGATCAGCCGCCTGCGCCGGATTCGGTCCGAGCCGTGGCCCGATCCCTGCGAAGGGTGACCTTCGGGCCACTCGTGCGATCGCCCGCCCCCGGCCAGCCTGGATGACGTGACCCAGACAACGAACCGGCCCGCCGGGCCCACCCGGCAGCGCGAGGCCGCGCCCCGAATCCACCGAGCCTGGTACGTGGCGGCCGTCGCCTTCGTCACGATCATCGGTGCGGCGGCCTTCCGCTCGCTGCCCGGGCTCCTCATCGAACCGCTGCACAACGAGTTCCACTGGTCGCGCGGCACGATCGGGGCCGCGGTCTCGGTGAACCTCGCGCTGTACGGACTGACCGCGCCCTTCGCCGCCGCCCTCATGGACCGCTTCGGCATCCGCAAGGTCGTCGCGGTCGCCCTGACCGTGATCGCGGTGGGCTCCGGGCTCACCGTCTTCATGCACTCCGCCTGGCAACTCATGCTGTACTGGGGCCTGTTGGTGGGTCTGGGCAGCGGATCGATGGCCCTCGCGTTCGCCGCGACCGTCACCAACCGCTGGTTCACCGAGCGCCGCGGCCTGGTCACCGGCGTCCTGACCGCGGCCTCCGCCTCCGGCCAGCTGATCTTCCTGCCGCTGCTTTCCTGGATGGTCGAGGCACACGGCTGGCGCCCGGCGGCCGTCACCGTGGCCCTGGCGGCCCTCGCCGTCGTCCCGTTCGTCTGGCTGCTCCTGCGCGACCACCCGGCGGACGTGGGCCTCGCGCCGTACGGCTCGACCGCGTACGTCCCCAAGCCCGCCCCGGTCACCGGGGCCGCCCGCCGTACCCTCACCGTCCTGGTGAAGGCCGCCCGCACCGGGCCGTTCTGGCTGCTCGCGGGCACCTTCGCGATCTGCGGCGCCTCCACCAACGGCTTGGTCCAGACGCACTTCGTACCGGCCGCGCACGACCACGGCATGCCGGTCACGGCCGCGGCGGGGCTGCTCGCGGTGGTCGGCGTCTTCGACGTCGTCGGCACGATCTTCTCCGGCTGGCTCACCGACCGCTTCGAGTCGCGCCGGCTGCTGGCCACGTACTACGCGCTGCGCGGCATCTCGCTGCTCTTCCTGCCGATGCTGCTCGCACCGGCCGTCCACCCGCCGATGATCTTCTTCATCGTCTTCTACGGGCTCGACTGGGTGGCCACCGTGCCGCCGACCATCGCCCTGTGCCGACACCACTATGGCGAGGACAGCGCGATCGTCTTCGGCTGGGTGCTCGCCTCGCACCAGGTGGGCGCGGCCGTCATCGCCTTCCTCGGCGGGGTGGCCCGCGATGTCTTCGGCAGCTACGACGTCGTCTGGTACGCCTCGGGCGCGATGTGCGCGGCGGCCGCGCTGATGGCCCTGGTCATCCGGCGCCGGGACCCCGCGGGGGAACCGCTCCCCGCCTGATCCCCTCTTCCTGTGCGGGGGAGCGGCCCGTACGGGGCCCGGGTTCCGCCCAGGGGTGAGGGGGATGCCGTGAACGCCATCGGTGCGACGGGCGTACGGAGTGCGGTGCCGCGCGCCGCGCTGGTCGCGGCCCTGCTGTGCGCCGCCGTGACCGGCTGCGGAACGGCCCGGCCGGGCGACCCGGCGTCCGTGGCCCCGGCGGCGAAGCCGTCCGCGACGGCGGGGCGGGCGTGCGGCGGCGACACGACCTCCGCGGACGAGGCGCCGACGGATGCCGATCCCGGCACCCCCGGTCCTCCGACGGATGCCGATCCTGGGACGCCCGGTCCTCCGACGGACGCTGATCCTGGGACGCCCGGTCCTCCGACGGACGCTGATCCTGGGACGCCCGGTCCTCCGACGGATGCCGATCCCGGGACGCCCGGTCCTCCGACGGACGCTGATCCTGGGACGCCCGGTCCGCCCACCGACGGCACCGCCGTGCCCTGCCTTCCCGCCGGGTGGTTCGACATGACGCGGGACTTCGTCGACTACTACTCCCAGCACCTCACCAAGGCCGATGACGGGATGTGGCCGTCGATCGTGGCGGTACGCGTACGCAAGGAGCGGCACGGCGGGGCCGAACGGGCCGTGGTGACGGTCAACTTCGCGCCGCCGCCGGGCGCCAGTGACTGGCAGGGCCGCAGGGTGGCCGAGGTCTTCGCGGACTGGCGGCACGCGGTGTACGACGACCGGGGCACTCTGCGCGTGGAAACCCGCAGTGGGGGCCTGATCACCGACGGGTCGTGGTGACCCGGAGACGTACGGAACCGCAACCGGATCTGGAACCGGAACCGGTCGGCGGCCTCACTCGCCGAAGCGGCCGAACCTGCCGCGGTGGAAGAGGAGCGGGTCCGCGTCGTCGGTGGCCCCCAGGGCCTCGACGCGGCCGACCACGATGAGGTGGTCCCCGCCGGTGTGCACGGTGTGGATGCGGCAGTCGATCCACGCCGGTACGCCGTCGAGCCGCGGCGAGCCGGTCGCGGGTGCCGCGTCGTAGGCGACACCGGCGAACTTGTCGGCGCCGCTGACCGCGAACCCCCGGCACAGCGAGCCCTGTTCGGCGCCGAGGACGTTCACGCAGAAGACCCCGGCCCGGGCGATGCGGGGCCAGGTCGTCGACGTACGGGCCACCATGAAGGCGACCAGGGGCGGGTCGAGGGAGAGCGAGGCGAAGGACTGGCAGGCGAAGCCGGTGGGGCCGGCCACGTCCTCGGCGGTGATGACGGTGACCCCGCTCGCGAACCCCCCGAGCACCCGCCGGAACTCGCCGGGATCGACCGGCGCCCGCTCGTCGTCCCGTACGGCCCTGAGGTCCGGCCGGGGCAGGAATTCGACGGGCTCGGCAGCCGTGGCGGCGCCGACGGACCTGAGGTATCGGACGACGGTGGCCGCCATCCCTGCGTGTCCCATCACGCAACACATTGAACCTGACGGTCTGTCAGATAGGAAGGGTCGAGGGCGGGTCGGACTGACAGCCCGGTCCCCAACCAGCTTACAGACCGCGGTACTTGGGGGTGCGGCGCTCGACGAAGCTCGCCACTCCCTCGTTGGCGTCCCGGGTGCTCATGTTGATCTCCTGGGCCCAGGCCTCGGCCGCGAGGGCGGTGGTGCGGTCGGCGTCCAGAGAGGCGTTCACCAGGTGTTTGGTGAGGGCGAGCGCGCGCGTCGGGCCGGCGGCGAGCCGCTCGGCCCACTCCTTCGCGGTGGCGGCGAGTTCGGTGTCCGCGACGACCCGGTTGACCAGGCCCATCCGCTCGGCATCGGCCGCCGCCAGCGCGTCGCCGAAGAACATCAGCTCCTTCGCGCGCTGCGGCCCCACCAGGCGGGGCAGCAGGTAGGCGCCGCCGCCGTCGGGCACCAGGCCCCGGCGGACGAACACCTCGATGAACCGGGCGGACTCCGCGGCCAGGACCAGGTCGCAGGCGAGCGCGAGATGTGCGCCCAGTCCGGCGGCGGTGCCGTTGACCGCGGCGATCACCGGCTTCTCGCAGTCGAGTACGGCGGTGACGAGCCGCTGCGCGCCCTGCCGGATGGTGCGGGCGACGTCGCCCGTGACGCGCTCGCCGTCGGCGTCGGTCCGTGTCACGGGGGCGCCCCGCAGGTCGGCTCCCGCGCAGAAGCCCCGCCCGGTGGCGGTGATCACGACGGCCCGTACGGCGGGGTCGGCGGAGGCTTCGCCGAGCAGCGCGATGATCCGTTCCCGCTGGTCCCAGGTGACCGCGTTCATGGCCTCGGGGCGGTTGAGCGTGATCCATGAGACGCCGTTGTCAGTGGCGTGCAGTACCAATGAGTCCAGGGGGTCCATGCGGGGCTCCAGGGCAGCGGCGTGGGGAGCGTGCGGGGGATGGGGCGGTGGTGGCGGCGACGGGGGTCAGCGGCAGATGGCGAGCGCGTCGAGCGCGACGGCGCCCTGGCCGCGCGGCAGCACCATGATCGGGTTGATGTCCAGCTCGGAGAGTTCGTCGCCCAGTTCGAGGGCCATGCGCTGGACGCGCAGGACGACCTCGACGAGGGCGTCCACGTCCAGCGGGGGCCCGCCGCGTACGCCGTCGAGCAGCGCCCGCCCCCGGAGCTCGTCGAGCATGTCCCTGGCCTGGCCCTCGCCGAAGGGGGGCACGCGGACGGCGGAGTCGCCGAGCACCTCGACCAGGACACCGCCGAGGCCGACGGTCACGGTGGGCCCGAACAGGGAGTCGTGCCCGACGCCGACCACCATCTCGACGCCCCGCTCGACCATTTGGCACACCAGGATGCCGTCGAGGTCGACACCCTCGTACCGGGCGATGTCCGTGAGCTCGCGATAGGCGTCCCGGATCTGACTGGCCGAGGTCAACCCGACCTTGACCAGGCCGAGTTCGGTCTTGTGGGCGAGGCGGGCGCCGGAGGCCTTCATGACCACGGGGTAGCCGACGAGCCCCGCCGCCCGTACGGCGGCCGCCGCACTGGTCACGAGCTGCTCACGCGGCACCCGGATGCCGTACGCGCGAAGGAGCTGCTTCGCCGCGTGCTCGCTGAGCTGCTGGCCCGGGCGCATCAGGGCCTGTGCCTTGCGGAAGGACGGGGAGGGCACGCGGGGTGCCTCGTCGAAGGGGGAGCGGTAGCCGGTGGTGAACCGGTGGTGGGAGAGGTAGGCCTTGACGGCGCCGATGCAGTTGGCGAACGTACGGAACGTGGCGACGCGGTCCGAGCCGAGCAGCGTCTCGCGATAGGCGGCCTCGGTGCCGAGCGGGGAGCCCCACACCACACACACCAGTTTGTCCGTCTGTTCCGCCGCGTCCACCAGGTCCTGGGCCAGCTTGTCGCTCATGGGCGGGAAGGGGCCGGTGATCGGACAGATGAGGACGCCGACGGACGGGTCGGCGAGGATCGCGTCGATGATCTTGCGGCCGCGCCAGTCGCCGACGGGGTGGCCGCCGTTGTCGACGGGGTTGGCGACGTTGAGGTACGGCGGTATCCACTCGTGGAGTTCGGCCTGCTTGGCGGCGGACAGGGGCGGCAGGCGCAGCCCGGCGGCGGTGGCCAGATCGGAGAAGTGCGCGCCGGTGCCGCCGGAGATCGAATACACCACGACGCCGTCCGCCCGCGGCGTGCGGGCGCGGGCCAACAGGGCTGCGGTGTCCTGGAGTTGGTCGAGCCCGTCGACGCGGATGACGCCGTACTGGCGCATGGCGGCGTCCACGACGTCGTCCGCGCCGGTCAGCTTGCCGGTGTGTGAGGCCGCCATGCGCGCGCCCGCCTCGGTGCGGCCGACCTTGACGGCCACCACGGGGACGCCGGCGCGGGCCGCGCGGTCGGCGGCGAGCAGGAAGGCGCGGCCGTCCTTGAGGCCCTCCACGTAGCAGGCGATGGCGCCGACCTCGGGGCGTTCGGCGAAGTAGGAGATGAAGTCGGAGGTCTCCAGGTCGGCCTCGTTGCCGGTGGGTGCCCAGTGCGAGAGCCGCACGCCCAGTTCCTGCAGCGTGAAGACGGGCCGTCCCTGGTGGCCGGACTGGGTGATCAGCGCGATGGCGGGCCCGTCGAGGTCGTCCCGGAAGCGCTCGAAGGCGTTGAGGTTGGTGTTGGGGCCGAGCAGCCGGATGCCGGACCGCTTGACGGCGGAGGCGAGCCGCTCCTGTGCGGCGGCGCCCTGTTCGCCGGTCTCGGCGAAGCCGGAGGCGAAGGCGACGGCGAACTTCACCTTGGACTCGGCGAGTTCCTCGATGACGGGGATCGGGTCGCCGACCAGGAGCACGGCGAGGTCGACCTGTTCGGGCAGGTCCGCGACGGATGCCACGCAGGGCAGCCCGAAGACGGTGTCCCGGGTGGGGTGGACGGGATGGATGCGGGCGCCGACGCGCCGCGCCCAGTCCAGGAGTTGGCGGGTGATGCCGGTGTTGGGCCGGCCCTCGGCGTCGGAGGCGCCGACGACGGCGACGGACTCGGGCCGGAAGAAGCGGTCCAGGTCCGGTACGTCGGCGTACAGCGGGCGCCCGCTGACGTCGAGGTCGCCCTCGCCCGCGGCTCTGCCGTGGACGGCGCCGGGGGCGGGCTGCTCGCCGCAGGCGACCACGCGCGCGCGGAAGTCGGTCGTGAGGGTGCCGTGAGTCGATCCAAGCATCGTTCCGCCCGCTCCTGGTCGTTGGCCTGCCTGACTGAGCCGTGCCGATGTCAGCTGACGCACAGTCAGATTACAGAACTGACGGTCTGTCAGGAATGGCTCTGCGGGCAAAGCCTGAACCCTGCGGCGCGGGCGGGACCGGGGGTGTGGGCTGGGCCTCCCCCGAACCCGGCCCCTCCCAAACCCCCGCGGCGCCCCCCTGGCGCATTCCGATCGCCCGGCGGCGGGGTTTGCCCGCGGGGTCAGGGGGCCGGGGCGGAGTCTCGGGGCTCGGGGCTCGGGGCTCGGGGCTTGGGGTCAGCGGGCGAGGCTGCGGGCGATGCGGGCCGCGTCCAGGCGGAGTTCGCGCAGCATCCCGCTGATCGGATTCGTGAACCCGGTGAAGTACAGCCCCGAAGCCCCCGGCACCGTACGCGCACCCCGCACCCGGGGCCGGCCCCGCTGGTCCAGCACCCCGAGGTGGCCGACGAGACCCTCAAGGCCCCGGCGGTAGCCCGTCGCCGCGACGACCACCTCGGGCGAGACCCGCGTGCCGTCCGCGAGGACGACCTTGGTGCCGTCGAAGGACTCGACCGCCGCGACCGGCTCGACCCGACCATTCCGCACCGCGTCGATCAGCCCCACGTCCTGTACCGGGATCGCACCCTCCCGCGCCCGCGAGTACAGCCCCTTGGCCGGCCGCGGCAGGCCGTACGCGGAGAGGTCCGGCACGGAGAGCCGTTCGGTCACCGACGCCGCCGCGTCCACCAGGCGTACCGGAAGCCGGCGCACCAGGATGCCGGTGGCCTGCGCGGGCCACCCCGCGGTGGACCGGCGGAGGATGTGCGGCGGTGTCCGCACCGCGAGCCGTACCCGCCCCGCCCCGCCCTCCGCGAGGTCGGCCGCGATCTCCGCCCCGGTGTTCCCGGCCCCGACGACGAGCACGTCCCGCCCGACGAAGGGGGCGGGGTTGCGGTACTGGCCGGCGTGCAGCAGCTCACCCACGTACGACTCGGCGCCGGGCCACGCGGGAACGTACGGCGTGTGGTTGAACCCGGTGGCGACCACCACCGCCGGCGTGGAGAGCCGTCGGCCCCCGGTCGCGTACAGCACCCATCCCTCGCCGCCGGGCCCGCGCTCGACCCGGTCGACCTCGACCCCGGTGACGATCTCCAGCTCGTGGACATCGGCGTACTTCTCCAGATAGCGCACCACGTCGTCGCGCGAGACCCACCGCCCGAACCGGCGCGGCATCCGCAGTCCCGGCAGTGCGGACAGGCGGCGCGTGGTGTGCAGGTGCAGCCGGTCGTAGTGGCGGCGCCAGGAAGCGCCGACCGCGTCGGACTTCTCGAGCACGACCGCCCGCACGCCCCGCGCGCGCAGCTCGGCGGCGACCGCGAGTCCGCCGGGACCGGCGCCGATCACATAGACGGGGCTGGCGGGCGTGGTGGTGTCGACCATGAACGCTGAGCGTAACGGCGTGAATACTTGATGGGTCTCGGTCAAGACCGGAATCGGTTGCGATCTGATCACGCCTCCGTGCGGCCACCCCTCGTGCCCGCGGCCCGGCCATGCCCGTCCGCACCCGGCCATACCGGCCCGCACCCGCCCGCCCGAGCCCGTCCATGCGCCCACCTCTTGCGCATGCGCCCCGGATCCGCTGAACTGACGTACCGTCAGAAATCAAGCGTGGCAACGGGATGCACGGGGAAGGACGCCCGACGTGGACTCGATCTGGCTCAGCGGCGCCGAGTGGCTCGCCGTCCTGCGCATCGGCCTCGGCCTGTGGTGGCTGGAGAGCTGGCGCCACAAGGACAAGAAGGGCTGGTTCGAGCGCGGCACGGGCATCGCCTGGGCGTCCGACGTTGCCGCCAAGCACAAGTGGAACGCCGTCCGCAGCGGCTTCGACGTCGTGGTCAAACCCCGCCCGAAGACGATGGCGTACGTGGTCGTGTACGCCGAACTCGCCCTGGGGCTAGGCCTGGTGGCTGGACTCCTGACCCCGGTCGCCCTCGTCTGCGGGCTGCTCCTCAACCTCCTGTACCTGGTCCTGATGATCCACGACTGGGCCGAGCAGGGCCAGAACGCGATGATGGCGCTCATCTCGCTGGTCGCCCTCGGCGCGATGTCGTGGCAGACCTGGTCCCTGGACGACGCGATGGGACTGTTCCGATGACTGCCGCCACCCCGGAGGCCGACGCCTTCACCCGCCCGTACTGGGAGGCGGCCGCCGAGGGCCGCCTCCTCGTCCGGCACTGCGCGGCCTGCGACCGCCCGCACCACTACCCCCGCGAGTTCTGCCCGTACTGCTGGAGCGAGGACGTGCACTGGCGTCCCGCGAGCGGCCGGGCCACGCTCTACACCTGGTCCGTCGTGCACCGCAACGACCTGCCGCCGTTCGGCGACCGGGTCCCTTACGTCGCCGCCGTCGTCGACCTGGCCGAGGGCCCCCGGATGATGACGGAGATCGTCGGCTGCCCCGAGGCGGAACTGCGGATCGGGATGGAGCTGTACGTGACGTTCCGTCCGGGTCCCGAGGACGGTGTGAGCGTCCCGGTGTTCGGCCCCGCCCCGCGGTGACCGTGACCGTACCCGTCCCGTCCGTTCCGGGTCACGGCCAGAGCAGTTCGCGGGTCCAGGCGGTGGGGGCCTCGCGGCGATAGCGCAGGCGTACGTGGCGGCGGCGGGCGTCCCCCTGGAAGAACTCGACCTCCGTGGGGTCCATTACGTACCGGGTCCAGGTGGGGACCGGAGCCTCGGGGTCCGCCTCTGCCCGCTCCCAGGCCGCCGCGGACTCCGCCGCCAACTGGCCGTACTCGTCCAGGACTTCGCTCATCCTGCCGACCAGTGCCGCCGCGAGGGCTCCCGTGGAGCGGGCGTGCAGGTCGGCCTGCGAGGCGGCCGGGGATGCCGGGGTGACGGCTCCGCGCAGCCGGACCTGGCGGCCCACCGCGGGCCAGTAGAAGCCGAGGGCGGCGACGGGGCGGGCGGCCAGCTGGTGGCCCTTCGCGCTGGTGGAGTGCGAGGCGAAGTGCCAGCCGGCGTCGTCTGCGTCGTGCAGCATGAGCGTGCGGACGTCCGGGCGGCCCTCGGTGTCGACCGTCGCGAGCGACATCGTGTGCGGCTCCAGCTGGCCCGCCCGCGCCGCGTGCATCAGCCACTCCTGGAAGAGGGGGAGGGGGGCGGCGGGAGCGGCGGCCGGGTCGAAGTGCGGGAGCTCCACGTCCCAGACGCGGAGGGTGTGCAGAAAGTCCTGGAATTCCATACCGGTCATTCTCCGGTCATCGTCCGGTCCCGGGGTGGTTCGGGTGGTCCGGAGTCCCAGGTTGGTCCGGGTGGTCCGTGGGCCTCCCGATCCGCCTTGGCCCCGCGGTCCCGGACCACTCGTCCTTCGTCAGTACGTACTCCACCTCGCCGTGCTCGGCGCCCTCCACCGGCTCCGCCCACTCCTCGAAGTACGTCCGCGCGTAGCTCAGCCCGCAGCGCTCCATGACCTTCCGGGAGGGGGCGTTCACGTACATGGTGTTCGCGGTGATGCGGTCGAGGCCCAGCTCGGTGAAGCCCTTCTCGATGAGGGCGAGGGAGCCTTCCGTGGCGTAGCCGCGGCCCCACGCGGACTTGCGCAGCCGGTAGCCGAGGTCGGCCGAGCGGGGTGGGGCGTCGCCGAAGCGGCGCAGACAGTGCCAGCCGATGAACTCGCCGGTGTCGCGCAGGTGCGTCGCCCAGAACCCGCCCACGGGATACGTCCGCAGCATCCGTGCGAAGGAGTCCGCGCGGATCTCGGTGCGGGTCATCGGGCGGCCCCCGGTGAGGTAGCGCATGACTTCCGGGTCGCTGTCCAGGTCGACCACCAGGTCGAGGTCGGCGTCCGTGTCGGCGAAGGGGCGCAGGGTCAGGCGGGGGGTGGTGAGGTACGGGCGCATGGGTTGATCCTGGGCGCGCGGGCCGGACCCCGCCACCCGTTTTCTCCTCCGCTTTCTCCTCCAGGGCCCGCAACCGAACGGCGGACGGGAGGGGGCGGGTGCCCTCAAGCGCGGCCCAGCACCACCGTTCCGGAGGAACAGAACCAGCCCCCCGTCCCCGACGCCACCGCCAGCGACGGGAGACGGCCTCCCGGCTTGCGCACCTGGCCCGCCCCGGCCTCCCCGCGCAGCTGCCGCACCGCTTCCACCAGGAGGAACAGGCCCCGCATCCCGGGGTGACAGGCCGAGAGGCCGCCGCCGTCGGTGTTGACCGGGAGTTCGCCGGTCCGCAGCAGACGGCCCTTCTCCACGAACGGGCCGCCCTCCCCCTTGGCGCAGAAGCCGAGATCCTCCAGGGTCACGAGCGTCATGTAGGTGAACGCGTCGTAGATCTCGGCCAGGTCGATGTCCGCCGGGCCCACCCCGGCCCGTTCGAAGGCGAGGCGCCCGGAGACCGCCGCCGGGGACACCGTGAAGTCCTCCCACTCCGACATCGTCGTGTGCGACACCGCCGTGCCCGAACCCAGCACCCACACCGGCGACTTGGCGGTGTCCGGCACGTAGTCCTCGGCCGCGAGCAGTACCGCGCAGCCCCCGTCGGAGCGGATGCAGCAGTGCAGCTTGGTGAACGGGTCCGCGATCATCGGCCCCGACAGCACGTCGTCGACCGTGATCGGATCGCGGAACATCGCGTCCGAGTTGGCCGCCGCGTTCGCCCGTGCCTGCACCGCCACTTCCGCCAACTGTTCGACTGTCGTGCCGTATTGGTGCATGTGCCGGCGTGCTGCCATGGCGTACTTGGAGATCAGCGTGTGTCCGTACGGCACCTCGAACTGGAGCGGGCCCCGCGCGCCGAAGGACAGGTTGGAGGTGCGGCGCCCCGCCTTGATGTCCGCGCGCGCGGTCGAGCCGTACACGAGCAGCACCGCGTTGGCGTGCCCGGCCGCGATCGCGTCGGCGGCGTGCGCGGCCATGACCTCCCAGGTGGCGCCGCCGACCGTGGTGGAGTCGACCCAGGTCGGGCGGAGCCCCAGGTACTCCGCCACCTCCACCGGCGCCAGCGTGCCGAGCCCCGCCGAGCCGAACCCGTCGACGACCGACCGGTCGAGCCCGGAGTCCGCGAGCGCCCGCCGGGCGGCCTGGGCGTGCAGGGCGTAGGGGGTGGCTTCGTCCACCCGTCCCGTGTCGGAAAGCGCGACCCCGACCACAGCGACCTTGCGGGGGCGGCGCGTTGAGGGTGATGACATGAATCTGACGGTACATCAGATATGCGGTTCCCGGAGTGGGTGACGGACGCTGGCGCTCCTTACCCGGCAACTCCGCGCACAGCCTGTGCATTTGGCGTCCGCGCACCTAACATGACGCACCGTCAGTTCAGAGGCCTCGCCTCTGGGGGAGGAGACCGCCGATGGACGCCGCCTTCACCGCGGAACAGGACGAGATCCGCCGCACCCTGCACGAACTGCTCGCCAAGCACTGCGGCCCGCAGGACGTGAAGAGCGCGGTGCGCACCCCCGTCGGGCACGACGGGGCGCTCTGGGGACGCCTCGCGGCCGAGCTCGGACTGCCGGGACTTGCGCTGCCCGAGGAGTACGGGGGAGTGGGGTGCACCACCGCCGAACTCGTCCTCGCCTGCGAGGAGACCGGGCGGGCCCTGCTGCCCTCCCCGCTGCTCGCCACCGCCGTCCTCGCGGCTCCGCTCATCGCCGCCCTCGGCACCGAAGCCCAGAAGCGGGCCCTGCTCCCGCTCATCGCCCGCGGCGAGCGGACCGCCACCCTCGCCGTGCCCGGCACCGGCCTCGCGCTCGCGCTCGGCCTCACCGGGGCGAACGAGGACGGCGACTGGGCCGGCGGCGGACGGGCGGGCGGGGTGCAGGGCAGACGCATGCCGGACGGAACCTGGCGGCTGTACGGCGAGGCCGACCAGGTCCTCGACGGGCACAGCGCCCAGCTGCTGCTCGTCGCCGCCCACACCGGAGGCTTCGCCCGCAGCCGCGCCCTCCTCTTCGTGGTGTCCGCGGAGGCGGCCGGGCTGCGGCGCACCCGGCGTACCACCCTCGACGAGACCCGGACCCAGGCGCGGGTACAACTGCGGGACGTGGAAGGCGAGTTGCTGGGCGGAGACGCATCCGCCGACGTCCATGGCGCGCTCGGTGCCACCGGGCGCACCGCCGCCGCCTGCCTCGCCGCCGAGGCCGTCGGGGCGGCGGGCGAGGCGCTGGAGCGGACGGTCGCGTACGTCAAGGAGCGGGAGCAGTTCGGGCGGGCCATCGGGTCGTTCCAGGCGGTGAAGCACCGGCTCGCGGATCTGTACGTCCAGGTGCAGGCGGCCAGGTCGGCGGCGTACTACGCGGCCTGGGACCCCGGTGCGGGAGCGCTCGCGCTCGCCCAGGGGCTCGAAGCGCTGCGGGCGGCCGCGTCCGAGGCCGTCCAGCTGCACGGCGGCATCGGCTTCACCTGGGAGCACGAGGCACACCTCTTCTTCAAGCGGGCCGCGTCCGACGAGCTGCTCTTCGGGCCGGTGCACCGGCTGCGCGGCCACGCCGCCGAACTGGCCGGCCTGTTCGACCCGGCCGCTCCCGAGGTGCGGGCATGAGTGCCGGGACCGCCAGGCCCGCGCCCGGAGTGCGGCTCATGCAGAAGGTGTCCTCGACGCGGGCGTTCGCCAGGATCGCCCCGCACTTCGTGCCCGCGATGGACCGCGCGGTGCACCGCCTCACCCGCGGCCGGGTCATCCTCAGCGCACAGATGCTGCCCGGTGTCGTACTGACCGCGTACGGCGCCAAGTCGGGCCTGCCGCGCACCACTCCGCTGGCCTGCATGCCGGAGGAGGGCGGCGCCTCATGGGTGCTGATCGGGTCCAACTTCGGGCGGCCCGGGCATCCGGCGTGGACCGGGAACCTGCTCGCGCATCCGGACGCCGAGATCAGCTGGAAGGGCCGGGACATAGCGGTGCGGGCCCGGCTGCTCGAAGGGGAGGAGCGGGCGGCCGTCTGGGAGGCGGCCCTCAAGTTCTGGCCCCCGTACGCCACTTACCAGTCCCGGATCGAGCGCGAGATACGGCTCTTCCGGCTGGAGCGGCGCGGGGCCTGAGGCGCGTTCGGCCCTCGGGACGGGAACGCCGACGGCGGTTGCCCCCGGTTGGGGGTGAACCGCCGTCGGCGCGACAGGACTTGGGTATCGACCGACGTGCTCGGGGCTACTTGGTCGGCTTCTTGCCCGTGATGCCCAGGTGGACCAACAGCGCCAGGTTCGGCTTCAGTTCGGCCTGCTTGACGCCCCAGGTCTGGAAGCCCTTCTGGTGCGAGGCCACCGAGGCGAGCATCGCGACGAGCGAGCCCGCCATCGCCGCGGGGCTGACGTCCTTGTCGACCTTGTTCTTGGCCTGGAGCTCGGTGACCGCGTCCGTAAGGGAGTTGGTGACCGAGTTCAGGATCTTCATGCGGATCTTGTAGAAGCGTTTGTCGCCCTCGGCGGCGCCCAGGTCGACGACCCTGAGGATGGCGTCGTTCTTGCGCCAGAAGTCGAGGAAGCCCTCCACGAGTTCTTCCGCCGTCTGCCAGCCCGCGCGCCCGACCCAGGAGCGGCCCTCGACCAGAGCGGTCAACCCGGCGCCCTCCTTGGCCATTTCCTCCGCGATCTCCAGAACGGCCCCCTCGACGTCGGGGAAGTACTGGTAGAAGGTCGCGGGCGAAGTGCCCGCCTTCCGGGCCACGTCGATGACTTTGACGTCCCGGTACGGCGACGAGCTGAGCATTTCACTGAGGCAGTCGAGCAGCTTCTGCCGTGTCGCCTGCCCGCGTCGGCCGGCCACGCGGCCGTCGACGGTGCGTACTTGTCCTGTCATGCCGTCAGCTTACCGAGGGGTGATCGGAGCGCGATTCGGCCGAGTGCAAATGGGGGCCCGGGGGCGGTATGTGCCGATGAGCGCGGGGAACCGGTCGCCCCGCGTGACCGTCCGTCCGGTCGTCCGCGGGGTCGGCCGCCCGATCGTCCGGCGGTCCGTCCGGGCTCGGTCCGTGGCCGGTATGCGCCCGGCCCGTGGCCGGTACGCGCCCGGCTGGTCGTCGGCCCGCGGGAACCCCGGCCGGGCCCTCCAGGACCGGACGTGCCACTCGAATGGTGTTATCAACACCCTGTGGACAACTTTGGTGGACAACCCGTGCGGGACTTGACCGGATGCCCCGCCGCGCGCCGCAATCTGGCCATATGTTCGAATTGTGCGTCCGCGCCGGACGTGCCGGCTCGTTAGCTTGGCCGCGACGCGGTCCCACGACGGTCCCACGGCGGGGCACCTCAGGAAGGAAACAGGCGCATATGGGCGGATATCCGGAAGGCGCGCCGTGCTGGGCCGATGTCTCGCTGGCCGACCTGGCGGCCGGCAAGCGGTTCTACGGGGAGCTCTTCGGCTGGGTCTTCGACGAGGACACCGCCGAGCGGCACGGGCGCTACACCGGCGCCTACAAGGACGGCAGACGCGTCGCGGCCCTCCAGCCCAAGCGGGACGGCCGGATGCCGACCTCGTGGACCGTCTACCTCGCCACCCCCGACGCCCGCGCGCTCGCCGCCCGCATCCGCGAGGCCGGCGGCCGGCTGATCACCGACCCGCTGCCGGTGCCGCCGCACGGCACCCTGGCGGTCGCCGCCGACCCGGGCGGCGCCGTGTTCGGCCTGTGGCAGGGCGAGGGGCACACCGGTTTCGAGCTGACCCGCGCGCCCGGCTCGTACTGCTGGACCGAGGTCTACACCCGCGACAAGGACCAGGCCGACGCGTTCTACGAGTCCGTCTTCGGCTACCTCGGCGGCGACCCGGGCGCCCCCGACGAGATCGGCGCCGACTTCCGCACCTGGTCGCTGCCCGGCACCGAGCCGGGCCCCGACAGCGCGATCGGCGGCCGCAGCCTGATGTCGGACGCCTTCCCCGCGGCGCTTCCCGACCACTTCCTCGTCTACTTCGGCGTCGAGGACTGCGACGCCGCGGCCGCCGCCTGCACCCGGCTCGGCGGCCGGGTCACCGCCCCTCCCTTCGACATTCCGTACGGGCGGATGGCCGTCCTCACCGACAACCAGGGCGCCGCCTTCGCCGTCCTGCAGGGTCAGGGCGCGTAAAGACGCCCGAAACAGCCGCGCGCCTGTCCGAGGTGTCCCGGATGGGGCGGGGACCTCCCGGTCTCGACCCGGGTTGGCCACCGGCCACCTCCGGCAGGGAGAATCGGGGTGCCGCGTGAGACGCTGCACGGGGCCGCATTCAGGCACGGCCCGTACGGGGAGGTGGCAGGCAAGTGGAGCAGCTGACGCAGCACGACCCGAGGCGGATCGGCCCGTTCGAGGTCCTTGGCCGGCTCGGCGCCGGGGGCATGGGCCTCGTCTACCTGGCGCGCTCGGCGTCGGGCCGCCGCGTCGCCATCAAGACGGTGCGCACCGAACTCGCCGAGGACCAGCTGTTCCGGGTCCGCTTCACGCGCGAGGTGGAGGCGGCCCGCGCGGTCAGCGGCTTCTATACGGCCGCCGTCGTCGACGCCGACCCGCGCGCCCCCGTGCCGTGGCTCGCCACCGCCTACGTACCGGCGCCCTCCCTCGAAGAAATAGTGAATGAGTGCGGGCCGCTGCCGGCCCAGGCCGTGCGCTGGCTCGCGGCCGGCATCGCCGAGGCCCTCCAGTCCATCCACGGCGCGGGCCTGGTCCACCGTGACCTGAAGCCGTCCAACGTCCTGGTCGTCGAGGACGGGCCCCGGGTGATCGACTTCGGCATCGCGTCCGGGGTCTCCAACACCCGCCTGACCATGACGAACGTGGCGGTGGGCACCCCCGCCTACATGTCGCCCGAGCAGGCCAAGGACTCCCGGAGCGTCACCGGCGCGTCCGACGTGTTCTCGCTCGGCTCGACGCTCGTCTTCGCCGCGACCGGACACGCGCCCTTCCACGGCGCCAACCCCGTCGAGACCGTCTTCATGCTGCTGCGCGAGGGCCCCGACATCACCGGCCTGCCGGACGAGCTGCGCCCGCTCATCGAGTCCTGCATGCAGATGGAGCACCCCAACCGCCCCTCGCCGGAAGACCTCCAGGCCCAGCTCGCACCGCACCTCTTCGCCTCCGGCTCGGACGACAGCGGCACCGCGTCGGCCTGGCTGCCGCCGCGCTCGGTCGCCATGATCGAACAGCGCAGGGGCGGCGGCCGCATGCACGTCCTGCCGCCCGCCGAGCCCGCGCCGAACCCGGCACCGCGCTCCGGCCGCACGGGCCACCCCGCCCCGCCCCGCCCCGCCGATCCCCCGTACGCGGCCCGGCACGCCGGTTCCGCCGTCACCTATCCGCCCGTCCGCACCGACGAGCCGGTGCGGCTGCCCGGCGCGAAGGTGCCGATCGGTCCCGGCCCCCGGGCCGCCGACGCGTCCCGGGTCGCCGTGGACGCCGGCTCCGCGACCGGCTGGGTGCGCAGGCCCGGCGCGGCCGCCGCCGTCGGCACCCAGGCCGCGCCCGTGCCGCCGCCGGCCCAGCCGCCCGAGGTCCCGGGCCGCTGGCGCCCCTGGCGCTTCCGGATGTCGAACGACGTGTGGGGCACCCCCGCCGTCGCCGGCGACCTCCTGTACGTGACGTCCTTCGAGGTGCACGCCCTGGACGTGGGCACCGGCCGCCGCCAGTTCAAGACGCGCGACGTCGCCTGGGCGATGGCCGTCGAGGCAGGCCGCATCCACGCCTCCGACGGCCCCAGCCTGTACGCCCTGGACGCGAGCGACGGCGGTGAGCTGTGGCGGCTGTCCGCGGACGCCTGGGTGTACTCCCTGAAGGCCGACCGGGGCACGATCGTCACCGGTACCCGCGGTGGCGGCGTACAGGCCTGGGAGGCGGCGAACGGCGAGAAGCTGTGGGAGCTCTCCGGCGCCCAGAGCGACTTCGAGACCCCCGAGGCCGGCCCGGCCGTCCACGACGGCACGGTCTACGTGTGGCAGGACGCGCGGCTGCGCGCGCTCGACGCCCGTACCGGCGCCGAGCGCTGGTCCTACCCGGTCGGCGACGCGGCCTCCTGCGGCGGCGTCCCGGTCCGGGTCGCGCCCGCGCAGGACGGCTATGTCTACGTGTCGGCCGGCACCCGGGTCCTGGCCGTCGACGTCGCCTCGGGGCGCGTCCGCTGGCACTTCGAGGCCCCCGCGGTCTTCCTGTGCCCGCCCACGTTCGCGCCCGGCCCCGCGGTGGCGGGCGGCGGGGTGTACCTCGCCGACTACCTCGGCACGGTGTACGCCCTGGACGCCTCCACCGGCAAGGACCGCTGGCGCATCGCGACCGAGTCCCGCAACTCCGTCGAGCCGGTCCTGGTCGCCGACGGCAACGTCCACGTGGGCAGCGGGAACGCGCTGTACACCCTGGACGCGGTCACCTCGACCCCCAAGTGGCGCTTCGCCGCGGGCGGGGAGGTCGTGGGCACGCCCGTCGTCGCCGACGGCCGCATCCACTTCGGCTCGGCCGACCACTGCCTGTACACCCTGGACGCGGCGGGGGGCCAGCTGCGCTGGAAGCTCGCCACGGGGGGTGAGATCACCGGGTCGCCCGTGGTCCGCAGCGGGGTCGTCTACGCATGCAGCAAGGACCGGTGTGTGTACGCGCTGGACGCGGTGAAGGGGACGGCCACTGCCGGAGCCCGTTAGGCGCGGGGGCGCCCCGTTGTTCTTCTGCCGCGGGCCGTCGATGGCTTCTCGCACAGTGCCCCGCACCCCGCAGGTGCCCCGGTGTCCGCCGTCGCGCCCCGCGGCGGCGCCGCACATGTCACAGTCCCGCAGGCCCTTCGGGGCGTTGCTTCCGCACGGGTTGAAAGGGCTTGTCCCGTATGACAGTTGAGCCGGTCTCCGTGGCGGACGTCGTGTCCCGGCTGCGCGCCGCCGGGTGCGTGTTCGCCGAGGACGAGGCCGAGTTGATACTCGGTACGGCCGACGGGCCCGCTGAGGTCGCCTCGATGGTGGAGCGCAGGGCCTCGGGCCTTCCGCTCGAACACGTCCTGGGCTGGGCCGAGTTCCACGGCCTGAGGGTGGCCGTGGACCCCGGGGTCTTCGTGCCGCGGCGCCGCACCGAGTTCCTGGTGCACCAGGCACTCGCCGCCGCCGACGCCTCCCGGCCACTCGTCGTCGTGGACCTGTGCTGCGGTTCGGGCGCGCTCGGCGCGGCACTCGCGGCGGCGCTGCCGGGGGCCGAGCTGCACGCCGCCGACATCGAACCGGCCGCGGTGCGCTGCGCCCGGCGCAACGTGGCCCCGTTCGGGGGCCGGGTCCACGAGGGCGACCTCTTCGCCGCGCTCCCCGCCGGGCTGCGCGGCCGGATCGACATCCTCACCGCGAACGTCCCCTACGTCCCCTCCGACGAGGTCGGTCTGCTCCCCGCGGAAGCCCGCGAACACGAGCCCCTGGTTGCCCTCGACGGCGGTTCGGACGGGCTCGACATCATGCGCCGGGTCGCTCTCGCCGCCCCCGACTGGCTGGCCCCGGGCGGCGTGCTGCTCACCGAGACCAGCGAGCGGCAGGTGCCCGGCGCCCTCGCAGCGGTGTCCGCGGGCGGCCTGAGGGCCCGCCTGGTCACGTCCGACGAGCTGTACGCGAACGTGGTGACCGGCGTACGGGAGTGACGAAGGTCTGCCGCTCAGAAGGGTCTGCCGCTCGGTCCGTCGCGTACCCACCGCCGCGTACTCGCCTGTCAGTTGCGCGGCGGGGGTCCGTGCGGGCCCTCGTAGGGGCCTCGGGGCGGGCCTTCGTACGGGCCCGGCCGGGTGCCCGGGGCCGGGTCTTCGCGCGGGCCCCCGCGGGGAGGTTCCTCGTCCGTGGCCCCGTACCGCGGGAACTCACGGGTGCCTTCGTGCGGGTCCCCGTGAGCGGGCGGCCCCTGCGGGTTCCCGTAGGGGGCGCCCTGGTGAGCGGGGCCCTGGCCCCGGGAATCCGGGCCTTCGTGAGCGGGACTTCCGTAACCGGGACCCCCGTAAGCGGGGCGCTCCTCGGCGGGCGGCTCGGGCCGGTGCTCGGCGGGGGCGCGGTGCTGCGCGGCGTCCGTGGTCGGCACCCCGTAGCCGGTCGGCTCCCGTACGGTCCGGCGACGCCCCGACATCAGGGCCGCCGCCAGGAGCAGCAGCACACCGCCGCCCAGGGCCATCGCCACGCCCTGGCCGAGGCCCTTCCCGGACGAGTCGACCGTCAGACTGCCCGCCGCCTGCCCCTGCCGCACCATCCACAGGATGGTGAAGCCGAGCACGACGAGACCGGCGACGGCGACCAGCACACGGGAGCGCAGCAGCAGACCCACCAGGGTCACCAGCGCCGCGAAGGCGAGCGGGAGCAGCACCGAGCCGGCCACCGCGGCCTTGTCGGCCGAGATGCCCGAGAACAGTTCGTCGATGCGGTAGGTGCTCCCGTGACGGCCGTCGTACCAGGCACGGAAGGGGCTCCAGACGGCGGCCGTCGCTCCGATGAGAGCGAGGATCGAGCCGAAGACGTTGCGGGCCATCTCGGCCCTCCTCACTAGAGCGGCTCTCGCTGCCGACGCTACGCCCGGCGCCCGCCCGCCGCTACCCGGCGGACGGTCCGGCTCGATCGCCCGTTGTCAGTGCCGCGCGCGACACTGACGAACATGACGAAGGCGACGGTGGACGGGACGACGGCGGAGGGCGCGCGGCTGCGTGCCTGGTGGGCGCACCGGCAGGGGCTCGACGGGGCGCTGTCCGGGCGGGCCCCGGCCGAGGTGCTCGCGCGCACCGGCTGGGCGCGCTCGGTGGGCGGCTCGGCTCCCTACCTCGGTCTGTACGCCCGCTGCGGCGCGAGCCGGGTTGATGTGGACGAGGCGGTCGCCCGGCTGGACCTCCACGAGCTGCCCTCCGCCCGGGGTTGTACGTATGTGCTGCCCGCCCAGGACTTCGCGCTCGGCCTCGCCCTCGCGGCCGGTCCTCCGGAGGCCGAGATCCGGGCCGCTGCCAAGCATCTCGGAGTCACCGCCCAGGAGGTCGACGAGCTGTGCGCGGCCGTCGTCGGTGTGCTCGGTGACACCCCGCTCGACCCGGCCGCGATCAAGACCGCCCTGGGGGGCGCCGTGCGGAACCTGGGGGAGGAGGGCCGCAAGCGCAGCCTCGGCACCCCGCTGCCGCTCGCCCTCGGCCGACTGCAGGCGAGCGGCGCGATCCGGCGGGTTCCGGTCAACGGCCGCTTGGACCAACAGCGTTACGGCTATGTCCGCTGGGGTCTCGACACGACGGAGTGGACGCGCGAGCGGGCCTCCGCCGAGCTGGCCCGGCGCTATTTCGACTGGGCTGCCCCCGCCTCCCTCCAGCACTTCCGGTGGTTCAGCGGGTTCACCGCCGCCGTCGCCAAGGCAGCGGTCGCCGACCTCGGCCTTGAGCCGGTGGCCGCAGGCAGCGAGCTGCTGCTGCCCGGTTCACTGCGCGCGGAGTTCGCCGCGTACGAACGGCCGGCGAAGCCGGCGTACGCCCTGCTCGCGGGGATCGACGGCATCCATCTGCTCCACCGCGACCTGCCCCGGCTGCTCGACCCGGCGGACGGCGAGCGGATCTTCCAGAAGAAGGCGCTGAACGCGCGCCCCGATCTGCCGGCGCACGCGATCGTGGACCGGGGGCGGATCGTCGGGCTGTGGGAGTACGACGTGGAGGGCGGGGAGATCGTGTGGCAGGCGTTCGGGAAGCCGGATGCGGCCCTGCGCTCCGAGATCGACCGGGTCACGGCATTTGTCCGTGACGAGCTGGGCGATGCGCGGGGATTCAGCCTGGATTCCCCCAAGGCCAGGGCTCCGAGAATCGCCGAACTCGGCTCCGGGGCCTGATGGTTGATCGGCCGGATCGGTTGGTCAGGCGCTGTTAAAGTATCGGCCGGTCTTCGGAGGGGGTGCGACGGTGATACGTCGCGGGATGAAGTGCGCCGCCATCGCGGCAGGTCTGGCACTCGCGCTGACGGGGTTCTCCCGGCACGGCGGTCACGGGACGAGTCACAGCTCGGGCGGCGGCTGCTCCAACTCGCACAAGAGCAACGGAAGTTCGAGCAGTAGTAGTAGCAGCAGTGGTGGCAGTACGGACGGCAGCGGCGCCACCAGCACCAGCTCCGGCACCAGCACCGGCGGCTACAACGGCAACCGCTACGGCTCCGGCTACAACAACACCACGGGCAGCACGACCGGTTCGTCCAGCAGGGGCGCGTCCGGCTCCACGGCCGGCGCGACCGCGTCCGTCACCACCTGCGCCTCGGTGGACACGAAGGGCATCTCCACGGTGCGGGTGAGCACCGGCGCGGGCAGCGGCAGCCACAGCTACCGGGTCACGGTCTCCTTCTACGACACGGCCGGAGCCACCGTCGACCAGGCCTCCACCTCGGTGACCCTGGGTTCCAACGCCGCCCGGAGCCTCGACGTGAAGATGAGCAGGCCCGCGATCGCCTCCCGGGTGAGCCGCTGCGCCGTCCAGGCGACGGCCTAGCCAACGGGCGCCGCCGGGCCCCGGCCCGGGCGGCGCTGCTGTCACAGTGGGGGCCCGGCCGGTTCCCCGAGAGGAATGTGTGATGTGGCAGCCCGACGGGTGGGACGTACGCGTCCGCCTCGGAATCCTCACCCCGCACGGCGATGTCGGCCCCGAGTCGGAGCTGCGCGCCATGGTCCCGGCCGATGTGGGGCTGCACGCCGCCCGGGTGCCGTTCGGCGCGATCCGGCGCGGGGGCGTCATGGACGACACCATTCCGCTGGCCCCCGTGCGGGCCTTCGCCGAGCCGCCGGACGTGGACGAGGCGACCGGGGTGCTGGCCGACGCGCCGGTGGCGGCGATCGCCTTCGCCTTCACCTCGTCCTCGTACGTCATCGGGCCGCGCGGCGAGGCGGACATGGTGGCCCGGCTCGGCGAGCGGGCGCACGGCCTGCCGGTGGTCGCCACCTGTGCGGCCGCCGTCGAGGCGCTGCGCGTCCTGGGCGCCGGGCGGATCGCGCTCGTGGACCCGCCGTGGTTCGACGCCGAGCTGAGCGGCCTGGGGCGGCGCTACTACGAGGACTGCGGCCTGGACGTCGTGCACTCCGGCCCGTGCGGCCTTCCCAGCGACCAGACCCGGATCGAGCCGGCGGCCCTGCACGACTGGGTGGTGGCCCATGTGCCCGACGCGGCGGAGGCGGTGGTGATCGGCGGGAACGGCTTCCGTGCCGTCGGCGTGATCGAGGCCCTGGAGACCGCCCTCGGCCTGCCGGTGCTCACCGCGAACCAGGTCGTGCTGTGGGGGACCCTGCGCGCGGCGGGTGCCCCGCTGGACGACATCCTCGGCTACGGGAGGCTGTTCGCCCACCCGTAGCCCACCCCGTGGGCTCCAGGGGTCTTGGGCTCCAGGACCCCTGGGCCTCTGGACCCGTGGGCGATCCGCGCCTCACCGCACCCGGAAGTCCTTCGACCGGCGCGCGCCGAACAGTTCGGCCTGCCGTTCCGGCGGCAGGTTGCCGAGCGCCACGAAGGCCGGGGCGCGGGAGTGGGCCTGGGCGAGGGTGGCCTCCCGCGCCGCCCACAGCGAGCGCACCGTTCCCTGCACGGCCTCGGTCGGGAACGAGGCCATGGTCTCCGCGCACCGCACGGCGGCCGTCAACTCTCCTCCGGGGGCGGTGACTTCACTCACGAAGCCGATCTCGTACGCCCGCCGTGCCGACATCCGCTCGGCCGTGCCCATCAGGGCGAGCCGGGCCGCCTCGCCGTGCGGCATCCGCAGCGCGAGGTACATGGACTCGTAGGCGCTGACCATGCCGTACGTGGTGTGCGGGTCGAAGAACGCCGCGTCCTCGGCGGCGATCAGGAACTCGGCCTCGCCCAGGAGGTAGAACGCCCCGCCGCAGGCCATCCCGCGCACGGCCGCGACGACCGGTTTCCACAGGTCGTTCGCCTTCGGTCCGATCGCGATCAGCGGGTCGTCCGTGGAGTACGGGGACGGGGGCTGCGGCACCTCGGCCGAGCGGTCGATCCCGGTGCAGAACGCCCGCTCGCCTGTGCCGGTCAGAACGACGGCCCGTACGCTGTCGTCGAACCTCAACTCACGCCATGTCAGGCGGAGTTGATTCACCGTTTGCAGGTCGATCGCGTTCAGGCGATCGGGCCGGTTCAGGGTGACGACCGCGACGCCGGTCTCCTTGTCGCGGGTCACCAGGACGCTCACGCGCGCTCCAGGAGCCAGCGCGGCACGGTCACCCCGTCGACCTCGGTGAACGCGACCTGCACCCGGGCGCCGATCCGCAGCCGGGACGGTTCGACGGAGTCCAGGGCCGCGTCCGGGTCGGCGACCACATTGCCGACCAGCCGGATCAGCGGGTCCTCGGCGAGCTCGACGACGACGGCGTTGTAGGGGGCCTGGGCGGCGTAGTCGGGGAGCAGCGGAGGGTGCGGGAAGACGTACGACCAGATGCGGCCGCGGCCCGAGACCCGGCGCCACTCGCTGTCGAAGGACTGGCAGTGCGGGCAGCAGGGGCGGGGCGGGAAGCGGAGCCGGCCGCAGTCGGGAGCGGCGCAGGCCTGGACGCGGAGTTCGCCTCGGGCCGCGTACTCCCAGAACGGGGCGCCGTCGTCGTCCACAACGGGTGACAGCATCTCTCAACTCCTCAGCAGAAGGGCGGAGGTGGGGACTCCCTCACCCGCGGTGACCAGGCAGGTGGCGGCGTTCGGGACCTGGGCGGTGCTGACGCCGCGCAGCTGTTTCACGCCCTCGTTGATGAGGTTGAAGCCGTGCACATAGGCCTCGCTGAGGCCGCCGCCCCCGGTGTTGATGGGCAGTCGGCCGCCGATCTCCAGGGAGCCGCCCTCGGTGAACGCGGCGCCCTCGCCGCGCCCGCAGAAGCCGTAGCCCTCCAGGGAGAGCGGGATGAGCGGGGTGAACGCGTCGTAGATCTGCGCCACATCGACGTCGTCCGGACCGAAGTCGGCCTGTTTCCACAGGTGTCGGGCGGCGGTCCAGGCAGGTCCCGTCAGCGGGTCGTCGTTCCAGTAGTTGACCATGCCGTGGTGCTGGGAGGGCAGGCCCTGGGCGGCGGAGTGCACGTACACGGGCTTCTGCCGGCAGTCGCGGGCCCGCTCGGCGGATACGACGACGCACGCCAACGCCCCGTCCGTCTCCAGGCAGTTGTCGAAGAGGCAGAGCGGATCGCTGATCCAGCGCGAGGTCATGTACATCTCGCGGGTCAGCGGGCGTTCGTACATCATCGCGGCCGGGTTCTGGTTGGCGCGGTTGCGGCAGGCGAGGGCCACGTTGAAGAGGTGGTCGCGGGTGGCGCCGTACTCGTGGAGGTAGCGGCGGGCCAGCATGCCGATCTCGTCGGCGGGCCGGAGCAGGCCGAAGGGGCGGGTCCACTGGGCCGGGGTCGGCAGCTGAACGGTCGTGTTCTTCCAGGGTCTTGGGCCACTGCCGCGCTTCCTGGAGCGCCAGGCCACGCCCACGCTCGCCTGTCCGGTGGCGATGGCGGAGGCGAGATGGCCGACGGTGGCGCAGGAGCCGCCCCCGCCGAAGCCGATCTTGCTGAAGAAGGTCACGTCGCCCGCGCCGATGGCCTTGGCGACCTCGACCTCGTCGGTCTCCTCCATCGTGTACGAGGCGAACGCGTCCACCTCGGCCGGGCTGATGCCCGCGTCGTCGAGCGCGGCGAGGATCGCCCGGCACGCCAACGTCTTCTCGGACTCGGGCAGTTGCTTGGCGAACGGCGTCTGCCCGATCCCGACTATGGCTGTCGCGTCCTTCAGGGTGGCCATGGCCCCACCTCCACGAGCGTCACCAGTACTGACAGCGGAGGAGGCTACAGCTAATCTGACGGTTAGTCAGCTACTGGCGGAGGGGGCTTTCCGATGCGCGGGGACCTGGAGTGGGGCACGATCGCGAAGCTGGTACGCGGCGCCGCCGCCCGGCACGGCGAGCGCGAGGCCGTGGTCGAGGGCCGCGGCCGCCTCTCGTACGCGGAGCTCGGGGAGCGGGTGGAGCGCGCGGCCGCCGCCTGTATCGCGGCCGGTGTCGAGTCCGGCGACCGGGTCGCCATCTGGGCGCCCAACACCGGTGACTGGATCGTCTCGGCGCTCGGCGCGGTCACCGCGGGAGCGGTCCTGGTCCCGCTGAACACCCGGTTCAAGGGGGCGGAGGCGGCGTACGTCCTCGAAAGCAGCCGCGCGAAGCTGCTGTTCGTGACCGGCACCTTCCTCGGCACCTCCTACGTGGCCTCGCTGCGCCGCGCGACCGCCGAGGGCACGGGTCCCGGTCCGCTGCCCTCGCTCCCGCACCTGGAGCAGGTGGTCGTCCTCTCGGACGACGCCCCCGACAACTTCCGTACCTGGAAGGACTTCCTGGCGGGCGGGGAGGGGGTCTCGGGTGCGGAGGTGACGGCTCGCGCGGACGCCATCGCCCCGGACGCGCCCTCCGACATCGTCTACACCTCGGGCACCACGGGCCGCCCCAAGGGCGCGGTGATCACCCACGCCCAGACACTGCGCGGCTATGCGATCTGGTCGGAGCTCGCGGGCCTGCGCGAGGGCGACCGGTACCTGATCGTGAACCCGTTCTTCCACACCTTCGGCTACAAGGCGGGCATCATCGCCTGTCTGATGCGGGGCGCGACGATGGTGCCGCAGCCGGTGTTCGACGTCGACACCGCGCTCGCCAACATCGCCGCCGAGCGCATCTCCGTGCTCCCGGGCCCGCCCACCCTCCACCAGTCCCTCCTGGACCACCCCACCCGCGACCAGCACGACCTCAGCGCCCTGCGCCTGGTGGTGACCGGGGCGGCGGTGGTGCCGCTGCGTCTGGTCGAGCGGCTGCGCGGCGAGCTGGGCGTGCACACCGTCCTGACCGCGTACGGCCTGTCCGAGGCGAGCGGCATCGTCACGATGTGCCGTCGCGGCGACCCGGCGGGCGTCATCGCCGCCACCTCCGGCCGCGCGATACCCGGCACCGAGGTCCGCGTCCTGGCCGAACCGGGCGAGCCCGGCGAGATCGTGGTGCGGGGCTTCAACGTCATGCGGGGCTACTTCGAGGACCCGGCGGAGACGGCCCGGGCGATCGACCCGGACGGCTGGCTGCACACGGGGGACATCGGCGTCCTGGACGAGGACGGCAACCTGCGCGTCACCGACCGGATCAAGGACATGTTCATCGTCGGCGGCTTCAACGCCTACCCGGCGGAGATCGAGCAACTCCTCGGCCTGCACCCGGAGGTGGCCGATGTGGCGGTGATCGGCATCCCCGACCCGCGCCTGGGCGAAGTGGGCCGCGCCTATGTCGTCCGCCGCCCCGGCTCGCCCCTGACGGCCGACGACCTGATCGCCTGGTCCCGCCGCGAGATGGCCAACTACAAGGTGCCGAGGGAGGTCGAGTTCGTGGCCGGCCTCCCGCGCAACGCGAGCGGGAAGGTGGTGAAGGGGGAGCTGCGGGGGCGGTGACCGTACCTCCCGGCCGCACCACGCCCTGACGTGCCGCGGTGCGGACCCACCCCCAGCGGGCCCGCACCGCGTTGTGTTGCCGTGCCGACCCGCCCCCCCAGCGGGCCCGCACCGCGTTGTGTTGCCGTGCCGACCCGCCCCCCAGCGGATCCGCACCGCGTCGTTCCCCCGAAATTTCCCCCCGGCCGCGGCGGCTCCCCTCCGTGCCGCCGAGGCCGTCCCCCGCTCGGGCGGCCCTACTGGGCCTTCGCCTTGAAGGGCTCGGAGGTGGCGTGCTGGTCCATGGTGGTGATCGCCGGCTCGTCCGTGGCGTGCTGGTCGAACGTGGCGACCGGCGTGCCGGTGGCGTGCTGGTCGAGCGTGGCGATGGCGGGCTCGTCCGTGGCGTGCTGGTCCTGCGGCGTGACGATCGGCGGCTCGTTCTTCTTCACGTCGCCCATGTTTCTCATCTCCCGTTGATGACGCTGCCTGATGGAAGAGGCGAAACCGTCCGGCCACTCCCCCGAGGGTGGCCGGACGGACTTGCCAGGGCCGACAGGTTGGTGTCCGGCCTTCCAGTCGGCTTGCGCGCCCCCCGACGCGGCGGGCCGACACGTAAGACAATGACGGGTCCCGATAAACGTTCAATGAACGTGCTGACCAGGGGCGTTATGCGGCCGCCACGGGGCTGAGCAGAGCGCGTACCTGGACCGCCTCCGGCGATCCGAGCTCCTCGAAGATGACCAGCGCGTCGCGCCAGCAGACCTGCGCCCGGCCCGCGTGCCCTATGCCGGCCAGGGCCTGGCCGAGCACGGTGAGCACATTGCCGCGCCGCCACTCCCCGCCGATGCCGCGCAGCACCGTGAGCGCCATCTCGGCGTTGGCCGCCGCCTGCGCGGGCCGCCTGCCCGCGAGGTCCACCTCCGCGAGCCGGAACAGCGTCATGCCCTCCCACAGCCGCTGGCGGCTGTCGCGGAAGACGGCCAGCGCCTCGTGGAGCCGGTCCGCCGCGGCGCGCAGCTGGCCGCTCTTGGTGAGCGCGAGGCCCAGCGCGTAACGGCCGTTGGCCCCGCGCAGTTCGTGGCCCATCGCGTCGTAGATGTCGATGCCCTCCTGGGCGAGGGTGACCGCGCTCGCGGTGCGGCCCATCGCCAGGTGGATGCGGGACAGGTTGCACAGCGCGCTGGCCTCGCCGGGCCGGTTGGCGTCGGCGCGGAACGCCTCGATGGCGCGCAGCAGATGACCTTCGCCGTCGGTGGGCCGGTTCTGGTAGAGCGCGATGATGCCGCGCGCGTTGGAGGCCCAGCACAGCGGCAGCGGATCGTGCGTGGGCCCGGCGAGGCGCATGGCCTCCTGGGCCTCGCGGTCGGCGGGCTCGAACCGGCCGGCCAGCTGGTGCACGTTGGCGAGCGTCATCACCGCGCGTCCCTCGGCCTGGGTGTCGCCCCGGGTGCGCGCGGCCTCGCGGACGGCCTCGGCGGTCGCCTCGTACTGCCGCGAGTTGGCGCCGGACTCGCCGAGGTCGAGCGCCGCGTACAGCAGGTCGACGGCACGCCGCAGCGTGGCCGGACCCGACAGCTGGCGTACGCAGGCGAGCAGCGGGTCGGCCTCGGCGTACAGCCAGTCCTGCGCGCGGTGGCGGTCGCCGAAGGAGAGCCCCCGGTAGGTGGTGGGCTCCAGGTGGTCCACGAGGCGGTCGCCCGGGCGCTCCAGGGCGTACACCCCCGAGGCCGTCGCCAGATAGAAGTCGAGCAGGCGCGAGAGGGCCGATTCGCGCTCCGCCGGCGGCAGGTCGTCGCGCTCGGCGCAGGAGCGCGCATAGAGGCGTACGAGGTCGTGGTAGCGGTAGCGGCCCGGCGCGGCCGACTCCACCAGGGAGGTGTCGACCAGTGATTCCAGGATGTCCTCGGTCTCCTGCTCGGGGAGGTCGAGGACGGCGGCCGCGGCGGCCAGCGAGATGTCGGGCCCGTCGGGCAGGCCGAGCAGCCGGAAGGCGCGGGACTGGGCGGGCTCCAGATGGCCGTAGCCGAGCTCGAACGTGGCCTTGACCGCGAGGTCGCCGGCCTGGAGCTCGTCCAGGCGACGGCGCTCGTCGGCGAGTTTGGCGGCGAGCACGGAGACCGTCCAGGTGCGGCGCGAGGCGAGCCGGGACGCGGCGATGCGGATGGCGAGCGGCAGGAAACCGCAGGCGGCCACCACGTCCAGGGCGGCCTCGCGCTCGGCCGACACCCGCTCCTCGCCGACGATCCTGGTGAACAGCTGGAGCGCCTCGTCGGGGGACATCACGTCCAGGTCGACGAGGTGCGCGCCGACCAGGTCGACCATGCGGATGCGGCTGGTGACCAGGGCGGCGCAGCCCGCCGTGCCCGGAAGCAGCGGCCGGATCTGGGCCGCGTCCCGGGCGTTGTCGAGCAGCACCAGGACCCGGCGGCCGTCCAGGGTGGAGCGGAACAGCGCGGCCCGTTCCTCCATCGACTCGGGGATCGCCGAGTCCGGGGTGCCGAGCGCGCGCAGGAACGCGCCGAGCACGGTGCCCGGCTCGGCGAAGTGCTGGCCGGCGCCCTGGAGGTCGACGTAGAGCTGGCCGTCGGGGAAGTAGGGGCGGGCCGCGTGCGCCACGTGCACGGCGAGGGTGGTCTTGCCGACGCCGCCGATGCCGGCCAGCGCGGAGACCGCCATCACGGTCGTCTCGGCGCCCGCGAGCCGCGAGGTGAGTTCGCGCACGAAGGCCGCACGGCCCGTGAAGTCCGGTACGGAGGCGGGGAGTTGGGCCGGGCGGACCGGCGCGGGCGCGGCGGCCGCGGGCGCGTCGGCGGGCGGGCGCGCCAGGTCCTGGTCGGCGCGCAGGATGCGCTGCTGGAGGCGGGCCAGCTCGGGCCGGGGATCGACGCCGAGTTCGTCGGCGAGCAGCCGCCGGGTGTCCGCGTACACGGCGAGGGCCTCGGCCTGGCGGCCGCTGCGGTACAGGGCCAGCATCAGCAGTTCGCGCAGCCGCTCGCGCAGCGGGTGGGCGGCGGTGAGCGCGGTCAGTTCGGAGACGGCCTCGGCGTGGCAGCCCGCCTCCAGGTCGAGGTCGAGGCGCGCCTCGGTCAGCTGGAGGCGCCACTCGGCGAGCCGGGTGCGCTGGTTCTCGGCGTACGGGCCCGGCACGCCGGCCAGTGGTTCGCCGTCCCAGTGCGCGAGCGCGGCGTTCAGCAGATCGCGGGCGCGGCCCTTCTCGCCGCCGGCCCGCGCCTTCTCGGCGGCGGTCGCGAGCTCCTGCGCCCCGGTGATGTCGAGGGTGGCGGCCCCGGGCCGGATCGCGTAGCCGCCGGACTCGCTGACCAGGACCTCCGGGTCGAGGACCTTGCGCAGCCGGGAGGCGTACGTGCGGATGGCGGCCAGCGCCTGCGAGGGCGGGTCCTCGCCCCAGATGGCGTCGATGAGTTCGGCGGCGGTGGCGGTGCGGCCGTCGCGCAGCAGCAGGGCGGCGAGCAGGGCGCGCTGCTGCGGGGAGCCGGACGGCAGGGCCTGGTCGCCCCGCCAGGCCCGTACGGGTCCGAGCACGCCGAAGCGGAGCCCGGTGCCGGAGGCCTCCGGGCCCTGCTCGGGTGCCTGCTCGCCGAGCCGCCCCGTCGCGTGCTGCGGCGGCGGTACCGGAGCGCGCTGCTCCGGTACGCGCGGCCCGCCGTCACGGTCCATAGCTGCCCCCTGTACCCCCGTACTCCTGGATTGCTCCCCGCCAGTCTGCCCTGTCCGGAGGGGTCGCGTCAGCTACGGGTGATGCTCTGCACAAGGCTTCGACACATGGTCTGCACACTCATCGCAAGCCCCGTCGGGCGGTTGTGGCGGCCGGGGTGGGGCAGGAGGGGCCGCGCAACTAGCTGACGGATCGTCAGATCAGGTCTACCGTAAACGACATGGAGACTTTCCCGAAGATCATCTCGGTGGACGACCACACGGTGGAGCCCCCCAACGTCTGGCGGGACCGCCTCCCGTCGAAGTACCGCGACATCGGACCGCGCATCGTTCGGGCCCCCCTGAAGGAAATGACCTTCCTGGGCGGCAAGTTCGCTCCGGTCATGGGTGCCAAGGGCGACGACGGGCCGATCGGCGACTGGTGGGTGTACGAGGACCTGCACCGTCCGCTGACCCGCCTGGACACGGCGGTGGGCTACGACAGGGACGAGATAAGGCTTGAGGTCATCACGTACGAGCAGATGCGCCCCGGCTCGTACGACGTCCCGGCCCGGCTCGCCGACATGGACGTGAACCACGTCCAGTCCGCGCTCTGCTTCCCGACCTTCCCCCGCTTCTGCGGCCAGACCTTCACCGAGGCCGGCGACCGCGAACTCGGGCTGCTCTCGGTGCGGGCCTACAACGACTGGATGGTGGACGAGTGGTGCGGCCCCGAGGCGCACGGCCGCCTCATCCCGCTCACGCTCATCCCTTTGTGGGACGCGGAGCTGGCCGCCGCCGAGGTCCGCCGCAACGCCGCCCGCGGGGTGCGCGCGGTGGCCTTCTCCGAGATACCCCCGCACCTCGGCCTGCCCTCCATCCACACCGACGACTGGGACCCCTTCCTCGCCGCCTGCGACGAGACCGGCACGGTCATCGCCATGCACATCGGCTCCTCCAGCCGCATGCCCTCCACCTCGGCGGACGCCCCGCCGGCGGTCGGCTCCACGATCACCTTCGCCAACTGCTGCTTCTCGATGGTCGACTGGCTGATGAGCGGCAAGTTCGAGCGCTTCCCCCGCCTGAAGATCATGTACGCCGAGGGCCAGATCGGCTGGATTCCGTACATCCTGGAACGCGCGGACGTGGTCTGGGAGGAGAACCGCGGGTGGGGCGGGGTGGCCGACAAGGTCCACCGTCCGCCGTCCGAACTCTTCGCGGAGCACGTGTACGGCTGCTTCTTCGACGACGCGTTCGGCCTGAAGAACCTGGACGCGGTGGGCGTCGGCAACGTCCTGTACGAGACCGACTACCCCCACTCCGACTCGACGTGGCCCAAGTCCAAGGAGGTCGGCGAGGCGCAGATGGGCCACCTGTCGCCGGACGTGGTGGACCGGATCGTACGGGGCAACGCGATCGAACTGCTGGGACTCACGGGCGATGGCCTGTGGCCCGGCGCGTGAACGTCTCGCGCCGAGCGCCCAGTTGCCCCTACCCCGCCCCGAGCCCGCACGCCGCCCCGCCGGGGCCGGCCCTCCCGATTGAGTACGCGTACTCATGAGAGCCCGCCCCTCTTCCTCCTAGCCTGGCCATGATCGGGGCGGGGCGGGCGAGGGAGAAGTCAGGCGTGGGGTCGTTCGAGGAGGAGTGGGCGCAGCTCAAGCGCGATGCGGTGGCGATGCGGCTTGCCGGCGCGGGGCAGGGCGGCGCGGGGACGCCGGACGTCAAGGGCTCCCGAAGCGCGTGGACGACGGCGGGCAACGCCGTCGAGGGACTCGCGGGTGATGTGCGACGGGCACAGGGCGCGCTGGACCGGGGACAGCAGGGCCTGGTCACCGGCGGCGGGGTGGAGAGCGCGGCGGCCCAGTCCGACCTCTACCAGAGCTGGAAGACCTACCTCGACATGGTCGCGGGCCGGTGTGGCCGGCTGGGGGGCGGCCTGGAGCGCGCGGGCAGTGACCTGTTCCTGACGGACAAGGGGGTGCTGGGCCTCTTCGACGCGATCAAGACGCATGACGAGGACACCCCCGCAGTCGGCGGACAGGGGCGGTGATCCGAGTCGTGGACGTGGAAGCACTCAAGGCCCTCAAGCCGCACGAGTTCGAGGAGGCGGCTCTCGGGTACCGCACCACCAGCGACATGGCCGCCCAGGCGAAGGACGCACTGGAGCAGCGGATCACCCCGCAGCTGCGGGGCGCACTGAACGGCGAGGCGGCCGACGCGGCGGTCGCCCAACTCCGGGAACTGACGAAGGACTTCCACTACGTCCAGGTGGAGTGCGGTCTGATCGGCACGGCCCTGAACGCCTTCGCGGCGGACGTACGCCCGGCGAAGACCAAGCTGGAGCAGGCGCTCTCGGACGCGGATGCGCACAGGTTCGCCGTGGGCGCGAACGGCTCGGTGTCGTATCCGGCGGCCGGCCAGAACCCGGGCGGCCCGCCCACGGCGCCCGGCTCCGCGAACGGCACCCTTTCCGAACAGGCCCGGGCGCTCCAACGGCAGGCGGGCAACTTCGACCCCAACCCGAACTACGCGATCGCCCAGGACATCGCCAACCGGATAGCGGAGGCCCTGAAGGAGGCCACGGACGCGGACCAGAAGTGGGCGCCGCAGCTGCGCGGACTGAAGGTGGACGATGACCTGACGGTGTCCGACGGGGACTGGGCGGATGTGCAGAAGGACGGCGAGGGCGTCCGTGAGGCAGGTCGTCACTACTCGGACTCGTTGCCGCAGCCCCCGAAGGACGGCAGTCCGAAGGACAACGCGGCCTGGTGGAAGGGGCTCGACCCGGGTCAGCAGCAGGCCTGGACGTCACTCCACCCGGACGTGGTGGGTGCGCTCGACGGCGTACCCGCGACAGTCCGAGACGAGGCCAACCGCATTGTTCTGGACGAGAGCCGGGGCCAGTACCGGACAGAGCTCGACGCCATGCCGAAACCGCCCGCCAACGAGTGGACGTGGATCAATGCGGGCGGGTACGCGTCGAAGGTACACACCGATGAGTGGATGGACTGGTACAAGGCTCATGGTGAGAGGTACGAGCACCTCACGAATTCGCTCAAGGGGATGGAAAGCATTCAGAAGCGCTTCGACGCGGTCGGTCAGAACGATCTGCCCGAGGCCTACCTGTTGGGTTATAGCGCCGAGGGCAACGGTCGGGCGATCGTCGCCAACGGGAACCCGGACACCGCTGTTCACCAGGCCGTGTACGTGCCCGGCACCACGGCGAACCTGGGCAGCATCGGTGGGGACATCGACCGGATGGGCAACGTCTGGCGTGTGGCCGACGGAAAGTCCGGCGGCCAGCCGGTGTCCACGATCACCTGGCTCGGCTACGACGCCCCGCAAGACATCGTCAAGGACTCGCCCTTCAGCCACTATGCCGACGACGGCGCCCCGGCGTTCAACCGGTTCATGGACGGCCTCGACGCGTCACACACCGGCGACTCGGAGCCGCACCGCACCGCGATCGGCCACTCGTACGGCACGACCCTCATCGGCTCGGCCGCCCGGCAGGGAACCTTGAATGCCGACGACGTGATCCTCGCGGGCAGCCCCGGTGTCCAGGTACCCAAGGCAGAGCAAATGGACGTGCCCAAGGGACACGTCTGGAACTTGGAGGCCGATGGTGATCCTGTCCCGGACATCGGCCGCTTCGGTCACGGTGGAACGGACTGGGACGGTCCGTGGATCATTCCCAGCGACGAGGAGTTCGGCGCCAACCAGATGGTCACCGGTAATGTTCACGGGCACAGTGAATACTGGGACGCCGACAGCACCAGTCTCCTGAACCAGGGCTATGTCGTGGCGGGACGCGGTGGTGATGCGGAGTTGAAGGCGCCGCCGAAGCACTGGGAGCACATGCGGTGACGTTGCCCATGGGTGGCGCGGCAGGCCGGTGTAGCAACGGGCCGCACGACGACGTCACAGAATCGTCCGGGGCCCCTCCCGGCCCGACCGATTGAGGCTCCCGTGGTGAAGATGAAGTCGGGCGCCCCCGCGCTCCTCGTGTCCCTTGTTCTCACGACCCTTACTGGATGCAGCATGAGCGACTCCCGCGACTCCCACGAGATCCCCTCCGCGGGCGTCAGTACCTCCCGCGACGCCGCCGATGCCATGGAGAAGGTGTCCAGCGAGCTCTACGACTTGATCGGCATCAAGGGAAGGACGGCCAATACCCAGCCCGGGGTGAAGGAATGCGGCGGCAAGGACCGCGACAAGTACTTCTCCATCTTCCATCCCTGGGACCTCACCCCGGCTTCCACCTCCACCGCCGAGCTCGAAGGCGTGCTGGAACGTTTGAAGCAGGAGCTGCCCCAGCACGGTTGGAAGGTCGTGGAGTACGGCCGGGACACGAGTATGAACAAGAACCTCAGTCTGACGGCCGACAACGACGAGAAGAAGGTCAGCGTCAAGCTCGGCGCCCATGCCAAGGACAACCCGCCCTCGCTGGGCTTGATGGTCGTGTCCGGTTGCTACCAGATCCCGGACGGGAAGCAGATCGAGAGGTTTTGAGCCAGGGAGGGGCGGGGGCGTCAAGTAGGCCTTTGGACAGGAGCGTTGGCGTCGACAGACGTCTTCGGCGGCGGCAGGGGGCGATAGCCGGGTCGGCCACAGGCGGCAAGTACCGCCCCCAGCACGAACCCCGCCAGAACCCCCACGCCGTGGTTGTTGCCCAGTACGCACAGGACCAGGCCCGCTGCCGGGATCAGGAGGAGGCGGGTCGGGCCGGGGCCGGGGTGTCGGGCGTGGGAGATCGAGAGGGCACCGATCAGGCCGCACACGGCCACCGAGTCGCCGCCGCCCGTGGGGCTCCAGCCGGCCATGCTCACCGCCTGCGCGGCGACCCCGCTCGCCAGGAACACCAGCGGCATCCGGACCGGGCCGAGCACGCGCTGGGCAACCGGGGCGATGGCGATCAACGCAGCCAGGTTGAAAGCGAGTTGGACCCAGCCGGACGTCTGCACGAGCAGGGCCGTCACCGCCCGCCACCAGGGGGCGCCGGGCTCGCGCTGGAGGTGGTCCACGACGGAGGGGGCCGCCGTCTGCACGACGGCCATCGCGGTCATCACGGCGACCATGGCGGCCGCGGTCCACGGCACCGGCCGCCGCCACAGAACGCGCAGCAACGCGGCCGGGCTCACGCGGCGGCCGTCCGCCTCGGCCTGGACGATCCGTACGCCGGGCAGCACGACGGCCGCCGCGCAGCCGTAGAGGATCACCGTGTGGAGGGTCATGCCCCCAGCATGACGGGGCGGGCGTGGGCTCCGGCAGGGCGGTCCGTGGGGAGACGGCGCTGACATTTGTCCCGGGCCCCGACACCATGGTCCCCATGGCGCTGACCCTTGCAGAAGCAGAGAAGGTCCTCGCGGACAACTTCGCACCCTGGGTGCTCGACCTCGGGCTGGCCGTCGAGGAGACGGGCGAGCGGCACGCCGTGCTGCGGCTGCCCTGGTCCGGGCGGCTCGCGCGGGACGGCGGGGGCATCAGCGGTCAGGCGCTGATGGCCGCGGCCGACACCGCCACCGTCATCGCGGTGGCCTGCGCCCGCGGGGCGTACGGGCCGATGACGACCGTGCAGCAGTCGACCACCTTTCAGCGCCCGTTGAGCGGCGCGGACGTACTCGTCGACGCCCGCGTCACCAAGCTCGGCCGCCGGATGGCCTTCGCCGAGATCACCCTCACCGCCGAGGGCGCGGAGGAGCCCGCCGCCCGGGCCTCCACGGTGTACGCACTCCTCGGCTGAGACCGAGCGAGCGGCATGTCGGCATGACGAGCCGTCAGTTGATGGCGCGCGCTTGTGGATTGAGTCACGATGCCCGGGCTTGACCGGCGCATTACCGGCGCTAAACCCCAGAGGGTGCCCGAGGGTTGCCAATTGCGTGGCTGGGATCGATGGCCAAGTGATCGTTTCCCGTGTTACGTTCAGGCGTGTCCGGAACCGAAAGGCCGGGCGCCGGCACGTCGTGCACCTCCTGACCACGGGGAAACGACCGCCAAGTAATCGGGGGAAAGAAGTCCGGGGGGACCTTTCGGTTTCCACGCCTGTTCAGGTTGCCCGTCGGGGCTTCCTCCCCCTTGCGACGACGCAAGGGAAGAATCGAATGAACCGCAACTCTCTGCGGATGGCCGCTGTGTCCGCCATCGCCGCCGTCACCCTCGGCGGGGCCGCCGGCCTGGCCCAGGCCTCCGAAGCCCCGGCCGCGCCCCGGGCGGTCGCCGTCACCCAGCAGGCTGAGGCGCAGCAGGCCGCGAGCGCCCTGCTGGCGAGCCCGCTGGCGGCCCACCTCTCGCCGGCCGAGCAGACCGAGATGAAGCAGATCGCGAGCGGCGACTTCACGGCCGCCAGCAAGTGGACCGCCATCAAGGCGGCCTTCAGCAAGGTCGGCGGCTTCGCCAAGGCCATCGGCGGCAAGTACAGCGACTTCAAGAAGTGGTACGACGGCCTGTCCTGGTGGGTGAAGGCCCCGCTCGCGGCCGTCAGCCCGGGCCTGACGATCCTCGACATCTACAACGCCCTGCACTGATGACCGCCGGGGTGCCGGCCGGGTCCGTCCCGACGGACCCGGCCGGCACCCCGACGCACAAGCAGAGACGGAGCGTCCTGGATGAACGACGTCAAGACTCCCCGCAACGCCGCGCGAGGCACCTGGGCCCTACCCCTGGTGGCGCTGGCACCGCTGGCGGCCATCGGCATTCTGACGGAACGGACATCCACCACGTGGAATGTCATTTCCTGGGTGCTCTGGGCGCTGTCCGTCGTCCTGGTGGCGGTCGAGTGGGCGGCGGTGCTCCGCCACAGAACGCGCCGGCCCGCGCAATGGGGCATGTGCGTTCTTGTCCACGCCGTACTGGCCTGGCAGTTGATCGCCCTTATGCGGCAATAGCCGAACAAGGTGCGGAATTCGTACGGCACTCCCATTGTGCCGTGCAATGCGAATGACGTAATCGGGGGAAGAAGTCCGCGGGCGGACTTTCGGTTTCCACGCCTGTTCAGGCCGCCCGTGAAGACTTCCTCCCCCTTGCGATAACACAAGGGAACCCTACCCGAATCCGGATGCCCACGTACGGCTGCCTTCCGGACCCTCTCGGCTCGTCGGCCGGCCCCGCCCGGCCAGGTGAAGGAAACACGCAGTGAAGAAGGGCGACCCGCTGGTGGAGGCCCGTGGCCTCGGCCGGTCCTTTGGCTCCAAACGCATCCTGGACGGTGTCTCGCTCGACCTGCGGGCAGGTGAGGTGACCGGTTTCGTGGGCGCCAACGGGGCGGGAAAGACCACGGCGATCCATGTGATGCTGGGTCTGGTGCGGGGAGAGGGGCACACCCTCTTCCTCGGCCGCCCGCTGTACGCCCATGGCGCCCCCGGAACCGTGGTCGGGGCGGTGCTCGGAGGCGTCGCGGGGCATCCTCGGCACCGGCTGCGGGCGCATCTGCGCATGGTGGCCGCCGGGTCGGCGGTGCCGGACGGGCGCGTCGACGAACTCCTGGAGACCGTCGGGCTGACCGGCGCCGCCCGGCTGCGCCTCGGCGAGCTGTCGCTGGGCATGGCGCAGCGCGCGGGCATCGCGCAGGCGCTCCTGGGCGATCCGCCCGTACTCGTCCTCGACGAGCCCGCCAATGGACTCGATCCCCATTCCCTGCGGTGGCTGCGCGAGTTCCTTCGCGGGCAGGCGGCGTTGGGCCGTGCCGTGCTGGTGTCCAGCCATCTCCTGGGCGAAATGCAGCAGTTGGCCGACCGGGTGGTGGTGCTGAGCCGCGGACGGGTGGTTGCACAGGCCTCGATGGCGGAGGTCATGGAGCGTGCGGCCGCCCGGCGTGCGCTGACCCTCGAAGCGCCCGATCTGCCCCTGTTGGCAAGAGCGTTGGGCGATGGGGGCGGTCGGCTGACGCCGACCGGCGAGCAGAGCGCGATCGTCACGGGACTGGACCGCGTGCGCGTCGGAACGCTCGCGCTGCAGGCCGGGGTGCCCCTGTACTGGCTGCACGAGGAGCGGGCCTCGCTGGAGGACTTCTACCTGGGCATCGCCGAAGAGGAGTTCACGATCTCATGACCGCCGATCCCATGACCGCTCCCGTGCTGACGCCCCCGGCGTCCGTGGGGCCCGTCGAGGCGTTCTTCCGGGCCTGCCGCTACGAAGCGCGCCACCTGGGCGCGTTGCGCTCGACCTGGATCCTGCTCGGTGTGGTGGCGGCGCTGAGCCTGCTCCTGGGCGTCACGGTCCTGCTCGACCTCGACACCCGGCACGCGGTCGGTTCCGTGGCGGTGGCCGACGCGATCGCGTGGTCCCCGCTGGCGACGCAGGTGCCGACCTTGTGCTTCTTCTCCCTGGTGCTGGCGACCGGGCCGGTCTCGACCGACCTGGTGTCGGGAGCCGCGCGGACCACCTGGCTGGCCGTGAACGGCCGCGGCACCGCCTACGCGGCCAAGTGCCTGGTCGGCTGCCTCACCGGCGCCGGCACGGCGGCCGCGAGCGCGCTCCTCGGGTCGGTCTCCTGTGCGGTGTCCCTGGCGGTGGCCGGCGCCGCTCAGCCCGCCTGGAGTGAAGTCGTGGCGCCGGCGCTGAGGTTCGTCGGATGGATGGCCTGCTGGTCGGTGCTCTGCACGGCCTTGGCCGTGGTCCTGCGCAGCCGGGTCGTCGCCGTCCTGTTCCTGGTCCTGTGGCCGCTGCTCGGCGAGCGCCTCGTAGGCATGCTGCTCGGGCGTCTGCCGGGTCTGGACGGGGCGAGCGACTGGCTGCCGTTCGCGGCGGGCCGGGCCATGCTGACCGACGTCTCGGCGTACGCGGCCGACGACCGGCCCTTCGCGCAGGCGCTGGTCGGCTCCCATCTGTCCACGCCGGCCGCGTCGGGAGTGTTCTTCCTGTATGCGGCGGCGGTCGCGGCCGTCGGGCTGTGGGCGTACCGGCGCAGGGACGTCACCGACACTTGACGGAGCGTCAATAACCGTCCCGGGGAACGGTACTCGTCCCCGCTCGTCCCGCCTGTGACGCCCCGCCGCCAGCGTCCCGTCCTCCGCGGCTCCCGCCCTCTTTCCGTTCCCTGATCCAGGAGGTACCCCGTCATGCCATGGGCGCGACGTGTCGCCGTGGGCCTGACCGCCCTCGGCATGTTCACCCTGAACCTGCCGTCCGTCACCGCGGCCGCGGCCCCGGCCGCCCCCGTCGGGCAGAGCCGCGTGGCGAAGGCCGGTGCCGCCGACTCCGTTCCCGGCAGCTACATCGTCACCCTCAAGGATTCGGCCGCCCGTGCCGACTCCGCCGCGGGCCGCGCGGTGGCCGGCCGGTACGGGGCGACCATCAGGCGCACCTACAGCCACGCCGTCAACGGCTACTCGGTCCAGGCATCCGGGCCGCAGGCCGAGCGGCTCGCCGGGGACCCCGCGGTCGCGTCGGTCTCCGCCAACCGCACCTTCCACATCGCCGGTACGCAGGCCCGGCCGCCTTCATGGGGTCTGGACCGCATCGACCAGGCCAAGCTCCCGCTGAACCGGAGCTATGCCTACCCGGGCAGCGCCGGAGCCGGTGTGACCGCGTACGTCATCGACACCGGAGTCCGCATCACCCACCAGGACTTCGGCGGCCGAGCCGTCAACGGCTACGACGCCGTCGATCGCGACAACACCGCCCAGGACGGGAACGGCCACGGCACCCATGTCGCCGCCATCGTCGCGGGCAGCCGGTACGGCGTCGCCAAGAAGGCGAAGGTCGTGGCGGTACGGGTGCTCGACGACTCCGCGTCCGGCACCACCGAACAGATCGTCGCGGGCATCGACTGGGTGACGCGGAACGCGGTCAAGCCGGCCGTCGCCAACATGTCGCTCAGCGGCGGCGCGGACGCGGTGGTCGACCAGGCCGTGCGGAAGTCCATCGCCTCCGGGGTGACGTACACCGTCGCGGCGGGCAACGACGGCGAGGACGCCTCCCTGCACTCCCCGGCCCGGGTCCGCGAGGCCCTCACGGTGGGCTCCACCAACGAGCGTGACGCCCGGGACAGTCTCTCCAACTACGGTGCGGCGCTGGACCTGTTCGCCCCCGGGGAGTTCATCACCTCGGCCGGGAACAGCAGTGACACCGCGAGCCTCTCCGACTCGGGTACGTCCATGGCGGCACCGCACGCGGCCGGTGCCGCGGCGCTCTACCTGGCCGGCCATCCCAAGGCGCGGCCCGCCCAGGTCGCCTCCGCCCTGACCGGCTCGGCCACGACGGGCCTCGTCACCAGGGCCGGTGCCGGCTCGCCCGACCGGCTCCTCAGCATCCGGTTCCGGACCGAGGCGGTCGGCTGCCTCCGGACGGGACCGGCGACGGGACCGCTCGCGCCGCCCTGCTGAATCCACCGCGACCCGCACGACCCTTGCCTGACGATGCGTCAGCTATGACGATGGGGCCACCAACTCAGGTGACGGATCGTCAGATCAGGGTGGAGGCGGGCGCGCGGTGCCGATACTGCCGAACGGGCGACTGGTGTACGGGATGCAGCTCCCGGTCCAGTCGCAGAGCACCATCTACGCGGAGGCATGGGAGGCCGACGCCGGCCCGGAGGACCTGGCGGAGATCGCCCGGGCCGCGGACCGGGCCGGCTTCGCCTACCTCGCGAGCTGCGACCACGTCGGCGTCCCGCGACGGCTCGCGGGCCCCATGAGCACCATCTGGTACGACCCGGTCGCCACCCTCTCCTTCCTCGCGGGCATCACGGACCGGGTCCTGCTGATGAGCCACGTCGCGGTCGTCGGGCTGCGTCATCCGCTCGTCACCGCCAAGCAGTACGCGACCCTGGACCACCTCAGCGGGGGACGGCTGATCCTCGGGGTCGGGGCCGGGCACGTACGGGAGGAGTTCGAGGCGGTCGGGGCGGACTTCGAGCGCCGGGGGCCCGTCCTCGACGAGACCATCGATGCGCTCCGGGCCGCGCTCGGGCCCGAGGAGTACCCCTCCTTCCGGGGTGAACGCTTCGCCTTCGAGGGGCTCGGGCAGCGGCCCCGGCCCGCTCAGCGCCAGGTGCCGATCTGGGTGGGCGGCTCGTCCCCCGCCGCCGTTCGCAGGGCCGCCCTGCGCGGCGACGGCTGGCTTCCGCAGGGCGATCCCAGAAGTGAACTCCCCTCTCAAATAGCCAAGTTGAAGGCCCTGCGCGAGCAGGCCGGGATCGTCGATCCGATCACCGTCGGCGCGATCACCGAGGTGCTGTACGTCGGCGACCCCGGCTGGGACACCGGGCGCCGCGCCCTCACGGGCAAGCCGGAGGTCCTCGCCGAGTCGCTGCGCGCCTACCGGGCGATGGGCGTGGACCAGATCCAGGTGCGCTTCCGTTCGCGTTCGCGGCCCGAACTCGTCGACCAGATGGGCGCGTTCGGGGCCGAGGTCGCCCCGCACCTCAACGACTGAGCAGGCCGGTCACACACCTCACGCACGTCCAGTACACCTCGACGAACAGGAGGACCGCATGGGCAAGCTCGATGGTCGGGTCGTCTTCATCACCGGTGCCGCGCGTGGCCAGGGCGAGCAGGAGGCCCGGCTCTTCGTGTCCGAGGGGGCCAAGGTCGTCGTCGCCGATGTGCTCGACGGGCAGGGCGAGGCGCTGGCCAAGGAACTGGGGGAGCGGAACGCGCTCTTCGTCCACCTCGACGTGAGCCGGGAGGAGGAGTGGGCGGCCGCCGTCGCCACCACGAAGGACGCCTTCGGGAAGATCGACGGTCTGGTGAACAACGCCGGCATCCTGCGGTTCAACGCGCTCGTCGACACCCCGCTCGACGAGTTCATGCAGGTGGTCCAGGTCAACCAGGTCGGCTGCTTCCTCGGCATCAAGGCGGTGGCCCCCGAGATCGGCGCGGCGGGCGGCGGCACCATCGTCAACACCGCCTCGTACACGGCGCTGACCGGCATGAGCGCGGTGGGGACGTACGCCGCGACCAAGCACGCCATCCTCGGACTCACCCGGGTCGCCGCGATGGAACTCGCACATCTGGGGATACGGGTCAACGCGGTGTGCCCGGGGGCCATCGACACCGCGATGTCCAACCCCGCCCAGCTGGACCCGACGGCGGACGCCGCGGAGACCTCGGCCGCCCTGGACGGCCTCTACCGCAAGCTGGTGCCGCTCGGGCGGGTGGGCAGGCCCGAGGAGGTGGCGGCGCTCGCCCTGTTCCTGTCCGCCGGGGACTCCTCGTACATCACCGGCCAGCCGTTCGTCATCGACGGGGGCTGGCTGGCCGGCGTCTCGCTCTTCTGAGGCGGGCCGGGCCCGGCCCCCCGGGGCGCTGTCTGACAATGCGTCAGGTATTGACGGCCCTCGCGGCCGGTGGAACAGTCGAGCTCGTCACAATCTGACGATGCGTCAGAAACAAGTGATTCCCATGAAGGAGAAGTCCCTTGGAATTCGGACTCTTTGTGCAGGGATACGTGCCGGCAGCACGGTCCGCGGTCGACCCCATGGCGGAGCACAAGGCGCTGATGGAGGAGACGAAGTACGTCATCCAGGCCGACAAGTCCGGCTTCAAGTACGCCTGGGCCTCCGAGCACCACTTCCTGGAGGAGTACTCGCACCTCTCGGCCAACGAGGTCTTCCTCGGCTACCTCGCCCACGCCACCGAACGCATCCACCTCGGCTCGGGCATCTTCAATCCGCTCGCCCAGGTCAACCACCCGGTCAAGGTCGCCGAGAAGGTGGCCATGCTGGACCACCTCTCGGAGGGGCGCTTCGAGTTCGGCAGCGGCCGGGGAGCGGGCTCCCACGAGATCCTCGGGTTCATACCCGGTGTCACCGACATGAACTACACCAAGGAGATCTGGGAAGAGACCATCGCCGAGTTCCCCAAGATGTGGCTCCAGGAGGAGTACCCGGGGTTCCAGGGCAAGCACTGGTCGCTCCCGCCGCGCAAGATCTTCCCCAAGCCGTACGGGAAGTCGCATCCGGCCATGTGGTACGCGGCCGGGTCGCCTCCCTCGTACGCCATGGCGGCGCGCAAGGGGCTGGGGGTGCTCGGGTTCTCCGTGCAGAAGGTCTCCGACATGGAGTGGGTCCTGGAGCAGTACAAGACGGCGATCCAGGAGGCGGAGCCGATCGGTGACTTCGTCAACGACAACGTGATGGTGACGTCCACGGCGATCTGTGCGCCGACGCACGACGAGGCGGTGCGGATCGCCGTCGAGGGCGGCCTCAACCGGCTCCAGTCGCTGGTGTTCCGCTACCACGACACGTTCCCCCGGCCGGAGGGGATTCCGGAGTGGCCGGAGCTGCTGCCGGAGTACAACGCGGAGATCATCGAGCTGCTCATCGCGGAGGAGCTGATGATCTGCGGCGATCCGGACGAGGTGACCGCGCAGTGCAAGCGGTGGGAGCAGGCGGGGGCCGATCAGCTCTCGTTCGGGTTGCCGATCGGGGTGCCGTTCGAGGACACGATGCAGACGATCCGGTTGATCGGGGAGCATGTGATTCCGCGGATCGATACGGATCCGGTGCACCGTACGTCCCGCTTCCGCGCAGCCTCTTAACGGGCTGCGGCCCGGCCCTTCGGGGGGTTTGCCCACCCTCCCCCAAGCTCTTAATGAGCAGGGGGGACCCCCATCCCGTGCGGCGGGTTGTATCGGCTGAGCCCTGGGGCTGCGCCCCAGACCCGCTGAGGGGCTCCGCCCCTCGAACCCCGGGCGGGGGATCCGCCCCCTGCACCCCCGTTCGGGGCTCCGCCCCGGACCCCGTTCGCGCCTGAACGGCGCTCGTCCTCAAACTCCCCCAAGGCCTCAAGGGCCAGGGGGGACCCCCATGACGGGCTGTAGGTGCCCCCGCACCGAGGCTTTTAGGGGCGCGGGGAACGGCGCGAGAAGCGGGCACGGCCTGCGGATGAAGGCGGATTTAGGGGGCGCGGCCAGCTGGTGACCAGCTGCGCGCGGCCCGCAGCCGCGGGGTGGGGAGAGGCTCAGGGGCGCGGGGAACTGCGCGAAGGGGCCCGCCGGCTCGCGGTCGAAAAGCGTACCCAGCACCCCACCCCCCGGAGGGGATAGGCGCGGGGCGGTGTCTTCCCGGACCGCCGCCCCGTAGCCGCCCCGGGCCGGAGGCCATTCGCGGCGGCCTCCGGCCGGGGGCGGACCCCGTACCCCCGGGGCAGGACCCACCGAGAAAGGGAACCCATGCTCGACCACCTGATCAAGGGCGCCACCCTCGTGGACGGGACCGGCGCCCCGGCCCGCCGCGCCGACGTGGGGATACGGGGCGGCCGGATCGCCGTCATCGCGGCGCCCGGCACCGTCACCGAGGAGGCCACGAGCAGCGAGGACGCCACCGGCCTCGTGCTCGCCCCCGGGTTCGTCGACCCGCACACCCACTACGACGCCCAGCTCTTCTGGGACCCGTACGCCACCCCGTCCATGAACCACGGCGTCACCACCGTCGCCGGGGGCAACTGCGGATTCACCCTCGCCCCGCTCAACCCCGAGCGCCCCGAAGACGCCGACTACACCCGCCGCATGATGTCCAAGGTGGAGGGAATGGCCCTCAAGGCCCTTGAGGAGGGCGTGAGTTGGGGGTGGGCCAGCTTCGACGAGTACCTCCGTTCGCTCGACGGGCGGATCGCCGTCAACGCCGGTTTCATGGTCGGCCACTGCGCCCTGCGCCGGCACGTCATGGGTCCGGACGCCGTCGGCGGGCAGCCCACCCCCGAGCAGCTGGACGCCATGCTCGCGCTGCTCCACGACGCCATGGACGCCGGGGCCTGGGGGCTGTCCACCACCCAGTCCTCCACCCACTCCGACGGCGACGGGAAGCCCGTCGCCTCGCGGCACGCCACACCGGAGGAACTGCTGGCTCTCAGCAGGGCGGTCGGGGAGCACGAGGGGACCCAGCTCGAAGCCATCGTCGCCGGGTGCCTCGACCAGTTCGCGGACGAGGAGATCGACCTGCTGGTCGAGATGAGCGCCGCCGCCGGGCGCCCGCTCAACTGGAACGTCCTCACCATCGACGCCGCCGTACCCGAACGCGTACCGCGCCAGCTGATCCCGAGCGAGCGCGCCCGCAAGGCCGGTGGCCGCATCGTCGCCCTGACGATGCCGATCCTCACGCCGATGAACATGTCGCTCGGCACCTTCTGCGCCCTCAACCTGATCCCCGGCTGGGGAGAGATCCTCGCCCTGCCCGTCCCCGAGCGCATCGACAGGCTGCGCGACGCGGACGTACGGGCGGAGATGCTGCGCCGCGCCGACAGCAAGGAGGCCGGGATCTTCCGCCGCCTCGCCGACTTCGGGCGGTACGTCATCGGCGACACCTACAGTGCCGAGAACGAGGGGCTCTCCGGTCGGGTGGTCCAGGACATCGCCGCCGAGCGCGGGATCGACCCCTTCCGCTGCCTCGTGGAGATCTGCGCCAACGACCGCCTGCGGACGGTTCTTTGGCCCATGCCCACCGACAACGACCCCGCCACCTGGGCGCTGCGACGCGAGACCTGGGAGCACGAGGACGTGCTGCTCGGCGGCTCCGACGCGGGGGCGCACCTGGACCGGATGTGCGGCGCCCCGTACACCACGCGGTTCCTCGGGGACTGTCTGCGGGGCCGCAAGCTCGTGCCCGTCGAGCGGGCCGTGCAGATGCTCACCGACGATCCCGCCCGGCTCTTCGGGCTCCGCGAGCGCGGCCGGGTCGAGGAGGGCTTCCACGCCGACCTCGTCCTGTTCGACCCCGAGCGCATCGAGGCCGGGCCCGCCACCCTCGTGCACGACCTGCCGGGCGACAGCCCCCGGCTCGACTCCAAGGCCATCGGCGTCGTCTCGGTCCGGGTCAACGGCGTCGAGACCCTCCGCGACGACCGGGTGACGGGGGCCGTGCCGGGCACGGTGCTGCGTTCGGGCCGTGACACCAGGACGGTGAGCACCAAGTGACGTCGGCCGAGGGCAAGTTGTTCATCGGTGGGGAGTGGGTGGCGCCCGACGGGGGGCACTACCCCGTCGTCGACCCGGCCACCGAGGAGGTCGTCGGGCTCGCGCCCGAGGCGGGCCGGGAACAGGTCCACCAAGCGGCCGCCGCCGCGCGGGAGGCCTTCGGCCCGTGGTCGCGTACGCGCCCCGAGGAGCGGGCCGCGATCCTGGACCGTGCCGCCGACCTCATGCAGCGCGACTTCGTCGCCAACGCCGAACTCGCCCGCGCGGAGACCGGCGCCACCACCGCCACCGCCCGCGGCATGCAGGTCGCGGTGGGCGTTTCGCGGTTCCGGCGCTATGCCAAGGGCGCGTTCGAGCCGGTGGAGCAGCCGCTCGCGCCGCAGATCAACGAGGCCGGGCCGATGGGCAGGGCCGGGGTGTTCGGTGCGCTCGCCGTGCGTCAGCCGGTGGGGGTGGTCACCTGTGTCACCTCGTACAACAACCCGTGGGCCAACCCGGCGGGCAAGGTGGCGCCCGCGCTCGCCATGGGGAACACGGTCGTGGTGAAGCCCGCCCCGCAGGACCCGCTGTCGGTGTTCAAGATGGCCGAGGCGCTGGCGGAGGCGGGGGTGCCGCGCGGGGTGGTGAACGTGGTCACCGGAGCCTCGCCCGCGGTGGGGGAGGCCGCGGTCGACTCGCCGGACGTCGACATGGTGTCCTTCACCGGTTCCACGGCCGTGGGGCAGCGCATCGCCGAGGTGTGCGGGCGCCATATGAAACGGCAGCTGATGGAGCTGGGCGGCAAGGGCGCGGCCCTCGTCTTCGACGACGCCGACCTCGACTCGGCGGTCATGGGCATCGGCACCACCTTCTCCTTCTACAGCGGCCAGATCTGCACCGCCCCGACCCGGGTCCTGGTGCAGCGGGGTGTGCACGACCGGCTGGTGGAGAAGCTGGCGGGGTATGCGGGGTACCTGAAGGTCGGCGAGCCGACCGCGCGGGACACGGTGGTCGGCCCGGTGATCTCGGCCGCGCACCGCGACCGCGTGGAGTCCTATGTGGAGCTGGGCCGCAAGGAGGGGGCGACGGTCGTGGCGGGCGGAGAGCGCCCGCCACTGGACCGGGGTTTCTATGTGGCCCCCACCCTCCTCGCGGACTGCACCAACGACATGCGGGTGGCCCGCGAGGAGATCTTCGGCCCGGTCGTCGTGGTGATCCCCTTCGACGACGAGGAGGAGGGCGTCGCGCTGGCCAACGACAGTGACTACGGACTGCTCGACTACGTGTGGTCCGGGGACGTGGCCCGCGGCTTCCGCGTCGCGCGCCGGCTGCGCGCGGGCGGGGTCGGCGTCAACACCATCGGCCGCAACATGGAGGCGCCGTTCGGCGGCTTCAAGAAGAGCGGGGTGGGCCGCGACGTCGGCTCGTACGCGCTGCACGCGTACAGCGAACTGCAGTCGATCGTCTGGCCCGGCTAGCCGCTCCCCGGAGGCTACTTGGGCTGGAGCTCGGCCATCTTGTTCCAGCCCTGCCCGGGCACCTGGACGTTGATGATGTCCGGGGTGGCGGCGATGGCACCGGCCATCGACTCCATCCCGGCCCGGAAGTGGTCGGAGTCGACGTGCGCCGCTCCCGCGGCGTCGTCGGCGAAGGCTTCGAGCAGGGTGTACTGGTGGGGGTCGTCCACGCTCCGCGACCAGTCGTAGAACAGGTTGCCCGGCTCCGCGCGGGTGGCACGGGTGAAGTCGTCGACGATGGTCAGCCAGTTGTCGGCGTGCTCGGGGCGGACGGTGAACCTGACGGCGATGAAGATCATGCCCCTACCGTGCCGGGCGGGCCGTTCGGTTGCAAATGGGACCCCCGGGTACGAACACGGCCATGCGGGGCGGGGGCGGGCGCACCGCCCGCGCCCCGCACGGCTACGACGCGACCAGGAACACCGGGTTCGTGAACGCCGTCAGGGGGCCCGGCAGGCCCGGTGTCACGGGGGCGTGACGGACCTCGGCGCGGATGTAGGTGGCGTACGAGGGGGTGGTCTCCCACTGGGCCGTGCCCGTGCCCGATGCGGGGAGCTGGGCGGTGTACAGAGTGCCCTGGTCCGTGACGAAGGACACCGAGCAGCCGGGGGCGCCGGTCACCTCCAGGCGGGCCGTCACCGGCTCGTCGGCGCGGGCCCGCAGGCGTTCGCCGATGCCCGCGTGCTGGCCGTGGCCGCCGGAGACCGAGAACGAGAGCGACACCGCCGCGGACTCGGCCACGTAGGAGCGGCCCGCCTTCAGACCGGCCTGGATCGCCGCGCGGGAGAGCTCCTCGGCCAGCACCACCGTCTGCGGGCCGCCGACCCGGTCGGGGTCGCGGTGGGCGTCGCTGTTGCCCATCGCCGGGAGCCACGGCTTGCCCGAACGGGCCGCCACGGCAAGGGAGTTGTCCCACTCCTGGAGGGTGACCTCGTCGTCGGGGGTGTAGGGGCCGTTCCACACCTCCACCGCGTCCGCGTCGCCGAAGCCGAACTTCCAGCCGCAGCCGACGCAGGTGGCGTGCGGGTGGGCCGGGACCACCAGGCCGCCCGCCGCGCGGGCCTCGCGCGCGAAGTGGCCGAAACGGTTGTCCCGGGCCCGGTAGCGCCAGTCGACGAAGTGGCCGGGCTCGGTGCCGAGGGCGACCACGTGGCCGTTGCGGGTGGTGATCTCCTCACCCGTCATGATCAGCAGGTCGTCGCCCCACAGGCCCTGCCAGGCCCGGTGGCCCGACGTCGTGTTGTGCTCCGAGGTGTTGATGAAGTCCAGGCCCGCCGCGCGCGCGAGCGCCGCGATCTCGGCCGGGGTGCGCCCGCCGTCCGAGTGCACCGAGTGCAGATGGCAGTCGCCCCGGTACCAGGCCCGGCCCCGGCCCTTGGCCCGGACCGGCGGGTAGACCGGCGCCGGGGTCGTGCCGGGCTCGCCGTACTTCAGGGTGACCGTCACCGTGTACGGCAGGCCCTGCGGGGCCACCGTGTAGGGGCCGAGCGCGATGTGCCAGGTCCCGGCGCGCACCGGGCCGCGCAGATACCCCGGGGTCGCGTCGTCGGCGCGGATGAAGAACGCGCTGCGCGCTCCGCCCGACCAGCCCCGGAACCCGGCCCCGCCGAGGGCCGTGCCCCGCTCGTCGAAGATGCCGATGTCGAGCGCGTTGCCCTGGGTGCCCGCCGGTACCGGGGTCTTCTCGTACGCGTACGAGACCGCCAACTCCCTTACTCCGTGCGGAACTTCGACCGGGAGGTACACGAAGTCGGGCGAGCCGGCCGGGAGGGTGCCGCGCACCACCCGGGTCTCGTCGGGGCGGCCGCCCGCGGCCCCACCGCTCGGCGCCGCGCTCGCGAAGCTCACGGTTCCCAGGGTGAGGGCGGTGGCCGCGCCCGTCACGATGAGGCCGCGTCTGCCGATGGATCCGGATCCGTTCTCGGTCATGAGCTGAGCTCCCAACGGGTCGAGAGGGGGGAGGGGGGTGTACGCCCCTGCCGGGTGCCTGCCCACTGTCGTACCCGCGCGTGAACAGCGGGAGTCCTGGAGTTGAGGGACCGTGTCCGATTCACGCGCCGCGCGGACACGGCCGGGGGCATCCCTTGCGGCCTCGCGGCGGTGGGGATAGGAAGTGATCCCCACCGCAGACCGACCGGAAGGTATGCCGATGCGCATCGCCGTCACCGTCTTCCTGACCGACCAGACCGTCACCCCCGTCCGCCTCGCCCGCGAGCTGGAGCAGCGCGGCTTCGCAGGGCTCTACCTGCCCGAGCACACCCACATCCCGGTCGAGCGGGCCACCCCCTACCCGGCGGGCGGGGAGCTGCCGGCGGAGTACGGGCGCACCCTCGATCCGTTCGTCGCGCTCGGCCAGGCCTCGGCCGTCACCGAAGATCTGCGTCTCGGCACCGGGATCACCCTGGTCGCCCAGCACGACCCGATCGACCTCGCCAAGCAGATCGCCACCCTGGACCAGCTGTCCGGCGGGCGCTTCACGCTCGGGCTCGGCTACGGCTGGAACAAGGAGGAGGCCGCCGACCACGGCGTCGAGTGGACGACCCGGCGCGACCTCGTCCGGGACCGGATGGCGCTCATGCGCGCCCTGTGGGCCGATGAACCGACCGCGTACGAAGGCGAGTTCGGGTCGGTCAGGGCCTCGTACGCCTACCCCAAGCCGCACCGCGGCGGCGCGCCGCGCACCCTGGTCGGCGGGGCCGCGGGGCCGAAGCTGTTCGCGGGCATCGCCGAGTACGCGGACGGCTGGCTGCCCATCGGCGGGCGCGGTCTGAGCGAGTCGCTGCCCGTGCTGCGACAGGTGTGGGCGGACGCCGGGCGCGCGGAGGCCGACCTCCAGGTCGTCCCGTACGCGGTCCTGCCGGAGGCCGGCAAGCTGGCGCACTACGCGGACCTCGGCATCGACGAGGTCGTGCTCCAACTGCCGTCCGCCGACGAGGCCTCGGTGCTGAAGGTGCTCGACGAGTACGCCCGGTACCTGTAGAGGGCCCGGCGTCCGTGGCGGGGAGCGGGGCGGGGGCGGCCCCGGAGCGCGGGACCGCCCCCGGTCCGCGCTCAGCCCAGCGGGATCTCCAGGTACGACGGGTCCTCGTCGGGCGAGGTGACCGTGATCGTGCCGGGGGTCTCGGCGGCGGGGCCGTAGAACGGGTCCACCGAGTCCAGGACCAGCATCAGGCGGTGCCCGGCCTTCACGTCGTACCCCGTGACCTGGAGCGCGATGTCGACGGTGGCCGGCTCATCGGGGGCGGCCCCGAGGAGCGTGTACGGGGCGTGCGTGACGATGCGGGCGATCCCGAGCGCGTTGACGTCGAAGAGGTACGCCACGAACGTCGAGTCCGCCGCGCTCGGCGCCACCGTGAGCCGCAGCCGCGGTACGCCCCGCAGCAGCTGGCGCGAGGGCAGCGGGGCGGTCGTCCAGACCCCGGCCGCGTTCCGGTCGATCTTCCCGGTGCGGTACGCCTTGGGCAGGCCGGCCAGCTCGGCGTAGCCGGTGACCAGGATCTGGTCGGCGACCGTGGCCGGGGTGTCGGTGCCGGTGCTGAACGTGGTGTGCCAGCCGTTGGTGGGCTTGTCCAGGAGCCCGCCGTCCTTGCCGCCCTCGGCGGGGCCGGTCAGATAGAAGCGCTCGGGGGTGCCGGTGGCCGCGTCCCAGGTCGGCCGGGACTCCAGGGCCCGGCCCCACATGATCTCGCTGACCACCTGGTCCTCGGCGCCGGACGTCTCGTCGAAGGCGGCGGCCGCGCTCTCGTCGTCGTCCGCCTCCAGGAGGTGCTGGTCGAACCAGCGGTGCGCCTCCTGCCAGATCCGGTTGGGCAGGCCGAGGATGCCGGTCATCTCGGGGCCCGAGTGGTCGCCGATCGACCACAGCAGCCGCTTGGGGCCGCTGAGCGCGTTGAACGTCTTCAGGGTCTGGTTGCCCGGGAACAGCGTCTCGTGCCAGGCCTGCGAGAAGAGCACCGGGACCTGACGCTCATTCAGCTTCTCGACGCGGTGGAACGGCGAGCGGTCGGCCGCCCACCGCAGCGTCTCCTCGACGTTCTCGTTGGCCAGGACGTCGTCGAACGCCTGCTGGGTGCGCTCGCTGAGCCGGGCCGTGGCGGCCGCGCCGAGCAGGGTGCGCACGGCGGCCACGTGCCGGGTGCCGTTCTCGTAGAACGCCTCGCCCAGATCGCCCCAGGTGCTGAGCGCGACCACGGCCCGCACCCGCGGGTCCTCGGCGGCGACCAGCTGGCTGATGCCGGAGCCGTAGGAGTCGCCGAGGAAGCCGACGCGGCCGATCGCGCCCGAGGTCTGCTCGATGAGGTGGTCGAGGGCCTTGATGCCGTCGGTGATGTCGGCCTCGCCGGCCACCTCGACCTCGCCGCCGGACTCGCCGAAGCCCCGCGCGGTGTAGGCCAGTACGTGATAGCCGCGCCGGGCGAAGCGCATCGCCTGCACCGCGTACACGGTCCAGCCCTGCTTGGCCCACGGCGAGGGCATCACGATCAGCGGGTGCGGCCCTTCGCCGTTGTGCAGCCATAACGCGGCGTCCAGCTCCACGCCTTCGCCGACCGGCACCCTCACCCCGTCCTGGAACGTCGCCACCTCGCGTGCCTCGGCGACCTCCGCCGCCCGCGCGGGGGAGAGCTTCGAGGTGTCGCCGGTGCGCAGCGCCCGGACGATCTGCGCGAGCGCCCCTTCGTCCAGTTCCGGGTAGAGGCTGATGACGGCGTCCGGTTGCGTTCCCTTTGAAGTCACGTCGGTCCCACTCCAGTTCGTCGACTTGCACGGGTGTCGTTGCACGGGTGTCGCCGCTCGGGCCCGGAGCGACTCCCAGTATCCAGGCGAACGCGCAGCGTATTGAGGGCTTTTCGCGGGGATCGGCCGGAAACGCCCCCTGCCTGGTGCCGGAGGGTCGGACGTGACGCCGGGCGCCCCGCCGCGAGGGCGCGCTCGTATCCTCGGAGGATGACTTCCAGTGCGCAGCCCCCGCAGGCAGAAGGACCGGACGTGGCCCCCGGGCCCCCCGCCGCACCGACCGCCAACTCGATGCGGCGCGCGCTGAAACGCGCCAGGGACGGGGTGGCGCTCGACGTCGCCGAGGCGGCCGTGCTGCTCCAGGCCCGCGGCGACGACCTCGACGACCTCACCGCCTCCGCCGCCCGCGTCCGTGACGCCGGACTCGAAGCGGCCGGCCGGGCGGGCGTCATCACGTACTCCAAGAGCGTCTTCATCCCGCTCACCCGGCTGTGCCGGGACAAGTGCCACTACTGCACCTTCGTCACCGTGCCCGGCAAGCTGCGCCGGGCCGGCCACGGCATGTTCATGTCCCCCGACGAGGTGCTCGACATCGCGCGCAAGGGCGCCGAACTCGGTTGCAAGGAAGCCCTGATCACCCTCGGCGACAAGCCCGAGGACCGCTGGCCCGAGGCGCGCGAGTGGCTCGACGCGCACGGATACGACGACACGATCGCCTACGTACGGGCCATGGCGATCCGCATCCTGGAGGAGACGGGCCTGCTTCCGCACCTCAACCCCGGGGTGCTCTCGTGGACCGACTTCCAGCGGCTCAAGCCCGTCGCGCCCTCCATGGGCATGATGCTGGAGACGACCGCGACCCGGCTGTGGTCCGAGCCCGGCGGCCCGCACCACGGCTCCCCGGACAAGGAACCGGCCGTGCGGCTGCGGGTGTTGGAGGACGCGGGCCGCTCGTCGGTGCCGTTCACCAGCGGGCTGCTCATCGGCATCGGCGAGACGTACGAGGAGCGCGCCGACTCGCTGTTCGCGCTGCGCCGCATCGCGCGCTCGTACCACGGCATCCAGGAACTGATCATCCAGAACTTCCGCGCCAAGCCGGACACGGCGATGCGCGGCATGCCCGACGCCGAACTCGACGACCTGGTCGCCACGGTCGCCGTCGCCCGGCACATCATGGGCCCGTCGGCCTGCCTCCAGGCGCCGCCGAACCTGGTCGCGGGCGAGTACGGCCGGCTGATCGGGGCGGGCATCGACGACTGGGGCGGGGTCTCGCCGGTCACCATCGATCACGTCAACCCCGAGCGGCCCTGGCCGCGCATCGACGAGCTCGCCGAGAAGTCCGGCGCGGCCGGGTTCTCGCTGCGCGAACGCCTGTGCATCTACCCGGAGTTCGTCCAGCGCGGCGAGCCGTGGCTCGACCCCCGGCTGCTGCCGCACCTGCGCGCGCTCGCCGACCCGGAGACCGGCCTCGCGAACGAGGAGGCAGAGGTTCGCGGGCTGCCCTGGCAGGAGCCCGACGAGGGCTTCGCCGCCAGTGGCCGCACCGATCTGCACCGCACCATCGACACCGAGGGCCGCACCGGCGACCGCCGCGAGGACTTCGACTCCGTGTACGGCGACTGGGCGGCGCTGCGCGAGGCGGCCGCCCCGGGCATGGTGCCCTCGCGCATCGACGCGGACGTGCGCCAGGCCCTTTCGGTCGCCGCCGACGACCCGACGAAGCTGAGCGACGACGAGGCGCTCGCGCTGCTGCACGCCGACGGCGCGGCCCTCGACGCGCTGTGCAAGGTCGCGGACGACGTCCGCAAGTCGGTGGTGGGCGACGAGGTGACGTACATCGTCACGCGGAACATCAACTTCACCAACGTCTGCTACACCGGCTGCCGGTTCTGCGCCTTCGCGCAGCGCCGCACGGACGCGGACGCGTACACGCTCTCGCTCTCGCAGGTCGCCGACCGGGCCGAACAGGCCTGGGACGTCGGCGCGGTCGAGGTCTGCATGCAGGGCGGCATCCACCCCGACCTGCCCGGCACCGCCTACTTCGACATCGCGAAGGCGGTCAAGGAGCGCGTGCCCGGCATGCACGTCCACGCGTTCTCGCCGATGGAGGTCGTCAACGGCGCGACCCGCACCGGGATGTCGATCCGTGAGTGGCTGACCGAGGCGAAGGCGTCCGGTCTGGACTCCATCCCGGGCACGGCGGCCGAAATCCTGGACGACGAGGTCCGCTGGATCCTCACCAAGGGAAAACTGCCGACCGCCACCTGGATCGAGGTCGTCAAGACCGCCCACGAGCTGGGCCTGCGCTCCTCCTCCACGATGATGTACGGCCATGTCGACCAGCCCCGCCACTGGCTGGGGCACTTCCGCACGCTGGCCCGCATCCAGCAGGAGACCGGCGGATTCACCGAGTTCGTGACACTGCCGTTCATCCACACCAACGCCCCGGTGTATCTGGCCGGCATCGCCCGCCCGGGCCCCACCGCCCGCGACAACCGGGCGGTGACCGCCATGGCCCGCCTGCTCCTGCACCCGCACATCCCCAACATCCAGACCAGCTGGGTGAAGCTGGGCCAGGAGGGCGCGGCCGAGATGCTGCGCTCGGGCGCCAACGACCTGGGCGGAACCTTGATGGAGGAGACCATCTCCCGTATGGCAGGCTCCAGTTACGGCTCCTACCGCTCCGTCAAGGACCTGGTCGCCATCGCGGACGCGGCGGGCCGGCCGTCCCGTCCGCGCACCACGCTGTACGGCGAGGTCCCGCGGGAGCGGGTGTCGGCCGCGCACACCTCGGACGGTCATCTGCCGGAGCTGCTGCCGGTGTTGGACAGCTGAGGACCGCGGTCGGGCGGCGCGGACCAGGCTGATTTCGGACAGGTGGGGTCCGCCGCCGCCCGATATGGTCGAGGTGGGGAGCGACCCGGCCTCGGCCGGCGGGAACGGGGGGAAAGGTGGGGGGCGTGCGGCCTTCGATGCAGGAGCTCATCCGGCGGCGCAAGCGCGCCGGGTTCGTGGGGCGACGGACCGAACTCGCCCTGTTCCGGCGCAACTTCGACATTCCCGTCGACGACGAGCGGCACCGGTTCGTGTTCCGGGTGCACGGCAACGCCGGGGTCGGCAAGACGTTCCTCGTCCGGGAGCTGGAGCAGGCGGCCGGCGAGCGCGGGGCGCTGACCGCCTACACCGACGAGAGCGTGGACGGCGTCCCCGAGGTCATGGGCGCGATCAGTGCCCGGTTCGCCCGGCAGGGGTGGCCGCTCAAGGCGCTCGATCGCATTCTGGCCACCTACCGCCAGCGCCGCTACGAGGCCGAGGCGGCCGGCGCGGGCGGCGGGACCGGGTCGGGGCCCTCCGCGGGGGCGGTCGTCGCCGCGCAGGCGAGCCTCGCCGGGATCGGGCTCGTGCCCGGGGTCGGGGTGCTCGCGACCACCGTGGACGCGACCCAACTCGCCGAAGGCGCCGAGCGGTTGAGGGCCGCGCTCAGTGCGCGCCTCGGCCGCCAGGAGGACGTGCAGCTCGTCCTCGACCCGCTGCGCGTGCTCACCCCCGTGTTCGTCGAGGAGCTCGGCCGGGTGGCCGCCCAGGTCCCGTGGATCGCCCTCTTCTTCGACACCTACGAGCGCACCGGCGCCTTCCTCGACGGCTGGCTGCGCGATCTGGTCACCACCGACCGGTACGGCGGGCTGCCCGCCAACACCGTCCTCACCCTGTCCGGCCAGGGCCGGCCCGACCCGCTGAGCTGGCCGGCCGCCACGGACTACGCCATCGACCTGCCGCTCGAACCCTTCACCGAGGACGAGGCGCGCCAACTTCTCGCCACCAAAGGGGTGTTGGAGGAGGAGGTGGTCCGTGACGTGCTGCGCCTCTCCGGGCGGCTGCCGGTCCTGGTGAGCACCCTGGCCGGCAGCAGTCCCGCGACCCGGGGCGACATCGGTGACCCCAGCGCCACGGCGGTGGAGCGGTTCCTGAAGTGGGAGCCCGACCCGGTGCGCCGCTCCGCCGCGCTCGAAGGCGCGCTCCCGCGCCGCCTCGACGAGGACGTCTTCCGGGCGGCCGTGACCGGGGACGCGGCCGGGCTCTTCGACTGGCTGCGCTCCCTGCCGTTCGTGCGGGACCAGGGCGGCCGCATCAAGTACCACGAGGTCGTCCGCGCCCCGATGCAGCGCCTCCAGCGCACCTCGTCGCCGCAGCGCTGGCGGGCCGGGCACGAGCGGCTCGCCGCCTGGTACGGGCGCGAGCGGGCCGCGGCCGAAGGCCCTTCCGGCGGACGCTGGCGGGACGAGGCCTGGCGTGAGCCGCGCCTGGAGGAGCTCTACCACCGGCTGTGCGCCGACCCGGCCGGCGCGTTCGAGGACGTGCTGCGCGACGGCATCGAGGCCTGCCGCCAGGGCACGGTCACCGCGCGCCGCTGGGCCCGCGTGATCGCCGAGGCCGGCGAGGACGGCAACCGCGAGGCGCTGCGCAAGTGGGGCGCCGCCTGCCTCACCGCGCTCGCCGCCGAGCGCAGGCACGGCGTCGACGTCCTCGGCATGATGCTGGCCCGTCCCGAACTCACCGACGCGGACCGGGTCGCCGTGCACATCGCCCGCGCCTGGGGTCACTTCAGGACCGAGGCGTACGAGGAGTCCCTCGCCGACTACCGCCGCGCGCTCACCCTGGACGCGTCCAGCGCCGACGCCCACCACGGCCGGGCCGTGGCGTACCGGGCGGTCGGCGACTGGGCGGCGGCCCTCGCGGACCTCGACCGGCTCGAAGAACTGGAGCCCGGCCGCGCCCGTGCGCCCCGCGAGCGCGGCGAGACCCACCGGCGCGCGGGCCGTTACGAGGACGCGGTCACCGAGCTCTGCCGGGCCCTCGTGCTCGACCCCTCCGACGCCCTCACGCTCGGCAGCCGCGGTCAGGCCCACGCCCAACTCGGGCGTGCGGTAGCGGCGTTGGAGGACTTCGACCGGGCGCTCCTCATCGATCCCGACTACGGCTGGGCGCTGGTGCGCCGGGCCCATGTGCGGGGGCAGCTGGGGGACACCGAGGGCGCGCTCGCCGACCTCGACCGGGCCGAGCGGCTGTCGCCTTCGTGGGCGTGGGTGCTGGGGGAGCGCGGTGACGTCTACCGGTTCGCGGCCCGCTACGAGGAGGCCGTCGCCGCCTACGGGCGGGCCCTCGCGCTCGACCCCGGGTACGCGTGGGCGTTCGGCAGCCGGGCGGTGGCGCTCGCCGAGCTGGGCCGGCGCACCGAGGCGCTCGCCGATCTGGACCGGGCGGTGACGCTGGTGCCGGGTTACCGGTGGGCGTACGAGCAGCGGGCCCGGCTGCACCGCGCCGAGGGCCGGGAGCGGGACGCGCTCGCCGACCTGGCGCGCGCCGCCGAGGCGGACGCGGCCCGGGGCATCCCGCGCGGCCCGCTGCCCGCCGACGAGGGCGACCCCGGCTATCCGGCCGGCCGGCCCGAGCCCGGGCCGGCACCCCGCGAGTGATCGGCCCTCGTACCGGGCCGGTCAAATCTGCCCTCTTAAACGGGCGCATCCGTTCAGGTACCGTGCTGCGGCATGAGCGCAGCAGCCGGAGCCACCGCACCCGTCTGGGGTCGCGCCGAACAGCAGGACTTCCGTAGCCGGGTACGGGGCGCTCTGCTGGGCGGGGCGATCGGGGACACGCTGGGCGCGGGCGTCGCCGCCCTCGCACTGGGCGAGATCCGCGAGCGGTACGGCCCGGACGCGCTCGGCGACCTCGTCCCCGTGTACGGCAGGCCCGGCGCGGTGAGCGCGGCCACCCAGCTCACCCTGTTCACCGTCGACGGCCTCATACGCGCCCAGGTGCGCCGCGACACCGGTGCCTGGCACCCGCCCACCGATGTGCACCGGGCGCATCTGCGCTGGGCCGCGACCCAGCGCGACTGGGGGCCCGACGAGCGCCGCGAGGACAACGGCTGGCTGGCCCGCGAGGAGTGGCTCTACGCCCGCCGCGACCCGGCCAAGGCCTGTCTGGTGGGGCTCGGCGACGACATCATGGGCACCCTGGACCAGCCCAAGAACCCGAACGCGGACGACCCCGCGGCCCTCACCCGGTCCGCGCCGTTCGGGCTCCTGGTGGGCTGGGAGCCGCAGTTGGTGCTCCAGCTGGCGGTGGAGTGCGCGGCCCAGACCCATGGCGACCCGGCGGCCTACCTGGCGGCGGGCGCCCTCGCCGTCATCGTGCACGGGCTCGCCCGGGGCGAGTCCATGGACGGCGCCGTCCAGCGCACCCTGGCCCAGCTCGCGGTGCGCCCCGGGCACCAGCGGGTCACCGAGTCGCTCCAGCATGCGCTCGGGGCCGTACGCCAGGGCATGCCGAGCCCCGCCCTGGTCGCCACCCTCGGCACCGGCCACAGCGCGCCCGAGGCCCTCGCGATCGGCGTGTACTGCGCGCTCGTAGGCGAGGACATCCGGCACGGCCTGCTGCTCTCGGTCAACCACGACGGGCCTTCGGACGCCACCGGCACCGTCTGCGGCAGCCTGCTGGGCGCGATGCACGGCGAGACCGCGCTGCCGCCCGCCTGGCTCGCCCAGCTCGAAGGCCGCGCGACGCTGCTCGAACTCGCCGACGACTTCGCGATGGAGATGACGCAGGGGCCCGCGCTGCACGGTCCCGCCGTCAACACGGCGGGCTGGCTGCTGCGCTACCCGAGGGGCTGAAACCACTCGTAAGGACGAAGGAATGGCTCAAATGCCGCGTGTCCCTCGCGCGCACGCGAGGGGGTTCGCCAGTGTCGTCGTCATGACCCCGTTTCCCTCCGCCCGCACCGCGTGCGGCCGCCGCCCCCTGGCGGCCCGCTGGTTCACGGCTCCGCTGATCGCTCTCGCGCTGCTCGGTACCGGCGCCGGATCCTCGCACGCGGCCCCCTCCGACGACACCGAGCAGTCCCAGTACGTCCAGAACGAGGACGAGCCCGCCTTCACCGACCCCTCGGCACGCGGCGACGAACTCCCTCCGTACGACGCCCGGGACGCCCAGCAGGCCGTCGACGACATGGTGATGGACGAGCGCGAGGACGCCGACGGCCAGCACTGTCCGCCGCAGCGCGACGAGGACGGGCAGGTCGAGTGGGACCGCTGGGGCCCGCACCGCGACGCGGCCTACCCGGCGACCGGCGGCGACGACGGCTCTGGCGCGGACTCGGTCTCGGACTCCGGCGCGGGCTCCGCGGACGACGAGCCCGACATCGTCGGCTGACCCGAACCCGGCCCGTCCCCATCGGAGTTGACGAGCGCGAGCAGCGCGTCCCGCCCCGGGGTGTCCTCCGGTTTGAGCAGGCCGACCACGACGTACAGGACCAGTGAGATCGCGAGCGGCACCGACACCTGCCACTGCAGGGCCACATCGGTCTTCTGCGAGCCGTCCAGGTCGTAGTTGACGAAGAAGAACGCGAGCAGCCCGGCCGCCCAGCTGGTGAGCGCCGCCGTCGGACCGGACCTGCGGAACGACTTGAGCAGGCCGAGCATGAACGGGATCGCGATCGGTCCCATGAGTCCGGCCACCCACTTGATCACCACGGTGATGATGTCCTTGAACGCGGGCGAGCTGACCTGGGTGGCGACCGTCATCGACAGGCCGAGGAAGACGAGCGTCGACAGCCGCGCGGCGACCAGCCCCGCGCGCGCGTTCCAGGCCCGGGCCGACTTCGACAGGACGGGCATGATGTCCCGGGTGAAGACGGCCGCGATGGCATTGGCGTCCGACGAGCACATGGCCATCGTGTGCGAGAAGAAGCCGACGACTACCAGGCCGAGCATGCCGTGCGGCAGCAGCGTCTCGGTCATCAGGGCGTAACTGTCCGACCCGTCGGGCTTCTTGGCGTGCACGAGCAGCGGCGCGCACCACATCGGGAAGAAGAGCACGGTCGGCCACACCGCCCACAGGACCGCGGACAGCCAGGCCGAACGGGTCGCCGAGCGGGCCGAGTCGGTGGCCATGTAGCGCTGGGCCTGGTTCCACATGCCGCCGTTGTACTCGAAGGTCTTGATGAAGAGGAACGCCATCAGGAACGTGACGGTGTACGGGCCGGCGGTGGCGTGGCCGTGGCCGCTGGGCAGCTTGTCCCACACCGTCCACAGCGTGGAGACGCCGTCCAGCTTGCCCATGACGGCGATCAGCATCGCGAGCCCGGCGAACAACTGGATGACGAACTGGCCGAGTTCGGTGAGCGCGTCGGCCCACAGGCCGCCGACCGTGCAGTACACGGCGGTGATGCAGCCCGTGATGAAGATGCCCTGGGTGATCGAGATGCCGGTGAACACCGACAGCAGGGTGGCGATCGCCGCCCACTTGGCGCCCACGTCGACGATCTTCAGAAGCAGCCCGGACCAGGCCAGCGCCTGCTGGGTGGAGACGTTGTAGCGGTTCTTGAGGTATTCGAGCGGGGAGGCCACCAGGAGCCTGGAGCGCAGCCGGTTGAGCCGGGGCGCGAAGAGCTTGGCGCCGATGCCGATGCCGACGGCTATCGGGAAGGACCAGGTCACGAACGACGTGACGCCGTACTGGTAGGCGATGCCGGCGTAACCGGTGAACATCACCGCGCTGTAGCCGGACATGTGGTGCGAGATGCCGGACAGCCACCACGGCATCCTGCCGCCGGCGGTGAAGAAGTCGGAGACGTTGTCGACCCGCCTGTGGGACCAGATGCCGATCGCGACCATCACGCCGAAGTAACCGATGAGCACGGCCCAGTCGAGACTGTTCATGTGCCCCCTCCCAGGGGTCCGCCTTGTGAACGTCGCTGAACGACGTCGAGGAACTCGGATGCCTTCGTCAGTGGTCCGGTTCAGCGGCGCCCCGTGCGGGAGCGGGGACTTGGGGGATTGAACCCCTTGCCCGAGGGGCCGGTCAAGACATCTGCCGGTCATGGATATGAACGACGGTCATGAAGCCGAACGGTTTTGCTCCATCTTTACCCTTGAGGGTGTTGTCGCGCATGTGACGGCAGCCACACGATGGGCGGGCGCTTCGTCAGACTCCGCCACCCCGGCGCGTACAGACGCGAACGACCGCACGGGATGCGGGTCCCGTGCGGTCGGGAAAGCAGGCCCAACTGGCTTTGTTCGTCCATCAGTTGCGGTGCTCGTCGGTCACCGCATCAGCTCGCCGGCGTTCACCAGGAGCGACTGGCCGGTGATCGCGCGGGCCCGGTCCGACGCCAGGAAGACCACGGCGTCCGCCACATCGCCGTCCGTGGCCAGCTCCGGCAGTGCCATACGTTCGGTGAGCCGCCCGAGCACCTCCTCCTCCGGCACGCCCTCGGTGTGCGCGGTGAACTGCACGTACGCCTGCACCGGCGGCCCCCACATCCAGCCCGGCAGCACCGTGTTGACCCGTATCCGGTCCGGGCCGAGCTCGCGCGCCATGGAGTACATCGCGGAGGTGAGCGCCCCCTTGGACGCCGCGTACGCCGCCTGCCACACCTGGGAGGGCGCCGCCACCGACGACTGCGTGCCGATGACGACCACCGAGCCGCCGCGCGCCTTGAGCGCGGGCAGGCAGGCCCGGGTCATGCGCAGGGTGCCGAGCAGGTTCACGTCGATGACCTGCTGCCAGGTGGCGAAGTCCGCGTCCCGAAGCCCGCCGAAGTAGCTGTCCCAGGCGGCGACATGGACGACCGCGTCGACCGCGCCGAAGCGCTCCACGGCGAGCGCGGCGAGCGCCTCGCACTGGGACTCGTCGGTGATGTCGGTCGGCAGGTGGGCGGTGCGGGTGCCGTCCGGGTCGATCTCGGCCGCGGACTTGGCGAGGTTGGCCGCGGTGCGTGCGCCGAGCACCGCGTTGCCCCCGTCGCGCACCACGGCGGCGGCGACCTGGTGCCCGAGCCCGGCCCCGACCCCGGACACGATGACGGTCTTCCCACTCAGCAACATCCGGTCGCCTCCCGGCTCTGGCACATCTTCTGACGGGGCGTCAGAGTAAGGGCGTCCGGTGACGGAAGGAAGGGATGCGGCATGACGGAGGACACACGGCCCGGGGCGTACGCGGAGCTGGCGTCGGTGGGCCCCTACGGGGTGCGCCCGGGGCACGCGCTGATCACCATGGTGGAGCCGCACCCGGGGCACGAGTACGCCTACAACCGCTGGTACGAGGACGACCACTACTACGCCGGCGCGATGGCCATGCCCTGGATGTACGCGGGACGCCGCTGGGTCGCCACTCGCGAGCTCCAGGAGCTGCGCTACCCGGAGAAGTCCGCGATCGCCCAGCCGGTCGGCGCGGGCTGCTACCTCTCGACGTACTGGATCACCGACGGGCGCTACGACGAGCACATGAAGTGGACCGTCGGCATCAACAAGCGCCTCAACCGCGACGGCCGGGTCTATCAGGACCGCACCCACGTCTTCACCGCGTTCCAGGACCACGAGGCGACCGTCTACCGCGACGGCGCGGCCGGCCCGCGCGACTACCACGCCCTCGACCACCCCTACGCGGGCCTGGTCCTCCAGGTCGTCGACGCCGAAAGCGCCGACGCCCGGCCGGAGTTGCTGGAGTGGCTGCGCTCGAAGGAGCTGCCCCGGCGGCTTTCCGGGGGGCCCGCGGCGATGGTGACCGTGTTCCGGCCGACCCCGCTGCCGGGCGACCGCATGACGTATGTGAAGCAGGTCGAGGGCGTCGGCACCCGGCTCACGCTCCTCTGGTTCCTGGAGCGGGATCCGCGCGAGGTCTGGGCGGACCACTTCACCGGACTCGACGCCGCGGTGGCCGAAACGGGTCTGGGGAGGCTGGAGTTGGCGGCGCCGTTCCTTCCCACCGTGCCGGGCACCGACCGCTACGTGGACGAACTCCGCTAGCGGGTCCGGTGCCGCGGGCATGGCCGAGCCCCCTCGGCCGGGACGGCGGACCAGTCGAGAGGGCTCTTGTCGATAAGACGGGTATCACGATGGCTGCGGCGGTCGTCAGCTGAGGGAGTCCCGGGTCACCTCGGCCACGAACGCGTTCCACGCGCCGGGGGCGAAGGAGATCGAGGGGCCCGCGGTCACTTTGGAGTCCCGCACGGCGATGGCGTGCGTCTCGGGGGACTTGACTTCGACACATGCGCCGTTTCCGGTGGAGTACGAGGACTTCGTCCAAGTGTCCGTGGCGCCCTGAAGAATGGCCATGATCGCTCCGATTCCTGCCAGTTGGTCGTTCCCGCCCAACGGTCTTCGTTGACGTGATCGACGCTACTCGCAGGTCTCGTAGTGTGCGGGGGCCATTCACTCGACCGGATGGCATATTCCGGTTGGCTCTTCCATCGCGGTACGCGTGGGGTGTACCGTGCCGCGCCTCGATCAGCCTGCCGTGCCGTCGGCGTATTCCTTGGCGACCTTCGTAATGAATTCCCGGGTCTGGTCCACATTCAGCGCCTGCGCCCTCAAGTGCTCGTACATCACGCTGTATTTCTGGACATCATTGGCCTTTTCCAGGTAGAGGTCGCTGGTGACGCCCTCGATGTAGACGACGCTGGAGTCCGAGGCGTCCGGAAATTCCAGAATCGCGTACTGGCCGTTGATTCCCGGATGCGCGCCCATGCTGAACGGCAGCACCTGCACGGTGACGTGCGGGAGTTGGGACTGGTCGATGAGGAATTCCAGCTGGTCGATCATCAGCTGCTTGTCACCGACCCTGCGGCGCAGCGCCGCCTCGTCGATGACCACCCACAGGCGCAGGGGGTTCTCCGTCGCCTTCACCCGCTCCTGCCGTCGCAGGCGGACGTTGACCCGCTTCTCGACGTCGGTCGGGGCGGTCTCCGGCAGCGCCCCCGCGATGAGGGATTCCGCGTACTGCCGGGTCTGCAGCAGCCCGGGCACGACCTGCGGATCGTAGACGCGCAGACTCGCCGCGTCCGGCTCCAGACCGATGTAGACGCTGTACGGGATGTCGCCGAAGGCGTGCCACCAGCCCTGCTGGCGGGAGTCCTTGGCCATCTGCATCAGCGAGTCGACGATCCGGTGGTCCTCGACCTCGTAGACCCCGCACAGATCGCGCACATCGCGCTGGCTGATCGAACGGCGGCCGTTCTCCAGGCGGCTGATCTTCGACTGGGACACCAGCAGGCGCTCGGCGACCTCTTCGGCCGTCATGCCCTTCAGCTCGCGGAGTCTGCGCAGCTCCTGGCCCAGTCGGCGCCGCCTGACGGTGGGATTGACGTTGGACGCCACGGGTAACGCACCTCCGGCTCACGGCTCTTCTGTTCTTCTGCTCAGCAGACTGCCACCAACATCCCGGCACGCGCTGGAAAATGGCCACACACAGCGACTATGCGAACGCGCGGGGCTGTTGGGACAGCCCCGCGCGTTCCTGGATGCGGCTCCCGAACCGGGTCATGGGGACGTCGGTGCGGCGGTGGTGCGACTACTGGTGCCGGTGGTGTCTGGTGCCGGTTCCGCTAGTGGTGAGCCACGGCCCTGGCCATCACCCCGTGATGCGGCTGCATCGGGACGCCGGCCGCCGCCGCGTGGCGACTCCCGGGGTCCGGCGCGGCGGTGCCGGCCTGGCCGTTGCGGCGCGGCTGAGCGGCCACACCGTTCTGGACGTCCATCACGGCGTGCGCGACGAGACCGCCCATGGGGTCGTGCCTGATCAGGTCCCTTAGCCGGGAGCGCGATGACCGCCCCTCGTTGCCGGGGTACAGGTGCTTGCCGAGCCCGACTGCGTGGGCCAGCGCGGCGAGCGCCGCGGTCCGCGGGTCCGGCGGTACGCCGGTGCGGATCGCACTGTCCAGCCGGGCCCTGATGTCCCGGCTGATCGCTGTCTCCGTCGCTTGGTAGCGGGTCGTCGGCAGCACCCCGCACATCTGGCCCGACACGGCATGGACCATGCCGCAGCGCTCCAGGTGCGCGAGGTAAATCTGGCGGAGCCCGAGGCGGGGTCCGCCGATCCAGTGGACGGCCCGTACCGGGCTGCCGCGCCTGCGCAGCAGTTCCAGTGCGGAGTCCAAGGTCGGATCTCCTGTCGGCCGTGCCATCACCACGGCGATACGATCCCCGTCTGGGGCTATCCGTCCTGCCAGAGCCAGCTCCACTAGCTGTGCTCCGGCGAGGCCGAGGTCGAGCGACTGCGGCTGCGCTGTGGTACCCGTGGCCGGGTCCAGAGCGAGCAGCAACAGCTCTTCCGGAATAGTTCTGCGGCTCCTGCCCATCCATGCCTCCCCGCGTGGATGAATGACAGGGTGACCCCTCTCACATTCATCTGTCGAGAGCGCCTGGGCGGTTCGTACGGGAACCGACAGGTATGTCGTTCTCGTCTAGCCGCGGGGGCCTACCCGGCACACGGGACACTGGTACATGGTTCGGACAGTTTCGAATGACGCCACCCGGCGTCTGGAGGAGGCATCGGTGGCGGGCGAGTCCCCCGACAAGTCGGAGCAGCAGCAGTCGTCGGGTTCGTCCGGCACGGGGGAGGACGCCGCCCGGTCGGCCAACGGTTCCGGGGCCGGTTCGGGTTCCGTGGACCAGGCGACCGCGGTCTTCCGGGCCCCGCGCCAGGAAGACGGCGACTCCCGGCTCCGCGCGGCGGTCGCGGCCTGGGTCGACCAGGACGCGGACGACAGGACGGCCGATCCCGCGCCGGACTCCGCGCCGCGCGAGTCGAAGGCGGACAACGCTGTCGCCGAGGCCGAGGGTGCCGAGAAGCCGGCGAAGCCCGCCGAGCCGGGCAGCAAGGCCGAGGAGTCCCCGGCCGCGCCGGGCTCCGGCGCCCCGGTCGAGGACACCTCCGGCGCCGACGCGTCCGCCGACGAGGAGAGCGGCTCCTCGGATGCCTCCGCCGAGCCGGAGAAGGCCGCCGCGACGAAGGATGCCTCCGCCGAGCCGGAAAAGGCCGCCGCGGCGACGGATGCTGCCGCGGCGCCGAGCCCCGCCGAGCCCGAGTCCCCGGCCGAGCCCGAGCCCAAGGACGCCGCCAAGCCCGAACAGGCGAAGGCGGCCGACGCCGCGAAGCCGGGCGACGCCTCCGGGGCAGACAAGGCCTCCGGGGCGGACAAGGCCTCCGAAGCGGACAAGGCCTCCGAAGCGGACAAGGCCTCCGCGGCGGACAAGCCCGGGCCCGCGAAGACGTCCGGCGCCGCCAAGACGAGCGACGCCGCCAGGGCGGCCGACGCCCCCAAGGTGCCCGAAGCCGCGAAGGCGCCCGAGGCTGCCGGGACCGCCGTGGCCGGTGGGTCCGCCGGGGCGGACAAGCCCGGGGCGGGCGAAGGCATCGATCACCCCACCGCCGTCTTCAAGGCCCCGAAGCCCCCGGCCGTCGACCAGCCGACGGCCATGCTCAAGCTGCCCGCACCCCAGCGGGAGCCCGAGGCCGAGCGCACCGGGGAGCGGGCCGCCGAGCGGACCAGCCAGTTCGTGCCGCTGCGCTCGGACGACGCGGGGACCGGCACGAAGAAGCCCGGGACCCCCGCCAGGCGGCCCGAGGCGCCCAAGGTGACCCCGCCGCCGCCCGCCGCCTTCGGCGCGGCGCCGGCCCCGAGCGCCACCGGACCCGCACCGGACCGCGCCGAGCGGACGCGGCAGCAGCCGCTGCCGCCGAAGCCCCCGCTCGACCTGCTTGCCGAGCTGACGAACACCCCGCCCCCGGCGCAGACCGCGGTCCGCTCCACGGTGCGGCGCTTCAAGATCTGGACTCCGCTGGTCCTGCTGCTCCTGGTCGTCTTTGCGGTCGTACAGATCATGCGTCCGCTGCCCGACCCGAAGCTGACCCTCACCTCGTCGGCGACGTACTCCTTCGACGGGGGCACGCTCAACCTGCCGTGGCCCGCCGAGGGCCAGTCGGCGGTCGCCGTGGACGGCGTGGGCACCATCGGCACGCACGGGGAGCAGAAGCCCGCGCCGCTGGCGAGCGTGGCCAAGACGATGACGGCTTACGTGATCCTCAAGGGCCACCCGATCAGCGGGAAGCAGGAGGGCGACAAGATCACCGTCGACCAGCAGGCCGAGGACGACGCGAAGAAGCCCGACGAGTCGACGGCGCCGATCCGCAAGAACCAGCAGTTCACCGAGAAGCAGATGCTCGAACTGCTGATGATCCCGTCCGGCAACAACGCGGCCCGGCTGCTGGCCCGTTGGGACGCGGGCAGCGAGGAGGCGTTCATCGCGAAGATGAACGACGCCGCGAAGTCGCTCGGCATGACCAACACGACGTACACCGACCCCAGCGGTCTGAAGGAGACCACGGTCTCCACGCCGACCGACCAGCTCAAGCTGGCCCAGGCGGTCATGCAGAACGACGTGTTCCGGGGCATCGTCAACACGCCCCAGATCAAGATCCCGGGCATCGACTCGATGATCTACAACAACAACACGATCCTGCTCAAGCCGGGTGTCAGCGGCATCAAGACCGGCTCCTCGACACCGGCCGGCGGGAACCTGCTGTGGGCGGCCGACACGATCGTCGACGGCAAGAACCAGCGGATCTACGGCGTCGTGATGGGCCAGCGGACCGGCACCACGCTCGACAACAAGCTGAAGGCCGCGATCAACAGCAGCTACACGCTGATCAAGTCCGTGCAGAACGCCGTGACCTCGGCGACCGTCGTCAAGAAGGGCGATGTCGTCGGGTACGTGGACGACGGGCTCGGCGGGAAGACCCCGGTCGTGGCCGCCAAGGACCTCAAGGCGGTCGGCTGGCCGGGCCTGAAGGTCGAGGTCGCCCTGGGCAACGGCGGCAAGCCCGTCCCGCACACCGCGGAGGCGGGCGACGTCGTCGGCGAGCTGTCCATCGGCACCGGCAACGGAAAGCTGACCGCGCCGGTCCAGCTGAAGACCGCGCTGGCCGAGCCGGGTACGGGCGACAAGCTCACCCGACTGGGCTGACCGCCGCGAGCGCGTCGAGGGCGCCCCGACCTGCGGGGCGCCCTCGTGCTAGCTTCGGGCAACTGGGGACGCGGGGACGGCGTCCTTGGAATCGGGGCAGAATTTCCGGAGAGACTTCCGGACCCAGCAATCCATGAGCAAGGGCCGGCCGGACGGCCCCCGCGCGGACCGTGTGCAATTGCACAGGGTCGCGCATGCCAGGTGAGACAGCGTGAGCCGGGAGAGCCGCAGTGACCACCGCTGAGCCGACGCCCACCCGCGCCGACAGCACCGCGCGTACGAGCACGTCGAGCGCGCGTACGCGCACGAGCCCCGCCGGGCCCGGGCCGGACGCCGACAACGGGCCGGACGCCGCGGGCACCTCGGGCTCCGGCGCCCCCGCACCCGACGCCGGTTCCGGCCCGGCCGGAACGTCCCGGCTGTCGCGAATACGGCTCGGACCGGACTCCTGGCCCAAGCGGCACCCCGTCGCGTTCGTGACGGCGGTCGCGGCCGCCACGCACATCCTCTGGTTCTTCCTCTTCGCCAACAGCGGCGGCGACCTCGCGGCGCAGGACGCCTGGACCGAGTTCGTCGGCCGCAACCCGGAGTCCGCGTACAACCTGGCCTGGTACGGCGGGATGCACCCGGTCTCCTACAGCGTGGTCTCGCCGTATCTCATGTCGGTGCTCGGCGTCCGGACGACGATGATGATCGCCGGGACCGTCTCGGCCGGGCTCACCGCGCTGATCCTGGTGCGCGTGAAGGCCGTCCGCAATCCGCTGGCCTGCTCCTTCGCCGCGCTGTTCGCCTTCCTGTGCAACGCCATGTCGGGCCGGGTGACCTTCGGGCTCGGCACCATGTTCGCGCTCGGCGCGGTGGCCGCGGTGTTCTGCTGGCCGCACAACAAGCGCGAGAACCGCTGGCCGAAGGCCGCCGTGGCCGCGCCCTGTGCCGCCCTCGCCACCGCGAGCAGCCCGGTCGCCGGACTCTTCCTCGGCATCGTCGCGGCCGCCCTGTTCCTCAACAAGCGTCGCCCCGGCGCGTACGCGATCGGCCTGCCGCCGGTCGCCGTGGTGGCCCTGTCGGCCTGGCTGTTCCCGTTCTCGGGCACCCAGCCGATGTCGCTGGCCACCACCTCCGGGCCGTTCCTCTTCGCGGCCCTCATCTTCTTCCTCGTCCCGAAGGACTGGCGGACGGTCCGCACGGCCGCCCTGGTGTACGGGGTCGGGGTGCTGCTCTGCTTCGCGATCAACTCGCAGATCGGCTCCAACATCACCCGGCTCGCGATGCTGTTCGCCGGCGTGCTGCTCCTGGCCGCGCTGCCGTACACGGTGCCGAAGTCCCGCAAGTGGTACGCGGTGGTGCTCGCCTTCGTCGGACTCAACGGGTGGATCGGCTTCAAGTCGGTGGACGACATCGTGCACACCGCCCCCGCCGCGACCTGGGCACGCGATCTGGCTCCCCTGGTCGACCAGTTGCAGGGGCTCGACGCCGCGACCGGGCGGGTCGAAGTGGTCCCCGCCTCCAGCCATCGCGAGGCCTCCGCGTTCACCCCGTACGTCAACCTCGCCCGCGGCTGGAACCGCCAGGCGGACATGCAGCGCAATCCGCTGTTCTACGACGACACCCTGAACGCGGACAACTACCACGCCTGGCTGGACCGCTGGGCGGTGCGGTACGTGGTGCTGCCGCTCGGCCCGGCCGACCGCAACGGCGCGGTGCAGGAGGGCAAGCTGATCGAGCAGGGGCTGCCGTACCTGAAGCAGGTGTGGTCGAACGAGCACTGGCGGCTCTTCGCCGTCGACAACCCGACCCCGCTCGCGGACCCGCCCGCCACGGTCAAGCACGCCGGCGAGGGCGAGGTCACCGTGGACGTCCGCTCGCCGGGCACGATCCTGATCCGCATCCCGTACTCGCCGTGGCTGAAGCTGGTCGACGACAAGGGCGACGGTGTGGTGCCGCCGCAGGAGACCCCGGAGTCCAAGCTCCGCGGCCACGGTCGGAAGGAGTACACCAACCCGAACGGCTGCCTGCGCAAGTCGGCGCCGACCGCCTCGGGCGACGAGTGGACCGAACTCCTCGCGCCGAAGCCGGGCACGTACCACGTGGCCGCCCCGTACAGCATCCCCCGTGGCACGGGCTGCCCGCCGGAGCTGGCGGCGCCCTGAGCCGCCCGCGCGGCCCGGCCGGCGGCGCGCGGCACGGTGGGCGGCGGCCCGCTCAGTAGACGTCCCGGACATAGCGCTTGTCCGTGGCGAGCCGCCGCACGTACGCCGCCGCCTCGTCCTCGGGCAGGCCGCCGTGCAGCGCCACGATCTCCCTGAGGGCCGAGTCGACGTCCTTGGCCATGCGGGAGGCGTCGCCGCAGACGTAGAAGTGGGCGCCGTCCCGGAGCCACTGCCACAGGCGCGGCCCGTGTTCGCGCATGCGGTCCTGGACGTAGACCTTGTTGCGCTGGTCGCGCGAGAAGGCCAGGTCGAGCCGGGTGAGATGGCCGGAGGAGACGTACGCCGCCAGGTCCTCGCGGTGGTAGAAGTCCGTCGCCGCGCGCTGCTCGCCGAAGAAGAGCCAGTTGGGGCCGGTGTGGCCGCGGGCCGCGCGGTCTTCGAGGAAGCCGATGAAGGGCGCCACGCCGGTGCCGGGGCCGACCATGATCATGGGCGTTGCCGGGTCGGCGGGCGGGCGGAAGTGCGCGGAGCGCCGCACGAAGACCTGCACCGGGCCGTCGTCCGCGCAGTCGGCCAGATAGGTCGAGCAGACGCCCTTGCGGTCGCGGCCGAGGCCGTTGGTGTAGCGGACGACGGACACGGTCAGGCGCACCTCGCCCGGGTGGACGAGCGGGCTGGACGAGACGGAGTACAGGCGGGGCTGAAGGGGTTTGAGGACGTCGGTCCAGTCGGCCGCGGACGCGCGCACCGGGTGCGCGCCGACCACGTCCGCCGCCTGCCGGCCCCAACTCCACTTCGCCAGCGCGTCCTTGTTGTCCGGGCGAAGGAGCCGCTTGAGCTCGTGGGCGCCGGTGCGCTCGACGATGAACCGGAGCAGGTCGGTGGATGTCCGGGTGAGGTCGAGGCGGGTGCGCAGCGCCTCTTCGAGCGGCAGCCGAAGGCGCTCGCCCGGCTCGCCGGCCTCCACCGGCTCCTCGGGGTCGAGACCGGTGAGGGCCAGCCACTCGGCGACCAGGCCCGGGCTGTTGACCGGCCGGATGCCGAGCGCGTCCCCCGCCTCGTAGGCGAGCTCGCCCTCCCGGGTGTCCAGGGCGAACTGCCGCACCTCCTTCTGCGAACCGGGGCCGCTGAGCAGCCTGTTGCCGACCAGGAGCGTGGCGAAGGGCGAGGCCTTCGTGTACGCGGTCCTGCGCGCGGCCGGCGCCGCTCCGGTGGCCCGGTCCTCGGCGAGGGCGGCCGAGACCTCGCCGAGCCAGCGTTCGGCGGCCTCCGCGTAGTCGGGTTCGCAGTCGGCGCGGGGCAGCAGGCGGGCGGCGCCGAGTTCGTCGAGGCGCTGGTCGATGCGGCGGCCGTGACCGCAGAAGTCGGCGTAGGAGGAGTCGCCGAACGCGAGCACCGCGTACCGGATTCCGTCCAGCCGGGCCGCCTGGGGGTCGGCGAGCGCCTGCCAGAACTCGGCCCCGTTGTCCGGGGCTTCGCCGTCGCCGAAGGTGCTGGTGACGACGAGCACGTCCGGGGCGGGAGCGGCGGCGAGACGGTCGGGGGTCGCCTCCGCCATGGGGAGCAGCTCGGGCGCGCGGCCCGCCGCCGAGAGGCGCGCGGCGGCGGCCCCGGCGAACGCCTCCGCGGTGCCGGTCTGCGAGGCCCACAGGATGAGCAGGCGCCGGGACGGAGCCGCGGGGGCGCGGGGAGCGCTCGCCGCCGGGGCGGCCCGCGAGAAGAGGCCGGCCAGGGCGCCGTCGACCCACAGCGCCCGGTCCGGGTCGAGGGGCGCTCCGGGCGGCAGCACGGGCACGCGCCCGTCGGGCGGGGCGAGGGCGAGCCCGGAGAGGAAGCCGGACAGATAGCGCCGCTCGGGTTCGGTGAGCGGTGCGGGGGTGGCGTCGCGGACGCCGAACAGGCGCTCAAGAGAGGCGAGTTGGGCTGCCACGGCCCCTCCTTCCGGCGCTCCCGGAGCCGTGGCCGCCCCCGGCTCTTCCGGTGGGGTGGGGACGGGTGCGGTGACGCGGGCCAGGGAGACGGCGCACACCTTGAACTCCGGCTGGAGGGAGAGGGGATCGACCGCGTCGTTGGTGACGGCGTTGACGCTGAGGTGCTCGCCGAACAGGTCGTTCCAGTGGAACGGGGCGAAGCATTCGCCCTGCCGGACCCGGTCGGTGAGCCGGGCGGGCAGCACAGCCCGCCCGCGCCGTGAGACGACCTCCAGACGGTCGCCCTCCCCGACCCCCAGGGCGGCGGCGTCCTCGGGGTGGACCTCGACGAACGGGCCGGGGTCGAGTTTGGTGAGCCGGGCGACCTTCCCCGTCTTGGTCAGGGTGTGCCACTGATGCTGGAGACGGCCGGTGTTGAGGATGAACGGGTGCTCCCGGTCGGGGAGTTCGGCCGCCGGAAGGTGCGGCCGGGCGAAGAACTGGGCCCGCCCGTTCGCGGTGGGGAAGGCGAGCCGGGGCCGGGTGCCGTCCGGGCGCTCCAGGAGGTCCTGGCTGACCCCGTCGTTGACGTACCGGACGGGGTTGCGGTCGGGGCCGTCGGCGCTCGCCGCGGGCCACTGGACGGGGGTGCCGCGCAGCCGCTCGTACGTCACGCCCCGGAGGTCCCAGCCGGTCCTGGGGTTCCAGGCCTGCTTGAGCTCCTCGAAGACCTCCTCGGACGAGGCGTAGGTGAAGCCGGCGGAGAACCCCATCGCGCAGGCGACCTTGGCGATCAACTGCCAGTCGGGCAGGGCCTGTTGGGGTGGGTCGACGTACCGGCGGCTGAGCGTCAGGTTGCGCTCGGAGTTGACCATGACCCCGTCGGACTCGGCCCACAGGGTCGCGGGCAGGACGACGTCGGCATAGGCGTTGGTCTCGGTTTCGGCGAACACATCCTGGGTGATGACGAGTTCGGCGGCTTCGAGACCCGCGATGACGGTCCGGCGGTTGGCGACGGAGGCGACGGGGTTGGTGCAGATGATCCAGCAGGCCTTGATGTCCCCGGTGGCCAGCCGCTCGAACATCTCGACGGTGCCGCCCGCGACGTCCGTGCGCAGGGTGCCCCCGGGTATCTGCCACAGCTCCTCGACGAAGGCGCGCTCGGCGTCGACGAGCACCGAGCGCTGTCCGGGCAGGCCCGGGCCCATGTAACCCATCTCGCGCCCGCCCATGGCGTTGGGCTGGCCGGTGAGCGAGAAGGGGCCGGCGCCGGGGCGGCAGATGGCGCCGGTCGCGAGGTGCAGATCGACCAGGGCGTTGGTGTTCCAGGTGCCGTGGGTCGACTGGTTGAGCCCCATCGTCCAGCAGCTCATCCACGCGCCGGCCTCGCCGATCCAGCGTGCCGCCTGCCGGATGTCCTCCTCGGCCAGGCCGGTGATCTCGGCGACCCTGTCCGGCGGGTAGTCCGCGAGGAAGCCGGGCATGTCCGCCCAGCCGTCGGTGAACTCGGCGATGAAGGCGTCGTCGGTGTGCCCGTTCGCGACGAGGAGGTGCAGGAGGCCGTTGAGGAGGGCGAGATCGGTACCGGGCCTGATCCGCAGGAAGAGGTCGGCCTTGTCGGCGGTGGCGGTGCGCCGGGGGTCGACGACGATGAGTCTGGCCCCGGCCGACTTGACCCGGTCCATCATGCGCAGGAAGAGGACGGGATGGCAGTCGGCCATGTTGGCGCCGATGACGAGGAACGCGTCCGCGTGGTCGAAGTCCTGGTACGAGCCGGGCGGGCCGTCCGCCCCGAGCGACAGCTTGTAGCCGGAGGCCGCGGAGGCCATGCACAGACGGGAGTTGGACTCGATGTGCTTCGTCCGTACGAACCCCTTGGCCAGCTTGTTCGCCAGATACTGGGCCTCCAGGGACATCTGGCCGGAGACGTAGAAGGACAGCGCGTCGGGGCCGTGTGCGTCCAGGACGGCCCGCAGCCGGGCGGCGACGTCCGCGACGGCCTCGTCGACATCCGTCTCGACCGCCCGCCCGCCGCGCTCGCCGCGCACGAGGGCCCGCCCGAGCCGTCCCGGCGCGGCCATCATGTCGGCGCTGGTCGCCCCCTTGGTGCACAGGCGCCCGAGATTGGCGGGGTGCGCCTTGTCCCCGGAGACCTCGATGCTCCGGTGGGGGGCGTCCCCGGGCGCCTCGCCGACTCCGCGCCGCGCCTCGGCGTCCCGGCGCCCGTCGAGCACGATCCCGCACCCGACCCCGCAGTACGAACAGACCGTACGCACTCCACCGCCGTCCACCACGACCCCGCTTCCGCCCACCTCGCCCGACACCACGTACCAGCAGCCTAGAAACCCCGGATTTCCCCGCCGTCACGGGCCGGGCGGGCGGGGGGTTACGCGTGGCGCACGGGGTGGGGGCGGGGAGTGTGAGGCGGGGCCGGGGTGGAGGGGGTGAGGCGGGTGCCCGGCCGGCCCGCCGCAGGGTCGCGGCGGGCCGGCCGGGCGTCCATGAACTGCCGTACTGGGCACGGGAGTTGGATGGATACGGGGGAGTCGCTTGAATGGCGACGGCCGGGACGCCCCGTCGGGAGGGACTAGCTGATGGTCCCGCTGGACCACGTGCTGTGCAGACCGGTCAGCTCGCGGGGCGCGAAGGGGGCCCGCCAGCTGCCCGTACCGCGGTAGACGTACGAGTCGCCCTTGTCCGTGGTGACGAACAGGTCGGCCTTGCCGTCGGAGTCCGAGTCGCCGATGCCGACCATCTGCGCGTACTCGCCCCAGCCGGCGCCGATCCTCACGCGGGAGTCGAAGGTGCCGTCGCCCTTGCCGAGGTAGAGCCACAGGACGCCGTCCTTGTCCCGCGCCACGACATCGCCGCCGGGGCCGCCGGCCACGTCACCGACCGAGGTGATCTCGTTGTAGCCGTCCCAGCCGCCGCCCACCCGCACCCGGGGAGCGAAGGGGGCCCGCCAGTTGCCCGTGCCCTTGTACAGCCACAGCACCCCGGCGCCGTCCCGGGCGAGCAGGTCGCCGCGGCCGTCGCCGCTGACGTCACCTCCGGCGGTGATCCGGTTGTACTGACCCCAGCCGGCGCCGATCTTCACGCGGGAGTCGAGCGTGCCGTCGCCCTTGCCGAGGTAGAGCCACAGGACGCCGTCCCTGTCCCGCCCCACGACGTCACCGGCGGAGGCGCCGGCCACGTCACCGACCGCCGTGACCTGGTCGTAGATGTTCCAGTTCGTGCCGATGGACTTCGCCGGCCCGCTCTTCAGGAGTCCCTTGTCCGGCTCGCGGTAGGTGTCTTCGAGCGTCAGGTCGCCCCAGCTGTTGCGGCGCAGCAGATCGGGGGAGCCGTTGTCCGTGTAGTCGTGCGGGGCGGCCTTGCGGGACACCTTGAAGGTGCCGGTCTCGACCAGGTCGGGGCCGATGCCGTTGCGGGGCTTGGCCGTCAGCGTCCAGGTGTAGGCGCCGTTGGGGGCCGACCGGTCCGGGGCGTACGAGGGGCCGACCAGGCCGTCCCACTTCAGTTCCTGCCAAGCGGGCTCGGTGGACTCCGAACCGCGCTCGTTGCGGAGCTCCACCTCCCGCTGGGCGCCGGAGGCGGTGTGGCGCAGGGTGACGGTCACATCGGCGTTGTTGTGGGTCAGCCGCCACTTCGGCTGCCAGGCGCCCTGGTCGAGCTCGGCCACCGGCGGGACCTGGGACTCCTCCAGGGCGAGCCCCGTGGGGTGGCCGGCGGTCGCGACGAGTGCGGCGACCGGTGCGCCGTCGGCTCCGGCGGAGACCCGGTAGAGGCCCTCGCCGTCGGCGACGGTGCCGCCCATCACCAGGAGACTGCCGTCCGGGGCGGGGGCGATCGAGCTGGCGTGGTCCATGACCTTGCGCTCGGCGCCGCCGCCGATCGGCGTGGCCCGCAAGGCCGAACTCGCGTAGACATTGCCCTCGTTGAGCCTGTGCCGGTCGCCGTACACGGCCCAGCCGCCTACCAGGCCCACCAGGTTCGCCCCGCCGTGGGGGCCGATCTCGCGCGACCACTGCTTCTGTTCGCCGCCGAGCTCCTTGGTGCGCACCGACGACGAGGTGTCGGCCATGACCACTCCGCCGACGACCGCCAGGTGGGTCGGCGACACGGCGGCCCGGGCCACGAAGTCGCCCAGCATGCCGTTGCCGGTGACCACCTTGGCGGAGGAGAGGTCGGCCGCCGTGTGGTACCAGAAGTCCAGGCTTCCCGGGGCGCGGCTGTACCGCAGCACGGCCAGGTCGCCCGCGCCGGACTTCAGCGTCACGTCCTGCGCGCCCGAGGGCAGGCCGGTGACGACCCGGTCGGTCACCTTCTGGTCCCCACCCTGGTCCCCGGCCTCCAGGACGTGGACCTCCGTGTCCTGGCCGGTGTCCTTGGACGCGAGGATGCGCGACCCGAGGGTGCCCAGGTAGCGGTAGCCGTACGTGCCGAGATCGACGACGCTCGACGAGCCGGTGGCCATGTCGCGCAGGGTGATCTTCGCGTAGCCGTCCACGGCCGAGGCGCCGCTCAGCGCGACGACGTCCGATGCGCCGCCGTAGGCCATCTCCGTGGGGCCGTACTTGGACTCCTCCCGCGCCAGCACCGTCGTGCCGCCGTCCGCGTAGCGCGTCCACTGCACGTCGCGTGCGCTGCCCGCCCCGACGATCGACAGGAAGCCGGTCCTGCCCGCACCGAGGACCTCCGCGTCGGGGGCGATCTTCAGCGCCGGAGCGGCGGGGGCCGCGGGGGCACCCGGAGCGGCAGGCTTCGCGGGCGTCGCGGCCAGGGCGGGAGCGGCGAGCGGGCCGGCCGTCACGGCCAGGACCAGTGCGGTCGCGGCGGTGACGAGCCGACGGGAACGTCCGGACGCCCGAGGCGTGCGGGACCGGCTCGATATGGCGGAGTGGTGCATGTGCCCTCCAGGCGATGCGCGATACGTGTGCATCGGAGAGCGGCCGGGGCGGGACCCCCCCCACAACCGACGGAACCTGCGCCCCTCCCCCCGTAGCTGATCACTTTAAATGCTAACAACGGGGAGGTCGGGGGGATTTAGCGCCCCATGAGCCGCCCGGCCCGTGCTTTCTGAGCGCTCCCGGCCTACTCGGTGCCGGCTGATCTCCCACCGGAGGCAGGAGCGTCGCCGCGGCGGACAACGGCGACAAGAGCCCCGCACGGATGGGCTGCCACGGATGAGGCCAGGGCGTGACCCGGCGCCCGGAACGCCGAAGGGCCGACCTGGGAGGGAACCCCTCCCGAGCCGGCCCTTCTCTCGGTGCCCCCGGCAGGATTCGAACCTGCGACACCCGCTTTAGGAGAGCGGTGCTCTATCCCCTGAGCTACGGAGGCGTGCTGCCAGTGGCAGACCTGGACAGGGTAGCGGATGCGGGTGGGGCCCGGGTTATCCGGTCGGGCCCGCCGGTGCGGGGGCGGTGGGGTGGGGCGCGGCCGGGGTCGAGGGCGGGATCGAGGACGGGATCGAGGGCGGGGGTGGGGTGGAGGGCGGGGACGAGGGCGTCGGGGCGGGCGGGGCTTCCGCGGTCCAGGCCGTCCACGGCAGGTTCCAGCCGTTGAGGCCGTTGTCCGGGGCGACCGTGCCGCCGCCCGCGGAGTTCTGCACGATCACCACGTCGCCGAGGAGCGAGTTGGCGTAGAACCAGGCGCCGGGGGACTCCGGGTCGCCGCCGCCCTGGGTGTCCTGGAGGCCGATGCAGCCGTGGCTGGTGGCCGAGCCGCCGAAGGTGGCGGGCGAGGCCCAGTAGTTGCCGTGGATGAACGTGCCGGAATTGGTGAGGCGTTGGGCGTGCGGCACGTCGGGGATGTTGTACTCGTCGCCGAGGCCCACCGTGGTGCTGTTCATCTTGGTCTGCCGGTCCTGCTCGCTGATGACCATCGTGCCGTTGTACGTGGCGTACTGGGGCTGGCCGGTGGAGACGGGCAGCTTCCTGAGGACGGCCCCGTTCCGCCGGACGGTCATCTCCTGGGTGGCCGCGTCCACGGTGGAGATCTGCTCGCGGCCCACCGTGAAGGAGAAGGTCTTGTCCTGAACTCCGTATATTCCCTTGGCCAGTTCGAGCCCGTCGAAGTCGAAGGACACGGTCACCCTGGAGCCGGGCTTCCAGAACTCCTGGGGGCGGAAGTCGATGCGCTGGGTGCCGAACCAGTGGCCGGCCGCCTGCTGCCCGCCGGTGGAGGTGATCCGCACGGCGGACTCGGCGGCCCTGCGGTCGGTGACGGGCTTGTCGAACTTGAACGACACCTCCATGCCGACGCCGACCGTGGAGGCGTCCTCGGGGGTGTAGAAGGCGACCGCCGAGTTGCTCGGGGAGACCGTCGTGAAGTGGGCGATCCTGGTGGCGCTCCGGCCGTCCGCGTCCTTCGCCTGGGCCGTCAGGACGTACGCCGTGCCGCGGGTCAGGTTCGCCGAGGGGTGCCAGCTGCGGCGGGCCGCGTCGAGGCCGCCGGGTATCGCCTCGCCGCCTTGGGCCGTCAGGGTGACGGAGGTGAAGGTGCCCTGGGTGACGCTCGCCGAGACGTCCTTGACGGTGATGCCGACGTGGTCCGCGCCGTCCTTGGGCGTCGTGGTGATCCGAGCCTTCGACACCGTCGGGCTCGGGCTCGGCGCGTCCTTGCCGCCGCCGCCCGAGGAGCAGCCGGCCAGCACCAGCGCGGCCGACGCGCACAGGGCCAGGAGCGGGGTGACGCGGGGGCGGCGGCGGCCGCCCTTCGGGCCCGTGCGGCCCTTGCCTGTGGACGTGGTCCTCACCTGGACGTCTCCCCTCTGGGGGCCTGTCGACCCCGATGCCCGTTATGCGGGGTTATGCACCTCTCTTGTAGTGTGCGGTAACGCCCTGTTTGTACGCATGCGGAGTTCTGGGTCGCCGATGACCGCCGACGGACGGAGTCGAAGGATGACGTACGGACCCCGCCGGGGGCGGATATCCCGGGCATCCAGGGCCTCCCGGCTGTCCGGGGCCTCCCGGATACCCCGTAGGTCGCGAAGGGCCCGGATTCTTCTCTGCTCGCTCCTCGGGGTCCTGCTGCTCGCGGGCGGCGGCGCCGCCGCGTACACCTGGCACCGGCTCAACCGGAACATCAGCAGCGTCGAGCTCGGCTCGCTGCTCACCCCGGCGGCCTCCGCCACCTCCGACCTCAACATCCTGGTCGTCGGCTCGGACTCGCGGGCCGGGAAGAACGCCTCGCGGGCGGGCGGCGGTGACGACACCGGGCGCTCCGACACGACCCTGCTGCTCCACGTGTACGGCGGCCGCAAGAAGGCGGCGGTCGTCAGCATCCCGCGCGACACCATGGTGAACCGCCCCGCCTGCACCACCGCTTCCGGCCAGAAGGTGACGGCCCGCGAGGGGGTCATGTTCAACTCCGTGTACGAGACGGGCGGCGCCCGCTGCACGGTGGCCGCGGTCGAGGCGCTGAGCGGCGGACTGCGCGTCAATCACTACGTCGAGGTCGGCTTCGACGGCTTCGCGGAGCTGATGGACGCGGTCGGCGGTACCGACGTCACCCTGGTCAAGCCGATCGACGACAAGCAGAGCGGAATCCATCTGGCGGCCGGGAAGCACCATTTGAACGGCCAGCAGGCGCTCGACCTCGTCCGCACCCGGCACGGTGTGGGCAACGGCAGCGACCTCGGCCGCATCCAGCTCCAGCACCAGTTCCTCACCGCGCTGATCGGCAAGGTGTCGGGCCAGAACGTGCTCACCGATCCGGCCAGGCTCTTCACGGCCGCCGACGCCGCGACGAAGTCCCTGACCACCGACTCGTCCCTGGCCCGCGTCGACAGCCTGGCGTCGCTCGCGTACTCGATGAAGGGGATCGGCGCCGCGAGCGTGCAGATGGTCACCCTGCCGGCCCAGCTGGAGCAGGGCGACGAGGACCGTCTGGTGCCGGACGCGGCCAAGGGGGCGAAGCTCTGGGCCGCGCTGAAAGCGGACAAGCCGGTACCGGACGACGCGCTGACCGGCACGGCGTCGGGACCGAACGGAATCGGCCAGATCGTGCAGCCGGGCTGACCCCGGAGGCGGTTGCGTTCTACATCGACCTTGACCGCGGCGGGGCCGCCGCATAGCGTCGGGGAGCACTGGACTGAGCGAACGCTTAGGAGGGCTACCCGTGGCGACGACAGGGGCGCAGGGCGGTGCGGCGGCGCGGCCGGCCGGGCCGCAACCGGGTGGACCGGTGCCGGACGGAGCGCAGCTGCGCGAGCCGCTGGGCGGTCCGGTCCCGGGCGGGGCGCAGGCGGACGCGGCGCGATCGGCCGGGGCGGGTGTCGAGCCGGGCCGCGCCGAAGCGCTGCTCACCGCGCCAGGTGCGCCGTTCGCCGTCGTGCGCGGCGAGTCGGGCGCCCTGGAGTACGCGACCGGGCCACGTACCCTGCGCGAGTTCGTCGAGACGGTGTGGGCCTTCGGGGAGCGGCCCTTCCTGGTCGCCGAGAGCGGCGGCTACTCCTACGAGGAGTTCCTCGCCGCGTCCTGCGCCCTGGCCCGGCACCTCGTCGACGTCCACGGGCTGCGCCCGGGCGATCGGGCCGCCATCGCCATGCGCAACCATCCCGAGTGGCAAGTCGCCTTCTGGGCAGCGCAGTTGGCGGGGCTCGTGGCGGTGCCGCTGAACGCGTGGTGGACGGCGGAGGAGTTCGCGTACGCCCTCGACGACTGCACTCCGCGGGTGCTGCTCGTCGACGGCGAGCGTCTCGAACGGGTCGCCGGATGGGCCCGTGCGCACGGGGCGCGCGGCATGGTCTTCCACCACGAGGGCGGGCTGCCCGAGGGGTTCGAACGGTACGCCGACCTCGACGGGCTCACCTCGCCCGACCCGGCGGCCGGGCCGCCCGACGTGGACGTCGCCCCGGACGCGGACGCCACCATCATCTACACGTCCGGCACCACCGGGCGCCCCAAGGGTGCCGTCGCCACGCAGCTCGCGCAGGCCGGGGCGGCCATGAACCCCCGCTTCCAGGCGGCCGCTTCGATGTTGGGGCGCGGCGTCGTGCCGGGGCAGGGGCCCGCCCCCGTCACCCTCATGACCTTTCCCTTCTTCCATGTCGCCGCCTTCACCTCGGTGTACGCGGCGATGGGGGCGGGCGGCACGCTCGTCCTCATGCACAAGTGGGACGCGGGACGGGCGCTCGCGCTGATCCGCGAGCACGGGGTCACGCACTACGCCGGGGTGCCCTCGACGGCCCTCCAACTCCTGGACGCCGCCGAGCAGTCGGGGGACGCCCTGGAGAGCCTCACCGCGCTCAACACCGGGGGTGCGGCGGCGCCGCCCGGCCTCGTCGGCGGTCTCACCGCGCGGCACGGCTCGCGCATCGAGCCGCGCAACGGGTACGGGCTGACCGAGACGAGCGGGGGAGTCCTCGCCAACTTCGGTACGGAATACCGGAGTTGGCCGGGGAGTGCGGGGCGGCCGACGCCGGTGACGGAGGTGCGCATCGCCGGGCCGGACGGGGCTCCGCTCGCCGACGGTGAGGTGGGGGAGCTGTGGCTGCGCGGCCAGTCGCTGGTACGGGGTTACTGGAACGATCCCGCCGGTACGCAACTGGCCTTCCAGGGCGGGTGGTTCAGGACCGGCGACCTGGCGGTGCGGGACGGCGCGGGGCGGGTCGGGATCGTCGACCGGATCAAGGACATGGTGATCCGGGGCGGCGAGAACGTGTACTGCGTGGAGGTGGAGGGGGTCCTCCACGACCACCCCGCGGTACTCGACGCGGCGGTGCTGGGGGTTCCGCATCCGGTCCTGGGCGAGGAGGTCGCGGCGGTGGTCCAGGTGCGGGCCGGGGCCGCGGTGTCCCCGGAGGAGCTCCGGGACCACGTGCGGGCGGTGCTCGCGGGGTTCAAGGTGCCGGGGCGGGTGGTCGTGCGGGAGGCCGCCCTGCCGCGGAACGCGACGGGAAAGGTGCTGAAGCGGGAGCTCCGGGACGTTTTCCCACCGGCTCGCCCGTGACCCGGGGCCGGTTGGCCCCGGCGCCGATGCTGCCGAGGGGCGCGCGAAAGCGCGCGGGTGACCCCGCGCGGTGTGAGGCCGAAATCCGGGTCGGGGTGCGGCCCGAGGTCATGTGACGGTGCGTCATGAGCGGGTCACGCGTACGTGGTAGTTCCCCATCCCGTCCACTCCCGTCACCGCGACCCGCACCCCGCTCGCCCGGTCCACGAACGTCTCGCCCGTCGCGTACGGGGCGTCCGAGAGTTCGGCGTTGACGTTGGGGCGGCGGGTGCAGCCGCCCGAGTTGGGGGCGCTGTCGGAGACGTTGACCGGGCCGCGGCCGGTGTCGACCGTCGCGTCCACCCGGTAGATCAGGACGCCGGGTTTGCAGACCGCCTCGTCGTTGCCGGCGCGGGTGCGGACCTCGATCGCGTAACCGCTGTCCTTCGACACCGGCACGAAGACCAGCTTCGGGCCGCCCTCGGTGGCCAGCGGGCTCAGCACGTACTGGTCGGGCCCGCTGCCCGTGGCACAGGACACCTGGCTGTTGTCGAGCCAGCCCAGCTTCCACTTGTGCCAGCCCAGCATGTCGTTGTTGGCGCCCCAGTCCTCGGACATGATGTCCCAGTGCCCGACGGCCCCGCCGCCCTGCGCGGTGTACAGGTCGGGCAGCCCGAAGACGTGGCCGTTCTCGTGCGGCAGCACCCGGTAGCCGGTCTCCCCGTAGGAGCCGGAGCCGTCGTCCTGGCGGCTGTAGACGAACGAGGTGTTGGACAGCGGCACCCCGTCGGCGTACGGCGCGTCCTCGTTGCCGGAGAACGTCACCGACAGGACCGTGTCGAGCGCGGAAGGGCCCGCGTTCGGTGTGACCAGGACGTTCACCAGGTCGTACTGCGAGAAGTTCACCCGCGGTCCGGCCGCCGCGATCATGTCCTGGACCAGGCGGTGGTAGCCGGGCTCGTAGGGGGAGCCGCGCTCGATCCCGTATGCCGCGAACGACTTCGGCATCCGCAGCCAGTTCGGGATCGGGGCCTCGGCGCGGTAGTCGAGCCGTCCGTAGGAGGCGTTGCGGAACCAGTTGCTGGTCTGCGGGAAGAACTCCTTGTACCGGCTGAGCGCCGGGCCCGTCCCGACGGCGTCCGGGAAGTCGATCATGAGGGTGAGTGCCCGGACCGTGCCGGTGGAGTGCGCGTACCCGGGCGGTGTCGGCAGGCCCTCCGACATCTGGACGCCGAGGCCGGCCGGGATTCGGCAGGTGCCGAGCGAGGTGTCGCCGGGGGTGGCGGCCGGGCCCGCGGAGGCGCGGCCGGCGATCGACAGGGTGGTGGAACCGGTGGTCAGTGCCGCGAGGGCGACCGACGCGAGGGCGGCGCCGAGAAAACCGTTCCGGCGCCGGCCGCATATCCGGCGTCCTGGTGCCCGAGCCGGGCGGGACTGGCTGACGTCCTGCATGCGCACGCGCTCGCCTTCGGGGACGCGACAGCAGGCCGGTTCCTGGCTGCGCTCGTCTGATCACCCTGTGTCGGGCGTGTCGCGTGCGCTCGCTGAGTGGACCAAATGTGGGTTTTTCCCGACATCCACCCCGAAGGGCGCGAGTGTGACTCAGGTCACATGGTGGCCGGGAAATAACCGGGGAAGGTTTCCCCGTTTGAACCTTCGTCCCCGCGAAACGGGGAGTGCTTCCCCGCTTGGGTCAGGTCCCGGGCGGTGAACCGGTCACGTAAAACCGTTTGCGTACAGAACCGACCCCGCCCAAGCTCGACCACGTACAGAAGGAGCAAGAGCCGTGCAGACTGCCGCCGCCTCCGTAGCCGCAGAGCCGCGACGTGCCCCGCGCCCGCGGGCCGACGCCCTGCGCAACCGGGAGCGGATCATCGCCGCCGCACGCGAGATGTTCGTCGAGTACGGCGCCGAGCGCCCGCTGGACGAGATCGCGCGCCGGGCCGGCGTCGGCAATGCCACGATCTACCGGCACTTCACGGACCGCGCCGAGCTCATCACGAGCGTGGTGCTCTCCGTGATGGACCGGGTCTCGGCGCAGGCCGAGGCCGCCGCGGCCGAGGAGTCCGATCCCTTCGAGGCACTGCGGCGCTTCGTGCACGCGGCGGCCGACGAGCGGATCGGGGCGCTCTGCCCGATGCTCTCCGACACCTTCGACCAGGACCACGCCGAGCTGAACGCGGCCCGCGAGCGCCTCGAAGACGACGTCGAGGGGCTCATGGGGCGGGCCCGCGCGGCGGGCCGGCTCCGTACCGATGTCGCCGTCGGCGACCTCATGGTCGCCCTCTCCCAACTGACCAGGCCGCTGCCGGGCACCCCGTGCCCGAACATCGACCAGTTCGTCCACCGTCATCTGCAGCTGTTCCTCGACGGGCTTCAGGCCCCGGCGCGGTCCGAGCTGCCGGGCAGTGCGGCGACCCTCGACGACCTTCGGAAGAGTTGATCGTCCTCATTCCTCAACTGCCCTCAACTCCCCGTTAACGCACCGTAGTTGCAGTCCCGTTAGAACACTTTTGTCGGTAAACCGCGTCCCAAGGTGGCTACCCCCATGTCAAAAACAGTCGGTCTGGACAAGCCGGACCAGTTCTCCCTCACCCCGGACCCCAGTCGCTGGAAGGCGCTCGCCTTCATAGCCCTGGCCCAGCTGATGGTCGTGCTCGACGCGACCATCGTGAACATCGCGCTGCCCTCCGCGCAGCACGCGCTGGACATCAGTGACGCCAACAAGCAGTGGGTCATCACGGCCTACGCCCTCGCCTTCGGCGGTCTCCTCCTGTTCGGCGGGCGCATCGCCGACCTGTGGGGCCGCAAGCGCACCTTCGTCGTCGGCCTGCTCGGCTTCGCCGCGGCCTCCGCGCTCGGTGGCGCCGCCACCGGCGAGGCGATGCTGCTCGGCTCGCGCGCGCTCCAGGGTGCCTTCGGCGCACTGCTCGCGCCGGCCGCCCTCTCGCTGCTCGCGGTGATGTTCACCGACGCCAAGGAGCGCGCCAAGGCGTTCGGCATCTACGGTGCGATCGCCGGTGGCGGCGGCGCCGTGGGCCTGATCCTCGGCGGCTTCCTCACCGAGTACCTGAACTGGCGCTGGACCTTCTTCGTCAACATCCCGTTCGCGATCGTCGCGGCCGTCGGCGCCTACCTCGTCATCCGTGAGCCGGCCGGCACCCGCAACCGCTCGCCGCTCGACGTCCCCGGCGTGATCCTGTCGACCACCGGTCTCGTCGCCCTCGTCTACGGCTTCACCCGCGCCGAGTCGGCCGGCTGGTCGGACGCGCTGACCATCTCGATGTTCATCGCCTCCGCGGTGCTGCTCGCGACCTTCGTCGCCGTCGAGGCCAAGGTGCGCCACCCGCTGCTGCCGCTGCGCGTCATCACCAACCGCAACCGCGGTGGCGTCTACCTCTCGCTCGGCCTCGCGATCATCGCGATGTTCGGCCTGTTCCTCTTCCTCACCTACTACCTCCAGGTCGTGCAGGGCTTCTCGCCGGTCAAGACGGGCTTCGCGTTCCTGCCCATGATCGCGGGCATGATCACCGGCTCCACCCAGATCGGTGCCCGTCTGATGACCCGCGTCCCGCCGCGGCTGCTCATGGGCCCGGGCTTCCTGACCGCCGCCGTCGGCATGCTGCTGCTCACCCAGCTGGACATCGACACGTCGTACGCCGGTGTGATCCTGCCCGCGCAGATCCTGCTCGGCCTCGGCATGGGCACCGCCTTCATGCCCGCCATGTCGCTCGCCACCATCGGTGTCGAGCCGCGCGACGCGGGTGTGGCCTCCGCGATGGTCAACACCTCGCAGCAGGTCGGCGGCGCCATCGGCACGGCCCTGCTCAACACCATCGCCGCCTCGGCGACCACGGCCTACGTCACCGGCCACCTGGCCCTCGGCGCCACCAACCCGGAGCTGCTCAAGCTCCAGGCCATGGTGCACGGCTTCACCGCGGCCATCTGGTGGGCCGTCGGCATCCTGGCGGCCGCCGCCGTCATCGCCGTCACGCTCATCAACACCGGCCGCCCGGGCGGGAGTTCGCTCTCCGGATCGGGCGCCGGCGAGGACGCCGAGGACGAGGTGCGCATCCCGGTGGTCGCGCACTGACCCCGCGGTAGCACCCCGGACGCAACGACCTGCCCTGGCCCCGCTGTTCTCAGCGGAGCCAGGGCAGGTCCGCTTTGGCGTCGGTGGGCTGGAGGCCCTGGGCCATCACCCGCATGATCTCGCCGAGCTGGTCCACCTGAACGGGGGAGAGCCGGTCGAACATCGCCTGCCGCACCGCGGCCACGTGCCCGGGTGCGGTCCGCTCCAGCACCTCGTAGCCGGCGTCGGTGAGGATCGCGAGCTGGCCCCGCTTGTCGGAGGGGCAGTCCTCGCGCCGGACCCACCCGTTCTTCTCCAGACGCGTCACCGCGTGCGAGAGGCGGGATCGGGTGATCTTGGAGTTCTTGGCCAGCTCGGTCATCCGCATGCGGCGGCGCGGTGCCTGCGAAAGTTGCACGAGCAGCCCGTAATAGATGTGCGGCATCCCGGCGTCGCGCTGGAGCTGGCGGTCGAGGTGGTCTTCGAGGAGCCGGGTGGCGTGGAGGTAGGCGCGCCAGGTGCGCTGCTCCTCGTCGCTGAGCCAATTAGGTGCCGAGGTCATGCATCTACTGTACGGACACTTCTTGAAAGTTGAACTAGGTCGGGTTAGGCTGCCCCAAGAAGCTTGAGACTTCAAGCATTCCTTCCCGTTCGAGCACCGTGAGAGTCGCCATGACCGCCGCCCGCCCCGAGCGCATGCCCGCCCTCTACCTGTCGCACGGCGCCCCGCCGCTGGCCGACGACCCGCTGTGGCCCGCCGAGCTGGCGGCCTGGTCCGCGGACCTGCCCCGGCCGACGGCCGTCCTGATGGTCTCCGCGCACTGGGAGGAGGCCCCGCTCGCGCTCGGTGCCACCGAGACCGTGCCGCTCGTGTACGACTTCTGGGGCTTCCCCGAGCACTACTACCAGGTGCGCTACGCCGCCCCCGGCGCGCCCCGACTCGCCGACTCCGTACGCAAGTTGCTGCGCGCCCCCGGCATGCCGGTGCAGGACATCCCGGACCGCGGGCTCGACCACGGCGCCTACGTCCCGCTCGTCGAGATGTTCCCCGACGCCGACGTCCCGGTGCTCCAGATCTCCCTGCCGACGCTCGACCCGCGGCGGCTCTACGACATCGGCCGCAAGCTGGCGCCGCTGCGGGACGAGGGCGTGCTCATCGTCGGCAGCGGGTTCTTCACCCACAACCTGGCCGCGCTGCGCCATCCCGACGGCCAAGTTCCCAGCTGGTCGGCCGAGTTCGACGACTGGGGGGCACGGGCGCTCGCCGCCGCCGACGTGGACGCGCTGCTCGACTTCGCGCACAAGGCCCCGGCCGGGCGCCTCGCCCACCCCCGCACCGAGCACTTCGCCCCGCTGTTCGTGACGATGGGGGCGAGCGAGGGCGAGCCGGGCGGCGCGCGCAGCGTCATCGACGGGTTCTGGATGGGGCTCGCCAAGCGGTCGGTGCAGTACGGCTGAGGCGGGCCGGGGTGAACAGGGGCGCGGCTCAAGGGAGTTGCGCCCCTCGCGTGCGTCCGGGGCGGATGTCCGGGACCGTACCCGCCGGGCGGCCCCTAGCGCTCCCCGAGCTCCTTCTCGTACCAGGCCACGTCCCAGTAGCGGCCGAACTTGCGGCCCACTTCGCGGTAGGTGCCCACGTGTGCGAAGCCGAAGCGTTCGTGCAGCCGGACCGAGGCCTCGTTCGGCAGGGCGATCCCGGCGTAGGCGCGGTGCACGTCCTCGGCGGCCAAGGCGTCGAAGAGCGAGCGGTACAGCAGGCTGCCCACGCCCCGGCCGGTCGCTTCGGGCGCGCAGTACACGCTCACCTCCACGGAGGTCGCATACGCGGGCTTCGCCCGGAACGGGCTGCTCGTCGCGTAGCCCAGGAGGCCCCGCGGTCCGACAAATCGGTCATCGCGAGCAACCAGAAGGCGGTGTGGGCCGTCTTCAGGATGGGAGTGCAGCCACGGACGGCGCTGTTCGGCGGTGAAGGCGGCCGTGTCGAATGTGATGGCGGTCTCACGGATGAAGTGGTTGTAAAGGTCCGTGAGGGCCTCCAGGTCGCCCTCCACACCCGCTCTGACCTGCACCTCTGTACGTTCCTGCGGCACCTGTCCCCCTCCCGTGGCGGCACAGGGTACTGCATGATCACGAAAATCGATGGGCGGGACGGGAATTCTGTCCGGATTCCAGCCGTTGTTTCCATCGGATGCAGGGCACCCGGGAGGGTGTCGCGACCACTCAGTAAGGGAGCACGCATGGCAACCCGCGCCGTCGCCCGCCGACAGTCCGCCACCGGCGGTTCAGAGTCGGGAAGCAGGGTCCGCGCAGTCAGCGGTGAGATCGCCGACCGCGACCTGGTCGGTATGTACCTCGACGAAATCGCGCGTACGCCGCTGCTCGATGCCGCCAAGGAGGTCGAGCTCTCGCAGACCATCGAGGCCGGTGTGTACGCACGCCAGATCCTCGACGGCGAGGTGCAGAGCAAGGCGGCAGGAGCCTCTCCGGAGGAGCTGGAGGCGCTGTACGCCGCCGGCGAGCGCGCCAAGGACCTGTTCATCCGATCCAACCTCCGCCTGGTCGTAGCCGTCGCCCGGCGGTACCCGAGGGCCGGCCTGCCGCTCCTCGACCTCATCCAGGAGGGCAACGCGGGCTTGGTGCGCGCGGTCGAGAAGTTCGACTACGCCAAGGGCTTCAAGTTCTCCACGTACGCCACCTGGTGGATTCGCCAGGCCATCACCCGCTCCATCGCCGACCAGTCCCGCACCATCCGCCTGCCCGTGCACCTGGTGGAGGAGCTGGGCCGCATCCGCCGGGTCCAGCGCGAGTTCAACCGGGAGAACGGGCGGGACCCCGAGCACACGGAGATCGCCGCCGAGCTGGGCTCCACGCCCGAGCGCGTCGGTGACGTCCTGGACTGGGCGCGCGACCCGGTCTCGCTCAACATGCCGGTCGACGACCAGGGGGAGACCCAGTTCGGCGACCTCCTGGAGGACACCTCCGCCGTCTCGCCCGAGCAGTCCGTGCTCACGCTGCTGCGCAGCGAGGAGCTGGACGACCTGATCGGCAAGCTCGACCAGCGCACCGCCTCGATCATCAAGATGCGTTACGGCATCGACGACGGCCGGGAGCGTACGCTGACAGAGGTGGGCAAGGAACACGGTCTGACCCGCGAGAGGATTCGTCAGATCGAGAAGCACGCCTTGCTCGAACTGAAGAAGATGGCCCGCGACACGGGCTTCGACGCGGCGGCCTAGGCCCCGCCCCCAAAGACGAGCTCCGGCACCCTCCCCCCCCTGGTGCTGGGGCTCCCGGCCCCGGCACCTTCCCCCCCTGGTGTCGGGGCCCCTCTCATGTCCGGTCCCGTCCGGCCTCTCCGGTCGCGTCCGGGTTCTTCTCTCCTCACTCCTCGCCGCTGCCCGTGGTGGCCCGGGTGAGGCGCTCGCCCAGCTCGTGCAGATAGCCCGTCATGGCGGGCGGCCCGTTGACGGTGAATTCGCAGTCCACCAGGGCGAGCCGCAGCGCCACCCACTCCAGGGAGTCGGTGCACGAGGTGCGCAGGCGGCAGCGCCCGGCGCCCAGGGGCTCGGGCGCGCCGAGCGTCGCGGGCAGCCGGGCGGTCACGAAGTCGGCCGGCGCCTCGAAGGTGACGTCCACGTCCAGGACCGGCTGCAGCCGGTTCATCGAGTTCCGCACGAACTCCGCCGCGTTCGCCTCGGGCAGCTCCCGCGGCGCGAAGCGGGCGCCGGTCGCGAACGGCTCGGCGACCCGGTCGACCCGGAAGGTCCGCCAGTCGCCGCGCTCCACGTCGTACGCCACCAGGTACCACCGGCGCCCCGTCGACACCAGGCGGTACGGCTCGACCAGGCGCTTGGTGGCGGTGCCGTCGCCCGAGACGTAGCCGAAGCGGAGCCGCTCCTCGCCGGTGACGGCGGAGGCGAGCGTGGTCAGGGTGCGCGGGTCCACCGTCGCGCCGTCCCCGCGCCAGGGCCCGGCCAGTGGCATCGTCGCCGCCTGGAGGCTCGCGACCCGGTGCCGCAGCCGTGAGGGCAGGACCTGCTCCAGCTTGGCGAGCGCCCGCACCGAGGCCTCGTCCACGCCGTCCACCGCATGGCCAGCGCCCGCCCGCAGCCCGACCGCGATGGCCACCGCCTCCTCGTCGTCCAGGACCAGCGGCGGCATCGCCTTGCCCGCGACGAGCCGGTAGCCGCCGTCGGCGCCGCGGGCCGCCTGGACGGGATAGCCGAGCTCGCGCAGCCGGTCGATGTCGCGCCGCACCGTGCGCCGCGACACCCCGAGCCGGTCGGCGAGCTCGCCGCCGGGCCACTCGCGCGGGGTCTGGAGCAGGGAGAGCAGTTGCAGCAGCCGTGCCGGGGTGTCGGTCATGTCTCCAGGATGCCCGGCGAAAGAGGACACGCTCTGTCCTATAGGGGGTCTAACTTTCTTCGTATGACCTCCACAGCGACCAGCAGTAACCCAGAGACCGCGGCGAGCGCCGCCGCAGACCGCCGCCGGTGGTTCGCCCTGGCCATCGTGATGACCGCGGCCTTCATGGACCTGGTCGACGTCACCATCGTCAACATCGCCATCCCGTCCATCCAGAAGGACACCGGGGCGAGCTTCTCCTCGATCCAGTGGATAACCGCCGGCTATGCGCTCGCCTTCGCCGCGGGCCTGATCACCGGCGGCCGCCTCGGTGACATCCACGGCCGCAAGAAGCTCTTCCTGCTCGGCATCGGCGGCTTCACGCTCGCCTCCGCGCTGTGCGGCTTCGCCGCCAACCCCGAGATGCTGGTCGCCTCGCGCATCCTGCAGGGCGCGATGGCGGCCATGATGGTGCCGCAGGTCCTCTCGATCGTGCACGCCACCTTCCCCGCGCACGAGCGCGGCAAGGTGTTCGGCCTGTTCGGCGCGGTCGTCGGGCTCGGCGCGGTCTCCGGTCCGCTGCTCGGCGCGCTGCTCACCGAGTGGAACCTGTTCGGTCTCGAATGGCGCCCGATCTTCCTGATCAACCTGCCGGTCGGCATCGCGGGCCTGATCCTCGGCACCAAGTTCATCAGCGAGTCCAAGGCTCCCCGCGCCCTCAAGCTCGACCTCGTGGGCGTGGTCCTGGTGACCCTCGGCCTGCTCATGCTGCTCTACCCGCTGACCCGCGGCCGCGAGCTCGGCTGGCCGCTGTGGGGCTACCTCTCGATGGCCGGCAGCGTCTTGGTCTTCGGCGGTCTGATCGCGTACGAGCGGATGAAGGCGCGGCGGGACGGCTCCCCGCTCATCGAGCTGTCGCTGTTCAAGGTGAAGAGCTTCGCGGCCGGCATCGCCGTGCAGGCCACCTTCGGCGTCGGGCTCGGCATCTTCTTCCTGGTGTGGACGCTCTACATGCAGATAGGCCTCGGCTGGAGCGCGCTGCGCGCGGGCCTGACCGGCGTGCCCTTCTCGATCGCGGTGTCGGTCGCGGCCGGTCTGTCCGTGCAGAAACTCGTCCCGCGCTTCGGCCGCAAGGTCCTCCAGGCGGGCGCCCTGACGATGGTCGCCGGACTGCTGATCTACATCTGGGAGGCCGACCACTACGGCATGGCCATCTCCTCCTGGCAGATGGCGCTCCCGCTGGTCGTGATGGGGCTCGGGATGGGCCTCATCGTCGCCCCGCTCACCGACGCGGTGCTCTCCGAGGTCCCCAAGGAGCACTCGGGTTCCGCCTCCGGCCTGATCAACACCGTGCAGCAGATGGGCAACGCGCTCGGCCTCGGCCTGGTGTCGGTGGTCTTCTTCGGCTCGATCGGTGACGGCCTGGTGCCGCCGCAGCTGAACCAGGCGTTCGTGGACGGCTTCGAGCACTCGCTCTGGTACGTCGCCGGGGTCCTCGCGGTGATCTTCGTGGTCATGTTCGCGTTGCCGGCCCGGCCGCGGCAGCACGTCGAGGGTGCGATCGACGAGGCCGAGCTGCTCGACCTCACGAAGTCGGCCCAGCCGGTCTGATCCGCCTCGCGCCCGATGGCCCCGTACCTTCCGAGGTGCGGGGCCATCGGCTTGCCCGGGCCCGCACGAGGCGTGCCCGGCCCCTTGCGAGCTGCGGGCACCCCACCCCGGCCGGGGGCTGCGCCCCGGACCCCGGTGTGCCCGGGGGCAGCCCCCGGACCCCGGTTCGTCGGGTGCGGGCGGTGCGTGGCTGGTTGCGCAGTTCCTCGCGCCCCCAACCGCCTTTCGGGTGCGGGTCGTGGTCGCTTTTCGCGCAGTTCCCCGCGCCCCCAACCCCCCTTTCGGGTGCGGGCTGTGGTCGTTTTTCGCGCAGTTCCCTGCGCCCCAACCCCCTTTCGGCTGCGGGTCGTGCGTGGCTGGTTGCGCAGTTCCTCGCGCCCCTAGGAGCCTCGGTGCCGGCCCGCATGGGCATCTTCAGCCTGTCCGGCGATTGAGGACGAGCGCCCTTCAGGCGCGAACGGGGTTCGGGGTGAAGCCCCGAGGGGGGGACGGGACATCGGTCTGCTCGGCCGGGGCCGGTGGGCTCTGCTGGGCCGGGACCAAAGCCCGTTTGTGTCCGGATGATGCCCGAATCGACCCGAATCGATTTACATGGGTCCCGCCCGCCCGTACGCTGGCCCTGTAACCACCGGTTCGGGTAGGGAAACGGACGTAACCAGACATGTATGCACCGGAACGCCAGCAGGAGATCCTGCGGATCGCGCGGGAGAGCGGACGCGTGGACGTGCTCTCGCTCGCCGAGACGTTCCAGGTCACCGCCGAGACCGTGCGGCGCGATCTGAAGGCCCTCGACCGGGCCGGCCTGGTCCGCCGGGTGCACGGCGGGGCCATCCCGGCCGGGCGGCTCGACTTCGAGCCCGACCTCGCCGAGCGGGAGTCCACCGCGGCCGACGAGAAGGACCGCATCGCCCAGGCCGCGCTCGCCGAACTGCCCGCCGAGGGCAGCGTCATCCTCGACGCCGGATCGACCATCGCGCGCCTGGCCGCCGTGCTCCCCCTGGAGAGCGGTCTCACCCTGGTCACGCACGCCCTGCCCGTCGCCGCGCGGCTCGCCGACCACCCGTCCATCGACCTGCACCTCGTCGGCGGCCGGGTCCGCCACCGCACCCGGGCCGCGGTCGACGCCTGGGCGCTGCGCGCCTACGGCGAGATCCGCGCCGACGTCGTCTTCCTCGGCACCAACGGGTTCTCCGCCGCGCACGGCCTGACCACCCCCGACCTCGCCGAGGCCGCCGTCAAGCGGGCCGCGATCGGGGCCGCCCGGCGCGTGGTGCTGCTCGCCGACTCCGACAAGCACGGCCAGGAACACTTCGCCCGCTTCGCCGACATGGCGGACGTGGACCTCCTCATCACCGACAGCGGGCTCGCGCCCGAAGACATCGCCGCCATCGAGGCCGCCGGCACGGACGTGATCACCGTATGAACATCCTCACCGTCACCCCCAACCCCAGCCTGGACCGCACCTACGAGGTCTCCGGCCTTCAGCGCGGCGAAGTGCTGCGCGCCACCGGTGAACGCGTGGACCCGGGCGGCAAGGGCGTCAACGTCTCGCGCGCCGTCGCCGCCGCCGGACACCGCACGGTCGCCGTCATGCCGCTCGGCGGAGCCCCCGGCGCCCTGGTCGCCGAACTGCTCGGCGCCGAGGGCATCGAGGTGGCCCCCGTGCCCGTGGCCGGGCACACCCGCTCCAACATCTCCGTCGCCGAACCCGACGGCACCCTCACCAAGATCAACGCGCCGGGTCCCGAACTGGGCTCCGCCGAGAGCGAGTTGCTGCTCGACACCGTGCGCGAACACTCCGGCCGGGCCGACTGGATCGCCTGCTGCGGCAGCCTCCCGCGCGGCCTCGCGCCCCAGTGGTACGCCGAGCTCGTCACCCGCGCCCATGCCGCGGGGGCCAAGGTCGCCCTCGACACCTCAGGGCCCTCCCTCATCGCCGCGCTGCGCGAACGCCCCGACGTGGTCAAGCCCAACGCCGAGGAGCTCGCCCAGGCCGTCGGCCGTCCCCTCGCCACCATCGGCGACGCGGTCAAGGCAGCCGAGGAAGTACGGGAGTTGGGGGCGGGCGCCGTCCTCGCCAGCCTCGGCGCCGACGGCCAGCTGCTGGTCACCGCCTCCGGTACGTACTTCGCCTCTGCCCCCGTGGCGACCGTCCGCAGCAACGTGGGAGCCGGTGACGCCTCGCTCGCCGGGTTCCTCGCGGCGGGCGGCGAAGGACCCCGGGCGCTCGCCGCCGCCGTCGCGCACGGCGCCGCCGCCGTCCAGCTGCCCGGCAGTGTGATGCCCGCCCCCGGCGACCTCGACCCGGCGTCCGTCACCGTCACCGACGACGTACCGCTGGACCGGCCCCTGACGGAACCCGCGCCATGACCCCCGCCCCGCCGGACCGCCCCCTGACGGAACCCGCGCGAACCGGCGCCGTGACCCCCGCCCGCCCTCACCGCCCGCAAAGGAGCCCGCGATGAGCCAGATGATCAGCGCGGAACTGGTCGACCTCGAACTCGACCGGGCCGCCGACTCCAAGGAAGCCGCAGCCCGTTCGCTCGCCGAGCGGATGGTCGCGCTCGGCCGCGTCACCGACCTCGACGGCTTCCTCGCCGACGTGGCGGCCCGCGAGGCCCAGATGCCCACTGGACTCGACGGCGGCATCGGCATCCCGCACTGCCGCAGCGCCCACGTCACCGAGCCGACGCTGGCCTTCGGGCGCAGCGCCGCCGGGATCGACTTCGGGGCGCCGGACGGCCCGGCCGACCTGATCTTCCTCATCGCGGCCCCGGCGGGCGCGGACGACGCCCACCTCTCCATCCTGTCCAACCTGGCCCGCCAGCTGATGGACGCCGACTTCACCGCAGCGCTGCGCGCGGCGACGACGGCCGGCGAGGCGGCGGCCCTGATCGCAGGCGAGGAGGCGGCCACGGCCACCCGGGACGAGGCGCCGCAGGCGGCGGTACCGGAACCCACGTCCGCGCCCGCCCCGCAGGCCCCCGCAGCCCCCGCCGCGGACCGGCCCTTCCGGATCGTGGCCGTCACCTCCTGCCCGACCGGCATCGCCCACACCTACATGGCGGCCGAGTCCCTGGAGCGGGCCGGGCGCGCCGAGGGCGTGGAGGTCAGCGTCGAGACGCAGGGCTCGTCCGGGTTCACCCGGCTCGACCCGGACGTCATCGCGGCGGCGGACGGCGTGATCTTCGCGCACGACGTGCCCGTACGCGACAAGGAGCGCTTCGCCGGGAAGGCCACGGTGGACGTCGGCGTGAAGGCGGGCGTCAACCGGCCCGCCGAACTGATCGCCGAGGTGCGCGACAAGGCCGCCCGCGGCGAGATCACCGAGGCGGGCGCCAAGCCGTCCCCCGTGGAGGCGGCCGGCGAGCCCGGCGAGGGCTACGGCACCAAGCTGCGCAAGTGGCTGATGTCCGGCGTCAGTTACATGGTCCCCTTCGTCGCGGCGGGCGGACTGCTCATCGCGCTCGGCTTCGCGCTCGGCGGCTACAAGGTCAGCGACGCGCCCTCGGTCATGGACCACTTCCTGTGGACCGACACGAGCAGCTGGGGCGCGCTGCTCTTCCAGGTCGGCGGCGTCGCCTTCAAGTTCCTCGTCCCGGTTTTGGCCGGCTACATCGCGTACGGGATGGCCGACCGGCCGGGTCTCGTGCCCGGCTTCGTCGGCGGCGCGATCGCCCTCGACATCAAGGCCGGCTTCCTCGGTGGCCTCGCGGCCGGTCTGATCGCGGGCGCCGTGGTGATGGCGATCCAGAAGGTGAAGATCCCCGTCTCGCTGCGCGGCATCATGCCGGTCGTGGTGATCCCGCTGATCTCCTCGGCGGTGGTCGGCTTCCTGATGTTCCTCGTCATAGGCGAGCCGATCTCCAAGCTCCAGTCCGCGCTGACCAGTTGGCTCAACGGGCTCAACGGCGCCAACGTGATCGTCCTCGGCGTGATCCTCGGCCTGATGATGTGCTTCGACCTCGGCGGCCCGCTCAACAAGGTGGCCTACACCTTCGCGATCGGCGGGCTCGCGGACGGCACCGCGGGCAGCTTCAAGGTGATGGCGGCCGTGATGGCCGCGGGCATGATCCCGCCGCTGTCGATGGCCCTGGCCACGACCGTACGGGGGCGCCTGTTCACCCGCACCGAGCGCGAGAACGGCAAGGCCGCCTGGGTGCTCGGGGCCTCCTTCGTCACCGAGGGCGCGATCCCGTTCGCCGCGGCCGACCCGCTGCGGGTCATCCCCTCCGCGATGGCGGGCGGCGCGGTCACCGGCGCCCTGTCGATGGCCTTCGGCTGCACCCTGCGGGCTCCGCACGGCGGCATCTTCGTGGTCCCGCTGATCGGCAACGCCCTCCTGTACCTGCTGGCCATCGTGGCCGGCACGGTGGTCAGCGCGGCCCTGGTCGTCCTCCTCAAGGGCCTGCGCAAGCAGCGCCCGGAGCCGGAGGGCGCGGCGGCCGGCTCCGCCGAGAAGCGGGAGGTGGCGGTGGCCGCCTGAGACCCGGCCCTTCCGCACGGGACGCCCGGCCCTTGGGGTCCGGGCGTCTTCGGCTGCCATGACGTGACATGTACCACTTGAGGACCAAAGTCCCTTCAGCCCCTGCCGCAAGTCCCGGCCGGTGTTGTCTACTGGGGCGCGTGGCTCAGAACATCACGATCATTCAGCAGATAGGCCTTTCCGTCCTCGCTGCGGCGAGTGTCGCCTGGGTCGTCGGACTTGTTCGCATACTGCGCCGCGAGCGCGCCGACCGGGCCGAGTGGCACTCGATGCGTGCGCTGCGCGCGGTGGGCCGGCAGGCCGGGCCGCCCGCCCGGGAGGCGGTGGCCCTCACCGAGGCCGAGCGGGACGCCTTCGCGGGGCTGATCCGCCAGCTCGACCCGCGCAGCTCCTGACCGTCCCGCACCGCTTCCCCGGCCCTGCGCCCAGACCCCGCGCGGGGCTCAACCCACGTGCGCCCGGCGCTCCATGGCGGCCCGGGCCGCTTGCTCGGTGGCGTACACCTCGCACATGTGGCGGCCGTCCGGCGTCGCCGTGTGCTCGACCTCCCACAGGCTCAGCTCGTCGCCGTCGAGCAGCCGGAACGCGTGCTCGTACAGCGTGAACGCGGCGTCGCGGCCACCGGTGCGGCAGTGCCGGCCGAAGGCCTGGGTGATGCGGTGCCCGTGCGCGGACCGCAGCCTGAGCGTGACGTGCTCGTCGGGCCGGTCCGGGTTCTCGGCGCGCCGCAGCAGTCGGCGCGCGTGGTCCGCCGAGTCGTCGTGGGCGTACGGGGCGCGGCCGGAAGGGGGCGCGGTGCGGTCCCGGACGATGGCGGCGTCGGGGCCGGGCCCGGCCTCCCAGCCGCCGGTCAAACCCTCGACGTCCTGGTGGTGCCCGTCGGGGCCCCCGATCCCGAGTCCGATCCCGATGCCGTTCAACTCGGCCACCAGGGCGTCCAGTTCGTCGTCCGCGCCGGCCGTCGGGAGCGCCTTGCGGCGCAGCCGGGCGGCGGCCAGTCGGGCGTCGTCCTCGGTCGCGTACACCTCGTGGGTGTACTCGCGGCCGTCGTGGTGGGTCAGCTCCCACAGGGTGACGGTGGTGCCGTCCAGGAGCAGATAGCAGTGCCGCCACGTCTCGCGGCTCAGGCGGTGGCCGCCGGTTCCCGCCGCCGAGGTGTGCAGCGAGGAATGGAGCGAGGTGGTGTGCGCCAGCGCCAGGCCCAGGCGCTCGACGAGTTCGTCCGGCAGATCGAAGGAGTTCAGGGCCCGTCCCAGGAGCGCGGCCAGCTGTTCCTGGGCCGATTCCTCATGGGGGCCGCGCTCGCCGTCGAGCGGGTGGGGCACATGGAGCACCAAGGCTTCTCCTGGCCGTCGCTGTTGGTCACGTAGAAGGTGCTCAACGTAGCCCCTGGGGGCGTTCCGCGCAGCGGGCATGGCCGAAACTTTTCCGGCCGGCAGCCCACACATGGGTTACCGGCCGGTGAAGTTCCTTCAACAGAAGGGGAGTTGGTCAGGAGGTGCTGTCGGCCGTCCATTGCGCCCACGGCAGGTTCCAGCCGTTCAGGCCGTTGTCCGGCGGGATGGTCTTGTCGGGCGAGCCTTTCACTACGACGACGTCACCGATCATGCTGTGGTCGAACATCCACTTGGCCGTGGTGTCACCGGCGGCACCCTTCACGTCCCGCATGCCGACGCAGCCGTGGCTGGTGCCCTCGTTGCCGAACACCGACGGGTCGCCCCAGTAGTTGCCGTGGATGAAGGTGCCGGAGGTGGACAGGCGCATCGCGTGCGGCACGTCCTTGATGTCGTACTCGCCGCCGAAGCCCACGCTGTCGCCGTTCATCCGGGTCTGGGTGAACTTCTCGGAGATCACCATCTGCCCGTTGTACGTGGGGTGTTCGGCGCTGCCGGTGGAGACCGGGATCGTCTTGATGGTCCTGCCGTCCTGCTGGACGGTCATCTCCTGTGTCTTCACGTCGACGGTGGAGACCTGGTTGCGGCCGATGGTGAAGGTGACGTTCTTCTTCTGCACGCCGTAGACGCCCTTGGCGCCCTCGACCTTGTCCAGGTCGATCTTCATCGTCACCTTGGAGCCGGCCTTCCAGTACTCCTCGGGCCGGAAGTCCAGGCGCTGGGAGTTGAACCAGTGCCCGACGACCTGCTGCCCGCTGCTGCTGGTCACCGTGATGTGGGAGAGGACGTCCTTCTTGTTGGTGATCGCCTTGTTGAAGTTGAAGGACACCGGCATGCCGACGCCGACCGTGGAGCCGTCGTCCGGGGTGTAGGTGCCGATGAAGCTGTCCTTGGCCGAGACGGTGGTGAACTGCGAGTTCTCCGTCGCGGCCCGGCCCTTGTCGTCCTTGCCGTTCGCGGTGATCTTGTACTGGGTGCCCCGCTCGACCTTGCCGGTCGGCTTCCAGGACAGGCCGTCGGCGGCCAGCGTGCCGGGTACGGCCTTGCCGCCCTGCGCCTCGGTCATCGTCACGTCGGAGAGCTTGCCGCCCTCGGCCTTGACGGTGACGTCGTTGATGGAGGCGTTGGTGGAGCCGTCCTTCGCCGAGATGGTGATCTTCAGTGTGGAGGCGTCCTTGGCGGCCGAGGCGTCGGCGCCCTTGCCGCTCTTGGCGTCGTCGTTGGCCTTGGCGTCGCCGCCGCAGGCGGTCAGCGCGAGCGCGCCGACCAGCAGGCCGGCCGCTCCCGCGACGAGGCGGACACGACGCCGGGCGAGCGGACGCGCGGTGCGCGGGGTGCTGAACTGCTGAGGCTGCGCTGCGTTGTCCGACGCCGGCGGTGTCACGGGCTGCTCCATGTCTGCGCTATGTACTGCGAATTGAATCCAGTACGGGCATAGAGAACCCAAATGGGCCAACCGGTTGCGACTTTCAATTGTGACGGCGGTCACAATGAGGGATTTCGGGAGCTCAACTCCCGTACAGATCACGATAAGAGGGGAATGTCCCTCCGGGCCCGTCGATGCTTTCGGCGGCCCGCACGCCCCTCGCGATCGCCCGCGCGACGACGTCCGCCCCGGCGGCGAGGACGTGGTTCAGCTCCGCGGAGTCGAGCGGGCCGTCCGCGGGGTCGCCGTGCGCCCCGGTGGCCAGGGCGAACACCGTGTCCCCGTCGTGCATCAGATGGACCGGCCGCAGGGCGCGGGCCAGGCCGTCGTGCGAGGTCCCGGCGAGCTTCTGCGCCTGCGGCCGGCTGAGCGGGGCGTCGGTGGCCACGACGGCGAGCGTCGTGTTCAGCGGCGGCAGCCCCATCCGCTCGCGGGACCTGGCAATGAGCTCCTGGGCCCTCAAGTGTGCCTCTGCGCCCGGCAGTTGAAGGGACCCGTCACCGTACTCCCCGTACAGCGCCCCATTGTGCGGGTCGATCGCCGAGCCGACGGCGTTGACGACGACCAGCGCCGCCACCGTCGCCCCGGAGGCGAGCCGGACGCTCGCCGTGCCGACCCCGCCCTTGACGGCGCCGACCACCGCGCCCGTCCCGGCCCCCACGTTGCCCAGGGCGACCTCGGTACCGGCGGCCCCGGCCGCCTCCGCCGCGGCCCGGCCCACCGAGGCGTCGGGCCGGGCCCGCCAGTCGCCGCCGCGTCCCAGGTCGAACACGCAGGCCGCGGGCACCACCGGCACCACCTGGTGCGGCTCGGGCCCCACCCGCACCCCGCGCCCCTTCTCCTCCAGCCAGGCCATCACCCCGGCCGCCGCGTCGAGGCCGAACGCGCTGCCGCCGGTCAGGACCACCGCGTCGATCCGCTCGACGACGTTCCGCGGATCGAGCGCGTCGGTCTCCCGGGTGCCGGGGCCGCCCCCGCGCACGTCGACGGCGGCGACGGCACCCCCGGGCGGCGCGAGGACGACGGTCGTACCGCTCAGCGCGTCGGCCCCGGGTACGGCGGCGTGGCCGACGCGGAAGCCGGGCACGTCGGTGAGGGAGTTGTTCATGGGCGCGGGGTTCGTCATGGTGGCCATCCCTACCACGTGCCTCCCGGCCGCTCCCCGGGGGGTGAAACCCCTTGGCTGCGCTCGGTGTTGCGGATGCGAGTGGCGCTACGCCTTGAGCCCGGTCACGAAGGCCGCCCAGGCGGCGGGGGTGGTGGTCATGGTGGGTCCGCCCCGGGGGCCGTGCTTGCTGTCGCGTATGGGGACGATGCCGGTTGCCTGCGCGTAAGTGGGCGCCCATTCCAGGCAGTTGCCCCCTTCGGGGCCGCTGTGGCTGGACTTGATCCACTCGGTGGGGGTGTGGTTGTTCACGTCAGCTTCTCCATCTGCGCCTGGATGAGGTGCATGCTCTGCCGTCTGGTGAGCGCTTCACCCGTGATCTCCTCGTAGGCGTGCTCAGCCCTTCGGACGTGTTCGGGATCGTCGATGATTCCCGCCGTACGGTAAGCCTCGACACAGACCACGGTCACATGGTTTGGCGTCGTCAGAAAACTGGCCGAGCCTTCCAGCAGCAAATGGGCCTCGGAGTCCAGGGGCAGCACGCGCACGCTGGTCGTGGGCCGGGCGGCCTGGGCCAGCAGGGCCGCGAACTGGGCCTTCATGACCCCCCGAGGGGCCAGCTGTCGTCGCAGGACTGATTCGCACAGCACCACGCGCAGCACCGGTGGTGCGGCCCCGTGCAGTACTTCCTGCCGCGCGATCCGGAGCTGGACGGATTTGGCGATCTCGCTGTCGCTTGCCCTCGGGTCGCCCTTGCGCAGGATGGCGTGAGCGTACTCGGCGGTCTGAAGCAGTCCTGGAACCACCGTCTGGGACCACTCCCGCACTTCGATGGCGGTCCGCTCGATCGCCATCCGGCGCTGATACAGGACGGGGAAGGTGGAGGCGATTGCCTCCTCGTACAGGCGCTTGAATCGACCGTCGGTCCCGAACAGCCGGTCAAGGGCGGCCGGAAGCTCATCAGGAATGCGCCCCGTTCCCGATTCGACTCGGCTGATCGTGCTCTTGGAAGTGCGGGTGAGGCGGCCGGCTTCCGTCTGTGTGATCGCGCCGTCCGAGTAGAGCTCCCGAGCGCTTTTCAGTTCCTCGGCGAACCGCCGACGCGCGTCTGCGCCGCCCGGCTCGTGCTCGGCAGTCATCTCACTCGCGTTCCCGCCGTCGTGGGCGTACTCGGCAACGTCCGCTGCACACAGGTCAGTTGCTCAGGCATATGCCGCCGTGACCAAATCCCTGGTCGGGCGCTGAAACGCTTCAGATGGTAGCGATCCCGATGTGAATCTGCTGCCTGGAAGAGGATTTGAGCACGCGGGAAGGGCGAGCGCTATGCAACACGGGCGGTACGCAGTCGACATGGACACGGGCAGCGTTGGGGAAATCGTCAGCCGGCACGCCGGGTCGGTGTTTCTGCGGCCCCCCGGCGGCGGCAGGGAGTGGGCCGTGGCGCCGGACCGGCTTCGGCCGCTCACCGAGCCCGAGCGTCGGCGGGCCGAGATGTACGGAACCCCGGTCGGGGGTGAGCGCTGATGTGGGCCGTGCAGCCCTCGGCGAGCCTGGACGCGTGGCTGTACCAGGCCGACCCCGTCGAGGGGTGCGACGGCTGTGCGCGGGCCATGGGGCGGCTCGCCGAGGCGGAGAGGGCCGGTGACCAGACCGCGCGGTACGAGGCGTCCCGCGAGGTGCGGGCGCACCCGGACCACCGGGGAGAGCCGAGCCGCGCGGGGGAGAGGTGAGCGCCGCCGGATTCCTGTCGCAGGACGAGTCGGCGGCCGCGCTGTACCGCCTGGCGCTGGCCATCGCGGAGGAGCACGGGGCACATGTCTGCGACACGGCGATGACGGTGGGCCCGTATGCGTTCATGGCGGAGCTCAGGCGGCTGGGCTGGTCCCAGAACCTGCCCGCTCGCAGGGGGCGTTCCGCCCGGCCGCCCGTTTGACGGCGGCCGGTCTCAGGGCCGGGCGGTCGCGGGTCGGGGGGTCTCGGGGCGGGCGCGGTTGAGGGTCCAGCCGATCGCGACCGTCACGGCGGCCACCGCTCCGGCCAGCGGGACCGCCGTGTGGCCCGTGAAGGTGCAGGCAAGGACAGCCAACGCCGAGACGGGCAGCACCAGTTGCTGGGCTGTGCTGCGCTTGAAGTGGCGGGAGTGCAGGAGCCATACCGTCAGCAGGAACAGGGCCGTCGGCACCGTCACGGCGGCCGCGCCCGCGTTCGCCGAGATGTGGGCCTTGCCGACGGTCTGCTCGATCGCCACCTCCATGCCCGCGCCGATCGCCGCCGCCGACGCGAGGACCGCGTAGTGGCCGTAACCCCACGCGAAAGCCTGCCGGTTGGAGGTGAGGTGGTCGTGGATGGGGACCGCGAAATAGATCCACCAGGCCGCGAACACGATCAACAGGCCGCCCGCCGCCAGCGGCAGGAGGTCGCCGAGTTCGTCGTGCTCGTCCAGCGCCTCCTGTACGGCGATGGTGGCCGCCGACACCGTCTCGCCGAGCACGATCAGGGTGAACAGGCCGTACCGCTCGGCGATGTGGTGCGGATGCCAGCTCGTGGAGTAGTCGCGTTCGGCGACCAGCGGCACGCTCAGCTCGGCGAGCGCCAGCAGTGGGAACAGCCAGGTGCGCGCCGAGTCCGGCACGAACAGCATGACGACCCAGCCGACTTGGCACACCACGAGCCCGGCCGCGTACCGCAGGCACGCCCGGCGCTCGGCCGGGTCCTGGCAGCTGTACGCGGCCCGCAGCCACTGGCTGGTGAGCGCGAGCCGCATCACGATGTAGCCGATGACGCCGATCGTGAAGTCGCCGTCGTCGAACGCGCGCGGCACGCCCGCCGCGAGGATCAGGACGCCGGTGATCTGGATCAGGGTCACCACCCGGTACAGCGCGTCGTCGGTGTCGTACGCGGAGGCGAACCACGAGAAGTTCATCCACGCCCACCAGATCGCGAAGAACACGGCGGCGTACCCGGCCAGGCCCGCGCCGACGTGGCCCTCGGCCAGGGCGTGGACGAGCCGGGCGCCGGCCTGGGCGACGGCGACGACGAAACACAGGTCGAAGAACAGTTCCAGCGGGGTCGAGGCGCGGTGGTCCTCGTGGCGGCTGCGTGCGGTCATGCGGGGCATGCGCACAGCACAGCAGACGGGCCGGTGCGCTAGGCGGCCAACACTTCCGGGCGCACGGATTCGTACCGGTTCAGCACAAGGCGCGCGAGCAGGGGGTGGTCGGCGATCGGGGCCGACACGGCGTGGACGCCGGGGATCGCCTCGCGGATCTCGTCCAGCGCGTGCGTGAAGCGGCCGGGGGCCAGCAGGTGCGTGGCGATCGTGATCCGCCGGAACCCGGCACCCCTGAGCTGTTCGACCCGCTCGCGGACGCTGGGATGCGCGGCGGAGCAGTACGCGTCGAGGACGGGGATGTCGGGGTGGGCGGCGCTCAACTCCCTTGCCACGGCGCGGGTTCCGTCGTTTCCGTGCGGGCGGGTCGAGCCCGCGCCCGCGACGACGACCGCGTCGCCGGGGCCGCCGGCCGCGAGCAGCCGGTCGTGCACGGCGCGGGCCACGTCCGGCTCGCCCGCGAGTCCGGCGGTGACGGTGCAGTGGAAGCGGCGGGCGACGGCGGGGACGTCCACGCGGCGGTGGTAGCCCTCGCCGAGGAGCAGCGGCACGACCACGGCGCCGGGATTCCTCGCGAGGACATCGGCGAGGGAGGGGCGCTGCACGTCCAGGTGCGCGATCAGGGCGGGCCTGTCCAGTGCCCTCACCAGACGGGCGATGGTGGCGCCCGCGCCCGGGGCGGAGCTGCCGTGTACGGCGATCACGAGCATCGCGGGCCTCCCGTGGGGGGTGGTGGGTGCCGGGGTGGTGTCGTGGCACCCCGGCGTCTTCACGCTAACGCGGGTCCACGTGCGGCGGGCTCGGCCAAGGTCCCCTGGTGGGGGGCCTTTGTGCTCGTCCGGGGCAACCTCCTGGGGTTTTTGCCCGCCCGCCCGTGGCCCGGCGTTGGTTGGTTCCGGCCCCTGGGGCTCCGCCCCAGACCCCGTTCGCGCCTTAAGGGCGCTCGTCCTCAATCGCCGGACGGGCTGTAGGTGCCCCAGCACCGGTCCTGCCAGGGGCGCGGGGAACTGCGCGAGAAGCGGGCACGGCCTGCGGATGAAGGCGGGTTTGAGGGGCGCGGGGAACTGCGAGAGTGGCCACGTGCGGCGCGAGGGGGAGAAGGGGGTTGGGGGCGCGAGTGGCCACGTGCGGTGTGAGGGGGAGAAGGGGGTGGGGGTTTCCCGGGGTGGGGAAGCCGCGCAGAGTGGGGGCATGACCACACCCGCACAGCAGCTCCGCGACCTCGCCCGCACCCGTGCCTCCCTCGGCGGTGAGGAGGTCACCTACTGGTGGTCGGGGGACGTGTACTCCTGGGCGCCGGACGAGCCGTACACGCGGCTCTTCGGATTCGAGGGGGTCAACGTGGCCCGCCTCGTCCAGGACGGCGAGGCAGGCCCGGACGCGTATCAGCTGCTCACCCGTGAGGCCGCCTTCTACCTCGACCCGATCAGTAGGGACATCCTGGAGAGCTGGCAGGACCTGCCCGTCGTACACGTCTGGAACGACCCGGCCAACCAGCGCTGGCGCCCCTTCCCCGTGCCGGCCACCGAGCTCGGCGGACAGGTCTGCTTCAGCCTGGAGATCCCGCTCGCCTACCCCTCGCCGCTGCCCGTCGCCCAGTACCCCCTGCACTCGTCCGGGGACACCTACAAGGCGCTGGAGCTCTTCCAGTTCTTCGCCGACCGCACCGACCTCGCGGGCGACGCCGACAGCGTCCCGGCCACCATGTCCTGGACCCGGATGTCGCCGTGGCTGCCCTGGATGGCACGCGGCCAGCGGCCCGGCGGCCTCACCTACCACTGCCGGGGCCGCAAGCTCGGCTCGTACGACGAGGTGCCCGAGCGCACCCGCGCGTACATCGCCGAGCACCACCCGGAGTACGCGCACGCCCCAGAGAAGTGGAGCGAGCCCAACGAGACCAGCTGGACCTACTTCCGCAAGCTCAACCCGCCCGCCTAGAAGCGGGACGGTCCGGGTCCAACTGCCCGCCCCCGGGGGCCGCAAGTCCCTGGTGGCGAGGGCTTTTTCGGGGGCCCGGGCGGGTTCGGGCGGTCTAGCGTCGAGGGGGTAGACCGCCCAGTCCCGCCGTGTGGACCTCCAGCACCGTCGAAGGGGCCGGGCCCGAGCCCCGGAGCGATGCCATGTCGCAGCCCGCGCAGAACCTCGTGCTGATCGGCCACGGCATGGTCGGCCACCGCCTCCTGGAAGCCCTCGCCGAGCGCGGGGCCCTGGCCCGCCCCGGCGACCCCGGCTGGCACGTCACCGTACTCGCCGAGGAGGACGTCCCCGCCTACGACCGCGTCCACCTCTCGTCCGCGTTCACCGGCGCCACGTCCGGCCAACTCGCCCTGCCCGACGCCCAGTTCATGGAACAGCACGGCATCGACCTGCGGCTCGGCGACCCCGCCGAGGCCGTCGACCCGGCGGCCCGCACGGTCACCACCACCTCCGGCACCGTCGTCCCCTACGACGCGCTCGTCCTGGCCACCGGCTCCTACCCCTTCGTGCCGCCCATCCCCGGCGCGGACGCCACCGGCTGCTTCACCTATCGCACCCTCTACGACGTCGAACAGCTCACCCGCTACGCCCAGGACGGCGCCCGCACCGGCGTCGTCATCGGCGGCGGCCTGCTCGGCCTGGAGGCCGCCGGCGCGCTGCGCACCCTCGGCCTGAGCACCCACGTCGTCGAATTCGCGCCCCGGCTCATGCCGCTCCAGGTCGACGACGGCGGAGCCGCCGCCCTGCGCACCACCATCGAGTCCATGGGCGTCGCCGTGCACACCGGCGTCGGCGCCCACGAGGTCGAGCTCGACGACACCGGCCGGGTGCGCGAGCTGCGCCTCAGCGACGGCCGCCGCATCGGCGCCGACGTCGTGGTCTTCTCCGCCGGGGTGCGCCCCCGCGACCGCCTCGCCCGCGAGTGCGGGCTCGCCGTCGGCGACCGGGGCGGCGTCGCCGTCGACGCGCACTGCCGCACCACCGACCCGTACATCTACGCCATCGGCGAGTGCGCCCAGACCGTCGACGGCCGCGTGTACGGCCTGGTCGCGCCCGGCTACCAGATGGCCGAGACCGTCGCCGAGCGCCTCGCGGGCGGCGCGGACCTCACCTTCACCGGCGCCGACACCTCCACCAAGCTCAAGCTGATGGGCGCCGACGTCGCCTCCTTCGGCGACCCCTTCGCGGCCTCGGGGAGCGGCGCCGTCGAGGTGCTGTTCTCCGACGGGCGCGAGGGCGTCTACAAGAAGCTGCTGCTCGCCCCCGACGGCCGCCTCCTCGGCGGCATCCTGGTCGGCGACGCCGCCGCCTACGGCTCGCTCCAGCCGCACACCGGCCGCCAACTCCCGGGCCCGGCAGCGGCGTTCATCGCCCCGGCCGGCGGCGAAGTGCCGGGCGCCGACGCGCTGCCCGACGACGCCGTCGTCTGCTCCTGCCACAACGTCACCAAGGGGCAGGTGCGCGACGCCGTCGCCGAGCACGGGCTCACCGACATCGGCGGGGTCAAGCGCTGCACCAAGGCCGGAACCGGCTGCGGCGGCTGCCTCGGTTCGCTCCAGGCCGTCCTCGACGCCGAACTCGCCGCCGCCGGCGTCGTGAAGGCGCGCGGCCTGTGCGAACACTTCGAGCTCACGCGCTCGGAGATCTACGCCGCCGTGAAGGGCGAACACATCCGGTCCTTCAGTGAGTTGATGGAGCGTCACGGAAAGGGCGGGGAAGGCTGCGCCGTCTGCAAGCCCGTCGTCGGCAACGTGCTCGGCACCCTCGCCCCCGAACTCGGCATCGGCCACGTACTCGACGGCGAACAGGCCACCCTCCAGGACTCCAACGACCTCTTCCTCGCCAACCTCCAGAAGGACGGCACCTACTCCGTCATTCCCCGCGTCCCCGGCGGCGAGGTCACCCCCGCGCAGGTCATCGCGCTCGGCGAGGTGGCCCGTGACTACGGCCTCTACACCAAGATCACCGGGGCCCAGCGGATCGGCCTCTTCGGCGCCCGCGCCGACCAGCTCCCCGACATCTGGCGCCGCCTCGGCGCGGCCGGCTTCGAGTCCGGCCAGGCGTACGGAAAGTCGCTGCGGGCCGTCAAGTCCTGTGTCGGCGCCCGGTTCTGCCGCTTCGGACAGGGCGACTCCATCCAGCTCGCCATCGACCTGGAGAACCGCTACCGGGGCCTGCGCACCCCGCACAAGTTCAAGGGCGGCGTCTCCGGCTGCCTGCGCGAGTGCGCCGAGGCACGCGGCAAGGACATCGGCGTCATCGCCACCGCGGGCGGCTGGAACCTGTACGTCTGCGGCAACGGCGGCGCCCAGCCCCGGCACGCCGATCTGCTGGCCGCCGACCTGTCCACCGCCGACCTGTTCAAGACGATCGACCGGTTCCTCATGTACTACGTGCGCACCGCCGAACGCCTGGAGCGCACCGCGGCCTGGATCGAGCGCATCGACGGCGGCCTCGACCACCTCAAGGACGTCCTGCTCGCCGACTCCCTCGGCATCTGCGACGAGCTCGAAGCGCAGATGGACCGCCATGTCGCCGCCTACCGCGACGAGTGGGCCGCCGTCCTCGCCGACCCCGCCGCCCTCGACCGCTTCGGCCACGTCGACTTCGGCGCCCACGAGGACCTCGAACCCGGCCGGGGCCGCCCCGCCAAGCTCCCCGACGGCAGCGAGGCCGCGCTCTTCAAGTCCCGTACGGGGCAGGTGTACGCGGTCTCCAACCGCGACCCGTTCTCCGGGGCCGACGTCATCGCGGGCGGCATCATGGGCAGCCGCGACGGCGTCCCCGTCGTCGCCTCTCCCATGCACAAGCAGGAGTTCGACCTGCGCACCGGCCGCTGCCTGGACGACCCGGACGTCAGCCTCCCCGTCGTCGACCTCGCCGACGCCCCCGTCTCCCGGTTCTAGCGCCGGTTCGCCGGCGGTACGGGGAGGCCGTCGGCCGGGGCTGCCCGGCCCGGTTCCGCTTCCGGTTCCGGCGGCGGGCGCGGGCCGTACAGCCGCCGCCCCGGGGACCTAGGGCCGCCCGCACTCATGGCATTCGCCTCTCACCGCGAGGGCGCGTGAGGCGCAGCCTGGATATGTCAGGACTCGTCTCAACCCCCTGGGAAGCACCATGAGTTCCGCGCTCCAGCCATCCACCCGGCACGACGCCGGCCCCGACGCCACAGGCTCGTACGACCCGGCGAACTATCGTCCCGGCCGCACCATCACCGAATGGGAGCCGGAGAACGAGGTCTTCTGGCGGTCGGTCGGCCGGAAGGTGGCCACCCGGAACCTGTGGATCGCCGTCCCCGCCCTGCTCGTCGCCTTCGTGGTCTGGCAGGTCTGGTCCGTCACCGCGACCAACCTCAAGGACGTCGGCTTCACCTTCTCCACCTCCCAGCTGTTCTGGCTCACCGCCATACCGGGCCTGACCGGCGGCACCGCCCGCATCCTCTACACCTTCCTCGGCCCGATGATCGGCCAGCGCCGCTTCACCGCGCTGTCGACGGTCGTGCTGATCGTGCCGCTGATCTGGCTCGGTATCGCCATCCAGAACACCTCGACCCCGTACGGCGTCATGGTGATCATCGCCGCGCTCTGCGGCATCGGCGGCGCCAACTTCGCCTCCTCGCTCGCCAACATCGGCTTCTTCTTCCCGAAGAAGGAGAAGGGCAACGCCACCGGGATCAACGGCGGCCTCGGCAACCTCGGCGTCTCCGTCGTCCAGCTCCTGACCCCGATCGTCATCACCTTCTCGACCATCGCGATCGGCTCCGCCCAGCACAAGAAGGACGGCACCCCGGTCTACCTGCAGAACGCCGCGTTCCTGTGGGTCCCGGTCCTGATCGTCCTCGCCCTGATCGCCTGGTTCGGCCAGAACGACCTGAAGGTCGCCTCCACCCCGTTCAGCCGCCAGAAGGTCATCTTCAAGCGCAAGCACAACTGGCTGATGACCTGGCTGTACGTCGGCACCTTCGGCTCCTTCATCGGCTTCGCCGCCGCCCTGCCGCTCCTGATCAAGACGACGTTCCCGGCGTACTCCGTCGCCACCTACGCCTGGATGGGCCCGGCCCTGGGCGCACTGGCCCGCTGGGCCGGCGGCTGGATCGCCGACAAGCTCGGCGGCGCGAAGGTCACCATCATCTCGTTCGTCGGCATGGCGCTCGCGATCATCGGTGTCATCAACTTCCTTCCCACCGGCGGGGGTTCGGGCAACTTCTTCGGCTTCTTCGGCTGCTTCCTCGCCGCGTTCTTCTTCTCCGGCATCGGCAACGGCTCGACCTTCCGGCAGATCCCGGTGATCTTCCGCAACCAGCACCTGAAGGGTCTGACCGAGGGCACTCCCGAGTACGCCAAGGCGCTCAAGCAGTCCGAGATGGAGGCGGGCGCGGTCACCGGCTTCACCTCCGCGATCGCCGCGTACGGCTTCTTCTTCATCCCGGCGATGTTCGCCAACTTCGCGGTGACCAGCGCGATGTGGGGCTTCGTGGCCTTCTACGTCAGCTGCATCGTGGTCGCCTGGTGGTTCTACGCCCGCAAGGGCGCGGAGGCGCCCAGCTAGGCGGCAGGTTCTCGGTCGACTTCTCGGTCGACTTCTCGGTCGACGGCGAAGGGGCCCGCACATTCCGTGCGGGCCCCTTCGCGTTCCGGAGGTGCGCGGCGGGGAAATTCTTGTGAATGCTTTCACAAGCGAACTAGGGCCCAAGGTCCCGGCCGAATGTGCAGGTCAGTGGCAGTGTCAAGAAATGGGGGAGGTGAAGGAGGGGGCTTTCGGCCCGGATCTGGTGACCTCTGCCGCCGCAATTGATCGATCAAAAGGAGTGGAATGGAAGCAGTCGAAGAGCTACCGCTCGACGACGCAGAAGGACACGTCAACGGCGATTCGGAAGGGTGCCCGCCATGACCGCGACCCCCGCAGAGGCAACGAAGAACGGCGCAGCCTGGGACGGCTTCAAGGGCGGACTGTGGCGCGACGCCATCGACGTCCGCGACTTCGTCCAGCAGAACTACACGCCCTACGAGGGCGACGCCGACTTCCTGGCCGGCCCCACCGAGCGCACCACCGCCGTCTGGAACAAGCTCCTGTCGATGTTCCCGCAGGAGATCGAGCAGGGCATCTACGACGTGGACGTGAAGACCCCGTCCCGCATCGACGCCTTCAAGCCCGGCTACATCGACGGCACCCCCGCCGACCACAACGACCTCATCGTCGGCCTCCAGACCGATGGCGCCCTCAAGCGCGCCATCATGCCCAACGGCGGCTGGCGCATGGTCGAAGGCGCCCTCAACGCCTACGGCTACGAGGCCGACCCCGAGATCCGCGACGTCTACACCCACCTGCGCAAGACCCACAACGAGGGCGTCTTCGACGCCTACACCCCCGAGATCCGCGCCTGCCGCTCCTCCGGCATCATCACGGGCCTGCCCGACGCCTACGGCCGCGGCCGCATCATCGGCGACTACCGCCGCGTCGCCCTCTACGGCGTCGACCGCCTCATCGCCGCCAAGGAAGCCGACAAGGCCCGCCTCGGCGAAGCCTGGGCGACGGAGACCGTCATCCGCGACCGCGAGGAAATCTCCGAGCAGATCAAGGCACTCGGCGAACTCAAGGCCATGGCCCTCTCCTACGGCTACGACATCTCCGGCCCCGCCACCACCGGCCGCGAAGCCGTCCAGTGGCTGTACTTCGCCTACCTCGCCGCGGTGAAGGAGCAGAACGGCGCGGCCATGTCGATCGGCCGCATCGACAACTTCCTCGACATCTACCTCCAGCGCGACATCGAGGCCGGCCTCATCACCGAGGAGCAGGCCCAGGAGTTCATCGACGACTTCGTCATCAAGCTCCGCATCGTCCGCTTCCTGCGCACCCCCGAATACAACGAGCTGTACTCCGGCGACCCCACCTGGGTCACCTGGTCCATGGCCGGCATCGGCGAGGACGGCCGCCCCCTCGTCTCCCGCACCACCTTCCGCGCCCTGCAGACCCTCTACAACCTCGGCCCCGCCCCCGAGCCCAACCTCACCGTCTTCTGGGACCGCGAACTCCCCACCGGATTCAAGGACTTCGCGTCCAAGGTCGCCATCGACACCTCGGCGATCCAGTTCGAGTCCGACGAGCTGATGCGGCCCAAGTACGGCGACGACACCGCCATCGCCTGCTGCGTGTCGGCCATGGCCGTCGGCAAGCAGATGCAGTTCTTCGGCGCCCGCGTCAACGTCGCCAAGGCCCTGCTCTACGCGATCAACGGCGGCCGCGACGAGAAGAGCGGCAAGCTCGTCGTCGAGGGCTTCACCCCCATCGAGGGCGACCACCTCGACTACGAGACCGTCGCCGCCCAGTACGACGCGATGCTGGACTGGCTGGCCAAGACGTACGTCCACGCGCTCAACGTCATCCACTACATGCACGACAAGTACGCCTACGAGCGCATCGAGATGGCGCTGCACGACCAGCAGATCCTGCGCACCATGGCCTGCGGCATCGCCGGCCTCTCGGTCGCCGCCGACTCGCTGTCCGCCATCAAGCACGCCAAGGTCAAGGTCATCCGCGACGAGACGGGCCTCGCCGTCGACTACGAGATCGAGGGCGACTACCCGGCGTACGGCAACAACGACGACCGCGCCGACGAGATCGCCACCAAGATCGTGCACGACTTCATGGAGAAGGTGCGCAAGCACCCCACCTACCGCAACGCCGTCCACACCCAGTCGGTGCTGACGATCACGTCCAACGTGGTCTACGGCAAGAAGACCGGCAACACCCCCGACGGCCGCCGGGCCGGCACCCCGTTCGCGCCCGGCGCGAACCCGATGAACGGCCGCGACCAGCACGGCTACATCGCCTCCGCGCTGTCCGTCGCCAAGCTGCCCTACGACGACGCCGAGGACGGCATCTCGCTCACCAACACCATCACCCCCGACGCCCTCGGCCGCACCCCGCGCGAGCGCATCGACAACCTGTCCGGGGTCCTGGATGGCTTCATGGCCAGCAACGGCTTCCACATGAACGTGAACGTCCTCGACAAGGCCACCCTCGAAGACGCCATGCAGCACCCGGAGAACTACCCCCAGCTCACCATCCGGGTCTCCGGCTACGCGGTCAACTTCGTCCGCCTCACCCGCGAGCAGCAGCTGGACGTCATCAACCGGACGTTCCACGGGGGGCTTTGAGAAAACGGGCGTGGGGGGGTGGGGCCCCCTCCCCCCCACCCCCCCCACGCCCACCCACCCCACCCCACCCCACCCCGCCCCCGCCCCCACCCCCAGCTCCAACCTCAGCCAGTCCCAGTCCAGGAAGGTCCTGCCATGGCCGTTCTGCTCAGCCCGGAGATCCCCGTCGGCCGACCGGCCCGTTTCGGTTGCGACGAGGACGCCACCACGCCCGCCGGGGCGGCCACCCGGCGGCCGATCGTCGGCTCGGTGCACTCCTGGGATCTGTCGACCGGCGTCGACGGCCCGGGCACGCGCTTCGTCACCTTCCTCTCGGGCTGCCCGCTGACCTGCCTGTACTGCCACAACCCCGACACCTGGCGGATGCGCAACGGCAAGCGCACCACCGCGGACGACGTGGTCGCCGAGGCCGCCAAGTACACGACGTTCATCCGGGCGGCCGGCGGCGGCGCCACCGTCAGCGGTGGCGAGCCGCTGCTCCAGCCCGTCTTCGCCGGCGAGCTGCTGCACCGCTACAAGCACGACCTGGGCCTGCACACCGCCCTGGACACCTCCGGTTTCCTCGGCACCCGGGCCACCGACGCGCTGCTGCGCGACGTCGACCTGGTGCTCCTCGACATCAAGTCCTGGGACGGCGAGACGTACCAGAAGGTGACGGGCCGGCCGCTGCAGCCGACGCTGGACTTCGCCCATCGGCTGGCGGACCTCGGCAAGGAGGTCCACGTCCGTTTCGTACTGGTCCCGGGGCTGACCGACGACCCCGCCAACGTCGACGGTGTCGCCTCCTTCGCCGCCTCCCTCGGCAATGTGTCCCGCGTCGACGTCCTGCCCTTCCACAAGCTGGGCGAGAGCAAGTGGCAGGCCCTCGACATGAACTTCACCCTCCACGACACCCCGTCACCGAACCCGGCCGCGCTGACGGCGGCCCGCGAGATCTTCACCTCGCACGGCCTGAACGCGGTCTGAGTCCGCTCAGAACCCGGTCCGACTGCCGTCCGCGCTCTGCCGTCGACGCCTACGACCGGTCGCGGGCCGAGGACTCGCCCAGGCCGACGACTCACCCTGTTGATCCCTAAAACAGGTGATCCACCCCTTCATGTCCCTACCGTGAGGAGGTGACCGAGCCCCCAGCGCCTCCCGCCGCACCCCCGGACGAGACCTCACCGGGCGTGCCGCCACCGGTGACGGCCGCTGCCGTCGCGCGTGCTCCGCGTTCCGTGGCGCTGCGCGCGACCCTGGCCGGTGTGGCCGTCTCCGTGCTGCTGGTCCTGGCCATCGTGTTCGGCAGCCGGCTGCTCAAGGACTTCGACTCCGCGCTCCTTCCGTACGCGGTCGCCACCGTCTTCCTGGCCTTCGGTGTCGCCTACCGCTACACCGTGTGGATCTCCTCTCCGGGCGCGCGCCGCCTGTTCAAGCAGGGGTGGCGCAGCCTGTTCTCGGTGGCCAACTTCCGCAAGGCACCCACTGCCCTGCCGAAGATGATCGCCACCTACCTGGGCTTCCAGAAGTTCCTCGGCGCCCGCTCGCACGCCCGCTGGGCCGCCCACCAGCTCATCTTCTGGGGCTGCATCCTGGCCGCCGCGATCACGTTCCCGCTGACCTGGGGCTGGTTCACCTTCACCTCGGGATCCGGTTCGGGCCCGGGGTACGAGATGCGGATCTGGGGGTTCAAGATCCTCGGGTTCGACGCGCTGAGCGTGGTCGGCTGGCTGATGTTCCACGGTCTGGACATCGCCGCCGTCCTGGTCATCCCGGGGGCCTCGTACTTCCTGTGGCGGCGGATGAAGGACCGCGGCGCCATCACCGGCCAGCGTTTCGGCTACGACCTCGTCCCGCTGATCGCGCTGATCGTCATCTCCGTGACCGGGCTCCTCCTCACCTTCTCGTCGATCTTCCTGCACGGCGGCGGCTACGAGTTCCTGGCGATCCTGCACATGGTGTCGGTGGTGTTCACGCTCATCTACATCCCGTTCGGGAAGTTCTTCCACATCGTGCAGCGGCCGGCCGCGGTCGGCATGCAGCTGTTCAAGTACACGACCCGCCAGGACGAGCAGGTCTTCCCGTGCAAGCGCTGCGGTGAGCCCATCGACACCGCCCCCTACGTCGAGAACCTGCGCGGCACCATGCGCGATCTGAAGCTCGACTTCGACGCATGGGCCCAGTACTGCCCGCGCTGCAAGCGGGTGCTGCGCGGCACCGCCTACCTCAGCCACGTCAAGAAGGGCTTCAAGTGAGCAGCCCCATTCCGCTGGACCCTTCGATCGCGCCGCCCGGCACCCGCAACTTCCGCGACGCGGGCGGAATCCCCGCCGACCAGTGGCATGCCGACCAGAACGGCGAAACCCTGGTTCCCACGCACTGCTGCTTCTGCGGGGTGCAGTGCGGCATGTATCTGCGGGTCGACCGGGCGGGCAAGGTGTTCGGGGTCGAGCCCCGCAACCACGACATCAACCGGATGCGCCTGTGCCCCAAGGGCATCAACGCCTACCAGCAGATCAACCACCCCGACCGGCTGACCGCGCCCCTGATGCGCCGCTCCCGCGACGAGCCGTTCCGCGAGGCCTCCTGGGAGGAGGCGCTCGACTTCACGGTCGCCGAGATCCGCCGCATCCAGGGCGCGTACGGCAATGACGCGTTCGGGCTGCTCGGCGGGGCGAGCCTGTTCTCCGAGAAGACGTACCTGGTCGGCAAGTTCGGCCGGGTCGCGCTCAAGACACGGCACGTCGACTACAACGGCCGCCTGTGCATGGTGTCCGCGGCCGGCGCCAACAAGCTGGCCTTCGGCATCGACCGGGCGGGCAATCCGTTCTCCGACATCCTGCTCACCGACTGCCTGCTGATCGCCGGGTCGAACGTGGGGGAGTGCTTCCCCGTCATGACCCAGTACCTGTGGGGCGCCCGGGACCGAGGGGCCAGTCTCATCGTGATCGACCCGCGCGAGACGGCCATCGCCCGCACCGCCGACATCCACGTCGCCCTGCGCCCCGGCACCGACGCGGCCTTCTTCAACGCCGTACTCCACGTCGTCATCGAGGAGAACCTCGTCGACAAGGAGTTCGTCGCCGAGCACACCACCGGCTGGGACGAGGTGCGTGCCGCCGTCGCCGACTGCACGCCCGAGACGGCCGCCGACATCTGCGGAATCCCCGCCTCGCAGGTCGTCCAGGTGGCCCGGGCCTTCGCGGGCGCCAAGCGGGCGATGGCCTGGCACGCCCGGGGGATCGAGCACCATTCGCAGGGCGTCGAGAACTGTCTGACCGTCATCAATCTGTGCACCGCCACCGGCCACCTCGGCAAGCCCGGCGCCGGCTACGGCACCATCACCGGCCAGGGCAACGGGCAGGGCGGACGCGAGCACGGTCAGAAGTCCGATCTCCTGCCGGGCGGCCGTTCCATCTCGAATCCGGAACACCGCCGGCAGATCTGCGAGATCTGGGGCATCGAGGAGAGCGAACTCCCGCCCGCGGGAACCTCGATGATGGAAATGGTCTGGCAGATGCAGCGCCAGGAGATCCGCGGCCTGATCGGCATCTGCAACAACCCGTTCGTCTCGCTGCCCAACTACGCGACGGTCAAGAACGGTTACGACACTCTGGAGTTCCACGCTCAATTCGACTTCTTCCTTTCCGAGACCGCGGCCAACGCGCACGTCGTCTTCCCCGTCACCACCTGGGCCGAGGACGAGGGCGTGATGGCCAACGCCGAGGCGAGGGTGGTCAAGCACAACAAGGCGCAGGAGCCTCCGCCCGGGGTGCGCACCGACACCTGGGTGATGTGTCAGCTGGCCGGGCGTCTGGGGGTGGGCGACAAGTTCGACTATCCGGGCTCCCGCGAGGTGTTCGAGGAGTTGCGCATCGCGTCGGCCGGGACGGTCAACGACTACTACGGCATCACCTACGAGCGTCTGGAGGAGACCGGCGGTATCGCCTGGCCCTGCCCCTCCACCGACCATCCGGGCACGCCCCGCCTCTTCGAGGGCGGCAAGACCTCGCACCCGGACGGCAAGATCCATATGCAGGTCGTCGAGTGGCACCCGCCGATGGACCCGTACGACGAAGAGCATCCGATGTCGCTGACGACGGGCCGTACGGTGGCGCACTTCCTGTCCGGCAACCAGACCCGCCGGCTCGGCGCGCTCGTCGAGCAGACCCCGCGCCCTTGGGTCGAGGTCCACCCCTCGCACGGCTTCCGCAACGGCGACCCGGTGCGGGTGGTGACCCGGCGGGGGAGCGAGGTCTTTCCCGCCCTGGTGACCGAGGCCATCCGTCCCGACACCGTGTTCATCCCGTACCACTGGCCCGTGCCGACGGCCGCCAACGCGCTCACCATCGACGCCCTCGACCCGCGTTCCAAGATCCCCGAGTACAAGGTGTGCGCCTGCCGCATCGAGGCCGCCGAGCGGATCGACGAGGTGCCGGCGCCGCCGACCGCGCCGGGGCAGGTGGCGTATCCGGCGACCCAGGTCTCGCGCACCGACCCCCTGCCGCCCACGTCCCCGCAGGGCCGTGGCACCGCGGAGAGGAGCTGACGTCCGCCATGATGGGCAGAACGATCTTCATCGACCCGGGGCGCTGCATCGGCTGCCAGGCCTGTGTGTCGGCCTGCCGCGAGTGCGACTCGCACCGCGGCAAGTCCATGATCCATCTCGACTATCCCGACGAGGGTCATTCCGTCGCCTCCCTTCCGACCGTCTGTATGCACTGCGAGGACCCGGTCGCGCCGTGCGCCGAGGTGTGTCCCGCCGACGCGATCCTGGTGACCGCGGACGGGGTGGTGCAGCAGGCCGACACCACCCGCTGCATCGGCTGCGCCAACTGCGTCAACGCCTGTCCCTTCGGCGTACCGAAGATCGACCTCCAGGCGAAGCTGCAGATGAAGTGCAACCTCTGCTACGACCGCACCGCCTACGGTCTGGCGCCCATGTGCGCCACGGTCTGCCCGACCGGCGCGCTGTTCTACGGGACCGTCGAGGAGCTGCGTGCCGAGCGCCCCGGGGTCCAGGTCGCCGACTCCTTCACGTTCGGCGATGTCGTCGTCTCCACCGGCGTGGCCATGGTCGTGCCCGCCGACAAGGTCCAGTGGCCGGTGCCCGGCGGGCTCCCGATCGTCGAGGTGAATGGAAAAGCCGTGAACCAAGTGAACTCCGGCACGGCCGGCGGCGGGCGCCAGGCGGACGGGAAGGACGTCACTCGATGAGCGTCACCGACCAGTCCCCCGTCGCTCCCGACCCGGGCGCCGACCCCGCCCAGGCCGCCCTCCACGACCGCATCGCCGCGGACTCCCTCACCACCCGCCGCGACTATCTGCGCATCGTCGCCACCGTCTCGGGCGGTCTCGCCGTCGGCGGCCTCGCCGTGGCCGGAGGAGTGCTGCACCGGCACGGCGACAGCGACGGCCCGCCCGACGCCAAGCGCGTCGCCCAGGTGCTCGCGCCCGGGGAGTCCGTGGCCTTCCGCTTCCCCGGCGAGGACGACCGCGCGGTCGCCGTCCGCCTCAAGGACGGCACCCTCGTCGGATACTCCGCGGTCTGTACGCATCTGGCCTGCGGGGTGCTGTGGCGCGAGGACCGCGGCACCGAGGGCGAGCTGTACTGCCCCTGCCACGAGGGCGTGTTCGACGCCCGTACCGGGGAGGTCACCGCGGGGCCGCCGCCGCGCCCGCTGCCCAAGGTGCTCCTCGTCGAGGAGGCCGATGGTGCCGTCTGGGCGGTGGCCACGGCACGCTCCGGTGAGAGCGAGGAGGCCGCCATGTGCCGCCAGTTCGCCGACGCGCGGCCCGACTTGGCGGCCCGCCTAGGCTGCCCCGCCGCGAAATCCGGGCCGGCCGAGAGGAGCGAGCGGACATGACCCCCGACGGCGGTGCGCCCCTGGGCCCCGACGGGCCGACCGGCCCCCACGGCAGCCCCGGCCCCGGTAACCCCGGCCCCGGCAGGCCCGGCAGCGCTGACGTGCACGGCAGCGCTGACGGGCACGGCGGCTTCGGCGGGGCGCCCGGTCCCGACGGCCTGCCCGGACCCGGCGGGCACTCGGATCCCGCCGCGGGGTCCCGGCCGGGCGATGACCCCGGCCTTCCCCCGCGGCCCGCGTACACCCCCGGCTCCGCACAGCGACGGCTCAACCGGCCGGTCCACGAGCGCTACCCGCAGATCCGCGCGACCAGTGGCTACGGAGACCCCCGGACCCGGCACACCGGGCCCGGGCCGGGCGCGGGCACCGAGCAGGAGCCGGAGCGCTCCTCGAAGCTGACGGCCCGGCTCACGCTCGCGATGACCGTGGTCATCGGCCAGCTGTGGGGGCTGACCGTGGTGGTCAACGAATGGATGCGGGGCAATACCGGCACCGCCTGGTGGGGTGCGGGCTTCCTGTGTCTGTCGTTCCTGGCGGTCCTGGGCCTCTGGGCCATCGACCCGAAGGACCGCTGACCCCCGCCCGACCGCCGAAGCCCGCCCGGACCGTGGCCTGGGCCTGGGCCGGGGCCCGGATCGCGGCCACGGGATCGCCGGTGCGAGCCCTGCCGACCCCGGGACCCCCGGTCGTCGGCCCCGCGGCCGGGCCGGGCGCCCCCGCCGCCCGCCGTACCCTGGAGGCATGAGCACCGCCCCCGCCCACGGACCGCGTGACCCCGAATCAGTGCCCGCATCGGCGTCCAAGGAGCAGCCGAAGCCCAAGCCGAGGCTGGTCTTCGACGATCCGCTGGACCAGCAGTCGGCGGACGACACCGACCGCGGGTGGGGCGAGCGGCCCGCGTCCGCCGGCAGCGCCGCCGATCTGGCGCGCTTCCTCGACGAGAAGCCGCCCCACCACATCTGAGCCGTCGAAGCCGGTCCTAGAACTCCACGCCCGGACCAGTGCTCGGGCCCGTGCCCGGGCCGCTGCCGGGACCGGCACCCGTGCCCGTACCCGTACCGGGCCCGCGCTGGGCGATCAGAGTGTCGCGGATCTCCTTGAGGACCTCCAGCTCGCTGACCTCCATCGTCTCCTTCACTCCCTGCTGCTGGGCCCGCCGGGCCAGGTACTTGGCCATCGGCAGCACCATCAGGAAGTACACGACCGCGGCGGTGACGAGGAAGCTCAGCAGGGCACTGAGCACTCCGCCCCAGAGGATCTGAATCCCCGAGTCGCCGGTGCAGGGGGCCTTGAAGCAGGAGCTGTAGTGGTCCAGGTCCTTCGTGCCGAGCGCGCCGACCAGGGGGTTGATCACGCCCTTCACGATCGAGTTCACGATGTTGGTGAACGCGGCGCCGATCACCACGGCCACGGCCAGGTCGATCACGTTTCCGCGCATCAGGAAGGCCTTGAAGCCGGCCAGCACGCCTGTCTTCTCCTCGCTCACCAATGAGCCTTTCTTCGCATGTGCAGGGGGTAGGGCAAACTCCTGCGCCACCTTGGACAGGGCAGGGTCGCGCTGTCCAATCCATGCACGCGAACTGGTGACTTGACCGTTCGCCCGTGCGAATCAGCACAGGGTCACCGCCAATCGGGACGAGGTACCGGCACCCACCAGCACCCTCGCGGTTTCGCGCGGCACGGCGAGCACGATCAATGCTCCCGTCTCCGGTGAGGCCGCGCTCGGCCCCGGAACTCGCCGGACCCTGGCGCCCGTTGCCAGCACCCGGGCCTCTCCTCCGCCCGGCGAGGGCGAGTTGGCGGCGGCGATCACATCGACGAGGTCGCCGGGTCGCAGCAGCCGTACGGTCTCGGCGTCCGCGATCCGTACCGGCGCGGACACCACCGGGGTCTCCCGGGCGGGCCCGCGTTCCCGTGGCGCGGGGGCCGCGGGCGGATGCGGGCGCTCGGCGGCCTGCGGGCTGGACACCACGAGGGCGGCGGCCGTGACGGCCAGGCCCGCGGCCACGGCACGCCGCCGCCTGCGCATCGCGCGGCGCAGGGCGTGCCGCCCGCCGCGTACCCGCAGCGGCGGGAAGAACGGCACCCCGCCGGGCTCGGGCGCGGGCACGGGAGGCAGGAAGGGGCGGGGGCGGGGAGTGGGCGAGGAGGGTGCCGCGTGGTCTGTGGACATGGCGATCACTGCCGATCGTGGAGAGCCTGTGCTGCTCGGACGCTCCTCACGATCCCCTGCCCCGCGGGATTGCGCCGGGGCCTGTGGACGACCCCCGGCTTGTGGACAACTCGCTCACCCGAAAGGGGAGTTCACTGCCCGACGCACCCGACGCACCCGACGCACCCGACGCACCCGACGCACCCGACGCACCCGACGACCCGACGCACCCGACTCGCCCCGGCGTCCAACGCCCCGCCCCGCCCCCTCGGCAGCCGCCCCTCACGGCAGCCGCCCCTCACGGCAGTTCGATGCCGAGCTCCCAGCCGTCGTGCGCGTGGGTGCACAGGCAGTCGCGGTCCTCGGTGGCCGGAAGGGCGCCGACCACGTCGAAGAGCACCTCGCGCAGGCGGGCCACGTTCTCGCCGAACACCTTCAGGACCTCGGTGTGCGAGACGCCCTCCCCGGTCTCGGCGCCCGCGTCCAGGTCGGTGACCAGGCTCAACGAGGTGTAGCAGAGCCCGAGTTCGCGGGCGAGCACGGCCTCCGGGTGCCCGGTCATGCCGACCACCGACCAGCCACTCGCCGCATGCCACCGGGACTCGGCGCGGGTCGAGAAGCGAGGTCCCTCGATGACGACCATGGTGCCGCCGTCCACGGCCTGCCAGCCCCGGCCGTCCGCGGCGGCCAGCGCGGCCTTGCGGCCACTGGGGCAGTACGGGTCGGCGAACGTGGTGTGCACGACGTTGGGGACCGTGCCGTCCGGCAGCGGCAGCCCGTCGAAGAAGGTCTGTACGCGTGCCTTCGTGCGGTCCACCAGCTGGTCCGGCACGAGCAGCGTGCCCGGCCCGTACTCGGGGCGCAGGCCGCCGACGGCGCACGGGCCGAGCACCTGGCGCACTCCGACCGAGCGCAGCGCCCACAGGTTGGCGCGGTAGTTGATGCGGTGCGGGGGCAGGTGGTGGCCGCGGCCGTGGCGGGGCAGGAAGGCCACGCGCCGGCCGGCGACCTCGCCGAGGAAGAGCGAGTCGCTGGGGGAGCCGTAGGGAGTGTCGACCTGGACCTCGGTGACGTCCTCCAGGAACGAGTAGAACCCCGAGCCGCCGATGACGCCGATCTCTGCGTTAACCATGGCGGTCACACTAACCGGGGGCGAAAACGCGGGAACCCCCGCCGTGGTACGGCGGGGGTTCCCGAATGAAGGCTGGGTCAGGCGGCCGGGCTGGCGCTCGACGAGGACGAGCCGGAGCTCGACGACGACGAGGAGGCGGCGGGCTTGGCGTCCGAGCCGGACGACGTCGAGGTCTTCGAGGCCGAGGACGACGCGGGCGAGCTGCTCGACGACGCGCCGCGGCTGTCGTTGCGGTAGAAGCCGGAGCCCTTGAAGACGATGCCGACCGCCGAGAACACCTTCTTCAGGCGTCCTTCGCAGTTCGGGCACACGGTCAGGGCGTCATCGGTGAACTTCTGCACCGCCTCGAGGCCCTCGCCGCACTCGGTGCACTGATACTGGTAGGTCGGCACTTGTCTTCCTCCTGGCACTCTCACTCGATGAGTGCTAACGACGGTCCATAGTGACGTATTCCCCGGGATCAGTCCACCGTGACGGGAACACGGTGACCGACGCCACGCGCCACGGTACGTGCAGCCGGGCGCGGAGTGAGCCGCGAACGGAGCGCGAGGAGCGTGACCAGGGCCAGCGCGGTGCCTGCCATCGGCACCAGGAAACCGGCCGTCGAGCCGTGGGCGTCGGTCAGCCGGCCGGCCACCGTGACGGCGGCGGCCTGGCCGAGCGCGACCGCGCCGGTCAGCCAGGTGAACGCCTCGGTGCGCGAGGTCGACGGGACCAGCGACTCGACCAGCGTGTAGCCGGTGATCAGGGCCGGTGCGATGCACAGGCCGACGATCAGGCCCAGGCCGCCGAGCAGCAGCGCGGAGTGCGCCGCCCACAGGCCGGAGGCCGCCAGCGTCAGCGCCGCGTAACCGGCGATCAGCCGGGTGCGGGGAGCGGACTTCCAGGCGATGGCGCCGCAGGCGATGCCGGCCAGCATGTTGCCGGCCGCGAAGATGCCGTAGAGGACGCCGTTGATGCCCGGGTTGCCGATCTCCTCGGCGAACGCGGTGAGCGAGACCTGCATGCCGCCGAAGACCGCGCCGATGCCGAGGAAGGCCATCGCCAGGACGCGTACGCCCGGGATGGACAGCGCGGAGGTGTGCTCGGCCTGCTCCAGCTCCGCGGCGCTGCGCACCGGCGGCTGGGTGGCGCGTTGGGCCGCGAACAGCAGGCCGCCGATCAGGGTGAGCGAGGCCTCGGCGATCAGGCCGGCCGCCGGGTGCACGCCGGTGCACAGGGCGGTGGCGAGGACCGGGCCGATGACGAAGGTGAACTCGTCGGTCACGGACTCGAAGGCGGCGGCGGTCGCCATCAGGGGCGAGCCGTCGAGCTTGCTGGCCCAGCGGGCCCGCACCATGGGCCCGACCTGCGGGACCGAGGCGCCGGTGGGCACGGCGGCGATGAACAGCGCCCACAGGGGCGCGCCCGCCAGGGCGAGCGTGGTCAGCGTGGACACCGAGGCCGCGTGGACCAGAACGCCGGGCACCAGGACGGCGCGCTGGCCGAAGCGGTCGGCGAGCTTGCCGCTCTGCGGGGCGAACAGCGCCATGGACACGCCCGTGAAGGCGGCCACCGCACCGGCGCCGCCGTAGGAGCCGGTCGTGTGCTGGACCAGGAGCAGGATGCCGATGGTGAGCATCGCGAAGGGCTGCCGGGCGGCGAAGCCGGGCAGGAGGAAGGACAGTGCGCCGGGTGTGCGCAGCAGCTGGCCGTAACCGGGCCGCTTGTCAGAAGTGACCGTGGATGCCACGGCCCCTTGCCTTTCTGCCGCCTGGTAGCGCGCCCCATGCACAGATCTGTGGGTGCGGGCGTTGCCGAGAGCTGTCCTCTTGCGCGGAACTGCGGTAGATGCCGGGGGTGCTGCGGGGAGCCCCCGACCGCCATACGGTCGCGCCAGCTCTGCGTCAGGCAGAGTTGGTCGATCAGTGGTGTGCCTTCATGATACAGAGTCTTGGCACTCCGTGCCTACGATTCCGCACGGAGTGCCAACTTTCGGCCTGTGTTTATGCGGCCGACATGCGGCTTAACAGCGCACAACGCGCCTTAATGTGCCGTTCTTCCGGGCTTCGTGTTCTTGCCCGTGCCCCCGCCCGTGTTCTTGGTCGCGTTCTTGGTCGCGCTCCTGCTCGTGCTCCTGGCGGGCTCCTCCGTGCCACCGGTGCCCAGCCAGCCCGCGAGCTTGCCGCCCTGGCCGACCGCGCGCAGCCGGGACTCGGCCGCGTCCCGTACCGGGTCGGTGGCGACGACCAGGAGCTCGTCGCCCTGGCGCAGCACCGTGGTGGGCCCCGGTACGAAGCTCTTGCCGTCCCGCACGACCAGGGTGACGGCGGCGCCGGGCGGCAGCCGCAGCTCGTGCACCTCGACGCCGTGCATCCGTGACTTCGGCGGGATCGCCACGGACAGCAGGTGGCCGCGCAGCCGCTCCAGGGGGGCCGATTCGACGCCGAGGTCGGCGGCCTCGTCGGAGTCCGAGAGCTGGAGCTTGCGGGCCAGCCACGGCAGCGTCGGGCCCTGGATCAGGGTGTAGACGACGACCAGGATGAAGACGATGTTGAAGACCTTCTCGCTGCCGTCGACCCCGGAGACCATGGGGATGGTGGCGAGGATGATGGGCACGGCGCCGCGCAGGCCCGCCCAGGACATCAGGGCCTTCTCCTGCCACGGCATGCGGAACGGCAGCAGGCTCAGCAGTACTTCCAGCGGCCGCGCCACCATGGTCAGGACCAGGCCGATGATCACGGCCGGCCAGAAGTCGGCGGCCAGGTTGTGCGGGGTGACCAGGAGGCCGAGCAGGACGAACATGCCGATCTGGGCGATCCAGCCGAGCCCGTCCGCGAAGCCGCGGGTGGCGGGCCAGTGCGGCAGCTTGGCGTTGCCGAGCACCATGGAGGCGAGGTAGACCGCGAGGAATCCGGAGCCGTGGGCCATCGCGCCGGCCGCGTAGGCGGACACGGCGATCGCCATCACCGCGATCGGATAGAGGCCGGAGGCGGGCAGCGCCACGTGACGCAGTCCGAACGAGCCGAGCCAGCCCACCGCGAGCCCGATGGAGGCGCCGATGGCCAGCTCCAGGGCTATCTTGCCGACCAGCATGTACCAGGAGTCGACCGGCCCCGGCGTCGAGAAGGCGACGACCAGGATCACCACGGGGGCGTCGTTGAAGCCGGACTCGGCCTCCAGGACGCCGGTGATGCGCGAGGGCAGCGGCACCTTGCGCAGGACGGAGAAGACCGCCGCGGCATCGGTGGACGACACCACCGCGCCGATGATGAGCGCCTGCCGCCACTCCAGGCCCACCAGATAGTGCGCGCCCGCCGCCGTGACGCCCACGCTCACCGCGACGCCGACGAGCGACAGCACCACGGCCGCCGGCAACGCCGGTTTGATCTCCTTCCACTTCGTGCCCAGGCCGCCCTCGGCCAGGATCACCACGAGTGCGGCGTAGCCGATCACCTGCGTCAGTTCGGCGTCGTTGAACGTGACGTTGAAGATGCCGTCCTGCCCGATGGCGATCCCGATGCCGAGATACAGGAGCAGGCTGGGGAGCCCGCTGCGGGAGGAGATGCGCACCGCCGCGACGGCGATGAGCAGGACGAGCGAGCAGATGAGCAGGAGTTCGTTGAGCTGGTGGACAGTCAGTGGCCGATCCTTCCCCTCAGGTGCCGCCAGGCACCCCCTGAAAATCGTGCATCCCCAAGCGCCTGGTGCGCATCCGGGGACTCCTGGAACGCACCGGATGAAACGTTCCGGCACCCCAAGGTACTTCGTTACCTTACCTAATCTTTGACGCTTTCTTTACGCGGAAGCTCCCACGGACGCCGTCCCCGTATGTGAACGCAGACACCGCGTCAGGGGCTCTCAGCGGCTGCGCCTATGGTTGCTCCCAGCACTCCTGGACCACCCTGCCCCTCGAAGGACAGCGATGCCCGCCACCACAACCGCCCCTTCCGCCGGTACGACGGCCGGCAAGACGAGCAGGAAGAGGGGACGCCGACTGAGGCTGTTCGTCCTCGTCCTGGTGCTGGCGCTGGTCGCGGGCGTCGCCTACGGCGCGTACTGGGGAGTCAGTACCGTGCGCGCCTCCTTCCCGCAGACCACGGGCACCCTCAAGGTCCCCGGCCTCACCGGCCAGGTCGAGGTCAAGCGCGACGACTACGGCGTCCCGCAGATCTACGCCGACAGCGACGCCGACCTGTTCATGGCCCAGGGCTTCGTCCAGGCGCAGGACCGGTTCTACGAGATGGACGTCCGCCGGCACATGACCTCGGGCCGGCTCTCGGAGATGTTCGGCAGCGGCCAGGTCGACACCGACGCCTTCCTGCGCACGCTCGGCTGGCGCAAGGTCGCACAGCAGGAGTACGACACCAAGCTGTCGCCCGCCACGAAGAAGTACCTCCAGGCCTACTCGGCGGGGGTGAACGCGTATCTCAAGGGCAAGGACGGCAAGGACATCTCCGTCGAGTACGCGGCCCTCAACCTCACCAACGACTACAAGCCCGAACAGTGGTCGCCGGTCGACTCGGTGGCCTGGCTCAAGGCGATGGCCTGGGACCTGCGCGGCAACATGCAGGACGAGATCGACCGCGCCCTGATGACGAGCCGGCTCGGCCCGCAGCAGATCAAGGACCTGTACCCGGCCTACCCGACGGCCACCCACCGTCCCATCGTCGACGAGGGCTCGTACAGCAAGGCCACCGGAAAGTTCGACCCGAGCCGGGCCGCGAGCGCCTCCGACGGCACCTCGAACACCGCGCAGGGCGCGCTGCAGGGCATGCAGAGCCAGCTCGGCGCGCTGTCCGACACCCTCGACAAGATCCCCTCGCTGCTCGGCCCGAGCGGCAGCGGCATCGGCTCCAACTCCTGGGTGGTGTCGGGCCAGTACACGACGACCGGCATGCCGCTGCTCGCCAACGACCCGCACCTCGCGCCGATGATGCCCTCGCTCTGGTACCAGATGGGGCTGCACTGCCGGACGGTCTCCAGCACGTGCAACTACGACGTGGCGGGCTACACCTTCTCCGGCATGCCCGGCGTGGTCATCGGCCACAACCAGGACGTCTCCTGGGGCTTCACCAACCTCGGCGCCGACGTGACCGACCTGTACCTGGAGAAGATCTCCGGGTCCAACTACCTCTACGACAACCAGGAGAAGCCCCTCGCGACCCGCGAGGAGGTCATCAAGGTGGCCGGCGGGGCCGGCAAGACCATCACGGTCCGCGAGAGCAACAACGGCCCGCTCGTCTCCGACCGCGACGACGAGCTGGGCAAGGTCGGCCAGAAGGCGCCCGTGAACTCGGCGGCCCCCGACCGGGGCACGGGCTACGCGGTCGCCCTGAAGTGGACGGCCCTGGAGCCGGGCAAGTCCATGGACGCGGTGTTCGAGCTGAACAGGGCCAAGGACTTCAAGTCCTTCCGGGCCGCGGCCAAGGACTTCGAGGTCCCCTCGCAGAACCTGATCTACGCCGACACCAAGGGCCACATCGGCTACCAGGCGCCCGGCAGGATTCCGGTGCGGGCGGACGGCGTGGACGGCACCATGCCGGTACCGGGCTGGGACTCCAAGTACACGTGGAAGAAGTACGTCCCCTTCGACGCGCTGCCCTACGAGTACGACCCCAAGCGGGGCTTCATCGTCACCGCCAACCAGGCCGTGGTCGACGAGAAGAAGTACCCGTACCTGCTCACCAAGGACTGGGGCTACGGCGCCCGCAGCCAGCGGATCAATGACCTCATCGAGTCGAAGATCAAGGGCGGCGGGAAGATCTCCACCGAGGACATGCAGAAGATGCAGATGGACAACAGCAGCGAGATCGCCGCGCTGCTGACGCCCGCCCTGCTGAAGATCGACGTGTCCGACCCGTCGGTGCGCGAGGCGCAGAAGCTCCTTGAGGGCTGGGACTACACCCAGGAGAACGACTCGGCGGCCGCCGCCTACTTCAACTCGGTGTGGCGCAACGTCCTGAAGCTGGCCTTCGGCAACAAGCTGCCCAAGGAACTGCGCCCCAAGGGCGAGTGCCTGCTGGTGACGCCGCCGGCCGGCACCGGACCGGTCGACGATCCCGACAAGAAGGTCTGGGAATGCGGCGAGCGCGACGGCGACTCGGCGCAGCCCGACGGCGGCGACCGGTGGTTCGAGGTCGTGCGCAAGATCTTCAACGACCAGAACAACAGCTGGTGGAAGGCGCCCGCGACCCGGCTCGACAAGGCCACCGCGACGCGCGACCAGTTGCTCGCACGGGCCATGAAGGACGCCCGCTGGGAGCTGACCGCCAAGCTCGGCAAGGACACCACGACCTGGTCGTGGGGCCGGCTGCACCAGATGGTGCTGAAGAACCAGACCCTCGGCAAGGAGGGCCCGGGCGTTCTGCAGTACATGCTCAACCGAGGCCCGTGGAACCTGGGCGGCGGCGAGGCCGCGGTGGACGCGACCGGCTGGAACGCGGCGAGCGGCGACTACGGCGTCACCTGGGTGCCCTCGATGCGGATGGTCGTGAACCTCAAGGACTTCGACAAGTCCAAGTGGATCAATCTCACCGGCGCCTCGGGCCACGCCTACAGCGCGCACTACTCGGACCAGACCGAGAAGTGGGCCAAGGGCGAGCTGCTCGACTGGTCGTTCACCGGCCGGGCGGTCGACGGTTCGAGCGTCGACACGCTGAAGCTCACGCCGTAGCCGAGCTCACGCCGTAGTACAGGCGCTCACGCGGGAAAGCGCGTCACCCCGTGGGGGGTGACGACGGCCTGCACGGGGTGGTCGTGCGGTTCCTCCGGGACCCGCGCGACCACCTCGTTCGCGTACAGAAGCACCACCAGGGCCGGCGCGCGGCCCGCCGCCCCGATGCGGGCCAGGACCCGGTCGTAGGAGCCGCCGCCCCGGCCCAGGCGCATGCCGCGCGCGTCCACGGCGAGGCCGGGAAGCAGGACCGCGTCCGCGGCCGTCACGGCGTCCGGACCCAGGCGTTCGCCGTCCGGTTCGAGCAGCCCGCGCCCGGCCGGCCGCAGGTGTTCGTGGCCGGCGTAGGGGGCCCAGTCCAGGTCGTTGTCCGGGAGCAGCACCGGAAGCAGTACGCGGACGCCCCGGGTGTGCAGGGAGTCGACCAGGGCGCGGGTGCCGGGCTCGCTGCCCACCGAGACGTAGGCGGCCACCGTGTTGGCGGCGGCGAGTTCGGGCAGGGCCAGGGCGCGGTCGGCAAGCGCCCGGGACGCGGTCAGGAGCTCGTCGCCGGACAGCCGCTTCCTGGCGTCGAGCAGCCCGCGCCGCAAGACCGCCTTTTCGGACATGTGATCACTCACCGTACTTGCGCCGACCCCTCAAATGTGTGCGAAAGAGAGCGAATTCACCGGAGGGCAATCTTCCACACATACGCAGCGGATAGGGTGCCCGCATGACTCAGTCGCCTCCACGGATCACCAAGGCTGTCATCCCCGCCGCCGGGCTCGGCACCCGGTTCCTTCCGGCCACGAAGGCCACTCCGAAGGAGATGCTGCCGGTGGTGGACAAGCCGGCCATCCAGTACGTGGTGGAGGAGGCGGTGGCGGCGGGCCTGTCGGACGTCCTCATGGTCACCGGGCGCAACAAGCGTCCCCTGGAGGACCACTTCGACCGCAACTACGAGCTGGAGTCGGCGCTGACCCGCAAGGGTGACGCCGACCGGCTCGCCAAGGTGCAGGAGTCCAGCGACCTCGCGACCATGCACTACGTGCGCCAGGGCGACCCCAAGGGCCTCGGCCACGCGGTCCTGTGCGCGGCCCCGCACGTGGGCAGCCAGCCCTTCGCGGTGCTCCTCGGCGACGACCTGATCGACGCCCGCGACCAGTTGCTCTCGCGGATGGTGGAGATCCAGGAGCACGAGGGCGGCAGCGTGATCGCGCTCATGGAGGTCGACCCCGAGCAGATCCACCTCTACGGCTGCGCGGCCGTGGAAACCACCGCCGAGAGCGACGTCGTACGGGTCACCGGGCTCGTCGAGAAGCCCGAGCCCGCGGATGCGCCCTCCAACCTCGCCGTGATCGGCCGCTACGTCCTGGACCCGGCCGTCTTCGACGTGCTGCGCACCACCGAGCCCGGCCGCGGCGGCGAGATCCAGCTGACCGACGCACTCCAGCAGATGGCCGCGGACGAGTCGATCGGCGGCCCGGTGCACGGCGTCGTCTTCAAGGGCCGTCGCTATGACACCGGCGATCGCGGAGACTATCTCCGAGCCATTGTCAGACTGGCGTGCGAACGTGAAGACCTGGGCCCCGACTTCAAGGCCTGGCTTCGCCGGTACGTCACCGAGGAGATGTAGGCCCCGTGAGCAACACGATCTGGTCGGTGGACGAGCACCTGGACGACATCCTCGCCGCGGTCCGGCCGCTCGATCCCATCGAGCTCCAACTGCCCGACGCCCAGGGCTGTGTCTTGGTCGAGGACGTCACGGTGCCGGCCGCACTGCCGCCCTTCGACAACAGCTCGATGGACGGGTACGCGGTCCGTGTCGCCGATGTCGCGGGCGCCAGCGAGGAGTTCCCGGCCGTGCTCACCGTGATCGGTGACGTGGCGGCGGGCAGCGGCGAACTGCCCACCGTGGGCCCCGGCCAGGCCGCCCGGATCATGACGGGCGCCCCGCTGCCACCCGGCGCCGAGGCCGTCGTGCCCGTCGAGTGGACCGACGGCGGGACCGGTCGGGGCGCCGCCACCGCCATGCGTCCGGCGGGCCAGGCGCCCGAAGGGGCGAGCGGCGAGGTGCGGGTGCACCGCGGGGCCGAGTCCCGCGCCCACGTCCGCGCGCGCGGCAGCGACGTCCAGGCCGGCGACCTCGCGCTCCGGGCCGGCACCGTGCTCGGCCCGCCCCAGATCGGTCTGCTCGCCGCGATCGGCCGCGGCACCGTGACCGTACGGCCGCGCCCGCGCGTGGTGGTGCTCTCCACCGGCAGTGAACTGGTGCAGCCCGGCGAGCAGTTGGGCCAGGGCCAGATCTACGACTCCAACAGCTTCGCCCTGGCGGCCGCCGCCAAGGACGCGGGCGCCATCTCCTACCGGGTCGGCGCGGTCACGGACGACGCGGCGGTGCTGCGCGACACCATCGAGGACCAGCTGATCCGCGCCGACCTCCTGGTCACCACCGGCGGCGTCAGCGTCGGGGCGTACGACGTCGTCAAGGAGGCGCTGTCCTCGGTGGGCGACGCGGACGAGCCGGGCAGCGGCATCGACTTCCGCAAGCTGAAGATGCAGCCCGGCAAGCCCCAGGGCTTCGGCTCGATCGGCCCCGACCACACCCCGCTGCTCGCCCTGCCCGGCAACCCGGTGTCCAGCTACGTCTCCTTCGAGCTGTTCGTACGCCCCGCGATCCGCACCCTGATGGGCCTGCCCGACGTCAACCGGCCCACCGCACGTGCGGTCCTGAAGGCCGACAAGGCGCTGTCCTCGCCCGCGGACCGGCGCCAGTTCCTGCGTGGCAGCTACGACGCAGAGGCCGGCACCGTCAGCCCCGTGGGCGGCTCCGGATCGCATCTGATCGCGGCGCTCGCCCTCGCCGACTGCCTCATCGTGATCCCCGAGGAGGCCACCTCCGCGGAGCCCGACAGCGAGGTGGAAGTGGTCCTGCTCGGCTGAGCGAGGGCCGGTGGGGGTACGGTGTCTGCCCACAGAAGCCGTACCGGGAGCGCCACCGAATGAGTTCGACGCAAGGCAGGCTCACGCACATCGACGAGGCGGGTGCGGCCCGCATGGTCGACGTCTCCGAGAAGGACGTCACCGCACGCACCGCCCGCGCGAGCGGACGCGTGCTCGTCTCGCCGCGCGTGGTGGAACTCCTGCGCGGCGAGGGCGTCCCCAAGGGCGACGCGCTCGCCACCGCCCGCATCGCCGGGATCATGGGCGCCAAGCGCACGCCCGACCTCATCCCGCTGTGCCACCCGCTCGCGGTGTCCGGTGTGAAGCTCGACCTGTCGGTCGCCGACGACGCCGTGGAGATCGTCGCGACGGTGCGGACCACCGACCGCACGGGCGTCGAGATGGAGGCCCTGACCGCGGTGTCGGTGGCCGCGCTCACCGTCGTCGACATGGTCAAGGCCGTCGACAAGGCCGCCGTCATCACCGGCATCCGGGTCGAGGAGAAGACCGGCGGCAAGTCCGGCGACTGGAACCGGCCCGAGGCGGCCGGAGCATGACGGCCCCTCAGCCGGAGCGTGCCCCGGTGCCGCCGCGGCCCGGGCCGCAGGCCGCGGTGCCGTTCCCGCCCGGCGGCGAAGGCCTCGGCCAGGCACTGCTCGCGCCGTACGCGGCGCTCGTCGTCACCGCCTCCAACCGGGCGGCGGCCGGGGTGTACGCCGACACCGGCGGGCCGCTCCTCGCGGGCGGCCTCGCCTCGATCGGCTTCACCGTGGACGGGCCGCTCGTGGTGCCCGACGGCGCCCCCGTCGAGCAGGCGCTGCGGGCCGGAGCGGCCGCCGGGTACGACGTGATCGTCACCACCGGCGGTACGGGCCTCTCGCCCACCGACCGCACGCCCGACGCCACCCGGTCCGTCATCGACTACGAGGTGCCCGGCATCCCCGAGGCCATCCGCGCCGAGGGCCTGGCCAAGGTACCCACCGCGGCCCTGTCCCGGGGCCTGGCCGGGGTGGCCGGCGGCCGCACCCTGATCGTCAACCTGCCGGGCTCCACCGGTGGCGTACGCGACGGAATCGCCGTCCTGGAGCGGATCCTGCGGCACGCCGTGGACCAGATCCGCGGCGGCGACCACCCCAGACCCGCGGGGAGCCCGAGCTGAACGTTCCTTCCTGGCCGGTCGAGCTGGCGGAGGGCGATGTGGTCCTCCGCCCCATAAAGCTGCGCGACCAACGGGCCTGGCGCGAGGTCAACCGACGCAACCGCGACTGGCTGCGGCCCTGGGAGGCGACCATCCCGCCGCCCGCGCCCGGCGCGCCCTTCGCCCAGCGCCCCACCTACCGGCAGATGGTCCGCCATCTGCGCGGCGAGGCCAACGCGGGCCGCATGCTGCCGTTCGTCATCGAGTACCAGGGCCATCTGGTGGGCCAGTTGACGGTCGCCGGGATCACCTGGGGCTCGATGTGCTCGGGCCACGTCGGGTACTGGGTGGACCGTGAGGTGGCGGGCCGCGGTGTGATGCCGACCGCCGTCGCGCTCGCCGTCGACCACTGCTTCCGCGCGGTCGGGCTGCACCGCATGGAGGTGTGCATTCGCCCGGAGAACGGCCCGAGCCGGCGGGTGGTGGAAAAGCTCGGTTTCCGCGAGGAAGGGCTGCGCCCGCGCTATCTCCACATCGACGGCGCCTGGCGCGATCACCTGGTGTACGCGCTCACCGCGGAGGAAGTGCCCGACGGGCTGCTCGCCCGGTGGCGCCGGGCCCGGCAGTCCCCTCACAAGAAATAAAATAAATGTTCGAATTCGATCAGGATCGGTGAGCTGTCTATCGTCGACAGAACATCGAACGAACATCGAACGATCTGAGAAATCACAAAAAAAGCCGGTGATATCAGCCAGATCGTGCGACACACCGGCTCAATTGGCGTATCCCCGCGCGCCCCTCCCTCTACGGTGTGATGTGTGAGCAGCAGCGGCCTCATTTACGCAGTCATCGTCGGGGCCTGGGCCGCCTACTTGGTGCCGATGTGGCTCCGCAGGCAGGACGAGCTCAACGAGGCCCGTCCGACGGAACGCTTCAGCACCGCCATCCGGCTCCTGTCCGGACGGTCGGCCATGGAGCGCCGGTACGCCAAGGAGCTGCGCCAGCGGGCCACCGAGGAGGCATCGCCCGAGGCGGGACCCGGGACCCCTCCGGACGCCCTGACCGAACCCCTCGACACCCCGGGGGAGTCCACGGGCGCCCGGCACTCCGCCGTGCCCCCGGCCCGCTCCCCGCGCCCCGCGCGCCCGGAGCCGCATCCGGAGCGCCAGGAGCGCCCGCGTCCCACGAACGCCGCCTCGGCGGAGCGTGCCCGGCGCGCCCAGCGCAGTGCGGTTCTCGCCCGGCGCCGGCGCACCACCGTCGTGCTCTTCCTCGCCTTCTCGCTCGGCGCGGTCGTCGCGGCGGTCGGCGGGCTCGGCTTCCTGTGGGCACCGGCCGTGCCGGCCGCCCTGCTCAGCGCGTACATCGTGCACCTGCGCATCCAGGAGCGGCGGCGCTTCGCCTTCACCATGGACCGCCGCCGTGCGGAGGCCGCCGCCCAGCGGCTGCGCGAGAGCCGCCCGCGTGCCCGCTCCACCGCGCCGGGCGCTGAGACCGACGACGAACCCGAGCCCCACCACCCGGCCCCCGTGCCCGAACCCGCGCCCGCCCCCGCGCTGTCCCCGCAGGAGGCCGGGCGGCGCGCGCTGGTCGAGCAGACCGACCACCAGGAGTGGGTCGACCAGCAGCGCGAGCGCGGCCCCGAACGCGGCGCGAGCTGGGAGCCGGTGCCGGTCCCGCTGCCGACGTACGTCACCGCGCCGGTCGCCCCGCGCGCGACGGGCAGCATCGACCTGGGCGCCCCGGACACCTGGTCCTCGGCCCGTTCCTCGACGGCGGAGCCGACCCCCGAGCCGCCCGCCGCCGACCCGCCGCCCAGACAGCGCTCGGGCTCAAGTCGCCGTCGTACGCCGCTCTTCGACCAGTACGCGGACGACGACCGGCCCCGCGCGGCCAACGAATGACCCCCCTCTCGCTGACCAGCGAGGAACCGATTTCCAAGCACCCTCTTCCGGGTGCTAAGGTTTCACTCGTTGCAAGGGCCTGTGGCGCAGTCCGGTAGCGCACCTCGTTCGCATCGAGGGGGTCAGGGGTTCGAATCCCCTCAGGTCCACAACAACAGGGAAGAGCCCCTGTCGGAGAAATCCGGCAGGGGCTCTTCCCATGTACCGGGCGGGCCCCCGCTTCCGGAAGCGGCGGGCGCGCGCTCAGGAATCGCGCAGCGGCTTCGCGAAGCAGCGGCTCGTGTCGTACGTGCGGTAGTGGCCGAACTTCTCGCAGGGCTCGTAACCCGTCGAGGTGTACAGGGTGATGGCCTCGGGCTGCTTGGTGCCGGTCTCCAGGACCATGCGGGTGCGGCCGGCCGCGCGGGCGTCGGCTTCCAGCGCGGCCAGGATGCGGCGGGCGAGGCCTCTGCCCCTGGCCTCGGGGACGACGTACATGCGCTTCAGCTCGGCGTCGCCGTCGCGGTAGTTCTCCTCGTTCGCGTCCTGGCTGCGCCAGCCGCCGGTCGCCACCGGGCGGCCCTCGGGGTCGTACGCGATCAGGTACAGGCCGCGCGGGGGCATGAACATCGCCGCGTCCAAGGGCGTGATGTCGCCCTCGTCCCCGTACCGCTCGGCGTATTCGAGCTGGACCTCGTCGTTGAGCCTGACGGCGTCGGGGTGGTCGTAGCCGAGGTTCTGGATAATCATGCGCTCTATCGTACTTCTATGCGGAGGGTGGGCTCTGCCGGGTCGGTAGGGTGCCGGGATGCTCACTGTTACCTCTGTGAATGTAAACGGGCTGCGCGCCGCCGCCAAGAAGGGCTTCGTGGAGTGGCTCGCGGGGACCGGGGCGGACGTGATCTGCCTGCAGGAAGTGCGGGCCGAGCCGCACCAGCTGCCCGCCGCGGCCGGCGCGCCCGAGGGCTGGTTCGCGGTGCATGCACCGGCCGCCGCCAAGGGCCGGGCCGGGGTGTCCCTGCTCACCCGGCGCGAGCCGGACCGGGTGCGGACCGGGTTCGGAAGCGCGGAGTTCGACGACAGCGGGCGCTACCTCGAAGCGGATCTGCCCGGCGTGACCGTGGCCTCCCTCTACCTGCCCTCGGGTGAGGTCGGCACCGAGCGACAGGACGAGAAGATCCGCTTCATGGCGGAGTTCCTGGAGTACCTCAAGGAGCTGAGGGTGCGGGCCGCCGCCGACGGGCGCGAGGTCGTGGTCTGCGGCGACTGGAACATCGCCCACCAGGAGGCCGACCTCAAGAACTGGAAGGGAAACAAGAAGAACTCCGGCTTCCTGCCCGAGGAGCGGGAGTGGATGACCCGGGTCTTCGACGCGGCGGACGGCGGCTACGTCGACGTGGTGCGCGCGCTGCACCCGGACGTCGAGGGGCCGTACTCGTGGTGGTCCTACCGCGGCCGCGCCTTCGACAACGACACGGGCTGGCGCATCGACTACCAGGTCGCCACGCCGGGTCTGGCCGGGCGGGCTGTGAAGGGGTTCGTTGAGCGGGCCGCGACGCACGGCGAGCGGTGGAGCGACCACGCGCCCGTGACGGTGGTCTACGACCTCTAGGCCACGGCCCGAGGGGCCCCGAGGGGCAGGGGCTCACCGGGCTCACCGGGCTCACCGGGCCCAACGCCGCCCGGGCGGGTCAGGGTTCCTGTGACAGGCGGCGGTCCAGGGCCAGGGACAGTTCCGCGTCCACCACCGCCTTGGCCAGCGGGCGCATGCGGTCGGCGTCCTTCCCCGTGGTGTGCGTGTGCAGGAGGTCGGTGAACAGGGCGGCCAGGGCGTCCGCGTGCTCGCGGACCTCGCGTGCCGCCGCGAGCACCGCCGCGAGCGGGACCCCCTCGCGCACCAGCGAGGCGGAGACGTCGAGGAGGCGGCGGCTGATGTGGACGATCTCCTCGCCCGACACCGCGAGATAGCCGAGGTCGAGGGCCGCCGCCAGGTTCTCCGGGGTGACCTGGCCGGCGAAGTGGTCCGCCAGCGCCTGCGGGGTCAGGCGCACCGGGGTCTCCTCGGTGGGCTCGACCAGGCCGAGCTCTTCGCCGGCGTCGCGGCCCGACTCGAAGGCCGAGGTCAGGTCGGCGATGCCGGACAAGGTGTGGCCGCGTTCCAGAAGCGCCGAGATCGTCCGCAGCCGGGCCAGGTGGTGGTCGTCGTACCAGGCGATCCGCCCCTGGCGGCGCGGCGGCGGGATCAGTCCGCGCTCGCGGTAGAAGCGCAGGGTGCGTTCGGTGATGCCGGCCTCCCGGGCCAGCTCCGCCATGCGGTACTCGCGGACACCCGGATCGCCGTTACCTGTCTGGTCTGCTGCCACGGGCCTCAGCCTATGCGGTGCCCGACGGGTGGTACCGGCGGTAACTTTCCCCGTCCGCACCCCTACCGCTCGGTATGCGACTGCTCTACGCTCCCAACAGTGCCAGTGATTGCTGGCAACATTGTGGGACCGACCGTGGAGGCGGTGGCATGGCCAAGGACGAGCATGTACGTGTGGCGGTGATCGGCTCGGGGTTCGGCGGCCTCGGCGCGGCGGTGCGGCTGCGCCGCGAGGGGATCACCGACTTCGTCGTCCTGGAGCGGGCCGGGTCGGTCGGCGGCACCTGGCGCGACAACAGCTACCCGGGGTGCGCCTGTGACGTCCCCTCGCACCTGTACTCCTTCTCCTTCGCGCCCAACCCCGACTGGCCGCGCACCTTCTCCGGCCAGGAGCACATCCGCGCCTACCTCGAACACGTCGCCGACGTGTTCCGGCTGCGCCCGCACATCCGCCTCGACCACGAGGTGCTGATGATGCGCTGGGACACCGAACGGCTGTGGTGGGAGATCGAGATCGCGGGCGGCCGGACCCTGACCGCCGACGTCGTCGTCTCCGCCACCGGGCCGCTTTCCGACCCCAAGATGCCGGAGATCCCCGGGCTCGACACCTTCCCCGGCAAGGTGTTCCACTCCGCGCGCTGGGACCACGACTACGACCTGCGCGGCAAGCGCGTCGCCATGGTCGGCACCGGCGCCTCGGCCATCCAGATCGTGCCCGCCATCCAGCCCGAGGTCGCGCGGCTCACGCTCCTCCAGCGCACGCCGCCGTGGGTCATGCCCCGGATGGACCGCGGGATCACGGGAGTCGAGCGCTGGCTGCACCGCCAGCTTCCCTTCACCGGCGCCGCTCGGCGCGGACTCCTGTGGGGCATCAGGGAGTTGCAGGTCAGCGCGTTCACCAAGCGGCCCAACGAGCTCGGCCTGGTCGAATCGCTCGCCAAGTCCAACATGGCGCGTGCCATCAAGGACCCGGTGCTGCGGGCGAAGCTGACCCCGGACTACCGCATCGGCTGCAAGCGCATCCTGCTGTCCAGCACGTACTACCCGGCGCTCGCCCAGGACAACGTGGACGTCGTCGCCTCCGGGCTCGCCGAGGTGCGCGGCTCCACCGCGGTGGCCGCCGACGGCACCGAGACCGAGGTCGACGCGATCGTCTTCGGCACCGGGTTCCACGTCACGGACATGCCGATCGCCGACCGGGTCGTCGGCGCCGATGGACACACGCTCGCCGAGTCGTGGAAGGACGGCATGCAGTCGCTGCGCGGCGCGACCGCGGCCGGATTCCCCAACTGGATGACCATCATCGGGCCCAACACCGGCCTCGGGAACTCCTCGATGATCCTGATGATCGAGTCCCAGCTCAACTACATGGCCGACTACCTGCGGCAGTTGAACGTGCTCGGCGGCCGCACCGCGCTCGCCCCGCGGCCGTCCGCCGTCGGCGCCTGGAACCGGCAGGTGCAGGAGCGCATGAAGCGGACCGTGTGGAACACCGGCGGCTGCACCAGCTGGTACCTGGACGCCAACGGCCGCAACACCACCGCCTGGCCGGGCACCACCGGCGAGTTCCGGCGGCTGACGCGCGAGGTGGACCTCGGCGAGTACGAGGTCGTACGGGCCCGGGCCGCCGAGGCGGCGCCCGCGCTCGACGTCGCGCCCGCCGCCGGTGAGCAAGCGGCGGTGTCCGCGTGAGCCGGGCCGGGTTCGTGCGGCACGGCGGGTACGCGCCGCCCGCGCCGGACCGCGTCCTGACCGCGCACTCCGCCGACGGCAGCCCGCTGCACGTCGAGGTGCACGGGCCGGCCGACGCGCCCGCCGTCGTCCTCGCGCACGGCTGGACCTGCTCGACCGCGTTCTGGGCCGCGCAGATCCGGGCCCTTGCCGGGGAGTGCCGGGTCATCGCCTACGACCAGCGCGGCCACGGACGTACGGCCGCGGCCGAGGTCTGTTCCACCGACGCGCTCGCCGACGACCTCGAAGCGGTGCTCGCCGCGACGCTGGCGCCCGGGGAACGGGCCGTGCTCGCCGGGCACTCCATGGGCGGCATGACCCTCATGGCGGCCGCCGGACGCGCGGGGCTGCGTGAGCACGCGGCGGCCGTCCTGCTGTGCAGCACCGGTGCGTCCCAGCTCGTCGCCGACTCGCGGGTGGTGCCGCTGCGGGCCGGGCGGCTGCGGACCGGGCTCACCCGGCGGATCCTGGGATCAGGCGCCCCGCTCGGCCCGGTCACGCCGGTCGCCAAGAAGGTCCTGCGGTACGCGACGATGGGGCCCGGAGCCGCCCCGGACGGGGTCGAAGCCTGCGCCCGCATCGTGCACGCCTGCCCGCGCGATGTCCGCCGGGCCTGGTCCCATGTCCTGGCCGAGCTCGAACTGGGCGTACAGGTAAGGGAGTTGGCGATGCCGACGGCAGTGGTGTGCGGCAGTGCGGACCGGCTCACGCCGCCCGTGCACGCACGCAGGCTCGCCGCCCTGCTGCCCGACTGCCGATCGCTCGACGTGCTTACCGGCGTCGGGCACATGACGCCCATCGAGGCGCCCGCATTCATCACCGAGAAGATCCGCGCGCTGGTGGCCGAGCATCTCGCCGCCCCGGCCGCCGTCGACGCCGAGGAGCGTGCCGTATGAGCAGGGTCAGTCTGGAAGGTCAGGTCGCGGTCGTCACGGGCGCGGCGCGGGGCGTCGGCGAACTGCTCGCGCGCAAGCTGTCGGCGCGCGGCGCCAAGGTCGCGCTCGTCGGCCTCGAACCGGACGAGCTGAAGCGGGTCGCGGCGCGGCTGCACAGCGAGGCCGAGTCCTGGTACGCGGACGTCACCGACCACGAGGCGATGGCGCGGGTCGCGGTGGAGGTGAAGGAGCGGTTCGGGAAGGTCGACATCGTCGTCGCCAACGCGGGCGTCGCCTCCGGGGGGCCGTTCGTCGACTCCGACCCCGACGCCTGGCGCCGGGTCATCGAGGTCAACCTCATCGGCGGCGCGGTCACCGCGCGGGCGTTCCTGCCGGTCCTGATGGAGTCGCGCGGCTACTTCCTCCAGATCGCCTCGCTCGCGGCGATCACGCCGGCGCCGATGATGACGGCGTACTGCGCGTCCAAGTCCGGGGTCGAGGCGTTCGCGCACAGCCTGCGCGCGGAGGTCGGCTACAAGGGGGTGCGGGTCGGGGTCGGATACCTGTCGTGGACCGACACGGACATGGTGCGGGGGGCGGACCAGGACGAGGTGATGCGGGAACTCCGCTCGCGGCTGCCGTGGCCCTCGAACCGGACGTATCCGCTCGGGCCCGCGGTCGACCGCATCGTCGCGGGGATCGAGCGGCGGTCCTCGCACGTGTACGCGCAGTGGTGGTTGCGGGGGATGCAGTCCGTGCGGGGGTATCTGCCCGCGGTGATCGGGGCGGTGGGGCAGCGGGAGATGCGGCGGTTCGAGCCGCGGCTCGGGTCGGTGTCGCGGGGGCTGGTCGGCGCGGGTGGCTCCGCCGACGAACAGTCCCGGGCAACCCGCCCGGCCCGGCCCTGAGCTCCCCGGCCCCGGGGGATTTGCCCACCCTCCCGCCCCTTGCCCGGGGTTGGTTGGTTCCGGGCCCCCGGGGGCTCCGCCCCCAGACCCCCGTTCGCGCCTTAAGGGCGCTCGTCCTCAAACGCCGGACGGGCTGAAATGCCCGGTGCGGGCCGGCACCAGTACCGCTAGGGGCGCGGGGAACTGCGCGACCAGCCACGTGCCGCCCGCACACGAAAGGCGCCCGCCCGTAGGGCTAGCCGCCGGGAAGGGGGGCCGGGGGTGCCCCGGGTCAGAAGGCTCGCGGGGGAAGCTTGGGGCGTTGGCGGTTGGGGGTCGTGGTGTAACCCGGCGGGGTCGACGCGGGGTGGAGGGCAAGCAGGTCCAGGGCCAGCTGGACCGCGTCGTCCAGCTGGGCGTGGCGCCCCTCCGCCCAGTCGAGGGGGGTCCGCAGGATCTCCAGGTCCGGCTCCACCCCGTGGTTCTCCACCCCCCACCCGTACTCGTCGAACCACGCCGCGTTCATCGGGACGGTGATGACCGTGCCGTCGCCCAGGACATGACGGCCCGTCATGCCCACGACCCCGCCCCAGGTGCGCTGGCCCACCACGGGGCCGAGCTTCAACAGCCGGAACGCCGCCGTGATCATGTCGCCGTCCGAGGACGTCGCCTCGTCCGCGAGGGCAACCACCGGACCCCGTGGGGCACTTGACGCGTACGAGACCGGCGCCGCGTTGCGCGTCAGGTCCCAGCCGAGGATGCGCCGGGTGAGCTTCTCCACCACCAGCTCGCTGATGTGGCCGCCCGCGTTGCCGCGCACGTCCACGATCAGGGCGGGGCGGCTGACCTCCAGGCGCAGGTCGCGGTTGAACTGGGCCCAGCCCGAGCCGCCCATGTCGGGGATGTGCAGATAGCCGCACTTGCCGCCGCTCAACTCCCGTACCACGTCGCGGCGTTTGGCCACCCAGTCCTGGTAGCGCAGCGGGCGTTCGTCCACGAGGGGGACCACCGCCACCCGGCGCGAGCGGCCCTCGCCCTCGCTGGGGCGGAACGTCAGCTCGACCGTGGTGCCGCCCGCGCCCGCGAGCAGCGGGTAGGGGCCGGTGACCGGGTCGACGGGGCGGCCGTCCACATGGGTCAGGACCGCGCCCTCGCGAATGCCGGCGCCCGCGAGCGGGGAGCGGGCCTTGGAGTCGGAGGAGTCGCCCGGCAGGATGCGGCGGATCTGCCAACTCCCGTCCCGGCAGACCAGGTTGGCGCCGAGCAGGCCCTGGGCGCGCTGGTAGTGCGGGGGGCCCTCGTTGCGGCGGGCGGCGGTGACATAGGCGTGCGAGGTGCCCAGTTCGCCCAGTACTTCCCGGAGCAGGTCCGCGAACTCGTCGGGGGACGAGACCCGGTCGACCAGCGGGCGGTACTGCTCCAGGACTGCAGGCCAGTCGATGCCGCACATCTGGGGCTCCCAGAAGTACGCGCGGATGATGCGGCCCGCCTCGTCGAAGGCCTGGCGCCACTCCAGGGCCGGGTCGACGTCGTGCAGGATGCGGCGCAGGTCGAGGTAGACCGTCGAGTCGCCGTCGCCGGACTCGGTGGAGGGCACCGCGCGCAGCTCGCCCTCGTCCACCACGACCAGTCGGCTGCCGTCGCCGCTGACCGCGAAGTAGTCGAGGTGGTCGACGAGTTCGGTCCTGCGGGCCTTGGAGATGTTGAAGTGTTCCAGGGTGGGGCGGCCCGAGGTGTCGGCCGGGTTCGCGAAGGTCTCGCCGAGCGCGCCCGAGATGGGCCAGCGCAGCCAGACCAGGCCGCCGCCCGCGACCGGGTACAGCGCCGAGTACTTGGAGGCGGAGACCGGGAATGGGGTGACCCGGCTCTCCAGGCCCTCCACCTCCACCGTCACCGTGCCGTCGCCCGAGTCGTCCAGCGGGTCGAGGCCGCCCGCGGCCGGGCGGCCGTCCGGCGAGAGCGCGAACGGTGAGGGTGTCGCCGAGGAGAGCGGCACCAGATAGGGGCGGCAGCCGAGCGGGAAGGACAGGTCGCCGGTGTGCACGTCGTAGACCGGGTCGAAGCCGCGCCAGGACAGGAACGCCAGATAGCGTCCGTCGCTGGTGAACACCGGGTTCTCGTCCTCGAAGCGGCCGTTGGTGACGTCCACGACCGTGCGGCCGCCGGGCCCCGCGATCCGGGCCATCTTGATCTGGCGCAGCGAACGGCCGATGCCCGGATGCGACCAGGTGAGCCACGCCCCGTCGGGCGAGAACGCGAGGTCGCGGACCGGCCCGTTGACCGAGCGGATCAGCTCGGTGACCTCGCCGGTGGACTCCTCGGTCACGTCGATGAGCAGCAGACGGCCGTCGTTCGCGGCGATCGCCAGGCGCTCGCCGTCCGGGTCGGACACCATCTCCTGCACCCGGCCGAGCTCGCCCGCCGCCAGACGCCGCGGCTCGCGCTCGCCGCTGGCGCGCGGCAGGAAGGCGATCTCGACCGCGTCCTCGCCGTCCGCGTCCGTGACGTAGGCGACCTGGCCGTTGCTGCCCAGCATCTCCGGCAGCCGCACCCGCACCCCCGGGGTGTCGGCGATGGTGCGGGCCGGGCCGTCGCGGTGGGTGAGCCAGTACAGGCTGCCGCGCACCACGACGGCGCTGGCCCGGCCGGTGGTGTCCACGGACAGCGAGTCGACGTGGTTGGCGGCCGGCACCTGGTAGCTGCGCCGCCCGGCGCGCGGCCCGCCGAGCCGTACGTCCAGCTTGCGCGGTACGGAGTCGGGGGCGAGCGAGTCCACGATCCACAGGTCGCCCGCGCACTGGTAGACCACTCGCCGGCCGTCGCTGGAGGCGTGCCGGGCGTAGAAGGCGTCGTGGTCGGTGTGCCGGGTCAGATCGCTGCCGTCGGGCAGACAGGAGTACAGGTTGCCGACGCCCTCGTGGTCGGAGAGGAAGGCGATGCGGCCGTCCACGAACATCGGCGCGTCCAGATGGCCGCCGATGTCGGGCAGCAGCCGCTCGCCGTGCAGCCACAGGCGACCGGTCGCGCCGCCGCGGTAGCGCTTCCAGGCGGCCGGCTCGTGCGGCGGCTTTCCGGTGAGCAGCAGGGTGCGCCGCTCGCCCTCGACATCGGTGACGGCGATGTCGGAGACCGGGCCCCAGGGCAGTTTTCCGCCGGGGGAGCCGTCGGTGGGCACGCTGTAGGCCCAGGAGAAGTACGAGAACGGCTGGCCGTGCGAGGACACCGCCAGGATCTGGCCGTCGGGCGTCCAGCCGCACACCCGGGCGTCGGACGACCCCCAGTAGCTGAGCCGGCGGGCCGGTCCGCCGGTCACCGGGGCGAGGTGGATCTCCGGGTCGAGACTGCGCCAGGTCGTGTACGCGATGTGGCTGCCGTCGGGCGAGAAGCGGGGGTGGCCGACCTTGGTGCGGTCGACCGTGACCCGCCAGGCGCGCGAGGGGCTGTGCCCGGCCGGGACCAGAGGGGCGACCCAGAGGTCGTCCTCGGCGGCGAAGCAGAGCAAGTCGTCGTGCAGATGCGGGAACCGGAGGTACGCGGCGTCGTCACTCACCCCCCAATGCTTTCCGCGGGGAGGGGGCGCGGCAACTCGTGGGAGGGGTTTATTCCGCTCCCGCCCGCTTCCCCCGCGCTCTCGTACGGAGGTTCCCCGGCACTCCGGCCCGCGCTTCCCCCGCATTCGGATACGCGCACTTATCCCGCTCCGACACCTGTGGTCGACGACACAAGCGAAACGGTTCCGTTTCGCTTCGGGGCGGAGTTACCTTCGTACGGTACGAAGAAGGAGAGGAGGTCGATCATGGCAGGCAGGCTCACCCCGGAACGCGAGGCGGAGCTCTACGAAGCCGTGCTCGACCTGCTGCGCGAGGTCGGTTACGACGCCCTCACCATGGACGCCGTCGCCACCCGCACCCGCTCCAGCAAGGCCACCCTCTACCGCCAGTGGGGGAGCAAGCCGGAGCTGGTCGCCCGGGCGCTGCGGCACAACAAGCCGGTCAGTCTCGCCGAGATCGACACGGGCTCGCTGCGCGGCGACTTCCAGGCGATGGTCGCCCGCGAGGACGACTGCCAGATGGAGAAGGACTCCGCGCTGATGCGGGGTCTGATGCGGGCCGTCCATGACAACCCGGAGCTCCACAAGGCGCTGCGCGAGGTACTGATCGAGCCGGAGATCACCGGTCTCGGTACGGTGCTGCGGCGCGCGGTGGAACGCGGTGAGGTCGCCGCGGACAACCGCGCCCTTCCCTATGTCGTACACATGATGGTCGGTGCCTTCGCCGCCCGGCAGTTCATCGAGGACTGCCCGGTCGACCAGGCCTTCCTCGCCGACTACTTCGACGCCGTGGTCCTCCCCGCCCTCGGCGACCCGCGCTAGGCATCCCGCCCGGCTCCCCGCGCAGTACCCGCCCCACCTGACGCACGCCGCTCTCGTCGTCGGGCTGGTTCCCCATGCCCTGCTGTTCCATACGACTTGACCGGGAGTACGCCCTCGTGGCCACGTTCCTCTACCGCCTAGGCAGGTTCGCCTTCCGGCGCCGCCGCTATGTCGCCCTGGTGTGGGTGGCACTGCTCGCCCTCGCCGGGTTCGGCGCGGCCTCCGCCACCACCGCCACCTCCTCCTCGTTCTCGATCCCGGGCACCGAGGCGCAGCGCGCCTTCGACCTGCTCAAGGAGCGGTTCCCGAACGCCAGCGCCGACGGCGCCACGGCCCGCATCGTCTTCAAGGCGCCCGACGGCCAGAAGATGGCCGACCCGGCCAACAAGGACGCGGTCGAGAAGACCGTCGCGAGCCTGAAGTCGGGCTCCGACCAGATCGCCTCGGTCACCGACCCGTTCACCGCGAACGCCGTGTCCCAGAACGGCAAGGGCCCCATCGCGTACGTCCAGGTCTCGTACAAGACCAACGCGATGGAGCTGACCGACGACACCCGCGACGCGCTCAAGAAGAGCGGCGACGAGGCGAAGAAGTCCGGGCTCACGGTCGAGATCGGCGGTGACGCGCTCCAGGCCATGCCGGAGACGGGCTCCGGCGAGATCATCGGCGTGGTCCTCGCGGGCCTGGTCCTGGTGATCACCTTCGGCTCGCTCGTGGCGGCGGGGCTTCCGCTGCTCACCGCCCTGATCGGCGTCGGCATCGGGGTCTCCACCATCACGGCGCTGGCCAACGTGCTCGACCTCGGCTCGACCACGTCCACGCTGGCGATGATGATCGGGCTCGCGGTCGGCATCGACTACGCCCTGTTCATCGTGTCCCGCTACCGGGCCGAGCTCGCCGAGGGCAGGGAACGCGAGGAAGCGGCCGGACGGGCCGTGGGCACGGCCGGCTCCGCGGTCGTGTTCGCCGGTCTGACCGTGGTCATCGCGCTCGTCGGCCTCGCCGTCGTCAACATCCCGATGCTCACCAAGATGGGCGCGGCCGCCGCCGGCACCGTCGTCATCGCCGTGCTCATCGCGCTCACCCTGATACCCGCACTGCTCGGCTTCGCCGGCAAGCGCGTGCTCGGCCGCAAGGCGCGCAAGGCGCACGTGCAGGGCGAGAAGGCCGCCGAGGGCAAGCCCAACATGGGCACCCGCTGGGCGAGCTTCGTGCTGCGCAAGCCGGTGTGGGTGCTGCTCGCCGGCGTCATCGGCCTCGGCGCGATCGCGCTTCCGGCGAGCTCGCTGCAGATGGGCCTGCCGGACGACGGCTCGCAGCCGACGTCCACCACCCAGCGCCGCGCCTACGACACCCTGTCCGAGGGGTTCGGTCCTGGCTTCAACGGGCCGCTCATGGTCGTCGTCGACGGCAAGGGCAGCAAGGACCCGCAGGCCGCGGCGGACCGGACGGTCGACGCGATCAAGAAGCTGCCGGACGCGGGCCCGGTGCTCCCGCCGATGTTCAACAAGGACAAGGGCAACGACACGGCGACCATCACGGTCATCCCGAAGTCCAAGCCGTCCTCCACCGAGACCGAGGACCTGGTCCACTCGATCCGGGACACCGGCTCCACCCTGAAGGCCGACACCGGGGCCAAGCTCCTGGTGACCGGTTCGACCGCGATGAACATCGACTTCTCGCAGAAGATGAACGACGCGCTGCTGCCCTACCTGGCACTGGTCGTCGGCCTCGCCTTCCTGCTCCTGATGGTGGTCTTCCGCTCGGTCCTCGTTCCGCTGAAGGCGGCCCTCGGCTTCCTGCTCTCGGTGGTCGCCGCCCTCGGCGCGGTCGTCGCGGTGTTCCAGTGGGGCTGGCTCGGCTCGGTGTTCGGAGTGCAGCAGACCGGCCCGATCATGTCGATGATGCCGATCTTCATGGTGGGCGTGGTCTTCGGCCTCGCGATGGACTACGAGGTCTTCCTGGTCACGCGGATGCGCGAGGCGTACGTCCACGGCGAGCGGCCGGGCCAGGCGATCGTCACCGGGTTCAAGCACGGCGCCCGGGTGGTGACGGCCGCGGCCGTGATCATGATCGCGGTGTTCTCCGGCTTCATCGGCTCCAGCGAGCAGATGATCAAGATGATCGGCTTCGGCCTCGCGATCGCGGTCTTCTTCGACGCGTTCATCGTCCGGATGGCGATCGTGCCCGCGGTGCTCGCGCTGCTCGGTGCGAAGGCCTGGTGGCTGCCGCGCTGGCTTGACCGGGTGCTGCCCAACGTCGACGTCGAGGGCGAGGGCCTGCGCAAGCACACGGAGGCCGGCGACGCCGACGGCGATCGCGAACTGGCGCGGGTCTGACCCCCGCCCCCTGAACGCCGGGACCCCACGAACCGAGCGGCCGTGGGTCCCGGCCGGTGCGGGCGGCCTGTGGGGACGGGACCGCCTGTGCCGCGAAGGCCCCCCGTGCGCATCGCGCACGGGGGGCCTTCGCGTGGGCCTCGACCGGCCCGGGGCTCAGCGCCGGGGGACGGCCGGGGCGGTGGCCGCGGGCGCGTCGGTGGCGTAGGTGTGGCGCAGGAAGCGGACCAGGGGCGAGCTGTCGAACTGGACCACCGCAACGCCGTCCGGCGAGTGGAATTCCAGCACCGTCTGGGCCCGGCCGCACGGCCAGACGCTCACATCGCCCTTGCGGGCCGGGGCGCGCAGGCCCGATTCGAGGAGGTCGCGCGGGAAGATCCACTCGTTGCCGCCGGGGAAGGCGAAGCAGACCGCGCCCGGCGAGCCGGCCGCGTCGTAGCGCAGCGCCACCGGGACCGGGTTGGAGAGCGGGGCGTCCGTGACGATTCTGGCCCGGGCGTGATCCTCCACGGAGGGTCGATCGGCGGCGTGGCCCTCGGTGTGGCCCTCGACTGCGGGGGACATCGATCGCTCCTCACGCTGGGTGCTGCTGACGGATACCGTTACGCGTTATTTGTTATCCAATGTCCCATAATTTTTGGGTAAGCCCTCGGCGAGTCGGCTTGGCATGTGTCACTCGGCCGCTCTTGCAAGAGGTTCGCAACAGGGCACTATCATCAAACGGTTCTGCGCATACCGCGCAGGGAAGAGGGCGCCAACGGGAAATCGGAGTCCACCCATGCACGTACCCGATGGATTCATCAACGCACCTGTATCGGCGGTCACAGGTGTGGTCGCCGCCGCAGCCGTCGCCGTCAGTCTGCGCGGGGCGCGGCGCGAGCTTGGGGGCCCCTCCCACGCATTGAGCAGTGGGGGAGAGAAGACGGCGCCCCTCGCGGGCCTGGTCGCCGCGTTCATCTTCGCCGTGCAGATGCTGAACTTCCCCGTCGCGGCCGGCACCAGCGGCCATCTCCTGGGCGGCGCGCTCGCCGCGATACTCGTCGGGCCCTACACGGGTGTGCTGTGCGTCTCCGTGGTCCTGCTCATGCAGGGCATCCTCTTCGCCGACGGCGGTCTCACCGCGCTCGGCGTCAACATCACCGACATGGCGATCACGACCACGGTCGTCGCCTACGTCCTGTTCCGCACCCTGGTGAAGGTGCTGCCCCGCACCCGCCGCTCGGTGACCGCCGCCTCCTTCGTGGCCGCGCTCGTCTCGGTGCCGGCCGCCGCCCTCGTCTTCACCGCTATCTACGCGCTCGGCGGCACCACCGACGTGCCGATCGGCAAGGTGCTCACCGCCATGGTCGGTGTCCACCTCCTCATCGGCATCGGCGAAGCCGCCATCACCGCGCTCACGGTCGGCGCCGTCCTCGCGGTGCGCCCCGACCTCGTGCACGGCGCCCGCGGCCTGACCGCGCCGCTCAAGCTGCGCGTCGGGGGCGAACTCGTGGACGCGCCCGCGGCGGCCCCGGCCCCGGCCCGCACCGGGTCGACCCGCAAGGTGTGGGGCTTCGGCATCGTCACCGCCCTGCTGCTCGCCGGGTTCGTCTCCTTCTACGCGTCGGCCAGCCCCGACGGCCTGGAGAAGGTCGCCCACGACAAGGGCATCGACACCAAGACCACCCAGCACGCCTCCTCCGACTCCCCGCTCGCCGACTACTCCGTCAAGGACATCGGCGATGCCCGCCTGGCGGGCGGCCTCGCCGGGGTGATCGGCGTCGGCGTCACCGTCGCGGTGGGCAGCGGAGTGTTCTGGGCGGTACGCCGCCGCCGCGGCGCCGACACCCCCGAGCGCACCCCGGAAGCGGTCTGACGTGGGAGCGGGCCACTCCCACCGGCTCTACCGGCACGGCCACTCGCCGGTCCACGAACTGCCCCCGCACTGCAAGCTCGCCGCGGTGTTCCTGTTCGTGGTCGTCGTGGTGTCCACCCCGCGCGAGGCGATGTGGGCCTTCGCGCTGTACGCCGTGCTGCTCGCCGTCGTGGCGGGAGCGGCCCGCATCCCGGCCGGCTACCTCCTCAAGCGACTGCTCATCGAGATCCCGTTCGTCGCGTTTGCCGTGCTCATGCCGTTCGTCGTGCCCGGCGAGCAGGTGCACGTCCTCGGTCTCGCGCTCAGCGAGAACGGGCTGTGGGGCGCCTGGAACGTCCTCGCCAAGGGCACCCTGGGCGTCGCCGCGTCCGTGATCCTCGCCTCCACCACCGAACTGCGCGCCCTGCTCCTCGGCCTCCAGCGCCTCAAGCTGCCGCCGCTGCTCGTCCAGATCGCCTCGTTCATGATCCGGTACGGGGACGTCATCACCGACGAGATGCGGCGGATGTCCATCGCGCGGCGCTCGCGCGGCTTCGAGGCGCGCGGGGTGCGCTCCTGGGGCGTCCTCGCCAAGTCGGCGGGCGCGCTCTTCATCCGCTCCTACGAACGCGGCGAACGCGTCCATCTCGCGATGGTCAGCCGCGGGTACGCCGGGTCCATGCCGGTGATCGACGAGGTGACGGCGACCCGCGCCCAGTGGACGCGGGCCGCCGCCCTGCCCGTGACGGCGCTGGCCGTCTGCCTGCTCGGCTGGACGCTGTGACCGCGCCACGCGAAACTCCCCCGCATCCCGGCATCTCCTTGCACCCCGGGGCCTCCTCTCACCCCGGGGCCCCCACGACCGCTGAGGCCCCCCATGACCACTCCTGAGGCCACCGTGAACGTTCCTTCCCTCGAAGTGTCCGGGCTCGCCTTCGCCTACCCCGACGGTCACCAGGCGCTCTTCGGCGTCGACCTGACGGTGGGCCGCGGCGAGCGGGTCGCGCTGCTCGGCCCCAACGGCGCCGGCAAGACCACCCTCGTCCTGCACCTCAACGGCATCCTCGAAGGGGGTGCCGGGTCGGTGAAGGTGGCCGGGCTCCCCGTCGCCAAGAAGAACCTCGCGGAGATCCGGCGCCGGGTCGGCATCGTCTTCCAGGACCCCGACGACCAGCTCTTCATGCCGACCGTCCGCGAGGACGTCGCCTTCGGCCCGGCCGCGTCCGGGCTGCGGGGGGCGGAGCTGGAGGAGCGGGTGATGGGGGCGCTGGCCCAGGTCGGGATGGCCGAGTACGCCGACCGGCCGCCGCACCACCTGTCCTTCGGACAGCGGCGCCGGGTCGCGGTCGCCACGGTGCTCTCGATGTCCCCGGAGATCCTGGTCCTGGACGAGCCGTCGTCCAACCTCGACCCGGCATCGCGGCGCGAACTGGCCGACGTACTGCGGGGGTTGGACGTCACGGTGCTCATGGTGACCCATGACCTCCCCTATGCGCTGGAGCTGTGCGGGCGTTCGGTGATCCTCAGCGACGGGGTCATCGCGGCGGACGGGCCCACGGCGGAAGTCCTCTCCGACGGAGCCCTGATGCACGCGCACCGCCTTGAACTGCCGTTCGGCTTCGACCCGTTGTCGACGGGTGCGTCGCGGGAGCGGGCGGGCGCGTAACGCGGGGCTTTCCTTATGGGGTTGCGGCAGTCGGGGCTGCGCCCCTTTGTCGTCCGCGGGCCGCGGGTGACTGCTCGCGCAGTTCCCCGCGCCCCCAGCCCCGTTCACGGCTGCGGACCGTGGTCGCTTCTCGCGCAGTTCCCCGCGCCCCTGAGACCTGTCGTCGGCCGCGGACCGTGCCCGCTTCTTGCGCAGTTCCCCGCGCCCCTGAAACCCGTTTACGTCCTCGGGCCGTGGGTGGTTGCTCGCGCAGTTCCTCGCGCCCCTAAAAACCGTGGTCGGCCGCGGGCCGTGGTCGCTTCTCGCGCAGTTCCTCGCGCCCCTGGCAGTACTGGCGCTGGGGGCACCTACAGCCTGTCCGGCGTTTGAGGACGAGCGCCGTTCAGGCGCGAACGGGGGTGCAGGGGGCGGAGCCCCCGCAGGGGTCTGGGGCGGAGCCCCAGGGCTCAGCCGCTCCAACCCGCCGCACGGGCGGGCGGGTGGGCGAACCCCCCGGGGTCTGGGGCGCAGCCCCAGGGAGCCGGAGCCAGCCAACCCCGAGCAACGGGCGGGCGGGTGGGCAAGCCCCCCCGGAGGGGTTCGGGCACCATAGGGAGGGGTGCCGGTGGGGTGCCCGGCAGCGTGGGGAGCGGATCGTGGTCGACGTACAGGGCGCCGTAACACCGGGCTACGAACCGGTGAAGGACGCGTTCGTGCGGAACTTCACGCACCGGGGCGACCACGGCGCGGCCGTGGCCGTGTACCGCGACGGCCGGAAGGTCGTCGACCTGTGGGCCGGCACCAGGGACGTCGACGGCACCGCCCCCTGGGCCCTGGACACCGCCCAGATCGTGCGCTCGGCCACCAAGGGCGTGGCCGCGGCCGTCCCCCTGCTCCTGCACCAGCGCGGCCGCCTCGACCTGGACGCCCCCGTGTCGACGTACTGGCCGGAGTTCAAGGCGGCCGGCAAGGAGCGCACCCTGGTGCGGCACCTGCTCGCGCACCGGGCGGGCGTGCCCGCACTGGACCGTCCGCTCACCCCCGCCGAGGCTGCCGACGGCGAGACCGGCCCCGCGGCCGTGGCCGCCCAGGCCCCGCTCTGGCAGCCCGGCACCGCACACGGCTACCACGCCCAGACGTACAGCTGGCTGCTCGGCGAGCTGGTCCGGCGCGTCACCGGACGCACCGTCGGCCGTTGGCTGGCCGAGGAGATAGCGGGACCGCTCGGCCTGGACTTCTGGCTGGGCGTGCCGGACACCGAGGCGCACCGGGTGGGCCGCATCGGCCCGGTCGAGGCGCCCGAGGGCGAGGGCGGCCTTCGGCTGCGGCCCAAGCGGAGCGTCAGCGAGGCCTACGCGGACCCGGACTCGCCGACCCGCCGCGCGTTCGGTGCGATCGATCCGATGCCCGACGAGAACGACCCCGCCTACCGCGCGGCCGAACTCCCCGCATCCGCCGGCATCTCCACCGCCCGCGCGCTGGCCCGTTTCTACGCCGCCACCATCGGCCAAGTCGACGGCGGGCAGCGCCTGTTCGCGCCCGCCACGCTCACCCTGGCGCGCACCGAGGAGAGCGCGGGGCCCGACCGGGTGCTGGTCGTGAACACCCGCTTCGGGCTCGGCTACATGCTGCACGGCCCGGCCGCCCCGCTGCTCGCCCCCGGCTCGTTCGGGCACCCCGGGCGCGGCGGCTCGCTGGGCTTCGCCGACCCCGAGTCGGGCCTCGCCTTCGGCTACGTGACCAACGGGCTGCAGAAGGGCGTCACCGCGGACCCCCGTGCCCAGGCCCTGGTAAGGGCGCTACGTTCGACCGTATGACGCATCCTCACTTGCCTTCGCGCACCGCACGTTTCGAAGGACACACCGCGCTGGTCACCGGCGCGGGGCGCGGCATCGGCGCCGCCATCGCGCGCAGACTGACCGACGAAGGAGCCCAAGTCCTCCTCGCCGACATCGACTTGGCGAGCGCGGAGGAGACCGCCGCCGGGCTGAAGGGCGCCGTCGCCCGGCACTGCGACGTGTCCGACCGCGCCTCGGTGGAGGCCGCGGTCGCCTTCGCCGTCGAGGAGTTCGGCCGGCTCGACGTCCTGGTGAACAACGCGTACTCCTGCTCCCCGGACGCCGAACGCTTCGAGGACGAGGACGACGAGGAGTGGGCCCGCGACCTCGACGTCACCCTCACCGGCGCCTACCGCTGCGCCCGCGCCGCCCTCCCGCACCTGGCGGCCTCCGGCCGTGGCGCGATCGTGAGCATCGGCTCGGTCAACGGCGAGCAGGACTTCGGCAACCACGCCTACAGCGCCGCCAAGGCGGGCCTGGCCTCCCTGACCCGTACGCTCGCCGGTCACGCCGCGCCGCGCGGGGTACGGGTCAACCTCGTGCACCCCGGCACCATCCGCACCCCCGCGTGGGGGGACCGCGAGGCCCAGTTGGAGCGGCTGTCGGCGCTGTACCCGCTGGGCCGCGTCGGCGAGCCCGACGACATCGCGGCGGCCGTCGCCTTCCTGGCGTCGCGCGACGCGTCCTGGATCACCGGTACCACCCTGCGCGTGGACGGCGGCATCCTCGCCGTCAACACCGGCTTCCGGAGCACGGACCACGGCGTGTGAGGCCCCCGGCGGCCGGGACCGCCTGGGCGGCCCCGGCGCCGACCCGCTCGCGCGAAGGGCGCGAAGGGGCCGGGCGGGCCGGTTTCAGCCCGCGCGCAGGACCTGCGCGACGATGGGCCCCGCCGCGGTCCCGCCGTGGCCGCCGGACTGCACGAGCGCGGCGGCCGCGAGGTCGTCGCTGTAGCCGGTGAACCAGCTGTCCGACTTGTTCTGGCCGTCCTTCTCCGCGGAGCCGGTCTTGGCGCCCTTGACCCCGCCGACGCTCGCCATGGCCTCCGTCGCGGTCCCGTACGAGGTGGTCGCGGTGATGTGCATCATCTGGCGCAGCTGGGCGGCGATGTCCGCGGGCAGCGGGTCGGCCTGGGCCAGCTCGCGGCCGTCGAGGGACTGCGGCACGATCACCGGCTGGCGGAAGCGGCCCGACTTCGCGGTCGCCGCGACCGACGCCATGTCGAGCGGGCTCATCTGGACCTTGCCCTGCCCGATGTAGGCCGCCGCCGTCTCGGCCCCGGCCGAGGCGGGCACGCTGCCGTCGAAGGACGGCACGCCGACCTTCCAGTCCTGGCCGAGGCCGAAGTAGTTGGCGGCGACCCGGCCCAGCGCGCCGTCGTCGTTCACCTCACGGATGTGCTTGATGAACGCGGTGTTGCAGGACTTGGCGAAGCTCTTCGAGAAGGGGTCGCTGCTGGGGAGCGAGAAGTTGTCGAGGTTGTGGAAGGTGACGCCCTGCCACTGCACGTCCGGGGGGCACACGGCCGGCTTGTCGGCGGAGACCTTGCCCTTCTCGATCAGCATCGTCGCCGTGACGATCTTCATCGTCGAGCCGGGGGCCACCCGGCCCTGGAGCGAGGCGGGGAACTTGTCGTTCCGGTTGTCCGCGACCGCCCGGATCTCACCGGTGCTCGGCTTGACGGCGACCACCGAGGACTCACCGAAGCGCTTCGCGGCCTGCTCGGCGGCGGCCTGCACATCCGCGTCGAGGGTCGTCTTCAGCTTGCCCGGCGTGCCCTTCTGGAGGGTGATCAGAGTGCGCGCCGGGGTGCCGTTGCCCTGGATCTGGAGCTCGACGCCCGGTGTGCCGTTCACCTTCGTGCCGTACTTCTCGCGCAGCCCGTCCAGGATCGCCCCGAGCGAGGGGTACTTCTCCTTGGTCAGCGGGCGGTCCTTGTAGTCGACGGCCTGGATCTCCGGGTTCTGCGCCTGGTCGGTCACCAGGCGCTCGCCCTTCTTCAGCTGCGGGTGGAGCACCGCGGGCTGCCAGTCGACCAGCGGCTTGTGCGTGGACTGGCCGCGTACGACGGTCAGTTGGGAGGCGTAGGCGAGCGGAGCCGTCTTTCCCCCGAACGAGACGTCGGCCTTCACCGTGTACGGGACGACCGCCCCGTTCGGCGCGCCCGGCGTGACCGTCACGTTCGTGATGTGGGCCTGGTCGCTGAAGCCGGACAGGGCCGTGGCGGCCTCCGCCTGGTTGTTGGTGAGGGCGGCGGCCCCCGCCGCGTCGCCCTTCGCCCAGGCCTGCAGGAAGGCGGTCGACGTCTCCTTGATCTCGTCCGCCCCCGGCGGCCCGGTGCGGGCGGGCGCGCCCTGCGTGTGCGTACCGCCGGGGCCCTTGTCGTCGCTCCCGCCGACCAGCGTGTAGCCCCCGTACGCCACACCTCCGGCGACCACCACGAACACCCCGCCCACGATGGCGACCTTCGCTCCACTGCGCATCCCGCAGTTCCCCTCCCCAGGAGTCCCCCGAACTCCTTGAACGTGTTCAAGGAGTTACTTGGGGGCGACTCTACGGGACAGGAGTGACAGCGGGTCTCGCAGTTGTCCGAACGGTTACCGGAACGCGACCGGCATCACACCCAGCTGTCCAGCCACATCCGGCTGCGCCAGGAGTCCAGCGGGATGGGCGTACCGGTGTAGATCGGCCAGAAGTACACGAAGTTCCAGATGATGAGCAGCACGAGCACGCCGGCCCCGATCGCCCCCACCGCCCGCCGCCGTTCCCCGGGGGCAAGCCCCGGCTCCACCGGCGCGGCCGCGCCGCGCGTCACGTGCGGTGGCCCGATGATCGCGCCGATCATCATCGCCAGCGCGAGACACAGGAACGGCACGAAGACGACCGCGTAGAAGAAGAAGATCGTCCGCTCCTGGTACATGAACCAGGGCAGGTATCCGGCCGCGATGCCGCAGGCGATCGCGCCCGCCCGCCAGTCGCGCCGGAAGAACCAGCGCCACAGGACGTACAGGAGCGCGAAGCAGGCGGCCCACCACAGCAGCGGGGTGCCGAGTGCCAGGACCTCCGCCGCGCACTTGCCGCCCGCGTTCGAGGGGCAGCCGTCGGTGCCGGGTCCGGGGCTCTCGTAGTAGTACGAGACCGGCCGCCCCAGAACCAGCCAGCTCCACGGGTTCGACTGGTAGGTGTGGCCCTCGGTGAGGCCGACGTGGAAGCTGTAGACCTCGGTCTCGTAGTGCCAGAAGCTGCGCAGCGAGGCCGGCACCCAGCTCAGGTCGAACTGCGGCAGGTGGTTGATCGTGCCGATGACCGGGAGCTTGATGTGGTCGGGGGACAGGCCCGCGCGGCCGTCCGCCCAGTGCCGCCCGTACCCCTTGTCGGTGGCGAACCAGCCCGTCCACGACACCATGTACGTGGCGATCGCCACCGGCACCGTGGACACGAACGCCCAGAACGCGTCCCGGCGGAGCACCGCCCGATAGGGGCTGACCGCGCCCGCCGTGCGCCGCGCGCCCACGTCCCACAGGACGGCCATCACACAGAAGAAGACCAGGATGTACAGGCCGTTCCACTTGGTGCCGCAGGCCAGGCCCAGCATGATCCCGGCCCCGATCCGCCAGGGCCGCCACCCGAACCGCAGGCTCGCCGCGATCCCGGCGTCCGGGCGCAGCTGCCCGTCCTCGCCCTCGGGCAGCGCGGCCGCGAGCCGGGCTCTCGTACGGTCGCGGTCGACCAGGAGGCAGCCGAAGGCGGCCACGACGAAGAACATGACGACCGTGTCGAGCAGCGCGGTGCGGCTCATCACAAAGTGCAGCCCGTCGACGGCGAGCAGCGCGCCCGCCAGGCAGCCCAGGAACGTCGAGCGGAACAGGCGCCGCCCGATCCGGCAGATCAGCAGCACCGACAGGGTGCCGAGGACGGCGACCATGAAGCGCCAGCCGAACGGCGTGAAGCCGAACATCTTCTCGCCGATGCCGATCAGGTACTTGCCGACCGGCGGATGCACCACATAACCCGGCGCGGTGGGCACCGAGATGAGGTCCGGGTTGGCGAGGATCGACTTGTCGATGTCCTTCGGCCAGTCGCCCTCGTAGCCGTGGTTGATGAGCGCCCAGGCGTCCTTGGCGTAGTACGTCTCGTCGAATATCACCGCGTGCGGGGAGCCCAGGTGCCAGAACCGCATCAGGCCCGCGACCAGGGTCACCAGGAGCGGCCCCGCCCACGCCGACCAGCGCACGATGCGCGCCGCCCACAGGGGAGGGATGCCGAGGACCGTCCACAGCTGGCCGGCGGGCTCGGCGAAGGGCGGCACCAGGCGCTCGCGCAGCCCGGTTCTCGGCCGCACGACATGGCCGAACCGGCGCATGCGGTGCTGCCAGGAGGGCGGCTCGTCCCCGGCTTCGGGGCCCGGCAGGGTCTGTGGCGCAGTACTGGTCACCGCGCCATCGTAGGGAACCGCGCTGTGGGAGTCCCGTGGCCGGGCCCGGCGGCCCCCGCCCCGGCGGGCTGCGAGGATGGTCGGTGTGACCGGAACACTCGTACTCGCAGGCACCCCCATCGGCGACACCGCGGACGCCCCGCCCCGGCTCGCCGCCGAACTGGAGCGGGCCGACGTCGTCGCCGCCGAGGACACCCGGCGCCTGCGCCGCCTCACCCAGGCACTCGGCGTGCACACCACGGGCCGGGTCGTGTCCTACTTCGAGGGCAACGAATCGGCGCGCACCCCCGAACTGGTCGAGGCGCTCGAAGGCGGCGCCCGGGTGCTGCTCGTCACCGACGCGGGCATGCCCTCGGTCTCCGACCCCGGCTACCGCCTGGTCGCGGCCTGCGTCGAGAAGGACATCAAGGTCACGGCGGTGCCGGGCCCCTCCGCCGTGCTCACCGCGCTCGCCCTGTCCGGGCTGCCCGTGGACCGCTTCTGCTTCGAGGGCTTCCTGCCGCGCAAGGCCGGCGAGCGCCTCGGGCGGCTGCGCGAGGTCGCCGGGGAGCGGCGCACCCTCGTCTACTTCGAGGCCCCGCACCGCCTCGACGACACCCTGGCCGCGATGGCCGAGGTGTTCGGCGCCGAGCGGCGCGCGGCGGTGTGCCGGGAGCTGACCAAGACGTACGAGGAGGTCAAGCGCGGCCCGCTGAAGGACCTCGCGGTGTGGGCGGCCGAGGGGGTGCGCGGCGAGATCACCGTCGTGGTCGAGGGCGCGCCCGAGAGCGGCCCGGCCGACCTCGACGCGGCCGAGCTGGTGCGGCGCGTACAGGTGCGGGAAGAGGCGGGGGAGCGGCGCAAGGAGGCCATCGCGGCCGTCGCCGTCGAGACCGGTCTACCCAAGCGAGAGGTCTTCGACGCGGTGGTCGCGGCAAAGAACGCGGCACGTCAGAGCCCCGCGGACGGTAAAGGACTATCGTAAAAAGTAAAACGCAGGCCGCGCACCGGGGCAGGGAAATGCACGCAGCCCTAGGAAAGGCCAAGACCGGGCCAACTCTCGACAGCACCTGATGCGTTTTGGCAGCGAAAGGCGTCTCCTGGATCGGGGGACCTTTCGCCCCCGCTCGCAAGAGCGCTCGCAAGAGCTTGTCCAGCGGACAAGAGGAGCCGGCACATGAGTGAGATCGCTGAGACCACGGCACACGAGGCGTACGCCTTCGCGTGCATGCGCTGCGGATACGGCTGGGAACAGGCGTACGAGATAGAGCACCACGTAGACGCCACGGGCCAGGCATTCGTCATATACAAGGCCAATGGCGACCGGGTGCCCTCCCCGCTGTCCGCCCCCACCTGCCTCAACTGCGGCGGCCACGTGGTGCGCATCATGCGCGCCGGACGGGTGTCCTCCGCGCAGCAGGTGCAGCGCCGTGGGTCCGCGCCGGCCCAGCCCGGGCCCCAGGACGCGGCCGACGCCACCGTGAAGCCGGAGCACCACTGGCACCTGTCCGACCTCCTGCACCCCTTCCACCGCAAGTAGGCGCCGGGGTAGGCACCAGGGCGCCGGGGGCGCGGGCCCTTTCGTAGGATCGGCGGCATGAGTGCCGCCAAGAAGGACGCCCCGCCCCCGCTGCCCGAGCCCCTCGGCGTGGCGGTGGCCGATTCGCACACCCACCTGGACATGCAGGACGGCACGGTCGAACAGGCCCTGGAAAAGGCCGCGGCCGTCGGCGTCACCACGGTCGTCCAGGTGGGCTGTGACGTGAAGGGCTCCCAGTGGGCCGCCGACACCGCCGAGGCGCACGCGGCGGTCCACGCGGCCGTCGCCCTGCACCCCAATGAGGCCCCCCGGATCGTCCACGGCGACCGGGACGGCTGGTCGCGCCAGGGCGCGCGCGGCCCCGGCGGCGAAGGGGCCCTGGACGAGGCCCTCGCCGAGATCGAGCGCCTCGCCGCGCTGCCCTGGGTCAAGGCCGTCGGTGAGACCGGCCTCGACTATTTCCGCACCGGGCCCGAGGGCAAGGCGGCCCAGGAGCGGTCCTTCCGGGCGCACATCGAGATCGCCAAGCGGCAGAACAAGACGCTCGTCATCCACGATCGCGAGGCACACGCCGATGTGCTGCGTATTCTGCGCGAAGAAGGCGCCCCCGAACGGACCGTCTTCCACTGTTATTCCGGCGACGCGGAAATGGCCGAACTCTGCGCAGAATCCGGGTACTTCATGTCCTTCGCGGGAAACATGACCTTCAAGAACGCCCAGCCGCTGCGGGACGCTCTCGCGGTCGCCCCGCGAGAACTCGTTCTCGTCGAGACGGATGCGCCGTTCCTCACGCCGGCGCCGTACCGCGGACGGCCCAATGCGCCGTATCTCATTCCGGTCACGGTGCGCGCCATGGCCGCCGTCAAGGGTGTGCACGAAGACGTGCTGGCCGCGGCGATCGCCGACAACACCGCGCGGGCATTTGATTACTGAGCGATAACGAATCCGGCCGCACCCGGGCCGGTCCGGGGTGCCGGGCAGGGTAACGCCACGACACTGCGTAGTCGAGTTGCTTTGGAGAGTGACCGTCGCTCCGCTAGTGTCCCGGCCCGCACCATCGGACCGGACCCCGGAGCGTCGTGAGCAATTCGCAGGGCAGTCACCGTGCCGCACGCGGCGGCCACCGCGCCGCGACCGTCACGGCGCCGCCTCCCTACGGCACCGTGTACGCCGACCACGAGACCCAGATCGCGCCGGTGGCCCCCGTCCCCGAGCCGCGCGGCCCCGAGCCGTCCGGAGCGGCGCCCGGCCCGGACGCCGACACCGGCGGGCGGGCCGGGGCGCGCCGGGCGGCTCGGCGCCGCAAGTCCGCGGCCGGGCCCGACCGGCTGCGCCGGCTCATCCCGCAGGCCCTGGTCGTCGCGTTCCTGGCGGGTGGCACCTCCGCGTTCCTGGTCAGCGACAAGGCCGTCAAACTCACCGTCGACGGCGTGCCCCGCACCATGCACACCTTCGCCGACAGCGTCGAGGAACTCCTCGCCGACGAACACGTACCGGTCGGCGCGCACGACATCGTGGCGCCCGGCCCCGACGCCGCTCTGGCCGGCGGCGACGAGGTCGTGGTCCGCTACGGCCGCCCCGTCCAGCTCACCCTCGACGGACAGCGCCGCCAGGTGTGGACGACGGCCGGCACCGTCGAGGGCGCCCTGCGCCAGCTCGGGGTGCGCGCCGAGGGCGCCTACCTGTCGGCGTCCCGCTCCTCGGAGATCGGCCGCGCCGGTCTCGCCCTCGACGTACGCACCGAACGCTCGGTGACCTTCCTCGCGGACGGCCGCGAGCGTACCCTGCGCACCAACGCGGCCACCGTCGCCGAGGCGCTCCAAGAGGCGGGCATCTCGCTGCAGGGCCAGGACACCACCTCCGTGCCCGGCGCCTCCTTCCCGCGCGACGGGCAGACCGTCACCGTGATGCGGATCAGCGGCACCAAGGAGGTGCGCGAGGAGCCCATCCCCTTCAGGGTCGAGAAGGCCAAGGACGCGAACCTGTTCGCGGGCACCCAGGTCGTGGTCCGCCAGGGCCAGAAGGGCGCCCGCAAGGTCACGTACGCGCTGCGCACCGTCAACGGCGTCAAGCAGAAGCCGAAGAAGATCGCCGAGGAGATCGTCCGCGCGCCGGTCACCCAGCAGGTCAGGATCGGCACCAAGGCGCTGCCGTCCTCGGTGGGCGGCGCCGACCACCTCAACTGGAGTGGCCTGGCCCACTGCGAGTCCGGCGGCCGGCCCGGCGCCCTCGACCCGTCGGGCACCTACGGCGGGCTCTACCAGTTCGACCCCGGCACCTGGCACGCGCTCGGCGGCAGCGGGCGGGCCGAGCAGGCACCGGCCGCCGAGCAGACGTTCCGGGCGAAGAAGCTCTTCGTGAGCCGGGGGTCGAGTCCGTGGCCGCACTGCGGCCGTAGGCTGTATCGGTGAGCACCACTGAGCCCGACGCACTCCTTACCCCCGCCGATGTCCGCGAACTGGCCGCAGCGCTTGGCGTACGCCCCACCAAGCAGCGCGGCCAGAACTTCGTCATCGACGCCAACACGGTCCGCCGGATCGTGCGGACCGCCGAGGTCCGCCCCGACGACGTCGCGGTCGAGGTGGGGCCGGGTCTCGGCTCGCTGACCCTGGCGCTCCTGGAGGCGGCGGACCGGGTGGTGGCGGTCGAGATCGACGACGTGCTCGCGGCGGCGCTGCCCGCCACGATCCAGGCGCGGATGCCCGCGCGGGCCGACCGCTTCGCGCTGGTCCACTCCGACGCGATGCTCGTCAAGGAACTGCCGGGCCCGGCTCCCACCGCCCTGGTCGCGAACCTGCCCTACAACGTGGCGGTCCCGGTACTCCTCCACATGCTGGACCGCTTCCCGAGCATCGAGCGCACCTTGGTCATGGTCCAGGCGGAGGTCGCCGACCGGCTCGCGGCGAAGCCGGGCAACAAGGTGTACGGGGTGCCGTCGGTCAAGGCGAACTGGTACGCCGACGTCAAGCGCGCCGGGTCGATCGGGCGGAACGTGTTCTGGCCCGCGCCGAACGTCGACTCCGGGCTCGTCTCGCTGGTCCGCCGCTCGGCCCCCGTGGTGACGACCGCCGCCAAGGCGGAGGTGTTCGCGGTGGTCGACGCCGCGTTCGCCCAGCGCCGCAAGACGCTCCGCGCGGCCCTGTCCGGCTGGGCGGGCTCGCCCGCGGCGGCCGAGGCGGCCCTGGTCGCGGCCGGGGTCTCGCCCCAGGCGCGGGGCGAGGCGCTGACGGTGGAGGAGTTCGCCGCGATCGCGGAGCACCGGCCGGGCTGATCCCTCCGGGGGGTGCCGGGTGGTGGGGTGCGCTTTCGGGTGCGGGCCGTGTGTGCGCTGTGGCTCTGCCCCGGGGCCCCGGGTTTTGGCCCCGCCCCGCCCCTTCCCGCAACCCGCCGGGGGTGGGTGAGGAGATGCTGGGTTCGGGTTCGTCCGCGGACCGTGCTCGCTTCTCGCGCAGTTCCCCGCGCCCCTGAGCGGTACCGGGCCAGGGCGTCCTCAGCCTGTTCGGCGTTTGAGGACGAGCCCCCCTCAGGCGCGAGCGGGGGTCCGGGGGAGGAGCCCCCAGGGTCCTTTCAACCCCCGGAGGGTCTCGGGAAGGGGCGGGGTGGGGGAAAATGAGGGTGCCCCAGCCGAAGGAGCCCGCCCCCCGTGACCCCCCGCACCGTCACCGTCCGCGTCCCCGCCAAGGTCAACACCCAGCTGAGCGTGGGCCCCGCCCGCCCGGACGGTTTCCACGACCTCGCCAACGTCTTCCTCGCGGTCGCCCTCCACGACACCGTCACGGTCACCCCCGCGGACGACCTCCGCATCACCTGCACCGGCCCGGACGCCGCCCAGGTCCCCCTGGACCGTACGAACCTGGCCGCCCGCGCCGCCGAACTCCTGGCCGCCCGCCACGGCATCGAGCCGCGCGTGCACATCCACATCGACAAGGACATCCCCGTCGCGGGCGGCATGGCCGGTGGCAGCGCCGATGCCGCGGGCGCGCTCCTGGCCTGCGACGCCCTGTGGGGCACGGGCGCGAGCCAGGTCCAACTCCTCGACATCTGCGCCGAGTTGGGCAGCGACGTCCCCTTCAGCCTGGTCGGCGGCGCGGCGCTCGGCACCGGACGCGGCGAGAAGCTCACCCCGCTGGAGGTCGGCGGCACCTTCCACTGGGTGTTCGCGGTCGCCGACGGCGGGCTCTCCACCCCGGCCGTCTACCGCGAGTTCGACCGCCTCACCCCGGACGCCCCCGAACCCGCCGCCGCACCGGCCCTGCTCGACGCGCTGCGCACCGGCGACGCGAAGGCGCTCGCGGCCACCCTCACCAACGACCTCCAGGCCGCCGCGCTCTCCCTGCGCCCCTCGCTCGCGGAGACCCTCGCGGCGGGCACGGCGGCGGGCGCGCTCGCCGCCCTGGTCTCGGGCTCGGGCCCGACCACGGCCTTCCTGTGCGCGGACGCCGAAGCGGCCCACCAGGTGGCCGCCGCCCTCACGGCCTCCGGCACCTGCCGCGCCGCCCGCGCCACCACGTCCCCGGCCCCGGGGGCGACGGTGCTGACGGACTGAGCCGGAGCTCGCCGCCGCCGTCCGGGCTCGTCACGAGGAAGGGCGACGGTGGGGTGACGTGCTCGACAGCGGTCCGCCCGGGCGGAGGTACGCCCCTACGACACGAGCCGCATGCTCCCCTTGGCCAGCTCGTACGCCGGGAGCATCGCCCGGTGTTCCTGCGTGTCCAGGCCGCCCAGGTGCAGCACCAGCGTCCCCTTGGGGGTGACGACCGCCAGGGCGTGTTCCTGCTTCGACTCGTCCATCAGCTTGCTGTACGTCTCGTAGACGACCTCCGCCGCGGGCAGCGAACCCGCCCTGGTCTCCTTGTACGTCGCCCTGCTCGCCGTCCTGTCGGCGCCGACGAAGGACTCAAGGGCCGCGCGGGGCGTGCCCGAGGCGGCGGTACCGGTCCACGCCCGCAGGAAGCCGATGTTCCCCGCGGGCTTCGCGTCGATCTCGCAGGCCATCCTGAACGGGCCCTGCTGGGCGAGGCCCGCGAGCGGGGAGTCGGCCGGCTCGGCCGCCACCGCCTTCGGCTTCCACTTCGCCACCAGGTCGAACGACGCGGGCAGGGCGCAGGCCGAGCCCGCCGCCCCCACGCTCCCGCCCGCCGCCGTGGACGGCCGCGCCGGGCTCGACGCCCCCGGCGCGGCGGCAGGCTTCGCCTTCTCCTCCTCGCCGCACCCCGTCAGGACCGCCGCTGCCAGCGCCGCCGTCGCCGCGCCCCGCATCACATTCCGCTTCATGAGCCCCGCCCCTTTTTTTCCGCACCGCTGCGCGTGCTGTCCGGCACTGCTTACGGTGCTGCTCTACGTGCTGCTCTACGTGCTGCTTCTCGTGCTGCGCGGAACCCGGCGGCATCCCTCGCGCGCCGCCTCGCAGGATTTCGTATCAAAGCCCCTGATCCCCGGATGCGCACCTCCAATATCCCGGCGCCCGCCCGGGCGCGATCCCTTGATCGCCCACCGCAGGCCGCCCACCCCCGCGCGGCGACTACTCTGGACGACGATCCATCCCCCTGCTCAGGAGTGAAATGGCCGTCAACCTGGTCAATGTCGAGGCAGTCAGCAAGGTGTACGGGACCCGTGCCCTGCTCGACGGAGTCTCCCTCGGCGTCTCCGAAGGGGACCGGATCGGTGTCGTCGGGCGCAACGGCGACGGCAAGACCACCCTCATCCGGATGCTCGCGCAGCTGGAGGAGCCGGACACCGGCCGCGTCACCCACGTGGGCGGGCTGCGGCTCGGCGTGCTCACCCAGCACGACTCGCTCGACCCGCAGGCCACCGTGCGGCACGAGGTCATCGGCGACCTCGCCGACCACGAGTGGGCCGGCAACGCCAAGATCCGCGATGTGCTCACCGGCCTGTTCGGCGGGCTCGACCTGCCCGGGTTCGCGCAGGGCCTGGACACCGTCATCGCGCCGCTGTCCGGCGGCGAGCGCCGCCGCATCGCGCTCGCCAAGCTGCTCATCGGCGAGCCCGACCTGATCGTGCTCGACGAGCCGACCAACCACCTCGATGTCGAGGGGATCAGCTGGCTCGCCCGACACCTCCAGGCCCGGCGCTCCGCACTCGTCTGCGTCACCCACGACCGCTGGTTCCTCGACCAGGTCTGCACCCGGATGTGGGACGTCCAGCGCGGCTCGGTCTTCGAGTACGAGGGCGGCTACTCCGACTACGTCTTCGCCCGCGCCGAGCGCGAGCGCATCGCCGCCACGGAAGAGGTCAAGCGGCAGAACCTGATGCGCAAGGAGCTGGCCTGGCTGCGCCGCGGTGCCCCGGCCCGTACCTCCAAGCCGCGCTACCGCATCGAGGCGGCCAACGAGCTCATCGCCGACGTGCCGCCGCCGCGCGACACCAGCGAGCTGATGAAGTTCGCCAACGCCCGGCTCGGCAAGACCGTCTTCGACCTGGAGGACGTGACCGTACAGGCCGGTGAGAAGCTGCTGCTCAAGCACCTCACCTGGCAGCTCGGCCCGGGCGACCGCATCGGCCTGGTCGGGGTGAACGGCGCGGGCAAGACCTCGCTGCTCCGCGCGCTCACCGAGGCCTGGCGCACCGCGGGCGAGGCGCAGCCGGCCGCGGGCAAGGTCGTCGTCGGCAAGACCGTCAGGCTCGCCTACCTCTCCCAGGACGTGGCCGAACTCCCGCCCGCGCTGCGGGTGTTGGAGGCCGTCCAGCAGATCCGGGACCGCGTCGACCTCGGCAAGGGCCGCGAGATGACGGCCGGTCAGCTCTGCGAGCAGTTCGGCTTCTCGAAGGAGAAGCAGTGGACGCCGGTCGGCGACCTCTCCGGCGGTGAGCGCAGGCGGCTCCAGCTGCTGCGGCTCCTCATGGACGAGCCCAACGTGCTCTTCCTCGACGAGCCCACCAACGACCTCGACATCGAGACGCTGACGCAGCTGGAGGACCTCCTCGACGGCTGGCCCGGCTCCATGGTCGTCATCTCCCACGACCGGTTCTTCATCGAGCGCACCACCGACCACGTCTGGGCGCTGCTCGGCGACGCCGCGCTGCGGATGCTGCCGCGCGGCATCGACGAGTACCTGGAGCGCAGGCAGCGGATGATCGAGTCCGCGCCCGCGCCGGCCGCGGCCCCCGCCGCCCGGCCCACGAGCGCCGTTTCGGCCCAGGACGCCCGCGCCGCCAAGAAGGAACTCCAGAAGGTCGAGCGTCAGCTCAACAAGATCAATGAGCGCGAGACGCATCTGCACGCGCAAATCGCCGATAACGCCACGGACTTCGGGAAGGTGGCGAAACTGGATGCCGAACTGCGTGAACTGATCGTCGAGCGCGACGAGTTGGAGATGCGCTGGCTCGAACTGGCCGAGGACGCCTGACGCCCGCCCCTGCGGACGTGTTGCGGCGCTTGCGTAGAGACGGCGTGCGGACTCAGTAACGGCGGCATTACGGGCCGGTCCTCCCTTGGGAACAGGGGCGACCGGCCCGTAGCACGTCCTGCTCCGAGTGATAGAAAGTAGCTCCGTTCGACTGGCGTAAAGACGCAAAGACGCAAATTCGGGGGTATCTCGCTGTGACGCAGCCGCCCAGTTCGCAGCCACCGCAGGGTGGCTTCGGAGCACCGCAGGACAAGCCCCAGGGACCGCCCGCGCAGCCGCCGGGTCCGCCGGCCACGCCGCCGCAGATGCCGGCCGCTCCGCCGGCCCAGCCGCCGCAGATGCCCCCGGCCCCGCCGGCCGGGCAGCCCGGCTACGGCTACCCGCAGGCTCCCGGGCAGCAGCCGGGCTACGGCTACCCGGCGGCCCCGCCCCAGCAGGGCGGCTACGGCTACCCGGGCCAGCCCCCGACGCAGCCCAACCCGTACGCGCAGACGCAGCAGGGCGGTTACGGCTACCCCGGTCAGCCGCAGTACCCCGGTGCCCCGATGCCGCCGCAGGGCGGTGGCGGCAAGAACCCGTTCAAGGGCAGGCCCGCCCTGATCGTGGCCGCGGCGGTCGCCGGCCTCCTGGTCGTCGGCGGCGGCGTGTACCTGGCGACGAGCGGCGGCGGCGACAAGAAGCCCGTCGCCGACAAGAGCCACGGCGCGGCCCCCTCCGGCTCCCCGTCCGTCGACGAGGGCGACGGCAAGGGCACCGGCCGCGCCGGGTCCGACGGCGGGATCAACAGCGGGATCAAACCCGGCGAGGCGCCGGTGTGGCTGCTCGAGAACGAGACGGCGCTGACCCAGAACGGCGCCGAGCAGTACGGCCCCTGGCGCCTCGGCGACGTCGTCGTGAAGGCCATGTACAAGGAGGTCGTCGGCTACGGCGCCGCCGACGGGAAGCAGAAGTGGAAGGTGCCCCTGGACACCCCCATCTGCGGCGCGCCGCACGACACCACGTCGGACGGAAAGATCGCCTTCGGCGTCCTGGAGAACAACGACAAGGACGCCAAGTGCAACCAGGTCCAGATGGTCGACCTGGCGGCGGCCAAGGCCGGCTGGAAGGTCACGGTGAAGAAGGAGAACCTCTTCGACGCCATGGTGACCTTCGACATGGCGATCAGCGGCAACACCGTGGCCGTCGGCCGCATGGGCAACGCGAGCGCGTACTCCATGGCCGACGGAAAGCAGCTCTTCGGCACCCCGAAGACCGGCAACTGCGGCGCCGACTCGTTCGCGGGCGGCCCCCGGCTCATCGCCGTCGGCACCTGCCGCGACCCCAACAACACCGACATGGACGCCCCGCAGTCGGAGCTCATCCAGGAGCTGGACCCGGCCACCGGCAAGACCAAGTGGAACTTCCAGTACGAGAAGGGCTGGTCCATCCAGCGCATCTACTCGATGGACCCGCTCGTCGTCTACGCCACCAAGGACAAGAAGTCGTGGAACATCTCCACCTTCACCGCTGACGGCAAGCTCCGCTCGCAGGTCGACTCCAAGTCCCAACTGACCGCGAACTGCAGCGGCCTGGGCATCGTCGACCGTCAGCTCCAGGACTGCTCGGGCACGGCCGCCGACGCCAACACCCTCTACATCTCCACCGAGGGCAAGGACAGCAGCGAGCTCGGGGTGGGCCGCAGCAACGACATCGTCGCCATCGACCTCGGCACGGGCAAGGAGAAGTGGCACGCGGCCGCGCCCACGGGCCGCATGGCGCAGCCGCTCGCCGTCGAGGACGGCAAGGTCGTGCTCTACATCGAGCCCGGCATCGACGAGGAAGGGGCCGCGGTCGCGACCCTGCCCACCGCCGGCGGCACTCCTAAGATCACGCTGCAGAGCCCCTCGGCGGCCGCCGGCACCGAGGAGTACTTCTTCGGCCCCCGCATCACCTGGGCGGGCGGACGCGTGTTCATCCTCAACGGGCGGGTGAACAGCCCCAAGGGCGACAAGAAGGACAACGCACTCCTGTCCTTCGGCAAGTAACGCCCCAACTCCCCTTCCCCGCCTTCCAGTCAGAGGTTCCCCGGCATGAGCCAGCCACCCCAGCCACCGCAGCAGCCCCCGCGCCCCGAGGACACGCCCCCGGGCTTCGGCGCCCCCAAGGAGCCCCCGGCCCCCGGCTTCGGAGCACCCCAGGAGCCCCCCGCAGGCGGCTTCGGCGCCGCCACCCCGCCGCCCCCGGCGGGCCCCCCGAACACCCCGCCGCCGGCCGGCCCCCCGGCCTACGGCTACCCCCAGGCACCTGCGCAGCAGCCCGGCTACGGCTACCCGCAGACACCGCCCGCGCAGCCGGGCTACGGCTACCCGGGCCAGCCGCCGACCCAGCCCGCGCAGGCCGGTTACGGCTACCCGGGCCAGCCCGCGCAGGCCGGTTACGGCTATCCCGGCCAGCCCCCGACCCAGCCGATGCAGCCGCAGTACGGGGTGCCGGGTGCGCCCGGCCCCGGTGGGCAGCCCGGCGGCAAGAAGCCCAGCACCCAGCTGACGATCATCATCGCGGCGGTCGTCGCGGTGGCGCTGATCGTGGGCGGCGGCATCTGGTACGCCTCCGGCAAGGACGACGGCAAGAACAGCGCCCAGGGCGACACCGGCGGGGCCAAGGGCGACGGCGGCTCCGCGACCGGGGGCGGCGGCAAGGAGAAGGCACCCGCCAACACCGCCGCCAGGGTGCTCTTCCAGACCCCCCAGCCCAAGGTCACCGACCTCACCTCCGTGCACGGCTCCTGGCTCACCGACAAGGTGTACGTCAAGGCCGGCGTCAAGGAGATCGTCGGCTACGACCCCGCCAAGGGCACCCAGCTCTGGAAGCTGCCGCTGACCGGCAACGTCTGCGAGGCGAGCACCCACACCTCGGCCGACGGCAAGACCGCGTTCGCCTTCGAGAGCCAGGACGGCGGCTCCAAGTACGCCTCCTGCACCGAGGTCGCAGGCCTCGACCTCAACACCGGCAAGCTGTTGTGGCAGGCCGACATCAAGGGCGCCAACGGCGACCGCAAGACCAGGTTCGACGAGATCACCGTCGGGGCGGGCACCGTCGCGGCCGGTGGCCTCGACGGCGGCGCGGCCTGGGACCTGACCACCGGCAAGGAACTGTGGAAGCCCACCACCACCGCCGACCAGTGCAAGGACGTCGGCTACGGCGGCGGGGACGCGCTCGTGGCCGTCCGCAAGTGCGGCGACTACGACAAGCCCACCATCAACGTGCAGCCCCTCGACCCCAAGAGCGGCCAGCCGATCTCCACGTACAAGATGATGCCCGGCATCGACTACGCCCACATCGTCTCCACCAAGCCGCTGGTGCTCGCCGCCGACGTCGGTGAGAGCGCGGGCGACGGCAGCGGCATCTCCGACTTCTTCTCCGTCGACGACAAGACCGGCAAGCTCCTCGCGCGCATCCCGGCTCCCGGCGACAAGTACTCGGCCGACTGCGACAGCACCTCCGTCGAGAAGTGCACGATGGTGGTGGCCGGCGGCGGCAAGCTGTACGTGCCGACCGAGGAGCACGAGAACGCCGTGAGCGGCTCCTCCGGTTCGCTCGGCCGCACCAACGAGATCCTCGCCTTCGACCTGACCACCGGCCAGGCCGTGCCCGGCAAGGCGGACGCGGGCGACGGCTACACGATGTTCCCGCTCCGCATGGACGGCAACAACGTCATCGCCTACAAGAACGCCCCGTACGACAAGGGCACCCAGGTCGTCAGCATCGACGGCGCCTCCCTCAAGTCGACGGTGCTCCTGGAGAACCCGGCCGACCGGTCCGTCCGCGACGCGATCACGTCGTTCTCGGGGAAGTACGCCGACATCCTCTACGGCAACGGCCGCCTGTACCTGGGCGCGCAGCTCCTGAGCAAGCCGTACTCGGCGACGGACTCCGAGAAGAAGTTCCTGTTCATGGCGACCGGCACCGGCTGAGCCGCCGCCCGACGAAGGCCCCGCCGACGGAAGTCCGCTCCCGTCCGGCGGGGCTTTCGCCTTTTCCCGCCTCTTTCCCGCCGCCCTTCCCCGGGCCTTCCCGCCGCAGGTCGGGGGCGCGCGGGACGTCGGAAAACGGCCGAGACTGTCGTTTCGCCTCTCCTCGCACTTCCTCAACCACGCCTGAATGCAGGAGAATTCGGCATTCTGGGGGCTTCTTACAGGTAAGCGGCGCGCGGCGTCGAACAAGCGTGTAGCTTGCCGGGGCAAGAGGGGCCGGGGGATGGGGGTAGCTCGATGGGCGTGCGGCTCATGGTGGTCGACGACCACCGGCTGCTCGCCGAGGCACTCGCCTCGGCGCTGAAACTGCGGGGCCACCGGGTCCTCGCCGCGGCGGCTCCGGTCGCCGGGGCCGCCGACCTGGTGGTGAGCCGGGCACCCGAGGTGTGCCTGCTCGGCACGGCGGCGCCCGCCGAACCCGGTGTGTTCGACCCGATCGTGCGGATCAAACGGGAGCGGCCGCAGGTGGCCGTGGTGGTGCTCGGCCCGGTGCCGAGCCCGCGCGGGATCGCGGCGGCGTTCGCGGCCGGGGCGTCCGGCTATGTGCGCCACGACGAGCGCATCGAGGGTGTCGAGCGGGCCATGGTGAAGGCCAGGGCGGGGGAGGCGGCCGTCGCCCCGCAGCTCCTGCAGGGCGCCTTCGCCGAACTCCTCAACCCCGCCGCCCAGCCCGACGACGAGGGCCAGCGGCTGCTGAGCCTGCTGACCCCGCGCGAGGTCGAGGTCCTGGTCCGCGTCGCGGACGGAGAGGACACCCGTCTGATCGCGGCCGGCATGGGCATAGCGCCCTCCACCGCCCGCACCCACGTCCAGCGGGTCCTGATGAAGCTGGGGGTCGGCTCCCGCCTGGAGGCCGCGGCGCTCGCCGCGCGGACGGGCCTGCTCGACCGGGCCACCCACGTCAAGGCGCCCTAGCCGGGCCCCACTTCGGGCCCCGGCCGGGGCGCCCCGGTATCGCTCGGCCGCCCTCGGGTCCGGCCGTGCCGCGGGCCGGCTCCGCTCGGGCTCAGCCCTCTTCGGGGACGGGGGGAGCGGTGGGCCGCAGTTTCAGCCACACGAGGAAGAACACCCCGAGGACCAGCATGCCGAGCCCGGTCCACAGGTTGATGTTGATGCCCTGCGCCTTCTTCAGATCCGCGTCGGAGGCGAAGACCCCCGCCGCGCCGACGATCACCCCGTACAGGGTGAACAGGCCGCCGATGATCCGGCGGATGTCGAAGAGCCGCGCGGCCGACGCCGACTTCTTCTCCAACTCGGAGACTTCACGCTGCAGTTCGGACATGTCTTGGCCTCCGGTCAGAACGAGTAGGGGACGTAGCAGAGCGCGGCGAGCACGATCGCGCCCCAGCCGAGCAGGGCGGGCTTGCGGTACCAGGCGCTGTCGCCCTCGGCGGGCGGCTCCTCGACACCCGGCGACTTCGTCCCGTACACCAGGCCGGCCAGCTCGGCGGCGGGCTTCGGCGCGGTGAACAGGGTGACGGCCACCATGACCACCGCGCCCGCCACGAACCCGACGATCGCGGAGACGAAGTTGGCGCCCTGGTCGGTCGGGATCGAGATGACGCCCTGCTTGTAGATCCAGAAGTAGTTGACCATCGCGGCCGTGGTCCCCGCGAACAGGCCCCACACACCGGACTTCACCGATGCCCGCTTCCAGAACATGCCGATCACGAACACCACGAACATCGGCACGTTGAAGAAGGAGAACAGGGTCTGGAGGTAGCCCATGATGTTGGAGAACGAGGAGGCGATGAACGCCGTCCCGATCGAGGCGAGCACCCCGATCGCCGTGATCAGCCGCCCGAAGCGCAGGTAGTAGCTGTCGGGCTTGTCCTTCTTCACGTACTTGGCCCAGATGTCGTACGTGAACACGGTGTTGAAGGACGACACGTTGGCCGCCATGCCCGCCATGAACGCGGCGAGCAGACCGGTCACGGCGATGCCCAGCACACCGTTGGGCAGCAGGTCCTGCATGAGCAGCGGGATCGCGTCGTTGTACGTGAGGGACGAGCCCGGGGTGCCGATCTTCGGCACGAGGACGGCCGCGACCAGGCCCGGGATCATCACCAGGAACACGATGAACATCTTCGGGAACGCCGCGATCAGCGGGGTCCGCCGGGCCGCGCTCAGGTTCTTGGCGGACAGCGCCCGCTGCACCTCGGCGAAGTTGGTGGTCCAGTAGCCGAAGGACAGCACGAAGCCGAGGCCGAGCACGATGGTCAGCCAGTTCGCGCCGAGCGGGTTGGACTGGCCGATGCCGGTGCCGCCCCACGCGGACAGGAAGTTGTGGCCGTGACTGGTCTTGAGCGAGCTGGTCAGACCGTCCCAGCCGCCGACCCGCTTGAGGCCGAGGATGGTCAGCGGTATGAGCGCGGCCAGGATCACGAAGAACTGGAGCACCTCGTTGTAGATCGCCGAGGAGAGGCCGCCGATGGTGATGTAGGCGAGCACGAAGAGCCCGGCGACCACGATCGCCACCCACTGCGGCCAGCCGAGCAGCGCCTCGACCACGATCGACAGGGCGTACAGGTTGACGCCCGCGATCAGGACCGCGGCGAACGCGAACAGCGCCGAGGCGAGCAGGTGCGCCGACCTGTCGAAGCGCTGGAGCAGGAACTCCGGTACGGAGCGGACCTTCGAGCCGTAGTAGAAGGGCATCATCACGAGCCCGAGGAAGACCATCGCCGGGATCGCGCCGATCCAGTACCAGTGCACGACCGCCACGCCGTACTGGGCGCTGGTCGCGGACATGCCGAGGATCTCGGTGGCGCCGAGGTTGGCCGCGACGAAGGCGAGGCCGGTGACCCAGGCCGGCAGCGAGCGGCCGGAGAGGAAGAAGTCGAGGCTGGTCTTCACGCTGGCGCGGGCGGCGAAGCCGATGCCCAGAACGACGATGAAGTAGATCGCCAGAATCGTGTAGTCGAGCCCGTTGGTGGGGAGCCGGAGCCCCGCGGCCAGATATTGCATGCGTACTCGCTTCGTCGCGCTTACTGATCCGGACGGGAACCTACGCCTCCATGTTCAGAAACTGAACAGTTTTGATGAGATTGTTTGTTTGATTGTGATCGAGGGTGCGTTTCGGTGTCCTTGCTGGCAGTGATCGTTGGGGCCGGGGCAGCCGCTTGCGCGCCCATTGACGCACGCTGTTGGCTTGTGGTTTGTTGTGTGCGATTCTGTTGGATGGTGGAGGTTGCAGGTGAAGAAGACGTCGACCCGGCTCGCCGACGGACGTGAGCTGCTCTACTACGACGCGCGGGACGACCTCGTCCGGGACGAGACCGACCGCCGCCCCCTCGACCCGGTCTGCACCGCGTCCGAGCTGCGCCACGACCCGCTGCTCGGCGACACGGTCGTCGTCGCCTCGCACCGCCAGGGCCGCACCTATCTGCCGCCCGCCGACGCCTGCCCCCTGTGCCCCTCGCGCGAGGGGCGCGACAGCGAGATCCCGGCGGACGACTACGACGTCGTCGTCTTCGAGAACCGCTTCCCCTCGCTCGCCGGCGACTCCGGCCGCTGCGAGGTCGTCTGCTTCACCCCCGACCACGAGGCGTCCTTCGCCGACCTCACCGAGGACCAGGCCGCCCTCGTCCTGGAGGCCTGGACCGACCGCACCGCCGAACTCGCCGAACTCCCGCAGGTCCAGCAGGTGTTCTGCTTCGAGAACCGGGGCGCCGAGATCGGCGTCACTCTCGGCCACCCGCACGGCCAGATCTACGGCTATCCCTTCACCACCCCGCGCACCGCCCTCATGCTCCGCTCGCTCGCCGAACACCGCGAGCGCACCGGCGGCCGCAACCTCTTCGACGACGTGGTCCGGCGCGAGCTCGCCGAGGGCGACCGGGTGGTCCTGGAGGGCGAACACTGGGTGGCCTTCGTGCCGTACGCCGCCCACTGGCCCTACGAGGTCCACCTCCACCCCAAGCGCCGCGTGCCCGACCTGCGCGCGCTCGACGAGGACGCGCGCGCCGAATTCCCCCGGATCTACCTGGAACTCCTGCGCCGCTTCGACCGGATCTTCGGCCCCGACGAGCCGCCCACCCCCTACATCGCCGCCTGGCACCAGGCGCCGTTCCGGGGCGAGGGTGCCGTCGACCGGGACGAGTTCGGGCTCCATCTCGAGCTTTTCACCATCCGCCGCACTTCCGGCAAGCTGAAGTACCTCGCGGGTTCCGAGTCCGGCATGAACGTGTTCATCAACGACGTGCCGCCGGAGGCCGCGGCCGAGCGACTGCGAGAGGTGGCCAGCAAGTGAGCAAGTACCTGGTGACGGGTGGCGCGGGATACGTGGGCAGCGTGGTGGCGGCCCACCTGGTCGAGGCCGGCCACGCGGTGACCGTCCTCGACGACCTCTCCACCGGCTTCCGCGAAGCCGTGCCCGCCGGGGCCGATTTCGTCGAGGGCCGCATCCAGGACGCGGCCCAGTGGCTCGACGCGTCCTTCGACGCCGTCCTCCACTTCGCGGCGTTCTCGCAGGTCGGTGAGTCGGTGGTGGTCCCCGAGAAGTACTGGGCCAACAACGTCGGCGGCACGATGGCACTGCTCGCCGCGATGCGGGACGCGGACGTCCGCACGCTGGTGTTCTCCTCCACCGCGGCCACCTATGGCGAACCCGTCTCGACCCCGATCACCGAGACCGACCCCACCGCCCCCACCAGCCCCTACGGCGCCTCCAAGCTGGCGGTCGACCACATGATCGCCGGGGAGTGCGCGGCCCACGGCCTGGCCGCGGTGTCCCTCCGGTACTTCAACGTGGCGGGCGCGTACGGAAGCCGCGGGGAGCGGCACGCCCCGGAATCCCACCTGATCCCCCTGGTTCTCCAAGTGGCCCTGGGGCGGCGGGAGTTCATCTCGATCTACGGCGACGACTACCCCACCCCGGACGGGACCTGCGTCCGCGACTACATCCACGTGGCCGACCTGGCCGAGGCGCACCTGCTCGCCCTGGACGCCGCGACCACCGGCGAGCACCTCGTCTGCAACCTCGGCAACGGCAACGGGTTCTCGGTCCGCGAGGTCGTCGAGACCGTGCGCAAGGTGACCGGCCACGAGATCCCCGAGGTCGTCGCCGGCCGGCGCGGCGGCGACCCGGCGGTCCTGGTGGCCTCCGCCTCGCGCGCCCACGAGCGTCTCGGCTGGCAGCCCTCGCGCGCCGACCTCGCCGCGATCGTGGCGGATGCCTGGGCCTTCGCCCAGAGGGCGGAGCACGACGGTGAGTGAAGTGAGCGCCGCCTTCCGGGAGTTGTACGGATACGAGCCCGAAGGGGTGTGGGCCGCACCCGGCCGGGTCAACCTCATCGGCGAGTACACCGACTTCAACGAGGGCTTCGTCATGCCGCTCGCCCTGCCGCACACGGCGGTGGCGGCGGTGGCCCGGCGCACCGACGGGGTCCTGCGGATCCACTCGGCCGACGTCGAGGGCCCCGTCGTGGAGCTCCGCGCAGACGAGCTGGAGCCGCTGTCCGGCGCGGGCTGGGCCGCCTACCCGGCGGGCGTGGTGTGGGCGCTGCGCGAGGCGGGGTACGCGGTGCCGGGTGCGGACCTGCACCTGACGTCGACGGTGCCGACGGGCGCGGGCCTGTCCTCCTCGGCCGCCCTTGAGGTGGTCACGGCACTCGCCCTGCGCGACCTGTACGAACTGCCGCTTTCGATGCCGGAGTTGGCCGCGCTGGCACAGCGGGCGGAGAACGCGTTCGCGGGCGTGCCGTGCGGGATCATGGACCAGACGGCTTCCGCGTGCTGCACGGAGGGCCACGTGCTGCACCTGGACGCCCGGGACGTGACGACGCGTCACATCCCCTTCGACCTGCCCGCCCAGGGGCTGCGGCTCCTGGTGGTGGACACCCGCGTGAAACACGCGCTGGGCGACGGCGCGTACGCCCGGCGGCGCGCCGGCTGCGAGCAGGGCGCGCGGGAGCTGGGTGTACGCACCCTGCGCGAACTCCCCTACGCGCGACTCCCCGATGCGCTGGGGGAGCTGTCCTCCGAGGCGGTCCGGGGGTATGTGCGGCACGTGGTGAGCGACAACGAGCGAGTGGCGCGGGTGGCGGGGCTGCTCGCGGCGGGCGACGTCCGCGCGGTGGGCGCGGTGCTGACCGAGGGCCACGGCTCCCTCCGGGACGATCTGCGGGTGTCCTGCGCGGAGCTGGACCTGGTGGTGGACACGGCCGTGGCGGCCGGGGCGCTCGGGGCGCGGATGACGGGCGGGGGCTTCGGCGGCTCGGCGATCGTCCTGGCCGAGGAGGCGGCGCTGGACGCGGTCTCGAAGGCCCTGGCCGTGGCCTTCGAACGGGCGTCGCTGACGGCCCCGAGACTGTTCGAGGCGGTCCCCTCGCGGGGGGCGCACCGCCTGTCCTGAGGGTGCCTCTGCACCCACCGGGCCCGGGATGCGCCGGGGCTCCGCCCGGGGGGAGGTGGGTTCGGCCGCCGCCCGGGGTGCGCCGGGGCTCCGCCCCGGACCGGGCCCGGTGGTTCGGGTGCGGACCGCGGGTGGCTGGTCGCGCAGTTCCCCGCGCCCCCAACCCCGTCCTCGGCCGCGGACCGTGCTCGCTTCTCGCGCAGTTCCCCGCGCCCCCAACCCCGTCCTCGGCCGCGGACCGTGCTCGCTTCTCGCGCAGTTCCTCGCGCCCCTGAAGAAGCGGCGCTGGGCCACATCAGGGCATTTCAGCCCGTCATGGGGGGGGTGGGCAAATCCCCCCAGGGGTCCGGGGCGGAGCCCCGGTTGGTCAGGCGAGGCGCTTGGTCAGGGTGTACTCCGTGGCCCCCGGAGGATAGTCGGGGATCACCGCCACCACCTCGTACCCCCGCCCCCGGTAGAACCCCGGCGCCTGGAAGTCCCACGTCTCCACCCGGGCAAACCCGCACCCCCGCTCGGAGCGCGCCAACTCCTCGGCGCGGGCCAGCAGTTGGGTGCCGAGCCCCTCGGCCCGCAGCCCCGCGTCGACCCACAGGAGGTCGACGTGCAGCCAGCCCGCCCAGGTCCGCCCCGTCAGCCCCCCGGCCAGCAGGCCCTCCTCGGTCAACCCCCAGACGTGGAGCGGCACTTCCTTCTCGGCCGGCGTCCCCCGCAGGGCCCGCAGGGCCGGTGACCGCTCGGTGTTGGTGTTCCGCAGGTGCTGCCCCAGCTGCGCCTGACGGGTCTTGTCCACTTCTGTCTCAAGACGAAACATGGAACTCACCCTAAACAGGCGCACACGCCAAGTAGCCGGACGGGTTCCCTCAGTTCGGCAAAGTGCCTTCCGCTCACAGCTCACGGCCCTACGCTGATGCACAGCACCGGTGGGGGCCGGTGTTGATCAGGGGGCGAGACAGTCGGGTACGTCGCCCGGGGTGGGGTAGAACTCAGTGCACGGCGGCGGCCGTGCGACTGCGGTCGCCCGGCTCCGGGCGGCGTACCCGTACCGGTCCGTCACCGGACCCTGGGGGTGTCACTTGGTACGTATCCGAGTTCTCGTGGTGGACGACCATCGCATCTTCGCCGAGTCGCTCGCCGCGGCCCTGGCCGCGGAGCCCGATGTGGACGTCGCCGCGGCCGGCAGCGGCCCCGCGGCGCTGCGCTGCCTGGAGCGGGGCGCGGCCGAGGGCCGCAGATTCGATGTGATGCTCGTCGACGCGGACTTGGGCGCATCGGCCGCGGTCCCGGTCGCCCGTGTGGTCCCCGAGGGCGGTGGTGCGGACGGCCTGGTCGACGGCATCTCGCTGGTCGCGGGCGTCCGTGCGGGCCAGCCCGCGGTGCGTACCGTCGTACTCGCCGAGAAGGACGACCCGCGCCGGGCCGCCCTCGCCCTGCAGGCCGGCGCGTGCGGCTGGGTCGCCAAGGACTGCTCGCTGCAGCGGCTGCTCGCCGTGATCCGGGGCGTACTGCGCGACGAGACGCACCTGCCGCCCGCGCTGCTCACCGGCGTACTGCGGGAGCTGACGGCCGCGCGCAAGCACCGCACCGAGTCCGAGCGGCTGGTGGAGTCGCTCACCCCGCGCGAGCGCGAGGTGCTGCGCTGCATGGTGGCCGGGCTCGGGCGCAAGGCGGTCGCCGAGCGGCTGTTCCTGTCCCCGCACACCGTGCGGACCCATATGCAGAACGTCCTGGGCAAGCTGGGGGTGCACTCCACGCTCGCGGCGGTCGCGCTGGCCCGCCGGGCCGGGGTGGGCCCGGTCGACCTAGCCGGGGATGTTGTCGAACGGGGCGGTCAACTGGCGTAGCAGCGCGGCCAGTTCACCCCGCTGCTGACGGCTGAGCTCGCCGAGGATGGCCCGCTCCTGATCGAGCAGCCCCGCGAGCGCCTGGTCGGCGCGGTCGCGTCCCTCGGGGGTGAGCCGCACCAGGACCCCGCGCCGGTCGCTGGGGTCGGGCAGCCGCTCGACCAGGCCCTTCTTGGCGAGCCGGTCGATCCGGTTGGTCATCGTGCCCGAGGTGACGAGCGTCTGCGTCAGGAGCTGGCCGGGGGAGAGCTGGTAGGGCGCCCCGGCGCGGCGCAGAGACGTCAGGACGTCGAACTCCCAGGGCTCCAGGCTGTGCTCCGCGAACGCGAGTCTGCGGGCCCGGTCGAGATGGCGGGCCAGCCTGCTGACCCGGCTGAGCACCTCGAGTGGTTCCACGTCGAGGTCCGGGCGCTCTCGGCGCCATGCAGCGACCAATCGGTCGACCTCGTCCTCCATGTCGATCAGTGTAGAGGGTCCCTCGATGTGAAGTCTCTTGACGTCAAGATATATATCGAGCCACCATTGGGCATGGAGGGGCCGGGACCCTGTTCCGCTTCGCCCAGCCGTACCTGCAAGGGGGCTCGAACATGTATTCCGATTCATCGTCGACCACACCACCCGGGCCGCCGGTCTGGGACCCACAGCAGTATCTGCGTCACGCCGGGCACCGCACCCGCCCGTTCCTGGACCTGCTCACCCGGATACCCGACCTGCCCACGACCGGCGGCCTCTCGCCCCGGATCGCCGACCTGGGCTGCGGCCCCGGCAACGTCACCGTCCGTCTCGCCGACCGCTGGCCCGATGCCCGCATCACCGGCTTCGACCTCTCCCCGCAGATGCTGGCCCAGGCCGACAAGGACTACGCCGGCACCACCGCGGGCGGCGGCTGGCTCGACTTCCAGGTCGCCGACGCCACGCACTGGACGCCCGGCGAGCCGTACGACCTGATCGTCTCCAACGCCGCCCTGCAGTGGGTCCCCAACCACCCCGAGTCGTTCCCGGCCTGGATCGACGGGCTGACGCCCGGAGGCACCTTCGCCTTCCAGGTCCCGGGCAATTTCACCTCGCCCAGCCACGCGATCCTCGCCGAACTCTGCGAGTCCCCGCGCTGGCGCAGCCGCCTCGACGACCACGGCCGCCGCTACGTCCACATCCTGGAGCCCGCCGACTATCTGACCCGCCTCGCCGACCTCGGCTGCGAGACCGATGTCTGGGAAACCGTCTACTGCCAGTTGCTGACCGGCCCCGACCCCGTCCTCGACTGGGTCAAGGGCACCGCCCTGCGCCCCGTCCTGACCGCCCTCGACGGCGACCAGGAGGCCATTGACGCCCTGCTCGCCGAATACCGCGACCGCCTGCGCGAGGCCTACCCGCCGGGCCCGCACGGCACGGTCTTCCCCTTCCGCCGGATCTTCGCCGTCGCCAGGAAGAAGTAGGAGCCCGGCGGTGCTCGCCGCTGTCGACCACGTCCAACTCGCCGCCCCACCGGGCAGCGAGCCGCGGCTGAGGACGTATTACGAGGACGTCCTCGGCATGACCGAAATCCCCAAGCCCCCGCCGCTGGCCACCCGCGGCGGCTGCTGGTTCGGGTACGGGGACGTCCAGCTCCACCTGGGCATCGAGGAGGACTTCCGGCCCGCGCGCAAGGCCCACCCCGGTCTTCGGGTCACCTCGATCGAGGCGTACGCCCGGCGGCTCGAAGAACACGGCGCACCGGTCGTCTGGGACGAGAACCTGCCCGGCCACCGGCGGTTCTACTCCGAGGACCCGGTCGGCAACCGCCTGGAGTTCCTGGAGCCGCTCGCCTGAAACGGGAACGCCCCGCCCCCTCGCGAAGAGGGGGCGGGGCGCTCGGTACCGCAGGGGTCGGCCTAGTAGATGCCGTACTTGTAGGTGTTCCAGCCGAAGCCGATCTTCACCCGGCTCTTGAGCCCGCCGGAACCGTCGGCGTCGTAACGCCACAGGTTGCCGGAGGAGTCCACCGCGACGATGTCCGAGCGGCCGTCGCCGGTCAGATCGCCGGGGACGGCGAGCTTGTTGGCGCTGTACATGTTCCAGCCGGTGCCGATCTTGACCCGGCCCTTGAACGGGGCCTTGGCGTTGCCGGTGCCCGCGTACAGGTACAGGGTGCCGTCGGGCGTACGGGCCAGCAGGTCGGACAGGCCGTCGCCGTTGATGTCGCCGGCGCCGAAGAGCTTGTCGTACGCGTTCCAGCCCGCGCCCACGTCGATGCGCGAGTAGACGCCGGTGGCCTGGCCGTTGCCCGGGTACAGGTACAGGTGGCCGTTGCTGCCCTGACGGGCGATCAGGTCGCCGTTGCCCTCACCGGTGAGGTCGCCCACGCCGATGACGGTGTTGTAGATGTTCCAGCCGCCGCCGACGTGGTTGCCGTTGGTGTACAGCTCGCCGTCCGAGCCCATCTCCAGGATGCTGGCCCAGCGCTCGGAGGTGTTGAGCGAGGAGGGGGCGGACAGGTAGTGCACCCCGTCCCAGCCGCCCGGCTTGCCGGGATTGACCTTCGACAGGTAGCCGTCGCCCTGGCCCCAGTAGTAGTTGAGCGTGCCCGAGCCGTCGAGGCCGAACAGGTCCTGCTTGCCGTACGTCGGGTTGCCGCCGGACGGGAAGAACTGGACGGTGTACCAGCCCTGGCCGCGAGCGGCGCGGGCCGTGAGCTTGCCGTCGGCCTGGCCGTAGTAGGTCCAGATGTGGCCCGACAGGTCACGGGCGATCAGGTCGCCGCGCCCGTCGCCGTTCTGGTCGTCGACGGCGACGATCTGGTTGTAGATGTCCCAGCCGAAGCCGACCTTGACGCCGGCCTTCAGCGGGTTCGCGGCGTTGCCGGTGCCTGCGTAGAAGTACAGGTCGCCGTTCGGGGTGCGGCCGTAGACGTCGCCCAGGCCGTCGCCGTTCACGTCGTTGGCGCCGACGATCTGGTCGAACATGCCCCAGTTGCTCCCGACCTTCTTGCCTGCCGCGAACGGGGCGCTCAGGTTGCCCGTGCCCGCGTAGAGGTAGAGGTCGCCGCCCGGGGTGCGGGCCAGCAGGTCGTTGTGGCCGTCGCCGGTGACGTCGGCGACCGAGACGACCTTGTTGAACATGTTCCAGCCGGACCCGTACCAGGCGCTGTAGCCGACGCCGGTGGCGTCGGTGTCCGCGTGGAGCGTCAGGGTGCCGGTCGGGGACAGTTCGAGGACCTCGGGGGCGCTGCCGCCGCCCAGGTCGCCGGGCAGGATCAGGTCCTTGTAGGCCCCGAGGGAGTTGGTGAACTCGGGGTTGGCCTTGCCGTCCCAGGACTCCAGGTACAGCTTGCTGTCGGCGTCGCGGATCAGCGTGCCGGAGTATCCGGTGCCGGACACGTCGAAGCGGGGCTTCGCCACTCCGGCCGCGTCCGCGCCGGCGGTCAGGGAACGCTTCGCCTTGTTCGGCGCCTTGAGCGGGGCCTTGGTGCGGGACGGCGTGTCGGTCGGGCCGGACGCCGGCCTGGGTGCCTTCACGACGGCGTGCGGGCCGGCCGGGGTGGAGTCGGCCGAGGCCGGACCGGCGAGCAGCATGCCCGCGGACAGGACGAGGGCGGTGCAGGCCGCGAGGCGGCTCGCGCGCTTGGTGCGCACAGAGGACAAAATTCCCCCCATGGGAATAAGCGGGTAGACCCGGGGAGAATCGCGTCGCTGCGTATTCGTCGTCGCATGGGCGCGCAAAAGGGTGCGCGGCTCGTACACCTTGGCGGCACAAACGGCAGCCATGGGTGCTGGCACGCGAGGAATGGCGGGAATCCCCCCCGGGATTGTGGGTGAAGACTACCGCCGATTCTTGTGTAGTTGAAGTGAAAATTGGGGCCGGTGTTGATTGATCTTGACCGCGTGGAGAGAGTCAGCTCTTCCGGTGCCCTATAAGTCGCGGTTTGGGTTCGAGACCGTCCAGGCCGTGCCACGCCAGATTCACCAGATGTGCCGCGACTTCCGCCTTCTTGGGCTTGCGCACGTCCAGCCACCACTGCCCGGTGAGCGCCACCATGCCGACCAGCGCCTGCGCGTACAGCGGCGCCAGTTTCGCGTCGAAGCCCCGCGCCTTGAACTCCAGGCCCAGAATGTCCTCGACCTGGGTGGCGATGTCGGAGATCAGTGAGGCGAACGTTCCGGTCGATTGGGCGACCGGGGAGTCACGCACCAGAATGCGGAATCCGTCCGTATACGTCTCGATGTAGTCGAGCAGCGCGAATGCGGCCTGTTCCAGGAGTTCGCGCGGATGCCCCGCGGTCAGCGCACCCGTCACACCGTCGAGCAGCGAGCGCATTTCCCGGTCCACGACGACCGCGTACAGGCCCTCCTTGCCGCCGAAGTGCTCGTACACCACCGGCTTGGAAACGCCCGCCTTCGCGGCGATCTCCTCGACCGAAGTGCCCTCGAAGCCCTTTTCGGCGAAGAGCGTGCGACCGATGTCCAGCAGCTGCTCCCGGCGCTCGGCCCCGGTCATCCGGGTCCGGCGGGTGCGTCGGGGCTTCTCGGCGGAGCCGGAGGCCCCGGCGGAGCGGGAGGAACCAGTGGTGCTGGTGGTACGGGTGGTGCTGGAGTCGGTCGCCACGTCCTCCATCATGCCGCCTCGGCGGCCTTCTCCTTGCGCCGGGACCGGTCGGCTTCGTTCCGCTTGGAGTCGATACGTGCCGCGCTCGGCCAGCGCACGTCGTACGCCAGGCCCAGCTGCTCGCACCAGCGGATGATCCGGGCACTGGAGTCGATCTGCCCCCGCATCACCCCGTGCCGGGCCGACGTCGGGTCCGCGTGGTGCAGGTTGTGCCACGACTCGCCGCACGAGAGCACCGCCAGCCACCACACGTTGCCGCTGCGGTCACGCGACTTGAAGGGACGCTTGCCCACCGCGTGGCAGATCGAGTTGATCGACCACGTCACGTGGTGCAGCAGCGCCACCCGCACCAGCGAGCCCCAGAAGAACGCCGTGAACGCGCCCCACCACGACATCGTGACCAGACCCCCCACCAGCGGCGGGATCGCGAGCGACAGGATCGTCCACCACACGAAGTCGCGCGAGATGCGGCGGATCGCGGGATCGGCCAGCAGATCCGGGGCGTACTTCTCCTGCGAGGTCTGCTCCTCGTCGAACATCCACGCGATGTGCGCCCACCACAGGCCCTTCATCAGCGCGGGCAGCGTCTCGCCGAAGCGCCACGGCGAATGCGGGTCGCCCTCCGCGTCCGAGAACTTGTGGTGCCTGCGGTGATCGGCCACCCAGCGCACCAGGGGCCCCTCCACCGCCATCGAGCCCGCGACCGCCAGCGCGATCCGCAGCGGGCGCTTCGCCTTGAACGAGCCGTGCGTGAAGTACCGGTGGAAACCGATCGTCACGCCGTGACAGCCCAGGTAGTACATGAAGACGAGGAGGCCGAGATCGAGCCAGCTGACCCCTCCCCAGCCCCAGGCGAGCGGCACCGCGAGGACGAGCGCCACGAAGGGGACGGTGATGAAGAGCAGCAGGGCGATCTGTTCGATGCTGCGTTTTTTCTCGCCGCCCAGCGTCGCGGACGGCAGCGGGTCCTCGTCCGACGAGGGAAGCAGATCGGGACTGGTGGTCATGGGGAGTACCCCCGGCAGGGTGAGGAAAACGAGCGGAATTGCCTGGCTACGGATGCGTAACCTACGGCAACGTAAGTATGGCAGTGCCGTGGCCGGGGACAAGAGCCCGTGACGGCGGGGCGGAATGGGACACCTATCCTGGGTGTCGTCGGACAGCGCGGTCCGCAAGCCTCCAGAACCCTCCAGACGTGCTCAAACACTGCAAGGAGCCGCACCTGTGAGCAGTGCCGACCAGACTCCCGCCGCCAGCAACGAGCTGCGCGCCGACATCCGCCGACTGGGTGACCTCCTGGGCGAGACCCTCGTCCGACAGGAGGGACCCGAGCTCCTGGAGCTCGTCGAGCGGGTCCGCGCGCTGACCCGGAGCGACGGCGAAGCCGCCGCCGAACTCCTCGGCGGCACCGAAGTCGAGACCGCCGCCAAGCTGGTGCGCGCGTTCTCCACCTACTTCCACCTCGCCAACGTCACCGAGCAGGTCCACCGCGGGCGCGAACTGCGCGCCCACCGCGCAGCCGAGGGCAGCCTGCTCGCCCGCACCGCCGACATGCTCAAGGACGGCGACCCCGAGCACGTCCGCGAGAGCGTCAAGAACCTCAACGTGCGGCCGGTCTTCACCGCCCACCCCACCGAGGCCGCCCGCCGCTCCGTCCTGAACAAGCTGCGCCGCATCGCCGAACTCCTGGAAACCCCGGTCGTCGAGTCCGACCGGCGCCGGCACGACCTGCGCCTGGCCGAGAACATCGACCTGATCTGGCAGACCGACGAGCTCCGCGTCGTGCGCCCCGAACCGGCCGACGAGGCCCGCAACGCCATCTACTACCTCGACGAGCTGCACGCCGGCGCCGTCGGGGACGTACTGGAGGACCTCGCGGCCGAGCTGGAGCGCGTCGGCGTCGAGCTGCCGCCCGGCACCCGCCCGCTCACCTTCGGCACGTGGATCGGCGGCGACCGCGACGGCAACCCCAACGTGACCCCCAAGGTCACCTGGGACGTGCTGATCCTCCAGCACGAGCACGGCATCAACGACGCGCTCGACACGATCGACTTCCTGCGCGGACTGCTCTCCAACTCCATCCGCTACGCGGGCGCCACCGAAGAGCTGCTCTGCTCGCTCCAGGCCGACCTCGAAGCCCTCCCCGAGATCAGCCCCCGCTACAAGCGCCTCAACGCCGAGGAGCCCTACCGGCTCAAGGCCACCGCCATCCGGCAGAAGCTCGTCCACACCAAGGACCGGCTCGCCAAGGGCACCACCCACCAGCCCGGCCGCGACTACCTCGGCACCGCCGACCTGATCGCCGACCTCACGCTCATCCAGACCTCGCTGCGCGCCCACCGCGGCGCCCTGTTCGCCGACGGCCGCATGGACCGCACGATCCGCACCCTCGCGGCGTTCGGCCTCCAGCTCGCCACCATGGACGTACGCGAACACGCCGACGCCCACCACCACGCGCTCGGCCAGCTCTTCGACCGGCTCGGCGAGGAGTCCTGGCGCTACGCCGACATGCCGCGCGACTACCGGCAGAAGCTCCTCGCCAAGGAGCTCCGCTCGCGCCGCCCGCTCGCCCCGACGCCGGCCCCGCTGGACGCGGCCGGCGAGAAGACCCTCGGTGTGTTCGGCACCATCAAGGAAGCCTTCGAGCGGTTCGGGCCCGAGGTCATCGAGTCCTACATCATCTCCATGTGCCAGGGCGCCGACGACGTGTTCGCCGCGGCCGTCCTCGCCCGCGAGGCCGGCCTCCTCGACCTGCACGGCGGCTGGGCCAAGATCGGCATCGTGCCGCTCCTGGAGACCACCGACGAGCTGCGCGCCGCCGACGTCATCCTCGACGAGATGCTGGCCGACCCCTCCTACCGGCGCCTCGTCTCGCTGCGCGGCGACGTCCAGGAGGTCATGCTCGGCTACTCGGACTCCTCCAAGTTCGGCGGCATCACCACCTCCCAGTGGGAGATCCACCGCGCCCAGCGCCGACTGCGCGACGTCGCCCACCGCTACGGCGTACGGCTGCGGCTCTTCCACGGCCGCGGCGGCACCGTCGGCCGCGGCGGCGGCCCCTCGCACGACGCGATCCTCGCCCAGCCCTGGGGCACCCTCGAAGGCGAGATCAAGGTCACCGAGCAGGGCGAGGTCATCTCCGACAAGTACCTCATCCCGTCCCTGGCCAGGGAGAACCTGGAGCTGACCGTCGCGGCCACGCTCCAGGCCTCCGCCCTGCACACCGCGCCCCGCCAGTCCGACGAGGCCCTCGCGCGCTGGGACGCGGCGATGGACACGGTGTCCGACGCCGCGCACTCGGCGTACCGCAAGCTGGTCGAGGACCCCGACCTGCCCGCGTACTTCTTCGCGTCCACGCCCGTCGACCAGCTCGCCGAGCTGCACCTGGGCTCGCGGCCCTCGCGCCGCCCCGACTCCGGTGCGGGCCTCGACGGACTGCGGGCCATCCCGTGGGTGTTCGGCTGGACCCAGTCCCGGCAGATCGTGCCGGGCTGGTTCGGCGTCGGCTCCGGACTCAAGGCGCTGCGCGAGGCGGGTCTCGAGGAGGTGCTCGGCGAGATGAGCGAGCGCTGGCACTTCTTCCGCAACTTCCTCTCCAACGTGGAGATGACGCTCGCGAAGACGGACCTGCGGATCGCCCGGCACTACGTCGACACGCTCGTGCCGGACGAGCTGAAGCACGTGTTCTCGGCGATCGAGGCGGAGCACGAGCTCACCGTGCGGGAGGTTCTGCGGATCACCGGGCGGGACGAACTGCTCGGCGCCAGCCCGGCGTTGCAGCAGACGTTCGCGATCCGGGACGCGTATCTGGACCCGATCTCCTACCTCCAGGTCGCGCTCCTCGCACGCCAGCGCGCGGCGGCCGACCGGGGCGAGGCCCCGGACCCGCTCCTCTCCCGAGCGCTGCTCCTCACGGTGAACGGCGTGGCCGCGGGCCTGCGCAACACGGGCTGAGCCCGGCCCCGGGCCACCCTCGGGGCTCCGCCCCGGGCCCGGGTCTCCGTCCTACCCCGCCCCTTCCCGCACTCCCCCCGGGGGATGCGGGAGGGGGCGGGCCCGTTCCCGGGGCTCCGCCGCGGTGGGCGCGTTCGGTGGGTGCCGGTCCACCTACAGGGGCGCGAGGAACTGCGCGATCAGCCACGCACGGTCCGCGCACGAAGGCGGGTTTCAGGGGTGCGAGGAACTGCGCGATCCGGTGGGCCCGCGCGGGGTGTGCGGGGTGCGAGGGGGCGGTAGCCGCTCCGGGCCGGGAGCGAGCGGGGCTACAGGGCGATGAACGCCCAGGCCATCGCGGCGGCGCCGACCAGCCCCACCGCCCACGCCGTCCGCGGCATCCGCAAGCCCCCCGCGACCAGCAGCGAGGCCAGGAGCAGCGCTCCGGCCAACGGGAGCCAGGCGTACAGCAGGCCCGCGAGGCCGCTGCGCACCGCCTCGTCCGTGCCGGGCTTCAGGACCACCGGCAGGTCGTCGCCCCGCCGCGCCGCCACCGACTCCGCGATCGTGACCCGGGCGTGCGCGGCGGACCCGGGCGAGGGCGCGTACCGGCCGGTGCACACATCGGCCGCACAGGACGTCACCGTCAGCCGCCCGTGATCGCGCCCCTTCGACAGCATCACGTGCTGCGCGGTGCCCCACGACGACCAGAACCCGGCCACCACGAGCACCACGGCGACCAGGGCCGCCGCGGCCCGCACCACGACCAGCAGGAAGGTACGGCTCCGCTTCGTCATGGGGCGCGATCCTGGCGGTAATGACCGCGCACGGTCAAACCCTGGCCCGAGCCGCGGCCCCTTTGGGAGCGGTTGTCAGGAGTTGTACGTCGACTGGGCCCGCTCCAGGCCCTCGATCACCAGGGCCTCGGCCGCATCGGCCGCCCGGTCCACGAAATAGCCCAGCTCCTTGCGCTCCGTCGAGGAGAAGTCCTTCAGGACGAAGTCCGCCACCTGCATCCGCCCCGGCGGGCGCCCGATGCCGAACCGCACCCGGTGATAGTCCGCGCCCAGCGACTTGGTGATGGACTTCAGACCGTTGTGCCCATTGTCCCCGCCGCCCAGCTTCAGCCGCAGCACCCCGTAGTCGATGTCCAACTCGTCATGCATCGCAACGATGTTGGCGACCGGCACCTTGTAGAAGTCGCGCAGCGCCGTCACCGGCCCGCCCGACAGGTTCATGTACGACATCGGCTTGGCGAGCACCACCCGGCGGTTCAGCGGGCCCGGCGGACCGATCCGCCCCTCCACCACCTGCGCCCGCGCCTTGTGCGCCTTGAACCGGCCGCCCATCCGCTCGGCGAGCAGGTCGGCAACCATGAACCCGACGTTGTGCCGGTTCGCGGTGTACTCCGGACCGGGATTGCCCAGGCCCACGATCAGCCAGGGGGCGTTCGCGTCGTCGGTCGTCATGGGGGCTGCGTCTCCTCGGTCACGTACAGCTCGGTCGCGTCAAGCTCGGTCATGTACAGCGCGGATACGTGCTGCGGGAACACCACGTACACAGAGAAAACGGGGCGGCGGGCCAAGTGTGGCCCGCCGCCCCGTCGGAGTCCGTGCCCGGCACGGATCTCAGGCAGAGCGTGCTGCTCAGGCCTCGGCGCCCTCGGCGTCCTCGGTCTCGGCAGCCGGCTCCTCGGCCTGGGCGGCCAGGATCTGGATGACGACGGCCTCGGGGTCGGTGGCCAGGGTGGTGCCGGCCGGCAGCTTGATGTCCTTGGCGTGGATCGCCGCGCCGGCCTCAAGGCCCTCGATGGAGACGGAGACGGAGGTCGGGATGTGGGTGGCCTCGGCCTCGACGGAGATCGTGTTCAGCACGTTCTCGACGAGGAAGCTGCCCGGGGCCAGGTCGCCCTCGGTCTCGACCGCGACCTCGACCGTGACCTTCTCGCCCTTCTTGACGAGCAGCAGGTCGACGTGGACCAGGTAGCCCTTGATGGCGTCACGCTGGACGGCCTTCGGGATCGCGAGCTCGGTCTTGCCGTCGAGGTCCAGGGACAGCAGGACGTTCGCGGTACGCAGCGCGAGCAGCAGCTCGTGGCCCGGCAGGGTGACGTGGACCGGCTCGGTGCCGTGACCGTAGATGACGCCGGGAACCTTGTTCTCGCGGCGGATGGTGCGCGCGGCGCCCTTGCCGAAGCTGTTACGGACCTCAGCGGCGAGCTTGACCTCGGACATGTGCACTCCTCGTAAAAGTGATCCAGAAAAGGTGGTCACCCGGCCACGACTGGCCTGCTACGAAGAGCGCGTCGATAACGGACCGCCGTACCTCAGGTACGGCCTCCCTCGCCGAGCAACTGGCCCAGAATACCCGGCCACCCCCCGACCGCCCAATTGGATCAACGCCGGGCCGCCGCCCGAGCCCGCTTATCGAAGACGTCCCCATAGGCGTTCGCCTATTCTTGCTGTTCATGGACCTGCTGCTGCACCTCAGGTACTTCCGCACCGTCGCCGAAGAACAGCACTTCGGCCGCGCCGCCGAACGCCTGCGCGTCGCCCAGCCCTCCCTGTCCCAGCGCATCCAGCGCCTGGAGCGCGAACTCGGCGTCCGCCTCTTGGACCGCGGCCGCACCGGCGCCACCCTCACCCCCGCCGGCCGCCTCGTCCTGGCCGAAACCGACGCCCTGCTCGACGCCGCCGACCGGCTGCGCACCCTCGTCGGCCGCGTCCAGGGCGGCGCCGCCGGCACCCTGCGCGCCGCCGTCCCGCCCCAGCTCGGCGGCGCCACCGTCGCCGCCCTGCTCACCGCCTACCGCGAACGCAGCCCCGGCGGCGAACTCGACCTGCGCGAACTCACCACCGCCGAGCTGACCGCCGAACTGGCCGCGGGCACCCTCGACGCCGGCATCGTCCGCCACCCCTGCCCCGCCACCGGACTCGGCTTCGGCCCCCAGCTCCACCAGCCCCTCGGCGCCCTCCTCGCCGACCAGGACCCGCTCGCCGAACACCCCGAGATCGACGTCGCCGACCTCGACGGCCGCGAACTCGTCCTCTTCCCCCGCCCCACCGCCCCCGCCCTGCACGACGAAACCCTCACCGCCTGCGCCCGCCACGGCTGCACGCCCAGCGCCGTACGCGAAGTCGCCGGCATCGAATTCACCCGCGCCCTCATCCTGTCCGGCACCCACGTCGTCGCCCTCGTGCCCCGGTCCGCCCCCGAACCCGGCACCACCTGGCGCCCGTTGCGCGGCAACCCCCTCACCTGGCGCACCTCCACCGCCTGGCCCGCCGGACGCGACGGGCCCGCCGTGCGCCTGTTCACCGAAGCCGCCCACGACGTCCTGCGCGAACACGCCGGGCTCCTCCCCACCGCCACCCAGCGGCGCCTGTTCCCCCGCCCCGCATCGGAGTTCCCGCTGTGAACACCCCCGTACGCGGCCGCATCACCGCCGCCCTCACCGACGCCGGCCTCGGCGGGGCGCTCTGCGCCACCGACATCGACACCGGCGCCACCGTCGCCCTGGCCGCCGACACCCCCGTATCCACCGCCAGCGTCCACAAGCTGTGCCTCGTCGCCACCCTCTACCGCGAAGCCGCCGCCGGACGCCTCGACCCCACCACCCCCGTCGACATCCCCGCAGGTGCCCGCGCACCCGGGCCCACCGGACTCGCCGTCATGCGCGACGCCGCCCGCCTCAGCCTGCGCGACCTCGCCTCGCTCGCCGTCGCCGTCAGCGACAACGCCGCCGCCGACATTCTCTGGGACCGCCTCGGCCTCGACACCGTCAACGCCACCATGAACGCCCTCGGCCTGACCCGCACCATCGCCGTCCACAACCAGGCCGGCCTCTACGCCACGATGGTCGCCGACACCGGCGACAGCGGGCCCGCCGCCCTCGTCGACCCCGCCGCCGTCGCCCGCCTCACCGTCCTCGACCCCGCCCGCACCAACCGCTCCACCCCCCGCGAGATCACCGCCCTGCTCACCGCCGTCTGGCGCGACGAGGTCTGCGCCGGGGCCTGGGGCGAGGAACTCCGCACCGTCCTCGGCGTCCAGGCCTGGAGCCACCGCCTCGCCTCCGGCTTCCCCTTCGACGACGTACGCGTCAGCGGCAAGACCGGCACCCTGCCCACCCAGCGCCACGAGGCCGGCGTCGTCGAATACCCCGACGGCGGCCGCTACGCCGTCGCCGTCTTCACCCGCGCCGCCTCCACCGCCGCCACCCTGCCCGCCGCCGACGCCGCCATCGGACGCGCCGCCCGCATCGCCGTCGACGCGCTGCGCAACACCCGGGAGCGGGCATGAAGAAGGGCCGCGTCCGATACCGGACGCGGCCCCAACTCCCAGCAACTGAAGGCTAGTTCTCCTCGAAGAGGCTCGTCACCGAGCCGTCCTCGAACACCTCACGCACCGCGCGGGCGATCGACGGAGCGATCGAAAGCACCGTGATCTTGTCAAGCTCCAGGTCCGAGGGGTCCGGCAGCGTGTTCGTGAACACGAACTCGCTCACCTTGGAGTTCTTCAGACGGTCCGCGGCCGGACCCGACAGGATGCCGTGCGTGGCCGTCACGATGACGTCCTCCGCACCGTGCGCGAACAGCGCGTCCGCGGCGGCGCAGATCGTGCCACCCGTGTCGATCATGTCGTCCACGAGGACGCAGACACGGCCCTTCACATCACCGACGACCTCGTGCACCGTCACCGTGTTCGCGACTTCCTTGTCACGGCGCTTGTGCACGATCGCCAGCGGCGCGTCCAGCCGGTCGCACCAGCGGTCCGCGACCCGCACCCGGCCCGCGTCCGGAGACACGATCGTCAGCTTCGAACGGTCGACCTTCGCGCCCACGTAGTCCGCGAGGACCGGCAGCGCCGTCAGATGATCCACCGGACCGTCGAAGAAGCCCTGGATCTGGTCCGTGTGCAGATCGACCGTCAGGATGCGGTCCGCACCCGAGGTCTTCAGCAGATCGGCCACCAGACGCGCCGAGATCGGCTCACGGCCCTTGTGCTTCTTGTCCTGACGGGCGTAGCCGTAGGACGGAATGATCACGGTGATGGATCGCGCCGACGCCCGCTTCAGGGCGTCGATCATGATCAGCTGTTCCATGATCCACTTGTTGATCGGAGCCGTGTGGCTCTGGATCAGGAAGCAGTCCGCACCACGCGCCGACTCCTGGAAACGAACGTAGATCTCACCGTTCGCGAAGTCGAAGGCCTTCGTCGGCACGAGGCCCACACCCAACTGGTGCGCAACCTCCTCGGCCAGCTCGGGGTGGGCGCGGCCGGAGAAGAGCATCAGCTTCTTCTCGCCGGTCGTCTTGATCCCGGTCACAGCACAGTCTCCTCAGACGTGTTCGATGCTGCTGCACCCGCGCGGTCCCTTTCGCGGCGAGCCAGCCGAATATGTGCACCTATCACGGTAGCCCGAGAAAGGTGCACCCGAATCCGGTCAGTTCTCCCCGCCCGACTGCTCGGCCGCAGCCTGAGCAGCCTGCGCGGCAGCACTTCCCGGACGCTTGCGCTCCACCCAACCCTCGATATTCCGCTGCTGGCCACGGGCGACGGCCAGCGAACCGGGCGGCACATCCTTCGTGATCACCGAACCCGCAGCGGTGTAAGCACCGTCCCCCACTGTGACAGGAGCAACAAACATGTTGTCCGAACCCGTCTTGCAGTGTGAGCCGATCGTCGTGTGATGCTTCGCCTCACCGTCGTAGTTCACGAACACACTGGCCGCGCCGATGTTCGTGTACTCACCGATCGTCGCGTCCCCCACATACGACAGATGCGGAACCTTCGTCCCCGCACCGATCGACGCGTTCTTCGTCTCCACATAGGTACCGATCTTGGCCTTCGCACCGAGCCGCGTACCCGGCCGCAGATAGGCGTACGGGCCGACCGTCGCGCCCTCACCCACCTCGGAGTCGAACGACACCGTGTTGTCGACCCGCGCGTCCCGGCCCACCACCGTGTTCGTCAGCCGCGCGTTGGGACCCACCTCGGCGCCCGAAGCCAGATGCGTCGACCCCAGCAACTGCGTACCCGGAAGCACCACCGAGTCCTGCTCGAACGTCACCTGCACATCCACGAACGTCGTGGCCGGATCCACCACCGTCACACCCGCGAGCATCGCCCGCTCCAGCAGCCGGTCGTTCAACAGCCGACGCGCCTGAGCCAACTGCACCCGGTTGTTGATCCCCAGGATCTCCCGGAAGTCCCCCGCCAGCGACGCACCCACCCGGTGCCCCGCCTCACGCAGAATCCCCAGGACGTCCGTCAGATACTCCTCGCCCTGACTGTTGTCCGTACGCACCTTGCCCAACGCGTCCGCGAGGAGCGCGCCGTCGAACGCGAACACACCCGAGTTGATCTCCCGGATCGCGCGCTGCGCCTCGGTCGCGTCCTTGTGCTCCACGATCGCGGTCACCGCGCCCGAGGCGTCGTCCCGCACGATGCGGCCGTAGCCGGTGGAGTCGTCGACCTCGGCGGTCAGCACGGTCACCGCGTTGCGGTCGTTCTCGTGCGCACGGGTCAGCTCCGCCAGCGTCGCGCCGGTCAGCAGCGGCGTGTCGCCGCACACCACGACGACCGTGCCCTCGATGGACTGGCCCAGCTCCTCCAGCGCCATCCGCACCGCGTGCCCGGTGCCGTTCTGCTCGTACTGGACGGCGGTGCGCACCGAGGCGTCGATCGCACCGAGGTGGGCGGAGACCTGCTCGCGAGCGTGGCCGACGACCACGACGAGGTGCTCGGGGTCCAGCTCACGGGAGGCTGCCACGACGTGCCCGACGAGCGAGCGCCCGCAGATCTCGTGCAGAACCTTGGGAGTGGCCGACTTCATGCGGGTGCCCTCACCCGCGGCGAGGACGACGACGGCGGCCGGGCGGGTTGCGCTCACGGAGGTGCCCTTCGGCTTCGGGGGGTGGACACCCGAAGGATACCGGGGGGTTTCGCGGATGAAATCGGGGTGGGGGCTGGGGAAATGCGGCGGGTCCTGACTGGTGTCAGTCAGGACCCGAACTTTTGAGCTCCCAGGGAAGGAATCGAACCCTCATTCAATGGACCAAAACCATTTGTCCTGCCATTAGACGACCTGGGATGGTCTGCCCTCTATGTCCGTTTAGGCTCTTCGGTCGAGAGGACAGCCCCTACTATGCCGTACCAGGCACCTTCCATGCGACGGTACAGATCGGCGCTATCCCGGACATAGATCGCGAGGCAGCCCCGATAGCTTTCGCCGGTGTTCTTCCGGCGCGTCTTCGGGTTGTGCCGTTTGATCACCGGCTTGTTGAAGCTCGCCGGGCTGAGGCCCGTCAGCTCGGTCCAGAAGCGCGTGGCTTCCTCGACGTCGGCCGACTCGTGGATGTTGACGCACAGGCGCAGCCGCTCTGGTGCGACGCCCTGGAGGTCCAGCCACTTCAGGTACAGCGCGATCACGTTCGGGTCGCTGTTGATGAACTTCAGGGACTCCCGGCGGTCCCAGGGTTTGTCCTTGGCGCCTTCCGCCCAGTAGAGGACCACTCCGGCGAGGAACAGCTCCCGGTCGGACAGGCTCCCGACGGCGCTCGCGGCACCCTCCTTCGTCGCCCGCCGCTCCTCCTCCCGTCGCTGGAGCGTCGCTTCCCACCCCCGTCGGGCGATCGCCGACGCCTCCTCGCGGGTGCGCGGAGCCGGCTTCGGCAGGTCCCGCACCCAGAGCGATATCGAGCTCTTCGAGCAGCCGAGCTCGGCCTGGATCGCGTCGTATGTCAGGCCCTGCGCGCGCAGCTCCCGCGCGCGGTCGCGGAGGTCGTCCTTGGCGTTGGGGCGCTTGGTCCACTCGGGGGCGGGCTCGCCGTTCAGGAGGCGGTTGAGGAGGTCGTTGTTGTCGACGAACAGGCGGTCGCGGATCTGGCGGCGGCTGAGCCCCTCGCGCCGCAGCGCGATCGCCCGCTGCCGCAGGCCCTCGAAGTCGGCGTACTTGCCGGGTGTGGCTGATGTCATACGGACACGTTCGTCCGGCATCCGGATGTCCGCTCGAATATCCGGGCGATTCGCCGGATCGTAGGATTCGCACCGGTTGGCGGCGTGTTGGGGGAGATTCTGTGCAGCGCGCGCGGGACGAAAGCCATAGGAAAATCGTTCGCGCCCGCCCTTAGTCTGGGAGCCATGACCGCAACGGGGGCTTACCAGGAAGCCACGGGGTTGACCTCCCGTGGCTGGTGGTGGTGGGAGCGCAGGCGCAGCGCGGTGCTGGATGTCTCGCTCGGGGTGTTCTCCGCGCTGGAGTGTGCGCTGGAGGGTGTGGGTTTCGCGGGGGACTCGGGGTTGCCCGTGCCGGCCGGGGTGTTGCTCGGTCTGGTGGCGGGGGCTTCGTTGGCGCTGCGGCGGCGGTGGCCGATCGCCGTGGTGCTCGTCTCGGTCGCGGTGACGCCGGCCAGCATGGGTTTTCTGCTGAGCGTGGTGGGGCTCTACACGCTGGCCGCGTCGGAGGTGCCGCGCCGGATCACGGCGGCGCTGGCGGGGATGTCGGTGGTGGGGACGTTCATCGTCACGTTCGTGCGGCTGCATCAGAGCGTGGCGCGGGGTGATTACGACCCGGGGTACTGGTACGTGCCGCTGATGTCGGCGGTGATGTCGCTCGGGATCACGGGTCCGCCGCTGTTGTACGGGCTGTATATAGGGGCGCGGCGGCGGTTGATGGAGTCGTTGCGGGAGCGGGCGGATTCGCTGGAGCGGGAGTTGTCGCTGCTCGCGGACCGGGCCGAGGAGCGGGCGGAGTGGGCGCGTACGGAGGAGCGGACGCGTATCGCGCGGGAGATGCACGACGTGGTGGCGCACCGGGTGTCGTTGATGGTGGTGCACGCGGCGGCGTTGCAGGCGGTGGCGCGCAAGGATCCGGAGAAGGCGGTGAAGAACGCGGCGCTGGTCGGTGACATGGGCCGGCAGGCGTTGACGGAGTTGCGGGAGATGCTCGGGGTGTTGCGGGCGGCGGATCAGCAGCCGGTGGCGGTGCGGGTGGATGCGGTGCCGTTGGCCGCGGTGGGTGCGGCGGCGGCCGCGGCCGCGGCGGCCGCGGAGGAGGGGCCATGTCTTGAGGACATCGAGGCGTTGGTGGGGCAGTCCCGGGAGGCCGGGATGGTGGTGGAGCTGATGGTGCAGGGGGAGGCGCGGGGGTACGACGCGCTGGTGGAGCAGACCGCTTACCGGGTGGTACAGGAGGCGTTGACCAACGTCCACAAGCACGCGGCGGGCGCGAAGGTGATGGTGCGTCTTGCTCGGCGGGAGGCCGAGGTGGCGATGCAGGTGGAGAACGGTCCGGCGGACGGTGTCACGGCGGATGCGGGGTTGCCCAGTGGGGGCAATGGTCTGGTGGGGATGCGGGAGCGGGTGAAGGCGCTGGGCGGGGTGTTCGTGTCGGGTACGACGGACGCGGGCGGTTTCCGGGTGTCCGCGGTGCTGCCGGACCGGGCCCCGGTGGCCTCGTAGTTCCGGGGGATTTCCGGGGCTTTCCCGGCGGGCCGGTTCGCTTGCGGGGGTGCGGGGCCGTGCCGTTCGCGGCTCGGCCGCGTGCGTGCGATGGGCCGTGCACGGTCCGCGGGCGGAGGCGGACGGCGCCGGTGGCGGCCAGGGGTCGGTCCTGGGTCAGCCGGAGGTGAGGCGGATGGGCTGGGTTCCGGTGACCAGGGTGTTGAGGGCGTGGTCGATGTCGGGGCCGAGGAACCAGTCGCCGGTGTGGTCGAGGGAGTAGACGCGGCCTTCGGCGTCGATGGCGAGTACGGCCTGCTGGTCGCCTTCTTCGCCGAGCGGCGCGATGTCGGTTTCGAGGGCGCGGCCGAGGTCGGCGAGGGTGCGGGCGAGGTGGAGGCCGGCGAGGGGGTCGAAGCGCAGGGCGGCGGGGGCGTTGCGGCGGCCGGGGCCCGGGGCGGTGAGGCGCAGGCCGCCGAATTCGGCCCAGGCTTCGACGGCGGCGGGGAAGACGGTGTGGCGGTGGCCGGCGGGGGAGGTGTGGGCGCGCAGGACGTCGGCCCAGGCTTCGGCCTGGCGGATGTCCCAGCGTCCGGGCTGCCAGCCGGCGGTGCGCAGGGCGGCGTCGACGGGGACGGGGAAGCGGGTGGTGGAGACGTCCGGCATCGGCCGCGGCCTTTCCGTGAGTTCGGCGGGGTGGGGGTGGGTCAGGGTTCGACGCTGCGGACGCCGAAGTAGTCGAGCAGGGCGGTGCAGGAGCGGCAGGGCGGGGCGTAGCTGCCGTGGAGGGGGTCGCCGTCCTCGCGTATGCGGCGGGCGGTGAGTTTGGCGTGTTTGAGGGCGCGGCGGGCTTCGCCGTGGGTGAGGGGCTTGCGCTGGGCGCGTTTGGAGCGTGCGGTCTCGACGGCGGTCAGGTGTCGGGAGAGCAGGATCGCTTCGGGGCAGCGGCCGGTGAAGCGTTCGCGTTGGCCGCTGGTGAGGGTGTCCAGGTAGTCCTGGACGAGGGTGTGCAGGGCGGGTGGCTGTTCGCCCTTGCCCGCGGTGCAGGTGAGGGTTTCGCCGCGGACGGAGAGGGCGGCGGCGATGGCGGGGAGGATGCCGTCGCGGCGGTGTCTGAGTAAGGGCGCGACGGTGCTGGGGGTGGCGCTCCAGCGCAGACGCGGATCGCCGGGTGTCTCATTTATCGCGCTTGTTGCGGATGTTTCGCCTGGTGCGGTGTGCATGGTGCTGTGTTCCTCCCACTGGCGGCGGCTCCAGCCGCACGTGTCAGCGCCCCCGAGTTGCGGGGACAGCCTGCCAAATGCGGGCGCTGATACGGAAGCTGGGGCGTGATAAGCCGCGCGTCGCGGGCGCAGGGTGATATGCGGGTGACGGTTGGTGACCGAATTGCGGGGCCGGTCGCCGGTATTGCGGCACCGCATAGTCTGGTCCCACCAGCCAGACGCAGAGCACGCAGCAGGGGGCAACCGCCATGACGACAGGTCGGCTCGGGCAGCATGCCGCGCCACCGAACGCGGCCTATGCCGGGCAGGTCGTGCACTTCCCGGATCCGGTCCGGGCCTCCCGGCATCCCAGAGGGGTGCGGGTGGACGAGAGCGGCTTCCCGGATTTCTCGGCGTACGCGCGTGCGGCGGCGGAGATCGCGGAGCCGCCGGAGGGTTTCGGGGTGGACGAGCTCCGTCTGACGGACTACGTGTCGGCGAATGCGGCGCTGTCCGCGGCGGGGCACGAGTTGTGGGACACGGTGGCGCCGGTGGCGACGCCGCACGGCTGGACGTGGCACCACGTGCCCGGCGGCCGCCGTCTGGAGCTGGTGCCGGTCGAGGTGAAGGCGCTGCTGCGGCATTACGGCGGTCTGGCGACGGCGCAGGTCGAGCACGACAAGCGCGGTACGCGGCCGTTGCAGGAGACGCGGCCGGCGCACTTCGGTCTGCCGAAGGGCTCGGTGTCGGTGACGGAGTCCCAACTCCTGGGTGTGGAGGAGGACTTGGGCTATCGCCTGCCGGGTGCCTACCGTTCGTTCCTGAAGGCGGCGGGGGGTTGTGCCCCGGTGGGTGCGGCGCTCGACGCGGAGCTGGGTCTTCTGGTGGACCAGCCGTTCTTCACGGTGCGGGACGAGGCGGCGGTCAACGACCTCGTCTATGTCAACAAGTGTTTGCGGGACCACCTCACCAAGGACTATCTGGGTGTCGCCTTCGTACAGGGCGGCCTGCTCGCGGTGAAGGTGAAGGGTTCGGCGGTCGGTTCGGTGTGGTTCTGCGCGTACGACGACGCGCGGGACCGGGACGGGCTGAGCGTGAACGAGCGGGTGGAGCGGCTGCTGCTGCCCTGTGGTGAGGATTTCGATGCGTTCCTGGCGCGGCTCGCGGGCAATCCGCCGGAGCTGGAGACCGTGGCGAACCTGATGGTGGACGGTGGCTTCGCGCGTGCCGTCGAGACGACCTCGGTAGGGGAGTGAGCCGGCCGATGGTGACTTTCGCTCAGGCGCAGGAGCGTGCCGAAGAGTGGATCAATGGCGATGTGCCCGCGTACCAGCACCGTGAGGTGCGGGTGCGGGAGTTCGAGCTGGGCTTCGTGGTGTGGGCGGAGGACCGGGAGAACGGGCCTTCGGGCGGTGGCGGTGCGCAGCGTCTGGTGATCGCCCGGGACAGTGGTGAGGCGACGCTGTGGCCGGGTCTGCCGGTGGGCGAGGTGATCCGGCGGTACGAGGAGGAGTACGGGGTTCCCGAGGACGCGCCGCCGGCGCCGGAGCCGCCGGCCCGGATCGACCTGAACCAGACGTCGTTCCTGCTGACTCCGCCGGAGTGGCTCCAGGAGGCGGCGGACAAGCTGGGTATCCCGGACCGGCGGGGTGAGAACTCCACGGCGGGTTCGGGTTCGGGTTCCGCCTCGACCGCGGGTTCCGCATCCGGCTCCGGTTCCGGCTCGGGTTCCGCAGGGTCGCAGAGCGCCCCCGCAGCCCCGGCCCCCGCAGCCCCCGCCCCGGCTCCCGTTCCCGAGCCGGCCGCCCCCGCGTGGCCCGCCCCCGCCCCCGCCCCCGCGGCCTCGGCCCAGGGTGCGGGAGCCGGCGCTCCCGCCGGGGCCACGCCGTGGGCCGGGACGGACACCAACGCGGGGGCCGACGACGGCTCGGTGCCGCTTCCCGCGACGGTGTTCGCGCCCCCGCTGTCCGGTGCGGACGGTGAGGACGAGGCGCCGCCGAGGGCGCTGCCGGAGGCGAAGACGGCGTTGATGGCGGGCGGCAGCCAGCTGCCGCCGACCGCGCTCGCGCCCGCGTACGACCCGCAGGCCGGGCCGCCGCAGGGTTCGACCCCGCCGCCGGGTGCTCCGGCCGCGCCGGTCCCGTCGACGGGTCCTGCGGCGCCGGACGGTGCCGGGGACATCGCGGATGCCGCCACCAGCAAGGCGGTTGGGCCGCCCCCGGGTGCGCGCTCCGCGCGTGCGGCGCGCGGTGGGGGTTCGACGACTCCGCCACCGCCCGGTGCGCCCGGTACTCCGGGTGCCCGCCCGGGTGCCCCGGTGCCTGCGGCGGCCCCGGGTGCGACGCCGCCTCCCGGTGCTCCGGCCGGCGGTTACCTGCCGACGCAGCTGGTCTCGCAGCTCGGCCCCGAGGGGCAGCGTCCGGCCGCCCCGCCGACGCCGCCGCCCGCGCAGGGCGGAGCGCATCAGGCCGCGACGGTCTTCGCCGACCCGAACCGGGTGGGCCCGCCGAGCCAGGGCGGCCCGGGTGCGCCGGTGCCGCCGGGTCCGCCCGGTGTCCCCGGTGCGCCGATGCCCCCCGGCCCGCCCGGTGTTCCCGGCGGCCCCGGCGCCCCGATGCCGCCCGGCCCTCCGGGTGCGCCCGGAGGTACGCCCCCGGGCGGGGTGCATCACGCGCCGACGATGTTCGCCGACCCGAACCGGGTGGGCCCGCCGAGCCAGGGCGGCCCGGGTGTTCCGATGCCGCCGGGTCCGCCCGGTGTCCCCGGTGCGCCGATGCCCTCGGGGCAGCCCGGCCCGCCGCCCGCTGCTCCCGGTGGCGGGGTGCACCATGCGGCCACGATGCTGGCGGGGCCCGCGCAGATGGGGCCCGGTGGTCCCGGTGCGCCGATGCCGCCGGGTCCCCCCGGCATGGCACCCGGCGGTCCCGGGCCGCAGGCGCCGCCCGCGTACGGCTATCCGCAGCAGCCCCCTGCGGGGCTGCCGACGGTCGGCCCCGGCTACCAGGCGGTGCTGCGCTACCGCGCGCCCGACGGGTCCGAGCAGCAGCTCATCCGTCGCTCGGCGCCCGGTACCGCGCACCCGGAGTGGCAGATCTTCCACGAGCTGCGGGCGATGAACGTGCCCGCCGACCATGTGCTCGAACTGCACACGGAGCTGGAGTCGTGCGAGCTGCCGGGTGGCTACTGTGCGCGGATGATCCGCGAGCAGTGGCCGCAGGTGCGGATCACGCATGTCGCCCCGTACGGCAAGGACCACGGCTCGCGTCGGCAGGGCGTCCGGCATCTGCTCACCCACCAGGGCGAGTTGGCGCAGGTCGCGGACGGCCCGGCCAGGCCGCAGCCGGTGCGGGCGCCGATTCCGGCGGTGCAGCCGGTGCCGGCGTTGCCGCCGGAGGGCGTGGCGCACGAGCTGGCGGGCGCGTTCGGTCCCCAGGGCGTCTTCCGTTTCGACCAGCGGGCGGTGTCGCGTCAGGGCGTGCCGGAGGCCGTGGCGGTCACGCTGGTGTGGGCGGGTCTTCCGGTGGACTTCGGGCCGTTCTTCTGGGCGCAGGCCGTGCCGGGTCAGCCGGTGCCGACGCTGGCGGAGCTCGCGCAGCAGCGCGGGGTGCAGCCGGCCGCGGACGCGGGTTCGTACCTGGTGATGGGCTCGGACTTCGGGCGGGCGATCTGTGTCCAGTACGGCACCGCGAACATCGTGGCGGTGCCGGTGGAGGCGGGTCCCGGCGGGCAGTCGGTGCCGCCGCAGTTCGTGAACTCGGGGCTGCCCGAGTTCGCCCGCTCGCTGGCGCTGCTCGGCCGGATGTGGCGGCTGCGGTTCGGGCTCAATCCGGAGCAGGCGGGCCGCTGGACGGTCGACTTCCAGGCGCAGCTCGCGGCCCTCGATCCGGCGGCGCTCGCGTCGCCGGAGAGCTGGTGGTCGGTGCTGCTTGAGCAGATGTGGGACGGGCTGCTCTGAGCGGTGGCGTCGCGCCGCCCTGGCCGTGCCGAGGCGCTCACCGTGCGGGTCGCGGTGGGCGCCTTTGGTGTGTGGCACCTGGGTGATTCCGGGTTCTGGCGCCGATTGACGCATCCTTGACCGTGCCGTGTGGGCGGAGTGTCGCGTTATGACCATTTCGCTTCGATCGGCCAGGATGAGCGCCGGGCAGCCAGAACGCGCGTACCGGGCGCCAGTGGGTGCGGGAGAGAGGCTTCAGGGATGAGCGCAGCATCGTTGCCACCGGCGGCGCAGCCGTTCGGGGTCGGCCGGGGCCGCGGCTACCGTACGGACCAGGTCGACCGCACCCTGGCCCGGCTGTCGCAGGAGCGGGACGCGGCGTGGGAGCGGGCGGCCCGGCTCACCGTGCTGGCCAAGCAGATGGGCGCCCAGGCGGCCGTCCTCGCCGAGCAGGTCGGCGCGCTCGCCCCGCAGACGTACGAGGTGCTCGGCGGCGGGGCCGCGTCGCTGTTCGCGCTGACGGTCGAGGAGGCCGAAGCGGTGCGCACCGGCGCCGAGGAGTCGGCGGCCGGTGAGGTACTCGCCGCCGAGGAGGCGGGCCGGGCCTTGCGGGACGCGGCGCGCAAGCGGAGCGAGGCCCTGCTCGCGGCGGCCGAGGCGCAGGTCCAGCAGACGCTGCTCGCGGCCCGCACCGCGGCGGACGAGCTGCGGCTCGCGGCCCGTACCGAGGCCAAGGAGCGCCGCGAGGAGGCGGCCGGCGACCTGGACGGGATGCGCAGGCGCTGCGAGGCGTATCTGGCCGGCCAGGATCAGGAGCGGGCCGATGCGCTCGCCGCCGATGAGCGGGAACGGGCCGGGCGCGAGGCCGCGCTGGAGGCCCGGATCGCCGAGCTGACGGCGACCGTGGAGGCGGGGCTCGACGAGGCGCGGCGCGCGTTCGCCGAGGTCGAGGAGCACGCGCACCGCAGCCAGGAGGACGCGGAGGCGCGGGCCGCCGAGCTGGTGGCGGCGGCGCGGGCGAACGAGGACCGGATCGCGGCGGAGACGGACCGGGTGCTGCGTGAGCACACGGCGGCCCGCGAGGAGGTGCAGGCGCACATGACGCATGTGCGCAACAGCCTGGCCACGCTCACCGGACGCTCCGCGGAGAACGAGGCCTGAAGCTCAACTCCCTTTACTGGAAAGGGAGTTCAGTCCTTTCCGGCTTCGGTGAGGACGGGGAAGCGGCGCGGGGCCAGGAACACCAGGACGAGCAGGGACAGGACGGCCGCGATCGCGGCGCCGATGTAGACGTGGTCGACGGCGCTCGCGACCGCCCGGCGCAGGTAGTCGGCGGCATCCGCGGTGAGGGATGCCGGGTGGTGCAGGGCGCGGGAGACGGAGTCGAGGTCGCCGGGCAGGCCCGGCATCGGGGCGTGGGCCAGGCGGGCCGCGAGGGTGGCGTTGGCGATGGCGCCGAACAGGGCCGCGCCGACCGACTGGCCGACCTGGCGGCAGAACAGGACGGACGCGGTGGTGGTGCCGCGTTCGGCCCAGCCCACCGTCGACTGGACGCCGACGATCAGCGGGAGTTGGAAGAGGCCGAGCGCGCCGCCGAGGAGCAGCATCAGCAGGGCGGGCTGCCAGGCGTGGCCGGGGAAGGGCAGCAGGGGGAAGGCGGCCAGGATCAGGGCGGCGAGCGCGATGCCGGTGATCGCGGAGTTGCGGAAGCCGACGCGGTTGTAGACGCGGCTGGAGAGGGCGGCCGACACCGGCCAGCTGAGCGTCATCACGGACAGGACGAATCCGGCGGCGGTCGGATTGAGGCCGAGGACGGTCTGGGCGTAGGTGGGCAGGAACACGGTGGGGGCGACCATGAGCAGGCCGAGCCCGCCGAGCGCCAGGTTCACGGCGGCGATGGTGCGCCGGCGCCACACCCAGCCGGGGATGACGGGCTCGGCGGCCCGGCGTTCCACGAACACCGTGAGGGCGGCGCAGGCGGCGCTGCCCGCGAGCAGGGCGAGCGAGGGCGCCGACAGCCAGGGCCAGGCGACGCCGCCCTGGACGAGCGCGGTGAGCAGCAGGGCGCCGGTGGCGAAGACGCACAGGGCGCCGGCCCAGTCGATGCGGGGCCGGGTGGCGCGGGCTTCGCGGGCGGGTTCGATGAAGTACCGGGCGACCAGGTAGAGGGCGACGGCGCCGACCGGCACGTTGATGAGGAAGATCCAGCGCCAGTCGGCGTAGGAGGCGAGGAGTCCGCCGAGCGCGGGTCCCGCGACGGCCGAGGTCGCCCACACGGTGGACAGCTTGGCCTGGATCTTGGGGCGTTCCTTCAGCGGGTACAGGTCGGCGGCGATCGTCTGGACGGTGCCCTGGAGGGCGCCGCCGCCGAGGCCCTGGACGATGCGGAACGCGATGAGCGCGGCCATGTTCCAGGCGAACGCGCACAGGACGGAGCCGGCGAGGAAGACGACGACGCCGACGACGAGGACGGGCTTGCGGCCGAAGGTGTCGGAGAGCTTGCCGTAGACGGGCAACGTGACGGTCACGGCGAGCAGATAGCCGCTGAACAGCCAGGAGAAGACGGCGAATCCGCCGAGGTCCCCGACGATCTGGGGGACGGCCGTCGAGACGATGGTGCCGTCGAGGGCGGCCAGGGCCATGCCCATCATGAGGGCCGCGACGACCGGGCCGCGCCCGCGCGGGGCGACGGCCGCGGGCGCCGCGCCGGATATCGCTTCGGTGTGGGGTGTTCCGTCGGAGACGCTCACCGAGATCCCTTCACTGTGCATGCATCTGGGGGCCCCACCTTCTCACTGGGGGCTGGAGCGGCGGCAGGGGTGGAGGGGCCCTGACACGTACTGGTCCTCGGGGTGGAGACCCCTAGGGGGTAGGCCCTACTTGGGGGGAGGGCGGGTTCGTTCCGGCGGAGGACGTGGCGCCGGTGGCCCGTTCCCTACCTTGGTTCCAGGCCGAAGGGGGCGCCGCATTCGCGGGCGACCGGCCGGAATGACACCTAGGAGAATCACCGTGACTACGGCTGTGACCATTCCTCGGCACGAGGGCACTGGAGGGCGTGCGGCGGTCGCGGCACGGGCGCGCCAGGTCGTGAAGGCGTACGGGTCGGGGGAGACGCGGGTGGTCGCCCTCGACCAGGTCGATGTGGACATAGCCCGGGGGCAGTTCACCGCGATCATGGGCCCGTCGGGCTCCGGCAAATCCACGCTCATGCACTGCCTGGCCGGGCTCGACACGGTGACGAGTGGCCAGATCTTCCTGGACGACACCGAGATCACCGGGCTCAAGGACAAGAAGCTCACACAGCTGCGCCGGGACCGGATCGGGTTCATCTTCCAGTCGTTCAACCTGCTGCCGACGCTGAACGCCCTGGAGAACATCACGCTGCCGATGGACATCGCGGGCCGCAGGCCGGACGCGCGGTGGCTGGAGCGCGTGGTGGAGACGGTGGGCCTGGCCGGGCGGCTCAAGCACCGGCCGACCCAGCTCTCCGGCGGACAGCAGCAACGCGTCGCCGTGGCACGGGCGTTGGCGGCCCGGCCGGAGATCATCTTCGGTGACGAGCCGACCGGGAACCTGGACTCGCGGGCGGGCGCCGAGGTGCTGGGCTTCCTGCGCCAGTCCGTGGACGAGCTGGGCCAGACCATCGTGATGGTCACCCACGACCCGGTGGCCGCCTCCTACGCGGACCGGGTGCTCTACCTGGCCGACGGCCGCATCGTGGACGAGATGTTCCGCCCGACCGCCGACGCCGTCCTCGACCGCATGAAGGACTTCGACGCGCGGGGGCGTACGTCATGAGCGTGCTCAGGACCTCGCTGCGCAACTTCCTCGCGCACAAGGGGCGGATGGCGCTCTCGGCCGTCGCGGTCCTGCTGTCGGTGGCGTTCGTGTGCGGCACGCTCGTCTTCACCGACACCATGAACACCACCTTCGACAAGCTGTTCGCGGCGACCTCGGCCGATGTGACCGTCAGCCCCAAGTCGGCCTCCGGGGACGGCGCCCCGTCCCAGACCGGCAAGCCCGAGTCGCTGCCCGCGTCCCTCGTCGACAAGGTCGCGAAGGTGCCCGGCGTGCGCAGGGCCGAGGGTGCCGTCGGCAGCAGCAGCGTCACGGTCGTCAACGCCAAGAACGAGAACATGGGCTCCACCACCGGCGCCCCGACCATCGCCGGCAACTGGACCGACAACGACCTCAAGGCGATGGAGATCACCTCGGGCCGGGCCCCGCGCGGGCCGACCGAGATGATGGTCGACGCCGACACCGCCGGCAAGCACCACCTCAAGCTCGGTGACGAGCTGCGCACCATCGCCGTCACCGGCGACTTCACCGCGAAGATCACCGGCATCGCCACCTTCAAGGTGACCAACCCCGGCGCGGCCGTCGTCTACTTCGACACCGCGACCGCCCAGCGTGAACTCCTGGGCGCCACCGGCCGGTTCACCCAGATCAACGTCACCGCGGCGAGCGGCGTCAGTGACGTACGGCTCAAGCAGGACGTGACGTCCGCCCTCGGTACGGGCTCCTACAGACTGCAGACGGCCAAGGAGGCGGCGGACGCGAACCGCGACAGCGTCGGCTCGTTCCTCGACGTGATGAAGTACGCGATGCTCGGCTTCGCCGGGATCGCCTTCCTCGTGGGCATCTTCCTCATCATCAACACGTTCTCGATGCTGGTCGCCCAGCGCACCCGCGAGATCGGTCTGATGCGTGCCATCGGCTCCAGCCGCAAGCAGGTCAACCGCTCGGTGCTCGTGGAGGCCCTGCTGCTCGGCGTGTTCGGCTCGGTCCTCGGGGTCGGCGCGGGGGTGGGCCTCGCGGTGGGCCTGATGAAGGTGATGAGCTCCATCGGCATGGAGCTGTCGACCGGTGACCTCACCGTCACGTGGACGACGCCCGTCATCGGCCTGGTCCTCGGTGTCGTGGTGACCGTCGTCGCCGCCTACGTACCGGCCCGCCGTGCCGGGAAGATCTCGCCGATGGCCGCCCTGCGCGACGCCGGCACCCCCGCCGACGGCAAGGCCGGTGTGATCCGGGCCGCCATCGGCCTGGTCCTGACCGGAGTCGGCACCGCCGCCCTGTTCGCCAGTGCCAACGCTGCGAAGGCGGCTACCGGTTCGGGCCTGCTCGGCCTCGGTGTCGTGCTCACCCTGATCGGGTTCGTCGTCGTCGGTCCGCTGCTCGCGGGCCTCGTGGTGCGGGTGATCAGCGCGCTGGTGCTGCGGATGTTCGGGCCCGTGGGGCGGATGGCCGAGCGCAACGCGCTGCGCAACCCGCGGCGCACGGGGGCGACGGGCGCCGCCCTGATGATCGGGCTCGCCCTGGTGGCCTGCCTGTCGGTGGTCGGCTCCTCGATGGTCGCCTCGGCCACCAGCGAGCTCGACAAGTCGGTCGGCGCGGACTTCATCGTCTCCTCCGGCACCGGCCAGCCGATCGTGCCGCAGGCCGCCGACGCCATCAGGAAGACCCCGGGCATCGCGCACGTCACCGACTACAGGCCGGTGGACGCCAAGCTGACCGCCCCCGACGGCAAGGCGCAGAACGACCAGGTCACCGCCGCCGAGCCCAGCTACCAGGACGACCTGCGGCGCAAGACCGTCGCCGGTGACCTGGCGGCGGCGTACGGCGAGAACGCGATGTCGGTCGGCGACGCGTACGCCAAGGAACACGGGGTCAAGGTCGGCGACACGATGACCGTCGCCTTCAAGGGCGGCGCCACCGCACGGCTGAAGGTCGCGGCGATCACCTCGGACGACACCAACGTCGACAAGGGCGCGATGTACACCAACATCACGACCGTCGAGCGGTATCTGCCGGCCGACCGGATGCCCAAGAACATGCTGATGTTCGCCAAGGCCGACGACGGGAGGGCCAAGGACGCCTACGCCTCCCTGAAGCAGTCCCTGAAGGCCTATCCGCAGTACAAGGTGCAGGACCAGACGGACTTCAAGAAGGACCTGAAGGACCAGATCGGCCAGCTCCTGAACATCGTGTACGGGCTGCTCGCCCTCGCGATCATCGTGGCGGTGCTCGGTGTGGTGAACACCCTGGCCCTGTCGGTGGTCGAGCGGACCCGGGAGATCGGCCTGCTGCGGGCGATCGGCCTCTCGCGCCGCCAGCTGCGCCGGATGATCCGCCTGGAGTCGGTGGTGATCGCCCTGTTCGGCGCGCTGCTCGGCCTCGGGCTCGGCATGGGCTGGGGCACCACGGCGCAGAAGCTGCTGGCCCTGGAGGGCATGGGCGTCCTGGAGATCCCCTGGCCGACCATCCTCACCGTGTTCGTGGGCTCCGCGTTCGTGGGCCTGTTCGCCGCCCTGATACCCGCCTGGCGGGCAGGCCGGATGAACGTCCTGAACGCGATCGCCGCGGACGGCTAGAGCGGGCGGCCGGCCTACTGCGGCTGGAGCTTGAGCAAGACGTAACCCCCTGCCACCCCGGTGATCGTGTACACGGCGCCGGGGTGCAGGGTCGTCGCGTACTCGACCGGGTTGCCCGCCCAGCCGTCGGAGTTGTCGATCGCGATGTAGTGCGGGACCACGGGGCGGGCGGTGCCCACCCAGAAGACCCGGCAGCGGGAGGTGAGCCGGGCGATCGGCCCGATGTCCGCCTCGACGGTCGCTCCGTCCGGGACGCGCTCCAACAGCCGTTCCACGGCGGCCACTTGAGGGCTCTTGCGGTACGTGGCCGAAGCGGTCAGCGCCGAAAGCGGCAGCGAGGTCGTCAGGGCGAGGGCCGCGGCGGCCGTGCAGGCGGGCAGGTTCTGGGCGTACGTACGCAGCCAGGGGCGCGGGCTGGTGTGGGCGGTGGCCACCGCGTCGGCGAGGGCGAGGGCGAGGACGGGCATCAGGACGGCGCTGTAGTGCCAGTCCGTCGACCAGTAGTGGTCGTCCGAGGACAGGAAGCGCCAGCCGAGGGTGGGCAGGGCTGCGAGCAGCAGCGGGGAGCGCAGCGCGAGGAGTCCCGTGGTCGGGACCAGCGTCCACAGCAGGGTGTGGAGCTTGACGTCCCAGGCGGCCAGCGGGCCGGCGCCGCCGTCCATCTTGGTCCAGTAGTCGTAGCTGTCCGTGGAGTTGAAGGCCGGGATGACGAGGGTGAGCGTGACCAGGACGGCCACCGCCCCGAACGCGGCCACGACGAGCGCCCAGCGCGTCGCGCGCGGCGAGGCGCGCCGGGCGCGCACCGCGACCACGACGGCCAGGGCGGACACCGTCAGGCCGAGGTCCTCCTTCACCAGAACGAGGGGAAGCGCGTACAGCAGGGCCGCGCCCCACCGTCCGCGCAGCACCGCCTCCAGGCTGAACGCGATCAGCGGCACGGCGAAGCAGATCTCGTGGAAGTCGAAGTCGACGGCCCGCTGAATCCCCCAGGAGAGCCCGAACGCGACCCCGATCGCGAGCCCGGGCCCCCGTCCGAGCAGCCGGGCCGAGCCGCGCACCACGGGAACGGCGGCGAGGGCGAACAGCGCGGACTGGGCGACGAGCAGGGTGACGGGCGTCGGGAACAGCCGGTAGGCGGGGGCGAGCAGGGCGGTCGCCGGGCTGAAGTGGTCGCCGAGGACATTGGCGCCGGGCCCCTTGAGATCGGCGACGGGCGCCTGGAGGTGCGCGTAGGCGCGGACGACCTGCTCGAAGATCCCCAGGTCCCAGGACAGGGTCTCCATCCGCCGGTAGCGCAGGACGCTGAGTGCGGTGTACGCGGCGAAGAGCGCGGCGGCCAGCAGATGGGGATCGGCGGCCGGCCGCAAGCGTATTCGCGACCCGGGTGGGCCGTTCCTGCTCGGCCTTTCCGCTGCCGTCGCCTTCCGGGTGGAGGTCTCGGGCAGGGCGAGGAGGACTCCGGACACGGGTGGTGCTCCTTGGGGTCAGCGGTGGGGAGTGGTCGGGGTGACGGAGAGGGAGACGGAGAGAGAGGGGGAGGGGGACGGGGGCGGCGGCGGGGGTGGGAACGAGGGGGTGGGGGAGCCGGACGGGGTGGCGGTGGAGGGCGGGGGCGGCGCGTAGGACGGCGTGCCGGAGCCGTCCGCGGGGGAGGGCGAGCCGTAGGTGGGAACGGAGGCGGGCGGCACGGGCCCGCTCTGCTGGAGGCGCAGGCCGAGCGCGGCGCCGGACCCGGCGAGCAGGCACACCGCACAGGCGGCGGCCGCGGCCAGGTTGCGGCGCCGGCGCCGCAGGCCCCGCGCGGCCACGACGGCGGCGGGCTCGGGCAGCGTGGCGCGGCCGGCCGCGTCGGCGGCCCGCTTCAGGGCGCGGGCGAGGGGTTCGTCGTCCCGATGCACGTCGTCGAGGTCAGACACCGTGTTCCTCCTCCTGGAGACGGGGCGCGAGGGCGGCCCGGGCGCGCGAAAGGTGCGTCTTGACGGTGCCGGCGGAGATGCCGGTCTCGTGGGCGACCTGGTCCACGCTGAGGTCGCACACGTAGTGCAGTACGGCGACGCGGCGCTGGCGGTCGGAGAGTCCGCGCAGGGCGTCGACGAGGGCGACGGTGCCGGGGTCCGGGGCGGGGGCCTCGGCGGTGTGCGCGTGGCTGTGGCGCCGCCAGGCCTCGGCCGCGCGCCGGCCCCTGCGCCAGCGGCTCACGGCGAGGCGCCAGGCCACGGTGCGGACCCACGCCTCGGGGCCGGCGCCCCTGTCGAGCCCGCCGCGGCGGCCCCAGGCCCGGACGAAGGCCTCCTGGACCACGTCCTGGGCCTCGTGGAGGTCGCCGGTCATCAGGTACACCTGGCCGACCAGCGGTTTCACGGAGTGCGCGTAGAACTCCTCGAACTCGTCGTCGGTCAATGCGGCTCCTGTGGCTGGATAGATCTCACGGGGTATACGCCCCCGGTGCCGCGCTCGGTTGACACCTGCCCCCAACTTTCTCCCAGCCCCCGGCACCGGCCCGTCTGGGGGCTCCGCCCCCAGACCCCCGTTCGCGCCTGAACGGCGCTCGTCCTCAATCTCCCCCAAGGCCTTAAGGGCCAGGGGGGACCCCCATGACGGGCTGAAGATGCCCTTGGTGCCGGCCAGCACCAAGGCATTTGGGGGCGCGGGGCTGTGACATTGCGCGGCTCCGCCGCGGTGGGCGCGACCGGGGACACCGGGTCACTTACAGGGGCGCGGGGCTGTGACATTGCGCGGCTCCGCCGCGGTGGGCGCGACCGGGGACACCGGGTCACTTACAGGGGCGCGGGGAACTGCGCGAGCAACCACGCACGGTGGACGGACGAAAAAGGATTAGGGGCGCGGGGAACTGCGCAGAACGGGCCTCACCGGGCGGGGGGTGCAGGGGCGGCGGGGCCCGGGGTATCCCGGGGGCGAGGGGGGTCGGGGCGTCGTACGCTGGAAGCCCCCGGCCCGTACGACGTGTCGGGCGGTTCGCGTTGCCCACTCCCCGGGATGGAAGCCCTTCATGAGCCTGCACGGTCTGCTGAACGCCGTCGTACGAGACCCCGCGCTCGCCGAAGCGGTGAAGGCCGCCACCGACGGCCACCGGATGCACATCGACTTGGTCGGCCCGCCCGCCGCCCGGCCCTTCGCGATCGCCGCCCTCGCCCGCGAGGCGGGCCGGCCCGTGCTCGCGGTGACGGCCACCGGCCGCGAGGCCGAGGACCTGGCCGCCGCCCTGCGTTCGATGCTGCCCGCCGAGGAGATCGCCGAGTACCCCTCCTGGGAGACGCTGCCGCACGAACGGCTCTCCCCGCGCAGCGACACCGTGGGCCGCCGCCTCGCCGTGCTGCGCCGCCTGACCCACCCCAGCAAGGACGACCCCTCGGCCGGCCCGGTCAGCGTCGTCGTCGCGCCGATCCGCTCCGTACTCCAGCCGCAGGTCAAGGGGCTCGGCGAGCTCGTCCCCGTGGCGCTGCGCACCGGGCAGAGCGCCGACCTCGGCGAGGTCGTCGAGGGGCTCGCCGCCGCAGCGTACTCCCGGGTCGAACTCGTCGAGAAGCGCGGGGAGTTCGCGGTTCGCGGCGGCATCCTCGATGTGTTCCCGCCGACCGAGGAGCACCCGCTGCGCGTCGAGTTCTGGGGCGACGACGTCGAGGAGATCCGCTACTTCAAGGTCGCCGACCAGCGCTCCCTCGAAGTCGCCGAGCACGGCCTGTGGGCGCCGCCCTGCCGCGAGCTGCTGCTCACCGACGACGTGCGCACCCGCGCCGCCGCCCTCGCCGAGCGCCACCCCGAGCTCGGCGAGCTGCTCGGGAAGATCGCCGAGGGCATCGCGGTGGAGGGCATGGAGTCCCTCGCCCCCGTCCTCGTCGACGAGATGGAACTCCTCGTCGACGTATTGCCCAAGGGCTCGATGGCCGTGGTCTGCGACCCCGAGCGGGTGCGGACCAGGGCCGCGGACCTCGTCGCCACCAGCCAGGAGTTCCTCCAGGCGTCCTGGGCGGCCAGCGCGGGCGGGGGCCAGGCGCCCATCGACGTGGACGCGGCGTCCCTGTGGGGCATCGCCGACGTCCGCGACCGGGCCCGCGAGCTCGGCATGATGTGGTGGTCGGTGTCCCCGTTCGCCGCCGACGAGGCGGACTTCGACGAGGACACCCTCAAGCTCGGGATGCACGCTCCCGAGACGTACCGGGGTGACACCCAGCGCGCGCTCGCCGACACCAAGCAGTGGCTGGCCGACGGCTGGCGTGCCGTGTACGTGACGGCGGGGCACGGCCCGGCCTCCCGTACCGTCGAGGTGCTCGGCGGCGAGGGCATCGCGGCCCGGCTCGACGCGGAACTGGACGAGCTGGTCCCGTCCGTCGTCCATGTGACGTGCGGTGCCATCGACTTCGGTTTCATCGACCCCGCGCTCAAGCTGGCCGTCCTGACCGAGACGGACCTGACCGGCCAGCGCAGCGCCACCAAGGACCTCGGCCGGATGCCGGCCCGCCGCCGCAAGACCATCGACCCGCTCACCCTGGAGGTGGGCGACTACATCGTGCACGAGCAGCACGGCGTGGGCCGCTACATCGAGATGGTCCAGCGCACGGTGCAGAACGCGACCCGCGAGTACCTCCTCGTCGAGTACGCGCCCGCCAAGCGCGGCCAGCCCGGCGACCGGCTCTACATTCCCACCGACCAGCTGGAGCAGGTCACCAAGTACGTCGGCGGCGAGGCCCCGACGCTGCACCGGCTCGGCGGCGCCGACTGGACCAAGACGAAGGCGCGCGCGAAGAAGGCCGTCAAGGAGATCGCCGCCGACCTGATCCGCCTGTACAGCGCGCGCATGGCCGCGCCCGGACACGCCTTCGGCTCGGACACCCCGTGGCAGCGCGAGCTGGAGGACGCGTTCCCGTACGCGGAGACCCCCGACCAGCTGTCCACGATCGCCGAGGTCAAGGAGGACATGGAGAAGACGGTCCCGATGGACCGGCTGATCTGCGGCGACGTCGGCTACGGCAAGACGGAGATCGCGGTGCGCGCCGCGTTCAAGGCCGTACAGGACGGCAAGCAGGTCGCCGTCCTCGTGCCCACCACGCTCCTGGTCCAGCAGCACTTCGGCACCTTCACCGAGCGGTACGCCCAATTCCCCGTCAACGTAAGGGCGTTGAGCCGGTTCCAGACCGACACCGAGGCGAAGGCGACGCTAGAAGGGCTCAAGGACGGCTCGGTCGACCTCGTCATCGGCACGCACCGGCTGTTCTCGTCGGAGACCAAGTTCAAGGACCTGGGCCTGGTCATCGTGGACGAGGAGCAGCGCTTCGGCGTCGAGCACAAGGAGCAGCTGAAGAAGCTCCGCGCCAACGTGGACGTCCTGACGATGTCCGCGACGCCCATCCCCCGTACGCTCGAAATGGCCGTCACCGGCATCCGCGAGATGTCGACGATCACCACGCCCCCCGAGGAGCGCCACCCCGTCCTCACCTTCGTCGGGCCGTACGAGGAGAAGCAGATCGGCGCGGCCATCCGGCGTGAACTGCTGCGCGAGGGCCAGGTCTTCTACATCCACAACCGGGTCGAGTCCATCGACCGGGCGGCCGCCCGGCTGCGCGAGATCGTGCCGGAGGCGCGCATCCAGACCGCGCACGGGCAGATGGGCGAGAGCCAGCTCGAACAGGTCGTGGTCGACTTCTGGGAGAAGAAGTTCGACGTGCTGGTCTCGACGACGATCGTCGAGTCCGGCATCGACATCTCCAACGCGAACACCCTCATCGTGGAGCGCGGCGACAACTTCGGCCTCTCCCAGCTGCACCAGCTGCGCGGCCGGGTCGGCCGTGGCCGCGACCGGGGCTACGCCTACTTCCTGTACCCGCCGGAGAAGCCGCTGACGGAGACCGCGCACGAGCGGCTCGCCACCATCGCCCAGCACACCGAGATGGGCGCGGGCATGTACGTGGCGATGAAGGACCTGGAGATCCGCGGCGCGGGCAACCTGCTCGGTGGCGAGCAGTCCGGGCACATCGCGGGCGTCGGCTTCGACCTGTACGTGCGGATGGTCGGCGAGGCCGTCGCCGACTACCGGGCGCAGATGGAGGGCGGCGAGCAGGAGGAGGCACCGCTGGAGGTCAAGATCGAGCTGCCGGTGGACGCGCACGTCCCGCACGACTACGCGCCGGGCGAGCGGCTGCGCCTCCAGGCCTACCGGGCGATCGCCTCGGCCAACTCCGAGGAGGACGTGAAGGCGGTGCGCGAGGAGCTCACCGACCGGTACGGCAAGCTGCCCGAGCCGGTCGAGAACCTGCTCCTGGTGGCCGGTCTTCGCATGCTGGCCCGCGCCTGCGGGGTCGGCGAGATCGTGCTCCAGGGGCCCAACATCCGTTTCGCTCCGGTGGAGTTGAGGGAGTCGCAGGAGCTCCGCCTCAAGCGGCTCTATCCCCGTACGGTGATCAAGGCGCCCGCCCGGCAGATCCTGGTGCCGCGCCCGACCGCCGGGAAGATCGGCGGCAAGCCGGTCGTCGGACGGGAGCTGCTCGCCTGGACCGGCGAGTTCCTCGCCACGATCCTGGGGTCCTGAGACGTAGGCGTCGGGACCATCCTGGGGTCCTGAGATGTAGGCGTCGGGACCATCCCGGGGTCCTGAGCCGGGCGTAGGTGTACGGGGCGAAGGGCGGGCGGCTCCCATCGGTGCCGCCCGCCCTTCGCGCGTCCGGGCGCTCCCGGCGCCCGTCGGCGGGGATCCGCGCCCGGGCCCGTGCGCCGGTCGAGCCGGGCTGATCAAGGGCGGAGGGCTGTCCCTTTCGGGACCGTTGACCCGCGGCATGCCGGGTAGGAGTACCTACGATTGCGAGGTTCCGCCAACTGCTGCCAGGACGGCCCGCCTTGATGCGTATGTACCGAATTGCCCTGCCCGTGACCGCCCTCGCGGCGTCCCTCGTGCTCACCGGCTGCGGGGGTGACGTGGGGACCGGGAAGAGCGGTGCCCCCGGCCCCAAGGGTGCGGCCGGTTCCGCGCTCGCCGCCGTCGACGCGCTTCCCGTCAAGGGGCGTGCGCCGAAGACCGGTTACACCCGCGACCAGTTCGGCAAGGGCTGGACGGACACCGATCACAACGGCTGCGAGACCCGCGAGGACATACTGAAGCGGGACTTGAAGGACGTGAAGCTGAAGGACAAGTGCGACGTGACGTCGGGGACGCTCGTGCACGACCCGTACACGGGGGAGTCCATCACCTTCAAGCGTGGCGCCAGCAAGATCGACATCGATCATGTGGTGGCGCTCTCGGACGCCTGGCAGAAGGGCGCCCAGCAGTGGGACAAGCAGAAGAGGGCCGCCTTCGCCAACGACCCGCTCAACCTGATCGCCGTCGACGCGAGCGCCAACCGCCGCAAGAGCGACGGCGACGCGGCGACCTGGCTTCCCCCGTACAAGGCGTACCGCTGCACGTACGTGGCGGACCAGGTGGCCGTGAAGAAGAAGTACGGCGTGTGGCTGACCGATGCGGAGAAGTCGGCGATGAAGACGGTTCTGGACGGGTGCCGCGACCAGAAGCTTCCGGCGGGGTGAGCCGCCGGAAGGCGTGACGATCCGTCAGCTGCGTGTCAGCCGGCGATGACGGCGGACTTCGGCGGGGCGACCGCGTGGATCGGCTGGTCGAACTGGGAGAACTCCATGGTGCCGGGGCTGTCGCCGCCCGTGGTGACCATCTTCAGGAGGTAGGGCTTGCCGGTGGTGGCCACGTCGATCGTGTAGTGCTCGGCGCCGTCGCTCTCGGTGAGCGCGATCGCGGTTCGGCCGCCGACCGTGGTGGTCGCGCCCTTCTTGGCCTCGGTGTCGGTGTCGTCGCCCTTGAAGCTGTCCAGGAAGCTGTTCAGGTCGCAGGACGAAGCCAGTTCCTTGGTGTCCGCGGACGTCGTGTCCGTCTTCACCCACTTGTTGCCCGAGTCGCGCGTCTTCAGGTACATGACCTTGCCGGTCTTGATGATCCTGATGGTGTCCTTGCCCTGGCCCATGGTGCCGGTGCAGTCCCCCTTGTGGTCCATGGAGAGGTCCATCGTGCTGGGGCCCTCCTTGGCGTCGGCGATCTTCGCCTTGAGGTGCAGCGAACCGGCCTGCCGGGTGGCCCGGAACGAGTTGGTGACTATCTGCCCGCCGGTGAGGTCGGCGTACGGGCCCTTCGCGGCGGCCGGAGTCTTGGCGGCGGACGGCGCGTTGGACGCGCCCGAACCCGAACCCGAACCGGAGTCCGAACCCGAGCCGGAGCCCGAACAGGCGGTCAGGGCCATGGCGGCGACACAGGTGAACAGGGCCGTGGTGGTGGCGATCGTGCGGCGGCGCATGGCGTGAACTCCCCCTGAGGGCGGTAGAGCGAGGCGGGTCGGGTGCGCCGGCAGGTGGCGGGCCCGGGCACATCAGAGCAGAGTTCCGTGAACCGAGTCAACACTGTTCACGGAACTGCGAACGTTCACGATGTGAATGGAGTGCTCCGGTGTTGTTCGGTAGGGTCGGTGACACGGCAACGAGGGGAGCAGTCAGGTGCCGGAGCACGCAGCAGAGGTGACCGCCGCCACCATCGCGCGGCTCGCGGGGGTGGGCCGCGCCGCCGTCAGCAACTGGCGCCGCAGGCACGCCGACTTCCCCAAGCCGGTCGGGGGCACCGAGACCAGCCCCTCCTTCGCGCTGCACGAGGTCGAGCAATGGCTGCACGCCCAGGGCAAGTTGGCCGAGGTGCCGCTGCGCGAACGGGTGTGGCAGCAGCTCTCGGGTCACCCCGCGGGAGCCGTCACCGCCCTGGTCCACGTGGGGTGCGCCCTACTCGCCGCACAGCAACACCCGCACCGGTGGCGGGAGTTGGCCGCGCTCGACGACGCGGCCCTCGCCGCGCCCCTGGCCGAGCTTGTCGAGCGGGTGCTGGGGGAACGGTTCGGCGGACGAGGAGACGGTTCCGGCGGGGCCGAGGGCGGCCGGGCCGGTCGGAGCCACTTCGTGAACGGCCCCGGTGCCGTCGGGCTCGCCGTCTCCCTGCCCCTCCTGCGCGGCGCCGCCGAGCTCGCCGACGAGGATGGTGCCCAGGCCGCCTTCGAGTTCCTGCTCGGCCGCCATCTCGACGCCAACCCCCGTCAGTACACGCTCACGCCGCCGGGCCCCGCGACGCTGATGGCCGCACTCGCGGGGCCCGCGGCGAGCGTGCTCGACCCGGCCTGCGGCACCGGCACCCTGCTGTCCGCACTGCGGGGCGCCACCGCCCTGCACGTCCAGGACACCGACCCCGACCTCGCCGCGCTCACCGGGCTCCGGCTCGCCCTGGCGGGCTCCGCCGCCATCCGCACCGAGGCCGCCGACTCGCTGCGCGCGGACGCCTTCGGCGACCTCGCCGCCGACGCAGTGCTGTGCCACCCGCCCTTCAACGAGCGGGCCTGGGGCCATGACGAACTCGCCTACGACCCGCGCTGGGAGTACGGTCTGCCGGCCCGCACCGAGTCCGAACTCGCCTGGGTGCAGCACGCGTTGGCCCGGCTGCGCGAGGGGGGCACCGCCGTGCTCCTGATGCCGCCCGCCGCCGCGTCCCGCCGCTCGGGGCGCCGTATCCGCGCCGACCTGCTGCGCCGGGGCGCGCTGCGCGCGGTCGTCGCGCTGCCCGCCGGGGCCGCGCCCCCGTACGGCATCCCGCTGCACCTGTGGGTGCTGCGCAAGCCGGACACCACCTTGCGCGGCGCCCCCGAACTGCTCCTGGTCGACACCGCCGGCATCGAAGGCGTCGCGGTGGACGGCGGCCGCGACCGGCTGCCCTGGGGCGCCCTGCGGTCCGCGGTGCTCGACGCCTGGGCCCCCTTCGACCGCGACGGCACGGTCGCCGAACGGCCCGGAGTCAGTCGGTCGGTGCCCGTCATCGAACTCCTCGACGACGACGTCGACCTCGCCCCGGCCCGCCATCTGCCGCCGCCCGCAGCCGAAGGCGGCACCGCCGCGCTCGACGACGTACGCGAACGCCTCGCCGAGACCCTGCGGCGCACCGCCGAGCTGACCCCGTCGCCCGCCGCGCCCACCACGGGCGAGGGCGCCCGCCGCCAGCTGGCCACCGTCGGTGAACTCGCCCGCGCGGGCGCCCTGGTGCTGCGCTCGGGCGGCGCCGGCACCGGGCCCGGGCCGGTCGTCCTCACCGAACACGACGTGCTGGCCGGCACGGCGCCCTCGGGCACCCTGCCCGAAGGGCCCGCGGAGGAACCGGTGTTGACGCGGGCCGGTGATGTCGTGGTGCCCGTACTCGGCGGCGGCACCGTCGCCCGGGTCGTGGACGAGGCGGGCGCGGGCGCGGCCCTCGGCCGCAACCTCCAGCTCCTGCGGCCCGACCCGGGAGCCCTCGACCCGTGGTTCCTCGCCGGATATCTGCGCGGCACCGCCAACAACCGCCAGGCCAGCAGCCACGCCACCACCGCCTCCCGGCTCGATGTGCGCAGGCTGCAGCTGCCCCGGCTGCCCCTCGCCGAACAGCGCCGCTACGGCAGGCGCTTTCGTGAACTCGCCGCGTTCGAGGACGCGTTGAGGCTCGCGGGACGGCTCGGCGAGCAGCTCGTCCAAGGCCTGCACGACGGCCTGACGGACGGCACGGTCGATCCGGGCGACGGTGCGGACGGCGGGCGCGGCCGACGGGGGTAGACCCTGCGAAGGGCGGGCGCGGCCGACCCGGGACGACGGTGCGGACAGTGGGCGCGGCCGACCCGGGATGACGGTTGGATACCGGCCGGGGGATCGCGGGGGACGTTGTCGGCGCCGGTGTATACGCTCATGGCACTGAGCTCATGTCCTCCGTCCCGTCCCGTCCCAGTTCCAGGAGCAGCGATGCACGGCCCCGGCTATGGACCGCCGCAGCCACGCCCTTCGGGGGCGGGGCAGATCGCGCTGCGCGTGCTGTTCGCGCTGCTGCCGCTGCTCAGCATCGGCATGCTGTCGTGGGCGGCACTGCTGCGGCTCGCGATCGTGACCCGGCGCCGGGCGCACTGGGTGCTGTTCTGGGTCGCCCTGGCCGTGTTCGTCTTCTTCTTCGGCTACGTCATGAGCGCGCCCGACGAGTACGACTGGCGGATGGACGTCGGCATGACCGGCCTGCTCGGCCTCGCCGTGGCCAGCACCGCGTTCTTCCTGTACGCCGACATCCGGCACGCCTCCGCGCCGACGCCCGTCCCGTACCCGTACGCCGGTTACCCGCCCCACGGGTACGCGCCACCGCACATACCGGGCGCCACGGCCCCGCAGTTCGGGCCCTACGCGAACCCGTACGCCGACACCCCGGTACCGGCCGGGCCCCCGGCTCCGCCGCAGCCGCACACCCAACACCCCCCGGCAGCGCCCAGGATCGACCAGGTCAGGGCCGAGCTGGACGAGCTGTCGCAGTACCTGCGCAAGGGGACCCAGGGCGAGGGCCGATGACCGTGGGGCGGGTCGTCGCCGGACGCTACGAGCTGGCGGCGCTGCTCGGCCAGGGTGGCATGGGTCAAGTGTGGACGGCGTACGACCGACGCCTGGACCGCCGGGTCGCGGTGAAGCTGCTGCGGCCCGACCGGGTCGCGGGCGGGGGTGCGGGAGGGGACGCGGAGGAGCTGCGCCGCCGCTTCGTGCGCGAGTGCCGGGTGACCGCGCAGGTCGACCACCCCGGGCTCGTCACCGTGCACGACGCGGGCAGCGACGGCGACGACCTGTACCTGGTGATGCAGCACGTCGAGGGCTCCGACCTCGCCGACCACCTCGCCGAGCACGAGCCCTACCCGTGGCCGTGGACGGTGGCCGTCGCCGCCCAGCTGTGCGCGGTGCTCTCGGCCGTGCACGCGGTGCCGATCGTCCACCGCGACCTCAAGCCGCGCAATGTGATGGTGCGCCCCGACGGCACGCTGACCGTCCTCGACCTGGGCGTCGCCTCCGTCCTGGACTCGGACACGACCCGCCTCACGCACACCGGCTCACCCATCGGCTCGCCCGCCTACATGGCGCCCGAGCAGGCGATGGGCGGGGCCGTCGGCCCGTACACCGACCTGTACGCCCTCGGCGTTCTGCTGCACGAACTGCTCAGCGGGGACGTCCCGTTCGCGGGTTCCACCGCGCTCGGCGTGCTGCACCGCCACCTGTACGAGCCGCCGGTCGCGGTCCGCAGGCTGCGCCCCGAGGTGCCCGAGCCGCTCGAAGCGCTGGTGCTGCGACTGCTCGCCAAGGACCCGCAGGACAGGCCGAGTTGTGCGCAGGAGGTGTACGAGGCGCTGGTGCCGCTCCTGCCGGCGCGGGGCGGGCCGGGCCCCACGCGGCCGCTCGATCCGACCCGCCCGTTCCTGCGCCCGCACGCGCCCTGGCCGGACCGGGTCACCACCGCCCCGCCGGTGCCGGCGGTTCCGCCCGCTCCGCCGCGGCCCGATGTGGCAGGCGCGGTCGACGAGGTCAAGCGGCTGCTCGGCGAGGGCCGCATCACCCAGGCCGTCGACATCCTCGGCTCGATCCTGCCCGCGGCGGCCACCGAGCACGGTGAACGCTCGCCGGTGGTACGGATTCTGCGCAAGCAGTACGCGGCGACGCTGATGGACGACGGGCAGTACCGGCGCGCCCTGCCCGAGCTCCGCCGGCTCGCCGCGGACCGCGCGGCGGAGGCGGGGGGCGGGGACGCCCAGGCGCTGGACTTCCGCCACGACGTGGCCCAGTGCCTGGAGCAGCTGGGCGAGGCGGCGTCCGCCCTCGCCGAGTACCGGGCGGTGCTGCCGGGCTTCGAGTCCCTGTACGGGGTGACGGACCCGGCCCGCCCGTTCGCGGTCCGCCACCGGATCGGCCATCTGCTGCTCGCGGTGGGCGACCACGGGGCGGCCCACCAGTACGGGCAGGCTCTGCTGTGGGACGCGGAGCGGGTCTACGGTCCTCAGCACCCCTTTCCCGCGGAGTTGCGGCGGGCGCTGGCCCACCAACGCGAACTCCGGGGCACCTGACGGTTCCGCCCCACGGGGCGCGGCCCCGCCCGCCCTCGGCCCCGGCCCGGGGTGCCCGTTCGCGCAGTTCCCCGCGCCCCTTGAAACCCGTCCTGATCTGCGGACCGTGGGGGCCGTTCGCGCAGTTCCTCGCGCCCCTAAACCGGCTGTCGTCCGCGGGCGGTGGGGGGCGTTCGCGCAGTTCCCCGCGCCCCTGAGCCGGCTGTCGTCCGCGGGCGGTGGGGGGCGTTCGCGCAGTTCCCCGCGCCCCTGAGCCCGCTGTCGTCCGCGGGCGGTGGGGGGCGTTCGCGCAGTTCCCCGCGCCCCTTGGGGGCCGTCTTGGGTTGCGGAGCGTGGGGGTGTTCGCGCCGGTTCTCGCGCCCTCAAGCTCCGGTGCTGGGGCACTTTCAGCCTGTCAGGGGGTCCCCCCCTGGCCAGTTCACCACCCCCGGAGGGTCTCGGGGAGGGGCGGGGTGGGGGCTAATCCCCCCGCGAGGAGAAGCGGCGTCGCACCCGCCCCCACCCCGCCACTCCCACGAGGGCGAGCAGGGCAGCCCCTCCCACCCACGTTCCCGAACGCAGCCCCGGCGGGCGGAAGTCGCAGTCCACCGACCGCGCCCCGGAGGGCAACGGCACCGCGACCAGGCCCAGATGGTCGGCCGCCGGGGTCGGTGCCGAGCCGTTCACCCCGCACGTCCAGCCCGCGATGCGGGGCATCGCGAACACCGCCGTACCCGAAGCCCCGGAAGGCAGCTCCGCATGGACAGAGCTGTCCGAGACGGTGACCCGGGTCGCGCCGGTGGCGCGAAGGCCCGCCACCGCCCGGGTGAGTGCGGCCCGGTCGAGGCAGCCGAGCTCCGCATGGCGGTTGGCGGGGGCAAGGGTGATCCGGGAGGCCGGGCCCGGCCCCGCCGAGGGGCCGAAGGGGATCAGCGGGGCCCGCCGGCTGGGCGCGCCGCCGCGCATCTCGACCACGGGCCCGTCGCCCAGACGAGCCGTGCCGAACTGCTCCGGAGCCCACAGGAAGATGTCGGTCCCGGCCGGGCACCCCTGCGCGAGGGTGCGGGTCGTATAGACCCGCGCGCCGAGCAGCAACTCCTGGTTACGGAAAGGGTTGTTGCCGTACACCGGCTCCGCGCCGGGCGGCCGCAGAGTGACCAGCGGCGGAGTCGCACCGGCCCGGACCAGCCCCGGGGGGCCGCCCTTCTGGGCGACCCGGACCCGCGCCCCCACGGAGAAGATCGCATCGGTCACCGGGTTGTCCAGGCTCTGCAGGGCCCGCCCCCGCGAGGTCCACCCGCCGCCGAGCGCGGTCATCGTACGGTTCAGGACCTCGGGGGTGAGGCTGGAGTAGTACGCCCCGCCCTCGCCCCCCAGCAGCAGCGGGTCGTTGTTGGTGATCTGGCGCTGGCCGGGGTCGGTGCGGTAGGCGGGCCAGCCGGAGGCGTCCGCCTCCAGGGCGGCCCGCGCCGTGTGTTCGTCGCCCCAGGCGGGATAGCCGTCCATGCGGGTGGCCCGCTCCTTGTCCCCGTACGCGACCGTCACACCGGCCTGCGCGATCTGCGCCCCGGCGAGCAGCACGAGTGCGAGGAGGCTGAGCCCGCGTCGGCCGGGCCGTGCCAGGAGCAGGCCGCCGACGGCCGCCGCGACCCCGAGGGCGAGCAGCGGATAGGTCCACGCCGAGACCAGCTCGCTGAAGGCCGCGCCCAGCGCGATGAGCGCGAGCACACCGCCCCCGCCGAGCAGCGCGCGGCGCCCGGGGATTCCGTACGAGAGGCAGATCCAGGCGGCGATGACGAGGATGCCGCACAGCACGAACGTCTGGCGGTAGGGGCTGCCGTTGGGGGTGACGAAGGCGTGCCAGGCCAGATGGGTCGGCTTCCACTGGAAGGAGAGCGCGACGGCGAGGGCGAGCCCGCTCCACGCGTACCGCTCGCGGCGCGGGACCGCGCGGTGGAAACCGAGGGCGCAGGCGAGCAGCAGCGCGCCGGTGCCGAGGAAGACGGCGGGGGAGGAGAAGGAGTACGTGCCGGGCAGGGTGCGGGCCAGGTAGTCGGGCCAGGACACCGGCGCGAACTCCCGCACCCATCCCGGATGGGCGTGCTTGGTTCCGAGGTAGACGGTGAACAGGACGGGCGCCGAGAGCCCGATGCCGATCGCGACCGAGCGGGCCGCGACGAGCACGGCCCGCACCCGCCCGCGCCCGTCCGTGCCGCGGTCCACGGAGAGAAGGAGGAGCAGGACGAGTCCGGCCCCGATCGTCGCCATGTACGCGGTGTAGAAGTTGGCGATCCAGGCGAGCGCCACCACGAGCGGGCCGAGCACCGGCCGCCGGCCGGCCCTGGCCCAGTGTCCGACCAGGCACAGCAGCGGGAAGGCGATCAGACCGTCAAGCCACATCGGGTTGTAGATCGACTCCAGGACCGACCAGCCGCACAGCGCGTACGAGGCGCCGAGCACCCCGGCCACCCAGCGGTGCCGGACGGCCGGACGCAGGGCGAGCAGCAGTACCGTCATGGCGACGGCCGCCGCGGCCATCTTCAGGACGGTGATCACGTACACCGCGAGGTCGATCCGGTCGCGCGGGAAGACCCCGATGAGCAGGGCGAACGGGCTGCTGAGGTAGGTGCCGAGGTCGGGCAGGAACGAAGTCCCGTACCCGGACTGCCAGTTGAGGAGCAGGCCGCCCTCGGCCCGGCCGTGCAGCAGGTCCCACAGGTGCTCGTGGAAGGGGACGAACTGGTTGCCCAGGTCGTTGATGCTGCGGGTGTGCCGCTGGAGCGGGCCGAGCGGGATCACCCCGGCGACCGCGTCCGCGCCGCACACCGAGATCAGGGTGATCAGTGCGGAGAGGGCGGCGGCCCGGGCACGGGGGCGGCGGGCGGCCGGGGCGCGTACCGGGGCCACCGGTGGGGCGGGGGCGGCTTCGAGGGTCGGCATCGAGGTCCTTTGCTGTGCGCTGCCGTCGAATATGCCGGACCCGCCGTGGCAACACAGCGGGCCCGCACGTCAGTTCACGCAATGGACGGCGCGGCTTCACCCGGCTTCACCCCCGCGACCGATGCGGGTCGCGAATCGTTGGTCGAATCAGTGGCCCCGGCCACGCCGACTGCCTAACATCGATCACCGCAAGGTCTTAGCAAGGTTCGTCGCCACGCCGCACGTATCTGCTCCGCCGGGAGGCTCCTTTGCACCGCCGCCGTCGTACCGCGCTCTCCGTCTCCGTCGCCCTGCTCGCCGCGGGCCCACTGCTCGCGGCCTGCGGCAGTACGGCCCATCCGGGGGCCGCGGCCGTCGTCGGGGGGCAGCGGATCGAGGTCTCCGCGCTCCAGGCCGAGGTCAAGGACGTACGGACGGCCCAGCAGAACTCCCCGCAGTCCGCCCAGCTGATCAAGGACTCCGGTCAGCTCGGCAAGGTGAAGCTCAGCAACATGATCTTCGACCGGGTTCTCGCGCGCGCCGCCGAGCATGCCGGGGTGAGCGTGACCCCCAAGGAGGTCCAGGACGCGCGGGCCGCGATGGTCCAGCAGGCCGGCGGGGAGGCCCAGCTGCGCGAGCAGGCCCTGACCAACGGCGGGCTCGCCCCGGACCAGATCGACACGTACGTCCAGCGCCAGGTCACCGAGCAGAAGCTGGCCGGCGCGATCGGCGCGCGTACGCAGCAGGACCTGCTGCCCGTCCTGGTCAAGGCGTCCAAGGACCTGGGTGTCGATGTGAACCCGCGCTACGGCAGCTGGAACGCGAGCCAGATCCAGCTCGCCGACTACCAGGCGCCCTGGCTCGCCAAGCCCAAGCAGGCCGCGCCCCCGCAGGGTGCGCCCTCGCAGGGCTCGCCCGAGGACCAGCAGGTCGCCCCAGGGGACTCCGCGTCGACCGGCTGAGCCGCGGGGTGGGCCGGGCTCCGTCGACCGGCTGGGCTGAGGGGTGAGCCGGGGGACCCCGTCGATCGGTTGGGCCGCCGGGTAGGTTCGTGGGGTGACTGCTGTTGAAGAGCCCGGTCTGCCCGGCCGCATCGTTCTGCTCACCGCGAGCCACCGGGTGGCCCCCGGCCTGCTGTCCTGGCCGGCATGGGAGACCCTGCGCGCCGCCGACCTCGTACTGTGCCCCGACCCCGGGCACCCGCAACTGCCGTATCTGCGCGAGGCCGGCGTACCGGTGGAGATCTCGGCGCCGGATGCGCAGGAGCTGGTCGAGGCCTGCGAGGGCGGGCGTACCGTGGTCGTCCTGCCCTCCGGCGAGGGCGACCGGCGCCTGACCGACGGACTCGCCCGGCTCGCCGGGTCCGGCCGGGTCCAGATGCCGGACCTGGAACTGCTCCCCGGCTCCTACGACCTGCCGGGCGCCCGCCTGCTCGACCTCGTCCAGGTCATGGACCGCATCCGGCGCGAGTGCCCCTGGTCCTCGCAGCAGACCCACAAGGGGCTCGCCAAGTACGCCCTTGAAGAGGCGTACGAGCTCGTCGAGGCGGTGGAGGAGGGTGACCGGGACGAGCTCCGCGAGGAGCTCGGGGACGTGCTGCTCCAGGTCGTCTTCCACGCGCGGATCGCCGAGGAGGACGGCGAGGAGCCGTTCTCCATCGACGACGTCGCGGGCGGCATCGTGGAGAAGCTGATCCACCGGCATCCTCATGTGTTCGGCTCGGAGCGGGCCGATACGCCGGAGGAGGTCAAGGAGCACTGGCTCCGCATGAAGGCGGTCGAGAAGCAGCGGGCCTCCGTCACGGACGGCGTGCCGCTGGGCCAGCCGGCCCTGGCCCTGGCGGCCAAGCTGGCCTCCCGGACCCGCACGGCCGGCCTGTCCGTGCCGCTCCCCTCCGGGGAGGGGGTCGGCTATCGCCTGCTCGCGCTTGCGGTGGCGGCGGAGGCGTCCGGGGTCGACCCCGAGGCGGCCCTGCGGGCTGCTGCGCGGGCGTACCGGGTCGCGATCCGCGCGGCGGAGTAGCCCGGGGGGTTTGCCCACCCGCCCGCCCGTTGCCCGGGGTTGGATGGTCCCGGCCCCTGGGGCTGCGCCCCAGACCCCGGGGGGTTTGCCCTCCCTCCCGCCCGTGCGGCGGGTTGGACCGGCTGAGCCCTGGGGCTGCGCCCCAGACCCCCTGAGGGGCTGCGCCCCTCGAACCCCCGCAAGGGGCTCCGCCCCCTGCACCCCCGTTCGGGGCTCCGCCCCGGACCCCGTTCGCGCCTGAACGGCGCTCGTCCTCAATCGCCGGACAGGCTGAAATGCCTGGTGCCGGCCAGCACCGGTACTGCCAGGGGCGCGGGGAACTGCGCGAGAAGCGATCACGGTCCGCGGACGACGACGGGGTGAAGGGGCGCGGGGAACTGCGCGACCAGCCACCCACGGTCCGAGGCCGAAAAGGGGGGGTGGGGGCGCGGGGAACTGCGCGAGAAGCGGCCGCGGTCCGCAGGCGGAGACGGGGTTGGGGGCGCGGGGAACTGCGTGAACAGCCGGCTCGGCCCGCAGGCGAAAGGGCGGCCTCTCGGGGCTCGGGGCCGCGCCCCCGGAAGCCCCACGACGCCCCGCCCCGCCAGGGCAAACTCACTGGACGCCCCCTCAACCCCATATGGCACACTGCCCAAACCGCAGGGGAGCGGCCAGGGGGGCAACACCGCACAGTTCAGGCACCATGCCGCCGAAAGCGGCGCGCGTGCCGTACCTGTGTGTGGACTGTGCGTGGTGCAGACCCGACCCGGCCATGCGGCACAGGGCAACCGCCCTTCGGGAGGGGAAAACAGCATGAAGACAAGCGGGCTCAGACGGTCCGGACACGTCGCCGCGATAAGCACGGCAAGTCTCGCCCTGGTCACCGCACTTGTGGGCGCCGGGGGAGTGGCGGCGGCCGACACACCGCCGACGCCGCCGCCCACGTCGCCGCACCACGTCACGACGCCCGACTGGGCACTGGCCCCGGGCAGCGGCTCCGTCGCGCACGTACTCAAGTCGGTGTCCTCCGTGGACGCCGACCACGCCTGGGCGGCCGGCTGGAAGAGCGACGCGAACGGCATGAACGGCCTGCTCCTGCGGTGGGACGGGAAGACCTGGTCGCCGATCGCGGACCCCGCGCTCCCGAAGGTGATGGAGTGGTCGGGCATCAGCGCCGCGTCGGCCGACGACGTGTGGGCCTACGGGATGACCGGCACCCAGCAGTTCCTCGTCCACTTCGACGGTGAGAAGTGGACCGTCGTACCGGCCGCGGGCGCCCTCGACCGGTCCTGGCCCGAGGTGCCGATCAAGGCGGTCCCCGGCAGGCTCTTCAAGGGCGGCGACGCCCTCTACACCTACGGCAGCGGTGCCTGGGGGACCTTCGCGCTGCCCGACGGCGTGGACATCCAGGGCATCGACGCCCTGTCCGCGAACGACGCCTATGCGACGGGCATGCAGTTCCCCGAGCACGGCGGCCACCCGGTGACGTACCACTGGGACGGCACGACCTGGACGCTCATGCCGCAGCTGTCCGCGCCCGACGACACCAACATGGCCCACATCGCGGTGGAGTCCGCCACGAGCGTGTACGTGGCCGGCTGGGGGCAGTCCTCGGCGGAGCCGGTCCACAATCGGGTCGAGCACTGGGACGGGTCCGCCTGGCACGATGTCACGGGTGAGCTCGCCGGGTTCATCGTGAACGCCATCCGGCCGGACGGACGTGGCGGGCTCTGGGCCGTGGGCAGCGACGGCTCGTCGCTCGACCGGCCGCCGGTCTTCTGGCACTACGACGGAACCGCATGGACCAAGCGGTCCGGTGCCACCGCGCCGGAACCCAACGCCCGTTCCTACGAGTTGAACGACATCGCCCCCGTCGACGGCACCCCCGGCAGCCGACTCCTCGCGGTCGGCGGGTATCAGGTTCCGGCGCCGAACCCCTCCGACGTAAGCGCCGGGCTTGGCCTGATCGAGCAGACCCAGACCTCCCTCGACCTCACGACCGCGGACCTCGCCGTGTCCTCGACGGCCACCCACACCGTGCGCGTCCACGCCGAGAGCACGGGCCGGCTCACGGTCGCGTTCCGTCCCGAGTACGGGCAGCCCGACTGGAACGCGAGCGCGGTGGACCTCAAGGTCGCGTCGGTGAGCGGCGGGCCCGCGGGGGCCTGCGGTCGCACGGCGGGACCCGTCAACGCCGCGTCCCCGGCGGTCTCGTGCACCCTGCCGGCCGGCGATCACACGATCACCTACACGCTCGCGGCCGGGGCGTACGTAGACGCCTGGCAGGTGGAGACGGACCTCCGCTTCGAGGCGTCGGACGAGGGCGCCTTCAGCCCGAAGGCGACGGGGGGCTTCGTGGTCAACAGCCCGTACCCCGTTCCCACCGGAACCCGTTTCCTCGGGCGGGACGCGCAGGGGACGCTGTGGCGTTACGACGGCACGGGGAACGCGGCCGCTCCCTACCGCGGCCGCGTGGCGGTCGGCGGCGGATGGCAGGGGTACACCGCCCTCACCGCACTGTCGGGCCTGACCGTGCACGGTTCCGGTGACGTGGTCGCCCGCGATGCCGCCGGAGGGCTCTGGTACTACCGCGGCGGCGGTGACGCCGTCCCGTTCACGGCTCCCGTGAAGGTCGGCGCCGGCTGGAACATGTACGACTCGCTGGTGGGTGCGGGCGATCTGACCGGTGACGGACGGGCCGACCTGCTGGCCCGCGACACCTCGGGCGTCCTGTGGCTGTACCAGGGCACCACGAGCACCACGGCCCCCTTCGCCCCCCGGGTGAAGATCGGCGCCGGGTGGGATGCGTACAACTCCCTTTCGGGAAAGGGTGACTTGACCGGGGACGGGCGCCCGGACCTGCTGGCGCGCGATGCCTCGGGCGTTCTGTGGCTGTACGAGGGCACGGGCAAGGCCTCGGCCCCGTACGCGCCGCGTGCCAAGGTCGGGACGAACTGGTCCCTCTACAACGCGCTCCTCGTCCCCGGCGACCTGACCGGCGACGGCCGGGCCGACATCCTCGGCCGCGACGCGGCGGGCGCGCTGTGGCTGTACGCGGGTACGGGCCAGCCCCTGGCCCCCTATGCCCCGCGCACCAAGGTCGGCTCGGACTGGTCCATCTACAACGGCCTTTTCTGACGACCAAGTTGACCGTGTAGTCCCGGCCCCGCCTCTGTCGCCCTTGTCCGGGCGCCGGGGGTGGGGCGCTTCGCGTGGCGTACCCCTGGGGCGGCCTCGCTGGGTCATCCAAGGGACGCCAGTGCCTCCGCCACCAGGGCGCGGGCCGCTGAGCCCTGTGCCGCATTCCGGGTGAGCCGGTCGAAGGCCCTCTCGTACAGCTCGATCTGGCTGGGCTGGGTGAGGGTGGAGGCCGAATCCAGGGTGTCCGCGTGCACGCGGTGGTCGTCGAAGATGGTGAACGTGGGCATCGGCCACACCGTGCGTTGCCGGGCGAACGGGATGATGCCCAGGACGACATGGGGCAGGTCCATGGTCATCAGGAGGTGTCCGAGCTGGGCGGCCATGGTGTCGGCGCCGCACAGCCGGTGCCGCAGGACGGATTCCTCCAGGACGAACCGGAACCGTAGGGCACCGTTCCCCAGGACCGCGTTGCGTTTCATGCGGGCGTTCACCGCGTCGCTCACGTCGTCGGGGGTGCCGCGGAATTCGGCGATGGAACCCAGGAGAGCGGTGGCGTAACCAGGGGTCTGGAGGAACCCGGGAATGACGTCGGACACGTAGACCCGGAAGACGGTGGTGCGCTGGTACAGGTCACCCGTGGATGCCTGAAGGTGGCGGAGGCCGCCGCGCTGGAGCCGCCGCCACTCGACGTGGGCTTCCGCCGACTGCCGGTTCGCGGCGATCAGGTCGGGGACCTGGTCGTCGGCGTCGCAAGCACGGCACCACGCCTTGATGTCGGCGTCGGAGGGAGGGGTTCTGGCGTTCTCGATCCGGGAGGACTTCGACTCCGACCAGCCGCACCTGACAGCCAGCTCCCGGCCGCTGATCCCCGCGTCCTTGCGGATGTCCCGCAGGCGGCCCGCCAAGATGTCACGGGCTTGTTGGATACGGAAAGAGGGGTTCGACGGCATGGAGCTGACCCTAGTCAGACGTGGAACAGGTGGTGCGGGACCGCACGTTCCCACACGGCCTCGAAGGCGGTCGAGCAGAGCCTTATCGTGCTCGGGTCTCGGCGTCTGGTTCCCATCCCTGGAGCAGGATCTCCTGGGTTCCCGCGTCCGCCCACACGGTGGGGCAGTGGTCCCGGTCGGTGTCGGGGTCGATACCGATGAACACAACAGCCATGGCTGACTCCTCGGTTCGGGCGCTTGCTGATACTTGCACACACACCACTATGCAGCAGGTTCATGGTCAACAGCCCTATGAATCAGGCAAGTTGGCGTGCAAGCTCATGCAACCTCATGGACTACCGGAGCAGGCGGCCCATAGCGTCGTCAGCACCGACAGCGATCGAGGAGGCAAACCGTGGTCCAGGACGAACCCGCACACGGCACCCGCTACAAGGTGGACGCATCCGGCAGGATCGGGGAGGTGGTCGGCACCCATCCGGGGAGCGTCTGCCTCCGGCCGCCCGGCGGCGGCCGGGAGTGGGCCGTCCCGCCGGACGCGCTGCGGGACCCGACCCCGAGCGAGCTGGAGCGGGCGCTCATCCTCTCCACGCCCGTGGTGACGCGCTGATGTGGGCCGTCCCGCCGTTCACCCCGCGACCGCTCCCGGACGGCCCCCTCCCGCCGCCGAAGCGGCCGGCCCGTACCGCCGCCGAATCGCGTGGGCCCCTTCCGCAACGCACGGTCAGGGAACCAGAATTGACCCGCCACCCCCTCCTCCAGGCCGCGCTGGCGCGCATCGCCGAGTGCCCCGACGGCCGCGGAGCCGGTTTCAGCTCCGACTGTGTGGCCCTCGACTGCGGCTGGTCGCACGGCATCACCGCGGACCGGAACGCGGTCCACCGGGCTCTGGAGGACCACGCCCTCGACACCGGCCACGTCGTCTTCCACACCGTGGTGGCCACCCTCAACGCCGTGGACGTCGCCGGCGTCCGGGAGCGGCGCCTGGTGGCGGAGCGTTCCGCCGGCCGGGGCCCCGCGTGAAGCGGGCGCCGGGGGAGGGGCCGGACGGCCACCAGCCGCGCGCCCCCTCTATATAGGGGCCCGGATACTGTCGGACCCATGCACGACCAGCCGCCCACCCCCGACGCCCCCGGCACCTCCGACGCCCCCGGCGCCGCCGGAACGCCCGCCGCCCCGGAACTCTTCACCTGGGAGTTCGCCACCGACCCGTACCCCGCATACGCCTGGCTCCGCGAGCACGCGCCCGTGCACCGGACCCGGCTGCCCAGCGGGGTCGAGGCGTGGCTCGTCACCCGGTACGGGGATGCCAAGCAGGCGCTCGCCGACCAGCGGCTCTCCAAAAACCCGGCCCATCACGACGAGCCCGCCCACGCCAAGGGCAAGACGGGCATCCCGGGTGAGCGCAAGGCCGAGCTGATGACGCATCTGCTCAACATCGACCCGCCGGACCACACCCGGCTGCGCCGCCTCGTGTCGAAGGCGTTCACTCCCCGTACGGTCGCCCAATTCGCGCCCCGCGTACAGGAGTTGACCGACCAGCTCATCGATGCGTTCGCGGCCAAGGGTGAGGCCGACCTCATTCACGACTTCGCCTTCCCGCTGCCCATCTACGCCATCTGCGATCTGCTCGGCGTCCCGCGCGAGGACCAGGACGACTTCCGGGACTGGGCGGGCATGATGATCCGGCACGGCGGCGGCCCCCGCGGGGGCGTCGCGCGCTCGGTGAAGAAGATGCGCAACTACCTCGCCGAGCTCATCCACAAGAAGCGCGAGAGCCCGGGCGACGACCTCATCTCACGGCTCATCGAGGCCAGCGACCACGGCGAGCACCTGACGGAGAACGAGGCCGCCGCGATGGCCTTCATCCTGCTCTTCGCCGGGTTCGAGACGACCGTCAATCTGATCGGCAACGGGGTCTATGCCCTGTTGCGCAATCCGGAGCAGCGCGAGCGGCTCCAGGGTTCGCTCGACGCGGGGGAGACCGGTCTGCTCGAAACCGGTGTCGAGGAGCTCCTCCGGTACGACGGGCCCGTGGAGATGGCCACCTGGCGGTTCGCCACCGAACCGCTGACGCTCGGCGGGCAGGGCATCGCCGCCGGCGACCCCGTGCTCGTCGTGCTCGCCGCCGCCGACCGCGACCCCGAGCGCTTCGGCGATCCGGACACGCTCGACCTCGGCCGTCGTGACAACCAGCACCTGGGGTACGGGCACGGCATCCATTACTGCCTCGGTGCGCCGCTCGCCCGGCTCGAAGGGCAGACCGCGCTCGCGACCCTGCTGCGGCGCCTTCCTGACCTGCGCCTCGCGGCGGAACCTGACGATTTGCGCTGGCGGGGCGGGCTCATCATGCGTGGACTGCGCACCCTGCCGGTCGAGTTCACGCCGCCGGGGTAAAGGGGCGTACGCAGGCGTGAGCTGACGAACCGTCAGGACTGTGACTTTTATGTGATCTCCAGTGCATCGACTTGTGACGGACGTTCGAGTACGGCTACGTTCACCGTTCATTCGGCTCAGCAGTCACACGGAAGGTCTTTCGCATGCGCTCCGGGAATGGACGGCATCGTCGACCCCGCCAGGCACCCGCCCTCGTCGTCGCGGCAGGAGTGACCGGATCGGCCATCGCGCTTCCGCTGCTCGCCGCGACCGGTGCGAACGCCGCGGACGCGAACACCTGGAACCAGGTCGCCGCCTGCGAGTCCGGCGGGATGTGGAGCGCCGACTTCGGCAACGGTCTGTACGGCGGGCTCCAGTTCTCCCAGGCCACCTGGGAGGCGTACGGCGGCAACGAGTACGCCCAGCGCGCCGACCTCGCCAGCCGCGCCCAGCAGATAGCCGTGGCCGAGAAGGTGCTCGCGGCCAAGGGGCCCCAGGCCTTCGCGAACTGCGGCAGCGGCGCGGGGCTCACCAAGGGCGGCGGTTCGGCGGACGTGGACCCGGGTGTGCCCGACACGTCCGACAACACCCCCGCCCCCGTCCCGAGCGCTCCGGCGACCAAGACGCCCGACGCCGACGCGACGCCGAGCACCCCGGCCGCGGGCACGCCCACCCCGGGCGCCACGCAGCCGGGCGGCACCGCCAAGTCCCCGGCGCCGTCCGCGTCCACCCCGGCGAGCCCGGGCAAGCACCGAGGGGTGCCCGCGCCGGAGGGGAGCACCGGCACGACGCCGGACGCCACCGGCAAGGACACCCCGGCGGGCACCGGCACGGACGGCCCGGCCGGGCGGACCGACCCGACGGGCCCTTCCGGTACGAGTGGTTCGAGCAATTCGGGCAACTCGTCCGATACCCGGGATTCCGGGCGCCACGCGTCGCGGGGTGACGGTGCCTCACGTGAGGCCGGCAACACCCCGGCGGCGAGCGGCGGCTACACCGTCCGTCCCGGCGACAATCTCTCGGTCATCGCCGAGGCGAACAAGGTCCAGGGCGGCTGGCCCGCCCTGTACCGCGCCAACGAGCAGCTGATCGGCACCGACCCGAACCTCATCCTGCCTGGCCAGAGCCTGGACTTGAAGGACGTGGCAGGAGCTTCGGCGGCTCCGAACTCGGCACCGAAGCAGGGTTAGTTCGCGGGGCTATGTCCGTTTGGTGCAAGTGAGACATGGGTCTCTTCGCCCCAACTGGCGTGTCCTGTCTGCCCGGTCCGTCCGCCCCGCCCCTCACCTGCGGAAACATCCCTTCTGTGACGGCAAGTAGGGGGGATTTCTCCCCGATGTGCGTCTTTGAACATTGGCGGGGCGTGTGTTTTCGTCGGACTCGCTCGTCACCGCGGGCCCCGTCGACCGAGCACGCCGAATCCTGCCGTCGGCCGATGGGAACAGTCGACGCTTATGCGCCGTAGGCAGGAGCGGGGGACCCAAGGTAAGTGCCGGGCCCGGCAGTTCACGCGAACTGCCGAACCGGCTTGGGGTGAAGTCGGGCGCATCGACGCTCGGCCGGGCAGCTCACGCCCGAACCCGACAGCTCACCTCGCAGGCGTCGGTGAGGAGAACCTCCATGCTGCTTTCCGGCAAGGGCAAGCACCGCCGCCCGTCCAAGGCCGTTCGTGTCGCCACGCTGGCCGGTGTCACCGGTGCCGCCGTCGCCGCCCCGCTGATGGCGGCCGGCAACGCCTCCGCCGCCTCCGTGTCGACCTGGGACGCCGTCGCCCAGTGCGAGTCCGGCGGCAACTGGTCCATCAACACCGGCAACGGTTACTACGGTGGCCTTCAGTTCTCGAACTCCTCCTGGGCCGCCGCCGGCGGTACCCAGTACGCCTCGCGTGCCGACCTGGCCACCAAGGGCCAGCAGATAGCCGCGGCCGAGCGGCTGCTCGCGATCCAGGGCCCGGGTGCCTGGTCCTGCGCCGGCGCCGGCAACCTGACGTCCGGCGGCTCCAAGGCCGACGTCGACACCTCCGGCTCCTCCTCTTCCTCCTCGAAGGCCACCAAGCCCTCGAAGCCGAAGCAGCAGGCCCAGCCGCAGCAGAGGTCGCAGAAGTCCGAGCGCACCGAGTCCGCGCCGGCCAGCCGTGGCGAGCAGCGCAGCCAGCCGGTCCAGCAGGGCAATGGCGAGTACACCGTCAAGTCCGGCGACACCCTCGGCAACATCGCCACCGCCAATGGAGTCAAGGGCGGCTGGGAGAAGGTGTTCGACCTGAACAAGGACATCGTCAAGGACGCGAACCTGATCTTCCCGGGTCAGAAGCTGCACCTGAGCTGAGTCCGCAGCACCCCCAGATCGCCCCGGTCCGGCGCGCATTCCCCCGTACGCGCCGGGCCGGGGTTTTCGCTGTCGCCACCATGACCCGGTGCCGCTACCGAGCAGTAGGGTTGTGGTCCTTTGCCCGGGAATCCGGGTCCTTGGGCCCTTTTTCGTCCCATGGGGCGGGCACTCGGCTGGCCGGAGCCCCAGAGCCGGTTAGGCTCTTGTCGCAAGGCGAAGCGACCCGCGTGGCCCTGCACCTTGCGTCACATCTAGCGTCACATCCCAGAAGGAGATGCTCGTGCCGTCCATCGACGTCGTCGTAGCCCGGGAAATCCTGGACTCCCGAGGCAACCCCACGGTCGAGGTCGAGGTCGGCCTCGACGACGGCAGCACCGGCCGTGCTGCAGTTCCGTCCGGCGCCTCCACCGGTGCCTTCGAGGCCATCGAGCTTCGCGACGGTGACCCCAACCGCTACGGCGGCAAGGGTGTCGAGAAGGCCGTCCTCGCCGTCATCGAGCAGATCGGCCCGGAGCTCGTCGGCTACGACGCCACCGAGCAGCGCCTGATCGACCAGGCCATGTTCGACCTGGACGCCACGGACAACAAGGGCTCGCTCGGCGCCAACGCCATCCTCGGCGTCTCGCTCGCCGTCGCGCACGCCGCATCCGAGGCCAGCGACCTGCCGCTGTTCCGCTACCTGGGCGGCCCCAACGCGCACCTGCTGCCCGTCCCGATGATGAACATCCTCAACGGTGGGTCGCACGCCGACTCCAACGTCGACATCCAGGAGTTCATGATCGCCCCGATCGGCGCGGAGTCCTTCTCCGAGGCCCTTCGCTGGGGTGCCGAGGTCTACCACACGCTCAAGGGCGTCCTGAAGCGCAAGGGCCTCTCGACCGGCCTCGGCGACGAGGGCGGCTTCGCGCCGAACCTGGAGTCCAACCGCGCCGCCCTGGACCTCATCGTCGAGGCCATCAAGGAAGCCGGCTACGCCCCGGGCAAGGACATCGCGCTCGCGCTCGACGTCGCCGCGTCCGAGTTCTACAAGGACGGCAAGTACGAGTTCGAGGGCAAGTCCCGCTCGGCCGCCGAGATGACCGAGTACTACGAGGAGCTCGTCTCCGCGTACCCGCTGGTCTCCATCGAGGACCCGCTGTTCGAGGACGACTGGGCCGGCTGGAACACCATCACCTCGCGTCTGGGCTCCAAGGTCCAGATCGTCGGTGACGACCTGTTCGTGACCAACCCCGAGCGCCTCGCCCGCGGCATCGAGGAGGGCTCCGCCAACGCCCTGCTCGTCAAGGTCAACCAGATCGGTTCGCTGACCGAGACCCTGGACGCCGTCGAGATGGCCCAGCGCAACGGCTTCAAGTGCATGATGTCCCACCGCTCCGGCGAGACCGAGGACGTCACCATCGCCGACCTCGCCGTCGCGGTGAACTGCGGCCAGATCAAGACCGGCGCCCCGGCCCGCTCGGACCGCGTCGCCAAGTACAACCAGCTGCTGCGCATCGAGGAGATCCTCGACGACGCCGCGGTGTACGCCGGCCGCAGCGCCTTCCCGCGGTTTCGCTTTGCGAACCAGTAGGCACAGCAAGGGCTGAGCAGGCTGAAGGGCTGACGCCCTAGCCAGTCGTACGTACGTCCCCGGCCGCGGTCCCGTACCGTGTCCGGGGACGTACGTGTGTAACGGGGAGGCGCGAGAGCGATGGGCAACGACGCCAAGGTCAGGGACCGCGACCGGTTCTCCACCGCGGCCCGGCTCAAGGTGCTCGGCGAGCAGACCGCGGCCCGCGTCTACCGCTCGCAGAACAAGCGCCAGGCCCGCCGCTCCCGGCTCACCGGCCGGGCGGCGCTGCTCGCGCTCGTCCTGTGCTCGCTGATCGTGGCGCTCGCCTACCCGATGCGGCAGTACGTGTCGCAGCGCGCCGACATCTCCGACCAGCAGCGCAAGGCCGCCGACGCGCAGCAGGCCGTCGAGCGGCTGCGGGACGAGAAGGCGCGGCTCCAGGACGACGCGTACATCGAGAAACTGGCCCGCGAGCACCTGCACATGCAGTTCCCGGGCGAGACCGGCTTCACCGTCGTGGACCCGGACGCGGCGAACAAGCGCCGCGAGGACAAGGGCGCGACCGGCCGCGCCTGGCACTCCAACCTCTGGGACGGCGTCGACAAGGCCGACCGTTCCGCCAACTGACCACCGCTAGCGATAGAGACCGACCCAGTCATGGAAACGCCCCCGCCCCAGACCGACCGCACCGAGCCCACCGACGCGGACATCGCCGCCTTCAAGCAGCAGTTGGGCCGCCCGCCGCGCGGTCTGCGCGCGATCGCGCACCGCTGCCCTTGCGGCAACCCGGACGTCGTCGAGACGGCCCCGCGCCTGGAGGACGGCACGCCCTTCCCGACGACGTACTACCTGACGTGCCCGCGCGCCGCGTCCGCGATCGGCACGCTTGAGGCCAACGGCGTCATGAAGGAGATGACGGAGCGTCTGGCGAGCGACCCCGAACTGGCCGCCGCCTACCGCGCGGCCCACGAGGACTACATCGCGCGGCGTGACGCCATCGAGGTCCTGGAGGGCTTCCCGAGCGCCGGCGGCATGCCGGACCGGGTCAAGTGCCTGCACGTCCTGGTCGGCCACTCGCTCGCCGCGGGCCCGGGTGTGAACCCGCTGGGCGACGAGGCGATCGCGATGCTGCCCGAGTGGTGGGCGAAGGGCCCGTGCGTGACGCCGTGCGGCGAGGGGGACGCCCAGTGACGCGCGTCGCCGCCATCGACTGCGGTACGAACTCGATCCGCCTGCTCGTCGCGGACGCGGACACCGCCACCGGGGAGATCACCGACCTGGACCGGCGGATGACCATCGTCCGGCTCGGCCAGGGCGTGGACCGCACCGGGCGGCTCGCCCCCGAGGCCCTGGAGCGGACGTTCGCGGCGTGCCGCGAGTACGCCGCGGTCATCAAGGACCTGGGCGCCGAGCGGCTGCGCTTCGTGGCGACCTCCGCCTCGCGCGACGCCGAGAACCGGGACGACTTCGTGCGCGGGGTCCTCGGCATCCTGGGCGTCGAGCCCGAGGTGATCTCGGGCGACCAGGAGGCCGAATTCTCGTTCGTGGGCGCCACCAAGGAACTCGACGGTGACGACGACTACTTGGTCGTCGACATCGGCGGCGGCTCCACCGAGTTCGTGGTCGGTTCCGCGGGCGTCGAGGCGGCCCGCTCGGTCGACGTCGGCTGTGTGCGGATGACCGAGCGCCACCACCCCGGAGACCCGGCGACGCCCGAGCAGATCGCCGCGATCCGCGCCGACATCGAGGCGGCCCTCGACCTCGCCGAGCAGACCGTGCCGCTGCGCGAGCCGCGCACCCTGGTCGGTCTCGCGGGCTCGGTCACCACCGTCGCAGCGATCGCGCTCGGCCTGAGCGCCTACGACTCGGCCGCCCTGCACCACGCGCGCATCTCCTACGAGGAGGTCGCGGCGGTCACCGGGCGCCTGCTCGCGTCCACGCACGAGGAGCGCGCCGCCATCCCCGTGCTGCACCCCGGCCGGATCGACGTGATCGGGGCCGGAGCCCTCGTTCTGCAGGCCGTCATGGAGCGCACCGGCGCCCGCGAGGTCGTGGTCAGCGAGCACGACATTCTGGACGGAATCGCCTGGTCGATCGCCTGATCGCGGTCCGCATCGGGGTCGTTCGCGGCCCACACCGGGTCTTTCGGCCGGGCCCGGCGAGAAAGTTCGTGAAGTTCTTCACAAGGAATTGGGGCCCTCGGGCCGAAGAAAGTGGTCCCAGGACCGCTTTCCGAGGCACGAGGGCCTCTTGCGTGGGCAATCCAGACGGTGCTGGCCGTGTTACGCCTACGTTTCCCACGGCAGTGGTCCACCCGGCACGAAGCCGTGGAGGCCAGTTCAGGAGGGGTGAACAACGTTCTCCCCTACACCGTGGTTCCCTCCCGGCGCCATGACCTCGGTCACGTGGGCCGCGCAGTGTAGCAGAGCCCCCTGCGAACCTTGTGAAGGGGCGCACGAGCAGGGGGCCATCGGCGGGTGGATACTCGATGGCATGAGCACCACGGAGCGTCCCAGGATCCTCGTAGTAGGTGGCGGGTACGTAGGCCTGTACGCAGCGCGACGCATTCTCAAGAAGATGCGTTACGCGGAAGCGACCGTCACGGTCGTCGACCCGCGCTCGTACATGACGTACCAGCCCTTCCTCCCCGAAGCCGCCGCAGGCAGCATCTCGCCGCGTCACGTCGTCGTCCCGCTGCGACGCGTCGTGCGTGGAGCCGAGGTGCTCACCGGCCGGGTCACCAGCATCGACCAGGACCGCAAGGTCGCCACGGTCGCGCCGCTCGTCGGCGAGGCCTACGAGCTGCCCTTCGACTACCTGGTCATCGCGATGGGTGCGGTCTCCCGCACCTTCCCGATCCCCGGCCTCGCCGAGCAGGGCATCGGCATGAAGGGCGTGGAAGAGGCCATCGGCCTGCGCAACCACGTTCTGGAGCAGCTCGACAAGGCCGACTCCACCACGGACGAGGACGTCCGCCGCAAGGCGCTGACCTTCGTCTTCGTGGGCGGCGGCTTCGCCGGTGCGGAGACCATCGGCGAGGTGGAGGACATGGCCCGCGACGCGGCCAAGTACTACACCAACGTCAAGCGCGAGGACATGCGTTTCGTTCTGGTCGACGCCGCGGACAAGATCCTTCCCGAGGTCGGCCCGGAGCTCGGCCGCTGGGGCAAGGAGCACCTCGAGAGCCGTGGCATCGAGATCTACCTCTCGACCTCCATGGACTCCTGCGTGGACGGCCACGTGGTGCTGAAGAACGGCCTTGAGGTCGACTCCAACACCATCGTGTGGACCGCCGGCGTCAAGCCCAACCCGGCGCTCTCCCGCTTCGGCCTCCCGCTCGGCCCGCGCGGCCACGTGGACGCCCAGCCGACCCTCCAGGTCACCGGCACCGACTACATCTGGGCGGCCGGCGACAACGCCCAGGTTCCCGACCTCGCCTCGCGCAAGGCCGGCGTGGAGAACGCCTGGTGCCCGCCGAACGCCCAGCACGCGCTGCGTCAGGCCAAGGTCCTCGGCGACAACGTGGTCTCCGGCATGCGGGGCTTCCCGCAGAAGGAGTACTCGCACTCCAACAAGGGTGCGGTGGCCGGTCTCGGCCTCCACAAGGGCGTCGCGATGATCGTCATGGGCAAGATGAAGATCAAGCTCAAGGGCCGTCTCGCCTGGTACATGCACCGTGGCTACCACGGTCTGGCCGTGCCGACCTGGAACCGCAAGATCCGTGTCGTCGCCGACTGGACGCTCGCGATGTTCCTCAAGCGTGAGGTCGTCTCCCTCGGCGCCATGGAGACCCCGCGCGAGGAGTTCTACGAGGCGGCCAAGCCCGCCCCGGCTCCCGCGGTCAAGACCGAGGACAAGGCCGAGCAGAAGGCCAAGGCCTCCTAGCTCCACCAGCGTTACCCCGAAGGGGCCGTCCGCCATCCGTGGTGCGGGCGGCCCCTTCGGCGTGCCCGGGACGATTGGGGAGCCCGGCGGCCCGGGTCCGCGGTGGCCGGGGTCCGAGGTGGCCGGGCCGGGGGTGTCCGTGGCCGTGGAAATCAGGACAGGGGCGGTTTCCGGCCAAGAAGATGGTGTATACAGCCATCCTGTCACTCCCCTGCGCGGTAGCGGGATTGCCGCGCGCCCGGGCACTGTTGTCCAGGGTGCTGAGACATTTCTGCGAGGTACGGAGGTGTGCGCGATGGCCGACGCGGCGCTGCGGCTGACCGCTCTTGCCGAGGCATTGCTGGGGGAGGCCCTCCCGGTGCGAATCCGGGCCTGGGACGGCAGCGAGGCGGGTCCGCCCGGCGCCCCGGTTCTCGTCGTGCGCCACCGGCGCGCCCTGCGCCGACTGCTGTGGAAGCCGGGCGAACTGGGCCTGGCCCGCGCCTGGGTGGCCGGCGAGATCGACGTCGAGGGCGATCTCTACGCGGCCCTCGACCGGCTGTCCGGGCTGATCTGGGAGCGCGGCGGCGACCCGAAGGACTCCGTGCACCCGGTGCGCGACCCCAGACTCCGCGCCGCCGCCAAGGCGCTGCTCAGACTGGGCGGTGCCCTGCCTCCGCCGGCCCCGCCCGCCGAGGAGATGCGCCGCCGCACCGGGCGGCTGCACACCCGGCGCCGCGACAAAGAGGCGATCAGTCACCACTACGACGTCGGCAACGACTTCTACGAGCTGGTGCTCGGCCCCTCGATGGTCTACTCGTGCGCCTACTGGGAGAGCCCCGACGCCACCCTGGAGGACGCCCAGCGCGACAAGCTCGACCTGGTGTGCCGCAAGCTGGCCCTCAAGGAGGGCGACCGGCTGCTGGACGTCGGCTGCGGCTGGGGCTCGATGGCCATCCACGCCGCCCGCGAGTACGGCGCCCGGGTCGTCGGCATCACGCTGTCGCGCGAGCAGGCCGCGTACGCCCGCAAGCGCATCGCCGAGGAGGGCCTCACCGACCGGATAGAGATCCGGGTGCAGGACTACCGGGACGTCAAGGACGGTCCGTTCGACGCGATCTCCTCCATCGGGATGGCCGAGCACGTCGGCTCGGTGCGGTACGCGGAGTACGCGGACATCCTCCACGCCCTCCTGAAGGACGGCGGGCGGCTGCTCAACCACCAGATCGCGCGGCGTCCCGAACGCGACGAATCGGCTTACGAGATCGACGAGTTCATCGACAAGTACGTCTTCCCCGACGGTGAACTCGCTCCGGTCGGCCGGACCCTGGCCACTCTGGAGGAGGCCGGTTTCGAGGCTCGCGACGTCGAACCGATCAGGGAGCACTACGCCCTGACGCTGCGTCAGTGGGTGGTCAACCTGGAGGCCGACTGGCGGCGGGCCGTGGGCCTGACCAGCCCCGGACGGGCCCGGATCTGGCGGCTCTACATGGCCGCGTCGGCGCTCTCCTTCGAGCGCAACCGGATCGGGGTGAATCAGATCCTGGCGGTGAAGACCCCGGAGGGCGGCGCCTCGGGCATGCCGCTGCGGGCCCGCACCTGGAACTGAGCCCGGCCGTACGGCGACGCCGAAGGGCCCCGGGAGGAGATCTCCCGGGGCCCTTCAACTTCCCTCACGCCAACCGGAGTTGGCGGCGTCATTCACTCGGTCTTGATCGCGGTGAGCATGTTGAGCCGCGCGGCGCTGCGGGCCGGCCACATCGCGGCGAGCACGCCCACCAGGGCGGCGAGCAGCAGGAAGATGCCGATGCGGTCCCACGGCATGACCAGCGCGTAGTTCGGGATGGAGCCCTTGATCGTCTGGCCGATGGCCCAGGCGAGGAAGGAGCCGAGGCCGACGCCGATCACCGCGCCGAACAGCGAGATGACGACGGCCTCCAGGCGGATCATGGTCTTGACCCGGCCGCGGTCCAGGCCGATCGCCCGCAGCATGCCGATCTCCTGCTGGCGCTCGAACACCGACATCGCGAGGGTGTTGACGACACCGAGCACCGCGATGAGCAGGGCCATCGCGAGCAGGCCGTACATGATGTTGAGCAGCGTGTTGATCATGCCGCCGAACTCGTTGCGGATGTCCTGCTGGTCCATGATGCTGATCGCCGGGTTGTCACCGAGCGCGCTGACCAGGGCCTTCTCGTTGGCGCTCGTGGCGCCGCCGTCCGTCTTGACGAAGACCTGCGGGATGTAGGGCTGGGGGTCGTGCGGGGCGAGCAGCGTGGTCGGCACGAGAACGGTGTCCAGGAACTCGTTCTCCTTGAAGGTCGCGCCGATCGTCAGCTGCCCCTTCTTCTTGTCACTGAACTCGACCGGGAGCTGGGAGCCGGGCTTCCAGCCGTGCTTGGCCGCGGTCTTGTCGTCGACGGCTATCCGGCCCTGGCCGAGGGTGGCGAGCGAGCCGGACACCGTCTCGACGCTGATGACCTTCTCGATGTCGCCCGGCGTCACACCGGCCACCGACTCGTCGATGCCGCCGAGCTTGACGTACGAGGACTGCTTGGGCGAGACCGCCGAGACGCCGGGCGCCTTGCGCAGCGCGGACAGGACGTCCTTGTCGAGCCCGGAGCCGCCGGCCGCCATCTGGACCATGTAGTCGGCCTTGATGTTGTCGGTCGTCATCTTGTCGATGGCCGTGCCCAGCGTGACGCCGAGCACCGAGAGACCGGTGACCAGGGTGAGGCCGATGGCCAGCGCGGAGGCGGTGGCGCCGGTGCGGCGCGGGTTGCGCACCGCGTTCTGACTGGCGAGCTTGCCGGAGACGCCGAACACCTTGCTCAGGGCGGGGCGCACCAGGGCGATGATCGGGCGGGACAGGAGCGGGATCAGGATGATGATGCCGACCAGGGCGAGGAAGGCGCCGAAGCCGATGATCACCTTGCCGTCCTTGCCCGCGGCGGCACCGGCCACCACGGCGGCCGCACCGGCGAGGGTGATGACGCCGCCGATGGAGTTCCGTACGACCAGGGACTTGGTGGTGGCCACGCCGTGCACGCTGTTCATCGCGGCGACCGGCGGGATCTTCGCGGCGCGCCAGGCGGGCAGCAGCGCCGCGACCACGGTGACGAAGATGCCCACGGCGAGCGCGGCGATCACCGGCGTGGCCGAGATGATCAGGGGGCCCGCGGGCATCTTGGCACCGAACATGCCGATGGCGGACTGCAGTCCGCTCGCCAGGCCCACGCCGAGCGCGAACCCGATGACGGAGGCGACGATGCCGACCACCAGCGCCTCGGCCAGCACCGAACGGCGGACCTGGCCGCGCGAGGCGCCGACGGCGCGCATCAGGGCGAGCTCACGGGTGCGCTGGGCGACCAGCATGGTGAAGGTGTTGGAGATCAGGAAGATGCCGACGAAGAGCGCGATGGCGGCGAAGACGAGCAGCATCTGGTTGAGGCCGCTCAGCCCCTTCTCGATGTCCTTGGCCTCCTGGTCGGCGAGCGCCTTGCCGGTCTTGGCGTCGGCGTCCTTGGGGAGCAGCGGCTTGACCTCGTCGAGGATCTTCTGGGCGTCGGCGCCGGGGGCGGCGGCCACGCTCACGTTCTGGAAGTAGCCCGGCTTGAGGTAGAGCTTCTGGGCGACGGCGGTGTCGAACAGGACGAGGCTGCCGCCCGCGTTGACCGCGCCGTCCTCGGTGGTGAAGACGCCGGCGAGCTGGTAGGTCTTGACCGGCCCGTTGGTGGCGACCCGCACGCTGTCGCCCACGTGGTACTCGCCCTTGGAGGCGGTGTCCTTGTCGAGGGCGATCTGGTCGTCCTTCACCGGGCCCGAGCCCTGGGCGAAGGTGTACGCCGGGTCCTTGCCGTCCTTGCCGGGGGCGAAGTTGCCGCCCTTGTTGGCCCAGCCCTGCCCGATCAGCTTGCCGTCGGTGCCGGCCACACCGGCGAAGCCGTCCACCCGGCCGGTGGCCGAGGCGACCCCGTCGAGCCGCTCCATCTTCTGCAGGGTCTGCTTGCTGACACCGGCCTCCCGCTCGGTGTCGTCCCGGCTGGCGTACGTGGTGACGGCGACGGCCACCTTGTCGTAGCTCTTGGACGACTGGTTGCGGAAGGCGCTGCCGAGGGTGTCGGTGAACACGAGCGTGCCGGAGACGAAGGCGACGCCGAGCATGACGGCGAGCACCGTCATCAACAGCCGGGCCTTGTGCGCGAGCACGTTGCGCAGGGCGGTCTTGAACATGGGGTTTCTCAGTCCTGGGGAGTGTGAGCCGTGCCGGTGCTGGGGCACCTACAGCCTGTCCGGCGTTTGAGGACGAGCGCCGTTCAGGCGCGAACGGGGTCCGGGGCGGAGCCCCGAGCGGGGGTTCGGGGGCGGGGCCCCCGGCGGCTCGGGGTCAGCTGGTGCGGCCCTTCGCCTCGAACGCCTTCATCCGGTCGAGCACCCCGTCCGCGCTGGGCTGCAGCATCTCGTCGACGATCCGCCCGTCGGCCAGGAATATGACCCGGTCCGCGTACGACGCGGCGACCGGGTCGTGGGTGACCATCACCACGGTCTGCCCGAGCTCGCGCACCGAGTTGCGCAGGAAGCCGAGGACCTCGGCGCCGGAGCGCGAGTCGAGGTTTCCGGTGGGCTCGTCGCCGAAGATGATCTCCGGCTGGGAGGCCAGCGCGCGCGCCACGGCGACGCGCTGCTGCTGGCCGCCGGAGAGCTGGGTGGGCCGGTGGCCGAGCCGGTCGGCCAGCCCCACCATGGAGATCACCTGGTCGAGCCACTCCTTGTTCGGCTTGCGGCCCGCGATGTCCATGGGGAGCGTGATGTTCTCCAGGGCGGTCAGTGTGGGCAGCAGGTTGAACGCCTGGAAGATGAAGCCGATCTTGTCCCGGCGCAGCTGTGTGAGCTGCTTGTCCTTGAGCGAGCCGAGCTCGGTCTCGCCGATGCGGACCGAGCCGGAGCTGAAGGAGTCCAGACCCGCGACGCAGTGCATCAAGGTGGACTTGCCGGAGCCCGAGGGGCCCATGATCGCGGTGAACTCGCCCTGCCGGAAGTCGACCGTGACCTGGTCGAGCGCGACCACCTGGGTCTCGCCCGTGCCGTAGACCTTCGACAGCTCGACGGCGCGGGCGGCCACCGCGGTGGCGCGGTGTGCGGTGGGGGTGGTGGTCACGGAGAAACTCCTGTCGGTGCGGCTTCGGGGACTTCTCCATCCTTCCTGCCGCCCGGCGCCCGATCGTCAGTCCCTGTACCCGTTCGTCGGCCCCCTTGAGTCGGACGAAAGGGCCCCCGCACTCCTCCTGAGGTATGACGGCACCCCTGAGACGCGGCCCGGCCCGAGGAGTACTCCACCAGCGCTCCGGTCGGGCTCCCGCGAGCCGTGCCAGCGTCAGGGTGGAAGCGGTACGAGGCGTCGACTTTCCGTCATTCCGCGTTCGTATATCGGGATACCCCGGACGCCCTGCCAACCGCCTCCGGCATGTGCCAACACCGCTTTGAACTGTGCTGACGCACCCTCAGGCGTCAATAAAATAAGACAACATCGGGTGGTTGTTCCGCTGTTCGGGGGATGCGCCGGGCTAGGCTCGTCCCGCGAAACGCGGAGCCGCGCGCCCTTGCCCGGATGGTGGAACGCAGACACGGCGAGCTTAAACCTCGCTGGCCTTCGGGCCGTGCCGGTTCGAGTCCGGCTCCGGGCACCACGCAGGCTCCGGCGTCCCGCGCGTCGGGGTGTCGGACCCTTGCACCCCCCTCCTTCCCAGGTGAAGATCCTCCTTAGGCAGTACGTCGGTTTCTTTGCGTGCCCATTACCCTTGAGGACAAGGCCGCGCACGGTGGCCATGGAGGAGTGAGATGAGGAGCAGCAACCCGGTCTTCTCGCGACGGGGGTTCAGCCGCGACAACGGCTACGCCGGTTTCAACACCGCGCAGCAGCCGCAGGCCGGGGGCAACCCGTACGCGCAGGCGCCCACGAACCCGTACGCCACGAACCCGTACGCCCAGCAGGACACGCAGCAGGGCGCCCCGCAGGCCCCCGCCCGTTCCGGCGTGATGACGATCGACGACGTGGTGTCGCGGACCGCGATCACGCTCGGCACGGTCGTCGCCGGTGCGGTCGTGGCCTGGCTGGCCCTGCCGGTCGACTCGGCGAACATCGGCAAGTCGTACGGCATCGCCATCGGCGCCGCGCTGATCGCGTTCGTCCTCGCCATGGTGCAGTCCTTCAAGCGCAAGCCGGTGCCGGCGCTGATCCTCGGGTACGCCGCCTTCGAGGGCGTCTTCCTCGGTGTGATCAGCTCGGCCGTCACGACGTACGTGTCGGCGGGCGCGGTGCCGCAGGCGGTGCTCGGCACGATGGCGGTCTTCGCCGGGGTGCTCATCGCCTACAAGACCCGGCTGATCCGGGTCAACCGCCGCTTCGTCGGATTCGTCATGGCGGCGGCCATCGGCTTCATGATCCTCATGCTGGTCAACCTGCTGTTCGCGGCGATCGGCGGCGGTGACGGCCTCGGCTTCCGCAGCGGTGGTCTCGGCATCCTCTTCGGAATCATCGGCATCGTGCTCGGTGCCTGCTTCCTGGCCATGGACTTCAAGCAGGTCGAGGACGGGGTCACCTACGGCGCCCCGCGCGAGGAGTCCTGGCTGGCCGCCTTCGGCCTCACCATGACCCTGGTCTGGATCTACCTGGAGGCGCTGCGGCTGATCTCCATCCTGCAGGGCAACGACTGACACCGCGGACGGTGAACGTCACGAGGGGCCCCGCCCGGCTGATGCCGGGCGGGGCCCCTCGCCCTGTGCGGGGCGTTCACCAGCCGATCGACAGCGTCAGATCCGTCGGCGGGTTCGCGTTGCCCAGGATCTGCACCGAGGACTGGTCGTTGATGTCGTCGTACGGGAAGCCGTAGGCGCGGCCGTCCAGGCCGACGGTGTGGAAGAAGGCCGCGTAGTCGTTCCGGGGGGCGGTGCCCCGGTAGTACGCGGACGGGGTGTGCCAGAGCGAGGTGTCCTGGGCCACGCCCCGGTTGAAGGCGGCGCAGAACTCCGCGCCCAACCGTTTCTCCTCGTCGCTCCCCGAGGCGAGCGCCCCCGAGCAGGCCATGACCTCGCGCGAGGTCGGCTTGTGCAGGGTGAAGGGGCCCGCGCCGTTCCTGGTGAAGGTCAGGGTGTCGCCCGCGACCCGCCCGGAGAACGTCTCGCCCGGCGAGCTCAGCGTGAAGGGGTGGGAGGCGTAGTAGCTCCAGGTCTGGTCGACGGTCGAGGTCAGGTAGTCCGCCGGGAAACCGGCGGCCGAGCGCGGGGCGATGATCCGGTAGCTGGACTGCAGCGGCTTGAAGGCCGCCCCGACACCCGCCGCGTACGCCGACATCACCTGCGCGCGGGTCCTGGAGATGCCGCGGGTGGTGTCGTAGCCGCTGGAGGTCTGGCGCAGCCGGGAGGTCATCGGGAAGCCGAACTGGTCGACCTGGGTGGTGTTCCCGCCGTACGCAGCCTGCCCGTTGACGAAGGTGTACTCGTACCAGTCGTAGTAGACGTCGTTGTTGGGGTCGGAGGGGTTGTTCGGGTCGGGGCCGCCCCAGCCCTGGTCGTCGGGCGAGACCGGGATGTAGAGCGGCGAGCCGAGCGAGAGGTAGATGCGGCCGCCGCGGATCGAGGACGGGGAGGGCACCCGGGCGCCCGCCCGGGCCAGCGTGAACGACATGTTCGGGTAGTTCACGCCGTGCTTGGAGAGGTGGCCCGGCGCGTTCGCGTCCAGGTGGTTGATGTGGGCCGTGCTGCCGTCGGGCCTGAGGTAGGACCACTGGCCGGGGGTGATCTGGCCGAGCACGGTGACGTAGATCTGCGCGTCGGCGTACGCGCCACGGGTGTTGTTCTGGAACACGATCGGGAAGCCGGCCGCGTCGGCGGCCCGCGGGGTGTCGGCGGCGCCGGGGGAGGCGGCCGTCGCCGTGCCGCCGCCGGCGCCGAGGAACAGCAGGGCGCTCGTGGTCGCGGCCGCCAGGAGGAGCCGTACGGTCTTCATGCGCGCGCCCCTCATCAGTGGCCGAACCCGAGCCAGTTGACGTTCACGAAGTCCGCCCCTTGGCCGCTGGTGAAGGTCAGATACACGTCGTGGGTCCCGGTGACGCCGCTGATGTTCGCCGGCACGGTGCGCCAGCTCTGCCAGCCGCCGGTGTTGGCCACGGCGAAACTGCCGATGGGCGCGCTGCTCCGGCTGTCCAGGCGCACCTCCACCAGACCGCTGACCCCGCCGGCCGCGCCGCTCGCCACCCGGGCGGAGAACTGCCTGGCCGCCGTCGTACCGAAGTTCACGCCCCGGTAGAGCGCCCAGTCACCGTTGGCGAGGGAGCCGAGGTCCTGGCCGCCGCCGCTGTCGGTGGTGGTCTCCTTCACCACACCGGACTGCTGGTCGTACGACTCGGCCTGGATGGTGCCGTACGCGTCACGGTTGCCCGAGGGCGGAGTAGTGGGCGGGGTGGTGGTGCCGGAGCCGGCTGCCTGCTGCACGGTGACGTAGTCGACGACCAGCGGATGTCCTGGCTGGGTGCCCGCGTCGGGGCCGCCGCCGTACGCGCCGGGGAAGCCGCCGCCCATGGCGACGTTCAGGATGACGAAGTAGCCGTGGTTGGTGGCGTTCGTCCAGGTCGTGGCGTCGACCTGGTTCTGGCTGACGGTGTGGAAGGTGACGCCGTCCAGGGAGAAGCGCATCTGCTCGGTCGGGCCCGAGCGGTCCCACTCGACGGCGTAGGTGTGGAAGCCGCCCTGGCAGGTGGCGCCGTCGCAGGCCTTCTGGCCGCCGATGCCCGTCGTCTCGTTGCAGGGGCCGCCGGGGCTGGTGCCGCAGTGCATGGTGGACCAGTTGTTGTTGAGGCCCTGGACGTTCTCCATGATGTCGAGCTCGCCGATGCCGGGCCAGTTCCACCAGTTGCCGCGGAAGGGCGCGCCGAGCGCCCAGAACGCCGGCCAGTAGCCCTTGGCGGCGGCGCCCGTCACATCGGGCATCTGGAGCCGCGCCTCGATGCGGAGCTTGCCGCCGGCCGGGGGCTGGAAGTCGGAGCGCTTGGTCTCGACCCGGCCCGACGTCCAGTTGCCGGCGGCGTCGCGCTGCGGGGTGATGCGCAGGTTCCCGGCGCCGTCGAGGGCGACGTTGTTGGTGGAGGAGGTCATCGTCTCGACCTCGCCGGTGCCGAAGTTGGCGGGGCCGCCGGGGTAGCTGGTGCCGGTCGTGTACTGCCAGTTGGAGGTGTCCACGCCGGCCCCTGCCGGGCCGTTGAAGTCGTCGCTGAACACGGTGGTCCAGCCCGCCGGGGGCGGCGGGGCGGACGCGGAGGCGGGCAGGGCGACGAGGGCGGCGGAGGCGGCCGCGAGGCCGAGCGTGGAGACCAGGGCGATCATGGCTCGCCGGGCCGGGCCGCGTCTGGGGGGTGTGGGGCGCATGTGGGGGGCCTCTCTCGGAAAGAGAGCGCTCTGAGAGCGCTCTCAACGACGGGCTGCGCGGTCACTGTGCTCTCCGTCGTCGAGAGCGTCAAGAGGTAAAACGGTGAAAGCCCTTGCACGGAAAGGGAGTTCACCTACTGAAGGCGGTCCGGTCCGGTCCGTCCGGTCCGTCCTCTGCGCGGCGCGGGGCAGGACTTCGCCCCGCCGACGGATCGTCGACGGGGCGAAGTGGTGGTGGTGCGGGGGTGCTCGCCTTGCCTTCGTACGTGAGGTGCTTGCGGTGTCGTGAGGTGCTTGCGGTGTGCTTCCCGCGGGGAGCGCGGAAAGCGAAGTGATTCCTCCCGGAACTAGAGCAGCCGGCGCGCGGCTCGCCTCAGGTCGTACTCGTGGATGATCGCCTTGGCGTGCCCATAGGCGAGATCGTGCTCGCTCCGGAGCCAGCTGACCTTCTCCTCGAAACGGAAGAGGGAGGGGCCTTCCTCGACGGTGCGGAGCCAGTCGGACACTTCACGACCGGTGCAATGGGGGATGCGGGAGAGCAGGTTGCGATGGGTCTCTTCGGAGAAGACTTGGGACATCGGCGCCTCCGGAGGCATTGCGCTTACTGGTCCTTCACTGCACCGTGCCTGAGTGTTCGCGTATTGGCAACAGTGCGGGAGAGGCGCGTAGGGTCACGGCGTGCTCGATGTGAACCCCCTGATCTTGGCCGTGGACCGCTTCGCCGACCGGCTGCGCGCCGCTCCCGAGAGCCGCCTGCGCCGCGGTGCCGCCGCCGAAGGACTCGCGCTCGCACGGGAGTTGGCGGTCCTGGCGCAGCGCGTCGAGTTCCCCGGGCGCGAACCCCTGGTCATGCCGGACGCCGGTCTGTTCGCGGTCGCCGACCAAGTCGTGGTCGCCGGACGGGATTTGGCCGGGGCCCTCCAGACGGCGAAGACCCCGCCCGGCGGGGAGCCGGACGGGGCCGTGAAGCTGGTGGAAGCCGCGCAGGAGCGGGCCTTCGGCTAGACGCGGGGGGAGCGGCCTTCGCCGGACGCGGTCGAGCCGGTCCGCGGCCGAGCCGGTCTCCGGCCGGCCCGCCTCGCCGTCAGAGCGAGGCGATGACCCGGTCGGCGAGGATGTAGACGCTCTCCTCGCCGCAGGCGAAGGTCAGCGCGTACGCCCCGGACACTCCGGAGCCGCCGAGCAGCACCGGCGCCTCGCCGTCGCGCAGGGCCTCCGAGAGGCGCTCCGCGGTCTCGCGGTGGCCCGGGGTCATGCAGAGCGTGGTGCCGTCGGCGAAGACGTACACGTCGAGCGTGCCGAGCGGTCCCGGGCGTACGTCCGCGAGCGCGGTACGGGCCTCGGCGAGCTCCTCCAGGCGGGAGACCGTGGCCTCGTGGTCGGCGACGACGGGCGTCTGGACCGGCACGAAGTCGGGGTGCGAGGGGTGGCGGCGGCGGGCCGCGGCGAGCTCGGGGGAGTCCTCGGGGAACTCTTCCGCGGTCTCCAGCGCCTCGGCCATCTCCAGCGCCTCGGCCTCAAGGCCCGTGAAGTCCGCCTGGCGGGGCAGGAAGAACGCGGCGTCCTCACCGAGGCCCGCGAGCCCGCCCAGCATCGGGGAGGGCGCGTCGGCGGCGTCCCTGGCCTCCTGCGCGGCCCAGAAGGCGCGCGCCTCGGCCAGCTCGCGCTCGCGCTCCTCGGCGAGCGCCTCGGCGACGGCGGCCCGTATCTCGGCGGCCGGGGTCGCGGCGGCGCGGGCCTGGTGGGGCAGCGTCACGCCGTGGTCGGTGCGGTGTTCGGCACGGGCGGCTGCCAGGTCTTCGCGCAGAGCCGCCACCTGCTTGCGCAGCCCGTGGGCGGCGTGCAGGGCAGCGGCGCCCACGGCCGTGGCAGCGGCCGTGGTCAGCAGCAGGGCAAGAGGCATGGCGCTCACTGACTTACTCCCGGATTCAAACGATTCCCCGACTTCCTACATCAGCTTGTCGTGAGCCCGCTCCTGGTGTCAGTGCATTACGTCACGAAATGGACAGGTCTTTGGGCCTGGGGTTTACGTCCATACCCTCGCTGACCTGCGCTGATGCTCCTGCCGCAGGAGATACGTCACATCCTGGGGGAGATTCGGTCACGGTTAGGACGCGGAACGATTGGCTGTGAGCACCCTGTGGGAGAGGAGAGCCCTGGTCAGGGGCCTCGGCGTCGCGCTCCGCGTTCGACCTGTGGCGGCCGGGGCGTCAACACTGCGTCGACCAGCGGTCAACACAGCGCTCCGGCCGCCCGGTTCGGCCGTCAGCTCAGGCGCTCGACGACCATCGCCATGCCCTGGCCGCCGCCGACGCACATGGTCTCGAGACCGAACTGCTTGTCGTGGAACTGGAGGCTGTTGATCAGCGTTCCTGTGATGCGCGCGCCGGTCATGCCGAAGGGGTGGCCGACCGCGATGGCGCCGCCGTTCACGTTCAGCTTGTCCAGCGGGATGCCGAGGTCCTGGTAGGACGGGATCACCTGGGCGGCGAAGGCCTCGTTGATCTCGAAGAGGTCGATGTCGTCCACGGTGAGCCCGGCGCGCTTCAGCGCCTGGCGGGACGCCTCGACCGGGCCGAGTCCCATGATCTCGGGCGAGAGGCCCGTGACGCCGGTGGAGACGATGCGGGCCAGCGGGGTCAGACCCAGCTCGCGCGCCTTGGTGTCACTCATGATCACCAGGGCGGCGGCGCCGTCGTTCAGCGGACAGCAGTTGCCGGCCGTGACGAGCCCGTCGGGGCGGAAGACGGGCTTGAGGCCCGAAACGCCCTCGACCGTGACGCCCGCGCGGGGGCCGTCGTCCTTGCTGACCACGGTGCCGTCCGGGGTCGTGACGGGGGTGATCTCCCGCTCCCAGAAGCCGTTCTTGATGGCTTCCTCGGCGAGGTTCTGCGAGCGCACGCCGAACTCGTCCATCTCCTGGCGCGAGATGCCCTTGAGGCGGGCCAGGTTCTCGGCGGTCTGGCCCATCGCGATGTACGCGTCCGGGATCAGGCCGTCCTCGCGCGGGTCGTGCCAGGAGGCGCCCTCGGACTGCGCGACGGCGGCGGTGCGCGCCTCGGCGTCGGCGAAGAGCGGGTTGTGGGTGTCGGGCAGGCCGTCGCTGCTGCCCTTGACCGAGCGGGAGACCATCTCGACACCGGCCGAGATGAACACGTCGCCCTCGCCCGCCTTGATGGCGTGCAGGGCCATGCGGGAGGTCTGCAGCGAGGACGAGCAGTACCGGGTGATCGTGCAGCCCGGCAGGTGGTCCATGCCCATCTGCACGGCCACGATGCGGCCCAGGTTGTGGCCCTGCTCCCCGCCGGGCAGGCCGCAGCCGAGCATCAGGTCGTCGATGTCGCGCGGGTCGAGGCCCGGGACCTTGGTGAGGGCGGCCTCGATGATCGTGGCCGTGAGGTCGTCGGGGCGGAGGTCCTTGAGCGACCCCTTGAAGGCGCGGCCGATGGGGGAGCGGGCGGTCGAGACGATCACGGCTTCGGGCATCACGGCTCCAAGGGATGGGAAGGCAGGACTCCCTGGGAAGTTACCCGCACGTAGTGGATTGGTCATCCGCGGTGGCGTGTGATGCCGGACTCTTTTCTAAGCGCTCGCTCAGGGCGGCCTCCACGTCCTCGCGGCGGCCGCCGCGCCGCCCCCTCACCGCCCCGTGTGCGAGCCGTTGGGGGCCGGCTCCACCGGGGCCGGCAGGCGCCTGCGGCGGCGGTACTTGAGCAGCGCCCAGGGCGCCCGCGCGCCGGTGACCTCGGTACCGGCCTGGGCGGCCGCGGCCGAGGCCGCCTTCGCGACCGGCAGGATGTCCTCGTTGCGCGAGGCGTCCGGGTGGTCGGACTCGGGCCACAGGCCGAGCGAGGCGCACAGCGTGGGCAGCACCGCCATCGCCGCGGTCGCGTACCCCTCGGCGGAGGGGTGGTAGTTGTCGGGCCCGAACAGCTCCCGGGGGTTCTGCTCGAACTCCGGGCCCAGCAGATGGCCCAGCGACACGGTGCGCCCGCCCTGCTCCACCACGACGATCGTCTGCGCCGCCGCGAGCTGCCGCGAGACCCTCCGGGCCAGCCAGCGCAGCGGCTGGTAGACGGGCTCGATGGTGCCGAGGTCGGGGCAGGTGCCCACCACCACCTCGGCCCCGGCGGTGCGCAGCCGGCGCACCGCGGTGGACAGGTAGCGCACCGAGGCGGTGGGTGCCATCCGGGTGGTGACGTCGTTCGCGCCGATCATGATCACGCAGACGTCCGGGATGCGGTTCGGGTCGGCGAGCAGCAGCGACACCTGGCGTTCCAGGTCGTCCGAGCGGGCCCCGGGCAGCGCCACGTTCCGCAGCGTCACCATGCGCTCGGCGACCGCCGCGAGCCCGGAGGCGAGCAGCGCGGCCGGGGTCTGGCCCGCCCGGCGCACCCCCTGCCCGGCCGCCGTGGAGTCGCCCAGCATGCCGAGCCTGAGCGGCTGCGTACCGTCCGCGTAGGCGGTCCCGTACAGCCCGTCGGCGTTCGGGGCCTGGGGCGAGCCGCCGCCCACCGAACGTTTCGCGAGGGCCACCTCGGCGAGCACGACGCCCACCGCGGCGCCCGCGATCAGCCCGATGCCGCCGCCGCCGAACGCCGCGCCCGTCGCGATCCGCCGTGCCACCCTCGCCCTCGAACCGGTCCCCGCCACCGCCACCTCCATGGAGCTTGCAGTCGTACAACAGCTAACTGCCCGGTAGCGGGTGTCGCTCAATCCCGTGCGAAGGTGAACGCCCCGTCCTGGTCCGCATACGCTGGCGGGACCTAATCGGAGACCCGGAGACAACGGTGCGATTCCACGACTCGATGATCAGCCTCGTAGGCAACACCCCGCTGGTGAGGCTCAACAGTGTGACCCAGGGCATTCAGGCGACCGTCCTGGCCAAGGTCGAGTACTTCAACCCGGGCGGCTCGGTCAAGGACCGGATCGCCGTCCGCATGATCGAGGCCGCCGAGCAGTCGGGCGCCCTCAAGCCCGGTGGCACCATCGTCGAGCCGACCAGCGGCAACACGGGTGTGGGCCTGGCCATCGTGGCCCAGCAGAAGGGCTACAAGTGCATCTTCGTCTGCCCTGACAAGGTCTCCACGGACAAGATCAACGTCCTGCGCGCGTACGGCGCCGAGGTCGTGGTCTGCCCGACCGCCGTCGACCCCGAGCACCCGGACTCGTACTACAACGTCTCCGACCGCCTGGTGCGCGAGACGCCCGGGGCCTGGAAGCCGGACCAGTACAGCAACCCGAACAACCCCCGTTCGCACTACGAGACCACCGGTCCCGAGCTGTGGGAGCAGACCGAGGGGAAGATCACCCATTTCGTCGCGGGCGTCGGCACCGGCGGCACCATCTCCGGCACCGGCCGCTACCTCAAGGAGGCCAGCGACGGGAAGGTGCGCGTCGTCGGCGCGGACCCGGAGGGCTCGGTCTACAGCGGCGGCTCCGGCCGGCCCTACCTGGTGGAGGGCGTCGGCGAGGACTTCTGGCCGACCGCCTACGACCGGACCGTCACCGACGAGATCGTCGCCGTGTCCGACAAGGACTCCTTCCAGATGACCCGCCGCCTGGCCAAGGAGGAGGGCCTCCTGGTCGGCGGCTCCTGCGGCATGGCCGTGGTGGCGGCGCTGAAGGTCGCCGAGGGCCTCGGTCCCGACGACGTGGTCGTCGTGCTGCTCCCGGACTCCGGCCGCGGCTACCTCTCGAAGATCTTCAACGACGAGTGGATGGCGGACTACGGCTTCCTGGAGGAGGCCGGTCCCTCGGCGCGCGTCTCCGACGTGCTCGGCTTCAAGGAGGCCGGCCACCTGCCCTCGCTGGTGCACATGCACCCCGAGGAGACGGTCGGCCAGGCCATCGAGGTGCTGCGCGAGTACGGCGTCTCGCAGATGCCCATCGTGAAGCCGGGCGCGGGGCACCCCGACGTGATGGCCGCCGAGGTCATCGGCTCGGTCGTCGAGCGCGAGCTGCTCGACGCCCTGTTCACCCAGCGGGCCCTGCTCGACGACCCGCTGGAGAAGCACATGAGCGCGCCGCTGCCGCAGGTCGGCTCGGGCGAGCCGGTCGGCGACCTGATGTCCGTGCTCGGCAAGGCGGACGCGGCGATCGTGCTGGTCGAGGGCAAGCCGACCGGTGTGGTCAGCCGCCAGGACCTGCTGGCGTTCCTCGCCCGCACCCCGCAGCAGCTGGCGTAACACCCGGCCCGCCCCCGTCCTCCGCGACGCCCTCGCGGGGGACGGGGCCGGTCCGTGCGGGACCGGCGCCCCGCTGATGTCGTGCGAACGGTACGAGCGCGACATGTGCGCGCAGCACCGGCTTAACACGGCTCGTGCACAGTGGTGGATGTCGGCGGGGGAACCCGGGCAGGGGGCCCCGGTCGGCACACCAGCGGCGTCAGGAACCTCCGGAGCGGCTCCCGGAACTCCCAGGACGCCCAGGACGCGGACCGGTTCTGACCCGGACCCGTGTCCCTCGCGGGGACCGCCGTCGTCCCGCCCCTCGGGCAACCGGGGGTGCGGCGGTCCCCGCGACCACCCTTCAGGGGCCTTCGGCAGTTCTCCCGCCGCTCTCGCGATCCCGCTCCCGTTCCGCCGGATGATCCCCTTCACGGGCTGCCAACAGGGCTTGCCCACAAGGGAGTTGGAGGTCAGTCCTCCGCGCCGGACCGGCGGTGCTTGAGCCAGGGCCAACGATGTGCCGCGTGCACCGCGTTGACGCCGACGATGCCGAGCCAGGTCACGACGAGGCCGTCGAAACCGCCGTTGACCCCGCCGATCGCGGACAGCGGCACCGCGAGGACCAGCGAGATCAAGGCGAAGCCGAAGCGCTCGCCGAAGTGGCTGTCCGACCCGCTCCGGGCCGGGCGGCCGCCGCGGGCCACGACTATCTGCTGCTCCGCCAGCTGCCGCCGCACCCGGCGGTCCACCGAGGCGTCGACGCGCTGCTCGACCTTCTCCAGGAAGGACTCGACGAGGGCGGGCTCGTAGTCGGGGCCCAGCTCTCTGCGGGCGTGCAGGGTGGCGTCGAGCTCCTTCTTGAGCTCGGCGTCCTTCACGAGGCTGGTCCGGGGCTCGGTGTCACGGGCGTCCATGGTTTTCAAGGTACGCAGCGGCGCCCGATTCCACAGTGGGGCTACCCCCCGTATTCCTCGCTCGTGCCACCACGAAGAACACCACCGCCGGGACCGCGAGCCCCACGAGCCAGGAGATGTCGGCGCCGCCGAGGGGGGCGACGAGCGGGCCGGTGTAGAAGCTCGTGGCCAGGAACGGGAGTTGGGCGAGTACGCCGAGGACGTAGACCGCCAGCGCGTCCCAGCGCCAGGCGCCGTAGCGGCCCCGGGGGTCGAACAGGGCCGGGATGTCGTAGCGCTCGCGGGAGATCAGGTAGTAGTCGACGAGGTTGATCGCCGACCACGGCGTGAAGAAGGTCAGCAGGAACAGCAGGAAGTCCTTGAACGAGGTCAGGAACGAGTCCTTGCCCGCGAGGGCGACCGCCGTGCCGGCCACCATGATGCCGCCGATGTAGAGGGCCCGGGTGCGCGGCCCGATGGTCTTCTGGGCGCGGAACCCGCTGACGCTGGTCACCATCGACATGAAGCCGCCGTAGGTGTTCAGGACGTTGATGGTGAGCTTGCCGAGCGCGATCGTGAAGTACAGGAACGAGGCGATCAGACCGGTGCCGCCGAGGCCGACGACGTAGCCGACCTGGTTGTCGAGGAAGGCGTCGCCCGCGGTCGCGGCCACCAGGACGCCGAAGGCCATCGACCACTGCGAGCCGAGCGCGGACCCGGTCAGCGTCCACCAGAAGGTGGCACGGGCGCTGGTCGTGCGGGGCAGATAGCGGGAATAGTCGGCGACGTACGGGCCGAACGCGAGCTGCCAGGACGCCGAGAGCGATATGGCGAGCAGGAACATCGGCAGGTGGAACGCGCGGTCGTGCAGGACCGCCGTGAGATCCACGCGGTCCAGGAGGCGGACGCCGAGGTAGACGAAGGCCAGGGCGCAGATCACGCTCGCCACCCGGCCGAGCGCGTGGATGATCCGGTAGCCGATCGTCGCCGTCACCGCGGTGACCAGGGCGAAGATCACGATGCCCGGGGTCTCGCCGAGATGGGTGAGTTCGCCGACCGCCTGGCCCGCGAGCACGCTGCCGCTGGCGAAGAAGCCGACGTACATCACGATCACCAGGAGCAGCGGCACCACCGCCCCGCGCACCCCGAACTGGGCCCGTGAGGAGATCATCTGCGGTAGCCCGAGGCGCGGGCCCTGCGCCGAGTGCAGGGCCATGACGGTGCCGCCGAGGAGGTTGCCGACGACCAGGCCGACGAGGGACCAGAACGCGCCACCGCCGAACACCACGGCGAGGGCGCCGGTCACGACGGCGGTGATCTGGAGGTTGGCGCCGAGCCACAGGGTGAACTGGCTGAAGGCGGTGCCGTGGCGCTCGGCGTCGGGGACGACGTCGATGGACCGGCGCTCGACGAGGGAGGCGGTCCGGCCTGGGGAGTCGACAGGTTCGGCCATGGGAAGGGTGTGCTCCTTCGGGACGAGGAGGCGTGAAGGCTTGCCCGGCTGTATATCCTCATGCAGAGTTCTGGGTGTCTGAATAACTTGTCAATGGCTCGCACCCGGGCCGTTGTCGCCGCGTCCGGAAATGGTGGTGTTCGCGCATGTTGTCGTCCCACGTCGTGGACGCCTCGAAGGATTCGGCGGCCGGGATCGTCGTCCTCGACGGCGAGACCCTGCCGGTCGCCGACGTCGTCCGGCTGGCCGACGGCGCCGCCCGCCCGGTGCCCGGAGCCGAGGCGATGCGCCGCGCCGAGCACGCCTGGCACACCGCCCGTGAACTCGCCGCCTCCGGGCGGGTGTACGGCCGCTCGACCGGCGTCGGCGCCAACCGCAGCGAGGCCGTGCCGACCGAAGCCGCCGCCGGGCACGGGCTTCGCCTGCTGCGCAGCCACGCCGGGGCGATCGGCGCCCCGCTGCCCGCCCGGGAGGTCCGCGCGATGCTCGCGGTGCGGGCCAACCAGCTGCTGGCCGGCGGCGCGGGCCTGCGCCCCACCGTCGTCGGCGCGCTGTGCGAGGCCCTGGAGGCCGGGGCGCATCCGGTGGTCAACGAGTTCGGCTCGGTCGGCACCGGGGACATCGCCGCCCTCTCCCAGGTGGGCCTCGCGCTCGCCGGTGAACACCCCTGGCAGGGCGGCCCCGAGCCCGAGGCGCAGCCCCTCGACAACAACGACGCCCTCGCCCTGATCAGCTCCAACGCGCTCACCCTCGGCCAAGCCGCGCTCGCCCTCGACGAACTGCGCCGCCTGATCGCGGCCACCGAGATCGTCGGCGCCTTCTCGCTGCTCGCGGTCGACGGCTCGTACGAGGCGTACGCGGAGCCGGTGCACGCGGCCCGCCCGCACCCCGGCTCCTACGCCACCGCCGCCCGCATGCGCGAACTGCTCGGCGCCCCCGAACGGCCCACCCCGCCGCTCGGCCGCATCCAGGACCCGTACGGCTTCCGCTGTCTGCCGCAGATCCACGGGCCCGCGCACGACGCGGCCGACGCCCTGGAGCGGGTGCTGGCGGTCGAGATCAACGCCGCCGCCGAGAACCCGCTGATCTCGTCCGACGACCTCGCCGCCTACCACCACGGCGGCTTCTACCTGGCCCAACTCGCCCTGGCACTCGACCACTTCAGGCTCTCGGTCACCCAGGTCGCGCGACTGTCCACCTCGCGCCTGTCCGCGCTCAACGAGCCCGCCTACACCCGGCTCAAGCCCTTCCTCTCGGACGGCGAGGCCGCCTCGTCGGGCGTGATGATCCTGGAGTACGCGGCCGGCGCCGCCCTCGGTGATCTGCGGGCCTTCGCCGCCCCGGCCTCGCTCGGCCACGCTGTACTCTCTCGGGGCGTCGAGGAGCAGGCCAGCTTCGCCTCGCTCGCGGCCCGCCAGACACTGCGGCTCGGCGGGGCGCTCCGGCTCGTGGTGGGGTGCGAACTCGTCGCCGCGGTACGGGCGTTGCGCCAGCGCGGGCTGCGCCCCGACCCGGAGCTCCCGGTCGGGCGGGCGTACGCGCTCGCGGACGCGGTGCTCGACGAGGATGTCACCGACCGGCCGCTGACCGACGACGTCGACCGGGCGGCCGTACTGCTCGACCGGTTCAAGGACAGTCACGCATGAAGGACAGGCACGCATGAAGGGGGACGGCATGAGCGAGGGCCCTGCCGCACGGCTGCAACAGCTCTTCGAGGGGCACCGGCTCACCCCGACCCAGCGGCGCATCGCGCACTGCATGGTGCGCCGCGCCGCCGACGTGCCGTTCCTGTCCAGTGTCGAGCTCGCCGAACTCGCCGGGGTCAGCCAGCCGTCGGTGACCCGCTTCGCGGTCGCCCTCGGCTTCGACGGCTATCCGGCGCTGCGCCGCCATCTGCGCGAGGTCGCTCCCGCCGCGGCCGAGGCGGCCGTGGAGACCTCGTACAACGAGTACCAGCAGGCGGTGCGGGCCGAGATCGAGAACCTCCAGCACCTGGCCGGACTGCTCGCCGACCCGGGCCCGGTCGAGAACGCGGGCCGGCTCCTCGCGGCATCGCGGCCGCTGCCCGTGCTCGGCCTGCGCGCGGCCTCCTCGCAGGCCCGCGGCTTCGCCTACTTCGCCGCCAAGGTCCACCCGGACGTCCGGCTGCTCGACGAGGGCGGCACCATGCTGGCCGACCGGATCGACGCGGCCCTGCGGGCGGGCGCGTCGGCGCTGCTGTGCTTCGCGCTGCCGCGCCATCCCAAGGAGGTCGTGGAGGCGCTCGCGTACGCGCAGTCCGCGGGGCTCACCGTGGTGACCGTCGCCGACTCGGCGTTCGCGCCGGTCGCCAAGTACAGCGACCTGCTGATCCCGGCGGCGGTCGGCACCGGGCTCGCCTTCGACACGGCGTGCGCGCCGATGCTGCTCGGCCGGGTCCTTCTGGAGGCCATGTGCGACGACCTGCCGGACGCGCAGGCCCGCCTGGAGGAGTTCGACGCGCGGGCCGCCGCGCGGGGGCTGTTCGTGGAGTAGCGCCCCCGAGCCCCGCGTCCTGGGGCTCCGCCCCCAGACCCCCGTTCGCGCCTTAAGGGCGCTCGTCCTCAAACGCCGGACGGGCTGAAATGCCCCGCACCCGGCGCTGCTAGGGGCGCGGGGAACTGCGCGAACGGCCCCCACGGTCCGCAGCCGAAGAACTCTCCCCCGGAGGGTCTAGGGAAGGGGCGGGGTGGGGGACAACCACGCGACCGGCCACGCACCGTCCGCAGCCGAACGCACCCCTCTCACAAACCGCTCAGATTGCCCGGCTAACCTCCGCGCCAATCGGTTCGAGGCACGGAGGAGCGGAGACATGGGTCGCGGAGGCGTCGCGCTCGCGCGCGTGGCGGTGGTCGTACGGGCCGGGGCGGCCCCGCTGTGGTGGCTCGGCCTGCTGGCCGCGGCACTCGGGGCGGCGCTCCCGGTGAGCCTGGCGGGCCGCCGGATCGGGCTGCTCGCGGGCGCGGCCCTGTTCATCGTGGCCGCGGCCGTCGTGTTCGGGGCCCGGCGGCGGCGCTATACGCACTTCGCCGGGGCCGCGTCCCGCGCGGCCAAGGCGGACTTCCTCCAGGACCGGGCCGTGACCGTGCGCACCTGGCGGCGGGCGCGGCGCTGGTGGCTGCTGCTCGCCTTCGTGGCGGCGGCCGGGTCGTCCTTCGCACTGCCGGGCGCGGGCGGCCTGCTGATGGCGGGCGCGGGCGTCGGGCTCCGGCTCAAGGCGGCCTGGCTCGGCCGGACCGAGCACGCCGCCGACGCGCTGCTGTGGGTCCGTACCGACTGGGTGCCGCGCGGAGCGCCGGTGGGCAAGGCGGTACGGGGTTTTCGGACGACGGGCCCCGGTGCGGGCGACGCCGCGCCCGGCGGGGCGCGGCGTCGCTGAACGGCCCGTGAGGGGGCGGGAGTTCACACCTCCAGCCCCTTAGGGGGGCGGGAGTTCACACCTCCAGCGCGTCCTCGATCTTCTTCAGCTGGTGGCGGGCCATCGCCAGGTTGGCCCGCTTGTTGTCCAGGGCGAGGTAGAGGAACAGACCGCTGTTGCCGCGGCCCTTGAGGAGCCGGATGAGGTGGTACTGGGTGCCGAGCGTGATCAGGATGTCCTCGATCTCGTCCTTGAGGCCGAGCATCTCCATGGTCCGCAGTTTGGCGCGCACCACATCGGTGTTGCCCGCCGCGGCGACCGACAGGTCGAGCTCCTTGCCGCCGCCCAGCGTGCCGAGCGCCATGCCGCTGCTGTAGTCGACGAGGGCCGCGCCGAGGGCGCCCTCGATCGAGGTCATCGCTTCCTTGAGCGTGGTTTCGGTGTTGCTCATGGGTGTCGTCGTTCCTTTCCTTCGGGGGCTGTTCCGGCTCGGTGTGCCGGTGCCGTTCATGGGTTCTCCTGCCGGTCGAGGGCGCCGTCGATCAGCTCGCCGACGCGCGTGCTGGAGCGGCGGGCTTCGAGGTGCAGCCGGCCGACGTTGACGCGGGGCTCCGCGAGGAGGGTGAGCACGGCGTTGCAGCCCGCCGCGTACGTCGCGACGTAACCCGTCTCGCCGCGTACGAGGAGCTCGCGAAAGCCGCCCTGTCCGGTGGTCTCGGTCAGCCGCTGTGCGACGCCGAGGGCCGCCGCGGTGAGCGCCGCGACCCCTTCGACGGCATCGGCCGCGCCGTCCTGGGCGAGCACGAAACCGTCGGCGCTCGCCGCCAGCGCGCCGGTGAGCTGGGGCAGTCGGGCCCTCAACCGCCGCAGTTCTTCGAGGACTTCGGCGACTTCCGTCTCGGCCGCCATGAGCTGTCTCCTCTCGGCACGCTGCCGCAGTGCGCGGATCACAGCGTGGCCTCCAGTGCGTCGCGCAGCCGCCGCAGCAGCGCCACATCGGGGGTGGTCGTCTCGGCGGCCATCCGGGCGGCCCAGGCGTGGGTGTCCGGTGGCGGCGCGGGGGCGCGCGGGGACTCGACGGCCCCGAAGGCCGCCAGCCTGCGCATGTCGACCAGGGTGTGGAAGGCGGGCCGGCCGAGCAGCCGCGCGATGTCCAGCGGGGTGCGCACCCCGTCGGCCAGGGCGAGCACCGCCCGCTGGCGCGGGGTGAGCGGCGCGTCCGGCGGGCGCGTGCTGCGCACGACGGGGGCGGTGTCCAGGTCGGGGCAGCGCCAGATCGCCTCCAGGAGTTCCCGGCGGCGAGCGGCCTCCCGCTCCACCGCCTCGGCGGGCACCGGTCTGACCGGGCCCATCCAGTGGGCGACGCCGTACCGGAAGCGGGTGGGGCCGCTGGTGGGGGCGAGTGCGAAGAACGCCGCGTCGTGCAGCGCGGCGAGATGGCACATCTCCAGCTCGCCGTCGCCGACCTGGCCGCTCTCCACCAGGAACCGGCCGACCCGGCCGCGCGGCCCCGCCCGGTCCACCGCCTCCTGCCAGCCCTCGGGGCGCAGCCGCCCCGCGGCGGTGAGCAGCACGTCGATGCCGGGCGCCGCGGGGCTCTCCGCGTGGACCACCTGGCCGTCGCAGAGGTACAGGGTGCCCCGGTCCCGGAGCAGGGCACCGGTGGCCCGCTCGGTGACCAGGCGGACCAGCATGGGGGAGACGCCGTGCCGCGCCTCCCGGGGCGGCTTCTGTATCGCGGTGCTCATCACAGCACCAGCCGTTCGGCCAGATCGCGAAGCCGCAGCCGGGCGAGCGCGAGATTGCCCTCCTCGCGGTCCAGCCACAGATGCAGGAACACGCTGCTGTCGAAGGCCGTCTCGACGAAGCAGAGCACGTGATAGGCGGTACGGGTGGTGATGATCAGGTCCTCGACGGGCGGCCCGGTGGCCGCCGGGCCCGCGGCGCCTTCCGCGTGCGTGCCGAACCCGGGGTGTTCGGCGGCCGTACGCGCCAGTTCGGCGGTCTCGGCGGCCGTCGCCTCGTGGTCCCCGCCGGGCGCCTGGCCGATGGCGCCGAGCGCGAGCCCGCTCGTCCAGTCGGCCACGCCCGCCCCGAGCGCCCCGGGGAGCAGCATCGCCTCAAGCAGGCACTCGTCGATTCCGGGCACGCGGAACCCCCTCCCGGCGCGGCGCATGGATGTCACAAAGGGCCGCCGGAACGAGCGTGCGGCAGCGACCAAGACGTTACGCACCGTTGCAACCGCTGGTGGGAGTTCTGGCATTTTCCAGCGGCGCATGCCCCGCTTGGCTAGGGTGCGGCCCTTTGAGCGGAAACCGAACTCCTGGTGCGGGAGCGGCAGTTCGGGGCGAGGAGCGCTACGCCCGGGTGGTCACAGGAGCCCGTCGGTGTGGGCGCCGCCCGCCTCCGCGACCAGGTCCTCGATGGGCTGGGGATCGCGCACGGTCGCGAACCGGACACCCTCGGCGGTGGCCGTGAAGCCGTAAACGCCGGGCCTGGCCAGGGAGTTGTAGGAGTAATGATGGGCGAAATAGTAGGCGCCCGTGTCCAAAACCCCTGTGTAGTCGCCCTGTTCGAGCAGCGGCAGCGGGCGGTTCTCGGCGAGCAGATCGCCCGCGAAGCAGGCGGGGCCCGCGATGTCCTGGGCGACGGACGGGCCCGTCTTGGGCCGGCCCTTCGCGTCGTACGCCGCGATCCGCAGCGGCCAGGAGGCCGGCGCGTACACGGTGCGGGCGGCGATCTGCACCCCGGCGTGGGTGACCGCGATGGGGCGGCCGCCCGAGCTCTTCGCGTACTCGACCCGGGCGAGCACCGTGCCGTGTTTGGCGAGCAGCGAGCGGCCGAATTCGGTCACCAGGCCGTACCGGCCGTCGAACAGACCCGGCACCTCCTCCTTGAGGAGACGGGCGTAGGAGGCGTACGTCGGTGTCTCCTCGTCGGAGCCGAAGTTGACCGGAAGTCCTCCGCCGATGTCGATGGTGTCGACCTGTCGGCGTCCCACCGCCGCGTTGATCTCCTCGGCGAGCTCGTACGCGACCTTGACGCCCTGCGCCATGAGGGGGAGCGCCACGCCCTGCGAGCCCGAGTGCGTGTGCAGCCGGGTCAGCCAGGGGCGCTCGCGGTAGGCCCGGACCACCCGGTCACGCGCGCCGTCGTCGAGCAGCGCGACGCCGAACTTGGACGTGGCCGTCGCCGTGGACAGTGCGTCGATGGACCCGGCGCCGAGCTGGGGGTTGACCCGCAGGCCCACGGGCGAGGCGCTGGGCGCCGACGTCATGAACGCGTCGATGCGGGCCAGCTCCTGCGGGTTGTCCGCGTTCACGGCGATGCCGAGGGCGAGCGCCTCGCGCAGCTCGGCGGGGGTCTTGGCGGGGGAGTCGAGCACGGTGTCGGCGGCGGTCATTCCCGCGGCCCGGGCCAGCGCGAGCTCGCCGGGGCTGGCGACCTCGGCGCCGAGGCCTTCCGCGCGCAGCAGCCGGAGTACCGGCACGAGGGGGCACGCCTTCACGGCGAACGCGTGCAGCACGGGGGCGTCGGTGACGGCGGCGAAGGCGTCCCGCAGGGCTGCGGCGCCGGTGCGGATGCCGGTGGCGTCGAGGAGGGCGACGATGGGGGCGTCCGGCCCGGCCAGACCCTGCTCCACCGCGGCCCGCACGGCCTGATCGCGGCGCTCGGCCGCGGCGCCCTTGGCCGCGGAGGGCGTTGCCTGGGAAGTCATGCGATCAAGCCAATCACCGGGGCGGGCCGCCCGCAGAGCCTACGCCGCTATTGACTAGTTCTATTCAGTATCCCAGGATGTGAATAACTGGATCAGGTCACGAGGAGGCATCGCCATGTCAGGACCCCGCCCCGTACGGGCACCGCGCGGTACGGAACTGAGCGCCCTGGGATGGCAGCAGGAAGCCGCGCTGCGCATGCTCCAGAACAACCTCGACCCCGAGGTGGCCGAACACCCCGACAAGCTCGTCGTCTACGGCGGCACCGGCAAGGCCGCCCGCGACTGGCGCTCCTTCGACGCGATGGTGCGTACGCTGCGCACCCTCAAGCAGGACGAGACGATGCTGGTCCAGTCGGGCCGGCCCGTCGGCGTCATGCAGACGCACGAGTGGGCGCCCCGCGTCCTGATCGCCAACTCCAACCTCGTCGGCGACTGGGCCAACTGGGAGGAGTTCCGCCGTCTGGAGGCCCTCGGCCTGACGATGTACGGCCAGATGACGGCCGGCTCCTGGATCTACATCGGCACCCAGGGCATCCTCCAGGGCACCTACGAGACGTTCGCCGCGGTCGCCGCGAAGAAGTTCCACGGCACGCTGGCGGGGACGATCACCCTGACCGCCGGGCTCGGCGGCATGGGCGGCGCCCAGCCGCTCGCCGTGACGATGAACGACGGCGTCGCGATCTGTATCGACGTCGACCCGCGCGCCATCGAGCGCCGCATCGAGCACCGCTACCTGGATGTGAAGGCCGACTCCCTCGAACACGCCCTCCAGCTCGCCGTCGAGGCTCGCAACGCCCGCCGCCCGCTCTCCATCGGCCTGCTCGGCAACGCGGCGGAACTCCTCCCGCGGATGCTCGCCGAGGGCGCCCCGATCGACATCGTGACCGACCAGACCTCGGCCCACGACCCGCTCGCGTACCTCCCCGTCGGCGTCGACTTCGACGACATGGCCTCGTACGCGGCGAAGGACCCGGCGGGCTTCACCACTCGCGCGCGCGAGTCCATGGCGCAGCACGTCGAGGCGATGGTCGGCTTCATGGACGCCGGCGCCGAGGTCTTCGACTACGGCAACTCGATCCGGGGCGAGGCCCAACTGGCGGGCTACGCGCGGGCGTTCGACTTCCCCGGCTTCGTGCCGGCCTACATCCGCCCGCTGTTCTGCGAGGGCAAGGGCCCCTTCCGCTGGGCGGCCCTGTCGGGCGAGGCGTCCGACATCCACAAGACGGACAAGGCGCTCCTGGACCTGTTCCCGGAGAACGAGTCGCTGCACCGCTGGATCAAGATGGCGGGTGAGCGGGTCCACTTCCAGGGTCTGCCCGCGCGGATCTGCTGGCTCGGCCAGGGCGAGCGCGACAAGGCGGGCGACATGTTCAACGACATGGTCGGCAACGGCACGCTCGCGGCCCCGCTCGCGATCGGCCGCGACCACCTCGACTGCGGTTCGGTGGCCTCCCCGTACCGTGAGACCGAGGCGATGCTCGACGGCTCCGACGCGATCGCCGACTGGCCGCTCCTGAACGCCATGGTCAACGTGGCCTCCGGCGCGTCCTGGGTGTCCATCCACCACGGTGGCGGTGTGGGCATGGGCCGCTCCATCCACGCGGGCCAGGTCTCGGTGGCGGACGGCACGAAGCTGGCGGGCGAGAAGATCCGGCGCGTCCTCACGAACGACCCCGCGATGGGTGTCATCCGGCATGTCGATGCCGGGTACGACATCGCGGAGCGGGTGTCGGCGGAGAAGGGCGTGCGCGTTCCCATGCGGGAGGGTGAGAGCGAGTGACCTCTCCCTCTCCGACCCCGGCCGGACGGCGCCCCGGGGCTCCGCCCCGGACCCCGTTCGCGCCTGAAGGGCGCTCGTCCTCAAACGCCGGACAGGCTGAAATGCCCCTTGGGGGCGCGGGGAACGGCGCGACCGGCGACGTACGGTCCGCAGCCGAAGGCAACGCCCTCGACCCGGCCGGGGCCGCGGGGGCGTCTGCTTCCAATGCCGCCAGGGGCGCGGGGAACGGCGCGACCGGCCGCGTACGGTCCGCGGCCGGATCGCAGCCCGCGACGGGGGCCTCCTTTCAGGAGATGTGGCGCGAGCTCCAACCCATCGGCCGCGACAGCCAAACCCGCGGCTACCGCCGGCACGCCTGGACCGGGGCCGACGCCGACTGCCGGGACTGGTTCCGGGCGCAGGCCGAGTCCCGTGGGCTCACCTACGAACTGGACCGGAACGGCAACCAGTGGGCCTGGGCCGGTGACCCGGCGGCGGGCGACGCCGTCGTCACCGGCTCGCACCTGGACTCCGTCCCGGACGGCGGCGCCTTCGACGGCCCCCTCGGTGTGGTGTCCTCCTTCGCCGCACTCGATGAACTGCGGCGCAGGGGAACGGAGTTGACCCGACCCCTCGCCATCACCAACTTCGGCGACGAGGAGGGCGCCCGCTTCGGACTCGCCTGCGTCGGCTCCCGGCTCGCTGCGGGACAGCTCACCGCCGAGGCTGCGCACCGCCTGCGCGACCAGGACGGGATCAGCCTCGCGCAGGCCATGGAGCGGGCCGGATACGACCCGGACGCCATCGGCGCCGACCCCGAACGCCTCGCCCGCATCGGCGCGTTCGTGGAACTGCACGTCGAACAGGGCCGCGCGCTCGACCTGAGCGGCGACGCCGTGGGCATCGCCTCCGCCATCTGGCCGCACGGCCGCTGGCGGTTCGACTTCGCGGGCGAGGCCAACCACGCGGGCACCACCCGCCTGGTCGACCGCCGCGACCCGATGCTGACGTACGCCGAGACGGTCCTGGCCGCCCGCCGCGAGGCCGAACTCGCGGGCGCGGTCGCCACGTTCGGCAAGATCTCCTGCGAGCCCAACGGCGTCAACGCCATCCCCTCGATGGTGCGCGGCTGGCTCGACTCGCGGGCCGCCGACCAGTCCACCCTGGACACGGTCGTCGCCGCGATCGAGCGGGCCGCCAAGGAGCGCGCCGAGCGCGACGGCGTGGATCTCGACGTCGTACGGGAGTCGTTCACGCCCGTCGTGGAGTTCGAGCACGCCCTGCGGGACGAGATCGCCAAGATCCTCGGCGGTCACACCCCGGTGCTCGGCACCGGCGCGGGACACGACGCCGGAATCCTGTCCGGCTCGATCCCGACCGCCATGCTGTTCGTACGCAATCCCACCGGCGTCTCGCACTCCCCGGCCGAGTTCGCCGGCGAGGACGACTGCGTCGCCGGGGTGCTCGCGCTCGCCGATGTACTGGAGGGTCTGGCGTGCAGGTGACGTACTGGCTCGAACACGCCTGGCTCGACCCCGTGGTCGAGCCGGGCGTGGCCGTGGAGGTCGCCGACGACGGCCGGATCTCCGCCGTGCGCACGGGAGTCGAGGCACCGCCGCCCGGCGCGGTGGTGCTGCGCGGGTTCACCGTGCCCGGGCTCGCCAACGCCCACTCGCACGCCTTCCACCGGGCCCTGCGCTCCACCGTGCAGGTCGGCTCGGGAACGTTCTGGACCTGGCGCGAGATCATGTACCAGGTTGCGTCCCGGCTCACCCCGGACTCCTACCACGCGCTCGCCCGCGCGGTGTACGCGGAGATGGCGCTCGCCGGGATCACCGCCGTCGGCGAGTTCCACTATCTGCACCACGCTCCGGACGGCACCCCCTACGACGACCCCAACGCGATGGGCGAGGCCCTGATCGCCGCGGCCGCCGAGGCGGGCATCCGCATCACCCTGCTCGACACCGCCTACCTCTCCTCCGGCTTCGGGGCCGCCCCCGACCGCCACCAGCTGCGCTTCTCGGACGGCACCGCCGAGGCGTGGGCCGAGCGCTGCTCGGCGCTCAAGGAGCGGGGGCACGCGCGGATCGGCGCGGCCGTGCACTCCGTACGGGCCGTCCCCGCAAGGGAGTTGGGCACCGTCGCCGCATGGGCCGAGGCCCGGCGGGCCCCGCTCCACGTCCACCTCTCCGAGCAGACCGCGGAGAACGAGGGCTGCCTCGACGCGCACGGGATGACCCCCACGCAGCTGCTCGCCGAGCACGGGGTGCTCGGCGACCGGACCACGGGCGTGCACAACACCCACCTCACGGACGGGGACATCGCGCTCATCGGGTCCACCGCGACGGGCACCTGCATGTGCCCCACGACCGAGCGCGACCTCGCCGACGGCATCGGCCCCGCGGTCGCCCTCCAGCGCGCGGGCTCCCCGCTCTCGCTCGGCAGCGACAGCCACGCCGTCATCGACCTCCTCGAAGAGGCGCGCGCGATGGAGCTCGACGAGCGCCTCCGTACGCGGCGGCGGGGGCACTGGACGGCGGCCGCGCTGCTGCGGGCGGCGACGGCCGACGGTCACGCCGCGCTCGGCTGGCCGGAGGCCGGCCGCATCGAGCCCGGCGCCCCGGCCGACCTCGCCACGATCGCGCTGGACTCCGTCCGGACGGCGGGGGCGGTGCCGCGGCTCGCCGCGGAGACCGCGGTGTTCGCGGCGACGGCGTCCGACGTGCGGCACGTGGTGGTCGGCGGCCGGGTCGTGGTGCGGGACGGGGTCCACGCCCTGATACCGGATGCGGCCTCGGCCCTGTCCACGGCCGTAGCCGCCCTGAGAACGCAGTAGCCCCCGACCGCCCCGGGGCTCCGCCCCGGACCCCGATGGATCCCCCACCCCGCCCCTTCCCGCAACCCTCCGGGGGAGAGTTCGTCGGGTGCGGACCGTGGGGGCCGTTCGCGCAGTTCCCCGCGCCCCCAAAAGCCTCGATGCCGGCCCGCACAGGCAACCTCTGCCCGTCCGGCGTTCGGGGCGGAGCCCCAGCGGCCGACCCGGAGACGAACGAGAAAAGGAACCCATGCGCACCACCCTCGTGCGGAACATCGCCAGCCTCGTCACCAACGACCCCGAGAGGGGGGACGGGCCCCTCGGCCTGGTCGAGGACGCCGCCCTCGTCATCGAGGGCGAGCGGATCGCCTGGGCCGGCCGCACGGCCGAGGCCCCCGACGCCGACGACGTCGTCGACGCGCGGGGCCGGGCCGTCATCCCCGGCTTCGTCGACTCCCACTCCCACCTCGTCTTCGCGGGCGACCGGACCCAGGAGTTCAACGCCCGCATGAGCGGCCGGCCCTACCAGGCAGGCGGCATCCGCACCACCGTCACCGCCACCCGCGGCGCGAGCGACGAAGCGCTGGGCGCCAACGTCGCCCGCTACCTCGCGGAGGCACTGCGGCAGGGCACGACCACCCAGGAGACCAAGTCCGGGTACGGGCTGACCGTCGAGGACGAGGCCCGCGCACTGCGCATCGCGGCCGAGCACACCGACGAGGTCACCTATCTCGGCGCCCACATCGTGGCCCCCGAGTACGCCGACGACCCGGCGGCCTATGTCGCCCTGGTCACCGGCGAGATGCTCGACGCCTGCGCCCCGTACGCCCGTTGGATCGACGTGTTCTGCGAGAAGGGCGCCTTCGACGGAGACCAGGCGCGGGCCGTCCTCACCGCGGGCCGGGCCAAGGGGCTGCTGGCGCGCGTCCACGCCAACCAGCTCACCCACGGGCCCGGCGTACAGCTCGCCGTGGAGCTGGACGCCGCCTCCGCCGACCACTGCACCCACCTCACGGACGCGGACGTCGACGCGCTCGCCAACAGCACGACGGTCGCGACCCTGCTGCCCGGCGCCGAGTTCTCCACCCGGGCGCAATGGCCGGACGCGCGGCGGCTGTTGGACGCGGGTGCGACCGTCGCGCTGTCCACCGACTGCAACCCGGGCTCGTCCTTCACGTCCTCGATGCCGTTCTGCATCGCGCTCGCCGTACGCGACATGGGGATGACGCCGGACGAGGCGCTCTGGTCGGCGACCGCGGGCGGCGCCGCCGCACTGCGCCGCACCGACATCGGACGCCTGACTCCCGGCGCCCGCGCGGACCTGGCGTTCCTGGACGCGCCCTCGCACGTCCACCTCGCCTACCGCCCGGGCGTGCCGCTGGTCGGCGAGGTCTGGCGGGCGGGCCACCGGGTCTGAGCACGGTCTTCGGCTTGATGGGGCCCGGCCGGTGGCGTGGAAGGGCCGGGCCCCGGCGTGGACGAGGGAGGGGCGGAGCCGACCGGGGCGGCCGTCGCCGGCCCGGTCGTCCTGCGTTCGGGAACCGCCGGATCCGGCTCCCGGGCGGCGGGTACGGCAGCACTGCCGCCGTACCCGCCGCCCCGCACTGAACTCCGCTGCCACAGCCTTTCCTCCACCGGCTGTGCCTCCTTCGCCCGCGCGGCCCTCCCCGGACCGCTGCGCCTCCGGTTACGTACGGGAAGACGCCCGGAACCCGGGGTGCCGGTTCCCCGGCCGAGAGGGCGCACGGGAGCGCGATTGCCCAGTGAATATGCGCCGCACGCCCCTCGGCCTCCGGAGCGCGGACGACCTGTGGAGCTCAGGACCCGCCTGTGGGGCTCAGGACACCCGCCTCGGGCGCTCAGGACCGGGCCCATGGGCTCAGGACGCGGCCAGGCGTTCGATCTCCGTCGTCTCACCCTTCGCGAGCAGCCCGAAGAGCCGCAGCACCTCGTCCTTGGCCACCCCCGAGATCTGCCGCGGCTGCGCGTCCGGCTCGTCGAGGTTCTCCCAGAGGAGCCAGAGCAGCTCGCCGCTCGGGAAGGCGCTCAGGGACCAGCCGTTCTCATGGGTCAGGGAGACATCGGGGTGCTCGTCGTCGGCGTCGGCCAGGCCGTCGAGGATCGTGCGCATCGTCGCCTCGTCGGGCTCTTCGACGGAGGTGCCCGACAGGTCGGTCATGAAGTAGCTCATACGGTGCATTAGCTCACGCCGGGCGCCCCATCCGTAGGGCGGCCCCCGCCCGTACCGTCCCCTCGCGCCGGTCATGAAGCGGCCAAAACGACGACGGCGTACCAAGCGTCTCCGTATGGTCACAAACTGCGGGAGGGTACCTACCGTCGGGTGAAATCGACCGGTACCGTCCTGGGTCAGCGTGGCTCGGGGGAGACCGGGGGGTCGAAGTGAGCAGTCTGCGCGGGAGCGGCGCCGCCGAGGGGGCCGGGAGCACGAGAGTGGCCAGGCCCGGCGATCTGAGCGCCGCGGAGCTGGAGATCTGGCGTGAACTGCGGGCCAAGTCGCAGGCGCCGCAGAATCCTTTCATGGAACCGGAGTTCACCCTGGCGGTCGGCCGGGTGCGCTCCTCGGCGCGGGTGGCCGTGGTGTACGAGGGTGGGGAGCCGGCGGCCTTCTTCCCCTACATGCGGGGCAGGTTGGGGCAGGGGCGCGCCATCGGGTCGGGTGTCTCGGACTGTCAGGGGATCGTCGCGCGACCCCAACTGGCTCTCAGTGTCGGCGAGTTGCTGCGCTCCTGTGGGCTCTCCTCCTGGGAGTTCGACAATCTGGAGGACGGCCAGTCCCTGTTCGTGGCGGAGGCCGCCGCCGAGTACGCCTCCTTCGTGATCGACGTGGGAGCCGGATACGCGGCGTACGAAACGGTCCTCCGGGAGCGGTCGCCGAAGTTCTTCAGGACCACCACGGCCAAGGAACGCAGGCTCGGGCGGCAGGCGGGCGAGGTCCGGTTCGTCTTCGACGAGCGGGACCCGGCGGCGCTGGCCCGGCTCATGGAGTGGAAGTCCGCGCAGTACCGCCGCACCGGGCGGCGCGACCGGTTCGCCCAGGAGTGGATCAGCACCCTGGTGCACCAGCTCGCCCACACCCGTGCGCCCGGCTGCTCGGGGGTGCTCTCGGTGCTGTACGCCGGGGACGCGCCGGTCGCCGCCCACTTCGGGCTGCGCTCGCGCACCGTCCTCGCCTGCTGGTTCCCGGCGTACGACCCGGAGTACGCCAAGTACTCGCCCGGCCTCGTGCTCCATCTGCGGATGGCGCAGGCCGCCGCCGCCGAGGGCATCGGGATGCTGGACCTCGGGCGGGGGGCCGCCGAGTACAAGGAGGCCCTGAAGACCGGCGAGATACCGGTGTACGAGGGGGCCGCCACCCGGCCCGGCACGGGCGCGCTGCTGCACTGGATCGGCCGGGAGCCCTCCCGCCGGGCCCACGGGTTCGTACGGGAACGGCCGAGGCTCGCCGAGTTCGCGCAGCGCAGCCTCAAGCGGGCCGCACGGTTGCGCGGCGCCGGAAGCTAGCCCAAGTCGGGGCGCGGCCGTCGAGGCCATCGGAAGACCCGGAGCACGGGGGGAAAGCACAGTGTCGGACAGACCGTCGCAGGCATCGCAGCGGCCACGGGCCCAGGACCTGGAGAGACAGCGCGGCGCCGGACAGGGGATCGGCGTCGGTGAACTGGACCTCGACGGGCTCGACGGGGACGTGCTGTCCCTGACACCCGCGCCGGGCGGGCCGCCCATCGGCTCCGGCGAGGTCTACGTCCTGGTCCGGCTGCGGGGGCGGCCGGTCGGGACGGTCCTCGGGCGGGTGCACCACGGGGAGGACGCGGCCGGGGTGCTGGCGGCGGCGGCCCGTAAGCAGCTCACCGGGTTCGTGCCCGAGGAGCGGGCCGCGCCCGCGCCGACGCCGGCCCGTGCCAGCGTGATCGTCGCGACCCGGGAGCGCTCCGGTCAACTCGCCCGCGCCCTGGACTCGTTGCTCGCCCAGGACCACCCCGACCACGAGATCGTCGTCGTCGACAACAACCCGGCGACCGACCGGACGCGCGAGCTGATCGAGCGGCGCTACGCCCGGCTCGGCGTCCGCTACGAGGTCGAGCCCGTGCCGGGTCTCGCCGCCGCCCACAACCGGGGCGTCGCCGCCGCCCGCGGCGAGATCCTCGCGTTCACCGACGACGACGTGATCGCCGACCGGCGCTGGCTCTCCTCGCTCGCCGCGCCCTTCGCGGCGGACCCCCGGCTCGGCTGCGCGACCGGTCTGATCCTGCCCGCCCGCCTCACCACGCCCGCGCAGATCCTCCTGGAGAGCCACGGCGGCTTCACCAAGGGCTTCGCACCCCGCCACTTCGACCCGCGCACACCCCCGCCCGACGAGCCGCTGTTCCCCTTCACGGCGGGCCGGTTCGGCTCCGGCGCCAACATGGCCTTCCGCGCGGACGTCATCCGCGCGGTCGGCGGCTTCGACCCGGCCACCGGCACCGGCACCCCGGCCAGGGGCGGCGACGACCTCTACGCCTTCGCCCGGGTCGTCGTCGCGGGCCACCGGCTCAGCTACACGCCCGAGGCCCTGGTCTGGCACCACCACCGCGAGACCTGGCAGGACCTGGAGAACCAGGCGTACGGCTACGGTGCCGGGCTCACCGCCTACCTCACCGCGATCATCGCCCGCCGCCCGGCGCTGCTGCCCGCACTGCTCGCCCGGGTGCCGCGCGGCCTCGCGCACGCGCTCGCCATCAGCGCCCATCGCGACGCGGGGGAACAGGCCGTCCCCGGCGAGCACGGCTCGCACAGTCACCCCTGGCCGCGCTCGCTGTCCCGCCTGGAGCGCCGGGGCATGCTGTACGGGCCGCTCGGCTACCTCCGGGCCCGGCGCCGGGTGCGCGGCCACCGGCTGCCGTGGGAGGTGGCGCGGTGAGCGCGGCAGCACCGCGCATCCCGGTGCTCCTGTATCACGCGGTGATGGACGACCCGCCCGCGTGGATCGCCGAATTCACCGTCGTGCCACGGCAGTTCGCGGCCCACCTCGACGCGATCCGCGACAGCGGACGCACACCGGTGACCATCGGGACGCTGGCCGCCCACTTCGCCGGGCGGGCCCCGCTGCCGCCCCGGCCGGTCGTGCTCACCTTCGACGACGGCTTCGCCGACCTGCCGGGCCGCACCGCCGAGGCGCTCGCCGTTCGGGGCATGCCCGCCACCGCCTACCTCACCACCGGCGCGCTCACGCCCGGGCGGCGCTGTCTGCTGCCGCCCGCGCCGATGATGACCCTCGACCGGGCCGGGCTCCTGGAGGAGTACGGGATGGAAGTCGGCGCCCACACCGTCTCGCACCCGCAGCTCGACACCCTCGGGCCGCGGGCGCTGCGCAGGGAACTCGGCGACTGCAAGGCCGAGTTGGAGGACGCGCTCGGGCACCGCATCGACCACCTGGCCTACCCGCACGGCTACAACAGCCGTGCCGTGCGCCGGGCCGCGCGCGCCGCGGGCTACACGACGGCCGTCGCGGTGCGGCACGCGCTCAGCTCGGAGCGCGACGAGGCGTACCGCATCGCCCGGCTCATCGTGCGGCGGAGCCACACGCCCGCCGACGTGACGGCGTGGATGCGCGGGGAGGGGGCGCGGGCCGCCCCGTACAACGACTCGCCGATGACGGTGGGCTGGCGGTGCTACCGCCGGACCAGAGCCCTCGTGAAGGGCCCGGTCTTCGCCGGGTGAGCGGGTCCGGAAGGCGTCCGCGGTGTAGCCACACCGAAGCGAAGAGTGTTCCTATACTTCTACTTCGCTCGCAGCGCTTCGCCCGGAGTACTTCCCGGAGTGCTCCGCTCGAAGGTGACAGTCAGGGGACCGCGGCGTGACGGCCGTGACCACATTCGTGGGGGGAGTCGCACTGTGCAGCATCGTGTGCCCGCGCTGGTGCAGGGGAGCGCGCAGCCACCCCCCGGTGACGCGGTCGGCGAACGGGCGGACGGTCCGGCGAAGGGCGCCCAGCGCCGTTCCCTGCCGGACCTGATACATCCTCAGATCCTGTTCACCTGGCTGCCGTTGGTGCTCGCGACCGCCCTGTGGGCGTACTCGCTCGCGGGCATCGACTTCCGGCACATGGACGACTGGGGCCTGATCGATCGGCTGCCCGCCGCGTTCTACCTCTCGCTCGCCGTCCTGACCGGCGGCTTCGTGGTCAGCCTGCGGCGGGCCGGCACCGCGCCCTGGTGGCCCGGTCTCTACAGCGTCGCCCTGCTCTTCGCCCTCAAGGCGCCCACCTCGATCCTGTACGACTCGGTGCGCTACCCGTGGGCGTCCAAGCACGACGCGGTGGTCAACCACCTCCTGGCCAACCAGGAACTGCGGCCGGGCGTGCCGCTGTCCGGGAACATGGCCGCGTACGACCAGTGGCCGGGCTTCTTCACGCTCAACGCGGGCCTGGTGCGCGCCTTCGGCGTGGACACCGCGGCGTCGTACCTCAACTGGGCCCCGCTGTTCTACGGCGTCGTCCTCATCCCGGTGCTCGTCCTGATCTACCGCACCTTCGCCGAGGACTGGCGTCTGGTGTGGACCGGGGTGTGGATCTTCGAGGTGGCCAACTGGGTCGGCCAGGACTACTTCTCGCCCCAGGGCATGGCGCTGATCCTGGACCTGGCGGTACTGGCCGTGGTCTTCCGCCACTTCGTACGGCCCGGCGCCGCGGGCGAACTGCGCTCACGGGCCCATCTCGACCCGGCGGCGGCGAGCGTCCCGCCGCCCACCACCGGGCGCCAGCGCGCGGTCTGCGTCGCGATCCTGGCCCCGCTGATCGCCGCCATCAACTTCACCCACCAGCTCACCCCGGTGATGCTGTGCGTCGCCCTGTTCGCGCTCAACCTGACCCGGCGCTACCGCAACCCCGGGCTGCTCGCCGTCACCGCCGTGATCATGCTGATCTGGGACGTCACGATGGGGCGCCCGCTGTTCGTGGAGACCCTGTCCTCCCTCAAGGAGTCCGTAGGCAACCTCCTCAACAACTCACGGGCCGGATACGCGGGTGAACTCACCGGTTCCGGGCCGGTGTTGCAGGGCCGGGCCGACATCGTGATGGTTCTGGTGGTGGCGGTCCTCGCGGCGATCGCGGTCGTCCTGCGGCGCAAGCTGGTGAAGAGCGCGCTGCCGCTGCTCCTGGTGTCGGTGGCGCCGGTGCCGCTGTTCGCCGTCAACGACTACGGCGGCGAAATGCTGTTCCGGGTCTATCTGTTCGGGCTGCCCGGCGCGGCGTTCTTCGCGGCGGCGGCCCTCGTGCCGGCGGCGGCCGGGCAGGGGGACGGGCGGATCAGCCCCCTGGTGCGCCGACGGGTCGCGGCCGTCGCACTGCCGGTGGTGCTCGTGCTGCTCGTGGCCGGGTTCGTTCCCGCGTACTACGGCAAGGAGCGGATGTACTACACGCCGCCCGCCGAGACGGCGATGGTGACCCGGGTCCTCGACAGCGCGCCCAAGGGCTCGATGATCCTCGCGGTCACCGGCTCCTTCCCCCAGGCGCTGCACCGCTACGACCAGTTGGAGCACTGGTACGTGGCCGAGCAGGAGGAGCCGCAGAACGCGATCATGCTGCGGGACCCGGTGGGGTATCTGGAGCCGCAACTCCCGCGGGACGGGCGGCCGGTGTACTTCATCCTCACGCGGACGCAGGACGTCTACACGGCGGGGGAGGGTTTGCTCCCCCCCGGCGGCTTCGCGGAGCTGCGCTCCAAGCTGGAGGCTTCGCCGAGGTTCCGGGTGATCGAGCGGAGCGCCTACGGAGTGGTCCTCCAATACGTCCCCCCACGCCCCACCTAGCCCCTGCCGGGCGGAAGGTGCCCAGCACCCAGCACGGCCAGGGGTGCGGGGGAACCGTGCGACCGGCCACCCGCGGTCCGCAGCCGGCGCACCCTCCCCGGGAGGGTCCCGCCGCGCAGGACGCGGGACTTGAGGGTCCACCCATCCACGATTCGGAGGTCGCCATGACGGTCAGGCAGAACCAGCTCAGAGCCATCCTCGCCCTGTCCGGCTGGGCCGCACTCGCCGCGACCGCGCTGCCCGCCGCGACCCCGGCCCGCTGGCTGCCCGTCCTGCTGTACGTGAGCCTCGGCCCCGGCCTGGCCCTGCTCTACCCGCAGCCGCGGGAGCTGCGCCCCGGGGCGAGACTGGAGGCGCTCGCCCTCGCCGCCCCGCTCAGCCTCTCGTTCGGCGCGCTCGTGTCCACCTGCCTCTTCCTCGTGCACGGCTTCTCGGCCACCGCCTTCCTCGTTTCCCTCGCCGCCTTCACCACCGTGGCCTGCGCCTTCCCGGGGCTGCCGCTGCCGGCCGCGACCCGGGGCGCCGTGGAGCGTACGAAGCGGGTCAAGCACGAGGGGGGCTGAAGTGGCGGTGTACCAGCGCCGCCGCCGTCACCGCGCACAGGCCGGCGAACACCGGCAGCGCCACCCCGGCGAACGTCCGCTGTGCCGCCCAGCCCGCGACCGCGAGCACCCACACCACGACCGCCGTGATCCGCCAGTGCACCCGCAGGGCGCGCAGCGCCACCGTCGCCAGGGCCAGGCAGAGCAGTTGCAGGACCATCGGGGCCCAGCGCTCCACGCCGGACGGGCCGCTCAGGCCCGCCGTCTCGGACAGGAAGCGGGCGAGCGGGGTGTGCCAGGGGCCCGACAGGCGCTCGGGCGGTACGCCGAGGATGACCGGGGCGGTGTGCAGGGCCGCCACCGTCACCCACAGCCCGGCCACGAGGAGCCCGGGGCGCGGCCGGTAGAGGGACACCGCCGCGCTGCACACCACGATGAGCAGCACCCCCGCGGTCAGGCTCACCGGCGGCAGCGCGTGCAGCAGGCCGGTGCCGTTGAGCCGCGGTCCCGCCGTGTCCGCGGCGCGCGAGAGCGGGACCCAGAACAGGCCCGCGGCCAGGCCGAGCAGCAGCCACAGGGCGGTGGTGAGACGCGATTCGTCGCTCTCGCGGGCCGCCGGGTCGGGCGGCAGGCGCAGATGCAGGGTCGTCGCCGAGCCCTGCTCCGGGTGCGCCCCGGGAACGTACACGGGGATGCCGAGCGCGGGCGTCGCCGTGTCCATGCCGCCGCGCAGATACGCGGTCTGGGTGGCCCAGCGCGTGCCGTACGCCTGGGCCTCCTCGGTCCTGGCCGCCTGCGCCTTCAGTGCCCAACTCGTTCCGAATTCTGGTGACTTGGCGGCGTTCGGGGTGCGGATGGCGGCGCGGCCCGCGAGGGCGCCGCGCAGCCCGGGCACGCAGCACAGGGCCATCACGGTCATCGCGCACAGCTGGGCCCAGCCCGCGCCGGAGATGCCGAACACGCCGAGCAGCACCGCGGCGCTGCCGAGGACCAGGGTGCACATCGCGCCCTGGAGGATCGCCAGCATCCCGGTGCGGCCCTGGACGCGCAGCACCCCGATGTACAGCTCGACGGCGACCCGGGGGATCGCGGCGGCGGCGAGCAACTGGAGGACCAGCGTGCCGTGTTGGGCGTAGTCGTCGCCGAAGGGGCCGAGGATGCGGCGGGCGAACAGGACCAGGAAGAGGACCACCGGGATGAGCAGCAGCGCCATGCGGCGCAGGGCGCCGCGCACTCCGTCGGCGAGCTTGTCGGGGCTGTGCGAGGAGTGCGCGGTCAGCGAGGAGGCCATGTTGATGGCCATGAACTCCATGGTCCCGCCGACCGTGTAGGCGATGAAGAAGAAGCCGTTCTGGGCTGCGGGAAAACGCACCGCGACCATCACCGGCAGCAGGTTGATCATGGCGAGCGAGAACAGCGCCCCGACCGAGTCGCCGGCCAGGAAGCGGCCGATCTCGCGGAGTTCGGGGACCGGGCGGTCGCGGTCGGCGGCGGCCTGCGCCGGGATCAGCCGACGGAAGATCAGCCAGCCGAGCGGCAGGATCGACAGCGCCGTCGACGCGGCCCACGACACGAAGACGCCGAGGGCGAGCGCCGAGAACACGGCGAGCAGGAGCAGCTTGCCGAGCGAGAACACCGCGTTGCCGACCGGCACCCAGATCGCCTTGCGCAGCCCGGTGAGCACGCCGTCCTGGAGGGTCAGGATCGCCCAGGCCACCGACGACACCGTGAAGACCGCCCCGGCGGTGAGCCCGGCGAGCGGCTCGTACGAGGGGCCCCACAGGGGCAGCGAGAAGAGGAAGGCGACGCAGGCCACCGTGACCACGACCGTGCTGGCGAGGTAGGCGCGGCGCACCAGCATCGAGGTGGAGCGCCCGGCGCGCGGCACGTAGCGGACCACCGCGCCGATCATGGTGGTGGCGGTGATCGAGGCGAGGAGCTTCATCGCGGCGATGGCCGCCGAGCCCTGCCCGACCGCCTCCTCGCTGTAGTAGCGGGCCGCGACCAGCCAGAAACCGAGGCCGAGCGCCGCCGAGACGGCGGTGGACAGCATGAGGGCGTAGGCGTTGCGGAACATCGAGTCGCCGCCGGTGGGCTCGCCGCCGTCCGGGACGGCCTGGTCGGCCGGCCCGGCGATGCCGTCCTCGATCCCGGTTCTTGCCGTGTCAGACACCGGCGGGGCCGCCCCTCGCGGGCCGGACGCCCGCCGCGCGCAGCACCTCGATGGTGCGGTCGGCCTTCAACGGGTCGACGGGCAGGGCGTGTTGGGCGAACCAGCGGCCGGCCTCGGGCGCGGGCGACGGATCGGTGAAGGCCTCGCCCGCGTAGTCGTCGAGCGGCGGGTCGTACAGATAGCCCACCGTGATCCGCTGCCCGGCGAGCGCCGCGCGGGCCGCGTCGCGGTCCTCGACGAGCAGCGGAACGCGGAACAGCGGCTGGACGGGCCCCGGCTTGGGCCGCGCCCACTCGGTGGCGAGCAGTAGCTCGGCACCCCGGCGGTGGGCGTCGAGCACGCCGTCGAGCCTCGCCAGCTTCCGCCCGATCCTGGCGAGCCGGCCCCTTCCCGGGGTCGCCCGGTAGTCGTGCATGTCGACCCGGGCCCAGGAGTGGAAGGCGCCGAGACCGGGCGCGGCGGCGAGGGCGCGGGCCAGCTCCTCGGGGCGCAGCTCCATCCGGATGTCCTCGCGCTCCTGCTGCCCGAGCATCCTGAGCACCGACCGGGCGGCGGGCGCCAGGCGGAGCCCGCGTACGGCCGACTCGGCGTACGGCCTTGCCCAGTAGGCGAGTTCGGCGCGTGAGCGGCGGGGGGTGAGGAGCGCGTCGCGCGACTTGGCGAGTGTTTCGCGCAGGCCGGGGTCGGCGAGCGCGAGGAAGCCGCCCGCCTTGGCCGCGGTGTGCTTGGAGAGGCTGAAGACGGCGGCCTGCCCGAAGGTGCCGACCTTGCGGCCGTCTCGCTCGCTGCCGATGGCGTGGGCCGCGTCTTCGATGAGCGGGATGCCCGACCGGGCGCAGCGGGCGGCCAGTTCGGGCGCGGGGTCGGGGTTGCCGTACAGGTTGGTGGTCAGGACGGCGGACAGCCCGGACCAGAGTGCGTCCGGCACGGCCGCCAGGTCGAGGGAGCCGTCCAGGGGGTCGAGCGGCGCCTGTACGGGCCGCAGCCCGGCCGCGAGGACCACGAAGAAGATGACGTCGTCGTTGACCGGGGACATCAGCACCCGGCCGCCCGGCGGGCACCAGTGCCTGAGTGCCAGATAGAGCCCGAGCCGGCAGGACGGCACGTAGAGGCACTCGCGCCCCAGCCGTTCGCGCATCGGCGCCTCGACCTCTTCGTACGCCATGAAGTCCCCCCAGACCCCCGCAGGCCCAGCGCTCAATGTGACCCAGTGCGCACCGCTTCGTCAACAACGCGGAAGGGCCCGCACCTTGACGGTGCGGGCCCTTCGGACAGCTGTGCTCACTCCTCGACGGTCAGCCCCTTGCGGAGCTTGCGCAGGGTGCGCGAGAGCAGCCGGGAGACGTGCATCTGGGAGATGCCGAGCTCCTCGCCGATCTCGGACTGCGTCATGTTGGCGACGAAGCGCAGCGACAGGATCTTCCGGTCCCGCGCGGGCAGTTCGGCGATCAACGGCTTCAGCGACTCGATGTACTCGACGCCTTCGAGGTCGTGGTCCTCGTAGCCGATGCGGTCGCTCAGCGCGCCCTCGGCGTCGTCCTCCTCGGGCTGGGCGTCCAGCGAGCTCGCGGTGTACGCGTTGCTCGCCGCCATGCCTTCGACGACTTCTTCCTTGGTGATGCCGAGGCGTTCGGCGAGCTCGCCCACCGTGGCCGAGCGGTCAAGCTGCTGGGCGAGTTCGTCGCCCGCCTTGGCGAGGTCCAGACGGAGCTCCTGGAGCCTGCGCGGGACCCGCACCGACCAGGAGGTGTCGCGGAAGAAGCGCTTGATCTCGCCGACGATGGTCGGCATCGCGAAGGTGGGGAACTCCACTCCGCGGTCGAACTCGAACCGGTCGATCGCCTTGATCAGGCCGATCGTGCCGACCTGGACGATGTCTTCCATCGGCTCGCTGCGGGTGCGGAAGCGCGATGCGGCGAACTTCACCAGGGCGAGGTTCAGTTCGACCAGGGTGTTGCGCACGTAGGCGTGCTCGGGGGTGCCCTCTTCGAGTGCGTGCAGGCGGGCGAAGAGCGTCTTCGACAGTGCCCGCGCGTCGACGGGGCCGACCTCGGCGTAGGGCGGGATATCGGGAAGTCCCTCAAGTCCCTCGGTTTCGTGCGATCGTGCATGTGGGGGGCGGATGTCCTGCGGTTCCTGCTTGATCGACGTATCCGCAATCGATTCGTCGAGCCGGGGTGACATGGGTCTCCTCCATCGTTCTCGGCATATGGCTGCCGATGCCCATACGTGTTGTCCGCGGTGTGCGGCGCCTCCGTGGCCGGTCGTGTTGAATAGCTGTCTCTACTACCCCTACCCGCTTTAAGTAGGCTCTTGCAAGGCTTCTTTGTTGGTATATGTCCGTTTTGGTGGGATGTTCGGGTTCCAGATGGCGTAGGGAAGGCGTAGTGTTCCTGGGAAGTTACGACGAATCGGCGAAGAGGGACGGCATGGACCGCGGCACGGTCGGCAGCACGAATCGGGGCCGGCTCCGGGTCGGAGTCCGCACCGTAGGTCACAGCGAGGTTCTGACACCCGCGGGTGAGCTCGATCACCACACCGCGGATCTGCTCAGGGAGCCGCTGGAGGAAGCCCTCGAACAGGGGCGCATCCGGCTCGTCGTGGACTGTTCGCAGCTGGAGTTCTGCGACTCCACCGGGTTGAACGTACTGCTCGGCGCCCGCCTCAAGGCGGAGGAGCTGGGCGGCGCGGTGCACCTGGTGGCCATGCAGCCCGTGGTGGCTCGGGTATTCGAGATCACGGGGGCGGAGGCAGTCTTCACCGTGCATGATTCGCTCGATACCGCTCTGAGTGACTGACCCGGATTCGTCCGGGCAGGAGACCAGACTGAAGACATTGGCGAATCGGTGAGGTGAAGCGCTGATGAGCACCACCCGGGAGCAGGCTCCGGGCGACCGTGGGCCCGAATCCCAAGGTGCCGGGCCCGACGCCGGGCTGTCGGAAAACGACAGCCCGGCCCCCGTAGTATCCGAACGCGTCCTGGCACTGTCGGGGGCGAGCGGCATCGTTCCGATGGCCCGTGACTTCACCAGGCAGGCCCTCTACGACTGGGACTGGCTCCCGGCGGCTACGGCCGAGGGCCGCGCCGCCTGTGAGGACGTGCTGCTCGTCGTCTCCGAGCTGGTCACCAACGCGTGCCTGCACGCCGAGGGGCCCGAGGGGCTGCGCGTCTCGCACACCGCGAAGGTGTTGCGCCTGGAGGTCAGCGACCTCGGCTCGGGCCAGCCCGCGCCGCGCACCCCGCACCGCGCGGGGCGGCCCGGCGGACACGGCATGTTCATCGTGCAGCGGCTGTGCCTCGACTGGGGCGTGGTGCGCACACCGGGGGTGCCCGGCAAGACGGTCTGGGCGGAACTCGCGGCCCCGGCGTAACCGCGGTCGGGCGGACGCGCGCACACCCCGCCGGGTGGAACGCGCGGCGCCCGCACGGCTCCGGCCGGGCCGGTCCTCGGCGACCGCGCACCTCCGGGCGGGGCCGATCCCCGGCGATCGCCCGGCCGCGGCCGGCTGGGCTCGGCCTTCGGCGCGCAACTCGCGGCTTGGCTCGGCCCCCGGCGCGCGCACCTCGGCCGTACTCGGACTTCGGCGTCCGTGCCGTCCCCGGCCGGGCGCAACCCTCGGCACCCGCGTAACTCCTGTTCATGGTTACCGGCGGTTCGTACCGTCGGGCCACGGGCATGTCCGGACGTCGGCCGGGCGTCGATCCGACCCTGTTCTTTGTCTTCCCTCGACAACCTCCCCGGCGTACCTTGAGCGCCCAATCTGATGTGCCGTCAGTAACTTGGCGGCCTCCGGCTCAACCGGCATAAGGGGAACCAGAGGTGTCGTACCGGAAGAGGACAGCTCTCGCGCTGGCGACGGCGGTGGCGGGCTCGGTGGTGCTGATCACCGCCCCGGCGGCCCAGGCGTCCGTCGTGGACGTGAACTACAACTGCAAGACCCCCATCGGGGCGAAGAGCGCCGTGTCGCCGATCGACATCAAGGCGGTCAAGAGCGGCAGTTCCTACAACGTGACCATGTCCTTCCAGAAGGGCGTCTCCTCCAGCCCGGTCGCGCTCGGCGCGGGCGCGATGAACCCGAGCGCGCTGATCAACCTGGGCGGCGCCGACAAGGGCACCATCGCGGTCAAGGGGCCCGCCAACACCGCGGAGATACCCGCCAACTCCCCGATCAAGATCAGTGACTTGTCGGGAACCTACGTACCGAAGGCGAACGGCAAGGTCACCCTCACCGCCGGCGTGCTCACCATCAAGGCGCTCGGCACCGTCACGACCTGCACCGCCAGCAACAGCCCTGGACCCTCCCTGGAGCTGGACGTCACCGGGGCGGCCGGTTCGGGCGGCAGTGGTGGCAGCAGTGGTAGCGGAAGCAGCGGTGGCAGCACCGGCGGCGGCGCCCCGGCGGCCCTGCCCAAGACCGGCCCGCTCGACTCGGCCGTGGCGCTCGGCACGCTCGGCGGCACGGTCGTCCTGGTCGGCGCGGCCGGGGTGCTCTGGCTGACCCGCCGCAACCAGCGCGCCTGAGCCCGCTCGTACGCCGGCACGGCCCGCACGACAACCCCGCAAGGAAGCACCCCGCAAGGAACCGCCTCGCGTCCGAGGAGCCGCCGATGCGTCCGATCCGCCTGGCCCTGCCGGCCATGGCCCTGCTGCTGTGCGCCCTCGCGGTGCCCGCCGCCGGGGCCGCGCCGACAGCGAGCGGGGACTGGACCGCCGCGCCCGCATCCGGCGGCGGTACCCGCCCCACCTCCGACGGGCGGCCCTACTTCTACCTGGAGGGACCGCCCGGCACGGTCCTTCAGGACACCCTCTCCCTGAGCAACCCCTCCGACGCCCCGCTCACCGTGAAACTGCGCGGCGCCGCCGCCTACAACGCCACCAACGGGGACTTCGCCGTGCGGCGCACCCCCGACCCGTGGATCGCCCTCGCGGCACCCGAGGTCAGGATTCCGCCGCGCACCCGCGCCGACGTGCCCTTCGCCGTCACCGTCCCCTCCGGTGCGCAGCCCGGTGACCACCCCGCCGCCCTCGTGGCGGACGCGGGCGGGCGCGAAGTGGGCGTACGCCTCCAACTCCGCGTGTCGGGACCGACGTTGAGCGCCCTCACCGTGGAGTCCGTACGCGTCGACAAGGCCCACGGGCTGATTCGTTACGCCCTGGTCAATCGCGGCAACACCGCCCTGACCCCGCGTCTGGCGCTGCGCGCTGACGGGGTCTTCGGGCGCGCCCTCGACCGCCCGGCCAAGGCGCTGCCCGTCGAGCTGCTGCCCGGCCGGCGCGTCGAGCTGAGCGAACCCTGGGCGCACCCGCCCGCCCTCGACCGGGTCACCGTCCACCTCGACGTGACCGCGGACGGCGGCGCCCACGCCACCGCCGGGGCGAGCGCCACCTTCGTGCCGTGGGCAGCGGTGGCGGGGGCGGCCCTGGTGGTCCTCGGTGGCGCTGCTGCCGCCCTCCGGCTGGTCCGGCGCCGTCGGCGGCGCTCCGCCGAGCCGGTCGAAGTGCCATTTGCGGAACGCGAGTTGGCACAGACAGGAGCCCTCCAGTGAAGTCACGTCCCGGGGGCGCGGCCCTCGCCCCGCTGCTGTCCGGCCTGCTGTCCGGTCTGCTCGTCGTGCTGACGGCCGGCCCCTCGTACGCGGCCCCGGAGAAGCCGGCGCGCAGCGTCGCGCTCTCCCGGAGCGAGGCGGCCAAGGGGGCGGACGTCACCGTCACCGGCAAGGGGTGGCGGCCCGGGGCGCTGCTGATGCTGCTCGTGTGCGGGCAGTCCACCCCCGAACTCGGCGTCATCGGCGGCACCAACTCCTGCTCCAACGCCGACGGTCAGGCCGTCACCACCGATGGCGAGGGCTCCTTCAGCAAGGTCCTGCCGGCCGCGCCGCCGCCCAAACCGTGTCCGTGCGTCGTCCACGTGGCGACGGTGCAGGGTGAACAGGCCGTCGTGGACACCGAGTTGACGATCACTGGGCATCCAGTGGCGCCGCTGCCCACCGAGAGCGGGGACGGCAGGCTCGCGGTGCTCACCGAGCCGCGCCTGGACGGCAGCGGCTCCCTGCTCACGTGGTTCGGCGCGCCGCCCGCCCGCACCCTGGTCTTCACCGTGGGCAACCTGGGCTCCGGCCCCGTCAAGGACCCCGTATTCCAACTCGGCACCGCCCACGGCGTGTTCGCCCCGCAGTGGGAGGACCGGCAGTGGAAGGGCACCATCGGGCCCGGCCAGAAGGCCGAGATCAAGCTCGACTTCGAGCTGTCGCCCGGCGCCCACGGCGACTACCAGGTCTCGCTCCAGTACGCGAAGAAGCTGCTCGCGACCGAGCCGTGGGGGGTGGACCGGCCCTGGGGCGTCACCCTCTTCTGGATTCTGCTCTGCCTGGTGGTGCCCGCCGCGGTCTTCCGCATCGGCATGGTCGTCGTCGACCGGCTCCGCCCGCGCGCCCCCCGACGGTCCGACCAGGCCCGGCACCGGGGCGTACGGCTGCCCGACGTGACCGTACGGCTGCCGAAGGTGCGCCGGGCGCCCGCCGAAGGGCCGCCGCCCGCCGCGCCGGAGCCCGGTCCGGGCACCGCCCCGCACGGAACCACGGCCGCGCTGCCGTGGTTCACCCCCGACTCCGCACCGTCCGAGAACCACCCCAACCGTCCGTAACGTTCCACGACGAAGGGAAATCCGTGACCACGCAACGGAGGATGAGCGCGGCCGGTCTCGCGCTGATGCTCGGCGGCGCGGGGATCATGCTGACCGCAGGTCCCGCACAAGCAGCCGAAGTCTCGTACGCCACCGAGTGCATACCGCCGTCCATCTCCGGTCTGCCGCCGGTCGAGGGCACGACGAAGGTGCAGATCACCGCGCCCGCCACGGCCAAGGTGGGCGACGAGGTGGACGTCGTCTGGAAGTTCACCCAGGCCGCCTCGAACAACCCCAACGTCCTCGACCTCAACAAGGACGTCGTCCAGCCCACCGGCACCCTCAAGGCGGCGGGCGCGCAGACCGCGGACATCGCCATGAAGGGCCCGCGGCAGAACCCGCCCATCCCCAAGAACAGCCCGATGGTCCTCTCGGACATGACGGCCAAACTGAAGCTGACCAAGGCCGGTGACGTCACGCTGACGCCGGACGCGTACAACATCAACGTCAACCAGATCATGTCGACGGACACCAAGTGCACGCCGAAGGCGACGGTCGGCGTCTCCGCGACGATCAAGGTGACGGACGCGGGCGGTACCACCGGGGGTTCCACGACCGGGGGCACGACGACGTCCGGAGGCACCACGGGCTCGACCACGGGCGGCACCACCGGCTCGACCACTTCGGGCGGCACGACGACGTCCGGCGGCACCACCGGCGGCACCACCTCCGGCGGATCGACGACCGGCGGGACCACGAGCGGCGGGTCCACCTCCGGCGGGACCACCGGTGGCAGCGGGGGCCAGACCGACTTCCCGGGCAAGGAGGTCGCCGTCAACTTCGCCTGCACCTCGCCCGGGCCGGCCAGTATCCAGTCCAAGGTGACCATCAACGCCAAGAAGAGCGGCGGGAGTTACGCCCTGACCGTCAAGACGGCCAAGGGCGTCATGAACAGCCCGGCCGACCTTCCGGCGGGGGCGCTCAAGCCGTCCATGCAGGTCACCGTCGGCGGCGCCGACAAGGGCACGGTGGCCGTCACGGGAGCGGCCAACCCCGACCCGATCAAGTCGGGCGCACCGGTCAGCCTCACCGACATGACCGGTACCTACAAGCCGGGCGCCTCGGGCAAGTCGACGCTGAGCCCCGGCGACCTGTCCATCGACGTCACCCTGGGCGGCTCCCCGATCCACATCCCGTGCAAGGTCTCCGGCTCGGCGCCGGTCTCCCTGGAGCTGGACACGGCGGCCCAGCCCGGCGGCGCGGCGGGCGGCAGCGGCTCCGCGGGCGGTACGGCGGCGGGCGGCTCCAGCGCCTCCACGGCCGGTTCGGGCGGCCTCGCCCAGACCGGTGCGAGCGACAACGGCGCCCTGCGCGCGCTCGGTCTGGTCGCGGGCACGGTGCTGCTCCTCGGCGGCGCGATCTTCACCTTCACCCCGTGGAAGCGCCTGCGCGGCACGCGCTGACGCCGGCATCGGCGTGAGGTGAGTGCGGACCACGAGCGGCTCGGCCCGTTCCGGAGACGGTCTTCGGAACGGGCCGCGTTCGCGCGGTGCGGCAGCGGCCGGTGGCGCCGGGGCGTCTTCCGGCGGTGGGTGCGCGGTGTGGACGGTCGGACGAGACGTACCCAGGTCGGCCGAGCCGCGCCGTACCCAGGTCGGCCGAGCCGCGCCGGGGTCGGTCGGGCGAGCCGCGCCGGGGTCGGTCAGAGCCATCCTCGTTGGGCCGCCCTGAGTCCCGCCTCGAAGCGGCTGGAGGCGTGCAGCCGCTCCATCAGGCCGGACATCTGCCGACGCACGGTCCGCAGGGACACCCCCAGCTGTCGGCCGGCCGTCTCATCGGTCATGCCGGACGCGAGCAGCTTGAGCAGTTCCCGCTCTCCGGGGGTGAGGGATTCGCCGTCCGCGCGGGTCCGGTCCGCGCCCAGGGGCACCGCCGTCTCCCACGTCTGCTCGAACAGCGTGACCAGCGGAGCCACGATGCCCGGCGAGCGCGTGCACAGGGCGCCGAGGCGGGTGTTGTGCGGGTCGATGGGGATCAGCGCGGTGGTGCGGTCGAAGATCAGGAGGCGCTGCGGCAGGAGCGGGCCCGTGCGTACCTGACCACCGAGTTCGGTGAGCCAGCGCGCGTAGGTCAGCGTCGCCGGATCGTTGCGCACGCTGTCCTGGTAGATGGTCCGCATCTCGACGCCGCGCCGCAGCGCCCGTTCGTCCAGCGGGCGCGAGGCCTCGCGGCTGCCCACCGACTGCGCGCCGCCGGGCAGGATGGCGAGGCACTCCCGGGCCAGGCCGTTGGCCAGGGCCTCGAGACGGCTCTGGATGGCGTCCAGACCCACCAGGCGCTCCGCACCATCGATCTCGGTATTGGGCAGCAGTTCCGCGAAGTCGGAGGCGAGCCTCGCGGCGGCCGCCTTCCCGCGGGCCAACTCCTCCTGGCGCCTTGCGAGTTCCTCCTCCTGGTGTCGCAGGATCAGGTCGAGGCCGAGCTCCGGCCGGACCGGACGCAGGCCGCCGAGGGACTCCCGGGTGGGCCTCAGGAGCTCCAGGTCGACCAGGCGGTCGAGGCCGTCACGGACTTCGCTCTCGGTGAGCCCGAGCCGGTGGCTCAGCTCGGCCACGCCCCCCACGGGATCCGCCAGCATGCCCCGATAAACCGCCTCGGCGTGCGGATCCAACCCCAGCGCTTCCAACATTCCTGGCCCCCCGGCTGAATGTGAATGAAGTGTGATGAAACTGAGCGTTGATCATATCCGGGCCCGGTCGAGTGGCCCCAAGGTGCCGGGCCTCTTGGTGCCACCCGAACCCTCTTCCCGTGGGCTGACGGTCCGAGCAGGATGGTGTTCACCGGAACGGCGGCGCACCACCAACGCCCCAGGCCAGGGCCCGTAAGGGCGTTCCGGTACCGCGCGGCGTACAGCCAGTCACCAGCAGTCCGTAGCCCTTGGAGTCCCCGGATGTTCCGCACCAGCCGCCTTGCCGCCGCCGCAGCCCTCGCCGTCCTGCTCTGCTCCGCCACCGCCGCCACCGCGGCCGCGGCGACGGCCACCCCCGGCAGCATCAGCTGGGACGCTCCGGCACCGCGGGCCACCGTCAACAGCATCAGCTGGGACTGACCTCTTGTGCGGGTGATCCGCGCCCCCCTGGCAGGCACCCCACCGGGCGACGCCAGTGCGCCCGTCCTCGCGATCGTCCACGACCTGCTCTGGGCACACGCCGTGCCCGCCGACGGGCTCGAACACGTCACGCTCCGGCCGGCCGAACACGGCCTGTACGCCTTCTTCTTCCTTCGGGCCCCGTCGGACGCGGACGCGCTCCTGAGCACCCGTGCCGTCCTCGACCGGTCGCGCTCTCCGCTCGCGTCCCTGGGCTACTGGGCGGCCGACCCGTTCCGCTGACCGCGGCGTTCCTTCCTCGCCGGCCGACCGGCCCCGGCAACGCGAAGGGCCCGGCACAGAAGTGCCGGGCCCTTCGCGTTGCCGGGGTGCGTCAGTGGACACTGCCCATCATGGCCTTGACCTTGTTGCGGTACATGTAGACCGCCAGACCGGCGACGACCGCCGCGGCCGCTTCGAGGGCGATGACCCCGACGCCGTTGAGGCTCACCCCGCCGAGCGAGAGCAGGCCCGTGACGCAGTCACCCGCGGTGACCGCGAGGAACCAGATGCCCATCATCTGCGAGGCGTACTTCTGCGGCGCCATCTTCGTCGTGACGGAGAGGCCGACCGGCGACAGGCACAGCTCGCCGATGGTCTGGATCATGTAGATCGACACCAGCCACATCGGGCTGACCTTGGTGCCGTCGCCCGCCATGTTCATCGGCACGATGAAGACGAAGAACGACGCACCGACCAGGACCAGACCCATCGCGAACTTCACGATGGTGTTGGGCTCCTGGTTCTTGCGGGCCAGCCACAGCCACAGCCACGCGAAGACCGGCGCGAGCGCCATCACGAACAGCGGGTTCAGGGACTGGTACCAGGTGGCCGAGAAGCCGAGCCCGAACACCGAGTCCGCGGTCTTGCCGTCGGCGAACAGCGACAGGGTCGAACCACCCTGGTCGTAGATCATCCAGAAGACGGCGGCGGCGATGAAGAACCAGATGTAGGCGCTCATCTTCGTCTGCTCGGTCGCCGACAGCTCCTTGTCGCGCTTGATGCGCGTCAGGACGGCGAGCGGGATGAGCAGACCGGCGAGCGTCAGCGGGACCAGCGCCCAGTTCAGCGTGTACGCGCCGAGGCCCACGACGGCACCGTAGAAGACCACGACCGCCAGGCAGGCCAGGCCGACCTTGACGAGGACGCGCTTGCGCTCCTCGGGGCTCAGCGGGTTCGGGACGACGCTGCTCTTCGGGCTCAGGTTGCGGGTGCCGATGAGGAACTGGGTCAGGCCCAGGCCCATGCCGACCGCGGCGAGCGCGAAGCCCAGGTGCCAGTTGTGCTCCTTGCCGATCGTGCCGACCACGAACGGCGCGACGAACGCACCGAGGTTGATGCCGACGTAGAACAGCGTGAAGCCGCCGTCGCGGCGCGGGTCCTCGGGGCCGTCGTACAGGTGGCCGACCATCGTGGAGATGTTGGCCTTGAGGAGACCGGAGCCGATCGCGACGAGGATCAGACCGACGAAGAACATCGCCTGGCCGGGAACCGCGAGCGAGAAGTGACCGGCCATGATCACGAAGCCGGCGATGGCCACGGTCTTGCGGGCACCCCAGACGCGGTCGCCGAACCATCCGCCCGGCATCGCCATCAGGTAGACCATCGAGACGTAGACGGAGTAGATCGCCGTCGCCGTCGCCGTGGTCATCGCCAGGCCGCCGCCCTGGCTGCCCGTGGCGGCGTCGGCGCCGCCCGAGACCAGGTAGTAGATGAGAAGCGCACGCATGCCGTAGTAGGAGAACCGCTCCCACATCTCGGTCATGAACAGAGTGGCCAGGCCGCGGGGGTGGCCGAAGAAGGTCTTCTCGGTGCCAGTGGTACTGGCCGAGTCCTTCGTCAGGCTGGACGCCATGGTCGATCCTTGCTTGCTCGGGACGCGCGCTTCGTGAGCGTTGAGTCGCGCCCGGTGGGGGAGGGCCGGCACCGGCATGGGGGCCGTCCCCCCGACGCCTTCGGGGTCCGGCTCCGTGGGGGAGCGCGGAACGGACGGACCACACCGGGATCCACACCCCGTGCGCTTCGTCGCGCTGGGGCCCGGCCCGTAGGTCATTCACTGGTCTCAAGACTGGCGTGGCCGGTCTTGTGCAGAAAAGAGACCCTTGGCGCGCCAAGCAGGCCAAAGGTCCTTGAGTAGTGCTATAGGCGTCGGGACACCATACGTCACCACACTGCCGCATATGGAAGGACTTGAGATATGGATCACAGGCATCCGTGGAACCACTCACCCATATTCGAAGGTGTTAAACAAGATCGCTCCACAGACCCGCAGGGCGGGTGGATCACCTGACGCATTGTCGCCGCCGCGGACTACCATCACCCCCATGACCCGTGTACTGCTCGCCGAGGACGACGCGTCCATCTCGGAGCCACTGGCCCGCGCCCTGCGCAGGGAGGGTTACGAGGTCGAGGTGCGCGAGGACGGCCCGACCGCCCTCGACGCCGGACTGCAGGGGGGCGCCGACCTGGTCGTGCTCGACCTGGGGCTCCCCGGTATGGACGGCCTCGAAGTCGCCCGGAGGCTGCGCTCCGAGGGACACACCGTCCCCATCCTCGTGCTCACCGCCCGCGCCGACGAAGTGGACACCGTGGTCGGCCTCGACGCCGGTGCCGACGACTACGTGACCAAGCCCTTCCGCCTGGCCGAACTCCTCGCGAGGGTCCGGGCGCTGCTGCGGCGCGGGGCCACCGAGCCGGTGCCCCAGCCCGCCACGCACGGCGTGCGGATCGACGTCGAGTCGCACCGCGCCTGGATGGGCGACGAGGAGCTCCAGCTCACGGCCAAGGAGTTCGACCTGCTGCGGGTCCTGGTCCGGGACGCGGGCCGGGTGGTGACCCGTGATCAGCTGATGCGCGAGGTCTGGGACACCACGTGGTGGTCCTCGACCAAGACGCTCGACATGCACATCTCGTGGCTGCGCAAGAAGCTCGGCGACGACGCGGCCAACCCGCGCTACATCGCCACCGTCCGCGGAGTCGGCTTCCGCTTCGAGAAGAGCTAGAGCACCTCCGCACATGCGCCGTCGGCTGATCAACTCCACACTCGCGGTCGTTCTCGTGGTGATCGCGGTCTTCGGCGTCTCCCTCGTCATCGTCGAGACGCGGACCATCAGCAGCAGCGCCCAGGAGAGCGTCAACTCCGAGGCGCTGCGGCTGGTCTCCGTCGTCGACAGCCGCACCCTGGCGAACGAGACGATCAACGCGCAGGTCCTGAACGAACAGATCGACCCCAAGCGGTACGCCCGCATCGCGATCCCGGGCCGCCCGGTGATGGAGATCGGGCCGAAGCCCGAGGGCACCGTCATCAGGGGCACCGCCGTGGGCGAGCGCGGCGAGTCCGTCCTGGTCGAGGAGTCCCGCTCCACGGTCACGAAGGAGGTCGGGCGCACGCTGCTGATCATCGGCGCGGTCGCCCTGCTCGCCATCGTCTCGGCGGTGCTCCTGGCGGTACGCCAGGCCAACAAGCTGGCCTCCCCGCTGACCGACCTCGCCGAGACCGCCGAGCGGCTCGGCTCGGGCGACCCGCGCCCGCGGCACAAGCGGTACGGGGTGCCCGAGCTGGACCGGGTCGCCGATGTGCTCGACTCGTCGGCCGACCGGATCGGCCGGATGCTCACGGCCGAGCGCCGGCTCGCGGCGGACGCCTCGCACCAGCTGCGTACGCCGCTGACCGCGCTCTCCATGCGGCTGGAGGAGATCGCCCTCACCGACGACCTCGACACGGTCAAGGAGGAGGCCACGATCGCGCTCACCCAGGTCGAGCGGCTCACCGACGTGGTGGAGCGCCTGCTCACCAACAGCCGTGACCCGCGCACCGGTTCGGCCGTGGTCTTCTCGCTCGACGAGGTCGTCAAGCAGCAGCTGGAGGAGTGGCGCCCGGCCTACCGCGGCGAGGGCCGCGCGATCGTGCGCTCCGGCAAGTCCGGACTCAAGGCCGTCGGCACCCCGGGTGCGGTCGCCCAGGTGCTCGCCGCGCTGATCGAGAACTCCCTGATGCACGGCGGCGGCACGGTCGCGGTGCGCACCCGTGTCACCGGCAACCAGGCCGTGGTCGAGGTCACCGACGAGGGCCCCGGAGTACCCCCCGACCTCGGCGCCCGCATCTTCGAGCGGACCATCAGCGGCCGCAACTCCACGGGCATCGGCCTGGCGGTCGCCCGCGACCTCGCGGAGGCCGACGGGGGCCGGCTCGAAATGCTCCAGCAGCAGCCGGCGGTGTTCGCGCTCTTCCTCAGCCGCGAGGCACGCGGGCACCGGGAGCCGGAGCGTACGACGACGATCCGCTGAGGCCCCGAGGGTGCCCGGCCCGGGGCCCGCTCGGCAGTGCGCTCAGCGCATGCGGGTGCGGGTGCGGGGGGAGTCAGTGAGTGGAGCCGGGTCGGCGGACCCGGTCAGCGTTCGGCGGGGACGGCGGGCCGGGGGGCGTCGAGAAACGATTCGGCCGTCTGTACTGCCTCCCGGGCCGGGAGTGCGCGGAACACCCAGGTGCGGTAGGACCAGAACCGGAACAGCGTGCCGAGCCCGATGCCGAGGAACTTGAAGAAGTTGTTCTGCCACGGGCTGTTCCACTCGAAGCCGTACGTGGCCACGTACAGGATGCCGTTCTCGATCACTGCGCCGACCACGCTGAACAGCAGGAACAGCGTGAGCTCACGGGCCCGGCCGCTCTTCTCGCGGTCCCGGTAGGCGAAGTAGCGGAAGCCCACGTAGTTGAACGCGATCGCGATCGCGGTGGCCAGCAGGCTGGCCCGCACCACCTGGAGGTCGGTCGCGTGCCGCAGCAGGTTGAAGGCGCCCATGTTCACGAGCACCCCGAGACCGCCCACGGCGCCGAACTTGGCGACCTCGCGGACGAGCAGTCGCAGTCGCGATGGCGACGCGCCCTGTGCACTCATGGTGATCGCCCAGCCCCGTCCGAGTCGGTGTGCTTTTCGTGCCAGTCAACCCGCCCATGCTAACCACCCCCCCTGTGCAATGCCCGTGGGCACCCGAGTTCCGTCCACCGGAAGCGGCCCCTGGAGGGCCCGCGCGGGCGGCGGATACCCTGGAGGCGTGACGTTCCCGGTAGTCGGCATGGTCGGCGGCGGTCAGCTCGCCCGCATGACCCACGAGGCGGGCATCCCCCTCGGCATCAGATTCAAGCTCCTCAGTGACACCCCGCAGGACTCGGCGGCCCAGGTGGTGAGCGAGGTCGTCGTCGGCGACTATCGCGACCTGGACACGCTGCGTGACTTCGCGCGCGGCTGTGACGTGATCACCTTCGATCACGAGCACGTGCCGACCGAGCATCTGCGGGCCCTGGAAGCGGACGGCATCGTCGTCCGGCCGGGGCCCGACGCGTTGGTGCACGCCCACGACAAGGGGGTGATGCGCGCCCGGCTCAGCGCGATCGGCGCGCCCTGCCCCCGCCACCGCATCGTGGCCGACCCCGCGGACGTGAGCGCGTTCGCCGAGGAGGGCGGGGGCTACCCCGTCATCCTCAAGACGGTGGTGGGCGGCTACGACGGCAAGGGCGTGTGGTTCGTGCGCTCCGAGGCGGACGCGGCCGACGCCTTCAAGGCGGGCGTCGACGTCCTCGCCGAGGAGAAGGTGGACTTCGTGCGGGAGCTGGCGGCCAACGTCGTGCGGTCCCCCAGCGACCAGGCCGTGGCCTACCCGGTCGTCGAGTCGATCCAGGTCGACGGGGTCTGCGACACGGTGATCGCCCCCGCGCCGGACCTCGACGACGAGCTGGCGGGCGAGGCGCAGCAGCTCGCCCTGCGGATCGCGTCCGAACTCGGCGTCGTCGGCCATCTCGCGGTCGAGCTGTTCGAGACCCGCGACGCCGACGGTGTGCCCGGCATCCTCGTCAACGAGCTGGCGATGCGCCCGCACAACTCCGGCCACTGGACCCAGGACGGCGCGATCACCTCGCAGTTCGCCAACCACGTCCGCGCCGTCCTCGACCTCCCCCTGGGCGACCCGCGCCCGCGGTCGAAGTGGACCGTGATGTGCAACGTGCTCGGCGGCGACTACCCGGACATGTACTACGCGTACCTGCACTGCATGGCCCGCGACCCGCAGCTCAAGATCCACATGTACGGCAAGGACGTGAAGCCGGGCCGCAAGGTGGGCCACGTCAACACCTACGGCGACGACCTCGCGGACGTCCGCGAGCGGGCCCGCCACGCAGCCGACTACCTCAGGGGAACGATCACCGAATGAGCACCACCACCAACGCCGGTCCGGTCGTCGGCATCGTCATGGGCTCGGACTCCGACTGGCCGGTCATGGAGGCCGCGGCCAAGGCGCTGGACGAGTTCGAGATCCGCTACGAGGTCGACGTCGTCTCCGCGCACCGGATGCCGCGCGAGATGATCGCGTACGGCGAGGAGGCCGCGGGCCGCGGCCTGAAGGCGATCATCGCGGGCGCGGGCGGCGCCGCCCATCTGCCCGGCATGCTCGCCTCCGTGACCCCGCTCCCGGTCATCGGTGTCCCCGTTCCGCTCAAGTACCTCGACGGCATGGACTCGCTGCTCTCCATCGTGCAGATGCCGGCGGGCGTGCCGGTCGCGACCGTCTCGGTCGGCGGGGCGCGCAACGCGGGCCTGCTCGCGGCCCGCATCCTCGCGACGCAGGACGCCGAACTCCTCGCCCGCATGCGGGAGTTCCAGCAGGAGCTGAACGACCAGGCCACCGACAAGGGCAAGCGGCTGCGGGCGAAGGTCGAGGGTTCGGGCGCCTTCGGATTCGGAAAGTGAGTCCCATGACACCGAAGACACCTGCCACGACCCATCTCGACGAAGCCCGCGCGCTGCTCGCCGCGCACCCCGTGATCGACGGCCACAACGACCTGCCCTGGGCGCTGCGCGCCAAGGCCCGCTACGACCTGGACCGCTGCGACCTGGCGACCGACCTGACCGGCCGCACCCACACTGACCTCAAGCGGCTGCGGGCCGGCGGGGTCGGGGCGCAGTTCTGGTCCGTGTACGTACGGACCGACCTGGCGGGCGACGAGGCGGTCAGCGCGACCCTGGAGCAGATCGACTGCGTCGACCAGATGCTGGCGCGCTACCCCGGCGACCTGGCGCCCGCGCTGACGGCGGACGACATGGAGAAGGCCCGCGCCGAGGGCCGCATCGCCTCGCTCAAGGGCGCCGAGGGCGGCCACTCGATCAACAACTCCCTCGCCACGCTGCGTGCGCTGCACGCGCTCGGCGTGCGGTACATGACCCTGACCCACAACGACAACCTCGCGTGGGCGGACTCGGCGACGGACGAGCCGGGCGTGGGCGGGCTCTCGCCGTTCGGCCACGAGGTCGTGCGCGAGATGAACCGCGTGGGCATGCTGGTGGACCTGTCGCACGTGGCGGCGACGACGATGCGGGACGCGCTGGCGACGTCGGTGGCCCCCGTGATCTTCTCCCACTCCTCCGCGCGGGCGATCTGCGACCATCCGCGCAACATCCCGGACGACGTGCTCGCCCAGCTGCCCGGCAACGGCGGCGTGGCGATGGCGACGTTCGTGCCGAAGTTCATCCTGCCGGCGGCGGTGGCGTGGACGCAGGCGGCGGACGAGAACCTGCGGGCACACGGGCTGCACCACCTGGACACCTCCCCGGAGGCGATGAGGCTCCACGAGGCGTTCGAGGCGGTGAACCCCCGGCCGGTCGCCACGGCGGCGACGGTGGCGGACCACCTCGACCACATGCGGGAGGTCGCGGGCGTCGACCACATCGGGATCGGCGGCGACTTCGACGGCACCGCCTTCACCCCGGCCGGCCTGGACGACGTCTCGGGCTACCCGAACCTGGTGGCCGAGCTGCTTGCCCGGGGCTGGTCCCCGGCGGACCTGTCGAAGCTGACGTGGTCCAACGCGGTACGGGCCCTGCGCGACGCGGAGTCCGTCTCGGCGGACCTGTCCGCCCGGCGCGGCCCCTCCAACGCGACCCTGGCGGACCTGGACGCCTAGCCCTCGGGTGCCGTGCCGTGCCGCGCCTTGGGGCGCGGGTCGGCATGGGCATCTTCAGCCTGTCCGGCGTTCGAGGACGAGCGCCCTTCAGGCGCGAACGGGGTCCGGGGCGGAGCCCCCGGGTCACTTCAACCCCCGGAGGGTCTAGGGAAGGGGCGGGGTGGGGAATCTCCCGGGGTCCGGGGCGGAGCCCCAGGGGCTGCGAGGTTGGGGGGGCGGCACGGTTTGGGGGCGGAGCCCCCGGGGTCCCCCGAACGCGCCGTCCGCCGTGACCCGCCCGCCACGCCGTGACACCGTGGCCGTACTGCCGTCACCGCCGATACCGGGAGCCCGTCATGGCAGATCTGCAGGACGACCCCCAGAGCACCTCGGCGGTCGGCGAACTCGACACGCCGGCCGCCGCACCCCCGGACCCGGCACCCGCCCCGGACACCGACGACCGCCTGGGCCGCGCCCGCGACCTGCTCGCCGCGCATCCCGTGGCGGACGGGCACAACACCCTGGCGAAGGCCCTCGCGCAGGCCCCCTGGCACGACCTGGAGGTCGGCGAGAGCTCGCTCGACACGGACCTGCCCCGGCTCCGGGCCGGCGGTGTCGGCGCACAGTTCTGGGCGCTGACCTCCGACCCCGGCTGCCCCGACCCGGCCGGCGCCACCCTGGAACGCCTGGACCGCATCCGTACCCTGGTCGCCGCCTCCCCCGAGTGGCTGCGCCTCGCCCTGACCGCGGGAGACCTCGCCGATGCCCGCAACTGCGGCCGCATCGCCTCGTTCCTCGGCCCGGTCGCGGCCCACGCCCTCGGCAACTCCCTCGGCACCCTGCGGGCGTACCACGTGCTGGGGGTACGGGCCCTCGCGCTGACCCCGGGCACCTCGTGGACCGAGCCGGGCCTGAGCCGCTTCGGCCTGGAAGTGGTGCGCGAGTCGAACCGGCTGGGGATACTGCTCGACCTCTCCGGCGCCGCCCCCGCCACCTGGCGCCGCACGCTCGACGCCTCCAAGGCGCCCGCGCTGCTCTCGCGCTCGGCGGCCGCCTCGCTCACCCAGCACCCGCTGAACGCCTCCGACGACCTGCTGAAGGCGCTGGGGCAGCAGGGCGGGGTCTGTCTGGTGAGCTTCGCCCCGGAACAGATCGAGCGGGGCGGCCCGGCCGTCTCCGTACGCGATGTGGCGGACCACATCGAGCGGGTGCGCGAGGTGGCCGGGCCCACCCATGTGGGGCTCTCGGGGACGTACGGCCTGGTCACCGGGGCGCCGCGCACCACCGGCCTTGAAGACGCCTCCTGCTACCCGACCCTGATCGCCGAGCTCCTCGACCGGGGCTGGACCGATTCCGAGGTCGCCGCGCTGACCTGGGAGAACCTCGCCCGGGTGATCCGGGACGTGGAGTTCACAGCCCGGGCGACGGCCCCTCGCAGGGCCGCGTCGAGCGCCACCATCGAGGACCTCGACGGGTCGTAGGCGCGGGCCTCAGGCGCGCGGGCGGCCCATCGCGCGGTAGGTCCAGCCCGCGTCCCGCCACTTGGCCGGGTCGAGCGCGTTGCGGCCGTCCAGGATGATCCGGGTGGCAGCGGCCCCGGCCAGCTCGGCCGGGTCGAGCTCGCGGAACTCGCGCCACTCGGTGAGGTGCAGGACGACATCGGCGCCGCGCACCGCGTCGAGGGCGGTCGGCGCGTAGCCGAGCGTGGGGAAGAGGCGGCGGGCGTTGTCCATGCCCTTCGGGTCGTACACCGTGACCTGGCCGCCCTGGAGGTGGATCTGCCCGGCGACGTTCAGCGCGGGGGAGTCCCGTACGTCGTCGGAGTCGGGCTTGAAGGTGGCGCCGAGGACCGCGACCCGCTTGCCGAGGAACGTCTCGCCGCCCACCGCCTCGCGGGCCAGCTCGACCATGTGGCCGCGGCGGCGCATGTTGACCGAGTCGACCTCGCGCAGGAAGGTGAGCGCCTGGTCGGCGCCGAGCTCGCCGGCCCGCGCCATGAACGCCCGGATGTCCTTGGGCAGGCAGCCGCCGCCGAAGCCGATGCCGGCCCGCAGGAACTTCTTGCCGATCCGCTCGTCGTGGCCGATGGCCTCGGCGAGCTTCACCACGTCACCGTCGGCGGCCTCGCACACCTCGGCCATGGCGTTGATGAACGAGATCTTGGTGGCGAGGAAGGAGTTGGCGGCCGTCTTGACGAGCTCGGCGGTCGGGAAGTCGGTCACCACGAACGGCGAGCCCTCGCCGATGGGGCCCGCGTACACCTCGCGCAGCAGCTTCTCGGCGCGGTCGCTCTCCACGCCGACCACGAGCCGGTCCGGGTGCAGGGTGTCGTCGACGGCGAAGCCCTCGCGCAGGAACTCCGGGTTCCATGCCAGCTCCACGCCCTCGGGCAGGATCTCGGCGAGCCGGGCCGCCGAGCCGACCGGCACCGTGGACTTGCCGACGACGAGCGCGCCGTCGCGCAGATGCGGGGCGAGCGAGCCGAAGGCGGCGTCGACGTAGCTCATGTCGCAGGCGTACTCGCCGTGCTTCTGCGGGGTGTTCACACACACGAAGTGGATGTCGCCGAACGCGCCGACCTCCTCCCAGGAGGTGGTGAAGCGCAGCCGCCCGCTCGCGCCCTCGATGCCCGCGACGTGCTTGCGGAGCAGTTCTTCGAGACCGGGCTCGTACATGGGGACGCGCCCCTGGCCCAGCATCTCGATCTTCTCCGGGACCACATCGAGGCCGAGCACCTCGAATCCCAGCTCCGCCATGGCCGCGGCATGGGTGGCTCCGAGGTATCCGGTGCCGATCACGGTGATCTTGAGGGCCATGCGGTGCTCCTGGAAGTACGGGCTCGGGAGGCGGGCTCGGGCATACGGGCGACAAACGCGCTGCCCGAGCATAGTCGGGCCTGGGTCGGGCCCCTTTTCGGGCTGTCGCCAAGCTCACGTATGCCTGCGGCCGTCCTGCCCCCTAAAATTAGGTTACTTAACGGTAGTTAGCGTCCCTTGGGGAGTGAGAGACCTTGGCCGGAACGGCTGGAAACGCAGGAAACGCAGGGTTCGACCTGTACCGCCCGTCCGAGGAGCACGACATGCTCCGCGACGCCATCCGCTCGCTCTCCGAGGCCAAGATCGGCCCGTACGCGGCCGAGGTCGACGAGCAGGCCCGCTTCCCCCGGGAGGCGCTCGACGCGCTGGTCGCCAACGACCTGCACGCCGTGCACGTGCCGGAGGAGTACGGCGGCGCGGGCGCCGACGCCCTCGCGACCGTCATCGTGATCGAGGAGGTCGCGCGGGTCTGCGCCTCTTCCTCTCTCATCCCCGCCGTCAACAAGCTCGGCTCGCTGCCGGTGATCCTCTCCGGCTCCGAGGAGCTGAAGAAGAAGTACCTGGGCCCGCTGGCCAAGGGCGAGGGCATGTTCTCGTACTGCCTCTCCGAGCCGGACGCCGGTTCGGACGCGGCCGGCATGAAGACCAAGGCCGTGCGCGACGGCGACTTCTGGGTCCTCAACGGCGTGAAGCGCTGGATCACCAACGCCGGTGAGAGCGAGTACTACACGGTCATGGCCGTGACCGACCCCGAGAAGCGCTCCAAGGGCATCAGCGCCTTCGTCGTGGAGAAGTCGGACGAGGGCGTCTCCTTCGGCGCCCCCGAGAAGAAGCTCGGCATCAAGGGCTCGCCGACCCGCGAGGTCTACCTCGACAACGTCCGCATCCCCGCCGACCGCATGATCGGCGAGGAGGGCACGGGCTTCGCGACCGCCATGAAGACCCTGGACCACACCCGCATCACCATCGCGGCCCAGGCCCTCGGCATCGCGCAGGGCGCCCTCGACTACGCCAAGGGCTACGTCCAGGAGCGCAAGCAGTTCGGCAAGGCGATCGCCGACTTCCAGGGCATCCAGTTCATGCTGGCCGACATGGCCATGAAGCTGGAGGCCGCCCGTCAGCTCACCTACTCGGCCGCCGCCAAGTCCGAGCGCCTCGACTCCGACCTGACGTTCTTCGGCGCCGCCGCCAAGTGCTTCGCCTCCGACGTCGCCATGGAGATCACCACCGACGCCGTCCAGCTCCTCGGCGGCTACGGCTACACCCGCGACTACCCGGTCGAGCGCATGATGCGCGACGCCAAGATCACCCAGATCTACGAGGGTACGAACCAGGTCCAGCGGATCGTGATGTCCCGCAACCTGCCGTAAGAGGGTTTTCACCGCTCGGATGGGGTGCCGCGGGTCCCGCGGCACCCCATCGGCCTTCGGCCGGTCCGGCCCGTCCCGGGCTGATCCCGAGCGCCGTGCTGGGGACATCCCGCGCTGACGCCGAGCAGGAGTTAGGGGTCGAACCGCACGAACGCGACGGCCCCCGGCGCCTGCTGACTCACGAGGGGCCGATGTCGTCGAGGCTCCCGACCCTGATCACGTCCGCCAGCCTCGCGGCCAAGTCGGCGGGCAACTGCCCCACATCCACCCACGCCGTCCCTCCGCGGTTCACCATCGGCCGCAGATGCATGACCTGGGTCTCGACGGCCCCCATGTCGCTCAGGGCCGTTCTGAGCGTGTCCGTGGCGTCCTGGGCGCGATCCCACGCCGAACGCCACTCCTGCATGTCCATCATCGACGGCCCCGCTTCGCGTGCGGGTGGTTGCGCACCTCGGCCGCGGTCTCGTACGCGGCGCTCCACCGCTTTGCCGTCCTGGCCTCCTCCAACTCCTTCACCAGTGCCGCGCAGACTCCGCAGCCGTCGGCCGGCGCGCAGTCGTAGAGGTAGGCCTCCACCACTCCCGGCAACTCCACTGGAGGCTGGGGGTACTTGGTCGGATTGGTCATGGCTTCCCCTCATCGATGCGCTCCTGCCGTGCCAAGGACGGTAGGGAGAGGGGATGCCGCTGGTCCACGGTCTTGCATAAGCTTGCACACGAGTTATCGGACCGCGCTGATCGCCTCAGTGATGAGGGCTCGGGCGTCCGAGCCGTAGACGGCCATTTCCGCCAGTCGGGAGAACGCCTTGGCGTATACGCCGATCTCGCTCGGAGCCGACATGTTCACCGCGGCCGTCAGGAGTTCGACGCTCGCCCGTTGGCCGTCGAACAGATAGAACGCCTCCAAGGGCCACACGCGCCGCTCGGCGGCGAACGGGATGATGCCAAGGCTCACATTGGGCAGCGCCATCACGGCGAGCAGATAGCCGAGTTGGCCGGCCATCGTCTCGGCGTCACCAATGCGATAGCGCAGCACGGTTTCTTCCATGAGCAAGGCGAACCGATGGCTGCCTTCATGGAGGACACGCGAACGCTCAATGCGTGACGCCGCGGCCTCGGTGGAGTCATCCGGGGTGCCTTGAAAGGTGGCGATCGTGGAGAGCAGGGCAGACGCGTATGCCTCGGTCTGGAGCATCCCGGGAATCACGTTGGAGCAGTACACGCGGAAGTGCTGTGTCTGCTCGTACAGCGGGGCAACTTCCTCCTGCGCTCGACGCATCCCGTGCCGGTGGAGCTTCTTCCAGTGGACGTACATCTGATCGGCCTGGCGGTTCGCTGCGAGGAGGTCGGCAGTCTGGTCCTGCGCGCCGCAGGCTTTGCACCAGGCACGGATGTCGGAGTCGGAGGCGGGAGTCTTGGCGTGCTCGATGCGCGATGACTTCGCAGGGCTCCAGCCGCACCGCATCGCCAGCTCGTGCCCGGTCAACTCCGCATCCCTACGCAGTTCCCCGAGGCGAGCGGCAAGAAGTTCACGGGCGCCCTGAGCGCTGGACGAGGGGGAGGCGGACATGAGTTGGGTCTTCGGTTCTTCGCTGGATCAGACCGAATACTTCTCGTGCGGGACGCCGCGCTCCCAGACGGCCTCGAACGCTGTCGACGCCAGCCGGGCCACGGCTGATTCGGTGCGCACCTCCCAGCCCGGCTCGGACCAGCTGCCGTCACCCGAGAAGTGGTTGAAGAGCACGGCCTCGCCGTCGAAGACCCAGCAGTCGTTACCGGGCAGGGCTATGTCCGACGCCTGCCGCCGGGGCAGCCAGCGGACTTGTTCCCCGGCGTGGAGGTTGACCACGGTGCCGGCGTGTTCGTACCGGATGTAATCGGTGACCGGTTCGGAGACGATGCGGGCGCGACGGACCACGACGCCTCGGCAGACTGTGCTCCGAATCAACTCGACCCAAGGCGTCCAGTATGCAGAAGCGGGGTCCACGTCACGCCGGCCCGTGCGCTTCCAGTTTTCGAAATCCTCGGTCTCGTCCCCCACGCCGTACGAATCGCGCATCTCCAGGTGCACGGCCGAGTGGCTGGCCGAGGACAGCAGTTCGTTAAAGCTTGGCTCGTTCTGCGACATCGCACGCCTCCCTGAGCAACGGCACCATGCGGGCCGGAATCCGAATCACGGCTTCGTGCGGCGGGATGCCCGGAGCGTGCCCGGGAAGCTCGAACGCTGCGCACTCCGCCTCCAGCTTTTCGTCTGGCCTCCAGCCCTGAAGCACCAGCTCTCGCCTTTCCTCGTCCACCCATACGGTGGGGGAGCCCTGCTGCCCGGTGTCTGGATCAATCCCGATGAACCGTAGTGCCACGGCTGCCTCCGGTGTCGAGCGGCTTACGCCAGCTTGCACGAGCATGTCCTCGGCGCGGTCGGGGCGTCAAGAGGGCGTCAGAGCAACGTAGACACCCAGAGCCACGAGAACACGAACCAGGTCCAGCGGATCGTGATGTCCCGCAACCTGCCGTAGCGGCAAGGCAGTTGAAAGGGCCCGCCCCCGGGTGAACCGGGGGCGGGCCCTTTCTCGTACGGCCGTGGCCGGGGCTACTTGACCGTCACCTTGTCGTCGTTCTTCAGCTCGTTCACCAGCTGCGTGACCTTCGGCTTGTCCCACAGCAGGGAGGTCTGGGGGCCGTCTCCCGCGACCGGCATGTTCATCGAGAGGCCGTCGCCGCTGGTGATGCCCTTCATCGCCCAGAACATCGAGCCCAGATCGAACAGGCTCATGTCCTTGTCGACGATCAGGGTGTCCAGGCCCGCACCCATCACCGGGTACAGCTTGAACGGGTTGAGGACCGTCGAGGGGGTCGCGGTCTGGCTGGCGAGCGCGGCGAGGAACTTCTGCTGGTTCTTCGTGCGCTCCAGGTCACCGGCGGCGTACCCGTGCCGGTTGCGGACGAAGGCGAGGGCCTGCTGGCCGTCGAGGGTCTGCTTGCCCTTCTTGAAGTCCGCGCCGGAGTCCTTGTCCTTGATGTCCTGCGGGATGTCGAGCTCGACCCCGCCGACCGCGTCCACGATGTTCGCGAATCCGGCGAAGCCGATCTCCGCGTAGTGGTCGATGTGCAGGCCGGTGTTCGCCTCGACGGTGCGCACGAGGAGCTCGGGGCCGTCGATGGAGAAGGCCGCGTTCAGCTTGTTCTTGCCCGGGGACGGGAAGGACTTGCCGGAGTCGGAGCCCTTGAAGCTGGGGATGGTCACCCACGAGTCGCGCGGCAGCGAGACCATCGTGTTCCCGTTGTCGCCGACGTGCAGCAGGATCATCGAGTCCGTGCGCTTGCCGTCGGCCGAGCCGGTGTGCAGCTTCTTCTTCTCGTCGGCGGACATGCCGTCGCGGGAGTCCGAGCCGACGATCAGGTAGTTGGTGCCCTTGCCCGTGTCGGGCCGGTCGATGACCTTGGACAGGTCGACCTCGCGGCGGACCTTGCCGTCCGCCCAGAAGTACGTGGCTACCGAGGTGACCAGGAGCACGGCGACCAGGGTCAGTACCCCGACGGTGATGCGCTTGCGCCAGTTCGGCGCCGCGCCGGGCCGCCGGCCGCCGCCGCGCCGCGGCCCCTGCGGGCCGCCGGGCCCGCCGGGTCCGGCCGGGCCGCGGCCGGACGGGTTGCCGTAGACGTGGCCCTCGCTGTAGCCGCTGTCGTACGAGCCCTGGCCGGGCACGCCCGGGGCGTAGCCGGGCTGTCCGTAGCCGTCGTCGTACGCGGGCTGCTGCTGGGGGACGGGCCGCTGCACGTGCCGCATCCGGCGCGCGCCCTCGGGCTGCGCGGCGGAGCTGCCGCGGCCGTAGGCGTCCTCACCGTTTCCGCGGGCGTTGCCATTGCGGGCGTCGGGCCATTCGTTCATGCGGACCAGCATGCACGGCGGCCCCCGGCGGCCGACAGGGCAGGGGGTAATTCGGAGCAGGGCTGTTGCACAGCTGATGCAATGAGCCGGAAATCGTATGGCGCCTAAAGTAGAACGCATGACTGATCTTCCGGGCAAGCCGACCTCGGCCTCCCGAACCACCCTGAGCCACATCATGACCACCCACGACACCAACCTCCTCGGCACGGTGCACGGCGGCGTGATCATGAAGCTGGTGGACGACGCGGCGGGCGCGGTCGCGGGGCGGCACTCGGGCGGGCCGGCGGTCACCGCCTCGATGGACGAGATGGCGTTCCTCATGCCGGTCAGGGTCGGGGACCTGGTCCATGTGAAGGCACAGGTCAACTGGACGGGCCGGTCCTCCATGGAGGTCGGCGTCCGGGTCCTTGCCGAGCGCTGGAACGAGTCGACCCCGGCCCAGCAGGTGGGCTCCGCCTACCTCGTCTTCGCGGCCGTGGACGCCGACGGCAAGCCCCGCCCGGTGCCGCCGGTGGTCCCGGAGACCGAGCGCGACGAGCGCCGCTACCAGGAGGCCCAGATCCGCCGCACCCACCGGCTCGCCCGGCGCCGCGCGATCATGGACCTGCGCGAGAAGCGCGCCGCCGAGGGCCTGGGCGACTAGCCCGCCCCGAGCCGGATGCCCGCCCGGAGCCGGATGCCCGTCCCGAGCCGGGGAACCGGGCGGTCCGTGCGCAGCTGGCCGTACTCGCAGGTCAGGGGCAGACCACCCGGTCGCCGGTGACCGTGCCGAAGTCGCCCTGCGGCTGCTCCTCGGCCCGTACCGGCACGACGTCCTTGAAGTCGGCGCCCGCCGTCACCTTCATCGTGGCGCCGAGCCCCTTGACCGCGCGCAGCTCGCTGCCCGGCAGGGCGAGCGCGAGGGACTTCGCCGAGCGGTCCCAGCGCGGGTCGAACTCGATCAGGGTGCGGTGCATGTCGAGGTTGGTGCTGGCCCGGGGTGCTCCGGTGGTCTTGAAGCCGGTCGCGTGCAGCGCGTCGTCCACCCGGCGGCCGAGTCCGTCGGTGCGGGTCCCGTTGAAGACCTGCACCTTGATCTGGTCCGGGGCGACCTCGACGATCGAGCCCGGTGCCTTGCGCGGCTCCGGTGGCTTCGCGTCCTTGGCGGCCGGTTTCGGGGCGGGCTTCGGCGGGGCGTGGGGGGCCAGGGGCTGGTCGTCGTGGAGCAGCTGGAACAGCTTCTTGGACTTCGCCTCGTCCCACTTCACGGTCGAGCCGATGCCCTTGATCTGCACGCCGAGCTGCCCCAGCGGCACGGTCGTGAAGTCCGACGAGGAGGGCGAGAAGCCCTTCATCGCGGCGGTGAAGCTCAGCATCTCCTCGACCCCGAAGCCCTCGTCGGCCCGGACCGAGGAGAGCAGGGACTGGGCGACCTCGCGGAACTTCACCGGGTTCAGGAGCACCCCGTTGCTCGTCGCCTTCTCCAGGAGCGCGGCGAGGAAGCGCTGCTGGCGCTGCATCCTGCCCAGGTCGGCGGAGCCGTCGGTGTGGCGGGAGCGGACGTACTGGAGGGCCTCGCCGCCGCCCAGCTGGTGGGTGCCGGCCGTCAGGTCGAGGCCCGTGTAGGAGTCCTTCATGGGGCGGGCCGTGCAGATCTGGACACCGCCGACGACGTCGACCGTCTTCATGAAGCTGGTGAAGTCGACCTCCAGATAGTGGTCGATCTTCAGGCCCGTCATGTTCTCGACGGTGCGCACGGTGAGCGAGGGCCCGCCCTCGGCGTAGGCCGCGTTCAGCTTCACCGGATGCTGGGGGTGGTGCTGGCCGGTGGCCTCGTCGGTGTGCTCGGGGACCTCGGCGTAGGAGTCGCGCGGCAGGCTCACGACACTGACCCGGTCCCGGTCCGCCGACACGTGCACCATCATGATCGTGTCGGTGCAGTGGCAGGGCGCCCCGCCGAGCCGGTACTTCTGCTTCTCCTCGGGCGTGATCTTGTCGCGCCCGTCGGTGCCGACCAGCAGGATGTTGGTGCCCCGGCTGCCCTGCGGCCGGTTCTTCATGTCCCGGAACGGGTCCACCCGGCCGATTCCGCCGTCCAGGCTGGTCACCACCGCATGGCCGACCCCGCCCGCGCCGAGCACCAGGACGGACAGGGTGGTCGCGAGGCGCATGCCCCAGCGGGGGCGCTCGTCCTGCTGTCTGCTGCGGGGCTTTCCGGGTCGTACGGGGCGCGGGCGGGGCGGCGTGGGCACGGGGGACCTCCGCGGGTGCGACAGGGGGATCTTGAGCACCGTAGGCCCATACGATCAGCTACCCCGTGCACCGCCCGGCCGCCGCGCGACCTTGTCCCCCGTTCGCGGTAACGTGACCACCGATGAACGCCACGCCTGCTGTTTCCGTGATCATGCCGGTTCTCAATGAGGAGCGGCATCTGCGCAACTCGGTCCGTCACATCCTGGAGCAGGAGTACGAGGGCGAGATGGAGGTGGTGATCGCGCTCGGGCCGTCCACGGACCGCACCGACGAGATCGCCGCCGAGCTGGTGCGCGAGGACCCCCGCGTCCACACCGTGCCCAATCCCACCGGCCGCACGCCCGCGGCCCTGAACGCCGCCATCAAGGCCTCCCGCCACCCGATCGTGGTGCGCGTCGACGGCCACGGCATGCTCTCGCAGAACTACATCGCCACCGCCGTACGCCTCCTGGAGGAGACCGGCGCGCAGAACGTCGGCGGCATCATGCACGCCGAGGGCGAGAACGCCTGGGAGGACGCGGTCGCCGCCGCGATGACCTCGAAGATCGGCGTCGGCAACGCGGCCTTCCACACCGGAGGCGCGGCCGGCCCCGCCGAGACCGTGTACCTGGGCGTCTTCCGCCGTGAGGCCCTGGAGCAACAGGGCGGCTACAACGTGGAGTTCATCCGCGCCCAGGACTGGGAGCTGAACTTCCGGATCAGGGAGGCCGGCGGCCTCATCTGGTTCTCGCCCGAGCTCAAGGTGCAGTACCGGCCGCGCCCTTCGGTGAAGGCGCTCGCCAAGCAGTACAAGGACTACGGGCGTTGGCGCCACGTGGTGGCCCGCTACCACGAGGGTTCCATCAACCTGCGCTACCTGGCGCCGCCGACCGCCGTCTGCGCGATCGCCGCGGGTGTCGTGGTGGGCGCGCTGCTCACGCCGTGGGGGTTCGTGGTTCCGGCCGGTTACCTGGCCGCGATCGCCGCGGGCTCGCTGCCGGCCGGCAAGGGGCTCTCGCTCAAGGCCCGTGCGCAGATCCCGGTGGCGCTGGCCACCATGCACATGTCGTGGGGCTTCGGCTTCCTCACCAGCCCCAAGGCGCTGGCGCGGAAGGTCATCGCGAGCCGCCGCCCGGCCGTGCGGACCACTTCCGTCTGACGCTGACGGAACGAACGGAAGAGGGGCGCCCGGTGCTTGAGAGCACCGGGCGCCCCTCTCGTACGCGCACGGGCCGTACGCGGTTCCGTACGCGGGCTAGAAGCGGTAGGGCGCGTAGACCTCCATGCAGGCGCCCTTGTCGGCGCCGTTGACCGTCTCGGTGTCCTTGAGCGGGTCGGTGGCCTTCGGGTCCTGCTTGGGGTAGCTCGCGCCGGTGCGCCAGTCGCCGCCGACCACCAGGGTCAGGCCCTTGACGTCGGCGGCCTTGACCGCGCTCGCGGGCAGGCCGAGCGCGGTCGCGACCGACTCCGCGTCCGACTTGCCCTGGGCGCCGGCGCCCTTGGGATAGTCGACCTCGCTGGTCGGGGCGGGGGCGCTGGAGCCCGTCGCGGCCTTCGTGAAGCCCTTGGCCTTGAGGGCGTTGACCACCTCGGTGGCCCGGCCCTTGACCGCCACGCGGCCGTCGGTGCCGGTGCCGTTGACCACGTTCACCGCGAGCGAGCCCGGGGAAGCGGCGGCCGGGCCCTTGGCCGGCGGGGCCGCGGGCTTGGCGTCGTCCTTGCTGTCCAGCGGCTTGTCGTCGCGCAGCATCGCCCACAGCGGGTCGGCCTTGGCCTTGTCCGGAATCACATGGGCGTCCGGGTCCTTGGGGTCGGGCAGCCGTGGCATGGTCAGCATGTTGATGCGGTCCATGGGGATGTCCTTGAGCTCCATGCCCAGGTCGAACAGCTTCTTGACGGTGCCGAGCTCCGCCGAGACCTTGAGCGACTTGGTCGCGGTCTCGGCGATGTCCATCAGGCGGCCCGTGTCGGTGAACGCGTCCTGGTCCTTGAGGTTGCGGATCACCGAGTTCATGTACATGTGCTGGGCCTGGGAGCGGCCGATGTCGCTGCCGAAGGCGTGCCGGGTGCGCAGCCACTGGAGGGCCTGCTCGCCCTTCACGTTGTGGGTGCCGGCGCTGAGGTGCAGATGCGAGCCGCCGGGCTGGGCCCTGGTGGGGTGGTCGTCGATGTTCTGCTTCACACAGACGTCCGCGCCGCCCACCGCGTCCGAGATGGCCACGACACCGGCGAAGTCGACCATCATCCAGTGGTCGATGTAGATGCCGGTGAGCTTCTCCCAGGTGTCCAGGACGCAGCCTGCGCCGCCGCGTCCGAGCGCCTCGTTGATGATGGCGTTGGTGGGCGGGTTGACCTTGTTCTTCTCGGTGTCCTTGCACTCGGGCACGTCCACCCGGGTGTCGCGCGGGATGCTCACGACCGAGGCGTTCTTGCGGTCGGCGGAGACGTGCAGCAGCATCTGCACGTCCGCGTGCGGATCGCCGCCGCGGTCCTTCTTGGCGCCGCCGAGCGCGACGTTCTCGTCGGAGTTCCGGCTGTCGGAGCCGATGAGGAGGATGTTCAGCGGGGTCTGGCCCTGGGCGTTGGGCGCGGCCTTCTTGGCGTCGCTGCCGCCCGCACTGCGGTCGCCCTTGCGGATGTTGGCGTTGAGGTGCTGGTAGTAGAGGTAGCCGGCGCCGGCCGTCCCGAATATGAGGACCGCGAGGGCGATCGCGGTCCATTTCAGTATTCGGTGCTTGCGTTTCTTTTCCCGTCTGCGCGAGCCGCCTCTGCGGTGACCGCTGCCGGCCGCCGCATCGCCCGAGCCCGCACCGGCGGAGCCCGTGTCGCCCGAGCCCGCATCACCCCGGCCCGCGTCGCCGGAGCCCGTCGCGCCCCCGGACGTGCCGGAGCCGTCCGACGCGGCCGCTTCCCGCGGGCCGCCCGATCCGCGGCCCCCCGCCGCGCTGCCGGACGCGTCGTCCTCGTACAGGCTCTCGTCCCAGCCGAGTTCGCCCGCGCGCTCCACGCGTCCGTGCGGCCCCTCCCCGCGCACGCTGTTTCTGCCCACCCCGATACCCCCCTGTCGTTCAGACTCCCCCTGAGGCCCGGTCGGGCCGTGAGTCTGTTATTTGGCGCACACCGACTTGTCGGCTTCGACCTTCTGGATGCCCTCCGGTGCCTTGGCCGGAGCGGCGATGGGTGATCCCGCCTGCTTGAAGTCGGGGCCGAGGGTCAGCACCATCGGCTCCTTGGCCACGGCGTCCTTCGTGCCCGGCTTCAGGGCCGCGGCGCCGAGCCCGAGCAGATCCGCGAGCTTGCGGGCCTGGTCGGCCTGGTTCGGCGCGTACGTCAGGACCGTGGCGGGCACCTTCTGCGGCGCGTTCGAGCCGTTGCTCGACTTGAGCACGCCCTGCTGGTTCTGCAGCCAGGTGACCATCACCCCGGCGGAGCCCGCCGCGGCGCCGCCGTTGAGCACGGTGACCCGTACGTCCGAGGACTTGGCGCGCGGGCCGTTGAGGCGGGCGGCCTCCTCGGCGGCGGCCGCGCTCTTGGCGTCCGCCTCCTTCTTCTTCACCTCGGTGAGCGAGGTGTCGGCGCGCATCATCGCGAACAGCGCGTCGGCCTTCGTCGGGTCGGGCACGACCGTGACGTGGTGCTTGCCCTCGGCCGGGTTGTCGATGACCGGCAGCGTGGCGAAGGTGATGTTCTTGGCGTCGATCTTGCCGAGCACCTGGGCGAGGTCGGTCAGCTTCTTGATACTGCCTATCCCCGAGTCGACCGTGAGCGCCTTGGTCGCCGCGTCCGCGAGCCCGTACATCTTGGTCGGGCTGCCCAGCGTGTCGTCCGACTTCATCTGCCGGATCATCGAGCCGATGAACTGCTGCTGCTGCTTGATCCGGTCGAGGTCGCTCTCGTTGCCGAAGCTGTGCCGGGTCCGTACGAAGGCGAGGGCCTGCTCGCCCTTCACGACGCTCTGACCGGCCGGCAGCTTCAGATGCGACTTGGGGTCGTTGACCGGCTTCTCCAGGCAGACCTTGACGCCGCCGACCGCCGTGGACAACTGCTTGACGGCGTTGAAGTCGGCCATCATGAAGTGGTCGACGGTGAGGCCGGTGAGCTTCTTGACCGTACGCATCGTGCAGCCCGGGTCGCGGCCCTCCTGGCCCAGGCTGGTGTTGAAGCGCACGTTCTTCTCGCCCGGCACCGTCTTGGTGGTGCCGTCCTTCTGCTTGGTCGGGCAGGCCGGGATGTCGGTGATCATGTCGCGCGGGATGGACATCGCGGTCGCGTTGGTCCGGTCCGCCGAGACGTGGAAGAGGATGTTGGTGTCGGCGTGGCCCTCGCTGCCGGCGTCGCCGTACCCCGCGTTGCCCGCCCCGGTGCGCTTGTCGGTGCCGATGACCAGGATGTTAAACGCCCCGTCGGGCACCGAGCTCTTGCTGCCCGCGTCGCCCACGTCAACGGTGTTGATGTTGCCGTTGAAGTGCTGGTAGAGCCAGTACGCGCCGCCCGAGCCGACGACGAGGACGAACCCCATCACCCCGCCCGTCCACAGCAGAACCTTCTTCTTGCGCGTCGCCTTCGGCTTGCGCTTGCGGCGGCCCTGGCCGTCGGGGGACTCCCCGGCGGGGGCCTTGCCGGCCCGGCGGTTGCGCTGTCCGGGCACCTCACGGCGTCCGGAACGTTCCGATTGGTCGGTTTTTCTGGTGGAAACCCGACCCGTGGACGACCGACTGGGGCCGGAATTCGACTGCGTTCCGGAAGGATTCAGTCGCAATTCGTAAGTGCCCGTTTTCGGGTTGAGGACCCACTGGTCTGCGGGGTCGACTTCATCGGCCCGCCCACGGCTCTGCGCATCCACGGTTGCTTCTGTCCTCCGTCGGTGCCGAGTCGCTTCCCCCAAAGCGCTCAATCGTTCGCTCCTGCAGTGCACGGCCCGGCGGCCGGTAGCACTGGATCGCGTCACACTATCTGGCCAGTTCGGCCGTGAGCGACGGCCGTGACAAATTCCACGCCCTTTATAACCGGGCATTTGGCACCAATTCGTTGACGCGCACGCGGAATTCACAGGTCTCCCACCAGCGCGCCGCCTAGCCGCACATGCCGGAAGCGGCATCCGTACCCGAGTAGACGGGCGGCGCCGATGGGCTGGACGAGGGGTCCGGATCGTCCGGTTTGTCGTCCTGGCCGTCCCCCTTCTTCGTCCCCTCCTTGGCCTTCTCCACGTCCGCCGCGGCCGCCACCTTGATCGGCTGGTCGTCGCGCACCTGCTTGAAGAGCCGGTCGGCGTCGGGCTGTACGAGCTCGTCGCGGTTGCCGTCGTAGACATAGGGCTGTCGCGGAACGGTCAGGAAGTGGATGTTCTCGGTCGGGATGTCCCGCATCGAGCGCACCAGGTCGTACAGGTCGCCGAGGGTGTTGAGCCCGGGGTCGGTGGTGAGGGACTTCGTCGCCGCGTCCAGGACCGGGTAGAGCCGGGCCGGATTGAGCAACACCCCGTTGCTCTGCACCTTCTTCATCAGCGAACCGAGGAACTGCTGCTGGCGGTCCATGCGTTGGGTGTCGCTGCCGTCCCCGAAACCGTGCCGGGACCGGACGAAGCCGAGCGCCTGCTCGCCGCGCAGGGTCTGGCGTCCGGCCGGGAGCTTGAGGTGGGCCTGGCGGTCGTCGACGGGTTCCTTGAGACAGACCTCGACGCCGTCCACCGCGTCGACCATGTCCTTGAACCCGCTGAAGTCGACCACCACGTGGTGGTCGATCCGCACCCCGGTCATCTTCTCGACCGTGCGGATCGTGCAGGCGGCGCCGCCGATCTCGAACGCCGAGTTGAACTGGGCGAATTGGGCCTTGGTGCTGCTGCCGTCCGGCCGGCCGCAGGCGGGGATGTCCGCCATCAGGTCGCGCGGCAGCGAGACGGCGGTGGCGCTGCGCCGGTCGGCCGCCAGGTGCAGCAGGATCGTGGTGTCCGAGCGCTGGCTGCCGCCGTCGTCCCTGCCGTAGGCGGAGTTGTTGCCCGCGCGCGAGTCCGAGCCGATGAGCAGCAGGTTCTGCGCGTCGTGCACGACGGCGGCGGGCCGGTCGTGCTCGTACTTGTCCAGCTCGTGCGCGGCGGTGGTGTCCGTCTGGATGTTGCCGTCGAGCTTCCGGTAGAACCACCAGCCGGTACCGGCCGCCGCGAGGACGACGACGGAGACGCCGAGCGCGGTCCAACGCAGCCAGTGGCGACGGCCCTTGGCGTCCTCGGTGACGGAAGCGGTGCCGTCGGCCGCCGTGCCGTTGCCCGTCGCCGGTTCGGGGCCGGGGCCGGGGCCGGATGCGGTGTCCTCGGACCGGCCGGTGCCCTCGGGTCGTTCGGTGTCCCCGGCCGGTCCGGGGTCCGATGCCGACGCGGTGTCCGCTTCCGCCTCCGGGGCGGGGCCGGCCGACTCCCCGGTCTCCGGCGCCGGACCGGTGTCCGAAGCGGTGCCGCCGGCCGCCGCCGCCCCGGCGTCCTCGGCCGCCGCCGTGTTCTTCTTCGCGCTCTTCGGCCTCTTGGAATTCTTGGCGTTCTTGGGGTTCTTGGGGTTCTTGGCGCTGTTCGTCGTGCCGGTGGCCGGCGGTGGCTGCTCGGTCCCGGCCGGGTCCTCCGGTTCGGGGGGCGTGCCAGCACTGTCGGTCACGTCGGCGTCCATCCTCACGGGCCATCACGGGAGTCGGCGGGCGCGTCGCGCCGCCGGGCACCCCGGTAGACGGCCGAATCGCACGCATGGTTGTGCGTACGGTCGATCATCTACCGCGGGTACCGCCGGAGCCCGGGGGCGGGCCCGGGGGTGGGCCACAAGGGTGGAGATCGGTGCGGGGTCCGTGCGGAATCACGGGTCCGCGGTCAGAGCGAGCGGTGCGTGACCCGCTCGCTCTCGGCCCGCTTCTCGAGCCCGCCGTCGGCCAGTTGGGCCAGGTTGCGGCACAGGACGACCGAGCCGCCGGAGGCGAGCGGGGCGTACAGACCGCTCGCGAGACCCGTCCAGCCGTCGTACGCCAGCGCCGAGAGCAGCCGCGAACCGGAGCCGAGTCCGAGCTCGGCGGCCTCGGCTCCGGCCCGTGCCACGAGCTCGGCGGCGCTCAGTTCCCCGCCGTCCACGGCGAGCGCGGGGGCGTCCGGGTCGACCGGCGAGAACGGCGCGAAACGGTCCCCCTGGCTCGGCACCTCGACGGCGTAGTCGGCGAACCCGGCGGGCGGCTGCGGGAAGCGGCCGCCGAGCGGGCGCAGCGCGAGCGCCACCCGCTCGCCGGTGCAGGCGCGGGCCTCGTCCAGGGTGTCGGGGCCGCTGACCACGAGGTCGGCCGCGGCCGGGTCGCCGCCGATCTCCGCGGTCACGCCCACCGAGTGGCAGGCCATCAGCCAGACGGCGCTCTGCCAGTGCGCGGGGAGCAGCAGCGCGAGCCGGTCGCCGGGCGCGGCGGCCAGATCGCCCTGGAGCAGATTCGCGGTCTTGGCCACCCAATTGGCGAAGGTGGCGACGGACAGTTCCACGCGTTCGCCGGTGGCGTCGTCGTAGAAGGTGATGAAGGGGCGGCCCGGGTCCGCGGCGAGCGCGGATCGCAGCAGGTCGGCAGGGGTGCGGTCGCTGGCGTTCACGCGGGCAAGGCTACGCGGCGCGGCCGAGCGGAACCGGCCGAGGTGGGCGCGGCGCGTACACCGGTTGGCCGACGGATCGTCAGATCACCTATGGACAGATTTATTGAGGTATGTCCACGATCGTCAGCATGCGTAGCCTTCTTGCGTCTTCGATCGGAGTGGCCGCCGTCGCGGCCCTCGCCCTTCCTCTGGCGGCCACGGCGCCCGTCGCGGCGTCGCCCGCCGCCGCACCGCGGACCACGGCGGAACTCGCCGGCTCCACCCAGTCGCTGCCGATGGAGCCCCTGTCCGGCCGGGGCCGCGCGGCGGGCGACGCCTCCCAAGAGGGCCTGGCCCAGCGGGAAGTGCGGCCCTTCTCGCTGGTCGGGGTGGTCTGGGACAACGCCGACGAGGAACTGAACGGCAGTGTCCAGGTGCGCACCCGGGCCCGTGCCGCCGGCACCTGGTCGGCCTGGCAGGACCTGGAGACCCACAACCACGACCACGGCGCCGACCCCGGCACCGCCGAGGCCGCCGGCCCGCTGCACGGCTCCACCGCCCCGCTGTGGGTGGGCGACTCGGACGCGGTCGAGGCACGTGTACGGGCCGCCGACGCCGAGGGCGAGCCGCTGCCCAGGGGGCTGCGCCTGGACCTCGTCGACCCGGGCGCCGACCCCGCCGAGGGCGACGCGGGCGACAGCAGCCGGGCGCTGCGGGAGCCCGATGTGCTGCCCGCGCTCGACAGCGCCGCGAGCGGGGCCGAGGCGGCCGGGGCGAGCGGGGCCGAGGCCGCCCGCCCGTACGTCGGGGCGCGGCCGCGCATCATCACGCGCAAGGGCTGGGGCGCCGACGAACGGCTGCGCGAGCGCGGCTACGTCTACACCAACAGCGTCAAGGTCGCCTTCGTCCACCACTCGGCGTCGGGCAACGGATACAGCTGCGCCCAGGCACCCTCCGTCCTGCGCAGCATCTACCGCTACCACGTGAAGAGCAGCGGCTGGCGTGACATCGGCTACAACTTCGCGGTCGACAAGTGCGGAAACATCTACGAGGGCCGGGCCGGGGGCGTGACCAAGGCGGTGATGGGCGCGCACACGCTCGGGTTCAACACCAACAGCACCGGCATCGCGGTCCTCGGCACCTACTCGAACACCAACCCGTCGGCCGCCGCACTCAAGGCCGTCGAGCAACTCGCGGCCTGGAAACTCGGTCTGTACGGGGTGAACCCGGCGGGCAAGAGCACCCTCGTCTCCGGCGGCGGCAACCGCTACAAGAAGGGGCGCAGCGTCAGGTTCAACGCCATCGCCGGCCACCGCGACGGCTTCGCCACCGACTGCCCGGGGGCGCGCCTGTACGGCAGGCTCGGCAGCGCCCGGACCACCGCGGCCCACTTCCAGGGCCGGCGCTGACCCGGTGTGAGCAGCCGAGCGGTCTGCATACACTGGCCGGCCGGGCGTTGCGCGGAAACCCGACGCAACGCCGAGGCCGGCCCCAGCAGGAAGCAGAGACGACAGGTGACAGAAGCGATCCTCCTGGTCGGCGGCAAGGGCACGAGACTGCGCCCGCTCACCGTGAACACGCCCAAGCCGATGGTGCCGGCGGCGGGCGTGCCCTTCCTCACCCATCAGCTGGCCCGGGCCCACGCGGCGGGCGTCGACCACATCGTCCTGGCGACGTCGTACCTGGCCGAGGTGTTCGAGCCCTACTTCGGGGACGGCTCCTCGCTCGGCCTCTCCATCGAGTACGTCACCGAGGACGAGCCGCTCGGCACGGGCGGAGCCATCCGCAACGTGGCCTCGCGGCTGCGTTCCGGGCCCGACGAGCCGGTGCTGATCTTCAACGGTGACATCCTGACGGGCCTGGACATCCGGGCCCTCGTGGACACCCACCGCTCGTCCGGCGCGGACGTCTCCCTGCATCTGACCCGGGTCGACGATCCGAGGGCGTTCGGTCTGGTCCCCACCGACCCGACCGGCCGGGTCACGGCGTTCCTGGAGAAGCCGCAGACGCCCGAGGAGATCGTCACGGACCAGATCAACGCCGGGGCGTACGTGTTCCGGCGCTCGGTCATCGACGAGATCCCGGCGGGCCGGCCGGTCTCCGTCGAGCGGGAGACGTTCCCCGGGCTGCTCGCGCGGGGCGCCCACCTCCAGGGCATGGTCGACTCGACGTACTGGCTGGACCTCGGCACCCCGCAGGCCTTCGTCCGCGGCTCGGCCGACCTGGTCCTCGGCCGCGCCCCGTCCCCCGCGGTGCCCGGCCGCTGCGGCGACCGGCTGGTCCTGCCGACCGCGCAGGTCGCCCCCGACGCGAAGCTGACGGGTGGCACGGTGGTGGGCCACGGGGCGGTGGTGGGCGCGGGGGCGCGCATCGTCGGCAGCGCGATCCTGGCCGACGCGGTCGTCGAGCCCGGCGCGGTGATCACGGACTCGCTCGTCGGGGCCGGGGCGCGGATCGGGGCGCGCACGGTCCTGTCCGGGGCGGTCGTGGGGGACGGCGCGCGGGTGGGCCCGGACAACGAGCTCCGCGAGGGGGTGCGGGTGTGGTGCGACGCCCTGCTCCCCGCGGCCTCCCTCCGCTTCTCCTCGGACCAGTAACCCCGCCCGGCCACCTGCCGGACTCCGCTCCGGTCCCGGCCTGCGGTGGCTGTGGGCGGGGTGGCCGGTCGCACGGACACTCTGCGGCTCCGCCGCGTGGCCTCCGGGGGAGGGTTCATCGGCTACGGACCGTGCGTGGCTGGTCGCGCCGTTCCCCGCGCCCCCAAGAACCCGCCGTTGTCCTTGCACCGTGGTCGCTTTTCGCGCCGTTCCCCGCGCCCCTGGCCGTACCGGTACTGGGGCACCTACAGCCCGTCCGGCGTTTGAGGACGAGCGCCCTTCAGGCGCGAACGGGGTCTGGGGCGCAGCCCCAGGGCACCGCAGCACCCCCCACCCCCCGGAGGGACCCCGTACCCTCGGAGGCGTGGCAGGACGATTCACCCCCCGCACCGGCACCGGCAGCCGCACCGGCACCGGCAGCCGCACCGGCATCCCCACCCCCCGCCCCGCAGGGCGGACGCGGACCCGGACCTGGGCTCCCCGCCGCGGCCCGCTCGACCTTGCCCTCACGCTGGGCCCGCTCCGGCGCGGCCAGGGCGACCCGACCTTCCGCGCCACCCCCGACGGCGCGTACTGGCGCACGTCGAGGACCCCCGCCGGCCCCGCCACCCTGCGGGTGACCGCCGCACAGGGCGCCGCGCACGCCGAGGCGTGGGGCGAGGGCGCGGAATGGGTCCTGGACCAACTACCTTCCCTTCTGGGCGAGTTGGACGACCCCGACGCCTTCACCCCCCGGCACCGCTTCCTCGCGGAGACCCACCGCGACCGCCCCGGCCTGCGCCTGACCCGTACCGGACTCGTCCTGGAGTCCCTGATCCCCTCGATCCTGGAGCAGAAGGTCACCACGACCGAGGCGTACCGCGCCTGGCGCCTGCTCGTGCGCGGGTTCGGGGAGCCGGCTCCCGGCGCCCCCGAAGGCATGTACGTCATGCCCGACGCCCGGGCGTGGGCGCTGATCCCGTCCTGGGAATGGCACCGCGCCGGCGTCGACTCCAAGCGCTCGGACACCGTCATGCGCGCGGTGCGGGTGGCCCGCCGCATGGAGGAGGCCGCGACGATGGACCAGTACAAGGCCGCCGAGCGGCTCCAGCTGATTCCCGGCATCGGCCCCTGGACGGCCGCCGAAACCCTCCAACGGGCCATCGGCGCGGCCGACTTGGTGACGGTCGGCGACTTCCACCTGCCCGGCATCATCGGTCACGCCCTCGGCGGCAACCGCCACGCCGACGACGACGAGATGCTGGCCCTGCTCGAACCGTACGCGGGCCAGCGCCACCGGGCCGCCCGCCTGATCCTGCTCAGCGGACGCACCCCGGCGCGCCGGGCCCCGCGCCTTCAGCCCAACAACATCGCGGTCCTGTAAGGGAGTTGGGGGCGGCGGGCGCGCTCAGCGTTGGGGGCGGCGGGCGCGCTCAGCGCACCTCGACGAACGCCGAGGCCTCCCGCGCGGGCCGCTCCCGCGGCGGCTCGGCCGCATGGCCCACCGCCACCGCGCCCATCGGGTCCCAGCCCTCCGGCAGGTCGAGGGCTTCCCGTACGACATCGCGGCAGAACATCGTCGAGGACACCCACGCCGAGCCGAGCCGCTCGCCCGCGAGGGCGACCAGGAAGTTCTGCACGCCGGCGCCCATGGCGACGACGAACATCTCGCGTTCGGCGCCGTCCCTGCGGGCGTCGCCGTAGCTGTGCGAGCCGTCCATCACCAGGCAGGGGACCACCAAGTACGGTGCGGCGCGCAGGACTTCGCCCCGGGCGACCCGCTTGGCGATCGACTCCTCGGACTTGCCGTCGCGGCGCAGGTCCGCGATCCAGGCGTCCCGCATCGCGTCCAGCAGCCGGGTGCGGGACTCCTCGGATTCGAGCAGCACGAACCGCCAGGGCGTCGTGTGGTGCGGGGCGGGCGCGGTCACCGCGGCCGCCACCGCGCGCCGCACCGCGCCCGGGTCGACGGGCTCGGCCGTGAACGCCCGCACCGTACGCCGCTGGGTGACCGCCTCCCGTACCGCCTCGGAGGTGCCCAGGCGGAACATGTCGTCGACGGCCGAGCGGACCATCTCGCGGGCCGAACCCTCGCCCGCCAGATGCCCGAGCCCGCGGACCACGGCGACCGGGAGGCCGCCGGCCTTGCCCTTCACGAGGTCGCCCGCGGCGGCCAGTTCGTCGGCGAGCGCGATGATCGTCGCGCTCAGCGGATTGCCGTGCGCGTCCGTGCCGCCGCGCAGGTCGTCCAGGACGCGTACGCCACTGGCGCCGATCGCCACGTCCGTCAGACCGCTGCGCCAGGGCCGCCCGAAGGTGTCCGTGACGATCACGCCGACCTCGACGCCGAGCGTGTCGCGCAGCCCGGCGCGGATCGCGGCCGCCGAGGCGTCCGGGTCCTCGGGCAGCAACAGGACCGTCCCGGCAGGTGTGTTGGAGGCGTCCACACCGGCCGCGGCCATCACCAGGCCCTGCCGGTTCTCGACGATGCGCAGGGTGCCGCGCCGCGCGACCACCCGCACCGTCTCGGCGTCGATGGCGGCCTCGCGGTCGGCGGCCTCGGTGATCCGGCCCTCCGCCTTGGAGACGATCTTCGAGGTGACGAGCAGGATGTCGCCGTCGACGAGGCCCGGCTCGGCCGCCGCGATCAGTTTGGCGAGGTCGTCACCGGCCCGTACCTCGGGCAGACCCGGCAGCGCCCAGACCCGGAAGGAAGCGGGGCTCACGCGCGGACCTCCTCCGCCAGCGCGAGGGCCTCGCGGGCCATCGCGGCCGTCGCGTCCAGGTCCGTCATCATCAGCGGCACGGCCCGGCAGCGGATGCCCGCCTCCTCGATCCCGGCCACCGATCCGGCGTCCACGGTGTCGACCAGCCAGCCGTCGAGCAGCCCCGAGCCGTAGTGCTCGGCGACCGCCGCGGCCGTGGACTCCACGCCGACCGCCGCGAGCACCTTGTCGGCCATGCCGCGCACCGGGGCGTCGCCGACGATGGGGGAGAGGCCGACCACCGGCACGCCCGCCTCGGCGATCGCCTCGCGGATGCCGGGCACGGCCAGGATGGTGCCGACCGAGACGACCGGGTTGGACGGCGGGAAGACGATGACGTCGGCCGCGGCGATGGCTTCGAGGACGCCGGGCGCGGGCTTGGCCTGCTCGGCGCCGACCGGCACCACGGCCTGCGCGTCCACGGAGGCCCGCAGCTTCACCCAGTACTCCTGGAAGTGGACGGCCTTGCGCTCGCCGTCCACGTCGATGGCCACGTGCGTCTCGACGCGGTCGTCGGACATCGGGATGAGCCGGACCCCGGGCTGCCAGCGGGCGCACAGCGCCTCGGTGACGGAGCTGAGCGGGTAGCCCGCGCCGAGCATCTGCGTACGGACGATGTGGGTCGCGAAGTCGCGGTCGCCGAGGCCGAACCACTCGGGGCCCACGCCGTAGGCGGCGAGCTCATCCTTGACCGTGAAGGACTCGTCCGTACGCCCCCAGCCCTGCTCCTCGTTGATGCCGCCGCCCAGGGTGTACATCACGGTGTCGAGGTCGGGGCAGACCTTCAGTCCGAACAGATGGATGTCGTCACCTGTGTTGCCGATGACGGTGATGTCCGCGTCGGGGGCGGCGGACTTGAGACCACGGAGGAAGCGGGCACCACCGATGCCGCCTGCCAGAACCACAATGCGCATGCACAGAGTGTGTCAGGCGGGTACGACATCCTGGGTCGCCGGGGTGGCCTCGCCGGCGTACATCGCCATGTCGGTCAGCCCCGGGTAGTAGACGTGCAGGCTGACGGCCGGCTCCAGGGAGTCGTTGACGACGTCGTGGACGTAACCCGGTGCGAACACCCGCTGGGACCAGTCGGACAGCCGCCGCACGCCCCGGTCCGTGCGCTCGGTCAACTCGCCCTCCAGGACGGTCAGTACGCCCGACGACGTGCCGTGGTCGTGGGCGCCGCTGCCCTGCCCGGGCACCCAGGACAGGAGCCAGACCTCGTAGCCGGGCCCGGTGCGCAGCCGGTGGTACCAGCGAGAGACCGCGTCGTACTGGACCAGGTGGGCCCACTGGGAGCGGTCGGCGGCGATGGCACGGGCGAGGCCGACGAACTCGGCGACCGTGGCGGGGTGCTCGCGGGCGGGCTGCAGGAGGTGCTGGACCTCCAGGATGTCGCCGGCGATCTGGAGGTCGCTGTGGCTGCTGTTCATGGTGCGGGGGTTCCTCGGCAGAAGTGCTGGGGTGTCGCAGATGAGATGTCTCGCAGAACAAGGAGACGGCGGCCGTCCGGACGCGGGGCGTCCCGGGGAGGCGGGGGAGGAGCTGGTGCGCGGGTGGGAGAAGAGGCGCGCGATCAACAGCTGGAACAGCAACAGCGAGCCTGGACAGCGCTGCGGAACCCACGGACGTGGGTCGCTCGGTGCGCTGTGGTGGCTGACATGCGACCCAGGAGACCGGGTCGGTGGGTGCCTTGTCAACCCAATGACCGATTTGGCGGCATTGTTTCACCTCATCCGGTTACTGGGCCCGGAGAATGGTTTGTGCAGTCGCGGGGCGGGAGATGTGGCGCAGCAACCGCGTATTAAACGCCATTGCCCTCTCGTGATCCGAATGTGATCCGGGCCGCTTTTGGGGTACTGGCGCAACAAGATCAACACTCGTCTCGTCCTCATCTGCAGTCACAGCCGAGCGGGAGTCGAGTGGATCGGCAGAAAGCGACGGTGGCGTGGGCCCGTGGCATGTGTCACCTTTTTGCCGATTTGAACACTTTCCGCATAGCCTTGGTTCCGCAGAGTGAATACGGGGCCCAATAGCAGATCTCGGCTTGACTGGCCCGGATCCACGCACTTGTAATTTCACTCGTGTCGTTCGGCCGGATTCGGTAACGGCAACATCACGGGGCAGCAAAGACAGACGAGGGGCGCACATGACCGAGCTGTTTCAGGAACTGCTGGTCGACGAGGCCGAAGAGGAGCTGGGCTGGCAGGAGCGGGCCCTCTGCGCCCAGACCGACCCCGAATCCTTCTTCCCCGAGAAGGGCGGCTCCACCAGGGAGGCCAAGAAGGTCTGCCTCGCCTGCGAAGTCCGCTCGGAATGCCTTGAGTACGCACTCGCCAACGACGAGCGGTTCGGCATCTGGGGCGGCCTGTCCGAGCGCGAGCGCCGTCGCCTGAAGAAGGCCGCGGTCTGAGTCGGCCCCACCCCCCGCGGAGTTCCGCCGTCTGACCCCCGGCGACCTCCCGGGCGACCAAACCGCCCAACTCCGTACACAACCAACGGTCCGTCCCCTGCACCCAGTCGGCAGGCGGCGGACCGTCCGTGTGGCAGCCGTTAGTGTGGGGCGCTGTCCACGGCACTCCGGTTCACGTCAGAGCCCGTCTCGCAACACCGGCCGCGCCGACCGCAGTCAGCACAGCAGCCTTTTGGGGCGGAGGGGCCCGTACCTCGATGTCCGTGCACAGTCAGTCGACGGCTCCGTACGAGGCGGCCGCGACTCCCGAGTTCCCCCGACACGTCGTCACCGCCGTCGTCGTCTCGCACGACGGGGCGCGCTGGCTCCCCGACGTCCTGGCAGGACTCCTCGGCCAGGAACGCCCCGTGCAGAACGCCTACGCCGCCGACACCGGCAGCGCCGACGACTCCGCCCGCCTGGTCACCGAGGCGCTCGGCGCCGACCGCGTCCTGCACCTCGCCCGCCGCACCGGGTTCGGCGCCGCCGTCGAGGAGGCCGCCCGCACCGCACCCGTGCTCGGCCCCGAGGAACTGCCCTACCTCAAGCGCCCCAGCGGCTGGGACCCCGTCTCGCGCACCTGGCGCGACGACAGCTACGACCTGCCCGAACTGCCGCACGGCGAGCCCGTGCAGTGGCTCTGGCTGCTGCACGACGACTGCGCGCCCGCGCCCGACGCGCTCGCCGAACTACTGCGCGTCGCCGACTCCAACGAGCAGGCCGCGATCGTCGGCCCCAAGCTGCGCGGCTGGTACGACCGCAAGCAGCTCCTCGAAGTGGGCGTCTCCATCGCCCACAGCGGGCGCCGCTGGACGGGCCTGGACCGGCGCGAGCAGGACCAGGGCCAGCACGACCAGGTGCGGCCCGTCCTCTCGGTGTCCTCCGCGGGCATGCTGATCCGCCGCGACGTGTGGGAGGAGCTCGGCGGCTTCGACCGCAGGCTCCCCCTGATGCGCGACGACGTCGACCTGTGCTGGCGCGCGCACGCCGCGGGCCACACCGTCCTCGTCGCGCCCGACGCCGCGGTCCGCCACGCCGAGGCCGCCGCCCGCGAACGGCGCACCGTCGACTGCGCGGGCCGCTCGGTCGTCAACCCGCACCGGGTCGACAAGGCCGGCGCCGTCTACACGATGCTCGTCAACTCCCGTCCCGCGCTGCTCCCCTATGTGGTGTTCCGCATCGTGGTCGGCACGCTCCTGCGCACCGTCGCCTACCTCGTGGGCAAGGTGCCGGGCCAGGCCGTCGACGAGGTCATGGGCCTGTTCGGCACGCTGCTGCGGCCCGGCCGGATCCTCGCCGCCCGCAAGCGGCGCGGCAGGAGCGGCGTCGAGGCGAGCGAACTGCGCCCGCTGTTCCCGCCGCCCGGCGCCACCGTCCGCGCCACCGTCGAATCGGTCGCGGGCAGCCTGGGCGCCGGTACCGAGGACACCGGCGGCTCCCGGCACGGCGCCGTCGAGTCGGGCCCCGGCGGCGACGACGCGGACTTCTTGGAGATCGAGCAGTTCGCCCGTCTGAAGAAGATCGCCCGGAAGCCCGCGCCGGTCCTCTTCGCGCTCCTCCTGATCGTCTCCCTGGTCGCCTGCCGCAACCTGCTCGGCGGCGGCACCCTCATGGGCGGCGCCCTGCTGCCCGCGCCCGACCACGTCGGCGGTCTGTGGGGCCGCTACGCCGACGCCTGGCACCCCGTCGGCGCCGGCGGCACCCAGACCGCGCCGCCCTACCTCGCGATCATCGCCGTGCTCTCCGCACTGTGCTTCGGCTCGACCGGCTTCGCGCTGACCCTGCTCCTGGTCTGCTCGGTCCCGCTGGCCGGCCTCACCGCCTACTTCGCCTCCCGCCCGCTGGTCGCCTCGCGCCAGCTGCGCGCCTGGGCCGCCATCGCCTACGCCTTCCTGCCCGCCGCCACCGGCGCGCTCGCCGCCGGCCGCCTCGGCACCGCCGTCCTCGCGATCCTGCTGCCCCTGATCGCCCGGGCCGGGGTGAGCGCCGCCGGGCTCCGCGGCGACGGGGCGCGCGGCAGCTGGCGCGCGACCTGGACGTACGCCCTGCTCCTGACCATCGCCACGGCGTTCACCCCCGTGGTGTGGCCGGTCGCGGTGCTGCTCGGCCTCGGCGTGCTCGCGCTGCGCCGCGCTGACATCACCGCGTACGGGCTGCGCTTCCTGGCCGCCGTCGGCACCCCGATCGTGATGCTCGCGCCCTGGTCGCTCACCCTGCTGACCGGCCCGTCCGGCTTCCTGAGGGAAGCGGGCCTGGAGTACGGGGACGGCTCGGCCGGCGCGCTCGACCTGCTCGGGGCCAGCCCCGGCGGGGCCAAGACGGTCGGCGGGCTCGTGCTCATCGGGCTCGTCGGGGCGGCGCTCGCGGCCCTGCTGCGCTCGGAGCGCACCTTCGCGATCCGCGCGGCCTGGGCGGTCGCGCTCACCGGCTTCCTCTTCGCGATCCTGTCCAACCGCAGCGCCTGGGCGGGCCCCGCGACCCTCGTGTACGGGCTCGCGCTGCTCGCCGCCGGTGCGCTGGGCGCCGAGCACGGCCGCACCCGGGTCGCCGGGCACGGCTTCGGCTGGCGCCAGCCGGTCGCCGCGCTGATCGCGCTGGCGGCCGCGCTCGGCCCCGTCTACTCCGCCGCGAACTGGATGATCGGCGGCGCCGACGGCCCGCTGAAGCGGCGCGACCCGGTGCAGGTGCCGGCGTTCGTCGCCGAGGAGAGCGGCACCCGCGACCAGGCCCGCACCCTGGTCCTCGGCGGCACCTCGCCCGCCAAGGTCGGCTACACCCTGGTGCGCGGCTCGGGCGGACAGCTCGGCGACGCCGAACTGGTCGCGTCCGGCGGCGCCGACGCCGGACTCGGCAAGGTCGTCTCCAACCTCGTCGCGGGCTCCGGCGCCGACCAGTCGAGCCAGCTCAGCGGCTACGCCGTGCGGTACGTACTGGTCCGCGACGGCGCCCCCCGCGAGTTCGGCCGCACCCTGGACGCCACGCCCGGCCTGAGCCGGCTCAGCCAGCTCGACGGCAGCGCGCTGTGGCGGGTGGACCGCCAGGTCGCCCGTGCCGTGATCGTCCCCGCGAAGGGCGGCGAGAGCCTCCCCGTCGCCGCGGACCCGGTCGACATCCACACCAAGGTCCCGGCCGGCGAGGCGGGCCGCGTGCTGCGCATCGCCGACAAGGCCGCCCCCGGCTGGACCGCCACGCTCGACGGCAAGGCGCTCAAGAAGACCACCGTCGACGGCTGGGCCCAGGGCTTCGAACTTCCCGCGGAAGCGGGCAAGTTGGACGTCACCTACGACGCCCCGCTCACCCATTCCCTGTGGATCTGGACCCAGGCCGCGCTCGCCCTCGTCCTGCTCGTGCTCGCCCTGCCGGGCCGGCGCCGCCGGATCGACGACGACCTGCCCGAGGCGGAGGAGATCATCGCGGCCGTACCGGCGCAGCCCGTCCCGGGCGAGGGCCGCCGGGCCCGCAGGCTCCGCGCCCAGGCCGAGGGTGCCGACGTCCCGGACGGCGAACAGCCCGCCCCGGGGGCCGAGTTGCCCGCACAGCCCGGGTACGGGGAGTGGGACGCCGCGCAGTACGCCACCGCCTCCCCGGCCGACTCCGCCGGGCACGAGCAGCAGGCGCAGCAGAGCTACGACCCGTACCAGCAGCAGTACCCGGGCTATCAGCAGTACCCGGAGGGCCAGTACGCCCCGGCCCCCGAGGGCCAGGCCCCCGACGGCCAGTACCCGCAGGGCCCGTACCCCGACGGCGGGCACGAGGAGGGCCCGTACCCCGACGGCCGTCACGCGCAGGGCCCGTACTCCGACGGCCAGTACCCCGACGGTCAGTACGCCCAGGAGCCCTACCCCGAGCAGCAGGGCTACCGCGACTCCGGCTATCCCCAAGTCCCAGGCGCGGACGGGCAGTTCGGGCAGGGCCAGTACGCCGACGGGCAGCCCCAGCCGGACTACGACCCCTACCGGCAGCCCGGGGCGCAGGAGTTGCCGCCGGAGGGACAGTACGACCCCTACGGCTACGGATATCCGCCCGAGCACCCCGAGCGGCAGCAGCCGCACCGCCCCGACGGGAGCCAGCAGTGAAGCGCACCACCCTCTCCCTCGCCGCGGGGGCCGTCGCGCTCGCCGCCCTGACCGGCTTCGCCTCGCTCACCGCGCCCGCCGGCTCGGTGGACGCGGGCGCCAAGGCTCCGGCCCGGCTGCCCGTGGAACGCTCCAGCCTGCTCTGCCCGGCGCCCAGCAACTCCGACCTCGCCCAGACGACGTACACGGCGTTCACGCCCAAGGGCACGGCGACGGCCGGCTCGGCGGACAAGCCGGGCACGGCGGCGCTGACCCCGGCGGTGCCGCCGCCCGCCGACTCCGGTGCGCCCGCCACCGACAAGGGCAAGGACGGCAAGGGCAAGAAGGCCTCCGACAAGCCCGCGTCCGACAAGCCCGTCATCTCCCTCAAGGAGCCCGGCAAGCCGGCCGCCGCCACCGCGAACGGCGCCGACGCACCGGCCCTGACCGGCTCGGCCGACGGCTTGCTCGCCCCGGGCTGGACCGCCCAGCTGACCACCCAGATCACCGGCGGCATCGGCCGCGCGCTGCTCGGCACCAACTGCACAGCGCCGGACGCCGACTTCTGGTTCCCCGGCGCCTCCACGGCCAAGGACCGTCAGGACTACGTCCACCTGACCAACCCGGACGACACCGCGGCCGTCGCCGACATCGAGCTCTTCGGCAAGGACGGCGCCATCAAGGCCGACACCGGCGAGGGCATCACGATCCCCGCCAGGTCGAGCGTTCCCGTTCTCCTCTCCACGCTGACCGGCACGGTGGCCGACGATCTGACGGTGCACGTCACCACCCGGGCCGGCCGGGTGGGCGCGGTGGTGCAGGCCACCGACGCGAAGGCCGGCGCGGACTGGCTGCCCGCTTCGGCGGAGCCCGCCGCCTCCCAGGTGCTTCCGGGCATCCCGGGCGACGCCGCCGATGTGCGCCTGATCGTCCACGCCCCGGGCGCGGACGACGCGGACCTCAAGGTGAAGCTGGCGGGCAAGGGGGGCAGCTTCACACCGGCGGGGCTCGACACCGTCCACGTGAAGGCGGGGATGACGGCGTCCTTCGATCTCAAGAACGTCACACGGGGTGAGTCGGGTTCCCTGATCCTCACCCCGAATGCGGACGGCGGCACTCCGGTGGTCGCCGCGCTGCGCGTGGTCCGCGGCACCGGCGACAAGCAGGAGACCGCCTTCATCCCGGCGGCGGCCCCGGTGGGCGCCCGCGCGACGGTCACCGACAACCGGGACAAGGCGGCCGCGCTCGCGCTCACCGCGCCGGGTACCAAGGACGCCTCCGTGAAGGTCACCTCCTCGGCCGGCACCGAGGGCGGCGAGCCGCAGTCCAAGACGTACACGGTGAAGGCCGGTACCACCCTGGCCGTCGACCCGCAGGTCCCGTCCGGCCTCAAGGGCTCGTACGCGCTGACCGTCGAGCCCGATCCGGCCGGCGGTCCCGTCTACGCCGCGCGCACCCTCGCGGTCACGCAGGACGGCGTGCCGCTGTTCACGGTGCAGACGCTGACCGACGACAAGGGAACGGTCGCGGTGCCGGCTGCCGCCCAGGACCTCACGGTCCTGGGGAAGTAGCGGGCACAGGGGCGGGCGGCGGACGCGGGAGTCAGTCCTGGCCGTAGCGCGGGTCGACCGACTCCGGTGCCAGGCCCAGGAGTTCGGCGACCTGCTCGACCACGACCTCGTGGACGAGCAGCGCCCGCTCGTCCCGGTTCTTGGTGCGGATCTCGACCGGCCTGCGGTAGACCAGAATCCGTGCCGGGTGGTCCTTGCCGGCCGCGAGGGCGCGCCCCAGCGGCACCGCCTCGTCGCTCCACGCGCCGTCCCCGTCGTCGTCCGCACCGCCGGGAGAGTCCTTGAACGGCACGTCCGTGACCAGGAACTCCACCTCCGCGAGCTGCGGCCAGCGCCGCTCCAGGCGCTCCACCGAGTCGAGCACGAGATCGCGGAAGGTCTCGGCCCTGCTGGCCGACAGGGGCACCTGGGGCGGAGCCACGGGCCCGCGCATGCCACGGCCGTGCCGGTCGCGGCGCCGGGGCCCCGTACGGGGGCCAGTTCCTTCGGCTGAGCTGGAGCTGTCCATCACTGACGCAGCGTAGCTCTCCGGGCCCGCAAGGGATCGCGGCGACGGCCCCGCGGAGCCCATTCGGGGCCGTGTCGCCGGATGACCGTTTCGGCCACGCGTGAGAGCGGTTACCGGCCCGTCCGAGGCCTGGGATTTCACATGGTTTGACCGAATCGTTCCCAAGTGGCGCTCGCCAGAAGGCCGGTAACCACCCGTGGCTCCCTGTTCCCGTGCAGGTCAGCGCAGTTGCTCGGACGCCCCCTGTGCGCGAGCTCACACCGCGACACGGGGGAGTGACCTGGTGGAGAGTCGTCGCGGCCCGGTCAAGAGTGAGGTACCGTCCAACGTCGTGAGCCCTGTACGTCGCTGTTCGCGCACCGCGTGCGGCCGCCCTGCCGTCGCGACACTGACGTACGTCTACGCGGACTCGACCGCAGTTCTCGGTCCGCTCGCCACCTATGCCGAGCCCCACTGCTACGACCTGTGCGCCGAGCACAGCGAGCGCCTGACCGCGCCCCGCGGCTGGGAGGTCGTCCGCCTGACCGACGCCTCCGCCCCGGCCCGCCCCAGCGGCGACGATCTGGAAGCGCTTGCCAACGCCGTACGGGAGGCCGCCCGCCCCCAGGAGCGTGCCGCCGAGGCCGGTGGAGCGCGCGCGGCGGATCCGGTCGAGGTCGGCCGCCGAGGCCATCTGCGCGTCCTGCGCTCGCCCGAATCCTGACCCCGCGCCCGTAGCCACCGCCAACCCCACAGGTATCGCACCCGAGTTGGCACAGTCGGCCGCGGGTCCACCGAAGCTATGGCCTGCGCCCAGTCGGCGCCGGGTAGTTTGGGAGCCCGGCCGGCGCCCCGCGGAGGGCGTCGGCGACGACATCAGGGAAGGTTGGGCCGTGGCTGCTGATCTGTCGCAGATCGTGAAGGCGTACGACGTCCGCGGAGTGGTGCCGGATCAGTGGGACGAGTCCCTTGCCGAGCTGTTCGGTGCCGCGTTCGTCACCGTGACGCAGGCCGACGCCATCGTCATCGGCCATGACATGCGGCCCTCGTCGCCCGGCCTCTCGGCGGCCTTCGCGCGCGGCGCGGCCGCCCTCGGCGCGGACGTCACCCTGATCGGGCTCTGCTCCACGGACCAGCTGTACTACGCGTCCGGCGCCCTCGACCTGCCGGGCGCGATGTTCACCGCCTCGCACAACCCGGCCCGGTACAACGGCATCAAGATGTGCCGCAAGGGCGCGGCGCCGGTCGGCCAGGACACCGGCCTCGCCGAGATCCGCGAACTGGTCGAGCGGTGGTCCGAGCAGGGCGCCCCGGCCGTCGCGCCGAAGGCGGGCACGATCACCGAGCGCGAGACGTTGACGGACTACGCGGCCCATCTGAAGTCCCTCGTCGACCTCACCGCCATCCGCCCCCTGAAGGTCGTGGTCGACGCGGGCAACGGCATGGGCGGGCACACCGTGCCCACCGTGTTCGATGGCCTGCCCCTCGACCTGGTCCCGATGTACTTCGAGCTCGACGGCACGTTCCCCAACCACGAGGCCAACCCGCTCGACCCGGCCAACATCGTGGACCTCCAGGCCCGCGTCATCGCCGAGGGCGCCGACCTCGGCCTGGCCTTCGACGGCGACGCCGACCGCTGCTTCGTCGTGGACGAGCGGGGCGAGCCGGTCTCGCCCTCCGCGATCACCGCCCTGGTCGCGGCCCGCGAGCTCGCCCGCCACCCCGGCGGCACCGTGATCCACAACCTGATCACGTCCTGGTCGGTCCCCGAGGTCGTCCGCGAGAACGGCGGCACCCCCGTCCGCACCCGGGTGGGCCACTCCTTCATCAAGCAGGAGATGGCGGCCACCGGAGCGATCTTCGGCGGCGAGCACTCCGCGCACTACTACTTCGCCGACTTCTGGAACGCGGACACCGGCATGCTGGCCGCGCTCCACGTCCTGGCCGCGCTCGGCGGCCAGGAGGGCACCCTCTCCGCCCTGGTCGCCCAGTACGACCGCTACGCGGGCTCCGGCGAGATCAACTCCACGGTCGACGACCAGGCGGCCCGTGCGGCCGCGGTCCGCGCCGCCTACGAGGGCCGGGACGGCCTCACCCTGGACGAGCTCGACGGCCTGACCGTCACCGCCCAGGACTGGTGGTTCAACCTCCGCGCCTCCAACACCGAGCCGCTGCTCCGCCTCAACGTCGAGGCACGCGACGAAGCGACGATGGCGAAGGTGCGGGACGAGGTCCTGGCGCTCGTCCGCGGCTGACCCGACGAGGCGTCGCGGGCAGGTCCGCCGCCGACCCGAGGGGCCGGGCGGACAGGTCCGCGCCCGGCCCGCCGAAACGGTGACGGGGCGTGGGCGGCGGGCCGCCCGCGCCCCCTCGGCACCCACCGGTCCGACCGCGCCCGCGGCGCCCGTCCCGCCCGCGGGGCGGGACGGCCTCCCCGCCCGCGGCGCGACCGCACCCCGGGCATCGCCCACCGCACCCCGGTTTCCAGCGCACGCCCACCCCGCGTCCGACTCCCGCCCCGGCCCCGCGAGTCACCCCCTTCACCGGGCACGCAACCCGCCGGGCCCGGCGGTAGGCTGACCTGGCCCGACCCCGCGCGCCTGGCGTACGCGTACGCGAAGCGCGACCACGGAACGAAGTACCGCCGAAGGGAACCCCATGCCGCTCGAAGCCGGCCTCCTCGAGATCCTCGCCTGCCCGGCCTGCCACGCGCCGCTCAGCGACGCGACCTCGGCGGACGAGCCCGAGCTGATCTGCACCGGCAAGGACTGCGGCCTCGCCTACCCCGTGCGCGACGGCATCCCGGTCCTCCTGGTGGACGAGGCCCGCCGCCCCGCCTGAGCCGGGTACGAGCCCCGCCCGCGCAGTCCCGGTACACCCCAGCAGAGCCGGAGGCCGACCCCCATGCTCGACGAGTCGCTGCTCGACGATCCGGAAGCCCTCGCCAGGGCCGACCGCCGCGGGCTGCTCCGCGGCGCCGCGGAGGCGGGCGCCCGCGTCCGCACCGCTGCCCGGCACGCGGCCGAGGCCGGCATCGCCGAGCTGAAGCCGGAGGGCCGCCCCCGGTCCGTACTGATCGCCGGCCCCGGCACCGCAGCGGCGGGTGTCGCCGACCTGGTGACGGCCCTCGCCGGCGCCTCGGCCCCGGTCACCCGGCTCGAATCCACCGGCGTCGCACCCGCGGCCGGCGCGCTCCGATGGACGCTGCCGGGCTGGGCGGGCTCCGTGGACCTGCTGCTCGTCACCACCACCGACGGAAGCGAACCGGGCCTCGCCCTCCTCGCCGAGCAGGCCTACCGCCGCGGCTGCAACGTCGTCGCCGTCGCCCCCCGCAACTCCCCGCTCGCGGAGGCGGTGGACGGCGTGCACGGCCTGGTCGTGCCGATGGCCTCGGCGCCCTTCGAGCCCGACGAGGCGGAGATGTCGGCCGCCAGCCCGGGCGCGCTGTGGTCGCTCTTCACGCCCCTGCTCGCACTGCTCGACCGGGTCGGCCTGCTGAGCGCTTCCCCCGAGACCGTCGAGAAGATCGCCGCCCGTCTGGACCGGACCGCCGAGCGCTGCGGCCCGGCGATCGCCATGTACAGCAACCCGGCGAAGATGCTCGCGTTCGAGCTCGCCGAGTCGCTTCCGCTGATCTGGACCGAGGGCCTGGGCGCGGCCCCGGCCGGACGCCGGTTCGCCGCCGTGCTGAGCGAGCTGTCCGGCCACGCCGCGCTCGCCGCGGCCCTGCCCGAGGCACTGCCCGCCCACGGCGTGCTGCTCGCGGGTTCGCTCGCGGCCGGCGCCGACCCGGACGACTTCTTCCGCGACCGCGTCGACGAGCGGGAGCGGTTGCACGCCCGGGTCGTCCTGCTGCGCGACCGCCCCACCGGCGGCCTCTCCGCGGCCCCGGCCGCCCGTGAACTCGCGCTGAGCCACGACACCCCGATCAGCGAGCTCGAACCCGAGGAGGGCACCGAGCTCGAATGCCTCGCCGAACTCCTCGCCATCACCGACTTCGCGACGGTCTACCTGACCATCGCGTCGACCTGACCCCGCCCGCGCCAACCGGACGGTGTCTGCCCAGGGACAGGGCGCCTGCCACCACCCACCCGCCCCCGGGAACCCGGGAGGCGGAACGTCTCCCGGCCCGACCCGACCCTCATCGGACCGGAAACCGAAAGAGAACACAGGACGACCCATGGACCGTCTCACCAACACCATCCGTCCCTACGCCTGGGGCTCCGCCACCCTCATCCCGGAACTCCTCGGCACCGAGCCGACCGGCGAGCCGCAGGCCGAGATGTGGATGGGCGCACACCCCGGAGCCCCCTCCCAGCTCGACCGCGGCGCCGGCGCGACATCGTTGTCGGACGTGATCGCGGCGGACCCGGCGGGCGAGCTCGGCCGCGCCGCGCTGGCCCGGTTCGGCCCCCGGCTGCCCTTTCTCCTCAAGCTCCTCGCCGCCGGAGCCCCCCTCTCCCTCCAGGTCCACCCCGACCTCGCGCAGGCCAAGGAGGGCTACGACGCCGAGGAGCGGGCCGGGGTGCCCCTCGACGCCCCGTACCGCAACTACAAGGACGCCAACCACAAGCCCGAACTCATCTGCGCGCTCACGCCGTTCGAGGGGCTGTGCGGCTTCCGCACCCCCCAGGAGGCGGCGCACACGCTGGCCGCCCTGGAGGTCGACTCGCTCAAGCCGTACGTCGACCTGCTGCGCGCCCACCCCATCGAGGCGGCCCTGCGCGAGGTCCTCACGGCCGTACTGACCGCGGACCGCGAGGAGATGGCGGCGACGGTGACCGAGGCGGCCGCCGCATGCGAACGCCTGGGCGGCGCCCAGTACACCGCGTACGCCTCCCTCGCACACCACTACCCCGGCGACCCGGGCGTCCTGGCGGCGATGCTGCTCAATCATGTCCAACTCCAGCCGGGCGAGGCCCTGTTCCTCGGCGCCGGAGTGCCGCACGCCTACCTCGGCGGCATGGGCGTGGAGATCATGGCCAACTCCGACAACGTGCTGCGCTGCGGCCTGACCCCCAAGCACGTCGACGTGCCCGAACTGCTGCGCGTCGTACGCTTCGAGCCGACCGATCCCGGTGTGCTGCGCCCCGAGGCCTCGCCGTCGGGGGAAGAGCTGTACGAGACGCCGACCGACGAGTTCCGGCTCTCCCGGTTCGTACGAGCACAGGGCGCGGCGCCCACCGAACTGACCATGGCGACCCCGCAGATCCTCCTGTGCACCGCGGGCAGCCCCTCGGTCGGGGGATTGACACTGACCCCGGGCGCGGCCGTATTCGTACCCGCCGAGGAAAAGTCCGAACTGTCCGGTACGGGAACGGTGTTCCGCGCCACCGTGGTTGCCTGATGTAACAATGTGCCGCCGCGGGGTCCGGCACGGGCCGGCCCCGCAGATGGCAACCGACGAAGGGAAGACGGCAACTCCATGAGCGCGTCAGGCGGTACCAAGGCCATCGTGGCGGCGCTGAGCGCCAACCTCGCCATCGCGGTGGCGAAGTTCGTGGCGTTCCTGTTCAGCGGCTCGTCGTCGATGCTCGCGGAGAGCGTCCACTCGGTCGCCGACTCCGGCAACCAGGGCCTGCTGCTCCTCGGCGGCAAGAAGGCCAAGCGGGAGGCGACGGCCCAACACCCCTTCGGCTACGGCCGCGAGCGCTACATCTACGCGTTCCTGGTATCGATCGTGCTGTTCTCGGTCGGCGGCATGTTCGCTGTCTACGAGGGCTACGAGAAGATCAAGCACCCGCACGCGATCGAGGCCTGGTACTGGCCGGTCGGCGTGCTGGTCTTCGCCATCATCGCGGAGGGGTACTCCTTCCGTACGGCGATCAAGGAGTCGAACGTCACCAGGGGCAAGCTCTCCTGGAAGGAGTTCATCCGCCGGGCCAAGGCCCCGGAACTCCCCGTCGTCCTCCTTGAGGACTTCGGCGCCCTGGTCGGCCTGGTCCTTGCCCTTCTCGGCGTCGGCATCGCCCTGGCCACCGGTGACGGCGTCTGGGACGGCATCGGCACCCTGTGCATCGGCATCCTGCTGATCCTGATCGCCCTCATCCTCGCGTCGGAGACCAAGTCCCTGCTGCTCGGCGAGTCGGCGGGCGCGGACCAGGTGGAGAAGATCAAGGCGGCCATCGTGGACGGTGACACGGTGACCTCCGTCATCCACATGCGCACCCTGCACCTCGGCCCCGAGGAACTCCTGGTCGCCGCCAAGATCGCCGTTCAGCACGACGACACGGCCCAAGAGGTGGCGACGGCGATCAACGCGGCGGAATCCCGGATTCGCGAGGCGGTCCCGATCGCCCGCGTGATCTACCTGGAACCGGACATCTACAGCGCGGAAGAAGCTGCGGCGGGCCCCGACCCGCAGGCAACCCCGGGCGGCCACTGACGTCCGACCCGGTCCCCCCGAAGGAGCCCGACCCTCCACGAGCCAGGCCCGGGCCCGGGGCAGCGCACCCGGCCCGTCCCACCGGGGCCGGCGCACCGCCCTCGGGGCTCCTGGCTCGGCAGGCGGCGCCGGGGAGCCGTGCGTGTCGGGGGAGGGAAGGGCCGGGGCGGGGGAGCCTCCCCCCCACCCCGACACCGAGCGCCCTCCCACCCTCGATACCGAGCGCCCTACCGGATCTCCCCCAGCACCTCCAGCACGGCCCCGGTGGTCGGCGCCTCCACCAGCCGCGACCGGAACCCGGGGTCCATCAGCTTCCGTGACAGCAGCGCCAGAATCCGCAGGTGCTCATCTCCCGCCGCGGCCTCCGGCACGGAGATCATGAAGACGAGCTTGGCCCGAGTCCCGTCGAGCGACCCCCACTCGATGCCCTCCACGGACCGCGCGAACCCCACGGTCGGAGACGACACCGCATCCGTCTTGGCGTGCGGAATGGCGATTTCCTCGCCGAGCCCGGTCGTGCCCTGAGCCTCCCGCGCGAGCGCGACCCGAACGAGCTCGTCCACATCCCGTACGTTCCCGGTCGAGGCCAGCATCTCGGCCATTTCCCGAATCGCGGCCTCCTTGTCCTGCGAGGCGAGCTGCACCTTGACGGTCTGGCTGGTCAGATACCCGGACAGCACCTCGGGCGAGGCACCGGCGGCATCAGCGCCGCCCACGCCGTCCGTTGACGTCTGCGTCGCCGACGGCGTTGCCGTCTGCGTCGACGGCTCCGCTACAGGCGAGAGGGCAGCGCTGCCGCCGGACCCGGCATCGACACGAGCCCCGGAACCGATCCCGGCCGGCACCGGCTCGGCAACCAGCGAACCGGCAGCAGGGGCATCCGCACCGGATCCGGCCGCGACCACGAGCCCGTCCGCACCCTGCCGGGCGGCCTTCCGCCCCTTGAGATCGATCAGCGCGTTGGTGGTCAGCGCGGTGACAGCCGTGCCGGCGGCGATGGCCACGAAGAACATCGCGGCTCCCCCCACCGCACCGAACAGCGAGACGATCGGCCCACCGTGCGGAACGGAGTCGGTCACGCCGGCCACGCCCGCGATCGCACCGGCCACCGCACCGCCCAGCATGTTGGCGGGGATGACCTGAGCGGGCCGCGCCGCGGCGAACGGGATCGCGCCCTCCGAGATACCGAAGAAGCCCATGAACAGCGCCGCGATACCGGTCTCCCGCTCCTGGTCGCTGTACAGCTTGCGTCGCAGCAGCGTGGCAAGCCCCTGACCGAGTGGCATGACCGGAATGGCCGCGGCGGCCATGCCCATCACGGCGTTGTTCGTGCCGATCAGACCCACCGCCACGAGGAACGCCGTCTTGTTGACCGGCCCGCCCATGTCGAACGCGATCATCAGACCGATCAACGCGCCGAGCACGATCGCACTCGACCCCGTCATGCCGTTCAACCAGCTGGTCAGATGCGTGAACAACCAGGAGATCGGCTGCCCGATCACATAGATGTAGAACAGCCCAAGCGCCAGCGTCGACACGATCGGGATCACGATGATCGGCATGATCGGCTGGACGAACTTGGGCACCTTGACCTTGCGAATCCACACCACCAAGTACCCGGCGAGGAAGCCCGTGGCGATGGCCCCGAGGAATCCCGCGTTGGCGTCGGCACCGTAGATCGTCATGCCGTCGTACGCGAGGAACCCGCCGATCATGCCCGGCACCAGCGCGGGCCGGTCGCCGAGCGCGAAGGCGATGTAGCCGGAGAAGATCGGCAGCATCAGCTTGAAGCCGAGCCCGCCGAGCGCGTTGACGTAGAACCAGAACGAGTCCTTGTCGAACTCGATCCCCTTCGGTGTCGTGTGCCCGCCCAGCGCGATCGACACGGCGAGCAGCAGACCGCCGACGACCACGAACGGGATCATGTGCGAGACACCGTTCATCAGCGCCTTGTACGCGGCGCTGCGCTCCTTGCCCCCGCCACCGCTCCCGCTCCCGGCGCCCCCGTCGCCGCCGGCGTGCACGGGCGCGCTCCGCACCTGCTCGATGAGCTGCTCGGGACGGTGGATGCCGTCGGCGACCGGCACGCTCAGCACCCTCTTCCCGGCGAACCGGTCGAGCGCGACGTCCTTGTCGGCCGCGATGATGATCCCGTCGGCCTCCTTGACATCGTTGTCATCGAGCACGTTTTCGGCCCCGATGGAACCCTGGGTCTCCACCTTCATCTCGATGCCGAGCGCCGCCGCTGCCTGGGCCAGCTTCTCGGCGGCCATATAGGTGTGGGCGATGCCGGTCGGACAGGCGGTCACCGCGAGCAGCTTCAACTTCCGCTGCCCGTCGCTAGCCGGACTGGTCACGTGGGGGTCTCCTAACGCTTCGCGCCTCGTTCGCGTCTCGTCACGCGATTGGTGCGTACGGTCGGCTCGTTTCCCGAGCGCGGCCGACCCAAGCATCTTCCATCAGGTAAGGCCCAGATCAAAAGTCCGTTAGGCCCGGTTTGGCCTGGACTGTGGTCCCGACTCCGCGGCCTGTTCCGGCGGTGCCTTTCGCCGAGGGCACATGGGTTCACTCGGCCGATCGGTGTAGATTCGTGACCAGAGCCAGACGTCGCTGCTGATGGCGGTCGGTCGGTCCCGTGTGGATCCGGCCGAGGGAGAGAGGGCCTCCGACGGACTGCGCTGCGAGCGCGTTCGGGCACTCCCATGCCCATCGCCGCGCCCGCAGACCGGCCGTACCCACCCTCGATACCAACCCACGAGGAGCAGCTCACCATGACGACTGTCGCCACCGGCGCCGGCCAGGACTTCAAGGTCGCCGACCTCTCCCTCGCCGCCTTCGGCCGCAAGGAGATCAACCTCGCCGAGCACGAGATGCCCGGTCTGATGTCGATCCGCAAGGAGTACGCCGCCACGCAGCCGCTGGCCGGTGCACGCATCACCGGCTCGCTGCACATGACCGTGCAGACCGCCGTGCTGATCGAGACCCTGGTCGCCCTCGGCGCCGAGGTTCGCTGGGCCTCCTGCAACATCTTCTCCACCCAGGACCACGCCGCCGCCGCCATCGCGGTCGGCCCGAACGGCACCCCGGACGCCCCCGCCGGCGTCCCGGTCTTCGCCTGGAAGGGCGAGACCCTCGCGGAGTACTGGTGGTGCACGGAGCAGGCGCTGACCTGGCCGAACACCGCCACCGGCGGCCCGAACATGATCCTGGACGACGGCGGTGACGCCACCCTCCTGGTGCACAAGGGCGTCGAGTTCGAGAAGGCCGGCGCGGCCCCGGACCCGGCGACGGCCGACTCCGAGGAGTACGCCCACATCCTCACCCTGCTGAACCGCACCCTGGGCGAGAACCCCCAGAAGTGGACGCAGCTGGCCTCCGAGATCCGTGGCGTGACGGAGGAGACCACCACCGGTGTCCACCGCCTGTACGAGATGATGCGCGACGGCGACCTCCTCTTCCCGGCGATCAACGTGAACGACGCCGTGACGAAGTCGAAGTTCGACAACAAGTACGGCTGCCGCCACTCCCTCATCGACGGCATCAACCGCGCCACCGACGTCCTCATCGGCGGCAAGACGGCGGTCGTGTGCGGCTACGGCGACGTCGGCAAGGGCTGTGCCGAGTCCCTGCGCGGCCAGGGTGCCCGCGTGATCATCACCGAGATCGACCCGATCTGCGCGCTCCAGGCGGCGATGGACGGCTACCAGGTCGCGACCCTGGACGACGTCGTCGACAAGGCGGACATCTTTGTCACCACGACCGGCAACAAGGACATCATCATGGCCGCCGACATGGCCAAGATGAAGCACCAGGCCATCGTCGGAAACATCGGCCACTTCGACAACGAGATCGACATGGCCGGCCTGGCCAAGATCCCCGGTGTCGTCAAGGACGAGGTCAAGCCCCAGGTGCACACCTGGACCTTCCCCGACGGCAAGGTGCTGATCGTCCTCTCCGAGGGCCGCCTGCTGAACCTGGGCAACGCGACCGGTCACCCGTCCTTCGTGATGTCCAACTCCTTCGCGGACCAGACCCTGGCCCAGATCGAGCTCTTCACCAAGCCGTCGGAGTACCCGACCGACGTCTACGTGCTGCCCAAGCACCTCGACGAGAAGGTCGCCCGCCTGCACCTGGACTCGCTGGGCGTGAAGCTCACCGAGCTCCGCCCGGAGCAGGCGGCGTACATCGGCGTCGAGGTCGACGGCCCGTACAAGCCGGACCACTACCGCTACTGAGTCAACCCCGAGGACCACAGGGTGCCGGGCGGCAGGCCGTCAGGCCCAACCGGCCCCTGTGGCAGCGGAGTTGAAGCCCAGGCGGCACGCCGTCGGTACGACACCGACCAACACCTGGCCCCGCCCGGAGCACGCGGTTCAGCCGAGGCGCCTCGCTTCGACCGACCGCGCTCTCCGCCGGAGCATCCGGGTCGGCCGAGGTTCCCGGCGTCGGCCGACGGGTGGCCTTTGCCGGAGCACGGCTTCACGGAGGCGCCGGCGGCGGCCGGAGTCCTGCTGAGCACGCGTGAGCCTCTGCTGAGCACGGGGCTTCTCGAAGGCATCCGGCTTGGTCCGTAGCGCGGGCTCTGCCTGTGCCTCTGCCTCTGCCCGAGCATGCGGCTTCGGCCGGGACGTCCGGTGTCGACCGGGGCGCGCAGTCTCCACCGGAGCAGTCGGCTTCGACCGGATCACCGTGCCCCGGCCGGGCCCGCGAGCACGATCCCCAGCCGGGACCCGGGCTTCCCGGCAGCACGAGCCTCAGCCGGTCCGGGGCGCAGGCTTCCCGGACTTACCGGGCAGCGAGCATCCCCCCGACACGTCGGCCCTCCCGACACGTCGTCGCCACCCGGAAAGTCATCGGTACCCGGCACGTCATCGGTACTGAGGCAGGCCCCCGCACCCCCGTGACGGGGGCCTGCCCGTACCGCTCCACACCGAGTCAGCGTCTGACTCCCGAAGACCCCGAGATCCCATGCCCCGCGGCCGATATTCGCTTCACGATCCCCACGACCACACCCCTCTCGGCGAAGAACACTTCCACTGCGCGCCGGGACCCTCCGGCTGGCGCTACGTCTCCCAGCTCACCACCCCTTCCGGAGACCACGCGGGCTCCGTAGACCTCGCACTGGACGATCTCGGCCGCCCGATCCGCCTCGAACTCCACGCCGCCGCCTGGCAGGTACGAGGCGCCGCGATCGACGGCGTCACCTGGGTCCGTACGGACCCCTCCGGGACCCATGCCACGGAAGGCAATGTGCGCGCCCACGCCTTCGCCGGCAGTTCCCCCGCTTTTCTCGTCGCCACCTCCCGTCTGCTCCGCCTCACCCCCCAGTCCCCGACGACGCGCGTCCGCCTCGTCACCTTCACGGATCCGGTCCTCGCCCCCCGCACGACCGACCAGTCCTGGGCCCTGATGAAAAGTGAAGCGCACGCCACTGACAACGGCCCCCTGACCGTGGACGAGTACCAGGTCAGCGCCTTGGACACGGGCGAACAGCACACCGTCCACATCGCCGGCGACGTGGTCCTCGCGGCACCGGGGATCGAGCTGGAGTCCCTGGAAACCCCACCCTCGACGTTCCCCGCGCCGTAGCGCCGGGCCGGCCGGGCACGGCACTACGCGGGCGGCGCGAACCCCGTGGAACGCACGGGCCCCGGAGCCGGGGCCCCGTCAGGCAGCACCTCGACCGAACCACGCACCGGTGTGTGAGCTGCCCCGTGAACCGAACTCTGGGCGGCCCCTTGAACCGGGCTCCGTCCGGGGCCGGGAACGGCCCCGTGGAACTGCGGGCCGGCCGCCCAAGGAGCCGGGCCCTGCCCCTGACCGGAGCCCCCTGCGGGCACACCAGCCATACCGGGCACAGCGTGCATCTGTCCGAACGCCCGCCGTGCGTCCCGGGCCTGACGTTCACTCACCACGCCGGCCAGATAAGCGGCAGGCGGCACACCCTCCGGCAGCGGCGCCCCCGTACAGGCCACCATGTCCTCGGCCAGGCGGACCGACATCGTCCAGCTCACCTGCGGGTCGAGCTGCCTCATCCGCGTCAGGTACTGGCGCACGGCCAGCCAGAGCCCGTCCGGCACGCGCGAAAGATCGAGACCGGCGAACCGCCCCACCAGCCACGACGGGGGAGGCGGTACGGCTGCCGCCCACCCCGACGACACACGCTCGCGCACGACCAGCGTCCCCGCGAAGACGTCCCCGATCCGCCGCCCGCGCTCGGAGACGAGCGAGGCGAAGCAGGCTACGACGCCGAACGTGACCAGAATTTCGACGACTCCCATGGCCCCGCGCACCAGCGCATGCCGGAACCGGATCGGTCCGCCGTCGTCCCGCACCACGCGCAGACCGCAGGCCAGCTTCCCCAACGACCGCCCGTGCGACAGCGTCTCGACCGCGATGGGGCCGCCGACCAGCACGAGCACGAACAGCGCCACACCGATGGCCGCCTGGGCTGCGCCGTCGAGCGACGCGGTGGCGAACAACATCACCAGCGAGACCAATATGTACGCCGCCCACACAATGGCAAGGTCAATCACCAGCGCCAGCGCCCGACTCGGCAACCGCGCCGGCTGCAGCCCCAGTACGACCGCATCACCTGTGACCAGCGCGCTCACCCGATACCCCACCCCTCGCAGACGACGGTCTTCCACACCCCTTGGACCTCACAGTCTGCCAAGCTGACCCGCAGCGCGCCGCAGTAGTACAGACCGTACGTACCCAGTGCCTGGAGCAGCAGCAGAACATGGACCTCGACGTCTTCGTGACCGCCCACCGTGCGGAGTGGGACCGCCTCGAACACCTCCTGCACCGAGGCCGCCGTCTCACGGGCGCCGAGGCGGACGAGTTGGTGGCCCTGTACCAGCGCACGTCCACGCACCTGTCCCTCATACAGTCCACGGCTCCGGACCCCCTGCTCACGGCCCGCCTGACGCAACTCGTGGCCCGCGCGCGCTCCACCGTCATCGGCACCCGCCGCGCGACCTGGCGCGACGCCGCCCGCTTCCTCACGGCAGGCTTCCCAGCGGCCGTCTACCGCTCCCGGCGCTGGTGGATTCCCACGGCCCTGGTCTCCATAGCCGTATCCGCGATCATCGGCTGGTGGATCGGCACCCACCCCGAGGTCCAGTCGGCGATCGCCGCCCCGGACGCCCTGCGCCGGATGACACAGCCCGGCGGCCAGTACGAGACCTATTACTCCAGCCACCCGGCGGCGTCCTTCGCGGCCCAGGTCTGGACGAACAACGCGCAGGCCACCGCGATGTGCCTGGTGCTGGGCGCCTTCCTCGGCATCCCCGTCCTGTGGATCCTCTTCCTGAACATGCTCAACCTCGGGGTCGGCATCGGCCTGATGTCGTCGGCCGGCCGCCTCGACACCTTCCTCGGCCTGGTCCTCCCGCACGGCCTGCTGGAACTGACCGCGGTGTTCGTCGCAGCCGGCACCGGCCTGCGCCTGGGCTGGACCGTCGTGGACCCGGGCCCACGCACCCGCAGGGCAGCTCTGGCGGAACAGGGCCGCGCCGCTCTCGGCATGGCGATCGGTCTGGCCCTGGTGCTGTTCGTCTCGGGAATGATCGAGGGCTTCGTAACCCCCTCCGGCCTGCCCACTTGGGCCCGCATCGCCCTGGGCATCGCCGCCGAAGTGGCGTTCCTCCTGTACGTGTACGTCCTGGGCGGCCGCGCCGCGCGAGCAGGAGAGGTGGGCGACGTTGAGTCCGCCGCCCGCAGCGCCGAGCTGCCGACGGCCGCGTGATGTGCGTGCGACCCCTCTGACCTGCTACTGTCCCCTTCGCCCACAAAAATCGTTGACACGGTTCGAGTGGGGAGGTAGATTTGAACGGTTGCCTCGGACTGGACAAGTTCGAGAGCACTGGCTAATATCTAACTCGCTCTCGCCGGAAATTGAATTTCTGAGCGATGATCCATCCCGACTTCACCATTCGAAGCCAAGAAGCCGATTCGGTCGGCTGAAATGCTTCTGATAGAGTCGGAATCGCCGAAAAGGGAAACGCGAAAGCGAATATCAATTCGGAAAGCCCGCTCCAGCGGGTGGCAGAAACAAGAAATTGAATCTGCTAGGCTGGAAACACGAAATACCGAAGGGAAGCGCCCGGAGGAAAGCCCGAGAGGGTGAGTACAAAGGAAGCGTCCGTTCCTTGAGAACTCAACAGCGTGCCAAAAGTCAACGCCAGATTGACAACCCCGTATCCGCTCCGGCGGATCGAGGTTCCTTTGAAAAGTCCTGTCGACCCTTGTGGCGGGCAGGCAACAACACAGCGAGGACGCTGTGGACGGGCCGCCTTATTCCGGCGGTTCCGTCCCGCTCTTACGTGATGTGTGCACCCGATTACGGGTAAACATTCATGGAGAGTTTGA
>NZ_BMUZ01000004.1 GCF_014650455.1 Streptomyces xanthochromogenes | reverse complement strand
CGGTGCGGGCCGCGGCGGGGGCTGGGGCACGGGCGGCGCCGGCGGTGGCGGCGGTTCCGGCGGCCGCGGGGTGGGGGTGGGCGTGGGATGCGGGTGGGGGTGCGGATGCGGGTGGGAGTGCGGCGGCCAGGGGCACCGGTGGCCCGTGCCGGCGACCGCCCAGGGCGAGCCGCTGCTGCCCTGCGTCACGGAGGCGTAGGCACAGGCGTCGGCCTGGGTGGCCGGGGCGGGTGCCGACAGGAGCACGGTGAAGGCCGTTGCGGCGAGCAGCCGTCCGGCGAGGTGTCGTCCTTGCGCTAGTCGTCCTTGCACCAGGTGATCATCGGGCTGTTGAGCCGCCGCCATAGGGGGCGTAGAACCGATTCGCCTGAAGGGGGGAGTTCCCGGCGGATGTGCGTTCGCCGCGTTGACCGGCTGTTCGGGCCCGTTCGGAAAAATTTCCTCGTCCGGGTTGAACGCACCGTCACCCGCCGCCCGTACTTAGGGCCATCAACCGGCGCACCCCGCGCCTCAACGGCCTTACGGACAACGGGAGTTGACATGGGTACCTGGCGCAGCGCAGCGCTCGCGGCAGCGGCGGCGGCAGTACTGGCACTCACCGCGACGGGCTGCGGCCAGGACAAGGGCAGCAGCTACGCGGGCAGTGGCAACGGGCAACCGGTCGGCAACGCGAGCACCGCACAGCAGCCCGGCGACAACGCCTATGGTTCGAGCGGCGGTTACGGGCAGGCGGGCGGCGCCGAGGCGGCCGCGAAACAGGCGGGACAGCTGACGGTCAGCGACAGCAAGGAGCTCGGCAAGGTCCTCACCGACAGCGCCGGGTTCACGCTCTACCGCTTCGACAAGGACACCGCGAGTCCGCCGAAGGCCACCTGCGAGGGCGACTGCGCCAAGGCGTGGCCTGCGGTGCCCGCCGACGGCGTCACCGCGGCCGCGGGCACCGACGCCGCCAAGATCGGCTCGGTCACCCGCGCCGACGGCACCAAACAGCTCACCATCGGCGGCTGGCCGATGTACCGCTATGCCAAGGACACCAGCCCCGGCGACACCAACGGGCAGAACGTGGGCGGCACTTGGCACGCCGCCGCGCCCGACGGCAAGAAGGCCTCGGCCGAGGCCGCGCCGGCGCCCGCCGCCGCGCTGCCGGGCCTCTCGGTCCGCAAGGACGCCAAGCTCGGCGACGTCATCGTGGACGCCCGCGGCATGACCGTCTACCGCTTCAAGAAGGACTCGGCCTGGCCCATGAAGTCCGCCTGCACCGGCGCCTGTCTGCAGAAGTGGCCGGCGGTCGCGCCGGTCGGCAAGAACGACACCAAGGGCATCGCCCTCAAGGGCTTCGTCACCTTCGACCGGCCCGACGGGGTCAAGCAGCAGTCGATCACCTGCTGGCCCGTCTACACGTTCTCGGGCGACACCAAGCCCGGCGACACCAACGGCCAGGGCGTGGGCGGCACGTGGTACGCCGTGTCCCCCGAGGGCAAGCTCGTCGGCGCGCCCAAGTAGCCCGGGGCCCAACGCCGTCGGCCCGTCACCGCGACCCCCCACGCGGCGGCGGGCCGACGCACGTGTCCAGCCGGCGATACGATGGCGCGCGCTCTTGTGCAGACCCGTACGATACGGCGCACATGCCGTGGGCGTGTGACTAATAACGGACGAGCATTTTCCGTTTTTACTCGCTCTCTTGGCGGACGATCAGTAGCCTCAGGCGCAAACAATGGTCATGGTCATGGCCGTCCTGCGGCGACTTGTTGGAGACATTGATGGAGCGTCCCGCCTGGGCCCCTCAGGGCATCGACATCTCGGTGCCGAGCGTGTCCCGCATATACGACTACTACCTGGGCGGTTCGCACAATTTCGAGGTCGACCGGGAAGCGGCCCGCGAGGCCATGCGCTTCATGCCGGGCCTTCCCAAGGTCATGCAGGCGAACCGGGCCTTCATGCGCCGCGCGGTGCGATTCGCGGTGGACGAGGGAATCACCCAGTTCCTGGACATCGGATCCGGAATCCCGACTTTCGGAAATGTCCACGAGGTCGCCCAGTCGGCGAACCCCGAGGCCCGCGTCCTGTACGTCGACCACGACCCGGTGGCCGTCGCCCACAGCCACGCCGTCCTGGAGGGCAACGGCCGCGCCGGGATCGCCGCGGCCGACCTGCGCAAGCCGCAGGACATCCTGAGCGCCGCCGAGGACTCCCAACTCCTCGACCCGTCCCGGCCGGTCGCGCTCCTCCTGGTCGCCGTGCTGCACTTCGTCGAGGACCAGGACGACCCGTACACGGCCGTCGCCACCCTGCGCGACGCGCTCGCCCCCGGCAGCCTCCTGGTCCTCACGCACGCCGCCTACGAGGGCATCCCGCTCAGCGAAGAGGAGGCCGGCGGCACGGTGGGGGTCTACCGCAACATCAAGAACCCGCTCGTGATGCGCTCGCGCGAGGAGGTCACCGGGTTCTTCGACGGGTTCGAGGTGCTGGAGCCCGGCGTGGTCTCGATGCCGCTGTGGCGGCCGGAGGGCGAGGCCGACCAGGAGGATCCCTACGCCTTCTCGGGCTTCGCCGGTGTGGGGCGCAAGGCGTGAGCAAGTCGCCCAAACCGCAGGCCCCGGTCCTCGCGCCGGACAGCCCCGAGGACCGGCTCAGACGGTTCGCGACGATATGGAGCCGGGCGATCTTCCCGGTCACCGCGACCTCGCTGACCCGCCCCGAGTTCGAGCAGCACCTCGTCCCCCTCGCCCGCCGGCTCATCGACGCCCTGCACGGGCGGCACTTCGACCCCTCGCCCGCCCAGGAGATCGGCGCCGCCCTGGTCGCGGTGCACTGCACCGACCCGGATGCGCTGAGCCGCACCCTCGGCGTGGTCGAGTCCTATCTCGTCCTGTACTGCGGCACGGGCGACGAGCTGTCCGCCGAAGAGGCACGGGCCCGCTGTGCCCGGCTCCAGCACGCGCTCGCCGCCGGCTTCGCCGTGGCGCTGCGCGAACGCACCCGCTCCGAGCAGGAGGCCATCGCCCGCTCCGCCATGTCGGCGCGCAGCGCGGCCCTGGACGCCCTGCACGCCACCGAGGCCCGGTTCCGGGCCGTCTTCGAGGGCGCCGCGATCGGCATCGGCATCGCCGACCTCGAAGGCCGGGTCCTGGAGGTGAACGAGACCCTCACCCGCATGTTCGGCGGCATCGAGGGCCAGCTGCGCAGCCGCAACGTCAGCGAGTGGGTGCACCCCGAGGACGCCCCGCAGGTCTGGCGGCTCTACGACGAACTCGTCCGGGGCGAACGCGACCACTACCGGGTCGAGAAGCCCTACTACCGCGGCGACGGCACCGTCCTGTGGACCAATCTCACCGTCTCGCTCCTCCGTGACGCGGAGGGACGCCCGCAGTACCAGCTGGCGCTGATGGAGGACACCACCGAGCGTCGGCTGCTCAATCTCCGGCTGCGCTACGAGGCCACGCACGACGCGCTCACCGGACTCCCCAACCGCACCCTGTTCTTCGAGCGCCTGGAGAAGGCCCTGGCGCCGGGCGACGGCAAACGGTTCGGGCTCTGCTACCTGGACCTCGACGGCTTCAAGGCGGTCAACGACAGCCTCGGCCACTCGGCCGGGGACCGGCTCCTGGTCGAGGTCGCCGACCGGCTGCAGAGCTGTGCCACCGGGCCGGGCGAGATGGTGGCCCGCCTCGGCGGCGACGAGTTCGTGGCGCTCACCACGGGCCCGGACACCGCGTTCGAGGCCGACGAGCTGGCCGCGCGCATCCTGAACACCCTCGCCACCCCGATCCGTATCGAGGGCCGCGAGCTGACCGTGCGCGGCTCGATCGGCGTCGTCGAGGGCCCGGCGGGCGAGCGCAGCGCGGCCGAGGTGCTGCGCAGCGCCGACATCACGATGTACCGGGCCAAGTCGGCCGGCGGCAATCGCTTCGAGTTCGCGGACGCCGAGGCCGACGCCCGCGCGATCACCCGGCACGGGCTCACCAACGCGCTGCCGGCGGCCCTGGAGCGGGGCGAGTTCTTCATCGAGTACCAGCCGCTCGTGCACCTCGGCGACGGGAGCGTGCACGGTGCGGAGGCCCTGGTCCGCTGGTCGCACCCGCAGCACGGGGTGCTCGGGCCCGACCGGTTCATCCCGCTCGCCGAGCACACCGGGCTGATCGTGCCGCTGGGCCGCTGGGTGATGCAGGAGTCCGTGCGCCAGGCCCGCGCATGGCAGCTCGCCCACCCCGGCGCCACCGACGGCGGCCCGCTGCGCATCAACGTGAACCTGTCGCCGACCCAGCTCTACCATCCGGGACTGGTCGCCGACACCGTCGAGATGCTGGAGCGCACCGGGCTGACCCCCGGCGCGCTCTGCCTGGAGGTCACCGAGTCCGCGCTCATCGGCGCCGACGACGACCTCCTCAAGCCGCTGCGCCAGCTCGCCGAGATGGGCGTCGACATAGCCCTGGACGACTTCGGCACGGGGTACTCCAACCTCGCCAACCTGCGCCGGCTCCCGGTGAGCGTGCTCAAGCTGGACCGCTCCTTCACCCAGTCCATGCAGCAACTGCCCGCGGACCCGGTGGACATCAAGATCGTCGAGGGGATCGTGTCGCTCGCGCACAGCCTGTCGCTCGCGGTCACCGTGGAGGGCGTCGAGACGGGCGCCCAGGCCGAGCAGCTGAAGGAACTGGGCTGCGACACGGCCCAGGGCTGGTACTACGCGAGGCCCGGCGCCCCGGACCGGATCCACTCGCTGGCCCTCGTGGACGCGGTCTAGGCGGAGCCGCCGCACCTCGCTGCGCCCTGACCCCGCCCGGGCCGCCGTCCCCACGGCGCCCGGGTGGGATCGGGCGCGGCGCGGCCCGACCGCCGACGGGGCCGATGACGCCGCCGTAGCCCACGCGGCCCCGCCCTGTCAGCCCGTAAGGTTCCGGATTCACCGCCCGAGAAGCGCGTCGCTACCTTCCGAAGCGCTCGGCACCCGACGGTTGGACGGACCGTCACCGAGCTTCCCAGGAGGTCACGTTGACCGCGCGCCACCCCACCCGCGTCCGCGGACCGCTCGGCCGCGCCGGGTCACCGCACAGGCCGTTCGCCGCGCGCCGCGCTCGCAGAGCGCCCCACCGGGCCGTCGTGGCGATGTTCGCCTCCGTGCTGCTCGCGGCGGGCATCCTGGCCGGGGCCTCGCCGGCGTCGGCCGCCCCCAGCGATCTGTGCGCCCAGGTCGGCTACACGGCCGGCTTCCGCGGCGACGCCCTGGTGACCGCCGTCGCCGTGGCCCTGGCCGAGTCCAGCTGCAACCCGACGGCCACCAACGTCCAGAACAACACCCCGCCCTCCACGGACCGGGGCCTGTGGCAGATCAACAGCTACTGGCACCGCGAGGTCGACGACAACTGCGCCTTCGACCCCCAGTGCAACGCGAACGCCGCCTACGCCATCTCCTCCGGCGGCACCGACTGGGGGGCCTGGTCCACCTACAACCAGGGCGCGCACCTGCGCCACCTGGGCGAGGCGCGGGACGCGGTGGACCGTCTCGGCCACCACGAGCCGGGCCCGGCCCCGCTGGTGTTCCCCTCGGAGTCCGGGCGGGTGGTGTCGGCCCGTTCGGCGGACGGCCGGCTCGAGATCTTCGCGGCCGGGGCCGACGGCATTCATCACGCCTGGCAGGTCGGGGTGAACGGGACCTGGTCCGAGTGGGAGTCCCTGGGCGGCCCGGCGGGCGCAGAGCTGGCGATCGGTGCGAACGCGGACGGCCGGCTCGAACTCTTCGCGATCAACGGCAGTGTGTTCCAGCACCGGTACCAGACGGCGCCCTCGGCCGGCTGGTCCGGCTGGGAGGACTTCGGCGGGGGCGGCAAGGACATAGCGGTCGGTGCGAACGGCGACGGGCGCATGGAGGTCTTCGCCTCCGGCCCGAAGGGGCTCTTCCACCGGTACCAGACCGCGGCGAACAGCGGCTGGTCGCCGTGGGAGTCGGCGGGCGGCGGCCCCGCCGACAGCCGGATCGAGATGGAGAAGTCGTCCGACGGCCGGCTTGAGGTCTTCGCCATCAACGGGGACGTGTTCCAGCACCAGTTCCAGACCGCGGTCAACGGGGGCTGGTCCGCATGGGAAGAATTCGGCGGCGGCGGAGCCGATCTGACGGTGGATCACAATCAGGACGGCCGGCTTGAGGTCTTCGCCTCGGGGCCCAAGGGCGTCTTCCACAAGTACCAGACGAATCAGACGAGTTGGTCCGGGTGGGAGGCGACCGGCGGTCCCGCCGGCGCCCAGCTCACCAGCGAACGCTCGCCGGACGGCCGGGTGGAGGTGTTCGCGATCAACGGCAGCGTGGCCCAGCACCTGTGGCAGACCGGGGTGAACGCCCCGTACGGCCAGTGGGAGACCTTCGGCGGCGGCGGGTCCGAAGTCGTCGCCGCGACCAACGCCGACGGCCGCATCGAGGTCTTCGGCACGAGTCGGGACGGCGTCCACCACCGCTGGCAGACGGGCTTCTCGTCCTGGTCGGAGTGGGCCTGGCTCAACACCACATCGGGTCCGCCGGTCGGCTGATCCCGGCCCGGGACCGGTCAGCCGCCCGAGCGCAGGCCGGTCCCGATGCTCAGCAGGACCCGCTGCAACTCCCGCGCGGCGCGCGGCGGGTCCACGTCGCTGCGGTGGGCCAGGGCGATGGTGCGGCGCAGGCCGGGGCGGGCCAGCGGGGTCACCCGCAGGTCCCCGGTCCGTGCCGCCACCATGCTCGGCACCACCGCCACCCCGAGCCCTGCCCGCACGAAGCCGAGCACCGCGTCCATCTCGCCGCCCTCCACCGTGAAGGCGGGCTCGAAGCCCTCGGCGCGGCAGGCGGCCACCGTGAGCTCCCGCAGGTCGTAGCCGTGCCGGAACATCACCAGGGGCGCCTCGCGCAGGTCGGCGATGCGCACCGACGCGTCCGTGCCGGGCGGCGGCTCGGCGGCCGAGGAGACCACCACCAGGTCCTCCTGGAGCAGCTCGATCGTGGTGAGCGCGGGGGACGCGGCCGGCAGTGGCAGCACGATGAGCGCCAAGTCCAGTGCCCCGCGCGCCAGTTCGCGAACCAGATCGTGCGAGCCGCCCTCCTCGATGAGGAGCTGGATGCCGGGGTGGCGGTCGTGGAAGGCGCGCAGCACGTCCGGCAGCAGGCCCGTGCAGAGACTCGGCGTCGCGCCGAGCCGCACCCGGCCCCGCCGGAGCTGGGCCAGCTCCTGCACCTCGATGCGGGCGGTGTCGGCGTCCGCCAGGATGCGCCGGGCCAGCGGCAGCAGCGCCTCGCCCGCGTCGGTGAGTGCGATGTTGCCCCGGGCGCGGCTGAACAGCTCGGCGCCCAGCTCGTTCTCCAGCGCCTTGATCTGCTGGGAGAGCGAGGGCTGCGAGACGTGCACGCGCTCGGCGGCCCGGGTGAAGTGCCGGGTCTCGGCGACCGCCACGAAGTAGAGGAGCTGCTGGAACTGCATACTCCTACGATAGGCCATCCCTATGGAGATGAGCCGAACCATGTCTTGGACCTCTTGGGTCGTTCGCCTCTAGCGTCGTTGGCATGGCTCTGGCAACGCGCACCGACAAACGGACGGACAAACGCCCGTCCCTGCCGCGCACACTCTGGGACTCGACCGTCGGCAAGAAGACGGTCATGGCCGTGAGCGGTCTGATCATGCTGTCCTACCTGGTCGTGCACATGATGGGCAACCTGAAGATCTTCTTCGGGGCCGGCCAGTTCGACTCGTACGCGCACTGGCTGCGCACCATCGGAGAGCCCTTCCTGCACTACGAGTGGGCGCTGTGGCTCATCCGCGTGGTGCTCGTGGCCGCCGTCGTGGGCCACGCCGTCGCCGCGTACCAACTGAGCCGCCGGGACATCAGGGCGCGGCCCCGGGGATACGTCCACAAGCGGGCCCGGGCCAGTTACGCGACCCGCACCATGCGCTGGGGCGGCATCATCCTCGCCCTGTTCATCGTCTGGCACATCCTGGACCTGACGACCGGCACCGTGCACTCCGGCTTCCGGCCCGGCCACCCCTACCAGAACGTCGTGGACACCTTCTCCACGTGGTACGGGAACACGATCTACATCGTGGCGATGGCCGCGCTCGCCCTGCACGTCCAGCACGGATTCTGGAGCGCGGCCCAGACCCTCGGCGCCGGCAGCGCCACCCGCGACCGGGTCCTGAAGACCCTCGCGGTCGTCCTCGCGGTGCTGCTCTTCGCCGGATTCGTCTCCGTACCCGTCGCCGTCATGACCGGAGTGGTGAGCTGACATGACCTCGTACACCGACTACACGCTGGGCGACCCGGTCGCCGACGGCCGCGCTCCCCGGGGGCCGATCGCGGAGCGCTGGGACACCCGTCGCTTCGAGGCCAAGCTGGTCAATCCGGCCAACCGCCGCAAGCACACCGTCATCGTGGTCGGCACCGGCCTCGCGGGCGGCTCGGCCGGAGCCACCCTCGCCGAACAGGGCTACCACGTCGTCCAGTTCTGCTTCCAGGACTCCCCGCGCCGCGCCCACTCCATCGCCGCCCAGGGCGGCATCAACGCCGCGAAGAACTACCGCAACGACGGCGACTCCGTCCACCGGCTGTTCTACGACACCGTCAAGGGCGGCGACTTCCGCGCCCGGGAGTCCAACGTCCACCGCCTCGCGCAGATCTCCGTCGAGATCATCGACCAGTGCGTGGCCCAGGGCGTGCCGTTCGCCCGGGAGTACGGCGGGCTGCTCGACACCCGCTCGTTCGGCGGCGTCCAGGTCTCGCGCACCTTCTACGCCAGGGGCCAGACGGGACAGCAGCTCCTGCTCGGCGCCTACCAGGCGCTCTCCCGCCAAATCGCCGCGAGCAACGTGGAGTTGCACGCCCGCACCGAGATGCTCGACCTGATCGTGGTGGACGGCAGGGCCCGCGGCATCGTGGCCCGCGATCTCGTGACCGGGAAGATCGACACGTACTTCGCGGACGCGGTGGTCCTCGCCAGCGGTGGTTACGGCAACGTCTTCTACCTGTCCACCAACGCCATGAACTCCAACGCGACTGCGATCTGGCGGGCCCACCGCCGGGGCGCCTACTTCGCCAATCCCTGCTTCACGCAGATCCACCCGACCTGCATCCCGCGCACCGGCGAGCACCAGTCCAAGCTCACCCTGATGAGCGAGTCGCTGCGCAACGACGGCCGGATCTGGGTGCCGAAGGCCAAGGGCGACAGCCGCCCGGCGGCCGAGATCCCCGAGGACGAGCGCGACTACTACCTGGAGCGCATCTACCCCGCCTTCGGCAACCTGGTGCCGCGCGACATCGCCTCGCGCGCCGCCAAGAACGTCTGCGACGAGGGACGCGGGGTCGGCCCTGGCGGACAGGGCGTCTACCTCGACTTCGCCGACGCCATCGCGCGGATGGGCCGGGCCGCCGTCGAGGCCAAGTACGGCAACCTCTTCGACATGTACGCGCGGATCACCGCCGAGGACCCGTACGGGACGCCGATGCGGATCTACCCCGCCGTGCACTACACGATGGGCGGCCTCTGGGTCGACTACGACCTCCAGACCACCGTGCCGGGCCTGTTCGCGATCGGCGAGGCCAACTTCTCCGACCACGGTGCCAACCGCCTCGGCGCCTCCGCGCTGATGCAGGGCCTCGCCGACGGCTACTTCGTGCTGCCCGCCACCATCAACGACTACCTCGCGCGCAACCCGCACCACGAGCAGGTCACCGCCGCGCACCCGGCGGTCGCCGAAGCCGTCGCCGAGACCGAGGACCGCCTGAACCTGCTCCTGGCCGTGGACGGCGACCGCACCCCCGACTCCTTCCACCGCGAGATCGGCGAACTCATGTGGGAGTACTGCGGGATGGCCCGCACCGAGTCGGGCCTGCGCAAGGCGCTCGACCGCATCCCGCAGATCCGCGAGGAGTTCTGGCGCCGGATCAAGGTGCCGGGCGTCGGCGAGGAGTTCAACCAGGCCCTGGAGAAGGCCAACCGCGTCGTCGACTACCTGGAGCTCGCCGAGCTCATGTGCCTCGACGCGCTGCACCGCGTGGAGTCCTGCGGCGGCCACTTCCGCGAGGAGTCCCAGACTCCGGACGGCGAGGCCGAACGACGCGACGCGGAGTTCTCGTACGCGGCGGCCTGGGAGTTCGCGGCCACCGGCGAGGCCCCCGTTCTGCACAAGGAAGACCTCGTCTTCGAGTACGTCCATCCCACTCAGCGGAGCTACGCATGAAGCTCACCCTGCGCGTCTGGCGTCAGAAGGACGCCAACTCGCCCGGCGCCATGGCCCTTTACGACGTCGACGACATCTCGGCCGACATGTCGTTCCTCGAAATGCTCGACACGCTCAACGAGGAGCTCATCCTCAGGGGCGAGGAGCCGGTCGCCTTCGACCACGACTGCCGCGAGGGGATCTGCGGGGCCTGCTCGCTCGTCATCAACGGCGACGCCCACGGCCCCGAGCCCACCACGACCTGCCAGCTCCACATGCGGTCGTTCCGTGACGGCGACACCATCGACGTCGAGCCCTGGCGTGCGTCGGCGTTCCCGGTGGTCAAAGACCTGGTGGTGGACCGCTCGGCCTTCGACCGGATCATCCAGGCCGGCGGCTACATCAGTGTCCCGACCGGTGCCGCACCCGAGGCGCACGCCACCCCCGTGCCCAAGCCCGACGCCGACTTCGCCTTCGAGCACGCCGAGTGCATCGGCTGCGGCGCCTGCGTGGCGGCCTGCCCCAACGGCTCGGCGATGCTGTTCACCTCGGCCAAGGTCAACCATCTGAACGTGCTGCCCCAGGGCGCCCCCGAGCGTGAGACCCGGGTCCTGGACATGGTCGGGCAGATGGACGACGAGGGCTTCGGCGGCTGCACTCTGACGGGGGAGTGCGCCACGGCGTGCCCCAAGGGCATCCCGCTGCCGTCGATCGCGGCCATGAACAAGGAGTGGCTGCGGGCGACGCGGAAGGCGCGCAAAGTGGGCCGCTGACACGGGTGGGGCGCGCCCCCGGGGGTACTCCGGGGGCGCGCCCGTGTTCTCAACCGGCCCGTCCGAGAGCCGAGTCGACTAGGCCACGGACAGGTCGTCGCCGTACACCGCGCCCTGGCCGTACCAGCCGTGCAGGTAGACGGTGACGGTGCCCGAGGCGCCGGTCGTGAACGGCACGCTCAGCTTGGACCAGCCGGTCGAGCTGGTCCAGGCGCTGGCGGTGGCGCCGCCCCGGACCCCGAGGTAGGCGTAGCTGCCCTGCACCCAACCGCTCAGCGTGTACTTGGTGTTGGGGGCCAGGGTGAGCGTCTGCGCGCACTCGCCGGTGGCCGCGGAGGTGGGCGCGGTCTTCACGGCGTGCGAGCCGCCGTGCACCGGGCTCGCCACCACGGCGGCGCCGCTGTCACAGGTCCACGGAGTGAGCGAGCCGCTCTCGAAACCGCCGTTGACCAGAGCCCCGGTGTTGCCGCCGGGGCCCGACACGGTGAGCGTGAACGTCGTCGAGTGGGTGAGCGTGCCCGCCGCGCCGGTGAGGGTGATCGGGTACGTTCCGGGCGCGGCCGATGCCGATGCCGCGACGGTGAGCTGGGCCGAGGCGCCCGCCGTGACCGAGCTCGGCGTGAGCGTCGCGGTGACCCCGGCGGGAGCGCCGGTGGCGGTCAGCGCCAGGGACTTGGCGCTGCCGGAGGTCACGGCCGTGCTCACCGTGGCGGTGGTGGAGCCGCCGGGTGCCACGGAGGCCGAGCCGGGCGCGACGGCCACCGAGAAGTCGTCCTGGACCGGCCCGCCGCCCCCGGTGAACGGCTCGAAGGTGTGGCTGAAGTACCACGGGTCCTGCGCGATGCCCGAGCAGGTGTCGGAGCCGCCGGTGCCCGGGCAGCCGCCGTTGTCACGCTGGAGGGCCCAGAAGGAGAGGGTGTTGATGCCCTTGGCGGTGGCCCAGTTGTAGACGGCGGTCGCGTCCGCCGTGGTGAACGTCTCGGCCGGGCCGTAGTCGTCGATGCCCGGCATCTCGGTCACGCCGACCATGCCCCACAGCTGGGTGGACGACTTGCCCGGGTAGAGCGAGGCCAGCTGGTTGTAGAGGCCGGTCGCGGCGGTCTGGGTGTCGTTCGCCATGTTGTGCGTGGCGCCGTCGTAGTAGTCGAAGGTCATGATGTTCACGACGTCGACCTTCGCGCCGTACTTGACCGCGCTGTTGAGCACCGCGAGCCCGCTGTCGGCGAGGCCGCCGGTGGTGGTGGGCAGGGTGTAGGAGATCTGCACGGAACGCCCGTTGGCGGCCGCCCAGTCCTGCACCTTCTTGATCGCCTGGTTGCGGCGGTCGATGCCGGCCTTGTTGGTCAGCGAGTTGTCCTCGATGTCCATGTCGAGCCGCGACAGGTCGTAGGTGGTGATGACCTTCTCGTAGGCGGCGGCGATCGAGTCCACGTTGGTGCAGCTGTCGGCGATCTCGGTGCCGCCGTTGTCGGCCGCGTACCCGCCGAAGGACGGTATGACGTCACCGCCGCGCGAGCGGATGGTGGAGATGTCGGCACCGAACACGGAGGACGAGATCGGCTGACTGGTCGAGCCGTTCCAGTAGGGGGTGCAGGACCCCTTGGCCTCGGTCTGCACGAACGCCATCGTCAGGTACTTGGCTCCCGACTTCTGCGCCAGGTCGGCGGGACTGTCGGAGGAGTACGCCTCGAAGTACGGCGCGAAGACATGCGCGGGCAACGGGGTCGCGGCGTGCGCGGCACCCCCGGCCCCGAGCACGAGGCCGGCGGACGCGGCGACGGTACTGAGCGTGGCGAACAGGGCGCGGACGGATCTCGGACGTCTCATCGGGGCTCTCCGACGGGGGGTGAGAGAAGGGTGCGGACGCCCCATGATTGGTCTGGACCAACGACCGGTCAAGGGTCTAGGCCAATTCATTCCGCGCGCTTTGCCTTGGGGCCCAACTGACCTGCGGGGCAAGGGAGTCGGTGTGGTGACGTCCCGTCGGGGACGGCCGCGGCTGTGACTCCCGCCGGAGGATTTTGGCCCCTCGGACGGAACGAAGGGGTGGCCGCTCCGCGCTCCCCTCCGCTAGCGGGCCCCCGTGCCGCCGGCCAGCGCCCTGGCGAGGTAGGGCGCGGTGCGGCTCGTGCCGGAGGCGGCGACTTCGGACGGGGGGCCCGCGGCCACCACGCGGCCGCCCTCGTCGCCGCCGCCGGGGCCGAGGTCGACCACCCAGTCGGCGCCCGCGACCACGCCCATGTCGTGCTCGACGACGATCACCGAGTGCCCCGCGTCGACCAGGCCGTGCAGCTGGCGCAGCAGGATCTCCACGTCGGCGGGGTGCAGACCCGTCGTGGGCTCGTCCAGGACGTACAGGGTGTGTTCGCGGCGCCGACGCTGCAACTCCGTTGCCAGCTTGATGCGTTGGGCCTCGCCGCCCGACAGTTCGGTGGCGGGCTGGCCCAGGCGCAGATAGCCGAGGCCGACGTCCAGCAGCGCGCCCAGACTGCGGGCGGCCGATGGCGTGTCCGCGAAGGCCTCCGCCGCCGCCTCCACCGTCAGGTCGAGCACCTCGGCGATGTTGCGGCCCCGGTGGGTCACTTCGAGGGTCTCGGTGTTGTAGCGGGCGCCGTGGCAGTCCGGGCAGGGCGTGTACGTGCTCGGAAGGAAGAGCAGCTCCACCGAGACGAACCCCTCGCCCTGACAGGTCTCGCACCGGCCGCCCGCCACGTTGAAGGAGAACCGGCCCGCCTTGTAGCCGCGTGCCTTCGCCTCCGGTGTCTCCGTGAACAGCTTGCGCACGACGTCGAAGAGGCCGGTGTAGGTGGCCAGATTGGAGCGCGGAGTGCGCCCGATGGGTTTCTGATCCACCCTCACCAGACGTCCCACGCCCGGGAGTTGTTCGGAGATCGCATCCACGAGGGTGGACTTGCCGGAGCCGGAGACGCCGGTGACCGCCGTGAACACCCCGAGCGGGAACGCCGCGTCCACGCCGTGCAGATTGTGCCGGGTCACACCGGTCAGTTCGAGCCGGCGCAGGGGCTCGCGGACCGTGCGGCGCGGCGCGGGGGAGCGGTCGAACAGGAAGCGCCGGGTCGCCGACTCCTCGACCCGCGCGAGGGCGTCGGGCGGCCCGCTGTGCAGCACCCGGCCGCCGTGTTCACCGGCCAGCGGGCCCACGTCCACCAGCCAGTCCGCGTGCCGCATCACATCCAGATGGTGCTCGACGACGAACACCGAATTGCCCGCCGCCTTGAGCCGGTCCAGGACCGCGAGCAGCGCCTCGGTGTCGGCCGGGTGCAGCCCCGCCGACGGCTCGTCCAGGACGTACACCACGCCGAACAGACCCGAACGCAACTGGGTGGCGAGCCGCAGGCGTTGCAGTTCGCCCGCCGAGAGGGTGGGCGCGGTCCGGTCCAGGCTCAGGTAGCCCAGGCCCAGCTCGACGACCGGGGCGATGCGGGAGAGCAGATCGCCGGTGAGCACGTCCGCGGTCGCACCGCCGCCCGCTTCGGCGAGCAGCGCGGCGAGGGCGGTGAGCGGGAGGGAGACGACGTCGGCGATCGTGCGGCCCGCGAACGTCACGGCCAGCGCCTCGGGCCGCAGCCGGCGGCCCTCGCACACCGGGCAGTCGGCTGCGGTCAGGAAGCGCTCGGCCTTCGCCCGCAGCGTCTGGCTCCTGCTCTCCGCGAACGTCTTCATCACATAGCGCTGCGCGCTGAAGTACGTTCCCTGGTAAGGGCGTTGGATGCGCCCCGCCTCGCGCACCGGATGCACGGTCACCACCGGCTGCTCGGGCGTGAACAGGATCCAGTCCCGGTCCTCCTGGTCGAGCTCGCGCCAGGGCCGGTCCACGTCGTACCCGAGCGTGTCGAGCACGTCGCGCAGGTTCTTGCCCTGCCACGCGCCGGGCCAGGCGGCGATCGCGCCCTCGCGGATCGAGAGCGAGGGGTCGGGCACGAGCAGCGCTTCACTGGTGCGGTGGATACGGCCGAGCCCCTGGCACTCCGGGCAGGCGCCGACGGCCGTGTTGGGCGAGAAGGCGTCCGAGTCCAGGCGCTCCGCCCCCGCCGGATAGTCCCCGGCCCGGGAGAACAGCATCCGCAGCGAGTTGGAGAGCGTGGTCACCGTGCCGACCGACGAACGCGAGCTGGGCGCCGAGCGGCGCTGTTCGAGCGAGACGGCGGGCGGCAGGCCCGAGATCTCGCCGACCTTCGGCGCTCCCACCTGGTGGATCAGCCGGCGCGCGTACGGCGCGACCGATTCGAAGTAGCGGCGCTGCGCCTCGGCGTAGATCGTGCCGAAAGCGAGTGAGGACTTCCCCGATCCGGAGACGCCGGTGAACACGGCGAGACAGTCACGCGGAACGTCGACGTCCACCCCGCGCAGATTGTGCTCACGGGCACCGCGGACACGGACGTACGGATCAGAGGGGCTTTGCATACCGGAATTCTACGGCCGGACGCGCATCCGTGATCTTCAGCCCCGAGGTGTCGGCCGCCCGTGGTCCTCGGACCCGGACGCCGCGTCCAGACCGGCGAGACGGGCGAGCCGACGGTAGGAGCCCAGCAGCGCCGTGCGGTCGTACGTGCTCGTGGTGACCAGGAACTCGTCGGCGCCGCTGTGTCCGATGACCTTCTCCAGGGCGTCGGCCACCTCCTCCTCGGTCCCGTACACCTGGCCCCGCAGCGCCTCCTCGAACAGGGCCCGCTCGCGGTCGGTCATCGTCGACGTGGGGACGTCCTCGGCGGGGGTGAGGGGCGGGAACTCGCCGCGGGTGCGCGAGTACGCCGTCGACCAGGCCTCCGGGAGCAGGATGCGGCGCGCCTCCCGTGTGCTGTCGGCGACGGCGACCGTGCCGGAGACCACGATGTACGGGCGCTCGGACCGCGCCGAAGGGCGGAAGGCGGCGCGATAGTCGTCGATGGCCCGCAGCATCGCGTCCTCGCCCCGTACGTTCGCGATGACCAGGGGCAGCCCGGCCTCGGCGGCGATCCGGGCGCCCTTGCCCGTGGCCAGCACGAACGCGGGGACGGCGAGGCCCTCGGCGGGGCGGGCGTGCACCTGGGGGTGGGCCTGCTGGGTCCCGTCGAAGTAGCCGAGCAGTTCGGCCAGCTGTCCGCCGAAGTCGTCGGCGTCCTCCTTGCCCCGGCCGAGGGCCTTGCGTATCCCGTCGGTGAAGCCCACCGACCGGCCGAGCCCCATGTCGATCCGGCCCGGGAAGAGCGAGTCGAGCACCCCGAACTGCTCGGCCACGACGAGCGGTTGGTGGTTGGGCAGCATCACGCCGCCGGTGCCGACCCGGATCGTGGCGGTGGCCGAGGCGACGGCCGCGGCCAGCACCGCCGGAGCCGATCCGGCGACGCCGGGCACCGAGTGGTGCTCGGACACCCAGAACCGGTGATAGCCGAGCCGCTCGGCCTCGCGGGCCAGCGCCACGGTGTCCCGCAGCGCCTGCGGGCCGTCGTGCCCGGCACGGACGCGCGAGCGGTCGAGTACGGAGAAGCGGGTTGTCGCGATCACAGAGCTCACACAGGGGTCAACGTCCGCGCCGCCCGGGGATTCCCGTGCGGCTCGTGCGGGGCGGGACGGCCCCTCGTGACGCGCCCGCGGCGGACCCGCCCGACGCGGGTCCGCCGCCCGCGCCCTAGCCTGGGCGCGTGATCGACAGAACCCGGCCGTACGCCGTCTTCGACCTGGACGGCACCCTCGCCGACAGCTCGCACCGCCAGCGTCACCTCGACCGCAGGCCGCGCGACTGGGACGCCTTCTTCGCCGCCGCCCCCGCCGACCCTCCGCTCACCGAGGGCGTGGCGCTGTGCCTGGCGGCCGCCGAGGAGTGCGAGGTCGTCTACCTCACCGGGCGGCCCGAGCGCTGCCGCCGGGACACCCTGGAGTGGCTCGCCGGGCAGGGCCTGCCGGCCGGCACCGTGCACATGCGGCGCAACGACGACCGGCGGCCCGCCCGCCTCACCAAGCTGGAGATCCTGCGGAGGCTGGGCCGCGGCCGCGAGATCCGGATGCTGGTCGACGACGACGAGCTGGTCTGCGACGCCGCCGAGCAGGCCGGATTCCGGGTCGTACGGGCACGCTGGACCGGGGCCAGTGCCGCGCTGAAGGACGCCCAGGAGCGCGAGGGCCGTACCTGAGGGCGCACCCCCGGCCATCGGCACTCCGGCCGCACGCGGTCCCGGAGGTCCCGGAGGTCAGACCTCCGCGTCGTCGTCCAGCCGGAAGCCCACCTTCAGCCCGACCTGGTAGTGCTCGACGACGCCGTTCTCGATGTGGCCGCGCACCTGGGTCACCTCGAACCAGTCCAGATTGCGCAGGGTCTGCGCCGCGCGGGCCACACCGTTGCGGATGGCCTGGTCCACGCCTTCGTGGGAGGTGCCGACGATCTCGCTGACGCGGTACGTGTGGTTGGACATGGAGGTGCTCTCCTCTCGTCGCGTCACTCCACCGTGCCCCACCCGGCCGCACTCCGCGAGACAGCGGCGCGCGGCCCGGCGCCGCCCCGTCCGCGGTTGGCCGGAAAAGTTCGGCACCCGCCGGGTCTTGACCACCTGATTGGTCCATACCAAACTCACGAGGCAACACCCGAACAAGCCCTTCGCGCTTGCCCCCCATGTCGGGTCATGACTGCTTGCCCACACGCAGAAGGTGACCTTTCGTGAGGATCCATCGCGCCCTTGCCTGCTCGCTCGCGCTGGTGTCGGTCTGTGCCGCCGGCGGCTGCGGCACACTGCCGGGATTCGGCGACGACACCACCAAGGTGACCGTCTGGCTGATGCGCAACAGCGCGTCCGACGATTTCGTCCAGCGCTTCGAGCGCGACTTCGAGAAGCAGCACAAGAACGTCGAGCTCGACGTCCGGATCCAGGAGTGGACCGGCATCGGCGAGAAGATCGACGCCGCCCTCAAGGGCAAGGACGCACCGGACGTCATCGAGGTCGGCAACACGCAGGTCCCCCAGTACGCGGCCAGCGGCGGCCTGCTCGACATGACCCTGGAGTCGATCCGTGACTGGGGCAGCGACGCCTGGCTGCCGGGCCTCGCCCAGCCCGGCAACGTGGACGGCATGCAGTACGGCATTCCGTGGTACGCCGCCAACCGCGTGGTCATCTACAACAAGGACCTCTTCGCGGCTGCCGGGATCACCAAGCCGCCGAAGGACCGCGCGGAGTGGCTGGCCGACACGGCGAAGCTCAACTCCGGCGGAAACCAGGGGATTTACCTCGCCGGTCAGGACTGGTACACGCTGGCCGGATTCGTCTGGGACGAGGGCGGGCAGCTCGCCCAGGAGGACACCGGCGACTGGAAGGGAGCCCTCGACAGCCCGGCCGCGCTGCGCGGCATGCAGTTCTACAAGCAGCTCCAGGCGCTCGGCCAGGGGCCGAAGAACGCCGACGAGGAGACCCCGCCGCAGGCCGGCGTCTTCGCCCAGGGCAAGGTCGCCCAAATGATCGCGGTGCCGGGCGGGGCCAAGGCCATCCAGAAGGCCAACCCGGCCCTCGCCGACAAGCTCGGCTACTTCCCGATCCCGGGGCCCACGGACGCGAAGCCGGGCGCGGTCTTCACCGGGGGCTCCGACCTGATCATCCCGCGCAGGACTCCGCACCGGGCGGAGGCCGTCCAGGTCGTCGCGGCGCTGACCGGCGAGAAGTGGCAGACCGACCTGGCCACGACGATGAACTACGTGCCCAACAAGTCCAGTCTGGCGCCCGCGGTCGAGGGCCAGGCCGGCACTGCCACGATGGCCAGGGGCGCCGCGCAGGGCCGGGCCACCCCCAACGCGCCGCAGTGGCCCGCCGTCGAGGCGGACAACCCCATCAAGCCGTACATGACGGCCGTCCTGAACGGAGCCGATCCGAAGAAGGCCGCGAAGACCGCCTCGGACCGGATCACGTCCCTGCTGTTCCCCTGAGCCGGCGTGCGCCCGTACGGAGAAGCGCAGGTTCGCAGGGGCCTGATTCTCCGCGGGCCGCGCCCGTGCGCGGGGCCTGGTTTCGGGTCGTGCGGAGGCGGTGGGGCGAGCCGGGATCGAGCCGCGGGACGGCGGATGTCAGGATGGGGCCCATGCAGAACGTTTACTTCGACATCACCATTGACGGCGAGAACGCCGGCCGCATCGTCTTCCGGCTCTTCGACGACGTCGTCCCGGAGACGGCCCGCAACTTCCGCGAGCTGTCCACCGGCCAGAACGGCTTCGGCTACGCCGGCTCCACCTTCCACCGCGTCATCCCCGAGTTCATGCTCCAGGGCGGCGACTTCACGCACGGCAACGGCACCGGCGGCAAGAGCATCTTCGGCGCCACCTTCGCCGACGAGAACTTCGACCTCAAGCACGACCGGCCGTTCCTGCTCTCGATGGCCAACCGGGGCCCGGGCACCAACGGCTCCCAGTTCTTCGTGACGACCGTCGTCACCCCCTGGCTGGACGGCAAGCACGTCGTCTTCGGCGAGGTCGTCGAGGGCGAGGACCTCGTGAAGAAGATCGAGGCGCTCGGCACCCGCAGCGGCGCCCCGCGCGCCACCGTCGTCATCAGCGACAGCGGCGTCGTCGCCTGACGTCCCACCCGCACACGAACGGCGCCGTCCGACCGGAGCGATTCCGGCCGGGCGGCGCCGTTTCGCATGGCCGGGTGGCGGCATTCGGTGGTGCGCCCGCGCCGGGTTGATCACTATGGGGATGTTGACGAACGCCGGTCAGGGGCACTCGGGCAGTGGACGGGCCCAGTTCTCGTCCCCGTTCTCAGGTCCCAGGGAAAGGACGCACACCGTGGCACGACCGAGGATTCTCGTCGTAGGCGCCGGCTTCGCCGGAGTCGAATGCGTACGGCGCCTGGAACGCCGCCTCCAACCGGGAGAAGCGGAGATCTCCCTGGTCACCCCGTTCTCGTACCAGCTCTACCTGCCCCTGCTGCCCCAGGTCGCCTCCGGGGTGCTCACGCCCCAGTCGGTGGCCGTCTCCCTGCGGCGCAGCGCCAAGCACCGCACCCGGATCATCCCGGGCGGGGCCATCGGCGTGGACCCCAAGGCGAAGATCTGCGTCATCCGCAAAATCACCGGAGAGACACTCGACCAGCCGTACGACTACATCGTTCTGGCCCCCGGCAGTGTGACCCGCACCTTCGACATCCCCGGCCTCGTCGAGCACGCCCGCGGCATGAAGACCCTGGCGGAGGCCGCGTACATCCGCGACCACGTCATCTCCCAGCTCGACCTGGCCGACGCCAGCGACGACGAGGACGAGCGGGCCTCGCGGCTGCGCTTCGTGGTGGTCGGCGGCGGCTACGCGGGCACCGAGACGGCCGCCTGCCTCCAGCGGATCACCACGAACGCGATCAAGCGGTACCCCCGTCTCGACCCGCGGCAGATCAAGTGGCACCTCATCGACATCGCGCCCAAACTCATGCCCGAGCTGGGCGACAAGCTCGGCAGGGCCGCCCTGCAGATCCTGCAGAAGCGCGGCATCGAGGTCTCGCTCGGCGTCTCGATCGCGGAGGCCGGCCCGGACAAGGTCACCTTCACCGACGGCCGCGTGCTGCCCTGCCGCACCCTCATCTGGACGGCGGGCGTCGCCGCCAGCCCGCTGGTCGGCACCCTCGACGCGGAGACCGAGCGGGGCCGGCTCCTGGTCACCCCCGAGCTGACCGTGCCCGGGATGGACGGCGTGTTCGCGCTCGGCGATGCCGCCGCCGTGCCCGACCTCGCCAAGGGCGAGGGCGCCTTCTGCCCGCCCACCGCACAGCACGCGATGCGCCAGGGCCCCAGGCTCGCCGACAACATCGTGGCCTCGCTGCGCAACCAGCCGCTCGCGCCCTACATCCACAAGGACCTCGGCCTCGTCGTGGACCTCGGCGGCCGCGACGCCGTCTCCAAGCCGCTCGGCATCGAACTGCGCGGCCTGCCCGCCCAGGTGGTGGCGCGCGGGTACCACTGGTCCGCGCTGCGCACCAACGTGGCCAAGACCAGGGTCCTGACCAACTGGATGCTGAACGCGGTCGCGGGCGACGACTTCGTGCGCACCGGCTTCCAGGCTCAAAAGGCGGCCACCTTGAAGGACTTCGAGTACACGGACGCCTATCTGACCCCCGAACAGGTCCGTGCGCACACGGCCTCACTGACCGTACGAGGCTGAGGCGGGCGGCGCCTCGCAGCCCGCCCCGCGGCGGCTCTCGCGGGCCAGGCGACGGCCGGAGGCCGCGTACCACCGCAGCCCGACGACGGCCGCGAGGGCGATCTCCACGAGGTCGCCGCCGTAGTACATGAGCTCGGCGGCGGCCGCGAGGTCGCGCGCGCCGAAGGCGGTGCCGGGCGGGGGAGCCGCGTACAGGGTCCTGGCGAGGACGGCGTGCGCGGCTCCGGCGCCGACCAGCGCCGCCCCTCTGAGGACGATGCCGGGCCGGCTCGGCAGCGGGTCGAGCGCGCAGACGACGGCCGCGAACAGCAGCCCCGCCGCGAAGACGTGCACATGGATCAGGGCCCCGAGCCAGGCCCGTTCGTGTGCGGCCGCGAACAGCGGGCCGCGGTACAGCAGCCAGAGGCCGCCCACATCGAGGAGCGCGGCCACCGGTGGATACGCGAGCGCCGCGACCGGCCGGGAGCGCAGCACGGCGAGGAGGCGCCGCCGTCCGCCCGGTGGCAGCGAGCGCAGCGCGAGCGTGACCGGACGGCCGAGGACGATCAGCAGCGGGGCCACCATGCCGGTGGCCAGGTGCTGGGCCATGTGGGAAGTGAAGGTGCCGCCGGGCGGCGCGATGAGGGCGACCGCTGCCAGGACCGCCGCCCCGGCCGTGAAGGAGAGGTCCCGCAGCGGCGACCAGCGATCCCCGCGGCGCCGCAGCCGGGCGGCCGCGAGTGCCTGGACGACCGCCCCGCCCACCGCGAGCCCGGCCGCGAGAAGGGCCAGTGGGCCGTCCTGCTGATGCTGCATCAACTCGATTGTGCGGAAGCCGAGTTGAGGCCTCGCGCGGCGCCGCGGAGCAGGACGGCACCGACGCCGATGAACACCACGGCGAGGACGTTCCACGTCAGGTCGTACGGCACGAGGTCGACGTGGTACCTGATCTGGTGCAGCCCCATCAGCTTGTGCTGGACCGTGCCGTCGTACAGCTGGAACGCCCCCGCGCCGGCCAGGATGCCGCCGACGAGCGCGCGTCGCACCAGGCCCGCCCGCTGGCGCAGATCGGCGACCAGGACCAGGCCGATGACCACGGCGAACCAGCCGAAGGCGTGGAACAGACCGTCGGAGACCAGGGCGACGCCGGGCGTCGAGCGGTCGTAGAAGTGGTGCCAGTGCAACAGCTGGTGGAACACCGTCTCGTCGACGAAGGCGGCGATGCCCACCCCGATGAGGGCGCCCGACCAGGCCGAACGGGCCCGCAGCGGACGGCCACGCGAGGGCTGGGCAGGGGGCTGGGAAGCGGCTGGAGTCGCCATCGGTGGCACATCCTCGGGGGAGTCTGCGGAAGATCGTCCGACGCGGAACTGCACATCCCGTCCGCTGCCCGCAGCCGTAACGGGCAAGCGTTCGAATCAGGCCTTCCTGTCCGCCCGGCGGATTCCGGCCTTCCTGTCGTGCGCCGGTGTCCCGCGGCGCGCAACGCGGACGTCGCGGGGAAGATGAGGGGAGCCGACGGCGTTCGCACAGAGGCCGGCCGAAGCACGGCCGGCCCCCAGGTTCACGGACGAAGGGACCCCACCATGCCTCTCGACGGCGAGTACGAGCCGACCCCCACCGAGTGGGTGCGCAAACAGGTCGACCTCATCGAGCGATCCGGCGGAGCCGAGGGAATGTCGCTGAACGGCATGCGGGTGGTCCTGGTGACGACGCGCGGCGCCAAGAGCGGCAAGCTGCGCAAGACCCCGGTGATGCGGGTCGAGCACGACGGCCGCTACGCGGTGGTCGCCTCGATCGGCGGTGCTCCCAAGAACCCGCTCTGGTACCACAACATCGTCGCCGATCCCCGCGTCGAGCTCCAGGACGGCACCGAACGCCAGGACATGACGGCCCGTGAGGTGACGGGCAAGGAGAAGGCCGAGTGGTGGGAGCGGGCCGTCGCGGCGTTCCCCAACTACGCGGAGTACCAGGAGAAGACGGACCGTGACATCCCCGTCTTCGTCCTGGAGGCGGTGCCCGGCGGCCACTGATTCCGGGCGGGGCGCGGAAATGTTCGGGCACGGGATGCCGTACGGCCACGGCCGCGCACGGCCGCTGGTTCGGTAGAGGCGCGGGCCCGGCGGTCGCCAACGACCGCAGGGCCCGCGCGCCCGGCTCAGCCGGCCGTCGCCAGGGAGAGCGCGAACCGTCCGGCGGCATCCGTCCACCAGTGGCCGGGCACGAACCCGGCGGCGCTCAGCTCGGCCCGTACGCCCTCCTCGCGGAACTTGGCCGAGATCTCGGTGCGCAGTTCCTCGCCCGCCGCGAACGGGACCACCAGGTCGAGTTCCGGGATCTTCACCACCACGTCGCGGCGGGCCCGCAGCCGCATCTCGATCCACTCCTCCTCGCGGTTCCACAGCGCCACGTGGTCGAAGTCGTCCGGGTCGAAGTCCGCGTCCAGCTCCCGGTCGATGACGTCGAGCACGTTCTTGTTGAACGCGGCCGTCACCCCGGTGGGATCGTCGTAGGCGCGGACCAGGACGGACTCCTCCTTGACGAGGTCGGTCCCGATGAGCAGCGAGTCACCCGGAGCCATCAACTTCCGTACGGAGGTCAGGAATTCGGCGCGCTCGGCGGGCAGCAGGTTGCCGATGGTGCCGCCGAGGAACGCGACGAGCCGGGGCCCGGGTGCCTCGGGGAGTTCGAGGACCCGGGTGAAGTCCGCGATGAGCGCGTGGACGCGCAGGTCCGGGTGGTCGGCGAGCAGCCCGTCGGCCGCCCCGGTCAGCGCGCTCTCGCTCACGTCGACGGGGATGTACGTGAGCGGCGTGGGCAGCGCGTCCAGGAGCAGCCGGGTCTTCTCGGAGGAACCCGAGCCCAGTTCGACCAGCGTGTGTGCCCCGGTCGCGGCGGCGATGTCGGCAGCGCGGTCGGCGAGGATCTCCCGCTCGGCGCGGGTCGGATAGTAGTCGGGAAGCCGGGTGATCTCCTCGAACAGCTCGCTGCCACGAGCGTCGTAGAACCACTTCGGCGGAAGGGACTTGGGGGCCCGGGTCAGACCGTGCAGCACATCGGCGCGCAGTGCGGCCCCGGTGGCGTCCTCGGGCAGGGTGCGGGTCAGCTGGAACGGGCGCACTACTGGGGCTCCTTGAGGGGGGTGAGGAGGACGTCGGTGCGGCTGGCGGTGAGCAGGGTGCGGTCCGGCACCTCGCGCCAGTGCGGATCGTCGTCGTGGGGCTCGGAGGCGACGACGGTGGAACGGCCGGGCTCGTGCAGATACCAGAGGGTGTCGCCCCAGGCGGTCGCGGTGATGGTCCCGCCGTCGGTGAGCAGCAGGTTCAGTCGCGAGCCGGGTGCCGCGGCGGCCAGTTCGACGACCGTGTCGGCCAATGCCTGCCCCGGCTCGTCACCGCTGTCGAGTCGGTGCAGGACCAGTGCCCACACGAACGCGGAGTCACAGCGCGCCTCCAGGCGGAGCAGGGCTTCGGCGGGCAGTGCGGCAGCCGGTCCTGCCACACTGCCGGGCCAGCCCCGCAGGGCGCCGTTGTGGCTGAACAGCCGGCGCCCGGAGGCGAACGGCGCGGCCGCCGCCTCGCCGTCCGCGCCCGCCTCGGTGGCGTCCCGCACCGCGGCGAGCAGGGTCCCGGTCCGCACCACCCGGGCCAGGTCCGCGAAGTTCGGGTCGGCCCAGATCGGCCCGGCCCGCCGGTAGCGGGCCGGGGCGGGGTCGCCGTCCGCGTACCAGCCGACGCCGAAGCCGTCGGCGTTGACCGTGCCGTAGCGCTGGCGGCGCGGCGCCCACGACTGCCGGTACAGGGCGTGCGACGGCCGGACGAGAAGCGTCTCCAGCGCCAGCGGCGGTCCGGTGTAAGCGATATGACGGCACATCAGGCGTCATCCCGTGCGGTGCGGAAGCCGGCGAAGATCTGCCGGCGCACCGGCAGGTCCCAGTTGCGGAAGGTGCCCCGGCAGGCGACCTCGTCCACCGAGAACGCCCCACCGCGCAGCACCTTGTGCCCGGGGCCGAAGAACACCTCCGAGTACTCGCGGTAGGGGAAGGCCACGAATCCTGGGTAGGGCAGGAAGTCGCTCGACGTCCACTCCCACACGTCGCCCATCAACTGCCGGATTCCGAGGGGGGACTGTCCCTCCGGGTAGGCGCCGGCGGGCGCGGGACGCAGATGGGTCTGGCCGAGGTTGGCGTGCGCCGCGGTCGGGTCGGCGTCGCCCCAGGGGTAGCGCCGCGAGCGGCCCGAGACCGGGTCGTGACGGGCCGCCTTCTCCCATTCCGCCTCGGTCGGCAGGCGCCGCCCGGCCCAGCGGGCGTAGGCGTCGGCCTCGTACCAGCTGACATGCAGGACGGGCTCGTCCAGCGGCACCGGCTCGGTCACCCCGAAGCGGCGCCGCAGCCACTGGCCGCCTTCCCGGCGCCAGAACAGCGGTGCGTTCAGGTCGTGTTCGCGGACCATCGTCCAGCCCGCGGGGTCCCACCAGCGCTCCTCGCGGTAGCCGCCGTCCTCGATGAAGCGGAGGTAGGCGCCACAGGTCACCGGGGTCGTGTCGAGGTGGAAGGAGGAGACCACGCGATGGTGGGCCGGGCGCTCGTTGTCCAGCGCCCAGGGTTCGGTCGAGGTGCCCATGGTGAACGGGCCGCCAGGTACGAGGACTTCGGACGGCAGACCCTCGGTGGAGCCGGGCGGCGGCTCGGGGGCGGTGAGCGCGGCAGGGCCCGACCGCAGCTGATGGGTAATCAGCATGGTCTCGTCGTGCTGCTGTTCATGCTGGGCGATCATGCCGAAGGCGAACGCGGCGTCCGTCAGCGGACCGCCGCGCAGCGGGGTGCTCTCCAGTACGTCCAGGGCCCGGCCCCGCACATCGGCGGCGTACCGGCGCGCCTCGGTGGGGGCGAGCAGCGGCAGGGTGGGGCGCGCGGCACGCGGATGCTCGAAGGCGTCGTACAGGGAGTCGATCTCCGGCCGGATCGCGTCCTGGCCGGCGACGGCACGCAGCAGCCACTGCTCCTCCTGGTTGCCGATGTGCGCGAGGTCCCAGACGAGCGGGGACATCAACGGCGAGTGCTGTGCGGTGAGTTCGTGGTCGTCGACGCTTGAGGTGAGCGTGCCGGTGCGGGCGCGCGCAGCGGTGAGCGCTGTCAGGGCGCGGGCCCTGAGCAGCTCCGGGTCGGTCATAGGTGGAGGTCCTTCGGTGCGGCGGGCGAGGGTGTGTCGTCGGCCGGACATCGGCCTCGTGCGACATGGCGATCGGTGAAGTCGGCCACCCGGTCCTGGACGTCCCGGGTGGCGCCGAGCCGGGGGAGCGCGCCGAGCGCCGCCGTGAAGCAGGCCATGGCCGCCTCGCGCAACTCGGGGTCGGCGAGACCGTCGTGGGCCGCCGCGCGCCAGAGCGGATTGCGTGGCGCGGGCTGTGAACCGGCGCGCTCGGCTAGGGGTTTGACGGTCCGGTAGGCGAGCTCGGCCGCCTCCGGGTCGTCGAAGAGCGCGGTGGTCACGGCGAGCGGCACGGTCCATCCGTCGTCGCCGGGCTGTGCGTCGATCATGCGCAGTTCCAGATGGCCGCGCGGCCGGACCGGCGGGAACAGGGTGGTGAGGTGATAGTCGAGATCGGTGCGGGTGGGCGGCCGCGGCGCCTTGGTGCGCAGCCACTGCCGGAAGGTGAGGCCCGGCGGGGCGGACCACGGCCCGTGGTCGGAGCGCACGCACATGACCGGGGCGTCCAGGACGTGTGCCGCCCAGGACGCGCGCGGCGGGGCGTGGAGCGGTGGGGCGAGCGCGCACACCGGGTCGATGGCGCTCCAGTTGGCCTGCCGCACCGAACGCCAGCCGGTCGAACGCCCCTGCTGGAAAGGTGAGTTGGCGAACGCGGCGACCAGGACGGCCCCCAGGAGGTGGGCCATCAGCCAGCGCCGCCCGAAGCCGAGCGGGCCGGGCTCCTCGTACCCGGCGTCGAGGCAGACCTGCACGGACGCCGAGGAGCACATCATGGCCCGGCCCGCGGGACCCGTGCGGTCGAACCGGGCTTCCATGGCGTCGTACCGCGCCTCGCGGAGCATGCGGCGCGGGGGATGCCGGGGTTCCTGGCCGAGTCCGACGAGGGTGAGGCCGCGCTCCTTGAGGGCGCCGCGGACCGTCATCAGGTCCGCGGAGACGGTGGAGATGCACTCCATGAGGGATGCGGCGGGCAGCGAGCTGAGCTCAAGCTGACCGCCGGGTTCGACGGTGAGGGGCGTGCGCACCGGCAGGGCGCGCAGGGCCGCGTAGGCGGATCGGAGTCGGTCGTGCGGAACGGGGAGCAGGGGCTGGTGCAGATCGTGGACGAGCCATTCCAGCTCCACGCCCACGGTGCGTGGCGGACCCGTCTTGAAGCAGATACATCGCAGCAGGTCCTCGGCCTCTGTCTCGGTCAACTCACCTGCGGTCATGGGCGGATGTCCGCCTTTCCGGGGGCTCGGATACACATGGCGTCCCACCTAAGTCTTCGGCGCCGCCGCGCACAAGAGCGCCTCCCCGGGCGGATATTCGATTGCGACAATCTTTCGCACAGGTTCACGATGCCGTTCATGAGTGTACGATTGCGCGCGATTGCCCGCCACACGGTGGAGATCACCGACATCGGCCGCTACGTGACCGGGAACGGCCGTACGGTCTCGATCGCCGAGCCGGTGGCGGCCGCTCTCGCCGGGACCACCCTGCACGGCCCGGACCCCGTCCCGGTCACCCCCGACCGCGACCGCGCGACCCGTGTCCAGGTCACCCCGGAGAGCAGCCTCGACGCGGCCCGGCGGATGGTCCACGCGGACGGAACGGGCAGGGTCGCGGTCCTCGCCTTCGCCTCCGCGCGCAACCCCGGCGGCGGTTTCCTCAACGGGGCCCAGGCGCAGGAGGAAGCGCTGTGCCGCTCCTCGGCCCTGTACGCCACGCTGCTGCGCGTCCCGGAGTTCTACGCCCACCACCGCGCGGACCGGGACGTCTTCTACACCGACCGCGTCATCCACTCGCCCGGCGTCCCGGTGTTCCGCGACGACCGCGGCCGGTTCCTGGAGGCGCCCTTTCGGGTGGGCTTCCTGACCTCGCCGGCGCCGAACGCGGGAGTGATCAGGTCCCGTACGCCCGAAGCGGCACCCCGCATCGGGCCCGCCCTCGACGCGCGGGCCGAACGCGTGCTGGAGACGGCCGCGCTGCACGGCTACCGGCGTCTGGTGCTCGGCGCGTGGGGCTGCGGGGTGTTCCGGAACGACCCGGCGCGGGTGGCCGAGGCCTTTCGCACCCACCTGACGGGGGAGGGCAGGTTCGCGGCCCATTTCGACGAGGTCGTCTTCGCGGTCCTCGACCGCGGCAGCGAACGGGCCACGGTGCGTGCGTTCGAACGCGCCTGGACATAGCGGTGCGCGCCGCGCCCGTGCGCCGGGGCCGATGCCCCTGCCCGGAGCGATGGCGGCGGGCAGGGGCGCCGGCCCGGAACGAGGCCGTCTAGCGCCAGCCGTACCGTTCCCGCAGCCGCTCCGCGACCAGGGCGAAGCGGGGCAGGTCCAAGGCGCAGGCCTCGCGGCGCATGCCCTGTTCGTGCAGCCGCAGCACCCGGTCGAGGTCCACCCAGGACTCACGGCCCTCCCGGTCCCACGGGCCGACGCCGATCGGCACCCATTCGCGGTCGTGGTCGTGCCGCTTGCTGGACAGCTGCACGGCGAGCAGCGTGCCGGCCGCCTCGCGGGCCACCACCAGCACCGGCCGGTCCTTGCCCCGCCCGTCGTTCTCCTCGAACGGCACCCAGGTCCACACGATCTCGCCGGGATCGGGATCGCCGTCACGGTCCGGGGCGTAGTCCATGCGCACGGCCGCCACCTCGTGGGGGTCGGCCTGGCTGGTGGCGGTCGGGCCGCTTCGGCCGGGCAGCGGCGGGCGGTCGGTGTGATCGTCGAGATACGCAGTCATCCGGACACCGTAGGGCCTGTACGGCCCAATTCGTGGCGCGGGCGGGCCGGTAGGGCCGCAGGCTCGGACGCATGCCCCTTCGCTCCGGCGCGCGAACGCGCCTCGCCGCCCTGTGCGCCACCGCCGCGACCCTGACCGCCCTCCTCCACTCCCCGGCACGCGCCGGCGAACCACTCCCCGCGCCCCCGTCGCGTACCGTCTCCGGCTGGCTCCCGTACTGGGACCAGGAGGGCGCGTACGCGGATGTGCTGCGGCATGCCGACCAGCTGCACACCGTCAGCCCGTTCTGGTACCAGGCGAAGGCGGCCGACCGGATCGACGGCCACCCGGGCGCGGGCGAGACCCGCATCATCGACGGCTTGCACCAGGCGGGAATCAAGGTCGTGCCGACGGTCATGGAGACGCTGAAGGCGGGCGAGCTGGCGGCGATCCTCACGGACCCGGCCGCCCGTACCACTCATGTCGAGACGCTGCTCGCGCTGGTGCGCAGCCGGGCGTACGACGGGATCGACATCGACTACGAGTCCATCGCCCCGACCGGCGACGCCGACTACCCGGCGGTGCGCACCGCCTATGCCGCCTTCGCCGGCGAACTGTGCGGGCGGCTGCGCGCGTTGGCCAAGAGCTGCGTGCTCACGGTGTCCCCGCAGACCGCGACCACCGGACGGATCTGGGACTACGCGGCGCTCGGCCGGGTCGCCGACCGGGTCCGCATCATGGGGTACGACCTGCACTGGCAGGGCGGCGACGCGGGCCCGCTGGCCAGCCCCCAGTGGTACGACGACATCCTGCGCCGGGCCACCGTGCTGATCCCTGCCGACCGCCTGGAGATGGGCGTGCCCGCGTACGGGTGGGACTGGATGGAGGGCGGGAAGACCCGCCACGTGACGTGGAAGGAGGCCGAGGCCCTGCGCGTGGCGAAGGGTGCGCCGTACCGCCTCGACCCCGATTCCGGCACGCCCCACTTCACCTACGAGGAGGACGGCGCCGTCCGGCAGGTCTGGTACCAGGACGCGGCGGGCCTCACCGCGGACCTGCCGGTGCTGAGCCGCTACGGCATCCACCACACCGCGATCTGGGCCCTCGGCTTCGAGGACCCCGCGGTGTGGCCGGTCCTGGGACGTGTCTGAACATGGCTGGATCCGGGCGGAGCCGGAATACACCGGCCCCGGCTCCGAGCATGCGCTCGGCCGCGGGTGCTCAGGGCGCCGGGAGCGGTTCGCCCGTCTCCAGGAGGGTCTTCAGGCTGGACAGGACCGGCGGCCAGCCCTGGCTGCACATGCCGTGCAGGATGCCCTCGGGGTCGAAGTCCTGGGTCACGGTCAACTTGACCTGGCGGCCCTGGGGTTCGAGGTCGAACGTCACGGTGGAGCGGCGCTCCACGGCGAGTTCGGCCCGCACCTCCTCGGCGATGTCCACCGCCCGCGCCCACTGCTCGGTGAACGTGTGCCAGGTGTAGGCGAGTTGACGGTACGGGTCGGAGACGATGACCACCTGTTCCGGGTCGCTCATCGTGGCTCCGCCCTGCTTCCAGACGAGCGGGGCGCCCGTGGTCCAGTCGCTCTCGAAGGCCACGCCCCAGTAACGCTCGGTGAAGGCGGGCTCGGTGAGCGCCTGCCACAGGCGCTCGGGGGTGGTGGCGATGTAGGTCGTGTACACGAACGTCTTGCTGTCCATGGGGCTCTGCTCCAGTGCTCTCTTCAGATCCGCGAGGGCGGTGACCCGGCCGCGGTCGAAGCGGCTGATCCACCGCTCGGCGATGGCGTTGATGGGGACGGCGTTGAGGTAGTGCAGCTTTTCCCGCCCCCGGCGCTCCGTGGTGACAAGACCGGCGCCCTCCAGGGCGGCCAGGTGCTTGCTCACCGACTGGCGGGCCATGTCGAGCCCGGCGCACAGCTCCCGCAGGGTCTGCCCGTCGTGGTCCCGCAGCCGGTCGAGGAGCCGACGTCGACTCGGGTCCGCCAGGGCTCTGAACACCGCGTCCATGTGTCTTCACCCCCAGTCATGCAGCTGTCCGGCTGCCTCTCCATGATTGGCACCCGGACGGCTGCATGTCAAAAGGAAGGCCGGTCAGCTCCCCGCCACCGTCGCCGTCGGCACGTTCCACCCCGACACCCGCAGGCGCGGCGCCGCGCCGTGCAGGTCCGCGGTGCGGTAGGTCGCGGTCAGGGTCGCCGACTCGCCGGGCCACAGGGTCACCTGGTTGTCCGACCAGCGGACCGGCAGGACCGGGGTGCCCTTCGGCTCCACCAGGTGTACGTCCGTCAGGAGCGCCGGGGTCGCACCGGAGCCCGTGTTCCGCACGGTCACCGTCGTCGTCGAGGTGCCGTCCACGGCCGTCGTGCTCACGTCCGTCGCCCTCACCTGCGTCCTCGGCATCGCGGACAGGCCCCTGAGGTCGGCGTAGGACGTGGTCGGGGTGTGGAACCAGTCGGTGTGGGCGTAGTCGAGGGTGTCGGGCCTGGTGGATAGCCAGTACACATTGCGGCTCACCTCGCGGCCCGAACCGTCGGTGAGGACGAGCTTCGCCAGATAGGTCGCGGGGAGGCCGCTCACCGCGGGGACGGTCAGGGCCGTGCTGCTCGCGCCGTCGCCGGCGACGTCGACACCCGTCACCGTGCGGTCGTACTTCCGGATGCCCTCGGGGGTGAACAGCGAGACGCGCGCGGTCAGTCCGGAGGCCGCGGCCGGACGGCTGTTGACCACGGTCACCGCGCGGTTGTCGTAGGAGTACTGGATGTGCAGCGGCTCGTTCGCCTTCTTCGCGCCGAAGTAGGCGCCGCCCTGGTCGAGGTAACGGTCCGTCAACTGCCAGTGCAGGGACGTCCATCCGCTGTTGAACATCCAGTACACGACACCGGTCGCGGGTTTCGAGGCGTCCTTGGCGTTGCGGCCGTACGCCTCGAACTGGGCCCGTACGTTCTCGTACTGGGCGAGCTGCGCCTTGCGTACGTAGTCGTCGAGGCCGGCCGGGGCGCCGTAGCGGCCGGTCAGGGCGTCGTCGTACAGCTTGAGGGTGGCGAAGGTGGCGGAGGGGGAGCGGTGGTACTGCTTCGCCGAGGGGGACTTCCACAGGGTGGCGAGCTCGGCCGGTGACAGCATGCGGCGCAGGGTGTCGAGGGTGGGGATGTCGGGCCCCGCGCTGGTCTCGGAGTTGAAGCCGGTCGCTCCGCCCTCCCGCTTGTCGTACCAGTAGTCGGGCGGCACCCAGTCGTAGGGCCCGGTCATCTTCATGCCCGAACTGCCGCTGATCGGGGCCGAGTTGTCGGACGCGGCGGCGACCACCGGTGTCGGCCAGTCGGCCGCGTCCAGTGCGTCCACATACGTCTTCTCGATCGTCCTGTCCGGCGCGAAGTCGCTGCCGATCAGGAACGAGATCACGCTGGGGTGGTCGCGCAGGCGGGCGGCCTCCGCGGCCATGGATGCCCGCGCCACCGGGTAGTCGGCGGCCGTCCACGGGTCGCCCGTCTCGTCGCCGTTGACCTGTCCCTCCCACTTGTCGCAGCACTCCCAGCCGGGGAGGGTGAGGATGCCGTAGCGGTCGGCGAGGTCGAAGAACTCGTCCGGCTCGATGTGCCCTTCCAGGCGGATGGTGTTGAGCCCGAGGTCGAGGGCGTACCTGAGCCGGTCCTCCACGTAGGTGCGGTCCCAGCGCAGGTACGCGTCGGGGGACCAGCCGCCACCCTTGATCAGCAGGGGGCGCCCGTTGATCGCGTACTGGCGGGCGCCCGCGGCGTTGAGCGGGGCCTTCACATCGCGGATGCCGAACGTCTCGTGCGCGGCGTCGGAGGTGCGGGACGAGACCGACGCGGTCAGGTCGAGGGCGTAGAGGGGCTGCGCGCCCATGCCCGCGGGCCACCACACCCGCGGTGCGGCCAGGCGGAGCCGGGGATGGGTGGCCGGGGTGAAGATGACCGGTTTCGTCTCGTGCGGGGCGAGCGTCACGTCCTGGCCGAAGGAGATCTCGCCGATCGTGCCGCGGATCCTCGCCGTGACCGGGGCCGCCGAGTCGTTGCGGGCCTCGGCCTTCACGGTGAGGTCGGCCGAGGAGAGGGACGGCACCGCGAGGGCCGTCACCACGTGCGCGTCGCGCAGCGCGACCGGGCCGCCGCGCCGGACCAGCACATCGCGGACGATGCCCATGTTCTCGTCCGGAGGCGGCTGCAGCCAGTCGATCCAGCCCATCGTGAGGTTCTTCTTCGGGTCGTTGGGCTGGACGCGGAAGGCGACCGTGTTCGTGCCCGCCTTCACCAACTCGCTCACGTCCAGCTCGTGTCGGGTGTACGCGCCGGTGACGGCGCTCTTGTCGGCGACCTGTTTGCCGTTGACGTACACGTCGGCCGCCGAGATCACCCCGCTGAAGTCGAGACGGGTGCGCGACGCGGTGTCGGTGACGTCGAAGTCCGCGCGGTACCACCACGGGACCGTGAAGTCCGCCTTCGGGATCTTCTGCTGGTTGGTCGAATAGAAGGGGTCGGCGTAGGTGCCGGCCGCGAGCAGCGCGGCGAGGACCGTGGAACGGGGGCCGGCCGGGTACCAGCCGGCCGTCGAGTAGCCGGGGCTCGAAACGGCGGCGGGGGAGTCGGTGACCTCGGCCGTCGACCGGACGGCGTACCCGGCGAGCGCGGTCGCGCGGCCCGGGGCCGGATCGACGGAGGTGGCGGGGGTGGGGCGGGGGTGGGCGACGGGTGTGGCCGACGAGGTGCCGGCGGTCAGGGCGAGGAGCAGCCCGAGCACCGCTACGGCGGCGGTCCTCGGGCGTACGGAGACGGGGCGGTGGAACACGGTGGTCTCCCAGGGGGCTGGTCGGGACTTCCGCGCATCGCTACGGGTGGACGCCCAGGCGGCCACCCCAAGTAAGGGAACCTTACTGACTTCTTGGGGACGCTGGAGGCGCTGATAGGCGCATGTCAATCACAGGCCCGAGGAGTGACACCGTGTCCTCAGTGCGCCGTGCGCCGCTCGAAGGCCACGTCCCGTGCCGTGCCGAGAGCCGTGGCCACCGCGCCGAGCAGCACCGCGTCCTCACCGAGCGAGCTCCGCGCCACCTTCGGCCTGAGCGGGGTGAGTGCTCGCAGCGTCTCGCGGACGGGGCGCAGCAGCAGGTCCGCGCTGTGGCCGACGCCCCCGCCGAGCACCACGAGATCGGGGTCGAGGACGGCCGCGACGACGGCGACGGTGTGCGCGATCCGCTCGCCCTCCAACCGAACCGCCTTGACTGCGGCGGGCGTTCCGGCCCGCGCCGCGTCGAAGACGTCCTTCGCGGTGAGCGTGCCCGCCATGCCGAGCGAGCGGGCGGCCGCGACGACCGCGTCTCCGGAGACCGCGTCCTCCAGGGTGTCCGGCTGCCGGCCGCCCGGCCACGGCAGGAAGCCGATCTCGCCGGCCCCGCCGTGCGCCCCGGTGAAGGGCTGGCCCTCGCTGACGACGCCCATGCCGAGACCGGTGCCGATCATCACGTAGACGAAGAGCCTGCTGCCGGCGCCGATGCCGAAGGTGTACTCGCCGAGGGCCGCCAGATTGGCGTCGTTGCGTACGGCCAGCGGTATGCCGAGCCGGTCCCGCATCTGGTCGAACAGGCCCGGTCTGCCCCAGCCCGGCAGATGCTGGGCGTAGCGGACCCGTCGTTTCTCGGCGTCGTACACGCCGGGCGTGCCGACCACCGCCTGGGCGACCTTGTCCGCGTCCACGCCCGAGCCCTCGACGAGCCGGTGGGCGCTGGTGACGACGAGATCGGCCATGGAGGCCGAGGTGCGCGCGTGGTTGCGGACCTCGGAGCGGGCCACCACCGTGCCGTCGAGGTCGGCGAGGGCGATGCGAAGCCAGGCCCGGCCGATGTCGATGCCGAGCGCGTAACCGGCCGTCGGGTCGGGCGCGTAGAGCACGGCGGCCCGGCCCCGTTCGGGGGTCATCGTGCCCGCCTCGCGGACCAGGCCGGCCGCTTCGAGCGAGGCGAGTGCGCTGGACACGGTGGGCTTGGACAGACCGGTGTCGCGGGCGAGCTGGGCGCGGGAGGCCGGGCCCTCGGCGCGCAGCCGGTCGAGCAGCAGGCGCTCGTTGGAACTGCGTTGGCGCTGGGGGTTCCAGGGCAGGTCGCCACCCTCGTCGCTGCTGGTCATCACATCATTCTCACGCATCGCTCCGAGCGGCTCGTTGACGACCCCTTGACGGTGAAAGTAAAGGTACTTAACTTAAGCACGCCCCCTGCCGAGGGGAATCCCTGCGCCACGCGTCGGCAGTAGCTTCCTTATCCAGACATCAGCCCAGGGAGGACCCCGTGTCCGCAACCCCTCCGCCCGCCGGCGGCTTCGTCCGCCGGATCGGGCTCTTCCAGGCCACCGCCATCAACATGAGCCAGATGTGCGGCATCGGCCCCTTCGTGACCATCCCCCTGATGGTCGCCGCCTTCGGCGGCCCCCAGGCCGTCATCGGGTTCGTGGCGGGCGCGGTCCTCGCGCTCGCGGACGGTCTGATCTGGGCCGAACTCGGCGCCTCGCTGCCGGGCTCCGGCGGCAGTTACGTCTATCTGCGCCAGGCCTTCCAGTACCGCACCGGTCGCCTCATGCCGTTCCTCTTCGTCTGGACGGCGATGCTCTTCATCCCGCTCGCCATGTCCACCGGCGTCGTCGGCTTCGTGCAGTACCTCGGCTACCTGGCCCCGGACCTCGGCAGGACCGCCGGTGACCTGATCGGGCTGGGCATCATCGCGCTCGTGGTCCTGCTGCTGTGGCGGGGGATCGAGAACATCGCCCGGATCACCGCCGTGATGTGGGTCGTGATGATCGCTTCGGTGAGCCTGGTGATCATCGCCGCCGCCACCGACTTCAGCCCCCACCTCGCCTTCCACTACCCCGCCGGCGCCTTCGAGTTGACGAGCAGTCACTTCTGGATCGGGTTCGCGGCCGGACTCACCATCGGCATCTACGACTACCTCGGCTACAACACAACGGCCTACATGGGTGCCGAGATCAAGGACCCCGGACGCACCCTGCCGCGCTCCATCATCTACTCCATCTTCGGCATCATGGCGATCTACCTGCTGCTCCAGATCGGCACGCTCGGCGTGATCGACTACCACCGGATGCTGGACCCGAACGACATCGCCTCCTCCTCGGTCGCCTCCGCGGTCCTGGAGAAGGCCTGGGGCAAGACCGCCGCCGACGTGGTGACCGTCCTCATCCTGATCACCGCGTTCGCCTCGGTGTTCGCGGGACTGCTCGGCGGCTCCCGGGTCCCGTACGACGCCGCGCGCGACAAGGTGTTCTTCCGCCCCTACGCCAAGCTGCACCCCCGGCACCGCTTCCCGATGCTGGGCCTCGCCACCATGGGCGTCATCACCGCCATCGGCTTCATGATCGGCCGCCGCACCGATCTGACCACCCTCATCCAGCTGCTCACCACGGTGATGGTCATCGTGCAGGCGCTCGCCCAGATCCTCGCCGTGACCGTGCTGCGCAAGCGCCAGCCCGCACTGCGCCGCCCGTACCGGATGTGGCTCTACCCGCTGCCGAGCCTGGTCGCCCTGGTCGGCTGGCTCACCATCTACGGATACTCCGACAAGAACTCGCCGGGCCGCCATCCCATCGAATGGTCGCTCGCCTGGCTCGCGCTCGGCTGCGTCGCCTTCCTGCTGTGGGCGCGCTTCGAGAAGGTGTGGCCGTTCGGGCCGCGCGAGATCCACGAGGAGTACCTCGACCAGCAGGCCGCCCGGACGCTCCCGGTCTGACCCGGTGCGCAGGGTGGCCCCCACTCCGACGCGCCGGTCGGGTGGGGGCCGTCCGGCCGCCCAACAGGCCTAGTTCCGGCCCCCGTTGACCTCCTCGGTGATCGGTATGGGCTTCGAGCGGGGCGAAGGAGCGGCCGGGGACGGCCCGTCGGGGGCGTCCCCGTTCTGGTTCATCGACGCGAGCAGCTGGCGCGCGAGACCCAGGCCCGTGCCGCCCATCGTCAGCGCCTTCGCGAACATCTCCGACATGCCCTCGGCGCCGTTCAGGAGCACCATGTGCTCCACATTGCCGAAGGCGGAGGCGCCCGCCTCCACGATCTGGGGCCAGTTCTCGGCGAGTTGCTGGGCGACCACGGCCTCCTGGTTCTCCGCGAGGGCCGCCGCCCGCGCCTTGATGGCCTCGGCCTCCGCGAGGCCCTGGGCCTTCGCCGACTCGGCCTGCGCGAGGCCCCTGGCCTGCGTCGCCGCGGCCTCCGCCTCGCCCGTCGCCCGGGTCGCCTTCGCGGCCGCGAGCCCGCGCGCCTCGGTGGCCTGGGCCTCGGCGGCCGCGGCCGCCTTCACCCGGGTCGCCTCGGCCGCCGCGGCGAGCTCGGTCTCCTTCGCCTTGGCCTGGGCGGCCGAGATGCGGGCGTCACGCTCGGCCTCGGCCAGCGTCCGCTTCTCGTACGCCTGGGCGTCGGCCGGCTTGCGTACGTCCGCCTGGAGCTGCTGTTCGCGCCGGTGGGCCTCCAGTTCGGCGACCCGGGTCTCCTGGACCACCACTTCCTGCCGGGCGGCGGCGTCCGCGAGCGGACCCGCCTGGCGCGAACTGGCCGCGGCCTTGTCCCGCTCGGCCTGATAGCCGGCCTGCAGGATCTCGCTGTCCCGGGTCGCCTCCGACATCCGCGCGAACGCGGCCTGTTCGGCCTCGGTCGCCCGCAGGTTGGCCTCGGCCTGCGCGATGCGCGCGTCCCGCTGCACCGCCGCGGCGTGCGGCATCGCCAGGTTCTTGATGTAGCCGGTCGGGTCCTCGATCTCGTGGATCTGCAGCGAGTCGACGATCAGGCCCAGCTTCTCCATCTCCGTACCGCAGGCCGCCCGGGTCTGCCCGGTGAGCTTCTCGCGGTCCCGGATCATGTCCTCGACCGTCAACCCGCCCACGATGGAACGGAGATGACCGGCGAAGACGTTGTGCACCCGGTCCGACATCATCTTCTGCTGGTCGAGGAAGCGGCGGGCCGCGTTCGCGATCGACACGAAGTCGTCGCCCACTTTGAAGATGACCACGCCGCGCACCCGCAGCGGAATGCCCTGCTGGGTCACGCAGTCCACCGACAGCTCGGTCTCGTTGAGATCGAGCGACAGCTTCCTGACCGCCTGTACACCGGGCAGTACCAGGGTCCCGCGACCGGTGACGATCCGGAACCCCATGCCCTCGCCGAGCCCCTCGGTCCGGTGCTTGGACCCGGAGATGACGAGTGCTTCGTTCGGTTCGGCCACCCGCCACATGAGCTTGAACAGGCCTACCAGAACGATGATGGCGGCGAGAACGAGTCCCGCCGCGACGCCGATGACCATCGGCATACGCCCCCTTCACGCAGTGCCGCTCGGCACTGACGAGGGGAGTTTGCTCCCGGCCACCGGTGGCGGGAAGACGCTGACGGTTCCTTGTCGCAATCTTGATACGCACCGGCGAACACGCAGGTGAAGGCGGGGGCCAACGTGAGCGTGGGAGTGCTCAGTTGTCGTATGCGGCCATCACGTACACCGTGCGCGGAGGCAGATATTCCACCACCGTCACGACCGTCCCCGTCTCCAGCCGGCCGGTGCCCGGCGCGGGGTGGGCCAGGAAGTGCTCCGCCCCGCCGCGAATCCTGACGATGACCTCACCCACGAGCCCGGGCCCGATCGTTCCGGTCACCCGGCCCGGCAGCCCCACCATGTCCTCGCTCATCGGGGGAGCGTAACCGACCCGCCGGGCGCACGTTGCGGGTGCGGCATACGGTACTGCCCATGACGCAAAGCGACGGCGACCTGGACGGCCTGGTACGCAAACGGATCCGCGCCCTGCGCCTGGCCCAGGGCTGGTCCCTCGACGAGCTGGCCTCGCGGGCCAACCTCAGCCAGTCCACGCTGAGCCGGATCGAGAACGGGCAGCGCCGCCTCGCCCTGGACAGCCTCGTCACCCTGGCCCGCGCCCTCGACACGACGCTGGACCAGCTCGTGGAGACCGCCGCCGAGGACGTCATCACCAGCCCGACCATCGACGCCACCCGCGGACAGATGCGCTGGCCCGTCAAGGCGGACCCCGGGATGAGCGTCATCCGCCAGCGCATGACCGAGCCCCCGCCCGACAACCCGGCGCGGATGCGGGCCCACCCCGGCCGCGAATGGCTCGTCGTCCTGTCCGGCACCGCGGTGCTGCTGCTCGGCAACCGCCGCATCCGCATCGAGACGAACCAGGCCGCCGAGTTCCCCACGATGCTGCCGCACGCCATCGGGGCGGAGGGCGGCCCGTGCGAGGTGCTCGGCATCTTCGACCGCGATGCCCGGCGCGGTCATCAGCGCGGTGACAGCGGTGGTGCGGACACCGGCTGAGCATCGCCGGGCCGCCGCGGGCCGGCGGATCTCTTGCGCGTTCGGCAGCCGATCGGGGCATCGTCTTGCGCATTCGCGGGCGCGCCGCGCCGCGGCCGCACGACCGGCTTAGCGTGGGCGTCATGAGTCACGCAAGCCCGCACACGGCACCCGACCACCACACCGGCCACGGCCACGGACCGCACGCCCACCCCTTCCGGCACGACGCCGACGGCGAGGCGGAGATCCTCGACCTGGACGCGGCGGTGCTCGCCGAGCACATCGCCTCCATCACCGCGACGCTCCCGCTCACCGCCGACCCGCACCACATCGTCGACCTGGGCTGCGGGACCGGCACCGGCACCTTCGCCCTGCTCGCCCGCTTCCCCGGGGCCCGGGTGACCGCCGTCGACAGCTCGGCGGACCATCTGCGGCGCCTGCGCGAGAAGGCCGAGGACAAGGGAGTGGCCGACCGGGTCCGTACGGTGCGGGCCGACCTCGACATCGACTGGCCCGACCTCGATGCGCCCGAACTCGTCTGGGCCTCGGCCTCGATGCACCACATGGCCGACCCGGACCGCACCCTGCGGGCGGTCCACGACCTGCTCGTGCCCGGCGGCCTGTTCGCCGTCGTCGAACTGTCCAGCTTCCCGCGCTTCCTGCCCGAGGACGCCCCTGCCGAGCGCCCCGGTCTGGAGGAGCGCAGCCACGCCGCGAGCGAGCGCCACCACGCCGAGCACGTGCCGAACCGCGGCGCCGACTGGGGGCCCATGCTGGCCGGAGCCGGGTTCACCATCGAGGACCACCGCACGATCACCGTCCACCTCGACCGCTCCCACAGCGACGCCGTCGGCCGCTATGCCCTGCAGAGCCTGCGTCGTATGCGCGACACCGTGGTGCGGAACCTGTCGGCCGAGGACCTCGCGGCGTACGACCAACTCCTCGACACCGAAAGCCCGCAGAGCATCCTGCACCGCGACGACCTCGCCGTACGGACCGAGCGCACGGTCTGGGCCGCCCGGCGCCGCGACTGAGACCGGCGTCGCGACCGGGACCGAAGCGACCGGGACCGGCGCGACCCGGCGCGGTGGACGGGACGGCGGAGCGAAGGGGACGGGCCCGACCGGCGCGACCGCCGCGGCGCCCGGGGCCGGCCCGCCGACCGGATGTCCGCATGTCCGGATGTGACAGGGAATCGTCATTGCGGCCACGAGGCGGTGCGAAGAGGATGGGTGCATGCCCACTTCGCACCGGGTCGTCATCGCGGTCTTCCCCGACGTCGACCTCCTCGACGTCACCGGACCTGCCGAGGTCTTCGCCCTCGCCAACCGGGAGACCGGCGGCCACGCCGGGTACGAGGTGTGCCTCGCCGGCCCCGCCGCCGGCGAGGTGCGCACCTCGGCGGGGGTGCGGCTGGTCGCCGACCTGTCGTTCGCGGAGGTCGGCCGGCGCGTGGACACCCTGCTCGTGCCCGGCGCGGTCGACCTCACCGACGCGGGGCCCGTCGCCCGCATCGACCCGGATGTCGTGTCCTGGGTGAAGGACACCGCACCGCACGCCCACCGGGTGGCGTCGGTGTGCGTGGGCGCCCACGTCCTCGCCGCGGCCGGACTCCTCGACGGCAGGACGGTGACCACCCACTGGCTGACGGCCGCCCAGCTCGCCGCCGAGCACCCGGAGGTCACCGTCGACCCGGACCCCATCTTCGTCCGCACGGACCGGGGACGGCTGTGGACCGGCGCCGGGATCAGCGCCTGCCTCGACCTCGCCCTCGCGCTGGTGGCCGAGGACCAGGGCGAGGAGGTGGCCCTCGCGGTGGCCCGGCAGCTGGTGATGTACCTCAGACGCCAGGGCGGCCAGAGCCAGTTCTCCGTGCCGCTCAGCCGGCCCGCCACCTCCCGGCGCGACATCGACGAGCTGCGCCTGTGGATCGCCGACCACCTCGACGAGGACCTGTCGGCCCAGGCCCTCGCGGCCCGCATGTGTCTGAGCGAGCGGCACTTCGCCCGGGTCTTCAAACAGGAGACCGGCGCCAGCCCCGCCGCCTATGTCGAGGCCGCCCGGGTGGAGGCGGCCCGGCGCCTGCTGGAAACCAGCGACTGCCCGCTCGACGAGGTCGCGAACACATCCGGGCTCGGCTCGGTCGAGACCCTGCACCGGGCGGTCAGACGCCAGCTCGCGACCACCCCGGCCGCCTACCGCCGCCGCTTCCGCACCCAGCCCGCCTGACCCCCACGAGTCCTCCCGAGCGCGAACCCGACGGCTTCGCCATGCCCGGAACACGACCACCCTTCCACCTGATGATGCATCAATTCCCTTACGAGAGGCTCCAGATGAGCACCGAACAGAACTCCGGCAACCGTCCTTCCGCACCCCTGCGCGAGGTGGTCGGCCTCGACAGCCGGCCGCCGAAGCTCGGCGACAGCGTCCTGATCCTGGTCGACTACCAGAACACCTACCGCACCGGCGTGATGGCCCTGGAAGGTGCCGAGGAGGCCCTCGCGGCCGGGGCGCGCCTGCTGGAGAAGGCCCGCGCCGCGGGCGCACCGGTCGTGCACATCATCAACGACGGTGGCGAGGGCGGACCGTACGACATACGTGCCCACATCGGAGCCATCAGCGACGAGGTGGCCCCGAAGGACGGGGAGCCCGTGGTGGTGAAGCAGTTCCCCAACTCCTTCCACCTCACCGACCTGGAGCAGACCCTCACCGAGCTCGGCGCCGCCCCGGGCAGCGGCAAGGACCTGGTCATCGCCGGATTCATGACCCACATGTGCGTCAACTACACCGCACAGGGCGCCTTCAACCTCGGCTACCGGCCCACGGTCGTCGCCGAGACCACGGCGACCCGCTCGCTCGCCACCCCCGCCGGCACGGTCCTGCCGGCGCACGACCTCCAGGCCGCCGCGCTCACCGCGATCACCGATCTGTTCGGGGTCGTGGTGCCCACGGTCGACGCGCTCCCGGCCTGAGTGGGAACGTCCGGGCGGCCGGAACGGGGGTCCGGCCGCCCGGCGACATCAGATCCAGCCGTCGAGCGAGGCCATGAAGCCGTCGAAGTCGTCACGGTGGATGGTGTGCCCGGCGCCCTTGACCGTCCGGACCTCGAAGCCGCGCGCCTCCAGGCGGGCCGCCTCGGCCGCGTCGTAGAGGAAGCTCGCCTCGGCGAGCTGGACGAGGGAGGGGACGACGGCCTTCGCGGGGACCAGGTCCGAGCCGAACATCGCGGCGAGACCGAGAGCCGTGTTCTCGTCCCAGAGCCCGAGCGTGGCCAGCTCGATGTCGACGTCCTCCTCCTCCCAGCGCGGGTTGAGCTCCGCGACCATCTCCCGGGTCGCCGCCTTGAACTGGGCGAAGATCTCCGGACTCACGCTCTCCTGCGGGGAGTTGACGTTCCATGCGGGGTCCGAGTAGACCGCGCGGGCCGGCCGCAGCCGCTCGGCGGCGAGCGAGAGGGAGAGCGCGCCGAGCGAGTGGCCGATCGCCAACTCCGCCCCGGAGGGCAGGGTTTCGACGAGGTCGTCGGCGAAGAGCTCGGGGCGGTACTCGCCGCGCCCGCTCGCGCCGTGGCCCCGCAGGTCCACCGCGATGACGCGATAGCCGCGCCCGGCGAGCGCCGGGCCCACCTTCCGCCAGGTGCGGTGGTCGGCCATGATCCCGTGGATCAGGAGCGCGACACGGTCGCCCTCGCCCCAGGTGCGGGTGTTGAGCTGCACGATGTTGCCTTTCGGTACGGGTGTTGCCGTCGGTCGGAGGGTGTACGGGCCCGGGGCGGGCGGTGCGGTCAGGTGCGGGCCCGCCCCGGAACCGTACGGATACGGACCCCGGACCGGTGCGCGTGTCAGGCGCGCGCGGGCCCCGGACCCGTACGTCTGTCAGCGCACGGACCTGATCGGGCGCACGGCGAGCGCGCCCAGGACCGAGAGCACCGCTCCGGCCAGGAAGAGTGCGGTGTAGCCGCCGCTGGCCGAGACGATCAGGGAGGCCGCGAACGGGGCGACGATCTGCGGGCCCGCGTTGGCGACGTTCAGGACGCCCATGTCACGGGCCGCGTCCTCGGCCTTCGGCAGGACCAGGGTGACGAGTGCGGTGTCGACCGCCATGTAGCAGCCGAAGCCGAGGCCGTTGACGACCGCGAACGCGATCATCGCGGGCCAGCTCGGCGAGACGGCCGGGATGATCAGGGCGGCCGCGGAGAGCGCCGCCGAGGCCCCGACGAACAGCTTGCGCCGGTCGTGGCGGTCCGACAGCCAGCCGCCGAGCACGGTGGAGACCACCATGGCGACGGCGTTGACCGGTGTCAGGACCGCCACGGCGTGCTCGGGCGAGAGGCCCGCCGGGAGGTGGGTGTGGTCCTGGAGGATGTAGAGCTGATATCCGGCCACCGAGAAGTACCCGAGCACGAGCAGCGCCCGGCCGATGAACGCCCAGCGGAAGTCGTGGTCGTGCAGCGCCCCGGTGAACGCGGCGAGCTGTCGGGCGAACGGCAGCGGCGCCTTCGCCGGCCGTCTCTCCTCGCGGGTCCCGGCCGTGAAGACGACCGCGGCCACGGCGATGAGGGCGCCGAAGACGAGATATCCGGTGCGGTAGTGGTCGGAGAAGGCGGCGCCGAGCAGCGCGCCGACGGTGGAGCCGAACGGCAGCCCGAGCCCGACGGCGGCCGACGCCTTTCCACGGGCGGAAAGCGGCACCCGGTCGGGGACCACCGAGGTGAGAGCGGCCTGGTAGACGTTGAGGACGGCCTGGCCGAGACACCAGACGATGGTCACGAGCAGCAGAGTGTGGACCGTGCCGAGCAGCAGCATCACGGGCAGCGCGAGCAGGCCGCCGCCGAGTATCCAGGGATTGCGGCGCCCCGAACGGTCGGAGAGCGCGCCCGCCACCGGGTTGAACACGGTCGCGAAGATCGCCGAGACACCGGAGACGAGGCCGAAATCGGCGACCTTGTGCGCGGCGTCGATGTGCTCGATCTGCAGCGCGAGCAGCACCCCGGGGACGCCGATGTAGAGGGCGTACATCGCGGTGTTGCCGAGCAGCAGCAGGGGAAGCAGCCCGCGTGCGGGCCGGGAAGCCGGTTCGGTGACGGCCAGGGGGATGCCGGTACCGGGGGAGGAAAGGGCCACGCTGCCCTCCGAGGAGTGGGAAGAGGCGGACGAGGGGCACGAGCGCGTGCGGCGCGGGGCCCGACCGGCGCGGAACGAAGGTTCCGGACGGCGGAGGACTCCTGGTGACACCGGTGACCGACGGGACGACGGCCTCCGACCGGCGGGGCCACGACCCGGCTGGTTCATGACTCATGCTTACACGTGTCAACTGCTCGTGTAAGCACTGTGTAGCATCGAATTCAGGCCATCCGCTAGACCCCGGCCCGGACGCGTCTGGAAAGATGCCGATCGCGATGAGCCAGACACCCAAGCAGCCTGCCGACCGTCCCGTCCCGACCAGTGCCGATGTGGCCCGGCTCGCCGGGGTCTCCCGGGCGACCGTGAGCTACGTGCTCAACAACACCTCGGCGGTGCGGATCAGCGAGCCCACCCGGATCAAGGTCCGGGCCGCCGCCGAGGAACTGGGCTACGTCCCGCACGCCGCGGCCCGCAGCCTGCGCGCCGGGCACACCCGCATCGTGCTGCTGCCGACGGCCCACATCCCGGTGGGCCCGCTCTACAGCCGGTTCTTCAACGAGCTCCAGTGGGAGTTGCGCCGGCTCGACTACACGGTCGTGCAGTACGGCAGCCTCGGGCTCGGCGCCGACGAGGCGGCCCGTGCGTGGGCCGAACTGCGGCCGGTCGCGGTGGTCTCGCTCGGTGAGATCGAGCTCACCCCGCAGGGCGTCCAGCTCCTCAAGCGCTCAGGGGCCCGGGCGGTCATAACGCTGGGCCCGCAGCGCGTCGAGGGCGCCCACGCGCTCGTGATGGACCAGCGCGAGGTCGGCGGGAGCGCCGTGGCCCACCTCCGCGAGCGGGGCCGCCGCCGGATCGGCGTGCTGATCCCCGAGGAGCCCGGCCTCGAACTCTTCTCCCGACCCCGCCTGGCCGGCGCCCGCAAGGCCGTGCACGGCACGGACGCTGTCGTCGAGCCGGTGCCGATGGCGTACACCGAGGAGTCCGCGGCCCAACTGGCCGCCCGCTGGCGCGAGTTGGGCCTCGACGCGGTGTTCGCCTACAACGACGAGTACGCGATGCTCCTGATGCGCGCCCTGCAGGACGCTGACATCGATGTCCCGGGCGAGACGGCGGTGATCGGCGCGGACGACCTCCTGCTCGGCAGACTGCTGCGCCCCCGCCTCAGCACGGTGCACGTCGAGATGGTGACCGGCCGCCACCTGGCCGAACTGGTCGACCGCGTGGTACGCGACCCGGACGGCGCCCCGGAGCGGCACGACCTGATGGGCGCCCGGGCGCTGCCGCGCGAATCCAGCTGAGCGGGTGCGCGGGACGGGGTGCGCCAGGGGCGCCGGGTGTCTAGCGTTCGGAGCATGAGCCATCAACCGCAGTACGCGAACCGGCCTCCGCAGCGCTTCGAGATCCTGCTGGTTCCCGAGCACGTCGAATCCCGGGGCGACGCCTCCGTGGTCGACAGCGCCGTACGGTCCGCCGTCGTCGAGGCGACCGGCGAGACGGGGGTCTCCGGCTACCCCCGTTACGCGGGGCACGGCATCGAGGCCGAGATCGACTCCGCCGGGCGGGCGGTCGAGGCGCTGCTCGTCGACGGGTCCGAACTGGACATCGGTCTGACCGCCGTGGTCAGGGACGTCCCGCCCCGGCCCGGTGGCTGATCGGGTTCCGGCCGGGGCCCGTTGACAGCGGACGGCGAGGGGCAGAGACTCGGGCGCAGCCAATCATGAACATCACTTCACTGGACGAACAGGCTGCTGTGGTGGCCGCGGAGCGGTGAAGAGATCCGTGGGAGAGACCCGATGAGCATCCGCGACGTGTACATCGTCGACGCCGTCCGCACCCCGATCGGCAAGTTCGGCGGCGCCCTCGCGGCGGTGCGGCCCGACGACCTCGCCGGCCATGTGGTCAGGTCCCTGGTGGACCGGACCCCGGAGCTCGACCCGGCCCGCATCGACGACGTGTATTTCGGTGACGCGAACGGGGCGGGGGAGGACAACCGCGATGTGGCCCGGATGGCCGTGCTGCTCGCCGGGCTGCCCGTCTCGGTGCCCGGAGTCACCGTCAACCGGCTGTGCGGCTCGGGCCTGGAGGCCGTCATCCAGGCGGCCCGCGCCATCGCCGTCGGCGACGCCTCGATCGCCGTCGCGGGCGGTGTCGAGTCGATGTCCCGTGCCCCCTGGGTCCTCCAGAAGCCCGAACGCGCCTTCCCCGCCGGGCACCAGCAGATGTTCTCCACCACCCTCGGCTGGCGCATGACCAACCCGAGGATGCCCGAGCAGTGGACGGTCTCGCTCGGTGAGGGCGCCGAACTCGTCGCCGACCGGCACGGCATCACCCGCGAACAGCAGGACGCCTTCGCCCTGGAGAGCCACCGCAAGGCCGCCGAGGCCTGGGCCAAGGGCCTGTACGACGGCGAGGTCGTCCCGTACGACGGGGTCGAGCTCGCCCGTGACGAGTGCATCCGCGAGTCCTCCCTCGAAGCGCTCGCCCGCCTCAAGCCCGCCTTCCGCACGGACGGTTCGGTCACCGCCGGCAACGCCTCGCCGCTCAACGACGGGGCCGCCGCCCTGCTCCTCGTCGACGAGGAGGGCCTGCGCGCCACCGGGCGCGAACCGCTCGCCCGCATCCGGAGCTCCGCCGTGACCGGCATCGAGCCCCAGCTGTTCGGGCTCGGGCCCGTCGAGGCGGTCCGCACGGCACTCGCCAAGGCCGGCAAGGGCTTCGCCGACCTCACCACCTTCGAGCTGAACGAGGCGTTCGCCGCCCAGTCGCTCGGCTGCCTCGCCGAATGGCCCGGCCTCGACCCGGCCGTGGTCAACCCGCGCGGCGGTGCCATCGCGATCGGCCATCCGCTCGGCGCCTCCGGCGCCCGCCTCGCCGGGGCCGTGGCCCACCAGCTCGCCGCGGCCGGCTCGGGCACGGGCCTCGCGGCCCTGTGCATCGGGGTGGGCCAGGGTCTCGCCCTCGTACTGGAACGCTGACCGGCCCGGGGGCCGGCGGCGTCCGCGCAGGAGACCTCAACGTGCCCGCGCCGTACAGGACTTGACCGGTCGGTCCGAATCGCCGCCCATCGCAAGCGACTTCACTCCTCCGAACAAATCCCCCGGCACGGGGCCTCACCCCCCCCCGACGCGAATCGCCGCCTTCCACAAGGGGCTCCATCCCCCCGACGCGAATCGCCGCCTTCCACAAGGGACTTCATCCCTCCGACGCGCAAGTGACTGGAGAGCCCTCATGACCCTGCTCGACCCCAAGACGTGGCAGCCCGCACGGCTCGCCGGGGATGAGTACGAGGTCGTCGAGCCCGCCACCGGCGAGTCGCTCGGCGCCGTCACCCTCGCCGACGGCGAGGACGTGGCGGCGGCAGCCGCAGTCGCCGTCGCGGCCCAGACCGCCTGGGCACGCACCCCGCACCCCGCACGCGCCGCCGTACTGCGCCGCGCCGGTGACCTCTTCGCGCACCACGCCGACGAACTGCGGGAATGGCTGGTGCGCGAGTCCGGCTCGGTCCCCGGCAAGGCCGACTTCGAGCTGCACGTCGCCGCCCAGGAGTGCTACGAGGCGGCCGCCCTAACCTCCCGGCCGCTGGGCGAGATGCTCCCGAGCGAACAGCCCCGGCTGTCCTACACCCGCCGGGTCCCGGTCGGCGTGGCCGGGGTGATCGCCCCGTTCAACGCCCCGCTCATCCTGTCCGTCCGCTCGGTGGCTCCCGCGCTCGCGCTGGGCAACGCGGTGCTGCTCAAGCCCGATCCGCGCACCGCGGTCTGCGGCGGCCTCGCGGTCGGGGCCGTGTTCGCCGAGGCCGGGCTGCCCGAGGGACTGCTGCACATCCTGCCCGGCGGCGCAGGGACCGGCCAGGCACTTGTGGCCGACCCCCGGATTCCCGTCATCTCCTTCACCGGGTCGACCGCCGCCGGCCGCCGTGTCGGCGAGGCGGCCGGACGCCAACTCAAGCGCGCCCACCTGGAGTTGGGCGGAAACTCCGCGCTCGTCATCCTCGCGGACGCGGACCTGGAGGGTGCCGTCGCCCAGGCCGCCTGGGGCTCCTACTTCCACCAGGGCCAGATCTGCATGACCACGGGCCGGCACCTCGTACACGACTCCCTGTACGACGAGTACATCGAGCGGCTCGCCGCCAAGGCCGAGGCGCTGACCGTCGGGGACCCCTACCGTGAGCGGGTCCACCTCGGCCCCGTCATCGACCGGGGCCAAGTCGCCAAGATCCACGCCCTGGTGGAGTCCAGCACCGCACGCGGCGCCCGGCTCGTCGCCGGCGGCAGCCACCGCGACCTCTTCTACCGCCCGACCGTCCTCGCCGACGTCGACGACCGCACCCCCGCCTACACCGAGGAGGTCTTCGGGCCGGTCGCGCCGGTGCGCTCCTTCGCGACCCTGGACGAGGCCGCGGCGCTTGCGGCGAGCGGCCCGTACGGTCTCTCGCTCGGCATCGTCACCCGGGACACCGCACTCGGCCTGGAGCTCGCGGACCGAGTACCGACCGGGATCGCCCACATCAACGACCAGACGGTCAACGACGAGGCGGTGGCCCCCTTCGGCGGGATCGCGGCCTCCGGCACCGGTGCCCGCTTCGGCGGGGGTGCCAACCTGGACGCCTTCACCGAACTGCGCTGGACCACCGTGCGCCGCGAGCCCGCCGACCACCCCTTCTGACCTGCGGGGACCGCTGTCCGCACAGCGCGACCCCGATCGCGAGGACCGGACACCGGTCGGGCATCCTTGGCCCGGTGCACTCGGTCTTCTCCGGATTCCTGCCCATCTGGACCATCACCGCGTTCGGCTGGGTCGCCGGGCGGTACGGCCTGCTCGGCGACCAGGCCCAACAGGTGCTCGGCCGCTTCGCGTTCACGTTCGCGATGCCCTCGCTGCTGTTCCTGACGATGGCGAAGTCCCGGCCCGGGGACCTCGCACAGCCCGGCGTCGCGGTCTTCGCCCTCAGCCTGCTCGCCGTCTTCGGGGCCGGCCTGGTGGCGAGCGGGCGGCTCTTCGGACGCAGGCGGGCCGAGCAGGCGATCGGAGCGATGGGCGCGTCCTATGTGAACTCGGCGAACCTCGGCATCCCGATCGCCGTGCACGTCCTGCACGACACCTCGTTCATCGTGGCCGCGGCCCTCTTCCAGATGCTGTTCATCACGCCGCTGATCCTGGTCCTCATCGAACTCGACGTACGCCGTGACGCACCCAGGCGATGGCTGCGCATGCTCCAACTCCCCCTGCGCAACCCGGTGGTCGGGGCCTCGGCCGCCGGGGTGGCCGTCGCCGGGCTCGGCCTCCACCCGCCCGCCGAGGTGACCTCACCGCTCACCATTCTCGGCGGCGGCGCCGTCCCCGCCGCCCTGTTCGCGCTCGGCATGTCGCTCACCGCGCGGACCACGGCCGCCCCGGGGGAGCGGGCCGAGCGCGCCCTGCTCGTCACCCTGAAGACGGCCGTGCAGCCGCTCCTGGCCTACGCGTTGGGACGCTGGGCCTTCGGGCTCGGCGGGCCCGAACTGTTCGCGGTGGTGCTCTGCGCAGGGCTGCCCACCGCACAGAACGCCTTCATCTTCGCCTCCGAATACCGCCTCGACACCGCGCTGCCCCGGGACACCGTGCTGCTCTCCACCCTCCTGTCGATGGCGTCCCTCTCGTTGATCGCGGTCCTGCTCGGCTGAGGGCGCAACCGTCTCAGCAGGGCTGACGCCACACGTCCAGCTTGAGGTTCTTGCGCATCGAGGAGAGCCCCAGCTTGTCGGACTCGGCACAGAAGTCCTTGGTGGGGAGCTCGTACTCGACGTGGAACACCGCCTTGTCCGCCTTCACGAACGGTGTGAGCTTCGCGCACTCGTCGTACTGCGCGCACTGCTCGTTGACCGCGAACTCGAAGTCGGGCACCAGCTCGGGGATCTGCTGGAGGTCGTTCTTGAGCCCCACCGCGAGGCCCCGCGCATGGGCGATCCCCGCGAGCATGCGGTTGTACGCCAGCTGGTCCGCGGCCGTGAGCGGGAAGCCCGTCTTGTTGGCGTAGCCGTCCATGAGGTCGGGCTCGACGCCGTCGAAGCCCTTCTGCTGGCACATGTCGAAGCGGCGCTCCATCAACGGCCGCAGCACATCGATCTGCCGGATGTCGAGCCAGCGCTCGCCCTCCCAGCCGTTGTTCTCGCCCTGCACCGAACTCGGGAAGTCCCCCTTGTCCGACCGGAAGTTCTCCCAGGCGCCGGCGTTGATGTAGCAGATCGCCTTGCGGCCCTGGCTGTGCAGCTTGGCGACATCGGCCGCGGTGTTCTCGAAGCCGTCGATGTCGTACACCGCGACGTCGGGGCCGTCCTGCACCCGGCCGTTGAGCTGCCACTGCCAGGCGGTGCCGGGCCTCGGCTGCCAGATCTTCGCCTTCGCCGGGCCGCTCGGAGCGGGCGGCGCGGGCGAGGAGGGCGACGAGGAAGGGGCGGTGCTGCCGGGCGACGGCTTGCCCGGTCTGCCGGGGGCCGGGGTGTGCGTGGGCGCGGGTGCGCTCGACGTCGGTGTGGGTTCGTCCGGGCCGTCCGCGTCGTCGTCGGAGGTGCCGGACGAGCAGGCGGTCGCGAGCAGCAGGAGCGTGACGGCGGTGCACAGCAGCGCGGTCGAACGGCGGGGCGGGGTGCGGTTCATGGTGTCTTTCCGGGAAGCACGGGCGGCAGCGCCGCCCACGGGTTGGGCAGCTCGCGCTCGACCACGCAGCACACGCCGGCGCCACGGTCCCCCGTCGTCCGCAGGGCGAGCGCGAGGAGCGCCCCGGGCACGCCGTACACCAAGTGGCAGAGCCGCTCGGGCGGTTGGCGGTCGGCCCAGCCGGGCCGGGAGAACGTGGACACATAGGTCGTCCAGTGTCCCTCGAAGGTGACCACCAGATCCGCCAGGCGCAGATAGCCGGGCGCGGGATGCACTCCCGGGTTGAGCACCAGCGTCGTGGTGCCCGCCTTCCGCGCGGCCCGGGTCACCTGCCGTACGAACGGCAGGCCGGTGCGGTCGGCGGGTGCCCGGTCGAAGAAGCAGCCGTCGGTGCCGTACCAGGCGCGATGACGGTCGATGTCCCGGACCACTTCGTCCAGGGGCCGGGCGCCGTAGTCCAGGTCGACATAGCCGAGCACCCGTACACCGGCCGAGCGCAGCGCCTCGACCGGGCCGGTGAACGCCGAATCCGGGGCGGTGCCCGGGCCGTCGGCCGCGTTCAGCACCACCCCGTACACATCGTCCGCCGCCTCGGCGAGCCGCCGCCAGGCGGCCGGGTCCTCGGCGGGGTGGACGTAGAGGGGAACCAGCAGCATCAGTGCACCGGTTCCCGGTCCGGCTCGGCGCACACGGCCGCCCACAGTGCCGCCACCGAGCCGGCGAGGTCGTGCCGGGGCGACCAGCCGAGCGTGGTGCGGGCCGCGGCCGGGTCGGAACACTGCCAGGGCACGTCCGCCGAGCGCGCCGAACCCTCGGCGTTCTCCTCGATGTGGCCCTTGAACCCGGCCGCGCGGGCCAGCTCGTGCACCAACTCCCGGACGGGTACTGCCTGTCCACGGGAGATGTTCAGGATCGGGGGCAGCGGGCCGCCGCCGGTCGCCGCGAGGACCGCGGCGTGCGCGACGTCCCGCGCGTCCACGAAGTCGCGGTGCGCGGAGAGGTCGCCGAGGCGTACCGAGGACCGGGGTCCGAGGTCGCGCAGTTGACGGGCCAGCCGGCCCGGCAGCCCGGCGGCGGGCGCGCCGGGACCGACCGGGTTGGTGATCCGCAGCACCACGGCGTCGAGCCCCGACGAGGTGACGGCCAGGGTGCCGGCCAGCTTCGTGGCCCCGTACAGCGTGGTGGGCCGGGCCGCGGTCTGCTCGGTGACGCGTTCTCCGATGCCGCTCGGCCCGTACTCGGCCGCGGAGCCGAGGTGGACGAGCCTGGCGGTCGGGGCCGCCTCGCGCAGGGCCGCGCACAGCACGGCGGGGCCCCGGACGTTGACCTCGGCGAGGGGCACGGACTGCGGGCCGACCGCGCCCGCGCAGTTGACGACCGCGTCGGGCGCGAACGAGAAGAGCTGTTCGGCGAGTTGGGCCGGGGCGACGGTGGCGAGGTCCACGGCGAGGTCCGACGTGGAGCTCCGGCCCGTGCCGAAGTACCGCACGCCGGGCAGGGCACGCAACTCCTGGGCGACATGGCCGCCCAGGTAGCCGCTGTGCCCCAGTACGAGGATGCGCATGGGGCGGTCAGGCCCCCTTCAGCAGGAGGGAACGGTGGGTGGTGAACTCGGCGTTGGCCCGGTCGTAGTCGTCCGGGCGCCCTATGTCCAGCCAGTAGCCCTCGAACGCGTAGGCGTGCGGCGGGGTTTCGGCCTTGAGCAGGTCCAGGACCAGCTCGTCGAAGCCCAGCGGCAGGCCGGGCGTGTAGTTGGCCAGCGTGTCGAGCGACAGGCCGTACACGCCCATCGACACCCGGTAGTCCATGCTCGGCTTCTCGGTGAAGGCGACCACCTTGGTGTCGTCGGTGGTCAGCACCCCGAAGTCGATGTGCACCTTGCGGGCGTAGGTGGCGATGGTCAGCGGCGCGCCGCTGGTCCGGTGCTGGGTGAGCACGTCCGCGTAGTCGAGGTCGGTCAGGATGTCCCCGTTCATGACGAGGAAGGATTCCGGCAGCCGGTCCCGCATGGTCAGGAGCGGGCCGATGGTGCCGAGCGGGCTCTCCTCGGTGCTGTAGTCGATGTCCAGGCCCCAGCGTTCGCCGTCGCCCACGTAGGCGCGGATGATCTGGCCGAGGTGGCCGATGGCGATGGTGCAGCTGGTGAACCCGGAGGCCGCGAGCTGGCGCAGCACGATCTCCAGGATCGCGTGCTGGTCGCCGATCGGGACCAGCGGCTTGGGCAGCGCCGTGGTGTACGGCCGCAGCCGGACGCCCTTGCCTCCGGCGAGTATCACTGCGTGCATGGGAGCCTCCCTAGGGTGGGGACTGCAGAGTCAGATGTTGTAGATGCCGGTCTTGTAGCGTGCGAGGTTGCCCGGGTCGCGGAAGAACTCCGCGGTCCGCTCAAGGCCCGACTCCAGGCCGAACCCCGGCTGCCAGCCGGTGGCCTCGGTGAGCCGGCTCGCGTCCGCCACCAGACGCATCACTTCGGAGTTGGCGGGCCGGATGCGCTGCTCGTCCTCGCGGACGTCGAGCTCGGCGCCCATGACCTTGCCGATGAGCCGCACCAGGTCCCCGACCGATATCTCGGTGCCGGTACCGGCGTTGAACGTGCGCCCCACGACGCGCTCGGCGGGGGCGGTGCCCACCGCGAGGAAGGCCCGCGCGGTGTCGGCGGCGAACGTGAAGTCCCGGGTGGGGCGCAGATCGCCGAGTGTGATGGTGCGTTCGCCCGCCGCGACCTGGCCGATGACGGTGGGGATCACGGCTCGCATCGACTGGCGCGGCCCGTAGGTGTTGAACGGCCGCAGCGTGACCACCGGCGTCGCGAAGCTCGCGAAGTAGCTGTCCGCGAGCCGGTCCCCGCCGGCCTTCGAAGCGGCGTACGGGGACTGGGTGTTGATGGGGTGGTCCTCGCTGATCGGCACGGTCTGCGCGGTGCCGTACGTCTCGCTGGTGGACGTGTGCACCAGGCGCGGCGTGCCGAGGGCGCGGACCGCCTCCAGGACGTTCAGCGTGCCCGTGACGTTGGTGTCCACGTAACTGTGCGGGGCCTGGTACGAATACGGGATCGCGATCAGGGCAGCCAAGTGGTAGACGGCTTCGGCGCCCTCGATCAGACCGCGTACCGAGCCGGGGTCGCGGACGTCGCCGAGGACGATGTCCACCTGGTCGAGGACCTCGGGGGACAGCGTCTCCAGCCAGCCGTAGGACGAGAACGAGTTGTACTGGGCCATCGCGCGGACCCGGTGGCCCGAGGCGACGAGGGCCTCGGTCAGGTGGCTTCCGATGAAGCCTTCGGCTCCGGTGACGGCGACAAGCGGTGCGGAGGACAACTGCCGCTCCTCTCAAGGTGGTTCGGTACGTGTGGTGATCGTTCGCGTGCGGTGTGTGAGGCCCGTGGTCCGGCTGGGGCGCCGGGTGGGGCCGTGGTGCGGGGTCAGGCGTGTGCCGTGGGCCGCCCGAGCAGGTGCAGGGTGGTGCCCGTCAGGGCCAGGGCGGCGGCCGTACAACAGAGGAACTCGGTGAGCGGTCCCGGCGGCGGTGCGGCCAGGGCCGCCGAGGCCACCCCGGTCGCGGCCGCGAGGCTGACCGCGGCCGGCACCCAGGCGATGCCGAACGCCTGGAGCAGCAGCGCCGTCCACAGCAGGGCGGCGAGCGCGAGCAGGGGTGCGGGCTCCGCGCCGGTGAGCAGTGCGGCCGGGATCAGGGGCAGCAGGTAGACGAGCAGGCAGCCGCCGAGGACGGCGGCCGAGCGCCACCGGAAGGCGGCCGGGGTGGCCGTCGCCCGCAGCGCCGCGACCGACAGGCCCCGGTAGCGGTAGAGCAGCCACTCGGCGGGGCCCATGCTGAGGGTCAGTGCGATCACCGCCAGTGGATGCTGCTGCCCGGCGAAGGCCACCAGCACTCCGGCGGCGAGCCCGAACAGGCCGTACGGGAGCGATGCCACCAGCGGCGGACTCACCGGGGCGGACGCGGCGGGCAGCTTCAGCGTCCCGCGCAGACAGTGGGCGGCGGCCCCGGCCACCAGGACGAGCGTGAACACGCTGATCCCGATCCGCAGCGGCGCGCCCGGCTCGCGGAACGGCAGCGCGGCGGCCCCGACCATCAGCGGGGCGAGCGCGCCGAGCAGGAGCCGCTCGCGGGCCAGGACCAGCAGGACGCCGGCCGCCGCGAGATAGCAGGACTGACCCGCCACGAAGAACGCGGCGGGGCTCGGCCCCACGATCGCCAGGCCCGTCACGAAGGCGAGCAGCGCACCGAGCGGCGCGCCCGCCATCAGGGTGCGGGCCGCCTCGGCCCGGCCCGAGGCCATCCGCAGATAGGCCCGGTGGCCGAGCCCCTGCCCCCAGGCCCACGAGATCAGGCCCGCCACGACCAGGGCGAGCACCGCCCGGTCGCTCTGCCACAGCCGTGCGGTGAGCGGATAGGCGAGCCCGGGCAGCGCGAACAGCGCGCCGCGCAGCCCACAGCGCACCGGGTCGGGCTTCCAGGGGTCGGCGGCCGCGGGCGGCTCCGGGAAGCTGCGCGGTACCCGGCCGTACAGGTCCTCGGCCAGCGCGAACAGATTGCGGTGGCCGTACTCGTCCGCGATCTGCTGGGCCGTCAGGCCCTCCGACTCCAGGACCGCCGCCACCTCGTAGGCGTGGACGGCGGGCCCTATCTGATCGGCGAGTTCGGCGGCGAGACGGTCCACCGCCGCGTCCTTGCCCCACCGTGCGGGCCGCCGGCCCGGCAGGCGGAGCGTCATCGTCGACTCGGTGGCGAGCCGCAGGGTCAGGGTGTCGTCGCGGCCGTCGGGCGGCTCCAGACGGATGGGCCCGCTCACCCCGCCACCCGGCTCAGCTCATCGGCCGGCACCCCGGCCCGTACCAGGCGCAGCGCCATGGTGGCGTCCTCGCTGTCGTCCCTGCGCCGCGCCGGGACGAGCCGGTCGCGTGCGGAGAGTTCGAGATAGATGGCCCGGAAGGTGTCGACGGTCTGGCGCAGGGTGAACTGCTCGACGACGCGCAGCCGCGCCGCTTCCCCCATCGCCGCCCGACGGGCCGGATCGCCCAGGAGCTCCAGAGCGGCCGCCGCCATCGCGGCCGGATCGCGCGGCGGCACCACGAGACCGGTCTCGCCGACCGCCTCGCGCACCCCGCCCACATCCGTCGAGACCGTGGCCCGGCCGCAGCTCATCGCCTCGATGAGCGTGAAGGGGAAGCCCTCGCTGATGCTGGACAGCATGACCACGTTCCCCGCGGCGTAGGCGTCCCTGATGTCCTCGACGCGGCCCTCGAAGGTGACCGCCCCGCCTTGGTCGAGCGATTGGGCGAGCGCCTCGCAGCGCTCCCGGTAGGCCTCGCCGCCCCGGGGCGTGCCGCCGAACAGCCGCAGCGTCGCCTCGGGCAGCTCGGCACGCACCTTGGCGAAGGCGCGGATGAGCGTCTCCAGGTCCTTGATCGGGTCGACCCGCCCCGCCCAGCTGAGCGTCGGTGCGGTCGGCTCGGGTCCGGCGGGCGGGAATGCCGCCGGGTCGACCCCGTTGTAGACGGTGCGTATGAGCTGGGGGTCGGCCCCGCCCTGCTCCTCCCACAGCCGGTTGTACTGGTTGCCCGGCGTGATCAGCGCGGCCCGGCGGTACGTTTCCTCGGCGAGCAGCCGGAAGAACCCCAGCAGGACGGCCTTGACCGGCCAGCGGTAGGGCGCGGTGCGGTAGCCGAGGTAGCGCTCGCGCAGATAGACCCCGTGTTCGGTCAACAGCAGCGGCACGCCGTGGAGTTCGGCGCCGACGAGGCCGGGAAGCACCGCCACGCCCCCGCTGACCGCGTGCGAGACGCCGTGGGTGGGCGGGGCCGCGGCGAGCGGCCGCAGCGCGTGCTCCAGGAGCGCGGTCGCGGTGACCGCGTCGTGCAACGTCGGCCGGGCCTCGCGCACCGCGAGCCCCGGCCGGTTCCACACCTCGGTGAGGACCCGTATCGCCGCGTCACCGCGCAGCGCGGGGCTGAGCTGTCCGTCGCGGGCGGCCCGGGCCATCTCGTACAGGGCCGGCCCGAAACCGTCCTCGGCCGAGGGGTCGAGCAGGGCGGTCAGGAAGCGTTCGTACGCGGCCATGAGGCGCCGTTCCTGTCGGCCCCGCGGGGCCGAACCACCGGGCGCGGGACCCCACATGGGGACCGAGACGGCCTCGGAGGCGTGCGGCGGGAGGTCCCAGACGGTGGCTTCGCGTCCGGTACCGGTGACCGCGATGATGTCGAAGTCGATGTCGGGCATTCCGGTGACGAGCTGGTCGCACCAGACGCTCACCCCGCCGTGGCTGTGCGGATAGGTGCCCTCGGTGAGCAGGGTGACCCGCGCCGCGCCGGAGCGCGGCGCGCGGTGTGGTACGTGCATGCATGCGCTCCGCGGCTGAAGAGAGCGGTGGGTGGTGAATACGGCCCCGCGGTCCGCCGCCGCGGTGGCGGCGGACCTTCGGAGCTGGAGCGGACCGGTGTCAGCGCCGCTCGGCGCTGTACGGAACCGGCTTGGTGACACCGGCGGGGACCGGCGTGTGCGGTGCGCTCCCCGGTGTCGCGCGCCCGGCGGAGGCCGCCGGGCGGGACTGCGGGGCCAGGGCCCGCGCGGGGGCCGGAGCCAGGGACAGGGCGACGCTGCTCTGCCCGGACGCCGGCGACACCCAGCCGGACACGCTCCCGGCATAGGCCTGGCCGAACGCGGTGGTGCCGCTGCCCAGGACCTGGCTGGTGCCGTTCGGCATCGTCGCGGTGACGGCCACGCCCGAGGGGGCCTGCACGGTCACGCTGTCGCCGATCCGGTACGCGGTGACCTGGCCGGCCTTGACCGCGGCGTTCCAGGCGCCCCGGTTGCGCAGCTCGGCGCCGATGTCCTTCATCCGCAGGTTCACCAGCGGCGCGCTCGCCGCGTACAGCGCCTTGTACTGGTCGAGCACCCCGTCGAGCACGGGGTAACCGATCCGGTCCTCGGCGAGGTTGGACTGGTGGATGAAGTGCGGCCTGGGGTCGTTGCCGAGCACATGGCCGAGGGCGACCCGGGTCTCCAGGGGCACGATGTGGCCCGCGTACCCGGTGGCCGGGTCGAGCGGCGCGGGCAGACACGTGGTGTTCGGCAGGTCGTCGCACAGACCGCTGCCGCCCTGGGTGCGGCTGGTGTAGATCCAGTTGTACTCGTCGACCTGCTCGGTGGCGTGGCCCGCGTTGTAGAAGATGTTGATCGGGTAGCGGGCGACGGTGAGCGCCGGGCCGACCTGTCGCTGCTCGGGGTCGCGCGACATGTCGGCACCCAGCCACGCGATCCTGTTCGTGGTGAGGGAGGGCGCCAAGTAGGGGTTGTCCTGCGGCTGTTGGGGCAGGAGCTTCATGCCGGAGTGCTCTCCGGTGACCAACTCGTCGGACTCGACCGGAAGTCCGGCACCCTGTGCCCACTGCTGGTTGTCGGATATCTCCTTGGATATCTCCGACTGGCTGACGTACTTGGTGGAGCCGTCCGGGTTCGTCGCGCACTTCCACGGCACGACCGTGACGTTCTGCTCGCAGCCCAGGAAAGCGTGGTCGTAGGTGTGGTTGATCCAGCGGAAGTCGCCCTTGGACGCTACGAATTCGTCGGCCAGCTCGTCGGCGCCGTTGTGGTTCTCGCGGTACTCGACGCTGCCGCCGCCGTTGTAGGCGAGGTCGAGCGTGAAGCCGCGGGACTTCTCCCAGGCGACGGCGTTCTTCACGTCGGCCGGGGTCATCCGGATGGAGTCCTCGACGCCCTGCCCGGGCGGGCAGTCCACGTCGCCCGGCGTGCAGTTGAGGGTGGAGTCCCACCGGTCGTCACCGGCGAAGACGTCGTCCACGTGGACCGCGAAGTAGTTCCGGGAGGCGCCGAGCCGGACGTTCTGCGTCATCCAGTCGACGATGCCCCGGGCGAGCAGCTTGAACTGCTCCTGGTACTGGTTGTACGCGAAGGTGACGACCAGCTCGCGGCGCCCGTCGTGGCGGTATTCGCCGACGAGGCTGCCGTTGCCGGACTTGCCGGGGATCGGCGCCTCGACGTAGCTCGTGAAGTCCGCGCCCGCGGCCGGCTGGGCGAGGAAGGCGTAACTCTCTCCCACCGAGGGGGAGTTGTCCTCGAACGGCACGCTCCCGTTGAGGTAGCCGAACGGTCCGGTGCCGCGCCCGGCGGCGGTCACCTGGGCCTTGATGCCGTCCACCGAGCCGCTGTAGCCGCTCGTGGCGGCCGGCTGCAGACCCACCTGCGGACGCGCGTAGGTGTAGGCGTCGACCTGGGGTATCGCATACGTCTTCTCGTACGCGGAGAGCGCGGCCATTTCGGCGGAGCCGGCCGGGAAGGGGTTGTCGTTCGGCAGCACCACGGCCTGGAACTTGGCCCGGGGCGCGCCGTTCACGGTGTCGGCGAGGAACGCCTGGTCGATCACGGGGCGGCCGGACTGCGTCAGATCGACCTCGGTGTACGGAGTGCCCTCGCCGTCGAGCTCGGCGGTGATGGCATCGGTGGCGGGCCCGCCGTCCGACACGACCAGGACCTTGAGGTCGACGCGCGGCGCGGGCGTCGCCGAGTACGCCGGCGCCGCCGGTAGGCCCATGGCCAGCAGAACCGTGCCTGCAGCCAGGCCGGTGATGTGTCTGCTGCGGTGTGTATTCCGCTTCACGCGGTGAAGTCCCCTCCCCTGGAGGTCCGTTCGGCTCCCCTGCCTGTGCGGACCCCGCCCACGGCGCAACGGCCGCGCCCCGATGAGGAGGGCCTGCCGTTCCGCTCTGACGCGTCACATAGTGCGGGTCTTCGAGGAGTTTTCGAGTGGCTACTGTGAAACATGACGAAAAAATGTGGGCTACGTGATGGGGCGCAGGCCGGTGCACGAACCGGTGTGAGCCGTTCCGGTCCTTCGCGCCGGGATGCGCCGGGCCCGGAAAATCGGAGCAGTCCGGCGGGGTAACCGCTTTCGGTACAGGGGGCGCACGCGGGCGCAAACCACCAATGGTCCAGACAACCAGGCGTTCCGGGACGTATACGGTTTTCGGCCACACGAGCGAAACATCCGCTCGAATCCGCGCCGTCGAAGGTGGTTTTCAGACACACGAAACCGGCCGACCCGGGGGGATGGGCCGACCGGCGAACGTGGGCCGCGGAGAAGGGCGGCCGGTGTGGTGCTAGCGGGTGCCTGCCGGGGTGGGAGTGGCGCAGTTGACCCGCAGCGTCGGGGAGTTGAAGGTGCCGTCCTTGTGGCTCTGGCTGTCGTTGTACTCGTAGTAGACGTACGAGTAGAACGCGATGTTGCCGTTGCAGCCCGAGTCCGCGGCCACCTGGACCGGGATGGTGACCGTGCGGCTGGTGCCGGGCGCGACCGGCACGGAGTAGTTGACCCCGATCGTGGTGGTGCCGGTCCCGGTGCAGGTCACGCCGGTCCCGGAACACGAGGCGAGCGCGTACTTGAGGTCGGCGCGCTGGGTGGTCGCCCAGGTCGGCTGCACCGACTGGTAGACGAACCACACATCGGTGGTCTGGTTGTTCGTGAAGGTCATGCTCAGGTTGACCGTGCTGCCGGGCGTGGCCGTGGTCGCGTCCGCGCTGAAGCTCACGTCCGGGGTGGCGGCACTGGCGGACTGGCCCATGCCGAACAGGGCGAGGGAGGAGGCAAGGGCAGCGGCGAGGCCGAAACGCCTCAGGTGTGTGATTCGCATGAGGACGGAGAGTAGGAGGAAGACCACGCAACGTCCGCCGGATCCGCACATGGTGAGGAGCTGCTGGCTCGAACCCGGCGGGCACGAACTGGCCGTCGGACGAAGCCGGTTGGGCTCTTGACGGAATACCGTCCGCAGCCCGGAGGGGGCGCGGCCCACGGCCGCGGCCGAACGCCTGACCGATAATCGATGCTGCCCGGCACACCCAGCAATGGCGCATTCCGCCCCCGGACGCGGCACGGCCCCCTGCCCCGGAAGGGGAGGGGGCCGTGCGCCGCGGGAGGGCCCTGCGGCCGCGCGTTCAGTCCTGCTGCGGGGTCTGCTGCTGCGCCTGCTGCTGTGCCGCCTCGACCGACTTGCGGACCTCGTCCATGTCCAGCCCGCGGGCCTGGCCGATGACGTCCTCCAGGGCCGCCTCGGGCAGCGCGCCCGGCTGGGCGAAGACCGCCACGTTGTCGCGGACGATCATCAGGGTCGGGATCGACCGGATCTCGAAGGCCTGCGCCAGCTCCTGCTGGGCCTCGGTGTCCACCTTCGCGAAGACGAGGTCGTCATGGCGCTCGGACGCGGCCTCGTACACCGGGGCGAACTGGCGGCACGGGCCGCACCACGACGCCCAGAAGTCGATCAGCACGAACCCGTTGTCGGACACGACCGAATCGAAGTTCTCCTTGGTCAGCTCGACAGTGGCCATCACTCACACCTCTTCCCGGCCCCGGGGGTGGGACCGTTTCGCACAACCGCGTGCTCGGACGCGGTATTCCATCCTTGGCGGGTGCCCCTGTGGCCACCGAGTACACCGGGCACCAGACTGTGCGTATGACGGAAGCCGAGGAATACGACGTGGTGGTGCTGGGTGCGGGACCGGTGGGCGAGAACGTCGCCGACCGGGTGCGCGCGGCCGGCCTGAGCTGTGCGGTGGTGGAGAGCGAACTGGTCGGGGGCGAGTGCTCGTACTGGGCCTGCATGCCCAGCAAGGCCCTGCTCCGCCCGGTCGTCGCGCGGGCCGAGGCCCGCAGGGTGCCGGGACTGCGCCAGTCGGTGCAGGGCCCGCTCGACGTCCAGGCCGTCCTGGAGCACCGCGACGACTACACCTCGCACTGGAAGGACGACGGCCAGGTCGAGTGGCTCGACGGCATCGGCGTCCACCTCTACCGCGGCCACGGGCGTCTGTACGGCACCCGCAAGGTCAGCGTCACCAGCCCCGAGGGCGAGCACCACGTCCTCACCGCCCGGCACGCCGTCGCCGTCTGCACCGGCAGCCGCGCCCAGCTCCCCGACCTTCCGGGCCTCGCCGATGTGAACCCCTGGACCAGCCGCGAGGCCACCAGCGCACAGCAGGCGCCGGGCCGGCTCGTGGTGGTCGGCGGGGGAGTGGTGGCCGTCGAGATGGCCACCGCCTGGCAGGCCCTGGGCTCCCGGGTCACCGTCCTGGTGCGCGGCGAGGGGCTGCTGCCGAAGATGGAGCCGTTCGCCGGGGAGCTGGTCGCCGACGCGCTGCGCGAGGCGGGCGCCGAGCTGCGGACGCACACCTCGGTCACGGACGTCGTACGCAATGTGTCGACCGGCGCGGTGACGGTCTCGGTGCGCGGGCCCGAGGGCGACGAGCGCCTTGAGGCCGACGAGATCCTCTTCGCGACCGGCCGGGCCCCCCGCACGGACGACATCGGCCTGGAGACCGTCGGCCTGGAGCCCGGCTCCTGGCTGCCCGTCGACGACTCCTGTCGCGTCGAGGGCAGCGACTGGCTGTACGCGGTCGGCGATGTGAACCACCGGGCGCTCCTGACCCACCAGGGCAAGTACCAGGCCAGGATCTCGGGCGCGGCCATCGCGGCCCGTGCCGCCGGGACGCCGGTCCTGGAGAGCGACCCCTGGGGCGCCCACGCGGCGACCGCCGACCACGCGGCCGTGCCGCAGGTCGTCTTCACCGATCCCGAGGCCGCGTCCGCCGGGCTCACCCTCGCCGAGGCACAGGCCGCGGGCCACCGGGTGCGGGCGGTCGACTACGACATGAGCGGCGTCGCAGGCGCCGGGCTCTACGCCGACGGCTACACGGGCCGGGCCCGCATGGTCGTCGACGAGGACCGGGGAGTCGTGCTCGGAGTCACCTTCGTCGGGCCCGGCGTCGGCGAGCTGATCCACTCGGCGACCGTGGCCATCGCGGGCGAGGTTCCGCTGGAGCGGCTGTGGCACGCCGTCCCCTCCTACCCGACGATCAGCGAGGTGTGGCTGCGCCTCCTGGAGACCTACCGGGGCTGAGCCCGGCCCGGGGCCGCTCGACGGCGACCCGATCCGCCGGACGGTCCCTACGCGGCGAACACGTCGACGCCGGTCAGCTCGGCGGACAGCGCCCACAGGCGGGCGGCCTGCTCGGGGTCGGTCGCGTGCGGGCGCACACCGGCGGTGAGCGCTTCGGCGTCGAGCTCCCCGTCGGTGACCCCGTTGGCACCCGCGGCGGCGGGCTCGGCGACGTCGCAGTCCTCGCAGTAGACGCCGCCGAGGCCGGCGAGCTGCGGGGAGGTCGCCGCCCAGACCTGGGTGGCGGCGCCCTGCTCGGGGGTCTTGAAGTCGAGCGACCAGTTGCCCTCGGCGTCGACCCAGCCCGCCGCGACGCGCTCCTCGTCGGTGACGTGGCGCACCAGCGGGGTGTTGATCTCGCCGGGGTGTACCGCGAACGCGCGGACTCCGGCGTCCCGGCCCAGCCGGTCGAGGTGCACGGCGAACAGCACGTTGGCGGTCTTGGCCTGCCCGTACGCCTGCCACTTCTCGTAGCCGAGCCGGAAGTGCGGGTCGTCCCAGCGGATGGCGGAGAGCTGGTGGCCCCGCGAGGAGACAGCCACGACCCGGGCGCCGCCGTCGGCGAGGGCCGGCCACAGCCGGTTGACCAGGGCGTAGTGCCCGAGGTGGTTCGTGGCGAACTGGGCCTCCCAGCCCGGGCCCACCCGGGTTTCGGGGCAGGCCATCACACCGGCGCTGTTGATCAGGACGTCGATGGTGCGGCCGGAGGCGAGGAAGCGGTCGGCGAAGGCGCGCACGCTGTCGAGGTCGGCGAGGTCGAGCGTGTCGACCTCCGTGTCCGCGATGTCCGCGACCGCCGCTCGGGCGACGTCGAGCCGCCGGGAGGGGACGACGACGTGGGCGCCCGCCTCGGCGAGCGCGCGGGTCGTCGCCAGGCCGATGCCGGAGTAGCCGCCGGTGACGACCGCGAGCTTTCCGGTGAGGTCGGTCCCGGCGAGCACGTCCGCCGTGGTGCTGCGGGCTCCGAAGCCCGATCCGGTGCTGTGCTGAGGGGTGTACCGCTCGGAAGTGGTCATGTCGACGAAGCTACGAGTTGAAGTGCACTCTCAGTCAACTGGCTTTTTCTGCCGGTGGGTTGACGGTCATCGTCCCTCTAGATCGCCCTTCGGCCCGGGAGCGGCCTCGCCCTCGGACCGGTGCTCGGGGGAGCGGGGCTGCACCGCTTCCGGGTCGGCCGCCACCGGCTGCCACACCCGGGGCCAGCGGCGCTGGACGAGGGCCGCGACCAGGCCCGCCGCGATGCCGGTGATCATGGGCTCGCCGTGGCCGTCGCCGAGCAGCAGCAGGAGGGCGCCGTCCACGACGATCGCTGCGGCGAGCAGATAGTGGCGCCGACCGGGACGGATGAGCAGGGCGAGTCCGGCGATGCTGGTGGCGAGCCGGAAGGTGAGCCCCGAGTTCCCGCCCCCGGGAGGCCCGTGGACCAGGAACGTGTCCACGCTGAACACGAGCATCAGGGCCGGGACGAACGCCAGCATCATCCGGCTGCCCCACACCCGCTCGGCGGCGTATCCGATGAGGGCCAGGACGAAGAGGTTGAACGCGGTTCCGCCGACTCCGCCGTCCTGCACCATGAAGGAGGTGTACGCCCGCCACCACTGGCCATGATCGATGATCTTGTCCGAGTCCCGGTGCAGGACGTCGTAGATCCCCGGGAACGCGAACTGGAGCAGCGAGGGAATCGCGACGATCAGCCACAGGCCGATCGCCACCTTCGGCGGCTTGCGAAGGCTGAACGTCCGCTGGGGCAGACCGTCCATGACCTTCATGACCGCAACGATCATCAAGACGTACAGGACGGGCGACAGAAAATGGTCGGTCATGACCCTTATCTACCCCGAGCCCCTCCCGGCCTGCCCCCACCACGCGGTATCGGCCACGCCCGCCGGGCACTCCGAACACCCGTTGCGGTAGGCCGCGTACGCCTTCAACTGGTCCCCGGGGCGCGGGAATTCGGCTTGATCCCGTCGGCGGGCGCGAGTGCCTGGCGGGGCTGGAGTGCAGCCGGGGGCGGAGGAGCACCGCCGGTGCGTAATACTCCCTGTATGACTTCACGCATTACGTCGCCCCGGGTGGGAGGCGGGCTGGACATTCGGCGCGCGACCGCCCGGGACGGCAAGCGGCTGACCCGTCTGGTGCGAAACTCCCGCGCCTACGAGGGCCCGTACGCGCCGATGGTCGACGGATACCGGGTGGGGCCGGACTACATCGAGACCCACGAGGTGCACGTGGCGGTCGACCGCGACGGCCGGGTGCTCGGCTTCTACGCGCTGGTCCTGACGCCGCCGGAGCTGGATCTGCTGTTCGTCGCTAACGATGCCCAGGGGCTCGGCGTCGGCCGTCTCCTGGTCGGTCATCTGCGGGAGCGGGCGCGCGCCGCGGGCCTCGACCGGGTGCGCATCGTCTCGCACCCGCCCGCCGAGGGCTTCTACCTCGGGGTGGGCGCGCACCGGATCGGTGTCGTGCCGGCCGACCCGCCCGCCGTGATGTGGGACCGGCCGGAGCTCGAACTCCCCGTGGGCGAACGGGGTCATCCGGTTGCCCCTGGCCGATATGCCGGATAAGCCCACTTGCGTTATGAATCGGCTTGGCAGGCCATCCGCGACTGCCACCGCGCCGGAGGGGGCCCTCCGTGCGATGGGGCCGCGGGGCTCCGAGACGGCCGAGAGAGGGCGACATGGCGGACAGCGCGGGACAGCCGGGGGACGACGGCGTGCGGGGCGACCGGAGCGGCCGTGGCGCGGTGCCTCCCAGCGGCGCGACGGCGGTCGGCCGGCGGCGCCGGCTGCCGTGGAAGGCCCGCAGTGATCTGACGGCTCATCAACTCAAACGGCGCAAACTGGCCACGCGGGGTGCGCTCGCGGCGTGCCTGCTGTGCGTCGGCGCGGTCGGCTACTCGGTGGGCGAGGCGCTGACGTACCCGGGCGACGACAGCACGGCGGCCCGTCTCGCCGGGTGGGCCCGCGAGCACGAGATGGGCGTGGTCGTCGACAAGCTGGAGAACCTGCAGTACCGGATCGACCCCCCGGAGGTCGGCGGCTCCCTGCCGAGTGCCGCCCTGGCCCGGATGCGGGCGACGGCCCCGCCGGTCCCGGTCCACCACCAGAACGTGCCGCTGCGCGCCCCGATGCGGCCACTGGTCAGCCCGGGGCTGCCGGGCGAGGGGGTGTGGCGGGTGCTCAGCGCCGCGCACGGCGACCCCGTCGTCCAGGGCACCTATGTGCGGCCCGACGCCGACCACACCTCCTACCAGGCGGCCATCGCCTGGATCAGCGGCAAGAAGGCGCGCTTCGAACTGCACCCCGGGGTGCGCGAGCCCGGCGGCACCTTCTCCGTCCCGCCCAACGTCCCGGAGGGGAGGCGCACCGGCCTCCTCGCCACTTGGAACGGCGGCTTCAAGGTCACCGACGGCGGTTCGCGCGGCGGCTTCTACCTCGGCGGAGAGACGGCGGGGGAGCTGCGCGACGGCGCGGCGTCGGAGGTCTTCTACAAGGACGGATCGATCAGGATCGGCCAGTGGGGGCGCGACATGCGCATGACGCCCGATGTGGTCGGCGTGCGCCAGTGCCTCGACCTCATGGTCGACGGCGGCAAGGTCGTGCCGGACATCGACGTCGACTCCAAGTGGGGCGCCACCGACCAGAGCCGCATGTTCGTCGAGCGCTCGGGCGTCGGGGTGACCGCGCAGGGCGATGTCGTCATGGTCGTCGGCCAGGCCCTCACCGCCCGCACCCTGGCCGAACTCATGCAACACGCGGGTGCCGTGCGCGCGATGCCGCTCGACATGAACCGGGCCTGGCCCTCCTTCATGAGCTACGACCCCACGAAGAACCCGGCCAACCCCGAGCCCACCAACATCCTCGACTTCGACAACCCTCCGGAGCGCTACTACAACCAGGCGACCAGGGACTTCGTGGCCGTCTACGCGAAGTGACCGGACCGGCCATGCCTCTACTTGCACGGATGTGCAAATAGAGGCTACGGTCGACACGTCAGGACGGAGAGACCGGGAACCAGGCCCAGGGGGTGAGGACATGGAGCGAAGTCGCGGCGGCGCGGACCGGCATCGGACGCGCGACCCCCTGTCCCCACACCCCCGCGGCCCCCGGTAACGCCCCTCGGCGTGCCGCGAGGCCGGCACGTCCGGCCGCCCGCGGCCGGGTGAGAGGAGCTTTCCGTGTCCACCCTCACCACCTTCGACTTCGCGCTGCGGCTCGCCGTCGGCGTCGGCTGCGGCGCGCTGATCGGGATCGAGCGCCAGTGGCGGGCCCGCACCGCGGGGCTGCGCACCAACGCCCTGGTCGCCGCCGGGGCCACCCTGTTCGTGCTCTACAGCGAGGCGGTCGGCGACGAGACGAGCCCCACCCGGGTCGCCTCCTACGTCGTCTCCGGCATCGGATTCCTCGGCGGCGGCGTCATCCTGCGCGACGGCGCCTCCGTGCACGGCCTCAACACCGCGGCCACACTGTGGTGTTCGGCCGCGCTCGGAGTCCTCGCCGCGTCCGGCCGGCTCGACCTCGCGCTGATCGGCACCGCGGCCGTCCTCGCCGTGCATCTGCTGCTGCGCCCCGCGGGCCGCCTGCTCGACCGGGCGCCCGCGCCCCGTTTCGGCCCCGAGACGTCCGAGGTCGAGGACGTACGGGACGAGGCCCGGGCCCCCGCCGGATGCGACCGGCCGGTCGTGGGCCGGCCGTCCGTCAGGTTGCCGGCACGCCGACCTGGGACCAGGCCTTGAGCACCGCCTGGATCTCGTCGCTCTCGCCGTAGAGGCTGCGCGCGGTCGCCGCGGTGAGCCGCGCGAAGTCGGCGAACTGGGCGTCCTTGTCGAGTTCGCCGCCGGTGAGGGTGGCGTACCAGATCTTCCCGGCGCGCTCCCAGGCGTTGCCGCCGAGCGCGGTGGCCAGCAGGTAGAAGGCGTGGTTGGGGATGCCCGAGTTGATGTGCACCCCGCCGTTGTCGCGGCTCGTGCGGACGTAGTCCTTCATCGTGCCCGGCTGCGGGTCCTTGCCGAGCTGCGGGTCGTCGTACGCCGTGCCGGGCGCCTTCATCGAGCGCAGCGCCTCGCCGTGGACGCCGGGGCCGAGCAGGCCCGCGCCGATGAGCCAGTCGGCCCGGTCCGCGCTCTGGCCGAGGGCGTACTGCTTGATGAGCGTGCCGAACACGTCGGACACCGACTCGTTGAGCGCACCCGACTGGCCGAAGTAGTCGAGGTTCGCCGTGTACTGCGTGACCCCGTGCGTCAGTTCGTGGCCGATGACGTCGACCGGCAGGGTGAAGTCGAGGAACAGCTCGCCGTCCCCGTCGCCGAACACCATCTGCTCGCCGTTCCAGAAGGCGTTGTCGTACTTCTCGCCGTAGTGCACGCTCGCGACCAGCGGCAGCCCGGAGTCGTCGATGGAGTGGCGCCCGTACGCCTTCAGATACAACTCGAACGTGGCACCCAGGCCCGCGTGCGCGCGGTTGACGGTGGCGTCGTTCGAGGGCTGGTCGCTCTCCGCGTGCACCTTGGTGCCGGGCAGCGTCTCCTGGTGCCCGGCGTCGTAGATGGTGCGGTCGGGCTTGTCGGACGGCGAGCCGGTGGGGGCGGCGGCGCCGCGGACCGTGGTGATCCGGCGCTGGGTGCGCAGCTGGGCGTCGTGCTCCAGGGTGCGGCGCGCGGGCCCGTACACGGCGGGGTCCTCGTGCTGGGCGAGCCGGTCGAGGATGTGAGGGGGGATGACGGAGCAGAAAACGGCGGGATTGTTCATGCCCAGCAATGTCGCACAGGGTGACGCAACTGTCACCGCACGCAGTCGAGTTGGCTGGAATATGACGTCCGAAGGGCGCCCCTGGTCGGTCAGGGGCGCCCGTGCCGTCCGTGGTCCGCGGGCCCGCGCCCGCGAGCCCCGTCGAGTGCGGGACTCAGGCTCCGGACTCGGGGAACTCGCCGGCCATGGCGGCGGCCATCCGCAGATGCGGAGCCGCCTCGGCCGGGCGGCCCTGGCGCTCCAGGGTGCGGCCCAGCATCAGTGCGGCGTACTGCTCGACCGGGTCGCGGGCGAGCACGGCCCGCAGTTCCGCCTCGGCCTTCTTCAGCTGGGCCGAGTGGTAGTAGGCGCGGGCCAGGAGCAGGCGGGGTGCCACCTGCTCGGGCACCTCGGCGACCAGGCCGGTCAGGATGCCCGCGGCCGTGACGTACTCCTTGGCCTCGAAGAACATCAGGGCCCGGCTCCAGCGGTCGGCCGCGGTGCCGAACTCGTAGTAGCTGTCGGTGACTTCATCGCGTGCAGTGGTCATGGGGCGTCCTGTTCCGCGGCCCCGGGGGTGGGGGCCTTGCGTCTCGCTCAACACGAGAGCGTTGTTGAACATTCCACTACCCTGTGGAGGGCGCGCCGCGGACCCGGTTCGCTCAGCGCGCGGCGGCCCTGTGCCGCTTCGCCAGTACGGCGACCAGGGCCACGATCGGGACGATCAGGGCCAGCGTGACCGGGCCGGTGCCCCAGCCCAGACCCGCCCTGCCGGCGGGTACGCCCATCCAGTCGGCGAACGAGGCGCCGAGGGGCCGGGTGAGGACGTACGCCCACCAGAACGCGGCCACCGCGTTGAGCCCGAGGTAACGGCCGGCCAGTGCGGGCACGGCGATCAGAGCGGCGAAGAGCACGCCCGACGTGAGGTACCCGAGGTGCAGCGTGCCCGCCGTGAGGTCGCCGACCGCGGTGCCGAGGGCGAAGGTGGCGAGCACGGCGGCCCAATAGAAGGTCTCCCGGCGGCGGGTGCGGATGCTGTGGATCGACAGCGTCCCCTCGCTCAGGCGCCAGGCGACGAACACCGCGGCCAGCGTCACGGTGAAGGCCGTCGTCGAGACCGCGTACGGGACGCCCGCGATCACGTGGACCACATCGGCGGCCATGGTGCCGAACACGCTGACCATGACGATCGCCGACCAGTAGGTCCAGGGCCGGTAGCGGTCGCTGCGGAACTGCGCCACGAGCGCGACGGCCAGGCCGGTGAGGCCGAGGGCGCCGGCGGGGACGGGGCCCAGGGTGCGGCCGAGGTAGTCGGAGGCCGTCTCGCCCATGCCGGTGGTGAGCACCTTGACGATCCAGAAGAGGGCGGTGACCTCGGGCACCTTGCTCAGGGCGGAACCGGCCGGGCGGCCTGCCCGGTGGGTGCGCCCCTCCGGTAGCGGCCTCGCCATCGCCTCACTGCTGGGCTGCCCCATGGTCGTTCCCGCCCTCCCGGCGCGCCGCGCCCGGCCTCAACTGCCCTGATTCCGGGCATGGTTGGGCCCACCGTGTCCGGCCGGGCGGCGATCGCGACCCGGCGAATGTCTACGTGACTGTAGACGATGAAGCTGTGGGGTGGGCGAGGGGGTTCCCCGGCTCGCGCCATGCGGTGCGCGGCCGCTGTGCAGGTTTGTGACCTGGGGTGACTCCCGCGTGAAGGTCCGGCTGGCTGGGGAGGGGCTGCTGGGGCTGTGAGGTGGGGAACCGAAAGGAGACTGGGCCGACGGAATCAATGGGGCCGCCAGGACTGACAAGACCGACAGGGGTGACAGGGGTGACAGGGGCGGCGGGGGCCGACGGGGCCGGTAGGTGCGGCAGGGGCCGGCGGGGCCGGCGGGGCCGATGGGTCGAGGGGCGGTTCCGATCGGCTCGGCGCCGTTGCCGGATGGCGATCGCGCTACGCTCGCCGAACGGCGTCGGCCGCCCGGTAGATCGGGTACCACCTGCGGCGATACCCGATGTCGTGGGCCGCTCCCGCCGAACGCGGCACGGCGGGCCCGCGAGGGAATAGGTTGGCCGCATGAGCAATCTCGATCGCCAGCCCGCGCTCTCCGTCTGCGGCGGACGCGGCTTCGTCGTGGCCGAGCCGGTGCGCGAGCTCCTCTCGCCCCGCACCGTGCGGCTCGGCGAGTCCACCGAAGTACGCAGGCTGCTGCCGAACCTGGGCCGCCGGATGGTCGGCGCCTGGGCCTTCGTCGACCACTACGGCCCCGACGACATCGCCGACGAACCCGGCATGCAGGTGGCCCCGCACCCGCACATGGGCCTGCAGACGGTGAGTTGGCTGCACGAGGGCGAGGTGCTGCACCGCGACAGCCTGGGCAGCCTCCAGACCGTACGCCCCCGGGAACTGGGCCTGATGACCTCCGGCCGGGCCATCAGCCACTCGGAGGAAACCCCCAAGTCGCACAGCCGCTACCTGCACGGAGCCCAGCTGTGGGTCGCCCTGCCCGACGCCCACCGCAACGTCGAGCCGCACTTCCAGCACCACGCCGATCTGCCGCATGTGACCGCGCCGGGTTTCGACGCGACGGTCATCCTCGGTGAACTCGACGGCGCCGTGTCACCGGGCAGCGCGTACACACCCATCGTCGGGGCCGACGTGACCCTGACGGCCGGGGCCGAGCCCAAGCTCCCGCTGAACCCCGACTTCGAGTACGCCGTCCTGTCCATGTCGGGCGAGGCCCACGTGGACGAGGTGCCCCTGCTCCCGGGCTCGATGCTCTACTTGGGCTGCGGCCGCACCGAACTCCCCCTCCGCGCCGCCTCCGACGCCTCCCTGATGCTGCTGGGCGGCGAGCCGTTCGAGGAGGAGATCGTCATGTGGTGGAACTTCGTCGGCCGCTCCAACGACGAGATCCAGCAGGCCCGTTCGGACTGGATGACGGGTTCGAGGTTCGGCGAGGTGAAGGGCTACGACGGCCCTCCGATCCCGGCGCCGCAACTCCCGGGAGTGCCGCTGAAACCGCGGGGTCGGGCGCGCTGATCCGGGCTCATGTGCGATGGGTCCGACTGATGGGGAACGGATCACTCCGCCCCGGCGTCGACCCTTCGACGGCATACGGCACCGCGTCGACCCGTCGACGGCATACGGCACCCTCCCGTTCGAGTGCGGGCCGGCGGCCGGTTCCCCCGTACGGTCCCTACCGCGTTGCAGAGCTCGGTGGGCCGTCCTTGTGTGGAGGTGACACGACAACCACAACCCGTGTCACACGAAAGGATTGTCATGCGTCTCCGCAAAGGCATCGCCGCTCCGGTCACCGGCCTGGCTGCCGCAGCTGTACTCGTTCTCTCCATCAGCCCGGCCGCGGCCGGTACGGACCCCACGCCACCGGTCGCCCCGCCGGCCGTGCCCGCCCTGCCGGTGACCCCGCCGGCTCTCCCGGTGACGCCGCCTTCGCTGCCGGTGACCCCGCCGGCTCTCCCGGTGACGCCGCCTTCGCTGCCGGTGACCCCGCCGGCCCTTCCGGTGACGCCGCCTTCGTTGCCGGTGACCCCGCCCGCCAAGTAGCGGGGCGGAAGCTCGCGATGTCTCCGGGCCGCGGCTGCTTCAGTGGTCCACTCCGGCCGTGGGTCGTGCCCGCTGGTCTGGGTCACCGCTGGGCAGCCCGGTCCGGGGCACCGGGGGCGGTGGCGGTGGAGTCGGGACCGCTGCCCCGCGCGGACGACTCCTGCGGTATGTGAGCGCACCGGCCGTATGGGGGCGCGAGTCTCACCGTGCCGTCGTGACCCCCGCACTCGCCGCGTGGTCATGGGCGCTCCACCCGTCGCGCCGGTTGCGGTGGACGGTGAAGCGGTCGAAGAGCACGGGCGTGGGGAACGGGTCGGCCGTGGTCGCCTCCCGGGAGTGGTAGTAGCTGACGGTGATGCTGGTCCGGCCGCCGGGAACCCGGCCGGGGTCGACGTCGAAGACGGCCATGCCGTAGGGGTGGGCGGTGTCGGGGTCGCGTACCGCCGACCAGGTGGCCTTCTCCTTGGCGTCCGGGTCGGCCTTGAACGGCAGCCGCTTGGTGCGCACGAGGGCGTCCGGCACACCGCTGCCGTCCGAGTCGCCGAGGTACGTGTCGTCGTGCGAGGCCGTTCCGCCGCCGCCGAGAATCAGGTGCACCGTGCCCTTGGAGGTGTCGATCTCCTTCAGCCCGTCGTCCACGACGCTGGGCCGCAGCAGGCTGCCGGGGTCGGTGCCCCGCACCGGGTGCGTACGCTCGTAGTCGTGGTCGTGGCCGCACAGGACCAGGTCGACCGCGTACCGGTCGAACAGCGGAAGCAACTGTTCGCGGATGCCGATGTCGCCGCCGTGGCTCGCGGCCGAGGACGACATCGCGAACTGGTGCATCGACACGACGACCCAGTCCACTTCCCTACCTGCCCGAGCCCGTGCCAACGTCCTTTCCAGCCAGCGTAGTTGGGCACCCTCGCTGTAGCCGCTGATGTAGACCGACCGACCGGTGGCCGGATCGACGCTCGCGTCGTCCTCGATCGCGATGTCGTTGCCGTCGACCGAGAGGAACAGCACCGAACCGACCTGGAAGCTGTACCAGTTGCCGCAGTGGTCACGGGACTGGTTGTCCGGCAGGTCGAACCGGGCGTGGTACGAGGCGTATCCCAACTCCCCGCCCCCTGCCTCGACTTCGTGGTTGCCCGGGGCCGGCATCCAGGGGCGGTTGCGCGCCGAGACCGACATGTTGTTCATGAACGCGTTCCAGCACTGCGGCTGCTGGTCCTGGTTGTTGTTGGCGTACGCGAGGTCGCCGTTGAGGAGGTGGAACAGCGGGTTGAACCGCTCGACCTGGCGCACCGCGGCCGCGCCATGGATCGCGGACTTGCTCCAGGAGGCCGATCCCGTGCCGAGGTCGCCGAAGCTGGTGAACCGGAACGCGGCGCGCTCCCGGCCGGGGGCGGTGCGGAAGGACCCGCGGACCGGGGCGGCGCCGTCGTGGACGATCTCGTAGACGTACGAGGTGTCGGGGTGCAGGCCGTGCAGCCTCGTGTGGTGGGTGTACGTCTCGACCTTGTTCAGGCCGTCGACGTAGGTCCGCGTCCGCGCCGGGAAGGTGTGGCCGAATCCGCCGTGGGCCGTGCCGAGCCGGAGCCGGGGCCGGCGCACCGAGGCACCGCTCGCCCAGGAGACCGTCATCTCGCGCGAGGGCTCGTTGCCGTACTGCAGGTGCACCTGCTCGGGTCCTGCGGTGCCGGCGACGGCGGGCCGGCTCCACAGCAGTGCGGAGGCGGGCACCGTGGCGAGGGCACCGGCGGCCGCCGTGCTTCTGAGAACCGTCCTGCGCGAGGGATGTGTCACTTGCGGCCTCCTGAAGTCCCGGAAATCGTCCGGAGACTGACAGCGGGGGCCGACGTCACGGACAGCGGGGCAGGGCCGCATGGCGAACAGCAGGTGAACGGGCTTGCCGGACAGGGCAATTGCCGACGGACCGGGGCGCCCGGGGCCGCCGGCCCGCAAGACCCCGACCGCTCAGGCTCTGGTGGCTCCGGCGCGTTACGACGGCTCGGACCGTTGCCGGTACTGGAGCGGTGAGCAGCCCAGGTGCTTTCGGAATACGCGGGCGAAGTTGCCCGCGTTGGGGAAGCCGCAGCGGGTGCCGACCTGGGAGATGAGTTCGCCGCTGGTGGTGAGGAGATGGCACGCGGTCTCGACACGTAACTCGGTCAGGTACTGCACCGGTGTCTTTCCCGTGGCGGTGGAGAATTGGCGAACGAAGTGGTAGCGGCTGAGCAGGGCCTCCCTGGCCATGTCTTCGAGGGTGATGTGTGCGGCCAGGTTCTCGCGCATGTAATCGGTCACCGCGAGCAGGCGCTCCGGATTCAGGCCATGGGTGTCGGACCGCTGGTCGATGTGTGGGTGGAGCAGATGGGCAGTGAGGTAGTGCGCCGCTCTGAACGCGTAGTGCTCACCCACGCCCGCATCGTGCGCACGCAGCAGACCGGGGGCCATGGCCGCGGCCACGGGGTCGAAGACCCGAGGAGTCTCCAGGCTCGACAGGTCGCGAAGGTCTACTTCCGGATGCTCGTCCGCGTAGTAGCGAAAGTGTTGGGTGGGCAGTGCGATGAAGGCCACCTCGGCGCGCTGTTTCCCGGCCGGCGGCTGCCACAGCCGCACCGCGCTCTTGCCGACGAGGCGTGAGGTGTCTCCGGAGACGAGCGTGGTCCGGTGCCATCCGGAATCGTCCGGGTACTCGAACTGGCACAAGCCTCTCAGGGGAGCCACGATAGTGAACCAGTCCTGGCGCGGCTGATATGTCATACGGCCCTGATCAGGAATGATTCGCCGCTCTATGGTCAGCGAATCCCACAGCGGAACACCACGAGAGTTGGCCATCTCCGTGTCGCCTTTCCGGTCGGTACGACATGGGTGCTCACCGCCAGCGTCCCGGGGCCTCGCCGAAGCCGGGTTGAGTGGGTGAAGCCGCTGTTCACAGGAGACGACAAGGTTGGGTGGGCGCGGTGCGAACAGGTCGAGGCTCCCGTTGCGGACGGATGACCTTGGCAGTCGTCGTCCTGAACCGGAGCCTCGATGTGCGGCCAGTCTGCCATTGCTCGATTCGCCAAGTCGCCTGTGTTGGCGCGAAGTTCACCGTTGTCGTCGGCCAATTGGCCAGTTCGACTCGTGGTCCCACGCCGTTGCGGCGGCAGGCGTCGTCCGTTCGTGAAGGTGCTGCTGATCGTCCCGTCCGAGGTGGTGACGGATATGCCTTCGTCATCGGCGCTCAGGATGCGGGTGGGGGACCGCTGCCCGGACCCGATCGGCCACGGGCGAGAAAACATGGCCGGATGGCGGGGAGGGCTTTCGGGCCACCCCTTGTGCCGATTCGGCCAGCGGGCCGATTGCTCCACGGGCCCCGGTGGGAGGCCCGGTCGCCGAGTTCCGGGGCGAGTGCTCAGCGCTCTCGGCCGCACTTCGGCGGAGGTGTCGCCGTCCCGTACGCGTCCGGTGCGATTCCGTCCCGGTCAGCGCCCTGCCGGTGCCCGTACTCATCAATTCGGCCAGCTGGACCGGAAACCGGCCCGGAGGGCCCGGTTCCGGCCCATCGCACGGATGGCGATGCGTGCGATCCCCCGACCGGTCCGGCCGTCGGGTTCACCGCAAGATGCCGTGGACCGCTCAGCCCACCTCGTACGCACGTTTCGCGAGGGCGTCCGCGGCCGTATAGCCGCCGTCCACGGTGATGTCGGTGCCCGTGACGAATCGAGCGTCTTCGGAGAGCAGGAATGCCACGACCGAGGCGATGTCGTCGGGGAAACCATTGCGCCGCAGCGGGGTCAATCCGGCCGACTCCGTGGGTGCGTCGGCGTCGATGTGGCAGGGCGAGACGGTGTTGACCCGGATTCCGGACGGCCCGAGCACATTGGCGAGGCTCTTCGTCAGGTTGGTGAGCGCGGCCTTGCTCGCCGAGTAGGCCAGTGAATCGAAGGAGCCCAACGCGCCCGCCGTGCTGGATATGTTGACGATCGAGCTGCCGGGCGGCATGACGGGGGCGAGCGCGATCGTGGTGGCCAGTGGGCCGCGGACGTTGACGTCGAAAACCCCGTCCCAGGAGTGCAGGCTCGACTCCCAGGAAGCGAACTCGATCACTGCGGCATTGTTCACGATCCCGTGGAACGGGCCGCTCGATGCCAGGTGGCCGAGTGCCGCGGCGGATTCCTCCCGGTCACGGAAATTGAGGTGGACCATTTCCTTGATGCCGAGGGAAAGGAGTTCCTCCGCGTCGGACGCTCCGGTGTTGTAGGTGCCGACGACGGTGGCTCCCTGCCTGGCCAGCTCCAGTGCGATGCCGCGGCCGATGTCCTTCGAGGCTCCGGTGACCAGCACGCGCTTGTCCGTGATCATCACGCGTCCACCGTCGCTGTCGCTGTCGCTGTCGCTGTCGCTGTCGCCGGGCGGGCCTGCCGGTCGGGAGCGGCGGCCAGGATGTGGGCCAGCCGCCGTGCGAGGGCCAGGGTCGTGAGCGAGGGATTGGCGGCGCCCATGCGGGCGAAGGTCGCCGGTCCGCAGGCGTAGAGGCCCCGGACGGCGGCGAACGCGTGGTGCTCGTCGAGCACGTCCCCCAGCCGAAGCGTGCAGCCCTCGTGGTCCTCGGTGCCCAGCAGACTCGACCAGGTGAAAGGCCCTTCGGAGGCCTCGGCGCCGATCGACTCCGGCAGTACGAAGGCGTTCGTGCGGACCGGGTGGTCGAAGTCGTCGAAGACCAGGGGCTCCGCGGCGAGGCCGAAGTCGGCGGCCAGCAGGCTCCAGACCTCGCCCAGCACCGTGCGCTGGCGCTCGATGACGTCACGGTCCGGTGGGGCCGGCTCCGCCGTGACGGTGGTGCGCCACGGGAAGTCCCCGGACGGCTCGCACGTGACGTGGCTGCCTGCCGTGGGCAGTTGCTCGCCGGTGAGCCGCACGTCGAACTGGACGACGCCGGGTTCGGGCCGCTCGACGGTGACGAACAGGTTGGACCGGACTCCGTCGTCGCATGCGGTGATGTACGAGCCCGGTGCGACATCCCGGGGCCCACGGGACGCCCCTTCGCCGCGGGATTCACGGTCGGCCGCGTCGGCGTCGGCCGAGTCCCGCACGCGCAGGAAGAAGCCCTGGACGATGTGGTCGGTCAGCCCGTCCAGCCGGGGCGTGCGGCCGGGGTCGGCCACCTGAAGCGCCTGGATGGCCAGTCTGGTGCTCTCGATGGTCCCCGCCGCCAAGACGACCGAGTCCGCGGTTATGCGGCGGCCCGCGCCGTTCGAGCCGGCGTCCCGGACCTGTACTCCGCGGGCCTGTCCGTCCCCGATGTCGACCGAGAGGACCTCGGTGCCGCACAGGAACCGGATGCCGGGTGGGCCCTCGATCGCGGCGCCCGACACGGGGTGCCGCCAGTGGTCAAGCGGCGAATACGCGTACCAGCGGCCGCTGTCACCGAACCGGGTTTCGGCCTGCGGAGTGCGAACCAGACGGAACTCACCCACCTGCAGGGCGAGTTGCTGCGAAACGAGCGGGGCCGGATCCACTCCGAGGTCGGCCGCGACCCGTTCGTACAGCGGTCTGCCGCCCTGCCAGGAGCCGCGCAGATCCGTCACGATCGACTCGGGCCAGTCGGTCAGCGCCCAGTCCTCCACCGGAAGGGCCGCGCCGTACCAGTACAGGGAACGGCCGCCGAGGCGCCGGCGCAGGCCCGCGCTGCCGGCGTAGTGCGGGGCGGATGCCGATGTCCAGGAGCGCTGGAAGTGCGGGTCCCCGGCGGGATCGAGGAACGTGCGCAGCGCCTGGTCGGGATCGTGCGCGGAGTTGATGTGCAGCAGATCCCGCGCCGGTCCGGCTTCGACGACCAGGACGTCGTCGACACCGAGCGCGGCCAGGTGCCGGGCGACTTCGAGGCCCGCGAGCCCGCCTCCGACGATCACCACCCGACAGTGCGGGTCATCGGTGTGCGGAGCCGCGGGCCACTGCCACGCGGCGAGATGTGGCGGGAGGTCAGCTGTCGACACGGTGGTTCTCCGTCTTGGGTTCGTCGGGTCCGTGCTTGCGGCCCACGGACAACGGTCGATCGAGAGGTGAACGGGACACGAAAGGGTGTGGCCGGTCCTCGCGCGGATGTGTTCCGGGAAATTCCCGGGAGAGGAGACGCAATCGCCCCAGGGAGAAGGGGAGGGGATCGGCCGGTTCGCCGAAGAATCCTTGATGAAGGTCCCTCGGCGGCAAAGTCACCTGGACGCCCGCTGTCCAACTCTATGGATTCAAGTGAACTGCGGTTGACGGAAGTTGCGCAGTCCCCGGCCGATGTTGCGAGGGCATCGCCCCGCATTGCCGAGCCGCACATCCGGCACCTCGCAACATCGAGCATGTACTGCGCAACTCCGGTCAACCGCAGTCCACTTGAGTGCTTAGAGTTATGTCCTCGACACCACGCACCAACAACAACCCACTTCTTCCACCAGCAGAGCACGGTCGATTCGACCCGCCGGCCGTGTCCGTTCCCAGCTGATGCCCTGGGGCGACCACGCGTCCGCACGGCGCGCACCACCTCACCCATCGCCGTCTGTCCGCTCCCTGTCAGCCTGTAACCGGAGGGCGACTTGGACTCAGAGAAACCCGGCTCCGTCACATCGGATGTGGCCTCGTCGGATGGAGAAGATCCGTCGTTCCCGAAGGAGGACCGCGATATGGGCGGCGCGTCGCCGGATCGTGTGCACGATGCCCCCTCGGTCACGGCCTTCGACCACATCAGACTGGACGTGGCCGACATCGATGTCGCCGAGCGGTTCTACGCCGACGCGCTCGGACTGTCCAGTGTCGTGCGATACGAGCTGGCCGATCGCGTCATCCTGCAGATGGCTCCGGACGGCAGGCCGGCCGGTGTGGAGCTGTGGCAGCAGCGAGACCTCGTGCCGGACCCGCACCCGACCCACCACGTCGCGTTCCGGGTCGCCGACGTCCCGGCACTGGTGGAACACATCCGCGCGCTCGGCTACCGAGTGATCGCCGAGCCGTACCGGATCGAGCAGGAGACGGTGGCGTTCGTGGCCGACCCCGACCGTCACACCATCGAACTCAACGACTTCCTGGGGCGCCCAACAGTAGGAGCACCGGCATGACGGCCGACACCTCGACGGCTACCGACCACCTGAGGCAGCTCACCACTGCCCTGCCCGAACTCGACCTGTCCCGCGTCACCAACTGGGGCGTGCGCCTTGCCCAGTTGGGCGGTGAAGGGCGACGCCTGCTGGTGGCCGGCAACGGCGGGTCCGCGGCGCAGGCCCAACACCTGACGGCCGAGCTGGTGGGCCGGTTCGAGACGGAACGCCGGCCGATGTCCGCGCTGTCGCTGCACGCCGAGACGTCCTCGGTCACCGCGATCAGCAACGACTACGGTTACGAAGAGGTCTTCGCCCGGCAGGTCCGGGCGCACGCCCGCCCCGGCGACATCGTGCTGCTCATGTCCGGCTCGGGCCGCAGCACCAACCTGCTGCGCGCCGCGGAGGCCGCACACGAGGCCGGCGCGGCGACCTGGGCGCTGACCGGACCGGCGCCCAACCCGCTGGCAGAGGTGGTGGACGAAGCGGTGGCCGTGGCGGCGCGGGCGGTGTCCACGGTGCAGGAGTGTCATCTCGTGGCGATCCACCTGATGTGCGCTGCCATGGACGCCGCGGTTGCCGCCCGGGACGACTCCGTCACGAACGGCGCCGCCGCTGCCGTGCCGTCCACGTCGTTGCCCACGCCCGCCCCATCTGCCGCTTCGGGCAAGGCTGTTGAGGGGCTGAGGCCGACCGCGGCACGTGGGGACCGTACGCACGTAGTGGTGGTCGGCGACGCCTTCCTCGACCGGGACCACCTCGGGCGGGTGGAGCGGGTCGCGTCCGACGAGCCGGCCCTGGTCGTGACCGGCGGCACCACCCACGTACGCCCGGGCGGTGCCGCACTGGCCGCCGTGCTGAGCGCGCGGCAGGGGCCGGTGACCCTCGTCACCGCGCTGGGCCGGGACGCGGCCGCCGACCAGCTGCGCGCGCTCCTGGACGACGCGGGGGTCGAGGTGGTCGACCTCGGGCTGGACGGATCGACCGCGGTGAAGACACGCATCCGTGCGGCCGGGCGCACCGTGGTCATGCTGGACGAGCACGACGTCTGCCCCCCGGTCGGGCGGCTTGCCGAAACGGCCCTGGACGACGCGCGGCGCGTACTGACCCAGGCCGGGGCCGTCCTGGTCTCCGACTACGGTCGCGGCGTCGCAGCGCACCCGGACCTGCGTGCCGTACTGACCGAGGCGGCCCGGCTTTCGCCCCTGGTCTGGGACCCGCATCCGCGCGGTGCGGCGCCGGTCTCCCACACCGCGGTGGTCACCCCCAACAGTCGCGAAGCCCGGTTCGTCGCCTCCTTCGAGGGCGGCGACACCCTGTCCGACGACATCGAGGCGGCGCGCGCGGTGGCCCGGGAGTGGGGACCGGTCCAGGTGGCGCTCACCCGGCACGAGCACGGTGCCGTCCTGCTGGCCGATGCGGATCTGCCGCCGTTGGTCGTGCCCACGACGGTCGCCGCGGGAGTGACGGCCGATCCCTGCGGCGCCGGCGACTTCTTCGCCGGTCACCTGGCCACCATGATGGCTCGCGGCCAGCTGCCCAGCGAGGCGGTGGCTTCGGCGGTGGAAGCGGCATCGGCGTACGTCGCTGCGGGCGGTCCCAGGTCCCTGGACCTCCCGCCCGAGGACGATTCACCCCTGCCGGGAGCCCCGGGCGCAGGTCCCGTCGCGGGCGCGCAGGGACCGGTCGAGCTCGCCGGTGCGGTCCGTGCCAGGGGCGGCACGGTGGTCGCCGCCGGAGGGTGCTTCGACCTGTTGCACGCGGGACACGTCCGGCTCCTGGAGCAGGCGCGCCGGCTGGGTGACTGCCTCATCGTCTGTATGAACAGCGACGACTCGCTGACCCGGCTGAAGGGCCCCTCACGGCCCATCGTGCCGGCGGCCCAACGCGCCCTCGTACTCGAAGCACTGTCCTCGGTGGACGCCGTTCTCGTGTTCGACGAGGACACCCCCGAAGAGGCCATCCGCGCGCTGCGGCCGTCGATCTGGGTCAAGGGCGGCGACTACGCGGGCATGGACATTCCGGAGGACAAGCTGGTCGGCTCCTTGGGCGGACGGACCGTCGTCGTGCCCTTCGTCGCCGGCTGGTCGACGTCGTCCCTGATCGAATCGGCAAGGACCCGGTGATGACGCGACGCCCTTCCCCCCACCCGCGACGGCAACTCCCCGTCAGGACACACGAACCGGACCAGAAGGGCGGCAGGCGTGAGTGAACAGAGCGTGCTCGTCACCGGGGCGGCCGGCTTCATCGGGCGGCATGTGGCGCGGGCCTTTCTGAGCGCCGGGTACCGGGTGACCACGGTGGACCTCACCACCCCGCCCACCGATCTGTGCCGGGACACCACCGTGCACACCGGTTCCTTCGACGATCCGGCGGTGCTCGGGGCGGTGGCGGCCGGGCGGTTCACGGCCGTGGTGCACCTCGGCGCGATCAGCAGCACGGTCGAGGACAACTGGCAGGCGCTGGAGCAGACGAACATCACCGGCCCCGCGGCGCTGGCCGACGCCTGCGACCGCAGCGGTACGCGTTTCGTCTATGCGTCCTCGTCCAGCGTCTACGGCGAGATCGCCGAACGGCGGCCGCTGCCGGAATCCGCACTGGGGTCCGCCGCGTGTTCCGGCCCGCTGAACGCCTACGCCCGCTCCAAGGCCCGGTTCGACACCCACATGTCCACGCGGTTCACCGCCGGTGGCGGGCCGGGGTGGGCCGGACTGCGGTTCACCAACGTCTTCGGCACGGGGGAGCGGCACAAGAAGGCGATGGCCTCCATCATCGGCCAGTTGCTCCTCGCCGCCGCCCGGCAGGAGCCGCTCACGCTCTTCGCCGACACCCTGGAAGCGTGCCGGGACTACATCCCCGTCGCCACGGTCGCACGGACCTGTGTCCTCATGGCGGACCCGACGGCGCCCCGCGGCGTCTTCAACCTCGGATCGGGCCATGCGACGAGCTTCGCCGAACTGCTGCGCTGGTGTGCGGAGTTCACGAATTCACCGCTGAACGTGCGGCTGGTACCGAACCCCCACATCGGCCGGTACCAGTACTGGACCTGCGCCGACATGTCCGCGCTCGACGCGTCCCTTCCGGCGCGCCCCCGGCCGGGCCCGGGCGACCTACGGAACGCCGCCCACGAGCTGTACCGGCATTTCACACACACGAACGACCGTAGCTGAAGGCACGTCAGCCGGGGCACGGATGCAGTCGATCGATGGAATCACCGCAGGGATGGAGATCACGTGAGTATTGAGACGGTCGTGCTGAGCAAGGACCAACTGGACATGCTCATGCCTTTGATTGTCGAGCAGCAGCACGACTGCGGGAAGGAGGTCGACCTGGACAGTACGCGCACCTTCTTCGAGGGCCTGGTCGGCCATGAGGCGACCTTCCAGATCGTGGCGGTCGAGGACGGGGTCGCCGTGGGGCTGGCGATGGTGGACCCCATTCCGAACCTCCAGTTCGCCGACAACGTCGCGTACATCCACGACGTCTACGTGACCGAGGCCCTGCGCGGCAGCCGTGGCATCGGGGCGCTCCTGGTCGCCTCGTCGTTCGTCGAGGCGATGCGGCGCGGCTACGAATTCGCCGAGGGCGAGACCGAGCCGGACAACAGTCCCGCGCGCAAGCTCTACGCCCGTCTGGCCGCGAAACTGGGGGTCGGCTTCAAAGAAGTGGACTCCATGCGCTACCTCCTGGACCTCCGTCCCGCCATCGAGCGGGCACACAGCGAGCCCGAGTACCTCGACCGGCTCGCCACTCCCCGGCTCCTCAGCCGGCTGAGCGCCCGGCCGTGAGCCGGTGGCCGGCGCGTCGTCCGTGGCGCGCCGGTCGGCCCGGTCGATGACGGCCGCGCCCGCGCCACCGCCATCCGTATGGCGCACGACCCGTACGCCGCACGACCCGGGCCGGCCGTCGACCGGCCCCTGGACGCCGACTTGGAAGGGCAAGCATGCGCACGGCAATGGCCGTCATCAACGAAGGCGTGGGCAACGGGATCATCGCCGCACCGCTCCTGGCCGCGTTCGAGCGGAGCCACCCGGGATGGCGCTACTTCATGGCCCCGAACGTCGCACTCGACACCGCATGGGTGCGCGGGGCAGCCGGTATGCGGGGTGCCTCCGGGACCTTCCCGGCACTGTGGCGACGATTCCTGCCGACCCACCGGCGGGAGCTGTGGGACTTCGTCGAACGCGAAGGTGTGGACCTGGTCGTCAACCTCAGGATGGAGTCCGCCGACGAGGACGGCAACTACTTCGAGTTCCGGGCGGAGGCGGCGAAACGGGGCGTCGAGTGCTGGGATCTGCACGAGCTGGGTGACCGCCCGCAGCGGCTGCCCTTCGGTGAGCAGGCCGCGAGTCTCCTGCGCGCGCACGGCGTGCCGGTCGACCTGACCCGCCCTGCCTGGCTGGCCGAGCGGCGGCAGCCCCGCCCCGGGGTGGTGGGCTGCTACGTCGGTGCCAGTGCCGAGGTCAAACGCTGGCCCGCACAGGACTGGTCGGCTCTGATCACGCAGCTGAACGAACGAGGCCTGAACGTGGAAGTGGCGGTGGGCCGCGCCCCGGACGAGCAGGCACTGGCACGGCGGTTGTCCTCGGAGCGGGGCGTCACCGACACGGTGTTCCTGCACTCGCTCGAAGCCCTGCGCGACTGGATCGCGGGACTGGACGTGCTGGTCAGCAACGACACGCTGGCCGTGCACCTGGCCGCCGCGTTGGGGTGCCCGGTGGTCACGCTCTACCTGGCGACCGACGGCGACATCTGGTCACCGGCCGCGCCCCCCGAGGTCTCGCGGATCGTGCAGAGCGCCTTCGCCCTGACGTGCTCCTACATGAAGCCGAACGGCACCTGCCGGCGCTACTACACCGGCTGCCCGGCCCCCTGCGCGGCCGATGTGCGGCCGGCCGACGTGCTGATCGAACTGGACCAACTGGAGTGGAGTGTGCGGCAATTGAGTCACCAGAAGGTGGTCAAATGACCCGCCGACGCGCGATCGCGGTCCTCGGCGGCCGGCCCGGCAACGCGGGATCGGACGTGCTGCGCCTCGCGGAAAAGGTCGGCGAAGAGCTCGCCCGGCGCGGCTACGGCCTGATCAGCGGAGGCGAGGGAGGCGTGGCGGCCGCGGCCAACAAGGGCTGCCGGGCGGTCGGCGGCGACACCCTCGCACTGCTGAAGTGGAACCGCCTGGCCGACGCCGAGGACGGGACCACCTGGGCGCTGCCCACATCGATGGACCTGGCCCGGAGCAACATCCTCAACTGGTGCGGCGACGGCATGATCGCGTTCGAGGGACGCTACGGCACCCTCACCGAGATCGGCCTCGCCCTGGACACCGGACGGCCCCTGCTGGTTCTCGGCCACCACCCCTTCCTGACCGCCGAGGCGTTCGCGGCGCCCACCTGCCGCGTCGTACCGGACCCGAGCCCCGAGCAGGCCGCCGAACTGGTCGATCTGCTGGAGGAGTTGATCGCGGCGGGCGAGCGGGCATCGGTGCGGCCCGGCGCCGCCGTCGTCGAGGACGACCAGGTGGACGAGAGCGGCATCGGGTTGCGGCGGGCGATACCGGAGGACCTCGATCTGTTCCGCCGGACGTTCGGCGATGCCGACGTGCAGGCGTGGCGGGCGCTGGAGCCCAGCGACGGGGTGCTCAGCAGATTCCAGCACGAGCGCTGCCTGGTGATCCTCGAACGCGGTCGTTCCGTCGGCTTCCTGGAGTACCGCAAGGAGGAGGACCCGGAGTTCGACCACATCCGGATCGAGGCGCTTGCGGTGTGCGACCCGGCCGACCGGGGCCGGGAGATCGCCACCCGGGCGCTGAGCCTGTTCGCCCGGTCCGTCTTCGCTGCCGACGGGCACCGCGTCACTGCCGCGCCGCCCGCCGACAACGCGGCTGCCGTGCGCTGCCTGGAGAAGGCGGGCTTCCGGTCGGTCGGCCGGATGAGGGCGTACGAACGCCACCGCGAGGCCTGGCGGGACGCTCTGCTGATGGATCTCGTACCGGGCGACCTGGCCGGCCGGCCGCCGTCGGAGCCGGCACGGGCAGCGGTCGGCCGCCGATAACAGGACAGAGTCAGACGAGGGAGGGATCGCCATGGCAGGACCAGGAGTTTCCCGCATCGGCCCGGAGGAAGAGGCCGAACTGCTCAGCGTCGTAAGGGAACGAGAGCTGAGCCGGTACCGCTTCGACGACCACGACGGGGTCGCGCTGCCGTCGAAGGTGTCCCTGTTCGAGCAGGAATTCCGTGCCCTCACCGGTGCACGCCACTGCCTGGGCATGAACAGCTGCACCAGTGCCCTGTACGCCGGGCTGCTCGCCGCAGGCATAGGTCCCGGCGACGAGGTGATCGTGCCGGGCTACACCTTCATCGCCTCGATCGCCGCCGTCGTCCATACGGGGGCCGAGCCGGTGCTCGCCGAGATCGACGAGGGGCTGCTGCTCGACCCGGAGGACGTGGCCGCGAAGATCACGTCACGTACGAGGGCGGTGATCGCCGTGCACATGCTCGGAGCGCCGTGCGACCTCGACGCCCTGGACGCGGTCACGCGTGAGCACGGGCTGCTACTCGTGGAGGATTGCGCGCAAGCCGGCGGCGGCACCTACCGCGGCCGCCATCTGGGTACGGTCGGTGGGTTCGGGGCGTTCAGTCTCAACGTCTTCAAGACCTTCACCGCGGGCGACGGCGGCGTGCTGCTCACCGATGACGCCGAGCTGTACGAGACGGCGTTCGCCCTGCACGACCACGGCGCCGCGCCGCTGCGGCTGGGTGTCACCGACGGGCCGCCGCTGTTCGGTCTGAACCTGCGGATGCACGAACTGACCGGTGCGCTCGCGCTCGCCCAGGTACGCAAACTGCCGGACATTCTGCGGACGTTGCGAGCCAACCGGGACAGGTTCGCGGACGCGATCGGCGATCTGCCCGGGGTGACGCGTCGCAAACTGCACGATCCGGACGGCGACTGCGCCACGGTGCTCGGGTACACCTTCGCATCCGCGGCCATGGCCGACGAGGTGGCGGCCCGGCTCGGCACGATCACCCTGAGCCGGTCCGGCAAACACAACTACGCCAACATGTCCCAGCTGCGGCCGGACCTGGTCGCCCCGGCGGATTCCGCGCCGCGCAGGCCGGATCGCGCCGTCGTGCGGCGCTCGTATCCCCTCGGCAGCCTGCCGCGCACGGACGACCTGCTCAGCCGCAGCATCGTGTTGAGTGTCGGGGTGGTCGACTCCTATCTCGGCAGCGGCGTGGGCATCGACGTGGACGCCGACGACGACACCATCGAGGCGGCGGCACGGCTGTTCAGGACCACGGTGGAGGACGTGGCCAAGGCGGCGTCATGACAGTGCTGCGGGAGCGCGGCCGCGGGGTGGCCGCGGCCGGAGCGCCTCTGCCGCCCGCCGTGGCACAGGCGTTGGGGTGGAAGGGACGCGCCGGATGAACGGCGTCGCTTTCGAGCACGGGGCACGGGCGGCAACGCGTTTCCTGGACACGCACCGGCTCTCGGCGCGGACGCCCTTCCAGACGGCGGGCTGGTGGCGGGCATGGATCCGTGAGGCCGCGGACGCGGAGGGCACGACCCCGGTGCTGGTCCATGTGACACGTACCGACCGGCCCACCCTGGTGGTCGGCCTGCAGTTGCACCGGGACGCCGACACCGCGCTCCTGCGCCCGTTGTCCTGGCCCTGGGCCGACTACAACGAGGTCGCGGCGGTGGACGACGCCTCGTCCACCGCACCGGAGCCGGACATAGCCGGGCTGGCCGACGCGATCGACCGGTGTCAGCGGGAGTTCGGTGCCCGGCTGGAGCTGAGCAACCTGCTTCTCGGCGGTCCGTTGCTGCGGGCCGTGTCCGAGCTGGGCGCCACGCCCCGGCCCTCGGACACCGTCTTCCGGCTCGACCTGACCGACCCCGACATCGTGCGACGCGTCAGTGAGCGGAGGGACATGCGGCGAAAGCGCCGCCGCATCGAGCGTCTCGGCACGCTCCGGCTCACCTGTGCGGACACGCCGGATCGGGTCGCCGCCAGACTGCCTGACTTCATAGAGCTGCACACGCGACAGTGGGGCGAACGGCCCGACACCGTCGCGCCGTTCGACGGGGGAGTGGTCGACCGGACGTATGCGGCCATCGCGGCCGAGCCCTCCAGTACCGCGCGCATACACGAGTTGTGGCTCGACGACACCTTGCTCGCCGGATGGTTCGGCTTCCTGCACGAGCGCACCTACTACGCCTACCGGGCGGCCTACGACCCGGGCCACGCCCGCGACTCACCGGGGCACCTGCTGACCGCCGCGATGGTCGGCGAACTCGCCTCCGGAGGGACGGACACCTTCGACCTGACCCGTGGCGCCTACCCCTACAAGCTGGAACTGCCCAGCAGCCAGGAGCCCACGATGACGGTGGGCCGGGAGCAACCGTGCCCGGTGTGACTCCCCCCGCGCGAAGGCGCCCTGCCCAGGTGCGCACCCTCGGCCGGTCGTCGCTCCGCCGGAGTCCTCACCGCCGTCACCGCACCGGCCGGGGGCGGCCACGACCGTGCTCGGACTTCAACAACTCGGACTACGCACGACGATGGGGTGCCTGTGGAACCGTTGGCCGAAGTGGAGACACTCGTGGTCGGCGCCGGAATGGCCGGCCTCGCGGTGGCGGCGGAACTCGGCCGAAGGGGCCGGGAGTCCGTGACCGTGCTGGAGGCCGGGCCCGACCGGGGCCGCGCACACGTCCAGGCCGAACACACCTCGGACGAAGCGCTCCGGCTCTGGCTGCGACCGGAGTCCGACCCCGACTTCCGACGCCCCTACGAGGGTGACGACGGAGCCTACGGTGACCTGGCGGGCCTGCGCCGCCGCGTCGGCGGACGCTCGCTCTACTGGGGTGGCGTACTGCTGCCCGTCGAGCCATGGGCCCTCTCCGAGCAGTGGCCGAAGGAAGTCGTCACCGAACTCACCGAGACGTGGGACGGCGGGCCGTCGCTGTACCAGCGGGTCGTCGACGACATGGTCGGCTGGGGCGCCGAGCCTCCGGGTGCTCCCGGACTGACCCTTGGCGCACTGGACTTCGACCGCACACCGCACGCCACCCGCCCGGAACCCGCCGGAGGATGGAGCGCGTTCAGTCCATTGGCCTGGTGGGAGGACGACGGTGACCCGAGGGTGCGCCGTGTGCCGATCCTCGCCGAGCACGATGTGCTCGGGGTCCGGGTCGACGACGGCAGGGCGACCGGTGTGCTGGTGCGCACCGAGGACGGTGAGCCGCGCGAACTGCGGGCGAACCGGGTGGTGCTGGCCGCCGGTACGGTCATGAACAGCCGGCTGGCGATCCAGGCTCTGGCCGCCTCGGACGCCGCGGCGCCGCGTGAGCTGCCGGGGCTCGTGGACAAGATCTCGCAGGGCTTCACGGTCGCCTTCGACGCCGATCGGCTCCCCGATGCCGTGCGGGCGGCCGCTCACGACGGCCACGTCTACCACCGGACCGGCACCGCCGACGGCCGGTCCAACCAGTTCGTGCGCTTCAGCGAAGGTGTGAACGGCCAGGTGAACATGGACAGTTGGACCATGGGCGAGCAAGTCCGCGGCCCGCACAGCCAGGTGCGCTGCACCGGCCGGGACGCCGGCGAATGGCCCTGGCCGACGGCGGTGCACGCCCCGCTGGACGCGGCCGATGCGCCGGTGCTCGCCACGCAGCGGCGCCTGCTGGGCGAGCTGTGGTCCGAGATGGCGCGGCTGCTCGGCGTCCCGGCCGAGCCGCTCCGGTTCTCGCCGCGGCACGGATCGCCCGACCTGGCCGCCCGGCTGACGGCGGTCCGCACACCGAAACCCCTCACCTATAGCTTCCCGCTCGGCTCCGAGCAACACGAGGCGGGCACACTGGCCTTCGGCGAAGTCCTCGACGAGCAGCACCAGTTCACCGCCGTCGCGGGTCTGTACGCGTGTGGGCCGTCGGTGATGCCACGCACCGGAGCGGCGAACCCGTCCATGACGACGCTCGCGCTCGGCAAGCGGTTGGGAGCGATCCTCGCCGGGTGACGGGTGACGGGTGACGGGTGACGGGTTCCAGAGACAGAGAGCAGAGCGGGTTCAGGGACAGAGAGCAGAAGGGAGTCCTGATGCGGGAAGCGACGAAGCGCGGCATGTCGATAGCGGTTTCCGGCACCGAATTCACGGACGCCGACGGTGTGGACGGCCTCATCGAGATGGCCAGGTCCGCTCAGTGCGACGCGGTGGAATTCTGGTATCCGAAGAACGGCCGGCGGGACGGTGTCGACGCCGCGCTCCACAAGCTCGACCGTGCCGGGCTGTCCATAGCCTGCGTGTCGACGCCAAGTCATCTGTACGGCGCGGGCGGTGCGGACGGCGTCGCGCTGCTTCACGAGGCGATCACCTTGGCGGCACGAACCGGCGCCAGCCGGGTGAACACCTACTTCGGCCACGCACCGGTAGTCGACGACGAGCGGGCGATCGCGGCATACGCCGACGCGCTGGCCCCGGTCCTCGACCATGCCGCCGCTCAGAAGGTGGTGGTGGTCCTGGAGAACGAGTTCGACGCGTTCGGGTGGGACCCGCTCGGGTCCGACATCACCAGGCGGCCGACAGCGTTGGCGGCACTGTTCACCCGGGTGGGCTCGCCCTGGTTCGGCCTGAACTTCGATGCCGCGAACTTCCTCTGCGCGGACGTCTCCCCGGGCCGTGACGCCTTGCCCCTGCTGCTGCCCTGGGTGCGCTACGCCCATGTGAAGGACGTACGCCGAGCGTCGCTCGAAACCCCCCGCGAGGGCTGGGTCCGCTACACCGATCACGGCAGGGCGTACGACACGACGTCCCTCGGCACGGGGGAACTGGACTGGCCGACGATGATCACAGGCCTGGCGGCAGTGGGCTACGACGGCTACCTCACACTGGAGCCACATTGCAGGCCGTCGGGCCTGCTTGTCGAGACGGCTCACGCGGCCGACCACCTGCGGGACCTGATGAAGGCCCATGCGCCGTCTCGTCGATGACCGGGGAATCCGGATGCCGCGCGGCCATGGGGCATCCCAACTGACATGTCTCTCAACGAAGTTGAGACATCCACATCTTCTGCTCTCGGCCGGTCCGACGAGTGATCGGGTCGAGTCGGCGTCGGCCGGTCGGAGTCGGCCGGGACGGCCATCGAGGTGGCGGCGGTTGCTCTCGGGGCACGTCGTCCGTAGGTGAAGCGCTCCGGGAAAGACCTTCGACGAGGAGTACACCGCCTTGCTCAACCGTCAGCACCCCCGCCCCGGCGCGGACGTCGTGACCTCCACGGGCGGCGCGCCATCGCTGTGGCGCAACCGAGACTTCCTGACCCTCTGGAGCGGTCAGGTCGTCTCCACGCTCGGCGCCCGGATCAGCTCGACAGCGATGCCGCTGCTCGTCCTGGCCACGACCGGCTCGCCCGCCGACGCGGGGCTGGTCGGTGCCGCAGGCACCCTGCCCTTCCTCATCGCCTACTTGCCGGCCGGGCCACTCGTGGACCGGTACGACCGCCACCGGATTCTGCTGACCAGCGAGATCCTGGCCGGCCTCGCGCTGTCCACCGTGCCGATCGCCCTGTGGCTCGGGCTACTGACAGTCGCTCAGCTCATCGTCGTCGCGTTCGTCCAGGGGCTGTGCTTCGTGTTCTTCAGCGTGGCGGAGACGGCGGCCCTTCCCCGGATCGTGCCACCCGTGCTGCTGCCCGCCGCCGTGGCCCAGAACGAGGCCCGCAGCCGGGGCGCGGCGCTGGCCGGCGGGCCGCTGGGCGGGCTGCTCTTCGGAATCGACCGCGCCCTGCCCTTCCTGGCCGACGCGATCTCGTACGCCGCCGCCTCCATCGCGCTCCTGTTCCTCCGCAAGGACCTGCAGGGCAGGACGACCGCGCCGGCCGAGCCGCTGTGGCAGGCGACGCTGACGGGCCTGCGGTGGATCTGGCGCCACCCGCTGATCCGGACGGCGGTCCTGCTGATCACCGTGACGAACATGGTCTTTCAGGCGCTCGTCCTGACGGTCGTCGTCCTCGCCCAACGCCACGGTGCCGGTCCCAGTGCCATCGGCACGATGCTGGGCATCTACTCCGGAGGAGGGCTCGCCGGTGCACTCGTCGCCGTCAAGGGCCACCGTTACTTCACCCCCAAAACGGTCATCATCGGGGTCAACTGGATCTGGGCGGCGCTCCTTCCGCTCTTCCTCTTCACCACCAACCCCCTGGGGATCGGCCTGATCGGCGCGGCGACCTCGTTCATCAGCCCCGTGTGGAACGTCGTGATCTTCAGCTACACCGCGCTCCTGGTCCCCAACGACATCCTGGGCCGGGTCACCAGCGCCGCGATGACCCTCGCCTGGGGCGTCATGCCCATCGGTTCGCTCGCCGCGGGACTGCTGCTGACCGCGGCAGGCCCCCGCGGTGCCGTCCTCGCCCTCACGGCCGTCATGGTCGCCACGGCGGTCGGCGCGACCATCAGCCCGGCCGTCCGGCACGCCCCGCCGCTGAGCCCGCCCGACGCTGTTGACGACACCAGCCCGGCACCATGACCGACCCGGCACGCACCAGGGCCCCGCGACGGCGGGCGGTGTTCCTCGACCGCGACGGCACGCTCACCGAGCCGCGGCACTATCCGTCGCGCCCCGATGACCTGGTACTCCAGGCGGGCGTGGGGCCGCCGTTGCGCACCCTCCGGCGTCACGGGTTCGCCCTGATCGTGGTCACCAATCAGAGCGGACTGGCCCGGGGCCTGATCGACGAGGCCGCCGTCGAGCCGATGCACCGGCGGCTGCGGGAACTCCTGGCCCGCCACCGGGTCCAGCTGGACGGCATCTATCTGTGCCCGCACCATGTGGCCGGTATCGTGCCGCGTCTGTCCATCGCCTGTTCCTGCCGCAAGCCCGCTCCGGGCATGCTCCACCGGGCCGCCGACGAGCTCGGCTGCGACCTGTCCTCCTCCTGGATGATCGGCGACTCGCGGTGCGACATCGACGCCGGCCACCGCGCCGGAACCCGCACCGCCCTGGCCGGCCCGCGGCTTCTCGCCGGTGCCGCACCGACCCTCCATCGGACGACGACGGCCCGGGCGCTGCGTGCCGTCGCGAGCGCGGAGAGCCTTCCCGTAGGGAAGTAGGACTCAGCCGATCACCGGGAACTCCCTGATGTCCGACCGGACCAGGAGCAGGCATCCTCCCCTGCGGAACGAAGGGGTTGTCGTGCCCGACCCGGCCCTGGCGCCGTGACCGCAATACCGGGCGTCGACCAGGCAACAAGTGCCAACTCCTCGCTCGGAGGGCGGCCTACCCTTTCTGTTCATGTCAACCCTCCCCGACATCGTCACCTGGTCCATACCCGCCTTCGTGCTGCTCACCGTCATCGAGATCATCCTCGTCCGGCGCCATCCCGACGACGAGGACGCCGGGTACGAGGCGAAGGACGCGGCGACCAGTGTCAGCATGGGGCTCGGCAGTCTTTTCTTCGGCTTCCTCTGGAAGTTCCAGGACGTGGCGATCTACAGCGTCGTCTACGAACTGACGCCGCTGCGCGTGCCGTTGCTGTGGTGGACCCTTCCACTGATGTTGATCGCACAGGACTTCTTCTCCTACTGGTCCCATCGGAGCCACCACGTCATCCGGATCCTGTGGGCCTGTCACGTGGTCCACCACTCCAGCCGGAAGTTCAATCTGACCACCTCGCTGCGCCAGCCCTGGATGACGTTCACCGTGGGGTTCTTCTTCCTCCCGATGGTCGCGGTCGGAGTGCATCCGGCGGTGCTGGCCTTCTGCAACTCCCTGAACCTCGTCTACCAGTTCTGGGTCCACACCGAGCGCGTCGACAAGATGCCCCGGTGGTTCGAGTTCGTCTTCAACACGCCGTCGCACCACCGTGTGCACCACGCGTCGCAGGGCGGCTACCTGGACCGGAACTACGGCGGAGTCCTCATCGTCTGGGACCGCCTGTTCGCGACGTTCGTCCCGGAGGGCGAACGTCCGGTCTACGGGCTGACCAAGAACATCCGGACGTACAACCCGCTGAAGGTCGCCTCGCACGAGTACCTGGCCATCGTCAAGGACATGAAGGCGGCGGCCAGTTGGCGTGCACGGATGGGCCACATGTTCCACGAACCCGGCTGGCGTCCGCAGGAGGGGGCTCCCGCGTCGGTGGTGTCGCTCATCAAGGAACCTGCCGGGCAAGGGCGTTACTCCTCGGGCAGTGAGGCCATGTCCTCATCGGGCGCGTGACCCGCTGCCCCCGGAGCGGATGCCGCGGCACCGCGTAGGCAGGCCGAGCCAGGGGCGGTCGCCGGTCGGTGACCGGCGGTCAGTTCGCCGCTGAGCGTCTTGTGCAGGTCGGCGCTGGGCGGGTTCAGTCCGACGATCTCGACCCGCTTGCCGCGCTGCCCGTACTTGGTCTCGATCGCGTCGAGGGCGGCGACGGAGGAGGCGTCCCAGATGTGGGTGGCGGACAGGTCGATGACGACCTCGTCCGGGTCGGTGGCGTAGTCGAACCGGGTGACCAGGTCGTTGGCGGAGGCGAAGAAGAGTTCGCCGGTGACGGAGTAGACGACCCGGCCGCCGTCGGGGTCGGTGACCGATGTGATGTCGACCAGGTGCGCGACACGCTTGGCGAAGATCACCAGCGCGGTGATCGACCCGACGACGACGCCGACGGCGAGGTTGGAAGTGGCGACCACGACGGCGGCGCCGGGACCACCCTGCTGACCCTGGGGAAGAACACCAGCAGCAGCAGGCCGCCGGCGATCAGCGGGTAGACGGCCCACGGCACGTCGTGCATCTCGGGAACCTGCGCCATGAAGACCAGGATCGCGAGCGCGTTGACGAAGCCGACCATGACGGAACGCGGCACGAACCGCATCAGCTTCGCCACGCCGAGCGCGCCCAGGGCGATCTGGAAGACACCGGCCAGGATCACGGCCGCGACGAGGTAGCCGAAGCCGTACTCCCGGTTGAGCGGGGCGATCACCAGGGCGACGGCACCGGTCGCGGCGGAGATCATCGCGCGTCGGCCGCCGACGACCGAGATCGTCACGGCCATGGTGAAGGAGGCGAACAGACCGATCGCCGGGTCGACCCCGGCGATGATCGAGAACGAGATCGCCTCGGGGATCAGGGCGAGCCCGACGACCAGGCCGGCCAGGATCTCGGTGCGCCACACCTTCGGGTCGGAGATCCATTCGGGCTTGAGGCCGCGCATCCGCGCCATGGCGGATGCGGCGGTGGAGGCAGACAAGAGCGGCAGTACCTGTCAGGGTCGGGCACGCCGGGCGTCACCGGTGCGCGCGGAAAGATGCGGAAGGGCCGGGCCGGGGTTCCGCGGTCCGAGTGCGGCGGCCCGAGGTCGCAGGAGCGCAGGCGCAGGACGTACGGCCGCTGTGCGGCGAAGGGTCATGGCGGGCAGGCGGCGCAACTCGTCGTCGGCATGCGCACGTTCTCTCCTGCCGGCATCGGTCCTCGGCGGGGGCATCGTCGGCCCCGACACGGCTGACGGTCACGGGAGGAATCCACCCCGAGCCGGGGGAGGGGTGGTTTGGGACCGGCCCCGACGATCACTTACCCTACCCTAACGTTAGGGTAGGGATTGGCGTCGGCCGCCTGTGCCCCCTGGTGACACAACCCCTGGTGACACAAGAGGAAGGGCGCCCGCGTGAGCGAGCACATGCAGATCGGTGAGGTCGCCTCGCGTACGGAGCTGTCGCTGCGGACCATCCGGCATTACGAGGACACCGGACTGGTGATCCCCTCCGCCCGGTCCCAGGGCGGCTTTCGCCTCTACACGGAGGCGGATGTCGTTCGGCTGATGGTCATCCGGCGGATGAAGCCGCTCGGCTTCACCCTCGACCAGATGCGCGACCTGCTGGATGCCACCGGCCGCCTCGACGCCGCCGACCCGGCGGAGGGCGCCGAACGCCAGGAACTCGTCCGCCGAGTGCGGGAGTACGAGCAGGCCGCCGTCCGGAAGATCGATGAGCTGCGCGTCCAGTTGGCCCGCGCCGAGGACTTCGTCTCCACTCTCCGCACCCGACTCGACCAGGACGGCTGCACCTCCGGCTCCTGAAGTCCCCGTCGGCTACGGGCTGCTGGGCCCGCGCCGGTGACGGAAACCGGTCACGGCGGCTCGGCGGCGGCAACAGGCTTACGAGGTGGCCGACTTGGGCACGTGGGGCGGCGCGTTGCGGGGATCGGTGGTGGCGCGCCCCGCCCGCCCCGGGGGGCGTCAGGTGCGGTGCGCGGGGAGCCAGCCGTTCTGGACCGCGTGGACGCCCGCCTCGAAGCGGCTGTGTGCCTCCAGGGCCTCCATGAGCTCCGCCGCGAAGCGGCGCGCGGTGCGGGTGGAGACCCCGAGGCGCTTGGCGATGGCATCGTCCTTGAAGCCCTGGGCGAGCAGCCGCAGGGCCTCGCGGTGCTGCGGGGTCAGGCCGTCGGGGTCGCGTTCCACGGTGGGCACCAGCGGGGTGGCGGCGTGCCAGGTGCTCTCGAACAGCTCGCACAGAGCCGTGAGGATGCCGGGGCCCGTGAGGACCACCGCGCCCCTGCTCGCGTCGGTGGGGTCGAGCGGGAGCACGGCCTCCTTGCGGTCCGCGATGATCATCCTGATGGGCAGGCCGGGAGCCGTACGGACGTGTCCGCCGCGCTCGCGGAGCCACTGCACGTGATGGAGCGTGGGCTGGTGGTTGCGGATGCTGTCGAGGTACACGGTCCGGACGGTGACGCCGCGTTCCAGCAGGGTGGCGTTGGGCCCCCGGCTGGCTTCGAGGTCGCTCTCCGTGTGGGCGCCGCCCGGGGCCAGGGTCATGATCTCCTGCCGGACGTCGGCGGCGAGCCTGGCGAGGCGGTCGCGTATCTCCTCGGCGCCGGTCAGTTCCTCCGTGTGGAGGCCGGCGGAGGGTCCCTGCAAGGAGGAGCATTCGGCGACGAGTTGTGCGGCAGCCGCCCGAGCGGTTTCGACGCGTTCCTGATGGGCGGCGAGCTCGGCCTGCTGGCGGGAGAGCAGCAGGCTCATGGCCTGTTCCGGCCCCAGTACGCGGAAGGCGGACTCGGCTTGGCCGGACGGTCTGACGAGCGCGAGGGCGTGGAGCCGGTCGAGGCAGTCGCGCAACTTGTCCTCGGGCAGCCCGAGTCGCTGTGACAGCGCGCACAGCCCGTCGTCGCGATGGGCCAGCATGGCGCGGTAGACGCGTTCGGTGTCCGTGTCGAGTCCAAGTACGGCCAGCATGAGGAGTGTCCCCCGATCGGTGATCGTGTCCATGAAGGGCGGTGGAGGGTCGGCGCGGTGAGCTCCGCGACGCGCGTGACTGCGAGGTTGATCAGCCTCTGGGCGGTCCTGCGGACAGGCCGCGGCGACTTCGGGTGGGTGCATGGGGCATGGAATGAACTTCCGTTGCGTCCGTGATCTTGTCAAGGTCGTCTTTCGGCCCCGGGGCGCCGCGAGGAGTGGCCGGGTGTCTCTGTCGTGCCTGGTCAGAGCCCGTCAGATGGCCCCGGCCGGTCGTCCCTCGGCCAGGAGGCCGATGCCGGCCGGAATTCATACGCCGCTGCCGGACGCTTCACCTGTTGTCGGTCTGCCTCCCTTCGGGCGTCACCGAATCCGTCCCGGGCGTCAGCGGGCCCGACGACGGCCGCGCACCCGAGGACGGCTGCGCACACCAAGATGCGGACCTCGGCCGTATGGCTCCGGGGTCCGCTCCTGTCGAGTCCTGTCGAGTTCCGCCGATCACGGTTTGCGGGATGTGGGCCGCTGTCCGGATGCCCGGAAAACGCGGCGTGATTCATTCGACGGCGAAGAACCAACTGCCGGGCCCCGGCACATCGCGGTCCGCGAAGGTGCCGCGCAGGCACGGCAGTTGCTCCCGGCGCGACGGCCGGGCTCCGGCTGACGGCGTCGGGGTGACGCCATCGGTCACGGGGTGCGGCCGGTCACGGGGTGCGGCCGGCCTCCGTCGTCGGTGTGCCGGGCGCGCCGGGGAGTGCTCCCTGGTCCTGCGCCGGCTCCGCCTCGGGCGACTTCTGCGATCCGGTACGCAGGCCGAAGAACCAGGCGGCGATCGTCGTCAGGACACTGAGTGCCCCGGCCGCCATGAACACCGGCCGCGGGTTGCCGTGGTTGAGCGTGGTGAGCGCTCCGCCGGCCAGGGCTCCGATCGGACTCGCGGCGAGCGCGGCCACCCTGGCCGTCGCGGTGACGCGGCCCAACAGGGCTCGGGGGACCAGGCGTTGGCGCAGGGTGCGGATGAGCACCACCGCCGTCACGGTGGAGCCGCCGAGCAGCAGGTTCAACAACAGCAGCGGGACCAGGGACGTCGCCACGCCGAGGCAGGCCAGCGTGGTGCCCAGACAGGCCGCGCTGAACGCGATGAGCGTTTCGTGCCGCATCCTGCGGCCGAGCCGGAGCGCCACCGCGGTGCCGAGCACTCCGCCCACACCGCCCGCCGCGACGACCGCGCTCGCGGCGGAGGCGCCGAGGTGGAGGGTGTCGCGCAGATAGAACACCAGGAGGTAGCCGACGGCGAGGAACAGATTGGCACTCGCCTGGAGGCAGGTCACCACGAGCACCACCCGCAGGGACCGCAGGCAGCGGAACCCCTGGACCAGATCCCCGCCCACGCCCCGCAGGGCCGTTCGCAGCGGCGGGGTGGCGGCCCGGCCCGTGCGGTCCCTGCCGTCCAGGACGCGCAGCACGGTGACGAAGGAAACGGCGAACGTGCAGGCGTTGACCAGGAGCGCCACTTGCAGGCCCCACAGCGCCGACAGCACGCCGACCAGACCGGGACCGACGATCTGCGCGCTCTGATTCGCCGCTTCCAGAAGGGAGTTCGTCCGTACGAGCCGGTCCTCCTCGACCAGGTCGCGCACCGCCACCGTCAGCGCGGTCTCGAAGAAGACACCGGCCCCCGCCGCCACGAACGCCAGGGCGAGGATCACCGGAACCGACAGGTGCGAGGAGGCCGAAAGCACGGCGAGGACGAGGAAGATGCCGAACCGTATGACGTCCATGGCCAGCATGACGTTGCGGGGGTTCAGCCGGTCCACCAACGCACCGGCCGGCAGGCCGACCAGCAGATAGCCGACGGTACGGGGGATGGCGGCCATCACCGCGGCGTAGGGGGAGCCGCTGACTTCGAGGACGAGCAGGGGAATCGCGAGGATCGCGAGGCCGTCGCCGATCAGGGACACGCTCTGCCCGCCGAGGAATACGCGGAACGCCAGGGGCGAGGGGCGGACGGGTGCCGCTTGGGCTGTGGCATGCGTCATGAGGGCTACCGTCTCTGCCGATCGTTCTGGACAGCTCGTGTCCGCGGGCACCGTGTCCGCGGGCGACTTCGAAGACACGAGTCACACAAAGGGAATCGATGCGCGATGGTGCCGTCGATCCGCGCCGGATTCCGGAGTGTCGCCGAATTCACGGCGTCGCACCCGCAGAACACATTGCATTCGGTGAACGGACAGGATCAACCCTTCGGGTCTGGACGGTATCGGCCACTGCATCCACCGGCCAGTCGTAGAACAGGGCAGAACGGGCATAGTTGGGCGCGTGGCCGAATGGAGGGGAAAGGCTCCGGGGCTGGGCGGAGCCGGGAAGTGCGGAGGGGCCGGCTTCGGCGGTGGCGTCCGGAAAAGGGTCCCCATGTCTTCATTGGTGGTGTATCAATGGTCAGTCGGAAACCGGACGGATCACCGGTCCCTGCGGCCACCGCAGTGCAGATCGGCGCGATTCCCGGCACCCCGGGCAGCCGGACCCCGGGCATGAACCGTCCACCTTGTCGCCGGACCAGGCACCACCCTCGTGGGCCGCCCGGTGCCGACGTCCCCGAGGTGGCAACTACCGTGGCCGTTGCGGGCGTCGATGCCGTACGAGTGTCGGCCGAGGCGATTCCAGGAGATGGCCCGGACGTTCTCCGGACGAATGAACTGTGCTGAATCCCAAGGCACTTGTGCGTACGGGCCGGTGCACGGGGGCTGCCTCCCGTCGGGCCGTGGACTGCGCCGGCGCGCGAACACACGTGATCGGGAAGGGGGAACCATGTATCTCGTACATGTCCGTCTGGACGGGCCCGCGGAGACGCCGCTGCCCTGTGGGGCGGCGGCTCTGTTGATGGGCTGCGCCGACCCCGACGACGGTCTGGAACACGTCAGCGTGGCTCCGGACGGCGCGGGTGGGCCGGTTCTCGGCCTCTTTCTCGTCGCCCCCAGCCTGGTCGTCGCCGAACGGGTGGCCGCGACCGTCTGTACCCGCGCACTCGCCCGGCATTCCCCGCTGGCGCCCTTCCGGATGGCCTCCTGCGGTGTCGTACTGATTCCGGAGTACTGGGACATGCTGGCTTCGCCGGCGCCGCTGGACGGGATAGGACACAACATGTTCCGTCCACCGGATTCCCCTTCCGGAGCGGCCGGCGAGTGGGCAGAGTAGTCGTACCGGCGAGGCGGGACGAGCCAAAAGCGCTCCTGACGGACGCCGGTAGTTCGCCGAAAGTACAGAAAGCAATTCACCGAAAGGTCCTTCTGTGAGCCTCACCCCGACTTTCAGGACCGTCGCTTCCGGCTGCATCGCGCTCAGCGCACTCTTCTTGGCGCAGGCGGCCCTCGCGGGTGTTACTCCGCCGTCCATCACGCAGGTCCGTGCCGGCGGTTCGTCCGTCGTGTCCGCGCCCGACGGCACCACGTCCCGCCCCGCCGCCGGCCTGAACGGCACGGACGATGTGACCTGGGGCAGCTGAGCCCCGAGCCTCCGGCCCCGCGGGGGAGTGGAGCGGCACCCCGACGCCCCGGCCCCGCGACGAGCATGCGCACGGCGTCCTCGGGACGCGCACTCCGTCACCTCCCCCCACACATGCAGGGTCGGCCGAGCAGTACGGCCGGGCCCGACGCGCAGAACCACGCATGGACGAGCCCGGGCCGATCCGCGTCGATCGCCGCGATCCGCCGCGCGCCCGGGCTGCCGGCCCCCTTCCCCGACGGCGCCGCGCCCCCACCCGCCGCACCCGGCCCATGCGTCCCCACCCTGGAACTGACATGGAGCAGCACAGACCATGACGACTGTCATCACCCCGCGCACCAAGGAACTCCTCGACCAGGGCTACACCCTGCTGGAGGGCGTCACCACCGACGACGAGGCCGCCGAGGCCCTGCGTGACCTCGGCACACTGGTACCGCAGTACGACGGGCAGTTGCGCTACCAGGTGAAGGCCGCCCCCGGTTTCGAAGACCGGCGGTACTCCAAGAGCACCAACACCATCCTCGTGCACACCGAGGCCCCCGGCTGGAACCCGCCGCCCCGCTATCTCGCCCTGCACTGCCGGGTCCAGGCCAAGTGCGGCAGCGGACAGACCGAGCTCGCCGACGCGTACGCCTTCACCGCCTCGCTCAGCCAGGCCGAGCGTGACGTGGTGCACGGCGAGAGCATCGACTGGGTGGGACACAACACCGGGGGAACCGGTACGGCCGGAGTCCGCCGCCCCGTGGTGGAGCGCACCCCCGAGGGCCGTGACATCGTCCGGTTCAGCTACAACCTGCTGACGGCCGGCCACTACGACCCGCCGGTCGACGCCGAAGTGGCGCACGAGGAACTGCCGTTGGGTGCCCTGGGGGCCGAACTGGCCGTGCGGGCCGAGACGTTCTTCCGTGAGAACAAGGTGTCCGTCCTCATCCCGGAGAACTCGATCCTCGTCTGGGACAACCAGCGGATGCTGCACGCCCGTTCCTCCTACACCGACGCGCGACGTCACCTGACGCGCTACTGGCTCCAGTAGTCCCGAGCGCGGCCCCCGCCGCAGCCGGACGCGGCCCGATCACCAGTGGTGCCGGCCGGCACCGCCGTCCCCGTACTCCTGCGCTCCCCGTACTCCCTGTGAGGAATGTGATGAACCGAGACTCCCCCACCCTTGAAGGCGCTCCCGACGAGGCCCTCGTGCAGGAGATGGAGGGCTCGCCGCTGCCCGAAGGGGTCCCTTCCTTCGACCCGAACGACCCGGTGGAGAACGCCGTGATCCGCCGACTCGTCGGCAACTGGCACCGCCGGGCCACCGTGAAGCGCGAAGAGCCCGACCTCGACGAGCTCTTCGACACATCGCGGGCCGACTACCCCGAGCAGATCCTGCCCTTCCACGACCACCCGACCTACCTGGCGCTGGCTCCGGAGAAGCGGTCCGAACTGCTGAGCTGGGCCTGGATCGCGTACAACCGGCACACCGTCATGGCCGAGCAGAAGGTGGCCAATCCCGCCTTCGCCCTGGTCATGGAGGGGGAGTACCCGGGCCTCAGCGGGGAGGCGCTCAACCTGTCGCTGGCCCAGGCGATGGTCGACGAGCAGTACCACACGCTCATGCACCTCAACGCGAGCGCCGTGACCCGCCGCCGGCGGGGCCACGCCCTGCCGGACGCCGCGCTGCCGCTCTCCCACACCGCGCGCGTCCACCAGGAACTGCGGGACCGGGCCGGCGGGCGCGCGGAGAAGTCCCTGACGACGCTGGCCTTCGCCACCGTCTCGGAGATCTCCATCAACGCGTACCTCGACCTGCTCGCCGAGGACACCGCGATCCAGCCGATCAACAGCACGACCGCGAAGCTGCACAACCGCGACGAGTACTGCCACGCGTCCATCTCGCACGTGCTCGCGGAGATGGTCTACCACCACCTCGACGCCCCGCAGCGCAGGTACTTCCTGGACATGCTGATGGAGGGCCTCGACGCCTTCGTGGCCAACGACTACTCGACCTGGCACCGGATCGTCGACCTCGCGGGCATCGACGGTGGGCACGAGATGCTCGCCGACTGCCAGGCGGAGGCGGGCCGCAAGCGGCTGGTACGTGACTACACCGGACTGCACAAGCTGGTGGAACAGATGGGTGTGGCCGACCAGGTGGACTTCGACTGGTCCCGCTCCCACATCGCCTCCTGACGCCGCCCTCGCAACGACGGGTGGCGGATGCCCCGCCACCGAGGACCCTTGAGGATTCCGTGTGAAGACCTACTCCCACGAACGCCTGGCGGCGCTCGCTGCCGACCGCGGGATGTCCGACGAGTACCTGCGCGACCTGCGGGTCGTCTCCTCCGTACTGCCCTTCAAGGTGAACGAGTACGTCGCCGACCAGCTCATCGACTGGTCGGCGGCGCCCGACGACCCGATCTTCCGGCTCACCTTCCCGCACCGCGACATGCTGCCGCCGGAGGTCTTCGACAGCATCGTGGCGCTGCACGACAGCGCCGCGCCGCGCGAAGTCCTGCGCAAGGCCGCCGCCGACGCCCAGGAGCTCCTGAATCCACACCCCGGCGACCAGCTCGAAGCCAACGTGCCGACCCTGGACGGACGCAGGCTCGACGGGCTCCAGCACAAGTACGCCGAGACGCTGCTCGTCTTCCCCTCGCAGGGCCAGACCTGCCACGCGTACTGCGGATACTGCTTCCGCTGGGCCCAGTTCGTCGGCGTGGCCGAACTCCGCCAAGCCCTGCGTTCACCCGCCGACCTCACGGGCTATCTGGCGGCCCACCGCGAGGTGACCGACGTCCTGTTCACGGGCGGCGACCCCATGATCATGAAGACGGCGGTCCTGAAGCGCTGGATCGAGCCGCTGCTCGACCCGGCCATGGAGAGCGTGCGCACCCTGCGCTTCGGCACCAAGGCGCTCTCGTACTGGCCGGCCCGGTTCACCTCCGACGCCGATGCCGACGATCTGCTGCGGCTGCTCGAACGCTGTGTCGCGGCCGGCAAGCACGTCGCGGTGATGGCGCACTTCTCGCACCCCAGGGAGCTGGAGACCCCGGTCGTGCGGGAGGCGATCGCCCGCCTGCGGTCGACCGGCGCGGTGATCCGCGCCCAGGCGCCGCTGATCGCCCACGTCAACGACCGGGCGGAGGACTGGTCGCGGATGTGGCAGCAGCTGGTGGAGCTGGGTGTCGTGCCGTACTACATGTTCGTCGAGCGCGACACGGGTGCCCGCAGCTACTTCGGCGTCCCGCTCGCCAAGGCCCTCGACATCTACAACGACGCCATCCGCGGAGTCTCGGGCCTCGCCCGCTCCGCCCGTGGCCCCGTGATGTCGGCCTCGCCCGGCAAGGTGCTGCTCGACTCCGTGAGCACCGTGGCGGGGGAGCGGGTCTTCTCGCTGCGGCTCCTCCAGGCCCGCGACCCCCAGCTCGTAGGGCGGCAGTTCTTCGCCCGGTACGACCCGGAGGCGGAGTGGTTCGACGATCTGCGCCCCGCCCTCGGGTCCTGGTTCCCCGGGCAGCCGGACACCGGTGCGCACCCGGCGTCGCAAGCGGGCGACCTGTGAGGATCACCGCGCACGAGACCTCTCTGACGCAGCGTCACCTGTGGCGCTCCGCCCGGGAAGCCATCCCGATGACGCGCACCGTGATCGTCGAGGCCGAGCAGGACGGCGTGTCCGGCTACGGCGAGGCGTCCTGCTTCATGGCGGACCACTACAACTCCGGCCTGGACCGGATGCACGCCGATCTGCGGCGGACGGCGCCCCTGCTGGCCACGCTCGACGTCGACGCTCCGGGAGGGGCCGACGCCGTCTGGCGCAGGCTGGCCGCCGCGCTGCCCGCTTCGCCCTTCGTGCTCGCGGCCCTCGACTGCGCGATCCACGACCTGCGGGCCCGCCTGCACGGGGTGCCGCTGTGGAAGTCCCTCGGCCTGGACCGGCCGCAGGGCCTGCGCTCCAGCTACAGCATCGGCCTCGACACCCCCGAGGCGATGCTCGGCAAGCTGCGCGAACGGCCGGGCTGGCAGGCGTACAAGGTCAAGCTCGCCGACCCCGGCGACCTCGGCATCCTGCGGGAGCTGCGCCGCGAGACCGACGCGCCCTTCCTCATCGACGGCAATTGCGGCTGGGAACCGGCGCGGCTGGTTCCCGCCCTCCCGGACCTGCACGCCCTCGGGGTCCGGCTGATCGAGCAGCCCTATCCGCGCGACGCCTGGGAGCAGGCCCGCGCCCTCAAGGAACTCAGCCCGATCCCCGTCATCGCCGACGAGAGCATCACCTCGCCGGCCGACCTGGACGCCTGCACCGCGGCCTTCCACGGCATCAACGTGAAGCCCATGAAGTCCGGCGGCATCACCCCGGCCCTCGCCCTGCTGCGCGCGGCCCGGGAACGCGGCCTGATCACCATGCTCGGCTGCATGCCCGAGTCCGCCGCCGGCGTCTCCGCCACCGCGCACCTCGGCGGCCTGGTCGACCACCTCGACGTCGACGTGGTCGACCTGCTTGCCGTCGACACCGGGCAGGGACTCACGCTCGACGCCACCGGCCACGTCGACCTGCCGGAGCGCCCCGGCTCCGGGTACCTCCCGGACCCCACGGCCCACGGCTGGTACGTCCACCAGGTCCCGGCCGAGCGCGTACACCCCGTCCGCCGGTCCGCCGGGGGCCCCGCCCAGCCCACCGCGAGTCCCGCACCTTCGCAGGACGACCACCCCGGCACCCGGCACCTCGCGGTGCTGCGGCGGGGCCGTGCGGTCGGTGCCGCCTCCCTGTACGCCGAGGACCCCCCGGACGGGTACGCCGTACCGGGGGCGCGGCCCGGGCGCGGACGACGCCTGCACGGCGTGGCCACGCTGGAGGAGGTCCGCGGCACCGGAGCGGGCGCCTCGCTCCTGCGCACCGCCCTCACCCTCGCCGCGCTGGACGGCGCCGACACCGTGTGGGCCCAAGTCCCCGACGCGGCCCTCGGCTTCTGCCGCAAGCACGGCTTCGACACCCTCGGCCGGCCCCTGGACCTGCCGGACACCGGCCGCCACCACCTCGTGCACAGGAGCACCCGTTGATCACCGAAGAACTGACCGGGACACCCCGCGCCGAGTCCGCCCCGCCCGCCACGGGCCGCACGATCCCGTCGCGACAGGCACGCACCCTCGCGCGTGAGGCACTCGTCGCGCAGGGCCTGCCCGCCGCCGAGGCGGAGCAGGTGGCCGACGCACTGGTCACCACCTCGCTGCGCGGCATCGACACGCACGGCCTGCGCCTGCTCCCGCAGTACGCCGCGGAGTTGGCCACCGGCGTGGCCAAGGCGGGGGCACGGCCGACCGTCGTACAGGACAAGGGCGCCGGGCTGCTTCTCGACGCCGACGGCTCGCTGGGCGTGCTGGCCGGCCTCGCGGCCGCACGGCTCGCCGCCGAGCGCGCCGCGCGGTTCGGGGTCGCCGCCGTCGGCGTCCGCAACTCCAACCACTTCGGCGCCGCCTCCGTCTACACGCGCACCCTGGCCCGCACCGGCCTGGTGGGCATCGCCGTCACCTCGGCCGCCTCCCGGGTGGCGCCGTACGGGGGCGTCGAGCCGCTGTTCGGCACCAACCCCATCAGCGTGGCCGCCGGCAGCGGCGACGAGGAGTTCGCCCTGGACATGGCGACCAGCCAGGTCTGCTTCGGCGAGGTGAAGCAGCGCCGGACCGAGGGCCGGGACCTGGACGGCGGCTGGGCGACCGACCGGCACGGGCGGCCCACCGCGGAACCCGACGCGGCGTACGCGCTCTCGCCGCTGGGCGGCTACAAGGGCCAGGGCCTGGCGATGGCCGTCACGCTGCTCGGCGCCGTCCTCACCGGCACCGCCCCCGACTGGCGGCTCTCCCAGGTCGGCGAGGGCACCCCCGGCGAGAGCAGGGGCATCGGGCACCTGGTGCTCGCCCTCGACCCGGCCGCGTTCACCGGCACGGACGGCTTCGCCGCCGGCCTGACGGATCTGCTGACCACCGTGCGCGCCTCGGCCCCGGCGACCGACCGTCCCGTCCTGGCCCCCGGCGACCCGCAACGCGCCCATGAGCGGGACCGGGAGGCCCGGGGCATCCCCCTGGACGCGGGCACCGCGGCGGCTCTCGACGAACTCGCCGCACGCCTCGGCCTCCCCGGGACCGAGGAGGTCCCCGCGTGATCCTCGTACTGATCAGCCCACGGCAGGCGGGCCTGCCGTTCGCGCAGTGGCTGCCGGAGGAGGCGGGCCGGCTCGTGGCGGTCACCGCGTCCGGCGTCCCCGTCGGCCCCGGCTTCGCCGACGTCGTCACCGTGGACGACTACACGAACGACGACGCCGTCCTCGCCGCCGCCCGGGAAGCCGGCCGCAGGCACCGGCCCCGGGCCGTGCTGGCCCTCGCCGAGGCCGACGTCGAGCGGGCCGCCCTGCTGCGCCACGAGTGGGGACTCCCCGGCCTCGACACCACCGCGGCCGCCGCGTACCGCGACAAGGTACTGATGAAGCGGTACGCGCGCACGGCGGGCATACCCGTGCCCGCCTTCGCGCCCGTCGACGATGTGCGCGGCATCACGGACTTCATGGCCGCCCACCCCGGCCGGGTCGTCGTCAAGCCGAGGGGCGGGTCCGGATCGACCGGCGTGCACGTGCTCGACGCACCCGGCCGGGCGGACGACCTCGCCGGTCAAGTGGCGGGCGGTTCCTACGAGGTGGAGGAGTTCATCGAGGGCGCCCTGCACCACGTGGACGTCTTCCGGGTGGCGGGCGAGCCCGTCGCGGCCGTCGCCTCCCGGTACACCGGCGCCGGCTGCCTGACCCACTGGGCGGACGCGCCGCTCGGCTCCCGCAACCTCGACCCCGTCGACCCGCTGCACGAGCGGCTGGTCGCCGAGACGTGGCGCCTCATCGACGCGCTGCCCTCGCCCGACACCGTGTGCGCGCACGCGGAGTTCTTCGTCACCGACGAGGGCCGGATCGTCCTGTGCGAGGTCGCCGCCCGCATCGGCGGCGGCCCCATTCCCGCCATGCTCCGCCACGTCCTCGGCACCGACCCCAGGGAGCTGTGGGCTCGCGTGGAGTGCGGGCTGCCCGTCGCGCTCGACACCGTGAGGGAGCACGCGCGCACCGCCCCCCGAGCCGCGTTCTGCGGCATCCCACCGAGGCACGGCCGAGTCCTTCGACTGCCTCAAGTGCCGCCCGGTGTAAGGGACTTCGTGCTCAGCACCCAGGTCGGCGACGACTGGAGCGGAGAGCGCTACCGGCTGCGCAAGTCCGGCGACTTCCTCGCCACCTGGGTGGTGACCGACCCGGACCCCGCAGCCCTGGACGGCCGTCTCGACGCCACCGCACAGCTGGTCGGTGCGGGCTTCGGCTGGGAGGACGTCGACGAGCCCGGCCCGGTCGCGGCCGGGTCCGGTGCCGCTGACGGGGGAGTGCGATGACCGGGACCCCGACCGTGGCGATCCAGGACGGCCCCTACACGGCCCGGCTGTTCGCGCCCGACGACCACCCGGAACGGGACGACACCACCGGCCACGACGAGCAGGAACTCGTCTGGGACGACACCCGGTGGCTGCGCTTCACCGCGCACACCGACCTCCACGAGACCCACTGCCTCCAGGTGCTCGAAGGGGACCGGCCGGTGGCGCTCGCCACGCTGCTCCTCACCCGCCGGGCCGGCGGCCTGCTCTTCTACGACGCCCCGCGTCTCGCCGGCACCGCCTCGCCCATGGCCGAGCCCGAACTCCTCGACCCGGCCGAACGCGAGCACTGGGACCGGCTGACGGCGTCGCTGCCCGAGGGCCGCCCCGACCAGTACCCCTCGCTGGCCCTCGCCACCTTCGGCAACCACCACGGCGTGGCCCACGCCCGCGGGCGCTCCCCGCGACAGCGCGCGTCGGTCATGGCCGCGCTCCCCGCTCTCGTGCGACAGGCGGCGGCCCAACTGGGCTGCCGCAGCGCGGCGTTGCTGTACGTGGGGGAGCCCGAGGCCGAGGCGGTGGACGCGGCCGCCACCCGCGCCGGATACCGGGCCACGCTCCTCGGGGCCGACGCCGTACACGAGTTGAACGCCGACACCTGGGACCAGTACACGGCAGGCCTCGGCAGTCGACGCCGCAGGGGCCTGCGCAAAGAGGTCGGCGCCTACGAACAGAGCGGCTTCCGTACCGTGGCCACCACCGGCCCGGCGGCCCTCGACGACACGGTGATCGACCTCCAGGTGGCCCACCGCGAGAAGTACGGCCTGCCCGGCGGACTCGACCGCGTACGCCGCGACTTCGCCGCCCTGCGCGAGGAGATCGGGGAGTCGTGCGTGGTGCTCGGCGCCGTCCGCGAGGACCGGATGCTCGGCTTCGCGCTGTACCTCCGGGCGGGCGACTCGCTCTTCCTGCGCACCGTGGGCTTCGCCCCCGAGGGTGCGGGCTGCTACCTCGCCCTCACCTATCACGAGTCCACCCGCTGGGCCCTGGAGAACGGCATCCGCCGCATCCACTACGGGCTCGCCACCTACGAGGCGAAGTTCCAGCGGGGCTGCCAACTCCGGCCCCGCTGGGGCTGGTTCGCCTTCCAGGAGCCGGACGCCGCCGCCTACCGCGAGGTGCTGGACCTCCAGTCCCGCAGCATCGAGCGCCGTCTGGAACGCGTCGGCGCCCCGGCAACCCCCCTCCCGTCCCGCCCTTCCCCGCCCGCACCGACGCCTCTCGGAGCCGCACGATGAAGCTCACGCCCACCAGCGACATCTGGATGGACGGCAAGTTCGTCCCCTGGGACCAGGCGCAGGTACACGTCCTCACCCCCAGCCTGCACTACGGATGGGGTGTCTACGAAGGCATCCGCGCCTACCCGACCGCCGAGGGCCCCGCCGTCTTCCGGCTGCGCGAACACCTCCAGCGCCTGCACGACTCGGCCCGCGTCTACCTCATGGACCCCGGCCACACCGTCGAGGAGCTCACCGAGGCCAGCCTCGAACTCCTGCGCCGCACCGGCCTGGAGAGCGGCTACCTGCGCCCGCTGGTCTACCTCGAATACGGCACCATGGGCGTCGCCCCCCGCCTCGACAGCGCCAGGGTCGCCATCGCGGCCTGGCCCTGGGGCTCGTACCTGGGCGAGAAGGCCGAGCAGGAGGGCTGCCGGCTGATGGTCAGCAGCTGGCAACGCAACGGGCTCCACTCGGTCCCGCCCCTGGCCAAGGCCACCGGCGCCTACGTCAACTCCGCACTGGCCAAGGTCGCCGCGGTCCGGGCCGGCTACGACGACGCGCTGATGCTCACCCCCGCGGGGCACGTGGCCGAGGCGTCCGCCGCCAACGTCTTCTCCGTACGCGACGGAGTGATCGTCACCCCGCCGGTCAGCGACAACATCCTGCCCGGCATCACCCGGGACACCGTCATCACGCTCGCCCGCGACCTGGGACACGAGGTCAGGGAGCAGAGCCTGACCCGCAGCGAGCTCTACGTCGCGGACGAGGCGTTCCTCACCGGCACCGCCGCCGAGATCGTCCCGATCGCCTCCGTCGACGACCGTCCCGTCGCCGAGGCGGGCTGCGGGCCGGTCACCCGCCAGCTTCGTCAGGCCTTCCAGGACGTCGTCCACGGCCGCACGAGCGACCCCCACGGCTGGCTCACCCGTCTGTGAGAACCCCCGCACGCCCCCTTTCCACGAGGTGAACCTGCATGCCCGAGCACGTCCTGGTCATCGGCAGCGGCCGAGACCTCCCCACCCGTCTGCGCCGCTCCCGGGCCGGCACCCGGACCACCGTCGTCTGCCGTCTCGACTACCTCTCCAAGCTGCGGGAGACGACGGAACACACCCGGATCATCGGGGTGCGCCCCGAGGCGCCGGCCGAGGAGTGGACCGAACTCGCCGAGGCCGTGCATGCCCGTGACCCGTTCACCCGGATCGTGGCCTTCGGCGAACGCGACCAGGACAAGTGCGCGGCCGTCGGCCGGGCCCTGGGGCTCGCCGCGCACTCCCCGGCCACCGTCGCCCTGGTGCACGACAAGCACGCCATGCGCGTCCGGCTGCGCGAGGCCGGCGTCGACTCCACAGCCTCCGCCGTGGTCTCCGACGTCGACGAACTGCGGGCGTTCCTCGCCGCGCACGGCACCCCCTGCATCGTGAAGCCGGCCGAAGGCTCCTTCAGCAAGGGCATCGCCCTGGTCCGCGAGATCGACGAGGCCGCGGCCGCCTTCGGACGGGCCAGTGGTGAACTCGGCGACCTGCACGGCACCGAGGTCCTGGTGGAACAGTTCCACGAGGGCCCGCAGTTCAGCGTGGAGGCCTTCTCCGAGGCGGGCGAGCACCAGATCGTCGCGATCACCCGCAAGTACTCGGACCCGCGGAACTTCGTCGAACTGGGCCACGTGAGCCCCGCACCGCTCGAACCCGCCCAGGAGAAGCAGGTCCACGACTACGTGGAGCGGATTCTCGACGCCCTCGGCATCGCGTCCGGGGCCACCCACACCGAAGTCGTCCTGAGCGACGCCGGGCCCCGGGTGATCGAGACGCACGTACGCATGGGCGGCGACGAGATCCCGGCCCTGGCCCACGACGTGACCGGCGTCGACCTCGCCGAATGTCTCATCCGGCACACCCTCGGCGAGCAGGTCCTGCCCGGCATCCGGGCCACCCTCGCCGCACCCCGCACCCCGAGGAGCTCGGCGATCTGGTTCGCCGCGCTGCCCGCCCCCGGCGTGCTCGCCGAGATCACGGGGCTGGCAGCGGCCCGCGAGGTGCCCGGCGTCACGGAGGTGGAGTCGCTGGTCGAGCCGGGCGCCGCCATCGAGACCCTGGAATCCTCCGCGTCGCGGGTCGCCCACGCCCGCGCGGTCGCGCCGACCGCCGAAGCGGCCCTGGCCGCCGCCCGGGAGGCGATCGGCCGCCTCACCTTCCACGTGGGCGTACGCGCCGCGGACCAGGGAGCCCTGTGACCACCGCCCCGCCGCGCCCCCAGCGCATCACCCTGGCCGACTTCCACGAGGCCGCCCGCGCGGTGCTGCCGGCCGACGCGTACGACTACCTCGAAGGGGGCGCGGCGGACGAGCGGACGGTGCGCTGGAACGCCGAGGCGTACGAGCGGCTGGCCCTGCTGCCGAGGGTGCTCACCGGCACGTCGGGCGTGGACACGCGCCGCACCCTCTACGGCACCGAACTCCCCTCGCCGGTACTGCTCGCCCCGACGGCCTCGCACGGCTTGTTCCACCCCGAGGCCGAGGCGGCCACGGTGCGGGGCGCGGCTGCCGCGGGAGCGCTCACCACGGTGAGTACCTTCTCCACCCTGACGCTGGAGGAGATCGGCGCCGCGGCCACCGGACCGTGGTGGTTCCAGCTGTACGTGCAGCGGGACCGGGCGCTCACCGCCGATCTGGTGGGGCGGGCCCGGGCGGCCGGGGCGAGCGCCTGCGTCGTCACTGTCGACACCCCGGTCACCGGGCTGCGGGAACGGGACCTGCGCAACGGCTTCGCGCTCCCTTCCCACGGAACTCCCGCCAATCTGGCGGGAGTTGACGGCTCGGCGGACCGCGACAACTCCGATCCGGTACACCGCGGCATCCACGACCCGCGCATCGACCCCGCGGTCGGCTGGTCGGACCTCGAATGGCTGCGTACGGTCTCCGGACTGCCGGTCCTCGCGAAGGGCGTCGTGCGCCCCGATGACGCCCGCCGGGCCGCCGAGGCCGGGATCGGGGTGTGGATGTCCAATCACGGCGGCCGCAACCTCGACACGGCGATCGCCCCCCTTGCCATGCTGCCCGCCGTCGCCGACGCGGTGGCGGGCCGGGTACCGGTGCTCGTCGACGGAGGCATCCGCCGCGGCACCGATGTGGTGAAGGCGCTGGCACTCGGCGCGGACGCCGTGGCGATCGGCCGCCCCTACGTCTGGGGCCTGGCGGCGGACGGTGCCGAGGGTGTCACCGCGGCCCTGCGCGCCCTGCACCGCGAGACGGAACTCGCCCTCGCCCTGCTGGGCGCCCCCGACCTGGCGTCCCTGACCCCGGACCTCGTGCGCCCGGCCCGGTGAGCGCCTCGTAGCCCCGGAACTCCCGGCCCGCCCCCCTTCGCGCCGACGATCCGCAGGCGAAGGGGGCGGCCGGAGCCGCCGTTGTCCGCGAGCGCCTCCGGGCCGACAGCAGCCCGGTGACGTGCATCTTTCCCGGGAAAGCGGTAACAGGGAGGAACGTGGAGCTATTGACGATTCGGACGGTACTGGGGCTGACCATCGCACTGGTCGGCCTGTTGTGTGTGGGTGCGGGACTCCTGTGGCCCCGGTTGGCGCGCCATCTCTCGGGCGGGCGATCGTGGAGCGCCGTCTCTCCTCGATGACACCGGGTGCACGGCCTGTTCGCTTCCGCACTGGACTTACTAGGACGTCCAACTATATGTTCGGTGCAAGGCCCGCGGTGTCAGGGAAGCCGGTGTGATTCCGGCGCGGTCCCGCCACTGTGACCGGGGAGTGCGTTCTCGTCGAGACGTCCGCCACTGACGGAGACACCCGTCGGGAAGGCGTGAGGGCGCGCGCTGATCCGGGAGTCAGGATACCGGCCGCGGGGTGTTCCGTGTTGTCCACGAGGATGGAGCAGACACGCATGGCACCGGTCCGTACCCACGACCCAGGTGATCCGGCGGAGCGATCGGCGATGCCCGTACACGGCGTCGACTCCTAGCTCCGCGACGGCTCTTCGGCCTTCGCGTCCCATGGCCCGTACCTCCGCGCGCCCCACCGGGCGGCGCGGTGGCCGAGCCGTGCCATCCCCGGATCCCCACCTGACGAGAGCAGGCTCATCGTGGTCCGTGAACTCACCCACTTCATCGGCGGCAAACGCACACCGGGCACCTCCGGGCTCTTCGCCGACGTGTACGACCCCAACACCGGCACCGTCCAGGCCCAGGTCCCGCTGGCCGGGCGCGCCGAGACCGAGGCGGCCATCGCCGACGCGGAGGAGGCCCAGCGGGGCTGGGCCGACTGGAATCCCCAACGGCGTGCCCGGGTCCTGCTCAAGTTCCTGCAACTCGTCGAATCCGAACGGGACTCGCTGGCGCGGCTGCTGTCCGCCGAGCACGGCAAGACCGTGGCCGACGCCCACGGGGACCTCCAACGCGGCCTGGACGTCGTGGAGTTCGCCGCGGGCATCCCCCATCTGCTCAAGGGCGAGTTCACGGACAGTGCGGGGACCGGCATCGACGTGCACTCGCTGCGCGCCCCACTCGGGGTCGTCGCCGGCATCACCCCGTTCAACTTTCCCGCGATGATCCCGCTGTGGAAGGCCGCCCCGGCGATCGCCTGCGGCAACTCCTTCGTGCTCAAGCCGTCCGAGCGCGACCCGTCCGTGCCGCTCAGGCTCGCCGAACTGTTCGTGGAGGCGGGGCTCCCGCCCGGCGTCCTGAACGTCGTCAACGGCGGTAAGGAGGCGGTCGACACGCTGCTCGACGACCCCAGGGTCCAGGCGCTCGGCTTCGTCGGCTCCACGCCGATCGCCGCCCACGTCTACGCCACCGCCGCGGCCCGCGGCAAGCGCGCCCAGTGCTTCGGCGGCGCCAAGAACCACATGATCGTGATGCCGGACGCCGACCTCGACCAGGCCGTCGACGCGCTGATCGGCGCCGGCTACGGCTCGGCCGGCGAGCGCTGCATGGCGATCTCGGTCGCCGTACCCGTGGGGGAGGAGACCGCGGACGCGCTCGTCGCCCGGCTGAAGGAGCGCATCGCCGAGCTGCGCATCGGCCGCTCCGACGACCCCGATGCCGACTTCGGCCCGCTGGTGAGCCGGGACGCTCTCGACCGGGTGCGCCGCTACGTCGACATCGGCGTCACCGAGGGTGCCGAACTCGTCGTGGACGGACGGGACTTCACGCTCCCCGGCCACGAAGGCGGCTTCTTCGCCGGGGCCTCACTCTTCGACCGGGTCTCCCCGCGCATGCGCATCTACCGCGAGGAGATCTTCGGCCCCGTGCTGTGCGTGGTGCGCGCCGCGGACTACGAAGAGGCCCTGCGCCTGCCCAGCGAACACCCGTACGGCAACGGCGTCGCCCTGTTCACCCGCGACGGGGACACCGCCCGCGACTTCACCCGCCGCGTCAACACGGGCATGGTCGGCATCAACGTGCCCATCCCGGTACCGGTCGCCTACCACACCTTCGGCGGCTGGAAGCGGTCCGGCTTCGGCGACCTCAACCAGCACGGGCCCGACTCCGTCCGCTTCTACACCCGCACCAAGACCGTCACCTCGCGCTGGCCCTCCGGGGTCAAGGAGGGCGCGAGCTTCACGATCCCGACGATGGGATGACCGCGATGCACGCCACCCGCGCCCCCGACCGCGGCGCCCTCACCCCCGACCAGCTCGCCCTCGTCGAGGTCACCCTCGACTTCACCGAGGAACACCTCGCGCCGCACGCCGTCGCCTGGGACCGGGAGAAGCACTTCCCCGTCGACGTCCTGCGCAAGGCCGCCGGACTGGGCCTCGGCGGCGTGTACGTACGCGAGGAGTCCGGCGGCACCGGGCTCACCCGCGCCGACGGCGTCCTCGTCTTCGAGGCGCTGGCCACCGGCTGCCCCTCCATCGCCGGCTACCTCTCCATCCACAACATGGTCGCCTGGATGATCGACCGCTACGGCGACGCCGCACAGCGCGCCCGCTGGCTGCCCGGCCTCTGCGCGGCCGAGTCCCTCGGCAGCTACTGCCTGACCGAGCCGGGCGCCGGATCGGACGCGGCCGCCCTGCGCACCCGCGCCGAACGCGACGGCGACCACTACGTCCTGACCGGCGTCAAGCAGTTCATCTCCGGCGCGGGTGCCAGCCGGGTGTACGTCGTCATGGCCCGCACCGGCGAGGCGGGCCCCGGCGGGATCTCGGCGTTCGTCGTGGAGCGCGACGACGCCGGGCTCTCCTTCGGGCCCAACGAGCCGAAGATGGGCTGGAACGCCCAGCCCACCCGCCAGGTCGTCCTCGACGGCGTCCGCATCCCCGCCGACCGCAGGCTGGGCGCCGAGGGCGACGGCTTCCGCATCGCGATGAACGGGCTCAACGGCGGCCGCCTCGGCATCGCGGCCTGCTCGCTCGGCGGCGCCCGGAGCGCGCTGCACCGCAGCGTGGCGTACCTCGGTGATCGCGAGGCGTTCGGCGCGCCCCTGCTCGACGCGCAGGCACTGCGCTTCACGCTGGCCGACATGGCGACCGAACTGGCCGCCGCCCGTGCCCTGGTCCGCCAGGCCGCCGACGCTCTCGACCGGGGGGACCAGGGCGCACCCCAGCTGTGCGCCATGGCCAAGCGGTTCGCCACCGACACCGGCTACTCCGTCGCCGACCGGGCGCTCCAACTGCACGGCGGATACGGCTACTTGAGCGATTACGGCATCGAAAAGATCGTCCGGGACCTGCGCGTCCACCAGATCCTGGAAGGGACCAACGAGATCATGCGACTCATCGTGGCACGCGAACTGAGCGGGGCCGGCCGGTGACCGGCGCACACACCGAGGAGACCGTCCTGCGGCGCACCGAGGGACGTGCCGCCCACCTCGTCCTCAACCGTCCCAAGGCCCTCAACGCACTGACCCACGCCATGGTCCGGTCCATCGACCGGGCGCTGACCGACTGGGAACACGACCCGGCGATCGAGGTCGTCGTCCTCACCGGCGCGGGTGACCGCGCCCTGTGTGCGGGCGGCGACATCCGCGCCATCCACGAGGACGCACGCGGCGGCGACGGCACCGCCTCCCGGGACTTCTGGCGCGACGAGTACCGCCTCAACGCCCGCATCGCCCGCTACCCGAAGCCGTACGTCGCCGTGATGGACGGCATCGTCATGGGTGGCGGGGTGGGCGTATCGGCGCACGGCAGCGTGCGCCTGGTCACCGAGCGCTCCCGTGTCGCGATGCCCGAGACCGGCATCGGCTTCGTCCCCGATGTCGGCGGCACCTACCTGCTGGGCCTGGCACCCGGGGAACTCGGCACCCATGTGGCGCTCACCGGAGCCCAGTTGGAAGCCGGCGACGCCCTGCTGTGCGGCCTCGCCGACCACTGCGTCCCGTCCGTCGAACTGCCCGGCCTGCTGGCCGGGCTCGCCGACCGGCCGCTGCGGGAAGTCCTCCAGCGGTACGTCGGGGAGGCACCGCCGAGTGCGCTCGCCGCCGAGCGGGACTGGATCGACGACTGCTACGCGGCCGACACCGTCGAAGAGATCCTCGGAAGGCTCCTCGCCCACGGCGCGCCCGCCGCCAAGGAGGCCGCCGAGACCCTGCTCGCGAAGTCGCCCAGCGCGCTCAAGGCGACCTTGGAGTCGCTGCGCCGGGCGCGCCGCCTCGCCTCCCTGGAGGAGGTCCTCGACCAGGAGTACCGCGTCTCGTGCGCGGCCCTCTCCACGCCGGACCTGGCCGAGGGCATCCGCGCCCAGGTGATCGACAAGGACCGCGCTCCGCACTGGAACCCCGGCACGCTCGCCGAGGTCGCCGACACGGACGTGGCCCGGTACTTCGCCCCGCTCGGCGACCGGGAACTCGGCCTGGGCGCCACCACCCGCGCATCGGAGGTCCCGTGGTGAACGGCAAGGTCATCGCATTCATCGGGCTCGGCCACATGGGCGGGCCCATGGCCGCCAGTCTGGTGCGGGCCGGACACCGGGTCCTGGGCTACGACGTCGTCACCCGGTCGCTGGACGCCGCCGCGGCCGCCGGTGTGACGCCCGCCGCGTCGGCGGCCGCGAGCGCCGCCGAGGCCGACGTGGTCGTCACCATGCTGCCCAGCGGCCGGCACGTCCTCGCCCTCTACCGCGAGGAGGGGCTGCTGGAGGCCGCCCGTCCCGGCACGCTCTTCATCGACTGCTCCACCATCGACGTCGCGGACGCCCGCCTCGCCCACGAGGCCGCGACGGCCGCCGGACACCGGGCGCTCGACGCCCCCGTGTCCGGCGGCGTGGTGGGCGCCGAAGCCGCCACCCTGACCTTCATGGCGGGCGGCTCGCCGGACGAATTCACGGCAGCGGAACCGCTGTTGGCCGCCATGGGCAGGAGGTCGGTGCACTGCGGCGGCCCTGGTGCGGGGCAGGCCGCGAAGATCTGCAACAACATGATCCTCGGCATTTCGATGATCGCGGTGAGCGAGGCCTTCGTCCTCGGCGAGAGCCTGGGCCTCACCCACCAGGCGCTCTACGACGTGGCCTCCACCGCGTCCGGCCAGTGCTGGGCCCTGACCGTCAACTGCCCCGTACCGGGCCCCGTCCCCACCAGTCCCGCCAACCGCGACTACCGGCCGGGCTTCGCGGCCCCGCTCATGGCCAAGGACCTGGGGCTCGCGGCCAACGCCGTCCGGTCGGCAGGGGTACGGGCCGAACTCGGCCTCAGGGCGGCGGAGTTGTACCAGGCGTTCGCGTCCGGCGCCGGAGCGGACCAGGACTTCTCGGGGATCGTGGAGTCGATCAGGCAGCGGTCCGCCGACGGCCCCGCCCGGCGGGAAAGGGAGGGTGCGGGCTCATGACGTACGAGACGATCCTCGTCGAGCGCACGGGCCGTGTCGCCGTGCTGACACTCAACCGGCCGAAGGCCCTCAACGCGCTCAACCTCCAGGTGATGCGCGAAGTGGTCGAGGCGGCCGGGTGTCTGGACCGTGACCCGGAGGTCGGCTGTGTCGTGATCACCGGGTCCGAGAAGGCGTTCGCGGCGGGCGCCGACATCAAGGAGATGCGGCCGCAGGGCTACCTCGACATGTACCTGAGCGACTGGTTCGCCGCGTGGGACCGGCTCGGCGACCTGCGCACTCCCACCGTCGCCGCGGTCTCCGGTTACGCCTTGGGCGGTGGCTGTGAACTGGCCATGCTCTGCGACATCCTGCTCGCCTCCGACACCGCCGTGTTCGGCCAGCCCGAGATCAAGCTCGGTGTCATCCCGGGCATCGGTGGCTCCCAGCGGCTCACCCGGGCCGTCGGGAAGGCCAAGGCCATGGAGCTGTGTCTGACCGGGCGCACCATGGATGCCGCCGAGGCCGAACGGGCCGGGCTGGTCTCCCGCGTGGTCCCGGCCGGGAACCTCCGCACCGAGGCCCTGGCCGTCGCGCGGACGGTGGCGGAGATGTCGGCGCCGGTGGCGATGATGGCCAAGGAGGCCGTCAACCGGGCCTTCGAGACGACCCTGGCGGAGGGCGTCCGGTTCGAACGGCGCCTGTTCCACGCGGTGTTCGCGACGGAGGACCAGAAGGAGGGGATGGCTGCCTTCACCGACAAACGGCCGCCCGCTTTCCGTCACCGCTGACGCCGCTTCCGGCCGGACCCCGGACCGTGTCGTCCGGCGGCCCGGCCGGGGTCACCCCCGCTCGCCCGCCGTGTTCACCGCGTGGGGCACGTGGGTCCGCCGGTCGGGGTCGACGGACAGTCGGCCGTCGGCCGGTGGACGGGCCCGTTGGACGTCGAGATGCCGAGTACACGGGCCAGTTCGACCCGGGTCGTGCCGCGCTCGGTGCGCAGCCTGCGCAGTTCGGCGTGCGCGCAGATCTTCCGAAGGGGAGGCCGCGCCATGGCGATGCGCCTCCTTGTCCGCTGGAGTGGCTCCGGCACTCCTTGCGCCGCGTCGGTGCCCGTGTGGTGAAGCCACCATCCGCACCTTTCGCAGCATTCGCAGTTCCGCGGCGCACGGGCGGACGGATTTCGCAGATGGGAGGGGTGGCTCACGGGCCGGGCGTGGAAATGATCGTGGTGAAGGGCACGAGGCCCGGGACAGCGGTCTCGGCCCGTCCGTGCACCCATGAGGAGCCTCGTGATCGACCATCAGGTACGTGTCCACCCCAGCGCCGACCGGCTGCCCCGCCAGGAGCAGCTTGCCTGGCGGCTGGCCGCCGTTGCCACCGCCACCCAGGAGGCCGCGGAGCTCGACCCGGAGGCCGCCGCGATGGCCGTCAACCGCGTGATCGACAACGCGGCGGTGGCGATCGCCTCCCTGCGCCGCCGACCGGTCGCCGTGGCCCGCACGCAGGCCGCGCCGCACCGGGCCGCCCCGGGTGCCTCCGTGTTCGGCACACGCGGACGGATCTCCCCGGAGTGGGCGGCCTGGGCCAACGGCACCGCGGTGCGCGAACTCGACTTCCACGACACCTACTTGGCCGCCGACTACTCCCACCCGGGCGACAACATCCCGCCGCTGCTCGCCGTCGCCCAGCACACCGGATGTTCCGGGGCGGACGTGCTCCGGGGCATCGTCGCCGCGTACGAGATCCACGTCGCGCTCGTGAAGGGCATCTGCCTGCACGCCCACCGCATCGACCACGTGGCGCACCTCGGCGCCGCGACGGCGTGCGGAATCGGGGCGATGCTGCGGCTGCCGGTCGAGACGGTGTACCAGGCGGTCGGACAGGTGGTGCACACCACCACCGCGACCCGGCAGTCCCGCAAGGGCGAGATTTCCAGCTGGAAGGCGTTCGCCCCCGCCTTCGCGGCCAAGGCGGCGATCGAGGCGGTGGACCGCGCGATGCGCGGAGAAGGCGCGCCGTCGCCGATCTACGAGGGTGAGGACGGCTTCCTCGCCCGGATGCTCGACGGGCCCGGCGCCGCGTACACGGTCACGCTGCCGGAGCCCGGCGAGGCACGCCGGGCGATCCTCGACACGTACACCAAGGAACACTCGGCCGAGTACCAGGCACAGGCGGTCATCGACCTCGCGCGGCGGCTGCGCGAAAAGGCCGGACCGCTCGACCGGGTGCGCTCGGTGGTGCTGCACACCAGCCACCACACCCACCACGTGATCGGCTCGGGCGCGAACGATCCGCAGAAGTACGATCCGGCCGCCGGCCGCGAGACCCTCGACCACTCGGTGCCGTACATCTTCGCCGTCGCCCTGGAGGACGGCGTCTGGCACCACGAGCGGTCCTACGCCCGTGAGCGGGCCCGGCGTCCCTCGACGGTCGAGCTGTGGCAGAAGATCTCCACGGTCGAGGACCCGGACTGGACCCGCCGCTACCACGACCCGGACCCGGCACGGCGCGCCTTCGGCGGCCGGGCCGTGATCACCCGGGACGACGGCACGGTCCTGGAGGACGAACTCGCCGTCGCCGACGCCCATCCGTCCGGTGCCCGGCCCTTCGACCGCGACGGCTACACCGGCAAGTTCCGCACCCTCACCGAGGGCATCGTGACCCCGGCCGGCCAGGACGCGTTCCTCGGCACGGCGAGCCGTCTGGCCGAGCTGGACACCGAGGCGCTCACGGGCCTCTTCCCGGAGGCCGACACCGAAGCGGTCGCCGCGTACGACGCGACGCTCCCGAAAGGACTTTTCTGATGCCGCACACCCGCACCACGCCCACCGGACGCCGCCGGGCCCTGCGCGAAGGGCTCGCTTCGGGGCGGCTGTTGCGCATGCCGGGAGCGGTCAACCCGTACACGGCACGGCTGATCCAGGAGCACGGCTTCGAGGCCGTGTACCTCTCCGGGGCCGTCCTCGCAGCCGAGTTGTGCCTGCCGGACATCGGCCTGACCACATCCACCGAGATCGCGGCCCGGGCCCAGCAGGTGACCCGGGTCACCGATCTGCCGGTCCTCATCGACGCCGACACCGGATTCGGCGCACCCGTGAACGCCGCCCGCACCGTCCAGCTCTTCGAGGACGCCGGGCTCGCCGGGATGCACCTGGAGGACCAGACCGCCACCAAGCGCTGCGGGCACCTCGACGGCAAGACGCTCGTGACCCGCGACGAGATGGTCCGGCGGATCCGCGCCGCCGTCGGCGCCCGGCGCGACGACGACTTCCTGCTGATGGCCCGCACCGACGCGCGCGCCGTGGAAGGGCTGGACGCCGCCATCGAGCGGGCGAAGGCGTACGTCGACGCCGGAGCGGACGCCGTCTTTCCCGAAGCGCTCTCGGGAGAAGCCGAGTTCGAGGCGTTCCGCGAGGCCCTCGACGTGCCGCTGCTCGCCAACCTGACCGAGTTCGGCAAGAGTCCCCTGCTGACCACGACCGCACTGGAGAGCCTCGGCTACAACATCGCGCTCTACCCGGTGACCCTGTTCCGTCTCGCCAACGGGGCCGTCGAGGACGGGCTGCGGACGCTGGCGGCGGAAGGCACCCAGGAGTCCCTGGTGCCTCGCATGCAGACCCGGTCCCGGCTCTACGAGGTCCTCGGCTATGCCGACTACACCGCCTATGACAACGCCGTCGCGGACTTCACCCTCCCGCCCGGTGACTGACGTCCGTCCGCGCGGCCCGTACCCCGTGCTGGAGGACCCCATGACCACCGCTTCGCCCCTGCACACGCCCCTGCGGCACGCCGTGATGAGCCGCATCACCGGCTGGACCGCACACATCACCGAACAACTCGCCCACAACGCTCTGATCCGCCCGCCGGCCTCGTAGGACGGTCCGGATCAGCGGGCGGTGCCCGGCGCGGTGTAGGGCGCGGCGGGAACGGGCCGGCCTAGCGGCCGCTGGAGCGTGTTCGCTTCGAGGGGGTCGGCCGCCAACCGTGTTCGAGCAGGTCGAAGGCCCGGGTGACGGCTTGGCGGGGGTCGTCGTGGCCGCGTGCGACGCGGGGTGCTTCGAGTGCGAAGTGGGCCAGTGCCGTGCAGCCGGGATCGTCCTCGGGCAGGCCGCACTCCTGCGCGATCGCGCGGGCGAGTGCTCCGGTGTGCCGGAGCCACATGGCCTGCACGTAGTCGCGCAGCGCCGGGGTGGTGTTGATCAGCTCGAAGAACGCGGTGAAGCGCGCGTCCGTGCCGGTCGCCGCCATGCGGTAGCGCAGCGCGTGCTCGCACAGGGCCGCGGGGATCGACTGCCCCGCCGGGCGTTCGCGCACGGCGGCGAGCAGGCGGGCTTCCTGGTCGGCTTCCTCGTCGAAGACGAGGGCCTCCTTGACCGGGAAGTGCTTGAACAGGGTGGTGGTGGACACGTCCGCCTCGTCCGCGATCTCACGGATGCCGACGTCGTCGTATCCGCGCTCCAGGAACAGGCGCAGCGCCGCGTCGGCGATGGCCTGTCGGGTGGCGGCCTTCTTGCGCTCGCGGCGCCCCGTCGGCGCTGCGGTGGGGGACTGGCTCTCGGGCATACGGCCGATCATACCGTTAAGGTTGCTCGACTTTAAAAGTGAAACCGTTGCACTTAGTGATTCGTTGTGCTTTTCTGGAGGAGGAGCCCGGCCGGCGGAATCGGCGCCGTGCGAGGCCAGATCTCCGCGGCCCGGCTGCGGCTGCGGCAGCGCTCGTCGTCATCGAAGCGCCGCTCGGAAGCCCGGCCCACCCGCGCCATCACCCGCCGGGAAAACACTCCGGTCCGCGCGGCCCACCGACACCTCTTCAGCGCCGCGCACGCCGGATCGATCCCGGCCGTCCACGGTTATGAACGGAGCACACCATGAACCCCACCCCGCGCATCGCGATCATCGGCGCCGGCCCCGGCGGCCTCACCTGCGCCCGCATCCTGCAGCGGCACGGCATCGCCGTCGCCGTGCACGACCGCGAGAACGGACCCGGAGCCCGCGACCAGGGCGGGAGCCTCGACCTGCGCGAGGGCGACGGTCAACTCGCGCTGCGCGAAGCCGGACTCCTGGACGAGTTCGTCCGTCTGTCCCGGCCCGAGGGGCAGGAGATGCGCCAGTTGGATCCGGCCGGGAAGCTGCTCTTCCACCACACCCCGGACGCGGACGAACGCTTCAAGCCCGAGATCGACCGCGGCGACCTTCGAGACCTCCTCCTCGACTCCCTGGAGCCAGGCACCGTGCGCTGGGGTCACACCCTCCGCTCCGTCGACTGGCCCGCCGAAGGTCCCCGGCGGCTGCGCTTCGCCGACGGGACCGTGGTCGAGGCCGACCTCGTCATCGGCGCGGACGGCGCCTGGTCCACCGTCCGTCGTGCGGTCTCCGACGCCACCCCCGAGTACAGCGGTGTCAGCTTCCTGGAGGCGTGGTTCCACGACGTCGACAACGAACACCCCGACATCGCCGAACTCGTCGGCCAGGGCGGCGCAGGCGTGGCCGACGGCGAGCGCGGCCTGTTCGCCCAGCGCAACAGCGGCGGCCACGTCCGCGTCCACCTCGTCCAGCGCGTCCCCTCCGGCTGGATCACCGACGCCGGCCTCACCGCCCAGGACACGGCCGGCATCCGCGCGCTCCTCCTCGACCGGTACCGAGACTGGTCGCCCCGGCTGCGCCGGATGATCACCGACAACGACGGCCCGTACGTGCAGCGGCCCATCCACGCCCTGCCCGTACCGCACACCTGGGACCAGAACCCCGCCGTCACCCTGCTCGGCGACGCGGCCCACCTCATGCCGCCGCTCGGAGTCGGAGTCAACCTCGCCCTGCTCGACGCCTGCGAACTCGCCCTGGCGCTTGCGCACAACGACACGGTCGCCGACGCCGTCCGCGCCTACGAGGCGACGATGGTCCCCCGATCCCACGAGATGCAGAAGCTCCTGGACCACGGCGCCGAAGAACTGATCTCGGCCGAACTGCCCGACTTCGCAGCCGACATGACCGGCTGAAATCCCCAATGCGATGCCTTTGCCAGGGAAATGCCGCACCACGTTTTCGGGCGCCGGCGAATTCCCGGGCGACAACATGCCTGTGGGCTCCCCGCCTTGTTCCTGACGGGGAGCCCACATTTCGGCAATTGCGCGCCGTGCGCCTACCAGCGGTACCAGCGGCCGCTTCCTCCCTTGGGCCGGGCGACGAAGCCGACCAGCCAGACGACGAGCACGATGATCGCGATCCACCAGAGAGCCTTCAGTGCGAAACCCGCGCCGAAGAGGATCAGAGCCAGCAGAAGAACGAGAAGCAGGGGAACCATAGTTATCAACCTCCGAGCCACCGAATGCCCCCGTGTGACAAGCCCACACACGTTCGAGGCGGCTGTTTACAAGTTTCTCGGCCGGGCAACGGTCTTTGCCCTCTCCGGTGCGCCGCAGCGGTGCCGGGCTCGGCCGGCCGGCTGCCCGGGGGGCGATCACCCCGCCTCCTCGGATGGCTTAAAGTTCCGGTGGGGTCGCTCGATCCCCGCGAAGAGAGGAGCCCTGTGGCCGACAAGCACGTCTCGGAACGTCTGATCGCTCTGCTGTCGGGCCGGGGTGAAGACCTGGGCGCGGAGTGGGCGGAGAAGGTGACCGGTTCGCTGGGCGGACGGGTGGCCCGTGCCGAGGTCGAGCGCGAATTGCGCGAGATCTACGCCGCGCTGGTCGCCGCGCTGAGCGACGGCAGTGTGGACGGGTACGACGAAGCGTTCGGTGAGGTACGTGCGCTGCTGACCGAACTGTCCCGCAACCGGGCCCTGCAGGGCTTCACTCCCACCGAGACCGCGGTGAGCGTGTTCGCGCTCAAGCAGGTTCTGGAGCCGTCCCTCGTCGGCGAGGACAGCGATGCCGATGCGTACCTGCGGTTCGCCGCCCTCCTTGACACCCTCGGCCTGTTCACCATCGAGGTCTACTCCCGCACCCGCGAGGAGCTGATTGCCGCGCAGGCGGAGCAACTCCTCGAACTGTCCACCCCCGTCGTGAAGCTGTGGGAGGGCGTGATCGGCGTCCCCCTGGTGGGCACCCTCGACTCGGCGCGCACCATGGTGGTGATGGAGAAGATGCTCCAGGCGCTCATCGACACCGGGTCGGAGCAGGCGATCATCGACATCACCGGTGTCCCGACGGTGGACACCGAAGTCGCCCAGCACCTCCTGAAGACGGTGGTGGCGGCGCGTCTGATGGGCGCCGAGTGCACGATCTCCGGCATCCGTCCGCAGATCGCGCAGACCATCGTCGCCCTTGGCATCGACTTCGGAGACATCGTCACCAAGTCCACGCTCGCCGACGCCCTGCGCCACGCGCTGCGCCGATCCGGCACCACCGTCTCGCGTACGGCGCCGCAGGCCGGTGCGCGGTGACCGAACGGGTTCCCATCCTGAGGATCCGGCAGGTACTGCTGGTGTCCATCCAGACCGACCTGGACGACCAGGACGTGCTGCTGCTCCAGGACGACCTGGCCCAGGCGGTGGTGGACAGCGGGGCGCACGGCGTGGTCATCGACATCACCGCCGTGGAGATCGTCGACTCGTTCGTGGGGCGGATGCTGGCCACCATCGCCTCGCTGTCCCGCTTGCTCGACGCGCAGACCGTCCTGGTGGGCATGCGTCCGGCCGTCGCCATCACCCTGGTCGAACTGGGCCTCTCCCTCGGTGGCGTGAGGACCGCGCTCACCTTGGACAAGGGGCTGCGCATGCTGGAGGACGACCGGGTCGAGCGGGGCTCCGAGGGCACCGCGCCGGATGCCGTGGCCCACGCATGACCGGCCCCTCCCGTACCTCGGAGGTACTGGAGATCACCACCACCGCCGGGGTGGTGCAAGCCCGCCAGCAGGTGCGCGTGCTGGCGCAGCAGTGCCGGCTCTCCCTGGTGGACCAGACCAAGCTGATCACCGCCGCGAGCGAACTGGCCCGCAACACCCTCGTCCACGGAGGCGGCGGCACGATGACCGCCCTCCTGGTGGAGGAACGCGCCAGGCGCGGCGTACGGCTTTCCTTCGCCGATCACGGTCCGGGGATCGCGGACGTGGACCTGGCGTTGACCGACGGATGGACCTCCGGCACGGGCATGGGCCTCGGCCTGTCAGGCTCCAAACGCCTGGTCGACGACTTCGTCCTGGACACCACGCCCGGTGAGGGCACCACCGTCACCATCACCAAGTGGGGCCGATGACCCTCACCCGTCCACCGGTCCTGGTGGACTACGAGGACGTGGCCTGGTTCCGCGACCAGCCCGAAGCGGCCAGGGGCGCGGCCGCCGCGCTGGGGCGAAGGGTCGGCCTGGGTGAGCAGCGGACCGCCCAACTGGTCCTCGCGGTAGCCGAGTTGACCGGCAATCTCACCAAGCACGCCATCGACGGCTCCCTCCTGCTGCGGGTGGTGCGCACGCACCCCGAACCGGGAGCGGACGCGTCGGCCGGGGTGGAGGTGATCGCCGTCGACGGCGGCCCCGGCATGGCCGACATCCCGGCCGCCCTGCGCGACGGGATGTCGACCAGCGGCACCCTGGGCATCGGCCTGGGCGCGGTCCAGCGCCTCGCCGACACCTTCGACATCCACTCCCGGCCCGGTACCGGCACGATCCAACTCGCCCGCTTCTGGCCGCGTCCCGCGCCGCGGTCCGCGAGCGGCGAGCCGGCGGTGGCGGGCCTCACCCGGCCGATCAGCGGCGAACAGACCTGCGGTGACGCCTGGGCCGCACGCGCCGACAGCGGACATGTGCCGTCCGGCGGCGGCCATGCACCGGTCGGCAGCGAGCGCGTGACGGGCGGCGGTCACGTACCGGCCGCCCGAGACCATGTGCCGACGGCCGGACCGCGAGGGGGCGGGGCCTCCACGCAAGGCCGGTCCGGCGCGGAACGCCCCAGCTGGTCGGCCCTGACCAACCCCCGCTCGTACCAGGCGCGGCCGGCCGTCCCGTCGCGCGCCGGGACCCCGCCGGAAGCACCGGCGTGGCCGGGCCCGAGCGATGTCCGGCCCGCCGTGGCCGGCCGGACGGCTCCGGTGCGGGCCGCGGTGCCGGGGCGCGGGGAGGGCCTGCTCGTGATGTGCTGTGACGGGCTCGGGCACGGCCCGCAGGCCGCACTGGCCGCGCAGGCCGCCGTCCAGGCATTCCATGCCGCGACCGGCCGCACCCCCGGGCAGGTGATGGAGCACGTGCACCGGGCGCTGCGCGGCACCCGCGGCGCCGCCGTTGCCATCGCACGTCTGGAGCCGGACGGGCGGCTGCTGTTCTGCGGAATCGGCAACATCACGGCGGCCCTGGTCACCGCGGCGGACCGCACCACGCTGATGTCCCAGCCCGGTATCGTCGGCCATCAAATGCGTCAACTGCGCACGTATGAAACCGAGTTGCCCGCCACCGGCGTTCTCGTCATGCACTCCGACGGGCTGAGCGAACGCTGGAGCGCCGCCGACCTGGCGGGGCTGCTGCACCATCCGCCCGGGGTGATCGCCGCGAGCCTGCTGCGCCAGGCCGCGACCCGCCGCGACGACGCCGGCGTGGTGGTCGCCCGTACGCCCCGCTGAGGACACGGTCGCCGACCCGTCCCGCGCGGGGTACGCCCTGGCCCGGGGACGTACCGGCCTGGTCGGGCCGATCTCAGCCGAGACCGCGATGGGCGGCCCACAACCCCGCCGCGCGGTCGGCGGCGTCGGCGATCAGGGCGGCCAGTTCGGGTCGGTCGGGCACGGAGAACGAGACGTACCCGCTCCGCCCGCCGCCGACCGGTCGGCCGTAGGCCTTGGCGGCGAGGTGACCGTCCGGGAGGAGCCGGACGTTGAGTGTGGTCAGGGTGAACTCCTGGCCGCGTCTCGTGTCCGTCCAGCGAAGTGCCTCCGGGACCGTGACGTTGATCGCCAGAGCACTCACTTCCAGGTCGTTGCTCATGAACGGATGCTCTCACGCACCTCGGTGCGGGCAGGGGCCTTCGCGCGAGCCTCAGCGAGTGGGGCGGGCAGCGCCGTTGCCGTCCGCGCCCCGTCCCGGGGGTGTCGGCGCACGCCCCGGGCCGTGCGGGCTTCTGGCCAAGGGCTGACACGGTGGGCTCGTGGATGGCACAGTGGAACAATGCGCCCACGCTCTACCTCCCAGTCGCAGAAGGCAGCGGACACCGCGGCAGAGGTGAGTGGGCTGCTCGGTGTGCTGTTCGGACGGGCTCAGGCGAAGGCTCCGGCCGGTCCCGTATCGGCGTCGCAGACGCGTGCCCTGGTGGCGATCGAGCGTCTTGAGGGCGGAAATCTGCGGGCGTTGGGCCAGGCGCTGGGATCGAGTGCTCCCGCCACGAGCCGGCTGTGCGACCGGTTGGAGGCAGCGGGCCTCATCGAGCGACGTCTCAGTACCGCGAGCCGCCGGGAGCTGGAGCTGTCGCTGAGCCGGCAGGGGCGTGCGCTGCTCGACGAAGTGCGCCGACGCGAGATGTCCGAGCTCCAGCCCGTGCTGGGTGCGATGCCACCGGAGGCGCTCGACCACCTGGCCAAGGGGCTGGCCGCCTTTCGTGAGGCGGCGGCCGCGGCCGTGGACGGAGCCACCGAGGACGTGCGCCGGACCGTGGCGCAGGACCCCGCGGACGAACCCCGCCTGCGAATCGCCCGCCCCGCCTGAACCGGCGGTGCGGCCGCCGGGCGGGAGCGTGTCCCCGGGTCGGCTTGAGTCCCCGGACGGGGTCGTGCCCCGGGCCGGGTGCCCGGACTGGGGCAACTGTTGCGAAAAAGCAACTGATCGTCCTAGTCTCGTCACCCGTCAGGAGAAAGCTGCGGATTCCCACGGAGATGGTGAGCGCCCGCGCGTGCCGCCGATCGAGGCCGAGGCCGGCGACGCCGTGCTCGTGGAGGAACCGGTGCCGGACAGTGCCGGGGCGCGCCTCTCGATCTCGTACGGGCGTGGTCGTCGGCGGACGCACTCGTGCGGCGCGGAAGGCATGTCGCGCGTCACCCGCGCCCGCGCCCACCAGCGGCCGACTCCTTCGGCGACGACCTCGTCCGCACGGCCCGGACCTCCGCCGTACCCGGCGGCCCGGCCGACGACGGGGCAGTGCTGCTATTCGAATGGACGGTATGACTTCCGAACGCGAACAGACGTCGACAGCCGGTGCCGGGTGGCGCACCTTCACGGTCAGGAGGTGGTTCCTGCTCGCCCTGGGGGTGATGGGGGCCATGACGCTCGTCACGGCCGGTGTCGGAGCAGCCGTTCTGTCGCGTACCAACGAAGCGGCCGACCGCCTCGTCCACAACGTCGCACCGGCCCGGACCGCGGCCTTCCAGCTGCAAGCGGCGCTCCTCGACCAGGAGACGGGTGTCCGCGGTTTTCTCCTGACGGGTGACGAGACGCTGCTGGCCCCCTATGAGCGCGGTCGCACGGCCGAGAGCGGCGCGCGAGCCCAACTGGACACACTGGTAAGGGAGATGGGGCTCCGCTCGGACACGCTCTCCGCGCTCGACGGTGCGGTGAAGCGCTGGCAGGAGAGCTTCGCCGTCCCGGCCGTCGCTGCCACCAGGGCCCACGCCGGCACCGTCTCCGTGGCGCAGGGCAAGGCCGAGTTCGACCAGGTCCGTACGCGCCTGGCCACCGTCCAGAGGCAGTTGCAGACGGAGCAGGAGCGGGCCGGGGCGCACCTGGCCGATGTGCGCGCGCAGCGCGACCACACCTTCCTCGCCGCGCTGGCGCTGTTCGTCCTGATCGGCGCGGGGCTCGCGCTCCTCCTGCAGTTCACCGTCGTCCGCCCGCTGGAGGAAGTGCGTACGGCTTCGCGGCGCGTGGCCGACGGGGACTTCGACCATCCCATCCCCGCACACGGGCCGGCCGACGTCCGGGGGCTGTCCAAGGCGGTCGAGGCCATGCGCCTGCGCGTGGTGGGGGAGTTGACCGCCGGCCGGCGCAGGGAGGCCGTACTCGCCGAACAGGCGACGGAAATGGACGCACAGGCAGTCGAGCTGCGCCGCTCCAACGCCGAACTCGAACAATTCGCCTACGTCGCCTCGCACGACCTCCAGGAGCCGCTGCGCAAGGTGGCGTCCTTCTGCCAGCTCCTGGAGAAGCGCTACGGCGACCGGCTCGACGAGCGCGGTACGCAGTACATCGCGTTCGCCGTCGACGGCGCGAAGCGCATGCAGACCCTCATCAACGACCTGCTGACCTTCTCCCGCGTCGGACGCGTCAACGACGCCTGCGACGCCCTCGACACCAACACCGTCGTGGACCGCGCGCTGCGCAACCTGGCCGCCGCGGTGGAGGAGCACAATGCCCGGATCGACTGCCCGGAGGATCTGCCCGGGGTGACGGGCGACGCCACCCTGCTCACCATGCTGTGGCAGAACCTGCTGGGCAACGCCGTCAAGTTCCGTCACCCCGACCGGGTTCCGCACATCCGGGTGAGCGCAGAGCCGGACGCGGAAGCGGGTTTCGTGCGGTTCGCCGTCGCCGACAACGGGATCGGCATCGCCCCCGAGTTCGCGGAGAAGGTGTTCGTCATCTTCCAGCGTCTGCACAGCCGGGACGCCTACGGAGGCACGGGCATCGGTCTCTCCGTGTGCCGGAAGATCGTTGAGCACCGGGGTGGCCGCATATGGGTGGACACTGCCCATACGGACGGGACACGGATCGTCTTCACGCTCCCCGGCGCCTCCGCGCCCGACGGCTCGACACTGCCCGCACCGCAATCCGAAGGAGTCGCCTGATGACCACACCCCCGCCGCAGCCCATCGAAGTCCTGCTCGTGGAGGACGACGCGGGCGACGAGCTCATGACGCGTGAGGCATTCGAGGACAACAAGATCGGCAACACCCTCCATGTGGTCCGCGACGGCCTGGAGGCGCTCGACTTCCTCTACCGGCGCGGGGACCACACCGAGGCGCCCACGCCGGACCTGATCCTGCTGGATCTGAACCTGCCGAAGTACGACGGCCGTCAAGTGCTCGAACAGATCAAGGCGGACCCGGAACTGAGCCACATCCCGGTGGTCGTGCTGACCACCTCCTCGGCCGAGGAGGACATCCTGCGCAGCTACAAGCTGCACGCGAACGCCTATGTCACCAAGCCGGTGGACCTGGACCAGTTCATTCTGGCCATCCGTCAGATCGACGACTTCTTCGTCACGGTGGTCAAGCTGCCGAAGGGCTGATCGCCGGACGTTCCCGCGGTTTCCGCCCGGCCCTAGACGTGAACGGGGCCGTCGCGGAGCGCCGCGGCCCGGCCGGTGTGGATGGCGAAGACGCCGCCCATGCCGAGAATCCGCAGGAGTCGCAGCACGGGCCACGACGGCGCAAGGAGGCGCAGGCGGTCGCCGAGACCGGAGCGTGCCCGCAGGAGGGTGTTGACGATGGCGGTGTCGGCGAACAGGACGGCCGACAGATCGACCACCACGGGTCCACGGCCGGAGCGGGTCGCTTCGTCCAGCGCCAGGCGCAGGGGCTCCGCCGAATCGAGGTCGATCTCCCCCGCCACGGACAGAACCACTGTGTCCGTCCCGTGGTGCGTGCGGAGGAGCATGCGCTGATCGATGACTGGGGTGTCCAAAACTGGCCCCTCGGATGGTGGCGGTGAAGCCGGTTGAGGCCCGATGGGGAGCTCAAGAACTCCCGTCGTCGTAAGGGGAGGCCCCGTCAGGAAGGCCCGATCGGGCGACTGTCCCAACCGTAGCGCCAACTGTTGCGAAAGGGCAACAGTTCTTGTGGGTTAATGATTGGGTCAAGGAAGCATCCCGGTGCGGGTACTCCGGGGAACACGTGCTGGGCGGCCGCAGCGGGCCGGTACGCTACGGCGTCCGGACCGCACCCCCTGATGACGAAGGCAGGCTGACGGTGAGCCGTTTCCTGGCCGTGGAACGAGCCGTGCGCAGTGCGCCCCCGCACGCCCTGCTCGACGCCGCACGCAGCGCACTCGTGGAGCACTACGAGGCCCACGGCGTGGAACTCCTCATGGCCGACTACGGCCTCACCGTCCTGCAACCGGTCACCGCACTGCCCCACACCGCCCGGCCGCTGCCCCTGCACACCAGCCCCGAGGGGCGCGCCTTCGGCAGCCAGGAACCCTTCGGCCAGTACGCCGCCGAGGACGGGGCGGTGGACCTGCACCTGCCGGTGACCGTACGCGGCGACAGACTCGGCATCCTCACGGTCCGCCTGCCCAAACACAGATGCAGCCCGCAGGCCGTCGATGAACTCACCAGCCTGGCCGAGCTGTTGGGGCACGAGATCATCGTCGCCGAGCGGGACACCGACCTCTATCTGCAGGCCCGACGGGCCAGCCGCCTCACCCTCGCCGCCGAAATGCAGTGGCAGCTCCTCCCCGGACGCTCCTGCGCCCGCCAGGAATACGCGATCGGCGCCCAACTGGAGCCGGCCTACGCCATCCACGGCGACAACTTCGACTGGGCCACCACCGCCGAGAGCCTCACCCTCACCATCACCAACGGCATGGGTGAAGGCATCCAGGCCTCGCTCCTGACCAACCTCGCCGTCAACGCCCTGCGCAACGCACGCCGTGCCGGCATCGGCATCGCCGATCAGGCCGCCCTGGCCGACCAGGCCCTCTACGCCCAGCACGCCGGCGCCCAGTACGTGTCCACCTTGCTGCTGTCCTTCGAACTCGCCACGGGGCACGTCCGGATCGTCGACGCCGGGTCCCCGCAGCTGTGGCGTCAGCGCGACAAGGCCGTCGAACGCATCCCCATCGAGGCGCAGTTCCCCCTGGGCATGTTCGACGAGACGCCCTACGTGACGCAGGACTTCCAGGTCCTCCCGGGCGACCGGCTGATCTTCGTGAGCGACGGGGTGTACGCCGCTGCCGGCCAACGGGGCGAGGCGTACGGGGAGCGCGCGCTGGCCCGGGCCATCCAGGCGGCGAGCCTGCTGGCCGCGGCCGCGGTGCCGCGCGCCATCCTCGGTGAACTGTCCGCCTACCGGGGCGACGCGGCGGACGACGACGAACTCGTGGTCTGCCTCGACTGGTTCGGCCGCGGGACCCCCGAAACCCGGTAGACGGCCGCGGCAGCCCCGAGGTCCGGCAGATGAGCGTGCTGCGCCCCGCCGCCGATCGGTGACACTTGCCTAGTTGCGCAAGTGGTGCTTAGATCCGGGCAACTGGAGAACAGGGGCCTGCCGCATGAAGATCTCACCTCACCGACCCGGGGCGGTCGGTACGGCTGCCGCAACCCTCGGTCTCTGCGCGGCGATCGAGGCGCTGGGCTTCGCGTACGCCCCGCCCGGAGCGCGAACGTTGCTCTGCAGCGCCGTGGCCGGCACGGCCGCCGCCGGACTGGTCCTGTTCGTCGCCCACCGACGGGCACGGCGGAGCGGCCCACGGCCGAGCTTCGACGTCATGGCGGCAGGCGCGTGCGGCGACGCCCGGCATCAGGACCACTTCCCGATGGACGCTCTGCGGCCGCTCCTGCTGGGGGCGGATCCGCCCAGCCTGAACAGCTGTTACACGGCTTGGACGCTCGCCCTCCACGGCCACGACGCCCCGAGTGTCATCGGACTGCTGGGCCTCCGGGCCGACGCCGCGTGGCTGCTGGCCGAGCGGGCCGCCAAGTGCCGTTCCCGTACGCCTGCGACTCGTCCCCACCGGACTCCGCGCGCGTACAGAATCCGGTAGCCGTCCGGTAGTTGGAGCACCGATGTGAGATCAGCGACAGCTGCTCGACTCCGACGAGATCCCGCCACTCCGGACCGGCGCGTCGGGGGCGCCGCGGGCCCCGCGCCATCGCCCCGCCCGCGTCGCCGCTTCCTCGCGGGCGCCGGTGGGTAGGAGTCGTGCATGGCTGACGCGGTAGATGCAGATGAACTCCTGAGGCGCATTCGCGGAGCCCGTGACTGGGCGATCCAGGAAGAGGGCCGGCTCCTCGCCGAGGCCGAGGCCGCCTCCGGGCCGGACGGGGCTGCCGTACCCGCCGGGACGGCGAAGACGTTCGCCGTGGTGCGATCGGTGCTCGACAAGATCATCGAACCGGGCAGGGACCCCGACACCCCCTGACCGCCCCGGCGAAGCGTGCGCGGATGCCCGGCTCACCCCGACGACGCGAAGGGGGCGGGGCTCAGCTGTGCGGCGGGCGGGTCGCCGTCTCGAGGTAGAAGGTGTCGATGCTCTGCACCGCCTGCTCGAACTCCTGGAGGTTGACCGGCTTGGTCACGTACGCGTTGGCGTGGCTGCTGTAGGCGTCGGTGACGTCGTCGGGCGCCGAGGACGTGGTGAGGACGACGACGGGAATGGTCTGGAGGTCCTCGTCGGTCTTGAGGACGCGGAGCAGCTCGCGGCCGTTCATGCGGGGCATGTTGAGGTCGAGCACGATGAGATCCGGGCGCACGCTGTCGGGGTCGCGCAGGTGCTCCAGGGCGGCCACTCCATCGGTGGCCTGCACGAGATTGCGGGCTCCACGCTCGGAGAGGGCTTCCTCGATGAGCATGGCGTCGGCGATGTCGTCCTCGACGAGCAGGACGTCGAAGGCGCGGGCGGGGGCGGTCGTCATCGGTTGCTCCGTAGGTGCTTCGGGGGAGTGGCGGAAGAGTTCCGGCCAACGTCGGCGGGCGCCCTGACGGGTCAGGCCGCATGCCTCGCCGATTTGCGGGTATCCGGCACCAGCCTGTGCTGCTTGTTCGGCCGCGGACCGCTGGAGACGTTCGGCGGACCGCTGGACCTGGACGAGGACGTGCAGCAGTGTCAGCGCGGGTGCTGCGCCGGCGGCATCCGGCTGTCCGGGATCTCGCAGCATCTGCTGGACGATGCGCCGCGCAAGGATGCCGACCGCCGCGTCCGTGACCTCGGCCGTCGCAGGGGACGGGGTCACGGACGGGAAGTTCTTGCCTGGCATGTCTGGCACCTTAGGCCTCTGAGCGGCCCCGCGACAACATCTGTTGTCGTAGAGGCTCTACAGTGTCCGCGGCGCCGATTCGTGGCGGCACAGGCGGAGGGGTGCAGGGATGACCGGCGACGAGGAGCTGCCGCGGGAGCGGCGGCTTTCCGGGTGGACGACACGGCGGTGGCTTCGCGTCGGGGTGGCCGGCTCTTTGGCCGTGCTGGCCGTGCTGGGTGCGACCGGGGCGTGGGTGCTGGGGCGTACGACCTCGCTCAGCGACACCCTGGTGAACGTCAAGTCTCCGGCCCTGAGCACCTCGTTCCGGCTGGAGTCGGCTCTGCTCAACCAGGAGACCGGCATCCGGGGCTACGGGCTGACCGGGACTCCTGACTTCCTCAAGCCGTACCAGCAGGGCCTTGCCGATCAGGCGACGTACACCGTCACGCTCTCCCGGCTGGTGGGCGGCGACGACGCCGAGTCCGCTGATCTGCGCAGCGTGCAGGACGCGGTCGAGAAGTGGCAGGCACGGATCGCCCGGCCGATCGCGGCCACACCCGCCGGGGTCGCCTCGCCGCTGGCCTCCGAACGCGCCGCGGAGGGCAAGACGGACTTCGACGCGCTCCGGGCCGCGATGGCACGGCAGCAGGAACGCCTCCGGACCGACCAGGCCCGGGCCCGCGAGGACCTGGCCGCCACCATGCGGCTGCGCAACTGGGTGTTCGTCGCGATCGCGCTGGTCATCGTCGCGCTGGCCGGGCTGATCTTCGAGGCCATGCGTCGTGGCGTCACCAAACCGCTGGAGCGCCTCGGAAGGGATGCCCGCAGCGTGACCGACGGCGACTTCACCCGCCCCATCGTCGCGACCGGCCCCGCGGACCTGCGCCGGCTGAGCGGGGAGATCGACTCCATGCGGCAGCGCCTGGTGCGGGAGCTGGAGGTCAGCGAACAGGCACGGCACCATCTGGACACGCAGGCCGCGGAACTCCAGCGCTCCAACGCGGAGCTGGAGCAGTTCGCCTACGTGGCCTCGCACGACCTGCAGGAGCCGCTGCGCAAGGTCTCCAGCTTCACCCAGCTCCTCCAGCGCCGCTACGCGGGTCAACTCGACGCCAAGGCCGACCAGTACATCGCCTTCGCGGTCGACGGCGCGAACCGCATGCAGACCCTGATCAACGACCTGCTGGACTTCTCGCGGGTCGGCCGGGTGCACCACACCCACGAGAGCGTCGCGCTCGACGCCGTGGTGGAGCGGGCCGTGTCCGCCCTCGCGGTCAGCATCGAGGAGACGGGCGCCGAGATCAGTTGCGAGGAGTTGCCGACCCTGGTCGCCGATCCCACGCAGATGGGCATGCTGTGGCAGAACCTGATCGGCAACGCGGTCAAGTTCCACCGCCCCGGACAGCCGCCGCACATCCATGTGTCGGCGGCGCGCGAGGGGGCGCTGTGGCGGTTCTCGGTCACCGACGACGGCATCGGCATCGCGCCCGAGTACGCCGAGAAGGTCTTCGTCATCTTCCAGCGGCTGCACACCAAGGACGCCTACAGCGGCAGCGGCATCGGCCTCGCGATGTGCAAGAAGATCGTCGAATTCCACGGCGGCGCCATCGCCGTCGACCAGGAATACGCGGGCGGCACCCGCATCACCTTCACCCTCGCCGAAGCGCCTCCGGCGACCGCCGAACCACTACCGGCGTCCGAACTGCCCCGTGGGGACGGCTCGTTGGGGAGGGGTGCGGGCGAGCGGCCGACGGCGGTCCGCCCCGGGACGGAGCCGACGCCATGACGAGCGCGGCCGCCACCCTGCCCGGCGCACGGCCCGGTGAACCGGTCTACCGGGTTCTCCTGATCGAGGACGACGAGGGCGACGCACTGCTCGTCGAGGAGCTGCTCCACGACACCGGCCTGCGCTTCCAGCTCACCAGCCGGGCCAGCGTGGCCGACGCCCGCGCCGAGCTGGCCGCGGCGCCCCTCGACTGCATCCTGCTCGATCTGCACCTGCCGGACGTGTCGGGCACCGACGCCGTCACCACCGTCCGCGCCCTCGCCCCGCACACCGCGGTGATCGTCCTGACCGGTCTGTCCGAGGCGCAGGCCGGCCCCGAAGCCATGGCCGCCGGAGCCCAGGACTATCTCGTCAAGGGCAAGGTGGAGGCGGAACTGCTGCGCCGCACCCTGAGCTATGCCGTCTACCGCAGCCAGACCGAACGCGCCGGCGCCGAGGCACAGGCCGCGCGGCTGCGCGCCGAGGAGATGGCCCGTCTGGAGCGGGGGCTGCTGCCGCAGCCGATCCTCGACACCTCCACGGTCCGGGTCACCTCGCGCTATCTGCCGGGCGGCGAGCTGGCCCTGCTCGGCGGGGACTTCCTCGACGTCGTGGAATGCGACGACGGCCTCCTGTGCGCCGTGGTGGGCGACGTCAGCGGGCACGGTCCGGACGCGGCCGCACTCGGAGTCTGCCTGCGGATCGCCTGGCGCTCACTGGTCCTGGGCGGCCACCGCGGCCCGGATCTGCTGCACCTCATGGAACGCATCCTGATCGCCGAACGGGACAGTCACACCCTGTTCGCGACCTGTGCCCTCCTCACCATCGAGGAGAAGGCCCGCACCGCCACCCTGCACCTGGCCGGCCACCACGAGCCGCTGCTCACCACGTCGCAGGGAACCCAGGAGGTGGCCGCGGCCCACGGCATCGCCCTGGGCATCGCCCCCGACCAGCGCGACTGGCCGGCCACCGTGATCCCGCTCCCCGACAGCGGCGCGCTGACCCTCTACACCGACGGCCTCACCGAAGGGCACAACGGCAAGACGAACGGCCGGCTCGGCGTGGAAGGCCTGCTCGGCCTGATCGACCGGCTGCCGCCGACCGACCCCGCCGCCCAGGTGGACCGCCTCATCGAGGAGACCCACGCACTGAACGCCGGACGCCACTCCGACGACCTCGCCGTGCTCCGCCTCGACTGGGGAACGGCCTGACGACCACCCCGTGGCGGGGAGTCCCGCAGCCCGTGCCATGACCGGGGCGCCGAGCCGGGCTCGGCTAGGCTCAACACGTCTGTGAATACTCTGCCGAGTGGTCGAGCGGCGGCCGGAAGGGGGTCAGGTGAGGACGGCGCGGGCGTTGGCAACGCTGGACGAGGTCGAGCTCGGGGATCATGTCTGCTGGCGCAGGGACCCGGCAGCGGCGCTCCTGGCCGACGCACGGGCCTTCGTGGCCGACGGCGCCCTGTACGGAGACAAGATCGTCGTTATCGGCGGCATGGGCGAGACCTTCGACATTCCGCGTGATGCCGTGCCCTCGGCCTCGGTCGTTCTCGATTTCTCGGAGGTTTCTGACACCGCCTCGGTCCTGGCCGCGGTGCGCCGTGAGGCGCGTACCGCGCTGCGTGAGGGTTTCCGCTCCGTACGCGTCCTGACCGAGCGCGGTCCCAAGGCGGCCCCCGACGGGGTCGAGGAGCTCCTTGATCAGGAGCTCAAACTCGACCAGTTCGCATCCGAGAGCGGTGCGATCGTGGTCTGCGCCTTCAGGCCGTCGCAGTGGAACGAGCCTACGCTGGAACACGTGGCATGTGTGCACCCTCACGAGGTGGGCACACGCGCTGAGCGCCCGGCCTTCCGGATGTTCAGCACGGGTGCCGACAGTTGGAGCGTGGACGGGGTGATCGACTCGGAAGGCGCATCGGCGTTCAACGCGGCGCTGCGAGCGGCCATCGCGCAGGCGCCCACGATGACGCTGCGGTTCGACACCCTCGAAATGATCGACGCGGCCGGTATGCGCGCCCTCGTCGACGCGGCCCGCCGTCTGCCCTCCCGCCGCATCGTCGTGGAGGGCGCCAACGAAACCGTGCGCCTGTGCTGGGAACTCGCCGGCTACGAGGCGGCCGACCTCTCGGTGGTGATGGGCGCATGAGCGTCCCCCTGACTTCGAAGACACCCGCCGGGCAGGAGCCCTCCTTCCGCCACGAGCTGTACCCGTACCGAGGCGACACCCAGTTCCTGACCGGCACCCTGGGCTTCATCCGCGAGGCCCTCGACGCGGGGGAGGCGATCATCATCGCCGTGCCTGCCGACAAGGCGTCGCTGCTGCGCGAAGAGCTCACCGACGAGCCGGCCGTCACGTTCGTCGAGACGTCGAAGGCCGGTGCCAACCCCGGCCGCCACATCGCGGCCTGGACGGCCTGGATGAGCGAGCAGGGCGAGGGGGGCCGGCCGGTCCGTGGCATCGGCGAGACCGCGTGGCGCCTGGCGCGCAACGCCGCGCACCTCTCCGAACTGCGCTACAACGAATGGCTGCTCAACCGGGCCTTCGCGCGCAGCCCGGCGTGGTCGATGCTGTGCCCCTACGACGCCGCCGACGAGGACCGGAGTGCGCTGCGGTCCGTCTCGCGCTGTCACCCGCTGATCCACCAGGACGGACAGTCCGTGCGCAACGAGGGATATCTCAGCGCCGACGACTACGTCTTCGACGCACTGCCCGACCCGTGTGATCCGCTCCAGGAGCTGGCCTATACGCACGGCGACCTGTCCGCGGTCCGGTCGAAGGTGTCCCGATGCGCCGCCGACGCGGGTGTCCCCGAGGACCGGCTGCCCAAGCTGGCGGTGGCCGTCACCGAGATCGCCACGAACAGCATCCGGCACGGGGGAGGGCGGGGAACCCTGCGGAGCTGGACCCAGGACGCGACGTTCCTGTGTGAGTTCCGGGACGCCGGATACATCTCCGACCAGCTGGCCGGCCGCACCCGCCCCACCGCGGAGCAGATGGGCGGACGCGGCCTCTGGCTCGCCCACCAGCTGTGCGATCTGGTCGAGATCCGGTCCACGCGGGACCAGGGCACCACCGTCCGCCTCCACATGGACATCCCGCAGTAACCGCCATATGGACATCCCGCCGTGGACGGGGCGGCGGCTGCCCGTTCCGTACCCTGGGGGGCATGCGCATACGTCCCACTCTGAGCTGGACCCCCACCGGGGAGCTCGCGCCGGGCACCACGGACCTGGGCCCGGTCACCGAGGCGCTGAGCGGCGGGGGCGTGCTCGTGCTCAGCGGGGCGGGCATCTCCACGGAGTCGGGCATCCCGGACTACCGGGGCGAGGGCGGGAGCCTGAGCCGCCACACCCCGATGACCTACCAGGACTTCACGTCCGGCGCTCGGGCCCGGCGCCGCTACTGGGCCCGCAGCCACCTCGGCTGGCGTACCTTCGGCCGCGCCCGCCCCAACACCGGACACCGGGCCGTGGCCGCCTTCGCGCGGCACGGCCTGCTCTCGGGCTTGATCACCCAGAACGTCGACGGGCTGCACCAGGCCGCCGGGAGCGAGGACGTCGTGGAGCTCCACGGCAGCCTGGAGCGGGTCGTCTGCCTCTCCTGCGGCGCCTTCAGCCCGCGCCGAGAGCTGGCGAGGAGGCTGGAGGAGGCCAACGCGGGCTTCGCGCCGGTCGCGGCCGCCATCAACCCGGACGGTGACGCCGACCTCACCGACGAGCAGGTCAAGGACTTCCGAGTGGTGCCCTGCGCGCTCTGCGGCGGCATCCTCAAACCGGACGTGGTGTTCTTCGGCGAGAGCGTCCCGCCCCAGCGGGTCGAACACTGCCGCGCGCTGGTCCGCGAGGCGTCCTCGCTGCTGGTCCTCGGGTCCTCCCTGACGGTGATGTCCGGTCTCCGGTTCGTCCGCCAGGCGGCCGAGGCCGGACAGCCGGTACTGATCATCAACCGGGACCCGACCAGGGGCGACCGGCACGCCGCCGCGCGCATCGCCCTCCCGCTGGGTGCGGCCCTCACCACCGTCGCGGAAGAGCTGGGTGTCACCATCCGCGACTGAACGCGCCGGCGGGCCCCCGAGTACGCGCCGGGCCGGCCACCGGATCACTCCGCCGGGACGGCCCCCGCTCCCGTGGTGCCGGCGGCGTGGGCGTAGCGGGTGGCCAAGGCGCTGAAGGCGGCGGCCAGTTGGGCCGGACCGATGACGTCGATGTCGGCGTCGAAGCGGCCGACGGCGGCGGCGAGACCGGTCCAGGACCAGGAGCCGAGGGTGAGCCGGCAGCGGTGGGGGCCGAGCTCTTCCACGATGGCGTCCCGGGCGAACGGGGCGACCGCGGCGGCCGGGAGGTGGAGCACGACCACGCCTTGGCACGGCCAGTCGGTGGTGGTGCCGTCGGTGCCGCGGAACCGGCCGGTGACGAAGGCCGAGACGTTGCCACCGGGGAGGTCGCGCGGGGTGAAGCGGGGGCCGGTGGGCGTGCGGGGCCGAATGCGGTCGACCCGGAAGATGCGCCAGTCCTCGCGGTGCAGGTCCCAGGCCACCAGGTACCAGTGATGCCGCCAGGCGACCAGGTGGTGGGGCTGTACACGGCGGGGCCCATCGGCCGGGCTGCCCGCGCCCTGCCCCGGGGCGAGGTAGCCGAAGCGCAGCTCCTCGCGGGCGCGGATGGCCCGGCCCAGCTCCACCAGGACCCGGGCGTCGGCGTGGGCGTGGTCGGCCTTCTCGGGCGGTTGCACCGCGGTGATGCGCAGCAGATCCATGTGGTGGCGCAGGCGGGGCGGGATGACCCGGCCGAGGGTCGCCAGCGCGCGGGCGGCGTCTTCGGCGACGGGGGTCCCGGCGGCCGCGGTCTGCAACGCGACGGCGAGGGCGACGGCCTGCCCGTCGTCGAAGAGCATCGGGGGTAGATGGGTGCCGGCCTCCAGGCGGTAGCCGCCGGCCGGCCCTTTGACGGTCGTGATCGGGTAGTCGAGTTCGCGCAGCCGGTCGATGTCACGGCGCACGGTGCGCGCGGTGATGCCGAGACGCGCGGCGAGGTCGGCGCCGGACCAGTCACGGGGCGTCTGAAGAAGCGAGAGCAGAGCGAGCAGCCGGGCCGACGTCTTGTGCATGACGCCCATACTCCACGGAGTACCGGACACGTCCTGTCCGCTACTCCTGCCATCGTGGCGGACGAGCCGCTCGGGGTGCGCCCCAAGAGCACCCCCGGTCGCGGCAGCCGCCTTCCTTCGAGGCGGATCACACCCCGCCGCCCTCCCTCACCCGCCGGAACTCCCACACGATCTCCCACACGCCCCTGCGACGACGCCCGTTCCGCCAGCGGGCCGCCGCGTGAGAACGCCGAGAAGGCCCATGACTGTCCTGGACGCCCGCGCCCTCAATCGCGCCACCCTCGCCCGCCAGTACCTGCTCGCACGCGGCGACACGACCGTGCCTCAGGCGGTGGCCCATCTGTGCGGGATGCAGGCGCAGGAACCCCAGGAGCCCTTCATCGGGCTGTGGTCGCGCCTGTCCGGCTTCCAACCCGGGCTCCTGGACGGCGCGTTGACCGCTCGCGCGGTGGTGCGTACCCATCTGATGCGGCGCACCGTCCACCTCGTCACCGCCGCCGACGCGCTCGCCTGGCGATCCCGCCACGACACCATGCTGCGTCAGCGGGTGCTGGGAACCTACCGGCGCGAACTGGCCGGGATCGACCTGGACGAGGTCGCGGCCGCCGGCCGCGCGGTCATGGCCGACCAGCGGCCCCGCACCATGACCGAGCTCGTGCGGGCGCTCGACGACCGCTGGCCCGGTCCACCGCGCCGGGTTCTGGGCGAGCTGCTCGTCGCCGCGCTCGTCCCCATGGCCCAACTCCCGCCCCGCGGCCTGTGGCAGCGGACCGCCGGGGTGCGCAACCTGCCGCTGAGCAGCTGGCTGGAGCGGGACATCGACCCCTTGCCCGCCGATGCCGGTGATCCGGTCGGACAGTGGATGCTGCGCCGCTACCTCGCCGCTCACGGGCCCGCCGCCCGTGCGGACGTCCGCGCCTGGTGCGGACTCGCCGGACTTCCCGCGGCCGTCGAAGCCGTCCGGGACGAACTCGTCGTCTTCCGCGACGAACGCGGCCGCGAACTGCTCGACCTGCCCGGAGCGCCCCGCCCCCACCCCGACACCCCGGCCCCCGTCCGGTTCCTTCCGGCGTTCGACAACGCCATCCTCGGCTACCACGACCGCAGCCGCATCATCGACGCCGCCCACCTCGGGCTGTCCGTCGCGGGTCACCGCACGGTTCTCGTCGACGGACGGGTCACCGCCACCTGGACCGTGCGCGAGCGCCAACTCCGCATCAGCGCCCTGCGCCCGCTGACGGCCGCTGAACGAGAGGCCGTTCACACCGAGGCGCAGGACCTGACCGCCTTCCTGGACGACGGCATCGAGCGCATCCGACTCGACGCGGAAGGCTGACGGTCCGGGCCCCCAGCGGCAGGCGATCGGCAGGCCGTCCGCCCACGTCCGGAGTGCCGGACCCTGCCTCTACGGTGGAGGCATGATCGATCGAGTGCCGCTACCGCCCGTCCTGCACCCGCTGTTCCCCGACGGCGCCACCGCCCGTTCCACGCTAGGTGCTTCGCTGCCGCCGGGGCGGCTGATCGTCCCCGCGGGATCAGGGGGAGCGCCGGTGATGTGGCTGAGCGACGGACCCGCGCCGGCCGGGCTCTGGGAGGAACTCCAGCGGGAGCACCCGCATTCGGGGCTGTGGCCGCTGCTGCTGACGCATCCGGCGGGCGACCTCGACTTCCGCCCCTGGGCCACGGGTGAACTCGCCCCGGAACAGGCGTCCTTGGCGTTCGGCCACGACCCCGCCGCCGTGCTGCGCGACTGGTGGAACTCGCCGTCCACGGCCCGCCCCGACGACCCCGGGGAGGCGGCGGACCGGCTGCGGATGCTGGAGCCCTACGGCCACGAGTGGCCGGGCCCGGCCCCTTCCCCGGCCCCGGCGGAGAAGGGCGACCCGATGGCCGCCGCGGCCGCTGCCGCACAGTGGCTGCTGCACCACGATCCCAAGCTGCGGATCGGCCTGGTCCGTGCGGACAGCGGCGCCGAAGCCCTGGCCGTCTGCGGCTGGACCGGAGCGCGGAACCACACGGGCGCCGACCGGATCGGCGCCGTCCTGCGCAGCTGGGAGGAGCGGTACGGCGCCCGGCTCGTCGAAGTCGGCCTCACCGGGCTGCGGTTGAGCGTGCCGTGGCGGCCGGCCGACCTGGACGAGGCCCTGCCGCTGGCGGCCGAGCACGTCGCGTTCTGTCCCGGCAACGTGCTGCGGGGCACCGAGAGCCTCATCGACTACGCGGAGGAACTCGTCGTGGAGAAGTGCTGGTCGTTCTGGTGGGCCTGACCGCGGCCGGTGCCCGCGGTCAGGCGTGCAGCGCGTCGATGGCGTCCTCGACGGTGGGCTGGAAGGTGAAGAGCTGATCGAGGCCGATGATGCGGAAGACGTGCATCAGGTCGGGGTTGACGGCGACGAGCGACAGGGAGCCGCCCTCCTGGCGCGCACGCCGGTCGGCGCCGATCAGGACGGTGATGCCGGTCGAGTCGCAGTAGGTGAGCTCGGAGAGGTCGATCAGGACCGGGACTTCGGGCCCGAAGGACGTGTCCTGGATGAGCCGGGAGAGCTCGGGCGCCGTGTGGTGGTCGAGCTCTCCGGCGACGGCCAGCACCGTGGCCCCGCGGGAGTGGGTGTGTCGGGTGGCGGTCAGAGTGGGGTCGGTCACCGGTTCTCCTGAGCGGATGGGGGCGTGCGGTGGGGCGGGACGGGCAACGTGGTGTCTTCACTCACCCCAGTACCCGGTTCGGCGAAGAGCTTGTGCACCTTGGGCGGCGAACCGGCGGTGGCGCGGGCGGACGCCGGGCGGGCCGGTCCCTTCTCGCCGAGCGGGCCGACGCTCGGGGTACGGGCCTCGCCGAGACGGCCGGAACCAGCCCCCGGCACGTCGACCGGCGCGGTGAGCCGTCGCGGCCCGTCCCGCACCACGGCGTGGACGTCCCGGTGCACGGCGTATGCGGCCGCCGCCATGTCTCCCCCGCCCCTCCTGGTCGACCGTGCCTGTTGGTGCGAGGCGCGGCTGTCCTATCCTACGGATCACGTCAACGGCCTCGGCTCGGATGGTCCGGCGATCATGCGGGTATCTCGAGGTCAAGCGGGCCGTGGCACGCTTCGGGGACGGCAGTACGACGGGCGTCGGCAGGTGCTCCGGCACCGGCCGTCGTGAACGATAGGGGTGGGCAGTGACGCGTTCCGAGGATGCCGAGTCGGCAGCGACGCCGACGGCCGGAACCGATGTGTTCGCCGCGGACACGGCGATCGCCCGGGATCTGGCTCTGGTGGACTGGGCGGCGACCACCCCGCTCGGGGACCCGGAGGGCTGGCCGCAGAGTCTGAAGACGACCGTGAGCATCCTGCTGTCGTCGAAGTTCTCGATGTGGATGGCCTGGGGACCGGAGCTCACGTTCTTCTGCAACGCCGCCTACCGGCGCGACACCCTGGGCCGCAAGTACCCGTGGGCGCTGGGCAGGCCGGCCCGTGAGGTCTGGGCGGAGATCTGGAACGACATCGGTCCCCGTATCGACACCGTGCTCACCACCGGCGAAGCCACCTGGGACCAGGCGCTGTTGCTGTTCGTGGAGCGCTCCGGGTATCCGGAGGAGAGCTATCACACGTTCTCCTACAGCCCGCTGCGCGACGACGCCGGTCTCGTCGTCGGCATGCTGTGCGTGGTCAACGAGGAGACCGAGCGGGTCATCGGGGAACGGCGGATGGCCACGCTGCGCGACCTGGGATCCGATCCGAGCGTCGTGCGCACCGAGCAGGAGATGCTCGACTTCGCCCGCGTCCAGCTGAGCCGGAACCCGCACGACCTGCCGTTCACGCTGACCTACCTCCTCCAGGACGACGGCAGTGCCGCACTGGCCGCCCTCACCGGCATCGATGACGACCACCCGGCCGCCGTGAAGCTCCTCCCCGCGGGCTCGGAGACGGTGTGGCCGACGGAGGCCCCGGTGCGGGGGGATTCCGTGCTGACGCCGCTGGACGGCGCCCTGTTCGCGGACCTTCCGACGGGCGTGTGGGCCGAGGCGCCCGTGCAGGCGCTGGTGGTGCCGCTGCGGCAGCAGGGCGGCGCCCCGTACGGGTTCATGGTGGTCGGCCTGAACCGGTACCGGGATCTCGACGAGGGATACCGCGGCTTCGTCGAACTGGTCGCCGGACATGTCGCCACCGGTGTCGCCAGTGCCCGCAGCTACCAGGCGCAGGAGCGCCGCGCGGAGGAACTCGCCGAGCTGGACCGGGCGAAGACGACGTTCTTCTCCAACATCAGCCACGAGTTCCGTACGCCCCTGACGTTGATCATGGGGCCCGTCGAGGAGCTGAGGCACCGGCTCACGGACGGGGAAGCCCGCGAGGAACTGGAGGTGATCCACCGCAACGGGCTGCGCCTGGGCAAGTTGGTCAACACCCTCCTCGACTTCTCCCGCATCGAGGCCGGCCGGATGCAGGCGCAGTACGAGCCGGTCGACCTGGCGGCGGTGACCGGTGAACTGGCCAGCGTGTTCCGCTCCGCCGTCGACCGGGCAGGCCTGGACTTCCGGGTCGACTGTCTTCCACTGCCCGAGTCGGTCTTCGTCGACCGGAGCATGTGGGAGAAGGTGGTTCTCAACCTGCTCAGCAACGCGCTGAAGTTCACCTTCGACGGCTCGATCCGGGTCGCAGTCGGCGTCGAGGACGGCATGGCGGTGGTGACGGTCGACGACACCGGGATCGGTGTCGCTGCGCACGAGATGCCCCGCCTGTTCGAACGGTTCCACCGCATCGAGAACGCCCGCTCCCGCTCCAACGAAGGCAGCGGCATCGGTCTGGCCCTGGTGAAGGAACTGGTCGGACTGCACGGCGGCGACATCAGTGCCACCTCTGTCGAGGGCCGGGGCACCAGGTTCACCATCCGGCTGCCCTTCGGCTCCGGGCATCTGCCCGCCGGTGCCGTTCTCCGGGAGGCGGGCACCGGCCCGACCGCCATGACCGACCCCTTCGTGCAGGAGGCCCTTCGCTGGCTGCCCGACGAACAGGCCACGACGATGTCCGTCACGGCCGGGAGCGTCGTCGACGGGAGCCCCGACGCCCCGGCCCCCGGTGCGGAGGCGGCCCACGTACTGATCGCCGACGACAACGCCGACATGCGCGAGTACCTCACCCGCCTGCTGCGCGGTGCTGGGTATCGGGTCAGCGCGGTGGACGACGGCCGACAGGCGCTGCGCACCATACGGGCGACGGCCTTCGACCTGGTGATCAGCGACGTCATGATGCCCCACATGGACGGCCTCGCCCTGGTCGCGGCCCTGCGGGCCGACTCACGAACGGCGTCGGTCCCAGTGCTGCTGCTGTCCGCGCGGGCCGGTCAGGAGGCCTCCATCGAGGGGCTGCAGGCCGGCGCCGACGACTACCTCGTCAAGCCGTTCGCGGCTGCCGAACTCCTCGCCCGGGTACGCGCGAACATCGAGCTGGCGCGGCTGCGCAGCCATCACGCCCGCTGGCGCACCGCGCTGGTGGACTCCCTGCAGGAAGCCTTCTTCGTCTGCGACGAGGACGGTGCCGTCGTCGAGATCAACAGGGCGTTCACCGACATCCTGGGGTACGGGCCCGAGGGCCTGCCCTACCGGGCGATCCACCCCTGGTGGCCCGACGCCACCGACTCCGAGGCGCATCAGCAGGTCAGCGACGCCTTCGCCCTGCTGCTCGGCAGCACCAAGGGCTCCTACACCATCCCGATCACCCACCGGGACGGCCACCGGCTGTGGGCCACCGCCACGTTCAACCAGGTCGACGATCCCGACACCGGCCGCCGCGTGACCGTCGGCACCTTCCGCGACGTCACGGCCGAGCACTACGCGATCCAGCGCGAAAGCGCCCTGGCCGCCCTCGGCACCTGCCTGGCCCGAGCCACCAGCCTGCCCCAGGCGCTGGCCGGGGCCCTGGACGAACTGAAGAAGCTCTGGCGCGCCCGAGGGGTCATGGCAGCCGTCTTCGACCACGGCGACGAACCCACCCTGACCTCCACCGACGGGACGCCGGTCTGGGCGGAACTGCCCGCCGAACGGCGTGGGACGCTCGACTCCCTTCGCCAGGGGCCGGTCCTGACCCCGGCCGTCAACCCCACCGGAGCCGGCATCCTCCTGGAGTTCCCCGACGGCCCGCTCGCGCTGTGGATCGACCTGGGGGAGAACCGGCCGTTCACCGGAGAGGACCAGCTGCTGCTCTCCCTCCTGGCCGGTCATCTCGCCCAAGGCCTGAACCGTGCCCACCAGATCGACCAGCAGCGCGAGACCGCCATCGCCCTGCAGCGGGCCATCCTCGGCCCCGCCCAGCTGCCCGACGGATTCGCCGTACGGTACGAGCCCGCCACCCAGCCCCTGGAGGTCGGCGGCGACTGGTACGACACGGTCAGCCTGCCGGACGGCCGCATAGGCATCGTCGTCGGGGACTGCGTCGGCCGGGGCCTCGAAGCCGCCAGCGTCATGGGCCAGTTGCGCAGCGCCTGCCGCGCCCTGCTGCTCCAGGACGCCAGCCCCGCCCAGACGCTGATGGCCCTGGACCAGTTCGCCGCCGGCGTTCCGGGCGCGGCCTGCACCACCGTCTTCTGCGGTGTCCTCAACGCCGACACCGGACAGCTGACTTACTCCAGCGCGGGCCATCCGCCCGGCATCCTCGTCCAGCCGGACGGCACCACCCGGCTCCTCGAAGACGGGCGGTCCCTCCCGCTCGCCGTCCGCACCGGCAAGCAGCGGCCCGAGGGCACCTGCGTCATATCGGCCAGGTCCACGCTGCTCCTGTACACCGACGGGCTCGTGGAGCGCCGCCGCCGTCCGCTCAGCGCGGGCATCGACCAGGCCAGCGAAGCCCTGCAGGACGGCCGGAATACCGCGGTCGACGAGCTCGCCACCGATGTCATGGCAAGGCTGGCTCCCGTCGGCGGCTACGACGACGACGTCGCCCTGCTGCTCTACCGTCACCCGGCGCCGCTGGAGATGTCGTTCCCCGCCGAGTCCTCCCAGCTCGCCCCCGTACGCAAGTCGCTGCGCAGCTGGCTCGACCAGTGCGACCTGCCCCCCACCACCGTGCAGAACGTCCTGGTCGCCGCGGGAGAGGCCTGTGCCAACGCCATCGAGCACGGCCACCGCGACGCCCCCGGCGCGACCATCTACTTCCGTGCCGAGGCCTATGTCGACAATCTGCGACTGACCATCGCCGACACCGGCCGCTGGAAGGCCCCGCAGCCGGAACTCAACACCCACCGCGGGCGGGGGATGCGACTGATGCGGGCGCTGATGCACCAGGTCACCGTCACTCCGGGTCCGTCCGGCACCACCGTCGACATGCACGCGAGGATCGTCTGATGACCACTGCCCTGACCCTCTCCCACGGACGACGGTCCGACGGAACGGAGCTGCTGACCGCGGTCGGCGAGATCGACATGAGCAACGCCGCCGAGCTGGCCCGCGCCCTCGCGGGCACGGCCGGCCCGTTGGTCCTCGATCTCACCGAGGTCGAATACCTCGACAGCGCAGGCCTCAGCGTCCTGTTCCCGCACGCCGAGCGCCTGCAGCTCGTCACCAATCCGCTCCTGGACCCCGTCCTGACCATCTCGGGCCTCAGCGACCTCACCACCGTCCACGGCGCATAGCCGCTGCGGGGCGGGTCGGCCGAGGCATCGCCCGCTTCAGGTGAGGGCGATGACGAGGAGGGTGAAGGCGGCGACGATGACGGCGACGCGGACGTAGTGGTAGCGGTCCCAGCGGTGCATCTGCTGCTTCCAGTCGGCGGGCCGGTTCTCGGCGGTCCAGGCCTTGCCCCGGTTGTTGATCGGGACGAGCAGCAGGAGCGACATGATCACGCTGACGATCAGCAGTGCGGCGGCGACGATGACGAGGCCGGTGCCGTCATGGTGCCGTCCGGCGACGGCCCAGATCGCGGCGAGCACCAGTGAGCCGATGTACCAGAACGGCATCACGGCGCCGAGCATCCGGCCCCCGTGGGAGCGGGCGCTCTGATTGCTGTCGTCGGGGAGGCCGTTGAAGATCGGGTTCATGACGAAGGCGACGGAGAACTCCACCCCCACCATCAGGCCGACGACCACGGTGGTGATGACCTCAAGTGCGGTGAGCATGATGACCCTCCGGGGGTTCTAGCGCTGCTAGGTGATGAGGCAACGCTAGACCTGCAACCGCTCGCTTGTCTAGCGATGCTAGAATTCAGTCATGTCGGTACAGGAACGCAAGGAACGCGAACGGGCGGACCGCGAACGCCTCATCGTGGCGGCGGCCCGCGAACTCGCCGAGCACCAGGGCTGGGACGCGGTCACCACCCGCCGGCTCGCCGAGCGCATTGAGTACAGCCAGCCCGTCCTCTACAGCCACTTCCGCGGCAAGCGAGAGATCATCGGCGCCGTCGCCCTCCAAGGCGCGAGCGAGCTGGCCGCGGCGGTCCGGGCCGCGACCGCCGCGGCGGACGGCTCCCGCGCCCGGGTTCACGCCCTCGCCCACGCCTACCTCGACTTCGCCACGCGCAACCCGGCGGTCTACGACGCCATCTTCCAGCTCGACGGCGGCCTCCCCTACGCGCGGGAGGACACCCCGGAGCCGCTGAAGGACGCCTTCGCCGCCCTGCTGGAGACGCTCGGCGAGGTTGCCGGCGACGGCATCGAGCCGGGTCTTTTCACCGAGACGGTCTGGGCGTCCCTGCACGGCCTGGCGACCCTGGCCAGGTCGGGACGGCTCCCCCCGGAGGACGCCGAACGAAGGGTGGAGCTGCTCGTGGACCGGCTCGCCAGGATCTGACGGTCCGTCCGGACGGGCCGGGCGCTCAAGAGCCGGACCGGCCGCCGGTCCGCACGCCGGCGCCCCGATGGCGAGCGCCGGCGTCGGCGGCCGGCGGTGGCCGCCGTCTCGTACGCGGTCAACGTGCCTGCATCAGAAGGCACTTGACCCGTGACGGCTCACCGGGCGGGCTTCCCCGGCTGGTCGTGGGTCGAGCAGTGGATGCCGCCGCCCCCGGAGGCGATGGTGTCGATCTTCACCATCACGACGTCGCGGTTGGGGAAGTGCTCCTGGAGGATGCCCTTCGCGCGGTCGTCGGCCGCCGCGTCGCCGAAGCGGGGCATGAACACGGAGTCGTTGGCGACGTAGAAGTTCGCATAGGTGGACACGAACGCGTCGCCCCGCCCGGTGATCCTGTCGAGGTCGGGCTGCGGCAGGTCGATGATCTCAAGTCGCTTGCCCCGCGCATCCGTTGCCTGCTTGAGGGCCGACCTCGCCTGGTCCGCCGACCGCGACCAGACGTCCGGCGGGCTGCCGGGGAAGGCCTGGTCGACCAGGACGACGCCCGGCGCGGTGAAGCGGGCGATGCTGTCGACGTGCGCGTCCGTGATGTCCTTGCCCCGCACACCGGCCAGCCAGAGCACCTTCTTCACGCCGAGGCTGCTCTTGAGCTCGGCCTCGATCTGGTCCCGCGACTTGCCGGGGTTGCGGTTCTTGTTGACCACCGAGCTCTCGGTGACCATCAGCGTGCCCTCGCCGTCGGTCTCGAAGGAACCGCCCTCGGCGACCAGCGGCGCCTTGGTGCGCGCGATGCCGTACTTCGCGAGCAGCAGACGGCCCACCTGGGCGTCGTTCGAGTGGACCTGCTTGTTTCCCCATCCGCTGAAGTTGAAGTCGACGCCCAGCGTGTGCCCGTCCTCCTCGACGAAGACCGGCACCGTGTCGCGGGCCCACAGGTCGTCCACGGCCAGCGGAATCACCTCGACCTGGGAGCCGCACGCCTTCTGGGCCGCCGCCTGCTGCTCGGGCCTGGCCATCAGGACCACCGGCTCGTACTCCGCGACCGCCCGTGCCACCCGTGCGATGTCCGCGCGCACGGACGGGAGTTCCTCGCCCCACACCGAGTCGAGCGCGGGCCACGACATGAACGTACGGGCGTGGCTGTCCCACTCGGCGCCGAAGTGGCGGCCCGCCGCCTGCTCGCCCGCCGACGCGGGGGAGGCGGAGGACTGCCCGGCCGGGGCATCCCCCGGGCTGCAGGCCGCGGTGGTGAGGGCGAGGGCGCCGAAGCCGGCGAACGCGCGCAGCGCGGTGCGACGGGACATGGGGGGAGGGGTCACGGTGAAGCTCCTGCGTCGTGCTGGTGGGGCGCCGTTCGGGGCGTACGAAGCCGGACTGGTGCCGGGCAGAACCCGAAGAGCGGTCCCTTGGGAGGAAAGTAGCCGAGGGGGTTTTTCTTTTCGCGCACCCGGGGCGCGCGTGCGTGTTGGGCGGCTGCGCGGGCGGGCACCCGGTTCGCGGGCGGAGAGCGGATCAGGGGTGCGGCTGCTGCATCGTCGAGCAGTGGATTCCGCCACCGCCCTCCATGAGACGGTCCACGTCCAGCTGGACCACCTCGCGGCCGGGGAACGCCTCGGCCAGGGCCCGGCGTGCCGCGCCGTCCTTCACGCTGTCGCCGAACTGTGCCGTGATGACCGCGCCGTTGACGAGATGGAAGTTGAGGTAGGAGTCGACGAACGCGGAACTCCGTGACCGCACGGTGTCGGGACCGTCCACCCGGATCACCCGCAGACGTCGGCCGCGGGCGTCGGTGGCGGCCGAGAGGATCGCGAACTGCTCGCGCGCGTCACGGGCCCAGACGTCGTTGCGGTCGTCGGGCGGCAGCTGCACCATGACGACACCCGGGCGCACGAAACGGGAGGTCACGTCGATGTGGTTGTCGGTGATGTCCCGGCCGCGCACTCCGGGAACCCAGATCATCTTCTCGGCGCCGTACGTCCTGAGCACGGCCTCCTCGATCTCGGGGCGGCCGAACCCGCGATTGCGGTTCTTGTTCACGAGACTGCTCTCGGTGGCCATGACCGTACCGTCGCCGTCGGTCTCGACCGAGCCGCCCTCCCCGACGAACCCGGCCCAGTGGAACCCGAGGCCGGTGAACTCGGCCACGTGCGGGGCGACTTCGGCGTCGTCGCCGTGGCTCTGCTTCCGGCCCCAGCCGTTGAAGTTGAGGCCCACGGCGTCGAGGCCGCCGTGACCGTCGCGACGGAAGACCGCGCAGGTGTCACGCATCCAGAGGTCGTCGGTGGGGATCGAGTCGATGACGGTGACGCCCGGCCCGCACGCGGCCCTGGCCTGCATGGCCGCGTAGTCGTCCGGAGCGCACAGGACGACGGGCTCGTACGCCGCGACCGTGCGGGCGATCAGCGCGATGTCCTGCTGGACGCCCCCCAGCCGACGCCCCCAGATGGACCGGCGCGACGGCCAGGACATCCAGGTCCTGGCGTGCGGCACGTCGTCCGCCGGCACCCGTGCGGCGCCGTCCGCGCGACGCGCGGCGGGTTCGGCGGCGGGGCTCGTGCCGAAGAGGGCATCCAGCAGACGCCTGCCCGTGGGGAGGTGGCTCATGGGTGGTGCTCCGCATCAGGTGCTTGTGGATCGGGGGGGTGGGCCTGCGGTGTACGGGAGCCCTCGGCGTGCCGATGCCGCGCGGGCCGTCGCTCCCGTGTGTACGGCGATGGGTGCGTCCGCACACCGGGACACACCGGAAGCCCGGGTGCCGGTCGTGCCTCCACTTTGACACTGACTGAAAATTCAGTCAAGAAGGTCGGGCTGGGCCGGGACGCACTCGGCGTGACGGATTCCGGGCCCGGGCGAGACCTACGCGGCGGGAAGGAGCTCCCTGTTCAGGGCCGCCTCCACATGGGCCCTCGCCTCCAGGGTCGTGATCAGGCCGGCCAGCCAGCGGCCGCTCAGCCCTTCGACCAGGGCGGTCAGCCGGATCGCGGCGGCCCGCGAGTCCACGGACGCCGGGATGGTGCCGTCGTCCTGGCCGTCGGCGATCAGCTCGGCCAGGTCGACGAGCCAGCGTTCGGTCAGCGCGGTCAGGACCGGCCGCAGCCCTTCGTCGAAGGTGGCCGCGGCGCGCACCTCGGCCCACACCGCCGAGTTCTCCCGTACCGCGGCGTCGTCCTGGAACTCCGCGGCCAACAGCCGCAGGAGCAGTTCCCGGGCGGGGGAGTCGTCGTCCTCCGCGATGTCCGCGTACCCCTCGGCGCGGTCGTTGACGTACTCGAGCGCGCTGGTGACCAGGCCCGCGCGGTCGCGGAAGTGGTAGTAGATCAGCGTTTTGGAGACGCCCGCCTCGGCGGCGACGTCCTCCACCCGCAGCCCTCGGACGCCCCGCAGGGCTATCACTCGGCAGGTCGCTTCCAGCAGCTTGGCGCGTCGAGTACTCACGTTCGTACAGTAACCAGTCAACAGCGGTGCGCTCGCCGTGCGGCACGCACCGGGCCCGCCGTTACGGGTGGTCCAGCCGTTCCAGCTCGACGGCCACGGCGTCGAGCAGCAGGGTGCGGGCGTGCGCCGGCGGAAGGATGCCGCTGAGCCAGCGCATGCTGAGCCCTTCGACGAGAGCGGTGAGCCGCTCGGCGCAGGCGGCCAGGCTCGCGGCGGGGGACATGGGGCTGACCCGGCCGAGCAGTTCGGCGATCTCCTGCACCCAGATCAACGTGGCCTTGGCGAGGTCTTCACGGAGTTCGGGATCGAAGACCGCGTTCGCCCGCAGCTCGCCCCAGGCGGTGCTGTTCTCCCTGACCAAGGGTTCGTCCTGCAGCTCCAGGAGGAGGGTCTGCTCCAGTTCCCGGCGCGGGTCGAGGGGTTCGGCCCGGGGCTCGCGCTCGGTGGTGTAGCGCTCGGCCCGGTCGCTGATGAACTCCAGGGTGCGGCGCAGGATTCCGGCCCGGTCCTTGAAGTGGTAGTAGATCAGCGCGGTGGACACCCCGGCCTCGGCGGCCAGCTCCTCCACCCGCAGTCCCCGCACACCGCGCCGGGCGATGACCCGCGCGGCTGCTTCCATGATCGCTGTTCTACGGTCACCCACGGTTCCCCACCCTATCTGCCCCATCTGCCGTAGCGGGCCGAGTGGTGACGGGCAGGTACGGCAGGCGGGGCCCGGCGGCCGGGGTGCCGCCGAGGAGGAAGGCGAAGCGCGGCACGCATCGGGCCGCCTGGTGTGCGTAGCGCCTTCGGCGCGGTCGGCTGTCGGTTTGGGCTGTCGAATCTATTGACTGAATTTTCAGTCAGTGAGATGTTCAGGCCACGCGCCGCCGACCCGCAACGGAGTCGGCCCGCATCGAAAGAGGACTCCCTCATGCTCATCCAAGCCCTTCTCCCGGCATCCGCGCCGGGCCTCAAGCCGGAGCCGCGGACATGCGGTTGACCCCGACGGAACGTGACCGGCTGCTTTTGTTCGGTGCCGCGGAACTGGCCCGGGCCCGTAGGGCCCGGGGGCTGCGGTTGAACGTGCCGGAGGCGACCGCGCTGATCGCGGACACGGTGTGCGAGGCGGCCCGCGACGGCGCCCGCCTCGCCGAGGCCGTCGCCGCGGCCCGCAAGGCCCTCAGTCCCGAGGACGTACTGCCCGGCGTCCCCGACGTCGTCACCGAGATTCATGTGGAGGCGGTCTTCGACGACGGAAGCAGGCTGGCCGTGGTCGGCGATCCCTTCGGCGGCGGTGGCGGCCTCGGCGAACTCGCACCGGGCGCGCTGCTGCCCGTCGCCGGGGACGTCCGCGGCCCCGAGCCGGTACGCGTGCTCACGGTCCGCAACACCGCATCGGTCCCGATCAGTGTCACGTCGCACTTCCATTTCTTCGAGGCCAATCCGCGGCTGGATTTCGAGCGGGCTGCCGCGTATGGGATGCGGTTGTGTGTGCCGGCGGGGTCGTCGGTGAGGTTCGGGCCCGGGGAGAGTGCGGAGGTCGGCCTCGTGCCCATCGGCGGCGACCGCATCGCGATCGGCTTCGCGGGCCTGGTCGACGGCCCCCTTGACGCGCCCGGCGCCAAGGACGAGGCCTTGCGCAGGGCCGCCGCCTGCGGATACCTCGGAACCGGCGCGCGAGAGGGAGACAAGTGATGGACCCGTACGAGTACGCCTCCGTGCACGGCCCCCGTGCCGGGGACCGTGTCCGGCTGGGGGACTCCGGTCTGACCGTGCGCGTCGACTCCGACTCGCAGGCCCCGGGCGACGAGTTCCTTGCGGGCTTCGGCAAGACGGCCCGGGACGGGCTGCATCTGAAGGCCGCCGCCGTCCGCGAGACGTGTGACGTCGTGATCAGCAATGTGGTCGTCATCGATGCGGTGCAGGGCATCCGCAAGGTGTCGATCGGTATCCGTGAGGGGCGGATCTGCTCGGTCGGGCGGGCCGGGAATCCGGACACGCTCGACGGGGTGGACGTGGTCGTCGGTACCGGCACGTCGATCGTCTCCGGTGAGGGGCTGATCGCGACCGCCGGGGCGGTGGACACTCATGTGCATCTGCTGTCGCCGCGCATCATGGAGGCCTCGCTCGCCTCGGGTGTGACCACGATCATCGGCCAGGAGTTCGGCCCGGTCTGGGGTGTGGGCGTGAACTCGCCGTGGGCGTTGCGCAACGCGTTCGCGGCGTTCGACGCGTGGCCGGTCAACATCGGTTTCCTGGGCCGGGGTTCGTCCTCGCATCCGGCTCCGTTGGTGGAGGCTTTGGCGGAGGGCGGGGCGTGCGGGTTCAAGGTGCATGAGGACATGGGCGCGCACACCCGGGCGCTGGACACGGCGCTGCGGGTGGCGGAGGAACACGATGTCCAGGTCGCCCTGCACAGCGACGGGTTGAACGAGTGCCTGACCGTCGAGGACACCTTGAAGGTGCTGGAGGGGCGGACGATCCACGCCTTCCACATCGAGGGGTGCGGGGGCGGGCATGTGCCGAACGTGCTGAAGATGGCGGGGGTGCCGAATGTGATCGGCTCCTCGACGAATCCGACGCTGCCGTTCGGGCGGGACGCGGTCGCCGAGCACTACGGGATGATCGTCTCGGTGCACGATCTGAAGACGGATCTGCCGGGGGACGCGGCGATGGCCCGGGACCGTATCCGGGCGGGCACGATGGGTGCCGAGGACGTGCTGCACGACCTCGGTGCGATCGGGATCACGTCCTCGGACGCGCAGGGCATGGGCCGGGCCGGTGAGACGGTGCGGCGCACGTTCGCGATGGCCGGGAAGATGAAGGCTGAGCTCGGTGCGCTGGAGGGTGACGGGGACGGTGATGACAACGCGCGGGTGCTGCGGTACATGGCGAAGCTGACCATCAACCCCGCGATCGCGCACGGGCTCGCGCACGAGATCGGGTCGATCGAGGTCGGCAAGATGGCCGACATCGTGCTGTGGCGGCCGGCGTATTTCGGTGCGAAGCCGCAGATGGTCCTGAAGTCCGGTTTCCCCGCCTGGGGTGTCACCGGTGATCCGAACGCGGCCACCGACACCTGTGAACCCCTCGTGCTGGGGCCGCTGTTCGGGGCGCACGGCGGGACCGCGGCCGAGCTGTCCGTCGCGTTCGTGGCGAAGGCCGCCCTCGACCAGGGCGGCGACCTGCTGCCCACCCGGCGGCGCCGGGTCGCGGTACGCGGCACCCGCGGCATCGGCCCCGCCGACCTCCTGCTCAACTCCCGTACCGGTGCGGTCGGCGTCGACGGCCGTACCGGGCTCGTCACCCTCGACGGCGACCCACTGCGCTCCGAACCGGCCGACTCCGTCTCCCTCAACCGCCTCTACTTCCTGTAGACGCATCGACGCATCGACGCATCGACGGATCGCAGCATCGAGGCACCGCCGAGCTGCCGGCGCGCCGAGGAACGGACGAGCCGCCGAGCTGCCGACCCGCTGACGAGCGGCCGAGATCGTTCGGTGTCATGTCTTGACTGAATTTTCAGTTCGGTGGAGTATTCCGGGCACACCAGCGGTCAGCACGGTCATCGACCCGCTCGGCGAAGCCCCCCGGCTGCCGAACCGAACCGGCCACGCACCCTCGTGGCCCCCTTTGCCGCCCCTTCCTTTGCCCTTCCTCGCGAAGGCCCGTCGAAGACCAGACGAAGACCTGACGAAAACCTACGAAAAGAGCTGTGATGACCTTCCGCATGCCCGCCGAGTGGACCGAGCACGAGCGCTGCCTGATGGCCTGGCCCACGCGCGGCGATCTCTGGGGCGCCGTCCTTGAGCAGGCGAAGCAGGAGTACGCCCAAGTGGCCCGAGCCATCGCCGGGTTCGAGCCGGTGACCATGGTCGCGCCGCCCGGCCACGGCGAGGAGGCCCGCACCCGGTGTGGCGAAGGCGTCGACGTGATCGAACTGCCTCTGGACGACTCCTGGTTCAGGGACTCCGCACCGATCTTCGTGCTCGACCCCGATGGCCACCGCGCCGGCGTCGACTTCCGGTTCAACGCCTGGGGCCGCAAGCACCACCCGTACGACGCCGACGACCGGCTCGGCGCGCTGCTCCTGGAACACCTCGGCGAGGCCGGGATCCGTTCCGAGATGATCCTCGAAGGCGGTGCGATCACCGTGGATGGCGAAGGCACTCTGATTACCACCGAGCAGTGTCTGCTCCACCCCAACCGCAATCCGGGCCTGACCCGGGACGAGATCGAGGCCGAGCTGAAGACCCGGCTCGGTGTCACCAAGGTCGTGTGGCTGCCGTACGGCGGGCTCCTGGACACCGAGACCGACGGCCATGTCGACGGCGTCTGTGCCTTCGTCGCTCCGGGCAAGGTCGTGGTCCAGCTCCCGGACGATCCCGCGCACCCCGACTACGCCCGGATGCGCGCCAACCGCGCGATCCTCGAAGTCACTCCCGACGCCCAGGGCCGCACCCTGGAGATCGTCGACCTTCCGCAGAGCGCGTTCACCGAAGTCGACGGCGCCCCCGTCGAGGTGGGCTACCTCAACTTCTACGTGGCCAACGGCGGCGTGGTCGTCCCGGTGGCAGGCCTGCCCCAGGACGCCGAGGCGCTGGCCGTGATCGCCGCCGCCTGCCCCGACCGCAAGGTCGTCGGGGTGCCCACCACGGCGCTCGCCCACGGTGGCGGCGGCATCCACTGCATCACCCAGCAGGTGCCCGCCGCGCCCCGCCGCACCTGATCCCTCCCGCAAGCGCCGCCCGCCCGGCCCTGACCGCCCAGGCCCGGGCCGGCCCCCCCGCCCCACCCCATCGCGCCCGTACGGAGAGGAACCGCGCCGATGCCCACCCCACCGCCCCGGCCAGGAGTACGCCGTCCCCACCGGCTCGCCCTGATCGCCGCGGCTCTGTCCGCCGCCCTCCTGATGTCCGCCTGCGCGGGGCCGCCCGGCACCAACTCCCCTGCCGCGGCAGCGGACTTCGAGCTGTCCGCCGGTACTCCGCCCGCGAAGGGCGAGATCGACTCGTTCGGCTGGGCCCTGTACGCGGAGCCGCCGACGCTGGACTACATCTCCGCCTTCGACTACCCGCAGAACATGATCCTCTCCAATGTCTGCGAGAGCCTGATGCGCTGGACGCCCCAGCTCAAGACGGTGCCGGGGCTCGCAGAGAAGGCGAGCAACCCCGACCCTTCGACCTGGATCTACGATCTGCGATCCGGCGTGCGCTTCCACAACGGGGCCACGATGACCGCGGACGACGTCGTGTTCAGCCTCGGCCGGCAGATGAACCCCGACAACGGGGCGTCCTGGGCGCAGGTCTTCGAGAACGTCGCCTCCGTCACCAAGACCGGCCCACTCCAGGTCACGGTGAAACTGAAGCGGCCCGACTCCCAGTTCCCCCAGTACATGGCGACCGCCGCGGGCGTGGTCGCGAGCCGGGCCGGGGTCGAGGCGGCGGGCAAGGACTACGGCACATCGGGCGGCCTCGGCTGCACGGGACCGTACGAGCTCGGCAGGTGGGAGAAGGGCCAGTCGATCGAGCTCGACCGGTTCGCCGGGTACTGGGGGAGCAGGGCCAAGTCCGGCACAGTGGTGTTCCGCTTCCTCACGGACTCCTCGGCGCGCACGAAGGCGATGCTCAGCGGTGAAGTGGACGGCGGCTACCTCATCCCCACCGAGAGCTACGGCGCGCTGCGCTCCAGTGGCGTGGGCACCCTCTACTTCGGCGAGGGCCTCAGCACCGACAACGTCAACGTGACCAACATGCACGGCGTGCTCGGCGACGTCCGCGTGCGGCGCGCCCTGTCCCTGGCCCTCGACCGCAAGGGCTTCGTCAAGACCGGCCTGGGCGGTGGCGGGACCGTCACCCACTCGCTCACCACCAGAGCGGCCTGGGCCGAGGCGCCCGAGCAGAGCCGACAGGCCGCCTTCGCGGGGCTCCCCTCCACCGAGCCGGACCTGGGAGAAGCCAGGAGGCTCATCAAGGAGGCCGGGGCCACCGGGAAGAGGGTGACCGTCGCGACCAGCGCGATCGGACAGGACGTGTCCCTGCTCGCCACCGCACTCCAGGCGGCCGGCACCCAGATCGGGCTCGACGTCCGGCTGAAGACGATCGCCCCGAACGCGTTCACGGCACTGTTCACCGACCCCAAGGCACGCGAGGGCATCGACCTGTTCCCGGAGACGTACTACGACTCCGTCACCGACCCGCTGGACCTGCTGAGCAACTTCCGTACCGGCGCCTACCAGAACTACGCCGGGTACAGCGACCGCTCGTACGACCGGCTCGTGGACCGGGCGCGTGCCGCCTACGACCCGGCCACCCGGTTCGCCGTGGAGGCGAAGCTCCAACAGAAGGCCGTCGAGCAGGTGTTGTGGATACCGGTCGCCGAATGGCCGACCACGGTGTTCCTCAACAAGCGGATCACCGGCGCCCCCACCACCATCTCCTACCTCTACTACCCCTGGGCGGCAGACGTGGGGGCCGCACGGTGAACTTCCTCAGATTCGGCCTGCGTCGCCTCGCCGAGATGGCGCTCACCCTCCTCGCGGCCTCGTTCGTCATCTTCGGCGCGATGTATCTGGCGCCCGGCAGCCCGGCCGACTTCCTGCTCTCGGGACGTTCCGCGTCCCCAGCCGCACTGGAGGCCGTCAACCGGCAGTACCACCTCGACGAGCCCTTCGCCGTACGGTATTTCCGCTGGCTCGGCCAGCTGCTGCACGGTGACTTCGGCCGCTCGATCACCTACCGCACCGATGTGTCACGGCTGCTCGCCGACCGCCTTCCCAGCACCCTGCTCCTGGTCGCCATGGCCTTGGTGCTCGTCGTGGTCGTGGGGCTCGTGCTCGGCCGGATCGCCGCGGTGCGCGGCGGCGCGGTGGACGCGACGATCCTGGTCACCACCACGCTCGCCGTCGGCACCCCGTCCTTCGTCGCCGCCGTGATGCTCCAGGGCCTGTTCGCGGTGCGGCTGCACTGGTTCCCGGCCGGCGGGACCGGCGACGGGTTCGTCCAGATGCTCTGGCACCTGACGCTGCCCGCCGTTGCGCTCGCCCTGTACCTGATCGGCATGCTCGCCCGGGTCACCCGCAGCGCCATGGTCGAGGTCCTCGGACAGGAACACGTGACCGTCGCCCTCAGCCGGGGCGTGCCCCGGCGCAAGGTGATGGGCCGTCACGTGTTCCGCAACGCGCTCGGCACCGTCCTCACCACCGGTGGCCTGATCGTGTCCACGCTCCTGGTGTGCACGGTCCTCGTCGAGTCGGCGTTCGGTGTCGGCGGCATCGGACAGCTCCTCGAACTGTCCATCACCACCAAGGACTTCCCCACCGTGCAGGCCATCTCGCTCACCATGGTCGGCCTGTTCATGGCGGTGAACCTCGCCGTCGACCTGGCACACCCCCTGGTCGACCCGCGCATCGCCCTCGCCCCCCGGAGGTCACCCGCATGAGCGTCGCCGTCCTGCGGCGCCCGGGCCTGTCCCGGCTCCGCACCCCTCGCGCACCCCTGTACGCGCTGTGTCTCGGTTTCGTCACCCTCGTCGTGCTCGCGGCACTGCTCGCCCCCTGGATCTCTCCCGCCGACCCCAACGCCGTGGACCTGGGCAACGCACTCGCGGGCCCCTCCGGCGCCCACCCCTTCGGCGTCGACTCCTCCGGCCGCGACACGCTGGCCCGGCTGGTCACCGGCGCCCGCACCTCGCTGCTCGGGCCGCTCGGGGTGGTCGCCTTCTCCACCCTGGCCGGCGTGGCCATCGGAACCACCGCGGCCTGGCGCGGCGGCTGGCTCGACTCCGTACTCTCCCGCAGCACGGAACTCGTCTTCGCCTTCCCCGGCATGCTCCTCGCGATCCTGATCGTCGCGGTGTACGGGGAGGGGCTCACCGCCCCGGTCGTCGCGCTGGCCGTCGCCTACCTCCCGTACGTCAGCCGACTCACCCGCTCCCTGGTGCTGGCCGAGCGCCAACGCCCCTACATCAGCGCGTACTTGGTGCAAGGTCACTCCGCAGCGCAGATCTGTCTGCGGCACGTCCTGCCCAACGTCGGACCCGTCGTCCTCGCCCAGTCCACGATCAACTTCGGGTACGCCCTCATCGACCTGGCCGGGCTCTCCTTCCTCGGCCTGGGAGTGCCCGCACTCACACCCGACTGGGGCCGCATGGTGCTCGACGGCCAGACCGCCATCCAGCGCGGCTACCCGCTCTCCGCGATCTGGCCGTGCGTCGCGATCGTGCTCACCGTCGTCGCGTTCAACGTCGTCGGCGAGCGGTGGGCGGACCGTGTCGCGAGGAGGGACCGATGAACACCCGTGACAGGCACGGCAGTTCCGCGCCCGCGGACTCCGTCACCGCCTCGCCCGTGCTCGACATTCGGGGGCTGCGCCTTCGTCTTCCGCGCACCGCACGGCCCGTACTCGACGGCGTCGACCTCACCGTCGCCGCCGGGGAGACCGTCGCCCTGGTCGGCGAATCGGGCTCGGGCAAGACGCTCACCTCGCGCAGCGTGCTGCGCCTGCTTCCGCCCGGCGCCACCGCGGAAGGCGTCGTCGAGGTCGCGGGCGAGGACGTGCTCGCCATGAACGCCGTACGGCTGCGCGCGCTGCGCACCGGCACCGCCGCGATGATCTTCCAGGACCCCCGTGCGGCCATCAACCCGCTGCGCCGGATCGGGGACTTCCTCACCGAGAGCCTGCGCCTGAACACCGGGACGCCCGCCGAGGAGGCCGAGCGGCGCGCGGGGGAGATGCTCGTGGCGGTCGGGCTCACGCCGGCCGCGCTGCGACGCCACCCGGGACAGCTCTCCGGCGGCATGCTCCAGCGCGTCATGATCGCGGCCGCGTTGATGGGAGAGCCCGCGCTCCTCCTGGCCGACGAGGCCACCACCGCCCTCGACGTCACGACCCAGGCCGAGGTGGTCGCCCTCCTCGGTGACCTCCGCGACCGCTTCGGCACCGGGCTGCTCTTCGTCACCCACGATCTCGGCCTCGCCGCGACCATCAGCGACCGGGTGTACGTGATGTACGCCGGGCGCATCGTCGAGACGGGCCCCGCCGACGTCCTGTTCGCCCGGCCCCGGCACCCGTACACGGCGGCCCTGCTCGCGGCCACCCCGAGACTCGACGCACCGCGGGGACGGCTGAACGCCATCGACGGCCAACCCCCGGATCTGCGAGCCGAGTTGAGGGGGTGCCCCTTCGCGCCGCGCTGCGTCCACGCCACCGCGCTGTGCACGGAAGAGGCGCCCGAGGACCGGGTGTTCACGGACGGCCCCGGCGGGCCCGCGCACCGGGTCGCCTGCCACCACAGCGACCGCGTCCGGCAGGGGGCCGACCATGGCTGAGACCGTGCTGCACGTCAGCGGCCTGCACCGCCGGTACGGAAGCGTCCGGGCGGTCGACGACGTGTCGTTCTCCCTCGCCAGGGGCGGCTCGCTCGGCATCGTCGGTGAATCCGGCTCGGGCAAGACCACCACGGCGCGGATCGTGGTGGGTCTCGAGTCCCCGGACGAGGGCCACATACGGATACGCGGCGACGAACGTACGGGCCGGGTGCGGGGCAGGGCGGCCCGGTTGGCGCGGGCCCGCGAGATCCAGATGGTCTTCCAGGACCCCTTCCTCTCCCTCGATCCGAGGGTGAGCGTCGAGGCCGTGCTGCGGGAGACCCTGCGCCTCCACTTCCCCGGCATCGACCACGCCCGCCGAATCGCCGAACTCCTCGACCAGGTCGGCCTGGGCTCCAGGACCCGTGACGCGCTGCCCCGGCAGCTCTCGGGCGGGCAACGCCAGCGCGTCGCCATCGCCCGCGCGCTCGCCGTGGAACCGGCCATCCTCGTCCTGGACGAAGCCGTGGCGGCCCTCGACGTGTCCGTGCAGGCCCAGATCCTCAACCTGCTGGCCGACATCCGCGCGGAGACCGGCGTCGGCTACCTGTTCATCACCCACGACCTCGGCGTAGTGCGCTGTGTCACCGACGACGTGATCGTCATGCGACAGGGCCGGATCGTCGAAGCGGGCGCCACCGAGCGGGTTCTCGCGGCGCCCCAACACCCGTACACCCGGCTTCTGCTGGAGTCCGTGCCGCGTCCCGGCTGGGACCCGCACGCCATCGCGGCCGCACGCCGGGCCCTGCACCACGCCCCGGCCGGCCCGGACCGCACCAACGGACAGAGCACCGTACTCAACTGATCGGAGATCAGAGATGAACGACCACTCTGCACCACGCGTTCCCGCCCCCGGCCACGTCGGCAGGCGCACCTTCCTGGCCGCCACCGGAGCCGCCGCGGCCTGGGCGGTCACCGCGGGCGGCCGGGCGCATGCCGCACCGGCTCCGGCCGCAGCGGGCTTCGCCGTGCCCGTCGACACCACTTCGCACACCCGCACCTGGATGGCGTGGCCCGACAGCAGTGCCATCTGGGGGCGCCAACTGGCCGGCGTCCAGGCCGATATCGCGCTCATCGCGAAGACCGTCGCCCGGTACGAACCCGTCACGCTCTGCGCCAACCCCGCCAGTGTGGCGAAGGCCCGCAGCGCCTGCGGCCCGGCCGTGACCGTGATCGGCTCGATCCCGGTCGACGACTGCTGGATGCGTGACACCGGACCGGTCTTCCGCACCAACGGCGCCGGCGGTCTGGACGCCGTGGGCCTGAACTTCAACGGCTGGGGCAACAAACAGACCCACGCCAAGGACGCCCTGGTCGCCCAGCGGATCGCGGCGAGCCTCGGGGTCCCGTTCACCGCGGCGGCCCTCGTCGGTGAGGGCGGTGCGGTGGAGACGGACGGGAACGGCACCCTCATGGCGACCCGGAGCAGTCTCATCAACGCCAACCGCAACCCCGGGCTCAAGCAGGCCCAGATCGAAGCGGCGCTGTGCGACGCGTTCGGCGCGGACCAGGTCATCTGGTTCAACGGCGTGACCGGACGGGACATCACCGACGACCACGTGGACGCGACCTCCAGGTTCCTGGCGGCCGGGTCCGGCCTGGTCCAGATGCCCCTGGCGACCGACACCGACGCCTGGGCGAAGGACGCCCGCCAGCAGTACCAGATCCTGTCGAAGGCCAAGGACGCCGACGGCGATCCCATCAGGGTCGCCCAGATCCAGGGCCCCGACTACGGCCGCATCCGGTCGAGCGACCCCGACTTCGTTGCCGCGTACGCCAATTACTACGTGTGCAACGGTGCGGTGATCTCCGCCCAGTTCGGCGACGCGCGCGCGGACGCCGCGGCCAGGTCGAGCCTGCAGCGACTGTTCCCGGGCCGGGTGGTGGAGCAGCTCGACATCGACAGTCTCGGCGCGGGCGGCGGCGGCATCCACTGCGTCACCCAGCAGCAGCCCCGCCCCTGAGCGGGGGCAGGGCTGCCTGCTTTCACACCCCGCGGAGTGCGGAACGGCCCGCATAGCGGGCCGAGTCGCCCAACTCCTCCTCGATGCGGATCAGTTGGTTGTACTTCGCCGTGCGGTCGGAGCGCGAGAGCGAGCCGGTCTTGATCTGACCGCAGCCGGTCGCGACCGCGAGGTCCGCGATGGTGGTGTCCTCCGTCTCGCCCGAGCGGTGCGACATGACGGCCGTCCAGCCCGCCCGGTGGGCCGTCGCCACCGTGCCGAGGGCCTCGGTGAGCGTCCCGATCTGATTGACCTTGACCAGGACCGAGTTGCCGACGCCGGTGCGGATGCCCTCGCTCAGCAGCGTCTCGTTGGTGCAGAAGACGTCGTCGCCGGTGAGCTGACAGCGGTCGCCGACGCGGGCGGTGAGCTCGCGCCAGCCGTCCAGGTCGTTCTCCGCCATCGGGTCCTCGATGGAGACCACGGGGTAGCCCTCGATGAGCGCGGCCAGGTAATCGGCCTGCTCGGAGGGTGTGCGGCGGACCCCCTCGCCCGTGTAGTCGTACACCCCGTCGCGGAAGAACTCCGACGACGCCGGGTCCATGACCAGGCCGATGTCCGTACCGGGCCGGTAGCCGGTGCGCTCGATGGCGGCCACCACGAAGTCGAGCGCCTCCTCGGCGGTACGCAGCGCGGGTGCGAAGCCGCCCTCGTCTCCGACGCCCGTGGAGTGCCCGGCGGTCAGCAGATCGCGGCGCAGGGTGTGGAAGACCTCGCTGCCCATGCGGACGGCCTCGGCGAAGGTGTCCGCACCCACCGGCGCGATCATGAACTCCTGGAAGTCCAGCGGGTTGTCGGCGTGGGCGCCGCCGTTGACGATGTTCATCATCGGCAGCGGCAGGAGGCGGGCGTCGGCGCCGCCGAGGTAGCGGTAGAGCGGCTGGTGGTGGGCCGCTGCGGCTGCCTTGGCGGCGGCGAGGGAGACACCGAGGATCGCGTTGGCCCCGAGCCGGGCCTTGGTGGGCGTGCCGTCAAGGGCGGTCAGCGCCGAGTCGAGCCCGGCCTGGTCCACCGCGTCCCGGCCGCGCACGGCCGACGCGATCTCCCCGTTGACGTGGGCCACCGCCCGGTCGACGCCCTTGCCGTGCCAGCGTGCGGCGTCGCCGTCGCGCAGTTCCACGGCCTCCCGGGCGCCGGTGGAGGCGCCGGAGGGGACGGCGGCACGGCCCAGGGACCCGTCCGCCAGGACGACGTCGACCTCGACCGTCGGGTTGCCCCGGCTGTCGATGATTCGGCGGGCGCGGACGGTCTCGACGGTGGTGTCGGCGGTGCCGACCGGGCGTGCGGACATGGGAGTTCCTTCCCGTTGTCGTATGTCGGGCCCCGGCTGCGACAGCGCTGGCGCTGAGCCCGACAAGGCGGACCCTACAGCAATACTGCACAGCATTGCTGCTCAGTTTTGCTGCACAGCATCGCTGTGCAGGTCGGCGGGGCAGCCATACTGACCAGCGGGTTAAAGTGCCCTATGCCCACGGAAGCCGCCGCCATCGCCACCGAACTGCGCACCGCGATGGGCAAGCTCACCCGACGCGTCAAACACGAGGACCGCATCCCGTTGGGTCAGGCCGCCGTGCTCGGCGCGCTCGACCGCAATGGCGCCATGACCACCAGCGACCTCGCCGCCGACCAGCGCGTACGCCCCCAGTCGATGGCCCGGGCGGTCGGGCTGCTCATGGAACAGAGCCTGGTCACCCGCCGCGCCCACCCCACCGACGGCCGCAAGTCGCTGGTCGAGCTCTCCCCGGCGGGCAGGTCCGCGCTCGAAGCGGAGCGCGGCCGCAGGGCCGGCTGGCTCGCGCAGGCCATCGAGGCCGAACTCACCGATGAGGAAAGGGAGTTGCTGGCTCGGAGCGCCGCCCTGCTGGAGCGCCTCGCCACGCGCTAGCCGGGCCGGATCGACTGCCGACGTACGCATCCCTGCGCACCGCCTGCCCGCAGTGCCTGACGGTACGTCAAGAAGTGTGCCGCAGAACCAGGATGTGGTCGGTGACCTCCGCCTTGCGGCCGTCGGGGCCGGTCGCGATGCGGCGGGACGGCTCCGCGCGTTCGATCGCCCAGGCCGACGGGTCCAGGTCGAGGCCGGCCGCGACCTGGAGCGGGGTCGGGAAGTACGCGTCGGGGTCCTGGTTCCACGACCAGGGAGCGGTCGAGCCGTGGTCGACGACCAGCAGACGGCCGCCCGGGCGCAGCGCGTGTGCGGCGCCGCGCAGGACCTTCGACCGGTCCAGGTCGAAGGGGGTGTGCAGGTAGTGGGCGTTGATCAGGTCGAACCCGCCCAGGGGAAAGGACTCGTGCAGATCGTGCTGCCGCGCGTCGACCCGCTCGCCCAGGCCGCCCGAGCGGGCGAGGTCGCCGAGGCGCTCGACCGCCACCGCCGAGATGTCGACGGCGGTCACCTGCCAGCCCCGGCGGGCGAGCCACAGCGCGTCGCCGCCGCTGCCGCAGCCCAGGTCCAGGGCGGCGCCGGGCCGCAGGGCCGAGACGATTTCGGTGAGTCGGACGTTCGGGCGCGGATCGGCGGCCATCGGTCGCTTCGCGTAGACGTCCTGCCAGTACGTGACCGCGTCGGTCGTTTCGGGGGTGCTCACGGCGGGCTCCTCGGGTGTCGGTACGGATGCGCCCAGTCTCGGCGGACCACCTCGGGTTGGCACGAAAACTTGCCGCTCCGGCAAGATGGCCGAATGGACCGTGGAACAGAGGACGTGCTCGGCGCGGTGGGCCCTCGGCTGCGTGCGCTGCGGCGCGAACGCGGGATCACCCTGGCCGACCTCGCCGCGACGACCGGCATCTCGGAGAGCACCCTGTCCCGGCTGGAGAGCGGGCAGCGCAAGGCGACCCTGGAGCTGCTGCTGCCGCTGGCCCGGACGTACGACGTCCCGTTGGACGATCTCGTCGGCGCCCCGCGCACCGGCGATCCCCGCATTCATCTGAAGCCGGTCCAGCGGTTCGGGATGACCTTCGTGCCGCTGTCCCGGCAGCCCGGCGGCGTACACGCGTTCAAGATGATCATTCCCGCTCGCCCGGAACCGCCGGCGCCGACCCCGCAGACGCACGAGGGCTTCGAGTGGCTGTACGTGCTCAGCGGCCGCCTGCGGCTGGTGCTCGGCGAGCGGGATCTGACCCTGCCGCCCGGTGAGGCGGCCGAGTTCGACACGTTCCTTCCGCACTGGCTGGGCAGTTCCGACGGCGGCGCGGTCGAGCTTCTGGTCCTGTTCGGTCTGCAAGGGGTGCGTGCGCATGTGCGGGACGGCTTCCGGGCGTCGTTCCGGGGCGCGCCCTAGCGGCGTGCCGGGGGAGTGTCCGCGCGGAGCGCTCCTCGGGTTCAGCCGTCCCTGCGCTCCGTCACGAGCAGCGTCTGAAGGACCCGGCCGCAGTCGCCCGACCCGTCGTACATCAGCCCCGTCGCCAGGCCCGAACCGGCCGGGCTCGACGCCGTCTCCGAGCGCAGGCACAGCCATTCGCCGACCGGGTCGCGGTGCAGGGCGAGCGTGACGTCCGTGTTGATGACCAGCCCTTCACGGTGGTCCAGTTCGAACGCCACCGCCCAGCTGCTGTCGGCCAGCGTGAGGGCCCGGGTCAAGGCGGTGTCCCGCTCCCCGGCCACCAGGGGGACGCGCTGGCGGGCCCAGACGGTGCCGGGGCCGGGCGAGTCGAAGCTCCGGCCGTCCTCGAACCGCCATTCCATCGCGGAGACGTAGCCGCCCAGGTACGCCCCCGTCATGCTGCCGAGCGGTCGCGGCCCCGGCAGGGGCGGCGCGGCGGGCCCGTGCCGCAGTGAGGGCGTGTCGTCGGGGCTGGCCACCATCCGCCAGGCGCGGGCGAGCAGCACCGGCTCGCCGTCCGCCGTCAACTCGCCCTCCAGGAGCTCGACTCGGGCGCCGGTGCGCACGGCCCGCACCTCTACCCGCAGGTCCGCGACCGGCACCGGACGGAGCAACTCCACGGTGACGCGGGCGATCCTCGAACCGGGCCGCCCGGGGTGCCGTTCCATGGCCCGCCCCACGAGGGCCGACGGAGGACCGGCGTGCTGGGTCTTGGGACTCCACGGGCCTGCGGTCGCCGGTGTGCTCTCGAAGTAACCGTCGGCGAGCTCGCGGTAGAAGGAACCGGGCCGTGCGGGGGAGGCGGATTCGGGTTCAGGGCTCATGGCGAAAATCTGTAGACCATGAGGCATCGGAGGGGCAAGGGGCCTTCGGCCACGAGATCCGCCTCGCACCTTCGACGCGGCCATCAGCACCCTCGGAACGGCGGCGCAGCCGCCCGGCGCCATCACCGTCGACGGGGAAGAGCGGTCGACGGTGAACCCGCCCGCCGGCGCGCCGTGGGCGAAGGCGGCCTGGCAGCACGACGTGAACACGACGGAGGAGGCTTCGGGCCGGCGCGCGCCGACCGGTGCTCAGGCCGGCAGGCGGCTGGAGTGGGAGGACCGGCGGGCCGCGGACAGCAGGGCGTGGATCTGGGGGCCCGCGTGCTCGATGTCCTTGACGGGCCGGGGGAAGGGCAGCCGCACGTCCTGGTGGGTGGCCGGGTACTCCAGGCGCAGGGTCAGACCGTAGCGGTCGAGGGCCACGGGAAGGACGCGGGACAGCGAGCTCTTCACCTGCGGCCGCACGAGCCGGAGCAGCAGCGGAACGAGGTCCTTGTGGCTGTCGACGAGGTGGTTCAGCATGCCCGCCTCGCGGGTGGCCAGCGGGTCGAGCTCCGTCTCCTGGAGCGCGTCCAGGGAAATGTCCGTACGCCCCTGTGCGTCCTCGATCCAGGCCCCGGCGAACTCCATGCAGGTGCTCTCCGTGGAGCCGGGGTCGTAGGGGGCGCTCAGCAGCCCCGCAAGGGTCACGCGGGCGCGCATCCGGTCGCGTACCGGGGTGGGGGCGATGTCGGTGAGCTCCAGGCGGGTGGACAGCGGGCCGGTCCGCCGTGCGTGGCCGAGGTCGCCGGGCTCGTGCAAGTGGATGCGGCCCGCCGCGCCGCCCTCGCCGGCGCAGTAGACCTCGTGCCGGCCCTCGTCGGTCACCACGGTCATCGAATGGGCCGCCGCGAGGATCGACCGTACGCGCTCGGCGGCGGTCGGCGTGGTGGAGCGGACGCGGAAGGGGCGCATGCGGGTTCCTCCTGGGAGGCGGCGTCGATACCCAAGCCCTCTGCTTAGGTATGCCTAACCTAACCCATCCGCGTGGACTCGTCGTCGGCGCCGTGGCGGGAGGGGCACGAGAGGCGCGCGATTGACCCGGCTGCGCAAGTGAAACCCCGTGCGGACAACGGGAATTGCCCACTTTTGAGGGACAGCACGGCTCGTCGCTGCCTCGCTACGATCGGCGGCACCCCCGGGTTCCCTGAAATTTCACCGCCATGGGGTCCGCGCCCGACGGCGGAGGGCACCGGGGCTCGACGCGCGCGGGGCAGGCAACGGCTCGCGCAGTTCAGACGGAGAGAGGCGGTAGCGAATGGCAGGCTATGGCAACGGCGTACGGGCCGACGAGATCGCGAACGCGGTGTGGGTGAAGGCGACCGCGAGCGATGCCTACAACGACTGCGTCGAAATTGCACGGCTTCCCCAGGGGGAGGTGGCACTGCGCAACTCCCGCTTCCCGCAGGGGCCGGCGTTAGTCTTCACCTCCTCCGAACTGGCGGCCTTCCTTGATGGCGCGCGCAAGGGGGAGTTCGACGGAATGGTTGGCTGAAAACCCGTAGAGACGGGTTGTGGCGGCCACCCCGGTTCCTCAGGATGGGCGCGTATCGGCGACGGTCGCCGTGCGCTGGAGGAGTCAGGGTGGCCGCACGCGTTCTCGATCCGGTTCCGGACGAGGAGCCCGGGAAGCCGCGTGCGAGCGCCGCCCCGCCCGCGCGCGTGCTGGGCATCCGGCTGCGCGAGATGCGGCTCGAAGCGGGGCTGCGCGGCCAGGACGTGGTGGCGGCGGGCGCGATCGGCTCGGCCTCCAAGCTCAGCCGGTACGAGACGGCCAACGGCGATGCGAGGCCCGACACCGAGACCGTGACCCGGCTCGCCACGCTCTACGGCTACGACGACCGGGAATCGCTGAGAGCGCTGACCAGCCTCGTGGACGACGCGAACCAGCACCGCTGGTGGACGGACTACCGCGATGTGGTGGACAAGTCACTGCACAACCTGATGGCGGTCGAGAGCGCCGCGAGGGAGATCCGGACCTTCTCCGACTCGCTGGTGCCCGGTCTGCTCCAGACCTCCGACTACGCCCGCGCCATCATGCAGGCCCCCTATCTGGGCAAACCGGACCATCCCACGATCGACCGCCGCTGGGAGGTGCGGCGGCGCCGGCAGCAGATACTCGAATCGCCCGAGGCGCCGGACTTCTCGGCCGTGATCGCCGAAGGGGCGCTGCGCAAGTGGGTGGGCGGTCGCAAGGTGATGCGCGGTCAGCTGCGGCACCTGTTCAACCTCGCGGAGAACCGCGACCGGGTGCACATCCGCATCTTCACCGACCGGGCCTGCGCGCGGGTGTTCCCGCCGACGACCGCGATGACGGTCTTCAAGTTCCGGCCGCGGGAAGAGCCGGACATGGTCTATACGGAGGGGTTGAACAGCGGCGGGACCTGGCTGAGCGAGCTCGCCGACGTCGACCTGCATGCCGCGTCGATGACCGAGCTGATCCAGCACAGCCTCGGCAAGCGGGAGACGCTGGTCCTGTTGGAGCGGCTCATCGCCGGGTTCGCCGACGACGAGGGGCGGGCCGGGGACTAGGGCCGGACGACCTTCCCGACGCCGCCGTACTCGATCCACTCCTGGGTCGCCTGGCGCGGGAAGATGTCGGTGTCCGGGTACCAGGTGGAGACCTCCACGGGTTCCTCGGCCTTCTGCAGGGCGAGGCCGTCGAAGTACCGCCGCACCTCGGCGGTGGACCGCACCCGCCCCCACGTGCCACCGGTGGTCTCGCGCATGAACTCCGTCACCTCGTGCCGGAGTTGAGCATGGTCACTGGCGAGCTGTGAGACGACCAGATGACTGCCGTCGGGCAGCCGGTCGGCCACGTCCTTGACCAGCTGCCAGGGGTCGTCGGCATCGGGGATGCAGTGCAGGACGGACACGAAGAGCGCGGCGACGGGCTCCCCGTCCTCGATCAGGCGGCGCACCTCGGGCCGCCCGAAGTTGCCGTCGACGTCGCGCATGTCGCCTTCGATGACCGCGGTGGTCTTCAGGTCCTCGGCGAGCATGAGCCGCCCGTGCGCGTGCACGAGCGGGTCGTTGTCGATGTAGACGACCTGGGCCCCGGGCTGGGACTCCTGGGCCACCTGGTGGACGTTGGGGCGGGTGGGCAGCCCGGAGCCGTGGTCGATGAAGCGACGGATGCCGCACTCCTGGGCGAGGTAGCGCACCGACCTCACCAGGAACGCCCGGTTGATCAGGGCGAGTTCACGGGTGCTGGGCGCGATCTCCAGTAGCGTGCGGCAGGCTTCCCGGTCCGACGCGTAGTTGTCGGTTCCGTTGATGAGGAAGTCGTACATGCGCGCCACGCTCGGCGTGCTCACATCGATGGAAATGGCTCTCTCCCTGGTCGGGCGCGGCCGTTCGACCGGGCCGCGGCTGGAACCGGTTGACAGGAGAGCCATGCTAGGCCCCAACTGATGTGCTGTGGAGCCCAGTTGGGGGTGCGTGTGGACGGCCCCGGCGATTCTCGGCCGGTCCGACTACAGCCGGGTGACGCGGAGGTAGATGACCACGGTCCGGTCCGCCCATGCCATCGGCGCGGCCATCACCAGCGCCTCCGGAGGCAGCCCCATCCACACCACGCCCGCCACCGTGGCGGTCACCAGCACCGAGGCCCAGCGGGCCGTGACGGCGAGTATGCCGACCACCGCGGTCTGGGCGATCACCTGCAGTGGAAGGGCGGTGTCGGGCCGCTCCGGGAGCAGCAGGACGAGCTTCCGGTAGACGCGTTCGAGCACGACGTTCTCCTCGGGGTGGTTCGGTGGTCGTTGCCGCCCGAACACAACCACCGGTCGGGCCGGGCTCGCCAACGCGGGAAAACCCTGAAAGCCCGGCGGGAACTCCACCCGGGCTCCTCGCCCCACCGCCCGCCACCTCCGCTTCACCGGGCTGTGTGCGCCGGCGCACCAAGAAGCTTTCACACAAGGGGTGTTGGGGCCGAGCCTCGACTCAACCCGAACGTATGAACATGGGAACGCCGTAACCAATGGCGGCCGAAATTTCACGATGCCCAAGTGGCGGGGGTGTGAACGCGGAAGAGCGACGCCCCGGGTGGGGGCGCCGCTCTCGGGTTGGTCGCTGTCGCTGTCGCTGTTGCGAAGGGGTCAGACCCGGTCCGCCGCGATGAGGACGTACTGGAACGAGCCGTCCCGGTAGGAGTTGATGAACGCCTCCTCGATGCCCGTGACGAGCGAGGACGTGGCCCGCAGCTCCCAGTAGGGCAGGGTGTCGGGGGTGAGGTCGATGACGGCCTGCGGGACCAGGCGGTTGTCGGCCATCGCGCGCAGGTACTCGCGGCGCGAGTGGATGTTGCACTCGAAGTGCGCGTTGATCTGCGAGACCCACTTCGAGGGCTGGCCGTACCGCGGGTTCCAGCAGCCGGTGATGGTCACATAGCGACCGCCCACCCGCAGGATGCGGGAGTGCTCGGCGAACAGGTCGTCGAGATCCACGTACATGCTGGACTCGTTGTTCCACGAGCCCGCGGCCTGGCCGGTCTCGAAGGGCGTGGACAGCATGTTGCAGACCCGGGAGCGGACGTGGTCCTGGATGCCGAGTTCGCGGGCCCGGTTGTTGGCGAAGTCGGCCTGCTTGGCCGACAGGGTGACACCCTCGACCTTGCACCCGAAGCGCTGGTGCGCCATCACCATCGAGCCGCCCCGGCCGCAGCCGGCGTCCACCAGGGTGTCGTCGCGTCCGATCTCACCCAGGTGCCCCAGGAGGACCTCGGCCTGCGCCGACTCCAGCCGGTGCAGCTCGCTGATCAGCTTCTTCTCACTCTCGCTGTCACTCGGGTCGCCGAGCGCGGAGTGGTCGACGTCGCCGATGCCGTAGTGATGGTGGTAGAGACCGTCGACATCGCCGAGACGCAGGTTCACGGGCCTGGCCTCGCCGTCCCAGTAGCGCGCGATGTCGCCCTGGTAGGGCGTAGCCGGGCCGGGGATGAAGAGGGAGGCGTCGGTGGCGGTGAGTTCGGTGCTGGTCACAGATGAGTCCATTCTTCCTACCAGAAGTCGGGCAGGCTGTAGCGATAGGTGTTCGTTTGGTGCCAGTGGTGGTTTCCGTCGACCCAGGCGGCCACGCCGCGCAGGAAGCGCTGCACGTTCGGGAGGGGGCAGTCGGTGGCCAGGGCCTCGGCTGCGGACTCGAAGTCGTGCATGAGGTCGTTGTGGACCTCGACCGACTTCAGATAGGCCTCCCGGTCGGAGAGGTCCTCCCGCTCGGCGATCACGACGGGCAGGTTCAAGTGCCGCCCGGGTGCATCGAGTTCCTTGGTGTACGAGTACAGGTCGTTCACGATGGTCGTCGCGTTGCCGGCGAGCGCGATGACCTTCTGCATGTCGGCCCGCGCGTGCAGGTCCGCCGGCAGTTCGTAGCCACCGACGGTGTCGGTGATGGTGGGACAGGGGCGGAAGTTGTTGAACTGGCGCATCGCCAGGTACTCCCACACCTCGGGAACCCGGTCCTGCTGCGCCCAGGCCGCCTCGGCGAGGTACCCCAGGTGCAGCCGGGCCATGTCGTGCCGGTACCGGTCGGACTGTGAGTCGCTGGCCGCCCGGACGAAGTACTCCATGGCGGAGCGGTATGCCCGCCGGGGCGCGTCCGAGTGCAACGACCGGGCCCACTGGGACTGGTACTCCCCGGTCGTGTACAAGGGGTCGAGGGCGGTGTGGGCGAGCAGCAGCCGCTCGCCGAGGCCGATGGGCGAGCCGCCGTGGTCCTCGCAGTAGCAGTCGTCCACCGCGTTCTCGGCCACCATGAGACGGGTGGCGAGCATCAAGTGGTCGACCGACGGGGCGTCCGGGTGGCAGACGACCATGTAACGGCCCACGGAGAAGCCGTCGAACTCCTCCTCCCAGTCGTCCGGGTACAGCGAAACCTCGTCCAGCGCCCAGGACTTGATCCTGCGGCTGACCTCCTCGACCCGGACCGGATCGGGTTCGGCCACCGGGTGGTAATAGAGGCCCGGAATCGGGGTGCCCTCGACCACCGGCAGCTCTGCCGGTACCGGCGTCTCCTCGCGCAGGGTCAGGCGAAGGCCCGACGTGCCGATTCCGCGGGGGCCGCGCAGGAGCCGGTCCAGGTCGGTGCTCTGCGGCGGCACCTCGACGTCCGGCAGCCCGGCCGCGGGCACGGCGGGGGGAGCGGGGGAGGGTGGGGCCGGTGCCGTCGGGGCCGAGATGGGCGCGGCCGGGACGGGAGGGGCCGGAGCGGTCGGAACGGCGATGGAAGGTACCGGAGCCGGGGCAGGTGCGGTGGACCGGCTGGGCACGCCCGGTGGCGCACCCGTGGCGGCCTTGATGTCACGGGCACGGGCCGCCGCGTCGGCGAGGGTGTAGGCCCCGAAGTGGGCGACGGCCTCGGGCAGACTCGACTGAGGAGGTGTCAGATCGGGAGCGGGCAATCCAGGACTCCTTGGTGCGGTGGGCGGCTGTCCCCGGGCGGTTCGGGCATGCTCGACCGGCCCCGGAGGCAGTGCGGGGTCGCGCGGTGTCGGGCGGGCCGGGCCGGCTAACTGGGCCGGCGGGCGATCTGCACGTTCTCCAGGACGCCGACCGCGTCCGGCACGAGAATGGCGGCCGAGTAGTAGGTGCTGACGAGGTAGGAGGTCATCGCCTTCTCGTCCAGGCCCGTGAAGCGGACCGAGAGCCCCGGTTCGTACTCGTCCGGCAGGCCCGTCTGCCGCAGACCGATGACACCCTGGCTGTCCTCGCCGGTACGCATGATGAGGATGGAGCTGGTCATCTCCGGGGTGATGGGGATCTTGTCGCAGGGCAGGATCGGCACCCCGCGCCAGGCCTGCACCAGGTGACCGTCGAGATCGACCTGGGCGGGGCGCAGGCCGCACGCGTTGAACTCGCGGCCGATCGCGGCGATCGTCCTCGGGTGGGCCAGATAGAACCTGGAGCCGCGGCGCCGACAGAGCAACTCGTCCATGTCGTCCGGGGTCGGCGGGCCGGACCGCGGCTGGATGCGCTGCTTGAAGTCGGCGTTGTGGAGCAGGCCGAACTCCCGGTTGTTGATGAGCTCGTGCTCCTGGCGCTCGCGCAACGCCGCGATCGTGAGCCGGAGTTGCTCCCCGGTCTGGTTCATCGGCCCGTTGTACAGGTCGGCGACCCTGGTGTGCACCCGCAGAACGGTCTGAGCCACCGAGAGCTCGTACTCGCGCGGAGTGGCCTCGTAGTCGACGAAGGCGCTCCGCAGTTCGTGCTCGCCCTTGTGGCCGGCCGACATCGCGATCTCGGCCTCGCCCTTGTGGTTCTGCCGTCGGCGCGGAAGCGTGACGAACCGCTCCACGTGGTCCCGCAGGGCCGGTGCCGAGGAACGAACACTGTCGAAGTCGGCGCGGGAGAGCGTGAGCAGGGTGCCCGAGGTCTCGGCGGTCGCGGTGTGCTCCCAGCGGGCGGTCTCGTCCAGCAGGCCGTGTTCGCCGAAGTGGTCGCCGTCGCCCAGCACGTCGAAGGACAACTCGTCCCCGTACCCGCCGACGGAGGTCTGGCCGATGCGGCCATGGGCGATCAGATACAGCCGGTCCGCCGGGGAGCCCCGCTCGACCAGCGTCTCGCCGGCCGCGAAGTCCCGCTGGACGCAGCGGTCGGCGAGCGCGGTGAGCACCTCCACGTCGTCGAAGCCGCGCAGCAGCGCCAGTTCACCCAGCTGGTGAGGGATCACCCGGACCGTGGCGCCGTCCTGGACGAACTCCACCCGACCGTCGCCGACGGTGTAGGTCAGGCGCCGGTTGACGCGGTAGACCCCGCCCTTGGCCTCGACCCAGGGGAGCATCCGCAGCAGCCAGCGGTCGCTGATCTCCTGCATCTGCGGGGCGGACTTGGTGGTGGTGGCGAGGTTGCGCGCGGCGGCCTTGCCCAGGGACTGCCGTGGCGGCTCCAGTCGAGTGTCCGGGCTCGAGTCAACAGTCATCGGGCGAGCGCTCCTTGGTCGGGTCGGCGACGGGCGTACGGGACGCGCCGGGCAAGAGGAGGGAAAGGGGGTATACGAACGGATTCCGTCCAGAGCCAGAAGGACACTAACGGCCGGTTCGCCCACCGGACCAAGGGAAGCCGGGGACATTAACTCGATACGATGATCGCGCCTTCGTGATGTTTGCCCGGGTACCGATGGGATTCGGTCAGGCTGAACACCGCCTCCGGACCTTCCCTCGGTGCGTGTACGGGGCGTGGGGCCGGGCTCCCCGAGCCGGCCGGGACGCCGTCCACACAGGTGGGCCGCGCTGGGCAGGGGCGGGAGAGCGGCCGGGGCTGTTCCTGCCCCGCACACCGCCGCGGGTCTCCCCGGCAAGGGGGCAGCGGAAACGCGTCATGGTCCGTCCGCGCCTTCGCACAGTTCGAGATTGGGGCCGGGCGGAACGTGAACACATCGGCGCCCTGCCCGCCGCGCTCCGTCCACCCCGTGGGCACCCGGGTGGCGGATCTCGCCCGTCGCCGGGGGAAGCCACAGGTCAACGACATGGTGGTCCGGCGCGAAGTGGCGCAATATTGCGGCAACACCACGGGGACGGCCCGCCCGGTACGTTCCCTGCCATGCCAGCAGAACCCGCTCCCGCCTCGCTTCCGGTCGCCGCCGCGCGCCGTCGGCGACTGCGCGCCGACCAGGCCCGGCAGCTCGCCGACCTGCTGCGCCACCAGATCCTGGCGGGCGGCTTCCCCGGCGGTGTGCTCCCGCTGGAACACGCCGTCGCCGCCGACTACCGCGTCAGCCGCAACACCGTGCGCCAGGCCCTGGAGATGCTGCGCGACGAGCAACTGGTCGAGCGCCAACCCGGCGTCGGCACCGTGGTGGTCTGCGAGAAGAAGTATCCGCACGGCCTGGACCGCCTCCAGGGCCTGGCCGAGACCCTGCACGAGCACGGCAGGGTCACCAACGAGGTGCGCACCGTCGGCCCGGTGCGTGCCCCGAGTCCGGTGGCGCACCGGCTCGGCCTGCCGGAGCAGAGCGATGTGCTGTGCGTCGAGCGGCTGCGCCGGCTGAACGGGCTTCCGCTCTCGCTCGATCTGTCCTACCTGCCGCTGGACGTGGGCGGTGAACTGCTCGGCTGCGACCTGGAGAACACCGACGTGTTCCGCCTCCTCGAATCCCTGACCGGCGGCCCGCTCGGTCACGCCGAGGTCTGCATCGAGGCCGTCAACGCCGACGCCCACTCGGCGGCCGTGCTCCAAGTCCCGCGCGGTGCGGCCGTGTTGATGCTGGAGCGGATGACCCATATGCCCGACGGGCGACCCGTGGAACTGGAGTTCATCCGCTTCCGCGGGGACCGCATCAGCATGAGCGGCGTGCTGCACCGCTCCCTTTGAACCCCGAACCCGCCTTCCCCGAACCCGCCTTCCCTGCGCCTCTTCCCCCGCGCCCCTTTCCTGGAGACCCCCATGCCTCTCGTACCGCAGCGCGCCGATGTGCCGGTGACGATCGACGAGTCGAAGTGCATCGACGGCTGCACGCTCTGCGTCGACATGTGCCCGCTCGACTCCCTCGCGATCCACGCGGACAGCGGCAAGGCGTACATGCACGTGGACGAGTGCTGGTACTGCGGCCCCTGTGCCGCCCGCTGTCCCACCGGCGCGGTCACCGTCAACATGCCCTATCTGCTCCGGTGAAAGGCCCAACCACCATGTTCCGCAGGCGAGTTGCCACGCACCTCGCCCTCGCTCTGGCCCTACCGCTCGCCACCGCCTGCGGGGGTGGGGCCGGCGCCGACGCCGGGGGCGGGGCGAAGACGGTCACCGTCACCGTCGGCTACCAGTCCAAGACCATCAACACCGTCACGGCGGGCACCCTGCTGCGCTCCCTCGGCTACTTCGAGCAGGAACTCACGGCCCTCGGCAAGCGGGACGGCACCACGTACGAGGTGAAGTGGCAGGACTACGCGACCGACGCCCCGATCACCGCCCAGATGGCGGCGGGCAAGATCGACATCGGGTCGATGGGTGACTTCCCGGTCCTGCGGATGCCCGGCGAGATCGGCGGGATGGGCGCGCGCACCCCGCACGAACTGATGCGCTGCGCCGAGGTGTCGTTCATCCGGGACTGCGCCGAGATGGCGGCCCGCGCCTCGCTGGCCCGCACCGAGTCCCGCTGGGGCCTCTACCACGAGCGCCTCGACCACCCCGAGCAGGACGACGCGGGCTGGCTGCACCACCTCGATCTGCGCAAGTCCCCTTCCGGGGCGATGGAGTTCACCGCCCGGCCGGTCGAGCCGTACGTGGTCCCCGTCCCCGAGTTCGCACCCGTCGGCGGGCCCGAGCGGCCGCTCGGACAGGTCGCGCTGATCCCGGTGGCCACGGCGGGCCCCGGCGCCGCCGCCTCCCGTCCGGCGGGTGCCGCGGCTCCGGCCCCCGCGGCTCCCGGGGCGGCATCCGACCCCGCCCTGCTGCGGCTGCTCACGCTGGCCGAGGAGTCCCCCGATCTGGACGCCCTCCGCCCCTACCTCGCCGACCCCGACCCCGCGGTCCGCACGGCCGCCGTCACCGCACTCGGCGAGACCGTGCCGTCCGGCGCGGGGCCCGTACTGGCCGCGCGCCTGCGCGACAACGCGCCCCAGGTGCGCTCCGCCGCCGCGGCCGCCCTGCGCGAACTGGTCGAAGTACTGCCCGCCGAGGCCGAGTTGGGGGCCGCGCTGCGGGCCGCGCTCGACGTGCCCGACCCCGCCGTGCGCACCGCCGCCCTGGAAGTGCTGCGGGCGCTGCGCCTGGGCGGGGCGCCGGTGTACGCGGCCGCGCTCGCGGACGCCGACATCGAGGTCCGCATCCACGCGGTGCGGGGCCTCGTCTCGGTGGACGCGACCGGGGACCTGGCGTCGGCCGCGTTCGACGCCGCCCGCGAGGTGCGGGTCGCGGTAGCCCGAGGCCTCGCGGCCGTACGCACCCCCGAACCGGCACCGCTCCGCCCGCTCCTCGCCGACCTCGACCCGCTGGTCAAGGCGGCCGCGTTCGCCGCGCTCGCGGTGACCGGCTGCCCGCCCGCATACACCGGACCGGCCACGAGCGCGCTCATCGATCCCGCGTGGCAGGTCCGGGCCGGGGCCGCCGCCGCGCTCAGGGCGGCCGAGCCCGCCGAGGCCGTACCGGCGCTGGCCGGTGCCCTGGCGGACGCCAACGCGGACGTGCGCAAGGCGGCCATCCAGGCCCTGCTCGCCCACCGCGCCCACCCGGAGGCGCGCGACGCACTGGCGACCGCGACCGGGGACAGCGACGCCGACGTCCGCGCCTACGCGGCCCGCGCAACCTCCTGACGCGATCCGGGCAGCGACGGCCGAACCGGGCCTTTCCGGAGCCGGGTTCACGCCGGGCGGGAGAGGAAGATCACGCCAGGTGGGACGGTCTTGGCCAGTTCCCGGCCGCGCGGTACCGTCAGTCCGATATCGACGACGCCAGAACGGAAGCCGGTGGAAATCCGGCACGGTCGCGCCACTGTGAACGAGTCGCCCAGGAGAGGCGGATCGGAGTCAGACCCGTAGCCGTCGTCATGTGCACCACCGAGATGGGACGCGAACTCCCAGAGGAGGCCCCTGCCATGGCGCAGCATGTCGCCCAGCCGACTGCCACCACCCCCGCCCTTCCCGCAAAGCTGCCGCTGAGCGCCGTCGCCCCCTGGGCGGCCTTCTTCGGCATCCTGATGCTGGTCCTGCTGTACTTCGTCGGCGCCGAACAGGGCGCCACCTCCGTCGTCAACGGCGCGGGGGTCCACGAGTGGGTCCACGACGCCCGTCACCTGCTCGGCTTCCCCTGCCACTGATCGAGGGACGCCGAACACCCATGAACTCCGCAACGGTCAGAAACCTCCTCGTGCGGGGCATGCTCGCCGGCCTCGGTGCCGGCCTGCTCGCCCTCGTCGTGGCGTACTTCCTCGGTGAGCCCGGCGTCGACAGCGCCATCGGCTTCGAGGAGGCGCACGCCCCGGCCCACGAGCACGAGGTCGAACTCGTCTCGCGCTCCCTGCAGTCCACCGCCGGTCTCGCCACCGGCGTCCTGGTCTACGGGATCGCCTTCGGCGGCATCGCCGCGCTCGCGTTCTGCTTCGCGCTCGGCCGGGTCGGCCGCTTCTCCCCGCGCGCGACGGCCCTGCTCCTGTCGGGAGCGGCGCTGCTCGCCGTGTACGTCGTGCCGTTCCTGAAGTACCCGGCGAACCCGCCGTCGGTCGGCGACCCCGACACCATCGGCAAGCGGACCTCCCTGTACTTCCTGATGATGGTGCTCAGCGTGCTGCTCGCGATCGCCGCGACCATCCTGGGCAAGCGCCTCGCGCCGCGCCTGGGCACCTGGTACGCCACGGTCGTCGCGCTGGCCGTCTTCGCCCTGGTGATCGGCCTCGCGTACGCGTTCCTGCCGGTCATCAACGAGGTGCCGACCGACTTCCCGGCCACCCTGCTGTGGCGGTTCCGGCTCTCCGCACTGGCCATCCAGGCCACTCTGTGGGGCGGACTCGGCCTGATCCTCGGCGAGTTGGCCGAGCGCCTGCTCAACCCGAAGCCGGCGGCCGCTCCCACGGGGGCGGTACCGGCGGCGAACTGAGCCGCACCGCCCGGGTCCTTCGGGACCGCACCGGCGAAACGCGCGCGGGCGCGAGCGACACCGGCACCTACTGAGAGGGCCCCCGGACGGATCCGGGGGCCCTCTCGGTCTCCGGCCCTCTCCCGTCCCGCCGGACCCCGCTCGACGCAGGGATCGCCCCGACCCCCGGACCCCGCTCATGATCGTTCGCGGTGACCGCTAAATGTCGACTCGACCGGTATGTGCAGACAGGCAAAAGACCGGGCCGCGGCCGGGGCGGTGGTGCCGCTTGCATCGAGAGAGCCACGGAGCATACTGGTCGGGCCCCGATCACTCACAGAACGACTCCATGGCCAAGAACAGCACCTCCCCGACCACCGTCCCCGACACCGCGTGGCTGGGGCGCGGGCGCCACCTCGGGCCCGAGCCCGAGCGCGACGTCCGGCGCAACCTGATCGCCCTCAAGGCGGCCGGGGTGCTGGACGACTTCCTGGACCTCGACCCCGTCGAGGCGGCGCGCCCCACCGTCCTGTACCCGCGGGACGAGTCCGCCGACCCCGGCCCGTCGGCCCGCCGCCTCTTCGAGGCCCGCTGGCGGGTGTCCGACGACGTCACCGTGCGCGCACAGCTGACCACGTACGAGCCCGACAGCCGTCGCAAGGGGGACGAGGGCGTCACCTGGGTCCTGGCCGCCGAGGCCGAGCGGGCGTGGGACGCGCACTGGCCGTCGCCCGCGACGATGTTCTGGCCGGACAGCGACCAGATCGACTGGGACCACGACACCGTGGCGAACCTGCGGCTGCGGACCACGAACCACCTGCCGAAGGACGACGACGAGCTGCGTCACCTGCTGCGGGACTGCACCCGGCAGAGTTGGTACATCCATGTCGTGGTGCACGAGGCGATGACGCCGGACGCCCGGGGCCAGCGCCCGATCTCGGCCTTCCTGCCGGCGAGCCTGCGCCACCGGGTGATCGAGCACCGGGGCACGCCGGAGCAGGCGCAGATCGCCGACCACGCGATGAAGCGTGAGCTGAGCGTGCGGATGCCTCGCGGTGGCGGCGTCGTGCTGCCCACGGCGCCGCCGAGCGCGTGGTACGACGCGGACCGCTTCACTGTGCGCACCGTCTTCCTCGACGGCTCGGAACCGACCGAACTCCTGGACAGAATCCGGGAGTTCGCGGCCCTGCCGCAGCCCCTCGCGGCCGACGCCGAGCAGGCGCTGACCCGCCTTCGCCGGGGCTGGCACCTGCTCGACCCGCAGGAGGAGCTGGCCCACGCCCAGGCGATGGCCGCCCAGTACGCGGAGGCACTCGACGCCATGACCCACCAGCGCGACCTCTATCGCGAGGCGGCGGAGGCGGCCCACGCGGCCCTCGCCGAGGCACCCGGCGTGGACGCCCCCAGGCTTCCGGGCCCGAGGCCGGTGAAGGCGGAGGCCTCGCCCCTGAGCGGCCTGACGAAGGCGTTCGGGCGCCTGCGGGGGCCCGGCAAGTAGCCGACGACCGGGCCGGGGCCGCCGCTCGCGCCCCGGCCCGGCCGGCCGCCGCTCACGCCAGGTCGAGCAGGCCCGTGTACGTGCCGCCGAATCCCCGGTGCTCGTCGACCAGGTGGATCTCCAGGACCCAGTGCGCCTGCCGGCCCTCGTCGGTGGTCCTGCGCAGGGGCCGGTCGTTGTCCGGGGAGATCCAGGCCTCGGCCCGTACCGCGTCCGCCCGTGCGGGCGGGGTGGCGTCCGTCAGACGGCCCGCGTGCCATCCGCCCAGCGTCCAGCCCGCCTTGGTGGCCAGGGTCCGGGCCTCGGCGTACAACGCGGCTCCCGTCATGGGGAGTTCGGCGTGGAAGGCCTCGCGGACGGCCGTGAAGACCCTCGGCAGATCGTCCAGGAGCCGGAGCCGGTCGGGGTCCCGCCCGGCAACTGCCGTACGGGCGAAGGCGGTTCCGTAGCCGGCGAACATCGGGCCGAGGTCGGCGATCACCAGGTCGTCCGCCTCGATGACCCGGTCGTCCGTGGGTTCCTGGCCGCCGGGCAGGACGCACTGCGGTCCCGACCGCACCACCGGAAGCGGACGGCGCGGGACCCGGGGTGACATCTCGCGGGCCAACTCCCATATCCGGTAGGCCACTTCGCTCTCCAGCCACCCGGGGGCGATCAGCCCCCGGGCGGTCACCTCGGAGAACAGGGCCCGGGCGGCCCGCTGCCCCTCGACCAGCCCCAGGGCCCGCAACTGCTCGTCCATCCGGTCCGGTACTGCCATGGTGCCGTTCCTCTGCTTCCGCTGCCTCGCGTACGGGTGCTTACGGCACGGCCCGCACGACCACCAGGGAGCCCTCGTAGACCGGCCGGTGGCGCAGCGACCCGAACTCCTCGTCCCACGCCCCGGAGGCCAGATCGCGGCGCAGGTCGGTGTCGAAGCGTTCGCGGGCCAGGTCGTCGACGAAGCTCCAGGCGGAGCAGGCCTGACGGGCTGCCGGGTCGAGGAGCTTCTCGGGGCGCCCGTAGTAGGCCTCGTTGAAGCCGTCCGTGCAGTCCAGCGGGATGGGCACGGCCCGGACGGTGCAGTTGCCGCCCAGGGCGGCGGCCACCTCCTCGACGGCCGGGTAGCGCCGTGCCTCGGTGTCGAGGACCTCGGGCGCGTACCGGTACAGCCAGAAGTCGCGTACCAGGGCGGGATCGCAGGTGAGGACGACCACGGGGCCGCGGGTCACCCGCCGCATCTCGCGCAGCCCGGCCCGGACGTCCGACCACTGGTGCACGCTGAACAGCGTCATCGCCCCGTCGAACTCCCCGTCCGTGAACGGCAGGTTCTCGGCCACGGCGTCTATGGCGCGCACCAGGCGGGCGGGCCGCTGGGCACGCATCGACTCCGAGGGCTCCACCGCCGTCACCGCCTGCGCCGCGTTCTCGTAGGATCCCGAGCCGGCGCCGACGTTGAGGACTGTCCGGGCGGTGCCGAGCGCCTCGGCGATGTGCCGGGCGATCCGCTCGTCGGGGCGGCGGTACGTGGAATACCCGGAGCCGATGGTGCCGTAGTCGACGTCTCCGGCGCTGCCGTCCTCGGTGCGTGTGGTCATGGGTTTGCCTCGCTTCGTGAGCAGGAACCGTGGAAGGGTCCCGCGCGCCCCTCGGTTGTGCCGGGCGGGAGCGGGGGACCGGCAGGGGGGGACTACGACCAGAGCCGGAAGCGTTCCCAGCCCTGCTCGGCCCGCTCGTACCGCAGCCGCGTGTGGACGCGGCTCCTGGCCGCCTGCCAGAACTCCACCTCCGCCGGAGCGAGGGTGTAGAGCGTCCAGGCGGCGTCGACGAGCGCCGGCTCGCTCCGGACCTGGGCGAGGGACTTCTCCAGAGCCTCGTCCCGCTCGGCGGTGTCCGCCAGGTACTGGCTCTGCCGTCCGAGCAGTGACTCGGCGCGGGCGGTCGCCGAGCGGCTCAGGAAGTCGGCCGCGTTGTCCTCGGTGGAGCCGGGCACCACGGCCCCGCGCAGCCTGACCTGCCGCCCGTGCTCGGGCCAGTAGAAGGTGAGCGCGGCTCGCGAACGGACCGCCAGCTGACGCCCCTTGGGGCTGAAGCCGTGCCCGGCGAACTGCCAGCCGCCGGCGTCGACGCCCTTCAGGATCAGGACGCGTGCGTCCGGGTCGCCGGCCTCGTCGACCGTGGACAGGGTCATCGCGTGCGGGTCGCGCAGCCCGTCCCGCACGGCCTCGGAAAGCCAGGACATGAACAAGGTCGTGGGATCGGCCGGTGCCTGCTCGGGCTCGAACTCGGGAAGCGGGCCTGCGAACACCTCGATGTCCCGCAGCCACGCGCGCACGGCAGTGCCGTGATCCCCGTAGTCCATCTGTTGCCTCCTCCGCGGGACACCGTCAGGGTCCATCCTGCATCTACGGCTGAAATTCGACAATTATCTGGCAGATGCTTGGGTGATGGCCCAAATGGCATGGCATGCGCGCCCTGGAATTTGGAGGTAGGGACAAGCGGAGCGGTGTATTTACGTGGCTTGTTCCGTCCGGTCGGGTCGCTTCCCCCTCCAGGGCCGCGTCCCCCCGGTTTGGCTGGCCAGGGTCGCGCGGGCCAGGAAGTGGCCGGAGGCGTCCTCGTACTCGTCCAGGTGCCAGCCCGTCGCCGTCAGGGCGGGTCGCAGATTGTGCTCGGCGAGCAGGTCGGCGGGGTCGAGTGGCCGCCCGTGGCGGGCGGCACGCTCCGCGCGGCCGGAGGGGTGGAACAGCAGGAGCACGCAGTCGCGTGCGGCCACGCGGGCCCACTCGGCGAGGGCGGTGCGGGGATCGGGCAGGTGGTCGAGGAGCCCCGCCGAGAAGATCCCGTGCACACAGCCGCGCGGCACGGGCAGCCGGGTGCAGTCGGCCGTGAGGAGATGCCCGTGGCCGGTACGGCCGTGCCGGGCGGCGGCGAAGAGCATGGCCGGTGTGACGTCGACGCCGATGACCCGGCCGCGCGGCCCGACCAGTTCGCGCAGCGCGGGCATCGCGCGGCCGGTGCCGCACCCGAGGTCCATGGCCGTGGTGCCGGGCCGCAGGCGCATGCGGGTGACGGCGGCGGCGTAGGCGGGGGCCTGGTGGGCGAAGCGGTCCTCCCAGGCGTCCGCACGCCGGGTGAAGAAGGCCCGGGTGACGGTGCGTTCGGCCCGCGCGGCCACCAACTCGGCGAAGCGGCACAGGAGTTGCTCGCACCCTTCGCCGGGCGCGGCATCCTGGGCGCCTGCCGGTCCTCCGGTGGGCCGCACGCCCCACGCGCTGCCGCCGAGACGGAAGGTGTGGGGCGGCGGCTCCGATCCGGCGAAGAGCGCGTCGGTGGCGGTGGCCGCGGTGGCTTCCAGGCCTCCGCCGAGGGCGTCGGTGGCCGCTGCCCGCGCCGCGGACCCGGTCAGCAGCTCGGCACCGGCGCCGAGGGCCAGGACCGGCACCTGCGCGGCGATCGCGGCCCACACCAGGGCCGCCGCCGTGGTGTCGGCGCGATCGGGGGCGTCGAGCAGGATCAGGCCCTCCGCGTCACCGAGGTCGAGGGGCGCGGCGGCCCCCGGTCCGACGCGTACGCGCCGGACGGCGAGGCCGGCCGCGTCGAGCGCGCCGCTCACCGCCGCGGGGGTCTCTGCGGACGCCTGCTGCATGACGACCACGGCCATCGCGCGCTCCTCACATACGAGCCCTTCCGGCCGTACCGGTTGGCATCTATGCAAGGATGTGCCCACCCGATCCGCATATGCCAGACCATCTCTGGTGCTGAGACGTCGTGTCATGCGAAGGACAGGTGCCGGGGGGTCCCGCCGGGGGAAGTCCTAGGAGGCCCCGCACCGAACCGCGAACGGCGTGGGGCCTCCTGCCGGGTGTCCCGCGACGGCGAGAGCCACTCAACCGCCCCGTCCCGGTGCCTCAAGTGAATCAAGGTGCCCAGGAGGCGGGCTACTGGAGCAGGACACAGAAACAAGCCCGTGTGGCCGGGATGTGCACGGTCAATCATCCAAGAGGAGATCTGCGCATACCAGGTAGCATTTGCGAGGCAGAAGGGGGTTTTGATCTTGCTGTTGCCGGTTCGGATGAGGGGTGAGGTGCGTGGCGGTCAGTGAATCCGTCCCTCCGGGACACGGGCCGGTCCCGCCGGGTCGGGGGCCCGTTCCGCCCGGCGGGTGGCCCGTTCCGCCGGGGCAGCGGGTGGTGAAGGGGTGGCCGGTCTCGCACTACGGGCCCGTGCCCCGCTTCCGTGCCGAACGCTGGAACCTCCAGGTCTTCGGATCCACCGCGACGGGGGAGAAGTACACCTGGAGTTTCGACGAGATCATGGCGCTTCCCGCGGCCACGGTCACCACGGACCTGCACTGCGCCTCGGGCACCACGACCCTGGACCACGAGTTCTACGGCGTACCCGCGTCCGTCCTGCTGGAGCTCGCTCCGCCCGACCCGCGGGTCACCCATGTCATGGCCTGGGCGGAGTACGGCTACAACGCCAATCTGCGGCTCGCTGACTTCGCCTCGGAGCGGACCCTGATGGCGACGCACCACAACGGCGAGCCCCTCACCGTCGAGCACGGTTTCCCGCTGCGGCTCGTCGTGCCGCAGCTGTACGGCTACAAGGGGCCGAAGTGGCTGCGCGCCATCGAGTACATGACCCAGGACCGGCGCGGGTTCTGGGAGGAGCGGGGCTATCACAATCTGGCCGACCCCTGGACGGAACAGCGCCACTCGTACCAGGAGGACGAGTAGCGCTGTCGCACGGCCGGCCGGTGCCGATCAGGCGCCGGCGGGCGCCCCCGCGGAGCGCGCGCGCCGCCGCTGGTCCATGGCCAGCCAGACGCGGTCCCGGGTTACCGGCATCTCGGTGAACCGGATGCCGGTGGCGTCGCGCAGCGCGTTGGCGAAGGCGGGGCCCACCGGGTTGAACGGGCTCTCGCTCATCGACTTGGCACCGAGCGGCCCGATGGCGTCGGTGGTCTCCATGAAGTGCACCTCGGTGCGCGGCACGTCCGCGTACTGCGGCAGCCGGTAGCGGCGGAACGCGGCGGTGGTGACCTCCCCCCGGTCGTCGACCCGCACGTTCTCGAAGAGGGTGGCGCCGAGCGCCTGGGCGACACCGCCCTCGACCTGGCCCCGGCACTGCATCGGGTTCATGACCTTGCCGGCGTCGGCGGCGTGCACACTGCGCAGGATGCGGATCTCGCCGGAGTCGGGGTCCACGGCGAGCCGGAACCACTGGGCGTTGAAGGCGACCGAGCGGGGCGAGCCGCCCCAGTGGCCGTCGGCGGCGATCTCCTCCTCGGCGCCCGCCGCGATCGCCGCCTCGTGCAGTTCCTTGAGCGTCACCACACGACCCGCGCAGTCGACGGCCTCCGCGCCGAGCACGCACAGATGCCGGGCCACCCCGGTGTGCCGGGCCGCGAACGTCCGGAGCCGCTCCGCCAGCGAACCCGCGGCCAGCAGCACGGCCTTGCCGGCCACGACCGTGCCCGCCGAGCCGAAGGCGCCGGTGTCGTGGCGGACCACGTCCGTGTCGGACTGCCGGATCGTGAGCCGGTCCTCGGTGGTGTTGAGGGCCCCCGCGGTGATCTGCTTGTGGACGGTGGTGGTGCCGTTGCCGAACTCGGCCGTGCCGACGGCGATGTCGTACGTTCCGTCGGAGAGCAGCGACACCCGGGCGTCGGCGTAGTGCCCGCCGGGCGGGCCGGTCGCGATCATCGCCATCGCCGTGCCCTGTCCGACCAGCCAGCCCTCGGGTGCCTTCGCGGAACTCTCGTCCTCGGCGAGCGTGTTGCGGACGACGTCCAGGCACTGGTCGAGGCCGTACGAGGCGATGTGCAGGTCCTCCTCCTCACCGATCGGGCTGTGCATCGGCTCGCCCGGACCGATGATGTTCTTCTCCCGGAAGACCAGCGGGTCGATGCCGAGCCGGCGGGCCAGCTCGTCCATCACGGACTCGACGGCGAAGGTGACCTGGCCGAGGCCGTAGCCCCGGAAGGCGCCCGCCGGAACCACGTTGGTGTAGACCGAGAACGCGTCCACCTTCTTGTGCGGGGCCCGGTAGACGGCGAACGACTCGCCCACGCTGTGGAACATCACCGCGGGTCCGTGGTTGCCGTACGCCCCGGTGTTGGAGACCACGCGCATCTGGATCGCGGTCAGGATGCCGTCGGCGCGAGCGCCGACCTTGATGCCGATGGTGAAGGGGTGGCGGGTGGTGGCCCCGTAGAACTGCTCGGCGCGGGTGTACTCCAGCTTCACCGGGCGGCGCAGCTTCAGCGCGGCCAGCGTCACGATGTCCTCGGTCAGCATCTCCTGCTTGCCGCCGAAGCCGCCGCCCACCCGTCCCGCGACCACCCGGACCTCGTCCTCGGGCAGGTCGTACAGGGCGCACAGGGCGCGCCGCGTCAGGAACGGGGTCTGGGTGGAGGAGCGGACGGTGAGTCGCTCGCCGGTGCCGTCCTCCTTCGGCTCGAAGTAGGCGACACAGCCGTGCGTCTCCAGGCTGGCGTGCTGGACGCGCTGGGTGCGGAAGGTCTCCTCGTAGATCACGTCGGCCTCGGCGAAGCCGTCCGCGACACAGCCGATCTCGCCGTGCACCTCGCCCGCCACGTTGTTCTCCACGCGGGCGATCCGCACCTCGGATCCCTTGCCCTCATGGATCACGGGCGCGCCGGGGGCCATCGCCTTCTCCGGGTCGACGACGTACGGGAGCTGCTCGTAGACCACTTCCACCCGGCGGCAGCCCTCCTCGGCGGCCTGCTCGCTGTCGGCGACGACGGCGGCGACGCGCTGGCCGACGTAGCGGACGGTGTCGTCGAGGACGCGGGTGTCGTCGGGGTCCTCGGTGGGGTGCTCGTGGCGGGCCGACGAGTACAGGGTGTCGGGCGCGTCGTGGTGGGTGAGCACGGCCCGCACCCCGGGCACGCGGAGCGCCTCGGTGGTGTCGATGGAGACGATCCGGGCGTGCGGATGCGGGGAGCGCAGCAGCTTCAGGTGCAGCAGGCCGGGCACCTCGACGTCGAAGGTGTAGCGCGCGGTGCCGGTCACCACCTGGGGGCCCGCCGGTGCGCCCAGACTCTTGCCGACCGCCTTGCCCGCACAGGGGCGTTCGGTGTGCCGCACGCCGCGCACCGCGTCCTCGATGGCGCGGTAGCCGGTGCAGCGGCAGATGTTGCCCTTGAACGCGCGGGGCAGGTCGGCCAGTTTTCCGTCGTCGTGCTCGGTGCCCCGCTCGGCTTCGAGGGCGGCCGTCGTCATCAGGAATCCGGCGGTGCAGAAGCCGCACTGGAAGCCTTGCGCGTCGAGGAACTTCCTTTGTACGGGGTGGAGTTCACCCTCCGGCGAGGCCAGTCCCTCGACCGTGGTGACGCTGCGGCCCTCGGCCCGCACCGCCGGGTACAGACAGCTGTGGACCGGTTCGCCGTCCACATGCACGGTGCAGGCCCCGCAGTCGCCCTGGTCGCACCCCTTCTTCACACCGAACCAGCCGCGCTCGCGCAGATAGGTGCGCAGACACTGGCCGGCGCGCGGCTCGGCCTCGAAGCGCTGGTTGTTGACCTCGATGTCGAAACTCATCGCACACCGTCCCTGGAGAGCTGAGTCAGTTCGTGGCGCACTTCCTCGGCGAGGCGCAGCCCCATGTGGTGCCGCCACTCGGGCAGTCCGTGGATGTCGTCGTACCAGTCGTCCTCGCGGACGGTCGCCTCGATGACCCGCCGCAGCTCACCCTTGGTCGGGGGCAGCGGGAACCAGAAGCGGAAGGGCCGCACGGTCGCGGCGCTGATCGTCACGGCCATCGACCCGTCGACCGGGTCGAGCGTGCCGATGACCAGGGCGCCCGAGCGGCCGAGCCCGTACAGGGATGCCTGGCGGTAGGCGGTACGGCAGTCGAGGGCCCGCGCGGGCAGGGTGACCGAGCGGAACAGCTCGCCCTCCTGGAGGACCTTGCGGCCCGCACCGGTGATGAAGTCGACGATCTTGACGGTGCGCGTCGCGCCGGTCTGCGACTGGAGCAGACACGAGCCGTCGAGCCCTGCGGTCAGCGAGATCATGGGCCCGGCTGGCAGCCCGTTGCACAGGTTCCCGCCGACGGTCGCCATGTTCCAGATCTTGAACGAGGCGAGGAACGCCCGGCAGCACTGGGAGAACAGAGGAGCGGCCTCGGCGGAGAGGGTCCGCCCGAACCGGTACAGCTGCGCGATGGTGCAGGTGGCCGCGATCTCCAGGGAGCCGTCCGGATCGAGGATCAGCGGCTCCCAGCCCATCCGGCTCAGATCCACCAGGCGCCGCAGCTGAGGCTGCGGCTCCGAGAACAGGTAGGTGCCGCCGCCCAGCCACGCGTCCCCCGGCTGCCAGGGCTCGCGAAGCCGTGCGTCCCGCACGTCCGCCACCGTGTTCAGATCCATGTCTCCCCAACGCCCTTCGGCCGTGCCATCCACGCCAGTGAAGCCCGGGGGGAGGCCGAAAACGACTGGTTCAGCACACGGAAAACGTCTCGGTGGCGGGCGGTGCACTGGATGAATCACCAGGGTGGGGAGCGACGCCCGGCCGAAAGGCGACAGCCGTCCGGCCGCCGCATCCCTGGGGCGCGGCGACCGGGGACCTGCCGGTGATTCAGCGGGGGCTGCCGCCGTGCTGCGCCTCGGCGGCGGTCTTCAGGTCGCGGAGCCAGCCTTCGAGGCCGGCGCCGAGGATGCTGGTCGCGGCGGGCACGTTCGCATCGACCTGCGGGCCGGTGTGGGTCTCCTCGGTGCGGACGAGGACGCCGCCCCTGACCTTGGTGAAGTTCCATACGTGGACGCCGTCGATGTGCAGGCCCTGCCCGTCCGCGGGGCCGGTCCAGCGGATGCACGAGCCGTATTTCATCTGCCGCACGGTCGACGTGATGGTCAGGCTGGTGGCGGGAGTCGAGGGGTTGGGGGGAACCGGAGTGGTCCACCGGAAGGCCGCGCCGGGGCGCAGGGGGCCGTGGTAGAGCCGCTCCATCGTGGCGACGGGGCCCTGCCAGGACGGCCAGCGCCCCACCTCGGTCTGGAGCTTCCAGATGGTGCTGAGCGGGGCGTGGATCACGGCCTGGGTGCGGTAGCGGACGGCGGCGCCGGAGTCGACGCCCTCCCTGCGGCAGGTCAGGGACGCGGCGGACCCGGAAGCGGCCCCGGCGGGTGCCGCTGCGGCGCCGAGCGCGGCGAGAACGAGCGGGACGGCGAGCAGGGCGGCGCGGGCGCGGCGGGTGCTGAGCATGACGTATCCCCTTGAATGAGAAGGCGTGCCGTTAGTTATAAGTTCTAACACTCCGCCGAAGTGGGCGTCAACAAGGATGGTGAGACCCTCTAACTGGATGCATCGCGGGCGGAGTTGGTGCGTGCCGATCGACAACGTCGAGTACCGGCCCGATCGTGGGGGCGTGCCGGCCCGATCGCAGCCGGCGCTGGACCGGGTGCGGGCAGGCACCGCACCCTGGTCGGGTGTCCGAGATCGGCTCCACCCTCCATGTCCCGTCCGCCCCGCCCGTTCCGCCCTGGTTCGCGCGGCCGGGCGCCCGAACCATCCGGCTCTCCGAGCCCGCGCCCGCCGGGGTGCGCGCCTTCCACACCGGGCTGCCGGACTACGCACCCACGCCACTGACCGAACTGACGCCCCTGGCAGCCGAGTTGGCGGTCGGCAGGGTCTTCGTCAAAGACGAGTCGTGCCGTCTGGGGCTGCCCGCGTTCAAGGCGCTCGGTGCGTCCTGGGCGGTCCATCGCATCCTCGCCGAGCGCGCGGAGGCGGCCGGCGGCACCGCCCCCGGCCCGCTGACCCTGGTGACCGCGACCGACGGCAACCACGGGCGCGCCGTGGCCCGCGTGGCACGCCTGCTCGGGCAGCGCGCGCACGTCTTCGTCCCCCGGGGCGTGCACCCACGGGCGTTGTCCGCCATCACGGCCGAGCGGGCGGAGGTCACCGAAGTCCCCGGAGCCTACGACGAAGCGGTACGGCTCGCTGCCGAGGCGGCCGGGCAGGCGGACGCGGTCCTGGTCCAGGACACGGCCTGGCCGGGCTACGAACAGGTCCCGGGGTGGATCGTCGAGGGCTACTCCACCCTCTGCGCCGAGATCGACGAGCAGTTGACGGGCGCGGGCGTCGACGCCGGACCCGGCCTCGTCGCCGTGCCCGTGGGCGTGGGGTCCCTCGCCCAGGCGGTCGTGAGGCACTACCGAAGCCGCCCCTCCGGGCCCGCGCTGCTCTCGGTCGAACCACGGGCCGCGGCCTGCGTCCTGGCCAGCCTCGCGCGGGAGGCGCCCGTCAGCATCGCCACCGGACACACCAGCATGGCCGGACTGAACTGCGGCACCCCCTCCAGCATCGCGTGGCCCCACCTGCGCGACGGGCTCGACGCCGCCGTCGCCGTATCCGACCGCGAGGCCGCCCTTGCCGGGGCGCGCCTCGCCGAACTCGGAGTCTCCTCGGGGCCCTGCGGCGCCGCGGGGCTCGCCGGGTTGCGGGCCGCGCTCTCCGGGCCGGGAGGCGGCCGGCACCGCAGGGCACTCGGGCTCGGCCCGTCCTCCGTGGTCGTCCTCCTCAGCACCGAGGGCGCGGCCGCGAACCCGCACGCCGCGCACGGCAATCCGGGCTGAGCGGGGTACCGGCCCACGCGGCTCGGTCGGGTGCCCGGCCGTCGTGGCCCGGCCGAGGTCCACCTCGCGCACGCGCGGGGGCCGTCCGCACCGTGGGCGGCCTCTGGGCAGCGGCGGCCCGGTTTGCTAGCTTCGGGCCATGGTCCCGCAGGCTGAGAACTTCGCGTCGCGTCGCTATGTCGACCTGCGACGCCAGGGCACGGCCACCTGTCGCACCGGCTGAGGCGGCCGGGAGCAGCGCGTCCCGAGCCGCCGAGTACGAGACGGCGCGGTGTCGGACCAGCTCCCCGAGGAAGTGCCCCATGTCCCGTTCAGCGGCCCCCCTTTCCCTACTCGATCCGCCCGCCGCACCGGCAGCACGCCGGGCCGCGGACGGTGCCCGGCGCCGGACCAGCGCCAGCGCGGTCCTGCGTACCGTCCTTGAGCACGGGCCGGTCGCCCGCAGCACCATCGCCCGCCTGACCGGCCTCTCCCCGGCATCGGTGACCGACCACTGCGCGCGCCTGGACGCGCTCGGCCTGATCCGGGAGACCGCGGCGCCGCGGAGAGCCAAGGGGGCCGGGCGCCCCCATGTGCCGGTCGACCTGGACGCCGACCGGTTCGTGGTCGGCGGGGTGCACGTGGCGGTGCCCTACACCAGCGTCGCCCTGCTCGACCTGCGCGGGCGGGTGGTCGCGGAGCGGCGCCTTAGCCATGACGAGGGCACCGAGCCCGGCCGCGTACTCGCCAACGCCGCCCGAGGACTGGGCGCGCTGCTCTCCGAGGCCGAAGGGCGCCTCCCGCTGGGTGTCGGAGTGGCGGCGGGAGGCTGGGTGGACCGGGATTCCGGGACGGTCGTGGAGCACGCACTCCTCGGCTGGCGGGACGTCGCCGTACGCGACGCGATCAGCGAACGCACCGGCCTCCCGGTCCAAGTCGACGGCCACGCGCGGGCGTTGGTGAACGCGGAGCGCCTGTTCGGGCGGGCCCGGGGGAGCCGCAGCATGCTGCACCTGTTCGTGGGCAACGTGGTGGACGCCGCCTTCGCCACCCATGACGAGGTGCACCACGGCCCCCGCTCACAGGCGGGAGCCATCGCCCATCTGCCGCTCGCGGGCGCCACGGAACCGTGCGAGTGCGGCCAAACGGGATGCCTCCAGGCCGAGTTGAGCGAGCGCACACTGTGCCGCCGGGCGCGTGAACGCCGGATCATCCGCTCGGCGAACCCGGTGCACGTGGTCCGCGCCGCGGCCGAGGGCGACCCGGCCGCTGCCCGCCTCCTCGTGGAGCGGGCCGGGATGGTCGGGCGGGCGGCCCGGCTGCTGCTCGACGTCCTCAACCCGGAGACCGTCGTCGTCACCGAGGTCGGCGTGATGTCCCGGCAGGACTGCCTCACCGCGCTGCGCGAGGCCGTGGGGCGCCGGGACGCGCTGGTCGTGCCGAGCAGTTTCCCGGACTCCGTCCTTGCCGTGGCGGGCGGCTCGGTGGCCCTCGACGTCCTGTACCGCGACCCGTTGAGCGTGCCGGCGGCGCCGAAGAGGAACTCCGCGGAGCCGGCCAGGAGTTCCGAGGAGTCGAATTAATTCAGAAACTCCGAATGTTGACAGGCATTGTGGGCGGAAGCGAGGATTCTCGGCATGAGCAGCGCGCAGGAATTCTCCCCGGTGATCATCCGGTCGCGGCAGGTCCGCTACCGGAGCGCCGGTGTCGCGCCGATGCCATCGCGACCGGTTCTCCTGACCAGGTGCCGGGTCATCGACCTGATGCGGATCGGCCGCACCCTGTGTTGCTGATGCGCCGGTGCGGCCGCGGCCGCCCGTCGGTGGTGCGCCGTTGAATTGCCGCGCCGCATAAGGCTATTGAGTACTCGGGCGTAAATGCCACCCGCACGATCGCATGCGCATGCCCGGCGTCGTCCCGGCCCGTCGAGGTCTTGGCGTCGTGACTCGCTGACGGCGTGCGCCCGCATTTCTCTACTGTGCCGCGTCCGGATTTCGCCCACGCGTTTTCCTTTCCGCGCCCTTTTCCGTGTCCTTTCCCGGCCCCGCCGTGTCCGCACGCCCCGCCCCGCCCTGCCCGCACGCGATGCGGCGCGCCCCTGTTCCTCCTGCCATCACGGAGTTCTTCCATGCCACCAGCGTCCCCAGCCGTGCCCGGTGTCGACCGGCGGCTGTTCCTGTCCTCACTGCTCGGCGTCGCCGCCGCTGCCGGTCTCAGCGGCTGTGCGGGTGCCCAGGCCGCCGACACCGTGACCAAGGGGTCCGCGTCCGCCCCGCTGTCCAGCACCGTCCCGGCCGGCACACGCCTGAAGATCGCCTCGTACCAGGGAGTACAACAACTCCAGTTCAAACTGGCCGGGTTGGAGGACCTGCCGTTCACCGTGTCGGACTGGGTGAACACCGGCGCCGGCCCCGACGTCATCAACGCCTTCCGCGCCAAGTCCCTGGACGTCGCCAACAACGCGGGAATTCCCCCGATCCAGGCGCACTTCCAGGGGTACGACGCGAAGATCGTCGGGATCGGCATCACCCGGAAGCCCACCTACGTCTTCGCCACCAAGCCCGGCAGCGACATCAAGGACGTCCAGGGTTTCAAGGGCAGGAAGCTGGCCTTCTCGCAGGGGCAGGCGCAGGGTGTCGTCCTGCTGCGGGCCCTGAAGCAGGCCGGGTTGACGGATGACGATGTACAGCTCGTGCCGCTGACCAGCAATCAGTTCTTCACCGCGCTCCAGGCCGGCCAGGTCGACATCGCCCCGCTCGCCAACAGCCAGGCGCCCGCCTATCTCAAGCAGTACGGGCCCAAGGGCGCGCACAGCATCACGACCGGCGTGGTCGACCTGCTCAACCTGCTGTGGGCGCCGGCCTCCGTGCTCGCCGACCCCGCCAAGGCGGCCGCGGTCGCCGCGTACGTACCGCGCTGGGCCAAGGGCCAGGTGTGGGCGTACGAGCACCCGGACGTCTGGAACGAGGAGTTCTACGTCAAGACCCAGAACCTCACGCTCGCCCAGGCCCGGTCGATCACGGCGCTCGCCAACAAGCCGCTCTTCCCGCCCAGTTGGGAGGAGGCGATCCGGTGGGAGCAGGAGACCGCGGATCTGCTCGCCGAGGGCGGCTTCGTGAAGAAGTTCCAGGTCGGCTCGCTCTTCGACCGCCGCTTCGAGGGCCTGGCGGCCAAGGCCGTCGCGGCCGAGTACCAGAGGTGACCGCCGTGACCACCACCGCGCCCACCCCCCTGGTGTCCCCGCCCGCCGCGGCGGCGGCCCCCGTCCGCGGGCCCGGGCGCCGCGCGCTCGCGCCCGGCAGGCGGCTGCCCGCCGCGCGGTTGATCGGACCCGGCCTGGTCCTCCTGCTGTGGGCCGCGGCGTCCGCCGCCGGGCAGCTGGACCCCGCCGCGATCCCCGCGCCATGGACGGTGCTGCGCACCGCCGGCCACCTGTGGAGCGACGGCACCCTGTCCACCGATGTGCTCACCTCGCTGGAACGCGCCGGATACGGCTTCGCCCTCGGGCTCACCGGCGGAGTGGTCCTCGCGCTCGCGGCCGGGCTCAGCCGGGTCGGGGAGGCGCTGATCGACGGGACGGTCCAGCTCAACCGGGCGATTCCCACGCTCGGACTGATCCCCCTGTTCATCCTCTGGCTCGGCATCGGCGAGACCTTCAAGATCGCGATCATCGCCATCGTCGTCTACATCCCGATCTACCTCAACCTGCACGCCGCCCTGTCCGGCATCGACCACCGGTACGTCGAACTGGCCGAAGTCCAGGGCCTGTCCAGGGTCCGTTTCATCCGGCAGATCGTGGTCCCCGGTGCCCTGCCCGGCTTCTTCGTGGGGCTCCGGCTCGGGGTGACCGGGTCCTGGCTCTCGCTGGTCGTCCTGGAGCAGATCAACGCCACCAGCGGCCTCGGCTACCTGATGTTCCAGGCCCAGAACTACGGCCGCACCGACATCATCCTCGTCGGCCTGCTGATCTACGGCGTCTTCGGCCTCGTCTCCGACAGCGCGGTCCGCCTCGTCGAACGGAGGGTGCTGTCATGGCGACGCACGCTGAGCAACTGACCACCGCCCAGGCTCCCGCGGTCCGCCTCACCGGGCTCACCCGGTCCTTCGATGGCCGCACCGTCCTCGACGGCATCGACCTCGACATCCCGGCCGGCCAGTTCACGGCCCTGCTCGGGCACAGCGGCTCCGGAAAGAGCACCCTGCTGCGAGCCATCGCCGGACTCGACCACCAGGTCACCGGAAGCGGTGAACTCACCGCCCCGGACCGGGTGTCGGTGGTCTTCCAGGACTCCCGCCTGCTGCCCTGGCGCCGCGTCCTCGACAACGTCCTGCTGGGCACGGACGGCAAGGAGGCCGCCGAACAGGGCCGTGCCGCACTCGCCGAGGTCGGGCTCGCGGGACGCGAGCGGGCCTGGCCCAACGAGCTGTCCGGCGGCGAGGCACAACGCGCCGCACTGGCCCGCTCGCTGGTCCGCCACCCCGAACTCCTGCTGGCCGACGAGCCGTTCGGCGCCCTGGACGCGCTGACCCGCATCCGCATGCACGTGCTCCTGCGCGAGCTGTGGCAGCGCCACCGGCCCTCCGTCCTGCTCGTCACGCACGACGTGGACGAGGCCATCGTCCTGGCCGACCGGGTCCTGGTGCTCGACCGGGGCCGCATCGGCCTCGACCTCACCATCGACCGCCCGCACCCGCGCTCGTACCGCGACCCGCTCCTCGGCGAGTACCGCGAGCGCCTGCTCACCGCGCTCGGCGTCACCGCACACGAGGAGCGGCATCCGGACCGCACGCCTCAACAGCTCGCCCACCACCAGGAGGACCCCCAGTGACCCGGCGCCAACTCCATCTCAACGCCTTCCTCATGAGCACCGGGCACCACGAGGCGTCCTGGCGGCTGCCCGAGAGCGACCCGTACGCGAGCCTCGACCTCGACCACTACCGCGAGCTCGCCCGCATCGCCGAGCGCGGCACCTTCGACTCGCTCTTCCTCGCCGACGGGCCGGTCCTGTTCAGCCACGTCGGCCAGCGCCCCGCCGGCGTCCTGGAGCCGCTGACCCTGCTCACCGCGCTGGCCGTGGCGACCGAGCACATCGGTCTGATCGCCACCGCCTCCACCTCGTACAACTCGCCCTACAACCTGGCCCGCCGGTTCGCCTCGCTCGACCACATCAGCGGCGGCCGGGCCGGCTGGAACATCGTCACCACCGCGGGCGCGGAGGCCGCCCGCAACTTCGGGCTCGACGACGAACCGACCCACGCCACCCGGTACGAACGCGCCGCCGAGTTCCTCGACGTGGCGCTCAAGCTCTGGGACAGCTGGGAGGACGACGTCGTCGTCGCGGACAAGGCGGCCGGTGTCTGGGGCGACGGCGAAAAGATCCATCCGCCGCGCCACCAGGGCACGTACTTCAGCGTCGAGGGCGCGTTGAACGTCCCGCGCAGTCCCCAGGGTTACCCGCTGCTGGTGCAGGCGGGCTCCTCGGGAGACGGCAAACGGTTCGCGGCCCGGTACGCGGAGGCCGTCTTCACCGCCCAGCAGACGCTGGGGGACGCACAGGCCTTCTACGCGGACCTCAAGTCACGGGCCCGCGCGGCGGGACGGGACCCCGAGCACATCAAGATCCTGCCCGGCATCCTGCCGGTCATCGGCTCCACCGAGGCCGAGGCGCGTGCCCACGAGCAGGTCCTGGAGGACCATATCGTCCACGAACACGGCCTCCACCGCCTCGAACGGCTGCTGCACCTGGAACCCGGCGTCCTTCGGCTGGACGCCCAACTGCCCGCGGATCTGCCGCCGGAAAGCGCCATCGAGGGGGCCAAGAGCCGCTACACGCTGGTGGTGGAGCTCGCCCGCCGCGAGCGGCTCACCGTCCGCGAACTGATCGGCCGCCTCGGCGGCGGGCGCGGCCATCTGACCTTCGCCGGCACACCCGAGCAGGTGGCCGACGCGATCGAGAGCTGGTTCACGCTGGGCGCCGCCGACGGCTTCAACATCATGCCGGCCGTCCTGCCGTCCGGCCTCCAAGCCTTCGTGGACCACGTCGTGCCCATCCTGCGCGCCCGTGGCCTGTTCCGCACGGAGTACGGCCCCCGGGGCACCCTGCGCGACCGCTACGGCCTGCCCCGCCCCGCCAACCAGCACACCGTCCCGGCCCTCAGCCGGGTCTGAGCCACGACCGAAAGGACCCCGCACATGTCCGGCATCGAGATCCGCAAGGTCACCGCGCACATCGGCGCCCAGGTGTCCGGCGTCGACATCGCCAGGCCGCTCGACGAGGAGAGCGTGGCAGCCGTGCGCGCCGCCCTCAACGAGCACAAGGCCCTGGTCTTCGACGGCGTCGAGCTCGACGACGAGGGCCAGCAGGCCTTCGCCCGCCACTTCGGCGACCTCACCACCGCCCACCCCACCGTCGCCGCCGTCGCGGACGCGCCCAACGTGCTCCCGGTGGACAGCGAGCGCGGGCGCGCCAACCACTGGCACACCGACGTCACCTTCGTCCTCAACCCGCCGCAGGCCAGCACCCTGCGCAGCATCACGATCCCGCCGTACGGGGGCGAGACCCTGATCGCCAACTCGGCCGCCGCGTACCGCAGTCTGCCCCAGCCGCTGCGGCAGTTCGCCGACACGCTGTGGGCCGAGCACACCAACGACTACGACTACGCGGTTCCGGAGGAGGACGTCGACGACCAGAAGGCCGAGCAGCGCGCCCAGTTCACCTCGATCAACTTCCGCACCGCCCACCCGGTGGTCCGCGTCCACCCCCTGACCGGTGAACGCGGCCTGTTCATCGGCGGGTTCGCCCAGCGGATCGTCGGTCTCTCGGTCGGAGAGTCGCGCAAGATCCTCGATCTGCTCCAGGCGTACGTCGTGCGCCCGGAGAACGTCCTGCGCTGGCGCTGGTCGCCCAACCAGCTCGTCCTCTTCGACAACCGGATCACCCAGCACTACGCCATCGACAACTACGACGGGCTGCCGCGCCGCCTGAACCGCGTGACGGTCGCGGGAGACGTGCCGGTGGGCATCGAGGGCAAGGAGAGCTACTCGATCGCGGGGGACGCCTCGCACTACACGTCCGTCGCGGCCGTGTAGCCGTGCAGGCGTGCAGTTGACGGGATGGGGGCGCGTCAGGACGTGGTGAGCACCTGACGCGCCAGGGTCAGGGCCGAGTCGCGGCCGTGGGCGAGGTCCTCCTCGGTGAAGACGGGGACGCGCAGCCGGGGCGGGATGCCGGGGCCGTCGAAGGTGCGGCCTCGTGCGTCCAGGTACTTCTCGTTGGGCAGGAACACCGCCCAGTCCTTGCCCTCGGGGTCCTTGCCCAGGGGGCGGAACAGCACGTCGGAGAAGACACCCTGGGTGTTCTCGCCGATCCGGGTCACCCCGGGGGCGCGGCCCATGAGGGCCTGCGCGAAGGTCTCCGCCGCGCTGACCGAGCTGCCACTGGTGAGCAGCGCGACCGGCCCCGTCCAGCGCGGGGCCGTCGACGGCCGGACGGTGATCGGCTGGGGCCTGGTGAAGCGGGTCGGGTCGTCGGGGTCGTTCCGGGCCACCTTGCGGTAGGCGGTGTACGCCCGGTCGGTCAGGCGCGAGGCGATCCGCAGGCCGAGCGCGTCCGACCCGCCGCCGTTGAGCCGGACGTCGATCACCAGGCCGCGCAACGGGTCGGCACCCGTCGTCGCGCCGTGGGGGAGCAGCGCGTCCAGGGCCCGGTCGAGCTCGGCCGTCTGCTCCTGGAAGCTGTCACCGGCGGCGTACCCGTCGAAGGAGTCGACCCTCAAATAGCCCAATCTGTACGGCAGTTCACCGACCGCGAGCTTGCCCTGCCCGAAGGTCCGGGCCGGAGCGACGAGCTGACGGGCGACGTTCGCCGCGGCGCGGGTGCGCAGGTCCGTGGTCGGAACCCGGGTGCCGGGCCGCAGGCCGAAGTAGACCGTCCTGCCCTGGTGGACGAGTGCCGTGTGCGCGTCGCCGAGCGGGCGGATCATGTCGATGAGGATCTGCTGGAGCTGTGCGTCGGTGGTGTCCGGTGTGACGAGCGGACGGTAACGGGCCCTGACCGCCTGCCAGTCGATGCCTTTGGCGGCGAAGAACGGGTAGTTCTCCGCGAAGGTCGCCCAGAACCGGTCGAAGACGGCGAGCGGCCCCGCGTCGACGGGCTGTCGGCACCGTTCGGGCAGCGCGGGCAGGCGTTCCAGGCGGCGTACGCCGGCCGCGTCGTCGAGCGCGAGCACCGCATGCCTGCGCCCCTCCGGCGTGAAGGTCATCGATGCGGCCGGCCCCTGGCCGTACCGGGTCGCCCCGTTCGCTCCGGGGCTCCCCACCTGCCGGGCCGTGAGCGCGCCTGGCAGACAGCCGGCACGGGTGGTGTCGTACGTCGTAAGGCTGCCGTCCGAGACCGTGACCAGGGTGCCGTAGCCGTCCATCCGCCACACCCCGTCGAGCGGGCCGTTCCCGGCCGCCGATGCGGGAACCACCCCCAGGGCACCGACGGATAGCGCCAGAGCCACCCCGATCGCCGCCGCCCGGGCCACTGCCGCCCCGCCCGCCATCCGTGCGCCCACCTCTGCACCCTTCTCCGCCGATCACCCTCCCCTGCGACGCTAGCGGCGGTCCCGGCGCGACACATCCACCACGCCGGTGGGGTGCCCCCCTCCCCGAGGAGGAGTTCGCCATGGCCGACCGGCACCTGCGGAGGATCGACGGCCTAGGCTTCCCCCTGGCATCAGCCCCGACCCCAGGAGCGCACATCGTGTTCGACCCCGCACCGGAGCACCCCTACCCCGACAGCGTCCGCCCGGACGAGGTGCCCGCCCCCCACGCGCTGCTCGCGCCCGTGCTCGGCCTCCTCGGCCGCTGGTACGGCCGGGGCGAGGGTGAATACCCCACCCTCGACGGGGACTTCGCGTACGCGCAGGAGGTCACCTTCAGCCACGACGGCCGCCCCTTCCTGCGCTACGAGGCCCGGGCGTGGCTGCTCGACGCGGAGGGCGCCCCGCTGCGCCCATCGGCGCGCGAGAGCGGCTGGTGGCGACTCCAGGCCGAAGGGCGGATCGAAGCCCTGATCACCCAGCCCACCGGCATCGCGGAGATCGCGGTCGGCGCCGCGAGCGGCAGGACGGTCGACCTCGCGACCCAGGAGGTGGCCGTCACCCCCACCGCGAAGCAGGTCGACGCCACCCGTCGCCGCTACGAGCTGACCGCCGACGACACGCTGGCGTTCACGCACGACCTGGCCGCGGTGGGCCAGGCGCTGCAGCACCACCTCTCGGCCCGACTGCGCCGCCGCGACTGACCGGGGCTAGCAGGGGGTCGAAGCGCCGTGCTGGCGGTTGATGTTGTCGTTCGACATCCAGCCGGCGGTGCTTGAGCCCTCTACGCGCACATAAGTCCACCTGTTTCCATAGGCGTTGGTCACATAGCAGTGGTACCAGAGCTTGGTGCCGGACTTGGCGAGCGAGACCGCCGGGCAGTTCCGGTACGGGCCGCTCTCCAAGTGGTAGTCCCCGGCCATGTACCCGTACGAGCCCGGTGCCGGGTCCTTGTGGCTCCAGCCGCCACAACTCGTGGACACGGGACTGGCCTTGGCCGATGCCGGGGGTTTCGAGCTGCTCGGTGTGGCACTGGGCTTCGCCGAGGAGCTCGGGCGCTTCGAGGGCGAGGGTGACGGTTCGGCCTTCGTGGTCCCGGACTTCGAGGGGGTCGGGCTGCCGCTTCCCCCGTCGGGCAGCTTCGCCGCGTACGATTCGTCGCCGGCCGCCGGGGTTCCGCCCTCCGGCCCGGCCCCTGCCCCGGGCCCAGGTCCGGCCGCCCGGGCGTCGCCTCCCCGCGCCTCGGCTTCCTGATGGTTCGTCAGAACGTAGCTGATGCCGCCGCCGGCCAACACCACGGCGGCGGCGGCCGCCACCACCACGCGGCTGCGGCGCCGCCCGCGACCGGCCGGGGTCCGGCGCCCCGCGGTCACGTCGTGCTGCGGAACCGTGGGCGGCGGTGTGGCGATGCCGAAGGGCACCTGGTGGTGCGGGTAGGCCGCTTCCGTCACCGGTACCGGCGGGGGAGGCGGCCCGAAGGCGGCGGGAGGCGTCGGCGCGGTGGGGGCCGTCGGTGCGAGGCTCACCGTGCCGGTCGTGTGCTCGGGGCGGCCCGCTGCCTGCGGGACGCCCCCCGCGGCCACCTGCTCCAGCATCCGGCGCGCCTGCTCGGCGGTCGGCCGGTGCTCCGGCTCCTTCGCCATCAGGGCCTGGAGGACCGGAGTCAGTCCGCCCGCCCGGCGGGCCGGTGGCAGCGGGTCGGTGACGATCGCCGACAGGGTGGACCACACCGACGTACGACGGAACGGAGTCGTTCCCTCCACCGCCGCGTACAGCGTCATGCCGAGCGCCCAGATGTCCGAGGCGGGGCCCGGCTCGCGGCCCTGCGCGCGCTCGGGCGGCAGGAAGTCGAGCGAGCCGACGAGCTCGCCGCTGCGCGTCAGTTTGGACATGGCGTCGTCGCCGGTGGTCTCCATGGTGGCGATGCCGAAGTCGGTGAGCACCACCCGCCCGCCCCGCTCCAGCAGGATGTTGCCCGGCTTCACGTCGCGGTGCAGCACGCCGGCCCGGTGCGCGGCGTCGAGGGCGTCCATCAGCTCGGCGCCGATCGCGGCGGCCTCGCGCGGATCGAGGGTGCCGCGCTCGGCCAGCACGTCGTCGAGGGAGGGCCCGTCGACGAGTTCCATGACGATGACCGGCAGCCCCCGTTCCTCGGTCACGTCGTGCACGGTGACCACGCCGCTGTGCCAGATGCGGGCCGCGGCCTGCGCCTCCCGCCGCATCCGGGTGCGCAGATCGGCCAGTTCGGCTGCGGACGCGTCGGTGTGGGCCCGCAGGATCTTGACGGCGACCTCGCGGTTGAGGAGCTCGTCCACGGCTCGGGCGACCACGCCCATGCCGCCGCGGCCGATCGTCGAGGTCACCCGGTACCGCCCGCCGAGCAGGCTGCCGATCAGCGCACCGCCGTTCTCTTCCCCCGCTGGCACCGCGTGCTCCGTTTCCTGGTGGCCGCCACCGTACGGCCTGGCGGGACCAGAGTAGACGTACGATCACGCACCCTCATCAGGGGCTGAGGACTCGCTCCCCGGATTCGGGCACGGGCCGCCAGGCGGGTGCGAGGGCGACCCCAACTCGCTTTCGTGCAGGGCCTGTTGTCCTCCCGTGCACTCCTGGTCGCTACGACTGGGCGGCATCGAAGTGCCGCTCGTGCCGCAGTCGGCCGGCGGGCCGCCCGCCGCCGAGCCGGGCCTGCGCGGCGTGCGTCATCTGGACGGCCGCTCGGAAGCGGCCCCTCGGCACCCGACCGTCACGGGCATGCCCTGGACGTCGGCGTTCGGGCGATGCCGAGCCCGGTGGTGGTTCGGGCGCCGCGCAGTGAACGGCGCCACCGGGGAGTCCGTCTCCTGGGACGGGCGGCCGACGACGGGGCCGCCTCCGGGGCGTCCCGCCCCCTTCGACTCCGCCTCCGGGCCCAGGGTTTGGCTCTGGCCATGTTGGCTACCCGGTGTGATGAGGCCTCCACAGGCTCCCCATCGCGAGACGGACGAGAAGAGGACAGGTCTGATATGAACAATCGGCTGGGATTGGGGCTCGCGGTAGGCGCGGGCTATCTGCTCGGGCGCACCAAGAAGGCAAAGCTCGCGTTCGGCATCGGCACACTGGTCATGGGCAAGCGCCTGCAGTTGAGCCCGCGGGCGATCGCGGACTTCGCGGCGGCCCAATTGGCCGGCAACCCCCAGTTCAAGGAGATCGGCGACCAGCTCCGCGGCGATCTGCGCGGGGTGGGCAAGGCGGCCACGGGCGCGCTGCTCAACCGGCAGATCGAGGGACTTGCCGACCGGCTGCACGACCGCACGCTGGGTGTGCAGGACCGCATATCGGGCGTTGTTCCGAACGTGACCGGCTCGGCGCGGGACGAGGAGCCGGAAGAGCCGGAAGAGCCAGAAGAGTACGAGGAGGACGACGAGCGCCCCGCGAAGTCGTCGTCCAAGTCGTCCTCCCGTTCCTCCTCTCGTTCCTCCTCCGGCAGCGACTCGGGCAGCGGCTCGGGCCGGGAGTCGGGTACGGGGTCGGCCAAATCCTCCGGGCGGCGTTCGAGCCGGAGCTCCAGCAGGGCTTCCGACTCCGACGGGGGGCCGACGAGCAAGCCCCGTTCGACCACGCGCTCTGCCGCCAAGTCGGCTTCGTCCAGGGCTACTTCGGCCACGAAGGCGACCAAGTCCGTGCAGCGCACGGCCAAGCGGGCGCCGGCGAAGAAGACGGCGAGCCGGCGCGCGGCCCAGGGCGGTGAGGACCGTGGCTGAGTCGAAGAACCCGCTGAAGGACAGCCCCGCGGTCGACCATCTGAAGTCGGAGCTCCAGAACTATCTGCTCGCCCAGGGCGAGCGGCTCCTCGTGGGCGTGGGCCACAAGCTCGGCGAGACCACGGGCAAGCTCAACGACATAGCCGAGGGCAACAGTCCCGGCTTCGCCAAGCTGGCACTCGAAGGCGGCCGCAAGATCGCCGAGGGCAAGGGCCCGGTGCGCACCGCCGTCGAACTGGGCGCCTCGCACCTGAAGGACAACGCCAAGGAGATGTTCAAGAGCCTCGGCGGCAAGCGCAAGAAGGGCGGCGGCGGGCGCAAGCCGACCGTCATCATGGAATCGGTGGACGTGGGCGTCCCCGTGCGCGAGGCGTACGACCAGTGGACCCAGCTCCAGTCGTTCGCCACCTTCGCCAAGGGCGTGAAGAGCGCGACCGTCGCCGACGACACCACGTCGGACTGGAAGGTGAAGGTCTTCTGGTCCAGCCGCAGCTGGAAGGCGCACACCACCGAACAGGTGCCGGACGCCCGCATCGTGTGGACCTCCGAGGGCGCCAAGGGCAGCGTGAAGGGCGTCGTCACCTTCCACCCGCTGGGCGAGAACATCACCCGCGTCCTGCTGGTCATGGAGTACTACTCCAAGGGCCTCTTCGAGAAGACCGGCAACATCTGGCGTGCCCAGGGCCGTCGCGCCCGCCTCGACCTCAAGAACTTCGCGCGCCACATCGCGTTGCGCGGCGAGGCCGAGGGAGGCTGGCGAGGCGAGATCAGGGACGGCGAGGTCGTCGTGAGCCACGAGGACGCCGTGGCCGAGGAGGAGCAGCGGGAGGCGGAGCAGTCCGACCGCGAGGACGACCGGGACGAGCCCACGGACGAGGTCCAGGACGAGGATCAGGACTTCGAGCGGGACGAGGACGAGGGCGAGCCGGAAGAGGACCGGAATCCGGAGCAGGAAGCGGAGCCGGATGAGGCCGACCCCGAAGCCGACCCCGAAGCCGAGCCCGAAGAGGAGTACGAGGACGAGGCGGAGGGCGACTTCGAGGGCGAGTACGAGGACGAGGAGGAACCGGAGGCGGAGTACGAGGACGAGCCGGAAGGGGAGGCCGAGGACGACCCCGAAGAGGTTTCGTCCGCGCGCAAGCGCCGCTCCTACGCGGGCGCCCGGAGCGACAGCCGCCGGTGACCGGCCGCGAGCCGCCTTGCGGGCGGAGGGCGGTCCACGACGTCCCTCCGCCCGCAAGGGGCACGTCTCCGGCATCCGAACGGCATCCGAACGCCATCTGACGGACCATCACACAGCATGCCGCTACAGGGACTTGGTGAATGAGCACAGACACGGCAGACAAGAAGGACCGTAAGACCCGCCTGACCGTCCTTGTGGCGCTCGGCGCCAACCTACTGATCGCCGCGGCCAAGGCCGCGGCCGGAGTCTTCGCCGGGTCGCCCGCGCTGCTCTCGGAGGCAGCGCACTCGGTGGCCGACAGCATGAACGAGGTCTTCCTGCTCGCGGCACTGCGCCGCAGCCGGCGCCCGGCCGACGAGCAACACCCCTTCGGTTACGGCAAGGAACGCTACTTCTGGTCCCTGCTCGCCGCCGTCGGCATCTTCGTCATGGGCGGCTGCTTCTCGTTCCTGCAGGGCATCGAGGCGCTGCGCTCGCACGAGCAGGAGTCCACCGGCGGCTACATCGCGGGCCTCTCCGTCCTCGGTGTGGCGCTCCTCGCCGAGGGCGGCTCGCTGCTGCGCGCCCTGTACCAGGTGCGCGGCCAGAGCGGCGGCATCGGCAGCGACCCGGCTCTGCGCACCGTCATCGCCGAGGACGGCACCGCGGTGCTCGGCGTGCTGCTCGCCGGTGGGGGCATGGCCCTGCACATGGTCACCGGCCAGGTCGTCTGGGAGGCCTCGGCCTCGCTCGCCATCGGTCTGCTCCTGGTGTACGTGGCGTACCGGCTCGGCAAGGACGCCCGCGAGCAGCTCATCGGCGAGGCCGTCGCTCCCGAACTGCGGGACGACATCAGGGCGTTGCTGGACCGGCAGCCCGAGATCGACAACGTGGCCAGCCTTCTGACGATGCGTCTCGGCCTCGACTCGACGCTCGTCGCCGCCCGCATCGACCTGCGGCCCGGGCTCGACAGTGAGCACCTGGAGCTGGTCTCCGAACGGATCAAGGCCGCCGTGGTGAAGGAGTGGCCGGAGGCGGACCAGGTGTTCCTCGACATCACGGAGGCGCCCGCGGACCCGCCCGGCGGGACGCATGAATCGCACGAGGCGCGCGAATCGCACGGGGCACGTGCAGGAGACGGGGTGCGTGGGGGAGACGGGGCACGGGAGACGGGCGAGCCGCACGAACCCGATGTGACGCGCTGACGAGGATGTGACGCACCCGGGTGCAGGCCGTTCGGGGTGCCCGGAATCCATCGGTGCCGTTCGGAGGATTTCCCCAGGTGATCTAGGGTCGCCGGAAAACCCGCACGGCACCCTGGAGTTCGCCTTGGAATCGGCACCCACGCCACCGGCCCCGCGGAAGGCGGGCTGCATGGTCGGTCTCTTCTGGATCGACGCGGAGAACGTCCACCTGGGCACGCCCGGCGCGACGGCGACGGCGGAGGTGCTTCTCACGCCCGAGGTGCTGCGGGTGACCGGGCCCGCCGCGGGGCAGTGGCCCTGGGGCGAGGTGACCGCCCTGACGGTGACCGGGGCGCCTGTCCGCTCGGCCGGGGTGCGATGGGCCGGCCGAGCCGCGACGGTGGCCGCGGCCGCCCTCGACCTGTGGATGCCCGGCAGCCCCGAGATGATGACGGTGGCGGTCGGCACCCGCGACGGCGCCCGCGTCGAGGTGCTCGTCCCGTCCGGCGCCGCGACCGCCTACACCCGGCGGGAGGTCGACCTCTCGCACGCGCTCCTCACCCGCTTCGTCGAGGGCACCTCCTCGCCCGCCCTCCCGAGCCGGTGGTGGGGTGCGCGGGACGTGACCGGCCTGCTGCGCTCGCGCGAGCGGGAGGCCGTACTCGAAGAGTGGCTCGCCGCCCCCTGACGCCGGTGCGGCTCGACATGCCGATGCCCGGCCGCGGTTGGCGGCCGGGCATCGTGAGGGGGCGTCAGTTGTGCGGGCGCCCGTAGTAGCCGCCGACCTGCTCGTGGTAGGCCGGGTCTCCGAGGTGCTTCTCCTTGTCGAACTCGGGGGAGTTCTTGATCTGTTCCTTGGCGCACGCGACGTAGATCTTCTTCTCGGTCGGGTCGATGCGCGTGAGGACCCCGGCCGGCAGCAGGACGGACTTGCCGAAGATCCACGGGCCGGTGTCGACGACGATGTACGAGGAGCTGACCTCCTCCGAGTACTTGTCGACCTTGCCGATGCTTCCGTCGGTCGCTTCGACCTTGTAGCCGGTGAGGTCGGTGCCCGGCTGGTACGCGGCTGCCTCGGGGTAGGCCCAGATGTTCGCCATGGTGGAACGGTCCCTTCGTATGGACGATGGGTGCGGATGCGGACGGCGGGCGCCCTTGACGCACGGCGCCGCGTCCGCGCAACGCCCGGGTGCCCCCGGCCCCCGCCCCTACACACGGCCTGCCCGCCCGAGTCGATCCTTTCGGCCGATCGGCCGCCCCGGGGCGTGCCGCGGGGTACGCGTGTGGTCGGTTGTTTGTCGGTCCACGCAGGACGAGGTGAGGAGTTGAGCGGTGTGACCGGCATGGATGAGTTCCTCGACCGCCTGGACTACCCGATGTACGTCGTGACGGCGGTGGCGGGTGAGGAGCGCGCCGGGTGCCTCGTGGGGTTCGCCTCGCAGTGCTCGATCGAACCAGTGCGCTTCATGGTGTGGTTGTCCACTGCCAACAGGACCTACCGCGTGGCGAGTTCGGCCGAATTCCTCGCCGTGCACCTGCTGGGCCGCGCCCAGCACGACCTGGCCGAGCGATTCGGTGGCCGTACGGGCGACGAGGTGGACAAGTTCGCCGGCCTCGCCTGGCGCGAGGGCCCCGCGGGCACGGCGCTGCTCGACGCGGTGCCGACGTGGTTCGTGGGGCGGGTGGAGAGCCGCGTCGAGGGCGGGGACCATGTCGGCTTCCTGCTCGCCCCGGCCGAGGCGTCGGCGGGACCCGGCGACCGGCAGCCGTTCCGGCTGAGCGACGGCGCGGACATCGACGCCGGTCACCCCGCCAAGGACACCTGAGAGCCACGGCGCCGGTGTACCCAGGGCGCCCGGGATGCGTGGCGCCCGCAGGCCCCGCCCCTGCGCGGAGCCTCAGGCGGAGCGGGTCTTGGCCAGCAGCTCGCCGATCTCGGCCGTCGTGCCGGACTCGCCGAGGCGGGGGAAGATCCGCTCGACGCTGTTGCGGTGCGCGTCCGCGTTCAGGTCCGTCATCGCGTCGGTGGCCAGGGTGACGTGGTAGCCGTGCTCGTGCGCGGCCCGGGCGGTCGACTCGACGCCGATGCTGGTGGCCACGCCGGTCAGCACGATCTGGGTGACACCTCGGCGGCGCAGCTGGAGGTCGAGGTCGGTGCCGTGGAAAGCGCCCCAGTTGCGCTTGGTGACGGTGATGTCCCCGGGGTGCCCGGCGATCTCGTCGACGATGACGTCCCAGCCCTGCGGCGGCTGCCCGCCGTGCCCGGCGTTCTCCGTACGGCCCCGGGGAGCGTCCGCGCCGTCGGGGGCGAACGAGACGCGGACCAGGACGACGGGGAGCCCGTGCGCGCGGAAGGCGTCGGCCAGTTCGGCCGAGCGGGCCACGACATCGGCGGCGGAGTACGGCTCGGTAGGGGCGGCGACGATGCCCCGCTGAAGGTCGATGACGACGAGCGCCGTGTTCTGGTCGAGCGTGGTGAGAGCCATGGTGGTGCCTTTCCTGCGTGTACGTGATTCGCTCAACTGCTCTGATTTCAGGGCCTGTTGAGGGGGTGGGGCCAGTGGTCGTGGCGGACGCCCCGGACCGGTGGCCGGTCGGCGTCCGGGATCACGGCTCGCCGAGCCGTTCGAGGAGGGCCATCGCCTCGGAGATCGTGGCGCGCTCCTCCTCGGTGTAGCGGTCCTGGAAGGCCTGGGTGAGCCACTCGGCGCGGGCCTGCCGATTTCCCTCGGCGCGCTCGCGGCCCGCCTCGGTGAGGGTGACCAACTGGCGGCGGCCGTCCCGCGGATCCTGGCTGCGCCGGATCAGGCCGTGCTGGTCGAGCGCGGCGAGAGTGGCGGCCATCGACTGGGGGCGTACGCCTTCAGTGGCCGCCAGTGCGCTGGCGGAGGCAGCTCCGCCCTTTTCGACGAGGGCGAGCGCGGACACCTGCGAGGGCGTGAGGTCCTGGGTGTCCGCGACCTCTCGCAGCCGTCGCCGCAGCCTGCTGAACGCCACCCGCAGGTCGCGTGCCGCGCGAAGGGCGGACGCGGAGATGCCGTCGGCGGTGTCTTCCATGTCGTCACCGTAAGTTCTTCAGTCCAGACTGTCCAGTTTCAGCTGAACAGGCCTGCCTGGCGGACGGCGCGGACGACGCGGACCACGCGGAAAGCGGGGCGCCGGCGACGGGCGCGAGCGCGGGCTGCCGCGGCCCCACGCACAGTGCCGCCGACCGGATGCGGGGCAAACGGGCGGCGGCACTGGGTGTACGCGGCGGTGGCGTCGGGGACGCCGGGGTGGGTCAGGAGCGGGGGCCGTCGGCCTGACGCGCTTCCTTCTCCTTGTTCTTCTCCTTGATGCGGACCGACTCCTTGCGGACCTCGGCCTGAGTGGTGCGCTCCTTCTGCAGCCACTCGGGGTTGTCCTGCTTCAGCGCGTCGATCTGCTCCGTGGTGAGGGCCTCGGTGACTCCGCCACGGGCGAGGCCCGCGATGGAGACGCCGAGCTTCGCGGCGACCACGGGCCGGGGGTGCGGGCCGGTGCGTCGCAGGTCCTGGAGCCACTGGGGCGGGTCGGCCTGCAGGGCGTTCAGTTCACTGCGCGAGACGACTCCCTCCTGGAACTCTGCGGGGGTGGCCTCAAGGTACACACCCAGCTTCTTCGCCGCGGTCGCGGGCTTCATCGTCTGGGTGGTCTGGTGCGACGTCATGGTCCCAAGAGTAGCGAGCGTGTGCGATACCGCCGACCACGACCGGTAACCTGGCGGAGTGACAGGCTCGGAAGAACCCCCATCGTTCCGGCTCGCCTATGTTCCTGGTGTGACGCCGAGCAAGTGGGTGCGGATCTGGAACGAGCGGCTGCCGGACGTCCCCCTCACCCTCAGCACGGTCTCCGCGGCCGAGGCACCCGACATGCTGCGCGGCCGGGGAGCGGACGCCGGGTTCGTACGGCTGCCGATCGACCGCACGGATCTCAGCGCGATCCCCCTCTACACCGAGACGACGGTCGTCGTGGTCCCCAAGGACCACCTCGTCGCCGCCGTCGAAGAGGTGTCCGCAGACGAGCTGGCCGACGAGATCGTGCTGCACCCCCTGGACGACACCCTGGACTGGGAGCGCCCGCCGGGCCTGCCCGCCTTCGAGCGCCCCGCCACCACCGAGGACGCCGTCGAGCTGGTGGCCGCCGGGGTGGGTCTGCTCGTCGTGCCGCAGTCGCTGGCCCGCCTGTACCACCGCAAGGACCTCACCTACCGGACGATCACGGGTGTGCCGGAGTCCCGCGTCGCCCTGTCGTGGCCGGAGGCGGAGGTCACCCCGGACCTGGTGGAGGAGTTCATCGGGATCGTCCGCGGCCGTACCGTGAACAGCACCCGTGGCCGCACGCCCACTCCGCCCAAGCCGAAGGAGAAGCGCGCCGACAAGAGCGGCGCCCCGCGCAAGCCCGCAGCGGGCAAGACCGGTGGCAAGGCGGCCAAGGCGGGCGGCAAGAACGCCCGCGGTGGTTCCGGCGCCCCGAAGAGCGCCGCCAAGCGCGGCAAGCCCCGCCGCCGCCCGTAACCCGCGGAGGTCGACCGGCCCGGCTCAGCCCTCGCTGGGCCGCGCCCGTACGTGCATGCGCTCGCCCTGCGCGCCGTACAGGGAGAGGAACTCCACCGGCCGGTCGCCCGCGTTGGCGAAGCCGTGGGGGGTGCGGGTGTCGAACTCGGCGGCTTCGCCCGCGCCGAGCACCAGGTCGCGGTCGCCCAGCGCCAGCCACAGTCGGCCCGACAGGACGTACAGCCACTCGTAGCCCTCGTGCACGTTGAGCTCGGGCCGTACGCCGTCGGGGGCCTGCCGGGGCGGCACGATCTGCTTGTAGGCGTGCAGCCCGCCCAGGTAGTGGGTCAGCGGCACGAAGGTCTGGCCGTAGCGGGTGAAGGGCTTCGGGTGGATGCGCGGGTCGCCGGTGGCGGGCGCCCCGACCAGCTCGTCGAGCTGCACCCGGTACTCACGGGCCAGTGGAAGCAGCAGCTCCAGGGTCGGCTTGCGCTGCCCCGACTCCAGGCGGGACAGGGTGCTCAGGGAGATCCCGGTCGCCTCCGCCACCTGGGTGAGCGTGCTGCCGCGCGCCTGTCGCAGGGACCGCAGGCGCGGTCCCACGCCGGTCAGTACATCGGTGACGTCGTCCTGAGCCATGCTCCTATTTGCCGTATCGGCAAGATGTTTTGTCAACCGGGCAGGTCCGGGCACACCATCGCGGCATGGAGGTGGGACACATGAACGAGCGAACGGAACACGCCATGAACAGCACACCCGGAGGTGCCCGGCCGGAGATCCACGACATCGTGGTGATCGGCGGCGGTGCCGCTGGACTGAGCGGGGCGCTCACGCTCGGCCGGGCCCGGCGTTCGGTCCTGGTGGTCGACGCGGGGGAGCCCCGCAACGCGCCGGCCGCCGCGGTCCACGCCTACCTCGGCCACGAGGGCACCGCCCCCGGTGAGCTGCTGGCCGCTGCACGAGCCGAAGTGCGCGGCTACGGAGTCGAGTTGAGGCAGGGCCATGCCATCGCCGCCCGGCGTGAGGGCGAAGCCTTCCGGGTCGACCTCGCCGACGGCACCCGCGTACAGGGTCGCCGGCTCCTGGTCACCACCGGCCTCGTCGACGAACTCCCCGATGTCCCCGGGCTCGCCGAGCTGTGGGGCACCGACGTGCTGCACTGCCCGTACTGCCACGGCTGGGAGGTGCGGGACCGGGCCGTTGGGGTGCTCGGCACCGGTCCGCTCGGGGTGCACCAGGCCCTGTTGTGGCGGCAGTGGAGCGAGGACATCACGCTCTTCGTGCACACCATGGACGAGTTGGACGAACGCGCTTGCGAGGAACTGTCCGCCCGGGGTATCGGCGTCGTGGTCGGGGAGGTCGCCTCCCTCGCGACGCGCGACGGACGTCTGACGGGCGTACGTCTCGCGGACGGCACGCTGATGGATCGTCAGGTTCTGGTCGTGGCAGGGAAGTTGACGCCCAGGGCGGGAGTCCTCTCCTCGCTCGGGATCGCGCCCACCGACCTGGAGATGGGCGGCACCGTCATCGGCGCCCACATCGCCGCCGACCCGACCGGCGCCACCGAGGTGCCCGGCGTCTGGGTGGCGGGCAACGTGGCGAGCCCGACCGACCAGGTCGTCGCGGCCGCGGCCGCCGGGGTGCGGGCCGGTGCCGCGATCAACGGCGACCTGATCGCGGAGGAGACCCGCGCGGCCGTCGCGGCCCGCCGTGCGCGGCTCGCCGGGGCGCCGTTCTCCGCCCGGTTGGAGCGCGAGGTGTGCGAGGTGGTGCTCGGCGACCGGCGGCACGGCTTGTGACAACGGGGCCTGCGGCCCGCCCGCTCCGGGGCGACGTAACCTTCCTCTGGCCGGGCGGCGGCAACATCCGCCCGGCGTACGGGAAAGGAACAAGTCCAGGTGAGAGCAGTGTTCGGCGTCCTCGGCGCCGTCCTCGTGCTCGGGATCTTCTCCTCGGTGCTGCGCACCCTGGTGATTCCGCGGCCGACCCGGTCCAGCTTCACCCGGATCGTGCAGCAGGCGGTACGGTGGCCCTTCCAGCGGGTGGCGGACCTGGCGCGCGGAGCGGAGACCAAGGACCGGGTCCTCGCGCCCGTCGCCCCACTGTCCATCGTGATCACCCTGATGGGCTGGCTGTTCTGCTTCATGGTCGGATACGGGCTGCTGGAGGCTGCGGTCAGCGGCCTCGGTCTGCGTGAGTCGCTCACCGAGTCCGGCTCCTCCCTCTTCACCCTCGGCTTCGCCGCCGGCAACCGGGCCTCCCTGAACGCCATCGACTTCTGCGCGGCGGCCACCGGGCCCATCGTCATCGGCCTCCAGATCGGCTATCTGCCCACCCTGTACGCGGCCTACCAACGCCGCGAAACCGAGGTCACGCTGCTCCAGGCACGTGCGGGCAGCCCGCCCTGGGGACCGGAGATCCTCGCCCGGTACGCCCAGGTCGACGTCGTCAACAGCGTCGGCGAGCTGTTCCGCAGCTGGGAGCGGTGGAGCGCGGAGGTCGGCGAGAGCCACACGACCTACCCCGTACTCATCCACTTCCGCTCCCCGAAGGCCACCCGCAACTGGCTGATCGCCCTCCTCGCGGTGATGGACGCGGCCGCGCTGCGCCTCGCCTTCAATCCGTCCCATCCGCAGTCCGAGGTGCGCATGGCGCTGCGCGCGGGCTTCGTCTGTCTGCGCGACATCGCCGACATGCAGGGCATCGCCTACGACGCCGACCCGCACCCCGAAGGCCCGCTCGAACTCACCTACGAGGACTTCCTCGTCGGGGTGGCCCGGATGCGGGAGCAGGGCTATCCCACCGAGCGGAGCCCCGAGGAGGCATGGCCGCACTTCCGGGGCTGGCGGGTCAACTACGAGGAGCTCGCCCAGCGTCTGGCGCGGGACATCGACGCCGTACCGGCCCCGTGGTCCGGTCCGCGCCGTACCCCGGTCGCGATCCGTACGCCGGTGACCCCGGTGGACCGCCGGCCCGCACCGCCCCCGTTCAAGAGCGCGTAACAAGCCAGAAGTTACCCCTAGGTATCTAGTGACTTATCACGCCTGCGCCAGTAGAACCTGTTCTCACTCCATCGAGAGTGAGGAATGTCACATGAGTGACACTACCATGCAACATTCGGGTTCCGAGGGTGTTTCGCGGCGCAGATTCATCGCTGGAACAGGTTCTATTCTCGGCGCTGCGGCGCTGGTGGGGCACGGCTCGTCCGCCTTCGCCGGCACCAGCGCGAGGGCCGCCGCGATCGGCGACGGCGCACGCGTCCCGGCCCTCGTGATCGGTACCGGGTACGGCGGTTCGGTCGCGGCGCTGCGCCTCGCCCAGGCCGGCGTCGACGTGCAGATGGTCGAGATGGGCATGGCCTGGGACACGCCCGGATCGGACGGCAAGATCTTCTGCAACACGACCTCGCCGGACTACCGCTCGTACTGGCTGCGGACCAAGACCAAGCAGCCCCTGAGCAACTTCTTCGGCATCCCGATCGACCGGGACATCCCCCGCTACACGGGGATTCTGGACGCCGAGGACTTCAGCGGCATCACCGTCTACCAGGGCCGGGGCGTCGGGGGCGGCTCGCTGGTCAACGGTGGCATGGCGGTCACGCCCAAGCGGGAGAACTTCGGCGCCATCCTCCCGTCGGTCAACCCCGACGAGATGTACAACACCTACTATCCGCGCGCCAACGCCGGGCTCGGCTCGGGGCTCATCGACCCGGCCTGGTTCGACACGGTGGACTGCTACCAGTTCGCCCGCGTCGGCCGCAAGCAGGCCCAGCGCTCCGGCTTCCCCTTCGTGTTCGTGCCCGACGTGTACGACTGGGACTACATGAAGCAGGAGTCGGCCGGGACGGTCCCCAAGTCGGCCGTGGCGGGCGAAATCCTGTACGGCAACAACTACGGCAAGAAGTCCCTGCAGAAGACCTATCTGGCCCAGGCCAGGTCGACCGGCCGGGTCACCATCTCCCCGCTGCACCGGGTGACTTCGGTCTCGCCCGGGTCCGGCGGCAGCTACACCGTCGTCATCGAGCAGCTCAACACCAACGGCGACGTCACCGCCACCAAGACCGTCACGGCGGACAAGGTGTTCTTCGCGGCGGGCAGCGTCGGCACCAGCAAGCTCCTCGTCAAGCTGAAGGCCACCGGCGCCCTGCCCAACCTGAACGGCGAGATCGGCCGGGGCTGGGGCGACAACGGCAACGTGATGTGCGGCCGGGCCAACTACATGTGGGACCCCACCGGCAAGGTCCAGGCGTCCATCCCGTGCGGCGGCATCGACAACTGGAACGCGGGAGGCGCGTTCGCCGAGGTGGCGCCGCTGCCCACCGGCATCGAGACGTACGCCTCGTTCTACCTGTCGATCACCAAGAACCCCAACCGCGGCACGTTCTCCTGGAACCCCACGGCCGGCCGGGTCGACCTGGACTGGCAGACGGCCTGGAAGCAGGCGTCCATCGACATGGCGAAGAGCATCTTCGACAAGATCAACGCCACCGAGGGGACGATCTACCGGACCGACCTGTTCGGCGTCTACAAGATCTGGAACGACACGCTCACCTACCACCCGCTGGGCGGTGCGGTGCTGAACAAGGCCACCGACAACTACGGGCGGCTGCAGGGGTATCCGGGCCTTTACGTCATCGACGGCTCGCTCATCCCGGGCAACACCAGCGTGAATCCGTTCGTCACCATCACGGCGCTCGCCGAACGGAACATCGAGAAGATCATCGCCGTCGACCTCAGGTGACGGCAGAACGCGGGGCCGCCCGGGACGCCGGGCGGCCCCGTTTCAGTGCGTCGGAAGGACGCACACGGAGTCGAGGCCGAGCACGTGGTTGAGCCGGCCGAACGCCAGCCACGACCCGAGGCTCATGCTCAGCTCCACGATCTCCACCTGGCTGTAGTGCGCGGTCATCCGCGCCCAGAACTCCTCGTCGAGCCCGTGGTGGTCCACCGCGTACCGCTCGGCGTACTCGGCGGCGAGCCGGGTGCGGTCGTCGAAGGCGTCGGTGGTGCGCCACTCGGCGACCGCGTCCGCGAAGCCCTCCTCGACCTTCTCGCCGTCCCGGTCGGTGCGCCAGTCCAGGCAGAACTGGCAGCCGTTGATCTGCGCGATGCGCAGCCTGGCCGCCTCGAACTCCCGCAACCCCAGGGTCGTATGGGCGTAGACGGACAGGGAGAAGTTCGCGGCGGCCATGCCGATGCCGGGGACCATGTCGCCCCACACGTACCCGATGGGCTCCTGGCCCTCGGGGATGTCGATCCTCATCATCGTTGTTTCCTTCCGAGCCTGCCGACTGCCGGGCGCAGTGGGACGTCGAGCGCGTCGTAGAGCCCGGGCTCCGCCTCGGCGAGCCAGTCGATGGCGTTCACCAGACGGCCCACCGCGGTGGCGTTGCCGCCCGCCGAGCGGTTCTCGCCCTCGTCGGTGGCCTCGACGGTGACCTCGATGTGCGGGCGCCCCTCGATCACGACGCGGTGCGCCCCGTCGCCGCCGTCGGGCGGCGCCGGCCAGTCCGGGGCGCAGGAGGGGTGGATACGGGTGATGTGCTCGATGACGATGCGCGGTTCGCCGTCGACGATGCCCTGCACCTCGAACCGGACCGCGCCCTGTGTACCCGCCTCGAAGGTGCCCATCGTGCGGGTGGCGACGGTGGCGTCGAGGGCCCGGCGTTCCAGGGTCTCGCGGATCTCTTCGAGCTCGACACCCAAGGCCCGTGCCATGAGCCGGAGTTGACCGCCCCACACCATCGTCGGGATGGACGGCGCGAGCATCAGGGGCTCGTAGTCCATCGGATGCCCCATGCCGATCAGATGGCGGACCGACTCCTCCTGGTCGTAGGTGGAGTAGTCGAAGACCTCCTGGCAGCGGATCGCGTCCACGGTGGACCCGAGGCCGCTGATCAGCAGGGGCAGCACGTCATTGCCCCAGCCCGGGTCCACCCCCGACACGAACAGGCTGCCGCCGCCCTCGGCGATGGCGTCGAGCACCGGGTCCCGGAACTCGGGCGGCGCGCTGCGGTGGTCGTAGAGCGGATACAGGGCGGGGGTGACCACCACGGCCCCGGCCCGGATCGCGCGGGTCACGTCGGCGAGCGCCTCGTCGGGCCGGATGTCGCCGGAGGCGGCGTACACCACGGCGCCTGGTCCCGAGGCGAGGACGGCCGCGATGTCATCGGTCGCGGTCACGCCCAACCGGCCTTCCGCGCCTGCCAGTTGGGCGGCGTCGCGGCCGACCTTGGCCGGGTCGTGGACGAGTACCGCGGAGAGTTCCAGTGCGGGATGGGCCTCGACGGCGCGTATCGCCGCACGCCCGACATTGCCGGTGCCCCAGACAACCGTGGAAATCATGCGCGGAGGGTAGCGAGACGGACCTGAGGTTCCTAGTGCCGTGGCCGGAAAAGATGCGGCACTTCGGCCGTCCCGCTACTGGCGTCCCGCTAGGACCGTTGGCCCCGATGAGCCGGCCGGAGCGGGGAGGCGCGGACCTGGGTGAGATGGGCGAAGACGACGATGTTGCTCTCGTACCCCGTCTTCGTGCTGAACCGGCCGCCGCAGGTGATCACGCGCAGCTCCGGCCGGCCCGTCGAACCGTAGACCTCCTGGTCGGGGAAGCGTGCCTTCTCGTACGTCGTGACCCTGTCCACCGTGTACACGGCGACCCGGCCGTCCGCCCGGCGGGCCTCGACCGTGCGGCCGGGGCGCAGCGTCCGCAGGGCCGCGAAGACGGCGGGCCCGGTCCTGGTGTCGCGGTGTCCGACGGCCACGGCAGTCCCCAACTCGCCCGGGGACGGCCCGCCTTGGTACCAGCCCGCCACCTTGGCGTCGTCCACGGGCGGCGTGGTGAGGCGGCCCTGGGCGTCCAGGCCGAGCGGGACGACCGGTGCCTCGATGCCGAGGTGGGGGACCGCCAGTGACACCGCGGGGGACGGCGGCAGCGGGACCGGCACCGGCGGGCGAGTGGCCGCCGGGCCCCGGCTGTCACCGGCGGACGAGACCGTCACCTCGCCGTCGCGGGGCCCGGCGGCCGTCGTCGCCGGGCCCTCGTCGTCCTGTGCCCACCAGACGCCGCCCACCACCAGGGACAGCGTCAGCGCCGCCGTCCGCGTCAGGCGGTAGGCGCGCGTCCGTCGCCGGGTGAGGGGTGCGCCTCTACGCTGCGCCATCGGGGCGGCGGCGCAGACGGCGGATGTACAGCACCCCGGCGACCGAGACGAGCCCCACGCCCGCCACCGCCCCGGCCTGCGGGACACCCGCGCTCTCGGCGAGACCGCCGCCGCCCGCGGGCACCCCGCCGTGCGGTGCCACGCGGGTGGAGACGGGCGTCTTGCACTGGACATCGAACACCTTCTGCTTGCCCGCGCCCTTGCCGCCGACGATGTTCCACACGAGCTTGTACTGCCCGTCGGGCAGCGTCAGAGGTGTGGAGTGCCCGGTGCCGGCGGCGAGTTGGAGGGTTCCGGACAGTGACGCGCCGCCCGCCCTGACGGGCTGGGTGCTGATCTGGTACGTGACGCCCTGGACGGTGTCGAAGTTGAAGGCGTCCAGGTAGAAGCCGCAGACCTTGGGCTCGTTGCGCTGGTCCGTGAACTGCGTACCCATCGAGTGGATCTTGACGTCGCCGTTGTCGCCGGGGGCGGCGGATGCCGTGGGCGCGCCCGCCAGGAGCGTCCCCGCGACGGTGAGCGCGGCGACGGCGGCGACGCGCGTACGCGGACTGCGGAGGGTGGGCACGGTGGTCTGGGCGTGAAGGGCTCGGGCAGGCATGTGCGTTCCTCTGGCTCGAATGATTGTCATACAAATGAGGTCTCTGGGGGACTCCCTTTCATGCCCCTGGGGTGTCGCGCACGCACCCCGCCGTGCACCCCGCCGGATATCACCCGTCCGCCCCAACGAACGACCGCGGGGCGCGCGGAGCGGACCCCGGCGCACCACCGGAGTGTGCGCCCGTCTGCTCCCGCACCTGCCCGGTCGGCGTGAAATGCCCTGCTGGCGGGCTTGGCGCGACGAAATACTGGGCGGTGTTCTCGCGGGGTGGGCCCAGCGGTGCGACCGTCCGGCCGTGGCCTCCCCGCTTCCGCGCGATCCTCGGCGGCCGGCCCCTGGGGCCCGGCCCCAGGGGACCGCCGACGAGAAAGAGGTGCTCCACCCATGCGCCGTACGCACTCGTTCGCCGTCGCCTCCGTGGCCCTGGTCGCCGCCCTCGGCGCCGTCCCCACCGCGACCGCGGCCCCCGCCCAAGCGGCGGCCTACAACTGCACGTCCGGATACTTCTGCATCTACAGCGGCTGGAACGGCGGGGGAACCCGCTGTCAGTGGTCGCAGTCCAAGCTGGCGAACACCGCGGACAACTGCTCCTTCATCCAGAAGGGCCAGAAGGTCCTCTCGCTGTGGAACAAGACCGGCCACCGCGTGCAGTACTACACCCAGACCAACTACAACGCGCGCGTCGGGTCCACCGAGTCCGGCAAGGGCGGCAACCTCCAGGGCAGCTACCAGATCCGGTCCTTCGAGCCCCAGTAGACGGGCCCGGGCGGAGCCCAAGGGGGTTGATCCATCGGGGGGTTGGCGAGCGACCTTACCCATTTGGCGTGATGGCGGTGTTGTCCCCGCGCCACGCGGTGCGCGAGCGTGCTGTGTCATGGACCCCGACCGCACCTCCCCCTCCCTCTCCCGCCGTCAACTCCTCGCCGCCGCGGGCGCCGCCGGGGCCGTCACCGCCGTCGGCGTCGTGCCCGCCCCGGCCCTGGCCGCGCCGCGCACCAGGCTCTCGCTGTCCTTCACGGCCGCCACCAACGGCGCCGCGAGCCTCTCGCCCGCGGGGGACCGGCTGATCGCCGAGATCCAGGACGTCCTGTGGTCCCTGCCCCGGGCCGGCGGCAGGGCCGAGCCGCTCACCCCGGCCGGACTCGAACCCACCCGTCCCGTGCACGCCCCCGACGGAGAGCTCATCGCGTTCAGCGCGTACCAGGGCGGCACCTACCACATCTGGACCATGCGGCCCGACGGGTCCGAGGTGCGCCAACGCACCGAAGGGCCCTGGGACGACCGCGGCCCCGCCTGGTCGCCGGACGGCACGCGCATCGCCTTCTCCTCCGAACGCGGCGGCGATCCGGTGGCGGGCAGCCCGTACCGCATCCACGTACTCGACCTGCGCACCGGCCGCGCCACCCGGCTCACCGGCCTCTCCGGCCAGGACGGGCCGCTCCAGGACGGCCCGTTCGAGGACTTCGACCCGACCTGGTCGCCCGACGGCAGGCGGATTCTCTTCGTCCGCGCCAAGGGCGTCACCACGCCGTTCGGGACCGGTGTGGACGCCAAGACCATCGCGGCCGTCCCCGCCCAGGGAGCGGCCGAGGTCACCACCGTCCACATCGAGACCGAGAACGCCCAGGTCATGACGCCGGCCCTGCACCCCGACGGCCATCGCCTCGGCTATTTGCGCACCACCGCGGCACCCAATGCCTCCTGCGTCCTGGTCGTCGACGGCGAGCCCGTTCCGGTCGCCGGAGACATCGCGCCGACGCCTCCGCGCTGGACGCACGACGGCAGACTGCTGCTCACCGTGAACGGCGCGTTCACGCTGGTGCGCCCGGAGAAGCCCGCCGAGGCCGAGCCCATCCCCTTCGAGGGAGTGCTGCCCGTCGACCGCCGGCGCTACCCCGTCAAGTCGTACGACCTCGGCGAGGAACGGGTGCGCCCGGTGCGCGGCATCCATCTGCCCGCGCTCTCGCCCGACGGCAGAAGCATCGCCTTCGCCGCCCTCAACTCGCTCTGGCTCGCGGACACTTCGGGGGGCAAACCGCCGAGGCTGCTGCGCCAGGCGGCGCCCACGCAGTACCTGCTGGGCCCGGTCTGGGCGCGCGACGGGCGCTCACTTCTATACGCCGACGACCGCGACGGACTGTTCGGCATCTACCGGCACGACCTCTCCGACGGGACGGAGAGCGCGCTCGCGACCGGCGGGCGGGTGTTTCCGGCGCTCTCGCCCGACGGCGGAAGGCTCGCCTCGATCGACATGTCGGGGCGGCTCGTCGTGCGGGACCTCGCGAGCGGCGCCGAACGCGTCCTGGTGTCGGCGCTCGCCGCGGGCGGGCTGCCGGGACGGCCGAGCTGGTCGCCGGACGGCCGCCATCTCGCCCTGTGCGACCGCAACCGGCTCAACCTGCGGTTCCGCGAGGGCTACAACGTCATCCGGGTGGTCGACACCACGACCGGCGCCGACCGGCTGCACGCCGTGGCCCCGCACGTCCCCATCTCCGACCGTTACGACTCCGGGCCCGTGTGGTCACCCGACGGGCGCTGGATGGCGGTCGTCGTGGAGTCCGCGCTGTGCGTCCTGCCCGTCGCGCCCGACGGCACCCCGCAGGGCACGCCGCGCACCCTCACCACGGAGCCCGCCGACCACCCGTCCTGGTCCGGCGACTCCAGGACGCTGCTCTACCTCTCGGGCGCGCGGCTGCGGCTCATCGGCGTCGACGGCGGTGGCGCCCGTACCGTGCGGGTGGCGCTCGACCAGCGCAGGCCGACGCCCGCGGACACCGTGGTGCACGCCGGACGGCTCTGGGACGGCACCGGCGAATCGGTGTGCGAGGACGTCGACATCGTGGTGCGGGCGGGTCGCATCGCCGCCGTCGAGGCCCACCGCAAGCGTGCGGCGCGGCGCGTCGTCGACGCCTCCGGGCAGACCGTGGTCCCCGGGCTCTGGGACACCCACACCCACCCCTGGCAGAGCACCTACGGCGGCCGTCAGACGGCCGGCCAGCTCACCTACGGCATCACGACCGCCGTGTCGCTCGGCGGTTCCGCCTACGAACAGGCCCGCATTCGCGAGGCGGTGGCCACCGGCCGGCTCGCCGGGCCGCGCCTGCTGACCACCGGGGAACTGCTCGACGGCTCCCGCGTCGCCTACAGCATGGGCCGGGCCCACCGTACCGAGGAGGGCCTGAGGCGTTCCCTCGAACGCGGCGTCGCCCTCGACTGGGACTTCGTCAAAACCTATGTACGGGCGCCCAGTTGGCTGATGCGCGAGGCCGCCCGGTTCGCCCACGAACGACTCGGCGTGCGCTCGGGAAGCCATCTGCTCTCCCCGGGCGTGCAGATCGGACAGGATCTGACGACCCATCTCCTGGCCACCCAACGGGCCGAGTTCGGCCACGCGACCACCGCGACCGGGCGGGCCTACGAGGACGTCCTCGAGATCTACACGGCTCGCGGCATCGACTTCGCCCTCATCGTGACGCCGTTCACCTCCGCGCCGCTGCTGGGCGCGGACCCGGCCCTGGCCGACGATCCCCGGGTCAGCACCGTGATGCCGCCGTGGGACTCGGCTGCCGTACGGCAGTCGGCCGGCACGCCGCCCACCTCGGCCCAACTGGCCACCCTGCGCACGGAGATCGACGTGTACCGCCGAGTGATCGACGGCGGCGGCCTGCTCGCACTCGGCACGGACCAGCCGCTCGTGCCCGTCGGGCTCTCCCTCCACCTGGGGCTTCGCGCCCTCCATCTGGGCGGCCTCTCCCCGGCGGCGGCCCTGCGGACCGTGACCGTCCACCCCGCCCGCCTCTTCGGGCTCGACAAGGACCTCGGCACGGTCGAGCGCGGCAAGCTCGCCGACCTCACCCTCGTCGACGGCGACCCGTTCGGCGACTTCGACTCCCTGGTGCGCACCACGGGCGTGCTCAGGGGCGGCGTGCCGTACACCACCGCCGATCTGGTGTCCGCCTTCCAGCCGCACGAGCGGCACCCGGCGGCGCGGGCCGAGGACTGGCTGGAGGTGGGCCGGGTCATGCGCCGAGAGGGCTGCTGCGACGCCGGACTGTGAGACGCCGGGCCGGGCCGCCCGCGTGGCCCGGCCCCGCGGGTCCGGGACGCACGACGGCGACCCGAGAACGCCGAGCCCCCTGTGCGCCCCCGGATCACAGCGGTTTCCCCGAACAGCCCACCAGGACGCGCGGCCGGGCGGGGGCGCGGGCTCCAATGAACGGGTGACCGCGCCTCCCGACGACTGCCTCGCGCGCAATGAGTGGATCTGCGGCGCGTATCTGACGAGCCGTGGCCACATCCTGTGGGACGCGGTGGTCCAGCACCTCCAGCTGACCGCGGTCTCCGTGGCGATCGGCCTGCTCATCGCCGTACCGCTGGCCGTCGCGGCCCGCCGCTGGCGCTGGGCGGCCGGCCCCGTCCTCGGCATCACGACCATCCTCTACACCATTCCGTCGCTCGCCATGTTCTCGCTGCTCCTGCCGGTGTACGGGCTCTCCGCGTCGATCGTCGTCGCGGGTCTGGTCCTGTACTCGCTGACCCTGCTCGTGCGGAACATCCTGGCCGGGCTCCGGGCCGTGCCGGAGGACACCCGGCAGGCGGCCCGCGGCATGGGGTACGGGCCGGTGCGGCTGCTCCTGGCGGTGGAGCTCCCGCTGGCGGTCCCGGCCGCCATGGCAGGACTGCGGATCGCCACCGTCTCGGCGGTGTCCCTGGTGACGGTCGGCGCGATCGTCGGCTACGGCGGGCTCGGCAACCTGATCTACTCCGGGATGAACACCTACTTCAAGGCACAGGTGCTCACCGCCTCCGTGCTGTGCGTGGTGATCGCCGTCGCCGCCGACCTGCTGCTGCTCGGCATCCAGCGCCTGCTGACCCCCTGGACGCGGGCGGTGCCCTCATGAACACGCTCTCCGACACCTGGTCGTGGCTCACCTCGGCCGCCCACTGGTCGGGCGAGAACGGCATCTGGAACCGGCTTGGCCAGCACCTGTGGCTCACCGCGCTGTGCCTCGTCCTGAGCTGCCTCATCGCGCTGCCCGTCGCGCTGGTCCTCGGCCACCTCGGCAAGGGCGGCACCCTCGCCGTCAACATCTCCAACGTGGGCCGCGCGGTGCCCACCTTCGCCGTCCTCGTCCTGCTCCTGCTCACCCCGATCGGCAAGTACGGCGAGTGGCCGACCATCATCGCCCTGATCCTGTTCGCCGTGCCGCCACTGCTGACCAACGCCTACGTCGGCATGCGCGAGGTCGACCGCGACGTGGTGCGCGCGGCCCGGGGCATGGGCATGACCGGACGCCAACTCCTGTTCCGAGTCGAGCTCCCGCTCGCCCTGCCGCTGATCCTCACCGGGGTGCGCATCGCCGCGGTTCAGCTCGTCGCGACCGCCACGCTCGCGGCCCTGGCGGGCGGCGGTGGGCTCGGCCGGATCATCACCGCCGGGTTCAACCTCGCCTCGACGCCCCAAGTCGTCGCCGGTGCCATCCTGGTAGCGGTCTTCGCCCTGGTCGTGGAGGGCCTCTTCGAGGTGGTCCAGCGCTTCGCGCCCCAGTGGGCGAGGGGCGGATTCGGATGAGGCCGCGCCTGCTGCTCGCCGCCCTCGCCCTGACGGCGGTCACCGCCTGCACCACCGGCCCGAGCCTGGAGAAGCAGGGCACGGTCACGGCGCCGCCCGGCGACAGCAAACACCTGACGATCGGCTCCGCAGGGTTCACCGAGAGCGATCTGCTCGCCCAGATGTACGCGCAACTGCTCGCCAAGGCGGGCTACAGCACGAAGATCCTGTCGGTGACCAACCGGGAGATCTACGAACCCGCCCTGGAGAGCGGCCAGATCGACGTCGTGGCGGAGTACGCGGCCACCTTCGCGGACTGGCTCAACGCCAAGGCGCACGGCGCCGACGCCAAGCCCGTCGGCTCGCCCGATCTGGACAGCACGATGACGGCGCTGCGCGCCCTCGCCACCCCGCGCGGCCTCACCGTCCTCGACCCCGGCCGGGCGGTGGACCAGAACGCGTTCGCCGTCGCCCGGTCCTACGCGCGCGAACACCGGCTCAAGACGCTGAGCGACCTCGGCGCGGCGAAGCTTCCGGTACGGCTGGCCGCGGGCGACGAATGCGTGCAACGCCCCTACTGCGAGCCGGGGTTGAAGAAGGTGTACGGCATCGACGTGACCGCCGTCGATCCCAAGGGCGTCGGCACCACTCCGGCCAAGCAGGCCGTCCAGAGCGGCCAGGACCAGATGGTCCTGACCACCACGACGGACGCCACGCTCGGCCAGTTCGGCCTGGTGCTCCTCGCCGACGACAAGCACCTGCAGAACGCGGACTACATCGTGCCGGTGGTCAACCGCTCACGGGCCGGCAGCGCGGGCGTCACGCGCGCGCTCGGCCGGCTCAACACGGTGCTCACCACGGCCGACCTGGCCTCCCTCAACGAACAGGTCGACAGCTGGCGCCGGTTGCCCGAGGACGTGGCGAGGAACTACCTCAAGTCGAAGCACCTGATCTGACGCCACGGGCAACAGGCCTACCGCTTGAGGAAGTCGAGCACTCCCTGGGCGATGGGCGCATCGGTCAGCAGGTTGTTGTGGGCGAGACATCCCGCATCGGTGTTGACCGCACCGGACAGCGGGACACTGCTGTTGGGCAGGATGAACTCGTCGCAGTGCGACCAGAACGTGGCGTACTTGGTCGGGCCCGGGGTCTCGCCGCCGCTCGCCAGATGGCTCTCCACGTACGAGTTCGGGGTCATGTCCCGGCATCCCTGGTCCCAGATCGCACACGCCCAGGCCAGGCTCGTCCCGTGGTTGGGGCCGCCGAGGGACACCCAGTGCCGCACCACGTTCGTGCCGCCGCCGAACTTCACGTACCAGCGGGTGGGCAGACTGCCCTGGCTGTGCGCGACGATGTCGACCTGCGAGGAGCCGGTCTGGGCGCGCACGGAGTCGACGTACGCGGCGAACTGGCCGGCCAGCACCTCGTTGGTCGACCGGCTGGAGTCGTAGCCCCACGCGAAGAGGTCACCGTCGGGGTAACCGGCCTGCTTGAAGCGGTCCTTCATGGTGCCCCACACGCCGGGATCGGCGTTGCGGCCGTGCACGAAGACGACGGGGACCGGGGCCGCGGCCGCCGGGTCGGCCTGGGCGGTGGGGGCGAGGGCGATCGTGCCGGCGAGCAGAGCGAGCGCGGTGGCGGCGGGTGCGAGGCGCATGGCGGCTCCAGCGGGGGTGGGGTGCGGGGATGCCCCGTACGAGGGCTACCGGATGGTAACCATGCGCTCCGTGGAACGTAAGAGGCGGGCGGGCCCAACTTCAACCGTGTTTGGGTGAGTTGGGGGCACCAGGTCCCGGGCGCTCAGGCGTCCGCGACCGAGTCGAAGTCGACCTCCGTCCGCTCCACCCCCAGCGCGTCCGCGTCCACCGAGCGGCGCAGCGCCTCGTGCAGCTTGGCGGGGGTCAGGACACCGAGGAAGCGGGCACCGTCCACCACGGCGACCCAGCCCGCATCGTGCTGCAGCATCTCGCTGAAGGCCTGCTTGAGCGGCGCCCCGACCGGCACCCAGGCCTCCATGCGCCGCGCCAGGTCCGCGACCGCGCCCGCACCCGCGAGGGAGAGCTCGTCGGTGGCGACCCAGCCGTGCAGCTCGCCGCCCTCGTTCAGCACCACCGCCCAGCGCGCCTCCTCGCCACGCAGCCGGGCCGCGGCCGCCGCCGCGCCCTCGTCGAGCCGTACGACCGGCGGCTGCTCCAGGTCGTCCGGCTCCACCGTCGTGACCGACAGCCGTTTCAACCCCCGGTCCGCGCCGACGAATTGGGCCACGTACGCGGTGGACGGCGCCCCCAGGACCGATGCGGGAGTGTCGAACTGCTCGATGCGCCCCGACCCGTACACCGCCATGCGGTCGCCCATCCGCACGGCCTCCTCGATGTCATGGGTGACCAGGAGGACGGTCTTGCGCACGGTCGCCTGGAGGCTCAGGAACTCGTTCTGGAGGCGTTCGCGCACGACCGGGTCCACCGCGCCGAACGGCTCGTCCATCAGGAGCACCGGAGGGTCCGCGGCCAGCGCCCGCGCCACGCCGACCCGCTGGCGCTGACCGCCCGAGAGCTGCGCGGGGTAGCGCGGTCCGTACGTCGACGGGTCGAGCCCCACCAGGTCGAGCAGCTCGGCCGCCCGGGCCCGGGCCTTCGCCCGCTTCCAGCCGACCAGCGCGGGGACCGTCGCGGTGTTGTCGAGGATCGTGCGGTGCGGGAAGAGGCCGACCTGCTGGATGACGTAGCCGATCCGGCGGCGCAGCTTGACCGGGTCGAGCGTGGCGATGTCCTCGCCGTCGACCAGGATGCGGCCCGAGGTGGGCTCGATGAGCCGGTTCACCATCATCATCGTGGTCGTCTTGCCGCAGCCGGACGGCCCGACCAGGGTGACCAGTTCGCCCTCCGCGACCTCGAAGGACAGGTCGTCGACGGCACGGGTGCCGTCCGGGTAGACCTTGCTGACCTGCTCGAACCGGATCATGGACCCACGCTAGGAGCCCCGGGCCCCGCCCGCACTCGGGCCGGTCCGGGGGAGTGGGCCGGAGCGGGTCCTGTCCGGCGCCCGACCCGCCGCCCGCTCAGGCCGCGGCGGGCAGCAGCACCCGGAACACCGCGCCCTCGCCCGGCGCGGTCCGCAGTTCCACCCGGCCGTCGTGGGCCTGTACCAGGGCCGAGGCGATGGCGAGGCCCAGGCCCGCGCCGCCCCCGGTCTGCCGGCTGCGTGAGGCGTCCACGCGGTAGAAGCGCTCGAAGACCCGGGCCGCCTGTTCGGGCGCCAGACCCGGCCCGGAGTCCGCGACCTCGATGAGGCAGAAGCCCTCGGCCGCACCCACCCCGATGCGTACCGGCGTACCCGACGGCGTGTGCGCGACGGCGTTGCCCACGAGGTTCGCGACCACTTGGCGCAGCCGCGCCTCGTCGCCGAGGACCGGCGCCGGTCCCGGCGCACCCGTGCCGTCGGGCCCGGTCAGGGACACCTCGCGGGTCGGGTCGAGGGCCCGGGTGTCGTGCAGGGCGTCCACCGCCAGGGTGCGCAGATCCATCGGGGCGAGCTGGAGCGGGCGCTGCTCGTCCATGCGGACCAGGGTGAGCAGGTCCTCGACCAGGCCGCCGAGCCGTACCGCCTCGCTCTCGATGCGGGCCATGGTGCGCTTCACATCGGCCTCGTCGGGGAGCGCACCCATCCGGTACAGCTCGGCGAAGCCGCGGATGCCGGCCAGCGGGGTGCGCAGTTCGTGGCTGGCGTCCGCGACGAAGCGGCGCATCTGCCCCTCCGACTCGGCGCGCGCCGCGAACGCCGATTCGAGCTGGGCGAGCATCCCGTTGAGCGCACTGGTGAGCCGCCCGGCCTCGGTGCGCGGCGAGGCGTCCGGCATGCGGTGCGAGAGCGGCCGGCCGGCCGCGATCTCCGCCGCCGTCGCCTCGATGCGGCGCAGCGGGCGCAGCCCGGCCCCTACCGCGAACCAGCCCGCCACCCCCAGCAGCAGCGCGACGACGACCCCGATGAGCTGGAAGGCGGTGGCCAGATGGTCGACCGTGGAGGACACCTCCTCCAGGGGCGCCGCCACGACCACCCCCGCGGGCAGCGCCGGGTCACCGCTGTCCACCGGCACGATCAGCATCCGCCAGCTGCCGCCGCCGTGATCGCTGGGCACCTCGAAGGGCTTGCCGAGACGGGCCCGGAGCGCCGCCGCGTCCATCACCGGCCAGGTCGGCCGGGGATCGCCGGCCGAGACCGGCTGGCGGAACTGCTCGGTGACCTTGCCGTCGTCCGCCGCGAACGCGATGACGTACTGGCTCGGCAACCAGGCCCGGCCGCCCCCCGTTCGGCCGGGCCTGGGCGCGGGGGTGCCCTCGACGCCGACCCGGTGCGCCACCGAGTCCCCGAACCGGTTCAGCTGCTGGTCCACCCGCTGCACCAGCTGGGCCCGCACCGAGCTCAGGACCACCGTGTCGCTGACGGTGAGCCCGAGCGCCACCAGGGCCATGGCGAGCAGCACGAGCCGGGAGCGCAGCGACAGCGCGGCGAAGCGGCGCGGCAGCCGGCCGAGCCGCGCTGCGAGGTACCTCAGCATCGGGCGGACACCTCAGGACTGGGGCCGGCGCAGCACGTAGCCGATGCCGCGCACGGTGTGGATGAGCTTGGGCGCGCCGTCCGCCCCGGAGTCGACCTTGCGGCGCACGTACGAGATGTACGACTCGACGATGCTGAGGTCGCCGCCGAAGTCGTACGCCCACACGTGGTCCAGGATCTGGGGCTTGGACACGACCCGGTCGGCGTTGGTCATCAGATAGGCGAGCAGCTTGAACTCGGTGGGGGACAGCGACACCGGCCGCCCGGCCCGCAGCACCTGGTGACCCACCGGGTCGAGTTCGAGGTCGCCCGCCACCAGACGGCCCTCGCCGCTCGGGCCGCCCGTGCGGCGCAGGATGGCGCGGATGCGGGCGATCAGCTCCTCCAGGCTGAACGGCTTGGTGACGTAGTCGTCGCCGCCCGCCGTCAGGCCGCTGATCTTGTCGTCGACGCCGTCCTTCGCGGTGAGGAACAGCACCGGCAGATGGTCCGCACCCGGCCCCGCGCCCGGCTCCTCGCGGAGCCTGCGCACCACCGCGAAGCCCGTCATGTCGGGCAGCATCACGTCGAGCACCACCAGGTCCGGGCGCTCCTTGGCGACGGCCGCGAGCGCGTCCGCTCCGGTGGCCGCCGAGACGACCTTGAAGCCGACGAAGCGCAGCGAAGCCGACAGCAGCTCCCTGATGTTGGGCTCGTCGTCGACGACCAGCAGGCTCGCCTCGGGCACGGCAGCGTCCGTCGGGGCCATCGGGTTCCTCCTCGTGACGGCGTGGGCGGGTGGGTGCGCGGTCAGCCCCGGCCCCCGCCGAAACCGGTCGCGCCGCCCTGGGTGACGGTGGTCGCGGCGACGTCTCCCGAGGCATTTCGACTGCCGCGCACGGTCACCGTCTGGCCCGGCTGCAGATCGGACACCTTGCCGCTCTTGGCCTCGGTGACCTGGGTGCTGCCGGCCGTGGTGACCTTGACGACGTTGCCCTGGGTGTCGGTGACGTAGAGGGTGCTGCCGTCGACGAGCTTCACCGTACCGATGGTCGGTCCGCCCGCCGCGCCCGGGCCCGCACCGGCACCCTGCCGTTGCCCGCTCTGGGCGCCCTGCGCGGCGCCGAAGCCCTGGCGCTGGGTGCTCCCCGCGGCGCCGCCACGGGCGGCCGTGGCCGGGGAGCGCTGTGCCGAGGAGGTGTCCTGGTTCTGGTTCTTCTCCACCAGGGCACCCCCCGCGAACGCGAGCCCCGCCACCAGACCGCCCGACAACAGCAGGGTCAGCCACGGCAGTTGAGGCCGGGGCGGCGCGTTGAGCTCGGCCGAGATGTCCCGGGTGTCCGGTGGCTCGGCGAGGATGTCCTCCGGATCGCCGGCCTGCGTGGGGCCGGCGTTCTCCAAGATCTCGGCGTTGCCGAACATGTCCTCTCCCTGTCCGTACATGGGGTTCATTCGTGCCGCAGCGCTTCGATGGGCCGCAGGCTCGCGGCGCGGTTGGCGGGATAGCCGCCGAAGAACAGCCCGATGGCCACCGCGATGGCGAAGGCTCCGACGACCGATTCGGGGATGATCACCGGCTTGATGCCGACGATCGTGAAGTGCGAGCCGATCAGGCCGGCGGCGACACCGAGCCCACCGCCGATCAGCGAGAGCAGGGTCGACTCGGCGAGGAACTGCCCGAGGATGACGCCTCGCGGGGCTCCGATCGCCTTGCGGATGCCGATCTCACGGGTTCGCTCGGTCACCGTCACCAGCATGATGTTGGTGATGCCGATCCCGCCGACCAGCAGTGAGATCGCCGCCACCGCGCCCAGCAGCACCGTGAACGTCTTGTTGGTGTCCGCCTGCGTGGTGAGCAGGGAGGCCTGGCTGCTCACCCGGAAGTCGAGCGCGGTCGGGTCCTTGATGCCGTGCCGGCCCATCAGCACGGTGGTGATCTCGTTCTGCGCCTGGGTGGTGGCGTCCGCCGACTTGGCCTCGACGAGGATCTGCCCGATCGAACCGAACCCGGTGAAGGCGTTCTGCACGGTCGGCAGCGGCGCGACCACCACGTCGTCCGGGTCCTGGAACCCGGTGCCGCCCTTGGTGGCGAGCACCCCGACCACCGTGAACGGCGTGCCCCCGAGCGTCATCTTCCTGCCGACCGGGTCCGCGTTGCCGAACAGGTCGGTCGCCGTGGTCGAGCCGATCACGGCCACCTTCCGCGAGCCGAGCACATCGTCGTTGCTGAAGTAGTCGCCGTGCGTCACCTTGCTGTTGGACGCCTTGAAGTACGCCGGGTAGGTGCCGACGACCTGGCTCACCGTGTGCGAGGTGCCCTCGTACAGGGCGGTTTCCGACGTGGTGGTCTCCGGGGCGACCGATTCGATGTGCGGGGCGGCCGCCGGGTCGGCGAGCGCCCGCGCGTCGTCCACGGTCAGCGGCTTGGTGACGGTCGCCGAGCGCGAGCCCCCGAAGCCGCCGCCCGAGGACACCGTGAGCGCGTTGGTGCCGAGCTTCTCGATCGAGTCCTTCACCGCCTGCGAGGAGCCGTTGCCCACCGCCAGGAGCACGATGACGGCGGCGACGCCGATCAGCACCCCCAGCATCGTCAGGGCGGAGCGCACCTTGTTCGCCGCGAGTCCGCCGAAGGCGAAGCGCAGCGTCTGGAAGAGGCTCACCGGCCGCCTCCGACCAGGGAACCGGACTCGCGCAGCACGGGCGGCGGGCCGTCGACCGGTGCCTGCCGCACATCGTCGACGATCCGGCCGTCGACGAGCCGTACGACCCGCTTGGCGTGCCGGGCCACCTCGTCCTCGTGGGTGATCAGCACGACGGTGCGGCCGGACGCGTTCAGGCGGTCCACGACCGCGAGCACCTCCTCGGTGCTGTGGCTGTCGAGGTTTCCGGTGGGCTCGTCCGCGAGCAGCATCGCGGGCGCGGTCACCAGGGCGCGGGCCACGGCCACGCGCTGCTGCTGGCCGCCGGAGAGCTCGTTGGGCCGGTGGTCCATCCGGTCGGCGAGGCCCACCAGGGTCAGCGCGGCCTCGGCCCGACGGCGCCGCTCTGCGGGCTTGACCCCGGCGTACGCCAGCGGCAGTTCGACCTGGGCCAGGGCCGGGGTGCGCGGCACGAGGTTGAACGACTGGAAGACGAAGCCGATCTTGCGGTTGCGCACCAGCGAGAGCTGACGTTCGTCGAGGCCGCCGACATGGATGCCGTCGAGCAGGTACCGCCCGGAGGTCGGCACGTCGAGGCAGCCCAGGATGTTCATCAGGGTGGACTTGCCGGAGCCCGAGCTGCCCATGACGGCCACGAAGTCGCCCTGCTGGACGACCAGTTCGACCCCGAGGGCCTCACCGCTCACCGGATCGAGGGGCCCGCTGAGCGCGTGGACGGCGGCGTCGCCGTGACCGTACGTCTTGATCAGCGAGCGCACCTCGATCACCGGAGCCGGCGCCCAGGGCCCCTCGTCGGGCTTGGACCCGGGCAGCGCGGCGGCCCTGCGCGGCCATCGGAGCGGCGGCGTCATCCGCGGCCACCCCCGCCGCCACCGGCACGAGCGCCGCCGCCCGTGGTGGTGCCGCCCCCACGGGTGCGCCCGGGGGCGCCGCCGCCGAACCCGCCGGGGAAGGTTCCGCTCGGGAAGCCGCCCTGGCCGGTCGCGGACACACTGGCGAGCTGGACCTTCTCGCCCTCGCTGAGCCCGCTGAGGATCTGGTCGGAGCTGTCGCCCTCCAGGCCCACCGTGACCGGGGTGCGCTCGGTGCTGCCGTCGGCCTTGACCACGGTCACCGTACGGTTGGCGCCGGTGCCGGTCACCGCGGTGGTCGGCACCGTGAGGGCGCCGGAGGCCTCGCCCGTGACCACCTGGATGCTCGCGCTGAGCCCGGTGCGCAGATCGGCGGTGGGGCTGGTGACGGTGAGGGTGGCCGCGTACTGAACCGCGCTCCCGGAGCCGCTGTTGCCGCCTCCGCCCGAGCCGGAGCCGCTGCTGACGGGCAGTGAACTCACCGCGAGCACCCTGGCGTTGAGGACCTTGTCGGACTCGGCGTTGAGCGTGACCGTCGCCGCCTGGCCGGGCTTCAGCTTGAGCGCGTCGGCCTCGGAGAAGTTCGCGGTGACCTGCATGCCGGACGGGTTGGTGAGCACCACGAAGCCGGACAGAGTGGATGAGGAGGCCGAACTGGCGCTGCTGGAGCTGGAGTTGGAGCCACCGCTCGAACCTCCGCTGCCGCCGCTCGTTCCGTTGCCGCCCGTGCCGGTGACGGTGTCGCCCGTCTTCGCCGACACGGACGCGACGGTCCCGGCGACCGGGGCGGTCAGCGTGGTGCCGTCCACCGCGCGCTGGGCGGCGTCCACCGCGTTCTGCGCCTGGGTGAGCTGGGCCTCGGCCTGGGCGAGCTGGGCCGGGTCGACCGTCGGGGTGGCGGCGGGGACGGGCGCGGTGTTGGCGCCGCCGCGCGTCGACGAGCCGCCACTCGTACCGCTCGCCGTGCTCGAACTCGCCTGGCCCTCCTGCACCTTGGTGAGGTTGGCCTGCGCCGCCGTCAGGGACGCCTGGTCCTGGGCCAGGGTCTCCCTGGCAGCGGTCGCGTCGACCTTGCCGAGGACTTGGCCGCGCGAGACCTTGTCGCCGGGTTTGACGTCGACCTCGGTGAGCTTGCCGCCGGTGGTGAAGTTCACCCCGGCGTCGCTCGGCGAGGCCAGCGACCCCGAGCCGGACACGGTGGCGAGGACCGTGCCCCTGGTGACCGCGACGGTCTTCTCACCGGTCCGCGCGGGAGCGCTGTCGTGGCTGGTCACCGCGGCGTAGGCGCCGCCGGCACCGGCCAGGACGGCCACACCGAGCACCGAGTTGATCAGGACGGCTTTGCGCCGTCGTGGGAGCACCTTCATGACGGCGGATCCTGGCCGCCCGCACTTTGGAACCCCTGGGAGCATTCTGGGAGTTCCCTGGGAACACGCATGCGGACCGAACTTCTCATGAAGGACTTACCGGTACGTATCGCACCGCCACCCGCGCCCCGGACGCTCCTCGCGGACCCCGACCCCCAGGGAACTCCCAGCCCTTCCCCCGGCGGCGCCCACCCGCGTGCGGTTCAGTCATGGGTCGCCGACGGCGTGCACAGCGAGGCCGTCGTCCGCCCAACGTACCGAGGAGACACCGGACATGACCTGGACCAAGGGCAGGCCCGCCACCGCGCGTGCCGCGATCGCGGCACGCGCCGCAGTGTCCGCCGCCGCTGTCACGGCGTGCGGCCTGCTGCTAGCGGCCTGCTCGTCCTCGGCCGCGAACAGCAGCGCCCAGGCGAAGCCCACGGCCTCGGCGTCCGCCGCGGCCAAGGGCATGGACGCCTACCGCCAGTGTCTGGCCCAGCACGGCGTCACGATGGCGCCGCGCCCGAGCGGCAGCGGACGGCCCAAGGGGGCGGGCCGTCCCAGCGGCGCGACCCGGCGACCCGGCGGTGGCGGGTTCGGCGGCTTCGGAGGCGGGGCCTCCGCCGACCCGGCCCAGCGTCAGGCGGCGCAGGCCTGCGCGAGCGAGCGGCCGCAGTTCAACGGGCGGGGCGGTGGGGGTGCCAACAGCACTGCGATGAAAGCGTTCACCAGCTGCCTCAAGGACCACGGGGTCGTGCTGCCCTCGCCGTCGCCGGGTGCGGGAGGCGGCGGGCTGCGCGGTCTGAACACCACGGATCCGAAGTCCGCGTCGGCGCTCCAGGTCTGCAAGGCACTTCTCCCGCAACGGAGTTCGGGAACTCCGACCCCCTCGTCGAGCCCGACGTCCTGAGCGCGGGCCCTGCTCCCGACCGCGGACCGTGGTCGCTCCTCGCCCAGTTCCTCGCGCCCCTTGGTGGCACTGGTGTCGGCCGGCATCGGGCATTTTCAGCCTGTCCGGCGATTGAGGACGAGCGCCCTTCAGGCGCGAACGGGGGTCTGGGGGCGGAGCCTCCAGGAGGTACTGGAGACTCCGCCCGCAGCGGGGGCTACACGTGCGGCCGGTGGCCGCGTTCCTGCTTGGGGAAGGACTGGTCGGCACCAGGCAGCTTCGGCTTCGGCAGCGTCGCCACCTCACGCTTGGCCTCGGCCAGTTGCTCCGCCGTGTCGTCCGGCAGCCGAGGCGGCTTGGGCTGCCCGCTGTTGAACCGGAACGCCGAGGTCAGATCGCCGAAGGTGCGGCGACGCCACTGGCTGATGTTCGGCTCCTTGACCCCCGTGAAGTGCTCCAGGAACCGCAGTGCGGACGTGTGGTCGAAGGCCTCGCTCGCCACCCAGCCGCCCACGGTCCACGGCGAGACGATGATCGCCGGGACCCGGAACCCGCCGCCGATGGGCAGTCCGCCCACGAACTCGTCCGCGGTACCCGCCTTCGGGGTGGGCGGGGCCACGTGGTCGAACAGACCGTCGTTCTCGTCGTAGTTGAGGATGAACGCGGTCTTCGCCCACACCTTCGGGTTCGACGCGATGGCCTCGATCTTCTGCGCCACGAAGTCGGCCCCGGCGGCCGGCAGGTAGTCCGGGTGCTCGGACTGGTAGCTCGTCGGCATGATCCAGGAGACCGCCGGGAGCCGGTCGGCCGCGGCGTCGTCCTCGAAGGTGCCCACGGGCTGCGGGCGCACCCCGCGCTCGTACAGCGCGGAGCCCGGCTTGGCGTCGCGGAAGCTCTGGAACTGTTCGAGCAGGTTGCACCCGTAGTCGTCGTCCTGCTGGTAGACCTTCCAGCTGATCCCGGCGGCCTGGAGCCGCTCCGCGTACGTCGTCCAGCGGTACGGCTTGGGCGCGGTGTTGTTGAGCACCGGGCCGCCCTTGGTGCCGCCCGGGTCGATGCTGCCCGTCATCCAGTAGAGCCGGTTGGGCCACGTGGGGCCGAAGACCGAGCTGTAGTAGTTGTCACAGATGGTGAAGGTCTCCGCGAGCGCGAACTGGAACGGGATGTCCTCGCGCGTGTAATAGCCCATCACATAGGGCCCGTTGGCGCCGTCCGCCTTGCGGTGGGCGGGCAGCCACTGGTCCATCTTGCCGCCGTTCCAGGACTGGTGCTGCACCGACCAGGCATGGCTCGTGGACGGGATGGCCTGCGCACTCGTGCTGCGCGTGTCCAGGTGGAAGGGCAGCAGATAACCGCGCGGGTTCACCGAGTCGGGCTGGTAGAACACCGAACGCCCGTTGGGCAGTTTGAGGGCGTTCGGATCGCTGAACCCCCGGACGCCCGACAGCGTTCCGAAGTAGTGGTCGAACGAACGGTTCTCCTGCATCAGCATGACGACGTGCTTGACGTCCCGCAGCGAGCCGCTCCGGGGCGGCCCGGCGGCGACGGCCTTCTGGACGCTGGGCGGCAGCAGGCTGAGCGCCGCCGCACCTCCGATCGCCCCGGCCGCCGATCCGAGGAGTCTGCGTCGTGTCAACTCGGCCATGAACGCCCCTTCCAGAGCTGTCGGTTGAGACCAGTGACGTGGACCTGCCACTCAGTCTGGTCCCGTTCGGTGTGGGGCGGTGGAGTCAACCGGTGAACACGCGCCCAACGAAGAGCAAGAGCTTGCCCAAACCCGGGCCCGAGCCTCATCCGTCCCACCGCACGGCACCGCGTCAGGGGTGTGTGGCACATCGACGTCCTTCAGTGGGTGTCCGCCGCCGGTCCGGCGAGGATCTGGTCCTGGTGCGGTAGTACCAGGTCTCTCCAGGCCGCCTCGGTGGCCGCACGGGCGATGTCGTCGTAGAACCCGGCGTGGGTGAGCCTCAGTCGCGTCCCGGAGGCGTGCGGCGCGAGCTCGACGGTGACCACCGTCTCCGCCCCCGCCGTGCCTCCGCGGCCGGTGACCCAGGTGAGTTCGACCAGCCGGTCGGTTTCGAGGCGCAGGAAACGGCCGTAGTGCGGGTGCCGGGTCGGGGGCGTGCCGGGCTCCGGCGCGTATTCAGTCTCGAAGAAGAACGGCATGTTGACGCGGGGCGTCATCGTCACCGATCCGGGGGCCGCGAACCAGAGGTCGAACCGGTCCGTCCACGCGCGGTAGAGGGCGTGCGGATCCGCCCGCATCTCACGCTCGATGACGAGGCGGTGGGGGCGGTCCGACAGATCGGGCACCCGGGAGGGGTCGCTGTTCACGAGGCGGTGCTCCATTCCGCGCGGAGGCCGGGATCACGAATACCGCAAGCGGCCCCCGTCGGCGCTGTGTTGAAGGAAGTCGGCCCGGACCTGGTTGATCCATCGGGCAGCGTCTAGTCTCGAGTGACCTGACGGCTGGTCAGCATAGGGAAGGGGAGAGGCGTTGATCGACACCCTGGACCGGCGGGTCGCCGAGGGCGAGGAGCGGATCAGGCTCGATGTCCGTACGGGGATCGGCGTCCTCAGCCTGTGCCGGCCCGACAAGCTGAACGGGTGGAGCTGGGAGGCCAGCCGCCAACTGGGCCTGCTCGCCGACCGGATCCGCTTCGACGAGTCGATCAGGGTCGTGCTGCTCCGGGCCGAGGGCCGCGCCTTCTGCGCGGGGATCGATGTCACCGCCCCGGGCGGCGCGATCACCGGACGCTCCCCGGCCGAACGCACCCATCACTACTACGAGGGCATCCGCTGGGTCCATGAACGCTTCGCCGCCTTCGCGCGCCTTCCGCAGCCCGTGGTCGCCGCGGTGCAGGGCTACTGCCTCGGCTTCGGCTTCGAGCTGACTCTGATGGCCGACATCAGGATCGCCGCCGACGACGCCGTGTTCGCCCTTCCGGAGACCGGCATCGGGGTGGCCGTCGACGCGGGCGGCGACCTGCGCATCGCGCGCGACGCGGGCGCCGGCTGGGCCAAACTCCTCGCGCTCACCGGACGCCGCATCGACGCCCCCACTGCCGAACGCATCGGAATCGTCCAACAGGTGGTGCGAAGGGCCGAGTTGGAGTCGGCCGCCATGGAGCTCGCGGGCGAGATCGCGGCCAACGCGCCCCTGGCCGTGCGGTCCGTCAAGCGGAACATCGACGCCTTCGCCGACGCGGGCCTGGCCGAGGCGCTGGACCGCACCGCCCTCGCCGCGGCCCTCACCCTCACCTCCGAGGACGCCCGGGAGGGCTACTCCGCCAAGGCCGGTCGGCGCCCCGCGGCCTTCGACGGGAAGTGAGCGGGCGGCCGCGGCGCTACTGCCCGAACGGCCCGCGGCCGAGCTGCTCGCGCACGCTGTTCACCGGCGGCGTCACCAGGGCGCGCCGCTGCCAGTTCGCCCCGTCCACCACCAGGGTGTGACCGCTGATGAAACGGGCGTACGGAGAGGCGAGGAAGGTGGCGGCCCAGCCGAGCTCGCGCGGCAGTCCGACTCTCAACGCAGGCTGACGTAGGGCGAGTTCACCCTCGTCCGCGGCACGGTCGAGGCCGCGCAGGATCGACTCGGGCAGATCCGGGTGCGGCATCAGGCCGGGCACCAGACCGTTGACCTGAATGCCGTACGGGCCCCACTCCACGGCCAGGGTCTCGACGAGATTGCGTACGCCCGCCTTCGCCGCCGCCGAGTGGGCGTGGCCCGGGCCGCCGGTCCAGGCGTACGAGGCGCCGATGTCGATCACCGAGCCGGGGGTTCCGGCCGCGAGGTGGCGGCGGCCGAACTCGCGCGTCATGAACCAGGTTCCGGTCAGCGTGATGTCGAGGACCGCGCGCCAGGCATTCGGCGACAAGTCCTCAGCAGGAGAAGGAAAGTTGGCGGCCGCGTTGTTCACCAGGACGGACGGCGGGCCGAGCGCCGACTCGGCCGCGTCGAAGACCTCGGCGATCCGCTCCGGCTCCCTGATGTCGCACACCGCCGTCACGACCCGCCCGCCCAGCCCGGCCAGCTCCTCCTGCGCGGCCTTGAGCCGGTCCGCCGAGCGGCTCACGATCACGAGGTCGGCGCCGAGCCGCGCGAACTCGGCGGCCATCGCCTTGCCGAGCCCCGACCCGCCCCCGGTGACCAGGACGACGCTGCCGTCGTACGTGCCCGGGGGCAGCGCGCACGTTCCGAGCGGGGGAGGCGCGGGCAGCCCGGGGTGCGGGGGGCGCGGCGGTGGTGCGGCTGCATCCATGGCGTATCTGTACCGGGTGCCGCCACAAACCACCAGGGCCGCGCGGTGGTCGGGCGTGCGGAGGCGAGGAGCTCCCGCCGCCGGGGCGGGCCGGGGCCCGGAGGCACCGGGCCCGCGGGCCGGGCCCGATCCGGCGAGCTCTTTCCCCGGAAGCAAGCGACCGCTTAGTATGCCCTGGAGCAGTGCAACGTACTCAGCGATGCGGAACGTACTCAGCGGTGCGCGGCCGCATCGCGTCCGGCGTGTGGAGGCCCCGAATGCAGGCATGGCGAGTGCACGAGAACGGCGAGCCGGGCGAGGTGATGCGGCTCGACGAGGTCGACCGGCCCGAGCCCGGCCCCGGCCAGGTGCTGCTGCGGGTCCGTGCCGCGAACATCAACTTCCCCGACGCGCTGCTCTGCCGCGGCCAGTACCAGATCCGGCCGCCGCTGCCGTTCACTCCGGGTGTGGAGATCTGCGGGGAGACGGAGGACGGCCGCCGGGTGATCGCCAACCCCGCACTGCCGCACGGCGGACTCGCCGAGTACGTCGTCGCCGACGAGACGGCCCTGCTGCCCGCGCCCGAGGCGCTCGACGACGCCGAGGCCGCGGCCCTGCACATCGGCTACCAGACCGGCGTGTTCGGGCTGCACCGCAGGGCCCACCTCCAGGCGGGCGAGACGCTGCTCGTGCACGCCGCCGCCGGGGGAGTGGGCAGCGCCGCCGTGCAGCTCGGCAAGGCCGCCGGGGCCCGTGTCATCGGCGTCGTCGGCGGGGCCGAGAAGGCCGCCGTGGCACGCGAGTTGGGCTGCGACCTGGTCATCGACCGGCGCACCGACGACATCGTGGCCGCGGTGAAGGAGGCCACCGCGGGACGAGGCGCCGATGTCATCTACGATCCGGTCGGGGGTGACGCCTACGCCAAGTCCGCCAAGTGCGTCGCCTTCGAGGGCCGGATCGTGATCGTCGGCTTCGCCGGCGGATCGGTCCCGGCGCCCGCGCTCAACCACGCCCTGGTGAAGAACTACTCGATCGTCGGACTGCACTGGGGCCTGTACGCACAAAAGGACCCGGACTCGATCGCACGCTGCCACCAGCAGCTCACCCGGCTCGCGGCCGAGGGCGCGATCAAGCCGCTCATCAGCGAGCGGGTCCCGCTGAAGGACGCCGCGGCCGCGGTGCAGCGCGTCGCCGACGGCACGACCACCGGCCGAGTGGTCGTCCTCCCGGACGGAGCCGCCCGATGACCGATGCAGCCGAACTGCGCACCCTTACCCGCGAGTTGCTCGAAGCGCACCCCCCTGCCGCCACGGAACCGCTCGACTTCCTCAAGGCCCGCTTCGACGCAGGGCTCGCCTGGGTGCACTACCCGGTAGGCCTCGGCGGCCTCGATGTGCCGCGCTCGCTCCAGGCCGTCGTCGACGCCGAACTCGCCGCCGCGGGGGCACCCGACAACGACCCCCGCCGGATCGGCATCGGCCTCGGCATGGCCGCGCCCACCGTCCTCGCGTACGGCACCGAAGAGCAGAAGCGGCGCTTCCTGCGTCCCTTGTGGGTGGGCGAGGAGGTCTGGTGCCAGCTGTTCAGCGAGCCCGGCGCGGGCTCCGACCTCGCCGCGCTCGGCACCCGCGCGGTGCGCGACGGCGACGACTGGGTGGTCGACGGGCAGAAGGTGTGGACCTCAAGCGCCCATCTGGCCCGCTGGGCCATCCTCATCGCCCGCACCGACCCCGGCCTGCCCAAGCACCGGGGCATCAGCTACTTCATCTGCGACATGACCGACCCCGGCGTCGAGGTCAGGCCGCTGCGGCAGATCACCGGCGAGGCCGAGTTCAACGAGGTCTTCCTCACCGGGGTGCGCATCCCCGACGCCCACCGGCTCGGCGAGGTCGGCGAGGGCTGGAAGGTCGCCCAGACCACCCTCATGAACGAGCGGGTCTCCATCGGCGGCATGCGCATCCCGCGCGAGGGCGGCATGATCGGCCCGGTCGCCCGCGCCTGGCGGGAGCGGCCCGAGCTGCGCACCCACGACCTGCACCAGCGGCTGCTCAGCCTGTGGGTGGAGGCGGAGGTCGCCCGGCTCACCGGCGAACGCCTTCGCCAGCAGCTCGTCGCGGGCCAGCCGGGCCCCGAGGGCTCCGGCATGAAGCTGGCCTTCGCCCGCCTCAACCAGGAGATCAGCGGCCTGGAGGTCGAACTCCTCGGCCAGGACGGCCTGTTGTACTCGGACTGGACCATGCGCCGGCCCGAGCTCGTCGACTTCACCGGCCGTGACGCCGGCTACCGCTATCTGCGCTCGAAGGGCAACTCGATCGAGGGCGGCACGAGCGAAGTGCTCCTCAACATCGTCGCCGAACGCGTACTGGGCCTGCCCGCCGAGCCGCGCAACGACAAGGACGTCGCCTGGAAGGACCTGGCCCGATGACAGCACAGACCGCCGAAGAAGCAACCCCGGACCTGCTGTATTCCGAGGCCGAGGACGACCTCAGGGCGGCCGTGCGCTCCCTGCTCGCCGACCGCACCGACACTCCCGCTGCCCTGGCCCGTGCGGAGTCGGACACGCCCTGTGACCGGGAGCTGTGGCGAGCGCTCGGCGCGGGCATGGAGCTGGCGGGGCTGCTCGTGCCCGAGAAGCTCGGTGGACAGGGCGCCTCGCACCGCGAGGCCGCGGTGGTCCTGGAGGAGATCGGACGGTCGGTGGCTCCGGTACCGTTCCTCACCAGCGCCGTCATGGCCACCGAGACCCTCCTCGCACTGGGGGACGCGAACGAGGAAGTGGCGTCCCTCGTACGCGAGTTGGCGTCGGGGCATCGGACCGCGGCCCTCGTCGTGCCGTTCTCGGCGGGGCCGTACGCGGTGCGGCTGCCGGAGACGCTGACCGGGACCGTCTCCGCGGTCGCGGACGCCGCCACCGCCGATGTGCTGCTCGTGCCGACGGGCGAGGGCCTGTACGCGGTGGACGCCGCCGAGGCCACGGTCGTCGCGCTCACCCCGCTCGACCTGACCCGCCCGCTCGCCGCCGTCAGCCTCGACGGTCTGCGCGGCACCCTGCTCGCCGGGCCGGACGCCACGCTCGCCGCGGTGCGCCGGGGGCTGCTCGCCGGGGCCGGGCTGCTCGCCTCCGAACAGCTCGGGGTCGCCGAGTGGTGCCTGACCGAGACGGTGTCGTACACCCGCGAGCGCAAGCAGTTCAACCGGCCGGTCGGCTCCTTCCAGGCGCTCAAGCACCGGATGGCGCAGCTCTGGCTGGAGGTCGTCTCGGCGCGCGCCGCCGCCCGCAACGCCGCCGACGCGCTCGCGACCGGCAGCCCCGAGGCGCCGCTCGCGGCGGCGGTCGCCCAGGCGTACTGCGCCCGGGTCGCGGTGCACGCCGCCGAGGAGTGCGTCCAGCTCCACGGCGGCATCGGCATGACGTGGGAGCACCCTGCCCACCTCTATCTGAAGCGCGCCAAGTCGGCCCAGATCGCGCTCGGTTCGGCGGGTGAACACCGGGCGGGCATCGCGGACCTGGTCGACCTGCGGGCGCCCTGACGGACATCCCGGCGTTCCCGTCCATCCCGCGGACGGGAACGCCGGACCGGCCGCGCGATGGACATGATCGGCCGATGAGCGAGCACCGGCGCACCGCGCCTTCCAAGACGGCCGACGACCGTACGTCGCTGACCGCGTTCCTCGACCACCAACGCGAGACCCTCGCCTGGAAGTGTGCGGGACTCGGCCCGCGGCAGCTGAGGACGAGGGCCGTGCCGACCTCGGGCCTCACCCTGCTCGGCCTGGTACGGCACGCCGTCGAGACCGAGCGGAGCTGGTTCCGGCTCGTCCTGGGCGGTGAGCGGCTCACCTCGTACTGGCCGCGCACCGCCGCCGGGGAGTTCGGCGAGTTCGACGTCGAGGACGCCGACGCGGACGAGGCGTTCGCGGCCTGGCGGGCTGCCTGCGAGGACTCGCGGTCCGCGGCGAACGCCGTCAACTCCCTCGATGAGACTGTGGAGTTCAGGGGCGAGAGCATATCCCTGCGCTACATCCTCACCCACATGATCGAGGAGTACGCCCGCCACAACGGCCACGCCGATCTGCTGCGCGAGGCCCTCGACGGCGCCACCGGCGAGTAGCCGCCCTCCGCCCTCGCCCCGGCCGGCCCCGGTCCACTCCTTCAGCTGGACCGGGGCCGTCCGCTTTTGACCAGCCCTTTACGCAGAGGTTTAATTGCGATTTGTTCGCAATAGCAGTTGATCTTCAGCAAGGGGTGTGGGCCGCATGACCGCCCGTTCCATACGTGCCACGGCCGCCGCCGTGCTGGCCGGGGCGCTCGCCGTGGGCGCGGGTGCCTGCTCGAATCCGGGTGGTGGATCGGGCGGGAGCGGGAAGAAGGACTCCGCCGTCGTCGGCATCGCCTACGAGCCCGAGACGCTCAGCCCGCTCCTCGGCTACGGCAAGGACGGCAACTCCAAGCTGTTCGACGGCCTCCTCACCTTCGACGCCGGCATGAAGCTGCGGCCCGCGCTCGCCACCGCGCTGCCCGAGGTCGGCGCCGACCGGCTGACCTACACGTACAAGCTGCGCCAGGGCGTGAAGTTCAGCGACGGCAAGCCGTTCTCGGCCAAGGACGTCGTCTTCACCTACACCAAGATCCTCGACCCGAAGACCAACAACCCGTCCAAGGGCGAGCTCGACGCGGTGAAGTCCGTCGAGGCCCAGGGCGACGACACGGTGGTCTTCACCCTCAAGTACCCCTACGCGCCGTTCGCCGAGCGGACCGTGCTGCCCGTCGTCCCCGAACACGTCGCGGCCCAGCAGGACGTCAACTCGGGCGCCTTCTCCCGGGCGCCCGTCGGCACCGGGCCGTACACCCTCGCCAAGTGGTCGAAGGGCGAGAAGATCACCTTCGCGGCCAACCCCACGTACTGGGGCGGCGCCCCCGCGGTGAAGAAGTTCACCATGGCGGTCATCAAGGACGACGACGTCCGCGCCACGCGACTGCGCGCGGGCGACCTCGACGGCGCGATCCTGCCGCCGAACCTCGCCAACACCTTCAAGGGCGACCGGGGCAAGAAGACGTACACGGCCAAGACGTACGACTACCGCAACGTCACCCTGCCCACCGGCAACAAGGTCGCCGGCGACACCGCCGTGCGCCGCGCCCTCGACCTCGCCGTGGACCGCGAGGCCATGGTCGACCGCATCCTGGAAGGCGCGGGCAAGCCCGCCTACGGTCCGGTGCCGACCGGCAGCGAGTGGTTCGCGGCCGGCACCGAACGCGCCCACGACCTCGACCGCGCCAAGCGGCTCCTGGACGACGCGGGCTGGAAGCCGGGGGCCGACGGAATCCGCGAGAAGGACGGCGTCAAGGCCGCGTTCCCGCTCTGGTACCTGTCGGGCGACAAGCTCCGTCAGGACCACGCCCTCGCCTTCGCCTCCGACGCCAAGAAGGCGGGCATCGCCGTCACCACCCAGTCCGGCACCTGGGAGGTCATCGAGCCCCGGATGAAGCAGGACGCGGTCCTCGCCGGCGGCGGCTCCCCGGGCGACCCCGACTTCGACCAGTACAACCTGCTCAAGTCCTCTCTCGCGGGCGACGGCTTCAACAACATGGCCTCCTTCGCCGACCCCACCGTGGACAAGGCCCTCGACGACGGCCGTCGCAGCGGGGACCGGGCCGTCCGCAAGGCCGCGTACGACACCGTCCAGCGCGAACTCGTGAAGAACCCCGGCTACACCTTCCTCACCCACATCGACCACCTCTACGTCGTCAACGACACCTGGGACGGCCTGTCCACCCAGGTCGAACCGCACGACCACGGACTCGCCTCCGGGCCCTGGTGGAACGTCGAGAAGTGGGCGCCGAAGAAGTGAACCGGCGCCTCCCCTGGAGGGCGATGGCCCGCATGACGGGACGGCGGATGCTGTCCGCCGTCCCCGTCCTGCTCGCCGTCACCTTCGGCGTCTTCGCGGTCGCCGCCGCCTCCCCCTTCGACCCCGTCAAGGCGTACGCGGGCACCGCCGGGCTCACCGCCTCGCAGTCGGACCTGGACCAGTTGCGCGCCAACCTCGGCGCGGACCAGCCGTTCGTGCACCGCTGGTGGGACTGGATCACCTCGGCCCTCACCGGCGACCTCGGCGACTCCAGCGTGCTGCGCCAGCCCGTCGCCGATGTCGTCGCCGAGCGCCTCGGCTGGTCGGCGCTGCTCGCCGCGACCGCGTTCGTCCTCGCGATCCTGCTGGGCACCGCCCTCGGGGTACTCGCCGGGCGCCGTCGCGGCGGCCTCCTCGACCGCTGCGTCAGCTCCGCCGCCTACACCCTCGAAGCCGCCCCCGCCTTCTGGCTCGGGCTGCTCGCCATCTGGCTGTTCGCCCTCAAGCTCGGCGCGCTGCCGTCCGGCGGCCTCACCGACACCGCGAGCGACACCGTCACCGCCGGGCAGGTCCTGAGCCACCTCGTGCTCCCGGCCGCCGTGCTCGGCCTCTCCCAACTGCCCTGGTTCTTCCTGTACGTACGCCAGGGAGTGGGCGACGCGCTCGCGGAGGACCCGGTGCGCGGGGCGCGGGCGCGCGGCCTCGCCGAACGCACCGTCCTGACCGGGCACGCCCTGCGCTCCGGGATGCTCCCCATGCTGACCCTGATCGGCTCCCGGGTGCCCGAACTGATCACCGGCGCGCTGCTCGTCGAGACGGTGTTCAGCTGGCCCGGCATCGCCGCCGCCACCGTGCAGGCCGCGACCTCGGTCGACTTCCCGCTGCTCGCCGCCCTCACGGTGCTCGCGACGGTCGCGGTGCTCCTCGGCAACCTGCTCTCCGACCTCCTGTACGGACTCGCCGACCCGAGGGTGGGATTCGATGGCTGACATCCGCTCCATCCGTGCGGTCCGCCCCGTCCGTGACATCCGCCCGAACCGGTCGACCCGCACCCTGCGCGTAGGGGCCTCGGCCGCCGTCATGGCGGCCGTCGTGCTCGCCGTGCTCCTCGTGCCGCCCCTCGTCCAGCTCGACGAGCAGGCCGTGGACCTGGCCCGCAAGCTTCAACCCCCTTCCTGGCAGCACCCGTTCGGCACCGACGACGTCGGCCGCGATCTGCTCCTTCGCTGTGTGTACGGGCTGCGGGTCTCGCTGCTGGTCGGAGTCGTCGCGGCGCTCGCCGCCACGCTCATCGGCACCGCCGTGGGCGCGATCGCCGGCGCGTTCGGCGGCTGGACCGACCGGGTCCTCATGCGGCTCGTCGACACCTTCTCGTCCGTGCCGCACCTGCTGCTCGGCATCTTCGTGGTGGCGATGTTCCGCCCCGGTGTCTGGCCGGTGGTGGTGTCGGTCGCGCTGACCCACTGGCTGTCCACGGCCCGCATCGTCCGCTCCGAGATCCTGTCGCTGCGCTCCCGGCCCTACATCGACGCGGCGATCTCGGGCGGCGCCTCGCGCCGGCGGGTCGCCGTGCGCCACCTGCTGCCCGGGGTGCTGCCGCAAGCCGCACTGGCCGCCGTTCTCATGGTGCCCCACGCCATGTGGCACGAGTCCGCCCTGTCCTTCCTCGGCCTCGGGCTGCCCGCCCACCAGGCGAGCCTCGGCAACCTCGTACAGAGCGCGCGCGGCTCGCTGCTCGCGGGGGACTGGTGGCCCACCCTGTTCCCCGGCCTCCTCCTGATCGTGCCCACCCTCGCCATCGCGGGCCTCGCCGGTGCCTGGCGGGACCGGCTCGCCCCGCGTCGCCGATCGGAGCTGATGCTGTGACCGCCCGAGCGATCCCGGACGGGGCGGACCCCGCGGCACCCGCGCTGTCCGTGCGGAACCTCTCCGTACGCTTCCGCATGCGGGGCGGCGCGCACGTCGCCGCCGTCACCGACGCCTCCTTCGACCTCGCGGCGGGGGAGTGCCTCGCCCTCGTCGGCGAGAGCGGTTGCGGGAAGTCGGTCCTGGCCTCCGCGCTGCTCGGTCTGCTGCCCGCCAACGCGGGCCTCGACGGCGCGGCGCTGCTCGACGACGGTACGGACCTGCTCACCGCCGGCGAGCGCTCGCTGGCCCGCACGATACGGGGCCGGCGCATCGGCCTCGTACCGCAGAGCCCGGCCGCCCACCTCACGCCCGTACGGACGGTGCACAGTCAACTGGCGGAGACCGTGCGGGAGTTGACGCCGGTCCCGCGCAAGCGGACGGGCCTCGCGACGCGGGCCGCGGCCGAGCGGGCCGCCTTCCCCGCCGACCACCTCGACCGCTACCCGCACGAGCTGTCCGGCGGCCTGGCCCAGCGCGCCGCGACCGCCCTCGCCCTGGTGGGCGACGCGCCCCTGCTGCTCGCCGACGAACCGACCACCGGCCTCGACCGGGCCCTGGTCGAGCGCACGGCCGACGAACTGCGCCGCACCGTCGACGAGGGCCGGGCGCTGCTGATGATCACGCACGACCTCGCGGCGGCCGCCCGGATCGCGGACCGGGTCGCCGTGATGTATGCGGGCCGTATCGTCGAACTCGCCGATGCCACCAGGTTCTTCGGCGAGCCGGGTCCCCGGCACCCGTACGCTCGTGGTCTGCTCGATGCCCTGCCGGAACGTTCCTTCAGGCCGATTCCCGGTATGCCGCCGGAGTTGGGGGACCTCCCGGCGGGGTGTGCTTTCGCACCTCGCTGCGAGCGGGCCGACGCGCTCTGCGGCACCCAGCCGCGGTTCGACGGCCGGACCGCCTGCCACCACGCCCCCGCGGAGGACCCCAGCCGTGCTTGAGCTCAGCAACATCACCGCCGGCTACGAGCGGGGCAAGCCCGTCCTGCGGGACGTGAGCCTGGCCGTGGCCCGCGGCGAGGCGGTCGGCCTGCTCGGCCCCAGCGGCTGCGGCAAGTCCACGCTCGCCCGGGTCGCCGCCCTGCTGCACCGCCCCGACGCCGGAACCGTCGTCCTCGACGGCACCACCGTCCACGACTACCGCCACCGCGCACCGCGCGCCCTGCGCACCACCGTGGGCGTGGTCTTCCAGTCGCCCCGGCAGTCCGCCGACCCGAGGCTCAGGCTGCGCGACCTGATCGCCGAGCCGCTCAAGGCGACCGGACGCCGCATCGAGATCCGCGAGCGGGTCGACGAACTCGCCCACGCGGTGGGCCTCGGCGGCGACCTGTTGACCCGGGGCGCCCACGAGGTCAGCGATGGGCAGCTCCAACGTGCCTGCCTGGCAAGGGCGTTGGTGCTCCGCCCCCGCCTGCTGATCTGCGACGAGATGACCGCCATGCTGGACGCCTCGACCACGGCCGCCCTGGTCGCGGCGGTCGAGGCCTACCGCCGCGAGACCAAGGCCTCCCTGCTGGCCGTCGGTCACGACCAGGTGCTCCTCGATCGCTGGTGCGACCGCACGGTCAGCTGGGCGGCGCCCTCGGCGGCATGAGCGGCGGCTCCCGGCGACGCTGTCCGGCGCAGGGGGAGTGGTCCAACGCCGGTGGACCCGCGGGCCGGGGCGCCTTCCGTCGGCACGCCCACGCCGGGCAGGCGGGGTCACAGGCAGTCAACACCCGTACGGCGGACACGTCTTGAGCCGGTCGGTGGCTTCCCCTCCGCCACACTGTCGCCCGAATGCCGCGAATCCGGCGCGGCGGAGGAGGCTCGTCATGGCTGTTTCGATCTCGGTGGTCCTGCTGCTCGTGGTCCTCGCGGTGATCTTCCTGAGGAGCGGCGGGCTCAAGCTCTCGCACGCAGTGGTCTGCGCCCTGCTCGGCTTCTTCCTCGCCGGTACCAGCATGGCGGCCACCATCCAGGACGGGCTCAACGCGACGGCGGGTGTGGTCGGTAGCCTCAAGCCATGACCCAGGTCCGCCCGAAGATCACCGACGAGCAGCGGCGTGCTCGCGTCGGCGCCCGCCACCTGCTCGCGCCGGCCGCCCGCGCGAGCGCCCCGGAGGCGGTCGCCGATGCGGTGCTCGCGCTGCACGCCACCGACCCCGCGTCGGTGTACCTGTCCGTCGCCGCGCGCCTGAAGGAACCGTCCGTGGCGGACCTGGAACGCGCGCTGTACGAGGACCACACGCTGGTGCGGATGCTCTGCATGCGGCGCACCATGTTCGTGGTGCCGCGCGAGCTCGCCCCCGTCGTGGACGCCTCGACCGCGCGCGCCGTGGCCGCGCGCGAGCGCCGCAACCTCGCGAAGGTCATCCAGGAGCAACTCGGCTTCGACGACCGCTGGTTCGCCGAGACCGAGACGGCGGTCCTGGCCGCGCTGGCCGGACGCGGGGAGGCGACGGCGGCACAACTGTCCGATGCGGTACCGGACCTGAAGGCGCAGATCGTGCAGTCCGAGGGCAAGCCGTACGAGGCCCGGCCCCGCATCACCAGCCGCTTCCTCGGGGTGATGGCCGCCGAGGGCCGCATCCGGCGCGGCCGCCCGCTGGGTACCTGGGCCTCCAGTCAGTACCGCTGGATCCCCGCCGAGCCGCACCCCGAACTGCCCCTGGACGAGGCGAAGGCCCACCTGGCCGCCCGGTACCTGGCGGCCTTCGGCCCGTGCACCACCGAGGACGTCAAGTGGTGGACGGGCTGGACCCTCACCGACACCCGCAAGGCGCTGGCCCGTTCGGAGGCGGTGGAGGTGGACCTCGACTCCGGACCCGGCCATGCGCTGCCCGCCCACCTCGAAGCGCCCGCCGAGTCCGAACCCTGGGTGGCGCTGCTCCCCGCGCTCGACCCCACGCCGATGGGCTGGCGCGAGCGCGACTGGTACTTCGACGTCGACCACAAGTCCGAACTCTTCGACACCAACGGCAACATCGGGCCCAGCGTGTGGTGCGACGGGCGCATCGTGGGCGGGTGGGCTCAGCGCGGTGACGGCGAAATCGTCACGGAACTCCTGACGACGGACGGGGTGGGACGCGAGGCCCGCGCCGCGATCGACGGCGAGGCGGCCCGGATCGCCGCGTTCTTCGCCGACGTGCGGATCAAACCGAGCTTCCGCACCCCATTGGAGCGCCGGCTCGCCGGGTGAAGGCTCAACTGGGCCTCGGCGAAGTCGTGTTGCGTACACGTGAAGCAAACATGAAACAGCCTCACCTTCCATGGACACTTCACGCGGCGGCCCCTAACGTCCGGTGGCGGCGCGACGACCGTCGTAGGTACGCACCCCAAGGAGCCGCATGTCCCGCAGAGCGCTCGCCCGCGCACTGGCCCTGACGCTCGCCTTCTGCGCGAGCACCCTCGTGGGCCCGGCCGGGGCCCTGGCCGCCGAGATACCGAAGGCGCCCGGACACCGCCTGGTCAGCCCGTACGAGGGCGCCCCCGCGACCGCGCAGCCGGTCCCCGCCCCGGCCCCCGCCCAGAACCCGTTCATGGCGGCCAACGGCCGCAACGGGATGCACGGCGACTCCTGGGGGAGCGGGACCCACCCCTACTCCGGGCCGCTCGGCCGCGACCCCCAGGTCACCAGCGAGCAGATCGCACCGCTGGGCGGCGAGTGCGCGACCGCCACCTTCGACGCGGCGGGCCGGCTCCTCACCGTCTGCGGCACCTTCCAGGGCTTCAAGCTGAAGCTCCTGGACCCGCACAGCCTGGCCACCCTCGCCGAGTACCAGCTGCCGCAGCGCTCCTCCACCGTCGAGGCCATCACCCGGCTCGACTTCGAGAAGATCTTCAAGGACACCTCGGGCGGCGCCTACTTCTACCTCGACAACCAGGACCGGGTGGTCCTCGCCGACTCCCGCCACCACATCCTTCGGATCGCCCACAGCCAGGCGGCGGACGGCAGTTGGGCCTTCGCGGTCGACGACGACTGGGATCTCGGCGGCGTGGTGCCGCACGACTGCGTCAGCTGGACCAACCTCTTCCCCACCGGCACCTGCGACCCGGTGACGTCCGTGATGCCCGACTGGCAGGGGCGCATCTGGTGGGTGACCCGGCTCGGCCGCGTCGGCACGGTCGACCCGGCCACCGGGGCCGTCCGCTCCGTCCGGCTGGCCGGCGAGGAGATCCAGAACTCCTTCTCGGTGGCCGAGGACGGCGTGTCCATCGTCTCCGACCACGCCCTCTACAGCTTCCGGGCCGCCGCCGACGGCACCCCCGTCGTGCAGTGGCGCCAGACCTATGACCGGGGGACCGGCACCAAGCCCGGCTCCGTGAACCAGGGTTCGGGCACCACACCCGATCTGTTCGGCGACGGCTATGCGGCGATCACCGACAACGCCGACGACCGGATGAACGTCGTCGTCTACCGGCGTGGCAACGACGTGCCGGACGGGCAGCGCGAGGTGTGCCGGATTCCCGTCTTCGGCTCCGGGCGGTCGACCACCGACAACTCCCTCATCAGCTGGGGCAACAGCCTCGTGGTGGAGAACAACTACGGCTACGAGAACCTGACTTCGCTCACCTTCGGCCGCAGCGTCGTCGGCGGTGCCACCCGGATCGACGTGCGCGCGGACGGCAGCGGCTGCGACACGGTGTGGCAGAGCGCGGTCCGCTCGCCCTCCGTGGTGCCGAAGCTGTCCACCGCCAACGGGCTCGTGTACTTCTACGAGAAGGAGCCCAACGCGCTCGGCATCGACGCCTGGTACCTGACCGCCGTCGACTTCCGGACCGGAGCCGTTCGCTGGAAGAAGCTCACCGGCACCGGCCCCGCCTACGACAACAACTGGGCCCCGATCACCATCGGGCCGGACGGCACCGCCTACATCGGCGTGTTCAACGGCATCGTGGCCGTGCGCGACCGGGGCTGACGAGCGGGCGGCGGCGGGTTCAGATCAGGCGCGACCGGATGAGGAACCGCACCCCCTCCGGCGCTTCCAGGGAGAACCCGCTGCCGCGGCCCTCCACCACGTCGACGATCAGCCGGGTGTGCCGCCACAGCTCGTACTGACTCGTCGACATCCAGAACGGCACGGGCTCCTCGACGCCGGCCACCGCGAGGGACGCCAGCAGAACGTCGGAACCGCCGGTGCGGAACTCACCCGCCGGGTAGCACATGGGAGCGCTGCCGTCGCAGCAGCCGCCCGACTGATGGAACATCAGAGGGCCGTGGGCCGCGTGCAGCTTCCGCAGCAACTCGCCTGCCGTGGGCGTGAGTTCAACGGGTCCGACGGGTTCAACGGGGCCGGCGGCCTCACCGACTTCGGCCGTCCGAGGTCCGGCCGGGTCCGGGCGGTCAGCGGGCGTCATCTCTCCCTCGCTCCTCCTGTCCGCGCGGCGGCCCAGGACGGGCCGTGCCGCACGGTCAGGCAGCCTCAGCTCACCATGCCCGGGGTTGCGGGCGGGTTGCAAGGCGTCAGATGAGGTCCATCGCGGCCACCTCGTCGGGGCTGCCGTAGCTGACCGGCCCCTGGAAGCGGCGCCGAGCGGTCGCGAACCACCAGACGGTGGCGATGAGCAGCACCACGCCCAGCGCGATCGGCGCGTAGTTGAACGAGTCGACGGTGATGGGGGAGACCTGCGGCAGCATGAACAGCACGCTGCTGAGCACGATCCAGATCACGGCGATCGCCGCGACCGGCCTGCCCCAGCGGCCCAGGTTCCACGGGCCGGGCTGGAAGTCGTTCAGCCGCAGCCGCAGGAAGATGGGCACGCCGTACGCCAGGTACAGGCCCACCACGTTGACGCTGACGATGGCGGTGAAGGCGGTGTGCGACCACCAGCCCGGAATGATCAGCACGAGCGCACAGGCCGCGGCGAGCCACACGGCCTTCACGGGCGTACGGGTGCGCAGCGAGACCGAGTGCCACCAGCGCGAGCCGGGCATCGCGCCGTCGCGCGAGAAGGCGAAGATCTGGCGGGTGTTGCTGGTCATGTTGGCCAGGCCGCAGAAGAGCATGGCACCGATCACGATCAGCAGGAGCAGCTTGGCGGTGCCCATGCCGAGCGCGTCGACGAGGATCTGCACGGGGGGCGCGGCCGCGCCGATCTCGGCCGCGTAGTCCCGGATCGCGTACACCAGGGCGAGCATCAGGACGAGCCCGGCGAGGGCCGAGTAGATGATCGCGCGCATGATGCCCTTGGGCGTGTTGACGGTGGCCTGGACCGTCTCCTCGGACATGTGGAAACTGCCGTCGAAGCCGGTGAACGTCCAGCTCGTGACGAGCAGTCCGAGCATCGCGGCGTACAGGCCGTTGTCGAAGCCGGTGCTGTTGACGAAGTGCGTCGCGAACGAGACCGGCTGGTGCGAGGCGGGCTTCACGGTGAGCGCGACGACGATCACCACCATGCCGATCAGGAGCCACCACACGGAGATCCGGTTCACCACGGCGACCAGTTGCACGGTGTAGGTGTTGGCGAGCGCCTGGAGCAACAGGATCGCCGTGGCGATGCCGACGGTCTCCTGCGGCGTGCCCTCGTAGGAGGGCCACTGCATGGTGATGAACGCCTGGATGAAGGTGGCGGCGGCGTAGTTGGTCGCGGCCGTGCCGCCGACCTGGCCGACGAAGTTGAGCCATCCCGTGTACCAGGACCAGGCGCCGCGGTGTCGCTTGGCGAGCTTCCCCGCGGAGAAGTACAGGGCGCCGCTGGTGGGGTAGGCGGAGGCGATTTCACCCATCGCGGCGCCCACGAACAGCACCATGACGGAGACGCCGATCCAGCCGAAGACAAGAATCCGGGGGCCACCGGCACCCATTCCGAAACCGAATGCGGAGAAAATTCCGGAGATTATGTTGATGATGGTGAAGGATATGGCGAAATTGTCGAAGGCATGGAATCTCCGGGTAAGTTTCCGCGGATATCCCATCGCATGCAGAGTGGCGTCGTCGTCCAGTGCCACGGATGTTTCTCTGGCTTGGCCGGGTGGGCGGGTGCGGGACTTCTGCTCGGACACAGTGGCAACCTTTCCTCGGGGATGAAAAGACGCGTGGGTCTCGCGGCCGGGCCGTTGTCGCCCGGTGGTGGTCAGGCCGGTGCGGGGGTCGGGAGGCCGCAGGAGCGCCGGGCCCTGGTCAGCTGTTCCCCGGGATCGCCGAACACGCTCCAGGGCATGCGCGAGGCGTAGGGGCCCATGGCCGTGAGGACTTCCCGTGCTTCGAATTCGCGCTTCGCCATGAACAGGGCGTGCGCCAGATAGGCGAGATCGAGGACCGGTGTGAAGGGGTAACTCGCCGCCTGGGGAAACCAGTTGTGGTAAATGCCGAGGGTGGTCGTGGCCCATTGCGGCTGCTGCCAGGTGTGATCCGCGAGCAGTGCCTTCGGATCGTAGTCCTCGACGAGCGCGACCAGCGGAAGCAGCCGCAGCGCGGAGGTCGCGGGTGCCCGGTGGCTGAGGAAGGAGGCGACGTCCCACCGCGCGCTCGCCGAACCGCCGTACCGGGTGAAGAAGCAGGCCAGAAAGCGGTGGTGGGCCTCGCGGTGCCAGGGGTCGAGCCGCAGCACGTGCGAGAACATCTGCCAGGGGCCGGCGGGCGCGGTCAGGAGCCCCCGGGGGGCGGGGTCGCGGGGCCCATCGATACGGGCCAGGGCGAGTTGGGCCACCCACGGGGTGGGATCGGTGGGCAGCAGTCGGGCCGCCCGCACGCAGGCCGCCTGTGCTATGCGCAGGAGGGCGTCGGCCCGCGAGTCGCCCGCGTCCGCCATCCGCAGCGCGCGGATCATCGCCACCCGCGCCCCCAACAGGGCCGCCTCCGGGCCGGGTTCCTCCGCCATCCAGCGTTCCGCGAGGTCGGAGTCGGCCGCCTCCGACGCGAGCACCAGGGAGCGATGGGCCCTCAACTCCCAGTTGCCGCGCGCCTCTTGGAGGACGTTGTGCGCACCCAGGTATCGTCCGGCGCGCACGTCCGTGCACGCCCGCGCCAGCTCGCGATCGTCGGCCGCCGGATGCCACACGTAGTGTCCCTCGAACGAGCCGGCAGCCACGATCCTCTCCCCGTCCCCGCAGACCACACCCTGCGCCCTACGAATTCCAGCCATGCTGAATTCCGCCGGAGCCTGAGCGGTCACGCAGGTTCACCGACAGCGACCCACACCTTACTCATCCTTTAGGCATATCGAAACTCACCGTCCGGAATATCTGCTTCCGTGCCCATTGGGGAAGGGTGCCGCGGCGCGCTTATTCATTGGCTCCGAGTCAGTTTTCGATGGCGCATTCCCACCCCTGTCGTGCGGGTATGCGTCTGGCATATGCGCGACCGCACGGAGGGATACCGGCCCGGCCCGGCGCGGCAGCTCCGCGGCGGCAGTCCTCGGAGGACGGCACAAAAGTCCAAGCCCGGCCGACGGTTGTCCGTGGACGGTGCCTCGCGGGGTGCACAGACTGCCCACCACGCGGTCGGCCGGGTGCCGACGAGCGCCGTGCACGCCCCCACACCCGTGGGCTCCACCCGAAGGAGTGCCCGTGTCCTCCCCCACCTTCAGAGCAGTCGCCGCGGCCGTGGGCGCCGCGGCTCTGGCACTGGCCGCCGCCGTGTCGCCCCCCGCGGCGGTCGCCGTCCCCGCCGCCACGTACACGATCGGTGTCGGAACGCCGGTGCCGTACACGCACCCGACGGACACCCCCGCCTCGCCGTACGTCGACAAGGACGGCACCTTCTACTTCCAGCAGTCGGCCGCCCTGTACGGCGCGAAGGACCCCCGGTACTGGGACTTCTTCACCGGCGCCGACATGGACAGCGCCACCCGGTCGAGCGCCATCAGCGACGCGGTGAACCCGGCCAACCCCAACGACAAGAACAACGACACCACGTGGCGCTGCAACAACAGCCCGACCGGCGTCGAGGCCACGTACGCCGTCGGCAACGCGGGGTACTCGCAGAAGAACTACTGCGATCTGTCCGGGATGTGGGTCGACCCGGACACCGGTGACTGGTACGGGCTGGTGCACAACGAGTTCACCCCGGCGCCCTTCGGTGACGGCATCCACTTCGACGCGATCGACTACGCGGTGTCCAAGGACCAGGGCCGCACCTGGACCGTCAAGGACCACGCCATCACCTCGCCGTACAGCACCAAACGCGGTGACACGGCGCAGTTCCCACACGAGACGTACTCCTACGGCGACGGCGACCAGCGCCTGTTCGTCGACCCCGCGTCCGGCTACTTCTACGTCTACTACGGCTCGCGGATCGTCGCGAAGGGCGGCAACTGGGAGGACAGCCTCGCCCATGTGGCACGGGCGCCGATCTCCTCCAAGATGGCCAGGGGCTCCTGGCAGAAGTGGTACGACGGCCACTGGTCGCAGCCGGGTGTGGGCGGCCTGGAGAGCAACATGGTGCCCGTGGACGGCTCAAGTGGCAGCGGGTACACGCCCGTTGCGGGCGACTACAGCCCCGCCAACGCCGGCACCGTGAGTCAGCAGATCGCGGCGGGTCAACTCCCATCCAAATCACCGCTGTTCGTCATGAACATCACCTACAACGCCTATCTCGGTCTCTACATCGGCGAGCCCGAGGCCGTCAACGGGACGGCTCCGCAGCGCTTCTACGCCACCGACGACCTGGCGAGCCAGCAGTGGCGCCTGATCGGCGACACCGGCGGCTACACCAACAACTCGTGGTACCGCTGGTTCCTCGACGGCGCGAACCGCACCAACTCCACCGTCGTCGGCAAGACCTTCCGCTCCTACTGCTCCATCGACTGCCAGGGCGGCTCCGACGGCGAGTACGTGGACGTCACGATCGGTTCCTCGGCGCCCGCCGCGCCCCCGGTGGACGTGACCCGGGCCTACCGGATCGCCAACGGCGACGGCCGTGCCCTCGCCCAGAGCGCCGGGAGCGCGGCCACCACCTCGGGTGCATCGCCCACCGGATCGGCCCTGGAATCCTGGGTGTTCACCGCGAACGGCGACGGCTCGTACCGCATCGCCAACGCCTCCACCGGACAGCTCCTCGGCGTGCCGGCCACCTCGAAGGCCGGGCGTGCCTGGGGTGCCAAGCCGACGGTCGCCGCCGCCGGGACGGGCGGGCCCACGGTCGGCCAGCAGTGGTTCATCGTCCCCGTGACCGCCACCGGCTCCTACCGTCTGGTCAACCGCTACAGCGGTCTGGTCCTCGGGATGTCCTCGGCCTCCGGCCGCTCCGCCGAGACCACCCCCACCCGCAGCTGGACCGACAGCACGGGCAGCGCGGTCGGCGGCGCCCGCAGCGCGGCCGAGCAGACGCTCACCCTGACCCCCACCGGCTCGGCTCCGGGCGGCCCGCTCGACGGCAGCCACACCCTGGCGGCCTCGGGCAAGGCCCTCGACAACCCCGGCCACTCGACGACCCCGGGCACCCAGCTCATCACCTGGAGCCCGAACAGCGGCCCCAATCAGAGCTGGACGTTCACCCGGCAGTCCGACGGCAGCTACCAGATCGCGAACGGCGAGTCGAAACTGTGCGCCGACGTGTCCGGCAGCTCCGGGGCGGCCGGCGCCAAGGTCATCCAGTGGACCTGCACCGGCGGAGCCAACCAGCACTGGGTCGTCACGGCGGCCTCCGGTGGCGGCTACACCGTCCGGTCCCAGTCCAGCGGGCTGCTGCTGACCACCGCGTCCGCGGCCGACGGGGCGCTCGTCACCCAGCAGCCGGACACGGGCTCGGCACTGCAGCGCTGGTCCGTCGGCTGAGGCGGCGGCAGGACGGCGGGCAGGCGGCGGGCACCACTTGAACGATCAAAATCGGAGGGGGTTAGCATATGAGCGCCGCCTAGCTCGAAAGATGAACCTGTGACTGTCAATGACGACTCGTTCACCAACTGGAAGAACCGCGAGGAGATCGCGGAGTCGATGATCCCCATCATCGGGAAGCTGCACCGCGAGCGGGACGTCACGGTCCTGCTGCACAGCCGCTCCTTGGTGAACAAGTCGGTGGTCAGTCTTCTGAAGACCCACCGATTCGCCCGCCAGATAGCCGGCGAGGAGCTCTCGGTCACCGAGACGCTGCCCTTCCTGCAGGCTCTGACCACCCTCGATCTGGGCCCCTCGCAGATCGACATCGGCATGCTCGCCGCGATGTACAAGGCGGACGACCACGGTCTGTCGGTCGCGGAGTTCACCGCGGGCGCCGTCATCGGCGCCACCGGTGAGAACAAGATCGAGTGCCGTGAGCCGCGCGACGTCGTCCTCTACGGCTTCGGCCGTATCGGGCGGCTCGTCGCACGACTGCTCATCGAGAAGGCGGGCTCGGGCAACGGGCTGCGCCTGCGGGCCATCGTGGTCCGCCAGGGCGGCGAGCAGGACATCGTCAAGCGCGCGTCCCTGCTGCGCCGTGACTCCATCCACGGCCAGTTCCAGGGCACGATCACCGTCGACGAGGCGAACAGCACGATCATCGCCAACGGCAACGAGATCAAGGTGATCTACGCGGGCGACCCGTCGGAGGTCGACTACACGGCGTACGGGATCAAGAACGCCATCCTCATCGACAACACCGGCAAGTGGCGCGACCGCGAGGGCCTCTCCAAGCACCTGCGTCCCGGTGTCGACAAGGTCGTCCTGACCGCGCCCGGCAAGGGCGACGTGCCCAACATCGTGCACGGCGTCAACCACGACACGATCAAGCCGGACGAGCAGATCCTGTCCTGCGCGTCCTGCACCACCAACGCGATCGTGCCGCCGCTGAAGGCGATGGCGGATGAGTACGGCGTGCTGCGCGGTCACGTGGAGACCGTCCACTCGTTCACCAACGACCAGAACCTGCTGGACAATTACCACAGCTCGGACCGCCGCGGCCGCTCCGCGCCGCTGAACATGGTCATCACCGAGACCGGTGCCGCCTCCGCCGTGGCCAAGGCGCTGCCGGACCTGAAGGCGCCGATCACCGGCAGCTCGATCCGGGTGCCGGTGCCGGACGTCTCGATCGCCATCCTCAGCCTGCGGCTCGGGCGCGAGACCACCCGCGAAGAGGTCCTCGACCACCTCCGCGACGTCTCGCTGACCTCGCCGCTGCGGCGCCAGATCGACTTCACCACGGCGCCCGACGCGGTCTCCAGCGACTTCATCGGCTCGCGCCACGCCTCGATCATCGACGCGGGCCCGACCAAGGTCGACGGCGACAACGCGATCCTCTACCTCTGGTACGACAACGAGTTCGGCTACTCCTGCCAGGTCATCCGGGTCGTCCAGCACGTCTCGGGGGTCGAGTACCCGACCTACCCGGTGCCGGTCCTCTGACCCTGCCCGCCCGCTGACCCCGAGGGCGACCGGATGCCCTGCGCATCCGGTCGCCCTCCGGCGTACGGCCCGTCCGGCAGGCCCGTACCGCCGATGCCGCCTATCGTGAAGAACACAAGATCGAAGAGGCGTCACGCGGGCAGGTGCATCTGTGAACGGGTCCGGCATCGACTTCGAGGCGGTCTTCCGGGCGCTGCCCGCCCCGGTGGCGCTGCTCACCACCGACCTCGTGTACGCAGACGTCAACGAGGTGTTCCTCGGCACGACCGGACGCCGCCGCGAGGACCTCGTCGGCCGCTATCTCTTCGACGCCTTCCCCGAAAATCCCGGCGACCCGGACGCCAGCGGGATGCGCAACCTGGAGGCGTCGCTGCGCAGGGTGGCCGCCACCGGGGAGCGGGACGCCATGGCCCTCCAGCGCTACGACGTGGAGGACCCGGCCCGGCCCGGTGTGTGGGAGGAGCGGTACTGGAGCCCGGTCAACACGCCCGTGTTCGACCGGAACGGCAAGGTGGTCCTGCTGCTGCACCGGGTCGAGGAGGTCACCGAGCTCATCCGCGCCCGGGACCGGAGCGCCGCGGCCGGGGACGAGAGCCGCGCCCGGGTCCTGGAGGCCGAGCTCTACAGCCGGGCCAGTGAGCTCCAGGAACTCAACGAGCAGCTGCGGCGAGCGCACGCGCGGGAACACGAAGTGGCCCTGTCCCTCCAGGCCGCGATGCTGCCCGTGCCCGGGCCGCTCGGGGACCGCCGCGCCGCCGTGCGCTACCTGCCGGCCGTCAGCGCGCTCAACGTGTGCGGTGACTGGTACGACCTGGCCGAGCTCTCCGGTGGCCGGCTCGCGGTGGCGGTCGGTGACGTCGTCGGTCACGGCCTCGCCGCGGCCGGCGTGATGGGCCAGCTCCGCAGCGCCCTGAGCGCGGCGTCGAGAGTGGCCGAAGGCCCCGCACAGGCCCTGGAGGTGCTCGGCCTGTACGCCCGGTCGGTGACGGGTGCCGAGTCGGCCACCGCTTTCCTGGCCGTCGTCGACTGGAACGGAAACACCGTCACCTACAGCAGTGCCGGACATCTGCCCGCGGCGCTGCTGCACGAGGACGGCAGCGTGCAGTTCCTGGACGCCGCGACGGATCCGCCGCTGGGCGCCCGCCCCGAACACGTCGCCCGCCCGGAGACGACGACGGCCTTCACCGAAGGCGCCGTGCTCGTCCTCTACACGGACGGACTCGTCGAGCGCAGGCACGAGGACATCGACACCGGTCTTCGCCGACTCGCGGACTCACTCGCGAGCCACCACGGAGCCGACCCCGAAGCCCTCGCGGACGCGGTCCTCGGGGATCTGGTCCCGGCCGGGGGAGCAACCGACGACACGGCTTTGATCGTCATCGGCCTCTAGGCCGTCCTCGGCTTTCCCGAGGCGTACTTCCCGGGCCGCGCCCGTCACGGGCACGGCCCGGGAAGTGCTCGTACGACAGACCGGGCCGGGCGCGGCACTCCGTGGAGCGCGCCCGCCCGGCCGCCGTCTACCAGTAGTGTCGCCGCCCGCCGACCGCGTGGCCGACGGATCCGAGGAGCCACAGGATGGCTCCGATGACCAGCAGAATGATGCCGATGGTCCACAGGATGGAGATGCCGGCCACGAAGCCGACGACGAGCAGGATGATTCCGAGGACGATCATGATGTCCTCCGATCTGGCAGAAGGGTTCCAGCTCCTACTGACCAGAGTAGTTCCGTGCCGGTCACAAGGGACCGGTTGCGCACGGCCAATCTCCTCCGGGCCGTCCGACGGGCCCGCTAGCCGTTCGACAGGCGGAGCTGGAGATCGACCTCCTGGTCGCCCGCCGCGCTGCCCGCCGTCTCCACCGAGAAGGCCGCGGCCAGGGTGTGACGGAGCCGGTCCACCGCCACCGGGCCGCCCTGGAGGTCGGCGGTGACCGGGCCGGCGAGGATCACCCCGGTGACGTCGGACGGCGCGTGATCGGCACGGAAGCTGCCGGTCCAGGTGGCGGGCCTGGGCCCCTCGCGACGGCCGGGCACGTCATTGTCGCGATCCGAGTCGAAGTGGGTGGCGAGCACGTCGAAGACCGCGTCCGCGTCGGCGGCCGAACACTCGCCGAGCATGACGTGCACCAGGTCGGGGGAGTCGGCCGCGGGGGAGGTCGAGGAAGCTGAGTCGTTCACGCTGTTCTCCGTGGTTGTCGTTCGGTGGGTGAGTGCCGCGGCGATGGCCCGGCGCGTGGCGGGCGTCCTCGGGCCGGTCGTGCCCGCGGGGTCAGGTCCGGCAGAGGCAGAAGGGGTGGCCCGCCGAGTCGGTGTAGAACGCGGCTGGCGCCTCGGGGCCGGAGCAGTCCAGGGCCATGAGGCAGTGGGGCCGTGCCGGTCTCCTCGACACGGCCGTCGGTCCGGGGTTCGCGGCGGTTCACAGTTCGCGCAGAGCCGGCAGCAGCTCCCTCTCGGCCCAGTCGATGAAGGGGAGTTGGTGCCCGCCGCCGACCTGGACGAGCGCGATCTCCGTGAACCCGGCTTCGGCATAGGGGCGTACGGCCTCGACGAAGTGGTCGACGTCGTCGCCGCACGGAATGCCCTCCGCCACGTCCTGCGGGGTGACGAAGCTGGTGGCGCCCTCGAAGCCGGAGGGGCCCGGCAGTTCCGAGTTGACCGGCCAGCCCGCGAACGCCCAGCGGAACTGGTCGTGCGCCCGGGCGATCGCCGCGTCCCGGTCGGGGTCGTAGCAGACGGGCAACTGCCCTACGCGGGGCTTGCCCTGGCCGCCGTGCCGGTCGAAGGCGTCGATCAGTTCCTTCTTGGGCTCGGTGGCGATGACGAGGTCCGCGAGCCGCCCGGCCAGGGAGCAGGACCGCTCGCCCGAGACGGCGATGCCGATCGGGGGCAGCTCGTCCGGCAGGTCCCACAGGCGGGCGTCGGCGACGTCGAAGTAGGCGCCCTGGTGGTTGACCGTCTCGCCCGAGAACAGCGCGCGGATGATCTCGACGGCCTCCTCCAGCATGTCGAGGCGTACCTTGGCGGTGGGCCAACCGCCGCCTGTCACATGCTCGTTGAGGTTCTCGCCGGAGCCGAGGCCGAGCCGGAAGCGCCCCTGGGACAGCGACTGCATCGTCGCCGCCTTCTGTGCCACGACGGCCGGGTGGTACCGGACGGTCGGACACGTCACATAGGTCATCAGCGGAATCCGGCTGGTGGCCTGAGCCGCCGCGCCCAGCACGCTCCACGCGTAGGGGGCGTGGCCCTGGGACTCCAGCCACGGGAAGTAGTGGTCGGACGTGACGGAGAAGTCGAAGCCGGCCCGCTCGGCCGCGACGACGCCCTCCACGAGGGAGCGGGGGTTCGCCTGCTCGGTCATCATCGTGTAGCCGATTTGCACCATATGTCACCCTTTGCCGAACCGCTCCAACCGAAACCTCCGCCTTCACCCGGCCGTCGGCATCCCGGGTACCCGATGCGGTGGCGCCCACGCGGTCGCCGCCGTCGGAGGGGGCGACCGGGCGGCGGGCGGGACTCCCGCGGCGCGGCAGGTTTCGGCTGCGCCGGCGCGGCAACCCGACCCCGCAGGCACGGTCATCCCCGCAAGGAGTCGTCGTGGTCCTCGTAGCCGTTCTGCTGCCCAACCTGATGCTGGTCGCCGTACTCGCCCTCGGGCGGTACGAGGAGCTCGTCCTCGGCGGGAACGAACCGGCCGCCGAGCCACCCGGGCGGCACCTGGTCGCGGTGCCCGACCTGCCGCCCGCCGAAACCGCGCCGCACGGGGAGGCGGAGGTCCCGTACGACCGGGCGACCGCACGCCGTCGACTCGCGGCGTGATCAGCCGCCCGCGCCACGAGGTGTTGTGGGCCACGAACGGCGGCATGATCGACAGTGGGGCGGAGCCCCCGGTGGCGGGTTCCGCGGCGGCGGAACGAAGCGGCAACTTCGGCAATGGCGGAACGAAAGGCGTGAACGCATGACACGTGCGGCCCTGTTCGACGTCGACGGCACCCTCGTCGACACCAACCATCTGCACGTCGTCACCTGGTGGGAGGCCTTCCGCCAGTCGGGGCACGACGTGACGATGCACGACATCCACCGGGCCATCGGGCTCGGCTCGGACGACCTCGTCGAGCACCTGCTCGGCGAGGACCGCGACCGGGACGAGGACGAGAAACTCGCCGCCGCGCACACCGCCCTGTACGGCGCCTACTTCGAGCGTCTGCCCCCGCTCGACGGCGCCCGCGATCTGCTGCGCGAGCTGGCATCGAGGGGCTGGCGCATCGTGCTCGCCACCTCTGCGGGCGGCCCGGAGCTGAAGGCGCTGCGCCGGGCCATCGACGCGGACGACGTCATCGAGGGCGTGGCCAGCGCCGACGACGTCAGCGAGGGGAAACCCGCCCCCGACCCGGTGCACCGGGCCCTCGAACTGGCCGGGGCCGAACCCTCGGACGCGGTGTTCGTGGGGGACACGGTGTGGGACATGAAGGCGGCCCGCTCGGCGGACGTACGCGCCGTCGCCCTGCTCACCGGCGGCATCGCCCGCGCGGACCTCGAAGACGCCGGGGCCCAGGCCGTGTACGGCGACCCCGCCGAACTGCTCTCACACCTGGACACCAGCGTCTTCGCACAGCTGGAGCGCACGGACTGACGCGACAGCGCTTGGCAGGACGGCACGCGACGTTCCGGAGATGCCGGGTGGTTCAAGTCCCGCCCGGCATCGGGCGGTTGAGGGTGACGCCCCCTGTCGCGCGGCTCGTCAGCCGAGTTGGGGCAGCACCTTGGTGCGGTAGAAGTCGAAGAAGCCCTGCTGGTCCTTGCCGATCTGGTTGATGTAAACCGTGTCGAAGCCCGCGTCCACGTACTCCTTGACCGCTGCCACATGGGCGTCCGGATCCGGCCCGCACGTGACGTTCTCGCGGACCCGGTCGGGCGTGACCAGTTCCGAGGCCTGCTCGAAGTGGCGCGGGGTGGGCAGGATCTGCGGAAGTTCACCGGGCAGTTGCTCATTGGCCCACAGCCGGTGTGCGGTGGCGACCGCCTCTTCCTCGTCCACGTTCCAGCAGACCTTCAGCCCGGCGTACACCGGCTTGGTGCCACCGCCGCTGCGCCGGAAGCGCTCGATCGACGAGGAGTCGGGAGCCATCGTGATGAAGCCGTCGCCGATCCTGCCCGCCACCTCCGCGGCTTGCGGGCCGAAGGCGGAGACGTCGATGGGCACGGGCTCGTCGGGGACCGTGTAGAGGCGGGCGTTCTCCACCGTGTAGTGCTTGCCGTGATGGCTGATCTGCTCCCCGGTGAAGAGCTGGCGCATCACCCGGACGGCCTCCTCCAGCATCTCCAGGCGGACCGGGGCCTCGGGCCACGGATCGCCCAGGATGTGCTCGTTGAGTGCCTCGCCGCTGCCGATGCCCAGGCGGAACCGCCCGCCGAGCTGTACGGCGCTGGTGGCCGCGGCCTGGGCGATCACGGCGGGATGGGTGCGCAGGATGGGACACGTCACCGCGGTCTCCACCGGCAGCGAGACCGCCTGGGACAGCGCGCCGATCACCGACCAGACGAACGGGGACTGCCCCTGGTCGCCGTTCCACGGGTGGTAGTGGTCGGAGATCCACAGCGCCGTGAATCCGGCCTGCTCCGCCATCCTCGCCTGCTCCACCAACTCGGCGGGGCCGTGCTCCTCGCTGGACAGGAAGTAGCCGTATTCCGTCATCGGAGACTCCTCGGGAGGGGTGGGCGCGATCCCTGACCGGGTGGCCGCGGAACGGGCCGGGAAACATCGCGGGCCCCACGGATTCCGCGCCGCGCACCGGCACTCACACCCGTCACTCCGAGCACGGCCCGGAGGCCCGCGGGTGCGGGGCGGGGCGGCGGTCCACTGGCGGGGGCGGCCCGGCTCGGGTAGCGGTAGAGGGGTGTGGGTGCGCTGGTCAGGGGTACGGGCGAAGCGACCGGTACTGGGCCGGGCGCCCACGCCGTCCCCTCTGCGGGCACCGTCCCGCCGCGACGGCCCATCGGCGCTGTCCACACCGCCGATGCGGGCCCCGGCCCTTTCCAGTACCGCACGAAGTCATGAACCCACATCGCGATCCGCGCGGTGCACCGAGAAGGGAGCGGCAACATGAAGGTGGCATTCCTCGTGGCGACGGAAGGCATCGAGCAGGTCGAGCTGACCGAACCCTGGAAGGCCGTGGCCGACGCCGGCCACACTCCGGAACTGGTCTCCACCGAATCCGGTCGCGTACAGGCCTACAACCACCTGGACAAGGGCGACACCTTCCCGGTGGACCGGACCGTCGGTGACACCGGACCCGGCGACTACGACGCGCTGGTCCTCCCCGGCGGCGTCGCGAACCCGGACGCGCTGCGCGTCGACGAGGACGCGGTCGCGTTCGCCAAGGGCTTCTTCGAGCAGGGCAAGCCCGTCGCGGCCATCTGCCACGCACCCTGGACGCTGGTGGAGGCCGATGTGCTGCGCGGCCGCACCCTGACGTCCTGGCCGAGCCTGCGCACCGACATCACCAACGCGGGCGGCACCTGGGTCGACGAGCAGGTGAAGGTGTGCACCGGCGGCCCCAACACCCTGATCACCAGCCGCAAGCCCGACGACCTGAAGGCGTTCTGCGAGGCCTTCCTCGACGTGCTCGGGAACTGACCCGGCCAAGAAGGCGCCCCGGCGGACCGGGGTGCCTTCCGCGGGGCGGTTCGATGTTTCCCCGCCGCCACCCGTGGTAGTCGGAAGTGCGTTCCTTGCGTACGAAGGAATGAAGGCGCCGGACGGGTTGGGACCATCAGCCGCCGGCGCCGCCCTTGTCCGGACCCGCCCGAGCCCTCGCTCACGGGGCGGTGGCCTCGGACGTGATGAGGTCGATCACGGACGGGAAGCCGCCATCGGCCAGCGCCTCGCGCTGACGGTCGGCGCCGTTGCCCTGGCGCAGCAGGCGGTGGATGAGCGAACCGACCTCGCGCTCGTCGCCGGATTCCGCCAGGTCCTGTGCGACGTGCTGGGTGAGCTGGCACAGCGTGTCACCGGCGGGGCGCGGCCGGCCCGCCGAGTCGATCAGGGTGCCGCCCAGACCGTGCCGGGCGGCATGCCAGACCGCGGCCTGCAGCAGCTCCGGCGCGCACTGCGGCTCGGGCTCGCCCGCCTTGTGCGCGCGCAGGGCGGTGGCGGCGAGGGCGCGTACGACGCCCGCGAGCATCACCGCGTCGTCCGCCCTCAACTGCACGTCAAGACACCGCAGTTCGAGGGTCGGGTAGCGCTCGGAGAGCCGCGCCTGCCAGTACAGCTGGCCGGTGTCCAGGATGACTTTGGACTCGACCAGGGCCCGGGTGCGCCGCTCGTAGTCTTCCAGGTCGTCGAACCGGGGCGGGGGGCCGCAGACCGGCCAGCGGCTGAAGACCGGGGTACGCCAGCTCGCGAAGCCGGTGTCCCGGCCCTGCCAGAACGGGGAGTTGGCCGACATGGCGAGCAGTGTCGGCAGCCACACCCGGATCCGGTTCAGGACGGACACGGCGACCTCCCGGTCCGGCATCCCGACGTGTACGTGCATCCCGTTGATGAACTGTTCCTCCACCAACTGCGCGGCGCGGGCCCGCAGATCCTGGTAGCGCGGCTCGTGGGTCACCTCGGTGGGGGCGGAACCGGTCAGCGGGGCGGCCGCGGTCGTCGCGAGCCGGCAGCCGTGCTGCTCCGCCGCGGCTCCGACCGCGTGCCGCAGACGCAACAGGTGACCGCCCACCTCGTCGAGGGTCGAGCAGACCGGCGTCGCGACCTCGACCTGGGCCAGGAGCAGCTCGGGCTGTACCTCGCGCTCCTGCACCATGGGTTCGAGACCGGCGGCCGTACGCACCTCGTCGGACAGCGGTACGGGGAGACCCGAGTCCGGGTCCACCAGCAGATACTCTTCTTCGACCCCAAGGGTGATCACAGGATGTGCGTACCCGCTGCGGGCCATCCGTACGCGATGTCCGGGGCGCACCCGGGCCGTCGCACCGGGCCCCGAGGGGCCGGGCGCCGGGGGGCCCGGTGCATCAGACGTCGCTGAGGCACCGCACGTCGGCGAGCTCGGCCCGCTCGGCCCGGGGGTGCGGCCGGGTGTCGAACCGCGGCAGGCCGGGAACGCTCGCCGCGGCGGTGAGCACGGGGCGCGGGGGCAGCGGACGCAGGGGGCGCAGCTCCTGCGGCTGGGCGGTGAGCGTGAACCACACGACCTTGCCACCGGGTGTGTTCTGGGTGCCCCAGCTGTCGCTGAGGTGGGCGATCAGGGCGAGTCCGCGGCCGCGCTCGGCGAACGGCCGGGGGCCCTGCAGCCGGGGCAGCCGGGGGTCGCCGTCGGCCACGGACGCGGTGAGCTGTCCCCGGGCCCAGCGCAGTTCCAGGACGCAGTCGTGGTCGCCCTGGGTGTGGCGGTGGACATTGGTGAGCAACTCGGTCACGCCGAGGCTGACGGGCTGGATGATGCTCTCCAGCCGCCAGTGCCGAAGATGTGCGGCGACGATGCGGCGGACCTGGGGTATGCGGGCCGGCGTCGCGTCGAGGCCGAGGGTGTACTGGCGGGGACTGTCGATGGTGAACACTGCGACTCCCTTGTCGGCGGGAGCGGCTCGCCGGCCACTCCCACGTCCGCAGCCACGCGAGGGCTACTAAAAGTAGCCGGTCGGGTACAGCGCGGATTCATCCAGCATGACCCGTACGGCCGCATCCGCAACACGAGGCCCCGGAGCCCCGGGGGAGTGGCCCGAAACGCCGGTGGTGGCGGGGTCGGCGGGCAGCGGGAGCTCCGGCGCGCGATAGTGGAGGTGTCTGTGACCGGTGCGCCGGCCCGGTGACCGGCCTGCCGGAACTTCTGGGAAGCGAGGGCTTCAGTGACGCCCCCATCAACTGACTCCACCGCCCGACTCGGCTCCGGGGCACCGGTGTTCGGCGCCCCGTGCTGGGTGAGCCTGATGGCCCGTGACCTGGACGCCGCGCTCGACTTCTACGGCGAGGTGATGGGCTGGTCCTTCGGGCCCGTCAAGCTCGGCGACGAATTCCGGGTCGCGCTGGCGGACGGAAGGCCGGTCGCCGGCATCTCGGCGCTGGCTTCGGCGTTCCAGGTCGCCGTCGCCTGGACCCCCTACTTCGCGGTCGAGGACGCCGATGTCACCGCGTCCCGCATCCGCGAGCGGGGTGCCACGGTCGCGGTCGGCCCGGTCGCGGTGTATACGGGCCGGGGCGCCCTGGCCGCCGACCGGGACGGGGCCGTCTTCGGGATCTGGCAGGGGCCGCTCGTCTCGAACTGGGAGAGCTGGCGCGACACGGCTCCCGCCTGGACCCGGCTGCACACCCGGGACGCGTTCGACGCGGCGATCTTCTACGGCGAGGTCCTCGACTGGGTCTCCGGGCGGCCCGGCTGCTGCGACGTGCAGTACGAGCACGACGAGGTCGTCCTGCGGCACGGGGGCCAGATCGTCGCCAGGCTGACGTCGGGCGCCGTGGAAGCCGCCCCCGACCCCAACCTGCGGCCGCACTGGCACACCCACTTCGCCGTCGACGATCCGCACGCCCACGCGGAAAGGGCGCGCGCGCAGGGCGGAACCGTCCTGGCCGAAGGCATCTCGTCCACGGGGCCCTGGGCCCGCATCAGTGACCCCGACGGCGCGGCCTTCACCCTCAACGGCAAGGGCTAGGAATCCCTGAGGGGCAAGGGAGGCGGGGAGGGCCCGGACGAAGGGCGGCCCCGCGCGTTGCGCTCCCCCCGTCGGCGCGGCACGATGCCGGAGCGGGGGCCGGACCCGGTAGCGATCGTGGAGGTGGCCTTCGATGTGCCGACTGTTCGGACTGAGCAGCGCGCCGCGCCGCAGCCACGCCACCTTCTGGCTGCTGGACGCCCCCGACAGCCTCGCGAAGCAGAGCCACCGCGATCCGGACGGTACGGGTCTGGGCTACTTCGACCCCGATGGCACGCCCCAGGTGCGCAAGGCGCCGGACGCCGCCTACCGGGACCGTGAGTTCGCCCGGGAGGCCCGCGAGGTCTCGTCGGGCACCTTCGTCGCGCACATCCGCCTCGCCTCGACCGGCGGGCTCACCGCGCCCAACACCCACCCCTTCGAGCAGGCGGGACGACTGTTCGCGCACAACGGGGTCGTCGAGGAACTGGCAGCGCTGGAAGCCCACTTGGGGCCGGACCTGTCGCTGGTGCGGGGGGAGACGGACTCCGAGCGCGTCTTCGCGCTGATCACACGGGAGACCCGGGACGCGGGCGGGGACCTCGGGGCCGGCATTGAGCGCGCCACCCGCTGGATCGCGTCCCGACTACCGCTGTACGCGCTCAACTTCGTCCTGACCACCCCGGACGAGCTGTGGGCCCTGCGCTACCCCGACACGCACGAGCTGTACGTACTGGAACGCGAGGCGGGCGGCCCGCACGGAACGCGGCACCTCGACCACAGTGGCACGGGCGGCCGGATGCGGATCCACTCCGGAGACCTCGCCGACATCCCGGCGACGGTCGTCGCCAGCGAGCGCATGGACGAGCACCCCGACTGGCGGCTGATGGAACCCGGCGAACTGCTCCACGTCACCCCCACCGGCCGCGCCGACCGGCGCCTGCTCCTGCCCGACCCGCCGGCCCGTCCGCTCCGGCTCGCCGACCTGACCGGCCGGGCCGCCCGCTCGCAGACGGCGGGAGGCTGAGCCGGGGTCAGCGGCCGAGGGCCTTGCGCAGCTGCTGCTTGTTCATCGACGAGCGGCCCTCGATGTTGCGCTTCTTGGCCTCTTCGTAGAGCTGGTCCTTCGTCGGGCCCCGAGCGCCGCTGTGCGAGTGCTCGCCGCCGCGCTGGTACGCCGACTTCCTGTCCCGCGTCGACGTCCTGCTCGCCGTCTTCGACTCGCCCGAACGTGCCCGCTCCTTGTTCACGGTCCGCGCGGCGATCTCCTTCGCGCGCTCGGCGGAGGCCCCACGCTCCTCGGCGCTCTCCTTGATGTGCTCGTACTGGCGTTCCCGCTTGGGACTTGAACCTGCCGGCATGACGTGTCTCCTCGCCTTGTGACCCCGGCCTGCCCGGGGTCTCCACGAACCTGGCGCGGTGGTGCGGGGCGCCGCACGGGAGCGGGCCTCGGCCCGTGTGTCAGTTCACTGCGGCCCGTCACGGAAGGCGACATCAGGGCGTCCGGGCGGGTGAGCCACGACGGCTAGGCGCGGTGCTCCGGGTCCGTGGGCTCCTGGCCCTGCGAGGCCTCGGGCGGCTGCCAGGAATCCGAGCCCGGCTGCGGCTCCTGGGGAGGCATCGGCTTGTTCTGCGTGCGTCGGCTCCCGAACCAGAAAGCCGCGATCAGCACGGCGACGATGATGACGCCCACGCCGGTGAACAGCCAGGTCGTGGAGGACGCGGCGAGTGTCTGCGAAGCAGCGAAACTGGTCATGGAAAGCGCCTACCCCCTCGGTGCCCGGCCTGACACCGAGATCTCCACGACTTCCGGCTTCCGGCCCCGCACATCGAGCACATCGAGGGATCGCTTACTGTGCGTGACGGTTCGGGATGCGGCGGCGTCGGGGCGCTGTTTCCCTGGGGGTATCCGTAAACCCCCTGATGTCCAGGAGTGATCATGAGCGTCGCAGACGAGTTCCGTGCCCGTGCCCAGCAGATGCGCGAGAAGGCGGATCAGCTGGAGCAGGCCGCAGAGCGTGCCTCGGACCCGGCGGAGCGCCGGCGCCTGCAGGACAAGGCCCGCCGCCTCCAGGAGCAGAGCAGGTCGCAGGGGGACAGCACGGGCATCGACCCCATGTGAACTTCGATGCCCGGCAGTACCGCGGCGGCTCCTCGTACCCGACGGGAGCCGCCGCGACGCGTGCGCCCGCGAGGTCAGCCGAACAGGACGCCCGGCAGGGCGAGACCGCCGAGCAGGGCCGTGCCCACCAGGAGCCAGGCGACGTAGTCGCCGATGTGCCCCGAGTGCAGTCGGCGCAGCGGCTGCATCCATGCGTGCGGCTCGCGTCCCGGCGGACTCTGGATCGCCGCCCCGGCGAGTCCCGCGCCGAGGGCCGCCGAGGCCACGCCCAGAAGCAGACCGGTGAGCGTCCAGTGCGGGGCGTGCTGCGGCTCGGCGCCGAAAACCCGGCCCACCGCCCGCGCCAGGCCCGGCACCAGGCCCGTGGTGAGCGATCCGGCCAGCAGGAAGGCCGGCACCGCGATCATCGTGACCGGTACCCGGCCGAGCGGGCCCGCGGTCTCGGGCTCCTCGCCCCCGCCGTCCGTCTCCTGCCCCGGGCCGTCGGCGGGGCGTGGTCCGAGCCCGAAGAACACCCGGGCGGCGACCCGTAGCACCGCGCCCGCGGTGACCGCGGAGACGGCCACGAACAGGACGCTGAAGCCGGTTCCGCCCGCCTCCTCGGTGACCGACTTGCCGAGCCCCGTGCCGAAGGGCGGCAGCCCCGCCAGGGCCGGGGCGCCCGTCACGAACAGGATGCCCACGACCCGCAACTCCTTTGCCCGCCCGTGCAGTTCGTGCTCGTCCACGCTGGCGTACCGGTCGAGCAGGATGCCGGTGCAGGCGAACAGGGCGGCCTTCGCACCCGCGTGGCCGAGGACGTAGAGCGCCACGCCACCGGTCGACCCGGGCTCCATCAGGCCGAGTCCGGCCAGGAAGAGACCGGTGTGCGCGACCGTCGAGTACGCCAGGAGGCGTTTGATGTGGCGCTGCTGCCAGCACATCAGCGCGCCGACCAGGGCGCCCAGGGTGCCGAGCACGACGAAGGCCCGTCCGGCGTCGGGGGCGGGCACCCCGCCCGGCCCGGCGAACACCGTGGCGTACACCCGCCAAGCCCCGTACAGGCCGAGCTCGACCATGACTCCGGAGAGCAGCATGCACACCGGGGTCGGGGCCACCGCGTGGGCGTCCGGCAGCCAGAAGTGGAAGGGCAGGGCCGCCGCCTTGACCAGGAGGCCGGTCAGTACGAGGGCGAAGGCGGCGAGCACCAGGGCGTCGGGCCCGCCGTGGGCGTCGAGCTGCTGCCCGATCCGGCGCATGTTGAGCTCGCCGGTGCGCGCGTAGAGCAGCACGATTCCGGTCAACGTGGCGTACGCGCCGAGGGAGTTGAGCACTCCGAAGGTGAGAGCGCCCTGGACCGCTTTCTTCTCCTCCACGCGGTAGCCGGTCAGGGCGTAAGCCACCACGCTCATCAACTCGAAGAACACGAAGGCGTTGAAGAGGTCGCCGGTGAGAGCGAAACCGCACATGCCCGCCTGGAAGAGCAGCACGAGCGCGGGGAAGGACCCCGCGTGCCGGTGCGGCGGTTCGTCGAAGTAGCGCCAGGAATAGACCAGGACGGCGACGACCAGGACGGAGACCAGTGCGGCCAGGCCCGTGCCGGGGCCGTCCCCGACCAGTTCGATGCCCACGCCCTCGCCGCCCACGGGGTGCCAGCCGCCGACCCCTGCGACGGCGTCCGGCGAGGAGTCCAGCAGCAGTGCGATCGTGAGCCCGGCCGTGGCCGCCGCCACCGCGCAGCCCACCGATTCCGCCACGATGCGGGGCAGTCGCCGCCCGGCCGCCACGAGGGCGGCGGCGCCCAGCAGGGGCAGGGCCACGGCCAGGGGGAGCAGTTGGTTCATCCGCGCAGCTCGGAGAGTTCGTCGGGGTTGACCGTGCCGTGCCGCTTGGCGACCTGTATCACCAGGGCGAGCAGCAGCGCGGTGACGTGGTGCCCACCACGACGTCGGTGAGCGCCAGGGCCTGGACGACCGGGTCCACCAGCGGCCGCGCACCCGGCCGCACATCGGAGAAGACCGGAGCGGTGCCGCCGTCCCGGTACCCCACCGCGAGCAGCAGCACATAGGTGGAGGACTGACACACCGTCAAACAGCCGACCGCGTGCACCAGATGACGGCTCGTCGCCAGGCCGTAGCAGCCGATCAGGAAGATGTATCCGGCGACCAGATACGGAACTGCGTTCATCACGGCCGGCCCACGCCCCCGCTCACGATCGTTTCCCTTTCTCGCGTGCCGGCCCCTGCTCGATCTCGACGGCCTGGTCGAGGAAGCGGGCGAGCAGCACGACCACCGCGCAGGTGACCTCCATGCCGACCGCCGCGTTGAGCAGCGGCACCGTCCCGCCCGAGGCGAGCGTGTTGAAGGTGCCGAGCGGCAGGAGGTTGGCGAGGAACGCGGAGCCGCCGAGCAGCCCGGCGATCCCGAGCACGGCATAGGCCGCCTCGCCCACCGCGTCCCCGACCTCGTACAGGCCGACCGGCCTGATGTGCTCCAGGGCGCGGTAGTCCGCACCGATGTACAGCAGGTGCGGGGCGGTCGCCACGACCACCCCGCCCTGGAACCCGCCGCCGGGGCTGAGCTGGCCGTGCGCGATCACGTACAGGCCGCAGAGCAGGGCGAGCGGCAGCATGATCCGCGCGTAGCGGCGTAGCGCGGGAAGGATCCTGGCCGGGGCGGGCGGCACCGCGCGCTCGTCGCGGGTCTGGCGCAGCAGGACGACGGTGCCGAGCACCGCGCCGAACAGGATGCTCTCCTCGCCCAGGGTGTCGAAGGCCCGCAGATCGAAGTTGACCGACGAGATGACGTGGGCGGTGTGCCGTGAGAGAGAGGCCGCCACCGCCCGCTCGCCGTAGGGGTGTTGACCGCCGCCGAAGCGCGGCAGCCGCACAGCGGCGGCGACGAGCAGGACGGCCACCCCGAGCCCGCCCGTGGCGAGGACCCACATGCGCAGCCGCCGGCTCATCGCTCACCGTCCTCGGGCTGCCCCCGGCGCCGTACTTTGCGCACGGACAGCAGGATCAACAGCGGCGTCAGGGCCGAGCCCACCGCGAGCTGGGAGAGGCCCACGTCGGGGGCCTGGAGGACGGTGAAGAGCACCGCGAGGGCAAGGCCGAGCACCGCGAGCACCAAGGCCTGGCGGGACGGGTCGCGCACCACGACGGCGGCGGTCGCCGAGGCGGCGACGAGCAGCAGCGAGAGCAGGGTGAGGGCATCAGTCACGGCTCGCCGCCGCTCCCTTGGGGAAGCCGCCCGACAGAGCCCGGGAGGCGATCACGTTGCCGGCGACGAGCAGGGCGCCGATCAGGACGAGCTTCACCGTCGCACGCCCCGCTCCGGTGGCCAGGCACATCGCCACCACGACCACCACGGCGGCCGAAGCGGCCACCACCGTCAGCGCATGGGCGTGCGGCGGGTCATCATCGAGGTCCTCGGCGAGCAGCCGTGCGTAGACCAGCGTGCCGGCCGGACCGAGCACGGCGAGCACCAGGGCGAGATCCACGTAGGACGGGCGGGCGTACCCCTGCGAGAGCAGCAGCAGCACCAGGCACACCACGGACGTACCGAAGTTCTGGGCGACCACCCGTCGTTCGAGCGGGCCGGTGGCCACGCCCCACACCACGGGCCCGAACCCCACGGCCAGGAGCACCGTCGCCGCCACGAGCCAGCCGTTCACCGGCCGCTCATCGCCCGGCGCCCGGCCCGTCCTGTGCCCGTCATCCGGATGGCCGCCCGGGGAACCGGCATACAAGGCCGACGGGGGGATACCTGGCTAGGGTCGGAGCTGGAAGAGACCGGCTCCGGCGCCCGTCGTCGTACGACCGCGCGGGGCGGTCGCCACCCGGGGTGGTGGCGCACCGGGACCCCGTCCCGGTCTCGAAGAGAGGTACTGGCAGATGGACCCGTCGTACGCCTGCGCCTCACCCGCGCCGGTCCGGACCGGAGGCCGTGATGACAGCGCCGCCGCCTGAGCGCGACGGTGAGCACGAGCCCGCCGAAGCGCCCTCCTTGGCACCTGCGGCAACCGGCGGACGATCCCGCGGAACCAGAGTCGTCTTCGGCAGGTCATGGCTCTCCAGCGGCTTCGGCCTCGGCCTCGGGGCGACCCTCGCGTGGCTGACCGTGCAGACCGTCCTGGAGGTCGGCAGCCTCCTCACGCTGCTGCTCCTCGCCGTGTTCATCGCGCTCGCGCTCGAACCCGTCGTGGCCTGGCTCACCCGGCACCGCCTGCCCCGGGGCTGGGCCGTTCTCGTGGTCCTCGTCGTGCTGCTCGCGCTCTTCGCCGGGTTCCTCGCGCTGGTCGTGCCCCCGGTCACGGACGAGGTCGACGCGCTCGTCAAGGCGGTGCCCGACTGGCTGAAGCAGCTGCAGAACCACGACTCGGCGCTCGGCAGGTTCGAGGACCGCTACCACGTCCTGCAGAAGGCCAAGGACCAGTTCTCCAACGGGGGCGCGGCGGGCCTCGCGGGGGGTCTGCTCGGCGCCGGCCGGGTGGTGGTCGGAGCGGTGACCTCGGCCGCCGTCGTCATCGTCGTGACGATCTACGTGATGGCGTTCCTGCCGTCCCTGAAGCGCTTCTTCCTGCGCTTCGTCGCGGCCCGCAAACGCCCGCACGCCCGGGACGTCACCGACGAGATCCTGATCCGCGTGGGCCGCTACATGCTCGGCAACGTACTCACCTCGGTGATCGCGGGGCTCGCCACCTTCATCTGGTGCGTGGTCACCGGTGTCCCCTATCCCGCGGCTCTCGGCGTGTTCATCGCGCTGATGGACCTGATCCCCATCGTGGGCACCACCATCGGCGGCCTCGTCGTGAGCCTGGTGGCGCTGTCGGTGTCCTTCCCGGTGGCCCTGGCGACGGCGGGTTTCTACGTCGCGTTCCGGATCGCCGAGGACTACCTGATCGTGCCGCGCGTGATGAAGTTCGCCGTGGACGTCCACCCCCTGGTGACGGTGGTGGGCGTGTTGTTCGGCGGCGCGCTGCTCGGCATCGTGGGGGCCCTGGTCGCCATCCCGGTCGCCGTCGCGATCGGTCTGATCCTGGACGAGCACGTCTTCTCACGGACCGACGCGTCCTGAGCGACGACGCTGACGCGCCGAGCAGGCCTCAGACCCTGGTCTCGCTGTAGCCGCACACCCACGTCAGGGCGTCGTGCACCCCGCGCGTGAAATCCCTGGCGCCCGCCTGGGTGGTGGGGTCCTCCAACTGCACGACCGCCGCGTCCACCTCGGCGGTGAGCAGCCGCAGGTCCGGCGGCGGCCGGCGGGCGGACGTCCCCGTGACCGGCGCCCGGTCCGCGCGGCCCATGGCCCAGCGGTAGGCCGCGGCCACGCCCAGGGCGAACTGGGCCGGCGCGTCGGACCGGTTGGTCAGGTACTTGAGCGCCAGGTCGACATCGCTGGGGGACCGGACGCCGATCAGCGTGGTCCCGCCGTCCGGCCCGACCTGCTCGTCGGGTGTGGTTCCGTCCTCGGGTGCGGTCACTTCACTCACCTTCGCTTACCGGTCGTCGCCGTTGTGGGGGTTCAGTGGGCGGGTACCCCATGAGCGGCGCCATCGGCATGCCGAGCACGGCTTTCCGGCCGTCGGCGACTCCGCCCGACCACCATGCTCCTCGCAGCGAGCGCCGCCGGGGCGGGCCGCTCGGCCAGATGGGTCACTGCCGGTGCCCGGTGCCACGCGTGGGGCACGTGCTCACGCCGGGCCCTGCCCAGAGGGTTGCGGAAGGACACCTGCGAAGCAGGCGGCGCGGGGGCACCTACTAACCTGACCGCATGACGATGCACAAGGCCGTCCCGGTGGGCGTGGACGCGATGATCGAGGACCTCAGGACACTCGTCGAGGTCGAGTCGCCGTCGCGCGACCGCGAGGCCCTCGCGGCATCGGCCGAGACCGTCGCCGCCGTCATCGAGAACCGGCTCGGCGGGCGTGCCGTCCTCGTCGAGAGCGCGGCCGGGCCGCACGTCCAGTGGTCGGGGGGCGGCGATCCGAAGGTGCTGATCCTCGGCCACCACGACACCGTGTTCCCGCTGGGCACCCTGGCCCAACGGCCGTTCAAGGTCGAGAACGGGCGGGCCACCGGCCCCGGGGTCTTCGACATGCTGGGCGGTCTGGTGCAGGCCGTGCACGGCCTCGCGGCCCTTGAGGACCGGTCCGGCGTGGAGATCCTGGTGACCGCGGACGAGGAGGTGGGCTCCCACTCCTCGCGGGCCCTGATCGAGGAACGGGCCCTGGCCTGCGGCGCGGTGCTCGTGTTCGAGGGTGCGGCCGACGGGGGCGGCCTGAAGACCGCACGCAAGGGCTGCGGCACGTTCCAGGTCTCCATCAACGGCCGCGCCTCGCACGCCGGGCTCGAACCCGCGGCCGGGGTCAACGCCCTGGTCGAAGCGGCCCACCAGGTCCTGGACATCGCGGCGCTCGGCCGCCCGGAGATCGGCACCACGGTCACCCCGACCGTCGCGGCGGCCGGCACCCTCGACAACGTCGTGCCCGCCCGTGCGACCGTCGTCGTGGACGTACGCGTCGAGTCGGCCGAGGAGAAGACCCGCATCGAGGCCGCCTTCGCGGCGCTGTCCCCGCATCTCGACGGAGCCGGGATCACGGTCGAGGGGGCGGTGGGCCGCCCGCCGATGCCCGAGGAGGCGTCGGTCGAACTCTTCGCGCTGGCAAGGGAGTTGGCGCCCGGGATCGAGGGTGTGGCGGTCGGCGGCGGCAGCGACGGCAACTTCACGGCGGCGCTCGGCGTGGCGACGCTCGACGGACTCGGCGCGGTCGGGGGCGGTGCCCACGCCGACCACGAGTATCTGATGGTCGACAGCATGACCGGGCGCGCGAACCTGGTCACCGGTCTGGTGGCGGCCCTGCAGAACCGCTAGCGGATCGGGCGGCGCCCGGTTCAGGGGGTCCGGTGCGGCTGCTCGACGCCTTCCGTCGACGCCCGGGGGAGCGCGTCGATGATGGTGAAGGAGCCGTCCAGGCGGACGATCCGCAAGATGTGGGACACCCGGGGCGTCCCGCGGATCAGCCGCAGGGCACCGCCCCGGTACGCCACGTGCTCGCGTATCGCCAGCAGCAGCCGGATGCCCCCGGCGTCCAGGAAGGTGACCGCGCGCAGATCCACCACCACGTCGGTGGCGGCCGCGCGGACCAACGCATGGACGCGGGGCCCGAGTTCGCGATGGGCCAGCATGTCCAGCTCGCCGTGCAGCTCGATGATGATGGTCGTGCCAACGGTGCGGGTCCGCAGCCAGAAGGCCAGTTCGTCAGCGCTCACGTCGCGCCTGCCCGTCTCTTGTTTCCTGGAGCCTGGATGCCGCCCCCGACATCCGGAACTTTTCACTCTCCGTGACCACTTGGCGGGCCGCGAAGCGGGGCCGAACCGCAATCCCCCTGGTAATCCTCATGCCCCAACGAACGGGGAAACTCACCTGTGTGACGTTCTGTAATGGTGCGAGTTTCGGACAACCTGCCGAACTGTCGTACGGGAAGGCCCCATCGGCCCCCGGCCGGGTCCACGGCGCCGGCCCGTCCGGGGCCGCGTGCCGTGTCGGCTCGGGATGCCCTCGCCCGGCACCGTCAGACCCGGAACGCCCGGTCGAGCACCGATCCGATGCGTTCCCAGGCCGCCAAGTCGCGCTCCACCGGCGGCAGTTCGGTGCCCCGGCCGGCGCCCCACTCCTGGGCGAGTGCCACCGGATCGTCGCCGGAGGCGGCCGACGCGGCGAGTGCGGCGGCGCCGAGGGCGACCAGTTCCGTTCCCGTCGGCAGGACGAGGGGCCGTCCGGAGAGGCGCCCTACGGTCTCCACCCAGGTGCGCCCCTGGGCGCCGCCCCCGATGAGGCGCAGCGGCCGGGAGGCGGTGGTGGGGGAGGCGGGGTCGAGGGCGCATGCGTCCAGCACTTCGTCCAGCGCGCGCAGAACGGTGAAGACGGCGCCTTCGTAGGCGGCGCCCAGGAGTTGCCGGGGTGTGGTGGTGTGGCGGAGGCCGGTGAGCAGTCCGGAGGCGGACGGGAGATCGGGGGTGCGCTCGCCGTCGAGATAGGGGAGGAGTACGGCCTCGCCACCGGGTGCCGCGTCGTCGCGGTCGAGGCCGAGCAGGGTGGCGATCCGGTCGACCGCGAGCGTGCAGTTCAGGGTGCAGGCGAGCGGGAGGTGGTGTCCGTCCGCCGAGGCGAAGCCGTTGAGGGCCGGGTTGTCCGGCCTGGTGCGGGTCGCCGCGAACACGGTGCCCGAGGTGCCGAGGCTCAGTACGGGATGGTCAAGGAGCCCGGCGCCGCCGAGTCCGAGGCCGACGGCCGCGCTCATGTTGTCACCGGTTCCGGCGGCCACGGCGACCGTCGGGGGCAGCCCGAGCGCCTCGGCGGCCTCCGTCGTGAGACTGCCCACCCGGGTGCCGCCGGTCGGCGCCACCGTGGGCAGCAACTCCGGTGCGAGGTCGAGGAGTTGAAGGATCTCCGGGTCGTACGCGCCGGTGGCGGTGGAGTACCAGCCGGTGCCGGAGGCGTCGCCGGGGTCGGTGACCGCGACGCCGGTCAGCCGTTCGGTGAGGAAGTCGTGGGGCAGTCGTACCGCGGTGCAGCGCTCGGCCGCCGACGGGTCGTTCTCGCGCAGCCACCGCCACTTTGCGGCCGTCACCGCGGCGACCGGAACGGACCCGGTGCGGGTGGTCCAGGCGGCCGGTCCGCCCAGTGCCGCGGTGAGGGCGGCTGCCTGGGGTGCCGAGCGGGTGTCGTTCCACAGCAGGGCGGGCCGCAGCGGTCGCCGGTCCCTGCCGAGGACGACCAGGCCGTGCTGCTGCCCGGCCACCGCAAGGCCGAGGACCGCGGACGCCGGCGCCCCCGACTCCTTGAGCCCGGCCGCGACGGCCTCCCGCAGGGCGTGCCACCACTGCTCCGGGTCGCTCTCCCGGGCGCCGCCCGAACCGTCGACGCGGTGCGGGGAGCGGCCGACGGCCAGCGTCCTGCCGGTGACGGCGTCGGCGAACAGGGCCTTGGTGGACTGGGTGGAGCTGTCCACGCCGATGACGACCGGGCTGTGCGGCATCCGGGCACCTTTCTTGCGGGCTGATGGGCCCTGCGGGGCCGGGCTGGGGCCGTGAGGCATTTGACGATGAAGGGAACAAAACGGCGAGCGGACAACAGATACTGGCGTGCCAAATTAGACGAACGGGCGGGGTTACGGAAGCACCGACTGTCATGCAGTATTTGGTAAGTCAGAAAACAAATGACCATGCGCCCGCTCTGGTCGGGCCGCGACAAGGTGGCGACGAGGATGACGGAACGCTTCACCCCGACCCCCGAGGACAAGTTCTCCTTCGGGCTGTGGACCGTGGGCTGGCAGGGGCGCGACCCGTTCGGGGACGCGACCCGGGGCGCCCTCGACCCGGTCGAGTCGGTCGGTCGGCTCGCCGACCTGGGCGCGTACGGCGTGACCTTCCACGACGACGACCTGATCCCCTTCGGCGCCTCGGACACCGAGCGGGACGCGCACGTCAAGCGGTTCCGGCAGGTGCTCGACGCCACCGGCCTCGTCGCGCCCATGGCCACCACGAACCTCTTCACGCACCCGGTCTTCAAGGACGGCGCGTTCACGGCCAACGACCGTGACATCCGGCGGTACGCCCTGCGCAAGACCCTGCGCAACATCGACCTGGCCGTCGATCTCGGCGCCCGCACCTACGTCGCCTGGGGCGGGCGCGAGGGGGCCGAGTCCGGCGCAGCCAAGGACGTGCGCGTCGCACTGGACCGGATGAAGGAGGCCTTCGACCTCTTGGGCCAGTACGTCACCGAACAGGGCTACGACCTGCGCTTCGCCGTCGAGCCCAAGCCCAACGAGCCGCGTGGTGACATCCTGCTGCCCACGGTCGGCCACGCCCTCGCCTTCATCGAGCGGCTCGAACGTCCCGACCTGGTCGGGGTGAATCCCGAGACCGGGCACGAGCAGATGGCCGGGCTCAACTTCACCCACGGCATCGCGCAGGCCCTGTGGGCGGGCAAGCTCTTCCACATCGACCTCAACGGCCAGTCCGGCATCAAGTACGACCAGGACCTGCGCTTCGGTTCGGGGAATCTGCGCGACGCCTTCTGGCTCGTGGACCTGCTCGAAACCTCCGACTACACGGGCCCCCGCCACTTCGACTTCAAGCCGCCGCGCACCGAGGACATGGACGGCGTCTGGGCGTCGGCGGCCGGAAACATGCGCAACTACCTGATCCTGAAGGAGCGTTCGGCCGCCTTCCGCGCCGACCCCGAGGTGCGCGAGGCGCTGCGGGCGGCCCGTCTGGACGACCTCGCCCGGCCCACCGCCGAGGACGGCCTGGCCGCACTGCTCGCCGACCGCGCCGCCTTCGAGGACTTCGACGTCGAGGCGGCGGGAGAGCGGGGCATGGCCTTCGAGCACCTCGACCAGCTCGCGCTTGACCACCTGCTCGGGGCCCGCTGAGCACGGGTCAGGACAGTCCGGCCCCGTCCACCACGTCGGCCGCGTCCAGCACGTCGGCCGCGTCGGCCGCGTCGGCCGCGGCCGGCGGCCGAATGGCCAGGGGTTCGTCGAAGCCGCTGAACGAGGTGGTGCCGGTCTCGTGGCCATGAAGGGGCCACAGCAAACGATCCGATGCGTGTGCCCGCGCCTCCTACCAGGGAACCCGGTCGCCATGACGGTCCAGGAACTGGAGGCCGGGATCGCCCGCCCGGGCCTCCAGGACGTCGACGACGGCCGGGATGCTCTCCCGGGGGTCGAGGGGCGCGTCGGGCCCGCCCAGCCGGGTCCGGTTGTGACCGGGGTCGATGAGGAGCTTGGTGTGCCCGTCGTCGCCGTGGCGGGTGGCGTAACTGCGCATCAGCTGGTTGAGCGCGGCCTTGCTGGCCTTGTAGAGCTCGTAACCGCCCTCGGTGTTCAGTGAGACGCTGCCCTGCTCGGAGGACATGACCGCGACCGTCCCACCGGGAGCCACGAGAACGCGGAGCGCCTCCAGTGCGCGCAGCGGGCTCAGGGCGTTGGTGACCATCACCTCGGTGAACACCTCGGTCGGGACCTCGTCGATGGGGAGGTCGCCCCGGTCGATCGCGGCGTTGACGAAGAGCAGGTCGAGCCGGTGGCCGGTCAGGCGCTCGCGCAGTGCGGCCAGTTCCCCGGCGCTCGTCATCTCCAGTAGTTCGACCTCCAGCCGTCCCCCGCAGGCGTCGGCGGCCGCCCGCAGTGCGCCACCGTCCCGGCGGGCCGTGGCCACAACGCCCCAGCCCCGTGCGGCGAGTTCACCGGCGAGGACGAGCCCCAGGCCCCGGGACGCGCCGATGACGAGGGCTCGGCGGGTGGGTGAGACGGACATGTGCGCTCCTTCAGGGTGACGGGCCGGACCCGGAGGAGCTTAGACGAGACGTAGTGTCTGGACAATGCGTCCAGACAGAACCCAGTTGTCACCTGGACGGGACCACCGGGGGAAGTGGATGGACGGGATGTCCGGCCGGAGTGGGTGGACAGGGCGTCTCGGCATCGCGGCCGGGCGGTCCGCGCCGGGTGCGGGCGGGTATCGTGCGCGTATGCCCGCCGCCAGTTCCCCATCCCGCAGGCCCCACTCCGGCAATCGGCGCGACGAGTCCGCACGCCTGGCCGTGCTGCACGCCGCGGACGATCTTCTCGTCGAGCACGGCTTCGGCTCGCTCACCGTCGAGGCCATCGCACGCCGGGCCGGGGTCGCCAAGCAGACGATCTACCGCTGGTGGCCCTCGAAGGTGGAGATCCTTCTCGACACCCTCATCGAGGACAGCGACAAGCGGATTCCGGTTCCGGCGGAGAAGCCCACCGCGGCGAACATCCGCCGCTATCTGCGCGGCTTCGCCCGCTTCGTCACCCGTGACCCGGCGGGGAAGGTGCTGCTCGCCCTCATCGCCGAGGCGCAGCACGACGCCGACACGGCCACGAGCTTCCACAAGCGCTACCTCGGCCCGCGTCGCGCCCGGGAGCGCGAGATGCTCACGCGGGCGATCGAGGCGGGGGAGGTGGCGCCGCGTCTCGGCGCCGACGCCACGATGGACGCGCTCGTCGGCCCGATCGTGTACTGCGCCCTGACTGGTTCGAGCCTTCCCCGAGGTCTCGTGGACACCCTGGTCGACGATCTGCTCAGGCCCGCAACCGATTGACCGCCGCCTGTTCGCGGCGCCCGCGCTAACCGCCCGGGCGGGGTGCGGACCGGTGTGGGGTGGCGTGCATCGAGCCGAGCAGGCTCAGCGCGTGGGCCGAGGGGGAGCCGGGTTCCGCGTGGTAGACGATCAGTTGCCGGCCGGGTGCCGCGCGCACGTCGAAGGCGTGATAGGTCAGGCTCAGGGCGCCCACCTCCGGGTGGCAGAACTCCTTGGCGTCGTGGGTCTTGCCGCGCACCGCGTGGGTCTTCCAGAGCCGGTCGAACTCCGCGCTCCCTTCGCCGAGTTCGCAGACCAGTGCACGCAGCCGGGGGTGGTCCGGTTCAAAGCCCGTCGCCTCGCGCAGGTTGGCCACGATCGCCTGGGCGGTCCACTCCCACCGGGTGTGGAAATGCCGGGCCGCGGGGTCGAGGAAGGCCATCCGCGCCAGGTTGTCCGCGGGCTCGAAGGGGGCGTACAGGGCATCGGCCAGGGCGTTGGTGGCGAGCAGGTCGAGGGCCCGGTCGACCACGAACGCCGGGGTGTTCGGACAGCCGTCGATCAGCAGGCGCAGCGCCGCACCGACCGCCCGCGGAGTGTGGCCCACGAGGTGGCCGGGAACGGCCCCCGTCAGCCGGAACAGGTGCGCCCGGGAGTCCGGATCGAGGCGCAGCGCACGGCTCAGGGCGTCGAGCACCTGCGGTGAGGGGTTGCGCTCCCGGCCCTGTTCCAGGCGGGTGTAATAGTCCGCGTTCACACCCGCCAGGACGGCGACCTCCTCGCGGCGCAGCCCGCTGACCCGGCGGAGGCCGTAAGTCGCCATCCCGATGTCCTCGGGCCGCACGCCCGCCCGGCGTGCGCGCAGGAACTCCCCCAGGCCGTTGTCGCTCATGCGCCCCAGGCTACGGCCGCGCGGGGCCGGTCTGCCTGGGTGTGCCGCACCCGGGCAGATCGCTCAGGCGGAGGCCGGGTGCCCGTCGCCGAACTCCCACGAAGCGATGTCGCGGTAGTGGATCGGCCCCGGGCCCCGGCCGATGTTGCTGCCGACCAGGTGCAGACGCTCGGCCGGCCACGTCCGGCCGGCGAACGCGGCGAGCCCGGCCGCCACCCTCATCACGCCGGACGGATCCTCGCGCCGGGCCCTGGCCAGGGTCAGATGGGGGCGCAGTGGCCGCTCCTCGAAGGCGATCCCGCACTCCCTGACCGCGGCACGGACTTCGGCGGTGAGTCCGTGCAGCCCGTCGAGGTCCCCCTCGATCCCGCTCCACAGCACCCGCTCGTCGAAGTGGCCCGCGCCGCGCAGGGAGAGCTGGAGCGGCGGACGGCCCGCCGCGAGTTCGCCGAGCGGCCGCCTCAGCCCCGGGACGGACGCGACCGGCAGTTCGCCCAGGAACGCCAGGGTGATGTGCCAGTCCTCGATGCGGTTCCAGCGCAGCCCCGGATACGTCTCGTACGCGGACCGCAGCGCCCGCGCGAGCTCGTCCTTGGCGTCGTCGGGCGGGGCCAGCGCCATGAACACGCGGACGGTGGCGGCCTGGATGGGATCGTTCACGTAGGACTTCGTACACCACCGGCGGCCGGGACGGTGAGCCGCCCTGCGGGGCCCGGGCCGTGCGGGCCCTGCGAGATCATGGACCCGCAGCCGCTCCACCGAGCACCGTTGGGTGCGCCTACCCGTCGCACCCGTACCGACCGAGGAGTCCCATGTCCGTCGTGATCCGACAGCCGGGCGTCGTAATGACCGACCACCTCTTCCAGGTTCCGCTGGATCACGCCGTCCCCGGCGGCGAGCAGATCGAGGTGTACGCCCGTGAGGTGGTCGCGGCCGGCAAGGAGCGTGCTGAACTCCCCTGGCTGCTCTACCTCCAGGGCGGACCCGGCGGGCGGGCGGGCCGCCCGGTGGGCCGGGACACCTGGCTCGACCGTGCCCTGGACGACTACCGGGTGCTGCTCCTCGACCAGCGCGGCACCGGCCGGTCGACCCCCGCCACCCGCCAGACCCTGCCCCTGCGCGGCGACGCCGCCGCCCAGGCCGATCACCTCGCCCACTTCCGGGCCGACTCGATCGTCCGCGACGCCGAGCTGATCCGGCACGCACTGCTCGGCGCGCAGGGCCGGTGGAGCCTGCTCGGGCAGAGCTTCGGCGGGTTCTGCACCTTGACGTACCTCTCGCTGGCCCCCGAAGGGCTGCGCGAGGCGATGATCACCGGCGGTCTCGCGGGGCTGCGCAGCAGCGCGGCCGACGTCTACCGGGCGGCCTATCCGCGGGTGGCGCGCAAGAACGCCGCTCACTACGCGCGCTACCCGCGGGACGTCGAGGCCGTCCGGCGCATCGCCGAGCACCTGCTGGTGGCGCCCGCCGAACTGCCCGACGGCGGCCGGCTCACCGTCGAGGCCTTCCAGGCACTCGGCCTGATGCTGGGCAGTGGCAGCGGTTCGGACCTGCTGCACTACCTCCTGGAGGACGCCTGGGTCCGGGGAAGTGCCGGGCGCGAGCTGTCCGACACGTTCCTGGCCGGGGTGCAGTCGAAGCTCTCCTTCGCCGAAGGCCCGCTCTACGCCGTACTGCACGAGTCCGTCTACGGACAGCGGTCGGTGGACCCCGGGCCGACCGGCTGGGCCGCCGAGCGGGTGCGTGCGGAGTTCCCCGGTTTCGACGCGGCCAAGGCCCTGGCGAACGGCGCCCCCGTCCAGCTCACCGGCGAGATGATCTACCCGTGGATGTTCGAGACCGACCCGGCGCTGCGACCGCTGCGCGAGACGGCCGATCTCCTCGCCCGGCGCACGGACTGGCCCGATCTGTACGCCCCCGACGTGCTCGCGGCCAACGAGGTGCCGGTGGTGGCCGCCGTCTACCACGACGACATGTACGTGGACACCGCCGACTCCCTGGCCACCGCGGACGCGGTACGCGGGCTGCGGACCTGGGTCACCGACGAGTGGGAGCACGACGGCCTGCGGGTGAGCGGCGGCAAGGTCCTGGACCGGCTGATCCGCATGGCACGCGGCGAGGCGTAGCCGAAGCGGGGGCGGCGGGCGCGGGTCACCGGGCCGGACACCGGCCCGCGCCGGGCGGACGGGTGGCTTGCGGGGCGTTGTCAGTGGCCACCGGCAAGATGTTCGACATGACGACACCCGCTGCACTTCTTGCTGATGACACCGCCTATGCCGAGGCGGTGGAGACCGCGGTCAAGGCCGCGGCGGCCTACTACGCCACGGGCGAGAGCGCGTTGGACGACGAGGCGTACGACCGCCTGGCGCGGGCGATCACCGCCTACGAGGCGGAGCATCCCGAGCGGGTGCTGCCGGGCTCGCCGAGCGGCAAGGTGGCGGGGGGCGCGGCGCAGGGCGACGTGCCGCACACCGTGGCGATGCTGTCGTTGGACAACGTGTTCTCGCCGGAGGAGTTCACGACGTGGGCCGCCTCGGTGGAGCGCCGCATCGGGCGGCCGGTCGCCGGCTGGAGCGTGGAGCCGAAGCTCGACGGCCTGGCCGTCGCCGCCCGCTATGTCGACGGACGGCTCGCCCGGCTGATCACCCGGGGCGACGGCAGAGCCGGCGAGGACGTCTCGCACGCCATCGGCACGATCGTCGGCCTGCCCGAGAAGCTCGGCGAACCCGCGACGCTCGAAGTGCGCGGCGAAGTCCTCATGACGACCGACCAGTTCGAGCGGGCCAACACGGTGCGGACCGCCCATGGCGGCGCGCCGTTCGTGAACCCCCGCAACGGCGCTGCCGGGTCGCTGCGGGCCAAGGACCGCCCGTACACCGTCGAGATGACCTTCTTCTGCTACGGGGCGCTGCCCTTGCCGGACACCGCGGCCGAACTGGCCGACGCCCTGGGCGAGTCGACGCACAGCGAGGTGCTCGACCGGGTGGCGGGGCTCGGGGTCCACACGGCGGCGGACACGGCGGTTCCGCCGCGCACCGCGTCCGGTGTGGCCGAGGTCCTGGAGCGTGTGGCGGAGATCGCCGGGCTGCGGGCGGAGCTGCCCTTCGGCATCGACGGAGTCGTCATCAAGGCCGACAGCGCCGCCGACCAGCGGGACGCCGGATCCGGCACCCGCGCCCCGCGTTGGGCCATCGCGTTCAAGCTGCCCGCCGTGGAGAAGGTGACCACACTGGTGTCGGTGGAGTGGAACGTGGGCCGCACCGGCATCATCGCGCCGCGTGCCGTGCTCGAACCGGTCCGGATCGACGGGTCCACCGTCACCTATGCCACCCTGCACAATCCGGCCGACATCACGCGCCGCGACCTGCGCATCGGCGACCACGTGATGGTCTACAAGGCGGGCGACGTCATCCCCCGTATCGAGGCACCGGTCGCCCATCTGCGGACCGGCGCCGAGCAGCCGATCGTCTTCCCCGAGGTGTGTCCGCAGTGCGGCTCCGAGATCGACACCAGTGAGCAGCGCTGGCGCTGCGTGCGGGGCCGCGACTGCCGGGTGGTCGCCTCCATCTCCTACGCCGTCGGCCGCGACCAGCTCGACATCGAGGGCCTGGGGACGACGCGCGTCGTCCAGCTCGTGGACGCCGGGCTGGCCGGTGACGTGGCCGATCTGTTCACCCTGACCCGTGAGCAGCTCCTGAGCCTGGACCGCATGGGCGAGACCAGCACCGACAACCTCCTTGCCGCGATCGACGCCGCCAAGCGCCAGCCGCTGGCCCGGGTGCTGGCCGCGCTCGGAGTGCGGGGGACCGGGCGTTCCATGTCCCGCCGGATCGCCCGCCACTTCGCCACGATGGACCGTCTGCGCGCGGCCGACGCGGCCGCGATCGAACAGGTCGAGGGCATCGGTACGGGCAAGGCCCCGGTGATCGTGGAGGAACTGGCCGAACTCGCCCCGCTGATCGACAAGTTGACGGTCGCGGGCGTCAACATGACCGAGCCCGGCGCGACCCCGCCTCCGGCCGGGGGCGAGGAGCCGGCGCCGTCCGACGTCGGGGGACCGCTGGCCGGCCGGACGGTGGTGGTCACCGGGGCGATGACGGGCAGCCTGGAGAAGCTGTCCCGCAACCAGGTGAACGAGCTCGTCGAGCGGGCCGGAGGCAAGTCCTCCTCCAGCGTCTCCAAGCGCACCGCGCTCGTCGTCGCCGGCGAGAAGGCGGGCTCGAAGCGCGCCAAGGCCGAAGAGCTCGGCATCCCCCTCATGACCCCGGCCGAGTTCGCCGCTCTGGTCGCCGATTTCCTCGACGAGGAGTGAACTCGCTTTGGAGTCCCCGGGCGAGGGGCGCGGGGGCGGAATCCGCGCCGGAAGCGGACTCGTGCGCTGCTCCGGACAACTGGCCGACGTAGTAGCGGAGTTGGACGGTGGGAGGCGGGAAGGGTACCTCTGTCCTCCGGTGTCCGGTTCGTTCGTTCGTCGGTTGTCGGCCGGGTCGTTCGGGCATTCTCGGTGGGGTGGCCGCGGTGCGGCCGTGAGCACCCTGGGGAGGAGTGCCATGGAGTGGGAGAGCGACGAGTTCGGCGCATCGCACGCGGGGCGGGCGGCCGCGGTCCTGGACGACGGCAGTGAGCCCGAGCCGATGCCCCTCGGTGCCGACAGCGGCCCCTTCGGCGGCACGACGAGCGACTGGTGGATCTACGACGGCACACTGGGCGCGCCGCTCGCCACGCAGGTGCGGGGCGTCTGCACCTGCGGCTGGCGCGGCACCGGCCTCCACCGGATCGACTGGTCCCAGGTGGACGACGAGCGACCGTACGACACCGAGATCCCCGGCCCGTACGACGACTGGAAGGACCACATCCGGCACGTCGAGGCCCGGACGGTGCCCGTACCGGCCGAACTCGACGATCTGGTGGCCAGGTTGGACATGCGCCTGAGTTCCCTCGCCGACGACGCACCGCTCGCCGCGCTGCGCGTCGTCGCCGCGCTGGAGCGCCTCACCGGCCGGGTCGGCACCGTGGCTGCCTTCCACACCCGAGCCGATGAGGTGCCCTGGGAATCGGTGGGCCAGGCCCTGGGCCTGACGGAACAGGAGGCCCGCTCCCGCGTGGCGTCCTACCGCTATCGCTTCTAGCCGGCCGACCTCGGCCGACCCGTTCGCCCGTGCCGCCGTCAGAGGCGGAGCGGTGCGGCCGCCCTGGCCATCGCCGGGTCCGTGACGGTGGTCGTGCCCGTCTCGACGTGCCCGGCCAGGCGGCGCAGGAAACCGTCCGAGGTGCCGGCGGTGACCGTGAGGTCGTACCAGCCGCTCGCCGTCGCGAACGAGGCGGAGACCGGGGCGGCGATGGTGGTGTGGGCCGGTACCGGATACGTCCAGGGTCCGCCGGTGGCGTACGCGTTGTCCGTGACCGTCACCGTGGCCGCGCTGCCACCGGAGTTGGTGAAGGCCAGCCGCACCTCACCGCGCGTCGTGTCGTAGCCGACGGCGACCTCCGGCGAGGCGGCGGTGCCGGCACACGCGGTGACACGGTTGCCCACGAAACGGCGGTGGAAGCCGTTGGGCCCGTACAGGGACAGGTCGTAGGCGCCGGTGCCGGCCGCCCAGTAGTCCGAGACGGTGGCTCCGGCCCCGACCGTGTACAGCCAGGGGCCGTCCGTGCGATAGGCGTTGGGGTAGACCGAGAACGTCACGCCTGCCGTACCGGTGTTGGCCATGTCGATCCAGAACTTGCCGCCCGCGCAGTCCGTCCTGCCGTTCGCGTTCGGCTGCCACGGCAGCGCCCGCGCCGGTTTGGTCCCCGACTCCTGTACGGGCAGGGCCTGTTGGGCGGGAACCTTCGGCGCGGGCAGGGTGGAGCACTGGGTGTCGGCGCCGGAGACATAGCCGCTGGTGTCGGGGAGCGACGGCCAGGACGGGTCGGTCGTGCCGAAGCCGAACGCCGAGGTGAGGTCGCCGCTCACCGTCCGCCGCCAGGCGCTGATGTTGGGCTCGTGGACACCGAAGCGCTGCTCCAGGAAGCGGATCACCGAGGTGTGGTCGAATACCTGGGAGCATACGTAGCCGCCCCTGGTCCAGGGGGACACGACGATCAGGGGGACACGCGGACCCATGCCGATCGCCTTGCCGCCGGATATCTCGCCCGTCGTGCTGACCGAGCTGATGCCCTGCGTTGCAGAGGCGGGCGGGACGGGCGGCGGCACGTGGTCGAAGAAGCCGCCGTTCTCGTCGTAGTTGAGGATGAAGGCGGTCTTCGACCAGGTGCCCTGGTTCGCGGCCAGGGCCGCGAGCAGCCGCGCCGAGAGGTCCTCGCCCCAGGCCGGCTTGTAGTTGGCGTGTTCGGACTGTGCGGCCGGCGCGATGATCCACGACACCTGGGGCAGGGTGCCCGCCTCGATGTCCTTCGTGAAGGCGGTCACGAGGTCGGGCACGGTCGCCATGCCCTTGTCGTGCAGGGCCGAACCGGCCTTCGCCTGCTTGAAGTTGGCGAACCAGGCCAGTGCGTTGTCGTCGAAGTTGTCGCTCTGCTGGTAGATCTTCCAGCTGATCCCGGCCGCTTCCAGGCGCTCCGCGTAGGTGGTCCAGGTGAATCCGGCCGAGGGCTCGGTGTTGTCGAGTACGGCGCTCTGGCCCACGGACAGTCCGTTCGAGCCCGTGAACAGATGCAGCCGGTTCGGGTTGGTCTGGGTCAGGGTCGAGCAGAAGTAGTGGTCGCAGACCGTGAAGGCGTCCGCGAGTGCGTAGTAGAACGGCAGGTCCGCGCGCTTGAAGTGGCCCATGCCGAGGCCGGGCGTGCGCGCGGTGTTCCAGGCGTCGTACTTGCCGCCGTGCCAGATGGCCGTGTCCACGGGGTAGCTCATGGCGGGCGCGTCGGCGCAGATGGCGCTGGTCGTCGCGGTGTCCATGTGGAACGGCAGGATGTGGCCGTCGGCGTTCGCGTAGGGCTGGTGGAACACGGACTTGCCGCTCGGCAGGCCGATGGCGTTGCGGTCGGCGAAGCCCCGCACCCCCTTCAGCGACCCGTAGTAGTGGTCGAACGCCCGGTTCTCCTGCATGAAGACGACCACGTGCTGGATGTCGTCGATGCTGCCGCCACCGACCGCGGGGGCGGCCAGCGCCTGCTGGAGGGCGTCCGGCAGTGCGGACAGCGCCGCCGCGCTGCCGGTGGCGCCTGCCGCCATGCTGATGAATCTGCGTCGGGACACGGGACCCATGGCACTCCTTGGGGTGAGGGCAGTCGACCGCTCGGGGTGAACTGACCTTCGGGGGAGGGGAGTTGACGAAACGGCCGTACGACGAGGGTGTCTGGTCGTACGGCCGTCGCGTCTGCGCATGAGCCTGGTGCCACCGGGTGGCCGCCGGTCGCGGGTTGCCTGTCCGGGACCGAAACAGGCCTTGAAGACTGGGCTAGTCCCGTTATTGATTCGTTACCGGGTCGGGCCTGTTGGTTACCAGCGGTACCAGCGGCCGCTGCCGTTCTTCGGCCGGGCGATGAAGCCGATCAGCCACAGGACCAGCACGACGATCGCGATCCACCACAGGATCTTCAGGGCGAAACCCGCACCGAAGAGGATCAGTACCAGGAGCAGGACGAGGAGCAGTGGGACCATCGTGATCAGCCTCCAGGCTGTCGGGTATCGCCATTGTGCGGCGGTATGTGGGGGTTCGCACCCCGTGATCCTTTAGACCGCGATGGTGTGGCCCGCGTACAGGGCCGAGCGCCCCTCGCCCCACGCGGTGAGGAGATGCCGGGCCAGGCGGTCCTCGACCAGTCCCGTGGCATCGGCGCCGAAGGCGATGTCGGCGTCCAGGAAGGGCTCGTCGGCCAGGAGACCGGCCACGACCTCGTGGCGCACCACTTGTTCGTGCACCGCGTCCGCCTCGACGTGCTCCGCGTAGAAGTGTTCGGCCGCCGGGCCCGCCTCCAGGCGACGCATCGCGGCGGCGAGCCTCCGCGAGCCGGGGGACGAGGTGATCTCCACGGCCGCGAAGTGGCCGATCAGCGCTCCGCGCAGAGCCCGGTGCAGACCGAAGAGGGACATGAGGTTGACCGTGACCAGGGCCTCGGCCGGCGCCTCGTCGACATGGCGGCCGTAGGCGGAGTCCAGGCCGAGATCGTCCATCAGGTTCGCGAAGAGCTGTGCGTGGATGCGGTCGGCGTGCCCCGCACCGAACTCGTCGTACTCGATGGCCACCATGCCCGCCTTGGCGCGCCCGCGCAGCCGGGGCACCACCCACAGATGGGGGTCGGCCTCCTTGAGGTGGTAGAGCGAGCGGAGCTTTACGTACTCCCGCATCTGCCACAACTCCCCGTCGCCCGACAGGTGGTGGCTCACGCTTCCGGTGGCTTCGACGGGCTCGACGAGCAGTTCGTCGAGCGCCTGCTGTGCGGTGCGGCCGTGCGGGGTGTCGGCACGCAGCGCGGCCAGGAAGGGGCGTTCCAGGTCGCGGCGCAGGGTGAGCAGTGCCGGGTCCCATTCGAGCTCGTCGGCCACGCCCTCGAAGCCGCGGTAGTGCAGCTCGTACAGCGCGTACAGGGCGAGTTGGAGGTCGTCGCCGTACGGGTCGGCGGCGTCGACGGCCGAGGCGTCGGGCAGTGCGGCGTCCGGGCCGTGGCCCAGAGCGGTGACCACGGCCCGGGACAGCGGCCCGCGTGGTGTGGGCAGGGCGGTCACGGGGTGCTCTCCGGGGTGTCGGTGGCGGCGTCCTGGTGGCGGACGCGGCGGCGGTGGCTGGTGTCGCACCACGGCGGGGTGCGGGTGCGCCGGCACATGCAGACGGCGACGACGAAGCGGTCCGAGCGGGCGACCGTGCCGTCGGCGGCCGTCACCTCCACCGGGCCCTCGATCAGGACGGGGCCCTCCGGATCGACGGCGACCCGCCGTGCGGGGGCGGCGGCCCCGGTCTGTTCAGATGTGTTCGGCACGGATCACCACCAGTTCCTCCATCGTGTCGTCCGGTCCCACCAGACCCCGGGCGCGCAGCCACCCCAGGCGCGAGCGCAGCACGGGCCCGTAGGGAATGAGCTCCCGGTCGGCCACCTTCGCCCGCAGGCCGGCCGCTTCCAGCACGTCCAGCGTCGCGTCGGTGCCGCTCAGCGCCGAGTGCACCAGGAGGAACACGCCGTGCGGTCCGAGGAGGGCTGGGGCTGCCCTGCCGAGCTGGTCGAGCACCTGGCGCCCGTCGACCCCGGCGTCCCAGGCCCGTGCGGCGCCCCGGGTCGGCGGCCGGCGGTGGGGTGCGGGTACATAGGGCGGGTTGCTCAGGATCAGATCGAAGCGACGGCCGGCGAGGTCCTCGATACGGCCCCGGTGGACATCGACCGGCAGGCCCGCCCGCCAGGCGTTGAACCGGGTGCTCCACACCGCCCGCCGCGAGACGTCGAGGGCGGTCACCCGTGCGCCCAGATGTGCCGCGTAGAGCGCCAAGGCGCCGCTGCCGGTCCCGATGTCCAGCACGTCCAGGCCGGAGAGCGAGCCTTCGTGGCGCAGCGCGGCCGCGAGCAGACGCGTGTCGTGCTGCGGCGCGTACACACCGGGCAGTCGCCACAGCCGGTCCGTCGGGGCGAACCGGGCCAGAGGCGCGTCAGGGGTGGTCGAACGTGCCATGCGAGGCCTCGCTGAGCGGGTCGGTGAAGCGGTTTGCCGTAGTAATCGAGGAAGGGGGTCTCCCACCAACCTTCCTCGCTTTCTGCTCTGCGTCCATTCGAGTCGTCACGGTGCGTGCACCGTGGCCGACAGAGTGCCCCCGGAATCCGCGTTGAAGCGGGGAGCACGGGAGTTTCCCGTGGGGCGGAAGAGAGAGGGGAGGCGCTGCGGCCCGGTGGGGCTCAGGCGGGGGAGATGTGCAGCCGCAGGGTGAGGCCGGTGTCGTGGGCGCGGACCTCGACGAGGTCGCAGAGCTGGTGGATCATCCACAGGCCGCGCCCGCCGTCGCTCGACGCGGGTGAGGGCCTGCGGCGGCCGGCCAGCGGGTTGGTCAGCCGGCCGCCGTCACGGATCTCCGCCACCGCGGTCCCGCAGTCGCCGGTCCACAGCCGCAGGCTGCCGCTGCCGCCCCCGTGGGCGACGGAATTGGCGGCGGCCTCGTTGACGGCGATGACGAAGTCGCCGCGGCGCAGGGGAGTCAGCTTCGTATCCCGCACCCAGGCGTCGGTCCGCTCGCGGACCTCGCCGAGCCGACCGCCCGTGTACATCAACTCCACGTCGGTGGCGGCGGGTTGGGGCAGTGGCAGGTCGCAGTCCGCGCAGACGACCTCGGCGCGGACATAGGCGGAGCTGGCGCGGACGCGGCTGTCCTCGATGAGCGTGGGATGGGTACGTCTCGCGTCGTCGAGCAACCGCGGGGGCAGGGCGGTGGCGTCGTACGTGCACAGGACGGTGCCCCTGCGGTCGGTGAACGCGGTGTTGACCAGGGCCTCGTGGCGGGTCGCCTCCAGGATCTCGGCAGGCGAACGGCCCGCCCAGATCGGCTCGCCCACGATCCGGGCGGCCCGGCCGGGATGCTGGTCGGCGAAGCCCTGGAACGCGGCGAGGATGCGGCCGGGGTTGCGGCCGAGCTCGGTCATGTCGGCGAACTCGACGGCGGCGGCGTCCGGGCCGAGGTCCTCGCGCAGGGCGTCGAGGCGGGGCCCGGGGACGGCGACGAGGACCGGCTCGTCCGCCGCGAGGGCGTCCCGCACGAAGCCGCCGGTCCCGCGGACGTACTCGTCGAGGTCCCGGTAGAAGAGCGCGGGATGGACGAAGGTCTCTGCGTCCGGACACGTGGTGACGGTGTCGGTCATGCGGGCACCTCCCCGGCGGCGCACGCGTCGGGAAGAAGCCGCGCCGACCGGCGCGGTGCGTACGGCCGACTCTGGGACGTCGGGCGGTGCCCGTAGTCGCGGTTCCCACTGTCGGCGGTCGGCGGGCGGTGCCCGAAGTCGGAGTTCCCACCGTCTGCGGTCGGCGCGGCGAGGCCGTCGGATGTCGACACATGGCCCCCTTTCGTGGCGCCGACACGGGCGATGAACGGTGCTGAGCCTAGCTCGCCCGGTGCGCGAGTGCCCGGGGTCCGCCAGGTCAGGACAGTTCCGGCGGCCCGGCCCGGTGGGTCCGGGCGGTGGGATAACCTCCTCGGCGGTACGTGTGCGCCCGGTGTGGATCGCGTGAGTTCGGTGTGCAGGCCACGTATCAAATGGGGCGACCATGGCGGGCCGTTGGCCTGGCGTACGACGGAGGCGAAGTTCGATGGCTGGCTCGACAAAGCCCGGCGTTGCTCAGCAGCGGACCGCGGGATCCTCCGGTCCCGCCCAGGTCGGGGAGTCGGAACTGCGACAGCTGCTCGCGGGCCTGACCGCGGTACGGGACGGCGACTTCGGCACCCGGCTGCCCGGCGAGACGGACGGCCTGCTCGGCGAGATCGCCACCGTCTTCAACGGGATGGTCGACCAACTCTCCCTGTTCACTTCCGAGGTGACCCGGGTGGCCCGGGAGGTCGGCACCGACGGGCGGCTCGGCGGCCAGGCCGAGGTGCCCGGCGTCTCCGGTACGTGGAAGGACCTGACCGACTCCGTCAACGCGATGGCGGGCAACCTCACCAGCCAGGTCCGTGACATCGCCCAGGTGGCCACCGCGGTCGCCCAGGGCGACCTCTCGCAGAAGATCGACGTGGCGGCCCGCGGCGAGATCCTGGAACTCAAGAACACCGTCAACACGATGGTGGACCAGCTCTCCGCCTTCGCCGACGAGGTCACCCGCGTCGCCCGCGAGGTGGGCAGCGAAGGCCGTCTGGGCGGCCAGGCGCAGGTGCCCGGCGTGGGTGGCACCTGGCGGGACCTGACCGACTCGGTCAACTTCATGGCGGGCAACCTCACCGACCAGGTCCGCAACATCGCCCAGGTGACCACGGCCGTGGCCCGTGGCGACCTCTCGCAGAAGATCACCGTCGATGCCCGGGGCGAGATCCTGGAGCTGAAGAGCACGGTCAACACGATGGTGGACCAGCTCTCCGCGTTCGCCGACGAGGTGACCCGCATGGCGCGCGAGGTCGGCACCGAGGGCATCCTCGGCGGCCAGGCCGACGTCAAGGGTGTCTCGGGCACCTGGCGGGACCTGACCGACTCCGTCAACGGCATGGCCGGCAACCTCACCGCGCAGGTCCGCTCGATCGCCCAGGTCGCCACCGCCGTGGCGAAGGGCGATCTGTCGCAGAAGATCACGGTCACCGCGCGCGGTGAGGTCCTGGAACTGAAGGACACCATCAACACGATGGTCGACCAGCTCTCCTCGTTCGCCGGAGAGGTGACCCGGGTGGCCCGCGAGGTGGGTACCGAGGGGCGGCTCGGCGGGCAGGCGGACGTCCGTGACGTCTCGGGCACCTGGCGGGACCTGACCGAGTCGGTCAACGTCATGGCCGACAACCTCACCGCACAGGTCCGTTCCATCGCCGAGGTGACGACGGCGGTCGCCAAGGGCGACCTGTCGCAGAAGATCCGGGTGGACGCCCGGGGCGAGATCCTTGAACTCAAGGAGACCATCAACACGATGGTCGACCAGCTCGGCGCGTTCGCGGACGAGGTGACGCGGGTCGCGCGCGAGGTCGGCACCGAGGGCAACCTGGGCGGACAGGCCACCGTCCGGGGTGTCTCCGGCACGTGGAAGGACCTCACCGACAACGTCAACGTGATGGCCTCGAACCTCACCGGGCAGGTCCGCTCGATCGCCCAGGTCGCCACCGCGGTCGCCAAGGGCGACCTCTCGCAAAAGATCAACGTCGAGGCCAAGGGCGAGGTCGCCGCGCTCGCCGGGGTCATCAACACGATGGTCGACACGCTGTCCGCGTTCGCCGACGAGGTCACCCGCGTCGCCCGCGAGGTCGGCACCGAAGGCACTCTCGGCGGGCAGGCCCGCGTCCCGAACGTCGCGGGGACCTGGAAGGACCTCACCGACAACGTCAACTTCATGGCCCACAACCTGACCAGCCAGGTCCGCAACATCGCGCAGGTCACCACCGCCGTCGCGCAGGGCGACCTGACCCGCAAGATCGACGTGGACGCACGCGGCGAGATCCTGGAACTCAAGACCACGATCAACACGATGGTGGACCAGCTCTCCTCCTTCGCCGCCGAGGTCACCCGCGTCGCCCGCGAGGTGGGCAGCGAGGGCAGGCTCGGCGGACAGGCCGAGGTCGAGGGCGTCTCCGGCACCTGGAAGCGGCTCACCGAGAACGTCAACGAACTGGCCGGCAACCTCACCCGGCAGGTCCGCGCGATCGCCGAGGTGACCGGCGCCGTCGCCGAGGGCGACCTGACCCGGTCCATCACCGTCGACGCCTCGGGCGAGGTCGCGGACCTGAAGGACAACATCAACTTCATGGTGGAGTCGCTGCGCGAGACCACCCGGGCCAACGAGGAACAGGACTGGCTCAAGTCCAACCTGGCCCGGATCTCCGGTCTGATGCAGGGGCGCCGCGACCTCGCCGTCGTGGCCGAGCTCATCATGGACGAGCTCACCCCCCTCGTCTCCGCCCAGTACGGCGCCTTCTACCTCGCCGAGGAGACCGGCGACGGGGTGTACCTCAACCCGATCGGCTCGTACGCGCGGCCCGACGCCACGCTCGGGGCGCGCTTCAAGCTCGGCCAGTCCTTCGTCGGCCAGGCCGCCCGCAGCAAGCGCACCATCGCCGTCGACGACCTGCCGGCCGACTACGTGTCCGTCTCCTCGGGCCTCGGCAGCACCGAGCCCGTCTGCCTGATGGTGCTGCCCATCGTGGTCGAGGAGCAGGTCCTCGGCGTCATCGAACTCGCCACCGTGCACGCGTTCACACCGATCCACCGAGACTTCCTGGAACAGCTGATGGAAGCCATCGGCGTCAACGTCAACACGATCACGGCCAACGCCCGCACCGACGAGCTCCTCGGTGAATCGCAGCGGCTCACCGCCGAACTCCAGACCCGCTCGCAGGAGTTGCAGGCCCGGCAGGAGGAACTCCAGTCCTCCAACGCCGAGTTGGAGGAGAAGGCCGAGCTGCTCGTCGCCCAGAACCGCGACATCGAGACCAAGAACCTGGAGATCGAGCAGGCCCGCCAGGAACTGGAGGACCGCGCGCACCAGCTCTCGCTGGCCTCCAAGTACAAGTCCGAGTTCCTCGCCAACATGAGCCACGAGCTGCGCACCCCGCTCAACAGCCTTCTGATCCTTGCCCAGTTGCTGGCCCAGAACCCGAGCCGCAACCTCACCCCCAAGCAGGTGGAGTACGCCGGCATCATTCACTCCGCGGGCTCCGACCTGCTCCAGCTCATCAACGACATCCTCGATCTGTCCAAGGTCGAGGCGGGCAAGATGGACGTCAGCCCGGAGCGGATCTCGCTGCGCAAGCTCCTCGACTACATCGAGGCCACCTTCCGGCCCGTGACCAGTCAGAAGAGCCTGACCTTCACGGTGGCGACCGCCGACACCCTGCCCGCCGAACTGCTCACCGACGACTACCGGCTGCGCCAAGTGCTGCGCAACCTGCTCTCCAACGCCGTCAAGTTCACCGAGAAGGGCGGCGTCGAGCTGCGGATCGAACTGCTCACCGAGCAGCTCGCCCCCGAAGCGGCCCGGCGCGGCGGCCCGGTGATCGCCTTCCACGTCGTGGACACCGGCATCGGCATCGCACCGCAGCACCTCGAAACCGTCTTCGGCGCCTTCCAGCAGGCGGACGGCACGACCAGCCGCAAGTACGGCGGCACCGGCCTCGGCCTGTCGATCAGCCGCGAGATCGCCTTCCTGCTCGGCGGGGCGATCACCGCGGAGAGCGCACTGGGCCAGGGCAGCACGTTCACCTTCTACCTGCCGGTCGCCCGGCCCGACTACGCCGAACTCAACGCGCAGGTCGGCCGCCCCGTCCTGCCGGCCGCCGCGCCCCAGGAGGAAGCCGCCGCCGAGCCCGAGCCGCACCGTCCGGCCGTGCCGGCTCCCGAACCCGTACAGCCCAAGCGGCTGCTCGTCGTCGAGGAGCGCTCGCGCGGTCTGCTGTCCCTCGTCGCGGAGAGCGCGGTCGGCGATCTGGCCGCCCACCCCGACCTGGGCGACCCGCGCGGCCCGGTGGAGATCACCGCGGCCGTCGGCGTCAACGAGGCCGCCGCGGCGCTGGCCGCGACCCCCTGCCACTGCGTGGTCCTTGAGCTGGACCTGCCGGGTGACGCGGCGCTGCGCTTCCTGGAGGACATGGCGCGGGACGCCGCGCTGCGCGGGGTTCCGGTCCTGGCCCACAACAACCGCCGGCTCGGCACGGAGCAGGAGCAGATCCTCCAGAAGCGGGCCGCGTCCCAGCCGTTGGAGCTGATCTCCAGCCTCGACGAACTGCGCGAGCGCATCGCCCTGCACCTGAGCGCGGACCAGCCCGGAGACGTCCTCCCCCTGGTACGCGCCGACGAGCCGGTGCTCGTCAGCCACCAGGTCGACAGCTCGCTCACCGGACGCACGGTCCTGGTGGTCGACGACGACGACCGCAACCTGTACGCCATCACCGGCATCCTCGAACTGCACGGCATGGCCGTCCTGCAGGCCGAGAACGGCAGGGTCGCCATCGACACCCTGACCTCGCACCCCGGCATCGACCTCATCCTGATGGACGTGATGATGCCGGAGATGGACGGCTACACGGCCACCTCGGCCATCCGAGCCATGCCCGCCCACGCCGATCTGCCGATCATCGCCGTGACCGCCAAGGCGATGGTCGGCGACCGGGAGAAGAGCCTGGCCTCCGGAGCCAGTGACTACGTCACCAAGCCCGTGGACGCGCACGAGCTGGTCGCACGGATCAAGCGGCAGCTGACCGCCTGACGCCGTCCGGCCGCCTCACCGACCCGTCCAACTCCCAAGGAGCGAGCTTGTGTCCAAGCCCCATGAAGCCGGGGACGAGCACAGTGGCGGCCGCCTCACCGCCCCGGAACTCCCTTTGCCGGAGCAGAGGTTGACCACCGCTGCGGCCCCCGAAGGCGCGCCCGCCACGACGGCGGCCGCCGAGGGCGCGGGCGCGGTGGGCCGGCTCGCCGGCACCGTCCACCGGCTGCAGGGGCAGCTCCGGCGCGCCCAGGCCGAGGCCGATGGCCGCGCCCTGGTCGACCTGGCCAGCGGAATCCTCGTCGAACGCCTGCGGTGCAGTCCGGTCGAGGCGGCGGCGCAACTGGAAGGCCTCGCCGCGCAGGCCGGCCTCTCCACGCTGGAGCTGGCGGCCGACCTCGTCAACCAGGCGACCCGGGACGACATCGCCGGCCTCGCCCGGGACTTCGTCGCCGAAGCCGGCCAGCCGGCCCGCGCGTCCGTCGGCCTGCGTCTGCGCAGCGCCGAGGCGGGCGCCCTCTCGGCCGGCGACGCGCAGTCCGTGGCCCAGTCGATCCTCCAGCACGCCCTGGCCCCGCTGGGCGCGGTCGCCGTCGCCATCTGGGCCGCCCACGCCGACCAGTCCCTCTCGCTGGCCGGCAGCGCCGGGTTCGGCGACGAGGAACCGGCGCGCTGGCGCCATGTGCCGCCCGGGGTTCCCACCCCGGCCCGGCGTGCCCTCGACAACCGCGCCACCACGAGTTATGACACCCTCGCCGGGGCGGCGCTGCCGTCCATCGGGCTGCGGGAACTGAGCGGGGGCCGGGTCGCGGTTCCGGCCGGCGCCGGCGGCCGCATCATCGGGGTACTCGAAATCTGCTGGGCCGAGCCGCTGCCCGTGCGGTCCCAGTCCGTCGACCGTCAGCTGCAGGTCCTGGCCGAGCTGTGCGCGATCGCCCTGGAGAGCCATCCGTTCAGCGAGCAGGACCCCCGGTCGAAACAGCCCGCCGACCCCCGGCTGACCGAACTCCTCGACCTCGCCGACGGACTCAACGACCCGTGTCTGGTCCTCCAGCCGCTCCTCGATACGGCGGACACCCCCGCCGACTTCCTGATCCGCCACGTCAACACGGGCTTCGTCGACTTCGCGGGCCGGCCCAGGAACATGATCGCCGGCGCTCTCCTCCTGGACGCCTACCCGCTCGTGGCCGAACCCGGGGGTCTGTTCGACAAGGTGGAGCACGTCCTGGCCACCGGTGAGCCCTTCCGAGCCGAGCGCATGCGGCTCGCGGCGGTGGTGGACACCGTTCCGCTGACCACCCAGGCCCAGGTCAGCATCAGCCGCCAGGGCGCGCACGTCCTTGTCGTGCTGCGCCTGGAGGACGGGACGCCGAAGGTCGCCAGCCTGTTGCAGCACGCCCAACGCCTCGGCCGGATCGGCGGGTTCGAGGAGAACCTGATCACCGGCGACATCGCGTGGAACGACACCCTCTTCGACCTGTACGGCCTGCCACCCACCGCCGAACCGATCCCGCTCGACCAACTGGCCGCGCACGTCCACCCGGACGACGCCCACTCCATCGGCCGGTTCCTGCGCTCGCTCCTCCACCACCACCGTCCCGCGTCGACCGCCTTCCGGTTGCAGCGCGCCGACAGCGTGGCCCGGCACATCCGCGTCGTCGCCGAGCCGGTGCTCGACGAGAACGCCCGGGTCACCTCGGTGCGCGGCGCCTACCAGGACGTCTCGGCCCAGCACTGGACCGAGGTGGCGCTCGCGGCCACCCGGGACCAACTCGCTCAGAGCCAGCAGGAGACGGCCGAGCGCAACCGGCTCGCCCTCCGGCTCCAGCACGCCATCATGCCGCCCAGCCACGGGCCCGTTGACCTGCACAACCTGAGTGTGGCCGTCCGCTACCGCCCCGCGGAGAAGGACCACCTGGTCGGGGGCGACTGGTACGACGCCGTGGCGCTGCCGTCAGGCCAAGTGCTGCTGTGCGTGGGCGATGTGGCGGGCCACGGCATCGAGGCCGCGACCGGGATGGTCGCGCTGCGCAACGCGCTGCGGGGCCTCGCCACCACCGGCGCCGGGCCCGCCCAGCTGTTGGCGTGGCTGAACACCGTCACCCACCACCTCACCGACAACGTCACGGCGACCGCGGTCTGCGGCCTGTACGACCCCGGCTCCCGCCAACTGCGCTGGGCCAGGGCGGGTCATCTGCCGCCCGTGCTGCTGCGCGACGGCAAGGCGGCCACGCTGCCCAAGGTCGGCGGCATCCTGCTCGGCGCCGTCGGCCAGGCCACGTACGAGGAGGGGCACACCCAGCTGGAGCCCGGTGACACGCTGCTGATGTACACGGACGGACTGATCGAGCGGCGGGACCGGTCGGTGCAGGACTCACTCGAGAGCCTGCTCCAAGTGGCGGGCAAGCCGCGCCAGTTGGGCCGTGGGGGCCAGCTGGAGGACCAGCTCGACCATCTGCTGCGCTATACGAACGCGGACACCGACGACGACACCTGTCTCATCGGAGTCACCGTGCGCTAGCGGCCGTCCGGGGGCGTCGATGCGTCCCGCCGCTCCTGGCAGGGGCGGCATGTGGGGCAGGTGAACGAACTGTCCATGAGGAGCGGCCCCGCGCATCCGGGGGGGGGGAGTGGATGGCGGGGCCGCAAGCCCGGGCCAGGTCGGGGGGACGCCTGGCCCTGAGGGGGGCTTGAAAATCGAATGCCCCCGTCCCGCTGGGTCATGCGTGTGACCTGCGCCACGTCGTTGCGAGGGGTGGCGCCTCGGTGTCATGCCCCGCGGGCCCGTTCGAAGCGGGCGCGGCCCTCGGCGAGGTCGACGACGGGTTCCGGGTAGTCGAGCCCGGCCCGGTCCGCCTCTTTGAGCTTCCAGGGTTCGTGCACGAACTTCCGCTCCAGATCGGCGAGTTCGGGAACCCAGCGCTTGACGTAGGCGCCCTCCGGGTCGAAGCGCTTGCCCTGGATCACCGGGTTGAGGACCCGGTTGGGGCGGGTGTCGGTGCCGGTCCCGGCCACCCACTGCCAGTTGAGCTGGTTGTTCGCGACATCGCCGTCCACCAGCAGATCCAGGAAGTGCCGGGCGCCGGTGCGCCAGTCGGCGTACAGCGTCTTGGTCAGGAAACTCGCCACCAGCATCCGGCCCCGGTTGTGCATCCACCCCTCGTGGGCGAGCTGCCGCATCGCCGCGTCCACCAGTGGATAGCCGGTGCGCCCGTCGCGCCAGGCGGTGATCTCCCGCTCCTCGTCGCGCCACCGGTCGCCGCGCGGCCGGTAGTCCCGGTGGGCGGCGGCGGGGCGGGCCGCGAGCACCTGGTGGTGGAAGTCCCGCCAGGCCAGCTGGCGTACGAAGGCATGGGCGCCCGGGGAGTCCTCGCGCCGGGCGAGGCGGACGAGTTCGACGGCGGAGAGCGCGCCGAAGTGGAGGAAGGGGGAGAGGCGGGAGGTGGCGTCGCCCGCCAGATCGTCGTGGCCGTCCTCGTACCCGGAGACGGGTCCCGCGAGCCACTGCCGCAGCCGCTTGCGGCCCGCCGTCTCGCCGCCCTCGACGAGCGCGGGCGACACTCCCTTCACCGAGGCGCGCCGGGGCAGGGACCCCGCCGCCACCTTGGGCACGGAGATCTTCCTCGGGGTCGGCGCCACTTCGCGCAGGCCCTCCTGAGACCAGCGCCGGAAGTACGGCGTGAACACGGTGTAGTGATCCCGGTCCGCCGGAACCACGGCGCCCGGCGCGAGCGCGGTCACCACCGCGTCGTGCACCGACAGGCCGCAGCCGAGCGGCTCCAGCGCCTCCCGCAGCCGCTCCTCGCGCCGCGCGGCGTACCCGCTCACGCCGCTCGCGACATGCACCCGGTCGGCCCCCACCGACGTCACGACGGCACAGACCTCCCGCACCACGTCACCGCCGCGGACCACCAGGTGCCCGCCGCGCGATCGCAGGCCGGCGTCCAGATCGGTCAGGCAATCGGCGAGGAAGGCCCGCCGGTTGGGTGCGTCGAACCCGGCGGCCCGCACCCCGTCGTCGTCCACGAACAGCGGGACCACCTGATCGGATCCGCGGACGGCGGCGGAGAGCACGGGGTTGTCGTGCAACCGCAGATCGGAAGTGAACAGGACCACGGACACCGTCACTGGGTCGTCTCCTCGGGGCGTACGTCATGGACTGGGCGGGCGGCGCCGACGCCGGAGCTGCCGGGCACCGGCAGTCCGATCCTCCTGGACATCGCCCGCCCCGCAGGTGATTCGGAGCGGGCGTGGCGAAGGGTTGGTCCGACATTGGAGGAGTTGGAGGAGTTGGAGGAGGGGGTACTGCCGGGTGCGGTATGTGACCGGTTGGGCTGCGGTCCCGGGGATACCGACGCGAGGTGCGACCGCCCCGATCGGGGTCCGTCGTGCGGGGGAGAGGTCGGCCCCGCATGATCGGCAACAGGGACCCGTACGAGGACAACCGTACAGAGAGGGAGCGCCCGGTGGCCGCAGGAGACGAGACACAGCAGGACCGGGCGTCGCTCCGCTGCCTGGTGACCGGGGCCACCGGGTACATCGGCGGGCGGTGCCGGCTGCTGCGGCTGCGCGCGGAGATGCGGCTGCCCGGTCTCGCGTGGCTGGAGATGAGCCTCGAGGCCAAGGGGCCCGGCCGCAGCCGGTACCGGCAGCGTGCCGTCTTCCATCCGCGGGGTCTGCTCGGCCATGCCTACTGGTGGAGCGTCTCGCCCTTCCACGCGATCGTCTTCGGCGGGATGGCCCGCAACATGGCGAAGGCCGCCGAGGCCGAGAGCGGGCGATCGTCGCAGGTGCGGGGCGCGGGGGCCTGAGGGGGCCGGGGTGCCGGCCGCACCGAGCGGGACTTATGGTGGGGCGGGCCCACGTTCGGCCATGGGGAAGCGGGGCAGAAGCCTCAGTACATCCACAGTCCAGGGCGAGTTTTCTGGGGGTTTCGATCATGGCGCGCCCGCCTGCCAGCACCGGCGCTTCGCCGAGCGCCGCGCACGTCAGCACGGGGCCGGCCACCGCGGCCCAGGCCCGTGACGAAGCCCGTGCCTTCCTCTCCGCGCTGGCGCCCCGGCCGTCCCGGGAGAGCGCCGAGAACGTCCTGCTCGTCGTCTCCGAACTCGTCACCAACGCGCTGCGGCACGCGGGCGGCGTCACGGCGCTGCTGTTCGCCGCCGACCCCGGTCTGCTGCACATCACCGTGCGCGACCCGAGCCCGCAACCGCCGCGCGAGCGCACGCCCGACATGCGCGGGTGCGAAGGCGGCTTCGGCTGGGTCCTGGTCCGCGACCTCGCCCGCAGCGTGGCCGTCACCCCGTGCGGCGAGGGCGGCAAGAACATCTGCGTCGCCCTGCCGCGTTAGCCGCGTGAGCAGCGGAAACAGTTTCTCCCCGCAAGGTGCTTCGGCCACTTGGGGGACACTGTGCATGATCCGGATCGAAAGGGGCACCCGAGGGCTTCGACGGATGAAGCACGGTGACTAGGGAGGTTGTCCTCATGGCAGCGGCGCAGGTGACGGGGCCGGAGCGGACGGACCGGACGGCAGCCATGACCATGGACCCGGGGGTGGGGGACTTGCCCTGGGTGGAGGATGCGGGGAAGGTCGCGCCGAAGGACGCGCGCGAGCTCTCGAAGGTCTTCTTCGAGCGGCTCCAGGTACTGGAAGAAGGCACCGCCGACTACCAGTACGCGCGCAACACACTGATCGAGATGAACCTGTCGTTGGTGCGCTTCGCGGCCGGCCGCTTCCGCAACCGGGGCAGTGGCGAGATGGAGGACGTCATCCAGGTCGGCACGATCGGCCTGATAAAGGCGATCGACCGGTTCGAGCTGTCGCGCGAAGTGGAGTTCACCTCCTTCGCCGTCCCCTACATCGTGGGGGAGATCAAGCGCTTCTTCCGTGACACGACGTGGGCCGTGCACGTGCCGCGTCGGCTCCAGGAGCTGCGGGTGGAGATCGCGAAGGCCAAGGAGACCCTCGCCCGCGATCTGGACCGCGACCCGACGGTGAGCGAACTCGCCGCGCTCCTCGACCGGGACGAGGAAGAGGTCGTCGAAGGTCTCGTCGCGGCCAACGGCTACACCGCCGGCTCCCTCGACATGTCCGCCGACGCCGAGGAGTCGGGCGGCACGGCCGGTGGCCGCAGCCGTACGCTCGTCGACTTCATCGGCGAGGAGGACCCGGGCATGGAGAAGGTGGAGAACCTCCAGTCCCTGGCCCCCTTGATGGGCGAGCTGACCGAGCGCGAACGCCGCATCGTGAGCATGCGCTTCGGCCAGGAACTGACACAGGCCGAGATCGGTACCGAGCTCGGTGTCTCGCAGATGCAGGTCTCGCGCCTGCTGACGCGGATCCTGGCCAAGCTCCGGGCCGGAATGACCGAGGACCAGCCCGCGCACGCCTGACACACAGGCGGTGCCGCGCCGGGGGCCCGAGACGGGCCGGGCCCCCGCCGCCGCTGAAGGATTTCCCCCTGGGCGGGTGCCCGCTGCCCGAGCCCGGACGCTGGAGGAGATCCGTGAGTTCCCTGTGCGAGACCGTGTTCATGAACCTGGAGATCGACGCCACCGAGCGGATCCCCCTCGTGACACGGCTCGTCTACGAGACGGACGACCCGTTCGCGGTCCGCGTCCGCTTCGAACTGCAGGAGGACGTTTCCGTCACCTGGACGATCGAGCGCGACCTGCTGTCCCAGGGCCTCGCCCGGGAGGTCGGCGACGGAGACGTACGCGTCTCCCCCCGGTCCGTCGACGGCCGGCGCGAGGCGCGCATCGAACTCGCGGGGTGCGGCCTCGACGGCGAATGGGGCCGCGCGGTGTTCTCCGCGTGGGAGCCCGCGCTGCGCGATTTCCTCGACCGGACGTACGAGCTGGTTGCGCCGGGCGAGGAAACGGTGGACGTGGACGCGTTCCTCTCCCAGATCCTGGCCATGGGCTGAACTCCCTTTCCGCCCAAGGCGTTCCGGCCTGTTTGAACTCCGCCGAATCGGCCAGGCGTAGGGCGTACCCGCAAAGAATTCATGGTGGAGGCGACACGATGTCTGCCGATGAGAAGGCCGGTGCCAAGGCCGAACAGGCAAAGGGCAAGGTCAAGGAAATGCTCGGCCGCATGACCGGTAACGACCGGCTCACCGCCGAGGGGCGTATCGACCAGGTCAAGGGCGAGACCCGCGAGCAGAAGCAGAAGGCGAACGAAGCCTTCCGGCGCTAACCCGACCGCCCGGACACGACATCGACAAGGAAAGGGGCACCTTCGATGAACGAGGACCTGTGGGGCTTCAAGGACACCAGCGGCCACCTCGCCGGCGTTGATCTGCGCGGCTGGAAGGTGGAGGCTGCCGACGGCGACATCGGCAAGGTCGACAACCACTCCGACGAGGTCGGTTCCGCGCACCTCGTGGTGGACACCGGCCCGTGGATCTTCGGCAAGCGCGTCCTGCTGCCGGCCGGCACGGTCACCAGGCTCGACCCGGACGACAAGAAGATCCATGTTGCCCTCACCCGGGACCAGGTCAAACACTCCCCGGAGTTCGAGCCCGCCACCCACCTCGACGATCCCACCTACCGGGACATCGTCGGCCGCTATTACGGGGCTCCCCTCATCTGAACTCCCTTCTGAAACAGCGTGGTTGGTGGCCCACCGGATGTCCGGTGGGCCACCGTCCTGTGTGCCGGGCCTTTGCGCCGAGCCTTTGCGCCGAGTCTTTGTGCCTGGTCTTTGTGCCTGGTCTTTGTGCCTGACCTTTGCATCGGCCCGTCGGCATTCCCTTTTTTCGTACCGCACCCGTTTGGGGCCGGATTTTCGAGGAAGGCGACATATCGGACCGGTGAACGGTCCAGCGGATAGCAGCAAAGGCGAAATGGAGTGAAGCAGTGTCTGTCGTGAAGAGTTCGCTGTCCGATGCGGATCTGAAGGTCGTCGGCTCCGCCCTGCAGGGCGCCCTCGTCGACCTGGTCGACCTGTCGCTCGCGGCCAAGCAGGTGCACTGGAACGTGGTGGGCCCGCGCTTCCGCTCCGTGCACCTCCAGCTCGACGACGTCGTGACCACGGCACGCCAGCACTCGGACACCGTCGCGGAGCGCGCCTCGGCGCTCGGGGTGAACCCGGACGGGCGTGCCGCGACCGTCGCCGGGAGCAGCGCGATCGGCACCATTCCGGAGGGCTGGATCAAGGACTCCGAGGCCGTGGAAGTCATGGTCGTCGCCCTCGGCCGGATCACGGAGCGGATGCGGGAGCGCATCAAGGCCACCGACGAGCCCGACCCGGTGAGCCAGGACCTCCTCATCGCGCTGACCGCCGACCTGGAGAAGCACGCCTGGATGTTCCAGGCCGAGAACAGCTGAAGCCACGCATCCGGAGCGGGGCGGCCCACCGGGGCCGCCCCGCTCCGTCGTGCCCGCGCCGCTCGGGATGCCGGACGGCGTGAGCTGTACGAGGCTGATGATGCGGGCGGCGGCCGGCCGTCCGGATCGAGGGACAGAGGAACGATGGAAAGCAACAAGGGGCCCCACGGCGACCCCGGCACGACGATTCGGTACGCACCCTGGCCCCGGCCCGCGGACTCACCGCCCGGAGCGACCGGATCACCGGTGACCCTGAGCGTGAACGACGCCCCCGTCGAGGTCGAGGTCGATCACCGCACCACGCTGCTCGACCTGCTGCGCGAGCGGCTCGCCCTGACGGGCTCCAAGAAGGGCTGCGACCACGGCCAGTGCGGAGCGTGCACGGTGCTCGTGGACGGACGGCGGGTCAACAGCTGTCTGCTCCTGGCCGTCGCCGTGGACGGCTGCGCCGTGGTGACGGTGGAGGGCCTGGCCAGGACGGAGGACGCCGACGGCGACCTCCACCCGATCCAGCGCGCCTTCCTGGAGCGCGACGCCTTCCAGTGCGGCTACTGCACCCCCGGTCAGCTCTGCTCGGCCGTCGGCATGCTGGCCGAGGCCAGGTCGGGACAGCCCTCCGTCGTCACCGACCCGGACCTGGCGGCGGACGGCCCGGTACCGCTGACCGACGAGGAGATCCGCGAGCGGATGAGCGGCAACCTCTGCCGGTGCGGGGCCTACCCGCACATCGTCGAGGCGGTCCAGGACGTGGTCTCGTGAAACCCGTGTCGTATCTGCGCGCGGGCAGCGTGGAAGAGGCGGCCTCCGCCCACGGGGGCCGGACCGAGGCCCGCTACCTGGGCGGCGGCACCAACCTCGTCGACCTGATGAAGCTCGGTGTGGAGCGCCCCGAGGTCCTGGTCGACATCACCCGCCTCCCGCTCGACGACGTGCGGGAACAACCCGATGGTTCCGTACGCGTCGGCGCGACCGTGCGCAACAGCGACCTCGCCGCGCACCCACTGATCCGCGAGCGCTACCCCGTCGTCTCGCAGGCCGTCCTCAGCGGCGCGTCGGGCCAGCTGCGCAACATGGCGACCACCGGGGGCAACCTCCTGCAGCGCACGCGCTGCGCCTACTTCCAGGACCTGGCGAAAGCCTGCAACAAGCGGGTTCCGGGCAGCGGTTGTGCGGCCATCGAGGGCGTCAACCACGACCACGCCGTCCTCGGCCACTCGCCGCACTGCGTCGCGACGAACCCGTCCGACCTGTGCGTGGCGCTCGCCGCCGTGGACGCCGTCGTGGAACTGGCCGGGCCCGGCGGCGGGCGGACCGTTCCCGCAACGGAGTTCCACCGCCTGCCCGGCGACCAGCCCGAACTCGACACCGTGATCCGCCCCGGCGAACTGATCACCGCCGTCCTCCTTCCGGCGCTTCCCCATGGCGCGGTCTCCCACTACCGCAAGGTGCGCGAGCGGGCCTCGTACGCGTTCGCGCTTGCCTCGGTGGCCGCCGTCCTCCAGCTGGAGGACGGCGAGATCCGGCATGCCGGCGTCGCCTTCGGCGGGCTCGCCCACCGGCCCTGGCGCGCCCGGCGCACGGAAGCCGCCCTGCTCGGCACCCGGCCGAGCCCCGAATCCGTCGCCCGGGCGGTGGAGGCCGAGCTCGCCGAGGCCGTACCGCTGCGGGACAACGCCTACAAGGTGACGCTCGCCCGCGACCTCGCCACTCAGGTCCTCGGCTCGCTGTCCACAACGGCCTGACGCCTCCTCGGAGGACCGCCGCCCCTGATCCGCCTGGGAGGAGAACCGCCATGGCTTCGCACGCGAACGCGCTCGGCGCACCAATAGAACGCCGCGAGGGTCGCGCGAAGGTGACCGGCGAGGCGCTGTACGCCACCGAGTACACGCCGCCGGGCTGCCTGTACGCCTGGCCGGTCACGGCCACCGTCGCGCGGGGCCGGATCGCCTCCCTCGACATCGCCGACGCCCTCGCCCTGCCCGACGTGGTCGATGTCCTCACCCCCGAATCTGCGCCCCGCCTCGGCACGTCGGACGACGCGACCCTCGCCGTCCTCCAGGACGCGAAGGTTCCGCACCACGGCTGGCCGGTGGCCGTCGCGATCGCCGACACCATCGAGGCGGCCCGTGCCGCCGCCGAGGCCGTGCGGGTCACCTACGCCACCGAGCCGCACGAGTCGGTCCTCGGCGACAACACCGCCGACGCCTACCGCCCCGAGGAGGCCAACGGCGGCCATCCCGCGGAACGCAGGCGCGGCGAACCGGAAGAGGCGTTCGCCGCGGCCCCGGTGCGCGTCGACGTGCGCTACCGGGTGCCGCCGCTGCACAACCACCCGATGGAGCCGCACGGCGCGACCGTGAACTGGCACGACGGCCGGCTGACCGTGTACGACAGCAGCCAGGGCTCCGACACCGTACGGTCCGTCCTGGCCGACCTCTTCGGGCTCCCCGAGGAGCAGGTCACCGTCATCAGTGAACACGTCGGCGGCGGGTTCGGTTCCAAGGGCACGCCACGGCCGCATGTCGTGCTCGCCGCGATGGCGTCCCTGCACACCGGCCGTCCCGTCAAACTCGCCCTGTCCAGGCGGCAGTTGACCGAACTCGTCGGCCACCGCGCACCGACCGAGCACCGGCTGCGGCTCGGCTCGGACGCCGACGGCACCCTCGCCTCGGTGATCCACGAGGTCACCACGCACACCTCGCGGGTCAAGGAGTTCGTCGAGCAGGCTGCCGTGCCCGCCCGGGTCATGTACGCCAGCGGCAGCAGCCTCACCGACCACAAGGTGGCCGCCCTCGACGTGCCCACCCCGTCCTGGATGCGTGCCCCGGGCGAGGCACCCGGCATGTACGCCCTGGAATCGGCCGTCGACGAACTCGCCTGCGCCCTCGGCCTGGACCCCATCGAGCTGCGGGCGCGCAACGAACCGGGCCGTGAGCCGGACAGCGGGCTCCCGTTCAGCAGCCGTCACCTCGTCGAGTGCCTGCGCGAGGGCGCGCGGCGCTTCGGCTGGGCCGACCGCGACCCCCGGCCGGGGATCAGGCGCGAGGGGGCGTGGCTCACCGGCACCGGTGTGGCCTCGGCGACCTACCCGGTCCTGGTCTCGCCCAGCCGGGCGACCGTCACCGCCCATCCCGACGGGCTCCACGTGGTGCGGGTGAACGCCACCGACATCGGCACCGGGGCCCGTACCGTCCTCGCGCAGGTCGCGGCGGACGCGCTCGGCGTGGGTGTCGAGAGCGTCCGTACCGAGATCGGCTCCACCGGGCTGCCGCAGGCGCCCCTCGCCGGCGGCTCGTCCGGCACCGCGTCCTGGGGCTGGGCCGTGCACGACGCGAGCCGCGCCCTGGCCGGTCAACTCCAGTGCCACACCGGCCCGTTGCCCCCCGACGGGCTCACGGCGTCCGCGGACACCAAGGGTTCGGCGGACCAGAAGTCCGCCTACGCGCGGCACGCCTTCGGCGCCCACTTCGCACAGGTGGCGGTCGACACCGGCACCGGCGAGGTACGGGTACGCAGGCTGCTCGGCGTGTACGCGGTCGGGCGCGTCCTCAACGCACGGACCGCCACGTCCCAGTTCATCGGCGGCATGGTGATGGGACTCGGCATGGCCCTCACCGAGCGCGGCAGCGTGGACCCCGCGTCCGGCGCGTTCATCGGCAGCGACCTCGCGGGCTACCACGTACCCGCGCACGCCGATGTGCCCGCCATCGAGGCGCACTGGATCGAGGAGCGGGACGACCACCTCAACCCGATGGGCAGCAAGGGCATCGGCGAGATCGGCATCGTCGGCACCGCGGCGGCCATCGGCAACGCCGTCCACCACGCCACCGGCGTCCGCTTCCGGGAACTCCCGCTCACCCCCGACCGGGTGCACGGCGGCCTGTGAGCGGCGACGCGGCTTCGGCGGGCGGGACGCGGAACGGGGTGGGGGACCGCCTCACACGACAGGAGGTGGCCGGCCCGTGAGCACGCAGTACGCCGATGAACCGGGCGGCGGCGAGCGATTGTTGGAGGAGCTGCTCGCGCAGGCGCACAGCGCCACGCCGATGGACCTCCCGCTCCTCGTCAACCGCTGTGCCGAGGCGTTCGGCCTCGGGGAGGTCGTCATCTACCTGACGGACATCCAGCAGCGCAGCCTGGTCGCCCTCACCGAAGGACTCCCCACGCTGGACATCGACGCGTCCGTCGCCGGCTGGTGCTACCGGACGGTGTCCCTGCGGGTGGAGGACGTAGAGGGCGGCCTGTTGTGCCTCTGGCTGCCCGTGGTGGACGGCGCGGAGCGCCTGGGCGTGCTCGGCGTACGCGCGCGTTCCGTGGACGCGCTGCGGCTGCGCCGCTGCCGGATGCTGGCCGGGGTCGTCGCGATGGCCATCACCTCCAAGCGCGCCTACAGCGACAGCTTCGCCCGCCGCGCTCGCGCCGAGCGCATGCAGCTGCCCGCCGAGATGCTGCGCGCCTTCCTGCCGCCACGCACCATCGGCAACGACCACGTCGTGTCGACCGCCGTGCTTGAGCCGGCCTACGAGATCGGCGGCGATGCCTTCGACCACTCACTCACCCAGTCCACCCTGCACGCCGCGATCCTGGACGCCATGGGTCACGACCTCGCCTCGGGCCTGACCACCGCGGTGGCCCTGGCCGGCTGCCGCAGCGCCCGGCGGGCCGGGCTCGGGCTGCTCGACCTCGTCGACACCATCGACCAGGCACTCGCCCAGTGGCTGCCCGACAAGTACTGCACCGGCATCCTGACCCAACTCGACCTGGCTTCAGGGGTGTTCAGCTGGACCAACTGCGGCCATCCGCCACCCGTGCTGATCCGGGACGGGCGGGTCGTGGACGGCACGCTCGAACGTACCCCCCAGCCGCCGATGGGCCTGCCGGCCCGGTTCAGCAAGGGCCCCCGCGACCTCCACGAGGTGCCCCTGGAGCCCGGCGACCGCGTACTGCTCTACACCGACGGGGTCACCGAGGCGCGTACCGCGGGCGGCGGCGAGTACGGCATGGACCGGTTCACGGACTCCATCATCCTGGCCACCGCCGCGGGCGAACTCCCCGCCGAGTCACTGCGCCGCCTCATCCACGCGATCCTCGACAGCGAGGACAGCGACCTGCGCGACGACGCCACCATGCTGCTCATCGAATGGTGGCCCCCCACGGCCCGGCCCACCCAGCCCGTCGCCCGCCTGGGCTGACTTGGTCCCCGGGCCGGCGAACGGCCAAGCGGTGTTCGATATGTGGCGGGCTGACAGGAATGCGGCGGGCGGGGAACAGGCACCCTTATGGAGATGAACCAGACCCACTCCCAGGCATCGCCCGACGTCCCGCTGCGCGCCGTCGCGCTCGTGTGCACCCTCTCCCCGTCCCCCGCCCGGTCGAGCTCGCAGCTCCTCGCCGCCCATACGAGCCACCTCGCCCGGCGCCTCAAGGCGGCCCCCTACCCGGCACCCTGACCCCACGGCGGGGCCTTCGTCCGTCGATCCACGGGCGAATCGCGGGGCCCTCCGCCCGATGGTTACGGGGAGTGATCTGGAGAGGCGCGCAGTGAGGAGCACACCTAGGATGACGAGGGTCGGGCCCTGCCCGGACTGGCGTTGAGCGCGGTCCGGATGCCGAAGCGGCCCCTACCCGATCCACGGACACGTGGAGGTACCCATGCGCATCACCCACATCGCCACGACGGCCGCCGCCGCGGCGCTGACCCTCACCGGAACCACGGCCGCCTTCGGTGCGGCCAGCCCCTCCGCCACTGCGGACGCGGTGTTCCTGCAGGCCATCCACCAGGCGAACCTGGCCGAGATAGCCGCGGGCAAGGACGCCGGTACGCATGCGAGCAGCAGCTGTGTGAAACAGGTCTCGGCCATCATCGTGCGCGACCACACCAAGCTCGACGCCAAGGGCGCGGCTCTCGCCAAGACCAAGAACATCACCCTGCCGAAGGAGCCCACCGCGGCGCAGCAGAAGTCGCTGTCCGCGCTGAAGCCGATGAACGGCACCGCGGCCTACGACACCGCCTGGCTCAAGGTCCAGAGCAGCGGCCACCAGCAGGCGCTCGCGCTGATCGACAAGGAGCTGAAGTCCGGTAACGACGCCCAGATCCAGGCGGCCGCCAAGGAGGCCCGCCCGATCGTCGCCGCGCACCTGAAAATGGTGGAGGGCGGCAAGTGCCACGCCATGGCGAGCAGCAGCCCGTCCCCGCAGTGACGCTGCTGCCGGCATCCGTTCCCGCGCCCCCTCGCCCCCACGGGTGAGGGGGCGAGGGCGTGCGGGCCCGGTGCTTCGCTCAACCCGGCTTCGCGCAGCGGTCGTTGAGCCGGGCTGCCGGGACGCCCTCTGATCGCTCAACTGCCCCTGCGATGAGCAGAGTTGATCGATCAGGGGTCTCTTTCGAGCTTCGAAGAACACCGGTTCGAGCGTTGAAGAACGCCGGGCTCCGGTCGCCGGGCGCGCTCGTTTCCGGCCAATGAGTCCGACGGATGGAACCGTTCCGCGCCGGGGTCGCCGCGGGGTGGGCGGGGGCGTGATGCCGCCCGGGGGAGCCGGATGCGGCGGACCCGCCGATCGTGACGCGCCCGGGGCGCGGTGGTGGTCACCGGTTCGCCGCCGGAAAGGTGCATATGCCGGTCGGAGTGCGCGAACTCGCCACCAGGGCACGGAGGTTCACCGCCGCGAAGCGGGCGTGGAGGGAGCGCGAAGGCATCCGGGAGCGCGACGGGCGGCCGCACTCCTTCCCTTTCGTCCCTTTGGAGGCCGGCCCGCGGGCGGGCCGAACCGCGGATCAAGTAATCGGTTACTTTGCCGGGCCCTTACACAGTTCGATTCCGGCCTCGGCGGCGCGACTCTTGTGGGCCGAGCGGGCGTCTGATTAGGCTCCCGCTCGTTTCGATTCCTGCACATGTTCTTCGCAACTTGACCAACTGTGGGGTGGCTGTGCGCGAACCGGAGTTCCCGGGTCTCCCGGGGACCTCTTCAGGGGCGGGAACGTGATGGCCCCCGGCACCACCGCCGCCGAGCGACGGGCGGCCCGCCGGCCGGTGCCCCGTGACGTCCGGCTGTTCTGGTGGGCGAGCGCCTCCGACGCCCTGGGCACCCAGGCCTCCGGTGTCGTACTGCCGTTGCTGCTGCTCGGCCTCGGCCATTCCGCCGCGACGGTCGGCCTCGTCGCGGGGGTGTCCACGGCGGCCGGGCTGCTGCTGGCCCCGCTGGCGGCCGTTCCGGCCGACCGGGGGTCCCGCAAGGCCGTGATGTTCTGGTCCGCGACGGTCTCGGCGCTCGCCATGGCCGGGGTGACGGCGGCGGTGGCCACGGGGCAGCCACCGCTCGCCCTCGTGCTCGGCGCGGTCCTCGTGGAGCGGCTCTCGACCGCGGTGTACGAGGCCGCCGCGGCCGGCACCGTGGCCATGATCGCCCCGCCCGCCGACTGCCCGCGCGTGGTGGCCGGGCTGGCGGCGGGCGACCAGGGCGCGCTGATCCTGGGCCCGGCCCTCGGCGGTGCGCTCTACCAGCTGGCCCGCGCCCTGCCCTTCCTCGCGGACGCCGTCTCCTACGCCGTCGCCGCCGGATGCGTACGGGCGCTGCGCTCGGACCTGCGGCCCGCGCACCACCCGGCCCCCGGGGCCGCGCCGAGCGGCTCGGTGCAGGCGGCCGAAGCGATCGCCGGAGCTTCCCCAACTCCCCTACCTGACAAGGGACGTCCGGGACTGCGGAGCGAGCTCGGCGCAGGACTCGCCCTCGTTCGCACCTCGCCCTTCCTCCGGCTCGTGGTGACCTGGACCGCCACCGTGAACGGGGTGATCGTCGCGCTCTACTACGGCGCGGTGTTCACCTTGCAGAAGGGCGGTCACGGCGGCGCGCCCATGGGCCTCGTCCTGGCGCTGTCCGGCGCCGCGGGCCTCGTCGGGTCGCTGGCCGCGCCGCGTGTCGTGGGGCGCATCGGCGCCGCGCGGCTGCTGGTGACGGTGTCCTGGCTGCTCGTCCCGCTCGCGGCCGGCCTCGCCACCGCCGACGGACCCTGGACGTACGGCGCGTTGTTCGGGGTGTTCTGCCTCCTGATGCCATTGGTCGCGGTCGTGCTCCAGTCCCGCGCCCTGCAGGAGACGCCGCCCTCCCTGCAGGCCCGCACCGGCGCGGTCCTCGCGAGCGCCGTCGGTGGGTCGGCCGCGCTCGCGCCGGTCGTGGCCGGGGTGTTCGTGACCCGCGTCGGGACGGCCGCGCCCGCCGTGATCTGCGCAGGACTGCTCACCGCCCTCGCCTGGCGGACCACCGTCGTACGGTCCCGGCTCACGGGGGCGACGGCATGAGCAGGAGCTACCAGGTCTACCGCGCGGCCCTGCCCGAGGTGTGTGCCGCCCAGCCCGCCAAGATGGTGTTCACCGCCGACGCCGACGGCCGTTGCGAAGTGTTCACCTGGGACGCGGACACCCGCCGGGCCCGACAGGTCACCGACCGCCCGCACGGCACCCTGCACGGCGCGATCGACCGCGACGCCCGGGTGTGGTGGTTCGACGAGGACGACCACGGAGCCGGGCGCTGGCGGTTCCAGCCGTTCGAGGGCGGCCCCGACCTGCCGGGTCTGCTCGGCGTGCCCGAGGGCGAGCCGCGCGGCCTCGCGGTGAGCGACGGCGGACGCGTGGCCATGGGCATCGGCGATGCCCGCTCCACCACCGTGTACCTCGGCCCGCGTGGCGGTGCCGCCCGCGAAGTGACGCGCGTCGACGGGCACGCCACCCTGTCCGGGATCACCCCCGACGGCCGCCTCCTCGCCCTCGGCGGCGCGGCCGGATCGGCACGGGCCGTGACCGTAATCGCCGACGACGGCACCCCGTGCGCGGTGCTCGCCGGGGACGGAGGCGGGGGCCGGCTCTGGTCGCTGGGCTTCGCGCCCACCGCGCGACATGCCGAACTCTTACTCGTCCGGGAGTCCAACGACCGCTACCTGCTGGCGAGTTGGACCCCGGACGCCGGACTCGTCACCCACTCCTGGTGCGCCTTCGACACCGAGATCACCGCTCGCTGGCACCCCGAAGGACTCTCGTTCCTCGTCCGCCAGGACCGGCACGGCCGCAGCACCCTGCACCGCGTACACCTCGCGGAGCGCACCGTCGAGCCCGTACCGACACCGCGCGGGACCCTCCTCGATGCGGCGCCGCGTGCCGGGTCCGATGTGCACGTCCTCTGGACGGACACCGCGACACCGCCCCGCATGGTCTCCACCGCCGGCACCGAGTTGCCCCCGACGCACGGCATTCCCGAGAGGGTGCCCGGCGAGCACCGGGACCTGTGGACACCCGGCCCCGACGGGCCCGTGCACTCGCTGCTCAGCCTGCCCGAGGGACGGACGGGCGCGGTTCCCGCCGTCTTCCTCGTGCACGGCGGTCCCGCCGACCACGACCGGGACGCCTACGACGGCGTCGTGCACTCCCTCGTCGCCTCCGGATTCGCCGTCGTACGCGTCAACTACCGCGGCTCCACCGGCTACGGACCCCGCTGGCGGCGGGCGTTCGGCGAGGGCGTCGGACTCACCCAGGTCGCCGACCTCGTCGCGGTCCGCGCCGACCTCGTGGCCCGCGGCGTGGTCCGCGCGGACGCGGCCGGGCTGTGGGGCACCTCCTGGGGCGGCTATCTGGTGCTGCTCGCCCTCGGCACACACCCCGACCTGTGGCAGGCGGGCGTCGCCGTCAAGCCCGTCGCCGATTGCGCGACCGCCTACCGCACCACCACCCCGGCGCTGCGCGCCCTGGACGAGCGCCTTTTCGGCGGCACCCCCGACGAGGTGCCCGAGCGCTACGAGCGCAGCTCGCCCCGCCACTACGCCGCCGCCGTCCGCGCACCCCTGCTGGTCGCCGCCGCGACCCGGGACGCCAAATGCCCGCCCGGCCAGGTGCGCGACTACCTCACCGCCCTTCAACTCGTCGGCGCACGCCACGAGTCGATGTGGCTCGACACCGGCCACGACGGCTACGAGGCCGACGACCATGTGGCCGTGCTGCGCCGCGCCGTGGTCTTCCTCGACCGCGAACTGCGGCAGGGGCAGGCCCGTACCACCACCCCCCAGACGCCCCGCTCCGACCGGAGCGGGGATTCCGGACGGGAGCGCTCCCCAGCGCCCGCCGGAACAGGCGGTACCCACACAGAGAGGAGTTCCGGCCATGCAGAAGGACATCATCCACAATGACCCGCTCGCGGGTGACGAGGAAAACCGCAAGCCGAGCGTCGGCGTGACCATCAAGGTTCCGTTCCGCAACGCCGAGGACGGCGAAGAGGACTGATCCTCGCCGGTCGGTCCCGCGGCCGTGAGCCGCGGGACCGACCGGGCACTACCGCCCAACTCCGGCCCCCCGGGCCTCGTTCCCTCCACGTCTCCGCACATCCCGAGGAGCCGACATGCGTGTTCTGCTGGTCAATATGCCCTGGTCGCCCATCGACCTTCCCTCGCTGGCCCTGGGAATCCTCAAGCGCAGCGTGGACGAGCGCGTGCCCGGCGCCAGTGCCGAAGTCCTGCACGCCAACCTCGAATTCACCGACTGGATCACCGAGCGCACCGAATTCACCTCCGACGACTACGAGTACTACGCGCTCTCCTCCTACTTCATGGGCTGCGGCGACTGGGTGTTCTCCTCCGCGCTCTACGACGACCCCGCCTGGCGGGACGAGGAGTTCGCGGCCGCGATGAAGGGAAAACTCCGCAAGTCGCGACTGCGGATGTCGCAGGAACTCCACCGCCAGGTACCGGAGTTCGTGGAGATGATCGCCCAGCGCATCGTCGAGTACGCGCCCGACGTCGTCGGCTTCACCTCCACCTTCCAGCAGAACACCGCGGCCCTCGCCGCCGCCAAGCACGTCAAGCGGCTCGCCCCGCACATCGTGACCGTGATGGGCGGCGCCAACTGCGACGGCGAGCAGGGCGAGGCCGTCCACCGCAACTTCCCGTTCGTGGACCACGTGATCCGCGGCGAGGGCGAATCCGCGTTCCCGCAGCTGCTGACCGCGATCGCCGAGGGTGCCGGCGACGAGGTGCTCTCGAAGGTGCCGGGCCTGTGCCACCGCGATCCCGGGGGCCGGAGCGTCGTCAACGCGATGGCCACGAGCCCGCTGCCGCCGGCCACCATCCTGGCCCCCGACTACAGCGGCTACTTCGAGCGCCTCGCCACCTCCGTGGCCCGCAACTGGGTCGAGCCCAAGCTCGTCGTCGAGGGCGCGCGCGGCTGCTGGTGGGGCGAGAAGCACCACTGCACGTTCTGCGGCCTCAACGGCTCGTTCATGCAGTTTCGCTCCAAGAGCCCGGACACGTTCTTCGAAGAGATCATGGAACTCGCCCGCCGCCACCGGGTGCTCGACATGTACCTCGTCGACAACATCCTCGACATGGGATACCTCACCACGGTGCTGCCCCGCATCATGGAGAGCGGCTACGACCTGCGGATGCACATCGAGATCAAGGCCAACATGCGGCGCAGCCAGCTGCGTACGCTCGCCGAAGCCGGACTCATCTACGTACAGCCCGGCATCGAGAGCCTCAACAACCGGGTGCTCGACCTGATGGACAAGGGCGTCAGCGGCTGCCAGAACGTGCGCATGCTCCGCGACGGCGCCGAGACCGGCCTCTCCGTCGCCTGGAACTATCTGCACGGCTTCCCGGGCGAGACCGCCGAGGACTACGACCCCGTCATCGCCCAGATCCCCGCACTCGAACACCTCAACCCTCCGGTCGACCTCTCGGCGCGGATCGCCATCGAGCGCTTCAGCCCCTACTTCAACCGCCCCGAACTCGGCTTCGACGGCCTGCGTCCCGAGGAGCACTACCGCTTCACCTACGACCTGCCCGAGTCCGAGCTCTACGACCTCGCGTACGTCTTCGAGGCCCCCCAGCGCGGCATCACCGAGCCCACGGTCACCGCGCTCAACGACGCGCTCGACGCCTGGAAGAAGCACCACGCCGACGCCCGGCTCACCCACACCGACCTCGGCGACCGCATCGTCCTGGTGAGCAGGCGGCGCACCTTCGCCTGGCGCGCGATGGAAGTGACCGACCCGTTCGAACTGGCGGTCTTCCGCCTCCTCGACCAGCCGCACGCGGTCACCGCGCTCACCCGCAAGGCGGCGGCCCGCGCCAAGGGCGCCGAGCGCACGGAGCACGAGGTGCAGCAACTGCTCGACTCCTGGCTCGCGTTGGGCCTGGTCTTCACGGACGGCGGCCAGTACGTCCACATCGCGCCCTCGGCCGTCAACGAGGACCTGCTGCGCCTCGACTTCATGCGCCATGCCCAGGCCGCCCTCGACGCCGACGAGCAGCCCGCGCGGCCCGAGCCCGTGAGCGTCTGAGCCCGCGCGTGTCCGACACAGAAGCAGGAGACGACCGATGAGCACCGCCCTCACCACCGCGACCGAAGCCCTCGGGGTCGCCGCCTGGCGCGACTACGACCCCGAGGCCTGCACCCTGCCGGGGATGTACCTCGGCGAGATGGAACTGACCGGCCCCCCGGCCGAGGAGAGCGACCGGCTGTGGAAGCTGGGCGCCCGGCGCGTCCGGCTGCCCGAGCCCGTCGACCTCGCCGAACTCGCGGCGCCGGGCGCGGCCGAACGCGCCGTGCGCGCCCTGAGCCTGGTCCGCGACCTGACGGCGCGTGCCGTCCTGGTCGAATGGAAGCTCCGCCTCGACCCGGCGGCGCCCGACGACACCTGGCGCACCCTCAGCCACCTCCAGCCGCCCCAGCGCATCGAGGGGCCCGCGGACGCGACCGCGGACCTGCGCCGGTGGCGCGACGGCCACTACCTCTGCAAGTGCCTGTGGCGCCAGGGCCCGGGCTTCGTCCAGATCCGCGACCGACGCTGGGGCGACCTGCGCCGCTTCACGGCCGAGGAGCCGGAGTACCACCGGACCATCGAAGCCCTGGCCTACGGAGCCCCGGCCGCATCCGTGCCTGCCGCCGTACTGGCCGACTTCCTCGGCGAGCGCCTCGTCCTGGCGGTGGGGGAGCTCGCCTGGTGGATGCCGTACCGGGTGAACCGCTGGATCCAGGAGGCCATGGCGATCTGACCGGCCGGGGACGGGCCGCCGCGCGCACGGCGCGGTGGCCGCTCCGGCGTGCGAGGGTCAACCACCGCGCGGGGAGCGGCACTTCACTTGGCGGTGTTGCGACGCCGCCGCACCCGGCGGCGCAGCCGCGCGGGCCACTTGCGGGTGTCGCGGGGCTCCACGTACGGCTCCTCGCCCTCGGGGTGACCGCCGCTGATCGCGCGCTGGCGGGCCAGCTCGGCGTCCAGTTCGAGGCCGAGCAGGATCGCCAGGTTCGAGAGCCACACCCAGATCAGGAAGATGACCAGCCCGGCGAGCGTTCCGTACGTCTTGTTGTACGAGCCGAAGTTCGCCACGTACAGCGCGAAGCCGCCCGATGCGGCCAGCCACAGCAGGACGGCGAGCAGGCTGCCCGGGCTCAGCCAACGCAGGCCCGGGCCGCGGACGTTGGGGGCGCGCCAGAAGAGCAGGGCCACCATGAAGACCATCAGGAGCAGGAGCACCGGCCACTTCGCGATGTTCCAGGTCGCGACCGCCGCGTCGCCCGCCCCGATCGCGTCCCCGGCGCGCTGGGCCAGCGGGCCCGTGAAGACCACGATCACCGCGCTGACCGCGAGCACCACCATGAGCGTGACCGTCAGGGCGAGCCGCAGTGGCGTCAGCTTCCACACCGGCCGGCCCTCGGGCAGGTCGTAGACGGCGTTGGCGGCACGGATGAACGCGGCGACGTAACTGGACGCCGACCACAGGGCCGCGATCAGGCTGACCACCGCGACGACGCTGCTCGTACCGCCGTTGCCCTGCAGCTGCCGGATCGCGCTGTCGAGCAGATCGTGGACGGGGCCGGGCGTGAGGTGGCCCAGGTTGTCCAGGATTCCGCGCGTGGCCTTCTCGCCCATCACGCCGAGCGTCGAAACGAGCACGAGCAGCGCGGGGAACAGGGACAGCACCCCGTAGTAGGTCAGGGCGGCCGCCTTGTCGGGCAGGTCGTCGTCGAGGAACTCCCGGCCGGTACGCCGAAGAACCGCAAGCCAGGAGCGGGCCGGGAGGTCGGTGGGCGCACTGGGCTCGTCGTCCGACCCGGCCGGGGAGGCGGTGTGGCCGGCCGGTTCCACGTTCGGTGTCGCACCCGCCGTTTCCCGGGCCGCGGGGTCGGCCGTCCGGCCGCGGAGACGGCTCCAGTACGAACTCGGGGTGTGCGAGGTATCTGCCATGCCTCTCGGGTCCCCTCGAAGTCGCCGCTCACGCGTCCGCGCAGGCGGGGACTCCGTTCCGGTGACCGGTGAGCCGGCGACACGTGCCCGAGCCGAGTCCGCCCGATGGTGTGACGCTCGGCAGCGGGCACCGCACACCGTGGGGTGGCCCCGGGCCGAACGCCGCACCCGAGTCGTGCTCGTGGGCCACACTGTGCGCCATGGCGGGCAAGATTCCTGACGAGACGAGCAGCTTCGTGGGACGGCGGGAGGAGCTGCGACGCGTCGAGCGGGCCCTCTCCGTCCACCGGCTGGTGACGTTGACCGGAACCGGCGGGGTCGGAAAGACCCGGGTCGCCCTACGGGCCGCCGCGCGCGGGGGCCCCGGCCATCGCGACGGGGTCATCTGGGCCGAGCTGTGGCCCCTCATGGGCAGCGACCTGCTGATCGCGACGGTCGCCGACGCGGCCGGTCTCGCCGACCACACCCCACGGCTGGCCGCCGACGCGCTGTGCGCGTGGCTGGCCGAGCGCGAGGCGCTCCTCGTCCTCGACTCGTGCGAACACCTCGCGGCCGACTGCCGTCGGCTCATCGGTCAACTCCTGCGTTCCGCACCGGGCTTGACGGTCCTGGCCACGAGCCGACAGCCCCTGGAGGTCGACGGGGAACGCGTCCTCGCCATCGGCCCGCTGCCGGTCGACGGAACGCGCGGGGCACGAGCACCCAGTGACGCGGCGCGGCTGCTGCTCTCCCGGGCCGCCGAAGCCGCACCCGATGTGGACGTGGACTCCCCGCGCGAGCGGGCCGCCGCCGACGCGATCTGCCGCCGCCTGGAAGGCATTCCGCTCGCCCTGGAGCTGGCGAGCGGCCAGTTGCGGCAGCGCCGTCTGACGGATCTCGCCGGGGCGCTCGGCTCGCCCCTCACGATGCTGAGCGGCGAGCCGAGCGCCCGGCCACCCCGGCACGCGAGCCTGCGCACCACGATCGGCTGGAGCCACGAACTGTGCACCCCCGCCGAACGGCTGCTGTGGGCGCGGCTCTCCGTACTGCGTGGCCCCTTCGACGCACGCACGGCCCAACTGGTCTGTTCCGGTGGCCCGTTGAGCAAAGACGGCGTGGCTGACGCTCTGTCAGGGCTGGTCGTCAAATGCGTCGTCCAGCGCGACGGCGATCGCCATCGCATGCTCGACTCCCTCAAGGAGTACGGGCGCATGTGGCTGGAGGAGCTCGGCGAGCGCGAACAGCTGGCGGACCGGCACGCCGCGTACTTCCACGAAGTCGTCCGGCGGGCCGACGAGCGCTGGCTCGGCCCGGAACAGGCCCGGGAGTACGGGAGGATCGCGCAGGCGCACCCCGACCTGTGTGCCGCGCTCGACCACCTGATGAACGACCCCGGCGGTGCGGCGGTCGACCTGGCCGGGCGCGTCGCCTTCTTCTGGAGCTGCTGCGGCCATCTGCACGAGGCCCGCCACTACTTGGAGCGCGCGCTGCTCGAACACCGGGAACCCGGGCCGGTGCTGACCCGGGCGCTGTGGGCGCTCGGCATCGTGCGGCTGCTTCAAGGGGAGCCGGAGCCGGCCGCGCAGCTGGCCGCCCACTGCGCGAGGGCGGCGGAGGAGGACGAGGACCCCGAAGCGGCACTGGGGGCCGCCTACTTGCTGAGCCTCACCTACCTGATGACCGGTAGGCCCCTGGTCGCCCAGAGCCTCGCCGAAAGCGCCCTCGCCGAGGCCGCCGAGGACGACTTCGTCTCCCCCTCGCGCCTCCGATGCCGCCTGATCACCGTGTTCACGCGGACCGCGCTGGGCGTCTACGACGAGGCGGAGGGGCTCGCCCGGCGGCTCCTCGCCGCCTGCGAGCAGCGTGACGAGGTCTGGACGCGCTCCTACGTGGAGTACCAGCTGTCCTTGATCGCCCTGTTCCGGGACCGGCCCGCGGAGGCCGCGGAGCACGCACGGGCGATGCTGCGGGGCAAGCGCCGGCTCGGCGACCGGTTCGGCATCGCCCTGGGCGTGGATCTGCTGGCGGCGGCCGCCGCCGAGCAGGGCGAGGGCGAACAGGCCGCCCGGCTCTCCGGCACCGGGCAGACGTACTGGCGCAGTGTCGGGCATCCGCAGCGCGGCACTCCGGAACTGGCCGCGGTGCGTGAACGCACCGATCTGCGGGCCCGTACCGCGATCGGTGACCACGCCTACCGGGTGGCGCGCCAGCGCGGGGCGTCCGACACCCGCGCCACCCTCGCCCTGGCCCTCGGCCCGGCCGAGCCCCCCGCCCCGCCCGAGTGATCCGGCTCGGCCGGGCCGAGCCGGATCAGTCGAGGACCGCCACCGCTTCGACCTCGACCAGGTGGGCGGGCGAGTCCAGGGCCGCGACGCCCAGGAGCGTGCCCGGCGGGGCGATGGCCGTGCCGAGCGCGGCGGACGCGCGGGCGATTCCGTCGAGGAGCAGCGGCATCTTCTCCGGGGCCCAGTCGACGACGTACACGGTCAGCTTCGCCACGTCGGCGAACGTCGCGCCCGCCCCCGCCAGCGCGGTGGCGACATTGAGGTAGCAGCGCTCGGTCTGTGCGGCGAGATCGCCCTCGCCGAGCGTGGTCGCGTCGGCGTCGACGGACACCTGCCCGGCGAGGAAGACGAGCTTCGATCCGCTCGCGACCGACACCTGGTGGTAGACGCCGACCTCGGGCAGTCCTTCGGGGTTCACAAGGGTGATGGTCATGCCGCCCGCTTCCGTGTGCGAGAGCGCACGGGCCCGCTGCCGCGTGGCCCAACTCGCCCTCGGTCTCTTGTAGTTACTCGGGAACCGTAGGAGAGTGGCCGCTGACATGGAAGAACGCACTTTCCAGTGACTGGGGAACCCGATGGTGACCAAGCAGCTCAGGAGCACGGCCGAGGACGCGGACCTGAGCCGCGCGGACTCGCTGGCCCGGGAGATCTTCACCGACATAGCCAACAAGTGGGCGTTCCTGATCATCGAGGCGCTCGGCGACGGCACCCTGCGCTTCGGTGCGCTGCGCAACGAGATCCAGGGCATCAGCCACAAGATGCTCACCCAGAACCTGCGCATGCTGGAGCGCAACGGCCTGGTCGAGCGCGATGTGCACCCCACGGTGCCGCCGCGGGTCGAGTACACCCTCACCGAGCCGGGCCGGGCCTTGCGCGCGGCGGTCTCCGGGATGTGCGGCTGGACCCAGCGGTACCTGGACCACATCGAGGCGGCCCGCAACCGCTTCGACGCCGTCTGACGGGCAACTGTTTCCCGAGCGGAGCAAACCTTGGGCGCACCGGCTCCGAATGACTCCTGTAGCGACCTATGTCCAGGAGGATCACCGCGTGAAAGAAGTGGTGCACATCAGCGGAGCCCGCTCCGCCGGGCCCGACCTGCCCGAACTGCTCGATCGCGTGGCGCGGGGTGATCAGGATGCGTTCAGTTCCCTGTACGACGCGGTGGGCGGCCCCGTCCTGGGTCTCGTCCGCACGGTGGTACGTGACCCCGCCCAGTCGGAGGAGGTCGCCCAGGAGGTGCTGGTCGACGTGTGGCGGACGGCCGCGCGCTACCGGCGGGACCGGGGCAGCGTCATGAACTGGGTGCTGACGCTCGCCCACCGCAGAGCGGTGGACCGGGTGCGCTCCGCCCAGGCGGCCACCGAGCGTGAGCACAAGGCCGCGCTCCTGGAACAGACCCCGGCCTTCGACGACGTGACCGAGCAGGTGGAGAGCCGTCTTGAGCGGGAACAGGTGCGCCGCTGTCTGCGTACCCTCACCGAACTCCAACGGCAGTCCGTGACGCTCGCCTACTACCGCGGCATGACCTACCGAGAGGTGGCCGAGCTGCTCGCCGTCCCGCTGGGCACGGTGAAGACCCGACTGCGCGACGGGCTGATCCGGCTGCGCGACTGCCTGGGGGTGGCCGGATGAGCATCGCCGATCTGCACACACTGACCGGCGCGTACGCGCTGCACGCCCTGTCGGAGGAGGAGCGGAGCGAGTTCGAGCGGCATCTCGCCGACTGCGAGTCCTGCGCCCAGGAGGTGCTGGAGCTCACCGCCACCGCGAGCCGGCTCGGGCTCGCCGTGTCGGTCACCCCGCCCGTCGAACTCAAGACCGCGGTGCTGCGCCAGATCGCCGTGGTCCGCCAGGACGCCCCGCACCCACCGGCACAGCCCGGGTCCACCGGCAGCCGGCTGCGCCGAGCGCGCTGGTCGCACTTCGCGCTGGCCGCCTGTCTCGCGGCCGCTGCCGGGCTCGGCGGCGTCGCGGTCTGGCAGCACCAGGTGGCCGACAGCGCGCAACAGCGGGCGGACGCGGCCCAGGGGCAGTCCCAGCAGCTCGCCGAGGTCCTCGCGGCACCGGACGCGAAAGCCGCCACCGGCACCCTGAAGGGCGGCGCGACCGGCACGCTCGTGGTGGCCCACAGCAGGAACCAGGCCGTCTTCGTGGCCTCCGGGCTGCCCAGGCCGCCGGACGGCAAGGTCTACCAGCTGTGGTTCGACGACGCGGGCACCATGCGGCCGGCGGGCCTGATGAATCCGGCACGCAGTACCGAAGCGGTCCTGCTGTCGGGGCCGGTCGACCAGGCCTCGGGCATGGGCATCACCGTCGAACCCGCCGGTGGCTCACCCGCCCCGACTTCGGCGCCGCTGGCGGTGATGAACTTCGCCACGGCATGAACGGCATGAACGGCATGAACGGCATGAACGGCGTGAGGAGGCGTGAGGGGCGTGAGGGGCAGCCAACTGCCCGTGCGGAACGCCCGGTTCGCGATCGCCCGTGCTTGGTCGCCCGCTTCATCACACGCGCTCCCGGCCGCGCCGGACCGGTGTGAGGTGCCGGAACGGGCGACGGCGGGCCGCATGTGTGTGTTCCGGGGCCGCGCCGACACGCCGCGTCGGCGCTTGCGCTGCGTGTAGCGCGCGGGCAGGGGAAAGTTGGGTTACGTATGCCGCGTGCCGGACATCTGGCCGCGCTCGGCGGCACGCGTACCCCGCCCGGACCGGAGGTCACCGTCCCACGACCCCGGATCCCACACCCACCGAGGACGACGCACAGGTGCCCATGAAATCAAGCAGGCCGGGGCCCACACCCCCGGGTCATCGAGGTCGCGGGTTCGGCTCGGGGAGCCCGCAGACCGAGCGCATGGTGCGGACGCTGCTGCGCCGTCGCAAGAAGAGCCTGAGCGCGGACGACGTCAAGGTGGCCGACAAGCCCGCCGTGCGCCGGGCCGTGTCGGCGGCCGCGCTCGGCAACACGATGGAGTGGTTCGACTTCGGCGTCTACGCGTACGTCGCCGCCACCCTCGGCAAAGTCTTCTTCCCGTCGAGTTCGCCGGGCGCCCAGGTCATCTCGACGTTCGCCACCTTCGCCGCCGCCTTCGTCGTCCGGCCCATCGGCGGGCTCGTGTTCGGCCCGCTCGGCGACCGCGTGGGACGCCAGAAGGTGCTCGCCGTCACCATGATCATGATGGCGATCAGCACCTTCGCGGTGGGATTCCTGCCGGGCTACAAGTCGATCGGCCTCGCCGCACCCATCCTGCTGCTCGTCTGTCGGCTCGTGCAGGGCTTCTCCACCGGTGGTGAGTACGCCGGGGCCACCACCTACATCGCCGAGTATTCGCCGGACCGCATGCGTGGCTTCCTCGGCAGCTGGCTCGACTTCGGCACGTTCGTCGGGTACTCGCTCGGCTCCGGCCTGGTCACCGTCCTGACCGGTGTCCTGTCGGAGGACCAGATGCTCGACTGGGGCTGGCGGATCCCGTTCTACATCGCCGGCCCTCTCGGGCTCATCGGCCTCTACATGCGGCTCAAGCTCGACGAGACACCCGCGTTCCAGGAGGCCGAGGAACGCGGCCGGCAGGCCGCCGGGCGCGGCGGTGCCACGCCCGAGGAGGAAGAGCGCCTGGAGCAGGCCCGCATGTCGGGGCGGGGCCGCCTCAAGGAGGTCTTCACCCACCACTGGCAGGCCATGCTGGTGTGCATCGGGCTCGTACTGCTCTACAACGTCACCAACTACATGGTGACGTCGTACTTGCCGACCTACATGAGCACCACCCTCGGCCAGTCCGAACTCACCTCGCAGCTCCTGGTGCTCGGCACGATGGTCCTCGTCGTCCTCACCATCACCGCCGTGGGCCGTTCCTCGGACCGGTACGGCCGACGGCCGCTGTTCCTGTGGGGCGGCATCGCGATGGTCGTCCTCGCGGTGCCCGTCTTCCAGCTCATCCGGCAGGGCGGCATCGTCCTGCCCGCCATCGGCTGCGTCGTCCTCGGGTTGCTCCTGGTCTGCTTCGCGGGGACGAGCGCCGCCACGCTGCCCGCGCTCTTCCCGACCCATCTGCGCTACGGCGGCCTGTCCCTCGCGTTCAACCTCTCCGTCTCCCTGTTCGGCGGTACGACTCCGCTGGTGGCCTCCGCCCTGGTCAACGCGACGGGCAATGAGCTCGTGCCCGCCTACTACCTGATGGTGGCCGGGGTGATCGGGGTGATCTCGGCGCTGTTCCTGCGGGAGACCGCGGGCAAGCCACTGCGCGGCTCTTCGGCCATGGCCGAAACGGAGGAGGAGGCCCGCGAGATGGTGGCGCAGAGCCGCACCCACGCGGGCCGCCGGGCCCGGGACGTCTGGTTGCAGCTGCGCCAGGGCCATCTGCCGCATCTGCCGCACCGGTCCCAGGGGAAGGGCGAAAAGGACGACCGCAGGAACCGGCCCGGCTGACGCGATGCCCCGGAGTGGGACGCGGTGTGCCTCAACGTCCCTTGCTTGAAAGGGGAGTTGCAGCACACCACATCCCGGGCGAGAGAGGTCAGGAGGGCCCGCCCTCCCTCGCCGCGCACAGCCGCTCCCACGCCTGAGCGAACACCTCGTGCAGCGGCGCCGTCGGCAGGATGCGGCGCGGGGCAACAGGGAATCGGGCGGGACGATCGTGCTGCGGACGGCCGCACGCCCCACCGACATCGCCGCCGGGTCCGGGAACACGGCGGCGCGCCCCGTCACCCCGGCCGGAGCCGGGCGGTCCGCGGCGTTACCGTCAGTGCCATGGACGACGGTGATCTTCGAGGATGGCGTCAATGCCTGCTCAGCGGGGCGGTGTTCGCCGTGTGCATGGCGGGCACCACACTCCCGACCCCCCTCTACGGCCTCTATCAGGACAAGTTCGGCTTCTCCGAGCTGACGGTCACGATCGTGTACGCCGTGTACGCCTTCGGGGTCATCGGCGTGCTCCTGCTCGCGGGCAATGTCTCGGACACCGTGGGCAGGAGGCCGGTGCTGCTGTGCGGCCTGGGCTTCGCGGCCGCGAGCGCGGCCTGCTTCCTGTGGGCCGACGGCCTCGCCTGGCTGTACGCGGGCCGGCTCTTCTCGGGTCTTTCGGCGGGTCTGTTCACCGGGGCCGCCACGGCGTACGTCATGGACCTGGCACCACGCCACGGGGCCGCACGCGCCACGTTCGTGGCGACGGCCGCCAACATGGGCGGCCTCGGCTGCGGCCCCCTGCTCGCCGGACTGCTCGCGCAGTACGCCGGCCACCCGCTGTCCCTGCCGTTCATCGTGCACCTGGCCCTGGTGGCCGCCTCGGCCGCGGTGGTGCTGTGGCTCCCGGAGACCGTACGGGAGCCACAGCGCCTCAGCAGTGCGCGGCCGCAGCGCCCGGGGCTGCCCGCGCGGGTGCGGCCGTTGTTCGTGCCCGCGGCCGTCGCGTCCTTCGTGGGGTTCGCGCTGTTCGGGGTGTTCACCTCGGTGAGCCCCGCCTTCCTCGCGAAGTCCCTCGACGTCTCCAACCACGCCGCGAGCGGTCTTGTCGTCGCGCTGGCCTTCTTCGCCTCGACCGGCGGGCAGTTGGCCGTCGGCAGGGTGGGCCTGCGGCGTTCGCTGCCCGCGGGATGTGCCGCGCTGCTGGCCGGGCTCGCGCTCCTCGCGGGCGCGCTCCGCTGGGACCTGCTGGTGCTGATCGTGCTGAGCGCGCTGGTCGGTGGCTTCGGACAGGGGCTGACGTTCCGTGCGGCGCTGTCCGCGGTGGCCCAGGCGTCCCCCGAGCGCCATCGCGCGGCGGTGATCTCCACCCTGTTCGTGGTCGCCTACACGGGCATCTCGGTGCCGGTGATCGGGGTGGGCGTCCTGGTGGGCCCGCTCGGCCTGGAAGGGGCGGGTCTCGTGTTCATCGGCTGCATGGCGGTGCTGGCCTGCTTCGCGGCCGTCTACCTGCTCCGGCGGCCCGTACCGGAAAAGGCGTGAGGCCCTCGGGCAAGCGGGCTGGTCCCGCCCGGCCGAGGGCCTCACGCCCTGCTCGCCAGTGCCTGCGGACCGGGATCGCGCACCGGCCCGCCGCGTGATCGGGGCCGCTACAGAGCGGGCACCGGCAGCGCCAGGTCGACGGTGACCGGACCCTCACCGCCGTGGTGGGTGGCCGAGGACGCCAGCGGCGCGTGGCCCGTGGCCGTCGCGGCCAGGACGTAGGCGCCGCCCCGCGGGACCGGCACCGCGTACCGGCCGCTCTCGTCGGTGTGCGCGGAGCCGGCCTGGCGGCCGTGCCGGTCGATCAGCGTGACCTTGGCACGAGCGACGGGGGCGCCGGACGCGCCGACGACCCGGCCGTGGAAGGCGGCCAGCGCCTCGGTGGCCCGTTCCAGCGCCGCGTCCTCCTCGCTGCTGGCCCGCAGCTGCGGCTTGGCCGCGGGGCGGCCCTTGGGCAGGAAGACGGCGAGCGCGAGACCGCCGGCGACCGCGGCCGTGGCGATCAGGAACGAGACGCGGAAGCCGTGCATGGTCGGCAGCGCGACCGAACCGAAGTTCTGCGAGGTGTTGGCGAGCACCATGCCGATGACGGCGCTCGAAACCGACGTACCGATCGATCGCATCAGGGTGTTGAGGCCGTTGGCCGCGCCGGTCTCGGACGGGTCGACCGCGCCGATGATCAGTGCCGGGAGCGAGGAGTAGGCCAGGCCGATGCCCGCGCCGACGACGACCGAGATGATGATGGTCTGCCAGGCCGCGCTCATCAGGCCGAGGCCCGCCCCGTAGCCGACCGCGATGATCAGCATGCCGAGGATGAGGGTGGTCTTCGGGCCGTACTTGGCCGAGAGACGTGCGTAGACCGGGGCCGTCAGCATCATCGTCAGGCCGAGCGGAGCCACGCACAGACCGGCTACGACCATCGACTGACCGAGGCCGTATCCGGTGGCGGAGGGCAGCTGGAGCAGCTGGGGGAGTACGAGGGAGATGGCGTAGAAGGCGACGCCGACCATCGTGGAGGCGAGGTTGGTGAGCAGCACCTCGCGCCGCGCGGTGGTGCGCAGGTTCACCAGCGGCGCCTTGACGCGCAGCTCCATCACGCCCCACAGGACGAGGACCAGGACCGCCGCGCCGAGCAGACCGAGCGTGGTGGCCGAACCCCAGCCCCAGTCGCTGCCCTTGGTGATCGGAAGCAGCAGCAGGACCAGACCCGCGGAGAGGCCGAGTGCGCCGAGCACGTCGAACGTGCCCTCCGCCTTGACCCTGCTCTCCGGCACGAAGAAGAGGGTGAGCACGATGGCCACCACGCCCAGGCCCGCCGAACTGAAGAACAGGGCGTGCCAGTCGGCGTGCTGGGCGATCAGGGCGGCGGCCGGCAGCGCGAGTCCGCCGCCGACGCCTATGGAGGAGCTCATCAGGGCCATCGCGGAGCCGAGCTTCTCGCGGGGCAGCTCGTCGCGCATCAGGCCGATGCCGAGCGGGATGGCGCCCATCGCGAAGCCCTGGAGGGCACGGCCGACGATCATCACGACGAGTTGGTCGGTGAAGCCGGCGATCAGCGAGCCGATCACCATGATGGCGAGGCTGACCAGGAGCATGCGGCGCTTGCCGTTCAGATCGCCGAGCCGGCCCATGATCGGCGTGGCCACGGCGCCGGCGAGCAGCGTCGAGGTCATGACCCAGGTGGCGTTGGACGGTGAGGTACTGAGCAGCTCCGGCAGGTCCTTGATGACCGGCACGAGCAGGGTCTGCATCACCGCGACCGTGATGCCGGCGAAGGCGAGGACGGGGACGACACCACGTATGCCGCGTGGCGCGGCCTGTTGGTCGGTCGTCGGCTGGGACATGAGGGAGCCTCCGGAGGCTGAGTAAGGTCGGCGGCGGCCCCTGGGCGGGGTACGTGTGTCTTGAACCCGTTTCCCCAGGCGACTATTCCGGCGGGCTCTTATGAATTCCATATCTCCGCGAATCTTGACCTGGTTGGGAAGCGCTTGACCTGTTCATTGCCTTGCGCCCGGCGCCCGGAAGCCGTGCGCATCCCTACCGCGGCGGCATGCAGTTCCGGTGGAGCGCTACGGGACGGGTGGGACCGGCTGCGGCAGAATCCGGGCCATGAAGGTCACCGAGCGTGCACTCAACCGGGCCACCCTGAGTCGTCAACTCCTTCTGGAACGAGCACAGTTGAGTGTCCCCGAAGGGTTGAGGCAGCTCGTCGCGCTGCAGGCCCAGCATCCGGCGTCCCCGTACATCGCGCTCTGGAACCGGCTCGCCGGCTTCGACCCGGCCGAGCTCGACGAGGCCTTCGCGCGCCGCGGAGTGGTCAAGGCGACCCTGATGCGCATCACGCTGCACGCCGTGCTCGCCGAGGACTATCCGGTCTTCCGCGCGGCGATGCAGCCGACGCTGTACGCGTCCCGCCTCGGATACCGCTTCGCCGCGGCAGGGCTGACGCCGGCGGATGCCGAGGAACTGGTGCCGGAGCTGCTGGCCTTCGCCGACCGGCCCCGCACCATGGCCGAGATGCGGGCGTGGGTCCAGGAGCGGCTCGGCGCCGAGCGCGGGGACGGGGGCTGGTGGGGGCTGAGGGCGTACGCGCCGCTGCAGCACGCGCCGACGGCGCCGCCTTGGTCCTTCGGCCATCGGCCGTCGTTCGTCGCGGCCGATCCGGCGCCCGCGGTCGCCGGACGCGAGCCGGACATGCAGGCGCTACGGGCCCTGATCCTGCGGTACTTGGCCGGCTTCGGTCCCGCTTCGGTGGCGGACGCGGCCCAGTTCCTGATGATGCGCCGGTCGACCGTCCGTCACGTCATGACGGCTCCGGACGGCGACGTCGAGCAACTGCAGGGCCCGGACGGGCTCGCCCTGTACGACCTGCCCGACGCACCTCGGCCCTGCGCGGACACCCCGGCCCCGCCCCGCCTCATGGCCATGTGGGACAGCGTCCTGCTCGCCCATGCCGACCGCGACCGGATGATTCCGCCCGCGTACCGCCCCTCGGTGATCCGGACCAACGGCGACGTCCTGCCGACTCTGCTGGTCGACGGGTATGTCGCCGGAGTGTGGCGGCCCACGCCCGAGGGCGTCGAGGTGACGGCCTTCCATCCGCTGACGCGGGCCGTCTGGGACGGGCTCGCCGAGGAGGCCGAGGCTCTGGCCGGACTCCTCGACGGCCGCGAGACCACGCCCTACAGCCGCTATCACCACTGGTGGGCCAAGCTCCCCGCGGCCGAGACGCGACTGCTGCCCACGGCACGGTGACCGACGCCGACCCGAGTAGGACAGGTGCCGTCCGCCTCTGCTCCTAGCCTGGGCCGGGTAGCCGCGGTGGTCCAAGCCATCGCCGAACCAGCAGGACCGGCAGTGCCCGCACTGCCGGCCCCCGCAGACATCGAATGGGAGGAAGCCATGCAGATCGCCGTCACGACGCCGACCGGCAACGTCGGCCGCCATGTGGTCGCGACACTGGTCCGGGCCGGTGTCCGGCCGCGTGTCCTGCTCCGTGACCCCGCCCGACTGGCCCCCGAGGTCCGGGACGAGGTGGACGCGGTACGGGTCGACCAGTACGACGCCGACACGGTCGTCGCCGCCACGCGCGGTGTCGACGCCCTGTTCTGGGTCGACCCGAGCACCGCGAGCGGCGACCCGCTCGCCGACTACGCCCGTGCGACCACCAGCGTCGTACGGGCCGTCACGGAGAACGGCATCGGCCGGGTCGTCTTCCAGAGCAGCGTGGGGGCCGAGAAACGGCACGGCGCCGGCGAGATCGACGGGCTGGCGCTCACGGAGACCGCCCTCGACGACACCGGCGTCGACGTCACGCACCTTCGCTGCGGCTACTTCTTCACCAACCTGGAACTCCAGCTCGACGCGGTACGGGCCGGCCGCCTCCAGGTGGTCCTGCCGCTGGACCAGCCCATGGCCTGGGTGGCGCCGCGCGACATCGCGGAGGTGGCCGTCACCCGCCTCCTGTCGTCGGCGTGGTCCGGGCGCAGTGTGCAGGCGGTGCACGGACCCGCCGATCTCAGCTGGCACCAGGTCGCGGAGATCCTCACCGCGGCCACCGGCCGGCGGATCGTCGTCGAGCGCATCACGGACGACGCGATGCGCGCCCAGCTCCAGCGCGCCGGAATGCCCGACGGAATGGTCGAGTCCGTGCTCGGCATGTCGACCGGCCTTCGGGAGGACTTCGTACCCGAACAGCACCGCACGGTCCGCACCACCACCGCGACCACTCTCGCGGCCTGGGCGTATGACCACCTCAGGCGGCGCCTCGACGACGCGTCGTGAGTACGGCGGGCCATTGCGTGATGGGCGGGCACGAGCTCACCCATGACCAGCGAAACCCACCCACACCACTCGGATAACATGATCGGCGCTGATGACCCCGTCATCGGCGCCACTACATCACGATGACGAACCGAGCCAGTACGAAGAGTGACCTGTTAACCAACATCTAGCAAATCGGCCAAACAATTGACAACGATATCATCGCGGGTGTTTTCCCGAATAAATTACAAAATTCCGTCGACGTGGCGTACACCACGGGCGATGATGTGGGCTGCGGTGGTCGTGGTGGCCCTCGGGTTCCTCATCGTGCTGGAGATTGCGGCGCGTCATTACGGCCAGCCGGGGCCGATCACAAATCAGGCGAAAGAAATCATATTCGCCCCTAAATCCGGACCATTGCTGTATGCCAGCATGGCCTTGATGATGGTGGTGCTGACCTGGCGTGAGCGGGCCATCGCGATGGCGGCCGCCGTCGGCATCGACATCGTCTTCTTCCTGGTTCGCTGGGCCGTCGACACCAAAATGATGTTCGGCAATGGCGCATTGTGGGTGATCGTGGCCTGCGTGGTCATCGCTTTCACGCGCCGCACCGGTCAAGAACGCGTCCTGCTCCTGAAGGGCGTCGGCCTCGGACTGCTTCTTGTGGCCGGCCGCAAGACGGGCGATGCCTGGCTCCTCATCACGTCGAAAACCCGCCCGGCGGTGCTCGACCAGTATGTGGCGACCGCCGATCACGCCCTGGGCAACCCCTCCTGGCTGGTGGGCCGGTTCGTGAAATCCACCGGCCCGATCGGCGCCCACATCCTTGATTATGTGTACATCCAGCTCGCGGTGGCCGCGGTTCTTGTCGCCATTTATCAGCTGCGCAACGTATCGACCGAGCGCCGCTTCCCGGCGCATCATCTGGTGCGGACCTTCCTGGTCATCGGCCTGCTCGGGCCCGCCTTCTACATGATCTTCCCGGTGGTCGGCCCCATCTTCGCCTATGGCGCGGACGGCGGACATTGGGCGGTGGCCAATGTGTGGCCCAACTCGGCTTCCATCAGCGTCCCGCACCATATGCCGTTCAACGAGATCACCCCTCGCAATTGCATGCCGAGCCTGCACACGGCATGGGCAACCACGATCTTCATTCATTCCCGGAAGGGCCCGAAGCTCCTGCAGATCGCGGGCGCCTTCTGGTGGATCGCGACGCTCGGCGCAACCCTGGGATTCGGCTACCACTACGGTACGGACATCATTGCCGGAGTCGTTTTCGCGCTGACGATCGAGGCGGCCCTCCGTTCGCTCGCCCGCGGCTGGGACCGGACGGGAGCACAACTGGTCGCGTACGGCGCGGTGATCTTCACTGCCCTCCTGGTTTCGTATCGCTATCTGTCGACGACGATGGCCGAACACCCCTGGATATTCGGTCCTCTTCTCATGCTGGCGACGTTCTCGGTGATCCACTACTTCATCAGGACCACGAAGCAGTGGGAGCCGCAGGCCGTCCCCGTACGCAAACTGGAACCGCAGGCCGGGCCGCAGCCCGAACTCGTCTGAGTGGTCGGCATGGGCCGAGTGCGGAATCAGCCGTCAACCGCGTTGCCCCGCCCCGGCCGCGACCCGTCCCCTTCCTTGGGGGACGAGCACGCCGCCGGGGCGGGACAACGCCCCGGCGGCGTCCTCGTGCCGACCGGGCGCCGTCATGTGCCGGAGCCGGCCACCAGCACGATCTTCCCGCGTACGCGCCCGTCCTCACCGGCGCGCTGTGCCTCCGCAACCTCGGCGAGCGGGTAGGTCCGCACCACCGGAGGCGTGAAGCGCCCGGACTCGATCAGGCCGCCGATCTCGTCGAGCACATGGAGCGCGCGGCCGGAGTCGCCCCGGCTGAACACGACGCCGTACTTCCGCGCCCCCTCGAAGTCGGCGATCGTCACGACGCGCTCCGGCCGGCCCGCGAGCTCGACGAGGTCGGGCAGGACGCCGCTCCCGGCCACGTCGAGGGCGAGGTCGACGCCCTCGGGCGCCAGTCCCCTGACCCGCTCGACCAGGCCCTCGCCATAGGTGACGGGCTCGGCTCCCAGCGAGCGCAGATACGCGTGGTTCGCCGCACTCGCGGTGCCGATCACCCGTGCACCGCGCGCCACGGCGAACTGGACCGCCGCGCTGCCGATGGCCCCGGAGGCGCCACTGACGAGCAGTGTGCCGCCGCTCGCGACGCCGAGCCGGTCGAGCGCGCGCGTGGCCGTCTCGATGGCGGCGGGCAGCGCGGCAGCGGCGGGGAAGTCCAGCGTCCGGGGGATCGGCGCGTAGAAGGACAGCACCGCGAGTTCGGCCTGCGCCGCACCGTCCCCCGCGAAGCCGAACACGCGATCGCCCAGGGCCACGTCCGCAACACCCTCGCCGAGCACGTCGACGACACCAGCCGCCTCGTAGCCCAGGGTCTGCGGAAGCTCCGGGTCCATCTGCCCTTGGCGCTTCTTCCAGTCGCTCGCGTTGACCCCGGCGGCGCGCACCGCGATCCGGACTTCACCGGGGCCCGGCTGCGGATCGGGGAGGTCCACGAGTTCGAGCACCTCGGGACCGCCGAACCGACTGAAACGCACTGCCTTCACGATGGGCTCCGATCGACACGCGGTGCCGCGCACGCCGCGCGGACCAGCTGAGACGTACAAGCTAAGCCACGCCTTCGCCGGGCCTGTGCCAGGTCAGTGAGTACCGGCGCAGCACGTGCCGGCGGTACCGCATGCCGGGCAGCAGCCGCCGGGCCGCCTCCCGCACCTGGCCGTAGCTCATCTCCGCGGCGGCGATGGGCATGCCCTGCGGAGTCCGCGCGTGACGCAGCAGCTTCGTGACGCGTACGACCGGGGCCGTCGCGATCATCGTCGCCCATTCCGTCGCGCTCGCCTCGCGCGCGAGGCCGACCACCACCAACTTGCCGCCAGGGCGCAGGAGTTCACGCATGCGGAGCAGGGCGGCCTCGAAGTCCATGTGGTGGACCGTGGTGACCGAGCAGATGAAGTCGAAGCCCCCAGTGGGGAGGTCGGCGGTGAGGAAGTCGCCCTCGACGAACGTGAGATCGCCGCGGGCGGTGGCCAGTTGACGGGCGCGGGCGATCATCTCGGGCGACTTGTCGATTCCCGTGACCGCCTTCGCCCGCCCGGCGAGCCTGCGGGCAAGCAGCCCGTCCCCGCAGCCCACGTCCAGCGCCGCGCCGCATCCCTCGGGCACCGCGCGGAGGACGGTGGGGTGCCGGGCGACGTTGGTGTTCCAGTACGGCAACGGCTCGCATCGGCGCATCGGCTCATCATAGGCGGCGGTGTGGGGACACGCGCCTGCCGTGTCGGGCTCCGGCAGCGAGGGCGTCCGCGGCCCCGGGCCAGGACTGATCCAGGCCTCCCCGGGTGCGACGTACCCAGGCAGCGTCCGTCCTGGTGGGCCGCCCCGCACCTGACGAGACTCGGCCGGACAAGCCGGTCCCGAATCCGTCTCCAGGCACCACCACGGGTTCACCGCGACGGGCGACATCCGCGACGGGGTGCTCCAGCACGAGCACCCCGCCCCGCGCCGAGAGGGAGAACCGCATGACCGAGCCCACCACCACCGAGCCCACCAAGGTCGTGGCCATCACCGGCGCCAGCAGCGGGATCGGCGAGGCGACCGCCCGGCGCCTCGCGGCCGACGGTCACCGGCTGCTCCTCGGAGCCCGCCGCACCGACCGCCTCGACGCACTGACCAGAGAGCTCAACACCGCGGGCGGTACCGCACAGTTCCAGCGGCTGGACGTCACGGACGCCGCCGATGTACGCGCCTTCGTGCATGCCGCCGAGGAACGCTTCGGCCGGCTGGACGCGTTGGTCAGCAACGCCGGAGTGATGCCGCTCTCGCCCCTGGCGGAACTCAGGACCGAGGAGTGGGACCGCATGATCGACGTGAATGTGCGCGGGGTCCTGCACGGCATCGCCGCCGCCCTGCCCGGCATGAGGGCCCGAGGCGGCGGGCACTTCGTGACCGTCGCCTCCGTCGGTGCGTACGAGGTCTCGCCCACCGCCGCCGTCTACTGCGCCACCAAGTTCGCCGTCAGGGCGATCTCCGAGGGGCTGCGCCAGGAGTCCACCGGGAACATCAGGGTCACCCTCGTCTCGCCGGGCGTGACCGAGTCCGAACTCGCCGACCACATCTCCGACCCCGCCGCCCGCGCGGCGATGAAGGCCTACCGTGCGGTGGCGCTGCCCGCCTCGGCCATCGCGGACGCCATCGCCTACGCGCTGGCCCAGCCCCCGGAGGTCGACGTCAACGAGATCGTCGTCCGCCCGGCGGCCAGCGCCCAATGACCCGCCGTCGTGGAACCTCGAACCCGAGCTGCATAGGATCGGCTCGACCTGTGGCCAGAAATGGCCGCCATTTGCTGTGACTTGGGGCATGCCGAGTCGGAGCCCCACCGTCCGTGTTCCGTACCCCCTTCGGCGCCGCGCTGCCCAAGGGGCCCCGGACCACGGGGTGTCCGGCGCCGTGCCCCGGGAGAGGGGAGGCGCCGTGGCGTCCGTAGGAGAGAGACTGAGCAGGGCGCGCGAGCGGGCCTTCATCGGCCGCGAGGAGGAACTCGCCTGCTTCGGGCGGGCGTTGACGGGAGACCCCGATGCGCCGTTCGCGTTCTATGTGTACGGGCCGGGCGGCATAGGGAAGTCGACGCTCGTACGCTGTCTGGCGGACCAGGCGCGTGCGGCTGGCCGAACGCTGCTCGAAGTGGACGGTCGCTTCGTGAGTCGGGATCCGGCCGACTTCGAGCGCGCGGCGGGTCCGCTCCTCGACGTCCCCGGCACGGTGCTGTTCGTCGACTCCTTCGAGCACTGCCAGTGGCTGGAGAGCTGGCTGTGGCACCGGTTCCTGCCCCGCGCCGCCGAGGACACCCTGGTGGTCCTCGCGGGCCGGCAGGCGCCACAGCTGCAGTGGACCGCCGACCCGGCCTGGGCCGGACTCCTGTACGTCCGTGAGATCGGTCCTTTCTCCGATGCGCAGGCCCGCAGCCTCCTGGAAGCCGCGCAGATCCGGCCCGAACTGCATGAGCGCATGCTCCACTTCGCCGGAGGCAACCCCCTGGCCCTCTCGCTCGCGGCGGCCGTGGGATCGTCGGGCGGGACCGGCGAGGAGGCCTGGGCCCCCTCCGCCGACATCCTGCGCACCTTGCTGGCCGGGCTGATCGGGGACGTTCCGACGGCGGCCCACCGGCGCGCCCTTGAGGTGGTGGCCCAGGCGCACTCCACGTCGGAGGAGCTGCTCGGCGCGATCCTGCCCGACGAGGACACCCATCTCCTCTTCGGCTGGCTGCGGGAACTGCCCTTCATGGAGGCCACTCCCCGGGGCCTGTACCCGCACGACGCCGCGCGCGAGACCCTCGCGGGCGATCTGCGCTGGCGGGCCCCCAACGCCTTCACGGACGTGCGCCGACGGCTGGCCGAGGAGTACCTGCGCATACTGCGCGAGGGGACCGAGGAACGCATCAGTGTCGTCCCCGACGAACTCTTCTACCTCTTCCGGGAGATGGGGACCCCCGCCCGGCGCGGCATCTGGACCGCGGAGGAGGAGGTGCACGAACGCCCCCTGCAACCAGGCGACATCGAGGCCGTGCTGCGCATGGCCGAAGAGACCGAGGGCCGCGCCTCCGTGGACCTGGTGCGCTACTGGCTGGAGCGCCAACCGCGGGGCTTCGGCGTCTTCCGGTCGGTGAGCACCGGCGAGACCGTCGCCTTCACGGGACGCCTCGTCCTGCCGGCGCCGCCCGACCCCGCGGACCTCGCCGCGGACCCCGTCGTCGCGGCCGCCTGGGAGTACACCGCGGCCACCGCACCCGTGCGCCCCGGCGAGCACATCGCCATGACCCGGTTCTCGATCTGTCCCGAGCGCTATCAGATGCCCTCACGCGTCATCGACCTGAGCAACTCCCGTGCCCAGGGAGAGGCCGCGCGCGCCCGCGGCCGGGCCCACGGCTTCGTCGTCTACCAGGACGCCGACGCCTGGTCGGACCGCCTCAAGGGCATCATGCACGACACCGGGGCACGGCCCCGGGTCGGCGGCCACACGTACGGGCTCTTCTGCAACGACTGGCGGCAGGTGTCGGTCGAGGCCTGGATGCGGCACCTGATCACCTCGACCAAGGTGCCCGGCCCGTCCGGGCCCTCGGGCTTCTCGCGCGCCTCGTTCGACCAGGCCGTACGGGAAGCCCTGCCCCACTGGCGCGACACCGGGGCCTTCGCCGCCTGCGCTCTGCTGCGCACCCGCATCGCCGCGGACTTCGCCGAGCCCGTCGAGGAGTTGCGCACGCTGTTGTGCGCCGCCGTCGACGAGCTCGCACGTGACCCCCGCGGAGTGCGCGCCCGCGACGCACTGACCGCGGGCTACTTCTCCGGTGCGCCCACCCAGGAGGCCGCCGCCCGCCGCCTGGGTCTCCCGTACGGCACCTACCGCCGCCACTTGCGCCAGGGCCTGGACCTGCTCTGCGCAGATCTGTGGGAGCGGGAGTTGCAGAGGCCGCACTGACAACGGTCAAGGCACACACGTGAGTTGACGCTCCATGCGCAAGTCGCCCGATGTGTGTGCTTGGCCGTCCGGAACGCCGCGTGGACAGGAGCGGACAGGAGTGGACAGTCCCCGCGCCCGTCCGGCCTGGAAAGTGGACAGCGCCCGGCACGAAGGTGTGCGTCATGAAGGAAGCACGCACACAGACGGAGCGGAGAGTGCCCCGGGCCCCCCGGCCCGGAGCAGCGCTCGCGGCACTGGCCGCCGCGCAGTTCACCGTCATGCTCGCCACCTCGGTCGTGAACGTGGCGCTGCCGGAGATCCGCGCCGGGGTGGGCCTTTCGGACACCGGGACCACCTGGGTGGTCAACGCCTACGGCCTGGCGTTCGGGGCACTGCTCCTGGCCGGCGGGCGGGCGGCCGACCTCCTCGGCCGCCGCCCGGTCCTCGTCGCCGGGCTCGGCCTGTTCGTGGCGGGCTCGGTGGCGGCGGGCCTCGCCACCGGCCCGGCCCTGCTCATCGCCGCCCGCGCCACCCAGGGGCTCGCCGCCGCGGCCGTCGCACCGGCCGCGCTCGCCCTGGCGATGTCCCAGTACCCGTCACATGCCGGGCGGGGCAAGGCACTTGGGGTGTGGGGCGCGGTGTCCGGGGCCGGGGGAGCGGGCGGTGTCCTGCTGGGCGGCCTGCTCACGCAGGCCGGAGGCTGGCCGTGGATCTTCCACTCGGTGGCGCTCGGGGCGATCTTCGTCCTGGTCGCCGTGCTGACCCTGGTGCCCGACGCGGCCCGGCCGGAGCCCGGGCGGTTCGACCTGCTGGGAACCGTCACGGTCACTCTCGCCCTGACCTGCCTGGTCTGGGGCCTGACCGGCGCACGCGGTACCGGCTGGGCCGATACGCGAATCCTCGGCGCTCTCGGTGCCGCCGCCCTGTTGCTGATGGCCTTCGCCGTCATCGAACACCGGCGGCCGTACGCGCTGATCCCGCCGGGGCTGCTGGCGACCGGCCGGGTGGCCGCGGGCAACCTGCTGATGGCGCTCCTCGGTTCCGTGTGGATCGCACTGTTCTTCTTCCTGCCGCTGTATCAGCAACAGGCCCTCGGATCGGGCCCGTTGGCCACTGGCCTTGGCCAACTCCCGCTCGCCTGCGCCAGTATGCTCGGCGCCGCACTCGCCCCGGCATCTCCCGGCGTCTCGGTGTCCCCGCGACCGTGACCGGGGCCCTGCTCACGGAAGCCGCCGGGCTGCTGTGGCTGGGCAGGATCAGCGCCCACGGAAGCTACGCCGCCGACCTCCTAGGCCCGAGCCTCCTGGTCGGCCTGGGGCTCAGCGTCGCCTTCGTCCAGCTCACCGCGCTGGCCGTGGACGGCGTGCCGCAGCGGGACGCGGGCTTGGCCGGCGGCCTGGTCAACACCACCCGCCAGGTCGGCGGCGCGATCGGGCTCGCCGCCCTGGCGACCCTGGCCGGGTCGGTCACTGCGCACGCGCACCAGCCTGCCCCGGAGGCGCTCACCTCCGGGTACCGCACGGCCTTCCTCGTCTCGGCCGCGGTGCTGGTCGCCACCGCACTCCTCGCACTGCTCCTCACTCGCCGAACCCGGCCCGCGCCGCGGCCGGTCGAAGCCCCGGGACCGGCCGAGCCGTGGCAGGACCGGGCGACCGACGGGTCGTCCGTCGTCTGACGAACCGTTCGGCCCGCGAAGCCCAAACCACCGAGCACACCGCACGACACACCCCTCACACGTCGACCTTCCCGACACGGCCTCCCGCGACGCACGACGTCCTTCCTCGGCGCGACGTCCCACGACGCGAACCGCACCGACCACACCACCTCACGCAAAGGACCTGACATGACCAGCAAGCCCTACCTGACCGGCCACTACACCCCCGTCGCCGACGAGATCACCGCCACCGGTCTCACCGTCGAGGGCACCCTGCCACCCGAGCTGACCGGCCGGCTGCTGCGGAACGGCCACAACCCCAAGCCCGGCGTCACCCCGACCCACTGGTTCAAGGGCAGCGGCATGGTGCACGGCATCCGGCTGCGCGAAGGCCGCGCCGAGTGGTACCGCAACCGCTGGGTGCACACCCCAGCCCTCGAAGGTGCCCCGTACATGACCGACCGGGGCCCCGACCTGGCCGCGAGCACGGCCGGCACCCATGTCATCGAGCACGGCGGACGGTTGCTGGCGCTGTGCGAGGCCAACCTCCCCTTCGAACTCACCCCGGACCTCGGCACCGTCGGCGCCCACGACTTCGACGGCAAGCTGCGCGGTGCGATGACCGCGCACCCCAAGGAGGATTCGCTGTCCGGTGAGCTCCACTTCTTCGGCTCCTCGCCGTTCCCGCCGTATCTCATGTACTACGTCGCCGATGCCAAGGGCGCGATCGTGCACAGCGGCGAGGTGCCCGGAGCCACCGCCTCGCTCAAGCACGACTTCGCCCTCACCCGTCGCCACGTCGTCTTCATCGAGGGCAACGTCACCTTCGACCCGGCGGAGCACTCCGGCATCCCGTACTCCTGGAGCGACCGCCAGCCCGCCCGCATCGGTGTCCTGCCGCGCGGCACCGACGGGGCCCGGCACGTGCGCTGGTTCACCATCGAGCCGGGCAACATGCTGCACGTCTCCAACGCGTACGAGGACGGCCAGGGCCGCATCGTCCTGGAGGGCCCCACCGTGGACCGCGCGGGGTTCGAGCTCTCCTGGAACTGGTGGGTCGGCGCGCCGGGACGCGGCAGTGAGCCCAACGCCCGTTCCTACACCCGCCGTTGGGTGATCGACCTCGTGGACGCAAGCGTCGACGAGCAGATCATCGACGACCTCGCGGTGGAGTTCCCGACGCTGAACGAGGACTACCTCGGCGCCGAGAACCGCTACCAGTACGCCATCTCCTTCCCCGACGAGAAGGGGTTCGGCGGATACGGGATCGTCAAGTACGACCGCACCACGGGCGCCCGCCGCATCCATCAGGTCGGCGACGCGCGGCTGCCCGGCGAGGCCGTCTTCGTCCCCGCCGCCGGAGGCACCGGCGAGGACGAGGGCTATCTCCTGACGGTCGTCTCCGACCTGAAGCAGGACGCCTCGCAGCTCCTCGTCCTCGACGCCTCGGGCCTCGAACGGATCGCCACCGTCCATCTGCCCCGGCGGGTGCCCGCCGGAATCCACGGGTCCTGGATCCCCGACAGTGCCTTGGACGCCACGCAGTTCTGATTATTCGTCACATAGCCACTCCATAAGCGCAGTTGGAAGCCCCGAACCACGCCTCGTGCCCTCGCACCGGCCGAGGCGGCCGATCAAGGAACGTCGACATGACAAGAAACCACAAGTACGCCGGCCTCGTCGCCGCCTGTCTCGCCACCTTCGTGGCCGCCCTCGCCGTACCGGCGATCGCACAGAACCAGGACGACGGTCGCACGGTCACCACCCACGGCATCGACTGGCACGCCTGCGCCGACGCGGACTTCAAGGGCATGCAGTGCGGATCCATCGAGGTCCCGGTGGACTGGTCCCACCCGGGCGCGGGCAGTCTCGACCTGAACATGGTCCGGCGCCCCGCCGACGATCAGGCACACCGCCAGGGCACCGTGCTGCTCAACGACGGCGCGGGAGGCTCCTCGATCGAGCAGCTCCGTCTGGCGATGCACATCAAGATGCCGCAGTTCGCCGGTGACATGACCCAGAAGTTCGACCTCCTCGCGGTGGATCCGCGCGGGGTCGGACACAGCACTCCGGTCGTGTGCGGCGAGCCGGCCAAGCCCGCCGGGGTCACCCATTTCCCCCGGGACCGGGCCGCCTACGACGCGCTCGCCGCCCACAACCGGGCCTTCGCCGAGGACTGCGTCCGTCGCAACGGAGCCCTTGTCGGTCACCTCGATCTCACCAGCACCGCACGGGACTTCGAGGCGGTGCGCAAGGGGCTCGGGGACCAGCGGCTCAACTGGTACGGCATCCACTACAGCACGCTGCTCGGACGCACCTACGCCCAGCTCTACCCGGGCCGTCTGCGCACCATGGTGCTCGACACCGCCCTGGACGACACGGGCTCGCCCCTCACCCGGGTCAGGCAGGAGGCGGCCGCCGCCGAGACGGCGTTCAACCGTTTCGCCGCATGGTGCGCCACGTCGAAGGACTGCGCCCTGCACGGCCAGGACGTCGGGGCGGCGTACGACGCGCTCGTCGCCGGGGCGGACCGCGACCCGGTCCCGACCAAAAGCGTGGGCCATCGGCCGCTGACGGGTGAGGACATCCGCGAGGCCACCCAGGACTTCCTCACCCTCACCCTCCACCGGCCGGAGCTGGCACAGGCCATCGCCGAGGCACGGGCCGGCGACGCGACCGGCTTCCTCCACGACCCGGACGACACGCTCGACCCGGTCCAGGTGCAGGTGCCGGCCTGCCTGGACAACCCCCGCCCGATCCACACGCCTGCACAACTCGCCCAACTTCAGAAGGAGTTGGCAGCCGTGTCCCCGCACCTCGGTGGCGCCGTACGCTCCTACAAGGCCATCGTCGGATGCCTGGGCTGGCCTCTCCCGGCCGAGCCCGTCGAGGCCGGGCCCACGATCAAAGACACTCCGGGCGCGCTGGTCCTCCAGTCCACGCGGCAGGCACTGGCCCCGTTCGCGGCGGGCGCGGCGATGGCCGCCCAGCTGCCCGGCAGCGTCGTGCTCGCCCATGAGGGCGACGACTACAGCATGTTCCTGTCCTCGCGGTGCGTCCGGGACGCCACCAACCGCTACCTGACGACCCGGGCGCTGCCCGCCGTCGGCACCGTCTGCTCGGACTGACTCCGGCGCGGCCCCGCCCCGCTCCAAGGACCTCAAGTTCCTTGGAGCGGGGCGGGGTTCTGGCTGGTGAGGCGGGGTACCCGGCGGGCACCAACCGGATAGGGGAGATGCCATGCTGGCCATAGGTGCGGCGGTTCTGTTCGTGATCGCGTTTCTGATCAACGCGGCGGACATATCGACCAACCACGTGTTCACATCCACCAACGTCATGCTGATCGGCCTGGCCCTGCTGGCCCTGCACGTGGCGGGCATCGGCAGCGGGTGGGCGGGGAGCCGCCGACGCTGAACGACGCCGGCGGGGGCGCGGCGCTGACGCTCGTACGGGTCGCGCCGCCGCCGCCCTGGAGTCGCTCCGGAATTGGACAGGGCGTCGAAGTAAACGTGAAAGAGTGAGTCGCTTTTCCGGAGGGCGCGGGGGCGCGCATGGTTTAACTCGCAACTGCTTAATGCTCCCGCGCGCCCGAGTGAGACATGTATTCCGTCCGGGCGTCGGTGATAAAACTGTCGTTGTCCAGCTCGACGGACGGTGTACAAAACAGAAAGGCGGCGTCATGATTCAAGGCGTCAAGCGTGTGATCGCGCTCGGGGCGGCCACTGCCGCGCTCACCGCGGGGGTGGCTTTCTCCTCGGTCGGGGCAGTGGAGGCGGCCCCGCAGCACACGGTCGCGGCAGCGGCCCACGGTGGCAAGCAGAAGTGCCACGTGGTCAAGGGCTACTGGACGAAGACGTGGCACAAGCCCACGCGCGACCGGCACGGCAAGGTCCACCCGGGGTACTGGACCAAGACCTGGCACAAGGCCCACAAGGTCTGTCACCGTTAATGCCGGCGGGCTCGCGCAAAAGTTTCCCGAGCCGCCACTGAAGAAGTCGTAAAAAACGGCGCGGCGCCCTCTGCCGGAATTCCGGCAGAGGGCGCCGCGTCATTTGTCTCCAGCGCCTTCTGTGAATTCCCTGTGGAAGAGGGGCGCAGGCGCCCGACGCGAGGCATTTGAATAGCCGTGCGCTTGGGGCGGGCGCCGCGGCGCGGGCCCGAGCCGTCCTCGACCGAGGGGCGACCGCGTTGTCAGTGGCTCCGTCTAGCGTCGGATGCCTGGGACCGGAACGGCCGGGGCCACGGGCGAGGGAGTGGGCATGGGCAACATCAGCATCGACACGAAGGCGCTGCCGCGGCTCCTCACGGACGGTTCGGCCGCCCACGGGTCGTCCCGCCACGGGGCCTCGTACCAGCAGGCCTTCGCCGACCTGGCCGCCACCCATCTCGGTGAGCCGCCCAGGCGGATCGTGCCGCTCCTGCGCACCGCCGCCGACCGGGCGCTGCTCGGGTTCACCCCGGCGGATCTGTACGAGCAGGCGGAGGCGATCAGCACCGGACGTCGGTACGAGCTGAGGATCACCCTCACCTAGGGCTCCCGGTGGCCCGTCGAAGGCGCCCGAGCCCCACCCGGGCTGCGGCGTGTTCGGGCTGTTCACCTGCATAATTCCATTCCAGGCAATGATTCAATGCCGAAGTTCCCATTGTGGCAACACCGCTGACCTCCGCAGGATGAGGACGTACCGAACGGCACGACCTACGAGGTTTTCATGATCGTCATTACCGCTCCCACCGGGAACATCGGCCGCCACCTGCTCACTCGACTCCTGGAGTCCGCACCCGCGTCCGGCGAGGAGCTGCGCGTGATCGTGCGCGATCCCGCCCGGCTGTCGGACGAGGTGCGCGGACGCGTCGAGGTGGTCCCCGGCTCGCACGGCGACGCCGACGTCGTCGACCGTGCCTTCGAGGGTGCGGACGCCGTCTTCTGGCTGGTCCCGCCGGACTCCTCGCTCTCGCCGAGCGACGGCTACAGCGGGTTCACCCTCCCCGCCGCGAAGGCGCTCGCCACCCACCGCGTCGGCCACGTCGTCGGCGTCTCCGCGCTCGGCCGTGGCACCCCGCTCGCCGACCGGGCGGGCCTGGTCACCGCCTCCCTGGCCATGGACGACCTCATCGCCGACAGCGGGGTCGCCTACCGGGCCCTGGCCAACCCGTCCTTCTTCGAGAACCTCCTGGAGGAGGCGGAGTCGATCCGCGACAAGGGGGTCTTCACCGACAACGTCGACGCCGACCGCAGGGCCCCGCTCGTGGCCGTGGCCGACATCGCGGCGGCCGCCGCGAAGCTGCTCCTCGACCGTTCGTGGCGCGGCGTCGACAGTGTCCCGGTCCTAGGGCCGCAGGACCTGTCCCCCAACGACCTGGCCCGCATCATGACCGAGCAGCTCGGCCGCCCGGTCCGCTACGAGCGCCAGCCGCTCGACGAGCTGTACACCACCCTCATCGGATACGGCCTCAACGACGCTTTCGTCCAGGGCATCGCCGACATGAAGCGGGCCAAGGACGAGGGCCTCGACGCAGGCGTGGCCCGCACCCCGGCCACCGCGTCGCCCACCACCTTCGAGCAGTGGTGCGCCGAGACCCTCAAGCCCGCCGTCCTCGCCTGAGGGCCGCAGGCCGTCCCCGGGCGCGGGCCGCCAGGCACTCCGCCCAACCATCCATCCAGCACGGCCCTTTGGAGGCACCCCGATGCCCGCTGAGGAATCCGGAACCACGCCGCCGGTCACGGCGTTCATGCTCGTCAAGACCACGCCCGAGTGGCTCGCCCTGACCGTCGAGGAGCGCGTGGCGGCCTTCACCACCCAGGTCCTGCCCGTCATCAAGGCCAAGACCACCGGCGTCCGATCGCGCTTCTACGACACGGAGTTCTACTCGGCACGCGTCACGGACGTCTGGGTGTGGGAAGCGGAGGACCACCACGCCTATCAGCTCCTGGTCGACGCCCTGCGTGAAACCCCGTTCTGGGACCGCTACTTCGAGGTCGTCGACCTCCTCGTCGGCACCGAGAACGGTTACGCCCGCACCTATGGTGTGGAGGCGGTCACCACGATCGCCACCTGATCCCGCGAGGTCGGCCGACGGTACCGGGCCAGGTCGGCCGGTACCGGGCCGGGCCCTCGGGCACCCCCTGTTGTTACGACGGGTTGATAAGCCTATTGTAACTATTCATGGAAGACGTCATACCTCCCGCGGAAGACGCCGCTGAGCTCGCGGCGACGCTCAAGCTGGCCGTCGGCCGGATCGCCCGGAAGCTCCGCCAGGCGCATGCCGTGGGCGACACGACACTCTCCGAGGTGTCCGTGCTGGCCCGGCTGGAACGGGACGGGCCGGATTCGCCGGGAGCGCTCGCGGAACTGGAGCGCGTCCGGCCGCAGGCCATGGCCACCACCCTGGCCGCCCTGGAGCAGCGCGGTCTGGTCAGCCGGCAGCCGGACCCCGCGGACCGGCGCCGGGTGGTGATGACGGTGACCGATGCGGGGCGCACGGTGATCCGGGACCGGCGGTCGGAATCCGTACAGGGTCTAGCCAACGCGATCGAAGCGGAGTTCACGCCCGCCGAGCGCCATGAACTCGTCACGGCGCTGTCGCTGATCGAACGACTCGCGGAGCGGCTGTGACCGTCAACGACCCCCGGTCCGGCAAGACCGCTTCCGGCAAGACCGCTTCCGGTGCGACCGCTTCCGGCAAGGGCGCTTCCGGCGAAGGCGGCGGCACCCCTCATCTGGAGCGGGAGGACCGCCACCAGGACGACCGTTACAAGTGGATCGCCCTCTCCAACACCACCCTCGGCGTGCTGATCGCCACGATCGACGGATCGATCGTGATCATCTCCCTGCCCGCCATCTTCCGCGGCATCGGGCTCGATCCGCTGGCGCCGGGCAACATCGGCTATCTGCTGTGGATGATCCTCGGCTATCTGCTGGTGTCCGCCGTACTCGTCGTCTCGCTCGGGCGCCTCGGTGACATGTTCGGCCGGGTCCGCATGTACAACATGGGCTTCGCCGTGTTCGCCTGCGCCTCGCTCGCGCTGTCCCTCGATCCGTTCAAGGGCGGCAGCGGAGCGCTGTGGCTGATCGGCTTCCGGGTCGTGCAGGCGGTCGGCGGCTCGATGCTGACGGCGAACTCGGCGGCCATCCTCACCGATGCCTTCCCGACGAGACAGCGGGGCATGGCACTCGGCGTCAACCAGATCACCGCCCTGGCAGGCCAGTTCCTCGGCCTGATCGTCGGCGGCCTGCTCGCCACGGTGGACTGGCGGGCGGTGTTCTGGGTCAGCGTGCCGATCGGCATCGTCGGCACCATCTGGTCGTACCGCAGCCTGCGCGAGACCGGCAGCCGCCGGCCGGGACGGATCGACTGGGCCGGGAACCTGACGTTCACGGCGGGCGCCGGCGCGCTCCTCGCGTCGATCACCTACGGTATCCAGCCGTACGGAGGCCACTCGACGGGCTGGACCAACCCCCTCGTCCTCGGCGGACTCAGTACGGGCGTGCTGCTTCTGGTGATCTTCTGCGTGGTCGAGACGCGCACACCCGAGCCGATGTTCCGCCTGAGCCTGTTCCGCAACCGGGCCTTCGCGGCGGGGAACCTGGCGGCGCTGCTCACCTCGATCGCCCGGGGTGGCCTCCAGTTCATGCTGATCATCTGGCTCCAGGGCATCTGGCTGCCCCTGCACGGCTACGACTTCGAGCGCACCCCACTGTGGGCGGGCATCTTCATGTTGCCGCTGACGCTGGGATTCCTGATAGCCGGGCCGGTCTCGGGCTATCTCTCGGACCGGTTCGGGGCCCGCCTCTTCTCGACCAGCGGCCTTGTGCTGGTCGCCCTCTCCTTCCTCGGTCTGCTGGCCCTGCCGGTCGACTTCTCGTATCCGACGTTCGCGGCGCTCCTGCTGCTCAGCGGGGTGGGTCAGGGAATGTTCTCGGCACCCAACACCTCCGCGATCATGGGCAGTGTCGCGCCGGAACAGCGAGGCGTGGCGTCGGGGATGCGTTCGACGTTCCAGAACTCGGGCACCGCCCTGTCGATGGGGCTCTCCTTCTCCCTGATGATCGTCGGTCTCGCCGGTTCGCTGCCGCACGCGCTGAGCAGCGGCCTCCAGGCACAGGGCGTCCCCGCGGGCACGGCCGCGCAGGTGGCGGGGCTGCCGCCGGTCAGTACGCTGTTCGCCACGTTCCTCGGCAACAACCCGATCAGTCATCTGCTCGCCCCCAGCGGGGTGTTGGACACCCTGCCCGCGCACAACGTCGCGGTCCTCACCGGGCACAGCTTCTTCCCCCAACTGGTCTCGGGCCCCTTCCACGACGGACTCGTCACCGTGTTCGGCGTGGCCACCGTCATGTCCCTGGTCGCCGCGCTCGCTTCCCTTCTGCGCGGCCGACGCCCCTCGTCGTAACGGCTCCGCCGCCGACATCCCTCGTAATAACGGCTCCGCCGCCGAGTCGCCCACACCGGCAGACATTCACCGCACCAAACGCAAAGGACCGTACGCATGACGAACAGCGCCCTCCTCGTGATGGACATCCAACGGGGCATCGTGGACCGCTTCCCCGAGAACGTCACCGCCGACTACCTGACCCGCATCGGTACGGCGATCGACGCCGCCCGCGCGACCGGGACGCCGGTGGTCCACGTCGTGATCGGCTTCCGGGCCGGGCACCCCGAAGTCAGCACCCGCAACAAGGCGTTCGGCGCGGTCGCCGGTTCGGCGGCATTCGTCGATGGCGACGCCAGTGCCGACATCCACCCCGCTCTCACGCCGCAGCCCGGCGACGTGGTCGTCACCAAGAAGCGGGTCAGCGCCTTCGCGGGCAGCGACCTCGACATGGTCCTGCGCGGTGCCGGTGCCACCCACCTCGTGCTGGCGGGCATCGCCACCAGCTGTGTGGTCCTTTCCACCCTGCGCCAGGCCGCCGACCTGGACTTCGGCCTGACCGTTCTCTCGGACGGCTGCCTGGACGGCGACGCGGAGGTGCACCGTGTGCTCACGGAGAAGGTCTTCCCCCGGCAGGCCGATGTCGTCACCGTCGACGAGTGGGTCAAGGCCGGGGCCGAGCGGCAGGCCGGCTGAGCCGCGCGGCGGTGGCCCCGCGTCTAGACTCGGGGCCATGAGCCGGAAAGACCGCGCCGGCCGGACGATCGCGGCTACCGCGAGCTCGGTCTACGGCGCCCTCCTGAACCGCGAAGCCCTGGAGGCGTGGCTGCCGCCGGACGGCATGCGGGGGCGGATCGAGCGCTGGGAGCCGCACAGCGGCGGCGGGTTCCGGATGGTGCTCACCTATCTCGATCCCGCGGAAAGCCCCGGCAAGACGTCGGACGCGACGGATGTCGTCGACGTCGAGTTCGCCGAGCTCGTGCCCGGAGCACGGGTGGTGCAGCGCGCCGTGTTCGAGGCGGACGACCCCGCGTACGCGGGCACGATGACGCTGACCTGGGACCTCGTCGACGGTGGCGAAGGCACCGACGTGATGGTGACCGCCACCGATGTCCCGCCCGGCATCGACCGGGCCGCCCACGAAGCGGGCATCGCCTCCTCGCTGGCCCACCTCGCCGCGTACCTGGAAGCCGGCCCGAGCCTCCGCTGAGGCGTCGCTGTCCCTCCGCCGGCCTCGCGCACAGCGCATGTCCCGGTCCGGCCGCGGACCGCCCTCCGGATCGTTGGCCGGCGCCCGCCGCATTTTGCAGCCGCTGTCACCGGCCGGACCCACGGGGGCCGTGCCCGCCGCCGGGAGCCGTCGGCCCCGAAACCCGCGGGCTCACCTCATCGGTCCCGGATTCCGAGGTCCGCCCGCATCAGCGTCCGCATGGTCACGAGCCGGGGCTCGGCCTGCCTGACCGTGACGATCAGCTCCTCGGCACTCTCCCCCTCGCGCGCGAGCCCGCGGTCTATGCGCTTGGCCGCGGCGTCGACGCCCGCGAGAACTCTGTTGAGTTCGCGCGAAGCCTCCAGGATGCGCAGCGGGACGATCATCTGCGCCGAGGCATAGCGGTCGCGGTAATCCCGGCGGGACTCCTCCAGGCGCGTGCGGTCCTCGTCGGTGTAGACGCCGTCGCGCATGCGGTGCAGGGCATCCTTGAGCAGGGTGTGGAACTGCTCCGAAGCGCGGTTCATCGCCGTGTACGCCTCGCGGCGCTCTTCGAACGACCTTCTGCGGTCGGCGAGTTCGGCTTCCGCGGCGCGCTCGCGCACGTTGAACCGCTGGGGGAGGACCGCACCGAGGAGTGCCCCGCCGAGGCCCGCCGCCGCGGTGATGGCGGTGGCCAACGCGTCTGACATGCGCGGACCATATCGCGGTCCGGCGTTCCGTGGCTTGAACGCGTTCGAAGAAGGGGGGAGTGTGCGCTGCCCGGCACGATCGCGGCCCCACAACAGCGTTGATGCGAGGGGAATTTGGGCGCGAGACGCTGTCCGCGCACGAGCGCCGACTCGACCGCACCTGTACCGGAGTGCGGCCGCGCCGGAGTGCGGCCGGGCGCCCGCGCCGGAATGCGGCCGTTGACCCGTGGACTCGCACCGGAACGCGGCCGTACCTCTCTGCCGCCGTGCCGCCGTGCTCAATCGTCGGAGACGACGCGTCCGTCCTCGTCGAGCGACGGGTGGAGGCGTGTGGGCTCCTGCGTGTTGACGTCGGACGGGCGCGGGCCCTCGGGCCCGTCGCCGCCCCACCGCAGCAGCCGACGGGTGCGGGCGATCTGGTAGACGGTGCCCTGGAACTCCAACCGGTTGACGCGACCGGCCCGCAGCGCGGCCGCGGCCCGCGCGTAGGCGGCGAGAGGCCCGGCGGTCCCGGCGCCCGAGGACTCGGTCTCGGTACGGGCGTCCGCGTCCATGGGGCCGTCGACCGGGATGAGGCCGTTCATGCGCGGCCATGCCCAGGTCAGCGAGAAGTCGAGGGACCGGCGTGCCGCGTGGGCGGTCGCGTGCGGACCGTTGACCGGTGCCCAGGCGTTCGCCGTCTGCTCCACGACCGTGAACGTCGGGGGCAGCAGCAGGATGTCCGGGTGCGTGGTGACGGCCCGGCGCGAATCGGCCAGCACGTCCCGGGGGAACCGGTCCCCTGAGTAGCACAGGTCCCGCAGCGCGAGCCGTTCCGCGATCTGCGTGGGGGTGACCGGAGCCGACGGGTCCAGCATCAGACCCTCGTCGACGGCCGGCCCCCTGGCTCCGCGGGACCAGTCCGGAACCAGGGGCTCGGCATCGGTGGGGCGCGGACCCTCCATCTCGCCCAGGGCCCCCACGGCGGCGTATTCCTCGGCACGCACGATCCGGTACCGCGTCCCGGCCGCGGAGAGTTCATCGACGTGCTCGGTCTCCAGCTTCGCGACCGCGGCCAGCAGGGCGCGCCGCTCGACCTTGTCCGCGGCGCCGTCCTTGGCGCGGAACCACAGCAGTGAGTTCAAGCTGTCGCGCGCCTGTTGCGGGCAGCCGAGCGTCACGGCGACGATCACCCGCCACACGTGCTCGTCGCCTTCCTCCTGCGCCGCCACCCCGAACAGCGGGCCCCGCACGACCAGATTCCCCGTGCGGGCCACGGCGTCGAGGGCGTCCGCCTCGACCGCGGCCTCCACCGGCTCCACCGGAACCCGCACCACCATCGGCCGTGCGCCGCCCCGTCCTGCGTCCCCATGCTCCATGCGGCCATCCTGCCGACCGCGTCGCACGACCGTCCCTGGATCAGCGGATCGGCCACCTCGTCCGCGCGCGGGGATTACGCTGCGCCCCTCGCCGCTCCGAGGCCGCCCAGGACGTCCGTCAAGGCCGGACACGACAACTGCCCGGCGGATTCTCCGTACCCCGTCCGTGCGATCGGCGGCGACGGGCGTGCTTACGATCTTCGATGGCGAGGCCACGGCCGACGTTCGCCGTCACCCCACCTCCTACCGGAACGGACCCGACGTGAGCCTGCGGCACATAGACCCGAAGCAGCGCGGCTTCCTGATCGTCAACTCGCATCCGGCGGGCGCCGCCGAGACGGTCGGCCGGACGTGGGACCGCATCCCGCCGCGTGCCGACGGCAGCGCTCCCGTCGTGCTGCTCCTCGGCCACAGCGCGGGCTACGGACTCGCGACCCTGCTCACCGGTCTGCGGCAGCACGGCATCCGAGGCGTCGGGGTCGCGTACGAGGCTGCCGAGACCGAGCGGCGTACCGCCTCCGCGGGCTGGTACCGCACCGCGCAGGCGGCCCGGCTGGCGACCGAGGCCGGATGCGACTTCGTCTTCGTCAACACCGACGCGTTCTCCGACAAGGGCAAGGACGAGGCCCTCGACCTGGTGGAGCGGCGGTTCGGGAAGGTCGACCACCTCATCTACAGCCTCGCCGCGCCACGGCGTACCGACCCGGAGACCGGCACCGTCCACCACTCGGTGATCAAGCCGCTCGGCGCGCCCTACGAGTCGCCCGCCCTGGACTTCTCCGACGGCACTCCGAAGGCGACGAGCGTCCGGCTGGAGGCGGCGACGACGCAGGAGAAGCACGCCACCGAGCAGGTGATGGGCGGCGCGGACTGGCAGCTGTGGGTGCGGCACCTCGCCGAACGCGCTTTGCTCGCCGACGACTTCACCACCGTCGCGCTCACCTACATCGGCTCCGAACTGACCGCCCCCGTCTACCGGCAGGGCACCATCGGCGCCGCCAAGGAGCATCTGGAGCGCACCGCGGGGCAGTTGAACGCGGGCGTCCTCGCCGGGCGTGGCCGGGCGATGACCGTCGTCGCCGGGGCGGCGGTCACCCAGGCCTCCAGCGCGATCCCCTCCATCGCCCTGTACACCACGTTCCTGCGCACGGTCCTCGGCGACGGCTTCCGGACCACCGACCAGCAGGCCGTGGACCTGTGGGACCAACTGCTCGGCAACAAGCCCCTCGTGACGGACGAGGCGGGCCGCGTCCGGCTCGACGGCTGGGAACTCGACCCGCGGGTCCAGGACCGGGTCCGTGAGCTGTGGGCCGACCCGCAGGCAGGGCTCGACCGGTCGGCGGCCGGGGCCGACTGGTTCATCGGGCAGATCCGCGAGCTGTACGGCTGGGGCCTCGACGGCGTCGACTACGACGAGGCCGTCGAGACCTCGGTCGCCTGGCCTGCGCCGTAACCGCTGGGGCGCAGGGCCCCTCGACGGAACGCCGCCTACGCCGTGCGATGCGTCATCACCATGCGTGCGACCTCCACCCGCGACTTGGCACCCAGTTTGCGATAGGCGCGGGTGAGGGCCGCTTCCACCGTCTTGACACTGACCACGAGACCCGCCGCGATCTCGCGGTTGGTGGCGCCCTGGGCCGCTCGGGCGACGACGCTGCGTTCGGTCGAGGTGAGGTGGTCCGACCAGGCGCCGGCTTCGGCCGGCGGGGCGGGGGCATCCTGGGCGCGGTCGCGTTCGGTGCGGGTCAGTGCGATCCAGGGGCGGGCGTCGGCCTTGCTGAAGATGCGCAGGGCGCTCGCGAAGGAGGTGCGGGCACCGGTCTCGTCCTGAAGCAGCCGCCGGACCCGGCCCAGGGCCGCCCGGGTGCGGGCCTCCTCCAGCGGATAGCCGGTGGCCCGCAAACGCGTGGCGGCGCTCTCCAACGTCCTTGAGGCGACGCTCAGTTCGCCCCTGCTCGCATCGATCGCCGCCTTCGACCGGTCCAGCGTGGCGAGGACGCCGGGGCGGCCGAGGCGCTCGGCCTGGCGCCGGGCCACGGCGATGACCGCTGCCGCCTCGTCCGGCGCGCCGGTTGCGGCCAGGGCTTCCGCGAGATCGGCGTGCCACCGTCGGGTCGCCGGATCGCGCTGGCCCTGCGCCGTCTCCAACTCGCCTGCCCTGCGCAGGAGTTCCACGGCCCTGGCGCTCTGGCCGACGAACAGTCTGATCCTTCCCTCGGCATGCAGGGCCCGCGGCAGGAAGAGCCGGTCGTCGTCGTCCTCGCTGTGCCGCCTCGCCGTCTCGGCCGCGGTGAGCGCCCGGCGCAGGCTGCCCCCTGCCGTCTCGGCGAGCGAGAGCGCGTACCAGGCGGGACCCTGGCTCAGCCCCGCCTCCTCCACGATGCGCAGGCTCTGGCGGGCGATGGTCAGGGCCGGCCGGCACCGTCCGCGCTGGATCTCCACCTGGGCGAGGCCGATGAGGCACTGGCTCAGGCTGTCGGCCGAACCCCGCTGCCGCAGTCGGTAGACGAGGGTGCGCAACTCGGCTCGCGCCTCGTCCAGTTCGTCGCGCACCAGGTGGAACCGGTACTTGAGGTAGACGGGCCCGTTGTGATGGGTCATCGCGTGTACGTCGTGGGGCGCGGCGAGAGCGGCGGTCAGTGTCGTCTCGGCCTCCGGCAGGCCCAGGAAGAGCTCCAGGGCCGCCTGTTGGGTCAGTGCCATCAGCTCGGTCCTGCGGTCGCCGGTGCGCGCCGCGAGTCCGGCCGCGCGGACCGCGTGGCCGTGGGCGCGCGCCGCTGAACCGCCCACCATCCAGGCGCGCCAGCTCATCCGGTAGTGCAGCTGGGCCAGCAGCTCGGGGTCGCCCGCGGCGTCGCGTACCGCCTCCGGGAAGACGTCCGCTATCTCGGCCATCGCCTGACCGCAGGAGTCGATGACCACGTTCCAGGCGCGCACCCGGTCGGCCGGCCGCTCGGCGTCGCCGAGCACCTCGTGCGCGAGCCGTCGCGCGAAGTCCAGGTCTCCGGCCTCGATGCCGTCCTCGGCCGCGGTGAGCCTGCGGTCGATGTCGATGTACGCCTGCCCGGCGGGTGTGTACTCGGCGGCCAGACGTCCGAGCCTGGCCGCCGTCCCCGGGGCGCCTCTGCGGCGGGCCGCCGAGGCCGCGGCGGCGAGCCGGGTCGCCACGGCGGGATCGGGGCCCGCCGTCAACCGGGCCATGTGGTGGGCGCGTTCGACCGTGTCGTCGCAGGCGTCGGCCAACGCCCGGTGCGCCTCCACGAGGTGCTCGTACGGGGTCTCGGCCCGCAGCACCATCGGGGTGAGCGGGTCGAGGAACCTGACGGCTCCGTTGTCCGACTCCGTCAGGGCGCGGATCAGACCGTGCCGTACGCAGAGGTCCAGATCGGCGGCGGCGTTCGGCCGGCCCGCGCGCCGCAGCAGCTCCACGGTGGGCCGTCCGGACGCACCCGCCATCACCAAGGTGTCCCGGGCGCTCGCGGTCACCGCGCCGAGTCGGTCCAGGACGGGGCGGCTCAGGGAGTCCGGGACGGGGAGCGGGTCGTCGGGTCCGGGCAACTCGGCACCCTTGAGGCGGACGTGTTCGTCGAGGGCCGCGCTCAGTTCGAGGGCCGTGGCGGGCGTGCCGCCGCTCGTCTGGTGCAGGCGTGTGATCAGCGGGCGCGGCCAGCCGGGGTGATCGTGCCGTTCAAGCAGCTCGGCGAGCTCGTGCGCGGTCATGGGCGGGACCGCGATCCTGCGGACCGGAGGCGGGCAAAGACCGAGTGCGCTGTCGCAGCCGTCCGAACGGTGTGCAAGGGGTGCGGGGATGAGCCCTGTACGCAGGGCGGCCAGTACCGACACACCTGGATCGGCCCGCCGGGCAAGATAGTTGAGCACCTCGGCGGTCGGCCGGTCCAGCCACTGCGCGTCGTCGATGACCAACAGGAGGGGTCCCGCGTCGGCGAGCAGCGCGAGCACCTTGCGGACGGCGATCCGCAGGACGAGTGCCTCTCGCTCGGTGGCCGGACCGGCGCCGTCGCCGGGTCCGGTGGCCGGCGGTGGGCCGAAGCGTCGCAGCAGGGTTCGTTCGAGTACCGCCCTTTCGTGGGCGGCAAGCCTGGTCAGGGTGTCGTCGGCCACGCCCGTCAGCAGGTCGATGAGGCCGAGGAAAGGGCTGTCGCGTTCGGCGTACGACGGTGCGCAGCGCAGTACCCGGTGGCCGTATTCGCCTGCTTCGGCGACGAGTTGGGACACGACGGTGGTCCTGCCGATGCCCGCGGGGCCGGTGAGGAGGACGCCGCCGCCGTGGGAGAGATGGGCCCGCACGGTGTCGCGGAGGGCGCCGCGCTCGACGGCGATCGGTCCGGTTCCCGTCGCCAGGGTGGTCGGCTCGATCGTCACAAGCCCCTCCGGACACAGCCTCGTTCACGCCTCGGGCGTCGATCATGAACTTGCCATTCGTGGTGCCGCGCCGAATGTAGGACCGGCCTCGGCGAAAGGTCAAGACCAAAGGTCAAGACCAATCGTGGATCGGCCGTCGGCCCGCCGCAGGCCGGTCGGCCCTACGCGGGCATGCCGACCGGGCCGCCGGTCCAGGAGACCAACGGCCCGTTCGGGCGGGGGAGTTGAGGCTAGGAGGCAGCCGGGTGGATCAGCAGGCGCCACCGTCCTTCCAGACCGCCCAGGAGCCGGGCGCCCCCGGCTCGGCGCCGGTCGAGTACCACTGCGAGGACCACTTGTGCCCGTTGTACGCCACCTGGTCGCCCGGCACGTAGCTGGTGGACGCGTTCCAGGCGGGGATGCTGCCGCAGCCCTGCGGAGGGTTGCCGCCGCCGCTGATGGTCCAGGTGAAGGAGGCTGTACCGGTGGCGTTGTCGGTGTTCTTCGCCGTGACCGTCACGCTGTAGGTCCCGGCCGTGGTCGGCGTACCGGAGACGAGACCGGTCGAGGAGTTGATCGACAGGCCCGCAGGCAGGCCGGTCGCGCTGTAGGTGAGCGTCTCGCCACCCGGGTCGCTCGCCTGGATCTGGACGGACGCGGCGGTTCCGACGGTGCCGGTCTGGTTGCCCGGGTTCGTCACCGAGGGCGCGCCCGGCTGGCTGTTGCAGCTGCCGGGTACCGGGTCGGTCCCGGTGACGCTGACCGCCGCCCAGGCGGCGTCGATGGTGTTGTACTCGGTGCAGTGCGCGCCGTACAGATCGGCGGCGGCCTTCAGCGAGTCGGTGCGGGCCTGGTGGTAGTTCTCACTGCTGTTGGCGTAGGAGGCCAGCGCCTTGTACCAGATCTTGGCGGCCTTGTCGTTGCCGAGGCCGGTGACCGTGGAGTTGTTGCAGGTGGGGCTGTTGCCGTAGCCGTGGTCACCGCTGCCGACGGCCGCGAGGAAGAACCAGTGGTTCAGCGGGCCCATCGAGTAGTGCGGGTCCAGGCCGCCGTTGCTGCTGTTCCAGCAGTTCGGGGACTGGCCGTCGAGGGACGGGTTGTACATGTAGCGCAGCGGCTTGTTGTCGCCGTTGATGTTGATGAGCTCGCCCATGGTGTAGTCGGGCTTGTCGACGGGGTTGTTGGCGTAGAACTCCACCATCGTGCCGAAGATGTCGCTGGTGCCCTCGTTCATGCCGCCGGTCTCACCGGTCTCGTCCCAGCCGGTGAGCGCCCCGCTCACACCGTGGCTCATCTCGTGCCCGGCGACGTCGAGTTCGACCAGCGGGCGCGCGTTGGACTGGCCGTCGCCGTAGGTCATCTGCGTGCCGTCCCAGAACGCGTTCACATACGCGTTGCCGTAGTGCGTCCGCGACGGCACGCCCCGGCCGTCGCCGAAGATGCCGTTGCGGCCCTGGACGTTCTTGTAGTAGTCGAACGTCTCCGCCGCGCCGTAGTGGGCGTCCGCGCCGGCGGAGGCGGGGTCGCTGGTGGAGCCGTTACCGAAGGTGCCGGTCGAGCTGGTGAAGACCGAACCGGTGCCGCTCGTCGCGTGGTTGAGGTTCGTGGTGTAGCCGTTGCCGTGCGAGGGGTCCGTCATCGAGTACCCGCTGCCGCTCTGGGTGACGTCGAGGGAGACCCTGCCGCTGTAGATCGACTGCCCCGTCCCGGCGACCGTCGGTGCGGCGGCCTGCGCCACCGCACCGACCTTCGAGGCGCCTGCGTTCGCGGCCCCCTCGGCCGCGAACGTGCTCACCTCGTCATTGGTCCGCACGACCTTGCCGGTACGGGCGTCCACCAGGACGTGCAGACGGCTGGGGGTCCCGTCGGGGCGGGTGCCGACGACGACGGTCTCCCAGACCAGGGTGGCGCCGGTGCCCGCCATCTGCACCGCGAGGTGCGAGGCGGAGACCGAGCCGATGTGCCCCTTGAAGGCGCCCTTCGACGCCTTCACGGCGTCGGCGGCGGCCAGTTGGGGCTCGGTGGAGACCGCCCCCGAGGTCGCCGAACCGGTGGCGAGCGACTGGTAGGTGCCGTCGTTCTTCAGGTGCACGACGACGTCGCCGCCGTACGTGGGAAGGCCCTTGTACGTGCGGTCGAAGCGGACGGCGGCGGAGCCGTCCCGGTCGACCACCAGGTTGCGGACCGAGAAGGCGTCACCGTCGGCCTTGTGGGCGGCGCCGGCGTGGGAGGCCAGCGCCTTCTGGGCGGCGTCCACGACACGGCCGCGCACGGCGGGCGTCGGATCGGCGGTGTACGGGGCCGCCGAGAAGGCGCCGGGACCGGCGGTCGGCGACGGGTTCGGCGTGGGCGCGGCCGTGGCGGCGGGCAGGGCGATGGCGGAGGCGGACACACAGGCCAACGCGACCGTCAGGAGTCTCGCGGCTCTTGGTATCTCCATAGGAGTGGGGGTTCCTTTCGCTTCGGGCAGGGGGTGTTGTCCGCCGTGGTCGCGCAAGGCGATGGGGGAAGCAGCGGACAGGTACGGGGGTGCTGTCGACGCCGCTCGTGGCAGGAACCGCGCCGACGCACGAGTGTCCGGGGCGGCGGAGCCGGCGGCCAGGCACTGCGGCGGGGGAGAGGGGTTTCCCTATGGGAGCGCACGGGCCCGCGCGCCACCGGCCAGGAGTGTAGGAATCGTGACCGGGGGCAGCAGAAAACGTGTCCGGACCGCGCCGACCGAAGGGTCCCTCCCGATGCTGATGGCCCACCCCGCAGTGCTCCGAGCGCTCCTCGACGAATACACCGCGCTCAGCTCCCCGCACGCGAGCGAGGCACGAGCTGCGAACCGTCGGCGCCTGGACGACGTGGCGTACACCCTGTGTGTGTCCACGGGCACCCGTGACATCGACTCCGCCGTGACCGCCGCCCGGCACCGGCTGTCCGGCGCGCGCGCCTTCGACGATTCCGTGACGGGCGCCGTCAGCGTCTGAGAGCCGTGCTTTCCCGCCGGAGGGACACGTGCGGTGTGCAGGACGCGGGCTTCGATACGACAGTTGGGGCACAGCCGGTCCGCGCCGGCGATCATTCGGAAGGACCCTGCATGACGGACAACCCCGCTCCCGACGCCCGGGATGTGGCCGTCCTACGGGAGGAACTCGCGCGGCTGCGCGAGGAAGCCCACCATCTGCGGGCGCAGGTCCGCACCCGGCCGCTGATCTCGCACGCCCAGGGAATCCTGGAGGAGCGCTACCGGCTGCCGGACGCGGAGGCCGCCTTCGCGCTGTTGCGGATCGCCTCGCAACACCACAACGTGAAACTCCGCGTGCTCGCCGAGGCCGTCACCCGGAGCCCAAGACCCGAGGGCCGTGGAACCACCTGGTTTTCCGGCCCCTCGACCCAGCCGCCCCCGTCGCTCGAATCCATCGGCCTCGCCGCCACCGACAACGCCGACCGCGCCACCGTGCTGAGTGGGGTGCTCTCCCAGACGCTGGCCGTCGTCGGCGCGGGCATGGGCAACGTACAGATCGCCGACCCGGCCGCCGAAGGGCTGCGCATCGTGCAGCACACCGGCCTGAACGCGCGGTTCGTCGAGCACTTCGCCGTGGTTTCGGCCGGCACCACCTCGTGCGCCCGAGCGGCCGAGGAAACCGTACTCACCACGGTCCACGACGTGGCCACAGACCCGGCCTTCAGCGAGCCGGACCGCCGGGCCATCCTGCTGGCCGGCAGCCGCGCCTGTCACAGCATCCCGCTCGTGGACGAGGACGGCAGCTGCGTCGGGGTGGTGTCCGCCCACCTCGCCCGCCCCACCGCCGATCTGCACCCCGCCCAGGTCAAGGCGCTGGACACCGTCGGCCACGATGTGGGCCGGTGGCTCGGTTGGCAGGAACGCGGCGTGCTGCGCGAGGCGTTGGAGCACCTCCATGTGCTGGGGCGCCGGAGTCTGGGCGGCGGCTCGTAGCGCGTCGGTCCCGGTACGCCGACCCCCGACGCGCCGCGGTGGGGGCGACGGGAATGCCCGCCGCCCCCACCACACACCGCCTCGCACCTGACCGTCACACCCGGCCGCGCCAGCCGCCGGTCTCCACACCACGGCTCTCGATGTACGTCTTGAACCGCTTCAGGTCCTGCGTGATCTGGCGCTTGACCAGACCGAGCTTGTCGGCGGCGTGCTCGACCGCGCCCTGAGGTTCGTGCTCCAGTTGCAGCATCACCTTGGTGTTCCGGTCGTCCAGGCGGTGGAAGGTCACCACACCGGCCTGGTGGACCTCGCCGTCGACCGTGGTCCAGGCGACCCGCTCGTCCGGAATCTGCTCGACGACCTTCGCGTCGAACTCCCGTGACACACCGTCGACCTTCGTGACCCAGTGGGTGAGCGTCGGCGTGCGTTGCTCGATGCGCTCCACGCCCTGCATGAACAGGGGAAACTCCTCGAACTGGGTCCACTGGTTGTACGCGACGCCGACCGGGACGGCGACCTCGACGGACTCCTCGACCTTTGCGACCTTCGACATGGATGCGGCTCCTTTCGACGTGTTCGTCTGTGGTTCCGGCCGCGTACCCGAGTGATGGATGTGTACACGTCGGCCGCGGGGTGCGGTCCCGGCGCGGCTTGTTGCACGTCGTCCGGGATGGCCTGCGCGCAGCCGGGTACGCGTCGCAGGGCCGAGGAATCAGGAGGCGATACCCCATGACCACCCCACCGTCCCGGCACGGCGCGGACGGCTCGTCCGAGCCGGTGCAGGAACTGGTCCAGCGCGCCTCGCATCAGCTCACCGAGCTGGTACGGGCCGAAATGCGCCTGGCCCAGGCAGAGTTGAAGGAGAAGGGCAAACGGTACGGCAAGGGCGGCGGCCTGTTCGGAGGGGCGGGCCTGACCGGATTCCTGACCCTCCAGGCGCTGGTCATCACGGCCATCTGCGCCCTCGCCGTTCCGCTGCCCGCGTGGAGCGCGGCGCTGATCGTGACCGCCGTACTGGGGCTGATCACCGCGGCCCTGGCACTGAGCGGCAAGAAGGAGGTCACCCGGGGCGGGCCGCCCGCGCCCCGGCAGACCGTCGAGAGCGTCAAGTCGGACGTGGCGGAGATCAAGGAGAGTGCACGGCGATGACCCAGTCACCCCCATCGGGCCCCAACGCCTCCGACCGCGAACAGCTCGGCCACGAGGTGGAGCAGGCCCGCCATGAACTCGGCCGCACCGTCGAGGCGTTGGCCGCCAAGGCCGATGTCAAGGCACGCGCAGCCGACCGGGCGGCCGAGCTCAAGGAACAGGTGGGCACCCGGGTGTCCGACCTGTCCGACGACGTCAGGGCCGCCGCACACGTGGTGCAGGAGAAGCTGCCCGCACCACCCGCACCGGTACGCGACATGGCCGGGCGGGGTGCCCGGTCCGCCCGGGAGCACTCCACACTGCTGTTCGCCGCGGCGGGGGCGGCGGTCGCCGGCTGGCTGCTGCTGCGCCGCCGTGATCGGAGGCGCTCATGAACGCGGATCGGAGGCGGGCATGAACGCGGTGAAGATCGCCTACAAACCGGTGGGCCTCACGCTCGGCATCCTCAGCGGCATACTCGCCGAGCGCCTCTTCCGACGGGCATGGCGGCTGATCGACGACGAGGAGGAAACCCCCGGCGCCACCGATGAGGACCGGAGCTGGCAGGCGGTCCTGCTCGCCGCGGCCCTGCAGGGCGCGATCCTCGCGGGCGTCAGGGCCGCCGTGGACCGCGCGGGCGCCACCGCGACGCGTCGAGTGACGGGCACCTGGCCTGGCTGATGGGCTCGGGGGCGTCCCCCGGGTTCGGGCGGGGCCCATCGAACGGCACCTGGACACCGGTTCCATCCGTATTTCATCGGTCCTCCCTAGCGTCGGTCGCCGACGAACGGGGAGGGTTCCGATGACGCCTTTCAGATCATGGCTCGGCAGACTGCTTCTGCTGCTCATGGCGGGCGTGGTCGCGCTGAGCGTGACCACGCCCGCCGCCGCGAAAGCGGCCGACTCGTCCGACCGAGGGGGCCCGATCACCCGCAGCGAGGTGATCTGGCGGGCCCAGTACTGGGTGGACCAGGCGCCCTCGTACAACCAGGGCGGGTCCTATCCGGGGCCCGGCGGCGACTACAACTACCGTACGGACTGCTCGGGTTACGTCTCCATGGCGTGGCACCTCGACGCCAACCCGAGCACCCAGGGGCTGCCCGGGTTCTCCCGTGAGATCGGCCGGGACGAACTGCGCGCGGGCGACGTGCTCAACTCGTTCTACGACCACGTCCTGATCTTCCACGAGTGGACGGACGACCACGGCGGGTTCTCCTACTACAGCTTCGGCGGCGGCAGCAGCGGTGTCGCGCCGCCCGGGCACCTCTACGCCAACATCAACAACGCCACGCTCGACGGCCACCCCAACGGCGACTACAAGGCGCTGAGATACCTCAACATCATCGACGAGTCGGCGACGCGGCCGCATCCGTACGCGTCGGGCCGCGTGGTGTCGGGGCGTTCCTCGGACGGCCGGTTGGAGAGCTTCGCGGCCGGCGCCGACGGGGTGTACCACGCGTGGCAGACGGCGGTGAACGGCGACTGGTCCACCTGGCGGTTGGAGGGCGGACCGCACAACGCACAGCTGGCGCTGGCCCCGAACGCGGACGGACGGCTGGAGTTGTTCGCGCTCTCGGACAGCACCCTCGACCACATGTGGCAGACGGGCCCGAGCGCGGGCTGGTCGGGCTGGGCGAACTTCGGTACGGGCGGCTACCGACTGGCGGCGGGCAGCAACGCCGACGGTCGCATCGAGGTGTTCGCCTCGAACGCGAACGGGGTGTTCCACCGCTGGCAGTCGGCGCCCAGCGGCGGCTGGGGAGCCTGGGAAGGCGTGGCCGGCGGACCGGCGAATTCACGCCTCGCGATGGAGAACGCGCCCGACGGGCGCCTAGAGGTGTTCGCGCTCTCGGACAGTACGTTCGGGCACCTGTGGCAGACCGCGGTGAACGGCAACTGGTCGGCGTGGGAGGACTTCGGCGGCGGCGGTCACGACTTGGCCGTCAACCACAACACCGACGGCCGGCTGGAGGTCTTCGCCTCCAATGCCAAGGGCGTGTTCCACCGGTGGCAGACCAGCCCGACCGCCTGGTCGGAGTGGGCGGGCACCGGAGGGATCTCCAACGCCGAGCTGACGACGTCCCGTTCGGTCGACGGCCGGGTCGAGGTGTTCGCCATCAACGCCGACACCGCGAGCCACGCCTGGCAGACCGGCCCGAACGCGCCGTATTCGGCGTGGGAGAACTTCGGGACGGGCGGGACCGAGATCGGCGCGGCCAACAACGCCGACGGCCGCATCGAGCTGTTCGGCACCAGCCACGCCGGTGTCTACCACCGGTGGCAGACCGGGTTCTCGACCTGGTCGGCATGGGGCTACCTGAACGACGCCGGCCCCGCGGTCAACTAGCGGTTTCGACGTGGACCCTCCCAGGCCGCCTGCCCGGGCCCGCGGGCCGCGGAAGGTCCACGTCCCGCCCTGTCGAGTGGAAGCGGATGCATCGTGCGTAGTTCCCGAGTGTGGTGGGCCGTGCTCACCCTGGTACTGCTGACGGCGGCGGCCCTGCCCGCCGCGGCCCGCCCGGCGCTCGCCGCGGCGGCGCCCGGGCGGGTGGGGGCGGCACCCTTCGTGCAGATCTACGATCCGAGCGCGGGCGAGGCGAGCCCGTGGTACCTCAACGACCACACCTTCGTACGGGACGACCAGGGCCTCTGGCACCTGTTCGGCATCACGCACGCCGAACCCGCCGACGACCGGGACGAGACCACCTTCGCGCACGCCACCGCGCCGAGCCCGCACGGGCCCTGGACGAAGCGCCCACCCGTCCTGACCGCCGACCCGGCGCTGGGCGAGACCCACCTGTGGGCACCGAATGTCATCAAGGACGGGTCGACGTACTACATGTTCTACGCGGGGGGCGGCGCCGACCCCGCCAACTCCGCGATCAGCATGGCCACTTCGACCGATCTGTACACCTGGACCCGGCACCCGGGCGGCCCCCTGTTCCGTGACGGCTACGAGGCGCGCGACCCCATGGTGGCCAGGGTCGGCGACCAGTGGGTCATGTACTACACCGCGACCGCCGACCCCGGCGGCGGAAACCACGTGGTGGCCCTCCGCACCAGCACGGATCTCGTGCACTGGAGCAGCCGGTCGATCGCGTTCACCGACCCCACGGGCGGACAGGGCGCGGGCAACACCGAGTCCCCGTTCGTGGTGTTCGCGGAGGGCACCTGGCACCTGTTCCTCGGGCCACGCGGCGGCTACACCGGCACCGACGTGTTCTGCGGATCAGACCCGCTGCACTTCTCCCTCGACCAGCTCTGCGGTCATGTGTTCAGCCATGCCGCCGAGGTGGTCAACGCCGAGGGTCGCTGGTGGATCAGCCACGCGGGCTGGGGCCAACGGGGGGTGTGGCTGGCCGGACTCGACTTCACCAAGGGCAGCGGGCAGTACGCGGTCGAGGCGGGCTCGGACCCCGGCGAGCGGGTGGTGATCGTTTCCGGTGCCGACGGGCGGCAGGAGGCGTTCGCGGGTGGTCCTGACCAGGTGTGGGGGCGCTATCAGACCGTACGCAACGGGTCCTGGTCCGACTGGTATCCGTTCGGCGGGCCGAAATCGGCGAGCCTGGCCGTGGCACGCGACTTGGACGGGCGGCTCGAACTGTTCGCGTCCGGCGAGGGCCGGGTGGACCGCCGGGCCCAGACGGCGCCGAACCTTTGGCAGGACTGGGAGAACTTCGGCACGGCCGCCCATGATCTGACCGTGGCGCAGAACGCCGACGGCCGCCTCGAACTCTTCGCGAGCGGGCCCCGGGGCAGCTACCACCGCTGGCAGACCGCGCCGGGCGGCAACTGGGCCGGGTGGGAGGCCTTCGGCGGTCCGGCCGACGCGGTGATCGCCACCGGCCGGGACGCGAGCGGGCGGATCGAGGTTGTCGCGGCCGCAGGCAACACGGTGTTCCGGCGCGGGCAGGCCGTGCCCAGCGGCGGCTGGAACGCCGGGTTCGAGGAGTTCGGCACCGTACCGGGCGTCACTCATCTGGCGCTCGACAGACGGCCGGACGGCGCGCTCGACCTGGTGGCCGGCGGATCGACCGGCCTGTGGCGGAAGGTCCAGGCCGGGCCCTCGGGCGCCTGGTCCGCATGGGCCGCCTTCGGCGGGCCGTCGGACGCGCGGGTCCATGTGGCACGCAACGCCGACGGCCGGATGGAGGTCTTCGCCGCGAGCCGTACGGGCATGGCACACCGCTGGGAGAACGGGTCCGGCTGGTCGGCTTGGGAGACCTTCGGACCCGGCGCGACCGGAACCGGATACGGCACCAACGCCGACGGCCGTACCGAGATCATCGCCGGAAGCCCCACGGGGCCGTTGAGCGGGCGTTACCAACTGGTGCCCAGCGGCAACTGGTCGCCCTGGTCGGCCGTCGGCGGACCGCCCCTTGCCTGAGAGCCGGCGCCCGGGGCCGACGGCGAACACGGCGGGTCAGGCTGCTCCGTACTGGTGAGCCGGGGCGCCCTGCCACTCGATCTCCGGAGAGTCCCCGTCGACCATGGCCTCGGCGTCGGTCTCGTCGATCCCCGACTGCCGGAGGAATTCGATGACGTCCACGTCGGAGTAGGCGACGCCGATGTCCTGGCCGAGCGCGGTGACATGACGGCCACCACGCCCGAGGGGCCGGTGCACGATGATGGGCGGTTCGATCATGCCTCCACCCTGGCTCGCCGACCCTGCCCGCGCATGCCGGGACGAGGGCAGGGGTGCGAAGGGGGAGGGGCGTCAGGGTGTGCGGCCCTGGGGCCCCCGGCGGTAGCCGGCCCAGATCGGTCCACCGGCACGCTGGAGGACGGTGTGCACGGTGGCCTCGAACTCGGCCGCCCCGCCGGGCTGATCGGCGACGGCGGCCGCCGCCGCCCCGGTGAGCCGTCGGTGCAGACCGGGGTCGGCCGCGGCGAGGCGCCGGGAAAGCCATTTGGCGGTGCCCAGCCAGTTTCCGCCGATGAGCAGGGCGAGCTCGGAAGCGCCCTGGAGCAGGGCGGCCACCAAGTACGTGCGCTCCAACGGGTCCGTGCAGCCCCGGAGGTCGTCGAGGGTGTCCGTGAGCGCGTACCGCCGGTCCTCGCACTCGGTGGCGGTCATGGGCGGGGGGCCCGCGGCCAGTCGCTGACGGGACTCCGCCTGGAGCGCGGCGCCGAATCCGTCACGGTCGGCCAGCAGCATGCCGTCCGCGCACATGGCGAGGAGCGGAGACTGCCGCGCGGCCGTCTCCCGATCGGCGAACGCCCGCCAGACGGCCTCGGTCTGGACGAACAGCTCCACCGGCCAGCCGCTGTGGACGAGGCTCTCCCGGAAGGGGGCGGGCGGCCCGTCCAGCAGCACCACGATGTCCAGGTCGGAGGTGGCGGTACGGCGCGCGGTCAGCACGCTCCCGGCCAGAAAGGCGGCCCGAGCCTCGGGAAACCGGCTGAGTACCAGAGCTTCGGCGGTCTTCACATGATCCATGGGCCCAGTGTGCCGCCCGGTGCGGCGGACCTGACGGGCGCCCGTGCCACCCGGGGCGACTCGCGGGCGAATGCCTGGACCCGGCTAGCGCTTCGCCTTCGTCCAGGGCCGGACCCCCAGTTGACCGGTGGTTCCGAGGTCGAGGTGGGGCGTGACGGTCACCGGCGTGGAGCCGGCCTTCGCGCGTACGCGTACGTAGGGGATGTTCGCCGCGGTGCCCGACTGCGTGGTGTTGCGCCAGACCAGGCTCGCCACCGCCGATTCACCGGGCCGCAGGGTGATGGGGCGGGGCTCTTCGTCGGGACCGGCGCCGGTGGTGATCCCGCCGCTGCCGCGGAGGATCGTGATGCCGGTGACGGGGTTGAGGTCGTCGTCGAGGAGTTGCAACTTCGGGTAGCCCTCGATGGCGTAGTCGCGCTTGCCGCAGTTGTCGAGGTGCAGGCCCACGACGCGCAGGCCCATGGCCGCGTCCCCGTCGTCGGCGCTGACCCGGATGCCGGAAGCGGGACACGCGCCCGCCGGGACGGGGGCCTCTCCCGCGGGCACCCTGTTCACTTCGAGGACCTTGGCCCGCGTCACCCGCCCGGCGCCGGGCGCCAGTTGTCCGGGCCGGACCGAGCCCCGGACGGTCTTGCCGGGGCCGACGTCGCGCACGGTCGCCGTCCGGTTGGCCATGGCCCCGCCGTCACTGCTCATGAAGGTGAAGACGATGGAGTACGTCAGGGCCTCGGCGGTGTTGTTCGTGACCTCGAAGGCTGCGACGATCCCCGAGTCCGCGCGTGCCGAAAGGCTGTCGGCCGAGACCGCAGTGCCGCGCGTGGGCGAGGGAGAGTTCGACGGCACGGTCAGCGAGGTGATCCGTACGCCGTCCTTGCCCGGGTCGTCCACCGGCGTACTGGACGACGGCCCGGTCGCGCCGGTGCCACCGCTTCCCGAGCCCGCGTGTTCCGTCCCGCAGGCGGTGATCAGCAGGGTCGCCGTGGCGAGCACGGACACCGGCACGAGTGAGGCTGGTCTTCGCATGCGATCACCTCATCAGGGCGGGCATCGCGGGCATGTGGCGGAGGCCATAATTCCGGTCACGGGACTGTCACAACTGGCCCGTTGGGAGGGGCCGCCGCGGCCCCGGCCATGCCGAAGGGGCCCGGATACCGATGAGGATCCGGGCCCCTTGCGACAGCGGTGGCCGACCGGTCAGGCCTTGTCCGCCGCCCGCTGCTGTGCGGGCTTGCGCAGCAGCACGGTGGCCGCCAGGACGGCGGCGACCACGGCGCAGAGCACGGCGATCGTGGTCGCGCCGGCGAACGTGCTGCCCAGGCTGTTCCTGAGCAGGTGCACGGACTTGAACCCGGCGCCCACGGAATGGACCGCCGCGGTGGCGACGGCGGCGCCGGCGCCGAGCGCCCACGCCCAGACCGTGTCGTACAGGGGGAGCAGGACCGCCAGGGTCAGGCAGATGGCTGCGATGACCATGGACGCGGCCGCGGTCCTGTTTCCGGTGTGTACGGCCATGATGTCGTTCGGCAGGTGGAGCACGCCGATCAGGAGCAGCGCGGCCGCCGCCGGCCAGCGGAGCACCGACCGGAGCGCCGGTGCTCTGGACGCTGCGGTTCCCGCCGTGGCGGCACCCGCTTCGGGAGCCGCCGGGCCGTTCTCGACGGGCCCGCTTTCGACCGGACCGCTTTTCGCCGTGCCGCTCTCCGCAGGCCCGCTTTCGACCGGACCGTGGGCCGGTGTGCTGTGGGCCGTCGCGCTGTCGACCGCCGGCGCGTGCTCGCCCGGGCCGGTGAAGACCGGTCCGCCGTCGCCCTGGTCGCCATTGACCGGGGCGGCGGACGGCGGCATCACGGCTGCGGCCGTCATCGGCATGGGTGCCGGGACCGGGGCCTCGGGCACCGCCGGGGCGGTGTCCGGGACCGGCGGCGCGAGGGCCTCCGGGCCGAAGGGCACGAGAGCCGTCTCCTGAGACGGCGCCGGCTCGTCCCGCGGCGCGTTCGCGTGCGGGTGGCAGTCGGCGATCAGAGCGGCCACGTCTTCGATGGACCGCTCCGCCGCGACTGCCCGAAGAGCCGTGTCCGCCTCGTCGTCCGTGTGCGGGGGTTTCTTGAGCAGGGAGATCAGCTGACGGACTTCGTCCAGGGGGCGAGACACGGCAGCCAGGTGCAGGGCCTCGTCGCCCGGTCGTGGCTGTTCGCCGGTCTGGTTGAGGAGATGCGCCAAGGAGGCCACCTCGTCCAGAGGCCGGGACAGGGCCACTGCGCGGAGCAGAGTGAGCCGGGCCTTGTCGTCCGGACTTGTCGAGTCCTGCTCGTCCGGTATGGGGGGGCTTTGGTCAGATGCCATGGAACGCTTCCTTTGCCGAGGCTCCTATGAAGATCACTGCGGCAGTCACTGTGTGCTGTCTGCTGCACACATCCGGTTTCAGGACAGCGGACATACGCCGCGCCCGCCATTCCGCCGGGGCGACGCGGCGCGGGTCGTGAGCCGTCTTCGACGGCTCGCGCGAGCACCGCCGCGCCCCGGGCCGATCCCCTCCGGCGCAGGGCCGACCTGGGGTTCCCCGCACGCCCGCCGTCCTCCGGCGCCTCGCGCGCCCCGCCCCGGGCGGTGCTCGAGAGCCGTGACCACTGCTCGGCCGAACGGGTGGGGAAGGGCCCGGCGACGACTACCGTGCCGCCAGGTACCCGAACGGCCCCTCGTGCTGCCGCACGGGCACGCGCCGGGATGTGCGTCCGCGCGCCCTGGCGTGCTCCCGCAGGAGGGGTGACGGGGGGCCGGAACCACCGCGACGATGAACTGCCGCCACCAACCAACCGACCGGCCGCGAAACCCGGCGGCCGAGACCCTGCGGGAACGCCCACCGCCGCCACGACACGTGCCCGATCACGCGAGGGCACGCGCCGCGGGCGCAGGACCGGCGCGACGACGATGCGAAACGCTCGTCCATGACGTGATGCCGTGCCTTGGCGCGGCATCACCTCACCACGTCACCGCGTTACCGGGGCGGACAACGGCGCTGCGCCGTCCGTCCCCCACCCGGCCGGGCCCCGCCGTCCCACGCCGCCGCGCGCCGCCGACGCGAGGGCCCACCACGCCCGCCGGGCGCCGCACGGCCGACGTGGGCACCACGGTCGGCAGGAGCAACTCACATGTCACGGGGGAACGATGGGACGACGCTGGCTGATCACGGGATGTTCCTCGGGTCTGGGGCGGGCCCTGGCCGGCGCCGCGGCCGCGGCCGGGGACGAACTGGTCGTCACGGCGCGCAAGACCGCCGACCTGGAAGAGCTGGCCGCCGCCTGGCCGGGCCGCATCGTTCCGGTGCCGCTTGAGCTGCGCGACGCGGTGTCCTGCGACGAGGCCGTCCGCACCGCCGTCGACCGTCTCGGCGGCGTCGACGTCCTGGTGAACAACGCCGCCGTCGGGCTCTTCGGCGCGGTCGAGGAAGTCTCGGACGCCGAGCTGCGCGACCAGTTGGAGACCCTCCTCGTAGGCCCCTGGCGGCTCACTCGGAGCGTCCTGCCGCTGATGCGGGCCCAAGGGCACGGCCACATCCTCAACATCTCCTCCGTGGTCGGCCGCATGGCCCTGCCGGGCCTCGGCGCCTATGTAGCCGGGAAGCACGCGCTCGAAGGGATGAGCCAGGCCCTGGCCATCGAGGCCGCGCCGCACAACATCCGCGTCACCGTCCTGGAACCGGGCATGTTCGCCACGCGGTACGGCGCGTCCCTGACCGAGGCGCACCGCCGCATCCCCGCATACGACGGGACCAACCTCGAGATGCTCCAGGGCACCCGCGGCCTCGTGGACAACCCGGAGACCGGGCGCCCCGAGGACTTCGCGGCGCGCGTCCTCGACATCGTCGCCGCCGAGGCCCCGACGCCCCTGCGCATACCGATAGGCGACGACGCGTTCGGCTATCTGGAAGCGGACGAACAGGCGTCCCGTGAGGAGCTCGCCGCAGCCCGGATCATCGTGCGAGGCCCAGGAGTCTGAGCCGATAGCCTTGCCCCGTCGGCGAGTTGAGCGCCGGCGCCGCGCTCGGCCGAGCGGCCCGGCGGGCTTCACAGGACGGAGGAAGGGCGCATGGCGCAAGGTCCCGGGGCGGGGCGGCCCGCGATGCCCGCGATGTTCCCCGCGGTGCAAGAGGCGTACGGCCCGGCCGATCTCGGGTCGGAGCCGTTGTTCGGCGGAGGCTTCATCAACTTCGGCCACTGGCAGGGCGCCGACCTGGGCCGGCCTCTGACCGAGGCCGACCGGGTCAGGAGCCAGCAGGAGATGTACCGCCATGCGCTGGCCACGCTGGAGCCCACCCAGGGGCTGCGCGCCGTCGAAGTGGGCTGTGGGCTCGGCGCCGGCGCCGCGGTGGCACTGGAGGAGTACGGCTTCGCGCACATCACCGGAATGGACATCCATCCCGAACAGCTCGCCCGCGCCGAACAGCGCAACGCCCTTCTGCTGAGCGGTAGTTCGGAGCGGCTGCGGTTCGCGCACGGAGCCGCCGAGTCCATGCCGTTCGACGACGGCTCGTTCGACTGCCTCTACAGCATCGAAGCCGCCCAGCACTTCCGTGACGTCGGCGCGTTCGCCCGGGAAGCGGCACGGGTGCTGCGGCCCGGCGGACGCGTCGTCGTCGCGAGCTTCTTCGTGCCCGACGCCGATCCGGCCCGGCCCGGCCGGCTGGCCGAGCTCTTGGACACCTTCGCCACCGGCCTCGATGTCGCCCACAGCGTGCCGGAACTGGTCGGAAGCATGCGGGACGCCGGCCTCACCTCGGTGCGTGCCACTTCGATCGGGGCGTCGGTGTGGCCGGGCTGGGACCGCTGGCTGTCCGCCCTGTGGGAGCCCGGCACCTGGCCCCGCAACTTCCTGCGGGCCTTCGACGAGGGCAGCCTCGACTACTTCACGGTCACCGCACGACGCCCTGCCCGCCAGTCCTGACCCAAGCGCCGGACTTCGGGCGGCGTGCGGGGCGACGAGGCGACCTACCGCTCCGTCGATACGGCTCCCAGGGCTGCGGCGCGCTCGGCGCGACGGGCGAAGACGGACTCCTTGACGTCGTCCATCTCCCGCAGGACAGCACGCCGCTGACGCTTCGTCAGCCGGTCGACGTAGAGCAGCCCGTTGAGGTGGTCGGTCTCGTGCAGGAGACAGCGCGCGAAGTAGCCGGTGCCCTCGATCACCACGTCCTTCCCGTCCTTGTCCAGGCCGCGCACCACGGCCCGCTCCGCGCGGTGCACATCGTGGGTGGGGCCGGGTACGGACAGACATCCCTCGCCCGCGTCCAGCAGGCGGCGTTCCTCCGGGGCCGCCGGATCGACGACCGGATTGAGCACATGGCCGACGTGGCGCACATCGTCGTCGTCGTAGCAGTCGTACACGAACAGGCGCAGATCCACGTCGACTTGATTGGCCGCCAGGCCCGCGCCCTCGGCGACGTACATGGTGAGGAACATGTCGTCGATCAGCTGGGAGAGCCACGGTGTGCCGAACTCCGCGGCGGCCGGCGTGCAGGGTCGGTGCAGGATGTCCTCGCCGGCCACGGTGACCCGCAGCACCTGCCCGCGCGCCGACTCGGGAGCCCGTACCGGATAGTCCCCCTCGACCGGAATGCCCTGAACTCGGACCCGGTGGTCGGTGACAGGCCTTGTTGTCATGATTGCGGTTGCCCTTCGAAGTAGGTGGTGCCGGGGTGGCGGGCGGCGCGGGGGGCCAGGTGCTGGTCGCCGGCGCCGAGCCGAAGCCGATCGCCGACCGGGCCACCCGTTGCCTCCCGACCGGTCGGCCGGGGCCGGCTGCCCCCGGCGTGAGGACGTCTCCGTCCCCCAAGTCCCGGGCGGGCAGGGCCGGAAGTGTGTGGCTGTGGCGATACCACGTACGACGGCAGGCCCCTGACCCGGCCCGTCGACCGAACGGGTACGGGCGTGCCCGGGCACCCTGTCGACTGCCCGGCCATCGTACGACCCGAGGCGCCGTCGCCCGGCATGCGGTGCGGGACGGGAGTGCGGTACGTACGAGGGCACGGATCGAGCGGTCAACTCGGTTGCCCTGGCGTGCCGTTGTTCGCGGATGGGGCGCGTGCGCACCGATGGGCGGAAGCAGGCGTTCTCCGGGAACGTGTGTTTGGCATAGTTGTAACGCATTTATGACATTGGCGCGGGCAGCTGCTGGGGAGGGATGCAGTCGACCAATGTTCCGGCGGTGCCCTACGGGGGCCGCCATCAGGATCGGAGTTTGCGTGATGCGTATCGCCCCGAAGATCGCCGCCACCGCCGTCGTCGCCGTACTGGTGGGAGCGGTGGGCGGGGGAGTGGCCCAGGCGTCGCCGACGGTCTCACCGGCCGGGCACGGAGCTCCCTCCGCGTGCCGCCCGGCGAACCACATCGCGAAGATCAAGCCCGCCCCCGCCTCGTCCGGGCACCGTCATTACCGGGTCACCCTGACCGCGGCCCGGGGATACGGCGACTGTGCGCTGGCGGGCTCGCCGACCGAGGTGCGGTTCTCCCACCACGGTTCGCCGAGCCGGGTCTCCGCCGGGCACTACGGCTCGCAGAGCCAGGCGGTGAAGTTCGGCCCGGGCCACCCGGTCCACTTCGACATCCAGGTGCCCAATGGCGGAGCCGGTGCCGCGGCCGACGAGGCCTCCTTCAGCCTCCGGACGCCCGGAGGCGGCGTGATTCCGGGCAGGTCGACGGCCGATGGGCAGCTCAGGGTTGCTCCCGGCACGGTCATCGGGCCGGTGCAGCCCGGAGCCTGATGGACCGTCATGAGACGGAGTGATGGGAAAGGCCGACGTGCCGGAAGGCCGACGTGCCGGCAGTCACCCCGTCTCAAGCCGTCAAACCCCCCTGGCCGAACCGGCGTTTGTATGCCGACGGGGTGATCCCGGTCTCGCGTCGCATCAACGCCCGCAAGTTGGCGGCGGTGCCGAGCCCGCTGCGGCGCGCGACCACCTCGAAACGGGATTCACCCCGCTCGATCAACCGGCAGGCCAGGGACAGACGTTCCCCTGTGAGCCACGCCAGCGGCGTCGTTCCCAGCTGGGTCCGGAACCGGCGGTGCAGCGTCGCCGGGCTGACCGACGCGCGTACCGCGAGGTCCCGCACGGTGAGCGGTGAGTCCAGTCGTTCCTGGGCCCAGGCGAGGACGGGTGCCAGGGACTCGTCGGGCAGGTCGGGCATGGGCCGCTCCACGAACTGCCGCTGCCCGCCGTCCCGGTGTGCGGCGAAGACCAGACGCCGGCTCACGGAGTTGGCGATCTCCGCGCCGTGGTCACGCCGGACGACATGCAGCCCGAGGTCAAGCGCGGCCGCACTTCCCGCGGCGGTGAGGATGTCGCCGTCGTCCACGAACAACACGTCCGCTTCGAGGCGGACGGAGGGGAAGCGGGCGCGGAAGGCGTCCGCCCATTGCCAGTGTGCGGTGGCCCGGCGCCCGTCGAGGACCCCGGCCTCGGCCAGCGTGAAGGCGCCGCTGCAGAAGCCGACCAGGCGAGCCCCCCGCGCGTGCGCCCGGCGGACGGCGTCGAGTACGTCGGGGCGCCGGGGCACCTCCACGTCGGGGCGGTTCGGGACGATCAAGGTGTCGGCCGTATCGGCCGCCTCAAGACCGGCGGCTCCCATGAGGGTGAAGAACCCGTCACGCATCAGGGTCCGCGGCTCGGGCGAGCAGAGCCGGAAGTCGTACAGTTCCCGGCCGATCTCCGGTCTGCGCAGGCCGAACACCTCGGTGGCGCAGCCGAGTTCGAAGGGGTTCGAGTTCTCGTCGACGATCACCACGACCCGGTGGAGGCCCGACGTGCCGGATGCCTGCGAGGATTCTTGCGTCATATGCGATTCCTAGCACTCCCTTCGACCGCCCGCAGTGGCCGAGGATGAACCCATGACCCCTACGAACCCCGCGCAGCCCCTGCCCACCGCCCCCATCTCCCTCCGCACGGCCCTGGCCTCCTTCAGCGCACTCTGGAGCCCCCGCATCGTCACGCACGTGAACGATTACGACGTCCGCGTCGCCAAGGTCGAGGGCGAACACATCTGGCACGTCCACGACGACACCGACGAGTTCTTCCTGGTGCTCGAAGGGGAGCTGTACATCGCGCTCCGCGGGCCGGACGACGAGCGAACGGTCCTGCTTCCGCAGGGGTCGGTGTTCACCGTCCCCCGAGGCACCGAACACAAGCCGTACGCGCCGTCCGGTGCCGCGATCCTGATGTTCGAGCCCACCGGGACGCCGACCGTGGGCGATCGGCACGACGGCATCCCGGACCACGTGGACGCGACGACCGGGCACACACTGGACCTCTGAGCCGACGGGCGGGCACGGCTCGGGCCACGGCCCCGCCGGGCCCACGCGTGGGGGCCCGCGGGCACTGACGGAGTGGTCGATGCGCAACGGCGCGCTCGGTGGTAGGCGGTGGGCGGTGCCGGAGGGTGGCAGCTTCCGGGCCGGGGTTAGGGTCGATGGTTGGACGGCGATCCCAGGAGGCGGCGGTTTTGACGGCAGTGGTGCTGGTTCACGGTCTGTACCACCGTCCCGAACACTTCGCCCCGGTGACAGAGCGCCTGCGGGCCGCGGGAGTCGACGTCGTGGTTCCCGAGTTGCACCGGGGCTCGCTGACTGCCGACACCCTCGCCGTCCAGGCCGCGACACAGTTGGAAGAGCACCCCGTCCACCTATGTGGTCTGCGCGCGGGACAGGGCCATCGACCCGGAGCTGCAGCGCAGTATGGCCGCACGCTGTTCCGATGTGCGTGAGTGGCGGACCGGGCACTCGCCATTCGTCGGGCGGTCCCAGTTCGTCGTCGAGCTGTTGGGGGAACTGCTCGCCACCGGGGCTGCCGACGAGCGGGATGACGAAGCTCCGGCCTCGCCCGGTGGTCGCGGTCGGGCGTAGGGGCGCGGGTCGGTCCGGTCCGTGTCGTGTACCGGGGCGGATGAGCCCGCACGGATGTATACGCGGCCGCCCCATCGGATGTCCCCAGCCCCGGCCGCGCCGCGGCCAAGCCTTCGGGCGCCATGCCATGGCCCCAACTCGCCTGTCATCAGAAGGGGTTGATGTACGCGGGGTGGTGGCCCGGGCGTACGGGAGTGCGCGGCTCGGTCGGCGGGCGTCGGCATGCCGTCCGGCTCGGCCTCGGGAGCCGCACCGGAGGGTCCCCGCATTCCGTTCGGGCCTGTCTCGCGATCACGTTGCGTATCGCCCGGGCGGCGGAAAGCCACTGCCCACGGGAGGGTGCATGATCGCCGGGGCTGCCGGGTATGTCACGGAAGTGAATCCTGTGCCCCAAGGAGCCGCCATGTCCACCGACGCGATCGTGATGCTCAGGGAAGGCCACAAGGAGCTGAGGCGCTTGATCCGCTCCTACGGTGCCGATCGGAATCCCGGCGTGGTCGACCAGTTCCTGCGCGTACTGACCGTGTACACGTACATGGAGCGGGAGGGTCTGTATCCGCGGGTGTCCGCCCTCGCTCCGGAGAACGAGTTGACGATCATGGAGTTCCGGGAGGAACACCACATGGCCGAGGTGCTGGCCGGCGAACTTCAGGACATGCCGACGGATGGCATCGCGTACGCCGTCAAGGCCCGCTTCCTGATGGACGTCGTCGAGCGCCACATGGATTCCGAGGAGCAGGTGTGGTTCCCGCGGGTACGGGCCACCGTCGGGCGCAAGGAGCTGCAGGAGATCGGTGCCTGGATGGCCCGGCTCGCCGAGCGGGCCCCGAGGCGACCGCCGCGCCGCACGGCACAGGACGCCTGGGACGCGGTGGCGGCGTAGCGGTCCTGGCCCCGGCGAGCCGCGGGGCAAGGCGGTGGGTGTTCTGTCGCTCGGCGGCGGGCCCGTGACCGGTCCGTGGAGCCTGGTTCCGCGGAGCCTCGGTCCGCGTGCCACGGCGAAGCCCCTGACGGGCCCTTCTCCACCGCCAGTCGGGCTCCCCGCCGAGATGAGGGCGGCCGTTCCGCTGATCGACAGAGGCGGTCAACCGCTCAACAACCGTGCCCGTTCATGGTGGAGTACGGAGCGGGCGGGCCCCGTCGGGCCGACCGGAGCGGATGTCGCAGGGGAGAGATCAGCATGGAGCCGTTCACCGTACGCATCGTCGTGCGCGGGTACGAGACCGACTCGCAGGGGCATTTGAACCAGAGCGTGTATCTCCAGTACGCGGAGCACGGGCGCTGGTGCGCCTTGGAGCACGGGGGAATCCGGCAGAGCGATCTGCTGGCCAAGGGGATCGGTCCGGTCACCATGGAGAACACCATCCGCTATCGGCGCGAGCTGCGCGCCGGTGACGAGGTGGACGTGAGCTGTGCGTTCAAGTGGAGCGACGGCAAGTCCTTCCGCATCGAGCAGACCATCCGGCGCGTCGACGACGGGACGCCGGCGGCCGAGGTCACCGCCGTCTGCGGAATCCTCGACCTCGCCGAGCGCAAGCTGGTCCCCGACCCGCGCGCTGTCTTCCACGCCCTGGCCACGGACAAGGCGGTGTTCGGGCTCTAGCGGCTCCGCCCTCCGCCGGCGCCTCCGTGACGCGTGGTCCACCCGCTCCGCAGCCTGCCCCTGGCCCGCCCGGAACCTCGGCCCGGGGACCGTGTACCCTGCCGCGGCCGATGGGGCGGTCGGGTGGCCGACGGGGGCCGATCGAGTGGTGGGGCGGCCGTGGGGCCGTGCCGTCGACGGTCATGTGGGGAGAGGTCGTGGGGGCTCGGGCGCGAGTCCGTGGGCCGCGACCGAGGGGAAAACGTGTGTCTGTGTCAGAGGGCGGGGGAGACCGCGAGTGCTTGGCGACACTTGCCGCGGACGTCTGGTTGGTGCTCGGGGCGGGACTGCGCGAGCGAAAGCTGACGGGTCGTCTCATCGACACCTTCGCCGAGGAGTTCGGGGAACGCTTCGCGGTGGTGGGCACCGATGAGCTCCTCCTGGGCGTACGGGACGGCCGGTTGACCCTGCACGACCTCGACGGGTGCGAGGTGGCCGCCCCGACGACGGCGTACGGCAGGGTGTGGACGCCGGTGGCGAGCACGGACCGCGAGATCACACTGCTGCGCCACCTGGAGGCCATGGGAACGGCCCTGTTGAACCCGGTCGACGCGGTCCTCGCGTGTCTGAACAAGTTCTGGCACCTGCAGCAGCTCGCGGTCGCGGGGCTCCCGGTGCCCGATACGCTCTCCTACGCGGACGCTCCGCTGGGGGAGGCGATCGGTGCGGGAGTGCCACAGCCGTGCGTGGTGAAGGCGGTGCGAGGGCACCGCGGCGAGCAGGTGTTCCTCGCACCGGACGCGGCCATGCTCCAGGGCATCCACGGGAGCCTCGCCCAGGACGCCCCGTACCTGTTCCAGGAGTACGTCGCCCACTCCCACGGGCGGGACCTGCGCGTGGTGGTGGTCGACGGGCGTGCGGTGGCCTCGCAGGTGCGCACCGCCGCCCATGGCGACTTCCGCTCGAACCTGGCGGTGGGCGGGACGGCCACCTTGTGCACCGGGTCCCATCCGCAGGGCGAGGCACTCGCGGTGCGGGCCGCCGCGGTGCTGGGGCTCGGTGTCGCCGGCGTCGATCTCCTCTTCACGCCGGACGGCGGCTTCACCATCTGCGAGGTCAACGCCAACGTCGGCTGGCGCGAGCAGATGACGGACGTCACCCCGGCCGTGGTGGCCGCTCTCCGCAGCCGACTCGCCGCCAAAGGCCGGTCCGTACCGGCCGCTCGGTGATCAACTCCGCGGTGCCGAACGGAGACCCGGGGCAGGCCACGGACGGAGTGCCGGGCCAGGTCGGAGACGTGGGCCCGGGCCGGGAAGGGGACTCCGCGCACCGAGTGTTCCGGCGTTGGCCGTTGCTCCGGAGTCCCAACTTCCGGCTCTTCGCCCTGGGACAGACGACCTCCAACACCGGCACCTGGATGCAGAAGATCGCGCAGGACTGGCTGGCCCTGGAACTGTCGCACGGCAACGGCACGGTTCTGGGCGTCACCACGGCCCTGCAGTTCCTGCCCTTGCTGCTGCTCGGCCCGTACGGCGGTGTCCTCGTCGACCGGCACTCCAGGCGCCGAACGCTCCTCGTGACCGAGGCGGTCATGGGCGTGCTCGCCCTGCTGCCCGCCGCACTCGTGCTGACCGGCACGGTGTCCCTCGCGGCCCTCTACGGACTGGCCCTGGCGCTCGGGCTCACCATGGTCGTGGAGAAGCCGGCACTCCAGGCCTTCATCGCGGAATCCGTCGAACCGGCCCAACTCGTCGGCGCCCTGGCGTTCAACAGCGCGGTGCTCAACCTCGCCAGGATGGCGGGCCCCGCACTCGCGGCCCCGCTCATCGTTTTCGTCGGCCCCGCCCCCGCCTTCTTCGCGAACGCCCTGTCCTACGTCGCCGTGATCGTCTGCCTGCTGCGCATGGACCCCCGCAGCCTCAACCCGGCACCGCCCGTGGCCCGTGCCAAGCGGCAGGTACGGGACGGGCTGCGTTATGTCGCCGAACGGCCGGACCTCGCGCTCACGCTCGGGCTCGTCGCGGTCGTCGCCGCGTTCGGCATGAACTTCCAGATCACCACCGCGCTCATGTCCACCCAGGTCTACGGAGCCTCGGCCGCGACCTTCGGCCTCGGCAACACCGCGCTCGCCGCCGGTTCCGTCGTCGGTTCGATGCTCGCCGCCCGTCGTCAACGCATGACGGGTCATCAACTGGCAGGCGCGGCACTCGTGTTCGGGGCTCTGGAGACCGCGAGCAGCCTGATGCCCGGCCACCTCGCCTTCCTGGTGCTGCTCGTGCCGACGGGGGTGGCGCTGCTCGTGTTCCTCACCGCGGCCAAGGCCCGGCTCCAGCTCGGGGTGAGTGAGGACATGCGCGGCCGCGTGATGAGCCTCTACATGCTCGCCTCGCTCGGCACCACCCCGCTGGCCGCGCCCTGTATCGGGTGGGTCGCCCACACCGCGGGCCCGCGAGCGGCGCTCGCCCTGGGCGGAGCCGTCTCCGTCCTCGCGGCCGTCACCGTGGGCGTGCTCTACCGCCGCCCGGCCGTGGCCGTCGGCAGCGGCCGGCCCGTCCACGCCGCCGGCTGAGCATCGGCGCGGGCCCGGGGCTCCCGTAGCTCAGCGGTGCTGGGCCCGCCCGGGAGCAGCCCGGTGGTCGTGCACCGCGCGCGGACCAGTGCTTGACTGGATTTGAGGTGAAAACGGCAGATACATACACATCGCGGGTCGGTTTTCTCTGCGTGCGCCGCTCCGGGAGCCGCCCAGCCAGTTCACGGAGGCTCTCATGCCTACAGTCAGTGGTCCGTACGCACCAGGCACGCCCTGTTGGATCGATTTGATGGTTCCCGACCAGCAGGCGGCCATCGATTTCTACCGCGACCTGTTCGGTTGGCAGGGCGAGGTGGGGACACCGGAGACCGGCGGGTACGCGGTGTGTTCCCTGAAGGGCCGGCCGGTCGCCGGAATCATGGCGGCGATGAACCCCGACGGAACCAAGCCCGACCCGATGCCCCCGGCCGTGTGGACCACCTACCTCGCCACGGCGGACCTCGCCGCCACGGAAAAGAAGATCGCGAGTGCCGGGGGCCAGGCGATGGTGCCCGGCATGGACGTCATGTCGCTCGGCCGGATGGCCGTCATGAGCGATCCCACGGGTGCCGTCTTCGGCCTCTGGCAGGCCAAGGACTTCCCCGGCGCGGGCATCGTCAACGAGCCGGGCGCGTTCATCTGGAGCGAGCTCAACACCAGTGACACGGACGCCGCTTCGGCCTTCTGCGCCGACGCGCTGGACATCACCACCACCGCTATGGAGGGCGCGGACGGCTACCTCTCGCTCAACGCGGGCGGCCGCATGGTCGGCGGGATGCAGGCCCTCTCCGCCATCGACGACCTCCCGCCGGGCACGCCCTCGCACTGGCTGACGTACTTCTCGGTCGACGACACGGATTCCACGGTGGACGCCCTGGTCAGGGCCGGCGGCAACGTCATGAAGCCACCGTTCGACATGATGGCCGGCCGGATGGCCGTCGTGCAGGACCCGCAGGGCGGGGTCTTCGCGGTCATCAACGCCAAGGGACCCGAGTCCGACTGACACCCCTCCGCCTGTCCGCGGACCCGCCCGGCGGGGATAGCTACAGGAGTGGGGTGAGCCCAACAAGCCCGGGCGGTCGGCGACTTGACGTCACCGGCCGCCCGGAACGGAGCTGTGTCGGACCACCCGCGTCTGATCCGGGTCAGTGTGTGCGGGGTCCCCGCGTATGAGGCTTCGCCACCGCGCCGAACGTGAGGATCTGCTCGGACGCGGACCGTGCGCCCCCGACCTTGCTGCCGGTGGTGTCGGTCCAGGCCCGCACCGGGGTGGTCTCGGCCAACCGGTTGCTCGTGGCGGACAGCCCGAGCACCAGGCCGCTGTACCGGTTGACCAGCCGGAACGTGCCGGTGGGCGCACCGGAGCCGCCGGTGTTGGCGACGACGAACCACTGCTGACCCGCGGTCGGCCCGCCGGCGGGAGCCTTCGTCGCCGTGGGTTTGGCGGCCCAGGCGCGTCCTGCCGTGGAGGTCGAGTCGACGCCGAGGAGCTGCCCGGTGGACGCGTTCGCGATCCGGTACGAGCCGTCACCGTTCGGGCTGAACACCCACTTGGCCAGTGCCGAACTGCCCGTCGAAGCCTGCGAGGTGGTGGCGGATCCGCCCGACACCTGTGCCAGACGGCGACCGGTCCCGCTCGCGATGGTGTAGGCCTTGGCGGGGTCGACCGGCGCGGGGGCGGTGGCACTGCTGGTCACCGTCGTGTCGTAGTACTCGCCGTCGGACCCGTTGGAGCAGAAGAACGAGCAGTACGAGCGGAACGTCTTGCCGACGATCGTGTTGGTGGTGCGGCTCACCGGGTCGAGCAGCCAGCGGTACCACGAGCCCGAGCGGTAGTCGCCGGAGTCCCCGATCAGCCGCCACTTCTGCGTGGCGAGGTTGTCGGTGACGTAGAACCGCTGCTTCTCCGTGCCGTCCTGCTTGATCGTCTCGGGCTCGCCTATGTAGAGACCGAGGTAGGCGTCGTAGGCGATGTTCATGGTGAGCAGATCGGACTTGGCGGGCAGCGTCCCGGCCGTCGTCTGCTGTGCCACGGTGCCCGGGTTGGCCGGGTTGTAGTCGTGCGCGACCGGCGTGTAGCCCGTGGTGTGGGTGGCATCGACCGGCTCCATGTTGCTTTCCAGGCCGCCGAGTCCGGGCTGCGACCAGGCGCCGGCGTACCACTTCTGCCAGGAGCCGGGTGCCATCTTGCCCGACATCGGGGCGCGGGCCACATGCGCCCGGGAGCCGTCCGTCCAGCCGCCCGACACACCGCCCTTCGGGATGATCCGCGAGTTGTAGTAGACGTAGAAGTAGCCCGACGCCGTGTCCACGAACAGCCGGGGGTCACCGTTGCCGTAGTCGTACGTCTCGTGCGGGAACGCCGCCGTGTCGCCGCGTTTGGTGCTGTAGGGCGATGTGAGGACGTGGCTCTGGATGTTCCAGGTGTGGCCCTGGTCCCTGGAGACGGCGTAGTCGATGGCGTCGTAGTGGAGGCCGTCGCCGAAGGGGCCGGGGGTGAACTCGTTGTGCACCAGGCCGTACCAGTCGCCGGTGTCCGGATCGACCCAAACGCCTATCAGGTCACAGTAGTTGGGCTGTGCGTAGCTGGATCCGGCGGGCGCCTTGGTCGCCTCGCGGCCGGTGGGGCTGTTGTTGCACCGCCATGTGGTGTCGTTGTTGCGGTCCTGGGAGTTCTTCGGGTTCACGGCGTCACTGAGGGCGCTCGACCGGGTCGCGGAGTCGAAGTCCTTGCCGGTGTAGAACGACCAGGCCCGGTCGTCATCGGCGGCGTACAGCGAGTGTGCCGATTGGTAGTAGAACGTGCCGTCCTTGTCGATGTACGGCGCGGCCGGAGTGTCGTCGGGGTTCCCCCAGGGGCCCTTCGCTCCGATGGTGACGGTGTACGCGGGGTCCTGGGCCGACGCCGGTGCGACCAGCAGGGTGCCGGTCAGCAGGGCGGTCGTGGCGACGAGCGCGCCGACGATCCTCGTTCTGATGCGGGCGGACACGAATACTCCTCTCGGAGCGGGCCGTCCGCGCGGCGGCGGCCCGGTGGGGCGGGCGTCCGGATCGACGTAAGGGCTGAACTGTGTGCGCGGTAGGGGGTGTTCACTGGTTTCACGGAGGCCGCTGATTAATTTGAATAGAATCCGAACTAATAACGGGCCTGTCAAGGCATCCGGCGCCGGCATGTGCACCTCGGTGTCCTCGGAGTGCACCTCGGTGGCCTCAGCGCGCTTCGGCGGCCGTGAACATGTCGATGAGCCGATGGGGAGTGTCGGCGCCGAAGAGGAGCTCGTGGAGCTGCTCCCCATCGGCGGCGGCAGCGGCGCTGCGGGGGAACATGGCCTGCTCGTACGCGGTGAGTGCGGTCTCGATGTCGTCGGGGTTCTCGGCGATGCCCAGGGCGAGTTCGGCGCCGTCCAGCATGGCGAGGTTGGCGCCCTCCCCGTTCGGGGCGGCGAGGTGGGCGGCGTCGCCGAGCAGCGTCACACCCGGCACCCTTGTCCAACTGTGTTCGATCGGCAGGGCGTTGAGGGTCCGCAGTACGGGGGCGGTGTCGCCGTCCGTGATCAGCGCGGTGAGTTCGGGCGCCCAGCCCTCGAATTCCCGGGCGATCCGTGCGGCGGCCGCGGCGGGATCGGCGAAGTCGATGGCGTCGAACCAGGACCGGGGTTCGGTGAGCGCGACATAGGTGTGCAGGGTCCCGTCGTTCTCGCGGTGCGCCTGGATGCCCCGTCCCGGCGCGAGCACGAACAGCGCTCCGGCGCCCACCGCCTTCGCGGTGGCCGGGTGCCGGGTGTCGGCGTCGAACAGGTAGGTCTCGACGAATGACCTGCCCGTGTACTCGGGGGTCGCGCCGGAGAGCAGCGGGCGGACGCGTGACCATGCCCCGTCCGCGCCCACCAGCAGGCTGGTGATGACCGTGCTGCCGTCGGCGAAGCCCACCTCGTGGCGACCCTCGCCGAGGGCGCGGACGCCGCTCACCTTGTGACCCCAGCGGACGGTACCGTCCGGCAGCGAGTCCAGCAGGATGCGTCGCAGTGCGCCACGCAGCACCTCGGGGCGCCCGCGTGTGGTGTCGTCCTCGAAGAGGACCGTGCCGTCCGTGTCGAGGAGGCGGGTCGCCTCCCGGCCCTCCAGAACGAGCGCGCGGAACTCGTCCGTCAGACCCGCCGCCTCCAGCGCCGGCTGGCCGCTGTCCTCGTGGATGTCGAGCATTCCGCCCTGGGCGCGGGCCGCCGGGGAGGGTTCCGCTTCGTAGACGGTGGCGGCGATGCCGTGGACGTGCAGGACGCGGGCGAGGGTGAGGCCGCCGAGTCCGGCGCCGATGATCGTGACGTGGGTGGTGCTGGGGCTGGTCATGGTGACTCCTGGGGCGTCGGGACGGGTCCTGTGGATGCCGCGGGCCGCGCGGGTGCCGTGCCTGTGGGCCGATGCCGGGGTGCCGCGGTGAGACGGCCCGATGGGGGGCTGAGGTGGAAGGCGGGCCGTCCGCGATGGAACGTTGTTCCAATCAGGCTGGAACGGTGTTCCACGAATGTCAAGCTGGAATGGCGTTCCAGTCATGTGCCAGGATGTCCCCATGGCAACCAGGACGCGTCGCGCGGAGCGACGCGAGGAGCCGCTCTCGCGGGAGCGCATCGTCGAGGTCGCGGTCGAGCTCCTCGACGCCGCGGGCGAGGGCGGACTCACGTTCCGTGCGCTGGCCGAGCGGCTGGCCACGGGGCCCGGAGCCATCTACTGGCACGTCGCGAACAAGAGCGAGCTCCTCGACGCCGCGACCGATGCCGTGGTCGCGGGCGCCCTGGCAGCCAGGGACGCAAGGTCCCCGAAGTCGCCGCGGGACGGGATTCGCGCGGTGGCGCTCGGCCTGTACGACGCCATCGAGGCACACCCGTGGCTGGCCGTGCAGCTCGCCACGCAGCTCTCCCGCAGCCCTTGGCAGCCGGTGACCCTGCGGATCTTCGAGAGCGTCGGCCGTCAGGTGGGTGCGCTCGGCGTACCCGAGAACAGCTGGTTCACGGCGACCTCCGCACTGTTGCACTACATCCTCGGCGCCGCGGGCCAGAACGCCGCGAACGCCGTGAGCGGGCGCGCTCTCGGGCCGGGTTCGAGCCGCGCCCAGTTCTTGGACGACGCGTCGAAGACATGGGAGGCACTCGACCCGGACGACTACCCGTTCACCCGGGCCGTCGCCGCCCAGATGCGTGACCACGACGACCGCGAGCAGTTCCTCGCCGGGGTCGCCCTCATCCTCACCGGCATGACCGCCCCGCCCTCACCGGCCTGACACGCGGTCTCATCCGCCCGGGCCCGACATGGGGCGCATCCGCCCCGGCCTGACACATGGCCTCATCGTCGCCGGGGTGACCGCGGCCCCTCAGCTCGGCGCCCAGCGGCTCACGCCGACTCCCGCGGGCTCGGCGAAGCCAGGTCGGCCCGACTCGCCAACGCTGCGGCCGGTCCCCTCGGCGTCAGTCGGGCGACGCTGCGGCCCTGTCGTCGCGGCAGGGGCTCATCGCGATGCCACAGTGCACGTCGGAGGCGTCGGGCGAGCAGCGAGGAGAGCCGGCTCACATGGGGTTGACCAGTACGTCGTTCCTCGTCCTCCTGGTTGCCCTCACCTTTGTGGCCATGGTCATGACGCTCCTGCTGTGGGGGCGCGTGCCCGGTCCGGGGTGGCTGCGCTGGCCGCTTCGCACACTCATGATCGTGCTGTGCCAGGTCACGGCCATCGCCACCGTCGCCACCGACATCAACAACAGCTACGGCCTGTACGCCTCGTGGGGCGACCTCCTCGGCACCGTCGACGCGAACGCCGCCGCCATGACCGGGCCGCCGCCCAAGCGGGCGAAGTTCACCGAGGCCGCCAACGGCGTGCGCACCACCTACTTCCGCGGCCCGCACTCCCACTTGGCGGGGCGCGTCCTCGTGTGGACGCCGCCGGAGTACGCCGACCGGGCCCACCGCGGCACCCACTTCCCCGTGATCATGCTGCTGCACGGGGTGCCCGGCGCCCCGGAGTCGTGGATCGAACAGGGCGGAATGCCCGGCACGTTCGCGCAGCTCGTGCGGCAGCGCGCGGCCCGTCCGGCGATTCTGGTCATGCCCGTCATCGACCCCGGGGGCGAGGACACGGACTGCACCGACACCCCGCACCGCAAGGTGGCCCGCTGGCTGGCCGACGATGTGCCCACGCTCATCGCCCAGCACTTCCGTGCGCTGCCCGGGCCCCGGGGGACGGGGGTCATGGGCATCTCCACCGGAGGCTTCTGCGCGGCCAAGCTGCCGCTGCAGTACCCGAAGGTGTTCGGTGCGGGTGTCGCCCTCGACCCGGACCCGCTCTCCGGTGACGCCGGCGTGCTGAGCGACGCCGGGCTGCGCGAACGCACCAGCCCGATGTGGCTGGTGGCCCACCACCCGCCGCCCACCTCCCTGTTCCTCGGCACATCGGCCCAGGACCCCGACAGCCCGCCGTCGTACATCGAGGAGTTCGTGAAGGCGGCAGCCGGCACGGACGTCAAGGTCACGACACGGATCACGTCGGGCGGCGGACACAACTGGGGCACGTGGACCGCCTTCTTCCCGCAGGCCCTGCCGTGGCTCAGCGACCGGCTGGACGCCCCTCGCTAGGCGGTCGCGCGTGGGTACCCGATTCCCCGGTGCGTGGAACGAAGGCTTCGAATCGAAATCGGAGAATCGTTTTCCTGAGGCCTGGTCAGGTATGACGTCGCAAAGTTGAGGGGTTTTCTCATATTTCTTGGGCGGTAAGCGCTTGCGATCTTAACGGCACTTTATTCGCTCAGGGATTCGACCCCTTTGCCTTTATTTGAAGCTTCGAATTCCTGGAGTGCTTGTCGTATTCATTGGTGCAGCCATAACGTTCTCTACGTAAGGCGCCGGACGGCCTGGGTGGGGAATCCTGCATGAGGTCATCCGGTCACTCCACTGAAAGAGAGCCGAAATGCTCAGCGTATCCGATCTTGAGGGTCAGACCGTCGGCCTGTTGCCGAACCGCGAGGCCCTGGGGGTGCTGAAGTTCAACTGTGCGCCGACCCATCACGTGCCCGCCCCGTGCCCGCCGGTCCACCACGCTCCGGTCCATCACGTGCCCGTGCACCACACCCCCGTGCACCACACCCCCGTGCACCACGCCCCGGTGCACCACGCGCCCGAGCACCACGTCCCGGTGCACCACGCGCCCGAGCACCACGTCCCGGTCCACCACACCCCGGTGCACCACGCGCCGGCCCACCACGCGCCCGTGCACCACGCGCCGGCCCACCACGCGCCGGCCCACCACGCGCCCGTGCACCACGCGCCGTCGCACTGCGCCCCCGCGCACCACGAGGCGCCGCCGGCGCACCACGCTCCGTCGCACTGCGCCCCCGCGCCGAAGCACTGCTGAGGCCACATGTGGGGGGTCCACAGGCTGAGTGAGTGAACGAGTCGTCGGTCGATCGTCGTGCGGGGCCTGGTCAGCCGCCCTCGACGGTCGGCCGGCGTCACGTTTTTCGTATCCAGGGGGCGTGGTTCGGCGGACGCGAAACGGGAAACGCCGGGGCATCCGATCATTCGCCTTTGTTGTGCGAATGCTCGGCGTTTTCTTTTTCCACGCCGTGCCGCGTTGGGAAGGTCGAGTCATTTATCAGGACGGGCAGTCCGCCGCGGTCGCGGCGCGTATGATTCCGTGTCGGACCGATGGTCTTGAACTGCACGGAAAATACCAGGGGTCCGGTTACGCGGAGCCGGTATTCATCGCCCGCAGGGGTGATGGCCAGGTGGTACATGTCTCGGAACTTCTCCATCTCGTCGCCGTGGCGATCGACGGCAAGCGGGATGTCGAGGAGATCGCGCGGGAAGTCACCGTCTCCTTCGGGCAGGAGGTGAGCGCCGACAACATCGTGTATTTGGTCACGAACAAGCTGGAACCGATGGGCATCACCGCGGCGCCGGGTACCGGCACGGCCCTGGCGAAGGACGTACCCCGTTCCGATCTGCTGCTCGGTCTGGTCGGCCGCCGCACCCTGGTTCCGCCGCGAGCCGTCGCGGTCGCCGCCAGGGCGCTGGCCTGGCTCCACCGGCCGCCGGCCGTCGTGCTGGTCCTGCTGGGCCTGCTCGCCCTGGACGGGTGGCTGTTCCTCGTGCACGGCGCGGTTCCGGCCCTGCTCGGAGCCCTGGACGAGCCGCTCCTGCTGCTCGCCGTCTTCGGCCTCGTGGTGGCCTCGCTGGTGTTCCACGAGTTCGGCCATGCGTCCGCCTGCCACTACGGCGGCGCGAGACCGGGCAGGATCGGCTGCGGCATCTACCTGCTGTGGCCCTCGCTCTACACCGACGTCACCGATGTGTACCGGATCAGCCGGGCGGGCCGGCTGCGCACCGACCTCGGCGGGGTCTACTTCAACGTGATCTTCATGCTGGCGCTGGCCGCCTGCTACGCGGGCACCGGCTGGTCGTTCCTGCTCGCAGCGATCTACCTGGGCCACTTCGAGATCTTCGAGCAACTCGTGCCCGCCGCCCGTCTCGACGGCTACTACATCCTGGCCGACATCGCGGGCGTACCCGATCTGTACGGCCAGATCGGCCCGATTCTGCGCAGCGTCCTTCCGGGCCGGGGGCCCAGGCACGCGGTCGCCACCACCCTGACGCGCAAGGCCCGTACCACCATCGCGGTATGGATGCTGGTGGTCCTGCCGCTCATGATCACCGACCTGGGCTACACCCTGTGGAACCTGCCCCGCATCTGCGCCACCGCCGCGCGTTCGGTCACCTCGCAGGCGCAGGGCGCCTACGAGGCCGCGGTCACCGGGGACGTCTCCGGCTGCGCCGTCGCCTTCACCGGCCTCGCGCTGCTCGCCTTTCCGCTCATCGGCATCGGCTGCCTCCTCGCACGCCTCGTACGCAGGCTCGTCCGGACCGCGCACTCGGCCACCGCGGGCCGCCCCCGGACTCGGGCCGCCCTGGTCTCGGTCGCACTGGCCGCCATCATGTCGACGGCCAGCGCCTGGGCGGCGGGTGTCACCCCCGAACCCCTGCCGCCCAGCCGGTCCTCGGCCCTGCCCTTCACGCACCTGGCCGTTCCGGCGCCGCCCCGCCCGTCGCGCTCGCCGAAGAGCACGGCCCACCATGCGACCCGTCCCACCCCCGGCCCCGCGAAGCCCGGCCCCTGCGGCGGTCTCGGAGCGGCCTGCCCCCACGCCACCCCGACCGCCGTGCCGCGCAGCGCCCGGCCCGCGCCCACTCCCGCCAAGGCGACGCCGAGCCCGGCCCCGCACCGGACCACGACCGCGGAGCCTCCGTCGGCGTCCAGCCCCGCCGCCACCCCCGGCACGGGCCCCAGCCCGTCGGAGCCCCCCGTCGACAACACCCCGGCGCCCTCGCCGAGCTCCCGGCGCGGCCACCGGGGCGGCGGCCGGGGGCCCTCCACGGCGGCCCACAGGACCCGGCCCGCCACGCGGTGACAGCCGTCCCCTGCCAGGCTTATTTGATGCAGCGCGTGGTTGACGTCACGTCCAATCAGGTTGACGGCGGAAGGCGTTGGTGTGGGCCATCCCGCTGCACTTCCGTCGGCGCTCGCACCTGGCGAGAGCAACGCGTCGGCCGTGTGCGGGCGTTGCGGACCCCCTGCCCCGTCATCCCGCCCGCTTCGCGGGGGCGTGGTTGCCAGGAGGCAGGGGATGGGGGATGGTTGCCGAACGGCAATGTTTCCTATGAGGGTGTGAGGTGAGGGGTTCGCGCAGCGGATCCTCGACATTTGGTGACTTCCACCAACCCGGCAACCGGCGTCGACGTCCAGGGAGGCTCCCTGTGGAGCAGGGCTCCCTATCCCGTCCTGATAGCTGATCTGCAGGGCGCGATCATCCTGGTCAACGAGGCGGCGGGTGCGCTTCTGCCGCGGGCGCGCCCCGGTACGCCGATGACGGACGCGGTCCCGGACTGGCTGTCCTCGGCGCACGCGGCGTTGCGCCTTCCCCGGCAGGGCGCGGCCGCCGAGCCCGCCGTGTGGTCGGGCCGGGTGGGCGACCGGGTCTTCGAGGCGCATCCCACGGTCGAGGACAGCGGCACGGTGCTGTGGTGGCTGGTCGACACCACGGACCACCGACTGGCCGAGGAAGCACTGCGCAGGGAACGCGAGCGGACGGCGTTCCTGGGCAGGGCGTCCAATCTGCTGCTGTCGTCCCTGAACCTCGACCGCTGCACGAACGTCACCGCGCAGATGGCCGCGGAGCACCTGGCGGACGCGGCGCTGGTCATCGCCCCCATGCGCGGGAACCGGCTGCCGATCGTGACCTGCCTGGGCGACGGGAACCCGGTCGCGTCCTCGGCGATCGCCGACCCGGCGTCCGTGCCGGGCCTGGTGGAGGCGTTGCAGGGCTTCCCTCCGGTGCCCACCCGCTGGGTCGACCCCCGTACGGTTCCGGACTGGGTGGTGCCCGAGGGGTTCGGAGCGCCCGGCTCGATAGTGGTCACCCCGCTACCAGGGCACGGCGTCCCGGCGGGCGCCCTGATCCTGCTGCGGCGCGCGGACGGCCCCGGATTCACCCCCGAGGAAGAGGTCTTCGCCCGGCTCTTCGCGGCCCGGGCGGGTGCGGCCATGTCGGCCGCCCGCCTGTACGCGGACCAGTCGGCGATCACCGACGTCCTGATGCGCGAGTTGCTCCCGCCGTCCCTGCACCAGGTGTCCGGCGTCGACTTCGCGGGCGGCTACCGCCCCTCGGAGGACCACGAACGCATCGGCGGCGACTTCTACGACGTCCACCCGGCGGGCACCGAGGGCGCCCCCTCCCTCGTGGTGCTCGGGGACGTGTGCGGCAAGGGCCTCGAAGCCGCCGTGCTGACCGGGAAGATCCGGAACACGCTGCACGCCCTGCTGCCGCTCGCCGACGACCACCAGCGGATGCTCGCCCTGCTCAACATGGCCCTGCTGAACTCCCACCACACCCGCTTCGCCACGCTGGTCCTGGCGTCCGCGGTGCGGGAGGGCGGCTCGGTCCGGATGCGGGTCACCAGCGCGGGCCACCCGCCCCCGCTGGTCGTGCGCGCCACCGGTGAGGTGGAGGAGGCCGACACCCGGGGCACCCTGATCGGCGCGATCCCCGAGGTCCGGGCGGACAGCGCCGACCTGTTCCTGGCCCCGGGGGAGACCTGCGTCCTGTACACGGACGGGTTCACCGAGGCCCGGGGCGGCCCCATGGGCGACGCCATGTTCGGCGAGGAGCGACTGCGGCGCGTCCTGGCCGAGTGCGCGGGCATGCCCGCCGAGGGCATCGTCGAGCGCATCCAGATGGTCGCCGCGCAATGGGTCGGCACCGGGCGGCACGACGACATGGCGGTCGTCGTGGTCTCCGCACCGCGCAGCCACCACCTGAGCGCGGTGAACGGCCACACACGGGGCAGGTTCACCGCATGAGTACCGAACTTCGTTCGGCTCCCAGACGCACGGCGGATCTGGAAGCCGCCCTGTGGGACGCCGTCTTCGCGGGCGACGAGTACACGGCGACGGACCTCGTGCAGCGGGCCCTGGACGACGGCGCCGACCCGGAGAGCGTGCTGCTCGACGTCATCGCCCCCGTCCAGTTCAAGGTGGGCGAGGAGTGGGCCGCCAACCGGATGACCGTGGCCCAGGAGCACGCGGCGACCGCCATCAACGACCGTGCCGTGGCGGCGCTCTCGCTGCACGCGGCCTCCCGGACCGTCGCCGGACGCGGGCGGATCACCGTGGCCTGCGTGGACGGGGAGTGGCACGCACTGCCCGCCCGGCTCCTCGCCGAAGTGCTCCGACTGCGCGGCTGGCGCGTCGACTACCTGGGCGCTCAGGTCCCCGTACCGCACCTCATCGCGCATCTGCACCGCACGGGGCCCGAACTCGTCGCGCTCTCCAGCTCCATCGCGACCCGGCTGCCCACCGCCCACGCCACGATCACCGCCTGCCAGGCCGTGGGCGTCCCCGTCGTGGTCGGCGGTGCCGCCTTCGGGCCGGGCGGGCGCTACGCCGAGCTGCTCGGTGCGGACGCCTGGGCGCCCGACGCGCGCTCCGCCGCCGACCGGATACAGCGTGACCCGCTCAAGCGGCCCGTGCCCGGCCACCAGCCGATCGACGATCTTCCGCACCTGGACGACCAGGAATACACGATGGTCACGCGCACCAGGACCAGCCTGGTCCGCGCCGTGATGCGGGGACTGGACCAGGGCTTCCCCGCCATGCTGCGGTACAGCGACCTCCAGCGGGAACGGACCGCCGAGGACGTGGCACACATCGTGGACTTCCTCGCCACCGCCCTCTACCTCGACGATGCGGACCTGTTCACCGACTTCATCGCCTGGACCGCCGGCATCCTCACCGCGCGCGGCGTGCCCGCGCACAGCCTGCCGCCCGCACTGCGCCTCCTGGCGGGTGAACTCAAGGACTTCCCGCGCGCCACGCGCCTCCTGCGGCTGGGCATCGACCAGCTCGCCGCCCCCTCCGCCCACTCCGTACCCGCCAGGAACCACCCGTGAGCACGTTTCCTTCAAGTCACCTGAGACTGACGGCCGTTGACACCGAGACCGTCGTGCGCATAGAGCTGCTCGGCGACCTCGACTACGACAACGCCGACCTCCTTCTGGACGCGGCCACCGCCAAGCTGGCCGCCCGCCCCCGGCTGCGCGAGCTGCACCTGGGCTGCGCGGGGCTCGGGTCGATCGACTCGACCGGGCTCTCCGTGCTCCTGATGATCCGGCGGCGCACCGACGCGGCCAACGTTCTTCTGCGCCTGGAGGACCGCCCGCCCGCTCTCGACCGGCTCCTGACGATCACGGGTAGCCTGGACCATCTGACGGCGCTCCCCACCGGCGCCGCACGCGAGACCTCCGGCCCGGGAGAATCCCGGGCGGACACGGAGGAAGCCATACCGGCCCGCCCCACCGGACCGGACAGCAGCGCCTGACCGGTCCGACCGCCCCGACCCCGCGGGAATGGTCCGGGCACGCCGACGGGGGAGCCCATGCCTCACCGAGACCGCGACCCCCAACTGATCGATCCCGAGTGGGCACCCGCGACGAGCGATGTCGTCGACCTGCTCGACCTGCTGTGGCAGCAGGCCCGCGACACCGTCACCACGACCTCGGTGTCCACCCCGCAGCTGCGTCTGATGTACCTCGTGGACCGCAACGACGGCATACGCATGCGGGCCCTCGGCGAACTCCTGCGCACCGCCCCGCCCTCCGTCAGCCGGCTCTGTGACCGGCTGCAGGCCGCCGGGTTCCTGGAACGGCTGCCCTGCCCCGACAGCCGGCGCGAAGTCAGCCTGCGCCTGACCGCCGGCGGCCGGCGCCACCTGGAGCGAATCCGCAGCGAACGCGAGGCGACCCTGACGCTGGCCGTCGAGGCCATGCCGCAGGCGGACCGCCGGGCACTGGCCACCGGGCTCGCCGCGCTGCAGAGCGCCATCGCCGCCCCCGGTAGGCTGGGGCGTTGATACGGCCGGACCCGGCCGTACGCAGCGGATTCTTGAGGTTCAGGGGTGTGGCGAGCGCATGAAGCGACCTGGACGGCCGCAGACAGCACACGGGCTGCAGAAAGCGGGGGAACTGGCAAGCCGCCTGAGCTCCCTCACCAAGTCGCCCTCCGTACGCGGGAGTTCGGCGACCCGGCTGCTGCGCAAGGCGGCCGAACACGACGCCGTATGGCTGGGCGCGGCAGCGGTCCTGGGCCTGTCCGGCGGTAGGAGCGCCCGCCGCGCGGCACTGCGCGGCATCGGCTCGGTGGCGATCGTCGCGGCCGTCAACCACACACTGGCCAAGCCGGCTGCCCGCAGCTCCCGGCCCGTCCTGGACGCGCTCCCCGGCATCTTCCCGCGCCCGAGCACGGCTTCCCTGCCGTCGAGCCCGATGGCGTCGGCCGCCGCCTTCGCCGCGGGCGTGGTCGTGGAGTCGCCCCGGTACGGCCTGGCCGTGCTGCCGTTCGCCGCGGGCCTCGCCTACGTACGCGCGGGCGGGGAGCTCGACCACCGGCGCCGCGCGGCGGCCGGGGCGATCGTCGGGGTGGGCGCGGCGCTGCTCACGTGCCGCTGGTGGCCCGTGAAGCCGGAGGCCGCGGCCGCCGCGGCCCCGCCGCGCAGGCCGGCGCCCGCGCTGAAGGAGGGCAAGGGCCTTCAGCTGGTGGTCAACCCGTCCTCCGGCGTCGCCTGGTCCAAGGACACCGCCGAGACTCTGCGCGCCCTGCTGCCCGAGGCCGCCATCACCGTCTTCGAGCCCGGCGACGACCTGCTGGCCCTGCTCGACCGGGCCGCGGCGCGGGCGGCCGCGGACGGCGGGGCGCTCGGCGTGTGCGGCGGCGACGGGACCGTGAACGCGGGCAGCGCGACGGCCGCCCGCCACCGTGTGCCGCTCGCGGTCTTCCCCGGCGGCACCTTCAACCACTTCGCCGCGGACCTCGGCAACCAGACCATGGAGGATGTCGCCCGCGCGCTGCGGGCGGGCGACGCGGTCACCGCCGACGTGGGCCGCGCCTCGTCGCCCGTACGCCCCGGCACGCACCCGGCGACGGACGAGCCCGGCGATGCGCCCGAGGAGTTCCCGAGCGGCGAGGACCAGCAGCTCTTCCTCAACACATTCAGCATCGGCGTCTACTCGGAGCTCGTCCACGCCAGGGAGCGGCTGGAGAAGCGCATCGGCAAATGGCCCGCGCTCGCCGTGGGCCTGGCCAAGGTCCTTGCCACGGGCAGTCCGCTCTCGGTCGTCATCAACGGCCGCCCCCGCCGCATCTGGCTGCTGTTCGCGGGAAACGGCATCTACCATCCGGCCGGCTTCGCCCCCACCTACCGCACCCAGCTCGACGACGGACTGCTCGACGTCCGCGCGGTGGAGGCCGGCACCCCGCTGGCCCGGACCCGGCTGCTCCTCGCCGTACTGACCGGCACCCTGCACAGTTCCCGGGTCCTGACGACGGCCCAGGTGCGCCGCCTCGACCTCGAAGTCATCGAGGGCGAGCCGCACTTCGCGTACGACGGCGAAGTGACGGAGGCGACCTACCGGCACCTCGTGCTCGACAAGCTCCCCGGCGCGGTCACCCTCTACCGCCCGGCCGACCAGGAGCAGTGGCTGCGCTGACCGCCGCAGGCCCCCGCGGTCCGGCTCAGGGCAGCGGGGGTACGGCCAGGACGGCCTTGCAGGTCCAGGTGGAGCGATGGGCCGGGTCGAGGGCGTCCAGGGTCAGGTTGACGGCGTTGGGGGAGTAGGAGAGGGCCACGTGGCCCGACGAGTCGCCCGGGCACACGTCCTGGAGGGTGAGGTTGGTGACCGCTGCCGGGTCGTCGGCGGGGGCGGCGAGGAAGCCCGAGGTGTACGGGGTCACCACCTTGTCGTAGGTGGTGACCACGACGGTGTACTTCACCCCGGGCAGGGTGTCACCGCCCTCGTTGAGGCGGGCCAGGAACCGTGACCCGGCCACCTGTTCCAGCGCGGCGGGTCCCAGAACCGCGTCGGTCACCGGGGCGACCGCTTTCAGCACGGCTCCGAGCCCGCTCACGGTCGTTCCGTGGTTGTCCGGAGCGAGCCCGATCAACCGGTGCACCTTCGCGGCGCCGCCCTCGAACTTCAGATACTGCCGCGGCATGGGGCCCGCCCCCTGGGAGTGCCCGACGAGATCGACCTCGCGGGCCCCGGTGGTCCGCAGTACCCGGTCGACGTAGGCCGCCAGCTCCTTGGCCGAGTCCTCGATGCGGCCCGTCGCCTTCGCGCCGAGCGCGGTGAGGGGGCCCGTGGCGCCGTAGTTGATGGCGTAGACGCAGTAGCCCGCGTTGGCGAGGGCGGGAGCCATGACGTTCCAGTTGTCGTACGCGTTCTCCGCGGTGCCGTGGATCAGGACGACGGGCCGGGGGTGTGCGCGCCGGTCGGCGCCGGGCGAGCAGGGCCTGTCGGGGTCCGTATGGGCGCCCGGGGGACGGGAGTTGGCGGTGGCCGGGGACACCGCGGTGGCCGCCAGGGCTCCCACGACGGTGCTGTGATCGGGACGGTCGCCGCCCCTTCGTGCCGCCGAGGCGGGCGCGGCGGCTGCGAAGAGGGCGAGGGAGCAGAGGGCGGCGGCGACGGCTGTCGCACCGGATCGCTGGGGCATCAGGGGAACCTCACGGGCTGGACGGGCCGGGACGGCGCCGCTCGCGGGAACGCACCGGGCACCGCACAAGGAACGCCGTGGGCGGGGCCGGGTCACGCACACTCACCCGGATGTTCGCCCCTGGCCGGTGAGAACCGCCCGTGAGAACCGCCCATGAGGACCCCGCCTGTGAGGACCCCGCCCATGAGGACCCGCCTGTGCCGATCCGCCTGTGAAGACGTGGCCGTGCGGGCGGGGCGGCCCGTCAGCCGTTGGGCAGGATGACGGCCCGTCCCTTGATCAGGCCGTGGTGCAGCCGCTCGTACGCCTTGGGGGCCTCGTCCAGCGAGTAGGTCTCCACGTGGACGTCGACAGCGCCGGCCCGTGCCAGGTCGAGCACCTCGATCAGCTCGGCGCGTGATCCCCAGTAGGGTGCGCGGACCGCCGCGTCGTAGGGCGTCGTGCCGAAGCCGACCAGCGCGGCACCGCCGCCGATGCCCACGATGGTCACGTCCGCCTCCACGGCGGCACAGGCCGTCGCGGTGGTGACGGTGGGGGGCGCGCCCACGAAGTCGAACACGGCCTGGGCGCCCAGGCCGCCGGTGAGCTCGCGTACCCTGGCCGCCGCGTTCTGGTCCGACAGAACGGTCTCGTGCGCGCCGACCTCGCGGGCGAGGGCGAGCTTGTCCTCGCTCACGTCCAGGGCGATGACCCGCGCCGGCGTCAGGGCGCGCAGGAGCTGGATGGCCACGTGACCCAGACCACCGGTGCCGATGACCACGGCGGTGCTGCCGGGGGTGAGCTTCGGCTGGGAGGTCTTGATGGCGTGGTACGGCGTCAGCCCCGCGTCGGTCAGCGGAACGGCCGTGACCGGATCGAGGTCGCCGAGCGGAACGAGATGGCGGGGGTCGTCCACGAGGAGGTACTCGGCGATCGCACCGGGTGCTCCCAGGCCGGGCGGAAGGATACCGAGCTCGGCAGCGCGCAGGCAGAGGTTCTCCTTGCCCTGGGCGCACATCAGACAGTTCCCGCAGCCCCACGGCCCGTACACGGCTACGGATTCGCCCACCTCGAAGCCGGTGACGCCGTCGCCCAGGGCGGCGACGGTTCCCGCGCCCTCGTGCCCGAGCGTGAGCGGCAGCGGGAAGGCGAGGGCCTCGGCGGGCAGGCTCATCACGGCGATGTCGGAGTGGCACACGCCGGCGGCGGTCACCTTCAGGAGCACCTGACCGGGTCCCGGCTCAGGGCGGGCGACGGTGACGACCTCGGGGGCCGCGCCGACGCTGCGGTACTGAACGGCCTTCATCCGGGCCTGATTTGACATGCTCTGTGTCTCTCTTCCTGTGCTCACTTCTGGTTGATCCCTTGTCGCCGTACGCCCTGCCGTGGGCGTCGGTCAGCGGGCCGCGTAACCGCCGTCGACGAGGTGGTAGCTGCCGTTGATGAACGAGGCGCGGTCCGAGAGCAGGAACAGGGTGAGCTCGGCGACCTCTTCCGCGGTGCCGAGCCGCCCCTGCGGGTGCAGCGAGATCAGGTGCTCGCGCGCCTCCTGCGCGCCCCGGAGCAGGGGGGTGTCGATGAAGCCGGGGGCCACGGCGTTGATCCGGATGCCCTGGGCGGCGTACTCGACGGCGGCGGACTTGGTCAGGCCGACGACGGCGTGCTTGGCGGCGGAGTAGGCGCCGGAACCGGCGAAGCCGTTGCTGCCGAGGATCGACGACATGTTGACCACGGCGCCGCCGCCCGACGCGAGGAGCTGGGGAAGTTCGTAACGAAGCGAGTAGAAGACGCCGTTGAGGTTGGTGTCGATGACCCGCTGCCAGTCCTGGACGGGGTAGTCGCCGGTCGGGGCGGAGGTGCCGGCGATCCCGGCGTTGTTGACGGCCAGGTGCAGTGCGCCGAACGTCTCGACGCAGAAGTCGACCGCGCCGCGCACCGACTCCGGGTCCGTGACGTCCACGGCGACGGCGGCGGCACGGCCGCCGGCCGCGGTGATGGCTTCGGCTGCCTCCTTCGCGCCCTGCTCGTTGTGGTCGGCGACGACGACGGCCGCGCCGCCGGCGGCGAGACGGCGGGCCACTTCGAGGCCGATCCCGGAGGCGGCACCGGTGACCAGTGCGGTCTTCCCGGCGAATTCGACGCTCGTGCTGGTGGTGCTCGTGGACATGGTGGTACCTGGTTTCACTTGCGGGTGGGGCGGGGTGCGGGCTCGGCGGCCAGGGCCGCGAACGCCGCGTCGATCAGCTGGGGGAGGGGGGCGGCGCTGCCCGGCGCGATCCAGAACCGCACGGCCGTGCCGAACGCGCCGACCGCGAGCGAGACCGCCAGAGCGGGACGCAGCTCCTCATCGGGATCGACGCCGAGGCGCCGCGCGACGATCCGCACCGAGGTGTTCTGGGCTTCGTCCCGGACGTGGCCGTAGGCGGCGAGCAGCGACGGCTCCTGGTGGAGCAGCCGCAGCAGCTCGCCCGACCGGGGCCGCCGGTGCCAGGCGGCCGGCTCGTCGTCGAGCCAGTCGTGCAGGGCGCGGTGGTAGGCCGTGAGCGGGTTCTCCCGGGCGGGGCGCGCGGCGAGCGCCGCGTTGATCCGCGCGAAGTCGGCGCGCAGCGGGTCGACGACCGCGTCCTCCTTGCCGGAGAAGTAGCGCGAGAACGTGCGCCGCGAGACGTCGACGCGCTCGCTGATGGCCTCGACGGTGATCCGGTCGAGGCCGTGTTCGAGCACCAGGTCCACGGCGGCTTCCGCCATGGCCTCGCGGCTCTCCTTGACCTTGCGGACCCGTCGGCCCTCCGCGCTGTTCATGCCTCCGACTGTACTCCTCAAAATGTCCCAATGGGACACTTGTCCGGGCAGGACAGTTGGCCGGGCCCTGTGGAGCCGGCGTCGTCCGCCCGTCACCCCGGCTCGGCCACCGCCCTGATGAGCTCCACCGGATGCCACGCCCTGCGCCCGGTGCCGTGCTGGATCTGCTGGCGGCAGGAGACGCCGCTCGCGACGATCAGGGTCTCGGCGGGTTCGGCCCGCACGGCGGGCAGCAGACGGTCGGCGCCGACTTCCATGGACAGCGCGTAGTGCTCCGTCTCGAAGCCGAAGGAGCCCGCCATGCCGCAGCAGCCCGCGTCGAGCTCGACGACCTCCACGCCCGGGATGCGGCGGAGCAGCGCGAGTGTCGCGGCGGTGCCGACCTCGGCCTTCTGGTGGCAGTGCCCCTGGTAGAGCAGTCGCCGCCCGGTCGGCCAAGCGGTGTCGCGCAGCCGCAGCCGGCCGCTGTCGAGGGCCTCGCCGAGGATTTCTTCCAACTGCCGGACCCGGCTTGCCACCGCCAGGGCCCGCGCGGACCCCGGATGGAGCGAGAGGTGCTCGTCCCGCAGGGTCATCAGACAGGACGGCTCGCAGCCGGTGATCGGCGAATCCGGTGCGCCGCTCGCGGCGAGGGCCTCGGACAGCCGGGCGGAGGTGCGCTTGGCGTCGTCGAGCAGCCCCTTGGACAGGCTGGAGCGGCCGCAGCAGCCCTGGTGCACGAGATGGACGCGCCAGCCGCCGTATTCCAGGAGTTCGATGGCGGCCCGGCCGATGGCGGGCTCGGTGTACGTGGTGAACGAGTCGGCCAGGAAGGTGAGTTCACCCGTCGGGGCACTCGACGGGCGGCCCGGCGCGGAGGCGTGCCGACGGAACCAGCGGACCAGATTCTCCCGGACGAACGTGGGCAGCGGGCGGGCGGCGGTGATGCCCGGCCAGCGCTCCAGCAGGCGCCGCAGCGGGCGGCTGCGACCCGGGAGGTTGGAGAGCGGAGCCGTCGCCGAACCGATGCGCTGGAGCAGCCGGATCGCGCCGAAGAGGCGGCTCCTGAACGGTGTGCCGTGGAGATCGTGATGGTGGGACAGGGTTTCTGCCTTCAGGGCTGCCATGTCGACGCCGAGCGGGCACTCGCTCTTGCAGGCCTTGCACATGAGACACAGGTCGAGGATTTCGTGCAGCCGCTCGTCGCCGAGAGCCCGGCGTGGATCTGGCTCGGACAACGCGGCGACCAGGGCGTTCGCCCGGCCTCTCGTGGAGTGCTCCTCCTGGTGCGTGGCCATGTAGGAGGGGCACATGGCGCCGGTGCCGCTCTTGCGGCACTGGCCGATGTTCATGCACCGGTCCGCCGCGCCGCGCATCCCGCCGACGACCTCGAAGTCCAGGCGGGTGCGCACCGGCACGGCGGGCGGCAGGGACGCGTCGCGCAGGTGCTCGGTCATCGGCGGCGCGTCCACGATCTTGCCGGGATTGAGCAGGCCGCGCGGATCGAAGAGCTGCTTGGCGCGTCGCATGGCCTCGTACAGATCCGCGCCGAAGACCAGAGGGTTGAACTCGCTGCGCGCGAGGCCGTCACCGTGCTCGCTGGAGTTGACTCCGCCGTACTCCGTGACCAAGTCCCTTATCTCTTCCGCGACTTCGCGCATGGTGGCCACTTGTGCGGGCTCGGCGAGATCGACGAAGGGGCGGATGTGCAGACAGCCGACCGAGCAGTGCCCGTAGAACCCGGCCGTCAGGCCGTGCCGGTCGAGGACCGCTTGGAAGCGTCGGGTGTAGTCCGCCAGGTGGGCGGGATCGACCGCGGTGTCCTCGACGAAGGCCAGGGGGCGCCGGCTGCCTTCGCTCGCGGCCATCAGCAGCCCGAGGCCCGCCTTGCGGACGGTGAGCAGCGCGCGCTGCTCCCGTGGTGTCCTCGCGGTCAGCGTGTGATAGCCGTGCTGGTGGGCCCGCCACAGCGAAGTGAGCCGATCGAGGCTGCCCGACAGCTGGGCCCGGTCGGCGCCGCTGAACGTGACGAAGAGCAGGGCCCCCGGGTCACCGCTGAGGAGGGAGCCGAGCGCCGCGTACTCGATCCGTCGGCGTGACAGGTCCAGGATCGTGCGGTCCAGGAGCTCCACCGCGGCCGGGTCGCAGGCGAGCGCGTCCTCGGTGGCGGCCACGGCGTGGGCGACCGAGGTGAAGTGGCCCACGGCGATGACCGTATGGGCCGGGCGCGGCACGAGGTCGACCAGGGCGCGCGTGACGATGGCGAGGGTGCCTTCCGAGCCGACCACGAACCGAGCGAGGTCGAAACGGGCGGCCGGATCGAGGAGCCGCTCAAGCCGGTATCCGCAGGCGCGCCGCCAGAACTCCGGGGTGCTCTCGCGGATTGCCTGCTCGTACTCGGCCACGAGCAAAGGCAACTGACGGTGTATCAGGCCATCGAGCGTGGACGACGATGCCCGGCGCAGTCGCTCCGGCTCGTCGAGCGGGGCGAAGTGGGCTCGGCCGGCGTCGGAGAGCACCACGTCGAGACCGCGTACGTGATCGATGGTCATGCCGTGCCGCAGGGACCCGCTGCCGGCCGAGTTGTTGCCGATCATGCCGCCGATGGTGGCGCGGTCACTGGTGGAGGTGTCGGGGCCGAACATGAGCCCGTGCGGTGCTGCGGACCGGTTCAAGTGCTCCTGCACGACACCGGGTTCGACCAGTGCGGTGCGTGCCTCGGGGTCGACCTCCAGGATCGAGTCGAGGTGCCGCGACAGGTCGAGTACCAGACCGGCCCCGACGGTCTGCCCCGCGAGACTGGTGCCCGCGCCGCGCGGCACGATCGGCACGCCGAGCTCCCCGGCGACCTGGACGGCCGCCTGTACGTCGTCGGCGGTACGCGGGAAGGCGACTCCGAGCGGGGTGATGGCGTACATGCTCGCGTCGCGCGAGAAGAGCTGTCGGGTGTAGTGGTCGAACCGGACCTCGCCGTCGAGGGCCCGGCGCAGCCGCTCCTCCAGTTCGGGGCCGAGCGCGGGGTCGGACGGGCCGAGTGCAGGGTCGGGCGGTGTGACGTCTCCGGCTGCCGGCATGAGGGGTGCTCCTCGGGTCTTCGGGTCCTTGGTGAGGTGCGGGGTGGGCGGACGTGCGGCACCGGTCACCCGGCACGCAGCACGTCCAGTGCCGCATCGAGCCCGGCCGACGGGACGGGGACGCCTGCGAGCTGGAGACCCATCTGCACGCCGGCCAGAGCACCCGCCAGGGTGAGGTCGTTGAGGTGGCCCAGATGCCCGATGCGGAAGACACGTCCGGCAAGACGGCCGAGTCCCGCGCCCAGTGACATGTCGAAGCGGTCGAGGATGACCTCACGGACCTTGTCGGCGTCGTGCGCCTCGGGAAGGAGCACGGCCGTGAGGGACCCCGAGTGCTCCCGGGAATCGAGACACAGCACCTCAAGTCCCCACCCCTCAACGGCGGTTCGGGTCGCGGCGGCGTGCCGGGCATGGCGGGCGAACACCTCGGGGAGGCCCTCCTCGCGAAGCATGTGCAGGGCTTCGTCGAGGCCGTACAGCAGGTTGGTGGCGGGGGTGTGCGGGAAAAAGCCGTGTTCGTTGGCGTCGAGCACCGGCTGCCAGTCCCAGAAGGACTTCGGCAGGCGGGCCGTCCTCGCCGCGGCGAGGGCACGTTCGCCGATCGCGTTGAACCCGAGGCCCGGCGGCAGCATGAGCCCCTTCTGCGACCCGGCCACGGTCACGTCGACACCCCACTCGTCATGCCGGTAGTCGATGCAGGCCAGCGAGGAGACGGTGTCGACGAGCAACAGGGCGGGGTGTCCGGCCTCGTCGAGGGCGCGCCGCAGCTCCTGGACGCGGCTGGTCACGCCGGTGGACGTTTCGTTGTGCACGACGCAGACGGCCTTGATGGTGTGCCGGGGGTCGGCGGCCAGGCGCAGCCGAAGCGCCTCGGGGTCGGCGCCGTGCCTCCAGTCGCCGGGTACGAGGTCGACGTCGAGGCCCAGCGAGCGCGCCATGCGGTGCCAGAGCGTCGCGAAGTGGCCGGTCTCGAAGCAGAGCACGCGGTCGCCCTGACTGAGGGTGTTGACCAGTGCCGCCTCCCAGGCACCCGTACCCGATGCGGGATAGATGACGACGGGACCCCTGGTGCCGAACACCGCTTCAAGGAGCGGAAGGAGACGGAGCATCAGCTCCGCGAACTCGGGGCCGCGATGGTCGATGGTCGGCGCCGCGATGGCTCGTTGCACGCGGTCGGGAATGTTGGTGGGGCCGGGGATCTGCAGGAAATGACGTCCTGTTCGGGATGGCATCGGCCAACTCCCCTTGAGGCATTGTGCCGTTCAGCGGCACAGCGTACCGTTCCATGGCACGCACGAGCGTAGGGTCGTCGTCCAAGGGGAGTCAAGGATGCAGAACGTGCTCAATGCGCTCAGGGCGCTGGAGGAGATCGCCGAGCGGCAGCCGATCGGCGTGGCCGAGCTCGCCCGCGCCATGGAGCTGCCCAAGAGCTCGGTGCAGCGCAGCCTGCTCACGCTGCACGAAGCGGGCTGGATCCGCCCGGCGGCCGGAACGCCGACCCGCTGGGCGGTCACCGCCAAGGCCCTGTACGTGGGCCGGCGTGCCACTGGTGAACTGGGGCTGCGGGACGCGGCGGTGCCGGTGATGGAGGAGCTGCGCCGACAGTGCGGGGAGACCGTCCACCTGGCCGTGCCGGAGGGTGATCGGGTCGTCCTCATCGAGCGTCTTGAGACCAGCCAGCCGGTGCGCATCGTGCTGCCGCTGGGCCAGGACCTGCCCGTACACGCCTCGGCCAACGGGAAGGCGATCCTCGCCGCCGGCCCCGTCGCGACACTGGAGCGCCAACTGGTGCGCGAACTGGCCGAGTTCACGGCAACGACCATCACCGATCCCGACCGGCTGCGCGCCGAACTCGCCGAGGTGCGACGCCGCGGTTACGCGATCAACAGCGGTGAGTGGCGCGCGGACGTGTCGGCCGTCGCGGCGGCGGTGCTCGGTGTCGACGGCCTGCCGGTGGCGAGCCTGAGCGTGAACGTGCCGACCAGCCGGATGACCGATGCCTCCGGTGCGCAGTTCGCGGCCATGGTGGTGGTGGCGGCGGAACGCCTCGGCCATGCACTGGGGAACGCCAACTCCAGTCCGCTCGGGGGGAGTTGTTGACCTGACCCCTTGACGAAGTTCCGGAGTGCTCTCAAGCTGTGACACCAATCGGAAGCATTGTTCCGCGATGCGGAATCAATGACCGTGTCTGTGTGTCTGCGTGTCCCTCCGCAGACGGATCGAGCGTTCTTGCCGCCACCTCCTTCCCGGCCGCAGAAAGCGAGAACTCCGTGTATCGCCAGATCACCGACCCCTTGGACCACCCTGCCCTCACCGCACTCCTCGCCGCGACCCCGCTCCTCGTACTGCTCGTGCTGCTCGGCGTCCTGCGCGTCAAGGCGTACTGGGCGGCCCTCGCAGGGCTCACCACCGCTGTCGTGACCGCCGTCGCCGTCTACGGAATGCCGGCCGGACAGGCGGCCCTCGGCGCGACCGAGGGTGCCGCCTTCGGCCTCTTCCCGATCGTGTGGATCGTGCTCGGCGCCGTGTGGATCAACCGCCTCCAGCGCGCCTCCGGGCACGACGCCGTCATCAGCCGTAGCTTCGCCCGGCTCTCCGACGACCCTCGCATCCAGGCCGTCCTCATCGCCTTCTGCTTCGGGGCGATGATCGAATCGCTCTCCGGATTCGGCACTCCCATCGCCGTCACCTCGGTCATTCTGGTGGGCCTCGGGCAGCCGCCGCTGAAGGCCGCGGCGATCGCCACCTTCGCCAACACCGCGCCCGCCGCATTTGGTTCGGTGGGCAACCCCATTCAGGCACTCGCCAAGGTGACCTCGTACCCCGCCGCGGAACTGGGCGCCATGGTGGGACGGCAGTCCGCGGTGATCGCCTCCCTGGTGCCGTTCGTCCTCCTCTTCATCCTCGACGGCCGCCGCGGACTGCGCGAGCTGTGGCCGATCGCCCTCGCCGCGGGAGCGGGCTTCGGCGCGGGGCAGTACCTGTGCTCCAACCACCTGGCCTACCAGCTCACCGACCTCGTGGCCGCGCTCGTCTCGGCCGGCGCGGTCATCCTGGTGCTGCGCGTGCGCCGCCCGCCGCACCCTCCGGACCCCGGTCCCGGCGCCGGGAGCCGCGCGCCCGTCGCGCCCCGCCTCCCCGCGCAACCGGAGCCGGAGCCGGCTTTCGCCCTCGCCGCCGCGGCGCCCCTGGTGCCCCCGCCCGTCGCCGACGTGCCCAGCGCCCCGGTTCCGCCCGTCGATCACCGCCGCGAAGTGCTCCGCGCCTACTTCCCCTACGCGCTGCTCACGCTCCTCTTCTCCCTCGTCTCCTACGACGGCCCCGTCGCACGGTTCGTCGACGCCCAGGACGTGTCCTTCATCTGGCCCGGACTGCACGTGGTGAGCGCGAGCGGGCGACCGGTGGCCATCGCCACCTTCGACTTCGGCTGGCTCGGCGCGGCCGGAACGCTGCTGCTCCTCACGGGAGTCGTGAGCGCGTGGGTGCTGCGGGTGCCCGCCCGGCGTGCGCTGCGCTGCTACGGCGAAGCCCTGCGGCAGATCCGCTGGGCCGCCCTCACCGTCAGCTGCGTCCTCGCTCTCTCCTACGTCATGAACCTGGCCGGGATGGCCGTGTCGCTCGGCGTATGGCTCGCCGGTGCGGGCCGGCTCTTCGCCCTGCTGTCCGGGCTGCTCGGTTGGTTCGGGGTGGCCCTCACCGGCTCCGACACCTCCTCCAACGCCCTGTTCGGGGCGATGCAGGTGACCGCGGCCCAGCACGTCGGCATCTCCCCGCTGCTCGCGGCGGCCACCAACAGCACCGGCGGGGTACAGGGCAAGGCCGCCGCGATGCAGAACCTCGTCATCGCCGCCGGGGCCGTGGGACTGACCGGCCGTGAGGGGGACGTCCTGCGCAAGGTGATCGGCTGGAGCCTGGCCGTCCTCACCGTCCTGTGCGTCCTCGCCTGGCTCCAGTCCACATCCGTACTGGGCTGGATGGTGCCGTGACCGCCCGCGTACGGAGCTCCCCGTCCGGGCCGTCGACGTGCCGCGATGCGGAAAGGATCTCGGGTATATGATTCATGTCTTTTGCACATCACTGAGACTGATCCTGTACGAATCGCGCGAGGATGATGGTGTCGACGAAGTCCGGTCCCGTACGTGAGCCCCTTGCCGATCGTATGTACAAGGTGCTGCTCGATCAGTTCATCGCCGGTGAGAGGGTCGCGGGTTCGCCGCTGAACATCGGTGCGCTCTCGCGTGAACTCGACGTCAGCCAGACCCCGTTGCGTGAGGCGCTGGCCCGCCTTGAGCACACCGGCCTGGTGCGGCGCGAGGCCCTCAAGGGCTACCGGGTCGCCGATGCGCTGAGCGACCGCGAGATCGGCAAGCTCTTCGAGGCCCGGGCGGTACTCGAACCCGCCCTGACGCTGGAGGCCGGGCTTCGGGCCACACCCGAGTTCCTCGAAACGCTGGGTGCCGCGGTCGACGAGCTGGACGGCTCGGCGTCGAGTGCCGACACCCGCACCGAGGGGTTCCAGCACTACTGGCGGGCCGACGACGCCTTCCACCGGCTGATCGCCGCCCAGAGCGGTAACCCCTTCCTCGAACAGGCGCTGCTCGCGCTCGGCGGCCATGTGCAGCGCTTCCGGATGTTCAGCAAGCGCGGCCGGACCGGCGCCGCGCACGCGGCGGGGGAGCACCGCCTGATCCATCAGGCCCTGGAGCGCCGGGACGCGGAAGGCGCGGCAGAGCTGATGCGCCGTCACCTCGCCGAGGCGAAGGCCCGGATTCTGGAACCCGGCACGCACTGAGACCGCCACACGCCGGGCCCGGCGCAACGGGGAATCGGGGGGGCGGGGAGCGCCGGCCCCCGGGTGCTCAGCCCCGGCCTTCGGCAACCGCTTCGAGCAGGGTGTCCGCGTAGGCCTCGGCGGCGAGTGGTCCGCGCAGGTGGGCCAGCAGCGAGCGGGCCGCGGTGGAGCCTGCGGAGCCGGTGCTCAGGATCGCCGAGAAGTGGCTGTAGTGCTGCACTTCTTCGGGAAGTGGTCCCGCGATGTCCGCCCGGGGGACGAAGAGCAGCTCACTCAACTGCTGGACGGCTATGTCGGCCCGCCCGTCGACCACGGCCTCGGCGATGAAGCCCTTCTCGATGATGGTCGCCCTGGCGTTGATCTCCTCGGCGATGCCCAGGTCGTCCAGGAGTTGGGCGAAGTACAGGCCGCTCGCGCCGGTCCGTGAGTAGGCGACGCTGCGGGCGGCCCGCAGCGTCGCGACGAGGGCGGCGCGCGTGCTGATGTCCGGGCGCGGCGCTCCGAAGGGGACGGCCAGGCCAACTCCCGTACGAGCCAAGGAGGTTCGTGTAGTGGGGTCCAGCAAGCCGCGTTCCACGAGCGGGTGGAACGAGTCGGTGACGCCGATCAGGACGTCGAACGGGTCACCCGCGTCGATCCGGCGCACGAGCTGGACCGTGGGATCGAACACGGCGCTCACGGCCACCCCGGTCCGCCGGGTGAAGTCGGGCAGCACGACCTCGTCCAGGGCCTTGCGCACGGCCAGGGCGCTGAAGAGGGTGACGGATTGCCGGGCGGGTCCGTTCTGGGGCTTCGCGGAGTCGGCGGGGCGGATGCTGTCGCGCACGATGTGTTCGCTTCCTTCTCTCGGGGCCGCCGTCCGGTCGACGGGTGCGGCGGCGTTGGTGCGGAGCTGGGCCACGAGCTACGCGGGTGGCGTGAGGGCGGCCTGCTCGGCCTCGGTGAGCGGCCGGGTCGGCATGCCGCGCAGCAGCAGGAAGAGCCGGGCCGTCTCCTCCAGTTCCTCCAGCGCGTCCAGGGCCGTCGCCAGGTCGCGGCCGGCGACTACGGGTCCGTGATTGCGTAGGAGGACGGCGTGTCCGAACCGGGCCGCCTGCTCTGCCGCGTCCGCCAGGTGCCCGTCGCCCGGTGCGTAGTACGGGAGGAGCGGGAGGCGGCCGACGCGCAGGGCGAAGTAGGCGGTCAGGGGTGGCAGGGCGCTCTCGGGGTCGAGCTCGGCGAGACAGGAGACGGCCGCCGCATGGGTGGAGTGGGTGTGGACGACGGCCCGTGCGGTGGGCCGGGCGCGCAGCACCGCCGCGTGCAGCGCGGCCTCCTTGGAAGGCGGTGGGCCGTCGAGATGGCGGCCCTGGGCGTCGATCAGGGAGAGCTGGCCCACGGTGACCGTGCCGAAGCTTGATCCGGTGGGAGTCACCAGGATGCCCTGCGGGATGCACACGGAGAGGTTGCCGGTGCGGCCGTGGGTGAGACGGCGGGAGAACAGCGAACGTGCGGTCCGCACGATGTCCTCGCCCGCGGCGGTCCGTTCGGAGCACGTCATGCGCGGGTCCGTCCGGTGGTGGCTCCCGCAGCCGTGGCGGTGAGCAGCAGGTCCCTTTCGCCGAAGTTCCCCGACTTGAGAAGGACGTTGAGTCCGGCGGCGGTGTGGATCCACGGGACTCCCCGGGCGGCTTCGGCGCCCACCTGCCCGCCTTCGATGCCGAGGGCCGTGACGACCGCGCCGGACGTCTCCCCTCCGGCGACGACGATCCGAGTCACCCCGCGCGCGGCCAGCCCCGTGGCGATGCGGCCGAGCGTGCTCTCCAGGATCGAAGCGGCCCGGTCCGCGCCGAGGGCGTCCTGCACGGCACGCAGTGCCGGGGGCGGCATCGAGGAGTGGATCAGTGCTCCCGCCGCGGATGCGTCGCTGCCGAGCCCGTCGTACCAAGCCAGCGCCTGCCCGGCGAGCCGGTCCGGGTCCTGCTCGGCCAGGGGGTCGAGCGGATGGACGGGGCGGCCCGCCGAGCGCATGACGTCGATCTGTTCCAGGGTGCGCCGGGAGCAGCTTCCGGCGAGGGCGACGGCGGGTCCCTCCGGACGCGGCGCCGGAGATGCCGGGGCGTCCCGTAGGGAGGGGATCCGCTCGGCGTGCACCTTGGCGAGTGCTCCGCCAAGCCCGGCCGCCCCCGCGAGCAGCGGCAGTTCGACGCAGGCCCGCGCGATCGCGTACAGGTCGGCATCGGTGAGCGCGTCCGCGAGCAAGTACCGCGTGTGGCCCGCGTGTTGGCGGAGGGCGGCCGCGATCCGGTCGGATCCTCCCGCGACGACGGTGTGGTCGAGAACCGCGCAGCCCGTGTGTGCCGACTGGGCGTCGAGCAGCCGCGGGAGGTAGGAGTCCCGCATGGGGGTGAGGGGGTGGTGGCGCATGGGGGACTCGGCGAGCAGGACGCCGTCCACGAAGAGGTAGCCCTGGTACTGGGTGCGGCCGTGTTCCGGGGAGCTCGGCGTGGTGACGACGGGGCGGCCGTCGGCCACCTCCTCGCCGAGCGCGTCCAGGACCGGGCCGATGTTGCCCCGGTCGGTGGAGTCGAAGGTGGAGCAGTACTTGAAGTACAGCTGACCGGCTCCGGAACGGATGAGCCACCGGGCGGCGGCCCTGCTTTCCTCAACTGCCTCCAGCACAGGGGACGTTCGCGTCTTGAGGGAGATCACCGTGGCGTCGGCGGGATAGCGCGCCGGGAGCCCGGCGGGCAAGCCGAAGCAGAGCTGGGTACGCAGTCCCTGGCGTCGCAGGGCGGCCGCGACGTCGGTGCCACCGGTGACGTCGTCGGCGATCACGCCGATCATGTTGATTCGTTCCTTCCGTCTCACCGGCCGTCGTCGGCCGGTCACTGGATGAGGGCGGACGCGGCGAGTACGCAGCCGAGGCCGAGCACCGACACGGTGGTCTCGATCACCGTGAAGCTCTGGAACATGTCCTTCAGGGACATGCCGAAGCTCTCCTTGACCTGCCAGGAAGCCGCGTTGTTGATGTGCGGGAAGATGATCGAGCCGCAGCCGAGGGCGAGGACGACCAGCGCCGGGTGCAGCCCCGGGCTGTCGGCCACGATGGGCGCGACGATGCCGGACGCGGTGATGATGGCGACCGTCGCGGAGCCGACCGAGAGCCGGATCAGAGCCGCGATCAGCCACGCCAGGATCAGCGGAGAGATGCCCAGGCCGTGGGTGAGGTGGGCGATCGCCCTGCCGATCCCGGAGTCCACCATGACACCGCTCAGGGCGCCGCCCCCGCCGATGATGAGCAGGATCGGGGCGATGGCCGCGATGCTGTCGTCGACCTGCCCCTTCAGCTGCTGACCGCGTACTCCCCGCGCCCAGCCGAGCCCTGCGACGGCGATGAGCACCGCGATGAGCAGGGCGACGACCGGCTGGCCGACGAAGGCGACCGCGTCGGCCCAACTCCCCTTCCAGTCGCCGACGGTGACCACCGACTGGCCCACGACCAGGATCAGCGGAAGCACCACGGGCACGACCGACAGGGCGATGCCGGGGGGTGTCCGGTCGTCGGTCTCCTTGAGCGCGAACTGCTCGACCAGTCTGGGCGGTGGCACCGGGAACATCCGGCGCGCGATCGGGCCGGCGAGGAACTGCCCGGAGACCACCATCGTGATGACGGCGATCGGCAGCCCGTACGCGATGACGGTACCCACATCGGCGTGGACGGCCGTCGCCGCGGCGGTCGGCCCCGGATGGGGTGGCACCAGCGCGTGGACCGAGGCGACGGTGCCGAGGGCCGGGACGCCGACGAGCAGGTAGGGCGAGGTCCTCCGGCCCTTCGCGTCGCGGCCTTCGCTGTCCAGGAGCGAGGTCTCGACCTCTCTGGCGATGCTGAACAGGAGCGGAAGGAGCACCGCGAGGGCCACCTCGAAGAAGAGGGGGAGCGCCACGATCAGGGCCAGCAGGCTCACCATCCACGGGATGGTGCGCAGCGAGCGGCCCCGGGTCAGTGTGGTGGCCAGCCGCCCGATGGCACCGGACTCGGCGAGTACGGTGCCGAGGATGGTGCCGAGCACCAGGATCAGGCCCGTCTGCCCCAGGGTGCCGCCGGCCCCCGTGGTGACGGACCGGACGACGGCCGCGGGCGCTTCGCCGGCGACGAGCCCGATTCCGAGCGCGCCGATCACCAGCGCCAGGAACGGGTGGACCTTCAACGGTGTCGTGATCAGCAGGACGACGATGACAATGCCGACGAAGCCGGTGACCAGCAGACCGACGTCAGATGAGGGGGCCACGCCAAACCTCTCTGTTCGCAGGGGAGTTGACCCGCAAGCGGGCCGTGGAGGAGGGATCGCGGTGAAGACGTGGACGCGGGCGCGGGCGCGCCGGCTTGAGGCGACGCGGGGAAGGCGTGCCAGGGCGACGCGGGGGAGGCGCACCGGGGCGATGCGGGCGGAGCCGTGCCGGTGACGGGCATGGCCGCCGGCCGGCCTACGAGCCGCTCAGTCGCCCTTCAGGAGCGCGCGCAACGCATGCGCGGCACTCGTCGGACCGGACACCACCGGCACCCCCAGGGCCACCGCGAGTGCGCGGGCCGCCGGGGCCAGCGAGTACTGGGCGAGGAAGACGGCGTCGGCCGTGGCGGCCGGCTCGGACGCCGCCGCGGCCAGCACCCGCACCAGGTCCTCGATGTCCCCCGCCGCCGTGAGGGCTCCGGGCACCACGACCCCGGACACCCGGCTGCCCGCTTCCGGTGCGTGCCGGGCCAGAGCGACGCGCAGCCGGTCCGTGGAGTCCTGGAGCGCCGCCTCCAGCGAGGCGATCACCAGGACGTGTTGGTGCCCGCCCGTCGTCAGCAGCTCGAACGCCGCTCGGTCCGGAGCCAGGACCGGAACCGCGCTCACAGCGTCCAGCTCCTGTGCCACCACCCCGTAGAGCGAACAGGTCAGCAGAACGGCATCGGCGCCTCCGGCCACCGCGTGCTCGACGAGGCGACGCATCCGGGCGCGCAGCGAGCCGCTCAGACCGGCGGGCCCGTCCGCGTCCGACAGGAGCCGGTCGTCCAGGAGGTGCCACAGCTCCGCCTCGGGGAAGCCCGTGCCCAGTGCCTCGGCGGCCGGGGCCATCGCCCCGGCCACGGCACTGATCAGCGCGATCCGGGGTCCGGTCATGCCGCCGCCTCCCCGACGTGCCGCATCCAGTCCAGACCCGCCGCGGTCCCGCCGGCCGGTGCGTACTCGCAGCCGATCCAGCCCTGGTATCCGGAGTCGGCGACGGCCCGGAGCACGGCGCGCCAGCCGATCTCTCCGGTCCCCGGCTCGTGGCGCCCCGGAACGTCCGCGAGTTGGAGGTGCCGCACCCGGTCCTGGACACGGCGGTACGTGCCGATCAGGTCCCCCTCGTCGATCTGCAGGTGGTAGAAGTCGAGCAGCAGGCCCACGTGTTCGTCGCCGACGGCCTCCGCCACCGCGGCCGCCTGCTCCTGGGACTCCAGGACGAACCCGGGGCAGTCGCGCTTGTTCTGCGCTTCCAGCACGATCCGGATTCCGGTTCCCCGGGCCCGTTCCGCGGCCCACCCGATGTTGGTGACGTACCGCGCGAACGCCCGGTCACGGCTCACACCGTCGGGCACGATGCCGCCGACGACGTGCAACAGGCCGCAGCCCAGCTCGGTCGCGTACTCCAGACCGCGCTCGACTCCGGTCCGGAACTCGCCCTCCAGGCCGGGGATGCAGGCCAGCCCCGAGCGGGTCGGCGTCCCGGGCTCGCCCATGGGAGTGTTGATGAGTACCTGGGTCAGCCCCGCGTCGCGCAGTCGCCCGCGCAGGAGGCCGACGGCCCAGCCGTAAGGAGACGGGAACTCCACGCCCGCGAAACCGGCCGCCGCTGCCGCGTCGAAGCGCGCCTCGAAGTCCAGCTCCGTGAAGAGCCACTTGAGGTTCGCGGCCCAGCGCCATGTCGTCGTCGCCGGGGTCACCGCCGCTGCGCCTCTCGCGGCCGTGCCCGATCGGCGGGCTCGGCGTACTCGGGGTTGACGGTGTGCTCGGAGCGCTCGCCGCGAAGGACGGTCACCACCGAGCGGGCGGCCGTCATCCCCGAGCGCGCCCGCGACTCGACGGTGGCCGCGCCTATGTGCGCGGTCACCAGGACGTTGTCGAAGGAGCGCAACGGGCTGTCCGACGGCAGGGGTTCCGTCTGCACGGTGTCCATCGCGGCGCCCGCGAGCCTGCCGGAGGCGAGCGCGTCGGCGAGGGCCTCCTCGTCGACTATGCCTCCGCGCGCGGTGTTGATGACGAAGGCGCTGGGCTTCATCAGGGCGAACGCCTTCGCGTCCAGCAAGTGGTGGGTCTCGGGGCTGAGGAAGAGATGCAGGGTGACGAAGTCGGACTCGGCCAGCAGCTGCGGCAGTCCGAGCACGCCGATGCCGTGCTCGGCCGCGTACTCCCGGTCGATGAACGGGTCGTGTGCGACGACCCGCATGCCGAAGGCCTGCGCCAAGTGGGCCACCAGCCGGCCGATCGCGCCGAGCCCGACGACGCCGAGCGTCGCGCCCGCCAACTCCCGTCCGCCGGACTGGTCCCAGCCACCCGCGCGGACGGACGCGACGTTCTGCGCGATCCCGCGTGCGAGGCTCAGGAGCAGCCCCATCGTGTGCTCGGCGACGGACTGCCGATTGACCCCGGGTGTCGGGCAGACCGCCACACCATGGGCGGTGGCGGCCGCCACGTCGATGTTGTCGTAGCCGACACCCGTACGTCCCACCACCCTGAGCCGGGGCGCCGCCTCGAACACCTCCTTGCCGAAGGGTTCGGTCCCCGCGACGATCGCGTCCACGGGGCCCACCAGGTCCGACAGGGAGGCGCCACCGCGCTCCCGGACGGAACCGTGGACGACCTCCAGCCCGGCCCCGATCAGATAGCGGTCCACTTCGTCCCCGGGACCCAGCCATCCCGTGGTCACCAGGACTCGCCCAGACGTGGGCGTCACTTGCCCTGTCCCATCCGCCAGTTGATCAACCAACGCCGTCCCGCCCATCCGGCTGTCACAGCCACCGCTCATGCATCGCTATCGTGTGGATGCAAATAAAATACTATAGCGACGCGGCTGATACTAGACCGTGGCTGGATGTCAGCTGAACGCGGCGAACGCCGGTCGAAGTGCACCGTCGCGACCGCGCATCGGACGGTGCCGCTTCCCTGCGCCCTCGCTCGGGCGGTCGAGCGCCTGGCCCGCGCCCGGGTCGATCCGCGCCGCCACGGACCGCCCGGAATCCCGCGCCCCCGTCTGTGTGACGCAGTGTCAACTATGAGCTGGGAGACAGGTCTTGGACGCCTATGACCCGCAGTAGTTCGAGCCGCTGACCGGTGTCGGTGCCCGGGCGCGCCGAATGCACGATGAGCTGCTGACCCTGCCCGTCGCTGAGGAGCACCTCGCAGTCGAGGTCGAGGGTGCCCACCACCGGATGGAGGAACCGCTTCGGCGACGGGCGGCGCACGACGACGTCGTGGGACTGCCAGTACGTCTCGAACTCGTTTGATGCCGTGCGGAGTTCTTCGACGAGTGCGGCCGGGCCCGGGTCGCCGGGGCGCGCGGCGGTGACCGCCCGCAGGCTCGCCACATGCGCGCGGGCGTGCTGCTCGTGGTTCTCGGGCGGGAACAGGGCCCGGGTGCCGGGGGCCGTGAACCAGCGCCGGATCAGATTCGTCCCGGTGCGGTCTCCGGTGAGGGCCACCGACATCGTGTTCTGCGCAAGCACCTCGCCCCAGTCGCTCAGCACCGACGCGGGCAGATCGGTCAGCCGGTCGAGGATCATCAGCAGGCCGGGCCGGACATGGCCCGAGGAGCCTCCCGGCCGCGGCGGCTCCTCACCGGCCAGGTGGAACAGATGGTCCCGCTCGACATCCGTCAGCCGCAGGGCACGCGCGAGCGAGGTCAGCATCTGCCGCGACGGGTGGGAGCCGCGGCGCTGTTCGAGGCGCGTGTAGTAGTCCGTCGACATCCCCGCGAGCTGTGCCACCTCCTCGCGGCGCAGACCCGGGGTGCGACGCCTCGGCCCCGCGTTCAGGCCCACGTCGGAGGGGGTCAGCCGGGTGCGTGCGCGGCGCAGGAAGTCGGCGAGTTCGATTCGGTCCACCCCGTCAGGGTCCCTCGGATCCGGACTCGTATCCAGGGAGAGCCGGTCCCTGGACAGCCGCGTCTCTCCCGCCGGGCCCCCCGGGCCCGCACGCTGGGGCCACGGCTACGACAACGAGGAGGCGGCCATGCTGACATTGGTGACAGGCGCTACGGGCCAGGTCGGGCGGCGGTTCGTGCCGCGGCTGCTGCAGAACGCGGCACCCGGTGACGAGGTGCGGGTGCTGGTGCGGGACAGCGCGCGCGGCGAGCGCTTCGCCGAGCTCGGCGCCCAAGTGGTGGTCGGCGATCTGCGGGACACGGACGTGCTGGGCAAGGCCGCGGACGGCGTGGACGCGGTCGTGAACGTGGCCGCCGCGTTCCGCGGAGTGCCGGACGAAGAGGCGCGCGCGGTCAACCGGGACGCGGCCATCGAGCTGGGCCGGGCCGCCGTCGCCTCCGGCGTGCGCCGGTTCGTGCAGGTCAGCACCGGGCTCGTATACGGGGAGGGCCGGGGCAGGGCGCTGGTCGAGAGCGACGAAACAGTGCCGGGCGGCCACCTCTGGGGGGCCTACCCCGAGTCCAAGGGGGAGGCGGAACGAGCGCTCGGCGCGCTCGACGGCCTCGACGACCTCCGCATCGGACGGCTGCCCTTCGTCTACGGCGACGGCGATCCGCACCTGTCCGTCGCGCTGCGATGGGCACCCGACTGGCCGGCCATGCAGCGCCTGCACATGGGCCACCACCTCGACGTGGCCCAGGGCCTGCGGCGACTCCTGTACGCCCCCGGCGCGCACGGCGTGTACAACATCGCCGACGACGCCCCGGTCACCACGGTCGACCTCTTCCAGTTCCACGGTCTGGCCGTGCCGCCCCAGGTGTACGAGAAGGAGACCCCGGACCCCTGGAACGGCGTGATGTCGACGACCCGCATCCGGCACGAGCTGGGCTACCGCCCGCTCATCCCCTCGCTGTGGGCGGCCCGGGACGCGGGAGTGCTGTAGCGGCTCGCGGGACCGGGCGTCGGCGAGCGCGCCGGGCCGGGCACGGCACCCCCTGCCGTGCCCGGCCCGGCACGCGGGGTGCCGGGCCGGGGCGGTGGTCAGAACTCCCAGGCCTGGCTCGCCGCGCCGTTGCAGCTCCAGCTCACCAGGAGCTGGCCGTTCTCGGGCCGGCCGCCGAGGATGTCCAGGCACTTGCCGTTCATACGGCTACGGATCTCGTCGCCGTTGCGGAACCACTTCTGGTTGATGCCGCCGTCGCAGTCCCACATGCTCGCCGAGCCCTGGTCGCCCGGATGGAACGCGTAGATCTCCAGGCACTTTCCGTTGAGGTTGGAGCGGATCTGCTCGCCGTCCCAGCGCCACTGCTGGTTGGTGTTGCCCGTGCAGTCCCACGTCACCGTGGAGGCGCCGTTCTCCTGGTGGAACATGAAGATGTCCGCACACTTCCCGTTCAGCTTGGACTTGAGCAGCGGTGCCGCGGCGAACGCGGGCGAGCTCGCCAACGTACCCCCGGCCACGAGACCGGTCACTGCCGCCAGCAGCATCAGTCGCCTCAGAACCCTCATGGTGTTCCTCCGTATCGCTCGTGCGCGGTTGCGCCGAGCCAGGTCTAGCCCCCGGCGGATGTCCGGCGCCGGGACGTGGATTGCGGACATCAAAAGCTGGACAACCACCACGCAGCACGGCAGGGAGGACTCCGGGAGGGAAGCCATGCCACGCCCCGAACGCCCGCTCGACCAGGACGGCAGTCCGCTGACGCGGTTCGCCGCCGACCTGCGGAAGCTGCGTGAGGCGGCGGGCCTGCCCCCCTACCGGACCCTGGCCAAGACGGCGCACTACGCGTCGACGACCCTGTCGGACGCCGCCGGCGGCCGGGTCCTCCCGAGCCTCGCCGTCACGCTCGCTTACGTGGAGGCGTGCCGGGGCGACCGCACGGAATGGGAGACGCGGTGGCACGCGGTCGCTGCCGAGATCGCGGCGGGCGCACCCGGCGCCGGACCGGGGGAGACCAGCACTCCGTACGCCGGGCTTTCGGCGTTCCAGCCGGAGGACGTCGACCGGTTCTTCGGGCGCGAGCGGCTGACCGGCGAAGTGCTCGCGAAGGTGCGGGACCACCGGTTCCTTGCCGTCTTCGGACCGTCGGGGTCGGGCAAGTCCTCGCTGTTGAGGGCAGGCCTCGTCGCCCACGCAAGGGCGTCCGACCGGCCGGTGATGCTGTTCACGCCGGGCCCGCACCCCCTGGAGGAGTGCGCGATCCGACTGGCCGCGACGACCGGAGAGGCGCCGCGCACGCTCCTGGGCGAGCTCCGCAGCGACCCCGGGGCGCTGCACCTGCGGATCCGGCAGGCCATGGCCGACCGGCCGCGGGACATCGACACGCTGATCGTGGTCGACCAGTTCGAGGAGGCCTTCACCCTCTGCCGGGACGGCGGCGAACGGGACGCCTTCATCGCCGTGCTGGCCGCCGCCGTGACGGCCCCCACCAGCCGGACCACGGTGGTCCTCGGGGTGCGCGCCGACTTCTACGGCCACTGCGTCCAGGAGCCGCGCCTGGTCGAGGTGATGCGTGACGCGCAGATCGCGGTCGGCCCGATGAGCAGCCAGGAGCTGCGCGAGGCCATCACCCGGCCGGCCGCGCTCGCCGGGTGCACGGTCACCGGCGCGCTCCTCGCGGCCGTGGTCGCGGACGCGACCGGCCAGCCCGGTGCGCTGCCCCTGGTCTCGCACGCGATGGTCGAGACGTGGCGCCGCCGCAGCGGCAACCGCCTGACCCTCGACGGATACCTCGCGGCGGGCGGCATCCAGCACGCCCTCGCGCAGACCGCCGAGGCCGCCTACCGGGCGCTGACACCCGTCCAGCAGGACCTCGCCCGGTCCCTGTTCCTCCGCCTGACCGCGCTCGGCGACGGAACGCAGGACACCAGGCGCCGCATCACCAGGGACGAGCTCGACCCGGGCCCCGACACCGCCTTCGTACTCGAATCCCTGGCCGGGCAACGGCTTGTGGCCCTGGACGAGGAGTGCGTCGAGATCACCCACGAGGCGATCATCCGGTGCTGGCCACGACTGCGCGGCTGGCTGACCGAGGACCGGGACCGGCTGGTCGTGCACCGGCAGCTCACCGAAGCGAGCGCCGCCTGGGCCGCCCACGGCCACGATCCCCACGCGCTGTACCGCGGGGCCCGGCTGTCGGCGGCGCTGGACCTGGCCGCTGCCGACAGCAGCCGGCTGACCGCCAAGGAGCGCCGCTTCCTCGACGCGAGCCGCCTGGCGCAGGCCGGCGAGATGGCGGCGGTCAGACGGCGCACGGTCCGGCTGCGCCAACTGGTCACGCTGCTCACCGCGTTGGTGGTCGTGGCGGTCACCGCGGGGGTCCTCGCCGTCGGATCGCGCGGGACGGCCATCGAGCAGCGCAACGTGGCCATCGCGAGGAAGGCCGCCGCGGACGCGGCCGAGGTGCGACCGGACAACCCCGCGCTGGCCGCCCAACTCGGCCTGGCAGCACATCGGCTGGGCCGGACCCGCGATGTACGCGACCAGCTCATGAGCGCGTTCGCGACCCCGTACACGAGCAGGCTCACCGGCCACACCTCCGATGTGGTCTCGCTCTCCTTCGCCCCCGGGGGCGCTGTCCTGGCCACCGCGAGCTGGGACCGGACGGCCCGGCTCTGGGACGTCCGTGACCCCCACCGGCCGGTCCAGCTCGCCGTGCTGAGGCAATCGGAGCGGCTGAGCTCGGTGGCGTTCGGCGACGGCGGCCTCGTCCTGGCCACGGCGGGCGAACGGCACGTACGGCTGTGGGACGTCTCGAACCGACGCGCCCCCGCCGAACTGAGCACCCTGCCCGAGCAGTTCGCCGCGCCGACATGGGTGGCCGTCCGGCCCGGCGGAGTCATCGCCACCGGCCACACCGACGGCACGGCACGGCTGTGGAACGCGAGCGATCCCCGGCACCCGAGGCTCGTCGCCACCCTGCCGGGCCACTCCGGCGCAGTCACCTCGATGGCGTTCAGCGCCGACGGCCGCACGCTGGCCACCACCGGCGACACCACCGCCAGGCTGTGGAACGTCACCGACCCCACGGATCCGCAGCCCCTCGACGTCCTGCGCGGACACGCGGACACCGTGACCTCGGCCGCCTTCAGCCCCGACGGCCGGGCCCTGGCGACCGGGAGCTGGGACCACACCGCACGCATCTGGCCCCTCGGCAACGGCCCGCGCGCGCGGACCCCGGCCGTCCTGCACGGCCACCCCGCGATCGTCTGGTCGGTGGCGTTCGCCCCGGACGGCCGCACGCTCGTCTCGGTCGGTGGGTCCACCCTGTTCTGGGACATCGGCGACCCGGTGAACCCGAAGCGGATCAACATGGTCCAAGGCGGCGCCTATCAGGCCGCTTTCAGCCCGGACGGCCGCACCCTCGCCAACTCCGACCGGATCCTGGACCTTCGGGACCTGTCCTTCGGAACCCACGACGACGTGGTCACCTCCGTGTCGTTCAGCCCAAGTGGCCAACTGCTCGCCAGCGCCAGCTGGGACGGCACCGCACGGCTGTGGCAGGTCGTCGGCGGCCGGGCCCTGTGGCCGCTGGCCGCGCTGCGCGGGCACACCAAATTCGTCCGGTCCGTGGCGTTCAGCCCCGACGGGCGCGCCCTTGTCACGGCCAGCGAGGACACCACCCTGCGCGTCTGGGACGTGAGCGAGCCACGCACGCCCCGGCTGACCTCGGTCCTGACCCCCGACGCCGGCGAAGTGGGCGGCGCCCGCTTCGGACCGGACGGCCATCTGCTGGCCTTCTGGGCCCAACAAGCCGCCGGGCTCTGGGACTTGACCGACCTGACCCGGCCTCGGCAGCTGGGTCGGGTACCCGCGGGCGGCCCCGACGTCACGATGGCCTCGTTCCGGCCGGACGGCCGCACGCTGGTGACGAGCACCGGCGAGTCCGGCTCGCTGCGGTTCTGGGACATCGGCGACCCGCGCACCCCCAGGGAACTGCCGTCCCCGTTCCGTTCCGACCCGCTGACGGATGGCGTGTTCAGCCCCGACAACCGGCGGCTGGCCGCCATCCACCGGGCGGACCGTGCGGTCTGGCTCATCGACGTCAGCGACAGGGACCGACCGGTGAAGGTGCGGCACCTGCCGGGGCCCGGCTCATGGCTCTACACCCTCGCCTTCGCCGCGGACGGCCGCCAACTCGCGGCCGGTGCCGCGGACGGGAAGGCCCTGCTGTGGGACCTGAACGGCGAGCCCGCCCCCACGGTCCTCACCGGCCACGCAGGCCCCGTACCGGCGGTGGCGTTCAGCCCGGACGGAGGCACCCTCGCCACTGGCGGGAACGACTTCACCGTCCGGACCTGGGACACCCGTCTGGACAGGGTCGCCGCCCGCATCTGCGACAGCGCGTACCCCCGGATCACCCGGGCGCAGTGGGCCCAGTACTTCACGTCGGTCGACTTCGACCCGCCCTGCCCCGGAGCGTGACCGGATGGGCCAGTAGCCCTGGCGGGTGACAGTGAAACCTTTCGGCAGGGCTGCGGGGGATGGCCCCGACGCGGGCCAGGCAGGGATCGGGCGACCTGCCGACATCCTTTGGCTCCCCCGACCGACCGGAAAGAGAGTCCCATGCGTCTTCGTCACGCCCTCGTCTCCGCCTGCGGCGCGCTCGCGCTGATCGCCACCCTGGGCGCGCCCGCCCACGCGGCGACCGGACACTTCGGCTACAAGTACATCGGTCTGGACGGGCGGCCGCACAAGGGCTCCCTCTCCAACCCCGAGGACATCGTCTGCATCACCATCCCGGAGGTCGGGGACCCGGACTCCTCCCGCCCCGCGTTCGCCCCGCACATCCGGACCGACATGTCCGCCATGGTGTTCACCGAGCCCGACTGCTCGGGCCTCTCCTGGACGCTGAAGCCTCATGGCAAGCCCGCCACCGACCGCCTTGAGCTGCGCTCGGTCGCCTTCTTCCGCAAGTAGGCCCCGGATCTGGACGCCGTTTCGCCGGCGGGGAGTCGAGGTGGGGCGGCCCCCCGGCCTCAACGCCCTTGTGCCATCGCTCTGTTGATGGCCTCCAGCACCGGGGCGACGCCGTCCTCGGTGGCCAGTCGGTCCGCCAGGGCCCGGGCACGCCGGCGGTAGCCGGGGTCGGAGGTGGCCTCCTTCAGCGCCGCCGCCAGGCCGTCGGCCGTCAGCCGTCGCAGGGGAACGGCGCGGGCCCCACGCCGAGGCGGACCAGACGGTCGGCCCAGAACCCGGCGTCGAACTGGATAGGCAGCGGCACCGCCGGGATTCCCGCACGCAGCCCCGCCCCCGTGGTTCCGGCGCCGGCGTGGTGGACGACCGCTGCCAGATGGGGGAAAAGGACGCTGTGCGGGACGTCCCCGATGGTGATCATGTCGTCGTCGGCGGCGTGCAGACCGGCCCAGCCCTCTTGCAGGACGCCCCGCAGTCCGGCCGCCCGCAGCGCGCGGACGATCTCGTCCGACACCCGCGCCGGGTCGGGCACGGTGGCACTGCCCAGGCCGATGAACACCGGTGCCGGCCCGTCGGCGATGAAGTCCCGCAGCGCGCCCGGCAGTTGTGGGTCGGGAACGCGTGGCCACCAGTAGCCCGTCACGTCCAGGCCGGGGCGCCAGTCGCCGGGCCGGGGCACGACGAGCGGGCTGTAGCCGTGCAGCACGGGCCAGTGGGCGCGTTCGCGTTCCCGGTGCTGGACCCAAGGCCCGTGCGAGCTGCTGCCCAGGCGCTGCCGTACTCGCTGTGCGGCCGGCGCGTACACATGCGCCAGGGCCAGGTGTACGCCGTGCCCGGCCGCCCTGTTGGCCGGGGCGCCCCACGATCCGACACCGGCCATCGGTGGGACGAAGGCGCCGGTCGGATGCAGGGGCTGGAGGTTGAGCCCGATGCTGGGCAGCCCGAGACCCTCGGCGATGGCACAGCCCAAGGGGGCCACGGAGCCGGCGAGGAGAAGGATGTCGCTTGCCTGCGCGGCCCGGAGGAGGTCGTCGGTCATCTCCCCGGCCAGCGACCTCGCCATCGCCAGCACCCGGGCGAGTTTGCCCGGCCCCGTCCTGCTGCGGTGCAGCGAGTGCCCCCGGGCGCCGTGCAGTTCGGCGTGCGGATCGATGGGGATCGGGTGGAACCGGACGGCAGACCCCGAAAGCAGCGGCTCGAACCGGGCGTGGGTCACCACCGTGACGTCGTGCCCCGCCCGGACAAGCCCGTCCGCAAGACCGGCATAGGGAGCGACATCGCCTCGTGAACCGACCGTCATGATCGCTACTCGCACGGCCCTCAGTATGCCGTCCAGGACATCAGCGCAGCAGTGGCCGGCGAGCGCCGTTGGTACGGACGGGCATGCCGTTCCGGAGCGCCGGACGCCGTACCGGCCGCGCGGCGGTACCTATCACGCGGGACACCGGACGTATGCGCCACTATGGACGCATGAACACTGCCGAGGTTTTGACGGACGCCTTCGGGCGCGTCCAGGAGGAAGTGCACACCGCCGTCGAGGGCCTGTCACCGGAGGACCTGGCGTTCCGGCCCGACAGCGGGGCCAACTCCATCACCTGGCTGATCTGGCACCTCGCCCGGGTCCAGGACGACCATGTCGCCGACGCCGCGGGCCGGGACCAGGTATGGATCACCGACGGGTGGGCGGACCGGTTCGACCTGCCGCTCGGCGAGGAGGAGACCGGTTACGGGCACTCGGCCAAGCAGGTGGCATCGGTCAGCGGTGTCTCCGCCGACCAGCTGGCCGGGTACTACGACGCCGTCCACGAGCAGACCCTGGCGTTCGTGCGCGACGTCGACGACGCGGCGCTCGACCGGGTCGTCGACGAGCGATGGACACCGCACGTCACCCTCGGCGTCCGGCTGATCAGCGTCATCTCCGACTGCCTGCAGCACACCGGCCAAGCCGCCTATGTGCGGGGCCTGTTGGAGCGCCGCTGAGGGCCGGTGCCGTCGACGGACGGGGCCTGCGGGCCCGGGACGGCCGGGCCCGTGCCCAGCGGCACGGCCAGGCCTCGGGCGGGCTCGGCGCGAGCGAATTCGATGGAGATGCCGTGCGAGTCGACGGCACCATGCCCCTATGACGACCAACCGAAAGGCCCATGCCGCGTAGACGGCCGGGGCGGACCCGCGTCGACCTCGCCGACGGCCACCGCGCATCACGGGCGCGACCCGTCATCGACGGCCTGACGTCGCGTGCGCTGTCCGAGATCAGCCATCTCGAGCGCACCCGCAGCTATCTGCAGCCGGGCGACGTCAGCGCGGCCGTACACCTCTGGAAGGACTACGTCCAGCGGCCCGAGCGCGAACTCTGGTGGGACTACGAGGCGGGCGACCAGCGCTGGTACGGCTGCGACGACCCCCTCGAAGCCCGAGCCGTCCTGGACGGCGTGATGCGGGCCCTGTCCGCACGGAGCGCCCGCGAAGTTCGACAGGTGGAAGTCCCCACGCTCAAGCCGGCGACCAGGACATGCACCGAAGTCCGGCTGGGGTACTAGGCCCCCATGGCCCTCCCGTACGCCGCGACGACGTTCTCGATCGGCCTGCTCATCGTCGCCGTGCCGACGGCCGTCGCCCACTCGGTGAAGCGGGCGGCGACCTGCTGCACGTCGGCCAGGGTCCCTCCGTCGGCCATGACGTGCTCCAGCTCGGCGAGGGTCTCCGCGGGGCCCTGGGCGTTGCCGCCCTTCTGGGCGAGCACGGTCGAGACCTGCAGGAAGGGGGCGAGAGCCGCGATGGTCGGCTCTCCGGACCGCTGTTCGTAGATCCGGCGGCACCGTTCAAAGGACGCCTTGAACCGCTCCTCGTGCGACGGTTGGGGCGCGGCGACGTGCCACGGAGCCGTCATCTCGATCGGGGTGTATTCACGCTGCTGTTCTCCGGTGCGGGCCTTCGCCGCGGTCCCATGCGCCCTGCGCGACCAGTCCTCCAGATGGCCGGCGTCCTGGCGGATGTCGGCGAAGCTCGCCATGCCGACCCCGAAGCTGCGGAACTCCAGGGGGACGACCGGGACCCCGCCGGGGGAGTCCAGCGACGTGAGCTCGGTCATGCCGCCGAACTCCCGCTCCTGTGGGCCCACCAGACGGCCGTCCGGGTCCGGGAGGAACTCGGCGATGCCCGAAAGGGCTTCGTCCAGGTACCGGTTGAGGCCCAGGACGTGCGCCTCGCTCATCGGCGGATCGCCCTGCCCGGTCCTCGGCGCCACCGCGAAGTAGTGCTCCCACATGCCTGCCCGGATCGCGTCCCCGCCGCCGACGAGGAAGACCTTCGCGGAATCCGGCAGCGACTGCTGGACCGTGCCGAGGCTCACCCGGGCCAGCACTGCGGTCTTGTTCTTCACCTGTCCTAGTGCCGTCTCGCCCGGTCGCGCCGGATCGTCCGCGCGGAGCTTGTCCGCCAGCGCGGCGAACTGGGTGTAGCAGAGCGAACCGAAGCCGCGGACCTCCTGCGCGCCCACCGCAGCGTCGTGACCGGGAGCAGTGGCGGCGGCCGGTGACTGCAGGAACCGCGCGCCGAGCTCGTTCCCGACCTGGACCGACCTCACCAGGTGCTCATGGGCCTTGCTCTTCACCAGGGCGCGGACCTTGCTCCCGGTCTTGTTCCGCGGCTCCGGGGTCCGCACGGCCTCCGCGAAGACGTCCGTCATGCCGTTCAAGGGAAGGCCCACGGTCTGGTGGACGAAGAGCCCCTGCCCTCTCCCTTCCTGGCCGTTCCGCTCGCTATGGGGCTTCTCCGGGGCCACCCTCGCCGTCTTGAAGCCAGCGGCCAGCTCGTATCCCTCCTTCTCGGGATAGAGCCTCCTCATCTGCTTCTCGGCCTGCGGGCTGTCGGCACCGGGGGCATAGAGGCGCTGGTGGGCATCCTCCAGATGGTCGATGGTCTGCGACACCGTGCGAGGGAACCGCTGCTCCTCGCCAGGGAGCACCGCGCTGGGCTCGGCCACGAACTCGGCGTTCGTGTAGGTGCCTCGGCTGTCCGAGACCAGTTTGATGCCCTGGCCGGAGTGCCTCATCATCTCGATGCCCGTGCTGTTGTCGCTCTTGACGTCCTCCCCGCTGTGCCGGACAACGGGCCGGTCGACCTCTACCTCAAGGCCGATCGCGCGCTGCACTGCCGCGGACGGACTCGCCTGTGCCGGCGCCGGTTCCGTCGCCGCCTGCGACGCGGGCGCCGGACCCGCCAGCAACCGCGTCGCGTTGGCCTCGGCCTCCCGCTCGAACCGGTCTGAGGGGTCGCTCACCCGGAGCCCCGAGCCGTTGTCCGTGCCCGCGACCGGGCCCTGGCGCTGCTGGATGACGTGGGTCAGCTCATGGGCGAGGGTGTGCCGGTCGGTTCCGCCGACGCCCATGACGACGTGGCTGCCGGAGGTGTAGGCGCGGGCGCCGAGCTCCGCGGCGGAGGCCCGGGCGGTGGAGTCGTCGTGGACGCGGACGTTGGAGAAGTCCGCGCCCAGCCGGGCCTCCATGTCGATGCGGGTCGATTCGTCCAGGGCTCGCCCGGGGGCGCGTAGGACATCGTGGACGGCAGAGCGCTGCACTGCGGGCTGTGCCGGCTGTTCGGCCGGCTGGTGGCCGCAGCCGACGCCATGCTGGTGCTGCTCGGGCTGGGCCCACGGGTGGCCGGCGGCGCGGAGCATCTGGACGACGGCGGTGTTGCCCGCGGTGCTCTGCAGGGCGAGGAGTCCTGCAGGTGTGCCAACGCCTGGGGCGGGGGTCTTGGCGGCGGAGCGGACGGGTTTTTTGCCCTTGGGGGTCGGGGCCTGGTCGTTGGTGTGCATTGAGTCCTCGCCTGGTGCCGGGTCGGGAGCGTTGTCCGACGGGGTATGGACAGAGGCTCTGTGGGGAACCTCTGAGGGTTCCCGGCGACGCCAACGCTTCGCTAACCTCTTCAAGTGCTTCGCGTTAGCAGGGAGCGTTTTCCAACCTCACGCTGATGCGTGGTGAAGGACGAGGACGGCCTTCACGACGTCGGTGATCCCGTTGGTGCTGCAGCGGAGTTTCCGCAGGAGGCGCCAGCCCTTGAGGGTGGCCATGGCCCGCTCGCCGGGCAGCGCGGGCGAGGCCCAGAGGGGGCGTCCGAACGGGTCTGTGAGACCTGGACGTTCATGCCGTGGCGTTTGTGTTTCCCGGAGTAGTACGGGGTGTCGGCGGCGATGCGGTCGATCGGCAGGAGGCTGCCGTCGAGGATGACGAACGCCTTCGCCCGGATCGTCCTCATGACAACGCCGCTTCTGCCGACCGGCGACCCAGGGCTCGCCTGGCGCAGCCCGCCGAGCAGGTCTCGTAAGCCGGCGGCGGCCGCGCGGGCGGTCGGGTCGGCGTAGTGCCCGGACTGGTTGGCGAGGGCGCGGGCGAGCCAGGCGTCGACCTTCGCGGTGCGGTAGTCGTGGTTCTCGTCCAGGAGGTCGCCGGCGGCTTCCTCTTGTGGGTGACCTGCGCTCGCCGTCGGACCCATTACTGCGGCAGGCAAGGATCCCCGAGTGTCGGCTTTCTCCGCTCGCCCTCGGGGGTGAGGGTCAACGATTCGCGGAACGAGCCGCCGCCGAATCGCACTGCGAGGAGCAACGGTTGCTCGTGCTCGGGTGGCCACGGTTCGGCCCCCGGTTTGGTGCCGTTCCACAGGTGGAAGACCACCATCGGCTGCTGCGGATCCTCGGTGAGGTAGCCGAGCGTCTTCCCGTACAGAGGATTGGTCCCTCCGAACAGCACAGAGGGAGGACCAAACTCCGCCGTCACATCAGCCCAGGTGCGGTCAACCGTGACCCACCCCCGAACTCGGCTTGTGAGGGCCTCGTACTCCTCGCCAGCGAGAACCCGATCGGGCTTGAGCCAGCCTCGCCGGTACGCGAACTCCGCTTATGCCGAGGCGACTTCGCAGCAATCGGCCTGCGCGGGGAAGACATCCTGGAAGGCCCCGCTGGGGCCGAAGGAGGTCCAGAGCCCCTGCTCTTCCCAACTCTGCTTCAGCTGGCTCCACGCCTCGGGCCGGCGCTCGACGAACAGCACGTGGTCGATCAGGATCCGGAGAGCCACCTCGCCTCCGAACATCCCGGGCCGGCGCAGGGCGAGGTTGAGCTGATCAATGAGGTGATCGTAGATCTCTTGAGCAGTGGCAAGCGGAGTAGGAAGCGTCACGCACACAGTCTTCCGCATGATGATCACCACGGATCACCTGTTCCACTGACGACGACGAGTGGATGAATCACAAGCTGAGGCAGGGCATGAAGACACCCCCAACAGGTCTGCCCAATGGGCCCGTTGGGGGTGTGGTGTGGTCCGTGTCCCGTCGCGGATCAGACGGCGTCGGGGAGTCTGACCTCCAGCACGCCGTCCTCCGTGAGCCGGGTTTCGAAGACCGGCTGGGGCGCGGTCGCGGGGCCGCCCACGTTCTGACCGTCCGTCAGACGGAAGACGCTGCCGTGCCACGGACACTCGACGCAGCCGTCCGCCACCTTGCCCTGGGACAACGGGCCCGCCATGTGGCTGCACCGGTCGACCAGCACGCGGAACTCGCCGTGCGGCTCCCGCACCACGAGCAGCGGGACCTCGCCCAGCATGCGCCGGACCCCCTGCCCCTCGGGGAATTCCGAGGGGCTGCCCACGGGGTGCCACCCCGGCTCCACCAAGTGGTCGACCGGCTCCGTCTTGTTGGAGCCGACCGCCTGCCGAAAGGCCAGGTGGCCCCCGATCATTCCGCCGACACTGGCCACCCCCAGCCCGGCGAACGCCAGCAGCCGGCCCAGTACCGGCCTGCCCCGGCCCCGCACGGCCCAGGAACCGGCATATAGGCCGATGGCCACGCCGTTCGACGCGGCATGCACCACTCCCGTACGCAGTTGGCGCTCGGGCTGCTCGGCCCAGTCCACCCAGCCGGCCCAGGCGGCCGGTACCGCGGAGACGACGCCCATGCCGATGAGGAGCCGCGCGTTGCGCCCACCGCCCGGCACGAGGTCGAGCACCGCCGCGGACGTCCAAGCGCCGATCGGCACCTGCACAAGGACGGGGTGCAGCGGGTGGCCGATGGGCCGTCCCTGGAGGATCGCTCGGTACGGGCCCAGGGGCAGGGCGCGAATCGCCTTTTGCAACGGGCCGGTGATCCTGTCCAGCTGCTTCGCCCCGCCGAGCGCGTCCAGCGCCTTGAGCAGGGCCTGCGCCGGAGCGCCGCCCGCGACCGCATCGTCCCGGCCCGGGGAGTCCACACCGGGCGTCACCCACTTCGCTGACTGGTTTCCCATGGAATCCGGTTAACCCCCGCGCCGCGGAGCCAAACGGCCTGCCGCGGGGTTCTACCCGTACACGAGCGGCATCGGCGCACCTGACCCCGCCGGGTGGTGGGGGAGGCGAGGCGCTGGTAAGTGCCTCACGGACCGCTCGCCGTGGGGGCTCGTCGTGCGCCCGGTGCCGGGGCCGTGCCTCGGGGCTGCGCGTCCTTGTCGGGGCCGCGGCGGGTTTCACGGCCGCTGCTAGCCTGCGGCCATGATCAAGGGCAGCCCGGTGGGTCGAATAGGGAGCTTGGTGGGGGACAGCGGGCCGGAGCGCGTGCTGATCGCCGCCAGTTTCGTCAATCGGGTCGGCAACGGGCTGTTCAACGCGGCGGCGGCGCTCTACTTCACCTTGATCGTGGGGCTGCCCGCGGCGCAGGTCGGCGGCGCGCTCACCATCGCCGGAGTGGTCGGCCTGTGCGCGGGGGTACCCGGAGGGCACTTCGCCGACCGGCGCGGGGCGCGAACGATCATGATGGTGGCCCTCGTGGTCCAGGCGGTGGCGATGGCGGCCCTCGTCCTCGTCGAGAGCTGGACCGCACTGACGGTCGTCGCGACGGTCGACCAGATCGCCGCGGCGGTCGGCGGCGCTGCCTGGGGCGCGTTGGTGGCCCGGGTCGGGCGTGACCGCCCGGCCAGGTTCCGGGCGAAGTTGCGCACCTTCGTCAACCTCGGCGTCGTTCTCGGCACCGTGGGTGCCGGTCTTGCGCTGGCCGCGGGCACTCGTGGCGCCTACGTCGCCCTGATCCTCGGCAACGCGGCGAGCTTCGCCGTGTGCGGGGCGCTCCTGCTCCTGCTGCCCCGCTATCCGGTCCTGCCCGCGCCGCCGCAGGAGCGTCGCCTGCTCGCCTTCCGGGACCGCCCGTACCTTGTCTTCACCGTTCTGTACGGGGGCATGGGACTGCAATACCCGGTCGTCTCCCTGCTCCTGCCGATCTGGATCGCCGAACACACCGCAGCGCCGCGCTGGACGGTGGCCGCGCTGTTCGCCGTGAACTCGGCCTTCTGCGTGCTGTTGCAGACCAGGATCGGCTCCCGCATCGAAACCCCGCACGACGGCGGCAGGGCGTTCCGCACCGCGGGGCTGCTCTTCCTCGTGAGCTGCCCCCTGATGGCGCTGGCGGCCTACACCCCGGTCTGGGCGGCCGCGGCCCTGGTCCTGGCGGCGGTCTTCGTCCACAGCCTGGGCGAGGTCTGGGAGTCCTCGGCCGGCTTCGCCCTGGGCTTCGGCCTTGCCCCCGAGCATGCGCAGGGCCAGTACCAGGGGCTCCTCGGCCTCGGCTTCAGCGCGGGCCAGGCCCTCGCCCCCGCGATCCTCACCACCGTGGTGCTCGGACTCGGTGCGACGGGCTGGCTGCTGCTCGCGCTGTGCTTCGCGGCTCTCGGGGCGGCGGGCCCGTCCGTGGCCCGCTGGGGCCTGCGGACCCGGCCGCAGCCGGCCGTTGCGGTGGAAGCGACGTCATGACCGGTTGGCGGGCGGGCGGGCCTCGACTCGCCGACCGGCCGATGTCCCGTCAAGTCAGGTACGTAGGGGCGCAGTTGGGCTCGCCGCGGAGCTGACCGCGTGGATCGGGTGGAGTGGGGCAGATGTGGGAGTGATCTTGCTCCACGCAAGATCACCCACCCGCGCGATTCGAGCCTCCCGGCCGGCGCCAAGGCATAAGGAGCCCACCGATGACGATGCCCGTCCGCCGTGAAACGGCCGTCATAGGGCGGCGCCACCAGAAGTTCAGCCTGCGGAGCACCGCACTGAGTTTTGGTCTGGTGGCGCTCACCATCTGGGGGGTCGCCGTCACCTTCAAGTCGGCGGTACGCCCGCACTCGCATCCGGTGGGCACCGTACTGGCGCTGCTCGCCCTGCTGTTCCTGGTGGCCGCCGCGGTGCGCAGCAAGTGGTTGCGCCGGGCGGCCCGCAGAGCGACGCTCGAAGTCGCCGTGGCCGGGCCCGCGAGCCTGTCGGCCCCGGCGCCGGCGGACCCCGTTCTTCCGCCCACGGTCGGCGCCCCGGACGCCGTCGAGTCCGCGGGCATCGACCCGCTCGCCTTCGAGGACGCCGTGTCCGACCTGTGCCGCCGTGACGGCTGCACGGACGTCCAGGTGGTCGGCGGCGCGGGCGACCTGGGCGCCGACGTGGTGGCCACCGCCCCCGACGGGCGCCGGCTCGTCATCCAGTGCAAGTGTTACGCGGCGGGCCACAAGGTGGGCTCGCAGGACCTGCAGCGCTTCGGCGGCACCTGCTACGCGGTGCACGACGCCGAACTCGCGGTCGTGGTCACCACCAGCGAATACACGGAGCCGGCCCTGGACTACGCGGCCCAGTGCGCGATCCTCTGCTTCGACGGCGAGCTCCTGCGGGCCTGGAACGCCGGTACGGGACCTGCCCCCTGGGAACTCTGGCACACCTGACCCGCGCGGGCTCCCCGAACGCCCCAGCACCCGGCGGCCGATGGTCTGTGACGTCCTCGCGCTCTTCGCCGGCCCGGTACGGGGTATCCGACAGGCATGGGACGACGGGGAGTTCGGAGAGGTGGCGGGTTGTGATCTGGTGGGCATGGTTGATCGCCGCGCTGGTCGTGGTGCTGGCGCTGGGCGGGCTCGTGCTGGGCACGCAGGCCCGGCGTCGGCGCGGTGGCGTGATCGTGGTGCGCCGGGGCCGGCGCTCCGGGTCCGGGAGGGGCCGATGAATGTACTGATGCTGGCCGGTGAGCTGGCGAAGCGTCCTGTGGTCACCCTCGGCGGTGAGGCGGTGGGCCAGGTCAAGGACACCGTCTTCGACGCGGCGGGCGCTCGGATCACCGGCTTCACCCTGGCCGGACGTGGTCTGCTCGCCGGGCCCCTGAAGCAGAGCCTGCCCTGGTCCGGGGTGCACTTCCTGGGGCCGGACGCCGTGATGATCCCGTCGCTGGACGTACTGGAGGACCGGGCCGCCGTGGTGGCCAGGAGCGAGGCCGGGCACGGCCAGGTCCGGGGCGCCCGGGTGCTCACGGACGGCGGTCTGGAGGTCGGCACCGTCCTCGACGTGGTGATCGAGGGCGGCGCGGACGGGCGGGTCGTCGGTGTTCACCTCACCGCCACTGACGCGCTCGGCAAGAAGGGGCGCAAGGTGTTCCTGCCGGCACAGGGCCGGCTCTCCATGACCGGTGACACGCTCGTCGTGCCGGGCCACACCGCCGGCCGGGCCACGGAGGACCTGGGCGCCCTGGCCGAGGAACTGTTGCGCGGGCACGGTGCGAGCCCGGTGCCGGGGGAGGGGAAGACACTGTGATGCTGCTCAGCCAGACGCTCGGCCGTTCGGTGATCAACGTCGAGGACGCCCAACAGATCGGCACGGTCGAGGAGTTGGTCATCGACCCGGCCGCTGCCCGGATCGTCGCGATTCGGCTCCGGGGCGCCAAGGACAGCGGTGACGGCACGGTCGCGTGGGAGGACCTGCAGGCGGTCGGGCCGGACGCGGTCATGGTCCACGCGGCCCGCACCGCACGCCTCAGCTCCGTCGACGCGGAGGCGCAGCGCGGTCTCGTGGGCAGGCGCGTACTGACCGAACACGGCGAGGACATAGGCAAGTTGACCGATGTCGCCTTCGACCCGGTCGACGGTCGGGTGGAGGCCCTGCAAACCGCGCGCGGGCCGATCCCGGGGCTCTCCATGCTCGGCGTGGGCGCGTACGCGCTCGTGGTCCGCGCCCAGACCGCCCCGCCGCCCGGCCCGGCCGCCGGCTGAGCGGGCAACCGCCTCGCGACCGCATCCGTCGCCCCCTCGGCTGAGTCCGACGCATGTGGGCCGGGACCGGAGTACCGGTCCCGGCCCACATCGCTCACCGGGGACGCTCGGGTCCGTATCGGCTCAGTGGTCGGAGTAGCTGAAGTCCCCCACGGTCCAGGAGCTGACGTCCTCGATCGCGACCCGGTACATCCCGCCGGTCTCCGGGATTCCCACCGTGCCCTGAAGGATCCGGGCGACGTGGAAGTGCAGATGGGTGGGCGGGCCGCCCGTAGTGGCGGCCTCGAAGACGGTGGAGAACTCACCCAGCTGGTCCGAGTCCTTGAGCACGTCCGACACCCTTTGCCGCCACACGGCCTCGGGTGCCAGCCGTCCGGTGATGACCGTCCCGCCGGTGACCACGGTCAGGGACATCTGATTGCTTTGCGCGGATTCGACCAGGGCGGCGACGTTCACGAGCAGTTCGTCAGGCTTCGACATGAGACAGATTCTATTCACCGGTGCGGCGGCTGTTCCCTGCGGTCTGCCCGAGCGGTGACCGGGCGGCGGCCCGCGCCGCCCGGTCGGGTCCGCCGCCTCAGGCCAGTCCGGCCTCTATGGCGCGGCGCACGGCGTCGGCCCGGTCGCGGATGTCCGCCTTGGCGAACAGGTTGTTGATGTGGGTCTTGACCGTGGCCTCGCTGATGAAGAGCCGCTCGGCGATGCCCCGGTTGGGCAGGCCCTGCCCGATCAGCGCCAGTACCTCGCGTTCGCGGGGCGTGAGGTCCTCCGGCAGGGACTGGCCCCGTACCTGCCCTTGTGCCGGCGCCTTGGTCCTGGCCGTGGCGAGCAGCCGGTCCTGGACCTCGCGGTCGAGTACGGACTGGCCGGCGGCGGCGGCCCGGATCGCCCGGGTGATGTCCTGGCGCCCCGCGTTCTTGGTGAGGTACCCACGGGCTCCGGCGCCCAGTGCACCCAGGATCGAGTCGTCGTCGGCGAAGGTGGTCAGTACGACCACCGCCACATCGGGGTACTCCTCGCCCAGCCGGCGGGTGGCCTCGATGCCGTCCATCACCGGCATCCGCAGGTCCATCAGGACCACGTCCACCGGCCCGGCCGCGACAGCGGCAAGCACCTCACTGCCGTCCGCCGCGGCCGCGACGACGTCGATGTCCTCGGCCAGACCGAGCACCGCGGCCAGCGGTTCACGCACCGCGGCCTGGTCGTCGGCGACGACGACCCTCAACTGCTGTGCTCCGTCGCTCTGTTCACTCATGCCGGGATCACTGCCTCCACCTGCCACCCACCCTGGTCCGGTCCCTCGGTGATGGGGCCCGCCGTGACGCTTCCGCCCAGCAGAGCCACGCGCTCACGCATCCCGATCAGCCCCATCCCGCTGCCGGCGCTCGGAGTCACCTTATGGGGAGCGGGACGGTTGCGGATCCTCAGCGCGGTCGCCGATGAGCCGAACGCCAACTCCACGCCCACCTCGCCGCCGGGCGCGTGCCGGGTGGCGTTGGTCAGTGCCTCCTGGGCGATCCTCAGCAGGTTCTGGGTCACCTGGGCGGGCAGCTCGCGGACGGTTCCGGTGACGGTGAGGGCGTCACGGTGGCCCGACGATTCGACCATCGCGGCCAGGCTCTCCAGGAGCGGAAGCGAGTCCTCGCGGAGTGCGTGCACGGTCCACTGCGCCTGCTTGAGGCTCTCCTTGACGAGGCTGTGCGCCTTGTTGTTGGCCTCGCGGACCTGGTCCAGGTCTCCGGTGTCGAGCAGCGCGTCGGCCAGCTCCAGCTGCATGTTGATGCCGGCCAGCGAGTGTGCGAGGACGTCGTGCACGTCCCGGGCGATCCGGCTGCGCTCGGTCAGTACGGCGCTCTGGGCCTCGGCGCGGGCCGCGCGTTCGGAGGACTCGGCGGCCGCGAGGGCCGCCTTCACGGCCTGGCGCTGGGTGCGGTTGACGATGCCGACGAGGACCGGGGTGCCGGAGGCGAGACCGAGCACCCATGGCAGTACGAGATGCCCCGGCCCGAGGTGGAAGTACAGGACGCCGCCGCAGAGCAGGCTGCAGAACCCGGCGAGCGTGAGAGCCGACCTGCTGTCGAGCCGGTATCCCAGGTGGCCGGCCAGGAAGAAGGCGAAGAGGTAACTCGTACCGCTGCTGCTCACGCCGATCAGGGCCGCGGCCGCGATGATGCCGAGCGTCAGCCAGACGAGCGCGACGCGCCGGGACACCCGGTGTTCGGGCAGCCCCCGGGCCAGCAGTGCCGCGCAGTTGACCACGAAGAGGGCGGCGACGGCCAGGCCCTGGCCGCTGAGGCCCATGGGCCGGATCGTCAGCATCCCGACGACGACGACCGCGAGGGTCAGCGCCCACTGGGTACGCGGGTCCTGCCCGGGCACGGGCCGGTGGCCCGCCCCCCGGACGGCGGTCTTCTCGGGGGGCGGGGTGCTGTCGGTGCCGGACACGGGCAGAACATAGCGCACGGTCAGGCCGCGCGGTCGAGGACGGGGGCGGGGAGTGCGGCTGCGGTGCGGGTCCGGCTGCGGAGGTAGATCGTGGCCACCCGGGTGATGACCTCGGTGAGTGCCATCAGGACGAAGGCGGTGACCCAGGCCTGGCTGCTCGTGATGTCGTGAGCGAGGCTGAACCGGGCCACGTCGTCGGCGCCACCGCCGTGCTCGACCCACAGCTGGAAGCCCATCCGTGCTCCCATGCCCACCACCCACAGGATCGCCGACACCGCGCCGGCCTTGATCATGAGGTGCCCGTCGAGGGCCCGGATCCGGGTGTAGATGCCGCCGGCGATGCCGAGGACGGCGCCCACGGCCATCAGGGTCGCGATCAGCACCAGGTCGTTGCCCGCGGTGGGGATGGTGTCGAGGTACGAGTACGCCACGAAACCCACGATGCCCAGCGGGATGAGGAAGGTCTTGGCGTCGAGCCGGCCTTCCCGCAGCTGCCGGAACACGACGAGGATGAGGGCGATGTCGGTGATCCACTCGGTCGTTGTCATGCCTCAAGACTGCTGCGACACGGCCTCCGGCACCTGGACCCGTGGGTGGAGATCAAGGGTGGAGATCGACCGGCTCTCCCGTCTCCACCCCGCTCCGCCCGATGTCGCATCCCTGCGGACGCCGAAGGGCGCGAGCCGGTCGACCGGGGCATCAATGTGCTTACGGGTAAAGCGAGTTGGGCAAGGTTGTGAGTCGGGTGGCGTCGCGCTCACGGCGACGTCTGCTCCGCCGCCTCGTCCGCGACCTGCTTGAGGGTGCGCCCGCTCAGCGCGGACCGGGCGCGGGTGGGCTCGGTCGTGCTGTGCGCGGAGGCGTGCCCGTCGTCCTCCTTGACCAGCAGCCAGGCCTCGCGGTCGCCGTCCTGCGGGCGTCGGATCCGGGTCAGCGCGTAGCCGCCGCGCAGCTTGGTGCCTTCCATCCAGAACGAGACGTGCCCGTGCTCCAGCGCCTCGGCGAAGGGCACCTCGTGGTGGTGGCGGTCGGTGGCCAGGCTGCGATAGGTGCCCGAGTCCCAGACGATCACAGTTCCGGCGCCGTACCCCTCGCCGATGACGCCCTCGAAGTCGGCGTACGCCATCGGGTGGTCCTCGGTCGGCATCGCGAGCCGCTTGTCGTGCGGGTCGCCGGACGGCCCCTTGGGGACGGCCCAGGACTTCAGCACCCCGTCCACCTCCAGGCGGAAGTCGAAGTGCACCGTGCTCGCGTCGTGGATCTGCACCACGAAGACCGGCCCCCGGCCATTGCCCTGGGCGGCCTCGCCCGCGGGCTCCGGGGTCTTCGAGAAGTCGCGCTTGCGGGAGTACTCGCTCAGCCCGTCCCGCGCCTCGTGCTTCTTGGCCATGGTGGGCACCCTTCCGCGGACCATTTCATACCGGTGTGCGGCCAGCCGCCACCCGGACCGGGGGGACGACCGCCACTCGTCGAGGGCGACACGCGACCGGTGTGGTGAATGCGGCTTTTTCGATCATGCTGCGGGGTCTCATATCGGCTCAACGTTCTTTCGACCATGTGGGAGACAGACATGCGTATGCGAACCGCGATTGCCGCCGCAGCCCTCGCCGTGGCCGGTGTCCTGGCCGGAGGTGCCAGTGCCGTCGCCGACGCCGGTGCACAGGGTGTCGCCGCTCACTCGCCCGGCGTCGCCTCCGGCAACCTCGTCCAGATCCCGGTGCACGTGCCGATCAACATCTGCGGCAACACCATCAGCGTGGCCGGCGCCCTCAACCCAGCCGCCGGCACCACCTGCATCAACTCCTGACGCACCCCTGGCCGGGGTCCGCACGGCGGACCCCGGTGAGCCCGTAGTCCTCGACCCCGCCCCGGTGCCGGCCCTCTCGTCGGCGCCGGGGCGGGGTCGCGGCGTCTCGGCCTCGCGGCGGGCCACCGCGCCACGGCCGATCCAGGACGGTTTGCGCCATCGGAAGGCGGTTACCCGTGACAGGGACGGAACGTGCCATTCCGCCGCACTTCCTCCCCGTTTCACCGTTCTGGAGATTGCATGTCAGACCAGCACAAGAGCTCGTTCGCGACCGTGAACCCTGCCACCGGGGAGACCGTCGCGGAGTTCGATGCCATCGAGGGCGAAGAGGTCGATGCCCGGCTCGAAGCGGCCAACCGTGCGTTCGACGCATGGCGGCGGCGGCCGATCGAGGAGCGGGCCGCCGTCGTCGGCCGGGCCGGCGCCCTGATGCGCGAGCGCAAGGAGGAGCTGGCCCAGCTCATCACGCTGGAGATGGGCAAGCTCATCGCCGAGGCGCGCGGCGAGGTGGACCTCGCCGCGTCGATCCTGGAGTACTACGCGGAGAAGGGCCCTCACTTCGCCGCCGCCGAGCCGCTCGACGTCGACGAGGGCGAGGCGTACCTCCTCAACGAGCCCCTCGGTGCCCTCCTGGGTGTGATGCCGTGGAACTTCCCGCTCTACCAGGTGGTCCGCTTCGCCGGCCCCAACCTGGTGCTCGGCAACACCGTGCTTGTCAAGCACGCCGGGATCTGCCCGCAGTCCGCGCTCGCCCTGGAGTCGCTGTTCTTCGACGCGGAAGCTCCCGAGGGCGTCTACACCAATCTGTTCGTGGGCCACGAGGAGATCTCGCGGATCATCGACAGCCCGGTCGTTCGCGGTGCCTCGCTGACCGGCAGCGAGAAGGCGGGCGCGCAGGTCGCCGAACGGGCCGGGCGGAACATGAAGCCCAGCCTTCTGGAACTGGGCGGCAGCGATGTCTTCATCGTGCTCGACGGGGAGCGGCTGGAGCGTACGGTCGGCGCCGCGGTGGCGGGCCGGATGGCGAACACCGGGCAGAGCTGCGTGGCCTCGAAGCGCTTCATCGTCCTCGCGGACGTCTACGACGACTTCGTGGCGGGTCTGCGCCGCGCGTTCGAGGGACTGCGACCGGGCGACCCCGCCGACGAGTCGACCACCCTGGGTCCGTTGTCCTCCGAGCGGGCCGCCGCCGATCTGGTCGACCAGATCCGAGAGACGGTGGAGCAGGGTGCGGAGCTCGTCACCGGGGGCCGTCGGATCGACCGCCCGGGCGCCTTCGTCGAGCCCACCATCCTCACCGGCGTCAAGCCCGGGATGCGCGCCTACGCCGAGGAGCTCTTCGGCCCGGCCGCGCTGATCTACCGCGTCGCCGACGAGGAGGAGGCCATCGCGCTGGCCAACGACAGCCAGTACGGCCTCGGCGGAACCGTGTTCTGCGCCGATGTGGAGCGCGGGCGCAAGGTGGCGGAGCGGGTGGAGACCGGCATGGTCTGGGTCAACCACCCGACGTCGACGCAGCCCGACCTCCCCTTCGGCGGCATCAAGCGTTCCGGCTACGGCCGCGAGCTCTCGAAGCTCGGCATGCAGGAGTTCGTGAACCGCAAGCTGGTCCGCGTCCTGCCGCCCGACGCCGAACTGCGCGGAATCGCCGGCTGATCCTCCCGAGCGACGACGCCCGGGCCGCGAAGCCCGAGCGCCAACACCCGAGCGACGACGCCCGGGCGGCGAGGCCCGAGCGCCAACGCGCGAGTGGCGAGGCCCGAGCGCCAACGCCCGAGCCGCGAAGTCCCGAACCACGACATCGATCATCAACACCGGTCACGAGATCAGGAGAGCAGCATGACGGCAGTACCCACGATCACCCTCAACAACGGTGTGCGGATCCCGCAGCTCGGCTTCGGGACGTTCCAGATCCCGAAGGACGAGACCCGGGAAACCACGCTGGCCGCGCTGGAGGCCGGATACCGGCACATCGACACGGCGCAGATGTACGGGAACGAGAAGGAGGTCGGGCAGGCGGTCCGGGATTCCGGGCTCGACCGCGGCGACGTCTTCGTGACCAGCAAGCTCAACAACGACGCCCACGCGCACGACGACGCGCTCGCGGCGTTCGACCGCACCATGGACGAGCTCGGCCTCGACCACCTCGACCTCTTCCTCGTCCACTGGCCGCTGCCCGGCAAGGGTGACTTCACGGAGACGTGGAAGGCCATGGAGGAGATCTACGGCTCCGGGCGTGCCAAGGCCATCGGCGTCTCCAACTTCCAGCCGCACCACCTGCGTCGGCTCATGGAGAGCGGTGTGGTCGTGCCCGCGGTCAACCAGATCGAGGTGCACCCCTACCTCACTCAGGACGACGTCAGGGCCTTCGGTGCCGAGCACGGCATCGCCACCGAGGCGTGGTCGCCGATCGCGCAGGGCAAGGTGCTCGACGACCCGGCCATCAAGCGGATCGCCGAGCGCGTGGGCAAGTCCCCGGCACAGGTCACACTGCGCTGGCACATCCAGCGCGGGGACATCGTGTTCCCCAAGTCGGTGACGCAGAAGCGCATCGAGGAGAACTTCGACCTGTTCGGCTTCGAGCTCACCGAGGGCGATCTCGGAGAGATCTCCGCACTCAACCGCGACGAGCGGACCGGTCCCGACCCGGACCGGTTCAACGGCTGAGGCATCAACGTGCAGGCGTCTACGCCGAGTTGAGGACGGGGGCGCAGACCATGTGACCCAATCAGTGGATATGCCGGGACGGTTCGGGTGATCTTGGCATAGTGGTCGTGATGTGAAGCCGAGCTCGGCGGGCCCATCAGGGGCCCGGCGCCGGCCCGCGAGGGAGCTTCGCCATGGCCACTGCATCGATCACCGGAGCCGTCGTCACCGTCAACGTCGAGGGCGCGACGCCGCTCCGGCTGGACATGTCCCTGCAACGCCACTCCTACCGGCACTGCGCCACCAGCACGGTCGCCGGGGAGATCAACAGCCTGTTGTACGCGAGCGTCGACGACGCCACCGTCACGGCCGAGGCCGTGGAGGTCGGCGTGCAGGTCGAAGCGTTGCTCGCGAAGGCCAAGGGCAGTTGGAAGGCCCTGTTCGGCAAGACCCTGACAGTCGGTTCGGGACGCACCTATCTGGTGGACAACAGCGGCCTCAACCCCAACGGCTCGCCCAATCACTTCTTCGTCACCGGTGGCACGGGAGTGTGGTCGAAGGTCTCCCAGGCCGACTACGTCGCCGCCCGCGATGTGCGCCGCGCGGAAGAGGCGATCACCGCGCGGCGCGGGCGGGGCGACACCTACGACTACCTCGACTCGAAGAAGCTCAACGAGAAGCGGGCCGAGCCCGGCGGCGCCACCAACCCCGTGGTGCAGGCGGTGCAAGCGGCGCGCGTCAGTATCGCCGCTGCCTCCGCCGACGACGCGGCACTCATAGCGGCCTCGGGCCGCAAGGACCTCGTCACGCTCATCCGCAGCGTCTGAGGAGGCGGAGGCAGCCGCCCCCGGCCCGGCGGGCTGGGCCGTTCGGCTGCCTCTCCGGTGCGCGTGCGGAGTGTCAGCGCGCCGGGGCAGGCCGGAGGCGGAAGTTTCACCTGGAACGCGCGGCGCTCGGTCGGCGCCTGGTGGAACAGGGGATTCCCATGGACGGCGGCCGAAGCGACCAGCCCCTCCCCGAGGATCCCCACTCCGCCCCGCAGAACTCCAGCCCGCAGGACTCCCCTTCGCGGGCATCGGCTCCAGGTGCCTCCGCGCCGGGTGCGCCGGCGCACGGTGGGTCAACTCCCGCTGATTCCGGGCGAGTCGAGCCCCGCGGATGGCGGCGGCTGCGTGCGGCCGTCCCGGTGGGACCGCCTCCGGGTCCGGCGCGGCCGGAGTTCTGGCGCAGCCCCATCCGCGGCCCGTGGCTGACAGCCGTGTTCGGTCTGGCCCTGCTCTGCGGGGTGAGCGTCCTGTTCGTCACCGGGCTGCTGTCGTACGCGGCATACGACCCCGACCTGGCGCGGATCAACGACCAGACCCCGGACAAAGGGGTACTGGGCTTCTATCTGTTCACCTGGCCCACATCGCCGTACTGGGGGTACCGGCTCAGCCAGGGTGTGCACGTCACACTCGGCATCGTGCTGATCCCGGTGCTCCTGGCCAAGCTGTGGTCGGTGATCCCCAGGCTCTTCGAGTGGCCGCCCGTGCGCTCGGTCGGCCATGCGCTGGAGCGGCTGTCCCTGCTCCTCCTCGTGGGTGGGGCCGGCTTCGAGTTCGCCACCGGCGTCCTCAACGTGCAGTTGCACTACGTCTTTCCGGGTTCCTTCTACGTACTGCACTTCTACGGGGCGTGGGTGTTCATCGGCGCGTTCGTCGTGCATGTCGTCTTCCGCCTCAGGCGGGCCGTGATCGCGGTGGTGAAGGGTCCGCGCGCGGAAGAGCAGCACCGGGCGCGGCCGCTCGCCACGGCCGGGCCGAGCCTCGTTGCGCCCCGCCCGGCCGAGCCGACGATGTCGCGTCGCGGCGCCGTGCTGCTGGTGGGCGCGGGGTCGGCGGCCCTGCTCGTGGTGACGATGGGCCAGAGCATCGGCGGCTGGATGCGCAGGACCGCGCTGCTCGCTCCGCACGGCCAGGACCCGGGTTCCGGGCCGAACGGGTTCCAGATCAACAAGACCGCCGCCTCGGTGGGTGTCCGGCCCAGCGACATCGGCCCCGCCTGGCGCCTGACCGTCCGGGCCGGCGGTCGGCAGACCGTACTGACCCGGGACGAGCTGTATGCCCTGCCGAGGCGGACGGTCGAGCTCCCCATCGCCTGTGTGGAGGGCTGGTCCACGCCCGACCAGCGGTGGGGCGGCGTACGCCTCGTCGATCTCGCGGCACTGGTGGGCGTGACCCACGACGTGCCGCGGGTCCTGGTGGAGTCGGTGCAGCGTGGCGGTTCCTTCGGCTCGGTGGTCCTGGCCGCCAACCAGGTACGCGACACCCGCTCGCTCCTCGCGGTGGAGGTCAACGGGGCCGCCCTCTCCCCGGATCACGGTTACCCCGCGCGGATCGTGGTTCCGAACGCCCCCGGGGTCCACCACACCAAGTGGGTCACGCGCCTCACCTTCGGAGAGCCGACGTGAACCGCTTCCGCAGCCGCTACGGAGCCTCCCCGCTGCATCTGACGGCGGTCCTGTGCTCCTTCGCGCTCGCCCTCTACGCGGGGGTGCGCCTCCTGCGCGGCGACACACTGGGAGTCGTCCTCTGGTTCGTCGGCGCGGCGCTGCTGCACGACCTGGTGCTTCTTCCGCTCTACGCGACGGCCGACCGCGCCCTGCAACGCCTCATGACCGCAACGGGCCGAAGCGGTACGCACCCGGTGGGGGACCGCGTGGTGGGCGTCAACCACGTCCGGGTCCCGGCGTTCGTCTCCGGGGTGCTGCTTCTGGTGTGGTGGCCGCTCATTCTCGGGCAGGTCGACGGCTTCACCGCCGCCACCGCGCTGCCGAGCGATGTCTTCCTCGGCCGCTGGCTGCTGCTGACGGCGGCGCTCTTCGCGGTGTCCGCGCTGTGTGCGTCGGCGCGGCTGTGGCGGCGGTCGTCGCGCGAGCGGCGGCGCCGGGACGCGACCGGGTGAGCTTCCGGTCGGCGGTCACGTGCTGAGCAGGCGGTTGAAGAACGAGCGGTACTGCTGAAGGGCGACGCGCAGGTCCTCGGTCGGCACCTCCTCGCCGCGATGCCACTGGCCCTCCAGATCGCGCTTGTGGGCCGAGAACGTCGTGGCGAGGGCCTGCATCGTCTCGGCGACCAACTGGTCGGCGGCGTTGACGGAATCCTGGGGATCGTCGACGAACCGGCTCTGGATCTGCTGCCACCTGGCCCGGAACTCCTCCTGCTCCGAGCCGAGCAGGGGTTCGTCGTCCTCCACAGGTTCCGCCTCCGCCCGCGCGTGCCCGGGTGCCCGGTCGCCGGCCTCCTCCTGCCGGTCCTCGCGGCCGGCCGTGGCCTCTCCGGGGTACGTCGGTGCTCCACCGGCCGGCCCCGGTGCCTCGGCCTCGGTGTCCTGCTGCCTGCCGGCGGCGAGATCCTCCGTGGACAGCGGGCCCTCGTCGGGTCGGGGTGTCTCCTCGTAGCGCATCTCTTCACTTCCGTCCGTCACGCGTCGTGGTCCGCGACGCGTGGGCCCGTTCGGCGCCCACCCGCGGCGGTCGTGCACTCATGCCGTGCTCCTGCCCGGCCGGTCCCCGTTGTGGAGCAGCTCCTCGAACAGCGCGCGGTAGTGCACCATCGCGCCACGCAACTCCTCGGTGGTCGCCTGGTGGCGGCCGCTGCGATCGTTGATGTCATGGGCCGCGCGATAGTGCTCCAGGGTCTCCCCGTGCTCGACCGACAGGTCCTTGAGCTGCTGCTCGTACCCTTCGGTGGGGTAGCCCCGCTCGCTCATGAGCGTGGTCACGAGCCGGTCCGCGTCGTGGACGGCGTCGTCGGGCCGGTCGACGAACTGCTCCTGCACCCGGGCCCAGTCCTGGGAGTAGCGCTCACGTGCGGCGGCGGGCAGCGGCTTGATGTCCAGCGCGTCATGGCGCTCCTGGCGCTCACGCAGCTCCTGCTCACCCGCCCGGCGGCTGTCCTGCTCGTCCACGGTGCGCTCGTACTCCGGGCCGAACCGCTCCTGAAGCCTGCGGCGCCGGACCGTGGCCAGGCGCGCTGCCACCGCACACGCGATGAGCACCACCACGACGGCGATGACGATGATGACGACGGTGAGGGACATCGAGTCCTCCGGTCGTTGGCCGGGCCCGTACACGGCCCGGTGAGGGCATGGCCCGCCGCGTGAGCTGCCGCGCCCGGCAGGGAGGGGCCGCACCCGCCGGCGGACGGTCCCGCTGTCCCTGTGCGGACGAGGGTGGGTGCGGCCACGGCAGTCGTCGTTCCGCGCGACTGCGATGGCTGTGCGGCAATGACCTCCGGCGATGCGGAGGTGCTGCCTCCGTTCTGTCTCCATCGTGCTCCCTGTCGCCCCGGGCGACAAGGACCGGCCCCGCCCGGGGGCCGGCTCAGACCGGCTCGGGCTGTCGTTCCGGCAGCAGCGCCGGGGCGGTGTCCGGGCTCGTCCAGGGTCTGGTGGTGCGCAGGTAGCCGAGGATGACGGAGCCCATCGCCAGGAGGACGAGCGGCCCGAACAGCCAGGGACGGGCGGCCATGTGCACCGGGAGCCAGCGGTACGACACCAGGAGCAGGGTGAAGACCGCCGTGCCATGGGCGACCAGCCGCAGTCCCGAGCGGTCCCAGCCGCGGTCGAACGTGCGCAGGGCCGTTTCGACGGTGAGTGAGAACACCACCCCGGCGACCAGGTCCACACCGTAGTGGTAGCCGAAGCCCAGCGTCGCGGCGAGCGTGGCGATCAGCCAGAACGTGCCCGCGTAGCGCAGGAGTCGGGGGCCCGTGCGGGTGTGGATGAAGATCGCGGTGGCCCAGGCGGTGTGCAGGCTGGGCATGCAGTTGCGCGGGGTGATGCCGTCGTACGGCACCGGGTGCGGGATCGTGATCGGCGGCGGCGTGTGCGGCCACAGGTTGGCCACCGACCACTCCACGCCGCCGGTGCCGGACGCGCCGGGCCCGTACGCGAAGACCGGTCCGACCACCGGGAAGATCATGTAGATGGCAGGTCCGAGGAGACCGATCAGCAGGAAGGTGCGCACCAAGTGGTGGCGCGGGAAGCGGCGCTCGGCCGCCACCTTGCGCAGCTGGTACAGGGCGACCACGATCGCGGCCACCGCGAGCTGGGCGTAGATGAGGCCGAGGAGGTTGGAGCCTGCCGGGCCGATGGCGTCGAGCGCACGGCCCGCCAGCCATGACGGGTTGCCCAGCGCGTGATCCGCCGTCGCCACGTACGGGTCGAGCACGGTGGGGCGGGTCTTCGAGGTGATGAGCAGCCAGCTGTCACCGATCTTGCGGCCGGTCACCAGGAGCAGCCCGAGGCCGACGCCCTTCAGGAGCAGCACCCGTTCGGTGCCGGTGCGGCGCGTGATCGCGAAGACCGCACAGCCCAGCATCGCCCACAGCGCGCCGTTGCCGAAGAGGTGCCCCTCGGGCACCCGGACGCCGCACGCCCACCGGCCGAGCACGAAGACGGCATCGACACCGATCGCCACACCGGCAGCGACGAACCGTTGTCGCCAGGTGAGCACCACCATCATCAGCGCGAGACCGCCGTACAGGGGCCCGGGCTTCGGCGCGAACAACACCTCGCGCACCTGGGTGCTGAGCGGCCCCCGCTCGCCGTAGTGGCGCGCGGTGATCTCCAGGCCGATGAGGAACGCGAGAGCCACCACGCCCACCGCCGTCCACAGCATCACGCGCTGCCGGCGCCACGGGGCGGACTCGATGACGTGGCGTATTCGTGCGCTTCTCGGTGAAAGTCCAGGTATCAATTGTTCTGCCGATGTGTTGGTTGCCGGAGGGCAGGCTGGGGTGGGCGCATGTCGAGCATCGATCATGCCACCGCCCGATTCGGGTGCCTTCGCGGGGATCGGATCCGCCCCGCCGCCTGCCCGGACGACGGGTGTGCCGCGCATCTCGGACCCCGTGACTTTGGCTGGATTCCGCATCTGACGGGTGTTCGGACATGGCCATACTCAGGGCTGGGCGATCCGTCCCGATCCCTCTGTCCGGAGGCCGCTGATGCCGCAGACCAGTGTTCCTGCAAGTGCCGTGCTCAACGCCTGGCTCTCAGGTGCCGAAAGCGCGTACGGCCAGCTCAACCCGGCCGGTCCGCTCTATGTCGGCGGCGCCGCCGCCGAGGCCGCGCTCACCGACTCCAGTGACTCCCTCTACGGCTTCTGCTCCAGCCCGAGCGGGTCGCACGGGAGCTGGTGTTGCTGAGCGTGCGAGACACCCGGCGGGCCCTTCGTGGAGCGACTTCCCGCGAGGGGCCCGCCGCCTGACCGACCGCCCGCCTCGCGGGCCCTTCAGGCGCCTCGCGGGGCGCGAACTCGTGGTGGGACGGGGACGGTTGATGGCGAACGCGGTGGTGCCGGGAGCACCGGAGGAGACGGAGCACTTCGCTCGGCCCGTACGGAGCATCGCCCGCCCCTGGCGGGATCAACTGGCCCGCGCCCTGGCCGAGTTGCCCTCCCTGGACGCGACGGAACGCGACGTGATCCTTGAGGCCGGTCACACGGCCCTGCTCCGGTCGCTGCACGCGAAGCTGTCCCGCCTGTTCCTGATCGAACTGCACGCGCTGCGGCTCTCCGGCCCGGCCGCCGGGGCCGGTGCCGCCCCTGGCCCTGGCTCCGGCTCCGGCTCCGGCTCCGGTGCCGAGTCGGGCCGAGCGATCTGGGACGTCTTCGTCGAGCAGGCCGGCGCGGAGGGCTACCTCGACGGGCTGAGCGACCGGTACCCGAACCTCGCCCGGCGGATCGCCACGGTGGCACGGCTCTCGGTCACGGCCACGGCGGAGTTCGCCGAGCGCCTCGCGGCGGACCGGGATCTCCTCGCGCCGCTCCTCGGCGCACCCGCGGGCTGGGTACGGGCCGTCGCGTTCGGGGCCGGAGACTCGCACCACGGCGGGCTGACCGTCAGCCGGGTCGACTTCGCCGGGGGCACCGTGATGTACAAGCCCCGCCCGTCCGAGGCCGACGTGGCGCTTGGTGCGCTCCTGGACGACCTGTTCACCGGCCTCCCCGGCGCCCCGGCGCCGGACCGGCGCATCCGCGTCCCCGCGACACTGGCTCGCGACGGGTACGGCTGGGCCGAGTTCATCGGCCACCGGTACTGCGCGGACGGGGCCGAACTCGCCGTGTTCTACCGCAATCTCGGGCACTGGCTCGCCGTCCTCCGGTTCACCGGCGGCACCGACATGCACGCCGAGAACATGATCGCCGCCGGGCCCGTGCCGGTGATCGTGGACGCCGAGACGCTCTTCGACGCCCCGGCCCCCTTCCCGCCCAGCGGCCGCGGCGACGCGGTGGACGTGGCGGCGGCGGCCATCCGCCGCACCGTGCTGCGCACCGGTCTGCTGCCCGTGCGCGGCACCGGCTTCGCGCTCGGCGGAGTCGACATCTCCGGCATCGGCGCGCTGCCCGGGCAACAGCCGCTGATCCCGCACCCGGTGATCGCCGACGGCGGCACCGCCACGGCCCGCTTCGAGGTGGACCTGGTGGCCATGCCCGTAGCGGGCAACCACCCCGCCGCCACGCCGGTCCTGAGCACCTACTGGGACCGGGTCCTGGCCGGATTCCGCGAGATGACCGCACACCTCAGGCGGCCCGGCCTCGACCCGCACCGGCTCCTCGCCCGCTTCGAAGGAGCCCGGGCACGGCGCATCCTGCGGCCCACCCAGGCGTACGTCGACATCGGCCGCATGCTGTGGCACCCGGCCTCGCTGCACGACGAGGCGGCGGCGGTCGAGCGCGCCCGGGACATCCTGCGCCGCAACGCCGACGCGCTGCCCGGCGCGCCGACCGACCGCGCGACGATCGACGGCGAGATCGCCGATCTGCTGGTGGGCGACGTGCCGATGTTCAACTTCACCGTCGACGCCGCGGCCGTGCGCGCCACCGTGGAGGACTGGCGCGACGCCGACCTGGCCTTCGAGGAGTCGGTGATCCAGGACGCGCTCGTCGGCGCGTATCTGAACGAGCGCTCGCTGCCGGCCCGGGTGCAGGAAGCCGCCCACGCCCCGCACGCCCGCGACCGGGAGCGGCGCCGCCGTGAACTGGCCGCGCAGATGGTCCGGCGGCTGTGCGACGGCGCGGTGCGCGGCGAGGACGGCACGGTCACCTGGATCAGCCCCGTCTTCACCCCGGCCGGCTGGTCGATCCGGGTGCTGCCCGCCGACCTCTACACCGGCCAGGGCGGAGTGGCGCTCACACTGGCCGAGTACGCCTGCGAGGTTCGGGCCGGGCGGGCGGACGAAGTGCCGGGCGTGCGCGAGACGTTCGAGGGCGCGCTGCGCGTACTGATCAGCACCGAGGACCGTACGCCGACGCCGTCGGCCGGGGCCTTCAGCGGCGCGGCGTCACAGGTGTGGACATGGCTCGCGCTGCACCGGGTGCTCGGCGAGGACTGGATGCTGGAGCGGGCCGCCGAGCGCGCCCTGCTGCTCACCGGCGGACCACTGGTCGACGAGGACGTCGAAGTGGACCTCCTCAACGGCGTTGCCGGAGCGGTCGTCCCGCTGCTCGACCTCGCCACGGCGACCGGGCAGGCACGCTGGCTGGACGCCGCGGCGCACATCGGCCACCGGCTGGGCAAGCTGGCCGTGTCCGACGCCGGAGGAGCCCGCTGGCCGACCCGCCTCAACCCCGAGGGCATCGGCGGCTTCGCCCACGGCGCCACCGGCATCGGCTGGGCACTGACCCGGCTCGCGCTCTCGGAGGCGGGCTCCGCGGCCGAGCGCGATGACTGGAAACGCCTCGCCTCGCGTGCCTTCGCCTTCCAGGAGTCCCTCTACCGCCCGGCCGACGGCAACTGGCTCGACGTGCGCGTCGGCGCGGAGGAGGACTTCTTCACCAGCTGGTGCCACGGCAGCGCGGGCATCGGCATCGGCATGCTGGACCTCCACCGTCGCACCGGCGACCCCGCTCATCTCGACATGGCCCGGCGGGCCGCGGGGGCCTGCGCCGCGGAGGGCTTCGGATGGAGCCACACCCTGTGCCACGGAGACCTGGGTCTCTGGGAGTTCCTCACTTCCATCGGATCGGGCGATGCCAGGGACCTCGATGCCGAGATCCTCAGCGGGCTCGAACAGCGCGGCCCGGTCGGCGGCCTCGCGCGTGAGGCGTTCTCGCCCAGCCTCATGTCCGGCCTGGCCGGAGTCGTCCACACCCTGCTGCGGATGCACCCCGACGCCGACCTGCCCAACCCGCTGCTGCTCGACTGAAACAGGGCCGGGGGCCCGACCGGCCGTCGACCGTCAGGACCGCCGGTCCTCGGGTTCCGGCAGCCGCAGCGCCTGCTGGGTCCGGCTGCGGACCCGGCGCAGGAGGTGCCACCGCCGCCGCTGTTCCCGCGACAGCCGGTCCAGCTCCTCGACCAGGCGCTGGGACCGCTTCTCCACGTCGAGTTCGTCGAGGATCCGGTCCACCTCGGCGAGCAGCGCCCCGTGCAGCTGCCACTGCCTCGGGTGGCGCTGCACCTCGGCGAGCAACAGGTCGGCGACCCGGTCGCGGCTGGCACGGCCGGCCGTCAACTCGTCCGTCAGCCGTTGCTCCGCCTCCTCGGCATTGGTGCTGACCTGCGTGGTGATGAGGACCGCGAAACTCTCGATGGCCCGGGCGAGATGCTCGAAGACGTCCCGCAGGGCGAGCCCCACCTCCGGGTCGAAGAGGTGCTCCTCCGTCCGCTCCTTCGCCAGGTCCGTGAGCGACCGGCACACCACTCGCAGCACCACCGCCGAGATCTCCAGGGTGTCGAGGCCGGTGCGCAGCACCACGCGGGACAGCAGCCCCTCCTTGACGCGCGGGTTCAGCCTGAGGCTGTCCTCGGCCTGCCGCAGGGAGGCGTCCACCTGGGCGATGTCGTGGTCGAGCCGCCGTGCCTCGTGAAGGCGGGCGGCGGCTTGCGCCACCGGAGTGTGGCCGCCGACCTCGTCCCCGAGGTCCACCAACAGCCGCCGCATCCGCGCGGCGAGCTCCTCGATGGCACCGCCCGCGGAATCCACCCACACCGGGGGCGCGAGCAACACGTTGAACAACATGCCGACGCCCGCGCCGATCAGGGTTTCCAGCACGCGGTCCCAGGCGGTGGCCGAGACCCGGGTGACACCGAGGACGAGCATCGCGCTGATGGCCACCTCGGGCACGAACTCCCCGACCTTGACGAACCGTCCGACCACCAGGGCCGCCAGGATGATGAGTCCCAGGCTCCACCAGGTGAGGCCCACGAGGGAGCTGAACCCGACGGCGAGCAGCACCCCGACCACGACGGAGTTCACCCTGCGCACGGCAGTCACCAAGGTGGTGTAGAGGGTGACCTGCACGACGAGCAGGGCGGTCAGCGGGGCGGTGAGGGGCGCGGGCTCGCTGCTCAGGTGCAGGGCCACGACGTAGGAGATGACCGCGGCGGCGGTGGAACGCAGGGTCTGCACCACCGCGGGCTCACGGCGGCGGCGAGCGAAATCGAACAGAGGATCAGTGAACTCCCACACCTCCCACCCCTTCCCCCTCTGTGACGTTCACACGCAGCCGCGTACGGCACCTGGCCGCCCCCGCCCCCCTGCGCCTGGTGGACCGGGCATCCGGCCGCCCCCTGCGCCTGGTGGGCGGCTGCGCGAAAACCCGGGTGCGGCGGTTCGGCGGGCTCTGGGAACATGCCCGGATGGTCCACGCTCTCGAACCCCTGGTCGTCCGGCACGCCCACCGTCTGCCCGCCCCGCGCGGAGCCGCCGGACAAGGCGGGGTCGCCGCGCGGCAGTTCGACGCGGCGCTGATGTCCGTGGGCTTCAAGCTGTCGGCGGAGCTGCTCGGACACCTGTCGGCGCTGTCGGAGGGGACGGTCGTCGACACGGCGGTACGCACCCTGGACACGGTCCGTGCGATGGTCGGGGACCACGTCCGGCACAACGCCTACTTCATCGACTTCCCGGCCCATGTGCCGGACACCTACGCCTTCTGGCAGCAGTGCGTCGCCGACGCGGTCGACAGGGGTGTCGCGGTCGCAGGGCTCAGCGACGGCGTGGTCGATCTGCTGACCCTCCCGGCCTACGGCACGTACCAGCACAGCTACGCCGAAATGCTCGCAGCGCACGGGGAGTTGCTCGCGGCCGCGGGCGACCGTCTGACGGTGCTTCACCTGGGTGGCGCCCCGGACGACGAGATCACCGCCCTGTATCTGGCCCTCGCGGGGAGCGCCGCACCGCTGGGTGACGGGGGGCTGCCCGACCTGGAGGTGCTCGCCGGGCACTGTGTGCACGGGCCCCAGCCGGAGGCGATCCCGGTGCGGGAGAACCGAGCCGTCGTGAACCGTGCCCGCGTCGAGGCCGGAGCGGATCCGCTGCTCGACACGGTCACCGATGTGCTCCGGCTCGCCTGTGGCCTGTCGGACGGCGATGTCACGCTGGTGCAGCCGACCCGGTTCCGCTCGCCGTCCCGACGGGTTCGTCGAGTGCTGCTCGCGGGACTCGACGCCGTGGTCGCGGCGAACCCGGCCAAGCTCGCCGACGTATCCGCGCATCGCGAGGCGTTCAAGCGCCTGGGGGAGCGGCTGCACGCACACGAGTACGCGGCCCGCTGGCCGCACGCCGCCGATGTGTTCGCGGTGGCCCGGGGCGAGAAGCGGGCCCGGTCCTTCGACAGCCGGGTCGAGGAACTGCTCGCGGCCGATGATGTCCTGGGCGCGGCACGGCTGTTGGAGTCGGCTCCGGGCAAGCTCTTCCGCTGTCTCGACCGGCTGCTGCGTGCCTGCGCCACGGACGCCGAACGCGACGCGGTGGCCCGGGCGGCCGCGCGGCTGGCCCCGAAGGTGTCGGGCCGGGTCCTCCTGTCGGTGCGCGAGCACTTCCACAACCGGGCGCGGGGAAGCGGTGCGCGCCGCGTCTTCGTCAACCGCCTCGGCCGCGCCTGGGCCACCGACGAGTCGCGCTCCGCGCTGCCCGAGGCGGTGCGGGCCCGCCTGGTGGCCGCACTCGACGCGGAGACGTGCCGCCGACTGCCCGCGCCGGGGCACCTGTTGATCGATCCGGACGTCCTCGACGTGGCGCTCCCGCTCAGCGGCAGGGCGACGGCGCCCGGGTTCGGTGTGCTGCCGCGCGGCTCCCTCTCGCCGGTCGACGGCGAACTGCTGCGGTTCTTCGTGTACTGGAAGCAGACGAGCGACACCACCGACTTCGACCTCTCGGCGGTGATGCTCAACTCCGCTTACGAGACCGTCTCCTGGCTCTCCTACACGGCTCTCACCGAGGTCGAGGGCGAGCACTCCGGCGACATCACCGAGGCACCCGACGGGGCGTCGGAATTCATCAACCTGCGCCTGGGGGCCGTGCGCGGGACCTACATCGTTCCGCAGGTCAACATCTTCTCGGGGGAGGGCTTCGAGGAGGTCGAGGAGTCGTTCTTCGGCTTCATGCTGCGCGAGGGCGACCAGCGGGGTCGCCCCTTCGAGCCGCGTACCGTACGCATGAAGTCGCAGTTGCGCGGTCCGGGGCGCGTCGCGCTGCCGCTGGCCTTCATACGCGGGGAGGACGGACGCTGGCGCGCGAAGTGGCTCCACGTGTACCTCAAGGGAACCCCGAGCGCGAACCGGGTCGAGGGGAACAGGGTGTCGGTCGCGGCCCTGGTCCGGGGCTTCGTCGAGCGCGACCACCTCACGGTGCGCCACCTCACCGGCCTGATGGCCGACCGGGGAGATGTCACCACGCTGTGGGACGGCAAGACGGTCCCGCAGGGCCCCGTGACGTACATCGGACTGGAGCGACCGGAGGGACTGCATCCCGACTCGTGCGTCATCACCCCGGAAAACCTGGGCGACTTGGTCCCGGAGTGACTGCTACGGTTGAGTCCGGCGAGGCCATGAAGGGACTTCCTTCTCACACTCCTGAAACTAGTCCCTTCGCTTTCCTCGCCCTCGACGTGACGCCGGGATCTGCCGCATGGCACCCCGGCGTTCGTCGTTCGCGCGTCACCCGCTGGGGGCCTCGGCGGCGTCGTGGTGCCGCCGTGCCCCGGGACGTACGGTGACGTGATGGTGCGCGTGCGGAAGATGAACGGAACCGATGTCGAAGCCGTCTCGGCGATACGCGTGCGGGGCTGGCAGTCCGCGTACGCCGGCATCCTGCCGCGGTCGTACCTGGAGGCCATGACGGTCGAGGACGACGCCGCCCGGCGGCGGGAGTGGTTCTCGCTGCCGCACCGGCAGTCGGTCGACCTCGTCGCCGTCGACGGGGGCGAACCGGTGGGGTGGATCAACTACGGGCCGTCCCGGAGCGAGGTGCCCGAGGTTCCCGACGTGCGCACGGGGGAGATCAATGCGCTGTACGTGCGTCCCGGCCTGACCGGCCGGGGGATCGGCCGAGGGCTGCTCGACGAGGCACACGCGCTCATGCAGAGCCAGGAGTTCCGGGCCGTTCTGCTGTGGGTGCTCGCGGACAACCAGGGCGCCCGGCGTTTCTACGAGCGGGCCGGGTACCGGGCCGACGGGCACACCCAGGCCGACGTGTACGACGGTGTCGCCGTGCCCGAACTCCGATACCGGCGCGCGTGCTGGAGCGGGCCGCGGACCGGTGTGGCCGACAGCACTGTCGGCCACACCGACGCGAGCGGCAGCGCCCGCTAGCAGCGGTTAGAACCCGTTGAGGCGGTGGTGGAAGCCACGGCCGGGGTACCTGCCCTCCCACTGGGAGTGCATGCAGCCGGAGCCCCAGGCAGCGTGCCCACCGCCCGCGCCGGCGAACGAGCCACAGGCGCTGGTCTCGCCGCCGGAGTGGTGGTCGTCCCGGTCGTGGGCCAGGGCGGTGCCGGTGCTGCCGAGGACCGCGGCGATGGCGAGAGCGCCGGCGGCGAGGGTGGTGCGCATACGCATGTCTGCTCCTGTCGGGGTGTTCGGGTGGGGAAACAGGGTGATCAGTCCCCGGTGCCCTCAGGTCGCGAAACCTGTGTCACCCGACCGCCGCCACGACGGGCCACGGGCCTGCACCGGCCGTATCGCATGGTCGCCGAGGGCGCTAATCGGGGTGGACCGGCACCACGCAGTTGTCGTCGTGACCCGGCGCGTGCCCGGTCGGCCAGGCCACGCCCTCGAACACCAGCTTGTGCGAGCCGGGATCGAGGCGCACCACCGACAGCGCCTTGTTGTACGGGTTTCCCGCGTTCGTGAGGCAGATCCAGCCACCGGCGCCCCGCACGCGCAGGTCGGAGTTCAGCTTCCCGAGGTCCCTGGCCACACGGTCGGCCGTCGGTACCTCGAGACCGCTGGTGTGCACCGCGCGCGCCAGCGCCCGGCTCGCCGTGAGGACGACGTCGTACGTGACGATCGTCCGCCCGTCGTCGAGGTTCACCGGGCCGATGGGCCCCGGCTGGTCCGCGATGCCACGGCGCAGCGCGTTCATCGAGTCCTGCGCCTCCCGCAGGTACAGCGGAGGGTCCTGCCCCTTCGTCTTCGGGTCGTTCTGCCACTTGGCGAGCTCGGTGCTCCAGGCGTCGGGGTGCGCCGGTGCGGCGTAGCGGATGCTGACGGACGGCTTGCCCGAGCCCGGGTCGCCCCGCAGCAGGGCCCGGTCGTGGTCGTCCAGGCGCTCGTCGAGCGTGGTGGCGTCGGACCCGGTGATCACGGTGTACGACGCCTTCTCGCGGCAGTAGGTGGTGGCGAGCTTCTCCACGAAGAGCTTCAGGTGGAAGGCCCGTCCGGCGAAGTAGACGACGTGGGTGTTGGAGCGGCAGATGTTTCCCGCGAAGTCCTCGAACTCGTTCGGGGTGACTCCTGCTTCCTCGACGCCGGGCGACTCGAAGCGCATGTCCTGGACCCCGCGTCCGCCTTCGTTCCGCCTGGCCTCGGCGAACGCGTCGCGCAGGGAGCGGTCGTAGTCGTCACCCGGCCGGTCGTCCGCCACCAACGCGGTCTCGGAGCCAGCCAGTTCGGGGTCGAACGCCAGCAGCGCCCGGGCCTGCTCGCGGGAGGTGGACACGACTCGGGCGAGGCCGGGGTACGGGACCGTGTCGGTGCCCTCGGGGTTGGCGAAGTCGTCCGCCGTCACGACGCTGGCCACCGCGGGCAGGTGCAGGGTGTTGGTCACGTACGTGAGGGCCTCCTTGGTCTTGTCCAGGCTCAGATTGAAGCCCACCACGACCCTCAAGTCCGGCTCCTGAGAAGTGAGTTGATCGAGCGTGCCGCGCCAGCGCCCGTACCCGTCGCCCGGGTTGGCGAGGACCAGCCGGATCGCGGGCTTCACCGAGTCCGCGCCGTTCGCCGCCACCTGCGCGAGGTACGCGCCCTGCACCTCGCTGAGGATCTGCCGCTGCACGGCGGGACTGGCGGACTGCATCGGGATCAGCAGGGCGACGGTCGCGTGCTTGCGGCCCGCGACCGCCTTGTTCTGCTCGGCGATGCGCTCGAAGACCTGGGGCATGCCCTTGACATCGGGCATGAACACGCCGGTCCCGTCGGAGACGCCCACGCACTCGCCTCCATGGATCTCAAGTCCCCTTCCGCAGGCGGCCGGCTCGCGGAAGAAGGTGACATAGCCGCCGAGCCCCGCGGCGATGAGCGCGACTGCCGTGACCCCCACGGTCACCGGGCCCAGGAGGCGCACGCCCGGTGCGGGACGCGGGCCGGCGGCATCGTCCAGCACGATTTGGACGAGCAGGCTGGGCAGCGGTTCGCTCCCGCCGCCCGCCCGCGATGCGCCCACCTCCCGGCGCTCACGGAAACGCCCCGGGATCTCCTCGCCGAGGCAGTCCGCCGGCACGGCGGGCCGGCCGCCCGTCAGCGGGTCCGCCTCGCCCGGCCGGGACGTGGTGATGACCACGGGGTGCACCCGCAGCTCCTTGGCCGTGCCGCTGAGCGCTTCGAGCATCCTGTCCCGGATGATCCGCCGTGCGGGGATCGTGTCCACGTCCGGCAGGAGGATGACGGGACGGCGGACCCGGTTGAGGCGGCGGAGCACGCCGTAGTGCGCGTCCACGTCGGCGAGCAGCGCCTCGACGAGCAGCCGCTGCTTGTCGTGTGCGGGCCTGGCGCTCCAGCCGTCCAGTTCCTCGCAGACCGCTTCGAACGTGCGCAGGCCCGGGAACCTCCGCTTGCGGAACCAGCGCACCGTGCGGTAGCACGGCAGCCTCAGGGCGTTGGCGATCTTCAGCAACAGGCCGAGGAATCCCCCGAGTTGCTGGGTGACGTACGGATCCTGGATCAGCGGGTCGAGCCGGGTGCGGGCCTGCGGCATGGAGTGCCGTCGCTCCTGCGCGATCGCTTCCTCGATCTGCCGCTTCAGGGCTCCCATCCGCCGGGCGTGGGAATGGTCGCCCGTCTGCTGCCGGTCGTACAGCGCGGCGCGGGCGGCCGCGAAGCGCGGGAAGACGATCGGCAGGCCGCGAGCCACGATGCCGCCGTAGCCGCAGCCCTCGGCGACCGCCTGCAACTGCTCAAGGACCTGTCGCTCGGGGTCGCTCTCCTCGACGTCGCTCGGATTGTTCACCGGAACGATGCCGCGATACTCCTTGAGCAGCCGGGTGAGCCACTGCCGTACGGGGTCGCTCCCGCCCTCGATCTGCAACACCAGCGCCCCGGCGTCCCGTTCGAAGCGCACCCTCTTGCGGGAGAACCTCTCCCTGAACGTGAGTTGCGCGATGACCGCGTCCAGTTGCACCCTTGCTCCCCGTTGCCGTGGCCCTGGCGTAGGCGGCGCGCCCGGCGGCGGCCGTAGCCGTTCTCGGCCGACGTCGAATCGGTGAGCACTCTAGGTGTCAACTGCCCTTGATCTGGGGCGAGTTGCTCATTCACCATCCATGTGTTCAAGAACGGTCGGATCTGGACAGGTGGTGCGCAGCGCGCACACTCCCTTCGACCTAACCGCCGCCGACCGCCTCGGGACGGGCGGGCGTGGGCGGCTGGAAGCAGGCGGTGACGCTCTTGCCCCGGGGGCAGGGATAGGCGTACCAGTCGTCGGCGAGGACGTCGATCAGGAGCAGGCCGCGCCCTCCCAGGGCATCGGCTTCGGGGTCGCGCTGTTCGGGCAGCTGGGGTGAGGCGTCGTGCACGGTGACGTGCAGGCACTCCTCGTCCCAGGTGAGGATGAGCTGCGCCGTGCTGCGGGCGTGGACTTGCGCGTTCGTGACCAGCTCGGACACGGTGAGCAGCACCGAGTCGACGACGTCGGGCGACGTCCGCGCCCAGTCGAGCGTCGCCAGATGCTCGCGCGTCCAGTCCCTCGCCTCCTTCACGCTGCTGGTCAGCGGAAGGGAGCGCGCCCAGCCCACGGCCTTCAGTGATGAGTCCTTCGCCACGGTCTCTCCTTGGTTCGACGGCGGCTCGACGGCCGGCTTCTCGTCCCGTCTGCCCCGAAAACCGCGGTGTGGTCAGCCCCGGACGCTGCCCGGCGCACTCCGGGGCCCCGGGACCGCGGGCTGTCTCCAGTCGAGCCGGAGCACGGCGACGTCGTCGGAGTGGCGTCCCGCGTTGAGCGCCGAGGTCTCCTTGATGAGGAGGTCGATGTGTGCGGCGGGGTCCGACTGCGGCAGCCGGTCGATGAGGGTGAGCAGGCCCTCGACTCCGAGGCGGCCCCGGGCCGAGCCGTTGCGCCCCTCGGTCAGGCCGTCGGTGTACAGGGTCAGCGCTCCGGCGGCCGGGAGTGGGATGAGGCTCGCGGGCCAGTTGCTCACCCGGGGGTCGATGCCGAGGGCGATGCCGTGCGCGGCGGTGATCTCGCGTGATCCCCGGTCCGTGGAGAGCAGGGGCCCGTGATGGCCGGCCAGGTGCAGCTCGGCGGTGGCCGCGCCGTGGTCGAGGGTGAGGAGGGCACAGGTCGCGAAGAGCGGCCGGTCGCCGCGTTCGGCGATCAGGATGCGCTCCATCAGGTGCAGGAGCTCCCTGCCGCGGTGGCCGCCGAGGATCAGTGAGCGCCAGGCGATCCGCAGGCACACGCCGAGCGCGGCGGCGTCGGGTCCGTGCCCGCTGACGTCGCCGACGACGGCGTGCAGCAGCCCGTCGTCCCCTTCCACGACGTCCAGGAAGTCGCCGCCGAGCAGCGCGAGTTCGGTGCCCGGCAGATAGCGCGTGGTCACTGTCACGGCCGACGTGGACAGGAGCGGTTGCGGCAGCAGCCCTCGCTCCAGCCGGGAGTTCTCCTCGGCTCGCAGGGTGGCCGCCTGGGTCTGGGCGTTCGCGAGTTCGGTCTGGCTCCGGTAGACGGCGTAACGGACCGCCCGGTGCAGCAGATCCGCGTCCACCTTGCCCTTGACCAGGTAGTCCTGTGCGCCGGCGGCCATGGCGTCGCTGCCCGCCTGGGCCTCGGACAGCCCGGTCAGGACGATGACGGCGGTGTGCGGCGCGGCCGCCCGGACCGCCGCGACCGCCTTCGTGCCGGAGACGTCGGGCAGGTGCAGGTCGAGCAGGATGCAGTCGGCCGTGCGCAGGGCCGGATCGGTGCGGGCGCCGGCGAGGCTCGTGCACGTGGTGAGCTCGAACCGCAGCCCGGTGTCCAGGAGCAGTTCCTCCACCAGGACGGCGTCCGCCAGGTCGTCCTCGATGAGGACGACGCGGTAGGTCTGCTCCTGCGGTGCCGCGCCGGTCGGGTTCGTCACGAACGAGGTCATGACGCCGGCACCACCTGAGAGGCGTCGGCGCCGACGAGTTCACCCGGCCCGGGGCGTTCCGCCGGCTCGGGGGCGAGGGTGAACACGATGCGGGTGCCGTGCTCGTGCGTGAGGTCGACGGCGATCGTCCCGCCGTGGAACTCGACGATCTTCTTGCACATCGCGAGCCCGATGCCGCTGCCGCTGTAGGCGTCCTTGGTGTGCAGCCGCTGGAAGATGACGAAGACCTTGTCGGCGTACTCGGGTGCGATGCCGATGCCGTTGTCGGTGACGGTGAACCGCCACAGGACGTCATTGCGCACGGCCGACACGTGGATGCGTGGTGTCTGACCGGCCCGGCGGAACTTGACCGCGTTGCCGATCAGGTTCTGCCACAGCATGCCCATCTGGGTGGAATCGGCGATCAGGGTCGGCAGCGGATCGTACGTGATCTCCGCCCCGGTCTCCTCGATGCTGAGACTCAGCGAGGACAGGGTGCGATCGAGCGCCCTGCCCAGGTCCACCGCCTGATGGTTGTTGTGGACCCGGCCCACCCGGGAGAATTCGAGCAGATCGTTGATCAGGGTCTGCATGCGGTTCGCGCCGTCGACGGCGAAATCGATGTACTGGTCGGCCCGTTCGTCGAGCTGTCCACCGTAGCGGCGCTGGAGGAGCTGGGTGAAGCTGGAGACCTTGCGCAGCGGCTCCTGCAGATCGTGCGAGGCCACGTACGCGAACTGCTCCAACTCGGTGTTGGACCGCTGCAGATCCGCGGACTGCGCGTCCAGACGCCGACGCGCCTCCTCGCTGAACGCGAGCTCCTGTACGAGCCGTCGGCGCATGAGGTCGATCTCGTCGCTCAGCCGCTTCAGGTCGGCCGGGCCGGTCGCCGTGATGGGGTGGGTGAAGTTGCCGCCGGTGATGATGCGCGCCTGCGTACCGAGCCGTTCCAACGGTTCGTTGATGCCGCGTCGCAGGCCCTCGAAGACGAGCCCGGCGAGGATCAGGATGAACAGGGCAATCGCGGCGAACACCCAGTTCCGTTGGCGCATCATGTCCGCCAGGTCGGCCCTCGCGCGGGCCTGTTCGGCCCGCAGATGGTCCTGCTGGCGGCTCAGGGCCGACCGCACCTCGTCGAAGGTCCTCTTGCCCTCCGCCGCACGATCGGAGGCCAGCGTGGAGGGCGCGCCGGGCGGGGATGCGGCGACCGGCCCCCCGATCCGGGTCCGCCAGGTCTCCATGGCGTCCTGGACGGCCTTGATGTCCCTGAGGCCGACGCCGTCGTCGTGCAGCAGCTTCGACAACTGGGCGAGGTCGGCCGCCTGCTCGGCACGGCCCTGCTGGTAGGGGGTCAGGAAGTCCGCGGTACCGGTGAGCCCGTAACCGCGGACGCCGGTCTCCTGGTTCAGGAGGGCCGACTCCAGACGGATCGAGGTCGTCACTGCGGGAGACCTGACGTCCACCAGGTCCTGGCTGATCGACGCGGTCCGGCCCAGCATCCAGGCTCCCGCGACACCGAGCAGGGCGAGGACGGCGAGCGCCCCCGCCATTCCCGTACGGAGCCACTGCCGTGTCGTCCACGCCGAGAGGCCCCGTCTGCCCGCCCGCTCTTCGCTGTCCGTCATCCCCTGAACTCCTCGCTGCGACAGCCGCATTGAAACAGTCGCGGCCCGCATACTCTAAAGGCCGAGCGACAACGCTTGTTGTCGCCTGCCGGATCGGGGCCTATGGTTCCGGGTATGGCTGGCAAGAACTTCGCATTGCGGACCACACCGCCGGAGACGACCGCCGTCACGGACGCCGCGATCGGTGCCCTTGCGCGGCGCCTCACAGGTCAACTGCTCGACGGCCCATCATGCCCGTCCCCGGACGAGCCGGGGGCGGCGCTCGCGCTCCTGCACGTGCTGGACCAACTGCAAAGATCGGCCGAACGCCTTCAGCGGACCGCGGCCGCGGCCGCCGCGCGCGCAGGCGCCGGTTACCCGCAGATCGGCGACGCCTGCGGAATGACCCGCCAAGGAGCCCGGCGACGCTGGCCGGGGCTCTTCCACCACTCCATCGAAGCCCCTACGGAGCAACCGACCATGACCACCCCCGCCCGCGCCTTCGATGTCCTGCTGGTCGAGGACGACGTCGCCGACGCCCTGCTCATCGAGGAAGCCCTCTCCGAACGCGGGGCCCGCAATCTGGTCCAGGTCACGGACGGAGTCGCCGCTCTGGAATATCTGCGCGCCCCCGACAGCGTGCGCCCCGACCTCATCGTGCTCGACCTCAACATGCCCCGCATGAACGGCCGTGACCTGCTCAAGGTGCTCAAGACCGACAAGGATCTGCACACCATCCCCGTGGTGATCCTCACCACGTCCGCGGCCCCCGACGACGTCTCCGGCGCGTACGACAGCCATGCCAACGCCTATGTCACCAAGCCCGTGAACCTTGAGGACTTCGAGCAGGCGGTCCAGAACATCGACTCCTTCTACCTCGACACGGCGACCCAGCCGCCGCGCACCTGACGCCCTCGGGCCGGCGGGCGAGGTGCGCGGGTGGTCGCGCCCCGGGAGCGGGGGGTCCGGCTGGTGACCGGCCCGCCGTCCCTCCGGGCCCCGGCCTACGAGGCGGGCACCCGCAGCGCGGCCAGGACGGGCAGGTGATCCGTCGCGGCACGGAGATCCCGTTCCGAGACCCGGGGGAGACCCATCGGCACCCCGCACCCCAGGACCTCCACGCCCTCGCTCGCGAGGACGACGTCGATGCGCTGCAAGGGATCACCCAGCCGCGTGGTGTGCTCGCGCCCCCAGGGCTTGGTGGCCCAGCCGTCCTGGAGGGCGTCCGCGAGCAGGCCGAAGGTACGGCCGTCGGGGCGGTCGTTGAGGTCGCCCGCGGCGACGGCGTAGGGCACGTCCATGGCGGACAGCTGGTCGAGGAGCAGCCGCCCCTGTCCGTAGCGCTCCCAGTCCTCGACGCTCAAGTGGCAGCTGAGCACCCCGAGTCGGGCCCGGCCGAACCGCAACACGGCCGTGGCGAAGCCGCGTTGGTGCAGGCCCGGGGTGCGCGGCAGCAGCACGTCCTCGGTGCGCTCGACGTGGGCGCGGAGCGAGGACAGGATCATGGGCCCGGAGGCAGTGGCGCCGCCCGAGACGTAGACGAGCCCGGACGCCCGGGCGAGTCGGGCGGCGGCCTTGCGCCAGCGGAAGAACCGCGGTGCTTCCTGAACGCAGACGACATCGGGCCGGCAGGCCTCGATCACCCGGGCGAGGGCCGCGGTGTCGTCACGCATGGAGCGAACGTTGTAACTGAGCACACGAACGATCACGGAGCCGTCGGCTTCCGTCGTCGACTCGGGCAGATCCTGCAAGTCCGGCACGCTGTCCCTCTCCCTGCTTCCCCTTCCCGCCGCGACGGCACGACGTGCCACGACGGGTGTCCGGCGGAGCCCGGCCCCAACAGCGGCCTGGACATTGCCGAAAGGCACGGTAGCGGGTCCACGGCGGGTGCACCGGTGGGCCCGAAGCCGGCGGTCCTCGTGGCTGCCGTGCTGCGATGATGATCAGGTGACTCAGGATCATCCAGCAGTTCGGACGCCCGTCATCCTCGGCATCGACGACCTCCGAGCGCTTCCCCGGGCCACGCGGATCGCCCGTACCAGCCGTGAAGGTGTCGAGCTCCTGCTCGAACACCGCGACCGCTTTGTCGATGAACTCTGGCTCGACCACGATCTGGGCGGCGACGACAGCATCCTGCCGGTGGTGACCGTGCTGGAGGAGGCCGCGTTCCACGGGCGGCCCTTCCGCATCGGAACGGTCTTCGTGCACAGTGCCAACCCGATCGGCGCCGAGACCGTCGTCCGGTCGCTCGCCCGCTGGAACTACCAAGTCCGGCGGACAACGGCCTGATGCCGACGGTTGCCCCGGCGGGTGGCCGTGACCCGAGAGCGGGGGCGTCAGCCCGCGGCCATGTCCGGGCCGGGCAGAAGCGTCTCGTCCAAGTGGTAGCCGAGGGCCTGCAGCCCCTGTGCGATGGCGACCGCCCGGCGGTGCAGCTCGGCGAGTTCCGGTGACTGCTCCGTCTTCTCGGCCGGGCCCGCCGCCGGATCGGGCGGCGGGGGAGTGGCATCCTGCACCGCGTCCCAAGCCGCCCGGGCGACCGCCTCCGCCGTCCGGTCGTCGACGCGGCCGCCGTCCTTCGCGGTCTCCGGGCTTCCTGTGGCGTCGACTTGGCCGTCGGGGCCCGTCGAACCGCCCGGCCGCGCGGGCGTCCCCGTGCGGCGCAAGTACTCCTCGATCGCGCGGCGGGCCTCGCGGACGTCGGTCGATTCGTCTGTGCTGCGTTCCGGTTCTGACGTCATGGGACGCAAAGTATCGGCGACCCCGGCCGGGCGGGCGGCGCCACGCGCACGCCCCTGACCGGCGATCGGCATCCGCGGGCGAGGTTTCTTGCCGACGTGCGGAGCCGCGCCGCCCTCCGAGGCGTCGGGCGCCGCCTGGACCCGCGCCCTCTGCGTCACAACGCCGTCACGTGGACCCATCGGATACGCCTTTGGGGAGGTGGCCCCATCGGATACGTCTTCGGATACGTCTGCGGGGAGGGCGAGGAAGGCGCGGGAAGGGCCCGGGACGACGCAGGACCACCGGATTCGTGCGACGGGAACACTTCGGTGGGCCGCCTTGTTCGCCCTCTGGCCCGTTGTCCCCGAACCGAGGAGTGCCGTGCCCGATACGCCGCCCACCGTCACCGCGCCCCCGCTGCCGCCGCTCACCGCCCAGGCGGAACGCCTGATCGAGCTCGGAGTACACGAGCTCGTGCGGATTCCCGCAGACGAACTGCGCGCCTTCGCCGAAGGCGCGGGTCCGGAAAGCGGCGACGCACTGCTCGCCGTCCACCCGGACCGCCTCCCCGCTTCCGCCCTCGCGCCGCTGCTCCGCCGTGACGACAAGCCCGGTTTCGTGGTCGTCGACATGACCGACGTCGACCAATTCGCCCCCAGCGGCGTCGAGTTGCCCGGCACGCCGCTCTATCTCGTCACCGCCCCCGATCGTGGCGACCACATGGCCAACTGGAGTCCCGACGAGGCGTTGCCCGCCCTCGCCGAGGACGGCCGTACCCCGCTGCTGCTCACCGAAGGCATCCACTGGCTGCTCCAGCAACCGGCGGTCCTCGATCGAAACCACTGCTTCATGACCATCGGCTCCCGGCTGCGCAAGGCGAACGGCGAGCTGGACGCCCGCACCCCCGCGATCTGGATCAGCAACGGCACGGGACGGGACGGCCGCGAGCGGCGCGGCGCCCCGAAGATCGGCTGGTGCTGGTGGGGCAACCGCCATACGTGGCTGGGCTTCGCGTCCACGGCCGGCCGCACGGCCCTGTAGCGCGGCCCCGTAACGCCTCGGCCACGCCCTTGCCGTAGGGGCGTGGAGGCGCTCTCTGCGGCAGGGCCCTGAGCCCGGGGACCAGGGGCGGTCTCCGGGCTCGGGCGCGCCGACTAGCGCACGGTGACGCTGAACACGGCGGAGGCCGTGCTGCCGCTGACGATGCGCAGCTCGTTCTTGCCCTTCAGGCCCAGCTTGACGCCGAGGGAGTAGGAGCCGTTGCCGGAGATGGGCGCGGAGGCGGGCAGGGTGACCCACTTGCCGTTCTGCTTCTGCTGCAGCGTCACCTTGCTGCCCGCCTTGAGACCGGTGGTGGTGCCGGTCACGCGGAACAGCTGCCAGGCGCCGACCGACGTGGCCGACGGCTTGGCGGTGATGCCTGCCTGGACGGCTGCGGTCTGCTGCGCGGCGGGGGCGGACGTGGTGGCGTCGGCTGCCATCGCGGTGCCGGCCAGGGCGACGCAGGCGGCGCTGAGGACGCCGACGGTGGCGATGCGAAGGGAGTGCCGCTTGGTGACGTTCATGAGGTGTGTCCCTCTCGACATGGAGCATCCGGTTGTGCGCCAAAAGCGAGCTAAGTGACGCAAGTACTCTTGGCGCGGTCTCACCAGGAATGACGGGTTGTTGCCCGTATGCGTTGTCGGCGCTCTGTCACTGTCTCGTAACAGCGGTGACTACGGGCTCACCCGTCGCGCCGGCTCCCGTTTCCCGCGTCCCGACTTCCGGGAAAGGGAGTTCCGGGCACATGGATGCCGACCGAGCGGGCAGGTGATGCACATCTTGCTTTCCACCAAAGGCGGCACCGTGACCCTGTCCGTGAACACCGCTGCAGCAACTGTTTCGACCCTCGGGAGAGCATCCGAGGGCCAGGATGAACTGCCGTGGATCGAGGACGGCTGCGCTGTTGCCCCCAAGGACGCCCGTGTTCTGTCCAGGCTGTTCCTGGACCGGCTTCAGGTCCTTGAGGAGGGCACACGTGAATACCAGTACGCCCGCAACACCTTGATCGAGATGAACCTGTCCCTCGTGCGGTTCGCGGCCGGCCGGTTCCGCAACCGGGGCAGCGGCGAGATGGAGGACGTGGTGCAGGTCGGGACGGTCGGCCTGATCAAGGCGATCGACCGCTTCGACCTGACGCGCGAGGTCGAGTTCACCTCCTTCGCGATCCCCTACATCGTGGGGGAGATCAAGCGGTTCTTCCGCGACACCACCTGGTCCGTGCACGTGCCGCGCCGGCTTCAGGAGCTGCGCTCGGAGATAGCCAAGGCCAAGGAGCACCTGGCCGTCGAGCTGGACCGCGACCCCACGCCGAAGGAACTCGCCGCGCACCTCGGCCGGGACGAGGAAGAGATCATCGACGGCATCGTCGCGGCCAACGGATACACCGCCGGCTCCCTCGACATGTCCGCCGACAGCCAGGACGCCGGGCAGACGGCGAGCGGCAAGGCCCGTACGCTCTCGGACTTCATCGGTGCCGAGGACCCCGGCATGGAACGGGTCGAGGACCTGAACGCGCTGGGCCCGCTCATGGAGGAACTCAGCGACCGCGAACGGCGGATAGTGAGCATGCGATTCGGTCAGGAGCTGACGCAGGCTCAGATCGGAGTCGAGCTCGGCGTCTCCCAGATGCAGGTCTCCCGGCTCCTCACCAAGATCTTGGCGAAGCTGCGCACGGGTCTGGTCGACGCCCCCGCCACCGTGTAGACGGAGCCCTGTTCGCCGAGCCGCGCAGATCGAGTTGTGCGGCTCAAGTCATGGGGTCCGATGCCGTGTGAGCCGGACGCGGGAATCGAGTGAAACCTTCGCGCTGACCGCCCGTACCCTCGGGCCGTCAGCGCGTCGTCACGTCCCGCACGGGTTCGTGCGGGCGGTTGTCACCGCTCACCGTGCGCACAGACATGGCCGGCCCGGACTGTCGGGATGCGCATGCGCCGCAGGAGGTCGCGTCGGGTGCGCAGGGCGCGGGTGCTGTGCCAGCTGATGCCGGGGTGGCGGGATCGCAGGTGGGAGAGCGCACGGGTGTCGAGCCCGGTGCGGTGGAGGTCCTCGTCGATGTCGATGCCGGTGATCATGCCGGCGGCGCACTGGCCGCAGGTGCGGTAGTGGATCTCGCCGACCACCCGGCGGATGTGCACCAGGAGCAGTCGTTCCTCGCCCGGCGCCGCAGAACGCGGGCCTGAGGAGCGCGGGCCCGGGGCGCCCGGGACGTGGGTGGAGAGGAACTCGATGTCGCGGTAGGCGAAAAGCCTGCGGCGCAGTCGCCTGCCCAGCACCCTGCGCCGCCGGTGCCTCCCTGTCTGAGGGGACGCCTCCTCCACCACGGGGGCAGGACGGTGAAGGACGCTCGTAGGACGTGCGTGTAGTCCGGACATGGGTCCCGGGTACCCAGCGGGCGCGGCCTGACTCGGGGGCCACCGGCGTGGCGGGTGTTCCCGTGCATCGGCGCAGGCCCGGTGCCGCCTTCACGACCGGGACGCCACAGGCACTCCGTGGTCGCTCAGCCTCCCCACCCGGAACCCCCGCTGCTCGCACGTGTCGAGGATGCGGGGGAGGGCGCCCAGCGCGGACCGCCAGGCCCCAGGGGCCGAGGTGCAGTCGGAGTCGTGGAGCAGGATGGTGCCGCCGCCCGTCAGATCGCGGGTCACCGTGAGGTGGACGGACGCCGGGGTGGCGCGGGCCGTCCAGTCCTCGCCCCAGCAGGTCCACAGCACCGGTGTGAGGCCGAGCCGACGTGCGGCCACGTGTGCGGCGCCCGACATCACTCCGTACGGCGGCCGGAAGAGGGTGGGCCGTCGTGCGGTGATCGTCGCGACCGTGTCGCGCACGCGGGCGAGGTCGTCGTACGTGGCGCGCGGGCCGCGCAGAAGCAGCGGGCGGTGCCGCCAGCCGTGGATGCCGATCTCGTGGCCCGCGGCGGCGATGTCACGGACCAGGCCGGGGGAGCGATGCACCTGAGTGCCGAGGAGGAAGAAGGTGGCAAGCGTCTCGCGCTGGGCAAGTAGCTTGAGGAATAGGGGAGTTGAGAGGAAGTCGGGGCCGTCGTCGAAGGTCAGGGCGACGTGGTCCGGCCGGCCGAGGCCCGAGAGCCGGGGCAGCACGCGGTTGCGCAGCGGCCCGAACGTCGAGATGGCCGGCGCCGCGTGGACGGCGGCGAGGGCGGGCAGTGTGGCCAAAGCTGCCGTACGGAGGCGACGGGCGGCGATCACGAGTGATGGCCTTGCGGGTGGGCGCCCTGGTGCCGGGCGAAGTCGTCCAGGTCGAGGCCGTGACCGATGGCGCGGGCAAGCCCCGGTTCCCCGTACGACGTGGCGACCGCGGTACCGACGGCACCCGCCCACACGGCACACGCGACCACGGCGGTGGCGGCGAGCCGGCGTGACGTGCGGTGGCGGTGAGGGGCGCCGGGGGGTGCGGCGGTTCGCCGGAGCCCCGCCCGGGCCTCTCGGGCTATCTCGCCCGCCGGACCCTCCTCCGCGGTCCTGGCGAACAGGGCGAGGCCGGCCGCCCGCCGCTCGGGTCCGAGCGGCCCGTCGATCAGATCGTTCAGCACGGTCTTGAGGTCGGCCGGGTGCGCTATCCACACCGCCGCGCCGGCCTCGTCGAGGGCTGCGGCGTTGGTGAGGCCGTGGCCGGGTATGCAGCGGTAGCTCGCGACCGGCAGGCCCGCGGCGAACGCCTCCAGGGAGGTGAGCCCGCCCGCGTTCTGGATCAGGACGTCCGAGGCGTGCATCAGGCCGGGCATGTCGTCCACCCAGCCGTAGACGTGCTCGATGCCGTCGGACCGCAGCTGAGCAGCAAGGGTCTCGTTGCGGCCGCAGACCACGACCGGTACGGCGGCGCCGCAGTCGCGCACCTCGCGCGCCACCTGCCGGACCGGACCGACGCCCCAGGAGCCCGCGACCAGCAGGGCGAGGGGGCTGTGCGGCGGGAGCCCGAACCGGGCCCGCGCCCGCAGGCGCCCCCTGCGGTCGCACGGCCGGAAGCGCGGGTCTGCGACGGGGCCGCTCACCCGCACGTCCAGGGCCCCGAGGGCCCGCGCCTGGAGGGCGGGCACGGCGTGGGCCGCGAGGTGTACGTCGACGCCGTCGGCCACCCACAGGGGATGCACCGAGAAGTCGGTGAGGTAGGTGAGGACCGGGACGCCGAGCCGCCCCGACCGGCGCAGATCGCCGAGCACTCGGCTGGCCCCGGGATAGGTGGACACGACCGCCCCCGTGCTCGGGTGAAGGGCGCCCAGCACCCGGCTTTCGGCGGTGCGGAGCAGCGCGCGGGCGACCGGGCCGCCGCCTCCGGCGCGCTCGGTGCCGGCGTAGATCCGCTGGTAGGCCCACGGGGCCCGGACGAGCAACCGGTGGTACCCCTCCTGGACGGCTCGACCGAAGCGGGCCGGCAGCAGGTCCAGCAGGTCGTGCCGGTCGACGACGAAACCGTCGGCGATGAGGCGGCGGGCCAGTTCGGCGGCCGCCCCGTCGTGTCCCGCGCCGATGCTCGCGGAGACGATCGCGATCCGGCCGGAGGGGGCCGCCCGGCCGCGCGGGCGCGGCGGGGGGCCCGCGGGCGCGGGCCGGGGAAGAGTGCGTCCGGCGTGGGGCATGGGTGGTCCTCCGCCCATCGGGAGAGCACGCGAACTCTACAAGATGTAGTAGTTCGCAGGTTGAAGCCCGGAGCATACCTCCTACAACTAGTAGGAGATGCTCGGGGTAGCCTGACGGCGCGATCGAGGACGCGCGATCGGGCAGGGCGCGATGGGCGACTGGCAGGAGGCGGATGGTGGCGAACGGCCCCAAGGGTGAAGAGGCTGCCGGGTCCGGCAGGCGGGCGCGCGGTGCACTGGAGAGTGATGTGCTGGCCGCGCTGTGGGCGGCCGACGGTCCACTGACGGCACGTCAGGTATTGGAGCGGCTGCCGGGCGAGCTGGCCTACACGACCGTCCTCACCATCCTGTCCCGCCTCCACGACAAGGCCGTGCTCGTACGGCACCGGGAGGGGCGGGGGTATGCCTACGCGCCCGTCCGGGACGAGGCGTCACACACGGCCCGACGCATGCGGTCCGTCCTTGAGGAGGGCTCCGACCGCGAGGCGGTGCTGGCCCGCTTCGTGTCCGAACTCTCCGCCCAGGACGAGGAGTTGCTGCAGCAGCTGCTCTCCGGGCAGGACGCCGGGGACGCACGGGGCGAATCCTTCGACGGCGGACGGTGAACCCGTGCTGATCAGCGTCTACATACCGTTCGTCGTCACGACCGTGCTCACCGTGCTCGCGCCGCGCATGGCACGTCGGCTCACCCCGCGCCCGGCCGCGTGGGCCCTGGCCTGCGCCGCACTCGTCACGGCGGCCGGGTGGGCGGGCTCGCTCGCCCTGCTGGCGTTCACCGGCATCGCGCAGATCCCCCAAGTCGCGGCCGAGGGCCACTGGTCGGCCGCCGCGGTCCGCGCGCAGGATCCGGTGTACGTCACGGTCGCGGTCGTCGGCGCCGTCGTCCTGGCCGCCGGTGTCGGCAACTTGGGCATGGCCGCCTTCCGCCAGGTCCGCCAGATCGTACGGTTCCGCAAGGAATGCGCCGAGCTGCCCGGCGACACCGAGCTGAGCGTCCTGGACGACGATGCCCCGCTGGCCTTCGCCCTGCCCGGCGCGCCCGGCCGGATCGTCGTGTCCCGGGGGATGCTGCGCCGGCTCGGCAACGAAGAACGTGCGGCCCTGCTGGCACACGAGCGGGCCCATCTGCGCGGAAGGCACCACCTCTTCCTCGGCCTGTGGCAGCTCGCCGCCGCCCTGAACCCCCTGCTGCGCCCGCTGGCCAAGGCCGGCGCCTTCGCCCTGGAGCGCTGGGCCGACGAGGAGGCCGCGGTACGGGTCGGTGACCGCACGGTCGTGGCCCGGGCCGTGGGGCGCGCCGCCCTCGCGTCCGCCGGTGCGGCAGGCCCCGCCGTTCTCGCCGCGACCGGCGGCGAAGTGCCGCAGCGGGTAAGGGCGTTGCTCGCGCCGCCCCCGGCCCGCCGAAGCCTGCCGTTCGCGGCGGGCGCGTTCCTGCTGGCCGTGTGCTGTGCCAGCCTGGCCAACGCCGCGTCGGACAGCGACGAACTCGTCGACAGCGCGAAGCGGGTGCGGTGCGCGGAACTGCTGGCGGCGACGGTCGCACAGCCCGCGGGGGCCCCGCGGCCCGGGGCCGACTTTCGCTGCGGCCCGCACCACGGGGGCGAGCACCGCTCATAGCGGTGCCCGCCCTCCGCATCACGCCTCGGTGGCCCCGGTGTCGTGGGGGAGCAGGACGACCTTGCCCAGCGGATGGTCGTGTTCCAGGTGGGCGAAGGCCGCTCGCACCTCGGTCATCGGGTAGGTCGCGTCGACCAGTACCTCGATCCGCCCGGTCGCTGCCAGCTCGGCCAGTTCGCTCAGCACCGCCCGGTCGGTGCCCTCGGCGTTGCCCTCTGACCGCGTGCCGAGTGCGGCCGCGGCACCGTAGTCGAGGGTGTTGATCCGCCGGGGCGGCACTCCCAGATCGAGAGCGATCCGCGGATATTCGCCGCCGTGGAAGTCGAGGAAGGCGTGCGCCTTCCCGCCGCTGTCGCTTTCGATCGCCCGGCGGAGACGTTCGGCCGCTCCGCTCCCGTAGCCGACGAGGGTGGCGCCCTGGGACTCCAGCCACACCCGGTGCCGGCCGGAGGCGACCGCGACCACGTGCGCCCTGCGCAGGCGCAGGAGTTGGACGGCGATGCTGCCGACCCCGCCGGTGGCGCCGCTGACCACGACGGTCTCACCGGCCCGCGGATCGACCGCGGCCACCGCTGCCCAGGCGGTGGTGCCCGCCACGTAGAGGGCACCGGCGCGGACCCAGGAGAGCGCTTCGGGCTTGGGCACGAGCTGGTCCTGCGGGACGACGACGTACTCGGCGTGGCTGGACCGCTCCCAGGACCAGCCGAGGACATCGTCCCCGGGCGCCCAATCGGTCACCGCGGCGCCGACCGAGGTGACGGTGCCCGCCAGATCGCTGCCCTGACCGGACGGGAAGGTGGCAGGGAACAGCTCGTGCAGGGCTCCGGTACGGATCTTGGCCTCGCCCGGGTTGATCCCGGCGGCTCGCACCCGGACCAGGACGTCCAGCGGGCCGAGCGGACGCGGCTGGACGTCCTCGATGCCGAGCACCTGGAGGTCTCCGTAACGATGGAAACGTACGGCTTTCATGGTCAACCCTTCGGCAGTGCTGGGAAGTTGATGCTGGCGCCGTGGTCGAGAACCTGATGGCGCGGGCGGGGCCGGGCCTTGGGCTCAGGCGATGCCGCCGTTGCTGAACAGCACCTGACCGTTGACCCAGCGGCCGCCGGGGCCGGCCAGGAAGGCGACGGCCTCGGCGATGTCCTCGGGGGTGCCGAGCCGCTCCAGAGGTGCGGCGCCGGCGATCCGGGCGACCAGCTCCTCGCTCTTGCCGTCGAGGAAGAGCGGCGTCGCCGTCGGTCCGGGAGCCACCGCGTTCACGGTGACGTCCCGGCCGCGCAGCTCGCGGGCCAGAATCAGGGTCATGGCCTCGACCGCCCCCTTGGTCGCCGCGTAGGCGCCGTACTCGGGCTGTTGGAGCCGGGTCACCGAGGTGGAGAAGTTGATCAGCGCACCGCCTGGGCGCAGCCTGCGGGCGGCGAGCTGGGACACCACGAAGGTCCCCCGGACGTTGACCCGGTGCATCCGGTCGAAGGCGTCGAGATCCATTTCGGCGAGCGGGGCGAGCAGCATGATCCCGGCGGTGTTGACGACCGCGTCGATGCCGCCGAAGCGCTCCTCGACGGCGTCGAACAGCTCGCTCATCTCGCCCGGCTCTGCGACGTCACCGGGCAGGGCCAGTGCCGTGCCCCCGGCCTCGGTGACCGAATCCACGACCGCTTCGGCCTTCGCCGCGCTCCCCGCGTAGTGGACGACCACGGTCATCCCGGCCTCGGCCAGCCGGCGCGCGACCGCGCCGCCGATGCCGCCCGAACCGCCGAGCACCACGGCCACGCGGGAGCCGCCGGAGGCGTGCTGCGATACCGAGCCGTTCATGACTGCTCCTGATCCGGCATCCGTCCGGACGCCTGTGCGGTGGACTTGCCCGGGCGGTCTCGCCGGGCAGCAGGATCAACATTCCGCCGCCCCCCATTATTTGTCCAATGCATCATGAATATGTAACTTATTCGGATGGCGCATATTGAACGGGTCGACCTCAATCTGCTGGCTCCGCTCGCCGCCCTGTTGGAGGAGCGGCACGTGTCGAACGCCGCCGCGGTCGCCGGGATGAGCCAGCCCGCGATGAGCCGGGCGCTGCAGCGACTGCGGGACGCGCTCGGCGACGAGCTCCTCGTGCGCACGCCGCGCGGCTACCGGCTCACCCCGCGGGCCGAGCGGATCCAGCGCCGGCTGCGGGCCGTCCTGCCGCGCCTGGAGGGCCTGTTCGCGCCGGAGGAGTTCGACCCGGCCGGGGCCGCCGAGGCGTTCCGGGTGGCCGGCACCGACTACACGCGGGTGTTCGCCCCCGCCGTCTTCCAGCGCGTCTTTCGCGAATCCCCGCGCTCCACCCTGCACTTCCGCACCTGGCACGACGCCATCTACGAGGACCTCGACCGGGGCGTCGTGGACCTCGTGTTCTTCGCGGGCGCGGAGCCGCTCGTCGCGCTGCACACCGAGCGACTCTTCGGAGACCGGTTCGTGTGCGTCCTCTCCGCCGACCACCCGCTGGCCGAGCTACCCGGCATCACCCTGGACGCCTACCTGGACGCCACCCACGTCGTCATCGGCACGACCGATGAGCGCCAGACCGCGATCGAGCACCGCCTGGAGCACCTCGGCGCGCGCCGCCGGGCCGGGCTGACCGTGCCCTACCACTCCCTGGCCGCGCACTCGGTCCTGGGCACGCGGCTGATCCTCACTCTGCCCGCCCGGCTGCTCGCGGAGCAGCCTCCGGACGCCGGGCTCCGCGTCCTGCCCGCCCCGCGGGAGATCCGCCGACTGGACTACCTGATGGCCTGGCACCCCCGTCTGGACGGCGACTTGGGGCAGCGCTGGCTTCGCGACACCGTTCGCGCCGTGACCGCCGAACTGCCGGAGGCGGCCATGTGATCCGAGGCGGGCTACGCCCGGCCGGCCCGGCCCGGGTCTGCGCTCCGCCGGGTGGCCGGCTCGGGCCAGGTCCGGCGGATCTGCTCTTCGGTCATCGCCGATGTGTGCGCGGCGGGAGACCGTTGCAGGCCGAAGCCGAGCAACAGGACTTCGGCGTAGCGCCGCCAAGCGCCGGGGGCGATGTCGTGGGTGCGGTCGGCGACGGCACCGATCATGTGGAGGAAGGCGTACACATCGGCGCTCGCGAAGTCCTCGCGGACCGCGCCCGCGGTGACCGCCGCCCGCACCAGGCCGTCCACGTGCCGGCCGAGTTCGTCCCGCATGCGGGCGATCGGCTTCGTGTCCGTGCCCGCGTGGGCGAGGATCGTGTCCAACGCCCGGTCCTCGGACCGCCATTGGGCCGCATCCAGCAAGTACTGACGCAGCGCCTGCGCCGGATCGACGTGCTGTCCGGCCGCCGCCGCGAGTCGCAGGAACGTCGTGAACCGCTCCGTGAACAGCGCGTCGATCAGGGCCTGAAGGTCGGGAAAACGCCGGTACACCGTGCCGACTCCGACGCCGGCCGCACGCGCGATCTCGTTGAGCGTGACGGCCGGCCCGCGTCGCGCGATGAGGCGCTCCGCCGTGCGCATGATCAGTTGGCGGTTTCGTTCGGCGTCCGCTCGTAGCGGGCGCTGCGGCTCGGGGGTCACGCCGCGCCCCTCTCCACCACGGCGGGCCGGCGCGGCCGCCCGGCCAGGAGCAGGACCCCTGTCACGGAGCTCCACAGCAGCCACGAGTAGACACCGCCGCGCTCGAACACCCCGGCCGTGCCCGCCGAGGCCCCCACGAACGCCTCGCTGACCAGGCCGAGGGTGCCGACCGCGATGCTGAACACGCGGTACGCCAAGGCGAGGCCGAGGGAGCGCAGCGACCCCACCACGATGGCCAGCGCGTTGGCGCACAGGATGCCGACCGCGGCACCTCCGCCATGGATGGCCAGGCCGATGCTCACACCGTCACGGGAGCCGTGGAACAGCCCGACCAGCACCATGCCCACCCCGTGCGCGAGGGCAAGGGCGACGACGACGCGCCGGGTGCGGCCGGTGACCAGGCGGGCGAGCAGGACGACTCCGAGAGCGAACAGGATGCCTTCGGCCATGAAGGACGCGTTCATCAGCGCGTGGTCCGGCGAGCAGATGTCACGGCCCTGGAACCGTGTGCCGCACACGGGTACGCCGAGGTCGCTGATGTAGTTGGAGGCGTAGCTGTACGGCGGGTCGGTCCAGGCCGCCGCGGTGATCGCTTCGCAGACCACCCATTGCACGGCGTTCACCACGAGAACGGCCGCTCCCAGCGGGAGCCGGATGCTGCGGGGCACGGGCGCTCCACTCCGGTCGTACGGGTGCTCTGTCCCGGGACGTCGAAATCGTAGCACTAAGTGGATAAATTGATCCGCTTAGGATCGGGGTCGACGGGCAGAGGGGCCGACGGCCGCCTCGGTATCCTGCGCAGCATGATCAACCCATACGGCACATACGTGAATGCGGACGACGCCGCTGTCGCGATGGCCGGGGCGCGAGCCGGCGCGGACGTGGTCCGCACCTTGTACGGCCGGCGGCTCGACCGCTTCGACAAGGGGGCCGGTGACTTCGCCACAACCGCTGATGTGGAGGCCGAGCGGGCGATCCTCGACGTCATCCGCGCCGCCCGCCCGGCCGACGCGGTGCTCGGCGAGGAAGGAGGGCAGCGGGGCGCCGTCGGCACCGCGCGCCAGTGGCTGGTCGATCCGCTGTGCGGCACGCTGAACTACGCCGTCGGCAACATGCTGGTGGCCGTGAACGTGGCCCTGCGCGATGGTGCGGCGGCGGTGGCCGACCCGTTCGCCGAAGAGACCTTCTTCACCGACGGGCAGGCCGCCTGGGTGCGGAAGCCCGGAGCCGACGACACCCTCCTCACGCCGTCGTCCGCCACGCGCCTGGTGGACGTCAACCTCGATCCGCCGTTCCCAAGTGCCCCTCTTCTGCGGGCGGTCGACCTGCTCGCCCACCCCGGATTCATCGAGCGCTTCCGCCCCAGGGTCCTCTCCACGACGCTGGCGCTCGCCTGGGTCGCGGCCGGCAGGCGCGCGGCGTACGTCACGGACGGCGGAGACCTGTCGACGAGCGTGCACTTCGCGGCCGGGGTGGCGCTGTGCCGGGCCGCAGGGTGCGTCGTCACCGGAATCGACGGAGCGCCGCTCGGTGGAGCGGGCCGTGGGCTGCTGGCCGCCGCCGACGAGGAGACCCACGCCCTGCTGCTGTCGATGCTGCGCGACCCGAGCTGACGCCGCCCCCCGGGGCCCCGAAGGGAAGCAACTCGCCGTACGCATCGGCGCTCGTCGTACGGACCGGTGAAGGCCGCGGCCCACTCGCCGTGCGCGGCGCCCGAAACGCCCTGGGGCGCCGCCCGCCTCGGCGCGTTGACGCGCCGAACAGCGCATGGAACAGACTGTGGGGGCTACTCGAAGAGCCACGCTCCCCTGCATGAAACCCCTGCATGAAACCCCTGCATGAAAAGAGAGACAGGCACGTGCCTCCACCGTCCCGCCCAGTCGCCGGCCGCCCTCGTCCCGCCGCCATAGCCCGGCGGCTGCGTACCGCGCTGCGCGACACGGCCGTGGCCGTCTGGAACGACAACCTGTCCGACTGGGCCGCGTCGCTCACCTACTACGCGCTCCTCGCCCTGGTGCCCGCGCTCCTGGTCACGGTCTCGGCGATCGGCCTGGCCGCCCCGCAGGCCACCGGGCAGCTCATCGACGACCTCACCGCCTACGCGCCGGCCCAGTCGGCAAGCGCCCTGCGGGACGCGCTCCGGCAGATGACCGCGACCCAGTCCACGGTGTGGGTCCTGGTCGTGACCGGTGCCGTGAGCGCCCTGTGGTCGGCCTCCAGCTATCTCGCGGTGTTCCGGCGGGCGCTGCACGCGATGCACCGGATGCCCGACACCAGGCCCACCCTGCGCAGGGCCCACACCATCGTCGCCACCGCACTCCTGCTGCTCGCCCTGCTGCTGACCGGCTCGGTGGTGATCGTGATCTCGGGCCCCGTCGCCCGCCGGGCCGCCTCGCTGGTGGGAGTCCACGGGATCGGGGCCTGGTCCGCGCTGCGCTGGCCCGTACTGCTGTGCGTCGTGGCGGTCCTGGTGCTCATGCTCTTCCGTACGGGGCCCGCCGAAGCGCGGGGCGTCCGTCGAGGGCTGCCCGGGGGAGTGCTGGCCGTGATCCTCTGGTACGCGGCATCCGCGCTCTTCACCCTCTACGCGGGGCACATCGCCTCGTACACCCGCCTGTACGGTTCCCTGGCCGGTGTGGTCGTGTTCCTCGTCTGGCTCTGGTTCACCAACCTCGCCCTCCTGGTCGGCGCCCAGTTCAATGCCAGCCGGAGCCGTCTGCCCCGGGCGGGCCGGGCGTCGGCGTGAGCCGGCCGGGCAGCGGGCCAGCCGGCGGCTGTTGACCCTCACACCGTGTCAGGCGCTGAACTCGGAGCCATCATGTTCACCATCGGAGACTTCGCCCGGCACGGCCGCGTATCGGTCCGGATGCTGCGTCACTACGACGCGACCGGCCTGTTGCGCCCCGCCCATGTCGACCCCGCCACCGGCTACCGCCACTACACGGCCCACCAACTGGCCCGTCTCAATCGCGTCATCGCGCTCAAGGAACTCGGCTTCACCCTCCAGCAGGTCCAGAAGATCCTGGACGAGCCGGTCAGCACCGAGGAACTGCGCGGCATGCTGCGTCTACGGCGGGCCGAACTGGAGGCCACGGTGGCCGCGGCCGCGAGGCGGCTGGTCCAGGTCGAGGCGAGGCTCCGGTCGATCGAGAGCGAGGGGCACATGCCCACGAACGACGTCGTCATCAAGAGCATCCCGGCGACGAGGGTGGCGGAACTGACCGCGACCGCCGCGAGCTTCGAGCCCGAGGCCATCGGTCCGGTGATCGGCCCGCTCTACGACGAGCTGTTCCGGCGCCTGGACACCGCCGGCATCGCGGCCGCGGGACCGGGTGTCGCCCACTACGAGGATGCCCCGGAGGGCGACGGCAGGGTCATCGTCCACGCCGCCGTCCAGGTCGCGGCCCCGCTGCGGGAGGAAGGTGCCTTCCGGGTGTTCGACCTGCCGCCCGTGGGCCGGGCGGCGACCATAGTGCACCGCGGCTCCATGGAGACGGTGCTGCCCGCGGCCCAGGCACTGGCCCGCTGGATCGACGGCAACGGGTACCGGGCGACCGGACTTCCCCGCGAGGTCAACCTGGAATGCCCGGACGACCGTGACGACTGGGTGACCGAACTGCAGGCACCCGTCACCGCTGCCTGAGCCCATGAGGTGCCGCGGCGAAGACGATCTTTTAGCTCGTTGGTGTGAACGGAGGCATGAATGCAAAATGTGGGGGTAATCGGGCCGCGTTGACGGCCGCGTAGGGTCGGCAACGGCATCTGGCTTCATAGGGCGGGAGGAATGGCCATGGCGCTCATCGGCGCAACGGCAACGGCGACAGCGGGATCCGCGACGGGCATGCGGGTCGGCGAGTCGGGCGCGCTGCCGCGTGTGGCCGACGCCTCCCGCCTGGCGCCGAAGGACGCCCGCGAGCTGTCGCGGCTCTTCTTCGACCGGCTCGCGGTACTGGAGGAGGGCACGCCCGAGTTCCAGTACGCGCGGAACACGCTGATCGAGATGAACATGTCCCTGGTCCGCTTCGCGGCCGGCCGGTTCCGCAGCCGTGGCGCGCAGGAGATGGAGGACATCGTCCAGGTCGGCATGATCGGCCTGATCAAGGCGATCGACCGCTTCGACCTGTCCCGCGAGGCCGAGTTCACCTCGATCGCCGTTCTCTACATCACCGGTGAGATCAAGCGGTTCTTCCGTGACACCACCTGGGCCGTGCACGTTCCGCGCCGCCTCCAGGAAGCCCGTGTCCAGCTCGCGCGCGCCACGGAAGAACTGCACAGCCGGCTCGGCCGCACCCCGACGGTCAAGGAACTGTCGGACCTGATGAGCCTCCCCGAGGACGAGGTGCGCGAGGCACGCATCGCCTCCAACGGCTACAACTCCGCCTCCCTGGACGCCACCATCGGCGGCAGCGAATTCGGCGAAGCCGCGCTGCAGGAGTTCATCGGTGCCGAGGACCGGGAGCTGGAGCTGGTGGAGGACTTCCACTCGCTGGCCCCGCTGCTCGCCGAACTCGACGAAAGGGACCGGCAGATCATCCACCTGCGGTTCGTCGAGGAGCTCACCCAGGGGCAGATCGGCGATCGTCTCGGCATCTCACAGATGCAGGTCTCCCGGCTTCTCGCGCGCACCCTCACCCGGCTGCGCGAGGGTTTGCTCACCCAGCACTGACTCCCGGCACGGTGCAGGACACCGTACCGTCGGCCGACCGGCCCATGGCCGTGCGAGCGGCGTGCCGTGACCCCGAACGGGCAAGCGGCACAAGCTAGTTGGCGGCCTCGCCGAGGTGGAGGTCGGCGACGATCTGCTTGCCGTCGTCCAGCGGGACGGTGTGAAGCCGGTCGCACAGGCGGGTGACCAGAATGAGGCCGTGCCCGCCGATGCGCAGGGGATTGGGCGATTGGGGTGCGGGCGGGGCGGGACAGCTGTCCCGCACCGTGACGCGCAGCAGGGAGGCGTCCGGCAGGACTTCCAGCGTCAGATGTCCGGGGCCCGGCGCGTGGCGCAGCGCGTTGGTCACCAGCTCGCTCACGACCAGCTGGGCGTCCTGGGCGGGTCGTCCATCGGGCTCGTGTCCGGCCCGGGCGAGCAGTGTGCGTACGGCGGCCCGGGCGTCGGCGATGGACAGCTCTGTCGTGTCCCAGGCGGCGCTGTGACGCAGAGACGCCGTGGAGTCCTCCGTGCCCGATGCGCGATTCCTCAGCGGGGTGACCATAGAGCTCCTCTTCCGGGTCGGTCCTCGGTGTTCCCTTGCGGGTACGGGACGGTCGCTACTGGCTGTCGTCACTGGCTGTCGTCCCTCGCGCAGAGTCGCTTACCCGCTGTCGTCCCATCCATGAGACCCAGGTGCTAGCTGATCGGAGCGGGGCCGGTGTCGGCGATGGTGAAGTAGTCGCGCATGCCGGTGACGTCGAGCAGCCGGGTGACGGCCGGCTGCAGCGGGCCGACCAGGATGAGGTCCCGGCCGTCGGCCTCGTGCCGGCGCCGGGCATTGAGCAGCGCCCCCAGGAGCATGCTGTCACCGAAGGTGACCTGGGTCAGATCCACCGCCGTGGTGGGCAGCGCAGCGCGGTCGGCCGCGTCCCAGGCCGCCTGGAAGGCCTCCGAGTCGTCGTAGTCCATCTCGCCGCGCACGGTGATCACGCAGACCTGCCCATGCTGCGCGATCTGCACTTTCTCCTCGAAGGCCGCATGCATGGTGCCATCCTCACATCAGGGCCGGGCATCGGACCGAGCCCCTCGCGCCGCCAGTTTCTGCCTCGGAGTGCCCGGGAATGGACGGCATATTCCTCCTCGCGCCAAGGTGACGGCGAGTAGTCGCGCATGATCGCTCCGCCTCGGACGGGCCGGGGGATGGACATGGGTATGGGCTCCCCGCCGATCGACCGGCGGAGAGCCCATATGTCACGTGTTCGGCGCCGTGCGCCTACCAGCGGTACCAGCGGCCGCTTCCTCCCTTGGGGCGGGCGACGAAGCCGACCAGCCAGACGACGAGCACGATGATCGCGATCCACCAGAGAGCCTTCAGTGCGAAACCCGCACCGAAGAGGATCAGAGCCAGCAGAAGAACGAGAAGCAGGGGAACCATAGTTATCAACCTCCGAGCCACCGAATGCCCCCGCGCGACAAGCCCACACAACTCCAACACGTCTGTTTACGAAATTCTTGGCCGGGAATCGGCTTTCCCCTCGTCATGGGGCGCGATGGGCCGTCATGGGGGGCCGGATCGCCCGGCGGCCGCCCGCGTCGGAAAAAGCTTTGCGCTCCCGCTGTTTGGGCCGCTGGATCGGGGACATCCGGATTGTCGAGCGGATTCCCCCCACAGTGATTCAAGGGAGTTGAGTGTTGTGGCAGGCGACGAGAAGGCGAAGTCCAAGGTCGAGCAGGCCAAGGGCAAGGTCAAGGAGAAGGCCGGAAGTGCGGTCGGCAACGAACGCCTGGAGGCCGAAGGCCGTGGCGAGCAGGTAAAGGGTGACGCCCGCGGCGCCAAGGAAAAGGTCAAGGACGTCCTGAAGGACTGAGGACCGACGGACACCGCTCCGAAAAACATGCTTGTGGCCGGGCCCGCGTCGATCGACGCGGGCCCGGCCACAAGCATGTCCGGAGAATTCCGCGGATTGCCCGCGCCATTGCCAAGCTGTGACGAGACGGCAACAGGGCGGCTGGACAACGATAGTTGGCTGTGTACCGGATGAGGACCTCGGAGAGGTGGAGAACATGATCGGTCTGGTACTGCTCGTCGTCCTGGCGCTCGTCATCTGCGGGTGTGTATGCGTGGTGTGGGCGGAGCGCGGCGGGCCCCGGTGGGTCCGCGGGGTGTCGGCGGTGACGCTCTTCGCCGGCCAACTGGTGCGTCACTCGCACAAGCACCGACGCCGGGGCTGGAAGGGAACCTCCGGCGAGGGCGACTAGGTCCCGCGCGGGTCCACGGGCCGCACTCGCTGGATTTGTAGTCTAGAGTTGTTGTATAAATCTAGACGACAGGTTCGAGCCGGAGGTCTTGTGGCACGCATGGTGGACGGCGATGCGGAGCCGGGCGAGCGCGTGAGCGTCGTCGCGGCAGCAGCCGTGGACGCCGACGAGCACCTCATCCGCGAGGCGGAGGGCATCGCCGTCGCGCTCGGCCGCATGTTCCCGGGACTGTGCGAGGTGGTGCTGCACGACCTGCGCGATCCGCGGCACGCGATCCGGGTGATCGAGAACAACCTCTCGGGCCGCGAGGTCGGCGACTCCGCGACGGAACTGGGTCTGGCCCGCATCGAGGACCCCGAATACCCCAGCGTGATCCAGAACTACCCCAACCGGTTCCCCGACGGCCGTCCGGCCAAGAGCACGTCCATCGGGATCAAGAACGCCGCCGGGCAGTACATCGCGGCCCTCTGCCTCAACCTCGACGTCTCGGTGCTGTCACCGGTGACGCTCGCGCTGTCGAACCTCGTGGCCACGGACGCCGAGTTCCGCGAGCAGTCCTTGGAGAGCCTCCGGGACCGCAACGCGCGTGCGCTGCGCCGGGCGGTGGAGGAGCGGGCCGCGGACCGTGGCGCGACACCCCGCTCGCTGGGGCGGGAGGACAAGAAGGCGCTGGTGCGGCAGCTGCACCAGGACGGCTACTTCGACTCGCGGGACGCCGCGCAGGCCATCGCGGATCTGCTGGGCGTATCCAGGGCGACCGTCTACAACTACGCCAAGTGAAGGCGCCTCGTGACCGCCGCGGAACCGACGACCGCGGAACCGACCGGGGCGGGGTCGACCGCTGCGGAGCCGACCGTCGCAGAACCGACCGGGGCGGAGCCGACCGCCGCTCCCGTACCCGCTCCCACGTCCGGCGCCGTGCGGCCGCGTGGGTCAGGCCCGGCACACACGTCTCCGGCATGGGAGCCGATGCCCCCGGCAAACGGGAGCTCCCGCCCGAACTCTTCGCCCGCGCCCGCGCCTTCTGCGACCTCCCCGAACAGACCCGCCGCATGGGCGAGAGCCGGCACGCCCCGGCCGGTACGGTCCTCGCGCCGCTCGGCGAGGTCCTCACCCACCGGGCCCCGGGACGCGCCGACGACAGCGACAGCACGGTCTTCGACAGCTCCGGAATCGGCTTCCAGGACCTGTATCCGGGCCTCGCCCTCCTGAAGAAGATGGACATCTCCCTGTGAACCTCCCTCCACACACGGCCCGTTCCGGCGCCGCCCGCTCCACAGCCGCCGGGACCCTCGCCGATCCCGACACCCCGTTCGCCGTCGTCGACGCGCACAGGATGCGCCGCAACATCGACCGACTGGCAACACGGGCCGACGGCTTGGCAGTTGCCCTGCGGCCCCATGTGAAGACGGCCAAGTCCCTTGGTGTGGCTGCCTTCCTGCACCACGGCACCCCCGGCCCCATCACCGTCTCCACGCTCGCCGAAGCCGAGGCATTCGCCGACGGCGGCTACACCGACATCACGTATGCCGTCGGCATCGACCCCCATAAACTCCCGCGCGTTCTCGCGCTGTTGGGCCGGGGCGTCACCCTGCGCGTCCTGCTGGACAGTGCCGAGCAGGCGGAGTCCGTGGCCCGAGCCTCCCGCCGGGCCGGCCTCCCCGTTCCCGCCCAGATCGAAATCGACTGCGACGGCCACCGCGGTGGCCGCACGGCCGACGCGCCCGAGCTCGTCGAGATCGGGCGCATCCTGCACGACGCGGGCTGTCTGGACGGGGTGTTGACCCACGCGGGGGAGTCGTACTTCGCCTACACCGCGGAGGAGCAACGTTCGGCGGCGAAGAACGAACGCGACACCGCTGTCGCCGCGGCGGAGCGGCTGCGGGCGGCCGGCCTGCCCGTGGCCACCGTCAGCGTGGGCTCCACTCCCACCGCGCACGCGGCCGAGGACCTCACCGGCGTCACCGAACTGCGCGCCGGCAACTACGTCTTCTTCGACCTGGTGATGGCGGGCCTCGGCGTCTGCGAACCCGACGACCTCGCCCTGTCGGTCGTCGTCACGGTCATCGGACACCGGCCCGAATACGGATGGCTGGTCACCGACGGCGGCTGGATGGCCATGTCACGAGACCGCGGCACCTCCGTCCAGGCGCAGGACCAGGGCTACGGCCTGGTCGCCGACCTGGACGGCAACCTCGTTCCGGGCCTGGTCATGACGGCCGCCAGCCAGGAACACGGCACCCTCACGGCCCGCGACGGCGCCGACCTGCCCGACCTTCCCGTCGGCACCCGCCTGCGCATTCTGCCCAATCACGCCTGTGCCACCGCCGCCCAGCACCGCGGCTACCACGTCATCGACGGCACCCGCGGCACGGACACCGCGCCGGAGATCGAAGGCTTCTGGACGCGCGTGAGCGGCTGGTGAACCACGACCGCCCGTGCGTCCCCGGCAGAGGACGCACGGGCACGTCCTCGTTCCCGGTCCGTTCCCCGTCCGGCGTCACGTGCCGGTGAGACCCGTGCCGAGGTGCGCCACACGTCGCCCGCGGGCACCGCATGGGCCCGTAGGCATCCATCCGGCCACGGGGGTGGGAGCCGCGCGGCCCGGTGGGACGTACACTCCACTCATGGGTTGCACATACGCGGTGAGGAAGCGCCTGAGCGGCGCCCCGCGTGCCATGTGCCCCATTGCGCCTCGCATTCGCTGTCGCGCGCTGCACGGCTTTGGCTAGCTTGAGCAGGCCGTCTCCCCAGGGACCGGAGTGCGGTCCTCCTTTCCGCACGTAGAGAACCGTCGGCCCTTCCGCGCCCTCGCTCCCGTGCGCGCTCTCCTTTTTCCGGTTGTTCGCGTGCTTTCCCGGTCGCTCACACCACCGAGCCGTCCGTCGCGTACCTCCCGCACGCCTCCGCACCGTTTCCGCGGCTCCTCGGCGCGTGCCTCGCCGTTGTCGGCGATGGCCCGGCGCCCGACCGGCCGCACCATCGAGAGGGCCTCCATGAAGTTGACCGAATTGCTGGCCGGACACGACCACGAGGTCCTCCTGGGAGATCCGGGGACGCACATCACCGCGGGCACGTGCTTCGACGCCCACCGCGTCTCGCCAGGTGCCCTGTTCATCGCGGTGCCGGGACACCGCGAGGGCGGCCCCGAAGCCGTCGGCCCGGCCCTCGCGCGCGGCGCGGTCGCCGTGCTCGTCGACAGCGCGACCCCCGACCTTCCGGCCTCGGTGTGGGCGACCGAAGCCGCGGTGTGTGTCGTACGGGTGCCCGACGCCCGGACCGCGGCCGCGTTCGTCACCTCCCGCTACTACGGCGAGCCGGGTCGGGACATGGACATGGTCGCCGTCACGGGCACCAACGGGAAGACCTCGGTCTCGTACATGGTCGAATCCGTGCTGCGCCTCGCCGAGGGCGCTCGGGTGGGGGTGATCGGGACGGCCGGCAACCGGATCGGCGACGCGCTGATCCCCATGCCGCGTTCGGTCCTGACCACTCCGGAATCACCCGACTTCCAGTACCTGCTGGGTCAGATGCGCGACCGAGAGGTGAGCACCGTGGTCCTGGAGGCCACGTCGATGGGCCTGCTGCACCACCGGGTGGACCACGCCTTCATCGACGTCGGCATCTTCACGAACCTCACCCAGGACCACCTGGACGACCACGGCACGATGGAGAACTACCGGGACGCGAAGCTGCGTCTGTTCCAGGGGCTGTGCCGCCGGGCGGTGGTGAACGCCGACGACCCGGTGGGCGCCGGGATCGGGGCGATGATGCCCGGTGAGGTCACCACGTACGCCCTCGACGCGGAGGCGGACTTCCGGGCCACCGAGCTGAGCATGGACGCCTTCGGCACGCGCTTCACGCTGCACCACGGCGGACGGAAGTACCCGGCGGCGATCCCCGTGCCGGGACGCTTCTCGGTGGCCAACGCCCTTGCCACCGTGGCCGCTTGTCACCTCCTGGGACACGACCTGGCGGGTCTTGTCGCCGCGCTCGAACGGATGCCCCCGGTGCCGGGGCGCTTCGAGCGCTTCCAGACTCCGCGCGGCACGTCCGTGATCGTGGACTACGCGCACTCGCCCGACTCCCTGGACAAGGTCCTCACCGCCATCCGGGAGTTCGCCACTCACGAGGTCATCACCGTCTTCGGCTGCGGCGGGGACCGCGACACCACCAAGCGCGCACAGATGGGCGAGATCGCCGGCGCCCACTCCGACCGGGTCGTCCTCACCTCCGACAATCCCAGGAACGAGGACCCCGAGGCGATCCTGGACCAGATCACGCCAGGGCTGGTGGCCAGCGGCACCCCCTTCGAGCGGTGCGCCGACCGAGGCAGTGCCATCGCCTTCGCCCTGTCCGTCGCCGGGCCGGACGACATCGTCCTGATCGCGGGCAAGGGGAGTGAGCCGTACCAGATCGTCGGCGAGGAGCTGCTGCCGTTCAGTGACATGGCGACGGTACGCGAACTGGCCTCCACTCAGGCGTAGTTGGGTGCTCGCAGCGTGGGCGACGCATCGCCGGGTCCGGCCACTCGGTGACCGCGGTCGGGGCGCGGACCGGGGTGGGTCCGACGAGGTCGGCCGACGCCCGGCTGCATGGCCCGGTCCACCCGTGCCACCATCCTCGGACACCCGGCCCGGGCCCCCGAGCGGTCGGCGACGACCCGTCTTGCAGAGGTGATCGCATGACCACGCACATCGACTCCGGACTGCTCTCCCCGGTCCGGGCCGGAACGCCCGTCGAGGCAGCCGTGCAGGACGGCGCCTGGCTCCAGGCCATGCTCGACGCGGAGGCGGCCCTGGCCCGGGCGCAGGCCCGCGTCGGCACGCTTCCCGGGCCGGCCGCCGAAGCGATCACCCGCGCCGCCAGGGCCGAGCGCTTCGACGTCCGGGAGATCGCCCTGGCGGCCAGGGAGACGGCCAACCCGGTGGTCGGTCTGGTGGCGGTCCTCACGCGAGCGGTGGCGGCCGACGAGCCCGCGGCGGCCGAATACGTACACCGCGGCTCCACCAGCCAGGACATCTTCGACACCGGCGCGATGCTGGTCGCCCGGCGGGCACTGCGCATCATCCGGGCCGACCTCGTTCGCACCGCCGCCGCGCTCGCAGAGCTGGCGGTGCGGCACCGGGACACCGTGATGGCCGGACGCACCCTCGGCCTTCAGGCCGTACCCACCACCTTCGGCCTGAAGGCGGCGGGCTGGCACCGGCTGGTCCTCGACGCCGAACGCAGGATCGGCCACCTCGTCGACGGCGGCCTGCCGGTGTCGCTGGGCGGTGCGGCCGGCACCCTGGCCGGGTACCTGGAGTACGCACGGCTCGACGGCGCGGAAACCACCGACCCCGGAGAGCACCTGGACCGGCTGGTCGCGGCCTTCGCGGCGGAGACGGGTCTGGCCCGACCCGTACTGCCCTGGCACACCCTGCGTACGCCGATGGCCGACCTCGCGGCGGCTCTGACGTTCACCTCGGGGGCGCTCGGCAAGATCGCGGTCGATGTGCAGTCCCTCACCCGGACCGAGGTCGCCGAGGTGGCCGAGCCCTTCGTGGCCGGACGCGGCGGCTCCTCCGCCATGCCGCACAAGCGCAACCCCGTACTGGCCACCCTGATCCGTTCGGCGGCGCTCCAAGTGCCCGCGCTGGCTTCGGCGTTGAGTCAGTGCATGCTGTCGGAGGACGAGCGCTCCAGTGGTGCCTGGCACGCGGAGTGGCAGCTGCTGCGCGAGTGCCTCCGGCTCGCCGGCGGTGCCGCGCACACGGCGGTCGAGCTCACCGAAGGGCTTGAGGTGCGGCCGGAACAGATGCTCGCCAACCTCGAACTGACGGGAAGTCAGATCGTTTCGGAGCGCATCGTGGCGACACTCGCACCGAAGCTCGGCAAGGTGGTTGCCAAGCGGCTCCTCGGCGATGCCTCGGCGCTCGCCCGGCAGACCGGTCGGCCCTTGGCCGATGTGCTCGCCGCGACCCCCGAGCTGGCCGACCTGATCGCGGAGGAGGAGCTCGGCGCCCTCTGCGACCCGACGACGTACACCGGCACGGCGGGCGCCCTCGTCGACCGGGCGGTCGAAGCCTGACCGGAACGTCCCGGACGGGAACGCGTGACCGCTCGCCCGTGCCTCCCGTATCTGCCACGCCCCCTGCATGCGGGGCGGGGCATGGCTCGGGCGGATCCACGTGGCGCGGGAGCGCGGGAAGTGGGTCCAACAGAATGTGTGGCCGAGAGTGTGTGGGGGACACATATCGGGGTAGCAGGCCAAACCTGGGTATGTGTGGAACGGGGATGGCGGTGTGGATCAGATGGTGTGCAATGACGCGGTCCGGCGCGTGACGGCGGACCGGCCGATATGGTCGGCGGCTACATTCGGTGGCGACGAGCCCATCGCGGAGGCCCGTGATGTGGCGCGTCGTTTTCTGGCCGAGGTACAGGCGGTCCATGGGATCCCGGTGTCGTCCCGTGTCATGGGAACCGTCCAGCTGGTGGTGAGCGAGCTGGTGACGAACGCCTACAAGTACGCCCCGGGACCCTGTCTGCTCGACCTCCAGGTGACCGACGGGACCGTCGAGGTCAGCGTCTGGGACAGCGAGTCCACCCTCCCCATGGCCCGCCCGGCGGACCCGGGCCGGGTCGGCCAGCACGGCCTGGAGATCGTGATGGGCGTATGCCGGAGTTTCGAGGTCAGCCGAGAGCCGGTGGGCAAGCGCGTCACGACCAGGATCGCGCTGTCCGACGACCCGGGAGGCCACCCGGCCGGCGCCGGGCGCCTCATCTGAACCCCGGAATCCCCAACCCCCGCGGTCGGAGATCGGGTGGATGATTGTCTGTCTCGCCGGGCGGCAAACGGAATTTTGAACTCCTGCGAGGGAGCGGCAAGGAGGACCGGGACTCCACGCCTGATGTGTGCCGTACGCTGCATGGGTCAGCTCTGACGCGAATATATGAATACCGAAGGAGCGCCTGAATGGTGAAGCGAGACAGCGCTGTGGACCTGGTGGGAATCCTGTCGGTAGAGGACAAGGACCTGGCCTCGTCGTGGATTCGCGAGGTGTCGGGGACGCTGGGCAGTCGCGTGGGCAAGGCCGAGCTCGACCGTGAGCTGCGGGAGTTGTACGAGGCACTCGTCGAGGCATTGCGCCAGGGCGCGACCGACGTTCACGCCGAGCAGATGTCGGAGGTCCGCGCACTGCTGACGGAACTCTCGCGCAACAGGGCGCGTCAGGGTTTCTCGCCGAGCGAGACCGCCATCAGCGTCTTCGCGCTCAAGCGCGTGCTCGAACCGCTCCTTGAGGACGGCAGTGCCGAAGTGGTGCGTGCCTATCTGCAGCTCGGGCGCATTCTCGACGGTCTCGGCCTGTTCACCATCGAGACCTACACACAGACGCGTGATGAGCTCATCTCCGCGCAGGCGGAGCAGCTCCTGGAGCTGTCGACCCCGGTGGTCCGGCTCTGGGACGGGGTCATCGCCGTGCCGCTGGTCGGCACGTTGGACTCGGCGCGCACCCAGGTGGTCATGGAGAAGCTCCTCCAGGCACTGGTGGACACCGGCTCCGAGCAGGCCATCATCGACATCACCGGCGTGCCCGCCGTGGACACCCAGGTCGCCCAGCACCTGCTCAAGACGATCGTCGCCGCCCGTCTGATGGGCGCCGAGTGCACGGTGTCCGGCATCAGCCCGCAGATCGCGCAGACCATCGTCGCCCTGGGGATCGAGTTCGACGGCATCGTGACGAAGGCGAGCCTGGCGGACGCCCTGAAGCTGGCCCTGCGCCGGTCCGGTGTCGACCTGGTCGCCCACCAGGGCGGCCAACGATGAGTGAGCGCATCCCGATCCTCCGGATCGGAGACACGCTGATCGTGTCCGTGCAGTTCGACCTGGAGGACCAGACGGTTCTGAACCTCCAGGAGGATCTGGCCGACCAGATCGTCGCGCGGTCGGCCACGGGCGTGATCATCGACATCGGCGCGCTGGAGATCGTCGACTCGTTCGTGGGCCGGATGCTCGCCACGGTTGCCTCCATCTCGCGGGTGCTCGACGCCCGGACCGTGGTCGTGGGCATGCGCCCGGCCGTGGCCATCACCCTCGTCGAACTGGGTCTCTCCCTCGGTGGAGTCAGCACGGCCCTGGACCTGGAGAAGGGCTTGGCGAAGCTGAACCGGGCCGCCAGTTCGGGCTTGCAGTGACGGCGCCCTGGACGGCGGGGGAGGAGCCGCGGGTCTATCCGATCGCGCGCAGTGGCGATCTCGTACACATCCGCCAAGCCATCCGGACGCTGTCCCAGGAGTGCCGGCTGTCTCTCGTCGATCAGACGAAGATGATCACCGCGGCGAGCGAGCTCGCGCGCAACACCCTCATCTACGGCGGTGGGGGCACGGTCAGGGCCGGCACCGTCAGCAGGGGTGGCAAGCGTGGCGTCGCCGCCATATTCGAGGACTCCGGTCCCGGTATCCCGGATGTCGAGCAGGCCATGACGGACGGCTGGACATCCGGCGGTGGACTCGGGCTCGGACTGAGCGGTGCCCGTCGGCTGGTCGACGACTTCGATCTGAACACCGTGCCCGGTGAGGGCACGGTCGTGACCATCATCAAGTGGGTCCGATGACTACGACTACGGTCCTGGCGTGCGAGGACGTGGCCTGGTTCCGTGACGGCGAGTCCTTCGCGGCCGCCGCTCGGGGCGCGGCCGCCGCACTCGCCCGCCGCATCGGACTGAGCAGCCACCGCGCGGCGGAAGTCGCACTCGCCGTCACCGAGGCGGCCACCAACGTGCACCGTCACGCCGTGGACGGCGCGCTGCTGCTGCGGGTGGTGCGCCAGGACGGCGAGGCCGGCGTCGAGTTCCTCACCGTCGACTCCGGGCCCGGCATGACGGACGTGCCGGCCGCCCTCGCCGACGGGGCGTCCAGCGCGGGCACCCTGGGCATCGGTCTGGGCGCGGTCTCCCGGCTCGCCGACCACTTCGACCTGCACTCCGTTCCGGGCCGCGGCACGGTCATGGCGGCCCAGTTCTGGCCGCGCTCGCTGGACGGCAGGGCGGTCGTCGCCTCGCCCGGGTCCTCCCTCGCCGCGGGGGTCACCAGGCCCATCAGCGGGGAGAGCGTCTGCGGGGACGCCTGGGCGGTGCGCGGCGTCGACACCGGTGCCGGGGACCGGCCCGTCGTCCTGGTCATGCTCTGCGACGGCCTGGGCCACGGGCCCCTTGCCGCACGTGCCAGCGCGGCCGCGGTCAAGGCGTTCGAGACCACGTCCGAAACCAGCCCGGAAGGCGTCCTCGGCGCCGTGCACCGGGCTCTCCAGGGCACCCGCGGCGGCGCCGTCGCCGTGGCCCGGATCGAGCCCGACGCGGGCCGGCTGCTGTACTGCGGCATCGGCAACGTCAGCGGCTTCCTCGTGGGGGAGGACGGGCGCCGGGCCCTGATTTCGGCCCCCGGAATAGTCGGCGCGCACATGCGCCGCCTGCGCACCTTCGAGGAGCCGCTGCCCGGACACGGCGCCCTGGTCATGCACTCCGACGGCCTGACCGAGCGCTGGAACCCCGCGGCGATGCCCGGTCTCCTGCACCACTCCCCGCTCGTCATGGCGGGGCAACTGCTGCGCGAAGCGGCGGTACGGCGGGACGATGCCAGCGTGGTAGTCGTCAAGGAGGCCTGGTGACCGGCGAAAAGCAGGGCGGACATGGCAGCCGACGCGTTTGAACAGGGCCCTCGCACCGGAGTGCTCCACGGCGGCGGTGTGCCCGCGGCGCCGGTGGCGTCCTTCGCCCTGGCCTCGACCCAGGACGTCTTCGGTCTGCGCCGCAGCGCTCAACAGGCCGCAGCGGCACTGGGGTTGGACGGCCAGGACCAGGTCCGGCTCGCCACCGCGCTGAGCGAACTCGGACGGGACCGCCTGGCCTGCACCGGTCTCGGCGTCTCCTTCGCTCTGGACCAGTCGGCCCAACAGGCGTTCCTCGTCGTCACGTTCACCTGGACCCAGGGCCCGCCCCCGGGCCAGGACACCCTCGCACTGGCCGGAAAGCTCGTACGGGTCGACCACGACGCCGAGGCCGCGCCCAGCCGCATCGTCATCACCCAGCCGCTCCCCTCGGACGGCGCGAGCAGTGCCGAGCAGCACAGCCGCCTGACCCGCGTGCTCCGGACCGGCACCCGCTCCACCGAGGCCGACGACCTGCGTGCCCAGACCCGCGACCTGATCGCCGCCCTGGAGGAGACCCGCGCCCAGCGAGAGGAACTGCACCGGCTCAACGAGGAGTTGGAGGAGACCAACCGCGGAGTCCTCGCGCTGTACTCCGAGCTGACCCAGGAGCTGGAGGACACCAACAGCGGGGTACTGGCGCTGCATTCCGAACTGGAGGACAAGCGCCACCAGTTGCAGGAGGCCAGCGAAGCCAAGACGCGGTTCTGGACCAACATCAGCCACGAGCTGCGCACCCCCGTCAACTCGGTCGTCGCGCTCTCGACCCTGTTGCTGGCCCCCAGCTCGCCCCCGCTCAGCGACGACCAGCACGAGCAGGTCGAGCTCATCGCCTCCAGCGGACACATCCTGCTGTCGCTCGTCAGCGATCTGCTGGACGTCGCCAAGGCCGAGGCCGGCCACCTGGAGATCCATCCGGAACCGGTGGACCTGCGGTTGCTCGTGGGCCACCTCAGCAGCCTGATCCTGAGCAGCCACGGACGCGACGAGGTCACCCTGGTCCTTCCCGACCTGGAACGGCTGCCCGCCCTGGTCACGGACGAGACGCTCCTCGTCCGGATCCTGCGCAACCTCCTGACCAACGCCCTGAAGTTCACCGAGCGCGGCGAAGTGCGCCTCGACATAGTCGTGGACCCCGAGCCGTCGGTTCCCTCGCTGCTCTTCACCATCACGGACACGGGAGTCGGCATCCCGGCCGATGAACTCGACCGGGTCTTCGAGGCGTTCTACCAAGTGAGGGGCCCGCACCAGAGCGGCCGCCCCGGCACCGGCCTCGGCCTGCCCTACGCCCGCACCCTTGCCGAACTGCTCGGCGGCTCCCTCAGACTCACCAGCACCGAAGGCGTTGGCACGTGCGTCCGCCTGCGGCTGCCGGACCTCAGCCGAACCAACTCCCCGCACCCGGAAGCCAAAGGGGCAGGCCAATGATCGACAGGGCCCCGGACCTACCCGCCACCGTTCTGGTCATCGACGACAACGAGACCAACCGCTACATCCTCAGCCGCTGGCTGCAGCGCGCCGGCCACACCGTTCTGACGGCCGCCACGGGTGAACAGGGGCTCGCCCGGCTCGACGCAGGCTCCGCCGAGCTGCCGGACATCGCGATCGTCGACGTCCGGCTCCCCGACATGAGCGGCTTCGAGGTCAGCGAACGCGTCAAGACCGATCCCCTGACGGCCCATGTGCCGGTCATCCAGATATCCGCGGCCGCCATCAGCCCGGACGATCACGCGGAGGGCCTGCGCCGGGGCGCCGACGCCTATCTCGACCAGCCCATCGACCCCGGCGAGCTCCTCGCCACGGTTGCCGCGACCCTGCGCTACGCCCGGGCCCGTCAGCGCGCCGAACGCCTTGCGCAGCGCCTCATCGCGCTCAACCGGGCCACGCTGGACGTGTACAGCGCCGTCGGCTTCCACTCGCTGGCCGCGGCGGCCACCGGCGGCGCGGCCACCGTCCTGTCGTGCGCCGCGAGCGCGGTGTTCCTCTCGCCCCAGGCGCAGGCCGTACACAGCATGATCGCCGGTCATCGGAGCCCGCTGCGCGTGCAACCCGCCCACCCGGACCTCCTCGACCAGCTGTCGGCCCACGGCCTGAACCAGGGCACCGGCGTCACCATCGTGCGCATCCCGCAAGGGCAGTGGCGCGCCCTGCTGCCCAGCGACCACCTCTCCGGCGACGTCGCCCTCGCGATGTCCCGCACCAAGCGCGGCCGTCCGCCCATCTGTCTCGCGGTCCCCGCCGAAGCCCTGCGGAGCGCCGACGACGAGCAGCTCTTCCAGCAACTGGCCAATGCCAGTGCCCTGGCCCTCGAAGCCCTGCGCACCTACAACGAGGAACACGCGCTGGGCCTCGCCCTGCAGCGATCGTTCCTGCCCAAGGAAATGCCGACGGTCCCGGGCATCGACCTCGCCTTCCGCTACCTCCCCGCCTCCGAACACGCCGAAATCGGGGGCGACTTCTACGAGGCGGTCCAGACCGTCAACGGTCTGCTGCTCGCCATCGGCGACGTCGTCGGCCACTCGGTCACCGCCGCGACCGTGATGGGCGAGGTGCGCCACGCCCTGCGCGCGTACGCCATCGAGGGCCACTCACCGCACCGCATCCTGGAGCGCCTGGAGATACTGCTCGGTCATTCCCAGCCCGGAATCACCGTGACCCTCTGCCTGGTCCTGGTCACACCCGACGAGCGCCGCCTGCAGATCGCCAACGCGGGCCACATCCCCCCGCTGGTGATCGACCCCCGGACCGGCCCGCGCTACCACACCCCGCACGGCCCGCTCCTCGGCCTTGGCCTTTCCCACCCCGAGCCCACCGAGGTGCCGGTCCCGCCCGGCACCCGTCTGCTCATGGTGACCGACGGCCTCGTGGAGGTACGCAACGCCGACCTCGACGACACCCTCGCCGAGTTCCGCGACGCGGTGGCGAACGGGCCCGAGGACCTGGAGGAGATGTGCGATGTGCTGCTCGCACGCTTCGGCCGGAACAAGGACGACGACATCGCCCTGATCACCGCGCTGTTCACCTGAGGGCCGCGGGCGCGCAGGCCGTGCGGCACTGAGCGTGCCCGCACCTCCGGGCCGTCGAGGAGGTCCGCTCGCCGGGCCGATCACGCGAGCTGTCGCGCCGCCGTGCGCGTCGCTGCCTGGGCCGCCCCGGGCCGCCCTATGATCGGCGGCCGTGGCACACACTTTCGACGAGCTTGTCGCGATGCAGCGTACGGCCGACGCGGCGCACGCCCAGACCGAGCAGCTGCGGGAACAGTACGGGCCCCCCGGCGCCCGGCCCTGGTCCGGGCAGCAGTCCCAGACCTATGAGACGGCGTGGCGGGCCTGGCGGGATCTGGCCCGGGACGCGCATGCGGCGATCACCGCGTACGCGAAGGAGCAGGGTTCGGATCGGCGCGAGATGGAAGCGCGGGTACGGAAGGCCGCGGAGCAGCCGGGGTAACCGCCGGGACGAGGGCCACCGGTCCGCGTGACCGAGCCGTGACGGTGGGCCCGGCGCGGAAAGGGCTGGTCACAGGCCATGGGGAGGCCTTAGTATCCGCTCCTCGGCCCTCTACGAGGCGGCCGGTGCGGTCCGGCGGTTCAGCCCGGCGCCCTTCTTTTCTTGTGTCCTGTGGGGGGACTTTCACATGGCTTGGACCTTGCGTGCTCTGCGCGCCCTGGCGCTGCTGGCCGGGTTCTATTTGATCAGCGGCGCTGTGCTCGCGCTGCTCGTGGGAATCGACGTCCTGATAGCGATCGGGGTCTTCGAGGGCGGCCACGCGGCCTGGGCGCTGGTGAAACTGCTGGCTTTCTCGCTGGCCCTGACCATCCCGATCGTCCAGGGCATGTTCGCCCTGCGGGTGCGCCGACGCCGGCACGAGCCCAAGCCGTGGCTCGCCGTCACGGAGGACGAACAGCCCGAACTCTGGGCCGAGATACGGCAAGTGGCCCAGCTGACCGGCACCCGTCCTCCGCACCGGGTCGTGCTCACCGGCGATGTGAACGCGGGCGTCGCCGAGCGGACCTGGATGCTCGGACTCATTCCCGGACGGCGCCGCATCCACGTCGGCGTTCCGCTGCTCGTCGGCCTGACCCGGCCCCGGCTGCGGGCCGTGCTCGCCCACGAGATGGGGCACTACAGCAACCGCGACACCCGGCTCGCCGGGATCACCATGCGTGGCCGGGACGCGATATTGCGCACCATCGACGCGCTGCGCAAGGGCGCGGAGGGCGGTAGCGCGTCCCAGGCCTTCATGGTCAGGATGTACCTCAGCTACGCCCGGCTCTACATGCGGGTGTCGCAGGCCGTCGCCCGGCGCCAAGAGGTCGCCGCCGACCTCGTGGCGGCTCGGACCGCCGGCCGCGACTCGACGGCCGGCGCACTGCGCGAGATCCCGCTGCTGCACGCGGCCTTCGGTTTCTACGTCGAACGCTATGCGTGCGTGGGCTGGGACGCGGAGCTTCTGCCCCCCGTCGGAGAGTTCTACGGCGGCTTCCGCCACCTCCTGGCCGATCCCGGACGTGAGGACGAACTCGCCGTCCTACGAGCCGAGTTGCCCGAGGAGGAACACTCTCTGTACGACTCCCACCCACCCATCGCCGAGCGCGTCCGGCAGATCGAGGCCCTGCCCGACGACGGTGTGCCCGACGCCCCGGACGCCCCCAGCGCCCTCACCTTGCTGCACGACCCGACCGCGGTCCTCGCCGCACTGGAATCGGTCACCCTCGTGGGGGAGTCGGCGGACATGCGGCACCTGGAATGGGGTGAGCTCGTGCACACCGCCGCGCGCGCGGCCTGTGACCGGGCTGCCGAGCCGCTGCGGAGCGCGGCCGCCGCCGAGGGTGCGAGCGCCGACCTGGCCGGGGTGCTGGACGTGATCGACGCCGGCCGACTGTGGACGTCGCTGGCCGACCGCCTCCCCAAGAGCGCCGAGGCCGCGCGGGCAACCGGCCGCGCGGCCCGCGAGTTCACTCGTCCCGCGGTGCGCAACGGGCTGGCGGCGCTCGTACGCGTCGAGCTCGCGGACACCGGGCGCGGCCGATGGGAGCTCTCCTGGTCGACGACGCCTCAGCAGTCCCTGTCCGCCGATGTCGCGGAGGCGATCGGGCCGGCCCTCGATGCGGCCGTCGCGGATCTCCCCGACACGGCGCCGCTGAGGGCGCTGCTCACCGCGCATCCCAACTCCCCGGTGGCGGGCTCCACCTCGCCCGCGCCGGGCTCCACCTCGCCCGTCGCGTTGCCCGCCCCTACGAAGAACTGAGACAGACACCATGTACGACTCGCAGGCGACCGCCACCATCATGTTGCTGGGCGGAGCCGTTGTGGCCGTCGTCGGCTGCTGCTGGTTCAAGTGGAAGATGAGCCGCGTGGACATCACGCCGCCCGGCCCGCCTGCCCCCTACACGCCGCCCGAGCCCGGCCTCGTGGCACCGGACGACCTGCGCACCGACTGGGGCGGCCCCGACGAGGAGGCCGACGACGCGCTGCGCGCGGCCGAGTCCGGCAATTGGCATGCGGCGGCGGATCTGCTGAGCCGCACCGGGCAGGAGTGGGACCTCCGCTCGCGTCGGGCCAAGGCGCTCGGGGCCGTCGCCGCGCAGGACGACGGATGGCTCCTGAACTGGCGAGCGCAACGGCCCGGTGACGCCGACGCGGCGCTGGTCCACGCGCACGCCATGGTCGTCCTGGCTTGGCTGGTCAGGGGGAGCCTCGGCAGCGAACACACGACGCGCGAGCAGTTCGACGGCTTCCACCGGGTCCTGCACGAGGCGCGGGACGCCTGCGCGGAGGCCGTGGCCCTCGCCGACCCCGGCGACCCCAGCCCCTACATCGCCGAACTCCTGGTGGCCCGCGGTCTGATGTACCCGCACGAGGAGTTCCGCTCCCTGTGGGCGGAGGTCGTCGCGCGCGCCCCGCACCACTACGACGCGCACTTCACCGCGCTGCAGTACTGGTGCGCGAAGTGGCGTGGCTCCCAGGAGCTCGCCGAGGAGTTCGCGACGACGGCCGCCCAGTCCGCACCGCCCGGAAGTCTGCTCCGCGTGCTGCCGGTCGTGAGCTGGTACGAGCACCATGTGAGCGACGCAGACACCGAGCGGTTCCTGCGGCCGGAGATCGTGGCCCGGGTCGAGGCCCTGAGCGAGGACGTGGCCGCCGCGCCGGCCGACCACCCGTGGCTTCCGTCCGCGCGCCACGCTCTCGCCTACTTCCTTCCCCTTCAGGGCCGTTCCGCCGAAGCGCTCCCGCACTTCCGCGCCGTCGACGGCTGGACGGGCACTTTCCCCTGGGCCTATCTGGGCGAGGGCCGCTATGTGGCGGCACGCGACGAGGCGTTCCGGAGCGCCCTGACGCAGGTATAGCCGTCGCCCCCGCCGTGGAGGTCGGGAGGAGACCGCTCGGCCGCAGGGCCGCCCTTGCGGGTGCGCGCGAGGACCCGCGCGCGCCCCTCGACAAGGCCCGGAGCCGTCCGTACGGGGTGTTTATGTGCCGGTTTCCGGAGTGCTCGGGTGTGAGGGTGGTGGACTTTCGGGGCCGGGCGCTGTGCTTCCGGCCCGGAAAGCGACCCGAGTGAAGGGAACGTTCTGTATGCGAGTTCGGATGAGTCTGGCCGCCGCCGTGGCAGGGGCCTGCCTCGCTCTGTCCGGTGCGGCGGTTCCGTCCCAGGCCACCCCGACCAGTACGGCTTCCACCGCACAGACCCCCAGCGCCGCTGCTCTGCAGCGGGCGGCCGAGCAGTGCGGGGCCGGGGAGGTGTGTTTCTGGCACGACCGCAACTTCTCGGGCACCCCGTGGAGGTGGATGCCTTCCAACGGGTACCGGGACATGCCGCCCAACCTTCACGACCACGTGTACTCGTTCTACGCCAACGTCCGCGCATGCTTCATCGACTACAAGCCGCGCGAGTTCCGCGCGGTCAACATCGGTGACTACGCCAAGGCGTACGACACCAACTTCGGCCGCAGGATCGACGCGGTGGGCATCCGCAGCGCCTGCTGACCGGCGCATCCGCCGGACAGGCCCGGCGCGACGTCGTCGAGCTGCCGCCGTCGGCCTCCGGCGGGAGGGGTACGTCTCCCCAGGGCTCACGTAAACCGACGTGGCTTCCGCTACCGGCTTCGTCGCGCCGGCGGGAGCCATGTCCGTATGTGTGGGTTGTACGGCCGTACAGCCATGGCACGACGAGCCGGCAGCTCGGAGACTGGAGTCGTGGCCGGAGGGACCGGTGCACCGAAGGATCTGGTGATGACGATGACGGACGACTCCCCCGTACCTGCCGGGGCGCGCGTGCCCGACTCGAAGCTCGCGCGCGAGGCGACCGAGTTCGTCCGGGACAGCACCGACGACCTGATCTACCACCACTCACGCCGGGTGTATCTCTTCGGCGCTCTCCAGGGCTTCAACCGGGACCTCAGCTTCGACCCCGAGCTGCTCTACGTCGCCGCGATGTTCCACGACCTGGGCCTGGGCGAACCGTTCCACGGCAGCGGCCGGCGCTTCGAGGCGGACAGTGCCGACGAGGCGCGGCGCTTCCTGCAGGCGCGTCAGGTGCCGGAGGACAGCATCCGACGGGTGTGGACCGCCATCGCCCTGCACACCACCCCCGGAATCCCCGAATTCATGGAGCCGGAGGTGGCGTTGGTGACCGCGGGCGTGGAGTACGACGTCCTCGGCATCGGCTACCACGACCTCGACGAGGCGGATCGCGCCGCGATCGTCGCCGCCCATCCGCGCCCCGACTTCAAGCGACGCATCCTGGAGGCCTTCACCGACGGCGTCCGGTCCAAGCCGGAGACCACGTTCGGCAACGTCAAGGCCGATGTGCTCGCCCACTACGTGCCGGGCTTCGAGCGGGGCGACTTCGTACGCGTCATCCTGGACTCCCCGTGGGCCGAGTAGCAACTCCCGTACCAGAAAGCCGAGTTGTCGTGGTGGCCGCCTTCGACGGAGTACAGCTCCTTGACGTCACCGGCCCCGCCGAGGTCTTCACCACGGCCAACGCCCACGGAGCCCGCTACGACGTCCGCGTCGTCTCCCCGACCGGTGCCGACGTCCGGACTTCCTCGGGCGTGCGCATCGGTGTCGACGCCACGGTGGCGAGCCTGCCCGCGCGCCTGGACACGCTCGTCGTTCCCGGCCGTCGCGACTGGCAGCGCGCGGTCGCCGACCAGCGGCTGCTCGCCCTCGTCAAGGAACTCTCCGGCCGCGCACGCCGGACCACCTCGGTGTGCGCCGGCGCCTTCGTCCTGGCCCAGACGGGTGCGTTGAACGGGCGGCGCGCCGCCACCCACTGGCAGCTCGCCACGCAGTTGGCGACCGCGTATCCCCAGGTCACCGTCGAGGCGGACCCGGTCTTCGTCAAGGACGGGGACGTCATCACCTCGGCCGGAGTCACCGCGGGCATCGACCTCGCCCTGTGCCTGGTCGAGGACGACCACGGTGCCGACATCGCACGGGATGTGGCACGCGAGCTGGTGGTCTTCATGGCCCGCCCCGGCGGGCAGTCCCAGTTCAGTGCCCGACTGGCACCGCGCGAAGCGAAGCATCCGGTGGTGCGGCAGGTGATGGACAGCGTCGGCACCGACCCGGCTTCCCCGCACAGCCTGGAGTCCCTGGCGCGTGAGGTCGGCGTGAGCGCCCGTCACCTCGGCAGGCTCTTCCGCAGGGAGACGGGGATGACGCCGGGCCGGTACGTCGAATCGGTACGGCTGGAGGCGGCTCAAGCGCTCCTCGAAGCGGGCAACGACTCCGTCGACAAGGTCGCCCAGGACTCGGGCCTCGGCTCCTCGGAAACCATGCGCCGGGTCTTCCAGCACACCCTGGGTATCACCCCGACCGCCTATCGGGCCCGCTTCCGCAGCACGGCGGAAGCCACCCGCTGACTTGTCGGCCCCCCCTTAGCTCGGGGTGTACACCGAGGCCGACGTCCCGCGCGTGTCCTGGTGGGCCGCCCCGGGTTCCCTGCGGGGGCCGGGCGCGCGGTCCCGGGCGAGGTGCGTGTGCTCGGTCCGTGCGGTTTCGAGGAGGCTGCGCCAGGAGGCGACGCCGGGCCGGCGTCGCAGCAGGGCACGCCGCTCGCGCTCCGTCATGCCACCCCAGACCCCGAACTCGATGCGCTGATCCAGAGCATGCGCCAGGCACTCCGTCCGTACCGGGCACTTCGTGCAGAGGGCGGTGGCGTCATGCTGCCGCGTTCCCTCGGCGAACAGCGCGTCCGCGTCACCCTGTCCACACATCGCCCGCTCACTCCAAGCCAGCACGACCACCACGCCCTTCCACTTCTGCACCGCCCGAGCGACAGTGCCTGCGGCCCGCAGTAAGAAGGCGCGATCGGCGACGGTCGTCGGCATATACACCGTTTCGGGCGGACTCCTACCCCCGATCGGTGACCCCGCACGGTCGATGGCACGGCCGAAAGATTTTGGTGGTGGGCGGGCTCGGCTGCGCCGCTTGCCACTCTCCGCGTCGCCCCGCGATGACGCCCTGAGTGGTCACGGACGGTCAGGGAAACGGATGCGGATGTGGGTTGACCTCTTCGGGGACGAGCGGGCGCGTCGTGTGGCCCAGGCGATGGGGCGCCGTCAGCACCCGGTCCAGGCCCGTGACCCGGCGCAGATGGTGGCCGAAGGTCATCGGGAGCAGGCCGGGGACGATGGTCTTGACGCAGGAGAGGCCGGACGCGGTGTGCACCGGGGTGGTCTGGTCCACGACGATCGCTTCGAGGCCGCTCGCGGCGAACCGGCCCACCAACTCGTCCAGATCCGCCCGCAGATCGGCGTGGAGCGGCCATGCGTACCGGGCGTCGAGTTCGCGCAGGCTCACCCGTTCCCGCGGCGGCCGGCCGCCCGGAGCGAGCAGGAAGTCGAGTCGGCGGGCCGCGACCGGGTCGCAGTAGAGCAGCGCGTGGTCGTCCATCAGCCGGACCTGCTCGGAGTCCTCGCGCATGCGGACGGCGTCGTTCGCGCGCTGCGGATAGATCAGTCGGTACGCCTCGATGGCCGTGACCAGTTCGTGTAGCGCGCCGAAGACACCGCGTTCCGGGTCGAGCCCCGAGCCGCCCGCGCACAGCACGCCGGGGCGGGGCGGCGGGGGCTCGGTGCCAGGGGCGGAGCGCGGTGCCACGTCCACGGCGGCGGCCCAGAAACACGGGATGCCCTCGGTGCCGGTCACGTCGAAGACCTCGACGCGGTAGCCGGTGCGCTGCAGAATCCGGTCGGCGAGCAGGCCGATCCGCCGGTCGCGCGCGGTGTAGAGGTCGATGGCGGGGGCCGGAAGCCGCGCGTACCAGGTGAGCAGGAACGCATCGCGCTCGGCGAGTTCGAGGAGGCCGTACAGCGCGGCCTCTTCGATGCAGCCGCCGAGCGCGCAGCCGTTGGAGATCTCCGAGACGAACGGGCGGGCGGACTGCGGGCGGTGCCGGCCGAGCCGGTAGTACGCCAGGCTTTCGGGAACCAGGACCGGCCGTTCGCGGGTCAGGGAGTACCCCCACACCCACGGCATGACGAGGTCGGGACGGTACGGCTGGAAGGGGAAGCCGGGGTCCTGGTAGCGGTGGGGCTCGTGGCCGCCGGTGGTTGCCGGGTCGAGTACGCCGCCGGGGTGGCGGGCGGCGAGTTCGCGATGACTGCCGTGGACCACCGTGCGCCGTCCGCCCGGGCGCCCACCGCCGAGCCGTTCCAGCGCCTCGGCGATCGCGGTGACCCGGGCACCGCGGAAGTCGAGAGCGCGGCCGTATCCGCCGTCGACCGACTCGGGCGGCCCGACCTTCGCCTCGGCGAAGGGCAGCGTGTGCAGCCCGCGCGACCGCAATCCCTTGAGCACGCCGGTCTCGTCGTCCGCGTAGCGGGCTTCCAGGGCCGTCCGCTCGGCCCGCAGATCCCGGACCCGCAGCACCGAGGGGTCCGGCTTGGGCCGAGGGAGACGCGGGATCGTGGCGCGGGCCGGGGAGTCGTCGGGCAGGCTGCCGCAGTCGGGGCAGTGCGGGTCGGGCATGAAGCGGTGCCGGGTGATCTCCAGATCGGTGAGGCGGAGCATGGTGACCTCGTGTTCGGACGCCTCGTACTCGGCGGCGTGCGAGGTGGTGAGCCGGATCAGGGCCAGGTTCGCCGCGAGGTCGGCGGCGATCGGGGTGAGCAGGGGAGAGACGGTACCGCTCAGGCGGCTGCCGTAGGTGGCGCGCAGGGCCTTCTCCTCGGCCGCGTCCGCACGGGCCCCGGCTCGGCGGGCGGCCAGGCAGCGGAGGCATCCCGGTTCGCCGGGACGGACCAGCGGACCGACGACCACCCGGTCCAGCTCCCCGACCACCAGCAGGAACGGATGCCCCGCAACTTCCGCTTCGTGCACGTGTTTTGAGGCCGCATCAGGTGTGTCGGCCGCGATCAGTGCGACCTCGTCCCGAAGCCTTGGCGAGGCGGTCGATCTGCGGGCGAGTGCCGCCCCGAGCAGGCCGCCGTCGTGCTGCACCCGGAGGCGGTCGTGGTGCAGCACCACGACCGCCTCCGGCAGAACGTCCTCAGTCATCGAAGCGCACCGCTCTCAGGAGGTGGGGCAGTATCTCGGTGGCGGCCGGGTCGTGGTCGAGGGGCACGACGAGTTGGCCGTGTGCGTGGCCGCCCCGGTCGCGGAGTGCCGAAGCCACCGCTTCGTCGAAGGTGGCGCCCGACCCCAGACCTCGCGGCGCGCGCGGGCCCCGCGCGCCGACCGTGGCCGCGGGAACCAGGTGCGCGGTGCCGTGCTCGGGCGACCAGGCCCACAGTGACGGTCCGCCCGCTGCCGGGATGAACCGCCGGGAGTCGAGGGCGAGGAGGGCGTAGAGCGCGAGAGCGCGTTGCGCGGTGCGCAGGCGCGCTGTCGTGAAGTCCGTTCCGGTGGCGTGGACTTGGTGCTCGGCGCGGCCGGTGTACGGATCGCGGACCAGTGCCCGGGACGCGTGCCGGGGAAACTGCGGCAGCGCCGCCTCGTCGAGTTCCGCGAGGAGTCCGCCGCGCCGGTCGATGCGGCTCGCGGCGCGGCGGGAGAACTCCTCGGGGCTGACGGGGGGTGCCTCGCGCAGGTCGGCGATCTTGGCGAGGAACTCCGCCTCGGACTCCGGCGCCGCCGGCAGCGCGGACGGATGGGGCCGGTAGGAGTGGCGGGTGCTGGTCAGGGTCGTGGCGTCCAGCCGGACGAGCGGATCGGGCTGCTCCGGCGCGGATGACGGCGCACCTCGGACGAAGGCCCGCTGAAAGCTGTGCACAAGCAGGGTGGCAGCCAACTCGTTTACACATTGAGGGTGTTGGGGGACAGGGAGAAGGGCTCCCGTGCCGTGTACGCGCAGCCAGGCGCCGAGCCAGCCGCCGTCGGCCCGGTGTGGGCCGGGGGCGAGCAGGGGGCCCAGCCACCAGGATTCCGCGTCACTTACAGCGGCGGCGAACCACAGTCCGTGGGTGCGGCAGTCCTCGTCGAGCCGGGCGACGGCCCCGGGATCGTCGCCTCCCGCGAGCACGAGCAGCGCGTCGTGTGCGCCGGCCGCCACCGCCGCCCGGGCCGCGGCAGGGTCGGCCACCGGCGTGATGGCCGACAGGCCGGTCAGGTGCAGTGCGCTCGTCAGGGCACTCGTCGCGGCCGGCGCGCCCAGGACCAGGGCTCTGAGATGGGGGTAGGAGGCCGTGCGCGGGTCGGGGTCCGGAGTCGCCCGGTCCATCAACAGGTTGTGGCTGTCGATGAGTTGGAGTATGCGCAGCACCATCGCGCGACGGGCTTCGTCCAGGCCGTCGAGCAGTTGTCCCACGGTTCGGGTGCCGTCCAGGAACGGTGTGAGCCGATCCAGCCAGCCGGCGATGCCCGGGGCGGCGATCAGGTCGGTGCCGCGGCTGGAGCGCACATAGACGGTGCCGTTGCCGCTGGGGGTGAGAAAGACGTCGGGGCGCAGGAGAGGGGCGGAGTCGGAGGTGATCACGGTGTCCTCGGCCGGGGAGGGGGCGGTGCGGTCGGGTAGCGGGGGAGGATCACGGCGGGCCCGATGCCCGGAGCAGGGAGAAAGCCGGTGTGCCGCTGCCGCGTTCGTGACCGAGCAGCACGGCGAGCAGGGTGGTGCGGTGGGGGTGCGTACCCAGCACGGCGTCGGCGGCCCGGATGTCGACATCGCAGCGGAGCCCGGCGCCGAGCCCGGCGCGTGCCGCGGCCAGGCCGATCCGCTGGCCGATGACGCCGGCCCGTAGGTTGAGCATCCGGTACCAGCGGTCGCCGTGCCTCGGGTAGCCGGACTCGTAGTCACCGGTCACGAGCACGGCGCAGGCGGCCTCGAACCCGGCCCGTTCTCCCGGCCCGTTGGGCGGGAACAGGTGCCGGGGCGTGCTGGTTTCGGTGACCGGTATGAGGGCGCCGGTGCGCCCGTCGCGCCGGTGGCAGCCGGGTTCCAGGCCGGTGATGCGATGAGCGACCACGTACAGGGCACAGTCGACGGGGGCGGCATGGTCCATGGGGATCGGGCCGGCCGCCTCCGCCAGGACGGAGAGCAGGGCGGGCAGCGGGACCGCGGCGGGTTCGAAGCCGCAACGGGCCGTACGGCGGCGCAGCAGCGGAGCGGCGGGGGTGATCGCACCGGATGCCCCGGCGACGACGACCGCGTGGACGCGTTCCGCCGTGGCGTCGAGGCGGAGCAGACGGCCCAGTTCCTCGTCCGCGAAGACCGCGTGCGCGGTCGGCGTGGCGCCGGCCGACTCCAGCAGGGTGAGCGCCTGCCCGGTCAGCACGCCGGTGTCGAGAGCCTGGAGCCGGTGTCCGAAGGGGCCGTACCGGGCCAGGTTCGCATCCAGCCGAGTGGTGATCAGCAGGACCGACTCCGGTGGTTCGAGCGGTGGCCGGCCCAGCGCGCGGACGACGTCGGCACGGAGATCGGCGGAGTCGAGGAGTTCGAGGGCGTGGGCCGACGGCAGGTAGTGGCAGAGCCCGGAGGCGGTGGCCACGTACACCTCGCCCGGATAGGTGCCGCCGCCGGACGGGACCGGACGTCCGGCGCCAACGCCCGCGCCGGTCCAGTCGACCCGGGTGACGCCGTTGAGCAGCGCAAGGAGAGCGCCCAGACGTTCCGCGGCGGCGGCCGGACCACGGCCGCCCGCGAGAGACGAGAAGACCGGCGGGAACGGCAGGGGGAGTACGGGCACGCCCGGATGGTGCTTGGGTGCGGTGCTGCCCGCCGCCGGGTCGATGGCGGGCAGCACACTGCCGTGCCGTGCGTGGTAGCGGCGCGCGGCCGCCCCGCCGGTCTCGGCCGCCGCGGGATACGCGTCGGGCGGGGGAACCGGAGAGGTGGTCCTCATCGGTGCGCCCGCACCGGAGCGGTGGTGTCGGCCGGGGCGTCGGCGCCGTTCGCCACGACGGCTCCCTCCCGCGAGCCGGGGCCATGCGCGGGGTCGGCGTTCTCGGCAATGACGGCGGCGTTCGCGGGGTCGGGCTCCTCCGGCACAGTGGCGTCGTTCGCCGCGGTGGCCAGGACCAGTTCGAGCGCGCTGACCCCGTAGACCTCCTCCACCGCGTCCGCGGCGAGATGGCAGAGCAGATAGCGGGTCAGTCCGGGCAGGCCGAGGCGCGAGAGGTGGAGGTACGTGTAGTTCAGCATCAGGCGGTAGCGCAGGAACCGCGGATCGCGGTACATCATCTCCTTGTACGTGGTGCTGCCGCTGATCGCCCGGTGCAGCGGGCTGGACGTGAGCAGTTCGCCGATGCCGTTCTCCTCGTCGGTCGGGATCTCCGCCTCGGGGATCTCACCCGCCTCGTACAGGGCGGTCCAGCGGCCTCCCAGCGGGTCGATCGTGGCCACCCAGCGGTGCAGCGCGGCGGCCCAGTCCGGCCCGCCCCCGTCCCCCTGCCCCGCCGCACCGGAGTCGAAGGCCGCGACCACGTCACGCACCTGCGCGATGAGCACCGCGCGGTTGGCCGAGTACCGCGCCTCGAAGGCATCCCGCACCTGCGGGCCGACCGTGCTCAGGTAGCCCTCGGCGTGCGAGCGGAAGGAGACGAAGCCACGGCGGACCGAGGGATCGAGCGGATGCCGGCAGAGCGTGTGGGCGGTGGCGAGCATCAGGCGCAGGGCGAGCGTCTCGCGCGGCAGCCCCGCCGCGACGGACTCCAGATGCTCGAACAGCAGGCTGTTGGTCCGCTCGTAGAAGAGGGCCAGTTCGTCGGCGCCGACCGGACAGCCCAGCACGTCGACCCTGCGGTCGTGCTCCTCCCAGGTGATCGAGTTGTCCTGATAGAAGGGCGTCAGCGGGCCGGACTCCCGTTCCGCCGAGGCGAGTCGGCGGTGCAGCGGGAGGAGGGCCGCCTCGTCGAGGGGCGGCGCGGTGGAGGGCCGCTCCGCGAGCCGGCCCCCGACGATCTCGGCAACGGCGGGCACCACGAGTGCGTCGAAGACGGTCGGCGTGGCCCGGACGACCAGGCGCAGATGGGGACCGCGGCGCCAGTGCCGCAGCACGTAGACCGACTCCACGTGACCGGCGCAGCGCTCGATCACCGGCCGTACGGCGTGGAGGATCAGGTGGTCGATGTCGTCATCGAAGTACGCGATGTGGGCCGCGCGCCACTGTGGCTCTTCCGTCTGCGGGATGGCTGTCACGGGGGTCGCTCCTCGGTGGTTCTGCGCTGTCAGGACTGCTCGACGCGGGGATCGGATCACGGCGGTTCCGCGGCGCCGCCGTGCCCCGCGCGACCGTCCCGGCGGCGTGCTGGGGCGGGTTGGCGTAGGCGGCCGTCACCCGCCAACTCCGCGACGGCCAACAACGCGAGGCCGCGCAAAGTGGCTTCCTGGCCGAGCCGAATGCCGAGCCGGTTGCATGCCAGATGCGTCAGATGCCCGGCGAGCGCGACGGGCGAAGCGGCCTGCCGCTGGGCACCCCGGCAGGACGCGAGCCACCGGCTCACCGGGTCCGCGTCGGGGCCCGCGGGGGAGGCCGAGCGTGCCGCGCGGGCGACGGTCAGCAGGGCGGTACGTCTGCTCCCGTACTGCATCAGCACGTCGGGCGTGGGTCGTACCGGCGGTGCGGTGATGTCGGAACTGCCGGTCAGCAGGGCGAAACAGTGTGCTGTCCGCCGTGCCGGGGGCCACTCGTCGAGTACGGCGGCGAGGGCCAGTTCGCTGCACGTCGCGAACGCGTCCTCCACGGCTCGTAGGGCGGCGTCATGCCCGTACTTGCCGTGCTCCGGACGGTAGTTGTGGAAGGCGAGACTGTCGTTGGGGGCCAGGACACCGGGCTCGCTCCCGGGCTCGTGGACGGCCAACTCGGTTGCCAGGGCGCGATATTGATGTGCCGACATGGCTTGCGAGGGCGGGAGCCCGCGGAACAGTGCCTCGGCGTGTGCGCTCAGGACGGCACGCACTTCGGGCTCTGCCTCGGGCGCGGTGAGACGGACCCGCAGGCGCAGATGCGGGCCGCCCTGCCAGTGACGGAGGAAGAAGTACCGGTCGGCAACGGCGCGTTGGCGCAGCTCGGCGAGGGCTCCGGGCACGAGTGTGCGCAGCACCAGGTCGAGCGGGTGCCCGGTATGCACATGGGCACTGACCCAGCGGTCCGCGGGTTCGGAGTGCGGCGCGCCTGCCGACGCGCGGTTCAGCACGGCCGCGCCCCTCTGTGTGCGGTGGCGGTGCTCGGCATCTCGATCACGAACTCGGTCGCGTAGCGGTGACCGTCCGGGTGGGCGGGCGCATGGTGGAGGTCGGGCAGCGCCTCGGTGAGCAGCAGTGGCCTGCCCGAGGCCGCCGCACGTTCGAAGACGCGCAGCAGATGGGCGTGGGCGAAGTCGATGTACACCGGCTTTCGGTCCTTGTCGTGCAGAGCGGGACCGGTGAAGCCGTCGGCCGGGCGCGGGGTCAGGATCCGCAGGAAGCACCGCCGGGGGAGGCCGAGCGCCGCCCGCCAGGTGTGCACGCGGACGAGGTGGGCGGCGTCGGACTCGCCGGCGCCACGGGCGGGCGCCCGGCCCGCGTCGAGGAACCAGGACGCACGGCGCAGCACCACGGAACCGAGGGCGAGGCGGGGCAGCTTCCTCCAGCACCCGCCGCCTGCTTCTACGTCGAGGTCTTCGCGGGGCTGGTCGACTCGCTCGGACGGGAGCAACCTCCACAACTGCGGCCAGTCCGACCAGAAGGTGTACGAGGTCTGGCCGAAGGCACCCACCAGCAGACGGGCTTGCAGGGGGAGCAGCGGTGTGGCGAGCAGCCCCAGGTGAACCGGCCTGGTTCGACGGCCGGTTGGGCGGTGGATCAGATGCAGTTGCTGTGCGCGCGCGTCGTGTACGACGTCCAGCTCGGCCGGGCGGATCAGCTGCTCGGGCGGACGGTGAGAGGTGGTGCCGTCGAGGTCGATCGCGTAACGAGTGGCGTCGACGCGCTGGTTGAGGGCACTGCCGAAGGTGCCGTCCAGTTCGGCGTACAGGGGGCCGTGCGCCGGGTCGTCGCCTACCCTTTCGCTTCCGGGGGTGCCGAAGCCGGCTGGCGCGTCGAGCAGCCGGGCCGTCCGGGTCAGGCCGGTGCCGTGCCCGCCGGTCACCGTGTTGAGCACCAGGCCCAGCCCCCGTTCGGCGGACGGGTCGGTCAGCGTCTGGATGTAACAGGCGTGGCTGTCGCGGGAGTTCTCCGGATCGGGCCAGTCGCCGCAGAGTTCGCCGACGGCCTGCGGATCGAGACGGACGGTGCCGTCGGGCGAGGGCGGGGTGGCGGCGATCAGGCGGCGCAGCTCGTCCTGCCGCCGCGCGTCACGCTCGGTGGGGCCGCCCGAACCGGCGACGGCCCACCAGTCGCCGAAGTCGTGGAGGAACTGCGTGAACGACCGCGTGAATCCCGGGCCGTAGGCGGTCACCGCGTGCCGACGGAGGTCGACGCGCGCCGGTCCGAGCGTGTCGAACGGGGCGAGCAGCCCGGGTACGAGAGCGAGGTCCGCCAGAGCCGGTCGCCAGACAGCCGGGTCGAGTACGGCGGCCGTACCGACCGCGACCGTGTGATGGAAGTACGGCAACCCGGAGTCCAACTGGCCATCCAAAGGGATCAGTTGGAGCACCTTGGCCACGTCCGTGAGATGGTGCCGAAGACTCGTGGCGATGCTTCGGTGCGAGCCGGGAGCGGCGCCGCGTGCCGTGTCGATCCGGTCGCGGACGGCCCGGAGTCCGCAGAGGAGGCGGGCCGGGCCGTCGTTGCCGCGAACGGGTTCGGGCAGGTGTCGGTCCAGCCAGTCGCAGAGCGTCGCGGCGTCGAGCTCCTGGTCGGCCAGGCCGATGCGGACCTCCAGGAGCCCGAGTTGAACGAGCCGGGCGATCACGGAGTCGGCGCCGCTCCCCGGAGCGGTCGCGCCGAGCAGGCTGCGCAACCGCCCGGGGCTGCCGGTCTCGGTGGCCGCCGCCATGATCGCGGCCAGTGCGGGTGTGGCGGGCAGTGTGCGTACCTCGCCGGACGGGCCGGGGGCCGTGAACAGCCACCGTTCCCCCTCGGGCGTGGACGCGAGGGTGGCAGACGGGCTGACGCGGAGCTGGACCGCCGCGGCCAGCTCGGGCATGTGGGCGAGCGCGGCGGCGATCCGCGACAGCGGCAGCAGGCTCACCTCGGCCACTTCGGCCCGGCCCGAACGCTCCAGGCGCACGCCGACGCCGGTGTTCGCCGCCCAGCGGCCGAAGCCGCCGGCGGCGAAGGTGGTCAACGGGCTGGGCTTGGCCATCGCGCGACCGGCGTACTTGGCCAGCCGGACGGCGGCCCCGTCCAGCGGCCTGCGTGTCGGAGCGTCGCGCTCGGACCAGCGCAGCAGGTCCTCGTACAGGTCCGGGCTGGCGTAGTCGAGACCGGCGGCGAACGCCGGGTCGTGGATGAGCGAGGTCAGAGCCGTTGCCGCCGAGCGCGTCTCGGACGGAAGGACGCGGCTCAGTTCGGCGAACACGTCGGCCCGGGTGCGGCGCAGGGCGGCGTGCCGGTGCAGTCGCTCGGTGAGTGCGCCACCGAGCACATCGGGCGGCGCCGCCGTGTCGAGGAGCGCGTCGATGCGGGCGCCCCGGTGGACCGCTCGGCGCAGGCCCACCAGCCTGGCCTTGAAGGGGCGGGCCGGCTCGGTGCCGATCAGGGCGTACAGCGAATCGCTGAGCTGCGCCGCCTCGGCGGTCAGTCGTTGGTCCAACGCCGTTGTCTGCAAAGCGAGTTCGGTGCTGACGGGAATGCGGGAGTGGTCGAGTGCGAGGGTGGGCAGGCCGGCGATCCGTACGCCCACGGGGCCGGGGGGCGGGCCGTCCACGGATACGGCGGGCAGGTCGGGCACGGGGGCGTACGCCGGGTTTGGGGACGGTGTGTTCCGGCCCATCAGAACATCACCGGGAGGCGGAACGAGGCCGAGGGGCGCGCGGCACCGATCGCCAGTTGGAACACCACCGTCTCCTCACCCGGGACGAGCCCGAGCAGGCGCTCCGCGGTGGCGGCTTCGTAGCCGTTGTGTATCCGGGCGGACAGTCCATGGCGAGCCGCGATCACGCAGATCTGGTGGGCCGCCGCCCCCGCCGTCAGATGCAGTCTGCGGAAGGCGTCGGCGCCGTACCGCGCGACGGCGCTGCCGCGCCGGACGGCGAGATACGCGACGCAGGCGGTCGACCGGAAGTTCATCGACACCCGGCCCTCGGTCTGTCCGATCCGTTCGAGCAGCGCGAGCGGGTCGCCGGCGCCGACTTGGCCCAACCGGCCGTCGCTGTGGACGTAGTGGCCCGGCGCGAGGTCGGTGGAGCGCTGTACCAGCAGGTGGCAGGAGAAGTCGCCGAACGGCACTGTGTCGAGCGCGGTTTCGAGGTCGGCGATCAACTCCCCCGTGACGGGGGCTGGTTCGGGATCGAATATCGCCGCGCCGGAGTGCCGGCTGCGCAGCACGGAGGCCAGGTCGCTCGGGGGCCACGCCCGGCCGGGCGGATGGCGCGGGCCCTCGGCGGCGGTTGGGCCCGGCTTCATGGCCCCCTCCAGTTCCAGGTAGCCCATCGGATGCTCACGGGCGGAGGCTGACCAGGGCGCGCACAAGTCGCTCAGGGTTTCCCGGTCCCGGCCGGCCCGGGTGCGCAGGCCGAGCGCCGCGGCGACCAGGTGCACCGAGCCCAGCAGCATTCCCGCCTCCTGGGCGCAGAGCCGGGGGGCGTAGTCGCCGTAGAGCCGCGCCGTGCGGGCGAACCGGCTGGTGATCACGATGAAGCGGGGTGTTTCCAACTCGGCACTGTGACTGTCCGTCATCGAGGCTTCCAGAAAAGCCAGTTGATGGTGCAGCGGGTCGTAGCGAAACGCTCCGGTGGGGGTGATCAGGGTCAGCTCGCTCGGATAGCGGCACCGCGCCGAGGCCACCGCGCGGTGGAGCGGCCAGCCTCCCGGGGTCAGATCGTGCTGGAGCAGCCCGTAGGAATAGTGCACCAGCGCCGCGAGGACGGCCGGGTCGGACGCATCGGTCGGGGCAGCGGGAGAGGGGGCCAGCTGGAGCGGCGGCGAGGCCAGCGGGATGCCTGGTCCGAGGGGGTGCGGCGGGTCGAGTACCGCAGCGGTCCGTCCCGGGGCCGGCTGTCCCGCGGCGAGCGTGGCCGGGATGGACCGGCGGGAGTACACCGCCTCGGCCCAGAGTTCCGGGGGAAACGGGGCGTCGGCCACGCGGCTCCGGGAGATCTTGTCGATCCGGCCGGTCATTTCGACTCCGCGCCGAGGAAGCGGCCGGTGGCCAGATCGAGCACCGCGGCCGCCGTCTCCGGTGACGGCTCGGCGGCGCCGTCGGCGTGGTCGATTCCCGTCACGCGGCGCAGGAGGTGCAGACAGAGCTGGTGGGCGGCGAGGGCCGCGACGGGGCCGCCGAGGTAGGGGCTCGGCCGGCGCGCGGGAGCCGGACGCGTCCCGCCCGTCGTGTGACGCGCGACGCCAACCGTGGCGGCTTCAAGCCGAGTTGGCGCGGACGTCGCACACTCGACGCTCGCCACGTCGCTGATGACGATGTGTTCTTCCCGGCCCACCGCCTGGCCGTACAGAAGTCCGCCCCGTAACGCGAGCGTACGGGCGAGCTCCGTGGCCTCGGGGTCGAACACGTCCGAGCCCAGGAGGACCGCACCGACGTCGGCGGGCAGTGCGCAGCCGTTGTCGCCCTTGCCGAGCCGCTCGTAGCGGAACGAGCCGCCCTCCTCCTGGAGCAGTCTCACGCATTCGTCCAGCCGGGCCACATCGGTCGGGGTCCCCGAGTGCTCCGCGCTTTCGTTCAGCCGGAGGCGGACCTGTGCCACACCCGAGGCGAGCAGGGCGAGAACCAGCGCATTGGCCAGGTGCCCGGAACCCACCACCACGGGGGCGCAGTCGCGATAGCGCTGGAAGCGGTGCTCGGGCGAGTCGGTGTGTGCCGCGATGAAGTCGATGATCGCCGCGTGACGGGTACGGATGTCCGGGCTCAGCGTGTGGGGCAGATCCGCCGTGGCATCGCGTACGAAGCCTTCCCGGGCGAGGAGTTCGACCAGGGTGCGGACATGCTGTGCGGCCCCGGGCGGAAGGTCGGCGGTGAGTTGGTCCAAGGTGTGGTGGCCGTCCAGGAACGGACGGAGTCTTTCCAGCCACGGGTGCATTCCCGGCAGCGCGTAGGCGGCCGTGTGGCGGGGCCCACTGATCACCACGCCACGGTCGGACGGCAGCAGATGTGTGTCGGGAAGCAGCCTCGGCCTCATCCGCACCTCCTCGGGACACCTGGACGCGATCGCCCCGAAAAAGTGCCCGGCGGCGCGCTCGCACTGGCGCTCGCGCATGTCGCTCTCGCAGGCGTGAAAGTGGCCGGTCGGGGCTGCGTTCGCGGCCTCCGGGCGGCCGACACTAGCGGAGGCGAATGGTCTAGTCCACCCCCTTCACAGTTCACAATTGTCCCGCTAGTGTCCCAACTGGACGTCCAAATAGGCCTGTTGATGCTCCATTCGGATCGAAAGGAGGGCTTTGATGAACGAGTACAGCAACGGCTCACCCTCGCTCGCTGATGCGGTGGCCGACCTCGCGCTGGACCTCGACCTGGACTCGCTGGCCGGGGACGAGCACAGCCAGTCGCTCACCGCAGGTCACGGCATGACGGAGGTGAGTGCGTCCTTCTGCTGCGCACCGCCCCCGAACTGCTGCAACTGCAGCTGTTCCTGAGTCGGTAGCGCGTGCCGGGCGGTCCGTAGGCCCGGCACGCGCGTCGGCGGCCGACGCCCCCCCCCGGAACCCCCATCCGAGGTGCCAACCCCGTTGCGCCGAGCAACATTTCGTGGCTCCTCGCACCCACCCGTACGGTCCCGTTCATGGACTGGAACTTTCGAACGGCCGAAGAACTCGGCGCTGCCCTGCGCACCGGTGAAGTGACCTCGGCGCAGCTGACCGATGAAGCGATCTCGGGCATCGAGCGGGACGACAAGGCGGTCAACGCGATCTGTGTGCCGGACTTCGACCGCGCCCGGGCCGCGGCACGTGACGCCGACGAGGCACGCGCCCGCGGCGACGTCCGACCGCTGCTCGGCGTCCCGGTGACGGTCAAGGAGTCGTACAACGTCGCCGGACTGCCCACCACTTGGGGCATGCCGCCGCACCGCGACTACCTGCCGGCCGAGGACGCGGTACAGGTCTCCCGGCTCAAGGCCGTCGGCGCGGTCGTGCTCGGCAAGACCAACGTGCCCGTGGGGCTGCAGGACATCCAGTCCTTCAACGGGATCTACGGCACCACCAACAACCCCTGGGATCACGGTCGTACGCCGGGTGGATCCTCCGGCGGATCGGCCGCGGCCCTGGCGTCCGGATTCGGCGCGCTGTCCATCGGCTCCGACCTCGCCGGATCGCTGCGCACCCCGGCACACTTCTGTGGTGTCTACGCGCACAAGCCGACCATCGGCCTCGCGGCGACCCGCGGGATGGTGTCGCCCACCGCGCCGGCCCTGCCGACGGAACTGGACCTCGCCGTGGTCGGCCCGATGGCGCGCACGGCCCGGGACCTGACGCTCCTGCTCGATGTCATGACCGGGCCGGACCCGTTGACGTTCGGCGTCGCACACGACGTGACGCTGCCGCCCGCCCGCCACGACCGGCTCGGCGACTTCCGGGTCCTGGTCCTCGAAGACCATCCCTTCATTCCGACCGGAGAGGCTGTCCGCGCGGGTGTGAACCGGGTGGCGGACGCTCTCGCCGACGGCGGTGCCCACGTCGAACGGGGCAGCCGTCTACTGCCCGATCTGGCCGAAGCCGCCCTGATATACCGGCAGTTGCTGTTCTCCGGAGCCACCGCGCACTTCCCGGTCGAGGCGTTCGAGCAGCTGCAGGAACGCGCCGCCCGGCTGGACGCGGACGACCTGAGCCTCGATGCGGCGGGGCTGCGCGGGATGGTCCTGAGCCATCGGGACTGGATCGAGGTGGCCAACCGCAGGGAGGTGCACCGCCACGGTTGGCGGCAGCTCTTCGCCCGGTTCGACGTCGTGGTGTGCCCCATCACCCCCACGCCGGCGTTCCCGCACGACCACCACCCCGATCCGCTGGAACGCCGGATCGACATAGACGGCGTCGAGTACCCCTACTTCGACCAGCTCGTGTGGGCCGGTCTGGCCACCATGCCGGGCCTCCCCGCCACCGCCGTACCGACGGGGCGGTCCGCGCAGGGCCTGCCGGTCGGCGTGCAGCTCATCGGGCCCATGTTCGAAGACCGCACCCCGCTGCGTCTGGCCGAACTCCTGGAACTGAGCATCGGGGGCTTCCAGGCGCCGAAGTAGGGCACGGCCGCCTCCTCGATGGGCCGACGACGACGCCGTCTCGCCGCTGTGCCGCGGCGAAGACCGTCGGCCGGGGCTCCGGTCGACGGTCTCAACTCCCCACGGGGCGCGAGGCGGTAGGGCCTCGCACCCGAGTCCGGCCGCTACTTGAAGAGGCGGTCGGAACTGTTGGCCATGCGGTGGGTGGAGCTGTGCTTGTTCACCCAGTCCCGCACGAGGTTGACCGCATTGGCGCACTGCCAGCTGTCGTCGTACTCGCGCACGCCCGTGAAGGCGCCGTAGCCCGCGATGATGCCGTCCACGCGTGCGTCGCCGAGGAGCTTGTCGACGTACCAGGGGTCGTTGTACGTGGTCGTCCACGACAACGTTGCCGCGAGTCGCCCGGCGGACCGGTCCGAGGCGCCCTTCTTGAGCTCGGCGCACGTGTTCCAGGTGGCCTCCGTGCAATTCCCGAAGCCGTTGGTGATGTCGGTGTCGCCGTAGTCCATCACCCGACGGCCGTTCGGGAACCCCGACCCGGAGCGGTTGAAGGCGCCCATGACCTGGTCGCGGGTGCCGGTCGTGGTGATGCCCTCCAGGGGGCCGAGCTTGCCCTCCAGGCTCTGCCAGCCCCGCCCGCCGACGTCGGGGGTGCTGCCGCCGTGGTACTCGAAGAACCCGTAGAGCACCTGGATGCCGGCCGCGGTCAGGCGCTGTGCCTTGTCGCGCAGTCCGGCGACGCTGCACGTGCGATTGGGGGCTTCCCCGCAGTAGTTGGGGTCCTTGATGTCCAGCCACACCAGGGCGAGGCGGCGGCCTGCGTTGGCGTTGGAGACGATGCGGTCGATCATGCTGTCGAAGCTGGGGCCAAGGCGGTTGTCACCGGCCGACGAGCAGTCGTGGTAAGCACGCCATTCGTTGGGGTTCCACCAGGCACAGACGTCGATCTCGATGCCGTTGGCCCCGTGCTTGAGTGCCGCGTCCACCCCGTCCAGGGTGTCGACGCGGTGGGCGATGGCGTAGATCGCATGCCGTTGGTCGGCCGCGGACGCCGGTGTGGTGCCGAGCGCGGTGGCACCGACGATGCCGCACAGCGCTGCGAGGATGGCCAGCAGTGCGCGAGGGCGGATGCCTCGTCTTAAGTGAGTGGTCAAGGAGACTGCTCCTTCAGGATGGGATACGAAGTCGCTTGTCCGAAGCGGGACGTGTCGTGGAACGAGGCGGTGAGCGTCGCACGTGTGCTGCCCTGTGTGGGGTCGACGGAGCCCACTGCCGTCCATCCAGATGGGTCGACGGCCCGGCCCGTTGCACACCGTCCCGCGCCTTCACGAATCCATCACAAGTGGGTCGGTGCCCTCGCCTTTCGGGCCGCGCCTCCGTCGGGCCGCGCCACCGCTGACTCGTGACGTGAACGGGCTCAGGACGCGTAACCACGCAGGAGCGTGAGTGCGTCCTGGGAGGTGGAGCCCGCATCCGTGGTGACCAGCACGAGTGACTGCTCGGGGGAGCGGGCGGGAACGAGGATCTGCTGGGTGACGGTCAACTCGCCGACCAGAGGGTGGCGCAGTCGGTACTCGTCCGCTTCGCACGGCCGGACGCGGTGATCGCCCCACAATCTGGTGAACTCGGCTGACTGGATGGACAGTTCACCGATCAGCGACGCGAGGAGTGCGTCATCGGGATGGCGTCCGGCGACCTGCCGCAGGTTCCCCACGACAGCCCGCGCCTTGCGTCCCCAGTTCACGTACAGCTCTCTGGTGGGCCGGTCGAGGAACAGCATGCGGGAGAGGTTGGGCCGGTCCTCGGGGCGGTCGGGTGCGGTGGGGGAGAGGTGGCCGGCCAGCAGGGCGTGTGCCGGGGGATTCCAGGCCAGCACGTCAGAGCGACGGCCGAGCACGAGCGCCGGAGTGTTCCCCACCGAGCGCAGGAGGTCGCGGGTCAGCGTGTCCACGTTCTCCGCCGGAGGCGGGCCGAGAGGGCGTCGCCGCCGCGAGGCGAGCTCGCGCAGATGCGCGCGCTCGTGCTCGTCCAGGCGCAGGGCGCTGGCCAGCGCGTCGAGGACACCGTCGGACGCGTTGACCGACTGGCCCTGCTCAAGGCGGGTGTAGTAGGAGACGCTGACGCCCGCGAGCTGTGACAGTTCCTCGCGGCGCAGTCCCGACACCCGCCGGGTGCCCGGCAGTTCGGGCAGTCCCACGTCCGCGGGACTCACCTGTGCCCTTCGGGCCCGTAGGAACTCGCTGAGCTGCTGGGAGAGCGCCATGTCCTCGATTATGCCCGCACCGCCCCATGCCAGCCTGCCCCTGCTGTGCCTAGGCACGGGCCGGGGCTGGTGCCGAACACGGCCCGGGGGGAGGTTGGCAGCACTTCCTTCCTCCTCTCTCCTCCCACGGACAGGACCACGCTCATGCAGGAAATCGTTCTCGGTGACGTCTCGGTAGCCAGGGCCGTCGAGTACTACGGGTCGGTCGAGTTGGCTCCGGCGAGCTTCTTCCCCGATGCGCCGGAAGCGGCCTGGCGACAGCACGCGGCGTGGCTGGAGCCGGACTTCGTCGACCTCGCCTCGGATGTGTGCATCAGCGCGATCCAGACCTGGGTGCTGCGCAGCGAAGGCAGGACCATCCTGGTCGACACCGGTGTCGGCAACGACAAGGAACGCCCCTACACGCCGATCTGGAGCCGCCGCCAGGGCGACTTCCTCGGTGAGCTCGCCAAGGCGGGCGTCCATCCCGACGATGTCGATCTGGTGATCAACACGCATCTGCACGTCGATCACGTCGGCTGGAACACCCGTCTGGAGGGCCGTACTTGGGTGCCGACCTTCCCGAACGCCACCTATCTGATGCCGGCGCGCGACTTCGACTTCTGGAACCCGGAGAACGGTCACGTCCCCAGGCTCGGGCGCGGGAACCAGAACGTGTTCGAGGACAGCGTGGCGCCGGTGCACGAGGCGGGGCAGACACTGTTGTGGGACGAGAGCCACACCATCGACGGCAATCTCCGGCTGGAACTCGCGCCGGGTCACACACCGGGTTCCTCGGTGCTGGCGCTCACATCGGGCAGTGACCGCGCGCTGTTCGTCGGCGACCTGTTGCATTCGCCGCTGCAGTCCGTCGCTCCCGACGTCAACAGCTGCTTCTGCGAGAACCCGGCCGAAACCATAGCCACACGGCGGCGCCTGCTGGGGCGGGCGAGCGAAACCAACTCGCTTGTGCTGCCCGCGCATTGGGGCGGAGCGGGCGGCGCCGAGGTCGTCCGAAGCGGTGACACGTTCGACATCGCGGCCTGGGCCCCCTTCGCCCGGCTCTGAACTCTCATGCTCCCCATACCGAGACTGAGACCGAGCCCGAGACCCAGCCCGAGCTCGAACAGTGCCCCGTCGCCACCGACACGGCTCCACCCATGTGAAGCCCCCTCGGCACCGGCACAGACCGACCCCATGTGAAGGAGAGTCGAAGACCCATGTCCCACCCGATCGTGACGACCAGCACCGGCCGCGTACGAGGTGACATCGCCGACTCCGGCGGTGAGGAGGTCCGGCGGTTCCTCGCCCTTCCCTACGCCGCGCCGCCGCGGGGTGCGGGCCGTTTCGCGGCGCCGCGCCCCCACGAGCCGTGGACGGGTGTGCGCGATGCCCTTGAGCTCGGTCCCACCGCGCCTCAGCCACGCCGGGACGCGTTCGGTGGCCTCGACATGTCGCCGTACTTCGGTCCGGGCTGGGTCCGTGGCGACGACCACCTCACGGTGAACGTCTGGGCACCGAGGGAGGCGTACCGCAGCCCGGTGATGGTGTTCGTGCACGGCGGCGGCTTCGTGGCGGGTTCGACCGGCGCGGGACTGTACGACGGCGCCGCCTTCGCCCGCGACGGGGTGGTCCTCGTCACGCTCAACTACCGGCTCGGCATCGCGGGCTTCCTGGACCTTCCCGGCGCGCCCGCCAACCGCGGCCTGCTGGATGTCATCGCGGCGCTGCACTGGGTCCGGGACGACATCGCGGCCTTCGGCGGCGATCCTGGCAACGTCACCCTGTTCGGCCAGTCCGCGGGAGCCACGATCGTGGGGGCCGTGCTTGCCGCGCCCGCCGCCTCGGGGCTCGTCAAGCGCGCGATCGTGCAGAGCGGCAGTGGGCTGGGGGCGTTCTCCCCCGAGCAGGCGTCGCGGGTGACGCGCAGGGCGGCGGGAGTGCTGGGCATCGCACCGACGGCCGTGGCCTTCGCCGACGTGCCCGACGAGAGGTTTGTCCGGACCGTGCCCGAACTGGGCGGGCTCGACCTGCGGACGGCCGATCGGCCGGACCCTCTCATGGGCCTCAGCCCCTTCGGTCTCGTACTGGAACGACAGCCGGCCGAGAGCCCGCTTGCGGACGTGGATCTGCTCATCGGGACCAACGCCGAGGAGGGGAACCTCTACCTGGCACCCCAGGGCAGCTTGACGACGTCCACCGAGGAGGACGTGCGCGCGACGGCCGCCGCCCACGGCGCCGCCGGCTCGTTCCTCACGGCCCACCGGGCCCGGCATCCGGCCGCCGGGCCCGGTGAGGTGCGCTCGGCACTGCTCGGGGATGCGCTGTTCGGCGCCGGCAGCCGGGGACTGGCCGAGGCCCATGGCCGTGCCCACGTCTACGAATTCGCCTGGCGGTCACCGGCCGTCGAGGGCACGCTCGGTGCTGCCCACACGGTGGAACTCCCCTTCGTGTTCGACCGCCTGGGCCTCCCGGCGCTGCGCGGTGAGCGAGGGCTGCTGGGGCAGCCCGAACCGCCTACCGCGCTGGCCGACGAGATGCACGCGACGTGGGTCGCGTTTGCCCGGACAGGCGACCCCGGCTGGTCGGCGTTCACCGAGGACGGCCCGATCCACCGGTTCGGCGGGGGTGGGAGCGGGCCCGTCCCGGTTCGCGAGTGACTCCATGAGCGATCGCGTCGGCGTCGTCAGGGGTAGTAGGGCGTGTAGGTGATCGAGGAGACCTTCAGGTACCGGGCTCCGTCGGCGGTGGCCCAGGTGGAGGCGTCGGGATTGCCGGGCCAGTCGCCGCCCACCGCGGTGTTGACGATGAAGTGCATGCCGGTACCGGGCGGCGTGGTGTACCACTTGGTGCCGCTGAAGCCGCCGTCCACCCAGAAGTCGATGTGGTCGGGCCACCAGGAGAACGAATAGGTGTGGAAGCTGTTGGTCCAGGCCGAGGCGTTGTTCCGGGCCCACTGGGTCTGGCCGTTGTTGGTGTCGTGGAAGGTCTGGTAGACGGCGGTGGGGTTCTGTCCGACGATCTCGGCCGCATCCATCTCGGGCAACCACGGGTTCAGATAGGCGCCCCAGACCGCGGGCAGAAGCCCCCGCCCGTTCGGCATGCTCGCCGTGAAGCTGTAAGTGCCGTATCCGTAGAGCGACTTGGACTCGACGCGTCCGGAACGGTACTGGCCGCCACCCGCGTTGTACGTCTTGATGATCAGGGTGCTGCCTTCGTACCAGACGCAGTCGGGTGTGTACGTCTCCAGTTCGTGGTTGGCGGTCCATCGTCCATTGATGACGTTCCAGGAATTGACCGTCTGCGGCGTGCCCCAGGAGGAGGCATGTGCAGGTGGCTGCCCCAGCAGAAGCATCGAAAGGGCGGCGAGTATCACGCCCACCCAGCGGGGGGATCTCACACGTGCAGAGAACATCGCGGCTCCCTTGCTCGGATTGACCAGGACCAGCACCAGGACCGTGGGAGCGGTTCCATGGTTGGTTGTGTCACGGACTGTAGGAGTTTGTTCGAAACCTGACAAGACCGTCAGGGCTGGAATCAGTCGGCGTCCCAGGAGGCCCGGATCGGGCAGAACCGGCGGTCGCGCCCGGGCGAGATGGCTTTCGTCGCCAACTGTGCTTCCGCAGCAGCGGTGTTGTGGCGGTGTTGCAGCTCGCGAGGCCCTCTCCGGCGGTCCCCGCGGGGGCTGTCAGGGTCGGATCACGACAGGAAGACCGCCATGATGCCGAGCGTGACGCCGGCGACCAACAGCATGACCAGGAGGGCGGCGAGGCCGCATAGCCAGCCGGTCGTGATGGACAGCAGCGCCCACCAACGGCCGGGCAGGCCATGGCGTTTGGCCTGGCGACGGGCTCTGTGGCCCGCGACCACCGCGGTGATGCTGCAGCCCTCCACGAAGAGGAACCAGGCGGTGGTCAGCGGCATGTAGATGACCGCACCGCTCGTCCACATGCTGCCGCTGCCCGCCAGCACCGCGGTGATCGCACCGTAGAAGCTGATCCGCAGGGCACGGTTTTCGGGCCGTTCGACTTCGTTCCGGCCGCCTTGGACGTACGGTCCCGGCGCATCCCCCGTGGTACTCATCCGGGGACGGTAACAAGCCCCTCGTCACGGTGTCGAAGCGACGCCGATCTCGCGCAGATGGAGGTCGGCGACCTGGCGGTTGTTCACGTCGCGGCGGTCCTTGAGCTCGCCGACGGCGATCGCCCTGCCCAGCGCGAGGCCTTCGCCGATGTAGTCGTCGACGGCCTTGCGGTTGGCCTCCTTCTTCAGCAGACGTACCAGGTGACCCATGAAGACCTCGCCCAGGACGGTGAGTTCGTACCCCGCGTTCGTGTGCCGCACCAGGCCTTCGCCGCAGAGGGCCTGGAGGGTCCGGACCTGTTCGTCGTCGAGCGCACCGTTCGCCAGCATCCAGTCGTATCGATGCTGCGGCAGACCCTCGTGCCGCAGGGGGAAGACCCACAGCGCGGCGTCGGCCTGTGGGACGGTGGCGCACTTGGGCAGGTGCAGCGGGTGCTCCTTGCGTTCCGCTGCCGCCATCCACTGGCCCAGGGAGCTCACCTGCTCCAGCCGGACGCCGGGCATGCTGGAGATCGCGCTCGCACCGACGCCCAGCAGAAACGCCGCATGGTGGCTCTGCCCCAGGCACTCGTTGCCGCTGATCTTGTCCAGCGTGGGCGCGGGCACGGCGGACGGGTCGATGTACGTGTTGGTGCCGCGCCGCACCCACCCCTGGCGCAACAGGGTTCCGTACGTGTTGAGGCGCATGAGCGCGCGGTCGTGCGGGGACGCCTGCTCCGGCAGGGCACCCGAGAGCAGCCCGCCGATCAGGGACGGAGAGGCGCCGGACGTCAACAGGTAGGAACTGATCGCGTTGATCGAGGGGTGCTCGATGAGGGCTTGGAGGTCGTCGAGGGCCATGGCGAGGGACTGGCCCGGCAGGCAGGTGATGAGGTCGGCGTTGATGACGGGGATACGGCCGTCGATCATGTCGAGCACCTTCGAGAGGTGCGTGAGCGAGCGCGGCTGGCGCATGTGCGTCCGCAGGTCCGGGTCGAGGGTCTGGATTCCGAAGGACGCCTTGGTCACGTCGTGACGGACCAGCTCCTCGATGAACTCGGGCCGAGTGGTGCTCAGCGTCATCTCGACGGAGAACTCGGTGGCGTCGGTGCAGCCCGGCAATGCCCTGACGCCTTCGAGGATTCTGCCGACATGGGACCCGAGCAGGTCCGGACTGCCTCCGCCGATGTGTACGGAGCTGATGTGACGGCCTTTCACCTGGACGCGGTCCATGAGGTCCGTCAGCTGCCACATCACCAGCTTCGAATAGCGCTCCGCCATCTTGTAGCTGATGCTGTTCGCGCCGGTGAACGCACAGAAGGTGCAGTTCTGCGCGCAGATCGGTACGTGGATGTAGAGCTGCAGGGAGGCGTCGGGCAGAACGGGCGCCGCCGATACGGCGTCGAGCACGCCGTGGTTGGTCAGGGACGGATCGTCCGGCAGCATCCAGTAGTCGATCGTGTTGCTCGCAAGCGCGTCGAACCGGCTCCCCAAGAGCCCCGAACTGCCGACCGCAGACATCTGACGTCCCCCCGGTAACGTGGCGAAGGCCGGACACCCCGCGGCACTGCGTGCGGTCGGTGCGATGGCCACGGCTGACGTTAGGCAGGAGCGGGCGGGCCTCACCAGACCACCTGGCCCTTCTTTGCGCCGACCACTTGCCGGCCCGCAGAAGGGCCGGCCGGGCTGATCGGCGAGGGTCAGTGGGGCAGACCCAGCAGGTCGTGGCCCGCCCGGCGCACCGTGGCACGGACAGCCTCGGGATCGTCGAGCTGCGCGCCGGCCAGAGCGCCGTCGTGGAGGAGCACCAGGACGCGACCGGCGTAGGCGGGGTCGGGGTGGCCCGCCCGGGCCGCCAGCTCGGTGACCGTCTGCTGGAACCAGGCGCGGTGTTCGGCGATCGCCTCGCGTACGGGGTCGGAGGCGTCCGGGTACTCCGCGGCGGCGTTGATGAAATGGCAGCCCCGGAAGCCGGCCGCGCACGTCGTCTCGCCGATGAGGTCGAGGACCGCCGAGACGCCCTGTTCGGCGGCTCCCCGGGCGACAGCGGTCTCGACGGCGCCGCGCAGGCGGGCGTCGGTCGCGCGCAGATAGGCCACCACCAGGTCCTCCTTGGCGGGGAAGTGCCGGTAGAACGTGGCCCGGGTGACATCGGCCTGGGTGACCAGGCGATCGACTGGAACGGTGTGGATGCCCTCGGCGTAGAACAAGCGGCTTGCCGTCTCCAGCAGGCGTTCACGGGGGCTCGGGGGCGTAGTGGACATGGGGCCAGTGTAGAGAGCGCAGAGACAGAACGTTCTGTTGACACCGGAGCAAGGGGTCCGTAGCGTCAAAGGGAGAACGAACGTTCTGTCTTTGACGGCGGCCTCCCGGCCCTCGAACGAGGAAGGGGTTCCATGAACGCTACGAACAGCCAGTCCCCGACGATCGTGCTGGTTCACGGCGCGCTGACGGACGCGTCCGTATGGCATGGGGTGATCCGGCGGACGCAGGCGGCCGGACACCACGTCGTCGCACCTTCGCTGCCCCTTCGCGGCCTCGCATCGGACGCCGCGTATCTGGCGAGTTTCCTGGAGAGCGTGCCCGGCCCGATCGTGCTCGTCGCGCACTCCTACGCGGGCTCCGTCATCTCGCATCCCGCCACCCTGGATCCGAAGGTGAAGGCGCTGGTGTTCATCGCCGCGTTCCAGCCCGACGCGGGGGAGAGCTCTGCCGAGCTCAACGAGAAGTTCCCCGGCAGCAAGCTCGGACCGGCGACCACGACCGTCGTCCCCCGCCCGGGCGGCAACGACATGTATCTCAAGCCGGAGGCGTTCGGCGAGGTGTATGCCGGTGACGTGACTCCGGACGTCGTGTCGGTGATGGCTGCGGCTCAACGCCCCATCGATCCGGCCGCACTGACCGAAACCCTTCCGGCGCGGGCCACTTGGCACGACCTGCCGTCCTGGGCACTGGTCTCGACCCGGGACCTGTCGCTCCCTCCGCAACTCCTCGGATTCACGGCCCGGCGGGCGGGATCGAACATCGTCGAGGTCGAGTCCTCGCACGCGGTCCCGGTCTCGCATCCGCGCGAAGTCACGGAAGTCGTCCTGGAGGCCGTGCGCTGCGCCCTCTCCTGAGGTCCCCGAACCGCTGAGACCACCGGCCTCCGACCCTCAACTCGCTTTACTCACAACAGAATTGCGTCATAGGAGCAGATCGTGTCCCCCTTCGCCACGTACATCGAGCGCAACAATGCCTTCGCGCACACCGACGCCCACCTCAAGGTGCCGGAGATCCCCTTCATCCCCTTCAAGCAGACGTTCGTCATCACTTGTCTCGACCCCCGGGTGGAGCCCGCCGCGATCCTCGGTGTCGAACTCGGCGAGGCCATCGTGCTGCGCAACGTCGGCGGGCGGGTCACTCCCGCCACCCTGCGGGACGTGGCCTGGATCGGCCATCTGCACGAGGCCAAGACGCCGGACGCCGACTGGTTCGAGCTGGCCGTGATCCACCACACCGACTGCGGATCAGCCCTGTTCGCCGACGACGAGCTCCGCCGGGACTTCGTGAGCCGGGGCGGCTACGACGACTCCACGATCGCCGCCCTGGCCGTCCTCGATCCGGCCGTGACCGTGCGCCGGGACGTCGACCTGCTGCGCTCCTTCCCGCTGTTGTCGGCCGATGTCGAGGTCTCGGGACACGTCTACGACCTCCGGACGGGCCTGCTCACCACGGTCGTCCGCAAGTAGCACTCCGGGGGCGAGGGGTCCCGGACCCCTGAGGGGCGTCCGTGGCCCTCGTCGCGGGTCAGGGTTTCGAGGGCGAGCCGAGAAGGGCGCAGACGAAGTCCTCCTCGACGTCGCGCAGGTGGGCGAGCAGATCGGGGGTGTTCTCCTGGTTCACCTGTGAGGTGATGGAAAGGGTGACGCTGCGGCGGCCGTCCGGTGTGCCCGCGCCGAACTGGGTGTAGCCCGCGGTGTTGCCGGTGTGCCCGTACACCACCCCGCACCGGGTCTTGTACGCGAAGATTCCCAGCCCTGCCCGGTTGGTGCCGGGGCCGGCCGGCTCGGAGGCGCCCGCGATGAAGGATCGCTGCTGCTTCCGGGTTGCCTCGCTGATCAGCCTGCCGCCCGCGTAGCCGGCCATGAAGGTGTTGAAGTCCGCAGGAGTGGCCACCATGCCGCCCGAGGCCCAGGCCCCGGAGGCGCCGAATAGGGTGGAGACGTCCTGGGGCGGGCTGCCCGGCTCCACGTCGTAGCCGTGCAGATACGGGTTGGGCAGGCGGTAGCCGGCGGGGAGGCTGGTGTGGGCGAGGCCGAGGGGCCGGAAGACCTTCGAGGCCAGCAGGTCCTCGTAGCGCTGCCCCGTCACGGCCTCGCTCATCAGGGCAACGGCGATGTTGTCGGAATTCGAGTAGTGGTAGCGGGAGCCGGGGGCGAATTCGAGGTCCTGGTCGGCGACGAAGTCGAGCAGATGCCGGGAGTCGAAGATCCGGTGCGGATCGGCCCGGATCAGGTCGACGAAGTCCGGAGCCGCGCTGTAGTCGGGCAACCCGCTGGTGTGGTGCAGGAGTTGACGCAGCGTCACATCGCCCCAGGCGGCCGGCAGCGCGGGCAGCCTGCGGGCGATGGTGTCGTCAAGGCCGAGCAGCCCGCGGTCGACGAGACGGAGTGCGACGGCACCGCTGTACGCCTTGGAGGCGCTGGCCAGCCGCATGTGGTCGGAGGCGCGGGGCTCACGCCGGGTGCCGACCTCGGCGACCCCGGCCTGGATCACCCGTACCCGGCCGCCGTCCCGCAGCACCGCGATGGCGCCGGGCGGGCCGTCCGGACGGTCCACCAGCTCGCGAAGGCGGTTCCGGAGAGCCTCGTCCCCGTTGCCGCGGGGGGTTGCTCCGGCGGGGCCCGCCAGCGCCAATGAGGCGGCGAGCAACATGACGAGCGCGCGCCCGCCCTGGCGGGACAGCGGCGAACGGCGAGAGCGCAGTGGCACGACGGGCCTCCGATTGGCGACGTGAAGGGAGCGGCGGCGGTTGATCCGGGTATCCCGGCACCCATGCATCACCTGCCGGCGGCCGGCCGAAACGCTCGGCGCCCCGAGGTGACCCGCCCGGCGCAGCCCGCCCGTGCCCGGCCCTGTCGAGCTCCCCTCTCGCCGGGCTCCGAGGCGGGCGGGGGCGGCGCGAGGCCCTGACCACAGCCCGCCCCGTTGATCAACGCAACGCCGCCGAGTCATCCTGGTGCCCTCGGGGCACTCCCCGCGCGGCCATCCCGTCCGAAAGGCGTCACGGACATGACGTTCAAAGACCTGCACCATCAAGCCGCCCCGCTCCTGCTGCCCAACGCCTGGGACGTGGCCTCGGCGCTCGCCTTCGCGGAGGCCGGCTTCCCGGCCGTCGGCACCACGAGCTTCGGGGTCGCCGCCGCCGGCGGAAGCCCCGACGGCGGCCGGGCCAGCAGGCAGGCCACACAAGCCCTCGCCCGGAAGCTGCGGAGCGCCCCCTTCCACCTGTCGGCCGACATCGAGGACGGCTACGGCGACGACCCCGAGCGGGTGGCGGAGTACGCCGCCGGCCTCGGTGCCGACGGCGTCAACATCGAGGACAGCACCGACGAGAGGCTCATCGAGCCCGCACTGCACGCGGCCAAGATCGCAGCCATCAAGCGCACCTCGCCCGACCTCTTCGTGAACGCCCGCATCGACACGTACTGGCTCGGCCAGCGGGCCACCGTGGAGGAGACCCTGGCGCGGGCCACCGCGTACGTGGCCGCGGGCGCTGACGGCATCTTCATTCCCGGGGCGACCGACCCGGCCGAGCTGCATGACCTGGTGAACGGCATCACGGCACCGGTGAACACCCTGGTCCACCCCACGCTCACCATGGCGGAGCTGGCCCGGCTCGGCGTGCGGCGCATCAGCACGGGGTCGCTGCCCTACCGCGCCGCGATGGACGCCGCCGTGCGGGCCGCCACGGACGTACGCGACGGTGGCACGCCTCCCGCGGCGACGCCGTACCCCGTCATGCAGGAACGGCTCCTGCGCCATCAGCGGGCAGAGCGTAAGGACTGAAGGACTGACGGGAGCCACGACGTGCAGATCCGTCCTTTCGGCGTGGCACGCCGGCGCACAACGACGCGCGGGGCAGAGCGGCCACAGAACCCTGACGGGTCGTAGGGGACCTTCGGCCACCAGGAAATGACCTTCGCGGGCGGCGGCCCGGGCGGCGGTCGGCTGAGATGGAAGACCCGCCCGCAGGGAGGCTTGCCGCGCCCGTTCGCTTTCGAGGTCGATGTCCATGTGTGTAGACGCCGGCGCCCCCGGCTGCCCCCGCCACGAGGCGCTCGGCGTCGACGGCATGTGGATGCTGCTCGCTCCCGCGGACGAGCCCGCCGGGGCGGGGGAGCTCATCCGGGCCAGCCCCCGGGCCCGGGCGGCCCTCCTCGACGGCAGGTCCCCGCGGCGCAGCTTCGCCGATCTGCTCGCCCCGACCAGCGTGGCCATCTCCCGCCAGCTGCTCCTGGACGCTCTCGAAGGCGGCGGCCGCACCTGCCGCCAGCCGCTCGAATACGCCCATGCCGACGGGGCGGTCATCTGCATGACGTCGGCGCGTCGCTTCGACCGGTGCGACGGCGGACACGGGCTCCTGGTGGAGATCGAGGAGGAGGAAGAGGGGGAGTGGCTGCACTGGGAGGCCCTGCGCTCCATGACCGTACTGGCGGACCACTCCTTGTGGACGTACGACGAGGAGGCGGACGAGTTCAGCTGGCTCGACGGTGAGCGCCTGTACAACGGCGTGGGCCCCGGCGACCGGATGCCGCTCGCCGAACTGCTCGGGCTCGTGTACGCCGACGACGTGGGCCGCGTGGAGGAGGCGTTCTGGGCGCTGCGCAAGGGGCGGGCCCGGCAGGTGGACGTCGACTTCCGGATGCCGGACGAACACGGCGACCCGCACTGGCTGCGCACCCTCGCCCGGCTGGTCCGGTTCGGGTTCGACGGCAAGCGACGCGTCGTGGGGACGACGATCAACACCACCGCGGCCGTCGAGCGCCACCAGTCGCTGCTCAAGGCCCACGCGGACGCCCGGCGCCGCGGGGACCTCGTGCAGCAGCTCGCCGCGGCGTTCGTGTCCGCCGCCACGGAGGACGAGCTGACCACGGCGATCCTCAACCGGGTGGCCCCCGCCTTCGGAGGGAACGGAACGCTGCTCGCGTTCGCGGAGGAGGGGAGGTTGCGGGTGACGTTCGGCGCGGGGATCGATCCCGCGCTGGCCCGCTCGCTCCACGGGCTGCCGCTGGAGGCCCCGAAGCCCCTGACCGAGGCGATCCGTACGGGCACGCCCCTGTTCATCGCCACCCGGGACGACTACCGGCGGTCCTGGCCACTCGCCCACGGGTTGCTGGACGCCACGGCCGCCGAGTCCTTCATCATGATCCCCCTGCGGGGCCAGGGCGCTTCCCCGCTCGGCGGCTGGGTCGTGACCTTCGACCGTCCGCACAACCTCTCCGACCACGAGCAGACCCTCGCCGGCGTCATGGCGGATCTCGCGGGGCAGGCGTGGGAGCGCATCCGGCTGCAGTCCGCCCGGGCCGAACTCGCCAGCACCGTACAGCGCAACCTGCTGCCCGCCCTGCTGCCGGTCGCCCCGGGCTATGAGATCGAGGCCCGGTACAGCCCCGCTCACCACGGCCTGGACGTCGGCGGGGACTGGTACGACGTCATCGCGCTGCCGGACGGCAGCACCGCCTGCATCATCGGCGACGTGCAGGGGCACAGTGTGCAGGCCGCGGCACTGATGGGGCAGGTGCGGACCGCGATGCACGCGTACGCCTGGCAGGATCCGGCTCCGGACCGGGTGCTGGCCCGCACCAACGACCTCATGCTGCAGATGCGGCTGCCGGTCTTCGCGACGTGTCTGTACGCACTGCTCACGCCGGACGGCCGGGTCATGACCGCACGGGCCGGGCACGTCCCGCTGGTGCACGCCGCCGAGGGCGGGGCCGAGGTCCGCGAGTACCCGGGCGGCCCGCCGCTGGGGGTGCTCGCGGGGAGCGATTTTCCCGTACACGTCCTTCACATGGCACCCGGCGACCTGCTCGCCCTGGTCACGGACGGCTTGGTGGAGGGGCCGCAGCTGCCGATCGACGCCGGTCTTGCCGGGATCTGCGATGTCGCCGAACGCCGGCGCGCGGCGCCGCTCGCGGAGATCGCGAACGTCGTCATGGCTCAGGGCGACTCGTTGACGGGACACGTGGACGACCGGGCGGTGCTCGTGGTCCGCCGGGGAACGTGTGAGGAGACGTCCGTAGCGGGGCCGCGGCGCGCGTTGGCGGACTCCAACCACCCTGCTGGGTCGGCTGGTTGAGAGCCGCAGGCCCTCGGTAAGGGCGGGACGTCGGGACCCGGCTACCGGGTCCGGCTCCAGCTTGCCTGGACGGTCTTGCCCTGCTGATGAGGAATCACCCTGAAGTCGGTGGCCGGCCGACGCACGATGCCGAGCCCGAAACCGCCCCCGCCGCAGAGGTCCCCGGAGCGGGGGACGGGGGCCGTGTTGCTGTGATCGCGCACCGCGGCCACGAGCTTCCCCTGCCGCTGGTCCAGGGAGAGGTGCCAGGGGCCTCGGGTGTGGCGTATGGCGTTGCCGAGCAACTCGGCTACCACGAGGACGACTTCGTCGGCGTCGACCCACGGGCACATCGCTCGACAGTAGTGAGCCGTGGCCTTGCGGGCAGCCGATGGACCGATCTGCGAAGAGTTGAGGGTCAGCATCGATCCGGAACACTCCTGTCTGGGTGCCTGTCTGTACGCGTCCCTCTGCCCGTCTCTCGGCAAGGGAGACAGATATGGGAGCAATAGGGTCATTTTCTCTGCGGCAACGGGACTTGAGCACCTGTCCTCGATGACCAACGGCAGGGGGCCGGCCGTCCCGTCAGGCGAGGGCGGCTCCGCGCAGTACCAGGAGGGCCACGTCGAGGACGGCCAGGAGCAGGGTGGCCGTGAACGGCAGGCGGCTGCGCGCGCCGGAGCGCGGGGGCAGGACGACGGCCGCGGCCAGCGCGCTCGTCACCGCGAGGCCGGTCCACTCCAGGGGGCCGGCCGGGGTCGACGGGCCGAGGACGAGCACGGTCGAGGCCGCCAGAAGCGGCACGGCCGCCATGAGGCGGGCCCGGTGTGCGCCCAGGCGTTGGGGCAGTCCGCGGACGCCGGTGGTGAGGTCGTCCTCGATGTCCGGCAGGACGTTGGAGGCGTGCGCGCCGATGCCGAGCAGGGCCCCGGCCGCCATGGCCCAGCCGGGGGGCCACGGGTGGTCGGGCAGCCCGAGCGTGACGACCGCAGGCAGCAGTGCGAAGGCGGCGGCGTACGGCAGCCAGGACAGCGGAGTGCGCTTGATGCCGAGGTTGTAGGACCAGGCCAGCGCCACGGCGACCAGATGGACGCCCCCTGCCGCCGGCCCCATCGCCAAGGACAGCGGCACGCACAGGACAAGGGCGCAGAGCGCGGCCGTGGCCACGGTGCGAGGGGTCGCCGTGCCGGACGCCAGGGGTTTGTCGCGCCTTCCGGTGGCGATGTCGCGGTGCAGGTCGGCGCGGTCGTTGCACCAGCCCACCGACAGTTGCCCGGTGAGGACGGCCGACGCGGTCAGGACGGTGCCGCCCAGGCCTCGCCCGGTGGTGGCCGCAAGGACGGTGGCCACCACGGTGACGGTGAGCGAAGGCCCCGGGTGCGAGGCCGCCAGCAGCCCGAGAAGGCGCCCGCCCGAGCCGGAGCGCGGCGTGCTGGCAGAGGCTGCGGTGGTGTGCACGGCTTGAGCATAGGCGCCATCCGACCTGCCGGATATCAACCAATTCCTGATGGTTGATCAGTTCGCACCTATTCTGACCGAATGACGCGAATCGCCGCTGTCCATGGGGTGCTCCCGCCCCACCGGTACCAGCAGTCCGAGATCACCGAGGCGGTCGCGGCGATGTGCCTGCCGCCGGGTGCGGACCGCAGCGTACTGAGGCGCCTGCACACCAGCGCGGCGGTCACCACCCGTCACCTCGCTCTGCCCCTGGAGCGGTACGCCGATGTGCACGGCTTCGGGGAAGCCAACGACCTCTTCATCGAAACCGCCCTCGGTCTCGCCGAGCAGGCGATGGTGTCCGCCCTGGCGGAGGCCGGTCTCGCTCCGCAGGACGTGGACCTGGTGATCTCGACGTCCATCACCGGGCTCGCCGTACCGTCGATCGAGGCGCGCCTGGCCGCACGGCTCGGGCTGCGTACGGACGTGAAGCGCGTACCCGTCTTCGGTCTGGGCTGTGTCGCCGGGGCCGCCGGACTGGCGAGGCTGCACGACTACCTGGACGGCCGGCCGGACCAGGCGGCGGTACTGCTCTCGGTCGAACTCTGCTCGCTGACCCTCCAGCGCCGGGACACCTCCGTGCAGGGCATGGTGGCGGGCGCGCTCTTCGGAGACGGTGCGGCCGCGCTGGTGGCGGTGGGCCGAGAGCATCCGCGCGCTCGGGAGCAGGCGGGGCCGCAGGTCGTGGCCACGCGCAGCCGTCTCTACCCGGGCACCGAAAGCGCCCTGGGCTGGGACATCGGCGACAGCGGCTTCGCCGTGGTGCTGGGCGCCGAACTGCCCGACCTGGTGCGGCTCCACCTCGGCGAAGAGGTGCGGTCCTTCCTCGCCGAGCACGACCTCAAGCCGCCGGACGTCACCGCTTGGGTGTGCCACCCCGGTGGGCCCAAGGTGCTGGAAGCGCTCCAGGAGACCTTGTCGCTGGACGCCCGGGCGCTGGACCTCACCCGGCGGTCACTGGCCGAGGTCGGCAACCTCTCCTCCGCCTCGGTCCTGCACATCCTGCGCGACACGCTCGCGGTGCCTCCGCCGCCGGGCAGCGCCGGTCTGGTGCTCGCACTGGGGCCGGGTCTGTGTTCCGAACTCGTTCTGCTCCGCTGGTAGGCCCCTGTGAACCCGTACACCGTTCTGATCCTGCTGGTGGCTGGGGAGCGACTGGCCGAACTCGCCGTCGCGCGCCGCAACACGACATGGAGTCTCGCGCGCGGCGGCGTCGAGTTCGGGCGCGGTCACTATCCGACGATGGTCGTGCTCCACACCGGACTCCTCATCGGCTGTCTCGCCGAGAGCCAACTCGCCCACCGCGCCTTCCTGCCGGCCCTCGGCTGGCCGATGCTCGCGCTGGCACTCGGTGCCCAGGCACTGCGATGGTGGTGCATCACCACGCTGGGGCCGCGCTGGAACACCCGCGTCATCGTCGTGCCGGGCCTGCCACTCGTCGCCGCGGGCCCCTATCGGCTGCTCAAGCACCCCAACTACCTGGCCGTCGTGGTCGAAGGCGTGGCCCTGCCCCTGGTCCACTCCGCGTGGCTCACCGCGTTGTGCTTCAGCCTGCTCAACCTTCCGCTGCTCGCGACCCGGCTGCGCTGCGAGACGCTCGCCCTTCGGCGCTGCGTCCCGGAACCGGCGTGATCGACCTGCTGATCGTCGGCGGCGGCCCCGCCGGGCTCGCCACCGCGATCCACGCCGTGTCGGCCGGTCTCGACGTGGTGGTCGCCGAACCCCGCACGGCCCCCATCGACAAGGCATGCGGCGAGGGCCTGATGCCGGGCGCGGTCCGTGCCCTGCGCGAACTGGGCGTCCAGCTGCCCGGTCAGCCCATCCACGGCATCCGCTACCTGGACGGCGAGTGCCTGGCCGAAGCCAGGTTCCGCGGCGGGCCAGGCCGGGGCGTACGGCGAACGGCGCTGCACGAGGCTCTGTCCCGCAGGGCGGCGGACCTCGGTGTGCCCGTCGTTCCCCTCCGGGTCGGCACGGTCGACCAGGACTCCCACAGCGTCACCGCCGCCGGACTGACGGCCCGCTACCTCGTCGCCGCCGACGGCCTGCACTCACCGATCCGCAGGCAGTTCGGCCTGGAACGCGCCGACCCGCGGCCGCCCCGCTACGGACTGCGCCGCCACTTCGCGGTGGCGCCGTGGACCGACTGCGTGGAGGTCCACTGGTCGCCGCGATCCGAGGCCTACGTCACACCGCTCGCCCCCGACCTGGTGGGCGTGGCCGTCCTGACGAGTCAACGGGCGCCCTTCGACGAGCAGTTGGCCTCCTTTCCGGCCCTGGCCCGGCTGCTCCGCGCGCACGCCACGTCTCCCGTCCGGGGCGCCGGGCCACTGCGCCGGCGCGTCCGGGCCCGGGTCGCGGGCCGTGTGCTGCTGGTGGGGGACGCGGCCGGCTACATCGACGCACTCACCGGCGAAGGCATCTCCCTCGCACTGGCCGGCGCGGCACACCTCGTGCGGTGCGTACGGGCCGACCGGCCGCAGGACTATGAGCAGGCCTGGCACCGCGCCTCCCGGCGCTACCGGCTGCTGACCGAGGGACTGCTCCGCGCACGTTCCCACCCGCGCCTGGCACCGCGCATCGTGCCGCTCGCCACCCGCCTGCCCGCGGTCTTCTCCCACCTGGTCAATCAGTTGGCTTGAGGGGGTTCGGCGGGTGTGCAGAGGGGCCGTAAGGCCCGGCGCGGAAGCCCCGGGTGGCGACATGTGTGCCCATGTCGGGCCACGCCCACTTCGTGCGCCGCAGTCGCGGCGCAGCGCGTCCGGGTAACGAGTCCGACAGGGCTGACGCAGTAATTCAGGGGAAGACGATCAACGTCATGTCCACGCCCCGTCTGGAAGGTGAGCTGCCCGACCCACTGCGTCCCTGCCCACCCGCCGTTCAGGCTCCCTGGAGCGGCGGTCTCTGAGATTGCGACAACTCTGTGTCCCGACGATCGTTGCGCACGGCCCCCACGCCGCCGCTCGACCCCGCATACCCCACCGCTACCCGGCCGAGCCACGAGCCACGCCCCGAAGCGCCCGCGACATCCGAAGCACCGGGGCCGCCCGCGACCGACGAGCCGCCCCTGACCGAGCGGGAGGTAGCCCTCGTGCGTGCGGGTCTCGCGGTGGTCGAACCACAGGCCGGCGAGGTGACGGTGTACTTCTACGCCATCCTCTTCGCCCGTTACCCCGAAGTTCGAGCACTCTTCCCCGCCGACATGGACGTCCAGCGCGACCGTCTGCTGCGAGGCCTGCTGCGCATCATCGAGCTGGTGGACGACCCGGACAACCTCGTCCGGTTCTGTTCCCTTCTGGGGCGTGACCACCGCAAGTTCGGAGCACTGGAGGGGCACTACCCGGCAGTGGGGGAGTGCCTGCTCGCGGCACTGGCCCGGTATGCCGGCCCCGACTGGACACCCGAGATGGCCGCCGCCTGGACGAAGGCGTACACCACGGCAGCGGGCGTGATGGTGCAGGCGGCCGAGGAGGACAGCCGGGTGCGCCCCGCCACATGGCGGGCGCAGATCGTCAGCCACCTGCCGCGGGGCAACGGCATCGCGGAGATCACGGTGCGCCCCGAATTCGCCTACCCCTACACCGCGGGCCAGTACCTCAGCATGGAGACGCCGTGGAGACCCTTGGCCTGGCGTCACTACTCCGTGGCCAACGCGCCCAGGCCGGACCACACCCTCACCTTCCACGTCCGTGCCGTCCCCGGCGGAGTGGTCAGCAACTCACTGGTGTACCGCGCGGTCGTCGGTGACATCGTCAGGCTCGGGCCGCCGCAGGGGGCCATGTCCCTGGACGCCGCCGAGGACCGCGACCTGGTGTGCGTGGCTGGCGGCACCGGACTCGCCCCCATCCGCGCCATCCTGGAACAGGCCGCGCACACCGGCATACGTCGTTATGTCGACCTCTTCATCGGCGCCCGCACCGCGGACGAGCTGTACGGTCTCGACGACATGCTCCGCATGGCCCAGCGTCATCACTGGCTGTCGGTCCGCGCCGCCGTCTCCCACCAGCGCATCGTGGGCAGGGAAGGAACCCTGCCGCAGGTGCTGCGCGAGTTCGGGCCCTGGGACCAGCACGAGGCGTTCCTGTGCGGGCCGCCCGACATGGTCAGCTCCGCCGCCCACAACCTCATGCGCGGCGGTGTCCCCCCGTTCCGGATTCACCACGACCCGCTCGACGTCCCCGTCCTCAACACCCCGCTCGCGCCCATGCGCAACCCCGAGGAGAACCCAGAGCCGTGACCAGCCCCCACCCCATACCCTCCCCGGGTGAGCGTGCCCTCCAGGCCCACCTCGGCACCGCGGAGCGCGCGAACTCGTTCTACTCCCGCCAGGTGCATCCGGTGCTGACCCCGCCCATGGAGGACTTCATCGCGCGGCAGTCCATGGTGTTCCTCTCCACCGCCGATGCGGGCGGACGCTGCGACTCCAGCTTCAGAGCCGGGCCACCGGGCTTCGTCACGGTCCTCGACGACAGGACGCTGGTCTACCCCGAATACCGTGGCAACGGTGTCATGGCGAGCGCCGGGAACATCGCGGAGAACCCCCATGTGGGGCTGCTGTTCATGGACTTCACGCACCACCACATAGGCCTGCACGTCAACGGGACGGCCGGGTTGCTGGCCCCCGCCGACCCGCGCATCGCCCACGCCCGCATTCCCGTCGATTCGGCCCCCGGGCGGCAGCCCGAACTGTGGGTCCACATCACGGTGCACGAGGCCTACGTCCACTGCTCGAAACACATCCCCCACCTCGAACCCGCCTCCCGCCCCCGGCGCGACGAGTCGGCCCAACGCCCCAAGGACAGCGACTACTTCGTCGCCCCGCCCGCCGACCTGCTGGGCGCGGGTAGCCAGTACGACCACCTGGCCCACGACCCTCGATCCCCGCGATGAGGTCACCGGGTGCGAGCGGCCCGGAGGGCTCCGGCCCGGCGATCGGGTTGGTCCTGGGGCGGGTTGGCCGACCCGCCCCGTCCGGCCGGAACCAGTGCGCCGGTTCGTCCCGGAAAGCCGGAGTGCTCCCGGGCCGGACCCGATGCACCGAGTCGTCGTAGCATTGGGCACACTTTGCTGTTTATAGACCTATGCGAACTACCAGAGGATGGCTGACGCATGATCACGCTGACGAAGGAAACCGGGCCGGCGGACCTGGACGGAGTTACCCATCTGTCCCTCGGTGTGTCCTGGGACCCCACGGCCGGCAGCAGCGGTGGAGTGGTGGGGATGCTCCGTCGTAAGACGGGCACCGACCTCGACCTGATAGCCGTCGCCATGCAGGGCGCTGACCCGGTGCGGCTGGCGGGCCTCGACTCCTTGGACCCGATGGGCAACGGCTCCCTCGTCCACAGCGGCGACAACCAGACCGGTCACGGCGACGGCGACGACGAGACCGTCACGGTCGAGTTCGCGCGCGTACCCGCCAACATCACCTCGATCGTGTTCGTCGCCGCGGCCTTCAAGAAGGGCAGCTCCTTCCAGAAGGCCCGCAACATCAGCTTCAAGGTCTACGACGCGACGGGCGGCAGCTCGCAGCAGGTCGCCGACATCTGGCCCAGCCTCCTGACGCAGGACAACGGCTGCGCCGTGGCGAAGGCCACGCGGGCCGGCGCCTCCTGGAAGCTCGAAGTGATCAACGTGACGGGCAAGATCAAGCAGGGTGACGAGCACGCGCTGATGCGGTTCGCCGTCAGCAAGTAGCCCCGGCGAGGGCGGCCCTCGCGTGACGCGAACGGGCCGTCCTCCGATCACCGGCGCCGCACGCCTCAGACGACCTCGTTCAGCCTGCCGTCCGCGACGTCGAAGACGAACCCCCGAACCGCGTCCTTGTGCACGATGAAGGGGTCGGCCTTGATGCGGGCGACGGACTGCCGCACATCGGCCGCCAGGTCGGTGAACGCTTCTGCCGCCCAGGGCGGTCGGATCCCGGTGTCCTGCTGGATCTCGTCCTTGAAACCGTCATCGGTGAAGGTGAGCATCCCGCAGTCGGTGTGGTGGATGAGGATGATCTCGGTGGTGCCGAGCAGTCGCTGGCTGATGGCGAGCGAGCGGATCTCGTCCTGCGTCACGACGCCGCCCGCGTTGCGAATGACGTGGGCTTCGCCTTCCCGCAGGCCGAGCAGGGCGTAGACGTTGAGCCGTGCGTCCATGCAGGCCAGGACGGCGAGCTGCTTGGCGGGCGGCAGGGGGAGGGGGCCGGCGAAGGACTTCGCGTACAGCGCGTTGTTGGCGAGCAGTTCATCGGTCACGGACATGTGCCCTCTGTTCTGGTGCGTCGTCGTGAGGATGGGGGGTGCTGCGGGCGCACGGCAAGGCCACGGGCCGATCCGGTGCGTACCGGGCGCGCGAGTGCTCAAGCGCGGGAGGCGGCTCGGCGAGGAGCGCTCAGCGACAGAAGAGGTCGTACAGATAGACGCGGCGGGACGGCCAGAAGGCTTCCAGTGCGCGGGCGACTGCGGACACGCGTCCAGTGAAGCGCCCTCTCCGGCCGCTGACAAGGAGACACTTGTTCGGCCCGCTCGGGCCATGGGCACACGGAGCAAGCCGAGGGAGAGCAGTTCATGACCACGTTCCCCACCGCGCGAAACGTCAGGACCACACCGGAGGGCCTCGTCTGGGAGCCCGGCGAACGCTGGGTCCGAGGCCGCAAGGGGGAGGTCACCGTGGTCGACAGCAGGCACCCCGTCCTCGTCTGGGAGCCGGATGTGCCCGTCCCGCTGTACGCGTTCCCCCGTGACGAGGTACGTCAGGAGTTGCTCCGGCCGGCGAAGAACCCGCCCACGGGTACGCACACGGGCTCGCGCGTCTTCTACGACCTGGAAGTCCAGGGCGAGTTGACGGAGAACGCGGCATGGACGTTCCCGGCCGACGACCTGGCCGGGCACATCGCCTTCGAGTGGTTCACCCGGGTCGGCCGCGGCCTCGACCACTGGTACGAGGAGGAGGAAGAGATCTTCATCCACCCCCGCGATCCGTACAAGCGCGTCGACGCGCTTGCGAGCAGCCGGCATGTGACGGTCGAGATCGACGGCACGGTCGTCGCCGATACCCACCGCCCGGTGCTGCTCTTCGAGACCGGACTCCCCACGCGCTACTACATCCCGCGCGAGGACGTGCGTCTGGACCTGTTCGAGCCGACCGACCACAGCACCGGGTGCCCCTACAAGGGCACCGCCGAATACTGGTCGTGGCGCGGCGATGCCGACGTACCGCCGAACGTCGTCTGGACCTATCCGGAGCCACTGCCCGCGGTGGGCGCCGTCCAGCGTCTCGTCGCCTTCTACAACGAGGCCGTCGACATCACGGTGGACGGTGAACGGCTGGAGCGCCCCGCCACGGTGTTCAGCAAGACGCTACCGACACCACCTACGCCATGACCCCGGCCCTTCGGCCGGTCGCCGGGGCGTGTCCCGCGGGTGCCTGGATCGCGCTCCGGAAAGCGGGATGCTCCCCGAGCCGCCGCACGTACTCCCCGAGCCGAGGGGCCCCGAGCAGTTCGGCCGGCTCGTCGAGGTGGACCAGTGCCACCCACAGGTCCACGTCCGAAGCCGTCAGCTCCTCGCCCAGCGCGTAGGGACGCCGGGCGAGACGCCGGTCCAGTCGGCCCAGCGCCGCTCGTCGGGCCGAGGGCTGTGCGGCGGGCGTGACGTCGCGGTCGAGCAGGGTGCGCAGGGCCTCGATGTCCGCGGTCAGGTGCGGCGGCCTGAGCGCGGCGGGCCCGGCGCCGCCCTCGCCGGCGAGCGGACCGGCCAGGTCGCGGAGGATGTCGGACGTGTGGTTGCTGACGATGCGTCCGCTCCACCGGTCGCGCAGCGCGGGCGCCGTGAGCGGGCCGTCGTAGTGGTACCCCGTGGTCTCGTAGGCGCGGCGCAGCGCGGCGTATCCGTCCGGGGTCGCGGTGGGGGAGGTCAGCAGAGTCGTGCCGACCGAGTCGCGCAGACCGAGCAGGTCGAGGGTGATCGAGATACGCAGTGACCTGGGACAACTCCCGCACAGGAAAAGGTCGTAGCGCCGTGGGGCGGGGTAGAAGCCACCGGCCGCGCCGACGCCGATACGGCTGCGAAAGCGACGGGGGTACGGCGACGGCGACGGCACCCGGGGGCGCGCGCCCGGCGCGGGGGCCGGGGCCTGACAGCCGGTGGAGGCAGTGCGGGACGTGCGGGAAACGGTCTCGGGCATGACTCTCCCTGGGAATGAGACGCCACTGCGGCCATGAGCGCACCAGTGGCCGGATGCGGGGTGGCCGCGCCGGTCGGGGGCGGTCCGGATCGCGCGGACCCGTCCCGGATCAGTAGGCGCTGGAGACGCGCAGGAGGTCGATGTGCAGGCGCCTGGTCAAGCCGCTCCTCGGCATGTCCACCCGCCTCATCCTCGGGGCTCGCGAGACGCGAGACCACGCTTGCCCCGCCGTGCAGGCGAGACCCGGTCGTCACCCGGGGCACCCCGTCGCGGTGGAAGGGTTGCCTGTCAGCGGGCCGGGGCCGATGACCACGGGAGCGGGGTGAATCCGCACTGTGGGCGCTGACAATCGTGACCGTCCACGCCAGTCTGAGCGGGGTTCGCGGAGCCGTCAAGAAGGCCGACAAGGGGTCTCAACTGGTGGCCCGTACATTGACATTCCCTTCGGCGCCTGCCTACCTTTCGCGAACGACGTGATGCCCTCGGGCCCGTAGCAGCGGGCCGGTGGCAGATGCACCTGCGGGGCCGGAGAAGTGACGGGGACAGTGATGCGCGCAGCTGAGGGGACGGCCGCCCGGCGGCAGCCCGGACGCATCGCGCTGTGCACGGACCGCTGCGTCGACCTGCTGCGCGTCAGCAGCGCGCTGTGTACGGCCATGAGCAGCACCCTCCGCTGAGCCCGGCAGTTGCCCCAAGTCCCTGACGTCCACCGCCCGCGCGGTGCGGCTCCCCGGGCTTGACGACCCCCTCGGCCCCCACGGACCCCACGCGTCATCGCAGGCCTCCACGCCGTGTTCCGCCCGGCGAGGGCCCTGCCGCGATCCCGATACGGAGACCCGCCCCGCCATGTCCACCAGCGTGTACCCAGCCCCGCCGTCGAGCCCGGCCGCTCGCCTCCCCGAACCGCATGTCCTGGACAACGCGGCCTGGGCGGCGCTGACGGGCCCGCAGGCGCACCTCGCCGAACGCCACGGCCTGGCCGCCCGCTTCCCCACGGACGTCTCGCCCTTCACCGCTCTGGCGGACCCCACCGACGTCCGCGCCTGGGACGACCTGGCCGTACTCGTCGGGCCCGGTGCCGTCACCCCGGTCGCCGCGGTCCACACCGTGCCGGACGGCTGGCACGTCGAGCAGAGCGGCGAGGGCGTCCAGATGGTGGCCACGGCGTTGCACGACGCCGCCGCGCCCGACGCCGTGCGGCTCGGGCTCGCCGACGTACCCGAGATCCTCGAACTCGTCGCGCTGACCAAGCCGGGCCCCTTCCTGCCCCGTACCGTTGAGCTCGGCACCTACCTGGGCCTGCGGGAGGGCGGGCGGCTGATCGCGCTGGCCGGAGAGCGGCTGCGCCCGCCCGGCTGGACCGAGATCAGCGCCGTGTGCACCCACCCGGACCACCGCGGCCGGGGCCTGGCGACCAGGCTCGTGCGCGCGGTCGCCGCAGGCATCAGAGAGCGCGGGGACACCCCCTTCCTCCACGCCGCCGCGAGCAACACCAACGCCATCCGCCTCTACGAGTCGATCGGCTTCACCCTGCGCCGCCGCACCCGGTTCACGCGCGTCCGGACACCGGGAGAACTCTCCGACCCGCCCGTCCGAGCGGGCCAGGAAAAATCCGAACTCCGGGAAGAAACGGCGTAGTTGTGCTGTTGGACTCGATGAAGAGGACGTGGTCCCCCGGTGGGGGGCCGTCGGCGCGAGATCGGCAAGGAGCCCGGGGGCACCGGACAGAAGGGGCGGTGAGCCAGGTGCGTACGCCGTCTCGTCGCCCTGCCGCGAAGCCGGTTCCGCGCCGCCGTCTGTACCTGTACTCCCGGCACCACATCGACCTGCTGCGCGTCGCCGGCGCGCTCTGTCGCCCCTGACGTTCCCCTACGGCCACGCCCCTCGCACGGGGGCGGGCTTCCCCGTACGGATCTTCAGGAAGGCGTCACCGCCGTGACCTCAACTCCCCATCCCCTGCACCTCGCTGTCGCTCTCGACGGCACCGGCTGGCATCCGGCGTCCTGGCGGGAGCCGGTGTCCCGGCCCCGGGACCTGCTCACCGCCGGATACTGGGCCGACCTCGTCGCGGAGGCCGAACACGGGCTGCTCGACCTCGTGACCATCGAGGACGGTCTGGGGCCGCAGTCGTCGCGGCTCACCGAGCCCGATGACCGGACCGATCAAGTGCGCGGCCGTCTGGACGCCGTCCTCGTCGCCGCCCGCATCGCACCGCGCACCCGGCACATAGGCGTCGTGCCGACGGTGGTGACCACACACACCGAGCCCTTCCACATCTCCAAGGCGATCGCCACGCTCGACTACGTGAGTACGGGCCGCGCGGGCGTACGCGTACAGATCGGCCCGCGCCCCAACGAGGCCGCGCACTTCGGCCGCCGGAGCGTCCCGTCGCTGCCGGCCGGGGGCTACAACACCCCCGAGGGGCAGGAAGCGGTGCGCGGCCACTTCGACGAAGCGGCCGACTATGTGGAGGTGGTCCGCAGGCTCTGGGACAGCTGGGAGGACGACGCCGAGATCCGGGACGCGGCCACCGGCCGCTTCGTCGACCGCGAGAAGCTGCACTACATCGACTTCGAGGGCGAGCACTTCCGTGTGAAGGGCCCCTCGATCACCCCGCGCCCGCCCCAGGGGCAGCCGATCGTCAGCGCACTCGCCCACGCGACCGTTCCGTACCGTCTGGTGGCCAGGGCCGCCGACATCGGCTACGTCACCCCGCACGACAGCGACCAGGCGCGCGCGATCGTCGCGGAGATCCGCGCCGAGCAGGCGCTGGCGGGGCGCGCGGACGAGACCGTGCACATCTTCGGCGACCTGGTGGTCTTCCTCGACGACGATCCCGCCGAGGCCGCAGCCCGCAGGGAGCGGCTCGACGCCCTCGCGGGCGAGGCCTACACGAGCGACGCCCGCATCTTCACCGGTACGCCGTCCCAACTCGCCCACCTGCTGCAGGAGTTCCAGGCGGCAGGACTCTCCGGCTTCCGGCTGCGTCCGGCCGTCGTCGGCCACGACCTCCCCGCGATCACCCGGGGTCTGGTCCCCGAACTCCAGCGCCGCGGTGTCTTCCGGAGCGCCTACGAGGCCGACACCCTGCGCGGACTGCTCGGACTCGCCCGTCCCGCCAACCGCTACGCCGCCACCACCGCCTGAGCCGGACGGAGACCGCACGACATGAGCAAGCCCCTGAAGCAGATCCATCTGGCCGCCCACTTCCCCGGCGTCAACAACACGACCGTGTGGAGCGATCCGGCTGCCGGCAGCCACATCGAGTTCAGCTCGTTCGCGCACTTCGCGCGGACCGCCGAACGCGCCAAGTTCGACTTCCTGTTCCTCGCCGAGGGGCTGAGGCTGCGTGAACAGGGCGGAAAGATATACGACTTGGACGTGGTGGGGCGCCCCGACACGTTCACCGTCCTGGCCGCGCTCGCCGCCGTCACCGACCACCTCGGCCTGACCGGCACCATCAACTCCACCTTCAACGAGCCCTACGAGGTGGCCCGCCAGTTCGCCAGCCTCGACCACCTCTCCGGTGGCCGTGCCGCCTGGAACGTGGTCACGTCCTGGGACGCCTTCACCGGGGAGAACTTCCGCCGTGGCGGGTTCCTGCCGCAACAGGAGCGCTACTCGAGGGCCAGGGAGTTCCTGGAGACGGCCAACGAGCTCTTCGACTCCTGGCGGGGTGACGAGATCCTCGCCGACCCGTCCACCGGCGCGTTCCTGAGCGACGCGAAGGCCGGCTCCTTCGCCCACACGGGTCAACACTTCGACATCCACGGCCAGTTCAACGTGCCGCGCTCCCCGCAGGGCCGCCCGGTGATCTTCCAGGCAGGAGATTCCGAGGAGGGGCGCGAGTTCGCCGCGTCGAGTGCGGACGCCATCTTCAGCCGCTACGCCACGCTGAAGGAGGGCCAGGCCTTCTACGCCGACGTCAAGGGGCGCCTTCCCCGCTACGGGCGCGAGCGTGACCACCTGCTGATCCTTCCCGCGGCGAGCTTCGTACTGGGCGACACCGACGCCGAGGCCGAGGAAATCGCACGCGACGTGCGCCGTCAGCAGGTGAGCGGGGCCACCGCGATCAAGCACCTGGAGTTCGTGTGGAACCGGGACCTGTCCGGGTACGACCCCGAGGGCCCGCTCCCGGACGTCGACCCCGACCTCGGCGAGCACACCGTCGCGCGAGGACGTGCCCAAGTGCGCATGTACCGCGACCCGTTGGCCACCGCCCGCGAGTGGCGCGAGCTGGCCGAGGCCAACAAGTGGTCGATCCGTGACCTGGTCATCGAGACGGGCAACCGGCAGACCTTCGTCGGCTCACCGGCGACCCTGGCGGGGACCATCAACGACTTCGTGCAGGCGGACGTCAGCGACGGCTTCATCCTCGTCCCGCACATCACCCCGGGCGGTCTCGACTCCTTCGCCGACCAGGTCGTCCCCCTGCTCCAGGAGCGGGGCGTGTACCGCACCGAGTACGAAGGCACCACACTGCGCGACCACCTCGGCCTGGCCCACCCCGACGAGCGCCACGACGTCCGGTCCGCGTCGTGAACCGCCGGACAGAGCCGGCCGGGGCGCCGGTTGTCGTCGCGGCCGCCCCACGGCCCGCGATGCGTACGGCAGCCGGTGCCCGCCCCGTCTTCGTGCCTGCAGACCGCTGAGGAGCCTTCGCACATGTCCGACATCCCTCTCGGGATCCTCGACCTGGTCCCGATATCGTCCGGGTCCACGGCCACCGAGGCGCTGCACAACTCCATCGACCTGGCGAGACATGCCGAGAGGCTCGGCTATGCCCGCTACTGGTACGCGGAGCACCACCTCAACCCGGGCGTGGCCGGCACCTCGCCCGCGGTCGTCCTCGCCCTGACCGCTGCCGCCACGTCGTCCATCCGGATCGGCTCCGGTGCCGTCCAACTCGGCCATCGCACGGCCCTGTCGACGGTGGAGGAGTTCGGTCTGATCGACGCACTGCACCCCGGACGGCTCGACCTCGGACTCGGCCGCTCCGGCGGCCGCCCGCCGGGAGGCGCCACCGCTCCCGTCCCCGGCGCGACCCCGGTGGTGGACGGACGGGCTCCCAACGGGCTGCGGATTCCACCGCGGTTCTCCTTCGAGCACCTCCTGGGTTCACCCCGGGTCGCCCTCCAGCGCAAGCTGCTCCTGCTGCCGAACGCGGAGTCGCAGCCGTACGGGGAGCAGATCGACGACGTCCTCGCGCTGCTCGCGGGCACCTACCGCTCCGAGGACGGCATCGAGGCACACGTGGTGCCGGGAGAGGGCGCCGACGTCCAGGTGTGGATCCTGGGCAGCAGTGGTGGGGAGAGCGCCGAGGCGGCCGGCCGCAACGGCCTGCGGTTCGCGGCGAACTACCACGTCAGCCCCGGGACGGTACTGGAGGCGGCCGAGGGGTATCGCGCGGCTTTCCGGCCGTCCGACGCCCTGGCCGAGCCGTACGTCACCGTGTCGGCCGATGTCGTGGTCGCCGAGGACGAGGAGACCGCCCGTGAACTGGCCACCGGATACGGACTGTGGGTCCGTAGCATCCGGACGGCCGAGGGCGCCATCCCGTTCCCCACGCCCGACGAGGCGCGCGCCCACACCTGGTCGGAAGCGGACCTGGCGCTGGTGCGGGACCGGACCGACACCCAGTTCGTCGGTTCACCGAGCAGCGTCGCCGACCGGCTCGCCCAGCTCCAGGAGGCCACCGGGGCCGACGAGTTGCTGATCACCACGATCACTCACGGCCACAAGGACCGCGTCCGCTCCTACGAGCTGCTGGCCGAGGAGTGGCGCAGGAGGTGAGGCTGCCGCCGCCCCGGATCACGGACGACTCCGCTGATCCGGGGCGGACTTCGCCGCGTCGGTCACTATCCGACGAGTTCGCGCACCAGCCCCGCGACCTGCGCCGCCTCGATGAGGAACCCGTCGTGTCCGTACGGCGACTCGATGACGCGAGGGCGGTCCGCGCCCGGGATCAGGGCAGCCAACTCGGACTGCTGCGACAGCGGGTAGAGGCGGTCCGAGTCGACTCCGGCGACCAGCGTCCGGGCGGTCACCCGGCCAAGGGCCCCGCGTGTGCCACCGCGCCCACGGCCGATGTCGTGGCTGTTCATCGCCTCCACCAGCGTCACATAGCTGCCCGCGTCGAAGCGCCGCACCAGCTTGTCGGCATGGTGATCGAGGTACGACTCGACCTGGTAGCGGCCGCCCTTCCACGGTTCCTCGTCCGCCTGGGGCGTCCGGCCGAAGCGGGCCGCCAGCTCCGGCTCGCTGCGGTAGGTGACATGGGCGAGACGGCGGGCCAGGCCGAGTCCGGTGTGCGGGCCGTGCCCGGGGCCGGCGTCGTAGTAGTCGCCGCCGCGCCAGTGGGGGTCCGAGCGGATGGCGTGCAGCTGGATGTTCGCCCAGGCGATCTGTTCGGCGCTCGCACCGGCGGTGGTGGCCAGCAGCAGCAACGCGTCCGTCCGGCGCGGATGCGACACGGCCCACTCCAGGGCGCGCATCCCGCCCATGGAACCACCGACCACCAACGCCCAGCGTTCCACGCCGAGTTCATCGGCAAGACCGGCCTCCGCCACCACTTGATCGCGCTGGGTGAGGAACGGGAAGGCGGCGCCCCAGGGCTTTCCGTCGGGTCGCGCGGAGGAGGGGCCGGTGCTGCCCTGGCATCCGCCGAGTACGTTAGGGACGACGACGAACCAGCGGTCCGTGTCCAGGGCGCGTCCCGGGCCGATCAGGGTGTCCCACCAGCCGGGGGAGGGGTGGCCGGGTCCGGCGGGTCCCGCCGCGTGGCTGTCACCGGTGAGTGCGTGCAGCACGAGGACCGCGTTGGAGCGGTCGGGTGCGAGCCGTCCCCAGGTCTCGAACGCGAGCCGCACGAGGGGAAGTTCACCGCCTGCCTCCAGGCTGAGAGGTCCAGGCCGGGTGTGCCACCTGCGACGCCCGGGAGGGTCTCCCTCCCGCCAGGCCCCGGAGGCCGGCGGGAGGGAGGGCCGGGACCTGCCGGGCAGGATGCTCAGGACGCACCCTTGGCCGCGCGGAACCCGGCCTCCAGGTCGGCCTTGAGGTCGGCGAGGCTCTCGATGCCGACCGAGAGACGCACGAGCCCGGCCGACGTGCCGGTCGCGGTCAACTGGGCCTCGTCCAGCTGGCTGTGGGTCGTCGACGCCGGGTGGATGATGAGGCTGCGTACGTCTCCGATGTTGGCGAGGTGGCTGAACAGCTCGACGGCGTCCACGAAGCGCTTCCCCGCCTCGACGCCGTCCCGCAGCTCGAAGGCGAGCACGGCGCCGGCGCCCCTGGGGAGGTAACGCTGCCCCGCCTCGTACCACCGGTTGGATTCCAGGCCCGGATAGTGGACGGCGGCCACTTCGTCGCGCTGCTCCAGCCACTCGGCCAGGGCCTGCGCGTTCGCGGAGTGCCGTTCGATCCGCAGGCTGAGCGTTTCCACCCCTTGGAGGAGCAGGAACGCTGAGTGCGGCGAGAGGGCGGGGCCGAGGTCGCGGAGCAGCTGCACGCGCAGCTTGACGGCGAACGCGCCCGGGCCGAGCGCCGGCCAGTACTGCAGGCCGTGGTAGCTCGGGTCCGGCTCGGTGAAGCCCGGGAACCGCTCGGCGTGCACGCCGAAGTCGAACGTGCCGCCGTCGACGACGACACCGGCGATGGTGGTGCCGTGGCCGCCGAGGAACTTGGTCGCGGAGTGGACGACGATGTCGGCGCCGTGCTCGATGGGGCGCAGGAGGTACGGGGTCGGCACGGTGTTGTCGACGATCAGCGGGACGCCCGCGGCATGTGCGACCTCGGCCACGGCACGCACGTCGAGCACGTTGCCGCGCGGATTGCCGAGCGTCTCGGCGAAGAGGGCCTTGGTGTTGGGCCGGATCGCCGCTTGCCAGGCGTCGAAGTCGTCAGGGTCGTCGACGAAGGACACCTCGATGCCGAACCGGGGCAGGGTGTGGCGGAAGAGGTTGTACGTTCCCCCGTACAGCGAGGTGCTGGACACGATGTGGTCACCGGCGGACGCCAGCGTGAGGATGGCCAGGGTCTCCGCGGCCTGCCCCGAGGCGAGGGCCACGGCGGCGACTCCGCCCTCCAGGGCCGCGATGCGCTGTTCGAAGACGTCCTGGGTGGGGTTGTGGATGCGGGTGTAGATGTTGCCTGGTTCGGCCAGTGAGAAGAGGTCCGCGGCGTGCTGGGTGTCGCGGAAGACGAACGAGCTGGTCTGGTAGATCGGCACGGCCCGCGCCCCGGTCGTCGGGTCCGGTACCGCACCGGCGTGGATCTGCTTGGTCTCGAACGACCACGCCGAGGTGTCGGGGCCGACGGGCTCGTCATCGGGCGTGTGGCCCGCAGTGACTGCGTCGATGGGCTGACTCATGGTTCTCCCTTGTGCGGCAGGCGGAGGTGGGGAAGGGCACGGGGACGGGCGGCCGGCACGCACCGCGAGACCGCACGCCGTGCCCGCGAGCGGATGCGGGACGGCGGGCAGCGCGATGCGGGGAAGAGCGGCGGGCCCGGGTGCTGGGACTGGGCGGTCAGCTCACGGCGGGACAAGCCGTGGTGGTGACACGCGCGTAGTCGACGTGGCGGCGGGTCACGAGCACGGTCATGCAGTGAGGGAACCACAGCCTGACCGTCAACACCCCTGAGTTCACACGGAGTTGACAATCGAGTCGGCCCGCTGTGGTCCCACCTCCAGGACCGGGAAGGCCGGTGCCGCCGGGCAGGTGGGCATTGGCGCGCCCGACGCCTGAGCCATCACTCGGACCGTGCGAACCCGACGCCTGGTCATCACTAGGACCGTGCGAACCCGTGGCCCGGTCCATCACTCGGACAGTGCGAACCCGTTCCCTCCAGGAGATCCGCACGCGGGGATCCCGACCCAGTGTGCGATCAAGGCGAGGGAGTTCCCGCGCCGGGGCCGCCGCGCTCGACGCCCTGCGGCTGGACGGCGGCGGCCATCAGATCGCGCAGGATGTCGTCGTCGAAGTCGCCTCCCTGTGCCTCGGCACCCTCGGAGGCGGCGGCCTCGGCGCTGCGGGAGAACATGCCCTGCTCGTACGCGGCGAGGGCGGCCTCCACGTCACCGGGATGTGCGGCGAGGGCCGCGCCGAGGTCGGCGCCGTCCAGCATGGCGAGGTTGGCGCCCTCGCCGTTCGGGGCCGAGAGGTGGGCGGCGTCGCCGAGCAGCGTCACTCCCGGCACCCGCTCCCACCGGAGACCCGTCGGAAGAGCGTAGAGGCGGCGCAGGGCCGGCGGGATGTCGGTCTCGGTGATCAGCGCCGTCAACTCCGGCGCCCAGCCGTCGAATTCCTTCGCCAGTCGCGCGGTCGCCCCGGCGGTGTCGTCGAAGTCGATGGCGGCGAACCAGGATTCCGGTTCGGCCAGACCCAGGTAGGCGTGGAGCGTGTCGCCCTTCTCCCGGTGGGCGAAGAGCTCCCTGCCCGGCCGGGTCGCGACCATCGAACCCCCGCCGACCGCTGCCGCTGCGGCGATGTGCCGGGTGTCGGCGTCGAAGAGATAGGTGTCGACGACCGACTTGCCGATGTACTCGGGCACGGAACCGCAGAGCAGTGGCCGCACCCGCGACCAGGCGCCGTCCGCGCCGACCAGCAGTCCGGTGGTATGGGTGCCGCCATCGGTGAACGTCACCTCGTGACGGCCGTCGCCGAGCGTACGGGCGCGGCCGACCTTGTGGCCCCAGCGGACGGTGCCGGGCGGGAGCGAGTCGAGCAGCATCTGCCGCAGCTCGCCGCGCAGCACCTCGGGGCGCCCTCCCATGCCGTCGTCGGGCTTGTCGAACAGCACGGTCCCGTCCGGGTCGAGTACGCGCAGGGCTTGGCGGCCCTCCAGGACGAGCCCGCGAAAGGTGTCCGTCAACTGTGCTGCTTCTAGGGCGAGTTGGCCGTTGTAGTCATGGATGTCGAGCATCCCGCCCTGGGAACGGGCAGCCGGGGAGGACTCGGCCTCGTAGACAGTGGCGGACATTCCGTGGACGTGCAGGACGCGGGCGAGCGTGAGGCCGCCGAGCCCGGCGCCGATGATCGTGACGTCGGTGGTCATGGGGTTTCCTCCTGGGCCGTGCGCCCTTGGGGCGGCCGCCCGGCCGGTCGGACCGGGGCACAGCTCCAGGGCAGCGGGACGATGGGGCGCGTCGGCGCCGCCTGCCGTTGCCGGCCCGGCTCCAACGAGAACCAATGTCCTTGCCACCACCGACAGTTCACCGACAGGGCACCGACCGCCGCCGACAACCGCCTGACGCGTCCGGTCCGCCCGCCTCGCGTCGCCGCGGCCGATCGGGGTCCTGACGGGGTCGGGCGTCGGCCGGGGCGTCAGCGGCCGGGGGCGCGGCGCCGGTCCACGATCGACTCGACGATCGTCATCATGCGCTCGCCCACCCGGTCGATGCTCCCGTTCTGCTTACTGACCTGCGCGCCTTCGAGCACGAAGGTGATCTCCGCCGCGACCTGCTCCGGGTCGTCGAGCCCGGCCTCGGCGCACAGGGCGACCAGCCGACGGGTCTGGCGTGCCTTGTGCTGCTCGATGACCTGGCGTGCGGGATGCGAGCGGTCGGGCAGCTCCGCGAGGGAGTTGATGAACGGGCAGCCCCGGTGCGAAAGCGTCGGCAGCCCGTCGGCGATGAAGCGGGCGAGCCCCAGGATCTGCTCCCGGGGGCGGCCGGGGTGCTCGGTCCCGACCCGGTCGAACGCCGCCTGATAGTCCGCGGCGACGATCCGCAGCCACTCCGCGACCAGCGCGTCCTTCGTCTCGAAGTGCCGATAGATCGCCGCCTTGGTGGTCTCGGCCCTTTCGGCGATGGCCTGGACGCCCACCCGCAGGATTCCCTCGCTCTGGAAGAGCTCCTCCGCCGCGTCGAGGATGCGCTCGCGAGGAGGCAGTTTCGCCACCCTGCCCGGCCTGCTGGCGGTCGATGCCATGACTGCTGCTCCGTGGGATCCGGTCGGTCGTGGGGGAGGTGGGGTCGTGCGACTTGCTGCTACGGTACCAGCTCGACCCGCACGATACCGATCGGTATCGTGCGAGTCTCATCGGTATTGCCTCTGGCGCCGTGCGGTCCGACACCTGGGCCCGATTCCTGGAGAGACAGTGAAAATCAGCGAGTACGTGGGCTTCGACGCGGTCGGACTGGCCGGGCTGGTAGCCAAGGGCGAGGTGACCTCCGCGGAACTCCAAGCGGTCGCTCGCGCCGCCGCGGGAGCGACCGAGCCGCGGATCAACGCAATCGTGGAGACCTGGCGGCCCGATGACGAGCCGAGCCCCGGCAGCGCACCGCTGGCCGGCGTCCCTTTCCTCATCAAGGACCTCGCGGTGGCCATGGCCGGACGGCGCATGGAACTGGGCAGCCGGCTCGCCGCCGGTCACGTCTCCGCCGCCGACTCCTTCCTCATGTCACGTTTGCGCCGCGCCGGCCTGGTCACCTTCGGACGCACCTCGACCCCGGAGCTGGCCTACAACACCACGACGGAACCGGAGCTGTACGGCGTGACCCGCAACCCGTGGGACCCGGCTCGCAGCGCGGGCGGCTCAAGCGGGGGTGCGGGCGCCGCCGTCGCCGCCGGTGTCGTGCCGATCGCGCACGCCACCGACGCCGCCGGCTCGATCCGCATACCGGCCTCGTACAACGGTCTCTTCGGGCTGAAGCCCACCCGCGGCCGGGTGTCCGTCGGCCCGTTCTTCGACGAGATCTTCAACGGCCTTGCCGTGCACGGCAGTGTGAGCCGCACGGTGCGCGACAGCGCGGTACTCCTGGACCAGATCCGCGGCCCGGAGGCGGGCGACCCGTACGTCGCCCCGGAGCCGCCCAGGCCCTACGCGGAAGAAGTCGCGCTGCCCCCGGGCACCCTGCGGATCGGCGTCCTCGCGCAGGGATGGGGCGGACACCGCACCGCCGCGCCGGTACGGGACGCCCTCGCACACACCGTGCGCCTGCTGGAATCCCTCGGCCACCGGGTGGAGGAGGCCGAGGTCGAACTGGGCGTGGCCCAGGAGGAGTTCCTCCTGGCCAATGCCCGGCAGTGGACGGCGAACCTCGCGGCCCAGATCGATGAACTGGCCGAAGCGCTGGGCCGCCCCGTCGACTCCTCCACCCTCGAACCGTCCACCCTCGCCAGCTACCACTACGGCCGCCGGGTCACCGGCACCGAGCTGGTCACCGCTCTCGCGCTGCGCAACCGGGTGTCGCGGAGCATGGCCGGGTACTTCGGCGCGTATGACGTCCTGCTCACCCCGACCGTGCCGGACCTGCCGGTACCGCTGGGCACCCACACCCGGGGCGTGGCGGAGCTGGACGGCCTCGGATGGCTCCGCCGTCTCTTCGACTTCGCCCCGTTCACCGCGGTGTTCAACGTGACGGGCATGCCCGCCATGTCCGTGCCGCTGGCGGCGGACGCCGCGACGGGACTCCCGATCGGCATGCAGTTCGCGGCGGGCTTCGGACTGGAGGGCCGCCTCTTCCGCCTCGCCGGACAGCTCGAACAGGCAAGCCCGTGGGTGGGCCGAATCCCGGCGGTGTGGGCCGGACGTTCGTCGTGTACGGCGCCGACCGGCTGACCGGCGAGGACTACCCGTACCTCGCCAAGGCCCGCACGTACGCGGGTGAGGGCGGGGCGAGGGTCCGCCGCCGGGCCGCTCCGCGCATCGGCGAAAACGGCCTGGGAAGGGATATTCGGCACGTACTTGGGCAGTATGGACCCGTGCTCTCCAACGCTCTCGCGTGGTGCCGCGCCCGTCTGCGCCGACCGCGTTCCGGTGTCCGTTCCCCGGTGGCCGATGGGCCGGTCGTGTTCACCGCCGATTTCGCCTCGCTGACACAGTGGGTCGCTGGACGATCGTCGGCGTATCCGGACGGCGGCCCCGTCAACCCCGGTGACAACAAGCTGGATTACCTGGTCGACGACCCTTCGTACAGCCGTGGCGGAGTCTTCCGGGCGACCCGGAACCCCGACGGCACCTGGAAGACCGGCCTGCTGACCACGGAAGGAAGCGCCGACGGGTTCATGGTGCGCACCGGAGACGTGCTGGAGGCGCGGGTCAGGCTGCCCGTCGGCGTGGGGGCCTGGCCCGCGATCTGGACCTGGCGGGACGGCGGCCAGGAGATCGACGTCTTCGAATACCACCCGGACAACCCTGACCTCCTGGAACTGACCAACCACGTCAAGGGGGGCCAGTTCTACTTCCGGGACGCCGTCGTCGCCCCCGACGCATGGCTCGATCTGCGTGTCCGGTTCGGTGCCCGGTCGGTGACCTGGTGGGTGAACGGCGTACGCGCCTTCGGCGACCGCGCCGGCGTGGGCCGGAACTGGCAGGCGTACCTCATCGTGAACCTGTCGGTCAGCGCCGGCCGCTATCACCCCAGGCCGCCAACGGACTTGGCGGAGCTCTCCTTCGAGGTGTCGTCCCTGCGCATCCACCGCCGCTGACGACGCCGACGGGCAGGCCCGTACGGGAACGGTGCGCGGTGCCGCCCCTGATCGTGCCGGCACACCGTGGTGCATGCTGCCTGAGGTGACGGGTACGCCCCTGCCGTACCGGAGCGCATGGGCGCGGCCCGCGAACGAGGAGTGTCGCAAGTGATTCGAAAGCTGCAGGCAGTGGCGTTGGACTGCGCCGATCCGGCAAGGCTCGCCGAGTTCTACGCGAGTCTGCTCGGCGGGCAGGTGGTGGCGGACCCGGACGATCCCGACTGGGTCGAGGTGCACGGTTTCGAGGGAGGGCGCCTGGCCTTTCAGCGGGTGGACGGGTGCCGGGCCCCCGACTGGCCCGGCCAGCAGGTTCCGCAGCAAATCCATCTGGACTTCGACGTGGACGATCTGGAGGGCGAGGAGAAGCGGGCGCTCGCTCTTGGCGCGAGGGTGCTCGAACGCACGGACCAGGTACACCCGGGAAGCAATTGGCGGGTCTACGCGGACCCGGCCGGGCACCCCTTCTGCCTCTGCCTGCACTGAGCGGAGTGTCCGGTTCACGTCACCGAACGGGCACGTCGACTGTGGCGCCCGTCGGAGCAACCTCGGCCCGCCGTGGCCCGTGTTCCAGGTGTGCGGCCGGGGTTGGACGCGGAATCGAGGTCCGCTCGGCACAAGTGAGGCATAAAACAGGGGAGTTCAGCATGGCCGTCCGTCGGCACACCATTCCGCTCGCTCTGGTCGCGGCTGCGGCGGCGCCGGCCCTGACCGCTTGCGACGGCGGTGCGGGCGGCGGTCCGCCACCCCGTCCGGCAAGGGGGCGTACAGGACCGTGAGCGCGTTGAGGGCGGCCTTGGACGACCGGTATGAGGCGGCAGCTCCGCCGCCGGGGGTGAACTGCGGATTGGGGCTGGTGCTCCAGGTCAGCGACGCGGTGCCGCTGGAGACGTTGACGATGCGTGGGTGGGGGGACCGGCGCAGGGCGGGCAGGAAGGCATTGGTCACGGCCACCACCCCGAACACATTCGTCTCGTAGGTGCGGCGGAACTCCTCCATCCCGGCTTCGGCCGGCGGGGCGAGTGAGGGGGAGATCCCGGCGTTGTTGACGAGCACGTCCAGCCGGACCACCTGTACCAGGGAGGGGTTGTACCCGAAGCAGTCCGCATCGGGCCGCTCTGCATCGGGTCGCTCCGCACCGGGGACGAGCCGGGCCCGGGTGGCCCTTCCGGGGCGGCGGGGCCGGGAGGAGATCCGGATGGCACGGCAGGAGCAGGCCCGCTTCCTGCGGGCCCGCAGGGCGAGCCTGCGTCCGCACGAGCTCGGCCTCCCGGTGACGGACGGACCGCGACGCACACCGGGCCTGCGGCGTGAGGAGGTGGACGGCCTTGCCCATACGTCGGTCGACTACTACACCCGGCTGGAGCAGGCCCGGGGACCACGCCCGTCGGCCCGGATTCTGGACGCGCCGGCGCAGGCCCTGCGGCTCACACCGGTCGAGCGCAGCCACGTGTTCCGCCTGGCGGGGTCCGTCGTCCCGCCCGGCGGCACCGCCGTGCGGCCCGTACGCCCGCAGGTGGCCCGGCTCCTTGAGCGGCTGCCGGAGACCGGTGCCGTCGTCACCGATGCTGCGTGCGGCATCGTCGCCCGGAATCCGTTGGCCCAGCCGCTGTTCGGCGGCGACCTCGGGGCAGGGACGACGAACCTGGCCCGGCGGCGCTTCCTCGGCCAGGGGCGGATGTACGAGAGCTCCAGCGCCGAGGGGTTCGGACACATCGTGGTGGCAGGTCTTCGCCGGGCAGCCGATCGCTGTCCGAACGACCCGCAGTTGGCGACGCTGCTCGCCGAACTGCGCGCCGGGAGCCAGGAGTTCGGGCGGATCTGGGAGACGCGTCCGGTGCATGCCCCCAGCCACCGTGCCAAGAATCTGGACCACCCGCGGGTGGGCAGGCTGCGGTTGAACTGCGACGTCCTGCTCGTGCCCGAGGACGACCAGGAGGTCGTCCTGATGGCGGCGGACCCCGGTTCGCCGGCCGAGCGTGGCCTTCGCGCGCTGGCCTCGGCGGCCTCCGTACATCCTGTACGCTGAAGCGAACGGTGTACCCAGATTGATTACGGTGTGCGCTTGCGTGCGGGGTGTTCGCCCCGTGGTCCGAGGGTGCGCGACGGAGACGGGGAGGCCCCATGCCGGCCGACGAGCAGCAGGCAATTCCGTCGGTGTGGACGCGGCCTCGTACGCGCCGGGAGCAACCGGCGCTGAGCCGGGAGCACATCGTGTCCGTGGCCGTCCAACTCCTGGACGCGGAGGGCATCGACGCGCTGAGCATGCGCAAGCTCGGCACCCGGTTGGGCGCGGGTGCCACCTCCCTCTACCGGCACGTGGCCAACAAGGACGAGCTCATCGAGCTGGTGGTCGACGAGGTGTACGGGGAGTTGGAGGAGCCCGACGCCGCGGGGTCCACGCACTGGCGGGACGTCACGGCGCGGCGCGCGCACGGGCTGCGGGCGATGTTCCTCGCGCATCCGTGGATCGCCTCGGTGCTCGGCGAGGTGGGCGTCGCCTACCTGGGGCCCAATCTGATGCGCCTCTCGGACCGCATGATCGCCACGTTCGAGGCGGCGGGATTCCCGCTGAACGAGTCGGATCACGCGGTACGCACCGTCTTCGCGTACGTCAACGGGATGACGACCAGCGAGGCGGCATGGCTGACGATGCTGGCGCGCAGCGGGCAGAGCGAGCAGCAGTGGGTGGAGCGCCTGTGGCCGGCCGCCGAGCAGGCGGCGCAGGCCTATCCGCGCCTGCGGAAGGGGTATGCCGACCAGCGTGGCAAGGACCCGCGCACCACTCGCGACGAGAACTTCCGGTACGGCCTCGATCTGATCCTCGACGGCCTGGAGGCCAGACTCGGGCAGGCGGGCCCGGCCGCGGGATAGCGGGGCGCGGGGCTTTCGGCGCACGCGGGGGAGTGGGGGGAATCCATGTCCGCGGCGCACACATCAATGATCCACCGTCCGATCCGTGCGGACGGCTCATCCCCTCTGCAGTAATGGAGTGCCTTGATGGCCAGGCAGGAACGCGCGTTACGTACGCGCAACGCGTTAATCGAGTCCGCCGCCGAGCTGTTCGACCGGGACGGCTTCGAGACGGCGTCGCTCGCCACGATCAGTGCCCGTGCCGGGGTGAGCAACGGTGCGCTGCACTTCCACTTCGCGAGCAAGGCGGCCCTCGCCGAGGCGGTGCGCGAGGCGGCCGCGCAGCGGCTGGCGAGGATCACGGACGGCGGTGCCGAACGGGGGGACGGCGGCGCCCTGCAGATGCTGATCGACACGAGCCACGCCCTGGTGCGGGGTTTCGGTCAGGACGTAGTGCTCCGGGCGGGGTTCGACCTGGGGGACGGCCGCGGGTCGACGGGGACGGGCACGGACCTGTGCACCCGTTGGCGGGACTGGGTGGAGGCGGCGTTCGCGAGGGCCGCCCGGGAGGGCGCATTGGCGCAGGACGCCTCGGCGCGCGACGCGACACTGGCCGTCGTGGGAGCCGTGGCCGGTTTCAAGGCGCTGGGCGGGCGGGACCCCGAGTGGCTGTCCCCGGACACGCTGACGCGCTTCTGGAGTCTTCTACTGCCGCGTGTGGCACAGGAGTTGACCCTGGGCGGCCTGGTGGCCGCGGGAACGGCGGCCGGCAAGGAAGCGCTGTGGTTCTGACGATCGGCTGATCCGCCGGACTCATGTGCGCGGCCGGCTGCCGATCGCTCGACGTGGCGGCGTCAAGGGTCCGTCAAGGAACCCTTGACGCCGGATCGACGTAAAGGCACGCTTTACGTATGACCGATGACTCGGAGTCCACGATGCCGCTCGGCACGCTGACAGCGCGGCTTGCCGAGCAGGCCGGGGCGCTGGCCGGGGCGGTGGGCAGCCCGTTGGAGCCGCCCGCCTACCTCGACCTGGTGCGGCGCGCCCGCGACGTGGACGGCCTGGCGGGACAGGTGCTGAAGCTCACCGTGCAGCAGAGCCGCGACGCCGGTCACACCTGGCAGGAGATCGGTGAACTGCTCGGCGTCACCCGCCAGGCCGCGTTCCAGAGGTTCGGCAAGCCGATCGACCCCCGGACGGGAGCACCCATGGACAAGACGGTACGCATGGAGAACGCGGCGGAACGTGCGCGGCAGATCGCCGAGGCCGTTCTCGGCGACCGCATGGACGAAGCCAGGCCGTACTTCAACGCCCAGGTCCTTGAGGCCTTCACCGACGAAGTGCGCGGCAGCGGCATGGCCACGGTCGCGGGCCTGGTCGGGGCGTTCGAGGGATTCGCCGAGGACGCCCCGTTCGTCCGCCGGGTCGGCGATCACACGGTGGTCGACATCCCGCTGCACTACGAGGCGGGCGACATGAAGGCCCGGGTGGCGTTCGACACCGATGAGAAGGTCGCGGGCCTGTTCATCCTGGCTCCGGAGACCCCGTAGCACCGCTGCACCGACGCGTAGAGAGGCCTTCATCATGCCGGCCGGCCCCGCCCCCACCGCGTGTATGGCGATCGTCCCGCTGATCGCCCTGCTCCCCGCCGTCCTGTGCATGCTGGACATCTCCCGCCACCCCCGCACCCGCACCCTGACCCCTCAACTCTGGCTCGCCATCTGCGCGTTCGGGAACGTGGTCGGTCTTGTCGCGTACCTCAGATACGGGCGCGACGAGCGCCGCTGAGCCGAGCCGGCCAGGAGCATCGGCCGACCGGGAAAACCCGTTGGCGCCCCCCGCCCCGGCGGGTAACGTTCGCTGTGCCGTGACACCGAACCGGGAGGTGAGACCCATGAACGCAGTAACCATGTGGGTGCTCCCCCTCTCCGTCACGGTCGGCGACTGACGAAGCTGTCGCCGGGAGCGCCTCGACTCAGGCACTCCCGAAAGGCAACAGCCATGAATACTCTTGAATTCACCACTGAAACGTCGTCGAACGGCATCGTCGAGCGCGAGTTCACCCTCGGCGACTTCGACGGCGCCCTCTGGTCGCCGGCCTCCGGCGCGGAACGCGCACCCCTGATCCTGATGGGTCATGGCGGCGGCAACCACCACAAGTCCCCGGCGATGACCGGCCGTGTGGCACGCCTGGTGGCCATCGGCGGCTTCAACGTCGCGACCATCGACGCCCCCGGGCACGGCCGCCGCCCGCGCACCGCCCACGACGAGCGCGAAATCGCCCTGATGCAGCAGGCGATGGCGGCGGGCGAACCCGTGGGCCCGATCGTCGTCCCGTACAACCTCCACCTGGCCGAGCGCGCCGTACCCGAGTGGCGGGCGACCCTGGACGCACTCCAGGAGCTGCCGGAGATCGGCCCCCAAGGCCCGGTCGGCTACTACGGGTTGAACATGGGCACCGCCATCGGCATCCCCCTCACGGCTGCCGAACCCCGCATCAGGGCCGCGGTCTTCGGCCAGTTCTGGCCCGATCCGCTGGCCGCGACGGCGAAGCGGATCACCGTGCCCGTCGAGTACGACCTGCAGTGGGACGACGAGCACATCCCGCGTGCGGAAGGCCTCGCCCTGTTCGACGCCTTCGCCTCGAAGGACAAGACGCTGCACGCGAATGCGGGCCGCCACAAGGCACTGCCCCGGTTCGAGGCGGACAGCGCGGCCCACTTCTTCGTACGCCACCTGGGCCGGGCGACGACGGCCTGACCCGGACGGGCCGAGCCGGCACCGCACTCCGCCGGCTCGGCCCCCTTCCCCGCGCGCAACCCCTGGGCTCCTGGTTGAAGCCGGCTGAAACCGTAGTAACGCCCCGCTGAAACCGGCCCGGCGCACTCTCTTCAACAACACGGCGGACACCCGCCGCGTCGAAGACAACGAGTCGCAGGAGCCCACCATCATGCAGAAGTTCGCCACCACCGCCCCGATCACCGCGATCCTCGCCATCCCGGCCGGACGCGTCCAGATCGTCGCCGCCGACCAGAGCCACACCACCGTCGCGGTCAAGGCCGCCGACGCCTCCAAGAGCCGTGACGTCAAGGCCGCGGAACAGACCGCGGTCACCTTCGACGACGGCGTGCTGCGCATCGAGGCCGCACCGGCCGGGAACCAGTACTTCGGCTCCTCCGGCGCCCTCGATGTGACCGTCGAGCTGCCCGCAGGCTCTCGGATCGACGCGAAGTCGGCCAGCACCGAGTTCCGTACGGTCGGACGCCTCGGCGATGTCGCCTTCGACGGTGCGCACGGCACGGTCGAGCTGGAGGAGACCGCGGGCCTGCGCCTGACCGTCCACGCCGCCGATGTCTCGGTCGGCCGGCTGGCCGGGAACAGCGAGATCCGGGTCTCCTCGGGCGACATCACCATCGCCGAGGCCCAGCACGGCACGCTGGAGCTCCGCACCGAGTCCGGCAGGATCACGGTCGGCGCCGCCCATGGAGCCTCCGCCACCCTGGACGCGGGAACCTCCCACGGCCGCATCCACAACGCCCTCACCAACACCGAAGGCGCCGCGGCGGCCCTGAACATCCACGCGACCACGGCCAGCGGCGACATCACCGCGCGCAGCCTGTAAGGATCATGACGCACCGTCAGCCAACCACGAGCCGCCATCAGGTCGCATCATGGCCGGCTCGGCAGGCCCCCGCTCGTCCGGTGCTGGACATACCGTCTGCCCAGCACCGGGGAGCGGAGCCGGTCGGGCGGGCGGGAGCCGGGCGAGGGCCCGGCGGACGCGTGACGTGACGAGTCGGCCGATGCCGAAGGCCAAGCCCTCGACCCTCCGCCTGACGATCGCCAGGCCGCGGCTAATACGCCGACGCTGAAGGTCACCGCCCCCCTCTGGGGGTCAGCACCTGCCGCCGACAGAAGTCGGTTGGCCGCGCCCCTGTCACACTGCGATCATCGGCGCATGCACATGCTCAGTGATGACCTTGGACACTTTTCCTACGACGTAGGGGGCGACGGGCCGCCCGTCGTGCTCATACACGCCGGTGTGGCCGACCACCGCATGTGGGACGCGGTCGTGCCGGCTCTCGCCGAGCAGCACACCGTCATCCGGTACGACCTGCGCGGCTTCGGTGAATCCGCGCCGCCGACCGGCCCGTTCAGCGAGAGCGACGACTTGCGCCGTCTCCTGGACCACCTCGGTCACGATCGTGTCCGGCTCGTGGGCGCGTCATGGGGTGGCCGCGTTGCCGTGGACTTCACGCTCGCCCACCCGGCACGCGTGCACTCCTTGGCGATCCTTGCCGCGCCGTGGCCGCGCTATGACTGGTCGGCGGACATGATCGCGTACGACGAGGCCGAGACGGCGGCCCTGGGCGCGGGCGATCTGGACGCCGCCGTGAGCATCAACCTGGACATGTGGCTGCGTGGCCCCTCTCGCAGCTGGGCCGACGTGGCCGATGGACTGGCCGACCAACTGCGCGGCCCGCTGCGGACATCGCTCCTGAACCAGGACCTGGTGGGCGAACACTCCGCGGGTCCCGGGACGGGAGACCTCGCCGCCATCGCCGTCCCCGCATTGGTGGGCGTCGGCAAGCTGGACGTCGCCGACTTCCAGGACATCGCCCGTCGCTACGCCGCCGCGATCCCGGGTGCCACCCTGGTCGAGTTCCCCACCGCGGCTCACCTCATCGCCCTGGACGCCCCGGCCGAAGTCGGTTCGGTACTGGGCCAGTTCCTCGCGCGATAGCGCTTGACGTCTGCTTGATGCCGCGAGGCATGTCTGATTCACCGACCGCGGCGGAGGGGCCGGGCCCCTCGATAGACTCGGATGCGGCTGCCACCAAGCGTCCCTAGGCTGCGCTCGCTGGAAGGGCGAGGCGTCGTCTCACGCATCTGGGGATCGGAGATGCACAAGGTATGGCCAGTCAACTGTTCGCGATCTGCTTCCATGCGGCTCAGCCGTCGAGGCTGGCGCGATTCTGGGGCGGGGTCCTGGGCTGGGACGCGGTCGACGGGCGCGGCGACGACATCGAGATCCTGCCCCCTCGTCCTGACGGCCTTGCCGGGTTCCGCATCCGGTTCCTGCCCAGCCGTGTGCCGAAGGTCGGCCAGAACCGGGCGCACTTCGACCTGACGAGCGCCTCCCCGGAGTCCCAACGGCACACGGTGGCACGAGCGTTGGAGCTCGGCGGTGCGCACATCGACGTGGGTCAACGCCCGGAAGAGGGACACGTGGTGCTCGCCGATCCGGAGGGCAACGAGTTCTGCGTCATCGAGGCGGGCAACAAGTTCCTCACCGGCACCGGTTTCATCGGCGCCCTGGCCTGCGACGGTACGCAGGAGGTCGGCTACTTCTGGAGCGAGGCGCTGGGTTGGCCGTTGGTCTGGGACCAGGACCAGGAGACCGCGATCCAGTCACCGGACGGCGGCACGAAGATCACGTGGGGCGGCCCGCCGGTGGCACCGAAGACGGGCACCAACAAGCTGTACCTTGAACTGATGCTGCCCGCCGGCACCAACGGGGAGGCGGAGGTGGCCCGCCTGATCTCGCTCGGCGCGAGCCGGACCAACTCCCTTGAGGTCGAAGGAAGTACGGTGCTGCTACGGGACCCCGACGGCAACGAGTTCTCCGTACGGAGGGGGTCGCGCTAGCGGCATCGGGCCGACGGCACGACGGTCTGGGACCGGATCTTCGCGGTGTTCGAGGCGACGGGCCGGTGGGCATCGTTAAGCGTCCGCGCCAGGGGTGTTGCCGCAGTCGTCAGGATGAGCACGGCGTCGTACAGGCCGTTGGAGGACCCCGAACATGACCGAAGGTTGCCTCGGTTGCTGGGACGTGAGGTGCTGGTGTCGGCTGTCGGACCTGAGCACGGCTGACTCGAACGGGCAGTTCCGCAGGACGAGAGCGGAGTTCCGGACCTCGTGCGAAACGCTGCTTTCGTGCTCGCACCTTACCCGGGTGCATGCGCGCGGTTGCCCCTGAACAACGGGTCTCATGCCAGAAGGCCGTCCCAGTAACCGAGTTGGGGATTGCGCACCCTGGTCCGTCGGGTCGGCCTGAGGCGGAGTGCCGAGGGGCCCGCAGAGCGCATAGGCTCTCCTCCTTATGAAGGTGCTGATCTCTGTTGACATGGAAGGCATCTCGGGGATCGTGCATCCTGCCGAGACGAATCCGGACTGCTACGACTACCAGCAGGGTCGCGCGCTGATGACGGCCGAGGCGAACGCTGTGATCGCGGGCGTCCTGGACGCCGAGCCGGCGGCCGAGGTCTGGGTCGCCGACGCGCACGGGCCTTTCCGCAACCTGTTGCCGGAGGACCTCGACCGGCGGGCTCGGCTGATTCGTGGCAAACCCCGCCCCCTGGGCATGCTGGGTGGGCTCGACGAGCACACCGACGCGGTCATGCTGATCGGCTACCACGCGCGAGCCGGAGGCGGCCCGGCCGTCCTGGCACACACCATGAGCGACGCGATCCTGGACGTACGCGTCGGCGGACGCTCCCTCGGCGAGATCGGCCTCAACGCCGCCATGGCCGGCCACTTGGGCGTGCCGGTCGTGTTGCTCAGCGGTGATGACACCGCTGTGCCGAACTGACTGATCTGGCGCCCTCGGCCGTCACTGTTGCGGTCAAACAAGCCCTCGGCCAGACCGCCGCCGTGGCGGTGCACCCCGAGGAGGCTCGGGAGCGTCTGCGTACGGCGGCTGCCAAAGCCATCGAGCAGCGCGCTCTGGTCGCGCCATTCGCACTGGCCGGACCTCTGGAGGTCGAGATCGATCTCTACGGCCCGCACATGGTTGACCTGGCGACACTCGTGCCAGGTGTCTCGCGTGCCGGGGGTGGGCGGAAAGTCGCCTTCACCGCTTCCGACTACGCCGACGCCTACCGGCTGGTCCTGCTGCTCGTGCAACTCGCGAGCATCAGGCCCTGACCCCGGGTGGACGCGGAAGGGCCAATGGCGGGCCAGGCGTCAGGAGACGGACGCCTGGACCACCACCGTTCGTGCGGGACGCTCAACAGACCCGCCCTCCTCGGCGAGACGCTGCTCGTGAGGGTGAGGTGCGGGCACGGCGCCCGGCTTCGGTCGCCCGGGTGGGCCAGGCTGCTGCCATGGAGATGAACATCAGGGTGATCAGGACGCTGGCGGGGGCGATGCTGCCCGTGGTCGCGCTCATCGCCGCGTCGGACACGGCGCTCGCACAGCCCGGTTTGCCTGGCGTCGGCATCAGCTCCGCCACGTGGGCCCGCTCATCGGTGGTGGGGGTGTGGGAGTCGGTGCCCGGGACGGGCGCCAAGCGGGTGGACAGCGTGGACCTGCGTGCTGATGGCACGTTCGAGCTGCGATTCGCGTACTACTGCCCGCCGGGCGCGATGTGTTTCGTGGGGCCGCGTGCTCCCGACCACGGCACATGGACGCGGAGTGGCCGGGGCGTCGACCTCACTGGTGCCGCGGGTACGTATTCCGGGCGGGTGGACGGCGACGTGATGGAACTGGACGGCGAGATCCTCCGGCGGGCCGGCTCCCGCCCGTAGGGCGTGGGGGCGGGCACGGGATCGGACCGACTGGCGGCGACAACTGGGCACCCCGTCGGCCGAGTTGTCCCGGCGCGCGTGTCGGCCTGCGGGACGGCTCGTTACGATCATGGCCTTGCTGTCCTGACCAGCGGGCCTTGCTACCACGAGAGGCCGACCGTCACCATGACCCACCATTTGCGCGCAGGACCCTGAGCAGTTCGATGAAACCTTCCTGCCTTCTGTCCCGAAGCCGCCCGCGGCGTATCGGAAGGTGCTGCGGGACGAACTCGTAGCCGCGGCCGAGTGGGCGTCCCGTTACCTGAGCGACCTGCCGGCCGGACCGGTGAACCGGCCGATGCCCGCGGAACACCGGGCACGCCTCCGTGCGGGGCGGCTCGGCCGGGAGCCCGGCGACCTCGGCGGGGTGCTGGAGTTCGTACGGGACGAGATCGCCCCGTACCCGACGGGGAACGGGCACCCCGCGTTCTTCGCCTGGATCAACTCACCGCCCGCACCGGCCGGGGTCATCGCGGAGCTACTGGCCTGCACCATCAACGCGACCTGCGGCATGGGCGAGAACGCCCTCATGGATCTGGAACGCGGCACGGTGCGCATGCTCGCAAGCCTCGCCGGGTTGCCCCAAGGCACGGGGGGAGTACTGACCAGCGGTGGTTCCATGGCCAATCTGCTGGCCCTCGCCACCGCCCGCACCTGGTTCCTCACCCGCCGGGACTCCGGCGACGGGGCCGCGTACGACCGAGACCACGCCCGCCTCACCGTCTACTACAGTGCCCAGGCCCACATGTCCGTGGCCAAGGCCGCCTCCTGCATCGGCCTGCCGGCCCATCGGCTGCGTCCCATCGCGACCGACGGGTCGGATCGCATGGACCCTGCCGCGTTGAGGGCCGCGATCACTGCCGATCTGGATGCGGGGCTATTGCCGTTCTGCACGGTGAGCACACTGGGCACCACCGCGACGGGCGCGGTCGACCCGCTCGAACCGATCACGGAGGTGTGCCGGAGCGCAGGCATGTGGCATCACGCGGACGGTGCCTGGGGCGGCCTCGGAGCCGCAGTCCCTGCCCTCGCACCCCTCTACCGGGACGTCGGCGGCCTCGACTCGATGACCGTGGACCCGCACAAGACCCTGAGCGTGCCGGTGGGGTGCGGAGCACTCCTGGTCCCCGATCCCGAGCACCTCCACACAGCCTTCGCGCACCAGGCTTCCTACCTCGTGGCGGACGAAGCGGATGGAGCGGACGCGGCGCCGTGGCTCTCCCACGCCACCATTGAGCTGACGCGTCCCGGTACGCGGGCACTGGCGCTGTGGGCCACGCTGCACCACTTGGGGCGCGACGGTGTCGCCGGGATGCTCACTCAACAGCTCGCCCTCGCAGCCGAGTTGAGGGAGCGCATCGTCGCCGAACCCCGGCTCGACCTCTTGGCCGGTGGCCCATGGCCGGTCGCCTGCTTCCGCATCGCCGACCCGCGGCGCGTCGCACCAGATGCCCTTCACACACACGTCGCCCGCCGCGTCCAGGAGAACGGGCGCGCCTACCTGGCCACCGTCGCCGCACGGGGCCGCACCGTTCTGCGCGCCTGCGTGTGCAACTACCGGACCACCTCCGACGAGCTCGACCTCCTCGTCCGTGAAGTCCTCCACGCCGCTGACGCCGATGGCCGTCCTGGGCCCGCCGTGAAGGGGCAGCGGTCGAACGGTCGGTGACCTTCGCCTTCCTCCCGGGCGAAGGCGTGGGCGGCCACATCGTAATAGCAGGATTGCCAAGTTGCGCAACCTATAAAGTATTGCCATGAGTGTGAATGACAGGGCGGGTTGGGAACTGGCCGAGCTCGACGGGGGGCCCGCGCACGGGCTGCGCATCCGGGTCGTCGGCCAGGCGACGGTGTTGCAGGTGACGTACCCGTGCGCGGTGGAGCCGTCCCGCGGGGAATCCGTGAGCGTGCATGCGCTGTTCGTCTACCGCCGGGACGCGCGACAGGAAGTGCGGCGGGATGCATCGAGTGGCGCCGACGGCGGTCGGCCCGTGCGGTACGGCTTCGACCCGGCCAGCCCGTGAGCCCCGCCCGCGTTCTGCTCGATGACGCCTTCGTCCCGCCCCGCCAGGTAGTCCGGGCGGGGTGCGCTCACGAGAAAGCTTGCTACATTGCGCAACTGAGGAAGTGTTGCGGGGTGGGGTGAGTCGACCCCTTCTTTGGTGAGCCGTACGGACAAGGGGCGCGCGGATGGCAGGCAGTCGTAAGGCGTCGAGTCGGCGCAGTGGCGGCGGGCGGACTTCGGAGCCAGGCCGACCGCGCGGCCGCCGCAAGACGAAGGCCGCTCTCGCGGTAACGGTTTCACTGCTCGTGCTGCTGACGGCCGGCGCCGGGTGGATCTACATCCAACTCGACGGCGACATCGAGACGTTCGCCGCCGACGGCGTCTCCGACGACCGGCCGCCCGCCTCGGCGAACGGATCGAACGTCCTGGTCATCGGGACGGACGCGCGGACCGACGGCAACAGTGATCTCGGCGGCGGCGACAAGAACGACATCGGTCGCTCCGACACCGCCTTCCTGCTCCACGTCTACGCCGACCAGAAGCACGCCGTGGCGGTCTCCATACCCCGGGACACCCTGGTCGACATCCCTGCCTGCAAACTGCCCGACGGCACGTGGACCAAGCCAGAGACCGACACCATGTTCAACGCCGCCTACTCGGTGGGTCAGACCGCCAAGGGCAACCCTGCCTGCACGCAGAACACCGTCGAGAAGCTGACCGGCCTGCGCGTCGACCACACCGTGGTCGTCGACTTCAAGGGGTTCGCGAAGATGACGGAGGCCGTCGGCGGCGTCCAGGTCTGCCTGCCCCAGGACGTCTACCAGAAGGACCTCAACCCCAATCGGTCCACCCGCGGTACGCAGATCTTCGCCAAGGGGCCACAGACCGTCTCGGGTCAGAAGGCTCTGGACTACGTACGGATACGGCACGGCATCGGCGACGGGTCCGACATAGGCCGCATCAAACGCCAACAGGCCTTCGTCGCCTCGCTGATGAAGAAGGTCAAGAGCGACGGCATGAGCCCCACCAGCCTGCTTCCGCTCGCCGATGCCGCGACGCAGTCGCTGACCGTGGACCCCGGACTCGGCTCGGCCGACAAGTTGATCTCCTTCGCCCTGTCGATGAAGAACATCGACCTGCACAACACCAAGTTCGTCACCCTGCCGTGGCGCTATCAGGGTGCTCGGGTCGCGATCGTCCACCCGGACGCCGAGGCGCTGTGGGCCGCCCTCAAGGCCGACCGCACTCTCGACGGGCAGAACGCGGGGAGCCCCCAAGGGGAGCGGGCCGGTTCCTCGGCTCCGTCGCCGGGCGCCGCTGAACCGGTGTCGGGGAAGGGCGTCTCCGTCGCCGTGTACAACGGCACCACCATCACGGGTCTGGCCGCCCGCGCGGCGGAAGCGCTCAAGCAGCACGGCTTCACGGTCACGGGCACCGGCACAGCACTCGTGCGGACCCAGACCAGAACCGTCATCGAGTACGGGCCCGGTGAGAAGGACCAGGCCGAGAAGGCCGCCCGGGTCCTGACCGACGCGGAGGCGACCGCCGCGGCCGCGCCCGGGATCAAGGTGATTCTCGGCAAGTCGTACGCCGCCGACCCGGTAGCGCAGAAGACCGTCACGCCGAGTGCGGTGCCCTCCGACATCGCTGGAGGGGCACGCTCGGCCGACGACGACCCGTGCTCCAACCTCTCGTACGGCTGACCCCGGCGGCGGCCGGGCGCCACTCCGCGACGGCTTCCGTGCGGAGAGGGGCAGGGGAAGCTGCTTCTCGGTCACGGTCACTGCCGGCGCGCCGACGGCCCTCGTAGAGTGACCGCACCCAAGTGACAGGAGAGGCAGACATGGCGACCTTCGTTCTGGTTCCCGGCGGGTGGCACGGAGGCTGGTACTACTCGGGGCTGGCGGCCCGGCTCCGGGAGGCGGGGCACCGGGCACTGCCCGTCACGCTCTCCGGCATCGGCGAGCGCGCACACCTCAACGGCTCGGCGGTCAACCTCGACACCCACATCGAGGACGTTCTCGCGGTGCTGGCGTCCGAGCAGGTCACCGACGCCGTTCTCGTCGGGCACAGCTACGGGGGCATGGTGATCACGGGCGTTGCCGACCGGGCGGGCCCGGGCGTGGTGCGCCGGCTGGTCTACAGCGACGCCTACGTACCCCAGGACGGCGAATCGTGCTGGGAACTCACCACGGAGGCGTTCCGTCAGTTGTTCCTTGAGGGCGCCGCGGGGGACGGCCACTCCGTCCAGCCGCCGCCCGGTCTGGACGCCCGCACGACCGCGCACCCCCTCGCGTCCTTCCTCCAGCGCATCGTCCTTGGCGGGGAGGGTCTCGACCGGGTCACGACGCGGGACTACGTCTACCTTTCGGGCTGGTCGGGCACGCCGTTCGCCGGGGTCTACGAGAAGTTGTCCGCGGATCCTGGGTGGCGCACCCACGTCCTGGAGAGCAGCCACAACGTTCTGCGTGACGCGCCGGACGAATTCGAGCAGATACTCCTGCGGGGGGAGTGACGCCCTTGCCGTGATGTGACTCGGCGAAGGCGGCGGCCCAAGTGTCGAGTGCCAGGTGCCAAGTGGCCGTCGCCCGTGTCGGCAGCGAGGCCGGCGTCTGCATGCTGATGGCCGCCTCGGCGGACGCGACCGGGGGCGCCGCGCCCGGCAAGTGACGACGGCGCGGCAGGCGGTGCGCAGGCCAAGGCGCTCCAGAGCGACGGGGCGCGCGGCTCGCACCGGGCGAGCTCGCCGCCCCGCCCCCGCCTGATGTCCCAGGGGCCCGTCCCGCGGCGCAGTGGGCTCCTCAGCCGAAGGCCGAGAACGAGTCGTCGTCCCGCAGGTGGGCGCGCCGCACCCCGCTCCAGTCCAGCGCCTCGCGCGCTTCGTGCTGCGCCTGCTCGGCCACGGTGCGGGTCTCGGCGAGGACGTCGCCGCGTTCGCTGATCAGTCGCTGGTAGATCGGGGGATGGGATATCTCTGACGAGTTCATGATGCTTGATCTTTCCCGTTCGCCGCGGATCTGTCAGCCTGAGGGCCCGCCGTTGCCCTGTGAGATCCGCCTCGGCCGGTCGGAGACCGCTGATGGAGCGGCGGCCGCGACCCCATGGACGGAGCCTGCGCGGGCGCAGGCTATGGTGACCCGCTCGATGTCCGAGGTGGGGGTGGATCGCGTGAAGCGGATACGGCTGTGGTCGACGACCTGTGCCGTCACGGCAGTAGCCGCACTGCTTGCGGGGTGCGGTGGTTCGGGCGGCAGCACGGCCCCGGATTCGACCGTGGACGTGACTCCCTCGGCGGGCGCCCCCGCCGGTCGGTCCGCGGCACCGGCGTCGGACAGGGCGGCGGTCGCGGAGAAGGTCAATTCCGCGGTGGAGGCGCAACTCTCCCTGGACGAAGGGCGGTTCGGGTCCGGCAGCAACTCGCCGTGCGCGACGGCGTCCGCCAAGATGTTCACGCGGCAATGCGCGGCTGCGGCAAAGGGCACGAATGCGGATGCCTCATTCGCCCTGGCCCAGGTCGACGGCCATGAGGGCTTTGCCGCCCTGCGTTCGGTGGCGCGGGAGATCCAGAACTCTGCCGCCGCGTATCAGCGGCTGGGCTGCGGGGCGAACCCGTCGAAGGCTGCCACGCGCCACGCGTGCCTGGAACCCGCGGCGGTCCTCGCCCAGGGCTTCCCGGATCTCCGCGACGGGGCCAACCTCGGCCTGGCCGGGAAGTGATGCCCGGACTGTCCAGCCCGGTGCGCCGAGCCCCGTGAGACCGGCCTGCCCACCTGCTATCGGCAGCCCCTCGCGGACCTCATTGTTGCGAGGCATCGGGGATCACCATCCCCGACCTCAGCGTTCGTAGACGCCAGTCAGTCGGGCGCGGCCGAGGACGGGGCCGGTGACGGATTCGAGGAGGGCGCGAGGCCGTGCCCGGTCCGCCGGTCTCGCGTCGTCGCCGTTGTCCACGGGGGTCGCCAGGGCGAACAGCTGGAACACATAGCGGTGCGGCCCGTGGCCCTTGATCGGGCCCGGGCCGTGGTAACCGCGTCCGATGGTGGAGCGCATCAGCCGCACTCCGCGTCCGGGCTGCCGCGCGTCGAGCGCACCCGGCTCCAAGTGATCGCACGACGGATCGATCAGGGCGACACAGTGCACGGCGGGCTTGGCCATGGGGACGTCGACGTCCTCCATGACCAGCAGGAGTTGTGCCGTGCCGGACGGCGGCGGGGACCAGGTCAGGCGGGGCGACAGGTCGCGGCCGCCGATGTGCTTCCCGCAGTGCTCCAGCAGCATGGTGTCGCCGTCGCCGAACTGGTCGCTGGTCAGCGTCGGTCCTTCCGGGCCCCGCAGGTTGGGCAGGTGCCAGGCGGCCTGGGTCTCGTCCGCCCTGCGGTTCTTGAGAAGTCGTCCGAGCAGTGTCATCGGGTTGCTCCCAGCATGTCGATGAATTCGCTTGTGGTGGTGGTCTCGCCGAGTTTGGGGAAGACGCGCGCGACGCTGTGGCGATGGGCCTCGGCATCGGGGTCGGTCATGGCATCGGTGGCGAGGACGACGTGGTAGCCGTAATCGCAGGCCGAGCGCGCGGTCGACTCGACGCCTGAGCTCGTCGATATGCCGGCGAGCACGACCTGCGTGACGCCCAGGTCCCGCAGGAGCGTGTCAAGACCGGTGTCGTGGAACGCGCTGCGCCGCCGCTTGCTGATCAGGTGATCGGTCGGTCGCACGTCGAGTTCGTCGACGAGGTCGGCCCAGTCGGCGGGTGGCGCCGGCCGCCCGCCCCCGGACCGTGCGGTCCGGGGGACCGGGCGGCTGTGGTCGGTACGCCCCGGCGCACGTCCGGTGACGTTGACCAGGACCACGGGCAGGTCGTGCCGCCGGAACTCGGCGGCCAGGCGGGCGGCCTGGGTGACCGCCGCGGTCGTCCCGTCGTCCGAGGGGGCCGTGACGATGCCCTTCTGCAGATCGATCACGACGAGCGCGGGCGTGGTGTCGACGGTTGTCAGCGTCATGGCTGGCTCTCCTGTGGGGTCCGGCGGTTCACCGGGTTGGGAAGAGAAGCGGTTCGGTTCGGAAGCGAACGGTTGTGAGGCAAGCCGGTTGTGAGGCGAACCGGTGGGGAGGTAAGCCGATTGAAGGCGAGCCGATTGGGCGACGATGGCGTCAACGTTCGCTCCCGTACGGCCTGTTGGGCTCGACCGGTACTTCCGTGCCAAGGGTCTCGGCGGGCGTGCCTGTCGGTGGACCGCCGGTCTTGGCAGCGGGGTTGGCCCCACGCAGCACGGAGGCGATCGCGGCGAGGAGGGCGAGTGCGGCGCCGAAGGCGAAGACGACGACCAGGCCCGAGTGAAAAGGACCGGAGATCAGGTTCGGGAAGAACTCCCGTTCCGCGTGCCCCGGCGGGGGCACGCGTCCGGGGAGGATCCGTCATCGGTCTGCTTCCTCGTGATTCCTCGTGGTCTCTTCGCGCCAGGTCGGCGGTACGCCGCCGCCTTCAGACACTTGATGCCGCCGATGAGCGCTCGATGCCGTCGACGTCTCAGATGTTCTGAGCCAGCCGCGCGAGAAGAGGGGCGGATGCCGCGAGTTGCTCCAGCTCCGCAGAAGTGAACTCGCCGCTGGTCAGGGCGCGGGCGATGAGCTCGGCCCGTGCGTTGCGCTTGTCCCTGAGCGCCTGGTGACCGGCGTCGGTCACCGACATCACGCCGCGCCTGCCGTCATGGGGATCCGGGCGGCGCTCGATCAGGCCACGGGCCCGCAGCTCACCGAGTGTGGCCCCCATGGACTGCGCGGTGATCTGCACCTCCCGGGCGAGCGCCGAAGAGGTCGTGGGCCCCGAGCGGGCCAGGTGGGACAGCGCGGTCCGCTCGGGCATCGTCAGTCCGCCTTCGACCGGCACCTGACGCACCCGTCGCACCAGCACGCTGAGGCTCGCCAGCAAGGTGGTCGCGACTTCGCCGGGGTTCAGTTCATCGCCCATATGCTAAGGCTACCTTATCAACCAGCCTTAGTATATGTCGTGCCGCTCTCTACGAGACTGAAGATCCCGTAGCGGGAACAGGTGGTCACTTCGCTGCTGTTGCATCTGGGGAGGGACCGGCGCCACGCGTCCGGGGGAGGGGGATCGTGAGGTCGTCCGCCCTGACAGGATCGAGCCTCGGGATCGCGGCACACCGTCGCGCAATCGGACCAATGCGTTTCCTAGCAGGAGGACTTTTCATGGCTGACCGGCCGCTGACCCTGATGGCAGTGCACGCCCACCCCGACGACGAGGCCACCAGCACTGGCGGAATCCTCGCCCGTTATGCGGCGGAGGGCATTCGCACGGTGCTCGTGACGTGTACCGACGGCGGTTGCGGTGACGGACCCGGAGGCCTCAAGCCGGGCGATGCCGGACACGATCCGGCGGCCGTTGCCTCGATGCGTCGCCGCGAACTGGAGGCCAGCTGCGATGTGTTGAAGATCAGCGACCTGGAGCTGCTCGACTACGCCGATTCGGGAATGATGGGCTGGACGAGCAACGACGCCCCCGACTCGTTCTGGCAGACCCCGGTGGCTGACGGCGCCGCTCGACTCGCGGAACTCATGCGCCACTACCGGCCCGACGTGGTCGTCACCTACGACGAGAACGGCTTCTACGGCCACCCCGACCACATCCAGGCGAACCGCATCACCACGGCAGCGCTGGAGATGACCGACCTGACACCGAAGGTGTACTGGACGACGATGCCCCGCTCGGCGATGCAGCGGTTCGGGGAGATCATGCGCGAGTTCAACGGGGACATGCCCGAGCCGGACCCTGCGGAGGCGGCCGAGATGGCCAAGATCGGCCTCCCGGACGACGAGATCACCACATGGGTGGACACCACCGCGTTCAGCGGCCAGAAGTTCGACGCGCTTGCCGCGCATGCCAGCCAGGGCGAGAACATCTTCTTCCTCAAGATGGGCAAGGAGAAGTTCGGCGAGCTGATGGGCGTGGAGACCTTCGTCCGCGTCCAGGACACCACCGGCGCGCCCCTGCCCGAGAACGACCTCTTCGCCGGTCTGCGCTGATCCGACCGCCCGATGAGACCGGGGGAGTGCGTAGCCGGGGCGTCCGCCCCACGCGGTTTGCGTCGGCACGCCGACGCATCGGGTTCTCGGCGGTAGGGCGCGTCCCGTGTTACGCGGGACCGACTCGCGCCGGCTGCGAGACCTTTCAAGGTGCTTTCAAGGGGCTTCCAAGGTGAGGAGGTCTCCCACGGTGACGCGGTCGAGCCAGCGGCAGTGCCCCCGCACCGGGTGCCGGCCGTGGCTCGACCGCGTCGTCGTGCGCGGGGGAGTTCCTGGCGGGCTGTGAAGCGGCCGTGATGGTCCGCACCACCTTCGAGCCTGTGCTCACCAACAGCCGCCGGCCCTGGTCGGCCCTCGATGTGTTCGTCCTCGGCTCACACCGTCCGTACGGCACCCCCGAACATGTCACCACCGGCAGTCAAAGCTGATCGACGACCAAGCCGCTGCGCGCGAGGAGTTCGTGCGCAGCAGTCGTAGCGTCTGCCGTGTCAGTGCCGAGCTGGAGCACGGTATCCGTACCGAGCCCGGCATGAGGCCTGCCGTGTGATCAGGATATGGCCGTGTCGCCCGGCAGGCCGGGCTTGAGCTTGGGCTCGAGGAAGGTGGCGGGTGGAGCAGCGGCCTGGGAGCGGGGCGCTGCCAGACGCGGACGCGCCGACTCCGGGGAGCTGAAGGAAGGCGCGTCGTTGTCCAGGGGACTGCTTGGGTCTGTGGTCACCCGCCCAGTCTGCCGTACGTTCCGGCCCACCTCCATCCTGAATTGATCGCTTTGGCCGGTGAACCGGCCAAAGGTCGGTCTCGGGGCGAGGAGCCGGCCTTGTCGCGGAGCAGGTTGAGCCGGACCCACTGGGTGCGGCGAACCGTCCGATCCGGCACGAACGCCGATGCCGCCGTCCCCCAACAGACCCCGCGGCTCGGGTGCTTGGAGCGGTGGCAGTGTGGGCGGAAAGGTCGCCGTCTTCCACCGGTGCGGAACTGGCGGCGGAGGTGATGGTCCCGTGGCCGGGCGTCCCGTCGACGGGTTCGCGAAGGGCGTCCGCGTGGCCCGCGTGCCGGGCGGGCTCCTCGATCGGATGGGCGAGTGCCCAGTGGATGCCGGGAACCGGGCGGCCCGGCCGCGTACGGGGGAGGTCCGAGTACGGGCACTCTGACGAACAGATATCTTGAACGCGTTCAAGTTTGTACGTGTCGCGTGCGTGTCGAGTGCCTGGGGGGCCTTGTGGATACGGAGTCGATGGATGCGGGGCGGGCCCATGGGTGGCAGATCGCTCTGGCGGTGAGCGCCTTTGTGGCAATCCTTCCTTGGCTGGCCATGGGCGTGGAAAACACGTTCGTTCTGTTTGTGTTCGTGCTCTGCGGCCTGCCGTTGGCGGCGCCCTTGCTGGTCCTGCGGCGACGCGAGGAGTTCGTCCGGATCTGTATTGGTGTGGCCTCCACCAGCATATTTTGGGTGGTATTCGGTTGCATGCTGGGGACGGTCGTGCTCCTGCCGTCGGCCGTGCTGCTGTTCCTGGCCGCAGGCGCGGACCCTCGCAGGCGGCCGGTCAAGGCGCGGTTCCTTGGCGGAGTGGGCGCGCTGCTGGCGGCAGCCGCGGTGATCGGTCCGACGATGCTGATCTGGGAAGTCCTGGTGGCTTCCGAGTAGCCCCGGAGCGGCTGCTCCAAGCCGGCCCGCCCGCTTTCCCATTTGCCGACGGTGTCGGCCCGTTGGCGACAATGGAGCCGTGAGCATCCTTGAACGTCCCATGCCGCCTTTGAATGCCGACGAGCGCACCACTCTGGAGAGTTGGCTCGACTTTCACCGCACCACACTCGCCATGAAGTGTGAGGGCCTGGACGACGAGCGGGCCGCTGCCGCATCTGTGCCACCGTCCGGCTTTACGATGACCGGCCTCGTCCAGCACATGGCCGAGGTGGAGCGGAACTGGTTCCGCCGAGTGTTCGCCGGAGAGCAGGCCTCGCCCATCTACGACCCGCAGGCCGACCCGCGCGGTCCCGACGGCGGCTTCGAGCTGTCCGAAGGCGCCTCTTTGCGTGATGCCCTTGCCACTTGGCACGCCGAGATCGCCCGCGCTCGCGAGTGCTGCGCCGACCGTGCCCTGACCGATACCGGTCGTTTCATGGACCAGGATGTCAGCCTCCGCTGGATCTACGTCCACATGATCGAGGAGTACGCCCGCCACAACGGCCACGCGGATCTGGTCCGAGAACGCATTGACGGCACCACCGGCGTGTAGCGGCGGGTCAGGCGGCGTCGGCCTCGGGGTGATCGGCCTCCCTTCGAGGGCTGATGGCGCCTCTCAAGGAAACCCTGTTGGCGCGGACACGTTCGCAGCGGGTAGCCCATCGACAAGTCCCGTCCATACCGAGGGAGTTGGACCGACCGTGACCCATCGGTGTCAGTGGTGCAGAGCCGGTGAGGGGGCGGGCGTGCTGTTGTGGTTGGCGCTGCGACAGGTGGAGATGCCGAGCCCGAGCAGCCAGTAGCTGAAGATCGCGCCCATGAGGGCGGTGGTGCCCCAGCCGTTCGCCGCGTAGAAGTGTGCGGGGTTGTTGCCGAAGAACAGAGAGGGCACGAAAGCCAGGTTGCCCGCCGCCAGCACGAGGGCGGAGCGGCCGGTCCAGCGCGGCAACAGGTTGGTTCGGGAGACCGCGTAGGCCAGTGCGATCAGGAACAGTGCCAGCATGACGCGGCCGATCGTGCCGTAGAGGATGTACGTGCCGGTGACGGTGATGGTCGGGTCGATCGGGTGGTCGGCGGCGATGACCGCGCCGGCTTCCAGCCCGCTCGATACCAGAGTGATCGTCGCGTAGACCAGTCCCGATGCGAAGGCCATCGTGCCGACCCACTCATGGGACGGGCTCGCCGCTTTGACCAGTTCCCGGAAGGCCGTTGCGAACACGATCAGGAATGCCAGCGCGAGTATTCCGACCAGCAGCCGCGCGAGCACGTTCGAGTCCGGCGGTGGGCCGGAGTAGAGAAAATACAGCGGCACTTCGACGATGAGGGCGGCTGCGGAGAGGATGCCCGCCAGTCCCGTCAGACGCCTTGCTCCACGTTCGTTCACGATGTTTCCCCCAGGTGGTGTGTGAACTGTCCGTTGCTGGTTGCTGGTTGCTGGTTGCTGGTTGGTTGGGATACGTGGATTCTGCTGCGCGGAGCGCCTGCCGTCTTTGGGCCTGGACACCGGACGTCCCTGGGCCTGGACACCGGGCGGGGTGGCCCCACCACCACCCTCGGGGGCGTTGCGCCGGGGGAGTTGGCGCTGAGTGCCCGACTGTCGAGCGTCGGACTGTCTGTGTACCTGAGTGCCTGAGTACGGATCTGAGTACGGTGGCTCAGGTCAGTGCTCGGTCAGCGGCGGGAAGCTGGGGCCATGACAACACCTCCTGCCGTCTATCACCTGCCCCTGCCGCCGATGCCTCCGTTCCCGCCCGGGCAACGTCGTTCGCGCCGCGCATGGGTCGTCGCGGCTGTCGCCGTCCTGGTTGTGGCGCTTCTCGGCGGGGCGGCGCACTGGTGGCTCGGCCGGAGCGACTCCAACTCCCCGTTGGCCGGGCGGCCGCGTGTGACGGACAGCGCGGCAGGCCTTTCGTACGGTGTGCCCGAAGGCTGGAAGGTCAACGATGGCAAGGACCTGATCCAGGCTTTCACTTCCTCGATCGCCACGAGCGCTCCGGACGCCGCCAAGGGCCGAGAGGGGAACGGAGGCGCCGTCGTGCTGGCCGGGCGGGGCGGGCCCGTTGCGGAGTCGGCCCTGCGGCAGCGGACGGAGAGTGCGGCGCGGTCCAACGCGGAGTTCTTCTACCCGGACAACAAGTCGACGCTGGAGGAGTCCGGCGCTACGAAGGTGAGTGGCCGTGCCGCGTACACGGTGGTGCTGAGCGTGCGCGGTGAGACAGGGACGTCCGGCCGGATCCGCTTCACCCTTGTCACACTGAGCAGTGACCGGTCGGCCTTCCTCCTCGGCGTCACGGAGTCGCCCGGACCGAGCGACAGTCGCGAGGTCGATGCGGTCCTGGCCAGTGCCGCGGTGCGGTAGCACCCGGAGGGCGGGGGCACGTGCGGAATCGTCCGACTCGCGCCCACCGCAACCGGCCAGGCCGCCGGCGCGGCAGCCTGGCCGGGTTCATTTGCTGGAGATGCTCCAGGCGCCATCGCCCGAGGCGGCCTCTGCGCCGAGGTCCGTCCACGCAGCACCACTGATCTCGAAGGCGTCGAAGAGGTAGGCGGAGATCGCATCGGCGACGAGGGCGACGCGGGCGGGGTCCTCGTCCGTGGTCTCGGCGACCATCTCACCGGCGAGTCCGCCGAAGGTGTGCTCGCCATCGACGATGGAGAGCAGGGCCTTGGGGGACGGGCTGAGGTGGTAGGCGTCGGTGAACCACTCGGGTCCCCGGGTGGAGAGCTGCGACTGGTCCTTGCCGCCCGCGACGATCAGGGCCGGGGTGGTCATGGCGGAGTAGTCCGGCCGCATGAAGGGAAGGCGTTCGACCGCGAACGGGGTGAGGGTGTCGCCGGTGCCGGTCGCGCCGATCAGCGCGCCGGCCGAGACCGCGGCGTGGGAGAAGTCCTCTCCCGGCAGGCCGTCGGCGTCGAGCACGCGGGCGCCGAGGATCGCGCCGGCGCTCTGGGCTCCCCAGGAGTGGCCGACGATCGCTGTGCGGCCGCGATCGACGCGGGTCGCCAGGCCGTCGACTTGGGCGAGGACGCCGTCGAGGCCGTCGAGAACCGCGTGGAGGTCCGCGATCCGGACCCGCCAGATCGTGGCGAAGCGCGGATCGTCCCACCCGATGCCGTTGCGGCGGGAGTCCAGGTGGGTGGGCTGCACGACGACGAATCCGGCCGCGGCCCACCGGTCCACGAGGGGCTCGTATCCGTCCAGGGACCATGCGTTGCCGTGCGAGAACACGATGACGGGCAGGTTCCGGCCCGACAGGGGGGCGGTGACCTTCACCTGCAGGTCGACGCCCCGGTCGGGTGCGGGGACGGTGATGGGCTTGACCGCGATGATCCGCTGGTCGGGGTGGTTGGAAGGCATGGGGGACCTGCACTTTCCCAGAAAGTCGCTCTGCCATACTTTGGCGGAGCGCCGTTCCGCCAACTTAGCGGAACATTGTTCCGTGAGTAAAGGAGGGCCTCGTGCCGGAACCGGTCGGAGTACGCCAAGCGCAGGCGGAACGCACGCGAAGTGCCGTGCTGGCGGCCGCGGCGGCGGTCTTCGTGGACCAGGGCGTCCAGGCGCCGGTCCGCGACATCGCCGAACGTGCCGGTGTCGGAGTGGGCACGATCTACCGGAACTTCCCGACGCGGGCGGACCTGGTGAGCGCGGTCTATCGGCACCAGATCGACACCTGTGCCGCGCTCTCGGCCCGCCTCCTGGAACAGTCGGCGTCGCCGTTCGCCGCGCTGACCCGCTGGGTGGACGCGTTCGTGGAGTTCCTGGTCACCAAGCACGGCCTCGGTGCCGCCCTGGGGTCCGGTGATCCAGGGCTGGAGAACCTCCACGCCCTCATGCTCGACACGCTCGTCCCGGCCTGCGCGACACTGCTCGACGCCTGTGCCGACGCCGGTGAACTCGGCGCAGACATCACCGCCTACACGCTCATGCGCGCCATCGGGAACCTCTGCATCACCGGTCCTGACTACGACCGGGACGACGCCAAGCGGATGGTCGCAACCCTGCTCGCCGGGTGCCGTCGCACGGCATAGCGACAACATGCCACGTACGGCGCGGAGTTGACCGCGTGGGCCGCCCCGGACCGTCGCGCCGGCGGCGCGATCAGCTGGGGTTGGTGGTCAGGACCATGCCGGCAGGGACAGGGGCTTGCCCGTTTCGAGGTAGGTCTTGAGGTTGGACAGCACCGCCGACCAGCCCCCGGCCGCCTGGCGGAACTCGGCCTCGTCCCGCAGATTCTCGTGGGTGACGGTGAGCTGGACGGTGCCGCCCAGCGGCTTGAGGTCGAAGGTGACCGTGGAGGGGCTGTCCGGGTGGTCGTCGGTGGGCTCGGCCCAGGTGATGACGAGGCGCTTGGGCGGTACGGATTCGACGACGGTGCCCACCACGTCCGCGACGCCGGAGCCGTCGAGGCGACGGTGTTCCCAGGTGGAACCCGGCTGCCAGTCCGAGACATTGCTGTGGCCCCAGTAGGCGGCGGACGTCTCGGGGTCGGTCAGCGCTTCCCAGACCTTTTCGGGGGTCGCCTCGACGTAAGTGGTGTAGACGAACTTCGGCTTGGGGGACATCGCGTGCTCGGCTTTCTGCTTGAGTGCGCTCAGAGCCCGCAGGTGCGGACGCTCGAACTTGTCGATCCACCGCTCCTGGATCTCGTGGAGCGGTACGGGATTGAGGTAGTGGAGTTTTTCCCGGCCCCTTCTGACCGTGCTGACGAGGTTCGCGGCCTCCAGCAGGCTCAGGTGCTGGGTGGCGGCCTGGCGGGACATCGCCAGGCCGTCGCACAGCTCACTGAGGCTCTGGCCGTTGTTCTCGTGCAGCCGGTCCAGCAGACGCCGACGGGTCGCATCGGACAGGGCCTTGAAGACCCTGTCCATCTCATCGCTCACACCACTATCGTGCAAGTATTTCCTTGCATGTCAACTCCAGGGCCGTTCGGACCATCTCGCGCCCGCGCGGAGAGACGCTCCTGGCCTGCGGATACGTCGACTTCGCCCGGCTCACGTCGCTGCTTCCGGCTCCACTCGCGGAGCCACCCCGACGACGCGGCCGTAGCGTTGCCGTCATGTGCTGGAGTGCGACGGCAGACCTCGTGGCGGGCGGGGTCATTACGGCGGTGGGGGCAGCGACGGTGGCCAGTGCGGCCCGGCGCCCGCGTGATCTGCCGATGGCGGCCCTGCCCGTCCTTCTGGGGCTCCACCAGATGATCGAGGCCGTCGTCTGGCACCGCGACGGCGGTGGTGGCCCGGCCACTGTCGCCTGGGCCGTCATCGCGCTCCCGCTGCTGCCCCTGTGGCTGCCCGCCGCCGTGCTGTGCGTCGCGCCGCCGCGGGCACGCCGCCGCCTGCTGGTCCCGTTGGCGGCGGGAGTCGCGACCGCGGCAGCGCTCGCGCATGCCCTCGCCACCGGTACGGTCACGGCCGAGATCCGCGGGCACACCGTCGGGTACTCCCTGGGGCTGCCGCTGGCGGGGCTCATCGTCTCCGGCTACTTCCTCGCCACCATCGGCTCCCTCCTCCTGTCCGGAGACCGCGGCCTCGTCCTCCTCGGCGTGCTGGTGTCCATCGGCGCGGCGGTGACCTTCGCGCTGTGGCGGCAGGAGTACGTCTCGACGTGGTGTGCGTGCGCGGCCCTGTGTTCGGTCGTCCTGCTGCTCTGGGTGAGGCGGCGCCGGTCCTCCGTGGTGTGAGGAGGCATCGGTCTGTCCCCACTCCGGATCTGGACGGCGTGAGGACCGGTACGTCAAGAGCGCCCTGGGGGTCTGGCGGCACGTCGACCTGAACTCACCACCTCCAGAAGCCGGGTTGTCCGTACTACTGCTGCGGGACCCTCTTCCGCCGGGCCGGGGGCGGCCCGGCGCGCCGAGGCCCCCATCAGGGGGAGCATCGCGGTGGGTGGCCGAACGCCCTGCCACGCCCGGGGGCCGGGTGTGGGGATCGCGCCGGGTTTCGGGCGTCCGATTCGGACAAAGGGAATTCCGGTGTCTACGGCACCAGCGCTTGGGAACGCGTATATCTACGTGCCGGTGGGCTTGTGATCCACATGTGCCATCCCGGTCGGCATTCCCACCGAGTACGCAGCAGGCCCGATGAATCTGGGGGCGGTAAGTGGAGAGAGTCCGGATCCGCGCAGGAGTGTAGGACGACGTCCGCCCCCTGCGTGTTCCGCCCGTCCGCGCCCGGCCGAGTACCCGCGCACTTCTCGGGGTCTCCCGTGCCATTTCCCGCTTCCCGCCCCCTACTTCTCGCCTCTCGCCTGCTTCCTTCGCGCGTTCCGCATGGTCTTTCCATCAAGCAGAACCAAGGAGTGACGTCATGTCCTTATTGGACGGTCGGCTCGACGAAGCGCCGACGATCAAGCTGCTCGACTGCACACTGCGCGACGGTTCGTACGCCGTCGATTTCCAGCTCGACGAGGGGTTCGTGACGAACCTGCTCACCCGCTTGAACGACATTCCGGTGGCCAAGGTGGAGGTGGGTCACGGAATCGGTCTCGAGGCCGAACGCAGTGGGATCAAGGCGTGCAACATCGGCCACTACCGGTGGGCCGAGATAGCGACGGCCACCCTGACCGACAAGCCCTGGGGGATGTTCGCACAGCCCGAGTTCACCCGCCTGAGCACCGTCGAGGACCTGAGCGCACGGGGCATGTCCTTCATCCGCATCGGCATGGAGCCGGACCGGGTCCCCGAGCACCTCGACTACCTGCGGCGCGCCACCGAGCTGTGCGGAGAGGTCTATCTGAACCTCATGAAGTCCAGCGCCACGCCCGTGCGCCAACTCGTGCGCCTGCTGGACGGGTTGAGCCCCGACATCGCGGGCGTCTACGTCGTCGACTCCTACGGCGCCATGCTGCCCGCCGACGTGCAGACGTACGTGAGCGCGGTACGTCAGGACTTCCCGGTCGTCGGCTTCCACGGGCACGACAACCTGGGCATGGCCAACATCAACAGCCTCACCGCCCTACAGGCGGGGGCCACCATCGTCGATGCCACGCTCGACGGCATCGGCCGGGGATCGGGCAACGCCGCCATCGAGTCGCTCGCCGGCGCCCTCAAGATCCTCGGATCCGATCTCTTCGACTACGCGGAACTGGCAAAGCTCGCCGCGTACTGCCGGGCGAACATGGTCGCCCTCCCCGAGGACCGCACCATGCAGGTCCTGGGCGCGGTGATCGGCATCCACTCGGGCTTCTTCCCGCTGGTGGAAGAGCTGGCGGGCGAGTACCACACCGATCCGGCGCGGCTGATGGAGACCGCGGTACGGATCGCCGATCACAGCCCGCGCCAGGACGACTTCCGGACCGCCGCACACCAGATCAGCGCCTGAGACGCGGGCGGCCGACCACCAGTCGATCGGTGGGCCGGTCCCGGCCCGCCCTACCCTGGGAGAGCAGCATGAGAATCGCCAAGTCGAGCAACTCCGCCTCCGGCCACGGCATCGCCGTCGGCCACGAGGGTCAATGGTTCGCCCTGTCGGACATCAAGGGCTATGAGAGCGTCACGCGGATCGGTGAACTGGTCCGGGACGACGCGGACCTGCGGGCGCTGAAGGAGTCCGTCGAACGGCAGGCGGGCGAACTCGCCCCCGTACGGCCGGACTTCGAGCGCGCCGCCACGATCGTCGACCCGGGCGCCGACATCTGGGGAGCCGGTCTCAACTACCGGCGCCACTCCGAGGACTTGGAGTCCGAGCAGCCCCGCTCCGGGCCCGGCTCCTATCTGCGCCCCGCCAACTGCCTCATCGGCAACGGCGATCACATCGAGCTGCCCCGCCAGTCCGGGCGCGTCACGGCGGAAGCGGAGCTGGGGCTCGTCATCAAAACCCCCTGCAAGAACGTCGATCGATCCGAGTGGCGCTCCGTCGTGGCGGGCGTCACCGCCGTGCTCGACATGACCGCGGAGGACGTGATCCGGGAGAATCCCCGCCACATCCCGTGGGCCAAGGGCTTCGACACCTTCTGCAGCGTCGGACCCGTCCTGGTGACCCTGGACGAATTGAGTGACGCCGACCTCGCGTCGCTCCGGGTCGCCACCGTGCGCAACGGAGAGACCGTGGCGGCTGCCACGCCCGCCGACATGAAGTTCGGCCTGGACCGTCTCGTCGAGTACTTCAGCGCGGGGCGGACCCTCGAACCCGGCACCGTGATCTGCACCGGTACCCCGGGGGCCGCGCCGCTCGCGGCCGGCGACACGGTGCAGGCCGTCGTGGAACACGTCGGCACCCTGACACACCCGGTGCGCAAGGACGAGGAGCGCCCCCAGGAGATACGGCGCCCCACAACTCACGGCGAAGGAGGCCGACATGGCGAAGGAGGCTGACCTGCCGCCCGGGAGCGAGTACTCGGGAGACGGGTCCGTGGTCGAGGCCTTGGACCGTGCCGTACGTGAATTCCCGGACCACGACGCGCTGCGTACCGCCGAAACGGTCATCACCTACCGGGAGTTCGGTGCCCGTGCCGAGGAGTTCGCGCGCCGATTACAGGACCTGACCGCACCGGGTGAGTTCATCGCCCTCGAAAGCGTCCGAGGACCGGCAGCGGTCATCGCGATGGTCGGCGCCTTGAAGGCCGCCCGGCCGTTCGTCTTCGTCGACGCCCGTGACAGTGCCTCGTCCAACGCCGAGAAGACCGGGCTCCTGGGTGTGCGCCTGATGGCACGCGGTCCCCACGGGGACGGCCCGGCGGAGTTCGTACCGATCCCCGAAGACTGGGGAGACTGGCGCTCCGACGCGGACCGGCCCGCCGGAGCGGCCCACGAGTCGTCCCAACTCCCTTTCAAGGAAGGTGAGATCGGGTACGCGATCCACACCTCGGGGTCCACCGGAACGCCCAAGTGCGTGCTCGTCAGGGTGGCCCCCCTCGCCCCGGTGATCCGCGATCACGTCGACCGCCTCGCCGTCGGGCCGGGCAGCAGGACCCTGCAGTTCGCCCGGCTCACCTTCGACGGCTGCATCACCGAGATCCTCTGGACGTTGACCGCGGGCGGCTGCCTCGTTGTACTGGACGAGGCACACCTGGCGCCCGGCGCCGTGCTGCGCGACACACTGGAGCGGTTCGCCATCACCCACCTCAAGACGACTCCGTTCGCCCTGACGGTGACCGAACCCAGTGACGCGATGCACCTGGAACATGTGATCAACGGCGGCGGCCCCTGCCGCCCCGCCGTGATCCGCACCTGGTCGAAGGTGGCGAGCTTCCACAACGCCTACGGCCTCACCGAGACCACGGTGTGCAACCTGCTGAGCGACGCGCTCGACCCGGACGACTGCCGCGAAGCGGTACCCCTCGGCGATCTCGTGGGCGACTGCGGATACCTCATCAGGGAACCGGCCACGGGAGCCACCGGCACCGGGGTGCGCAAAGGTGAACTCGTCGTCACCGGGGCCAGCGTGGCAGCCGGCTACCTCACCGCACAGGGCGTGCGGCCCTTCCTCGGGCCGGACGGTACGAGCGCCTACGCCACCGGCGATCTCGTCGAACTCCGCGACGAGGGGCTCCACTTCGTGGAACGCCTCGACCGGCAGGTGAAGGTCCGCGGCTATCGCCTCGACCCCGGCGAGATCGAGACCGCGGTGTGCCGGCACCCGGACGTACGCGACGCGGTGGTCGTGGCCGAGGCCCAGGACGGCGGCGACCCGACCGACCTGGACACCCTGGTCTGCTACTACCGTGGCGACCCCGGCCCCCGCTCCGTACGCCGGCACCTGGAGGGCGTACTCGACCCGTACAAGATCCCGTCGGTGCTGGAGCAGGTCGACGCCTTTCCGCACACCGTGAACGGCAAGGTCGACCGGGACGCCCTGCGGGCGAGCCGCCGCACCCGCGCCACCACGGACGCGCCCGACACCCCCGACCAGCAGCTGCTGCGCCTGGTACGCACCCTGACCGGCGTCGAGGACGTGTGTCTCGACGACAACTTCTTCGACGTCGGCGGCGACTCGGCCTCGGCCGTCGTCCTGGTGTCGGGCCTGAAGAAGCTGGGATGGGCGGATGCCGGAGTCCGCGACGTGCTGCGGGCGGCGGACCTGCGGGAGCTCGCCGGCCGACTGCGGGAACGGAGCGTGTGAGCATGTGTGGCCTGTGCGGGACCTACGCCCTGGACAAGACCCTGGACCGGTCCGTAGCCGCCGCGATGCACGCCCGGCTGATCCACCGGGGACCGGACGAGACCTACTCACTCAGCACACCCACCCTGTCGGTGAAACTCGGCCGCCTCGGCATGACCGCGCTGAAGGACGGCTGGCAGCCGTCCGAGGACCCCAGCGGCCGGTACGTGGCCATGACGAACGGCGAGATCTACAACGGCGCGGACCTGCGCGCCCGGCTCGGAGGCACACGGCCCGACAACCGGGTCGACGTGGCCGTGCTGCCGGAACTCTTCGCCCGGTACGGGCCCGCCGGCCTCGAAATGGTCGACGGGCAGTTCGCCACCGCCATCCACGACCGTGCCCAGGACCGCCTCTACCTGGGCCGGGACCGCTTCGGCGTGTGCCCGCTCTTCTACACCGTCGTCGGCACGCACGTGCACTTCTGCTCGGAGTTGAAGCCGCTCGTGCAGAGCGTGCCGCGTGCCTGGGGGCTCGACATCGGCGCGGTCGACCAGTATCTGACGCTCGGCAACATCGTGGCTCCGCGCACGCTGGTAGAGGGAGTCCACGCCGTGCCGCCGGGCTGCCTGGTCCGCTTCGGCGATGGCGCCCCCGCGACCGAACGCTACTGGCGGTACGGGGAGTTCACCGTGCCGGACCACCCCGTCACGGCGGACCGGATCCGCGGTGCGGTGCGGGGAGCGGTCGGGGACCGGCTGCGCGCGGACGTGGAGATCGGGGCCTACCTCAGCGGCGGGTTCGACTCCACCGCGCTCGTCCTCGAAGCGTCCCGCATGCGGCGCGAGCCCACCCGTACGTTCTCCGTGCTCTTCGACGACATCGCCCTCGACGAGGGGCGCTTCCAGCGCGAGGTCGCCGACAAGGTGGGCAGCGAACACCACCAGATCCGCTGCACACCCGACGACGTCACCGCCCGCTTCGAGGAGATGGTCCGCCACTGCTGCTATCCGCAGCGCGAGACGTACAACGTGGCGGCCCTGATGCTGGCAGGCGAGGCCCGCCGCACCGGACTCAAGGGAGTGATCTCGGGGGAGGGGGCCGACGAACTGTTCTACGGCTACGACTCCTACGCGTTCGACGGCGCCCGCAGAAAACCCCCGCCGAGCCACGCCGAGAACGAACAGGCCTGGGGCCGGGCCGACTTCTCCTGGGAGGTCGACCGGGCCAGGGCCGCCCGCCGGCGCGAGATGTGCCTCACTCCGCGGGCGGCCGCATCCCTGGCCGGCAAGGAGTACTGGCGAGACCGGCTGATCCCCTTCGACGACCGGGAGACCGCCGGGCTGACCCGGATGCAGCTCCGCTCGATCGCCGATGTGTATGTGCAGCTCAGCGGCCATCTGCTCGGCGACCACGGCGACACCATGCTCATGGCGAACTCGGTGGAGGGCCGCTACCCCTTCCTGGGGAACGCCGTGGTGGCGCTGGGCCTGAGCATTCCGGACGAGCAGAAGGTGGCGGACTTCGAGGGCAAGGCCTGTCTGAAGGCGGCGTACGCCGACATCGTCCCGCGCGCCGTCCTGGACCGTGCCAAACAGGGCTTCACCGCATACGGCCTTTCGGCGACGTCCGACGAGCGGACGCTGTCGCGATGGCGGGACCTCGTCGCGGACAGCGGTGTCTTCCGGCCCGACTCCCTGGACGCCCTGGGCGCCGACCCCACGCCCGACAAGTGGGACGTCCGACTGAGCCTCATCAGCATCAGCGCGGTGATCGACGAGTTGGGACTGACCTCATGACGGACACATGGCACGAGGTGATCCACGGTGACCGGTGGACATCGGCGTCCACCCTGTGGGTCGAGGACGGTACCGAATACACCGGCGCGCAGGTCGGACAGCTGGCCTCCACGGTCGAGCAGGCCATCCGCGCGCACGGCCCCGCCCGCGTGGTGAGCATCCGCTCCGCGGAGAAACTGGGCTGTTTCGCAGGCCAGTTGGGCGCCTGGCGGGCCGGCTGTGTGGCCGTCGCCGACGACCACACCCTCAGCGAGCGCGACTTCGGCCGGGTGCGGCCCGACCTCACCATCGAGGTGCGGTCCGGTCCGTCCCCGTCCGTCGAGGCGGCCGTTGCGCCGGGGCCCCGGCTGCCACGGGACCGGATTCCCGAGGAGGTCGTGGCCGTCAACTTCACCTCCGGCAGCACGGGCCGCCGCAAGGCGGTCGCGGTGACCCGCGGCAATCTGCTGGCGCTCTTCGGATGCCGGGACCTGGATGTGCTGGGCGGCCGGAACGCGGACGCAGCCGGGCGGGGCCCGGTCACCGCGGGCAGCTTCGCCACCGTCACCTACGACGGCTGGTGGTTCGACACCTGGCGCACGATCGCGACGGGCGGGCGCGTGGTGTGCCTGCCGCACGTCAACGACGACGTCTTCGCCTGGCCCGACCTCGTCGACACCTACGGCATCAGCCGCCTCCTGTTGCCCGCCGCCGTCATCACGACGGTCGTCGAAGCCGTACCCGACTGCATCGCGGACATCCCCTGGCTGTTCAGCGGTGGCGAGCAGTTCCGGACCTCGACCTACCGACGGGCCAGGCAGGCCGGCCTGCGCGGCCGCTTCGTCAACCTGTACGGCCCGACCGAAGCGACCTTCGCCACCCACCACTACCGGCTGCCGGAGCAGTTCTCGGCGCCCACCATCCCCATCGGCCGCCCCCTGGAAGGCTGTTGGCAGACCTTGCGCGACCCGGCCGAAGGTCCGCCGGACGCCCGGGAGCTGGCGGTGCACGGCCCGTTCGTCTGTCTCGGATACCTGGAGGACGGCGCGCTGGTCCACCGGTTCCGGGACGCGGCGGGGCAGGCGTCGTACCGCACCGGCGACCTGGTGCGCCCGGACGAGAACGGCGACCTCGTGTTCGCCGGGCGGCTGGACGGCGAGGTCAAGGTGAACGGGATGCGCGTCGACACCGCGGCCCTGGAACAGCGGATCACCACCCTGCCCCGGGTCCTCGACTGCCGGGTGGCCCAGGACGAGCGGCACACCGTCGCCTTCGTCCGGACCGACCCCGCCGCACTGCACGACCCCTCGGCCCGCGACCGGATCGAGTCCGTCGTACAGGACTTCTCCCCGGCGATCGGGGTGCGCCTGGTGGGCCGCTACCCGGTCAAGGCGGGCGGCAAGGTCGACTTCCCCACCCTCATGGACCGATACCGACTGACAGAGAAGGTCGAAGAGACATGACACAGATATCGCCCGAGGCCATCACCGAGTGCCTGAGCACCGTGCTCGACCGTGAGGTCGACACCGACGCCGACATCTTCACGGCCGGAGTCGACTCCCTGGCCGTGCTGCGCTGCCGCGCCCTTCTGAAGGAACGGACGGGGATCAAGGTTCCGGGGCACGTCTTCTTCGAGGGCCGGACCCCGGTACGCATCGCCGAGCTGATCGGAGCCGAGCATGCTGGTCGTTGAGGACAGCCCGCTGTACTCGCCCGAGTTCTTCGCAGACGACGACCCCTGGGCCTACCTCGCCGCGCTGCGCGAGAACGACCCGGTCTCGGTGCACCGCAGGGACGACGGCTACGAGTTCTACGCGCTGACCCGGTACGCGGACGTGTATGCCGCCTATGTGGACCACCAACGGCTCAGCTCGGCGTACGGCACCATGATAGACGGCTCGTACCTGCCACAGAAGGACTCGGCCTCCGGCCGGATGCTCATCGTCTCCGACCAGCCCGAGCACTCCGCGATCCGCAAACCCATCAAGACCAGCGGCTTCAGCCGGGACATGCTGGGCCGGGTCGGGCGGACCGTGCGGCGCAACATCCGCGGCGCCCTCGACGGCCTGTCCGTGGGCGACCGGCTCGACTTCAGCAAGGTGATCGCGCCCGAGCTGCCGAAAGGCGTCCTTGAGGTGCTGTTCGGCATCGGCGCCGAGGACGCCAACCACCTCCTGGAAGCCACCCGCACGATGATCGGCTACCGCGACCAGGCGTACGCCGGTGCGCGGCCGCTGGACGCGCTGGTCGACGCGCAGCTGGACGTCCTGGAGTTCATCGACGAACTGATCGTCAAGCGGGCGGTCGACGGCTCCGCCGAGGACATGATCGGCTTCCTCGCCCAGTGCGTCGCGGAGGGCACCATGCCCCGGGACGTCGCCGTCCTCAACGGTCTGAACGTCGCCGTCGGGGGAAACGAGACCACCCCGCACACGGCGAGCCTGACCGTCCACACCATCGACCAGGAGCGCGACGAGTGGCGGAAGGTGACGAGCGGCGAGGTGGGCCCTGACGTGGCCACGCAGGAGTTCCTGCGGTGGACCTCCACCAACAGCTATGTCCAGCGCCTGACGGTGGAGGACTTCGAAGTCGGCGGACACACCATTCCGGCCAACAGTTTCGTGGCCCTGTGGAACATGTCCGCGAACCGGGACTCCCAGGTCTTCGACGATCCCGACACCTTCCGGATCGACCGGCCGGAGAACAAGCAGATCGCCTTCGGGGCCGGCGTCCACCGCTGCGTCGGAGCGCCCGTGGCGACCCTGGAGATCCAGACGTTCATCGAGGAACTGGCCGACTGGGACAAGGCGTTCGCGGTGATCGACCCGCCCAGGCGCCTGCACTCCAACTTCATGCTCGGGCTGACCGAGCTGGAGGTGGAGGTGGTCGACGCGAAGGAACTCGGCACGTGAACGGGTCCGCCGCCGGGGCGGACGTGTGCGTCTGCTTCCCGGCCGCCGGCGGCGGCGGTGCCACCCTCGCACTGCTGAGGGACACCGCTGCCCGTCGCGGCATGACCGTGCTGGCCCTGTCGAACGCGGAGTCCGTGGCCGACGTCGACTCGGGCCGGTGGAAGGACCGGGCCGTTCGGGAGGTCCGGCAGGCCGTGGCGCACACGTCCGGCCGCCGGGTCGTCCTGGCCGGGCACTCCATGGGTGGGCTTTCCGCCATCTGCCTGCACGCCGCCCTCGGCGCGAGGATGAGCGTGCCGACGGGGGTACTGGTCATCAATACCCCGTGCCCCGACCCATCAGGACGCATACCGACGATGTCACACCTTCCCGACCGCGAGATCGCCCAGGTACTCGCCCACGACGGCTTCCCGCAGGAGTTACTCGACGACGAGGACATGCTGTCGGAGATCGCCCACGGGCTGCGCCGCGACGCCGTGGTGGCCGACCGGCTGGCCGAGGTCATCGGCTCCGCGGACCACCTGGACCGGCTGCACGTTCTCTCCGGACGCGACGACAGGTTCATCCCACCCGAACGCTGTGCCGCCTGGCGGCACCGGGTGGCCGAGGAGTTCCACCTGACGATCACGCCCGGCGGACACGCACTGGACGCGACGCGGGCCGCCGCCGTCGAGCGGGCCTTCGACGGGCTTCTCGCGGCCACCCCGCAGAGGGAGGTCACGGCGTGAGCGGACTGCAGAAGTCACTGGGCGGCGCCGTGGGCACCTTCCTCGCGCTCTCCACCATCCTGGGCAGCGGCATGATGATCCTGCCCGGAACCAGCTACCAGGAGTTGGGCCGCTCGGCCTGGATGCCCTGGGCCATCGCGGCCGTGTCGGTCATCCCGCTCCTCTACTGCTACGCCTGGCTCGGCCGGCGCTACCCCTCGGCGTCCGGGGTGGCCCACTACTCGGAGGTCGCCTTCGGGCGGCCGACCGGGCGGTCCGCCGGACTGCTCGCCACCCTCGCGCTGGTGGCCGGCATCCCGGCCACCGCCATCACCGGCGGGCGCTACGTCGCCGAATTCTCCGGCGTCCCCAGCCTGGCCTGGCTCTTCCCGGTCGCCGTCCTCGCCGCGGCCACGGTCATCGGATGCCTGGGCACCAACGTCTCCGGCAAGGTCCAAGTCGCCCTGGTTCTGGCCCTGTTCGTGCTCGTCACCTGCACGTCCCTGGTCGCCCTTGGTGTGCACGGCGTGCGTGCGCCGAGCGCCGACGTGCCCCCGCTGGGCGAGCTGGGCAGCGTCCTGACCGCCGTCTACGTCGCCTTCACCGGCTGGGAGACCGTGGCCTTCACCTTCGAGGAGCACAAGCGCCCCGACGCGATCCCGCGCATCTTCGCGGCCTCCTACGTGATCGTGGTGGCTCTGTACGGGCTGGTGCTGCTCGGCCTGTTCAGCGCGGTGGACCCCGGCGACAAGGCCCTGGACCAGGCCCCGCTGCTGCGCCTGGCGGAGCGCTCGCTGGGGGAGCTCGGCCGGCCCGTGACACTGGCCCTGGTCGTCGCCGCCATCACCGCAAACGTGTGCGCCTCCGTGCTCGCCCTGTCCCGGCTGGTGTTCGGCATGGCACGCAGCGGCTTTCTGCCCGGCGCGCTCAGCCGCGTACGCGAACGTGACGGCAACCCGGTCACGTCCGTGCTCGCGGTGGGCGCGGTCCTGACGGTGATCGCGGTGCTCGGCGCGACGGGCGTCATGTCGTTCACGCTCCTCTTCGTCCTGTCCGGCGGGATCTACTTCGTCCTGTACGGCCTGGGCGCGGCCTCGTACACGAAGCTGGCCGGCCACGGCACGCCCCGGCTCGTCGCCGCGCTGTGCGCCGTGACGGTGGTCGCGGTGACCGTCCTCGCGGGGCCGCCCATGTGGTTGTGCTGGGCGCTGTTCGCCGTAGTTCTGCTGGTGACCGCGGCTCTGGCGCGTCGCACCTCGCGACGGGACCCGAGCATGCGCGCGCGAGCGGACGAACCCGTCCGGTGACCGCCCTCGAGATACGGAGGCTGTGATGAGCGACGCGGTGTTCTTCCCCGGCGCGGGTTCCTTCGGCGGTGAGTTCCGTTCGCTCACCCAGGCGCTGGGGTCCTCGTCCCTGCTGGTGCGCTATCCGGGCCGACAGGGCCGGGACTTCGGAGTACCCGCACCTTCCTTCGACGCGGTGGTCCACGCCTGTGCCGAACAGATCGTCCGGCACGCGGTGGTGCGACCCCTGCTGTTCGGGCACAGTTACGGGGCTTACGTCGCTTGCGCCACCGTCGCGCGCCTGCGCGAGTGCGGTGTCGAGGCGGCGGCGCTCGTCGCCGCGGGCGCTGCGGCTCCGGGGCGGAGGGAAGTGCCGGAGCAGGCAGTGAGCAGCCCGGCCGAAGCGGTCGCGTACCTCGAAGAGGTGGACCCCGGTCTGCTGGCCGGGGCCCCCTCGGACGAATGGCGGGAGATCGTCGCGGAGACGACGGTGCAGGACCTGCGCCTTCTCGGCGGGTTCGACCCGGCCGGGGTGTCCGCTCTGCCCTGTGGTGTTCTGGCGGCACGGGGAGCCGACGACCCCTTGACGACGGACGATTCGATCGCCGGCTGGCAGGACGTCACGACGGGCCCCTTCACCAGCCGCACCTTCCCGGGCGGCCACTCCGACCTGCTGCGCTCGCCCGACTGCGCCTCCTGGCTCCAGGAGGCGGCACGGACGGCGGGCCACTGATCGGAGTGGCGCGCGGCGCTTGGAACCGGGGCCGGGGACGCGAGGCATCCCTCGCGCGTCCCCGGCCGCCACGGCCGGACCGTGTGCCGGTCCGAGCCTCCTGGTTCAGTGCAGTTGGAACTTCTGGGCGGGGCTGCCGTTGCAGTCCCAGATCTGGAGCCGGGTGCCGTTGGCGGTCGCGCCGCTCGGTGAGTCCAGGCACCTGCCGGACTGCGGGTTCAGGAGCGAACCGTCCGACTGGACGACCCACTTCTGCCCGCCGACGCCGTTGCAGTCCCACAGCTCGACCTTCGCCCCGCCGGCCGTACCGTTGCCGTTGATGTCCAGGCAGCGGCCGAGGGTGCGCAGCGTGCCGTCGGCGAGGTGCGCCCAGTGCTGGTCCTCGGCGTACTTCTGGCAGTCCCACAGCTGCACAGCGGCGCCGTTCACCCCGGTGTCGTCGGCGGCGACGTCGACGCAGGCGCCGCCGGGACCGGTGAACTTCCGCTGGTCGCCGTTGGGTTCGTCGGTCTGGCCGGAATAGCCGACCGAGGCGATGTTGGCCTGGACGGCGTTCTCTGCGGCGTCCGTCGGGTAGCCGGCGACCATCACGCCCTCGAAGAACGTGCCACGGTTCCAGTTGCTGTTGTCACCGCCGGTGCCCAGGATGATCCCGCCCTCCTGCTGCATCGGCGCGTAGCCGCCGCGGTCGGGCAGGGCTCCGTCCCACCAGGTCGACAGGCCGCCCGACTGTGCGTCGGCGCCCTTCAGCGCGTACCTGGTCTGCCCGTTGTTCTTCAACATGGCCGTGACGTAAGGGGTGTTGTTGCCTCGGTTCGCGGTGTTGGAGCCGTTGGCGCCCTGGAACATGCCGTTCTCCAGGTCGGCCTCGACCCAGGGCCCCGCCCCGGTGCACGGGGCGAAGTAGCAGGTGGTGGCGATGGATACGGCATCCATGTGGCCATTGCCGGTGTCGGCGGGGGTGCGTTCGGCGTTGCCGTAGTCGAAGCAGCAGGCGGACCCGACGTGGGTGCCGCTGGCGACCATGTAGGCGCCCTCGGCCTGGCCGTTGACCGCGGCACCGGAGGCCTGGCCGCTGGAGCGGTATCCGACACCCGGCGAGATCCAGATGCCGTAGACCTTGTGGCCACCGGCGGTCACCGAGATCTCCGCGGCGTCGGCGCCCCGGTCGGCTCCCATGCCCGCGGTACCGGCGGGCCCCGGCAGGAGGTCGTTGTGGCGGGCGGTCTGGTCGTAGACCTTGCTGATCGAGCAGGTCGTGTTCAGGCAGAAGGCGTCCTGCGCCGCGGCGTTCGCGTAACCGCCGGGCACGAGCGGGCCGATGTCCTTGGCCGAGCCGTCGGAGGCCCTCTTCACCTGGTAGAGCGGGCCGTTGTAGGACGAGAAGAGAGCGCGTGTCGTGCTGTGCGCGGCGACGCACGCCGTCCCGGCGCTTCCGTAGATGTCGCAGGGCAGCGACGAGGCGGCCTGGGACGCCGCCGGCAGCGCCAGGAGCGTGCCGAGCACGACGGTGAGGACGGCCAGGACGGAGAGTGCGGCCCGGCGCGCGCGGGCACCGGGGCCGCGGCCCCCTGTGCCGGTTCCTGTGTGGGGGAGGGGCGCTCTGCGCATGCTGTGCTCCCGAGGAGAGTGGGGTGGAGCCTCAATGGGCGTGCAGGAGACGCGAGTTGCCGTGGTGCGACTGAGGCGGAACGTAACCCCACTGTTTGATTGCGTCAATGTTTGTTGCTTCTGATTCGATCCCTTGGGAGAAGATTTTGGATTCGGACTGAACCGGCGTCTGTGCCGCTACGTCAGGACGAGCCAGCGGCGGCCGTCGATCAGCTCGCGTGCCGCGTCGAGGTGGCCGGCGTGGCACGCGGTCTCGGTGATGACATGCAGCAGGACATCGCGCAGCGTGTGCAGGTGCGGCTCCCCGAACAGCTCGTGCGGCCACCAGGCCAGGGCCGTCCCGGGCGAACCGGCGGCGCTGATGGAGTCCGCGATCTCGGCTTCGCGCCGGTACCCGTCGAGCACGTCGCGGGCCGGCACGTCCGGTGGCACGATCCAGGCCTCGTCGCCGCTAGGCAGGTCCCGGATGACCTCCTCGTCCCCGGCCACGACCGCACGGAACCAGAAGCGCTCGACGTCGAGCGTGAGGTGCTGGACGAGCCCGAGACAGTGCCAGCCGGACGGCAGCACGGGCCTGCGCAGCGCTTGCGGGTCGAGCCCGTCGAGGATGCCGAGCACGTGGCGCCGCTGTCCGGCCAAGACGTCGAGGAGTGCCCTGATCTCGCCGTCCGGAGGTGTATCGCTGTTGCTTTCGGTCACGCGCCCATGCTTTCGCACTCCGCACGGCTGCGGGGCCGATTCCGCGATCCACGGTTCCGGCCGCGCCCCGCTGTCCGGTTCGCTGCCGTGGAGCGTTGCCTTCCGTGCCACACCGATGACAGGCGGTGGAGCCGGTGCCAGAGTGTGGCGCGCACGGCCTTTGCGGGAATCCGGCCGGACCCCGTTCCCCTTGTCGCCCCCCGGTGCCGCTCCTTCGCGGCGCCGGGCTCCTGGAGCAGCCTCAGCATGCCCCGCCGACAGTACGTCGGGCCGCGGGCCGGAGAGGGAACTCGATGGGTTCATGGCAGTGGAACGACCAGCAGAAGCCCACCAGCACGGTCGGTGTCCGGGCCTCGATGGGTGCGGTCACCATGAAGGACGATCCGCAGGCAGCGCAGCGACCCTACGTCTTCGTGCGCGGCCTGGACTCGAAACTGCACGTCAACTGGTGGGACGGCAAGGCGTGGCACTGGAGCGCCCAGGGTGCGCCCAGTGGGCGCGGCATCATCGAGAAGGTCGGCGCGGTCACCGTGCAGGACGGCCCCAACGCGGTGCAGCGCCCGTACGCGTTCGTGGTCGGTGACGACTCGAAGCTGTACGTGAACTGGTGGGACGGCTCCAAGTGGAACTGGAGCGACCAAGGAGCGCCGAGCGGGCGGCTGGTCCGTGAGGGCGTCGGCGTCGTCACCGTCCAGGACAACCCCAGCGCGCCGCAGCGCCCTTACGCCTTCGTGCTCACCGACGACTTCCGCCTGTGGATCAACTGGTGGGACGGCAGCAAGTGGAACTGGAGCGACCAGGGTGCCCCGCCCAGCCGCACGGTCTCGCGCCCCCTCGGGGTCACCACCATGCGGGACAACCCGAACGCCTTCACCCGCCCGTACGCCTTCGTCATCACCGACGACTCCCAGGTCTGGGTCAACTGGTGGGACGGCTCGCAGTGGAACTGGAGCTCCCAGGGAACGCCGTCGGGACAGCCGGTCAAGAAGGGCGCCGGTGTGGTCAGCGTCCGGGACAACCCGAACGCGGTGGAGCACCCGTACGTCTTCGTCCAGGGGTACGACTCGCAGTTGTACGTGAACTGGTGGGACGGCTCGAAGTGGAACTGGAGCTCCCAGGGTGCGCCCAGCGGGCGCCGCATCCTCGACTCCGTCGGCACGGTCACGATGAAGGACGACCCCAACGCCTTCACCCGGCCCTACGCCTTCGTCATCGGCGACGACTCGAAGCTGTACGTGAACTGGTGGGACGGCAGCAAGTGGAACTGGGCGGCCCAGGGCGCGCCCGCGGGCCGCGTCGTCGAACGCCCCGGTGAGGCCATCACCGTCCAGGACAACCAGAACGCCGCACAGCGCCCGTACGCCTTCGTCATCACGGACGACTCCGACCTCCAGGTCAACTGGTGGTCCCTGCCGTAGGCCACCACATTCGGACAGGTTCCCGACAGGACCGGTGGCGTCACCGCCCGGGCGCCCCCGGCCCACCGTGAGGGGGCGCGTCCCGAGCCGCGTGCCCGAGGTGTCCGGCCGACCGTCCCTTTCCGCCAGTGGCCGTGGACGTCGGCTATAGGGTGGGGAGCGATGACAGCCATCAACTGCCGTGGAGGCGTTGGCCGCTGATGACGTAGTCGGCTCGGACGCCTCGCGCGATGGTGGCGTGCCCGGCCCGACGCGCGGCAGGCGGCCGTGCCGTACGCGGTGCCGGATGCCGCGGCCGGACCCGTGAGAGGACCCGATGCACGCCAACGAGCAGGCCAAGACCCCCCAGAGCAGGACGCCTCGTCGGGTCGGGGCCGGGACCCCCACTCCGGAGAGCGGCACATCTCCCGGCCTCCGTGCCCTCCAGAACGTCGCGGGCAACGCGGCCGTGGTCCAGATGCTCCGCAGGTCCGGCCACGCCTGGTCCCAGGACCAGCACACGCACACGGGTGACTGCGGTGAACGACAGGGCGCTCAGCCGGAGGCGGCGGTGCAGCGTTCGGCCGTCCACGATGTGCTGCGTGCGCCCGGCCGGCCGCTGGACGACCGGACGCGCACGGACATGGAGGCCCGCCTGGGCGCCGATTTCACCGGCGTGCGCATACACGACGGGCCCGAAGCCAAGGCATCCGCCGCCGAAGTAGGTGCCCGCGCCTACACGAGCGGTGACCACGTCGTCATCGGTGCGAGCGGCGCCGACAAGCACACGCTGGCCCATGAGCTGACGCATGTCATCCAGCAGCGTCAGGGGCCGGTCACCGGCACCGACCGGGGCGACGGCCTGCGCGTCTCGGACCCCTCCGACACGTTCGAGCGCGCGGCCGAGGCCAACGCCCGGAAGGCGATGTCCGGCTCGGCCCCCCTTCAGCGCACCGCCACGCCCGCCGTCGGCACGGCGCGGCAGGACTCACCGGTGATCGCCCGGATGCCCGCCGACGAGTCCGCGGCCGAGGCGGTCAAGCCGTGGCTGGTCTTCGGCGTGGACGGACGCAACAAGGAGCAGCTGACCTCGGCCGTCGCGGCCGGATACCGGCGGTTCGACACGGCGGAGAGCTATCGGAACACCGAGGTCGTCTCCGAGGTGCTGCACGGCCTGCCTCGCAGCAGCTACGAGATCCTGTACAAGTTCGACGTCCGCTCGGGCGAGTCGGCCGAGGTGCTGCGGGCCCGCCTCGAGCGCGCCGCCGCCCTGTTCGGTGGGCGGCTCGACAGCCTGGTCATCCACAACCTGGACGCCGACAAGCGGGTCCTGTCGGACGCCTGGCAAGTGCTCACGGAGCTGAAGAGCGACGGGGTCACCGGGCAGGTCGGGCTGGGGAACGTCGGCGAGAACCACGCGGGGCTGCTGGCCGAGCTCGGCGGGGTCGACGTCGTGGAGAACTCCGTCGAAAGCCTTCTGCTCAGCGAGAACGTGGAGAAGGCGATCAAGGAGTCGGGCGCGCACCTCTACTACTACGACGTCATCAGGACGGCCCGGCAGATGGGTCTCGACCTGACCTCGCCCGACGACCTGAACGGCCTCATCTACACCATGGCCGGCACATTTCACCGGCCCGACGGCACGTCCAACGCCACCATGATCAGCAGCAGTGGAACGTCCGGCACCCAGGCGGCCAACCTGGAGAACTACGGCGGCGGTCCCGACCACGCGGACTTCACCGGGGACGAGCAGTACGGCGCGATGGAGAAGATCGACACGTGGCGTAAGCAGCAGAGTTCCGGCCAGACGAACGACACCTCGTTCGCGCTCCGCCCCGAGCTCGGCAGCTGGCTGGAGAGCCTGTGCAGGCCGGGCGCCACCGATGCCCTGCGCGAGGGTCTCCTGAACGCGGCGAAGGAGAAGGGGGAGGCGGTGAACCAGGCGTTCATCGAGAAGTGGCTGGCGGAGCAGGGCCATGTCACGGCGGAGGACCTCGGCTCGGTCCGCATCCCCTCCCGAGTGGGCCTGAAGCGGCGTTACATCGGCATGCCCCTGCGGGACACCCTGGCCGCGCTGTTCGGAGTGAAGAACTGCGACTGGAAGTGGTCCATCGAGTTGGTGCAGTTGATGATCAGTGGCGCCGGCCAATGGGACGAGGTCCTGCGGTTCGCCGCGGAGGAGATCGTCCAGCAGTGAGCGACACGGCATCCGGCTCCGGCGAACACCCGGACGTGACCGAGGGACGTCCCGGTCGTGGCGATGGCGAGCGGCACTCCGGGGGCGCCTTCACGGGATGGCCCCCGGAGGCGTTCGACGTTCTGCTGCGATTGCAGGGGGAGCCCCCGCAGGCTCTACGGGAGGGGTGCCGGAAGGACCGCGAACGGCTGGTGCGCAAGCCGATGATCGCGCTGCTGAACGACATCGCGGACTCGAACCCGGAGTACGAAGACTTCTCCGTCTGGCACTACCGCACGAACGCGTGGTGGTGGCAGCACCAGGGTGCGGTGATTCGGCTTGCGCGCAACATCGAAATGGGCCTGCGCTTCGACCTCGACGGCCTGCGGATCCAGGGGGCTTGGTGGTACCCCGCTCCGGAGCAGATCAAGGTGTTCCGGCAGGCGGTCGCGGCGGAGGGCGCCGGCCGTCAACTAGTTGCAATTGTCGATGAGTTGAGGGCGCGGGATTACGAAGTCACCGGTGACCTCATGAAGCGGATTCCCCGGGGCCACCCGCCCGACCATCCGCGCGCCGAACTCCTCCAGCACTGCTCGTTGGTCGCCGCGCGGCCGCTGGAATGCGATGCCTGGCTGCACACCCCGCAGGCATTGGACGTGGTCCTCGACGCCATCGGCGAGCCGGGGGACATGATGTCCTGGCTGGTCCGCCACGTGAAGGTGTGACCCTCGCCGAGGCCGATCCCGCGCAGGACCCGTCCGTACTCGGCGCATGCCCCGGCGCGGTGTTCCGAAGCCGGGGCGAGGGAACCGGGCCCGGTGAGGCGCGCCGGTGTCGGGGCATCAGGTGCCCCAGCGACATCTTCGTTCACGGGCAGAGCATCCATCTCTGTCCGTAGCCCTCGGGCTACGGGCGGCATCAGGATTCGGCCAGGCCGAATGGCCAAGACGGCGAGCAGCCGTGGCGCAGTGCGTGGTTCGTGCCGGTATGAGGAGACGGCAAGGACCAGCCGCCGGTGCCGAGGACCCGTGCGCGATCGTCGCACGACGCCCAACCGCTGATGCACGCGCGGACGCGAATCCGCAGGCCTTCGCTCCGGCGGGCACGCCTTCGCCCTGGCGGACCGGTCGGCCGACTCGGGTTCCGGTCATGCCGGCGAGATTTGGGCCTCGCCCGGACCGGCCATTCATGGCTGAATTCACTCCCTGGCTCGATTTGGCGCCCTGTGCCTATTGCCTGCTGGACGGATCCGGCCACGCCGCACACAAAGGGCAGAGTGGCATTTTTCCGCCGCTCTATTCCCGTACGGAATCCGACGCCGTCGGCGAACTGTTACGGGAGGTTGTCGACGAGGCGAACGTTGCCGAGAGCGGAACGGGCATTCCTGCAGGCAGGGCCGTTGTGGATGCCGAGGCGCCCGATGGATCCCCGTGCGATCCCTATGTGGATGGGTACTGCTGTGCTAGCGTCGCCGACGGCTCAGATCGAGCGGTGGGAAACGGGGGATGATCGTGGTACGGGGGCGCGTGCTCGTCGTTGGAGACAGCATCCGACTAATTTCGAAGGCGAAGTCGGCGGATGTAGACGTGGTCTACATGCAGAAGCCGTCACAATTCGATCCCGCGCTGATTCCGCATTGTCAGCAGCTTGTTCTGGTGGACTATCAGCATGTGCCGAGCGCCGTCGCGATGGCGACCGCGCTGCACCGGATCGCACCGATCACGCGGATCGTCACCCAGACCGAGGCGGCGCAACTGGTGGCCGGTCACTTGACCGATGCGCTGGGAATTTCCGGCACATCGGAACGGTGCGCCCGGCTGTTGCACGACAAGTCCGCGATGCGGGCACTGTTGAACGAGCAGGGAATAGGGGCCGTGCCTTACGCGGTCAATCCCACTCAGGCGGACCTTCGCGAATTCGTCGTCACGCATGGAGCGGCGATCGTCAAACCGACCAAGGGCTCGGGCAGTCTCGGTGTGCGGCGGGTCGAATCGGTCGAGGAGGTCGACGAAGTATGGGCCTGGAGCCAGTCGTTCGAGCTCGGTGAATTCCAGGTCGAAAAGCTTCTGACCGGCCCTGAGCTCAGCGTGGAATCCTTTTCCGTGTCGGGCCGCCACACGATCGTCGCGGTGACCGCCAAGGACACCGAAGGCGGGACCGTAGAACTCGGACATGTCATTCCGGCGCCCTTGGCCGAGGAAGACCTTGACCGGATTCACGAGTTGACGGTGCGCCTGCTCGACGCGGTCGGACTTGAGGACGGTCCCGCGCATACGGAGATCATCCTCACCGCCGAAGGGCCCCGGGTCGTCGAATCGCACACTCGCCGGGGTGGCGACCGGATCAACGATCTCGTCAGGATGGTGTACGGCGTCGACATGGAAGAGGCCGCCTATCGCCTGGTCGGCCACGGTGCTCCGCTCGACGGTCATCTGCACCCGGCCCAAGGAGCGGCCGCCATCCGGTTCCTGACCGCGGCTCCCGGGGTCGTCACCGCGGTGACCGGGTTGGAGGCCGCGCGAGCCGTCGACGGTGTGGTGGAGGTGTCGGTGAGCGTGGACGTAGGTTCCGTGGTGCCGGAACTCCGCTGGTCCGACGATCGCAGTGGGCACGTCATCGTGCGTGCCGACGACGCGGGGACCGCCGTCCGTCTGGCCCGCGAGGTTGCCCGTCAGGTCGTGATCACCACCGAGCCCGTCACGGACGGACCGGGACCGGATGCGGCGGGAGCCGACACGCTGAGCTCGATCCTGCGCCCGTACGACGAGGTGTTCGATCCGTTCCACACACCAGTGACCGCGCCCTAACCGCAGCCCCTGGATCGGGCCCGGCCCTCAGGGCCGGTCCGCCGGGATCGGTCTCCCTGCTTCAGGGGGCCGGGAACACGGGCCCGTCGGCGTGCCGGGACGCGACAAGCCGCGCCCCGCCACGCCCGCCCGGAACATCGCGACGACGCGCGCCCGCGGATCACCCGGGCCCGCCCGGGGCTCCGCCCGGCATGTCGTCACCCAGTCCCTTACATCGCTCGCCCGGCACGTCAACGGGCCAAGGTTTCGTTCCGAGTTTGGAGTGCGGTATGGCCGGGAGACCGGACACAGGCGCAAGCATGCTCTCGTACACCCAGGAGAGCCTCTGGCTCTTCCATGAACTGGCCGGATCCGACGAGCCGGCGTACAACGAATCGGTGGCCTTCGAGACCGCCGGCGCACTCGACCCGGACGCGTTACGCCAGGCCGTGCGGGCCACCGTCCTGCGGCACGACGCACTCCGCACGACGTTCCACGAGACCCCCGCCGGACCGCGGACCCAGGTGCACGACCCCTCCGGGGAGGGCCTTCCGGACAGCACCACCGTCGTCGACCTGCGCACCCACACCGCTGCCGAGGCCCGGTCCCGGGCGGAGGAGGTGCTCGCCGAACACCACCGGAAGCCCTTCGACCTGAGCGCGGCCCCACTGCTGCGCACGGTCCTGGTGGCCCTCCCGGGCGACACCTGGCTCTTCGAACTGACGGCCCATCACATCGTCATCGACGACTGGAGCGTCCATCTCGTACTCGATGAAGTGGCCGAGAACTACCGGGCGTTGACGACCGCCGGCGAGCTGCCCCGGCGGCCGGTCACGGGCTCCGCCTTCCGCGCCTTCGTCACCAACAGCCGCGCCGGTACCGCGGGAGCGGAGCAGGCGGCCGCCGTCGAGCGCTGGCGCCGGTCGCTGGTCGATGCCCCGGACCTGCTCGGCATGCCACTGGACCGCCCGCGGCCCGCGACGCAGACCTTCCGCGGCGACAGCATGACCGTCACCCTGCCGGGCGCGGCCGTCGACCCGCTGCTCAAGGAATGCGCCCGCGCCTGCCGCACCACCGCCTTCCCGGTGTTCCTGGCCGCCTACGCGCTGCTTCTCCAGCGCTACACGCGCCAGGAGGGCTTCGCGATCGGCACCACGGTCCTGAACAGGCCGGGCGTCGACGACCTGGAGGAGGTCGGCTGCTACGTCAACACCCTGCCGCTGCACGTTCCGGTGGACCCGGACGACACCTTCCGCACCGTCCTCGCCGGTGCCCAGGAGGCCGCCGAGCGACTCCTCGACGACGGTGACGTCCCCTATCCGAAGGTGGTGGAGGCACTCGGCGCCGAGCGCGCGCGGAACCACAACCCGGTGTTCCAGACGATGCTCACCCTGCTCGACGGCCGTCCCTCGATCGACCTGGGACCGGAGCTGACCTCCCAGTACCACCCCGTTCGTCGTACGGCCGCCAAGTTCGACCTGATGCTCTACATCAACCGGGCCGACGACGCCTACGAGTTCGAGCTGGAGTTCAACACCGACCTGTTCACCCGGGACACCGCGGAGCGGATCCTGCGCAACTACGCGCAGCTGCTGACCTCGCTGGGCGAGGCCGGCGTCGACACTCCGGTGGGCACGCCGTCCATGACCCGCGACACGGAACGGGACCTGATCCTCGGCGACTGGAACGACACCGCGGCCGCCCACCCGGACGGCACGGTCGTCGACGTCATCGAGGAACAGGTCCGGCGCCGCCCGGACAGCCTCGCCGTGGAGTTCGACGGGGAGCGCTACACCTACGACGAGCTGAACCGGCGGGCCAACCAGGTGGCGGCCCGCATCCGGACCCTGCGCGGGGCGGACGGGGCCGGGCCCTTCATCGGCGTGTTCATGGAGCGCTCCGCGGAGATGGTCGTCGCGCTGCTCGCCATCGTCAAGGCCGGCTGCGCGTATGTGCCCATCGACCCCGAATACCCGTCCGCCCGGATCGAGTTCATGATCCAGGACGCCGGTCTGCCGCTGATCCTCACCCAGGAGCAGCACCGCGCGGCCCTCGGCGCCGCCGACGCGCGCATCCTGGTCCTTCCGGACGGGACCCTGGACGACGAGGACGACACCGACCCCGTCCGTGAACTGGGCCCCGACTCGCCCGTCTACATGATCTACACGTCGGGGTCCACGGGACAGCCCAAGGGCGTGATCAACCGTCACGAGGCGCTCGCCAACCGGCTGCACTGGATGCAGTCCGCCTTCCCGCTCGCCGGTGGCGCCGAGGCGGACCGGGTGCTCCAGAAGACCCCGTACAGCTTCGACGTGTCGGTGTGGGAGTTCTTCTGGCCCCTGATGACCGGCGCCGCCATCGTCATGGCCAAGCCCGGCGGACACCGCGACCCGGACTACCTCAAGGAACTGATCCGCTCCCGCGCGGTCACCACCGTGCACTTCGTCCCCTCCATGCTGAACGTGTTCCTGGAGGCGGAGGAGCTCGCCGAGCACTGCGGCACGCTCAAGCGCGTCATCTGCAGCGGCGAGGCGCTGCCCCGCAAGACCATCGAAGTCTTCACCGCCACGCTGCCCGCCACGGGACTGCACAACCTGTACGGCCCGACCGAGGCCGCGATCGACGTCTCCCACTGGCCGTGCAGCGCCGACTATCCCGGAGAGCTCGTTCCGATCGGCAAACCCATCGACAACGTGCGGCTGTACGTCGTCGACCGGGACCTGCGGCTGCAGCCGGTCGGTGTTCCCGGGGAGCTGTGCATCGGAGGCGTCGCCGTGGCCACCGGCTACCACCGGCGCGACGACCTCAACGCCGAGATGTTCGTCCCCGATCCCTACGGGACGCACCCCGGAGCGCGCCTGTACCGGACCGGCGACCTGGCCCGCTTCCTGCCGGACGGCCAGATCCAGTACCTGGGACGCATCGACAACCAGGTCAAGCTGCGCGGACTGCGGGTCGAGCCCGACGAGATCGCCGCCGTGATCCGCGAACTGCCCGGCATCCAGGACGCCGCCGTCATCGTGGACAGCTCGGGTCCCGCGCAGGCGCTCGCCGCCTTCGTCGTGAGCACCGCGTTCGACCCCGACGACCTGCGCGCCCAACTGCGCGACCTGCTCCCGGAGTTCCTCGTCCCGCAGTACGTCGTCGAAGTTCCGCAGCTGCCCACCACGCCCAACGGCAAGCTGGACCGACGCGCCCTGCCGTCGCCGGCGGCCCACGTGGTCCCGGCCGGCCGCCCGCCGGCCACGGCCGCCGAGCACGACGTGGCCCGGGCCTGGCAGGACGTGCTGCAACTCGCCGCACCGGTCTCAGCGGACAGCAACTTCTTCGCCCTCGGCGGGGACTCCATCATGGCCCTGCGCGTCAGTTCGCGGCTGCGCGCCGCCGGATACGCCGTCAACCTGCGCGAAGTGTTCGCCCACACGACGGTCGCCGGGCTGGCCGCGTCACTGAACCGTCACGACCCCGCCTCGGCCGCGCCCCTGGTCACCGCGCCCTTCGCCCTGCTGACGGACGAGGACAAGGCGGCGCTGCCCGACGCGGCGGAGGACGCCTGGCCGTTGACGAAGCTCCAGTCGGGCATGATCTACCACTCGTTGCTCGACGAGGACTCGCCGGTCTACCACGACATCTTCGACTACGAGCTCGCGGGCGTGCGGGACCCGGCCGAACTCGCCCGTGCCGTGCGGGAGACCGTGGCCCACCACGCCCAACTCCGTTCCTACTTCGACCTGGAGCGATTCGACGAGCCGCTCCAGGTCGTGCTCGGCGCGGACACGCCCTCGGCGGCCGCGTCCCTGGAGGTCGTGGACCTCGCCGGGCTGTCCGCCGATGCACAGGACCGAGCGGTGCTGGAGTGGGTCGAGGCAGAGAAGGGCCGCCCGCTCGACCTCGGCAGACCGCCCCTGCGCTTCTGCGTCCACCTGCGCGGCAGCGGCCGGGTCAACCTGGCCTTCTCCTTCCACCACCTGATCCTGGACGGGTGGAGCGTCGCCCTGGTCATCGAGGAGATCCGGGCCCGCTGCGCCGGAGTCTCCGCCGGACCGGACGCGGACACCGCACCCGATCCCGGCTACGGCACCTACGTGGCGCTGGAGCGCGAGAGCGCACGGCGTACCGAGGACCGGGACGCCTGGCACACGCTGCTCGACGGCTTCCCCGCCACCCTGGTGGCGGGCCACCTGGGATCGGCACAGCCGGAGACGATCGAGACCGCGGCGGTGGAGCTGGACGTGCCGCCGGGCTTGGAGGAGCGGCTGCGGCTGCGCGCCGCGGCCCTCGGACTGCCGCTCAAATCGCTCTACTTGGCGGCGCACTGTGCGGCCCTGGCGGACCTGACCGGCCGATCACGCGTGGTCACCGGACTGGTCGGCAATGGCCGCCCGGAACTGCCCGGCGGCAGCGAGATGGTCGGCCTGTTCCTCAACACCCTGCCGCTGCCCGTCGAAGTGCGCGAGGCGGACGACGCGGAGCTGCCGGCCGCGGTCTTCGCACGCGAGCGGGAACTCGTACCGCTCCAGCGGTTCCCCCTCGCCGACATCGAACGCCGAGAGGGCGGAGCACTCTTCGACGTCGTCTTCAACTACACCGACTTCCACTCCTACACGGCAGCCGGTGACACGAACGCCGCCACGCGGGACGCGGTGACGATCGAACACGCCCGGTACTTCGAGCTGACCAGCTTCCCGATGACCGTCCACGTGCACCGGGACCACTTCGCCGGTGCGATGCAGCTCGCCGTGTGCCACGACCGAGGCCGGATCAAGACCTCCACGGCCGAACAGTTCCTGGGAGAGTTCCTCGCCGCCCTGGAGCGGTACGCGGAACAGGAGCCGGCGGACGGCGGACCGGACGAGGCGGAGCGGGCCGTGGCCGCGGTCATCGCGAAGGTGGTCGGAGCCGAGACGCTCGGCGCCGAGGAGAACTACCTCGACGCCGGAGTGGATTCCATCAGCTCCATCCGCATCCTGGCCAAGCTGCGCAAGCAGTTCCCCGCCGCCGCGCTGCGCGACGTGATGGAGGCCCGCACGGTCCGGGCCCTGGTCCGCAGGCTTGGGGCACCGGCACCCGTGGCGGGGGCCACGCGGCCCGCGGCCGGTACCGAAAGGGCACCGGGCACATCGCTCGACGGGCTTCCGCCGGGGGTCGTCGACGCATATCCGCTCACCGCGACCCAGCTCCGGATGATCAGAGCGACGATGCGGGACCCCGAGCAGTCCGCCTACCACGACGTCTTCGCCTACACCGTCGCGCTGCCTCTGGACGAGCCCCGGCTGCGCGCCGCGCTGCGCCGGACGACCGCGGCCTGCGACACGCTGCGCATCGCCGTCGACCTGGCCGCGACGCCCGGACCCCGGCAGCTCGTGTACGGCTCGGTGGAGCCCGAACTCGCCGTGTTCCAGGCCGAGAACGACCCCACGGCGGCGAACGCCTGGTTCGACCGGGAGCGTGGTTCGGGATTCCGCTGGGACCGTCCCGGGCTCATCCGGTTCGCGGCCCACCGCACGGCGCCGGACCGGTTCGTGCTCTCTCTGAGTTTCCACCACGCGACCGTCGACGGGTGGAGTCTCTCCCTCCTCGTACGGGACCTGCTCCTGTCGTACGCCGAGCAGACGGACGCGGTCCTCCCCGGGCCGAAGCCCGGCTCCTTCCGTGACTACGCCATGGCCGAGACAGCCGCGTACGCCTCGGTCGAGTCGAGGGAGTTCTGGCGCGACGTCCTCGCGGGCCACTCCGGAGCGTCCTGGCCCCACTACCCGTCCGACGGCGGTACCCGGTGGGCCGAGGCGACCGCCGTCATACCGCCGGCCACGGAAGACAGGCTGCGCGAGATCGCGCGCAGCACCGGGCATCCCCTCAAGTACCTTCTGCTCGCGGCCCACTTGAGGGTGCTGGCTCTGGTCACGGGGGAACCGGACGTCCTGACCGGGACGTTCACGCACGGCCGCCCCGAGCGGGACGACACCGAGGAACTCGTCGGGATGTTCCTCAACTTCCAGCCGCACCGGGTCCGGATCGCGGACCAGACGTGGCCGGAGCTCACCGAGCAGGTGTTCGCGTTCGAGATGCGTGCGCTCGCGCACCGCCGTTGCGCCGCGTCCGACGACGGCCGGGACGACTGGCCCCGGTACCCGGCGCTGTTCAACTACACGGACTTCCCCGCGTATACGGACGCCGCTCAGGGCGGAGGCCACCTCGTGGGTGTCCGCTGGTTCGAGCACACCCACGCCCCGCTGCTGGCGACCGTGGGCCGCGCCCCGGAGGAATCCGCGCTGGAGATCACCCTCAACGCCGACGGCAGGCTGCTTCCGCAGCACGTGGTGGACGACCTGGCGCGCCTGTACGAGGCCGTCCTGGCGCAGATCACCGAGACCCCGGACGGCCTCGTCCGGAACGTCACCAACCGGATCAGGACGTGTGTGGACGGCCTCGGCGCCCGCCGGGTCCCGTCCGCCTGAAAGGGATACGGACAACCCCCGTGAAAAGCTTCCGCAACCCCCAGTCGATCGCGGCACCGCTCGCCGCGTACTCGCACCAGGCGGAGATCACCGGCCCGGTCCGGTGGCTCGTGGTCTCCGGGCAGATCGGCATGGCCCCCTCCGGGGACCTGCCCGAGGACCCCGTCGAGCAGCTCGGCATCGCCCTGGACAACATCACGGCCAACCTCGAAGCGGCCGGAATGACCCACGAGGACCTGGTCAAGCTGACGTTCTACTTCGCCGGCGAGGTCGACCTGCAACGCCGGCGTGAGCGCCTGGCCGAGTGGCTCAAGGACCTGCGCCCCACCATGACCGTCATGACGGTGGCCGCACTGGCCACGCCCGCGCTGCGCGTCGAAGTCGAAGCTCTCGCGTGCACCGAGGACCGCCCGGCCCCCCAGAGGAGTGAGCAGCAGTGATCGTCCAGACCACCCTGGAAGACGTCCATACCTTCGAGCAGCCGGACGGCTACCTCACGCACTACCGGATCTGGGGCGCCGAGAGCGCCGCGGACCTCGTGGTGATGCTGCACGGCGGGATGAGCCACTCCGGCTGGCAGGCACCGCTCGGCGTCCGGCTCGCCGAGCTGGACGCCGACGTGGCCTTCGCCGCCGTGGACCTGCGCGGCTCGGGCCTGAACGCGGTGCGCGGACACATTCCGAACGGGGAGCTGGCCGTCGCGGACATCGCCCTGCTGCTGCGCAGCCTCAAGCAGTCCCGCCCCAACACCCGTATCCACCTTGCCGGTTGGTGCTTCGGTGCCCAGGTGGCGACGGTCGTGGCGGCCGGGCTCGCCGACCGTGACGTGCTCGCGAGCCTGCTCATGGTCTGCCCCGGCTTCTTCTTCAACGACCGCTACTCGGACATCCTCGACCGTGCGATCGACGCCGCCCTGGACGTCGTCGAAGAGCTCGGCATCACCGTCGAGCCGGCCCGCCCCTTCATCCAGGTGCCGATGCGCCCGGTCGACTTCACCGACAGCGCGGAATGGCTCGCGGTCATCGGCGACGACAAACTGAAGCTCTCGCACGTGACGGTCGGCACGATCGACGCGTGGGAGGAGATCGCCGTCAAGTCGGAGACCGACTACGGGCAGCTCGGCGAGCTGCCGGTACGCGCGGTGTTCGCCACCCAGGACAAGCTGGTCGACAACGACCGCGTACGCACCTTCCTGGAGAGCCACCCCGACCTGGAGACGCACGACCTCGACGCCGGTCACGCCGTCCAGTTCGAGCAGACGGAGGCGCTCACGCGGCTCGTCGCGGGCTTCGTGGCCGAGCTGAAGCGATGAGCGCGGGAGTCGCGCGCTACCGTACGGTCCTGTCGACGCCGGGCGCCTGGGGATTCTTCCTGCCCGGAATGCTCGCCAGGTTCCCGCTCGGCATGACCGGCATCAGCATTCTGCTCTTCGTCTCCGCGACGCGGGGCGACTACGGCACCGCGGGCGCCCTGTCCGCCGTCTCCGCCGTCGGGTACGCGGTGGCCGCACCCCAACTGGCGCGCCTCGCCGACAGGTTGGGCCAGCGCAGGGTCCTGCTCGGCTGCGCGGCGCTGTGCGCGGTGAGTGGCGGCGCCTTCGTGGCGAGCGTGCTGAGCGACGGGATGCCGCTGTGGGTCCTGTTCGTCACGGCGGCCCTGACGGGTGCGGCGACTCCCGCGATCGGCTCGATGGTGCGGGCGCGCTGGAGCGGTCTGCTGGACGGCTCGTCCCTGAAGGGGACCGCGTTCGCACTGGAATCCCTGGTCGACGAGGTCATCTTCATCGTCGGCCCGGTCATCGCCACCTCACTCGCCGTCGGGGTGAGCCCGGCGGCGGGACTGATCAGCGCGCTGGTCCTGGTGTGCGGCGGCAGCCTCCTGCTGTCGCTCAGCCGGCGCACGGAGCCACAGCGCAAGCCCGGCGAGAAGGCCGGAGGGAGCGCCCTGTTCCTCGGGCCGGTCGCCGTCGTCGCGGCACTGAACCTGTGCTTCGGCGGCATGTGGGGCTCGATCGACATGGCCACGGTGGCGTTCTCCGGCGAGGAGCACCAGCGCTTCATGGCGGGGGTGCTGCTCGGTGTCTACGCGATCGGCAGCTCCGTGGCGGGAGTCGTGTACGGCTCGCGGGAGTGGTCGGCGCCGCTGTCCCGCATCCTGTGGGTCTCGACCCTGATCATGACGGTCGGGATTCTGCCGATGCTCTGGGTGCACAGCTTCGTCGGGGCCGGACTCGTGCTCCTGGTGGCCGGGACGAGCTCCTGTCCGGCCATGATCGTCGCCATGATGCTGGTCGTGGACGGGGTGCCCGCCTCCCGCCGCACGGAAGCGCTGGCCTGGCAGTCCACGGCCCTGTGGCTCGGGGTGTCCATCGGCTCCTCGGTGAGCGGACACTTCGCGGACTCCCGCGGCGCACAGGCCGCCTATGCCTTCGCCGCCCTCTGCGGCGGCGTCGGCTTCGTGATCGCCCTGGCCGGCGGGCGCCGGCTGCGTCCGGTGGAGCCCGCACCCGCGGACACCGCCACGGCCGATGACCGTACGAACCTTCCGGAACCTTCCCACTGAGTCAGGTACCCGATGACCTCCACCAGCATCATCCCCGACCCGGCCACCCCCATCACCGTTGCCGCCGCCCCGTCGCGCGTGGCCGACCGGATCGCCGCGCGGGCCGGACACCCGGACGCGACGGTCCGCGAACGCGTCGCTCTGCGCACCGCCGCTGCCGACATCACCTACGCCGAGCTCTGGGAGCGTGCGCAGAAAGCGGGCGCGGAACTGGCTGCGCTCGACGTCGGCGCCGGTGACGTCGTCGGCGTACGACTGCCCTCGGGCCCCGGTGCGGTCGCCGCCATGCTGGCGTGCTGGCACGTCGGCGCCGCCTTCCTGCCCATGGACGCCTCGGCGCCCGATGCCCACCGCGACCACCTGCTGCACCGCTCCCGAGCCCGTGCCGTGATCGATGGCGACGGCCCCCGGGCCCTGACAGGCGCGGCCCCTTCGGTCACCGGGGGCCCGCGGGACGAGGGCGCCTACGTCATCTACACCTCGGGCTCGACCGGAACTCCCAAGGGCGTGCTCGTCGGCCAGGACGCCTTCGCCGAGCACACCACCGCCATCGCCGGCCTCCTCGGACTGCGCGACACCGACACGGTGCTCCAGTTCGCCGGGCTCGGCTTCGACGTCGCCCAGGAGGAGATCTGGCCGACTCTCGCCGTCGGCGGCACGGTCGCCTTCCTCGACTCCAAGGACCGGGCACTGAGCCCGGCGGAACTCGCCAACCAAGTACGGGAGTTGGGTGTATCGGTGCTCCAACTCCCGACCTCGTACTGGCGCTTGCTGTGTGCGCAGATGCAAGGTGCGGAGAGTTCCGGGTGTTCCTTCGAGGGCGTCCATACCGTCGTCATCGGCGGAGAGGCGGCGGGCACCAACGACGTGCACGTGCACCGGAACGGGCCGCTCGGCCACTCCACGCTGATCAACGGGTACGGCCCCACCGAGACGGTGGTCACCTGCACGGCCTTCGTCCTGCCGGCGCACGAGCCGCTCCCGCCGACGGCCGGCCTGCCCATCGGCGGCCCGGTGGGGAACCGGCGGCTCCACGTCCTGGACGCCGATCGGCGTCCGGTCCCCGTAGGCAGCCCGGGCGAGCTCTGGGTCGGCGGAAGCCCGCTGGCCGAGGGCTACCTCGGGGAGCCGCTGCGCACCGAGGAACGCTTCCACCCCGATCCTTTCGGTTCGGTGCCGGGCGCGCGGATGTACCGCACCGGCGACCTGGTCCTGCGCCACCCCGACGGCGCGCTGGAGTTCATCGGCCGCCTCGACAACCAGGTCAAGGTCCGCGGCTACCGGATCGAACTCGACGAAGTGGACCGGCACTTGACCGACACACGAGGGGTCACGGCCGCCGCCGCGGTGGCACTCGACGACGGGTCGGGCACCGGTGGGCGCATCCTGGCCGCCGCGCTCTCCGTGATCGCGGACGGCCCGACGGCCGAGCAGATTCGGGAGGAGCTGCGCGGGCGTCTGCCCTCCCATCTGGTTCCCGGCCTGATACGCGTCCGCGACACGCTCCCGCTCACCGCCTCGGGGAAGATCGACCGCCGGGCGGTGGCCGCCCTGCTCGCGGACGCGTACGCCTCCAGCGCGCCGGAGGCCGAGGCGACCGCGGCCGTCGCGAAGTCCGGGGCCGATGCGGAGCCCGGGGCCGACGTCGGCGTCGTGGACACCGACGCTGCCGAAGTGTCCGCCGACCTCGCCCTGCTCCTCAAGCTGATCCGCACCCTGCTCCGCGCGCCGGACTTCGGCCCCGACGACGACTTCCTGGCCCACGGCGGGGACTCGCTCGTCGCCCTGCGGGTGAGCGGAACACTGCGCGAACACGGCTTCCGGCTGCGCCCGTCGGACCTGCTGACGGCGACTGACGCCCGGGCCGCGGCCGCCCGCATCGTACGGCTCTGAAACCACAGGCCCCTGAAAGCTGCCGCACGGCCGGGCTGCCGCGCGGGGCAGCCGACCAACAGGACCGAGCGCGACAGCACACGACAGCCGAAACGCCGAAGGAGAGAGTCATGACAGTCATGCCCGTCCATGAGCAGCTGACGGCCTGGATCGAGAGCGAGGAGTTCTCCTGCCTGGGCGCCAAGTCCGCACTGCGCCGGGAAAGCCTGCGCCAAGTCCACGTAGGAGCCATGGGCACCGAGAAGGCGACCGCCCAACTCCACGCCGCGCTGGCCGAGTTCGTCGAGAACGACCTCAATCCCGAGCAGAACTTCGCCACGATCGTCGCTGTCTTCGAGGGGCCCCTCGCCCTCCCGGAGCCCGAATTCCATGCCCAGTTGTGGCGGCAACTGACCGAGTTGCACGCCTACGACGCGGACCGCGGCTACCCCTGGGCGGAGGGTGCGGACCCGGACCCGGACTCCCCGAAGTTCGGCTTCAGCATCGCCGGACACCCGTTCTTCGTCGTCGGCCTGCACGAGAACGCGTCGAGGATCACCCGGCGCTTCCCGTTCCCGGCGATGGCGTTCAACTCGCACCACCAGTTCCGTCGGCTGGTCGACAACGGCGTCTACGGGGGCCTCCAACGCCGCATCCGTGAGCGGGAGATGCGACTGCAGGATTCCATCAACCCCAACCTCGCCGAGTTCGGCGAGTCGTCCGAAGTGCGCCAGTACTCCGGCATGCGCACGGACGACCAGTGGCAGTGCCCCTTCGACCCCCGGGGCGGAGCGACCGACGCACCTGCGCCGGGCGGCCGGGCCGAGGCGTGAACGCCGGGCACGAAGCCGCGGCACATCCTGATCGGCGAGCGCTGCCGAGTCGGCCCCGACGCCGCCCTTGAGGCCACCGGCGGCCGCATCCCGTGGCGGGTCCGCATCCGGAGGTGGGTAGCGTGGTGCGTGTCGCGCTGGATGGCCAGCGCCGACGCGAGACGTGGCCCCGGACCTCGTGGGCCCGAAGATTGGGAGTGTGGGCGATGAGCAGGGATCTGGAACGGCCCGTGGTTGAGGTTCCCCGTGGCCAGGCGCCGCAGTTCCTGGAGATCAAGGACCTGTGGGTGGGGGAGGGGGACGAGGCCGTGAAGGGGAGCCGGGTCTCCGTCCAGTACGTCGGGGTGGCCCACTCGACGGGCCAGGAATTTGACGCGAGTTGGAACCGGGGTGAGCCCTTCGAGTTCGACCTGCTGGCCGGTCAGGTCATCAAGGGATGGGACATGGGAGTGAAGGGCATGAAGGTCGGCGGCCGACGCCGGCTGGTCATCCCGGCGCACCTGGGCTACGGCGACCGCGGAGCGGGAGCGGCGATCCGTCCCGGCGAGACCCTCGTCTTCGTCGTGGACCTGCTCGCGGTGAAGTAGGCGAGTCGGTAAAGCGGGTGAAGTCGCTGAAGTCGCTGAAGCCGGTGAAGCAGACGAGCCGCTCGTAGACGCTGGGGCCCTTGCCGAGGGGGAGGGGCCCGAAGCGATCCGGAAGCCGCGCGTCGAAGGGCGGCGCGCGCTCGCACTGGTCGCTGTGGCGGGCGGCACGGCATGTGCGTCGGGCGACACCCCTTCGGTGTGGCAGGACACCGTGCGCGCCACCACCGCCGGCCACTCCGCGCGCTCCTGAACCGGCCGACCACGGCGGACAGCAGCCCCGGTGGACTTGTCGCGCCGGGGAGCCGGCCGGGCGGCACGGCGCTGTCCAGCGGTGATACGGACGTGACGAGCCACGCGCCGATGCGTGGGGACGGCCGGTTCCGGACCGGCAGCATGACCTCGTGAAACTTGCGCTCGCTCACGCTCCGGCGTTCGAGCCCGGCGCCAACTGGAGCTATTCCAAAGCGGGTTACCTGCCGGCCGGGATGCTCGCCGTACGGGTGACCGGCCACCCGTACGGCGACGAGATCCGCCGACGCTTCATCGAACCCCTCGGCCGCGCCAGACGTCCGTCCCCGGCAGCGATCCGCAGATCGGCGGGCGAGATGATGAGCACCCGCCCGACCGGCGACCCTGACTGCCGGACGACGGGCGCCGGTACACGCTCGCTGACCCGCTTGCCGCCGCTGTCGACGAACCGGCACCTGTTCGTGTTGCCGCAAGAGTGGTAAGCGCTGCCGACTCCACAAGATTTCCGGCGAGCTACCGGGGTTGCCCGGGGCTTCCCGGTGAGTGGAACGAAAACGCACCAGTACCCGGAAATCCCTGGCACATGTCAGACATCCGTCCTCGGATTCGTATGCCTTCGACACCGTGTGAATGTGGCGCAGGCGGGCAGTCGCCGGGAGAACCCGGTCCAGCAGGGGGCATTGCGTAAGTCCCGATGCCCTTCAAGGCGCCGGAAAAGGTAGAGCCCCCGCGATACCCGTCCCGGAGCCGTGACAAGGTTCCAGGCATTGATTTGTCAGAGCCGCAGCACCGCTGAAGCACGTCGAGCTCATTGCATTCCACGCGGTGACGCGGTGAAGGGACACAGCTGCCCGGCGGTCGACGCAGGCATGCGGGTACTCGGGGTCGGAATGGTCGGAATCGCAGTCGACGGCTCGATATCGGCATTCGTCCGAACAGAACTGAGGTGGAGAGAATGAACGACAGCGCCAAGATAGGGGTGGCAGTTGCAGGGGGATACCTGCTCGGCCGCACCAAAAAGGCTCGTCTGGCTCTGGGCCTGGGCATGTATCTGGCCGGGAAGAAGCTGAGCCTGGACCCGAAGCAACTGCGCCAGATGATCACGGACAATCCGGTGCTGGCGGGTCTCAGTGACCAGGTGCGCACGGAGCTGGTGGGCGCCACCAAGAGCGCTGCCGCGGCCGCGCTCACCAAGCGCGCCGGATCGCTGGCCGACAATCTGCGCGACCGCACTCAAGTCCTTCAGGGACATGTGGTCTCCGCCAAGGACGAGAAGGACGAGCCGGAAGACGAATCCGAAGAGCTGAGCCAGGACGACGAGGCGCAGCAGCACGACGGCGACGAATACGAGGGTGCCGACGAGGAAGACGCGGAGAACGCGGACGACGAAGAGGAGCCCGCGAAGACGCCGCGCCGCAAGCCCGCCGCTCGCCAGAGCGGCAAGACCGGCGGTGCGTCGCGGTCTCAGGCGAAGGGTTCGAGCAAGGCGTCCGACGACGAGGCCGCCGATCGCCCGCGCCGCAAGACCACCGAGGGCTCCACCCGCTCGCGCGGCGGCTCGGGAAGCTCGGGAAGTGGAACGGCACGCAAGGCCACGGAGTCGTCGAGCCGCAAGGCCCCGGCGCGTAAGACGGCCGCCCGTAAGACCTCCACGCGTGGGGGCGACGATGCCTGAGCAGACCTCTGACTCGATCAAGGACCGGATCACGGGCAACCCCGCCGCCGGCCGCCTCAAGGAAGAGCTGGGGAACTACCTCCAGACACGCGCGGAGCACGCGGTCAGTGGGCTCGGAGAGAAGCTGGGCAACAGCCTCGCCAAGCTGGGAGAGGGCCGCGGCGACGGCGATGACTCCTCCGGCGGCCTCATGAAGCATCTGGCGAAGGGCGGCAAGGTGCTCGCGGAAGGCGGCTCGCCGGCCAAGGCAGCGCTCTCCGCGGGTGGCGACGCCCTCAAGGACAAGGTGACGGGGCTCTTCAAGGGCAAGGGCGGCAAGGGTGGTGGCGGCTCCAAGAGCGTCAACATCGTCGAGGACATCGACGTCGGTGTGCCCGTGCGGGAGGCCTACGACCAGTGGACCCAGTTCCAGGAGTTCAGCACGTTCGCCAAGGGCGTCGTGAGTGTCGAGAAGAGCGACGACACCACCAGCAACTGGCGGGTCAAGGTCGCCAAGTCGACTCGGAGCTGGAAGGCGAACGTCACTGAGCAGATACCCGACGAGCGCATCGCCTGGACCACGGACGGTGCGAAGGGGACGGTCAAGGGTGTCGTCACCTTCCACCCGATCACGGACAACCTGACCCGGGTGCTGCTCAATCTGGAGTACTTCCCCCAGGGGCTCTTCGAGAAGACGGGCAACATCTGGCGCGCTCAGGGCAGGCGGGCGCGGCTCGACCTGAAGCTGTACCGCAAGTTCATCATGATGCGCGGCGAGGCCACGGACGGCTGGCGCGGGGAGATCCGTGACGGCGAGGTCGTGCTCGGCCACGACGACGCGGTGGCGCAGGAGGAGGACAGCGACCGGACCGGTTCCGACGGCTTGCATGACGACCAGGCCGCCGATTCGGCCGAGGACGTCGACGGGGTCGACGAGCAGGACACGGATGAGTACGCCGACGGAGGCGTCCCGGACGACGAACTCGAAGGCGACGAAGAGGCCGAGTACGACGAGGACGACGAGTACGAGGACGAGGGCGAGGACGGTCACGACGACGACCGGCACGCGCGCCCCCGGGCCGACGACGACGAGTACGAGCAGGACGAACTGCCCGAGGGTCACAACGGTCGGGCCGAGGACGCCGAGCCCGTGGACGACGAGGAAGACGAGGAAGACGAGTTCGAATACCTCGACGACGAAGACGTCGAGGACGAGGCGGACGACGACCACGCGGAGGACGACGCGGAGCAGCCCGACGAGGAAGAGCAGCCGCGCCGGCGACGCACGGCTTCCCGGCGCTGACCAGGAGCCCGCGTACCGCAGCGGCATCGGACCGGCGGCAGCCGCCCACGTCCTCGCGGTGTCGTTTCCGAGCGGGGCGGAGGATCCCTCGTCGGGGATGCCTCCGGCCCCCGGTCCGGACGGCCCTCGCCCGCACCGGCGCCCGTGGACCCGAGCACGCCCACGACTCCTGCCCGTCGTCTGATCGCGTCCCCGCCGTCTGAAGGCGTCGGAGGCGGCCGGACGCCAGGCCGGGCCGTGGTAGCCGCGCCGCCCTCGCGCGCTACCCGCTTATTCGGCACGCATGCGTTGACCCTGCCCACACATTCGACATCGGCGTAGGGGCATATGACGTCCGAAGGCGGGCAAGCGGCCACGACACGCACATGGGAAAAGCTGACCCGGTGGTGCGGAAGCAGTAACGAAAGGAGCATCGCATGGCCTCCGAAACGGCCTCGAACACGACCGCCAAGAGGGCTTCGGGAAGAAGTGGGGAAAGGCCGGCGGCGACGGACGAGAAGTCGGAGCCGCGGGAGAGCGAGCGGACTCGGCCGCGGGCCAAGCGTCCCCCGTCGAAGCCGTCCATGCGCGTGGTGATGGGCAACGCCGTCGAGGAACTCTGCGACCTTTTGCGCTGCCCCTCCGGTTCGGTGTCCGCGATCAAACCGTCCGATTCCGGTTGGACGGCCGACATCGAGGTACTGGAGCTGGAAAGGATTCCTGACACCAGCAGCGTCATGGCCTCCTATCGAGTCCAGCTGGACGAGCGGGGGGAACTCACCGGGTACGAGCGCACCCGTCGCTATCAGCGCGGTGCGGTGGACCGCTGAGAACACCGTGGTACCCGCGGGGGGATTCTGCGCGCGCCCGTTCCGAATTCAGCATTCAGCGCGACAACCTGTGCGGAATCGTGCGGCCTCGTACGGAATCGTACGGATGCGTCGAACTCCGCATGGAACTCCGCATGAATGAATCACGTACCGAAATCGTGTAGCGCAACATCAGCAACAGAAAGGCCTCGCCATGAGTGTCGTACCGCAGGCAAGCGCTCCGGCCGGAGGGTCCGGTGGCGGCTCCTCCGGCCTCTACGACGTCCTCGAACTGGTCCTGGACCGCGGTCTGGTGATCGACACGCTCGTCCGTGTCTCCCTGGTCGGCATCGAGATCCTCAAGATCGACATCCGGGTCGTGGTGGCCAGTGTCGACACCTACCTCCGCTTCGCGGAAGCCTGTAACCGCCTCGACCTGGAGTCCGGCAAGAACGCCCCCTCCAAGATCACCGACCTGGTCGGCGATGCCACGGAGAGCGGGGCCCACGGCAAGACCAAAGGAGCACTGAGCGGTGCGGTCGAGGCGATATCCGACTCCCTGAAGGGCGGGGGCGACGACGATGACGAGCGAGAGCCCGCTCGGCGCAAGTCGTCCTCCGGAAGCCGTCGCACCACAAGCCGCAGTCGAGAGGCCTGATCCGTGTCCACTTACATCTATGCCATCCTCCCCGCCGACCGGCCGCTCGACCTGGACGGTCTCCAGGGCGTCGGCAAGGAGCCGAGCGCGCTCCGGACGCTCAGCAGCGGCAAGCTGACCGCCGTCGTCAGTGAGGCCCCGGAGGACCTGCGCGCCAAGCGCCGCGATGTCCTGGCCCACCAGGCGGTCCAGGAGCGCCTGCTGGCCGACGGCTCCGTCCTGCCCATGCGCTTCGGGCTCGTCGGACCGAGCGACGAAGCCGTGCTCGCCGAACTGGACGCCCAGGCCGATGCCTACCTCCACCGGCTGGAGGCGATCGGCGACTGCATCGAGTACAACCTCAAGGCCTCGCGGGACGAGAGCGACCTGCTGCGCGAGGTGGTCTCCGAGTCGGACCTGGTGCGCGACCTCAACGAGCGCACGAGGAACAACCCCCAGGCGCAGGGCGACAAGGTCGCCCTCGGCCAGGCCATCTCCCAAGAGGTGGAGCGGCTCGAGAAGCGTGACGCGAGCACGATCATCAACGGCCTCACGTCCTCGGCGCAGCAGTACGCGACGGCGGACGTGCCCGAGTCGCACTTCCTGAACGTGTCGTTCCTCGTGCCCCGCTCCTCCGCCGCGGCGTTCTGCGACCGCGTCGACGAGATGGCCAAGCACCTGGAACCGGTGTTTCAGCTCACCCTGCGCGGTCCGCTGCCGCCCTACAGCTTCGTCTGAGGGTCGCCCCCCCAGGGTGCCTCAGGAAGGAGGCCGACGCATCGCATGGGACTTGTCTCGCAGTTGCTCACCCTGCCATTGGCACCTTTGCGCGGAACCTTCTGGGTCCTGGAGCAGGTGACCGAGACGGCGGAGCGTGAGTACTACGACCCCGAGAAGGTCCGCCAGGAGCTCGCGGCGCTGGAGGGCGAGCTCCTGGCAGGCCGTATCGACGAGGACGAGCACGACCGCCGTGAGGACGAACTCCTGGACCGCATGGAGGAGTTCAAGCGAAGACAGCAGGAACTCGGCTGAGCGACACCCGCTCCGAGCGGAACGAAGAGAGGCCACCACATGTCTGAATCCATCTCCGGGCGGCTGGGCGGCTCGACCGGGGCATCCCCCTACGGCCAGCCGCAGGGATCGTCGGCCAACCTGGCGGACATCCTCGAACGTGTGCTGGACAAGGGCATTGTCATAGCCGGTGACATCAAGATCAACTTGTTGGACATCGAGCTGCTGACCATCAAGCTGCGGCTGCTCGTCGCCTCCGTCGACAAGGCCAAGGAGATGGGCATCGACTGGTGGGAGCACGACCCCTCGCTGTCGTCCCGCGCGCACTCGGGCCCAGCCGCCGCCGCGCCGCCGCCACGCGACGGACTGGAGGCGGAGAACGCCCGCCTGCGGGCCGAGCTGGACGAGTTGCGTGCGGCCGCCGGTCTGCCGGCCGGCGCGCGGGGCGAGAAGGCGGAGGAGGACCGGGATGCCTGACCACATAGCAGCGCCGTCGTCGGCTCTTCCCGCGACCGGTGGCGACCAGCTCTGGTACGTGTACGCCGTGGGCCGCGCCGATGAGGCGATCCGGGCCGTGGCGCGTGAGACGACCGGCCTCTACGGCGAGCCGTTGCGCGCCGTAGAGTGCGAGGGGCTTGCCGCTCTGGCCTCGCCCGTGCCTGCCGCGGACTTTCACGAACAGGCGCTGAAGGCCCAGTTGGAACAGTTGGACCGGCTGGAGACGCTCGCCCGGATCCACGACGGTGTCGTGGCCCAGGCCGGTGCCCGGACCACGGTGCTGCCCATGCGGTTGGCAACCGTCTACGTGGACACCGAGCGCGTGGCGGAGATGCTGCACGAGGGATTCGCCCAATTCGGGCCGCTGCTCGATCATTTGACGGATCATCAGGAGTGGGGCGTCAAGGTGTACGCGCTCGCCGCGCCGGAGGCCCGGCCTTCCTCCTCGGTGTCGCAACCGTCGGCCGGGTCGGGCGCCCCCGTCAGCCCTGGCCGGGCATTTCTCCAGGAGCGGCGCGCGCAGCGCCGCAGCCGCCAGGACGCGTTCCGCGCCGCCGGAGCCGTCGCTGCCCGGGTGACGGAAACGGCGACGGCGTTCGCCCGCGACCGCGTCGCCCACCGCCCGCAGCAGGGCGGCCCGCTGGCGACGAAGGCCGGCGAGAACATCAGCAATGAGGCCTACCTCGTTCCGGTCGAGCACGCGGCGGCGTTCCGGGACGAACTGACGGCCCTGGGCGACGCGGCGGCGGGCGTGCACGTCGAGGTGACCGGGCCCTGGGCTCCGTACTCCTTCGCCGCGCCCGGGCAGGCGGCGGGCGCCGGCCAGGGCGCGGAGAACGACGGGGACCGGGGTCAGGACGAAGGCCGAGCCCATGTCGAGTGAGCCCGCATGGGCCCGTAACGCGCCGGACGAGGATCTGCTCGGCGGCCGGCAGGTGGCTCTGATCGACCTGCTCGACCGGCTGCTCAACGGCGGCGCCGTCCTGACCGGCGACCTCGTCCTATCGGTGGCGGACGTCGACCTCGTACGCATCAATCTGCGGGCCGTCATCCACTCGATCACCCCGGACAGCCCCTCTCCCTGGTGAGACGGGCACAGGTCCATCGGCCGACGGCCCACAGGAGGCAGACCTCATGACAGACCCGCGACAGGCCGGCAGCTCGGCGGCAGCCCAGGACGACGACTTCCGGCGCGCCTTCGACCTGCTGCCGTCCGTGTCCGATGGCCTCAGGGCCGACCCCGTGCCCCCGGGAGACGGTTCTCCCGCGACGCGCCTGCACACGGACGCCGACACCGTCGAACGCGACCTGATCCGGCTCGTGCTCACCATCGTCGAGCTGCTGCGTCAGCTGATGGAACGCACCGCGCTGCACCGGGTCGACCAGGAGGACCTGACCGAGGACCAGGAGGAGCGCATCGGCCTCACCTTGATGATCCTCCAGGACCGCATGGCTGAGCTGTGCGAGCGCTACGACCTGACTCCGGAGGACCTCAACCTGGACCTCGGGCCCCTGGGCAGTCTGCTGCCCCGGAACTGAGTGCAGGGCGCTCGCGGCGAAGGGCGTGCTCGGCCCCAAAGGCCCGACCGGGTGGCAGCGGGGCGGCGTGCCTGCGCAAACCCGCCGGTCGGCCGCCCGGGCCGCCACACTGTGCCGTGTCCACCGCCCCTCGGATGCCGGAGCCGTGCCATGACCCAGTCCTCCTCCACCGAACCTGCCGGAGCGCAGGCGTTCCTGGCCGTCTGCGGCAACACGCACCTCTTTCCGGGTGCACGCTGCCGGGTTCAGGGGCTCTCCGATCCGACTGCCTTCGCAGCGGACCCGCGGCCGGTCGAACTGGAGCTGCGCCTGTCCGACGACGTGGTCACCGAGGCGGAGTTGCACCCCTCGCGGCCGGTGGGCCCCGTACTCACTGTTTCGGCCTACACCACCGGCGCCGGCACCACCATCGAAGCCCGCACATGGCTGATCCGGGAGTTCGCCCGAAGGGGAGACGACATCGAGCTGACCATCGGTGGCCGGGCCGCGACCTGACCGAGGGCCCGGCACGCGGTGATGTGTGCGCCGGCGCCCGTCAGGTACGCGACGCCGAACTCCAGGGCCGTGGCCCCGTACTGGGCCTCGCACCGGGGCCCGCGTCGAGCCCGATGTCGAGCAACGGCCGGACGGCAGCCCGCAGTTGACCGATCTCGCGATAGTGCAGACCGGTCAGGCCGGCGGCCCTGGCCGCAGTGACATTGCCGAGGGTGTCATCGACGAACAGGCAACGCTTCGCATCGATTCCCACCCGCTCGGCCGCGGTCTCGAAGACACGAGGATCCGGCTTGGCCATGCCGATCCGGGCGGTGTTGACCACGGCGTCGAACGCTTGGTCCAGCCCCACCGCTGCGAGATAGGACTCCAGCCGGGTGGTGGCGTTGGAGACGAGAACCACCGGCACTCTCCGGCGGACAACGTCGAGGAGGTCCACGACCTCGGCATCGACACGGCCGGTGAGCGCACCCCACGTCGCCACCAGCTCGCCCGCCCGCTCGGACGACCCGCAGAGCCCTGTCAGATCGTCTGCGACCTGAGACCGCCACTGCTCGTCCGTGAGCCGGCCTGTCACGGCCGAATGCAGAAGCTCGGGCTCGAACGCGGTCGAGGCCAACGTCCCCTCGGCCAGCCCCCAGGCCCGATCCAGCGCGGCCATGCCATCGGGGTCCCAGAGATGCACGACTCCGTCGAAGTCGCACAGCACCCCGTCGAACGGCAACTCATTCATGGGGCCGATCATGTCATTCGCGCTGCACAGTGAGCATCGCGGCCGTGGGACGGCGGTCGAGGACCTGGACCGGCTCGGCGGGCCAGTCCTCGCATGCAGCCGTGCCGGCCCCCGAGAAGGCTGCGCATCCATGTCAGGAGCCGCCGATCACGTCCTCCCGCACAGGACCCCGAGTTTCCGGGTCATCCGCGTCAGCAGCCGACGCGGCGGCGCGCAGCGCTGCCTCGACCTGGCGGTTGCTGGTCATGGTCGCCGTCACGGCCGTCATGGTCAGGAGGAGGCCGGCGGCGACGTACAGCGGGGTGCGTATGTCGTACGCGTCGGCCAGCCAGCCGCCGAGGAAGGCGCCGAACGGGGCCGCGCACATGGCGAGCATGCGCGAGGTGGAGGCGACCCGGCCCATGAGGTGTGCCGGGACGATCGCCTGCCGCAGAGAAGGCCCGAGCACCATGGTGGCGCCCATGCCCGCCCCGCACACGGCGAGCGCGAGCCCTGCCACGTACGGGTTCGGGGCGGCCGCAAGCCCGAGGATGGCCAGGCCCTCCACCGTCGCGGTGCACGTCAACGCGGCGCCGGTGCCGAGTCGTCGGCCGAGGAAGGAGGCGATGCCGGCGCCGAGCAGACCGCCGGTGGCCTCCGCCGCGAAGAGCAGACCGAAGCCGAAGTCCGCGATGCCGAGCCGGTCGTGCGCGAAGAGCGCGAGCACGGTCTCCACGGCGAGGAAGGCGATGTTCCCGACCGCCGGACGGAGCGCGAGCCCGAGCAGCAGCCGGTCCCGGAAGACGTACGACGCTCCGGCCCGCGCCTGCCGAAGCAGCGAGTCGCGCGCCGTCGACTCGGGCCGTGCCGAGGCGGGCAGTGACCGTACGAGCAGTGCGGAGAGCGCGAAGGACACCGCGTCGGCGAGCAGCGGGACCGCCCGCCCGAGCGCGAGCAGAGCACTGCCCGCAGGCGGTCCCGCGAAGCCGGACATCGCGGTCTGGGCGCCGCGCAGACGGGAGTTGGCACGCTCCAGGACCGCGGTGTCGCGGCCCAGCAGCGCCGGTAGGTACGCCGTGGCGGCCGTGTCGAAGAAGAGGCCGCCGAGGCCGAGGAGAAAGGCGACGGCCGCGAGCAGCGGAATGCTCAGCGCGTCGAACGCGGCCGCCGCCGCCGGTATCGCGAGGAGCACCGCGCGCGCCGCGTCCGTGACCCACATCGTGCGTCGCCGGTCCCAGCGGTCCACCAGCGCGCCGCCGAGCACCCCGAAGAGCAGCCACGGCAGGGTGCCGGCGGCTGTGACGGCGGCGAGTGCCATCGGATCGCGCGTCAGGGTCAACGCGATCAGCGGCAGCGCCGCATGCGACACCCCGTCCCCGAGTGAGGACACCGTCTGTGCGGTCCACAAGCGCCCGAACCCGGTCGTCAACTGCGCCTTTTCCGCTGTCACTTGGTGTCCTCTCTGGTCTGCTCGCGCGCCGCCGGCCGGAACAGTGCGAAGACGAGCGAGACGTCCGGAAGAGACGGATCGGACAAACCCCGGTACTCGTCGGCCAGTGCCTGCAGCCGCGCACCGAGCTCCGCGAACTGGCCCTCGGTGAGCCGCAGATGCGCCATCCGTACGTGCCGCTCGCCGTCGACCGGCGCGGCCTCCAGGTCGGCCACCGCGTGTCGCATCAGTACGTCCGGCTGCCCCGCTCCCGGATCCGGCAGTGCGATCGACTGCACTGCCATCGCGTAGTAGCGCTCGGTGACCCCCCGCACCTTCCGCGTCCGCACCACCTTCACGAGGCCGACCCGTTCGAGCAGGCGCACGTGATAGCTGGAACTCCCCTTCGCGAGACCCACGTGCTCGGCGATCTGGGTGATCGTCGCCGGCTCGAAGCGGAGCGCGGCCATGATCCGGTGACGAGTGAGATTGGAGACGGCACGCAACTGCTCGTCGGTGGTGACGTGAAACGTCGTCTCGGGAGCTTCGTCGGCAGGCATGCGCCAAATGGTCAACGATCCTTGACCATTTGGCAAGAGGGTTGTCGTACGCCTGTCGTACGGCCTCCCGGGCCTTGCTGCCCGGCGCCGGAAGTGTTGCTTGGGTGCGGGGTTGGCCGTTGTGTCCATCCCGGCCGTCCTTGGGGAGGGGCCGAGGGTGCAACTCCGCTTGCGGAGAGGTTGGTTGAGCGTGCGAGGGCCATCTCATGCGCATGGGGCTCGGGGGAGCGTCGGGCCCGCGCGGCTTGTCGCTGCGGGGCGGCACTCACGCAGTCGATGCGGGTGGGCGGGGCCCCTGAGAAACCCTGCCGAGGCTGATGCGTAACCGCAGGCAGGCGTTACATGTCTACACGCCCGGGAAGCTGCGCTGTGCCGGCTCCCAGACAGAGCAGTCGTGAGCGAACAGAACGCGCCGGGGGTCGAAGTCGGCCAATCGCTCCAGCCACTGCGGGTAGGCGGGGAGAGGCTGCTCCACGCCGTCGAGTACCGCCTGGCGGGCCAGTTGGTCGGATGCGAAGTGGGAGGCGAAGTCGTGCGCCTGACCGGCGAGGACGACCGTGCCGTCGGCCTGCCGAAGCACCAGCGACTGATGTCCTTCGGTGTGCCCCGGCGTCGGAATGAGCCAGACCCCCGGCCGGACCTCGGCCTCACCGGTGAGTTCCTCGTAGCGGGCGCTGGGGAAGTCAATCAGCTCGTCGAAGGTGTAGTCGCCGTTGCGGGCGGTGGTCAGCTCGACGTCCTGAACCAGGATGGGCTTGCCGCCCAGAAGGGGGTTCCCACCGCAGTGGTCGAAGTGGAGATGGCAGTTCGCGACGAGGGAGATGTCGGACAGGGCGACTCCGGCCGCGGACAGAGCGTCCCGCAGGTCCCGGCGTCGGGGACGGTAATGGGCTTCGGTCTCAGGGTCTGCCCGACCGATGCCTGTGTCGAAGAGGATCAGGCCCTGGTCGTGCTGGACCAGGTAGGCAAGCACAGGCTCGACCCGCGGTTGCGGACCCCCGGTCTCCGACGCGGGCCGGACGAAGTACCCCAGGTCGAGTCGGCGTACGGCCATGTTGTTTTCCATGCGGCCAGCCTGTCAGAACCTGGTGTGCGGGTCGGGCAGTCCGCCGAGAGCGAAAGGGCGGCCGGCGTCGGCCGCCGCGCCGCTGTCACTCGGCAAGATTCAGCTGCCAGGAGACCCCGAAGCGGTCGTTCACCCAGCCGAACTTGGCGCTGAAACCGTACGCGCCCAGCGGCATGAGCTCCGAGCCCTGATCGGCGAGGGCGCCGTAGAGGCGGTCGATCTCGGCCTCCGTGTCGCACTCGATGAACAGGGACATCGCCGGGGTGAATCCGAAGCCGTGCTTGACGTAGCTGTCGATGCACATGAGCCGCTGGCCGGCGAGCGCGAAGGTGGCACGTTCGACCGTGCCCGCCTCGCCGGGCCCGTCGGCGCCGTAGCGGGAGATCTCGACGACCTCCGCGTCCTCGAACAGCGAGGTGTAGAAGGTCATCGCCTCCTCCGCCCGGCCCTCGAACATGAGGAATGTGGTGATCTTCTGCGGCATCGAAGCCATGGTCCTGCCCTCCGGTTCCTGAAGTCGGCCCTTCGACGACGAGGCTAGGCCCTGCCTCTGACAACGGCCCGCCCAACACCTCCAGGCCACTGTCCGAGGCCGATGCGGAGGCTCGGACCTCCCTCGGGCAATCCCGGTCGGGCCGGGCCTCCAGCCGGCTCGCGGCGTATGCCGCCCGAACGCCGAGTGTGTCCCGGGATGAGCAGTGCGTCGTCAGGGGCCAGACTTGGGATACCGGGTCCGGCCCGGTCCGGAGCGCCTCCGACGTAAGGAACGACATGAGCTGGGCATCTTGGACCACGGTGGGCATCCACGTCCTCCCCGGCGTAGTACAGGCCGAGGGGTTCGGCCAGATGCAGGGTGACCTCACCATCCACACCACCTGGTCGGATCACGAGGCGCACCTTGCCGTGCAGTACTCCGGGGCCTCCGACTGGTACACCCTCGTCGGGAGTCCCGTGCCCTGCCACTCGGAGGAGGACAGCCGCGTGTACCACCAGGCCGTCGTGGACGGTGTGCGTGAGGGGGAGCGGGCTCAGGACGTGCTGAAGAAACTCTCCCGTACGGCCTGACAAGTCCCTCGGCGTGCACCCGAGGGGCCCAACTGTTCCACAGTGCAGCCCACTTGGCCGTCGGCAGGACCCGCTGGCGCGCGGCCGCACATCCGCTGATGTACGGCCGTCGCCTGCCCGGCGTCCCTCGTCAGGCGCCCGCCCCGCCGTCCACCGGAAGTATCGCGCCGGTCACCATCGCGGCGCGGTCGCTGAGCAGCCACGCGGCGGCTTCCGCGACCTCGTGCGGCCGTGCCATCCGGCCGAGGGGGATCGCCTCGGTCACCCGAGCCTTGATGCCGGGGGTCGCCGCCTCCCACTCGTCGATCATCTGGGTGGAGGTGCCGCCCGGGGTGATGCCGTTGACGCGGATGCCGTCACGGGCCCAGCTCACCGCGGCGGTCTCGGTGAGGCTGTTGAGCGCCCGCTTCATCGCGCCGTACGCCGGCAGGGCCGGGTTCGCACGGCGGCTGCCGATGCTCGACGTGTTGACGATGGCGCCACCGCCACCGCGCCGCATCAGGGCTGCCTGTGCGTTCATCGCCGTCCAGTGCGCGCGGAAGTTGACGGTGAACTGTTCGTCGATGTCTTCGTCGCTCGTGGTGTCGAGCGGGCCCGGCCGCTGGATCGCCGCACCGTTGTTGAAGGCGGCGTCCAGCCTGCCGTGCAGTTCCTCGACGCGAGCGACGGCCGCGCGGATGCTCCCGGGGTCGGCCAGGTCCATGGGCACGGCATGTGCGGTGCCGCCCTCCGCACGAAGGTCGGCGACGATCTCGTCGAGGGCTCCGGACCCGCGGGCCGCGAGGACCACGGCCGCTCCCTCGCGAGCGAAGAGCCTGGCCGCCGCGGCGCCGATGCCGCGGCTGGCGCCGGTGATGAAGACGACCTTGCCGGTGAGCAGGCCAACAGGGGGGAAGTCCGTGGAATTCGTCATGACAACAGTCTTGGACCGGCGGCGGCACCGCATACAGGCACAGGCTGTACCAGGCTGCGCCGACGTGCCCCCGGGCACACTGGATTCATGGACAAGCAGGAGCTGGGCGCATTCCTCCGCAGCCGGCGCGAGCGGCTCCAGCCGCAGGACGTCGGCCTGCCGGGCGGACCTCGCCGACGAACCCCCGGGCTTCGCCGCGAGGAGACAGCTGTCCTCGCCCACATCTCCACCGAGTACTACATCCGGCTGGAGCAGGGCCGAGCGCCCCGGCCCTCGGGCGAGGTCCTCGCCGGGATCGCGACTGCCCTGCGCCTCACGGACGCCGAGACCGACCATCTCCACGTCCTGGCGGGCACCGCGCCGACGCTGAACAGGCGGCATCGCAGGGATGTCCGGCCGAGCATCCTCGCGCTCCTGGAACGACTGCCGCAGACGGCCGGCATCGTCGTGTCCGCCGCGTTCGAGGTGCTGGCCTGGAACGACCTCGCCGCCGCGCTCATGGAGGACTTCGCACTCATCGCCCCCGAGCAGCGCAATCTCGCCCGCCGCGCGTTCCTCGGTGCGGACCGGCCCGGCCGGCCGGTGTACGGCGTGTCCGACGTCTCGGACTTCCGGCAGCATGTCGTGACGGAGCTGCGCGCCACCGTGGCCCGCTATCCGACGGATCCCGAGGTGACCGACCTCGTCGCCCAACTCCGCGACGGCAGCCCGGACTTCGTCCGCCTGTGGGAGCGGCACGATGTCCAGGCGGCCCCGACGCTCACGAAAACCTTCCACCACCCGGTCGTCGGCCCGGTCACCGTGAACTGCGACAACCTCGCGCTCACCGACCGCGGCCAGCACTTGGTGCTCTACAGCGCACCGCTGGGATCACCCGACGCGGATGCCCTGGCCCTGTTGAACGTGCTGGGTACCGAGGCGGGCGGCTACCAGGTGCAGGGAGCGCTCCAGCCTCCTGGCACCAGGAGTGATCCGTAGTGGTGGGTGGCAGCGGGTGCCGCGGAGCCCCGGCGCCGACCGCGGCGCCGGGGCTCGGTGCTGTGTGAGTTCGCTGTGTGAGCTCCAGGTGGCGCGGGGCCGGTCGCCCGACCGGACCGCAGGTCAGCCGCGCTGCCAGAGCGCCGGGACGTTCGGGGGCTCCCACCCGCTGATGGCGGTGTGGGCCTGGAGGCAGCGGTACGTCGAAGCGCCGTAGGTGACGACATCGCCGGCGTGATACGAGGTCCCCGCGGCCCAGGTGCCCGACGGAGGCGTTGTGGGCGGTGTGGTCGGACCCTGGGGGGCATCCAGGACGAAGTCGAACGTTGCAGCACGTGCCGGGCCGACCTGGCGGACGTCCATGAGCAGGCGTGCGTCGAAGATGGTGTCGGTGCTGTTGCGCGGCTCTCCGGGGAAGTACAGCTGCGTGGTGACGACCGGCTGTCCGGGCGACTGCAGCTTCACGTGGAGGTGCCGGGTGCGCCCCGGGTACAGACCGGGCACGATGGTGGTCAGGGTGAACGCGCCCTGAGACGTGCTGAATTGGTGGCCGCGGAAGCCGAAGCCGACATTGTCGTAATTGCCGTTGTCGTCGGCTTGCCAGAAGTCGAGGAGCGCGCCGGCGATCGGCTGGCAGGTTCGGCTGAAGACGTATCCGGTGACGGTCAGCCGCGTTCCCGGCGTGCTGTTGGTGACCAGTGAGGTGCGCAGGGGTGAGTCGGGCTTGAAGTACGGGCCTTCGATCTGCTCGATGGTCGGTTCGTCCCCGTCGTGGCATGAGGGAGTCGCCTCCAGGGACCTCGCTTTCGTTGTGCGGTCGCGCGCCAGCGCCACGCCGCCGCGGGCGAGCAGGGGAGTCGCGCCGAGTGCGGCCGCGGCGCGCAGGACCGCTTTGCGACTGACCCGGGGGGACGTGGCGCTTTCGGTGGGCACATCGAGCGGTTCTTCGGAAGCGGGCATGGCGGGCCTCCTGTGGTGGGGCTGGGGACAGGTGAGTCACGGGCTTGCCGACCGGGCCCGCTGCCGGGGATTGGTGAGGCGCAGCGGGACCCGGTCGGCAGGCTGTGGGGGTGCTGAGCGAGGTGTCTGGCGGCTGCAGCCAAGTTATGTGCTGTCCGGGCGGGCAGCGATGGACTCGACCCGGGGATCGTGGTGATTTCCTCCGGCGTCCGCCCGGAACTCGCCGGGTGACATGCCGGTCTCCCGCCGGAAGAAGCGGCAGAAGTAGGCGGGGTCCTCCACGCCGACCAGGGCCGAGACTTGACGCACCGTCAATTCGGTGCCGACGAGCAGCCGTTTGGCCTCCAGGGTGCGCTGCCGCCGGATCAGGCCACCCGGCGTCAGCCCGGTGGCCTGCCGTACCAGCGTCTGGAGATGGCCCGGGGAAACGCCGAGCTCCTGTGCGTACGACTCGACCGACCGGCGGGTGCCGCCGGGCAGGCCGACGAGCCGGGTGAAGTCCGCCGTCACTTCGGTCGCCCGGCTGCGGACCGCGCTTCTTTCGCCGGTCGAACAAGTCCGCAGCGCCCGGACGATGAGGATGCGCAGACTGGCGCGCAGCAACTGGTGATAGCCGGGCCGGAGGGCCCGGTACTCGTCCTCCATGTCGGCCAGCAGCGCTTCTATGGGCCCGGATTGGTTGCCGGAAGCGTGGCCGGGCCCGGCGGACAGAGTGCGTAGTGCGGCCACGTCCTGGGCGCGGGAGAGCAGGAAGTCCTCGTTGAAGAGAACCACGTGGCCGGCGAGGCCTTCCGCGTTCTGCCAGTGATGGACCTGGCCGGGGGAGATCACGCACAACTGCGGTGGGTCGAGTGTCCGGTGGGCCGAGTCCAGCACGTGGGCGCCATGGCCGCCGGTGACGTAGACGATCTCGAAAAAGGTGTGGCGATGGGGGAAGTTCGCGCGGGAGAGCGCGCCGATGGTGTCGAAGGTGCCGATGGCGAAGGGGAGGAGGTGCGGCAGGGGGACGTCCAGGCGATGCAGCGGGATGTCGAAGCGCCGGGTGTTCCGTGGCTCGTCCATCCTGGCAGTCTGGGACAGCGCGCTTTTGCGGTCCAGACCAATCGCTGTGATCGGGCCACACCTCCGTGCCTCGTCCCTCGCCCGTCGTCCGACGGCAGCGAACGCGGTTGCGGGTGCGGTGGTGCGGCCCGAACGGTCGAGCGGTCCGAGCGTGGACTCACTCCGGCGTTTCTGAACTCCTGACGGTGCGGGAGGCCCGCCCCTGGGTCACCTCGGCGAACCACCAGGTACCGGCCACCACGCATGACCACAGCAACCCGTTCACCATCGCCGCGGGCCACGGCTTTTGCTCGGCCCACCGTTCCACGGCAGTCAGCATCGCCCAGCCGATCAGGAGTACGCACACGAGCCGTACACGTCGATGTTTGAACATGGGCTCCCGGCTACCCCATGGCTCACCGATCACACTGCTGCGCGACCACCCGCTCAGAGGAAGACGCGGGCGATCTCCAGCCAGGTCTGGGCGTCTTGGCCGGTCGCCGTCAGGTCGGTCCGGGACAGGGGCCGGCGGCGGGTGACGCGCAGGCAGAAGTCCAGCGCGGAGCCGCGCACCCGCTGGGTCGCGTCCTGCGGGCCCCAGGCCCAGGTCCGGCCGTCCGGGCCGGCCAGTTCGACCCGGAACGGCTGCGTCGGCGGCGGCAGTTGGGCGGCGGCGAACGACAGGACCACGCCCTTGATCCCCAGCAGGGCCACCGACTTGAGCCGTGCCGTAGCGGGGTGCGCGACGTCCACCGCGTCGAAGACGTCCTGCCCGTGGGCCCAGGTCTCCATCACCCGCAGGGGCGCCATGAGCGCCGGGGTCACGGTCGCCCCGAACCACGGGAACTCGAAGTCGCGCGGAACCGAACACAGTGCCGCGACCACATCGGCGCGACCGGCACGCCATTGTTCAAGGAGTACCGGCCGCGGTCGGGCCGCCGCTGCCGCGGCGACGTCGTCGGCGTACTGGCTGCCTGCGGCCTCGGCCTGCTTGTTCACCGCTTCGAACGCGTCGGGGGTACGCACGGCGACCAGTACGTTCGCATCCGCCGCGGCGAGGTGGGCGATCTGGTGCGCGATCGTCCAGCCCACTGCGGGGGTGGGCCGCATCCAGTCACCTTCGGCGGACACCAAGGCGTCGAGGAGGTCCCCCTCGGCGGCCAGATCCGACAGCACGGGGTCGTAATCCACGTCGGAGACATCGATGTTGTAGTTCAGCACACAGAAGTCTACCGCTCGTGATGAGACAACTCGCCTTCGCTGAGCGGTAGTTGGGCGTGCTGCGTGGGTGGAGACCGGGTGTCCACGACGCGCCCTCCGCTCCGGGGGACGTGACGGGGCTCAGCGCGGTGCGTTCTCGCTCCATCCCACCAGCAGCTCCCGCAGGGCGGAACGGGCCTGTGTCTGCTTCCCTTCGTTCCCTTTGTTGCGTGCGGACGGGGAGAGCTCGGCGTGGACGAAGGTCCCCGAGCGCTTCTTCGCGTCCTCGCCCTGGACATTGGTGGTGCCCTCCAGCGGGCATCGGTCGGACCAGCTCCTGCAGACCCGGAGGTCGCGGTCCTTCATGAAGTCCGCCAGCCGCGTGGCGCTCCCGGTGGCGCTCCGGGCCGCGCCGGTGGAGAGGATGGCGTCGTAGGGGCGGTCCCGTTCCTTGGCGAACCCGTGCAACTGGACACCGGGGATCGCGCGCTTGTGCATCTCGGCGACGACGGCGTGGAACACGCTGTCCGTACGGTGGGCCACGTCCGCCGCGTCGCCTCGGCCCGCCGTGCGGTGGGCGCCCGCGAGGACGAGCGCGCCCCGGGGTGTTTCCTCCAGAAGGCGCGCGCCGAGGTGTTCGGTGCCGCTGTCGGAAACCGGGTGGGGCACCTGGACGCTCCAGCGGACTTCGGCGTCGGCGTTGACGTACAGGCGGCCCCAGCGCTCCCGCGGCCCCGGCTTCCGGGCGGCGACCTCGTCGTAACGCCGGCCGGAGGCCGCGTCCGTGAGGCGGGACAGATGGAATCCCGCCGTGGCGAAGAGCTCCTCGGCGCGGGCCGCGTCGCCGTCCAGCAGATGGCCGACCCCCTGTGCGATCCGCTTCCTCTCCTCGTCGGAGGGAGGCGTGTACGGCCTGCGGTCGGCCGCCTTGCGGGCGTAGTCGACGATCCTGCTGTCGAGGTCGACCAGTTCACGCGGGGCCGACCGTCCCTTTTCATCGTCTTCACGCTTCTCCGGTCGGCATGCGACGAGAATCACAAGAGATGCAGCGAGGCAAAGGAAGCAAAGGAAAAGTAATGCCCTCGTAATACCCCGAGGACTCCCGGCCAGTTTCGCCATGCGAAGATCGGGTCGTGACATTCTGTAAATCTCTCCCTACAAGTCGTGCGCTGGTCCTCGTCGCCGCACTTGCCGTCCTCGGGGCGGCCTGCGCGGCGAATCCTTCGGAGTCGCAGGTCAAGCCCGGCGGACGGTCCTTCACGGTGGCCGCTGCCGGAGATGTTCTCATCCATCCCGAGCTGGTGGACCAGGCGGCCAAGGACGCGAAGAGGACCGGTAAGGGGAACGCAGGGCTCGACTTCGGGCCGCAGCTGGCGGGAATCCGGCCCGTCATCAGCAAGGCCGACCTGGCCATCTGTCACATGGAAACACCCGTGGGCGGCCCCAAAGGCCCCTTCGAGGGCTATCCGGAATTCCTGGTACCGCCGCAGGTTCTCACGTCCCTCAAGGATGTGGGATACGACACCTGCTCCACCGCCTCGAACCACACCTTCGACCACGGCCTGCCCGCCGTCCGCCGCACCCTCGACGCCATGGACAGGGCGGGCCTCGGCCACGCCGGGTCGTCACGTACGCCCGCCGAGTCGCAGAAGCCCAACATCCGTGACGTCAATGGCGTCAAGGTGGCCCACCTCGCCTACTCCTGGGAGTCGTTCCTCAACCCGACGCCCGAGAAGGAGAAGTGGGCCTTCAACCGGATCAGCACGGAGGAGATCAAGAAGGCCGAGGCCCGCGCCCGCGAGGCGGGGGCCGAGGTGGTGATCCTCTCGGTGCACTGGGGCCTTGAGCACTACAACGAGCCCAGCGTCCCCCAGCTCGAACTCGCCCAGCGCATCACCAAGGAGACCGGCATCAACCTGGTGATCGGACACCACGCGCACGTGGTCCAGCCGATCGAGAAGGTGAACGGCACCTGGGTCGCGTACAGCCTCGGCAACCAGCTCGCCCGCCACTCCTCGCCCTCCGGCCTCACCGAGGAAGGGGCGATCGGCTGGTTCGAGTTCCGGGAGACCAAGAAGGGCTGGGACGTCGTTCCCCGGTACCGCACGACACTGGTCGACATCCCGCCCGAGCCCGACGACTCCACCGAGAAGCTGCCCCGCGACGCCGTACAGGACGTCCGGCTCGTCGATGTCCGCGCGGCCCTGGAGCACCCCGACGAGCTCCCGGCGGACCGCCGCGCCCGCTACCGCCTCGCCGCGGCCCGGGTCGAGGGATTCCTCTTCAACCGGGGAGCCCCGGGCCGTGACGGCCTGGCAGAGCTGTCCCTCAAGGACTGAGCCGGCCCCGGCCGTTCGACCACCAACGCCCTTGCGGCGGCTCGCCATTCGCTTGCCGGCCGCCCTTCCGTGTGCCGTGCCGCGGGAGCCCGAGCCGCAGGAATCAGGAAAGAACAGACGTGACATCGAAGAAGGCGCCGTACTCCGTGCGCGGAGGGCGGCGACGAAGCCGACGGCGCGCGGACATGCCGCTGCTCGGCGGCATCCGGCCGCCGATCGCGGTCCTGTGCATCCTCATCCTCGCCCTGTCCGGGCTGACCGCCAAGGTGCTCGGGCCCGTCGGCGACGCCGTCGTGCCCAAGGCCGTGCTCTCCTCGCAGCGATACTTTGCGGAGGACGGCGCGATCGCGCTCCGCTCGTCGATCGACGAACGCATCGCCGACCTGCAGCGCACCGCCACCGCGGTCAACTCCGGGAGCTCGGTCAAGCCCGAACGCGTCCTGTCCGACCTGAGCCGTGCCTACCAGAAGTGGACCGGCACGACCGTCCTCGACCTGGAGAGCGGCGAGGTGCTCGCGGCCCGGGGCGAGACGATCCCCCTGGGCTGGCTGGACGAGGACACACTGACCGGTGGCAAAGCCCTCAAGCCGCGCATCGTACGGCTCGAGACCGGCGACGTCCGCCTCATGACGATGGTGGTCCTGGAGCAGGCCGGACAGTCCCAACAACTCCTCGTCGCCGCCAGCAGTCTGACCGTGCCGGCCATCAACCTCGGCCCCTTCCGCAGCATGTCGGTCGTGGCCGAGGACGGCGAAGTGCTCGCGACCGCCGGGTTCGAACGGGCCGAGTCGCTCAACTCGGACCAGGAGCGCGCGGAACTGTCGTTCAACCACCAGCAGATGACCCGGCTCGCCGACCAGGCAGCCAAGCGTGCCGAGCAACACCCCGTCCGCGCCAAGGAGCCGGGCGCCCGGGGCTACCCCGGCGTCAGCGGCACCCTGCTCGGCGGGGAGCACAACGGCCGTGTGGCCACGGCCGGTTACGCCTCGCTCGCCTCCTCGGACCCCGACGAAAAACAGAGCGTGGCAGCCGGACTCGGCCTCAGCGTCGTGTCCCTGCTTCCCGTGGTCCGGCAGGAGGCCGGCCAGTCCGACCGCGCGCTGCTCGGCCTGGCCGCCGCCGGAGCCCTGGTGCTCCTCGGTGTCGTCGCGGTCGCCGTGCTGTGGCGGAACGTGCAACGCCCGCTGCTCCACTTGTTCCTGGAGTCCCGCAGGCTGGCGCGCGGCGATCTGCACCGGCCGGTCTCGGTGCCCAAGCGCGGCGAGGCCGCCCGCATCGGCATCGCCCTGGAACGTCTGCGCCGCCGGTTGACCGGTGACGACCCGGCCGCCGGTCCGCCCGCCGCCCGGCGCCGGATGGGCACGCGCGGACCGCTGGTCATCACCGGCGTCCTGCTGCTCCTGTGGTGCGTTCCGGTCGGGCTGCTCCTCAACCGCACCGACGCGACCGTCAGCGTCCCCACCACCATCGTCAACGACCAGCGCGAACGCACGGACATGATGGCCGACCGACTGCGCCGGGCCCTCAACGAAGCACAGGCCGACCTCGTCTCCGTCTCCCACCTGATCGAGGAGGGGAACGGACAGGGGACGGACAGCCTCCTCAAGGACGCCCTGGCCAAGCACAGCCGCTATCAGTCCCTCTACGTCGTCGACTCCTCCGGCACCGTCTCCGCCCGCGCGGGCGGAGAGCCGCACGCCTGGAGCAACGGCGAGGACCAGCCGGAGTTCCAGGTGGGCGGCAAGGGCGGCAAACTGCCCGTCCTCCAGGCCTCCGCGCCGGTGGCCGAGGGCAAGGGCGGCACCCTGGTCGGGGAGATCCGCGTTCAGTTCCTCAACTCGCTGCTCGTGCGGCCCGGCCTGGGCGAGGTCCGGGTGGTGGACGCCGACGGCCTGACCATCGCCTCCAGCGGTGGGTTCACCGCCTTCGAGAAACTGCCGGGCGGGGCGCTCGACGACCTGGTCCGGGCGGCCAACGTGCGCGTCGGGGCCGGCCCGGTCGAGAACGGGCTCCTCATCCGCGGCGGGGGCAAGGTCACCGTGGCCGCGGCCGCCCCCTTCTCCGGCGGCGGTGTCACCGCCGACATCGGCTGGACCCTGGTCAGCCGGCAGGACGCCGGACACCTCCGGATCGCCCCGTACGAACGCGAGGACCGCAGTGTCCTGGCCGGGCTGCTCGGGCTCGCGGCCGTCATCGTCTGCCTCGGCTGGATCCACCTCGTGGTCGTCCGGCCGCTGCGCGCCCTGGCCACCAGCGCCGAGAAGCTCGCGGACGGCGACCTGAAGACCGTGCTGTACCCCCGTTACCAGGACGAGGTGGGAGCCGTAGTCCGAAGCCTCGAACTCCTGCGTCAGCAGGCGCAGGCCCACCGACAGAACCCAACGCACCGGACCGCGGACCCCCGCGTCGAGGGAAAGTGACAAGGTCGTGCTCTACCTCTACTTCGTGCTCCTGATCAGCGGGGCGGCCCTGCTCATCGCCGGCATCGTCGAACAGCGGCGCCACTACGCCGCCCTCCACGCGATCCCCACCCGGGTCCTCGTCAACGGCATCCGCGGCAAGTCCTCCATCACCCGTCTGTGCGCGGGTGCCCTGCGCGGCGGTGACCTCGTCACGGTCGCCAAGACGACGGGAACGGCCGCGCGCTTCATCCACCCCGACGCCACCGAGGAGCCGGTCTACCGCAAGTTCGGCATCGCCAATGTGGTGGAGCAGATCGGGATCGTACGACGGGCCGCCTCCTACCGGCCGCATGCGCTCGTCATCGAGTGCATGGCCGTCATGCCCGCCCTCCAGGAGGTCAACCAGAGCAAGCTGATCCGCTCGACCATCGGCATCCTGTGCAACGTCCGCGAGGACCATCTCGCCGAGATGGGCCCCACCCTCGACGACGTGGCCCGCTCGCTGTGCCGCTCGATGCCGGAGGACGGCATCTGCGTCACCGCCGAGAAGGACCGCTTCGCGATCCTCCAGGAGGAGGCGGACGCACGGAACTGCCGGCTCGTCTACGCCGACCCCGACACCGTGTCCGACGACGAACTGCGCGGCTTCAGCTGGTTCACCTTCAAGGAGAACGTCGCGATCGCGCTGGTGGTGGCCGAACTCCTGGGCGTGGAGCGGTCCGTAGCCCTCCAGGGCATGTACGACGCGCCGCCGGACCCGGGTGTGCTCTCCGTGGAGCGCTACGTGACGCCCACGGGCAACCGCCTCGCGTTCGCCAACGTCTTCGCCGCCAACGACCCCGAGTCCACCTTGATGAACGTCAACCAGCTGCTCGACCTCGGAGCGATCAGCCGTCCTCTGAACGTCGTCATCAACTGCCGCCCCGACCGGGTCGAACGCAACGGGCAGATGGGCGAGATCATCCCCGATCTGAAGCCGGAGCACGTGTTCGTCATCGGGCACCCCGCCAAGAGCGCCATCGACGCCGTTCCCGCCGAGTGGCGGGACAGGGCCGTGGACCTGGGCGGCGAGAAGCGCGCCGCCGAGGAGTTCATGCCGGTGATGCTGGACGCGATGCCCGACGGTTCGTCCCTCGTCGCCATCGGCAACATCCACGGGCAGGGCGAGGAACTCCTGGAGTTCCTCGCCGAACTCCCCGCGGACGACACCCCCGCCACGACCGGACCGCGGAACCCGCACCCGGCCGTCGTCCAGCCGGCCCGTCCTGACCCGTACGCCGCCCACCCCATGGCCTACGAAGAGGGCCGCCGGCCGGACCGGACGGCAGAGTTCCCGAGCCTGCCGCATCCCGCCTCCACCCCCGGCGGGTGGAATCCGTCGGCGCCGTACGGGTCCGGTCTCGGGGAGCCCGAGCCCGAACTCACCGAATGGCCCGGCCGGTTCGGCCCCGCCCGACACGACGGCCCGGACGCTCGCCGGCCGCGTCAGCCATGACCCGCCGCGCCCGCACCACGCGACCGCCCCGCCTCACGCCTCGCTTTCCTGCCCGGAGTTCCCGTTGACCACCGCAGCCCTGACCCCCGAGATGGCCGCCCTCGGCATCGCCATCGGCCTGCTTTTCTCCCTGCTGTGCTACCTCACGACCAACCTCTCGCCGGGCGGAATGATCACGCCGGGCTGGCTGGCGCTGACCCTCATCGAGGACCTCCAGCGTGCCGCCATGGTCGTCGGAGTGACCGCCCTGACATACGCCGGAACCAAGCTCATGCAACGGCTGGTCATCCTTTACGGCAAGCGGCTGTTCGCCGCGGTGGTGCTGCTCGGTGTGCTCCTCCAGGCCACCGTGATCATTGTCCTGTCGATCGAATTCCCGCTCATGTACGGCAACCAGACCCTGGGCTTCATCGTGCCCGGGCTCATCGCCTACCAGCTGGTGCGCCAGCCCAAGGGGCCGACCCTGCTGGCCACGGCCACGGTCTCGTTGCTGGCCTACATCGTCGTCGCCGCCGGGCTGCTGCTCGGCATCATGCCCGGTGTCTGAGAACGGCCCGATGACCGAGAACCGAGGGAGAACCATGGCTCGCAAGAAGAAGACCCGTCCCGTGCTCGCGGGCGTCACCATCCTCGGGCTCGTCGGAGCCTCGGGATACCTCACGCTCGAACTGCGCAAGAAGGACGAGCCGGGCGTCACGCAGGTCCGCAACGTGGGTGTGCTCAACGGGAACCGCGACAAGACGGCCGGCCCGGGGACCGCGGGAGACCGCTGGTCCCGCCTCGACCACCCCGCGCGCAGCGTCCTGCGGGGCGCCGACGGCCAGATCAAGGCCGTCCTCAGCGACGGCGCGCGAACCGCCACGCTCAAGGGCCCCGAGCGCACCTTCGCCGAGCCGGCCGCGACGGCGTCCAAGGTCTCCACGACCGACTGGGTGCGGCTCATGCCCAAGCCCTGGACCAAGGGCGCCGAGAGCGAGGAGTGGTTCAGGACCTGGTACAAGCAGTACGCCGACAGTCGCGAGGACGACATCTTCGCCATCGCGTTCCAGTACGGGGCGGGCGCGCCGGAGCGCAAGGAGAAGGACGGCCGGGTGATCGCGGGCGACGCCAACTTCGGACCCCTCAACACCACCGGAGCCGAGGGCGGCGACCTGCGCCTCGAACAGTCCGACTTCTACGACTACATCGGTGCGCCCTACCCCTTCCGGGACGGCGTCGTCGGCAAGCCGGAGGCCATACGCGCCCGGTCCCTGGACTGCTCGGGCTTCATCCGCATGGTGCTCGGATTCCGGTCGCGCTACCCGCTGATGTCCTCGGACAAGTCAGGCAACGGGTTGCCCCGCACGGCGAACGGGATGGCCCGCTCCAAGGAGGGCACGGACGTCCTGCCCCTCAAGGGCATCGCACCCAAGGACCGGCCCTCCGCCATCGACCAGCTCCAGCCGGGCGACCTCGTCTTCTTCAAGCTCGACACCCGCACCGGCCAGCGGCTCGACCACGTCGGCATGGTCGTGGGCCACGACACCGAGGGTCACTTGATCTTCGTGTCCAGCCGCGAGGAGGTCAACGGCCCGACCATCGGCGACATCGGCGGTGTCTCGCGGCTGGACGGCAACGGGTATTACGCCAAGACCCTGCGCAGCGCCAAGCGCCTCTGAGGGGCGCGTCTTCGCGAAGGCCGGCCGTCCGTCTCCGGACGGCCGGCTAACGGTCAGTGGCTGAGCGACTTGAGGGCGGCCGCGTCGTACGGCTTCAGCTCGTCGAAGCGGTTGCCGAGCACCTTCGCCGCCCACCGCGGGTCCTGGAGGAGTGCCCGGCCGATGGCGACCATGTCGAACTCGTCGCGCTCCATGCGCTCCAGGAGGTTGTTGATGTCGCCGAGCTCCGCCCCCTCGCCGGCGAAGGAGCGGAGGAAGTCGCCGTCGAGGCCGACCGAGCCGACGGTGATGGTCGGCCGCCCGGTGAGCTTCTTCGTCCAGCCCGCCAGGTTCAGGTCCGAGCCCTCGAACTCCGGGAGCCAGTAGCGCCGGGTGGAGGCGTGGAACGCGTCGACGCCCGCGGCCGCCAGCGGGGCCAGGATCGCCTCCAGCTCCTCCGGAGTCTGCGCGAGCCGGGCGTCGTAGGCCTCCTGCTTCCACTGCGAGTAGCGGAAGATGACCGGGAAGTCGGCCGGGACGCGCTCGCGGACCGCCGCCACGATCTCCGCGGCGAACTTCGTGCGGGCCACCGCGTCGCCGCCGTAGGCGTCGGTGCGGCGGTTGGTCCGCTCCCACAAGAACTGGTCGAGCAAGTAGCCGTGGGCGCCGTGCAGTTCGACACCGTGGAAGCCGATCCGGTGCGCCTCCTCGGCGGCGTCCGCGAACGCGCCGATGACGTCGTCGATGTCGGAGAGGGTCATCGCCTTGCCCGTTCCCTCCGTGCCGTCGACGCGGATGCCGGAGGGGCCGACGGCGGGCGCGTCGGGGTAGGGGGCCTCGCCCTGCTTGCGCACCATGCCTATGTGCCACAGCTGGGGGACGATGGTGCCGCCCGCCTCGCGCACGGCCGCGGCGACCTTCGCCCATCCCGCCAGCTGCTCCTCGCCGTGGAACCGCGGTACCCGGTCGCTCTGCCCGGCGGACTCGTGCCCGACGTAGGTGCCCTCGGTGACGATCAGGCCCACACCCGCGGCGGCCCGGCTGGCGTAGTACGCCTGCACGTCCTCGCCGGGAACGCCGTCGGGGGAGAACATCCGGGTCATCGGAGCCATCGCCACGCGGTTGGGGACGGTGAGGCCGTTCAGGGTGACGGGCCGCGACAGGATCTCGGCGGCGCGTGAGGCGGTGGACGTGGTGACGGTCATGCGGGTCCTCCGGATTGAGGCTGTGGCTCGCTGGAGTGACAACGAGAGAAGTGCATCGTACACATGTTATGTATCATGCATATTGCGGCGCCCGGGCGGACCGGGAGCCGTACACGGTCCGGCCTGCGGAGGCATCGCGGAGACTTCGCGGAGGCTCCGGTCCGGGAGTCCGCGATAATGAAGCGCCGCAAGAAGTGGGAGGCGATGTGCTGGAAAAGTTGGAGCGAGAGCTGATGCTGCTCTCACGCCACCAAGTGCTCGCCCGGCGTGAACGCGACCCGGAACGCCTGGAGCGGTCGGCCTACCTGCTGCTCAGCCGGATCGACACCCAAGGCCCCATGTCCATCGGACAGTTGGCGGAGGCGTTCGGGCTCGACACCTCGACCGTGAATCGCCAGACGGCCGCGCTGCTGCGCTGCGCACTGGCCGAGCGCGTCCCGTGTCCGGACGGCGGCATGGCCCGCAAGCTGCGCATCACCCCCGAGGGCCGGCGCCGGCTCGACGGAGACCGGGAGGTCAACCGGGCGTGCCTGGCCCGGGTGGTCGCCCACTGGTCCCCCGAGGAGATACAGGAGCTCGAAGACGTCCTGGTCCGCCTCAACCGCAGCGCCGAGGCCCTCGAAGGACGGCACTGGCCACGCGAGGAGGAGGGCGGGACGAGCGCCGCGTGCCACCCACCTGTTCCCGGCGCATCGGCCCCGCGAGCCACCTAGGAGGGCGGCGACCACAGGCGGTCGCCGCCCCGGTCGCGCAGCCTCCGCAGGAAGGTGAGCACGCCCGTGCTGCCGGTTGCCCAGGCCACGTCGGAGCCGATGAGGGTGTTGTCGGGGAACAGGGGCCGGCTCCCGCCGCCGCTGCGCGCCAGGATCAGGGCGGCGACATCCTCGGCCGCCCGCCACATCTCGTCGTCGTCCGTGGCGACCGCGGCGTCGACGAGGAGGTCGCCGATGCCGGACAGGCCGCAGCACTGTGAGACCAGGCTCATCCGAGGGGCGATCCGATGGCAGGCCCGGGCGCCGCTCAGGCCGAGGGCCAGCAGGTCTCCGTCCTGCTCGGCGGTACCCGCTTCGACCAGCACGGCCGCCATGCCCGCGAGCCCCCGGCACCACGAGCCGTAGCGACGGCTGGCTTCGGGGCGTTCGACCGTGGCCAGCAGGGCCGGCACATGTGCCGCGAGGGCGTCGAGGCCGGAGAGCGCGGCGGCGCGCACGACCGGGTCGGCGGTCACCCGCTGGTACGCGTAGAGGAAGTGGACGGTGCCCGCGGCGCCGTGGGCGAAGCCCAGTTCGTACGCCGCGTCCGACGAGGACGCCGGACGCGAGCGTTCCGCAGCCGCACCGATGACGGCCCCCCGGGCCAGGAGCGCGGCGGCACAGTCGGCCGCGGTCGCGAGATGGCGAGCCGCGTGGGTGGCGCGCCCGTCGGCCGCGGCCCCTGCGGCCAGGATCAGGTGGCCCGTGCCGGTGCCCGCCGCACCGCCGATCTGGTCGCCGGTGCCGTCGGGCGGGGACGGGTCGGAGGGCGGCGGCCCGGCGGGCCGCCCGGCGGCGCCCAGGAACAGGTCGACGCCGGTGCGGCCGATGTACAGTGCCGCGTTCAGCCGGGCCAGTTCGGGATGCCGTGCGGTGCGGCGGGCCAACTCGTCGACGGCCCGGGCAACTCCAGGCCGGTCCAGGTGATGCAGGAGTTCCAGGCCGACGCCCGCCGCGCCCGCGTAGAGGGTGAGCGAAGAGCCCGGGTGGTGGGTGCCCGGCCCGCCGCACAGCCCTGGCGCCTCGGCCACGCCCCTCGCGACGGTGTGGCCGATCAACTCGTCCAGGAGCGCGGGGGAGGGGCGTGGTACGGGCGAGACGGCACACCTGCCGGGCAGGGCGGGCAGGGCCGCGGTGAACCGCCTTGCGGTGGTGGTCCGTTCGACCGGATCGAGGCTCATCAGACCGCCGATCAGATCGCGCAGAGGCCGCAGATCGGTGCCGGGCGCGGCGGCGGCAAGGCAGGCCAGCGTCCGGTCGCGGTTGATCGTGCGGTCGGGGTCGACGACGACCGGGTCCATTCCGGTGAGCGCGTAGTGCAGGGTCGCGCCGAGCGCGTAGAGGTCGTCGGCGGGTTCGGGTGCCTCCCCGGCCCGGTACACGGGCAGGGAGTAGCCGGGCGTCGCACCGGCCGGGCGGTCGCCGTCCAGGGCGCTGATGCCGAAGTCGACGATGCGGGCCGCTCCGTCGGGGCCGAGCACCACGTTGCGGGGTTTGAGGTCGCCGACGACCACCGCGCGGTCGTGAAGGGCATCGAGGATGGCCAGCAACTGTCGCGCCAGGAGCGTGAGTTGAGCGGCCGCGCTGTCGCCACGAGCCGCGTGGGGGCCATGGTCCAGAATGTCGCGGCGCAGGTCACCCGGCCCGCAGTCGGTCATGACGAGGTACTCGTCCTCGCCGTGCCTCAGATGGTCGAGAGCGCGTGGCACACCGTCGGTGCCGGCCAGGGCCGCCAGCACCCGGTGCTCGTGACGCAGTCTGCCGAGTGCGTCGACTCCCTGCTCGTCTTCCGCCACGTAGGGCCTGGCCTGCTTGATGACCACGCGATCGCCGGTCGTCGTGTCCACGCCCCGGTACACGTCCCCGCGCGGCGAGCGGGCGATGCCCGTCGTGATCCGGTAGCGGCCGCCGACGAGCCGTGCGCCCGGGACCTCGGCGGGGGCGGGCCGGCCGAACGGGTCGGTGGCCCAAGGGGGTTGGAGGTATCGGGCACCTCCTTGCGAGGTGAACGTCCGGCCGTCGGGGCCAACCATGACGGGCGCTCTTCCGTCCGGGGAGGTGATGCGGAAGGGGCCGTAGCGGTAGTGCACCGGTGAGCCGGGACGTACACGTCGGTCGCTGAGCACGCGAGGGCCGGTGCGGCCCTCCAAGGCGCAGGCCAGTTCTTCCGCGATCGCCACGAAATCCCCGTCGGGCGGGTAGATCGTGGCTGCCTTGCCGACGAGATGGGGATGGCGCTCGCCGCCGTTGAGGTCCCGCAGCACGGACGGGCCGACCGCGAACTTGGCGTCGCAGGTGTGGCGCAGCAGGACAGGAACGATCAGGTCCACGATGTCCAGGAGGTCGTCGGCACGCGTGGAGACGTGGAGCTTCCAGCCGTGCTCGCGCACGGGCATCTCGGGGTCCAGCAGGTAGAGCCAGCAGTCGTCGGCTGCGAGGCGTCGAGGGGCACCGGACAGCAGCGCCTCGACGCGCCGCCACAGGAGGCCGGCGCCCTCGTGGAAGTCCTCACCGCGTTCCCGCGGGTCCCGGGCCTGGGGCGGCAGGGCACCACGATGGTCCCGCAGGTCCTGTACGTCGTCGTGCCGGGCCGGTCGCATGTGTTCCCCGTTTCCCGATCCCGCGTTCTCGTTCCTCTCACGCTGCCGCTCGGGCGGCAGGGTCTGTCGCCGCGCAAGGGGTGCCGTGCCGCTGTGGCCGCGCCGGGCCACAGCGCCACGGCGGGCCTCAGTCGCAGGCGACCCGGGTGGTGGCCGTGGGCCACGGGTCGGCGAGGCAGGCTTCGATGCGGCGCGCGGTGTCCACGTCGTCCTCGAACTCGATGAGTTGCTCCTCGATGTCGAGCGGTCCTGCTTCGCGAATCTGGAGTTCCAGGGGGCTCATGGCGATCCTTCCCGCTTGTCCCGGTGAAATGAACGGGTGACGTCGTCGTGCATGCGGACAGAGAGCTGTGCACTGGTCGACGGCATATGCGCCGGCGGCTCGAACAGCAGGAGCCACTACAGCCCAACCGGGTCCAGGGCCGAAGCCCGTCGAAAAGAAAGCCGAAAGGAAACGGGGACACGAGCCGTCGGCGCCCGCGGTACGTGAGGTCGGCCGATGACGTGCGGGGCCCGGGGCCGCGTTCCACGTGAAACAGGCTGAAGCCGCAGTGAGGCGCCGCTGAAACCCGCGCGGCTCATTCTCCTCAGGACAACGCGGCCACGAGGTCGCGAAGGACAACGAGAAGTCGGAGCACGTCATGCAGAAGTTCGCCACCACCGCCCCCGTCAGCGCCATCCTGGACATCCCCGTCGGCCGGGTTCAGGTGACCGCGACCGACGAGATCGGAGCCACCGTCGAGATCAAGCCCGTGGACGCTTCCAAGGGACGTGATGTGAAGGCCGCGGAACAGACCAGGGTTCACTTCGCGAACGGTGTCCTGCGCATCGAGACGCCGATGAAGAACCAGTACTTCGGCAACTCGGGGGCTGTGGACATCTCCGTCCAACTCCCGTCCCGCTCCCGGCTCATGGCCAAGGCGGGCGCGGCCGGGTTCCGCACGGCCGGTCCCCTCGGGGACGTCGTCTTCGACGGGGCGCACGGTGCCGTCCAGGTCGACGAGGCCGCGAGCCTGCGGCTGAGCGTGCACAGCGGTGACGTCCGGGTCGGCCGTCTCGGCGGCGACAGCGAGATCACCGTGGCAGCGGGCGACATCCACATCGACGAGGCCGCACGCGGCGCCCTCACGCTGAACACCGGTTTCGGGACGATCACCGTCGGCGCGGCCCATGGCGCTTCGGCAACTCTGGCCGCGGACACACACTGCGGCCGTGTCCACCATGCGCTCAGGAACGCCGACGGCCCGACGGCCGACCTCACCATCCAGGCGACCACCGCGTACGGGGACATCACCGCGCGCAGCCTGTGATCGTGGGTGCGCCGCACGCTGCTCAGAGCGCTGCCAGGACGCTCGCGTCCCCCGGGTGGGTTCCCCATCGACCCGGGGGACCGGCCCTCGCAGCGCCCGCGGTGCACGCGGCCGGGGTGCATGAGCGAACTCTTGACAGGTGCATGGGCCGTTGCGAGGCTTACTCCGGCCAACGCGAGCTTGATCCGCGGCAGTTGCTCCGTACGGCACTCCGTTTTCCGACCGAGGCATTCGGTCGGTGTTGTTCCGTTGCTCCGGCTCCTCGACGGACCCGGGACATCGGTGCGCGATCTCCTCGGCCCGCTCACCGACGAGGCCCGCGCGGAAGACGGGATGAGCCGGGAGGAGGCACGGCCTGCGACGAGGGAAGGCGCACGTCGTCTCCTGGAGACCCTGGAGCGTTTCCGAGGTGTCGGCCGGTCAGGACACCGGGGGCGATCGCGGTGAGTACCCGCAAGTGAAGTGAAGCCCCGCCCCGGCCGTGCACGGGTCACAGAAGTCCGAGGAGCCCCTCCGTGAACTCGGTCGTGGTGGCGTTGCCGCCGAGGTCGGGGGTGCGCAGGTCCGTCCTGGCGAGCACCGAGGCGATGGCGTCGGTGACGTCCCTGGCCGCTTCGCACTCGCCGAGGTGGTCGAGCAGCAGAGCCGCCGACCAGATCGCCCCGATGGGGTTGGCGATACCGCGCCCGGCGATGTCGGGGGCGGAGCCGTGGACCGGCTCGAACATGGAGGGGAAGGTGCGCTCCGGATCGAGGTTGGCGGCCGGCGCGATCCCGATGGAGCCGGCCACGGCGGCGGCCAGGTCGCTGAGGATGTCGCCGAAGAGATTGGAGGCGACGACCACGTCGAAACGGGCCGGTTCGAGTGCGAACTTCGCGGCCAGCGCATCGATGTGCTCCTGCTCCCAGGTCACCTGCGGGTGGTCCGCACCGCGCTCGGCGACCAGCTCGTCCCAGAACGGCATGGTGTGCACGATGCCGTTGGACTTGGTGGCCGAGGTGAGCCTTCCGCCGCGCCGAGCCGCCAGCTCGAAGGCGTAGTCGAGGACTCGGGTCACACCCGAGCGCGTGAACACGGCCTCCTGCACGGCCATTTCCTCCGGAAGGCCCCGGTTGAGCCGGCCGCCGATCTCGCTGTACTCACCCTCGACGTTCTCGCGGACGACGACGAAGTCGACCGCTCCGGGAGCGGCGGCACGCAACGGACTGTCCACTCCCTCGAAGACGCGGATCGGCCGGAGGTTGACGTACTGGCGAAAGCTCCGCCGGATCGGGATCAGCAGTCCCCACAGGGAGACGTGGTCGGGCACGCCCGGGTGGCCGACCGCGCCGAGCAGGATGGCGTCCTTCGTACGAAGGTGGTCGAGGCCGTCCTCGGGCATCATCGCGCCCTCACGGACGTAACGCTCACACGACCAGTCGTAGGAGGTGTACGAAAAGCCGAAGCCGTGGCGTGCTCCGACGGCGTCGAGCACCTGCTGGGCGGGCGGCAGGACCTCGGCTCCGATGCCGTCGCCGGGGATGAGTGCGATGTGGTGGTTGGTCATGGCCCGATTGCAGCAATCAGGCCGCGGAACCGTCCAAGACGCCCTGCCGATCTGCCTCATAGGACACGCCTATGTGCCCGCGACGGCGGCAAGGGCGCAGGTCAGGAATGCCTCGGCGGCCGGAGACTGCTCGGCGCGCCGACCGATCAAGGCGATCCGCAGCATCGACTTCGGTTCGATGTCCAGCACGAGTGCGCCGGCCCGTTCGGCCATGTCGCGCCATGACTCGGTGACGACGGCGATGCCGACCCCCGCAAGGACCAGGGGCAGGATCGCCACCCGATGCTCGGTCTCCGCGGCGATGGTGAAGGCGATTCCGCGCTCGCGCAGCCCATCGACGTAGGCGCGCATCCCGGTGCCCCGCTGCCCGACGATCAGCCGCTGTCCGGCGAGCTCCGTACAGTCCACCGAACTGCCGCTGGAGAACGACCCGTTGCGCGGGGTCACCAGCACGAAGCGCTGCTCACCCACGACACGCGAGACGACCTCCGTGTCGGGCGGGGGGCCGGACGTCGCGAGGAGACCGAGCTCGGCGGCGCCGGTGCGCACCATGTCGATGACATCGCGCGCGGTGAAGGCGGCCCGGATGTTCACCGACACACCGGGATGGCGGCCGGTGAAGCCGCGGATCATGGTGGTGAGCGGCTCGACCGCCTGGGACGGCATGACGGCGATGTCCAGGCGCCCCTCGCGCAGTTCGCGCACCGCGGCGACCCTCGCACGGGCCGTCTCCAGACTCCGCACCGCCGCCCGGGCGGGTTCGATCAGCGCGGTGCCGGCCTCGGTGAGTACGGCCCGGCGGCCGATCCGATGGAACAGGCTGCTGCCCAGGTCCCGCTCCAAGGCCCGAACGGCCTGGGACAGCGACGGCTGCGAGAGGTAGAGAGCCGACGCGGCCCGGCCGAAACCCCCGTGATCCACGATCGCGAGGAAGTACTCCAGCTGACGAACGTCCATGCCCACATCTTGGTGCCACGGCACCTGCGGGCGGGCCCCCGCTCACCGGGCCTTGATGGCGCCGCACGCGGACGGCACGATGAAGGCCGCTTCCCATCACGTGTGCACTGTCGCACGGGGCCAGGGGGAACCATGGGTGAGGCGGCTCACCGACACCGCGATGGCGGAATACACCAAGGTGGGCGAGGGGCTCGTTGCGCGATCGAGTCAGGCGTGGGGCATTCTGGCCGGCAATCCATGTGAGCATGTCCGCATGGCAGTTGGACGGATCATCTTCCTCAACGGCACGTCCAGTTCGGGCAAGTCGAGCATCGCGCGGGAGTTGCTCGACATCCTGGACGACGGCGTGTTCTTCCATCTCGCGGTCGACAGCTTCAACGCGATGCGGACGAAACGGAACCTCGCGCAGGAGGAGCTCGACGCGGCCCTGCGCCGGACGAGGATGGGTTTCCACCGCTCGGTCGCCGCCATGGCCGAAGCGGGCAACGATGTCGTCGTCGACCATGTGCTCAGCGAACCGTGGCGGCTGATCGACTGCCTGAGCGTGCTGCGTCCGCAAGACGTGCTGTTCGTCGGCGTCCACTGCGCGCCTGCCGAACTGGCCCGCAGGGAGCGAGCGCGTGGCGATCGACCTCCGGGGCTCGCGGCACTGCAGTACGACGTGGTGCATCAGCATGGCGACTACGACGTCGAATGCGACACCAGCACGGCCGGCCCGCGCGAATGCGCCACGTTGATCAAGGAATTCCTTCCGCACCGGCCGACGCCCACCGCCTTCGCCCGCCTCCGCGCACGGTATCTGGGGGGCTCCCGCGAACCATCCGTCTCAGGAGATGCGCGCACGCGGTAGATCCCCGCTTCACGGCGACGACGGTCGCGCCGGATCAACCGTCTGGTTCATTTCGCCGATCGCCTGCCACAACATCCCCGCCCGCTTGCGGTGTTGGGAGGCCGAGTCGTGGACCCCGGCCGCGGCGTCCAGGTCGCCGATCAACTGCCAGCAGGTGGCCTCGTCCTGGAGGTCGCCGTGCCGGTGGAACAGGCCCGCCGCGTGTTCCAACGCCCGGCCCGCCCGGTCGCGGTCGTTCTGCCCGGCGTACACGCGTCCGACTTCCAGCAGTGCGTAGCCGGTGCACCGCTCGTCGGCCAGTTCCTCGAAGGTGGCCAGCGCCTGCCTCAGGCAGCGCAGCGCCGCGTCCGGATCGCCGCGCCGGTCGTGCAGGCGGCTGAACCGTCGCAGCACGACGGCCACACGATGCTCGTCGTGCAGCGCCTCGGCCAGCCGCAGGGCTCCGGTGAACCAGGACTCCGCCTCGTCGAGTTCACCCTGCATGAGCCGCATCACGCCCATGGAGCACGACAGTTGTGCCTCGATGTGCCGATCGCCCTCGCCGACGGCGATGGCCAGCGCCTGCTCGACGCGCTCAAGTGCTTCGTCGTCGCGGCCCTGCACCCGGCTGACCGTACTGAGCATCGCCACCGACAGCGCCTCGCCGCGTTTGTCACCGGTGTCCCGGCACAGCTCGATGGAGGATTCGAGGGCGCGGGTGGCCCGGTCGAACTCGTCCTGATAGATGTGCAGTTGGCCAAGCCCGCGGAGCAGGACCGACGTGCCGGGCGCGTTGCCGGCCGCTTGTGCCGCGTCCAACGCGAGCCGGTGTCCGTGCTGCCAGTCCTGGTACAGGCACCGGTGGTCGTAGTAGGTCGCCGTACCGGCCGTCAGCTCCCAGGCCAACTCGTCGAGGCCCCAGTCCACGGCCAGTTTCACCGCGCCGAGGAGGTTGTCGCGTTCCGTGTCGAACCAGCCGAACGCATCGGCCATGAGCCGCTCCACGACGGCGTCGGGCAGCGCCCGGCGCGGTGCCGAACCGTGTGCGGCGGCCAACAGCCCGCCCGGGAGACGGTCGGTGCCGCGCCTGACCAGATCGAGCCAGACGGACAGCACCCGGACGATCGCGTCCCGTTTGTCCGCCGTCGCCAGCGGGGCGGCGATTTCCACGGCACAGGTCCTGATCAGGTCGTGCAGCCGGTACCGCGGCTCGCCGAGGGCGTCGGTGGCGGTCAGCCGCACCAGGCTGGCATCCACGAGGGCGTCCAGTACCTGCTCTCCGTCCGAGCGGTCCAGAAGCGGGCCGACCACCCAGCCGGGCAGGGTGTACGCGCCGAGCAGGCCGAGCAGGCTCAGCGCGCGTACCGCGTCGGCCGGTAGCAGCCGCAGGCTCAGCTCGACGCTGGCGCGCACGCTGAGGTCCCCGATCCTCAGCTCGGCCAGCCGCCGGGACTCGTCCTCGATCCGTTCGCGCAACACCCGCAGCGACCAAGCCGGGCGGCCGGTGAGTTTGCCGCTGGCGATCCGGATCGCGAGTGGCAGGTTGCCGCAGCAGTCGAGGATCGCGTCGGCTTCGTCCGGTTCCCGCTCGACCCGTTGCCGCCCGACGATCCCGGTGAACAGTTCCCGCGCCTCTGCCGGGCTGAGCACGTCCAGGTCGATGTGCCGGGCCCCGGGAAGTTGCGTCAGCAGCGTGCGGCTGGTGATCAGCACGGCACACCCGTCGGCTCCGGGCAGCAGCGGCAGCACCTGATCGGCGTGACCGGCATCGTCCAGGACCACCAGCATGCGACGGTCCACCAGGAGCGACCGGTAGAGCGCCGCGCGCTCGGACAGGGCGTTCGGGATGGCGCTGCCGGCTATCGACAGCGCGCGCAGCGCTTCGGCCAGCATCAGCCCCGGGTCCCGGGGTTCGTCCGAGGTAGCCGCGAGGTTGAGGTAGAGCTGACCGTCGGGGAAGCTTCCGCGAGCCAGCCGAGCGGCGTGTGTCACCAGGCAGGACTTGCCCACACCGGGGCCGCCCACGACGACGACCACCGGCGCCCGGTTCGGTGCCTCCCCGTCCAGCAGCCCGGAGATCTCGGCCAGCGCCGACGAGCGGCCCACGAAGTCCGGAACATCCAGGGGCAGTTGACGTACCGGCAGAGCCATGGCCAGCCCGGCGGTCACCGTGTCGGAACGCTCCGACGACGCGTCCGAGGGACGATGGGCGGGGGCGGGGGCGGGGGCTGAGTTCGGAGCCGGAGCCGGAGCCGGAGCCGGAGCTAAAGCTGGAGCTGGAGCCGGAGCGGGAGACGGGTCCGGAGCGGTCAGGGCGGGATCCGCGGTCAGGATGCGCTGATGCAGCGCTTGGAGCGCCGGGGTGGGGTCGACGCCGAGCTCGTCGGCCAATGTCCGGCGCAGTCGTTCGTACACCTGCAGTGCCTCGCCCTGTCGGCCACACCGGTAGAGGGCGACCATGAGGTGCTGGGCAACGTCCTCGTCGTAGGGGTGCTCGCGGAGCAGATCGGTCAGTTCGTCGATGACCTCCCGAGGGCGCCCCAGGCCGAGTTCGACGGCCAGGCACTCTTTGTGCGTGGCCGCACGTCTCTCGTTCAGCCGTGCCGCATCGATCTCCAGAACCCGGCTGGAGACATCGACCAGGGCGTTTCCGCGCCAGCAGGAGAGCGCCCTCCGGAGCGCGACAGCCGTGTCGAGCGGAGCCGCGCTCCGGCCGGCGAGCTGCCGCTCGTGCTCGAACTCCAACAGGTCGAGCTGGGCCCGGGCCAAGTGCATCTCGTAGCCGCCGCGACGCGTACTGATCAGGGAGCGGGGAGCTCCGCAGGCGACGAGGTTGCGACGCAATCCGGAAACGGCATCCTGGACTTGGCGGACCGCGGTGGCGGGCGCGTCCGAGTCCCACATCACGGCGACGAGCCGTTCCATGGGAACGATGCTGTTGGCGTCGATCAGCAGTGCAGCCAACATCTTGGCCTGCCGCGGCCCGTTCAACTGGACCGAACGTTCGGCGATCTGGGCATGTAACGGCCCCAGTAAGCCGAATTTCATGTTCCCCCCGGCACGTGACGATTGGCGCCCATCCCCCGGCTGACCTCGCACTAGGACGAATCTAGGACGGCCGACGGATGTGTGTCCATAGCGTCTCCTGAGCACGGGCCGCCGACGACCGCGGACCGGCCATGAATGAGGGGCGTGCCTTCGCCCGGTTCCCGGGCGGCGTCCGGGCCGGTAGGCGGGGGGCGGAGGCCGTCTCCTCTCGGCAAGACGACAGAAGGAGCTGGGATCAACGATGCCTCGGAACTGGAAGACCTTCGGCGCACTGGCACTCGCGGGGTGCTGCGCCACGATCGGCCTCACCACGGGAGCCGCTGAGGCGCAGACGCGGGTAACGACCGGCAACGTCACAGAATCCGGCCCGTACAACGACTCCGGCAGGACTGGCAACTACCAGTTCGTGGCGAACAATTGGGACAGTCGTTACCAGCGCTACCAGCAGTCGCTCGTCTGGGTGTCCGGGCAGGACGGCGGCAAGGACATGGCCCACTGTCTCCGGGGGAACGGCGGTGGGAACTGGTACGAGTCCTCGATCGTGGCGCGCAACGGTACGAACTCCTCGCACTACGACTGCACCAACAACGGTACGTACAACCAGGGCTTCGACCAGGTGGCCGTCGATCTGAGCAACTGGTGACAGCTGCCTGAATGGGCAAGCACGTGCCTTGGTGCGCCCGCACGGGTGCACCAAGGCGCACCGGTCACCAGCAGGTGAGGCGTGAGGCGCGCGCCGTAAGGCGTGAGTGGCCAGTGGCCAGTGGTCAGTCGAAGGAGGAGGACCGGACGATGCCGGGCACACGCAAGACGGTGGTGGTCGCGCTGGCCGTGCTGATTGCCGCGCTGGTCGCGGCAGGGTTCGTGTACTTGCCGTCCGACGACGGCCGGCCCGCCCCGGCGACAGCCGACACCCGTCGTTTCGTGCTGATCCTGGCAGGCGTGTCCGGCGCATCGGAGTCGGGAAAGTTCGACCTCGAAGTTGCCGCTCGCACGGAGGCACGGACATCCGCCTGCATGGAGTCGCACGGCTTCCAGTACCTGCCCAGGAACCCGCACAGCGTCGTCGATGTGGAGGATGCCTCGGACTTTTCGAGCCTCGACTACGCGCGCGGGCACGGGTTCGGGATTTCGGTGTTTCCGCACTTCGCCCCCGATGCTCCGGCGGCCAAGGGATACATCAAGACCCTTTCGGCCGCCTCTCTCAAGTCATACGACGCGGCCCTCCCCGGCTGCGTCGAGAGCTCGCAGCGGGCGACCGAAAAGGAGTACGGCATTCCGGAGGCCAACTCCGAGTGGACCCGGGTGGACGGCGAGGTGCAGCACGACGAACGGTACCGAGCGGCACTTGAGACGTGGCGAGCCTGTGCGGCGGCCGCCGGGCATCCGGCGCAGTCCCGGCTCGCGCTCATCACGGACCTGCGCAAGCAGTACACGTCGGTGATGGCCGCCCTTCGCGGTGGGGACCAGGTGCTGTCCCAGGATCAGCTGGCGGCGCTGGCCGCGCGGAATCCGACCTGGCAGAAGTTCCATCGAGCGGAAGTCGGCGCCGCCGTGGCGACATTCCCCTGCTCACAAGCTGCCGACCGGACGTATGCCTCCACCTTCCTGCAGTACTTGGATCATCAGGGTTGAGGGCGGTTGGCGATATACCCCCCGACCTGACGCCCATCACCAGCACGGGATCTCTGGAGGCCTGCCTCCTGCGGCCGAGCGTCACCACTACGGCCGGAGCCGGGACGCCTCAGCTGCTTGAAGTACGGCCGATGGTTCAGCGGGCTGCTCGTTCGGGGAGCGTGGGCAGGATCTTCTCGGCAATTCCGATGAGAGCGCCGTCGTCCGGGAGGGTGCCGAAGGTGCTCCACACCGTGACCTCGTAGTAGCCGCCCCGGTCCATCGGGTCCAGGGCCACGGCCAGTGTCCGGGCCAGGGGCCCTTGTTCGACGGGTCTGGGAGATCCCCCGTCTCCGAGGCCGATTCTGATCTCCATGGTGTGATCCGAGTAGAGGACCGAGGGCCGTCCAAGCGCCTTGAGCGTCTTGATGTTGGTCTCGTTGCCGAACTCCATCAACTTCACGTACCGGTCCATCGGCATCTTGTTGTAGGTGGCCGAGAGGTTCACGGTGTACGTCTTGAACCTGACCTCGGCCTCCGGCTGGGCGACCTTCTCGCCCGTCAGGGGAGCGGTGTTGTTCGTACCTGAGGCCGAGGTCGCGATCTCCCCTGGCGTGCCCAGGAGTTGCGCCAGGTCGGGACGGTTGAGTGCCTTGCACAGCTCGTCGCCGGTCGCGGCCCGGGAGGTCTCCGTGTATGCCTTCGGCAGCTCCGTGTGCTTCTCGGCCGGGCATGATGCAGCCTTCGGCGTGCTGTCACCGGCACCGTCGCTCTGTAGGTGGGAGGACGCCCACACGGCGCCCACGAGCGCCCCGACCACGGCCACGGCCGCGATGGCCTGGCCCCACGCGTTGGGCTCCTTCTCCGGAGCGGACGGGACCGGCAGCGGGGCCGGTTCGGCCTGTGCGTGAGGGGCGGGATCAGCTGCCGTCCCGTCTGCGGGGGTAGTCGTAAGGTTCTGCCGCCCGAGGGTGCGGCGAGCGCGCAGAGCAACCCGCACCGTATGAATGCGTATCGCGGTAAAGACGAGGAACACCAGCCCGAGACCTGCCGCGACCTTGTCATGGTCGTCGAAGGCGAGGTACATGATGCGAACGCCGAGAACGGATCCGAGCACGATGAGCAGTGGTTCGCGGACCCAGAAGGGCAGGAGACGGAGAAGGAAGCCGAGCATCTGGTGATCTCACCATGACGTGATCATGCCCGCCGTGGTGGAAGCCACAATTCCAGGCGCGTACCCAGGCCACACCCGCGGTCGCCTCTCGGCAGAGCAGGGACCTGCCCGGTTCGGTCTGGAAGTGCTGTTCCTCAACACCCGCCTCCGGCCCCGCAGTTGTGTTGCTGTCGACGGGTGCAGCAGGCCGTCCGCGGGGTGCCCCTGCCGGGCTACTTCCCGTCCACCTCCGCGAGGGTGTGAGCCACAAGCGCGTTGGCATGGCCGTGCCCCGGGCCGTTCTCACCGTTCCCGCAGGGCAGTGCCGGGCGGACGTGGGTGTCATGTCCAGCGGCGCGGCGGCGGACGAGCTGCGGAGGAACCGGGGGAACCAACGCTGATCTGGGGGTTTGCCCTCGCTTGCGGAGAAGTGCGTGCGCGGCGTACACCTTGGAGTCACTTGTACCGCGGTCGACCGGCCGTGGGCGTGTTGTGACGGAGGCGAATGTGCTGATCAATGTCGCGGACGTGGAAGCCGCGGCCGAGCGGATCGCCGGGCATGTCATTCGGACCCCTACGGTGCCGAGCCCCGGGCTGTCCGCGTTCCTGGGTGCGCAGGTCACCGCGAAACTGGAACTGCTGCAGCACACCGGCTCCTTCAAAGCACGCGGCGCGACGGCGAAGCTGCTCTCGCTCGGCGAGGCCGAACGCGCCGCCGGTGTCGTGGCGGTGAGCGGTGGCAACCATGGCATCGCCGTGGCGGTCATGGCCGGAGCACTGGACATCAAGGCGACCGTCGTCATGCCCCGGTCCGCCCCGCGCCGCGCCGTGCGGATCGCCGAGGCCGCCGGAGCCAACGTCATCGTCGCCGACGCCATGGACGGCGCGTTCGCCCTCGCGGAGGAACTCCGGACCGAGGGGCTCACCCTGGTCCATCCCTTTGACGACCCCGTCGTCATCGCGGCCCAGGGCACGGTCGGCCTGGAGTTCGCCGAGGATGCCGGGGAGCTCACTGACGTACTCGTCAGCATCGGCGGCGGGGCCTTGATCTCCGGGGTCGCCACCGCCCTGCGCGCGCGTCGCCCGGGCGTACGGATCTGGGGCGTGGAGACCGAAGGCGCGCGAGCCATGTCGGAGGCCCTGGCCGCCGGTGGGCCGGTGCCGGTCCAACTGTCCTCGATCGTCTCGACGTTGAGCGCCCCGAGCGCTTCGCAGCTCACCTACGGCCACGTTTCCGCGTTGGTCACCGAGGTCCTCACCGTGACCGATGCCGAGGCCGTGCAGGGCACCCTCGACCTCGCCGACCACGCGAAGGTCTGGGCCGAGCCCGCCGCCGGCTGTCTGGTGCCCGCGGCACGCCAGGTGCTGGAACGCGTGGGCGAGGGGGCCAGGATCGGCCTGGTCGTCTGCGGTGGCAATGCGTCGGCCTCCGATGTGACTGCCTGGGCCGAGCGGTTCGGCCTTGGCTGACGGGGGGACGGGCGGGCGCAGGTTGTCGTCGGCGGTGACCCTGTGGTTCCCGTTGGGTGGCGCCGTACGCGTGGGTCATTGGTCCGTCCCTCCGGGCCCCGGAGTGGTTGCCCGTTGGTAGACCTCCGCGGACGGCTCACATACTGGTCCGACCGTCCCTCGACGCCCCGCGGAGCATGAGGTGACTCGAAGCCCCTTGATCTGATGGCCACATGGGGCCTGCGTGGGGGAGGGGTGACGGAGGGGTGACGGTGTCGGTATGCCAGAGTGATCCATATGGTTCTTCTTGGTCAGGCACCGCACTACACCGCCCATAAGGGTCCCTCCCGTCGGAATCTCCTGCTGGCCCTCGCAGTTGGCCTCGCCGTCTGCCTCGGCATCGGAGCCGTGGCCGTGTCGGCCTTCAACGACAAGCCGCTGTTCAACGAGGACGTGGCCTATGAAGGCGGATACGTGGTCGCCCTCGCCGGTATGAAAGCGGACCCCACGGGAGGCACGCAGGGCTTCCTCAAGAGCGGTGGCTGCGAGCAGTGGCGTCGCGAACAGGGCGGCCCCAAGGCCGCGGCCTCCCCTGAGCGCTGGCTCCAGGGCTGCCGGGACGCGGCCGACGACGGCGACTGCCGGGACGGGCAGGCCGTCGCCAAGCCCAAGGGTTCCACCGGGATCCGGGGACTCGTCTGTGACAGCGGTAAGGGCGTCAGGAAGCCCGTCGCGGGCTCCTAGCCGGAGGCGGCGCGTTCGCCCGAGACATCCCGTCCCGCGACGCCGTGGTTTGGCTCCCGCGCCGCACCGGCGCCCCCCGCTGTCATCCGGCTCGCGCCTGCCCGCCCGTCGCGCTGCCCGGTATCTCTTGGATCGATGCCCGGGCCTACCCGCCTTGACGCATTGACAGCGGCCCTCGACACAGGCTGGGGCGCGGCGATGTCGAAGCGATCGCTGCCGCGAGGCGAATTGTTCAGAGAACTTTCATGTGAAACGGATTGGCGTCCAGTATTCGGACGGCTCCTGAAGAATCACGTCGGGCGCTCCTTGTGATCGCCGGATGGACGGAAGTATTTGGCTGCCCGCCACCCTCGTGCCTTCTGGCGGATGTTTCTCCGTGCGGGATGGTGCGGGCAGTCCATGGCCAAGGTGGGAACAGGCCGAAGCGCATGACGTGTTGGCTCGGTCGAACGTCTCGTGGCCCCGCGCGGGGGACGAGCCCGGCGGACCGCTTGGCCGGCCTGTGGTCCCGAACGCCCTGGTCCGGCTCCAGTGCCGCCGGGTGAAGCGAAGCGGGAGTCCGGGACCGCCCCCGCCTGACGGAGGCCTCCGTGCGACGGCGCTGACGTGGGTCTCGTTGTTCCTGACCCCGCAGACGCCCCACCCGGTCACCAGCCTCCGTCGGCGGGCTCGGGACACGTACCCGGATCGGTGTCGATGCCCGGACGCCGCCACCTACCGTGCTCGCCTCCGGCGCCCGGCCCGCACCTCGGCCTGCCCGGAGCGGACGACCCATCGGAGCCGGTGATCCATCAGATCTCCCGGCGCCCCGGGGGTGGCGCAGAGGAATTCCCCTATCGTCGTTCGCGGGCTGAAGAATCTATTGTCTGCGGCCAGTTGAGCCGCCGCGCGGCCGCAATGAGTGCGACACGCCGTATCTCTCCGTCTGACTGCATTGTCTCGTTTCATCCATGCATCGCAATATGCATTTTCGCATTACGACACATGCTCATGCTTTTGATGTGGCGCCGGCCCAACGAGCATGGAGGAGTCGTGAAGACGCGTTGCCGCTGATTTATCGAATGGAACAAGAAATGAAGAAGGCTCTCGTAGCTTTTGTGTCCACCCTCGCTCTCTCTTCTGCCCTGATCGGCCTCGCTCACACCACGCCGGCGTCGTCCGTCACGGCGGGCGGCACGACCACCACCGCCGAGATCCCCAGCAAGCGTGACCTGGGCTGGGGCTGACACATCCGAGCAGGACCGCGCGAGGAGAAGGATTTCCAGATGTCGCAGAAGCACCTTCCTGTAGTTCTCATCGCCGAGCAGCTGAGCGAGGCGACGATCAGCGCACTCGGCCCCGGCTTCACGGTCCGGTCGTGTGACGGAGCCGACCGCAACCGGCTCCTCGCCGCGGTCGCCGACGCCGACGCGCTGCTGGTGCGCTCCGCCACCAAGGTGGATGCCGAAGTCCTCGCGGCCGCACCGTCGTTGAAGATAGTCGCGCGCGCGGGCGTCGGCCTGGACAACGTCGACGTGCCCGCCGCCACGGCGGCCGGTGTCCTCGTGGTCAACGCGCCCACGTCCAACATCGTGAGCGCCGCGGAACTCGCCGTCGGCCTGCTGCTTGCCTCGGCTCGCCACATCGCTGCGGCCAACTCCGCTCTCAAGGGCGGCCGTTGGGCCCGATCCCAGTACGGTGGCATCGAACTCGCGGGCAAGACCGTCGGCATCGTGGGCCTGGGCCGGATCGGCGCGCTCGTGGCCCAGCGCCTGTCCGGCTTCGACGTGAACCTCGTCGCCTACGACCCGTACGCGAAGCCGGAGCGTGCCGCCGAGCTCGGCGTGGAACTGCTCCCGCTCGACGGCCTGCTGGCGGCCTCGGACTTCATCACGGTGCACCTGCCCCGGACCGCCGAGACCGTCGGCCTGATCGGCGAGGAGGCGCTGCGCAAGGTCAAGCCGACCGTGCGGATCATCAACGCCGCCCGCGGCGGCATCGTCGACGAGGCCGCCCTGGCGCTCGCCCTCAAGGAAGGCCGCGTCGGCGGCGCCGGCATCGACGTTTTCGAGTTCGAGCCGACCACCGCGTCCCCCCTCTTCGACTTCGACTCCGTCGTCGTCACCCCGCACCTGGGCGCCTCCACCGCCGAGGCCCAGGAGAAGGCCGGCGTCTCGGTGGCGGAGTCGGTGCGCCTGGCGTTCGCCGGCGAGCCGGTGCCGGACGCGGTCAACGGCACGTCGTTGGAAGACATCGGCCGATGAGTCCATCGCCCGCGCCCGTCGACGCGACACCGGTGCACGACCTCGTGGGCATCGGCTTCGGCCCGTCCAACCTCGCGCTCGCGGTCGCGGTGCGCGAGCACAACGAGACGGCGGCCCCGCACGAGCGGCTCACCCCCGTGTTCGTTGAACGACAGCGCGCCTTCGGCTGGCACCGAGGCATGCTGATCGAAGGCGCGACCATGCAGGTCTCCTTCCTCAAGGACCTGGCGACCATGCGCAATCCGGTCAGCCGCCACAGCTTCCTGTCGTATCTGCAGGACAAGGGCCGACTGGTCGACTTCATCAATCACAAGGAGTTCTTCCCGACCCGGGAAGAGTTCCACGACTACCTGTCATGGGCGGCCGCCGGCTTCGACGACCAGGTGTCCTACGGGGAGGAGGTCGTGCGGGTCGGTCTGACGGCGGACGCGGACGGCACCCCTCTGTTCGAGGTCGTCTCCCAGGACGTGTCCGACCCCGGCCGCACCACGTCCCGCTTGGCGCGGAACGTGGTCGTGGCCGTGGGCCTGACCCCGTACCTGCCGGACGGGGTCACCGAGTCGAAGCGGATCTGGCACAGCGGCAACCTGCTGCACGAACTGGACCGGCACGAGACGGGCCGGGCCCGCCGGTTCGTGGTCGTCGGCGCGGGGCAGAGCGCCGCCGAGATCGCCGAGTACCTGCACCGCAGCCACCCCGGGGCCGAACTGTGCGCGGTGTTCAGCCGGTACGGCTACAGCCCGTCCGACGACAGCCCGTACGCCAACCGGATTTTCGACCCGGAGGCCGTCGACGTCTACTACGAGGCCGACGACGCCCTGAAGCGGCGCCTGATGGGCTATCACCGCAACACCAACTACGCGGTGGCGGACCTGGACCTGATCGAGGAGCTCTACCGGCGGGCGTATCAGGAGAAGGTGCGCGGCGAGGAGAGACTGCGCATCCTCAACGTCTCGCGGGTGGTGCGCGCCGAGGACCTCGGCGACCAGGTCACGGTGACCGTCGAGCACCTGCCGTCCGGCAGCACCGAGCGGTTCGAGGCCGACGCCGTGGTCTACGCGACCGGATACCGGCCCACCGACCTGCGCGGTCTGCTGTCCGGCCTGGAGTCCGCGTACGAGTGGGACGCGGACGGCCGGCCGCTCCTGGACCGGGACTACCGCATGCGCGGTGTCGGATCCGTACCCGGCGGCCTGTTCCTGCAGGGCGGCACGGAGCACACCCACGGCATCACCAGCTCACTGCTGTCCCTGGCGGCGGTGCGGGCCGGGGAGATCCTGGACTCCGTGCTCGCCGGGCGACCGGCCCCGGGCCGGGACGCGGCCGCGAACCGGTGAGCGCCATCGGCCGCAGCCCGGTGGACCCGTCGGGCATCGAGCCGGTGACCGGACCGGTGGGCGGGGATCGGCCCCCGCCCGCCGGGATCGGCACCCGCGGGCTGATCGTCTTCTACATCACGAGCCTGATCGGGGCCGGTGTCCTGGGCGTGCCCAGCGTCACCGCCTCCATCGCCGGTCCCGCCTCGCTGCTGTCCTGGGCGGTCCTCGCCTTCGCCTCGTACCCGATCGCCGTCCTGTTCGCGGAGATGTCCGCCCGGCACGTCGACGCGTCCGGGATCAGCGCGCTGGTCCGCAGCGGGCTCGGACACCGGGCCGCCGACACGGCCAACACCCTGCTCGTGCTGGTCTACACGTTCGGCAACCCGGTCATGGGCGTCATCTCCGCCCGGTACTTCTGCCACCTGACCGGCATCGACGACCAATGGGTGATGTACCTGGCCATCGGGTTCATGCTCGTCTCGGTCGCCTTCAACCGGCTCGGCATCACCATGGGCGCGCGAATCCAGAACGCCGCCCTCGTGGTGCTCCTCGCATGCCTGGGCGGCGCGGTGCTTCTCGCCGTGCCGTCGATGTCAGCCGACCACTACCGGCCGTTCGCCCCGCACGGATGGACGGCGGTGGGCACGTCGTCCGTCGTCGCGTTCTTCTCGTTCCTCGGCTGGGAGAACGTCTCGTCCGTCGCGGAGGAGGTTCGCGACCCGGCGCACTCCTTCCGGCGCGCGATCCGGTTCGCGGTACCGGTCGTGGGCCTGATCTACCTGGCCGTGGCCGCCGCCTACTTGGCGGTCGACCACGGTGACGGGACGGTCGTGATGTCGGCGCTGCTCGGCCCGGATCTCGGGCGGATCTCGGGCACCCTCGGCGACCTCCTCGCCCTGTTGATCGTGATGGTCGCCACCAACGCCTGGGTGCTCGGCGCCTCCCGGCTGTCGCTCGCGGCGGCCCGTCAGGGCCTGCTGCCCGGCCGGCTCGCCCGCACCGATCCACGGACCGGCGCGCCCGGCCGGATGCTGCTCGCGCTCGCCGTCGGCTACACCGCGGTCCTGGCCACCATGGGCGCGCTCGATGTCAACGAGGACCGCATCGTCGTACTGACCAGCGCCGTCTTCCTCCTTCTGTACGTCGCCGCGGCCATTGCCGCACTGCGCGACCGGCCCACCCCCGCGATGCGCCGCAGCGCCTGGGCCACCGGTGCCATCGCGTTGGTCTTCCTGCCGTTCACCGGCTCCGCGCTGCCCGTCGCCGCTCTGCTGGCCCTCGGGGCGTTCCTCGCCACCGGGGTGCTGGCCCGGCGCCGCGGGCGGACCGTGCCGCTCCCTTCTGATGAGGTCAAGTGATCACCAAAATCCGGATCGACGAGTCCACCGCGGCGGCCGAGTTCGGCATGCGCTGCCAGCGGCTCATCCCCTGGTCGGCGGAGGCCGAGGAGCCCCCGGCCGGGGCCATGGCGTGCTTCCTGCCGGCCGGGTCGAGCTCGGCGCCCGACTGCCACGACCAGGACGAGGTGATGATCGTCCTGTCCGGCTCGGGGAGCGTGGAGCTGAGCGGGGAGTCCACCCCGGTCGGCCCGGGCGAGCTCGTGGTGCTTCCGCGCAACGAGGAACACATCGTCCACAACCCGGCCTCCGCCGACGGAGCGACACTGACCTGGGTGTCCGTCTACTGGCCGCTGCACGAGCCGAAGCCGGGGGCGGCCGCGTGAGCGCCCCTGTGTGGATCACGGCCACCCCGCCGACGCCCAACGGCGACCTGCACGTGGGCCACATCGCCGGCCCGTACGTGGCCGGGGACGTGCTCAGCCGGTTCCTGCGGGCCGAAGCCCTCGACGTCCTCTACACGACCGGCCTCGACGACCACCAGAGCTACGTCCAGGTCCGGGGCCTCAAGGACGGCGGCAAGCCCGCCGAGGACGTGGCCGACGGCTACGGCGACTCGGTCGTACGGACCTGGCGGGCGGCCTCGGTCTCCTTCGACCGCATCGTGCGGCCCCGTTGGGACGCCGGATACGAGCAGAGCGTCCAGGCATTCCTGCGGCGCCTGTGGGACGACGGCCACATCCGGGCCAAGGTGACGGACCTGCCGTACTGCGAGCCCTGCGAGCGCTGGCTCTACGAGGCGTACGTCGTCGGCGGGTGCCCCCACTGCGGCGCCGCGTCCAACGGCAACGCGTGCGAGCCGTGCGGCCGTCCCAACGACTGCGGCGACCTGGTGGACCCGCGCTGCGTGGTGTGCGAGACCCCGGCTCAACTGCGGCCCTGCGAGCGGCTGTTCTTCCCGCTGGCCCCGTACGCGCAGCGGCTCGCCGACTTCTGGGACGACGTCAAGATGCCCCCGCACCTGCGGAGCCTGTGCGAGCGGATGCTCGCCGACGGGCTGCCGGACATCGCGGTGTCCCACCCGGCCGACTGGGGAGTCCCCGTGCCGGTACCCGGCTTCGAGGACCAGCGCGTGTACGTCTGGTTCGAGATGGCGCCGGGTTACCTCCTCCAGGCCGCCGCTTCCGACGGCGATCCGGAGGCCGGCCGGCCGGTGCAGTTCTTCGGCTTCGACAACGGTTACTTCCACGCGGTGCTCTTCCCGGCCCTGTTCCTCGCGGACGGGTCCCCGGAACGGCTGCCGGCCGGCTTCGAGGTCAACGAGTTCTACCAGTTGGAGGGCAAGAAGTTCTCCACCAGCCGGCGGCACGCGATCTGGGCCGACGAGGCCCTGGAACTGGCCGGCAGCGATGTGCTGCGCTACCACGTGTGCGCCGACCGCCCGCAGGGGCGCCAGACGAGCTTCGACCTGCCCGCCCTCGAACGCAGCCGCCGTCGTCTGCACGAGCAGTGGAACGGCTGGCTCGACCGGCTGTTCGCCGACGTGCGCGACGAGTGCGCGGGCGCCGTCCCGCTGGAGGAGCCCTCGGGCGAGGGCTGGGAGCTGCTGCGCGGGCGCCTCCTGCGCATCGTGGCCGAGCTGCGCGAGGCCTACGGTCCCGCCGGCTTCGATCCCCGCAGGGCCATCGCGCTCCTGGACGAAATGGTCGCCTGCGTCACGGACTTCGCCCATGTCCACGCGCACGAGCGCGAGCGGCCCGCAGGCCGTCCGGCGCACCGGGCCGCCCTGGCAGCCCAACTCGCCGTCGCAGCCGCACTCGCGGCCTGGGCGGCGCCCGCGCTGCCGGACGGCTCGGCCCGTCTCGCCGCCGTCCTCGGCCTGGCGGCCGACCGTCCGGTGACCGCGCAGTCCCTGGCCGTCCCCCGCACCACCGGACGCCTCGCCGCCCACGAGGGGCCGGTCTTCGGTGGCTGAGCAGGTCCGGATCGCGGTCGTCGGCCCGTTCAGCGGGCCCCGGTCGGCCTGGGGCGAACTGCTGCGCCGCTCGGCGCGGCAGTTCACGGAACCGAGCCTGGTCTGGGAGCTCCACGACGACCGCGGGGACGCCGAGTCGGGCGTGCTGCGGGCGGGGGATGTCACGGACGACGGCGGATACGCGGCGGTGATCGGCCACTTCAACAGTGCCGGGGCCGAAGGCGCCCTGCCGCTGTACCGGCGGGCCGGGCTGCCCGTGGTGCTGCCGCTCGCCACGCGCCCGGGTCTCCTCGCGGGGTCCGGGGGCGGCGCGCTGCGCTGGTGCCCGGACGACCTCGGCCAACTGCGCGCCATCGCCTCGGCCGCGGCCGGTCACGGCCTCGCCCGGCTGCTCGTCGGCCACGACGACAGCGACTACGGGCGGCACCTGGCCGCGCTGTTCACCGCGCTGCCCGCGCCGCCGCTCGCGTTGTCGGCCCTGCCTTCGCCCTGGAAGCCGCGGGCGGGGGACGCTGTCGCGGTGTGCGGCACGCACGTCGGCGTGGCCGGGGTGGTGCGCGGGCTGCGCCGGGCCGGCTTCGACGGCCGGCTCTTCGCCACCGACGACTGCTCGGTGGGGGAGTTCGGCGAGCTGGTCGGCGCCGCCGGCCGGGACGTACACGTGACCCGCCTCGCGGGAGGCCCCGAGCGCAGGGTCGAGGCCGCTTTCACCGCGCTGGCCGGGGCCCTGTCCGGTGACCCGGCGGCGCGTGGCGAGCGGCTCCTCGCCCGGATTCGTGCGCACGCGGATGCCGCCTTCACCGTGGACGGTGAACTGGACGTCACCCCGGGCGCCGGCGACGGGCACGGATGGGAGATCCTGCCCGTCCGGCCCACCCGCCCCGGCACGCGGGGTGCGGGCGCGGCTCCCGCCGAAGCGGCGTCCTTCGACGTGGCGGTCGTCGGCGCGGGCGTGGTCGGCTCGGCCGTGGCCGCCGCCACCGCTGCCGCCGGAGCGAGGACCGCGCTGATCGACGCCGGTCCCGCGGTGCCCTCCGCCACTCATTGGTCGGGCGGCATCGTGCGCGCCTACGACCCGGACCCCGAGATGCGGGCCCTGGCCATCCGCAGCCACCAGCTGCTGTGGGGCCGCTCCTCCGGGCACGCGCGGCGCTACGGCTTCCGGCGCACCGGATCCCTGGTGCTGCTGGGCCCCGGCGACCTGCCGGAGGCGGTCCGGGGCGTCGTGGAGCTCCAAGCGGGCGGGATCGAGGCGGAGTTGCTCACGGTCGAAGACATCGCCGAACGCTGGCCGCAGCTGGCGGCCGGGCACGCGGCGGGCGCGGTCTGGGAGCCGGGCGGCGGCTGCGCCGACCCCCGGCTGACGACGTCCGAGTACCGCAGGCAGGCCCTCGCCACAGGTGCGCAGATCCTCGACGACACGCGCGTGGACGCCCTGGAACCGCACCCGCTCGGCGCCCTGGTGCGCCTCGACGGCTCCTCGGTCCTGGCGCACTCGGTGGTCGTCGCGGCCGGCAGCGGCACGCCCGCGCTGCTCGCCGAACGCCTCCCGGCCGGCGCGGGCACGGCGGACCCGGTGACCCGGCGCATCCGGTACGGCTACTTCGACCGCGGCGGGCGCGCCCTGCCCGCCCTGGTCGACCTGGTCACGGGGGTGTGGGGCCGGCCGATGCCCGAGGAACCGGGGGCGGGCACGCTGCTCGTGGGCCGGCCCGTGGACGAATGGGGTGTACCGCCGGGCGGTGGGACGCAGTTGACCCTGGAACAGGTCCAGTACGTACGGGACGGCGCGTCCACGGTCTGGCCGTGGTTGCGGGAGGCCCGTTGCCTGGGCGGGCGCCACGGCACCGACCTCTACCGCGACGACGGCCCGCTCCTCGGTGTCGTGCCGGGGGAGCCGTGGACCGTGGTGGCGGCCTGCTGGTCCGGGGGCGGATTCAAGACCGCGCCCGCGGCGGCGGAGTCCGCCGCGGAGAAGGTGCTGGCCAACCTCTGCCGACAGGGCAGGATTTCGGCATGAGCCGAGAGCCGTGGGCTTCCGGCATCAACCGCGTGCACAGAGTCCGTACGCGGAGAACCCGAGTGCACGGAGACCTTGTGCACAGAACAAGGACCGAGGAGTCCCGATGAGCCAATCCGTGTCCGTACGTGCCGCCACCTCGGCGGATCTTTCGGCGGTGACCGCACTGTTCCGCGGGTACCTGGACTTCTACCGGGTCGCCGTCGAGGACGGGAGCCGGCCGGAGCAGTTCCTCAAGGAGCGTCTGGAGAACGGTGATTCGCTGATCCTGCTGGCCGAGACCGGCACCGGGCCGATCGGCTTCGCCCAGATCTACCCGACGTTCTCCTCCCTGTCGATGGGGCGGGTGTGGACCCTCAACGACCTGTACGTCGAGGCCTCCGGGCGCCGTTGCGGAGCGGGCCGGGCGCTGGTGCGCTCCTGCGTGGAGCGGGCCCGCGCCGCGGGCGCGGTCGGGATCCATCTGGAGACCGCGCACGACAATGCCGATGCCCAGGCCCTGTACGAGGGCGAGGGTTTCGAGCCGGACGCGTTCGCGGCCTACTTCCTCGCCCTGGGCTGATTCGGTCCGTCCCGCTGGTGCTTCAGTCGTCCCGGCCGCTGTCGGCGTCCGGGGCGGTCACCGCCGAGGGCAGGTTCCCGTCGTATTCACGCAACAGGTACCCGGCGTGGATACGGCTTTTGGCCCCGATGCGCTCCATGATTTTGGCGATGTGGCGTTGGCAGGTGCGTACGGTCATGCCCATGCGGCGGGCGATCACCTTGTCCTGTTCACCCAGGACGAGCAGCCGGATAATGTCCTCCTTCGTCTTGTCCGAAGCGAAGATTGCCTGATCCCTGCCGTGGTCGAGCGGAAATTCTTCTGCCTGCCCCCACATGCGGTTGAAGATATCGATCAGGAATCCGGCGATATTCGGCTCCCGGATGATCAGAGCGCCCTTGGGATTGTCGCGCAGCTCGATCACCACGACCTCACGGTCGAAGGCAATCATGCGCATGAAACCGTCCCCGAGGGTTCGGACTTCCGCGCCGAGCTTGGTGACGATTTCTACATATGCAGACGTTGTCGCACTGAATTGCGCGGTGTGTTGATAAAGTGTCCGCATTTGCACTCCTCGTTCGAGCAGCTCCTCGGTGCGTCGCATCGCCTCCTGGAGCACATCCTCGGCGCGGGCCCCGCCGGGCTGCGAGGTGAGGACCTCGAAGGTGGCTTGAGCTGCGAGTTTCGTCAGCTGGTCGCGTACCGCGTCGACGCTGTGCAGCTCCTCGACGGCGGGTCGCCTCAGCCGCTGGGCGAGGCCGGCTTCGTAGACCGGGGTGAGCTCGTCGCGCAGCCGGTCGGCCGCGCCGCGCATGAGCCGCGCCCGGCGCTCGGCCGGTTCGGCCAATTCATCCGACGCGGCTTCCGGAGAGGCGGCGACGAAGTGGGTGTCGACGGAGCCCACCCCGACGAGCAGTCGGCGCTCGGCCAGGCGCTGAATGGCCGTCTCCACTTCGTGCTGCGAAAACCCCTCCAGTGCGCCCTCCCCTTCGCGCACTCCGGCATGTCTTATGGCATGGGAATACACCGCGAGCTCCACCTCGGACAGCGGCGAGAGGAGGTCTAATCCCTTAATGTTCCGTATGTCCAATTTATTCACCCCTCCTGATGTTGCCAGTGCATATAAGCACGCATGGATCGTGCCAGGTGAGGGGGGTGGCGATGCCAAGATGAGGACAACGTCCAAGGGAGTTGCGCGATGTCTCAAGCCGAAGCGAAAGCGATAACGCAAACCATCCAAGGCGTGGCCCGGTAACTTCATGGACATTCAGAGCACACTGTTCGCCTCGTTCCTCCTCGCCGCCACCGTCGTCTGCGTCACCCCCGGCCCCGACATGCTGTACGTGATGTCCTTCGGGGTGTCGCAGGGGCGGACCGGCGGCCTCGCCGCAGCCGCGGGAGTGGCCGGCGGGATGCTCGTGCACGCCGTACTCAGTTCCCTCGGGGTGGCCCTCCTCATCTCGCAGTACCCGTGGCTCATGATGGTCTTCAAGGGCGTGGGAATCTGCTACCTGACCTACCTCGGGGTATCCATCCTCCGGGACAGGTCCGACCTCTCCGTCAACGCCGACCGGTCGAAGAGCTCGTACGCCAGGATCGCGTACAAGGCCATGATCGTTAACCTGACGAACCCCAAGGTGATCGTCTTCTACGTGGCCTTCCTGCCCCAGTTCACGGCGGGTTCCTCGGGCTGGCCGGTGCCGGTCCAGATGCTCACCCTCGGGGCCGTCTTCGTCACCATCGGCTTCGCCGCCGACGCTGCCGTGGGTCTGGCGAGCGGTGCGCTCAGCGAGCGCTTCGCCCAGAGCAAGACGTTCACCCGCAGGGTCAACGTCTGCTGCGGAATCGTCATGTTCGTCCTCGCCGCGGTTCTTCTGCTCGACATCTGAGAACCGCGCCCGGCACCACACCACTCCTCCTTCCACCGGATCTCGACCGGGCGCTGCGCGCTGCCCCGACGCAGGCCGCCGAATCGGCCGCCGCATGTCAAATCCGTACATTCCGCGCGCCCGCACAAGAACCCACACCGATTTCTTCGCCAAGGGAATGCCGTGTCCGTTGTAGAAACCCAGCCCCCGCTCCCCGCCGACGTCAGCGCGCTGCGCACCGGTATCTGGTCCACGACGGCCACGCAGGACCAGGACGGCGTGCTGAACATCGGCGGCGTACCGGTCACGGAGGTCGCCGAGCGCTACGGGACCCCCGCCTACGTCTTCGACGAGGCGGACTTCCGGATGCGCTGCACCACCTACCGCGAGGCCTTCCACGACTTCGACATCTACTACGCGAGCAAGGCGTTCCTGACCCGAACGAGCGCCCGCATCGCCAAGGAGACGGGCCTGAGCCTGGACGTCTGCACCGAGGGCGAGCTCGCCTACGCCAAGGCGGTCGACTTCCCGCCCGAGCGCGTCCTCATGCACGGCAACAACAAGTCCGAGGCCGAGCTGGCCGCGGCGCTCGAATACGGCGTCGGACGCATCGTCGTCGACTCCCGCGAGGAGCTCGACCGCCTCGAAGCGCTGCTCCCGAGCTTCCCCGGCAGCAGGCCCGGCGTGCTGCTGCGCGTCACCGTGGGCGTGCGGGCCGACACCCACGCCCACATCGCCACCGCGCACGAGGACCAGAAGTTCGGCTTCTCGCTGGTCAGCGGCGAAGCCGAGGAAGCCGTACGGCGCGTGGTCGACAACGGCCTACTCGAACTGCGCGGCCTGCACAGCCACATCGGCTCCCAGATCCTCACCACCCAGGGATTCGAGGCGGCCGCCAAGCGGCTCGTCGGACTGCGCGCCAAGCTCGCCGAGGACGGCATCGACCTGCCCGAGCTCGACCTCGGCGGCGGCTTCGGCATCGCCTACACCTCCGAGGACCAGCCCACGCCCGCCGCGGAGATGGCCGACATCCTGCGCACCGCCGTCGCCAAGGAGTGCGCGCAGCTCGGGGTTTCCGTGCCCCGCCTCGCCATCGAGCCCGGCCGCGCCATCGCCGGCCCCTCCGGCGCGACCCTCTACCGGGTCGGCACGGTCAAGCACCGCGAGGGCATCCGCACCTTCGTCGCGGTCGACGGCGGCATGAGCGACAACGTCCGCACCGCCCTGTACGCGGCCACCTACACCGTCCAGCTCGCCGGGCGCATCTCGGACGCCGCCCCGACGCTCGTCCGCGTCGTCGGCAAGCACTGCGACGCCGGTGACGTCGTCGTACGCGACGACCACCTGCCCGCCGACGTCCGGGCCGGCGACCTGATCGCCGTACCGGGCACCGGCGCCTACTGCCGCAGCCTCGCGCACAACTACAACCAGATCCCGCGTCCGCCGGTCATCGCCGTCCTCGAAGGCCGGGCCCGGGAGATCGTGCGCCGCGAGACCGTCGCGGACCTGATGGGCCTCGACGTCGGATGACGGCCGCCCGCCGGCAGGCGGCCGTCCGACCCCCGAAACCCACCAAGGAGCCAGCATGACCAAGCACCGCAACGACGACGCCTACACCAACAGCATCGAGGCGCCGACCTACCAGAGCGCCTCCTACTACTTCAACAACGCCGAGCACGTGAAGGCGGGCCTGCACGACCGATCCGAGCCGGCCGGCCGCTACGGCCGCTACTCCAACCCGACCTGGATCGCGGTGGAGAACCAGCTCAGCGAGCTGAGCGGCGCCGAGAGCTCGCTCGTGTTCTCCTCCGGAATGGCCGCGCACGTCACCGCGTTCCTGGCGCTCCTGGAGGCGGGCGACGAGGTCGTGCTGCCCTCCGAGTCCTACCGGCAGGTCCGCAACGTCTTCCACCACATCCTGCCGAAGTTCGGCGTGAAGGTGCACGAGTTCTCCATCCGGGACCCCGAGACGTTCATCGCGAACGTCGAAGCCCTGCGCGGACGGATCAAGCTCGTGCACCTGGAGATGCCGTCCTCCCCGCACATGTACCTGATCGACGTGGAGCGCGTCCGCGCGGCCGTCGGCCCTGACGTGATCATCACGCTGGACAGCTCGTTCTCGCCGCCGCCGAACTTCTACGCCCTCAAGTGGGGTGTGGACCTGGTCCTGTTCAGCGCCACCAAGTACCTCAGCGGGCACGGCGACATCGTCGCCGGTGTGGCCTCCGGCCGCGAGGAACTCATAGAGAAGCTGCGCTGGTACCGCGACACCACCGGCCCCATCACCGACGGCAACACGGCGTTCCTGCTGCGCCGCAGCCTCTACACGCTCCAGCTGCGCATGGAGCGGGTGAACGCCATGGGCCTGGAGGTCGCCCGCTACCTGGAGGCCCAGCCCAGCGTCGACCGCGTCTACTACAACGGCCTCGACAGCCACCCGCACCGCAAGCTGGCCCAGCGCTACCTGAACGGCTTCGGCGGTGTGATCACCTTCGAGCTGAACATGACCGAGGAGCAGACCGCCGCGGTCGTCGACCGGCTCCGGGTGCCGTTCATGGCCTCCAACTTCGGCGCCCCGCACACGCTCGTCGAACAGAGCACGTTCTTCACGTACTTCGAGTACTCCGAGGACGAGCTGAAGTCCATCGGCGTCCCGCGCGGCACGGTCCGCCTCGCGCTCGGCTACAGCAACGACGTCGGCGCGGTCATCAAGGACCTGGACCAGGCGCTGGCCCACGTCCAGCAGACCACCGCGTCCTAGCCGCCCCGTCCCCCGTCCGTCACCGTCCTTCGACGGAACCACCGAAGCGAGCCCTGCCATGAACCCGTACCAGCGGTCCGTCGCCCCCGTGGCGTACGGGACGGACGAAGCGGCCGCAGCGATGCAGGCCGGCCCCTTCACCGTCCGGCGCTGCGGCGGCGCGGACCGCGGGGCGGTGCTCCGGGCGGCCGGCAGGGCCGCCGACCGGTCCGCGGCCGGGGTGCGCGCGGGGGCCGCGCGATGAGCCCCACGACCGAGCACCCCGTGACCGCCGGCGCCGTCCGGGACCGGGTCCACGACGTGGGCGCCGCCCATGCCTTCCTCACCCTGCCGGGCTTTCGGCCCCGCTTCTCCACCACCCTGAAGCTGGAGGCGCTCAACGCGGCCGGCTCCATCAAGCTGAAGACGGCCCGCGAGATGCTGACGGCCGCCGGGGACGAGGGACTGCTCCGGCCGGGCAACGCCCTGATCGAATCCACGTCGGGCAACCTCGGCATCGCCCTCGCCATCATCTGCGCGGCCGAGGGACACCGGCTCACCCTCGTCACCGACCCCAACACCCCGGCCCAGAGCATCCGCCACATGCGGGCCCTGGGCGCCGAGGTGGTCGTCGTGCGGGACAGGGACGCCAACGGCGGATACCTGGGGACCCGCATCGCCCTCATCGAGGAGCGGCTGCGGATCACACCCGGGCTCGTCTGGCTCAACCAGTACCGCAACCCCGCCAACTCCCTTGCCCACAGCCGCCACACGATGACGGAGATCCTCGACGGCTTCGGCGAGCCCGACTGGCTGTTCGTCGGGGTCGGCAGCAGCGGAACCTTCATGGGCTGTCTGCGGGCGATCAGGGAACGGGGACTCGCGACCACACTGGTCGCCGTCGACGCGATCGGCTCGGTCACCTTCGGCAGCGAACCAGCCACCCGGCACCTGCCGGGCCTGGGCGCGAGCCGCCGCCCCGAACTGTTCGTGGACGACGGCTCGTTCACCAAGATCCGGATCTGCGAACGGCAGACGGTCCGGACCTGCCGGCAGGTGGCCCGCACCTACGGGCTGCTGCCGGGCGCCTCCACCGGCACCGCGCTGTCCGCCGTCGCCGCGCTCGACGAGCACATCCCGACGGGCAGCCGGGTCCTGGTCGTCGCACCGGACCTCGGCGAGCGGTACCTCGACACCCTGTACGACGACGAGTGGGTGGCCCGGACCCTCGGAGACGACGCCCTGACGGACCTGCCCGACGCACCCCACCGCTGAGATTGCGACTGTTCACATGCACGAGTTCTCCGTACTGGCCGGCAAGCACATCGTCGAACTCCTCGACGGCCGGGAGCGCGAGGTGATCGACTGGGTCGAGGCCGCCTACCTGGCCCACGACGCGGGCAGCACCGTCAACCCGGACAGCTACTTCCTGCGCTTCCCCGAGAAGCCCGACGCGCGCATCATCGCGCTGCCCGCGTTCCTCGGCGGCGAGGACGACGTGGCCGGCATCAAGTGGATCAGCAGCTTCCCCGCGAACACCGAGTCCGGGCTGCCGCGTGCCTCCGCGGTCCTGGTCCTCAACGACTACCGCACCGGATACCCCTTCGCCCTCCTGGAGTCGGCCGGCATCAGCGCCGCGCGGACCGCCGCGTCCGCGGCCCTTGCCGCCACCGCCCTCGGCGCCGGGAGCGCCCGTACGGTCGGCATCGTCGGGGCCGGGGTCATCGCCCGTACGATCGCGCGCTACCTGGCGGCTGCCGGGATCGGGCTCACCGACGTGGTCTGCCACGACCTCGACGACGCCTCGGCCGGCGCGCTCGCCGAACACCTCGCGGCCCGCCACGGCAGCGGCAGCCGCACCGGATCGCTGGCCGAGGCGCTCGGCTGCGACCTGGTGGTCCTCGCGACCACCGCGCTGTCCCCGTACATCGGCACCGAGCACACGCTGCGTGGCGGCCAGGTCGTGCTCAACGTGTCGCTGCGCGACATCGAGCCCGAACTGCTGCTCACCGCGCAGAACTTCGTCGACGACGTGGACCACTGCCTGAAGGCCAACACCTCGCCACACCTCGCCGAACAGCGGCTCGGTGACCGCTCCTTCATCGACGGCACGCTGGCCGACGTACTGCGCGGTCGTGTAGCGCTCGATCCCCAACGTCCCCTGGTCTTCTCGCCGTTCGGACTCGGCGTACTCGACCTCGCCGTAGGTCACCGGCTGTTCCAGCGGGCCCGGCAGGAGGGCCGCCTCACCGAGGTGCCCGGCTTCTTCGGCGAGACACGCCGCTGGTGACCACGTCCCACGACGCCCAGCCACTCACCACCCCCCAACCGCACCACCCACGAAAGGAAGACGCATGTCTGCCGTCACCGCAGAGCTCCACACCGACTCCCACGAGAAGCGGGTGCTCGACCTCGCCGAGTCCGTCTACCGCCACCCGGCGCTGAACAACGCCTTCTACGACCTGTGGCGGAGCACCGAACTCCCCGCGGCGAAGGTCGAGATCGTCGCCCGGAACTTCTTCGCCCAGGTCGCCCCGACCGTCAACCGGCTCGCCCTGGTCTTCCTTCGGATGTCCCCGGACGACCTGGTCGCGCGCTCCGAGACGGTCGAGAACCTCAACGACGAGATGGGCAACGGTGACCCGAAGAAGGTCCACACCGTGCTCCTGAAGAACTTCTTCTCGGTGCTGCTCTCCCGCATCCAGGGCCACGAGGTCGAGTTCGACGACATCGACCCGACGGTCCTGCCCGCCACCCAGCGCGTGGTCGACGAGGGCGCCAAGCTCTTCGGTCACGAGAACGTCAAGGTCGGCTGCGGCGCGCTGCTCGCCCAGGAGTGGCACGCGTACGCGCAGCTCGTCTACCTCTACGAGGGCTCGCGCAACTACATGGGGCACTTCGCCCTGGAGGAGTTCCACGAGCACTGCGAGTTCTTCTACCTGCACATCGGTGCCGCGGAGAAGGAGCACAAGCTGCACGCCGTCTCCAGCTCGGCCGCCCTGTGCAAGACCGAGGAAGACCTGGAGGCGCTGGAGTTCGGCTTCACCAGCTACCTGGACCTGCTCGCCGACTTCTGGCAGGAGCTGGCCGTCGCCGCCGCGCCGGGCTCCGAGGCCTGACGAACTCGCGACGGCCGCATGGGAAGGGCCTCCGTCCCAGGCCCTTCCCGCCGGACCCCCTGTCCAGACCCCCGTGAAGGAAGTGAAGGGCAATGACCGCTGTTCCCCGCGCAGTCGTGGTGATCGTCGACCCGGTGCGCGCCGGCATCAAGCTGGCCCAGCTGTTCAACGGCCTAGGTCACCGGTGCGTGGCCGTGCTGAGCGAGGAGAGCGACTCGGAGTTCTGGCGCGCGTCGTTCCGCCCGCAGGACTTCCTGTTCACCCTTCATGAAGCGGACGGCTTCGACGCCCTGGTGGCGGGCCTGCGCGGCCACGAGGTCGCCTGTCTGGTGCCCGGCGGCGAGTCCGGCGTGGACCTGGCCGACCGGCTGACCCCGTACTTCCCCGGAGTGCCTGCCCTGGACCCCGCGATGGCCCACGGCCGCCGCGACAAGTTCCACATGGCCGAACTCCTCGCGGCCCGGGGGATCCCGTCGATCCCACACTGCCGCACCGGCGACGTAGAGACGGCCCTCAAGTGGTACCGCGACCGCGGCGCGGACCGCGTGGTGGTCAAGCCGCTGGCCGGCACTTCCGCCGAAGGCGTGCACTTCTGCGCCTCCGAGGACGAGGTACGGGCCGCGTTCGGGGAACTCACCGGCACGGTGAGCCTGTTCGGCAGGACCAACGACGAGCTGCTGGTACAGAGCGACATCTCCCGTGACGGAGCGGTGGAGTTCACCGTCAACTCCGTCAGCTCGCGCGGTCACCACCACGTCACGGACGTGTGGCGGATGCGCCGGCGGATGGTCGACTCGACGGCCGTCTGCGTCTTCTCGGAGCTCGTCCACCCGCACGAGCGGGAGTACGGGCTGCTGGCCGACTACCTCCAGGACGTCCTTTCGGCACTCGGCATCGACAACGGCACCGCGCACAGCGAGATCATGCTGACCCCCGGCGGACCGGTCCTGATCGAGACGGGTGCCCGCATCGAAGGCGCCTGCGACCCCGGCGCCGCCCTCACCCTGTGCGGCCGCAGCCAGAACTCCCTGCTGCCCGCCAGCTATCTGGACCCGCAGGCCTTCGAGCACGCCATCACCGCGCCCCGGCCCGTTCCGGCGCTGTACGCCCGCCACGTCTACCTGCTCAGCCCGGTCGAGGGCAAGGTCGTCAACCCGCCCGCCCTGGAACGGATCCGGGCACTCCCCACCTTCTACGGCATGGACACCACGCTGGACGCGGTCGAGGTCCTCGAACGGACCGTCAACCTCGCCACCTGCCCCGGCAACCTCTACCTCGTCTCGCCCAGTCAGGAGCGGATCGAGGAGGACTACGCCGCCCTGCGCGAGATCGAGCGCGAGCTGTACGCCGACATGCTCGCCGTCTGACGGCCCGCGAGAGCACGGATCACGAAAGGCAAGGTGCGTCCCTTGGACGTCATGACGGCGGTCCTCACCCGCCGGAGCACCTCCGTGCTCCGCGAACCCGCCCCGAACGACGAGGAGTTCCGCTACCTGCTCCAGGGAGCGGCCACCGCGCCCGACCACGGCCGCCTCCGGCCGTGGCGCTGGATCCTGGTCCGCGGGGAGCAGCAGGAGGTGCTCGCCGACTGCCTCGCCACGGACAGTCCCGACACCGCGCCCGACCAGATCCGGCGTTCGCTGCGGCGGGCCCCGCTCAAGGCCGTGCTCGTGTTCTGCCCGCACACCGGCCACAAGGTCCCCGAGTGGGAGCAGTTGGCCGCCGCCAGTGCCATGACGCAGAGCCTGATCCTCCTGCTGCATGCCCGGGGCTACGGCAGCAAGTGGCGCACCGGACGGCTGTGCACCTCCGACACGCTGGCCGAACGGCTCGGGCTGAACGGCCCGGAACGGCTCCTCGGCGCCCTGGACGTGGGCACCGCCGACTCCGCGCAACCGGCGGAGCGACGCGCGCCGGCCGACGTACGCGGCCACCTCTCCGTCTTCGATTAGGACCGCCATGAAGCGATACGCGCAGGTGCTGGCCGTACCGGGGGTGGGCCGGACGGTCGCACTAGGCTGGCTCGTCAAACTCCCCATGATCGCCACGCCCGTCGTGCTGGCCCTGCAGGTGTCGGTGGGCCTCGGCCTGGGCCTGGGCTCCGCGGGCCTGGTGACCGGGGCCTGGATGATCGGTGCGATGGTCGGCTCGCCGTTCCTGGGCCGGGCCATGGACCGGCACGGGCTGCGCCGCGTCCTGCTGCTCAGCGCGGCCGCCCAGGGCGTGTTCTGGGGAGTGGCCGCGCTGCTGCCCCAACCGGCGCTCGCCGTCGGCGCGTTGGCGTCGGGGCTGCTGCTCGTACCCGGGTCCACCGTGGTGCGCCTGGTGGTCTCCGCGAGCGTCCCGGCGCAGCACCGGCAGACGGGCTTCGCCCTGGACTCGGTGACCAGCCAGCTGTCGTACCTGCTCGGGCCGGGCATCGCGGCGGTCGTCGCGACCCAGCTGTCGCCTGCGCTCGCCACCCGGTTGCTCGGCTGCGTGTTGGTGCTCGCGACGACCGCCCTCGCCCTGTACGTGCCGACACCGCCCGCCGAGGAGCACGCGAAGACCACGGCCGCCCCGTCCGCGGCCGGAGGCCGGACCCTGGGCCTGCTGCCTGTGCTGGCCTGCACGTTCGCGGCCGGCACCGTGTCCTCCGGATTCGAGATCTCGCTCCTGGGCGTGCTGCGCTCCGAAGGCGAAGTGGCCTGGATCGGACTGCTGATCGCGGCGTGCGGGGCCTACGCGGTGGCCGGCGGGTTCCTGTTCGGGATGCTCTCCTTCCCCGTACCGCCCTGGGCTCCGGTGCTGTTGCTCGGCCTGGCCACCGGCCCGCTCGCGTTCGTGTCCGACTGGCGCATCCTGCTGGTCGCCGTCCTGCCGGCGGCCATGCTGTCGGCGGCCTCCTTCGCGGCCACCGCCACCGAGGTCGGCCGCGTCAGCGACGAGCGGACGCGCGGCCGGACGATGGGCCTGTACGGATCCGCCCTCGCCGGCGGCAACGCGCTCGGCGCACCGCTCGCCGGTCTCGGCAGCGGCTGGACGGGCCAGTCGTCCGCCGGGTTCCTCATCATCGGCGCGGCCGCGGCCGCCACGGCCCTCGCCGGCCGGCTCCTGCGCCCGCGTCCCGCCGCCTCGCCCGCCGCGGCGCACACGGCCGAAGTCCCCTCCCATGCCGCCCAGGAAGGCTGAACATGTCAGCGTCCCCCGTCGTCGCCATCGTCGACTCCTACGGTCTGTCGAAGATCGTCTCGGACGAGTTCCAAAAGCGCGGAGCCGTCCTGGTGCGGGTCCAGAGCACCCCGGAGGTCCCGGCCGCATACCGGGGAGCGTTCGACCTGTCGGCGTACGCCGACAACATCGTCCACCGCGGCGACCTGGAGGAGACCGCACGGGCCGTCGCGGCCCACCGGCCGGTGGCGGTCGTCGCGGGCGGTGAGATAGGCGTCGAGCTCGCCGACGCGCTGAGCGAGAGCCTCGGCCTGCCCACGAACGGCACCGCACTGAGCGCGGCCCGGCGCGACAAGTACGTCATGATCGAGACGATCAAGCGGGCCGGTGTCCCCGGCGCCCGCCAGCTGCTCGTCCACGATGCGGCCGAACTCGCGGCCTGGCACGAGGAGTTCGGCGGCCGGATCGTCCTCAAGCCGCTGCGCAGCGCCGCCGGCAACGGCGTCTTCTTCTGCGACCACCCGGACCAGTCCGTGGCCGCGTTCGCCCGGATCTCCGGCCAGGAGAACGTCTTCTCCGAGCGGAACGACGGCGCCGTGGCCCAGGAGTACCTGCGCGGCACCGAGTACATGGTCAACACCGCGAGCAGGGACGGCGTCCACCGCGTCTGCGAAATCTGGCGCACCACCCGCATCACCGCCAACGGCGTCGCCGACCTGTCGGACACCGTCTACCTCATGCCGCGCAACGGCCCAGTACAGGAACGGCTGAGCCAGTACGCGGGCCAGGTGCTGGACGCGCTCGGCATCGTGCACGGACCCGCCCACGTCGAGATCAAGCTGACGGCATCGGGGCCGATGCTCGTCGAGATGGGGGCGCGGATCTGCGGCGCCAGCCTCCCGTACTACGCGCAGACCGCCCACGGCACCTCGCAGCTGGACTGGACCGCCGAGGCCTATCTGCGCCCCGAGTACTTCCTCGACCATCACGCGGACGAGACCCCCGAGGGCCGCTTCTGCGCCTTCGTCGGACTCGTCTCCCCGACGGCCGGAACCCTGAACGCCTATCGCGGCCTCGAAGCCCTGAAGGACCTGGAGAGCTTCTCCGAGCTGAAGGTGTACGCGCAGCCCGGCGGGCGCATCGCGCGCACCGTGGACGACCTCAGCTATCCGGCCGTCGTGATCCTGATGCACGACAGCGAGGAGACGGTCCTGAGGGACGCCAACACCATCCGGTATCTGGACGGCCCCTCCTTCTACGACGTCACCCCGGACCCGGACCCCGCGTCCGTGCCCGCGGCTTGAGCCCAGCGCCAGCAGCGTCACCCCCCCCCGCCACCCGCGAGACAACCCGGCGTGCCACGCCCCGAACGCATGAGGAACCCGTCGATGCCGACCACCACGTACACCGAGACCGCCCGCGCCTGGGTCACCCGATGGGACCGCCAGCAGGAGGCCTTCCTGCCGCAGCGCGAGGAGCAGTTCACCGCCCTGATCGACGTGGTCGAAGAGGTCTCCGGCCGTCCCGACCCGCTGGTCCTCGACCTTGGGTGCGGACCCGGGTCCATCGGGGTCCGCCTCCTTGCGCGCATCCCCGGCGCGACCGTCGTCTCCCTCGACGCCGACCCGCTCCTCATCGAACTGGGCCGCGCCGCCTACGCCGAGGTCCCCGGGCTGCGCTTCGCCGACGTCGACCTCCGCGCCCCCGACTGGGCCGCGGGTCTCGGCCTGGAGCGGCAGCCCGACGCCGTGCTCAGCACCACCGCCCTGCACTGGCTCGACCCCGCGACGCTGGAGGCCCTGTACGGCGGCCTCACCACCCTGCTGCGGCCCGGCGGGATTCTCGTCAACTGCGACGAGCTGGAGCGCGACCGCAAGTCCTCGCCGGTCCTCTCGCGACTGGACCGCGCCCTGCTGCGGCGCCGCAAGAACCGCGGTGTGCCGCAGTACGACGTGGACAGCTGGTACGGATGGTGGGAGGAGGTCCAGGCGGAGCCCGCCTTCGCCGAAGCAGTCGCCGAACGGGCCCGGCGTGGGTACGACGGCGAGAATCACAGCGACCTGTCCGCGGCGTTCGCCGTCCACCTCGACGCGCTGGAGCGCGCCGACTTCGCGGAGGTCGGCACCATCTGGCAGCACGGCGAGGTCCGGCTGCTCTGCGCGGTCACCCACGACCCCGACAGCACGCCGCAGGACGACGAACCGCACACCCACAACCATGCCCCGGCGCGCCCGGGTGCCACGGCGTGACGGCCCTGGACGCGGGGGAGATGGGTGGCACGACGATCCCGCGTGCGGGGGAGGCGGGTGACACGACGATCCTCGACGCGGGGGACACCGGCGTTTTGAGACCCCTGGGGCCGACCGTACGCAACAGTTGGCGAGCCTCGGGAACCGAGGTCGACCTGTGCCGGCCCACCCGCGCCGCCCGGCCGCTGGCCGTCCCGGCCGAACCGCAGAGCCTCACCCTCGACCTCGCCCGGACCGCACTGGTCGTCATCGACATGCAGAACGACTTCTGCGCCCCCGACGGCTGGCTCGCCTCCATCGGCCTTGACGTGTCGGGCGCCGCCCCCCTCGCCGAGGCCATAGCGGACATGCTGCCCCCACTGCGCGTCGCGGGCGTGCCGGTGATCTGGCTCAACTGGGGCAGCCGCCCGGACCGGGTGAACATCCCGCCGAACGTTCTGCACGCCTACGATCTCGCAGGGACGGGCGGCGGCATCGGCTCGTACCTGCCACAAGGCACAACTCCCGTTTTGCAGGAGGGCAGTTGGGGCGCCGCAGTCGTAGAAGGACTGCGCCCGGAGCACGGGGACATCCACGTCACCAAGCACCGGATGAGCGGCTTCTTCGACACCCCGCTCGACTCGATCCTCCGCAACCTCCGCGTGGACACGCTCCTGTTCACCGGCGTCAACGCCGACCAGTGCGTGCTCGCGACCCTGTCGGACGCGGCCTGCCTCGGCTACGACGCGGTCCTCCTGGAGGACGGGGTCGCCACCACATCCCCCGACTTCTGCCTGCAGGCCACGCTCTACAACGTCCGCCACTGCTTCGGCTTCGTCGCCAAGGGAGGCGACTTGGTCGCCGCCCTGCAGAGCGGCTGACACCGCCCGGGCGGACTCGGCAGTTGCGTGCCGTGGCTTCCAACGGGGTTGAGCGCGACCAGCGCGCCCCATCGACCGGTCGAGCGGCGGCCGGACCGGTCGATGGGGGCTGGCAGACGTGCCAGGCAGGTCGAGAACGGTGGTCAACTCGGGTATCCCGACGATGCGATGGTCCATCGCGCAAAGACTCTGTAGGCCTGCAGGGGAGTTCGGAAAGGCTGAAGTAGGCGCTGCAGCGCGGCTGTTGGGCAGTTCGTCGACAAGGGCGTTCCGGATCGTGGAGCGCGAAGACGGCATGGGTCCGAACCAACGCGTGCGACGCACGTCCGGGAGGAAGCCGCCGCGTCGAAGGGCGGTCACTTCGCTGGTGCGTCGATGAGTATCTGGTCCAGGATCCGGGCCAGTTCGCGGGGCCGGGAGAACATCGGCCAGTGGCCGGTGTCCATCTCGACCAGCCGCCGGCCCTGGTTGGTGAGAAGCCTCGCCACGTAGTCGCCCGGCTCGGGGTCACCGAGCGTGCACTTGATGTACGTCGCCGGGAGTCCGCCGAGCGGCCGCGCCAGTACGGCGGGTTCGATGAGCGTGCCGCCCGGGTGCGGGGTCGAGTTGCTCACGATGCGGGCGATCTGCTCATCGGTGAGACCGTGGCCCCGCTAGTGGGCAGCGGCCGCGACCGGCCAGAAGCCTCCGTTCTCGGCGATCGTTGCCGTCATCGCCGCCCCTCCGTCCGGCCACGCGGCAACGAACGGTTCACCATCGGCCGGAACGCCGGCGTCGACGAACACCACACGCGCCAGCCGGTCGCCGATCCGCTCGGCGGCCTGACCCACCGGGATGCCCGAGTAGCTGTGCCCGACCAGAACGACCTCACGCAAGTTCCGGCGTTCGATCTCGTCGACGATGTCCTGAACGTGAGTCTGCTGACCGACCGGCTCCCCGCGCCCCTCGGCAAGGCCGGACAGTGTCAAAGGGAGGGCGTCCTGTCCGGCCGCCACCAGGTGCGGCACCACGTCATCCCACGCCCACGATCCGAGCCGCGCTCCTGCAACCAGTACGAAGTCCGCCATGGCAGCACCGTAGTGAAGCTACACGGCGATCGCTTCGGAATTGCTTTCGAGGCAAGTGGTCATGGACTGAGGAGAGGATTCATCCGGTGAGGGTCGAAACAACGCACGATCAATCCCGGCCGGGCTGGCCATAGGGTCGTGTCATGACGACCGTTGACGCCATGGGGTACCGGTTCCGCACTGCCCGCCCCGAGGACACCGAGGCCATCGAGACACTCGACGGATCTTTCACCGCGCACACGATGTTCCGCGTGGCCGTCACCACAGACGGGTTCGCCGTCCGGGAGGTCCCGGTGGCCCCGCCCATCCACAAGGTCTTCCCACCGGACGACGGCGACGACGAGAGCGGCCCAACAGCCGCGGAGAACCCGAACTTTCGTACCGTCGTCGCCGTCGATGCCGACGGGTGCCTCGTGGGATGCATCGCCGTCTCCTACGCGCCCTGGAACCGGAGGCTGACCATCGCGGACGTGGCCGTGGCTCCGGCCCACCGGGGCCGCGGCGTCGCCCGCGCCTTGATGAGCCACGCGGCAGCGTTCGCGCATGAGCGAGGTGCCGTGCACATCTGGCTTGAAGTAACCAACATCAACGCCCCGGCCGTCCACGCCTACCAGCGCATGGGATTCACCTTTTGCGGACTGGACACGGCGCTCTACGAAGGCACTCCATCATCGGGCGAACAAGCTTTGTACATGAGCATGCCTTGCCTCTGAGCCACCGGCGAACCCCACCTGCCACAACGGGTCGTCCTTAGGGCCTGTCCGGCGGATCAAGCCTGGGACGCGGCGCGCTCGCACAGGCGGGGTGACCGGCAACCGAGCTGTCCCCAGGCGGACTTGCGAGCCCTCGGGAATGAATCTCAGGGTCTCGTGGCTGTTGATCAAGCCGGGGTGATCACATCTGCCCGGCTCCGTACAAGTGCAGTTTTGTTTGAGGGGAGTGTCGGCAGTATGTCTGTTACGCAGCCTGCCGCGGAGCGTGTGCGTGTCTCCGCGGAACCCGACTGGTACGAGTCGGCCGGTATATCGCTCGGGGTCCGGGTCGGGAACTTGGTCTTCACTTCAGGCCAGGCGCCGATCGACGCCCAGGGAGCCACGGTCGGCGTCGGGGACTTCGAGACGCAAGCCCGTCAGGCGCTCGCGAATCTGTCGACGGTCCTCACGAACGCGGGCTCCAGCCTCGCCGAAGTGGTCAAAGCGACCGTGTTCGTCACGGACATAGCGAAGCAGGACGTCTTCGCGAGGCTGCGCGCGGAACACTTCCCGGACAAGCCGCACCTCGCGGAGTCGTTCGTAGAGGTCTCCTCACTCGCGAACCCTGAGTGGATGATCGAGATCGAGGCCATCGGACTCGTCAGGTGACGCGGGGTACCTGCAGGCCCTTCGGTGACTCGTCCCTGGCGCCGGGACTCGCATAGACGGCATCGTCTTGATGACGCGAGACAGCATGGCCGCATGCGTGGGGCGTGGATGAGACGGGAGATGCTGGGGCGCAAGGTGGGTCAGGAGTTGGTCCAGCCGCGGGTGCTGAGAACCAACCGGTACCCGTCCGGATCTTCGATGCTGGCACCCCAGGTCTCCCAGTACGGATTACGGGCCTGCACGCGCGTGCCGCCGTGGGTTTCCAGGCGGGCGAGCAACTCCTGCGGCACCTGTTCGTCGAGGTAGACGACCAGCAGATCCTCCTCGGTGGGCCGGGGCTCAACGGCGGCGTCGTAGACGAGTTCAAGGTGCCAGGAGGCATCCGGCCAGCCGACCATCAACAGGTCGTGCTCGTCCGGCCGACCTGCGCTCTCCGCCCGGAACAGCACGCTCAGCCCGAGTCCGTCGACCCAGAAACGCTCAGCCGCGGCGAGGTCACGCGAAGGCCGGGCGATACGAATGTGGCTCTGGCCGGTGGCGGGCATGCAGTGCTCCTCGTCCTGAATCATGTGCTGACTGCGTCAGCGTATGAGGGAACGACTCCCGCGGCATCGACCCAAAGATTCAAGATCGATCGACCGTAAGTCCTACGCCTGTGAGGTGAGCCGGTTCACGGGGAGCAGTCCAGACCGAGGGGCGCGACTGGGCCCCGGCGCGCCCCCTGGTTGGATGATCCGCCACGGGTGGTTCATGGGGTCACTCCGGTGTGATCGCTCTCGGACGCGCGTGAGCCGTGGATGTTCAACGCGTGTGGCACGACGACGACTTGGACGTCGTCCTCGTAGATGACCCGTCCCGGGTCCGTGGAACGCAGGGTCACGCAGTCGACGTCGTGCGCGGCCAGGATCTCCAGGTAACCGGGGACTCGCGCCAGGAGGTGCGTGGCCGACGGTTTGAACCACGCCTCGGCGCCGGGGTTGATCTCATCGTCGTAGACGGTGGCGTCGATGGTGGAGGGGTCGGGGTACGCGGCGTCGTACCACTTGTTGTTGCTGCGGCGAAAGGACTCCTGATCGTCGGAGAGCCGTCCCGCCCGCGCCAGGTTGTTCACGAGCCCGAAAATGCCGGTGAAGTTGCCTCGGCTGTTGCGGTGAGGCGATTGGAAGCGTACGTACTGGACGGTCTCGCCGCCGCTCTTGTCATCGATCGTCGCCATCGCGGCATCATCCCATCGCTGTTGCCGTTCATCGAGGGCTCCTCCCGATCGAGGGCTCCTCCTGGCAGAGCAGAGGTGATCCTCGGCGCGGTGAGCATCGTGCGTGTCCGCCTTCGTGATTGCCGCGCTTTCGTGCGGGCATCTGTGGACCATGTCAGAGATCAAACAGACCGCAGACGGCAAGCCCGACGAGTGGTTCTACTGCCTGGAGCACAAGACGGTCGAACAGGGACCGCAGTGCAGGGCCGCCGACCGTATGGGCCCGTACGGAAGCCGTGAAGAGGCCTCCCACGCGATGGAGACAGCCAGAGCGCGCAACGAGGAGTGGGGGACGGACCCCCGCTGGAACGATGACAACGGGACCGGCGACTAGCGAGATGAGCGGGAGGCGGGGCGGGGGCGGGGGGACGGGAGCGGTCCCGGACACGCCCCCGTCCCCGCCCGCGTCCTGCCCGACCCGCTCACCGCAGCAGCTTCGCGGAACGCCCTAGACGGGAACCGGGCCCGGGACCGAGACGGGGAGACCTAGGACGACACCCACCGGGGTGGATGGCCGGGGTTCGCCGGGCAGGTGAAGACGTGCAGGTCACGGTCCCGGCCGAAGCGCAACCGAGTGGGTTGGACGACCGACGGGCCTGCCCCGGATATCCGGGATGTCGCGGATATCCCGGATATCGCGGATAGGGGACCTGCCCTGCGGGTGCGGGTCACGGTCCTCCAGCGGCATCCAGATGTGCGAGTCGGCATCCACCTCGGAGCCGTCTGCGGTCAGCAGCAGTCGCATCGAGCGAGGACAGGCCGTTTGGTCGACCGTCAGCGGGCCTGTCGAAGCCCAGCTGGGAAAGCCACCGATCCGCCAGCCGGGCGGAATCAACAGATCGGATTGGTAGCTCGGGGCGTCGCGGCCGTGTTCCGACTCCTGGACGTCGTCCCAGGCATCGATGAGGGCGATCACTGCCGCGGGGAGGGTGTCGTCCTCCGCCCAGGGGTAGGTGTCCACTTCTTCCGGATGCAGCCCGCACGGTTCGGGATGTTCGTGCTCCCAGGGGAGCAGGGGCACTTCGGGTGGGACGGCGAGGAAGCGGCTCGCGCGTTCCGTCTCGGCGGAGCGCCGCCACCGCAGGTGGTAGCGGCGCTCCAGCGAAGAACCGTGAGTGAACGGGCAGCGGAAGAGCTGCACCAGGTCCGCGCCGTCGGGGCCGGGAGCCAGGCCCGGTACGTTCCGGCGGAAGAATTGGGCGAGAGCCATGAACGGCACTGGCGCGGCTGCGCCGTCCGTTCCGCCGCCTGGCCACGGGCGCTTCCGCGAGTGCCCGCGACCCTGGCGGCGCGGATCTCGTCGGGTGCGTATCCCTCGGTCACCGACTGATGCGACTCGTGGCAGACCGGCCATGGCTCCGCCTCCGGTCACAACATCGGCCCGCCGACATGGCTGTCGCGCATCGTCGGCTGCCCCGGCCGGGGATGCAGGCGAGTTGTCCTGTCCCGGTGGATGGCCAGCTCCGGGAAGACGGCCTCCACGGGGAAGGGCCTGGCCGGCGTGGTCCTGGTCATGCGCAGACCGTACGGCGCTGATGAGGCGCCACGCGAACGGATTGCTGCGGGCCCGTCCGCGATGGCTCACGTGTTACCCGGCTCCACGCGGACGGCTCGGGCGCGAGCCACGAGCGGCCGGGTGAGCACGGTGATGGCGACGGAGGTGGCCGCCACGGCCGTGATCGCCGTGCCGGGGGTGACGTACTGGGCGACGCCACCGGCGATCGCGGCTCCCAGGCCCTGCCACGTCATCCGCCCCGCCGACTCGACCCCCTGTACCTGGCCACGGACCGGATCGGGAGTCAGCGCCAGGAGCTGTTCCTGGAGCGGCAGCGTGGCGGCGAAACCGGCGCCGGCGATGAACACCGCGACGGCCGCCACCAGTACTGGAGGGTGGAGGGCGAACAGAAGGTACGGCACGGCGAGCTGCAGTCGCAGCACGAAGGCGTACCGACGCCGCTGCTCGGCGCCGAACAGCCGACCGACGGTCAGGTCGCCCAGGAGCATGCCCGCCGATCCAGCGGCCAGGAAGGCACCGGCCTGATCCGGGGCGTACGAGATGAACAGCGCCTCGCAGCCGACGATCAGGCCGTTGGGGACCCACAGGTTGAGCAGCAGGGCGCGTTGGCCTGGGTGGGAGAAGAACGCGATGTTGGTCCTCCAGGTCTGGCGCAGCCCGGGGCGACGGGTCGGACGGATCGAGCGTTCCCGTACGGTCGCCGCCACGATGAGCAGTGCGGAAGCGGTCAGGGCCATGGCGATGGCGAAGACCCCCTGCGGGCTCAGGTATCGCAGGAGCACGGCGCCGATGGTGTATCCGAGGATGGCCATGCCACCGGAGGTGATGTTCATCAGCGAACGTGCCAGTGCGTACGCGGAGTTCGGCACCACTTCGGCGAGCAGCCCCATCCGTGTTCCGGTCCCGAGCGACTGGAGGAACCCCAGCACGAGGAGCAGGCCGAACCGGGCGAGCAGCGGTAGACCCGGTATCGCCTGTGTGGCGACGCCTGCGAGCGAGACGCACTGGAGCGTTACGAGGGTTCGGCGCGGCCGGTCTCCGTCCGCTACGGACATCAGTGTCAGCGCACCGAGCACCGTCGCGAACGTGGCACCGTACATGGCCACGGCGGTCAGGAACGGGGACCTGGTCTGGTGGTTGACCAGCGTGCCGAGGGCGAAGCCCGAGAGGGTGCTTGCGGCGACGGTCAGAGTGAAGCTGGAGTACAGCCCGGCGAACTCGCGGTTGCGGAGCAGGCCGTGGTAAGTGGTGGCGGGGTGGGTGTGGGACGTGGATGTGTCGGTAGGCATGAAAAAAGCCTCCGCACGACCCCAGTTGGGTCGCCGAAGGCCAAGGCGGACATTCTAGCAGCGGACCCGGCCCCGCATCAGCCGCCCCGGCCCCGCTTCACCGCTCCGCCCCCGCATCAGCGGCTCCTGCTCCCAGCCTCAGACCAGCGCGGCAGGGGGATCGCATTGGCCGCGGTGGATCGCGCCGGCGTTGAATGGTGCGGACCGGGGGAGGCCGTGGCACTGTCCTTCCATGCGCATATCAAGGTCCACGCATGCCGCGGTCGGCCTCTGCCTGGGGGCTGTCCTCGCCTTGTCCGCCTGTGGTCAGCAGCACGCGTCCGCAGGCGGACCTCCCGCCTCCCCTTCGCCCTTGAAGTCCTCGGTCGGTCCCGCACGGGGCAACGTCGAGCCCGACTCCCACGACGGTGCTCCCCACTACCGGGAGAACAACGGCTTCAAGGTCCCCAAGAGCATGTCTCCCGCCAGCGAGAAGCTCGCCCGGGCGGAAGCCGCTCGCATCGAGCCCGTCCTCGAAGGACTCTGGAAGAAGAAGGTGTGGGACGCGAAGAGCGTGCGGGCGGCGCTTCTCCCGCTGGGCTACCGCAACGAGGGCCCCGACAGCCAGCAGGGCCGAGGCACGCTCCACGTACAGGACATGGACGTGCGGCAAGGACTCGCCGACCCCCGTCCTGTACGGCCCGAGGGGGCCTTGATCTCGCTGCGCGTCCGTGACGACGCCTGCGTCACGGCGTTCACGCAGCCGACCAACTACCAGGTTTCGGTCAACGGCCGTTATCCGGAGGGTGGTTGCACCGAACCCCGCGGCGGTCACTGAACGCCCAACGCCCGTCCCGACGGAGATGTCGGAGGGCTTGGGTCCCTCGACCCCAGGTACCCGGCCACGTCAGGTGAACAGGACAGTCGCGTATCAGCCGTACAAGGACGGCGGTCGCGTCTCAGCCGTACAGTACGGCCGCGTGTCAGCCGGACAGGAGGTTGGCGTGGCCGTCCGACGGTATCGTCTCGTCCGCGGGCGGCGGGGTCACGGTGACCGGCTTGCCCAAGTCGGAGATTTTCATGGTCAGTTCGGCGTACGTGGTCGCCGCGTCCTTCATCGTGAGACGGGCCTGCACCACGTGCCCCTGGCCGTCGATCCACACCTCTGCCGTGAAGGGCATTTCGCGGCCGGCGGCTTTGTACTGGCTGACGGCGTCGTCCAGCTTCTGCCGTGTGTCGGCGGCCAAGCGCAGAACCATCGTCTCGTAGTCGATGTTTCCGGTGTAGCGCGTGGCCTCGACCCCGTTGACGGTCTCCTTGCCCTTGGCGTGGACCCTCGTCATGCGGGACACTTGGAGCAGCGTGTGCTCCGGGTCGTTGTCCGGCGCGCGGAAGAGGTAGTGGGCCTGGGCGGTGTCGCGCTCGGACCACACCCAGCTGTGATCCACTTCCTCGGGTTCGACGTTGCGCGTGTACACCTTGCCGTCGGCGAAGATCAGGTCGCCGCGGTTCTGGCCCTGGACGATCCGTACGTCGATGCGGCCGCGATCGGCGGCCATGTCGAACCCGCCGTCCGTCGCGATCTGCGCCTTCGTTCCGGCACCGTCGGTGAGGTCCAGCATGGTGCTGATGTGAGCACTCGTCTGCCGGGTGGAGTCCACTGCCTTCCGTACGGCGTTCTGCGCATCCGGCTCGTTGACGCGGGTGCAGGCGGTGCACAGCACGAATGCCATGGCGGCCAGGGCGAGGGGACGGCGCATCGAAAGTCTCCAGGGTCGGGGTCGTTTCAGGATCGGGCCCGCGTCGCCTGGTGAGTGCGTCGTGCATGCCTCGAACATGGGACGACCCGGCGGATACGAAATCCGCCAGGTCGTCGCAGATTGAACCTTACCTGGGCTTTATGTTCGGTTGAACGGGGGTTGTGGGCAGCGGTGACACCGGCTCATACGGGCACTCTGCTGCCACGAGGGCCTGGCTACTGGCGATAGGTGGCCAGGAAGCGGCCGATGCGGCCGATCGCTGTCTCGAGGTCAGTGGTGCGGGGGAGCGTGACGAAGCGGAAGTGGTCCGGGCGGGGCCAGTTGAACCCGGTGCCCTGGACGATGTGGATCTTCTCGCGCAGCAGCAGGTCCAGTACGAAGCGCTCGTCGTCGACGATCTTGTGCACGGCCGGATCGAGCTTGGCGAAGGCGTACAGCGCGCCCTTGGGCTTGACGCAGCTCACACCAGGGATGTCGTTCAGCGCCCGCCAAGCGACGTCGCGCTGCTCGGTGAGCCTGCCGGTGGGCAGCGTGAGGTCGTGGATCGACTGGTGCCCTCCGAGGGCGGCCTGGACGGCGTACTGCGCCGGTACGTTCGGGCACAGCCGCATTCCGGCCAGCATGGCCAGGCCTTCGAGGTAGTCCTTGGCCTGTGCCTTCGGTCCGGAGACGACCAGCCAGCCACTGCGGAAGCCGGCCACCCGGTAGGCCTTGGAGAGCCCGTTGAAGGTGAGGGTGAGCACGTCGTCGGCGAGCGCGGCCAGGCAGTGGTGCACGGCGTCGTCGTAGAGGATCTTGTCGTAGATCTCGTCGGCGAGCACCATGAGCCCGTGCCGACGGGCCAGCTCGAGAATGCCCTCCAGGAGCTCCTTCGAGTAGACCGCGCCGGTCGGGTTGTTGGGGTTGATGACGACGATGGCCTTGGTGCGGTCGGTGATCTTCGCGGCGATGTCGTCGAGGTCCGGGTACCAGTCGGCGTCCTCGTCGCACATGTAGTGCACGGCCCGCCCGCCGGCGAGCCGGACCACGGCCGTCCACAGCGGGAAGTCGGGGGCGGGCACCAGCACTTCGTCGCCGTCGTCGACGAGCGCCTGCACGGCCATCTGGATCAGCTCGGAAGCGCCGTTGCCGAGGTAGACGTCGTCGACCGCCACACCCGCGACTCCGCGCTGCTGGTAGTACTGCACCACCGCGCGCCGGGCGGGCAGGATGCCGCGGGCGTCGCTGTAGCCGTGGGCCTGGGGCAGGTTGCGGATGATGTCCTGGAGGATCTCCTCGGGCGCCTCGAAACCGAACGGCGCGGGGTTGCCCGTGTTGAGCCGCAGCACGCTGTGCCCGGCCTCCTCAAGGGCGTTGGCCTGGTCGACCACCGGTCCCCGGATCTCGTAGCACACGTCCTTCAGCTTGCTGGACTGCCGAAACTCCATCTGTGGCCTCCCGACCGTCACTGTCACCGGCAATGTCGCCCGCACCCTCGTGATTGCTTTGTTCTACCAAGTACCAACTTGGAAAGTCCAACCCCTGGGCTATGCTGACTGTCATGCCACACCGGAGCTACGACCAGTACTGCGCGGTCGCCCGTGCCCTGGACGCGGTGGGGGAGCGCTGGAGCCTCCTGGTCGTCCGCGAGCTGCTGCACGGGCCGCGGCGCTACACCGACCTGCACGCCGACCTGCCGGGCGTCTCCACCGACGTCCTGGCCGCCCGCCTCAAGCAGTTGCAGGGCGACGGCCTGGTGGAGCGGCGCCAACTGGAGCGGCCCGCCAGCGGGATGGTGTACACGCTGACCCCGCGGGGACTGGCGCTGCGCGAGGTGGTCGAAGCCCTGGCGGTCTGGGGCCGCGACGCCCTTGGAGACCCAAGGCCGACGGACGCCGTGCGTCGGCACTGGTTCACCGAGGGCGGCCGTCTGCCGGTGGTCCCCGAATCCTGACGATCAGTCAGGGTTGTTGCCCGGCCCCCTCCGTGCAAATCAACTCGCCCTGTCCGCACGGCGGTTGGAGCGATCGCGCGGGACGTGGTCGAAGACTCGGCCGTGGAAGTCCAGCGAGAAGATCGCGTCCACGGGCCGCCCGTTGGGCAGGCAATCGCGGCTTCGCGCGGATGCCGCCGCCAGGAGGTCGGCGGCGGCATCCGGAATCGAGTCCAGCACGCGAGGCGTGCTGCTCGACCGTGCACATCATCGGGCGTGGGAGGGCCCTCCGTGCTGGTCCGGCGCTCCCCCGTGTGTCCACGACGCGCCGACAAGAGGTACTTCACCGCGCGGGGCGGGTGCGGGGCAAGCCGGGGTCGTACGGCGGCCGCTCATATTCCGAGGATCGAAATGAGGGTGCGGCGGCTGTTCCATCGGCCGGAACAAGACGGAGAAGGCGTGCGTCGGCCGGCTGAAGGCAGGCCCGGCGCACGGGTCACGCGGTGGAGGAGTACTCCCACGCGATGGTCGCCGCGTGGTTCATCAGTGCCAGCATGTCCGGCGCGGCGGAACCTCCGTCGAGGTGGCGGTACTCGGTGCCCAGCGTGATCGCCAGGCGCTCCGGCAGGCCCAGGCCGGGGTAGCGGTCCTCGTCGAGCAGGATGCGGACCGCCTCGATGGAGGTGCGGCCCTGTGCGTGCATCACGTCGGCGTTGTCGGCGAGGTCGTTCAAATAAGCTATGTGCGACCGCAGTTCGTCGGGCCGCATGAGTGGACCGTGGCCCGGCACGATCCATTCAGGGTCGAGCGCCAGGATGCGTTCGCAGGCGGTGGAGATGTTTTCCAGCGGCCCGGCCCAGTGCGGGGGATGGTCGCCCGCGAAGACGATGTCACCGGCGAACACCACGCGCTGCTCGGGCAGATGGACGATCAGGTCACCCACGGTGTGCGCCGGGCCCACCTCGTGGAGTTCCACGGGGATGGAGCCGACCTTCAGGTCGTACCGCCCGGTGAAGGTGACGGTCGGGGGCAGCACCTGTACGTCCGAGAAGTCGAAGCGGCCGAAGTGCCGACGGATGTACCAGCCGAGCGGCTGGTCGGGGTCGGTGTCGTGGATCAGCGCCTGGACCTGCTGGGGCGTGGGCTCTATGCACTGGTGGTCCAACGCGGCCCGGGTCGCGACGATTTCGGCTCCGGGCAGCTGTTGCAGCCCCCAGGTGTGGTCGCCGTTGGCGTGTGTGACCACGACGTGCGCCGGCTCCGCGGCCGGGCCGGCGACCTCGCGGACGGCATCGAGCAGGACATCGGTCAGGGCCGGGGTGTACGGGGTGTCGATGAGCAAGGTCTCGCCCTGGGAGCTGACCAGGCCGCAGTTGGCCATGCCCCAGGTCGAGCCCAGTCCGGGAAGCCACGCGAAGACGCCGGGGGCGAGCAGTTTCATGTCAGATTCGGGTGCCATAGGCATGCATTGTGCCCGGTTGGGAGGCCCCTCGGCAGAACCGCCTCCGTCGTACCGGAATCCGTGCTTCATCGGCGCTCGGGCTCGAAGACCAGGAAGAAGAACCGTGCTCCCGGGCTCCTGAACGGCTGCGCGGCGCACATCGTGACGTAGCCCAGCTGTGAGGCGGAGTGCCGCGCGCAGCAACGGTCCCGCAGGTCGGGGCAGCCGTCGGGGGCGGTGTAGCCGGCATGGCGCATGACGCGGGTGTCGCCGTCGGGGTGGACGTACGCGAGGTTGTGATTGCGGTAGATCGGCCCGGCGACGGGGTCCTCGTTGACTTCCTTGTCCAACCGCTGGAGATCCTGATTGGTGGGGTGCGCGGCCACCGCCGTACGCAGCTGGGCTGCCACCGGGGCGGCCCAGCGCTTCTCCCAGTCCACCAGGTGATGCTCGCGGGCGTCCTCGCGCAGCAGCATCCAGCGCAGCAGGTTCTGCTCGGGAAGGCGCGGAGTCTGGGCGTCCACCTGCGGGAACATCCGGACGAAGTCGTCGTTGGCGGCGAGCACGTTCCAGGCCACGTCATTGATGTAACACGGCTGCCCCGAGACGTTGTTGACCGCCGTCTGCCAGGCGGGAGCGACGTTCGTCCCGGCCAGCGGGTCCATCGGGATGGGCGGCTCGTACCCGAGCGCGTACACGTAGAGCGCGGTGCGCTCCCGCTCCTCCATGCGCAGGATCTTGGCCACGGCGTCCAGGAACTCCCGGGCGGGCGAGGCCATGTCCCCGCGCTCCAGCGCCGCGTAGGTGCGCTCCGACACGAAGAGGGCCTGCGCCACCTGAGCCTGCGAGAGACCGGCCGAACGGCGGCCCCGTCCCGTGCGCTTGGGGATGCCCCACTCGGACGGGTCTATCTGGCCGCGCTTCCATTGCAGCAGCTGCTGCAGTGCCTGATTGTTGTTCACCCTTGAGCCTCTCCCCTTCGTGCCGTGTTCCGTTCGCCGCAGCGAATTGCCGGAAGTTTCTGCTCCTGAAATTCACGAACCGGAAAAATCAGAGCCTGGTCATCGCGATCCTGGTTGAGAAGAATCGGCTGCCGGATCGAATGCGCGTTGTGGGAGACGGGCTGGTCCGCCACCGCGAGGGGGAAATCGCGTTGCTGAACCAAACTGCCGTGGCGTCCGACCGCACCGGCGGAGCCGTGGCGCGCACCATGGCGGTACTGCGTGCCCTGGGGCGACTCGGCCCTGGTGAGCAGCCTCTTGCCGCGATCGCGGCGTCCGCGCAACTGCCGGCGCCGACCGTCCACCGCTATCTGCAGGCACTGCTGCGGGACGGCACCGTCGAACAGCGGGGGCCGCGCGCTGCGTACGCGCTGGTCGACGCGCTGCACGGTGCCCCCCATTTCCTGTCTGCGGCCCAACTACCGTCGGTGGACCGGCCGTCTCCTGCAGTGAAGGCGGAGATCGTCACACTACAGTCGCGAACTGGGCAGATTGTATTCGTTTATCGACCGCACCTGATCGGAACACCGGCGAGGATCGCTGCGGAACGGGCCTTCGGAGCGCATGCCGAGGAGGTGCTCTCGGCGCCCGTGGCTGTCCTGCGCGCCCTTGAGTGCGCGCCGCTGGAGGCCGACGCGGCAGGTCTGGCGATCCTGTCCTGCCTCGGCTCGGCGACCGGCGCCAAGATCGACTTCTCGTACGTCCGCGAGGAGGGGCACGCGCTGGGGCCCTCCCCGTTGCCGGGCCGCACCATGATCGCGGCCCCACTCTGGTACGGCTCGGCGGTCGCCGGGTCCATCGCGTTGCTCGCCGGGGACGCCCAGGTGCGAGCGGCCGCGACCCGGGCCCGGTACGTCGGCGCGGTCATGGACGCAGCCGCGGCGATGAGCGGGCAGCTGACCCGGTCCGGAGTCCGCCGGGCCAGCTGATTGACTGCTCGGGACCAACAGAGACAGAAAGGCGTCATCCGTGTCCCGTTCAGTTCTGATCAGTGGCGGCAACCGTGGCATAGGCCTGGCCATCGCCCGTCATCTCGCGGCAGCAGGCGACCGCGTCGCGGTGACCTACCGCTCGGGCGAACCGCCGGAGGGTCTGTTCGCCGTCCAGTGCGACATCACCGACACCGAGCAGGTCGACCGGGCCTTCGGCGAGGTCGAGAAGGAGCACGGTCCCGTCGAGGTGCTCGTCGCCAACGCGGGCATCACCAAAGACCAGTTGCTGATGCGCATGAGCGAGGACGACTTCACCTCGGTCCTCGACACCAACCTCACCGGCGCCTTCCGCCTCACCAAGCGGGCCTCCCGGGCCATGCTGCGCGCCAAGAAGGGCCGCGTGGTCCTGATCTCCTCCGCCGTCGGTCTGCGCGGCGAGAGCGGACAGGCCAACTACGCCGCCTCCAAGGCCGGCCTCGTCGGCTTCGCCCGCTCGATGGCTCGCGAACTCGGCTCGCGCGGCATCACGTTCAACGTCGTGGCCCCTGGCCTCACCGAGACGTCGATGAGCGGCCAGCTCAGCGACGAGCAGCTCGAAGGCATGAAGAGCCAGATCCCCCTCGGCCGCCTCGCCCGCCCCGAGGAGATTGCGGCGGCCGTTGCCTTCCTCGCCTCCGACGAGGCCTCCTACATCACCGGCGCCGTCGTCCCGGTCGACGGCGGAGCCGGCATGGGGCACTGAGACCCTGAACGGCGAGTACGGGCGCTTGCCGCAGGGATGACCCGCCGACGGGGCAGTCCGATGTGAACTGCCCCGCGGCGAACCGCGTGCGGCCGGGTTGGCCATGGCTTCCGGGCCGAGCCGGAGGGTGATTGCGGACGCGAAGGGCGAGCCACCGGTGGCGGCCGCCCAACCGGCCGCCCCGAAGGACACCGGCTCGCGGCGCCCATCTACTCGGGCACAGCGAACACGCCACCGCTCAGTCCGGCGCCGAGGAGATCCCCAAGCGCGGGCCTGAGACTGCCGTCGGGGGAGCAGGTCCGGGGCCGACCCCTGGGGGGCAGCGCAGGGAGGGGGCTTGCGCGCGTGCGGAAGATGGGCTGGTCGAATTCCGGACACCGGCGCGGCGAACGCCTGCGCCTCGTAGCGGTCTGGCCAGGGAACGAGAACCAGGCCTCCATGAAGTTCCGGGGACGAGATCAGGCCGGTACGGTTCGAGCCAGATGGTGATCTGTATCATCGACGGAACGTCCTATTCAGCCCTTTTCGCCTTCGCCGAGGGAGAGCATCCGTGCCTGCTCACATAGCACCTCCCTTTGTCGTCCTGCCCGGGAACGTGGTGACGACCGACGAGATCTGTGCGGACATCCGCCGGGCTCACACCGATCTTCCGCGCCTGGAGGCCATGCTGCGGGTCGCTCGGGCGACGACCGTGCGCACCCGGCGCTTCACCCGGCCGCTGGACGCGCCGACCGTGGCCGGAAACGCGCCGGTCGAGGAGCGCAACAAGGCGGCCTATGAAGACTCGTTGAAGCTCGCGACCGAGGCGGGGCAGCGAGCACTGGCCGCGTCAGGACTGCGGTCCGAGGACATCGACGCGATCGTCACCAGCCACACCACTTCGTGGACCGTGCCCTCCCTGGACGTCCATCTGGTGGGCTCGCTCGGGCTGCGGCCCGACGTCCGGCGTTACCCGATGGGAACGGTCGGCTGTGCGGGCGGAGCTCAGGGGCTGGTCCGCGCCCACCAGGACATCGCCGCGCATCCCGGCGCGAACGTCCTGGTCGTCACCTCGGAGTGCCTGTCGACGGCGACGTACAACCACGAGGACACGAGTCTCGATTCGTTCGTCTACAAGGTCCTGTTCGGAGACGGCGCCGCCGCCACGGTCGTCTCGGCGCGCCCCGCCTGGGACGGGCCGAGCTTCGTCATCACGGACGCCTTCGAGTACGTACTGCCCGACAGCGCCGACCTCTACCGCGGCCGACTGAGCGGCGCCGGGCTCCACTTCGACTCCACGCGAGCGGCGACCGCGGGTGTCAACAACTCCATGCCTGCCCTGCGGAAATGGCTCGGAACCGATGCCCGCCCGCTCGACTTCGCGGTGGTGCATCCCGGCGGCCCCCGCATCCTCGACGACGTGGCCGCAGGCCTCGAACTGGACGACGGGGCTCTGCGGCACGCCTGGGAAAGCCTCGCCGCCAACGGCAACCTGGGCGGCTCGGCGGTCCTGGACGTCCTGTCCCGTACGTTCACCACACCGCCGCCCGCCGACTCCGCAGGCCTGCTCATCGGCTTCGGCCCGAGCTTCGTCCTGGCGGCGGTGCGCGGCCACTGGTCCGACTGACGGCCATCGGCGGGTGGCTGCCATCAGCAGGCGCCCCTGGAGCACGAAGTCATGGGCCGGCTCCGCCCAGCGAATGCCGCGTCTAGGGTTGACCGCAGAATGATCTACCAGGTGCGACATGGGGGCCACGACGTGCGAGCAGGCGGGAAAACCAGGACAGACGGGACCGTTCCGGGGCCACTCGTTCCCACGCTCGTGCCCACGCCACCGTCCTCGCGCACCCGGACACCGAGTTCGCTGCGCTGGGCTGTGCTGATTCCACTGGCCACCCTGGTGGGCGCGGTCCTGGGCCTGTACCTCTCGACTTGGGTCGCCGTCGTTTTCGCCATGTGTGCCGCAGCCATGGCGGCCATCGTGGCCGGGGGTCTCTGGCACCGTGCGGGAGCCGCGGTCGTCGCGACCGCCGCCACCATGGCACTCGGACTCTTCGTAGGGCCGACCGTGCAGCAGACGTACCTCAAGCAGTTCGGACAGCGGGCCGACGCGTTGGTGGTCGACACGGCACAGCACGTCAATTCCAAGGGCACCGAACTCGATGTCTGTCGCGTGGTCGACACCTCGGGCGCGGTGCGGGATCTGGGCAATACGGAGAACTGCTACGGCCAGTTCAAGCCCAAGCAGCACGTCTTCCTGTTCAAGGACCCGCTCGGTGGCCTCAAGCCGTGGATCGAAGCCACGGACGACCGCGGCCTCGATGCCCTCGACCTCTCCGCAACCGGCGGCTTGTTCACCCTCACCGCCGGTGCGCTGTTCTACGCGGGGATGCGTCGGCGTTCGGACCGGGAAATGGACGCGAAGAAGCTCCGCAGGCGCGGCTCGCCTCGACGACAGGCGGCCTAGGGAGCTGCGGGCTGAGGAAAGACGGCGCGCGTAACGCCGCGCTGCCCACCCCCGGACATCGCCGTCGTGCCGACTCGGTGTTCACGGGGCGGTCCCCACGCCATGGAAGTGGTGAGCGCGCGGGATGGTGTTCCCCTGGCCGGGGGCGATACGGGTAGTCCGTTCCCCGGCTGGCGTGGCGATGACTTTCGGCCGCGTTCGGGGTCTATGTGTAGGACGGCCGACGAATCGCGCCGCGCCGCGACAGGGACGTCCGCCCGTGTAGCGCCGCGCCGCGAGACGGACGTCCGCCCGCAGACATGCTGCCGACCAACGCATCCGAGGAGCACGCCATGACCGCTACCTACACCTTCGACGTCTTTTCCAGTCTGGACGGCTTCGGCGGGGCCAGTGCCAACTGGGGCGGCTACTGGGGCAAGCAGGGCCCTGAGCTGCTTGAACGCCGTGCCGACCTGTACGGAACGGAGCAGCGGATGGTCTTCGGCGCCAACACCTATCGGGCGTTCGCGGAGATGCTGGCCGCGAGCGACGAACAGGCCGACGTGCGTGATGAATGGGTCACCAGGATGCGGCACATGCCGACCACCGTGGTGTCGAAGACGCTGCGGGCCCCGCTCGACTGGCCGGACGCGACCGTCGTGAGCGGTGACGCCGTGGATGTCGTGGCCCGGCTCAAGGAGGAGTCCGACGTGCCGTTGCGTTCGCACGGCAGCCTGTCCATGAACCGGGCGCTGATGGCCGCCGGCCTGGTCGATTTCGTTCAGGTGACGCTCTTCCCCGTCATCACCGGACAGACCGGTCTGGACGCGATCTTCCAAGGCGCGGCGGACTTCGACCTGGAGCTGGTGGAGAGCCGAACGCTCGACGGTCACATCCAGGAGCTCATCTACCGGCCCACGCTCCACTGACCCGCCCCATCAGCCCTTCACACCGTGGCTGGCCTACAGCCCTCGCCTGCCACAGCCGCGGCCCCTGGTGTCACGCGGGCTCGGGAAACCCTGGTCCCTACGGGCAGGCAGCCGGTCTGCCGCATCGGCCGAAAGGCGGAGACGCGATGCGGTTTCCGGTGGTCCATGGACCCGGGGAATGGGGACCTCCGCTCCGCCTGCGGGGGAGATGCAACGGGGACGCTGATATGTGACGGCAGAACTGTGCCGCTCGCATTCCGTCGCCCCTGGCAGGGGGCCCGCGTTCCGAGGGAGAGCATCATGCATCAGAGCGCCTGCACCACGGCCGAGGCGCCGGAGACTGCTCGGGCCCGCGCACAGGTTGTCGACGCCATCCGGGAAACGGCCCCCGGAACCTCCGAGGAGCGTGTCGCCGACGCACTCCTCGTCGTGACCGAGCTGATCACGAACGCGCTGCGGCACGGCGAAGGGCTGTCGGCCTGCACCCAGAAGGTCCAGGACGGACGGCTCGTTCTCCACGTCGCCGACCACAGCGACCGGCTGCCCGTGATCCCCCTGCGGTCCGACTGCCAGCCCTTCGAGGGCGGCTACGGCTGGTCCATCGTGCAGACCATCGCCGAGCGGGTCTCGCTCAGGGCTCTTCCCGCCGGGGGCAAGGAGATCTGTGCCGTCCTCAGCCTCGCCTGAAGGACGCTGCCGGTCCGGGCGCCACCTCGGCGGACGCCGCACCGGCCGGGCGCACCCGTACGGCGTCCCGGGTGTCGCACCGACGGGACGCCGCGCCGGCCGAGCAGTGGTCCGTCGCGCCCGTTCAGGCTGCCTGGAGGGCTTCCTCGCGGGAGTGGCGGGCGGCACCGGTGAGATGGTGGTGGGCCGCGGCGAGGGCGGAGCCGATGTCGCGCGTCCCGGTGGACACACACAGGGTGTAGGCGAGGTCGTCCAGGCGCCCGTGCACCTCGGAGGTGCCCCCGTTCTCGGCCTGTAGAGCGCACAAGGTCTCGTACTGGTCCAGCAGATTCCGCAGGACTGCGGGGTGGGCCATCAACATCGGCGTCGTCCTTCTTTGTCATGTCCTATGGGCTCGCGTCCCGTCCGCCCCGGTCCTCGGCCACCACGCCTGCTCTCGTGTGGCACCCGCCGGGACCGATCGGGCGGCGGACGGCCAATATCGGCTCCCCCGGTGGAGAAGACCTGCTCCGCCGGTGGAGAGGACCTGGAGTGGACCGAGAGCGCACCTCGCTCCCTGCTCCCCGCACTCCCCGCTCCCTGCCCCCCCAGGCACTCCCTACGGTCCCCACGCCCCGCGCTTCCCCGAGACCGTCGCCGTGCCCTGCGGGCGGCCGAGGGGAAGTAACCGGCCCACGTGCGGTCGCGTCGGAATCCTCGGCCGGGGCCGGCGTGCTTTGATGCGCGGATGGAGACGTGGCCTGGTCGTCCTTATCCGCTCGGTGCCGTCCACGACGGCGCCGGAACCAATTTCGCTCTCTTCTCCGAGGTCGCCGAACGGGTGGAACTCTGCCTGTTCGACGAGGCGGGCGAGGAGCGGCGCGTACCCCTCGCCGACGTGGACGGCGCTGTGTGGCATGCCTATCTGCCGGGGGTGGGTCCCGGGCAGCGGTACGGCTACCGGGTGCACGGCCCGTTCCGGCCCGACGAGGGGATGCGCTGCGACCCCACGAAGCTGCTGCTCGACCCGTACGCCACCGCCGTGGACGGTCAACTCGACGGTGACCCATCGCTGCTCAGCACCGACCCGGACGACCCCGGGACGCCCAACGGTCTGGACAGTGCCGGACACGGCATGTTCGGTGTGGTCACGGACCGGGACTTCGACTGGGAGGGGGACCGGCGCCCTGATCATCCGTACCACCAGTCGGTGATCTACGAGGCCCACGTCCGCGGTCTGACGATGCGTCACCCCGGTGTGCCGGAGGAGCTGCGCGGCACGTACGCCGGTCTGGGGCACCCCGAGGTGATCGGTCACCTCAAGGAACTGGGCGTCACAGCAGTCGAGTTGATGCCGGTGCACCAATTCACGCAGGACGGGTTCCTCGTCGACCGGGGGCTGTCCAACTACTGGGGCTACAACACCATCGGCTTCTTCGCGCCGCACAACGCCTACGCGGCCGGCGGCACGCGAGGGCAGCAGGTCGACGAGTTCAAGGGGATGGTGAAGGCGCTGCACACCGCCGGGATCGAGGTGATCCTGGACGTGGTGTTCAACCACACGGCGGAGGGCAACGAGCAAGGGCCGACCCTGTCGTTCCGCGGCATCGACAACGCCGCGTACTACCGTCTCGTCGACGACGACCCGGCGCACTACTTCGACACGACCGGCACCGGCAACTCCCTTCTGATGCGGCATCCGAACGTCCTGCAGCTCATCATGGACTCATTGCGGTACTGGGTGACCGAGATGCGCGTCGACGGCTTCCGCTTCGACTTGGCGGCCACCCTGGCGCGGCAGTTCCACGAGGTGGACCGCCTCTCCGCGTTCTTCGACCTGGTCCAGCAGGACCCCGTGATCAGCCGGGTCAAGCTGATCGCCGAACCGTGGGACGTCGGAGACGGCGGCTACCAGGTGGGCAACTTCCCAGCGCTGTGGTCGGAGTGGAACGGCCACTACCGGGACACCGTGCGCGGCTTCTGGCGGGGTGAGGACCACACCCTGGCCGACTTCGCGTCCCGCCTCACCGGTTCCTCCGACCTCTACCAGCACGATCGGCGACGGCCCCGCGCAAGCGTCAACTTCGTTGTGGCGCACGACGGTTTCACCCTGCGCGACCTCGTCAGTTACGACGGCAAGCACAACGAGGCCAACGGCGAGGACAACCGGGACGGCGCCGACGACAACCGGTCGTGGAACTGTGGCGCCGAAGGCGAAAGCGACGACCCGGGTGTCCGGGCGCTGAGGCTGCGCCAGCAGCGCAACCTGCTCGCGACCCTCCTCCTCTCGCAGGGCGTGCCTATGCTCGCGCACGGCGACGAGATGGGCCGCACCCAGGGCGGCAACAACAACGCCTACTGCCAGGACAGCGAGATCTCCTGGGTGGACTGGGAGCTCGACGACGAGCGGCGCGGCCTGCTCGACTTCGTGAGGCGCGCGGTCGCACTGCGCCACGCCCACCCGGGGCTGCGCCGTCGGCACTTCCCCGTCGGGTCCACCCCAGGCACTCCTCCCGAGCAGGCCGAAGTGGTGTGGCTGCGACCCGACGCGTGCGAGATGGGTGACACGGACTGGGAGCGCGGCGATGCGCATGCCATCGCGGTGTACCTGTGCGCCGACCGGCCGATGGAACGTGACGCGCAGGGTCGGCCGCTTCCCGACGACACGTTCCTGCTGCTGTTCAACAGCAGTGGGGACCCGGTCGACTTCCGCCTGCCGCCCGCCGCGTACGGCGAGAAGTGGCACGTCGCCCTGGACACCGCCGACCTGTCGGTGGACGAGGAGGAGATGGTCTTCGGGCCGGACGCCGAATTCCCGTTGGAGGCGCACAGTTTGCGGGTACTGCGCCGCGACCGCAAGCAGTGACGTGCGGCGCGCCCCCAGCGCACGGGCCGGGGGCGTTGCCGGTTCTTCACCATGCGGGCGGGGTCCCGACCTCACGGGGTCGAGAGGCGCGGACAGCTGGGAACCGTCCGCAGCCCGTCCCATCGGAGCATAGCCGCGCCCGGCCGGCCGGCGCGGCGAGCTTGCCGGTGCTGAGCCTTGCCGGCCCCGGGTCCTGCTGTTGCTCAGGAACACTCCGAGCTCGACCTCGCTGCCGTCGTACGTCCGCTGGACGTGCCCCCGGGGACCGTCAAAGGGGGGTTCTCGCAGTACCTGTATCGCCAGGATCTCCCAGCCGTCCCCAACGCCTGTCAATCTGATCGAGTCGAAAGCGCCGACAACACTCCACGGAAACGCGCCGCAGCGTCAACCACAGCAGATCAAATCCGGCTGCGTGACCGTATCGGTGTCTTCTCCACGACAGAAAGACGGAGACCAATGGCGGACAGTCAATTCACCACTCACACAGAGCTTTTCGATCTGCGGGGGAAGCGCGCCCTTGTCACTGGCGGCACCAGGGGAATTGGGATGATGATAGCGCGCGGCCTTCTCCAGGCGGGTGCTCGCGTGGTCATCAGCTCACGCAAGGCGGACGCGTGCGCGGAGGCACAGCGTCTGCTGTCCGAATTCGGCGACGTTCGAGCGATCCCCGCCGACCTGTCCAGACACGACGAGTGCCGACGCCTCGCTGACCTTGTCAAGGCTGACTCGGAACGCCTCGACATTCTCGTCAACAACGCGGGAGCCATGTGGCGCGAGCCGCTGGAGACGTTCCCGGACGAGGCCTGGGACGCGGTGCTCGACCTCAACCTCAAGTCGCCGTTCTGGCTGGTGCAGGCGCTGCTCCCCGCCCTGCGCAAGGCGGGCACCGCCGATGATCCCGCGCGGATCATCAACATCGGCAGTATCGCCGCCATCCACGTCGCCCAGGCGCCCAACTACTCGTACGCCAGCAGCAAAGCGGCACTCCACCAACTCACCAGAGTGCTTGCCAGGGAGCTGGGCCCACAGCACGTCACGGTGAACGCGGTAGCACCCGGAGTGTTCCCGTCACAGATGATGGCGTCCACGCTCGATGCCATCGGCGACACGATCGCTGCGGCGACCCCTCTGCGCCGGCTCGGCCGCGACGACGACATGGCGGGTATCGCCGTGTTCCTCGCCAGCCAGGCTGGGGCCTATCTCACGGGCACCGTCATCCCGGTGGACGGCGGCACGGCGACTACCGCATCGGGTACCCCTTAGATTGCGGGCACGGGCTTAAGTTGCGGGGACGGGCTTGCGGTGAATCGCGGGGGACGGGCTTACGGTGAGGGGATGGCCACGATGGATCTACGCACCGAGGTACGGGAATTCCTGAGCTCGCGTCGCGCCCGCATCACACCCGAGCAGGCAGGCCTCCCCGCTTACGGCGGCAACCGTCGGGTCAAAGGTCTGCGCCGCGAGGAGGTAGCGGTACTGGCGGGCGTATCGGTCGACTACTACGTGCGCATGGAGCGCGGCAGCCTCGCCGGTGCCTCCGACGGCGTGCTTGAGGCGTTGGCCTCTGCCTTGCAGCTCGACGAGGCCGAGCGTGACCACCTGTTCCACCTCGCGCGTCCGTCCGGGGCGCCCAGCGGCCCACGCCGACGCAGGCCGGCCGTGACGGTGCGCTCGACGCTGCAGCAGGTGCTCGACGCGATCTCCGATGCGCCGGCCTGGATCGGTAACGGACGCTATGACGTGCTCGCCATGAATCAACTCGGTCGCGCACTGTATTCACCGGTACTGGCCGACCCGCGACAGCCCGCGAACACAGCCCGGTTCGTCTATCTGAACCCCGAGGCGGCCAGGGATTTCTTTGTCGACTACGACCGAATCGCCGGTGACGTGGCCGCGAAACTACGCATGGAAGCGGGCCGCAATCCGCACGACGATGAGCTGATCGCTCTGGTCGGCGAACTGTCAACGCGCAGTGAGCTATTTCGGCGGCGGTGGGCATCTCAGGACGTGCGGCTGCGCCGGTCCGGCCGCAAGCGTCTGCACCATCCGATCGTGGGCCGGCTCGACTTGGACGTCGAGTCCCTGGAACTGCCCGCCGAACCGGGCCTGCACCTCATCGTCTACACCGCGCCCGCGGGCACCCAGACCGCCGACAACCTGGCGCTCCTGGCGTCGTGGGCGGCCACCCGACAGACGCCGGCCACCGAACTCGAAGAACACAGCGGATAGTCCGGCACCTTGAGCCGCACCAGTTCAGGCCGTCGTCGGAACTTGTCGCCCGTGCCTGTCGCGCCGGACGAGGCCGCATTCGTGCGTGGCATGGGCGCGGACGAGGTGATCCGGTACCAGGACACGGAGTGGGGCGGTCCGTACGACGTGATCCTCGACGGAGTCGGTGGCGACCTGCTCGGCCCGGCCGTGCGAGCCGTGGCGACGGGCGGTCGGCTGGTCGCCTTCGGCTCCGGCGGCGGCACGGTGGAGGCGTACGAACTCCTGGTTCGCGGTGCCTCGATGATCGGCTTCCAGATGCGGGCCATCGCCGTCGGCGATCCGGAACTGTACGCCCGCTGGCTGTGCGAGCTCTGGCGGATGCGTGACGCCGGCGCCCTGCGGACCGCCGTGCACGAGGAGATTCCGCTCGCTGAGGCTGCCCGGGCCCACGCTCTCATCGAGCAGCGCGGAAACCTCGGGAAGGTCGTCCTGGTTCCCTGGCGCTGTGCCCCCTGGACATCGCACGAGCGAGCGCTGTGACCGCCTGGACATCTCATGCCCGTTGGTTCCGGCCTCGCCGGTTCGAGATGTGAGCAGACGATGAACGGGCTTGTCAGGAACGGGCGTTGACACTTGTCGGCGAGGGCGAAGTGGCTTTCGCGCGCAGTGCGGTCACGACTTGCCCGGCCGGTCGATTCCGGTCGGCGGCGCCCACTGCTTCGGGAGGGGCTGCGGGCCGTCCAGCGCGCTGCGCAGCTTGTCCTTCAGGCTCCTCGGGGGAGCCTCCTTCTCTTCCGTCGTGTGGGCGAGCCGGGCGGCGGTCACTCGCATGTGGCACTGCCGGTGCCGCTGCTTGAGGAGGACGAACCAGGCACCGTCCTGGGCCCGGAAGGCCTGCCGCGCCGGTTCGTCTCCAGGCCTGGCGTGGCGGGCGAGTCGTTCCGGCAGATGGTTCAGGGCCGCGTCCTCCGCCGCCGCGAGCGCCTGGGCCTCGTTGCCGTCGATGGGATGGGCGGCCGTCAGCTTCCACCGATACAGGTCCAGTGACTTCCCGTCGGCGCGTTCCGCCCGTTTCGTGTCCTCTTCGATGAGGACGTACCACTCAGCAGCCATGTCGCACACCCACTCGTCGTCACCTTCGGCCCAGGGCATCCTGCCACGCGGCTCACGTACTGCGGGTGGCAGTGTCGCTGACGCATGCAGGACAAGGAAGTTCCCCCGCGCTGCCCGTGGCATCCACCGGCCAAGATTCATCGCGGATCGGTGCCGGTTAGGGTCACATGCATGACGACATCCCTTGCAGGCAGTGCCTTCGACTCGCTCCTCCTCGACTCCGTGCCCGACCAGGAGACGCTGCGTCGGGTCTACGAGGGCCCAAGCGGCGCGGCCGTACGGAAGCAGATGACCGAACTCACGGAGCAGACACGACAGTTGATCGGCTGCTCATCGCTGGTTCTGGTTGCCAGCGCGGACGCCGAGGGCAACTGTGACGTCTCGCCGCGCGGCGGCCCCGCAGGGTTCGTAGCAGTCCTGGACGCACGGACGGTGGCGATACCGGATGCGACCGGCAACAAGCGTCTGGACACCCTGCAGAACGTCATCGCCACCGGGCGGGCCGGGCTTCTGTTCATCATCCCCGGGCGCACCACCACGCTCAGGGTGAATGGCCGGGCCTGCGTCTCCACCCGCCCCGAGCTGCTGTCGCAGTTGACCGCCGTCGGCAAGCCGCCGGCCAGCGCGCTGGTGGTGGGGATCGAGGAGGTCTACCCGCACTGCCCCAAGTCGCTGCTGCGCAGCGGCGCCTGGAAGCCCGGCGAGTGGCTGCCGGCGGATGCCCAGCCCGCATCGGCCGAGGTGACACTGGCCCAACTTCGCATGCCGGAGCTGACGATCGCCGACATCGAGCAGGCCGAGGCAGACTCGCTGAAGTACCGGTACGAGTAGGGAAGCTGGCGGGCAGGCGAGCGTGCGGCCTCAACCTCGCCCCCTCGCCCGTGGTGGTGGCCGTCAGCCATGGGGGAGTAGGTCGTAGGGCCTTGGGACCTGAGAGGTGATCAGCAGCCCGAGTGCAGCGGCGTGAAGGTGATCTTCGAACCCACCTTGGTTTCGGCGGCCTGTTGGTACACATTGGGGTTGACTTCGTACCAGATGCGATCCTGGTCCGTGTTCCCGCCCGAGACGGATTCACCGTCACCGTTCTCCCCAAAGGCTGATACGGCGGCGACGGTCAGCGTCAACATCACGGCGACGACGGGTGTTCGTGCGCCAAGGCGTACCGGGCGGCGGGGAGCAGCTGGCAGGGCAGGCCGGTATCGGTCGTGATGGTCTTCGGGCCGACCGGGTATGAACATGAACATGAATATGGGCATGGGCATGGGCATGGGCATGGGCATGGGCATGGGCATGGGCATGGGCATGGGCCGCAAATCCTGTCTGCCGACGCGGGTTGGCCCGAGGTCGGGTGTCGTTCGGGTGCTTGCACGGGATGCAGCAATCTGGCCGAGGCGTTCGATCGCCCGTCTCGCGGCACCGGCCGGACAGACGGCCCGGCAGTCACTTGAGGGCGCAGCCGGACGAGGCTGGGGACGGGAGTCCGTCGGGGGTGGGGTGCGGGCCGTTGGTGGCCGGCCATGCGGCTCTGGTCGTTCGCCACTCGCCCCGCATCTGCGCTCTGCTGCCGCGCCTCTTCCAGTGGCCGGTCGCGCAGGGCCGGGTACGGATCGGGTGCTGCGGCCGGCGGCTGTGTCGGATGCGGTGGCTCGGGTGTCCTCGGGGACCCGGCTTGACCGGGTGTCCACGCCGACCCGGCTTGACCGGGTGTCCACGCGGACCGGGCTTGACCGGTTTCGTCGCCGACCAGTCTGACCGGGTGTTCTCGGCGACCGGGCTTGAACCGGGCATACGCCGTGTACCCCGATGCGGGGACAGGCCCTGGCCCGCGGGTAGGAGCAGGCGTGACATCGTGGCTGCCGACACTGACGGTCCGGAACAGTCGATGGAGAGGCAGATGGCATGACGCGCGTACCGGGGCATCCTGGCCCCCAGCATGCCGGGACGGCAGGTACTCGCATCGCCGGGGCCATGGACGCGGACCAGGATCTCAGGGCGCTGTTCGGAGAGTCCTCTGCCGTGTTCGCCTCCCTCGCCGGACCCGCGCACATGCTGGAGGCGGCGAACGCGGCCTTCTTCACGACGATCGGCGGACCCGAGCGCACCCGCACCGGTATCCCGCTTGGACAGCTCGTGCCCGAGCTCGTCGACCAGGGATTCATCGCTCTCCTGGACCGGGTCTACCGCACCGGCAAGCCCCACACCGTCCGTGCGGCCCGGGTGCTGCTGGGCGCGGGAGCGGCTGCGCGAGAGGCGTTCTTCGACTTCACCTACGAGCCTCGCCTGGACGCGGGCGGCAACGCCGTGGGGGTGCGGCTGATCGGGGTGGAGACCACCCAGGTCAAGCACGCCCAGCGGCTGACGGCCGAGCACCGGGTGCTGCTGGAGCAGATCGCCCGCCAGGCGCCGCTGCCCGACGTCCTCGACGGCATGGCCCGCGCCATCGAGGAGCTCGCCCCCGAAGAGGTACTGGTCTCCGTCCTGCTGGCCGATGCCGACGGACGCCATCTGCGCCACGGTGCGGCCCCCAGCCTGCCCGACTTCTACAACCAGGCCATCGACGGCATCGCCACCGGTGAAGGCGTCGGCTCGTGCGGCACGGCAGCGCACCGCCGCCAGCCCGTGATCGTCACCGACATCACCGCCGACCCGTTCTGGGACGACTTCCGCGATCTTGCCGAGAAGGCCGGGGTGGCCGCCTGCTGGTCCACCCCGATCCTGGCCCGCGACGGATCGCTCCTCGGCACGTTCGCGATGTACCACCGCACCCCGCGTGCCCCGCAGGAAGCCGACCTCGCGCTTGCCCGCGTCTTCGCGGACACAGCGGCACTGGGTATCGAACGCCACCAGGCCGAACAAGCACGTACGGCGGCCGAAGCCCGCGAGAAGGCCGCGCGCGACGACCTCGCCTTCCTCCTGAACGCCAGCACCGCCCTGAGCACCTGCCTGGACGCGGCCGAGGCACTGAAGCGGTTGGCCGAGGCCTGCGCCCCCACGCTCGCCCCCCTGTGCGCCGTCGACATCGTCGAGGGCGGGCGCGTGCACCGCGTCGCCGCTGCCGCTCCCACCCCGGCCCAGCGGGACCTGCTGGCTGCACACATCCCGGTCTACGACGCTGCTGACGACGCCGTCGCCCGCGTCCTGGCCTCCGGCACGAGCGAGGTCGCCCGCCGCACGCCCACCGGCCCCGGGCCCTGGCACGACCTCGACGTCACCGGCTATCTGTGCGTCCCGCTCGTCGACCGAGGCGCCGCGTTCGCGACCCTCACGCTGCTGTCCACGGGCCGGCACACCTTCGACGGCCACACCGTGGCCCTGGCCGAGGAACTCGCGCGCCGCGCCGCAGCGGCGGCCCACAACGCCCGCCAGTACACCCACCGGGCCGTCCTCGCCCGCGACCTCCAGGCCGGCCTGCTCCTTCCGGGTCTGCCCGACGTGCCCGGCGCCGACGTCGCGACCTACTACCACCCCGCCGGCGAGGGGCTCGAAGTCGGCGGTGACTTCTACGACGTCTTCCCCCTCGACGACGGGCGCTGGGCCTTCCTGCTCGGCGATGTGTGCGGCCGGGGCGCCATGGCCGCGACCACCACCGCCCTGGTCCGCCACACCGCGCGCGCCGTCGCGCCTCTCCTCCCCGGTCCCGTGGACGTGGTCCAAGCCATCAACCGGGCGCTGATCAACCGGCCCGGAAGCCACGGCACCGGATTCGTCACCCTCGTCCACGGTCAGCTCACGCCCACCTCCACCGGCCTGGACATCGAGTTGGTGCGAGCCGGGCACACCCTGCCCCTGCACCTGGACGTCCACCACACCGTCCGTTCCGTCGATGTGCCCGGGCTGCTGCTCGGCGTCGCTCCCGACCCCCACCTCACCCCGCACCACCTGCATCTACACCCCGACGAGAGCCTGGTGCTCTACACCGACGGCATCACCGAGGCCCGCCGTGACGACGAACTGTTCGGCGACCAACGTCTCACCGACGCCGTGGCCGGGGCCCCAGTCCGCCCTGCCGCGCAGCGCGTCATCGACACGGTCACCCAAGCCGTACACGCCTTCACCGGCGGCCACGACATCGACGACGACCAAGCCATCCTCGTCCTGACCGCCACCGACCCGGAGCCCGAGGCCTGACCCGACCCGGACCCCGGGCAGACCCCAGCACCGCCACGAAACCGGCGGATGGCGACGACAGCCGCGGCCGGGTGCCTGTCCCAGGCATCCTGGGCAATGAGGGCATCGATGTTCCGGCCCCCAGCAGTACGGCCGTGTCCCATGGGTACGATCGCATCCCGTTCAAGGGCGGGACGACATCCACGCACGGGGAGTTCGCATGGCCACCATCCATCGCACCACCATGACGCCGACGAAGCTGGAACTGCTCGCCGGCTGGCTGCCGAAGCAGAGCTGGTACGTCGGCGATGCGGCAACGCCGGAACTGGTCAAGGCAGGTGGGTTCCGGTTGGACGATCCGAAGGGTGCGGTCGGGATCGAATTCATGGTCGTGGTGGACACCACCGCGCAGGAGCCGGTGGCCTACTTGGTGCCGATGGCCTACCGGGATGCTGCACTGGAGGGCGTCCCCGACGAGGCGCTGATCGGCACGTCCGAGCACGGCGTGCTCGGCACTCGCTGGATCTACGACGGCGTCCACGACCCGGTGGTGGTGGCGCAGTTGAACGCGCTGCTGCGCGGCGAGGCGACCCCGCAGCGCCAGAACGAGAGCGACACCCCCGACCCGACCGTCACCGTGCACGGAACGGGTACCGCCGACGGCCGCGACGTTCGGCTCCACCGCGTCCTGCGGTCGGGGGACACAGCTCGCCCGTCGTCCGTACACCTTGTCGCCGGGTGGACCTGGCCGGACGGAACGGCTGCGCGGGGCGTAATCGCGGGGAGTTGAGACCGCAGGCCGGACTTGGAGGGTGGGGTAAGCCGGAGAGCTCGTCACCTCTCCGGCGGGCGGCCGAGCCGCGAGCGGCGATGGTCGGGGAAGCGTTCCGCGCGCGGATCGAGGAGATCGATCAGGTCCATGAGGGCGTGCTGCAACGCGATCAGCCGGTACGGCACTTCCGCCGCCCGCGCCACCGCCTCGACACTGTCACTCAGCGGGCCGAACCACTCGGCGAACTCCGCGTCCTCGTCGAGTCGGCGGCAGAACTCCACGTACCCAAGACAGGAGTTGCCGTCCGCGGCCGGCATGAGCTCGCCGATCGCCCGCTGATCGCTGCGGAAGACGATGAAGTGCCCATCGAGGAAGCGTGTGTTGCCGCCACCATCGTTGTTCAGCACGTTGCTGATCGCCGTGAAGTGACCCAAGATCCGCCGGTTGAGCGTGCTGTCCCCGAGATCGAGGAACTGGACACCGCGGCGCAGGATTTCCACCCGGCCCAGGTACTCGCCCAGTACATAGAGCGTGCTGCGACGGGCGTACGCGCGTTCCCGGTCGGAGCCGTCGCGGAAATACACCCGCAGGAATCCACGGTCCACGATGTTGTAGAGGCGGGACTGCAGATCGAAGGCGGCCCACAAGAGCGGATCACGGTGGCGGCCCATCAGGTCCTGCTGCGTGGTCCGGCTCTCCAACTCGTGTGCGAGCAGCGCTTGTCGGCGGCTGGAGCGGGCCGAGAACCAGGCGCCGCCGAGCGCCACCACACCTGACAGGGACGCGACGACTAATTCGGTATTCACAGGCCCGGGAGCGTAGCGGGCACGACAGCCACCTGCACTGGTTTCGCCGCCTCCGGATGCGCTGGGAGGCCTGCGGTGACACACACCCGCCGAGACCTTCCTCACCCTGCCGCGTACGCCTGCTCGCTCTCCCGGAAACGCTCGATCAGGAGCGGATCCATCAGGGTGGAATCCGGCCCGTAGAACTTGCCGAACTTCGCCTTGTATTGCTGGAACCAGTGCGGACGTTCGGACAGGAAGAAGATGTCATGGAGGGCGATGGAGCGGATCGCGAGCAAGGGTACGGGTGCCCGGCTCACCGCGAAGCGGGAGTTGCGTGCCGCTGTTACCCGGCAGTTCTCGTGGAACTGGCCGATCATGAGGCCGTGCGCCACGAAGTCGTCCTTCACACGGGCTTGGGCCTGGTCGAGCAGTCCCGTGTCCTCGCTGCGCAGATCGGGCAGGACGATCACCATGGCCTGCAGCATGGGGTTCCGGCCCTGCCAGGTCGTCAGCTCGTACTCCCGCAGGCCGCTGCGTGCGATCTCCTCGACCAGTTCGAGGCTCGGGGCATGCCCGACAAGGCGTATGCGGACCTCCATGGTCCGGTTTTTGCGGGAGGGTGACACGAACGGGCAGATCGGCCCGGTGCGGCCGATCTCCGGATGGCTCGCCGATATGTACTCGCTCAGCCACGAGTCGACCGACTCCAGCGCGGACTCGAAGTCGACGTCGGATGTCTTGGGCGTCATGGCGTACCCGTCAGGCCGGCGACGCGATCGACGGCGATGCGGGCGAGCCGATGGATCTCGGACCCGTCCGGAATACGGGTGTTGATGAAGTTGAGGATGCCGTCCTTCGGCACGATCACCCATGCGGTCTCGATGCGGAAGTGGTCGACGGCGGACAGCCAGCGCACGACGAAGCCGCCGTCCCCCAACTCCACCGGCCCCAGGTCCACTTTCGTGATGTCGAGTTCGACGCCGTCGTTCAGCCCCATCCGGTAGTGCTCGCAGTCGCGCACCGCTTCGAAGAGCTCCTGGTACACCTGCCGGCAAGCCCCGTTGCCGAACTGTGCGACGTGGTGGAACACCACGGAACCCACGATGTTCGTGAACAGGGCGGAGGCGTGATGCGTCGTCTCCGGGTGCGTGCCGTGCGTGAGCATGTTAGTCAGGTCGACGATGGCCCGCCCCGACTCGTCGCCGGAGACGAACACCGGATCGTAGGCGGCGCTCGGCTCCTCCCCGTAGAACGACTCCTCCAAGTCCTTTTCGTTCAGCAGTAGTTGTGCGAAAGCGGCGTCGTCCATCGCGTTCTCCTATCGGCGCACGAGGCTCAGCGGTCGCATGTCGGTCCAGTGCTCCTCGACGTAGGTGAGGCAGCTCTGGCGGTCGGTCTCGGCGAGCGCGACGGCCCAGCCCGCGGGCACCTCGGCGAACGCGGGCCACAGCGAATGCTGGCCTTCCTCGTTGACGAGCACGAGGAAGGTGCCGTCGGAATTCTCGAAGGGGTTGCTCATCATTGCTCCCTGCGTAGACAGTTGCGGTGGGGGAGGGCGGGGCCCGTCACTCCTCGTGCAGTACCGCCGTCACGTACTTGTGGATGCCGTTGATCGAGGTGAACAGCGTCATGTCCTCGAACTGCGGGTCGATGACGATGCCGTGCCGCTCCTCCAGCTCGTGCTGGAGAAGGACCAGGGTGAACGAGTCGATCACCAGCTCGGCATCGTCCGGCAGCTCCTCGGGCGGACCGAGACCCGCGTTCTCGGCCAGGATCGCTCTGATGTCGTCTTTCGAGATCACCGGTTCCCCTGTCTGCGCCATGTGGTCTGCCCTGTCGTCATGCCTGGGGCGATGCTTCCGCGGTGATGCGTCCGTGCATCAGTGCACGGTCGCGTACGAGTTTGCCCATCGAGTTCCGCGGCAGCTGCCGCGTGACGAAGTACCGCTTGGGATTCTTGACCGGGCTCAGCCGCTCGCGGCACCAGTCGGTGAGCTCGTCCGAGGTGGGCGCCCGGTCGGTTCCGGTGCCCACGAACGCCTCGATGAACTGCTCATGGGTCACCACCGCCTCGGTCACCCCCGGATGGGAGAGGAGGACGGTCTCCACTTCCGTGAGGTCGACCTTCAGCCCGCCCACCACGGCCAGTGAATCGGCCCTGCCGAGCATGCTGAGGACTCCGGTCGCCGGATCCTGGTGGACGCGGTCGTAGGTCCGCAGCCAACCGTCCGAGAAGCGATCGGCATGCTCGCTGAACAGGTACGGCGAACGTTCCATCCGGACGAAGAGCTCCTCGTCGAGCACCTTCACCTCGACCCCCCGCACCGGAGGCCCCAATTGGGGCGGTGGGGAGCCGCCGGACAGGTCGCCCGCGATCAACCCGATCTCGGTCACGCCGTAGACCGGACTGATCGGCAGGCCGAACCGGGCGTGGAAACGTTCATAGGTCTCCTGCGGCACGCGTTCCCCGCCGGACACCGCGAGCCGAAGGGCGGGCAGTTCGGGCCGCCCTCCGGTCCGGGAAAGGAGATCGTAGTGAACGGGCGTTCCGTACACGGCAGTTGCCTCGGCCCGCGCCATCAGGCGCACCACTTCGGCCGGGCGGAGACTGGGCGGGACGATCAGGGTCGCCCCGACCGCGAGGGCGTGCAGGACGCCGCTGACCAGGCCCATGTTGTGCATGACGGAGTTCAGCAGCATCACCCGCTCACCCCTGCCGGGGATTCCGGGCAACGCGCTGTGCCGGTCGAGTTCGGCCAGGACGGAGTCGGCCGGGCGGCCGATCACCTTGGGTCGGCCCGTCGAGCCCGAGCTGAACTGCACCAGGCGGATGCCGTCGACGGCCGGTAGGCCGTCGGGAAGCCGCTGCACCGAGAACCCGGACTCCTGGCGGAATCCGGCGACCGGCCCGTCCGCCCCGGTCGCCACGACGAGGTACTGCGGTCGCACCAGGTCGGCCAGCGGTTCGTATTCGGTGGGCGTCAGCCGGAAGTCGACCAGAACCACCTGTGCGCCGCGGCTCCACAAGGCGAGCAGTACTTGGAGATAGGTGAAGCTCGGCTTCATTCGCAGAAGAACCGAGCTGCCGTCTGTAATGCCTTGTTTCCGAAAACGCTCACCGAAATCATTGACTGCTGCACGTAACTGCCCGCGCGTAACTGGCGCACTGGAAATTGCCCACAGTTCGTCGTCCGCGCCCCGGCTCAGCAGATGGCTACCCCACCATGTATTTGCCATACACGCTTCCTTTTGCGAAAACAGGTCCGCGAAACGTTCGATCAGGCATTTAGTGAAGGTAAAGCTAGCACCGCCGAGAAACCTCGGGCAAGCACTCGGACGTCAATCCGTTCCAGCCCCGGCAAAGACGTGCAGCCCCAGTCGGATGCCCTGACGGTTGGTGCGGACCAAGCCTCGCCGTGGGCCTCCACGCTTGCACGTGAAGAACTTGGCGGGTCCCCTGCCTGCTTCGATCGCTGTGCCGGTGTGCTCCTTCGGTCCCCGCCGACCGATTTCTTGTCCCGCCGGCGGTACAACCGGCGGCACATGCGCATGGCGTAGGCCTTTGATCTCCTTGACCCCCTGGGGCTCCCGAGTTAGGTTGCCCTTGATTGCGTTTCCGAGGCGTTGCGCTCGATTCCGGTGCGTACTGCGAGATTTCTCGCCCAGTTGGCCCGACGATCGCCTTACATCCATTACCCGGTCGCATTTCCGACGTGTCTTCATCGGGCCGTCGTGAGCTTTTCACTCGTGTCTCTCCGGCCGTCCGTGCGGGGGAAACTTCGGAGGTGGAGACTTGTTCGCCAGTCCTGGCACCACGCTGCCGCTCACGGCCGCGCAGCGCGAGATATGGATCGCCGAGCAGCGTCTTGGGGAGGGGAATCGGGTTTTCCGGGTGGGTGAATACCTGGAGATCCACGGTCAGGTGGACCCGGCGCTGTTCGAACGGGCGCTGGTGCGCGTCGTCGGTGAAGCGGACGCCTTGCACGTCAGGTTCGTCGAGGAACGCGGCGAGGTCCGGCAGGTCGTCCACGAGCTCGGCGACTGGTCCCCTTCCGTGGTCGATCTCAGCGCGGAGCCGGACCCCGAACGGGCCGCCCGCGACTGGCTGGACGAAGCGGTCGCCCGGCCGATGGACCTGGCCGGTGACCGGCTGTTCGAGCACGCACTCCTGCGGCTGGGCGGCGACCGCTGCTACTGGTACCAGGGCTACCACCACGCCGTGATGGACGCCTTCGGGTCGCTGCTGATCACCCGCCGGGTCGCGGACGTCTACACCTCGCTCGCCCAGGGCAGGCCGGTGTCACCGAGCCCGTTCGGCTCCCTGTCCGACCTGCTGGCCGCCGAAGGGGAGTACCGCGATTCGAGACGATTCACCGAAGACCGCGAGTACTGGACGGAGCTCTTCGCCGACCGCCCAGCGCCGGCCGGGATCGTCGGTCGACCCTCCACCACCCCCGACCGCTACCTTCGGCACACCGCAGGCCTTGACCATGCCGGGCTGAGCGAGCTGCGCGAAGCGGCCCGCCGCGCACGCGTCCCCTGGTCGTACCTGGTCATCGCCGCCACAGCCGTCCATCTGCACCGGATGACCGGCGCGTCGACCGTGGTGCTCGGTCTGCCAGTGACGGCCCGCCTGAACCAGGTCCAGCGCCGAACGCCCGGCACGGCGGCCAACGTCCTGCCGCTCAGGCTCGCGCTCCGATCGGAGATGACGCATCGTCAACTCCTCGATCAGATCGGGGAACGGATACGCGAACTCGGCACCCACCAGCGCTATCGCGCCGAGGACCTCCAGCGCGACCTCGAACTGCCGGGCCACGCGGGGACCTGGTACGCACCGGTCGTCAACATCATGTCCTTCGACTACGCGGTGACCTTCGCCGGCCTGTCGACCACGGCCCACAACCTCTCCTCGGGACTGGTGGGCGACCTCACGTTCGCCGTGTGGGATCGACGCGACGGCACCGGACTGACGCTCGACCTCAACGCCCACCCCGAGATCTGCGCGGACCATGAATTGGCCGCACACCAGCGCCGTTTGATCGCCGCGCTGCGCGCCGTCACGGCGGCGGACCCCTCCTTGCCGATTGGCCGGATCGACCTGCTCACCCCGGAGGAGCGGGCCGCCTTCCTGGCCGTCCCCGACGACGTTCCGCCGCTGACGGAAGCCACACTGACGACGCGGTTCGAGGCGCAGGCCGACAAGACACCCGACGCGGCGGCCGTCACCTGCGGCGAGGCGTCCCTGACATACCGGGACCTGAATGAGCGGGCCAATCGGCTGGCCCATCGACTGGTGGCCCGGGGCATGGGTCCGGAACACGTCGTCGCGCTGGCCCTGCCCCGCTCCGCCGACCTCGTCGTGGCCATCCTGGCGACCCTCAAGGCGGGCGCCGCCTACCTGCCCCTCGACCCCGAATACCCGTCGGCCCGTCTCGCCCACATGGTCACCGACGCCTGCCCCGGCCTCCTCCTCACGACAACGGCGGCCCGGTCCAACCTCCCTGCCACACACGGCACTCCGGTCCTCGTTCTGGATGCCCCGGACAGCTTCACCGACCTCGCGCACAACCCCGCTCCGGACCTGGTACCCGACCACCCCGCCTACGTCATCTACACCTCCGGCTCGACCGGACGGCCCAAAGGCGTCGTCAACACCCACCGGAACGTTGTCCGGCTGTTCGACGCCTCCCGCAAGTGGTTCGGCTTCGGGCCGCAGGACGTCTGGACGCTGTTCCACTCGTATGCCTTCGACTTCTCCGTCTGGGAGCTGTGGGGTGCTCTGCTGCACGGCGGCCGTCTTGTCGTGGTGCCCTACGAGGTGAGTCGGGCGCCGGGCGCCTTCCTCGACCTGCTGGCGGACGAGGGTGTCACCGTCCTCAACCAAACCCCCTCAGCCTTCTACCAGTTGGCGCAGGCCGAAGCCGAAGGCGAATCCGGAGCCGAGGCAGTAGGAGGACCGGAGGCCGGAACGAACGAGGGTGCCGAGGCGGTGGATGCCTCCAGGCCGACTCGCCGACTCGCGCTGCGGACCGTGGTCTTCGGCGGTGAGGCGCTGCAGCCGTCCCGCCTCGCCGACTGGTACGAGCGGCATCCCGACGACGCGCCGACGCTGGTCAACATGTACGGCATCACCGAGACCACGGTGCATGTGACGTACCAGCCGCTGAACCGCCGGCGGGCCACGCCCACGGCGGCCAGTGCGATCGGCACCGGCCTCCCGGATCTGCGGACCCATGTGCTCGACGGCGGGATGCAGTTGGTGCCCCCCGGGGTGGTGGGCGAGCTGTATGTCGCGGGAGGCGGCGTCGCTCGCGGCTACCTGGGCCGACCGGGCCTCACGGCCGAACGCTTCGTCGCCGACCCGTACGCGTCCGAACCCGGTGCCCGCATGTACCGCACCGGAGACCTGGTGCGCTGGAATCCGGATGGCGAGCTGGAGTTCATGGGCCGCGCCGACCATCAGGTCAAGATCCGCGGCTTCCGCATCGAACCGGGCGAGATCGAGGCGGTGGTGAGCAGCCATCCGAGCATTGCCGAGGCGGCTGTGGTGGTCCGCCAGGAGCAGTCCGGTGACGGGCGCCTGGTGGCCTATGCGGTCGCGCGCGATGCACTCCGGGCCGAAGACGTGCGGGAGTTCGCGCGGGAGCGGCTGCCGGAGTACATGGTTCCGGCCGTCTTCCTGCTGGACCGCATGCCGCTGACGGCCAACGGCAAGCTGGACAAGGCGGCGCTCCCGGAGCCGGACTACTCGGTGTCGGCTGCGGGGCGGGAGGCGCGTACGCCGCAGGAGCAGATCGTGTGCGATCTGTTCGCGCAGGTCCTCGGGCTGCCACGGGTCGGGGGCGACGACCATTTCTTCGAGCTCGGTGGGCACTCGCTCCTCGCCACCCGCCTGATCGCCCAGGTCCGGGCCGTCTTCGGCGTCGAGCTGGAACTGCGCCTGCTGTTCGAGGGGCCGACCCCGGCCGCGGTGGCCGCCCGCCTCGACACCGCCGGGCCCGGGCGCCTAGCGCTCGCGCCGCGGGAGCGGCCGACGGCCGTTCCGCTCTCCTCGGCCCAGCGGCGGCTCTGGTTCCTGGCCCGGATGGAGGGGCCGAGCGCCACGTACAACATCCCGCTCGTCGTGCGACTGTCCGGCGAGTTGGACCACGACGCGCTGCGCTCTGCACTCGGAGACGTGGTGGCCCGGCACGAAAGTCTACGGACGGTGTTTCCGGAGACCGAGGACGTGCCGTGCCAGCGGGTGCTGGCCCCCGAGGCGGCCGTGCCGAGTCTGACCGTCGTGCCGACCTCCGAGACCGAACTGCCGGCAGCCTTGGAAGCGGGCGCACGGTACACCTTCGACCTGGCGGCCGAACCTCCGCTGCGGGCCGGGCTGTTCACGCTGTCACCGCGAGAGCACGTGCTTCTCGTCGTGGTGCACCACATCGCCGGTGACGGCTGGTCGATGGGCCCGCTGTCGCGGGAGCTGACGGAGGCGTACACGGCACGTGCGCGGGGCCAGGCCCCCGAATGGCCGGCGCTGGCGGTCCAGTACGCCGACTACACGCTGTGGCAGAACGAACTCCTGGGCGACCAGGACGACCCCGGCAGCCTCCTCGCCACCCAACTCGACTACTGGACCCGCGCTCTCGCCGACCTTCCGGACCAACTCACCCTGCCCACGACCCGCCCTCGCCCGGCCGTCATGACCTACCGCGGCGACTACCTCACCGTCGAGATCGACGCCGCACTGCACCAACGCCTCGCCGACCTCGCACGGTCGACCGGCGCCAGCCTGTTCATGGTCCTCCAAGCGGGACTCGCGGCCCTCCTCACCCGCCTCGGTGCGGGGGAGGACATTCCACTCGGCAGCCCCATCGCGGGACGCACCGACCAAAATCTGGACCACCTCATCGGCTTCTTCGTCAACACCCTCGTCCTGCGCACCGACACCGCAGGCAATCCCACGTTCACCCAGCTCGTCGCCCGCGTCCGCGAGACCTGCCTCGCCGCGTACACCCACCAGGACGTGCCCTTCGAGTACCTCGTCGAACATCTCAGTCCCACGCGCACCCTCGCCCACCACCCTCTCTTCCAGATCATGCTCGCCCTCCAGAACGCCCCCGAGGGCGAGTTCGAGCTCCCTGGTCTGCAAGCGGCTGTCGAGCTGGGCAGGACGGGCACGGCGAAGTTCGACCTGTTCTTCAGCCTCACCGAGCAGCGCGGCGAAAGCGGCACCCCCCAGGGCATCACCGGTGCCGTCGAGTACTCCAGCGACCTGTACGACGCCGACGACGTCCGGGTCCTCTTCGAGCGCTGGATCCGCCTGCTGGAGGCGGCCACGGCCAACCCGAACCGCCCGCTCAGCCACCTTGCCATCCTCTCGGACGAGGAACACCACGACGCCGTGGTCGAGTTCAACGACACGGCCGTGCCTTTGCCCGAGTTGTCTCTTGCGGAGCTCTTCGTGCGGCAGGTGGCCAGGACTCCGGATGCTCCTGCTGTGATGGATGGGGAGAGCTCTCTCACGTATGCGGAGCTTGATGTCCGTGCGGACCGGTTCGCGGGTGAGTTGGTCGCGCGTGGTGTCCGGCCGGGTGATGCTGTGGGTGTGCTTCTCCGGCGTTCGGTGGAGATGGTCACGACGGTGCTGGGGCTGATGAAGGCCGGTGCTGTCTATGTGCCGCTCGATGTGCGTTACCCGGCAGAGCGCATCCGGCACGTCCTCACCGACGCCGGGGTCTCACTCGTCGTGACCGACGAAGTCTCGCGGGGTGAACTCGGGTCTGTGGCAACAGAGTTGTTGGTCATCGGCCGCGAGTTTCGGGAAGGCGAGCACTCGCCGCCGGACGTGGCTGTTGCCCCTGATGCCGCGGCGTATGTGATGTATACGTCTGGTTCGTCGGGTGTGCCGAAGGGGGTTGTGGTCAGTCATCGGAATGTGGCTGGTCTGGCGTTGGATGCTCGTTTCGGTGGGTGGGCTCATGAGCGTGTGTTGTTGCATTCGCCGGCGGCGTTCGATGCGTC
>NZ_BMUZ01000003.1:787928-788279 GCF_014650455.1 Streptomyces xanthochromogenes | reverse complement strand
GCCACCGCGAAGTTGAGCGGCACCCAGAACTCGGTCACGTCGTTCCACTACGACACCCGGGGCAACCTCGACTCGGTGACACCGCCGACCCAGATCGGCAAGGTGACCTACCACTACGACGCGCTGGGCCGCGTCACCGACTCCAAGGACGGCCGCGGCGTCACCACGCTCTACACCTACGACGACCGGGGCCGTGTCAAGAAGGTCGACACCGGGAGCTATGACACCGTCACGTATGTCTATGACGGTGACGGCAACCTGACCTCGCGCACCGACCGCACCGGCACCCAGAGCTACCAGTTCGACGCCCTGTCCCGTGAGACGATCCGTACGCTCCAGGACGGCTCGCAG
>NZ_BMUZ01000003.1:728643-787874 GCF_014650455.1 Streptomyces xanthochromogenes | reverse complement strand
CAACGCCAACGACACCCGGACCAGCACCACCTATCCGGGCAACACGGTGCAGAGCGTGGACGTCGACAAGTCGAACCGGCCCACCACCATCAAGACCACCTCCCCCAAGGGCACGCTCACCAACCTGACCTACACCTACGCCTACGGCACCGGCGGGGCGACCGACGGCACGAAGATCCGCACCGCCACGGATGTCCTGGCCGGGCTGAAGACGTCGTACACCTACGACGTCGCGGGCCGCTTCTCCTACGCCAAGGAGGAGAAGGGCAGCACCCTCAACTCGTCCTGGCAGTACTGCTACGACCTCGCCGGCAACCTCACCTCCCAGGGCACCGACCCGGGCTGCCCGCGCGGCACTACATACACCGTGAACGACGCCCAGCAGATCACCGGCAAGAACGGCTCGACCACCAACTGGTCCTACGACCGGGCCGGCAACGAGACCGCCGGCGCCTCCACCCCGGAGGGCACCCGCACCGCCGAGAAGTGGTCCGACTACTCCCAGCTCAAGTCCCTGGCCGTGGGCGGCACCACCTACGATGGGCAGTACGCCTCCACCGACCAGTCGGAACGCACCAAGCTGGGCCAAACCACCTTCCACAACGGCCCGTTGGGGCTGTCCGCGGAGACCACCGGCGGTGTTGACACCGGATTCAACCGGGAACCCGGGGGCACCCTGAACTCCATGACCACCGGGGGCAAGGCCTACTACTACCTGACCGACGCACTCGGTTCGGTGATCGGCCTCGCCGACGAGACCGGCACCAAGGTCAACACCTACACCTACAGCCCCCGCGGCGTCGCCCGCACCACCACCGAGGCGGCTCGGCAGCCCTACCGGTTCGCCGGCGGCCACCAGGATCCCACCGGCCTCTACCACTTCGGCGCCCGCTACTACGACCCCAACATCGGCCGCTTCACCCAGCCCGACCCGTCCGGACAGGAGAAGAACCCCTACCTGTACGCCGAAGGCGACCCCGTCAACCGCATCGACCCGAACGGAACCTCCGCCCTGTCTGTCGTGGACGGAGTGATCGGCAAGATCGGCGATGCGAAGTCGGCCTACGACGTGGGCAAAGACCTGGTCTCGGGTGATGTTGTCGGAGCCGCACGGGGGTCTGCGAGTCTGACTGCCGGCGTCGTGGTGGGTGGAATCTGCGAAGCGGCCACAGGCCCGGAGTCCGGCTTCCTGTCAACAGCTGGATGCTATGCGGCGGGCGAACTGACCACACAGGGTGTGGAGACCTGGCTCTCCTGATCCATATCGCGGTAAGTGGGGACCCGGTTCCTCGGGTCCCCACCCGGTGCACAACGGGAGGAACACGATGGGACGCTTGGAAGACTTCGAAGACCGCACTCGGGGCCACCCCGTTGCCAACCTGGTGGGCGCCTTCCTGGCCATCTATGTGTTGGGTGGGGTCATCATGACGTTGACCGGCGCGTCTGCCACCAAGGCGTGGGTCGCCTCCCTGCCTGTTCTTCTCGCCGTGGGCTCAGGAATGGCAGCCGTGCGCTTCCGCCGCCGGGACAAGTGACAAGTAGGGTCTCGCGGCGCCCACACACATGCGGTCTGCGCGAAGACCGAGCGGGGGCTGCACCACTGCGCCCAAGGAGGCTTGCTACTGGTGCGGTTCGGGCCGGGTACGGACGTGGGCTATCCGGGCAGTCCCCGGAGCAGGCCCTCCAGATCGCGCTCGCCGTCGCGGGTCTGGGCGCCGTGGGCCAGTCCGCCGCGGATGAGACGCTCGGCGTCGGGGCGAGCGAACTGGCCCGCCCACGCGTCGTGCTCCCGCAGGAGGCCCTCGGCCAGGTCCTCGGGGGCGATTGCTCGCTTGGCCGCTGCGATCACGCCCTCGGGCAGGGCGGCGATGTTGCGGGCGAGGCGGTCGACGACGCCGTCGAGCTCGTCGGCGGGGACCGCCCGGTTGACCCAGCCGTAACGCTCTGCGGTTTCGGCGTCGTACAGATCCGCACCCAGCACCGCCTCCAGGGCGCGATTGCGGCCGACCCGGCCGGCGAGATACTGCGTGCCCCCGCCGCCGGGGACGATGCCCATGAGAGCCTCGATCTGGCCGATCCCGGCGCGGCCGATCGCCGCGAACGTCATGTCCGCTGCTGTGACGAACTCCGCCCCTCCGCCGCGCGCCGTCCCGGCAAGCTTGACGATGGTCACCTGGGGCTGGTACCGGAGCAGTTCCCCCAGAGCCTGGAAGACGTTGACGCCGTCCGGAAGGTCGGCCGCGAACTCGTCGAAGGCGTCCGGAGTGTCGACGAGGGACATGTCGACGTGGGCTATGAAAAACTCCGGATTGGCGCTTTCGAACACGATCACCCGGAGCGAGCCGTCGCTTCTCAGCGCGGTCAGCAGGTGCCGGAGGTCGGCCATCAGGGCAACGTCCAGGACGTTGACGGGCGGGTTGTCGAGGGTGACGCGCGCGATGCCGTCCTCGCGACTCACCCGCAGGGTCGGGTAGATGTCGTGGGTCATGGAGATCTCCGATCGGTACCTGATACGCACCTGGTTCCTGATGCATACTTACGGTCCGATGGCGAGTGACCGGCGTCAATAACGCACTTTCGGCATCGCAAGGATCGCGAAGGATACCGACATGGCCACTTCTCAAACCGGCGCCGACGGCGGAGTCGTCTACCGGGCCGACTGCCCCAGCCGCCCGATCCTCGATCAGATCGCCGACAAGTGGTCGATGATGGTGATGGCAGTCCTCGACGAGCCCACTCGGTTCAACGTGATCAAGCGCCGCCTCGAAGGCGTGACCCAGCGGGTCCTGACCCAGACGCTGCGCCGCCTTGAGCGCAACGGGATGATCACGCGCCGCGTGCTGCCCACCTCGCCGGTAGGGGTCGAGTACTCCCTCACTCCGCTCGGCGAATCCCTCCGGGAGCCGTTCGGCCGGCTGTACGCCTGGACGGTCGACAACACGGACGAGATCCGGGCACACCAAACCGCCTACGACCAACGCGTTCAGAACTGAGAAGGCGCGCCCGGCAAACCCCAGGACGGCGGCGCGCGGTGGGCCGGGACGCTCGGAGCGTCCCGGCCCACCGGCTTTCTCGATCAGGAGGCGGGCAGCTCGCCCCGGACCGTGCGGGCGGCGGCGACCAGGTTCTCCAGGGAGGCCCGGGTCTCGGGCCAACCGCGGGTCTTCAGGCCGCAGTCCGGGTTGACCCACAGGCGCTCGGCGGGGATGGCCTTGAGGCCGGTGCGCAGGAGATCGGCGGCTTCGTCGGTGCTCGGCACCCGGGGGGAGTGGATGTCGTACACGCCGGGGCCGGCCTCGCGCGGGTAGCCGTGGGCGGCGAGTTCGTGGGCGACCTGCATGTGGGAGCGCGCCGCTTCGAGGCTGATGACGTCGGCGTCGAGGTCGTCGATGGCCTGGACGATGTCGCCGAACTCGGCGTAGCACATGTGCGTGTGGATCTGCGTGTCCGGTCGCACCCCGCTGGTGGTGAGGCGGAACGCCTCGGTGGCCCAGGTCAGGTACCCGGGTCGGTCGGCCGCGCGCAGCGGAAGGGTTTCGCGCAGGGCCGGTTCGTCGACCTGGATGACCGAAGTGCCGTTCGCCTCAAGGTCGTTGACCTCGTCGCGAAGAGCCAGGGCGACCTGTCGGGCGGTGTCCCCGAGCGGCTGGTCGTCGCGGACGAAGGACCAGGCGAGCATGGTGACGGGCCCGGTGAGCATGCCCTTCACCGGACGGTCGGTGAGCGACTGGGCGTACGCGGTCCAGCGGACCGTCATCGGCTCGGGGCGCGCGATGTCACCGGCGAGGACCGGCGGCCGGACGTACCGGGTGCCGTAGGACTGGACCCAGCCGTGCTGGGTGGCGAGGTACCCGGTCAGCTGCTCGGCGAAGTACTGCACCATGTCGTTGCGTTCGGGCTCACCGTGCACCAGGACGTCGATGCCGGTCTCCTCCTGGAAGGAGATGACGTCGCGGATCTCGTTCTTGATGCGCGCCTCGTAGCCCTGGGTGTCGATCCGGCCCGCCCTCAAGTCGGCCCGGGCCGTGCGCAGTTCGGCGGTCTGCGGGAACGAGCCGATGGTGGTGGTCGGCAGCAGCGGCAGGCCCAGGTGGGCGCGCTGGGCGGCGGCCCGCTCGGCGTACGGCTGCGAGCGGCGCGCGTCGGCGTCGGTGACGGCTGCGGCGCGGGCACGCACCGCCGGGTCACGCGTGATGGGCGAGGTCGCTCGGGACGCCAAGTCGGCGCGGTTCGCCGCGAGTTCGGCCTTAATGCTGTCGACGCCCAGGGAGATTCCCTTGGTGAGCGTGACGATCTCGGCGGTCTTCTGCTGCGCGAAGGCGAGCCAGCGCAGGATCTGCGGCTCGATGTCCCGCTCGGCGGTTGCGTCCAGCGGGACGTGCAGCAGGGAGGACGATGCGGCGACGTCGACCCGGTCGGCGAGTCCGAGGAGTGTGCCGAGGGTGGACAGCGACTTCTGCAGGTCGTTGATCCAGATGTTGCGCCCGTTGACCACGCCGGCGACGAGTCGCTTGCCCGGCAGTCCGCCGACGGCGGCCAAGGCGTCCAGGTTGGCCGCGGCCGACTCCGTGAAGTCCAGGGCGAGGCCCTCGACCGGGGCCTTGGCCAGGACCGGCAGGGCGTCGCCGAGCCGGCCGAAGTAGGAGGCCACGAGCAGCTTGGGCCGGTCGGTGAGAGCGCCCAGATCGCGGTAGGCCCGCTCGGCGGCGTTCAGTTCGGCAGGGGTGCGGTCCTGGACCAGCGCAGGCTCGTCCAGCTGTACCCACTCGGCTCCGGCCGCACGCAGATCGGCCAGGACCTCGGCGTACACGGGCAGCAGCCGGTCCAGGAGGGTGAGCGGTTCGAAGTCGGCGGCGACGCCCGGGGCAGGCTTGGCGAGCAGCAGGTACGTCACCGGGCCCACGAGCACGGGCCGCGCGGACAGACCGAGCGCGAGGGCCTCCTTCAGCTGCCCGACCTGGTGGGAGGAGTCCCCGGCGAATACGGTGTCGGGGCCCAACTCCGGTACGAGATAGTGGTAGTTCGAATCAAACCACTTGGTCATTTCGAGCGGCGCGACCTCCTGGGTGCCGCGGGCCATGGCGAAGTAGCCGTCCAGCGCGTCGGCGTCGACGGCGCTGCGGTGCCGCACGGGGATCGCGCCCACCATGACAGTGGTGTCGAGGACGTGGTCGTAGAACGAGAAGTCACCGGTCGGTACTTCGTGGATGCCGGCGTCGGCGAGCTGCCGCCAGTTGCCCTGCCGGAGCTCGGCGGCGGTGTCCCGAAGGGCGTCGGCGGTGACCCGGCCCTTCCAGTAGCCCTCGATGGCCTTCTTCAGCTCACGGTTCCGGCCCTGACGGGGGTAGCCGTAAACGGTGGCCTGTGCTGCCGCGGCTGCGGACTGCGCTGTCACGGAAATCTCCTTCGCGAGATGACTCCTGAACATCCCCGGTGACGGGACGAGAGCGCGAAGGAAACGACGAACCGGACGGCAACGACCCCGCGCCGCACAGGCACGGTCGTTCCGTCTGGTGTGTACGCCGACCCGCCCTCGAGGTCACCGGAAATATCCGCGCACGGAATGGTCCGTACACGGGCAGTTGGCAGGTCTTCGGACTCGCGGGCACACCCTCCTCGTCGGAGGACACCTACTGGCCGTCGCTTCCCAGGCCCGGTATCTCGGACCCAGTGCGTATGACGGCGGTCGTTCCCACTCACCGCTGCGGGGCAGTCCCGGATTCCCACCGGGTTCCCTCTTGCGACACCCCGCCTGGCGGACGGAGTGAACCAGCTGCTGAGGTCAGCCTACGGGCCGGAGGAGGGGGGTGCCAGGCCGTCCGGATTCCGGACGGTGTTCTGAGACGCATCCCGTGCGCGTCGTGAACAACGCGTGGAGAGAGCCGTGTTCACCCGGACCGCCTTCCGGCGACAGGGATCGACGCGGTCGCCGCCATGCGCTGACCATCGGCGATGTCGAGGGGGAGTGGATGGTCGGGGGACGCAGAAAATCAGAAGTCAGGGGAAGTAGAGGGACGCCTTCTCCAGCACATGGCGCGTGAACATTCCGCCCCACACCGTTCCGCCCCGGTACATGGTGACCCGGCTGACCCCCTGGGCCGCTTCCACGGTGAGCGGACGGCCGATCACGGTCGTGCCGAGGACCCGGGCGTCCCGGGCGGCCCACTCCCTGGCGGACGTGTGAACGCCCCCGCTGATCAGAGCGGGCAGGACCATCATGGCGTTGCGGGCACCGGGCAACCCGCTGCGGCAGCTCTGCGCATAGGACATCGCCCACTTGGTGAACTCGGCCAAGCGGGCGTCGTCGACGCCGGGCACGACGGCGGCGAAGACGAACAGCTCCACCTTGGTGCCGAACCATCGCGCCTTGCGGTCCGACCGGCTGCCGATCACGACCGGGTGCTCGCCCCAATTCGACGCTGTCATACGGCACTTGTCCGCCGTCAGCCGCTCGCCGAGCGCCTGGAGGTAGGTGTTGGCCGGATCGGCCGATGACGCTCCGTCGGTTCGCTGCCCAGTCATGCGCGGATCATCCCCCACCGCCGGGGGCGGTGGAAAGGGTTCCGCCGGGCCGGGCCACTCCCGCCGCGTACGGGATGGTGAAGGTGGAGCACGAGCGAACCCATCACCTAGGGTGATCTCGTGACTACTCCAGGCGATGTCGCGCCGACGGCCCCCGCGGCCCTCCCGTCCGTCTCGGCCCGCACCCTGCTGCCTGTCGTCGTGCCCGCTCTTGCGGTGGGGGTGGGATGCAGCCTGCTGTTCCTCGCGATCAGTGCGGTGGCCGAGAGGCTCGAAGACGTGTGGTGGAAGGACCTTCCCGGTGCGCTCGGCATCGGCGGCTACTCGTCGCTGTGGATGATCGCCGTCCTCACCCTGACGGGCGTTCTGGTCGGGCTCGTGGTGTGGAAGGCGCCCGGACACGCGGGCCCCGACCCCGCCACGCTCGGCCTCGGCGAGTCGGAGCCGCTGCGGGCCCATGTGGTGCCGGGACTGCTCGTCGCCAACGTCTTGATGCTCGCCGGTGGTCCCAGCCTGGGCCCGGAGAATCCGATCATCGCCGCCAACGCCGCGCTCGCGTTCTGGCTCGGGACCAGGGCGGTGCCGAAGGCCCCGGGACGGATGTGGGTGCCGCTGGCCACCGCTGCGACGCTCGGCGCACTCTTCGGCACGCCCGTCGCCGCCGCCCTCGTTGTCTCCGAAGCGCTGGCGGGCAAGCCCCTGCCGGTGAAGGGGTCGCTGTGGGACAACCTCTTCGGTCCGCTGCTCGCCGCCGCGGCGGGCGCGGTGACGACGACGCTTCTCGCCTCGCCCTCCTTCGACCTCGGCCTGCCGCCCTTCGGGAAGCCCGGGTGGGGCGACCTGCTCGGCGCGGTCGTGCTGGCCTGCCTGGCCGCGGCGCTCGGCATGCTGGCCGTCTGCCTCTTCCCGTACGTGCACCGCGCCTTCGGCCAACTGCGGCACCCGATGCTGATGCTGCCGCTCGGCGGGCTCGTACTCGGTCTGCTCGGCGCCCTGGGCGGGCACTTGACCCTGTTCAAGGGCCTGCACGAGGTGGGCGAGCTGGCCGCCGACCCGGACGGGTGGTCGGCCGGTCGGTTCGCCGTCATGGCCCTCGTGAAGCTGGCGGCACTCGTGATCGCGGCGTCCTGCGGATTCCGAGGAGGGCGGATCTTCCCGGCCGTGTTCATCGGAGCCGCCTTCGGTCTGTGCGCGCATGCGCTCGTGCCGGCGGTGAACCCCTCCGTCGGTGTCTCGGCCGGCGTACTCGGCATGCTCCTCGCCATCACCCGGCAGGGCTGGATCAGCCTGTTCACGGCCGCCGTACTCGTGGCATCGCCCGCGATCCTGGCCCTCATGTGCATCGCGTCGCTACCGGCCTGGCTCCTGGTGACAGGGCGCCCGCAGATGCAGCTGAAGCAGGACGGCTCCTCGCTGCGCTGATCCCGCGGCGGCTGGGATTCCTTTCGCCGCGACAGCGCTTCGGGTGTGGAACGCCAGGCACGACGGCACCCCGGTCGACGCTGCGGGGGTGCGCCGGATCGCGCGCGGCGCGGGGGTGCGTAGGGGCGTGGTCCGGATTCGGGCGACGCCTCCGTGCGCGGGCCGCTTACGTCTTGCCGCGCCGGGTGGGGGCACGGTTGCAGCACTCCCGAACCGTTCCGCCGCCGATCCCGCCGACGGCCCGAGCCGTGTTCTGGCGATGCGTCAAATGTCTTGTCCGGGCGTCGGCTTGTGGCAGCGATCTCGGTCGGCGGTTTCAGTGGATGAGTTGGCCGGAGGTGCCTTGCGGCGAAGCCGGTTCTCCGAGTGCGACCAGGTCGGCGACGGCGAAGCTGTAGGCCGTGCACAGTACGGAGTCGATGTGGCAAGGACGGCGAACCTGCTGGCTCCCAGATGCGCGGCGAGCAGGGCGCGGGCCGGCCTTGCAGGGCGGAATGGAACGCTGTCACGTCGCGGAGCATGTTCGGGCCGGTGGTCGGCAGGACGCGTACGCAGCCCACAACGGCGTTGCCGGGGTGATGGACCGCGATGGCGTAGACGGGATCGAGGTCGTCGAACTCGTCCCGTTCGAAGCCGCTGTCGACGTCGACGGCCCAGCCCAGCCGGCGGTGAAAGACCAGGGTGTGACCCCGCCACAGGCATGCGGCACCACAGCCCTCCGCCCCCTCGAAAGCGACAATGTTCCGGCCGCAGCAGAATCCGGAGACGAGCCCCGCTTCCTGGTCGCGAAAGGCAGAGCGACCGCCTCAGGAGATGTCCGGTGGAAATGCTGTCAGCGTCAAGGTCCGGCGGGGGAGGAGTGCCCTGACTCAGTAGATCGGATGTCCGATGTGCGGAAGGCGGGTCCGCTTACCGCACGGACCCGCCTCGCAGGAGGATAGGGGCTTCTGCCGGGGTCAGGCGGTCTCGGGGAGCATGCCGGTGCGGAGCTTGGCCAGGATCCGGGTGAGGAGGCGGGAGACCTGCATTTGGGAGATGCCGAGTTCGGTGCCGATCTGGGCCTGGGTCAGCTCCAGTCCGAAACGCAGGTTCACGATGCGTCGTTCGCGTTCGTCGAGCTGCTCCATGAGCGGCGCCAGGGCGTGCAGGTTCTCGACCCTTTCCATGCCGGGGTCTTCTTCGCCGATGAAGTCTGCGAGGGTACGGGCCTTGGCGCCGGCCGACTGGCTGCTGTCTTCCGTGTCGGCGGACATGTCGAGGGAGCCGGCGGTGTAGCCGTTGGAGGCGACGATCCCGTCGATGACGTCGTCCTCGTCCAGCTTGAGGTGGGCGGCCAGTTCCTTCACGGTGGGGTCGCGGTCGAGCTGCAGGGCGAGGTGTTCCTTCGCCTTGGCGATCTCGGTGCGCAGTTCCTGGAGGCGGCGGGGGACATGCACGGCCCAGGTGGTGTCGCGGAAGAACCGCTTGATCTCGCCGACGATGTAGGGCACCGCGAAGGAAGTGAACTCGACTTCGCGGGACAGGTCGAAGCGGTCGATCGCCTTGATCAGGCCGATCATGCCGACCTGGATCATGTCGTCCATCTCGCCGCTGCCACTGTTGCGGAAGCGGCTCGCCGCGAAGCGGACCAGCGTCATGTTCATCTCGATCAGCGTGTTCCGCGCGTACTGATACTCCGGCGTGCCCTCCTCCAGAGTTTGGAGCCGGTCGAAGAACACCTTCGACAGTGCACGCGCGTCCCGCGGGGCGACCTTGTCCGTGTCCTGCACCCACGGAAGGTCAACGGACGCCGCCACCGCAGCACCACGCTCCATCGTGCCCGTTGCCGCCGCGCCCAGCGTCTCCGGTCCCGCCACCGCTGCCATGAAAAGCCGTCCTTATCCTGTGCTGATCTCGGTCCGCTGCCTCTCTACCCGGGACCGCTCAAAGTATGTGGGACAAAAACTCGATCACATCCTGCCCCGCCTGCTCACCGGAGGCGTCAGCCGAATGGGGCCGCAGAGGGCGGGAGGGCGGGCATTGGTTGTCGCGAAGCGGGCACACGCAAGAAAATCGCCACACTGTGCCCAGCACTGTCTCGTCCTTGCGCGTCTGGAGGCCGCTTCATGTCCGACCTCGTCTCCGCCCCGGACCCCCAGCCTGACCCTCAGCCCCTCACCCCCTGCGCCGAGCTCGCCGACGGGGGACTGGGGCGCGAGATGGCGCCCGCCGCCGGGGCACGGGCGCTGGTGAGAGGACTGCTTCAGCGCTGTACGGGCGACACCGCCCGAGTGCAGGGCGACGCCCAGCTCGCGGTCACCGAACTCGTGGCCAACGCGATCGTGCACGGCGGCGGACTGACCGCGTTCAGCGCCGACCTGGACCAGGACGACGCCCGTCTACGCCTCCAGGTCGAGGACGCCAGCCACACCACGCCCCGCACGGGCGAACCGGTGGACCCGGGCGCACTCGGAGGCTGCGGCTGGGCGATCGTCCAGAAGCTCGCCACCACGGTGACCGTCGCCCTGCTGCCCCACGGCAAACGCATCACCGCCACCTTCGCCCTCTGACCCCCGGCCGAGGACCGGTCGCAGGACCCGTCACGGAACGCGCCGCTGTGTCTCTGCTCGACATCGATTATCTCCCTGTCGAGGGCTCGGAAATCTGTGTTGGCTGGAGTAGACATTGGGTTGCGGTGTGAGTATGGTTTCGGTCGTAGCCAAGAAGACCGCAGGGCCTGGCAGAGATGAACTGCCAGGCAGCAGTACCGCAGTTGCAGTTCGCTGAACGGTGCGGTGGTGGAGTGTCGAAGCCAGGGTTGTTGCAGGACGGCGACGGGACTGACCACCGCACCGGGCGGCCCGCGGTGATCAGGGGCCGCCAAGAGCAGTACCGCAGTACACGCAGTGGCAGTACTGGTAAGTGCAGGTGGCAGTACCCAGCAGCGAAGGCAGTGAGTGGTACCTCGGTGAAGGCGTCGGCTGCGGGCGCGCGCACCAGGAGGTTCGGCAGTGGGGTTCTAAGCCAGAGCAGACGCAGGACGGGTGACGGGGCTGGCTGCCGACGACGGGTGGCGCTGACACAGGCCACGGAGTAGTACGCATCACCAGCAGTACCCGCGTTAAAAGCAGTGCAGAGCAGTAGGCAGTTCCCTGGTAACAGGTAGTTGATCAAGAGGGAAAGAACGGAGGAGCCAAAACGCCATCAGGATCGCCCGGACACTGTCACGGGTCCGGGTACCGCAGGACATCGATAGTGAGGTGGTCTCCGGTCGAGCAACCGCGATCCCCGCATTTCCCGCCCTCGCTCGGGTGGACATGCGGACACAGAAGGTCGGCGCAGTACGCAGGCCGGCAGATGGTGTAGCAAGTTCCTTCGGGGCCCGGGTGCCATATGGCACCCGGGCCCCTCAAGCGCGTTCCAGTGCCATGAGAGAGGTGCAATGACAGCAGACGATTCGTTCGGCCGGCTCGATGACGACGACTACCCCGCCTACACCATGGGCCGGGCCGCCGACATGCTCGGCACCACCCAGGGTTTCCTGCGTGCCGTCGGCGAGGCCCGCCTCATTACCCCGCTGCGCTCCGCGGGCGGACATCGCCGCTACTCCCGCTACCAGCTGCGCATCGCCGCCCGCGCCCGCGAACTCGTCGACCAGGGCACCCCCATCGAAGCCGCCTGCCGCATTGTCATCCTTGAGGACCAGCTCGAAGAAGCCCGCCGCATCAATGAGGAACACCGCGCCCGAAACGAATCACGCCACAACGCGGACGCCTGACCGTCCGCAATAGTCTCTGCGAACACCCTCCCCTGGGGCCCGGGCCGCCTCGCGCCGCCTTCATGGTGGCGGGCACCGACCCCGCGGAGTGTGCGCGCCGAGCCGGGCAGAGCATTCAGGTGCTCCTCCGTCACTACGCCAAGTTCCTGGCCGAGGCGCGGGATCACGCCAACCCTTTGATCGAGAAGCCGATGGAGCGGTGGGAGGCGGCGGAGGGCGGTGCGCGGGGGTGAGAGACGGGGGCCTGGCCCGGACGTGCCCCGGAACTGCTGGTCAGAGTCGGGATAGGGCTAGCAGATATCGGGAGTAGGTACGTATTGTGACCTGCATCCTGAATGCGTACGACAAAGGGCGCCCGGCAGGTAAATCCCCTGCTCAGGCGCCCTTTCTTGGCGTTTAGAAGAAGCCCAGCTTCTTCGGCGAGTACGACACCAACAGGTTCTTCGTCTGCTGATAGTGATCCAGCATCATCCGATGCGTCTCGCGCCCGATGCCCGACTGCTTGTAGCCGCCGAACGCGGCGTGTGCCGGGTACGCGTGGTAGCAGTTGGTCCAGACGCGGCCCGCCTGGATGGCCCGGCCGGCGCGGTAGGCCGTGTTCGTGTCGCGGGTCCATACGCCCGCGCCCAGGCCGTACAGGGTGTCGTTCGCCGTTCCGATCGCGTCGTCGAAGTCGGTGAACGACGTCACCGCGACCACCGGGCCGAAGATCTCCTCCTGGAAGATCCGCATGCGGTTGTCGCCCTCGAAGATGGTCGGCTGGACGTAGTAGCCACCCTCCAACTCGCCCCCGTGATGCACGCGTTGACCACCCGTCAGGATCTTCGCGCCCTCCTGCTGGCCGATGTCCAGGTAGGAGAGGATCTTCTGGAGCTGGTCGTTGGAGGCCTGGGCGCCGATCATCGTGTCGGTGTCCAGCGGGTGCCCCGGCACGATCTGTTCCGTGCGGGCGATCGCCGCCTCCAGGAACTCGCTGTAGTGGCCGCGCTGGATCAGGGCGCGGGAGGGGCAGGTGCAGACCTCGCCCTGGTTGAGGGCGAACATGGTGAAGCCTTCGAGCGCCTTGTCGCGGAAGTCGTCGTCACGCGCCCAGACGTCGTCGAAGAAGATGTTGGGGGACTTGCCGCCCAGCTCAAGCGTGACGGGCTTGATGTTCTCCGAGGCGTACTGCATGATCAGCCGCCCCGTCGTGGTCTCGCCCGTGAACGCGATCTTCGCCACGCGCGGACTCGACGCCAGCGGCTTGCCCGCTTCGACGCCGAAACCGTTGACGATGTTCAGCACGCCCGGCGGGATGAGGTCCGCCACCAGGCTCATCCAGAAGTGGATGGACGCCGGGGTCTGTTCGGCGGGCTTGAGGACCACCGCGTTGCCCGCCGCCAGCGCCGGGGCCAGCTTCCACACCGCCATCAGGATCGGGAAGTTCCACGGGATGATCTGGCCGACCACGCCCAGCGGCTCGTGGAAGTGGTACGCCACCGTGTCGTCGTCGATCTCGCTGAGCGTGCCCTCCTGGGCCCGCAGCGCACCCGCGAAGTAGCGGAAGTGGTCGATGGCGAGCGGGATGTCGGCGGCCAGAGTCTCCCGGACGGGCTTGCCGTTCTCCCAGCTCTCGGCGATCGCCAGCTCCTCCAGATGGGTCTCCATCCGGTCCGCGATCTTCAGCAGGACGTTCGCGCGGGCCTCGGGCGAGGTACGTCCCCACGCGGGCGCGGCCGCATGCGCCGCGTCCAGCGCCAGCTCGACGTCCTCGGCGGTGCCCCGCGCGATCTCGGTGAAGGGGCGGCCGTTGACGGGGCTCGGGTTCTCGAAGTACTGGCCGAGCCGCGGCGGTACGTACTCGCCGCCGATCCAGTTGTCATAGCGGGACTCGAACGAGACGAGCGCACCCTCGGTGCCGGGCGCTGCGTAACGGGTCATCTGCGTGGGCCTCCCTCTGCCGCGCCGCCCGCCCTTGGACGGCACACGCCGCGCAGACTAGGCACCCGGACGTTGCGACCCCGTTGCGAGCCCCTGCTCTGCCGCCAGCTCCCTCAACTTGACCCGCACCGAGGCCTGTTGGCATCTCGGCAGCGCCGTCGCCAGGGCCTGCCACACCGGCAGGTCCTCCGCGCCCCAGGGGCTGTACGCCCAGTCGGCGAGAAGGCCGGGATCGGCGCGTGCGATCAGTGCGGCACGCAGTTGATCTGCCAGGCGCCGGCGCAGGCGGGCCACGACGGGTGCCTGTGAGCCGGGCAGGAGAGGGCCGGCGTAGACCGTCATTGCCGCGGCCACCGCGCCCGAGCCGAGCCGCCGGGCCACCGTGTCGAAGTCCGCGTCGACCGGCGCGGTCAGCCGGTAGGGGCGCGAGGCGAGCAGCTCGGGGCCCAACAGCCGCCGCAGCCGCGACAGTTCGGCGCGCAGGGTCACGGGGCTGACCCCCTCGTCCTCGTACAGTGCCACCAGGAGCTCATCGCCCGTCAGGCCCTCGGGGTGGCGGGCGAGCAGGACCAGGATCTCGCTGTGCCGCCGGCTCAGGCGCAGCTTGCGGCCGCCCGCGACGAGCAGCGCCTCGTCCCGGCCGAGCGCGCCGAGAGCGATCGCCTCGGGGGCGGGCGGCGGTGCCAGCAGGGCGAGTTCGGACTCGGCGGCCCGCGCGACGGCCTGGACGAAACCGAGGCTGTGCGGATGGGCGAGGCCGTCGCCGCCGGTCAGGTCCACCGCGCCGAGCAGCCGTCCGGTCCGCGGGTCGTGCACGGGGGCCGCGGCGCAGGTCCAGCGCTGTACCGGGCGGCGGAAGTGCTCGGCCGAGAAGACCTGGACCGGCCGGTCCTCGGCCAGGGCGGTGCCCGGCGCGTTGGTCCCCACGGCCGACTCCGCCCAGCGGGCGCCGGGTACGAAGTTCATGCGCCCGGCCGCACCCCGGATCCGCGGATGCCCCTCGACCCACAGGAGCCGCGCCTGCGCGTCGCACACCGCGACCAGGTGCTCGCCGTCACCGGCGTACGCCCCGGTCAGCTCCCGTATCAGCGGCATGACGCGCGCGAGCGGATGGCCGTCGCGGCAGGCCGCGAGGTCCTCATCGGAGAGCTCCACACAGGCAGCGCCGTCCGGGCTGACGCGGGCCCGCGCGGAGCGCTGCCAGGATGCCGCGACCAGCGGCCGAACCGGGCGCGTCACCCGTCCCGCGGTCGTGAACTGCTCGTGTGCGCGCCGCAGTCGACCGCTGTGCTCGCTCGGATCCGTCCCGGCATCGAGGGCCACCCAGGACTCGTCACGCCTGTCCGTCACTCAGGGCCTCCCCGCACGCCGTATGGGCCGCCTCCATCGTCGTCGCGGCGGGACGCTGCGGCAAGGAGTGCGGAACCGGAGCTTCGGGGGAGGCCCCACGGCCGAAGCACCGGACGATCAGGCGAAGTTGACCAGTCGGATGTACCGGACCCAGTCCCACTCCGGCCCGGGGTCGGTGTGGTCGGTGCCGGGGACCTGGTAGTGGCCGAGGATGTGCTCGCGGTCCTTCGGGATGCCGTACCGGTCGCAGATGTTCGCGGTGAGGGCCGCCGAACGCTCGTACAGCGCGTCGGTGAAGTAGGCCGGCTGATCGACCCAGCCCTCGTGCTCGATGCCGATGCTGCGGGTGTTGTAGTCCCAGTTCCCCGCGTGCCAGGCGATGTCGTGCTCCCGGACCATCTGCGCGATGTATCCGTCGGCCGAGCGCGTCACATAGTGCGCGGACACCTGCTTGGCCGGATTCTGGAAGATGCTGAGGGTGTTCGTCCACGTCTCCTGTGTGACGTGGATGATGACGCGGTCGATCGCGTAGGCCGAAGGCCTGCTCGAAGCCGTGTAGTTGGACGCCGAAGCGGCCAGCCAATGCGCCCCCGGATAGTCGGTGGTGCCGTCCGCCGCCGCCTTCGTAGCCGGGAAAAGGAAGCCGGCGCCGACCGTGGCGGCCGCGCCCTGGAGGAGTCTTCTTCGGTTCATCGACGGGCTCCTGAACTAGGCGGGGAAGAACGGTAGTTGACCGGTCCGCTCCCTGAGGTGACGGTGCAGGCCGCGGTGCGGCTCGCCCTGCCGGGGCAGCCACTCCTTGCGGATCTTGGCGACACAGGTGTAGTTGGTGTCGCACACATTGGCAAGCGGGGCCTCACCCGCCTGGCTCACCAGCTGGTACGCGTCCAGCTCGGACAGGCCGTAGTCCCGCTCCAGCCACCGCACCAGGTCCAACTGCGAGATGCGGAAGGCGTCTTCGAGGGGGCGGGCCGATCCCGTCGACATGATGTGAGTGTCGGACTCGATGCGCGGCCAGGGCGTTGCCACGCCCTTGAGCAGCTCCACCACGACCACGGTGTTCATGGCGCACTCCACGGCCACCCCGCAGGTCTCGCCCTCGCCCTGGCGGGCGTGCCCGTCACCGAGGCTGAACAGCGCGCCCTCCACGTTGACGCCCAGGTAGCACGTCACACCGGCCCGCATCTCGGGCGTGTCCATGTTCCCGCCGTGCGCGTCGGGGACCAGGGCCGAGCGGACCTCCAGATTGGCCGGGGCCACCCCGACCGTGCCGTGCATCGGGTCCATCGGCAGCTCGATCTCGAAGCCGCTCTCCCGGGCCCGGAACAGACACGTCCCGCGCGCACGGTCGAGCTCCCACATCCACACCACTTCGGGCAGCGGCGGCTGGAGCGTCGCCGTGGCATGGGTGGAGGTGAGCGCGCCGAACAGGGGGACGGTCGTGGATGCCGCCCAGTCCCGCGCGGGCCGGATCGACACGAAGTGCACGGCCAGTGTGTCGCCCGGCTCGGCACCCTCCACGTGGAAGGGACCGGTCTGCGGGTTGAGGAACGGGAACTCGCAGACGCGGGACACCAGATCGTGCTCGGAGCGCACCCGCCCGGCGAAGCAGTCCTCGGTGAAGAGGTCGAGGACGGTACCGGGCGCGATGCGGGCGACCGGCGCCGCGCCGCCGAACGTCCAGGCGTACTCGTTCTCCTTGGGCCGCACGGTCAGGACCACCGGGTCGTCGCTCATCCTCGTACCGCTCCTGTCTGCTCGTGTTCCTCATCGGGATCGATGAGGTGAACCTTGCCGGTCTGTGCCAGCCGATCCGGGTAGCGGCGCGCGAGCACCGCGAGCACCACGATCCCGGCTGCCATCCAGACCGCGACGACGGGCCCGGCGTACGACACCGGAGGTGCCAGCTCGGCGACGAAGCCGAACGCCGGTATGCCCGCCGCCGTGAGGAGCGCGGGGACGAACGCGGCGATGCCGAGCGCCGGGAACACCAGGTGCCGCAGCGGGCTGAAGAGGTCGCGCCGACGCCGCAGGAAATATCCGGCGCAGGCCACATCGGCCACGATGTACACGCCGATGATCACGGTGACGATGACCGTGGCGAGCAGCGCGAACGCCGTGACCGGGTCGTATCCCAGGCCGAGCCCGAGCATCGCGGCCACCGCCACCACGAACTGCACGGCGACGCCCGTCACGGGGGAGCGGCGGCGCGGGTGGAGCCGGGCGAAGGCGCGCGGGAAGACGCCGATCCGGCCGAGGGCGAAGGCGGTGCGCGTCGACACGTTGGAGCAGGCATTGGCGTTCGCCACCGTCGAGTTGACCACGGCCAGAAACAGGATCACCCAGAAGAGGCCGAACGAGGCGCGGGCCACGCCCTCCCACGAGGCGTCGCCCGCGGCGCCGAATCCCGAGAACCGGTCGGGGCCGAAGTAGACCGCCATCGCGTACGTGGTGAGGACGTACACCACTCCGATCGCCAGAGCCGCCCCGAACACCGCCCGTCGCATGGTGCGGCGGGGGTCCTTCGCTTCTTCGGCGAGCGGTGCCGCCGCCTCGAATCCGGCGAAGGCGAGCACCGTGTACACGGACCCGGCGAACACGCCGCCGAAACCGCCGTAGCCGTGCGCGGTGTGCGAAGTGCCGAACACCGAAAGGGTGTTGCCGGATCCGGCGGCCACGATCAGCATCACGGCGAAGGCGACGAACACCAGGATTTCGAAGATGCCGAGCACGGTGCCGAACCGCGCCGAGGCCCGCACCCCGAAGTAGCCCGCGACCGCGATGACGACGGCCCCGGCCAGCGACCAGGGCCACCACAGGTCCGCCGGATACGACGGCCACTGCTGGTGCAGGGTGCCCGCCGTGGTGAAACCCAGCTGCAACAGAAGGAGCGGCGGCACCAGGGCCTCGACGAACACGTAGCCCCAGCCGACCAGGAACCCGACCGCGGGATGCAGGCCCTGGGCGCTGTAGGTGGCGACCGATCCGGCGGCCGGAAGATGCTGCGCGAGCTCCGCCACGCAGGAGGCGGTGAACAGGCACGCCACCAATGCCCCCAGGACCGACAGCGGCAGGCTGCCGCCCGCGAACGCGGCGCCCGCCGGAATGGAGGCCGCGACGGCCGCCGCGGGCGCCATCGCGGTGACGCTCTGGAAGAGGACCTCGCGCAGTCCCACGGCGTTCCGCGCGAGCCCGGTGCCGGTGTCCCTGCTGGATTCCCCCGCCACGATCGGCTCCCTCGGTCGGTCAACGGGCAGGCATCACACGGTAGTTACCGTACGGTCCGGGGTGTGCGGGGTGGAAGAGGACGGGGGTGCGGGCGGGGTGGGCGCCCGGGGCGCACCCTCGCGCGGGTTCGGGCAACTTCCGCAAGGGGGTCGCGGATGCGCCCCCTTTACGCCGACTCTGATGGGTATGGCCACTCCGCCCGTACCGCCCAGACCGCCCGGTCCACCGCACGGGCAGGGTTATGGGCCGCCGCCGGGAGGCGGTTTCGGGCCGCCGCCACCTCCGGAACCGTCGACGCGACCGCCGGGCGGCGGCGGGCGTCGCCGAGGCCCTTTCCTGGCGCTCGCGATCGTGGTTGCCGTGCTGGCCCTCGCCGCCCTCGCGTTCGCGGTCACCCGGGGCGGCGGTGGCGAAAAGCCTGGGAGCCCGGCCCCGGGCGGCACCGTGAGCCCCGCGCCGACGCCCTCACTGAGCCTGCCGAGCGGATTCCCCTCCTCGCTGCCCTCCGAACTGCCCTCCCTGCCTTCGGACTTGCCCACGAACTTGCCCACGGGCCTGCCGAGCGGATTCCCGACCGACCTTCCGAGTGACTTCCCCACGGATCTGCCCGGCAGCGTCCCGACGGGACCTCTGTCGGACGGTCTGGTGTCGGCCGCCGTCCCGCGTCAACTGCCGTGACGACAGGCATGGTTGGAGGCGGAGGGCCCGGCTCTCACTCGGTGGGTGTGGAGTCCATCGTCTCCAGTGCGGCCGCCGGGTCCCGGTCCGGCGGGCCGGCGGGGAACCAGCGTCCGCGTTCCTTGCGGTAGGGCCACCAGCGCCCGTCGTGGCCGAGCCGCAGCTGGGCGTCCCGCCCGGTCACGGTCCACCGATTGCCGCCGGTGGCGCGAAGCGCCGGACGTTCGTCCTCGGCCCAGGCCCGGTCGAGCCCGGCCGTGGCCCGGGCCAGTTCCTCCGGTGTCGGCGTCCACTCATCCTCCAGCGCGCCGAGCGAGGCGGCCCCGCCGAGCCGCCACGCACGTACGGCCGCGGAGAACGCAGGGGCACGGCGCCCCGCCGCGTCGGCGAGCCGTGCCGCGATACGGCTGTCCCGGCAAGCCGCCGCCAGGCGAACGCAATCCTGATCCACCGTCAATTCACACTCGAAGGGCTGTAGTTCGTGTCCCGGTGCGAGAGCGTCTGCCAGCAGGAGATGGGCGCGGGCCGCTGTGTCGGCCGCGAGGAACTCCAGTGCCGCCGGGTCGATCCCCGGCTCCGGCGGGGTCTCGGTGTCCAGGCGGGCGGGGGCGCCCGGTTCCGTGGGGAGCGTAGGCAGGGCGGGGAGCGGCGGCACGATGTCCCATGCCGCGAACGCTTCCTGGGCCGGTACGCCTCGCGGCGTCTCGGGCTCACCCGGTGCCGAGGCCGGGGTTGCGCCGCGCTCCTGAAGGGCGTCGAGCAGGGGCCGTTCCGCGCGCCCGCGCATCAGGAGGAGGACGAACGGATCCTGGTCGAGCAGCCGCGCCACCTGGTAGCAGAGCGCCGCCGTGTGCGGGCAGTGGTCCCAGGCGCCGCAGCTGCACTCGGGCTCCAAGTCGCCTATGCCCGGCAGGAGTTCGATGCCCGAGGCTGCCGCGTCCTCCACCAGGTGCGGCGGCATCTCGCGGTCCAGGAGTGCCGCGATGTGGCCCGCGCGTTCCGCCGCCATCGTGAGGAACCGGTCCCAGTCGTCCTCGTCCAGCTCCTGGAGCAGTACGTCGCCGCGGTACTGCGATCCGTCCCGGTCCCGTACCACCGCCGTGATCCGGCCGGGCCGAACCGTCAACGCGCCGACCGCGCCCGCGCGGGCCAGCCGCCGTCCCTGCTTGAGCTGCTGCCCGTCGAGAGCCGTGTCCTCCAAAGCCTTCAGCCACTCCTGACCCCACCAGGTGCTCGCGAAGCCACGTCCCTGTGCGGGCGGCAGCGGCCCGAAGGTGCGCTCGTCCTCGCAGGCGGGGACGTTCCCGAACGCACCCTCGTTCTCGAATGTGCCGTTCATCGTCCGCTCCCTCGCAGCGCCACCAGATCGGTCAGTTCCGCATCGGACAGTTCGGTCAGGGCGGACTCGCCGGAGCCGAGCACCGCGTCCGCCAACTCCCGCTTGTGGTCCAGCATTTCGGCGATGCGGTCCTCGATGGTGCCCTCCGCGATCAGACGGTGGACCTGGACCGGCCGGGTCTGGCCGATGCGGTAGGCGCGGTCGGTGGCCTGGGCCTCGACGGCCGGGTTCCACCAGCGGTCGTAGTGGATGACATGGCCGGCCCGGGTGAGGTTGAGGCCGGTGCCCGCAGCCTTCAACGACAGCAGGAACACCGGGACTTGACCGTCCTGGAACCGCTGGACCATTTGCTCGCGGCGTGCCACGGGCGTCCCGCCGTGCAGAAACTGCGTCGGCACGCCACGGGCCGCCAGATGCTGCTCGACGATCCGGGCCATCTGCACGTACTGCGTGAAGACGAGCACCGAACCGTCCTCGGCGAGGATGGTGTCCAAGAGCTCGTCGAGCAGCTCCAGTTTCCCCGACCTGCCGCTGATCGTGGGGCTTTCCTCCTTGAGGTACTGCGCGGGGTGGTTGCAGATCTGTTTGAGCGCGGTCAGCAGCTTCATCACGAGCCCCCGCCGTTCGAAGCCGTCGGCGCCGGAGATCTCGGCGAGGGTCTCGCGCACCACCGCCTCGTACAGACCGGTCTGCTCCTTGGTGAGCGAGACGGCCCGGTCGGTCTCGGTCTTGGGCGGCAGCTCGGGAGCGATGCCCGGATCGGACTTGCGGCGGCGCAGCAGAAAGGGCCGCACCAGGCGGGAGAGCCGCTCGGCGGCCGCCGGGTCCTGGCCGCTCTCGGCGGCGGACGCGTACCTGGTACGGAACGCGGCGAGCTTTCCGAGCAGTCCGGGCGTTGTCCAGTCGAGGATCGCCCACAGCTCCGAGAGGTTGTTCTCGACCGGAGTGCCGCTCAGGGCCACGCGGGCCGGGGCTTCGATGGTGCGCAGTTGCCTGGCCGTCGCGGAGTACGGGTTCTTGACGTGCTGGGCCTCGTCGGCGACGACCATGCCCCAGTGGGCGGCCGCCAGCCTGGCGGCGTCGAGCCGCATCGTGCCGTAGGTGGTGAGGACGAACTCGCCGTCCACCAGCGCTTCGAGGGAGCGCGCGGACGCGTGGAAGCGGCGCACCGGGGTGCCGGGTGCGAACTTCTCGATCTCGCGCTGCCAGTTGCCCATGAGGGAAGTCGGGCAGACGACGAGGGTCGGTCCGGCCGTTGCCGGATCGCTCTGGCGGTGCAGATGCAGGGCGATGAGGGTGATGGTCTTGCCGAGACCCATGTCATCGGCGAGAGCGCCGCCGAGGCCCAACGAGGTCATGTCGGCAAGCCAGTTGAGTCCGCGGAGCTGGTAGTCGCGCAACTGCGCGGTGAGCGCCGATGGTTGGGCGATGGGCTGCTCGCGGTCGCCCTCGGGGTCGGCGAGCCGGTCGCGCAGCCGGGCGAGCCAGCCCGTCGCGGCCACCTCGACCCGGCGCCCGTCGATCTCCGTCGAGCCGGTCAGGACGGCCGCCAGTGCGTCGACGGGGGTCACCTTGCGGTCCTGTGCCGTGCGGGCGCGCCGTACCTCCTCCGGATCGACGAGCACCCACTGGTCGCGAAGGCGCACGACGGGGCGGTTCGCCTCGGCCAGCGCGTCGAGCTCCTGCCGGCTCAACTCCGTGTCGCCCAGGGCGAACGACCAGTCGAAGGCGAGCAGCGCATCCGCAGAGAGCAGGGAGGGGCCGGCGGATTCGATCCGTTCGGGGCCCTGTTCGGGCGGGCCGATCACGGCCTTCGCGGTCAGTGTGCGGGAGAGCTCCTTGGGCCAGTGGACCTGAACGCCGATGGCGGCCAGTGCCCGGGCGGCCGGGCCGAGCAGTTCGGCCGCCTCCTCGTCGGCCAGCTCGACCGCGTCCGGCACGGCGGTCGAGAGCAGCGGGGCCAGCGGGTCCCAGGCGCGGGCCGCCCGGCGCAGGGCGAGCAGGGTGTCCATGCGGGCCCGGGGCCCGAACGCACCCGCCGTGCCGGATGAGGCCCACGCCGAGGCGGCGTCGGCCACCAGCGCGGGGTCGCTGACGCTGTGCAACTGGAGCACTGCCCGGAACACCGGTCCCGCGCTCTCGGGGTCGGCGGACGCGAGCCCCGGCAGCTCGACCCGCAGCGAGATCCGTACGCCCGCGTCGTGCCCGGCGGCCACATCCGCGGCCCAGGCCCGCTGCTCGGGCATCCGCCGAGGGGGCTCGGCGGCGAACGCGGGGGAGCCCGTCGCGTGGCCGGCGGCCGGGGTGCGGGGCAGCCCGTCCGCGACCGCGTCGAGGAAGGCCCGCAGCAGCCGCACGGGCTCGGGCAGGAGGAGGGGCCCTTCGGCGTCCAGCGGTACGGCGTGGGCCTCGGGCGGCATCGCGGCGGCCAGCTCGCGCACCTTGTCCAGCTCGTCGGCCCCGAGCGGTCCGACCCGCCACGCGTCGTGGTCGCTCGTGGTGAGACCAGGCAACAGGAGCCCCCGAGCGGCGAGTTGGAGCGCGAGCAGCGCGGCCGTGCCCCAGAAGGCGGCCGCGCGCGAGGCGTCGCTGAGGGCGCGGGCGCGGGTCAGGACGGGCAGGGCGTCCCGGGCGGGCAGCAGGAGGGCGCGTACGGAACGGGGGGTCGCGTCCGCGCCGACGACGGTCAGGTCCTCGATGGTGCCGGGGGCGGCCGGGGGCTCTTCGCCCTCGGGGTTCCAGAAGGCGATGCGGCCGGTGCGGGAGGGGTCGGCGGGCAGGAAGGTCACGGAACAGCGGGCGAGTTCGGCGAGCTGGGACGGCGTGGGAGCAGGGAGCCTCTGCACAGCGTTAACGCATTCCTCAAATTTGACTACGTTGGCCGGAGCGGCCGAGGGTACAGGAACGGACGGCCGGGCGGAGGCTTCCCGTAGTGACGCGCGTCACATGCGACACGGGCGGGTGTTGCCAGCACCACCCACGAGTGCGGGGCAACCCCCCGTCAGGAGACGGGGGGTGACTCCATGGTCGTCAAGGGGTGCCGGTCCGTACGTTCAGTGAGGTCAGCGCAGGGAACTGCGGGGGACGACCGAGCACCGGAGACGTCATGCCACAGGCCACCATGCCCCAACCGAGCACGGGCCTCGGCGCCCCGGCGCCACCCCGGGCCGGGAGCGAGTTCGCGCCCCTGCTCAGGACCGTGAAGGGGCAGGGCCTGCTCGACCGGCGCACCGGCTGGTACGTCACCCGCATCGCCGTCAACCTGCTCGCGCTGGCCGGGACGGTCGCCGCGATGGTGTTCACCGGCGACACCTGGTGGACCCTGCTGCTGGCCCTCCCGCTCTCCGTGTTCTGGGCGCGCGGCGCGTTCATCGGCCACGATGCCGGGCACGGCCAGATCACCCGCGGCAAGCGCACGGGCCGGCTGATCGGGCTGTTCCACAGCGACCTGCTCCTCGGCATGAGCTACGCCTGGTGGAACGACAAGCACAACCGGCACCACGCCAACCCCAACCATGTGGACAAGGACCCCGACGTCGGTGTCGGCGCCCTCGTGTGGACCCAGCGCCAGGCCGAGCACCGCGAGGGCTTCGCCCGCTGGCTCACCCGCAACCAGGCCCGGCTCTTCTTCCCGATGCTGCTCCTTGAGGGCATCGCCCTGAAGGTGTACGGATTCCAGGACCTGAAGAGGCAGCCTCCGCGTGAGCGTGCCGCGGAAGCCCCGCTCCTCCTGCTTCACCTCGCCGGCTACGCGACCCTGCTCCTGACGATCATGTCGCCGGGCAAGGCGCTTGCCTTCGCCCTGCTGCACCATGCCCTGTTCGGTCTGCACCTCGGCATGACCTTCGCGCCCAACCACAAGGGCATGGAGATGCCGGACCCCGACGACCCCGAGCACGGGGCGTGGGGGCACCTGCGCCGACAGGTCCTGACCTCGCGCAACGTTCGCGGCGGACCGCTCACCGACTGGTTCCTCGGCGGCCTGAACTACCAGATAGAGCACCACCTGTTCCCGAACATGCCGCGGCCCCATCTCAGGCTCGCCCAGCCGATGGTCCGCGCCCACTGCGTCTCCGTCGGCATCCCGTACGCGGAGACCTCGCTGGTCGACTCCTACCGGCAGGCCCTGGAGCACATGCACGAGGTCGGCGCACCGCTGCGGAAGTGACGCATAGTGGAAGCAGCTGGAACCAGCGGGCGTGACCGTGCGTTCTCTGGACAGGAAGAGCGGCCGCGGGCCGCGAAGAGGAAGGCGACGGACATGTCGAAGCGCGCGATGATCGCCGCCGGTGGAGTCGTGGCGGGGCTCATTCTGATCCCACTGATCGGCTTCTGGCTCGCCCTGCTGGTGCTGATCGGCGTCCCCGTGGCGGCCTACCTGATGCTGGACCCGAGCCAGCGCCGCCGGCTGCGTCACATATCCCGCAAGGAACTCGGCCGCTAGCGGGTCCGGGGAGTGGCCTGACCCGCCCGGTCCGGCCCGGGTCGATCATGGGAACGGCAGAGGGGAACTGTGCGGTGGATGGCGCCAGGGGAACGGTCACGGCGGTCAGCAGCAACGGTGAGTACGCGTTCACCAAGCCGAACCGGGACAGCATCACGCTGCTGCCCGGCCTCGGCGTGGCAGGCGACGTGCACGCGGGCGTGACGGTCAAGCACCGCTCGCGCGTGGCCCAGGACCCTGCGCAGCCCAACCTGCGCCAGGTCCACCTCATCCACGGAGAGCTCTTCGGGGAGGTCGCCGAGAAGGGCTTCGAGGTCGCCCCCGGCCAGCTCGGCGAGAACGTGACGACGGCGGGCATCGACCTCCTCGGCCTGCCCACCGGCACACTGCTGCACATCGGCGCGGAAGCGGTGGTCGAGGTCACCGGGCTGCGCAACCCGTGCCTCCAGATCGAGGCCTTCCAGCAAGGTCTCCTCAAGCAGGTGGTCGGCCGCGACGCCGACGGCACGATCGTGCGCAAGGCCGGGATCATGAGCGTGGTCCGCACGGGTGGTGAGATACGCCCCGGGGACACGATCACGGCCGAGTTCCCGGAGGGGCCGCATCGCCCGCTGGAACGAGTGTGACCTGTCCGGTGGCGAGGGCGGCGCGGTGAGCCAGGGCGGCGCGTTGAGCCTTCCGAAGCGGGGGTGAGCTATCGCGACGCGGTGAGTCCTTCGAAGCGGGCTGAGCTGTCAGGAACGGGGGTGTCGCCCCTCAACCCGGCTCGTACCCAAGTGAGTTGAGGCGTGGCGGGTATCGGGGCGGCCGACGGCCGTCAGGAGGGCCGTACCGCCATCGCGTCCAGCGCTTGGAGGAGGTCGGGCAGTTCCTCGTCGCGGGCCACCGGGTGGACGTCGCCGGGGCAGCCGTCCAGGAGGACGAAGGCCATGTCATCGGTCCTGGCGACCAGGGACCAGCCGGGACCGTCGGCCCGCAGGGTGCGGGCGCCACCCGGGGCGAAGGCGGAGCGCACCCGGCCGACCGGAGGAGCGGAGTCGAGGTAGCCGCGGAGTGCGGCGAGTGCGCGCCGCACCCCCGCCTCCTCGCCATCGGCGTGCCGGTGCCCGTCCGCGCTGTCGGCGCCGGTGTCCGTGCCAGTGTCGCCGCCGGTGTGGATGCCGGTTCCGGAGGGGGGTGCGGAGGCGTCCGACGCGTCCGGCCGGTCGCGCTCGCCGGATGCGGTGTTGTCGTCTGTCCGGTCGCGCTTCCCGGGCGCGGTGGTGTCGTCGGTCCGCCGGATCGGCCCGGTCTCCTCGGCGGCGCCGACGACCGCGTCGCCAGGAACGGCGTTCTCCGCGACGGAATTCGCCGAGGCACCCGGGGCCTCGCCGTCGCCCGGTGCATGCTCCACGTCTCCGCTCCCCGGCGGCGACCCGAACGTGTCCCGGTCCAACTGCTCGCGCCAGGTGCTCCATTGCAGCGCGACCGCGTCCGCACCCAGACGCCGCTGGGCCGGGCCCCACTCGCTCGTATCGGGGGGCGTGAGCGGGGGAGGGCCCTCCGGGCCCGGATCGGGGTCGTGCGGGGCAGGGACGTTCGGTGCCGCGACGGCCAGCTCCAGTGGCCAGCCGGGCAGTGCTGCCACCACCGTGCGCTCATCCGGCGACAGGTCGTACTCCATCCCGCAGTCCCAGGAGGCGATCGCCACCGCCACCAGCGACACGTCGTCGACGACCACGGTCCAGCGGGCACCCGTGCCGTCCTGGCCGAGGACGAGCCCGTACCCCTGGGAGTACGGCCCGAGGCCGAGGGCCGCGCATGCCTCGGGGTAGTCGTCGCCGAGCACGCTCGGGAACTGCGCGGGCGTGAGGAGCGCGGCCGTCAGCACGTAGAGCGCCTCGTCTGTGGTGGTTGCGGCCGCTTCCGCCTCGTCCGTCCCGGTCACGGAATCGTCTCCTTCGGTTCGCTCGTCGGCGCACCCTAACTGCCTGGCCAGGGGCGGACAAGGGGGTCGGAGGCGGGACTCGAAACGGGGGAGCCGCGCTGCCGCCCGTTCAGTCGCCGCGGTGCGAAGAACGACGTCGGGGCCCGGCAGGCGTGCCCCGCCTGACCATGAGGTGATGGAGTTCGCGGGTGGAGGTGTAGCAGTTGGTGGCAGCGCCTTCAGAAGGAGGCGCAAACGTCATGGCCCCGGCCGCAACGGCCGGCGCGATGGAAACCACCCCCGCTTCTCCGTCTGCTCGGCATCGTCATGCCGAGCAGAACCGCGTGCACCTCAGGCGAAGCGATGGATTCGGGCCATGCTCCGCCTGTCTCCCTCCCTCCCCCCGGTGGGAGGGCTCACGCCGGTGAAGGTTCCTGGTGAGGAAGCCTTCCGGATCGCCATCAGCTTCGCGGACGGGACAGTGGCCGCCCATCCGCCGGGCGGATGCTGCTGCCATCCGTCCGGCGGGGGTCTGTGCCTGGCGCGGCGTATGGAGGCGCCCATCACGAGGGGAGAAGTGCGGGGCCGCGGGGCGTGTACTCCAACCCCGATGCGCATCCGCACGCCCTGGGCGGGCGACGTCACTGGCAAGCGCGGCCTCGAACTCGGCTGCTGCGTCAGCCAGTGGAGCTACTCTGCCCCCCTTGCACACGATCAGTGGCCAGGCGGCCGGGCGGCGAGGGGTAGGACGAGGCGAACCGTAAAGCTGCCGTCAGGGGAGCGGAAACCCTTGCAGGAACCGCCCAACACCGCGGCTCGCTCGCGCAGTCCGGTGAGCCCGTGCGCGCTGCCAGGCAGTGGCACGGGCGGTCTTGCCGTGCCGGGTGTATTGCGGACGGTGACCTGGAGCTGTGCGCCGGCGGTATCGATGCTGACGATGGCGGGTGCTTCAGGGGCGTGTTTGCGGACGTTCGTCAGGCTCTCCTGAACGGTCCGGTACACCGTGCGGTGAAGGGTGTCGGGCAGGGCAAGGCCGGTCACGGCAGGAGAGATGCACAGCTGCGCCTCGACACCGCTCTCGGCGACCAGCAGGGCCAAGTCGGGGATGCCGGGACGCAGGGCCGGATCTTGGGAGCACGACCCGTCGCCGCGCAGAACCAGGAGGACGGAGCGGAGCTCCTCAAGTGCTGAGACAGCGAGTTGCCGCAGTATTTCAGCCTTGTGGCGCGTCGTCGCGTCGGTCGTGGTGACCGACAGGGCTCCAGCCTGGACGGCGATGAGCCCGGCCTTGTGGGAGACCACGTCGTGCATCTCCCATCCGATACGAGCCCGTTCCTGTCGGACAGCCTGCTGGGAGAGCAGCCGCTGTTCTTCGTGGCGGAGATCGCCCAACTCGACGATTCGCTGGGCAAGTTCGACCCGGGCCCGATAGTGCAGACCCACCACGGCAGGGGCACCGCCGATCAACATGGCGTATGCAAGATGCCGGCCCACGTCGGGAAGCGTGACTCCCGCCCAGGCGAAGCCGTCCCAGATGCGGAACGGAGACCAGCACAGCAAATCGCCCACCATCACCACCACGATGGCCGCCGAGAGCAATCCGCGGTTCCGGTCCTGCCGGGCCAGGGCGCACAGAGCGAAGCAGCTCAGAGTAAGGGCCTGCCCATCGAAGAGTGCCGGCACAGTGAGCGCGAACGCCGCCGCAGGGTGGCGTCGGCGCAGCCAGAGAGCACCTACCGCCACCAGAACACTCACCTGCTGCCACCAGCGTCCGGTGCTCAGCGTGGGCCAGCAGTCCACCACGCCGATGGCTGCCAGGATCAGATCCCCGGTCCACCGGGGCGCCGCAGCACGCGGGGCCAGGAAGTACCGGTCCCACCACGGTTCGTCATGGCCGATCGGGCTCCTCATCGAACTCGGACCGGCGCTGAGCCGAGGCCCGCCCGAATCGCCAGGACCGCGGCCTGGACCCGGTTGTTGACGCGCAATTTCGTCAGCACCGAGCGGACATGGTCTTTCACCGTCCCCATGCTCAGGTGCAGTTGGTGTCCGATGTCGGCGTTGGAGAGTCCGTCCACGAGCAATTCCAGCACCTCGCGTTCGCGTGCCGACAGCCGGTCCAGCGCGGCACTCGCCGGGTCAGGAATTCCGTACTCACGCAGACGACGCGCCAGTGGCAGCGACAGGCAACCGCTGCCCGTACCCAGGGCTCGCACCGCATTGACCAGATCGGCCGGGCTGGTGTCCTTGAGGAGGAATCCAGCAGCCCCGCGGCGCAGTGCCTCCCCGAGATAGGCATCCGTGTCGAACGTGGTGAGCATTGCCACCTGCGGAGGTTGGGGCAGCCGGCGCAGATCACTCAGCACACTCAACCCATCCACGTCGGGCATCCGGACGTCGACCAGGACCACGTCCGGCCGCAGCATGTGTGTCAGCTCCACCGCCTCGCCACCCCGGCAGGCGGCCACCACACGCAGATCCGGTGCGGTATCGAGGATGTCCGACAGCCCGGACCGCAAGAGCTCCTCGTCATCCACAACCATGACCCGCAGCGCGGGACACACATGTACTGGCATCGCGACACACCTTGTCCACCGGTGTCCCGCGCCTGGCAGGACAGAACTGTCTGGAGAGAGGGTGATGCCGGCGAGAGAACAGTGGCCGTGTGTCCTTCGGCCGGGTGGTCGAAGGACAATGAGCCAGGCATCGACGCAGGAAACACCGGTGGGTCGGACGACGGCCACCAGGCTGTGCCTCGTGTGCCTCGCTGTGCAGGAGGTGGCACGTACATGCTGTACCGTGCGGCGGTGCAGAAGCCAGGTACGTCCAGAAGCCGGGTACGCAGTGCGGGCCGGTCGGATGCCCGCGTGCAGGTCGGCCAGATGCCGGAGGGCCGGCCGACCGGTCAGATGCCGGAGCCCTGGCTGTCCAGCAGGCTGAGCAAGTCCTGCACGCGGGGCTCGCCCCGGTGGATGTCGAACCGGCGGTAGTACTGTCCGGCCAGTGCGTCGGGCAGCCCGCCGGCGAGGGCCACGGCGTGCCAGGCGCTGCGCAGAGCGGAGTCCAACTCCCCGAGCGCCAGCTGGGCATCGACGGTGTACAGCAGGACACCTGCAGAGAAGGGTGAAGGACCAGGTGCGTCGGGACCGGCCGTGACCTCGGTGCGGGTGAGCGGGGCGAGCCACTTCAGGGCCTCTTGCGGCCTGCCCCAGTAGAGCTGGGAGAGTCCGGTACACAGCCGCAGCTGCATACCGTCCAAGTCCCGGACGGGCAGCCCGTCCGCCACGACGGGCTGCTGGTCGCTGGTGCTCAGGCGGCGGCCGGCTCGGTCCAGCGTCCGGGCGCTGGACTGTTTGTCTCCCATCCGCGCCAGGGCCAGCGCTTCCCAGCTGTCCAGCTGAGCCGACAGGCGAGGAGTCAGGCAGCGCACCTCCCTGCGTGCAGCAGCCACGACACACAGTGCGTCCTTCGGCGTTCCCGCCGTGGCGTGCAGGCCTGCGAGGTCTGCCAGACAGACGATGCTTTGCCGTCTCGCCCCGATGGTGGTTGCGGCATGCAGCGCAGCGAGGCTGTAGCGCTCGGCAGTGGCGAAGTCCCCCAGGGAGGTACTGAGGCAGGCACACAGCCGACCGCTCCGGGCGGCGAGATACAGCAATCTCGCCCCGGTCTGCCGGTCGTAACCCGCGTCGGCGAGGAGTCCGGCAACGAGCCGGTGCTCGGCGCGTGCGGCGTAGAACAAGGCCGCCGGTGCCGATGTTGATCCTGCCTCTTCCCGTTCCAGCGATCGCAGGCGGGATTCGGCCCAGTCCAGTGATGCCGGAGGAACTGCATGTCCGGGCCGGGTGTGTGCCGTGCGCGGATGCTCCAGTGCCGTCAAGGCCCTCTGCATCTGAACCAGCAGCGCATGCCCGCTGACCGAAAGAACGAGGCGAAACGCATTGCCGGCCACAGGTCCGGCGGCCTCCCGCGCCCTGTCGACCGCCCCTCTCGCGGTCCAGGGCTGTTCTTCCGCCGAGGCAGCAGCTCGGCCGGCCGGGTTCAGCCACATCGGCCAGCCCAGAAGGGCCACATCGGATTCCGGCACGCCGTGCACGTGGGCGATGGCAAGCTGCGTGGTCGGTGACGGAACCGTCCGGCCGGACTCCCAGCGCGCGACCTTTTCCCGCCGCGCCGCAAGCGGCCCGAACCCCAAGGCCGCATGTGCGTCGGCAACCAACTGCGCGTAGGCGGCGTGAGAGAGACCGACGGAGGCCCGGAGCGCTGTCAGAGGGTGCTGAGCCATGTGCCTCCACCCGGTCATCGCTGAGAAACCACTGCGGCATCAACAATTCCAGGCTAGAACAGCGCGAGGGTGTCCGCAGCACTTGCGACGGTTCCCTGCCCGCAATCCGACCGTCACTTACGGCAAGGGCGTACTCGACCCCACACCATGGGGCCGCCGGAGTCATCGAGGCAGGCCTGACGGTCCCTGCCCCGAACGCCAACTCGCTTCCCCCGTGGGCACGGCCGGTCACGAGGTCAAGCCCGTCGGCGCCGTCGTCGGGCGCGTTGAAGCTGGCCGTGCCGCAAGATCCAGGGTGGAAGAGGCTCGCTGGCGACGGTTCGTTCGGCAGCGCCCAAGAGCCGAGCCGCCCCCACCCCCTCCGAGTGGTTGGTCCATTCCAGCCGTCCGGCGGGTGGCCGCCCGAACTCGGCTACCCAAGGATTCACGTGGCACGGAAAATTCCTCGTGCATAGACAGGGCTCCGCGCCCCGTTTCTCATCAGCAGGATATCCTTGAAGTCAAGAGGCCATGAAAAAGAAGATCGTTACCCTTGCGCTTGTCGGAGCAGTTTTCACAGGAGTGGCTCCGGCGGCCCATGCCGTAGATGTGCACCAGGAATACAACTCCGCGGGATGCTATCTCGGCAAGAAGAAGGACCCGAAGGCGTGCGAGCGGCTGCTCGCCGGAAAGCCGATGTCCAAGACGGCTAAGGACTGCCTGGTCAAGGCGGGCATCGGCGGTGCGGCTGCCTTGATTGTCGGGCGGATAAACAAGGATCTCGCCAAGAAGATCGCTACCAATGTAGTCGCCGGAGGCGTCACCGGATGCCTCAGCTCTCTAGCCTGAAAGTGGCCCGGTCCATGGCACTCAAAGTAATGGTCGTAATCGCCTGGGCGATAATTCTTGTCACGATCAACGAATTCTTGATAGACGCCTACTGGGGTGAACTGATTGTCACTGCGGTGTGCAGTGCTGCGATGGCCTTCTGTCTGAGTAGGGTCGACAGAACTCGGCGATGAATGGTGATCGGCATGGGCGCGGGCAGGGCTGTTCAAGACCTGGCCCGCGCCTGTTCTGTGTCGTTAGGAGGCATGCCGAGGACTGTCGGAAACAATCACGTGCGTCGCTGGCTGCGGGGCGCGTAAACGTGACCGTGAAACCCTTTACGAATGTCTTCACCTGGCTTCCAACGGGTGGGGCGAACAGTGCGATGCTGGAGCAGGCCCCCGCCATTCCTGCGGTGATGGAAGAACCGGTGCGGCACGGCATCGTGGCCAGCACAACCACCCTCTGGGGCCGCACTCATCGAGCACCTTCGGCATACGCGCGCAGTGAAGCGACCTGGATTCCGAACGGCTGCCGCAGAGCCGAGAGTTGATGAGATCCAGGGCATGATCTCGGGGAACCGGGAAGACATCCATCGCGTCCCAGTGGCATGCATCGAAGACTTTCCTACGCATTGGCGGCGCCCCTGGTCCTCGCGGTCGGACTCGCACTCACCGGTTGCGACAACCGTGCCGCACAGGAGGCGTCCGTCCCCCTTGAGGGCCTTTTGGTCCAGGGTCGCGTGGTCACTACGACCCCGGCGGTCAACGGATGCGAGGCGGCCCGGCTCACGGCCCGTGAGAGCGACAGCACCGTCTCCCTCACCCTGAGAATCAGGTCGATCTATCGATCGGGACAGAAGTGTTCAATGATCATGGGGCGTCGGCGCATCAGCACGACCCTGCGGGAGCCCGTCGAGGATCGCTCCGTCGTCGACGCGACCACCCACGAGACGGTGCGGCCGCAGGGCTGAACGCTCCTCGCGCCCATCGGTCTAGGCCGTCGTCACATCCACGCACGCCGTCCTCAGGCCCGAAAGACGACAAGATCTGGCCCTGCTCGGCAGGTCGGTTTCTGCGCAGCCGCAGTATCGGAGGGGTGTCGAAGTCGGCCGCGGACCGGGTGATTCGACTACTTCGGACCTGGGCTCGCGCTGCATCCCCACCAGCGGTTCGCCAAGGCCGCGGCGCTTGCCGTGGAGGCACCCTGCTACCCACCCGCGACCCAGGGTGGCCGAACAGTCAGCGAACCAGAGCTACTTGACGAACCGACTGCAGGTCGTGGGAGGAGTCTGGCGCGCAGTCCGCCGTAGGCAGGACCCTCACGATGGCCGACGGCGCCCATCGGAGCACCGGCCTCCTCATGCCCCACCGCCGAACCCCGGGCGAGGAGTTGCCAAGCTGGAAGCGTGAGCGCAATCGCTCGCACAAACAGGTCCGAGCCCGCGACGAGCACGTCTGCGCGCGCACGAGGACCTGGAAGATCCTTCGAGACTGCCCGCCTCAAGGGAGACGGCGTTCGCCATGCCAAGCACGGCATCACGTGGCGCCACAACCTCACTTGCGCGGGATGCCTTCGCCGTAAGCGAGACCGGCGAAAGCGGCGAGGTAGACAGCCCCTGCCTCGCCGGCCCGGAGGGTCCTCAGTCGAGACAGAACTCGTTGCCCTCAATGTCCTGCATCACGATGCAGGACTCGTTCTCGCCATCGGCAAGCATTGTGCGCACATGCACCGCGCCAAGCGCGACCAGCCGTGCACATTCGGCTTCAAGGGTGGCCAGACGCTCCTCACCCACGAGCCCGATACCTGCCCGAACGTCAAGATGCAGCCGGTTCTTCACAACCTTCCCTTCAGGGACACGCTGGAAGAGCACGCGCGGGCCCACACCCGAGGGATCGCTGCACGCGAAATAGACCACCTGGTCCTCGGGCGGCAGCGAGCGATCATAGTCCTCCCAAGTGGCAAACCCTTCTGGGACCGGAGGCACGACGTACCCGAGCACCTTGGACCAGAAGCCGGCGAGACGCGTGGGGTCCGCGCAATCGAAGGTCACTTGGATCTGCTTGATCGTTGACATCCGCGCACGATAACAAGGCCCTCGCCTGTCTCCCCTGGCGGGTGGATCCGCACGTCTTCGGGAGGGCGGCCCCTGCCACCTGCGGCTGTGTCGTGTCCTGCTTACAGCGGTGAACAGGATGCGGTGCTCTGCGGCTCATAAGTCCCTTTTATGGGCCAATAAGTCGAAGAGGACTACGTGGAGGTGCACGCCTTGAACAAGAGTCGAGGTGCTGGTCACCCCTTAAGCACCTCTCAAGAATCGGCACCTACGTGAACCACAAGCGCATGGCAGTTCTGGCGGCCGTTGCCGCCGTCACCCCGACCGTGCTGGCAGCTGCACCGGCGCGGGCCGAAGAGATCCGTCCGACGGCGCCCTCTCTGTACCTACCCGCCCGCGGGCCGCTGTTGGACACCAACACCGGCGCCGGCGGGCCCGCCACCGGGCCGCGGCCGGCCGCCGACGCGCGCCAGCAGATGACCTCCGTCGTCCGGGAGGTCCCGGACACCTTCGAAGCGGGCGGCGACTGGGGGGAGTTCACCCTCGCCGTCGGCAACCTCACCGACCATGATCTCAGCGAATACGACGTGAACCTCGCGGTGGACACCATTCATCCGGCCCCGCGCCTGGTGCTGGAGCACATGCGAGTTCAGCTGCGCCTCAACGGCACATGGGTCGATGCCCCTCTTGAACAGCCGGACCGAGACGGGAACGTGGACGCGGCCCTGCCCCTTGAGCGGGTTGTACTGCCTCCGGGGGAGACCACCTTCCGGGTACGCATCAGGTTCACGGCCGACACCCCGTTGACGTTCTTCATCCTCGGCCCCAGGCCCGACATCCAGCACAGTCCCGACCCCGTCGACACCTGGGTGGAGTCCGAAATCGTACGGCCTCACGCGCCAGACCCGAATCCCGAGCCCGAGCCCGACCCCGATCCCACACCCGATCCGACCCCTCCCACCCAGACCCCTTCTCCCGGCCCGTCCTCGTCGTCCAGTGCGACGCCCGCTCCCGAAACCACTCCCACCTCCCACCCCGCTCCTGACCCAAGCTCGACCGGAACCGGGGTCGCGGGCGTATCGGCGGGCGAACCGGGCGCCTCCGCCCCGACCGGCCAACTCGCCCACTCCGGCAGCGACGCCGCCGTGACGTGGACCCTCGGGGGCGCGGGAGTGCTCCTCGTCCTGGGCAGCACGCTCGCCATCACCCACCGCACCCGCGGCAACCGGGCCCGCCGCGGTCGGTGAGTGGGCGACAGCCCGCTCCGAAGGCTGCCGCTCTGGCGAACCCGGCTCGTGTGTTCGGGGCGGCCCGGGATCGTTGTCCGTGCCGCGCCAGCGCCGCGTTGAAGGTCGCCCGGGGGACACCGAGCGTCTGGTGGGAATCCCGGGTCGTGAGTCCGCGTGGCCATGGCGCCGACGACAAGATCACGGGCATCGACCTGCAGCGGCCACCGGCCTGCGCGGTGCGTCCGCGGGGCTGAGGCCGAGATCGTTCTGCGGTCGCCACGCCGTGGCCGGCGGAGGCCGGTCCCGTTGGGCCGGTCCCGCCCCCATGTCGGCGGACGCGTGGTCCTCGAAGCGCCGGCGCGTCACGCGGCGCGAAGCCGGGTCGCTTCCGGAAGGTGAGCCCGTCGGGCCGCTACGTTGCTGGGAAGCGAACCGCCGCCACGACGAAGCGATCCCAGGAGCCGCTGATGTCCGAGAAGCCGAGTACGGGACAGCCCCCGGTCGTCGACCGCGCAACCTTCGAGGAGCAGTTGGAGAGACTGCGGACGAGAGAAAGGGCCCATACCCACGAAGGTGACGCGATCGCCGCGGCGCGCCGCAGGCTCCCGATGGTCGAGGTCGCCGGGGACAGCACGCTGCTGGGGCCGGACGGCCCCGTCACACTTCTGGACGCCTTCGAGGGGCGACGCCAGCTGATCGCCTACTACTTCATGTGGTGGCCCGGCCGGCCGGCTTCTGAGCAGTGCGAAGGCTGTACCTGGGTGATGAGCCACGTGGGGGAGCTGGCCTACCTGCACTCTCGCGACATCACCTTCGCCGTGTTCTCCCAGGGGCGCAATACCGCCTACGACTTCGCCGATGCCCAGGCGTCGTACGCCGAGAGTCGGAACTACCGGGACTTCATGGGCTGGTCGATGCCGTGGTACTCCGCACAGCCCGCGCTTGAGACGCTTCTCGTCGGCCGGGAGCTCGGACTGTTCCACCTGGTGTGCTACCTGCGCGACGGCGACCGTGTCTTCGAGACGTACTGGACCAGGCGTCGCGGGGTCGAGGCCGTCGACTACAGCTACGCGCTCATGGATCTCACCGCGTACGGACGCCAGGAGAGCTGGGAAGACTCACCGCCCGGCCGGCCACGCCTCGGGCATGCCACACGGACCCTGGGCGGGGCTCCCGACTGGCCACCGCTGCGGGAGTGGCCGGGCGGCCGCCCCACTGCTCAGTGGCCGCGTATCGACGCAGGCCGTTCCGATGACCTGGGCGTCACCCGAGCGGACACGAGTGGGCCGGGACCGAGCGGCCACTGTCACTGACGGCAGGCAGGCGGTCCACGGCACGGGGTCAGAGCCTCAACCTCCTCGACCCACTCAACCTCCCCTCCAATTCGGTGAATTGGGCGTCGTGCGGATCAACCTGATCTCACAGGAACCCGGGGCCATGACCGTAACGCGGACGTCGAGGGTCCCGGACCGTCAGCTCTCGCCGTCGGCCGGTCAGGCCGCCGGCAGGTCCATCAGGTCCTGGACCACGGCGGTCGGCGACTCGTCGCGGTCGCGGGCGAGGGCGATGACGGCGCGGCAGGCCAGTTCGCGGACCCCGAACGACAGGGCCTCGGGGGACACCCAGCCTGCCGCCTCGTCGAGTGCGTCCTGGTCGTCCTCGGCGCAGGCCGCCACGTACGCGGCCGCCGCTTCGAAGATGTTGTGATGTCGATCGTCGGCCGGTCGTGACTCGGCAGGCTTGCGGAATCTCCCGAACATCAGGACCACCTTTCCGTGCACGACCCGACCGCACCGCGGCAGGACCGATCTCTCAAACGGTTCTACCAACGTAGAGTTGGACTTCCGTCGACAGATAGGGGTCAGTCGTGAATCGGTTCGACCGGCTCAAGGCAATCCAACGCCTGCACCCCGAACGGGACTTCCTCGAGATCCATCGGATGACGGTGAACCTGGAGTTCCCGTGGGACTACACCCGTGCCCTCGAACTCGCGCTCTACCGCACCTACGCCGTGCCCAGCATCGGTCAACTCCTGGCCGAAACAGCCGAACTGACGGAACGTTCGCAGAAGAGGTACGACGACACGACCCTGCTTCTGGACACGGTCGTCGAGCACGGCTTCGACAGCGTGGCCGGACGGACCGCAGTGCGCCGCATCAACCAGATGCACCGCTCGTACGACATCGGCGACGACGACATGCGCTACGTGCTCTGCACCTTCGTGGTGGTGCCGAAGCGCTGGCTCGACTCCTATGGATGGCGGCGTCTGAGCGATCACGAGCTGCGCGCCGCGGCCCGCTACTACCAGACACTCGGCCGGCACATGGGCATCAAGGAAATCCCGGATTCCTACGAGGAGTTCGAGCGCTGCCTCGACGCATACGAGGCCGTCCACTTCGGCTTCGACGAGGGCGGGCGGCGAGTGTCGGACGCGACCCTCGACCTCATGGCCTCCTGGTACCCGCGCCGGCTGGCTCCGGTGCTGCGCACCGCGAGTCTGGCCCTGCTCGACGATTCCCTCCTGAGGGCGTTCCGCTACGAGCGGCCCGCTCCCGCTGCCCGGGCCCTGGTCCGCGGCGCACTGCGCCTGCGCGCCCGCGCCGTACGCCTGCTCCCGCCACGCTCCACGCCCCATCACGGGCGGCAGAACCCCGAGGTCAAGGGCTACCCGAACGGCTATCGCGTCGCCGAGCTCGGCACCTTCCCCGTGCCCGGTGTCCGTGGCTGCCCGGTGCCGGGTGGTGGGGTGCGGGAAGTCGAGTGAGCTCACTCCCGTGAACGCAGCGTCGTACGCAGCCACTTGAGCTCCACGGCGCTAGCACGGCAGCCCGGGCGGCCGGTCCCGGCAGATGGCGCAGGAAGGCGAGCAGGGTGAACCAGCGGCGATTCGCGCAGATGCTCGCCCGCGTCGGGCCGGCGTGGGCGGCGACCATGCGTCTGGCCGACCCGCTCGGGCTGCACCGCACGGCTGTCGGGCTGGTGCGCGGCACGCGGCCGACGATGCGTGAACTCCTCGTGCGGGCCACGCAGGTCGACCGGACGTAACCGGTGGGCGGCCTCGACGGGGACCTGCCGGGGCGCGCCGGTCTCGTCGCCTCCGGTGTCCGGGTTGTGACGGTCCCGGACGCCGGGCACAACATCATGTTCGACAACCCGGACGCCTTCGTACGCGAAGTCGCCCGGTTCGGCCGGTGCGCCGGTGCTCAGCCCTCGCGCACGGCCACCGCGAGGTAGCGCTCGTCCTCGTCGGCGTACGACAGGAGCCGCCAGTTCGCCGAGGCGAGCAGCGGCCGCAGCCGCGGTTCCGCGCGCAGGTCGTCGTCGGTGAGCGTGCGGCCGTGGCGGGCCGCGAGCGCGGCGCGGCCGATGGGGTGGAACAGGGCGAGGCGGCCGCCCGGGCGGGTGATCCGCGCCAACTCCCTCAGGTTCTCGGCCGGTTGGGGAAGATGGGAGATCAGCCCGGCACCGAACACCACGTCGACCGATGCCGAGGCGAGCGGCAGCCGGGCCACATCCGCGCGCAGCAGCGCGGCCTGCCGGTCGCGACCGGCCCGTACGGCTTGGGCGAGCATCTCCGGGGTGAGGTCCACACCGACGACGACACCCGTCGGGCCGACCGCCTCGCGCAGCGGCGCCAGGGCCCGGCCGGTACCGCAGCCGGCGTCGAGCACGGCGTCGCCCGGCGAGAGCCCGACTTCCGCTACGGCCGCCGCGAACGCCGGACCGTCGTCGGGGAACTTGCGGTCCCAGTCGGCCGCGCGGGCGGCGAAGAATTCCTGAACGTGTGCGTGGTCTCCGGCCATGCCCCCATGATCCCCCACAGGACGCCGATCCAGCAGTGGCCGAAAATCGACCATCGTGAGCGCGTTCGAACAAGGCGCGATCGTCGGGGAACATCTCTTCGTCATATTCCAACAGTTTTCGAACTGCGCCCCCGTCGTGCTCCCCTCCCCGGACTAGCGTCCCTGGGCCATGGGACACCTGGACCACGCCGCCTTCGGCTGGCTGACACCCGTGCTGTCGTACGCGATGGCCTGCATAGGCGCCGCCCTCGGGCTGCGCTGCACCGTGCGCGCCCTGGGCGCCGGCGGACGCTCCCGGCGCAACTGGCTGATCACCGCCGCTTCGGCCATCGGCACCGGCATCTGGACGATGCACTTCGTGGCGATGCTCGGCTTCGCCGTCAGCGGCACCGACATCCGCTACGACGTGCTCCTGACCGTCCTCAGCCTGCTCGTCGCCATGGTCTTCGTCGGCGCCGGAGTCTTCGCCGTCGGCTACGGCAAGGACCGCACGCGAGCCCTGCTGACCGGCGGCCTCGCCACCGGACTCGGCGTCGCCGGCATGCACTACCTCGGCATGGCGGCGCTGCGGCTGCACGGGCAGGTCCACTACGACCCCGTGCTCGTCACGCTCTCCGTCGTGATCGCCGTCGCGGCCGCGACCGCCGCCCTGTGGGCCGGGCTCAACATCAAGTCACCGGTGGCCGTGGCGATCGCCTCCCTCGTGATGGGTGCGGCCGTCAGCAGCATGCACTACACCGGGATGGCCTCGGTGAGCGTGGACGTCGCCCCCAGCGGCGCCGACCTGCCCGGGGCTACGGCGATGCAGTTCATCTTCCCCCTCGCCGTCGGCCTCGGGTCCTACCTCTTCATCACCGCCGCCTTCGTCGCGCTCTCTCCGACGGCCCGTGAACGCGCCGAGTACGCCTCGGCGGAACAACTCGCCTCCGCCCCCTGAGTCGCCCTCCGCCGCGCCGCACCCGGCTTCATTCGCAAGCGCCGCACCCGGCCCCATCCGCAAGCGAGGAGATCCGTGCGCACACCCCGCAAGGCCCCGGAAGCCGAGCCGCCGACCCCGGTGGGCGCCCGTGGGCGGCGCGCCCACGCAGGACCGCCGGCCACCGACGAACGCCCCCTCGGCGAACCCCCGGCGCCGCAGGACGCCGAGGCCGTGTGGCGGATGCGGCCCCGTACCGTTCGGGCTAAGATCGTCTCGCTGCTCATGGTGCCCGTCGTCTCGCTGCTCGCCCTGTGGGGCTTCGCCACCGTCTCCACCGCCCAGGACGTGTCCGCGCTGCGTCAGGCGCGCCGCATCGACGAACAGGTCCGGACCCCGCTGGTCGTGGCCGTGGCCGCGCTCCAGGACGAACGGGCCGCCGCCGTGCGGTACTTGGCAGCCCCTGTGGCCGATCGCGCCGCCGACCTCGACCAGCGGGCCAAGCGCACGGACGCCACCCTCGCGGGGCTCAGGCTCGACCGGGATCACACGGTCGCCGACGCGGGGGACGTTCCCGCGAGCGCGGCACGCCGGCTGCGCACCTTCGTCGACCGGTCCCGGAAACTCCCCGCACTGCGCGGCAGCATCCACGACCGGACCGCCGACTGGGACGCCGTGTACCAGCAGTACACCGAGACCATCGGCGCGGGCTTCGACGTCGACGGAGCGCTCGCGGGCCTCCAGGCCCCCGCGCTGGGCCCCGACACGCGTGTCCTGTACGAGTTCGGCCGGGCGGGCGAGATGCTCGCCCGCGAGGACGCGCTGATCTCCGCCGCCCAGCTCGCCCACAGCTTCAGCGCCGACCACCTGCGCCGCCTCACCGGCGCCGTCGACAGCCGTCGCACCCTCACCGAAAGCGCCACCGCCGACCTCACCGGCCCCGCACGCACCGCCTGGACCGCGCTGGCCGGACAGAGCGCGTACGCGGCGCTGACCGCCGCGGAGGACAAGGTGCGGACTGCCGAGCCGGGACGCGCCGCGGCCGGTGCCGTGGACCCCGCGGCCTGGGAGGCCGTGCTGGGCACGGTACGCAAGGGCATGCAGGACACCGCGTCCGAAGGGGCACGGAACGCCACCGAGCGCGCCGACCCGTTCACCCGCGGACTGCTGACCACGGGCGGCGCGGCCGTCCTGTTCGGCCTCGCCGCCGTCGCCGCGTCCCTGGTCATCTCCGTACGCATCGGACGCGGGCTCGTCGTCGAACTGATCAGCCTGCGCAACAGCGCCCTGGAGATCGCCCGGCGCAAACTCCCCACCGCCATGGGCAGGTTGAGGTCCGGCGAAGAACTCGACATCCACGCCGAGGCGCCGCAGGGACCGCCCCCGAGGGACGAGATCGCGCAAGTCGGCGAGGCGCTCGGCACGGTTCACCGGGCCGCCCTGTCCGCCGCCGTCGAGCGCGCGGAGCTGGCCAGCGGCATCTCCGGCGTGTTCGTCAACCTCGCCCGCCGGAGCCAGGTCCTCGTGCACCGCCAACTCGGCCTGCTCGACCGGATGGAGCGGCGCGTCGACGACCCGGGCGAACTCGGCGACCTCTTCCGCCTCGACCACCTCACCACCCGCATGCGCCGGCACGCCGAATCCCTGATCATCCTGTCCGGCGCCGCCCCCGGCCGCGCCTGGAGCGTTCCGGTCCCGCTCACCAACGTCGTACGCGCCGCCGTCTCCGAGATCGAGGACTACGCCAGGGTGGAGGTGCGCCGGCTCCCCGAGGCTGCCGTCACCGGAGGTGCCGTCGCCGACCTCACGCATCTGCTCGCCGAACTCATCGAGAACGCCGCCCAGTTCTCGCCGCCGCACACCAAAGTGCGGGTCGCCGGCGAGCCCGTCGGCAATGGCTACGCGCTGGAGATCGAGGACCGGGGGCTCGGCATGAGCGACGGCACCCTCGACGAGGCCAACCGCAGGATCGAACAGTCCGAGGCGCTGGACCTCTTCGACAGCGACCGGCTCGGCCTCTTCGTCGTCAGTCGCCTGGCTGCCCGCCACACCATCAAGGTCCATCTGCGCACCTCGCCGTACGGCGGCACCACTGCCGTTGTCCTGCTCCCGACAGACGTGCTGCAAAAGCCCGTTGAGGCTGTCGCGGGAGCCGCTGAGGCCGCCTCCCGCCGGGACGACCGGCCGTACGAGACACCCCGCGGGCCGATCGGAACGCCCTCGGCGACACCGGCCCGCCCTGCCCTGGTCGCCCAGCACGCGCCTCCGGCCGTCCGGCCCGAGCCTCCGGCGCCGCCCGGAGTGACCACCCTGCGCCAGCGGGCCCGCGGCATCGCGCCGGACGGCGCCGAGGACGGACTCCCGCGCAGGGTGCGGCAGGCGAGCCTCGCCCCCCAACTGCGCGAGGCGCCCGCCCCCGCCCCCGACAACGGCCCGGCCGTCGCCCCGCCCACCCCCGAGCAGGCGCGCGACCGCATGGCGGCGTACATGGGCGGCTGGGCCCGCGGCGGAGCGGACCGCCGCACCACCCCGACATCCGCCCACGAACAGCCTGTCGGCGGCCGCACCGATGAAGGAGACCGCGCATGATCGACCACCAGAGGCCCGACGCCCCGCAGCACGCGGAAGCGGCACCCGGCCCCGGCTCGCGCGCACGGTCCGGAGCGCGCTCCGGTGAACTCGACTGGCTGCTCGACGACTTGGTGCTGCGCGTCGGAGAAGTCCGGCACGCGGTCGTGCTGTCCAACGACGGCCTCGCCGTCGGTGCCTCCAGCGCGCTGACCCGCGAGGACGCCGAACACCTCGCCGCGGTGGCTTCCGGGTTCCACAGCCTCGCCAAGGGAGCCGGACGTCACTTCCGGGTCGGCGCGGTGCGCCAGACCATGGTGGAGATGGACGACGGCTTCCTCTTCGTCGCCGCCGCGGGAGACGGTTCGTGCCTCACCGTGCTGTCCTCGCTGACCACCGACATCGGACTCATCGCGTACGAGATGGCACGTCTGGTGAAACGGGTCGGCGAACACCTCTACACGCCGCCGCGCCACACCGTGCGCCCGCCGGCGGCCGGTTGACCGGAAAGGCACGCCCACCCCATGAACGAGTACCGGCCGGAAGGCCCCGCGTACCGGCCGAGCCGCTGGTACGACGCCGACGCGGGACCGTTGGTCCGCCCGTACGCGATGACCGGCGGCCGTACCGCCCCAGGACCCGGCGGAGTACGGCTCGACCTGATCGCGCTCGTCACGCTCGCCGCGCCGCGCGGGCCCGAGCCCGACGGCGAATCCCTCCTCGGGCCCGAGCACCGGGCGCTGCTCGCCCTGTGCCGCGAGGAGACCCAGTCCGTCGCCGAACTCGCCGCCGACGCCGACCTGCCCGTCGGTGTCGTCCGCGTCCTCGTCGGTGACCTGCTCGAATCCGGTCATGTGGTCGTCAGTAGGCCCGTACCGCCCGCGCAGCTGCCCGACGAGATCATCCTGAGAGAAGTGATCGATGGCCTCCGAGCCCTGTGAACCCACCCCCGCCCTCGCACTGAAGATCCTCGTCGCGGGCGGTTTCGGCGTCGGCAAGACCACCCTCGTGGGGGCGGTCAGTGAGATCCGGCCACTGCGCACCGAGGAACTCCTCAGCGAGGCGGGGGAGTCGGTGGACGACACCGGTGGAGTGGACCAGAAGACCACGACCACCGTCGCCATGGACTTCGGCCGGATCACCATCCGCTCGGGACTGTCCCTGTACCTCTTCGGCACACCCGGGCAGGATCGTTTCTGGTTCCTCTGGGACGAACTCTCCCAGGGCGCGCTGGGCGCGGTCGTACTCGCCGACACCCGCCGCCTTGAGGACTGCTTCCCGGCGGTCGACTACTTCGAGCACCGCCGCATCCCGTTCGTGGTCGCCGTCAACTGTTTCACCGGGGCCCGGGCCCACGGCGCCGCCGACGTCTCGGCGGCACTGGACCTGGACCGCGGCACGCCCGTGGTGCTGTGCGACGCCCGTGACCGGGACTCCGGCAAGGAGGTGCTGATCCGGCTCGTGGAGTACGCCGGGCGCATGCACGCCGCGCGCCTGCTCGACTCGGTCGGCTGATGCTCCGGCCCGCGCCGACGCGCGACCGGCCGGAGCCCGGCACCGCTTGCCCGGGGCGCGCCGGTGGTGAAGGGTGGCAGGGGAACGGGGACATGGGGAAACGGGGAACTGTATGAGCGGGGAGGCCTGACATGGCACTGAACAAGGAACTCGACTGGCTGCTCGACGACCTGACCCGACGGGTCGAGCACGTGCGCCACGCGATCGTGCTGTCCAACGACGGCCTGGTCACCGCCGCGAGCGCCGACCTGCTCCGCGAGGACGCGGAACACCTGGCGGCGGTCTCCTCCGGCCTGCACAGCCTCGCCAAGGGCTCGGGCCTGCACTTCCGGGCGGGCAAGGTCCGCCAGACCATGGTCGAGTTCGACGAGGGAGTCCTGTTCGTCACCGCGGCGGGCGACGGCAGTTGCCTGTGCGTGCTCAGCTCCGCCGATGCCGACATCGGTCAGATCGCCTACGAGATGACCCTTTTGGTGAACCGGGTGGGCGAGCACCTCTCGGTGGCCGCGAGGCAGCCGGGCGACTTCGGAGCGACCGGGCTCTGAGCCGCCTGGACCGGTACTCCGTGCGGGCCGCGCTCGCTCGCGCGGAACCGCCCGCGCCGGGTCCGCGGCGCTCGCCCGAACCGGCATTTCACAGGGCGGACTTGAGCGCGCGTGTGCTGGAGACGAGTTATCCACAGGCCGAGCGGGATGTCGGCACGGCGCGTTACGGTCGTCACCGAGAGTATTCGTCTCTCGCGTACTCGTTCCTCACGGGGGAGGATCAGATGACCACCGTCACCACCGTCACCACCAAGAACGTCAGGGTGTCCCCAGCCGTCGCGAGCGCGGCGGCGCCGGCCGGACCACGGCTCGCGACCGGTACTGCCGCCCGCGAACTGGATCTCAAGCGGGCCGAGTTCGAGCTCGCGGTGCAGCTCGGTCACATCCGCACCGTCCCGGACCCGGGCGGCGGACACCGCCGGGTCACCGCGCGCGAGGTGGCCCGGCTGAGAGCCGCCGCCGACTTTCCCGAGGGCCTGCGCGAACGGGTGCGGACCGTCGGCACCGCGGAGGGCGCCGAGTTGCTCGGCATCGCCCCCGGTCGCTTCACCAGGCTCGCCCGCGCGGGCCGCTTCTCCCCGGTGCGCTGTTATCTGAACCGGTACCGGGCCGTGGTCTGGCTCTACCTGGCCGACGAGCTGGTCGAACTGGCGCTGCGCGAACCGGAGTTGCTCGGCGGTCGCCATCCGGAGCCGGACCGTGGCAAGGACTGGCGGCCGCGCAACTGGCGGGCCCGCCGGATCGCCATGCTGGCCCGGGGGACCGACGACCAGTGGGAGCTGGCGGCCGCGGTGGCCGCCACGCTCGACAGCGCCCATCTCGCCCACATCGTGCCCGACCCCTATGAACGGGCCCATGTGAGGCGCCTGCGGCCCGAGACGTTCAGGGTCCACCCCGAGTCGCCGACGGCCCAGGGCGTGGTCGAGGCCCTGGTACTGGCGGACGAACCGGACGAGATCGACTGGTACCGCCTGCGCCTCGTGGAGGCACTCGCGGATGCCCGGGACCAATGCCCGGCCCCTGGCGCGGCCGTGGACGCGGGATCGGCACCGACGTACCAGCGGGGGCAGGCACCGCAGGAACATCCCGCCGTCCGGGAGCCCTCGCTCCGGCGGGGAGGAGCGCTGGTGCAGCGAAGACTGCTGGGACGGCTGCGCCGGGCAGGGCAACCGGGCCGGGGCGGGCGGTGACCTACCCGCAGTTCATGACATCCTGTGACGTCACAGCTCGCCGGACGGGATCGGCGGACGTCCGGGCATTACGGGGAAGGTCGATGAGGCTCTGCTTCCTGGTGGAAGAGCACTACCGCCATGACGGCATGCCCGTCGAGGTGATCCGCCAACTCAAGTCCTGGGGGCACCAGGTCGACGTGGTGCGGCCCGGCGGGTCCCTGCTGCGGATGTCCGAGGCGGTCCGCGCCGGCAGCCATGACGCCTGGGTGCTCAAGACGGTCTCAGGTGGCCCGGGGCTCCCGCTCCTGGAGGCCGCCGCAGCCGTCGGTCTGACCACCGTCAACGACGTACGGTCCATCCGCGGAGTGCGGGACAAGGCGCTCGCGTCGGCCATCGGACGCAGCCGGGGCCTGCCGGTGCCGATGACCTACGCGGCCGCCCGGCCCGAACTGCTCATCGAGATACCCGAGTCCGAATTCCCGCTGGTGGTGAAGCCCGCCGACGGAAGCTCCGGCCGGGCCGTGCACCTCGTGCGGTCGCCGGAGCGGCTGGCCGCGATGCTGCCCGTCCTGGCGGGGGAGGGCATGCTCATCGCGCAGCCCTACGTCCCCAACTCGGGCATCGACCTCAAGGTGTACTGCGTGGGAGGCGAGTTGTACGCCACCGAGCGCCGCTCGCCGCTCCACCCCGACCAGGGCGCGCACGAGCGGCACGTCCCGCTGCCCGCCGAGGTGGCCGCCATCGTCGACCAGGTGGGCGCGGTCTACGGTCTCGACCTGTACGGCGTCGATGTGCTGCTCGGCCCCGACGGGCCGGTGGTCGTCGATGTGAACGACTTCCCGAGCTTCCGGCAGGTCCCGGACGCGGCCGCGAAGGTGGCCCGCGCGGTGCTCGAACTGGCCCGTACGGGAAGTGCGGTCGCCGCGGCGGCGTTCGTCTCGGGCGCTACGGGTGTATCCGGCGGGGGGCGCATACCGGAGCGGTCGTTCGGTGGCGTACCGGCCGCGGGGGCCCAGCCCGTGCCGTCCTCGGCAGCGGTCGACGGCCGGTGAGCGGCACGACCACGGTCGGGCTCATCACGCCGGAGCCGGACCATCCGCTGCTCGCCGCCACCGCACGACTCCTTCGGCGCGAACACCGGGTCGTGGCGGTCCATCCGGAGACGGCGAGCCCCGACACCCTGGAGCGGCCGGCGGACGTCTACCTGCTCAAGTCGCGTACGCCGCGTGCTCTCGCGCTGGCCCGTGAGTTGGAGTCCCGGGGCGCCCCGGTGATCAATTCGGCGGAGGCGACGGCTCTGTGCCAGGACCGTACGGCCATGGCGGAGCGGGCCCGGGAGGCGGGGCTGCCGTTCTCGGCGACCCGCAGCCACGCTTCGCTGGCCGAGCTCGTGGCCGGCCCGGGCCCGGCCGGGCCGCTGGTGGTGAAGAGCCGGCACAGTCGGCGACACGACCTGGTGGCCCGGGTCGACAACCGGGGGCAGCTGGCCGAGTTGGCCGCGGTCTGGGCCGACGAGCCCGTGGTGACACAGGAGTTCGCGGAGAACGACGGGGACGACCACAAGCTCTGGGTGGTCGACGGGACGGTCTTCGCGGCGCTGCGCCGCTCGGAGCTGTCCCCCCGGGGCCGTGGCCCAACCCGGCCGCTCTCTCACGGTCAACTCCCGCTGGGATGGGACGAGTTGGTGGTGAAGGTCGGGGAGGTCTTCCGTCTCGACGTCTATGGCGTGGACGTCATAGCGACGCGGCGGGGCGGGCCGTTGATCGTGGACATCAACGCCTTTCCCGGCATCCGCGGCCAGGCCGGAGCGCCCGAGGCCCTCGCGGCCCTGGCGCTGCGCAGGGCCCACGAGGCGGTCGCGCCGGCCTGACAAGGGCCGACGCCGAGGCCGAATGGCGCCGGCGCCCAGTTGCGCGTCCGACGCCGAGCCGAGCCGGTCGGCGTGGGCCGGCGTCGAGATCTATAGACGCCCAGTTGTGTCGGCCTCGACGCGTTCAGTGCGCGGTGGGCTCGGCCACCGAGTTCCACGCGGTGAGCACCGGGCGGCCGTGTTCGCGGCCGAGCCGGGCGAGTGCGCCCGTGTCGAGGACGAACAGCGCGCCCCCGGAAGCGGGCAGGCCCAGATAGCGGGCCGTCAGGGCGCGCAGGAAGTGGGAGTGCGCGATGAGGACGACGTCGTCGTCGCCCGCGCGCAGGGCCGCGTCCGCCTCGGCCAGCACCCGGTCGGCCCGTGCGCCGACCTCGGCCGGGCTCTCGCCGGGGTGCTCCGCCGGGCCGGGTGCCACGCCGTCGGTCCACAGGTCCCAGTCGGGGCGGGTGCGGTGGATCTCGTCCGTGGTGATGCCCTCGTAGCCGCCGTAGTCCCACTCGTGGAGATCAGGGGTGATCCGGGCGTTCTTGATTCCTGCCAACTCGGCGGTGTGCAGGGCTCGTTGGAGCGGGCTGACCAGGGCGAGGCCGATGGACCGGTCGGCGAGCAGCGGTGCGACCGCGCGGGCCTGCTCTTCGCCGTGTGCCGTGAGCGGCAGGTCGGTGTAGCTCGTGTGCTGTCCCGAGCGCGACCATTCGGTCTCCCCGTGACGTACGAGGATCAACTCACCCATGGCTGTGTATTCCGTTCTCCGTGTGCGTCCCCCGGGCCGGTACCACCCCGGCCTACGCGGGGACAACCAGCTGAGGGGCGCGTGCATTCCAGTGGGACCGGTGTGTCGAGTGTCGGATACCTCACGGACGCTCCGGACGGCGAACGCACACGCGGGCCGGCCCCGAATCCATCGATCCGGGGCCGGCCCGTGCGGGCGCCGCGCTCAGGCGGAGTGCAGCGCGAGGGTGGGGGACAGGCGCGAGGCGCGGACCGCCGGGTAGAGCCCGGCGACCGTACCGATCACCAGCGTCGCACCGAAGCCGCCCGCGACCGCCCACGCCGGAATCACCCAGGGGATGCCGCTCGACACCGAGTACACCGCGGTCGCCGCCGCTCCGAGCACGATGCCCGCGGCCCCGCCGAGCCCCGACAGGAGCAGCGACTCGGTGACGAACTGGCCTCTGATCTGGCCGCGGGTCGCCCCGATGGACCGGCGCAGGCCGATCTCGTAACGCCGTTCCAGAACCGAGATGATCATGGTGTTCGCGACCCCGACCCCGCCGACCAGAAGAGCCACCCCGCCGAGCCCGAGCAGCAGGCTGCTGAACGCGCCCTCGGTGGCGGCCTTCGCCTGGAGGCCGGCGGAGGGGTCGCTGACGCCGACGTCGCGCGGGGTCTCGGGCGAGACGGTACGCGGGATCAGATCGTGGACCCGGTCGACGGAGGCATCGGCGGAGCGTTCGTAGACGGCCGTGGGACGGCCGTCGAATCCGAGCCGGCCCGTCGCCACGTCCCAGCCGACCAGGGCCGAGCGGGCGATGTCGGGCGCCAGCGGCAGCGGGTCGAGGATGCCGAGGACGGTGAAGTACTGGCCGTTGATGAACACCTGCTGGCCGGGCGAGGTGATGCCGAGCCGCCCCGCCGCCACGTCGCCGAGGACCACCGACGGGTATTTCCCGGTCGCGGAGTTGAGGAAGGTTCCGCTGCGCATCGTGCCGCGCAGGGTGGTGAGGAGCTCGTCGGTGGCGGCCTGGACCTGGATGCCGCCCGTGATGGTGTCGGGGATCTTTTCCGAGCGCCGTACGGTCGCGGGCACCGAGCCCGTGGCGCCGACGTGCTCCACCCCCGAGATCCGCGCCACCCGTCCCGCCGCGTCCTTCGCCATCGGCACCGGCTTCCCGGTCAGCAGGTCCGTGCCCGGGGTCACGACCAGCATGTTGGTGCCGAGCTTGTCGAGCTCGCGGAGCAACTGCTCCTTGCTGGATGCCGAGATCCCCACCACCGCGATCATCGTGGCGATGCCGATCGCGATGCCGAGCGCCGAAAGCACCACCCGCAGCGGGCGGCTGCGCATCCCCGCGGCACCGGTGTGCAGGACGTCCCGCGGGCCGAGCCGGGCCGGCCTGAGCACCGGCCGCCCGCTCATCGGACCTCCCCGGGCAGCGGTGCCGTCGCCGGACCGTCCCCCGCCGCGCCGAGCGCGCCGAGATCCGTACCGAGCGGACTCCGGGGACCGCTGTCCTCGACCACCCGGCCGTCCAGGATGCGCACCTGGCGCGGCAGCCGGGCGGCGATCTCCGTGTCGTGGGTGATCACGGCGATGGTCGCGCCCTCCCTGTTCAGCTCGTGGATGAGCTCCATCACCGCCTCCCCGGACGCCGAGTCGAGCGCGCCCGTGGGCTCGTCCGCGAGCAGCAGGTCGGGCTCGCCGACCACCGCGCGGGCGATGGCCACCCGCTGCTTCTGCCCGCCGGACAGCTCGTGCGGCCGGTGCTTCATGCGGTCGCCGAGCCCGACCCGCTCCAGGGCGCGGGCCGCCCGCCTGCGGCGCTCCCCGCGCGGCAGGCCGGAGTAGAGGAGGCCCTCGGCCACGTTGTCCTGGGCGCTCATGCCCGGCACGAGGTGGAACGCCTGGAACACGAACCCGATGTGCTGGGCCCGCAGTGCCGAGAGCCGGCGGTCGCCGAGGGCGGCGGCGTCGTGCCCCGCGATGGTGACGGAGCCGGAGGTCGGCAGATCGAGGGTGCCGACGATGTGCAGCAGGGTGGACTTGCCCGAGCCGGAAGGGCCGACGATCGCGAGGAGCTCACCCCGCTCGACGACGAGGTCCACCCCGCGCAGCGCGGCGACCCCGCCCGGATACTCCTTGGTGACCCCGGCCAGCGCGACGACGGGCGGCTCGACTCCAGGCCGTTCGGTGGGTGTGGCAGTGCTCATGTCGAGGGCACCCCGACCCGCAGACCCGAGCGCAGCCCGGCACCGGATATCTCGACGCGGCCCTGTGCGAACATGCCGAGCTCCACCTTGACCTCGCGCGCCCTGCCGTTCTCCACCACCTGCACGCCGAACGACCCGTCGTCGAGTGCCAGCAGCGCCCCGACCGGCACGCTCAAGACGTTCTTGCGGGTCTCGCCGCTGAGCTTCACGGTCGCGGGGGACTTGTCGATCCCCTTGACCTTGCCCGGGTCGTCGAAGGTGACGGTCACGGCGATCCGGGGCGTCTTGTCGTTGGGGTCGTCGCCCGCCTTCGCCGTCGCGCCGACCGCCGACACCGTTCCGGACGTGCCGGTGCCGTCGGGCAGCTCGACCCGTACCTTGGCGCCGTCCTTCGCGAGCGCCGCGTCGGACACCTTCAGCTGGAGCTGTACGACCCGGTCCGCGCTGGTGGTCGTCATGAGCTTCTGGCCGGGCGCGGCGCGGTCACCGACCGCGGCGTCCGCGCTCTGCACCCGTACCGGGCCGGTGGCGAACGCGATCTGCTCGGGGCCCACCTGCCCGCTCCGCGTCAGGCCGTGCGCCTTCTGCCAGCGCTTGACCGCATCGGCGGTGCCGGGCGTGAACTTCTCGTCGTCGGCGAGTCCGTCCCCGTAACCGAGTGCCCTCAGGTTCGCCTTCAACTGCCGTACGTCGGTGCCCTCGTCGCCGCTCTTCAGCACCCGGTACATCGGCTCGGTCCCGTACATCAGGCGTACGTCCTTGCCGTCGACCGCGTACAGCCTGCCGTCCCGCTTGACGTTCGAACCGCCGCCCGCGATCCAGGTGAGGGTGCCGGCCGCGCCCGCGTTGAGCTTGCTCTCGCGGGAGTAGCCGAGCGTGCCGTCGACGCTGGTGCTGCTCACCAGATCGCCCTGCTCGATGGGGGCCGTGGCGGTCGGGAGCCCGGTCTGCTGTTTCGCGGAGCCCTCGGAGTCGGGCTGGGCCAGTCCGGTGACGGCGACCCCGCCGCCCGCGACGGCCGCCACCGTCACCACCGCCGCGATCATGGTCCGGGGCCTCATGCGGCGCACTCGTTGAGGGCCTTCATGAACTTGTCGGGGTCGGCCCCCGAAGGGATCTTGAAGCCGCTGCTGTGGTTGCCCTCGACCTTCGGGTCGGGCATGTCGAAGCCCTTGCCCCGCAGACACTGGGCGATCTTGACGGCCTGGTCCTGCTGCTTGGGGTCCGGAGCGCCGGAGCCGCCGCCGCCCTGGACACCCGATCCGCACGCGTTGAGCGCCTGGTTCCACTTGTCCGTCGAGGTGCCCTGCGGCGGTGAGAGCACCTGGGCGTTCGGGTTCTCGCCCGGCTTGAGGTCGGGCACGTCCATGCCGTGCTTGCGCAGGCAGCCGCGCAGCGCCTGCGCCTTGTCGGCGCCGGACGCATCCCCGCCCGAGCCGCTGCCGGAGGTGCCCGTGTCCTTCCCCGAGTCCCCTCCCGACGAGCCGGAGCAGCCGGTGGCGAACAGCGCGAGCCCCGCCATCCCGGATGCCAGGACCAGGGTGAGCCAGTGGTTCCTCATCGTTTCTCTCCTCGCGGACATGCGTGGACGCGGCACGGCGGCGCGCGACCGGCCGCCGAAGCGCGGCCGAGGAGAGCGTCCAGGAACCCGCTGTTTCATTTCCCTTACGGCCCTCGGGCGAAGGTCCACGGCCTCCGGGCGCAGGTCCACGGATCGGGCGCCGGCCCGCGTAACAGCGACGAAAGGTCCGTTTCCGGTAGACAGGAGGCATGCGCGTACTGGTAGTCGAAGACGAGGCGTTCCTGGCCACGATGATCGCCGAGGGCCTGCGCCGCGATGCCATCGCCGTGGACGTGGCCCTGGACGGCCTGAGCGGACTGCGCAAGCTGCAGCTCGGCGACTACGACGTCCTCGTCCTCGACCGCGACCTGCCCGGCCTGCACGGCGACGAGGTGTGCCGCAAGGTGGTGGCCGACGGACTGCTCACCCGGGTGCTCATGCTCACCGCCTCGGGTGCCGTACGCGACCGGGTGGAGGGCCTCGGGCTCGGCGCCGACGACTACCTCACCAAGCCTTTCGCGTACGACGAACTCCTGGCCCGCGTCCTCGCGCTCGGCCGCCGCGCCCGGCCCGCGCTGCCCCCGGTCATCGAGCGCGCCGGCATCGTCCTCGACACCGCACGCCGCCAGGCCCGCCGCCACGGCGATCAACTGGCCCTGACCCGGAAGGAGTTCGCCGTCCTGGAAACCCTGATGCGGGCCGACGGCGGGGTCGTCAGCGGCGAGGACCTGATCGAGCAGGTGTGGGAGGAGCACGCGGGATACGACACCAATCCGGTACGGGTCGCCCTCAGCAGGCTGCGAGCCAAACTCGGTGACCCCCCGGTCATCGAGACCGTCCCCGGCGCCGGCTACCGCATCGCGCGCACCCCGGACGACGCCCGGCGGGCCGAGCGATGATCCGCCGACTCGTGCCCGCCACCGAACGGGCCCGTCTGACCGCCCTGTACGGCGGACTGCTCCTGCTCGCCGGCTGCGTTCTGGTCGGCGTGATCTACGTGTGCGTCCAGTACGGCCTGGACAACCGCATCGGGAGCGCGGTCACCGGGGTCGTGCCCGGCGGGCAGGCCGTGCCGCACTCCTCGGCCACTCCGCCCCGCGACCTCGTGCCCTCCGAGCGGGCGGGCAAGTACGCCAGGACTCAGGTCGTCCAGGTCATCGCGGCCACCACCCTCAACCGCCTGCTGACCGTCTCCGGCATCGCCCTCGCCGTGTTCGCCGTGCTCTCGGTCGTGCTCGCCTGGTGGATGGCGGGCCGGGTGCTGCGCCCGGTCGGCCTCATCACCGCCACCGCACGCAAGCTGTCCGGCGAGAACCTCCACCAGCGCATCGACCTCAAGGGCCCGCCCGGCGAACTCAAGCAACTCGCCGACACCTTCGACCAGATGCTGGGCCGCATCGAGCAACTCGTGGGCGCCCAAAGGCGGTTCGCTGCCAATGCGGCGCACGAACTGCGCACCCCGCTCGCCGTACAGCGGGCCGCCGCCGAGATCGGACTCGTCGACCCCGACCCGGAGCGGATCAGATGGATCCGCGACGAGCTCCTCCAAGTGGCCGACAGCAGCGAGCACTTGATCGAGTCGCTGCTTCTGCTCGCCGCGTCCGACCAGGGCCTGGAACACCGCGAACCGGTGGCGCTCGACGCCAGTGTGACCGCGGTAGCCGGGGAGCACCACGAAGAGGCGGGCCAACGCGGCATCGCCCTCACCACCGCCCTGGAGCCGCTCCCGGTCGAGGGCGATCCGGTGCTGCTCACCCATCTGATCCGCAACCTCATCGGCAACGCGCTCCGCTACAACCACCGCGGCGGCAGCGTTCACCTGACTCTGGTGGCGGCCGACCGTACGCTCCGGATCACGAACACCGGGCCACTCGTGCCGCAGGACGCGGTGGCGGACCTCTTCGAACCGTTCCGCCGCCTCAACGAACGCCGGCACGCCCCCGGCGAGGGCGCCGGGCTCGGCCTCGCGCTCGTCGCGTCGATCGCGCGCGCCCACGGGGGCGGGGCCACGGCCGCGGCGAACCCGGACGGCGGCCTCACCGTGACCGTGCGCTTCCCTTGACCTCCCCGACCTCTCCGGCCTCCCCGACCTCTCCGGCCTCTCCGGCCTCCCCGACCTCTCCGGCCTCCCCGACCTCTCCGGCCTCTCCGACCCTCTGATGCGAGCGCCCCCGGTCAGGGGTGCATGCGCGCTCCCTTGAGGACCTTGTCGACCGCGTTGCGGGGCCCGTAGACCGCGAGTCCGACCAGATCGAGATCGGCGCCGTGGACGGCACGAACGGCGGCCCGGTTGTCCTCGTCGTGACCCGTGCTGAACATGTCGCCGATGAACACCGCACGCGGCAGGTCGCGGCCGAGGACACGGGAGTGGGCCGACTTCAGCACCTCCTTGCTCCCCTCGAAGACGAGGACCGGCTGGCGGAACAGGGGGAGATAGCCGGTGCCGTCGGCATCGGCGTACGGTTCGCCGATCGTCTCGGGCAGCTCGGTGCCGAGACCGCTGACCAGGAAGGCCGTCACATTGAGGCGCTGCCAGGTCTGGAGGTCGTCGCGGAGCAGCACCGCGATCTTGGTGTCGAAACGTACGGGGGCGCTCTCTGATGTCATGGAATGAGACTGCCGGGCCTCGCCCCGTCCGGTCTTGTACGTTCCTTGCATGACCGCTGAACAGGAGATCTCCGCCTGGCGCCCCCGGGTCGCCGGCGTCGTGGAGGTCTTCCACGCCCGGTTCACCGAGCACTCCTACCCGATGCACGTCCATGACAGCTGGACGCTTCTGATCGTGGACGACGGCGCGGTCCGCTACGACCTGGACCGCCAGGAACACGGCACCCCGGGACACGTGGTGACCCTGCTGCCGCCGGACGTGCCGCACAACGGCTCCCCGGCCACCGCCGGCGGCTTCCGCAAGCGTGTGGTCTACCTGGACCGGGCCCAGCTCGACGACAGCCTCATCGCCCCCGCGGTGGACGGCCCCGATCTCGTGGACTCCGTACTGCGGCGCCGGGTCGGCCAGCTGCACACGGCCCTTGCCCACCGGGGCGAGGAACTGGAGGCCGAGAGCAGGCTCGCGCTCATCGCCGAGCGGCTGCGCGGCCATCTGAGCCCCCGGTTCGAGGGCGGCACGCCCGCCCCTGGCGGCTCGATCGCGCGGAGCCTGCGCGAGCTCCTGGACGCCCGGGTCGTCGACGGCGTCACCCTTGAGGAGGCGGCCGGACTGGTGCACGCCCACCCCACGCATCTGGTGCGTGCCTTCACCGCGGAGTTCGGGATCGCGCCCCATCAGTATCTGACGGCCCGTCGGGTCGACCGCGCCCGTGGGCTGCTCCTGGAGGGGCGGCCACCGAGTGAGGTGGCTCGCGCCACCGGCTTCTACGACCAGTCCCACCTGACGCGCCACTTCAAGCGGGTGGTGGGCACCGCGCCGGGCCGTTACGCCCGGCGCGGGCTCAACTGAGGCACCGTCAGATGTGGTGGGGCCGCTCCGACGTCAGACGAAGAGGAACGCGGCCGAGGTAGCCGCGCCGAGGGCGCCGCCCGCCACGGTCTGCATGGCCGTGTGGTAGCCCAGCGCCACCCGCGACCAGCACACCGCGACGGTGATCACGTACGCGAGCAGCCACCACGGGGAGTGGACCACGGCGAGCAGCGCGACCACCGCCGAGGCGACGGCGGCGTCCACCGAGATCTTCCAGACCGTGTTGACGGCGAGCAGGAAGATCGTCATCACCCACAGGGCGAGCATCGCCGCCAGGATGCCGGTCGGGGCGTGGCCGAGCACCATGACGACCGAACCGGCGCCGATCGAGCCGAGGATGACGAAGAAGATCGGCGCACGCTTGGTGCGGTCGACGACGTGCCGGTCGCCCCAGGTGCCGCGCTTGCGCTCCCACTCGATGTACCCGGCCGGGACGAGCCCCGCGCACAGCGCGCCGAGCAGCCCCCACAGCAGCCCGGTCCACTCGCCGGCCGCGGCGAGCCCGATTCCGAGCATCCCGGCGAGCAGGACGTTGCGCGGCTGCAGCACGTCGGTGATGGTGCGGGCCGTGGCCGTCGTGCGGCCTTCGGCCTCGGTCAGGGTGTCGCTCACGCGGTCTTCTCCAGGGAGTCGAGGACGCCGCGGGCGCGATCGCCGCTGACGGTCCGATAGGCGGCGGCCACCCTGACCAGCCAGGCGACTTCGCCGTCCTGGTCGGTGGCGTGCTTGGTCTCGACGGCCGCGGCATCACCCGCGGTGGCGCCGTCGGCCTTGGCGGCGAGTGCGGCCTTGATCCAGTACGCCTCGGCCAGCGGCCCGGCGTTCTCCGGCCGCGGGCTGTTGTCGGAGGCGGCCCGCTTGGCGGCGGGGAGGAGCCCGTCCGGCACGTAGTGGCGGAGCTTCTCGACGGCGTCCGCGATGTCCGCCGCCCAGCGGTCGATCCGCAGGTCCGCCGGAGTGCCGAAGCGGGTCAGTTCACGGGGGAGGGAGGCCGGGGGTTCGAAGGGCTGGTCGGGGAAGGCCGTCATCAGCTCCCGCCACAGCGGATGCAGCCGGGCCTGCGCCCGCCACAGCCGCACCCGTCGCCACCCCTTGCTGAACGCGGGGATGGAGGCGCCGAGTGCGAAGAACGCGAACAGGACGACCTGGGCCGCCTCGGTGATCTCGTCGAACTTAAGGGCGAAGGCCGGGCTCGGCCGGTCGACGACACTGATCCACAGGAACAGGGTCCGGCTGACGGTGTAGCCGACGCCGATGAACATCGCGAACGTCATCATGCCGAGGCCGATGCGCAGATGGCGGGCCTCGGCCCCGGCGGTGGCGAGCGCCCACTGGTAGGCGCAGACGGCGGACGCGGCCCCCAAGTACAGGTAGAAGACGCTCATGTAGAGCGTGGCGCCCCACTGCCCGGCGTGGTCGGAGACGAACCGGTCCGAGGCGTACGAGCGGTCGACCACGGTGAAGAAGAGCACGGTCAGCAGGATCAGCGTGGCGACGGACGCCTTGGCCGCCACCTGCTGGATGAGCCGGGCGAACCGTACGTGCCGGGGGATGACCCCGCCCTCCGGGAAGTGCCCGTAGATGGCGACGATGTAGCTGAGGATCGCGAGGATCGCGACCGTCGCGGTGTAGTGCTTGATCAGTACGGCGAGGTCGATGACGGGGCTGTTGTTGAGCCCGATCCGCACGACCTTCGTCTTGGTCCACAGGGCGAGGGCGAAGCCGGCGTAGCAGCCCCACAGGGCGCGTCTGCGTCTGTCCTCCTCGTCGCCCCAGAGGGCCGCGGGCATGCGCCACAGGGCGACGGCAGTCATCAGGCCGGCTATGAGATAGCCGGCAAGGTCAAGCGCGGTCACGGGCAGTTCCTCGGGGACGGGACGGGACGGGGGCAGGACGGGAGACGGGAAGGGGGCAGGACGGCTACGAGCGGCGGAAGAAGCCGCGTCGCCGGTGTGCCACGGGCCGGGAGAGGGAGTTGGCGAGCCGCCCCACCATGTCGTCGCTCGTCACGTCGCGGGCCATGCGGGGGATGAGCGAGGCGCCGAACTCGGCGATCCGCTCGTCGTGGGTGTCGTACTGGGCGCGTGCCTGGACGGGGCCCCCGCTGCGGATGGCCTCGGTGACCGCGGACGGCAGACCGTCGGGCTCCGGCACGCCGGGCGCGGGGTCTTCCGTCGGTGCCGGGCGCGCGGACGGCTCGTCGGAGGTGAGGACCCTCTTGATCAGCGACGTGTTGAACACGGGGAGCAGCTGGCGCAGTTGGTCCGAGTCGAGGGTCGTACCGTGGTCGAACCACTCGTGGCACAGCTCGTGCAGGATGACGTGCTGCGTCTGGTACGCGGTGGGGCGTCTGCGGTACAGCACGAAGCTGGTGCCGCCCGACTTGAGCCGGAGGCCGCAGGCGGCGTTCACGCGGGCGAGCCGGTCGGGCAGTTCGTGCAGCACGATGGTGCGGCCCCGGGCCTCTTCCATGTTCGCCACGAGACCCGGGATGCTGAACGGGGCCGGGATCGGCAGATCCGCCAGTCCGGCTTCGCACTCTTTCCGCAGCTCGCGCATGGACATGGAGACCTCTTGATCGTAGTCACGCGTGTGTGACAGGCGATCTGCGATCTTAGCCAATCGTCATGAACACGCGGTGCCGGCCACCGGGACCGTCCGTCACCGGGGCTGTCCCGCTACCGGGACTGTCCGTCACCGGGGCCGTCGGCTACCGCGACTGTCCGCCGGGGGCGGCTTCGGTACCGCCGGCCCGTCCGTCCTTGCCGCCCCTGTCGTCCTTGCTCTCCTTGTTGTCCTCCAGGAGCGAGAGGACGAACTGGAGCAGCTCCGGGTCGAGTCCGTCGTCGTCGAGCCCACGGCCTGCCAGACCGCTGATCTCCCCGGTGCGCCGCTTCGCGAGGAACTGGAGCCCGGCCACCACGTCGTCGACCACTTCGGACTCGTCCTTGAAGAACCGCCAGTCCACACCGAAGCCGAGCCCGAGCGCCTTGAGGATCTCCTCCGAAGGGTTGGTGACCTTGCCGGCGAGGATGTTGGAGAAATAGCTGTGCGAGAGCGAGCCGCCCCGTTCCTTGACGAGATCGGCGAAGACCCGGCCGGAGATCTTCTCCCCCGGGAAGGTCTTCTCGACCATGTACTCGACCTTCTGCTGCAGCGTCGTCAGGTCGGGCGTGCGCTCTTCGCCGTTGTCCATCATGGTCCCCACGTCCACGTCCGCCGCTCGTGCGCTGTCCGACGATGCGTGATGTTCGATTCGGTCAACGGATCCGTACTTTAACCGACCTTGGTACAGGAGCCCGGCGGACGGGGAGCCTGTCGGCCAGGGTCGGAGGCAATAAACCGGAACATCTTGTTCCGTGATCGCGCCCGGACTTGCGGAAACAATCTACGTCACTGTTAACTCAAAAAAACACGAACAAGGGGCCACGAGGGGAGTTCCTTGCTCGAGTGGTCGCTGTGCCCTGCGCGCTTTCTGCGCCCAAGGTGCGCGGCTGTTGCAAGCAGGTGTAGCCCTTCGCGACGGGGGACGCGCGAAGGGCTACACATGCATTATGCACCTTCTCTGCGGTATCCGGTGACCGCTTCTGGCGGAGAGCCCCGCCTGGCGACTTGGCCGGGAAGCGCCGCCCTGTTGCCACCCGCCCTGTCGCCACCCGGCCTATTCCGCAGGTGAGTCGCCGCTCGGCAGGTGGACGACCACCAGGGCGATGCCGGCCACCATGAAGTTGCGGGTCGCCGCGTCCAGCCCGTTCCAGGACTTCGACTGCCACATCGCGAACCACTCGCCGCCGACCGCCATGAATCCGGCGCCGAACAGCAGCAGCACCATCAAAAGACCCGCGGTGCTCAGCCGCCGGGCCCGCTCTGCCGCCCCCGGGCGCCGCCGGACACCGCCCAGCCAGGCGACGGCCGCCGCGATCAGCACCAGG
>NZ_BMUZ01000003.1:0-728533 GCF_014650455.1 Streptomyces xanthochromogenes | reverse complement strand
GACGTGCCGGACGAACTGCCGGTTGGTGTCGAAATCGGTGATGTTGCCGAAGGCGACGAGTGCCATGTACAGCGCGACGGTCGCGGTGAGCAACCCCGCCGCGAGCGGAAGGGCCGGAAGTCGCGCCCGGCTCCCCGGGCGGGCACCCCCTGCCGTTCGTGCCGTGAACCTGAACCTGGAGGTCATCGCGCTCCCTTGTCGGATGTGCTGAGCCATTCCCCTGGCCTGTGCCGAGCCGTCTCCTTCGCCGGACGCGCGGGCTCCGCGCTCGCGCCCGACGTCCAGCCCGCCCACCATCCTGCATTCCCTTGCACAACCCCAAGTCCCTTGTGCAACAACGACGTTGACGGCCGACGAGGCCTGGAGTTGACTCGGGACCGAAACAGCGCACCAGGGAAGGGAGCTTGACCATGATTCCCGAGCAGCCTGTTCCTCCCATGGCCCCACCGGGCCTGCTGTACTCGACCGTCCGCCCGGCGACCGCCCCGCCATCACGCGCGGCCAACTGCTCATGCGGCCCGAGCTGCCAGTGCGGCTGCCAGAGCGGTGGTCCCTGCCAGTGCGGGGGCGCGTTCCCCTGCTGATTCGTACAGCCGACCTCTGACAGCAGTGCGGCCCCGCCGAAATCGGCGGGGCCGCACTGGGGTCGAGTGGCTGCGGATGGCTGCCTTCCGGTCAGCCGATCCGGGTCAGCCTCGCGCCGAACGACGGCTCCGCCAAGTCGCCCTTGAGCGCGACGGGAACCTTCACCTCACCGATGCCGGTGCCCACGGTCAGGGTGCCGATCCGGGTGCCTGCCTTCGCCGTGTGGGGCAGCGTCCTGCCGCCATCGGTGAGGCTGATCCCGACCGAGGCCCCGGACCAGACGGGCACGCTCAGGTCCTTCGTCGCCACGACCGGGACCGTACCCCCGAGGCCGTCGTCCACATGACCGACCACATCGCCCTTCTTCACCACCGTCTCGCTCCGAAGTGCCTTGTCCGCGGCCAGTATCAGGCTCTTGCTCGCCGCAGTCGCGGTGTCGATGATGGGCGCCCGGTGCTGTCCGAACACGGCACCGATGACGAGCTGCTTGCTGTCGCCCACCGTGGTCTCGGCGGCGAACAGGAGGTTGCCGCCCGCCTTGGTCGTCGACCCCGTCTTGATGCCGACGACGCCGTTCAGCGGGACGAGCTTGTTGAAGTTGTTCTGCGTCCTGGCCGTGTCGATCGTGCCACCGCCGGACGTCGTCGTCGACGTGTACGACGGCGATTTGGCGATGGCCCGGAAGACCGGGTCCGCCATGGCCCGCTTGGCCAGCTTCACCTGGTCCTCGGCCGTGCTGACCGTGGACTCCATGAGGCCGCTCGCGTCGGTGTACGTCGTGTTGGTCATCCCGAGTTCCTTGGCGGTGTCGTTCATCTTCTTGATGAACGCCTCCTCCGTGGACGCGTCCCAACGGGCAAGCAGACGTGCCACGTTGTTCGCCGAGGGAAGCATGACCGCCTGCAGGGCCTCCAGTTCGGACACCTGCTGACCCGCCTTCACCTCGACGACGGACTCCTTCTCCTTGACGCCGTTGGTGTAGTCGTCCTGCGCCTTCTGGTCGACCGGGATCGAGGGCCCCTTGTCACCGGCCTTGAGCGGGTGGTCGCGCAGGACGAGATACGTGGTCATCACCTTGGCCACGCTGCCGATGGGGAGCGGCTTCATCTCCCCGTACGTGCCCATCCGGCCGAGGCCGTTGATGTCCACCACGGCCTGGCCCTCGCTCGGCCACGGCAACGACAGGGCTCCGCCGGCCGCGGTGTGGGTCGACTCGGCGGTGAGTTTGAGGGTGGGCGTGGGGAGCGGGCGCAACGCCTGAACCACGACCAGCACGACGGCGAGCAACGCGACGAGCGTGCCCCAGATCTTGATCCGGCGCCCGACCGTGCGGGCCACTGTCTCGGGCTTCGGCGGGGTGTTGGTGAGCTGCGCGAGCAGGTCGAGCGGGGGTGGCGGGCCGCCCGCGTCGCCGCCGCCTGCCGCGGTGGCCGGTGTCGGTGCCGGTGCGGCTGAGGGCGGTGCGGGGGAGGAGGCGGGCGGCCGGGTCAGCGCCATGGTGCGGTCATCGGTGCGCGGCGGCGCGCCGAACTCACGGGTGACGTCGGCCTCAGGGGACCCCTGGCCGGGCCCGTCGCCCACCGCCGGGGGAGCCGGGGTGGGCGCCACGCGACGGGGCGGGGCCGGATGCGGCAGGTCCGGCTTGAGCGCGACGAACTCACTGGTCCGCTCCGACTCCGACTCCGACTCCGCGCGGGCGGCCCAGGAGGGTTTCCTCGCCCATGCGGATGCCGATGCCGATGCCGAGGCGGAGGCAGACTCCGACGCGGGGTCGGGCTCCGACTTGGGTTCGGACTCGGGCTTGGACGCCGCGTCGCGCATGGGCACTGCGCGGTGGTCCGATACGGGCGGCGAGGTGGGCGGCGTGGGGGAGACGGAAGCCGACGCGGCCCCGGGGTCACTCTTGGCCGCCGCCACGCGGGCTTCAGCAGCCTTGGACACCTGGGGCTCCTCGGGCGCGCTTCCCTCTTCCTCGGAGGGCTGCGGGCCTGCGGCCTCTGCCGTTGCCTTCGGCTCGGGGGCCGATGTCTCGGGGGCCGCGGACCTCGGCAGGGAGGCTTCCGCCACGGGTGCACCCGTGGCCGGCGGCATCCCGGTGGACCGCCCGGGACTCCCTGCCTCGGGACTCCCTGCCTCGGGACTCGGCGTCCCGGGCTTCGGGGGCTTCCCGTCACGCCGCGGAGACTCGGAGGCGGGCGCGGCAGAGCCGGAGTTGGCGCCTGCCGCGGCGTCGACGGCGCTGCCCGTGCCGTCCGCAGCGCCCTCGTGGCCCTCGCTGCCCGCGTGGCCCTCGCCCGCCGTGGGGGGCGTGTCCTCGGCGCGGCGCGGCGAATTCCCTCGCGACGCCGGGGACGCGAAGACGAGGGTCTTGTCGCCGAGGTCGCCGAGGTCGCCGAGGTCGCCGAGGTCGCTGCGGTCGGCCGAATCGGCCGGGTCGGTTCGATCAGGACGTTCGGCCGATGGGGACGGGTCCTGAACCGGCTCGGCAGAACCGGAGTTGGAGCCCCCGGGGTCGGCCGGTGCCGGGTCCTTCCGGGGCGCGGTGTCCCGCTCCGCGCCGTCCCGCCGCTCAGCCGGTGTTTCGCCGGCCGCCTTCGCGGCGGCGGAGTCGTCCCCGCGCGCAGCCTCCGTGCCTGAAGGCCCGCCCGCTTTCGCGCTGTTCTTCTCGTTCATACGTGGTGCAGCCCGCCTTGCTGATCTCGCCCTGTGCTCTGCGCTGTCGGCCGCCTAGACGTCAGGAAGGCATGAAGCCGTTCCAGCCGGAAGTACTCATTTCCGAGCCGGTAGGTAACTGCCATGGCTCCGGAAGCCGATCAAGCACGACCACGATCGCATGCCCGTGTGACCAAATGATGACAAAGACGCCGCAGGATCTGTCATGGGCTCGGGCGGACCGTCGAGCCGGGCGCGTTGTCAGACCCCCTTCCTATGCTGGCAGGGCAAGATCGAACGGGGACCGTCGGGAGGCAGAGGTGCGGATCGAGCGCCATCGAATCGGTGAGCCGGCGTTGGCCGCGGCGGAGGCCGACTTCGCGGAGCGGATCGCCGCGGAGGTGCACCGCATGCAGGAGGATCCGCTCCCGGCCACGGGCTGGCGGCTGGTCGCCGACGACCTTCTGGACTACTTGGGTGCACGGTCCGTACGGGTGCCGGAGCTGAGCGGGAAGGACGCCGAGACGGCGCTCGGCTCCGCGGCCGCCGCCTTGGTGGGCGCCCTGGAGCTGGCCTCGTCACCCGGACGGCAGGCAGAGGTGTTCATCGATTACGCCGGGGCCGGGGTGTCGTACGGCGGAGAGTTCGAGTGCGGCGACGCCACCGCGACGCCGGGTGATCGGGTCCGGACCTGCGACTGGCTGGACGCCCTCCTGCTGGCCTTCCTCGCCGAGGTCTCGGACCGCAAGGCGGAGGTGTTCATCGAGGCCGCCCCGCCCTGGCGCGGCAACGAGGGGCGCGCGGACGTGGCCCTCGTCCACGCCCTGATGGCGTACGTCCTCGACCATGAGGAAGGGCCCGTCGACGTGCTGACGGCGGGGCCGGTTCAGGACGTCGAGAAGTGCGCCCTGATCGACATGGTGATCTCCACTCTGGGCGAGGGCGACGACCGGCCCGGCCATCGCGCGGCCCTCAGCACCCTGCGGGCCCTGGCCGCGGGGGACGAGGAGGGCTTCGCCCGCTGTCTGGCAACGCAGTTGGAGCAGTACCGGAGCCGTGCCGCGGGAGACAACGCCAGACCGCGCAGCCTGCTCCCGCTCGACGCCCTGGCCCTCATGGCGATGGCCCACCGGTGGCACGGCTGGGACATTCCGGTCGAGTCCGGTTACCTTCCCCGGGCCCTGGTGACCGGATTCGAAAAGGACGCGCCACGGGTGCGGGCCTACGGCCGGGACAAGCGTGCCGACGCCGTGGCCGCGCTCGCCGCCGGCCCCCTGGTGGTCGAGCGGCCGGGCCGTCCCTGCCCGGACCAGCCCCTGGATCCGTCCCTGTACGACGACGTTGCCGCGCAGGAGATGGCGCGCTTCCACGATCCGAAGACGGACCCGAAGGCGCTCGCGCGGGATCTGACATCGCTCATGGCGGACCAGCGCCAGCGTTTTCTGGTACGCGCCGCGATCGATCCCGACGGGACCGACCCGTGCCAGTACGAGGCCGCGCTGCTCGGTGCCGAGGCGGGGGCGGCCGCCCTTCGAGCGGCACGGGCCGAGCCGGGCACAGAGGTGCCGGTCACCATCGGGGGAACGACGAGGACGCTGCCTGCGTGGCGCGGCTCCTACCGCCCCAACCCGCACCAGTGGCAACAGGCCGTGGCGCTCGCACTGGTCGTCGGAGCACGCAAGCCGCTGGCCGACTGCGTGCTCATCGAGCCGGAGTTCTTCGCCGAGGGCGATCACCCGTCACCCGGCGGGGCCTACTGCGCGGCCCTGCACGACTATCTGCGCGGCGTCGACCCCGAGCCGGCGATGGACCATGCCCTGGCGACCGCCGACCGGATGGCCTCGGGCAGCTTCCTCATGCCGCCGCTCACCCTGCTGTCCCAGCTCGTCCAGTGCGATCAGGAGGGCTTCGCCCTCGCCCTGGCCGATGCCCTGGAAGAGCACCGCGAGCACTACACGGTGGGCGCCCGCGGCAAGGACATCGAAGCCGCCGTCAGCCTGGACGTGCTGGGCCTGGCCTGCCACGCCCGACGCATCGGCTGGCCCGTCCCCGTGAGGTCGCCCTACCTGCCCGAGGGCCTGCTGCACTAGCCCCGGCCGTCTCCACGGGCCGGGCGCCGTCTCCAGTAGCCCTGGTCGTCTCCGCCGGCCCCGCCCGTCAGCGCGGGCGTCCCCCGCCCGCCCCTGAGCCGCGCACGATGAGCCGGGTCAGGAGGACGACCGAGCGGGGAGCCGACCGGTCGCCGTCGATGCGCGAGAACAGGAGGTTCGCGGCCGTGGCGCCGAGCGCGACGGGGTCCTGGCTGACGACGCTGAGCGGGGGACTGAGCCGGTCGGCCAGCGGGAAGTCGTCGAACCCGACGAGGGCGATCGGGTCGGGGTGTCCGAGCCCGTCCATCACCCCGATGGTGATCAGGTCGTTGGTGGTGAACAGCGCCGTGGGGGGACAGGGCAGCGCCCGCAACTCGGCGAGGGCGGCGGCCGCATGGGGCTGGGACCGCAGTTCGTGGCGTACGAGAGCGGGGTCCTCGGGTATGCCGTGGGAGGCGAGCGCGTCCAGATAACCCGCGTGGCGTTCGCGCTGGGTCCAGATGTCGAACCGGTCGCCGAGATAGGCGATCCGGGTGTGCCCGTGGCCCAGCAGATGACTGACGGCCCGCTCGGCTCCCGCGCGATTGTCGACGGTGACGGTGTCCACGGCCAGGCCCTTCGCAGGCCGGTCGACGCAGACGACGCGTGTGCCGGCCTCCATCGGCTGCTTCAGGAAGCCGTGGCCGCCGTTGGTCGGGACGAGGATGAGGCCGTCCACCTGGCGCGCCGTGAAAGCGGCTATGACCTCACGTTCTCGGCGGGGTTCGTCGTTGGTGCTGCCGACCAGGACGAGGAAGCCGCGCCGGTGGGCCTCGTCCTCCACGGAGCGGGCCATCAGCGCGTAGAACGGGTTGGCCAGGTCGTCGACGACCAGGCCGATGGTCGACGTGCGCGGATCCTTCTGCCGCAGGCTGCGGGCGTTGTCGTTCCGCTGGTAGCCCAACTCCCGTACGGCCTGCTCCACCCGGGCCGCGGTGTCCGGCGAGACGCCGGGTTCGCCCGACACCGCCCGCGAGACGGTCATCGGGCTGACTCCCGCGGCGCGGGCCACGTCCTTCATCGTCGGGCGCTTCACGAGCCTCCTCATCGACCGGTCCGCGCCCGGATCCGGCACGGCGACGCGTCGATGATGGCAGACGGAGTCCCATGTCAGGGGCACGCACGGTGCTTGCGCCGATGGCCTCGGATCGTCTCCCGGATTGGTAACGTTCCCATGCGTGCCGAGCGTGGAATCCGTCAGGACTGACGAATCATCAAACTTGCTACGGTGAGAGGAAGTTGGTCCTCACGGCAGAGGCGTGGCGGAGATATGGCAGAGGCGTGGCGGAGGCGGGGCGGAGTGCCGCGGTGAACACGAGGCTGCAATTCGCCCCTCACCCTTGACGGGTAGTCAGGGACACCTCAACAATCCTGAGTTGATTGGTAACGTTCACATGCACATCGAGCATCCTCCGTCCCGAGGCCGCCCGCCGGACGGCGAGTGGTCCCTTGCGAGAAGGTGGTCCCCCCTCGTGCTCCGCTCCGTGCCCTCCTCCGGACCCGCGGTCCGGCCAAGACGTCCCTCCCGGGGCGTCAGCGCCTTCAGTGCGCTGGCGCTCTCCGCCCTCGGACTCGTCGGCCTCGCGGCCGCCGTGCCCGCCCACGCGGCGGCGCTTCCGCTGACCCAGTACGTCGACCCGTTCATCGGCACCGACGACAGCAACGCCCCCAACCCCGTGCCCGGCGGTGCCGGCGGCAGCACCTACCCCGGGGCCGTGGTGCCCTTCGGCGGCGTACAGGTCGGCCCGGACACGCCCACCGCCTCACCGTCCGGCTACCGCTACAAGGACACGTCCGTCGAGGACTTCAGCCTCACGCACTTCGACGGCGCCGGCTGCCCCAACAACGAGGACCTGCCGCTGCTGCCGGTCACCGGCGCGCTCGGCAGTTCACCCGGCACCAACTGGACGAGCTACGCCTCCGGTTACACCAAGGCGAACGAGGTGGCCAAGCCCGGCTATTACAAGACGCGCCTGGACCGCTACGCCACGGACGTAGAGCTGTCCGCCACCACCCGCACCGCCATGGGCAAGCTGACCTACCCCGCCTCGACCGCGTCCCGGTTGCTGATCAACACCGGCCGCAGCGCCACGGGCAACCGCGCCGGGTCGGTGCACATCAACGGCAATGAGCTGACCGGCAGCGTGACGGCCGGTGGATTCTGCGGCTCGTCCAAGACGTACCAGATCTACTTCGACGTGCGCTTCGACCGGACGCCGACCGGCTTCGGCACCTGGTCCGGCGGCAGCGTCAGCGACGGCTCGGCCACGGCCTCCGGCACCAACACCGGCGCCTACGTCACCTTCGACACGAGCACCAACGCGACGGTCCAGTTCAAGGTCGGCCTGTCGTACGTGAGCATCGCGGGCGCACAGGCCAACGTGGCTGCCGAGAACGCAGGTTGGGACTTCGGCGCGATCCGCACCGCGGCCGACACCGCCTGGAACCAGATGCTCAATCGGCTCCAGGTCACCGGCGGCAGCGCCACGGAGCGGCAGAAGTTCTACACCGCGCTGTACCACGTGCTGCAGAGCCCCAACATCTCCAGCGATGTCAACGGCGACTACCGGGGCTTCGACAGCGCCGTGCACAATGCGTCGCGCCCGGTGTACCAGAACTACTCGGGCTGGGACATCTACCGCTCGTGGGCCTCGCTCATCGCGCTCATGGCCCCCACCGAGGCGAGTGACATCGCCAAGTCGATGGTCCTGGACGGACAGCAGGGCGGTCTGCTGCCCAAGTGGTCGCAGCAGACCAACGAGGACTTCGTCATGACGGGCGACCCCGGCCCGATCATCGTCAGCAGTCTGTACGCCTTCGGGGCCCGCGACTTCGACACCTCGGCCGCGCTCTCCCTGATGGAGAAGGCTTCCAACGGCGGTACGGCGCAAGGCAGCGCGATCCGGGGCCGCCAGTCCACCTACACGAGCCTGCACTACCTCGACGACCCCTCCGACTCACTTGAGTACTCGGCGTCCGACTTCGCCGTCGCCCAGTTCGCCAAGGCACTTGGCAACACATCGAGCTACAACACTCATATGGGACGCGCCCAGTGGTGGCGCAACACCTTCAACTCCGAGTCGTCCTACGTGCAGCAGCACCAGAGCGACGGCTCCTGGAGCTGGCCGCTCGACCCGGCGAGCCAGTCCACGTTCACCGAGGGCAATGCCTCCCAGTACACCTGGATGGTGCCGTACGACTTCTCCGACCTGATCAACTCCATGGGTGGGGCCGGGACCGCCGTGCAGCGTCTCGACCACCACTTCACCGAGGTCAACGCCGGTCAGAGCAGGCCGTATTACTACATAGGGAACGAGCCGGAGCACGGGGTTCCGTGGGCCTACAACTACGCACGCCACCCGGCGGGCGCCACCGACGCCGTGCGCAAGGTGATGGACGAGTCGTTCACCACCGGCGCGGGCGGGCTGCCCGGCAACGACGACCTCGGTGCGACGTCGGCCTGGTACGTGTGGGCCGCACTCGGCATGTACCCCGCGACTCCGGGGGCGGACACGCTGGCCGTGCACGGGCCCCAGTTCCCGTCCATCCTGATCCAGCGGGCGGCCGGGAACATCACCATCAACAGTTCCGGCAGCGGGCCCTATGTGCAGGCGCTCGCCGTCAACGGCACTTCCACCAGCCACAGTTACCTGCGCTACCCGGACGTCGCGGGCGGCGCGACCCTGAACTACACGATGGGCGCCGCGCCGAGCGGCACCTGGGGCACCGGCGCTTCCGACGTGCCGCCGTCGTTCCAGGACGGCGCCACCCCGGTGCCCGCCGCGCCGGAGCTCGGCACCGACCTCGCGCTCGGCAAGCCGGTCACCGGATCGGCGAGTTGTGCCGCGGCGGAGTCGGCCGACAAGGCGGTGGACGGGTCGCTCACCAACAACAGCAAGTGGTGCTCGTCCGCGGCGAACCCCTCGCTCCAGGTCGACCTCGGGTCCGTGCGCAACGTGTCCTCGTTCGTGATCAAGCATGCCGGTCTGGGAGGTGAGAACACCGGCTGGAACACCGGTGCCTTCCAGATCCAGACCAGCACCGACGGCACGGCCTGGACCGCCGCGGCCACCGTCACCGGCTCGCGCTCCAGCCGGACCTACCATCCCGTGTCGGCCCGGTCGGCCCGTTACGTGCGCCTGGTCGTCACCAGCCCCTCCAACACCAGTGGCGGGGGCAGCGACGCGGCCCGGGTCTACGAGCTGGAGGTCTACGGGCCGAGCGGCGGCAGCCGGGACCTCGCGATAGGGCAGCCGGCCACCGGCTCGGCGTCGTGCAACGCCACGGAGACCCCGGAGAAGGCGGTCAACGGCAGCTTCACCGGCGGCACGGGTGACAAGTGGTGTTCGAAGGCGTCCGGCACCAAGACCCTCCAGGTCGATCTGGGCGCGTCCCATCCGCTGAGCTCGATCACCGTGCGCCATGCGGGCGCGGGCGGCGAGAGTGCGGACTGGAACACCAAGGACTACGACCTGAGCGTCTCCGGAGACGGCGCCACCTGGACCACGGCGGCGCAGGTGCGAGGCAACACCGCCGATTCCACGACGAGCACGGTCACCGGATCGGCCCGGTACGTGCGCCTCGGGGTCCTCGTCCCGGCCCAGAACACCGATCCGGCCGCCCGCATATACGAGCTGGAGGTCAACGGAAGCTGATCCTCGTCACGGCGGCCCGCCCAGCACCCGCTGGGCGGGCCGCCGTTGGCATGTTCACGTCGGGCATATGGTGATTCGTCCATCGATTCGAATCACGCGCATAAAGCACCCGAAGCTTGGGAATTCAACCACCAGAACAGGGAACAACTGTACGACGCAGGTGTGAAGGTGGGGATGGGCACATGAAGGCCATACGGTTCGCAGGCGCGGGACGGCCGCTCAACTTGGAGATCGTTCCGGACCCGGAGCCCGGGCCGGAGTGGGTGGTGGTCGACATCGAGGCGGCCGGGCTCTGCCACTCCGACCTGCACATCATGAGCGGTATGGACCTCGGAGATCTCACCGTCAAGTCGCCGGTGACCCTGGGTCACGAGGGCGCCGGGGTGATCTCCTCGGTGGGCGACGGCGTCAGGGACTTCGAGGTGGGCGACCGGGTGGGCATCGCCCTGGTCTCGCATCCGATAGAGGAAGCCCTCTTCGCACCCGGCGTCGGACACGACGGCGCGTTCGCGGAGCAGGAGCTCGCCCATGTCTCCACGCTGGTCCACATCCCCGACAACGTGACCTTCGCGGAGGCGGCGGTGGCCACCGACTCCGTGGCCACCGCCTACCACGCGGTGCGCACGGCCGGTGCGGTCCGCCCGGGTCGCACGGTCGGCGTGATAGGGCTGGGCGGGCTCGGCCTCAACGGCGTGCGCATCGCCAAGCTGCTCGGCGCGACCGTGTACGGGGTCGATGTCAACCCGTCCACCTTCGGCCCCGCGACGGAGGCCGGAGCCACGGCCTGCTTCCAGGACGTCCGGCAGCTCGCGGCCCAACAGCCCGATGTCATCGTGGACTTCGCGGGCGTGCCGTCGACGGCCGCCGCTGCTGTGGAGTGCGTTCGACCGGGTGGCTGCGTGGTGCTCGTGGGCCTCGGCGGCGCCGTCGCGCCCATACCGATCGCCTCGCTGGTCATGCGCAACGTCCAGCTCGTCGGTTCACTCGGGGCGAGCAAGGACGAACTGCGGGAGGTGTACGGCCTCATCGCGAGCGGCGCGCTCAAGCCGGCCGTGCAGGAGGTCCCCTTCTCCGAACTCCCGGCGGCGATGGACCGGTTGGCGCGGGGCGAGGTCCGGGGCCGTCTGTACACGCGGCCGCGCGCCGACCTCCGTGTGCCGGTGAAGATCGCCTGAATCGGGGCCGCCGGGGGAGCGCGCGGCGCAGGGCGCGCTCCTGGCGTGGACGGGCGAGGTGGCCCGGGCCCGGGTGCGTCGGGCCCGAGAAGCCCAGCTGGCCCGCTGGTGCGCCGCATTGCACGGTGGGGCCGGGGCGTCGGGTCCGGCCCGCGACCGTTCAGCCCGCCCGGGTCGGCGGCCTGGGGGTTTCGTCCACGTGCAGCGTGAAGAGGTCGGGACGGGCGTAGTGCCCGGTCGGGTCGAAGTCGAAGCGGCTGCGGGCGATGTCCCCGAGGTCGAGGTCGGCCACCAGGATGCCTTCGCCGTCCCTGAGCGGCCCGGCGAGTACCTCGCCGAGCGGCGAGGCGATGGTGCTGCCGCCGCCGATGAGGACGGTGTCCGGCGCGTCACCCTGTACCGGATGGACGTCGGGGGGCAGATCGGAGCGCAGCAGGTACTGGGCGGCGCTCAGGACGAAGCAGCGCCCCTCAAGGGCCACATGGCGCATCGTCACTTGCCAGGTCTCCCGGTCGTCCACCGTCGGCGCACACCAGATGTCGACGCCTTTGGCGTACATCGTGGTGCGGAACAGCGGCATGTAGTTCTCCCAGCAGATGGCTGCCCCCAGCAGGCCGCGGCCGCTGTCGATCACGGGCATGGTGGAGCCGTCCCCGAGCCCCCAGATCAGCCGCTCGGCGGCGGTCGGCATCAGCTTGCGGTGCTTGCCGAGATAACCCTGCGGGCCGAAGTACAGGGCGACGCAGTACAACGTGGAACCGGACCGCTCCACCGCACCGACCACCGCGTGGATGCTCAACTCCACTGTCAGTGCCGCGAGTTCGTCCGTCTCGGCGCCCGGGACCGCGATGGCCGACTCGAAGTAGCGCCGGAACGTATCGCGTCCCTCCGGGCTGCGGCTGCCGACCCGCACCCCGAAGTCGAACCCCTTGGGATAGCCGCCGAGGAACGCCTCGGGCAGCACGACGACCTGGGCACCTCGGGCGGCGGCGGCGCGGATCAGGTCGAGGGCCTTGGCCAGCGCGGCGGGGGTGTCGAACAAGGGCGAGCCCGCTTGGACGACAGCGGCGGTGAGGAGGGTCACGGCACTCACCCTAGGCGCCGGGATCGGACCGCGCCGATCGCCTGGAGCCACGCCAGAGGGAAATCCGGGATCTTTGCGACATATGCGCCGATAATCCGTCCCGTGAACGGGACAGCGGCAAGGCGGAAAAAGCTCGGACTTCGAGGCGCTTCGGCGGTGTGGGCCATGGCGGTTCTGGCTTGGGGGCAGATCGTCGTCCCCGTCGACTCGGCGGCGGCCGCGGCCCCGCCGTGCCGGAGCACCGTCCTCGCCGGGGTCGCGCACGAGGACGACGACCTCCTTTTCATGAGCCCGGACCTGGTCGCCGACCGGGACAAGGGGGCCTGCCTCGACATCGTCTACCTCACCGCGGGCGATGCGGGCAGCCCCGGCACCCGGTACGTGCAACAGCGCGAACAGGGCGTGGGCCAGGCCTACGCGTTGCTCGCGGGGGCGCCCAACGAGTGGCGGCGCGAGGACCGCAGGCACGCCGGGCGTACGGTCCGCGCCTTCGTGCTGCGGGTACCGGCGGGCCGTCCCGGTGTCCGGGTCACCTTCCTCCGTCTCCCGGACGGGATCCACGACGGCTCGGGCACCCGAGCCCAAGCGGGACAGAGCCTCCTCAAGCTCGAAAGGGGCAGCATCCGCCGGATGACGGCGATGGACCGCAGCGCGAGTTACGACAAGAAGGAACTCACCACCATGCTGGCCTGGCTCGTCGCGGACGCGCACGCCAGGACCGTACGCACCCTCGACTACCGCAACACCGACTACGGCACAGGTCCCAAGGGCGACCACAGCGACCACGAAGTCGCGGCGCGGTTCGTGCGAGCGGCAGCCGCCACCGTCCCGGGGTCGAAGCCCGTCGTGGTCGGGTACCACGGCTACTCGATCAGCGCGCTGCGCCCGAACGTCGCCGTTCAGCCGGCCCGGCGCAAGGAATCGGCCTTCCGGCGGTATCTGACCACGACCGAATGCCCCAAGGGCTGCACCGACTACAAGGGTCCGCTGTCGGCGCTCTACCGGAACTGGATGCTCCGCCAGTACCCGACGGCCTAGCACCCGAGGCCGTCTGGGCAGGCCCGGGCGTCACCGGGTACAACGGGGGAGTCGATGGCGGGGACCGGGTGGAGGCAGGCGTGCGACGGATCGCGATCATCGGGGCGGGGCAGGCCGGGCTGCAACTCGCGCTGGGGCTGCAGGGCGCGGACTACGACGTGACGCTCCATTCGGAACGGACATCGCAGGAGATCCGCGCCGGTCGGGTCACCTCGACACAGCTGATGTTCGGTCCCGCCCTGGCGCTTGAGCGGGCGGCCGGGCTGAACCTCTGGGACGACCGGGCGCCGGTGATGCGCGGCCTGGAGATGCGCCACTGGGACCCGGCCGAGGACGGTCGGCCGACACGCTTCACCGCCTCCTACGACGGGGAAGTCCGCTCGGTGGACCAGCGGTTGAAACTCGCCGCGTGGCTGGACCTCTTCGAGTCGCGGGGCGGCCGGGTGGCGTACGGCTCGGTCGAAGCAGGCGACGCACCGGCGATCGTCGCCTGCCACGACCTCACGGTCGTCGCCGCCGGCCGCGGCGCCCTCTCGTCGCTCTTCGGCCGTGACGCGGCACGCTCGGTCTACGACCGCCCGCAACGTACGCTCGCGGCCTTCTACGCCGACGGCGTCGCGGGCCGTGGCGACGAGACGGACGCGTATCTGCGGGTGTCCGGTGCCGCGGCGGCCGGGGACGCGATCGCCCTCCAGGCGCTGACCGTGCACGGGCCCTGCGAGATCCTCCTCGTGGAGGCCAAGTTCGGTGGCCCGTACGACTGTTGGGCGGACCGGCCGGAACCGCGCGAGGGCCTGCGCCGGGCGGTGGAGCTGCTGCGGCAGTACGCGCCATGGGAGTACGAGCGTTTCGCCCGGGCCGAACCGACCGATGACGGCGCCGCGTTGTACGGCGCGATCACGCCCACCGTCCGGCACGGGGTGGCCTCGCTGGGGGACGGCCAGTACGTCCTGGGGATGGCGGACGCGGTCGCGGTCAACGACCCCCTCACCGGCCAGGGCGCCAACAACGCCGCGCGTGCGGCCGCCGCCTACCTCGACGCGATCCTGAAGCGCGAGGAGCAGCCCTTCGACGAGCGCTGGATGCGGACGGTCTTCGACGACTACTGGGAACAGGCCCGCCACGTGCACGCCTTCACGGACCTGATGTTGCGTCAGCCCCCGGCCGGCCATGTGGTTCGCATCCTCCAGGCCGCCCATGAGCACCCCGAGGTCGCGCACCGCCTCGCCAACGGCTATGCGGATCCGGTCGGTTACCGCGACTGGCTGATGGAACCGGAGCGGGCCGAAGCCTACTTGGCGCGGTTCGACGGGTCCCGCTGAGGGCGGACGTCCTCGTCGGACGTACGACTTCAGATGTACGGCACACGGGCTCTGAGGCTGACTCCCGGCAGCCCGGTCGTCTCCTAGCTTCGTGATCAAAGGCGGAGCGCTGTGCTCCGCACGACGATGCGAAGCGAGACAACCATGTACGGCAAGGCATCCGCGCCCGAGTACCGGGGGCCCCTGGGCGAACTGTCGGTGAACACCTCACTGGAGGAGGTGCTGGCCAAGGCCGTCGAGGAAATGCGACTGGCCGAACAGGGCGGAAAATCCCTGGAGTTGGCCCATGCCGCCCTCGCCGCCGCCGAGGCGAGCAGGCGGCTCGGCCGCGTAGAGGAGGCCGAACAGGCCTGGCAGGACAGCTTCCGCGCGGCCGAGCGGGCGGGCGACCGGGGTGCGATGGCCTGGGCGGTGTGGAGCGGTGGCACTCTTGCCCGCCAGCGCGGCGACCTCGCACTGGCCCGGCGCCGACTGGCCGAAGCGGCCGAACTGGCCGAACAGGGCGGTGACATCGTGGCCCGCGGATACTCCCTGGCCGGGCTCGCCGAGACCGGACGCATCCAGGGCGACTACGAGGCCGTGGGCCGTCTTCACGAGCAGCTGCTCGCCGAGGCCCGGCGGCGGGGCGAGGCCCGGCACACGGTGTGGGCGCTCGAAGGCATCGCGCAGATGCACCGCAACACCGGCTCCTTCGACACCGCCCTCGAGATGTTCGAGGAGGCGGCCCGGATAGCCCGGGACGCCGGGGACGACCGCGGCCGGGCGTGGGCGCTGCGCGGGATGGCCGATGTGCGGTCCGCCCAGGGCGAACCGGAGCGGGCTCTCGCGCTGCTGACCGAAGCGGAACTGCTCTGCCGTGAGGTCCAGCTGGTCGGCGCGCTGGCGTACAACCACAAGATGCGGGGCAACGTGCTGTACCGCGCGGGGCGTTACGCGCAGGCCGAGGAGGTCTACCGCGGGGCGCTCGCGGAGTTCCGGGCGATGGGGGAGCCGCGCGGGGAAGCGCTGTCGCGCCTCGGCCTGGTGAAGGCCGAGGCCCGGCAGGGCCGTCCGGCGGCGAGCACCGCGGCCGATCTCGACGCCCTTGAGCGTGCGCTCGGCGACATCGGGTTGCAGCGCGCCGGAGACATGATCGCCCAGGCGCGAACCGAGCTGGGCGTCCCGGCGTCGGACGCCGTGCCGGCCCCTTGAGCGCGGCCCCCGCGATGTCCACGGCAACCTCCGCACGGCCCACGACAGGAGCAGCATCCATGTCCCCCCAGGCAGGTCTGCACACCCCCGACTCCCTGCGCTCCCCCCGCACAACGGCAGCATCCAGCACGACCACCACGCCCCGGGCGGTCGCCGCCCTCGCACGCTGCCGCGAGCTCGTGGAGCCGGCCCTGCGCAAGGCCGTACAGGGGCTGCACCCGGAGCCCGGCCGCATCGCGGCGCACGCCTTCGGCTGGTGCGACGCGGACGGAACGCCCGGTGTCGGCAGCGGAGGCAAAGGGGTGCGGCCGGCCCTGGCGGTTCTCGGGACCCAGGCAGTGGGAGCGAGCGCCGATGCGGCGGTGCCGGCGGCCGTGGCGATCGAGCTGATCCACACCTTCTCCCTGATGCACGACGACATCATGGACGGGGACGAGCGCAGAAGGGGTCGCGACAGCTCCTGGAAGGCCTTCGGTAGCGGGCCCGCGGTCCTGGCGGGCGACGCCCTGTTCGCCCTGGCCGTGCGCACGGTTGCCGAGGCGGACGACGCGTGCGGAGCCCGGGCGGTGCGTCAACTGGCAGTGATGCTGGGTGAGTTGGTGCACGGACAAGCGGACGACGTCCTGTTCGAGACCCGGCCGTGGACCGGCCCTCATGCCGTGGGCCTCGCCGAGTACCGAGCGATGGCGGCCCGCAAGACGGGCTCCCTGCTCGGCTGCGCCACCGCGCTCGGGCCGGTCCTCGCGGGCGCCCCGCCCCGGCTCGCGGACGCGCTCGCACAGGCCGGAAGGGAATGGGGCCTGGCGTTCCAGGCGGTCGACGACGTGCTCGGAATCTGGGGGGACCCCGAGGTCACCGGCAAGCCGGTGCACAGCGATCTGCGGCGCGGCAAGAAGACGCTGCCCGTCCTCGCCGCGATGGCCGCACAGCCCTCGCTCGGACCCCGTCTGGAGGGGCTCCTCGGCGGTGGGACCCCGCCGGACGAGGCGAGCGTCCGGTGTGCCGCCGACCTGGTCGAGGAGGCGGGCGGGCGCGCCTACGCGCTGCGGGACGCGCGCAGCCGGGTGGCCGCCGCGCGGGACCGGTTGCGCGCGGCGCCCCTGGTGACGCGGCGCGTGGACGACCTGGTCGCGCTCTCGGAGCTGTTCCTGGACCGCCGGGTGTGAGGGCCCGTCGCGGGCGTCACCGCCCCTCGGCCCTAGACCGGCAGCGCCGAACCGGCCAGCGGGCGCTCGGTGAGCAGCAGGTCGGCGTGGTGGCGGGCCGCGACCAGGGGATGGGCCCGCAGCTTGCCCTTGAGCTCGTTGCGTCCGTACTCGGCGAACAGCGGGTTCGCCGGGTCCGCGGTGGCGCCCGGCGCGTGCGCCGCGTACGGGAAGGTCAGCGGCTCGATGTGCGCGTCCAGGCGCGGGTTGTAGAAGAACGGCACCGAGAAGCGTTCGGTGGCTCCGGGCGGGCTCACCACGCGGTGGTTGGTGGCGAGCAGGTAGCCGTTGGTCGCGACTTCGAGGAGCTCTCCCAGGTTGACCACGAAGGCGCCGGGCAGGGGCGGCACGTCGTGGAAGCGGCCGTCCTCGCGCTGCACCTGGAGGCCGCCGACGGTGTCCTGGTGGAGCAGGGTGAGGAACCCGTAGTCCTTGTGCGCGCCGACGCCCTGCGCGGTGCCGTCCTCGGCGCTGCCCGGATAGCGGACCAGCTTCAGATGCAGGTGCGCCCGGTCCCCGAACGCGTCGTCGTAGAAGTCCTGGGGCGCGCCGATCGAGGCGAGCAGTTCGTGCAGCAGCTTTTCGGCGACCGCGCTGAGCCGGTCGATCCAGTTCAGCGCCGCGGTGCGCAGCTCGGGGAGCGCGGCGGGCCACTGGTTGGGGCCTTCGAGCCACCAGTAGGCGGGCTCGCCCGGTCCCGGAACACGGGCCGGGCGCTCGGCGCCTATGTCGAGCTGGTCGCGCCAGTCGCGGGAGCCGCCGGTGCGCTCGTCGCCGATCCGCGTATAGCCACGGAAATGGGGCGAGTTGACGTTGTCGATGGCGAGCCGGTCCGCCTCCGGCAGCCGGAAGAACGTCCGCATGGTGTCGTTGAGCGCGGCGGTCTCGGCGTCCGTGACGCCGTGCCCGACGAGCTGGAAGAAGCCGACGCCGTGCGCGGCGGAGTGGAGCTGGGCGTGCAGCTGCCGACGGGCCTCGGGGCCGCGGTCGGCGGCGGAGAGGTCGATGATCGGCAACTGCGACGAGGTCACGTACGACATGGAAGCCATCCGCTGGAAGATGCCCGGCCGGCGCGGGTGGGCGCGATCGCGGATCCGCCGGGGTGAGGCGGGCGCCGCAGGGGCACGGGGAGGAGAGAAGGGGGGCCTGGGTCAGCGGTAAGCGCGACAGGCCATGCTCGTGACGCGGACGAAGTCCACGTGGCGGCGTCGAACGAGCAGGGGCATGGCGCAAGGTTACGCCCGGGTGGCCCTCTGGGGCTGTGATCACCCTCACATGGCATCTGGGCTGCCCCCTCTCCCGCTCGCCGCCCTCGTTCCGCTGCCTTCGCGGAGGGCCAGGGGCATCTTCGTCCGGGGAGGGTGCCGGGGTGCAGGGGCGGCGGGGGAGTTGGCCGATACGCGGCCCGGCGGGAGGATCGCGTACGTGAACCTCTTCGAAGCGCAGGCCATCGCGACCGCGCGGCTCGACCTCGTGCCGCTGCGCGTCGACCATGCCGAGGAGATGGCCGGGGTCCTGTCCGACCCGGCGCTGCACGCCTTCATCGGGGGCGTCCCGGAAACCCCGGAGGCGCTCCGGACCCGCTACGAGCGTCTGGCCGGGGGCTGCCCCGACCCGGGGGCGTCCTGGCTCAACTGGGTGGTGCGGCTACGGGACGAGGGCCGCCTCACGGGCACGGTCCAGGCGACGGTCACCCCGGGCGGGCCGGGGGACACCGCCGAGATCGCCTGGGTGGTGGGAACCGCTTGGCAGGGCCGAGGCATCGCCACCGAAGCGGCCCGGGGGCTCGTCGCATGGCTCGACCGGCAGTCGGTGCGGACCGTGCTGGCCCACATCCACCCCGAGCACCGCGCGTCCGAGGCCGTGGCTGCCGCCGCCGGGCTCGCCGTCACCGATGCGTGGCAGGACGGCGAGCGCAGGTGGCTGCGCCGATCCGCTGCGCACGGCGACGACGCCCGCGCCAACTCCGGTTCACAGTCCGGGAGATGAGGCGCGGGCGCCGTACGGCTCCGCATGCCGGGGACGGCTGTGCCGGTCCGGCCCGACGGCGCGGCCTCGCGGAACCGCCGAGGCTTCACCGCCGGGACCGGCGACGGGACGTCAGGTGGACCTTCGGTTTCTCGACATCAGCATCCCGCCCGCGACGAGCGAGAACAGGCACACACATGCGCCGGTGATGACGTTGCTGAGGATGGCTCCGGTGCCGGCGCTGCGCGCGACGACCCACGGAGAGACGATCAGCCAGGCTCCGAGGAGCAGGACCACGAAGTTGAGGTCAGTGGACCTCTCCGGGGCCATGGACATGCACAGGCCCAGAACCGCGAGAGCTATGCCGACGACCAGGTTGCTGAGGGCCAAGGTGGGCTTGGCGGCCGAGAAGTGGACCGTCCAGCCGGAGATCGCTGCGTAAATGCCGGCGAGGATCACGAGTTCCTCGACCGCTGCTACTCCTCGGGTTTCCATCACCTTGGCGTAGCGGTCCCGCATCTCCGATACATCTGGGTGCCCGGAAATATCACCGGGGCGGTGTGAGACGTCGGCCATCCGACTCGCCTCCTTCTGAAGATCTGCACGTCTGGCCGCGCTGCGACACTATGTCGCGATCCCCATTGTGCGCTTACATCCCCTTTATGTGTAGTCGGGGGAATGGTCGATCTCGATGTCCCGCGAAATGACACCCTGCGCATCAAGTCCGCTACGGATTGTGGTCGAAGTGCGGCCTCGGGGCGGCGAATCCGCTGGCGAGTGCCGGTTTTCCCGGGCTGTACGGGGAGTTTCAGCCGGAGATGCCGGGGCCATGCCCCCCGGCCACCTTCCGGCCATCTGGCAGGAGTAGGACCGGGCCATGTCACAAACGACGAGTGCACCGGTGGCGTCCCCGGCCGGCTTCTCCGACGTCAAAGGCTGGTTCTGGCCGGCGGATCAACTCCTGTTCGACTGGTTCCTGAAGCGCCAGGACCGGGTCCCCGAACAGAACGGTGATCTGCTCGAACTCGGTGCCTATCTGGGAAAGAGCGCGATTTTCATCGGCGGATATCTCCGACCCGGCGAGAAGTTCACGGTCTGCGACCTCTTCGACTCGCCTGCTCCCGACGACCCCAACAGTGCCGAAATGGGAAGGTCGTACTCGACCCTGACCCGCCGCGGCTTCGAGGCGAACTACCTGGCATTCCATGAGCAGTTGCCCACCGTTGTCCAGGCTCCCACCTCCGTCATCGGCTCCCGCCTCGATGCGGGCAGCTGTCGCTTCATTCACATCGACGCCTCGCATCTGTACGAGCACGTCCACGGCGACATCGTGGCCGCCAGGGAACTCGCCGCCCCCGACGCGATCGTGGCGTTCGACGACTTCCGGGCGGAACACTGTCCCGGGGTCGCGGCGGCGGTGTGGGGCGCGGTCGCGACGATGGAGCTGAAGCTCATCTGCATCACCGGCACGAAGGCGTACGGGACTTGGGGCGATCCCGAGCCGGCGCGGGCGGAACTCCTCGACTGGCTGGCCCCGCGCACGGACCTGTGGCACGGAGTGGAGGAGGTGGCCGGCGCGCCGCTGATCCGGATCGACGGCAAGAAGGCCAAAGCGCCCACCCCGCCCCAGCCGCTGCGACCCGTATCCGAGACGCCGAAGACAGCGGAGTCACCGCGGACACCGGAGGCGGCGGGGGAGCCGGGAACCTCCGGTCCTGCGGCGCCCGGGCCTGCTGCCTCCGTCCCCGCGGCCGCGCCCCGGGGCCTGCTCGCCCGGGCCCTCGGCCGCCGTCGCTGAGCAGGGCACGGCCCCGGTCCCCTGTGCTCCGGGCGGCCCGCTCGTACGAGCCGCCCCGCGGCGGGGGCCGGGGCCGTAGCAACTGGCTTGCAGAACCTAGTGGTTGACCACCACGCCGACGCCTTGTTCCTGCCCGAAGAGATCCGTCCAGGAGCCGAAGAACAGGAAGGAGTTGTTCGTCGCGAGCCCCACGGCGGCGAACACCAGGAACTGCGTCGCGATCAGCAGCCCGAGCCGGCCGAGGACCGTCTTCCAGGTGTGACGTGACAGCCGCGGCCACATCCAGATGGTGACGGCGAACATGACCACCGCGCAGAGCACGGTCAGTGCCAGCACCTTGTTACTCGTGAGACCCATGGGTCGATAGAACTCTCTGCCAGACGTTCCCCCGGGCGCGCCCGAGTGGCACCGCTCGGGGGTGCTCAGAAGAGTAGACAGGGATGGAGCACGATCCGTTCCAGCGAGATCCCTTCGAGTACGGGGCATCGCCATCCTTTGCCGTTGGGCCGGCCAGTCATGTGGGCCGAGCACACCTTCGGGTCTTCGGTAGCGACGGCACTCTGCTGATCGTGGAGCCCACGCGTTGTCGCCCGGTACGCGGATCAGCCGGGACTGTTGGCGTGTCAGTGCGTGGCGGCGGTGGCCGCCGATGACGGCTCCTCGCGCCGCTTGCCGCTCACCGTGTCGAGATACTCCGACACCGCGTCGCGGTTGCGGATCAGGCACTCGATGCGCTGCGTCATGCGGTCGCGTTCGAGGGTGAGCGTGGCGAGCATCTCCGGTGTGGCGTCCGGGAAGTGGATCGCCCGTGGCTTGTTGAGGCAGGGCAGGATCTGCCTGATGATGCGTGTCGGCAGGCCCGCGTCGAGCAGCCCGCGGATCTGCAGGACCCGGTCCACCAGATTCTCGTCGTAGTTCCGGTACCCGTTGGCGGAGCGGGTGGAGATGATCAGGCCCTGCTCCTCGTAGTAGCGCAGCAGCCGACGCGATGTGTCGGTGCGCTCCGAGAGCTCGCCGATGCGCATGTGCCCCTCCTCGCGGACGTACTGGATCGAGGCCCGAGCCTCACACCGGTGTCAAGGTGGAGGCGAGTGTAGGGCAGCGCCCGGCCGGGCGGTGGCCCGCGGGCCGGGTGGCCACAGGCCCCATAACGTAGCGCGGGCCGGTGGTCACCGGCCCCATACGCAGCGGAGGTCGCGTGGTCACAGGACCCGTACGAAGCGGAGGCCGGGGCGGCCGTTCAGCTCGATGTCCGCGGTGGGAGTGAACCCGTTACGGGTCAGGACGGCCCGGGAACCGGGATTGTCCAGGGTCGACCTGGCCGTCAGTGACGTCAGCCCGTACGCCGCGCGGGCCAGGGCACAGACGTCGCGGACGGATGCCGTGGCGAGCCCCTGTCCCGTGGCCCGCTCGGCGATTCGGTACCCGAGCTCGGCCGAACCGCCGTCCAGGTCAAGCAGGTTGACGCGCCCGAGCACCGCGCCGTCGTCGCCCACCACCAAGTGGAAGCGGCACGTTCCCGCCTCCTGCTCGGCCAGCAGCGCCGCGTGGCGGGCGTCGAACTCGGCGAAGTAGTCGTCGCCGCGGTCGGGGATCGTCGCGGCGAAGTAACGGCGGTTCGCCCGCTCGAAGTCCAGCAGAGCGGGACCGTGATCGAGCCGGAGGAGCTGGAGCTGGGCCATGCCGCAAGGCTACGCACCCGGGTGCGGCCGCTGTTGCGGGGGGCGGGGCCCAGTCGTGGACCGGGGGCGCCGCGTCGGCTTGCCGCACCCCCGCGGTGCTGCTCTGATGGGTGCCCGTGACGGCAGCGAGTGCGACCGAGACGGTCGAGGCGGTATTCAGGATCGAGTCCGCGCGGATCATCGCGGGGGTGGCCCGCATCGTGCGGGACGTGGGTATCGCGGAGGAGCTCGCGCAGGACGCGTTGGTGGCCGCACTGGAGCAGTGGCCCGCCTCCGGCGTCCCCGACAATCCGGGCGCCTGGCTCATGGCCACCGCCAAGCACCGCGCCATCGACCTGGTGCGCCGCAAGGAGACGTACGCCCGCAAGCTGGCGGAGGTCGGGCGGGCGCTGGAGGACACCGCGCCGCCCGATCCGGCCGAGTCCGACGACCCGGACCGCATCGACGACGACCTGCTGCGGCTCATCTTCACCGCCTGCCATCCCGTGCTGTCCACCCAGGCCAGGATCGCGCTCACGCTGCGGCTGCTCGGCGGCCTGACCACGCAGGAGATCGCCCGCGCCTTCCTGGCCCCGGAGCCCACCGTCGCCCAGCGCATCGTCCGTGCCAAACGCTCGCTCGCCAAGGCCGGGGTCCCTTTCGAGGTGCCGTACGGGGCGGACCGCAACGCCCGGGTGGGCTCGGTCCTCGAAGTCATCTACCTCGTCTTCAACGAGGGGTACTCCGCGACGGCCGGCGACGACCTGGTGCGCCCGGCGCTCTGCGAGGACGCGCTGCGCCTGGTGCGGGTGCTGGGCGCACTCATGCCCAAGGAGCCGGAAGTCCACGGCCTGGCGGCCTTGTTGGAGTTCCAGGCCTCACGCATCGCGGCCCGGACCGGGCCCGGCGGCGAACCGGTACTGCTCGCCGACCAGAACCGCGCCAAGTGGAACCGCCTGCTCATCCGGCGGGGCGTCGAGGCCCTCCAGCGCGCCGGGGACGGTCCCTACTCCGTGCAGGCGGCCATCGCCGCCTGCCACGCACATGCCATCCGCTACGAGGACACCGACTGGGCGTCGATCGCCGTCCTGTACGGCCGCCTCCTGACGATGACCCGGTCCCCCGTGATCGAGCTGAACCGGGCGGTCGCCGTCGCTATGTCCGAGGGACCCGAGGCCGGGCTCCGTCTGGTCGACGCCCTCGGGGACGAACCGGCCCTGAAGGACTACCACTTGTTGCCGAGCGTACGAGGTGACCTCCTCGAACGCCTCGGCCGACGGGCGGAAGCCGGGGCGGAGTTCGAGCGCGCGGCCTCGCTGACCCGCAACGCCCAAGAGAGGGAGCTCCTCCTGAACCGTGCCGAGGTCAACGGGCGTCCGCAGCAGGGGATTTGAGGGCGCCGTTGTTAGGATCGGCCGATCATGGTCGTGGATGGGGCAGTGAGAGACACGATGGTCGACGTCCCCGCGGGGCGGGTGACGCTGTCGGACCGGCGTACGCAACGCAGTTGGCAGGTGGACCTCCGGCCGTACCGGCTCGCGGAGTTCTCGGTGACCCAGGTGGGCTACGCGGAGGTCACCGGCGGTCGGCCGAGTACCGCGCGGGGCGCGCGGCTGCCCGTGGAAGGCGTCTCCTGGCTGGACGCCGTCCGTTACTGCAACGCCCTCTCGCTGCGGGAGGGGCTGACCCCCGCCTATCGTGAAGTCGAGGGCGAGGGCGTCGAGTGGGACGACGCGAGTGACGGTTACCGGCTGCCGAGCGAGGGCGAGTGGGAGCACGCGTGCCGGGCCGGGACGACGCAGGCGCGCTACGGACCCCTCGACGAGATCGCCTGGCACCGCGGCAACTCGGGTGAGCGACCGCACGAGGTGGGCGGCAGGCGTCCCAACGCGTGGGGGCTGCACGACATGCTGGGCAACGTCTGGGAGTGGTGCTGGGACGTCTACGACGCCGAGGTCTACGGCAGCTACCGGGTGCTGCGGGGCGGGGGCTGGTTCGACGAGCCCTGGAGCTGCCGGGCCTCGGTGCGACGCCGCAGCCATCCGACCTTCCGCATCGACGACGTGGGGTTCCGGGTCGCGCGCTCCGGCTGAACGACATGCCGACGGGGTGCGGCGCAGCGGTACCGGCCGACGCACGACCTGGGTAGGGTCGGTGCCGACGTGGCGCCTTGAGGGGGACCGGTTGACCGACACGACCGAAGACTTCGACCCGGCTGTGCAGCGGATGATGTCGTCCAACGAAGCGAACTGGGACGCCCGTACCCCGGTCCACCTCGCCAGCCGTTTCTACGGTGTCGCCGACAAGAGCGCCGACCCCGAGCGGTGGTTCGCCGACTACGAGTGGCGCGACCTCGGAGACCTGGCGGGCCTCGACGTCCTCCATCTCCAATGCCATCTCGGCACCGAGACGATGGCGTTCGCCAACCGTGGAGCCCGCACCGTGGGCCTCGACCTCTCCGGTGCTTCGGTGTCCGCCGCCCGCACACTGGCCGCCGAGGCGGGCCTCGACGTGGCATACGTGCGGGGCAACGTCTACGACGCGGCCCGGCTCCTGCCGGACCGGCAGTTCGACGTCGTCTACACGGGCAAGGGCGCGCTCTGCTACCTCCCGGACCTGCCCCGGTGGGCCGAGACGGTCGCCTCCCTCCTTCGTCCCGGCGGGCGGCTCTACCTCGCCGAGTTCCACCCCCTGCTGAACTCCCTCGGGCCCTCGCCCGCCCCCGGCGCCGGGCCCGAGCTGCTGCTGCGCAACGACTATTTGGGCGGCAAGGGGCCCGTGCGCCGTGACGCCACGTACACCTACACGGACGGTCCTGCCGTGCAGGGCGCGACCGAGTGCTACGAGTGGATGCACGGTCTGGACGAGATCGTCGACGCCGTGCTCGGCGCGGACCTGCGGCTCGTCCGGCTGCGGGAGAGCGACGAGCTGCCCTGGCCGCGCTGGCCGCAGATGGTCCGGACCCCGCAGGGCTGGTGGCGGCTGCCCGACAGCGAGCCCCGCATCCCGCTGCTCTTCACCCTGACCGCGCAACGCTGAAGCCACCCGACACCGGAGCCTCCCGGTGTCCCAGTGTCTTGATCCTTCAACTCCCTTGCCCTCAGACCGATTTGGAGCATCGGCGGCGGGGGACACTGCCAACAAGTGCATCTCCGTGGGCGCCCGGCCCCTGTGCCGGCGCGGCGCGAGACGGCCAGTAGGAGGCCCCTGGCCCCCAGCGCTCCAGACGTACACCGACCGCCGTGATGGGAACGGTTGAACCGTGCCGGGCGCGCGGAAACCCGGTGCGGAGTGCCGCCCTCCTGTGGGGTGCGGCGGGCACCGGGGAAGGGCGGCCTGCGATGAGGAGAGGGCGGAGCCGATTATCCCGCGGTGTCGGCGAACTCCGCCCCGAACGGGCACTCCACACCGGCACCGCATTCCTCCGGTTCCTGACGTCCATTCATGACACTCGTGCGCGGGCCGGGTTGAAGGACGCCCGATTCAGTTCAGCAACTCGTCATGTGACACCACCACCGAGTTTCGCGCATCTTTCGCTCGTCGTGTGGTTCGTGCGCTTGAGTGGGACATGTTGGCGACCCGGATTTCGGCGCCCTTGGTCCGGCGGCGTGTCGAGGGTTCGGCCATCCTGCCGTGTTGTATTCCTTGTGCCCGCAATCGGCGGATTCGTGTCACGCAGTTCTTCGGGCCGCCAGGTGGGGAGCCGGAACACCGCTCCCGGCATGGCCGCATAGCTTTCGAATGAGGGAGTCGAAATGTGGGGCGTGGGTCGACGGAGCTTCATGACCGTGGCGGGATCACTCGCGACGATGGCGGCGACGGGCACCTCGGCGCTGGCCAGCGGACACGCGCGTGACGCCGAGACCGCCACCGAGTACGTGGACGTACAGCTGCTCAGCATCACCGACCTGCACGGATACCTGGCGGCCCCGCCCGCGAGCGACGCGGTCATCACGGGCGCGGGCGGCGAACAGTTCACCGTCGGCGGCGTGCCCTACATGGCCACGCACCTCAAGAACCTGCGGGCCGGCCGCACCAACACGCTGTTCTTCGGACAGGGCGACCTGTTCTCGGGCTGGGCGTTCCCGGCCGAGTCGCTGGCCGACGAGCCCACCATCGAGGCGCTCAACCGGATGCAGCTCGACTTCTCGACCGCCGGAAACCACGAGTTCGACCGCACTCCCGGATTCCTGATCAACCACATGGAACACGGCAGACCGTACGCCGGGGCGGGCTGGACGAACAGTTTCCCGGACTCCACCGGACGGACCTTTCCCGGCGCGAACTTCCGTTACTACTCGGCCAACATGCTGTGGGGGAATACGGGAAAGACCGTCCTTCCGCCGGTGAATGTCGAATGGGTGCAGGGGCCGAACGGCAAGCGCCTGCCGATCGGATTCATTCATCTGACGGTCACCGGCACCGACACCGGTTCCACGAGTTTCCAGACCGCACTGCGCATGACCGAGGAGCTGGAGACCGCGAACCGCTGTGCGGCCCAGCTCAAGGCGCAGGGCGTCAACGCGATCGTGCTCAGCATGCACGACGGGGCGGTCGCCGGAAGCGACTTCAACAGCGGGAGCAACCCGTCGGGGCCCGCCTACGACCTGGCGCTCGCCGTGTCGTCCGACATCGACGCGATCGTCACCGGGCACTGGCACTACGCGTTCAACATGATGGTCCCCGACCCCTCCGGAAAGCCCCGGCCGTTCGTCGAGGCGGGCTGTCACGCGCAGATCATCAACGAGATCAACCTGCGCCTCGATCCGGTGACGGGAGAGGTCGTCCGGGAGCTGACCACCTCGACCAACCACCCCAACACCCATGATGTGACGCCCGACCCGGACCTCAAGGAGACGTCCGACTACTGGACCGGGTACGCCAACAACCGCGGCAACACCCGCATCGGGCGCCAGACCGCCTCGTTCACGCGGAGTCTGAACAGCGCCGGCGAGAGCACGATGGGCAACCTCACGGCCGACTGGGCGCTGTGGGCCGGACGCCAGCCGCTCGACCCCTTCGACACGGGCAACATCTACCCGAACGTGCCCGCCCAGCTCGCGCTGATCGCGATCGCCCCGCGCCAGGGCTCCTGCGTCATCAACAGCGACCTCACCCTCGACGCGACCGTGCAGGGCGCGGTCTCCTACCGCAAGGCGTTCAACGCGGTGGGCTACGGGGACCCGATCGTCACGACCACCGTCACCGGTCAGGTCATCCACGACACGCTGGAACAGCAGTGGAAGATGAAGGGGACCGTGCTCACCTACGCGCCCCTGGCCGTGTCGCAGAACGTGCGCTACACCTTCGACGCCGCCGGGGCGGTGGGCAACCGGGTGGCTCCGGCCGACGTCCTCATCGACGGCGCCCCGCTCGACCTGAAAGCCACGTACCGGATCGCCGTCACGGCGTACACCCTGATCGGCGCGGACGACTACCCCGCCCTGCTCACCCACTCCCAAGCGGTCCGCCACACGCGGGACTTCGAGAGCTTCATCGCCTACGTCCAGAGTCAGGCCGTCCTCACCCCCGCGCCCCTCGGCCGCGTCACCGCACGCAACACCAAGGCGCTGCGCGGGGAGACCGGTCAGCTGCTGCCGGTGCCGCGGACGCGCAGCGCCGACAGCGGACCCCGAGTGGCGTCGGCCGGCACGGACGGCGGCGAGGGCCGCTGCTGACCGACGCCCTCCTCGCTCCCTCGTGCCCACGTCGTGCGCGGGAGCACCGGCGACTCACCCCGCCGGGGACCACGGAGCGCTGACCGGCGCGTAGGGTCGTCGCGGTGGTGTGGCAAGGGGCCCACCACCGTGATCGCCCGTTGCCCGGAGGCCGACCCTGAGTACCGTCACCGCCGAGATCGTGTCGGCCGTCCTCCTGATCGGCGTGCTCGCCTTCGCCGTCGTACGCCCCCGCAACTGGCCGGAAGCCGTGGCGGCGCTGCCCGCCGCGGGGCTCGTGGTCGGTCTCGGCGCGGTCGCGCCCACCGAGGCCTGGCAGCAGACCCGCGATCTGCTCCCGGTGGTCGGCTTCCTCGCCGCTGTCCTCGTCCTGGCCCAACTCTGCGACGACGACGGCCTGTTCGCGGCCACCGGCGACTTCGTCGCCCGGGTCTGCGGAAGCAGCGCCCAGCGTCTGCTCGGCGGGGTCTTCGCGGTCGCCGCCGTCATCACCGCCGTCCTCAGCCTGGACGCGACCGTCGTGCTGCTCACCCCCGTGGTGTTCGCGACGGCCGCCCGCGCCGGTGTCCGGGCCCGCCCGCACGTGTACGCCACCGCGCACCTGGCGAACTCGGCCTCCCTCCTGCTGCCCGTCTCCAACCTCACCAACCTCCTCGCCCTGGCCGCCAGCGGCCTCACCTTCACCCGGTTCGCGGCACTGATGGCACTGCCGTGGCTGGCGGCCATCGCGGTGGAGTACGGGATCTTCCGGGTCTTCTTCCGCAGCGATCTGGCCGCCCGGCCGAGCGGCGGGCGCGAACGGGAGGGCACCCCGATGCCCGTGTTCACGCTGGTGGTCCTGGCGCTGACGCTCGCCGGGTTCGTCGTGACCTCCTTCGCGGGCCTGAGCCCGGCCTGGGCCGCACTCGCCGGTGCGCTCGTCCTCGCCGGACGCGGCCTGGCCCGGCGCCGCACCACGCCCCGCAAACTCGTGGGCTCGGCCGGCATTCCGTTCTGCCTGTTCGTGCTCGGGCTCGGCATCGTCGTCAAGGCCGTCGTGGACAACGGCCTCGGCACCGCCATCAGCCATCTGCTGCCCGACGGCGATTCCCTGCCCGCTCTGCTCGCCGTCGTCGCGGTCGCCGCGGTCCTGTCGAACCTCATCAACAACCTGCCCGCGGTGCTCGCCCTGCTCCCCGTCGCCGCGTCCGGCGGCCCGGGCCCGGTCCTGGCCGTCCTCATCGGCGTCAACCTCGGCCCGAACCTCACCTACGTCGGCTCGCTCGCCACCCTGCTGTGGCGGCGCATCCTGCACGAACACGACGACGCGCCGGAACTCGGTCAGTTCACGCGTCTCGGACTGCTCACCGTTCCCGCCACACTTGTCGCGTCGACCGCCGCGCTGTGGGCGGCGCTGCACACGATCGGAGGCTGACCGCATTCCATGAGCGTCATCATCTGGGTCACCGAAGGCACCTGGCCCGCCTGCGTGGACGCCGCCCGCGAGCACACCGCCGCGGACGACGACCTCGTACTCCTGCACGTGACCGACGACACCGTGGCCGAGGCCGCGCACGGCGCGTTCGCCGGGCTCCTGGGCCGCGGCCACCGCGAACGCGACCCCGGCACCCGCCTCGAAGACCTCTCCCGGGCCGCCGTCGACGACCTCTTCGCCGACGCCGAGCAGCGCTTGGGCCGTCCGGCGCGCCGCCTCGAACTGACCGGCCGCGCCGAACAGCAGGTCGTCCGCGCGGCGGAAGGCGCCGACCTCCTGGTCTGCGCCCGCGACGGCGACCGCGGCCATCTCGGGCCGCGCAGCCTCGGGCCGGCCACCCGGTTCGTCGTGGATCACGCGCCCTGCCCGATCCTGCTGGTCTGGCCCGACGCGGCCCCCGGTCTCGGCTCGCTGCCGCCGCCACCGCCCGACCATCCGCGCCCCTGACCCCCGCCCGGCGCGGGGCCGGTTGGCGGGCCGCCGAAATCGGGCGCTAGCCTGGGGGAAGCGGTGACCCCCTGCGGCGCGAAGCCAACCGGGTCGCCGCGCGGCGGTGGGGCCCGCCGTACCCGAACCGCGGCATCCGCGCCGCCAACGGTCCCTACTTGCGAGCGCGTGCGCCCGGGTCGGGTGCCCTGCAGGTAGGAGACGCATGTCCGAGCGAGCCAACGAGGCAGGGCGGGCCACCGAGCCCACCGATCCCGACATCGACCTTGCGGTGCCGGCCCAGCGCCGCGAGGTCGCACGCGGCATCGGTCCGGTCGTCGCGGTGGTGGCGCTCGGCGGGGCGATCGGAGCCTGCGCCCGCTATGGGGCCTCGCTCCTGTGGACCACCGCGCCCGGCTCCTTCCCCTGGACGACCCTGCTGGTGAACGCGCTGGGCTGTGCGGTCATCGGCGTGTTCATGGTGGTGCTCACCGAGGTGCGAGCCGCGCATCGGCTGGTGCGCCCCTTCTTCGGAACCGGTGTACTCGGCGGGTTCACCACCTTCTCGACGTACGCCGTCGACATCCAGAAGCTCCTGTCCGCCGGACGGCCCCTCACCGCCTGCGCCTATCTGGCCCTCACGCTGGTCGCGGCGCTCGCGGCCGTGACGAGCGCGGTCCGGCTGACCCGACGCGTCCTCGTCCGGAGGCAGCGATGACCAGAACGACCGGGCGCGCCCTCGACGCATTGGTCACCGAAGGCCTGGTGATGCTCGGCGACTGCGAGGTCATCCGGCACGCCGGCCGGGAGGCCGCCAAGTGAGCTGGATCTACGTGGTGTTGGGGGCGGCGATCGGCGCACCCCTGCGCTTCCTCACCGACCTGGCCGTGCAGAAGCGGCACGACAGCGTCTTTCCCTGGGGCACCTTCACCGTCAACGTCGTCGGCTGTCTGATCCTCGGTACGCTCACCGGCGCGGTCACCGCGGGCGCGGCCTCCTCATCGGTACAACTGTTCGTCGGCACGGGCCTGTGCGGGGCGCTGACCACGTACTCGACGTTCTCGTACGAGACGCTCCGGCTCGCCGAGGACGGGGCGAAGTTCTACGCGGCGGCGAACGTCGTCGCCAGCGTGGTGGCGGGGCTCGGCGCGGTCTTCGCCGGCGTGGGGCTGGCCGGGGCGCTCTGGGGCTGAGGCCCCTGGGGGCGGTGGAGGCGCGGCGGGCCGTTCGTCGCCCGTGAGGGGTCCGGCGGCGGACACGCGCAACCAATCCAGATCTTCTGGCGTCTACATGCCTGTAGTCGTCAATGTTCCGCTCACCCGGCCGTCACCCAGAGGGCCATGGCACGCCCCGCCGCGTTCGAACCACCGGAGAACCGCATCCCATGACCAGTTCCACCCCCACGACCCAGGCACTGGACGGCGCGTCCATCGACGGCGGCCTGTACGGCGACATCACGGACTTCGCCCGGCACACGCACTGGCTGAACGGGCCGGTGTTCGCCTACACCAGTTACGGCGTCGCCCTGTTCGCGGTGTTCATGCTGGCCGGCTGGTGGATCGCCCGGCGCAAGGACGCCTCCGTAATGGCGGCAGCCCTGTCCGCGCCGATCGCGGTGGTCCTCGCGTACGTGGTGAACGACGCGGTCAAGTCGGTGTTCACGGAACCGCGGCCCTGCCGCGCGCTGCCGCACGACTTCCTGATCGAGAAGTGCCCGCCCGTGAACGACTACGCCTTCCCCAGCAACCACACCACCGTGGCCGCCGCCGCGGCCGTCGCCCTGTTCCTGGTCGACCGACGCCTCGGCGCGATCGCCGCCCTCGCCGCCGTCCTGATGGGCGCGTCCCGGGTGTACGTCGGCGCGCACTACCCGCACGACGTGCTGGTCGCCCTCGTGGCCGGCGGGGTCGTGGCCTGCGCGGTGACGTGGTCCGCCAGGCGGTACGCGGCCCCGTTGGTGGCCCGTCTGCGCGGGGGCGCCCTGAAGCCGCTGCTCGCCTGAGCCCCGGGCGGGGCGGCCGTCGGCGTTTCTCCCGCGCACGGGCGTGGACCGGTGTCCACGGCGGCCATGAAGGCCTAGGGTCGGCGGCATGCTGCGAATCGTCGATGAACTCGCCGGCCCCGGCCCCCTGCGCATCTGTGCCCACGCACCCGCCGACGGGGACCCCGGCACCGCACTGCGGGTGCTCCTGGTCGCGGACGTGCTGGCGCGTGTCGTCGAGCAGCGCGGCCGGGCGGCCCTCATCGGCTGGACCGGACCCGCGCAGCAGGTGGCCGCCGCCGGAATCCGCCCGCCCGACGCCGAGGGGGACCCGGAGAGCATCGCCGAGGGGCTCGGCGGGCCGCCCGGTGTCCAGCTCAGCAGCGGAACGTACGAAGGGGCGGGCGTAGCCGGGCTTCAGGTCGGCGTGGCCACCCTGCCCCCGCTCGACGGCCTCGACCTGCTGGCCGTACGCCTGCTGCTGCTCAGCCGGCCGTACGAGGAACCGGTCACGGTGACGGTCGAACAGATCGACGAGGCAGCGCGTGCGATGGCCCGCTGGCGGCGGGCCGTGGCGAACTGGGCCACGCAGCCCTCGAAGCCGATCCCCGCCGATCTCAAGAGCACGGCCCGCAGCGCCCTGGACAACCGGCTCGACACCGCGGCCGTGCTGCGTCTCCTGCACGATCTGGCGACGGACGACGACGTGCCGCCGGGCGCCAAGTTCGAGACCATGTCCCACCTGGACCGCGTGCTCGGCCTCGAACTCGTCCGCGAGGTCGGCACGGTGTGAACCCGACGGCAGTGCGCCTTCCCAACTCCGCCTCGTTGCGAGGCTGTTGACCGGGCTCAGCCCTCGAAGCCGCCCTCGGCGAGGGCCTTCTCGATGCGGCTGCGGTGTGCCGCCTCCCAGGCGTCCAGGGATTCGGCGGTCTCCTTGGCCAGCTTCCGGCGGGCATCGACGAGCACCTGCCCCGCCCGGGCCCGCGGGGTGACCACGATGCCCTCCTCGTCCGCCACCACCACATCGCCCGCGTTCACGAGCACCCCGCCGCAGCGCACCGGCTCGTTGAGCGGCGCCACGGCCTTTTTGGTGCCGGGGATGGGGAGGACGCCCCGGGCGAAGACGGGGAAGCCCGCCTCGCGCACCTCGGCGAGGTCGCGAATGACCCCGTCGACCACGAAGGCCGCGATGCCCCGGCGTTGGGCCACGGCGCACACGTTGCCGCCGGCCAGCGCGTAGTCGAGGTCGCCCGACTCCACGACGACGACGGAACCGGGTTCGGCGCGGTAAATGGCCGCGTGCAGCATGAGGTTGTCACCGGCGGGACAGCGCACGGTGAATGCGGGCCCGGCGACACGTGGCATCGGGGACCACAGAGGACGAATTCCGATATCCATGACCTGTGCGCGTCCCACAATGTCGGCGAGTGTGGTCGGCGGAATGTTCTTGAATTCGCTGATGTCGTTCATGCTCTTCCTGACGGTTGGGGTTCGAAGGCTGACAGTTGACGGCCTATTAAAGTTTTCCCTGGCCCGGCCCGTGTCGACCGTCAAGGGCTTGACGCGGCGTGACGGCGCTTGCGCCGGAGGCCAGTTGGCCGGAACGCGGGTGGGTTCGATGCCATCAAGGGCGCGGGAGTCCGCGGCGAGCCATGCGTGATCCGCTGTCGCAGGAATCGGACTCACCACTTCCCCCTCTGCCACGAGCTGAGCGGTCACGGCTGCCATGAGTCGCCGGGGACCTCTGCCGGTCCCGTGGAGAGTGGCCAGTGATCATGATCGCCGACAAGGGCGTAGGGAGAGTGTGCGCTGCCCCACACGCGAGAGGGGGGAACTTTTATTCTGTAATGTCCGAAATCTAGGGCAATGGGTGGTGGGTGCCTCGCCGCGACTATGTCCTAATTGGGGCTAATGAGTAAGACGCGCCTCTTTTATCTTCGGGGTCCGCGGTTGCGTCATGGGCGAGTGAATTGGGTCACGTGCGGCCCGCCGGGCCCGCAGCGCCCGTGCGGGGCATTTCGGTTCAGCCGAAAGCGAGTTGAGGTTCCCCGGCGGGGCGCCCGACTCATGGGAATTCGAGTTGATCTATATCCGTGATCATGGCTCGTGAATTCCGGCCTTGTTTCCGTCGGGCGTATTCGTCTACGTTCACCGTCAATCCGGAAGGAACGCCGAATCCTGCCGCCGTCCGGAGCCGCCCATACACGTACGGCAGGAGCGGGGGACCCAGGTAAGCCGCCGATCCGGATTCCGGAACGGCTGGGGTGAAGTCGCGTGCACCGCGACCGGACATCTCCCGTCCGAACCCGACAGCTCACCTCGTAGGCGACGGAGAGGAATACACCATGCCTGCAAAGGGCAAGCACCGCCGGCCCAAGTCCCGCTCGTTCTCCCGCGGCCTGGCCGTCGCGGGCACCGGTGGCGCCGTCCTGGCCATGCCGGTGATCGGCGCGACCACGGCCTCCGCCGCCCCGGCTGCGGTCCACTCCGCCGTGGCCAAGCCGGTCGCGGCCGTGAAGGCGGCCCCCACGAGCTACGCCGTCGTCGACGGGGACTCGCTGGCCAAGATCGCCGACGCGCTCAACGTGAGCGGTGGCTGGAAGCAGCTCTACCAGGACAACCAGAGCGTGATCGGCGGCAACCCCGCGCTGATCCGCCCCGGCATGAAGCTCACCCTCGGCGCCCCCGCGGCGAGCACCGCCCGGGACGCCTCGGCCGACCGGGCCGACCGCTCGGCCCGGACGACCGACCTCACCGCGACGGCCACCGTTGCCAGCACCACCACGTACGCGAACAACCTGGACGGCTGGATCAAGCAGTCGCTGGCCATCATGGCCCAGCACGGCATCCCGGGCAGCTACGACGGCATCTACCGCAATGTGATGCGGGAGTCCTCGGGCAACCCGATGGCGATCAACAACTGGGACTCCAACGCCGTGGCGGGAACGCCCTCCAAGGGGCTCCTCCAGGTGATCCAGCCCACCTTCTCCGCCTTCCACGTGCCGGGCACCTCCACGGACCTGTACGACCCGATCGCCAACATCACGGCGGCCTGCAACTACGCGGCCAAGACCTACGGGTCGATCGACAACGTCTTCGGGGCCTACTGACGGTCCTCGCGGCCGGGCACTCTCGCGGTGAAGGGAGTGCCGGGCCGTGCCGCACCGCATGCGGCCCCCAGCGCGCGCCCGGCCTTCTCGACTGGCCGGGCGCCGCGCCGTTCCGAGCCCGGGGCGGCGGTCGAGAGGTGGCCGAACCGGGGGCAGCGCAAATTTCGTTCACCCCCCGGGGTGAACAATTCGAAGGCTGCACGTTTCTGCATACGCGCCTGTTCCTAGGGTGCTAATGCGTCACCCCGGACGACGGTGACTGCCCGACCACCCAGTACCCCCGCGCCGCGAGGGTCAGTTCAGGACCGGGAGCGCCCATGGGTTCCACCGCTCGGCCATCCGTCTCGGCGCCCGTGCCCCTTCCGCCGGGGCTGCTGCCGGACCGGTGCTGCAACGCCCGTACGTATCTGATGCACGGCTTCACCGTCGTGGAGGTCCACGGCACCGTCGACCTGGCGACCGCTCCAGGTGTGCAGCTCCACTTGGACGCGGCCACCCAGCCGCCCGGCGCCCGGGTGATCGTGGACCTGCGGCCCGTGGACTTCTTCGACTGTGCGGTCCTCACCCAGCTCTGCCGAGCCCACCGCAGGATTCGGGAGCGGGACGGCCATCTCGGCGTGGTCTGTTTACGGCCGTGGCATCTGCGCATCCTCCAGGCGGCCCGCCTGGACACGGTCCTGCAGCCCGCGGGGTCCGTCGAGGAGGCGGCCCTCGCCGCCCTGGCCCGGTCCGGCCCGGTCGCCAACCCGCGCTGAATCAGGGTCCGTTGCCAGGGCTGCCCTCGCGCTTGCCCTTTCGTACCTTCACCTCGGTGGCCACAGCTGATATGCACGTACAGCCCGGCATCACGCTTCACCACCGAAGGGGTTCACGTGCACGCGCAGGACAGGCAGCAGGACCAGGCTGTCACGCCCGGCGGGCCCGTTTCACGGGCTGGTGACCGGCGTGGCGGCGAGCGCGGTGGATCGGCGCCCACCGGCGCAGGCCTTGGCGCGGCCCGATTGCTGGCGCTCCAGCGGTCCGCGGGGAACGCCGCCGTGGCCGGTCTCATGGCGCAGGGCGACGCGACCGTACAGCGCTCGGCCGTGCACGAGGTATTGCGCGGGTCCGGGCAGCCGCTGGACTCCGAGGTGCGCGCCGACATGGAGTCCAGGCTCGGTGCCGACTTCGGCGACGTCCGCCTGCACAGCGATGCCGTGGCCCAGCGCTCCGCCGCCGAGATCGGAGCCCGTGCCTACACCTCGGGGAGCCACATCGTGGTCGGGCAGGGCGGCGCCGACCGGCACACCCTCGCCCATGAACTCACCCACGTCATCCAGCAGCGCCGGGGGCCCGTCGCCGGCACCGACACCGGTGACGGGCTGCGCGTGTCCGACCCCTCGGACTCCTTCGAGCGGGCCGCGGAGGCCAATGCCACCCGTGCCCTCTCCGGGCCCGCGCCCGATACGGGCGCCGAGCCGGAGGCCGTCCAGCGCGACTGCGGCACGGCGGGCCACGCGCATCCGCAGGGTGCCCCGGTCGTGCAGCGGGCCGTCGGCTTCGAGTTCGAGGCGCAGTGGAACGTCCGCCGGGTCGCCGACCCCGTCGCCGCCAAGGCCATACAGGAGCAACGGGCCGCGGAGCGGGAGCGGTTGCTCGACGCCAAGCTCCTCGACCGGGTCCTGAATCCGCACAGCCCCTACTCGAAGGAGCTGAGCGCGTCGGAGCGGAGCGAGCCGCAGGACGCGCTGAGGGCCCGCTGGTTCGACGGCGAGTTCCTCACCCAGGAGGGCGAACTCCGGCTCAAGAAAACGCAGTTGGGCCCGGACGGCGCGCAACGGGCCGCGGCCGAGATGAGCCTGATGATCTCCAGCGAGATCTCCGAGGTCCCCCTGGTCGGCGAGAACCTCGGCAAGGGCCGCGGGCCCGACGGCGTGGTGGTGAAGGGCGACAAGTTCGACCTCACCGCGGATGCCAGCCCCTCGGGAGGCTCGAACCTGGAATGGGTGACCGACCCGCTGAACGACGTCGCCGAGGTCGGTGGCGTCCTCGACCGCATCTCGCGCATGGCCGGCTACCTCAACGGCCGCCAGCGGGACGCCTACATCCCCTCCGAGGACGTCACGGCGGGAGGCGGCACGCCCGAACGGCAGCTGCGCATCTACCCGTTCGGCGGGGCGCTCAAGTTCGCCCCGCAGACCACCGCCGGTGTGCGGCTCGACCGCCTGCCGGATCTGATCGGCTATCTCTCCGACACCCAGGAGCCCGAGGAGAAGTCCCTCGGCGGTGCCGTGCGTGGGGTGTACGGGAAGCTCACCCACACCAAGGAGCGGCGGGCGCAGGCGCAGCGCGACCTCTTCGGCGGAGGCCTCGGTACGCTGCCGGCGGCCAAGGCCGGTGCGGAGCGTGCCGTGGGGGAGTTCGGGGACGCGGCTCCCGAGGGCATCTCCCTGTCGAAGACCGACACCGGCGCTCTCACCGGCCTGGTCATGCACCTCGCCTCCTACGTGCTCGCGGGGGAGGAGCTGCAGGCGGGTGCCAACGCCAAATCCATCGCGGGCGGGCTCATGGCCCGCACGGACTTCGGCCGCCACTTCGGGCTGCTCGCGGCCGGGGTGCGGGAGTACTTCACCGCGCACCCGGACGAGTTCGTCGGCCTGGTCCTTTCGGCCGCCAACCGGCCGGGCAGCGGGGGCTCGAAGCTGTTCGGGGCCCCGGTGGAGCGCGGTCTCGCGAACGACCGAACCCAGACCGACATCGCGCTGACCCGGGCCCAGTGGCTGCGGGCGATTCCCCAGGGTCACGACCTGCTGAAGAACGCACAGCACCTGACGGCAGAACAGCGGTCCATGGTCGACGACGAGCCGGGCGCCGAGGCGGTCCACAAGTCCCTGGGCGCGTTGGGCGACCAGGACAACCGCACCACCATCAAGAGCGGCGAGCTGAACCTGATGGTCGCCGAGCTGCGCCGGATGCGGGACGGTGTCCCCGCGGAGGGGCTCAAGCCGCTCGCCCTCGCCGCCTTCAAGCTCATCGAGCAGCTGAACGAGGGCAAGAAGCTGAAATACGCGAAGCGGGCCTGACGATCCGGGGAAGGCGGCCGGCGCGGGCGTAGGGTCGCGCCCATGGAAGACCAACTGGCCCGGCAGTGGCTCGCGACGGCTCTGGAGGAGGCCCGGGCGGGCCTCGCGGAGGGCGGCATCCCGATCGGCGCCGCCCTCTACGGCGCGGACGGCACGCTCCTCGGTCGCGGACACAACCTCCGCGTACAGGAGGACGATCCCTCCCTGCACGCGGAGACCGCGGCCTTCCGCAATGCGGGCCGGCAGCGCTCCTACCGGGGCACCACCATGGTGACCACGCTGTCGCCCTGCTGGTACTGCAGTGGACTGGTCCGGCAGTTCGGCATCTCACGCGTCGTGGTGGGGGAGGACGAGACGTTCCGGGGCGGACAGGAGTGGCTGGCCGCGCACGGGGTGGAGGTCGTGGTGCTCGGCGATCCCCGGTGCGTGACCCTGATGGACAACTTCATCGCGGCGAACCCCGTGCTGTGGAACGAGGACATCGGGCAGTGAGCCGGTTCAACTCGCCTGGAATGCGGCCCTGTTGAGGTGGCGGGCCAGATGGCTGAGATGCGGGATGGTGGCGATGCTGCCGGGCAGCGCGTCCGGCCGGGGCCCCGGTGTGACGAGTACCGCCGACATCCCGTACGCGTGCGGGCCGAGCGCGTCGGTCTCCGCGTTGTCCCCCACGAACAGGATGTCCCCGGCGGGGCACCCCGCCGCCCGCGTCACCTCGGCATAGAAACGCCGGTCCGGCTTGCGGATGCCCAGCGTGCCGGAAAGCACCAGGGCGTCGAAGCAGTCCGCGATCCCGGCATCCCGCAGGGTGCGCCGGCGCACGGGCTCGGGCCGGTCGGTATTGGCGGCCAGTACACAGGTCAGCCCGCTCGCGCGCAGGTCCCGCAGGGCTGCGGCCGCCCGCGGATCGACGGTGGCGTCGGGCAGTGCGGTGAACACCGCCTCCGTCGCCCGCCGCAGATCGGGCACCGTGGCCCCGCTGTCCTGCACGGCTCGGCCGAGCCGGGTGGCGAACGGGGTGCGCACGCGTCGGGAGCGGTCGGCCGCGCGCAGCTGACGGGTCACGGCGTCGAAGCGGGCCGGGAACTCCTCCGGGACCGCCGCACCGGGCAGGCCCCGGAGGACGTCCGCGACGAACCGGCCGTCGGGGGCCGGGCCGTGGCCCGCGAGGGTGCCGACGAAATCGAGTGCGAGCACGCGCATGCGCGCCATGGGGCCGCCCCTTTCCCGGGATCGGCCTCACCTTACTGAGCGGCCGTACGAAATTCGCCCCGTGTTCCGTGTGCCGCTCCTGCGGTCACCGGATTCGCCGCATGCACAATGAGGAATCCGACGGATGCTCAGAAGGGTGCTCAGTGCCCGGGAACGGCTGTCCGCTTTCCGTTCGGGGCGAGCGGAATGGGAATCGTGCGGGATTCGAGAGCGCGGGAACGATTGCCGTCGAGCGGCTTCTGATCGGCATTCACATTCAAGGACACGCCTTGGCCGCCGCTGAAGGTACCGCTCGCGAAGGCGTGCACCCCGTCCGCGATGACCTCGTATCCGGGGGTGTCGACGATCTCGTGGTCCCGGCAGTCCCGGAGCACCTGCTCGATGGGCACGAACCACAGCCAGTGGCGGTCCCCGTCCTGATTGAGGTCGACCTTCTCGTTGAACCAGATCGCGACGTTTCCCCGCAGGATGACGGTGGCCGTCCAGTCGATGTCGTATTTCTGGGTGCCGACCACCAGTGTCGCCTCCACCACCGACTTGGGGGGAATGCGCAGCGGAAGGTCGACGCTCCAGGTCTGGGTCTCCTTGTGCGTGTACTCCTGGGTCGAGGACAGGCTCGCCTCGATCGACGTCGTCTCACTGACCTTGGCGACCGCCGGGATCTCCGCCGAGACCTCCACCGTCACGCCGATCTTCAGCGACTCCGTGACGGAGATCCGCAGATCCTGCTCGGTGGTTTTGCTCTGCTTGTAGGTGACCGTCTGTTCCACCGCCGTTCCGTTGCGGTAGTTCGTGGCCACCGAGCTGACCTGTCCCGGAACGGGGGACGGGGCATTCGCGTCGTAAATGATGTCCTGGTACTTCGCCGCCACTTGGTGGCGATGGTAGTCGTTGAGAAAGCTCTGCTTCCCGTAGTCGGTGGACGCGGTGAAGCGGCAGCCGTTCGAGGCGGGAAAGCGTTGGCGGGCCATCCAGTTGCCCCACGCGTCCGTTATCTCCTGAAGCGGCCGGGCCGATGTTTTCGAGCCACCTCTGCGAGGCGCCGCTTGCGCCGCCGTGCCGACGGAGAGAGGAATGGCCGAGGCGAGGGTGACGGCGGGAGCGACAGTGAGCAGACGTCGTCTGGATACATGGCTCATCGGCGGAGGGGCCTTTCGTTCGATCTTGTACGAAACGGTCAACTTCCTTGACAGGCAATGCAATCCACTCATGGCCCCGCGGTATAGGGACTTTGGTCCTGAGCCCGTATCGATGAATGATGGGACGCCGGAAGTGAACGAGGAGAGGGAACGGAACATGCGCAAGAGGTACGCGACCCGGTGGCCGGTGCTCGCCGGTTCCACGGCATTGGGCATGGCCCTGGGGGTGCTGCCGGCGGCGGCCGCGGTCCCGTCGGAGGGGCAGGGCGCTCCGGTCGGCCAACAGGCCGCCGTGCAGGCCTACTTGGGACGCATCTCCCATTCGCCGAGCGAACTCAGGCGGTTCCTGGCGGATGTGCCCAAGGGCGGCGATCTGCACCACCACCTGTCCGGCGCGGTGCGGGCCGAGTCGTTGATCGGGTATGCGGCGCACGACGGCAAGTGCATCGACACCTCGACCTACGTCGTCACGCCTGCCACCGGCACCGGCACCTGCGCGGAGGGGCAGCGCCCGGCGCGTGACGCGGTGGCCCCCGGGCCGTTCCGGCGCGGCGTCGTCGAGGCGTGGTCGATGCAGGGCTTCGTGCTGCCGCCCGACGGCGATCCCCAGCCCGGCCACGACCACTTCTTCGACACGTTCGGGAAGTTCCAGGAGGCCACCAGCGGGCACGACGCGGACATGCTCGCCGAGGCGGCCGATGCCTCCGCGAAGGAGCACAGCGGCTATCTGGAGACGCTGGTCACTCCCGGTGCGGGCCCGCTGAACCAGCTCGTCGACCGCATTCTGCCGAAGGACCCCGGCCCGGCCGACCTCGCCACGTTCCATGCCGCCCTGACCGCGAACCCGCGGTTCCAGGCCCTGGTCCGGCAGGTGGCCGACGACACCGACCGCAGCGTCCGCGACTCCCGCAAGCTCCTCGGCTGCGACGCCCACACGGCCTCCGAGGCCTGCCGGGTCGCGATCCGCTTCGACTACCAGGTCCTGCGCGCCCAGGACCCCCGTTACGTCTTCGCCCAGCAGATCCTCGGCTTCGAGCTGGTGCGCCAGCACCTCGGCGGATTCGTCGGAGTGAACATGGTGCAGCCGGAGGACGCGCCCATCGCGCTGCGCGACTACACCCTGCACATGAAGATGGTCCGCTACCTCAAGTCCGTTTCGCCCGAGGTGCGGGTGAGCCTGCACGCCGGAGAACTGGTCGCGGGCCTGAACGGTGTGGCCGGGCGCGATCTGACCTTCCACATCAACGAGGCCGTGGATGTGGCCGGGGCCGACCGGATCGGTCACGGAGTCGACCTCGCCCAGGAGAAGGACCCGCGGGCCCTGGCCGCGCGGATGCGCCGACAGCACGTGCTCGTCGAGGCGCCGCTCGTCAGCAACGCCCAGATCCTGCGCGTCAGCGGCGACCGGCACCCGCTGCGCACCTACCTCGACGCGGGCGTCCCGGTCGCGCTGGCCACCGACGACCCGGGCGTCAGCCGCAGCGACCTGACCGCGGTCTTCCAACAGGCCGTCACCGACCAGGGGTTGACCGTCGCCCAGCTGCGCACCCTGGTGCGCGCCTCCCTCGACCACGCCTTCATCGAGGGCCGCGACCTGTGGCAGGAGCAGGACCGCTACGACGCGTTCGTGAAGCCCTGCGCCCACGACACCCCCGACACGCACCGGCTCCCCAGCGCCGCCTGCCGCGGCTTCCTCAAGGCCAGCGCCAAGGCGACGGTCCAGTGGAAACTGGAGGCCGACTGGCGCGACTTCGAGAACCGCTACGCCCACCGCTGACCCGCACCGGGGGCGTGCCCCGGCCGGTGCCACGGCGGTCGGCTCGACACCGGCTCAGGCGCCCGCGACCTCGACCGAGTGCCGGCCCGCCGCCCCGTCGGGGACGGTCGGGGTGCGCTGCTCGGGCCGGGTCGCACCCTCACCACACCCCTGCTCAACGCAGGGTGACCGTGAGCAGCGAGTACTGAATGACCGTCAGATCCACGCTCACCGTCGCACCGCTCACCTTCCACCCCACCGGCACCGGTGCCGGCGAGGCGCCGTCCGGCGAGCTCACCGCGGCGGCCGTCACCTGCTTGCCCGCCGGGACGGACAGCGACACCGTGCAGGCGGCCGGAGTCGTGGTGAAGGGCGCCGGGCTCTCCCCGAACTGGGTGAAGTTGACGAGCTGCACCACGATGTCGTCCCCGAACCGGCTCAGCTCCAGATGAATCCGCCGGTCACCGGCCAGGGACACGGCGGGAGGCGCGACGGCGCGTACGGGTTCGAGCAGCCGCTCGGCGCTCTGCGCGTCCGTGTGCGCCAGATAGGAGAGCCCGGGCAGATCCTTGAAGTACCAGCACGTGCCCGCCCCGTACGCGTTCCGGCCGGCGGCCGGCAGCGGGTCGGCCCTGCGGAAGCCGAGCACATCGGCGAGGGCGTACTCGGCCCGCGCGGTGCCGAAGGCGTCGAGGGCCGTGGGTGCGGGACCCGTCACGACGACCGTGCCGCCGCCGTGCACGAAGGCGCGCAGCACCTCGGCCTCCGGGTCCGAGACCGCCTGGAGGTTGGGGAGGTACAGGACGCGGAAGCGGGACAGGTCGGCGGCGTCGAGGCCGGGGCTCGGCACGGTGTCGAACGGGATGTGCGCGTACACCAGGGCCTTGACCGTGCCGCGGAACTCGCCGAGCCACTTCTGCTGGGTGCAGCTCTCCTCGGAGCTCTCGAAGCTCCACCAGTCACTGACGCCGGCCGGCGGCTTGGTGTTCACGTACATGCCGCTGCCCTGCACCGGGCTCACGAAGTCGCGGCTCCCGGAGGAGTGGTAAACCCCGACCGACGCCCCCGGAACGGCGTCGAACAGCCGCTCCTGATGCGCCGCGACGAACCCGAACATGCGGGTCCGCATCGCGGTGTCGGTGCTCTGGTCCTTGAACGGGCTCTTCACCTCGTACGGGTTGCAGCCCGCTGCCAGGAGCTCGGCCATCACCAGGGAGGCGTCGTCGGCCTTCCAGCCGTAGGAGAAGGCCCAGGCGGGTTTGCCGCCGCTGGCGGCCCGCGCGTACTTGTACATCGAGATCAGGCAGATCCAGTCACTGGCCGTGGCGTGGCGCATGCCGTCGTAGTTGCCGAGGATGTCCACCTCCCACACCTGGCTGACGCCCTCGGCCCGGCGCAACTGCGCGCCGTCCAGGCCGATGAGGGACGCGTACTGGTAGTCCATGGTGACGGTCTCGACGAAGGTGACCAGGTCCGGGTTGACGGCGCGTCCCGCTGCCGCGATGTCGAGCTGGAAGCCCGCCAGGTTGCGGTGGCGCCACTCGACGTAACGGCGGAAGACGGGGTTCGTGAAGTCGGCCGTACGGGGCAGCTCCAGGCCGCTGTCCGCGCGGAACGCGGCGGCCGCCCAGGCGGAGGCGTCGCACCAGCTGAGCGCCCCGTCGAAGTAGATCGGCACATCGGGCCAGATGGCGTCGACGCCCGTCGCGGCGAGCCCCCGAATGCGCCCCAAGTAGTAGTCGCGCCAAGGGGAGTTGGGGCTCAGCCAACAGCTCTCGTCGCCCGGGTCCACCCAGACGACGAGGCTGCCGTAGAACACGTTGGGCTGCCCGTCGAGCCCGCGCTGCACCCAGTCCTTGCCGCCGCCGTTCTTGTAGAACGACGGCCCCTTCTCGCCGCCTGGGCTGATGAGTTCGAGCGAGGGGTAGTACATGACCACCCGCATCCCGGCCGTGTGGGCCAGCGCGACGAAGCTCTTCACCTTCGCCATGTGCGCGGCGAACTCCTGGTCGGTCAGCCAGTTCGACAGGACGGTGTCCAGCTCGATCACGCTCACGTTCTGCGCCTTGAGCTTGTTGATGACCGGCAGCATGTCGCGCTGGGGATCGGCGTCGTCGTCGAACGTGCCGTCCGCGAGCCGGGCGTACCGGGCCCAGTCCGGGAAGGAAACCCCGGCGACGCCGCGGGTGTCCAGCCCCTCGGCCCAGGCGGGGCGGGGCCCGCCGCCGGGCAGGAACGGCAGCAGCTGTGACACTGCCGCGAGCCCCCCGGCGCCGAGCCCCGTCCGTAACACGCTGCGCCGGCTCAGTCTTCGTCTCGATTCCATGGCCCGGGTCTCCCTGTGACGGCGCCGGTACGGTTCCGGCTCGGGCGAGGCATCCTGTCGCCGTATGCCGGGACAGGCCAGAGTGCCCTTTCGGCCAGCCGGGCCGGGGAGCGCCGGGCGCCCGCGTTACGCGACCACGTCGGCCGGGCACAGCCGCTGCGGTTTGCCGCCCTTGAGGGCCGCGTCGACACAGCCGCCCGGAAGGCCGTCATGGGCGGCGCTGCCGAAGTTGGCCGTGACGGTGAGCGTGCCGTTGCCGAAGACGGTCCGCTGAACCGTGCGGTCGGACGTGAGCCAGTCGAACGAGGTCAGCTCCTTGGTCCCCGCCGCCTGGTGCAGCGGCGCGAAGTACCTTTGCAGGGAGGCGAGTTCACGTACGTTCTGCTCGTCGTTCCGGTCCTTGTCGCTGAGCACGAAGTTCAGCGGGGTGTTGTAGAGCATCGCGAGGAGCGCCCGGGTCGTCTTCTCCTCGGGCAGCTTGCCGAACGGCAGCTCCCAGCGCTCCACGTTGATCAGCGAGCCGTGCAGTGCGGTCTCGTACAGCGGCACACGATAGGCCGGGTCGTACATCGCCTTGAGCGCGTCCGCGACCGCCGCCCGATGCTCCGCCTTGAAGTCGCTCACCCGCACCGGCTTGAAGAAGGTGTCGGGTGCGCCCTGCGGCATGTAGCCGCCCCACGCCGGGTCGTCCTTGGGCTGGTCGGGCGCGCTGTCGAAGTGGCCGTTCTCCATCGGCCACAGCCGCCCGTCGACCGGGGTGCCCGAGCCGTGGTCGAAGGCGAGCACCTGGTTGGCCCAGGCTCCGGCGGACTCCGAGCCGAGCACCAGCGGCCTGCTCCTCGTGCCGTCGTACGTGCCGTCGGTCAGCCGCCCCATCCGGGCGAGCCGGTTGGCCCGGTCCTGGGCCATGGTCATCGGGTGCCCGGCGTCGTGGTCGCGGAAGAGCTCGCCCGCCGCGTCCACGTCCAGGAAGTAACTGCTCGCGCCGGCCGCGACCAGCGAGCGGGTGCGGTCCGCGAGCAAGTGCCGCTGCTGCTCGGCCTGTTCGAAGGCCTGGGAGCTGAGGTAGCAGCCCTGCTGGTGGAAGCCGGGCTGAGGGGAGCCGTCGGCCCGCCGCACGCAGAAGGACGGGTAGACGCCGTCGGGCCAGGCCGAGTTCGGGGGAGTGTCGGGGCCCTTGTCGCGGCCGTTGGCGAACGAGTCGTAGGGGCCGACCAGATACCCGGCCTTCGTGGCGGCGGCGACGTCCTCGCTCTTCATCGGGGCGTCGTCGGCGTCGTAACCGAGCCAAAGCCGGTCAATGCCGAGCGACTTGAGGTGCTCGATCCCCGCCGCCGTGCGGTCGCCGCCCCAGGTGTAGGCGTGGAAGGCGCCGAGCAGCTTGCCCGTCTCCGGGTTCCTGCGGATCTTGTCGCTCAGGCTGCCGAGCTGCCCGTGCTCGGCGAGCCAGTGGCGGTAGTCGACGGCCGGCGCCACCGGAGAGCCGTCCGTCAGGGCGAAGGCGACGGTGTAGACGCGGGTGGCGTTGCCGCCGGAGAAGGTGTGCTTGGCCGTGGTGCGGAGGCGGCCGCTCCGTGAGGCGTAACCGAGCGAGGTGTCGATGTCGGTGGGCGCGAGATAGCTGACGCCCCGGCCGCCACCGAGCGTGTAGCCCCAGGCCGGCAGGGTGAGCTGGGAGGCCATGTCCTCCTCTGAGCCCACGAGTTGAGCACGACCCGAGTTCCAGAACGGGTCGCCGACCGGCAGCGAAAGGCCCTCGCCGCGCGGGAGTTGGAGCGCCGAGGAGGCGGGATCGGAGCCCGTGACCGGCCACGCCAGGGTCGTGTCGCGGTCCGCGGTGAGGGTGACGAGGAGCCTGCCGTGCTCGACGCGCACCTGGGCCCGCAGCCCGCGCGCGGGATAGGACCACTGGGCTCCCCGCCCCGACGTGGTCACCCGGCCGGGCCGGCCGGGTGCGTCGGCCGCCGGGTCCGAGACGCGCAGGGTGCGGCCGTCGTCGGTGCGGGCGTCGATGCGCAGGGTCGCGGGGTCGATGGTGGCCGTGCCGCCGGCGACGGGCACCTCCACCCGTCCGTTCTGGACGCGGACCCCGTCCACGTGGGCGGGTCCGGCCGTCGCGGCCGGGGTGAGGCCGGCGGCCAGGGCGGTGGTGACGGCGAGTACGAGAAGGGGGCGCCGGGCGCGTCGGCGGAGGGGGCGCGCGATGGATGACTTCCCCGAGTTGGTGTCCATGGCGCAGTGATAACGAAGAGTTGTAAGAGGGCTCTAAGAAACGGGCGGGGGGCCTGAGTTCGGAGTGCGGGGGGCGGGTCCGGCTCCGGCTCACGGGTCGACGAGACCGTCGGCCGGCTCCGGCGGCCAGTGCCCGGGAGCCAGCACGCCGAGCGCGTACGCCTTCGCCACCAGGGCAGTTCGGCCCTGGACGCGCCAGCGCTGCGAGAGCCGCGCCAGGTGGTAGTTGACGCCGTCGACGGTCAGGCCGAGCGCCTTGCCGATGGTGGCCGTGGTCGCGCCGGACGCGGCGAGCGCCAGGATGCGAGCCTGCGTCACGCTCACCGTGCCGCGCGGGGAAGGCGGCGGCTCGGGCCGCTCGTCGTGCACGTACAAAAGGGCGAGCAGTACCGGCACGGGTTCGGAGACGGTCCTGATGGGGTCGATGGTGAACTCGCCCGCGCGCACGGCGCCGTCCCTGCCGCGCCAGGTCACCTCGATGCGATAGCGGGACGTACGCCCCGCCCGCAGGGCGTTCACCAGCCGCTCGATCTGGTCCTCGGCGCGCGGGGTGAACAGCTCGCGCAGCGAGCGGCCGCGCAGCCGGCCTGGCGTGGTGCCCCACTCTGCGGCCATCGCGGGGTTGGCGACGTGCACCTCGCCGTCGATCGAGCAGACCGCGATCGGCAGCGGGATGCGGTCGAGGAGATTCAGGAAGTGGTTGCGCCAGGCGCCCAGGTCCTCTTCCATCGCCTGCGCGTCGGCCATGCCGCGTGCCACCACCCTTCCTTGGCCCGTCCGCAAGTACCGGACGCGAGAAACCACTGCACAATCATGCAGTCGCCCGCCCGGGACCCGGGCACCGGGAGGGCGAGGCTTGAACCATGACGGACATGATCCTGATCCCCACGCCCGCACGCCCAGCCGCCGCCGACACCGTCCCCGTGGTGGACATCTCCGCGGGCGGTCCCACCGCGACCCCCATCCAGCAGGCCATGGACCTGACCCGCGCGCACGGGCCGGCCTTCCGGCGCCGCCTCCACGAACACCAGGTGCTCTTCGTCAGCTCGCTCGACCTGGTCACCGAGCTCGCGGACGAGACCCGGTTCGCCAAGGGCATCTCGAAGGTCCTCGACCACGTGCGGGAGTTCGCGGGCGACGGCCTGTTCACCGCCTACAACGACGAGCCGAACTGGGCCAAGGCGCACGACATCCTCATGCCCGCCTTCGCGCTCGGCTCGATGCGCACCTACCACCCGGCGATGCTGCGCGTCGCACGCCGGGTGATCGAGAGCTGGGACCGCCGGGTCGCCGAGGGCACGGCGGCGGACGTCGCCGACGACATGACGCGGATGACCCTGGACACCATCGGGCTGGCCGGCTTCGGCTTCGACTTCGACTCCTTCGGACGGGCCACCCCGCACCCCTTCGTCGAGGCGATGGTGCGCTGCCTGGAGTGGAGCATGAAGCGGATCGGGCGCGCCCCGGGCGCCGACCACACCGAGGCGGACCGGGAGTTCGAGCGCGACTCGGCCTATCTCGCCTCGGTGGTGGACGAGGTCATCGCCGCCCGCACCGAGAGCGGGGACACGTCCGTCGACGACCTGCTCGGCCTGATGCTGGGCGCCAGGCACCCGGGGGACGGCACCACCCTGGACGCGGCCAACATACGCAACCAGGTCATCACCTTCCTCATCGCCGGCCACGAGACCACATCGGGCACCCTGTCCTTCGCCCTCTACCACCTCCTGAAGGACCCCACCGCCCTTCGCCTGGTCCAGCGCGAGGCCGACGAGCTGTGGGGGGACACCCCCGACCCGGAGCCCTCCTTCGAGGACATCGGGAAGCTGCGCTTCACCCGCCAGGTGCTGAGCGAGACCCTGCGCCTGTGGCCCACGGCCGCGGCCTTCTCCCGGCAGGCCCGCGAGGACACCCTGCTCGGCGGGCGCGTCCCGCTCGCCGCCGGTGACCTCGTCACGGTGCTCACTCCGATGCTGCACCGGGACCCGGCCTGGGGCGACAACCCGGAGCTCTTCGACCCCGCGCGGTTCACCCCCGAGGCGGAGGCGGCCCGCTCGCCGCACGCCTACAAGCCCTTCGGGACCGGTGAACGGGCCTGTATCGGGCGGCAGTTCGCCCTGCACGAGGCGACCATGCTGCTCGCCCTGCTCGCGCACCGCTACCGCTTCGTCGACGCCGACGACTACCGGCTGCGGATCAAGGAGACGCTCACTCTCAAGCCGGAGGGCTTCACGCTCTCCCTGGCCCCGCGCACCCCCGCCGACCGGGCCCTGAACCGGCTCGCGTTCCCCGGCACCGCGGCCACCGGCGAGGCCGAGGCCGCCGACCGGCCCGAACTGCCCTCCCGGGTGCGCCAGGGGACCGGCCTGCTGCTCCTGCACGGCACGAACTACGGCACCTGCCGTGAATTCGCCGAGCGGCTCGCCGCCGAAGCGGCCGGTCTCGGCCTCGCCACCGAGATCGCCCCGCTGGACGCCCACGCGGGCGCGCTGCCCAAGGACCGTCCTGTCGTCATCGTCGCCGCCTCCTACAACGGACAGCCCACCGACGACGCGGCACGCTTCGTCCGCTGGATCGAGGAGGCGGAGCCCGGGACCGCCGACGGACTGCCGTTCGCGGTGCTCGGCGTGGGCGACCGGAACTGGGCCGCGACCTATCAGCGGGTGCCCACCCTCATCGACGAGCGCCTCGCGGCCCTCGGCGGCGACCGGCTGCTGCCGCGCGCGGAGGCCGATGCCTCCGGTGAACTCATGGGAACAGTAAGGGAGTTCGCGACCGCGCTGCGCGTGGAGCTGCTCGTACGGTACGGCGACCCGGAGGCCGTTGGCGCCACCACCGCGCCCGCCGGGGCCGCGTACACCGTCACCGAGATCGCCGGCGGGCCGCGCGACGCGCTCGCCGCGCGGCACGGACTCCTCGAGATGACCGTCACCGAGGCCCGCGACCTGACGGTGCCCGGCCACCCCCGGCCCAAGCGGTTCGTACGCCTGGCCCTGCCCGACGGCGTCGAGTACCGCACCGCCGACCACCTCACCGTTCTTCCCGCCAACTCCCCGGCGGTCGTCACCCGGGCCGCCGCCGCCCTCGGCGTGGACCTCGACACCGTCCTGAGCATCCACGCGCCGGGCACGACACCGGCCGCGCTGCCGGTCGACCGTCCGCTGTCCGTGCGCGAACTCCTCACCCACCACGTCGAGTTGAGTGGTCGGCCGACCCGCGACCAGGTCGCACTGCTCGCCGCGCACAACCCCTGCCCGCCCGAGCGCGCCGCCCTCGACCACCTCCCCGCCGACGACCCGCGGCCCCTGCTCGGCCTCATCGAGGACCACCCCGCGCTGCGCGGCGCCCTCGACTGGCCCACCCTCCTGGAGCTGCTGCCCCCGTTGCGGCCCCGCCAGTACTCGGTGTCCTCGTCGCCCGCCGTCGACCCGCGCCACGCCGACCTCATGGTCTCGCTCAACCCGGGCGGCACCGGCTCGGGCCATCTGCACGCGCTGCGGCCGGGCGACACCGTCCTCGCCCGGATACAGCCCTGCCGCGAGGCCTTCCGTATCGCGCCCGACGCCCCCGAACCGGTCGTCATGGTCGCGGCGGGCACCGGCCTCGCCCCCTTCAGAGGCGTCGTCGCCGACCGCCTGACGGTCTCCCAACCCGCCCCGGCCGTCCTGTACTTCGGCTGCGACGCACCGGATGCCGACTTCCTGCACGCCGACGAACTGCGCGCCGCCGAGCTGGCCGGAGCGATCTGGCTGCGCCCTGCCTTCAGCGCCCCCGCCGAAGGCGACGGCCGTTTCGTGCAGCACCGCATCGCCGAGGACGCGGACGAGCTCTGGCCGCTCCTGGAGGCGGGCGCCCGGGTGTACGTGTGCGGTGACGGCAACCGGATGGCACCCGGTGTGCGCGCGGCCTTCCGCGAGCTGTACGCACAGCGCACCGGAGCCTCGGCCGAGGAGGCCGAGACCTGGCTGAACCGGCTCACCGCCGAGGGCCGGTACGTCGAGGACGTCTACGCGGGCTGAGGCACCCATGCCCGCGGGCCCGGACAAAACCGGCACCCCGTCCCCGGGGATGCGGGCCGGGGCACCCGGGTACGCGCACCTTCCCCGGGGCGGGTGGACCGCCCGGGGGGCGCGTCGGCGCGGCGCGCACCAGAATCGTAGGAACCGGGGGGCCCGCCTCAGCGCGGGCCTTCCGCCCACCTCGACAGCGGGAGAGAGCACGCGATGCCCACCAGTTCGGCAAGCACCGGGAAGAGCACCATGAAGGCCATGACGTACTCCTCGTACGGGGACAACTCCGTCCTGAGCCTGACCGAGCAGCCCCAGCCCAAGGTGGGCCCCGGCGAGGTGGTCGTGCGGGTGCGCTGCGCGGCCGTCAACCCGGTCGACTGGAAGATCATGTCCGGCGGCCTCGACGCCATGATGGACACGGTCTTCCCGGTCGTGCCGGGCTGGGACGTGGCCGGTGTGGTGGAGCGCGTGGGCATCGACACCCCCGAGTGGAAGGAGGGCGACGAGGTCGTCGCGTACGCCCGCAAGGACTATGTGCACGGCGGCACCTTCGCCGAGTACGTCACCGTCCCCGTCCGGGCGCTGGCCCGCAGGCCCGAGTCCTTGAGCTGGGAGGAAGCGGCGGGCCTCCCGCTCGCGGGGCTCACCGCGCACCAGACCCTGACCCGGCTCGGGACCGGCAAGGGCGACACGGTGCTCGTGCACGGTGCCGCCGGTGGCGTCGGTACGTTCGGCGTACAGATCGCGAAGGCGCTGGGCGCGCGCGTCATCGGCACCGCCTCCGAGCGCAACCACGACCGGCTGCGCGAACTCGGGGCCGAACCGGTGACGTACGGCGACGGCGTCGCCGACCGCGTCCGCGCGCTGGCCCCCGACGGGGTGGACGTCGTCGTCGACTACGTGGGCGGGGTGCTCGACACCACCCGGGCGGTCCTGCGCGAGGGCGGCCGCCACGCCTCGATCGCCGACCCGTCGGTGACGGAGGCGGGCGGCCAGTGGATGTGGGTGCGCCCCGACGGCCCCGGGCTCGAAGCGCTCGCCGCGCTCGCGGACGCGGGACAGCTCAAGGTGCCCGTCGCCGAGACGTTCCCCCTGGAGCGCCTCGCGGACGCGTTCGCACTCAGCCAGGCGGGCCACACCCACGGCAAGATCGTGATCCGGGTCGGCGGGGACGCGGCGTAATCTGCGCCGTTCGGGGCCAGAACCGGTGACACGGCGGTGAGCCCAGGGGTAAATCTGGACGCGCGCCCCGTCCGGACGAGCGTCCGGGCCGGGCGCGGTGCCTAGCATGAGCGGGCCCAGCACGAGCGGTGGCCTCCTCCCGGCGCCGCTTCCCCGCCGACATCGAACGGAGCGCCGTGATGAGCGACCCCGACCGGGGGCCGGCCCAGGAGCCGGCCGAGCCCGAGGAAGGGGGCGCGGCGCGGCTCCGTACCGCCCGGCCCGCCGGCCGCCGTCGCCTCGGCGCGGCCCTGGCCGCGATCGCGGTCGCGGTGGGCGGGGGCATCTGGGCGCTCGGCCCGCCCGGCGGGGGCGGCCCGGCCGCCAAGCACCCGGCCGCCGGGGGCCCGACCGCCGTCGAGGTCTCGACCGGCTCCTGTGGCCGGGGCTGGAGCGGCGCGACGGCGGGCCCCCAGGTCTTCGCGCTGCGCAACACCTCCTCGACCGCGGCCGAGGTCGACCTCACCGACGCCGCGACCGGCGCCGTCTACGGGGAGATCGAAGGTCTCGCGCCCGGCACCACCCGTGAGCTGCGGGTCGTACTCGGCGGCGGCTCCTACGCCTTCAAATGCCTCCCGGACGACGCCGATGCCGTGACCGGCCCCACCGTGAAGGTCGCGGGTGCCCGCACCGGCGGCCCGGCCGCGGTCCCGGTCACCCAGCACGACCTCATCCCCGTGGCCCTCGCCCACCAGCGCTGGATCACGGCGAAGACGGTCGAACTCACGGACCGCACCGATGAGTTGAAGCACGCCGTGGACAGCGGCGACCTCGACGCGGCACGCTCCGCCTGGCTGCCCGCACACCTCGTCTACGAGCGGATGGGCGCCGCGTACGACGCGTTCGGCGACGCGGACACCGCCATCAACGGCTCCGGACCCGCCCCCGCGGACGCCGCATCCGCCCAGGACTTCGAGGGCTTCCACCGCGTCGAGTACGGGCTGTGGCACGGCGAGTCGGCCGCCTCGCTGCGCGACCACGCCGACCGGCTCGACCGAGCCGTGCACGCCCTGCGCGACAGCTGGCCGCAGGAACGGCTCGACCCCGCGCAACTGGGCCTGCGCGCCCACGAGATCCTGGAGGCCACCGCGCAGTCGGAGCTCACCGGCCGCACCGAATACGGCAGCGGCACGAGCCTCGCCACCGCCCGTGCCAACCTCGACGGCACCCGCGAACTCCTCACCCTGCTGCGGCCGTTGCTCGCCTCCCGCTATCCGGAGCTGCCACGCCTGGACACCTGGCTCGACCGCACCGGGCGCACCCTGGACGGCTTCGCTGCCGACGGGAAGTGGACGCCCCTGGATCGTCTCGGCCGCCAGGACCGGCAACGGCTCAACAGCGACATCGGGCAGACGGTGGAGCTCCTCGCCCCCGTGGCGACGATCTGTGACGCGCGGAGGACGACATGAGCGGGGTACGCCGCAGGGGGTTCCTGCGGGGCGCGGCCGCGGGGGCCGGTACCGCCGTCGCCGGGGCCGCCCTGTCCGGCGCCATCCCGCGCCCGGCCCGCGCGGAAGCGGTGGAGCAGGCCGCCCCGCACCTCGACTTCCACGGCGCTCACCAGGCGGGCATCCTCCAACTCCCGCAACGGGCAGCGGCGTTGGTGTCCTTCGACGTGACCGCCGCGGACCGCAGAGAGCTCACCGAGCTGCTGCGCACCCTCACGGACCGGGCCCGCTTCCTGGCCACCGGCGGCACGCCCGCCCCGCTCGGAATCACCGCGCCGCCCAGCGACTCGGGCGTCCTCGGGCCGCAGGGGCCCACCGGCGGGGTCACGGTCACGGCGGGCGTCGGCGCGTCGCTGTTCGACGAGCGGTACGGCCTCATGAGCCGCAAGCCGGCCCGGCTCGCCGCGATGCCGGCCTTCGCCGACGACGACCTCGACGCCGCCTGGTGCCACGGCGACCTGAGCGTCCAACTGTGCGCGGACAGCCCGGACGTCGTGCTGCACGCCCTGCGCGACATCGCCCGGCACACCCGGGGCGGCATGCAGGTGCGCTGGCGCATCGACGGTTACACCAGCCCGCCGAGGCCCAGTGGAACGCCCCGTAACCACATGGGGTTCAAGGACGGCACCGCCAACCCCGACACCGCCGACGCGGCCGCGATGGACCGGCTCGTCTGGGTGGGCCCGGGGGGCGCCGAGCCGGCCTGGACGGCGGGCGGCAGTTACCAGGTGGTGCGGCTCATCCGCATGCTGGTGGAGTTCTGGGACCGGGTCTCGCTCAGCGAGCAGGAGCGGATGTTCGGGCGTGCCCGCGACACCGGCGCCCCGCTGGACGGCACCGTCGAGTTCGACGTGCCGAAGTTCGCGGAGGACCCCAAGGGCGACGTGATCCCGCTGGACAGTCACATCCGGCTCGCCAATCCGCGCTCCGGGCGCGGCAGCGAGGACCAGCGCATCCTGCGGCGCGGCTACAACTACGACCGCGGCATGGACAGCAACGGCGACCTCGACATGGGGCTGATCTTCTGCTGCTACCAGCAGGACCTGGCCCGGCAGTTCGAGACCGTACAGAAACGACTGGCGGGCGAGCCGCTGGCGGACTACATCAAGCCATTCGGCGGGGGATATTTCTTCGCCCTGCCGGGTGTGCGCGACCGCACCGACTGGTTCGGCCGCGCCCTGCTCGCCTGATCTGCTCCGACCGGGCGAACTTCACCAACGGAGGGTCAAGTTTTGGCCTGATGTTCCTGACCGCTTGTTCACCATGGGGACACGGTGTCGCGGTCGCGGTGTAGTGGTCCGCGCGAAGCATCGCGTTTCGTCAAGGACATCACGAAGACGGCCGGAGCCGGAAGCGAGTGGAGGCACGGGGAGCATGGGCAGCAAAGGCAGCGATGCAGGTCCGGGACGCAGGGCCAGGCGGTGGGGGGCGTTCGCCGGAGCGGCGGCACTCGGCCTGCTGAGCGGAACGGCCCCGGCCGCGGCGGACTCCGCGGACCACTCCGGCGACCGGACGGCCACCCCGGTCAAGCACCTGGTGGTGCTCTTCCAGGAGAACGTGTCCTTCGACCACTACTTCGGCGCCTACCCGGTGGCGGCCAACACCGACGGCACGAGGTTCACCGCCGACCGGCGTACCCCGAGGGACATCGACACCCTGCGCAACGCCAGCCTGCTCACCAAGAACCCCAACCAGTACCTGCCCAAACGGCTCACCCCCGAGCAGGCCATGACCTGCGACCAGAACCACAGCTACGGGCCCGAGCAATACGCGGCCAACGGCGGCAAGGCCGACCAGTACGTCCAGAACACCGACTCCGGCAAGTGCTCAGGGAACCTGTTCGGCGAGCCCGGCCTGGTCATGGACTACTACGACGGCAACACCGTCACCGCGATGTGGAACTACGCCCAGCACTACTCGCTCGGCGACAACTCCTTCAGCAGCACCTACGGCCCCTCCACGCCGGGTGCCATCAACCTGGTCTCCGCCCAGACCCATGGCGTGATCTCCACCGACGCGGCCTCCGGCACCGAACACCCCGAGCAGACCGCCACGCCCGACCCGTACGCCGTGGTCTCGCCGGACGCCAAGGGCGTCGGCACCCTGGTCAACGACCCGGAGCCGGCCTATGACGACTGCTCGGGCAAGGACCACACCAGCACCAGCCCGCTGGCCGCGATGCGGGGCCGCAACATCGGGGACCTGCTCAACCGGCAGAAGGTGACATGGGGCTGGTTCCAGGGCGGCTTCCGGCCCAGCACCGCGTGGGACGGCGACGAGGGCCACTACGCGAAGTGCTCGGGCACCACCCACGCCAATGTGGGCGGCGCCGCGGCGATCGACTACAGCCCGCACCACGCGCCGTTCCAGTACTACGCGTCGACGTCCAACCCGCACCACCTGCCGCCGAAGAACACCGCCGAGATCGGCCACGACGGGCAGGCCAACCACAACTACGACCTCACCGACTTCGACGCCGCCCTCAAAGCCGGGAACCTCCCCGCGGTGAGCTTCCTGAAGGCACCGCAGTACCAGGACGGTCACGCCGGCTACTCCGACCCGATCGACGAACAGCACTACCTCGTCGAACAGATCAACAAGATCCAGCAGTCGCCGCAGTGGAAGGACACCGCGGTCGTCGTCGCGTACGACGACTCCGACGGCTGGTACGACCACGCCTACGCCAAGCCGCAGAACGGCTCCAAGGACACCAGGCCCGGCTCCGACGGCAGGGCCCCCGACAGCCCCGCCTGCCAGGCCGGCCCCACCGCTGCAGGCGGCTACTCCGACCGCTGCGGCCCGGGCACCCGCCAGCCGCTGCTCGTCATCTCCCCGTACAGCAAGGTCAATTCGGTCGACCACACCCGCACCGAGCAGGCGTCCATCACCCGCTTCATCGAGGACAACTGGGGCGCCGGCCGCATCGGCGACGCCTCCTTCGACGCCCGCGCCGGCTCGTTGGCCTCCGCCTTCGACTTCAAGCACCCCAACGGCAAGCAGGTCCTGCTCAACGCCGACGGATCGGTCAAGTCCGTACGGGACATTCCCCGGCACCCGGCCCCGCCCGCCGCGGGCCCGGCGGCCTCGACCACCGCGGGCGGCTCCGGGAACACCCCGGTGACCCAGACCGCCGGTGAGACCCTCGCCCGGACCGGCTCGTCCTCGGCGCTCCTCCCGGCCGGCATCGCGGCCGCCGCACTCGTCGCAGGCGGGGCGGGTGTCTCCCTGGCCCTGCACCGCCGCAGGAACCGCGCGAACGCCACCGGCTGACACCAGCACCACCCGTTGGACGAAGGGCCGCCGACATCGTCGGCGGCCCTTTGCGGCATGACCGCGGACCCGTGCATGACACGCCCGTTCGGGAGTCGGCCTGCCCCAATACGGGCAAGCAACAGGTAGGAACAGCTGGTTCCGCCGGCTCGCGGAAGGACTCCCATGGGGATCTACGGGCAGGACTGGGCGTCGTACCAGTCGTCGACACCGGACACGAGCGGCCTGTCCTTCGCCTTCGTCAAGGTCACCGAAGGCCTCTCGTACATCAACCCGAGCTGGGTGTCCCAGCGCGATCACGCCAAGGCCAACGGGCTCGTGTGGGGCGGGTACCACTACCCCAACATGGGCAACAGCGTCCAGGCCGAGGCCAATTACTTCATCAACCAGGTCAACTGGCGGCCCGGCGACATCGTGATCCTCGACTGGGAGGGCTACGACGCGGCGAACTCCCGCGTCGCGAAGTCGACCCAACGCGCCTACAAGGACGCCTGGTTGAGGTACGTCAAGGGGCGCCTGCCGCACAATCCCGTCGGCCTGTACGCCAACCTCGACTACTGGTGGAACGTCGACCAGGACGGCTACTACGCCGACTTCCTGTGGATCGCCACGGCCGGGCGCGCGGCCGGCAGCCCGGGGATCCAGGCGAACTGGCTGTTCCACCAGTACGGCGAGTCCAACGGACTCGACCGTGACTACTGCCGGCTCGGCAGCACCAGTGAACTGCGCACCTGGGCACTCTCGTTCCAGCCCCCACCGCCTCAGGAGACCGACATGCCCCAATGGATCACCGGCCGCGTCGACGCGGGCACCCAGCCCACCGTCGTCCTGCTGCCGCACGGCACCGCATGGGCCGGCTTCAACCGCCGACTGCACCTCGGCATGGACCAGATCACCGACGTCCCCGCCGTCGGATCGGTCCGCGTCGCGCTCCACAACGGCACCGGATGGCGCGACATCCAGGCCGTGCAGGTCGAAGCCGCGGGCGGCGCGGTGGACGTGGACATCACCAGCGGCGATGTGAAGCTGAGCCTGCAGACCGAGACCGCCGGCGTCACCTACGCCGTCGAGACCTGGTAGCCCCGCGCGAAACCCGCCAGGACTTGGCGCCCTCCTCGGGCGCGCACGGCGACGGGCGTGACACGCTGGGCACTCTTGTGTCCCGAGTCATGCAAGGAGGCGGGTGCGCGTGCGGCCGATCAAGGCGGGGGAGGACCCCGAGGTCCTGACGGTGCTCGGCGAGGAGCGGCGGCTCCGCAAGGAGCTCGGCTTCTGGAGCCTGACCGCGATCGGGTTCTCGAACATCCTCGGCTCGGGCTGGCTGTTCGCCGCCATGTTCGCCGCCCAGACCGCGGGCCCTGCGGCACTCCTGTCCTGGGTCGGGGCCGGCGTGCTGTGCGCACTGGTGGCCCTGGTGATGGTGGAACTCGGAGCCACCCGTCCCGAAGGCGGCGGCACCGTGCGCTGGCCGCTCTACGCCAGCGGGCGCCTGGTCGGCACCGTCGTCGGATGGTCGGTGCTGCTCTCCGTCGGTGGCACCGCGGCGGAGATCAGCGCCATCATGCAGTACGCCGCGCACTACCTGCCCGGCCTCTACGCCCACGGCCGCCTCACCGGCTCGGGCCTCGCCGTCGCGACCGGTCTGAGCGTGCTCCTGACCGCGCTCAACTGGTTCGCGGTGCGCGCCTTCGCGCGCCTGAACAACCTGGTGTCCGTGTTCAAGGTCCTGATCCCGGTCCTCACCGTGGTCGCCCTGTTCCTCTCCGGCACGCACTCCGGCCGCCTCACCGACCACGGCGGCTTCGCCCCGTACGGCTATGTCGCCTGTCTGACCGCGCTCGCCGGGGGCGGGATCGTGTACTCCGTCAACGGCTTCCAGGCCCCCCTCGACTTCTCGGGCGAGGCCCGCAACCCCCGGCGTACCGTGCCGCTCGCGGTGCTCACCGGCATCGGCCTCGCGGTGCTCGTGTACCTCGGCCTGCAGCTCGCCTTCCTGTTCACCGTGCCCGACTCGCTCCTCGGCCACGGCTGGCAGGGCGTGAACTTCGACTCGCCCTTCGGTCAGCTCGCCCTCGTGCTCAACCTGCACTGGCTCGCCACCCTGCTGTACGCGGACGCGGTGGTCTCACCCGGCGGCTCGGCCTACGTCGGCGTGGCCATCGACGCCCGGCACACCTACGCCCTGGCCAAGAACGGGCTGCTGCCCCGCTTCTTCATGCGGATCGATCCCCGCTCCGGCACCGCGCGCCGCGCCCTGGTGCTGAACCTCCTCGTCATCATCGTCTTCATGCTGCCGTTCGGCGGCTGGCAGGACATCGTGAGCGTGATGGGCGACATGTATCTGATCGTGTACGCCGCCTCCGCCGTCGCCGCCGCCGCGTTCCGCGCCCATGACCGGGACCGGGGGCTTCCGCCCGCGGACGGCCAGGTCCCGGGGGTGCGCTGGATCGCGCCCGTCAGCTTCCTGGTGGCCAGCGAGTTCGTCTACTGGTCGGGCTGGCACCACCTGAGGCTCGCACTGCCCCTGGTGCTCGCGGGTGTCCCCCTGTTCCTGATGCTGCGTCGGGAGGCCGAAGGCCGTTCCACGCGCATCGAGTTGAGCCACGGAGCCTGGCTCGTCTTCCACCTGGCCGCCCTGACCCTGCTGTCCTGGCTCGGCACCTTCGGCGGCTCGGGCCGCCTGCCCGCCCCCTACGACTCCGTGGTGGTGGGAGCCCTGGCGCTGGGCGTCTTCGGCTGGGCGGTCCGCTCGGGCACGGCCCACCTCAGGACGGCCCCGGTCACCTCCCTTCCGGCGGACTGAGCCCACAACCGGGCCCCACGGCAAGGGAGATGAGCCACTCCGCTTCCCGAATCCACTCAACTGCCCCACACCCGCTCATCCGGCGTCCCGATGTGGTGGAACACCCGTCGCAACCTGTCCCTCCGGTGTTACCTTCCGTGTCAATCGATGCCGAAGGTGCGCCTTTGGCATGTCGGTTCCGGGGGGCGGTGAGTGCGGTGGGGGATCTTGATGCGGCAGAGGGCGCGGATGCGTTCCTGCGGCACATGTTGTGGCGGTATCCAGGTCAACGGCAGCCGATCGTGGCGCTGTTGGGGCCCCGGCAGTCGGGCAAGACCGACCTGTTGCAGGCCGTGTCGCGGGCGTGCGGCGGCACCGTGATCCACGCGGGCCTCGACTTCGAGGAGCAGCCGGTCGACCCGGTCTCCGCCGCGGCGCTCGCCGCGTTCCAGATGATGCGCGGCTGGGACAACCTGCGGCGCGGCCCGGTGTTCCACCGCTTCGGTCTCGGGCTGCTCGCCCTCAACGAGAACCTGGACGCCGATCGGGGCCGGGCCACCGTACAGATCCGCGAACTGATCCAGCAGTACGTCCGCAGCACCCGGGGCGGCAGGATCGCCATCAATCTGGAGGGCGCCGCGGTCGGCGCCATGGACGTCGTCACCCAGGGCGCGTTGAGCCCCCTGGTGTCGGGGCCCGCCCGCGAAGTGGTCTCCGCCGTACGCGACCAGGCCAAGCCCGTCATCGGCTCGCTGTTCCAGAGCGCCGCCCGCTGGGGCGTACGGGATGCGCTGCGCTGGCACATCAACGTCCCCGAGGCCGAGTCCGCCCGCTCCATCGACGCGCTGATCCGGCTGAGTTCCAGCTCCCGGTCCGCCGCCGTCGGCCCCCTGATGGCGGCGTTCCTCGCCGACGTCAAGGACCAGGCCGAGCGGCATCCCCCCATACGCTCCGCCTGCTCGTGCGTGCTGCCCGCCCACGGCGCCCGGCGCGACCGGCACGACCACGCGTGGGTGCTCCTGGTGGACGGGGCGCAGACCCCGTCCGGCCGTCGCTTCCTGACCGAACTCGCCGGCGCCCGCGCCCGCAACCAGCTGTCCGACGTGGACGGCACGGGCGCGGCCGACCCGCTCCTCGTCCTGTCCGCCTGCGCGCAATGGCAGTCCGAGTGGACGTCCTGGTGGTGTGAGCCCTGGCGCTCGACCCCGCTGGCCGGCACGCCCCAGCGCCGCGTCCCGGTGCTCTCCCGGGCCACCCGGACCCTGTGGGCCGGTGAGAACGACGCGGCCGTCGGCGTCGAGCGCGCCCCCGCGGCCGCCTGGTGGTACCCGGTGTGGCTCGACCCGATGACCGAGGAGCAGGTCGGCTACTCGATGGACCGCTCCGACCCGTCCCCGGCCCGTCCGCTGCCCGCATCGGTCGTCCACCGGCTGACCGGGGGCCACCGGGGCGCGGTCTCCGCCGTCCTGGAGGAACCGTTCGGCGTCCACCCGGGGCCGCACGGCCCCGCCGTCTCCCTGCTTGACCCGGCCGACGAGGAGGGCACGCCCCTGTGGTCGTACGCCCTGGAGACCAGCCTGCCCGAAGGGCTGCCCGTCCCCGGCACCACCTGGAGCACCACCCCCGCGGTCGTCCTCGCGGCCGCCTACCTCGCCGACGTCCGTACCGCGCAGGACCCCCGCCTCCCGGCGGACTCCGCGGAACTCCCGCGCAGCCTTGAGCTGTTGCGCCGCCACCTGTGGGTGAGCACCTTCACCCACCGCCCCTCCCGCATCCACGAGATCGGCCGGGGCGACGCCGACTCACCCGCCACCCTGCACCCCTGGCTGGCCCGCTCCGCACTCACCGCCCTGAACACCGCGCGCCGCACCCAGCCCGCCGAACCCACCCTGTGGCACGAGGTGTTCGCCGACCAGTCCTTCGCGCTCGCCACCCCCTCGGCGCTCGGCGGTGACCCGGCGGCCGTGGAGCGCGGGCTCTTCCACGACCTGGCACTCGGCCGCTTCGAACCGGTCGCCGCCGCACTCGCCGACCGCTTCGACGAGGACCACCGCGCCTGGATCCGGCTGCTCGACTACCTGTCGTCGGCACCCTGCCGGCTGCTGTACGAGCAGTCGCCCCAGGAGGCCTACAGCACCTTGCTCGGCGGGGTCGAGAGCGCCGGGCGGACGGTCTTCGCGGTGGCCACCGCGAAACTCCTCGCCCTGCTGTGGCTGTACAACGACCCGCTGACCGAGCACACCCGGCGCTGGGACGGCGAGATACAGGAATGCTTCAACCGCCTCGCGCACAACTCCCGTCTGCTGGACGTCAGTCCGCTCCAGCAGGCGGCGGCCGCCTTCGCCTAGCCCCGCGGCGGGTGCGGCAAGGACGCGCCCGCCGACCGCACCGCAAGGAGTGTCCATGACACCCGCTGTAGGCAGTCCCCGCTTCGGCCGGCTGCGCCGCCACCCCGTGCTGTCGGCCCTCGCGGCGCTCGTGATCCTCGCCGGCCTCGTGTTCGGCGGCCGCTGGGGATACGGCAAGCTCTTCCCGCCCTCGCTCACCTGCGGCACCGGCCTGACCGCGACGGGAAGCCCGCTCGCCTGCGCCGGGGTGAACATCGACAGCGGCCCCTTCACCGACCACGAGCCCGCCCGCATGCGGGAGTTGGAGGGCATGGTCAAGTCGGCCAACGACACGGTGAAGGGCCCGTACACCAGCATCGTCCTGATGCTGGACCTCTCGCCCATATCCGATGTGGACACCCTCACCTACGACTCCCTCTACCCCAACATCGAAGGCGCCCTCACCGCCGTGTGGCGGGCCAACAACACCGCCGCGTACGGCAGTACGCCCGCCATCAAGCTGTACCTCGCCAACATGGGCAGCCAGTACGGCTCGTGGGAGCAGACCGTCGCCAAGCTCAAGGAGAAGGCTGCCTCCGAGCACATCTCGGCGGTCGTCGGCCTCGGCCAGTCCACCGAGCAGACCCGCCGCGCGGCCGCCGCGATCTCCGCCCAGCTGCACATCCCGGTCATCGGGTCCACGGTGACGGGCAACTCGATGAACCTGGATCCCGCCGACCCCACCGGCAAGAAGCAGATCGTCGACATGTTCCGGGTGTCCCCGACGAACTCCGACTCGGTGACCGCCGCCAACCAGTACGTATCGGGGCTGCGCCCCGCGGTGACCTCGCTCGCCGTCGTCGCGGACAGCGTCACGGGCGACGACTACACCCAGACGCTCGCCGAGGACGCCAAGGCCAAGTTCAAGGTGCCGGGCCGTACCGTGACCGTCCTGCCGTACACCTCGCCCGTCGATCTGCCCGCCGGATCGGGCCGTCAGGCCTATCTGGTCCAGCAGTTCAACCTCATGCATGCCAACCTGTGCCAGGCCGCCCCCTCCGTCGTCTACTTCGCGGGCCGGGGCCGCGACCTCGGGGCGTTCGTGGAGAACTGGGTGCAGGGCGCGCCGTGCGGGATCGCGCAGTTGCACATCCTCGCCGGTGACGACGCCTCGGAGTCCATCCGCGACAAGGCCGTCCTGAGCGGCATCGCCTCCGGTCGGGTCACCGTCGCCTACACCGCGCTCGCCAGCCCCGACGAGTGGGGCAAGGAGTGCCCGGGCTCCGACGCCAAGCACAACTACGACCAGTTCTGGTCGGCGTTCACCGGGCGCCCCGACCCCTGCACCGGGCAGCCCCTGACCGCCGACCACGACGGGCCGGCCCTCTCCTTCGATCCCGTGGACCTGGCCAGTGGCCAGGCGATGCTCACCCACGACGCGGCCGTCGCGGCGGTCAGCGCGGGGCGGCGCGACGCCGTGGGCCTGAAGAACCCGGGCCTGGAGACCGGCATCCTGCACCAGTTCTACTGTGCGCAGATGCTGCCCGGGGCCAGCGGCTGGCTGTCGTTCGGCAGCGACGGCACCCCCGCGGGCAAGCCGACCCCGGTGGTGCAGCTCGGCTCCGACGGCACGGCCAAGACCATCGCCCTGACCTGGCCGGACGGCGCCCCCAACCTCAGCCTGCCGCAGCGCGGCGGCAAGGGCGCGCCCGGCTGCTGAACCGCTCGCCCGCGGCGGCCGGCGGCTTCCGCGGGTAACTGGCCCGATATCCGCATGAACCGCCTGGAGCACGGTACCCGGAGGGAGCGACCCGGCGGCCGCCGGCCGCCACAGCACTCCCCGAGGAGGTGGCTTCGCATGACGGAGCCGATCGGCCAGACCCTGCGGAAACCCGAGTCGGACGAGTTCCGCACGGCCACCCCTGGCACGGCCGCGCCCGGCACGGCCGCGCCCGGCACGGCCGCGCCCGGCACGGCCGCGCCCGGCACGGCCGCGCCCGGTACGTTCACGTCCGGCGCGGCCGCGGACAGCACCACGCTCGAACCCGCCAGGAGCGGCGTGGGCGAGCCGCCGGCCACCCGTGGCCGGACGACCATCGCGGGCGGTGTCGTGGAGAAGATCGCGGCACTGGCCGCCCGAGAGGTGCCCGGCGTCAACGCCCTGGGCGGGGGCCTGGCCCGTACGCTCGGCGCGATGCGGCCGGGCCGCGCCTCCGTGACCCGCGGCGTGAAGGTCGAGGTCGGCGAACGCCAGACGGCCATCGACCTGGAGATCGTGGTCGAGTACGGGGTGAGCATCACCGAGGTCGCCGCCGAGATCCGGCTCAATGTCATCGGGGCGGTGGAACGGATGACGGAACTGGAGGTCGTCGAGGTCAACATCGCCGTCAGCGATGTGCACCTCCCGGACGAGAGCGCGTCCGAGGTCCCCGAGAGCCGGCTTCAGTAGCATCGCCGCCACAGAGCGACGGAAGGCGGCTCGATGAGCACCGAAATGAAGGTCGGCCTGGTCCTCGCGGCCCTCGCGCTCCTGGCGACCGCCGTGGTGACGGTCGTTCTGACCATTCGCCTGATCAAGGCCCGCAAGCTCCTCCAGGACGCCGGAATCCCGCTGACCCACAAGGCGGCCTGGTGGGGCGCGCTCCTCTATGTCGTCAGCCCCGTCGACCTCCTCCCGGATCCGATCTACCTGGACGACATCGGCGTGCTCCTGCTCGCCCTGCGCACCCTGCACATGGCAGCGGCGCGGGCCTCGCAGGGCGAGCTCGGTGTGGGCAAACTCAGTGGTCGGTGGGCAGCAGAGCGCGCAGGCCGGCTGAAGTGATCAGGGCCTCGGCGCAGCCGTCGCGCAGAACGACCGCCGTGTCCCGGAGATGCCGGGTCAGTGTGCCGAGGGCCTCCTCGGCCGGCTCGCCGTAGCCGAATTGGGCGAGCGGCGCGTCGAGGTGGTCCGCCAACGGGTCGTCCGGCGCCGCGACGCCGTCCCGAAGGTCGGCTTCGAGTCCGGCCAGGGTCACCGATCCGGTGAGTTCGGGCGCGGTGGGCCGCCGGTCCGGGCCCGCAGGGCAGGGACCGGCCGGCAGCACGGATTCGACCCCGGCGAGCTTCCTCGCCCGCAGCACGTCGAGGGCGTCGCCGACCGGGGTGCGGATGTTGAGATAGGGCAGCGCCGGGGCGACGCCGCCCTCGGGAGCGGCGTCGGCGACCCGGGGGCCGCTCGCGTCGCCGTCGAGGAAGCCGAGGCGCAGCATCCAGGTGTCGTTGAAGTACTTGGTCAGGTACTGCCGTCCCGAGTCCGGAAGGATCACGACGACGACGGCGTCCGCCCCCGCCCCGGCGGCCACCTGATGGGCCGCGGCCAGTGCGGTGCCGGACGAACCGCCCGCCAACAGGCCCTGATCGCGGGCGAGTTGGCGTACGGTGTGCAGTGCCTGCCGGTCGGCGACGGGCACGATCCGGTCGACGACATCGGGGTGGTAGGACCTGGGCCACACGTCCTGCTCGGTGTCCGGGTGCAGGAAGTGACCGGCTGCCTCGATGAAGTAGGGACGTCCGTCGCCCCCGCCGTACACGGAGGAGGCGGGGTCCGCGCCGATCACCTGGACGCCCCCTTCGCTGACCTCCTTGAGGTAGCGGCCGGCCCCGCTGATGGTGCCTCCCGTCCCGATGCAGGACACCAGGTGGGTGACGCGCCCGCGGGTCTGCTGCCAGATCTCGGGACCGGTGGTCAGGTAGTGGGCCTCGGGGTTGGCCGCGTTGTCGTACTGATTCGCGAGCCAGCCTCCGGGCGTCGAATCCGCGAGGTGGGCCGCGAAGCTCATCGGGTGGTCGGGGTGCTGGCGCGGCAGGCCGCCCGGCTTGACGACCACCTCGGCGCCGAAGGCCCGCAGGGTGTTCACCTTCTCCTCGCTGACCCGGTCCGTCACCACCACGAGGGAGCGGTATCCCTTCTGGGCCGCCACCAGGGCAAGACCGATGCCGGTGTTGCCGGACGTGGCCTCGACGACGGTCCCGCCGGGCGGCAGCAGCCCGTCCTTCTCCGCCTGCTCGACCATGCGCAGACCGATGCGGTCCTTGGCGCTGCCCCCGATGCTCAGATACTCCAGCTTCGCGTAGACGGTGGCGGCACCCTCGGTGCGCAGCCGCACCAGCGGGGTGCCGCCGATGAGCCCGAGCGCGGATTCGTAAACGTCCATGGCGTCCATCACGGCACCCTAGCCAACGGCCAGGCGCAGCAAACGCCGTACCCGGGTGTCGAGTTGGGGTGAAGGGAGGCCCGGGAGTGCGCCCGGCGTCCCGGAATCAGCAACGAAAGTTGCCGTGGGCCGCCCGGCGGGCGCAGGCTCGTCCGCATGAGCGCACACAACGATTCCGGACATGCACAAGACCAGGCACAAGACCACGCACACGCCCACGGCCACCAGCACGGGGACCTCGACTGGGAGGTCATGGCCGCCCATCTCGTGAACAGCGGCGAACTCCAGCTCCCGGTCCTGCGCCGGACGGCGGGCCGCCTGAGCGAACTGCTCGGCCCGGAGCGGGAGGTCCGACGGGTCCTCGACATCGGCAGCGGTCCGGGCGTGATGACCTGTGTGCTGGCCGAGACCTTCCCGGCCGCCGAGACGGTCGCGGTGGACGGCGCCGCCGCACTGCTCACCCACACCCGGGACCGCGCCGAGCGGCTCGGCGTGGGCGAGCGCGTCGCCGTCCGGCACGCCGAACTCCCCGACGGCCTGGACGGCGCGCTCGGCACGGCCGATCTGATCTGGAGCAGCAAGGCCGTGCACCACATCGGCGATCAGCAGGGCGTCCTCGACGCGCTCGCCGGGGCGCTGAACCCCGGCGGGATGCTCGCGGTGGCGGAGGGCGGCCTGCCGATGCGCTTCCTTCCGCGTGACATCGGCACCGGGCGCCCCGGACTGCAGGCGAGGCTCGACGCCGCCCAGGAGTACTGGTTCGAGATCATGCGGTCCGAACTGCCCGGCAGCACCGCGGTGGTCGAGGACTGGCCCGCGATGTTCGGCCGCGCCGGGCTCACCGGGATCGCGAGCTTCACCCTGCTCCTGGATCTGCCGGCGCCCTTGGACGAGGCTGCCCGCACCTTCCTGCACGCCCAGCTGACCCGCCTGAGGGAGATGATGAGCGAGTCCCTGGACGAGGCCGACATCAAGACCCTCGACCTGCTGCTCGACGCCGACGCGCCCGAGGGCATCCTGCGCCGGACCGATGCCTTCCTGCTCTCCGCCACCACGGTCCACACGGGCGTACGCCCCGTGTAGCGGTCACACCGCGCTCTGCCCCTTCGCGAGGGCCCACTCGCGGTGGAGCGCGCCCAGCGGAATGCGGTGCTCGATGACCGGTGTGCCGAACAGGGACAGGTGGAAGTCGAGCCGGCCGGCCAGGTCGAAGCCGCCGTACACCGCCCAGGAGGCGTGCGCGGAGGACTTCCCGTCACTGGAGGCGACGGCCTTGGCGTCTCCCGCGCCGCGCAGATAAGGGGCCACGTCCGCGGTGACGCCGAGGGCGCCGTACAGGCCGACGGACGCCTCCGCGCCGAGCGCGCCCTTGACGGTCCCGGCCGCCGAGACGCTCGCGTTCACCGGGGTGCTGTGCACGTCCGACGTGCTGACCGGGGCCCAGCCCTTGGCCGTCGCGTAGCTGCCGCCCACCCGGAAGTCGCCCTTGACGTCCTGCTGGACGTCGAGGGTGGCGTGGCCGTCGGCCGCCACCTGCACGTAACAGGTCAGGTCGAGGTTGACGACGACGGGCACCGGGCCCACCTGGATGACGGGGGCGCTGTGCAGCTTGGCGAAGGGGATGCGCTGGGGCGCGCCCGTGCTCGCGGCCGCACGGCCCTTGAGCGCCCACCGCGACGACCAGTCCCCGCTCATGCCGAGGAAGGCCGAACTCGGTCCGGGCCCGCCGTCCTTGCTTCCGCCGTACGCGAACTCCACCTGCGGGGTGAGCTGGAGGAAGCCGGAGACCGACGCCGCGGCCGAGGCGGGGGCGTCCTTGGCGGTGTTCACCCCGGCGTTCACATCGAGGCGCAGACTGCCGAGGGGCAGCTTCGCGCCCTGCGGCCCGAAGCGCGCGCCCTGACTCCTGGCCCACGAGAAGGTGACGCCCTTCATCAGGGGCACCACGCTGACCGACGCGGGGTCGACCGGCACCTTGCCTTCGGCCCTGTCGTCCTTGAGGACGGACGCGAGGGTGGCGGGGGCGGTCTTCACCTCGGTGCCCTCCTCGCTCCTGCCCACGACTTCGGTGACCTTCGCGAGCAGGCCGTCGGGCGCGCCGGGCGCGGGCGCGCTGGCGATGACGTCGCCCACCGCGACGGGCTTGTCTGCGGGCTTGCCCGGCGCGGGGGAGTGGCTGGGCTTGGCGCTGTGGCCGGGCGGGGCGGCGGATATGACGGCGCGTCCGCTCGCCCTGTCGTACGAGGCGACCTTCAGCGCGGATTTCTCCGGCCGGCCCTTGCCGCTGTGGGCCCGGGCCAGCGGCGTGGGCGCGATCGACCCCTGCGGGGCGGCGGCATCCACTTCGAGCCGCTGATCCCCGCCGGTCGCCTTCGACGCGGGGGTGGTGGCGCCTCCCGGCCCGGCCGCCACGGGGGCGGCGGGCGCCGAGCACCCGGTGCCGGCCAGCGCGAGCGCGGTGAGGCCGGGAAGCAGGAGGCGTCTGGTGAGCATGCGCACGGAGGTGTGACCTTCAGGTTGGGGGGTGGCCATTACCGACAGGTAACGTGAAGATGATCATGCCACGCCCGTGCGGCCGTGGTCACCTTCGCATTCCGTCAACTCCCTTGACCTGTGCGTCTGTTGAAGCTTCACCTTCAGGGGGCGCTCGTCGTCTCTCCGGATGCGGTGCGCCGCCAGGGGTGCAGCTCCTCCAACTGAGCCGCCAGGTCCAGGAGTTGATGCTCGGAGCCGGGCCGTCCCACGAGCTGGACCGACCCGGGCAGCCCCGAAGGCAGTGAGCCGAACGGCATCGCGAGCGCCGGGCGGCCCGAGAGGTTCCACGGCGGAGTCATCGGCGAGCAGGCGGTGTTGACCAGCATGTTGGTCACCCAGCCGCGCTCGTGCCAGGCCTCGGCCGCCGGTCCCGGGCGGGCGAGGGCCGGGGTGAGCAGCACGTCGTACTCCTCGAAGAACGGCTTGAGGCGTTCGTTCAGCGCGGCCCGGTGGTCGGTACGCAGCATGCCGAGCCGCTCGGCCAGCCGCCCTGCCCGGACGTGGTGCCGGGTACGCGGAGCGAGCAGGTGCGGATCGAGGCCTTCGGCTTCCTGCGCGACCCCTCCGGTCCAGCGGGCGAGGACGGCCGTTCCGAAGGACAGCGGGTAGGGCGGATGGGCGGTCGCCACGTGGTGGCCCGCGCCCGAGAGGGTGCGGGCGGCCCGGCGGGCGAGCGCCGCACAGGCGGCGCCGACGCGGACGCCCAGGATCGGACTGCGGGTGGAGAAGGCGATGTTGAGCCTCCGCGGGGCGTCCGGCTCACCGCGGGACGCACCGTTTGAGCCGTCCGGCCCGACGGGCTCATCGGCGAGCACCGAGAACATCAGCCGGGCGTCCGCGGCGGTCGTCGCCAGCGGGCCGTGCTCCGACATCCCGAACCAGCCGCCGTGGAGATCGAAGGGGATGCGCCCGGTGCCCGGCTTGAGGCCGATGAGGCCGCAGTGCGCGGCGGGGATGCGCAGGGAGCCCATGCCGTCGTTGCCGAGCGCGATGGGTACGAGGCCGGCCGCCACCGCGGCGGCGCTGCCCCCGGAGGAGCCGCCCGCCGTGCGCGTCGGGTCCCACGGGTTGCGGGCCGTGCCGTGCACCCCGTCCGTCGTGCCGAAGACGCACAGCTCGGGCACGTGGGTGAGCCCCACCACGATCGCGCCGGCCGCCCGCAGCCGGGCCACGGTGACATGGTCGGCGGCGGCCGGAGCCGTGGAGGTGGCCGCGGAACCGTTGCGGGTGCTCTCGCCGCGTACCGGCAGGTTGTCCTTGACGGCCACCGGCACGCCCGCGAGCGGCAGTCGGTCCAGATCCGTACGGTCGCCGACCGCGTCCGCCTCAGCGAGCGCGGCGGTGGCGCGCACCACGCGGAACGCCCCGATGCGGTCGTTCGCTTCGGCGATGCGGGCCAGATGGCGGGCGACGACCTCTCGGGGCGTCACCTCCTTGCGGCGCACCGCCTCGGCTATCTCGACGGCGGTCCGGCCTGCCCACTGCGTCACGGTGGCTCCTCGTCTGCTGGTGTGGTCACGAAGACCGAGGAGGCCACTGTGTACGGTCGTACGCCTCCTGTCGATACCGCGATCTTCAGGGCGGCCCGTTCGGCACCGGCCGGGTTCCGTCAGGTCCGGTGGAACGACTCGCCGTCCGCGCCGAAGCGTTGCGCCGGTGTCCTCATGCGCACCCAACTGGGCGACCAGGAAGATGAGTTGCTCTGCTCCGCGGGGAAGGCGGAGGCGAGGTGGCCGCGCAGTGCCGCGAGTGCGGGATGCGGGTTGTCGCTGCGCCAGATCAAGGAGTGCGGATAGACCGGTGTCGGATCGACGAGGGGAATGCGCCGCAGGCCCTGGTCGGCCGGCCAGGCGAACCGGGTCTGCTCGCCGACGAGGGTCGCCAGCACGGCGGAGCCGGCGATGGTGTCGAGGAGCGGCTCGGTACCGAAATCGGGGCCGGTCGCCTCGATGGTGAGGCCGAAGGCCACCGCGAGCGCGTCGTAGTACGCGGCCCATTCGGTCCCCGCGACGAGGCCGGGCATCCAGATCCGGTGCCCGACGAGCTCGGCGGGGCTGACCGCGCGGGCGTGGGCGAGGGCGTGGCCCGGGCCGGTCAGCAGCTGTACGGGCTCGTCGTGCACCCGGGCGGTCGTGATCCCGTCGGGCAGTTCCCGCTCGGTCACGGTGACCGCGCGGAACGACGCGTCGATCGTGCCGGAGCGTACGGCGGCGAAGGCCGCGTCCGCGTCGAAGAGCGTGACCACGTCGAGCTCGGTCCCGGGGTGTGCACGGTGGAAGCCGCGCAGCAGATCGGCGGGTGCGAGGCGGCGGCCGATCACGTCGACGCGCAGCGCACGGTGGCCGGGCCGGACCGAAGCTGCCGCCCGCTCCTCGGCCTGGAGCAGTGCGCGGGCATGCGGCAGGAAGGCCTGGCCGTCGATGGTCGGCCGGGCGCCGGATGCGGTCCGGGTCAAAAGCCGCACCCCGAGCTCCTTCTCCAGCGTGGCGACGCGTTTGGAGACGGCCTGCTGGCTGATCGCGAGATCGGTGGCGGCCTTCTGGAACTGCCCCGCGTCCGCGACGGCGACATAGGTGCGTACGGCGTTGAGATCCACGGCGGGCGATCCTAGGGCATCCCCGCGGGGCCGGGCCGGGTGCGTCGGCCGGCTGCCCGGCACGGGCGGGCGGTTCCGCCGGGTACGCCTGGTGCACAATGCCTGGTTGTGGCTTTCCGCCGGACCGGTTGTTTGACCTGCCTCTGTGCCGATCGCTTGGATCTCACGAGCCGACGTGGGGTTGTTCCACAGGGCCGGTTCCGCACGGCGGTTCCGCAGGGCGGGTGAGAGGTGTACTGGGCATGGCGGGCAGGAGGCGGTCGCTGGGGCGGCAGTTCGGATGGCTGTGGGCCGCGTACGGCGTGAGCACGGTCGGCACGATGCTGGCGTTCGACGCGTTTCCGCTGATCGCCATCCTGGTCCTGCACGCCGGACCGGCAGCGGTGTCGGCGCTCGCCGCCGCCGGGCTCGCGGTCGGGACGGTGCTCGCGGTCCCGCTCGGCCCGTGGGTCGAGTTCCGCGCCAAGCGGCCGGTGATGGTCACCATGGACCTGATCCGGTTCGCCGCCGTCCTCAGCATCCCGGCGGCTTTCGCACTCGGTCTGCTCGGCTTCGCCCAGCTCCTCGTCGTCTCCGTGGTCGTCGGCGTGGCCGACATCGCTTTCAGGGCTGCCAGCGGGGCCCACCTCAAGTCGCTCGTCGCGCCCGAGGACCTGCTCATCGCGAACGGACGGTTCGAGTCCACCTCCTGGACCGCCACCATGATCGGACCACCGCTCGGCGGATTCGCCATCGGTGCCTTCGGTCCCGTGACCACCGTGACGGCCGACGCGGTCAGCTATCTGCTCTCGGCGCTGGGAATCCGGGCGATCGGCAGCAAGGAGGCGCCGCCGCCCGCGCGGAGCGGGACGTCCGCGCGGCTGCGGCGCGGCGAACTGCTCGAAGGCTGGCGGCACATCCTCACGCACCCCTCGCTGCGCCCCCTGCTCTTCAACACGATCCTGGTCAACGGCCTGATCATGACGACCGCCCCGCTGCTCGCCACGCTCATGCTCGGCTCCCTCGGCTTCGCGCCCTGGCAGTACGGCCTGGCGTTCGGAGCCCCGTGCATCGGCGGCCTCATCGGCTCACGCCTCGCGCGCCGGCTCGTCGTCCGGTTCGGGCAGCGCAGGGTTCTGCTGGCCTCCGGGGCGCTGCGCGCGTGCTGGGTGCCGTGGCTGGCGCTCGTCGGGCCCGGTGCCGGCGGCCTCGTACTCGTCGTCACGGTCGAGCTCGGGCTGATCACCAGCTGCGGAATCTTCAACCCGGTGTTCGCCACCTACCGGCTTGAGCAGACCGGCACCGACCGTGTGGCCCGCATGCTGTCGGCGTGGACGGTCACCAGCAAGGCGACCATCGCGCTCCTGACGGCGCTCGGAGGCGTGCTGGCCGGCCTGACCGGCCCGCGCACCGCGATCGTCGTCGCCGGAGTCCTCATGCTGGCCACCCCGCTCCTGCTGCCCCGAGCAGCCCGCACACCGGTCCCCGAGCCGGCCCCGGCAGCGGCGGGCAGTGGCTGAGCACGCCCCGGCGGGGGCACCGGGGACGCCGACGGACCCCGGGCCCGCCGTGCGCCGGACCGGCTACGGCGTTTCGGGTGCGGGCGCGTACTGTGCCACGCCTTCGCCGAGCGACCAGTCGATCGACTCGTTCTCGGTGAGCGTGACGAAGACATTGCGCGGCTCGGTACCGGCGTACGCGTGGGCCAGTTCGGCGATCCGCCGGTAGAGCACCCGCTTCTGGCCCGGCGTGCGTCCGGCGCGCAGGGTGATCGCCACGAACACGATGCCGTGGTCCCGGCGTACGCCGAGGTAGTCGTCGTAGCGCAGGGTGCTGTGCGTGCCGTCGTGACCGACCAGCACCTGGAACCGGTCGTCGGGCGGGATGCCGATCGCCTCGACCAGGGCGTCGTGCACCGCGCGGCCGAGCGCGTCGAGCCGCTCGCTGTCGGCGCCCAGCGCGTCTATCCGGACAAACGGCATGTCGGTTCCCCTCTGCGGTGGTCCGGCTGCGGGGCCGAGGTGCGGCGGGCCGCGCCGGGCTATGGCTCGTACATACTAGTAGGTACAGAAAGGGGGTGACGAGTCGGGAGTTCGACCTGGTGTGAGGTGTTGCCCCAACTCGCATGCAGCGCGGGGGAGTTGACGGTCGGTGAGGGTGGCGGGCCTGGGAGTTCGTCAGAAGACGGAGAGCCCGGTCAGGGTCGTGAAGCGGTCCAGGGCGGCGACCCCCGCCACCGAGTTGCCCCGTTCGTCGAGGCCGGGGCTCCAGACGCAGAGGGTGCAGCGGCCGGGCACCACGGCGATGATGCCGCCGCCGACACCGCTCTTTCCGGGCAGGCCCACGCGGTGGGCGAAGTCGCCCGCCGCGTCGTAGGTCCCGCAGGTCAGCATGACCGCGTTGATCTGCTTGGCCCGGCTGCGCGAGAGCAGGGACGAACCGTCGGCCAGTATCCCGTGCCGTGCCAGGAAACCGGAGGCTCGCGCGAGGTCCGCACAGGACGCCTCCAGGGCGCACTGGCGGATGTACTGGTCGAGGAGCTCGGGGACCGGCGTGGAGATGTTGCCGTACGAGGCCATGAAGTGGGCGAGCGCGGCGTTGCGGTCGCTGTGGGCGGCCTCGGATGCGACGACCTGCTCGTCGTAGCCGAGGCGCGGATTGCCGGACTCGGCGCGCAGGAAGGTGCGCAGGGTGCCGGCCGCGTCGCCGGTCAGGGACTGGAGACGGTCGGTCACGACTAGGGCACCGGCGTTGATGAACGGGTTGCGCGGGATGCCGGCCTCGTACTCCAGCTGCACCAGGGAGTTGAACGGGTTGCCGGAGGGCTCACGGCCGACGTGCTCCCACAGCTCCTCGCCCTCCCGCGCGAGACACAGCGCGAGGGTGAAGACCTTGGTGATGGACTGCGTGGAGAAGGGGTGCTGCCAGTCGCCGACCCCGTACACCGTGCCGTCGAGCTCGGCGACGGCCATCCCGAAGCGCCGGGGGTCGACCGAGGCGAGTACGGGGATGTAGTCCGCCGGGCGGCCTCGGCCCGGGGTGGCCGCGATCTCGGTGGCGATGCGGTCCAGGACCGGCTGGAAGGACGAGGACACGCTCAACTTGCTCCGGATTTCTGCGGCACTGCACGACTGGCTCACCCTACGACAGAGGCCGCACCCCGTCGCGCAGGCGATCAGCGGGGTGCGGCACTCTCTGCGGTCGCGCAGGTCGTCAGGCGCGCGAGGCGGCGACGAGTTCCGCCGCCTCCTCGGCCGTGGCGACCGAGGGCGGGGAGCCCTCAAGCGGCTTGCGGGCCGTCTCGGTCATGGCGATCGCGGCCACCAGGCCGACGAGCCCGGCCAGCATGGTGTAGAACGCCGGCATCAGGTCGTTGCCCGTGGCCCCGATCAGACCCTGGACCACCAGCGGGGTCGTACCGCCGAACAGGGACACCGAGATGTTGAACCCGATGGAGAGCGAGCCGTAGCGGATCGCCGTCGGGAAGAGGGCGGGCAGCGCCGAGGACATGGTGCCCATGTAGCAGACCAGGGCGAGGCCCAGGGCGAGCAGTCCGGTGAACACCGCGATGGTGCTGCCCGTCTTGATCAGCAGGAAGCTGGGGACCGCGAGCACGATGAAGCCGATGGACCCGCCGATCAGGACCGGCTTGCGGCCGACCCGGTCGGAGAGGCGGCCGACCGAATTGATGATCGCCATCAGCACGATCATCACGATCACGATGGACATCAGGCCGGTCGTCTCGTTGAAGCCCTGCGTCGAGAGGTACGTCGGCATGTACGAGAGCAGCATGTAGTCGGTGATGTTGAACGCCGCCACCAGCGCCAGGCACAGCAGCATCGCGCGGCCGTTGCCGAAGAGGATGCGCTTGAGCGGCAGCTTCTCGCGCTCCCGGTCGGACGAGCCGCTCTCTTCCAGCTTCTTGAAGGCAGGCGACTCGTCGAGCTTCAGCCGGAGGTAGAGGCCGACGAGGCCGAGGGGACCCGCCACCAGGAACGGGATGCGCCAGCCCCACTGCTGCATGGCGTCGTCGCTGAGGAACACGGTGAGGGCGGTCACGAGGGAGGCGGCCACGGTGTAGCCGATGAGCGTGCCGAACTCCAGGAAGGAGCCCCAGAACCCGCGCCGCTTGTCCGGCGCGTACTCCGCGATGAACGTGGCCGCGCCACCGTACTCGCCGCCGGTCGAGAAGCCCTGGACCATGCGGCACAGGATCAGCAGTACCGGCGCCCAGATGCCGATGGTCGCGTAGCTGGGGATCAGGCCGATCGACAGAGTCGCCGCGGCCATCATGATCATGGTGAGGGCGAGGATCTTCTTCCGGCCGACGCGGTCGCCGAGCGGCCCGAAGAACATGCCGCCGAGCGGCCGGACCAGGAAGGCGGCGGCGAACGTCGCGAGCGACGCGATGACCTGCATGGTGTCACCGGCACCGGAGAAGAAGACCTTGCCGATGACGACGGCGAGATAGGAGTAGACGCCGAAGTCGAACCACTCCATGGCGTTGCCGAGCGCCGTGGCCTTGACCGCGCGCTTGACCGCGGCCTCGTCCGTCACGGTGATGTCAGAGCGGCGCAGCGCCGGGTTCCGCCTGCGGTGGACCGCCCGGAACAGGGAACGGTGCCGGGTGACTGCCTCGGGCTCTGGCTGGTGATCCTCGGTGCTCAGCACGCAACGTCTCTCTCGCTCGACTACAGAAGGGTGCGCCCTACATGGAACTCTCTCCGGGCGGCGCGATCACACGGTGAAAGTCCTTGATCGCCGGACCAAAGCCCGCACTGACGACAGGGCTTTGGTCCTCAACGGGACATAAAGGACTCGTGTGAGGTGGGGGAGGGAGGTGGGGGTTATTCCGAAGGCTCAGCCGTCGACGACATCCTTGGCGGCGCTCTCGGCGTGGCCGTGTGTCCGCGAGGCCCGCTCGTCGCTCGTCATGGGTTGCCTCCACCTGCGGTCGATCATGTTTTCCGACACCAGTACGCCTGGCCGCTTCTGCGGATCTCAAACCAAAGGAGCCCGAAAGGCGTCTCTGACCTGGCGGTTTCGCGGACCGTCAGCCGGGGAGCCGGAGTTCGTAGCGCTGCGCAGGTCGGGTCGGGCCGAGCTGTGGTGAACGCCTTGGGAAGGGGCGCGGTCGGGGGCTGCTCGGTGGCACCGAAACGGGTTGACTGCCCAGGGCGCATGACGATGGGATGGCGCCTCGTGAGCACCGAGCCGATGCACCCCGATCAGTACGCCCTGGACGACGACCTGGTACGGCGGTTGATCGCCGGGCAGTTCCCGCGGTGGGCCGGGCTCGCGGTGGAGCGGTTCGCGTCCGGGGGAACGGTCAACGCCATGTACCGCCTCGGCGACGCCATGGTCGTGCGGCTTCCGCTGGTGGCGGGCGGGATCGGGGACGTGCTGAGCGAGCGCGAGTGGCTGCCTCGCCTCGCGCCCCTGCTGCCTGTCGCCATCCCCGAGGTGCTCGGCGCGGGGGAGCCCGCGGAGGGCTACCCCGCGCCGTGGTCGGTGTACCGGTGGCGGGTGGGCGAGACCCCGGAGGCGGGGGCGCTGCGGGACCCCGTCGGGCTGGCGCGTGACCTGGCCGGGTTCGTCGAGGCGATGTGGCGTGTCACGCTGCCCGCGGCCCCAACGGCCCATCGTGGAGGGCCACTTGAATCTCTCGACGAGGAAACCCGCAGGGCCGTCGCGCTGCTGCGTGACATCCCGCAGGAGGGTGTCGACTGCGATGCCGCCGAGGCGGTGTGGCAGGACGGGCTGCGGGCTCCGGGCGCGGCGGGCCCGCAGGTGTGGCTGCACGCCGACCTCATGCCGGGCAACCTCCTGGTGGACGGCGGCCGGCTGGCCTCGGTGATCGACTTCGGCTGTGCGGGCGCGGGCGATCCGGCCTGCGACCTCTTCCCCGCCTGGAACCTGCTCCCGCCCGTCGGGAGGCGGGCCTTCCGCGAGGCGCTCGGCGTTGACGACCCGACGTGGCGCCGGGGCCGCGCCCGGACGCTCTCGCAGGCGCTGATCGCGCTGCCGTACTACCGCGGCACGAACCCGGCGATGGCGCGGAACGCCCGTCATGTGATCCGCGAGGTGCTGGGGGAGCATGCCTGAAGGGTCAACCACCTTGTACGGCACGGTGGTTGACCCTTCGGTTGGCCCTTCAGGTGGGCCAGGCGTCGAGGTTGCCCCGGATCAGCCGAGGGGGCCGGGGCCGGGGCGAGAGCCCGTCGGATCGGCTGAGCGGCCGGATCAGCCGAGGGGCTTGCTCAGTACGGCCTTGCGGTGGCTGAACGTCTCGATCGAGTAGCGGCCGTGGTAGCTGCCCATCCCGCTCTCACCCACCCCGCCGAACGGCAGGTCGGAGACGGTCAGGTGGGCCAGCGGCAGGCCGAACCCGAGGCCTCCGGAGGACGTCTCGGCGGCCAGCCGCTCGCGGGTGTGGTCCGACTCCGTGAAGGCGTACAGGGCGAGGGGCTTGTCGCGGTCGTTGATGAACGCGATGGCCTCGTCCAGGTCCGCCACGGTGACGACGGGCAGGATCGGACCGAAGATCTCCTCCTGCATGACCGGCGCCTTGGGGTCGACGTCGGCGAGGACGGTCGGCGCGATGTACTTGGTGGCCCGGTCGGTGTGGCCGCCGGTCACCGTACGGCCGGAGCCGAGCAGCGAGCCGAGCCGGTCGAAGTGGCGCTCGTTGACGATGCGGCCGAACTCGCGCGAGCTCTGCGGATCGGCGCCGAACACCGCCTCGACGGCGCGGGCGAACTCGGGCTCCAGGGCACGGGCGGTCTCCGGGTCGGTCAGGACGTAGTCCGGTGCGACGCAGGTCTGCCCGGCGTTGAGGAACTTGCCGCGTACGAGACGGTCCGCGACGACGGACAGGTCGGCGCCGCGGTCGACGAACGCCGGTGACTTGCCGCCCAGTTCGAGGGTGACCGGGGTGAGGTGCTCGGCGGCGGCGCGCATCACGATGCGGCCGACCGTGCCGTTGCCCGTGTAGAAGATGTGGTCGAAACGCTCCGCCAGAAGGGCGGTGGTCTCGGGTACGGCACCTTCGACGACGGCGACCGCGTCGGTGTCGAGGTGGCGCGGCAGCAGACGGGCCAGGGCGGCCGAGGTGGCGGGGGCCATCTCGCTGGGCTTGACGACCACGGCGTTGCCCGAGGCCAGCGCGCCGAGCAGCGGCGTCAGGAGCAGCTGGACCGGGTAGTTCCAGGGGGCGATGACCAGGACCACGCCCAGCGGGTCGTACTGCGTCCGGGCCGTCGCGTCCGCGCCGAGGTGGGCCGGAACGGGGGCGGGCTCCGGGCGCAGCCAGTCGGCGAGGTGCTCCAGGGTGTGGTCGATCTCGCGGATCGTGAAGTCGATCTCGGTACGGAAGGCCTCGGTGGAGCTCTTGCCGAGGTCGGCGTGGAGGGCTTCCGCCAGGTCCGCACCATGGGTGGTGAGCATCTCGCGCAGGCGGCGCAGCTGGGCGGTGCGCCACTCGACGGGCTGGGTGCGGCCGGAGCGGAAGGTGGCGCGCAGCCGCGCGACGGTCTCGGCGGGCTGCTCGGTGCTGTGGTCGTTCACGGTGCCTCGCTGTCAGTGCCGGCCCGACCGGCTGTGCGCCGGCAGGTCGATCCGAATCGGTCGATGTATATGCCAACCATTGGGATCGCTCATTAAATTCCGGACCCGGAGAAACTACCGTGCGTGACCTTGTCGATACGGATGGGGTCATCCCAGTGGCCGGCCTTCACCCCGGTTGCGCAGCGTGATGCTTCGGGGTGCGGATGGTGAGGTGGGGGGCGACGATGAGAGGCGCTTCAGAGCCGGGTCGCGCACGCATGGCGACCGCGGGCACCCGGAGGGGCGTCGATGCCGCCATGCCCCCACGTCCTTCGTCCGATGCCGGAGCACACGATGCTGCTGCCCCACTGTCATGTCGTCCATGAACTCCTGGCCCTGCTGCGCAGCAGGGAACGCAGGGTCGCCCGCGCGCCGCGGGATTCCGGTGCGCTCCAGGCCCGGGACGACGCGGCGTACACGCTGTGTGTACTGATGGGGGAGCGTTCGATGGCCGCCGCCGTGGAAGCGGCCGAACGCTACCTCGTGCGCTGCCGCCGCGCGATGCTGCCCGGCGTCGGGGTCGCCCCGGACCGGGCGCGCTGACGAACGAGGACGGTCCCGGCGCCGGCTGCCCCGTGTCGCCGCTGCTTCCGGCTCGGCACCGACGGGCTCCGGTGGCTGAGCCCCGGCCGGTTCGGATCCGGTGCTTCAGGCCCGGGTGGGGAGGTAGGGGCCGGGGCCCTTGAGGGTTCGGTGGATGGGGACGGTCGCCGTGTGGCGCAGGCCGGGCAGGGCGGCCACCGACTCGGTCAGGTAGCGGTAGAAGAGCTGCGCGGTGGCCACGTCGATGCTCGCGTAGAGGGTGGCCGTGCCCGTGACGGCGGCGGCGAACGAGACCTCCGGGTGGGCCGCGATCGCCGCTCCCGCCTCCGCGAGCCGGGACGGGTCGATCTCCAGCCACAGGGCCGCACGGAACTTCCGGTGCAGCACGCCCGGGTGGTACTCGACGTCGAAGTAGAGGACCCCGGCGGCACGGAGTTCCGTGATGCGGCGGCGCACGGTGGACAAGGAGAGCCCGGTTGCGGCCGCCAGCTCCGCCGGTGCGGCCCGGCCGTCCCTGGCCAGCAGGTCGAGCAGCCGGCGGTCGCTCTCGTCGAGCATCACCGGCGGGGTGTCGGCCGTGGCCTGCTGCGGCTGGACGGACGGGGTGAGCTGCTCGACCTGCTCGGCCGTCAGCGGCCCGCTCTTGTTGATGGTGCTGAGGTCCTGGCCGAAGAAGACGTGCAGCAGGCAGTGCGCCGAGACGTCCACCACCTGCGGTGTGCGCGGCAGTTTCTGCAGGAGCAGGGACTCCTCGGTCCCCGGGCCGCGCGTGCGTACGGAACAGGAGATCTCGGTACCGCCCGAGCTGAGGTTGACCCAGCTGGTGTCCGGGCGCCGGGCGAGGACCTCCCCGATGGAGGCCGCGGCGTCCGGGGTGCAGCGCACACGCACGATCCATGGGGAGTCGCCCACGCGCTGCGGATCGGTCAGTCCGAGAACCCGGAGCTTGCCGGCGGACTGCAGCCGCGACCACCGCCGCGCGGCCGTCTGGTCGGACACCCCGAGGGCGTCGGCGATCTCCCGGAACGAGGCCCGTCCGTTGATCTGCAATGCGTGCGCGAGGGCCAGTTCCTCCTCGGACAGTTCACGATCCGCACGGCTCGATGTGTCGAGATACGTCTTCATGAAGCCCATGATGTCGGATCTGCTCAGACCGAGCGTACTGGCTCATGAAAACCGGCCGAGCCGTTCAACACTCCTTCCCGGGGCCCGCGCCGACCGTAGGCGCCTTCCGGGCCCCGCCGACACACTCGATCCGATCGGAGAACCTGACATGCGCAAGTGGTGGCCCCTCACGGCGGTCTGCCTTGGCGCCTTCATCCTGCTGGTGGACGTGACCATCGTGAACGTGGCACTCCCCAGCATGGCTGACGACCTCGACGCCTCCTTCTCCTCACTGCAGTGGGTGATCGACGGCTACGCGCTGGCCCTGGCCGCCCTGCTCCTGGCCTCGGGCTCCCTCGCGGACCGCTTCGGCCACCGGCGCTTCTACGTCTACGGTCTGGCGGTCTTCGCCGCGGCCTCACTCGTATGCGGCCTGGCCCCCAACGCGGGCGTGCTGATCGCCGCCCGGGTGGTGCAGGGCGTCGGCGGCGCGGCCATGTTCGCCACCACGCCCGCCCTTCTGCTCGGCTCCTACCAGGGCCGGGACCGGGGCACCGCCTTCGGCGTGTGGGGCGCGGCCAACGGCGCGGCGGCCGCCGCGGGGCCGCTGCTCGGCGGCCTGCTCACCGAACACATCAGCTGGCCCACGATCTTCTGGGTCAACCTGCCCATCGCCGCCGTCGCCATCGCCCTGACGCTGCGCGTGGTGCGCCCAGACAGCCCCCGTGCCTCTTCCGGCCACGGCGCACGGTCCCGCATCGACCTGCCCGGCGCCGCCGCCTTCACCATCGCCGCGGGCAGCCTGACGTACGGGCTCATCCGTGGCGGCGAGTCCGGCTGGACGGACACCGTGACCCTCGCGACGTTCGCCGTCACCGCGCTCGCGCTGCTCGCGTTCGTGTGGTCGAGCACCGCACCGCGCGGCGGGGCGGCTCCCCGATGCTGGACCTGGCGCTGCTGCGCCGCCCCTCGTTCGCGGGCCTGATGAGCGGCGCGCTGCTGCTCCAGGGCAGCGCCTTCGGCTGCCTGGTCCTGCTCTCGCTGTGGCTGCAGTCCGTGGTGGGCCTCAGTCCGGTCGGCGCGGGCCTGGCCCTGACCCCGCTGGCCGCGGCGTCCTTCGTGGTGGCCGTCTTCGCCGGCCGCCACATCCAGCGCCTCGCCCCCCGGCTGCCGATCGGCGGCGGCCTGCTGCTCGTCGCGGCGGGCATGCTGTTGCTGCGTACGGGGATGACGGCCGACGCCGGACGCACCTCCCTCATAGGGGGGCTGGTGGTCACCGGCATCGGTGTCGGCCTGGCCACGCCGATGCTGGTCTCGGCGGCCACCTCCACCGTGCCGCCCCAGCGGGCGGGCATGGCGGGCGGCGCCGTCAACACCTTCCGGCAACTCGGGATGACCCTCGCCATCGCCGTGCTCGGGGCGGTCTTCACCGGACGGACGACATCCGCACTCGCCGGGTCCGGCACGGTGCCGGACGCCGGCAAGGGCGCGGACGCGCTCGCCGCCGGTCAGGCGCAGCGCCTCGTGGAAGCCGCCCCCGGCGGGCACCACGACGCGGCCCAGCACCTGGTCCATCAGGCCTTCGCCACCGGGCTCGACCGGGTCTTCCTCTGCTCGGCGGCAGCGGCGGCCCTCGGCGGCCTGATCGTCCTGGCATTCGTACGGCCGTCGAACCGGGCCACCCCCGGCGCCCACGGCGGCGGCCCGTCGCAGGCGCCGCAGCCGCGGAAGGAATCCGTCGCGTCGGGGGTGTGACCGGCCGGGGCCGAAGCCGGACGGCGGCGGATCGGGACGGTGCGACGCCCAACTGGGCGGCTGGATCAGGGAGTTCGGGGCCCCACGAACACGATGACGGAGGCGACCTGCTCCCGCTTGGCGTGGGTCTCCGCCCCGCCGAGTCCGTAGTGGGTCTCCACCCGCTGGACGACGAGGGGGTGCCCCGTGATCCACAGCGTGACGGCCTGTCCGACGCCGGGAATGGGCAACGGGCCCTCGAACATGGCGAGTTCGACCGCCTCGGCGCCCTCGGTCCGATGGACGAAGGTCATGATCTGGCGCGTGCGCGCGAAGTCCTGCTCGAAGTCGACCTTGTCGCGGGCGGCGAGGGTGGCGGTGATGGCGTCGGGAAGGCTCATGACGCCATCATCCCGCGCCGCCGACCGGGCCCTCGCCGCCAGGGGGTGCACTGTGCCGACTGGGGGACACTCGCCGGGCGACATGTCCGTATCTGTCCTAGGTTGGTGTCGTCAGTGATCCCGATCAGTAGGAGTTCGCCATGGGCGACAACAGCGCCATGGACAAGATCAAGGGCAAGGCCAAGGAAGCCGCGGGCAAGGCCACCGGCAACGACCGCATGGCCGCCGAGGGCAAGACCGACCAGGCCAAGGGCAAGGCCAAGGACGCGATGCGGAACATGAAGGAGCGCGGCGAGGGAGTCAGGGACTCACTGACCGACAAGCGCGACGACTCCTGAGCCGTTGCACCCGATGCCCCCGGCCGTTCTCGGCCGGGGGCATCGCCGTGCGCCCGGGCCGCGCGGCTCGGCCACCACACGTCGCCCGACCCCGTGCGGAGCAGGCCGAGTCAACCGGTCAGGAATGGAGAAGCGCGGGCCGCGGGCCGGAGCTAGCGTGATCAGCACCTCGGTCGCCCGGGCCCCGCCCGGCACCGGGCACCAACGGACGACCCCCGCCCAAGACTCCAGGAGTGACCATGACCAACGGCTCCACCACCCAGGGAATCAAGACCGTGCTGCACCCCGTGACCGACCTCGCGGCGGCCAAGGCGGTCTACACCGCGCTGCTCGGCGTCTCGCCGACGAGCGATGAGCCCTACTACGTCGGCTACGAGGCCGAGGGCCAGCAGATCGGCCTGGTGCCCGGCGGCGCGGGCCAGGGCATGACCTCGCCGGTGGCGTACTGGCACGTGCCGGACATCGAGGCGAAGCTCGCCGAGGTGACCGCCGCGGGTGCCAAGGTCAAGGACCCCGCGAACGATGTGGGCGGCGGCCGTCTCGTAGCCACGTTCACCGACCCCGACGGCAACGTCCTCGGGCTGATCCAGGGCTGACCGGGGCACATCGCGCCGGCCGGGCGGGCCCCGTCACGCCCAGGCCGGCCCCGCGCCTGACACCGGGCGGCGGAGCATTGCCGCGGCAGCGCCGACGAAGTAGAACCGTACGTACTGCTCGCAGGCGGGCAGGTCTCATCAGGTGACAGCGGCAGGCCCCGAGGCGGGCCCGCCAGGGGACGGAGAACGCGATCAGCATGGCCAAGAGGACGGACACGCAGCCGCCCGCGCCGCACGCTGCCGACAGCCACGACATGATCCGTGTGCACGGGGCACGTGTGAACAACCTGAAGGACGTCAGCATCGAGATCCCCAAGCGCCGCCTCACGGTGTTCACGGGTGTCTCCGGCTCGGGCAAGAGCTCGCTGGTGTTCAACACGATCGCCGCGGAGTCGCAGCGCCTGATCAACGAGACGTACAGCGCCTTCGTGCAGGGCTTCATGCCGGTCCTCGGGCGCCCGGAAGTCGACGTCCTCGACGGACTCACCACCGCGATCACCGTGGACCAGCAGCGGATGGGCGGCGACCCGCGCTCCACCGTCGGCACCGCCACCGACGTCAACGCCATGCTGCGCATCCTGTTCAGCAGGCTCGGCAAGCCGCACATCGGCTCGCCCAAGGCGTTCTCCTTCAACGTTGCCTCCATCAGCGGGGCCGGCGTGGTCACCGTGCGGCGCGCCGGGCAGGAGGTCAAGGAGCGGCGCAGCTTCAGCATCACCGGCGGGATGTGTCCGCGCTGCGAGGGCCGGGGCTCGGTCACCGACATCGACCTGACGCAGCTCTACGACGACAGCAAGTCCCTCAACGAGGGCGCCTTCACCATCCCCGGCTACACCGGCGGCGGCTGGAACTCCCGCCTCTACATCGAGTCGGGCTTCTTCGACCCGGACAAGCCGATCCGCAAGTTCACCAAGAAGGAACTCCAGGACCTGCTCCACCGCGAGCCGACCCGCATGAAGATCGCGGGCATCAACATGACGTACGAGGGGCTGATCCCGCGCGTCCAGAAGTCGATGCTCTCCAAGGACACCGACTCGATGCAGCCGCACATCCGGGCCTTCGTGGAGCGCGCGGTCACCTTCACCACCTGCCCCGACTGCGACGGCACCCGGCTCAGTGAGGGTGCGCGCTCCTCGAAGATCAAGCGGAAGAACATCGCCGACCTGTGCGCCATGGAGATCAGGGACCTGGCCGATTGGGTCCGCGCCCTGAAGGAGCCGTCGGTGGCGCCGCTCCTGGCGACGCTCCTGGAAACCCTCGACTCGTTCGTGGAGATCGGCCTGGGCTACCTCTCGCTCGACCGTCCTTCGGGCACGCTGTCGGGCGGTGAGGCCCAGCGCGTCAAGATGATCCGCCACCTCGGTTCCTCACTCACCGATGTCACCTACGTCTTCGACGAACCCACTATCGGGCTGCACCCGCACGACATCCAGCGCATGAACGACCTGCTCCTGAGGCTGCGCGACAAGGGCAACACCGTGCTCGTCGTCGAGCACAAGCCGGAGACGATCGTCGTCGCCGATCACGTCGTGGACCTCGGCCCGGGCGCGGGAGCGGGCGGCGGCACGATCTGTTTCGAGGGCACCGTCGAGGAGTTGCGGGCCGGCGACACCATCACCGGCCGCCACCTCGACGACCGGGCCGGGGTCAAGGACGAGGTGCGCAAGCCCACCGGCACGCTGAAGATCCGCGGCGCGAAGGCACACAACCTGCGCAACGTCGACGTCGACATCCCGCTCGGGGTCCTCACCGTGGTCACCGGTGTCGCCGGCTCCGGCAAGAGCTCGCTCGTGCACGGTTCGATCCCGGCGGGCGAAGGCGTCGTATCGGTCGACCAGGGTGCCATCCGGGGTTCGCGGCGCAGCAACCCGGCCACCTACACGGGCCTGCTCGAACCGATCCGCAAGGCGTTCGCCAAGGCCAACGACGTCAAGCCCGCCCTGTTCAGCGCCAATTCGGAGGGCGCCTGTCCCACCTGCAACGGCGCGGGCGTCGTCTACACCGACCTCGCGATGATGGCGGGGGTCGCCACCACCTGTGAGGAATGCGACGGAAAGCGGTTCGAGGCCTCCGTACTCGACTACCACTTCGGGGGCCGTGACATCAGCGAGGTGCTCGCGATGTCGGTGACCGACGCGGTGGAGTTCTTCGGCTCGGGCGAGGCGGCGACACCCGCCGCCCACCGCATCCTCACCCGCCTCGACGACGTGGGCCTCGGCTACCTCAGCCTCGGCCAGCCCCTCACCACGCTGTCCGGCGGCGAGCGCCAGCGGCTGAAGCTCGCCACGCACATGGGGGAGAAGGGCGGCGTGTACGTCCTCGACGAGCCGACCGCCGGCCTGCACCTCGCCGACGTCGAGCAGCTCCTCGGCCTGCTCGACCGGCTCGTGGACTCCGGCAAGTCGGTCATCGTCGTGGAGCATCACCAAGCGGTGATGGCCCACGCGGACTGGATCATCGACCTGGGCCCCGGGGCCGGCCACGACGGCGGCCGCATCGTCTTCGAGGGCACCCCCTCGGACCTGATCGCCTCCCGAGCCACCCTGACGGGCGAACACCTCGCGAAGTACGTCGCCGGCTGAGGGGGCGCGGTACGTCACCTGCCGCTCCGGCGGAACGCCTCAAGTGCCGTACGGCGAAGGCGAGTTGTACCGCCGGAGATCTCCTCGCCGAACCCCCTGGACGATGACCCGGGGGTACGGTCAGGCGGCTTCCTCGTGGCGCTGCTCGACCACGAGGAACATGTCGCTGTCGAGGTCCATGACCACCGTGGCCGCGCGGCCACGGCGCCTCAACTGAGCCGCGAGCTCCTCGGCCGGCCATGAGCCGCGCGGACCGCCTGCGGGAAAACGCCCGAGTACCGACATGGCAGCAGCCTCCCCTTCGAACCAACGTCTGTGAGGTGCTCTTGCCCGCGATTCTCATGAGCATGCTCATGCGGTACGCCAGAAATCCGGATCGATGTCGATCAACTCGCAGCTCCTGTACCAGAGTTGGGCTGCCGTCGCTGTGTCGGACAGGTGACTCCAGACGGACTCGCGGTGCGGCCGGCCGCGCAGGCCGAAGACCCGCGGCCCCCACAACTCGCCACTGCCGACCCGGGGATCGAGCACGGCCCGTACCGCCGGCCACGCACCTGCGTGCTTGCCCTGGAGCACGAGAGCCGCGGGCCCGCCCCGCAACCGCTCGGCCGGGGTCCGCTCGTGTACGGGCGGTCGCGCGGGGGTGAGTGAGTCGAGCGCGCCGCCGGGGTGCACCACCACGCTGGCCACCGAGCTGCCCAACGCCCCCAGACGCCGGGCGAGTTCGAGTCCGACACACATCTGGGCCAGCTTCGACCGGCCGTAGGCCCGCTTCGGACGGTAGTCCTCGCGGGACTGGAGGTCGGCCAGGTCGAGCCGCTCGGTCTTCGCCGCGAAGCTGCCCACGGTCACGACGCGGGCGGCGGGGGCCGCCATGAGCAGCGGGGCGAGCCACCGGGTCAGTGCGAGGTGCCCGAGGTGGTTGGTGCCGAACATCAACTCGTGGCCGTCCTTGGTGGTGAGCCGGGGCGGGTCGTCCAGCGCCACCCCCGCGTTGTGGACGACCGCATCGAGGCGGCTCAGGTCCAGCGCTCGCACCGAGTGTTCCAGGGAGGACAGGTCGGCGAGGTCGAGCCGCACATGTCGCACCGACGCCCCCGGGACCCTGGCGCGGATCGATCCGGCGGCCGTCTCGGCCTTCACCGGGTCGCGGCTGCCGAGAATCACCGTGGCGCCGGTTCCCGCTAGTTGCTCGGCGACGAAGTAACCGATGCCCGCGTTGCCGCCGGTGACCAGAACGCTGGTGCCCTCGGCGGGCGGCAGCCGGTGGACGTCCCACGGTTCGTGCCGGGGTGCGGTGGGTTTCATGGGTGCTCCTCGCGTACGGTGCGCGGCTTGCGGGGGGACCGGCCCACCGAGCCGCGGTGACACCCCGAACCTCCCAGGCGGGACCGACAACTCACCGACAAGCCACCTACGGGAGTCGTGCCCCCACCTGCGAAACGCCGGGCGGCCGCCGTTGCCCGGGCGGCATCCCGGCACCTGTGTACGATCGCGCCGCTCGGGTGGGGGCCTGCATCGAGGGACAGTGAGGACCGCGCCAGTGACGAGGACCGCAGCAGGCACGAGGATCGCAGCAGTGCCGCGGACGAGGCTCGCCCGTTCGCTGACCACGCTCGTCACCGCCGCGGCGCTGGTGGCCGGGAGTGCGCTGGGCGCCACCGGCGCGCAGGCGCGGCCCCGGCCCGACGAGGGCGGCCTGCGCGCCGCTCTGCTGCGTGTCACGGCCGCGGGAGCGCCGGGTGCGTTCGCCGTGATCCGCGACCACGACCACCCCGGTCTCGACCGGTCGCTCGCCGTCGGCCAGTCCGATCTGGACGGCACCCGGATGAGGACGGACGCGCGGTTCAGGGTCGGCAGCAACACCAAGATGTTCACCGCGGTCATCGTGCTGCGCCTCGCCGAGCGGGGCCTGCTCGACCTCGACCGGCCTCTGCGCGGCTATCTCCCGGCCGGCACCCTCCCGGCCGGCTGGCCGGTCACCGCGCGTCAGCTCCTGGCACACCGTGCGGGGATGTACGACCACGTCAACGACCTCCTGGAGCAGAGCGGCGAGGAAACGACGGCGGCCTTCGAAGCACGCATCCGCAACACCGTCTACGCGCCCCGCGACCTGGTGGCCCGCTCGGTGCGGCACGGGCTGCAGTACACGCCGGGAAGCGCCTACGCGTACTCGAACACCGGCTTCGTGCTGCTGGCCCTGGCGGCCGAACACGTCACCGGCCGCCCGTACGCCGAGCTTCTGCGCGAGGGGATCACCGGGCCGCTGGGACTGCGCCGGACGTCGTTCACCGTGCCGGCCAAGCGGATCGCGGGCCGCCACATCACCGGCTACCTGACCAACGACGATCCCCGCAGGCCGCTCCTCGACTCGACCGAGCAGACGGCGTCCTGGATCTGGAGCGCGGGAGCCGTCGTGTCCTCCGCCGGTGACATGGACCGCTTCCTGACGGCGCTGCTCGCCGGGAGCGCCGGCGGACTCGTCTCGGACGACTCCTTGCGCCAGATGACACGGGCGCTGCCCACGGGTGTGACGGGGATCGGATACGGGCTCGGCCTGCGGCGGATCACCCTCGGCTGCGGCACGGTGTTCGGTCACGGCGGAATCGTCCAGGGCTACCAGTCGCAGGCCTTCGCCACACCGAACGGCCACCGTACGGTCGTCGTCTTCGCCAACGCGTCCAACAACGGTGCCGTCACACAGGGGCTGATGGACGTCCTCGACCCCGCCTTCTGCGGCGGCTCCCACGCGTCCGGCCCGGGCCACGCACGCGTCGGCGCAGCCCACACCGTTCCGGCCGTCGAGGACTCGCGCGTCTGATCCGCACCGAGCCGGTAACGGGCTACGCGTCGTCCCAGGCCATCGAGCTCATCCGCCAGCCGGCAGGCGTACGCACGAACTGGGTGGTCTTGCGCCCGGTGCCCTCGAACCACTTCCCGTCGCGGAAGCCGGACTTGGCGTACTCGCTGAAGCGGTGCGCGACCGAGCCGTAGACCTCGGTCCGCTCGTGGACCTCCCATTCGGAGAAGTCCGTCAGGGTGCCGTCGGTGAGCATCTCCTGCCGGGGTGCGATGAACGCGTCGAGGTCGTGGACGACGGGCCGGGGACCGGAGTTGTTGATGATCATCCCTTGCGGGACGAACACCTCGCGGACGGCGGCGAGGTCAGGCCGAGCGCCGTCGGTATTGGTGAACGCCCCGAGGAAGGCACGCATCAACTGATCGATCTCGGCTTTGACATCGGGCACGTCTGGCACGTCGGGCACGTCAGGCACGTCGGAAACGTCGGTCACGGGTACGCCTTCCACGGATGGGCCGCCTCGCTCGGATGGACCGGACACGGGCTGTCCGCGCACGGCCTGCGGGTGATTGTCCAACGCGGGCTACGGCCGGCGTCCGGCGGGATCTGCTCCGGCCGGGATCTCGTAGATCCTTCCGTCCACGCCGGACCGGTAGAGCTTGCCCGCGGAGAAGCCGTGGTCGCCGTGTCCATAGGTGATCTGGGTGGAGAGGTACATCCCGGACTGCACGGCACACAGCGATCCGCCCTCGGCACGCCAGATCTGGCCCGCCGCGTGCGTGGCGATCAGGGGACGTCCCCGGCTGTCCAGGGTGAGGCCGTCGGGAAGGCCGAGGATGTCGGCCGGGCCGGTGGTGATCCAGCGTCGGGGATGCGCCGGGTCGTCGGCGGGGATGCTGTACAGGGCCGGGGCGACGGTGGTCTGCACGACGTAGACCTGGGTGCCGTCGGGCGAGACGGCTATGCCGTTGGGCATCAGCACGTGGGCCCACGCGGGGTCCACCCGGCCGTCGGGTGTGACCCGGCCGATGTTCCGGCCGCCCACGGTGGTGGTGTACACGGTGCCGTCGGGGGCGAGAGCGACGCCGTCGATGCCGCCGAGCCCCGAGGCATACGTGCTGACCGTGCCGGAGTCGGGGTCCACCAGGAGGAGCTTCGACACCGGGAGGACGTCACCGGTGAGCGAGTGGCCGAGGTCGTTGCCCGTGCCGACGAGCAGTTGACCGTCCGGACGGACGACGATGCCCCCGTTGGCGCCGATGTTCCCGGTGAGCGGGACGGGGTCGGTGCCGGGGGCGTCGATGCGGTAGACCCGGCCGCTGAAGTACGCGGTCACGAACATTCTGCCCCGCTCGTCGACGGCGATCGACTCGGCCCAGTCGGGCACGTGTGCCACCTGCACCGGCGATGCCGTCGGGGAGGTCTCGCACGCGGGGGCCGCGTGGGCGGTGGCGGGGGTGAGCAGGGCCGCGGCGGCGGCCAGTGCGGTCGTGAGCAGGACGCTGCGGCGAGAGCCTCGTATCGCGGTGCGGGGTGTGGTCGTCGGCCTCATCAATTCCCTTCCCTGCCTGGGCTGTTGGGCAACACTGCGACTCCGGGATCTTCCGGCTCGTAGATTGTGCGTCAACAGGAGGCAGGGGGCGGGGAGTTCGGCCGATTTACCGGTCCTCGACCGGTGTGTGCGTCGTCACTGCTGTCCGCGGGCGCTCAGTTGCGGCTGCGGTTGCCGATGATGAGGCGGTAGAGGATCAGCACGATGACCGAACCGACGATGGCGGCGATCCAGGTGGAGAGGTGGAAGAAGCCGTTGATGGAGTGGACGTGGAAGATGACCTTCCCGAGCCAACCGCCGAGGAGGCCGCCGACGATGCCGATGAGCATGGTGATGAGGCAGCCGCCCGGGTCCCTGCCGGGCATGAGTGCCTTGGCGATGGCGCCCGCGATCAGACCGATCAGGATCCAGGCAATGATGCTCATGGTGTGGTCCGTCCCAACGTCGATGTGACCGCACCCGGACGGGCGCGGTGCTGGAGGTGAGCTGTTCCGAGTGGCCGAGGGCCTCGCAAGGAAGAGTGCCCAGGCCGGGAATCGCTATGCCATGCGCATCGGCCATTGGAGGTGCGCGGGACTCCGGATCCCGGGCGTCCGGGCCGCCGGAAACCGGGTGTCCGGGGCGCCTGGTCCGTCCGGGTTTGATCTGCGCTGCGCGAGGAACGCGGTCTACCGAGATCGACGGCCGTCGGTCGACGGGGATCGCCGGAGGGAGAAGCGGTGTCTGATGTGAAGGGGTCTGGCGTGAGGGGTTCCTTGTCCGACGCGGATCTGAAGGTGGTCGGACCGGCCCTCAAGGGGGCGCTCGTCGACCTCGTGGATCTGTCGCTCGTGGCCAAGCAGGTGCACTGGAACGTGATCGGCCCGCGTTTCCGTTCCGTCCACCTCCAGCTCGACGACGTGGTGGCCACGGCCCGCCAGCACTCGGACACCGTGGCCGAACGCGCCTCGGCGCTCGGCGTGAACCCGGACGGGCGGGCCGCCACGCTCGCCGGGGCCAGCGCGATCGGCACGGTGCCGGACGGCTGGATCAAGGACACGGAAGCCGTTCAGGTGCTGGTCACCGCGCTCGGCAGGATCATCGAGCGGATGCGCGAGCGGATCACCGAAACGGCGGAGCCGGATCCGGTCAGCCAGGACCTGCTCATCACCGTGACGGGCGAGCTGGAGAAGCACGCCTGGATGTTCCAGGCGGAGAACAGCTAGCCGGGGAACAGCCGGCCGACGGGCCGCGCGGTCCGGGGCGGGCCCGGACCGGCACGGCCGGCGATTCACCTGGATGAACGGTTCACATGACTGGACGGCCGCACAGTCAGCTGTGTGAGACGCCGAGGCCGTAGAAGGCGACGCGCGCGCCCTTGGTGGTGCTGCTGGAGGACGACTGGTTGTACGAGCCCGCCTTGAAGTACTGGCGGTAGCCGTCGAAGGAGGACGGGATCGCGTAGTGGGTCGTGCTCCCGTTGACCGTCAGATCGACGGTGTGACCTCCCGAGACGGCGATCGTGTAGCTCCACGTCTTGCCGACCGCCACATGGCCCACCGTGTGCGTCGTCTGGCCGCCCGAGGGCGAGTTCTCCGTGCCGAGGACGATGTCGCCGGAGGCGCGGTAGTACAGCTCCACCAGCGGTTTGGTGGACGAGCCGCCGGTGCCGAGGTGGATCTGTCCGACGCAGACGTTGGACGTCACCGACACCACGCGCAGCGTCGCGTCGAGCCTGTGCGAGCCGCTCAACGACCAGTTCGCGGGGCTGCCGTCGCGGTTCATCTCGCGAAGCTCGGAACGGGCGTAGTTGGAGTTCGGCGTGGTCACGCCCTTCTCCGGGGCCCAGAAGGTCATCGCGCCGTCGCGGGTGTCCGTGTAGAAGTACGAGTCCTGGAAGCCGTTCGCGCCCTGGAGGCGGGACGAGGGAATGGTGGTCGGTGAACCGGGGGAGCCCACCGGCTCCTGCAGCTCCCACACCGACAGGTCGAAGTTGCCTCCGGGGGCGACCGACGTGCTCGCGGCCGGGCCGAGGGTGCCGGCGGCGCTGCTTCTCTGCACCGCAACGCCTGTGTCGGCGCGGGGGGTTGAGGATGCGGGGACCGCGAAGGCGAGACTGCTGACGACGGCGAGGGCGGCGGTGCCGAGGGGGAGGAGCAGAGGGCGTATGCGCATGAGGGACCCTTTCGTGGGGGGTGAGGGTTACTCCGTGCCTGGTGCCTGGTGCGGGGCCGTTGCGAGACGGCGCGCTCCATAGCTCAAGTTCCGTATGCTGAACGACATGCCTGGATGTGAACGGGGAAACCGTAGAACCCCGGCGTGTGCGCGTCAATAGATCCGCGCTCCGCCGTTGCGCGAACTCTGCGGTGGGCGGCCCGTGTTGAGAGCCGCGCCGCCTTTGACTGCGGCCGGAGCCGAGGGCGTGCGCCCATGCGCAGCGGGTACTGGGGATGGCATGGCATCAGAACCCCGGCTTCAACGCCGTTCCTGGGCAGCGGTGGCGGCCCGCGTGGCCGTGCTGATCGTCGGATTCGTCTGCATGGTGGCCTTTGCGGTGGTGCTGGCCAAGGCCACCCTGGTTCCCTCGCCGGCGTCCGTGCGATTCACGCACACCAATCTGCACCCCGGCAGTTCCATCCGCGCCTACCTGGCTCAGCCCGACTGGCGGGACGCGGTGAAGCAGGTCGGCGGCAACGTGGTGCTGGGCATGCCGTTCGGCGTGCTGCTGCCCGTGCTGTTCCCGAGGACGCGCGGGCTCGTGCGGGTGGTCCTCGTGACCGCCTTCGTGATGCTCACCGTCGAGGTGGCTCAGGGACTGCTCGTCACGGGACGCGCCTTCGACATCGACGACGTCATCCTCAACTCGACCGGCGCCTTTGCCGGTTACCTGCTGCTCGGCCGCAGGCTCGGCCGCGCCCTGCACCCCCGGCGCCACCACTGGTGGCAGCGCCGCCCGGCCGAGGCGGGCGTTCCCGAGGGCCGGCCGGTGGAAGCCGCGGACGCTTCCTCCCCGGATGCCGGCGACCTGCCCGCCACCTCGAAGCCGCGCCTGCCCGCGATCCTGAGGGCGGTGCGCAAGCCGGTCCGGTGAGCTGATCCCGTCGCCCCGTCGCCCCGTCGCCCCGTCGCGGGGGGCGGGGCGCGCAGGGTCCCTCCTGAACCTCGTGGAACCTCGAAACAACACGGCCTGCTTGCACGGCAGCGCCCGGGGTGTCCGAACCTTCTTCGCGAACTCCCTTACAGCCGAAGGGAGTTGGAGGAGGTCGGCCACGCCCGGGCGCTGCCGTCGTCAGTCGTTCGGTGTTCGCGTGGTGCTCGCGCGCCACGGGGTCTATTCGGTGATTCCCGTGATGGTCGCGTCGCCCAGCGGCGCCTGGTCCTGCGAGTAGCCCGCCGTCCGCAGCGCGGCGGAGACCGTCTGGCGGGCCTGCTGTTCGGCGGCCTTGGTGTCGTCGGCCTCCACCTCCAGGCGGATGCTGAACGCCGAGGACCCGCTGTAGAAGGTGAGCATCTCCAGATGCTCGGCCTCGCCCAGCTGGGTGCCCCGCGGATCGGCCGGGCGCAGGGCGTTCTCGAGGGTCTTGATGGTCGCCTCGGTGCGCTCCGCGAGGAGGGTGCCGGGGATCGTTACGACGTAGGTGGTCATAGAGCTACCGGGTGCCCCGTGGGCCCGGTTCGTACACCCCGCGCTGCGGCGAACGGGGTGCCCGGGCGTGATTACCGGCCGTCCTCCCGGGTCGCGCGGGCGCCGTCGGCCGCCCGTCTGGACGGGGTCACCTGGGCGATCAGCAGGGCGATGTCGTCGTGCCGCTGCGGGGGCGGCAGCGCGGCCAGAAGCCGGTCGCAGGTCGCCTCCAGGGGCAGCCGGTGATGGGTCAGGGAGTCGAGCAGGGCACGCAGCCGGTCGTCGATGGGCTGGTCCCGGGTCTCCACGAGCCCGTCCGTGTACAGCACGAGCCGGTCGCCGGGCGCGCAGTCGACGGTGGTCGCCCGGAACGGCACGCCGCCCACGCCGAGCGGCGCCCCGGTGGGCAGTTGGAGGAAGCGGGGGGCGCGGCCCGGACGGTCCCAGATGGGCGGCAGATGCCCCGCGAGCGCGATGCGGCAGGTCGTCCGGTGCGGATCGTAGACCGCGTACACACAGGTCGCCGTGGTTTCGTCCAGCTCGGCGGTGATGCGGTCGAGGTGGCGCAGTACGTCGGCCGGGTCGAGGTCGAGCCCGGCAAGCGTGCGGGTCGCGGTGCGCAACTGCCCCATCGTCGCCGCTGCGTTGATGCCGTGGCCCATCACGTCGCCCACGACCAGGGCGGTCTTGTCGCCGGCCACCGGGATGGCGTCGAACCAGTCGCCGCCGGCCTCTCCGATCGCGGCGGCCGGCTGGTAGCGATAGGCGACGTCGAGGCCGGTGGGCTGGGGCGGCTGGCGGGGGAGCAGGTGCTGTTGGAGGGCGAGGGCGGCGTGGCGCTGCTGCTGGAACCAGCGCGCGTTGTCGATGCAGACGGCGGCCCTGGTGGCGAGTTCGAGGGCCAGGACGGCGTCGTCGTGCGTGAAGGGCTGCGGGTTCCTGGCCCGTTTGAGGTCGAGCGCGCCGAGTACCTCGCCGCGTGCGATCAGCGGGACCGCGAGATAGGAGTGCAGGCCCGCGCGGGCGAGGAGGGCGGCCGCCGCGTCGTCGCGGGCGATGTTCGCCAGGTCGCCGGGTCCGACATGGCTGACCAGCACCGGTCGGGCGGTCGTCACACAGCGCGTGACAAGACGCTCCGCGTTGTACTTGGCGATGTTGCCCGGGGGGTCGGCCGCCTGGAGGGCGTCGGTGGGATAGGCGGCCGCGACGGCCAGCGCCCTGATGGCCACGGGCCCGGCCGAGGGGTCCTCGGCGGCGCCCCGGCTGTCCAGGACGGAGTCGAGGAGGTCGACGGCCGCGATGTCCGCGAGGTCGGTCACCACGAGGTCCGCGAGTTCGTGGGCGGTCCGGTTCAGGTCGAGGGTGGTGCCGATGCGTACCGACGCACGGGCGATCAGGTCGAGGCGCCGTCGTGCCTCGGCGGCCTCGTTCGCCGCGTGGTACTGCTCGCTGACGTCGACGATCGACGTCGCGACGCCGAGGATGCGCCCGGCCGGGTCCTCCAGGCGGTAGTACGACACGTTCCAGGCGTGCTCGGTGAGGTCGCCGGGTGTGCGGCCGATGGCCGTCTGGTCGAGGAGGGGCACGCCGGTCTCCAGGACCCGGCGCATCGTGTCCTCGATGTGCTCGTGGTCCAGGAACGGCAGGGCGTCGCGCACCGTACGCCCGATGTGCTCCGCCGGGGTGACGCCGTTGATGCGGGCCAGCGTCGGGTTGACCAGGACGTAACGCAGTTCCGTGTCGAGGACGGCGAGGCCGATCGGAGACTGCGACACGAGCCGCACCGACAGGGCGAGGTCGCGCTCCACGGCACGCAGCGTGGGCTCGTCGGTGGCGATCCCCAGGGCGTAGAAGCCGCCGTGCTCGTCCTGGAGCCGCATGTTGCGGAACTCCACCATCCGCGTGCGGCCGTCCTTGTGCCGGATGGGGAAGACGCCGGCCCAGGCACCGCCGCCGCTCATCACCCGGGCGAACAGGTCGAGAACCTGCGACCGGTGTTCCTCGGCGACCAGGAGCTTCGCGGCGGAGTGGCCGAGGGCCTCCTGCGCGTCCCAGCCGAACAGCTCGTGGGCCTGCGGGCTCCACAGGGTGATCCGCCCGGCCTCGTCGAGGACGATGGCGGCGACACCCAGCACGTCGAGGAGGCCGCCCGGCTCGGACGCGGCGACGCGCACGGGGCCCAGCCGCTCCTCGAACACCTCGGATGCGTCCATCGTCGGCCCTTCGTCAGCCTGTCCGGTGCCTCACTCCTGTCTCAGCGCCTTCCCCATCTTCTCCCCGCCCGGCGCGATCGGCAGACCAGACGCCGCAAGAGATGCAGGTGAGCACGGTGAGTCACCTGGGTGCGCGGTGCCCGGTCCGGTACCCCGCGATCAGCGGTGCGGCTGCTTCCCGCGCTGCTCGTCGTGCTGGGCGAGGACACCGAGGAGGGTGGCGACGGTCAGTCCCGCCTCGGCCGGGTGCCGCAGCGGAATACCGGCCTCGATCCGGTAGGTATTCGAGCGTCCGTGCCGGGTGTGGGAGAGGTATCCGGCCTCCTCCAGATCCGCGATGATCCGCTGAACGGCCCGCTCGGTGAGCCTGCAGTGCGCGGCGATGTCGCGTATGCGGGTCTGGGGGTCGTCGGCGATCGCGGCCAGCACCCGGGCGTGGTTGGTGAGGAACGTCCAGCCGGCGTGTGGTTCAGGTACGGCACCCATTTCTTCAGGGTAGGTCGTGATATTCGCGCAAACAATCAGGAGAAACACATTTCACGTAATCCGCGTCGGGCGTGCTCCGACCCCACATGACCGGCACATCGGTGTGGGTGGGTCCTCGTTGTGAAGCACATCACTCCGGCAGCCTGTCACGCTTCGGCGGGCCCGGGTGTCTCGATGGGCATACAGGGCCCGGTGGGGCTGTGCCGACCGTGGGAGGGCGCGGACGTGGAGAAGGGGCCGGACGGGATGCCGGGGACTTCGGGTGGATTCGGTGAGGGGGCGGCCGCGGGCCAGGGGACTGCCATCGAGGAGGATGCCTTCTCCGAGCACCGTGCGCTGCTGTTCACCATCGCCTACGAGATGCTGGGCAGCGTCGCCGACGCCGAGGACGTGCTGCAGGAGAGCTATCTGCGCTGGAGCGCGGTCGACGCGGCGGGGGTCGGGCATCCGCGCGCCTATCTGGTGCGCGTAGTGACCCGCCAGGCCCTCAACCATCTGCGTACCGTCAAGGCCCGCCGCGAGGAGTACGTCGGCACCTGGCTGCCCGAGCCGATCCGTACCGGACCCGCGGTGAGTGAGGACGTGGTCCTGGCCGAGTCGGTGTCGATGGCCCTGATGCTCGTCCTGGAGACGCTGAACCCCACCGAGCGCGCGGTGTTCGTGCTGCACGACGTGTTCGGCTACCCCCATGGCGAGATCGCCGCCTCGGTGGGCAAATCGGAAGTGACGGTCCGTCAAATCGCCCATCGGGCAAGGCGGCACGTCCACGCGCGGCGCCGCCGCTTCGAGCCCGACTCCGCGGCCAGCCGCGAGATCGTCCAGCGCTTCCTGCGCGCGACGTCGACGGGCGAGATCCAGACGCTGATGGACCTGATGGCACCCGACGTCGTCCAGATGTCGGACGGCGGCGGGAAGGCCTCCGCGGCGCGCCGTCCGGTCGTCGGCAGCGCCGACGTCGCGCGCTTCGTCCTGGGCGTGGCGCGTACCAGCATCACCGAGGCGACCGAGATCGAGTCCGCCACCTACAACGGCATGCCCGCGGCACGGTTCCTGGCCGACGGCGAACTCGACTGGCTGGTCGTCTTCGAGATCCGTGGCGGACTCATCACCGGCCTGTACGCCCTGCGCAACCCGGACAAGCTCCACCGTGCGGACACGGTCCGCCCACTCGACCGAGGAGGTCATCAGCCGTGGAAACCATGACCAGCGAGCGCGTCATCGCGGCCCCCATCGACGACGTCTTCACCTGGCTCACGACCACCACCAACTACACCCGCTCACCGTTGGTGCTGCGTTGCCGCCTGGCCCGCCGGGGCGACTCGGCGCCGTACGGGGTGGGCGCGGTGCGCAGCCACCTCTGGATGATCGGCTGGCTCAGGGAGCGGATCACGCGCTACGAGGCCCCGTACACCACGGAGTACGTGGTGGAGCGCAGTGTGCCGCCGTCCCGGCACGAGTTCGGCGGCATGACCTTCAGCGAGGTCGACGGCGGAACCCTGGTGCGCTGGACGACCCGTGCCGAGATGAAGCTGCCCCTGCTCGGCCCGGTGCTGACCCGCGTTCTCGTGCGGCCGATGATCGTCCGCTCCTTCGGCAGCATCCTCGACGCGGCCGACACCGCTCTCGCTCACCGACCCCACCGGAAGAGCTCCTGAGCGAACATGTTCGCTCCGAACTTGTTCGTAACGAACATGTTCGTTACCTTGGTGTCGTGACTTCGCAGCCCTCCAGCCCCCGCAGCCGCCGCGAGCGGCCCGCCAAGTCCGCGCTCACCCACGCGGGCATCGTCTCGACGGCCGTGCGGCTGATGGAATCCGAAGGGCTGCAGCGCGTCACCATGCGGCGCCTGGCCCAGGAGCTCGACACCGGCCCCGCCTCGCTGTACGTGTACGTGGCCAACACCGCCGAGCTGCACGCAGCCATCCTGGAGGCACTGCTCGGCGCGGTGGACCTCGCCCCGGTCGACGCGGGCGGGGACTGGCGGGAGCGGTTGCTCAGGGTGCTCGGCTCGTACGTCGAGGTGCTGTTCGCCCATCCCGGCCTGGCTCGCTCCGCGCTGGTCGCCCGGCCGTCAGGACCGCATTACCTGGCGCTGGTCGAGGGCATCCTCGGGCTCCTCCACGACGGAGGAGTGCCGGACGCGCAGGCCGCCTGGGGGGTGGACGTGCTGCTCCAGGTCGCGACCGCGACCGCCGCCGAGCAGTCCACGCGCGCACAGTCCCCTACGGCCGACGACGAGCACGACGCGCTCACGGCGGTCCTGCGCGAGGCGCCCGCCGGCGTCTACCCGCGCATCGCCGCCCTCGGCGACGACCTCGTCTCCGGCACGCCCGAACAGCGCTTCGCCTGGATCTTCCGCGCGGTGATCAACGGCACGAAGACCACGCCGCGCGAGACCCCCTGAGGGAGCCACGGGCCCACCGGCGCAACGGCCGCACTCGGCGCACCACACAAGAAACAGAGGACCCCGGCATGAGCATTCAGCCGAACACCACCGCGAACCCGTCCGCCCCCACCGGCATCCCGCACCACGACGTCGCCATCATCGGCGCCGGGCTCGGCGGCCTCACCCTGGCCAGGGTCCTGCGGGTGAACGGAATCCACGCCGACGTCTTCGACCTCGACGCGTCGCCGGACGCCCGCACCCAGGGCGGCATGCTCGACATCCACGAGGAAACGGGCCAAGAGGCTCTGCGCGCGGCCCAGTTGCACGACGAGTTCCTCGCCAAGGTGCACCCCGGCGGTCAGTCGATGCGCGTCCTCGACAAGCACGCCCACGTCCTGCGCGAGGAGCCCGACGACGGCACCGGTGGCCGGCCGGAGATCGACCGCGGCGATCTGCGGGGGCTGCTCCTCGGATCGCTGCCGCCCGGCGCGGTGCACTGGAACACGAAGATCACCGGCGCCCGCCCGACCGGCGGGGGAGTGCACGAGGTGACGCTCGCCGACGGCAGCGTGTTCACCACCGCCCTCCTGATCGGTGCCGACGGCGCCTGGTCCCGGGTACGGCCGCTGCTGTCCGCCGCGACCCCCGCGTACACCGGGATCTCCTTCGTCGAACTCGACCTCCTGGACGCCGAGGCCCGCCACCCGGAGGCCGCGCGGCTGATCGGCGGCGGCATGTTCTTCGCCCTGGGGGACGACAAGGGATTCCTGGGCCACCGGGAGACCGACGGCAGCCTGCACCTCTACACGGCGCTCCGTGCCGACGAGGACTGGCTGTCCACCATCGACTTCACCGACACGGCCGCCGCCAGGACGGCGCTCCTGGCCCACTTCGCCGACTGGGCGCCCGCCCTGCGGCAGTTGGTCACCGACGCCGACGGCCCGCTCACCGCCCGGCCGATCCACGCCCTGCCCATCGGCCACCGCTGGGAGCGGGTGCCTGGAGTGACCCTGCTCGGTGACGCGGCGCATCTGATGTCCCCGTTCGCCGGCGAGGGAGCCAACCTCGCCATGAAGGACGGCGCCGACCTCGGGCTCGCTCTGGCCCGGCACGCCGGTGACACCGAGGCGGCCCTCGCGGCGTACGAGGAGGCACTCTTCCCGCGCAGCGAGGCGACGGCCCGCGAGTCCGCCGACGGTCTTGAGGCCATCTTCAACGCGCGGGCGCCGCAGCCGTTGCTCGACATGTTCGCCGCCTTCGACGCGGAGCGGGACTGAACCCGGCCCGCCCCCGTGACGCGGGTCCGCCGCGCGGGACGTGTGGCGGACCACTGCCCCGCGCGGCAGACCGTTGGTGCGTGACGGATCTCAGCCGTCGATGCGGTGCTGCGTCCAGAACGAGGTCAGGTCCGTGGACGTGGCCGCCTGGGCCGCCGCCTTGAACTCGGCCGTGGTCGAGACGCCGTACCAGTGCGAAGTGGCGTAGTCCTTCAGCAACTTGGCCATGACGCTGTCACCGAGCACCCGGCGCAGATCGTGCAGAGCGCACTTGCCGTAGCCGTAGACGACCGTGGAGTAGCGGGAGGAGTGCGCGTCCCAGTACGCCATCGAGTTGGTGATCTTCTCGCTCGACGAGGCCCACGAGACGCTGTTCCAGCAGTTGGTGCCGGTCTGGTTCAGGGCGAGGTCGGTGGAGTAGTCGGCGAACGCCTCGTCCAGCCAGGGGTTGTTGTACTCGTCGTCGCCGACGATGCCGTACCACCACTGGTGCCCGATCTCGTGCGTGAGCGCCGTGGTGGAGACCAGGTCGAGCACGAAGCCCGGGTATTCCATGCCGCCGAACCAGTAGTTGTTGTCGATCACCGCGTCGAGCTCACCGTACGGGTAGGCCCCGAAGCGGGCGGCGTGGGTGTCCACGGCGGACTTGGCCGTCGCCAGCATCGACTGGGCGCTGGAGGAGCTGATGCCCGAGACCGAGTAGATGTTGATCGCGGTGCCGGCCGGTGAGGTGCCGGAGATCTTGCTGAACGGCCCGGCGGCCCAGGCGAAGTCGCGGACCTTGGAGGCGGTCGCCGTGGTGATCGTGCGGCCACTGGATCCGGGGGTGTCCACCGAGGTGCCGGTGGCCGGGACCAGCAGGCCGGTGGGGTGGTCGAGGGTCACCTTGAAGTCGGCGGCCAGCGAGTAGAACGACTCCCCGTTGTTGGTGTACGGGTCCAGGTGCCAGCCCGACGCGTCACGGATCGCCAGGACGGGCAGGGCGTTGCCGATGTTGTTGAACGCCCCGTCGGCGCCGAAGCGGTCGGCACCGTCGGGGACGGTGATGCCGAGGTCGAAGCCGATGGTCGCGCTCTGGCCCTGGGGCAGCGGCGCCGGAAGGTCGATCTTGAGGGCAGTGCAGCCCACCGAGAGGGCGCCCGCGGTGCCGCCGGTGACGTTGCTGACCGTGATCGGCATGGCCGAGCAGGTGCCGTGGTAGTTGTCCCACAGCCTCAGATACACCTCGCTGAGCGCGGTGGCGGAGGCGTTGGTGAAGGTCGCGCTCTCGTGCCCGGTCCAGCCGTTGCCGCTCGCGTTGCTGGTCAGGTTGACGGTGTACGCGGGCGCGGCGGGGGTGCGGGTGGAGTCGGCGGGCGGGGTGGTGCCGCCGGAGGTGCTGAGTGCGACGTCGTCGAGGACGAAGCTGGTCTTGAGGCTGGAGTCCTCCGTGCCGGTGAAGGCGAGGGTCACGGTCTGCCCCGCGAACCCGGACACGTCCACCGACTTCTGTACGTAGCCGGTGTTCTTGTCGAGGTTCGAGTAGGTCGCGAGCGTCGTACTGCCGATCTTCGCCGTCAGCTTGTCGTACGCGGTCGACGTCGTCGTCTCGGCCGTGTCTATGTGCAGCCAGTACGTGAGGGTGGCGGTGCTGCACCCCGAGGGGATGGTCACGCTCTGGGAGAGGGTGTCGGTGTGTGTGCTGCCCACACCGTTCAGCCAGGCGAAGTGGGTGCCGCCGTGGGCGGACTCGCCGGCGCGGTTGGTGATCACACTCGTCGACGACTGGGTCCAGGGCGAAGTGCCGCTCTCGAAGTCGCCGTTGGTTACCACCTGGGTCGGAGTGCAGGCGGCGGGTGCGGCGGGCGCCGCGGCCGACGCCTGCGCGGAGGGAAGGGTGACGGCGGCCAGCGCGGCGACGGCGCAGGCGGCCGCCGCGAAAGACTTGTGGGGGGTGGATCTCACACGGAACTCCTTTGAAGCGGCCGGGATTACGGCCTGCTCGGTGGCCGTCCGACCGGCCTGGGTGCGCCGGGAGACGGCCGCGGACTGTGTGCGGCACGTGCACGTTCGCTGAGGTGAGACTTCGCATGTCTTCCTGGGGTCAGGGCGACAGCTGGGGGGAAGCTTCGCAGGTCTGACCAGACCATGCCAAGAGACCCGCCGGAGCGCCCTGCGACGGGTGGCGGCAATTGACAGGCTCGCGTCGACCAGACCATGATTCCACTAGTTGACTAGTGGAATCGGTCGGAAGGGGGAGCATGAGCGGCACGGCCACTTCGGGTGGGGATGACAGCCGGTGGGCCCTGGAGGCGCACGGTCTCGGCAAGAGGTACCGCCGGGGGTGGGCACTGCGGGAGGAGACCTTCCGGATTCCGGCCGGCCGCGTCTGCGGCCTGGTCGGCCCCAACGGAGCAGGAAAGAGCACCCTGTTGGGAATCGCGGCCCGGCTCGTCGAGCCCACGCGGGGGCAACTGCGCGTCTTCGGCCGCCCGGTCGGCGATCCGTCCGTGCGGCCCCGGTGTGCCTATCTCGGCCAGGACAAGCCCCTGTTCAAGCGCTTCACCGTGGCCGAGACCCTGCGCATGGGGCAGGAGCTCAACCCCGGCTGGGATCAGGCGGCGGCCGAACGGATCGTGCGGGAGGGGCAGTTGGCGCCGAACGCCAAGATCGGCACCCTCTCGGGCGGCCAGCGGACCCGGGTCGCCTTCGCGCTCGCCTTCGGCAAGCGCCCCGACCTCCTGCTCCTGGACGAACCTATGTCCGACCTCGACCCGCTCGCCCGGGACGAGATCGGCTCCCTGCTCATGTCGGAGGTCGCCGAACGCGGCACCACCGTCCTGATGTCGTCCCACATGCTGTCCGAGTTGGAGCACATGTGTGACTTCCTGCTCGTGGTGTCCGACGGCCGGGTCCGCATGGCCGGTGACACCGACGAACTGGTGCCCATGCACACCCTGGTCACCGGAGTGACCGCGGACGGTGGCCTGCCCGAGGCCCTGGGCACCCATACGGTGATCGATGTCCGCACCGCGGGACGGCAGTTCACCGCACTGGTCCGTCACGAAATTCCGCTCGACGGCACCTGGCAGCTCGCCGAACCCAGCCTGGAGGAGGTGCTGCTCGGCTACCTGCGCCACCCCGAGGCCCCCGCGCTGCTCTCCCCGACCGCCGTCCCCGCCCACCGAGAGGAGCACGCGGCATGAGTGTCTTCGCCCGCACCCCCGCACAGGAAGCCTCCTTCGGCGGGCGCCGCCGACTGCGCGGACTGGCCTGGCTGATGGTGCGTCAGCACCGCGCCGCCCTGATCGCCTGTGCCGCGGTGACCCTCCTCGGGGCGCTCTGGATCATCCATGAGCGCGCCACCATGCTGGACACGCTGCACGGCGCGGGCTGGCCCGCGAAGTCCAGCGAAGACCTTGACGGGGCGACGGTGCAGCGCCTCGACAATTCCTTCAACGGCTTCGCCAGGTACCTCGGCTATCTGCCCCTCGTGTTCGGCGTGTTCATCGGCGCCCCGCTCCTCTCCGCCGACCACGAGCACGGCACCGCCCGCCTCGTCGCCACCCAGTCGGTGTCCCGACTGCGCTGGCTGGCCTGGAAGTTGGGCTTCGCGCTCGGCCTGGTCGCGGTCACCACCGGGGTCCTCGGCGCACTGTTCGGCTGGTGGTGGCGGGCCGTCCGCCACGTGGTCTCCAGCAACTGGCTCGACGGCACGGTCTTCGACAACACCCTGCCGGTCCTGATGGCGCTCGGCCTGTTCACCACCACCCTCGGCATCGCCATCGGCGCGCTGGCGCGACGCGCGGTCACCGCCATGGCCGTCACGTTCTTCACCTCGGCGGCATTCCTCCTGGTGTGCGACCACTTCAGGACGCGGCTCGCCACTCCACGCCGTGTCGCCTTCCCGTTCGACGGCGCACATCCGGCCGTGCTGAACGACGCGGTCCAGGTCGACCAGTGGATCGGCACCGCGTCCGGCAAGGTCTACGGCTGGGGCACGTGCGTGTCCGACGCGGCGCCCGAGACCTGCCGGGCCAGACTGGGGATCGTCAACTCGGTATGGGACTACTTCGGTTACGACCAGATGGCCACCCTGCAGTGGACCGCGGCCGGCCTCCTGCTGGGAGGAGGCGCCCTTCTGGTGGCGCTGGTGGTGTGGCGCACCCGGCGTCAGGCGCTGTAGCCGTACCCGGGTCCCTACGCCGGTCCTCACACCAGCCCGTATCGTCGAGCCGCAGGGAAGGAGGCGGGTGCGATGGTCGTGTTCCGCATAGAGCGACGCAGCGGAGTGCCCGCGTACCTCCAGATCGTCCACCAGGTCGAGCAGGCCCTGCGGATGGGCGCGCTGGAGGAGGGCGACCGGCTGCCCACCGCGGCACAGGTCGCCGCCGACACGAAGGTCAACCCCAACACCACCCTCAAGGCGTACCGCGAGCTGGAACGGTCCGGGCTCGTCGAGGTGCGTCAGGGGGCAGGCACCTTCATCACCCGCTCCCTGGCCGCCCCCGGCAGCGAACCGGACTCACCGCTGCGGGCCCGGCTCGCCGAGTGGATGCGGGAGGCCGCCGCATCGGGGCTGACGGAGCAGGAGGTCAGCACCCTGTTCGACACGGTCCGCGCCCATACGTACGCCGCCGCGCTCACCCCGGCACCCTCGGCCTGAGCTTCACTTTCCCTTTTGGAAAGTTCTTGAGAGGGTGGCAAGGACAAGCCGGTGCCCGACCTCCGTTCGGCCGGCGCTCCTACGGAAGGTGGAGGCGTCCCATGCCGACGCAGGACCGCAGCCCCGACGCACCGTCCCTCGATGCGGACGCCGCCGCGAGCGCACTGCGGGACGTCGAAGCGGCCCGCACCCGCGCCGAACTCCGGGCGCGCCTCGTTCCCTCCTGGTACGGCCCCTCGGCCGCGGCCCTGCCGGCGGCCTATGGCATGGGGATGGGTGCGGCCAACTCCCATGGAATCAACGGCATATGGGGCTGGGCCGGGCTCCTGGTCGTACTGCTCGGCCTCGGCCTCGCCCGGCTCCGCAAGCGCGCCACGGGTGTCCTCGTGGGCCGTTCCCCCGCACGAAAGCGAGCGGTCGCCCTCTCGGTCGCGGCCGCGCTCGCCGTGGTGTGGGGCGTCTGCCTGTCGCTCGGTCTCGGTGTCCCGGTCACGCTCGGCGTGGCGGGTGTGGTCCTGGGGCTCGGCGTCTGGGCCCACTCCGCCTGGCAGAACACCACGGTCACAAGGAAGTTGCGGGAGGGGGCGTGACGCCCGGAGCCGCCGCATCGCAGGGCGCCGCCTTCGACGCGGCCTTCCGCCACCCCACCCGGCTCACCGTCGCGGCCTTCCTCAGTGCCTGCGACGAGGCCGAGTTCGCGACCGTACGCGACTACTGCCAGGTCTCCGACTCGGTCCTCAGCAAGGCCGCCTCGGCCCTGGAGGCAGCCGGATACCTGGGCATCCGCAAGGGCGCGGCCGGCAAGCGCTTCCGCACCTGGCTGTGCCTCACCGATGACGGGCGCGACGCGCTGGCCCGGCATCTGGAGGCGCTCCAGGCCCTCGCCTCGGCGGCCCGCGACGCGGGAGCGGCACGGGCGGAAACCGAGCCGTCCCACTCGGCGGCACAGCCCAACGCCTAGCCGCCCGCGCCCGGTTGGGCTGCCCGCGCGCTACCGCTGCGACTCGGCGGGCTCGGTGGCCTCGGCGACGGCCGCGGAGAGTTGTCTGCGTACGGATTCGGGCAGCGGGGTGCCCCTGGCGGACTCCACCACCTGCTCGGCCAGGCAGCGCAATTTGGTGTTGGTGTGCTGGGAGGTGGAGACGAGGGCCTGCCAGGCGTCGTCGGGGCTCAGGCCGAAGGCGGCCATGAGGACGCCCCGGGCCAGGTCGATGGTGCCGCGGCTTCGCATGGCCCGGCGCAGCTGGTCGAGTTCGCGGCGCAGGTCCTCATCGGGTTCCGCCTCGCCCGGGCGCCGGGAGGCGGAGTTCTCGGCGTGATCCGGGCCGAGGCCCTCCCGCCTGATGACCAGGAGGAGGTCCACGCCGGAGCAGTCGCAGAAGTCCACGCCGCCGACAGCGGGCCGCCCGGCCTCCCCGGCGGGTCCGGTGGCGTCGGGTGCGGAGCAGTCCGGGCGCAGGACGTGCAGGAGCTGGTGGTCCGCTGCGAGGTCGAGCTCGCCGCACACGCTGACGACCGTCCGGTCACCGTCGGGGCGGCTGAAGACCGTGAGCCCGGACAGCTGGTGCGCGCCGGTGAACGCGGCCAGCCGGGTGCATGCGCCGGCCTGCCCGGCCCCGTCCTGATCACAGCGCGGCATGGCCATCTCCCCCTGCGCACTACGGCAGTTCATTCACGTCATGCACGCCCAGACTCGCGCGCGCACGCGACGCACGTCAAGTGATACATGAAGTAAAGTTCGGGTATCCCTCGGCGTGCATCGCCAGGCCTGCGATTCACCCATGGGTGGAGTTCCGGAATCGCACACGGGGTGGACGTTCATCACCCGTCACGCACGCGTGCTCGCGACGATCGCGGACGATCAGAACGTTCTGATCCGCGACATCGCTGCCCGGGACGAGGCCGGGCGCGCGGACCCGTCCCGGGCAGACGCCGAGGACGCCCGGTGCTGACGCGCGGGCGACGGACGGGCTGCCCCGCTTGCCGCGGCTTGTTCTCGATAGTGACGCTGGCCGATTGCGAGCTGGTCGTGGGCCTCGTGCGCCGAGAGGATTCTCCCCTGCCGGGTGGGGATTCCGATTGGGGTGGGAGCAGATGCGTCTACGACGAAGAGGCTGTTCGGACAAGGGAGTTGGGGTGCTCGGGCGGGGGCTGGTCGCGGTGGCCATCGCCTGTGCCGGTGTCGCGGCGGTGCCGGCGGCTGCCCAGGCGGAGCCCGTCGCAGCCGCCGCTGCCACGACACCGGCGTGCAGTACGGACACGGGTGCCAGGGGTCTGGCGAGTTCACCGGTCTCCGACAGCCTGGTCTCGGTGGACCGCACGGACGGCCGGATCGCCCAGTTCCAGCTCTTCTACGACTCGACGGCGACCAGGGGCCTGCCCTTCGTCTGGCACCGCGAACAGGTGGCGCCGGGAGGCACCTACGGCGCCTGGCAGCGTGTGAGCGCGGCGACCGTGGGCCCGAAGAGCTACTACATCACCGCGATGGAGAACTCCGCGGGAGCCATCGAGCTGCTGTTCTCGACCTACGGTACGTTCTGCCACTCCGTCGAGAACGGCAGTGCGGCCGGCTGGAGCGAACCCGACGCGTTCGGCCTGGCCCCGACCCCGTACCACGGCGGAGTCGTGCTGTTCAAGGAGCGGGACGGCAGCATCGACGCCTTCGCCTCCGGCTCCAGGAACGGCAGCACGATGGAGCTGCGGCACCAGCAGAGCGCGGCATCGGGCTGGGGCCCCGTCCAGTCGACCGGCCCGGTCCCCGGCCAGGACGTGGGCCTGAGCCAGCCCGGGACGGTCGAGCAACTGGCCGACGGCAGGCTGCATTTGACGGCGCGTGAATGGAACCGCGACCGCACCTGGGAGATCTACCAGACGCTGCCCGGCGGCTGGGGCCCCTGGCAGCTGGTGTCGCCGACAGCGGCGGCGCCGTCAGCGCTCGCCGCCGCCGGCCCGCAGCTGAACGTCGACCGCACGACCGGTCTGCGCGACGGTGACGTCGTCAAGTTCACCATCGCGGGCGGACCGCCCAAGGACTACGTCTGGGTCAAGGAGTGCGGGCCCTCGGCGTCCGTGACCACGTGCGACGACGACACGGGCCGCCAGTTCCGGGTGTACCCGGACGGCACGTACCAACTCTCGCCGAAGAAGCTGTACGCCCAACTCGCGACCACTGCCGGGCCGTTCGACTGCCGTACGGCCTCGGCGGCGAACCCCTGCACGCTGGCCCTGACCGACAACAACGGGGCACTGCTGACCACCGTCGCGCTGCGTGTCGCCCCGCACGGGCCGCTGGAGGCGCCGCCCACCTTGCGGGTGAACCCCGACAAGGGGCTGGTGGACGGCCAGGCGGTGCGGGCGACGGGCAAGGGCTACGAGGTGCAGTACCACTCGCTCGTCATGGAGTGCGCCACCGGCTCCACCGACACCCTCGGTTGCCGCCCCCGTGCCCGGCCCCCGGCCACCAGCGACGAGGGCCGGTTGGACGAGACGGTGACCCTGTCGGCGGCGTTCACCGCGATCGACGGCCGGACCGTCGACTGCCGTGCGGCGAAGGCCTGTGAGCTGGTGGTCTTCGGCACGAGGGTGCGCGGCCCGGAAACCGTCCGCCATCTCCTCGCCTTCGTACCGGCCCCGGCCCCGACGCCCGGAAGCTGAAAGCTGCACTGCCATGAGGGCGGGGCCGCAATCCGGAACCTTGTCCGGGACGCGGCCCCGCCCTCATGTGCCATCGGCACCTCGTCAGCGGTAGGGACGGAAGAACGCGCGCAGTTCCTCCGCGTACAGCTCGGGTTCCTCGAACGGGGCGAAGTGGCCGCCGCGTTCCGGCTCCGTCGCGTAGGTGACGTTCGCCGTGCGCTCCAGCCATGCCCGGGGCGGCCGGACCACGTCGCCCTGGAAGATCGAGAACCCCGACGGCACCTCGACCCGCCGGGTCAACTGGGCGGGCGCGATGGCCGCGTTGGCGCTGTACATGCGCATCGAGGAGCCGATGGTCCCCGTCAGCCAGTAGAGCGTGATGTTCGTGAGGATCTCGTCCTTCGTGAAGGTCCGCTCGATGTCACCCCCGCAGCCGCTCCACGACCGGAGCTTCTCGACGATCCACGCGGCGAGCCCGGCCGGGGAGTCGGTCAGACCGAAGGCGGCCGTCTGCGGCTTCGTACGGTGCATGGCGGCGTACGCGCCCTCGCTCGCGCCCCAGGCGGCGACGCTGTCCAGCCAGTCGCGCTCCGGCGGCGCGAGGTCCGCCCGATCGCCGAGGAAGACCGGCACGCCCGCGTCGGTGCGGTGCACCGCCACGACCCGGTCGGGGTGGTCGAGCGCGAGGTAGCGGCTGACGTGACTGCCCACGTCGCCCCCCGATGCCCCGAACCGCTCGTAGCCGAGCACGCCCATGAGCTCGGCCCACAGTCCGGCGACGGCGATGGAGTCCAGGGGCGCCCCGACGGGGGAGTCCGAGTACCCGTAGCCCGGCATGTCGGGCACCACCACGTCGAACGCGTCGGCGGGATCGCCGCCGTGTGCGGCGGGATCGGTGAGGAGCGGGACGACCTTCGAATACCGCCAGAACGAGTCCGGCCAGCCGTGGCTGAGGACCAGGGGCAGAACGGGGCCGGCCGGGGCCACCGCCCGGGCGTGCACGAAGTGGATCCCGAGGCCGCCGAGCGGGACGCGGAAGCGGGGGAGCCGCGCGAGCGCCGCCTCCTGCGCGGACCAGTCGAACCCGTCGGCCCAGTAGGCGACGAGTTCGCGGAGGTAGTCGAGATCGGTCCCGAGCGCCCACCCCGCGTCCTGCGGTGCATCGGGCCACCTCGTCGCACGCAGCCGCGTACGGAGGTCGTCGAGCGCCGCGGGGGCGGTCTGCGGGATGAACGGCTCGGGGCGAGGCGGAGTGTCCGACATGGGACGCACCCTACCGACGAAGCCGCTCCGCACCGGGAGGTGGCGGAGCCGGCCGCGACCGGAACCACCGGAGCGACCGGCCGACTCGTCCTATGGTGACGGTGTGTCAGGGGCGACTTCCCACCTGCGGGTTGTTGCCGCTCAGCACATGCTGCTCGGCCAGCACCTGGCACAGACCCACATGCACACCGGTCCCGGCGCAGTTGTCGTCGTCATTCGGCGCGGCGGGGTGGGCGTCCGCGGCTCCGGCGAGCGCGAGGGAGGTGAGGGCGGCGATGGCCACCGAGGTGAAGGCGGTGCGCGTCAGAGGCATGCGCTGCCCAACGACCGGCCCCGCCTGGCGACACTCCTCATCCCGGGGCCGCCCGGGCGGGCCCGCGCCGGTCGGCGGATCGGGGCGGCCGGGGCTGTGGGGCGGTATCTCGTTGCGGCCCCACGGGGCGGGCCATAGGGTCAAGGACATGTCACTGCACGTCCGTATGCGCCAAGCCCTGCCCGCAGCCATGCGCGCCCGAGACAAGGTCGCGGTGCGTGCCCTGCGAGCCGCACTCGCCGCACTGGACAATGCGCAGGCCGTGCCGGTCGGCGCGGCCGAGCCGCGTGGTCTCTCGATCGAGGAGTCACCGGTCGGCGCCGGAGCCACCGAGGCGGTACGACGTGAGCTGAGCGAGGGTGGCATGGCGGACATCGTGCGCGCCGAGATCGCCGAACGGCTCGCTGCCGCAGCAGAGTTGAGCTCACCGGCGCATGCCGACCGGGCGGCCCTGCTGCACGAGGAGGCCGCCGTGCTGCGCCGGTTCCTCGACGAGCCGGCCGAGTAAGCGCGCGAGCCGGCCCCCAGTACTCCACCAGCGTGATGTGGGCGGGGTGATGATCTTCGACCGGGCGGTCGGGGGATTCTGGTGCCGGGGGCCGATGAGTTCTGCGGCTCCCCTCCGTCATATCCGCGACGGAACCCACCGCGTCCCGCAGCCAAGGAGCCCCCGACATGCGCAAGATCACAGCAGGCCTTTTCATCTCCCTCGACGGTGTCGTGGCCGATCCCCACACCTGGCACTTCCCGTACTTCAACGACGAGATGGCCGCCGCTGTGATGGGCGACGTACAGAACGCCGACACGTTCCTGTTCGGCCGCATCACCTACGAGGGCTTCGCCGAGGCCTGGCCCGCGCGCGAAGACGCGGGCGGCGAGGACGCGGGCATGGCGAAGGACTTCGGCGACGGGCGCAAGGTCGTCGTGTCGCGTCGCGCGCTCGACTTCACCTGGCGCAACTCCGAACAGCTCCAGGGCGACTTCGTGGCGGGCGTCAAGGCGCTGAAGGCGGAGGACAGCGAGAAGAACATCGCCGTCACCGGCTCGGTGTCCGTAGTCCGCGGGCTCTTGGCCGCCGGCCTGCTCGACGAGCTGCGCCTCTTGGTGCACCCGATCGTCCTGGGCCGTGGCCTGCGTCTCTTCGAGGAGGGCGCGGGCCCCTTCCCCCTGAAGCTCGTGCAGGCCCAGACGTTCACCACGGGCGTGATGGACCTGCTGTACGCCCCGGCCGACGTATCCGATGCGTCGAACCGGAAGTAGCCGAACCCGCTCCGTAGAGACAGGCACCCTGCGGTTCGTGCCTGTCGTGATCGACACCCCGCGTTCCGTGGTGGCTGGTGGCGCCGGAGCCCGGACTCCCCTTGGCCGTACGGCGGGGGCGGCAGCACCCACCGACCGAAGGCCGGCACCTCACAGAGGTGCCGGCCTTCTCACCTCCGGTGCCGTGGCGGCGGCACCGAATGGTGGCAGTGGTGCTCAGCGGCGGCCCCAGGACTTGGTGGCGATGGTGTGCTTGTGGTTGTCGCGCAGGGTCGCGGTGTCCCGGCTGTTGTCCCACGCGTAGTCGCGGCGGTTCTGGTAGACGTCGCGACCGGTGTCGCGGCCCTTGCCGGTGTGGACGCGAACCGACTGGTGTCCGGCCAGGCGCAGGTTGTGGAAGGTGTAGGTCTGGTGGGCGCGGTCGGTGAGCGTCCAGTCCTTGAGGTTCACCGTGCCGCGGCCCGTGTTGGTGACCGTGACCCACTCGGCGTTGAGGCTCTTCTGGGAGTGGTCGTCGCGTCCGGGGCTGTCGTACTGGATCGCCCCGAGAACGATCGGGGAGCGCGGTGCCGCCGGGTGCACGGTGGCGGAGGCGGGAACGGCAGCTGCCGCGGCGAGGGCGGAGGCGGCCAGGGCGAGTGCGGCGACGCGGGTGATGGTGCGAGGAGACATGTGAACTCCCAGTTCACGGCAGCCCGGGCAGGAGCCCGGGGATGCCGAACGGTGTGAAGTCCGACGCTGGTTCGGCCGGACACCCACACTCTGGACCCGGAGCATTGTGGACCGCGCGGAGAACGACTACACGTGACGAAACGCGGAACATGACACACCATCAGCGATCACGGCGTGCACGCCCCCGCGCGCGCGGCGCGGTGCCACGCGGGCCTCCCGTACCGGCCCGGACGCCACCGGCGGGCAGCCGGCCGCACCGGCCGGGTGGGTGCCTGTCCGCACCGGCCCGACGGGTACTTGGCCGCACCCGCCCCGACGGGGGCCTGTCCGCACCGGTGCGAACGGGGGTCAGCACGTGGGCGGGACGGGGGCTGGCCCCATGGCTCGGGCCCGGCGCGTGGGCGACGCTCGGAGCATGTTCCGTACGCCTCCGAACAACGGGTTCCCGCGGACCGAGAGCGCCGCGGCGCACCTTCGGCTGTTCGTCCTCGTCGGCGTCGTCACCGTCCTGGTGACCCGCGCCTTCCTCGCGTTGACCGACTACCCCAAGCTCGGGGGCGGGGCGGGCAACGGCGGCCTGCACATCTCGCACATGCTCTGGGGCGGGCTGCTCATGCTGGTGGGGCTCCTGTTGATGCTGATCTTCACCGGGGTCGCCTCCCGTCGCCGTGGTGCCCTGACCGGAGGTGTCGGCTTCGGCCTCTTCATCGACGAGGTGGGCAAACTGGTCGCCACCGACGGCTACTTCTACCGACCGGCGCCCGGACTCATCTATCTGTCGTTCGTGGCGTTGACGGGCCTCGCCTGGTGGGTGGCGCGGCGTGCGCGTTCGGACCGGCAGGAGGCGCCCGAGGCGTTCCGCGCGGCCTGCGCCGTCGACATCGCTCTGCAGGGACTCCGCTGTGGTCTCACCGCGCGGGAGCGGTGCGAGGCGCTGCGCCGCCTGCGGGGCACCGACGCATCGCCGACGGCCGTGGACGTGGCGCTGGCGGCCCTGATCGAAGCGGTGCCCGAACGCCCGGCCCGTGAGCCCGCCCCGCACCACGAGGTGCTGGAGCGGGTCCGCGTGTGGGCATCGGCGCGCGTGGCCCAACTGGTGGCGAAAAAAAGGCTGGTTCACCTCGTGGCCTGGGGCACGACGCTTCAGGCGGCCCTCCTGCTGGTTGCCGTGGCCGTCGAAGGCCTCACGGGCGGCCTCGATGGCGAGACCCAGTGGACCGCCATCGCCGGAGCACTCGCCTGCTCCCTGGCATCCCTGGTGCTCTCCCTGCGCGGCACGGCCCAGTTGCTCCGCGACGGGGAAGCGGCCCTGCGGACGCTGCGTGCCGCACTCCTGGTGGATCTGCTCGTCGGTCAGGTCTTCAAGTTCACGATCAACCAGTTCTCCGGGGTGACCGACTGGCTCGTCAGCCTGGCCCTGCTCTATCTGCTCTGCCAGGTCTCACCCCAGGTGACACATCGTCAGGCAGCGTGCCCGCAGGGTGTGGAAGGCATCGGCGATGCGCTTCACGCGACGCCACGGCAGACGGCATGACGCCGGGGATCGCTCGCTAGCCGTGCCCGGATTCTCGGCCGATGCCCGACGGCTCGGCCGTCGTGCTTTCGGCCGATGCGTCCCTCGGGCGCGCCGGGGCCAAGGACCTCCTGATCGAGGACGTGTGGCGCAGAGGGGCGGCCGTCTGCTTGGACAGGCTTGATACGTGGCGCCCCGCACCGTGGGCGCCGCCTCTTACCGTTCTCCCCTTTCGAGAGGTTGTCCCTTGATGTTCTCCCGGTCGACTCGCACCCTGCGCCGCCGCGCAGCCGCCGCCGCGATCGTCACCACCGCCGTAGCGGGCGTGTCCCTGGCCGTGGCCGGCCCGGCCTCCGCCGCTTACGGCCCGGACTACGGCGACGGGTGGGTCAACGGCCACACCGGCAAGTACGGCGACAACTGGACGAAGACGTACGACAAGGACTACGGCGACGCCTGGACCCCGCGCGTTCCAACTCAGAACCGGGCCGACGTCGCCGTCAGCGCCTCCGGTCCCGCGCACATCGACCACAATGCGGAGCAGCTGTGGACGGTGTCGATCACCAACACCGGCAGGTCGACGGCTCACGCGGTGCGCTCGGTCACCACCATGCCCAACGGCATCGAGCACCGCGCCCACCGCATCGTCCAGGGCGACGCCCACGCTCGGCTGAACGGCGAGGGCCGCGTCCTGGTCACCGTCGACGCGCTCAAGCCCGGCGAGACCGTACGCCTCCAGATCGCGGGCCGCGGACCCTCGCATGGCGGTGGCACCGTCCAGCTCATCACCAAGGTGACCACTACGTCCGCCGAGAAAACCACGTCCAACAACACCGCGACGGTCCACACCCGTATCGCTTGAGCTGGCACTTGAGGGGTCTTGCGGGGCAGGGAGGCGGTTGGACCGGTGCCGGTGACACCGCCTTAAGAACTTGCTGCAAGTTTCTGAATGATTTTGCGTCACCTCTTGACGGGGCGCCGGGCACGGCGGGATCGTCATCCTCGCGCAACCGAGCCCGACCGCCCCGCGGGCCGAGTGCCGAACGCCGCTGTGTCCGAACGGCTTTCGGCACGGGACGCCCGCGCGCCGGTCCCGGGACGGATTCGGTGTGCGGGTGGTGCCGTGGGCGGCGGACGGGTTGCGCGAGCCGCGGTGTCGGCCGACACCGCGGGTCACCTCCCCGCAGCACGACCGCGCCGGGCGGCCACCTCCCCATGGCCGCCCCGAGGCGCGGATCGGCGCTGCCCCCACCTGCCCAGGGAGCCGCCATGACCGCACCACCGAGCCGCCGAGCGACCACAGCCCCGTTGCAGATCGGGCGCCGCCGGGCCTCGGCCGGCCTGCTCGCAGCCGGAGCACTGCTCGCCGGGGCGGTCCTGCCCGTCGCTTTCCAGGGCACCGCGCACGCCGCCACCGCCAACGGCGGCGACGTGATCGCCAACCTCTTCGAATGGAACTGGAAGTCGGTCGGCCAGGAGTGCACGACCGTCCTCGGCCCCAAGGGCTACGGGGCGGTCCAGGTGGCCCCGCCCGGAGACTCGATCCGGCTGTCCGACGGCACCCACCCCTGGTGGGACGTCTACCAGCCGGTGGGCTACGACCTGAACAGCCGGATGGGCTCGGAAGCGCAGTTCGCCGCCATGGTGACGGCCTGCCACAACGCGGGCGTGAAGGTGTACGCGGACGCGGTCATCAACCACACCGCGGGTGCCAACCAGACCAGCACCGACTCCTACGGCGGCGCGAGCTTCAACCCCGGGACCTATACCTACGGCAGCATCGGCTACGACCGCTCCAGCTTCCACGACTACCCCGCGAACTGCCCCAACGCCGGAAACGTCATCAACGACTGGAACAGTGCCCAGCAGGTCCAGGAGTGCCAGCTGGTCTCGCTCTCGGACCTGTACACCGAGAAGGACGACGTCCGCTCGAAGATCGCCGGGTACCTCAACAAGCTGGTCGGATACGGAGTCGACGGCTTCCGGGTGGACGCGGCCAAGCACATCGCGCAGGCGGACATGGCCGCGATCCTCGCGAAGGTCGGCGACACCCGCTGGGGCGGCCGGCCGTACGTGTACCAGGAGGTCATACCCGGCGGCAGCGGACAGCTCGCGCCCAGCGCCTTCGAGGGCAACGGAAGCGTCCTGGAATTCACCTACGCCCACAAGCTCAAGGACCAGTTCAACGGCAGCATCGCCAACTTGAAGACGTTCGGGCAGGGTTGGGGGTTCGAGCCGAGCGACAAATCCGCGGTCATGGTGACCAACCACGACCTGGAGCGCGACAACAGCACGCTCACCTACAAGGACGGCTCCAAGTACACCCTGGCCCACATCTTCGAACTCGCCTGGGGCTACGGCACCCCGCAGGTCTACTCGGGGTTCCGGTTCAACAGCAGCGACGACTCGCCGCCCGCAGACGCGAACGGCTACGTCGGCGACACCGACTGCTCCGCCGGCGCCTGGAACTGTGCGGACCGCACCCAGGGCATCGCCAACATGGTGGGATGGCACAACGCCGCCAAGGGACAGAGCGTGGCCAACTGGTGGGACAACGGCGCCAACGCCATCGCCTTCAGCCGGGGCAACGCGGCATGGGTCGCCATCAACAATGGCGCGAGCGCGGTCACCCAGACCTTCACCACCGGCCTCGCGGCGGGGACGTACTGCGATGTCATCCATGGCAACCCCGCCACGGGCGGCAGCTGCACGGGTCCGGCGGTCACCGTCAGCTCCTCGGGCCAGGCCACGGTCACGGTCGGCGCGGGTGACTCGGTGGCGCTGTACGCGGCCGGCGCCGCGTGCAACGGCACCTGCCCGACGTCGTCGCCCACGCCGACACCGACGACGTCCGGGACCGTGAGCGAGACCTTCCACGAGACGAAGACGACGGTGTGGGGTCAGAACGTGTACGTGGTCGGCTCGCTCCCGGCCCTCGGCAACTGGGACCCGAACGCCGCCGTGGCCCTGTCCTCGGCCTCCTACCCCGTGTGGTCGGCCACGGTGAACACCCCGGCGAACACCCGGTTCGAGTACAAGTACATCGTCAAGGACGCCTCGGGGAACGTCACTTGGGAGTCCGGAGCCAACCGTGTCCATACGGCGTCCGCGTCCGGCTCGGAGACCTTGAACGACACCTGGAAGTAGCAGTCAGGCCGTAAGCGCGACGTCCGGGTCTCGGACCTGGCGGATCGCGAGGGCGGGCGGGCGCGGGGCCGGAGCAGCCCCGCACCCGCCCGCTCGCCGTGCGGCTCCGCTCGCCCCGGGGCAGCAGAACGGCCGGCCGATGATTTCCACCCGCCCCGGGAGTCGTTATGGAGGAGAACGAAAGGAGATCCGCCATGCCGACACACGGATCCGCCCAGCAGCCCACCACCGAGCTCGACGCCCGCTACAGCTCCGCGCTCAACCCGAGGCCCGGCGCCGCGGGGGCCGACGCCACCGAGTGGGCCGAGGCGCAGCGGCAGCTGACACAGGCCGAGATCTTCTGGGTCTCCACGGTGCGGCCCGACGGGCGGCTGCACGTCACGCCGGTCATCGCCGCCTGGCATGACGGCGTGCTGTACTTCTCCACCGGTCCGGACGAGCAGAAGGCGAAGAACCTCGCCCATGACGACCACTGCGCCCTCACCACCGGGGGAAACTCACTCACCGAAGGTCTCGACCTGATCGTCGAGGGCAGGGCCCGAGCCGTCCGCGACCCGGCGGTCGTCGAGCAGGTGATCGCGGCGTACGAGACCAAGTACGGAGCCCACATCACCGCGCCCGAAGGCACCTTCCACGGCATCGGGGACGCCTTCCGCAAGGGCGACGTGCTGGTTTTCGCGGTTGCCCCGGAAACGGCGTACGGCTTCGGCCGGGACGACGGAGCTTTCACGCACACACGGTGGTCCTTCTGAAGCGGTGACGAAGGCGCGGCCGAGGGGGCCGTCCGACGCGGGCGCGCATGCCGATCGGCGTCCAGCGTCTCGCATCCCCGGCACCTGGACCGTGCGCTGCAACGCGGCCGGCAAACGTCGTGCCCGTGCCGAGGGGGTCGTAGGGCACCCCTGGCGCCTTCGGCACGGGAAACGCCCCGGCCGTCCGCAGACGACCGGGGCGCATGGCGCAATGACCTGATGGAAGGTCAGGAACCCATCATGCGGAACATGTTGTACCCGAAGCCGATCTTGACGGCCGGGGCGTACGGGGCGGCGGCGTTGCCGGTGCCCCGGTAGAAGTAGAGGTCGCCGTTGGCGGCGCGGGCCAGCAGGTCGGCCTTGCCGTCGCTGTTCATGTCGCCGAGCGACAGCAGCTTGTCGTATGCGTTCCAGCCCGCGCCGATCTTGATGCGCGGGGCGAACGGCGCCTTGTAGTTGCCGGTGCCCTTGTACAGCCACAGCACGCCGGACTTGTCGCGGGCGACGATGTCGGCCCGGCCGTCCCCGGTCAGGTCACCCTGGCCGGCGATCTGGGTGTACGCGTCCCAGCCCGAGCCGATCTTGGTGCGCGGGGTCACCCGGCCGTCGGCGTACGCGAGGTACGTCCACAGCACACCGGCCTTGTCGATGCCGATGATGTCCGACTCCGCGGCGCCACCGAGGTCGCCGGGCGAGAGGACCTTGTCGTAGATGTCCCAGCCGCCGCCAACGGTGATGGTGTTGATGTCCGAGGCGGTGGACGTGAAGTTCAGCTGCCCGTCCCACCAGCTGTAGAAGCCGTCCTCCACGCCGTCCCTGTTGTTGTCGACGGCCTGGCTCTGGACCTCGGGGGTGTAGTCGATCTCGCTGGCGTCGATGAGCTTGACGCCCGACTCCAGCCCGCCCGCGTGGTTCTGGCGGTAGAGGTAGATGCTGCCCCGCTGGTCGATCGCGGTCAGGTCGAACGCCGGGGTGTTCACGACACCCTGCCCGGCGGCGGCGCGCGGCGCTGCGAACGTCGGCGGCGTGACCTTGTGCGACTTCTGTACGGCCTCGGCGCGCTTGGTGGCCGCACCGATCGGGTTCGCGTCGGCCGAGGCGGAGCCCACGGCGGCGGTGCCCGCAATCGCCAGACCGAGTGCCGTGGCCGCGATCCCGTTCAGGACGCGGCGGTTCTTGAAGTACGTCATTGAATTCCCCCCTGTTGCAGGTTCAACAGCGGCACCACCAACAAGATGTGCCGCATGCTCCCCGCAGTGTTTCACATGCCCTTCACAAGCTGTTCGGCTGGCACTGCCTTCGTGGACTCGTGACGCCGAACACCGAACGCCGAACGCCGAACGGCATTCGGCATTCGGCGCACGGCGTGCGCTGGGCCGCGAGTGCGAGGGCCCACCGATTCGGGGCGGGGTGGAGATCAGCCGGCGTGGATGGTGCGGTGGGCCCGGACGATGTCCGCGTACCGGTGCCCGCTGGCCTTGACCGTGCGGGTCTGGGTCGCGTAGTCGACATGGACGAGGCCGAAGCGCTTGTCGTAGCCGTAGGCCCACTCGAAGTTGTCCAGGAGCGACCAGGCGAAGTACCCGGCGAGCGGGGCGCCCTTGCGGGCCGCCGACGTGCAGGCGGACAGATGGCGCTCCAGGTAGTCCACCCGCTCCCGGTCGTCGATGGTGCCGTCGGGGCGGACCACGTCGGGGAAGGACGAGCCGTTCTCCGTGACGTAGATCTTCCGGGCGCCGTAGTCCTCGGTCAGCCGAAGCAGCAGGGACTCGATGCCGTCCGCCTCGATCTCCCAGTCCATCCCGGTACGCGGAACATCGTCCCGGCGGATCGAAGTGCCGTACGGGACAGGGCCGTTGGGGTCGTCGGCGACGTACGCCGGGAAGTAGTAGTTGAGGCCCAGCCAGTCGAGTGGGGCCGCGATGGTTTCCAGGTCGCCCGGACGCTCGGGGAGTTCGACGCCGTACACCTCGCGCATATCGGCCGGGAAGCCGCGGCCGTGGACGGGGTCGAGCCACCATCGGTTGACGTGACCGTCCACGCGCCGGGCGGCGGCCAGGTCCTCGGTGCGGTCGGTGGCCGGGTGCACGGGGGAGAGGTTGTTGACGATGCCGATCTCGGCGCCCGGTGCCGCGGCGCGGATCGCCTGGGTGGCCAAGCCGTGGCCGAGGAGCAGGTGGTAGGAGGCGCGGACCGCCGCGGTGAGATCGGTGAGGCCGGGGGCCATCCTGCCTTCCAGATGGCCGATCCAGGCCGAGCACAGGGGCTCGTTGAGGGTGGCCCAGTGCGACACCCGGTCGCCCAGGCGCTCGGCGACGACCGAGGCGTACGCGGCGAAGTGCTCGGCGGTCTCGCGCTCGGGCCAGCCGCCCCGGTCCTGGAGGACCTGCGGGAGGTCCCAGTGGTAGAGGGTGACGGAGGGCGTGATCCCCGCGGCGAGGAGCCCGTCGATGAGCCGGTCGTAGAAGTCGAGGCCCCGGGCGTTGACCGGACCGTCGCCGCCCGGCATCACGCGCGGCCAGGCGATCGACAACCGGTAGGCGTCGACGCCCAGTTGCCTCATCAGGGCCACGTCCTGGGGCCAGCGGTGGTAGTGGTCGCAGGCGATGTCCCCGTGGTCGTCGTTGTCGATCTTGCCGGGGCTGTGCGAGAAGGTGTCCCAGATGGACGGCGAGCGGCCGTCTTCGGCTACGGCACCCTCGATCTGGTACGCCGAGGTGGCCGTGCCCCACAGGAAGTCGTGCGGAAGGGCGGCGAAGTCGATCGGTGCGGACACGTGAGTCCCTTTCGGAATGCGGGAGTTGGTCACTTGACGGCGCCCGCCGTCAGCCCGGCGACGAGATAGCGCTGGAGCAGCAGGAACCCGGCGACCACGGGGACGCTCACGACGAGGGAGGCGGCCATGATCTGGTTCCAGTACACGTCGTTGAGCGTGGAGTAGCCCTGGAGTCCCACGGCGAGGGTGCGGGTGTTGTCGTTGGTCATGACGGAGGCGAAGAGCACCTCGCCCCACGCCGTCATGAAGGCGTAGACCGCGACCGCGACGATGCCCGGCATCGCGGCCGGCACCACGACGCGGAACAGCGCGCCGAGCGGGCCGCAGCCGTCCACCAGGGCCGCCTCGTCCAGGTCGCGCGGTACCGAGTCGAAGTACCCGATCAGCATCCAGATGGAGAACGGCAGCGAGAACGTGAGGTACGTCAGGATCAGCCCGCCGCGCGAGCCGAACAGGGCGACGCCGGTGGCGTTGCCGATGTTGACGTAGATCAGGAACAGCGGCAGCAGGAACAGGATGCCCGGGAACATCTGCGTGGACAGCACGGTGACCGTGAAGACGCGCTTGCCGCGGAAGGAGTACCGGCTGACCGCGTACGCCGCGAACACCGCGATCACGACCGAGCAGACCGTCGCGGTGCCCGCCACGATCAGCGAGTTCACGAAGTACCGCGCCAGCGGGACCGTCGACCAGATGTCGATGTACGGGCGGATCGTCAGACCGCTGGGCAGCCAGCGGAACTTCCCGGAGACGTCCTGGAGCGGCTTGAGCGAGCTGGACACCATGACGTACACGGGCAGCAGCACGAAGCCGGTCAGCAGGGTGAGGAAGAGGCGCCGCGACCACAGGAAGGAGCGCGGCGGCGCCATCGGCGAGGGCGCCGGGTGGCGGCGGGACGTCCGGGGTGCTTCGGCGGTGCTAGACATCGGGCGTCTTCCTTCCTCGGGAGGTCAGCAGCAGATAGCCGCCCGTCACGATCAGCAGGAAGAGCAGCAGCAGGACGGACATGGCGGAGCCGGTGCCGAAGTTCCAGGTGACGAAGGACGACTGGTAGATGTGGATGGAGATCAGGTCAGCCGCCGCGGGCGCGGACTTGCCGAACAGGACGTACGGCGTGTTGAAGTCGTTGAACGTCCAAAGGAAGAGCACCAGGACGAGCACCTGGTTGACCGGGCGCAGCGAGGGCAGGGTGATCCGGCGGATCTGCTGCAGCATGCCGGCGCCGTCGAGTGCGGCGGCCTCGTAGAGCTCCTTCGGGATGTTCTGGAGGCCGGCCATCACGATGAGGAAGGCGAACGGCCAGCCCTTCCACACCGACACGATCAGCAGGGCGTAGAAGCTGTTGTCGCCGATGAGCCAGAAGGAGGGCTCGTCGGTGAGGTGCAGCTGGTCGTGCAGGACGTGGTTCACCAGACCGTTGTCGTGCTGGAACATGAACGCCCAGGTGATGACGGCCGCGTAGACGGGCAGCGCGTACGGCACCAGGAAGATGGTCCGCAGCACGCCCCGGCCGCGGAAGTTGTCCTGGAGGTAGAGCGCGGCAGCGGTGCCGATCAGCCAGCACAGGCTGACCGACAGGAGCGTGAAGACCACGGTCACCAGGAACGAGTGCAGCAGCGCTTCGCCCACGGCGCCGTGGAAGTCCACCGCCAGACGGTAGTTGCCGGTGCCGGACCAGGGCGCGGTGCCCCAGTCGCGGATGTAGAACTGGGTGAGTTCCTTGAAGCTCATCGCGACGCCGATGACCATCGGCACCAGGTGGACGAGGAGTTCGAGGAGCAGGGCCGGGAGCAGGAGCAGGTAGGGCAGTCCGATGCGCCTGATCCGCCCGGGGCGGCGCGGGCCGCGCGCCTCCCCGGGGGAGTGCTCGGGCACCGACCGCGTGCCTGCGGGAGGGGCCGTGGTCGTCATGAGGGTGTCGGTCCTCACTTCGCGGGCATCTGCTGCTGGGCCTTTTGCAGCTTGGCCTTCACCGACTCGGTGGTCACCGCGCGGCCGGCGGCCGCGTCGGCGAACAGGTCCTTCACCGCGGTGCCGACGGCCGTCTCGAACTGCGACTCGTCGGGCACCTGCGGCAGCGCCTGCGCACTGCTCGCCAGGGTCTGCCTGAGGACGGCGGTCGCCTGGGAGTTGAACGCCGGGTCCGACTGCGCGGACTTGACCGGCGGGATGGACCCGTACGTGGTGTTGAGGAGCTTCTGCTCCTCGTCACTGGTCATGAACTTCACGAACTGGGCCGCGCCGTCGAGGTTGTGGGTGTTCTTGAAGACCGCCATGTTGATGCCGGCGACCATCGAGTTGGTCTGCGCTCCGGTCCCGGGCGCTCCGGACTGCACGGGAGCCGCGGCCACACCCCAGTCGGAGTCCTTCATCCCCAGGGACTTGAAGGTGGCCGATGCGGTCTGCCACAGCACCATCCCGGTCTTGCCCTTGGCGAAGTCGCTCAGGGACTGGTTCTGGGCGTACTCGGCGTTGCTCTGGTTGACGACCTTGTCCTTGGCCATCAGATCGACGTACTGCTTGACCGCCGCGACCGCACCGTCACTGGTGAAGCTGGGCCTGCCGTCCGCGGTGAAGAACTCGGCGCCGTGCTGCTTGGCGAGGACGAAGACCTGGTGGATGTTGTTCGACAGGTTGGAGCCTTCGGCGCCGAGCCCGTTCTTGCCCGTGGCCTCGATCTTCTTGCCGTCGGCGACCAACTCGTCCCAGGTGGCCGGTGGCTTGGTGATGCCCGCATCGGCGAAGGCCTGCTTGTTGTAGTAGAGCGCGTACGACATCGAGTACAGCGGCACCGCGGCCGGATCCTTGCCCGGTACTCCGGTGGAGCCGAGCGCCGAGTCGACGAACCGGTCCTTGCCGCCGATCTTGGAGAAGTTGGCCGCGTCCCACGGCAGCAGCGCGCCGGTCGCCTGCAGGGAGGCGCTCCAGGTGTTGCCGATGTTCATCACGTCCGGACCCTGGCCCGACGTGGTGGCGGTCAGGATCCGGTTCAGCAGATCCGACCAGGGCACGACCTCCAGCTTCACCTTGATTCCCGTCTGCTTCTCGAACTTGTCGAGCTCGGGACGGAGGACCTTCTCGTCCACCGAGATGCTGGCGCCCTGGTTCGAAGCCCAGTAAGTGAGCGTCTTGGGCGAGTCGTTGGAACCGCCGCCGGAGGCGGAGCCGCCGCCGCAGGCCGTGGCCGCGAGTGCGAGTGACAGGGTGGCGGCGCCTATGGCCGCGGCTCTGATGGTGCGCATGGCCCCTGGTGTCCCTTCCCGGGAGTCGAAAACCGTGAGGGCGCCTTCGGAGACGCCGGAACGGCGGCGTTCGACTCCTGAAGGTCCGCATGGCTTAATTTAAGACGTGAGTTAAGCGGCGCCGGAAGTGAGGCGTCAAGATGTAAAGCAGGGTGTCTCACCCAACGAACTCGCCGGAGGAGCCGCCCGAGTCGGTGTATGTGGTGGCCGTACGGCCTGTCACCTGCGACGCCGCGAGCGGACCGCACTTTGCAACGGTTGTGTCTCGGAGGGGTGTTGAGCCCGACGCCGATGTTGATGGGTTCAGGGCTCGCTGGTGGGTCGCGAAGTGACATGGCACCCCGCCGCTGGTGATACACCGTCAACTCAGCCTGTGCGAGCGGTGGATGGTGTCGTGGCGGGTCATCCCACCGGATGGGGAGAGGCGCGCTCGTCCCCCGGGCCGGCCGTGGCTAGGCCGTCTCGCGGACTACGAGTTCGGGGTCGAAGACCACGGACGTCGCCTCCGTGCGCTCGCCGCGGATGTGCTGGTCCAGGAGACGGGCCATCTCCGCGGCCATCTGCTCCACCGGCTGGCGGACCGTGGTCAGCGGGGGGCGGCAGGACAGCGCGATGCCGGAGTCGTCGAACCCGATCACCGCCACGTCGTCGGGCACCCGCCGCCCCCGCTCCCGCAGGAGCTGGCAGACACCCTGGGCCATGAGGTCGTTGGCGGCGAACACGCCGTCCACGTCCGGGTGTTCGGCAAGGAGGCGGGCCATGGCGGCGATGCCGCTGTCCAGGGTGAAGCCGCCCTCGGCGACCGGCACATACGGATGGCCACCCCGTGCCATCGTGTCGCGGAACCCGGCCAGCCGTTCCTGGCTGGCCGGGACGGCCAGGGGGCCGGCCACGGTCGCGGGGCGTCGGCACCCGCGCTCCAGGAGCCGCTGGGCGGCGAGCCGTCCGCCGTCGCGGTGGTCCAGGTCCACATAGCTCAGTGGCACGGGGGGCGTCGGACGGGCGAACAGCACGCTGGGCAGGTGCGCCGCGGCGAGCAGGGTGGGCAGGGGGTCGTCCGGGTGGGTCGAGACGACCAGCGCGCCATCGGCGCGGCCCTGCCGCAGATAGGTCAGTACCTCGTGCCGGTCGTCGGCCGACTCGGCGAACATGAGCACCGGGTGCATCGAGCGCGGCCGCAGGAAGCCGACCACCCCCGCGACCACCCGGCCGAAGAAGGGGTCGGCGAAGACCCGGGCGGCGAAGGCCTCCTGGCTCTCCTCGGGGCCGCCGCCCGCGCCGGACACCACCAGGGCGATGGTCTCGGCGCGCCGGGTCACCAGGGACCGGGCCGCACGGTTGGGTGCGTAGCCGGTCCGCTCGATCGCCCGCTGTACCTGTTCCTGGATCGCCGGATCCACATTGCGGACGCCGTTGACGACCCGGGACACGGTCGCCCGGGAGACGCCCGCCTCGCGGGCGACGTCCTCGAGGGTGGGGGCCTGCCTGCTCATGCCCCGCACCTTAACGGCATGCCGGGGACACCGTATAGAGCGCTCTCCCTCCACTCACGGCCATGCCGTGCCCGACGCTCCCGCGCAGGTGCGAGCCGTTCAGCCGGCCGCCCGCAGCTCCACTTCCAGGGACAGCGGTACGTGCCCCGCCGAGGGCCCCGCGAGCACCCGGAAGGCCCCCGCTTCGGTACGCCACCCGCCGGCGCGCTCGTCCCAGTGCCGCAGCGCCCTCGCCGGGACGCGTACGACCGCCGTCACGGTCTGTCCGGCGCGGGCGTGCACGGCCGCGTAGCCCGCGAGCCACCGTCGCGGGTACTCCACCGCTCCTCCGGGGCGGGCCAGATACACCTGGACCACCTCACGCCCGGGGCGGGCGCCGGTGTTGCGTACCCGGACGCGCACACCGAAGGACTCGCCCGCCTCGACCTCCGACGGCCCGTCCAGCTCCTCGTAGTCCCAGGTCGTGAACCCCAGACCGTGTCCGAACCAGTAGGCGGGCGTCCGGCCCGCCCGCAGCCAGGCCCGGTGCCCGATGTGCAGCCCCTCGGTGTATTCGAGACGCCCGTCGAGCGGGGAGGTGCTGGTGACCGGGGCGTCCGCGAGCGCGGCCGGCCAGGTGGTGGGAAGCCGTCCGCCCGGCTCCCGCAGCCCGAACACCACATCGGCGAGGGCCGCACCGCCCTCCTGACCGGGAAACCACGAAAGGAGCAGCGCCCCGACCTCGTGGCGCCAGGGCAGCTCCACCGGACCGCCGCTGTTGACGATCACCACCGTACGGGGGTTGGCCGCCGCCACCGCGTGGACCAGGGCGTCCTGATCGCCGCCGAGCCGCAGGTGAACGCGGTCGCGGCCCTCGCACTCGTCGTCCTCCGTCGTGCCGACGACCACGATCGCCACGTCCGACGAGCGGGCCGCCCGCACGGCGGCGTCGAGTGCGGTGGCCGTGTCGGGGACGGGCGGCGAGGCACAGACGACCACCGCACGACCTGTGTCCGGGGCGAGTTCGCGGCGCGCGACGAGAAGGGGCAGCGTGCCTGCCGTGAGATCGGCGGTGACGGTGTGGACCGGAGGCATGACATGGATGAGGGCCGGGTCGTCTGTCTCCCTGGGGAAGTCGTCGGCGAGGAGCTCCCGTCCGTCCAGACGAAGACTCATCCGGCCGAAACCGGCGATGCCCAACGTCCAGGCACCCGTTTCACGCGGATGCAACTGGGCCCTGATCTCCACCGTGTGCGCCCCCGGCGGCAGGGGTGGCTCCAACTGCCGTGCGCAGAAGCGGTGTTCGGTGTACAGCTCGACTCCATCGGCGTCCAGGACCCGCAGCAGGACCCCGGGCGCTCCGGAGTCCGGGTCGGTGCACAGGGTGCCGTCGAGCGCGGGCGGTGGCCCGGCGAGGCCGGGGCCGGGCACGTGCACCACTTTCGCCCGGCCGCGCAGCCGCCCCCGGATGCCGTCCAGGACACCGACCTCGGCCTGCGGGAACACCCCGGCGCTGCCACCCCCCTGGGTGCGGGTGCGTGCGGCCCGGGCACCGATGACGGCCACCGTGGTCAGTTGCTCGGCATCCAGTGGCAACACGTCACGGTTGGCCAGCAGGACCGTCCCGGCGGCGGCCGCCCGCCGTACCAGGGCCCGCACCGCCGCGGGGCGCGGGCGCGGCCGGCCCGAGGGCCGGCCCACCGGCCCCAACACCCCCAGCCAGTCGGCCAGTCGCAGCACGTTGCGTACCTTGGCGTCCACCGCGTCCTGGGTGACCTCACCCCTCTCGACCGCGCGCAGCAGTGCCTCACCCCACACCCCGTCGGGCCCGGGCATCGCCAGATCGAGACCGGCGCGCGCGGTCTCGTGCGTGGTGCGGACCGCTCCCCAGTCCGAGACGACCACACCGTCGAAGCCCCACTCGGTCCGCAGCGGGGTGCCGAGCAGTGAACTCGCCGTGGCGGTCGTGCCGTTGACCGCGTTGTAGCCCGCCATGACGACCCGGACGCCGGCCGCGACGGCCGCCTCGAACGGCGCGAGGTACACCTCTCGGAGCGCCCGCTCACCGACCCGTACGTCCACGGTGAGCCGGTCCGTCTCGGAGTCATTGGCCACGTAGTGCTTGGCCGCGGCGGCCACCCCCTGTGCCTGGACGCCGCGTACCAGGGCTGCCCCCATGCGGCCGGTCAGCTCGGGGTCCTCCGAGAGGCACTCGAAGTGCCGGCCGCCGAGGGGGCTGCGGTGCAGATTGAGGTTCGGCGCGAGGACCACGTGAACGCCCTTGCGCCGCGCCTCCAGGGCGAGGAGCGAGCCGAGCCGCTCGACCAGCGGCTCGTCCCAGGTGGCGGCGAGCGCGGTGGCCGAGGGCAGCAGGACGGCGGTGTGCCGCTCGTCCCACGACGGGCCGCGTACGCCGGCCGGTCCGTCCGACATCACCCACGGCCGCAGCTCGACGGCCGGTTCCGCCGCCGTGCGCCAGGTGTCGGCGCCCGTGAGCAGCCTGACCTTCGCCTCCGGCGTGAGCTTGTCGATCAGCCGGTCGAGTTCGTCCTCGTCCGTCATGCCGTTCCCCCTTGTCGTCCGTCCCCGTGCCGAGTAGTGACGGACCGTCAGTTGTAGATGCCGAACTCGTACAGCGAGTAGCCGTAACCGGTGCCGCGCGCGGTACCGTTGACGCGGACGTAGCGGCCGGTGCCCTGCAGATCGAAGTCGTCCACACCGCCGTTGCCGTCGGTCACCGTGCGCAGGGTCGCCCAGGTCTTGCCGTCGTCGGACGTCTGGATGGTGTAGGCCTTGGCGTACGAGGCCTCCCACAGCAACTGCACGTGCTTGAACGACGTGCGGGTGCCGAGGTCGACCTGGAGCCACTGCGGGTCGCTCCAGTCGCTGGCCCAGCGGGTGGTGCTGTTGCCGTCGACCGCGTTGGCCGCCGTGCACGGGCAGTCGCCGTAACTCGCCTGGAACGACGAGGCGGTGGCGGGCTTGCCGCGCGCGACATTGGTCCCGTTCACCACGGGCGGCACGACCTTGATGGAGCGGGTCTCGACCCCGACGTTGCCGTGGCCGTCGGTCGCCTTGACGTAGACCTTCCAGACGCCGGGCCGGTCCGGCGCGGTGAACTTCAGCCTGCCGCCGCCCAGGTTGGTGAACGGCTGGGACACCAACTGCTTGCTCGTGTCGATGTAGTTGCTGTTGTCCAGGACCTCATAGGTGATCGGATCGCCGTTGGGGTCGGTGGCCCGGACGTCCAGCGTGACATCACGGCCGGCCTGCACACTGCCCGCGCCGCCCTCGACGTCCAGGGCGGAGATGACCGGGGGAGTGTTGTCGTGGGAGGTGTCCGCGCCGTAGGCACGCTTCACCGCATAGTACGAAAGACGCTTCTGTCCGGCGGGGAGGAGGTTGAACCAGATGCCGCCGAAGTCGTACTCCGTGCCGTAGTGGAACATCGTCGCGCCCAGGGCGACACCCTTGTGTCCCGTGATGCAGCCCCACGCCTTGGTGTAACCGTCGGCCTTGGCCTGGTCGGTGGGCTCCTGTGGCACCCCGTTGGCGTCGTTGGGCACCTCCCACTCGCCGGCGGGCCCGGTCTCCGTGACGATGTACGGCTTGGTGTAACCGCCCTGCTGCCAGGCCGACTTGACGTCACACACGGCGTTGTAGGAGTTGACCGCGTACAGGTCGAGATCGGGCGCGTTCTTCTTGAAGTACGGCCACGCTCCCACCCAGGCGTCCGTCGAGGTCACCGGGTGGTTCGGGTCGATGCTGTGGATCTTCTTGGTGATGTCGTTGACGAGGGTGGTGTACGCGTTGCGCTGCTGCTCCAAGTCGGTTCCGCTGTAACAGTTCTGGAGGCCGAGCACGGACTCGTTGCCGACGTCCCACATCAGGACCCCGGGGTTGTCCTTGTAGGTCTGGACCCACTTCGGGAACTCGTCGAGCACCTGGTTCTTGTACGCCGTGTCGGTCAGGTAGTTGACACATCCGCCCGAACCGGGACCGCCGCCCGGCTGCAGCCAGAACCCCGCGATCACCTTGATGCCGTGCGCCGCGGCCGAGTCGAAGAGCGGCTTGCTGGACGCGTCGGTGCCCCAGGTGCGGATGGTGTTGACACCCATGGACTGCAGGTCGGGCAGGTACTTGTCGGCATCTGCGACGGAGGGACCCCAGGTCAGGCCCTTGACCTGGTACGGGTGCCCGTCCACGGACAGCTGCCAGTTGCCCTGGGTTCCGGTTACCTTGACGACGCTTCCGGCGGCGTGCGCGCTCGTCGCGGGCAGGGCGGCGAGCGCGCCGACGGTCAGGACTCCTGCGGCCAGGGGGGCCAGCAGACGGCGTGGGCGGGTGCGAGGTGGTCGGCTCATTGCGGGTCCTCTTCGGATGTGGGGGCGGGAAGGGGTGGCCGGCCCGGCCGCGGCGGGACGAGTGGGCGGCCGGGCCGGCGTATGGGGGAGGGTGAACTCCTCTAGGGCAGGCGGTAGTTCTCGTCCAGAGCGGCGCCTGCCTCGGGGTGGGTCTGGTCGTAGCCGCGCGCGTCGCACTGCAGACCACCGACGACGCAGTGGTTCACGAGTGCCTTGAGCGTGGCGTCGTCCCAGGCGTTGAAGAAGTCGTAGTGGAACGAGTAGCTCGCACCACTCGCGAGCTTCGCCTGGGAGAGGTCGCCGTTGACCGGGAAGGCCATCTTGAACTCGATCATCGGCAGGGCGACGGGGTGGTCGGCCGGGCAGACGTTGTCGTTGGTGCCGGGCTTGACCACCGGGTAGGCCATGTGGCTCTTGTGATCGGGCGTGTCGAGGTACTTCCCGTCCCAGCAACTGGGTGCCTGGAAACGGATGTTGAGCTGGACGTCGGCCCGGCTCGGGCAGTTGGTCGGGAAGTTGACGTTGAAGAAGCTGTCACCGCACTCCCAGCCTTCGACGAAGCCGGGGTGGTGGCGGAACTCGTCGGCCGACTGCATGGGGTTGGCCACCACGAACCGCAGTCCCTTGGGGAAGGGGCGGACGCTGGTGTAGTCGGTGACACCGGCCTTGTAGTAGATCGTCTGGGGGCCCACCGGCAGGATCTTCTGGGCGCCGTTGAACAGCGAGGGCATCCAGTACCCCGACTTGTCGCCGGGTGCCTTGCAGGTCGTGGATCCCGCGTCCAGCGAAGCGGTGGTGCTGTTGGCGTTGGTCGTGGTGTTGCCCATGAAGGTGTGGTCATGGGATTTGCCCGGTTGCTGCGGGTAGACGATCGGGTCGTCCGGCGCGGTGTGCGTCACCGAACAGTTCGCCTGGAACTCGTGGAAGTAGCGGTGCGGCGGGTCCTGCGTGGACGGCGATACGCCGGTGACCGGCGGATTCGCCGGAATGTAGCCGTCGCCGTCCGGGTCGTCGGGCGAGCTGGCGGTGGACGCGGGCATCCCCGCCATCCCGCTCATGTCGTGACCCTGCGCGGCGACGGCCGACGAAGCGGCGGGGGAACCGCCGGCGGGTGCGTCGACGCTCGCGGCGACACCGCCGAGGCCCAGTGTGGTCAGCAGGACCGCGCCCGCGATCAGTGTGCCGGAAAGGAGCTTCGATCTCCGTGGCATGGAGACCTCCTGAAGGTGGGGGATGGGGAGGCAGAGCGGGCCACCGGCTGCGCGAGTTCACCGGCCGGTGACCGGGAGAGCGCTCTCCCGATCTGGAGTCTCGGGGCGCCGAAGCGAAGGTGTCAAGAGATGTGACAGGAGAAGGAGGGGCGGCGCGTGGGCCCGGTCGAAGAACCCCATGGCCATACGGGCAACGGCAGTTGCGTAACATCTGGCAGGTCGTCAGGTGCCCATCGGCAAGATGACGACCTGTGAACGCAAACCCCGAGGATTTCTGCCGGAGGCCTTGACGTTGCCTTCAGCGGGATGAAGCATTCCCCGGCGAGAGAGCGCTCCCCCGCCCCCCTTCGTTCACCTCTTGAACCAGGAGAGTCGCCCCATGCCCCCAGTTCCGCCCGAATCCAGCGCCCCCCGCCCGTCCACGGTCAGCCGCCGCACCGTGCTCGGAGCCGTGGCCGCGACGGCCGCCTCGGCGCCTCTGCTCACGGGCCTCGCCGCCCCCGCCTCGGCGGTGCCCTCGACCGTCCGGCCGCGTGCCCTGCCCGGCGGGGGAGACCTCGGCCCCAACGTGCTGGTCTTCGATCCGGGCACCTCCGGCATACAGGCGAAGCTCGACCAGATCTTCCACCAGCAGGAGTCCGCGCAGTTCGGCACGGGCCGCTACGCCCTGCTGTTCAAGCCCGGTACCTACAGCGGCCTCAATGCCCAGATCGGTTTCTACACCTCGATCGCCGGGCTCGGGCTTTCCCCGGACGACACCACCATCAACGGGGACGTGACGGTCGACGCAGGCTGGGCCAACGGCAACGCCACCCAGAACTTCTGGCGCTCCGCGGAGAACCTCGCCCTCGTCCCGGTCAACGGCACCGACCGCTGGGCCGTCGCCCAGGCCGCGCCCTTCCGGCGGATGCATGTGCGCGGCGGCCTCAACCTCGCGCCGTCCGGCTACGGCTGGGCCAGCGGCGGCTACATCGCGGACAGCCGCATCGACGGCCAGGTCGGACCGTACTCGCAGCAGCAGTGGTACACCCGGGACAGCGTGATCGGCGGCTGGGTCAACGCCGTGTGGAACATGGTGTTCTCCGGCGTGCAGGGAGCTCCCGCGCAGAGTTTCCCGAATCCGCCGTACACCACGCTCGACACCACACCGGTCTCGCGGGAGAAGCCCTTCCTCTACCTCAACGGCAGCGAGTACCGGGTCTTCCTGCCGGAGAAGCGCACCAACGCGCGCGGGGTCACCTGGGGGAACGGTACGCCCAGGGGCACCTCGCTCTCCCTGTCCCAGTTCTATGTCGCGAAGCCCGGTGTGAGCGCGGCCACCCTGAACCAGGCCCTCGCACAAGGCCTCCACCTGCTGTTGACCCCGGGCATCTACCACGTCGACCAGCCCATCCAGGTCAACCGGGCCAACACCGTTGTCCTGGGCCTCGGTTACGCGACGATCGTGCCGGACAACGGAGTGACCGCGCTGCGCGTCGCCGATGTGGACGGCGTACGCCTCGCCGGATTCCTCATCGACGCAGGACCGGTCAACTCCGCCACGCTCCTTGAGGTCGGCCCCAGCGGCGCCTCGCGGGACCATTCGGCCAACCCCACCACCGTGCAGGACGTGTTCGTGCGCATCGGCGGGGCCGGCGCGGGCAAGGCCACCACCAGCATGGTCATCAACAACCGCAACACCATCGTCGATCACACCTGGGTCTGGCGCGCAGACCACGGCGCGGGAGTGGGCTGGGACACCAACCGGGCGGACTACGGCGTCGTCGTCAACGGCGACGACGTGCTCTGCACGGGCCTGTTCGTGGAGCACTTCAACAAGTACGACGTGCAGTGGCTGGGCCAGCGCGGCCGCACCATCTTCTTCCAGAACGAGAAGGCCTACGACGCGCCGAACCAGGCCGCGGTCCAGGACGGCAACGTCAAGGGCTACGCCGCTTACAAGGTGGGTGACAACGTCACCACGCACGAGGCCTGGGGGCTCGGCAGTTACTGCAACTACACCGCCGACACGGGCATCGTCCAGCACCACGGCTTCGCCGCTCCGAACACCTCCGGGGTGAAGTTCCACGGCGTGCTCGTGGTGTCGCTCGGTGGGAACGGGCAGTACGAACACGTCATCAACGAGGCCGGAGCGCCGACGTCGGGCACTTCGACGACGCCGTCCACGGTGGTGTCGTACCCCTGACCCCCATGGGCGTACCCCTGACCCTCATGGGCCCGGTCCTCCCTCCGCCGGCGCGGGGGAGGGACCGGGTGGGGACGGGGGGTACGCGGCCCGCGGGCGCAGCGCCGGTAGACAGGTCGACGCGGTGTCGGGATAGGCGGCCGCGTCATCCCTGCCTCACTGCTCCAGGGCGCGTGCCGACTGCTCGGCCGCGATCGCCCCGCGCGGTTGCATGATCTCCTCGTAGCGGGAGACGGCCCCGCCCAGGGCGCTGCCTTCGGCGACCGCGTCACGGATGGCGCCGGCGAGATCGGCCGCGTCGAGCAGGGCGAGGTTGGCGCCCTGCCCGGCGGGCGGCATGAGGTGGGCGGCGTCGCCGAGCAGCGTGACAGCCGGGTGGTGCTTCCAGGTGTGGGGGTACGGGAGCCGGTGGACGGGGCGGTTGATGAAGGGCCCCTTCGTGTCGTGGACCGCGCGCAGCAGATCGTCGTGCCAGCCGGCGAACAGCTTCGTGAAGTGGGCCCGCACGGCGGCGCTGTCCGCCAGGTCCACCGCGGCCCGTTCGGCCCAGTCCTCCTCGCACTTGAGCCCGACGCAGACGCGGATGGTGTGGTCACCGCCTCGCTGGCCGATGATGAGGTGGCCGGTGTTCTCCGCGTCGACGGCGAGCATGATGCCGTGACCGACCGTCGCGGCGAGTTCGGGGTGCTGCCGGTCGACGTCGGTGAACCACGTCTCGACGAGAGTGTTGCCGGTGTAGAAGGGGCGGGCGTCGGAGACCGCTGGCCGGACCCTGGACCAGGCACCATCGGCGCCGACGACCAGATCGAACTCTTCGGTTCCGCCCGTGCCGAGGGTGACGCGGGCTCGCCCGCCGGAAGACGGCGCCACCTCGCTGACCGGCGTTCCCCAGCGCACCTCGCCCTCACCGAGAGCGGACAGCAGTATGCCGCGCAGCTGCGTGCGGTCGATCTCGGGGCGGGGTGACGACGCGGGGGCGTCTTCGTGGTTCACCAGGTGCCCGGTGCGGTCGTACTCGCGCACTTCTTGGCCCTCGGGGCGGGCCAGGGCCAGGAAGGCGTCGTGGAGGCCGGCCGCGCGAAGGGCGGCCTGGCCGGTGTGTTCGTCGAGGTCGAGACTGCCGCCCTGCGCGCGGTGGTCGGGCTCGGGATCGCCTTCGAAGACCGTGGTGTCGATTCCGTGCCCGCGCAGGATGACGGCGCACAGCAGGCCGCCGAGTCCGGCGCCGACGATGGCGATGCGGGGTTGGTTGTCCGGCATGGTGGTGTCCCTTCAGGTGGATCGGGTGGATCGGGCCGCGTGAGGAGTGCAGGGAGGGCGGGGGATGCGGGGGAGGTTCATGGTGTGGGTGCGGTGGATTCCCGGGCGGGGGCGGCCACCGCGCGGACGAGCAGCACGGCCGCGGCGACGATCATCACGAAGCCGAGGGTGTACGGCGTGCCGTGGCCGGTGCTCGCGTACAGCCATCCCGCGAGGAGCGGGGCCGTCATCTGTATCGCCGAGCCGATGGAGGAGATGCCGCCCGCCAGCCACCCCTGCTCGTCCGCTCCGACGGCGTTGGACATCAGCCCGTCCAGCGCGGCGGTCATCGCTCCCTGGCCGGATGCGAACAACAGGGCTGCCACGGCCAGGAGTTGGGGTGCGTCGAGGGAGAGGGCGACCAGGGCCATGCCGCCGCAGCCCACTGCCTGGGCGACGATCCCCGAGACGACGACACCGCGCTCCCCGATGCGGGGCAGGAGCAGGGCGAGCAGTCCGCCCTGGATCGCTATGTCGAGAATTCCGGCGACCGAGAGCAACAGGCCGACCTGGGTGGGCCCCCATCCCACGGTGTCCCTGCCGAGCACGGACAGGTTGTTGGCGTAGAAGTAGAACGGGATGCTGACCAGGGTGAATCCCATGAGCAGGGCGCGCAGTTCGGTGCGGGCGAAGGCGTCCTTGAGGACCTTGAACGGGTGGAGGTCTTCGAGCTTCAGCCGCGCCGTCCGGTGCTGCGGGGCGAGGCTCTCGGGGAGCGCGAAGATGGAGACCCCACCCACCAGGACGGCGATCACCGCGGTCGCGTAGACCGGGGCATCGAGGCTCACCTTGGCGAGAAGGCCGCCGATCGCGGGCCCGACCATCATGCCGACGCCGGTCAGCGCGCCGAGCAGCCCGTACCGCTTGGTGCGGTCCTTCGCCGGGGTGATGTCCGCGACGTAGGCGAATATCGCCGGCATGTCTCCGGCCGTGAGCCCCTGGACCGCCCGGGCCGCGACCAGGACCCACAAGGCGCCGCCGACACCGAACATCGCATAACCGGCCGCGGCGCCGAAGGCGCTGATGATCAGGACCGGGCGACGGCCCACCCGGTCGGACAGGCCGCCGAGCAGCGGCGCGACGAGGAACGCGCACAGGGCGTTGACCGATTCGAGGACGCCGACCCACAGGGCGAGTGACCCCGCGTCGACGTATTCGAGCGTGACGAACGGAAGCACCGGAAAGACCACGGTCATCCCGATCGAGTTGAGCAGGGTCAGACACACGATGACGAGCCATGCCCGCCGACGTCCGGACGGCTCCTTCGCCGGTGGGTCCCCGGGGGTGATGGGTCCGGACGGCTCTTTCGCCGGTGGGTCCCCGGGGGTGATGGGTGACGTGTTCACGGCTTCCTCCAGTCGGCGGTCGGAACGCCGCGGTGCAGCGCCTTTCGGAACAGTACTGTAATTGGAACTGTTCCGACTTCACAACTGCTATGGTTGTCTCATGGCGGCACATGGGGCGACAAACGAGCAGCTCGGGCGGCGTGAGCGCAAAAAGGCCCAGACGCGCAGGACGATTGCGGAGACCGCCCTGCGGCTGTTTCTGGAGCGCGGATACGACGCGGTCGGCGTCCGCGAGGTGGCGCAGGAGGCGGACGTGGCGACCGCCACGCTGTTCGCCCACTTCCCCTCGAAGGAGGCCCTGGTCTTCGACCAGGACGACGAGCAGGAGGAGGCTCTGCTCGACGTCGTACGCACGCGCCCCGAGGGCGTCTCCATTCCCGAGGCCCTGCGTCGCTGGTTCCACGGAATGGTCGACGCGGCCAGGAATGAGCCGGACCTGGACCGCTTCCATCGGCTCATCGAGACGACGCCCGCCCTGCGGGACTACTCGGCCAGGATGTGGCTGCGCCACGAGCAGGCGCTGGCGGATGTCATCGCCGCCGACATCGGGCTCGCCGCTCCCGACACCGCCTCACGGCTGGTCGCCCGAACGGCGCTCGGGGTGATCCCGTCGATCACGTCGCTCGACGAAGGGGCCCGGATCATCGACGTGACCTTCGACTTCGTGGAAGCGGGTTGGACCGCCACCGCGCCGACTGCCGACGCCGGTGCGACGGCGGGCGGCCGTCAAGACCGGGCCTGCGCCCGGTAGTTGGAGTGGCGGGTGGAGAAAGCACTTTCCCCGGCAGCGTGACGCGACGATCATGGCGTGGACGCCGGACGCCGGACGCCGGACGCCGGACGCCGGACGCCGGACGCCGGACGCCGCACGAAAGGAAGCGCCCCCATGCCCGTACCCGCCGACTCCACGGTCCTCCACCCGATGCCCGGGCAGCCAAGGGTGGTGCTGCTGAAACCGCTCGTGACCTCCCCGCTGATCGAGGTGGGGGAGTACTCCTACTACGACGACCCGGACGACGCGATCGCTTTCGAAACGCGCAACGTGCTCTACCACTACGGGCCGGAGAAGCTGATCATCGGCAGGTTCTGTGCGCTCGGCACCGGAGTGCGGTTCATCATGAACGGGGCCAATCATCGCATGGACGGGCCTTCGACGTTCCCCTTCCCCACCATGGGTGGCTCATGGGCCGAGCACTTCGATCTGCTCACCGGCCTGCCCAACCGGGGCGACACCGTCGTCGGCCATGACGTCTGGTTCGGGCACGGCGCCACCGTGATGCCCGGCGTGCGCATCGGCCACGGCGCGATCATCGCCGCGGGGGCCGTGGTCACCTCCGACGTCCCTGACTACGGAATCGTCGGAGGAAACCCGGCCCGTCTCATCCGCAGCCGCTACAGCGAACCGGATGTCGCCCGGCTGCTCGCGGTGGGGTGGTGGGACTGGCCGGCGGAATTCATCACCGAACACGTACGGACGATCATGTCGGGCAGCATCGACGACCTGGAAGCCGCCGCTTCGAAGTCCCCCACGGCGTAAGCGATCCGGCAAGGGGCAGGGCAAGGCGCATGAGGTCCAGCGGGCTTCGGTCACTCCCGGCGGCGCACGGTCATGCGGATGTCGTCCGCCGCCCACAGCACGAACCGCTCGATCGGGACGACCTTGTGCCCTGGCACCGGCCGGAACCGGAAGCGCTTGAGCAAAATGGCGAGGATCAACTGCGCCTCGATCGTGGCGAGTTGCGCACGCTCCGCCCGGGCCCTACGGCGCCCGGGAGACGACGGAGGCCATCACCCAGGTCTTTCTGGAGAGCGACGGGTTCCCGGTCGGTACCGGCGTGGGCGCCTTCGGACCAGCTGTCCGCCGGCGCAGTCGTCAGCTCCGTGAACCGCGCGAAGTGCCGCTCGTGGGAGGGGCGCCCGGCCAGGACCGACAACAGCAGGCGACGCCAGGGGGTGTGCTCCTCGACGGGCAGCACCTGTACGTTTCCCGCCTCGAACAGGGGAGTCAGGAAGTCGAAGAGCCGCTCCGGCCGTTCGTCGAGGTGGGCTGTGGCCTCCAGGAGTACGGGATCGGCGATCGACACCGCGGTCTCGGCGCCCGGCAGCTGCAACCGTACGACGGGGCCGTAGGCGGCGTGCAGCAGTCGCTGGTAGTGGTGCAGGCCGCCCGCTGCCGCGATGGCGCCCGCTCCGCCGTCGGTCCGGAGCTCGGGACCGGGGATGTTCATGGCCGCTCCTCATGGCTCGCACCGCGGGGCGGCCCGCCGGCCCGCCGCCGCGCTGGGTGAGAGAGCCAACGTGACAACGGCACCCGGCACAAGGGCACCGGGTGAGCCGTGTCTCACCTGGCCGGTGCCGCTTGTCTATGCAACGAGTTGCATAGAAGGATTCGGGCATGGCGCTTGAGCACGCGATTCTCGTCTCGCTGTTGGAGAAGCCGGGCTCCGGTTATGAGCTGGCCCGGCGCTTCGACCGGTCCATCGGCTACTTCTGGGCGGCCACCCACCAGCAGATCTACCGCATCCTCAAGCGGATGGAGGGCGACGGCTGGATCGACGCCCGTGAGGTGGCGCAGGCCGGCCGGCCGGACAAGAAGGAGTACTCCGTCGCCGACCCCGGCCGGGCCGCCCTCTCGCGGTGGCTCCACGAGCCGATCGAACCCGAGAGCGTCCGGCACGAGCTCGCCGTGAAGATCCGTGGGGCGGCCTTCGACGACCCCGCCGCCCTGCTCCACGAGGTCGAGCGGCACCGCAGGGCACACGTCGACCGCCTCGCGCACTATCTCGCCGGAGAGCTTCGCGACTTCACCGGACCCGAGGCCCCCGCACCCGACCCGGGTCGCGAGCTCCAGCACGTGGTGCTGCGCGGCGGCATCGCGTACGAACGGATGACGCTCGCCTGGCTCGACGACGTGATCGCCACCCTCCACCGCCTCGGCGCCGAGCGCTGAACCGAGCGCATCCGCGCGGGCGCCCGCCCGGGCCGCTCCTTCCCGCCCGCCCACCACCACCGACCCACGCTCCTTGTTCCACCGAGTCTTCCGTCCACCCCTCCTCAACTCCCCGAGCCGGAAAGGCGAATGGCCATGGCCGACGCGCTGCTGTTCAACCCGCACACCTACGACCCGAAGCACTTCGACCCCGAGACCCGCAGGCTGCTGCGCGCGACGGTCGACTGGTTCGAGCAGCGTGGCAAGCGCCGGCTCATCGAGGACTACCGCTCGCGCGCCTGGCTGGCCGACTTCCTGGCGTTCTCCGCCAAGGAAGGCCTCTTCGCCACCTTCCTCACTCCGGCCTCCGCCGCCGGGGACGGCGAGGGCGACAAGCGCTGGGACACCGCGCGGATCGCCGCCCTGAACGAGATCTTCGGCTTCTACGGCCTCGACTACTGGTACGCCTGGCAGGTCACCATCCTCGGCCTCGGACCGGTCTGGCAGAGCGACAACGCCGCTGCCCGCACCCGCGCGGCCGAACTGCTGGCCCAGGGCGAGGTGTTCGCCTTCGGCCTGTCCGAGAAGACCCACGGCGCGGACATCTACTCCACCGACATGCTCCTGGAGCCCGACGGCGACGGCGGGTTCCGGGCCACCGGCAGCAAGTACTACATCGGCAACGGCAACGCCGCCGGGCTCGTCTCCGTCTTCGGCCGCCGCACCGACGTCGAAGGCCCCGACGGCTACGTATTCTTCGCCGCCGACAGCCGCCACGAGGCGTACCACCTCGTGAAGAACGTCGTCGACTCCTCGAAGTACGTCAGCGAGTTCCGTCTGGAGAACTACCCGGTCCGCGCCGAGGACGTCCTGCACTCCGGCCGGGCCGCCTTCGACGCCGCCCTCAACACGGTCAACGTCGGCAAGTTCAACCTGTGCACCGCCTCGATCGGCATCTGCGAGCACGCGATGTACGAGGCCGTCACGCACGCGCAGAACCGCATCCTGTACGGCCGCCCCGTCACCGCCTTCCCGCATGTGCGGCGCGAGTTGACCGACGCGTACGTGCGCCTCGTAGGGATGAAGCTGTTCAGCGACCGGGCCGTCGACTACTTCCGCTCCGCGGGGCCCGAAGACCGCCGCTACCTCCTCTTCAACCCGATGACGAAGATGAAGGTGACCACGGAGGGCGAGAAGGTCATCGACCTGATGTGGGACGTGATCGCGGCCAAGGGCTTCGAGAAGGACAACTACTTCGCCCAGGCCGCCGTCGAAATCCGCGGTCTGCCCAAGCTGGAGGGCACGGTCCACGTCAACCTCGCCCTGATCCTCAAGTTCATGCGCAACCACCTGCTGAACCCGGCGGACTACGCGCCCGTCCCGACCCGCCTCGACGCGGCCGACGACGCCTTCCTCTTCCAGCAGGGTCCGGCCCGCGGTCTTGGATCCGTGCGCTTCCACGACTGGCGTACGGCCTACGACGCCTTCGCGGAGCTGCCCAACGTCGCCCGCTTCCGCGAACAGGCCGACGCGCTCTGCGAGTTCGTGACCACCGCCGCGCCCGACGAGGAGCAGAGCCGCGACCTCGACCTGCTCCTCGCCGTCGGTCAGCTGTTCGCCCTTGTCGTGCACGGCCAGCTGATCCTGGAGCAGGCACGCCTGACGGACCTGGACGCCGACGTGCTCGACGAGCTCTTCGCCGTCCTCGTACGGGACTTCTCCGCGCACGCCGTAGAACTGCACGGCAAGGACTCCGCCACGCCGGAGCAGCAGGGCTGGGCACTGGGCGCGGTCCGCCGCCCGGTCGTCGACGCGGCCCGCTCGGCCCGGGTCTGGGACCGCGTCGAGGCGCTGTCCGGCACCTATGAGATGGCTCCCTGACCGATGCCGCTGTCGCCGGGCGGCCGCTGAGCCGACCGCCCGGCCGACACCTCAGCCGAGGTGGGGCCAGTCCGGCAGGGTGATCGAGTTGGCCGCGCGGGCGAGTTCGTCGGGCGGGGTCCTGTTGGTGTCGGCCGCCCGGTTCTGGGCCAGCCGCTGGTTGTCGCGGACGTAGTCCCGCATCAGGTCCTGGTACCGGGTGAAGGCGGAGCGGTGGTCGTGCGGGTGGTTCGCGAGTTCGCCGGCGAGCACGTACGCGCCGACCATCGCGATGCTGGTGCCCTGGCCCGACCGGGGCGAGGCACAGTAACCGGCGTCCCCGACGAGCCCGACGCGGCCGTTCGACCAGTGGTCGAGGTGGACCTGGCTCATCGAGTCGAAGTAGAAGTCCGGCGCGTCCCTCATGCTCTCCAACAGCCGGGGCGTCTCCCAGCCGACGCCGGCGAACCGCTCGGCGAGGATCGACTTCTGCTGATCGAGGTCGCGGTGGTCGTAGTCGAGTTCCGGGGAGTCGAAGAGCAGCATCGCCCGCGCCTCGGTGTTCTGCCGCACGCTGTAGACGCCGACCAGCAGGTCGTCGCTGGTGTGGTACGTCTGCCAGTGGTCGAGGCCGAGGTAGTTCTGCACGCTGAAGATGGCGAGGTAACTGCCCAGGAAATGAAGGAAGTCCGACTCGGGACCGAATGCCAGCCGCCGCACATTGGAGTGCAGTCCGTCCGCGCCGATCACCAGATCGAAGCTCCGCGGCCGTTCGTGCCGGAAGCGGACCTCCACGGTGTCTTCGTTCTGCTCGACGGACGTGATGACATCGCCGAACAGGTACTCCGTGCCGTAGCGGCTCGTGTCGAACAGGAAGGTCGTCAGGTCGTCCCGCATGATCTCGACGTCGTCGTTGTCGATCAGACCGCCGGTCAACGTGGCCTCGGTGGACCGGGACAACTCCTTGCCCCGGGCGTCCACGAACGACATGCCTCGCATGTCGGTGGTGGCGGAGCGGACCTTGTCGAGCAGCCCCATCCGCTCCACGACGCCTAACGCCGAGCCACGGATGTCGATGGCCTGCCCACCCCTGCGCAGCCCGGGCGCCCGCTCCACCACGGTGGGTCGAAAGCCGGCCCGCTGCAACCAGTGGGCCAGCGTCAGTCCCGCGACGCTGGCTCCGGATATGAGTACATTCCTGCTGCGCATGGCTCTCCCCAAGTCTGCTGATGTCCGGTTCGCCGAGTCGACGATGCAGCCCCCGCGCCGGGGACCGCGGACTCGTCGAGTCCGAGTCTTGGCAAGGGGGTGCCACGGCGGCAATGCGTAGATCGGCAAGTAATGGTTGCGTTTCGGGCAATCTGCCGTTGCGCCCGGGCTGCGACGGGACTGATGGGTTGTCGTGCGGTCATGCCCCGCGGACGGCAGCCCCTAGGTCGGAAACCCCTCGGACGCCTGCCCCGTGGACGGCCGCCGCGGTACGGGCGAGCGAGTGGACGAGCGGGGCCGGGGCGCTCTCGCGCCACGCCATCACCAGGCGGCTCGGCGGCATGTCGGTCAGGGGCACCACCGTCAGGCTCTCCCCGGGGTCGTGGTCCAGGAGCGTCAGGCCCACCGTGCCGTTCCACAGGACGGCCTGACGGCACTCCTGCACGGCTCGCACCACGGGCCCCTCGCGCGGCTCCCCGCCGTTCCAGTACGCCTGCCACCGCGGGTCGGTGCCCTCGGGGAAGACGAACCAGCGTCGATCCGCCAAGTCGGCCAATGTCAGGGCCACTCGACCGGCGAGCGGGTCGTCGGTGCGCAGGAGCGCGCCCACCGGGTCGGTGCGGAGTTCGTGGACGGTGAGGCCGGTCTCGTCGAACGGCCCGCGGGTCAGGGCGACATCGACCGTTCCCGCGTGCAGCCCGCAGGTCGGATCGCTCAAGTCGGCCTCGCGGACGCGTACTTCCACGTGTGGATGCCGTCGGCGGTACGCGTCGGCCAGCCGCAGGACGCGCGGGTCGGCGCTGTCACCCAGGATGCCGAGGGTGAGGGTCGCCGTACCGGCCGCACGGGCCACGCGTCCGCGTACCCGGTCGGCCCCAAGGAGCAGGGCACGGGCCTCGTCGAGCAGTACGGCGCCCGCTGGTGTGAGGGCGACCCCGAGCGGGGAGCGGTCGAGCAGCGAGGCACCGAGGTCGGTCTCCAACTGCTTGATCGCCCGGCTCAGCGGCGGCTGGCTCATGTGCAGACGCCGAGCGGCCCGGCCGAAATGGAGTTCCTCGGCGACCGCTACGAAATAGCGCAGCGTACGTAGCTCCATGCTGCGACGATACCCGTCCGGTATCGGCCCTGCGCGACTGGTCTTGGACAGTCGTCGGGCCGCGCAGTGCAATCGAGCCATGACCTTCGAACCGAAGAACAGCGAACTGCCCGCCGAGTCCGCCGAGTCCGCCGAAGCAGCCGAGCCCGCAGTGTCGGTGGTCGGCCCGGATGACGGCGAGATGATCGTGCTGGGCACCACGCGACTGCGCCTCCTCGAAGACGGGAGCAACACCGGGCACCGGCTGGGAATCGCCGAGTCCGTGCTCGCCCCGCACACCCCGGGCCCGCCGCAGCACCGTCACGCCCAGCACGACGAGGGCTTCTACGTCATCTCCGGCACCGTGCGGTTCACCGTCCGGGACCGCGACTACGACGCCACCGCGGGCACCCTCGTGATGGTCCCGCCGGGAGCCCCGCACACGTTCGCCAACGTGACCGACCAACCGGCCGTCATGCTCAGCACGTTCACCCCGGACCTGTACGTCCAGTACTTCCGGGACCTCCAGGACATGGTCGCCGGTGGCCGGGCGATGACCCCCGAGGCGACGATCCGGACGATGAGCCGGTACGCCACCGAGCCCGCCGCCGACTTCGGCTGACCGCGGCTCAGTAGCCGCTCAGCAGGGTCCGGACCCTGCGCAGGGCGTCCGGCCCTGCCGAGCTGCTCCAGCGTGACGGGTCCGCCGGGCGGCGCCCCCACAGCAGCAGGACCCGGGTGGCCGCGTCGCTCTCGACGGTGGCGGGGCCTTCGGGGGCGGCGAGACGAATGCCGGTGCCCCCGGCGTCGGCCGTCACGACGACGTCGTCGGTTCCGGGGCAGCGCAGACGGCCCTCGATCCTCCCGTCGGGTCCCAGATCGAGGCCGGTGCTGCCTCTGACCAGCAGGGGACGGCCGACGGACACCACACTGTGCTCCGTCATCCAGGGCTCGGCGAGCGCCTGCACCGCCGTCCGGTCGTCACCGCTCAGGTCCCAGCGGTGCAGGATCAGCTCCTCCCGCATGTGTTCGGCGAAGAACGGCACGTTCACCGACCGGCCGGTCCACATGATCTCGGTGTCGGGCGACAGATCGCGCTCGGCGGCCGCGGCGATCTCGGCGAGGTGTTCGCAGCGACTCATGAAAGCCGCCCAGAGATCGGGGTCGGACATCCGCCGATAGGGCTCCTCCCGGTCGAAGCCGCGCGTTTCCACCGGGGAGCCCGCGAGGAACGCTTCGAGGACCCGGGCCAGTTCCTCGGCGTTGCCCGTCTGGTGGGCCAGCACGTCCCGTACCGTCCATGCCTCGCACCAGGTGCCGTCGTCGGGCCGGTGGGCCCGCACCTCGTGCAGGAAGGGCGCCAGCTCCGGCAGCGTGTCATCGACGTGGGAGGGGATCACGTGCCACGGGTATCCCGACCGGGTGGCCCGTCAAACCACCGGGACCGAACGGCGCCCGGTCGGGCGACCGCCCGCAGGGCCTTCGGGCGCCCGCGCGCCCTCGGCCGCCGCCATGGCGAGCGGCCCGCACGGACGAGCGATGCCCTCACCCGATCGTGAGTTCCCCGGCGGAGGACCGGCGGGCGCCGCGATTCTGGAACGCATGGCATATGACGGACGCCGTCCGGCTGTGCCGCGGGGTGAGGGGAAAAGCCATGACAGGGGAAGCGGGACGACGTGAGGGCCTGGACGAGCAGGCCGTTCTCTTGGCGGCGGGAATCGCCGACTTGGCGGTGAGCACCCTGGGCTCGGCCCTCGGGGTCGTGCGGGGACTGCTGCGCCGCTCGGACACCGCTGAGATGGCGGCGGACGCCGAGCACGATCTGCTGGCGCGCGGCCGTCTGGTGGTGGACCGGTACGCCGCCGCGCCGCCGGCCCACCTGGAGGTGCTCGCCCGGCACGCCCTGGCTCGGCGGGCCGGCGATGTCTGACCGGTGGGAGCCGGCCGCCTTCAAGGCCCGCGTCGACGAGGTGCTGCGGCATTTCGTGGCCGCGGAGGCCGACGAGCTGTCGGCCATCGACCCCCTGCTCGGCCCGGTGGCCGGCCAGTTGGAGGCGGCGGTCGCCGACGGCAAACGGCTGCGGTCGGCGTTCTGCTACTGGGGCTGGCGCGCGGTGGGGCAGCCGGACAGTGACGCGCTGGTGCGGGCGGCGGCCTCGATGGAGCTGGTGCATGCCGCGGCGGTGGTGCACGACGACCTCATCGACGACAGCCCATTGCGGCACGGCCGGCCCTCGGCACACATCGCGTTACGCGGTGCCGTACGCCGTCGGCCGCGTGCCGTCGCGGCCGCCAGATCACTCGCGATGCTGGTGGGGGACCTGCTGATGTCACTCGCCGGGCAGCTCTTCGCCACCAGCGGACTGCCCGCCGCCTATCTGGCGCGGGCCCGCCCGCTGTGGTCGCTGCTCGCCCGGGAACTGATCGCGGGCGAGTGCCTGGAGATCCTGCGCACCGGGGCCCCTCCGGACATCTCGGCCTCGCTGAAGGTGATCCGGTACAAGACCGCCAAATACACCGTCGAACAGCCCCTATTGATCGGCGCGGCCCTTGCCGGGGCCGGCGAGCGGCTGCGGCAGGGCTACTCCGCGTACGGGCTTCCGCTGGGGGAGGCCTTCCAGCTGCGCGACGATCTGCTGGGCCTGTTCGGCGACCCGGAACGCACGGGCAAGGCCAACTCCGACGACGTGCGCGGCCACCGGCCCACCGCCCTGCTGGCCGAGACGTGGCGCCTGGCCGACGCGGGTGAACGGGAGCGGCTCGGCTCGCTTCTCGGCCGCCGTGATCTGGACGAGGAAGGTCTCACCGAGGTCCGCGCGGTGATGCGCAGCCTGAAGGCCCCCGAACGCATCGAGCTGATGATCGGCGAGCGGGTCGACGAGGCCCTCACCGTGCTGGGGACGCTGAACGCCCCCGCGCCCGCCACCGCCGCCCTCACCGCGCTGGCACGGTCCGCCGCGATCCGTCTGTCCTGACCCGCACCGCGGGTTCCTGTGTGCTGCCCGGCGGCGGACCGCGCCTGCCGTCGACGACCGTGAAGGACGAGGAGACCTGTCATGACCTACACCGAGGCATCGATGGACGCCCTGCGGCAGGCCGGAGACGAACTCGCCGACGCCACCGTCGCAACGCTCTTCCAGCGGGGCGAGGTGGGCAAGTTCAACACCCTGATGCGGTACGTCTCCACCGTCGGCGCGCCCTTGCCGGACGGGCTGCCCGATGTGGCGCGGGAGTACCTCCAAGTCACCAGCGCGCCGCCGCCCTGGGTGGACTGGGGCGAGATGGAGCGCGCCCGCCTGTTCTTCATCGACAACAACGTGCACATCTCCACCGCCCTGTCCTTCGCCTCCATGCCCGCGTGTTACGTCGTACCGCACGTGGCGAAACTCCTCTCGGCCACGCACGGGCTCAAGTACCCCTCCAAGCGGATGGCGGAGACCGGGCAGTTCACCGTCTACCTGATGCAGCCCGACGCCTTCGAGGCGGGCAGCCGGTTCATCCCCGCCGCGCAGAAGGTCCGCCTCCTGCACGCCTCCATCCGCCACCACCTCAAGCGGGAGAACCGTTGGGACACCGAGACGCTCGGCACCCCGATCTGCCAGGAGGACATGATCGGCGGGCAGATGTTCTTCTCCCTGCTCGTCCTGGACAGTCTGCACCGCCTCGGCATCCACATGTCCACGGAAGGAGCCGAGGCGTACTACTACGCCTGGCGCGTGGTCGGCGCGATGCTCGGCGTCGACCAGGAGGCCGTCCCCAAGTCGCTTGAGGAAGCACGCGAGTTCCTCGATCTTTACATGGTGCGGCACATGGCACCCTCCGACGAGGGCGCCGAGCTGACCCGGCAGCTCATCGACCTCTACGAGGAGATCGTGCCCGGCACCTTCTTCGACCCGATCGTCTCCGCGCTCATCCGCCACCTCGTCGGCGACACCTGCGCGGACTGGCTCCAGGTGCCGCGCACCCGCTGGGACACCGTCGTCAAGGCGGTGCCGCACCTCCTCGGCGTACTGGAGACGATCGAGGACCGCTCCCCGCTCGGAGCCTGGGCGCTCGACCGCATCGGCCACCTCACCGCCGTCCTCGAACTGTCCTCGCTCACCCGGGGCCGCGTCATGCACTACGCCATCCCGGAGCAGCTCAAGAAGGACTTCGGCGTCGCCGGAGCAGTGGCCCGCACCCACCGGTGGACGCCGCCCACCGCCACGGTCCCCTCCTGACCGGCCGATCCGCTCATCGCCCCGGTTCCTTCCCGGCCGGCCGACCCGCCCCCGCGCGGACGGGCGTGGGCGGGAGCGGGCCGCTCCGGGCGTCTACCGGATGTCGCACCAGGCGATCGCGTCCTCCACCAGGCTGCCCAAGACCAGTCGCCCGTCCCGCTCGGCCACACCCGTGGCCATGCGGAACTGCCGTCCCGTGTCCGCCAGTTGACGTATCCCGCGGCCCCGAACGTCGACCTCCACCACACCGGCGGCGTGCGCGGGCAGCGGTGGCAGCAGCCGGAGTGCGGCGGCCGCCGCCCGGCGCACCGGCGGCGCGGTCCGGTGGAGCCAGTCCAGGGGCGGTGTGCGGGGACCGGCGAGCGCGACCCAGAACCCGCCGTCCGGACTGCGGGACATGTTGTCGGGGAAGCCCGGCAGGTCCCGTGCGAACGTGTCGTGACGGCCTGCTTCGGCACCGGTCAGCCACCACCGGGTGAGCCGGCGCGCTCCGGTCTCGGCCACCGCGACGAACGACTCGTCGGGGGCGAGAGCCACCCCGTTGGCGAACTGCAGCCCGTCCAGGAGGACCTCGGGCTCCCCGCCCGGGGTTAGACGGACGAGCAGGCCTGTCGGGCGGTGCTCCACGATGTCGCTCGGCCAGTCGGCGAGGCCGTACCGGCGGCTGGACACCGTGAAGTAGACGGTGCCGTCGGACGCCGCCACCGCGTTGCTGCAGAACCGCAGCGGTTGCCCGGCCACCGAGTCGGCCAGCACGTCGAACCCGGCCGTGCCGTCGGGATCGAAGCGGAGCAGGCCTCGTTGGGCGTCGCACACCAGCAGCCGTCCGTCGGCGAGGACGTCGAGCCCGAGCGGTCGCCCGCCGGTGCGGCCGATCTCCACGAGGTCGGCGGGTCCGCCGGGACGCCCGGGCAGCTCGATCCGCAGGAGGCGGCCGTCCCCGAGCCCCGTGAGCACCCGGCCCGCGTGATCGAAGACGACGTCCTCGGGGCCGGTGCCGTCGAGCTCGATGCGGTGCAGCCTCGGCAGCGGGGCCGGGGCGGGGCGCCGAGGGCTCATGCGCCACCCCTGGCGAGGCGGGTTCCGGTGGGAGTCGGCATGGCGGCCCTTCTCATCGCGGACAGGTGTCCAAGCTTCGCGCGTATCGTTCCGGGGACTCCGGGGCCCGTGTGATCCGGCGGCGCGAGTGCGTCCGCCTGGTACGGCCCCCGGCACGGGTGACCGTTCCCGCGCGCCGAAAACCCATGGCTGGGCGGTGGACACGGCCTCGGCGGGACCGCCGGGAAACGGGTCCGAATCTCGTGCGAATGGATCGGTGAGTTCGGGGCAGACGCGAAACGAATGTTATTTGTACGGGGGACGAGGAGGGGAGTGGCTGTGACTGCCGTAGCGACTGCGACGATGAGGACCGCCGAGCCGGAGACCGGACACGAGGTGCGGGTGCTTCCGGTGATCGAGGACCCGGCGCGCGTGGCTCCTCGCGATGCGCGGGCGCTGTCCCGGCAGTTCTTCGAGCGCCTCGCGGTCCTTGAGGAGGGCACGGCCGAGTACCAGTACGCGCGGAACACCCTGATCGAGATGAACATGTCCCTCGTGCGGTTCGCCGCTCGTCGCTTCCGTAATTTCGCGGACGAGATGGAGGACGTGGTCCAGGTCGGCATGATCGGCCTGATCAAGGCGATCGACCGCTTCGAGCTCTCCCGCGAGACCGAGTTCGCGACCTTCGCGGTGCCGTACATCGTCGGCGAGATGAAGCGCTTCTTCCGTGACACCACCTGGGCCGTCCACGTGCCGCGACGCCTCCAGGAGCGCCGCAGTGAGCTGGCCCGGGCCCGCGAGGAGCTCGAGAGCCGTCTGGACCGCTCGCCCACCGTCAAGGAACTCGCCGCCCTCATGGACCTCAGCGAGGACGAGGTCGTCGAGGCGCAGATGGCGGCCAACGGTTACAACTCCGCCTCCCTGGACGCCGCGCTCTCGGGCGACGAGGAGAGCGGGGAAGCGGCCCTGGCGGACTTCATCGGTGCCGAGGACCCGGCGATGGACCTGGTGGAGAACTTCCAGAGCCTCGCCCCGCTGATGGCGGAACTCTCCGACCGGGAGCGCCTGTTGCTGCAGCTGCGCTTCGGCGAGGAGCTCACCCAGAGCCAGATCGGTGAAGAGCTGGGCGTTTCCCAGATGCAGGTTTCCCGGCTTCTGTCGCGTACCGTCGCCAAGCTCCGCGCCGGAATGTTCGAGACCGCCACGGGCGCAACTGCCTGAAGTGCCGTCCGGGACAGTGCGATCCAGGACAACCGGACGTTGAACGAATGAGGAAAAGGAAGTCGACCGGGCTTTGAATTCAGGCCAGTCCTGATTCATCCCGTCGGCTTCCTTTTTCGTCTCCCGTCGGCATCGATGCCGACGGCATACGGCAGCCGAAGGTATACGACAGAAGACGTACGCCAAATGACAGAGAACAAGGGCCGGAGACCTGCTCAAGGTCCGGCCCTTGTCCTATGTCTGCTGTCCTATGTCTGCGTGGTCTGCGTGCCGCTCGGCTACCAGCGGTACCAGCGGGAGCTGCCGCCCCTGGGGCGGGCGACGAAACCGACGAGCCACAGGACCAGGACCACGATGGCCACCCACCAAAGGATCTTGAGGGCAAAGCCCGCGCCGAAAAGGATCAGGGCGAGCAGCAGCACGAGAAGAAGGGGAACCATGGCTTTCAACCTCCAGTCCACCGCGTGCCCGGAAGACACCCGTCACGCACTCGAATCGGCTTGATACATATTCCCTGGCTCAAGCGCCCGAATCGCCTCGCCCTCCGGAATTCTGGCGCAATCCCGTACGCTGGGAGAAGGCGGTGGACTTCCTTTGGGTCTCTGCGGTTTGGATCGGCCGAATGCGGCGAGGAGTACTGCTGTCGCAGTTTGACGTCGATTTGTGGGAGTGGTGGTTGTTGTGTCCGGTGAGGAAAAGGGCAAGTCGAAGGTCGAGCAGGCCAAGGGCAAGGTCAAGGAGGCCGCTGGCCGCGCCGTGGGCAACGAGCGCCTTGAGGCCGAGGGCCGCGGCGAGCAGGCCAAGGGTGACGCCCGCCAGGCCAAGGAAAAGATCAAGGACGTCTTCAAGCACTGAGCGCACTGGCACTCGACGCGCTGACCGAGCGGGTCAGGGCGCGAGGGCGAGGCCGGCCGGCTGATTCGGTCGGCCCCGCCCTCGTCCTCGTGCGTCCTCGTGTCGCGTCCGTGGCGGCACCCCGGACGCGATCGTTCTTGGGACGGGCTTGGGACGGGCGCGGGACAGAGGCGGCGGCAACGCCTACGTCGCCCCGTACGGCCGACGCAGAGCCAGTGCGAGGCGGCCCCTGCGACCCCAGGTCACCTGGAAAAGCACGAACAAGGTGAAGATCGCGGTGGACGGCCTCGCGGGCTCCGATGCCGCCGATTTCTTCGATGAACATGTCAGGCAGATGCGGTCCATCACGCCTCCGGAGGGCGGGCACGCCCTCGATGCCGAATACCGTCAGGCGGGCTCGACGGCTTGCATGAGGCGCTGGAAGGCCGACATGCAGGGCAGACAGTGGTGGTCGGTCTGAGTGTCCTCGACGGGGTCGAGGGGCTGGCCGCACAAGGTGGCGCGCTGGTCGTGGGCGACGACGTGCCACACCCGGCGGGTGCCGGTCACGGCCGTGCCGACGTGCATTTCGTACATGGCGGTCCTCCTACGGGGGAGAGCACTTCACACCACCACCCCTGAGGGGCCCACGCCTGTTCAGGACGCTATTCGGGTGAATCCGGAGCCGCCGCGATTAGGATGCGGACACCGGTCCCTGACGCCGCCTCGCACCGCCGTCCGCGGCCCGGGACCCGGGGCGCCTGCTCGGGGTCTCGGGGTGGCTCTCCGAGGTCCCCAGGGCCTCCAGCCCCTTCGGGGTCTCCAAGCCCTCCAGGGTCTCCGCGGCCGTCACGCGTCGCCGTGGAATCCGATGTTGATCACGTTGCCGTCCGGCGCCCGGACGAAGAAGCGACGGTGGCCCCACGGCTCCGTGGTCAGCGGATGCACGATCTCGAACCCGAGCCGCCGCGCCTCGGCGAAAGCGCCTTCGACGTCATCGGTCAGGACGGAAATGACCGAGTCCTCGGGCGCCGTCGCGTCGTGCGTCACGAGCTGGACGCTCGCCGCGGAATCGGGCGATGTGCAGCGGGCCACCCATGTCAGATCGAACTCCTCGGTGCTCAGGCCGAGGTAGTCCCGGTAGAAACTCTTGGCCGTCGCGATGTCGGCCACCGGAAGATTGGCCATGATGTGCGTGGTACGCATGCGGTCCTCCCGCTCGTAGGAGAGACGGGCGACGGCGGATCGCGGTGACACGGGCCGACGTGGGCGCGCGCACCGACCGCCGTCGGCCTGTTCTGGCTCGCGATGATTCCGTACCCGACAGGACGGGGGAGTGGCGTTCCGCCGTGGCGCGGGCGCGCGGGCCCCCGCATGGCCGTCAGAACACCACCGTGCCCCACCGGTTGAAGCTCACGTCGCTCCCGCTCGGCCCGCACTGCGCATGCGCGTTCGCGGGTGGCGGGCTCTCGTCTCGCGGGGGTCGGGCGCCGGCCTCCTCTGGTGGGGAGGAACAACGCTTCGTCACGCGCGGGCCTTTGATCGGATGAGCGCACTCTTCCATGGAAGGGGGAACGAGCGACTGCCCCGGGAGGATGCGCGAGGCGCGTACGGCGCCCGGAAGGCACCCGCACGCCCCCAAGAGGCGCTCGCGGTGTGACTGTCATCCGATTCGCTCGTTTGAAGGGCAAAGCCACAACGTCCGCCCCGGAGAAGGTGTTCCACCATGTCAGCCCCACAACGCGAGCGTCACCCCCGTCCTGCCGGTCCGGTGCCCGCGCTCGGCCAGGCGGAGGCGACGCTCGTCGAGCACTACCCCCGGCTCGTCCGGCTGGCCTACCTCATCCTTCCGCCCCGGCTCGGCCGTCATCGGCGCGTGCTCGCCGCGCACGGCGTGGTACAGAACGCGCTGCCCGCCCGGCCGACGCCGATCAAGAAGGGCCGGGTGCCCGCGCCGCGCGGCGACCGGGCGCCGGCCCTCGGCTGGATCGTGCGCCGCGTGGTGGGCGCGGCCCTTTCCTACGAGCACGGTGCCGCCCGCTGGCGCCGGGCCGTGCGGCCCGCGCTGCCCGCCGTGTGGGGGCTGAGGCTGACACCCCGTATCGGCGGTGCGGACGAACTGGCCCTGGAGCAGCAGTTGGCGACCGTACCGGCAGGGGTCCGGGCGGCCTTCGTGCTGCAGCACCTGGAGGGGTACGCCTCGGACACCGCCGCCGAGCTGCTGACGGCGGCCGGAGTCCCGGACCCGCAGGCCGCGCTGCGCGCTGCCAAGGCCCTGGGCCCGCAGGACGACGGCACCCGGGCGGGGCTGCTGCTCGACTCCGTCGAGTTCGACCCGTGCACCGTGCAGGCCCGGCCCACGGACCTGTTGCGCCGTCGCCATTGGCGGCGCTGGGGGGCGGCTGCCGCTCTCCTCGTAGCGGTGATGCTCACGGTGGGCCAGAGCGCCAAGGACCCGGCGTCGCCGCATCCCACCACCCCCTCGGCCGTCGGCGTCGCGATGGTCGACCCGGGGGCCGTGGGGCGCGCGCCGGGCACGGCCTGGCAGTCGAGCTCGCGCATCGACTTCACGGTCTGGCCCGCGCGCGGCAGCCTGGTCGACGACCGGGCCCTGCTGGGGCGCGCGCTCCGTGCCTGGGCGCGGCCGGGCACCGCTGTCCAGGTGTCGGCCGCGCCCAGGACCGGGACGGGACCGACGGCCGCGTCGCCCCAACTCCTGTACGCGGGAAGGGTGGACGACGCCGACGTGGTCCTCCTGTACGACGGCGAGCGGGTCGTGCGCTACGCGGAAACCACCGGGCAGCCGGCCGAACTCGCCTTCTCGCGCGCCGACAACGCCGATGTCACCACGGCGGCCGCGCTCGTCCTCAGCCGGACCGGGAGCCGGACACGCTTCCTGTTCGCCCCCTGGGTGGCCGAATCCACCACGCGCGACCTGCTCGCCCCCGACAGCCCGGCCCGCGCATTGCACGTCGGCGACGACGGCGTCAGTGACGCGGTGGCTCGCCCCGACCTCACCGGGCCCTGCTCCAACTGGCCCGCCCTGCAGCTGCGTTCGTCCGAGCGCATCGCCGAGAAGCACGCCTTCCTGCTCACCGACCTCGGTGACCTGTCACCCGTCCACCTCACCTACACGCCGCCGCCCGGCGGCGGCGTCCCGGCCCGTCAGCCCCGCGAGGCCACGAGCACGGCGGCGCTGGTGAGCTGGTCCCACACGGCCTGTACGTTGCGGTCCGCGGTGGGGGGCGGCGTACGGTCGGTCAACAACTGGGTCTTCGCAGAACAGCAGTTGCCGGAGAACGCGGGCCAGGCGGAGTGGCTGTGTTCGAGGGCAGACACCTGGAACGGTCCGGGCCGGGCCGTCGTACGGTTCCAGCCGCCCACGACGGCGGCGCGCGAGCCCGGCACCCTGATCGCCGACGCGCGGGACACCTCGTACTGCAGCCGTTTCAACCAGCACATCCTGGCCGACGCCCGCTGGAGCGCTCCCTCGGGCGCCACCTACCTCCTGGCCGCGGGAAGCCGCGCCGTCACGCGGATCACCGTGACGGGCCAGGTGCGCGCCGACACGACCGGCACGACCCTCGCCGTGAAGGCGCCCCCGGGCCAGTCGGCGGAAATCGGCGCGGTGCTCAGCACGGGAAGGACGCTCGGCGCTGTTCATTGAGGCGGTCCGGAGCGGCATCCCGCCGAGGTCGCGCAGAGCAGCACCTCGCCGCAATCGCAAGCGGACGGCCATGTGCGATATGGCCGGTCGCGTGTGCATGCTTGGCCACGCGACCACTGCAATCAGCAAGCGAGGTAGGGGAGTTGGCGGACCGGTGACGGCCCGTGTCCCGCTCGCCCCCTCTGTCGAAGGAGCACTGCCATGGACGACTGGTACGTGGACGACCGTTGCACCAACTGCGATGTCGCCCGCCAGTTCGCGCCCGAGCTGATCGGCGAGACCGGAGGGAAGTCGCAGATCCTGCGCCCGCCCAGCGGTGCGGAGGAGACACGGCGCCTGCACGCCGCCGTCTTCGCCTGCCCGACACGTTCGATCCGGCCCAGGTCCGGGCGGGCGGACCAGAGCCGCGACCCGTTTCCGATGGAGTTGGACGACGGTCTGTGGATCTGCGGGCACAATTCCCGGCACACCGCCGGGGCCAACTCCTACCTCCTGCTGCGGCCCACCGGCACGGCGATGATGATCGACACCCCGCGCTGGAGCGCCGAACTCGCCGATCGATACGCGGCGTCGGGGCCGGTGACGGACGTCCTGCTGACACACCGGGACCATGCCGCACACGGCAGGAGTTACGCCGACCATTTCGGCGCCCGCCTGTGGATCCACGAGGGAGACCTCGATGCGGCCCCGGACGCCGACTGTGTGATCCGGGGGATCGACCCCGTGGAGATCGCCGAGGGGGTGACCGTCCACCCGCTGCCCGGCCACACCCGGGGGAGCGTGCTCTACCTCGCGGACGACAGGTACTGCTTCAGCGGTGACAGCTTCTACTGGTCGCGGGCCACCGGGGACCTGGAGGTGGCGGACAGCGTCACCTGGTACTCCATCGAGGAGCAGGCCGTTTCACTGGCGAGGACGGCCGAGCGGCTCCGCTTCGAGTGGGTGTTGCCGGGCCACGGCGACCGCCACCGGCTGCCCGCCGACGAGATGTCCCGCCGGCTGCGCGCGCTGACGGAACGCACCCGGCTGCTCGAACCCCGGCCGGTCGACTTCACCGCCGTCCGCTGGTGACGGTGACGGTGGTGCGGGCGAGGGGGCGAGGGGGCGAGGAGGCGTGGCGGTGCAAGGCGTGGACGAGTGAGGCGTGGAACGGATCTCCCAATCCGTTCCACGCCCCTCTCCGCAGCGGCCGCCGGCCCTCCGTCCGGCGGCCGACCCGGGCCCCTCAGCCCCGGTCGTAGAGGTGGAACCCGCGGCCGCTCTTGCGGCCGAGCAGCCCTGCCTCCACCATGCGCTGCAGCAAGGGCGGCGGGGCGTAGAGGGGTTCCTTGAACTCTTCGTAGAGGGATTCCGCGATGGCGGCGACCGTGTCCAGGCCGATCAGATCGGCCAGCTTCAGCGGGCCCATCGGGTGGGCGCAGCCCAGCTCCATGGCAGCGTCCACATCGGCCGGGGTGGCGAAGCCGGACTCCGTCATGCGGATCGCCGACAGGAGGTAGGGCACGAGGAGCGCGTTGACGACGAACCCCGCCCGGTCCTGGGAACGTACGACCGTCTTGCCCAGGGTGTGCTCGGCGAAGGCCGCCACGGCATCGGTCGTCCGCGCCGTGGTGTGCAGCGAGGACACGATCTCGACCAGCGGCAGCACCGGTACGGGGTTGAAGAAGTGCAGCCCCAGGACGCGGTCGGCGCGCCGGGTGGCCATGCCCAGGCGCATGACGGGGATGGAGGACGTGTTGGTGGCGAGGATCGCGTCCGGGTCTTCGACGATCTTGTCGAGGCGGGCGAAGACCTCTGTCTTGACCGCGGTGTTCTCGACGACGGCCTCGATGACGAGCTGGCGGTCGGCCAGGTCGTCGAGACTGCCGGTGAAGACCATGCGGGCCAGTGTGTCCTCGGCCGCACCGCGGCCCAACTTGCCTCGCTGCACGGCCCGTTCGAGCGAGACGGCGATCCGCTCGCGTGCGGCCCTGGCGGCGAACGCGTCGGCCTCGCAGACCACGGTGTCCAGTCCCGCGCGGGCGCACACTTCGGCGATCCCGGCGCCCATCTGACCGCCGCCCACCACGGCGATCCGGCTGATGGCTGTGGTCATGACTGTCCCTCCGGGCGGTGCACGAGGTGGCGGGTGTAGGCATCGGTGGTGAAGAAGTCCGGCAACTCCGCTGCCAGAGCCGTGCGTTCGAAGAGCTCGCGCAGTGAGTCGATCGCCGCGCGGGGCAACTCGGCTTCGAGACGGGCGAGTTCGCCCTCCATGAGCTTCAGGACCGTCGGGCGTCCGACGACCCGTTGTCTGAGCCACTGCCAGATCTGCACCCGCGCGATCTCGGCGGTGGCGGCGTCCGCCATCAGCCCGTCGAGGGCGACGGTTCCCCGGCCGTCCAGCCAGGCGGCGAAGTAGCGCAGGGCGACGACCACATTGGTCCGGACGCCCTCGGGGGTGGGCGGGGCGCTGGTGCGGCGCACGGAGACGAGCTGGGCGGCCGTGACCTCGACGTCGCCGCGGGTGCGTTCGATCTGGTGCGGGCGGGCGCCGAGGACGCCGTCGAAGGCCTCGCGGCAGACGGTGACGAGGGCGGGATGGGCGACCGAGGAGCCGTCGAAGCCGTCCTCTGCCTCGCGTTCCTTGTCGAGCCGGACCGTGGCCAGAGCGGCCCGGTGGGCGTCGGCGTCCTGGCCGGGCAGCTGGGCGGCCGCGCCGCCGATGGCGTGGGCACCCCGCTTGTGGCAGGTGTGCACCAGGAGTTCGGTGCAGGCCCGCAGGAACGGGGCGGTCATGGTGACCTTCGCGCGGTCCGGCAGCAGGAAGTCGGTGCGGTGACCGAAGGTCTTGATGAGGCTGAAGAGGTAGTCCCACCGGCCCGCGGTGAGCCCCGAGCTGTGCTCGCGCAGTTCGTAGAGGATCTCCTCCATGGCGACCGCCGCCGTGATGGTCTCGATCAGGACGCCGGCGCGGACGGTGCCGCGGGGAATGCCCAGGCGCTCCTGGGCGAAGACGAAGATGTCGTTCCACAGGCGGGCCTCGTCACGGCTCTCCAGCTTCGGCAGACAGAAGTACGGCCCGTGCCCGGCGTCGATCTGCCGCTGGGCACAGTGGAAGAAGTAGAGCCCGAAGTCCACGAGGGAGGCGGGTGCCGGGCGGCCGTCGAATTCCAGGTGCTCCTCGGTGAGGTGCCAGCCCCGCGGGCGTACGGCGATGGTGGCGAGCTGCCGGCCCAGCCGGTACCGCTTTCCGGCGGGCGTGGTGAAGTCGATCCTGCGCTCGATGGCGTCGAGCAGGCTGAGCTGGCCGTCGACGATGTTGTCCCAGGTGGGCGAGGTGGCGTCCTCGAAGTCCGCCGTCCACACCTGGGCGCCCGAGTTGAGGGCGTCGACCGTCGTGGCGCGGTCCGGCGGGCCGGTGATCTCCACCCGGCGGTCGGTCAGGCCGGGCGCGGGCGGCGCCACCTTCCAGGACCCGTCCGCGCGGATGGCGGCCGTGGCGACGGAGAAGCCGAACGGTGAGCCGGAGGCGAGCCGGGACGCCACTCGCTTGCGCTCCCGCAGGATGTGCAGGCGGCGGTCGCCGAACTCGTCGACGAGGAGGCCGAGGAACTCAAGGGCCTCGGGGGTGAGGATCTCGTCGTGGCGGTGTCCCGGAGCGCCGAGGACCCGGGCACGGACGGTCGGGGCGGAGATGGTCATGCGGGTCTCCTCAGCGGGAGGGGCGGGGGCCGGACGGAGACGGTCGGTCGTGCGGCCCCCGCCGGGACACGGGGATGGCGGGGTGCGGGGCAGGAGGAGCGGGGCGCGCCGGTCCTAGTGGAACTGCTCCTCCTCGGTGGACCCCGTCAGGGCCGTGGTGGAGGAGGCCGGGTTGATGGCCGTGGACACCTGGTCGAAGTAGCCGGTGCCGACCTCGCGCTGGTGCTTCACGGCGGTGAAGCCGTGCTCCTGGGCGGCGAACTCCCGCTCCTGCAGGTCGACGTAGGCGGTCATGCCGTGCTCGGCGTAGCCGCGGGCCAGGTCGAACATGCCGTGGTTGAGGGAGTGGAAGCCGGCCAGGGTGATGAACTGGAAGCGGTAGCCCATGGAGGCCAGTTCGCGCTGGAACTTGGCGATCTGGTCGTCGTCCAGGGACGCCTTCCAGTTGAAGGACGGCGAGCAGTTGTAGGCCAGCATCTGGTCCGGGTGCTCGGCGTGAACGGCCTCGGCGAACTCACGGGCCTGCGCCAGGTCCGGGGTGCCCGTCTCGACCCAGATGAGGTCGGCGTAGGGGGCGTAGGCGAGGCCGCGGGCGATGACGGGAGCCATGCCGTTGCGCACCCGGTAGAAGCCCTCCGCGGTGCGCTCGCCGGTCACGAACCGCGCGTCGCGCTCGTCCACGTCGCTGGTGAGCAGGTTGGCGGCCAACGCGTCGGTGCGGGCGACGATCAGCGTGGGAACGTCGGCGATGTCGGCGGCGAGGCGCGCCGCGTTCAGGGTCCGGATGTGCTGGGAGGTGGGGACGAGCACCTTGCCGCCGAGGTGGCCGCACTTCTTCTCCGAGGCGAGCTGGTCCTCGTAGTGGATGCCGGCGGCGCCGGCCGTGATCATCGCCTTGGTCAGCTCGAAGGCGTTGAGCGGGCCGCCGAACCCGGCCTCGGCGTCGGCGACGATCGGAGCCAGCCAGTCGGTGGTGTCCGTGCCGCCCTCGGCGGTGGCGATCTGGTCGGCGCGCAGCAGCGCGTTGTTGATCCGGCGCACCACCTGGGGAACGGAGTTGGCCGGGTAGAGGCTCTGGTCGGGGTAGGTGTGTCCGGCCTGGTTGGCGTCTGCGGCCACCTGCCAGCCGGACAGGTAGATAGCCTGGAGACCGGCCTTCACCTGCTGGACGGCCTGCCCGCCGGTGAGCGCGCCGAGGGCGTGGATGTAGTCCTGCTCGTGGAGCTGGCGCCACAGCCGCTCGGCGCCGCGCCGGGCGAGGGTGGCCTCCTCACGGACGCTGCCGGAGAGCCGCACCACGTCCTCGGCGCTGTAGGTGCGCTCGATCCCCTTCCACCGGGGGTCGCTCGCCCACCGCTGGGCCAGTTCCGCGGCCGCCGCTGTCGTCGTGTCTGCCTGTGCCATGACCGTCTCCCGATGAGTCGTGAACCGCGCTGCGTGACTGCTTCGTGAACTGTGCTGCGTGAACTGTGCGAAGGTTCGGCACGGGGTGCCGTGACGATGTGGGGTCGCGGCCCGTCGCTCTCCTGATCGGCAATCCGAGCAATGGTGCAGAGCCGGGGGGCGGAGTCGGGATCTCCGACGTCAGGGCATTCATCGGCGCCCGGACTTCCGCTCCACCCGACGGAGTCCGACGGGCCGCGTTACGACTCTGACACTGGCACCGAGTGCCAACAAGCTGGGAACGATGCCAAGTTCTGCGCATCTTTCCCCCGCACTTTGCCAAGGTTGCCAAGGCTCCGAGCGGAACCCGGGCGGCTACGATCGCGGGCAGTGCCGACGATCGTGACCACACGGGAGCCACGGGTGAGCAAGACGTACGCGGGGGCGCGGCTGCGCCGGCTGCGGGAGGAACGGCGGATGAGCCAGGCCGACCTGGCCCGAACGCTCGGCATCTCGCCGAGTTATCTGAACCAGATGGAGCACGACTCGCGCCCGCTGACCGTGCCCGTACTGCTACGCCTGACCGAGGCATTCGGCGTCGACCCGGGTTTCTTCTCGGAGCGCGATACCAGCCGCCTGGTCGCCGATCTGCGGGACGCCCTCACCGGAGAGGTCTCCGTGGGCCGCGTGTCCGCCTCCGACCTCGCGGACCTCGCCGCGCGCATGCCCGCGGTGGCCTCGGTCCTCATCGAACTGGGCCGCCGCAACCAGCACTTGACCGAGCAGCTCGCCGAAGTGGCGGAGGGCAGGGGGCTCGGCGCCGTGGCACAGCCGCGCTCGCCGCACGAGGAGATCCGTGAGTTCTTCTACCGGCGGCAGAACTACCTCCACGACATCGACCTCGCCGCGGAGGACCTGGCCGCCGAGACCGGCATACGGCCCGGGGAGGTCCTGCGCGCTCTTTCCGCACGCCTCGGTGAACGGCACGGGGTACGGACGGCGACGGACTCCGAGCGGCTCCTGCACCACTACGACCCCGTCGCGCGCGTCCTGCACCTCTCCGGCCGGTTGCGCCCGGGCCAGCAGGCGTTCCGGATGGCGACCCAACTCGCCCTGCTGGAGCACGCGGAGGGGATGTCCGCGCTGGCGTCGGAGGACTTCGACGAGGCCTCCGCCGCATGGCCGCTCGCCCGGATCGGCATCGCCAACTACTTCGCCGCCGCGCTGATCCTGCCCTACCGCCGTTTCCACGCGGCCGCCGAGGAGTCCCGCTACGACATCGAGCGGCTCACCGACCACTTCGGGCTCGGGTACGAGACGATCTGCCACCGTCTGAGCACCTTGCAGCGCCCCCGGCTGCGCGGGGTTCCCTTCTCCTTCGTACGGGTCGACCGGGCCGGCAACATGTCCAAACGCCAGTCCGCCACGGCCTTCCACTTCTCGCGGGCCGGCGGCACCTGCCCGCTGTGGAACGTGTACGAGGCGTTCGCGGCGCCCGGCCGCATCCACGTCCAGGTCGCCGCGATGCCGGACGGCCAGCGCTACCTGTGGACCGCCCGGGCGGTCTCCCGGCACCGGGGCGGCTGGGGCGAGCCGGGCAAGACCTTCGCCATCGGCCTCGGCTGCGAACTCCGGCACGCCTCACGGCTGGTGTACTCCGACGGCCTCGACCTGGACAATACCTCCGCAGCCGTCCCCATCGGCATGGGATGCCGGCTGTGCGAGCGCACCGACTGCCCTCAGCGTGCCGTTCCACCACTGGACCGGCGCCTCGCGATTGACGAGAACAGCAGCACGTTCGTCCCCTACCCGGTGGCGGACTCCTCATCGGCCGGCCGTTGAAGGCACCACGCTCTTCTGGAAGTCGGCTGCGCCACCGTCCGAGTGGCGCAGCCGACCGATCAACGTCCCCCTGCCACCGGTGACATGAACCTCGCCGGCGTCGTCACATGGCCTCGCACACCCTGCGCCGCCACCCACCGCTCCAGCTCCGCGACGTCCGCCCGGTCGAGCAGGTCCGGATCGATCGTGGTGCGGATCTGGTGCGGCAGGCCGGCGTCGAGGAGCAGCCGCAGGCTGCGGGTTGCCGGGGCCGCGCTGTTGGGGACGCCCGTCACCTTCTCGTACGCCGCCGGGGCGGCCTTCACGTCGAAGCCGACCCAGTCGAGCAGCCCCGCCGAAAGGAGCTGTGCGAAGCGGCGCGGGTAGGCGCCGCCGGTGTGCAGGCCGGTGGCGAAGCCGAGCGCGCGGGCCTCGCGCAGCGCGTCCGCCAGGCTCGGCTGGAGCAGCGGTTCGCCGCCCGAGAACACGATGCCGTCCAAGAGGCCACGGCGGCGGGCGAGATGGGACGTCACTGTCCGCCAGGACACCACGGGAGCGGAACGGGGCGGGAGCAGTGCGGGGTTGTGGCAGTAGCCGCACCGCCATGGGCACCCCTGGCAGAACACGGTGGTGACCAGGCGGCCCGGCCAGTCGCAGCTGGAGAGCCGCGACCAGCCGCCGATCCGTATCACGCCACCGTCCCCGCGCCTTCGCGGAAGGGGACGCGCTCGGCGTGCTCGCCCTTCTTGCCGATGTTGAAGGAGGTGACCGGCCGGTGATAGCCCATGACGCGCGTCCACACTTCACAACTGACTGCACAATGCGGGCAGTTGAGGTGTTCGCCCGCCAGGTATCCGTGCGTGCCGCAGATCGAGAACGTCGGTGTCACCGTCAGATACGGCAGCGAGAACCGTTCGAGGGAACGGCGTACGAGATTGCGGCACGCCTCCCCGGTGGAGATCCGCTCCGCCATGTAGAGGTGCAGGACCGTGCCGCCCGTGTACTTGCCCTGCAACTCGTCCTGCATCTCCAGCGCCGCGAAGGGGTCGTCGGTCCAACCGACCGGCAACTGCGAGGAGTTGGTGTAGTAGGGATGCTCGTCCGAGCCGGCCTGCAGGATGCCAGGGAAGCGCCTGCGGTCCTCCTTCGCGAACCGGTATGTCGTGCCCTCGGCCGGCGTCGCCTCCAGGTTGTAGAGGTGACCGGTCCGCTCCTGGAACTCGACCATCCTGGCCCGCACGTGGTCGAGCAGCCGCACGGCCAGGCCGTGTCCCTCGGCGGTGGTGATGTCATGGGCGTCGCGAGTGAAGTTGCGGATCATCTCGTTGATCCCGTTCACGCCGATGGTGGAGAAGTGGTTGCGCAACGTTCCGAGGTAGCGCTTGGTGTACGGGTAGAGCCCGCCGTCGATCAGGTCCTGGACGGTGGCCCGTTTGATCTCCAGGCTGGTGCGGGCGAGGTCGAGGAGCCGGTCGAGCGCGGCGAACAGGCCGCTCTCGTCTCCGGCGTGGACGTGGCCGAGCCGGGCGCAGTTGAGGGTGACGACGCCGAGGGAACCAGTTTGTTCCGCGCTGCCGAACAGCCCGTTGCCGCGCTTGAGCAGCTCGGTCAGGTCCAGTTGGAGCCGGCAGCACATGGAACGGATCTGGTTCGGCTGGAGGTCGGAGTTGATGAAGTTCTGGAAGTACGGAAGCCCGTACTTCGCCGTCATCGCGAACAGCCGCTCGGCGTTCTCGCTCTCCCAGGGAAAGTCCCGGGTGATGTTGTAGGTGGGGATGGGAAAGGTGAACACCCGCCCGGTGGCGTCGCCTTCGGCCATCACCTCGATGTACGCGCGGTTGATCAGGTCCATTTCGGCCTGGAGGTCCCCGTAGCGGAAGTCCATCTCCACGCCGCCGATCACGGGCACCTGATCCCGCAGATCGGCCGGGCAGGTCCAGTCGAAGGTGAGGTTGGTGAACGGGGTCTGGGTGCCCCAGCGGGAGGGCACGTTGAGGTTGTGCACCATCTCCTGGACACACTGCCTGACCTCGTCGTACGCCATCGTCCCCGTGCGGACGAACGGCGCCATGTACGTGTCGAAGGAGCTGAAGGCCTGGGCACCGGCCCACTCGTTCTGCAGGGTGCCGAGGAAGTTCACGATCTGGCCCGCGGCGGAGGAGAAGTGCCGCGGCGGCCCCGAGTCGATCTGGCCGGGTACCCCGTTGAACCCCTCGGTGAGCAGGGTGCGCAGCGACCAGCCCGCGCAGTAGCCCGCGAGCATGTCGAGGTCGTGGATGTGGATGTCGCCTTCGCGATGGGCGCGCCCGACGGCCTCCGGATACACCTGATCCAGCCAGTAGTTGGCGATGACCTTCCCCGCGGCGTTGAGGATCAGGCCGCCGAGCGAATAGCCCTGATTGGCATTGGCGTTCACTCGCCAGTCGCTGCGGTCCAGATATTCGGTCACGGAATCGACGGCGTCGACAACAGTCACGTCGGCCCTCCCACGAGGCGTCGGAACGTCCTCCGGGCGTGAGTACGCGCGGAGATGCGCCGGCAGGTATCGGACTCGTGGATTCGTGCGGGGACGGATGCGCAGGCACCCGGCCGTCCTTCCCACTCACCGTTGCGGGGCAGTCCCGGATTCCCACCGGGTTCCCTCTTGCCTCGACGGACGGCAGCAGCCGCAGCCGTCCGTCGAACCGGCAGACAAAACACTACATCTGCGATGTGGTGCGACACGCTGACACAAGATGTTGTGTGACCATGGTCCCGCCTACGGGCCGCATCGACGGGACTTCCGTCCTGTCGGGCAGAGGGGCAGAGGGGCAGAGGCGGGGGTGAGGACGGCGGTGAGTTTGCGGTCGACGGGGCAGGTCGGTCGTCGACGGGGTCGGGTCGGGCGTCGTCGGGCGCCGCCCGGCTCAGGCGGTGAGCGAGGCAACCGCCTTGTCCACCGGGACACTTCCGCCGATCAGCTCCAGCGTGCGCCCAGCCGTTCCGGGCTCACTGAGGAGCGCCGCAAGCACGGAGGCGACGTCGTCGCGGGGGATCGCCCCGCCTCCGGTCGACTCGGCGAGGGTGACCAGGCCCGTGCCCTGCCCGTTGGTGAGCCGGCCCGGGCGCAGGATCGTCCAGTCGAGCCCGGCCCGCGCTTGGACATCCGCGTCTGCCACGGCCTTGGCGTGGAGGTAGGCGGCGAAGACGGAGTCGGAGCCGCGGGGCTCGGGCGCGTTCCGGGCGCCCAGGGCCGACACGACGAGGAAGCGCCGTACCCCGGCGGCCTCGGCGGCGTCCGCGAACAGGGAACAGGCAGCACGGTCCACGGTGTCCTTGCGGGCCACTCCGCTGCCCGGCCCCGCGCCGGCCGCGAACACGGCCGCGTCGGTGGCTTCCATGCGGGACGCGAGTTCGTCGAGGGACACGGACTCCAGGTCGCACACGACGGGCTCGGCGCCCGCCGCCAGCAGATCGCCTGCCTGCTCCGCCCTGCGGATGATCCCCGCGACCTCGTCTCCGCGTGCGTGCAGCAGCCGTTCGAGCCGCAGCGCGATCTGACCATGACCACCAGCGATGACAATGCGCATGTCATCGACCCTATGTGCCGAGTCCGGCCCACGCCGGGAAATCGCCGATCCCGCACTTCCCCGGTCTGCCCCGCCCCGGCCGTGCCGACCCGGGGGCGGGTCGGCTGACGCGCCGGGTCACCCCGTGCCGAGCTGCTGCCGGCAGGCTCGTACAACCGAGGGATCGAAACCGGTGCCCTTGGCCCAGGCGCAGACCTGACCGGGGTCGAAACGGGCCCGGGGTGGCGCGGGACGGTGGTGCGGCGGTGGGGCCGCGGGGGCGCGGTGCCGGGCGGCGGTGCGGCCGTGGGCAGGGGTGCGGTGTGCCGAGTCCCCGGCCTCGGCGGGGCGCGGGCGTTCCGGAACGGTTCCTCCCGGCGGCCGGATGCTGCCCGTGCCATGGGTGGTGGGTGCCGCGTCGCCGATCGGCGCCAGGGCTTCGCGGGCGGGCGGCTGCTCGGGCCGGGGCGTCACGGCAGTGAGACGGCCCCCTTCCGGGTCGAGCCGTCCGCCGGGTGTGCCGGACTTGGCGGCGACCGAGACGCAGCCGGTGGCGAGCAGTCCGGCGCACACGACGAGCAGCAGACGGGGCCGCCCCATCAGGACTTCTCGCCACGGGCCGTCGCCGCTGCCGCGTGCGCCAGGCGCGCTGCGGGGCGCGGCTTTGGCGTCCGCCGGGCGACAGGGAGGGCCGGAGCCGCCGTCATGGTGGTTGTCCTGGCACGCGTGCGCATGAATTACCCCTCTTCGAAGGTCTTCCCGTACTGGCCGTACTGGGTGATCTTCGTAGCGGGGAGTCGAGACGGAAGTCGAGCCGAGCGTGGGCCGGTTCATCCCTGAGCGTGAGAAACGTGATCATCGCACCGGGTGTCCGGCACGGTTGGGCACGGGCCCGGGCTGATCGGCATCCGTGTTGGGGCGCCGCATCCGAGGAGGCGTGTTCACACGGACGGCGTAATTCGTGCGGCGGCCCTCGACGGGCTCGGCCGGGCGCGGCGCCTGGGATGCGCGGTGTTGTGGACGGGGTGGTTGCGGTGGCCGTGGCGGGTGGGGTGTGGCGGGGTGGGAGCGAGGGCCGCGGCTCCGAAGCAGGATGCCGCCCGGCTCGTCCCCCGACAGGTCAGGAGTGATCCGCATGAGTACCGGTGACATGTTCAACCGCCCCGAGGGTCTCAAGGGCTTGGTGGCTTACGACCCGGATGGAGAGAAGATCGGCGGTGTCGAACAGGTCTACCTGGACGACGGCTCGGGCCGCCCGGAGTGGGTCACGGTCAAGACCGGGCTGTTCGGCACCAAGGAGTCGTTCGTGCCGCTGGCCGGCGCCCGCCGTGACGGCGACGCCCTGCACGTCGCGTACGCCAAGAGCGTGGTGAAGGACGCCCCGCGTCTGGACGCCGAGGAGCATCTCGACGCCACGGCGGAGCGTGAGCTGTACAGCCACTACGGCGTTGACGGCGTCGGCAAGAGGACCATGAGGACGCCGGGCCCCGGTGGCGCGGCCGGCAGCGTCGACGTCCCCGGGAACGCGACGGGCACGGACGTCCACGCGCGGTTCGCCGGTGACGAGGACGCCCTGATCCGCTCCGAGGAGCGGCTGCGGGTCGGCACCGAGAACGAAGAGGTGGGCCGGGCGCGGCTGCGCAAGGTCGTCGTCACGGAGGACGTGACCACGACCGTCCCGGTCAGCCATGAGGAGGTTCGCGTGGTGCGCGAGCCGATCCGCGAGGGCGACCGTGTGCGCGCGGACATCGGCGAGGCGGAGACCGAGGTGACCCTCCACGCGGAGCGGCCGGTCGTACGCAAGGAGGCCGTGCCGGTGGAGCGGGTGCGCCTCGAGACGGAGAGGGTCACCGAGCAGAAGGAGGTGTCCGACACCGTCCGCAAGGAAGAGATCCGGTACGACGACGCCACCGGCAAGGACGAGCGCCGACGTGGCGAGGGCGGCCGGGGCGACCGCCGCCGCTGAACCGCATCACCGGCTCCGTTCGTGCGTCTCCCGCCGTCCCGGAACATGGGGCGGCGGGAGAGTGCGTTGCGTCCGCTCGGGGCGCCGATGGCTGCCGCGGCCGGGCATGCGTAGAGGTGGGCAGCGGCGGTGGACAGGGCCGCCCGAGGCTCAGCGGCGATGACGGTTGTGGTGTGGGCTGCGCCAGGTGAGGACGACTGCGAGGGCGACGGGCACGAGGATGAGCGTCGTGAACATCATGAAAGACGCGTGCCCGTGAGTTCGCGCGCTACACGCGCTGTCACCCGTGCGGGACGGTCCGCTGCTGCAACCGCTCCCTTGTTCCACCTGGGTGGATCCCCGTTCCCGGCGCCCTGTCCGGGTGGCACGCGCGCGTTCGGGGGCATCCGCCGGCTGCGCGCGACCCGGCTCCCGACGGGGCGTGTGTCAGGCGCGGCACCGCAGCATTTCGAAGGCCGGGTTGGCGCGGTAGTCCGCCCAGAAGGTGTCCCCGTACGCCTCGATCCCCGCGGGCGACACCGTGGTGGGCACCCAGGTGAGCTCGCTGAACCCCGCCTTGGCCAGAGACGTTTCGAACACCTCGCGGCGTGCGAGGCCCGAAGTGAATGAGATCGGCACGCCCTCCAGGAGAGCGGTGGTCCGCACCCGGGGCCCGGTTTCGTACTCCTCACCCGTCAGCTCGGTGAGGAATCCGTACGGTCGGGGGGAGGGACCGGAGAAGTCGTAGTCCGGCGTCTGGTGGAGCATGAAGAACTCGCCGCCGCTGTTCAGGCTGGCGTGCACCCGGCGGCACAGGAGCTCGAACTCGGCGACCGTTTCGGCGTAGTTGAGCAGCATCACCGCGGTCGCCACGTCGAACGGCTCCCTCGCCGGCGGCAGGTCGGCCACATCGCCGACCTCGTACCGCACCCCCAGAGGGTCCGCCTTCTCGATGCCCAGGGCGGCGGCGATCATCTCGCCGGAGACATCGATGCCGAACACGTCCGCCGCGCCGCGCCTCTTCACCTCACGGCTGTAGAACCCGGTGCCGCAGGCCAGATCGATCACCCTCTTGCCGGTGACGTCTCCGACCAGGCCGAGGAAGCTGGGCGCCTCCACGTACCGGGCCAACGGCAGCGCCTTGAACCCCTCGAACGCCTCGCCGATCCCGTCGTACGTCTCCTGTGTGCTCACCGCACACTCCTCCCGTGATGGTGTCCTGGCTCGAACACCCGGCAGTCTCTCCATACGCGGCAGCGGGCTCGTACTGACAGAAGCTCCAAAGATCCGCCGGGCCGGGGCGGTGGTCGCACGAACGAGGGGCGGCCACCCGGCATGCGGGTGGCCGCCCCTCGCTGTGGTCCGGATCGGTCAGGCGGGCCGGCCGCCGAAGGGCGCGCCGGTGCCGTAATAGGTGCCCAGTTCCGCGTTGTAACCGGAGTTGCCGAGATGCTTGTCCCGGTCGAACTCGGGGGCGTTCTTGATCTGCTCCTTGGTGCGGCCCACGTAGATCTTCTGCTCGTCCGCGTCGATGCGCTCGATCGTGCCGGCGGGCAGGAGGACTTCCTTGCCGAAGATCCACGGGCCGGTGTCGACCACGATGTAGGAGGAATCGATCTCGTCCGAGTGCTTGTCGACCTTGCCGATGGCGCCGTCCGTGGCCTCGACCTTGTAGCCCGTCAGATCGGCACCGGCCAGACGGCCGGACGTCTCGCGGTAACCCCAGATGCTGTCGGACATGAGAACAACCCCTTCATCAATGTGAGCAATTGCTGTATCGGCGGACCCATTTACCCTTTCTCGATCACTGGAGGATCAAAAGGCGGGTACGGATCTCCGCTGAAACTGCAGGTGCCCGCAGATGTCCGTCCCACACGGACCAGCGGCGATTTCCTTTCCGCCCATTCGCGCCCGTGGTGCGCGCGGAAATTGTTTCGCGCTCATCCAGTCGATTCATGGGGCACCGGGTGTTCGGGGCGCTTGCTCCCGGAGTGCGGGGCGCCGCGACGGCCCGTGCCCGCCTCGTCGGTGTCCGGAATTGCGGGATCGGGCCGCTCGTCCCGCGCGCCGGACGCGGGACGGTCCGTCGCTTCCCAGGGGTCGCCGTCGGAACCGGCCTGCTGGTCGGGCAGATCGTGGGGTATCGGCTCGGGCACGGGAGCTCCGGCGTCTCCCGGCCCTTCGGGCCTGCGGTCGCTCATGGTGCGGTACTCGCTTTCGGTCGGCGCTGTGTTCCGCTCCGCGTACCCCGGCGGGCGCGGGTGATTCCGCCCGGAAAACGGCTTCCGGATGCTGTGTCCGGACAACGGGTCGGCCCGGCACCGCGCGTGCGGTGCCGGGCCGACCCGTGGGCGCTCCCCGTTCCCGGGGACGGTGGTCAGCGGACCACGTAGCCGAAGCGGCCGCCGGCGGCCGGGAGGCCTCCCTGGCCGGGCTGGAAGGTGGTGATCGTGGCGTTCGAACCGCCCGCGGTCACGTTGGACAGCGGCAGGGAGTACACCGTGCCGTAGCTGCCCGGGCCGTTCGGCATCCCGACGTACAGGTGGGTGCCGGTGTAGTGGATGCTCTGGCCCAGGCGCTGGTTGGCGCCCGCCGGACCGGGGATGCCGGAGGTGCCGGCCTCGATCCAGCGGTTGTTGGTGCTGGGCGAGCCGAGGAGCGAGAAGGTGGTGATCGCGCCGGCCTTCGCCGTGGTGCCGACCGCCTCGTCGGTGATGCCGACGGCCAGCTTCATGGTCGCGGCGGTGCTCACCGCGCGTGGCGCCGTGTTCACCGCGGCCACCGACTGGCCGAAGCGGTCACCGGCCTCGGACGTGCCGGGCACGGCGTCGGACGCGGTGCCGGAGTAGTAGGTGCTGAGCTGGCTGAACGTGCCGGCCGCGGTGATGCGGAAGGTCTGCACCATGCCGGTGTCGACCTTGCTCACCCCGTCGATGTCCATGTCCTCACCCGGTGAACCGACCGCCAGGATCGACTCGTTGGCGGTGGCCGCGCCCGACGGGCGGTAGCTGACCAGGGCAAGCGACTTGCCGAACTGGTCACCGGGCTCGGCGCCGCCGGAGACGGTGTCCAGGTCCTGGTCGAGGCCGAAGAGCGGGGTGGGACGGCCCTCGGAGTTCAAGGTGTGCGAGAAGACCGCCGCGTTGCCCGCGCCCGCGTCCGTGCCGATGGTCTCGTTGGGAGCGGCGATGACGATGTGCCCGGCGTCGGCCGCGACCGTGCTGCCGAAGCCGTCGTTCGCTTCCACCCCGCCCGGAACCCCGGTGCTGTCCTGGCTGATCGCGATGGCGGTCGTGCCACGGACGTAGAAGGCCATGCCCGCCTTGGCAACCGTGCCGATCGCTTCGCCGGGGGAGCCGATCACGAGGAACGGTTCGCCCGCCGCGGTGGTGCCGGCCGCTATCGACTGGCCGGTACGGTCGCCGGTCTCCGCCGTGGAGGACTTGAACGAGCCGGTGCCCGCGCCCTGTTGGAAGTTGGTGTCCTTGAGCGTGCCGGTCCCGATGCCGCCCGGCGCGCCGTACAGGACGTCGACCATGCCCGCGTCGGTGGCGGTGCCGAGGTCCTCGGACGGGGTGCCGACCACGAGGTCGGTGCAGCCGTCCTCGTTGTAGTCGACGGTGTCCGTCGCCTCGCCGAACCAGTCGCCCGCCTCGGAGCCGCCGTTCACCCAGTCGAGGTCCTGGTTGATCTCGGCGGTGCCCTTGCCGCCGCCGTACACGATGCGGACCACGCCCGCGCCGTCCTTGCCGCCCACGGCGGCCTTCGGGTCGGCGATGGCGGTGTCCTCGACGCCGTCGCAGTTGAAGTCCGTGACGCGCGGGGCGCCCACCTTGGAGTTCACCCACGAACCCAGGTCGTCGACGCGGGCGGCGACCCCGCCGGTGCGCGTCTCGGCCGGGTCGATGGCGAGGCAACCCCCTTGGAAGGACTGGCTGTTGAGGGCGACGAGCAGTGCCGATGCGCCACTGCCCCGGACCACCGGACCGCCGGTGTCACCCATGCAGGCGGCCGTGCCGTCCTTGCCGGTGACCGTGGCCGAGGTGGTCGCCTGGGCGTCCACGGTGTACGTGCCGGTGTGCAGGGCGAGCGGCGCCCATTCGGTCCTGGTGCGGCCGAACCCGGCGAACTTCAGCTCCTCACCGGCGGCGGGGGCGGTGGTGGCCAGGCCGATCGGGGCGACATTGGTGACCGGGCGGTTCAGGCGCGCCAGGACCACGTCGCGGTCGGTGCGCGGAACGAGCTCGACCACCTCGCGGACCGCGCCCGCCGATGAGGACAGGTCACTGCCGCGGCCGACGGTCGCGGTCGTCCTGAGCTTCGGCCGGCCTGCGGGGACGTCGAGCGAGACGGCCGGGTTGTCGGCGAAGCAACTGGCGGCCGTGAGCAGCCACTCGGAGTCGACCAGGACGCCGGAGCACCCGCGGTCGTGGTCGCCGACGACGACCTGTGCGGTGTAGTCGTAGGAGGTGTCTGTGACGGGGGTGCCGATGGCGGCGGACGCGGGCGCGGCGCAGAGCGCGATCGGGCCCACGACGAGTGCCGCGGTGAGCGCGGCGAGGCGAAGGGGTCTGGCGTGTTCCATGACCTTGGTTTCCTTGTGCGAGGTCTGCGCGTCCGGTGGTCACCGGACGCCAGGGCGGCGGACGTTGGCGCCGGCCGGGGCTACTTCGTGGTGTGGATCTCCATGAGCATGAATTCGCGGCCCTGCTCGTCCGCGCTCTCGCCCACTCCGGTCCAGGCGTTCTTGGCGACGTCGAAGGTCTTCTGCTCGCTGCCGGTCGTCATGTCGACCTGGGTCGCGTAGTCGTTGCCCTTCACCCCGTACACCGAGGGGATCTCCAGGCTGAGGTAGCCCGAGTTGCCGGTGACCCGGAAGCAGATCTTGTCCTTGCTGCGGGCCCAGACCTCAAGGAGGCCGGGCTCGGCGGTGCAGTCGGCGAGCACGATGTGGCCGTCGCCGCGCTTGAGGGTGATGTTCTTCTCCGCCAGGATCTTGGCGGCGTCCGGGTAGTTGAAGTCCTCGACCGCGTAGCCGGGAGCCTCACCGGCGACGGGCACCGCCGCGGGGCCCGGGGCGGTCGTCCCGGCGGATGCCCCGCCCGTCAGCGCGAGCCACGCCAGGGCGCCGGCGGCGGCCGCCGCGCCGAGCACGCGAGCCACGGATCGTCTCCGCTGCGGCTTCGCCGTTTGTGCGGTACGTGCCTTCATCACAGTCCTAATTCGTCGGTTCGTGTCTACTGAATGGAAGTTTGTCCGAGACGGGTGCGAGGTCTACCGAAAGGTAATGGGACCTCGCCTCCGGGGCGGCGAGCATAACCATCTGCGGCGCCCTCTCTCCGGTAGGTGGTGGAAAAGAGCGATTCATCGCATGTGCCGGAAGCGGTTTAGATCTGGCAATGGAATCCCCTGCTCCGGGTGCTTGTCCATCCTGTCAACTCAGCCAAAAAGGACGGAACTTGTGGTTCCGTTGTGACGCTCGTCACGTCCGCGAAAGGTTGTACGGATGAGCGTAAAAAATTCCGTACGCGATCTCGGGGTGGGCCTTCTCCGTAAATTCGGATATACCAGGCAGTCATTGTTCCTATGGTTTTCGATAGGCCGTTCCTGTGTGATCCTTCTCCGGCACTTAATGCCCGTCGGCACACCAGAGAAAGGTCCGTTTTGGACACCACCTTTTGGAGCAGGCGGCGTGTTCTCGGCGCCCTTGCCGCCACCACGGTCGTCGCTGCCACGTCGAGCCTCGTGCTCAATCCCATCGCTGCCCGGGCCGACACCCCGCCGCCGGACGGCGACGACGGCGACCCGTTCAACCTGCCCGACACCGACCGGGCGAAGGCCGTCAAGGCGTGGCTGCTCGGCGGCAACGCCACCCGCGCCGCCGCCGAAGCGGCGCTCATCGGGTCCGACGCCGAGGTCACGGCGTTCCTGACCGACGAGCTGCCCAAGGTCACGGCGGAGGACAACCGTGTCGCCGTCCTCACGTCCCTCGCCGGAGGCGGCAAGGGCACAAGACGTGACGCCGGAGCCGCGATCGAGGGCGGCGACACCGCCATCGCCGCCTATCTCGCGGGCGGCTTCGAGCCGGCCATCACCGAGGACCTCCAGGTGGCCACCGCGGCCGTCATCGCCACCGGCGGCAAGGCCGTCGCCCGCGACGGCAACGCTGCCCTGACCGCCGGGACCCAGAAGGCGCTCGCCGACTTCCTGACGCAGGGCCAGTACACCGCCCGCCTGGAGGACATGCGCTTCGAGGTGTCCCAACTCAGCGTCCAGGCAGGCCCCGAGGTGCGGAAGTACGCCTCCCGCGCCCTCGACGGCTCCGCGGACGATGTCGAGTGGTTCCTCGACACCGGACAGCACATCGCGCGCGCCCGCGACCAGGAGTCCTCGACCATCGAGGAACTCGTCGCCGTCGTCGAACGCGAGGGCAAGAAGGCCGACGCCAAGACGAAGGAGGCCGAGGAGGCCTCCGCCCGTGCGGTGGAGGCCGCCGAGAAGGCCAAGGAAGCAGCCGAGAAGGCCGCTGCCGAGGCCGAGGCGGCCAAGGACGACGTCGCCAGGTCCGGAAAGGCCGCCCGCAAGGCGGCGGAGGCCGCGACCGGCGCGGCCGACTCGGCCCGCGTCGCGATCCGTGCCTCCCACGCCGCCGTCCAGGCCTCGCGCCGCGCCGCGTACGCCGCCACCGCCGCGAGCCAGGCCGCCGCCACCGCGGGGTCGGCCGCGGCCAGGGCGTACGGCGCGGCCATCGCCGCCTCCAAGGACGCCTCGAAGGCGTCCGCCGCCAAGGACGCCGCGGTCGCCGCGCGCAACGCCGCCGCGAAGGCCCGCAGTGCGGCCAAGGCCGCCGACGCCGCCGCCACGTCCTCGGCCGCCGCCGCCAACGCCGGTTCGGCCGCGGCCTCGGCGGCCCGTAACGCGGCCGCCGCCGCGAACGCGTCCGCCACGGCCGCCAACGCTGCGGGCAAGGCACAGGCCGAGGCCGCGGAAGCCAAGCGGCAGGCGCAGATCGCGAGCAACAACGCCTCGATCGCCACCAACGCGGCCGGTACCGCACAGGCCCTGGCCAACACGGCGGCGACCGCCGCGAGGACCGCGCGTGACGCCGCGAACAGCGCGGCCGACCACGCGGACAAGGCCGCTGCCGCCGCGGAATGGGCCGTCAAGTACGCGGGCCAGGCCGTCGACTACGCGAAGAAGTCCACCGACTTCGCCAACCAGGCCACCGCGGCCGCGAACACCGCCACGGACGCCGTCGTCAAGGCGGTCGAGGTGGAGAAGAACGCCCGGGCGGCCGAGACCCAGCGCCTCGACGAGGACATGCGGCAGGCGATGGAGGAGACCCGTCTGCTCGCGGAGATCGAGGCCCAGGAGCGGGCCCAGCTCGCCGAGAAGCGCACGCAGGCGCAACAGGCCGAGCAGGCCACGAAGGACCTGGTGTCCCAGGCCGAGGCGGCGCTGAGGTCGGGCGACCTCGCTCTCGCGGCCACCGTCGGGCGCAAGGCCGCCATCGCCCTCATGAACTCGCACGGCACCTGGTCGCGCGAGGCCACCCGGTTCGCGCTGTCCGGGACCGACGCCGACATCCACGCCTGGATCGACACCGACCGACAGCTCACCCAGGCACAGGACGACCGCGAGACCCTGCTCTTCCTCGCCCAGATCTCCTCGCCGGACATCGGCGACGCGGCGACCCGGGCGCTGGAGAGCGACGAGCCGGACGCCGCCACGAAGTTCCTGGCCGCCGGTGTCGTGGAGACCGCCGCGACCGACAACCGGGTCGCCGTCTCGCGGATCCTGGCGAGCAGTCCCGGACCCGCGGTGACGAAGGCGGCGAACGACGCGATCAACGCCGGGACCGCCGACGCCCTGTACGCGTTCCTGAGCACCACCTACGAGGCAGCCCAGCGCGACGACGACGCGGTGGCCACCGCCGCCCTCCTCAACACCGCGGGCCCGTACACCAAGGCCCACGCGCAGGCGGCGATGGAGGGCCCGGCGTGGATGCGCCGCAACTTCCTCGCGTCGATCCAGTACAAGACGGCACAGCTGGACTACGACTCGGCCAGCCACACCGCGGCGATGCAGGGGGCGATCGCCGCCGCCGCGAAGATCGCCCACACGGCACAGGAGACCGCCAACAAGGCGCAGCAGGCGGCCGCGACGGCCCGCAACGCGGCGTCGGAGGCGCTGCAGTGGGCCGACAAGGCGAAGAAGTCGGCCGACACGGCCAACACCTACGCCCAGCAGGCCGACGCGAACGCGGACGCCGCGGAGAAGTCCGCCCAGGACGCGCAGGCCTCGGCCAACAGGGCGAGCCAGGCGGCGAGCGTCGCCCGCACCGCCGCGCGTTCGGCGAACTACTCCGCCAACCGCGCGGTGGACGCCGCCCGCAACGCGGTGGCCTCCGCCAACTCGGCCCAGGCGTCGGCCGCTTCGGCCCGTGCCTCCGCCGTCCAGGCGGGCCAGGACGCCAAGACCGCGGCGGCGGCCGCGAGCCAGGCCCACCAGATAGCCACGGCCAAGCGGAGGGCCGAGATCGCGGCCGCCGCGAAGAAGGCCGCGGACGAGGCCCGCAAGGCCAAGCAGGCCGGCCAGAACCCGGCCGACACGTCCGACAACGACAGCGTCAAGGGCGGCCTCCCCTGGTGGAAGGCGGACGCACGCTGGGCGGCGAACGCCACCAACTGGCTGAGCATCGGCACCGGTTTCGCCTCCGCGGGCATCGGCCTCGCCGGACTGTTCTTCCCGCCGGCCGCCCCCGTCCTCGAACCGATCGCGGCGGGCTTCGCCTACGCCTCACTCGGATTCGCCGGGCTCAACACCCTGTTCACCGGCATCGGTTACGGCCTGAACAGCAGCGAGTTCAGGTCGTCCCTCGCCAGCACCGCGCTCGGCGTGATCACCTTCGGCCAGTCGAAGTGGATCGGGGCGCTCGGCGGGACCAAGGTCGCCACGAAGATCACCCAGTTCGGCCATGACCTCGTATCACCGGTCACCGGCCTCCTGGGATCACTCGGCTTCTGAGTGAGGGACCGGGGCCGGCCACCGGACCGCCGGGCACGTCCCGGACTTCCGCCTCCGGGGCGAGCACTCGGTAGCGACCGGACGGGGGCAGGCGGCGGACAACGCCACCTGCCCCTGTCCGTCGCCCACCTCCGCACCGGTCGCGGTGGTCGGCGGTGACCCGCGCACCGTGACGCCCTTCCCGGCGGCACGCGGCGCAAGAGCGTCCCGCGGCGCGCGGCGCAAGAGCGTCCCGTGGCGCGCGGCGCAAGAGCGTCCCGTGGCGCGCGGCGCACGGCCGTCCGGGCGGCGGCACGGAGCACCTTCCCCATCCACGCAACTAACCTGGTCGCAGGCAAGGCATTTGGGCAGGGTTCGGTACGCGGCGGGACGCGCCGCGGGCGGGGGAGAGATGGCGGCGGAGTCGCGCGGCGGTGTGGTGGTTCGCGGGGTGGGAATGGGCGGGACACCCCGGCCAAGTGACCGTGCGTCGATCCGGCGCACCAACCTCGGTCTGGTGCTGCGCCTCCTGCGCGACGCCGGCCCCCGGTCTCGCGCACGGATCGCCGCGGACACCGGCCTGCCGCGCCCCACCGTCACCAACCTGGTCGCCGAACTCATCGAGCTGCGCCTGGTGCGCGAGGGGGACTCCCAGCGGGAGGGCGCCGTCGGACGTCCGGGAGTGAGTGTCGAGATCGACGGCCGGAGCATCTGCGGCCTCGGTCTGGAGATCAACGCCGACTACATCAGCGCCGCGGCGCAGTCCCTGCGCGGTGACCGCGTCTTCGACCGCCGCATCCCGCTCGACGTCCGCGCGGCGGGGCCCGAAGCCGTGCTGGACATGACGGCCGAGCTGATCCGCGGGGCCGACGCGGCGGTGGCCGCCGCCGGTGCGCGGCTCGTGGGCGCCGGGCTGGGAGCACCCGGCCATGTGGACATCATCACCGGCCACGTCCGCTACGCCCCGAACATCGGCTGGCGGGACGTGTCCGCCCTCGACGGACTGCGCGGGCGTCTGGGCCGAGCCGCCCCGGTGCTGCACCTGGAGAACGACGCGAAGCTGGGAGCCGTGGCCGAATACGTGATCGCCTCGGCCGCCGGCATCCACGACCTCATCTCCATCACGGGCGACCTCGGCGTCGGCGGCGGCATCATCAGCGGTGGCCGACTCATGCGCGGAGCCCGGGGCTTCGCGGGCGAGATCGGCCACATGCGACTCGCTCCCGGCGGCCGGCTCTGCAACTGCGGCCGGCGTGGCTGCTGGGAGACCATGGTCGGCCTCGGTGCCCTGCTGCGTCATGCTGCCGACCCGGGCGACCCCGTCCACGACGCCTCCCTGGACGTCGCTTCGCGCCTCGCCGAACTGCGTGGGCGCGCGGAGGCCGGAGACACCCGCACCCTGGCCGCGCTCGACCACATCGCCGATGGCCTCTGCCTGGGCATCGCGCTCCTGGCCGATGTGCTCAACCCGCGCGCGGTCGTACTCGGCGGCTACTTCCCGGTCTTCGCGGACCAGCTCCTGGACCGCGTACGCGAGGGCGTGGCACGACGGGTCATGGCCCCCGACGCGGGCGGCTGCGAGATCCTTCCCTCGTCCCTGGGCCTGGCCGCCGTGGCCCGAGGCGGAGCCCAGCTCGCCCTCGACCCCGTGTACGAGGACCCGAGCGCCGCCGTCGTGTGAGCGAAGACCCGAATCCCGCCGGGCGGGTTCGGTATCCGTCGGCCCCCATCGCCCAACTGGCCACTGACGTAAGGGAGTTGATACGGGCAGGTCGACGGCCACCCGGCAATGGGGGTTACCCGCGATGAGGGCTACCCGAGACGAGGGTCAGGCGGCTTCGCTCGGACGCTGCGGGTCGTACCGCCGCATCCCCGCCGAGAACCACACCACGGCGAGGACCAGGAGCCACACCAGCCCCGCCGCGTGCCGGCCGGCGCGGTCGAAGCCGCCCACGGCCGCGCACACGGCGAGCGGAGGGACCGCCGCGCCGAGCAGCCGGGGAAGGCTGCCCGCCCGGGTCCAGTGGGCGAGGCCGGTCGCGACGAGGAGATAGGCGCCGAGCGCGGTGGCCATCATCCAGCCGGTCTGGCGGGGGAGAGCGCCGTCGGCGTGTTCCACCAGGACGCCCAGGCCCACGGCGAGGGCCGCGACCGCGCCGGTGACGAAACAGTGCAGGGCCAGGAGCACCCGGGTGGGCGGCGATTGGGCCCCCAGGCACGGGACACCGCCACGCCCCCGCCGCAGGGACAGCGACCACAGCAGGACCAGCAGCGCGAAGGCCCCCGGAACGGTCCCGTACAGACCGCGGTCCCAGTGGGCGTCCGAGGCGGCCTCGACGATCTGGTAGACACCCTCGCCGAGCACGATGATGGAGAACAGGCCCAGCCGCTCGGCAAGATGCTCGGTGTCGGTCTGGACGATGGCCAGCTCCCTGCCTTCGAGCCGCGCACCGCCTCGGGGCGCGGGCCGGCTCGCTTCCCGCGTGCGCCGGCGTTCGGCCCGCTCCCGCACGGTCCGCAGCAGATGTTCCCTGGAGAAGGCGAAGGTCACGTAGAGGTCCATGACGACGCCGAGCGCCCACAGCCAGGGCCGCGCAGGGCCGTGGACGAAGATGGAGACGGTCCACGGCACCGCACCCGCGGTGAAGGTGACCGTCGGCCAGTCGACCAGGATCTCGCGCCGGTCGCCGAACGCGTTGCCGCCGATGTAGCGCGTGACCGCGTACGCGATGGCGAACGCCGTTCCCCGGTCGCCCTGTTGGACCCCGTGCACGGCCGCCGCCATCACGGTCAGGCCGAACATGCCGATGAGCAGGATGCGGGTACGGGTGCGCTCACCTGCGACATTCCCGTACAGCGTGAGGGACAGCCAGTTCGTCCAGAACGCCAGATAGAGCACGATGTACAGACCGACATCGCGCCATCCGGGCTCGCCGTGCAGCAGGTGGGCCAGTTGGGCGACACCGGCCACCGCGACGAGGTCGAAGAAGAGCTCCAGCCAGGAGGCATGACGCTCCCCGCCCGAAGCCGGTACCAGGGTGTTCACGGGAGTCTCGGACACGGTCAGACCCTACTGCCGCGCGAGGGCGGTTCGATCAAGGACTCCGCCGGTCCCGCGGACCGGGCTCCGGCTCTCTCCCGGCCCGGCCCCCGGATCATTCCGGATGCCCCGCCCGCCGTCCGCGCCACTAGCTTGGCGACCGTCCGCCAGAGCGACGAGCCGGGGAGCAGCGATGACGACGACCGTGACGACCGGCCGGCCAACGGCCGCCGTCCTCGGGCCGCAGGAGCGCGAGGTGCTCCACGCGATCGGGTGCGGACTGCGGGACGACGAGATCGCCGCCGCCCTCGCGATCCCCGAGGACTCCGTGGCCGGGCACGTGACGCGGGTCCTCGCCGGGCTCGGGCTGCGCGACCGGGCCGCCGCCATCGTGCACGCCTTCGACTGCGGCCTCGTCGTGCCCGGCCGGGGCCCCCGGACGCGGCTACCGCACCCCACGCCGCGAGCCGCCGCCGGCCGGGCGGGGACGCCCCGGATACGGATCTCGGTCCTCGGCCCGCTGCAGGCATGGCAGGGCGGGCGGCTGCTGAACCTGGGGCACCTGCGCCAGCAGTCCGTACTGGCGGCGCTCGCGCTGGAGGCCGGGCGCACGATCAGCCGGCGTGAACTGCTGGACGGCATATGGGGGTCGGAGCCGCCCCTCACCAATGTGATCCCGGTGTACGTCTACCGCTTGCGCAAGGCCCTGGGCACCGGGGACGACCCGGACCCCGTGATCGAGCACCGGGGATGCGGGTACCGGCTGGTGCCCGGCGCGGTCGACGTGGACGTGACCCAGGTGGAGCGGCTGCTCGCCGACGTCACCCGGGCCGAGCGCGCGGGCGAGGCTGCCGAGGCGGCCCGCGTGTGCGCCCAGGCGCTGGAGCTGTTCCGCGGCGAGCCGCTGGCCGGCCTGCCCGGGCCGCTCGCCGAACTGGAACGGACGCGGCTCGCCGAGAGCCGGGTCGCCCTCGTGCAGCGCAAGCTGTCGTGGCAACTCCACCTGGGCCAACACCCGCAGGCCATCGCCGAGTTGTACGCGCTTGCTGCCGCCCACCCCCTCAACGAGCCGGTGGCCGCGATGCTGATGCGTGCCCTGTACCGGACGGGCCGGCAGGCCGAGGCCCTCACCGTCTTCGACCGCGCCCGCCGTCGTCTGGCCGAGGACCTGGAGGTCGTGCCGAGCCGGATGCTGCGCGGCACGTACGAGATGATCCTGCGCGGCGACGAGGACGGCCCCGGCCTCACCGGCCCCGGCGCCGGATCGATCACGGGTGCCGTCGCGGTACCCGGGCCCCCGCCGAGGCCGCGCACCCCGGCCGGCTAGCCGGACGCGCGACCCCGGCCGAGTCGGCCGGCCGATCTACCAGGGGTACCAAGCGCCGTTGTACCACTGCTCGTTGGAGTCGTCGGCGTGATGGTCCATGTTGAAGTCCGGCCAGTAGTTGTCGTTGTGGTTCTTCGGGTAGGTCCCGATGCCGGCGGACTCGTCGCAGATGTAGTCCCAGTAGCAGATCGACTTCACCGGCACGTTGCCGAAGTCCCGGTCGGCGCCGGCGAGCGGGGCGCCGATGACGCCGCCGAACGGCGCGGCACTGCCGTTGGTGCCAGGACCCCCCTGCCGCTTGGGGTCCGCGAGGAGAACGGCGTTGACGTTGTCGAACGTCCGCCAGTTCTCGCTGACCCACACGTGCACCACCGCGGCGCCCATGGAGTAGCCGCCCATCTTGACGTGCTGCCACGGACAGGCGGCACGCTGGTTTCGGACCAGCCGGTTGAGCTCGCCCACGCCCTGCCGGACGCTCGGGCCGCTGGGAACCTGGCTGAAGTAGCTCACGTGCTGCTGGATGTTGCCGGTGAACCGGTCGTTGTCCCAGGTGCTCCAGGTGCCCCCGACCACGATCGTGTAGGTGCCGTCGCACGAGGCGGTGGCACCCGTGGCGGCCGCCTGTGCGGTGGTGGCCTGGGTTGCTGAAAGCCCCGCCGTCAGCAGCAGTCCGGCTGCGGCGGCTGCGATCCTGCTGGCTCGCATTCGATCCTCCCCATGTTGGTGGCCCGTGCGTCCGCACCGTTCCGAAGCCGGACGCGGTGGACCAGGTCACCGGAACACTGGCAGCGCCGGATGACATCGCGATGAAACCTCAAGGCTCCGACTCCCGGCGCACGGCACCTCCATCGCGATTTCATCGCCGCTCCCTACCGTGTCCGCGTCCGGACGAGGGCCCGGACCACAGGAAGGGACGTCGCGATGGCGCGGAGGAGACACAGGGCGAGGCTGCCGATGGCGCTCATGGCCGCGGTGGCGGTGATCGGCGCCATGACGGCCGCGGGATCGCCGGGAGCCACGGCATCGGCCCTCGCGCCGGGGCCGGACAAACCGACGATCCGTTACACCGAATACGGCATCCCGCACATCACCGCCTCCAACTGGGAAGGACTGGGGACGGGTTACGGGTACGCCGCGGCCAAGGACAACATCTGCAGCCTGGCCGACACCTATCTGATGGTCGACGCCCAGCGGTCCCGCTACCTGGGACCCGACGGCCGGGCGAGCCCCGGCGAGCAGCAGAACACCACGACCAACCTCAACAGCGACCTGTACTTCCAGCGCATCAACGACGACCACGTGGTGGAGCGGCTGATCGACCAGCCCGCGCCCAACGGACCGGAGCCTGAGGTCAAGGAGGGCATCCGAGGCTACGTCCAGGGATACAACCGGTACCTGGCCGAGACGGGCGTGAACAACATCACCGACCCCGCCTGCCGCGGCGCGGCCTGGGTGCGGCCGATCACCGAGCTGGACGTCTACCGGCACGCGCACGCCGAGATCATCATGGGCAGCGCGGACGCCCTGCTCGACGGCGAGGTGAACGCCGTACCCCCGGGAGCGTCGGCCGCAGCGCCGCCGGCGTCCTCGCCGGCCCGGACCGCTCAGAAGATCCGGGACGCCATGGCCGCGAGCCGGCAACAGAGCATGGGCAGCAATGCGTTGGCCGTCGGATCACAAGGCGTGTCCGGGGGAGCGGGCAGCATGCTGCTGGCCAACCCGCACTTCCCCTGGCAGGGCAAGAACCGCATGTGGCAGAGCCAGTTGACGATCCCGGGAAAGGTCAACGTCTCGGGCGGCAGTCTGCTCGGCTTCCCCGCGGTGAACATCGGGCACAACGACAACGTCGCCTGGAGCCACACCATCGCGACGGTGGCCCCGTTCGGGCTCTTCGACGTACAGGTCGATCCGCTGCACCCCACCAACTACCTGGTCGACGGCTCCTGGCAGCCGATGACGTCGCAACAGGTGGCCGTCGACGTGCTGAACAAGGACGGCTCGATCGGCAAGGTGACCAGAACGCTGTGGTCCACCCGCTACGGTCCCATCACCTCGTCGGTCCAGGGCATCGCACTGCCCTGGGTGGTGAGCGCGCACGCGGTGCGCGATGTGAACATGGACAACCTGCGGGCGCTCAACACCTGGTTCCACCTCGACCAGGCCACGGACGTCCACGATGTGGTGAACACGCTCGAGACCACCGAGGGCGTCCCGTTCTTCAACACCATCGCCTCCGACCGCAAGGGCAACGCTCTGTACGCGGACATCCAGGCGACCCCGAACATCACGGACGAACACGCGCGGTCGTGTCTCACCGCGACCGGTCAACTGCTGTTCAACCAGGCGCTACGCCTGCCCAACGTGCCACCTGTGTCCGTCTTCGACGGCAAGCGCAGTGAGTGCGACTGGCCCAACGACCCGAACGCGGTCGCGCCGGGGCTCCTCGATCCGCACAAGCAGCCACGCCTGATCCGTACGGACTTCACGGGCAACGCCAACGACAGCGCCTGGCTCGCCAACCCCGAGCAGCCCCTCTCCTTCCCCCGGGTCATGGGTGACACGGCGCAGCCGCGGTCGCTGCGTACGCAGGAGCTGATCCTGACCGCGCAGAACCGGATCAACGGCACCGACGGGCTGCCCGGACGGGGCTTCACGCCGGAGAACATGCGGCAGTTGCTCTTCGCCGACAACAGCCGGGCGGCGGATCTGGCCCTCACCGCCACGGTGTCGATGTGCCAGAGCCAGCCCTTCGGGCTCATCCTCGTGGACGGCACTCTGGTCAACGTGAGCGAGGCGTGCCCGATCCTGGCCGCCTGGAAGGATCACAACTACTCGGCGGACAGCCGGGGTTCGGTGCTCTTCGAGAACTACTGGGCCAACCTTCTCGCCGGCCAGGCGAACGAGAAGCTGCCCTGGCGGGTCCCCTTCGACCCCAAGGACCCGGTGCACACGCCCAATTCACTCGACTCCGGGAGCTCGGCGGTCCGTGACGCGTTCGGCCGCGCGGTCATCGCGATGCGCAAGGCGGGTTTTCCGCTCAACGCCCCCCTGTCGGACGTCCAGAAGATCACGCGGGGCGGTGAGCAGATCCCGATCCACGGCGGGATCAGTGAACTGGGGGTGCTCAACGTGGTCACTCCCGGACAGGTCGACGGCAAACTGGACATCACTTTCGGATCCAGTTTCATCCAGCAGGTGATGTTCCCGGCCGACGGGCCGCCGCAGGCCTCCTCGGTGCTGACCTACTCCCAGTCGGCCAACCCGAACTCGCCGCACTACTCCGACCAGACGAAGCTGTTCTCGTCCGGCCAATGGGTCACCGAGCGCTACACCGAGGACCAGATCGCGTCCTCGCCGGTGCTGGAGACCAAGGTCCTGGACTGAGACCGGAGTACCGGCACGCCGGGCCCGTAGAGGGCTCTGGCATGCCGTTTCATCGAGAGGTCATCGCGGCCCGATAGGTTTTCGTGCCGCACAACGAGAAGGCTCACAAGGGGGCATGCTGCAATGCGGAGAACGAGTCGATGGCGAATAGTGGTGGCCCTGACGGCCGCCGTGGTGGGAATGGTCCTGCCGGCCGGCGCGGCCGAGGCCGCCACCACCACCGGGACCGCGGTCACCACGCCGCCACCCCTGACGAACGGGTTCGGCCTGACACAGGTCGACACTCCGGCGGGGAGTTCCACCAACTTCTACATCACGGTGACCACGCCCGAGGTGGCGGGCAAGCACCACATCAAGATCATTCTGCCGAGCGGCTACTACGACGACCCGGCCCGGCGTTACCCCGTGCTGTACTTCCTGCACGGTTCGCCCGACGATCCCATCGCGCAGAACTATCCGGCGCTGACCACGTCGAACTCGATGATCACCGTCATCCCGGACGGCGGCGCCCGGGGCTGGTACGCGAACTGGCTCAACCAGAACACCGCGGCCGGAGCGCAGAACTGGGAGAACTTCCACCTCAAGCAGGTGATCCCGTTCATCGACGCCAACCTGCGCACCGTCGCCACCAAGAAGGCCAGGGCCATCGCCGGGGTCTCCATGGGCGGTTTCGGTGCGCTGCACTACGCCCAGGACCACCCCGAACTCTTCAGCCAGACCGCGTCCCTCTCGGGTGACATCGACCTGTCGGCCAGGTCCATGGACCTGCGCCTGGCCGTCGTCGCCTCCCTCATCGACGCACAGGGGGCGATCTGCGGATCGACGTCCGGGGTCTGCGATCCCAACAACGATCCGTACAAGCCGGGTGTGGACAGTGACGCCCTGTTCGGCTCGCCCTACCCGATCTTCAACGCCGACCGGAAGTGGAACGAGGTCGACCCGTCGCAGCACATGGACAAACTCGCCGGAGTCGGGGTCTCCCTCTACGTCGGCAACGGCCGGGGCTCGGCGACTGACTTCGAGTTCTGGCTGGAAAGCGCGTCCCAGCACGTCAGGGACAGCATGGACGCACTGGGTATGCCGTACTACTACGTCGACTACGGCGACGGCTCCGCCTGGGGCACGCAGTGCAATGGCGGCCACAACGGAGGTTGCTGGGAACAGGATCTGCGCGACCTGATCCCGCGCCTGGAGAAGTCCTTCGCATCCTCTTGATCGACGGTCCGTCATGTCCCGTCGGCATACGGGCGGCGGGGGAGGGGCGCGTCGCTAGCCGCCCCCATGTCCCCTGCCGCCGAACCGAGTTGAGGGATCGTGCCCTGCCATCATCGTGCGCAGGGTTTCGGTCCACCAGTCGAGCAGATGGTCCCGCGCGGTCGCGTCCAGTCCGACGCTCCTGCGGAACTCGTCGCCGAACAGGGGCTCGGTCGCCACGGCTTGGTGCAGTGCGGCCACGGTGAGCTGGACCGCCTCGCGGGACGGGGGCGTCCGGCCGGTGGCCGCACCGTTGGTCGGTGCCCGGGTGTACAGCCGGTCCACGACCTCGTCGAGCATTCCGCTGCCGGTGTCACGCCATCCCGACCGGTGCAGCGCGAGCGCCAGTTCCGCGTATCCGTCGGCATAGAGCGCCGCCAGTACGCGAACCAGCCCGGCCGGGTCGGCCGCCCCGTCGTCGCCCCACTCGTCGAGTGCGGCACGCAGCTCGGACTTGAGCTTCGCCCCGCCGAAGCGCAACAGCGCCGAAAGGAGCTGCTCGCGGGTGCCGAAGTGGTGATTGACCGCGGCGTCGGAGACTCCGACCGCGGCGGCCACCGCCCGTACCTGCACGGCCGCGGGGCCGCCCGCGGCGAGCAGCCCGGCCGCCGCCTCCAAAATCTGGCGCCTGGCCTCATCAGGTGTACGTCGTACTCGTGCAGTCACCCGCCCCACCTTACCTTGACCCATCAAGGCAGACGCCTTACCTTGAAGTGTCAAGGTAAGGAGTGCGCGGATGGACGAGCACGGCACGGTTCCTTCGATGACCGATCTGGCGGCGGGCCTTGGGGTCCACATCCACGACCCTGCGCGGCCGTTCGGGTTCGGCTACTCGCGCGCGGGCTGCCGGCTGCACGCCTACGACTGGGGCGGCACGGGCCCGGAAGTGCTCCTGCTGCACGGCGGGGGACTGACCTCGCACACCTGGGACTACGTCTGTCTCGGACTGCGCGGGGCCGCCCGGCTCATCGCCCTCGATCTGCGCGGCCACGGCGACAGCGGCTGGTCCGACGACTACCGCATCGCCACGATGGCCGAGGACGTCATCGCGGCGGCCGACCACCTCGGCTTCGACCGGGTGCGGCTGGTCGGCATGTCGCTCGGCGGCGTGGTCGCCGCCCATGCCGCCGACACGCACCCCGATCGCGTCGACCGTCTGGTGCTCGTCGACGTGGCACCCGGCGTCGACTTCGAAAGCACCGGCCGCATGCGGGAGTTCATGGCCGGGCTCGGTCCCGTCGCCGGACTCGACGCGGTGGTGGACGCGGCGATGCGGGTCAGTCCGCGAGCGCACCGCGCGAGCGTCGCCTACCGCATGAGCACCCTGTTCCGCCGGGAGCCGGGCGGCGGCTGGGTGCCGAAGAACGACCCGCGGCCACCCGACTTCTCCGCGATCCTGGCCGCCATCGAGCAACTGGCCCTGCGGCTGAGCAAGATGCCGGTACTCCTCGTGCGAGGCGGGCGCAGCCGGGTGCTCTCGCAGTCCACCGCCGAGCGCCTGGTCGGACAACTGCCGGACGGTGGACTCGTGGTGGTCCCGGACGCGGGCCACAACGTGCAGGAGGACAACCCGGCCGCGCTGATCGCCGCATTGCGCCCGTACCTGACCGGATGACCGGCCGCGGCCCGTGTCGGGCGCGGAGCTACGGGGTGTAGACGGCGTCGCTCCCGTACAACGGCTGGGTGAAGCCCGACATGTAGGTGTGCCGGTCGGAGCCGTCCAGGTTGTAGGTGAGGTACACGCCGTAGCCCTCGCTGACCGTTCGCTTCGCGAGAGTGGCCGCCGTGCCCGACGAGGTCGCCGCGAAGTCGATGGCCGCGGGCGACAGGGCCGACTTGGGCAGGGCGATGCCGGGGACGCCCCAGGTGCCGTAGTACGGGTTCCAGGCGTAGTTGAACTTCGAGGAGACGTTCACGCCGCCATAGGAGAGACGCGAAGCGGCCGGGCCGATGTTGTACAGGGAGATGAGCTTGGTGGGCAGGTTCGCCCGGAGCGCGGAGACCAGGTGGACGAACGAACTGCTATTGGGCTGCCCCGTGCCGTTGTTGCCGTATTCGGCGTACTCGTCGTCGAAGTCGATGCCGTCGAGCCCGTACTTGCCGACCGCGTCGGACAGTTGCTTGGCGAACGCGGTGGCCGCGGCCTGTGACGGGAAGTTGGCGAAGCCGGCCCCCTGGTGGTTGCCGAGCACCGACAGCATCACCTTGATGCCCTTGGCCTGCAGCGGTCGGATCTGGGTCTGGGCGTTGTCGAGGACCCGCTGCACGTTGTCGTTGAAGTACAGGTACGCCGATTTCTTGGTCGTGTCGTAGTTGATGTTCGCCGCGAATATGACGGCCACGTCGAAGACGTTGCCACCACCGTTGGCGAGCGTGTACTTGCCGACGTTCAGCATGCTGTTGCTGTTCACCTCGACGTAGGCCACCGAGGTCGGCCCCTTCTTGGCGGGCGCGGCGGGTGCCGGGGTGGGGGCGGCCGCCGCTTGGGTGGTGGCCGTGGCGCCGCCCACCAGAGCCGCGGCGGCCAGGAGTGCGAGTGCGGCGGTCCGCACTCTGCGGTCGAAGATGCGCATTGTTCATCAGCTCCCTGTCACATGGACTTGCCTCATGAACGCGTTGGTTGAACCAGCGACGGGAGCCTGCCACACCGGATGCGACACGGATAGGGTGCCTCCGCTTCTCGGGGACGTACGTCAACGGGGCCCGTCGGCCGATCGGTGCCCATCAGGGGGCCCGCGCACCGCCCCGTGCACGGTCGAGGGCACCTGCGGCGTCGACCGCCCGTTTCCACCGCTCAGCACGGCTGGTTGGACCTTTCGCCCAGGGCCTTCGCCATCCATGGTCGAGAAAGCGCATTGAGCGTCGAGGCATCGCGGGGTTGGATTGCGGGGCCGGAGCGGAGAGGCCCCTCTCCGGCGCGTCGAAGGGGGATGGACAGCCATGCTCAAGGGGTGCGTGCCCTGGCCCGAGGGATTCGTGGACCGCTACTGGGCGGCAGGGCACTGGCGCGGCTGTACGCTCGACAACCTGCTGCGCGACTGGGCCTTGCAGTACGGTCCGCGCACCGCGCTCGTACACGGTGACACCCACCTGACCTACGCGAACCTGAACCGGCGTGTGGACCGCATGGCCGCCGCGTTCCGGCTGCGGGGCCTGCGGCCCGGGCAGCGGGTCGTCGTACAGCTGCCGAACGTCCCGGAGTTCGTCATCACGGTGTTCGCGCTGATGCGCGCCGGAGTGGTCCCCGTGCTGTGCCCGCTCTCCTACCGGGCGCCGCAGGTGCCGCACATCGTGCGGGTCACCCAGGCGGTCGGATACGTCGGCCCCTCGGTGCGCCAAGGGTTCGACCACACCGCGATGGCGGCGGGAATCGCGGCTCAATGGCCGTTCCTGCGCAGGGTGTTCACCTATGAGGAGCCCGGCACCTCGTCCCCGTACGGGGGGCTCACGACCGACCCCGCGGGCTGCCAGTACTCACCGCTCGGCGCCCTCGATTCCCCGCCCGGCCCGCCCCTGGCACTGAGTGCCGACGAGGTGGCCTTCTTCGAACTGGCCGAGAGCACGGGCGGGTTGCCCCTGCTCGTGCCTCGCACGCACAACGACTACGCCTATCAGGTGCGGGCCGCCGCCGAGTTGGTGGGGCTCGCCGGGCACGACGTGTACCTCGCCGCGCTGCCGGCCGAGTCCACCTTCGCCTTCGGCGGCCCCGGCATCGTCGGCGCCCTCTCCGTGGGCGGCACCGCAGTCCTGGTCGACAGCGTCCATGACGTACCCGGCGCCGATGACGACGGGCACGCCGACGGCCTCGGCGGCCAGGAACCCGCCGCTTGGCTCTCGGCCGTCGGGCGCGAGCGCGTCACCATCACCTCACTCACGCCCGGCTGCGCCCGCCGCCTGGTCGACGTACTCCCCGCCGCACAGGCGGACTTGAGCTCCCTGCGCCTGGTGCAGATCTGCGGCGAGGCCCTGCCGCGGGAGACCGCCGAACGGCTGGCCGCCCGGTTGGGCTGTCGTCTGCAGCCGGTCTTCGGCCTGTCCGAGGGGCTGCTCGTCATGACCCGGCCCGAGGATCCGGACGAGACCGTCCTCGCCACACACGGCCGTCCGCTCTCGCCCGACGACGAGATCCGCATCGTCGATGTCGACGGCCAGGACGTGCCCGAGGGCGAGCCGGGAGAGCTGCTCGCACGAGGGCCGTACACGGTGCGCGGCCACTATCGCGAGCCCGACCGGAACGCCCTCGCCTTCACGCCGGAGGGCTACGTCCGCAGTGGCGTGCTCGCCCGGCGGGATCCGGCGGGAAACGTCGTGGTGACCGGCCCTCTGGAGGGGGCCGGGGGCGGCCGTCACGATCGCTGGGGAATACCGACCGTGTTTGCCGAGCCGTTTTTCGGTTACCTGACGTAGTGAAAGGCCGTCAGTACCCGACGGAAGGCAAGGACATGATCCTCGTTACGATGCTCATCCTCGTCGCGGTTCTCGCACCCCTGACCGTGCTCGCGCTCGCCCCCAAGGCGCCCGCGCGACGCAACCCCCTTCCCCGTGGCCGGTTCGCCCGTCGGCGTCTGCCCGTGGTGCCGCCGCAGCCCGGCGGCCGCCGTCACGCCCGCTGACGCCGCGACCGCGTAGGGCCAACGGGACTCCTTGTGGGCCGCGGCGCACGATCTGCCGGAGAACGGCGGGTTGGTGGCTGGATCGTGCGGTCTCGGATACTCACTCCCGGCATGAGCTGATAGCTTCCGCGAGTTGATCTTGCTGGTCGCCGGGAGTGGCGGCCGGGTACCCGCGAACAAGGAACCCCGAATTGGCTCGTCACCCGCGAAAGCGCCGGTCCGCTCTCGTCCTGCGCACCGCTGTCCCGGCCCTGGTGGCCGTCCTGCTGCCCGTGGCCCCCGCATCGGCGGATGCGGGGGCCACTGCGGCCACCCCGCATCTTGATGCCGTCGAGCAGACGCTCCGTCAGGTCTCTCCGGGCCTCGAAGGCAGCGTCTGGGAACGCTCCGCGGGGAACACCCTCGACGCGTCGGTACCCGGCGGCGGTGACTGGCTGCTGCAGACCCCGGGGTGCTGGGGAGACGCCACGTGCGCCGACCGTCCCGGAACCCGCCGGCTCCTCGCCAAGATGACGGAGAACATCTCGCGGGCGACCGGGAGCGTCGACATATCCACCTTGGCCCCGTTCCCCAACGGGGCCTTCCAGGACGCCGTGGTGAGCGGGCTCAAGGCGTCCGTCGCCTCCGGCCACCAGCCCAAGGTCCGCATCCTGGTGGGTGCCGCGCCGATCTACCACCTCAACGTGGTGCCGTCGAAGTACCGCGACGAACTCGTCGACAAGCTCGGCAAGGACGCCGCGAAGGTCACGCTCAACGTCGCCTCGATGACGACCTCGAAGACCGCCTTCTCCTGGAACCACTCCAAGCTCCTGGTGGTCGACGGCCGTTCGGTGATCACCGGGGGCATCAACGACTGGAAGGACGACTACCTCGACACCACCCACCCCGTCAGCGACGTGGACCTGGCTCTGACGGGGCCGGCCGCCGCCTCGGCCGGCAAGTACCTGAACGAGCTGTGGTCCTGGACCTGCCAGAACAAGAACAACATCGCCAGTGTCTGGTTCGCCTCCTCCAACGGGGCCGGCTGCATGCCGACCCTGGAACCGGTGGCGCCCGCCGCGGCACCCGACGGGGAGGTGCCGGTGATCGCCGTCGGCGGGCTGGGCGTCGGCATCCGACGCGACGACCCCGCTTCGCAGTTCCGGCCCACGCTGCCCACCGCGCCGGACACGAAGTGTGTCGTCGGACTGCACGACAACACCAACGCCGACCGCGACTACGACACGGTCAACCCGGAGGAGAGCGCCCTGCGGGCCCTGATCTCCAGCGCGGACCGGCACATCGAGATCTCCCAGCAGGACCTCAACGCGACCTGCCCGCCGCTGCCGCGGTACGACATCCGTGTGTACGACGCCCTCGCCGCCAAGATGGCCGCCGGCGTCAAGGTCCGCATCGTCGTCAGCGACCCCGCCAACCGCGGCGCCGTCGGCAGCGGTGGATACTCGCAGATCAAGTCCCTCGCCGAGATCAGTGACACCCTCCGCGACCGGCTGGCCCTGCGCACCGGCGACCGGGCATCGGCGCGCACCGCGATGTGCTCGAACCTCCAGCTGGCGACGGCACGGAGCTCCACCAGCCCGAAGTGGGCCGACGGCCACCCCTACGCCCAGCACCACAAGCTGATCTCCGTGGACGGCTCGGCGTTCTACATCGGATCGAAGAACCTCTACCCGGCCTGGCTCCAGGACTTCGGGTACGTGGTGGAGAGCCCGGCGGCCGCCAAGCAGCTGGACAGCCAACTCCTCGCCCCGCAATGGCAGTTCTCGCGCGACACCGCGACAATCGACTACGAGCGCGGAATCTGCCAGGGCTGATCCCCGGAGGGCACTCGGCCCGATGCCGGAGCAGATCCGCGTGCGGGTTGAGCGGACCGCCCAGGTGGGCGCCCGGTCGGCGACCCGCCGCTCGCGTCCGACACCTTCGACCGGCACTCGACGGCCTCGCCGAACTGGCCACCGCACTGACGTCGCCATGAGGACTTCGTGGGGACGCCGTCGACGGACGCGGAGGAGCACGGTCCGCGGCCGCCGGCCGGGCGGGAGTCAGGGCAGGGGCAGGGACGGCGGGGACTGCGGGGTGATCACATTGCCGCCGCGCACGGTGGGCAGCGCCCGGATGTGACCGGAGGGATCAGTGGCACCGGGCGCGTACAGGTCCACTTGGCGTTCCAGCTCGAACCGGTTGTCGACGGGCGGAAACTGCGTCATGCCGCTGCACGACAGGCTCAGCGGGGTGTGGGATTCGAGGGTGAGAGCCGGCTCGCCGCGCCGCTCGACGGTGACGGTCACGACGATGACGTCGTGCTCGGTGAAGCGGGGCGGGGCGGCGGACATCAGCCGCAGGCTGCTCTGGGCATGGGTGTCGGCGTCCTTGAGGGCGATGGTGACCTTGAACTCCCGGTCCGGCGACATGCCTTCCAGATGGAAGTCGGTGGTGCGGAGCAACACGCTCCGCGCGGGACTCCGGTGCGGGTCGACTTCCGTCCGCTGCTTGATGCCGCCCGTGAGGTTGGCCTTGATGACTTCGTCGCTCAGCTCGATGACGCTGTTGGCGCCGGTCATGTTCGACGGGATTTCGGCGCCGATGGCCGGCATGGCCGTCGAGGGGGTCGCGTGCGTCCGGTGCGGGGCGGCCGCGGCGGGGGAGGCGTCCATGCTGAGTGCGGGCGCTGCGATCAGTACGGCAGCGGCCACTGCGGCCAGCCGCGCGGAGGGAGCTCGTTTCATGCCCGGTGAACGATCACGAGCCACTCCTCGTATCGCCCGTCCCGGGACAAATACGTACCGAAGGGTTCGAGTGTCCCGCGGCGCATCCGCATCCGCATCGGCGGGTCGGGGTGCGCCCCGGGACTCACCTACGGTTCACATGCGGCGCCAGCGTGCCGAGGCGAAGGAGAAGGCCCCGAACAGCATCAGCCCGATCGCGACCGCGACCAGCAGCCAGGGGCCGACAGGGGTGCCGGCGAAGCTGCGCAGCGTGGCGTCCACGCCCTTGGCCTGCTGGGGGTCGAAGCGGATGGCCGCGACCAGTACGAAGATCCCGGCGGCGGCTCCCACCATGCCGCGCGCCACCCCGCCGCCCACTCCGAGAGCGGTGACGACCTGGCGGGTGCCGGTGGGGGTGGACGAGAGGTCGAGACGGCGCAGGAAGCGCCGCATCGCCGCGCGGACGGCAATGCCCACGCCGACGCCGATGAGTACACAGCCCCCGGCGCCCACCAGCTGCTGCCCGTAAGGGAGTTGGAGCGCGGTGCGGGTCCAGTCCCGGGACTTCGCGTCACCGCCGCTTCCGCGGTCCCCGGTGGCGAAGGCGGCCGTACCCCAGCACACGGACGCGTAGAACACGGCCCGTCCACCGTTCATGATGCGTGCGGTGACCTTGCCGTCCCGGCCGCGTCCGCGCACCGCCGCGATCCCGCGCCACACGGCCATGCAGCCAAATCCCACGGCCAGCGCCCACAGCACCGCGATCCCGAAGGGCTTCCCGGCCACCTCGGCCAGCGCACCCTCACGGTCCGCCTCGCCGCCGCCGGCCCCGAACGCGATCCGGATCGCGAGCACGCCGATCAGGACGTACACGACACCGCGGGCGACGAATCCCGCCCGGCCGGCGGCGCTGACCGTCTCCTCCTGTGTGAGGTGGTTCCCGCCAAGCCTGCCGCGGTTCTTCTGTATGTGTGACGATGCCACGCTTCCCCCCACCTTCCTGACGCCCGGACGCGGCACGCGTCCCTGGTCGCCGGGTGCCCCGGCGGGACCCGCCCATGCGCCGGGCCGGCCCCTCGCTTCGGATGCGAGGAACCGGCCCGGTGGTAAGGGAGGGACGGACCCCTCCGCGGTCAGGCCCTGGTCAGGCCTTCGACTGCATGTCCCGGCGTGCCGGGTTGCCCTGCTGCTCGGCCTTGGGGTCCTTCTCGTCCGCCTTGGCGCGGACCCCTCGCTCGATGCGCTCACCGATCGACTTGTCGATGTTGGACCAGTACTCGAAGGCCCGTCGCAGGACCGGCTCGGTGACTCCGTTGAGCAGATGGCCTACGACGTTGTCCACGAGCCGGTCGCGGGCCGCGTCGTCGAGCACCTCACGCACCATGGTGCCCGCCTGGCCCCAGTCGTCGTCCTCGGCGTGGTCCACGTACGCCGCACGCGTGATCGCGCCGTCCGCCGTCCAGCTCGGCGGGCTCCCGTACCGCTCGGTGTCGGCGGCAGGGCCGCCCTTGGAGTTCGGGGCGTACACGGGGTCGGACGTCTTGCGATACGCCATCGCCCCGTCCTTCGAGTACGTGTTGACCGGGACGACCGGGGCGTTGACCGGCAGCTGCTGGTAGTTGCCGCCGATGCGGTGGCGGTGCGCGTCCGCGTACGAGAAGAGCCTGCCGAGCAGCATGCGGTCCGGGCTCGGCCCGATTCCGGGGACCAGGTTGTTCGGCTGGAACGCCGCCTGCTCGATCTCGGCGTGGTTGTCCGTGGGATTGCGGTCCAGGGTCATCCGGCCGACCTCGATCAGCGGATAGTCGCCGTGCGGCCAGACCTTGGTCAGGTCGAACGGGTTGAACCGGTAGTCCGCCGCGTCGTCGTACGGCATCACCTGCACATGCAGGGTCCAGCTCGGGTACTCGCCGTCCCGGATGTGCTCGAAGAGATCCCGGGTGTGGTAGTCGGTGTCGGCGGAGGCCATCTGGTCGGCCTCGTCCTGGGTGAAGAACTCGATGCCCTGGTCGGTCTTGAAGTGGTACTTCACCCAGAAGCGCTCGCCCTGGGCGTTGATCCACATGTAGGTGTGCGAGGTGTAGCCGTTCATGTGGCGCCAGGTCCGCGGGATGCCGCGGTCACCCATCAGCCAGGTGACCTGGTGGGCGGACTCCGGCGAGAGCGTCCAGAAGTCCCACTGCATGTCGTGGTCGCGCAGGTTGTTGTCCGCACGGCGCTTCTGGGACCGGATGAAGTGCTGGAACTTCATCGGGTCCTTGATGAAGAACACGGGGGTGTTGTTGCCCACCATGTCGTAGTTGCCTTCGCTGGTGTAGAACTTCAGCGCGAAGCCGCGCGGGTCCCGCCAGGTGTCCGGGCTGCCGCGCTCGCCGGCGACGGTGGAGAACCGGGCGACCAGATCGGTCCTCGTGCCGGGCTGGAACAGCGCGGCCTTCGTGTAGGCACTGACGTCGTTGGTCACCTCGAAGTGCCCGAAGGCACCGCTCCCCTTGGCGTGGGGCTGGCGCTCGGGGATCCGCTCCCGGTTGAACTGTGCCATCTGCTCGATCAGGTACGAGTCCTGCAGCAGGATCGGTCCACCCGGGCCGACGGTGAGGGAATGTTCGTCGCTCTCCACCGGGGCGCCGGAATCGCTGGTGGTCGGCCGGCGTGGTGCGTCTGTCATCGGTCTGCCCTCCGTCATTGCGGTGCGCGATGCAAGGTACTCAGGCCGCGATCACGAAATGGAAACCGCGGCACTACGCGTGTAGCCGTCTCCGGGCGTCGGCAAACCCGCGCATATCCGTCAGGTGGATCAGAATGTCGACAGAGATCGGCTGTCGGCGACTCCGGCCCGATCCGGGAATGACCCCGAACGGCGTACCTGGTCGGGGCCGTCCGGGCCGCGGATACCAAAGTCGGACTCCGCCAGACCAAAGACCGATCCCCCAGGCACCGGGGCCGCCGAGGATGAGGGCATGGACATGCAGGAGAGCCCCCACGACCCCACGTCCTTCCGGCCCGTCGCCCGGGCCGCCTACATCGGGGCCACGGCCGCTGAGCTGGGCCGCAGGACCGGCGCCGACACGGCCGCCGCCGGCGTCTCGCAGAAGGTGCTGTTCCAGCGGCGCGGTTCCGTCGCCCTGTACGAGGACCGTCTCGTGCTCGGTGGCTGGAACGACTCCGGCGACCTGGTGCTGGGCGCCGCCGACATCGCCTCGGCACGGACCCGCTTCACCGAGCTGTACGGCCGCTTCATCGGCGGCCTGCTCAACGCGGGCAAGCCCCTCGTCCTGGAGACCAGGACGGACGCGGGGGAGATCTATCTGCTCATCGACCGCAAGGAGTTCATGGAGACCACCGACGACCGGGCGTGGGAGCGGCGCATCAACGCGTGGCTCGGCAACGCCTGACCGATGCCGCGGTGCGTGCCCCGCTCACGCACGCCGTCGGGGTCAGATGTCGAGGAACCGGACGTCGCGCGCGTTGCGCTGGATGAAGGAACGCCGGGCTTCCACGTCCTCACCCATCAGCACCGAGAACAGGTCGTCGGCGAGCGCGGCGTCGTCCAGCGTGACCTGGCCGAGCACCCGGTGCTCGACGTCCATCGTGGTGACGCGCAGTTCCTCCGCGTTCATCTCGCCAAGGCCCTTGAAGCGCTGGATCGAGTCCTCCCGTATCCGCTTCCCGGCCTCCCGCCCCGCGGCCACAAGAGCGTCGCGCTCGCGGTCCGAGTACGCGTACTCGAAGTCGTCCCGGCCCCACTTGATCTTGTAGAGCGGGGGACGTGAGAGGTAGACGTGGCCGCCTTCGACGAGGGGCCGCATGAAACGGAAGAGGAAGGTCAGCAGCAGGGTGCTGATGTGCTGGCCGTCGACGTCGGCGTCCGCCATCAGGATGATCTTGTGATAGCGGAGCTTCTCGACGTCGAAGTCCTCGTGGACCCCGGTACCGAATCCCGCGATGAGAGCCTGGATCTCGGTGTTCTGCAGGATCTTGTCGATCCGCGCCTTCTCGACGTTCAGGATCTTGCCCCGGATCGGCAGGATCGCCTGGAACTCGGGGTCGCGCCCGGATTTCGCGCTGCCGCCCGCGGAGTCGCCCTCGACGATGAAGATCTCGCATCTCGCCGGGTCGTTGGACTGGCAGTCCGAGAGCTTGCCGGGCATCGAAGCCGATTCGAGGAGTCCCTTGCGGCGTGTCAGGTCCCGCGCCCTGCGTGCGGCCACGCGTGCGGTGGCGGCCGCTACGGCCTTGCGCACGATGTCGGCGGCGTCGTTCGGGTTGCGGTCGAACCAGTCCGACAGGTGCTCGTGTACGACCCGCTGTACGAAGGTCTTCGCCTCGGTGTTGCCCAGCTTGGTCTTGGTCTGGCCCTCGAACTGCGGCTCACCCAGCTTGACGGAGATGATCGCCGTCAAGCCTTCGCGGATGTCTTCGCCCGAGAGGTTGTCGTCCTTGTCCCGCAGCAGCCGCCGCTCGCGGCCGTAGCGGTTGACGAGGGTGGTCAGGGCTGTGCGGAAGCCCTCCTCGTGCGTGCCGCCCTCATGGGTGTGGACGGCGTTGGCGTAGGAGTACACGCTGTCCGCGTACTGGCTGTTCCACTGCATCGCGATCTCGACGGACAACAGGCGCCCGGTGTCCGCGGCCTCGATGTCGATGACGGTCGGGTGAACGGGCTCGCCCTTGCGGGCGTTCAGGTACCGCACGAAGTCGACGATGCCGCCGTCGTACCGGTAGGAGGCGGTCCTGGTGCCCGGCTCCTGCTGCCCCTTCGCCGGACCCGACCCGGCTTCGTCCACCCCTGCGGCCTCCCGCGCCACGGACCGTTCGTCGGTGAGTGTCAGGGTCAGGCCCTTGTTGAGGAAGGCCATCTCCTGGAAGCGCCGCGACAGCGTCTCGAAGGAGTACTCGGTGGTCTCGAAGACATCGCCGTCCGCCCAGAACGTGATCGACGTGCCCGTGCGCGTGGTCTCCTCGTGCCGGACCAGCGGGCCGGTGGGCACCCCGTGCGCGTAGGACTGGCTCCAGCGGTGCCCGTCGGTCCAGACGTCGGCCGTCAGCCGGGCCGAGAGCGCGTTGACCACCGACAGGCCCACGCCGTGCAGTCCTCCGGAGACGGCGTACCCGCCACCGCCGAACTTGCCGCCCGCGTGCAGCACCGTCAGAACGAGCTCGATCGCCGGGCGGCCCGTTCCGGGGTGGGTGCCGACGGGGATGCCGCGACCGTTGTCCACGACCCTCACCCCGCCGTCGGCCAGGATCGTCACGTCGATCCGGTCGGCGACCCCGGCCATCGCCTCGTCGACGGAGTTGTCCACGATCTCCTGCACCATGTGGTGTAGGCCCCGCTCGCCGGTGGAGCCGATGTACATGCCCGGCCGCTTGCGGACCGCGTCCAGGCCCTCCAGAACGGTGATCGCGTTCGCGTCGTAGGAACTCGTGGAACTCGTGGACACCGGACCCCCGGAGCGGGCGGCGGCATCGGTGGTGGTCGGAACTCCGGATTCGGTCAAGACAAGGCTCCCTTTCGGGCACGACGAACCGCGCTGCCGCGCAGGCGCACGGCAGCGGTCGGTCATGGACGGGTTGGAGTGGCCCGGGCAGGCCGAAGCAAGCCCTCGGGGCCGCACCCTGGGCGTTTTCGAGCGCTCAAGGTGAGGTTCACTCTATCGTTCCGACGAACGAGGAATGGGGCGTGAAGCCACCTGTGTGGCCGCTGGAGGCCCTATCGGCCCGGGCTCTTACTCCCTCCACCTTGAATGGCCATCTTTCGCTTCAGTGGCCTCTGGGTGCCTTCTGTGGGCATCCGGTGAATGAGCTCGGCCGGGTAATTTCGTCGTCGCACAGCGGCACGCACGGTGCTGCCCGCGGCGGCTCCGGAGGGGCTCGCGGCGATGCTCGTCCGAGATCCCGGTCGGCGTTTTGGCCGAGTCAGGTTCGGTGCAGGAGCTGCGCCATGACGGCGGCCGGGAGCGAGGGATGGGCGGCAGCCGCTTCGACCACCTGCCAGTCGTCGTGGTCGAGCAACTCCGCCAAGGCCTGAGCCGGCAGCGCCGGGTGGCCGGCGGCTGTGCACCGCGCCTTCTCGTCCGCGAGACAGGCAAGCAGGGCCCGGGGCGTCGCATGGGGGTGCCGGGCGATTTCGCGGAGTGCTTTGCGCGCCGGTGGTCTGTGCCGGGACAGCTCTTCCAGGAGCTGTCCGGTGGCGTCCGGGTTCGCGGCCACGCCGGCCATGACCCGGACCCCGTGCCGGTCGACCATGGCGCGGAGCCGGGCTTCGGAGAGGCCCGGGTGCGCCGCGACGGACATGACCACGGCCGCGTCGGGGTCGGTGGCCAACGCGTCGCGGATCTCGGCCGGAAGGTCGCGTCGTCGGGCGATCAGCATCCGCACGGTCGGGAGGGGCGACCGGGCGAGCTCCTCGACCTCGGTGGGCGAGGCGACGGCGATACGGGGCAGCGAAGTGGGGCCGATCCTGGTGCGGCCGACGATGCGGACGAGTACGTCGAGCGGCACCCGCGGGTTGTGTGCGAGGCAGCGCCGGACGTCGTGGCCACGGTCCTCGGCCAGGATCTCGATCACGGCGTCGTCGATCGAGGGATTCTCGGCGAGGTCGGCGCGCACGCCGGGGGCGGGGTCCACCGCGAGCCTTGCGTACACCGCCGCAGGCAGACCCCGGCGGGCGGCCACGGCCCGGCGCAGCGGTTCCGAGGGGTGTTCGGCGAAGCCGGCGACAGCGGAAGCCGGGGTCGCGGGATTGTGCAGCGCCGCCCGCTGTATGCCGTGCGTGGCGGACTCACGGGAGCCGTCGCAGGAAGCACCCGCCGGGGAATCGCTGTTGGGCCTCGGGCATTGCGGGGCGGGGACGAACGCCGCCTCCTCCCGTTCGCGGACCGGACACCGCTGTACGGGCGGTATCCCCTTGCCCGCGAGCAGCCCGGCCAGCACGGTCGGCGGTGTCGCCTCGTTGGCCGCGACCGCTCGGCGGACCTCCGCGTGAGGGTGGGTCGCGAGTGCGGCCGCCACTTCGGGCGTGGCCCCGAACGCCAGCTCGGCCACGACGCGCGGGTCCGGGTCCGCGGCGAGCGTCTCCACCACGTCTCGGGGGAGACCGGGGCACCCGGCCAGCGTTTCGCGGCGCGAGACGTCCGGGTCCTTCGCGAAGAGGCGTGCCCATGCGGCCGGTCCGGAGCCTTCGCCGAGCAGAGCGAGAGCGGCTGCGGGCCGGGTCACGGGGTCGACGTCGGCGGCCGTCAACATGCCGTGCCGGGCGAGGCGTTGGGCGCTCGACTCGATGCGCGTGGCCAAGGTGGTCGCCTGGTCGTGCGTGAGGTCGGCACGGTCGGCCAGTTCGTCGGCGAGATCCGGGTCGGCGACCAGGATCAGGCGATCGACCAGGTCGGGCGGCAGGGACGGGTTGGCGGCGAGGCCGTGCAGGGCGTGGTCCACGGGGACATCGTGCCGAGCTCCGCCGCTGGACGCTCATGGGTTTCCGCGTTCGCCGGGTGCGTCACGACGGGCTTCTGCTCGATCCCCTTCGGGGACCCTCACGACGCGAACGGTGCCGTGCGGCAACTGTCACCAATCCGCGGGCGGCGCAGGGCCGAATCACTTGCAGACGGGCGCCGGACAGTCGGCCGTGCCGTCGCTGTCGGATGAGGAGGCGCGCGGAGATGGAACGGCGACAGATAGCCGTGGTGGGCAGCGGAGTGGCCGGTCTCACCGCCGCCCATGTGCTGCAACGGGCTGGTGACGTGACGCTGTACGAGGCGGACGACCGCGTGGGCGGGCACGCTCACACGCATGAGCTCACCCGGGGCGCGGGGAAGGTGGTCCGGGTCGACAGCGGATTCATCGTGCACAACGAACGTACGTATCCGCTGTTGCTGCGGCTGTTCCGGGAGCTCGGGGTGTCCACCCAGGACTCGGAGATGAGCATGTCCGTGCGGTGCGACGGCTGCGGGCTGCAATATGCCGGGGCCCGGGGGCCCGCGGGGCTCTTCGCCCAGCCGCGCAGCGTCGTCCGGGGGCGCTATCTGCGGATGCTCGCCCAGGTGCCGGCCTTCCACCGGGCCGCGCGCGCCGCCCTCGTCTCCGACCGTGAGGGCGAGCGGACGCTGGGCGAGTTCCTGGCCGCGGGCGGCTTCACGCCGTACTTCGTGCACCACTTCGTGACCCCGCTGGTGTCCGCGGTGTGGTCGTGCGCCCCCGAGATCGCCATGCGGTACCCGGCCACGTACCTCTTCCGGTTCCTGGAGCACCACGGGATGCTGTCCGTGCGCGGCGCGCCCAAGTGGCGTACGGTGTCCGGCGGTTCGGCCGAATACGTCAGCAGGGTCGTGAAGCAGCTGACCGCCGTGCGCACCGGGACCGCCGTGCGGGCCGTGCGACGGGAGTCGGGCCGGGCCCGAGTGGTGAGTGACGACGGGGAGCACACCTACGACGGTGTGGTCATCGCCGTCCACCCCGACCAGGCGCTCGGCATCCTGGCCGACGCCACCCCGGACGAATCCCGCGTCCTGGGTGCCTTCCGGTACTCGCGCAACCACACCGTGCTCCACACGGACGCCACCGTGCTGCCCACCGCCCCCGGGGCCAGGGCCTCCTGGAACTACCGGATGGCCTCCTGCGCGACGTCGGCGGACAAGGTGCAGGTCAGCTATGACATGAGCCGGCTGCAACGCATCGAAGGACCGCGGCCCTACATCGTCAGCCTCAACGCCGAGGGCGGGATCGACCCCGGCCGGGTGCTGCGGCGCATGACGTACGAACACCCCGTCTACACACGGGAGTCGGTGGCCGCGCAGCAGCACCTGCCCCGGCTCAACACACCCGTGACCGTCTACGCGGGCGCCTATCACGGCTGGGGCTTCCACGAGGACGGCTGCCGGTCCGGCGTCCGGGCCGCCGCCGCGCTGGGGGTGGACTGGTGACCGCCCCGGCCCTGGACCCGACGCCGGGTCCGGCACGCGCGCCGGAGGCCCCCGCACCGGTAGCCCCCGCCCTCTACGAATGCGTGGTCTCCCACGCGCGGACCGTCCCGCTGCGGCACTCCTTCCGCAACCGCACCTACCTGTGGCTCGTCGACCTCGACGAGCTGCCCGTCCTGCCGCGTCCGCTGCGCCCGCTCGCCCGGTTCGACGCCCGCGACCACTTCGGCGGCACCGAACCCTCACTGCGGGGCGGCCTCGACCGTTTCCTCGCCGTGCACGGCACGCACCTGGAAGGCGGCCGGGTTCTCATGCTCGGCCACGCACGCGTGCTGGGCCATGTGTTCAACCCCCTCACGCTGTACTGGTGTTACGGGCCAGAGGGCGACCTCCGGGCCGTGGTGGCCGAGGTCCACAACACCTACGGCGAACGCCACTGCTATCTGCTGCGCACCGACGAACAGGGTGCGGCCTCGGTGGCCAAGGAGTTCTACGTCTCGCCGTTCTTCCCCGTCGACGGCGCCTACCGGATGCGGCTGCCCGAGCCCGGCGCGAGGCTTGAACTGAGCGTGCAACTGCGACGCGGCGACGAGCGCCCGTTCACCGCCACCGTGCGCGGCGTACGCACCGGGGCGACGCCCGGGCGGCTGCTCGCGGCCGCACTCCGGCACCCGTGGTCGACGGCCGCCGTGTCGATCGGCATCCGCCGCCACGGCCTGTGGCTGTTCCTGCGCCGGCTGCCCGTCCAACCCCGACCCCGTCACTGTCTCCAGGAGGGCATGAAGTGAAGGCCGCTGTCTCGTACCCGGACGACCGGAGCACGACCCCCGCACCGCGTGTGCGGGTGGACGCGTCCCGGTGGCCCGACGTGGCCAGGGTGCCCCGCAGTTCGCCGGCTCGGACGTGGGTGGCCGAGTGGATCGTGCGGCGGGCGCTCGGCCGACTGCCGTTGCGGGTGGAGCTGGGCGGCGCCCCGCACACCGGCGACCAGGGACCGCTCGTCAAGGTGCACGACCCGCAGGCGTTCTTCCGCCGTCTCGGCACCGACGGGCTCATCGGGTTCGGCGAGTCCTACATGGCGGGGGAGTGGGACACCGACGACCTGGTCGACGTCCTCACCGTCCTGGCAGCGAACGTGGCCTCGCTCGTGCCGCGCCCGCTCCAGAGCCTGCGCGGGCTCTGGGCGCGGCGTCACCCGGCCCCGCAGCGCAACACGCTGCACGGGGCGCGGGCGAACATCAGCCGGCACTACGACCTGTCCAACGACCTGTTCGCCCTGTTCCTCGACGAGACCATGACGTACTCCGCCGCCGTGTTCCGAGGCTTTCCCGCGCAGTGGCCGAAGCTGGCGGACGCCCAGCACCGCAAGATCGACCGGCTGCTCGATCTGGCCCAAGTCGGCGAAGGGACACGCCTGTTGGAGATCGGCACGGGCTGGGGCGAGCTCGCCCTGCGCGCGGCGGAACGAGGAGCCCGGGTGAAGACCGTGACCCTCTCCCGGGAACAGCGCGCCTACGCGATCGGGCGCATCGAAGCGGCCGGCCACGCGGACCGCGTCAGCGTCGAGCTGTGCGACTACCGGCAGGTGACGGGTGACTTCGACGCCATCGTCAGCGTCGAGATGATCGAGGCCGTCGGCGAGGAGTACTGGCCCGTCTACTTCGACACCCTGTCCGGCCGGCTGGCCCCCGGCGGCCGGATCGTACTGCAGGCCATCACCATGCCCCACGAGCGCATGCTGGCCACCCGTGACACCTACACCTGGATCCACAAGTACATCTTCCCCGGCGGGCTCATCCCCTCCGTCGAAGCCGTGGACCAGGCAGCCCGGGCGGCAGGCCTCGCGACGGTCCACGACGACGCGTACGGAGCGCACTACGCCGAGACCCTGCGACTGTGGCGAGAACGCTTCAACGCGCAGCGCGAACAGGTCGCGGCCCTCGGCTTCGACGCCGTCTTCGCCCGGATGTGGGAGTTCTACCTCGCCTATTCCGAAGCCGGATTCCGGGCCCGCTACCTGGACGTCCACCAGATCGTGCTCGCGAAGGCGGGTGCCCGATGAAGCCGTCGGCAGCTGTGAAGCCGTCCGCACCGGTGAAGCCGCTGGCACCCCGTCTGGCCGAGGTCGTCGAGGGATATCTGGGTGGCATGCCGGTACGGCTACGGGCCTGGGACGGCAGCGAAGCCGGGCCCGCGGTGGCGCCCACGGTGGTGCTGCGTTCACCGCGCGCCCTGCGTCGACTGCTGTGGCAGCCCGGTGAACTGGGCCTGGCCCAGGCTTACATCGCGGGCGACCTCGACATCGAGGGCGACCTCACTACCGGGCTCAGCGCCGTGTGGCGCGCGGTCCGCGACCGGGGACCGGGGCCCCACCGCAAGGTGCCGCACCGCCGTCTCGCCGCCGCGCTCACCGCGCTCCGCTGCGGTGCCATCGGCCCGCGCCCGCCCGCCCCCGGCGCCCGCCAGGCCCGACTGCGCGGCCGGCCGCACACCACCGACCGGGACCGGGCGGCGATCAGCCACCACTACGACCTGTCCAACGACTGGTACGCGCTGCTCCTGGACGAGTCCATGGCGTACTCCTGCGCCTACTGGACCCGCCCCGACGACCCGCACTACGGACTGGCCGAGGCGCAGCACGACAAGCTGGAACTGATCTGCCGCAAGCTGGCCCTGGCCCCCGGCACCCGACTCCTGGACGTCGGCTGCGGCTGGGGAAGCCTGTCCCTGCACGCGGCCCAGCACTTCGGCGCCCGCGTCACCGCGGTCACCCTGTCCCGGGAGCAGCGCGACTTCGTCGCCGCCCGCGTCCGCGAACGCGGACTCGACGACCTGGTGAAGGTGCACCTGCGGCACTATCGGGACATCACGGGCGCCGACTACGACGCCGTCTGCGCCATCGAGATGGGCGAACACGTCGGTGCGGCGCAGTACCCGGCCTTCGCCGGGCGCCTGCACGCCCTGCTGCGCCCCGGCGGCCGACTGCTGGTCCAGCAGATGTCACGCACCGGAACCGCCCCCGGCGGCGGCGCGTTCATCGAGTCCTACATCGCTCCGGACATGCACATGCGGCCGCTGGGAGACACCGTCTCCCTCCTGGAGAACGCCGGGCTCGACGTGTGGGCCGTGGAATCGCTGCGCGAGCACTACGTCCGCACCATCGCCGCCTGGTACGCCACCCTGGAGGGGCGCTGGGCCGACTTCGTGGCCCTGGCCGGGGTGGAGACGGCCCGGGTCTGGCGGCTGTATCTGGCCGGCGGAGGCCTCGCGTTCGCCGAGCGCCGCATGGGCGTCGACCAGATCCTCGCCGTACGTCCCGGCACGGACGACGTGGCGAGCATGCCCGCCACTCTGCACGACTGGTACCGGCCGCGGGAGACACGATGACCGGCTTCCCCTGGCACGCCTTCGCCAACAACCTGGCCCTGACGGCCGTCACGGCGCTCGCCGTCGTCCTCGTCACCTTCGCCGTCGCGGTGGTCAAGGGACTACATCGTGTCGTCGACATCGCGTGGGGCCTCGGCTTCGCCGTGGTGGCCGTGGTCACCTGTGCGGCCTCGGCCGGTCACGGTGACGACGCCCGGCGGCTTCTGGTGACGTCGGCGACCGTGATCTGGGGGGTGCGCCTTGCCGCCCACATCGCCTGGCGCGGCCGAGGACACGGTGAGGACCCGCGCTACGACCGCATGCTGTCCAAGGCCCCCGGCAGCCGCAACGCCTACGCCCTGCGGATGATCTACCTCTTGCAGGGCGCCCTCATCTGGCTGATCTCGCTGCCCGTCCAGGCCGCCCAGTACACGCACGGGCCGCTGCTGCCCACCGCCGTGGTCGGCGGTGTGCTGTGGGCGGCCGGGCTGGTCTTCGAGAGCGTCGGTGACTATCAGCTCGCCCGGTTCAAGGCCGACCCGGCGCAGCACGGCAGGATCATGGACCGTGGCCTGTGGGCCTGGACCCGCCACCCCAACTACTTCGGCGACTTCCTCGTCTGGTGGGGCCTGTTCGCCCTGGCCTGCGGCACCTGGCAGGCGGCGGCCGTGTCCGTACTCTCGCCGCTCGTGATGTCGTACCTGCTCACCCGCGGCAGCGGGCAGCGGCTCTTGGAGGAGCACATGAAGGACCGCCCCGGATACTCCGCCTACGCGGCTCGCACCAGCGGCTTCTTTCCGCTGCCGCCCCGCCGCCGGCCCGTGTCGGACGCGCCCCGCCCCTGACCGCGGGCAGCCGTCTCGTCCGTGCCCCGCCCCCGGCCGCGAACGGCCGGGGGCGGGGGTGCGTCAGGACCGGGCGCCCTCCGGCACCTCGACACCGCGCGCGATGACCAGGCGGGCCGTGCCGTCGACCAGCCGGTAGGAAAGGCCCACCACCGCCGTGGTGCCCGCCTCGACCGCGTCCGAGAGCACCCGGGAGCGGTCGAGCAGCAGGCTGACGCTGTGCCTTATGTGCTCCGCGATGAACTCCTCGTCCTCGGTGTGGCCTGCGGCCTGCGAGGCCAGAACGCTGGGCGTGACGCGCTCGATGACGTCCTGGACGTAACCGGCGGCGGTGGTGCCGCTCTGGACGGCGGAGCGAGCCGCCGCCACCGCGCCGCACGCGTCATGGCCGAGCACGACCACCAGCGGGCAGCCGAGCACGCTCACGCCGTACTCGATGCTCCCCAGCACCTCGGCTCCCATGACGTGTCCGGCGGTGCGCACCACGAACAGGTCGCCGAGCCCACGGTCGAAGATGATCTCGGCGGCCAGCCGCGAATCGGAGCACCCGAAGAGCACGGCGAACGGATTCTGACCGGGCGCGACCTCGGTACGACGCGTGGCGTCCTGGTTGGGGTGCTCGGGTGAACCGGTGACGAATCGCTGATTCCCGCTCAGGAGCATCTCCAGGGCGGCGCGGGGCGTGGGGGTCTTCGCTGTGGTCATGGGCGGCAGGTTACAACCCCGCCTGCCAGGCAATTCACGGGAGTCCCCGCGAATCGTGCGGTCGGCACGGGCCGCCCGACGGGGTGCCGGGAGGCGCCGGGAGCAACTCGTATGGGTGAGTGGCCAATCCGGCTGCCCACCCGCTCCGAATAGGAGCCGTGATGAAAATTCTGAGCAGAGGGATTCGCCTTCCGCTCGCAGCCCTGTCCGGACTGCTCGCCGGCTTCGCCGCACTGGCCGTAGCGGAGCTGGTCTCCGCAGCCGTACGGCCCGAGTCCGGTCCGGTGATCGCGGTGGGCGGTGCCTCCATCGACCGCACTCCGCCGGCCGTGAAGGACTGGGCGATCCGCCACTTCGGCACCAACGACAAGCTCGTCCTGCAGCTCGGCATTCTGGCCGTTCTCGCCCTGCTGGCCCTCGTGCTCGGCGTGCTGGCACTGCGCCTTCGCCGTACCGGGGCCGCCGGGGTGCTGTTGTTCGGTGTCGTGGGAGCACTGGCCGCGACCGGCCGCCCCGATTCGACGAGCCTGGCCGACGCACTGCCTTCGGTGGCCGGAGCGGTGGCGGGCGCGGGACTCCTGTACTTCCTGATCGGACGGCTCACACTACGACGCGGAACATCAACTGATCCTGAAGCCAATGGAGTTGAGGGGTCCCCGGGCGCAGAGGGCTCCGCCGCCGAGGTGGCGGACGGTTCCCTCGGCTGGGACCGGCGTGGGTTCGTGATCGCGGCCGGTGCCGCGGCCGCCGCCTCCTCCGGGGCCGGCCTCCTAGGGCGGTCGCTGAACGACTCGCGTGGCCAAGGGGCGGTTGCCTCACGCGCCAAGGTGACACTGCCGAGGCCCGCTTCCCCGGCCCGGCCGATCCCGTCCGGAGCGATCCTGCACACGGCCGGCATCAGCCCGTTCGTCACCCCCAATGCCGACTTCTACCGCGTCGACACCGCCTTGGTGATCCCGAAGGTCGATGCCACCTCCTGGCGGATGAAGATCCACGGGAAGGGGGTGGGCCGTCCACTGACACTCACCTTCCAGAACCTCCTCGAACGCCGGCTGATCGAGCGTGACATCACGCTGACGTGCGTCTCGAACGAGGTCGGCGGCCCGTACGTGGGCAACGCGCGCTGGATCGGCGTGCCCTTGGCCGACCTCCTCAAGGAGGCCGGGGTCCGGCCCCCGTCGCGAGGCGGTCCGGCGGATCAGCTCGTGGCCCGCTCGGTGGACGGCATGACGATCGGCAGTCCCGTCGAGGACATCATGGACGGCCGGGACGCGATGCTCGCCCTCGGCATGAACGGCGAACCACTTCCCTTCGTGCACGGCTTCCCGGTCCGCATGGTCGTCCCCGGTCTGTACGGCTACGTCTCGGCGTGCAAATGGCTCCAAGACCTGGAGCTGACCACGTTCGACGCCTATGACTCCTACTGGGTCAAGCGTTCCTGGGCCCGGAAGGCGCCCATCAAGACCGAGTCCCGCATCGACACCCCGAAGCCGTTCGCGCGCCCGAAGCCCGGCACCGTGATGATCGCCGGGGCCGCCTGGGCGCAGCACCGGGGGATCGAACGTGTCGAGGTCCGGGTCGATGACGGCGACTGGACACCGGCCGACCTCGCGGCCGAGGACACCGCGGACACCTGGCGTCAGTGGTCCCTGCCGTGGAAGGCCACCTCGGGGGCCCACACGCTGACGGTCCGCGCCACCGACCGCACCGGCCGGATTCAGACCGAACAGCGAACCCAGACCATTCCGGACGGTGCGAGCGGCTGGCACTCGGTGGTGATCACCGTGGACTGACCGCGCACCACTCGCACGCCGACGCGGCGCCGAACACACCCGCCGCCCGTCGACTTCCGCATCCGTTCCAAGTCAACGCATTCCACTCCACAGGAGAAGTCATGAACGCCCTGCGTATCCGCCGTGCCACCATCGCCGTCACCGCCGCTGCCGTCCTCCCGCTCGTGCTCAGTGCCTGTGGCGGCAGCGACAGCAAGAAGGACAGCTCCTCTTCGTCCTCCGAGGCCGCCGCGCCTCCGGCCGCGCAGTCGTCCGCGGGCGACGACGCGTCCATGACGGACAAGCCGTTCGGCACCGCGTGCGCGTCCGTGCCGAAGGACGGTGCGGGCTCGTTCGACGGCATGGCCAAGGACCCGGTCGCGACCGCCGCCTCGCACAACCCGGCGCTGTCGACCCTGGTCGCCGCCGTCAAGAAGGCCGGTCTGGTCGACACCCTCAACAACGCCCAGAACATCACCGTGTTCGCGCCGACCAACGACGCCTTCGCGAAGATCCCGAAGGCCGACCTGGACAAGGTCCTCAACGACAAGGCCACCCTTACCAAGATCCTCACGTACCACGTCGTGGGCCAGAAGGTCACGCCCAAGCAGCTGGAGAACGGCTCGTTCGACACCCTGGAGAAGAGCAAGGTCACCACCGCCGGCTCCGGGACCGAGTACAAGGTGAACGACAGCGCCGGCGTGGTCTGCGGCAACGTGCCGACGGCCAACGCCACCGTCTACATCATCGACACGGTCCTGATGCCCAAGTAGGTCCGGGCAAGCCCAAATAGCGGGCAGGCCCAAGCAGGACCGGGCAAGCCCAAGCAAGCAGATCTTCGACGGTCCCGTCGGTGCCCTCCGGAACGGCGGGGGAACTTTCGTCCAAGACAGGACCGTCGAAGTGGGCGACCGTAGGGGCATGCACCGATACGAAACGGGTCCGGCGGCTCCGGACCACGACGCCGCGGCGGGCTGGGAGGTTGCCCACCCCCTCGGCGGCGCGTCCCTCTGCGGCGTCCGGATGGCCGGGTTCCGTGACCGCATCGCCGTGGGCCTGGACAAGCAGGTGCTGGCACAGCCTTCCGTGGTCGTCGTCATCGGTCTTGGCGACGACCCGCTCGTGGTCGAGGACGACCGCGGGGAGCGGTCCCTGTGTGCCTTCGTCTCCCCGTTGTCGCCCGGTCGGGCACGCGTACGCGGCGAGCGGGTCGAGTGCATCGAAATGCGCTTGTCGCCGTCCGCCGCGTACGCGTTGCTGGGTGTCTCCCCGAGCGAACTCGACCGGCCGGCCATCAGCCTCGACGACCTGTGGGGACGACCCGGACAACGCCTCCGTGAGCAGCTTGCGGAGAGCACGGCCTGGCAGCGGCGTCTCGTCCTGGTCGACGAGTTCCTCCTGGACCGGGCCGCCGGAGGGCCCTCCATGGCGCCTGAGATCGCGGCGGTCTGGGACCGCATCGTGGCCTGCCGAGGCGTGGTCCGGGTCGACGAACTCGCCGCGTCCTGCGGCTGGAGCCGCAAACGGCTGTGGTCCAGGTTCAGCGCCCAGATCGGTCTGACCCCCAAGCGCGCGGCCATGCTGGTCCGCTTCGATCACGCCGCCCGCGCGCTCCGCGCGGGCGAGAACCCTGCCGATGTCGCGCTGGCCTGCGGATACGTGGACCAGCCCCACCTCCATCGCGACGTACTGGCCTTCGCCGGATGCACGCCGAGCGCCCTGGCAGCCCCGAACTCGCCTGCTGCCTGAGCCGGTTCGTACGACGGCCCGGGTCGTACGGGGCTCGGATCGTACGGTTCCGGTTGCCCGAGGCGCGGTCCCCGAGGCGCGGTCTCGTAGGGCGGCCCGGCGCTGCGACGGCACTGCCCCGCTCCCTGCGATGGCCTGTTCATTCACGATCACCCCACTGGACACGACCGAAGGAAGACGCCTGTGACCACCACGACCACCGATGACCGATCAGCAGCCGCGGCCGACCGCGAGCTGATCGTCCGGACCGCCTTCGGGAGCATGGCCGCGCAGACCCTGCGCGCGGCTGTGCGGCTGAGGGTGATCGAGCTGATGGGTGCCACGCCGCGCCGGGCCGGCGAAGTCGCCGATGCCGTCGGGGCGGAGCTCCAAGCCACGACGCGGCTGCTACGCGCGCTGGCCGGCCTGGGCCTGCTGACGGAACACGCTCCCGGCACCTTTTCCGTGAGCCCGTCGGGAGCACTCCTCGACCCCGCGGCACCCGGCTCCCTCGCGTCCTTCGTGCGGGTGTTCACGGACCCGGTGGCCATACGGGCCTGGGAGCACCTGGACACGAGCGTCCGCACCGGTGACGTCGCGTTCGACGATGTCTTCGGCGCCGACTTCTTCAGCCACCTCGCCCAACACCCCGAACTGTCCTCGGCGTTCAACACCGCCATGAGCCAGGCGACCGGGCTGGCCGCCGACGTGCTGCCGCACGCCTTCGACTTCGGCCGGTTCGCCTCGGTCACGGACGTCGGCGGCGGGGACGCGACCCTTGTCGGTGCCGTCCTCGCAGCGCATCCGGCACTCGTGGGGGTCGTCCTCGACTCGACGGAGGGTTCCGCCCAGGCGCCCGACACGCTGCGGCGGCTCGGGCTCACGGAGCGCTGCTCGCTGGTCGCCGGAGACTTCTTCCGGAGCGTTCCCAAGGGCTCGGACCTCTACCTGATCAAGAGCGTCCTGCACGACTGGCGGGACGAACAGGCGGTCACTATCCTCAGGCACTGCCGGGAGGTGCTGCCGCCGGACGGCCGCGTTCTGATCGTGGAGCCCGTGCTTCCCGAAACCGTCGAGGCCGGCTCCGACGCCCCGGGCGGCCAGGAGGTGACCTATCTGAGCGACCTCAACATGCTGGTGAACGTGGGCGGCAGGGAGCGCACCCGCGCCGACTTCGAGGATCTCTGTCGCCTTGCCGGGCTTGCCGTCGCCTCGGTCGTCCCGCTGGAGGGGGCCGCGCCGTACTTCCTCATCGAGGCCGTTGCGGACTGAGCACCGAGGACGGGTAGGGGACACCTGAGCGGCTTGCCCGGGCGTGCGCCACCATCACCGGCAGGGCAAGTCGCGCTCCTGCGTAAGCCCCAACCTCCTTGCTCGGGGCAGCAGTTCAGCTCCCAGTCAGCGCTTTCTTGAGCAGATGCAGCAGCCGGTCCCAAGGGCGGCGCACCGCATCAGCGTCGAAGGGGCCGGGTGCCTATCAACCCGGCGGACGACCCCGCTGCGGTCATGGGCCATGGCGTCAAGCCCGACGGCGGGCCTGCTGGCCTCAACCTCCTTTGCCGGAAAGGTCGTTGAGACTCCGGCGCGTCGGCCGGCCGGGCGCCCGACCCTTGGGTGCGTGCTGCTCCAGGCCGCCCAGGATGAGGGCGAGCCCCGCCTCGAACGCCGACTCGTGGTCGATCGGGGGGAGGCCGGCGGGCCGTTCCGCGTCGCTGCCGAGGGCGAGTTCCGCCTGTTCCTCCAGGACGCTGCCGATCGTGTAGCGCCCGGAGGCCAGCATCGCCATCTGCGCGTCCCGCTCCGGCAGCCCGCAGGAGACCAGGAAGGCCAGTTTGTGGGCGACCCGGTCGAGGTCGGTTACGCCGGGGCTGCTTCCGGCGTGCAGACGCGCGCCGTCGCGACGGATGAGCAGGGTCCGCCGGAAGCTGCGCGTGTTGTCGAGGAACCAGGTGCGCCAGTCGTCGGCCGGGGTCGGCAGCGGAGCGGTCGCGTGGGGGGCCATCGCCGCCTCCGCCATGGCGGCGAGGAGCTCCTTCTTGTTGCTGAAGTGCCAGTACAGGGACGGCTGTTCTACGCCCAGGCGCTTCGCCAGCTGTCTCGTGCTGACAGCGTCGAGCCCGACGTCGTCGAGCAGGTCGAGCGCCTCGGCGAGGACGGTCTCGCGGTTCATTTTCCTCACCTTGACAACCTATCGCCGATAGATGACTCTGCAAAGGAACCTATCGCTGATAGATGCGGAGCGCGGCATGACGCCCAAATCCGGAACCACCTCACTGAAGGTCCTCGTCTGCGGCGGTGGAGTCGCAGGGGAGGCCCTGGCCCACTGGCTGGCGCGCGGCGGCCACCGGGTGACCGTCGTCGAACGCTTCCCGGCGCTGCGGGCCACCGGCGCCCAGGTCGACCTCCGGGGGCAGGGGATCGAAGCCGTGAAGCGCATGGGGCTGCTCGACGCCGTCAGGGGAAAGCTCGTGGACGAGCCGGGGGTCGCCCTCGTGGACGCCCGGGGAAGGGCGCGGGCCACGATCATGGCCAACACCTCGGGGCGGGGCCGGCAGTCCCTGACGTCCGAGTACGAGATCATGCGCGGCGATCTGGTGCGCATCCTGCACGAAGCGGCGAAGGAGGGCGTGGACCACGTCTTCGGGGTGAGCGTGGAGGGCTTCGAGCAGGACGACGACAAGGTCACCGCCCGGTTCTCCGACGGCTCGTCCGGCGAGTTCGACGTCTTGGTCGGCGCGGACGGACAGGGCTCGCGAATCCGCCGCGCCATCCTGCCGCCGGGCTCGCCCGACCCGTACCGGCGGATGGGCATCCACATGGCGTACTGGTTCGTTCCCCGCCTCGCGTCCGACGGCAGCATCCGGGACACCTACCTCGCCCCGCGCGGCCGGATGATCATGCGCAGGAGCCACAACCCGACCGAGACCCAGGCCTATTTCGTGCTGCGGGAGGAGTCGGCCGAAGCCTCGGCCGTCCATCGGGAACCGGTCGAACGGCAGAAGGAATTCTGGGCCGGCAGGTTCCGCGACGCGGGATGGCAGACCAGGCGGTTCCTCGACGCCATGAAGACGACGCAGAGCTTCTACTCGCAGGAGGTCGTCCAGGTGCGCACCGACACCTGGTCCCGGGGGCGCGTGGTGCTGCTCGGGGACGCGGCGCACTGCGCGTCGCCGTACAGCGGCATGGGCATATCCGGGGGACTGGTCGGCGCTTACGTCCTGGCCGGCGAGATCAACCGGAACGCCGAGGATCTGCCCACCGCCTTCGCCGCTTACGAAGCGGAGCTCCGGCCGTTCGTCGACGAGATCCAGGCCGGTGTGAAGCCCCGCCTCCTGCGCCTCGGCATGCCCGACACCCGGTTCGCGATCGGCGCCTTCCACTCCCTCACGGCCCTGGCGTGCCGCCTGCGCATCCCCGACCTCGTCGCGCGGTACGCGAAGGAGGACCGGGGCGGAGCGTGGCGGCTTCCGGAGAGCCCGACCGGTGACGGTGCCTGAGGATGTCGCCGTGAGTGGGTCCCTAGGCGAAGGGGCCCTCGACCGTGAAGCGGCGCAGGTGGTGGGCGAAGGCCTCGGCCTCGCCCGGCGGCCATGACGACAGGGCGGCCGTGATGTGGGCGGCGAGACGCCTGCGCAGTTCCGCTGTCGTGCGTTCTCCCTGATCGGTCAGCACCAGCAGATTCGCTCGCCGGTCGTTCGGGTCGGCTTCGCGCCGGACCAGGCCGGCGGCCTCCAGGCGTGAGGCGCGCCGGGTGACACCGGAGCGGTCGATCCCCACCTCGGGCGCCAGGTCGGCCGCGCTGCGCGGACCCGTGCGGGCCAGCGCGCTGAGCACCGGATACGTCACCTCGTCGAGCCCCTCGCCCATGCCCTCGGTGAGCCGCTTGTGCAGCTGCGCGCGCGTGGTGCGCCGCAGCAGAATGCCCAGCGCCTCCGCGATCTCGTGCCCCAGTTCGTTCTCCACCCCGCAACGATAGCGTGCGCACCGCACGCGTTTCGGGGGTGGTGGCGGCGCTCGTGTGCGGCATGGGTGTCCATCACACCGGGGCCGACGGAGCGCCGCCCCGTCTCGTCCGCATATCTGCGGTCATTTGGGTACGGGGAACGAGTCCAACGAGGTGGTCCAGCGCGGCGCCGGTGTGTGGACCTCCACGTCGTGGTCGTCCGCGGTGGACGGCGGGTGCGAGGACAGGGAACGGAACGTTGAGAGATCTGAGTCAGGCTGTCGTCCAGTGGAAGCAGTGGGCGGTATGGGAAGGCGCGGCCGTGGGCCGCTCGGCGCGGCGCGCCCTGAGCGGGCCCGGTCCCGAGCGGGACACCGCCGTCCAGGCGCTGAAGGCCGCCGCGGCGGCACTGATCGCCTGGGCCCTCGCCGGCTGGTGGTGGAAGGCACCGATGGCCATGCTCGCGCCCTGGACCGCGATCTTCCTGGTGCAGAGCACCGTCTACCGGTCACTGAAGTCGGCGCTGCAGCAGTTCGTGGTGGTCGTCATGGGCACGTTGCTGGCCGCCGGTGCCGGCGTCCTCACCGGCAACTCCATGCTGGCCATGATCATCGCCCTGCCGGTGGCGATGCTGTTCGGCTCGTACGCCCGGTTCGGCGCCCAGGGCCTCAACGCGCCGACCGCCGCTCTGTTCGTCCTCGTCTACGGCACGTACTCGGGCTTCGACATCCTGCACCGGTTCCTGGAGACACTCCTCGGCGCGGCCATCGGGCTCGCCGTCAACGCGCTCGTGCTGCCTCCCGTGCACTCCCGCAGTGTGCGCCACCTCCGCACCCACCTGCCGGCGGAAAGCGCCGCCCTGCTCCACGCGGTCGCCGACGGCCTCGGCGAGGACGGCCTCGCCCAGGAGGCCGCGCAGACCTGGCACGACCGGGCCTGGCGGCTCACCGACCGGGTCACCGAGCTGCGTACCGCCCGCAGCTGGTCGGACGAGAGCTTCCGCCTCAACCCCGGCCGGAAACTGCGCCGCTCCACCCCGCTGCCCCCGGCCGCCGACTGGGACTTCACCTGGGACCGGATCACCCACCACATCGAGGCGATCACCCGCACCCTGGCCGAGGCGGCGGGCGGATCGGGCCGCTCCGCCCTGCCCGACACGGCACCCCCGGTCGTCGCGGAGCTGCTGCGCGCGGCGGGAGACGTGTGCGAGCTCGACGACACACTGGAGGACTCCGACCTGGAAGGGGCGGACGCGGACGAGGCGACACGTCGGCGCAACAGCGACCGCCGGGCGGCCCTGCGGAGGGCTTACGCCGCCCAGAGCGAGCTGGGGTCCATGTTCCGCGCGCGCAGCGACGAGAACCTCGACCACTTCGCCGCCGTCACCGCGGACACGATCCGGCTGCTCAGCGACCTGTCGTCGGTCGCCGGACGCGAACCGGACGACGAGGCGGCCCGGAAGGAGGACGAGCAGGCGGAGCAGGAGGCAGCGGAGCAGGAGGCAGCGGGGCAGGACGCCCAGGAGCGGGACCAGTGAGCGGCCCGCGAAGAAGCCGGGGACGCCGGAGGCTGGCCGGACCCGGCCCGGGAGCGACAACCGGCGACAGGGCCCCTCGAAACGCGTCCTCGCTGCTCACAACGTGGTGTGAAGGTGGCGGGCGGGACGTGGAGCAATGGGAGGTGCGCGCCGTCGAGTGGACAGGGACTGACACACTCGGGGTATGGATATCGTCCGCAGGAACAACGTCACCGTCACCGGGAACCTCCAGGGGCCCACGGTGATCCTGGCGCACGGCTTCGGCTGCGACCAGAACATGTGGCGTTTGACGGTGCCGGCGCTGGCCGAGGACTACCGGGTCGTGCTGTTCGACTACGTGGGTGCCGGCCGCTCCGACTCGTCCGTCTTCTCGGAGCGGCGCTACGCCTCACTGCACGGCTACGCCCAGGACGTGGTGGACGTGTGCGAGGCGCTGGACCTGCGCGATGCCGCGTTCGTGGGACATTCGGTCAGCTCGATGATCGGAGTGCTCGCCGCCGCCATGGCTCCCCGCCGCATCGGCTCGCTGGTGATGGTCGCGCCCTCGCCCCGCTACATCGACGAGGACGGGTACCGGGGCGGGTTCAGCGCCGAGGACATCGAGGAGCTCCTCGCCTCCCTGGAGGCGAACTACCTCGGCTGGTCGGGAGCGATGGCACCGGTGATCATGGGCAACGAGGACCGGCCCGAACTCGGCGACGAACTGAAGCACAGCTTCTGCGCCACCGACCCCGAGATGGCACGCGTCTTCGCCCGGACCACCTTCCTGTCCGACTCCAGGGAGGAGCTGAAGAGCGTGCAGGTTCCCACCCTCGTCCTGGAGTGCACCCAGGACGCCATCGCACCCAGGGAAGTCGGGGCGTTCGTGCACCGGGCCATCGCCGGCTCGACGCTGATCACCCTCGACGCGACCGGGCACTGCCCCCACCTGTCGGCGCCCGAAGCCACCAACGCGGCGATCCTCGGCTTCCTGGCGGAGCGCAGATGATGGGCCGCACCGAGCAGCAGCCCGACCCGAACGATCCGGACCACTGCCACGACGGGCAGGCGTCGGACGCCGCGTTCGCCGCGTTGCTCGAGGACAGCGCGGACGACCTGTACGAGAGCGCGCCCTGCGGCTATCTCTCGACGCTGATGGACGGCACCATCGCGAAGGCCAACCGGACACTCCTCAACTGGCTCGGCCTGGAACGCGAAGCGGTGGTCGGCCGTATGCGTTTCGCCGACCTCCTGTCGGTGGGCGGCAGGCTCTACCACGAAACGCACTTCGCGCCGCTGCTGCGGATGCAGGGCGAGATCAACGGGATCGCCCTGGAAGTGAAGCGGGCCGACGGCGGCCGGATGCCGGTCCTCGTCTCCTCGGTGGTCAAGCACGGCAGCGCCGGCGACCCCCTGCTGATCCGCACCACGCTCTTCGACGCCCGTGACCGCAGGGCCTACGAGGAAGAACTCCTGCGCGGCCGACGGGCCGCCGAAGAAGCACGCCGACAGTCGGAGGCGGACCGTGCGCGGCTGCAGGACGCCCTCGCCGTACTCCAGCAGTCGCTCCTCCCGCACACCCTGCCGTCCGTACCCGGCGTGGAGACCGCCGCCTATTACCACACGGCCTCCGCGGACCGGCTCGGCGGCGACTTCTACGACGTCTTCCCGCTCGACGGCAAACGCTTCGCGTTCTTCCTCGGAGACGTCTGCGGAAAGGGGCCCCAGGCCGCCGCGGTCACCTCGCTGACCCGCTACACCCTGCGCGCCGCGGCCCTGCACGACCCCGACCCGGTCGCGGCCCTGACCACCCTCAACCACGTACTCCACGAGCGGTACACGGGTGGCGGCGACCCCCGCTACTGCACCGCCGTCTTCGGCACCTTCGAACCCGATCCCGCCACCGGCGCGATCGCCGTCCAGCTCGCTTCGGGCGGTCATCCTCCGGCGCTCGTCCTGCGCGCCGACGGCACGGCCGACTTCCTGCCCACCCCCGGCGGCCTGCTCATCGGCATCCTGCCCTCGGCGCCCTTCACCGCCGCCACCACCGTCCTGGCCCCCGGCGACACGCTCCTGCTCTACACCGACGGCCTCACCGAGGCCCGCACCGGCAAGGACCGCACCAGCCTGTACGGGGACGAAGCCCTGCTCGACTTCGCCGTCGAGCTGGCAGGGGAATCGCCGCACGCCGTGATCCAGGCGCTCACCGGGCTGCTCGACAGCTTCGGCGAAGGCCTCGACGACGACACCGCTCTGCTCGCCCTCGGCGTACCGCCCACCGACCCCGAGACGAGAAGCACGGAATGAGCCCGCTGAAGATCACCACCCGAGACGCCGCGACCGGTCCCGTCCTGGAGATCTTCGGCGCGCTCGACTACGCCCACGCGCCCGAACTGCGGCAACTGGTCAGCGTCACGCCCCTCCAGTCCGGCCAGTGCCTCGTCCTGGACCTGGGCGGCATGGACTTCTGCGACTCCAGCGGCATCAGCGCCCTGATCGCGGCACGCCACCACGCCCATGCGGCGGGCGCCGACATCGCGCTCGCCGCCGTACCGGTCAATACCCTGCGCGTGCTGCGCATCGTCGGCCTCGACCAGGTCTTCACGCTGCGACCCGACAGCGTGACCTGATCCCGTCACGACGGCGGAGCGCTGCGGGCCCGCGGCCGGGTGCGGGGCACGGCACGCATCAGTGCGTGCAGGACCCCGTCGATGGTGTCGCGGGGCGGCTCGTCGGCGACATGGGTGAGGAGCCGGGCCAGCGTCCGCAGCAGAGGTGGTGACGCCATGACCCGCGGGTGCAGCACGGGCCGGTAGCCGTAGCGGCCCAGCACGAGGTCACCGGCCAGGTTGCCGAGCCGGTAGTGGCGCCCCCACCGGCGATTGATCTCCGTCGGATACTGCCGCAGCGCGTGCTCCCGTCCCGGTCCGGCCGGCCGGGCCAGAGCGAGGGCGATGGTCTCGGCGGCGACTTCGGCGGCCTCCATCGCCTGGCCGATGCCCTCTCCGCTCCAGGGGCTGACCATCCCGGCGCTGTCCCCGACCAGCAACAGCCCGCGGTGGTACTGCGGATGCCGGTTGAAGCCCATGGGCAGAGCGGCACTGCGCAGCGGGGAGGCGGCGTTCTCCTCGGTCACGCCCCACTCCTCGGGGAGCCGGGGCAGCCAGCGGTCCAGGGTGGCGCGCAGATCGACCGCACCGTGACGGCGGTGGGGCAGGGCGCCGAGGCCCACGTTGATCCGGCCGTCGCCGAGCGGGAACACCCAGCCGTAGCCGGGCAGATCGCGGCCGGTCCTGCTGCACAGGAGGTCGGCCCACAGCTCCAGATAGGGGTCGTGGGACCGGTCCTCGCTGCGGTAGTACCGACGGGCGGCGGTCGCGATGGTGCGTTGGGGGTCGCGTTCGAGCCCCATCTGCAAGGCGGTTCGGGCCGAGGCGCCGTCGGCGGCGACCACGAGCGGAGCCCGGAAGCGGACGGGTTCCTTGTCGGGCCCCGCGACCGCGGTCACCCCGACGATCCGGCCCGCGCGGTCGGTCACCGGCGCGGTGACCCTGACCTCGGTGCGCAACCGTGCCCCGGCGGCGACCGCGTGGGCGGCGAGGAGGTCGTCGAAGTCCCGGCGGGTGCGGGTGAGACCGAAGTCCGGGCCGCTGCCGAGGCGGGGCCAGTCGATCTCGACCTGGCGGCCCTCGCACACCCAGCGCATGCCCCGATTGCGCATCCAGCCGGGGGCGTTGACGTCGATGCCCATGCGCACCAGCTGGTGCACACCTCGTGGCGTCAGTCCGTCCCCGCACACCTTGTCGCGGGGAAACCCGCTCTTTTCGAGGAGGAGGACGTCCACTCCGGCCCGGGCCAGATGGAGCGCGGCCGCCGAGCCCGCAGGACCCGCGCCGACCACCAGGACCTGGGCCTCCTCACCGCCGGGCCGGTCCGCCCGCCCAGGTTCTTCGGATCCGTCGGTCCCCGCACCATCGTCTCGTGTGATCACTCATCCACTATGGAGGATCGTCCGCGACCGCAGGGGGGAACCTCCGCACACCGGCGCGAGTACGCACGCGGACCGCAAGACCGTCAGACGGACGAGGCCCGGTCGGTGCCGGGGCGCTGCTCGCGCTGTTCCCCCTCCAGGCGCAGGGCCTTGTCGTGGAGGCGTTGGCGCAGTTCCGGGTCGAGGGCGCGTGCCGCGGCGGCACGCAGCGCGTTCACATGGACGCGCAGTTGCCGGGCGGATCGCTCGCGTACTTCGTCTGCCATGTTCACGGGGGAGTCCTCCAGAGACTTCGGGGGAGGGGCGGGGTGCACTCAGAGAAGCAGCGCGGCGCCCGCCGTGCACGCCGAGCGGCCTCGCGCTACGGCGTTCGTGCGGCAAGGCGGACGCCACCCCGTCCAGCGTGGCCGCGTACCGTCTTCTCTCCGCCCAGCGCGGCCGCGCGGGCAGGAGACGTCCACGCCAAGCGGCTGAACGCACTGCGCCACCGCACGCGGGGGCAACGCCCGGCCTCCGCTGGTGGCCGGCGGACGCGATGGCTCCGGGGTCAAGCGGCTTCGAGGTGTTCGGCGAGGGTCTGTTGGCGTACCCGCTTGCAGGCACGGGTGATCAGCCGTGAGATGTGCATCTGGGAGAGCCCCAGCTCCTCGGCGATCTGGTTCTGGGTCATCTCCTTGAAGAACCGCATGTAGAGGATCTGCGACTCGCGTTCCGGCAGCGCCCGCAGTGCGGGCTTGACGGCCTCGCGGTCGATGACGTGGTCGAACCCGGGCTCGGTGGTGCCGAGGCTGTCAGCCAGGGACGCCCCGGCCCCCTCCCCCTGGGCACCGCCGGATTCGGCTTCGAGGGAGAGGCTGCGGAACGACTCGATGGCCTCCATGCCGGCGCGGACCTCGTCCTCGTCGAGCCCGCACTGGGCGGCCAGTTCGGCGATGCTGGGCTCACCGGGCCGGCCGGCCTGGAGCTCGCTGCGCGCGATGCGTACCTTGTTGCGGAACTCCTGGACCCGGCGCGGAACATGGACCGCCCACAGGGAGTCACGGAAGTGCCGCTTGATCTCGCCGTTGATGGTCGGGATCGCATACGCCTCGAACGCGCCCCGCGCCGCCTCGTACCGGTCCACCGCTTTGATCAGACCCATCGCGGCGACCTGGTACAGGTCCTCGATCTCGGCGCCGCGGTTGCGGTACTTGACGGCCAGCCGAGCCGACATCGGGAGCCACTGGGCCACCAGCTCGTCGCGCAGCGCGTGGTACTCCGGGCCCTCGTCAAGGGAGTTGAGGCGGGCGAAGGCGGCTTCGGTGTCAGGGGCGTCGTCATGGCTCCGCGTGCGTGGAACGGCCGTGGTCATTCGTTGGGCTCCTGGACGTCAGGGGGCTGTAGGGACCGCCGCCGAACCTCAAACGTCCTGGTCGCATCCGGAGATGACACGCCCAGGACATACGGGTCCCACGGGCGTGCCTCCGGTCCGAAGCACACAGTTCGCCTGCCCTCGACTTCCCGGCCCAAACAGCCACCGCCGCCCCGCACCGCCGAATTGGCCCGAACGGACGAACCGGCCCGTCGCCGCCCGACGAGCACGTTCGCCGACGAGGGCGTGCCGACCGCGAGCGAATGCCGGCTGCGAGCGAATGCCCACCGTCAACGGGCGCCTCGCAAGAAGGGCCACCTGCTGAAGTTCCGGCGGACGGACCCGAGTTGACGATGCGTTCGATCAGCCGTGCGTACGCAGGAGCTGCTCGGCCCGGTGTGCCGCTTCCGCATGGCCGAACAGGCCCGGCAGGCCGCCGGTGTGGACCAGCACGGTGCGCTCTCCCGGGCGGATGTCGCCGTCGCGCACGGCGGCGATCAGACCGGCGGCCGCGCGGCCGGTGTAGACCGGGTCGAGGAGCACGCCCTCGGTCGCCGCGACCGTGGTGATGGCGTCGAGGACGGGTTCGTACAGCACCGCGTAGGCCTCGCCGACCTGGTCGGCGCGGACCCGCAGCGCCTCCACCGGCTGTTCCTCGTCGGTCAGTTCGCCGATGATCGAGGCGGCCGTTCGACCCGGATCCGGTAGGGCGCCGACATCGACGCCCAGGACGCGCCCGGGCCCGAGGGCGGCCACCAGCCCGGCCATGGTGGCGCCGGACCCGAGCGCGGTGACGACATGGCGTACGCCCGGCTGCTGGGCGAGGATCTCGGCGCCCGCCTCCAGGTAGCCCCGGGCGCCGAGCGCGCTGGAGCCGCCGAACGGCACGAGGTGGGGCCGGGCGCCCTGCCCGCGCAGCGCGGCGCACGTCTCCTGCGCCGCAGCGGTCAACTCGGCCGGTCCCGAGGCCTCTTCGGCCCAGGCGATGCGGGCGCCGAGGAGCGCGTCGAGCAGCAGGTTCCCCACGATCGAGGGCGAGCCCTTGGGGGCGGGCAGCACCAGAACCGCGTCGAGGCCGACGCGGGCGGCGGCGGCAGCGGTCAGCCGGGCGTGGTTGCTCTGGGGTCCGCCGGTCGTCACCAGGGTGTCGGCCCCGTGCCGCAAGGCGTCCGCCACCAGCCACTCCAGCTTGCGGACCTTGTTGCCGCCACCGCCGAGCCCCGTCAGATCGTCCCGCTTGATCCAGAGGTCGCCCGCCCGCAATCCGACCGCCTCGGCCAGTCGCGGTGCGGGCTCCATGGGCGTCGGCCACGTCGCCAGCGCGAACTTCTCCGGCATCCGCGTCTCCCTCATCAGGTCCGTATCGGGTCCATGGCTGTGCGCGACGGTGGATCGCGACGGAGCGATGTCCCGGCGCACGTGTCGGGCCACCCTTTCACAGGGGCAGGTGGCCCCGGTCCCACGCGTGACCGATGAGTTTCGCCAGCTGGAGCCGTCTGCACAGGGAGAGCACGCCCCCGTGTGCCCGAGGCAGGACCGAGCGAAATGAGACGAGTCGCCATGACGAAGAGCACGCATCCCGTGGCCCACGACAACGTGAGCGCCGACCTGACGGTTGCCGCAGCCGCCGCGACGGTGTTCGCCGTGCTGGCGGACCCGACGGCCCATGCGGCGATCGACGGCACCGGCTGGGTCCAGGAAGCCGTCGACCGTACCCCGCTGACCGAGGTGGGTCAGCTGTTCGCGATGGACATGTACCACCCCAACCACCCCGACGGGAACTATCAGGTCGTCAACAAGGTCCAGGTGCTCGAACCGCCGCGCGCCATCGGCTGGTTGACGGGGTCCCGCAAGGACGACGGCGAGCTGCAGTTCGGCGGCTGGACGTGGCGTTACGACCTGGTGCCGCTCGGCCCGTCCGAGACCGCGGTCACGCTCACCTACGACTGGTCCGCGGTGCCGGGCTCCGTCCGGGAGTACATCCAGTTCCCGCCGTTCGGCCCCGAGCACCTCGGCAACTCGCTCGACCACCTGGCCCAACTCGTCTCCGGCGGCTGACGGCACACCGGCCCGCGCAGCTCGCCGGACGGATGCGGCGTTGCGGCACGGGCCCGGGTTGAGGCCGGTTCGCGGGGGCAAACGGGGCCTGAGATGGTCGGTGTTCCGCCATGCGGGCGGGTCGTACGGAAAGGGCGGATCAGGATGGCCGAGTTGTCGCCGTCGGCGCCGGAGCAGGAGTCGACGAAATCGGAGCGCGGTGCCGCTCCGACACCACCGCTGCGGCCGGGCGCCTACGATCCGGCCGACTACGCCGAGTGCGTCGTACGCAGCGCCGCGGAGGCGGAGGTGTCGCCCCTGCTGGTGATGACCGTCCTGCACAACGAGGCGTACAAGCCGCACCATCCGCTGTGGGAGCGGCTGTGGCAGTGGTGGAAGCCGGGTGCGTCCTTCGGCGTGGCCAACATGCACAGCGCCACGTTCGAGCAGGTCCGGCGTTCGCACGGCCTGTCGGAGCGGTGGCAGGACCTCCGTGACGATCAGGCCTTCGCGATCCGGGCGGCGGCCCTGCACCTGCGGGACCTCGACCGAGCTCTTCCCGAGCGGCATGTGCGCCGCTACACGCGTGATGAGCTCCTCGCCCTGGGCTACAACGCGGGCGAGCGCAACATGCGCGCCTTCGCCCGTGGCGTTCCCGCCGGCCCCATGGCACGGTCGTACCTGCGTCGCTTCCGCGCCTACCGGGGCCGGGCCGAGGCCGCGCTGCGGAACGCCCGCTGAGCCGGGCCGTTCAGCGGGCTTCGGCCTTCCGTGCCACGCCGTACGCCCAGAGGACGAGCGGTACTTGCAGGGGGAGCCGAGCGATCGCCGCCGCTCGAAGGGCCGGGCCGCGGTCGCGCCAGTCGTAGGCCATCTTGACGTTGGCCGGAAGCACTCCCACGAAGAAGGCGGCGGCCGCGAGCGCCGCGGGCCGACGTGTCCTGGGCAGCGCGACGCCCGCGGCGAGCGCGAGTTCCGCCGCCGCGCTGGCGTAGGTCCACGTGCGCGGGCTGCCGGGCAGGGCGCGGGGCACCATCGAGTCGAAGAGGCCCGGGTTCGCCACGTGCGCGACGCTCGCTCCGGCGAGCAGTCCCGCCAGGAGCCGGTGTGAAGTCGGAGAGGGGGACACGAGGGTCTCCTTGGGAGAGTGGGGGCTTGAGTTACCCGACAGTAGCCCACGGGTGCGGGTCGTTCAGTGGAACGCGAGCAACCGTTGTCGGGCCGTCATGCCGGCTGCGGGCCCGTCGTGTTGGGCTTCCCTCGCCCTTCGCCCGGTGCGCTCGGAGTTCTGCCGAACGGTCCGGAAATGCGGGCCCCGCCGCGCGAGTTCACAGCGATCTCGGCCATACTGCGCCCGTGGAGCAGCGATCAGAACACCAGTACATGCCCCTGGGCGGCGCAGCGACGGACCCCGCGTACGTCCCCGGCCTCGTGCCGGCGCGTGCCGTTGCGCAGGCGGAGGAGCCCCTGGCCGACGAACCCGCCGGTGGTGACGCCGTACCCGACGTGGACGAGGGCGGCCGAGTCGCGGTGGCGACCCAAGCGGGCTCGGCCGAGGACGGGACGACGGATGCGACGAAAGCCGCGGCAGGGCCATCGGGCGCCGAGTCCGAACCCGATGCCGCATCGGACGCCGGGGCGGACGTGGATGACGGGCCCTCCTGCGAGATCTCCGACCGGCTGGGGTCGATCGTCGCCGGTCGCGGGGGTGTGCGGCTTCGTCTGATGGACGAAGAGGCCGACTTCCGGTGGGACGAGATCAGCGCGGTCGAGTACCGGACGCCGTGGTGGACCCGCCGGTTCGAGGTCGTCGTGTACACGCCGAACCACCGGCGCTTCTCGCACGACATCCAAGCATCGGACCGGGTCACCCTCAAGCAGTGGACCGAACAGCTCGACGCGGTGCTAGACGCGTACTTCGAGGACTGATCCGGGGACGCGGCAGACGACCCCGCCCGGGCGGACGGACGCGAGCCGCACGCGCGGCGGGCGACGCCGCAGCGGCCGAGGCAGCCATGGCCCGACCATGGATGCTGCCTCGGTCGCACGGGCCGCCGCGCGTCCGTTACCGTTGTGTCCATGTCTACGCCCCGAGTTTCCTAGCCAAGGACCCGCTTCCACGCCAGAAGTGTGTCCTTTTTGCTTTCTCGGAGCGTTTCCCATGATCACCGTTCGTGGTGTCGAGCTGCGCGCGGGCGCCCGCCTGCTGCTCTCCGACATCTCCTTCACCGTGTCCCCCGGCGACCGCATCGGCCTGGTCGGCCGCAACGGCGCGGGCAAGACCACCCTCATGACCGCCCTGGCCGGGCAGTCCCGTCCCGCCGATGGCACGATCACGCCGACCGGCCCCGTGGGTTTTCTGGCCCAGGACTCCCACGCCGCGGACCCCGCGATCACGGTCACCGGCCGCATCCTGTCCGCCCGCGGCCTCGACACCGCCCTGCGCGAGCTGCGCGCGGCCGAAGCGGCGATGGCCGAAGCGGCCTCGCCCGCCGCCGTCGAGCGGGCGATGAACACCTACGCCCGCGCCGAGACCGCCTTCCAGGCCGGTGGCGGGTACGGCGCCGAGGCAGAAGCCGCCCGCGTCGCGGCGGGCCTCGGCCTGCCGGACCGGGTGATGGGCGAGCCCGTCGGCAGCCTCTCCGGTGGCCAGAAGCGCCGCGTGGAGCTGGCGCGCATCCTGTTCGCCGGGCACGGCGGGACGCTGCTCCTGGACGAGCCCACGAACCACCTGGACGCGGACTCGGTGGCCTGGCTGCGCACCTTCCTCCAGGCGCACCAGGGCGGCCTGGTCGTGATCAGCCACGACACCGAGCTGCTCGCCGCCACCGTCAACCGGGTGTTCCACCTGGACGCCACCCGCGCGACGATCGACGTGCACAACACCGGGTGGACCGCCTACCTCGCGCAGCGGGACGCTGCCGAGAGGCGCCGCGAGCGGGAGCGCGCCAACGGGGAGCGCAAGGCCGCGAGCTTGCACGCCCAGGCGGACAGGATGAAGGCCCGCTCCGCTACCGCTGTGACGGCCAGGAGCATGGCGCGGCGCGCCGACCGGATGCTCGCGGAGCTGGAACCCGCGCGGCGCACGGAGAAGGTCGCACGCATCCGGCTGCCCGAACCGGCCCCGTGCGGGCGGATGCCGCTGGGCGCGGTCGGCCTGGACAAGTCCTACGGCGACCACCGGGTACTGGCCGGGGTCGACCTGGCGGTGGACCGTGGCAGCCGCCTGGTCGTCCTCGGCTTCAACGGCGCGGGGAAGACCACGCTGCTGCGTCTGCTCGCCGGGCGGGAGCGGCCCGATGCCGGACGCGTGGTCCACGGACACGGGCTGCGCCTGGGGTACTTCGCCCAGGAACACGACACCCTCGACCTCAACCGTACGGTCAGGGAGAACCTCTCCACGGCTGCCCCGAACCTCACCGACGGCGAGGCGCGGCGGGTACTCGGAGCGTTCCTGTTCACCGGGGAGGAGGCCGACAAGCGGGCCGGGGTCCTGTCCGGCGGGGAGAAGACCCGCCTGGCGCTGGCCTGCCTCGTCCACTCCGGGGCGAACGTGCTGCTCCTCGACGAACCGACCAACAACCTCGACCCCGCCTCCCGCGGTGAGGTCCTGGGCGCTCTCGACGCCTACCCGGGCGCCATCGTGATGGTCACGCACGACGCGGGCGCCGTCGACGCGCTGCGTCCCGAACGGGTCCTGCTCCTGCCGGATGCGGACGAGGACCTCTGGAGCGAGGACTACCGAGACCTGGTGTCCCTCGCCTGACAGCTCACCTGTTGGCCCGTCCGTGTGTTCCGGCCGGGCCAACAGGGCTGTGCGTGCCGGAAGTTCAGCCCTGCGCGGTGCAGCCGTGCCGAGGTGTCGAGCCGGCGCGCAGCCGTCGGTTATCGTTCCGGCGTCGCCCAACCCGGGCCTTGTGCCGTACCGAGAACAGGAGCAACGGACATGACCAGGAGCGCCGGGTCGCCGATCCGTATCGAGCGCAGCTATCCGGTACCGCCCGAGCGGGTGTGGGAGCTGTGGACGACCGCGTCCGGCATCGAGCGCTGGTGGGCCCCGGACGGCTTCACGGTCCGCGTCGAGACGCTCGACCTGCGGCCCGGCGGTGACCTCGTCTACACGATGACCGCGACCGGACCGGAGCAGGTCGACTTCATGCGCGCGGCGGGCATGCCGCTGGAAACGAGGTCGCGGAAGACGTTCACCGAGGTCACCCCCGCGGCGCGGCTCTGCTACTCGTCACTGGTGGACTTCGTGCCCGACGTCGCGCCCTACGAGTTCCCGACCGAGGTCCAGCTGCGTCCGACGGCCGATGGCGTCGATGTGACGATGACGATCCAGCCCTTGCACGCGGAGGAGTGGACCGGACGCCTGGTCGCCGGCCGGGAGAACGAAATGGACAACCTCGCGAAGGCCCTGAAGGACGGCTGAACACGGCCGGAGACGAGCCGGCGTGCTGAACCGACGTGGCGTGATCGGGTTGCCGCATTCTGGGCAGGGTCGGTACAAGCGACTACTCACTGGGAGGTCACCGTGCGCCAGTCCCGTCGTTCGACGCGCGCAACCACGTCTTCATCCGGCCCCCGGCGCCTGCGGCGGCTGTCGGCCTGGGCGTCCGGCGCGGCGGCCGCGTTCCTCGTCGTCACCGGATGCTCGACGCAGGACGCGATCTGTGGAGACGGCGAGTACCCCGTACTGAACGTGGGCTCGGCGGGCAGGGCCTGTGTCGACAAGAAGCAGGAGCCCCCCGCGGGCTATGTCCGCTTCCCCAAGGGCAAGGTGCCGGAACACGTGGACGACAAGTGGGACAAGTACTGGCAGACCCACACCCTCGACAAGAGCGGAAAGATCACCCAGGTGTCACCCCAGTCCTGAGCCGGTCGCCGTCGCCGTCGGCGACCGCACCGGCACCTGGACCGGCGGGGGGATCGACGGCGGGACCGCACGATGCGCATCCCGGTACCCGCATGCCGCCCCTGCGGGCATCCGCATGCCGCCCCCGGTAACGACCTGCGGGGCCCAGGCTCAGCGCCGCGCGCGGATGCCGTCGATGATGCGCGTCCAGTTGTCGCCGCCGTGGCCGTTCTCGATCGCGTGCCGGTAGTGGGACTGGACGGCCAGCGGCAGTGCGAGGTCGAGCCCGAGTGACGTGCTCGTCTCGACGATGTGGTCCGCCGTCGCACCCATCATGGTGATCGTGCTGAGGTCGCCGGGGTGCTCCCCGGCGTCGAGCGCGGCGCCGGGAGCCTTCTCGCCCGCGCGCACGATGGCGCCGATCGCATCGGTGAACCCGAGCAGCTCCGGCAGCGCCTCCTCGGCCTTCATCCCCGCGGTGCCGAGCATGGCCGTCGCGTGCATCAGTGACGACAACGTACCGAGGAACACGGCTAGTTGGGCCTGGTACATCATCTGGGCGAGCCCCACGTCCTCGCCCAGATACCTGGGTGCGCCGAGCAGCGCGAGCACCGCCCGATGGTGCGCCAGCGCCTCGTCGTCGCCGCTGTAGTAGATGTGGGACGCCTCTGTGCCGACCATCGGCGCGGGGACCATGACGCCGCCCGTCAGGAAGACGGCGTCGTGGCCCGCCGCCCAGGTGGCCGCCTCACGCGTGCGGTCGGGAGTGTCGGAACTCAGGTTGACCAGCGTCCGGCCCGCGAGGGAGGCGGTGGCGCCGTCGAGGATGTCGTACATGGCCTGGTAGTCGGTGAGGCTGAGGATGACGAGGTCACTTGCTTCGACGGCCTCGGCAGGCGTGGCGGCCAGGGTCGCGCCCTCCGCTACGACGTCGGCGGCCCGGCCGGGAGTGCGGTTCCAGACGGTGACCGGGTGACCGGCGGCGAGGAGGGTGCGCGTCATCGCCCGACCCATCGGGCCGAGCCCGATCACCGAGACGGGGCGGTTCTCGTCAGTGGTGCGCTGGGTGGTGCGGAGCTGCTGTTCGTTCATTTCTCCATGATCGGCGAGCACGGCTAGGCTCGGTAGTACCCACTATTTTCTGCGGTACTTACCTTTGTGCAAGGGGACTTGGGATGGCGAGAGGACCGAGGAACGGGCCTTACATCTGTGGCATCGACGCCGCGCTCGATGTGGTGAGCGGCAAGTGGAAGGCGTTGATCCTGTGGGAGCTGAACGCCCATGCCGTACGCCGCTTCGCCCAGCTCCGGCGGGGCCTGCCGGGGGTGAGCGAGAAGATGCTGACGCAGCACCTGCGGGAGATGGAGGCGGACGGCCTCGTGCGCCGCACGGTGTACGCCGAGGTGCCACCGAAGGTGGAGTACTCGCTGACCGAGCGCGGGCACACGCTCAACCAGGCGCTGGGACCCCTTGGCGACTGGGGGACCGAGCGCATGCGACGGGAGGACTCCGACAGGGTCGACATGACCGATACCCATGGCTGAGCGCGCTCCGGCCCGCAAATCGGGCCACTGGCCTGGGCGCGGCCGAGCGGGCAACTCCCTTACGGGCGCAGGGAGTTCGTCTCGAGTTCCCGCTTGAGGTTGCGCAGCGTCGCGTTGATGTTGCGGTCCTGGAAGGCCGCGAAAGTACTGCCCGACGTGGCGACGCGGTCGAAGACGGCGGCCACGAAGGCGGGCCACGCCCTGCGGTCGTCGACCCACGTCTCCGTGACGCGCGTGCCGTTCTCGACCGGCTCGAAGCGGTACTCCCAGGTGGCGATGGGCCCGCGCAGACGCGGCTGTTTGAGGCCGATCGCGTGGACGCGGAAGGCGAACCGACTGCCGGGGTCGGCCGCCGTGACCGTGCACCGGGTCACCCAGCGGAACGGCCCGCGCTTGTTGCGGCCGACGAACGTCGCACCCAGCGCGGCGGAGTCCTCGCCGGGCCCGGTGGTGCCCTGGTTCTCAGGGCTCCAGCGGCCCATGTCCGAGGGGCGGCTCACCGCCTCGTACGCGTCGCCGGGCGGAACACTGATGACGATGCTCCTGCTCACGGTGAATACCCGAGTCATGGCAGTACCTTTCATCAGCGCCCACGAAGCTACCGTTCGGTAGGGATTGTGGCATGCCCGTCTGCCGGGGGTGGCTGGGGGCCTCGGGGCCCGTCGGCCCCGTCCGTGGCGGCGCCGGTCGATTCGCCGGAGCGGCGGGGGCGCAGAGCCATGAGGAGCGGTGCAGGCCGACCGCCGGAAGTCGCACATCCGCCGCGCGCGACGGGGCAGCCGCCGCAGCCCGCCGCGGGACAGCCGCCTCCGATCTCCTCGCGGGTCAGTCGGCCCTTGCGGACCCAGTACTCCGCCATGGCCTCGACTTCGGTGCGGCTGAGCCCCAGGGACCGGGCCACCGAGTCGAGCCCCGCCCCGGTGCGGGCCGCGCTCTCGATCGCGGCGAGAGCCTGTCGCAGCGTGCTCATGCGATCAGGCTCCCCACCTGGAAGACGAGCACGGCCAGGGCCCAGGCGACCGCGAGCTGCAAGCCCATGCTGACGGCCGTCAACCTGCCGCCGATCTCGGTCCGTTGAGCGGCGATCGTGGTCATGCAGGGGGTGTAGGCCAGCAGGAAGACCATGAAGGCCAGCACGGCGGGGACGGTGTGCCCGCCGGAGGCCTGCTCGAAGGTGGCCCGCAACTGCGGTCCCAGCGCGCTTGCTTGTGCCCCGCCGTCCGCGTCCTGGGTCTGGTACGTCTGCACCATCGTGGAGATGACCGCTTCCTTGGCGACGAAGCCCGTGACCAGGGTCGCCGAAGCGTGCCACTCGCCGAAACCGGCCCACGAGAAGACCGGCGCGATGAAACGGGCCACCGCACCGAACAGGCTCTGGGCGACGGATACGCCGCCGAATCCGCCCCTGCCACTGCCCGCGGGAACCGAGGAGAGCAGCCACACGGCCGTGACGGTGACGACGACGATGCCGCCGGCGGTCCGCAGGAACCCCGCGAGCTTCTGCCACGTCTGCAGGGCGACGCCCCGCAGGGTCGGCATGCGGTAGGGCGGCAGCTCAAGGATCAGCGGCTCACGCGCACTGTCACGGAACAGCACACGGCGCAGGGCGAGACCCATGACGACGACGAGCACGATGGAAAGCACGTACATCAGGAAGGCCACGGTCCCCGCGCTGCTGCCGAAGAAGACGCCGGCCAGCAGAACGTAGACCGTCAGCCGGGCACTGCAGGTCACGAACGGGATGACCATGCCGAGCAGCAGCCGGTGCTGACGGTTGCTCAGGACCCGGCTCGCGGAGAGCGCGGGCACGTTGCAACCGAACCCGACGATCAGCGGAAGGAAGGCCTGTCCCGGAAGCCCGAGGAGCCGCATGAGCCGGTCGGCCACGAAAGCGGCACGCGCGAAGTAGCCGGAGTCCTCCAGGAGTGCGAGGAGGACGTACATGATCGCCATCAGCGGTACGAACGAGAGGAGTTGACCGACACCGCTGACCAGCCCGTTGACGACGAGACCGGGCAGCCAGCCGCCGTGATCGGGGTCGCCCACCAGCTCTACGGCCAGCGAGGTCACCGGCCCGGAGAAGAACTCCTGGAGTCCGTCCTGGAGGGGTTTGGCGCAGGTGGTGGTCGCCTGGAACACCGCCCACATGACGCCGAGGCAGAGGGGCAGCCCGGTCCAGCGCGAGGTGAGCACCCGGTCGATGCGGTCGGTCCAGGTGGCGCGGCTTCCCGCCGAGCAGTGCACGGAGGCGGCATGGACGTGCCGTGCCCAGAGGTAGCGTCCTTCGGCGAGCACGAGCTCCGCGTCCTCGAAATCCGCTGCCTCGTGCGGGGGCTCCGCGTGCGGGTGTTCCGAGGGCGAGGACTGTGCGCACGGGGCCGCCGGCTCCGAGTCCGGGACCTCCGTTCCCGGCATTCCGTGCTCCGTGACCAGCGCCCGGGCCCGCACCGCCGCTGCCGCGCGCAGGCCGGCCGTGGCCCACGGCACCTCGTCACCGCTCAGCAGAGACATCGCCGCCCAGCGGGCCGGGCGGAGCGCCGCGACTTCCGGTTCCTCCGAGCCGATGAGATCGGCGAGTCCCCGCACGGTCTCCTCCACCGCGGGCCCGAGGTCCGCGGCGGGGCAGGGGCGGGGGTCGGCCAGGGCTTCCCGTACGGCGGCGGCAAGGGCGTCCAGGCCCTCGCGCTCGCGTGGCAGGACCGGAATCACCGGAGCGTCGACCGCTTCGGACAACGCCCGGGGATCGACCTCGATGCCCCGGGCCGCGGCCGTGTCCGTCATGGTGAGGGCCACGACCAGGGGGATGCCGGTGTCCTTGACCTGGGCCAGTAGATAGAGATTGCGAGCCAGGTTGGCGGCATCGAGCGTGACCACGATCAGGTGGGGGCGGCCCTCGGCCCCGCGGTCCACGAGCAGGTCCCGGGTCAGCGCCTCGTCCGGCGAACGGGGCACCAGGCTGTAGGTGCCGGGCAGGTCGACGAGGGCGACAGGGGTGGCCGCCGCGTCGCCGGTACGCCAACTGCCCCACGCCACTTCGACCGTCTTGCCGGGCCAGTTGCCCACCCGCTGCCGCGCGCCGGTGAGCGCGTTGAACAGTGTCGACTTGCCCGTGTTCGGATTGCCGACCAGCGCCACCCGGGCGGCACCTGCGTCGGAGGCTGTGAGCGAACTGCCGTCCCCGCAGCAGGACTTGGGAGTTCGCCGGGCGCTGTCAAGCACGGATCGCCTCCACCCGCAGTCCGGCGGCAGTGGCGCTGTCGAGTGCTGTGCGGGCGTCGCCGTGCGCGACCAGCAGTCCGCCGGTGGCGCCACGCCCCACCACGCGCAGGGCCGCGCCCGGCACAAACCCGAGTTCGAGCAGCCGGAGCCGGCATCGTGGATCGGTCTCCACGCTAAGCAGCGCCAGCGGCCGGCCGACGGGACTCTCAAGCAGGGTCATCATCTCCGGTGTCCTTCTTCCATGCGGCGATCCAGCGCCGGACTCGACGGCCGGCTCCGGGAGTTGCTTAGGTAAGCCTAAGTTCTCTTTGTTAAGTTAAATCCGCTCTTGGTGGTTACTTAACTTTATGGAGCCTTAAGTCCATTTCGTTCGGGACCAATGTGCGCCGGTCCGGCGACGGAATGCCCTGAACCGTGCTGCAGGATGGGCGGACGACGGCGAACAGTCGCCGCGCAACCGCCACCCCCCTCCGTCGTACGGGAGACCAGCGCATGAACACGCCGGCAACGACACCGACGCCGCCCGGAGCGAACCGGCCCGGTGGTCCGCCGGTGCGGATCGGCGCACTCGCTCCGCTGACCCGGCCCGGCTGGGCAGAGGCGGGCCAACACCTGCTCGCGGGCCTTGAGTTGGGCATACGGGAGGTCAACGAGAGCGGCGGTGTGGGCGGCCGGCCCCTTGAACTGGTGGTCCGCGACACCGCGGCCGATCCCGGCAGGGCCGAGGCTGCCGTGGACGAACTCGCGGCCATGGGGGTGGCCGCGTTGGTGGGGGAGTACCACAGCGTCGTCGCACGCGCCGCCGCCGCCCGGGCCGACGCCCTCCGTGTGCCGTTCCTGTGCTCGTCGGCGGTGCTCGACGAGCTCACCGCACAGCCCACACCGTGGGTGGCCCGCCTCGCCCCCGCACAGTCGCACGGCTGGCGGGCCTATGCGGACTTCCTCCTCGGCGCGGGCCGCAGTCGCGTGGCCGTGGCGGCCGAGCCGACCGTCTATTGGCAGTCCGGGACCCGCATCCTGCGCGACCACCTCACCCCGCGCGGCGCCACCGTCATCGAGCTCGATATGCGCGAACTCACCCCTGCGGCCCTGTGCGATGCACTCGTCGCCCAACGAGCCACCGCGGTGCTCCTGTTGACCGGCCATCCTGAACCGGCCGTGCCCGTGGTCAAGGCCGTACGCCAGGACCCGCGCCTCGCCGGCATCCTGATGGGCGCCCCGGCCGGGCAGCCCGAGTTCGCCGACTGGGCGGCCCTGCTCGGCGAGGCCGGCGCCGGGGTTCCCTTCCTGCGCTATCTGCCCGATCGGCTCACCCCGCTCGGCGTACGGATCGAGCGGGCGCTGGGTGAGCGGCTGGCAGCGGCGCCCTCGTTCGTCGCCTTCGAGGGGTACGACGCCATCGCCGTCCTCGCCGAAGCGGCGCGCTCCCACGGCACGGACCGGTCGAGCATGGCGGAGGCCTGGTCGAGCGTCACGGTCGAGGGCACCCGCGGGAGGATCCGCTTCTGCCGCACGCCGGGCATTGGGGTGTGGCAATGGGCCTGGCCACCCGTTCAGGTGGTCGACCGCGATCCGTCGCGGCCCGACCGCTTCCGTGTCCTCCACACCGCCTGAGCGGCAAGCGCCGGCCGGGGTGGCTCGCGGGTGGGCGGCCCCGGCCCGGCCGACGCGGAGTGACCCCTGACGGCGTGACCGCTCGGCGTTCGCCTGCGGGCATTCATCCGCTCCACACTGCGGCTTTGTGCGGGCAACGGCCGTCGTTCCCCGTTCGGTGCGAGCCTGCGGGGCGCCGCCCCTGCGGACCCTGCCCGAAAGGCCCCGACGTGAAGCGCTCCCTGGCAGCCACCTTGGCCATGTCCTTTACCGCCACCCTGATCCTGTCCGGGGGTGCCGCCGCGCACGACCGGGGCGACGGTGGCCCGTCCGTACGGGATCTCTACGGGACGAAGGCCCCGTACGCCCCGCAGCAGTCGACCGGGAGATACCAGCGCGCCCCCAAGGGGTTCACCGCGGTCTTCACGGAGAACGTGGCCCGCCACGGCTCGCGCGCCATGACGGACAGCGGGGACGGCGACACGGTGCTCGCCGTTCTGCGCGACGCAGCGAGACAGAACGCCCTGACCGGCCTCGGCTCGAAACTGGCCCCCCAGGTGGAGGCCCTGCTGGGCGCGGCGGCCGGGCTCGGCTACGGCAACCTGTCGGGGCGCGGCGTCCAGGAACAGGGGGGCATCGCACGGCGTACCGAACAGCGGCTGCCCGACCTCTTCCGCACCATCGCCGCCGGGGGAGAGCCCATCGAGGTCGAGACCTCGGGCGTGACACGGGCCGTGGACAGCGCCCGTGCCTTCACCGGCGCTCTGGCCGAGTACGACCCTGCGGTGGCCGGTCTGATCAAGGAGCCGGTCACGGACAAGGACCTCCTGTACTTCCACAAGCAGCCGCAGAACGCCGACTACCAGGACTACGTGGCAAAAGATCCTCAACTGGCAGCCGTCCTCCAGCGGATCGATGGCGCGCCCAGGACCGCGAGGACGGCCCAGCACGTCGTGGCGCGTCTGTTCCGTGCCGACTTCGCCGCCGCGATGTCCGCCGCGGATCGGGTCGCCTTCGCCCAGGCCCTCTACCAGCTCTTCAGCGCAGCTCCGGACCTGGCCGCCGAGGCGCCGACGGTCGACCTCGGCCCGTTCCTGACGCCTGCTGACGCGCGGTGGTTCGCCTACCTCGACGATGCCGAGGAGTTCTACGAGAAGGGCCCCGCCTTCGCCGGCCGCACCATCACGTACAAGATGGCAGGCGTCCTCCTCGACGACCTGCTGGCCCGGGCCGAGGCGAAGGCGACCGGAGCGAGCCGCAGCGGCGCCGTGCTCCGGTTCACCCACGCCGAGGAGATCGAGCCGCTGGCCGCCCTGATGGGCCTTCCCGGCAGCACGAGCCCCGTACGGCCCGACGAGCCGTACGCCTACGACAGCAACCCCTGGCGGGGGGCCCGGGTTGCCCCGATGGCGGCCAACATCCAGTGGGACCTCTATGCGAGCACGCCGAAGGAGGGCAAGCCGGCCAAGTACCTGGTGCGGATGCTCTACAACGAGAAGGAGACGGCCTTCAAGTCCGCCTGCAAGCCGACGGACAAGGGCAGTTACTTCTACGCCCTCACCGAATTGCGGAGCTGCCTCAAGGCGAGCTGACCGCCGCTTCCAACCGCCGCTGTCGGACGACGGCGGCGGGGGAGCCGGCGTCGGATGTCAGCGGGCCGAGGGTACGGGTCACGGTGAGGAGGCGGGTGACTGCGGCACCGGCGTTGCGCACGACGAGGGTCTTGCCGTGTGCGAGTGCGTAACGGCGCGCGTGGAGAAGGGCGTTGAGGCCGGTGCAGTCGCAGAAGGGAACCCTGCCCAGATCGACGTCGACTCCGCCGGGGGAGCGGCGGAGGGCGTTGGTGAGCGCATGGTGCAGCTGAGGAGCGGTGTCGAGGTCGATCTCGCCGCCGACCACCACGGTCACCCGGCCCCCGCGCGCGTAGGACGTGATGTGGAGTCCGCACGGCGTCCCGCCGCCGGGTCCGTGCGCGGGTGCCGCACCGGCGCCCGGGTGTGATGGCTGTATTTGGCTCGACATGACAACCACTCCCCAGGGTCTCGCCGGCTCGTCCGTCATTCGTTCTCAGGTTCCGCTTCGCCGCTGTACCCGTCAAGGGATACACGAAACGGAGTTCATCTGTCCGAAGTCGAGAACGCCGCGCCGCAGGGTGGTGCGCGGTATCAGGAAAGTGTCCTCAGGCCGTCCAGGTTGAGGTCGAGGAGACGTTCCGCACGTCGGCGATGCTCGGGAGCCGCTGAGGTGACGGCGATGCCTTCGAGGGCGGCCGCGACATCGGCGGCGCTGATGTCGGCGCGGATCGACCCGGCGGCCACGCACGCGTCCATCAGCGCGGCAATGGCGTCGTGGATCATCTCCCGGCTGTGGCCGTACGGGTTGCTTCCGGTCGCGGCGATCGCGCGCAGGGCGTCGATCATGCCGTACTTGGTGCTCACGTAGTCCAGGAACAGACGTGTCCAGGCGCGGAGTGCTTGGAGAGGTGGCTGGGAGGCGAGCAACTCGGGTACGGCGTCGCAGAGTTGGGCCACCTCATTGCGGTAGACCGCCTCGATCAGGGCTTCTCGCGTGGGGAAGTTGCGATACAGGGTGGCGCTGCCCACTCCCGCGTCCTTGGCGATGCGCTCCATGTGCGCGTCCAGGCCCTCTGCGGCGAAGGCGCGCATCGCGGCCGCGAGGATCTTGTCCCTGTTGCGCCGGGCGTCGGCCCGCAACGGGCGCTCCGTGCTGCCGGTCATCTGTGGTCACCGTTCCCCTCTGCTTGCTAAACGGAGGCTACCCCACTTAGTCTCGAATAAGTGGAGGAGCCCCCACTTGTGCCGCAGGCCCCGGGCTGACCTGCGTATACCCATCTTTGGAAGGCTGTTGATCATGTCAGGTGTCGAGGGCAAAGTCGTGGCGATCACAGGTGCCAGCAGCGGCATAGGCGCGGCGACGGCCGTCCATCTCGCCGGGAAAGGGGCACGGCTCGTGCTCGGAGCGCGGCGCGAGGACCGGCTGAGGGAAGTGGTGGACCGGATAACGGCGCAGGGCGGCGAGGCCGTCGGAGTCATCACCGATGTGACGAACCGCGAGGACCTCAAGCGGCTGACCGACACGGCGGTCGAGCGGTTCGGCCGGCTCGACGTGCTGGTCTCCAACGCGGGCACGATGGCGGTGTCCAGGTTCGACGACCTGCGCCAGGACGACTGGGACGCCATGGTCGCCACGCACATCACCGGCCTGCTGAACGGCATCGGTGCGGCCCTGCCCGTCTTCCGAAGGCAGTGCTCCGGCCACTTCGTGAACGTCGCCTCCACCGCCGCCTACACCGTGAAATCGCCCCAGGCCGTCTACGCGGCGACCAAGACGGCGGTGAAGGTGCTGACCGAGGGGCTGCGCCAGGAGTCGGGCCCCGAGCTGCGCGTCACGCTCGTCTCGCCGGGTTTCACCAACACGGAGGGCGTGGGCAAGGGGGCGAGCCCCGAAGTGGCGGCGGCGTTCATCCGGCAGCGGGACGAGATGGCCATCCCGCCCTCGGCCATCGCTTCCGCGATCGGTTACGCGATGGAGCAGCCCCCGGGCGTCGACATCAGCGAGATCGTGGTCCGGCCGACCGCCCAAGCCTGACGCGCGGGAAGCCGGCCGGCCTGCTGAGCCGGCAGCTCGGGCGCGGATACAGGGCAGGGGGGGACCAAAGTCACGTCGTGGAGGCCGATGGGCCCGTTGATTTCGCCAAGAGTCGGGCAGGAGCATGGGACGAGGACGCGGGCGACCGGTCCGGCACGGCCGGCCGCCGTAAGGAGGGAGCATCATGGCACCCACCCGCCACGGGCTCGACCGGGCCTGGGAGCTGGCCACGAGTCCCGGCCGGCTGCCCGACTGGACCCCCGAAGCCGAGTCCCTGCACGTATTGACGCCTGGCAGTTCCGCAACGTGGCCCTGTGGCGCCCGCCGAAAGGTTCTGTGGCACCTCCATCAGCCGGAGCGCACCGCGCACGCGGTCAGCCTGAAGGTGGTCACCGCCGGACAATGGCGTGGCGCGGTGGCCGAGTTGGCCACGGACGTCGACCCCCGCTGTGGCGGCACGACGGTGACGGTTCCGGCGCTGCCCATGGGTACGTACTGGATCGAGGTGTCGCAGGACAGTGAACTGCTTGCCTACAGCAGCCCCTTCGTGATCGGCCCGGCCGCCGGTGCGCGGACGCCCCAGGGGCGGAGCCGCTCGCGAACGGCCCGACCGCGGGCCTCGGGTTATCGCACGTGCAGGACCGTTTGAGGAAGACCTGCCCGGCCGTTCGTGCCGGGCAGGTCCTGCCCCTGATTTGGAGGGGTTCGGCTCCTCAGCGCTTCAGCGTGAACGTCATGTCAGCGCTTCAGCGTGAACGTGAAGTCGCCGGACAGCCTGTCGCTCAGCCGGACCGCCGATACGAGCTTCCCCGCCCCGATCAGTCGCGCGACCTCGGCCCGTGAAAGACCGCAGCCTTCGGCGACGAGTCGCTCCGGGCGCACCGGAATGCGCGCTGCGAAGCGGACCGACACGTCCATCACCCCGCCGTCCAGGTGTTCAGCTCCACCGGTGTCGAGAGACCAGGCGTCGGTCCAGTCCAGAGCGATGCGACTGCGCCGCCGGACGGCCGGAGTCTGGAGCAACTGGGCAGTGAGAACAGGGTCGTTGCCATGCAGTCCGTCGAGTAGCGCGGGTGTGACGTCGCGTACGTTCACCCGCTCCAGGAGCGGGAGCTTCGCGGTGCCCCCGCAGCCGGTGCAGAGCACGAGGAGCCAGGCGTCGATCACCTTGTGATGGGCGTTGACGCGGAATTTGCCGCTTGCCCGGAATCGGTCGGACGCGCACGTGTGGCAACGGCGCCGAACGAGCGGCAGGCGGGTGGGTGCGACCACCCAGTTGTTGAGCAGCACAGAAGTACACCGGTTTCAGTGAGAAGTCCGCAGCAGAAAGCAGCGCGGCGCACTGGTGCGACGCGCGACAGATCAGTCGGTGGGAGGTCTCACACGGTGTACAACGGGACGTCCTTGCCTGGGGGACTTGGCTCGCCAGCAAGGTAGTGGAGCTCAGCGCCGGTGTTCCACAGGTTTTCGCGGGGTCGGCACGGCTCACCCCGGAGGATCTCTGAGCGGGGCTTCAAGATTTCGGGCAGCGCGGTGGCGCCGAGCGCACCCAGTGGCCGTAGGCGAGCACGGCTCAGCCCCAACTCCTCCTTGTGCAGCCGCTGTTCACACGGCCTCCTCGGCGGCCAGCCGCGCCAGGTAGTCACCGAACCCGTCCCGGGCGCGCGGACGCAGCCGCCCCGAAGTGGTGACGGTGCAGTCGGGCGTGCGCAGGATGCGGCGGCCTGCCCGCTGGAGCGACCGCACCAGGGCATGGTCCTCGCCGACGCGTACGGGAGGGAATCCACCGGCCGCGGTGTAGGAGCCGGCGGTCAGGCCCAGGTTGGCGCCGTGGACGTGGGGATGGTGCCAGGTGAGGCCCCCCGGAGGCCGGGAGGCCTCGTACAAGTGCTGGTGGAGAACGGCCAGTCGGCGCGACTCCAGGGCGAGGTGGTCCAGGGCGACCGTGCCGACCACGGCCTCCCAGCCCTGTGCCGCGCGGGACAGCTGGAAGTCGAGCCAGTGCTCCGGAACGACGCTGTCGGCGTCGGTGGAGGCGATCCACACGTTGTCGTCGCCCAGGACGTCAAGGGCCCTACGTGCCGCCGCCGCCCGTGCGGCCCCCGCGTTGCGGGCGTCGAGGCCGACGGTGAGCGCGCCCGCCCGCCGGGCCACATCGGACGTGGCGTCGCCGCAACTGTCCGCGGCGACCACGACGACGACTCGGCTCCCCGCGACGCCCGGATGCTCGGCGGCCGTTCGGATCGCGGCCAGACAGGCCGGGAGCAGGCGCTCCTCGTTGTGTGCCGGGATGATGACCGCGACCGATGTTGGTCTTGCGGCCGGTCTGTCATGGGGTGTCACACGAGCCCCTCGTCCGCGGCGGGGGACGGGGGCGGGGACCCGTCGGGGTTCTCGCGGCCGAAGACGTGGAGCACGAAGTCGTCCTCGCGGTGATCGGCCAGGAGCGCGAGACCCGGTACGGAGGTGAGGATGTCCGCCAACTCGTCCCCGGTGCAGAGGTGTTCGGGCACGGGGTGGTTCCAGTGCACGGTGACCAGGGTTCCGCCGGGTTCGAGAGCGGTCGTGGTACGCCGCAGGACGTCGTCGAGGGTGTCGCGGTCGAAGTAGTAGAGCACCTCGGACAGCACGATGAGATCGAAGGACCCCTCCGGCCACTCCTGGGGCAGAGTGAGTTGACGTACCGTCACCTGAGGCAGGTGATCGGTGCGCGCGGCGGCCGTGGCGACTGCCGACCCGACCCGGTCGCAGGCCAGCACCTCGTCGCAGCGTTCGGCGAGCCGCAGGGTCAACTCCCCTACGGAACAAGCAGGTTCGAGGGCGCGCCGATAGCGCAGACGTGGCAGGGAAGCCACCGTGAGGTCGTACTTGCGCCTCTCGTACCACCGTTCCGCGAGGTGCCACGGGTCGGCGGACCCGCGGTACATGTCCTCGAAGTACGACGACGGGGTGCTCATCGGAAGACCACCTCCCGCTCCCTCGTGTGGTGGGCGATCTCGTCCGGCGGGAGGATCGCGGAGTCCTCGGGGTCCGGCCCCAGGGGCCTGATCTGGCTCACGTACCGCGCGATGGCGGCGCGCTTGCGGGACTGGGCGCGGCCGGGAAGCTCGATGCGCGAGGCGGAGTGCCAGGGAACCCCGGGATCTTCCGGCTGCGCCCAGTGCCACATCCAGACGGGATAGAGCCAGCACGGGACCGCCGCGTCGCGGGCTGCCGCCAGGGCTGCCCGCCCCGCTGCCTCGTGGTCGCCGTGCAGATCGCCCGTCCAAGGGGCGACGACGAGGTCCGCGCCCGTGACCAGAGGAAGCAGACGCGTGACGATCTGGTCCTCATGGGCGGCGACCTGCGTGTCCGGGAGGCCCCAACGGGCCACCCTCGCATGGGCGATGCCCAGTTCGGTCAGCGCCGCCCGAGTCTCCTGGGCCCGTATGTGTACGAGCTCTTCGGGGGTGACGCGCCTGCTGTGCGGGTGGGAGCCCTCGCCGTCCGTGAGGATCACCAGCGTCACCTCGACGGCCGATTCGGCGAGCAGTGCGAGGGACCCGCCGAAGCCGAGAACCTCGTCGTCCGGGTGGGCTGCCACGACGACGACCCGGCCCGAGCGGGGCAGCGTCGCTTCGGGGAGCCGGTCCCAGCCGGACCATGCCTGCCACAGACGCTCGTCGGTGCCCGGCGCCTGGATGGCGTTGTCGAAGTGCTCCTCCGCGGGGGGAGTGCTCATCACCGCGCCTCCGGGCGCGCGAGGAGCGCGCCCAGCTCGGCCAGATTGCGCTCGGCGTGGTGCTGGCGGATGTAGACGGAGAGGTCGGCGGTGTTCCGTGCGTGCCGCGGGTCGTGGCAGAGCGGGCCCGCGCCGGTGGCCCGGCCCACATGGGTGAGCACGTGGGCGCAGACGGACTCCACGAAGGCGCGCACGCGGAGGCTGCGCACTCGGGCCACACCCGCGACGTCCTCGGGATCGTGGTCGATTTCTGCGCCGGCCTGCTCCAACACCGCCCAGGCGGCGTGCAGTTGGACGTCGACCGTACCCAGATGCGCATCGGTGTGTGGATCGGTGTGACGTCGGGCGGCCTCGTGCAAGGTGCGTGAGACGGCCACCGCACCGCCGTACCAGCACGCCGCCACACCAATGCCGCCGTGCTGGAAACCGGGCCGATCGAGGTAGCCGCCGACAGGCCCCACGGGTACGGCCGGGACTCCGGTGAAGCGGACATCGGGCGTGTCACTGCCGGCCATGCCGAGCGCCTGCCAGGTGCCGGGGACGGGGGCGTACCCCGGGGCGCTCGTCTCCACGGCGAACAGCCGCTTCCCGTCCGGGGTCTGCGCGGTGACCAGGGCATGGGTGCAGCTGTGGGCCCCCGAGCAGTACTGCTTGCGGCCGCTGATCTCCCACCCGGCGCCGACTCGCGTCGCCGTGAGCCCCTCGCCCGGTGGCTCGGCCGCCCAGACGCCCCACCGTTCACCCGGCGCCGGTGGTGACGCGCCGAGTTCGACGAGGATGGCGGTCGCGTCCACATGCCCCTCGACGAGGCGCGCGGCGCACAGGTCCCGTTCCGCCACGTCGCGCAGGGCGGCGAACCGGTGAGCGGTCCGCCCCGAGCCCGGCTGCGGGAATTCGGTCTTCCCCGTGCCGATCTCCTCGACTACAGCGGCAAAGACCCGGGCCGCTTCAAGACGAGCCGAGTCGAGGACCGATTCGCCGACGCCGTCCTCGCGCGGCTCCGCGGGTGAGCCGAGTGCGGCTGAGGGCGACAGACCACCGGGCATCGGTGCGTACCTCCTGATTAGCGGTTCGTTCCTACTGTGCTGCAAACCGGCGGGCCTCGCACGAGGCGGGCCTCCCGCCCGGGGACACCGCCGGATCCGGTCGGGGCTGTCGTGGTTCGGACGGACGCCGATGCCCGGTTCGGCACGCCGGGGCCCCGCGGTATCCGCTTCGTCCGTCCAGTACCGGCCCGCCGGACCGGCTCAGCGCGAGCCGCGCTGTGATGTGCGGCCGATGGCCGGGATCAGGCGGCGAGATCCGTCTCGGCCTGCTCGGCGCCGACGGGGCGGCTGTCACGAGCCGTCGTGAGGAGGGTGTCCGCGACCACGATGGCGTCCTCCACGGAGGCCGTCGCGGTCAGGACGCACAGCGTGTAGGCGACGTCCTCCAGGTCCCTGGCCGCGCCTGGGTCACCGTGGCAGGAGTGGGCGATACGAGCCTCCGCGTAGCGTGCAAGGAGGGTACGCAGGGTCTTGGGGTGAGGTTCGAGCATCGCAGCAGGGCCTCTCGTCTTGGCTTGTGACCACCGCGTTCCCCCTCGTTCCGGCTGCATGCGCCGTCATTTCGGTCAGAGTCGCAGAAAAGCCCGCGCGGGGCGTGCGGGGGTGCGCGGCGTGCGCCTGTATGCGCAGTTCATGGTGTGCGTGAGCCGGAGAGGGTGCCACCGCGGCCGGGGTGTGGGGATGAGGGGCGGGTTGCGGGGCACCCGGAGACCAGGTGGACGCATCACCCGTCGTCGAGGCGGACGCATGACGATCGGCCACGCGCATCCCACGACGTACATGCAGATGACGCACATGACATGGCAGCCATGACCCACAAGCGCCGAAGGAGTTGTTCTCGCGTGACTGAGCAGGTGTGGAGCTACAGGCCGACCGCGGGCCACCTGGCCGGTGCGGACCTGACCGGCTACAAGGTCGAGGCCACCGACGGGAGCATCGGCAAGGTCGACAAGCATTCCGCGGAGGCCGGTGACGCCTATCTGGTGGTGGACACCGGCGTGTGGATCTTCGGCAAGGAGGTTCTCCTCCCCGCGAGCACGGTCGTCCGGGTGGACCGGGACGCCCAGAAGGTGTTCGTCGACCGGACGAAGGACCAGATCAAGGACGCTCCCGAATTCCACCGGGACAAGCACCTCGGCGACGCTGCCTACCGCGAGGAGCTGGGCGCGTACTACGGCGCCGACGCGCCCCTCGGCGGCCCCTTCGGTGGCCGCGCGGTCTGACTGCGGCCCTCTCCTTCACGGCCTCGCGAACTCACGGTCTCGGGCCATCGCGGCCTCGCAGCCTCCGGCATTCCGGCCGGGGGCTGCGCGCGCTGGGGCGTATCAGGCCGTGTTGTGCGCTCGCTCCGCCCGCAGACGGAGCTGCTTCTTGTCGGGCTTGCCCGCGTCCGTCAGCGGCAGCGCCTCGACGAAGGTGATCTCCGCCGGTACGTACATGGCGCCGCGTTCCTCGCGCACGAAGTCGCGCAGCTGCTGAGCGTCGAGGCCGCTGCCGAGCACCGGAACCACGGTCGCGTGCACCCGCTCCATGCGGTCGGCGTCACGGACCCCGTACACCGCGCTCTGCCGCACCTGGGGGTGGGAGTTGATCAGATCCTCGAGCTCGGTGGTGTACACATGGCCGCCCACCACCACGATCATGTCCTTGATCCGGTCGACGACGGTCAAGTAGCCCTCGCCGTCGAGGAATCCGATGTCGCCGGTGTGCAGCCATCCGTCCCGCAGCACCTCCGCGGTCAGCTCGGGCTGCTTCCAGTACTCCTTCATGAGCATGGCGGAGCGTACGCAGATCTCCCCGTGCTCGCCCGTCGTCAGGTCGCGGCCGGACTCGTCGCGGATGGCCACCTCGACCTGAGGCAGCACCTTCCCCGCCGAACGCAGCCGGTCCGGCCGCTTCGGGTCGTGGTCCTCGGGCATGAGCAGGCTGATGCCGCCGGCCTCGTTCTGACCGTAGAACTGGACCAGTACGGGACCGAAGCGCCGTATGGCGTCGGCTATGCGCGTGGGGGAGGACTGGCAGCCCCCGTACGAGATGCTGCGCAGCGAAGAGGTGTCGCGTTCGGCGGAGTCCGGGTGGTCCATCAGCTGGTACAGCAGCGGCGGCAGCAGGAAGAGGTGGCTGATGCGGTGGCGCTCGATGGCGTCGAGCACGGCGCCGGGGTCGAACTCCTCCAGGAGGACGACGCATCCGCCGCCGCGGAGCACGGAGTCCGTGATCATTCCGGCGGCGTGCGCGAGGGTGGTGCACACCAGTAGCCGGGGCGCCTCCTCCTCGGACTCCACGATCGACCCGCGGAAGGACTGCACCTGCTCGTGCGTGGTGCAGATGCCCTTGGGGTGGCCGGTCGTGCCGCCGGTGTGCCGAATGGTGCACACGTCGTCCGGTCGCGCGTCGCCCACCAGCGGCTCGGCGGACTGCGCGGCCGCCAACTCCAGGATATCCGTGCCGATTTTCGCGGGGCCCAGCACGAGGACGTCCGGCACGGGGGCCGCTTCGGTGATCTCGACGGCTCGCTCCAGGTAGCGGGGATCGACGATCAGGGCACGCGTCTCGACATCGCGGACGATGGCGGCCTGGGATTCCGCGGAGAGCTTGTTGTAGAGGTGGTTGACCCGGCAGCCGAGCAGATGCGCCGCGTAGCGCACGGCGATCGTCTCCGGCAGGTTGCCGCACAACAGGGTGACGGTCTGCCCGCGACCGATGCCGTGGGCGCGCAGTGCCCGGGCCGAGCGGTACACGAGATCGCGGAACTCGCCTGCTGTGACCCGGCGTTCCTGATGTACGAAGACCTCGCGTCCCGGGTCGCTCTGCAGTGCGTCCAGGTTCTCCGCCACGTAAGTACGGAAGGTGTGGGGGGCTGTTGACATGTCGGGGTGTTTCCTCCTGTGAGCCGCACGGCGGTTGGGGGCCGCGCGACGGTCACGCGTTCGCGATGTCGCCTTGCCATATGGTTGCTACAGGCAACCAAAGCTAGCCTAACGTTTGTAGATCAACATCTCCAACTGAGGCTGAATGGCTGGATTTGAGCAGTCCGCGAGCCCGTTCGGGGAGCCGCTCCGAGCGGTCGGGACGCAGTCCGGGACGTGCTTCGCGTATCGCCGGCGTATCGAAAATCGCATACGCCCCGGCAACGGGTTCCCGGCTGCAATGAGGCCATGAACCACATTGCAGCCCGTTCGGTACGGTCCCGCCACACCCGCAGGATCGTCCTGCTCGGCCTGGCAGCCCTCGGTGTCGCGGGCATCGCGCGCATCCTGTGGCGGCCGCTCATGATGTCCGCCCCGATGTGCATGGCCGGCCGGTGGCACGGCTGCTTCGACACGTTCAACGGGGTCGTGCTCATGGCACTGGTCGCGCTGCCCCTGGCCGCTCTGGTGGTGTGGGCGCTGGCGAGCCGTCGGCGTGCGACGGGCGCCGCATCGCCGTGGCGGACGTCGCTCGTCGACGTGGGCATGGTCCACGGGACGGTGCCCTTCCTCTGGCTGACCCTCATGCCGGGCGCCGCGGCCGGCCTGGTCCCCGGCCGGCTGAGCCTGATACCGCTGCGGGACCTGGTCACCATGGGGCCGCTCGGCATCGTCGGTAATCTCCTGGTGTTCGCCGCGCTGGGTTTCTTCGCCCCGATGCGGTTCGCGGCACTGGCGTCCGTGCCGCGGATCCTGGCCCTCGGGGCGGTCTGCTCGACCCTGGTCGAGACCGCGCAGTACGTCTTCCGGCTCGACCGGGTTTCGTCGGTGGACGACGTACTGGTCAATGCCGTCGGCGCCGCCCTGGCCGCACTGGCGTCCCGCCGGTGGTGGCGCGGCACCGCGGAAGTGCCGGGGGTCCGGAGCCGACCCGTGCCGGCATCGACCGGCCGAGCCGCATAGCCGATGCGGGCCTTTGCATACGTCGGCGATATGTCGCACTGCCTAGGCTTCGCCCATGCGCGTACTGCTCGTGGAGGACGAGCCCTACCTGGCGGAAGCGGTCCGTGACGGTCTCCGGCTGGAGGCGATCGCCGCCGACATCGCCGGTGACGGCGACGCCGCGCTGGAACTGCTCGGCATCAACTCCTACGACCTCGCGGTCCTGGATCGCGACATCCCGGGCCCCTCGGGCGACGAGGTGGCCCGGCGCATCGTCGGCTCCGGCAGCGGCATCCCGATCCTCATGCTCACCGCCGCCGACCGGATCGACGACAAGGCTTCGGGGTTCGGGCTCGGCGTCGACGACTACCTGACCAAGCCTTTCGAGATGCGGGAGCTCGTGCTGCGGCTGAGGGCGCTCGACCGCAGACGTGCCCACGTCCGGCCTCCGGTCCGCGAGATCGCGGGGCTGCGGGTCGACCCCTTCCGCAGGGAGGTCTTCCGGGACGGACGCTATGTCGCGCTCACCCGGAAGCAGTTCGCCGTGCTCGACGTACTGGTCGCCGCCGAGGGCGGAGTGGTCAGCGCCGAGGAACTCCTCGAACGGGCCTGGGACGAGAACGCCGACCCGCTCACCAACGCCGTGCGCATCACCGTGTCCACCCTCCGCAAACGGCTCGGCGCACCGTGGATCATCGCCACCGTGCCGGGTGTCGGCTACCGCATCGACACCGGTACGAAGGCCCTCCATTCGACCGGAGGCGCCACTGCCTCCGACGGGGACATCAATGTCGCCGGTGCCGCTTCCTGCGCCTCGGGCGTGAACACCAACGTCACCGGTACTGGTTCCAGCGCCTTTGGCGGGGACGCCCTCGAAGGCGGCGGTGCGTGTGCCTAGGCGGCCGGGGCTCAGCGCCCGGTTGAAGCTCACCCTCAGCTATGCCGGCTTCCTCCTCATCGCCGGCGCCCTCCTGATGGCCGTGGTGTGGGTGTACCTGCTGCGGTACGTCCCCGACAACTCGCGCGGTCTGCTCGGGATCGCACCCAACCGCTACCTTCTGGTGCGCATGTTCGCGCCCGCCGCGGCCCTGGCCATGGTCTGCCTGCTCGGGTTCGGGCTGCTCGGAGGCTGGATCCTGGCCGGCCGCATGCTCGCACCGCTCACCCGGATCAGGGACGCCGCACGACTGGCCGAAAATGGGTCGCTGTCCCACCGAATCCGTATGAAGGGCCGCCAGGACGAGTTCCGTGAGCTCTCCGACGCCTTCGACGCGATGCTCGAACAACTCGAGTCCCACGTGGCCGGGCAGCAGCGTTTCGCCGCCAACGCCTCCCACGAACTGCGCACCCCGCTGGCGATCTCGCGCGCACTCCTCGACGTCGCGCGCAAGGACCCCACGCAGGACCGGGGCGCGGTCATCGAGCGCCTGCACGTCGTCAACGGCAGGGCGATCGACCTCACCGAGGCCCTGCTCCTGCTCAGCCGGGGAGGGCGGGGCGACTTCACCCGCGAGGACGTCGACCTCTCCCTCGTCGCCGAAGAGGCCGCGGAAGCACTGCTTCCGCTCGCGGAACGACGCCGGATCGCACTGGACGTCACCGGTGTGGCGGCCCGCGCCGGCGGCTCCGCCGAACTCCTGCTGCGGATGACGGCCAACCTCGTCCAGAACGCCATCGTCCACAACCGTCCCGCCGGCGGAAGGGTGACGGTGTACACCGGGGAGTACGGCGACATGAGCGTGCTGCGGGTCGAGAACACGGGCCGCCCGCTGTCACCGGATCTCGTACCGACCCTCACCGAGCCCTTCCAGCGCGGAGCGGAACGGGTGCGCGGCGACGAGCACGCGGGCGTCGGCCTCGGCCTGGCCATCGTGCACAGCATCGTCCACGCCCACGGCGGAACACTCGAACTCCTTCCACGTCCCGAAGGCGGCCTCGTGGTGACGGTCCGGCTGCCGAGCGCGCGGTAGCCACGGCTCCGAGCGGCGTTCTTCCGTCCCGGGACGCATCCCGCGCGCACCCGGTTCCGGGCGAAGGATTCCCCCGGAACGTCGCCCACCCTTGATGGCCCGGGCTGATCAGAAAAGGCTTACTGGCTCTCTGTGAGGCGTACGACCTGCGGTGATAAAAGAAAAATCAAAGGCGCGCGCATGGCCCCACCGATGAAGGGCACTCGGAGTCCTGGAGGTTGATAATCATGGTTCCCCTGCTTCTCGTTCTTCTGCTCGCGCTCATTCTTTTCGGTGCCGGTTTCGCGCTCAAGATCCTCTGGTGGGTCGCGATCGTGGTGCTGGTGCTCTGGCTCATCGGGTTCGTCGCCCGCCCGAAGGGCGGCAGCGGTCGTTGGTATCGCTGGTAGAAATCTGCCGCGTGACTGTGGGGCCCGTGCCGAAATGGCACGGGCCCCACAGTCGTATCCGAAACCAATCGCGGCCGGTATGCGCATCCACACGTGCAATTCCCGCATTTCCGGGTACGCGTCCGTGTGCCGGGGTGGTTGCCGGTGCCGCAGTCGGGAACCGGTTGCCTCCACAGGCGCGGCAGCCGCTCCGGCTCTTCTCGGCGCGGATTCCTTGCCGACGCCCCTCGTCCGATCCCGTTCCCCGTTCGGTCAAGCTGCCCGTGCGGTCCCGGCGGTGCGGTGTTGGAATGAACGTCCCGGCCCCGCGAGCGTCAGCGCGGCTTCGGCCGTGGGGGACCACGAGCGAGGAGTGAGCCGTATGGGCATGGGCCACAGCTTCCACCGCCCCGAGGACCTGAAGGGCCTGGTGGCCTACGACCCGGAGGGCGACAGGATCGGCGGCGTCGAGCAGGTCTACGTCGACGACTCCGTGGGGCGCCCGGAGTGGGTCACGCTGAAGACCGGTCTGTTCGGCACCCAGGAATCCCTCGCGCCGCTGGCCGGCGCACGCCGTGAGGGCAACGCCCTGCACATCGCGCACGCGAAGAGCACGGTGAAGGACGCGCCCCGGCACGAAGTGCACCAGCATCTGACGGCCGACGAGGAACGCGAGCTGTACCGCCACTACGGCGTCGACGGCGGCCACGCCACGCGTGCCCCCGGCTCCCTCACGGCGACACTTCCCGGGGCCCCGCCCGAGCGCCCGCGGACCGGGGCGGAGGCCGCGGGAACGGGTCGGGCACGGCTGCGGAAGGTGGGCCGGGTGTGAATTGGACAAAGGTGGACAGTCGTTCCGCACGGGCCCCGCGCATGGAGGCGGGGCCGTGGGCCGTTCGCGGGCCGTGGAGGCGGAGCGGCGCGCACGTGTGGATGAAGGAGGAGCGTGTCTGATGGCAGCCGACGACGAGCGTGGTGACGACGTCTACCAGCCGGACGGTGGAGACGAGGTCGTGGAGGACACCGGCATCCTGGATCCGGAGGACACGTTGAACGACCGGGGAGCCGACCCGTACGACGAGGGCTGGTCCCCGCCCGAGCGGCCGCTGGCGGTGAACCACGCCGGCACCACCGCACAGGAGCAGCACGACGGCGAGAGCCTCGACCAGCGGCTCGCCGAGGAAGTGCCTGACCCCCAGCTCGACTTGGGGGACGAGGACGAGGACGAGGAGCTCGCCGACGCCGAGGTGGGCGACGAGCGGGCGGGTCGGCTCGTGGCTCCTGACGAGGGAGCCCACGAGGACGCCGAGAAGGACATGCTCGCCTCGGACATGGGCATCGACGGTGCGGGAGCCTCGGCCGAGGAGGCCGCGGTGCATCTGATCGACGACGACGAGGGTGCATGGCCCGAGGGCGAACGCCCCTGACGCGCAGGGTGCGGTGACGGTGGCTCAGTGATTCAGGCCCGAGCGGACCAGCGCCGAGGCCAGCCGTGGCAGCTCGTCCGGTGGAACGAGCCGGGCCAGCCCCTTGGCGGTGGACGGCAGGCCCAGCTCGGAAGCTGCCTCCAGGGCCCGGTCGTCGAAGAACGGGCGGAGTTCGGGCCAGAGCCCCTGGGCTTCACGGCAGAAGATGCCCGACCCGACCGGGCCGATCCGCGGGACTTCCTGAAGGAGTTCGCGCATCCGCTCCGGGCTGCCGTCGGCCTCGTCCCGCAAGCGGCGCAGATCACCGCGCCAACGGCGCAGAATCAGCTCGGCCCCTTCCAGCAGGGCCGTGGCGGTGCTCTCGTCGTAGCGGCGGTAATGGGCCCGGCCCAGTGCGTCCACGATCGTCTGCCAGTCCGTGGCCGCCATCGTCCGCGCGGTACGCAGCCGTGTCCGGAACAGTTCGCGTGCGGCATCGGTCGCGATGTCGGCCTTGATGCGCGTCGAGCACAGCACGGCCAGCACAAGGAGCTGGTAGAGCGGCGACGGCTTGTCGTGCAAGGTGATCCCGGCTTCGTCGGCGTAGCTGCGGCCGTGTTCGCCCAGTAGCTCGGCCAGGGTGTCCTGGGTGCTCATGAGAGGTTCGCTCCTTCGGTGCGTAGGTGCGTAGGTGCGTAGGTGGGCAGTCGGCAGTCGGCAGTCAGCAGGTGGACAGGTGGGCCGCCACGGTCGGTACGCATGCCGTCCCTTGCCCCGTCACCCTTCGCCCGTCATCCCTTGCCCCGTCACATCCCCGGGCCACGCGCTGTCGAGCCACCTGCCGGACCGCAAGGACCCGTTCGGAGGAGATCCGCAGCAGCCCGCGCGGCGCGGCCGCACCCGATAGTGGCCTCGCCCTCGTGCGGCGACGGGACCTGGGGATTTTCTTGCGGCGACGGATCCCAGGGATCATGGGCGTATGACTTCCACCAACCGTCGCACCGTTCTCACCGCCCTCGCCACCGCCGCCGTCGGCGGACCGTTGCTGGGCGGGGTCGGCGCGACCTCCGCGCACGCCACCGGAGCGAACGACCTCTACAGCTCGAACACCGACCTCTACACCCGTCTTGCGGGCAAGGAGGGCACCGATTTCGCCAGACGCTATCGACGGCACGAGCAGTTCGACAACGTCCGCGGGGCGGCGTCCCTCTACGGCCGTACCGCGATCCTCGCGCTGCACGGCGGCGGGATCGAGGGCGGTACCTCCGAACTCTGCCTGGGCATCGCGGGATACGACCCGGCCACGCTCATGGCCACCGGCGGGCCGGTCTTCGACTACTGGATGTTCGAGGCGATCCGCAGCACCAACAACGCCGATCTGCACGTCACTTCGAAGAACTGCGACGACAAGGTGGCTCTGTCCATCGCCGCCGCGAACCTCAACGTGGTCAGCCTGCACGGCTGTACCGCCGCCCAGGCCGGCGCGCCCGTCTCGCGGCCCGAGGCCGTAGTGGTCGGCGGCCTGAACGGCACCCTCAAGTCGCTTCTGCACGAGGCCTTGCGTGACGCCGGGTTCCAGACGATCGACGGGTCGGGCGAGTCAGACCTCGCGGGCGTCGAGCCGGCCAACATCTGCAACCGGACCCTGCTTGCCGAGGGAGGCCAGCTGGAGATCACGACCGAACTGCGCAAGGCCATGTTCACGGTGAACACCATCGCGGGCCGCGCCACCAGCACCACCCCGGTGTACCACGCCTTCGTGGCAGCGGTCCGCGACGCGATCGCCCGCCTTGAGGCATCCGGCGGCGACCAGATCATTCTCTGATCCACCCCGAACGCCCCCGAATGGAAGGCGTGTTGACGACATCGGCTTGGTCCCTGTCAGCGACGTGGTCGGCGGTCGGCGGTCGGCGGTCGCGAGCGTCGAGTCGCCGGGAGGGGGGGGACGTTCAGGGGGCGGTGTTCAGCGGGCGCTGCCGAGGTCGCGGTCGGCGTCGGTGCCCTTGAGCATGAGGGTGGTTTCCTCGATGCGGCGGAACCGGCCGTCGGCGCTGAAGTCGGCGAAGACGTAGACCTCCATGGCTACGGTGCTGCCGTCGGTCTTGGTGATGTGGCACGTGTGGCGGTCGGCGTACTTGGCGCCGTCGTACAGCTCCTCGTGCACGTCGACGTGCCCGCCGGCGACGATGCCGCGCAGGTGGCCGATGTGGTCGAGGAACTGGGCGCGGTCCGCCCACTCGCCGTCCGTGCGCTGACGGTAGTCGGGGGCGAAGTGCCGGTCGGCGGCCTCGGCCAGCGTGATGCCGCGGTTGAAGAGCAGGTCGTTGAGGGCGGCCTCGATACCGGTGCGGGACATGGGAGTTCCTTTCGGGGAAGCACTGAGGGAAGAGGTGATGCGTGCGTTGCGCACGCTTCGCCTTTACTGTAGCACCGAATGCGTGCGGCGCGCACGCACTCGTCTCAATGCCCTTGCGGATCGGGCGCCTTGGGCGCCGACGGCCGGCGATCGGTCGGCATCGGCCGATTGGCGACCGACGTGATCGGAGCCCGAGGGGTGTGGGCATGCGCCGCCGAGAGGGAGCGTCCCGCGTCGCCCGCAGGCGTCGGCCGACGTGCGGCGCCGGGCCGGATCGCCGGAAACGGCCATGCGAAAATGGGTTCATGACTCAACGGAAGCCTGCGGGGATGAGTTTTGAGTCCTGGGTCGATCGGCAGATCCGGGAGGCGGAGGAGCGGGGCGATTTCACGCGCCTGGCCGGCATCGGTGAGCCGCTCCCCGATGAACGGGTGCCGTACGACGAGATGTGGTGGATGAAGCGGAAGATGACCCAGGAGGGTCTCTCCATCGTCGCCTCCGGCTCGCTCGGCCTGCGAAAGGAGGCCGAGGACGCGCTCGCGGAGGCGGCCGCCGCGCCCTCCGAGCGCATGGTGCGGGCCGTCCTGGAGCCGGTCAACAAGAAGATCGCGGCCAATTTGCGGATGCCGCCGCCGGGGCCGCCGCTCGGCCGCGAGGAGATCGACATCGACGCGTTCCTGCGGGAGTGGCGCGCGGCCCGCGGCCGGGACGATCGAGGCGCACTGCCCGCCGAGGGCGAGCCGGCGTCGGCGCCGGTCTCGAAAGGCTCTTGGCTGCGGCGCCTGCGCACGCGCACCGACGGCGGCTCTCGCGAGTCCGCTGCGCCTGCCGGGCGGCCCGAAGGCTTCAAGGACTGCTAGCTCGTTTCTCTCAACTCGGGCGGCGGGCCCCGCTCCAACAGCAGGGCCCGCCGCCCGAGTTGCGCCCTCGTCGCGTGATTCACACCGACCCTTCGCCGCGCGTCAGGAATCCACGCATGTATCCGGCCACGGTGTCGAGATGGCTTTCGAGCAGGAAGTGTCCGCCTCCCGGAACGAGGTGGACTTCCGCGTCCGGCAGGTCCCTTGAGAAGGCCCGGGCGCCGTCCGGGCCGAAGATCTCGTCGCCCGCTCCCCAGACCGCGAGGAGCGGCACCCGGCGCTCGCGGAAGTAGGCGTGCACCTGCGGGTAGAGGGGCGGATTGGAGGCGTAGTCGAGGAACAGGGCGAGCTGTACGAGGTCGTTGCCGGGTCGGCCGACCTCGCGGTGATCGGCGGCCCAGGTGTCGGGGTCGACCAGCTCGGGCCTGGCCACTCCGTTCAGGTACTGCCAGCGAATGGCGTCGAGCGACAGCGCGCCGCGGACAGCCGGTTCGGTCGCGGGGCCCGGGTTCTCCCAGTACTCCCGCACAGGCTTCCAGAATTCCGGTACGAAGCCGTCCTCGTAGGCGTTGCCGTTCTGGGTGACCACCGCGGTGATCGCCTCCGGGTTGCGCAGCGCGAGCCGCCACCCGATGGGTGCCCCGTAGTCCTGGACGTACATGGCGTAGCGGCTGACGCCGAGCTGAGCCAGCAGGGCCTCGGTGATGTCGGTGAGCGCGTCGAAGGTGTACGTGAACGCGTCGACGGACGGGGTGTCGGAATTGCCGAACCCGAGGTGGTCCGGCGCGATGACGTGGAACCGGTCGGCCAGCGCCGGAATGAGGTGGCGGAACATGCGGGAACTGGTGGGGAACCCGTGCAGGAGCACGAGGGTGGGCGCCTCACGGGGGCCCGCCTCGCGGTAGAAGACGCGATGTTCCCCCACGGTTGCGTACTGGTGTCGGACCTCAACCATGACTAACCCCTTCAATCGCTCATGCCGGTTACCTCTGCCTGTCCAGTAGACGCCCGGGGGAGTAACCTGTCAATCGACTTGATGGAGTTAGCCGACGTTGGCGGGAAGGTGAGGCCGTGCTGGACGACCAGGCCCTCATGGAGGCGCTGAACAGCACTCCTGTCGTGGAAGGCCGGCGCCGGGATCTGTGGCATGAGGACCACGAGCTGGACGGGTGGGCGCGGAAGCACGGCGGACACGGCGGTGACGAGGAGCGCCGATGGCTGCGAACCGCCCGGGACGCGCTCCAGGCGATGGAGTCGGGCACGGGGGCGGAATCCCGGCTGGGCCGGGTCCTCGTGGGTGTTCGCCGAACGCCGGAGCCGAGCGCGACGGGCATCGAATGGCGCTTGGAGGTGGCACCGGAGCGCCGCCTCGCGGTGGAACTGGTCCTCGCGTGGGCGGACGTCAGGGAGCGCATGCCCGGGCGGCTGCGGCCCTGCGGGAACCCTGAATGCCGGCTCTTCCTCCTGGACCGCAGTCGCGCCAACACGGCACGGTGGTGCTCCATGAAGACGTGCGGAAACAGGCTCAAGGCCCGCCGCCACCAGGCCCGCACGCGCGAAACCCCGCCGCTCGACTAGAGCGTCGGCAGTGCCGCGCGCGGTGGGATGCTCATGCTCGGCGCCCGACCGGCTCTTGATCGGGAGTTCACCGGCGATGTGGGTGAGGTCCGGCGCATCGGGGCGGTACGGGCGGGCATCCTCGACGGCACGATCGCCCCCGGCGCGTCAACGACCGGCAATCCGCCCTCGAAGGCTGTCACTTGGACGCCCGGCGGGCGGCTCAGTACGAATCGTGGGACTGCCAGAACGACCAGGCTCCGCAGGGGCTCCCGTAGCGCTGATTCATGTAGTTGAGGCCCCACTTGATCTGGGTCGCCGGATTGCTCTGCCAGTCGGAACCCACGCTGCTCATCTTGGAGCCGGGCAGAGCCTGGACGAGTCCGTAGGCACTGCCGTTGGTCGCGCGGTAGTTCCAGCTCGACTCGTTGTTCACGATGTTGCTGAAGCACTGGAACTGGTCGGCGGGAACGATCTGCCGGGCGATCGCCTGGACGTCGGATACCGAGTAGGAGCTCTGCACCTGGAAGGTGGTGCGGTCCGACGAGCGGCTGGCGGCCTCGGTCTTCAGATCGCGGGCCTTGGCCTCCTTGTCGGCCTTCTCCTTGGCCGCGTCCGCCTTGCTCTTGTCGGCCGCGTCCTTCTTGGCCTTGGCGTCTTGTGCGGCACGGACGCGGGCGGCCTCCTCGGCGGACTTCTTCGCAGCCGCATTCGCCTGCGCGGACTGGGCGTCCGCCTGTTGCGTCAGGGAAGCCGTCTGCACCTGGGCCTGCTGACCGGCAGGGAGGTCGGCCAGCAGCGTCGAATCGGCGGCGGACGCCTGGAGGCCGTCGCCCGCTGCGGAGGGGCTGCCCGCGCCGACGCCGACCACGGCACCGACCGTGGTGACGGCGGTGGCCGACGCCACCGCGAACCCCCGGACACGGCTGGTGCGCGGGGACTGAACGCGCGAGTGGCCTGGGCCGTTGCGCTCAGAGGTACGGGCTTGCTCGTTGGCGGCCATCGGGTCCTCTTGCGAACTGTGGGCACACGGTGCCGGGCGGACGAAGCACCGGCCGGATGCGAGTGGCCGGGAGGCTCCATGGAGGAGTGCGCAATCGTTCCAGGGCACGCCAACGTGTCGCTAACGCTTTCGTGGCCGGTACGTTAGCGCGAGCCTACCTCCACGACGGATCAAGTCGGCCTGGGGGCAGCACAGTTGGTGAAACTGCGCTGCCCGGGCCGTCAGGGCGCGTCGTGGAGAACGACGTCCTTGCTCTCGACCACCTCGGCCCGCCGCCCCGGCGCCTTCTGGTGGGCCCAGTAAAGGTTGGTGTGTGCGATGACCTGGGCCGGTGTCGGAGCACCCCATGCGGTCTTGTCACCCGCTGTGTGCGCGTCACCGACCAGCGTCACGTCGTAGCCCCTGGTGAAGGCGCCATGGAGCGTCGAGCGGATGCACGCATCGGTCTCCGCCCCGGCGATGACGAGCCGCCCCACACCGAGCCCCGACAGGACGGACTCCAGCGTGGTGTCCTCGAACGAGTCGCCGTAGTGCTTCTCGACGAGGGGTTCGCCATCCTGCGGAACGAGTTCCGGGACGATCCGCCAGTCGTCGCTTCCCCGCGTGAGTCCCTCGTCGGAGTGCTGGACCCAGACGACCGGGACCCTTTCCGTACGTGCCCGCTCGACCAGGCCGGCAATGTTCGCGACCACAACGTCACGCCGATAGACCCCTTCGACGACGTCGTTCTGCACGTCGACGACGAGGACGGCGGTGCTGGGCCGGTTGTCGAGTGTGGTCATGCGGTCTTCCCCCTGCTCGTGTCGGACGCCCGCGCGGAAGCCGGACGCCTCTTCGTCTGCCTACTGCTCCGTAGAACGCACGGTAGCCCCACCCACTGACAACGGGAGCTGCCCGCGGCGCTCGGCGACCGCGCTCCGGGCCCGCGGGAATGCACGCGCCCGCCGCGCCCCGGGGGGTGTCGGCACCCCGCCGGGGGAGGGGTGCGTGGGGTGTCGGAGGCGCATGCGACACTCGGCTCCATGCTGGGTGTGACCGATCTTCCGACTTATCTCGCCGGCCTGGTGCTGATCATCCTTCTGCCGGGCCCCAATTCGCTGTACGTGCTGTCCGTGGCAGCCCGCCGCGGGGTGCGCACCGGGTACGCGGCCGCCGCCGGGATCTTCACCGGGGACACGGTTCTGATGACGCTGTCCGCGCTCGGCGCGGCCTCGCTGCTGCAGACGACACCGCTTCTTTTCGCTGTGGTCAAGTACGCGGGCGCGGGCTATCTGGCCTGGATGGCCTTCGGCATGCTGCGCCAGGCGGTGGGCATGTGGCGGTCCCGGCACGAGCAGGCACAGGAGCAGGCCGCGACGGCCCCGGCGGCAGGGGAGCGCCCCTACCGGCGGGCCCTGATGCTGAGCCTGTTCAACCCCAAGGCGATCCTGTTCATGCTCTCGTTCTTCGTGCAGTTCGTGCAGCCCGGCTACGCCTACCCCGCCCTGTCCTTCCTGCTGCTCGGCGCGCTGCTCCAGCTGGGCAGCTTCCTCTACCTGTCGACGCTGATATTCAGCGGCACCCGCCTCGCGGCCGCGTTCCGCCGCCGCAAGCGTCTCTCGGCGGGCGCGGCCTCGGCGGCCGGCGCGCTCTTCCTCGGCTTCGCCGTGAAGCTGTCACTCAGCGGGGTGTGAACGCCCGGAGCCCCCGGCTTTCGATGCGGGGGCGCCCGGCGAGGGGGCGCGCATGGCGCACGGTCGGCGCACTCAGGTAGAAGATCAATTCGACTGCGCCCCAGCGGGTGACGGGCGGCTCAGCAAGATCGTCCCGTTGTTAGCGTCCTGGCTGTGACTGATCTGATGGCGTCCGGCCCAGGGCCGGACTCTCTCGTGCTGCCTTCGCGACACGAGATGAGCGAATCGTTTCACCCCGTACTGCTCGACCCTGCACGCCCCGTGGATGCCGCGGCTCTGGCCGCGCTGCGGGAGTCGGACCGGCTGCGTGAGGTCCACGACCGGATCGAGAACCAGGTGGCGGAGCTGCTGCGCTGCCTGACCCCGCACGAGACGTTCGGGCACCGGGCGCTGGACCGCGCGGTCGACGAGATGCTGGGCGGTCGTCCGGACGCGTACGGCAGGTGGGTCTGGTACCCGTGGTCGGGGCGGCTCGTCCACGTGCTGCCCGAGGCGGAGTTCCGCCTGGTGCGCACGGACCGCAATCGCGACAAGATCACCCGCGAGCAGCAGGAAGGGCTGCTGCGGCGCCGCGTCGGCGTCATCGGGCTCTCGGTGGGCAGCAGCGCCGCCCTGACCTGCGCCATGGAGGGCGTCGGCGGCGCGTTCCGGTTGGCGGACTTCGACCGGATCAGCCTGTCGAACCTGAACCGGCTCCGCGCCGGAGTGCATGAACTGGGCCTGGAGAAGAGCGTGTTGTGCGCCCGGCGCATGTACGAACTCGACCCCTACCTGGACATCGAGATCCACCGCGGCGGGGTCACCGAGGAGACCATCGACGCCTTCTTCGGCGACGGCGACGACGGTCTGGACATCCTGGTCGAGGAGTGCGACACCCCCTGGGTGAAGATCGCGGCGCGCGAGCAGGCCCGGCGTCGCCGCGTGCCCGTCCTCATGGACACCAACGACCGCGGTCTGCTCGACATCGAGCGCTTCGACCTCGAACCTGACCGGCCGCTCTTCCACGGCCGCGTCGGCGAGGTGACCGCCGACGACGTCCGCGACCTGGGGCAGGAGGCCGCCGTCCGCCTGCTGCTCGACATCGTCGACGGAGAGCGACTGAGCGCGGCCATGACGGACGCGCTCACCCGGATCGGTCAAACCCTCTCCAGCTGGCCGCAGTTGGCCGGCGGAGTCATGCTGGGTGCCGCACTCGTCACCGAAACGGCCCGCCGGATCCTGCTCGGCGAGCCACTGCCGTCGGGCCGGCACTACATCGACCTCGACGCACTGATCCCGACCCCGGCGACCGTGCCCGCGCCCCACGGAGCCTCCCGGTGAACCGTGTCCCCGACCTTCGAGGCGACCATCTGCGGCTGCGCGAACTGCACGCCGACGACCACGACGCCTTCGCCCGCATCCTCACGCACCGAGTGTTCACCCGGTATCTCGGCATCGACCGCATGGATGCGCGACAGGCCCACGACACGTTCGCCCAGAGCCTCGCCCAGCCCCACACCCATCCTCGACGCAAGTACACCCTCGCGGTCTGCGCCCTGGACGACGACAGCCTCGTGGGCACGATGGGGCTGCTCATGGAGGACTACGGCAGCAATGCCATGCTCACCAGTCTGGTCCTGCTGCCGGGCAGCTCGGTGCAGGGGTACGGTCACGAGGCCGGGCGGCTGTTGATGGCCTACGCCTTCGGGCGCCTGGGCGTGCACCGGATCTGGGCGGGTCACCGCAGCGACCACTCCTTCATGCCGCAGGTGATGCACGCGGCGGGCCTGCGCCCCGAAGCCACCCTCCGTCAGCTCTTCAGGACCAGCGGCTGCTGGCACGACGTCACCACGTACGCCGCCGTCGCACCGGAGTGGAAGGCCCAGGCCGCCCCCGGCGAACTCGCCATCTTCGACGGGGCGGTCGGTGCCGACGAGGTGCCCGTCGACGCCTCCACGCCTGTCCCGGAGCAGGTGAGTTCCCCGCCCGTCAGCATCGGGTAGGCCCGGACACGCGATCGGGGCCCTGCGCCGGATCCGACCGGGGCGGGAACCGGCGGACCGTGGGGTCCTGCCTCCGGCAGGTGCTCACGGTCCGCACAACTGGTCCAGCGCTGACTGGCTCGCGTCGTCCGCGGCGCGGTAGATCACCAGGCGCTGGTCCGGGTCCTGGAGTGGCACGAGCACCTCGAAGTCCACCGCGATCACACCGATGTCGGGATGCCGCAGAGCCTTGTGCCCGCGGCCGCTGCCGTTGATGTCCCGCTCGGCCCACAGCCGCGCGAACTCCGCGTCGCGAGCGATGAATTCGGCGATCAGATCGCTCAGTACCCCGTCCTCCGGATGAGCGGCCCAGGCGGCGCGCAGATGGGCGACGCCCTCCCGCACGACGCGTTCGCGGTCGAGATAGAGGTCCCGTATCCGTGGATGCACCAAGCACAGCCACATCGCGTTGCGCTGCTTCGGCGGGAGGGCGCTGAAGTCCACGAGCAGCCTAGCCATGGGGTCGTTCCAGGCCAGGATGTCGTATCGGTGGTTCATGAGCATGGCGGGCAGCGGCGACAGATCGGCGACCAGCCGGGCCACCGAGGGCGCGGCCGTCGCGGTCGCGTCGGGGTTGCGAGGACGCTGCTGGGCGAGGTCGAAGAGATAGGCGCGTTCGTCGGGCGCGAGGCGCAGAGCCCGTGCCAGCGACTCCACGACGTTGGCCGAGGGGCGCAGCCCGCGGCCCTGTTCCAGCCGCACGATGTAGTCGATGCTCACGCCGGCCAGTTCGGCCACCTCCTCGCGGCGCAACCCCGGTGTCCGCCGGGCCTGTTGGCGTACCGGCAGAGCGAAGTCGGCGGGGTCCAGGCGTTCACGCCGGGTTCGCAGGAAGGCGGCCATCTCCTGCGTGGGGTCAACGGTGCGGGTCATCATGTCCGGTCCAACAACCAGGGTGGGACTGGCGTTCCCAGGAACTTCTCTCCCTTACCCGGGGCGGACGGCGAACGCAGACTTCTTTTCGGCAACGATCACAAGCACCACCACAGGAGGACACGATGTCGCTCACCCTCGACACCTATCGGCTGCTGGGCCGCTCCGGACTGCGGGTTTCCCCGCTGGCGTTGGGCGCGGCGACCTTCGGTACCGAATGGGGCTGGGGCGCCGAACGGGACGAGGCGCGCAAGCTGTTCGACCGCTATGTGGAGCACGGCGGCAACTTCATCGACACCGCGGTCACGTACACCAATGGGAGCTCCGAGCGCCTCCTCGGGGAGTTCACCCGTGACAGCCGGGAGAGCCTGGTTTTGGCGACGAAGTACTCGACGATGCGTCGGCCGGGCGACCCGAACTCCGGGGGCAGCCACCGCAAGAACCTGTTCGCCTCCGTGGAGGCCAGCCTGCGGCAGCTGAACACCGACTACATCGATCTGCTCTACCTCCACATGTGGGACTCCACGACGCCGGTCGAGGAGATCCTGCGCGGCATGGACGACCTGGTCCGCCAGGGCAAGGTCTTGTACGTGGCGATGTCCAACGCCCCGGCCTGGCAGGTGTCTCGCATGCAGACGGTCGCCGACCTGCGCGGCTGGTCACCCCTGGTCGCGCTGCAGATCGAATACAGCTTGATCCAGCGCACCGGGGAGCGTGAGCTGATTCCCATGGCACGCGAGATGGGCCTCGGAGTGGTCCCGTACTCACCGATGGGCGGCGGGGTGCTGACCGGCAAGTACAGCCGCGACGATCTGGCCGGAGAGGTCACCGGATCGGAGGAGAGCAGCCGCAAGAGCCACAATCAGGCCCTGGGCTGGGTCACGGAACGCAACCTCGCCGTCGCCGACACGGTGGGGGAGGTCGCCAAGGAGCTGGGCCGGACATCGGCCCAGGTCGCTCTGGCCTGGACCCTGCAGAACCCCGACGTCACGGCCCCGATCATCGGCGCTCGTACCCACACGCAGCTGGAGGACAATCTGGGCGCCCTGGAGGTCGACTTCACCGCGTCACAACTCGCCCGCCTCGACGAGGCCGGGGCGGTCGACCCCGGCTACCCGCACGCCTACCTCGCGAGCGACTTGGCGCGCGCCCAGATCCAGGGTGACCTGAAGATCGAAGCTCGGGGCTGATGCCGGCGTCCGCCTAGGTGGCCGCGTTCGGCGGTCCGGACCATATTCGTGAACGACCCATCGAGCAGGTCCAGTTGGGGATGGAGGGTCATGTGGTCGGCGCGCTCGCGGCTCGCTTCAGGGGTGGGTTGCCTGCCATGAGTGAACTGGGGTCCCTCAACTGGCTGCCTGGCCCGCTCGGGACCGAACGGCTCGTACTGCGCGAGCCCGAGGCCCGGGACCGCGCGGGGTTGATAGAACTCTTCAGCTCGCCGGAGGTGGGCACCTACGTGGGCGGGCCGCGACCGGGCGACGAGTTGGAACGCGAGCTGTGGGGCGCCGAACAGTGGATGGGCGTCTGGTCCCCCGCCCCACGCCCGGTTTGAGTCCGAACCGTGTCCGCGTGGATCAGCCCTTCAACAGGTGCTCGCGCAGCACCGTTTCCACGGTGATGGGTTCGCGGCCGATCAACTCGGCCAGCGTCGGATCCACCATGGCGAACTCGCCCGCCCGGCTTGCGGCGAAGATGCCGAGCAGCTGGGCCGCGGTCTCCGACGGGACGCCTTGGCCCGTGAGCTGCCGGCGGAACTCTTCGTCGGTGGTGGTGGTCCTGGTGACGGCCCGGCCGGTGAGCCGAGCGGTGATGGCGGCTATGTCGTCGAAGGTGAGGGTCTGCCCCGCCGTCAGCGGCGGCGTCGGACCGTCGAAGCGGCCTTCGTCGGCCAGGATGGCGGCGGCCGCGTCGGCGAGGTCGGCGTGCGCGGTCCAGGCGACCGGTCCGTCCGCGGGGAGCGCGAGCTCACCGGCATCCGCCGCGTGCCCGAGGAAATGCGCGGCGCTGGTGGCGTAGAAGCCATTGCGCAGTGACGTGAACGGCACGCCGCAAGCGCGCAGTTGCTCCTCCGTGGCCGCATGGTCGCGGCACGCCTGGAAGTGCGAGGTGGCGCCGGCTCCCATCTGGCTGGTGTACAGGATGCGGCGGGCGCCCGCCGCGACGGCCGCCTCGATCGCGGTGCGGTGTTGTCGGACGCACTCGTCGCCCATTTTGTCGACCGAGACGATGAGTACCTGAGAGGCGCCCTCGAAGGCGTGGGCGAGGGCGGCGGGGTCGGTGAAGCTGCCCCGCCGGACGCGTACGCCCCGGTCGGCCAGCATCTGCGCCTTCTGCGGATCGCGGACGCTGACGCCGACCCGGTCCGCCGGAACGAGGGTGAGCAGCCTTTCGACGATCTGGTGCCCCAGCTGTCCGGTTGCTCCGGTCACGATGATCATGATGCGCGCTCCGATGCTCACGAGGATTGGTATCGATGGAAGCCATCCAACGGTACCATCGATAATAACGTCGAAATCACTAATGCGGTATCGTTGATTCATGGCATCGCGTTCACCTGGGCAGGACGACACCCCGACCGACAAGTCCGACACGGCATCGCCCGGCCGGGAACAACCCCGGCAAAGGGTGATCGAGGCCGCCATCGGGCTCCTGACGCGTGAGGGGCGTGATGCGGTCACCACCCGCGCGGTCGCCGACGCGGCGGGCATGCAACCCCCCGCCATCTACCGGCTGTTCGGCGACAAGAACGGATTGCTCGACGCCGTGGCCGAGCACGGCTTCGCCGCGTTCCTCGCGACCAAGCACGTGGACCCGGACCCGGAGGACCCCATCGAGGACCTGAGGGCGGGCTGGGAAATGGCGACCGAATTCGGTCTTGCCAACCCCGCGCTCTTCACGCTGATGTACAGCGAGCCCACCAGGGCCGACTCCGCGTCGTTCCGGGCGGGCATGGAGATCCTGAGAGGCCGGGTCAGGCGCCTTGCCGCGGGCGGCTGGCTCCGCGTGGATGAGGAGCTCGCCGCTCAGATCATTCACGCGACGGGGCGCGGCGCGGTGCTCACCTGGTTGTCGTTGCCTCAAGACCGGCGCGACCCGGCCCTGTTGACCGCCCTGCGCGAAGCCATGGTCACCGCTGTCACCAACGAACGGCCGGCCGTGCGGCACCCGGGCCCGGCAGGCGCGGCACGCGCCCTGCGCGCCGCGCTGCCCGACCAGACGAACCTCAGCGTCGCCGAGCAGCATCTCCTGGGGGAGTGGCTGAACCGCTTGGCCGTCGACGGGTGACTGCTGAGGCTCGGACGGCTGAGCTACGCGGCCCCGGCCGCATCCCCAGGAGGACGAACGGCAAAGGCCAGGAGAGATCTCTCCTGGCCACTCTCAACTTATAGCGGGCCGGGGGGCTTGCCGCAAGGCCCCGGTCAGGGCGCAGAATCGTCCGCCGAGGCCACAACCTGCGGAAATGAGGGCACTACGTGCGTGAGCTGTTGTCGACGTCCAAGGGGCGCGCTGATGTCGAACCGGCCAGGAGGCCGACCGGAGGCGTTCCGTACCGCCGGGCGGTACGGCCCAATCACCCGGCGGAGTCAAGGCTTGCCGACGCGGGACCGTCGCCGGCAAGGGATGCGACAGGGGTGGCTGCTGCGGTGATTCGATGGGGCGGCGCAGAGCGACGGAGTACGGCTGCCTCGGAGGTGTCGCAGTGAGCGAGCAGTATGTGGTCGACCTCCAGGAGGTCGACCGGACGCAGGTCGCCGTCGTCGGCGGCAAGGGCGCGCACCTGGGCGAACTGTCGCGGATCGAAGGCATCCGCGTACCGGGCGGTTTCTGCGTGACCACCGACGCCTTCCGGCGGACGGTGGCGCAAGCACCGTCGTTGAGCAAGCTGCTGGACGAACTGTCGCGCCTGAGCCCCGACGACCGGGACGGGATGCGCACGCTCAGCGAGCGGGTCCGGCGAACCATCGAGGGGATTGCCGTCCCGGACGATCTCGCGGAGGCGATCACCCGTGCCCTCGCCCGGGTCGGTGAGCGGACCGCCTGTGCCGTCAGGTCCAGTGCGACGGCGGAGGACCTGCCGACGGCCTCCTTCGCCGGTCAGCAGGACACGTACCTGAACGTCGTGGGGCCGTCGGCGATCCTGCGCCACATCAGCCGCTGCTGGGCCTCGCTCTTCACCGAGCGTGCCGTGATCTACCGCCGGCGGAACGGCATCGACCACCGTTCGGTCCGCATGGCGGTCGTCGTGCAGCAGATGGTGTTCCCGCAGGTGTCCGGCATCCTCTTCACGGCGGATCCCGTCACCGGAAACCGGAAGGTCGCCACCGTGGACGCCGGGTTCGGGCTCGGCGAGGCCCTGGTCTCCGGGCTCGTGAACCCGGACGTCTTCAAAGTGCGGGACGGCGAGGTCTTCGCGAGGTCGATCGCCACCAAACAGCGCGCCATTGACGCGCTGCCCGACGGCGGTACGCACGAAGTGGCGATCGCCGCGGAACGGCAGCAGCAGCCGGCGCTGACGGATGCGCAGGTCGTGCGGCTCGTGGAGCTCGGGAGGCGGATCGAAGCGCACTTCGGCCGCCCGCAGGACATCGAATGGTGCCTGGCCGATGGCGGTTTCCGGATCGTCCAGAGTCGGCCGATCACGACGTTGTTCCCCGTCCCCGAGGCGGACGACGCGGAGAACCATGTCTATGTCTCCGTCGGGCACCAGCAGATGATGACCGACCCCATGAAACCCCTCGGGGTCTCCGTCTGGCAGTTGACGGCCATGGCGCCGATGCACGAGGCGGGCGGGCGGCTGTTCGTCGACGTGGCCCGGCGCCTGGCCTCACCCGCGAGCCGCGCCGGCCTCCTGGACATCATGGGGCGGGGCGACCCACTGGTCAGGGACGCGCTGGAAACAGTCCTCGACCGCGGCGACTTCGTCCCCTCGCTCCCGGGGACGCCCCCCGTCGCGCCGCCCGAGGGGAGCCCGGCCGGAGCGAACACCGTCGCTCCGAATGCCGTCGCTCCGGATGTGCAGGCTTCGGATGCGCCCCCCTCGCGCGCACCGCTCCCCAGCGAGCCGGACCCGGCGATCGTGGGCGAACTGATCGAGCGCAACCGGGCCTCCAACGCCGCTCTGGAACGGGACATCGGGACGCTGACCGGGCCGGCACTGTTCGACTTCCTCCTGGAGGCCTTCGAGGAGCACAAGCGGGTCCTCAGTGACCCGCTGAACCTTCAGGCGATCATGGCCGGGATGGAGGCCACGTGGTGGCTCAACGACAAGTTGTACGAGTGGCTCGGCGAGAAGAACGCGGCTGACACGCTCACGCTCTCCGCCCCCGACAACATCACGTCCGAGATGGGGCTCGACCTGCTCGACGTCGCGGACGTCATCCGCCCGCACCCGGAGGTCGTGGCCTTCCTGCAGGGCGTTCATGACGCGGGATTTCGTAGCGACGGTTCGCGTAGCGAGGGTCTCCGGGACGGGGACTTCCTGGACGAGTTGGCGAAGGTCCCGGGCGGCGTCGAAGCACACGCCGCCATCGCGGCCTACCTCGACCGGTACGGCATGCGTTGTGCCGGCGAGATCGACATCACGAGGCCGCGTTGGGGAGAGCGCCCCAGCACGCTCGTGCCCGCGATCCTCGACAACGTGAGGAACTTCGAGCCGGGTGCCGCCGAACGGCGCTTCGAGCAGGGGCGGCAAAAGGCGCTGAGGAAGGAACAGGACGTCCTGTCACGCCTGCGGGCGCTGCCGGACGACGGCGAGCGCAAGGCCGACGACGCCAAGCGAATGATCGACCAGGTCCGTGCCTTCATCGGGTACCGGGAGTACCCCAAGTACGGCATCGTCAGCCGCTCCTTCGTCTACAAGCGAGCCCTGATGCGCGAGGCCGAACGTCTTGTGCGGGCCGAGGTGATTCCCGAGCGGGAGGACATCTTCTACCTCACGTTCGAGGAGCTGCGGGCGGCGGCCGACTCACACCGGGTGGACGACCGGCTCATCCGGCAGCGCAAGGACGACTTCCGGGCGTACCAGGCGCTCACACCGCCCCGAGTTCTCACCTCGGACGGTGAGGCGGTCACCGGCGCGTACCGGCGTGACGACGCGCCGGTCGGCGCCCTGGTCGGTCTCCCGGTGTCCGCGGGGACCGTCGAGGGCAGGGCCCGGGTCATTCTGGACATGGCGGATGCCGACCTGGAGGCGGGCGACATCCTGGTCACGACCTTCACGGACCCCAGTTGGTCCCCGCTCTTCGTCGGCATCGCGGGTCTGGTGACGGAGGTGGGCGGCCTCATGACGCACGGCGCGGTGATCGCGCGCGAGTACGGCCTGCCGGCCGTCGTCGGTGTGGATCGGGCCACCGGGCTGATCCGGGACGGGCAGCGGATTCGCGTGCACGGAACAGAGGGGTACATCGAGATCCTGTCCTGACGCCAGGCCGACGCCAGGCCGACGGTGGGGGCCCGGGATCCACGCCCTCCGTCGAGGCCGGCACCGGATGCCTCAGGAGCGGCGGCGGGCGCGGCGAATGCGAATCGGGCCCTCGGCGGTTGCCGGGTCGACCGGTCGGCCGGCCTGGGTGATCTCCACCTCGTGTGCGGCGACCAGCCGCCGGGCTGCGCGCCGGGTCGGTTCCATGAGCGCGCGCCAGCCGTCGTCGTCGCCTTCGTACGCCGCCCGTGCGGCGTCGGAGGGGCAGATCGAGGAACTCGGGTCCCGGGAATCCAGCAACGCGAGGATGACTCGCTCCAGGCGCCGCTCCGTCTCCGCTTCGCTGTCCGCCACGCTTCCAGTGTCACCCCGGAGGTCGCGGGCGCAAGGCGACCCGTATGCGCGCGGCGGCCCCGGGATTCCCGGTGGGCATTCCCCGGCGGACGGGCGGCATTCGCAGGCGGACGGGTCGGCGCACATCCACTTACGCGGTTGACCCTTCGCGCACATGTGCTCGTGGAGGCGGGGGCGAGCCCCAACCTATAGTTCCCGCTGTCCGCCGGTCCGGCGTCGAGGGAGGCCGCGCATGGCCAATGCGTTTCAGGAACTCAAGCTCAAGGGAATGTTCGCCGCGTTCGACGCGGACGGTGACGGATTCTTGCGCGAGGAGGACTTCGTCGCGCTCGTCTCCCGCTGGAGCCGACTACCGGCCGTGGGCCCGGGCACGGAGCTGCGCGCCAAGGTCGAGGCGCTCCTGATGGGTTGGTGGGCGGCATTGCTGGAGGAGGGGGACGCCAACGGCGACGGCGCCGTCGACATGGGCGAACTGCTCTCCCTCGTGGACCGGCTGCCCACGATGGTCGCGGAGGTCACCGCCACCGCCGACACCATCTTCGACGCCGTGGACGCCAACGGGGACGGCCGCATCTCCCCGGATGAACACCGCATGCTCGTCGAGACCTGGAACGGCCGACCCGTGGACATGACGGGCGTCTTCGAGAGGCTGGACCTGAACGGTGACGGTCACCTCAGCCGGGAGGAATTCGCGCTGTTGTGGCGTCAGTTCTGGATCAGCGGCGAGCCGGAGGACCCGGGCAACTGGCTCTGCGGTCGTATCCCCGGGCAACGCGGCCTCCAGGGAGCGTAGTTGCGAGCGGCATGGCGGTTCGTTCGGTTCGGGCGGACCGTCGGCTGCGCTGCCGCGATCACCTCCACGGTGTATGTGGCGGCCTGAGCTGTCGACCTGCTCAGAGCCACGCATCCGAGATCGATGAGAGCCCGGCGTGCTAACTGGTGCGTGGGGTCGAGGCTTGCGCACGGCCAACTGGGCATCGATGCGCCTCAGTTGGCCGTCCCAGCCTCCGACCACCTCACGCAGTTCCAGTTCACAGGTCAGGATGCTGCTGGCGTGCGCCGTCACTCCTGGCCGCTGGACAGGCGCAGGCGGAATGCGGGGGTGCGGGTCCGACAGGAGCCGGGCTTACGGTCGGCGCGACGCCGTACTCCGCACTTTGACGAAATTAAGTACGCACCAAAGCGCCTTCCGCGGAGGGGAGTTGATGCATACGGTCGCCCTTGTCAGTCGAGACGACAATGTCAAGGAGGACAGCATGAACCCCAACCTTCGTGCCGCAGCCGCTACGGCCGCGCTCGTCACCGGACTCCTCGCCGCCGGTGGCGTGGCCAACGCCGCCGAGAGAACCGACGCACAGAACCTGTCCGCGCACATCCAGAGAGCCGTCGTCGCCGAGCAGCAACTCGGCGGAACCACCGGCGGGCCCATTCTGGGCCTGATCCTTACCACCCCCGACGGCGCCGACACCGCGTCTTCCTGAGGACGCGGAGGTGCGCACCGTGGACGATCGCGGCGAAGACCAGATCAGTTGGTGCCCGAGCGGAGACGCCCACCGTCCGGAATCGCTTGTCCTGGGCGTCAGGTCGGGAGAGAAGGGCCAAGTCGTCTACCTGGACGAGCCGGTGCCCGCGGCGGACGTGCTGTCGAGCATCCCCGAAGGCATCGCGCCCAACCGTGTGCTCCGGTTCGCGTCGCACTGCACGTCCGCGTGCGCGAACCGGGTGGGCGACGACTGCGGTCTGATCCAGCGCATCCAGACGCTGCCGTCGCCGCAGGAGACGGGAGCCGTGCCGCGGTGCCACCTCCGTCCGCGCTGCAAGTGGTGGAACCAGACAGGAGTGGACGCCTGCCACCGCTGTCCCGCCCTCGCCACCCTCAACTCCGCCGACGACCGGCTGGCCGCGCTGGTCGCCGACCCCGCCACGACCATCGAGCAGTTGGAGCACTGGATCGCCGCGGCCGAGTGAGCACATGAGCAGGTGGGCCGCACGGCCGAGTGCCCGCACCTTTACGGACGGGTCGGCGAGGGGCGTGCCCACCTGCTGCCGCACGGGCCGCCGCCCCTTGACGGGCCCGGTCCCGAGCGCCCGGTCCGACGGGCGGGACGTCCTGCACCGTACGGGCCGTTCCAACTGGTTCGCTGTCACGCCCCGTTGCGGGAAATGCTTGCATCCGTGCGGAGTTGGCGGAGGCCGGCTCTGGTGGAAGTGGGGGGTTCCGGCTGTCGACCGACGCCTGCATCCTGCTGGGGACGGATCGTTGCGAGCCAGGGGGCGGCCGGTGGAGGACGAGTGCCCGATGCTGCGTAAGTTCGATTTGAGCCGCACCCGGCCCGTTTCGATCCGGACACAGCGGCTAAACGGACTCCATGTCGGAAACAGCGAAGAACAACGAGTCCACGAAAAGCACTGCGGCCAAGACCGCAACTCGCTCGGCCAGCAGCGGAGCCAGGGCTGCTGGGGCCGCTGGGACCAAGGCTTCATCGGCTGCGAACAGTGCCAAGTCCGCGGCCGCCGAGGGCAAGGACCAGGCGACGGGCAGCGTGCTGGCATTGCGGTCCAAGGCCAAGGCGGGCGGCGAGATGCTGTCCACCATTCCGGGCAAGTCCGTCCAGGCCGCCTCGACGGCGTGGACCGTGGTCCGGAAGCGCAAGCAGATAGCGGCTTGTGCGGGAGGGGGCGCCCTGGCGGCCCTGGCCGGTGCGTACAGCCTCGGACGCGTGGCGGCCCGACGCGGACAGGGCCCCTTCACGCGCGTCACCGGCGGTCGCTTCTAGCGGAGCAGCATCGCCGCGTTGTCGGGCACCCCCTGGGCAGGATGGCTCAGGGGGTCCGCCCGTTTGGATCGTGGTGCTTCCCTCGACGGGGTGGGACTCATTGGGCCCCCGACGGGGCCGGACTCAGTCGGCAGCCCGCCCCGGCCACCTGGTGAAGCGCCGAAGCCCCCTTCGACTGCGCCTGAGCGGCGTGTCCTCCGGGGCAGCGGGCCCCTGAGCCGCAGTCAGAGCCGCAGCGGGGGGCCCCGCCGGAGCCTCCACGTACTGGCTGCCACGTTCGAGGCGATTGCGGACAGCCAGAGCCATGGTGTGGTGCGCCTGGTGCTGCACCAGGCCCTCCGCGGACAACCGGTCCCACATGTAGAGCAGTTCCTGCCCGCGGGCCGCCACCTGGCCCTCGTCCTCCAGCCGCTGCCAGGCCGCGGTGGCGCGGGCCACCTCGGGCGCGGCCCGATTGAGGTCGGTGCGGCACCGGATGCGCGCGACGGTCAGTGCGAGGACGGTGGAGACCGTGTAGTCGCCGCGCAGGAACGCCATGTACGCCTCGATCGCCCGCGCTTCGAGCGAGAGGTCGTCCTCCACGCCCCTGCGCAGCGTCAGGTGTTCCCGAAGGGCACTGGCGAGGACGAACGCCGCGTGCAGCTCCTCGCGTTGGGCATGCTGGATGATCCGCTCGACGCGGGCGAGCGGAGGGAACGCCTGCTCCTCCGCGGTCGTCCGTTCGTGGCCGGGAGGCAGATCCTCCGCGTCGGCGATCGTGTAACTGGAACCGTCCGGGTGGACCCGGAGCCGTGCCACCTGCTGCACGGTGCGGTCGATGACGGTCGCCGCCACCGGGGCCCCCAGGGTGCGGGCGAACATGGCTACGGCGTCGAGGATCGCCTCGTTGGGCGGCCGGGTGCCGCCCATCGTCAGCAGATGGCCGTTGACCACCGTCGACCCGTCCTCGGCCACGTAGGCGTCCAGGCGGATCAACGGTTGTGCGCTGAGCGCGGGCAGATTCCTCTCGTCACGAGGTGCGGGCAGGTTCCCCTCGTCACGGGGTGCGGGAAAGTGGGACATATCCGCTCAGCCTCCGGGTCGGACCACGCCGAGGATGGGCATGGACGCGGCCGGCGCGGTCGTGATCGTACGCCCGGGCCGTGGGGCGTGGACGATCTGTCCGCCTCCGATGTACATGCCCACATGTGTGGCGTCGTTGAAGTAGATGATCAGGTCCCCGGGTTGAGCGGACGAGAGGCTGACGCGGTGCAGTCCTTGCCACTGCGCCTGCGAGGTGCGGGGGATGGGATGTCCGGCATGGGCCCATGCTACGGAGGTGAGCCCCGAGCAGTCGTACGACGAGGGCCCCACGTCCCCCCATCCGTACGGCTTGCCTATCTGGGCCATGGCGAAAGCCACGGCCTGCCCGGCCGCTCCGCTCACGGCCGTTCCGCCCGAGGGCCCGCCGCCCGCGCCGCCCTTGTCGTTCGACGGCCCGCCGTTCGAACCGGAACCCGGCCACTTGGACTTGGCCTCGTCCGCCTGCTTCTTCTCCAACTGGGCCAGCCCGCTGACCTGTTCCTTCTCCAGCCCCGCCTCGATGCGCTCGGCGTCGGCGATCTTCTTCTGGATCTTCTCCTTCGCCCCGGCCTTGTCCTCTAGGGTCTTCTTGAGCTCCCTCAGGCTTTTCGTGGCCGCCTCGGTCTGCCGGTCGAGCTCCGTGCGCGCGGTCTTCTGGGTCTCGTAGATGTTCACGAGGTTCTGGCTGGCCTGGCCGGCCTGAGCGGCATCGGAGAGCGCGTGTTCGGGGTGGTCGCCGAGCAGCAACTGGATGCCCGCGGAGCCGAAGTAGCCCCCGCGGTACTGCGTGCGGGCCGCTGCTCCGGCGAGGTCGTGCAGGACGTCCATCCGGCCCTGGGTGTGGGCGAGGTCACTCTGCAGGGAGGTCAGCCGCTTCGACTGCTCGGTCGCCTTCTCGTTGGCGGCGTCGTACGCCTCCGTGGCCACCTCTGCCTCGCGGTAGAGGCCGTCCAGCTGGCTGCGGATCTGCTCAAGGGTCCCGCCGTCGCCTGGCTTGGGGTCGTTCGGAGCCGCGTAACTCAGCCCGGGCATCAGGGTGATCGCGCAGACAAGGGCAGTCAGGGCGGCCCGGCCTCGCAGCTGTCTACCGCCGGTCGACACGTTCATCAGCGCCACTTTCGGAGGCCGTTTACGAGAGTTCGGGGGACGACCTACCATCACGGCGGTCAAGTCGGGCCATACGGAGATCCGTTCGGCCCACGAACACACTACCCTCACACGAACGGCCGATCCCCGTGTCCCCTCGTGTGTCAACGCTCGCGCGGCCAATTCGCCAGCCACAGTTGGCCGATTCTCGCTTGTCCTGACATTCCTCTAGCGTGTCCCGACGGTCGATGAGGAACGGGTGGGAGCGTCGGCGGGTTCGCTCGGCCTCACTCTCCTGGGGCGGGTCGGCCGCGGAGGTGTGTCGGCCGCATCGTCCTGTGCGCCTCGGGCACCCCGGCTCCCGGGCGAGGACCGTGTACTAGCGTGACGGGGCAGCGGCTCGCCCAACGGACCACGGTCAAGCGCCGGACATGTCTCCGCCCGCCCCTGGCGGCGTGATTGCGGCCGCTGCCGATGTGCCGAGTTCCCCGGCATTTCCGTTCCAGTTCCGTGTGCAGGAGTCGTGATGCAGACAGTGGCAGAGGTCGAGGCGTTCGCGAGGCGGGCGCACGAGGGGCAGACCGACAAGGTCGGCGTTCCCTACATCGAGCACGTCCGCGCCGTTGCCGCCGGTCTGGTGCCGTTCGGCGACGATTTGGTCATGGCGGGACTGCTGCACGATGTCATCGAGGACACGGACTGGACGGCCGAGCAGCTGCGCGCCACCCGGGTGCCGCCGCACGTGGTGTCCGTGGTCGAGGCCGTGACGAACCAGGCCGGAGTGCCCTACGAGGAGAAGATCCGGCGCATCACCGCCGACCGGAACGCCACCCTCGTGAAGATCGCCGACAACGCGCACAACAGCCACCCCGACCGATCGGCCCAGCTGCCACAGGACAAGCGGACCCGGCTTGCGGCGAAGTACCGCGCTGCGCGCGATCTGTTGTGGACGGCCGCGGACGAACGGGACATCGAGGCCATCGTCTCGATCGTCAACCCGAGCCTCCTGGACGAGCTTGAGGAGCGGCGCGCGAGGCCGTGACACGGCGAAGCCCGCCCGCCGCGGCGCCGTCGAGCTGTGTCCGTACGGGCCCGGTTGGCGTGGCCCGGGGCTGTCAGCGGACGGAGCTCGGCTCGTTCGCCACCTGGTCAGGGTCGAAGGCCGACGCGTCGGAGCGTCAGGGCGGAGAGATCGGCGACGACGTCCGGGTCGCCACGACGCCAGGCCTCGGCCAGGCCGCCCGGCGGAGTGGGGATCGAGGCCAGCGGCCGCTGCGGGCCGGTGAGTGCTCGCAGGGCCAGGAGGTCGGCACCGCCAGGGGCATCGAGGAGGCGCCGGGTGGTGGCGGTGCGCCGCATCCACAGCAGCCGCGGAATCAGCCACAGCACCAGGATCACGGCGGTGGGCAGCACGATCAGGGCGATGGCGGTCAGCGTGGCGATGTGCCCCACGGTGTCCTGCAGCGACCGTCCGGCGTCGGAAAGACTGGTGCCGGCATCGGCGGCGGACTGGAGCGGCTTCTTCAACGAGCCGCCCACGAAGGGCACCTTCGAGGCGGCGTCGCCGGCGTCTCCGAGATTGGCCGCGAGGCTGTCACCCGCGCTCTGCGCCTTGCGCCCGGGCTCGGCCAGCGTCAGGATCGCGTCGCGGACGGCCAGGGCGAACTTGACCGTGATCGCGATCAGGAGAGCGGCGATCAAATCCGCGATCAGCTGACGGCTCCGACGAGCCGGGGTCTGGGCGTAGAGACGCATGGACGTGCTCCTGTTCCGACGATGGCAACGATGACGGCCGGCGGGTGGTGCGGCGGTCGAGCTTGCAGGAGTGACGGCGGGGCGCAGCAGGCGACTTGACCGTACGCGGGGACTCGACGGTACGCGGCGAGGGCGGGCGATATCGCGATCCGCCCGCCCATGCTCTGTCGCGTCGCCCGGTACCGGCCGACAGTGAACCCGCCCTTCAGGCTGCTTGCTCGCGGTCCCGCTGCGGGCTCGTGGCGGCACGGGACTCCGGGCGCTGCGTCAGTTGACGCTCCATCCGCTGGTAGCGGCCGATGTTGGTTCGGCGCATCCACCACATTCCACCGACGAATCCGGCACCGCACAGCATCGATACGACGCCTGCCACGACGCCACCGTGGACCAGGAACAACACGCCAAGACCGACGAACACCGCCAGCATGGCAGGGAAGACCCACTTCACTTTGCTGTGCATCAGCTTCAGGCGCCGCCGCACCAGCCGGAGCATGGACTGACGCAGAGCGGGGTCGTCGGGGACGGTTCCGCGGCGGATGCGCCGTTCCAGGACCGGTACGTCATCGGTCTCCAGCCCTGTCGCGCGGGCGTCCGACCGCTGGCGGCGACGCATCATCGCGGTGAAGATGATCGCGTAGAACGCGGAAGCTGCCACGATGGCCACCCAGTCGGCGAGCCCGCGGAAGAGCAGGCGTATCGCGACGCCGACGACCAGCGCCCACAACCCCACGACCCACCACTTGTCGGTCCACCGCCGCTGTGACTTCAAGTCCGCTTCCCGGCCAGTCATTTGGTCCCCTCCCGGCCCATCAGGGGCATGCCTTCCGCACGCCCACGACGGCCGGGTACCCTCCGGTCTTCATGTGACACGGGTCACGTCCTGGGTTGGTCGCCGTCCCTGCTCGCTCAGGGGTGCCGCGCCTGATGCGTTGTCAGCGCCGGATGTGGAACTCATTGCCGCCGGGGTCGCGGTACTCACCGGGCTTCCCGCCGGGGCGCGTGACCTCCAGGCGCAGGCGGTTCCGTTCCGCTTTCGGGGCCGCCGGCGGGCCCATCACGAGGGAGACCGCACTGGTGGATTTCCGGCGCAGCCGGGTGCCCCCGGGAAGGGCCTCGACGGCGCGCCAGTCCGCCTGTGCCTGCCAGAAGGCCGACTGCGCGTAGCCGTCCTCCTCCGCGACGTCGAGGCAGATGGCCACGAGCCCCGAGTCGGCGCGAACGCCGGGATGACCGGGGCGCAGCACACACAGCTCATTGCCTTCCGGGTCGGCCAGTACGTCCCAAGGGACGTCTCCCTGGCCGATGTCGGCCCGCCTCGCGCCGAGGTTGATGAGGCGGGCCACCTCGGCCTCCCAGTCCGGTCCGCCGGCCAAGTCGAGGTGAACCCGGTTCTTCAACGTCGGCTTGGGTGTGGAGGTCGGGACGCACCGAAGTCGGAGGCCGTTCGTCCGGCCCTGAGTAGCCTCCTGCCAGAAGCGTTCCATGCGCGCGACATCCAGCGCGTCGATCACGATCCCCGTCAGCATTCCGGCCCCCCAAGTCTTCAACTCCCTTGCTTCTCGGCATTGTTGCCGCCTTGGAAGCAGCGCGGGCCACCGTCCAGGTCGAGTCGCGCCCTGCCCCCCGCCGAGCCTGTCTGGGCGCATCCGGCTCCGTGGGGCGTGCGCGTCGGGGCCCGCCGCGCCGGGCCATCGGTCGGGGCGTCGGCTGCCTCTCACCGGTTGTCCGCCTCCGGCGCCGGTTCGGGACCGGCGGAGTCGCAAGGCAGGGGGATTCCCGAGCCGACCGTTGAAGCCGCGGACCGGCCGATCTCCGGCGGGGGACCGGCACCGGTGAGACACTGGCTCTGTGGAGTTGAGCCAGGTATGCGAGGCCGCTGGGATCGGCGTGGTCGCCGTAAGTGAGCACACCGGCCCCCCTCGGCTGCACCGGGCACTCCCCGTCCTGTCCTGCCGTCTCGTCGTGAGCCTCGGGACCCCCATCGACGTCCGCTACGGAGACCACGCCCGGCGCGTGCAGGCCGTGGTCACCGGCATGATGCGGCCTGGTACCGGTACCCCCTCCCTCACCCTGCGTCCCGACCAGCCGATGGTGTACGTCGAACTTTCACCCGCGGCGACCCAACGGCTGACCGGCGTCCCCCTCAACGAAGTGGACGCGGGCGGCCTCGACGCCAACGAGCTCCTGCCGTGGCTGGGCCTCCTGAGCGAGGAGCTGGCGGACCTGCCGGCCGACCAGCGGGTCGTGCTCATGCGTCACCGGCTCCTCGACCACCTGGCACGGGCCGGCCGGCCCGATGTCTCCCCGTATGCGGTGGAGGCGCTCAGGGTCATCCGCGGCGGCCACGGGCAGGTACCGGTCGAAGACGTGGCCCGACAGGTTCACCTCAGCCCGCGTCGCCTGCGGCAGGTGATGGGGAGCGCGGTGGGGATCAGCCCGAAGTTCGCCTCACGCGTTGCCCGGCTCACGGCCACCCTTCGCCGTGCGGGGGAGGGGGCCGGTTCCTGGGCGGAGATCGCGGCCGAAAGCGCTTACCACGATCAGAGCCACCTGGTGCGCGACTTCCAGGACCTGATGCGGACCACGCCGACTGCCTGGCTCGCGGAGGAAGGCCGAAATCTACAAGGCGAAAGCGGTGCTCGCTCGCGACCATCGAGTCATGACCAATGAACTCCAGCCCAAGCTGCTCGTCTCCGACGCCGACGCCGCGATCGACTTCTACACCAAGGCCCTGGGCGCTTCGCTGACCGAGCGGGTGGCCGATGACCAGGGGCTCGTGATGCACGCCGAGATTTCCCTGGGGGCGGCCACCTTCGCACTGGCGCAGAGCGTCGAGGAGTGGGGATGGTGCGACCCGCTGTCCGTGGGCGGATCCCCCGTGCTCCTCCAGATCGACCTGCCCGACCCGGCGGCCACGGCGGACCGGATGGCCCAGCTCGGCAGCGAGATCGTCATCCCGATCGAGGACCGCCCCTACGGCAAGCGGCAGGGCCGGGTGAAGGACCCGTTCGGCCATCTGTGGGTCCTGAGCGGTGACACCCGTTCCTGACGCACACCCGGCCCACCGTCGTACTGCGCCTTGGGGTGGGCTCTCCAGCCGGTGGCCCCGGCCCGGCTTTCCCGTCGATCATGGTGGGTAGCCTCCCTGGATGACTGTGACATTCGACGACGCTGTCCGTGCCCGGCTGCAGGCCCCCAACATCTGGTACGTCGGAACCGTGTTCGCCGACGGAGCACCGCAGGTCAGTCCGATGTGGGTGGATCTGGAAGGTGAGGGAGAGCTGACGTTCAACACCTCGGTGGGCCGGGTGAAGGAGGAGAACCTGCGCCGCGATCCCCGTGTCTACCTCTCGCACGCGGACGTCACCGACCCGTTCGACCGCGTGCAGATCAGTGGTGTGGTGGCCCGCTTCATCACCGGTCAGGAGGCGCACGACCGGATGGACGGCCTGGCCCGCAAGTACCTGGGCAGCGAACGCTTCGAGTGGACCATGCCGGGGGAGGAGCGGGTCGCGGTGGTCGTGCGTCCCGTCAAGGTGCGGCACATCGTAGGGGTGGAGCGGTTCCGGCCCGGCGGTCCGAGCCCTGCTCTGTGATCGGCGCAGCCGACAGTGCCACCGGCCGACCTGCCCCCAACCAAAGTGATCCGGCGTGGGGACGCCCCGAAATGCCTTACGGCAAAGGGGTCCTGACGGGCATTCAGTTCGCGGTCAGCTCTCGGAATGCCTCACATCGGGCGGCGTCGGCCGCGGGGCGTCACGAGCCGAGGGGGGTGGTGCGACGCGGGGGGACGCGACAAGTGGGCGTGGGGTGCGGCCGGCGCCGAAGAGGGCGACGGCCGCCGCCAGGCCGAGCCCACCGGCGGTGACGGTCTGCACCCGGTAGTCGAGGCCGGCCACTGTTCCCGCTCCGACGAGCAGGGCGATTCCCGTGGGCGCGTACAGCAGGGTGTTGGCGGTGGCGCCGACTCGGCCGAGCAGTTCGTCCGGAGTCTCGCGTTGGACCGCGGTGAGTGCCGCGACCAGTGGGCAGGGCAGGCCGACTCCGATCGCCAGGCTGCCCGCGAGCACGGCCGGTAGCCAGGGAATGGCCCGTGCCAGCACGCCGAGGGCGAAGAGGGCCAGCCCGGCGGCCGCGAAGGTGCGCTCGGGCATCCGGCGCATCAGCGCGCCCGCTGCCAGTCCGCCGGCCATCGACCCGGCCCCTTGCAGCGCGGTGAGCGCGCCGGCGAAAGCCGGGGGCCGGTGGAGTCCGACGTCGAGCATGGCGTACGTGGCCGTGCTGCTCAGGCTGGACAGCACCATGGCGGTCCCTCCGGCGAGGACCAGCGGCCGAAGCGCCGGGTGCCGCCACAAGTACCGTGCTCCCTCGGCGGTCTCGGCGGTCCACGCCCGTCGGTGGCGGGCTCCGGAACACGGTTCACGGACCCGGAGCAGGCCGAAGGCCACTGCCGCCAGCGCGAAGGTCACCGCGTCCAGCAGTGCCACCGCCGATCCTCCCCATACGGTGAACAAACCGGCACCGGCGAGCGGAGCGACCAGCTTCATGCTTTCGATCGCGGTGCGGACCAACCCGTTGAAGTCCCCGCGCAATTCGCTCGGGACGGCGCCGCTGACCAACGCCGTTTCCGCCGCGTCCGTGAGCACTCCGCCCGTCCCGACCAGGGTGAGCACGGCGAACAGCACCCAGATGTCCCCACGGGATTCCACGGCGAGCGGAGCGGTCGTCACGGCCGCGAGCGCGAGGCTGGTGAACACCAGGAGCGGGCGGCGGCGCAGCCGGTCGGCCAGGGTGCCGATCGCGGGTCCCGCGAAGGACGGCAGCCAGAGGCAGAACCCGACGAGCGCGGCCAGGCTGTTGGAGCCGGTGAGCGTCTTCACCCAGATCCCCGCGGCGAGCAGCATCGCCGAATCGCCGAACCCGGAGACGATCACCCCGCCCAGATACAAGCCCGCGTTGCGGTCCCGAAGAACCCTGAGTGTGCCCCAGCCCATGCGCCGCCCCCGCCATGCCGTTACCGGACCGACCGCACCCTACCCCCAATCATTTCATTGGGGGTAGGGTTTCGCGGCCGCCGCATGCGCTTTACTGGCTCGCATGACCGAGACCGACCCCGTGCTGCGAGCCCTCGCCCACCCCGTACGGCTGAAGATGCTCAACCTCATGTGGCCCGGGCCGTTGTCGGCTGCCGAACTGGCCCGCGAACTCGGTATTTCGCATGCCCTGGCCAGCCAGCACCTGCGGCGCCTTGACGCGGTCGGCCTGGTCGAACTCGCGGAGGAGCGCATTCGTCGCGGCGGCAGGGAGCGTCGCTACAAGACGGTGCACGGCTCGCCGCTGTCCGACCAGCGCGAGGGGGCCCCGCTGCTGGCGGAGACTCTGGCGCACTCACTCCGTGAACGCGCCGGGCGGCGTGCGGAGGGCGGCGAGGGTGTGACCGTCGATGCCGAGCTGTGGGTGGATCCCCGTACGTGGGAGGACATTCGCGTACGGCTCGCGGAGATCGCCGCGGAGCTGCACGACGCCGCTCGTTCCCCGCACACGCCGGACACGGTGCCCGTCGGTATCAGCATGATGGCCTTCCCCGTGCAGGACGCGACGCCTCCGGAGCGCTGACGCCCCGCGTCGCCTGATCGCTCGACGGGCCGGAGACTGCGACTTGCGTGACGGTCAACTCGCAGCCACAGAACGTCTGTTGCTTGCCGAGGTGGCGGCCCGCACGGTCTGCGCCCGGTGGGTTTTGTCGTAGATGTGTAACGGAGCGGGTCGCGTGCAACGGGTCGGTCGGCAGGCCCATCTGGACGGACGGCAGGGCGCGTTGGGCGCCTTCGCAGAGGGGCGGGGTCTCGCCGAGAGGTGGAGACCCGTGGAAGGGAAGTCCATGACCAGGACGAACAAGACCGACAAGACCGGAACGAAGACGCGGGCCGGTCGGCCGGCCGCGATCGGTGCGCTCGGGATGGCCACCGCGGCACTGGGCCTGTCCTCGGTGACTCTGGCAGCCGCGCCGGCATCGGCCAAGGGCGCTGTGGAGATCGCGGCGCCGCACACGGCCCAGGTCGGCAAGGCCATCACGGTCAAGGCGCACGGTGGTGACGACAGCGCCGGCTACCTGCATCAGTTGTGCCTTGAGGAGAACGGCTTCGGCGAGGGGTGGCACCAGGAGACGTGCAGCGCCGCGGTCAAGGGCGATGCGCGCGTCACGGCACAGGGCACGTCCGCGCGCAGCGGCACTCTCCGGTTCCGGGCGGTGCTGTACGGCCTGACCGGCGTGCACGACCAGCACCCTGTGCGTCTGCACTCCTCCGAGGTGGTGACGGTGCGCGTGCGCTGATCACCGACAGCGCCGACAGCACCGACGTCACCGACCGGCGCGCGGCCGTGGACAGCGAGCAAAAGGCTGTCCGCGGCCGCACGGTTCGTAGCCGTGCCGTGGTGGAGCCCGTGCGGTGCGATGGTGCGCTCGGGTGTGCTCACCGGACATCGCCGTGGTGGTTGTCCGGTCCGGGCCGGGTGTCCAGCAGGTGGCCGGTGATTGACCGTGGCGGGGGCGGCTGTTGCAATGGCGGCATGTTCTCCGCGACGTTCCTGGTTGGCAGGGCTCACATCGACTTCGGTCGGGTGTGGTCCGCGGCGTGTTGCTGACCGCACGCTCGTAGCGCCAGGATTCGTTCGTATCGTCCCGGAGTCCGCCATGTCCGACCGCACCGCCGGTGTCCCCGTCCGACTCGACCCGCGTGGGCCGCGTTTCGCCGCACTGCTCACGACCCTCGTCCTGTTGCTGGTCCTGGCCACCGGCAGTGGTGTGCTGCTCGCCTGTCAGGCCCTCGTCTTCGCCCTCGGCGCGGTTCTGGGTCTGCGTTCGTCCCCGTACGGCTGGCTCTTCCGCTGGTTGGTGCGACCCCGTCTCGGCCCGCCGCGGGACCTGGAGGACGAGCGTCCGCCGCGCTTCGCGCAGGCCGTCGGCCTGGGCTTCGCCGTCATCGGGGCGGCGGGGTACCTGTCGGGCGCCACCTGGCTCGGCATCGCCGCGAGCGCGGCAGCTCTCGCGGCGGCCTTCTCGAACGCCGCCTTCGGCTACTGCCTGGGCTGCGAGGTCTACCTGCTCGCGATCCGCGGCCGGGCCCGGCTGAGCCAGGGCTGAGGGGAGCAGCCATGAGTGATCCGACCGGCCTGATCGTGGCCGTCGCCGTGCTGGCGGCAGCGACCGCCTTCGGGCCGGCTCGGGCCCGCAGTGGCGGCAGGCTCCGGACCGGGGGCCGGGGCGACGCGTCGCGACTGCTCCCCGCTGAGCTGGGCGCGGCGCTCGGCGAGCGGGCGACGCTGGTGCAGTTCTCGACGTCCCGCTGTGCAGCGTGCCCGGGCACCCGGCGCCTGCTGGCGGACGTGGCCGCAGTCACGCCCGGCGTACGACTCGTGGAGATCGACGCCGAGACGCGGCTCGACCTGGTCCGGCGCCTCGACGTGATGCGCACCCCTACCGTGTTCGTCCTCGACCGCACCGGCCGTGTCGTCCGCCGTGCCTCCGGGGCGCCCGCACGCGCCGACGTGGTCGCCGCGGTGCAGCTGGCCACGACCGACTGAACTCCGCTCTTGCGTAGGGAAGTTGGTCGGTCCTGCCTTGATCGCGCTCGTGGACCGTGCCGCGCGGCCACCGGGCACGCACGCCGTGGCGCCGTGCGTGCCGGTGAGAGGCCGGCGGGCTGGACTCCTCGTCGCTGTCCTGACTCCCCGAACCGCGGCAGAATGCAGGAGCACGACAGTATTTGCGTGATCTTGAGGACCATGCCGGCCGGGGCTGGTGCTTCTCGGGGGCGGGCGGTGGGGTAGCTTTCTGGTCCCTGGGGTGGGGTTTGGGCTGGGATCGTGGAGGCAGTGTGTTCAAGCGTCTTCTGCCTGTTTTACCGGTAGTTGATCTGGAGGCCGAGGTGGGCTTCTATTCCGCGCTGGGGTTCACTGCCGAAATCACCTATTCCGGTTTCACGTCCTTGCGGTGCGGGCCCGTTCTGTTCGGGGTCCGCAAGCCGCAGAGCTCGGAATATAACGTCCCGCCGTGGGATCTGGCCTGGCAGATCGAGGTGGTGGACGTCCACGCGGTGCACGACCTGGCGTTGCGGCGTGGACTCTCGGTCCTCAAGGGCCCCCAGGCGCACCCGGCCGGATTCTGGACGGTGCAGCTCAGGACGCCGAACGGCTACCTCCTCACCCTGGAAGGACCGCCTCCCGCGCCCGGCCCGCGCTGAGGGCGGGCGGATCGACCCGTACACGCAGGGCGGCGGCCCCGTCCCGATCGGGACAGGGCCGGGGCAGGCAGTCAACTCGGCTGTTCTGCACGCCAGTTGATCAACGCTGGGCGGCGTCCTCCTTCAGCATGTCCGCGCACTTCTCGCCGATCATCATCGTCGTGATGCACGGGTTCACGGTGACGAGGTCCGGCATGGCCGAGCCGTCGGCGACCCGCAGGCCCTCGATGCCCTTGACCCGCAGCCGGGCGTCGAGCGGGGCGCTCCGGTCGTCGTCCGCGCCCATCTTCACGGTGCAGGACGGGTGGTAGACGGTGTTGTGCGTCGTGGCGATGTAGTCGAACAGCTCGTCGTCGGTCTGCACGCCGGGCCCCGGCGCCAGCTCGGCCCCGGCCCAGGGAGCGAGCGCGGGCTGTGCGGCGATCCGGCGGGCCAGTCGCAGCCCGTAGGTCATCACCCGTACATCGTGCTCGTCCGTGAAGTAACGCGGGTCGACACGCGGCTTGTCACGGAAGTCGCGCGTGCGCAGCCGCACGGTGCCGCGTGATCGGGCGCGGGTGACGTTGGGGGTGAGGCAGAACGCGTTCTCGCTGGTCGGGTAGCCCCGCCGGTAGGTGTTCATGTCGAACGGCATCGAGCCGTAGTGGAACATCAGGTCGGGCCGGTCCAGGTCCGGGACGGTGTCGACGAAAATGCCGATCTCCCACCACTGCTGGGACGTGGTCACCATGGGCTGCTTGGCCTCCCACATGATGACGCCCTCCGGATGGTCCTGGAGGTTCTCGCCCACGCCCGGGGAGTCCAGGACCAGGTCCACACCCACCTCGCGCAGATGCTCGGCCGGCCCGATGCCCGAGAGCATCAGAAGCTTGGGCGTGTCGATCGCGCCGCAACTGACGATCGTCTCGCGCCGCGCGGTGACCGTACGGGAGTGGACCAGGTCCGGATCGAGGTAGGCGGCTCCCGTACAGCGCCGGTCGGCGTCGATCAGGAGCCGCTTGGCGCGCACCCCGGTGCGCACCTCCAGGTTCGGGCGCTTGCCGAGCACGGGATGCAGATACGCGACGGACGCCGACTGGCGCATGTTGTTCTCGTCGGAGTTGATCTGGAACCAGCCCGCGCCCCGCAGGACCGTCGTGCCGCTGTTGAAGGAGGCGGTGGGGATGTCGGCCTGGGCGCACGCCTGGAGGACGGCGCTGCCGCACGGGTCGTTGGGCTGGACGGTACGGATCTTGACGGGGCCGGTGCGGCCGTGGTGGTCGCCGGGCGCGTCGTTGGTCTCCAGGCGCCGGTAGAGCGGGAAGGTGTCGTCCGCGCCCCAGCCCGAACAGCCCGCCGCCTCCCAGGCGTTGAGGTCCTCGGCCGGTGCCCAGAAGGCGATGCAGGAGTTGTGCGAGGAACAGCCGCCCAGGACCCGGGCGCGGGCGTGCCGCATGAAGCTGTTGCCGTGCGCCTGCGGTTCGACGGGGTAGTCCCAGTCGTAGCCCGACTCCAGCAGCCCCATCCAGCGCTCCAGGCGCAGCACGTTGTCGTCCCCGACATCGCTCGGACCTGCTTCCAGAAGGCAGACCGTGACCGACGGGTCCTCGCTCAGCCGGGCGGCCACCACACATCCGGCGGTGCCGCCGCCGACCACCACATAGTCGAACTCGTCCACGTCCACTCCTTCTCGGTACGGTCTGGCGTGCGCTCCTACGGTGCGCCGTGGCTGATTGGCCCGGACGGGCCCGCCGCCGAGTGCTCGGCGAGCACGCCGGTCTGCTTGCGCTGGATGAACCAGTAGTAGAGGAAGCCGCCGACGCCGACGACGCCCACGAACAGGACGCCGCCCCAGCGCAGATACCAGTGCTGCGGGCCGGTGGCGTTGTAGACCGCGGCGCGCGGCCACAGCAGGTTGACGGTCATGGCCGCGCCCCAGAGCACGGCCAGGATGTTGATCGGGACCCCGAACCGGCCCAGCGAGAAGCCGCCGGGGGCGGTCGTCCAGCGGCCGCGCAGCCGCTGGATCAGCAGGGGGAGCGTCACCAGCAGGTAGGCGATGTAGATCATCACGATGGCGATGCTGGTGACGACGGAGAAGATCTGCGGCTGGTTGATGTTGACGACCAGGATGACGATGGCCACGAGCCCGATCAGGCACGTGGCGAGCACGGGGGTCTGGAACCGCGGGCTGAGCCGGGCCAGTTTCGAGCCGCCCGGCAGGTTGTTGTCGCGGGCCATCGCGAACGCGAGCCGCAGCCCCGCGGTCTGCACCGACAATGCGCACACGGTGATGGCGATGACGACGCACCACAGCACGACCACGCCGACGGTGTTGCCGAGCGCTGCCTTCACCACGTACTGCAGGCCGTCCACGGACAGCTCTTTCGCGTGCAGGTCGGGGGCGGCGAGCAGCGCGAAGAGCAGGATCAGGCCGCCGAGGAGGAAGGAGGCGATGAGCGCGCGCAGGATGGCGCGGGGGGCGTTGCGGGACGGGTCGACGGACTCCTCGCCGAGCGAGGACGCCGTATCGAAGCCGTACATCACGTAGGCGGAGGCGAGCGAGGCGGTGAGGAACGCACCGAGGTAGCCGAGCGACTGCCCCTGTCCGTAGTCGCCGGTGTCGACGATGGCGCTCGGGCCGCGGGTGATGTGCGCGGCGAGCAGCACGATGAGGACGACGGCCGCGACCAGCTCGATGAAGACGCCCCCGGAGTTGATGGTGGCCATCAGCTTGACGCCGAACGCGTTGACCAGGGTGGTGAAGAGGATCAGGATCGAGCCGAGCAGAACGGCGTTGGCGGCCTTGTCGTACTTGCCCGTGCCGTCCCCGATCACCTGGAAAATACTGGAGATCTGAGGGAGCGTCAGCTGATAGGCGAGGGCCACGGCGGCCAGCGACACCATCGTCGCGACCGTCATCATCCAGCCCGCGAGCCAACCGACGTGGGGGCCGCCGGAGTGCTTGGACCAGTTGTAGACCGAGCCCGCGACGGGGAAGCGGGCGGCCAGTTCGCAGAAGCACAGGGCCACCATCAGCTGGCCGAGGAAGACCATCGGCCAGGACCACCAGTAGGTGGGGCCGCCGAAGCTGACGCCGAAGTAGAACAGCTGGAAGGTGCCGGTCAGGATCGAGATGTAGCTGATGCCTGCGGCGAAGGTGTGGAAGTTGCCGAGCGTCCGCTTGAGACCGGGCTTGTAACCCAGCTCGGTGAGCGCCGCGTCCTGGTCCGAGGACGCGCTCTTGGCCGCTTCGTCCGGGCCGGGCGGGGTGTCCGCCATGACAGGTCTCCTCGTTCCGTACGGGCAGGGGCGGGCCGGTGGTCGGTCAGTCGAACCAGCGCTGCGGTTCGGGCGCGGTGTTGCGCCAGATGTGCTTGGCCTCGCTGTACTCGGCGAGTCCGGCGGGGCCCAGTTCGCGGCCCACCCCTGACTGCTTCATGCCGCCCCACTCGGCCTGCGGGACGTAGGGATGGAAGTCGTTGATCCAGACCGTGCCGACCTTCAGGCCGTCGGCCACCCGGTGCGCCCGGCTCTGGTCCGTCGTCCACACGGCGCCCGCCAGACCGTAGACAGTGTCGTTCGCGAGTGCCACGGCCTCGGCCTCACCCCGGAACCGCTCGACCGTGACGACCGGGCCGAAAGATTCGTCCTGGACGACGGACATCTGCGGGGTGCATTCGTCGAGGATGGTGGGCGGGTAGTAGAAGCCGTTCGCGAGCGCCGGGTCGTCGGGCCGGGCACCGCCGAGCCGCAGTACGGCGCCTTCGGCGACACCGGCGGCGACGTACGCCTCCACCTTGTCGCGGTGCGCGGCGGAGATGAGGGGCCCGGTGCGGGCGTGCTCGTCGAAGGGGTCGCCCAAGCGGATCTGCCCGGCGCGCGCGGCGAGTTCATGGACGAAGCGGTCGTGCAGCTCGTCCTCGACCAGCAGCCGGGCACCGGCCGAGCAGACCTGCCCCGAGTGCAGGAAGACGGCCATGAGCGCGTAGTCCACGGCGGTGTCGAAGTCCGCGTCGGCGAAGACGATGTTGGGGTTCTTGCCGCCGAGTTCGAGGGCGACCTTCTTCACGGTGGCGGCGGCCGCCGCCATGATGCTCCGGCCGGTGGCCAGACCTCCGGTGAAGGAGACCAGATCGACCCGTTCATCCGTGGTCAGCGGGGCGCCGACGACCGCTCCGGAGCCGAGCACCAGGTTGGCGGTCCCGTCCGGAAGCCCGGCCTCCTGAAGCAGGCGCATCAGCATGATCGCGGTGTGCGGTGTCAGCTCGCTCGGCTTGAGGACGAAGCTGTTGCCCGCGCCGAGCGCGGGCGCGACCTTCCACGCGGTCTGCAGCAGCGGGTAGTTCCAGGGCGTGATCAGGGAGCAGACACCGACCGGCTCGTGGACGACACGGCTGTCGACGGTCGGGATGCCGGTGTCGACGACCCGGTCCGTGCCTCCCGCCGCGACGAGGTTGCCGAAGTAGCGGAAGCAGTTGGCGATGTCGTCCATGTCGTACTCCGACTCGACCAGGCGCTTGCCCGTGTCGAGCGACTCCGCCCGCGCGAAGTCGGCCTTGTCGCGTACGAGGAGGTCGGCGACGCGGAGCAGCAGCGCGGCGCGGTCCGCGACGGACGTGCGCGGCCAGGGGCCGCGGTCGAACGCGTCCCGGGCGGCGGCCACGGCGGCGGCTGCGTCCTGTGGGCCGGCCTCGTCCACCTGGGCGACCAGGGTGCCGTCGGCGGGACACCTGATGTCCCGCTTGTGCCCTTCCGCGGCCGCCGTCCACCGGCCGGCGATGAACAGCTCGGGCATGGCAATCCTCCAGGTCAGGCCGTACGGGACGATCAGCACGAGCAGCCTTGCCCCTGCGCAACGCCCCGTCTTCATGACGGACAGTCGACCTGCCAGACGTAACACGCCCCTGGCCGGCCCGCACGGGGACCGCGAACGCGGCGTCGGCGCCCGACAGCGCGGAGGCGGACGGGCTGGCGCTCGAACAAAAAGGGAACACCAGGTCCGCGCAGGCCTGGTCAGCGGTCTCACGGCTCGCTTACCGTGGGGGTCTCATGAACCACAGCCGCACCATTGTCATCGTGCTCGCCGCCGGGATGCTCCTCGCGGGCTGCTCAAGCAGCGGCCCGGCGCCCGCCAAAACCGCCGACACCACCGGTGCCGCCGGTTCGAGCTCGCCCTGCGCCGGGAAGAAGTGGCCCCAGCCCGTCCCGGCCGTCAGCGGCATGGCACTCTCCGATGCCGTGTCCGGCACGCTGCTCTGCTTCCACCTCACCGAAGCGGTCGCACCCGACGGCCACGACGCCCTCCAGGACCCCGTCGACGAAACCGACTGGGTCATCACGGGGTCCAAGCCCGGCGCCGGAACCACGGTCACTCAGGACCAGCCGGTCACGCTGACCATCAGCAACCCCAACAACTGACCGCGGCACCGGCCGGATTGAGGGTCGCCCGCCCAGGGCAGCCCGGACGGCCGCCGAGCGAGGCACGGTGTCCGGACCGGCCTCCGTCGGTTCTCGGACAACCCGCTCCACCGGTGCCCGCCCGTCCGTAGCATGAGAAGCGGCGGGGACGGCTGTCTGGGGAGTCATGCGAATCGTCGGACGAGAGTCGGAACGCGCCCACTTGACCGCGTTGTTGGACGAAGCCCGTGCGGGCCGTGGGCGCAGCATCGTGCTGCGGGGCGAGCCGGGTATCGGCAAGACGGCCCTGCTGGACCACCTCGCCGAGCACGCGCAGGGGTGCACCGTCGTACGGGCGGTCGGCGTCGAATTCGAGTCGGAACTGGCACTCGCGTCGCTGAGCGAGCTGATCGGGCCGCTGTCACCGCTGCTGGGGGAGCTTCCGGCGTACTACGCCGATGTCCTGACGCTCCTCGTTCCACAGAAGCCCGCCGACAGCGCTCGGACCCCTCCCGCATCGGCCGACCGGCATGCGATCTACGCCGCGACACTCGCGCTGCTCACCGCCGCGGCCGCGCGCCGACCGCTGCTGTGTCTGATCGACGACGCGCACTGGATCGACGACGCTTCGGCGGCAGCGCTGTTGTTCACCGCACGCCGGTTGCTCGCGGATTCCGTGCTGATCGTGTTCGCGACGAGGGAGGTACCGCCCTTCGAGGCGCCCGGTATCGAGACACTGCGTCTGGAGGGCCTGAGCGAGCAGGCCGGCCTCGAACTGCTGGCCCGCAGCGGGAACGTGTCGCCCCTGGCCGGCGCACGGCTGGCAGCCCTGACCATGGGGAACCCGCTCGCACTCATCGAGCTGGCCCGTGTGCTGACCCTGGAGTCGGCGGACAGTCTCAGCGATCTGGTGGAGCCGCTGCCGACGACGAAACTGCTGCAACGGGCCTTCGCCGCGTCCCTGGTGACGATGTCGGACCGGCAGCGGCAGGCACTGCTGGTGTGTGCGGCGGCGGGGAGCGCGGACCTGGAGGTGGTGGCGCGGGCGCTGGGAGCGCTCGGCCTCGATCTCGTGGCGCTGGACGAGGGCACCGTCAGCGGCCTCGTGCAGATCACCGGACGTACGGTGACCTACCGCCACCCGTTGATCAGGTCGGCCGTCTACTCGCAGGCCGGGCCGGGTGAACGGTGGAAGGCGCACGCTGCCCTTGCCGACGCGTGCACCTCACCGAAGGACGCGGACCGGCGGGCCTGGCACCTCGCCTGCGCGACGGTCGGCCCGGACGAACAGGTCGCGGTGGCGCTGGTGGAGACCGCCGACCGGGCCCGCAGGCGCGGCGGGATCGTCGCTCAGGCCACTGCCCTGGAACGGGCCGCCGAACTCACCGGCGCGGCGAGGCCGCGGGCCGAGCGGATGTGCGCGGCGGCGACGATCTGGTCCGCCGCCGGTGCGCTGGACCACTCCGAAGCCCTGCTCGACCAGGCGGAGGCCCTCGCGGGCGACGACGTCACCGCACGCATCCAGGTGCTGGGAGAGCGCGCCTACCATGCCGTGCTGCGCGGACGCACCGGCGACGTCTTCGACGTGCTCGTCGCGGAGGCCGCGGGCGCCGGACCGCAGGACCGGCTGGCGGCCGGCCGGATACTCAGTCTGGCCATGAACGCGCCGCTGGCCAGGTGGGACGTCGCGGCGACGCTGGAGGTCTGCGCGAAGGTGATGGCGCTGACCGCGCCGGACGGTCACCCCGACCCCGGCTTCCCCAAGGGAGCCGTGCGGATGGCGCTGGCGCGGGTGCTTGCCGGGCAGGCGGCCGGCGCCGAGTTGGCCAGGGAGTGTGTCGCGGTCTGCGAGCGGCACGTGCCGAACGGCGCGTGTGCCGAACTGGCCGAGGTGCTGACGTACGTCGAGGAGTACGCCCTGGCACGGCGCATGGTCGAGCGCGATGTGGCCGGTGCCCGTGCCGTCGGCGACATCGCCCTCCTCGGATACGGCCTGCGGCGGCGGGCCCAGCTGGAGATCCGCCTGGGGCGGCCGCTCATGGCGTACTCCGACGCGTTGGAATGTGCCGGCATCGCCGACGCGATGGCGCAGCCGACCACCATCGCCGCCTCCCGGGCGACGCTCGCCCTCGTCACCGCGGTGCTCGGCCGCGCGGACGACTGCGCGGCCCATGCCGAGGAGGCGCTGCGGCTGTGCCCGGACGACGACCTGGAGACCGGGGTGCGCGTGCGGTACGCGCTGGGTCTCGTGGCGCTGGCCGGCGGCAGGGCGGCGGACGCCGTCGACGAGCTGCGCCGGGCAGACACGGCGATGCGCGCAGTCGTCGAGCCGGCCGTCGTTCCCATGGCCGCCGATCTGGCCGAAGCGCTGGTGCGGACGGGACGAGCTGCGGAGGCTCGGCGGGTGCTGGACCGGCTGGACGCCGGGGTCGCCACGACGGGACGACGGGGGAGGCGGGCGGCGGCACTGCGATGCCGCGCGCTTCTGGCGCGTGGCGCCGCCGCGGGGCCCTTGTTCGCCGCTGCCCTGGAGGCGCACGACGACGTGGACGAGCCGCTGGAGCGGGCAAGGACCCTGCTCTGCCAAGGGCAGTGGCTGCGCCGGTCCAGACGCAGGAAGGACGCGTCCGCACCGCTCGCGGCGGCGCTGGCGACCTTCGAGACGGCCGACTCGGCGCTGTGGGCCCAGCAGGCCCGCCACGAACTGACGGTGCTGGGCCTGCGGACCCTGCCGAGTGCCGAGCATCCGGGGCTCGGCGTGCTCACACCGCAGGAGTGGCGGATCGCGTGGGCGGCGGCTCAGGGGCGGACGAGCCGGGAGATCGCGGCCGAAGTCCTGCTGTCCGTACGGACGGTGGACTACCACCTGGGCAATGTCTACCGGAAACTCGGCGTGTCCTCGCGCCGAGCGCTGATCCGGCAACTCGGCGGATCGGCAGAACTACCTGCCTGACGCCGGAGCATTGCGGGGGTCGTGGCTGCCGGAAGGCGGCCACGGCCCCTTTCCGCTGTTCACGGGCCGCCCATATTGCCTGTCAGGTCTACGGATCCGCGGCGCGCGACCGCTCAACATACTGGGTTCCATCGATCGGCAGAGACACCACGGGGGAGTGGCCCCAGCCGGCTCGATGCGCAACGCCAACGAAAGAAAACCGGAGATCGGGATGAGTTTCGAGCAGTCACTTCGTCTCGCCACATCCACAGAGGGGAACGCAATGAGGACACGTAACACCACGGGGCGGGCCGTGGCTTCGGCCGCAGCCGTTCTCGCCGTCGTCCTGGGATCGGCGGGCATGGCCAACGCGGCATCGCCGACGGTCTCGTCGCACAGCGCCTCTTCGGCGCACGAGAGCCCGGCCGCAACGGGCGCGACGCTGACCGACGCGTCGATCACGTTCTTCACCCTGGACGACAACAAGGACCACGACACACTGCTGACCGTCCAGGTACTGGACCGCAGCAGCAGGGTGGCCGCGTCGGCGACCGGGTTCTTCGGGGAGTTCAAGGACGGGAGCACCCACCCCGTCCCCCTGAAGCTGCGACCGGGATTCACCTGGGACGCCCTGCAGGGGGGTCACTTGCGGCTGAACATCCAGCCGCACGGCGACGACACCTGGAAGTTCGGATACGAATTGGACCTGAGTTTCTCCGACAACGACTTCGCGCCGACCGTCGAAAGCCGCCTGTCCCTGAGCGAGGACAACAAGACGCTCCTGGACGCGCTGCAGTTCTGATCAGAACGCCGCTCGCCACCAGCGACGGCCTCCCCGGCCCTAGCCCGATGTGCGGTTCCTCCGCCTCTTCCGAGGGGGAGGAACTGCACTTTGGCGACGTCACGGCCGTGGGGCGGCCGACGTGCGCCCCATGCAAGGTGTCGGCCAACTTCACGGCCCCGCCTCGACGGCAAGCGGCCGGACCGTTGATCCCCTCTACGATCGGAAGCTCGTTGTGCACCAGGGCGGAAGGGCGAACCGGAGTGACGGACGGGCGAGTTGTGATCGTGACCGGCGGAGGCACGGGCATCGGGGCGGCCACCGCCCGACTGCTCCGCGAGGGGGGCCATCGCGTGGTCGTCTCCGGACGACGGCCCGAACCGCTGGAACGCCTGGAACGGGAGACCGGTGCGCTGGCGTACCCGTCCGACGTGGGTGACCCGGAGGCGGCCGAGGGCCTCGTCCGCACGGCCATAGCCGCATACGGGCGACTCGACGGGCTGGTCCTCAACGCGGGCATCGGTCGGAGCGGGGCGGTCGGTGATCTGTCGTTGGAGGACTGGGACGAGGTGATGCGCACCAACGTCACCGGTCCGCTCCTGCTCCTGCGCGCGGCGATCCCGCACCTGCTGGAGGCTCGCGGATCCGTGGTCGCCGTCGCATCGGTGTCCGCCCTGCGCAACGGCGTGGGCAACGCGGTGTACGCCACGTCCAAGGCCGCTCTCCTTCAGCTCTGCCGTTCGCTCGCCGTCGACTACGGTCGGCAGGGGCTGCGCGCCAACACCGTGTGCCCCAGCTGGGTGCGGAGCGAGATGGCCGACCGGCGCATGGCGCGCTTCGCCGCGGAAGCGGAGTTGAAGGACCCCGGTGTGGAATCGGCGTACGAGGAGGCGACCCGCATCCTGCCCATGGGGCGGGCGGGGGAGCCGCGTGAAGTCGCGGAAGCGATCAGCTGGTTGCTCTCGCCGGCGGCGTCCTACGTCAATGGCGCGGTGCTCACTGTGGACGGCGGAGCCACGGCGCTCGATCCCGGAACCCTCGCGTTCGACTTCCGGATCGCGCCACGCGGCGGCGACGAGGACTGACAGACGCACCCCGGCGGTGCCATGAACGTCCGCCCCCGGAAAGCGATCACGTGGGCTGCGGGACCTCACTAGAGTCGCCCGCATGCCTGAGCACTCCTACCTCGTCGCCGTCCGTGAGTCGTACGACACCGTCGCCTCCGACTACGTCGTACGCGTGAAGTCCCCGGCGGAGCTGGACCCGCTGTCGCGGGGGATGCTGAACGTCTTCGCGGAGACGGTGTGCGCGGCCGACCTCGGGCCCGTCGCCGACCTCGGCTGCGGGCCCGGCAAGGTCACGGCGTACCTCGCCGAGCGGGGAGTACCCGCGTTCGGCATGGATCTGTCGCCCGCCATGGTCGAACTGGCCCGGGGCGCCCACCCGGAACTGCGTTTCGGTGTCGGCTCGATGACCGAGCTCCCGATCGAGGACGACAGCCTCGGCGGCATCCTCGCGTACTACTCCACCCACCACACCCCACCGGCGTTGCTGCCCCAGGTGTTCGCCGAGTTCCACCGCACCCTCGCGCCGGGCGGCTGTCTGATGCTGGCCGGCCACGTGGGAGCCGGCCAGCACCTGCGCCCCACCCAGGCGTACGGCGGGCATCCCGTGTCGTACGAGTCCTACCTGCTGCCGCCCGACCGGCTCGCCGAACTGCTGAAGCAGGCCGGGCTCGCCCTCACCGCACGCTTGGTGGAGGAACCCGGCGAAGGAGCGGAGCGGACCTTCGCAACCTTTCTCGCCCGCAAGCCGGAACGAACCTAGGCACCGGTTGATGACCGGCTCCGGACAGTCGGCGTGCGGACCGCTCAAGCCGGGCGGACGTGCTGGGTGAGGAACAGGGCTGCGCGGTCGAGTGCCCGGTCGGCTTCGTCGAGTTGGCCGCCGGCGAATGCCTGGAAGACGTGGGGGGCATCCGCGGTGATGTCGAGGATGACGTCGACCCCCGCCTGCTGGGCCCGGGCGGCGAGCCGGGTGGAGTCGTCGAGCAGGATCTCGTTCGTGCCCACCTGGATGAGCATCGGGGGAAAGCCGGTCAGGTCGGCGTGGACGGCGGGGCTCAGCAGGGGCTGGGCGGGGTCCTGGCCGGCGAGGTACATGGCCCCGGTACGCTCCACGGCGGCCCGGGTGAAGATCGGGTCGATGCCTTCCTTGGTCGTCATGCTCTCCCCGGTGCGGGTGGCGTCGAGGCCGGGGGAGAAGAGGACCATCGCGGCGGGCAGCGGCAGGCCCGCGTCGCGGGCGGCGAGGGCGGTGGTGACGCAGAAACCGCCGCCGGCGGAGTCCCCTGCGAACGCCAGGGCCGTGGGGTCGAGGCCGCTGTCGAGAAGGGCGCGGTAGGCCCGGAGGTTGTCCTGGAGGCCGGCCGGGAACGGGTGCTCGGGGGCAAGCCGGTAGTCCACCGAGTAGGAGTCGAAGCCGGTCCTGGAGATGAGCTGCGCGGTCAGTGACAGCGCGGTCTCGGGGGAGCCGAAGACGAAGCCGCCCCCGTGGAAGTACAGGATCGTGCCGGGGCGTGCCCCGCTGTCCGGCTCGACGTGGAGGGCGGGGCGGCCGCCCAGTGTCGTCTGCGTGGTCCGGACGTCGCCGGGCACGACCATCTGTGCCATGAGGGCCCTGAACCCGGCGCGCAACTCCTCGGGGGAACGCTCCCCCTCGGGGTGGGGCCGGCGGAGGAGGGCGTCGATCCTGGCGAGTTGTTCCTTGCTCATCCGCGGCTTCTCCCGTCGATGTATCTTCCTCTACAGTATATGCCATGGCATATAAAAACGCGCATGACGCCTCGGACCTCCAGGGCTTCTTCGCCGACCTCGTTCGCTGCGAGACGCGCCTGTACAACGCGCTGAACGAGCGCTTGCGTCAGCAACACGGCATCGTCACCTCGCAGTTCGAGTTCCTGCGCTTCCTTCGGGAGTGCCCCGGCTGCCGGGTGGCCGATCTGGCCGCGGAGTTCGCCATCGGTGTCGGCGCGACCAGCAAGGGCATCGACCGTCTGGAGAAGCAGGGTTGGATGGTCCGTCGGGCCAACCCCGAGGACCGCAGGTCCTCCCTGCTGGAGCTCACCGAAGACGGCTCGCGTCTCCTCGCCGCGGCCGAGAAGACCTTCGCCACCGGTCTGAAGGAACTGCTCGAAGGCGCTCTCGGCAGCTCCGCGACGGCGGCCGCCGCCCAGGCCCTGTCAGAGCTGCGCTCCGCGCTCGAACGTGACCAGATCGGCACGCCCGCGGGCTGAAGCGGCTGTGGCAGCCGTGGGCCGGCGGTGGGTCATTCGCCCTCGGTGTGTTCTACCTCCCAGCGCAGGAGGTCGCCCGGCTGACACTCGAGGACTTCGCAGAGCGCGGCGAGCGTCGCGAAGCGCACCGCCTTGGCGCGGCCGTTCTTGAGCACCGCCAGATTGGCGGGCGTGATCCCCACGCGGTCCGCGAGTTCGCCCACGGACATCTTCCGCCTGGCCAGCATCACGTCGATGTCGACGGCGATCGGCATCAGATGACCTCGTCCAACTCGGCCTGCATCTGGGTGGCTTCGACATCGCGGGCCACGGCCTGGGCGAGCAGCATCCGCAGCACGTGCACGATGAGAGCGACCCCGAGGATGGCCACGCCGACCCCGGCCATGATGAGGCTGACGCCGGGATCCTCCCGCTGGCCCGGCGCATTGACGGCCGTGACCGCGAACCACACGAGGGCAGCCGCCACGATCGCGCCGATCAGGACGTCCACGGATCGGAAGGCCCTGTGCGAGAACACGGTTCCGCGCCGGACCATCGTCACCAGCCGCCATACACACACCAGGGCGACCTGGACCGACAGCATGCCCAGGGCCGTGATCACGCGCAGCGCGGTCAACGGGAGCGACCCGTCCTCCGGATCGCTCCCGCCGACCACCGCCCACACCATCCCGGCCTGCACGAACACCGTGCCCGCGAACACCACCACGAGCACGACGCGCAGCGCGCCCACTGTCAGCTTCCCCATGACCCACCCTTCCATCGATTCACGATGGGAATCTATCGAATCTCGATAGGCTGGGCAAGGGCTGGAGTGGAGGGGCGGAGGCGACCTCCTGCCGGAGCGGGACGTGGCCGGGCCGCCACGGGCCTGAGTGGTCGGGCGAGCCGTCTTGTTCTCGCGAGTGCCGGCCCGGAGTCGGGCAGGTAGCGGACGCCGCGATTCCTCCGGTCTCGATGTCGGGGTACTCCGCGCGGCTCGAAATGAACGGTCGGTACGCGCATCTGTACTTGGTGAAGCGCGAGGTCGGTACTCGACCGGGGCCGACGCTTGCTTGTACGCGAACAAAAATCGTGCCTTGAATTAACCGGCAAGAAATGGCCATGTGCCACAACTCTTCCGTCACTGCTTACTCAGCGACCCCATGCGTGTCATGGGCGGTGTTTGCCGTACTCGACAACCGTTCTGCGGGTATGGGATAGTCGTTTCGGATTCATCTTCTTAAGGAGAAGAAGACGTTATTGCGTGATTCGGGTTGCATGAACGTGCACGTCCAGGACGTTGGAATAGACCCCCTGGCGTTAAGGAGCGCGAGTTGCCCATTTCCAGGCGCTTGATCTCGCCCGAGGGGCACATCTGGGAGACCGCCGAAATCGAGTCCCGCATCGCAGGGGCCACCGAGGTATTTGCGCGTCGCGGCATCGTCCCCGGTTCGCGGGTGATGATGAGCGGATCCAATTCAGCGGAATGGGTCGTCCATTTACTCGCGCTCATGCATCTCGACGTATCGGTGGTGTTGGCCGATCACCGAGCCGCTCCGGCACAGCGATCGCAGATCCGCGCCCAGGCGCGCGTAGAGCTGGAAATCGGCGACGGTCCGGGCTTCGGCACCCCGACACGGCCTGTTGCCGGCACGACGGCCGTGCCCGACCTGGCGGCCTGGGCGCGGCGCCGGGACGCCGCGATCTCCTGGTCGTCGGGCACGACAGGCAGCCCGAAGGGCATCGTCCGCTCCGGGCGTTCGATCCTGGACAACCTCTCCCTGAGCGCGGAACGGATGGGGTACCGGCCCGACGACGTCTTCCTGCCCGTCCTGCCGTACTCCCATCAGTACGGTCTGTCGCTCGTCCTCTGCTGGTGGCTGGGCGGGGGCACGCTCATGGTCTACGGGTCGGCCACGCGCCTGGACCGTGCACTGGAGATGGCCGTGGACCACGGCCTCTCCGTCGTCGACGGAGCCCCGTCGACCTACCACACCCTGCTCAACCTGCTCGACCGCCGCCCTCTTCTCGTCAGCGCGCTGAAGCGCGTACGGGCCTGGTGCGTGGGCGGTGCGCCGCTCGGGCGCGGTCTGGCGGCCCGGTTTCATGCCCGCACGGGCGATCATCTGCTGGACGGCTACGGCGCGACCGAGGTGGGGAACATCGCGCTGGCGTCCCACGCCGATCCGACGGGGTGCGGCACACCGCTGCCCGGCGTGATCGTCGAGGTGCACGACGACCACGGCAGGCGGCTCCCTCCTGGCCGGCTCGGCGAGCTCGTCGTACGCAGCGACGGCCTGATGGCCGGTCACCTGGGCGATGACGGCGAGCTCATTCCGGTGCCGGGACCCGTTCACCGCACCGGAGACATCGGCCTGCTCGACGAAGCGGGCCGGGTCTTCCCGGTCGGCCGGAAGCACGCCGTGCACCGTGACGGCCACACCCTCTATCCCGACCACCTCGCCGCCCGGGCCGAGTCGGCCGGGGCGCAGACGGAGGTCGTCGCCGTCCCCGATGCCCGCCTGGGCTGTCGTCTGGTGTTCGTGATCGCGGACCCCGACGGTCATGAGCCCGCGCACTGGAAACGGGTGCTGCGCGCCGTGCTCGCCCGCTATGAGCAGCCCGACCACATCGTGGTGCTTCCCGCGCTGCCTCTCACGAGCTCGGGGAAGCCCAACCTGGCCGTTCTGGAGAAGATCGCCATGACCTCGCTGTCCGCGTCGTACGACACGACCACCGACTTGTCCCGGCCGGATGCGCCGGAAGTCCCGAAAGGGCCCGGGGCATCCGATGCCGAATCCCCGCCCGGCTCGGCCGGCGCGACCACCGGCTTATCCTCACCCGGCTCGCCCATCAGTGCGAACGAATACCGCATTCCCTTCGCTGACCGCCTCGCCGCACTGCGCGCAGTACGTCGGTTTGTGGCCGAGAACCAAGACTCCGTGATGGCGATCCTCACGGAAATCTCGCCGCACCGCACAGCCGACGCGGAGCTCCAATCGTTTCTCGCCACCCTCGATGGCGCCGAAGAGGAGATCCACAGGAGCCGGCCCGGCAGTGTGCCGCTGGCCGCGGTCTGTATGCCTTCGAACATCCCGTTGTATTCCTACGCGCTCTACCTGCTCGTGGCCTCGCTCTACAGTGACCGAATCATCTTTCGGCCCTCTTCCGAGATAAAGAGCCAGATGCTCCGACTGCACACCCTGCTGGCACCGGTCCACGGTTTGCCCATCGAACTCTTCGAACTCAGTCAGCGCAAGTTCGTGACCGGGCCGGTGCGCGATGCGGACCTCATTGTCTTCACCGGGAAATACGAGAATGCCGAGGTCATTCGTGAAGGGCTGGCGGAAGACCAACTCTTCCTCTTCTTCGGTCACGGCATCAACCCCTTCGTGATCGCACCCGACGCCGACCTCGCCCACGCAGCACGGGACGCGACGACGATCCGGCTCTACAACTCGGGCCAGGACTGCTTCGGCCCCGATGTCGTCTTCGCGCCGAAGGGCCGCACCGAAGAGTTCGTCGGCCTGCTGTCCGCCGAACTGGCTTCGCTCCGGTTCGGGCGCAACGACGACCCGGGCGTCGACTACGGTCCGATCTGCTACGACTCGGCGCTGGTGAACTGCTCGGACTATCTGGTGCGCCACGCGCGTCACATCCGGCACGGTGGGCGCATCGATCTGCCGTCCCGCAGGATCGACCCGACCGTGCTCCTATGGGGCTTCGACGACAAGATCCCCCTCGACGAGATGTTCGCCCCGGTGTTCAACGTCGTGGCCTACCCCAGCGCCAGGCTGTTGCGCGAACGGTTGGCGAGCCCCTACTTCAGCGAACGCGCACTGGGGGCAATGGTCTACGGGAACGATCCGGAGACCGTGAAGATCCTGTCCCGGCGCCACCGCACCTGCGTGAACCACACATTGCTCGACGCCGAGGACGGAAACCGCCCCTTCGGCGGATTCGGGATGAGGGCGAACTACATCTCCTACGGCGGCGAGCGGCACGCCGAACCGCTGCTCATGTCCCAGGCCGTGGCGCAGAACCTCCCGGTGGCTCCCGCTGTCACGGTGGGTGGGAAGTGAGCCGAGCACGCAAACGGTACGCCGACGCCTGGTCCGCGATCGTCGACCTGCTGGCGGCGAACGGAGTGGACACCTGCTTCGGACTGCCCGGCGACGACCTGGAGTTGCTGCGCGCCTTCGACAGCGCCGGCCTGGACCTCGTGCCGTGCCGGGACCAGCGCAACGCGATGTACATGGCGACCGGCTACGCGCTGCAGTCGGGCCGGCTCGCCGTCTGCGTGCTGGGCAAGGGTCCGGCCGTCACGCACGCGGCTACGGGGCTGCTCGAAGCGCGGGAGTCGGGTGCACCGGTCCTCGTGCTCGGTGCCGGAGCGCCCGAACGGCGGCGGGGGAGCGGCGGGTTCCAGGAGCTCGACCAAGTCGCCGTGACGGCGCCGCTGGTGCGATGGGCACACCGGGTGGGTCACCCCGACCGCGTCGTGCCCGCCACGGTGACGGCGCTGACCCGAGCGATGGGTCCGCCGTCCGGACCGGTGTACCTGGAGATACCGGACGACATCCGCACGGCTGAGGTCGTCGTCAGCGGACCGGCGCCAACTCTGCCCGAAGCCCTGCCGCTTGAGCCCACGGCCGTGCGGTCGGGACCGGCACTGGCGGCGCTCCGCGCGGGCCGGCGCCCGGTGGTACTGGTGGGCGGGGGAATGCGGCACCGCAACGACGAGGGCGTGGTCGAGCGCTTCGCCGAACGCCTCGGCGCGGCGCTCTTCACCACCGCGTCCGGCCGAGGGGCCGTCGACGAGAGCCACCCGCTGTTCTGCGGCGTGGCCGGCCTCTACGCCGCGGCACCGGCCCGTGAGCTCTGGTCGTCCTGTGACCTGGTGGTATCGCTCGCCGGGCGACTGGAGGAGACGGTCGTCGACGGCGGGACGCCCTGGCCCCCGGTCACCGTGGTACAGGTCAACATCGATCCGGGCGGGCTTTCGGCCGAGTTCTTCGGCCCGCGGGTGCTCGGCGACGCCCGGCACGCCGTACTCGGCTGGACGCGGGCTCTGGAGGAGGACCGCGAGCCCGAGCACACGGATGCGGCCGAGAAGTGGGCGAACAGGGTCGCGGTCGCGCGCAAGGCCATGTCCCTCGACGTGGAAGGCGAGTTGATGCGCGCGGCCGTGCTGCCGGGAATCCGCATCCCCGAGCTGCTCGCCGCGCTCGACGCCACCGCGGGAGAGCGGCACGTCCTCGTCCAGGAGAACGGGCTGCAGGACATGTGGTCCTACTGTTTCCCCTTCCACGTGGGGGGCGGGTCCATCGTGCCCTCCGAGCAGACCCCGTTGGGATTCGGCGCGGCCGCGGCCGTAGGGGTCAAGCTGGCCGCCCCGGGCCACGAAGTCACCGCGTTCATCGGGGACGGGGCCTTCCTCGCGGCCCGCGCGGACATCGCCGTCACCGCACCGACCCACGGTGGTGTCCTGTACGTGGTGTTGTGCAACGGCGGCTACGGCTGGCTGGACGCCCAGCGCGCCCGCCTCGGCCTCGACGCCGAGCGCTACCCCTTCACCCGGCCGGGAGCGCCACCACCCGTGGTGGACGGTTCGGACATCCACTACCGAGTACTGCGCGACAAGTCCGCGCTGACCGACGAAGTCGCCGCCGCACGCCGGTTCTGCGCCCAGGGAGGCACAGCCGTGCTCATGGTCCCGGTCGCCCCCGACGACATCCCCCCGTGCATCAGCGACGCCGAGGTGGTTCCCCAGTGACAGAGGCAAGGGAGCGAAGTGACGGCCGACGCCGGGTCATGGTCACCGGGTACGGTGCCGTCACGCCGGTGGGCCACAGCGTCGACGAGACGTGGGCGGCGATGCTGGCCGGGCGCAGCGGCATCGACACCGTGGACACGATCGACGTGACCGACCTCGGCGTCCGCATCGGCGGCCAGGTCCGCGGATTCACCCCCGGCCGCTACATGCCCCCCAAGGTCAGTCGTCGCGCCGACCCCTATGCGCAATACGCCATCGCCGCGGCACTCGAAGCCTGCGAGCACGCCGGACTCGTCGTCGACGAACGGCTGGCGCCGCGGGTCGCCGTGATCATCGGCAGTGGATACGGCCCCGTGGGGTCGATCTACCGCGCCGCGAACATCCTGCGCGACAAGGGGCCACGGGCCATCAGCCCCTTCACCCAGGTCACGACGGCCATGGACAGCGCGGCCGGTGAGATCAGCATGCGACTCGGCACCCAGGGCCCCAGCCGGGCCCAGAGCACGGCGTGCGCCAGCGGTGCGGACGCGATAGGCGCGGGAATGCGCATGATCAGCCACGGGGAGGCCGACGTCGTGCTCGTCGGCGGCGCCGACGCCTGTGTCACCACCGTCGATCTCGCCGGCAGCGGCAACGCCCGCGCGCTGTCCAGACGCAACGACGACCCGACGGCGGCGTGCCGGCCCTTCGACGTGCACCGCGACGGGTTCGTCATGAGTGAAGGGGCCGCCGTGGTGGTGCTCGAATCCGCCGAAGTGGCCGCGCGCCGGGGAGCGACGCCCCTGGCCGAACTCATCGGGTACGGAGCGAGTTCCGACGCCCATCACTGGACCGCCCCGCACCCCGAGGGCCGCGGCGCGCGCCTCGCCGTCGAGGCGGCGCTGCGGGACGCGAGGACATCGGGATCGGACGTGGACTACGTCAACGCGCATGGAACCGGAACGCAGTTGAACGACGCGACCGAGGCGGCCGTCCTGCGCAAGGTGCTCGGCGACCGCGTCGACCGGATCCCCGTCAGCTCGACCAAGTCGATGACCGGCCATATGATCGGTGCCGCCGGCGCGGTCGAGCTCGTGGCCTCCATCCAGGTCCTGCGCACCGGTGACGTCCCGCCGACGATCAACTGCGACGAACCGATCGACCCGGACATCAACTTCGTACCGCACCAGGCGCAGCATCACGCGGGCATGCGGACCGCTCTCAGCAACTCGTTCGGTTTCGGCGGCCACAATGCCGCTCTCGTAGTCCGAGCCGTATGAGGACCCGGTCGTGAACCACCTTCCCCAACCGGCCCCGAGCCCCACCACCGTCACGCGCAGCGGGCCGCTGACCTGGATCCAGCAGTGGCACTGGTTCGAGCACACCATCCCCGCGCAGCGGCGGGTGAACCCGACGCCGCTCGCGGACCACTGCCACGTGCCTGCCTCGGCCACCGTCGCCGACGTGCTCGTGGCGCTGACGTCCCTCACCGCCCGCCACGAGGCGCTGCGCACCACCGTCGACCCGCTCCGTCCCGTACAGCACGTCCACCAAGCGGACTGGGCTCCGCTGCCGGTCGACTTCGTGGACGTCGCCCACACCGATGCCAGGACCCTGGAGGCCGCCACGGCAGCGCTGGCCGCCCGCCCCATCGACCCCGAGCGAAACCCGCCCTGGCTCGCCAGGGTGCTGCTGGAGGGCGGTAAGCCGCGTGCGGTCCTGATGGCCGCCCATCACGTCCTGATCGACGGCTGGGGCCTCGCGGTTCTGATCAGCCAGCTGCACGATCAACTGCGCGGTGGCGACGCCCCGTTGAAAGGGAGCCCGCACCCGCTGGACATGGCTGCCACCCAGCCCCTGGAGCGCGCCCGCGCGGCGGAGCGCGAATGGCTGACGCGTCTCGCGGACAACCCGACCGGCGTGCTGGCCCCCTTCGGCGGGGTGCCCGAGGGCGCCGGGCGCCACCGCCTCCAGCACCGCTCGGTGGACGCCTGCGCCGACCTCGACCGCCTGGCCCGTCGCCATCGCGCCAGCCCGGAGCTCGTTCTGCTCGCGGCCCTGGCCCACGACGTCGCCACCCGCACCGGCGAACACCGGTTCCTCGCGTCCGTGGTGGTCTCCAACCGAGCCCGAGCGGATCTGCGGAACACCATCGGCGTCCGGGCACTGACCGTTCCGGTACAGATCGACCTCCGCCCGGGCGCGGCCTTCGGCGAGGTGGTCGCCTCGGTCGCGGCCGCCTCCGCCGCGGCCTACCGGCACGGTCAGTGGCGCCCCGCCGAACTGGTCGCCGCCCAGGCGCGCATGGACCGGCGGCGCGGTGTCGTGACCGTCCCCACCATCGAGTACAACTGCTACTCCTGGCCACGCGACTACCTGGTCCCCGCACAGTACGGTCCGCCGGGCGGGTCGGCGACCTGGATCACGAGCATCCCGGACGAGCCCTGCGACACCCTCTACGTCGACCTCGGGCGCGACGAAGGGGTCGTCACCCTCGACGTCACCGTCGGGGACCATCTGCTCGACGCCGGGCAGGCCGTGGAACTGCCCGTCCGGCTGTGCGGTCTCCTGCATGCGCTCGCCGCCGGCGCCGAGTGCCCGGTCCCGGAACACCCGTCCGTGCCGGCCGCCCCCGGATGGTGGCGTGCTCCGCAGGGTTGGGTGCGCCTGGCGGACGTCGAGGACGTGCTGCGCTGCCACCCAGGAGTGCACGACGTAACGGTGTCTCCCAGTGGAGAGGCCGCGGGGCAGGACGACGAGCCGCGCCTCGTCGCCCAAGTCCTCGTCGACCCTGACGTCACCCCGGAAGAGCTGCACCGCCATGTCCTGGACCACCTCGACGAAGTGCCCGGTCTCGTGGCCCCGGGCCGCTACCTCCTGACCTCGACCACCCCCGAACCGACCCGTCCCGCCGACCAGTTGCGTCCCATGACCACCGGCGACACGGGAACCCTGCCGACCTCGACGCGCCCGCCCGCGACGCGTGCCGAACGGGCGCTGGCGGCCGCCGTGGCAGCCGTCGCCCCCGGTGGTCTTCCGGCCGGCACGCCCGACAGCCCCGACGCCGTGGACATGAACCGCTGCCTCGCCGATCACGGCGTGACGCTGGTCGCCGTCCCCCAACTGCTGGCGCTGCTATGCCAGTTCGGCTTCACCGGGATCGCGTCGGACGAGCTGGCCGGCACGGCCTCGCTCGGCCATCTCGCCACAGCCCTGGAGCCCTTACCGCCCCGCGCCCCTCGTGGAGGAGAAGCCTCACCATGACCGCGTCCCGCATCGCCGCACCCTCCGTGGACCGCCTGGCCCCGTGGGCGTTCGCCGCCTTCGTCGAGGCGAACACGCACGACACGGCATACCGCCCGCCCGTGGTGGACGGTCCCGTCGGCCCGACCATCGTCCGCAACGGCCAGGAGCTGGTGAACTTCGCCAGCATCAGCTTCCTCGAACTGGAGCGCCATCTGCCCGTACAGCGTCATTTCGCCGAAGGGGCGCTCGCTCACGGCCTGAGCACCAGCGGATCGAGGATGACCCAGGGGATCTGCCGCCCGCACCAGGTGCTCGAAGACACGATCGCCCGCCACACCGGCAAGGAACGGGCCATCAGCTTCGCCACGGGGCTGCTCGCCAACATCGGGTTCGTGCACGCCATGAGCAGCTCCGCGCACTTCGACGCCGGGATAGAGGTACGCAACCACGACACCGTCTTCGTCGTCGACCGTGACGTCCACTGGAGCATCTGGAAGGGCCTGGAGGGACTCGATTACGGGCGCAACGTCCACGCGTTCCGGCACAACGACGTCTCCGACCTGGCCCGCATTCTGGCACGGGTCCGGGCCCGCAAGACCGTGGTGATCGCCGAGAGCATCTACTCGGCCGACGGCACCATGGGGCCGCTCGTCGAAATCCTCGACGAGTGCGACCGGCACGGCGCCATCAGCATGATCGACGACGCGAACGGCTTCATGGTGTACGGGCCCGAGAACCGTCCCTACGCCAGGGAAGCGGCCGCGATCCGGGACCGGGCCGACTTCGTCATGGTGTCGCTCTCCAAGGCCATCGGCCTGGAAGGCGGCGCGATCGCGGGACCCGCGACGGCCATCGACGCCTTTGAACTGCTCTCCGGTACCTCGATGTTCACGGCCGCCATCCAGCCGCCCACCGCCTACGCCGCGAAGCGCACGATCGACGCCCTCGCCGACGATCCGGCGATCGTCGACGACTACCTGGCACACGCCGCCCGCTTCCGCCGTCAGATGCACGAGACCGACACACCGACCACGCCGACCGATTCGTACATGCTCTCCGTGCCGATCGGGAGCGACGCCGCCGCCCTGCAGATGCGGGAGTGGTTCGTCGAAGACGGCTACCTCGTCCCCGTCTTCTCCTACCCGGCCGTCTCACGCAACCGGGCGCTTCTGCGCCTCTTCCCGCACGCGGGACACACCGAGGAGCAGATGGACGGGTTTCTGCGCACCCTCCTCACCTACCGAAGGCGCCTCGGGCTCTGACCTTCCCTCCGGCCTTCGCCCTTCCGGCCAGTGGCGGACGGGCACGACGGGCGCGACGGACCGAGGCTGCGCACCGGCACGGCATCCCGCCCATGCCGATGCCGCCCCGAGAGACGACCGACCCACGCCGACCCACGCCGACCCCGTCCCCCAGAAGGAGATGCCCCGTGGCGAACAACACCGACATCCTCAACACCCTCGCCGAGATCGTCGCAGAGGTCGCCGGCGTCGACTCCGCCCAGGTGACCACCGAGAAGTCCTTCATCGACGACCTCGACATCGACTCCCTGTCGATGGTGGAGATCACCGTGGCACTAGAGGACCGCTTCGCGGTGAAGTTCCCCGACGACCGGATCGCGGAGCTGAAGACCGTCGGCGAGACGGTGAGCTACATCGCCGGCCATCGATGACCGCTGCCGATGCGATCGACCGTCGACCACGTGATCAGCCGTCGGACCGTTCGGCTCGGGTGGACCAACATCGCTACGCACAGGGGGAGTTGGGCATGAGCGTTCTGGATCGCTTCCGGCTCGACGGTCGCGTCGCCGTGGTCACCGGAGCCTCCTCCGGGCTGGGCGTCGCCTTCGCCACCGCCCTGGCCGAGGCCGGCGCCGATGTCGTTCTCGGCGCGCGGCGTACGCAGAAGCTGGAGGCCGTGCGCACGGCCGTCGAGAAGCTCGGCCGCCGGGCCATCGCGGTGCCCACCGACATCGCCAGGCCGGAGGACTGCCGCGCTCTGGTCGACGCGGCGGTGCGGACGTTCGGACGGCTGGACGTCCTCGTCAACAACGCGGGCATCAGCAGCGAGATACCCGCGGCGCAGGAGACGCCGAAGCAGTTCCGCGAAGTCGTCGACATCAACCTCAACGGCTCCTACTGGATGGCTCAGGCCGCGGGCGCGGTGATGCTGCCCGGCAGCGCCATCGTCAACATCTCCAGCATTCTCGCGCTGGTCACCGGCGGCCTGCCGCAAGCCGCCTACTCGGCCTCGAAAGCCGGACTGCTCGGGCTCACTCGAGATCTCGCCCAGCAGTGGACCCCCACCAAGGGCATCCGTGTGAACGCCCTGGCGCCGGGCCTCTTCACCTCCGAGATGACGGACGGTTACGCCGAGGGCTATCTCGAAGCGATGATGCCGCGGGTGCTCGCGGGCCGCGTCGGGCAGCCCGAGGAGCTCGCCGCGGCCCTGGTCTTCCTGGTGTCCGACGCGTCGTCCTACATCACCGGCACCACCCTGACGGTCGACGGAGGCACGCACATCGCCTAGTGACAGGCAGGGTGAGTCTGCCGACGCAGCGCGTCCCATCGGAAGCGAGTGGATGTGTTCCAGTTGTCGATCGGAGAGAGGGGCGGTCCCGACCGTCCGGGTTCAGCCGGGTGCGGACCCGGCGGCGGTGACGACGCGGGCATCGAGCCGATCCGTCAACTGGACTGTGCTGCAAGGGGGTTACCCATCAAGGCTCCTGTGGTCGATCGCTTTCCGCACGGTGGCGATCCAGATGGCGCCGCGGGGAGCGGGCGATGACGACGGAGCCGACCGCCCGATCCCTGCCGAGCGAACCGCTCGGCGACACGCACCTGCGCCGACTGATCGTGGGCCAGGGCCTGGCGGCCGTGGTCGACGCGCTGTTCCTCATCTGGCTCACGCTCTTCGTGCTGAAGCTGTCGGAACCGGGGATGACCACGGGTTTCGTCCTGGTGGCAGTGGCACTGCCACGAGCGGCGCTCCTGCTTCCCGCGGGCGTGCTGGTCGACCGCGTCGGTCCCGCCCGTATCGCGGCCGGCGCGGCCTGGCTCCGGGTCGCGGTCCTGCTCGCCCTCGGCGCCCTGGTCACCCTCACCTCGCCATCGGTGGCGACGGTCGCCCTGCTCTCCGGACTGCTCGGTGCCGCCGACGCCGCGTACTTCCCCGCAGCCCTCGCACTGCTTCCCGCCGTCGTACCGACCGAGAAGCTCGCCCGGGTCAACGCGCTCGTGCAGGGCGCGGAGTCGGGGGGCGATCTGGTCGGCCCCGCGGTGGCCGCCGGAGTCATCGCCGTCGTCGGCTTCGACGCGACGCTCGGAGGGATCGTGGTGCTGGCCGCGCTGGCCGCCGTCGCCCTCAGCATGCCCATCCGGGCGGTGCGGCGTGGCGAACGTGCCGGGGGCGCTGCCGGGCCGGACGAGGTCGACGGTGAGCGGGTCAGCACCGCGCGTGCCCTGGGTGCGGGCTTGAGATACGCGTGGCGCGAGCCGGTGGTGCGGGGGATGCTGGCAGCCATCGCGCTGATCAACATCACGGTCGTGGGTCCCGTGCTCGTGGGTGGAGCGGTGCTCGCCGATCAACGCCTCGGCGGCGCCGGGTCCTTGGGCATCGTGCTCTCCGGTTTCGGTGCCGGTTCGCTGGCCGGTTCACTCGTGGCCGGGTGGCGCCCGCCCGCCCGGCGCGGCTGGACCGTGGTCGGCGGGGTCGCGGCGATCGGCGCGGGCATGGCCGGACTGGCGGCCGTCACCGATGTCGTGGCCGCCACGGCGGTCGTCTCGCTCATCGGCCTCGGGTCCGCGTTCCTCGGAGTGGTCGTCGTGGCCACCCTGCAGGAGCGGGTTCCGCAGCGATTGCTGGGCCGGGTGCTCAGCCTCGTCGTCCTCGCCACGGTGGCCTTCGACCCCTTCTCCTACCTGCTTGCCGGTGTCCTGGTCCCTTTCGGCACGACGACGCTGTTCCTGGTGTGCGGCGGCGCCGTCCTGGCGTGCGCAGGCATGGTGGCCACGAGCCCGGCGATCCGCTCTCTGCGCTGACCGGAGGTGTGGGCTAGGGGCGAGCGGCCACGGGAACAAGGGTGACTGGGCCCAGCCGCACACCGCGGCATGGGGCCACATGCCGCCGCAGCGCGGGCCCCTGCCGAGAATCAGCAGAGGCCCGCGAGGTGGTCAGCGGTGACGGCGGCCCCGCGACGTAATGAGCGGTGACGGCGGCAGGGCACCGCCCTCGATGGGTGGCCGGCCTGCCGCCATCAGCCGCTAGGTGCTACCGGTCCGTCGGCATGGCCTCACTTCAGGTGCCGGGTGAAGAACTGGGCGGCGGCTTCCCCTGCGAACTGCGGAACGCCGGTGTGCCCGCCCATATTGGCGTGCAGGGACTTGTCCTGGGAGCCGAAGGCGTCGAACAGGTCCAGGGCTGCCTGGCGGTCGTTGCCTTCGTCGTCCCACTGCAGCAGGACGTGCAGCGGAATGGTGATCTGCCGGGCCTCCTCGAACACGGCGCGAGGCACGAAACTCCCGGCGAACAGAACGGCGGCCGAGATGCGTGGCTCGACCAGCGCGAGCCGGATGCCGATGGAGATCACTCCGCCCGAGTATCCGACCGGGCCGCCGATCTCGGGCAGCGACAGGACCGCGTCCAGGGCGGTCTGCCACTCCGGGACCGCCCTGTCGACCAACGGGAGGACGACGGCGTCGACGACCTCGTCGCTGACCGGCTCGCCGGCCGCCAGCGCCCGGCGCAGGTCGGCTCGGGACTGCTCGACGGCGGCCAGACGAGGCCGGTCACCGCTTCCGGGGAGCTCGATGGTGGCACTGGCGAAGCCGTCCGCCGCGGAGTGCCGGGCCCGGGCCACCAACCGCGGGTGCATCTTGCGCAGCCCGAGGGGAGGGTGGCCGAGCAGAATCAGTGGTGCCGGTGTGGTCGGGGTGGCGGATGCGGGGGTCCACAGGATGCCGGGGATCCCACCGAGGGTGAAATGGCGCTCACGGACGCCGTCTTCGAGGTGCTGTTCAGAAGCGAACCGCATGGTCTTGCCTTTCGGGAGTGCACTGGAACGGCGCTCCCGGACGACCTGACTATCGCCCGACCATGACCCCGGAGGGGAGCACCCATGTCGATACTGCGTTCACGGGTACCACCTCCTCTACGTCTTGCACGGCCTCCGAAAACATAGCAGTGGTCGACCTGCTCTCCAACCGGTTATTGAGAGTGCGGCCGGCGAAGAGCGGGCGGCGGCGAACCGGTCCGACCCGGACCAGGCGCCGGTGGCGGTTCGTCGGCCTCTGGAACAACCCTCTGGAACAACACCGCCCCAACCACGCCGTCCCCAGGGAGCGTGCCCCGATGGCCCGGGGGTAGCGGGATACGGAACCGGTGGCGTCCTCGGCCGAGTCCGAGGCGGGAGCGAAGGTCCTGGGCGTACATGAATGCCTCGATCCCGGATATCCGGTCACCCATGGTGCGATTCGGGGCCGTGGCCCTACTCATTGTGTGTGCAGCCGCAGCGGTGACCTCGGCGTTCGTCGTCTCGCCGTGGTGGTGGTTCGCCGGGGCTCTGCTCGGCGCAATCGCCCTGCTCGGATGCTACGACCTGCTCCAGCGGCGCCATTCGGTCCTGCGCAACTATCCCGTTCTGGGGCACGCCCGTTTCCTCCTAGAGGCGATCCGCCCCGAGCTCCAGCAGTACTTCGTGGAACGCAATTACGACGGCCGCCCCTACGACCGCGACACCCGCAGCATCGTCTACGAGCGGGCCAAGGGCGTCGACGCCGAGGAGCCCTTCGGCAGCGAGCGCGACATGTACAGCCGCGGCTACGAATTCCTGGTGCCGTCGATGCGTCCGGTCGACATGCCGAAGGAGGCACCCCGGGTGCGGGTCGGCGGCCCCGACTGCACGCGTCCGTACGACATGGCGCTGCTCAACGTCTCCGCGATGAGCTTCGGCTCCCTCTCCGGCAACGCCGTCCTCGCTCTCAACACGGGCGCCGCACGGGGAGGGTTCGCCCACGACACCGGTGAGGGGGGCCTCTCCGAGTACCACCTGCGTCCCGGCGGCGACATCATCTGGGAGATAGGCACCGGCTATTTCGGCTGCCGTACGAAGGACGGCGACTTCGATCCGGACAAGTTCCGCGAGAAAGCCGCTCACCCGGCCGTCAAGTGCGTCTCCCTCAAGCTCTCCCAGGGCGCCAAACCCGGCATGGGAGGAGTACTGCCCGGCGACAAGGTCAACAGCGAGATCGCCCAGGTCCGCGGTGTCCCCGAGGGGGAGACGGTCGTCTCACCGCCGTACCACCGCGTCTTCTCCACCCCGCGCGAGATGGTGCGGTTCCTGGCCCGGATGCGCGAGCTCGCCGACGGCAAGCCGGTCGGCTTCAAGCTCTGCCCCGGCTCCCGCGTGCAGTTCCTCGCCGTGTGCAAGGCGATGATCGCGGAGAACATCACCCCCGACTTCATCGTCGTCGACGGCGCCGAAGGCGGCACCGGCGCGGCCCCGCTGGAGTTCGCCGACCACCTGGGCATGCCGCTCACCGAAGGGCTGATCACCGTCCACAACGCGCTGGTCGGCGCCGGACTGCGCGACCGCATCCGGATCGGCGCCAGCGGCAAGGTGGCCACCGGCTCCGACATCGTCAAGCGCCTTGCCATGGGCGCCGACTGGACCAACGCGGCCCGCGCCATGATGTTCGCCGTCGGCTGCATTCAGGCGCAGCGCTGCCACACCAACCGCTGCCCCACCGGCGTCACCACCCAGGACCCGCGCCGGGCCCGAGCCCTCGATGTCGCGGACAAGTCCGAGCGGGTCGAGCGCTTCCAGGAGGCGACCGTCTCCAGCGCCCTGAAGATCATGGCCGCGATGGGGGTCTCCGACCCCGGCGACCTCGGCCCGCACCTGCTGCGCCGCCGCGCCACCGACGGCGACGACTTCCGCTCCTACGCGGAGCTCTACGAGTGGCTGAAGCCCGGCGAGCTGACCCTCGACCCGCCCGCCGGGTGGGGCGCCGACTGGAAGGCGGCCGATCCGGACAGCTTCACCGGCTGACCGCTCGGCAGTCCCCTTCGCCCCATCCTGTTTGAACCATCCGCGCCCGGCGCACCGGATGTACGGACCCGACGCCCGATCACTGAAGAACCGCGGGCCACGCCCCGCGGGCCGGCCCCACAGAAAGGACACCCCTCCATGTCCCGCACCGTCGCCCGCCTCTTCGTCGATGCCCTCGAAGAACTCGGAGTGCGGCAGGTCTTCGGAGTCGTGGGTGACGCGCTCAACCCGCTCACCGACGCCATCCGGACCTCCGACGCCCTCTCCTGGGTCGGCTGCCGCCACGAGGAGGCCGCCGCGTTCGCGGCCGGAGCCCAGTCGCAGCTCACCGACACCCTGGGCGTCTGCATGGGCACCGTCGGCCCCGGCTCGGTGCACCTGCTCAACGGCCTGTACGACGCGGCCAAGAGCGGCACGCCCGTGCTCGCCATCGCCGGGCAGGTGCCGCGCTCCGAGGTCGGCACCGACTACTTCCAGGAGGTCGACAACGACCTCCTCTTCAAGGACGTTGCCGTCTTCCGCGCCACCGTCACCTCGCCCGAGCAGCTCCCCGCCCTCCTTGAGGTCGCCGTGCGCACCGCGATCGGCCGCCGGGGCGTCGCCGTCCTGACCATCCCCGGCGACATCGGCGACCAGGAGCTGCCCAACGACCGGCCGCTGCGGCTCTCCGTCGCCCGTTCCGAGAACCGTCCTGACGACCCGGCCCTCGACGAGGCCGCCCGCCTCATCGACGAAGGCGGGAACGTCACCCTTCTCGTCGGCCGTGGTTCCCGGACCTCGCGTGACGATGTCCTCGCCCTCGCCGACCGGCTCGCCGCACCCATGGTCCTCACCCTCAAGGCCAAGGAGGGCTTCGAGGGCGACAACCCCTTCCAGGTCGGCCAGACCGGCCTGATCGGCAACCCGGCCGCCGCCCATGCCATGGACCACGCGGACACGTTGGTCCTGCTCGGCACCGACTTCCCGTATCGGGAGTGGTACCCGGAGGGCAAGAAGGTCGTCCAGGTGGACCGCGTGGCCGAGCACATCGGGCGACGCGTGCCCGTCGACGTGGCGCTCGCCGCCGATGTCGGCCCCACCGTGCGCGGCCTCCTGGAGCGCGTAGCCCCCCGCGAGGACCGAAAGCACCTCGACTCCGCGCGCGAGAAGTTCACGCACTGGCAGGACGGCCAGCGCAGGCTCGCCGCACCCGGCCATGACAAGGGCCTGATCGGCAAGGTCCGTTCCGCCTTCGACAACCGCGATCACCTCGTACGCCCCGAGGCGCTCGCCGCCGCGGTGGACGCCGCGGCCGACGACGACGCCGTGTTCACCTCCGACACCGGCATGGCCACCGTCTGGCTCTCCCGCTTCGTCGAGATGCGCGGCAGCCGACGGCTGATCGGCTCCTACAACCTGGGGTCCATGGCCAACGCGATGCCGCAGGCCATCGGCGCGCAGTTCCTGGACCGCGACCGCCAGACCATCGCGTTCTGCGGCGACGGCGGTCTGTCCATGCTGCTCGGCGACCTGATGACGATCCGTACCGAGCGACTGCCCGTCAAGCTCGTCGTCTTCGACAACCGGCGCCTTGGCATGGTGAAGCTCGAACAGGAGCAGGCCGGTCTGCCCGAGTTCGGCACCGTCCTGGACAACCCAAACTTCGCGGCGGTCGCCGAGGCGCTCGGCATCAAGGGCATTCGCGTGGAGCGCGCCGAAGATCTGGCCGAAGCGATCGAGCGCACCTTCGCCGAGCCCGGTCCCGTCCTCCTCGACGTGCTCACCAACCCTGACGAGATCGCCGTCCCGGCCAAGCCCACCGTCCAGCAGGGCTGGGGCTTCGCCATCGCCAAGGTGCGTGAGAACCTGCGCAGCACGGGGAGTTGAGCCCGGCAGCCGGGTGGTTCGGCCAGGCAGTCGGGGGCTGCCCGCCCGGGCGGCGGCCGATCGGCAGGGTCCGCCCTTCCAGTCGGCCGGCCCGCATCCCCGCCCGGGCCCGACGGCGGGCCTCCAGGACGAGTCACGGGCCGGGCGGACCCGCGGTGGATCAACCGGGCACCCCCGTCGGGGACTTGATCCCGTCAGCCAGGCAGGATGTCGTCCATGGGACTTCACTCCACCTACGGACTCACCCGGATCATCAACGCGCGGGGCCCGTACACCCCGTTGGGCGTCTCACGCAGTGGGGAGGGTGTTGCCACGGCGGTCGCCGCGGCCCTGTCGGAGTTCTTCGTCATGGCGGAACTCCAGGACGTGGCCGATCGCGCGCTCGCCCGGTTCGCCGGGGCAGAGGCGGGGACGGTGGTGCACTGCACGGCGTCCGCGATCACCCTCGCGGTCGCGGCCACGATGACGGGGGAGTCCGCGGAGCGCATCGCGGCCCTGCCGGACACGACCGGGATGCCCCGCGCCGTCGTCCTGCCGGCGGGCCACGCGGTCGATTACGGCCACTCCATCACGCAGGCCGTACGGCTTGCGGGTGCTGTTCCGGTCGCCGTGGGCACCGAGGAGGCGTACACGCTGGAGGACCTGGAGAACGGCCTCTCGCGCCCTGATGTCGCGTGCCTGTTGCTGGTGTCCTCCCGTCTGGTACGCGGGGCCGGTGCCGAGCTGTCCGAAGCGGTGGCGGTCGCGCACCGCCACGGGGTGCCCGTCGTCGTCGACGGTGCCGCCCAGGACTTCCGCGTCGATGAACTGCTGCGTACGGGTGCGGACTTGGTGACCGTCAGCGGGCAGAAGTACCTGGGATCGCCGACCGCCGGCCTCGTGGTGGGCCGAGCGGGTGCGGTGGCGGCTGTGCGGGCGCAGGAACGGGGTATCGGCCGTGCGATGAAGGCGAGCAAGGAGGCCGTCGTCGGAGTCCTCGCCGCGCTGGAGGCGCGACACGGACTGGACATGGAGGCATGGAAGAGGCAACAGGCGGACAAGGTGGCGGAGTTCGTCGCGCGGACCGATGCCCTTCGGGGAGTCACCGCCGCGCCCGTCCCCGACCCGACCGGGCTGCCCTTCGAACGCGCTCGGCTCACGGTGGACCCCGCCGTATCGCGCATGGACGCCGCGGCCCTGGAGAGCGCGCTGCGGTCGGGCTCACCATCGATCTGGGTCATGCCGGGCGGTCGGCCCGGCGCGGAGGAGGTGTTGCTCGAACTCGTGCCCCTGACACCGGCCGAAATCGACGCCGTCCTCGTCCGGCTGGCCGAACTCCTTCCCGCCTGACGGGCTGGTCCGCGAGGGGCGGACTCCAGGGCGTTCGTGGACCGGCCGCGACATTGCGGAACGCGAGGGCGCGCCTGCCGCGACCCCGGACTACGTCCAGGGGCGGTGCGGCGGGCGCGGGCGACGAGCGGGTATCGCTGGGCTTGGGAACGGGTTCAGTTCCGGGGGCCGGCCGCCGCGAGGGCGGCCTTGACCTCTTGCGCCACGCGAGCCGCGTCCTCGGGGTTGTTCACCACATCGGTGTGGTTCATGTCGACGACGAGGACGTCACTCGCGGAATAGTGCTTGTGCACCCAGTCGTCGTAGCCGGCCCACAGCGTCCGGTAGTACTCGACGAGGCTCTCGTCCTGCTCGAAGTCGCGGCCCCGCAGCCCGATGCGGTGCAGCACGGTGTCGAAGTCGGCCTTGAGGTAGACCATGAGGTCGGGCGCCTTGCGGTACGGCAGGCCGTCGATCTCGCGCATCATCTCGTTGAGCAGGCCCTCGTAGACCTGCATCTCCAGGGAGCTGATGCGGCCCAGGTCGTGATTGACCTTGGCGAAGTACCAGTCCTCGTAGATGGACCGGTCCAGGACGTTGTCGCCCTGCTTGTACGCCTCCTTGATCGAGGCGAACCGCGTCTGCAGGAAGTAGAGCTGGAGGAGGAAGGGATAGCGCTTCGCCTGGATCTCCTCGGGGCTTGCCGTGTAGAAGAGCGGAAGGATCGGGTTGTCTTCCACGCTCTCGTAGAAGACCGCGCTGCCCAGCTCCTTCGCGAGCAGTTCGGCAACGCTCGTCTTGCCGATCCCGATCATGCCTCCGACGCAGATCACTGGCATTCCTCACTTCTCCCCGGGGGATCTCTGCTCGCGGGCGGGCCGGGCTGCGCGTCCCGCACCGACGAAGACGCGTGTCGGCGGAGAGTCGACTCCCCAAGAACGTTCAGCTCAGCCGTCACGTGGCCACTGTTCGGACCCGCCACCCCGAGGCCGCCCTGAAGCATAAATGACGAAGTCCCTCGCCCCGCCCGCACGGGGGGTGGGCAGCAAAGCGAGTGGCCCGGGCGCAGACACCGGGGGAGTGCGACCGGCGGGTCGCGTCCGCTCGACCCGTCCGCGCGACGCACCCGCTCGATCCGTCCGACCGGGTCGGCGCTGCCTGGTCCCGGCGGCATCGAAGCCGCCGAGCGCCTGACGAGAAGCGGCCGCTGCTAATCGGCCCTGCTCCCTGCGGTGAACCGGCGTACGCGGTGGCCGGATTCCCCCCGAGACGGCGCGCGGTTGCCGCCGGGGGCGCGATGAGCCCGGAGCGCACATCACCGCGCTGACCGACCTCCCGACTGCCACCGGAGCCGACTCGTCTCCCACAGCCGACCACGAGGCAAGTCACGCTCGCAAGACAGAGGCCCATGGGCAACTGCTGTTCTCCACGCGGCATTCTCCCCGAGGGGACTGAGAACCTTCGGTGGTCGATTCACGACCTGGCGGCGCCCGAGGAGCGTGCGGAATTCCATGACACCCTTCGTATCTGCGCGGAGCGGGCGGTCGCCGCAAGGGGTGACCGCGACGCTCAGCTTCTCGACGATGCAGCTCAACCACCCGGGTCGCCTGCGGTAATGCCGCATCGAATTGTTTCAAGGGTTGATTCGTATTTCCTTTGTTCCGTTTGTTCTGCGTGTGACGTCGAAGCAGTTCTGCATGAGCCCGGCTCATTCGCCATTAATGAAACGCGTCGAATGAGTTGACGATTCAATATCTTTAGTGAAGGCTTGAATCGGGCTGACGATCATGGTTGTGCAGATGGCTTGGACTGCCCCTTTCGGCGGTGGGAAGGGTGGCGGGATTGTGCCCTTTACCGGGTGCCTGGCGAGGGCGAAGCTGGGTCGGCGGGACGTGCCCCTGGCTCGTGCCGCAACCGGACCGTGCTGCTGATCAAGGCGCCGCTTGATCCGGACCGGGGCGCGGGACGGAGGACCGGTGCTCCTTGCCGGACAGTGCATGGAAACTGGCCTGACCTGCGAGTTTGGTGCCAGGTCCATCGATCAATGGCTCTCTTGACGGAACAAGCGCTGCGAAGTGGAGAAATGATCCTGAACTCGTCATTTCCTGTACTGCGTGTGGCCGCGACCGAAACGTCGAACAAATGGATTATTTCCGTCTGTCGACGGCCGTGCGCCTCCATTTGCGCCGGACTGCGCCATGTATTGCCCCAGTGCCACCGTGCGCCAGCTGCATCAAGTATCTTCCGGCGGTTTCAAGCTATACCTTTCTCCTTACCGAAGGCATATTCCACCAGCGGTTTTCACCGTTGAGAGGGACGCGCATGACGAGTCACGCGACCGAGGTCGATCTCGAAGTTCTGCTCCGTCGGACTCTGCAGGCCACAGGCATGAGCGAGCGTTGGACGGCCGATGTGGACGAGATGTGGTGCCGCCTTGTGCGCCCCTCTGGTATTCGTCGTCAGCAGGGCTGGAAACTTCATGTGTCCGCGACGGCCGCGTCGGCACCGGAAGTCCTGGTGAGGGCTTTGGACGTGCTGCTGCGGGAGGAGTCGATATTCAAGTTCGCCCGGTCGCTCGAACAGGTGGGCGCGCTCAACTCACGGGCTACGCCCCGGGGGAGTTCCGGCAAGTTCATTACCGTTTACCCGCCCTCCGACGATGACGCGGCCCGACTGGCGCTCGAACTGCACAACGCCACCGCGGGACTGGCCGGCCCGCGCATCCTCTCGGACCAGCCCTACGCCCCGAACAGCCTGGTCCACTACCGTTACGGAGCCTTCGTCGGCCGGCGCAGGCTGTCGGAGCACGGTCTGCTGGTGTGGTTCATGGAGGACCCCGACGGCAACCCCGTCGAGGACAAACGAACCGGTCAGTATGCGCCGCCGTCATGGGCGGTGAGCCCGTTCCCCGCCTCGGTGCCGCTCCCGCCGCAGCAGGACACCGTGGCGAGCAGCCCGGTGCTGCTCGGCGGCCGGTTCTCGGTACGGGAAGCGATCCGGCACACCAACAAGGGGGGCGTCTACCGGGGCACGGACGTCACCACGGGCAGAGCGGTGGTGATCAAGGAAGCCCGGCCGCACGTCGAGGCCGATGCCTCGGGCGGCGACGTCCGTGACTGGTTACGGGCCGAGGCCACGACGCTGGAGAAACTCAAGGGCACCGGCCTTGCCCCCGAGCCGGTCGCGATGTTCGAGACGGGCGGGCACCTGTTCCTCGCCCAGGAAGAAGTACCGGGCGTGCCCCTGCACACCTGGGTCGCCGAGCGTTACCGGGACGTCGGGAGCGAACGCTACCGAGCGGACGCGCTCGCCCAGGTCGATCGCCTGGTGGACCTGGTCGACGCGGCCCACGCCCAAGGATGGATCCTGAGGGACTTCACCCCCGGCAATGTCATGGTCCGCCCCGACGGCGAACTGCGCCTCATCGACCTGGAGCTCGCCGTCCTGGAGGGCGACAGCATGCTCCCGACCACGGTGGGGACCCCCTGCTTCAGTGCCCCCGAGCGCCTGGTCGGCGCTCCCGTGTCGCGGACGGCCGACTACTACAGCCTCGGCGCCACCGTGTGCTTCGTACTCGCGGGCAAGGTGGCGAACCTGCTCACGGAGGAGCCGGCCACCAGGCCCGCGCAGGAGCGGTTCGCCGAGTGGCTCGCGGCCTGTGCCGACGTGCTGCGCCTGCCGGACGCCCTGACCGACGTGATCCTCGGGCTGACGAGGGACGAACCCGGCGAGCGATGGACCCCGGCCGCGGCGCGCGAGGCCCTGCGTAAGACGAACGCTGTTCAGCCGGAGCGCCTCTCCACCGACACGGGACGTACCGAAGGGCCGCATGACGTCACGGAGATCGCGATCGCCGGGATGGTGAACCACCTCGTCGATTCGATGAACCCGGCCGACGACCGTCGACTGTGGCCCGTGTCCACCCAGGCGGGAGAGACCGGCCCCTGCACCGTCCAGCAAGGTGCGGCAGGGGTGCTGACCGTCCTGACCCGGTACTTCGAGACCACCGGCGACCCACGCCTGCCGGACCTCCTCGCCACCGCGGGCCACTGGATGGCCGCCCGCACCGATACCGCCTCCATCCGTCCGGGCCTGCACTTCGGCGGCCGAGGAACCGCCTGGGCGCTCTACGACGCCGGACGCGCTATCGGGGATCGTGAACTCATGGACCGCGCGGTGGCCCTGGCCGTGGCCCCGCTGGAGTCGACACCCAGCTACGACATCACCCACGGCTCGGCGGGCAGCGGACTCGCCGCCGCCCACCTGTGGCACCGGACAGGCGACCCGCGCCTGGCCGAACTGGTCGTCGCCGACGCCGACCGGCTGGCTGCCGCGGCACGGGTGGAGCCGCCCGGTGTGAGCTGGCCCGTACCGGCGGAAGCCGTGTCCCAGGAGGCCGGCAAACGCTATCTCGGCTTCGCGCACGGAACGGCCGGCATCGGCTGCTTCCTCCTCACCGCGGCAGCCGTCTCCAACCGGCCCGAACACATGCAGCTGGCCGTGGCGGCCGGAGAGTCCCTGGTGACCCACGCCGTGATGGTCGGCGCGGCGGCCCAGTGGCCGGCCCAGGCCACGGACGTGCCCACGGCCCCGTACTGGTGCCACGGTTCGGCGGGCATCGGCACGTTCCTGATCCGCCTCTGGCAGGCGACCGGGGACAAGCGGTTCGCCGACCTTGCCCACCAGGCCGCACGAGCAGTCGTGGAGCGCGCTTCCCGCGCCGCCCTCACCCAGTGCCACGGGCTCGCCGGCAACGGCGACTTCCTCCTCGACATGGCCGAGGCCACCGGCGATCCCGCCTACCGCGCGATGGCCGAAGACCTGGCCCGACTCATCGGTTCCGAACGAGCCCACCGCAACAGCCACGTCGTCTTCCCCAACGAGTACGGGAACGTCTCGACGAGCTGGAGCGACGGATCCGCGGGAATCCTGGCGTTCCTGCTCAGGACCCGCCACACAGGCCCCCGGCACTGGATGGTCCAGCAGCCGGGCTGAGCGACAGGGACGCGCACCATCGTCCCTGTCGTCACATCATCGAGCACCTCACAGAGAAGGAGAAAGTCATGGAGAACCAAGACCTTGAAGTTCTTGCGCACCTGCACGCCCTTCCGGAGACCGACCCGATCGGCGTGGACGAGGCACAGTTCGGCGGGACCTGTGCGTGTACTGGTCTGCTGACCCTGCTCAACACCGTGTGCGTCGGCGTCAGTTGCGCCTAGTCCAAGACCTCCGGCCGGTGGTTGCCTTCGCAGCCACCGGCCGGAGCCGCGACCGCTGGCGGGCAGGCCCGCGGCAGCCACCCCCGTAGACGAGGACGCGACCATGCAGCCGGACACCGCCGACGAGGCCCGCACCCGAGCGACCCTGCCGCCGACCACCGCCGCGTCCCCGGACCTGGAGCCGTCCGCCGTCCAGTCGGCGTACGCCATCAGCACGCGCGGTCTGGTCAAGAGCTACCCGGGTCCGGACGGCGCCACCACCCACGCCGTTCACGGCCTGGACCTCGACGTGCACCGGGGTGAAACCTTCGCCTTCCTCGGCCCCAACGGCGCGGGGAAGTCCACCACCATCTCCCTGCTGTGCGCTCTGGCCCGGCCCACGGCGGGACAGGCCACGGTTGCGGGCGTCGATGTGATCAGGCAGCCGGACGAGGTGCGGCGCAGGGTCGGAATGCTCTTCCAACAGAGCGCCCTGGACTCGGATCTGACGGCCGAACAGAACCTGCACATCCACGCACGCCTCTACGGACTGAGCCGCCGCCACGCCCGCCTGCGTGCCACCGAGACGCTGGAGAAGGTGGGCCTTGCCGACCGGCGGCGGTCCCGGGTACGCACCTTGTCCGGAGGGATGCGGCGCCGACTGGAACTCGCCCGGGGCCTGCTCCACGCCCCCCGGGTGCTGTTCCTCGACGAGCCGACCACCGGACTCGACCCGCACGCCCGTGCCCAGATCTGGGAGTACCTGCGTGCGCTGCGCGACCAGCACGGCAACACGCTCTTCGTCACCACCCACTACCTGGAGGAGGCGGAGAACTGCGACCGTCTCGGCATCATCGACCACGGCCGGCTCGTCGCCGAGGGCACGCCCCTGGCGCTGAAGGCCGCGATCGGCGACGACCGGGTGGCATTGCGCACGGGCGACGACGCGGCGGCCCGGCACGTCGTCGCCGGGCTCGCGCCGGAGGGGCGCGCCATCACCCTGGACGCCGACGGCGTATCGCTGCGCATCCCCGACGGAAGCACCTGGATTCCCCGCCTGTGCGCGGCACTTGCGGACCAGGGCATCGCGGTGCACGCCGCTTCCGCCACCCCGCCGACACTCGACGACGTGTTCTTCCACCACACCGGTCGCAGCATCAACGCCCCGCCGTCCCACGGGACACCGACCGCCATGGTTCCCGCCGCCACCCCGGCGGCCATCGAGGAGGCCCCATGACCGCACCCGCTCCACCGGCCTCGGACGCCTCCTCCCCACCCGACCGGCCCGCGGTCCGCGACGGCACCGGCCCCGAGCGGGTGCCCCGCCTGTGGCACGAACTGCGCGCCGTCCACGCGCTGGTCCACCGCGACCTGCTGCGCCTGGCGGCCCAGCCCGTCCACACCGGCCTGATGCTGGTCCAGCCGATGCTCTACCTCTTCATCCTGGGCGGCGGCCTGGCCGCCCTGATCCCCAACTCCTCGCTGGGGGGCGGCTACCAGACGTACCTCTTCCCGGGCGTGCTGATGATGACGGTCCAGACTCCGGCCATCATGGTCGGCATCCGTCTGATCACCGACCGGCAGAGCGGTTATGTGCGTGAACTCCTGATGGCACCGGTCCGCCGGCCCATCCTGCTCCTCGGCACCTGCGCCGGCGGCACCCTCGTCGCCACGGTGCAGGGAGCCGTACTCCTCGCCCTGGTCGGTGCGATCGGCCTCCCCTACGACCCGCTCCTGCTGCTGACGCTCCTCGTCGGCATGATGCTGACCTCCTTCACCCTCACGGCCCTCGCGCTGACCCTGGCCGTGACCCTGGACCGGCCAGAGGTCTTCAACATGCTGCTCGGCCTGGTGATGATGCCGCTGCTGCTCCTTTCCGGCGGCTTCTTCCCGGTCGGGAACCTGCCGGGCTGGGCCCACACACTGGCCGCGGCCAATCCCCTGGCCTACGGGGTGGACGTGCTCCGCCGCTGCATCGCCGCACGGGTCCCGGACCGGGCGGCCCCCACGACTGTCGAGTGGTCCGGGTGGCAGCCCCCCGTGCTCCTGGAGGGCACCCTCCTGCTGACCGTCGGAATCCTGGCCCTGCTCTGGGCGGCCCACCGGTTCGGCCGCCCCGAATGAATCACCGCGGGGCTCGGGGGAGCGGGTCTGTCACGCCGGGCGGGGGCGTATTCAGCAGCTGCCCTTGCCGTTGAGCAGGTACTTCTCGGCCCACTGGGCCAGTTCCGTGAGGGCCGGTTCCAGTGCGGCGCCCGATTCGGTGAGGCGGTAGGAGACCCGGACCGGTGGTCCCTCGTCCACCTCGCGCAGGACGAGCCCCGCAGCCACGAGTTCCATCAGCCGATCCGCGAGCATGCGCTCGCTGATGCCCGGGACGGCCTGGCGGAGATCCGTGAAACGGTCGAGCCCCTGGGTGAGGGCGGACACGATCAGACCCGTCCACCGCTTGCCGAGCAGCCCGAAGACCTGCGTGATGCCGTCGCCCACCCGGCCGCAGGCTTCCGGCTCGTGCCGCTGCCCGCCGTCGCGCTCTTCCTGGTCCGCCATGGCCTCAGACTACTACCCTCTTGTGAGGGGGTGAAAAAAAGTAAGTAGCTGTGCTATCACTAGTGGCCTACGAAAAGTGCCACCATTCGGGAGATCTTCATGGCCACTCTGCTGCACCTCGACTCGTCCCTGTTCCCCGCCGGGGCCTCCGCATCCCGCGCGGTGACGGATGCCTTCCGCAAGGCCTGGGAGGCTCAGCACCCCCAGGGCACGGTCGTCTATCGCGACCTGTCCGTCGACCCCGTCCCGCACCTGGACGGTCTTGCCGCCTCCGCCGCGTTCGTCGACCCTGCCGCGCACACCCCGGAGCAGGCGGCCGCCTTCGCCGAGCGCATGAAGCTGGTCACGGAGCTCGAGCAGGCCGACGCGGTCCTGATAGGCGCGCCGATGTACAACTTCACGATTCCCTCGACCCTCAAGGCGTGGCTCGACCAGGTCGTCCTGATGGGCCGCACCGCGGGTCCCGAATCGACCGTCAAGGGTCTGCCGATCACGGTCGTCGCCAGCCGCGGCGGCTCGTACGCTCCGGGCACCCCGCGCGAGCCCTTCGAGTACGTGCAGAACTACCTGGGCGCGCTCCTTTCCGAAATGCTGGGCGCCGAGGTCGACTTCATCGTCCCGGAGCTGACGCTGGCCGCTTCGAACCCGGCGATGTCCGAGCTGATCCCCCTCGCGGAGGCATCCCGCGAGAAGGCTCTCGCGGACGCGGCCGAGAAGGCCAAGTCGCTGGCCGCCAGGGTCGGTTCCGCCGCCTGACATCGCCTCGTCACCAGCAAGGCCCATGTCTCAACGGCCTTGCAGAGCAAGGCCGTTGGGATGGGGGACGCCCTCAGGGGCGGTGGCCCGGAGTTCCCTCACCAGGGCGCGCACGACGGCGGACCGGGCCAGCTCGGAGGTGGTCACGAAGCCGACCCGGCGCGTCGGGCGCCCCGGGCCGAGGTCGGTGATCCCGACCGAGTCCGGCGCTCCGGCCAGGGAGAGCGCGGGCATGATCGCCATTCCATGGCCACCGCTCACGAGGGAGAGCACTGCTCCGTCGTCCTCCGCCTCGATGGTTGCCTTCGGGATCCAGTCCTGTGCGGCCCACCAACGACGGGTGTACGAACCGCAGTTCTCCGCCCAGTCGACCAGCGGCAGCGAGCGCGGAGTGCCCTGGCCCTTCGCGTGCACCAGGGCATAGGGCTCGGTCAGGAGTTCGCCGGCGACCAGGCCCGAGGGGAGCGGCGCGGAGCCGCCGAGCGTCGCGATGGCTAGGTCGGCCCTGCCGTCGGCCACTTCGCCGCTGGTGCCGCGCCCCAGCTCGCGTACGATCCGCACCCGCGGCTCGATCCCGGGATGCCGCGCGCGCAGCCGCTGCAGCGCGGGCGGCAGCAGATGGAGGGCCGCGCTGCGGAAGGCGGCGATGCGGAGCGGCCCCTCCGCCGCATCGGGCCGCGCGGCGCCGCGCGCCTCGGCGGTCAGGACGTCCAGCAGGCGCAGGACACGACGCGCGTACGCAACTGCCTTGTCTCCAGCGGGAGTTGGCCGGGCACCGGCGCGACCGCGTTCGAAGAGGACGGCGCCGATCTTGCGCTCGCTGCCGCGAACCGAGTGGGAGACCGCGGACTGCGTCAGGCCGAGTGCGTCGGCCGCGGCCGAGAAGCCCCCGGTGTCTGCGACCGCCACCAGAGCACGCAGTTCCTGCGGGACGAGATCGGAGCCGGTCATGCGGGCCACGGGGCGCTCACCTCGATGTATGAGAAGTGCTCATGGAACGGTGCGTCGCATGAGCCCAACCGGCTGCACCCGAGGGCCATTCCCGCCCTAGGTTCCGGGCATGAACGAGACCGCGCTCACCGTGCACCAGACCGCCCGCCCCCACGGCTTCCCCACCGCCGAACATTTCTCCTTCGCGGAGTCCACGATTCCCGATCCCGCCCCCGGCAGCGCGCTCGTGGAAAACCTCTACTGGTCGGTCGACCCCTATCACCGCGAGCTGATGGACGACGTGCCCGGAGGCTTCGCGCTCCACGCGCCGCTGGAGGGCCGCTCCATCGGGCGGGTGATCGCCTCGCGCACGCCCCGACTGGCCGAGGGCGAAATCGTGTTCCACCGGCACGGCTGGCGTACCCACGCCGTGGTCGCACCTGACGAGACCCGGCGGCTGCCCCGCTTCGACGGGGTGCCCCTGACCGCGTACTTGAGCACCCTCGGCGGCACCGGCCTGACCGCCTATGTGGGCCTGACCCGGATCGCCCGACTCCAGGAGGGGGAGGACCTGTTCGTGTCGGCCGCCGCGGGCGGGGTCGGCACGGCGACCGGGCGGTTCGCCAGGCTGCTCCACGCCGGACGGCTCGTGGGCAGCGCGGGCTCGGCGGCGAAGGCGGCCCACCTCGTGCGGGAGGTCGGCTACGACGCCGTCTTCGACTACCACGACGGGCCCGCGGACGACCTGTTGGGCAGGGTGGCTCCGGCCGGCGTCGACGTGTTCGTCGACAACGTGGGCGGCGAGCAACTGGCCGCGGCGGTGGGATCGCTGCGCGAATTCGGGCGCATCGTCCGCATCGGCACGATCAGCCAGTACAACACCCCCGGTGCGCCGGCGCCGCGCTTCGACTACGCGGACATCGTGGAGAAGAGCATCCGCATGGAGGGCTTCCTGGTCAGCAACTACCGTGACGTACAAGAGGAGTTGTACGCATTCGCGGTCCCGCATCTGCAGAGCGGTCGGCTCGCCCTGGACGAGACCGTCATTGACGGCTTCGAGCACATCGTGGACGCGTTCCTGGGGATGCTGCGCGGCGAGAACACCGGCAAGATCATTGTGCGCGACCGTACGCAAGTCCCGTCCGCGCACTGACTCCGACGGGTCTTGGAACCCATCCCGCCCGTTGAGTCGGCACGGGCACCGTGAGCGTCGCGTATCCGACCTGCCCCGGTGTTCAGGGGTGTTGGTCGTGGATCTCGTGGTGGTCGACGGGTTCGGCGCACCGCTCGCCGAAGAGGCTGGTGGTGCAGGGGCCGCCGTCGCCGGTGTAGGCGTGGTGGCGGATCGGTTCGAGCGGGATGCTGACCTGTCCGCCGATCGGCGGCGGTGTCGGCCGCGCGAGCTGCGCCTCCAGCTGGGTGATGCGGGTATGCAGCTCATCGCTGGTCACAGGGACTTCTCCATCTGTCGCGGTCCGTTCGATGTCCCTACCCGTTCAGCCGGAGTTGGTCCCTCAAGTGTGTCATCGAGATGGTGCGCGGCCGGATGCGGGGGTGTTGATCCGGTCGGCGGGGCCGTGACGGCTGGGGTCGGAAATCAGCAAGAGGGTGTCCGGCTTGTGCCGGTAGGGTTTGGACACACCAACCGCCCGCGACCGGACGGAGGGGGCTCCTGATGACCGCCCTACTGCCGCTGCTGTTCCTCGACGTGGACGGCCCGCTGAACCCGTACGCGGCCAAGCCCCACCGCCGGCCCGTCGGCTATCGGACACATCGACTCCGGCCCGAAGGGTGGATCGCTCAGCATCCGACGAGCCCCAGGGCATATGTGAAACCGCTGCGCGTCTGGCTCAACCCCGCGCACGGACCCGCTCTTCTGGCGCTCGCGGACCGATTCAAGCTGGTGTGGGCCACGACCTGGGAGGCTGACGCCAATGAATGGATAGGCCCGCTCCTGGGACTTCCGTATCTGCCCGTGGTCGAATGGCCCACCCTGCGCGAGACCTCACCGGACGGGACGTTCTGGAAGACGCCCTGCCTGGTGAAGTACGCCGCAGGACGCCCCTTCGCCTGGGTCGACGACGACATCGGACCGGCCGACCATCGGTTCGTCGCCGCCCACCACTCGGCCACCGCATTGCTCCGCCGGACAGACCCTCGACTCGGCCTGCTGGAACCCGATTTCAGGGCACTCGCCGCATTCGCCGACAGCCCGGCCCCGATTGACGGCGCCGGTCTGCCCGCCATGCCGCGAGCCTGAGCGGCCGCCCACGGTCTGACCAGGCGTTCAAGCCAACCCCGTGCCGACCCACGTTCGGACAGCCGTGGGCCGGTCAGGGACCGCATGGGGAGACACCGGGTGCAAGGTCGGTACGCGCCCCCGGGCAAGCGGAGGTCAGCCGTTGGCACCGGCTCGGGCCAGGCGGTTCACCGCGTCGACGACTTCGGTGGCCAGGCGGTCGGTGTCGCCGATGGTGAGGCAGGTGACATCGGCGACCGTGTGGAGGCCGCGGACGAGGAAGGCGTAGTCGACTCCCTCTTCCAGGAGGAGGACGATCGGCTTGCCCAGGGCGGACGCCCAGCCGATCTCGATGTGGGTGCCGGGGGAGGCGGGGTGGCCCGGGATGGCGACGAAGACGCTGCTGGCGGAGATTTCGTCGTAGTCCAGGCGGGTGCACTCGTCGGGGGTGAGGAACTTTGCGCCCCAGGACTCGCGGCGGTGGGCGTTGTAGACGTGGTAACCCTCCGCTTCCAGGCGCTCGATGAGGACCTCGAAGCGAGTGCGGGCCGCGGCGTTCATGGCCCCGTCGGAGTCGACGAGGGCCTTGAAAGGGCCCCCGAGGAACACGCTGTGGGTCTGCTGAACGGACTCGGCGGCGGTAGTGGTGGTCACTGCTTGACTCCCGTGACGATGAGGAACGGAGGGTGGGTGGTCTCGGCCGGCGCCGCACCGGGCAGGGCCGAGGGGTCGGTGAGGAGCGGCTCCTCGACGGTGAGGTCGGTGAAGCCGGCCTCACCGAGGACGTCGAGGTAGGTCTCACGCGGCCAGTGGTGATCGACGAGTTCCAGCGGTTCGCCGCCGCCGGGCTGGTCCAGGAGGACCTGGCGCCGCTCACCGCAGGCGTAGGTGCGGCCGGGCTCGCCGTTGCGGAAGGTGGAGAAGCGGACGCCGGTGGTGTCGGGATTGGTGTCGAGGACGGCGTAGCGGGCGCCGGGCCGCAGTACGCGGTGGATCTCTGCGGCGATCTCGTGCAGGAGCGGGAGTTCACCGACGTTGATGAACACGTAGCAGGACATGGCCGCGTCGATGGAGCCGTCGGCGAGGAAGGTGAGCTTCCCGCTGTCGATCTGGCGGTAGTCGATGCGCGGGTGCGGTCGGCAGGTGCGGGCGATCTCCAGCATGCGCGGGGACACGTCGGCCGCCACGACGTCCGCCTCGCAGACCTCGGTGACGCGGGTCGCGACCTTCCCGGGGCCGCAGCCGTAGTCCAGGACCGTGCGGACGTCGGGTGTCCCGATGCCGAGGGCGGCGAAGACGGCCGGGTAGCCGATGAGGCGCTCCGGCAGATCGTCATAGGCGTCGAAGCCGTCGGCGATCGAGGCGGTGGAGTGCCAGTGCGTGCTCGTTGTCATGGTCGGTTTCCCTTTCAGCCCGCTACGGGGGCGGGGGCGATGGCAGGCCAGCGCTCCTCGACGAGGCGGCGATAGAGCGGTGACAGCAACGACAGTTGCGCTTCCCCGACGGGCTCCTTGCTACGGATGCGCCGGTGGACCTCGAAGAGGACGAGGACCTGCGTCCAGTAGTCGGGCAGCCCGTACGAGGAAGGGGTGGCGCCGAGCGTGTGACGGCCGAGCCGCAACTGCTCCTCGACGGCCAACACCTCGCGCACCCAGGGCCAGTTGTCGCCCTCCGGCATGAGGGGGAAGCTCCAGGCCGACGGCTCGTCGGCGGCCGGGTCGGCAAGGACCTCCAGGGCCCTTGAGTGGTCGGGGTCGTAGAGGTGGAGGGAACCGACCTGGTGCACGTAACTGCCGACCGGGACGCCGAGTTCGCGGGCGAGCATCTCCTGGAGGAACGTGAACGAGAAGACGTCGCTGCTCATGCCCCGGTACACGTCGTTGGCGCGCATGAATCCCACCGCGTGCAGCGCCCCTTCGCGCAGCAGGAACTGCAGGCCCAGGGTGCAGGACACATCCGGGTTGCCGGACACCTGCAGCTCCTCGCCGCGGAAGATCTGGATGACGGCCCGCTTGGAATCCGGGTCCTCGCGCAGGGTCTCCACGACGGCCGGCCACTGGTCGGGCCGTCCCTCGGCGGCGCCGAACAGTGCACGCCCGTAGGCGGTGCCGGTCAGCCGGTGCCCGTCGGCGGAGTACTTGCGGATGCTGGGCGCGTAGCACGCGATGAAGTCGAGGTCGTCCCGGCCTGCCAAGTACCAGAGGGCCTCGGCGAAGTTGAAGACGATGTTCAGCCGCCGGGCCGGAACGAACGGCACCCGCTGGTCCGCCCGCGCGATCCGGAAGCTGACTCCGAGCTGCTCGCGGCTGGCGTACCCGCGCGGCGCGTTGCGGTAGGCGGGCTCCTCGATCAGCCACCGCAGCATGCGGGGATAGGCATCATGAAAGGTATCGAAGTCCACAGGGTCGCTCTCTGCTGCCGGTGATCCACTTGGTTCGGAACGTAATGGGCGCCGTACTGGACCCGTCCCCTCCGGCCTGCTCGCCCGCGCTGCGGAGGATCGGGGAAACAGCAGGTCAGAGTAGGTTCTACGGCACAGACGGTCGGACCTCTGCTGGCCGTACCAGCTACTCGGAGCCCGTCCAACGGGTGAATCTCCGCGCGGTGCACAGGACATCACCGCAGGTGGGAGGCAAGAGAAACGTCAATCCTGGTACGTGTCGCGCGGCCGTGGCGCCGTGCCTGCTCCGGGCCTGTGAGGATCTTGTTCCGCAGGCCGTCGGGTTCCCGACGGGCGGTTCACGGAGGTCGCGATGCCAAGCGGTGTGATGTCGGCTGCGGTACTGAACGCACTGGGCAAGCCATTGGAGATCGAAGCCCGTCCCCGCCCCGTACCCGCGCCCGGCCAGGCGCTCATCCGGGTGGGGGCGGCCGGGCTCTGCCACACCGATCTGCATCTGGCCGACGGTTCGGCGCTCACCCCGCCGCTGCCCCTCGTGCTCGGGCACGAGATCGCCGGCGAAGTCGCCGAGGTGGGAGACGGAGCTGACTGTCGGGTCGGCGACCGGGTCCTGGCCTACTACTACCAGGGGTGCGGGCACTGCGGGTGGTGTGCGGACGGCTCGGAGAATCTCTGCCCCGACCCGGCGGCGAAGGTCGGCTTCGACTCCGACGGCGGCTTGTGCGAGTACTACCTGGCGCACGCGGGCTCACTGGTTCGGATCGCGGACACGGTGCCTTTCGATGAAGCCGCGGTTCTGGGCTGCTCAGGGACGACCGCCGTCCGTGTCGTCCGCTCGGTGGCCCGCACTGCCCCCGGGGAGCGGCTCGTGGTCATCGGGGCGGGCGGGGTCGGACTCGCCGTCGTGCAGGTCGCCGTCGCCGACGGCGCCCATGTCATCGCCGTGGACCCGCATGCGCCGAGCCGCGAACAAGCCCGGCGGTACGGGGCGCACACCGTCATCGACCCGGGTGCCGGCGATCCGGTCGCGGCCGTGCGCGCCGCGACCGGGGCGGGCGGCTGCGACGTGGTCGTCGACACGGTCGGCAACGAGCACACCCCGGGCCAAGCCGTGCGGATGACCGGCACCCGCGGTCGCGTCGTCCTGGTCGGCTACACCGGACGGCCCGCTCAGCTGGATGTCCTCGATGTCGTCGTTCGGGAGACCGAGCTCCGCGGCTCGGTCGGCGCCACCCTCGCCGACGCGCGTACCGCGATGGAGATGGCAGCGGCAGGTCTGCTGCGGGGGTGCGTGGAGGCCCGATACCCTCTGTCCCAGGTCAACGAGGCGCTCACCCGTCTGGCCACTGGAGACGTCGTCGGACGTCTGGTCGTCACCCCCTGACGGGCCGCCGCCCGACGCGGCGAGTCGCGAAGTGAGGCACCGGCCCGGTCGACTCCCGTCGGCAGCGGCAGCGGCCGTTCGCGCCTCGGCCCGCCGTGTCAGGAGCCCCCCGATCCGTCCCGCTTGCGGAGCGAATAGAGCGCGATTCCATTGGGGACGCGGCGTTGTTGGCCGTGGTCGAGCGTGTTGCGTACGGTCGTCCGCCCGGTCGCGGGGTCACGCGTGGCCAGCGTGGTGGATGCGCCTCCGTCGACGTAGACCCCTTCGTCGCAGCCCAGAGACTTCAGCAGACGGGCGAGTTCGGCAAGGGTGAGTCCGGTGGCGGTCGATTCCCGCCCGTCGGTCGCGACGACACGCAGCAGCTGCCCCCTGTCGGCGATTCCGACCGCGGTGCGTGGCTCGGCGGTGACGGCGTCGAGGCCGGGCAGCGGCCGTCGGTCCTTGAGCACGCGGTAGGCGCCGAGTGCGAAGGCGAACGGGACTCGGGCGGTGGAGGCGAGGCGGTAGCCGGTCTCGACCGGGGTGCCGGGGGTGAGGGCGCGCAGCGCCCTGGCCCCGCCCTCACGGCCGAGGGCGACGAGAGTTCCGGGCGGAACCGGCCCGCTGCCCGGAGTGGTGCTGGTGTGGAGGACGCGCCCGTGACGGATGGTCACCTCGAAGACCTCGTGGGTGCAGGGGGCCGCCCGGTTGTGGTCGGTTCCACAGACGGCTCGGGCACGTGAGGCGCTGCCCCACTGCGAGGTGAACAGGCCGATCGCCCCCTCGGGGAGCGCGTACTGGTTGAGACCTCGCACGGGCAGGGTTGTCCGGACGGTACGGAGATGACCGCGCAGGGTGAGGCGCGCGGTGCGGGCCCTGCCGTCCGTACCGACACCGAGCACGTCCTCAGCACTGTCGCCGGCGGGCAATGCCCCGCCGAAGCGCTGGCCTTCGGGGACGGCTGCCTTCAACGCCCGGCCGTCGAGCACGGATGCTCCGGAAGCGGCGCCGGTGGCGGGGACACCGGGGTGCTGGTCCTCGGTGATGTTGAAGAAGTCCCCGTTGACCGCGGCGACGGCTCCTTGGCGCTCGGCCATGACGGACACGGGCGCCCGGTCGGCGACCGCCCCCGGATACAGCAGACCGGCCCGTACCCCGGGCCGGCGAAGGTCGGCGGTCAGTAGATGGATGCGGATCGGGCCGTGGGCAGTGGCCAGGGAAAACGCCCGGTACTCGACCCCCGGGGCGATGCGCTCGACGACGCTCGCGTCAGGGGGAGCGGTCGCCTGTGCGGGGCGACCGGCACACAGGGAAAGGGTGAGAAGAAGGACGGCGACGACGACGCGGACCCGGTTCATGCGCCCAACATCCCGCCGGCCGGGGCCCCATGACTACAGGCGTGATGTAGGGCTGGCCGATACCACCCGCATGGCACGGCCCTACCACGCGTTCGGGCCGACCCGTGCCCGAGAGGCACGGCACGCGGCTCGGCCCCCGAGCCCAATCAGGCTGTGCGCTAGGGGCTTTGCTGACGCGCACTGTCCGGGGCGCGGGCCGGGCCCGTAAAGGAAGGGCGTGGCAGGGGCCGGTTGGCGAGCCTCGGCACGACAGCCGGCGCGGCCGCTCGACAAGTCCTGGGCGGTCGGCCGACGGCTCGCCGATACCTCCGGCGCCGGTCCCTTCCGCGCTTGGCCGGGGCGCGTGTGCGGCCGAGGTGCGGGGGGTGTGAAAATGGCCCCATGCAAGAGGCTTCCGATGGCAATATCCACGTCATCCGGCATGGAGAGGTCTTCGTGATCACACTGAGAGGAGAGGTGGACCATGACGACGCCCCGACGTTCCAGCAGGCCTGGGACGCGGCCGACCGCGCGATGCTGCCCACCACCGCCGTGGACCTCTCCCAACTGGTCTTCGGCGACAGCCTGCTCCTGAGCGCTCTCCTCAAAGCCAAGCATCGCCATGAAGCCGACGGCCGCGACCTCATTCTCGTGGGCCCCTTGCAGCCGGCCGTCCACCGTCTCCTCGACATCAGCGGCACGCTCGAGTACTTCACGATCGCCGACACCGGCCCCGCCCCGAACAGCTAGCTGATGGCTCTCATGGACGGCGCGGTAGGGGGTAGGCGAATGCATGCGAGAGACGACAGCTTGTGATGAAACATCGATCAAGGATTTACGGAAAGAGCTCCATGGTCGCTGCCCTCGAAAACCGCGCATCAACCGAACAGGACTCCGCGGTGCCCCTGCGATACAGCGCCGCCTGGCAGACGACCGAGTTCTCCATCGCCGACGCCAGAACAGCCGTGCGTACGCTGCTCGTCCAGGCCGGTCACCGGCCTGACGGCCAACCCTGCCAGGATGCCCAGCTCGTGGTGAGCGAACTGGTCACCAACGCGCTGCGCCACGCACCGGGGCCGGGGAGCCTCCTGCTGGAAGTGAGCGCGGGCGCGGACCTGTTGGAGATCGTCGTGCGCGACGGCTCTCCGAATCCGCCTCGACCGCAGGCGGCCGATGCCAGGCGGATCGGTGGACACGGCCTGCTGCTGGTGACCAGGCTGTGCAACCAGCTGCACACCAGGACCCTGACGTCCGGCAAGCAGATCATTGCCCGGCTGCATTTGGGCAAGTCCGCCGCAGACGACCCGACAGTGAAGAGCTGATTCGTTTCGGCCTGTCCACTGCTCGTCCTGGGGATGCCCTGGGGATGAACCGGTGCGCGGGCGCGTAAGGAGTCCGTCAGGACTGACAGCACCGGGCAGCCGTCTTCCCCGCGCGGGAGCATCGTGGAAGACGAAGCAATGGAGGTGGCCATGTCCGCGTTCACGCTGCCGAGAGTCCCCGGGCGGAGTTCTGGGCCCGCGACGATCTCGTACCGAGGGCGCGACCGGTTGGCGCTGATGGCGGCCGTGGCCGTGCCCTTCGTCGTCGCGGTGGCCCTCATCCCTCTGCGCGCGCATGTGGCCGGTACCAATCTGGCGCTGGTCCTGGTAGTGGCTGTGGTGGGGGTGGCGGCGAACGGCCACCGCGGTGCCGGTGCTCTCGCAGCCCTCTCCTCGGCCGCTTGGTTCGACTTCTTCCTCACCCGCCCCTACGAGCGCTTCGCGATCTCCAGTGGCGACGAGATCACCACAGCCCTACTGCTGCTCCTTGTCGGACTCGCCGTTTCGCAACTTGCCGCACGGGCAAGGCGGTTGAAGGACATGACGATCACCGATGAGGGTCATCTCGCCCGCATCCACGAGACCGCGCGGATCGCTCAGCGGGCCACTTCCGCGGATGTCGTCGTGGTCCACGTCCGCGCACAGCTCACCGAGCTACTGGCCCTGGACAGCTGCCGCTTCGAGTACGGAACGCTGCTCGGCCACCCGCCGCAACTGGGCCAGGACGGAGCGGTCACCATGGCACGCGGCAGGCGGGACGAGGAGCGCCATGGCTGGCCGCAAGGCGAGGAGATCGAACTCCGGGCCTTCGGTAAGGGGCGCTACTACGGTCGGTACATGCTGAGGCCGGGTGGCGCCGAGGTCCCCCCGCTTCCGGCCCGGATGGTGGCGGTGACCCTCGCGGGCCAGGCCGGGGCGGCACTGGCTGAGGCGGCGGAAACGATGCCGCATAGGAGCCACTGAGCGTCGAGCGGCGTACAAGCGGCATGCATGCGCGCGCGGGTTCGTACGAGCGGCCCGTGCGCGAGGCGCAGTCGAGCCGCCGACCTAGCCGGGCCCTGCATCCTGGCCCTGCCGGCACTGGCAGCGACAGCCCCGCAATCGGGCGTACGAGAGAACGCATCGGAACGAGTGAGCTGCGGGCGCCGGCTCTCACATCAATGGTGCCCCGTCAACCCTGCTGTGCCGCAAGGCAGTTGAGCGATGTATCGCGCTCGCGAGAGTCCGCTTCTTCCCTCTCGAGCCCTTCGAGCCCATCGAGCCCGTCAAGCCCGCCGAGCCGGAACTGCTTCGGCCCGGCGTGCCTGGATCGGAGCAGCTCTGCGCACCTGCCGGGTGGGCGGCGGGGGAACCCCCTATGGCTTTTCGCGACTACCTGTCGTAATGTTTACGACAGGTAGTCGTGAAAAGCCGGGCAAGGGCAGGCGCGCCCCGCCGTGACGCAGGAGAAAGGGCTCTCGTGATGGACGCTGACGATCGTGCCGATGTCATCCAGCTGCTCGGCCTGTATGCCGACATCGCAGACATGAAGGAGTTCACCGAGCTGCCCGGCCGGGTCTTCACCGATCCGCTCACTCTCGACTTCTCGTCGATCGCAGGCATACCGCCGATGAAAACGTCGCTCGGCGACTACGTCGGGATTCTGCGCGGTACGTTCGCGGCCTTCACCGCCACGCACCATGTCATCACCGGGCACGTCGTCGAGGTCGACGGCGATCGTGCGACGGTCCACGCGCACGTCCGTGCCGAGCACTGGGTCCCGGACGAGGTCGCTGACGGTGGGCCCAACCGCTGGTTGGTCGTCGGCTTCTACGACAACGAGGCGGTGCGCACGGCGGAAGGGTGGCGACTCAATCGCGTGAAGCTCACCGCGACGCACCAGGAGAACGCGCATCTCGCGAACGCCGCCCTGCCCGCCGAGTAGGAGTCCCCCAACCACGGGTAGGCGGGCTCGGCGCGCACGCCTTGCACCGGCCTGCGGTGCCGCGCCGACCTGGGGCCCGGTACGTGCGGAAGCCGATGTGCACAACAGCGGCCCCGAGGGCTCAAGGCGGCCGTAGCCGAGGGAGAATGGCCGAATGCCACGGATCCGGGGAGCCAATATCGAGGAACACCACGAGATGGTGTGGACCGACATCGAAGAGGCGACGCGGCAACTGTTGTTGGAACGTGACTACGACTCGATCAACATGGGCCACATCGCGGCCCGAGCGGGCCTCGCGCGCAACACGCTGTACAACTACGCCCGGGACAAGAGCGCCCTGGTCCTGGCGCTGACGCAACGGGCGAGTCGGCCTGCGGTCGAGCGCGTCGCCACGATCGCCGCGCGATCCGCCGACTCGGCCACGGAACGGATGCGGGAGATCATCGACGCGGTCCTGGAGGCGTCCATGGATCAGGCCATGCAGCCGATGTTCCGGCCGGGTTCCGACAAGCTGGTCGCCGAGGTGCCGAAAGGACCCGACAACCCGTTCCAGGCGATCGTGGTCGAGGTCGAGAACGTGGTCCGGGAAGGCGTCGCGCGCGGTGAGTTCCGCGATGTCGGCGACGTGCGCCTGACGGTGGAGTTGCTGTCGGGTGTCATGCGGGCGGGAGCCGAACGCATCGGCAGGGACGCGTCCGCCCTCGCTGAAACGGGTGCCGAGGCGCGGGAGATCATCCTTGCGTCGCTGGTCCGCCGCCCGGGGTAGCCGAGCGGAGGCCGCCACCGGAGTCCGGGCGCGCGACGGGCGTCTGGTCGCTGCCTGTGAAAGGCGGGCAAGATCGTCCTCCGTCCGGCCTTGCCCGTTCTGCAACGGGGCGTCGTAGCAGGGCCGGACCCACCGCCGACGTGCTCCCGCTCCAGCACCGGGCGCCGGTCACACCTCTCGGGCGGTCACTTCGACGGCCCGCTCGCCCCCGTCCCCGTAGCGTTTTCCGTCCCCGTCCCCGTCCCCGTCCCCGTCCCCGTCCCCGTCCCGGTCCGCGTTTCCGCTTCGGTGAAGCCCTGCTCGACGAGTGCCGCCTCGTGTGCGATTCCAGTGAGCCAGGCTTCGACGTCGGCGATCAGGAGCAGCTCGGGGCCGCTGTGTGCCGACGGGTGACGTGCGCCGTAGCGCAGCGCCGCCGACTCGCCCGCGGCGTATTCGTCGGCGGCTCGTGCGCGGGCGGGCGGCCTGATCACCGAGGTGCCCGAGCCGGTCGCCGGCCGGCCGCGTCCGGCCCGCGCCTGCTGCCGACGCACCGTCTCGGCCGCACGGGCGAGGTCGGCGGCGACCCGGCGGGCCAGCGCGGTCAGTTCGGTGACCGCTGCCTCGGGCAGCGAAACACCGGAGGCGGTGTTGCGGCCGAGCAGGAGCTGACCTCCGCTGACCGTCGTGTGGCCCGGGGACATGGCCAGCTCCCAGGGCCACGACGGCGTGTGCGGGGCTGCCTTCTCCGTCCGGTGCTGGGTGTACGCGGCCTGGGCGAGCTGCATGGCCCGGACGGCGGGGCGCAGCGGCTCCTCGCCGGACGTGCGCTGTCCCAGTCGTTTCGTGACGGCCAGACATCCGTCCGCGCTGCGGTCGAGCAAGTCGGCCGCGCAGCGCCGCAGTTCGCCGCGAGCGCCCCGGGGCCAGGCGAGCATGCTGGCCACCGCACCGATCGATCCGCCGATCACGACGTCCATCAGCCGAACTGCGGGCAGTCGCACATCGGTGGGGATGACCTGCGCGAAAATGACCACCAGCGTCACGGTGAGGGCGGCTTGTGTCCAGGCGGGGCCGAGCAGGGGACCCACCGCGAAGCCCACGAGGAAGACCACGGGGGTGACGGCGATGTAGAAGGAGGGCACGTCGCCGACCAGCATGACGACGGCTGTGGCCACGGCCGCGCCCGCAGCCGTTCCGAGGAAGGCGGGCAGCAGGGCGCCGCGGGTGTCCGATGCGGAGGTCCGCATCAGGCTGAGCGTGGTGAGCAGGGCCCAGAAGCCGTGGGGAAGATCGAGGGCGCCGACGATGAGGCGCGCTCCGGCCAGGGCGATCGCGCCGCGCAGTGCGTTCTGGAACAGGACCGAGTGCGGGGTGAGATGCACGCGCAGCCTGCGCCACCAGCGCGCCGGGCCACTGATCACCGCGTAAGGGAAAGGACCTCCCGGCCTGCGCCAGTGCTCGTCGAGCGGGGCCCCGCAGGAGAGCCTGGCGCCTTCGGCCAGCAGCAGGGTCGCGCCTCCTGTGGCATGCACGACGGCGTCCCGCCGCAGGTTCCGGGGCGAGGTGGCGGCGAGGTCGCGGCCGCGTACCTCCCAGAAGCCGGTGAGGGCGGCGGACAGTTCGCTCTCGGGCTGTCCGGCCCTGCCGTCGGTCAGTGCCTGGGCCGCGCGACGCAGGGAGGCGGCGGACCGGTCCAGGATCATCGCGGCGTCCGCGTCGGTGCCGTGAGGGCGGGCGGCGAGCCGGTCGAGCTGACTGGCGATGTGCCGCAGCGCCGCGCGGGTGTCGATGAGGGCGCGGTCTCGGAGTGAGGCGGAGGTGGGGCGTTCCGTGGCGTCGACGCGCGACAGTCGGGTGGTGAGGAGGGCCTGCCCGGCGGCTGCCTTGCACCGGGCCACTTCGTCGCCAGGTGCCGCGCCCGCGGTGACGCGGGCCATGCTGTCCGAGTAGTCGGCCACGGTCACCACGGCGTTCGACAACAAGGACCGGTAGGTCACCGGCAGCGGTCCGGGCGGCAGCAGGCGGTCCACGAGCGCGGTGAACAGGATGCCGAAGGCGAGGCCGCTCAGGCGTTGGCCGAGGGTATCGGGCGCGTAGGGCGGGAAGCACGGCAGCAGGTAGTAGAGCTGGAAGGAGGTGGCCAGACCGCCGACGCCCGGGCCGCCGACCCCGAGGTAGGACACGGTGAACGCGACGACGAACAGGCCGACGGCCGCGCTCCAGGAGTGCGCGGCGAGCAGGGTGCCCGCGGTGACCAGCACGAGACCTGCCGGCAGGGCGGCCAGGAGAATGCGCGAGCGGTGCCACCCGCGTCCCGGGATCTGCGAGAACAGGACCAGGGGGAGGGCGCCGAAGAGGGCGTACAGGGCCATGACGTGCTGCTCGAAGCCGTATCGAACGACGGAGAAGCCACCGAGGCCCGCGATCGCGCCCCAGAGCGCCCGACGCCCATACTGCACCGCCTCCGGCTGCTGCCGGAGCGACTGCCACGGCCCCACCCGGTTCATCGGGACGCCCTCGCGCGGTGGCTGCGGCCTGAGTGCGGCCGGGGCGCGGCGGCACGGCGGGCACAGTGCCTGGTCATGCTGTCACCCTAGGTCGGCCGCGAAGCGACGCAACCGGAGCCTTCGGGTCTCGGCTTCGTTCGTGCGCGGTGCGGCGCGGGGCGGTGCGGCGCGGTGCGGGGCGGTGCGGCGCGGTCTAGCGCGGCGGGGCATGGCGTGGCGCGGTCGAGGCGGTGCAGGGGTGCTGCGCCGGCGGTGCCGAGGGGGCGGCGGGTCGGGGTCGCGTGACCCGTAACGCGTTCCCTTCGTGGATTCGCGGATACGCGGATACGTGGATTTTCTGCGGATTCGGGGACGCACACGACGCAGCGTCGCGGTCCGCGTACTGAGAAGGGTGCCGCGACAGCTGTGCCGGGACGCGGTGGACGGCCTTGGTGGCGGGTAGCCGGTGGAGGGTGGCGAGCGACGAGGGCCGGCACATGTGCTGGCTCCCGGCGGTAGCGCCGACGGTGCCGTCCGACAGAAAAGAGGGCAGCCATTGCGAGGGTCGGAATGCCATATTCGGGGGTGAGTTGATCGCCCGCGACCGCACAGCAGAGAGGTGGCACTGCATGTTCACGACCCGCCCCACCCTTCAGGGAACCTTCGGGATGGTGTCCTCCACGCACTGGCTGGCTTCTCAGTCGGCGATGGCCGTCCTGGAGGACGGGGGCAACGCGTTCGACGCTGCCGTCGCCGCCGGGTTCGTCCTGCACGTGGTCGAGCCGCACCTCAACGGTCCGGCGGGCGAGGTCCCGATTCTGCTCGCCCCGGCGGGCGGTGAGGTCAAGGTGCTGTGCGGGCAGGGCGTAGCTCCGGCCGGGGCCACGATCGCGCACTACAGGGCACTCGGCCTGGACCTCGTGCCGGGCACGGGCCCACTGGCGGCCGCGGTGCCGGGCGCGTTCGACGCGTGGATGCTTCTGCTGCGCGACCACGGGACGAAAACGCTCGCCGACGTGTTGAAGCACGCCATCGGCTACGCCGAACACGGGCACGCACCAGTGGAGCGGGTCGGGGAGACGGTCGAGACCGTGCGGGCCCTGTTCGAGACGGAGTGGCGGTCCTCCGCGGCGGTCTACCTGCCGGACGGGAGCCCGCCGAGGCCGGGCGAGTTGTTCCGCAACCCCGCCCTCGCCGCGACCTGGAAACGCTTGCTGGCCGAGGTTTCAGGAGCGGGGGACAGGGCGTCCCAGATCGAGAAGGCACGGGAGACATGGCGCTCGGGCTTCATCGCCGATGCACTCGTACGCCAGGCGCAGCAGCCCACCGTCGACACCAGCGGCGAGCACCACTCCGGAACCCTGACGGCCGCCGATCTCGCGGGCTGGTCCGCGACCTACGAGGCTCCCGCGACCTACGACTGGCAAGGGTGGACCATCTGCAAGCCCGGCCCGTGGAGCCAGGGCCCCGCTCTGCTGCAGCAACTCGCGCTCCTGCCAACAGAGTTGCCGCCTTACGGCTCTGCCGCTTACATCCATGTACTCATCGAGGGCTGCAAGCTGGCAATGGCCGACCGCGAGGCCTGGTACGGCGACGGAGCCGCGGTACCGCTGGACGACCTGCTGTCCTCCGCGTACAACGAACGGCGCCGGTCACTGATCGGGCCGGAGGCATCCAGCGAACTGCGTCCGGGACGTCCTGCTGGGCAGGCGCCCCGGCTGGCCCGGCACATACGCAACCCGGGGGCCGCGCCGTCGGGCTACAGCTCCCTCGGAGCGGGCGAACCCACCGTCAACGCCGGACTGCGTCGCCGAGACTCCGGTGAGGCGGCGGTTACGAGGGACGGCGTCACCTCCGGCGACACATGTCATCTCGACGTCGTGGACCGCTGGGGCAACATGGTCGCGGCCACGCCCAGCGGTGGGTGGCTCCAGTCCAACCCCGTGGTTCGCGAACTTGGCTTTCCGCTCGGCACGAGGCTTCAGATGGCCTGGCTCGACGAAGGACTGCCGAACTCCCTCGCCCCCGGCCGCCGCCCTCGAACCACGCTCAGCCCGACCATCGCGTTGCGCGACGGAGTACCCACGTTGGCCTTCGGAACGCCGGGCGGCGATCAACAGGACCAGTGGCAGCTGCACTTCTTCCTCGCGGTGGCGTTGCGCGGCGAGGTCAGGGGCGGCCTCGACCTCCAGGGCGCCATCGACGCCCCGAATTGGCACAACGAGAGTTTTCCGAGCTCCTTCCACCCCCGTGCGACGCATCCTGGCCTGGTGGCCGTCGAGTCACGGATGAAGCGGGAGGTGATCGAGGACCTGAAGCGACGCGGTCACGACGTGCTGGTGGGGGAGCCGTGGTCGGAGGGCCGACTGTGCGCCGTCGCCCGCGATGTGCGCGCGGGAGTCCTGTCGGCGGCGGCGAATCCACGCGGGATGCAGGGGTACGCGGTCGGTCGCTGACCGGCGTCGGGTGCGACGGGGCCGGGCCGTGAGGAGATGCGCGAGTCTCTCCGGGCTCGGCGCGTTCCCCCGAGGAGAGGGCGTCAGGATGCCCCCAGTTACGCGGCCCGTTCTCCGAGCGGTCGGATCGGATTGCCCGGTTGGAGCAGGCCGAAGCGACCGCAGGAGCAGACCACGCAGGCGTGGCGTGCAGTGAGCGGGTGCGGTGGACGAGGCTTGATCGGTGCGCCGAGCGCGGGCGTCAGCGGATGCCCAGGACCGTCAAGCACTCCTCGACGCCGCTCAGTTGGATGTCGTCCCGACGGACTCGTCGTTCCCAGGCGTCCCGAGTGAGTCGCCACTGCTGGATACGTGCGGGTTCTCCCCGACGGGTGTCCCAGTCCGTGCCGTTCGGTTCGTAACCCAGGCCGCGGGAAACGCGGTTGGACGCTTCGTTGTCAACGAAGGCGTCGCTGCCGGCCTCGCGTGCGTCAAGTCCCGCGAAGGCCAACTGCAGGATGGCCGAACGCATTTCCGTGCCGAGCCCCCGGCCGCGGCTGCCGGCGGCCAGCCACGAGAAGCTGGACACCGTGCCGAAGCGCGTGAAGTTCGTGCCGATGAGGTCCTGCATGCCGACCGGTTCGCCGTCCACGAGTACGGTGAAGTACAGCCGCCAACAGTCGGCACTCACACGGGAGCGACCGGCCCAAACGGCGCGAAGCCATTGCCATTCGCGTTCGGGGCTGTCCGCGTAGAACGAGCTCGGGTCGTCGAAAGGCCACGGCTCGGCATCGGCCACCCCGGCCCGGACGAGCGGCACGAGACGTTCCAGCAGTTCGTCGGTCGCGCCGGCCAACGTCAGGCGCGGCGTGCGGACTTCGACGTTCAGCGGGGGATAGGTGTGAGGCACGCCCGGACCCTAGCCAATCGGTCCGTGTGTCGCATCCCGTTTTCCTCCGGCCACTCCGCCGTGGCGTCCGGTCCGGGACCGACGGCCCGATCCGTGCCGTGTGCGCGTCGGTCGACGACGCACCCGGACCGACGCCGGCAGATCCAAACGAGAACGTCTAGTCGTGGAAGGCCGTGGTCGACGCGACTGGAGCCCGCTCGGTCCTGACTCGATTCACTGGTGCGGCCTCGTCGGCATGGCCGAAGGAGACGCCGACGAGCAACTTACCTCCCGTGACGCCGAGTTCGGCGCGGACGGTGTCGGCGTAGAAGCTCAACAGCCCCTGCGGGCAACTGTCCACGCCGTACGCGGTCATCGCCAGGAGCAGCGTCTGCAGGTAAGCGCCGGCATCTGCGGCCAGCCGCGCCTCCCCGTCGCCGTGGACGAAGAGGAACGCCGCGTGTGGCGCGCCGTAGAAGCGCAGGCTTTCCGCGTCGTAGGCCGCACGTGCCGCGTGATCGTCGGGGCCAATGTCCAGTGCCCCGTACAGCTCGGCACCGAACGCCGCCCGACGTGTCCGGTGCACCCGCGCGTACATCCCCTCGGAATAAGGGAAGTCCACCGAGGTGCGCATTGCCGCGTGGGCCACCTGCAAGGCGTCGGCCAGGCGCTGACGTGCTGCCCCGCTCACCACCTCCAGCTGCCACGGCTGGGCGTTGGAGTTGGACGGCGCGGTGCCGGCCAGCGCGAAGATCCTGCGCATCGTGTCCTCGGGTACGGCTTCCGGGCGGAACGCGCGGGTCGAGTGGCGACCGCGTATCAACTTCTCCGCGCAGCCGCTCAGTTCAGTGGGGCCGAGCTCGCTCATGTAATTCCTCGATGACGGAAAGCCACGTGATGTAAACGGAAACGTTTACATTGGCGTCACCCTAACCCGGGCACTGGATTAAGTAAACGAGTGCGTATACTTCAGTCATGGATACGACCGCGCGTGCGACGGCCGAGACATCCCAGCGCCGGGGGCGGGGAGGGCGGGAGCGCATTCTGGCTGCCGCCGGGGTGCTGTTCGCGGCCCAGGGCATCAACGCGACCGGCATGGAGCAGATCGCTGAGGAAGCACCGGTGTCCAAGCGGACGCTCTACGCGCACTTTCGAACCAAGAACGATCTTGTCATCGCCTACTTGCAGGGCCTCGCGCTGTCGGGCGCCACGTTGGAGGGCGTACTGACCCGCGAGGGCATTCCGCCGCGCGACCGGATTCGCGAGCTGTTCCACCCTTCGGTGCCGGACGCGGCTCCGGTGCGCGGGTGTCCGTTCATCGATGCCGCGGCGGAGTTCCCCGACCCGGAGAGCGCGGTGCACTCCTACGCCCGGGAGCAGAAGCTGCGCATGGTGGAACTGATCGTCCCTTTGGTGAGGGAGCTGGGCTGCCGCGAACCCCTGGCGCTGGCCCACCAGTTGGCCACCCTCGCGGACGGAGCGGCCAGCCGTGCCATGGTGCTGGACGAAGCGGACTATGGCCGACACGCGTGGGCGGCAGCGGAAGTCCTCCTCGATCGAGCGCTGCCCGGAGCGAGCTGACGCGGACGGGAGGAGCGGGCGCAAGCGCCGGTTCCACCTATCGACAGGGACCGAAGGGGCATGGCCTGGCCCTCGCGCAAGGCGCCGTGGCGCCGACACCGACGGGGTCCGCACGGCGAGATCGCTCAGCTGTAGGCGATGCGTTCGACTTCGATCAGCTGGGCGGCTCCGATGCGACCGTCCTCCAAGGAGAGGAGCCAGGGCAGCAATGGGGGTGTGGCGTGCAGCTCGTTGCGGAAGCCGAGACGGAGGTCGGCTAGTTCGTCCTGGAGGAGCCAGCGGTCGAGCGCATCGCTCAGGTGCAGGTCCGATGCGTCGGTGCGGACGTCTGCCCACACGGTCAGCCAGGGGGTGAGGGTGTTTGTGGTGACGGAGAGCGTTTCGAGTACGTCTGTGATGTGACCGTTGGTCGGATGAGTGTGCAGCGCCGCATACCACCAGGCGTGCCACAGCTCCTCCAGCGCTGCGCGCTCCGGCGCGGGCCAGGTGTGCCACTCGGCGGCGAGGAGTTGGGAGGCGATCCATGCGTGGTCGAGCTGGTCGGCGACCAGGAGACGAACGATGCCGGGGATCAACCGGCGGTACAGGCCGGGAAAGTCGTCCCAGTGATCGGGCGTCGAGTACGCCACGGACGAAAGTAGTGGTTCGGTCACCTGGCAGGCGGGACCTGCCAGGGCCTTGAGGTCCGCATCGGTGTAGCAATGAGTGCAGCCGTGCACGGGAGAGGGCAGCCCGGAGAGCGGTGCGAACGCAGCGTCCAAAGCATCGAGTGCGTCTCGGAGCCGCTGAGGTGAGTCGATCATGTGGTACCTGCCGTGCCTTTGTCCGGACATTCCCAAAAATATGACGACGCTACCACGGCGGGTTCGTGGGACGACCGCCCGAAGGTCCCGCCTCCAAGACCCCGCTGCAGCGGGCCTCGAAGGTGCACGACGACCATGGGAAATCGGTCCCCTTCGGCGTGAGCCGAGGCGTGCCGGTTCCCGCAGCGGCGCGAACTCCCTTTCCAAGGCGGGGGGTTGGGCGCAAGGGGCGGCGTCGTGACGGCCGGATCGCAGCCGATGGTCTACCTTTCACTGCCGGTCCGGGACGCGGCCGGTGACCTCGTTGGGCAGGTCCACGCCGGTTCAGCGTTTGATCAGGCAGAAGGGGTGCCCGGCCGGATCGGTGAGGACCCGTGCCTTGGCCTCGTCGTGCGGTTGGTGATCCGGCTTGCCCGCGCCCCACTCCAGCAATTGGGCCTCGGCCCCGTCCAGGTCGTCCTCGGTCTCCACGTTGAAGCAGATGTGGAGCTGTTGGGGAACGGTCTGGTCGGGCCAGGTGGGAGCCCGGTAGTGGTCGACCCGCTGGAAGCCGATGAAGAGTCCGTCCGCGCGGTTCAGCCCGGCGAAGTCCGCGTTCGACTTCGGATGCGGTTCGAGGCCGGTGGCCTTCTCGTAGAACTCCGCCAGGGACAGAGGATCGGGGCAATCGAGTGTTATCGCACCCAACTTCATCTGCAAGGACATGGCATCTTCGGGCCGATCGATGGATCTTCTCGCTGCATACCCTAGAGCTGCTGTACGGCTCGCCGAACTGTCGCCGCGAACCGTCCCCTTGAGGGCTGACGAGGCCAGTGCCGGCGGGGCGGGGAGCGGACGCTTGTGGCCCAGGGCCCCGCAGCCCCGGCGAACCGGCAAGGCGCCCTGACCGAAGGTGAGGAGCATACGGCAGGGCGCCGCATGGCAGATGCCGACGTCGAATAGGACCTGCTGCCGCCATATGCCGGTTAATGACATATGGTGGTGTCATGACTGACCGTGCAATGCAGGAACCGACCCTGCTTCTTCTCACCGCGCTCGCGGACGAGCCACGTCACGGCTACGCGATCGCACGTGAGGTGGAGGCTATTTCGAGCGGGCGGGTGAAGTTGCGGACCGGCACCTTGTACGGCGCGCTGGAGCGGCTGTTGCAGCAGGGGCTGATCGAGGTACACAGCGAGGAAGTAGTCGACAGTCGACTGCGCCGCACCTACACGCTGACCTCGCCCGGGCGCACCGCCCTGGCCGTCGAGGCGGAACGGATCGCGGCCACCGCACGCGAGGCCACTCGGCGCCTGGGGGCCGGTAAGGCGGCCACCGCGTGAACCCCGTACTGCTGCATCTGTACCCCGCCGGCTTCCGCCGGGCTTTCGGTGACGAGATAGCCGACTCCTATCGGGAGGCAACCGCGGGCGCAGGCCCGCGCGCCCGCCTTCGTGAAGCCGCTGACGTAGCCGCACACGCCCTGCGGCTGCGCCTCGGGATCGGCTCCGTACACGCGGGCGGTCGGCTCTTGGCCGCCGCGGCGCCTTTCGGCCTGGCCGCGACGGCCGGGTACGCCGCGTTCAACCTCGTCGGTAGCGTGAGCGACTGGTACGTCATCCGCTCCGCAGGAGTCGCCGCTGATGCCGGGACGCTCGCGACCCTCATGAACGCCGGCTATCTGCTGACCCTGATCGGCGCGGTCGTCGCACTGGCCGGACGTCATGTACCCGGTGTGCTGTGTGCGATCGTCGGGACCGTGGTCAGTTCGGTGAGCTTCCTCTACCCGATCTGGCGGATGCCGCCCGACCTGACGTCGGCACTCGTAGGCTTCCTCCTGATGCCGGTCCTGATCGCGGCACTTCCACTGGCCTGCCCGCCGGACCTGCGCCCTTCCCGGCGTGTGCGTGGGGCGGCGGGAGTGTTCGCGCTCGTGGCATGGGCCGCTCTGCTGGTGGTGGCCCTCTCCGTGATCGACCCGCTCGGAATCGGCTTGCTCACTCCCTGGCGTTTCGGCGTCCCCATGATCGCGGCCCTGGCCCTGGTGGGCCGCCGGGCCTTTGCCGAGATCCGTACCACGGCTCAACTCGCCTTTGCCGGTGCCCCGTTCATTGCGACGATGCATTTCTCCGGGTGGGTGCGTACCGAAGAGGTCGTCACCGTCGTCGGGGCCCTCGCTGTCACTGCCGTGGCCCTACGGATTCGGCGCCGTAGCGACTCCGATCGGATCAACCCCGCCTGAAAGTAGGCCTGTTGATGGCCTCCGGAGGTCTTGAGCGGACTTCGGAGGCCGTCGACGGCCGGCCTGCATGGCGCGAGTCATGTCGCGCAACGCAAGAGCTCCGGGGCCCGCGCTTGACGGGCTACGGAGCCAGTGCCTCAGGTTGTAGCAGTAGCAGTAGCAGTAGCAGTAGCAGTAGCAGTAGCAGTAGCAGTAGCAGTAGCAGTAGCAGTAGCAGTAGCTGTGGGGTTGCGTCGATCTGAGCAGGTAGGTCGTGAACCTCCCTGCCGATGCGCCCAGTTGGCGCGCCCAGCTCTCTCGATCGCGGCCGAGCGGGCCGCGTCGGCACCGAGCCGGACCACTGGCCCTGCACAGCCCACCGCCTCAGAACACACCCGCACTTCCACCCTTTCGGGCCGCTTTCCCTCCGCGGTCAGAAGCGGCATGCCCACATCTTCCCCCTACCCGCGGCCGCACTTTGTTCAGCCGCCCCGTCACAGGAGCCCTCGATGCCCGCGTCCGCGTCCGCGTCCGCCGCCGATTCTGCGTCCGTTCCCGTGCCCGTGTCTGATGCGGAACTCGGCGCAAAATCCGGGCGGATGAACCGTCTTCCCCGGGCCCTGAGGCATCGCGTGCCCAGTGCGCAGGGCCCGGCAGGGCGACTGGCCGCGGTCGATGGGCTGCGGCTGCTCGCCGCGGTAGGCGTGGCTGCCTACCACTACCTCGGCACCCCCACTCCCCGCTTCTGGGGCGAGAACCACGACCTGCCACGGGCGGCGCCGCTCCTGCATGTCATCAGTGGCTACGGCTGGCTTGGCGTCGAGGCGTTCTTCCTGATCAGCGGATTCGTCATCTGTATGAGCTGCTGGGGCCGCACCCCGGCACAGTTCGCCGTCTCCCGTATCGCCCGGCTCTTTCCGCTGTACTGGGCGGTCGTCCTGATCATCGTCGTGATGGGTACCGTCACCGTGTTCATTGGCCAGCGTTCGGGCGCACCCACCGACCTCCGCACCACACTCGGCAACCTCACGATGATTCCGCACCCGCTCGGCGTGGACTTCACCGCGGGTGTCGCCTGGACGCTCTGGGTCGAGGCACGCTTCTACCTGCTCATGGGTGCACTGCTCCTGGTCGGTCTGACGTACCGGCGAGTCGTGGCCTTCGGGTTCCTCTGGCTCGTGCTGGCATCCGTCGGCCGTGAACTGCACTCCACCGTGGTGGACGAGATCCTGCTCAGCCAGTACGCCGGGCTGTTCGTGGCGGGCATCGCGCTCTACCTGATACACCGCTTCGGCGCCAACCTGCTTCTCTGGCTGCTGCTGGGCTTCTCCTGGTGCTACACCCTGACCGTCCTCGAAGACCGTGTGGCCACCCACTCCACCTCCAACTGGGGCCTGAGTGCGGCTGTCCTCACGAGCTTCCTCGTCCTGCTCGGCCTGGCCTGCGGCCCGCTGCGTCATCTCCAATGGCGAAGCCTCGTCTACGCGGGCGCCCTGACCTACCCCTTCTACCTGGTCCATCAAAGCCTCGGCATACCCGTCACCCGCGGCATCCTCAAATCCGTGCCGGGACTCGGACTGCTGCCCTCGATCGGCCTCGGTCTCTCCTTCTCCTTACTGTTGGCCGCCGTACTGAACCGTCAGGTCGACCGGCGGTTCGGTCGTCTCTTCCGCCGCCATCTCACCCATGCTCTGGACCCTGCACCGGCCGAAGTGACCGGCCGAAGTGACCGGCCGAAGCGACTGCTGAAGTGACTAGTGGAGCGGGGCCTCGGAGTCCTCACCGAAGGCGGGCCATCACTCAGGCGGTGCACCACGGGACACGGCACAGGTGGGGTGCCATACCCTCCGGGCACAACGTCCTGAGGATTTCCTTGCGGATCGCTCGCCAGGTTCGCAGCGAACACACCAGACGGACGCGCAGCTCGACCGGCTCCCGCGCGCCGCTGTCCTCGCCCTCGTGCTCGATGACCCACTGCTCCGCCAGCAAGTCGTACATCTCGGCGGTCGCCAGGCGGCCCCCCTGAAGAAACCGCGCAATGTCCACTTCGAGGGTCCGCGGGCTCCGGGAACGATGAAGACGCCGAGTGCTCACGGCCTGATGGACGAGTCCCCTGACCCACACCAGCCCGGCCTCGTCCGCGTACAGGCCGATCCTCAACTTCCTTGTCCTCATGGCGGGGCAACCTAGCGTTCGTCGGCCTTCGGCGAAACGGATTATCCCGGTGCTGGTGGGTGTCACGGGCGAGAGCGGGCCGGTCGCTGTCGGCCGGCGAGGGACCGGACGCCCGTGTCGGCGCGCGAAGCCGACCCGCACCGCAGGCGAATGCCGACCCGCACCGCAGACGAGTCTCGTCGCACCCGGTCGACGCCGCGATAGCCCCGAAAGCGGGTCAGCTACGGCGGCAGTGGAAGATTCCCCAGCGCAACTGACCTCGGTCCGCGGCGTCCACCCACAAGGTCAGACTGGTCAGCAAGGCGGTGAGGTAGTCGGGGCTGATGACGGCGCGCAACTCCCGCTCATGTGCCCGTACCTCCTCGATGAGGCGCTCGTAGTGATGCCCCATCTGTTCGCTGAGATCGTCGAATTCGACCCGCGCCATGCCGGACGCGGCGAGGGAACGGAGGTAGAACTCGGGCGTTGCCAGGTCGTTCGTCCTCAGTCGGGACACAACGGCTTCCAACGTCTTGGCGGGAACGCCGTCGGCGGCCATCAAGTCCGTGAAGACGAGCGCTCCGCCCGGCCTCAGGATACGCACGGCCTCGGTCACGGTTCGTGCACGGTCCGGGCTGTGGCAGAAGGCTTCCTGGGACCAGACGACGTCGAAGTGGCCGTCTTCGTAGGGGACGTTCTGGAACGACCCCGTGACCACGTCGATGAGACTGGCCAAGCCCCGTTCGGCGTTGACGTCGCGGTGATGCCGGTTCTGGGCCTCGCTGATGTTCAGGGCGGTCACCGTACAGTCGAAGGTGGCAGCGAGGTAGCGTGCCGGTCCGCCATATCCGGAGCCCATGTCCAGCACGGCGGCCCCGGGCTTGAGGAGGTCCGCCACCTTCCCGGCCACCCGTTCCACGGTACGGCGGGAAGCGTTGGCGACGGCTTCGCCCGTCTCGGCATAGATGCCGTTGTGGATGTCCTCGCCGCCCCAGACGTGAGCGTAGAACGCGTCGACATCGCTCGTCTCGTAGTAGTCACGTGCCACGTCCTCGCCCCTCGACCCGCCCTTGAACGTCATGAGTCCGCCTCCCTGGGTGAGTTGTACAGGCCTGCCGGGAGATCAGTCTCGTGTCGCCGCCGGGCGCGTGCCTAGGGACCGAACGGGCCACAGGCGGATACGCGACCGAGGCACGGACGTCGCAATTCGGCCCAGGCCCGCCGCGGCGCTGGACGCTCCACCGGCAAGCCGCTGGGGCCCATCCCCGAGCAGCCCGCTCGCCCTGTCGTCACGGCGCAGGGGACCGCTGAGGGGAGCGGAGCACGAGAAGGGTGATCTCGCTGGGTGCGAAGACGCGGAACGGCGGGCCCCAGAAGCCGGTGCCGCGGCTGGTGTACAGGAGGGTGCGGGTGCCGTGGCGGCTGAGACCGGCCAGGGCGGGCTGGTCGAGGCGCACCAAGTGGTGGAAGGGCCAGATCTGTCCGCCGTGGGTGTGGCCCGAGAGCTGGAGGTCGACCCCGCCGGCTGCCGCCCGGTCGATGAACTTGGGCTGGTGGGCCAGGAGCAGGATGGGGTGGCGGGGGTCGGCGCCCTGCAGGGCGCCGGCGAGATGGGCGCGGTGGCCGACGAGACCGGAGGACTCGGCGGTGACGTCGTCCACCCCGGCGACCACGAGGGTGTCGCCGCCGCGTTCGAGCAGCAGATGACGGTTGCGCAGCGGCTCCCAGCCCAGTTCGTCCATCAGGTCGACCCAGCCCTGGGCCTCGCTGTAGTACTCGTGGTTGCCGGTGACGTAGACCCGAGCCCGGGTGGCCCGGACGGTGCCGAGAGGGGCGGCTTGGGCGCGGCGGCGTTCGGCCGTACCGTCCGCGATGTCCCCCGTGTGGCACACCAGGTCGGCCTCCAGGGTGTTGACCGTCTCGCAGACCCGCGTCGACCAGCGTGCGCGGTCGAGTGGGCCGTAGTGGGTGTCGGTGATGAGGACCACGCGCGTGCCGTCCAACCCGGCGCCCAGGCGCGGAAGTTGTACGTCCAGACTCCGGACCCGGGGGACCCGGCGGGCCTCGGCGTACCCCCAGGCGAGCAGCACCGTCGCTGTGCAGAGGACGGCCCAGGTGACGATCCGCGCCCGGTCCTCGCCGTCGCCGACGTCGGCCAGGACCAGGGCGAGCCGCAGCAGGACGCCGAGGACGACGGACCAGGTGAACAGGACCCAGATGCCACCCAGCAGGGTGTCCCCGACGATGGCCGCCCGGTCCTGCTGTCGGCGGCCGTGGCCGCGCACCATCGCGAGCGGCATGCCGACCAGGCCGAGGGCGAACAGTGCCGTGCCGGCCAGCGTGACCGGCAGGGGCCAGTGCTGTCCGGCGTGCAGGAGCAGCCAGCAGGGCACGGTCCACAGCAGGACGGGGGCGATCACGGGGAGCAGGCGCATCAGCCGGCGCAGCAGGCTCCGCCGAGTCCCGTGCGCTGCACCGTCGGCGGGTCGGGTCTCGCTGGTGTCGGTCACGCTTCCCCTCCGTAAGGAACCAGGCTGCCGTTGCGCGCACTGTAGCCGGTCGTCCTCGCCCGGTCGGACGGCCCGGGTACTACGCGTGGTCTGCGGGACCATGCGGCGAAGGGGGTGCCTGGGGGAGTCGGTTCGTTACGGCGCCGACGGACGCCTCGGATGCCCGGGGTCACGACCGCGGAGCGTCTCAGCCGTGCCGGGTGAGACGCTCCGGGCGGTTCGGGCCTGAACCGTTTCCCTCGTGCGTGGGTCGGCCGGGACTACCCGAGGGCCGACTCCAGCTGGGCGGCGAAGTCCAGCACCGCGGCGGCGCGGAGGGACCAGGCACGGGCGGTGGGGCGGTGCAGGGTCTGGACGAGCAGGACCGAGCCCTCGGGGCGCGGTTCGATCGTCATCCGGCTTGCGGCCTGCCAGGTGTGGTTCCGGTCGGGGCCCGCCGTGGCCGGCGTCAGAGTGCGGGCCGCGTCGACGAGGTGCGGGTGCCGGTTCAGGCGCACCGCGACCGTGGGGTCTCCGTCGAAACGGGCGGGGACGGACCCGCCGGGCGCGCTCAGTTCGAGGGGATCGGGAACCCGTGGTGCCAGGGGCACCGCATAGAGCAGGTGCCCCAAGCCCAGGCTCCGGCGGAGTCCCGAGCGGCCGGTCAAAACGGAGGCGCGGAGTTCGAAGGGCCTGGGGGACTGGGAGTCGACGTAGAGGAAGCAGTTGGTCGGGGCGGGCATTCCGCTGAACCGTGGGCGCTCCGGCAGAAGGCTTCCGGCCGGTGCACCAGTGCTTTCGGGTGGCAGGACCACGACCAACGGCGGTGCGGTGAGGCCGAGTTCACCCGTCAGTGTCGCGGTGAGGTCGGTTGCGGCCTGCTCCGCGGTTGCGTTCCGGCCGGTCCAGATCGCGGCGGGCATGGGAGGTCTCCTCTGCTCGGTCAGGAAAGGCCGGCGGCTTCCTGGCGGACCTGGGCCGCCTGCTGCCCCTGCCCCCCGGCGTCCAGGAGTTCGCCCAGCCGCCCCAGCGCTGCCCTGCGCTCTGCCCGGAACCGTCCCGGCCGAGCCTCGGTCAGCCTGCGCCACGCGGCGGCGGCCTCCCTTGCTCGGGCCAGCGCCTCGGGCATCCGGCCCTGCGCGGTCAAGTCGTTACGGCTGGCGTCGAGTTGCTGGGCCTGCCGCAGCAGAACCTGAGTCGGGTCCGCGACCGGGGCCGGCGCGGCGGCCTCCTCGCGGGCGACCCTGCGCCTTCGTACAGTCACGCTGATGTATCCGACCAGGGCGATCAGCGCGCCGGTGAGGACGGCGGAGACCAGCTTGTGCAGGAGATCGTTCATGGGGAGACCTGTTCACTCGATGAGGGTGCGCACCTGCCGACACGCACAGGCACGCGATGGGCACACGACCGGCTGTTCGGCGCCCCCGGCCCACTGTGCCGGGAAGCGTTGAAATGGCGGTGAAACCTCGCTGACGTGGGTCCCGCGCGAGGCTGCGGGGGATTCGACGAGCGAGCGGGTCCTGTTCGTGACCGCTCTGCTGCGACGACGTACGGGCTGCCCACATTGCCGGCGTCAACGGGCTTCCCCGCTGCGGCAGTGTTCGACTAGGGCCCAGAACACGAAGACGTTCGGGATCCTGGAGGCCGTCGGGCCGAGTCTGTGCTGCCGGCCGTCGGCCGTGACCGTGAGGAACCCCTCGGCCACGCCGATCCGTTGCACGCGTGGCCACGGCAACGACACCCTTGTGGAACCGACCAGCTCTGTGGTCAGCCAGATGTCACCGAACGAGATGCGCTCCCCGCGGTGGAGCGCCGCCAGGGCGCCGGGCAGCCGGGCACGGGTGACGGCCTGTCGGACCAAGCGTGCCCACGCCTGCGCGTCACCGCCTTCGGGCTCGTCGTACAGCACCAGGCGCTTCTGCTCGACGTCGGTGAGCGTGTGGATGTGGGTGGTACCGGATGGGGAGGAGCCGCGGGGTGCGGTGCTGTGCCGGAACACGGACGTGGTGTCGTAGCGGACGACGTGGATGCGGCCCTTCACGGCAACGGTCATCCCGTGCTCGTACAGGTCAAGTCGTGCGTTCGGGCTCGCCATCCGCAAAGGGGAGCGGCCGTGGTGGGATCGGACCGAGAGGCGACGGATCGCCCAGTACAGGCCGGCCCGGGTACGGGGGCGGTACGCGGTCGACGTACGGCTGGACAGTCTTCTGCCCAGGCGCGCGCGGCCCGCTGCTGCGGAGATCCGCGCCAGCAGCAGCTCTTCCTCACGGGTGCGCGGCACGGGACCGGTCACGGCGTCGCCGGGGGGCGGCCGACATCGGCCCCGTGCATGATCGCCCGGTGCGTCCGATGCAGGAGACGGCTCGGCGCCACCCCCAGCTCGTCGGCAAGTCGGCGACGGGTGCGCTCGAACACGCTCAGCGCGTCGGCCTGCCGTCCACTGAGGGACAGCGCGCGCATCAGCATCGCGCCGACCGGCTCGTCCAGCGGCCGGGCCGCGGCCAGTGCCGACAGCTCGCCGACCGCCTCGGAGTGCCGGCCGAGCCGCAGTTGCAGGTTCAGTTTGCGGAGGGTGAGGCCCGTCTTGTGCTCGGCGAGCCGCAGTCGCTCCAACTCCGCGAACGGGCCCGGAAGTCCGGCCAGCGGTTCGCCACGGAACAGGTCCTGTGCCTGGGCGCAGACGCGCACCGCCTCGGTCAGGTCCCCGGCCCGCTCGGCCGCACCGGCGGCGTCGGCCAGTTCTTCCAGGCGTGTCACGTCCACCTCGACCACGCCGGGGACCAGCCGGTAGCCGCACCGGTCGTGCCGGATCACCGACTCCGTACCGCTCTCCGCCTGGAGGACCTTGCGCAGCCGATAGATGTAGACCGGCACGACTTTGGTGAGGGGCGGCTCCATCCCCCAGATTCCGTCCAGGAGTTCGTCCTTGCTGACGGTCCGGTCCCGGCACAGCGCCAACCTCGCCAGCACGGCCTGTTGTCGGAGGTGACCCAGGTCCACCGGCCGGCCGCCGCGCCATGCCCGCAGCGGGCCGAGCAGGGAGATCCGCACCGGATGTTCGCGGACGGTCGCCCGTTGCGCGGGGAGGGCCGGCACGCGGGGGCCCCGGCCGGGAACGACCAGCCCGCTGTCGAAGGCGAGGACGATGGCAGCGGCCCGGTCGCGGAGCCCGAGCTTGGCGAGGAGCCCGGTCACGAGGACGTCGACCGCGCTCTCCGAGAGGGTCAGGGCGCAGGCGATCTCCCTGTCGGCCAGGCCGCAGCCGACCGCGCGGAGCAACTCGCGTTCTTGGCACGTGAGCTGGGGGTCGGCGGGACGGCCGAGGGCCACGGTCGTCGGCATGCGGGCTCTCCTGGGGTGAGGGGGCGGGCTGTTGCCGTCGACGCTGGTCGTGGGGTGGGGAAACGGACAGGCCGACCGACCGGCCGTATGCGGCCGGTGGCCGCGCTAGAGTCCCTCACCTGGGGAAATCGACATGCCGGGGGGAAGGCCGAGACCCGTGACCAATGAGTTCAGCGCGCTGTTGAAGAGGTTTCGGCGTGAGGCGAACCTGACACAGGAGGCACTGGCGGAGCGTGCCGGAGTGGGCGTCCGCACCATCCGCGGCCTGGAGACCGGCGAGCGCGCCGACCCGCGGATGACCACGGTGCGGCTCCTGGCCGACGCGCTGGAGCTGAGCTCCGAGGGACGCGAGCGGCTGTTGGCGTCCGCCGTCCGCGGGACCGCGGACGGCGACCACCGGGAGGAACCGCCCCCGCAGGCCGGCGCCCCCGGTCCGGTCGCGGGCGGCCTGCCCGTATCGCCGTTGCACCGGGCCCTTGCCGACGTCTGTGACCAGGTCGCGCAGACGGTGGCCGCCCGGTGGCAGCGCGAGGAGGAGCAGCGGCAGGTGCACGACCCCTATCCGCTGCCGGTGCGCTGGCGGCCGGTAGCGGAGGAACTGACCGACCACTGGGCCAACATCCGTCGTCTGCCCCCGGGCAGCAGCCACGGTCCCCTGGAACTGAGTGGGCACGTGGACACGATCGTGGACGTGTACCGGCGAATCCCTTCCGGACGGCTGGTGGTCCTTGGCCGTTCGGGCTCCGGCAAGACGGCTCTCGCCGTCCGGTTCGTCCTGGACCACCTGAAGTCCAAGGGCATCGACGATCCCCTACCGGTGATCTTCAGCGTCGGCTCGTGGGACCCGACCGCCGTCGCGTTCCGGGACTGGCTCGCCTCGCAGCTGATCCGTGATCACCCGGGCCTCGCCGCCTCCGGTCCCGGCGGGGGGAAGCTGGCGGACGCCCTCGTCGAGACCGGCCGAATACTTCCGGTCCTCGACGGCTTCGACGAGATCGCCGACGGCCTGCGCCGACCCGCACTGGAAGCCCTCAACGCCACCACGCTGCCGCTGCTCCTGACGAGCCGTCCGTCCGAGTACGCCGCCGCGGTGGCCGAAACCGATGTCCTCACCTCGGCCGCCGCGGTCGAGCTCTCCGACCTCACCCTGGACGATCTGGCTGCCTACCTGCCGCGCACCACCCGCAAGGCCCGCGCCGGCCATGGCGGTTCGACCGCCTGGGAGCCCGTCCTGAGCGAACTGCGCGAGCGGCCGCACGGCCGGGCCGGTGCCAACCTCGCCGCAGTGCTGACCACCCCGCTGATGGTCACCCTCGCCCGAGCCGTCTACAGCGACACCCCGGGCAGCGACCCGGCATCGCTGCTGGACACCTGTCGCTTCGGCACTCCCGAGGAGCTGGAGGACCACCTCCTCGACAACTTCGTCACGACCGCCTACCGCCCCCGTCCCGAGCAGCGCCTCAACAGCCTGCTCCGCAGCTGGGACCCGGAGCGCGCGCGGTACTGGCTCGGTTATCTGGCCCACCACTTGAACGGCCTCGACACGCCCGACCTGGAGTGGTGGCGCCTCGGCCACGGGGCGGGCCGCGGTACCCGCACCCTGGTGACCGCGCTGGTGATCGGCGTGGCCATCACCCTCGTCGACGGCGTCGCCGGCATCCCCTTCGACCCACTTGCGTACCAGCTTGTGGACGCCCCGGTGGCGGGGCTGTTGGCCGGGCTCCTGTTCGGGCTCGCGTACTGGTTCATGGTCGCGGCCAAGGACGCCGTCGTGGAGCCGTCGGTCGTCCGCGTGAAGCTGCGCGGCAGGCAACGGAGAGCGGGCCGGCGTCCCCTCCGTCGGCTGGTGACCGGGGGGCTCTGCGGCCTGGTGTTCGGCTTCGGATACGGCTTCGTGCGCGGGATGATCAACGGCGTCCTGTTCCACGCCGACCTCGCCGACATCCTGGCCGGCAGCGTGACCGACGGCGCCATCTACAGCCTGATATTCGCCCTCGCGGCCGGACCCACCCTGGGTCTGCTCAGCCTCTTCGAAGCACCTCTGGACATCCGTTCTGCCGTCAATCCACGCAGCCTGCTGCGGACCAACGGACGCACGGCCGTCACCCAACTCCTGTTCTGGGCACCCGCCTTCGGCCTCCTCGTGGGCCTCGGGTCCATGGTGGTGATCCGGCTGGCCGCGGCCGTCCTCGGACCGGTCGTCTGGAACCTCACGGCCGCGCTCAAGCTCGGAGTCATCAGTGGGCTCGGCGGCGCCTTCGGCTACCTGTTCAGTCTGACCTCCTGGGGCCAGTGGACGGTCTTCTCCCGGATCTGGCTGCCGATGACCGGGCGCCTACCCTGGCCGGTCGTCGCCTTCCTCGAAGACGCCTACCAACGAGGCGTACTGCGCCAAGCCGGCGCGGTCTACCAGTTCCGCCACGCCCGCCTCCAGCACCACCTGGCGGGCGCCTACCGCTCACCGCGCCCCGCCAGGGCGGAGCAGGAGTAGGCGACAGCCGCGTCGATCCTGAAGTCCACCCTGAAACCGGGACGTCGCGACGAGGACGCTGCCGGTCGCATGCCAAGCCGGGGGCGGGCGCCGGCGCCCGCCGGTGGCGGAGGCCGACTAGCGTCGTACGTTGAAGCGCAGGTGCAGCACCCTGTCGCCCTGGATCACCAAGTGGGGGTCCTCCAGCAGATGCTCCTCGGCGATGGCGCCGAAGAAGCGCCGGCCCGCCCCGAACACCACCGGGACCACGTCCATCGCCACCTCGTCCACAAGACCCGCCGCGAAGATCTGGGAGCCCGCGTCGCCGGCGTTCACCGCGACGATCCGGTCCCCGGCGAGTTCCTGTGCCTTCCCGATCGCGGCCGTCACATCGTCGACGAAGTGGTAGGACGCCTCGGGGTGCCAGCCCTCCGGCTTCGGCCGGTGCGACACCACCACCACATGATCGCCCGCGGGCGGCCTGCCCTCCCAGCCGTTGACCTGGTCGAACAGGTTGCGGCCCATCACAATGGTGCCGATCGACTCCCACGTCGACCGCACGTAGTCCGCCGAGGCGCGAGACACCTTGAACGGACTTCCCGACCCGGAGTGGTCGAACTCGTCGCCCTTGCCGACGACGATCGGCACGTCCCCGCTGAAGTACCACTCGTGCAGGGGGCCCACCTCGCCCTTCTCGTCGGCGATGAATCCGTCCACCGACACCACACTCTGCAGGATTACCGTGCCCACGGGGGCCTCCTCGTCATCTGCTCGCGATTGCACCGCAATTCTTGCGTGGCGCGGCGGCCGCGGCATGTAAGAAATCACTCGTCGGGTATCGGGCCGAAATCCTGTGGACCTTGCGGCTCGGTGGGAAATCTACGCCGCAGGGCCAGGTACTCGGTCGGCGTGTACCCGGTGAATTCCTTGAACTCCCTGCTGAAGTGCGCGTGGTCGAAGTACCCGGCGGACTGGGCGAGTTCCGACCAGTCGACGGGGCGCAGCGCGTCCACGGACACGATCAGGCGGGCGAACCGGTAGATCCGCGCCATGCGCTTCGGGGTGACGCCGGTATGGGCCTTGAACATGCCGGTCAGATGGTTGCCGCTGACCCCGGCCCGGTGGGCCAGCGCCCCGACGGGGAAGGCGCCGTGCGACGCCTCCAGCAGGGCGCCCGTGTGCTGGACCAGGTCGAGCCCGCGGGGCGGCGCCTCGGCGAGCAGCGAGCACAGTTCCTCCTCCACCATCCGCAAAGTCGCGGCGGCCGGAGCGACGTCCCCGGCCCGCTCGCGGATTCGGTTCACCGACCGCTGCCAGGGGGCGTCGACAGGTGCCCATCGATCGCGGAGTTCGGCTGCCGACATGCTGGTGAACGGGGACATTCCCCATGGTTTGAAATGCACCCCGAGGAGCCGAACCGACTCCGGGTACTCGAAGAAGAACGGCCGGGTCCACATGCCCATGAACCATCCGTCGGTGAGCACTGCCGGTGCCATCGAGAGGTCGGAGTCCCACAGGCGGACCGGCGCGCCCAGGTGAAGGAACAGATGTGCCGACGGCATCGGCGGTACGCGCATCAGCCGGTGGCTGGGCCGGCCGGTCAGGCAGTAGATGTCGTCGATGAACCGGTCGAGCGGCGCGGCGGGCGCCCGGCTCACGTATTCCATGGCTCCAGTGTCGCCGCCGGACAGGACGGCCGCCATGGTTCTGGTCGCCGGTACCTCGCTTCGATCAGCGACGACCGCCCGATGCCCAACCCCGCTCGGGCCCCGAGCGGCACCCTCAGCCCGATCTCGGGCTTCCGCGACGCGAGCGCCCCCACTCGGGCTGTCTGCAACGCACGCCCGGTCTTGCGGCGGGCTCAGGCATTCGATGAGCGCCGGGTAGCTGCGCACGTCGGCGTTCACAGCTCTCAGGGGCCTAGGGCGCCGCTCAGTGCTCGTGGTCCGCGGTCGCCCGACGGATGTGTGACGTGCGGGGCGGGTCGGCTGATCAGAGACGGGCGGCCCCGAGCCCGGCGGCCTGAAGGGCGTCAGGCGACCGGTGGAGCGCCTCGTTCCGTCCGCTCGATCAGGAGAGCCGCACGGAGCTGCCGGGCCGCGACAGCGGGTGTGAGGCCGATGAGGTTCGCGGCTTCCTGATACGTGTGTCCGCCGAGCAGCGTCAGGCCCAGGAGCGCCTCACGGGGTGCGGGTGGGCGTGTCGGCAGGGGCAGCACTGCTGGTGGCCGCGTGGCGGCGCGGGGCTCGGATGCGAGCGGAGTGCATGCCGCCCGCCACAGTCCGGCGGCCAGATGCCTGCGCTGGGCGCGCGGGTCCTCCTCTGCGGCGCCAGGGAGATTTCCAAGGCGGCTCATCGCGACGACGAACACGTCGTCCGCCGTGGAGGCGTCCTGACACAGAAGGTGGGCGAGCTCGTACAGGGGGTGAGCATGGCGGTCGTACAGAGCGCCGAGCTCGGTGGTCGTCCGCCGCCCCCGGTCGCCCCTGCGGGGGGCGGAACGGCTGTGCTCCCGAAGGGGCACCGTGTTCGGGAGGATGTGATTCATGATCTGCACCGCCTCGGGCCGTAAGAATCGGGCGGCCGGGGGCTGGGGCGCTTGACTCCACCCTAGACCTCCGTGTCCAACGCTGCCGGAACCCCGCTGCGAGCCTGATGGCTTGAACTGGCTAGGGCCGTCGCCTCCGCTCGATGTGACCACCCCCACCCGTCGTTCCCGTAGGGAGGGGGTGCGCGCATCGCGCCTTCTTCCGGAACCAGGAGTTGATTGCGGGTCCGCTGTGTCGGAGGTGTCCCGTACGACGTCAACGGCCGCCTTCGTGATCGTCAACTCGGCTTGCGGGGCGGCGTGTTGACGCCATCCGATACGTCGGCTCCTTGAAGGGTCCTGGCCGTGCCGACCATGCTCCCGCCGCATGAGAGCGCTCTCAGGCAGGGGGCGCCGCAACGGGAACGAGGCATCACCTCATGAGACTTGCGCGATGGAGTGGAGTCGTGACCGCCGCTGTGGTCGGTCTCGCGTTCGGCAGTGGTACGGCGCACGCGGACATACCCATCGGCCAGCCGATGTCGGGAAAGGCCACGTACTACAACGACAAGGGTTACGGAGCGTGCGGCACGCTCATCGACGCGTCGAATCAGGACCTGGTCGCCGTGTCGCCCGCCTGGTGGACCACCGCGAACCCGAACAACGACCCACTGTGCAAGGGTATTTCGGTCCAGGTGACCTACCAGGGCAAGACGATCAGGATTCCGGTCCGGGACAAGTGCCTGTCCTGCGACTCGACCCACATCGACCTCAGCCAGACCGCGTTCCGCAAGTTCGCGCCGCTGGACGTCGGTGTGATCAACGGGATCACCTGGAAGTTCGTCAAGTAGCCCTTTGCTCAACCCTGTTGATCCCCGCCGGGGCCGCCGGGCGTGCCGGCCCTGCTGTACGCGCACCTCGCACGCCGGATGCGACGCCCGTTACGCCGGAATCACGCGATAGCTGAGCATGGCCCACGGGAGGTCGGACTGTGCGAGGGATCCGCTGGCCCACGGGTAGGTGCCGGTGCAGTGGGCCCCGGAGTACAGCAGCAGGGACGCGGAGCCGTTGACGACCTGTACGGAGCGGGAGGGCTCCGACAGCGTGTGACACGTGCCGAGGTCGGTGAGGTCGACCGTCGACACCGTGCCGGTGCCGTGCGTGCCCGTATAGAGAAAGGCGCCCTCCTGCAGCGGAGGCCAGCCGGCCGCGTCCGCCGTCCCCGCCCCCAGACCGGCCAGGGCCGCGGCCAGGGTGGCGGCGGCCATGGCGCTACGGATCTTCGCCTTCGGGATGAACATGCGGCAGCCTTTCGGGTGGGGTACGAGACCGGCCGCGTCTTGGGTCGACCCGTTGATCGAGCGTGACCAGTGGCGCGCACTCTTGCATGTTCAACGATGTGTCGGTGAGAGCGAATTCAGTCACAGGTGCTGTGACGGAGCGGAGAGGCCGATGGTCGAGCGCGCTGAACTCGCTCTCCAGGCAGACCCCTCGCGTCGGAAGATGACGGAGGTGGAGCTCCCGGGATCGCAGGGATACGCGCCGCTACCTTTTCTGCGGTCAACTCTCAGGAAGGCAGGCTCCGTTCGGGCGCTCGGGCGCTCGGGCGTCGGCAGAAGCCAGGACGAACCACCGTGAGGGCACTTCGATGCGCAGCCCTTCGGCGGTGTGCTCCGTGGTGACGAGTGGGAGGGCGCCCTCGGCGAGCACGTCCAGGCCGGCGTTGCTGAGCAGCTCCACCAGGCCGGTGTCGGAGACCTCGCCCGGCGCGATGCCGTGCGCGAAGACGGGGCGGAGTTTGGGCGGCGGCCCCTGTGGATGCCGGGCCAGGTCGGTCAGTACGCGCTTGGCGCCCTCGGCGAGTTCCACCACGAATGCCCGGCCCCGCGCACCGAGGAGCGTTGCCACGGCGTCGGCGACCGGCTGGCGGTCGGCCGGGTCGCACTGGTGCAGGACGCCGCGTACGTACACGTTGGCATCACCGAGCCGGGCGTGCAGATCGTGGACGGCTCGCGTGTCGGTGGCGTCCAGTTGCTCGAAGCGGGCCGTACCGTCCGTGTCCTGGCTGCGGGCGCGCTCCACGGCGGTGTGCGAGAGGTCGACCCCGATGACGTCGGGATAGTGGGCCGCGAGGTAGCGGGTCTGGGTGCCGTTGCCGCAGCCGAGGTCCACCAGGGGCAGCTCGGGCCGGTCGATGCGGGCGGCGAAGCGGGTGAGGTGGGGAGCGACGGTGAGGGCCGGGTCCGCGTCCCAGAGGACCGCGCCCGTCTCGTCCGGCGCTTCGCGCCAGAAACCCTCCCACGAGTCCCGGTACTTGCTCGTCACGCTCATGGCGGCTCCCAGGGCAGTACGCAATGTCAAGATCGGTGTACCGCGCGCACGCATGCCGGACAAGCACCCGCCCGATACTTTCACCGGACGTTCGAGCAGGGTCCGCCGAACGGGGTGTGCCGGGCCGTGACGGGCGGACCGGGCCAGCCCCCTGCGCCGAATGACGACGCGGCCTTCTGCCGGGCAGTGCAGCCGTGCCGCGTGCGGGTGACGGACATGAGCTGTTCGTCCTCGCCATGCTGACGCCGAAGCGGCGATACCGGGAAGGTCATCGACACCGGTACTCGGAAACCGAGCGGTGATCCAACGCGTCCCGTGGCTCGTAGGATCGGTCGCTGTACTGCACGGACTAGGGGGATCGGGCCAAAGTGCTCTACACGGAACGGTCGTGGAATCCGCTCGCGCGGACCGTCGAGCTGACGGACGACGAACTGCGTCGCGGCGGCAGAATCACACCGCTGAGCGAGCTGAACCTCCCGGCCATGGCGGAGGCGTACCACCGCGGCCACTGGCTCGGCGGTGGCGGAGCGGAACGCCCACTGGAGCGGCTGGCAGCGGGCAGCGGAGTCGTCCCGGTCACCCGCGTGACCGGCACCACGGCCCTCGTCAAGGTGCGCCAGGCGGCCGACTTCGCCCAGGCACTGGGGGAGTTGGCGGTGCGGCAGTGTGGTGGACCGGCGCAGATGAACGCCCTGACGGAGCGGGCGCGGGCGGAGGGAGTGCCGCTGTGGATGGCCCGGAGATGCGCACAGGGGCCCGCGGGACCGGTGGCCGTGGCGGTGGACCGCCGGCTGGTGCGCGTGGACGTGTGGGGGCCGAGCGCTCCCGTCGTACGGATACGGGCGCCGCACGGATTCCTCGGCGCCACGGCCGACCAGGGGCCGGGACTGCGGATGACCGTCGGGGACGTACCCGCTGCCCTGGTCCTGAGGACGAAGCTGCGCAAGTCCAAGAGCTACGTGCAGGCCCGACTCCCAAGGGAGGTCTGGGAGTTGCGACGGGCGGACCACGAGAGCTCCTGGTTGCTGCGCGGCGAGCGCAGAGTCGCCCGCATACAGCGGCCGCCGCGACGCCCGCACCGCGATCCCGACGCGGTGCTCGTGCCTCTGGCACCTGTGCACTACGAAAGCCAGGACCCGCTGGACGCGGTCATGGCCCAGGCGTTCGCGGTGTCCTTCGCCGTAGGCGACACCACCGGCGCGGCTCGCTTCCGGCTGCCGGGCCGGCAAGCCCGATCCGGCGGCGAGCCGGTCGCCACCGACGAGGGCTGGGACCGCCCGTGGTTCAGCAACCTGGGCCACAGCGGCGACGACAACGAACCGGGAGGTTCGGACGGCTGGGGTTCGGACGGAGGAGACGGAGGCGATGGAGGTGGGGGAGACAGCGGGGGCGATGGGGGTGACTAGGGGCTGCGTGGCGGGTCGGTGACGAACCGAGCGGTGAACTCGCTCTCGGGCAGGTGGCACGCGGGGGTCTCAGTGACTACGACCGGCCCCTGGTCTGCCGCCCCGGGCACCCGGCGCGGCAGACCCGCCGCCTACGGGGCGATGATCACCTGGAAGGGCTCGCCGTCGAGGATGCGGTCGGACCGCACCGCCGCGCCGAATTCCTTACTGCCCGCATCCACGTTGTCCTTGTTGGTGACGTGGCCGCGTACACAGGGCGCGTTTGCTTTGACATTGCCGTTGCGCAGGACCTTGACGTTGCTCACGTCCCATACGTCGCCCACTTGTTGGGGGAGGATGTCCACGCACATGGTGCCCGCCTTGCCGCCCTCCTGAGTCGCGGCGAAGGGGAACTCGTCACAGGAGTCGTCCGGCACCGAAGGGTCTTTGACGAATTTGTCCGGCGCCCGATTGCAGGTGAGGTCTCTGCTGCGATTCTTTTCCTCTTCGGTCATTTTCTTGTAGTGCAGTGGTTTGCTTTTGGTGCCCATGCTGAGGGTGGTCAGGTTTTTCTGTGCCCACTCGTAGGTGATGGCGGCGGCCCGGTAGAGGGACCTGCGGACGGTCACATTGGCCATGTGCTCCGGGATGACGCAGCCCGTCCATTCGCCGGTCTTGCCGTCACAGCGTATCTGGGGGCCGACCCAGTCGGTGTTCTTGGGCGGCAGGACCTCCCCGGGGACCTGGAGGTTCATGACCACGTGGTATTGGATCTGGACGAGCGCTTCGGCGTCCGGGCCGACCGGAGAGTTGTAGTCGATGGTTCCGCCGACGTGTTCATCGACTTTCGACAGCTTCGCCACGAGGGGTGCCGACGCAGAGCACTGTCCGGTGCAGATGGTCTGCAATGCCAGTTCCACGGCGGGAATGTTGTCCGTCTTGCTGTCCAGGGTGACGATCACGCTCTCTTTCCAGTTGGAATGCGGCACGGCCTTGAGTTTGGAGTAGATGTAGAGCCTGCCCTTGGCGGAGCCGATCTCCTCCTTCTGGTCGGGGCCGTAGTAGGTCCACCTCAATTCTCTTTCAATGCAGTAGACGAGGCGGGTGGAGTTTTCGGGGGGCTCTTTGCCGCACAGGGCTTCCGGGCTTTCCGGGTCCGGTGGGTCGTCGAGGGGAGCGGGGGCGAGAGCATGTGCGGTGGCGGGGGCGGGGGCAGCCGCCCCGGGCTTGGCCTCGTAGCAGGCCCACGCCGCGCCCTTGGGAGCCTCGCTGCCGGAGGGGACGGCCGTGCAGGTGCCGTGGCCCTGGGGGGCGGGCCGGGCCGTGGTCCGGGCAGCGGCGGCCGAGGAGGTTCCCAAGGCCAGCAGGGCGGCGGTGAGGGCCAGTGAGGCTATCGTCGCCAGTAGTCGTCCGACGTGTTCGTGGTGGCGATGTAAACGCCGCAAGGGCATGTTCGTTTTCTCCTTGTGCTTCCGATTGGCGCGGTTTCGTGCCTGCGCTGGATGCGCTCGGGGCTCGTGCGGACGCTGCCGGGTCGAGCGCTGGGACCGCCGTTCCCGCTTCGGGCTCTTCGCCCGACGCCGTCCGGCTCGATTCGCTGAATCCCCTTCTGCTGACCCGACTTTGGCTGTGCCCAAACGTTCATAGGGTCGTTCACGCCGACGCGCAAATATTCAAGGCGCCCCGGCTGCCGGAGGTCATCGGTTTCAGAATGGGCAAGTTGACCGAATGTCGTGACGGCATGGTGGCAGTCGGCTGCATCGACGGATGAATGAGAGGCCGGTCCCGCGGTCCCTGGTCGTCGAGGTGACAGCAGCAGAATCACGACCGAAACCGTCAATATCCGCGGCGCCGAAGGGGGATCTTAGTCCCGCGGATGAAATCCTGATGAATCACGGGCACGTCAAGGCATCCCTACAGCCCATCAAGGGACATGCATTTCGCCTCGGACCGGCTGATTCCGTCATCGTCACCGCATCGCCGCCGACGCTAAATTCGCACTGATCGACCACCAGTCACCACCACACAACTGGCAGAGCTCCGGCTTGGGGTCGACATGACGCCCGGCCAGGGAAAGGGCATGATGAGCCACTTGAGATCTTCCGGCCGCTGGGCCAGAGGGCTGGTCGCCCTCACCGCGACCGCCGCATCGACGCTTGCCGCCATAACTGCCGTGGCCGGCCCCGCCGCCGCGGCAGGGCATCTGCAACCCGCCACAACCGCGGGCCAGCCGAAGGCCGGCGACGCCTGCACCTCCGCCGATCTCGGTACCCGCCACCCGATCATCAAGACCGCCGAAGTCACCCCCACCATCACGCACTTCAAGGGCTGGTACGTCACCCAGGGCTCGACCGGCAACCAGAGCGTCAGCACGAACACCACGGAGACCATCTCCGTCTCCGTCGGCCTCAACGGCACCGTGCAGGGCAGCTTCGCCGTCGAGACCCTCGGCTCTGTCGGTGCAAGCCTGGGCCTGAATGTCCAGGTCAACTACACCCAGACGTCCAGCACCAACAAGACGATCTCGTGGAACTTCTTCCAGCCCGGCTACTACGGCCTGTACGAGGGGACGAAGAAGGTCACCGGCACCTACGGCAGCCTCAACTGCAACCGCTCGAATGCGGGCGGCCTCAAGTGGACCGAGGGCCCCGACACCGGCAGCTACACCACCTTCACCACGCTCGAAGAAGGCGCGGTGCGCTGCGAGGACAAGGTCCCCGCCAACAGCATCATGGCCAAGGCCCAGGGCCTGCTGGACTGCGGATCCCCCGCCGCCGCAGCGAAGCACCCGGCAGGTCCCGTCCCCTCGGCCAAGGCCGACCAGGCCAAGCGCGACGCCGACAGCGCGGCCGCGGCGGCCAAGGCCGTCCAGAGCATGAAGGCCGCCCAGGCGGCCAAGCCCGCCATGCGGGCCGCCGCCCTGAACTGCCAATCCGCCGTCTACCGGATCGACGTTCCCGGCAAGCCGTTGAACTGGAGCGCACCGCTCCTGGCCAACGATGGCATCCGCCTGCGCGAATCGAACTTCTTCAGCGCCCACCTCGACAACTGGCGGCTGTGCAATGTGACGGAGAACAACGGAGTCATCGAAGCGTCGCTGTGGAACTGGGGCAACGGCGGTTGTGCGACGATCCCGGCTGACATCGCCAACCTGGAGCAGGCCTACCTGACGACGGCCACCTGCGGGGAGGACGACCTCCAGCGGTTCTACATCTACCGCGACGTGCCCGGCAGCACGAAGATCGGTCTGCAGAACAAGTACACCGGCTCCATGATGGGCCACGACCGGTACGCGGACGGTGAGTTGATCCGTCAGTACTCCAGCGGCAGGCAGGACGGCACCGGCACGTACACGCTGACCGCAGTCTGACGATCCCCACCGAGTGAGCGCGGCTCCGCACGTGAACCCCGGCCTACCCGGTTCCGTGCGGGGCCCTGCGCGTCTCCACCCCGAGCCCGGCCTCGGAAACCGCCGCCCGCGGCCGAACGTCCCCCCTCTTCATGCGGCGAACGCCTGCCAAGGTGGTTCGCGCTTCGACCCGACGACAGAAGCGAGCTCAACTCATGCGTATGCGGGGCCTGTTGGCGGTGGCCGACGAGTTCCCGACCCGGTTCGTCGCCTACCCATCAGGCAGGCACCCTGGGGGAGGGGAACTGCGTCCGGTCCTGAACGGTTCTCTTCCGGGACGCCGACCGGAAGCGCTGCCTCCGCAGGGGTGGTTCCTTGCGTGGCGGGCCATGCGCCCGATAGGTGTCCGGGGCGTGCTGGACCCGGCGCGGTCGCTGACGGAGACCGCGCCGAGCGCATCGTGTGGTCCGCCCGCCGCACCTGACCTGGAACCTTGCGCCCGGGATACGCGCGAGCGCCGGGGACGTCTGCCTTTCGGACGCCACGCGGCCCTGTGGTCCGCCCGCCCCCGGCACGAACGGACCCGGAGATGAATCGGAATAAGTGGGTATGAGTTCCAGCGCAGTGGTTCGCAGAAGCAATCGCGCTTCGGCGACCTGACACCGAAGACCTGGGAGCGATGTATCCATGGCCGAATTCCTGACCGACATCAAGACGATCCGGGACCGGGCGCGTCAGCAGATCGACCAGGGACCTGTGACCGATGCCTACGGGGCCGACCTCGAACGCGTACTGGTCGTGCTCAACGAGGCGCTCGCCACGGAAATCGTCTGCACCCTCCGCTACAAGCGGCACTACTACACGGCCTCCGGGCTCTACTCCGAGCCGGTCGCCGCCGAGTTCCTGGAGCACGCGCAGGAGGAACAGCAGCACGCGGACAAGCTCGCGGAGCGCATCGTGCAACTGGGCGGCGAACCCGACTTCAACCCGGACACGCTCACCTCGCGTTCCCACGCCGAGTACGACGCCAGCACCGACCTGATCGAGATGATCAAGGAGGATCTGATCGCGGAGCGCGTCGCCGTGGCGTCGTACACCGAGATCGTGCAGTGGCTCGGCAACGGGGACGTGACCACCCGTCGGGTCTTCGAGGAGCTGCTGGCACAGGAGGAGGAGCACGCGGACGACCTGCGCGGCCTCCTGGAGCGCATCCCCGGCGACCGCCGCTCCTGATGCTCGCCGGGCGGACCCGTCGTCGTACCCCGAAGCACCGCGGGCACGTCGAGGGTCCGCCCGCAGCCGAGCCCGCCCATCCGGCGGAGCTGCTGTAGCAGCGCGCGCAGGCGGGCCCGGGCGGGACGTGGATGGGGTGGCCGGGACGGGGCAGGTGCGGGGTATGGGCGACGAAGCCGCGACACGGCAACACGATGGACCGGGCACGGACTACCGCTGCGCATTCGTCCTGGGCGGAGGCGGGGCGCTCGGCGCCTACGAAGTCGGGATGCTCAGGGCGCTGATCGAGGCCGGAATCCGCCCGGACCTGGTGGTCGGGACGTCCGTGGGCGCGATCAACGGCGCGGCCATCGCGGCAGAGCCCACGATGCGGGCCGTGACCCAATTGGGTGAGCTGTGGGGGAGCCTGGGGCGCTCGGGCGTCTTCTCCGGCTCGGTGCTCCAGCGCCTCCGGCTCGCCGCCCGCAACCGGACCCACGTCTACTCCTCCGCACCCCTGCGCGAGCTCCTGGAGACCTGGCTTCCGGCGCGGCGCATCGAGGACCTCGATGTGCCCTTCCAGTGCGTCGCGGCCGGCATCGAGAGCGCCGCCGAGCACTGGTTCACCCAGGGTCCCCTGGTTCCCGCGGTGATGGCCTCGTGCGCGGTACCCGGCCTGTTGCCGCCGCTCGAAGTCGACGGCGAGCACTTCTTCGACGGCGGTCTGATCAACAGCATCCCCGTGGGCCGTGCCGTCGCCGCCGGAGCCCGCACCGTCTACGTGCTGCAGGTCGGGCGCATCGAGCAGCCGCTGCAAGTTCCCCGGGCACCCTGGGAGGTGGCCTCCGTGGCCTTCGAGATCGCCCGCCGCCACCGTTTCACCCGGGACATGACCGACCTGCCCGAAGGCGTCGAGGTGCACCTGCTGCCCACGGGGGCGGCGTCCGGCAAGGGGGAGGACCTCGCGGGCCGGAAGTTCCGGCACCGCGACTTCGGCCTCTCCGGGCGGCGCATGGATTTGGCGTACGAAGCGACGGCCGCCTACTTGGAAGCCGCCGGCAAGTCCGGCGCAGAGAGGAAGCCCCGTACGGACGAAGCGCGCGGAGGCGGCAGCGGAGTGGATGAACCGCGTACGCACGAATCGCGCGGGACCGGAAGCGGCCTGGTCGTACCGCGTACGGACGAAGCCCCGTGAGCGGCGCCGTCGGCCCACGTGATGTGGCCAGACGATGTGTCAGCGTGCCGGCGCTCGTCATCCTGATTCCCGTCGCCGCGGCCCTGCTGATCGTGACGGTGGTGCTCGCCCCGCTGTCTCTGCTTGCCGGACGTTCCGGACGCAGATGGCAGCCACAACGGCTGGCTCTCTACGCCCTGATGTACCTCGTAGCCGACCTTGCCGGAGTGCTCGCGGCAGGCGTGGTCCGGCTGCGCTGCCTGGGTGGCGGCCGGGAGCGGGACGAGCGGCTGACAACGCTCAACTACCGTGTACTGGAGCGGCTGTTGGCGTTCCTGGTCGCATGCTCGCGTCAGCTCTTCTCGCTGCGGGTGGAGGTCGACCCGCCGATCCCGTCGATGACGGACCGGCCGCGCGACGGCATAGTGGTCTTCGCGCGTCACGCCGGACCCGGGGACTCGATCCTGTTGGTGCACGGCCTTCTCTGCGGGGCCGGACTGCGCCCCCAGGTGGTCCTCAAGCAGTTCCTCCGCTGGGACCCGTGCCTGGACATCGTGCTCAGCCGGTTGCCGCACTGCTTCGTCCCGCGTCGGGCGGAAGCGGGAACCTCGGACGCCATCGGAGCGTTGGCGGCCGGGTTGCACCCGGGAGACGCGCTGGTGGTGTTCCCCGAGGGCGGCAACTTCACCGAGCGCCGCAGGCGGCGGGCCATCGGCTGGCTCAACCGCACCGGCCAGTTCCGCCGAGCGGCTCGTGCCCGGCGCCAGCAGCATGTGCTGCCGCCGCGGATGGAGGGCTCGCTGGCGGCGCTGTCCGGGGCGGGCGACGCCGGGGCCGCTGTCGTCTTCGTCGCGCACACGGGCCTCGACCACATCGACTCGCCGACCCGACTGTGGCAGTCGATCCCTCTGCGTGAGGCGGTAAAAGCCACTTGGTGGAGCGTGCCCGACCACGCGATACCGGCGGAACGGCCGGCCCGCGAGTCCTGGCTCACCGACCAGTGGTCGCGCGTGGACGCCTGGATCGCCCACGAGTGGAACGAACCCGCTCCGGCTCCGCCCGCCGTGCCCTAGCCGAGCGTCCGACAGAGAGTGCGCCGTGAAGTACGGGGCTGCCTCCCCTCGGCCGCTCCGGCCGAGGGGGTGGGCAGGCGTCAGATGCGCCGGGCTCCGTAGAAGCTGCCCAGGTAGCTCATCTTCTCGTAACGCACCGACGCTCCGGGCTTCGGTGCGTGCAGCACCATGCCGTTGCCCGCGTAGAACCCGACGTGCTGAAGGTTGTTGAAGAAGACCAGGTCGCCGGGGGCCAGTTGACTGAAGCCGACCGAACTGCCCTCGTTGATCTGTGTGAAGGTGACGCGCGATATGTGGACGTTCACCTGGCCGAAGGCCCACTGGGTCAGGCCCGAGCAGTCGTAGGAGTCGGGGCCCTCGTGGCCGGACTGGTACGGCTTGCCTATCTGCGTAGCGGCGGCCTGCAAGGCGGCGTAGCCGCGCCCGGAAGCGGGCTTCTCCTGGCCCAGGTCGACGCGCTCGCCGGCGCTGCGGCTGGCGCGCTTCTCCTCCTGCTGCAATTCGGTGCGCTCGGCGGCGGTGAGGCTGTTGAGGAGCTTCTGGGCCTCGGCGAGCTTGCCCTGGTACGCCTTCTTCCGCTCGCCGACCGTCTTGCGGACGTCGGAGAGTTCAGCCGTCTTTCGGGTGGCCTCGGCCCGCTTCTGCGCCAGGACCCGCTGCTTGGCCTGCAGCGTCCGCAGTGCTTCCGCCTGTCTGCCGCCCAACTGGTCCATCGAGGACGCCTTGTCGAGATAGGTGTCCGGGTTGGCGGAGAGGAAGAGGGCGACGGCCGGGTCGATGCCGCCCGTCCGGTACTGGGCACTGGCGAGTGAACCGATGCTGGTGCGCAGGGAGTTGAGATCGGCCTGTCGGCGTGCCGCCTCCTCCTGGAGCGAGGTCACTTCCTTCTGTAGAGCGGCCTGCTTCTCGTTGGCCCCGTTGTATTCGTCGGTGGCCTTCTCCGCCTGGTGGTAGAGCTCGTCGACCTTCGACTTCACTTCGTCCTTGCTCGGTTTGGCAGGCGCGGCCTCGGCGACCTGGGAACTGAGCGCGACGGCTGCGGCGGCCGTCGCCGTGAGAACGGTGACACGGGCGCGGCCGGCTTGTCTGGGACGGCGATGAGACCCCACGGGAGGCAGCTCCTTCTTCTCAGAGCCGCCGAACTACCCTGCCATGGCGGCCTCTTCGCCGACACCCCTGCTGGGTGGCTGGTCGCGCGAAGGTTCGAGACGTGACCTTAGTGACCAGGTTGTGATCTGTTCAATTTTTTGTGGGCAAAATTTGAACGGCGGACACGATTCTCACACGGCCCGCACGGGTAGTGACCGCCCGCAATCGCCAGGGCCTCAACGGCGTTGTACAGAAGTGCTGTTGAGGCGCTCGATGGCGTCCCGAAGGTCCCGTCGTTCAGTTCTGCCGCTCGAATCCCGCCAGCAGTCCGCGAGGGTCGAAGGTCACTCGGATCCGGGCGACCTTCCCGTCCCGGATGTGCATCCAGTTCGCCGTGGGGGTGGGCGGCGCGACGCTTGTGTGCAGGTCGAACCAGGTGATCGCCTCGTCGCCGTCCGCCACTCGCACCTTCACGTCGATCTTCTCCAGGACCTGGCCGAGCCCCTTCAGTCCGGCGAGCGCCTCCTCCACCCCGGACGCCGTCCCGAGCGTCCCGGCGAAGTCGACATCCTCGGCCAGCACCCCCCGCAAGGTCTCGAAGTCGCCCGCCTCCCAGGCGGTGAAATAGGCCTCGGCAAGCTCTCGTGCACTCTTCGTCGTGGTCATGGGTCCATCCTCCAGCCACCGCATCCATCCGTCCAACAGATACCTGATATGGCACCTATCATTATTGGTTATGGAGATACATCAGCTGCGCTACTTCGCCGCGATCATGGACGAGGGCACCTTCACCGCCGCCGCCCAGCGCCTGCACGTCAGCCAGTCCGGTATCAGCACCCAAGTGGCCAAGCTGGAGGCCGAGTTGGGGCAACAGCTCCTCGACCGCTCCGGCCGTCGAATCCGCCTCACCCCAGCAGGCGAGGCCGTACTGCCCCTCGCGAAGAACGCCCTCGCCACCCTCGAAGCCATCCAGCACACCGCCGCCGAGTTCGGCAACGCCGTCCGCGGCAGGATCAGGCTCGGAATGATCATGGGCTGCTCGATCTCGCCGTTCCTCGACACCGTCGCCGACCTCGGCCGCACCCACCCCGGTATCGAGCTCAGCCTCCACGAGGACCACTCCGACGAGCTCCAGACCCGGGTGCTCTCCAGCTCCCTCGATCTGGCCCTGATCGGCTACGCGGGCGACGTCGCCCCGGGTCTTGAGGTGAGCGTCGTCCTCGACGAGCCGATCACCACCCTCGTCCCGGTCGGCCACCCCCTCGACCGGGCGGAACTGCGCCTCGCCGACCTACGAGGTCACAAGATCCTCTCTCTGTCCTCCGGCACCGGCATCCGGTCCGCCTACGAGGACTCCTGTCGCAGAATCGGCCTCGACCCGCGCGTGGACATCGACGCCAGCTCCCCGGCCACCCTGCTCCACCTCGCCGAACGCGGTGCCGGTGTCGCCGTTCTCAGCTCGTCCTCCACGCAGGGCACCGGTCTGCGGAGCATCCCGCTCGCTGACGCCGCCACCCACGCCCGGCTCGGACTCATCGCCCGCCGGGGCCAGCACTTCCCAGCGGTACAACTCCTGCGCAGCAAGCTCCTCGCGGCGTTGCGGCCCGACTAGGAACGCACGCGTCGCGTCACGACCAACTGCTCGGACCCGCGCCCCAGTTGGAACCGATCGGATCTGATCCGCTACGCCGACGCCGCATCGGCGGGCATCCGCCGGCCGACACAGGGAGGCTCACTGCTACGGTGTCTTCAGATTCAATGGAACGCGCAAAAAATCGCTCCTGAATGGTGTTTCTGAGCGGCGCCCTCCCGGTGTTTGTTCCCTTCGCGGAACCCAGTGCTTCCTTCGTGACCACAACGAAGGCAGAAGACTGTGCACCAACACCGTGTCATCATCGTCGGCGCCGGACTCGGCGGCCTCACCCTCGCCCACGGTCTGCGCGCCCGCGGCTTCGACGTGGCCGTGTACGAGCGGGACCCACACCCGGACGCCCGACCGCAGGGCTACCGCGTGCAACTCGACGAGCCGGGGCTCGCGGGCCTGGAAAGCTGCCTGCCGGAGCACCTCTTCCGGCTGGGCCTCGCCACCGCGGCCGCGCCGCCCGCTCGCGTCTCCGTCCGCGACCGACACCTCGGCGTGCTCACCGACCGGCCCACCGGGCCGAGTTCCAACGCGTCCGACGGTACGGCGCGCCCCCACCGCTCGTACGCGTTCAACCGCCCGACTCTGCGCCAGATCCTGCTCTTCGGCCTGGCGGACACCGTGCACTGCGGCGCGGAACTGCTGAGCTGGGAGAGAAAACGGGACGGGACGGTCATCGCACGGTTCGCCGACGGCCACGAGGCGAGTGCCGATCTCCTGGTCGGCGCGGACGGGGTCGGTTCGAAGGTGCGTGAACTGCTGCTCCCACAGGCTGTGGTGGAGGACGCAGGGCTGCGCCTGATCTACGGGAAGATCTCGCTGGACACGCCGTCGGTAGCGACCGAGTCGCGTGCGCGGGGTCCCGAAGCCAACGGGAGCACGGCCGCACTGCCACCGTGGGTGTTCGACAGCATCTTCACCGTGGTGACCGGCGGGCAGGGGAACCCGCATGTGGGCTTCGGGCCCGTGCGGTTCGCGCACTCGCCGGGCCTGGCCGGTCCGGCACACACGCCGGCCGTCCCGCTCGACTCCGTCGGCGACTACATCGCCTGCCTGGTAGGAGCGCCGGCGGACCACCCCGACATGCCCTCCTTCCCGACGCTACGGGGTCTGGGCGGTGCTGCCCTGCGAGAACTGGCCGGACGTCTGGTGGGCGACGACTGGCACCCCGATGTGCACCGTCTTCTGGAGCGGTGGGACCCCGACTCGCTCTTCCCCTTGCGGATTTCCACGGCACGGCCCGTTCCGCCCTGGGAGGCGGGCCCCGTCACCCTCCTCGGTGACGCCATCCATGCCATGAGCCCGGTGCTGGCGATGGGCGCGAACACCGCGATCCGCGATGCCGCCGAGCTGACACGCACCCTGACCGAAGCCGCGGACTCCGAGTTGCCGCTCGTGGATGCCGTGCGTGTCTATGAGCTCCGCATGAGGGAGTACGCCTTTCCCGTCGTGGCCGCCTCCCGGCGAACGGGCCGACAGCGAATCGGGCAGAAATAGATGTCCGAACAGCTGGGACCGACTGGGCCGAGACCAGGAAATGCGGCCTCCGGCATGACCGCGGTGCCACAATCCTGGCCAGTCGCGGACTCGGCGATGAGTTTGCGCGGCCCCGGGAGTCATCTCGTCATCACCGCCCACGCAGGAGGAAACAGATGGCCCAGTTGTTGAGAGTCCAGAACTTCACCGTCTCAAGTGAAGGCATCGGTGCAGGTGAGGACCAGACCCTTGAGAACCCGTTCGGCCCTGGCATCGATCCCTCGAAGCTGTTCACGTGGGCCGGTGCCACGGCCAGCTGGCCCATGCGTACCGACGGCGGGGGCAGCCGGGGCCTCGACGACTATCTGACGCGGGACTACCCCCGCAACATCGGCGCCGAGATCATGGGCCGCAACAAGTTCGGGCCCCAGCGCGGGCCCTGGCAGAACCACGAGTGGCGCGGCTGGTGGGGCGACGAGCCTCCGTTCCACACTCCGGTGTTCGTCATGACTCACCACGAGCGTCCGTCGCTCACACTCTCCGACACCACGTTCCACTTCGTCTCCGGTGACCCGGCAACGATCCTCGAACAGGCGCGGGAGGCGGCTCAGGGCAAGGACGTCCGGCTCGGCGGCGGAGTCTCCACCGTCCGGCAGTTCCTCGACGCCGACCTCGTCGACACCATGCACGTGGTGGTGACACCCGTGAAGCTCGGTTCCGGACTGCGCCTCTGGGACGCGCCCGATGAGTTGCTCGACCGCTTCCACCTGGAGGTCGTGCCCAGCCCGAGCGGGGTGACGCACCACCTGTTCTGGCGCAAGTAACACGCTCGCACCACGAAGTGCCTTTATCGAGGGCGGCCGAACAGCACGGTCCGTCGCGCACCCGCGCGGCGGACCGTGCTGTATCGGCGGGGCGGCCCTACAGGTTCACGGTGAGTGTGAAGGGCTGGGTGGTGGTGCCCGCCGAGTTCTTGGCGGTGAGTGTGAGGTGGAAGGTGCCGGGAACCAGGGTGGTGCCGGTGATGGTCGCCGTTCCATTGCTCGCGGGGGTGAACTTGAAGCCCGCAGGCAGGGCGCCGCTCTCCGTGAGGGTCGCGGCCGGGCTGCCGGTAGTGGTCACCTTGAAGGTGAACGGGGTCAGGAATGTGGCGACGGCGCTGGACTTGCTCGTGAAGGCGGGCGACTCGGTGACGGTGAGCGTCAGCGCGCTGGTGGCCTTGCCCGCGCTGTTGGCAGCGTTGATGGTCAGCGGATAGCTGCCGCCGCTCCCGGCGCCAGGGGTGCCGGACACCGTGGCGGTCCCGTTGCCGTTGTCCTTGAAGGTGAGCCCGGACGGCAGAGCTCCGGTCTCCGTGAGTGTGGGAACGGGGGTGCCGGTGGTGGTGACGGTGGCGCTGAACGCGGTGCCCACCTTGGCGGACGCGGTGGCCGGGCTGGTGATCACGGGTGCGGTGCCGGGGGTGTTGCCGTCGGCGGGGACGGTGACCGTGACCGAACTCCCGGCGCCGACCGGCGTCCAGGCCGATCGGGTGCCGCCGTAGGACTCGCCGAAGTCCGCTCCGTTGACCGTGCTGCCCGCGGGGACGGTGACCGGCACCGACACCGCGGAGCCGCCGGCGTTGCTGATCACTACGGAGCCGTTCTGGACCGAGGCCGTGACGGTGGCGGCCTTCTTCGCGGTGGTCCAGGCCGCGGACTCGGCCAGCACCTGGGACTGCGTGGCATCGGTCATCTGGACCAGCGGTGCGGTGGACCAACTGCCGTACTGTGCCTGCATGTTGCTCAGCAGCGTAAGCAGCGTGTAGCCGTAGTCGGAGGTGACGCCGCCCACGGTCTTGGAGGCCGGTCCGATCAGGTTGGACTGGTGGGCATAGTTCATCCGCGGGTCGTCGGCCAGCACGTGGCCGAGCATGATCCGGGACTCGGAGGCGAGCACGGAGGCCTCGGTGGCGGGAGTCGTGGTGCAGGTGGTCGACGGCGTGTCGGAGCACTTGCCGGTCTCGGCCGGATACTGGCCGTCGCCGATCGAGGAGCCGGAAGCGACGTAGGCGGTGTTGTACTCGTTCAGCTCGTCGGCCCAGTTCGCCGCGTTGTAGTAGATGTTGCTGGGGTAACGGGGCGCCGAGGCCGCGCTGTTGGCGGTCCCGCCCGAGCTGGTGCCGTCGATCGTGTACGACTGGGGCTGGCGTGAGGCATCGGCGCCGAAGACGCCGACACCGGTATCGGCGAAGGCCTTCGGCATGTTGGGGTTCTCCAGGCCGGAGTGCTCGCCGGTGACGACGGAGTGGGGGGAGAAGCCGGTCAGGCCGTTGTTGGCGGCGAAGGCGTCGTTCAGCCCGATCTCCTGCTCGATGCTGGAGTCGGCCGTGGTGCCGACGGCGGGCACCCAGCCGGCGGCGTTCGCGCACCCGATACCCGGGTCGGTCGCGGTCGGGTAGGTGGCGGTGCTGCCGGGGCCGCCGCCCGGGCTCGTGGCTCCGGTGTCGGTGAAGGAGTAGGACGTGGCCGCGCCGGCCGGGTCCTCCTTCACCTGGCCGACCAGACCGAAGCCGGTCGATCCCGCGGGGGCGCGGTAGACGTTGTAGCCCCAGAAGCCGGTACCACCGGAGTACCGCGACTCCAGCTGTGCCAGGCTCGGGCCGCCGCCGTTGGGGGCGTCCGGCCAGGACAGCGCGACCGATCCGTTCGCCGCGACGGTGATCTGCTGCGGAGTCGACGGCTCCGATTCGCCGTAGGCGGTGGCGGCGGTGACCTCGTAGCTGTATCCGCCCGAGGTGAGTGAGCCGCCCGTTCCCGGGACCGGGACGTCCGCGGGCTGCGGGGCCGCGACCGTGCAGCCGAGGAACATGTGGGACCAGGTGTGGTTGATCCAGTTGAACGACGCCTGCTGCTTGAGGAGTTCGTTCACGAAGGCCGCGTCGTTGGGGTAGGCAGGGTCGACCGTCTGTCCCGGGTCGGTGTAGGTGGTGCCGTTCACGGCGGTGCTGCCCGAGCAGTTGGCGTTCGAGGCGTCAGCCGCCGTGGGCGTGGTGCACGCGCCGATCGCGTTGAACGCGAGCTCCAGCTTGATCCCCGTCTGCTTCTCCCAGTTGGCCACGTAGTCCACGTCCGCGGCGCTCATCTGGGTGTCGGGCGGAGCGTCGGCCGCGTTGCCGCCCACGCCCGGCGGGCACAGCACGTCGTTCGGGTCGGTCGCCGCCGGGGTGCACTGGTGCTTGTTGCTCCACTCGTTGTCGGCGATGAACACGTCGTCGACATCCTGGCCGAAGTAGTTCCGGTACAGGCCCAAGTGGGTGTTCTGCGTAACCCAGTTGATCAGCCCGGGGGCCAGGAGCAGCCACGGCAACTGGGTGGCGTTGTAGTTGAAGGCGAGCGCCAGCTCGGCGACGCCGGACTGGGCGTCCGTGGTCGGATGCTGGTAGACGGCGGCCAGCGTCTGACCTGCCGCGTTCTGCAGCCAGGGGGTGACGGGCGCACCGCTGACCGGGGCGGCCGGATAGCCGTAAGACCCGGCCTCGAACGGGACCGGCCCCTTCAACTGCGGCAGCGCCGTCAGGCCGGACGACGTCAACTGCGCGGTACCGCTCATCGCGCCCGAGCCGACGGGGGTCAGTCCTACCGAGGCCGAGGGATATACGTATCCGTCGACCTGGCGGACACCGAAGCTCGCTTCGTAGCCGTCCAGGGCCGTCAGCTGACCCGAGCTGAACCAGGCCGGCGAATCCGCGAACACCACGCCGTTGTAGTAGCCGTGCGTGCCACTGGACAGGGTGGGCAGCGAGACCGTTTCGCTCCCCACGTCGCCGTTGGCGCTCACCACGCTGTAGGCGACCCCTTCGGTGTCCAACGCGTTCTGCCACGCGAGTGTGGTCGGATCGCCCGGGCTGCCGCCGATCAGGAGGACCTTGAGATCCAGCTGCGGAGGCGTGTCCGCGAAAGCGGGCGCCGCCGATGCCTGCGTGGATATCGATAACGCGAACGCGGCTGCCCCGGCAACAGCCCATCGTGCTGCACGTCTTATCACTGTGTGTCTCCCCAAAGGCTCGTGTGCCCCGCCCGCCCCGTCAGTCCGACCGGGCGGCTAGCGCAGCATCCGGCGCTTTCGGTGCAGTGAGCATGGACATGGGGATATCCAGAGAAGAACTTCAGCTGCCCTTGCCGGACCGGAGTGCCTCCTGCCCGGTGCCGCGGCGCAGGCGAAGCCGGGGGTTGTCCTCCGATAGGTTCCGATATATCGTTAACGTGTCGGTTGAGATGAGCCGACATCCACCTCACGCATCCGAGAAGGAGTTCGATCATGAACACGCATCCCATGAACCCCGAATTCACCCGGTTCGGCAGTCGCGGCACGCGGCGCGCCGATGTCCGGACGGGCGACCGCCAGGACGCCCACTCCCGATTCCTCGCAGGCTTCGCCGACCAGGAATCCCCGTACGACCACCTCGAAGAGGGGCGCCCCGATCGATCGCGTCGGCGTCCTGGCCGGGGCCGTCGGCCCGAGGCTGAGGGCCACCGCCGCGATGGCCGACGGGTCGACTCCGACCCGCGGTTCGGCGGGCGGCCCGGGACCGATGGCTCCCGCGGCAGGGGCCGTGGCGCGGCGGTACCGCGCGGTATTCCGCGCGAAGGCGTCGGCCGCGGCCCTGGCCGTAGCTTCGACCCGTTCGGCCCGCAGGCCGGGCCGCTCGGCCGTCCGGGGGAGCGCCGGGAGCGCCCCGAGGGGCACTGGGCCCGCCCGGCGCGTCCCTCCTCCGGTCCCGAGCGCGGATACCGAGGCCGAGCCGCTGACGGTGGCGGTGGCGGGCGTGGTGAACGTCCGGCCGACCGCAGGGGACGACCCGCGCGCCGTCACCGTACGGACCGGTGGAGCCCCGCCTTCGCCGACGCACCCCTGAGCGCCGACCGCGCGCTCCAGAACGCGGCTCGCCAGGTATTCGCCGCCACCCGCTGGATCGCCAACACCGGAACCGAGGCGCAGCGCGCCCGAGCCGGACGACTGCTCGCGGACGTCGACAGGGACCTGTCCCAGCTCCTCGCCGACGGCGCGCGAGCTGCTGATGTGCGGTAACCCGGCATCGGCGAGGCGGGACACCGCATGACGCGGACGAGAAGCGGGACACCGCACAGCGCAGACGAAGGGTCCGGTGCAGCCGGGCCCTTCGTCGTGTCCCCTCACGGACAGCGGAAGCACGGCCCTTCTCGCCTCACCGACGTACCGCTGGGCACCCCGCAGTGGATGATGGAGCAATGCTCGTTCGCATCGAAGGATCGGATCTGCCCGGCCGGGGGTTCGGGCCCGCATGCCGCAATGTCCACGTCGCGGTGCAGCGCCGCGATCGCCCCACCGAGCTCCTGGGGCCGCGCCCGGCCGATGTGCCGTCGGTGGCATGGGAGTTGGAGGTGAAGGCCACGCCCGTCGAGGGCGGATGGGACCTGACGGGGCCGTATGTGCAGGGCCGTCCCGGTGGCCGGTTCGTGTATCTGTCCTGGGGAACGGTCGACGAGCAGGGGGAGTTCACGATGTTCCGGCGGGCGAAGCTGTGGTTCGACGGCATCGCGCCGGGGATTCTCGCGACGGCCGTCGAAGGCGGCCTGCTGGTAGGCAGGTTGGGGTTGACGGACGCACAGGGAAACCCTTTGTGTGCCGCAGTCCGACCACCTCTGATCGAGTGGTCCAACGCCTAGTTCCAGGTGCCGATCGGCGTCTGCAATGCGGCAATCCGCGTCGCTGCCCACGTGATCAACCCCGGCGGCGGTGGCGACGGCCGGGCCCTTCGACAGGGCGGGGCCGCCGCCGTCCCAATCCACCCCTCGGGCTCTCGGAACTCCACCTCGCCGCCCTCTCCAACGGGTCGGCGAGGTGGGCGGACCGAGCGACTTAAATGACGCCCTGGGCCAGCATCGCGTCGGCGACGCGCTCGAAGCCCGCGATGTTGGCGCCCGTCACGTAGTCGCCGGGGGCGCCGTAACGCTCGGCCGTCTCGTGGGAGACCGCGTGGATGGACCGCATGATGCCGGCGAGCTCGTCCTCCACCCGCTCGCGGCTCCATGCCACCCGGCTCGCGTTCTGAGCCATCTCCAGCGCGCTGACGGCGACACCGCCGGCGTTGGCGGCCTTGCCCGGGCCGAAGGCGACACCGCCCTCCTGGAAGAGGTGCACGGCCTCGGGGGTGGTGGGCATGTTCGCCCCCTCGGAGACCGCCTTGACGCCGTTCGCGATGAGCGTGCGAGCGTCCTCCACGTCCAGCTCGTTCTGCGTCGCCGACGGGAAGGCGACGTCCGCCGGTACCTCCCACACCCGGCCCTGGCGCACGAAGCGGGCGGACGGGCCGCGCCGGGTCGCGTACTCGCTGACGCGGCCCCGCTCGACCTCCTTGATCTGCTTGAGCAGCGCCAGGTCGATGCCCTTGTCGTCGACCACGTAGCCCGAGGAGTCGGAGGCGGTCAACGGGTTGGCGCCCAGCTGCTGGAGCTTCTCGATCGTGTAGAGGGCCACGTTGCCGGAGCCGGAGACGACCGCGCTGAGTCCGTCGAGGGCTTCCCCGCGCGCCTTCAGCATCTCGGCTGCGAACAGCACGGCACCGTAGCCGGTGGCCTCGGGACGGATCACGGACCCGCCCCAGCCCTGGCCCTTGCCGGTGAGGACGCCGGCCTCCCAGCGGTTGGTGATGCGGCGGTACTGGCCGAACAGGTAGCCGATCTCGCGGCCGCCGACACCGATGTCTCCCGCCGGAATGTCGGTGTGCTCACCGATGTGCCGGGCCAGCTCCGTCATGAACGACTGGCAGAACCGCATGACTTCGGCCGCCGACTTGCCGTGCGGGTCGAAGTCGCTGCCGCCCTTGCCGCCTCCGATGCCGAGGCCGGTCAGGGCGTTCTTGAAGATCTGCTCGAAGCCGAGGAACTTCACCACGCCGATGTCCACCGACGGGTGGAAGCGCAGCCCGCCCTTGTAGGGGCCCAGCGCGCTGTTGAACTCCACCCGGTAGCCGCGGTTGACGTGCACCCGGCCGTGGTCGTCCGTCCACGGCACCCGGAAGATGATCTGCCGCTCCGGCTCCAGGAGCCGCTCGACGAGGCCGGCCTCGGCGTACTCAGGCCGGGCGGCGAGGACGGGGCCCAGGGTATCCAGGACCTCCCGTACGGCCTGGTGGAACTCGGGCTGCCCGGGGTTGCGGCGCTCGATGTCTGCCCGCAGTGCGTCCAGCCTGTCCTTGGGGTCGGTCACAATCGGTTCCTTTCCGACGTCTGTTCCGGCGGGCGTGCGGGCCCAGATCACAGTGCCACACCTTGGTCGGCGCAAGGTCGCCGGTCCACCCTTTGGCACGACGCCGCCTTCGCGCTCAGGCGCGCCAAGTCCGCTGGTGGGCGGCCGATCCGTGCCGTCTCGGAACCTCGGCCGCGGTCAACGGGCTTTCCCGAGCCTTGAATCATCCGCCCCGATGCACGCAACAAGGCGTCGGGCAGGCAACACCCGGTGCGGGCCGGTCCGTTGCCGGGGCGTCTCGTCCTGACGGTTCAGGCTCCTGCCTGCAGGCGCAGGCCCGCCAGGGTCAGTTCCAGCGCGGAGCGGAACTGCTCGATGTCGTCGTGGCCGTCGAACTCGTCGACGATCTCGTGCACGAACGGGAAGTCCGCGGGGTCGAGCTCCCGCCAGGCCTGGGCGTAGCGGCCGAGGAACTCGTCGCGGCCCACCGCGCCGTCGAGCACCTCCTGGGGCGGCTCCTGCCCCAGGTCGACGGCGGAACCGACGACGACCCCAACGATCGCGGACACGGCGTGGAACCGCTGCCGCGCAGTGAGGTCGAGGCGGAGGGTCTGCTGTCCGAGCTTCTCGTAGAGGCGCAGCGCGTTGCCCTGTACGTCGGTGTTGCGCATGAAGTAGGCGCCCAGCCAGGGCCTTTCCATGATCGCGTCGAAGAGCGTGACAGCCATCGCGCGCAGCTCGTCGATCGGGTCCTCGTGGGCCGGGAGTGCTTCGACGTCGGCGAGCGCGGCCCCGATCACGTGGTCGGTGGCACGATCGAGCAGCTCGTCCTTGCTGGCCACGTACCAGTAGATGCTGGCGACGCCGCCTCCGAGGCGCTGGGCGAGTGCCCGGAAGGTCAGTGCCTGCTCTCCCGCCTCGTCGAGCAGGGCCACGGCCTCGGTGAGTACCGACTCCATCGAGTGCGAAGCCCGTCGACGTCCTCCGCGGGAGCGGTCCTGCTGCGGAGCCATGGCTTCATCCTCTCGTTTGCATCGTATCGAACGTTGTTCTATCTTAGCTCATCGTACGCCGTTCGATAACGGAACGCTGTTCGATGAGAAGGACTGCCATGACCACCGCCCCGCCTTTGACGCCGTCGCGCGCCTATCCGTCGCTGCGTGCGGCGTGGATCCCGCTGGCCGCCCTCTGCCTGGCCTTCTTCGTCGAGATGGTCGACAACACGCTGCTTTCGATCGCGCTGCCCACGATCGGCCGCGACCTCGGCAGCGGCACGACCGCACTGCAGTGGGTCACCGGCGCCTACTCCCTGACCTTCGGTGGGCTGCTGCTCACGGCGGGCTCGATGGCCGACCGGCTCGGCCGCCGCCGGGTGCTGCTGATCGGCCTCGCCGTGTTCGGCTCGCTGAGCCTGTGCGTCGTCCTGGTCACCACGGCCGGCCAACTCATCGCGCTGCGTGCCCTGCTCGGCATAGCCGCCGCCGCGATGGCCCCGATCACGAACTCACTGGTCTTCCGCCTGTTCGACGACAAAGCACTGCGGATGCGCGCCATGACCGTGATGATCGTCGTCGGCATGTCCGGCTTCGTTCTCGGACCGCTGCTCGGCGGCACCGCGCTGGCCCATGTGCGGTGGGAGTGGCTGCTGGTCGTCAACGCCCCGATCGCCCTGATCGCCTGCATCGGTGTCCGCCTCGGCGTTCCGGCGGACCGGCCGGAGGACCTCACCAAGGACGCACTCGACCTGCCCGGCGCCGTCCTGAGCGTCGCCACCATCGGACTCGCCTGCTACTCGCTGACCAGCGGTGTCGACCACGGCTGGCTCTCCGCCGTCACCCTCGCCTCGATCGCGGGCGCGGTCGTGGCCGCGATCGCGTTCGTCCGTCATGAGCGCGGCAGCGCGGCACCCATGCTGGACCTGCGCCTCTTCTCCAACGGAACCGTCCGCGGCGCCGCCATCGCGCAGATCGGTACGTCCATCGCGATGGCCAGCGTGATGTTCGGGCTCATCCTGCACTTCCAGTACGCCTACGGATGGAGCCCCGTGCGGGCCGGTCTGGCCAACCTGCCCATCATCGTGACGATGCTCGTCGCCACCCCTCTGTCCGAATGGCTCGCTCGCCGCTTCGGCCACCGCATCGCCTGCCTGGTGGGCGCCGCCTGCCTCGCCGGTGCGCTGGCCGGTCTCTCCTGGGGCGTCTACCACGGGTACACCGCCATCGCGGTCTGCATGGTCCTCATGACCGTGGGTCTGCGCACCGTCATGACGATCTGCGCGGTCGCCCTCGTCGACGCGATGCCGAGCAACCGCACCTCGATCGGTGCCGCGCTCAACGACACGGCGCAGGAGGTCGGGTCCAGCGTCGGCACCGCCGTGGTCGGCACCCTGATCGCGGCCCTCGTCACCACCCAGCTCCCGGCGGGGACTTGGAGCAGCGGCCTCGTCACGTCGTTCTTCCACGGCGAGCGGATCACCTACGCACTCCTCGCCGTGCTCGTCGGCCTGATCGCCGCCGGCGGAGCGCTGAGCCTGACCAACTCCCGCACCGTGGAAGAGCCCGCCGCGGAAGAGCTCGCCTGACGGCCACCGTCGCCGGACGCCACCGCCCGGCTCCGGGCTCGACGGCAGGCGGCTCGGGGCAGGCGGCTCGGCGGCGGTGCAATGGCTGGTGTGCGGGGCTGTCGGAACCGGGTAGTGTCTTTGTCATGTTCTTCCAGACGCCGATTTACGAGTGAGAGCGTGACGGGCCCCCGCTGACGTACTCGAACGTCACCGTCCGACCTCCACCGACGCATCCGTAGATCACCCCACATTCATTACCGGGAGAACCCGTGACCGTGAGCAAGAACATCAACAACCCCGTGGGCCAGGGCGGCGGCCAGCGCAAGAGGCTGTCCCGCGCCGAACGGCAGAACAACGGCCCGCACCGCAACCTCGACCGCCAGAGCGCCGCCGAGCAGAAGGCGGAGCTGGTGCGCAAGATGCGCGAGAAGGCGGGCGCGGCCGAGGACACCGCGCAGTCGGGCGACGAGACCGCACAGAGCTGAGGCACCGCCCGTCACAAGGCGGCACCGCACACCAGCAGGGCCCGGGCCACGCGTCGTGGTCCGGGCCCTGCTGCCGTGTTCGGGCTCTGCCGGCGTACCTGGTGTGGCAGAGGGCCGGCCCGCGACAATGATCGTCATGGCTTCCCTCCACTCCAACCCGCTCTTCGCCCGCCTCGCCGATGCCGAACGGATCCTCGTCGCGGGCGCGGGCGGCGGCTTCGACATCTATTCCGGCCTGCCATTGGCTCTCTCGCTCCTGCATCAGGGCAAGCAGGTGTATCTCGCGAACCTTTCCTTCAGCGCACTCGACGGTCTACCGCTCGATGACTGGGCCGCCCCCGACCTGGCCGCCGTCACTCCCGACTCCGCTGTCCACCAGAGCTACTTCCCCGAGCGGACCCTCGCCCAGTGGCTGCGCCGGCACGGCTACCCGTCCACGGTGTATGCCTTCCCTCAGACCGGAGTGCGCCCCCTGCGCGCCGCCTACCAGGCATTGACCGAACTGCACGACGTCGATGCCGTGGTGCTGGTCGACGGCGGCACCGACATTTTGCTGCGCGGTGACGAAGCCGGGCTCGGCACTCCGGAGGAGGACATGGCCAGCGTGGCGGCGCTGGCCGCGCTCGACGGCATCCCGACGCGGCTCGTCGTGTCGGTCGGATTCGGAGTGGACGCGTACCACGGCGTGAACCACGTGCAGGTACTGGAGAACATCGCGGCGCTGGAGCGCGACGGCGCGTACCTGGGTGCCTTCTCGATACCTCGGGCCACCCGGGAGGGCGCCCTCTACCTCGACGCGGTGACGCACGCCCAACAGCAGACCATCGAGCGTCCCAGCATCGTGAACGGCTCCATCGCGGCAGCCGTCGGCGGCTCATTCGGCGACGTTCAGTTCACTGATCGCACGCGGGGCAGCGAGTTGTTCGTTAACCCGCTGATGGCCCTGTACTTCGCCTTCGACCTGCGGGGCCTGGCAGCCCGCTGCCTCTACCTGGACCTGATCGAGGAGACCTATCTGATGCGTCAAGTGGGTTCACGGATCGCGGAGTTCCGCGAGTCCGTGGTGACCCGCCCTCCCCGCCGCTTCCCGCACTAGGCTCCGTCCGGGGAGCCGGGCACAGGCGGTGGGCTCGCCGCCCGGTGCGCGAGCCAGTGGCCGCCCGGTGCGCGAGCCGCTCGACGCTCCGTGGGCGGGTCAGCGGGCGATCGAGATCGCGAAGGGGGCGAACCCGCTGGAGCGGATGACGTGCGGCACGAACAGTATCGCCGCCTCCGTCGCGCGGGCGGTCTGGATACCGCCCAGATCGGTGATCCACTCCTTCTGCCAGCCGAGGTCGACGAGCAGTTCACGGACGGTCTGCTTGGCCTGCGGGTCCTCGCCGGAGAGGAACGCGTCGGGCGCCTGGGTGAGAATGGCCGGCGCGGTCATCACCGGGAAGAGCATGGTGTTGAGCGTCTTGACCACGCGGGTGTGGGGGAGCGCTTCCTGAAGTTGCTCGGCGAGACTTGAGCCGGGGTAGATCAATGCGCCGGGCAGGCCGTCCGGACCGTCGACGGTGGCGTTGGAGACGTCGACGAGGATCTTGTCGCGCAGTTCTTCGCGCAGGCCAACGAGCCGGTCAAGCGAGCCCTCGCCCGGGGTGGCGTTGATGACGATCCGGGCGTCCCGTGCGGCGCGGGCGGCGGCACCCGGTGTGCGGTCCACCGCGGTCACCTCGTGCCCTGCCCGAGTGAGGGCCGCGGCCAGGTTGCCGCCGACGCGGCCGTTTCCGAGAACAGCGATCGTGGTCATGAGGAGATCCGGTCCTTCCGTACCTACGGGATGTGGTGGTGTGCGGTCAGCGCGAGAGAGTGGCGGCGGCCTCGGCGTGGACGCCGGGCGCGGCGGCCAGGAAGCTCTCGCTCTGCGGGGTCCAGGGGCGGCCCTCGGCGTCGGAGATGCGTCCGCCGGCCTCGGTGACGAGCAGTGCCCCGGGCAGCAGGTCCGCGCGGGCGCCGGCGAACTGCCAGAAGGCGTCGATCCGGCCGGCGGCCACGTTCACCAGGTGCAGCGTGGCGGGCACGGAGGTGCGGACGACGAGCGCGTCGAAGAGCATCGCGGTGATCGAGGAGCCGACGCGCCGGACGACCTTCTCGTCCTCGTCCGGCCGGGCCTGGCTGGTGGCCACGATGCTCAGGCCGAGGTCCGCACTCGCGGAGACGCGCAGCGGCTCTCCGTCGAGGTGGGCGCCCGCGCCCTTGAGCGCGGTGTAGGTCTCGCCCGTCAACGGCAGGTGGACCACGGTGAGCACCGGCTGGTTCTCGCGCACCAGCGTGGCGGTCACCGCCCAATCAGGCAGGGCGTGCAGGTGGTTGACGTTGCCCTCGGCCGGGTCGACGACCCACCATTCGCCGGCCGGCAGCGCCCCGCCGTTCAACTCGTCCTCCACCCAGCCCGCTTCGGGGCGCAGCTTCGTGAGGCGGGGGCGCAGGATGTCGAGAGCGGCGTTGTCGTTGGCGGCGAGTGCGTCCATCAGCTCTTCGCGGGTCTGGTAGCCGACCACCTCGCCGAAGCGCTCGCGCAGCGCCGCACCGGCCGCGCGCACGGCGCTCGCGGTCTCGGCGAGCAGATCGGCGTCGGCGGCGGCGATGATGTCAGTGGTCTGAAGCGTTTCGGACATGGTCGAACTCCCTTGTATAGAGCGGTGGTTGAGGCCGTTGCGGTGAGCTGCGTGTTCCGTGCTGCGCTCTGATCTAAAAGGTATAGAGCCCATCGATTAACTTCAAATGCATGTTGGGCACGCGTAGGATTACTCGTATGCAATTGGATTTGAACCTGCTCGCCGCGCTCGACGCGCTGCTGGAAGAGGGAAGCGTGGCCGGGGCGGCCGCGCGGCTGCACGTCACCGCCCCGGCGATGAGCCGGAGCCTGGGGCGGATCCGGCGCACGACCGGGGACGAGATCCTGGTGCGCACGGGCCGCACGATGACTCCGACGCCGTACGCGATCGCCGTCCGTCAACAGGTGCACGAGCTGCTGCACGAGGTCCAGGGCGTACTGGCGCCGAGCCGCGAACTCGATCTGGCGACGCTGGAGCGCACTTTCACCCTCCGCTGGCACGACTCCCTGGTCGCCTTGAGCGGGCCCGCCCTGCTCGCCTCCGTGCGCGAACAGGCGCCCGGCGTCCGACTGCGATTCGTCGCGGAATCCAGCATCGACAGCCCCGAGTTGAGACGCGGAGAGGTCGACCTGGAGGCGAACGCCGGCCGTCCGAGCGCACCGGACATCCGTGCCGAGTCCGTGGGGGAGACTCGCCTCGTCGTCGTCGTGAGGCGCGGACATCCCCTCACCCGCGTCAAGACCGTCACCGCCAAGCGGTACGCCGCGGCTGAACACGTCACCGTCTCGCGCCGCGGAAACCTCAGCAACGGTCTCGACGACGCCCTCGCACGGCTCGGCCTCACGCGCAGCGTGGTGGCGACCGCGCCGACGGAAGCCGCCGCGCTGGAGTTCGCGCGCGGCTCCGATCTCCTGGTCAGCGTGCCGGAAGCGACCACGCGGTCGATCGCCGACCTCGGCCTCGTCGCCCTTCCGCTCCCGCTGGAGCTGCCGTCGGCGACGGTGTACCTGTCGTGGCATCAGCGCTACGACACCGACCAGGCCCACACCTGGCTGCGCGAGCTGGCGCGAACCGCGCTGGCCGTGAGCGGAGAGTCGTAGGCGCTGCTGTCCGACCACGCCACAGGGAGGCGGGCCGACCGCAGTCCGCCTCCCCGCACGTAGGGAGATGCCCCTACCCGCAGACAGGATGGGCGCACCCCCCCGCACGTAGGGTGGACGCATCTGACGAGGAGGGTCCGACCCGTGGTTTCGATTCCGCAGCAGGGGCAGGCAGTTCCGGATTTCCAGCTCCCCGGAGGTGTCCTCACTCAGGAACGCTTCGAACGGGGCGAGTACCGGCTGCGCGCCGACCGCAGCCGCCCCTTGGTGCTCGCCTTCTACCCGGGCGATGACACTTCGGTGTGCACCCGCCAACTGTGCTCGTACTCCAGTGGGTTGGAGGCGTTCGCCGACTGCGGCGCAGATGTATGGGCCATCAGCCCGCAGTCGCTGGACAGCCACGAGGCCTTCGCCCGCAAGCACCGGCTCGGCATGCCGCTGCTGGCCGACACCGACCGGACGGTGGCCCGTTCCTTCGGCATCGCCGCTCCCGGGATCGGCCTGCGCCGGGCCGTCTTCCTCGTTGCCCCCGACGGCACGCTCTTCTGGAAGCACGTCGCGCTGCTCGGCGCCACCTTCCAGAGCGTGGACACCCTGACGCGCGAGCTCACCCGGCTCCAGGCGAGCTGAGCCGGGCGCGGCCGCCCGAGTGGCTCCGACCGGGTGGCTGCTCGGTTCGGCGGCCGGGAGCGGGGACGACGCCGACCGTTTGTGTTGCCCGAAGGCAGGTACTCGGCCCCTGAACGCGTGCATGCGCCCTTTGTCCGGGTATGGGAAGAAAGAAACCATCACTGGGTAACTCGGGTAAGGAGCGTGACGCGATGTCCACGACGGTTCCGGCGCTGTCCACCAGCAAGGCCGGCTCTCCGTTCGAGAGGATCACTCTGGAGCGCAGGGACCTCCGGCCGAACGACGTGCGGATCGACATCCGCTACGCCGGTATCTGCCATTCGGACATTCACCAGGCCCGCGACGAATGGGGCGTCGCGCTCTTCCCGATGACCCCGGGCCACGAGATCATCGGCACCGTCGCCGAAGTCGGCCCGGACGTGACCGCCCACCGGGTCGGCGACGTGGTCGGTGTCGGATGCTTCGTCGACTCCTGCCTGGAGTGCGAGGCGTGCCGCGACGGCGAGGAGCAGTTCTGCTCCCGGGGTGTCGTCCAGACGTACGCCCAGAAGGACTACCAGGGAGACGTCACCTACGGCGGCTACAGCCGGGGGATCGTCGTACGCGACCATTTCGTCCTGAAGATCCCCGACGGGGCGGACCTGGCCGCGACCACCCCGCTGCTGTGCGCGGGGATCACCACGTACGCCCCTCTGAAGCGGTATGGCGTGGGGCCCGGCGTCAAGGTCGGGGTGATCGGGATGGGCGGCCTGGGGCACGTGGCCGTGAAGATCGCGGCGGCGCTCGGTGCCGAGGTGTCCGTGCTGAGCCGGACGGACTCCAAGAAGGAGGACGGCCTGGCCTTCGGTGCCGAGCACTACTACGCCACGGAGGACGGGAGCGCCTTCGACCGACTGGCGGGCCACTTCGACGTCCTGGTCAACACGGTCGGCGCCGGCATCCCGCTGGACAAGTTCCTCGGCACGCTCGGCCGGGGCGGCACCATGGTCAACCTCGGCGCCCCCAGCGACGCGCTGGAGATCCCGGCGTTCGCGCTGCTGGCCATGCGCAGGGCGGTGGCCGGTTCCATGGTGGGCGGTCTTGAACAGACGCAGGAAATGCTCGACTTCTGCGCCGAGCACGGCATCACCGCCACCATCGAGCTCATCTCCGCCGACCAGGTCGACGAGTACTACGAGAAGGTCGTCAGCGGCGCGGTCCGCTACCGCGCCGTCATCGACACCGACACGCTCGGCACCGCGGCGTCCTGACACCGCACGGAACCGCGGCCCGGCCCCGCTCCAGGGGCCGGGCCGCGACACGAGCCGAGGCCGTCGCATGGCCTCCAGGGCGAGGCGCGCGGCTTGCTTCGTGGACATCGTCGAGCAGAGGGCGACACCTTCCTCCTCCGCGGCACCCTCCTCCTCCACGGCGCCTCCTCCTCCGCGGCGAGCGGGACGAGTAGATTGCGGGGCCCTGACCGCCCTCGCCTCGTCCGCGGTCGAGCGCGCCTCGGGGCGACTGCCCGGAGCCTGCCTGCTCGGCCCCGCAGGACCTCGGCCCATTCGGCGGACGAAGCCGGGGTCAGCGAAGACGGGATCTGCTCAACCCCGTGCCGGAGGAGTACTTGGCGCGGGCCGGGGTGGCTTCAGACCCTCCGCACGCGACAAGATGTGCGGGTGCCCAGCCCCCGCACACAGGAGAGAACCGCATGTCCCAGACCCCTCGCAGTCCCGCCCTTCGCGTGCACCAGTACGCACGGAACGACAGTTGGGTGGTGGCGGCCGAGGGAGAACTGGACGCCGAGACACTGGCCCCCCTGCAACAAGCCCTGGAGGAAGCCGCAGCCACGCGGCCGGTCGTCGTGTTCGACGCTTCCGCAGTGCCTTTCGCCGACTCCTCCACTCTGAACCTCCTCCTGCGGATCCACCGCACCACCACGCTGCGGATCGCCGCCGCGCAGCCCCAACTCCTGCGGGTGCTGGAGATCACGGGCGCCGACATGGCCCTCGCCCTCTTTCCGAGCCTGACCGACGCCTGTAAGGCCGCCGCCTCGTGAACCGCTCCCGGCGCTGCCCGGCGAACTGCCGCCCGTAGTCGGGAATCAGGGAGCGACTCTGCGTCCGATCCTCTGCGGCACCGACTTCTTCCACTACTCGGTGATACCGTGTACTAGTACTCGGTATTACGTAGTACTGGGTGAGCGGCTGAGGAAGACCGAGGAGGACCGGCGATAGACGACCTGACGGAGATGTTGAAGGGCACGCTCGAAGGCTGCGTGCTCGAAATCATCGGCAACGAAGAAACCTACGGGTACGCCATCACCCGTCGGCTGAACGAGCTCGGATTCACCGATGTCGTCGAAGGAACGGTGTACACCATCCTGTTGCGGCTGGAGAGGAACCAATTCGTCCACGTGACGAAGCAGCCGTCCGGAGTCGGCCCGCCGCGCAAGTTCTACACACTCAACGACGCCGGCCGCGATGAGCTCGCGACGTTCTGGGCGAAATGGCAGTACGTCTCAGCACGTATCAACAGGCTCAAGGGGGGCGGGAGATGAACTTCTGGGAGACCATCACGGGCAGCGATCTCACCAGGGAGTGGAAGGCTTTCGAAGCCCGGGCCGAGGCTCTGCCGCCGGACCACCGGGCGGCGTGGGAAGAGATCAAGACCCACCTTCTTCCCCAGGGGAACTTCACCGGTCGCAACCTCATGCCGATCCTCGACGCGGCCCTGGGGCTGCTGGAGGAGACAGCAGCTGACGGCCAGAGCGCCCACGAGGTGCTCGGGGACGACGTCCAGGGCTTCAGCACGGCCCTGGCCGGTGGAGAAGGGGCTCGTACGTATCGCGACCGGTGGCGCGAGCAGCTGAACAGGAACGTGGCAAGGAAACTGAGCCGGCTGGGAGGCTGACATGGGCATCCAGGACATCATCGAGGGCAAGAAGCAGTGGCGGGCTCACACGGCCCGGGTCAAGGCGCTTCCGCCGGACTACCGGATCGTCTACAGGGAGATGCAGAAGTACTTCTTCAAGGTCGGGCCGATCGACCTGCCCGACGGCCCCCTGCTCCCCGGGATCGTCGACTTCTTCGAGACGGGTGCCGCCGCGGGCAAGGGGGTTCTGGAGCTCATCGGCAACGACGTCGCCGCGTTCTGCGACGACCTCGTCAAGGACGCTTCCACTCATGCGGACGCCTACCAGGCCTCCCTCGACGGGGGCCCCGGCACTGCCGTGTAGTAACGCGCGCGCCCCGTGCTCGCGGCACAGCCCGCACATCCGGTTTCGTTCACCCCGGCGCACGGCGCACGGCGCACGGCGCACGGCACCGGCACATGCACCGGTCGGCCGCCGTGCTGACTCATCGTCAGCGTCGCTTCAGGTCGCCGACGATGAGCACACGGCGGCTGCTAGCGTTCGGCCGTGTGAACGACAGCGTGTATGTGGGAAACGCGGGCAAGGACGCGGCACTCGACCGGGGCTGGCTTCTCGGACACTTCAAGGAACCCGGCGATCCGCGCCACAGTGAGGCACTGGAGATCAAATGGGGTGTCCACCCCCGTGCCGACGAGCGAGCGCAGTGGGTGAGGGGCGAGGAACGCACGGCTCTGCTGGTTCTGATCAGTGGTCGCTTCCGCGTCGAACTGCCGGGCCGCAGCGTTCTTCTGGCGGAACAGGGCGACTACGTCGTGTGGGGGCGCGGAGTCGACCACTCGTGGTTTGCCGAGGAGGAGTCGGTGGTGCTCACTGTCCGGTGGCCGTCCGTGCCCGGCTATGCGGTGGGGGAGACTGACTGAAGCGCCCCCGAGAGGTGTCTCGCAGGGCGCGGGCGAGGGGGGGCGGCGGATCCGGCGGAGGAGATCGAACGGAGCCGCCTGCTACGGTGCGCCGGTGTCGGAGATCAAGAAGTTCCAAGTCACCTTTGACTGCGCGGAACCTGAGCGGCTCGCTCGTTTCTGGTGCGAGGTGTTGGGGTACGTCGTACCGCCTCCGCCCGAGGGGTTTGCCACATGGCACGACTTCCAGCAGGCGCAGCCGCCCGAGGAGCGGGATTCGTGGTTCGCCTGCACAGATCCCTCGGGTGTGGGCCCGCGACTGTACTTCCAGCGCGTTCCCGAGGGGAAGGCCGTCAAAAACCGGGTGCATCTCGATGTGCGCGTCGGCACCGGTCTGGTGGGCAAGGAGCGTCTCGCCGCGCTGGAGGCGGAGTGTGCGCGGCTCATCGCTCTCGGCGCGGTACACGTGCGAACGCTGTATGACGGCCATGACGCGTGCATCCCGATGCTGGACATCGAAGGCAACGAGTTCTGCGTCGACTGAGAGCCCGCCGCTTCAGCGGCTCGTCCGCCAGTACCGCGACGGACGAGCCGCTGAACGCTCCCGAATCCCGGCGGGATCAGGTCCTGTCGCCGGTGCCTCCCTCGGTGGGAGCTGCCGCCTGCTGCTGCCCGCCGGGGCGCGGCGGCTGCCGGGTGTCGTGGATGCTGTCGTGAGCCGCTGCGGCGATGGCCGCGGGCGTGATCCCGAACTCGGTGTACAGCCGCACGTAGTCGGCGGACGCACCGTAGTGCTCCAAGGCGACGATCCGGCCCGCATCACCGACGACGTCGCGCCAGCCCTGCCCGACGGCGGCCTCCACGCTGACGCGTGCGCGTACGGTCGGCGGCAGGACCTGGTCCTGGTATCCCTGGGGCTGAGCGGCGAACCACTCCCGACACGGCATCGAGACCACCCGGACGGCGAGCCCGTCGGCGGTCAGCAACGAGCGTGCCTCCAGGGCGAGATGGACCTCCGAGCCTGTGGCGATCAGGATGACGTCGGGATCGCTTCCCTCCGCCGTGTCGGCCAGGACGTACCCGCCCCGGGCCGCTTCCCGCGCGGGTGCGTACTCGCCGCTTTCGCGGTCCAGGACCGGCAGGTTCTGCCGGCTCAGGATCAGACCCGCGGGCCGGTCGTGGTGTTCGAGGATGGCCTGCCAGCACGCGGTCGTCTCGTTCGCGTCCCCAGGACGTACTACGTCAAGGCCGGGGATGGCGCGCAGCGCGGCGAGGTGTTCGACGGGCTGGTGGGTGGGGCCGTCCTCGCCCAGGCCGATGGAGTCGTGGGTCCACACGTAGGTGGCCGGCAGTTGCATCAGGGCGGCCAGGCGCACGGCGGGCCGCATGTAGTCGGAGAAGGTCAGGAACGTGCCGCCGTAGGGCCGGGTGAGGCTCTGGAGGGCGATGCCGTTGAGGATCGCGCCCATCGCGTGCTCACGGATGCCGAAGTGCAGGGTGCGCCCGTACGGGCCGCCCTTCCAGTCCTTGGTCTGGCGGTCGGCCGGCACGAAGGACGGCTCCCCGTCCATGGTCGTGTTGTTGCTGCCGGCCAAGTCGGCGGAGCCGCCCCACAGCTCCGGAAGGACGGGTGCCAGCGCGCTGAGGACCTTGCCCGACGCGGCACGGGTGGCCATTCCCTTTTCGTCGGCGGGAAAGGCGGGCAGTGCGTTCTCCCAGCCTTCGGGCAGCCGCTGCGCCTGCAACCGGTCGAGCAGCGCCGCGCGCTGCGGGTTCGCGGTGCGCCAGGCGGCGAAGTCCTCGTCCCAGGCGGCGTGTGCCTCACGGCCGCGGTCGCGTGCCTGGCGGGTCCGGGCCAGGACGTCGTCGTCGACGGTGAAGTGCTGGTCGGGGTCGAAGCCCAGCACCTTCTTGGTGGCGGCGACCTCGTCCTCACCCAGCGCGGCGCCGTGCGCCTTGCCGGTGTTCTGCTTGGTGGGCGCCGGCCAGCCGATGAGGGTGCGCAGCATGATCAGGGAGGGGCGGCCCGTCTCGTCCCGGGCGGCGCGCACGGCGGCCAGGAGCGCGTCGACGTCCTCGACGTACTCGCCGGTGACCGTCCAGTCGACGGTCTGCACGTGCCACCCGTACGCGGCGTACCGGGCCGGGACGTCCTCGCTGAAGGCGACGTCCGTGTCGTCCTCGATCGAGATGTGGTTGGAGTCGTAGAACACGGTCAGATTGCCGAGCTCCTGATGCCCCGCCAGGGAGGAGGCTTCGGAGGTGACGCCTTCCATCATGTCGCCGTCGGAGGCGATGACGTAGACGTGGTGGTCGAAGGGGCTGGTGCCCGGCTCGGCGTCGGGATCGAGCAGTCCGCGCTCACGGCGTGCGGCCATCGCCATACCGACCGCGCTCGCCAGGCCCTGGCCCAGCGGACCGGTGGTGATCTCGACCCCGCGGGTGTGTCCGTGCTCGGGGTGCCCGGGGGTGGCGGATTCCCAGGTCCGGTACGCCTCGATGTCGGACAGTTCCAGGCCGAAGCCGGCCAGGTAGAGCTGGATGTAGAGGGTCAGGCTCGAATGTCCGCAGGAGAGTACGAAACGGTCCCGCCCGAGCCATGTGTCGTCGCTCGGGTCGTGACGCATCACGTTCTGGAACAGCAGGTATGCCAGGGGGGCCAGGCTCATCGCCGTGCCCGGGTGGCCGTTGCCGACCTTCTGGACCGCGTCGGCCGCCAACAGCCGTACGGTGTCCACGGCCCGCACATCCACTTCGTCCCAGCCGGCGCGCTCGGCAACGGGACTCGTCACGGACCTGGCGGTTCGTGCTCCGGGGGACTGCTCGTTCGTCATGGCGCTACTCCTTCGTCGAGCAGGCGAACGGGCTCTGTTGGCCGCTCGCCGACGGATGCAGCTTCGCTGCGGTGTGAGTCGTGGTGGGCGGAACTCCGGCCGGCCATCACCGCGTGTGGGAGGGCTGGGGGAGCAGTGCTCGGACCGCCGCGGTGGAGCGCAGTTCCTCCAGGGTGGCGCTCTGCTGCTCGGCGCGGTCCAGCAGTACGTCCAGGTCGTCGGCGCAGAGGCGGGCGTCGGACTCGGCCAGGACGCGCAGGGTTCGCCAGCAGGCCGCCTTGCCCAGGACTCCGAGCAGCATGGACTCGGCTTCCAGGACGTCGCTGAGCGGGGAACGGGTGAAGAGGTGGCCGTTGGTCTTGAGGCGGCCGGCCTTCTCGGCGAGCCAGCCGATGGCCGCCTTGGACTGACTCCTGGGCAGGTCGAGGTCCGCCATGATCCGGGCGAGCGACTCGCGGTCCTCGTCGACCTGCTGGGCGAGGTCGGTCAGCGCCGCTCGGCCTTCCGCGTCCGTACGCGCTTCGGCGGCCCGCCGGAACAGCTCCAGGCCGCCGGTGGCGCCGGTGTAGTGGTCGTCGAGGTAGGTCGCCAGCAGCGCGGCACTCTCGGAGTGGCCGTCGTCGCCACCGCCAGCGTCCGCGGGGCCGGTCTCGGGGTGCATTTCGCGCTGTACGGACGCTCCCAGCTCGGCCCAGCTGACCTCGAACTTGGTCAGCCCCTCGCGCTCCAGGGTTTCGGTGACGTCCGTGAAGTCGACGCCGACGTGTTGCAGTTGCTCCAGGTGGGCGGCGGCTGCCGCGAAGTCCTCCTCGGTCGGTGCGTGAGCGGGGAGGATGCCGTGGTCGGCGAACGCGTCCAGAGTCGCGGCGGGCATGGTGTTCACCGTGCCCGGGATGACGAGTTCGCTGACGTACATCGTGTCGGGATAGGACGGGTCCTTGACCCCGGTGGATGCCCACAACGGGCGCTGCACACGAGCTCCGGCCGAGGCGAGGCGCTGCCAGCGCGGCTGCGCGAGCATCTGCCCGGACGCCTGGTGGGCCAGTCGGGCGTTGGCGATCGCGGCCCGGCCCTTGAGTTCGGACATGCCGAGCGCCTCCAGCCTGCGGTCGACTTCGCTGTCGACGCGGGAGACGAAGAACGAGGCGACCGAGTGGATGTCCGCCAGATCGCGTCCGGCGGCCTGGGCCAACTCCAGGCCGGTCTGGTACGCGTCCATCACCTCGCGGTAGCGGTCGAGGGAGAAGATCAGCGTGACGTTGACGCTGATGCCCTCGGCGACGACTGCGGTGATCGCCTTCAGCCCCTTGCGGGTGGCGGGGATCTTGATGAACAGGTTGGGTCGGTCGACCGCGTCCCACAGCTTGCGGGCCAGCGCGGCGGTGGCGTCGGCGTCCTGGGCCAGCCGGGGGTCCACCTCGATGGACACGCGCCCGTCCACGCCCCCGGTCCGCTCGTGGACGGCGCGGAAGGCGTCGCAGCCGTTCCGCACGTCCTCTGTCGTCAGGGCGAAGACCGCGTCGTCGACGTTGCTGCCCTCGTCGCCCAGGCGCCGCAGCTGCTGGTTGTAACGGTCTCCCTTGGACAGCGCGGAGGCGAAGATGGTGGGGTTCGTGGTGACGCCCACTACGTGCTTGTCCGTGATCAGCTTCTCGAGTTCACCACCGGCCAGGAGCTCACGGGAAAGATCGTCGAGCCAGACCGACACTCCCGCAGCGGACAGAGCGGCAAGCGGGCCGGAGCCGGCGGGAACTGACATGCAAGACCTCCTGGACGACGCGGCGCCGCCCGCGCTGAGAGTGCTTCCCGCCCGGCGGGCAGGACTGCTGGCGGCGGCGCTCGACACGGTGCTTCCCCCATCGCGTGCCCGAATCGCCCCGCGACAAGCGCATTAACCGAAATGACAGCGCGTTGGTCTACTGAATGGCGCATCTTCGAAGGAAGCAGGCGGTGCCGGACGGACGCGGGACGGTGGGGGCGGCCGGGTGACAGGAGGGGGACGGTGGGGGCGGTCGGGCGACACGTACGGGACGGTAGGGATTACCGGGTGACAGGTGCGGCGCGGCAGGGGAGGGCCGGCCGGGCAGGGATGTGCCGGAACGCGGGTTCTCGTGCGGGCCGCTGTCGTGGACCGTGCACCTGTAGACGCAGGGGAGAACCTCTGCGCAAGCGGCGATCCGCGACGGGGCGGCGAGGCGCAGCCGTCACGCCTTGGCTCGGTTCCGGGGCCTGGCTAGCGCGTCACGCGGTAGCGGAGGTGGACGACTTGCGAGCTGAAGTTCCGGGTCTCGACGAGTTCGAGATCGACCCGGCGCTCACGCCGCGGGAAGAACGGGGTGCCACCTCCGAGCAGCACCGGGTGGACCCTGGCCCGGTATTCGTCGATCAGGCCCAGCGCGGCCGCCTCGGCGGCGAGAGTCGCGCCGCCGATCGCGATGTCGCCGTCGCCCGGTTCCGCTCGCAACCGCTCGATCTCCTCCGACAGGCTGCGGGAGGCCAGGCGGGCGTTGCCCTCCACGGCCGACAGCGTGGTGGAGAACACCACCTTGGGGAGCGGCTTCCAGAGCGCGGCGAATTCGAGCGTCGAGAAGTCGAGCGAGGGATTCTGGTCGGCCGTCTCCCAGTACAACATCGCCTCGTAGAGCCGTCGTCCCAACAGGTGGACGCCGACGCCTCGAATCTCCTCAGTGGCGAAGCGAAAGACCTCCTCGTCGGGCGTCGTCCAGTCGAAGCTGCCGTCCGGCCCGACGATGTAGCCGTCGAGTGAGACGTTCATCGAATAGGTCACGCTGCGCATCAGGCTCTCCTCGTTGATGGGTTCGCCAGTACGACCTCCGAACGCCACAGAAATGATCGTGGCCCGCCGGACGCACCGGCTAACGGAATGCCGCCGATTGGCCGTCCGGGACAACCATCGTGCCCCGCCGGTAGCTCATCGCACTCCGTCGTTCCAACTTCCCATGCCCCGGGGCGAGTTCTGGCAGTCCCCGCGGGTGCCTCATGCCGACCCGTAGCGGGCGGTGTTCCCCCAGGCTCACCCCGGCCCGGGTCCGCCCAGGGTTCCGACATCTGCACGCCAAGGACGCGGGCCGGTGGTGTCGAACCACTTCCGGCCCGGTCCCGGAATCCTACCAGGATCGAAGCACCGCCCGGTCGGACGCTACGACGTGGGCCTGCTCCTGGTCGCAGGCGCACGTCGTAGCGTCCGACCGGCCCACCACGAGATCGGTACCAGACGACCCGCACTGGAGGGACAGCAGGCCCAGGGAACATCCCATCGACGGGTTGAACCGCCGCGCACCCTAACGTCGGACGAAGACTCCCGGCGGGAACGCCCCCGCGGACAGGGCCTGGCCGGTCAGGCGGCCTCCGATCTCGGTGAGACGCTCAATCCCCGGCTCGCCGAGGTGTGCGTAGGGTGCCGCGGCCAGTCGATCGGTCATCTCCTCCACCTCGCGGCGCAGTTCCTCGCCCCGGGGGGTCAGGGCGCCCTCGGCGTCGAGCAGACCGCGGTCGGCCAGTCGCGCCTGTGCCGCCTCCCAGTCGGCCTTGCTCCAGCCGCGGCTGGAGCAGGCGAACTCCACCGTGAAGCCGTTGCCGGTCGCGGTGTGAGTCACCAGGGCCTCCAAGCCGTCGAGCCCTGCCGCAGCCAGGGCCACCAGGTGACCGTCGCCGCGGTGCTCGCGCAGCAGGGTGATGGAGTGCCACAGCGCCAGGTGGGGCCGCTCGGGCCTGGGCAGCGCGGCGTGCGACGCATACAGGGGACGCCCCGAGACCCCGCACGCCTCGGCAGCCGTGGCGGCCAGCTCGGCGGCTGCCGCTACGTCGGGATCGTCGGCGATGCTCTCGCCGAGAAGGCGCCGCAGGGAAGCGTCCGCTGTCGCCAGCCGGGCGCCGAGTACCGCCTCAGGTGAGGCCAGCTCCCAGGCGCGCGGCAGGTGGCGGGCCACGAGGGTCGGGCTGAAGTTGTAGAACGTTGCCGCCACCACGCCCGCTCCGACGGCGCCCATCGCCGCCGAGCGCCCCGCGAAGTACGACATGCGGCCCGGCTCAAGACCGACCGCGGTGAACTCCCTTTCCGCCTCGGGCGCGAAATAGATCTGGGAGTGCAACGGATTGAGGGAGTCGTGGCAACGCCTGCCCAGGCGGGGGAGTGAGGTCATCTTCGCAGCCTAGTCTCACGCCGCTCGCGTGGACGGTGCCGCGGTACGGGGAGCATCTCGAAGCCCTCGGAGCAGGGCGACCGCAGCACGGCACTCACCGGGTTTGATCACGCGCAGAACGGCAACCAGAAAGATGCATACTGCAAATAGTGGATGATCGCGACAGCGAGGCACTGTTCATGCCGCACCGCCACGAAATCCAGGCTCCGCCGCCTGCCTTGGGCGGCCTCCTGCGCGCCGCGCCCTGCCGCGAGCACGGCCAGTGCCACCAGTGACCGGTGACAGGTGCCACCCGTGACCGGTGGCCATTCCCATCATCGACCGAGAAGAGGACGCCTGATGACCCAGCAGACCGCTTCCGCAGACCACGGCGCTCGTCCCGTACGCGTTCACGCGGCGGACCCCGGCGCTGTGGAGGCCGATTTCTACGACATCAAGGACATGCTCGAACCGGACGACCGGAAGCGCTTGGACACGGTACGCGGCTGGCTGCTGGACCACGTCCGCCCTGTCGTCAACGACCAGTGGGCCAAGGCCGAGTTCCCCCACCACCTCATCGAGGGCCTGCGCGATCTGGACATTGCCGGGATCCAGTTCGACGGTTACGGCTGCGCAGGCCGGGGAGCCCTGGTCGCAGGCATGATCAGCATGGAAATCGCCCGCGTCGACCCTTCCTTCGCCACCTTCTTCGGGGTCCACAGCGGCCTTGGCATCGCCACGATCATGCTGTGCGGCTCGGAGGAGCAGAAGCAGCGCTGGATTCCCGAACTGGTCCAGTGGAAGAAGATCGCCGCCTTCGCCCTCACCGAACCCGATGTGGGCTCCGGTGCCTCCCAGGGGCTGACGACCACCGCCCGTCGTGAGGGAGACACCTGGATCCTCAACGGCCGCAAGAAGTGGATCGGCAACGCCACCTTCGCGGATCTCATCGTGGTCTGGGCCAAGGACGAGGCCGACGACCAGGTCAAGGGCTTCGTCGTACACAAGGAAGCGGACGGCTTCACACCCGAGAAGATCGAAGGCAAGGTGTCGCTGCGCATGGTGCAGAACGCCGAAATCGGCCTCGACGACGTCCGGGTCCCCGAGGCCGACCGTCTTCAGGAGGCGCACTCCTTCAGGGACACCGCCCAGGTGCTGCGCACCACCCGGCTGGGAGTGTCCTGGAACGCGCTGGGCTGTGCGATGGGTGCCTATGAGGCCGCGCGGCAGTACGCCCTGGACCGGGAGCAGTTCGGCAAGCCCATCGCAGCCTTCCAGCTAGTCCAGGACAAGCTCGCCCAGATGCTCGCCAACATCACCGCCTGCCAGACACTCAACGTACGGGCCGCGCAGCTTCAGAACGAAGGCCGGCTCACCGACCAACAGGCCTCGCTGGCAAAGATGTTCAGCACTACCCGCACCCGCGAGACGGTGTCCTGGGCCCGTGAACTCCTGGGCGGCAACGGCATTCTCCTCGACCATGACGTCGCCCGGTTCTGGGCGGATGCCGAGGCCCTCTACTCCTACGAGGGCACCCGCGAAATGAACTCGCTGATCGTCGGACGCGCCGCAACCGGTATCAGCGCCTTCGTCTGATACGCCCGCCGCGAAGCACGTCGTCCTGGCCGAGGTGTACGCACCGGGCCCGAGGCGTGTACTGGTCGAGGCTTACGAACCCGCCGAGACGCACGTGTCCGCCGAAACGCACTTACCGGCCAAGGCGTGCGAACCCGCCGAGACGCGAACGCCGGCCGGGACACACCCACCGGCACGGGACACACGCACCGGCACGAGACGCACCCACGAAGGGACGCTCCACATGTCCGACAGCACTCTCCGGCAGAGCGCCGGCCACACGGCGACCACGGACGACGCGACGCCGGGCCCCTTGGACGGCATCCGCGTCGTCGACCTGGCGAGCGTCGTCATGGGCCCTTACGCCGCACGCATCCTCGGTGACCTCGGCGCCGACGTCGTCAAAATCGAACCACCTGTGGGCGATGTGATGCGCCAGCTCCACAAGCGCCGGGAGAACGGCATCGGCGCCCTGATGCTCAACCTCAACCGCAACAAACGCTCGGCCGCCCTGAATCTGAAGAGCCCGGCAGGGCATCGGGCAGCGCTCGACATCATCGCCGACGCCGACGTGCTCATCACCAACATGCGCCCGCGCGCACTCAAGAAGCTCGGCCTGACATACGACGATCTGGCCGAGGCCAACCCCAGCCTGGTGTACTGCCAGGCCGCCGGCTTCCGCACCGACAGCCGCTACGCCGACCGGGCCGCCTACGACGAGGTGATCCAGTCCACTTCCGGCATGGTGGACCTGATGCGCCGCGCCACCGGCAAGCCCTCCTACGTCCCCACCGTCCTGGCGGACAAAGTCTGCGGCCTGGCCATCGTCCAGGGCGTCATGGCGGCGCTGCTGGCCCGAGTGCGCACCGGCCGCGGCCAGCAGGTCGAAGTACCCATGGCCGACACCATGTTCGCCTTCACCCTGCTGGAACACATCGGCGGACGCGCCTTCGAGCCGCCGCACGGCGATGTCGGATTCCCTCGCTCCCTGGCCCCGGGCCACGAGGCCCTGCCCACGAAGGACGGCTACGCCTGCATCCTGCCGTACTCCATCGCCAACGTGCGCGACTTCTTCGCCGAGGTCGGCCGGACGGATCTCGGCGACGACCCGCGCTTCGCCGACCGTGCCAGCATGAGCGAGCACATCGGCGAACTCTACGAACTCATCGGACGGCACACTCCCGAGCGCACCACACAGGAGTGGGAGAGCTTCTGCGCGGACGCCAGCATCCCCTTCGCCCCCGTCCTGGACCTCGACCGGGCCGGCGAGCACGAGTACTGGGCCGAGGGCGGAATGCTCGCCGTCAGCGAACACCCCACCGAGGGCCTGTACCGACTCATCGGCAGCCCGCTGGCCTTCTCGGACACGCCCACCTCACTACGGCGCCACTGCCCCGAGCTGGGCCAGCACACCGACGAGGTGCTGAAGGAACTCGGCTACACCGAAGCCCAGTTGGCCGCCGTGCACGCGACCTGATCCACGGACTGACGGCTCCCGGAGGTGCTGGGCATTCAGTCGCGTCGGCAGTGCAGGAAGAGGTGTGGTTCCGGTTCGGCACCGGGGCGGGACGGGGTGAACATGAGGGATCGCTCGGCCTGGACGGTCAGGCCCGCGCGGGTGATCATCGCGATGAAGTCGTCGCGGCCGAAGCTCGTCGCGCGTACGGGCTGATCCATGAAGACGACCTCAACCCCCTCGACGTCCACGGGGACGGTCGCCAGGACCATGTGGCCGCCGGGTCGCACCGCACGTACGAGCCGGGTCACGAGACGGGCCTGTTCCTCGCGCGACATCTGGAGCAGGGAGAAGTACAGGCATACGGCGTCGAAAGAAGCGTCGTCCAACGGAACGGCATGGATGTCCGCGCACCGGAATTCGGCTTCCGGTACGTGCCGGGTGGCGATCTTGACCATGACGGGGGAGATGTCGATGCCGAGCACATCGTGGCCGGCGGCCGAGAGCGTCTCCGCGGTGGGGCGGCCCGTCCCGCTCCCTACGTCCAGCACGCGGCTTCGGGGCGCCATCTCGCCGAGCAGCCATCGCAATGACGCGTGGTGCGCCTCCGATGCGGCAAACGCCTTCTCGTAGGAGAGGCCCAGCACATCGAACAGCGCCCGAGCAGGCTGGTGGGGGTTGTTGTCCTCGTTGGTCAAGTCGGCTCTCCCGGTCTGTCATCCATGCCTCGTGGCCCGTCCCTCACGTACATGGTCTCCGCCCTCAACGCTCCGGGACAGAGTCGGGCAGGCGTGAATCGGGGCGTGCAGGCGCGGGCGGACGGCGGCGAGGAGATCCTCGCCGCCGTCAGTCGGCGGCCGATCAGGGGATCACATGGCCGGCGGCGCTGAAGAGGCGGTACCACTCCTCGCGGGTGAGCGGGATGTCCGAGCCCGCCGCCGACTCGGCGACCCGGCCCGGATTGGTGGTGCCCAGTACCACCTGCATGTTCGCCGGGTGGCGGGTGATCCATGCGACGGCGATACCCGTCGGCGTCACACCGTAGGCCGCAGCCAGTTCGTCGAGAACGGAATTCAGCTCCGGGTAGTGCTCGACGTCGCCGATGAAGACTCCGTCGAAGAACCCCTTCTGGAACGGCGACCAGGCCTGCAGCGTCATGCCGTGCAGCCGTGCGTAGTCGAGCAGGCCGTTGTCGCGGTCGACCGACTGGTCGAGCCCGGCCATGTTCGCGGCGATCCCGGTGGCGATCAACGGGCAGTGCGTGATGCTCAGTTGCACCTGATTGGCCACCAGCGGCCGCTGCACCGCGGTCTTGAGCAGCTCGATCTGTCCGGGCGTGTGGTTGGAGACCCCGAAGTTCACGACCTTCCCGGCCGCGTGCAACTCGTCGAAGGCCTCGGCCACCTCCGCGGGCTCGACGAGGGTGTCGGGGCGGTGCAACATCAGGACGTCGAGGTAGTCGGTGCGCAGAGCCGCCAGCGACTCCTCGACGGTGCGCACGATGTGCTCCTTCGAGAAGTCGAAGTAGCCCGACCGGATGCCCACCTTGCTCTGGATGACGATCGACTCCCGCTCGGCGGCGGAGAGTTTGACGGCCTGTCCGAAGCGCTCCTCGCATGCGTGGCGAGAGGGTCCGTAGATGTCGGCGTGATCAAAGGTGTTGATACCGGCGTCCCGCGCGCTGCCGTAGAGGGTGCGGATGTCCTCGTCCTCGAGTTCGGCGATGCGCATCAGGCCCAGGATGACGTTGGAGGCCCGCAGCTCGGTCTGGGGGAAGGCGATGGTCTTCATGGAGGCCATCCTGTCCGATTCCGTCCGTCACCGCTCCCTGACCCGGCCGGCACGGCTGCGCGACCGGGCGCGGTGACGGACGGATGCCCGGTGCGTGCGTGCTGATCCTTGAGGTTCCGGAGAACGCCTTCGGTGGCAGAACCAGCCTGCCTCGTCAGGCAGTTGGGGTGGTGTGCCGCGTTCCCTCGGCGCGTGCCCCGCCGCCGTCCATCGCCATCAGACGCAACTGGAGCATCGCGGCGAACCGGGCGGAGGGGTCCTGCAGGTCGATCCGGCCCACCTCGGCCACCCGGCGGATGCGGTAGCGAAAGGTGTTGGGGTGGACGAACACACCGGCCGAAGCGGCGATGACGTCTCCGAAGGCGTCCAGCCAGGCGCCCAGGGTTTCGACGAGGTGGGCGTTGTGCTTGGCGTCGTACGCCGTGAGGCGGGCTAGCGGGCCGGAGAGCTCGTCGCGGTTGCTGATCGCCAGGTCCCGCATCTCCAGCATGAGGGCGTCGACGTACACATCGGCGATCGCCGCCACGCGCTGAGGGCTCTGGCCGCTGAAGAGCACCCGCAGGGTGCGGTCGGCGTTGGCCCGGGAGCGCGCGAGTGCCGCCGGTTCCAGGGCCACCGACCCGATCCCGATGACGGCTCCCGCCCGGTCGCCGGTGCGCTCAAGGAAGTTCGAGGCGACCCGTACGGCGCGTTCGCGCACGTGGGCACTGTCCCCGGCCACGGGGAACAGCGCGTAGGCCACGTCGCCGAGCAGGGCCACGGCGGATCGCGGCTGGACGGCACTGAGATGCACGGCCAGCGCCGCGGCCAGACGCTGGTGCTCGGCGGTGATGTGGGCGTGGTCCGTGCCCCGGCCCGGGGGCAGGCCCATGGCCATGACCAGGGTCGGTCCGTCGGCCAGTCCCAGGCGGCCGAGCGCCGCGATGGCTCCGGCACCGCCTTCCAGCGCGGTCGCCACCAGGTCGGCGCGCAGCCGGTACTCGGCGTCGGTTCCGGCGCGGAAGCGCAGCATGTGCAGCGCGGCGAGCTTGGCCGCCTCCAGGAAAGCCGCCTCCCGCTCGCGGGTCAGCGGCTGGCGCAACGCCGCCCACACCGAGCCGAGGACCTCGTCCCCGGCCCGGACCGCCACCGCGACGCGCGGCAACGCCACCTCGTCCGCCAGAGCCGGTGCCGGGACGTGCACCAGGCCCTCGCTGCGGTACAACTCCCTGAACACACCGTGCTCTTCGTGAAGGCGCAGATACCGCTCCGGCACCTGGCGCGCCAGGATGCTCTCCACACGGGCATCGTCGGCCTCGTCCTGGCCACCGGAGAAGGCAAGGATCCTGGAGCGGCGGTCCTCGATGGTGACGGGCGCGTCGAGCAGCGTGCCGATGGCGTTGGCCAAGGCGAACAGATCGCCGGACGGCACCCCGCCCAAGGTGTGTTCACCGGCCTCTCCGACGTCTCCCTCGGACAGCAGCGTGCGCAGCATCGCCGCCAACTGGGCCCACGACGCGCCGCGGGTCAGCGTCAGCAGCGCCACTCCGGTCTCGGCCACCGCCCGTTCGAGCCGGGCCGCGTCCTCGACCGGGCCCCTGACCACGAGGGCCGCGGCGCCATGGGACCGGAGGCCGAACAGGACCTCCGCGATGTCCTCGGCCCCACGGACGCCGGCGCCGAGGACGATGGCGTGCGGCGGGTAGTGCTGTTCGTCGTACGGATCGTGAATGCCGACGCCGCCGATCTCGACGGTCCCCCCGGTGCCGCCGTACAGCAGGTCGAGGAGCGTGGAGCCGAGGTCCTCGACCACCCGGCTGAGGCTCCTCGCGGGGTGCGCCGACATGTGGCTGATCATCTCCGCAGGGTAGGGCCCTGACAGCCCCGGGAATTCGTATGTGCGGACGAGGATACGTCAGCGAATCCGTCGGTCGGGACGAATCGAGCGGCCCGGTCTTCCACGGTCGGGACATGCCTGCGAGCACTGGAAGGTAGTTGACCCTTCTGCCCTCGCCGGTTGTCCTCCGCACCTGGGCGGCAGATCCAGGTCAACGGCGGCCGGCCGGACTGCCCCAGCTCGCGTGTGCTGCCGTGGGACCGGCCACCGGCCACCGGCTTGCCGAGCACGTCGAGGAGTAGGCGCAGGGCCGCGACGACGGCGCAACCGATCGCCGCCACCACGGAGGAAGAGCCGGCGGTGACCGCGGTGCCCAGCCGCGAGGGGGAGGGGGGACACGTGATCGTGCGCGGCCTTGGTGGTGGTTCAGGCGGTCGAACTGATCGCTCGGGTGACGGCCGTGATCGCCGGGGTGGGGTGGCCGGGGAGGCGCGCTACGAGCACCCGGCGGATCTCGGGGGGTGCGCCGTCGACGTGCAGCAGGCTCACCCCCGGTGGCAGCACCGGTGAGAGCCGGGACGGCACCGTCGTCAGACCGAAGCCGCCGGCGACCAGGTGGAGCTTCGTCAGCCAGTCGCGCGCGGAGTGGATGACGCGAGGCCGTCCGGGCAGTCCGGGCCAGACGCCGAGCAGCGCCTCAGAGCTGGATGACGGGGTGGCGATCCACGCGGCGTCGACCAGCTCGTCGACGTGCACCGTGGTGCGTCCGGCGAATTCTCCGGTCGAGGGCACCGCCACCACCAGTTCGGTGTCCGAGACGGTCTCGACGTGCAGGCGCGGTGAGTCGCCGTCGAAGGGCCGGTGGGGTGGGCGGGACGTCAGCACGGCGAGGTCGAGCGAGCCCGCGCGCAGCGCCCGGATCAGGGTGGGCGTGGTGCCCTCGCGGGTGGTGACCGTGATCTGCGGGCCGGCCGCCGCGAGTGCGGCGGGCAGGATCGCCGCGCCCGCGCTCAGGACTGCCCCGAGCCGCACCAGTTCGGTCTGCGGGACGGTGCCCGTGAGCTCACGCTCGGCCGCTGCGAGCGAGGCCAGGACCGTGTGGGCGTGCCGCAGCAGGGTCAAGCCGGAGGGGGTGAGCTGTACCCCGTCCGGGCGGCGTTCGAACAGGGTCGTGCCCACGCTGCGTTCGAGGGCCGCGGCCTGGCGTGAGATGGCCGACTGTGTGTAGCCGAGTCGGGCAGCTGCCGCGGTGAAGCTGCCGGACTCAGCGATCTGCCGCAGGACCCGCAGTCCCGCGCTGGAGATGTCCATGCGGCATACGCATACCACGAATGCGAGATCATCGCTTCCCGCATGCCCACCCAGCTCCTAGTTTCGATCCTACGAGCACGGACAAACACGGAGGTCATCACGTGCGAGCAGCAGTTCTGACGCAGTTCGGTGCCCCGCTCACAGTGCGGGAGGTACCCGACCCCGAGGCCGGGGGCGGTGAGGTGGTGGTCGAGGTTCTCGCCGCCGGCGTGGCGCCGTACGCCGCCGAAGTCTTCGGCGGCAAGCGGAACTACCCCCTTGTCCCTCCCGTCGTGCCCGGTGTCGGCGGCGTGGGGCGGATCATCCACGTCGGCCCGGACGCCACACGGCTGCGCGTCGGCGACCTGGTGTGGTGCGACTCGACGGTGCGTTCGCGGGACGACGCCCTGACACCCGACATCACGCTCCAGGGCTGGAGCTCGCGCGGCGAGGGCGGCGCGCGGCTCGCCCGGTACCTGCACGACGGTTCGTTCGCCGAGCTCATGCGGGTCCCGACGGAGAACGTCTTCCCGCTGCCCACCGTGGCAGGGGACGATCCGGCCCGCTGGGCCGCACTCACCGTGCACGCCATCTCCTACGGCGGGTTGCTGGCAGGCGGGCTCGCAGCCGGCGAGACGCTACTCGTCAGCGGGGCCACCGGCAACCTCGGCAGCAGCGCGGTCGCGGTCGCGTTCGCGATGGGAGCGGGCCGCGTGGTCGCCCCGGGCCGCAACCAGGCCGCGCTCGACCTCCTCGCCGACCGGTTCGGTCCGCATCTGCGCCCGGTCCCACTGACTGGAGACGAGGCCACCGACCGCGCGGCGATGTCAGCGGCGGCCGACGGTCCGATCGACATGGTGATCGACCTGCTCCCGCCGAGCGCACCCAGCTCGGCGTCGCGCGCGGCGGCCATGACCGTCCGCGAGTACGGCCGCGTCGTCCTCATGGGGGGCGTCGGCATGCTCGGTGGCGACGACCTCGCACTCCCGTACCCATGGATCATGCGCAACTCGATCACCGTGCGCGGGCAGTGGATGTACCCCCGCACAGCCAATGTCGGCATCATCCGGCTCCTCACCTCGGGCACTCTGGATCTCGCCCCCGAACGAGTCCGGTCCTTCGGCCTTGCGGACGTCAACGACGCCATCACGTACGCCGCCGCGCACGGCGGCCCGTTCGACCGCACCAGCCTCACCCCACCGGCTGGCTGACACGGCCCACTGATCGCCAGTGCACCATGCCCGGGTCCGCCCTGCAGGCCCACGAAATTCCGCGCGGCGGTCCAGATGGCCGAGCTCCACGACGATCACGACATCCCGCACCTGACACCCGAGTTGATCACCAAGTACGTCGCGGATCTTCGAGCCTGCACCTCCTGTGACACTTCCTGCGACGGAGTCATGGCAGGACTGACGAGGAGGGCGCGTCTCCCGTGTGCGCGGAGAGGCGCTCGGGAGGGGCCCGGCGCGAGAGCGCCCACGGTGGTCAGTGGCCGGCGCGCACGTTCGACGGTAAGAACGTCAGGGGGTGCGACAGCGTCAGGAGGAATCACCGGCGGCGGCCAGAACGGCCGCGAGACCCTCCTGCAAGTCCTCGACGAACGACTCCGGAACCTCCAGCGACGGGAAGTGCCCTCCGCTTTGGGGCGTGCTCCACCGGACGATCCGACGGAATCGCTCCTGCGCCCAGAGACGCGGACACTTTTCGATGTCGCGGGGATACACGCTGATCGCCGACGGGACGTCGACCCGAAGTTCAGGGTCGAGGGAGTCGTGGCTCTCGAAGTAGATGCGGGCCGCCGACGCGCCGGTCCGCGTGAGCCAATACAGGGTGACGTCGTCAAGGACCCGGTCCATGGACATCCTCTCGAACGGGCTGTCCTCGGTGTCCGACCACTCGGCGAACTTGTCGAGGATCCAGGCAAGCAGCCCGACCGGTGAGTCGACGAGTGAGTAGCCGATGGTCTGGGGCCGGGCAGCCTGCTGTTTCGCGTACGCCGCGCGATGGCGCCAGAAACCACTGGTCTCCTCCGCCCACTCGCGCTCCGCCGGCGTCAGTCCGTCCGTCGTGAGCCCGGGCGGTGCCTGCGCGGTCGTGGTGTGGATACCGAGCACCTGCTCCGGGAAGCTGCCGCCGAGGATCGTGGTGATCACGCCTCCCCAGTCGCCGCCGTGGGCCACGAACTTGTCGTATCCGAGCCTTCCCATCAGCTCCACCCAGGCCGCCGCGATCCTTTCCGTTCCCCACCCGGTGGTGGACGGCTTGTCGCTGTATCCAAATCCTGGCAGCGACGGAACCACGACGTGGAACGCGGGCGCCGCCGCGCTTTTCGGATCTGCCAGTTCGTCCACTACATCAATGAACTCGGCGACGCTGCCCGGCCAGCCGTGCGTCAAGACCAGTGGAGTGGCATCCGTACGCGCGGACCGGCGGTGCAGGAAGTGGATGCCCAGTCCGTCAATGGTCGTGCGGAACTGGCCGATCTGGTTGAGGCGTGCTTCGAATCGCCGCCAGTCGTACCCGGTCCGCCAGTAGGTCACGACGTCCACGAGGTCGGCGAGGGGAACGCCCTGATCCCATCGGCGCGGGTCGGGCGCGACGCGACGGACCGTCTCGGCCTCGGGCAGCCGCGCCGCGGACAGTCGGGCCCGCAGATCGTCGAGATCGGCGTCAGTCGCGCGGGCTTCAAAGACTTGCAGGTCGCCGTTTCGACGGTTCATGAGACGCCCCCGCCGGTGCTGACACCGGGGTGCGTCGGCGGGAGGACGCCGCGGTCGACGGCACCTGCGGGGTCGATGACGCGCCTGAATGTGGACATGGGGCCTCCCGTTCATCGTTGGCAGCGGCCTGCGGCATGCTGGAACCGGCAATGACGGTTCTAGCAGCCGTCGACATGCGCATGCAACCGGCTATGGTGGTTCCATGCGTCCTCAGTTCCCTGAATTCCGTCTCGGCAAGGTGCTGGCGACCAGCTTCACGGCAACCCTGACGGAGCGGTGTGGCGATGCCGTGGAACGTATTCCCGTGCCGCGTCGACTCGTGGACTGGCTGTCGGTGAGCGGTCTCGCCGTGGAGTCCTGCAACGCCCAGCAGCTCGAACGTGCTTGGGAGTTGAGGGAATCGATCCATGCCGCCGCGACGGCGGCCGCGCGCCGAGAACCGCTCCCCGCCTCTGCTGTCCAGGTCATCAATGAACACAGCACTGAGGGTCGCGCCGCGGCCATCTTGACGCCCGAACGCAATCGGCAATGGCGACTCGGCTCGGCATCCCCCGTGGAGGACGCCCTGGGTGTTGTCGCCGCGGACGCGATCGACATCATCACCGGCGAACGAGACGGACGACTGGCCTTGTGCGCCTCGCCGACATGCCAAGCAGCGTTCTTCGACACCAGCCGGAGCCGCACGCGCAGATGGTGCGAGATGAACACGTGCGGGAATCGCGAGAAGAAGGCGCGATTCAATGCCGCCAAGCGTGAGGGCTCCGGATCGGCAGCGTAGTCGTTGCTGCGAGTCCATCCAGAGCTCGAACGTCCGCGGCGGCACGGGCCGACCCCCCAACTGCCGCCCCGAATGGGAGCACAACGCCGCGCGTGCCTGAGCCCCGGCCGTCTTCACGGCCGGGGCTCAGGCATGCCCGGCCGGTCAGCCGGTGCGGAACTGCCACTTGCTGGCGACGCGGTCGTTCTTCTCACACCATGCCGTCGAGCCCCGGCGATCCCCCTGCCAGACCCACGCTCCCTGGTGCGCGCCGCCGTGTCGACACGTGATGGTGGCGCGGTAACTCGCCGGCCCGTGACCATCACACCAACCGGAGAACCTGGTGGTGTTCTGCTCCCACACATGACACTTCGGGGACGCTTCCGCCTGAGCGGCCGTTCCCACGGTCGCTGCGCCCGATCCGATCAGTACGGCGGCCGCTGACAACGCGGCGATCCTGAGTTTCAGCACACCCAACTCCTGTCTCTTCGCGAGTGGTTCTCTCGTCACACGACGCTAGAGACCGGACAGGGCAACCCGAATCGTGCCGACGGAGGACCGCCACTTCCACTCCACGCGTCAGTGGGTAAACCCTGGCGGTATCCGGGAGCCGCCCCTCCACTGCGGGTTTGAGCATCTTCCGGCCACGGTGGCACCGGCGCGTCCTGCTTCCCCGGCCACTACTCATCCGGTTGGCCGGCTTGGTTCCCTTCGTGCACTCCTCACTGATCCCCACGGCCGGAAGGCCCTTGAGCCGACGGGAGATCTGGAGCGCCCTGCTGACGTCCTCACCGAGTGCGCGCGGGATCGAGGCGTGCGGTGGCGCGCCGGGGCGAACGCGGCGTTTCCCGGACGGGTGAACTCGGGAATGTGGCCGCTTCCCCGTCCCGGTACGGCAGTTGGGCCGGACGGACGTCTGGATCATCTCTCCCGGCCGTCCCCTGCTCATCACCGTGCACGTGCTCGAGGAGACGTTCCCTTGGTTACCGCCGATCTTCCTGGTCCTGAATCGCTGCTGCGCCGCACCTTGGGGGAGTGGCGGATCGGGCTCGTGGCATGGCGGCTGCTGGTTCTGCAGAACGCGGACCCGGCGGTCGCCGCGGGCGTGACCAGCTTCTCCACCTACCGCGCCCACCCGTGGCGGCGCATCGAGCACACCATGGACAGCGGCAAGCGGCTGTTCTTCTCCGACCGTGAAGGGCTGCGCCGTGAAGTCGCCCGCCTGGAGCGCACACACCGCCGCCTGGCAGGTACCGACGAGCAGGGCAGGCCGTTCAGCGCATCGGATCCGGTGGTGCGGGTGTGGGTACTGGTCACCTTGTACGAGTCCATGACGACCATGCGTGAACTGTCGGGACATCCACTGACGGCGCCCGAACTGGACCGCATGTACGGGGAGTTCCGGGCGGTGTGTGCCGAGTTCGAGCTGCCCGACGACCTGTTCCCGGCCACGGCTGCCGACGTGCCGGCATATGTGGACCGTACGATCCGCGAGCGCCTGGAGTACGGCGAACCCGTGCGCTACCTGCTCTTCGACATGCTCCGCGAAGCCCCCGCACCCCGCCGTCTTGGCCGCCTGGCACCGGCGTGGCCGCTGCTGCGCACGGTGGCCGCGCACGTGATCGAGGCGCTGACCGTTGCGGACCTGCCGGAGGCGTTCCGTGAACGCTTCGGCCTGGTCCGCACCCGCCGCGCGGCCCTGCTGTCCTTCACCCTGCACCGCGGAATGCGGGTGCTGATGAACGTGCTGCCGGAGCACCGCCGCTACCGCACCCCGCTGACGGGGAATGCCGCGGCTCCGCTCCCGCACATCGCGTCCGGCGATCCGTCTTCCGTGCCGGAGACGGGCCCCGTCCGGCTCCCCGCACCTCGCCGCCGCAAGGGCGCCGATGCCCGTCCGGTGCGTCTGCGGGCCTTCTTCAGCCAGATCCTGGACCAGACCGGCGACGGCCACATCAACTCGGCCGATCTCCAGGCCATGGCGCACAACGTGTGCTGGCCACTCGAACTCGGCCCGGAGCAGGAAGCTCAGGTCTATGCCGCCTTCGAGGTCTGGTGGCAACAGCTGCGGACGGGTATGGACGCCGACGAGGACGGTCGGGTGAGCTGCGAGGAGTTCGTCACGGCCGTGCTCGCCGGCATCGACGAGGGGCCGGCCTACCTTGAGCAGGGACTGCACGTCGCGATGCGGGCCGTCTTCCACGCGGTGGACACCGACGGCAGCGGACACCTGTGCGCCGACGAGTACCGCACGGTCTTCGGCGGCTCCCGAGTCCATCCCGCCGAACTCAACCACGGCTTCCGCCAGGTCGACCACGATGGAGACGGCCGCATCACCGAAGACGAGTTCGTCCAGGCCTTCACCGACTTCTTCACCGCCCGCTCCGACAGTACAGCCGGAAGCCAACTCCTCGGGCGTGCCTAGGGGCGCCCGGTGAGCCTCCCAGGGTGAGCCCGCGTCGTCTCGCGCGGACGTAGCGCCTCGGAAGCTCAGGAGCCCTTCTACGTCAACGCGTGCGCAAATCAAGACAGTTGAGGGCGATGCGGCCATACGGGCTGCCGCGAAGGGCGAGAGTCGTATCGCACCCGCAGGGGGCGGGCATCGCCCTCGGGCGGCGCCCGGCCGGTCGCGGGCGCAGCCCGAAGTGCCCGGCGGATGCGCGGACCGGCGGCTCTGCGGCCGGTCCAGTCCGGATGCGTCACTCTTCATCGACAAGGGGACCACGGTGAGCGACAAGGAACCGCAGCTGATCTACGGTCGGGGGGCCGAGGCGTGTCCCGAGGGGAGCTTCTGCCTCTACCGGGCCGTCTCGTTGAACGGCGGCACCAATGACAAGATTCTGGCAATCCCGCTGGGCGTGTACGTCAACGACTTCTCGGTGTACGGGTTCGACCACAGCGGCGACGGAGTGAGCAGCGTCGTCAACAACACGGACGAGGACAACGCGCTCTTCTCGGTCGCCGGTCAGCAGGGGCATTCGCTGCCTGTGGGCGCAAGGTCCTCGATCACGGACCTGCGGCGCATCGGGATGGCCGGCAGTCCGAACGGCACATGGAACGACCAGGCGCAATCGGCACAGTCGGCCCCGTTCACGGGAAACCTGCGCGTCGACCAAGAGCTGCGGGGCCAGTGGGCGGAGGGCGGGGGCCGGATCTACTCCTACCGGCTGACCGTCCACGCGGAGGACACCCGTGTCGTGAAGTGGGCCGTGGGCTTCGGCGACCTGCCCGAGGGCACATCCCTGCCCAAGACCTTCACCGACGTCTTCTGGGGCGAGGTCCTCCGGGACGGCTCCGAGGGAAGTGTTCTGCTCGGCTCCCCCGAAGGCGGTGGCCACTCGGTCGATCCCGGGACGGACCTCCTCATCGACATCCAGGTCCTCTACCCGAATCATGACCCCGCCCACGAACACCTCACGGGCCTGCAGGCACAGCAGTTGGACTGACCCGCATCCGTCCGGCTGACCCGCACCCATTCGGCTCGAACGCAGCATGCACCGAGGGCGGGGTCAGGTGCACCGGCCTTGGCTGTCGCGGCCGGTGCACGGGTACGTCCAACGCGGTTGACGACGGAGGCCGTACCTCGCCCCAATGACCGGGCCATCGAGCCGTGCCATCTCCGAACCGGCTCGCTATGGCGAGCACATGCACGGCCGCCGCCCGATCCGAACAGGCCGCATCGGAACGCCCGTTATGGCATCCCCAGAATTGCCGCCTTGGGCCGCTCAGTTGGCCGGCGCCAGCGCCCGCCCACCGGGCGACATGGCCGAAGTGCCACGGGCAGAACGTAAATTGACTCTGTGGAAATGGTCCTAGGTCCCGTGTGTCCATGCCTTTCGGGCTGTTCAAATCCTCTTGCTTTGCTGGTTCTTGGGCTTCGACGTGAATATGTGGGCCTTTTCGTGGCCTGTTGTTGCCTCGCTGGTTGAATTGTTTGTACGGCGCCCTTATGTTGCTCCTGTCTCACAGGAAGCGACGCCCCGTCAGGTACCGCTTCGCCGGACGCTGTTGGCTGCCAGAATTCGGCGCTCCATCGGCTGCCCGGGTTGGGACCACCTCTGCGCCTGCATTCATCCAGTTCTTTCGGTGGATCAGTAGTCGGCCGAAAGGACCAGAGAGGAGACATGATGGATCGACGAGGCTTTCTCTGGAGGTCGGCCGCCGTCACCGCCGGTGCCGCCATCGGTGCGAGCGGGATGCCGGCCCTTGCCAGGGCGGCCGCGCCGACGGGCCTGGTTGCTCAGGGTGGTGCGATCACGCGCAGCACCTGGATGTCCGCCATCGCGGACGACACCCCCATGCAGAGCATCACGATCCCCGGCACCCATGAATCGGGGGCCCGCTTCCCAGGGCTCTCGGCCGGATTCGCCCAGTGCCAGAACGACTCGTACACCATCGCCGCCCAACTGCGCGACGGCATACGCTACTTGGACATCCGCTGCCGCAACTACGGGCATTCCCTGCTGATCCATCACGGGCAGGTGTACCAGCATGCGAGTTTCGAGGACTGCGTCCGGGACTGCCACGACTTCCTGGCGGGCAACCCGAGCGAGACGCTCTTCATGCGACTCAAGCACGAATACCACAATGATGACGAGGGTGACGACGGGAGTGACTCCGGATTCGTCGAACGGTTCGAGGAGATCCGACAGAAGTATCCGATCTTCCACGTCGACGGAATCCCGACGCTCGGCAGGGCGCGGGGGAAAATCATTCTTCTGGGAAATGTCAGCGGTCTTCCGGGCACCGATTGGGGGAGTGGCGCCCTCCGTATCCAGGACGACTACGACCTCTCGTCCCTCTACCCCGTCGACAACAAACTGGAGGCGGTGCGGACGCACTTCGACACGGCCCAGGGCGACAGCAGCGGGCGCACCCTGTACGTCAACCACCTCAGTGGCTACAGCAAGATGCCGGTGCGCACACCCCATCAGATCGCCGTGGACGTACTGCCCGCAGTCGACAAGGAGCTGACGGAGCGGTCCCGCCGAAGGCCGGGCGGGTGTCTGGGAATCGTCCCGATGGACTACGCGGACGAGGCGGGCAACCTCACCTGGCGTCTCATCCAGTGGAACCTCTTCGTCCCCGACCGCAGCACCCGCACCCTGACGATCGAGAAGGCCGAACTCCTCAGCTTCGACGACGGCATGACCGATCCAGCCGTCTACGGCACCATCACGCTCACCGGCTCGACGGGTTCGAAGAAGGTCTGGGACCGCAGCAGCAAGGCCGGAAGCCGGGCCGTATTTCCGGGTTCACGTGGGGAGTTCACCCTCGTCGACCCCGTCGTCACGTCCACCGACGGCTTCACCATCGATGCCGATCTGTGGGACTACGACGTCAGCGGCGACGACCAAGTCGCTCAGGGCCGGATCGTGTGGCGGCCGGCCGAGGGCACCGGACGCTTCACCTGCACCCTGTACGGCGAGGACGACGGCCAAGTGGCCATCACCTACCGCGTCGGCTGAGTCCGTGGGACCGATTCCCGCTTCCGTCGGCCACACACCCCGAGCCGCCGACCGACAGCTTCTCACCGCCTATCGACACCTCGCACCGCCCAACTCCAAGGACGCACCATGAAGTCACTCTGTTCACTGGGGCAAGCCGCCATCGCGCTCACCGCTGTGGTCGCGACGCTCGCTGCCGCCGGGCCGGCAGCCGCAGCGCCCGCGCAACCGGCGCCTGACGCGATGACACACGACTCCCCGGACACGCTGCGCGTGGTCAACTACAACGCCATGCTCCTGTCGAAGTGGATGACCCTGGACAACAGCCAGTTCGCCAACCAGGACCGGGTTCGGGCGATGCTCGACAACGGCTTCCTCGACGGGCAGGACGTGGTGGTCCTGGAGGAGCTGTTCAACGTGGACACCTCGAAGCAACTCCTCGACGGACTGTACGAGAAGGGGTACCGCTACCAGACCCGGGTCGTCGGCGCGTCCAAGTGGAGCGGCACCCACGGCCGCGACTGGGACGCCGAGCACATCAACGGCGGTGGCCTGGAGAACGGCGGAGTGGCCGTCGTCAGCCGCTACCCCATCGACGTCGCCGAACAGCAGGTGTTCGCAAAGGGATGCGCCGCCGACAAGCATGCGCAGAAGGGCTTCGCGTACGCCAAGATCAACAAGGGCGGCCAAGTCTTCCACGTCGTCGGCACCCACCCCCAGGCCACCGACAGTGGATGCGGCACCCGCAAGGACGCCGCCGCAGTACGCGCCACGCAGTTCAAGGAGATCGACGGCTTCCTGTCGGGCAAGGAGCAGCGCGGCGAGGCCGGCTCCACCGAACCGGTCTTGCTGGTAGGGGACTTCAACGTGGACCGTGCCACATCCGAGTACCGCGAGATGCTCACCCAACTCCACGCCACCGACGGCCGACGCAGCGGTGAACCCCACTCGTTCGACCCCAAGAACAACGAACTGGCCAGGATCCGTTACCCCGACGACCCGCCCGAGGACCTCGACTTCGCCCTCCAGAGGCAGGGGCACGCGCAACTTCGGGAGTGGGCCGGCGAGGTGGTCCGGCCCCGCGCCGGCTCGGTCCTCACCGTGGAGGGCCGAACGGGACCCGGCGGAATCTTCGTCAAGGACCAGGTGCGCGATCTCAGCGACCACTACGCCCTCGCCGCTTCCGGCCGGTTCCCCAAGCCCGTAGGGCAGACCTGGAAACTCCGGGTCGACAACGTTCGGATGACCAAGGGCGACGAACAGGACGGCACCGGCGACGACCTCTACGGCGACGTGACGGTCAACGGGCACTACGTCTGGTCCGTCGCACGGAGCCGCTCCCTGGACGACAAGAAGTTCCCGTACGACCTGCCCTCGGTCGCCCACGCATACCTGACCAGCGGCGACGGCCGCTTCAGCCTCCACGCACACATCGTCGACAACGACGGAGCCGGTGACGACGACCTGGTGGATCAGACCGTCTCCTGGGACGCGGCCAAGGACACTCCCGGTACCCACACCACCACCCTGACCGGCCGCTACGGAGCAGCCGAGGTCACCTACACCGTCGAACGGGCTTGAGCGCGCTGCCCGTTGACCCGGAAAGGGAGCCGGCCGCCTACGGGCTCTGCGCTTCCGAAGCGTTCCCGGGCCACGGCCATCGCCATCCCCGCGACCGCGTACCCCACGGCGGCCGGGCCCCACCCGGCCGGCATTCCGCGCTCCCACCCCTGTTCTTCCACCGCCCGCGCTGCTCTTCTCGTCCCAGTCCGCCAGATCCTCCGATTTCCTCAACTCCCGTCGTCTGAAAGGGAAAATTCGATGACCCGCTGCGATTCCGTCTCCAGGGCCGCGCGCCGATACTCCACGCTGGTCGCCGTCACGGCCGTGGCCGCGTCCTTCCTCCCGGCGGCGACCGCCTCCGCCGCCTCCCAAGGACCACGGGACATCGTGCTGGTGCACGGGATGAACGACGGGCCTGGCGCGTGGAACAGCATGGTCGACATGCTGAAGCGCCAGGGCTACACGGACGGCCAGATCCACCGGTTCAGCTATGACACCAACTACGGCTCCCGCGTCGCGGACGTCTCCAAGGACTTCGACGCCTTCCTTCAGAAGGGGGTGAAGGGGAAGAAGTTCGACATCGTGGCCCACTCGCTGGGGAGCGTGATATCTCGTTACTGGATGACCGACCACGCCGGTGACGCGGCGAACGTGGTCAACTGGATCTCCCTGGCCGGCCCCAATCACGGCACCATGGCGGCGTACTGGTGGGGTGATGCGGCCGGTGCGTTCTGGAAGAAGTTCGTGTGGGACCTCGAACCCTCCAGCGACGCACTGCGCAAGGCCAACAACAACAAGCAGTACGACTGGTGGGGTGAGACGGGCGGCGGGCCCACCCGGTACGCCACCTTCCGCAGCGGCTGCGACGAGGGCATGGGCGGGGTCCCGCTCGATTCGGCGGTCATGATGGACAAGGAGGACTTCGACTCCACCAGTCTCGGCGGGGCCATCAACTACAAGGTGACCGACACGGACCAGGACTTCGCGGGACATTGCCCGTCGCACCCTGGATTCCCGCAGGACTCCGAGGTCCAGAAGAAGGTGTACGAACTCCTCGCGGACGGCGGCGAGGGCGGCAGCGACTACCGCTTGAAGATCGACAAGGTCCGCATGTTCGACGAGACGGGCGACGGCGGGGTCAAGGGCAACGCCGACCGCTTCGGATACATCCGCGTCAACTCCGCCGGCGGTGGATCCGCCAACCTGTCCAACGTGTACTGGCGCAACGACCGCGGCGACACCGACGACTCGGGACACGAGTGGCTGAACGTGCCCAACAGCGGCTTCAACCGCGGCACATGGACGGACTGCACCAACGGACGCTGCGGGATCGACGTCATGGTCGTGGACGAGGATTACGGAAGTGTCGTCGACCCCGACGACGTGGAGGTGAACGGCAGCATCGTGTGGGACGTCCGTCACGACGGAGCGGGCCGGCACTCCAAGGTCGTTCAGGGGCGGTACGGGAAGGCGGAGGTCTTCTACACCGTCGAACGCAAGTAACCGCGCGGGGCGATGCCGCACGCCTGGCGTTCAGGACGGCTGGACTTGGTCGAAGAGGGCGATGGCTTCCGCGGGATTCGCGCTCACCAGGCGGTCAAGTCCAGCCGTCGTGATTTTCGCCCACCTCTCGGCCCGTGCCCACATGCGGGCCTCGAAGGCGCGGACCGCCTCGTCCAGGTCCACGGGGTTCGAGGCGATGGATTCGGCGAGTTCGGCGCCTTCCAGCATCGCCAGGTTGGCGCCCGCTCCCAACGGGGGCATCAGATGGGCGGCGTCGCCCAGGAGCGTCACCCCCGGGACGTGGGTCCAGGTGTGGGAGACGGGCAGGACGTGGAGTGGACGGTGGACGAAGGTGTCGCCGTGGCGGAGGAGGTCGAGGAGGGGAGCGGTCCAGCCGTCGAAGAGGGCCAGCAGGCCGGATCGCACGGCTTCGGGATCCGTCAGGTCCAGGTCCGTGTGCCAGTCCGACGGCGCGCGGAACTTGGCGTACACCTTGACGTGGCCGCCGCTGTTGCGCTGGGCGACGAGGGAACGCTTCACGCCGTACACGGCCATGGAGCCGTCGCCGATCAGCCGGGCGAGGTCGGGGTGGCGGGTGTCGACGTCGTCGATGAAGGTCTCGACGTAGGTGACGCCGGTGTAGTGCGGGGTCACGGGTGAGACCGCCGGGCGGACCCGGGACCAGGCGCCGTCCGCGCCGACGACGAGGTCGAAGGTCTCCTGGCTCCCGTCCGCGCATTCGACCAGTACGCCGTCCCCGGTCCCCGGCACCACCTCTGTGACACCCCGCCCCCACTGGACGTCGAGCGGGCCGAGCAGCAGGTCACGGAGTTGGCCCCGGTCGATTTCCGGATTGGCGCGGTCGTCCGGAGCGGGTTGCCAGTCCCGCAGCACGGTCCCGTCGGTGGCCAGGATGCGCATGGCCTGCCCTTCGGGGCGGGCCAGCACCTGGAATTGCGCCATCAGGCCCGCCTTCTCAAGGGCGAGTTGGCCCAGCCCTTCGTGCAGGTCCAGGGTTCCGCCCGCGGGCCGTGCGCCGGGCGAGCGATCGCGTTCGAGTACGGCGACCGAGTGGCCATGGCGGTGCAGTACGCGGGCGAAGGTGAGGCCGGAGGGGCCGCCACCGACCACTGCGATAGGTCGTCTCATGTCGATACACTGTATTTCCCGCTGATGATGCATCGCAAGAGAACGGTGTGACCATGACTGTGTGGGACCGGCCGGAACCACCGACTCCGCCCGTGCCGCTCGACCGTGAGCGGATCGTCGCCGCCGCTGTCGCACTCGCCGACGAGGGCGGGCTCGAGGCGGTGTCGTTGCGCAAGGTCGCGGCCCGACTGAGCGCCGGCCCGATGCGGCTCTACGGATACATCGCTACCAAGGAGCAGCTGCTCGACCTCATGTTGGACGAGGTGCACGCCGAGATCCTCCCCGAGGAGCAGCCCGGTGACTGGCGTGCGGCGCTGGGCGCCCTCGCCCACCGCACCAGGCAGGCCGCGCTCCGTCACCTATGGCTGGCCGACCTGCTCGGAGGGAGGCCGACCCTGGGCCCGAACGGCCTTGCCGTGACGGAGGCTCGGCTGGCCGCCCTCCACGGCCTCGCCGACATCGACACCGTCATGCGCGCCGTGGAGACGGTCAGCGCCTACTGCACCGGCGCGGTCCGACGGGAGGTCGCGAACCTGCGGGCCGAGCGCGCCACGGGCCTGTCCAAGCGCGATTGGCAGCGTGCCCACGGCCCGCATGTGACGCGCATGTTGGCCACCGGCCGCTTCCCGGCGCTGGCCGAAGCGGTGCACGACGGCTCGGATGTGGATGCCGAGGCATCGTTCACGACCGGCCTTGACTGGGTGCTCGACGCCGTGGCCGCCAAGATCGCCCCACCACCGGTGTGACGCCTCGGACTGAGTGAAGGGGGCCCGAGCTTCGGGAGGCTACGGCTGTGCGGGAACCGCTGGCGCCGCACTGTCGGAATCGGAGCGTTGGGCCGCCACCGCCATCGCGGCCGCGGCCAGGATGCGGCGCAGGACGGGGACGGGGATCGCTGGGTTGGTGATCGCCGCGCTTGCCGTGTCGCGGTCGTGCAGCAGATCCGCGAGGACGCGGGCCGGCAGCTGCGGATTGCGTATCGCTGCGCTGCGGACTTCGGCGGCGGGGTCGTTCAGCAGCCGCACCGCGTCCGCCGGTGCCAGCCGGAGGTCCTCGGCGGCACGGCGGCGTACCTCCGCCTCGGGGTCACGGACGAGACGTCCGACATCGTCAGGTGTCGACTCCGGATCGTCCAGGACCAGGCGGCGCATCCGTCCGCTGGGATCGTCGGCGTGGCGCAGCAGGCCGGTGCGGGGGAAGTTGGGGTGGCCGCGGGGGCGGTCGGGGTGGCTGAAGCTGCCGTCCCACCAGCGCCAGACCTCCAGCAGCATCTCGGCCGGTGCGTCCTCGCACGACTCGGCGAGGAACAGGCGGACCGTTCGGTCCTCGTCCCGGGCCAGACGCTCCACGACGTCCGCCGGAAGATGCCGGGCACGGGCCACGCCGCGCCGGATGAGCGGGTGTGACGACTGGGCGAGGCGGCGCATCGCGCCCGCGTCACCGTGCAGGTCGTGGATCCAGCGGAGGGGGCGCGACATCGCGGACGGGTCGAACTCGTAGTGCACCGCCGCCCGTTGTTCCTCGCTGAGGTCGGACCGCAGCGCCACCAGCGAGCGGATGTCGCCTGCCGGGTCCTCCGTCAGGACGGCGACGCCGTGTGGGCCGAGCAGGGGGTTGGCGGCGAGCGCCCGGCGTTCCTCCAGATCCCCGTCCCGAACGAGCTCTGCCTCCAACTCGGGCGTGAAACGGCATTGTTCGAGCGCGCGCCGAGGCCCGGGCAGTGTTGCGAAGACCTCGGGTGGCATGGGGACGCCGGTGTGGTGGGCGAGCAGGGCGGCCGTACGCACCGTGGCGTCGGTGTCGGCCAGCAGCCGCTCGCGCACGGGCGAGGGGAGGTCTTCCCACCGGGTGCAGGCCGTTGCCCTCACCTGAGGATCGGCGTCGGCCGCGAGGCCGGGGAGGTGGTGTGCGGGAAGCCCCGGGAGTTCGGCGGCCTCAGCCCGGCACGGGCCGGCGAGGAGGTCGTCGTACAGCGATTCGGGGAGTTCGGCGCCCCAGGCGCAGGCCCGCTCGGCCCACAGCACGCGACGGCTCGCTGACGGCTCGGCACGCACCAGGCGCACCCACTGATCGGATGTCAGCTTGGGCCGGAAGGCGTCGGCGGTTGTCGACCGGACCGCCGGATTCGGATGCGTAATGGCCGCGTCGAGCACGGCGGCACGGTCGCAGCCGAGCAGGAAGCCGTCGGCCACATCCAGCAACTGGATCAGCAGGTCGTCCGGCGCTGCGGGATTGAAGCCGATCCCCTCCGCCCAATGCAGAGGCCACGGATGCGGGCCGGGCACGGCTGCCCACACCTCGGCACGCTCGATCTCCGTCTCGCGCCCGGCGACCTCGGCGACCTCGGCAAGCCGCTCCGGCAGCCGGTCCAGTGCCGTCACCCGAGTCCCGTCCGCGCCGGGCGCCTCCGCGAGCAGCACCTGGCCGTCGAGGGACAGCGCCACGAACCCGGGGTCGTCGGTCAGCCCTGGCACGCCCTCGCCGGAGTAGCGGACCCGGGTCCACCAGGAGTCGTTCCCGCCGATGCGGTGTCCGCGGACGGCCACCAGGAACTCGCCGTCGGCATCCGCGAGACGGCCCCACCACGGGGCGTCGAGTGTCGGCAGGTCCGCGCTGTGCGGCGCCGCGATCCCCCGAGCGATGCGCCAGCCGGCTTCCGGCGGGATGAGGCCGCCCGGGTAGACGTCCTCGATGACCGTCAGCCCAACGCGTTGGAGCAGCTCGTGAAGATTCTCTCGGTGTGGCACGCGGTCATGATCCGCGCCGACTCACGGTGGGACAAGGCTCTGACCCCGGCACGGCCGGCGAGTGTACGTGGCGCTGTGGTCAGAGGGCGGTGGAGTGGCCGACGGGGAGGATCTCCAACGGGGTCTCGGTCAAGCCGTCTTCGCTGAGGAACCTGGCGGTCGAGTTCTGCCCCAGTTCGCTGAGCATCAGTTCGTGGATCTGGATGGTGCGGCCGGGGCGCACGGCTCGTACGAAGTCCGCCGCTTCCCCGAGCTTGGTCCACGGACCGCTGGTCGGTACCAGCAGGGTCTCCACGTTTCCCTCGGGTACGGAGTACGAGTCGCCCGGGTGGAAGAGGTGGTCGTCCACCAGGAAGCCGACGTTCTGGGCTTGCGGGACGTCCGCGTGGATGAGTGCGTGCCGTTCTCCGTGCACGCTCACGTCGAAGCCTGCGACCTCGATGCGGTCCCCGGCGGCCACGGCCAGTGCCTGCTTGCCCAGTTTCGCGGCCACTTCGGCGGTCGAGTGGACTCGCAGGCCCGGACGCCTGGCCAACTCCGCCCTCAGAGCCGCCTCGTCGACGTGGTCGAAGTGCTCATGGGTCACCAGGATTGCGTCGGCCTCCGCCATCAGCCGCGCGGAGTTGGGCGTGAAGGTGCCCGGATCGATCAGTAGGGTGCGGCCGTCTTTGGTGAGAGTGACACACGCGTGGGCGTGCTTGATGAGCTCCATGGGGTCCTCGTTCCTCGCACGAAAATGTACAGCAGCATTGTATATTTTGGAGATGGACGTCGATGACGAAGACATCGCGGAGAGGCTCCGGCTCTCGATCGGGCGGTTCGTGCGCGTGGTTCGCGCGCAGGCCGACACCGTGCCGCCGCTGCAAGCCTCCGCACTGGGAACCCTCGACCGCGAGGGCCCCTGCACTATCGCCACCATGGCTGCCGCGCACGGCGTGAAGCACCAGAGCATGAGCCGTACGATCGCCGATCTCGAGACGCTCGGCCTGGTCAGCCGGTCCCGCAGCCCGCACGACGGCCGCGCCTTCCTCATCGCGATCACGGCGGCGGGCACCGATGCCCTCAACGGCGACCGGGGCAGCCGACGTCGATGGGTGTCGCAGGCCATCACCACGCGATTGACCCCGGACGAGAGGCGCGCCCTGCTCACCGTGCCCGATCTGCTGGACCGTCTGTCGGGAAGCGCCTGATAGGCGGGCCGGCGCCATCGGAACCGCCCGGAGAGCCGCGGGCGAGGCGTCGCGCGGCGGTGTCCGTCGATGGGATGCCGGGGGAGTCTCGTTCAGGGGAACGCGCGCGGGGGCGCGCGTCCGACGCTGTGCGCTGGGTAACGGGTGCAGTGCGGGGGCCTGTCGGGCGATAGAGGAGATCCAGTGCTCAGTGATCAGGACTGTCTTGTCTGTGCGGGCCTGCGGCGGGAGGCCCAGGCCAATCGTGCCGATGTGGGAGACCTGCTGCTGCGGGTCCAGATCCACGAACTCGAAGCGCACCAGGACCAGTTCGCCGCGCACCTGGCGGCTGCGAACCGTCGTCCGCGCGTGGACTGGGGCACCGTCACGCCGTGAGGCCCATGGCCTGCTGCCGTGGCCGGCACCGGCCATCGCGCGCTGATCCGACCCGCATACGGTTCAGAACGATGGTCCGTACGGTGCTGCCCCTGGTCCGAGACCGGCCTTTCTCGGTCATGGTCGTCCCAACCCTCGGGTGGACCGGGTCCGCGGACCGGGGCGGAGGCCCCGTGCCCCGGGTCTCGGGCAGCCTGATCGGCGCGTACCGGCCGTGAGAGGTGCCCCGGGTCTCGGGAGCCTGACCGGCGCATACCGACCGTGAGGGCCGCCGCTGACGGGGCCCGTACGCGCGCAGCAGTTCCTCCGGGCGGGCTGGTCCCCTCGGGTATTGCTAAGTTTTTCGTGGATTCCCGCCGATGATGTCGAAATCCCCGGGCGTGCTTCTACCTACCCATGACAGCCCCTGCCCGGGGCGGCACGACGAACGAGGAGCGGAACCATGAAGTACATGCTGCTGATGCAGTTCAGCGAGAAGAATGTCGACTTCCCCAAGCTCGACGAGTGGAAGCCCGAGGAGATCCAGGCCCACATCCAGTTCATGAAGCAGACCAATGCCGGCCTGGCAGCCGCCGGTGAGCTGGTCGATGCCCAGGGCCTGGCCATGCCGGAGACCGCCCGGATCGTACGCTCCCACAGCGGCGGCGCTCCGGTCATCACCGAAGGTCCCTTCGCGGAGTCCAAGGAGTGGGTGGCCGGCTGGTGGATCGTGGACTGCGACAGCGAGCAGCGGGCCATCGAGATCGCCGCCGCCGTCTCCGCCGCCCCCGGCCCGGGCGGACGGCCGCTCAACATGCCGATCGAGGTGCGTCAGATCATGGCGGCCCCGCCCACCGAGCTGTGAACATCCCCCGATGACAGCCGGCGAACCGACCGTCGAGGACCTGCTGCGCACGCTCGCGCCGCAGGTCGTCGGCGTGCTCACCCGTCGCTGGGGGGACTTCGCCGCGGCCGAGGACGCCGTCCAGGAGGCGCTGCTGGACGCCGCCACGCAGTGGCCGGCCGAAGGCGTGCCGCGCAACCCGCGCGGGTGGCTGGTACAGGTCGCCGGCCGCCGGATGACCGAGCAGGTCCGCAGCGAGCAGGCCCGCCGCCGGCGCGAGGAGTTGGTGGCCGGCCAGGTCCCGGCCGACCGGCGGTCCGCGCCCGGGGCCGACACCACGGACGAGGGTGCGGACGACGACACCCTGGCACTGCTGTTCCTGTGCTGCCACCCCGTGCTGTCGTCGGCCTCGGCGATCGCGCTCACTCTTCGCTCGGTCGGCGGGCTGACCACGGGCGAGATCGCCGCGGCGTTCCTCGTTCCCGAGGCGACCATGGGGCAGCGGATCAGCCGTGCCAAGCAGCGGATCAAGGCGTCCGGAGTGCCGTTCCGGATGCCGGACGCCACCCACTGGCCGGCCCGTCTTGACGCGGTCCTGCACGTCCTCTACCTGATCTTCAACGAGGGCTACGTCACCAGCACCGGCCCCGAGCTGCGCCGCGTCGAACTCTCCCGGGAGGCCATCCGCCTCACCCGGGCCGTCCACGCGCTGCTCCCGGACGACGCCGAGGTGACCGGTCTGCTCGCCCTGATGCTGCTCACCGAGGCGCGCGGACCCGCCCGTACCGGCCCGGACGGCGAACTCGTCCCGCTCGCCGAGCAGGACCGCAGCCGATGGGACACCGGCGCGATCGCCGAGGGCATCGGGCTGATCACCGCCGCCCTGCCCCGCGGCCCGGTCGGCCCCTACCAGGTGCAGGCCGCGATCGCGGCCGTCCACGACGAGGCGCCGACCGCCGCCGCGACCGACTGGCCGCAGATCCTCGCCCTGTACGGGGTGCTCTCCCGCACCTCCGACAATCCGCTGATCACGCTGAACCGGGCGGTCGCCACCGCCATGGTGCACGGCCCCGCCGCCGGCCTCGCCCTGCTCGCCGACCCGCCGCCCGCACTTGTCGGCCATCACCGGCTTCACGCGGTCCGCGCCCATCTGCACGAGCTCGCCGGGGACCGGGAGGCCGCCGTCGCCGACTACCGCGCCGCGGCCCACCGCACCGCCAGCCTCCCCGAGCGACACCACCTCAGCCTGTGCGCCGCCCGGCTGGCCGCGCGAGCCGGAGGGGGAGAACCCGATGACCGGGAGGCAGGACAGTGCTGACGCCGGCGGATTGTGCGCTCCGCGTGCGCGCCCCGGGACAGTCAGCGGAGCAGGCGGAAGAAGCCGCGCACCTGCTCGACCAGTGACTCCGGTTGCTCCAGCGCGGCGAAGTGGCCGCCGTGCGGCAGTTCCTCGAACCAGCGCAGGTCGGTGAACCGCAGCTCGGCCTCCCGCCTCGACGGGCGGGTTATGTCACGCGGATAGATCGACAGGCCGGATGGCGCGGTCACCTTGTCCCGGAAGTTGGCGAAGCTCTCCCAGTACAGGCGCGCCGACGACGTGGCCGACGCGGTGAACCAGTAGACCGAGATCTCGTCGAGGATCGTCTGCCGTGACACCGCATCCTCGGGGTGGCCTTCGTTGTCCGTCCACGCCCAGAACTTCTCGGCGATCCAGGCGGCCTGCCCCGCCGGAGAGTCGGTGAGGCCGTAGCCGAGCGTCTGCGGCCGGGTCGCCTGGATCGCCGAGTATCCCCGGCCGGTGCGCCGCATCTCCTGCTCGGCTTCCAGATTGGCCAGCTCCGTGGGCGTCGGGTCGTCGAACGTGCCCGCCGCCACGGATCCCAGGTTCAGGTGCACGCCGGCGACCCGCTCGGGGGCCACCTCGCCCAGTGCCCCGGACACCGCCGAACCCCAGTCGCCGCCCTGCGCGCCGTACCGTTCGTAGCCCAGCGAGACCATCAACGTGTCCCAGGCGCGCGCGATGCGGGTGATGCCCCACCCGGTCGTCGAGGGCTTGTCGCTCCAGCCGTATCCGGGCAGTGAGGGCGCGACCACGTGGAACGCGTCCGCCGGGTCACCGCCGTGCGCGCGCGGGTCGGTGAGCGGGCCGAGGACCTCCAGGAACTCCAGCACCGAGCCCGGCCACCCGTGGGTGAGCACGAGCGGGAACGCGTCCGGCTCCGGCGAGCGGACGTGCACGAAGTGGATGCCCAGCCCGTCGATCGTGTCGCGGTACTGCGGGAACGCGTTCAGCCGCTCGGCGAACCCGAAGTCGTAGTCCTCGGCCCAGCTGCGGCAGAGCTCCTGCGCATACGCCAGCGGCAGACCTTGTGCCCAGTCGTCCACCGGCTCGCGCTCGGGCCACCGGGTCCGTCGCAATCGTTCACGCAGATCCGCGATCTCGGCTTCGGTGATGCTGACCTCGAATGGCTCGGCCGACATGGCAAGGCTCCTTACTGGTCAAGGCGTTGTCGGATCACTGGAGAGTCCCGCTGCCTTCTGCCCGGCAACCTCCGGTCTCGTCCTTCCGTGCTGCTTGCCGGTCACCCGCGGCCTCCCGTCATCATCATCCACCTCAGGTTCCGCCCTGTGCTGCGCGCGGTGCACCGCTTGGCACGAAGCCGAAGGGGCAGGACGTTTCCCTGCCGTCCTTGCCCAGCGAGGGCTTCCCGAGTGGCCCCGCCGCTACCGTGTGGGCGAGCACTGTGCCTGTTCTGCTCGAACCAAGTGGGGGCGGTTTCCATGACCACGCAGGAGCGGGACGGCTCCGGGGGCCGGCTGGGCGGACTGCGGCCGGACGAACTGCTCGACGAGCCCCAAGTACGGATCGATGCCGTGCGCGGCACTCGTGACCGGCTGCACAGCCTGTTGGAGGCCGTGCTGTCGGTGGGGCGTGGACTCGACCTGCCGCAGGTGCTGCGGGGCATCGTCGAGGCGGCCGTGGTGCTGGTCGACGCCGAGTACGGGGCGCTGGGTGTGATCGGGCAGGGCGAGATGCTGTCGGAGTTCCTTCCGGTGGGCATCGGCGACGAGTTGCGGACACGGATTGGTGAACTGCCTTCGGGACACGGCCTGTTGGGGGAGCTGATCCGGCACCCCGACCCGCTCCGCTTGGCGGAGCTGTCCGAGCACCCGGCGTCATCGGGCTTTCCGGCACATCATCCGCCCATGCACTCCTTCCTCGGCGTCCCGATCCGGGTACGGGAGGAGGTGTTCGGCAACCTCTACCTGACGGAGAAGCGCGGGGGTGCCGAGTTCGACGACGCGGACGAGTCGTTGCTCGCCACGCTCGCCGTGGCGGCGGGAGTGGCGATCGAGAACGCCCGGCTCTATGCGGAGGCGCGGCTTCGGGAGCAATGGCTGGCGGCCAGCGCGGAGTTCACCGCCGGGCTGTTGTCCGGAATGCCGGAGGCAATGGTCGAGCGGGCCAAGGAGATCACCTCGGCCGAGCTGGGCGTCGTCGAACTGGTGGAGGACGGGGCGGACCAGCTGCGCGGCGTGCTGGCACTTGGACGGCGGGCGGAGGCCCACCGGGGGCTGCGGGTGCCGCGTGACGGGACCATGGCGGGAGCCGCACTGGCCGAGCGGGGGCTCGTCGCCACCGTGGACGTCAGCATCGATCCCCGGATGACGTATCAGCCCGAACGCTGGAAGGGGATGGGGCCCGCGGTCGCGGTGCCGATGGGGGAGCGAGGGGTGCTGCTCCTGGCGCGCGAGTCGGGCCGGCCGCCTTTCGCCAGGGCCGAGACGGCTCCGCTCCCCGCGTTCGCCGGGCAGGCCGCGCTGGCCCTTGAGTTGGCCGACCGCCGCCGCGACGCCGAACAGGTCAGCCTGCTTGAGGACCGGGACCGGATCGCCCGCGACCTGCACGATCTGGCCATTCAGCGCCTGTTCGCGACCGGCATGACCCTGCAGAGCGCACAGCGGTTCGTCGACCACCCGGAAGCGGGCGAGCGGTTGAGCCGGGCGATCGACGATCTGGACGACACCATCAAGATCATTCGCTCGACCATCTTCGGGCTACGGGCGCACGAGGCGAAAGGGCCCGCAGCCGGTCTGCGGGTGCGGGCCGTGCGGGTGCTGGAGGGAGCGGTGGCCTCGCTCGGGTTCACCCCGGCCCTCCTGATGGAGGGACTGCTGGACACCGACGTTCCACAAGCGCTGGCGGACGAGGTGGTCGCGGTACTCGGAGAGGCGCTGACCAACACGGCTCGTCATGCGCGGGCTTCGCGGGCCGACGTCTCCCTTGTGGTGCGCAAGGGGAAGCTGACGGTCGACGTCGTGGACGACGGCGTGGGCATCGCGGAGGGCGGGCGGCGCAGCGGGCTGCGCAACCTCGCCGAGCGTGCGGAGCGGCTGGGAGGGAAGTTCACGACGGGGGCCGGCCCCGAGGGCGGCACCCGCCTGGAATGGAAGGTTCCGTTGTCCGGACCCAAATGATCCCGTGCGTCAACGGTGCTCGTCCGCGGCGTGGTTGAACTGTGTGGCGAGTACCGCCGCCTGGATACGGCGCTCGACTCCGAGCTTCGCCAGCAGCCGGGAAATGTGGTTCTTGACGGTCTTCTCGGAGAGGTAGAGCCGCTGGCCGATCTGCCGGTTGGTCATTCCCTCACCGATCAGGGCGAGGATTTCGCGCTCGCGGTCGGACAGGCCCGCAAGGCGGGGATCTTCGGTCCTGGCCTCCTTGTCCGGTCCGCGCAGGCTGCTCATCAGCCGGGCGGTGGTGGCCGGGTCCAGCATGGACTGGCCGCAGGCCACGGTCCGTACGGCCTCGACGAGGTCCGAGCCCTTGATCAGCTTGAGGACGTACCCGGCCGCCCCCGCCATGATCGCGTCCAGCAGCGCATCGTCGTCGTCGAACGACGTGAGCATCAGACAGGCCAGTTCCGGCACCCGGGAGCGCAGTTCGCGGCAGACGGTGATGCCGTCGCCGTCGGGCAGTCGGATGTCGAGTATGGCGACGTCCGGGCGCAGCGCGGGCCCGCGTACCAGCGCCTGCTCGCCTGTGCCGGCCTCGCCGACCACTTCGATGTCCGGCTCGGCGTCGAGCAGGTCGTGCACTCCGCGCCGCACCACCTCGTGGTCGTCGAGGAGGAAGACCCGGATCGGGTGCTGCGGAGAGAAGGCCCGTGCGTCGCTCACGTCGATGTCCCCTGACTGTCGATGGCCTCGGCCTGAGCGTGCCCGTTCCGGGGCCGGTGCGACAGGGGCCGAACGGCCCCATCGATCGCCCTGGAGCCGGTGTACCACGCGGGGGCGACCGGTTACGGATGGCTATCGCCTCTCCCTGAGCCGACCCCGCACCCGCCCCGCGGACCACGCGCGCCGACCGGCAGGGGCCGAACGTCCCCCAGTGGGGCCGGTTCGCCCCTGCCAGCCCGCCCCCGGCAGTGGAAACGTCCCTCATGACGCCCCGGACGCGGGCGAGCCCGGAAGGGGAGTGGCACCGTGGACAAGCCAGTGATCGGGTTCGGTGGGTCTCGCGGTCGCCGCCCGGGCGCGATCCCCGGTGATCGTCGTACGCGGCAACGAGCGACACCTGCGCCGTGGCTACGGCCGGATCGCCGTCGGCGTCGACGCACCCGAACAAGGCGGCCCGGTGGTGGAGTTCGCGTTCGGGGAAGCGGAGGCGTGGGGCGCCGCCTTGGTCGCGGTGCACGCCTGGCGCCGTCCGGCCCGGGACGTCGCCGATCACCCGGACCATCGGGGGGACGTGGAGCGGCACCGCGTGCTGGCGCAGGATGTGCTGACCGAAGCCCTGCGTCCGATTACGCGAGTGGCGGGCAAGGTGGAGGTGCGGCCTCAGGTGATCGAGGGCCATGCGCGCAAGGCACTCCTGGACACGGCGCTCACGGCCGATCTGCTCGTCGTCGGCGTCCGCCGTCGCAAGAGCCACCTCGGGATACAGCTCGGCCCGGTCAACCATGCCGTGCTGCACCAGGCGGCCTGCCCGGTGGCCGTGATTCCGCACGCGTGAGCCCTTCCCGTACGCGGTACACATCCCTACCCGATCCCACCGAGACGACGGACCACGGGACCACGGACCACAGGCGGGCCCACAGGTCATGGATCGCGGACGACCGACCACTGAGACCGAGGACAGACCATGACGAAGGACCGACCGATTGACCTGGCCGCACTGGACGCCCATTGGAGGGCGGCGAACTACCTGTCCGCCGGGCAGATCTACCTGATGAGCAACCCGCTGCTGACCGAACCGCTCGCGCCCGAGCACATCAAGCCGCGCCTCCTCGGTCACTGGGGGACCTCACCCGGCCTCAACCTGGTCCACACCCACCTCAACAGGCTCATCAAGGATCGCGAGCTGGATGCCGTGTGCATCTGGGGGCCGGGCCACGGCGGGCCCGCCGTGCTGGCCAACTCCTGGCTGGACGGCTCTTACAGCCAGGTCTATCCGGATGTGGGCCGGGACGCCGCGGGCATGGCCGAGTTGTTCCGGCAGTTCTCCTTCCCCGGTGGCGTGCCCAGCCATGTGGCGCCGGAGACGCCGGGCTCGATCCACGAGGGCGGCGAACTCGGCTACTCCCTCGCGCACGCCTACGGCGCCGCCTTCGACAACCCCGGCCTGCTGGTCACCTGCGTGATCGGCGACGGAGAGGCGGAAACCGGGCCGCTGGCCGCGTCCTGGCACGCCAACAAGTTCCTCGACCCGGTCCACGACGGCGCGGTGCTGCCGATCCTGCACCTGAACGGGTACAAGATCGCCAACCCGACGGTCCTGTCCCGCATCCCCGAGGCCGAACTCGACTCCCTGCTGACGGGCTACGGCTACGAGCCCCTGCACGTGACCGGGTCCGACCCCGACCAGGTGCATCGCAGCATGACGCGGGCGATGGACCACGCGCTGGAGCGGATCGCGGAGTGCAAGCGGTCGAAGGGCCGCCCACGGTGGCCGATGATCGTCCTGCGCACCCCCAAGGGCTGGACGGGCCCTGCGGAGGTGGACGGCCTACCGGTGGAGGGAACTTGGCGCGCCCATCAGGTGCCGCTGGCAGGCGTCCGCGAGAACCCGGAGCACCTGCGGCAGTTGGAGGCATGGCTCCGCTCGTACCGGCCAGATGAGCTGTTCGACGCCGAGGGGCGACCGGCCGATCAGGTTCTGGCCTGCGTGCCGCGCGGCGAGCTGCGCCTCGGCGCGAACCCGCACGCCAACGGCGGCCTGCTCACCCGCGCACTGCCCGTTCCGCCCCTTGAGCACTTCGCCGTGCCGGTCGACAAGCCGGGCGCGACCCTGCACGAACCGACCCGGGTCCTCGGCGGCTTGCTCGCCCAGGTCATGGCCGACTCGGCCGAGCAACGCAACTTCCGGGTGGTCGGACCGGACGAGACCGAATCCAACCGCCTGGGCGCGCTGTTCGAGGTCACTGGCAAGGCGTGGCAGGCAGAGGTCCTGAAGACCGACGAACACCTCAGTTCCGACGGACGCGTGATGGAGATCCTCTCCGAGCACGTCTGCCAGGGCTGGCTGGAGGGCTACAACCTCACCGGCCGCCACGGACTGTTCTCCTGCTACGAGGCGTTCGTCCACATCGTCGACTCCATGGTCAACCAGCACATCAAGTGGCTGAAGACAGCGCGCCAACTGCCGTGGCGCGCTCCCGTGCCGTCCCTCAACTATCTGCTGACCTCGCACGTCTGGCGCCAGGACCACAACGGCTTCTCGCACCAGGATCCCGGCTTCGTGGACCACGTGCTCAACAAGAGTCCGGACGTCGTGCGCGTGTACCTGCCGCCGGACGCCAACACACTGCTCTCGGTGGCCGACCACGTCCTGCGCTCCCGGGACTACGTGAACGTGATCGTTGCGGGGAAGCAGCCCTGCTTCGACTGGCTCACGCTGGAGGAGGCCCGCGCCCACTGCGCCCGCGGCGCCGGGATCTGGGACTGGGCCGGCACCGAGGACGGAACCCGGGAGCCCGATGTGGTCCTCGCCTGTGCCGGCGACGTACCCACCCAGGAAGTGCTCGCCGCGGCGGCGCTGCTGCGAAGCCATCTGCCCGACCTCGCGGTGCGGGTGGTCAACATCGTCGACCTGGCCAAACTGCTCCCGCACGAGGAACACCCGCACGGAATGGCCGACTTGGAGTACGACGCGCTGTTCACCCGCGACCAGCCGGTGATCTTCGCCTACCACGGTTACCCCTGGCTGATCCACCGTCTCGCCTACCGCCGGGCCGGACACGCGAACCTCCACGTCCGGGGCTACAAGGAGTCCGGCACCACGACCACACCCTTCGACATGGTCGTACGCAACGATCTCGACCGGTACCGCCTGGTCATGGACGTCATCGACCGCGTCCCCGGCCTCGCCACCCGCGCGGCCTCCGTCCGCCAGACGATGGCCGACAGCCGCACCCGCCACCACGCCTGGATCCGCGAACACGGCACCGACCTGCCGGAGATCGCCGACTGGACCTGGACGGGATAACCCCTTCGCACCAAGGAGGTGCGTCATGGATCGCATCATCATCGCCGGGATCGACGGCTCCGCCGAGAGCCTGGACGCGGCCGACTGGGCAGCCCGGGAAGCCCTTCGCCGAGGACTGCCGCTCCTCCTGCTGCACGCAGGGGACGAACCCCGGTCCCACACCGGCCTGCCCGAGCTGGACGCCCCGGCCGAGCGTACGGGGCACGCGCTGGACCGAGCGGCCCGAGCGCTGGCCTCCGCCCATCCCGCCCTCGAGATCAGCCGCCGCCAGGCAGCAGGGCCGCCGGACGCGGCCCTGCTGGACGCGGCCGCCTCCAGCGGGTGTGTCGTCCTGGGATCGCGCGGATTCGCGGGCTTCGCCGGGTTCCTCGTCGGATCGGTCGCCCTCGCGGTCGCAGCAGGGGCGAACTGTCCGGTGGTCCTCGTCCGGGCGGGGGCGCGGGCCGAGGACGAGCACTGGGACTCGGCGGCCGGGCCGTACCGCCCGGTCGTCCTCGGCATCGATCTGGACCACCCGTGCGACGAGCTCATCGAGTACGCCTTCGAAGCTGCCAGGGCACGCCGGGCGCCACTGCACGTCCTGCACACCTGGGCGTTTCCGCTGGCTCCGTCCGGTTCCGCGGTGGATCCCGAGGAGGAGCAGCTGCACCACTTGGCCGCCATGCTGAACCCCTGGAGGCACAAGTACGCGGACACGGAGGTGTCGGAGCGGACGGTCCACGGCCGCGCGGCCCATCATCTACTGCTGGCGTCGACCGGGGCGAGCCTGCTGATCGTCGGCCGCCGCATCCCAAGTGGCCCCAGGCTGGGGCCAGTTGCCCACTCGATGATCCATCACAGCGTCTGTCCGTTGGCGGTGATGCCGCACGTGTAGTGGCCGAGCCGTTGTCCGGGCGGGGCTGTGGCGTTCGCGACGGCTCCGCCCGGACACGGCCGGTGAGCGAGCAGTTCACGGCGACCATGCCTTCGAAGGTGTAGGTGAGGCGTTCGGCGACCGGGATGAGACTGCTGTCCCGTACGGCTTCCCGAAGCGTGACGACCCCGTTCCAGCGCCGCCTCACCGACTACCGTCGCCCCACTTGGCCGGACCCCTCCCAGGAGAAGCAGGCGCATAGAGAAGTTGGCGCCGACGACTTGGACCCCGCTGAGGCTCGCCTGCTCGCTCCGGCGGCCGTCAAGCCCGATTCTTTGTGGAGAACGAGGCTGCCTCCTCCGATGAGTTTCAGTCAGCGGCATGGTCCAACTTGCAAAACAACTGGTCGGGGTGATCCGAGTGGACCTGTACAGCGTCCTGTGTGTGAGGGACCGGGCCAAGGCAGTGGAGTGGTTCGAGGTGTTCTTCGGGCGCCCGGCGGACGAGATCATCGGCGAGGAGTATCTGTGGCAGGTCGGTGAGAACGCATGGGTCGTCGTCGACGATCGGGACGTGCGTGCCGAGCATGTAGGGGGAGCCATGATCACGCTCGGCGTGAACGACCTCGACGACATCCTGGCCCGACTCGCCGCACACGGGATCGGCCACGAACCGGTCGAGACCTACCGCAATGGCGTACGCCATGTCGTCCTGCTGGACCCCGACGGGAACAGCCTTTCGCTCGCCGAGGCACCCGCCCAATGAGCCTGATTCAACGTGTGCGCGGCGGAATCACCTCGCGTCTTGCCTGCTGAAGTCGAGGTTGAAAAAGCTGCCCTCTTGCGCTGATCGAAAGGGAAGTGAGCCAGGGGCGTGCCGACCGGCTGCCGCTCCGGAGGCAGAGGCGTTGGTGTCTTCACCCGTGTTGCTCTCGACGGTCGCATTGGTGATGTGGCCGGCCAGGCCGAGGAGGAGGAAGAGCACGACGAGGACCTTGGCCGCCGTGTCGAGGATGAGGGGCCGGGTGCCGGAGTGGACTTCGTCTGCGGCCGCGGGCTCGTCGCCGAACAGGCGCTTGGGGTAGGCGGGGCTGAGCAGCGAGGCGTAGGCGTTGAACCGCATGGTGTAGCGGGTGACGGCGGCGGTAGCCGCGTACAGGGGAGCGGGCAGGCGTCCCAACACCAGAGCGATGAGCCAGAGCACCCAGCACATCGCGTACCAGCCGCTCTGGAGGAGGCTGCTGACGATCATCGCCGGGATCATCAGGATCAGCCGGAAGAACACCGCGGCACGGTTGAGCGGGGTGGGACGGACCTCGATCTGTACGGGGTACGTGGGCGCCGACAACGCGAACGGCGGGTAGCTGTCGACGAGGAGCATGGCACTCGCGTCGACCCGGGTCGAGTAGGCGAGTACGGAGCTCAGGAACCTGAACATCCCGTCGGGCAGGCGTCCCGTGAACAGGGCGGCGAACCAGCCTGCGATCGTGACGAAGAAGGCCGCGACGCCCAGGAACACGACCACCACGAACTGTGGGAGCAGCAGCAGCCACCGCAGCAGTACGGTCCAGCGCCTTTGCCGTCCCGGAGCGGGAATGTCCAGCACCGGCAGCCACTCGCCGTGTTCAGCACTGGTCACGGGCCGTTGGTTCCACTCTGCCGTCATGAGCGCTCCCGACCGTTTTGGTGCGGCCAACACCGTCATGCTGCTCCTGATCGGCCGCTTCCGCGCGGCTGAGGGGGCCAGTGGGGGACTGCGGGATACGGGTATCCGAGTGATGCGGGGGAAGTTTTCTGCTCTGTTCACGGCGTCGGCCCTCGGCCGGTGTCCACTGCCTCGGCTCACGGCAGCGGCTCGCGGCCTCGGCTCACGGCGGCGTTCCGCGAGAGCTTGGAAGCCTGCGGTGAGCGTCCTCTGCGGGAGGACTGCCCAGCAAGCGTGCTCTTCGCTGTACGTGCTGATCGGGATCGATCCCGATCAGACGGCCCAGCCATCCGCCGCCGGCCGGAACCTGAACTGATGGAAGCACCGCGCTGGGTGAGGCACCCCCTTCGGTATGACCGGCGGCTCATTGCGCTGGCGTAGGCCTGAAGTCGATTTCCCGTGATTCCCGCCGTCCGGGGAGGGCAGAGATGCGCAGGGCGCTCCAACGTCTGGCTCTTGCTCTGTGATCGGCGCAGCGTCCGCCGCGCCCCCAGCCCCCGGGTGTCTTGGCGGATCCGCTTGCGTGCCGGGGGTCGAAGTTGCCCCGGCTCCGCAGCCCCGCTCTGGTCATGACGGGAATTCGAGGGGAGCCATCGATGCGGTGGACCGGCGGCATGTGCGTCCTGCACGGCCTGCCCCATACGAGGGATGAGTACACGACTCCCCCTGCTGCCCGGAGCCCGACATAGCGCGCGGTGCTCCTCTGGGAGCTGCCCGCACTGGGTTCCCGGCACTCCATGTCGGATACCTGACCTACCTCGTCTACCTGACCTCGTCGCACCTGCACAGCCGCGCATCGGTGCACTCCGCGGCCAGGGCCTTCGAGGCGAGTGGCCGCTGTTGGGGGGCGTATGAGCGGCTACGCGCCCGGGGTGTGCTGTGCGGCGTGAGCCCGCCGCACAGCACACCACCGCGACATCGGGCCATGCTGGCTTTGCCGCCGCCTACTCAAGGCCCGAGACCTTGAACACGGTGCGGTCGGTCTCCTTGCCGACGCGGGCAGCAAGCCGGCTCAACGCCGTCTCACCACAGCACTAGTGCGCGCGATGCCGACCTGGAGCCCGACGAGCGCCACGATCAGGGTCACCCCCACCCCACGAATGCCGGCCATCATGACAAGGCCATCGCCATGGCGCGGAACGCCATTGACGTACAGGGCCCGCCACCCTCTGCGCGCTGCTCCTCGGGGCCGGGCTGCTCGTGCTTGGGTCGCGGCCACGACTGGCCGAGTTCAGTTGAGGGGGCCGTGAGTGGCCGGGACGGCAGACCGGGCGGCGAGAAGGTGAAGGGTGGAATCCCGGGAGCGGGCGTCCTCCGAGGTGGCCTCGGCAACGAAACGGGGGCCCGTGAGGCTCCCCGTGGACATCGAGCCCGTCGCATAGTGGACGTACTCCCGCTCCAGGCGGAACCCGGCGTTCCAGGCGAGCAGACGACTCGCACGGTTGTGGCGAGAGCACGTCCAACTCGCCTTGCGGCCGCGGGCCTCGACATCCGCGCAGAGCGCGACGACACAGCTGAGTGCGAGCTGCTCACGGCGGTGACCGGGGGCCGTGACCACGGCGAGGTCCTCGTAACGGCTACCCACGAAGTACGTACAGGCGACGGCGAGCAGCCGGCCCTTGAGGAAGGCACCCCAAGCGTGTCCCGAGCCCGAGATGCCGGTCGCGCCGCCCCAACTGGCATGGATCCAGGCGCTGTCGGAGCCGAGCAGCGCCAGCGCACGGGCGTCCGTGACGACCAGCCGGCGCAGTGTCACACCTCGTGGCGGACGCGGTGAGAGCGGTTGCGCTCGCCGGACGTAGGCCATGCGCTCCCAGGGCGTGACCCGCTCAAGCCCCGAGGAGAGCGCCGGCAGGAACCGGGACGGGGCCAGGACGTACTGACCTGCCAGGGGTGCCATCGCGGACGGGCCGAGGGCCTCGGGGTCGCCGCCGAGGAGCAGATAGCCGCCGCAGCCGACGGCGATGGCGCGCGGCCGGTCCGCTCGGTCCGCCCACAGGCGGCCGCGGCGGGTGGCCATCACGTGCTCGACGAGCGCCATCTGCCCGGCTGATGCCTGAGGGAACCAGCCGAGGTACGAGGCCAGTTGGTGCAGGGGAAGCTCGATCATGGCAAGTCACCTGATTCGGAGTGATGCGGGGTGAGGGAACGAGGGAGGGGGCGGACTGTCCGCCGGGCCGGTCCGCCCCCTCGGGGCCGTAGTGGAGCTAGCCGCAGGCTCTGCTGCCGTGATTGGCGTTCTTCTTGCGCCGAGCCTTCTTCTTGCGGGCACGCTTGGACATGGGGGTGCTCTCCGTGGCTTTGAGGGGGAGGACGAGTCAGGCGGTGTGGCCGACGAGCAGGGCGGCCAGCTTGTCGAGACGTTGTACCGAGCGGTTCTCTGTCGCTGCCGGGGCCGGGTCGACGCGCTGGTCGCGGTCGTAGTAGGCGCCGTTGACGATCTCGAAGGCGGGGTCACAGAGGCGTACCACGTGTGCCGCGCCCTCGGCAGGAGTGGCACCCTCGTGTGCGTAGAGCGGGAGCAGAGCCGTGTCGCAGATGCCGGGGTGCACGGAGACGGCGGCCACGCGCGGATCGGCCGCGAACACGGTGAGGGCGAGCTGTGCCTGGGCGTAGGCGGCGAGCCGGGAATAGCGCCGTGAGCGGTTGGGGTCGCTCCACTGGATGCTGCCGGTGCGGTGCAACGAGGAGGAGACGTTGACGACGCGCCCGCCGGGGCCGCTGGTCAACGCCTGCTCCAGGAGGCAGGTCAGCAGGTAGTGGGCGAGGAAGTTGACCTGGAAGGCGATCTCGTTGCCGTCGGCGGTGACGGTGTGACGCTCGGGGGCCGCCATCCCCGCATTGTTGACGAGGACATCGAGGCCGGGGTGGGTCTCGATGACCCTGTGGGCCATTGCCTCGACTTCGTCCAGGCGGGTGAAGTCGGCTGAGACGGGGCAGAGTTGGCCTGCTTCGACGGTGGCGGTGGTCGCGATGAGCGCGTCCACCGCCGCCTGGGCGTCGTCGGCGGTGCGGCCGTGGACGAGGACGGTGGCGCCGCGCTGGGCCAGCTGCCGTGCGGCTTCGAAACCGATTCCTGCGGTGGCTCCGGTCACCAGAACGGTGCTGCCGGTGAACGAGTTGGAGGTCATGGTGGATTCCCGAGTGACGGCACGACGAGGCTGCGCCTGAAGGCGCGGCCCGACGTGTGGAGTGAAGCGCACGTACGCCGCCGGCGTGGGCGCGGCGGCGGCGTACGGCGCAGGGAGGCGCGGCTCAGAGAGCCGACGCGGGAACAGCGGGCGCTACCGGGTCACACCTGATGAGGTGGCCGGTCGTCATGGCGCGGACTGCTGTTCACGGCTCTTATACAACTGCCTCGCGAGGGGTTGCTCAAGAGAGGCCGGATGTCTTTGACGATGCTCTGATGCGGGTCGCCAGTGAAAGCCGCTGACGACGTCAGCCGAGCCCCGGAATCATGGAGACGGGGAGGTCGATGAGCTTGATGCCGACGAACGGCAGGACGAGCCCGCCCAGACCGTAGAGGCCGAGGTTGCGGCGCAACAGGTCGTGGGCGGAGGCGGGGGTGTAGCGCACGCCGCGCAGGGCGAGCGGGATCAGCGCCACGATGATCAGTGCGTTGAAGATGATCGCCGAGGTGATCGCGGAGGTCGGGCTGTGCAGGCCCATGATGTTGAGTGCTTCCAGACCGGGGTAGGACCCCGCGAACATGGCAGGGATGATCGCGAAGTACTTCGCGACGTCGTTGGTGATGGAGAAGGTGGTCAACGCCCCGCGTGTGATGAGGAGTTGCTTGCCGATCTCGACGATCTCGATGAGCTTGGTCGGGTTGGAGTCGAGGTCGACCATGTTGCCGGCCTCCTTCGCGGCCGACGTACCGGTGTTCATCGCCACGCCCACATCGGCCTGGGCGAGGGCGGGGGCGTCGTTCGTGCCGTCACCCGTCATCGCGACCAGTTTGCCGCCGGCCTGCTCACGCTGGATGAGGTCGAGCTTGTCCTCGGGGGTGGCCTCCGCCAAGTAGTCGTCCACCCCCGCCTCCTGGGCGATGGCTCGCGCGGTGAGCGGATTGTCACCGGTGATCATGACGGTCTTGATGCCCATGCGGCGCAGCTCGGCGAACCGTTCGGCGATGCCGTCCTTGACGACGTCCTTGAGATGGATGACGCCGAGCACCCGGGGGCCGTTCCAGTCGTTCACGCCCACCAGGAGCGGGGTGCCCCCGGCGGCGGAGATCGCGTCGGTGAACTGGCGTGCCTGGGGCGGCACTTGGCCCCCGTACATCTGCACCCACTCGACGACTTGCGCGGTGGCACCCTTGCGGATGTGGGATACGGCGCCGTTGTCCCAGCGCAGGTCGACCCCGCTCATCCGGGTCTGTGCGCTGAACTCGACGAAGCGCGAACCCGCGAGGTCACCCTCGTCCGGCTCGCGCAGTCCGTATTTCTCCTTGGCCAGCACCACTACCGATCGCCCTTCGGGGGTCTCGTCGGCGAGCGAGGCCAGCTGGGCGGCGTCCGCCAGATGGTGCTCCTGGACGCCGGGCATGGGCAGGAACGCGGCGGCTTCACGATTGCCCAGGGTGATGGTGCCGGTCTTGTCGAGGAGCAGGGTGTTCACATCGCCCGCCGCCTCGACGGCCCGGCCGGACATGGCCAGGACGTTGCGCTGCACCAGGCGGTCCATTCCCGCTATGCCGATCGCGGAGAGCAGCGCCCCGATGGTGGTCGGGATCAGGGTCACGAGCAGGGCGACCAGGACGGTGGTGGACTGCGCGGCGTTGGCGTACTGGGCCATGGGCTGGAGCGTGACCACCACGAGCACGAACACGATGGTGAGTGCCGCGAGCAGGATGTTGAGCGCGATCTCGTTGGGCGTCTTCTGCCGGGACGCGCCCTCGACGAGCGCGATCATCCGGTCGAGGAAGGAGTGTCCGGGGCGGGAGGTGACGCGCACGACGATCCGGTCCGACAGGACGCTGGTGCCCCCGGTGACGCCCGAGCGGTCTCCGCCCGACTCGCGGATCACGGGCGCGGATTCGCCGGTCACCGCCGACTCGTCCACGGCCGCGACTCCGTCCACCACATCTCCGTCGGCCGGGATCAGCTCGCCGGCCTCCACGAGAACGAAGTCGAAGGGCTTGAGGTCGGTCGCCGCCACGGCCTCGGTCCGTGCCCGGCGCAGGTCGGTGCCGACCCGCCAGTTGTCGCGCAGGCGCAGCGCCACCGTGTCGGTGCGGGCCCGGCGCAGCGACTCGGCCTGCGCCTTCCCGCGGCCCTCGGCAACAGCCTCCGCGAGGTTCGCGAAGATCACCGTGAGCCAGAGCCAGACGCTGATCACCCAGGTGAAGACGGACGGATGGACGAGTGCGGAGAGCGTGGTGAGCACGGCTCCGATGGAGACGACGAAGAGCACGGGGGTGCGGAGCAGGGCGCGTGGATGCAGTTTGCGCAGGGCGTCGGGGAACGACCGCACCAACTGCACGGGTTCGAAGAACCCGGCGCGCCGGGGACTGCGGTGATGTGGGGGGATCGGTGGATTCCTCGGCGGTGGACCGGTGGGAGCCGGAACGGCAGGGGCCTGCTGCTGCGCTGCGGAAGACATCGAGGAATGACCTTCTGGTGGGATGCCGGTTCTTGCTTGTGCGCTCTTGCCTCTGCCCGAGGACCGGCCGGGTCGGTTGTGGCATGAAGGAGGGGCGAGAGGAGGTGCCTTGGGCTCTCCGTCGGCGCTGGGGTCCCAGCGCCGACGAAGAGCGGGCGGGGCGCACTGCGACTGGGGTGTCGCCTCCCCTGGCCGGTGGACGGCCGGCCACGGGGTCGCGCCTCTGTTGAGCGGCAACACAGAAACTTAGGCGACAGGAACCCCGTGTTCTCCCCGTTACGCGGGGTATTGACGCACCCCTGACAGCTCGGCTGCGCGGGACGCCAAGGAGGCGTCAAAGATCCTTGACGGTCGGCGCAATCGGCGCCACCGAGGGGCTCGGGCGCGAGGGGTGACCGGTGTGCAGCCCGGCCGTGCGGGGCGGACGTGCAGCCCGGCCGTGCGGGGCGGACGTGCAGCCCGGCCGTGCGGGGCGGACGTGCGGGTCGGTTCGTGTGGCGTGCCTCGGCGACGCCGTCGAGTCGCGCACCGGCACCCGGCGGGACCCTCAGTCGGCCAGTTCCCGGAGGTCGACGGGCATCCGCCAGGTGTTCCTCCAGTGCACGGTGGCGAGTTCGTCCTGGAGCGGAGAGGGCGGCACGGCGAGCACCGCACAGGACGCGTGCGCCAGGCAGTAGCGGGCGGTCGAGGGCCGCAGCGCGCGCCGAAACCACCCACGCGTACCGGCTCCGACCACGAGGAGGTCGTCGGGCCGGTCGGCCACCGACAGCAGGGCGGACCCCGGGGTGCCGAGTACGACGAGGCCCTCCATCGCCACGCCCGGCCCGGCGATCCCGAAGGCGTCGTCGATGGTCTCCAAGAGCCGCTCACCCGCCCGGCGTCGGCACTCGGCGAGCAGCGGCCGGCAGGCGGGTCCACGGTGTCCGAGGTCACCGCCGGGCAACTCCCACGCGAGTACGGCCCACAAGGTGGCGCCGGTCCGGTGCGACTCGTCCGCGGCCCGGTGAAGAGCCGTCACACTCCCCAACGAACCGCTCACGCCGACCACGACCCGGCGCCTCTGGGGCATGCTCATCGGCCGTCACTGTCCCTCGACATCCACGCGTACATGGGTTCATGAGACAGAGCAAATCGACTGAGCGGTCCCGCTGTTGGCGCCTTTCTGACGGCCCGGGGGCGAAACCTGACGGCATCATGACGGGGCAACGAGGTGGGAGGTGCGTCGTGGCCCATCGACCGAAGGCGACGATGTCGTCCTCGTCGTCTTCCCGTCGACCCGCACACGCCACGCTCCGCCGACCGCCTCGTCGACGCAATAGGTGCCGGTGGCCAGGGTGGTGCCGTCGCGTCGGGCGGGCAACGCGTGGCGGTGACGGTCCAGTACCTGGAGAGCGGGGTCGATGACAGCGGCGCGGGTGAGCCGGGCACGCGTGCGGCTCATCAGCCCGCAGCTACGTGACGCCCTTACCGGCGCGTTGGGCACCGTCCCGCCTCGGGCCCTGCGTGGTGTTCCATGCTCAGTGTGAGGTCGGTGACTCTGCCGTGGTTTTTTGCCGCCGCCAGACGCGCGGCCGCCCCCCATCCGCAGCCGATGTCGAGGACGCGGTTCGACGGCTGTATCCGGCAACTCCGCACTATCTCCGCGTTTTTGAGGAGTTGGGCGTCGTCCAGCGGCATGTCGGCGTCCTTGAAATATCCCGAGCTGTGATTCAGCCCGGAATCCAGTACAACTTGGCGTATTCGGTCCTGATCATCATCGGGAACGTCTCCGTTCGGAAGCCTGGGCGTCGGGAGGTTCGCGTCGGGAGCCTACCCATCGCCACCATCCTGCTTGCAGATCATCAACACATCGTCTTGATCTTGCCGCCGGGCTCGTCGGCCAGGGCGAGGACCCTGGTTTGGAGGATTGCGGGTAGGCCCTCGCGCGCGTAATGGCAACTCCGTGGCCTCCATCCTGGGTACGGCCGCGCTCGTCATGGGCTCAGTGGCGGTCTGGGTGGGCTGTGCTTCACCACGGGCGGCCAAGGGCGTCAGGGGTGGTGCTGTCAGGCCCTATCGAGTCGAGCCCAGGGTCGGATTCGCCTTCAGTAAACTGCCGACGTCCAGGGAGACGCGCTACACATGGCCGGATCGGTGAAGATCATGTTCTCACTGCAGCAGGAGCTCCAGAGCGCCGTGGACGAACTCGTCGACAGTGGAGCCGAAACCGGCTTGCAGGTCGCCGTCTACCACGAGGGCGGCCTTGTCGCCGACGCCGTCGCCGGTCTCGCCGACACCCGAAGCGGGCGCAGGGTGTCTTCGGGGACCCCGTTCTTCAGCTTCTCCGCGGGCAAGGTCATGACGTCACTGATCGCGCACCTGCTCGTGAAGAGGGGTGCGGTCGGATACGACGCACCCCTGGTTGAGCTGTGGCCGGAGTTCGGTGTCCATGGGAAGGAGACCGCGACTCTCCGGCACGTGCTCACACACTCCGTCGGTGTTCCGGCCATGCCCCGATGCATCGGCCCCGACGCTCTCTCTGACTGGCCACGGGTGTGTGACGCGATCGCCGACGCCGAGCCGCGGTGGGCCCCCGGGACCAAGACCGGGTACCACTCGTTCACCTTCGGCTTCCTGGTCGGCGAACTCGCACGCCGAGCCACCGGCAAACCGATGCGACAGCTACTGCGCGAGTGGGTCACCGTACCCCTGGGTATCGAGGGTGAGCTGTATTTCGGGGTGCCCGGTGCCGACCTGCCCCGTCTCGCCCGGCTTGAGGACGCCACAACCTCGCCGGCCACCCCGCCAGGAGACGCGGTCCTCGCGCCCTGGGAGATGCGACCGAGCGCGGCGATGGGCAACAGTCACCGGATCCTGCGGGCAGACATTCCATCGGTCGGTACCTTCACCGCGCGTGGAGCCGCCGCCATGAACGCGGCAGTGCTCAATGGTCGACTCATCGGCTCACACCAGCTGGACGAGCTGACAGCGGTGGCCTTCGAAGGCACCGACCAGGTCTTCGGCAACCACGCGCGACTGGCCATGGGCTATCCGCTGGGGCGCATCGGTGAGCAACAGCAGGAAGTCTCCACCACGTTCGGCTGGGTCGGTGGCGGCGGCAGTTACGTCTATGCCGACCCGGCCACGAACGTCTCCTTCGCCCTGACCAAGACCCGGCTCACCCCTCACTTCAACACCGCTCAACGGCTCGCGGACATCACCACGGCCCAGATCAACGCGGACGCTTGAATCCCGCGATACTGGTGGTTCGCATGGAGCGCGAACTATCCAGAGCGGGCCATCTCGCTTACGGAGCAGGCCACTTGGGCCTGTTTGATTCCATCGGCACATGGGCCCCCAAGCGCGGCGATGCGGTGCTGGCAGCCGCGTCGTGCTGGGCTTTGCTCGCGACGGCGTGACGGGCACACGTTCCCGTCCACAAGACTGGGCAAGGTCTGCGAGCAACTCGACTACTCAGCGTTCTCCAGCCTTGGGCTGACGAAGCGGGGAACCCGTGTGGGGTCTGGCGAAGACGGGCGCGAGCAGCCGGGAGGTGGCACTGGCCGTGGCCCAAGCCCACAGCTGTTTGGGACAGGAACTGACCTAGCTCATGCCTATCGTGGCTGTCCGTCACCAACCCCAGTGAAAGGACTGCGATGATGGAGCAGAGCACCGCATCGCCGGAGGGCTACACCACCGTTGCGCCTTGGGTCGTTACGGACGATACGGGGGCCTTCCTCGACTTTGTGGCCCAGGTGTTCGGGGGCGAGGAGCTCGGGCGGGTACCGACTGAGGACGGCTTGATCGGGCACGGTGAGATCCGGGTCGGTGACACGGTCGTGTTGGCCTTCGACCGGCACGCGGACTGGCCGGCCATGCCGAGCCTGCTGCGCGTGTTCGTCGCCGACGCGGACGAGGCGTTCTCGCAAGCCGTGGCGGCCGGCGGCCGTGTCGTCACCGCTTTGGCCGACGACGCCTTTGGGCAGCGCGGAGGACGCATCAAGGACCCCTTCGGCAACATCTGGTGGGTGGTCAGCCGCATTGAGGACGTCTCTGAGGGCGCCATGTGGAAGCGGCTGCAGGATCCCGTATACGCCGAGGTCATGCGTACCGCTCAGGAGACACTCGACGCCGAGCTGAGCGGTCAGTCCCGTGGACGCAGCAGCGCACCCGTCAGAACAGCCAACTGACCGAGGTGTCAGCGCCGGCATGCCCCGACGGGTAGCCAAGCAGCACGGTCATCCTGTCGCATCCGGCGAGGAGCGTTGGGCGGATGGGTTGTGCAGGTATCCGGCCGCTGCGAGCCGACCACCGGCATCGATCCGTTCATGAGCCTGGTCGCCCAAGTCATGGGCCAGGATCCCTACGCGAGTGCGAAGCGAGTGTTCTGGGTCGTCGACAACGGTGCCTCTCACCGCGGCAAACAGGCCGCTGATCGACTGTCGGCAGCCTTCCCGTAGGCCCACCTCGGGCCCGGTGTGACCGGTTGAACCGTCAGATGCGCAAGGGAAGTTGGTCCGCGCCGGTCAGCACCTTGGCCGGTCTCACTGTCGAGCGGGGCTCCGGACTGTCGAGCGGGGCTCCGGACGTCGCTCAGGTCGCGGAACCGGCCGCGGCGCCCGTTTTCAGGTCGGGCCCCCAACGCCTGAGCGCCTCCTCGAGGTCGAGGGCGGCCGGGCTGGCCGCCCCGGCTGCGGACGGCCAGTCCTCGCGCGGCACGCGCCACATGATCTCGAACTCGTTGCCGTCGGGGTCCTTGGCGTAAAGGGACTTCGACACGACGTGGTCCGTCGACCCGACCAGGGCTCCGCGTTCGTTGATCTTGGCAGCGATGTCCGCGAGCTCGCCAAGGGTGCCCACTTCCCACGCCAAGTGGTAGAGGCCGACGCGGCCTTGCTCGGGGCCGGGCGCCGCCGGCCCGACCGAGAAGAGGCCGAGATCGTGATCGTTGAGGGTGTCCTCGGCGCTGAGGAAGGCCGCGCGGCCGGGGAGGTCGACGTCGACCTTGAACCCGAAGACGTCCGTGTAGAACTCGACGGCTCGTGCGACGTCTCGTACGTAGAGCACCGCGTGGTTGAGGCGGCGTACTGGCATGGGGTCTCCCTCGACTGCGAAGCGCGAGGCGGCGGCCTCGCTTGCGACGTTAAACAATGTGAGACTTCAAGTAAATTCCCCAATCCGCGATCTCAGCGTCACGTATCGCAGAGGGAGGGGCCAGGGCGCCTCTTGGACAATTCTCGCGGCGCCGCTGCGTGAGAGAGCGGCAAGCGGCAGGGGGTGGTCGGCGGCCGGACGCCATTGGATTCGGAGGGTCACCTCGGCATCGGCCGTCGGGGCGGCCGAGGGCGCGCTGCTCGGCTTGCGGGGCCCCATCGCTGCCGTCGCGGCTTCGGGCCTCGGTTGTGGCATGCGCATGGCTTCGGCCGCCAAAGGTGTACGACTCAAAAAGGTGAACCGTTGCACTTAGGGAGTCGGTGTGCTTTTCTTGAGGGGCGGTCGACGCAATCCGTCCCGCCTCGTCCACCTCCTTCTCCTTCATGCCCGAAAGGAGTGATCAGTCATGTCCACTGCATCCCTCCCCTCCACCGCCGCCGAGCCGACCGTGCCGAAGAACGTCCGGTGGGTGCTGCTCGGCGTCATGCTCGCGATGCTGCTGTCGATGCTCGACAACATGGTCGTCAGCACCGCGATGCCCACGATCGTGGGTGACCTCGGCGGCCTGGACCACATCTCCTGGGTCGTTACCGCCTACACGCTGATCACCGCCGTCACCACCCCGGTCTGGGGCAAGTTCGGTGACTTGTTCGGCCGCAAGCCCATGTACCTCGCTTCCATCGCCGTGTTCATCGCCGGGTCCGCCCTGTGCGGGGCGGCCCAGTCCATGGGCGAACTGATCGCGTTCCGCGTCGTGCAGGGCATCGGAGCCGGCGGCATCGGCGCGGGTGCCTTCGCGCTGATCGGCGCCCTCGTACCGCCCCGAGAGCGGGGCAGGTACCAGGGCATGACGGCCTCCGTCATGGCGATCGGCACCATTGGTGGCCCGCTGCTCGGCGGGTTCGTCACCGGCCACTTCGACTGGCGCTGGGCCTTCTACATCAATCTCCCCATCGGCCTGGTCGCCCTGGTGTGGCTGGCGTCGAAGCTGCACGTGCCCACCAAGCGCATCAAGGCGAAGATCGACTGGGCGGGCATCACCCTGCTGACCCTCTCCATCAGCGCGATCGTCCTGGCCGCCACCTGGGCGGGCAGCACCTATGCCTGGGGCTCCTGGCAGATCCTGTCCCTGGGTGTGGTCGCGATCGCGGGCCTGGCCCTGTTCATCCTGGTGGAGAAGCGCGTGAGTGAGCCGCTGCTGCCGCTGTCGGTGTTCACCGGTCACCGCAACTACCCACTGGCGATGGCCTTGACCCTTGCCGGTGGTGTGGTCACGTTCGGGGCGGGCCTGTACCTGCCGTTGTTCCAGCAGAGTGTTCAGGGCGCTTCTGCCACCAATTCCGGTCTGCTGATGCTGCCGATGATGATCCCTGTCGTGATCGTGTCGACCATCGCAGGCAAGGTCATGTCCGCCACGGGCAAATACAAGATCTTCCCTGTTCTCGGGACCGTGTTCCTCGCGGCAGGGCTCGGACTCCTGGCCACCATGGACGCCGGTACGTCATTCACGCTGACCGGTCTGTACATGGTCCTCGTCGGCATCGGCCTAGGTTTCACGATGCAGATGGCAGGCACCATCGCGCAGAACAGCGTCTCCCTGCGCGACATGGGCGCCGCGATGAGCTCGGCCAACCTCTTCCGCACGCTGGGCGGCTCCCTCGGCGTCGCCGTCTTCGGCTCGCTGTTCACTCGCGCCGTCCAGGCCGATCTGCCCGCCGGGCGTGAGGTCGACCCGAGCGCCCTGCCCGCCGGCGCCAAGGACGCCTACCTCACCGCGGTCACGAGCGGCACCAGCCACATCTTCCTCACCGCCGCGATCGTCTGCGCTCTCGCCTTCGTCGCCGCGCTCTTCGTCGTGGAAGTACCGCTCAAGAAGGCCGGCCCGCCCACGTCCGTCGAAGCCCCCGGGAACGCGGCTGTCGCCACGGCCAACTGACGCCGCCTCACCTACGGCAGGCAGCGGCTCAGTGCCGCGCGAATAGAACGGAGCACCCACGATGAGCACGACCCCCGCCCCCAGCACCGCCCTCATCAACGCGCGGGTTTTCGACGGCGACCTGACCCTGGAGGCGACCACCGTCGTCTTCGACAACACCGGCATCCTCGCGGTGGGCGGAAACGCTCCAGCAAGTGCACAGGTGGTCGACGCCAAGGGCGGAACCCTGCTGCCCGGCCTGATCGACGCCCACGTCCACACCAACGTCGAATCTCTCGCCCTGGCACTGCGCTTCGGAGTGACCACCGAGCTGGAGATGCAAGGAACGTACACCGCCGACAACCGCGCGCACATCACCGCGGACGACACCGTGGCCGACGTGCGCTCCTCCGGGTTCGGTATCACCCCGCCGGGCGGCCACCCCAGTGAGCTGTTCCCCGAGGGCTTCCGTCCCGGACCGCCGTCCGGGGCGTCCGGGCCAACACCGCTCATGCCGTTCTCGACCACCCCCGAGGAGGCCGTCGCCTTCATTCCGCAGCTCATCGAACGCGGCTCGGACTACATCAAGTTCATGGTCGACGACGGTTCTGTCGAGGGCCATCCCGGCCTGCCCATGCTCGATCGGGCGACGTTGAACGCAGGTGTCGCCGAAGCCAAGAGGCACGGCAAGCTGACCGTCGCCCACGCCCTGACGATCGAAGCCACTCGGATGGCGATCGAGGCCGGCATCGACGGGCTGGTCCACCTGTTCATGGACGGCCCCCACACGGACGAGATCATCACCCTGATCCGGGACTCCGGTGCCTTCGTCGTGCCCTGCGTCGTCCTGAACGCGTCCATGATGGGCATCACCGGAGACCAACTGGCCGACGATCCACGCGTGGCCGCGCGGCTCGACGAGGCATGGACGAAGACCCTGCGCAGCAGCTTCAACCACTACCCCCAGGGCAAAATCGCCGACGTGCTGGGCTCCGTACGCGCCCTGTACGACGCGGGCGTCGACATCCTGACGGGCACCGACGCATCCATGCCGATGCCGTTCCTGGGCGGCCTTGCCCACGGTGCCAGCGTCCACCACGAACTGCAGTACCTCGTGCAAGCGGGCCTGACTCCGGCCCAGGCACTGCGCGCGGCCACCGCCACCACCGCCCGGCGCTTCGGCCTGGCCGACCGCGGCCGCATCGCCGAAGGGCTGCGCGCCGACCTGCTCCTGGTCGACGGCGACCCCACGACCACCATCTCCGACACCCTGAACACCCGTGCCGTGTGGCGTCGCGGAACACGGCTCACTGTGGTCTGAACCGTCGGGCGTCCGGACGTTGGGCGGGATCGGGCCCAACCCATCCGTCTCGGCGAGCCGGGCCTGCACCTCTGCGCCGAGACGGCCAGGCCCCCTGCCGTGGTACTCATCGCCCTTCTCGGCCTGCCTCTAGGCCGGACCGGGGCATGACCGCTACTCGTCCGGGCCGGGAACGGCGCCGGTAGACATGTCCGCGTCGCGTGACGCGGACCGCTTACCGGTCAGGGGCCCAACGGTACGTACGTGGCCGGGCCGGGCCGGGCCGGTCCGGGCTCGGCCGACGTCGTGACCGGCGGAGGTCGCTGCCTACAACCGGGTTCAAGAGGCGGCGCTGGGCGGCTCCCCACAGGGAAGAATCCGGCGGATGGATCAGGGGTGCGTCTCCTGTTGGCCATCGTCGCCAACCAACCTGGTGCCGGGCGGATTTGAGTTGTCGTCACATCACCAAGTCCCGCAATCCGGGGCACGGTGGGCTGCCCGACGTCGCGAGGGTCGCCGCCGTGCGTACCCGCCGCCAACGCGACGTAGCGCGCTGTCACCCCGAGGAAGCTGAAACCGCAGCAGTAACTCGCCGGTAACAAGCTGGGGTTGACGCAATGGCCGCTGCGGAGTTGACTGCCGGGCGTGAGGTAGGGCCATGCAGCTCCGGCAACCGGGGCAAGGCTTCCGCCCTGCCGTTTCGCCCGGACCCCGCGGAATCGACAACATCCTTTCCGATCCGGAGGCCCGGCCGTGGCGCATTGGACTCTTTCTAGTCGTGCTCGCTCCGATCCTCTTCGATGGCGGCCCGACCCGGCGTATCCGGCTCTGGCCCCCAGCGGGTCTCGTCGCCCTGTGGACCTTTTCGAGGCACACAGGCCACATCTTCGGCTGACGCGCCAGAAGCATGAAATCGCTTGCCCGTAAGCAACATGACCAATCGTCAGCTCACTCCGGCCACGGGCAAGCGCCACAATCGCACGTCGCCGGGGCCATCAAGCATCACCCGCGCCATTCCCCCTCCGCACCCGGGGACCGTAGAGGCCGGTCCGGCCGCCACCCGCGTGTCGGACACCGGTTGTGAACCCCATAGAGGAGTAGCCAATGACCACCAGCCCGAATGCCCCGCAGCAGGCGCAGGAGGAAGGGCGCGATGACGCACTTCCGATATCCGGTATGCGGCTGGCGTCAGCCGTGTTGTACGTGTCGGACCTCGGTGAATCGATCGGGTTCTACCGCGAACTCCTGGGCCTTGAGGTCGTCATGGGCACACGGGACGCGGTCCTCCTGGTGAGCGACGCGGGCTCTGAGCTGTACCTGCGGTCCCTCGGCAAGGGCGACCCGTGCGAGCACGATGGCATCGGCGTGCAGTCTCTGATCTGGACTGCGCCGGACATCTCCGCCCTGCACCACTGCGAACAGGTACTCAAGGACCGCGACGGTTACCTCGGCACGGAGAGCGACGACGGGTTCACCTGGGCGGAGGGCCGCGACCCCAGCGACATCCCTGTGGTGGTGACTTATCTGCAATTGGACGAGACGGCCCGCAGGCGCATCATCGCGCGGCTTTCCACCCAATAGTCGCGGACCCGGAGGACCGGACCACCACCATGGGCCTGGTGGCCGAGCCCTGGATCTGCCGCAGGTGCCACTGACGTCGCGTCTCGTCCTCGATGTGTTGCTCGGCGAAGGTCCAAACGCGTGCGGTGTCCGCTGTGAGGCTGCCCCCAAGAAGGCAGAGCCGAATGGTCGGACATGGCAGGGCGGAGGGGCCGGGCAGGGGGCCGGACGGGCACGGGAAGACTGCGCAGTCCGTGGCCAGCTGGCTGGCGGGCCACCGTGTCGGCGAAGCCGGTCGCTTCGTAGTCGTAGCGGACTGCGTCCGGTGGGGCCGGTCGCAACGCAGCCGTTGACAACGGACGCGGACGGCCGTTCACTGGCGGGTGGGCGCTGGGCCATGACGTACCGGGATTTCCGGGACGCGACCTCCCGCCACTCGCTTCGCCGGGACCCCGCGGAACGCAGAGTGCACTCCTGCGAACGGGAGGTTCGGCCATGCTTCTCTGGATCGTTCTGATCGTGCTGGTCCTGGCACTGTTCGGGTTCGGCTTCACTCTGCACCTCCTGTGGTACGTAGCCGCAGTGCTGCTGGTCCTGTGGGTCATCGGCTTCCTCATGCGTGGCCGCATGGGCTCGGGCCGCTCCGCCGGCAGCCACAGGTAGCCGCCGGCCGGCCCGCCGGTAAACAGGCACCTCACGCGCGAAGGACGTCGCGAACAGGCCGGTAGGAACCTCAAGCAGGCCGACGAGACGACCAAGGGCGCCTTCCGGAACCAACACCCACGCACAGCGAACTCCCGCGCGACCGAGGGACAGCCGCGTGGAACAAGGCACATCTCCCTCCCCGCTCAAACCCCGACGAGAAGGAGCACTTCCGTGGACGAGAACGTGTGGGGCTACCGGTCGATGGCCGCCTACCAGACGGGCATGGACCTGACCGGATACAAGGTCGAGGCCAGTGACGGCAGCATCGGCAAGGTCGACAAGCACTCCGAGGACGTCGGTGCCGCGTACATCGTCGTCGACACCGGAACCTGGATCTTCGGCAAGGAGGTCCTGCTGCCCGCCGGGGTCGTGGTGCGTGTGGACCCCGAGGAGAAGAAGATCTACGTCGACCGCAGCAAGGACCAGATCAAGGGTGCCCCGGAGTTCAACAAGGAGAAGCACCTGGGTGACCCGGACTACCGTCAGGAGGTGGGAAGTTACTACGGCCGCCCGCGACCGCCCCAGATGATGTGAGCCAATCCCGGCCTCCCCGCCGGAACAAGGACCGGGTGCCGGGTTCCCAACCGGCCGGGCACCCGGTCTCCGGCACCCGGTCTTCGGCCCCCGGCCTCTGGGACCCTCCGGCACCCGGTCTCCGGTACCCGGCCACCGGCCGGTCCGTTCGAACCGCCCCCGTTCGCGCGACAGAGAGGCGTGTCATGTTGATGTTCGTGCTCGTGATGGTGGCCGTGGTCGTCGTGATCGTGGCTGCCGTCCTCGTCATCGGCTTCGGGCAACGCGGCGGGCGGGGGCTGGAAAAGCGCTTCGGACCCGAGTACGGCCATGCCGTCCAGCTCCACGGCGGCGACGCCAAGGCGGCCGAAGCGGAACTCGGCGAGCGGGTGCGGCGGCACGGCTCCCTCGAGGAAAGGTCCTTGACGCCCGACCTGCGCGAGCGATACCGCGCCCAGTGGGCCCGTATCCAGGAGAATTTCGTCGAATCGCCGGACAAGGCCGTCGCCGAAGCGGACATGCTGCTCTCGCGGCTCGCCGAGGACCGTGGCTTCCCGCCGGGCGACCAGTTCGACGACCAGATGGCCGCGCTCTCCGTCCACCACAGCGAACACGTCCGCGGCTACCGCGACCTGCACGCCACGGCACAAGGCCGCGGCAGCACCGAAGAAATGCGCGAGGCCATGATCCGGGCCCGCGGCCTCGTGACCGCGCTGACCACTGGGCAACCCGCCCCCTCCGCCCGGCACCGCCCGCACCACCGCGAAGGCCGTGACGCGGCACCCCAGGCCCCCGGCGGGCACCACGCGAAGGGAAGCACCCTCTGATGACGTACGACGCCGAACGCGCACAGCAGCCCGCGGCCCCCGGCTCGAAACCCCTCAAGCAGCACGCTCCGCATGCTCCCGCGCCCGGTCCCGCCCCCGACCCGCGCGCACCCTTCACCGGATCCGACGGCCTGCCTCGCAGCGCGGGTTTCGAGCCGCAGCTGCTCCCGGCCGGTGAACGGGACAAGCTTTCCGTCCGCCTCCAGCAAGCCGTCAACAACTTCATCGACAGCCCGCGCCACGCCGTCGAGGAGGCCGACGGCACCTTCGACGAGGTCGTCAGCCGTCTGAATGCTGCGCTCGGGGAACGCCAATGCGCCCTCCGCGCGAACTGGCAGAGCCAGGACACCCAGGCCGAAACGGAGGACCTGCGGGTCGCTCTGCAGCAGTACCGGGAGATCACGGAACATCTGCTCCAGCTGTAGAGGCGAAGCACACCGTGCCTCCAGCGGCCTGCTCCGAGCGGGGTCGCCGCCCTGTCGGAGTGCGGAAGTCATGAACGTTCAGGGGGATCGGCCGCCGGGGCGCGCAGGGCCACCGTGCCGGGGCGGGCATCAGCTCCCCGGTGTCAGCGGAACTCACGGTGAGGCGGACTGCATGGATCGGACGGTCACCACGCATGGGGAGCGGCAGGAGTGGTGGAAGCTGACGGTCGAGTTGTCGGGACCGGATGCCGCAGCCGGTCGCGAACTGGCCGAACTCCGCGCGGAGAACGAGAAGTTGCGGCGCACGGCCGCGGGCCGGATGGTGATCGAGCGTGCGCTCGGCATGGTGAGCGCCCTGGTGCCCTGCACCGGGCGGCGAGCTCGAACCCTGTTGGTCGACGTCGCGCAGCACTGCGATGTCAGTCTGCGCGTGGTGGCCGCGGCTTTGGTGGCCGGCGGCGAGGGCGAGGCACTGCCCGACGGAATGCGGCACGAGCTCAGCCGCGCTCTGCGCAGGTTCCACGCCACGGAGCGACACTGACAGGTCATCGGCACGATCGGTGGTCCGTCCGTCGGCGGCACGACGGAAGCCGTGTCCCACCGGAAGATCCGGGCCCTGTCCAGGAGGCCGCCGAGGGCCAGCGGGCGCCGAGCTTTGCGGCCCTCGGTTGCTCACGCTCGTCCCTGTCGTTTGGATCAGTCGGTCGTTGGACCGGGTGCGCCCGCACCTTCCTTTGGGCCGCCCGGTGATCCAAACGAAACTGCCTGGTGCCAAGTCGCGGCAAGACTGGGGCACGGTGCGGGCGCCGTCGGGCGCCGGTCTCCGCCGGCGTGGCTGAGCGGGACCGGATGGCCGGCACGCGACCTCAGCCGCCCGAAGTGGCAGGCTGTGCAAGGCAGTTCAGACTGGAAGATGGCTCCGCGAAAGCGTCGCTGCTACCGTTCGATCCATGATGGTCAACATGCCCACCGGGCTCGGCAGGCCAGCGCGGGACGACTGGCTCATGCTGCTGTCGTCGGTCGACACATCGGAGAGCGGCAGGCGAGCCTTCGACGGCTTGTACGCCAACTTCGGTACCCGCATGGACCTTTCGCCCGGCGATTGGGTTCTTTCGGTCATCGGCGAATCGGACCCCGTCGTCCAGGTCCGCCTGTACGAGGTGTCCGCCAGTGGTCGTCTCGCGGAGCGTGGTTCCTGGGCCGCGTCCGCCCAGCCCAACTGGGTCCTTGAGGTGCGGGACAGCATCGCGGCCCTCGTCAATCCGAGCTATGAGGCGCTCATGCGGGCATACGAGAGCCCTGAAGGACGGGCGGCGATGGAGCAGGTCCGCAAGCGCCTCAACCCCTAGGCGAGTTGGTTTGGACCACTCGGTCGTTGGTCCGGGTGTGCCGTTGACTGATGCGCAGTGGGCGCGGATTGAGCCGTTGCTCTCGGACCGGACGTCGAAGTGGGTTGGCCGGTGGCGGGGCCATCGTGAGGCGATCGACGAGATCGCCTTCAAGTTCCAGACCGGTACCCAGTGGGTGCACCTGCCGGAGAAGTACAGCAACTGGCGGGGTATCCACAACCGGCTGCGGATGTGGGCCGTCGACGGCACGTGGGAGCGGGTGTTCACCGCCCTGGTGGCGCAGGCCGACGCGGACGAAGACGTCAGCTGGGCCGTTGTCCGTGGACTCCACGATCGTGCGCGCTCACCAGCACGCTGCCGGAGCCCGCAAAAAGGGGCCCCGGCCGGAGAGCCGGGCCATCATGCCGTCGGCCGGTCCCGGGGCGGCCTGACCACGATGATCCACTTCGCGGCCGACGGCCACTGCCGGCCGCTGGTGTTCGTCCTCGGCCCCGGTCAGGCCGAGGCGCACCGGCCTTCACGGATGTCATGGCCCGTCTGTGCGTTCCCCGCTCTTTGGGACGGCCCTGCACCAGGCCGGACCTGATCCTGGCTGACAAGGCGTACTCGTCCCGCGTGATCCGCGACCATCTGCGCAGACGCGACATCCGGGACGTGATTCCGGAACGGGCCGACCAGCAGGCCAACCGCCGACGGCGCGGACCGGCTGGCGGCAGACCACCGGCCTGCTTCCGCAGGTGCCGACGCCGTCAGCGGGCTGACCTCGCGGACCGGAGAGGCCTGACGGCCTCGACGCGTTGACCGCCAGGCGGGATGGGCGGATAGCGGACTGCTATCCGGCTGCTTGTTCGCCGGCCTCGCCCGGCGCCGCGTCCTTGGCCCACTTCACCGAGCCGGTGTTGCTCACGTATCGGGCCGCGATCCATGCGTTGCGGTCCCGCAGCAGGTACCAGATGTTGTTGCCGTCGATGTCCTGGGCCCGCACCTTCGATCGCAAACCGACCTTGGCACCGTTGGTCAGGGAGCCGACGATGGAGGAGTCGGTGCTGGGGAACTCCCTTACATGCGCGCCGACTTCACTCACAACCGTCCCGTAGGGCTCGGCAGGCGTAGAGGTCATCTCTTCCTCGCGTTTCCTTGGTCAATGAAACTGGGCCGCCATGAGGCAGGCTGAGACGAGCAGATGGTGAAGACCCCCGTGTGCCGCGAGCCTAGAAGAGCCGCCAGCGCATACGGACGCTTCGCAACAACTCGGCAATCGGAAGGCGCAGATCAGGCCAGCTGCGGCGCTCCGCTCGACGGTAGTCCGCAACCCGCAACCCGCAACCCGCAACCCGCGACCAGTTGTCCGCAGCCCGCATTCCGCAGCACTGGAACGCGTCATTCGTCTGCGTGCCCGACACCAGCACCTTCAACCACCGTCAACGGCCCACGGTGATTCGTCGCTGCTGGGGGAGGGGGATTTGGGCGCCCACCGGTCGAGGCCCGGACCGCCGGGGATCCGGGCCGTGTCGTCAGAAGTTGACGATCTGGAGGAACGCTCCGGGATCGTTGGCGTAGTTCACGCCGGTGACGTACATCGATTCGCCGTCCGGCCCCAGGGTCAGACCCGTTCCCCGCTCCATGTCGAAGCCGGTGACCGTCTCGCGGGCCACGCGGGTGTTGGTCGCCGTCTTGTAGGACAGCACCTTCGGCACGCTGCGGTGGTCGTCCTCGAGAACGTAGAACCGGCTGCCGTCACGGCTCACGGCCGGGCTCAGGACCGGTTGGTAGTTCGACTGGAAGTCGATGGTGGTCAGTACCCGGTCGTTGTCGAGGTCGACCAGGACCGCGTGACCGTCGGGCTTGCTCAGGGCGTACAGGCGGCGACCGTCGGGAGTGAGGGCCAGTTCGTCGACGAAGCCGGTGTCCGACAGGGTGCGCAACAGGGTCGGGGTGCCGGTCGAGACGTCCAGGTGGATCAGCCCGACGTCGCCGCTGACATAGATGTCCTTGCCGTTCGGCCGGGCGACGACGGCGCGCGGGCTCTCGCCGGGCAGCGGCACCGTCGTGGTGAACGCCTGCCGCACCGTGGAGAACACCAGCAGCCGGGACGGCCCCGTGCTCTGGGCCCCGTTGTCCGGACCGGTCTGGCTCAGATAGATCGAGGCCCCGTCCGGGCTGATGGCCGCGCGCGACAGCGAACCGGGGTTCGAGCCCTCGGGCCGCGGCTGATCCGGCACGGGGAAGCTGCCGCGCAGGGTGTTGGTGGCCGTGTCGAACACATTGAGGGTGCCCTCGGTGAGCAGATAGATCTGCTTGCCCCCGGCACCGAACAACAGAGGACCGGCCCACCGTCCGCTGCTCGTGGCCACATGCGCGGCGATCTTCCCGGTCCGGGTACTGACGACGTCGAGCGAGGTGCCGACTTCGTCGATCGACGCGACGTACGCCCTGGAGCCGTCCGCGCTGACGAGCGGCGGCACCGCGTACTGGGACCCAGGCAGGCGCGTGACGCTCTCGGCATCCGGGTGCGGGTGCGCTTGCGCCACGCCGGCACCGGAGGCCATCAGCAGTCCGGCGGATAACAGCACGGCCCACCAACGGGCTCTGAAACCAAGGGACTTCATGCATCCTCCCCCACGCTTCCACCGCGTTGTCGCGATGGCGGGGGTCAGGCTACGCCGGGTACCCGGTGTTGGTGCCGTCGCGGAGGCCGGAGAAGACGGCAACCGGTCAATGTGGCCGGGGGAAGGGAAGGCAGCCGGCAGGTGACATCGATGCGGCTGCCGGCGGGTGACATCGATGCGGCTGCCGGCGGGTGGCATCGCTGAGTGATCGGCGGACCGACCCTGCCGGAGCGTGCGATGGGCGCACCGGTCAAGACGCGGGCGCGAACGCGGTGATCGCGTCGACGAGATCGGCCGGAGCTTCCAGGGGAATCAGGTGACCCGATTCCGGGATCACCACGAGGGCGGCATCGGACAGACAGGGCATCAAGTTGTCGCGGAGGACGTCGGCGGGCTCGACGTGGTCGTTCTCCCCGGCAACGATGAGCGCTGGCACGCCGATCATGCGGGTGTGCTCCGTGATGTCCTCCGCGATGCCGTGCAGCGGCCACTCTACGCGGGCCGCATCGCTGCTGGAACGCGAGTCGGCCACGATCTGCGACTTGACCTCATCCGGCAGTTCGGTGGCGGTGAGAATGGCGTCCCGCGCGGCGGCGACGGACTCGTCCGAGTCGTAGGCGTGGGAGAGGGCTTCGCGGTATTCGAGGGTGATTCCCGCTGCGGGCTTTGCCGGGGCGGGGCCGACGAGGACGATCCCTCGCAGACCGGCAGGTCGCGTCGCTGCGATCAGCTGCGCGACCTTGCCGCCCATGGAATGTCCGACGAGGACGTAGTCGCAGACGCCTGCATCGGCGATGACGGCGAGCGTGTCCTCCGTGAGCCGGCGGAGTGTGCAGGGGCCGGACAGGCTGCTTGAGCGACCCCACCCCCGGAAGTCGAGCGTAAGGACGTCACGGCCCGCGAGGCGGTCCACGACGAGGTCCCAGGTGCGGGCGGAACCACCCCAATAGTGCAGGAACACCAAGGTCGGTCCGGTCCCCGGCCGGTGGTCATAAGCGGGCAGTAGCTGCTGCTGTGCCGTCGTCATCGTCATTCCCTCGTTCGACTCTCCTGGGCGGAGGCGGGTTCCTCCACCTGGCAATTGAATCTCCGCGGGGCTTCCCGGGGCATCGGCACGACTGGTCGGCCGATGGTGGAAACTGGACATGTGAGCGTGATCCGTCAGATGACCTACCAGCCCGTGGGGCGCGCTGCCGCTGCTGTGGAGGCCATGTCCTTCGACCGCCTTCGCGAGCTGAACGACGGCGGCACACAGCGCGCCGACTTCCACGTTCTGGCCGTCGTCGACGCGGGGCGAGGGTGCGTCACCGTCGATTTTCTCCGGCACCCGCTCCGGGCGCGGTCCGCGGTGTGGGTCGCGCCCGGAGCGGTGCACCGGTGGGATGACATCGCCAACGTGACGGGGCACATCGTGCTGTTCGTCCCGACCGCACCGGTGACCCCTGCCACCCGAGAGCTCGCCGCGTTCCCGGACCTGACCGCGCAGTGGAACATCGGCGATGCGGACTGGCCGTTCGTCGACGCCGCGCTGACCCATCTCCTGCTCGAAGCATCAGCCCCGCCCGCAGCCGCGATGATGGAGTTGCCCGAGATCCTGCTCTCCGCGCTCATCGCCCGGCTCGGTCCGCTGCCCGGCGAAGCGGGGCCGACGAACCCGGTGTTCCGGCTGTTTCGGTCCAGCGTCGAAGCGCACTTCCGGGAACACCACGACGCCGGCTACTACGCCCGGGCTCTGGGATACGCGCCCCGCACCCTGTCCAGAGCGGTGCAGCGGGTCACCGGCCGCACTGCCAAGGCATACATCGTCGATCGGATCGTCCTGGAAGCCAAACGGCTCCTGGCGCACGAGCGCCTCACCGCGGCCGACTGCGCCCGCACGCTGGGCTTCCCGGACGCGTCCAACTTCTCGGTGTTCTTTCAGAAGGCGACAGGCATGCGGCCGGGCGCGTGGCAGACAGCAGCAACCGTGGAGCGAGGTCGCACGAGCCCGCACGATGACGGACACGGACCCATGTCCTGACCACACAGGGCGTGCCTCACCGGTCGTCCCGGCCGACCCCTCCCGTGCCCGGTCCACCCGGGTGCGCGAGCACGGGACGAGGCGGCAGCCGTCGAGATCGGTGATCGTCACCCCGCGCTCATCCCCATGCGGCTTGTGCGGCAACTCGGCGGGCCCCCGCAGTGATCAGTCGACCGATGAGTGCCTCGTCCAGGGACGAGCCACGCGAACATGGGTCGTGGCGTTGATCATGCCGTGTCCGCCAGCGCGGCGCGCCATACGGGGCTGTCGACGTAGTGGTTGTCGAAGCGCTCCGAGGATTCGGCGATCTCCTTGGGGTCGGCTTCGCCCCGCATCACACGGCTCAACAGGCGCAGGTAGTCGAACCGGCCCATGCCGGGGGTGAAGACGAACACGACGTCCGCCTCGGAGCCCGGAGCCGCGGCGAAAGCGTGCGGGGTGTGTGGTGGGACCGCCAGGAAGTCCCCCGCGTTCAGGACGGTGACGTCCTCGCCCACCAGGACTCGCAAGGATCCGCTGATCACGAAGAACAGTTCCGTCGCCTTGGTGTGGAAGTGGGCCGGTGCGCCGACGGCACCCTTGGCGAACGTGGAGCGGTAGCTCGTGAACCCACCGTTGTGGCTGTCCGACTCACCCAGGAGTGTCATCACACTGCTCGGATCGGAGCAGGTCTCGGCCTCCTCGGAGCGGGTCAGCAACGCCTGGGCGGGCACGGAGGGATGGGCGGCTGTGCATGTGTCTTCGGTCATGATCATGACTCTATGGGTCGAACTGGCAGTCCAGCCAGGCCATTTGAGCGTAGAAACCTTGGGCCAATTGGTCTCACGACTGCTGTGGTGCGGCCCGCAGTCCTTCGGAGAGTGTGGCCAGGTAGCGGTGCGCGGTGGCGATGCGATCGGCAGGCTTGCCTCCGCGGATGTCTACCGCGTGGGCGATGCCGCACATGAGCGGGACGAGGTCCGCGGCGGTGAGGTCAGAGCGGACCGCCCCGGCGTCGCGGGCCCTGTCCAAGAGAGCGGTGCCGGTCGACGCAAGGTCCCTTTTGAGCTCTGTGGTATGCGTCAGGGCGTCGCTGGTGGCGGCGACGACCGGGGCCAGGGACGCGTCGGTGACCTGGGCTTCGACCGTGCGGAACAGGAAGCCTTCGAGCGCCCGCCATGGGTCGCTGTCGGCCAGTGCCTGCCGGCCGCAGGCTGTCAGCGCTTCCAGGCAGGGGGCGGCGACTGCTTCCAGTAGCGCCTCGGGGGTGGCGAAGTGCCGGTAGACGGTGCCGACTCCGAGCCCGGCGCGGCCCGCGACGTCGTTCAGTTGCAGGGGGACACCCTGATCGACCAGGGCACGGGCGACGGCGACGATCCGTTCCCAGTTGCGGGCCGCGTCTTTGCGTAGGGGAGTCGTCATGGGGGCCCATGCTAATCGGATGACTCATCCGTCTGGCGCCGCCACCGCGCGCACCGACCGTCGGGTCAGGCGGTCGTGAGCGGTGCGTGGCGTTCGCTCAGTCGGCGGACGTCCCGGGCGATGCGGGGGTCGGTCGCGGCGCGCGGTGCCGGAACCGGTTGGGCCCGGGCTCCGATGACGATGCCGGTCCGGCCTTCGAGGCTGTCGTCGATGGCGGCAACGATCGAGGATCGTGCGGCCGCGGATGCCGGGCCCGAGGTGGAGCGTTCGAATCTGCGGCGCACCAGTGGCCAGAGCAGCCGCAGGGCCGGCGAGACGATCCTCGGATCGGTGAGGGTGCCGTTGGTCATGTCGGTCGCGGCGCCTCCGGGATCGGCGGCGAAGACGGAGACTCCGGTGCCGTCCAGCCGCGCGGCCAGGTCGAGCGTGTACGCGAGGTTGGCGAGCTTGGCGCGGCCGTACCGGTGGAAGCCGTAGTAGCCGCCTGGCGGGTCCACGGCGTCGAAGACGCGCTTGCCGAGTGCGACGGCGCTCGACGTCACGTTCACGATCCTGCTGGGCGCCCCGTGCGTCAGCGTGGGCAGAAGCAGTTCCGTCAGCAGGTAGGGCGAGAGGTGGTTGACGACGAACGACGCTTCGATGCCGTCGCGCGTCCGTCGCTCCGGATACATCGCCCCGACGTTGTTGACCAGTACGGTCAACTGTCCGCCGGGGGAGGCGTGTTCAGCGGCTATCCGGCCGGCGAGTTCGCGGACCTGCCCGAGGGAGCCGAGGTCGGCGGCCAGGAAGCGTGCGGGATGCGCGGGATTCGCCCCGTTGATTCGGTCAACCGCTCGCGCGCCCCGGTCGGCGTCGCGTCCGACCACAGTGACCGACAACCCGGCGCCCGCCAGCCCCAGGGCCGTTTCGAGCCCGATGCCGGCCGTCCCCGCTGTGACCACGGCTGCTCTTGCCATGTGCTGCCCCTCCATCGGAAAAGCGGATAGATAATCCGCTTGGCCTGGACAGTAGCATGGAAGCGGATGACGTATCCGTTTGTTGCGGCGGCGGCGGCGGCGGCGGTGACGGTGACGGCTGACCGGTCCGTCCCGGAAGCCGTGTTCGACGTGGTCGTGCGGGACGTGGTCGGCGCCAAGCAGACGCCCCCGCAAGGGTTTTGAGGAGGCGTGGGATTCGGCCCTGGTGCCGGCTTGGGGCACCTGATCGGGGCGCCGAACAGGCGGCGGGGAGGAGCGTGAGGTATGCAGGCGGGATGGATACCGAACGTCTGACCTTCGATGGATGGATCGCTGCTGTGGGAACGGCTTCCGGCACGCGCGTGGTGGTGGGCCACTGGCCCCGGTCCCCGTTCGGTGCGTTCAGCGACGTCATGCTGGAGCGCGCCGACGGCTGGCGGTTGCTCCTCGCGCCGAGCGCCGCGACGGCCGAGTACGTCTCCGCCGTCTACCACTTCGACGAGGTCCGACGCGTTGAGGTGAAGGTGGACGTCCGCGAGGGCGTATGGGACGTGACGGCGGGCTCGCTCGACCTGCGGTTCGCCGTAGGGCGTCGGGGAGTTCTGGGAACTGCCCTGCGCGCGGTGCCGCGCCCGCTGGCCAGAAGGCCGCTGTGGGCCGCGCTTGCGGACGGGCCCGCCCGGCTGATGGCCGGTGTCCGGACCCGGGGCAGCTCCCGTCCGGGGTGCCGTCAGTGGTACGCGGCCTGCGACCTGTTGCCGATCGTCACGGCCCGGGCCCGGTTCGACGGAGGCGACCTCGGCCCGCTGGCCCCCGTCTCCCCGCCCGTGCGTTTCGGTTTCGGCTCGGCCCCTGCCGCCCCGGCCCTCGTACGGGTCGTCTCCACCGTCGAGCGCACGGGCCCGGCGTGATCGGCGGGTCGGTATGGGTCTCCATGGCCATGTATCCGCCCTGCGGGTCGTCAGCCCGGCTCGTCGTTGTGACTCGGCCGGGTGGGTCCGAGCGCCACGAAAACCGTTCGGCCGTGCGACTGGGATCCGGGATCATCGGCTCATGGACATCTGTCTGGAGACCGACCGTCTGGCGCTACGCCGTTTCACCGCCGACGACGCGGACTTGTTGATCGAGTTGGACAGCGACCCGGCGGTGATGCGCTTCCTGAGCGGCGGGGTGCCGACCGCACCGCAGGTCATTCGCGAGCAGCACCTTCCGGCGATTCTCGCGGGTTACGAGAAGTGGGGCGGCGATCTGGGGCTGTTCGCGGCGCACGCGAAGGAGGACGGCGCCTTCATCGGCTGGTTCATCCTGCGTCCCGGGAGGGAGGGCCCACGGGACGAGGTCGAACTCGGTTACCGGCTGCGGCAGTTGGCCTGGGGCCGGGGTTTCGCCACCGAGGGCTCGCGGGCCCTGCTGCACAAGGCATTTAGCGCGCTCGGTGTGCGGCGGGTCTGGGCCGAGACGATGTACGTGAACCGTGGCTCGCGCAACGTCATGGAAAAGCTCGCCATGACGCTCGTAAAAGTCATCCCGACCCCCTCCGACATGGAGGGGGTCGAAGGGGCCGAGCAGGGCGGGGTGCGGTACGAGATCACCCAGGAGCAGTGGGAGCAGCGGCAGTAGCCAAGGTAGGAACGCGATGCGCTCCGCAAGGGCGAGCGGCAACTCGTCGACGCCGTAGCGGACTTCGGGAGTGGCGCCGCCCGTGATCTGTCAGGCCGGTCCGCGGGCACGCTCGGTGGCGGGGACGGGGCTCCTGCCGAACCGGCTGAAGATCGCGGCGGCCGCTGCTTGCGGAAGGGTACGGAGTCCGAGGGGGCGCAACCACCGCCATCCGGAACTCACGGGCACTGCGCTGCTCTTTGACCGCCCGAGGCGGTCTATGGGCGGACCGCCGAGACCAGTCCGCCGGGGCCTTCATCATGCTGCGGCGGCGTGCTGATCGGGCGGCCGTACGCGGCTGCGCGTTCACGCAGGGTGTGGCTGGAGGCGTCCCAGCCGTGCTCGGCCAGCCAGGCCACCGGATCGTCGGGCATCTCCGAGACCCACATGGATGCGGCCGATCCCGGAGTGGCGTCCGCGCCGAAGCGTTCGATCACGCCTCGGGAGCCCAATGTCAGCCCCAGCCGACTGCCCGCCGCCGACTGCGCGCCGATCCGGGCGAGCAGGAGCTCGACTGCGTCCTCGGGCAGGTAGATCAGCAGCCCTTCGGCGATCCACACGGTCGGCGCGGTCGGATCGTGCCCTGCGGCGGCCAGCGCGCCTGGCCAGTCCTCACGCAGATCCACTGCGACGGTGATCCGCTCGCAGCGTGCGACGGCCCGCTCCTGGCGCAGCACCGAAGTCTTGAAGGCCAGTGGCGCGGCGGTGTCGACCTCGAACAGCCTGGTGCCGTCGGGCCAGTCCATCCGGAAGGCCCGGCTGTCCATGCCGGCGCCGAGCAGCACGACCTGGCGGACGCCGGATGCGGCGGCCTGCTGCAACAGGTCGTCGAGGAACTTCGTCCTGATGACGATGGAGAACGCCACGGCCAGTCGGCGGCGTCGCGCGGCCTCGTCCGCGGGGAGCGGCGACGAGGCGGGCCACAGTCCACCGGCGGTGGCGAACGCCCGGGCCAGTGGGTCGCGGAACAACGCGTTCTCCCGCTCGCTCTCCAGCGCCCGCACCCTGGCCACCCCGACCGCGGTGGCCCACACGCCCGATGGCCGCACCCGCTCCTCTTCATCAGTCACCACGCCAGCCTAGATGACCGATTTCAGGGGCCTCATGAGGGGAGTGGGTTGAGTGAATCCCACCGAAAACCGACGATTCGCAGCCGGCCTCAAAGGAGGTCGGGGCGCGCAGGCCGGCGACTTCCGCAGTGTGTCGAGAGCCTTTCCGGACACCGTTTCGCCCATCGGCCGAGGTTCGGACCTCTTGTCGCGACCATCAGGCGTGGGATGTACACGGGCGATCTACGAATGCCATCGGTGACATGGGCAGAGGGTGCGCGGGCCCCTCCGCTGGGCGCGGGCCGGACAGCGTACTCACGGTCCGAGCAAGTGGGGGCCGTTGTCACCCGCGCTGTGCGTCACGGCCGTTGGGGCCCAGCGGTCAGCACCAGCCGACCTTCTTGTAGCCGACCCAGAACTCGCCCTTGTTGTTGACACTGGCGCTGGTGCCCATGTGGGCGTAGTTGTGCGCACCCATGACCCGGCCGATCTTCCCCCTGGAGACGCTGTTGATCTGGATGTAGGGCGGTCCGGCCACGGTCATGTTGTACGTGGCCGAGGCGTCAGGCGCGCGGGTGCCGCTGGCCCAGCAGGCGCTGCCGTTGGAGCGTCGCAGCACGAGATCGCCGTTGTCCTGCATCGTCACGGTGTAGCCGCTGTGACAGATCGCCATGTTGATGTTCAGGGTCGCCGAGAACGAGCTGCCGACGCAGGTGATGCCCGCAGCCATCGCGCCAGGTGCGGTCGCTGTCGTGGTGGCGAAGGCGACCGTGGTCAGCGTCGTGGTCGCCAATGTGAGGGAGAGGGCTCGGGCAATGCGGGTCATCGTTCTGCTCCTTGGCGTTCGAGCGGAGGATAAGTGGCCGTGTCGACAGCCGGGTTGGCCCGCGGCTGAGCAACTGCCATCTGTGTTTCTCCGCGCGCCGCCGCCTGCCGTCCGCCGACCAGCCTGCCTCGGCCACTTCGACCCACGAAGAACCGTTATGGCGCGCCGTGGTGACCCCGCAGGCGCGCGGGAGCGGACCGAGCGCGCGCCGAGCTGACTGCGCGCCCCCATGAGAACGGCAGCCTCCTGCCGGTGCCTGCGGGAAACACCGCGCCAAGTGGGGGCCCACGCCGCGTCACCGTGCGGGCAACCGCCGCACCACCTTGCCCTGGCTGTCCGCCTCCAGGGACGCCGTTCCCTCGGGCCCGGTCACCACGACCCTGATGACGACGGGGCCGGCGAGACGGTCGGTGACGATCTGCCAGGATCGAGGATCGCGGACACCGAGGGTGGTGCCGGCCTCCGTGACCAGGGCCGGGAAACGGTCGTAGGGCAGCGCCTTGAGGTCGAGCCCCGGGACCTGTGCACCCGTCGGCGCGAACACGACCGACAGGAGGCGTTCCTGCACGACGACGGTGAGTGCCTGACGTGAGTCCTCACCTCTGGTGAGCGAGCCGACAGCCCGCTCCAGCTCACCCTTGTCGAGAAAGGACTGGCCCGGCCCCAGGGCAACCGTTCCGGACGCCGACGACACCACCGTGGTCGACGACGTGGAGGACACGGACGGCTTGATGGCCGAAGGCGGCTCTGCGGTGTCGTCCCGGTCGAAGAGGTCCGAGCGGAACAGCAGGACCACGGCGGCCGCACCGGCCAACAGACCGAGGAACAGGATGAAGCCGAACGCACAGCCCTCCGGGGGCGCGGCCACCTTGGCCGCCTCAGGCACCGCGTCCAGGCGGGCGGAGGCGGCCCGGTCCTCCCACTCGGGCGTCGGCCGCCTGACGATCCGTAGGCGCCACGGCCGGTCGGCCGGGTACTGGACCACCACGACGTCGCGCGGACGGTAGTCCCCCAGGTCCACGAGGTTGATGTCCTGCGTGGCTTCCACCCGGAACGCGGGACCGTCGTCCGGAACGACGGTGAGGTCGAACCGCACGGGTATGTCGCTCGACTCGCCCCCGATGGCTTTCAGGCCTTCGATCGTCGCGAGTGCCGTGCGGGGCACGACCGCCGCCTCCCGGGCACGCCTGGGCCTGCCGGCGAGGAAGTACAGAAGTCCGTAGACCACGGGCAGCACGAGTCCGGTGGTGAACAGCGGTGCGTTGGCGGTGATCCCGCCCACGACGAGTGCGGCCAGCGACGTGCCGACCACGCCGCCGGTCAGGAACCCTCGTGCGAGCGCGAGGGGAGTGTGGCGCGTGGGCGCAGGCACACCGGTGGTGATCGTCATGCCGGAGATTGTGCTGGGCCCAGGTGACGTCCGGTAGACCTCAGCATGATCTCCCGTGCCGGGATCGCAAACGGTGCGCCCACCCCGGTTCCGTGACCGTTGCGCAAGCACTCGTCGGGCGGGTCAGTGGTGATCGGAGGCCGCCGCGTCCAGGGCCGACGAACATCGGCCTTCACGGCGTCTCGGATCGGGACGGTACCGGTGTTGAGTTCGAGGATCTGCCGACCGATGCGGGGTTCGTGCAGCAACTCGGCCAGCGTTTCCGCGACATCGGCACGAGACATCTGTCCGAGGAACTCAGCCGGTCCGAGCGAAACGGTGCCCGTTCCGGGATCGTCGACGAGCAGTGACGGGCGCAGGACGAGCCAATCCAGGTCGCTGCGGGTGAGCGCGATGTCCGTTTCCTTCTTCACGGCGAAGTAGTACTCGACTTCGCTGCCGAGGTCGCGTTCCCGCCAGGACTCCGGGAGCACTGAAACCAGGACAAACTGCGACACTCCTGCGTGGTGGGCCGCCTCGATCGCTTTCGTGACGCCATTGCCGTCGATCGCCTTTGTGTCCTCCACGCTGCCGCCATTGGACCCTGCAGTGAACACGATGGCGTCCACGCTGCCAAAGGCGGTCGCCAACTCTTCCGTTGCCTCTGCCAGGATCGGGGGGCGACCCTGAACTCCGTCGGGCGATCCCCTCGCGTGATGGTTTGGGAAGCGAGCGCCGGCCGGTCGGGTCCCAACCGATGGCGCTGTAGGGCGAGGTGTGAGATGCCGCATGATTCGTCACGAGATTCGTGACGGGCGAGGAGACAAGATGTTGATCACCGGTGCACGAGTGCTGGTCGGGACGGGAACGTATCTGGAGAACGGTGCCGTTCTCGTCGAGGGCGATTCCATCGCCGCTGTCGGGACGTGCGAGGAGGTCCAGCAGCAGGCGGGCCCCGAGGTACCGCGCTTCGCCTTCGACGGAGCGGTCCTGCCGGGGCTGATCGATGCGCACGTCCACCTGATCTTCGACGCCGGCGCCGACCCCGTGTCAACCCTCCAGGGCTCGACGGATGAGGTCCTGCTCGAAGACATGCGACGTCGGGCGGAACAGCTCCTGCTCAGCGGTGTCACGACGGTCCGAGATCTCGGCGACCGGGACGGGCTCGTACTTCGTCTGGCCGCGGAGATCCGCGGCTGTCGCACGCCGGGGCCGAGGATCGTGTCGGCCGGCACACCCGCGACCACCGTGGGCGGGCACTGCCACTTCCTCGGCGGTGCGGTCTCCGGCGAAGTTCAGATCCGCGACCTCGTCCGACGCAACCTCGCAGCGGGCGCCGGGGTCATCAAGGCCATGGTCACGGGCGGCGGACTCACGAAGGACGGCCCCAAGAGCCACGAGTCCCAGTTCACCGTCGAGGAACTGGCCGCCCTCGTGGACGAGGCCCACGAGGCGGGTGTCCCCGTCGCGGCTCACGCGCACGGTGCCGACGGAATCGCCACGGCCGTATCGGCAGGCGTGGACACGATCGAGCACTGCACGTGGTTGACGGGCGACGGCCTCGACTTTCGCCCGGATGTGGTGCGGCAGATCGTCGACCAGGACATCGCGGTCTGTCCGGCGGTCAGCCCCCACTGGCGAATGCTGCCCCGTTTCTTCGGTGAGGAGCGGGCGAGCGCGATGTTCGATCAGGTTCGGCGGATGGCTGAAGCGGGCGTTCGGCTGGTGGCCGGAACGGACGCGGGGGTGCAGCGGTCCGGCTTCGACGGCTTCGTCCAAGCCCTGTCGTTCTACTCCCACCTGGGTCTGGCGAATGCTTCGATCATCGACATGGCGACGTCCGGGGCGGCCAAGGCGCTGGGGCTCGGCGCCTCGACGGGGCGGATCGCGCCCGGCTACAGCGCGGACCTCGTCCTGGTCGACGGCGATCCGCTCTCGGACCTCGACGCGCTGAAGAACGTCAGGGCCGTGTTCGCGTCCGGCCGCTGCCACGAGACCACGACAGCGCCCGAACGGAAGTAACTCGCTTCAACAGAAGCGAAGTTGGCCGGGCAGCCTATTCGGGGCGGCTCCCATCGGACGGTCAGATGCCGCCGACCGGGACGGGGGGCCGCTGGATGTCCTCCGGGTGTGCCGTGCACAGCACGGCCTCCTCATAGGCGATGGTGCCTGCCGCGACCAAGGCGTTGATGTTGGTCTCAAGGGTCTGCATTCCGTCACGGTGGCCGGTCGCGATCATGTTGCGGATCTGACGGGTCTTGCCTTCGCGGATGAGGTTGCGGATCGCCGACGTGCCTACCATCACCTCGAAGGCGGCCACTCGGCCCCCGCCGATCCGGGGGATGAGCGTCTGGTTGAGGATGCCGACCAGAGTGTGCGCCAATTGCAGCCGGATTTGCGGCTGTTGCTCGGCCGGGAACACGTCGACGATCCGGTCCAGCGTCTGCGACGTATCGTTGGTGTGCAGGGTGGCGAACACGAGGTGCCCGGTCTCGGCGATGGTCAGGGCCGCGGAGATGCTCTCCGGGTCGCGCATCTCGCCGAGGAGCAGGACGTCGGGATCCTCGCGCAGGGCCGAGCGCAACGCGGCGGGGAACGAGTCGGTGTCCGTGCCGACCTCGCGCTGGTTGACCGCCGAGCGCTTGTGCTGGTGCAGATACTCGATCGGGTCCTCGATGGTGAGGATGTGCACCGACCGGTGTGTGTTGACGTAATCGAGGAGCGCCGCCAGGCTCGTCGACTTGCCCGACCCGGTCGGCCCGGTGACCAGCACGAACCCGCGCGGCAGGCCTGCCCACCCGATGGCGGCCGGGGGGAGCCCGAGCTGCGTGGACGACGGCACGTCGAACGGGATGATCCGCAGAGCCAGCGCCGACGCGCCGCGCTGCACGAAAGCGTTCCCACGCAACCTGGCCTTCTGCCCCCAGCTGAAGGCGAAGTCGACCTGCTTCTCGCGGCGGAACCGTTCCGTGAGTTCCTCGCCCAGCACCCCGGTAACCAGGCGATCTACCTCCGGCTCGGTGAGAGGCGCCCCCTCGACCGGTCGCAGAGCGCCGTCGATGCGGAGGAACGGCGCCGATCCGGTGGTGAGCAGCAGGTCGCTGCCGCCCCGCTTCCACAGCTCGACGAGCAGGTGGTCAATGGTCGCGGCACTTGGCCCGGACATGGTTGCCTCCAACGGGGTGTGCTTCCTCATGGCAGGACCGTCCACTCCTTGACGGTGCCGGCGTGGCCGTCGAAGGACACGGCGGCCCGGACGAGCGGGCCGGACAACAGGTCGATCCGGGTGCCGTCGAGGTGCTCGGTCGCGCCGCCGCTCCCGGCGCCGACGGTGTAGGTCACCGTCAGCCCGGCCAACTGGGAGGCCTTGGTCAGGCCACACGCGGCCAGGTCGAACCGGTCGGTCACCGGGCCGCTCGATCCGAGATGGACCGGGACGTCCAGTGAGTGGTCGACACCGGTGCAGCTGCTGCCGGTGAAGTCCACGGACAGCTTCACCGACTGCACGTCGCCGTCGTCGCGGTGTGCCACCTCCAGGACGACGTGGTCGAGCGGGCCGGTCGCGACCGGTGCCTGCTGGGAGTAGCCGCCGAGAGTGAGGGACGCCCGGCCACCGCCGGGGATGGTGGCGTCCGTGACGTCGACGGGTGCGCCGGAAGCGGGGGTGGTGAACCCGGTGACCGCGGTGACCGACGCGGGTTTCGCGATCACGGCAGGGTAGGTCGTGAACAGCACCGGCTCGGGTGGGATTCCGATCACCGGGCGGAGGTATCCGGCGGCCGGGCTGATGCCGAGATCCATGGTCCGGGCGATGATGCCGCGGGTGACGACCTGCGAACCGACCTGGCTCATCGACAGGTCGACGGCAGCAGTCGGGGCGTAGACGGTGCCGTTGATCACCAGGCGACTGTGATCGGTGGTCGTGTCTGAGTCGTCGGTCGACTTCAGCACCGCGCAACCGGAGACCGCGGTTAGGCAGCCGGACAGGGCCCTGATGGACGGAGACCGGAAGACGATGTCCAGCTCTACGCCGTCGAGTTGGTCGACGGCGGCGGTACTGCCCGCGCCCAGCCTCGCCGCATAGTCGACAGCGAGCTTGGACAACTGGTCGTCGTTCGTGACCCCGCAGGCGCCGAGATCGACCACATCGACGCCGGGCGTCCGTTGATGGGCGGTCAGGGGATGGCTCGCGTCGCAGGCGGTGCCGGTGCCGGAGACGTTCAGCTCGGCCGCGGGTGGCTCCGCCGGGGAGGGAGGTGCCGGGGTGGTGTCGTCGTCCTGGTGCGCTACGCGCAGCACGACCTTGTCGATCACGGCCCCCGCAGGCAGGGGCAGCATCGCGAACGCGCCGAGCCGGATCGACGCCGACGAAGTGGCCGAGGTGAGCGTCGCGGTCGAGGCGGCGGAGTCGATCGCCTGAGCGTTCTTCGGGTCGCGGAAGGCCGAGGCCGTGGGCGTCGTGGTGCTGATCGCCGTGGTGGGCCGTACCGGGACGGGGGGTCGGTAGGCCAGTTCCAGGGTGGTGCCGTCCAGCTGATCGGTGGCGGTGGTGCTGCCGGCGCCGAGGGTGGCGGTGTAGGTCACGACCAGGCCGGTCAGCTGGGCGGGGTCGGTCAGCCCGCAGGTGGCGGCCAGGTCCAGGGTGTCGGTGGCCAGGGCGTTCTGGTGTACGGCGAGGTTCTGCGAGGTGGTGCAGGAGCGGGGTATGCCGGGCCCGGTCAGGGTGACCGAGACCGTCGGCGGCGGTCCGCCGGGTGCCCCGGGGTCGTCGCGGTGCGCGATGTGCAACAGTGCCCCGTCCAGGACCGAGCCGGGTGCCACCGCGGGGGAGTCGTAACCGCCGAGGGCGATGGTGGCGGTCGGTGTTGTGACCGGGTCGAGTGTGGCGTGGGCTGTTTTGACGCCGTCGATCGCCTCGGCGTTCGTCGCGGCGACGAACGCCGTCGACTCCGCGGTCGTCGCCGGCCGGGGCGGCGGCGGATCGTAGACGACTTCGAGCCAGATGCCGTCCAGCGAATCGGCTCCTGCCGTGCCGTCCTCGTCCAGCCCGGCGGCGTAGGTCGCGGTCAGGCCGGTCAGCTGTGCGGGGTCGGTGATGCCGCAGGCCATCAGGTCGACCCGGTCGTCGCCCGGGACGGCCCGCGCGGTGAGCGGCAGATTGGTACAACTGGCGCCCCCAGCAGCGGGGTTGACGTCGATCCGGGGCGCCGCCGCGTCGCCGGTCTCCTGATGGGCCACCCGCAGCACGGCAGAGTGGATCGTCGACCCGGGCGGCAGGGGCGGCCGGCCGAACCCGGCCAGGGTGATCGAGGCGGACGGGGCCGCAGTGGTGAGGTCGGCACCGGCCACCAACGATGTCGGCTGTTCGCCGATCTCCAGGGCGTTGTCGGAAGCGGCGAATCCGGTCGATGCGGTCACGGCGGTCGGCTTGAACGTGGTCGGTGTGCGGTAGGCGACCTCCAGCCAGATGCCGTCCAGGCGTTCCGTGGCGGTGGTGCCGTCGCTGTCCAGGGTGGCGGCGTAGGTCACGGTCAGCCCGGTGAGCCGAGCCGGGTCGGTGAGCCCGCACGCGTCCAGCAGGTCGATGGGGGCGTCCGTGGCGAGCACCGTGTGCCGGGCCGGACTGTCGGTGTGGCAGGTGTCCCCGCCGACGGCGGTGGTGACTTTCAACGCGTCGGGGGCGGTCAGGCTGCCGTCGTCCTCGTGCCTGACATGCAGCGTCGCGCCGGTGATGACGGAACCGGGCGGCACCTGCGGGGTGAAGCCGGCCAGCTGCAGGGAGGCCGATCGGCGTTTCGTCCGGTCGAGGACGGCGTCGGCCGTGCAGTTCGCGGTGCCCGTTGGCTGCGAACACCCGGGCAGGGTCGGCCGTTCACCACTGGTCAGGGCATGGCCCGGGTTGGCGAAGCCGGTGTTCGCGACCACCGCTGTCGGCTTCAGTGGGCGGTTCGGCTTCGGCGGCTGGACTCCGTACACCGCGATCTGCTGCGCGCCCGGGGTCACCGGGGCGCACAGTTCGACGTGTCCGCGGTCGACCTGGAGTCGGCTGCCGCCGCCCATCATGACCTCGACGCCTTCGGGCCGCGTCTTGTCGCATGCGCCCGGGTTGGGGACGGTCGGGCGGGCGGGGGCACCGGGATCCCAGCCGGCCTGCGTACCGCCGACCACACTGACCGTGGGGTCGGCGACTGTCCAGATGGCGCTGCCGCCGGTGAAGGTGAAGTCGAAGTAGTAGAGGCCGGGCCGCAGCCACACGACGATGTCGGGACAATCACCACCGGTGAGCCGGTTGAGGGCGCGGGCGTCGTCGTAGTAGCCGGGCTGCAACCGCACCAGCCAGGAACCGGACCTGGGGCACGCGGGCACCGTCCGCCGGACCGGGACGGCCGGGGCGGGCGGGGTGTAGTCCGGGTCGGCGCCCAGGACCTCGTCGGCGGGAGCCGACGGGGTGTCGTTGGCGCAGGCGTGCGCATACGGCGTCTGAGTCGGGGGAAGCTGGGTCTGCGACACCGCACTGGAGCAGTCGCCGACGGCGGACACGTCGCCCGACACCACGCCTGAGGCGCCCGCGCCGGTGGTGATGTTCGTGCGGGAGAACACGCCGCCCTGCACGCGCAGGCCGTGCGTGGTCACGTTGATGCCGTCCTTCGCCGCCTTGCCCAGACTCGTCAGCGCGTCCTGCGGTTGGGCCGCACGCGTGGTTGCGGGAGACGCGTTGAGGGGGTCGCAATGGACGATCATCTGCTGGCCGTTGATCGGCGGGGCGGTGTAGTCGGCGCACGGGTTGCCCTGCGAGAAGTTCTTGATCGCGAGCTGGGTGGCACCGTCCGCGCTGTAGCTCCGCTTGCCCTGGTCCACGTACGCGCCCGCGGCTTTGAGTCCCGTGCCGGCGAAAGACAGGACCGAGACGGTGACCAGGCCGAAGACGACGACGAAGGCCAGCGCGAGGATCAGCGTCGCGCCCTGCTCGTCGTCGCGCAGGCGGCGCGGATGCGGGCGGCCGGTCATGACGCGCTCGATCGTCGGACGGCGGTGAGGGCCGTTGGGGCCACGGCGGGGTCGCTCTGCACGGTCAGCGTTACCTCCGTGGGCGAGGCGCACGAGGTCTCGGCACCACAGCTCAGAGTCACCGGATGGGTCGATGTGGCGTTGTCGAGCCTGCCGAGGAACGTGGTGACGGCGCCTGTGTCGGTGCACTTCACCCGGTTGAGAGCGCCAGTCGGCCGGTCGAAGGTGTAGACGACGTCGGTGCCGGGCCGGCTCAGGTGCACGATCACGTCGGCGACGCCACACGCGGGATCGGTCGTGACGCTGTCCGCGCTTTGCACGTCGCCGTAGAAGTAGCGGTTGAGCGTGCCCACGGCGCTGGTGGCGGCCACCCGCTTCTCGGTGCCCGCTGTGAACCGCAGCCCGAGGACGATCGCCTCGGGCAGCAGCACCCCGATCATGCCCACGATGACGATCGTGACCAGCAGCTCGGTCAGAGTGAACCCCGACTCGGGTCGCCGGCTTGCCCGTTGGCTGCTCATGACGGCATCGACTCCCGCTTGACCACCTCAAGCGTGGCGTTCCTCACGGAGTGCGGGCCGGTCTGCTGCACGGTGAGCGTCACCTTCTGTACTCCGGTATCGGCCGTCGGGCAGGACTGGATGAACGCGCCGACCCCGTCCCAGTACTCGATCTTGAGGGTCACGGTGTACGCGGTAGGGGGCGTCGAGGTCTCGTAGTCATCGGCGCAGGAGACGTACGGGTCGCTGACGACCTTCTCGGCGGCGCTGCGGATGACCGAGTCCGTGCTGGTCACCTTCTGCTGGGTGACCGAGCTGATGATCGCGGTGCCGATGCCCCCGAGGATGGTCACGAAGGCGACGCCCATGAGCACGACGGCGACGAGAACCTCCACCAGGGTTTCGCCCTCTTCGCCGCGGCGGAGGCGGCGTGCCGGGCCGGTCATTGGACGTTGACCTGGTTGTAGACGCCGTAGATCGCCGAAATCAGGGCGACGGCCACGAACCCCACGACGACCCCGACCATGATCACCACGGTCGGCTCGAACAGGCTGGTCATCCGCTTGAGTTTGTGCTGCAGTTCCTTCTCGTAGAACTCCGACACGTTCTCGAGCTGGTCGTCGAGGGTGCCGGTCTCTTCCCCCACGCGCATCATCTGGGTGACCGCCCCGGGGAACAGCTTGGTGCGGGCCATCGGCCGGGAGATGCCGCCGCCTTCGAGCATCTCCGTCCGGGCCGTCCCGATGGACCGCTCGTACACCAGGTTGTTGGTGCCCGAGCCGGCCAGACTGAGCGCCTCGGGGATGGGCACCCCGGCCTTGATCATCGAGGTCAGGATGCGGCAGAACCGTTCGATGACCATGAAGCGGACCACATCGCCGACCACCGGCGTCGCCAGCAGGAAGCGGTCGCGCAGGACTCGCCCCCGGTCGGTCCGCAAGCCGGCGATCAGTGCCGCGACGAGCGCGACGAGCACGCCGACGATGAGCGGATACCAGACGGTGACGAAGTCGGTGAAGCCCAACAAGATCCGGGTGGGCAGCGGGAGTTCCGCGTGGAAGGAGTCGAAGAACACCTTGAAGCGGGGCAGCACGAAGATGACGAGGACGAGAACGACGGCGAGGGCCAGACCCATCACCAGGCCCGGATAGGTGAGGGCGGAGCGGATGCTGCGCCGGCCCTCGACGTCGCGCTCGATGTACCGGGCCAACTGGGCCATCACGACGTCGAGTTCACCGGTCGCCTCCGCCGAGCGGAGGACGGACATGTAGAACGGCGGGAGCGCCGTGGTGTGGGCGGCCATCGCGACGGCGAAGCTTTCGCCGAATCGCAGCGAGTCCATGACGTCGACGAGCACCTTGACCAGCTTCTTGTCCTTGGTCTCGGCGCGGATGATCTCCAAGGCGTCGAGGATGGGCACTCCGGCCTTGATGAAGGCGCCCATCTGGCGGGAGAAGTTGCTCAGCTCGACCAAGTCGACCTTTTCCGCGGTGAGTTCGAGTTGCAGCAGGTTGCGGCCCGAGGCCTTGACCGACTGCACGTCGTAGCCCTGCCGGGTCAGGTTGTCGGTCACGCCGTCGACACTGGAGCCCGTGAGCACGCCGGAGGCCCGCTTCCCGTCCGGGGCGAGCGCGACGTACTTGAAGGTGGCCATGCCGATGCCCTCCTGGTTTCCGGTGTCAGAGGTTCGTGTCGTCAGTGCTGGGGGAGTGGTGTTCAGCGAGCCGGGAACTAGACCACGTAGACGCTGGACATGATCTCGGCGATGGTCGTGATCCCCTCTTCCACCAGCCGGACGCCTCCGTCCAGGAGGCTGTCCATCTGCTGCTCGCGGGCGGCCTTGCGCAGGCTGCCGATCGGCGCCTTCTCGACGAGCAACCCCTTGACGGCGTCGCTCATCACGAGCAGTTCGAAGACCCCGATCCGCTCCTGATAGCCCGTTCGGGAGCAGAAGTTGCAGCCCCGGCCCTGCCAGAACCCGGTGTCGGTGGACCCGCCGGCCTTGGCGAAGAAGGCCAGTTCGTCCACGCCCGGCCGGTAGGGCTCGCGGCACTGGTCGCAGATCCGCCGTACCAGTCGCTGGCTGACCACACCGGCGACCGTCGAGGTGATCAGGAACGGCTCGATGCCCATGTCAGTGAACCGGTGCAGCGCGGAACAGGCGTCGGCGGCGTGGATGGACGACAGCACGAAGTGGCCGGTGAGAGCGGACTCGACCGCGATCCGGGCCGTCTCGGCGTCCCGGATCTCGCCGACCAGGATCACGTCGGGGTCCTGCCGCAGGATCGAGCGCAACCCGGTCGCGAAGGTGATGCCCGCCTGGTCGTTGATCTGGATCTGGTTGACCGAAGGGAACACGTACTCCACCGGGTCTTCGATGGTGGTGATGTTGCGCTCGCTCTGGTTCAGCTCGCCGAGCGTGGCGTACAGGGTGGTCGTCTTGCCGCTGCCCGTCGGTCCGCCGCAGGCGACCATGCCGTACGGGGAGCGCAGCAGGGAGGAGAACCGTTCGTAGGTCGCGGCGGGCATGCCGAGCTCGGCGAGGCGGAACAGTGTGCGGTTGCTGTCGAGCAGCCGCAGGACCGCCTTCTCGCCCCAGATGGTGGGGCTGGTGGCGACCCGGATGTCGACGGCCCTGCCGTCGATCTCGGTGGAGATCTGCCCGTCCTGCGGGCGCCGTCGGTCGACGATGTTCATGTTGGCCATGATCTTGATCCGGCTGACCACGGACGGGCCCATGTTCTCCGGCAGGCTCAGCACGTCGTGCAGCGCGCCGTCGATGCGGTACCGGACCCGGACCCGGTCGGCGTGCGGTTCGATGTGGATGTCCGAGGCCCGGTCGCGCAGGCCCTGGGTCAGCATGAGGTTGACCAGGTGCACGACCGGCGCGTCCTCGCTCACCACCCTGGTCCCGGAGTCGGCGTTACGGCCGGTCTCGGTCGCCTCGAAGGCCTCGACCAGGCTGCTGACACCGGCCAACGCCCGGTAGGCGCTGTCGATCGAGCGCCGGATGTCCGCGGGGACCGCGATCGCCAACTGCACCCGATCCGGCGCGACGGCCCGGCCGACTTCCTCCAGCACGCGCGGGTCGCCCGGGTCGCCCGCGGCGATCAGCAGCGTTCCTTCAACCCGCCGCACCGCGACGACGCCCAGCTTGCGGGCCAGCGACTCCGGCACCCGGGCGGCCGCCTCGGGATCGGGTTCGCTCTGGCGCAGATCGGCGACGGGGACGCCGAGTTGAACCGACAGCGCCTCGATCAGTGACCGCTCCTCGACCATGCCGAGTTCGACCAGCAGGGCGCCGAGCCGCTTGCCCGACGCCGGCTGCTGCAGGAGCACCTCGTCCACCTGCGCCGGGGTGAGCAGCCCGCGCTGCACCAGCAACTCCCCAATACGCGGCTGCTTCTGCCCCACGGGCGACGGCTGCGCCGCGCCGGATGTCGCGTCCCGGACCGGTTCGTCTGCCGGGACCGGAGACGGTGCCGCGCCCCGCGTCCCGTGGAGCAGGGTGGCGTCCTCGCCGGAAGGGTCCGTCGTCGCCGCACGGCGCCGGAGAAGTCGGCGGTTCGCCAAGGAACCCACCCCTTTCGCGCATCCAGAACACGGCCGATGGTTCGCCGCGAGTGCATCCGAAGTACTGTCAGTCGCTGATTAGTCAGCGGGATACTACCTCACGGCACGGTGCGTTCAGGCCTGCCATCTCCGTGCGGCTGCCCCTTGTGGGCCCATCGCGCGCTGCGTAGTCTACGGCTGATTAATCAAGCACTTACTATCGATCGATTTCACTTGAACCGGTCGCTGTAGATGGAGAAAGATGTTCAGATACCTGCCAGGCAAGTTGCGCCGGCGAATGCGTGTACCGAACGAGACGGCGGAAGCCGGATTCACGCTCATCGAGCTTCTCGTGGTCATCGTGATCCTCGGCGTCCTGTCCGCCATCGTCGTCTTCTCCGTCCGCGGCATCAACGACAAGGGCCAGACGTCGGCGTGCAAGACCGACAAATCCACGATCCAGACTGCGGAAGAGGCGTACTTCGCCAGCGACAACCGCGGCGCCTACGGCACCATGGACGACCTGGTGAAACAAGGGTTCCTGTCTGCCGCTTCCTCTTGGTACGACGCCAAGCCTAACGGTGCCACCTACGACATCACCCCGGCCGTACTCCCGGGCGGTCAGTCGAACCCCTGCTCCTGATGGGTCGAACCCCCGCTCCCGCCAGGGGGATACGGGGGAGTCCTCACCGGACGTCGTCGGCCGCGGGTGCCAGACGGTCGAGTTGGCCAGGTGGCACCGGAAGCGTCACCTGGCGAACCGCGATCGGCGGCCCGCGGCATCACCGGAATCGCCGTGTGCCTGAACCGCCTTGCGGACGCCGAGATCGCCCGTGGCGAGCGCCGCTGAGGCCCCCAGGACTGGTCCGGAACTGTCGCTTCGTACTTGTAGCGACCTATACGAGCGGTACGGAACCACTACGCCCATGTCATCCGCATTTGGCTTCATCATCGCTCTGTTGGGACTCGCGGTGGGGTCGTTCCTCAACGTCGCCGTCTCCCGGGTGCCGGAAGGCCGCTCGGTGGTGCGGCCCCGCTCCGCCTGCCCGAGATGCGCCGTACAGATCGCGGCCCGGGACAACATCCCCATAGCGTCCTGGCTCCTGCTGGGCGGACGCTGTCGCGCCTGCCGCGCTCCCATCCCCGTGCGCTACCCGCTCGTCGAAGCGCTCACCGCGGTTCTGTTCCTGGCCGAGGCGCTGCGCTTCGGCCGGTCGGAGACGCTGCCGGCCGAACTGGTCTTCACCGCGGGGCTGTTGGCCCTGGCAGCCTGTGACGCCGAACGGTTCCTGCTCCCTCGGCGGCTGATCTACCCGACCCTCGGGCTCACCGCCGCCTGTCTGCTCGCCGCCGCCGCGGCCACCGGCCAATGGCATCGGCTCGGCGTGACCGCGGCATGCGGAGTAGGTGCATTCGCCGTCTTCTTCACCCTGCACTGGGTACGCCCGGCCTGGCTCGGATTCGGCGACGTGCGCCTGGCCGGCCTGCTCGGCACCGGCCTTGGCTGGCTCGGACCGTCGTACCTCGTCTTCGCGCTGCTGGCCGGCAGCTTCGCCGGGTTGCTGGTGGGCATCGCGCTCATGGTGGCGGGGCGGGCGACCCGCCAAACCCGTCTCCCGTTCGGTGTGTTCCTCGCCGCCGGCGCCATCGCCGCCATCCTCGTCGGTGCTCCGGTCGTCCACTGGTACGCGAGCCTCAACGACCTGTCCGCGATGGGTGCGCCGCTCTCAGCGGTCCGCCGCTGAACATGGTCACGCGGTCCGGAGACCGGCTGCGGGCCGACAGGCGGAAGATCGCTTTCGGCCGACGCGGGACCCGAGACGCCACTTCCAGGTGTCTCTACAGGGTCGCGAGCCAGTGCGCGCCGAAGGCTGTTCCATCGCACAATCGCCCGCCGTACCAGTTGGTATTCTGGTTACCATGGCGAAACCCGACCGACCTGATCTGCCGCTGGCCGAGTGGATTGTGCTCGCACTCGTGGCCGAACGACCGAGCCACGGCTTCGCCATCGCGTCCCTCACCGCGGAGGGGACGGAGATCGGTGAGTTCTGGTACATCTCGCGCCCCATGGTCTACCGGTCGATCACGCGGCTGGTGGAGCGCGGACTGATTACGCCGGTCGGCGCCGAGGAAAGCGATCGCGGACCGCAGCGCATGATCTATGCCACCACCCGCTCGGCGAAGACGGCCGTCAGCCGCTGGCTCAGCGAACCCGTGGCCCACCTGCGCGACATCCGCGCCGATTTCACCAGCAAACTCCTGCTGCTCCAGCGTCGCGACATCAGCCCGGCCCGCCTGGTCGAGCGGCAACGGCTCGTCCTCGACGAGATCGAGGAGTCGCTGCGTACCAAGGAGCACACGGGCGACCACCTGGCCCGCGCGATCTACGCCTGGCGGCTGGATCTCGTCAGCGCCGCTCGCCGGCTTCTCGACGCCGTCGATGTCGACTCGCCGCAACCGGCCGTGAAGACCGGCTGACGCCCCGCTCGTGGGCGCCCCTTCCTGGGCATCCACGTCACTGGCACACCGCATGCCAGGAATCGACCGAGCCGCCAACCACCCGAGCGGGCAAGGGAGTTGGCATCCGCGGCAACGCCCCAGAGCCGTCATGTACGCGCCGACGCATCCCAGTGGCCTCGGACGGTGCATCAACGATCCGCGCGGGCCGACGAGAGAGGCTCGGCGATCGCGTCAGCGCGACCACCGAGCCCCGCAACGCACGTCGGCGTCTCGTAGCCGGCCGCCCAAAGCGGCTCGCAGGCTACGGCACCTCGACGACGCCGGTCGTGTCGGCGGCGGCCGCGGAGGCCGGGCTGCCGGTCATCACGACGGTCGCCACCGCGAAGAGGAGCGTCGGGACTCGGCGTGACCGGCCGCGCGTGACCGCGGCCCGGTGGCCGCCCGGCGTGGGGTTCCGACGGGGTGATCTGCTCATTCGTGAGGCCCCTCCTCAGGGCCTGGTGAACAACGGTAGGTAACGCACTTCGGCAGTCTTCGGCGGACCGGCCGCCGACCGATGGGGGGACCCGCCGGTGGGGGCCGGCGGGCCGGGACCGTCGGCGGGCGGTGTGCGTGCCTGGCCGACGGTCCGTTGTCCAGTGCTCCGGAGCGCCTAGTAGCCGTAGGCGGCGAGAGTCGACTGGATGGTGGTGTCGTTGTCCCACTTGGTGTTGAACAGGTTGTCCCACGCGGCCTCCGCGCCGGCGTTGCCGCCGTTCAGGGCGACGCCGTACTGCTCGATGTCGCCGTAGGCGGAGTACGCGCTCGGATCGACGTCGACCCACGTGTTGGGATCATTGCCCGTGGTGCCGTTCAGCGAGCTCGACGTCCAGTTCACGTGCATGATGTTCGACTTCGCAACCAGACCCAGCTGGGTGTTCCCGCCGGCGTTCGCCGTCACCGCACCGCGCACCTGACTGATCCCGGATTCCAGGCGCACCTTGCATGCCGTACCCGCGCTGTCGCACGCGCTTCCGGTGAACACGTTCTGCCCCGCGCCGCTGGCGACCCACGAGAACCCGTTCTGGATCAACGCCTGCTTGGACGCCGCGCCGAACGGCGCGGAAGCCGGGTCGGCGACCGCGATCCGGTGCCCACTCGTCGCGAGCCAGCTGACCACCCCCGGGATCGTCGTGGGCGCACCGCCCGAGACCGGCGATGCGTCACAACGCGGGGACTGCGCCTTGCCGTTGCCGCTGCCGTTGGCGTCCGCGCCGAACGCCAACGGGGGACTACCGGCGTTGGACGGGTCGTCGCCGTGCGTCGAGCCCGCCCAACTGCCGCTGCAGCTGTAGATCGCCAGGTGCCCGATGGCCACAGCGTGCTTGCTGGAGAGGGCACCGTTGCACTCGACGCTGCCGCTCGCCGTACACGTCCCACCGTCCGCGGTCGGGATGACCGCGTCCACGTTGGTTTCGTCCGCCGACAGGAAAGCGTCAATGTGCAAAGGCCCGTTGACGCAGTTGTTCGACGAAGACGGATCACAGGTGGTGTAAGGGCCGGCGCTCTTCAGCTGCTGACGCAGGCTTCCCGACGTGATCCCGCGCATCGTCGACGTGTCGATCGCGGGCTTGTTCCAGAACCCGCCGACCTGCGATGCGGTGTTCGCCGAGAACGTCGTGAACGACCCGAGCGACTCGATCGTGCCCTTCATGTCCTTCACCGCGGGATACATGTTGTTCGCGATGCCGACCTGCGAACCCGTGGTGGCGAACCCTGACGGGGCCGCGGCGGCGATCAGTGCCGTCGCGAGGGCACCCACCGCGAGCGCCTTCCGTACCCGGCGCAGCGCGGTGAAGCCGGAGTTCGGAGCGCTCCGGGTGTGTCTGGGCCTTGATTGCATCTGCTACTCCTCGTTGATTCGCTTGGCGGCGGCTGCCGCACGGGCACGCCGCTGGTGGGAGGGCGCATGTCCCAGAACTCCTGGGCATCTGCGGGGTTTCCCGACATGGCGGTGCCTTGCAAGCCCTAGATGGTGCTCACTTGGAGGCCTAGTAGTCAATGATTGACAACCGACCTTGCTGTGGATGTAATGCACGTGTATCCAGCCTGCTGCGGGCCGGCGGCGAGCGCCGCCGGCCCGCAGCAGGACGTATGGGAGGGCTGGCGGCATGATGGGCAGAGGCGTGCAATGGCAGAGTTGAGCAGACCGTCGCCCTCGCGCGCGATCAGGTGGGGTGGGCTGGTCGTCGCCGTGATCGCGGTGGCGCTGGTCGTCGTGACGCTTGCGCGCGGAGGGTCGGATGTGGCCGCCTCGGCCGAGAGGTCCGACCCCGCATGGTGCACACCGGGCACCCAGCGCACCGCACTCTGCCCCCACAGCAAGGTGTTCGAGGCGAAGGAATACGCCGTCCACGGCAACGCCTTCGAGTGCATCAGTTTCGCCAGTCAGGCGGACGCCCAGGCGGTGCTGCGGGCCAACCCCGGCGATCCGAACCACCTCGACGACGGAGGCGGCGTCGCATGCCGTGGACTACCGGGACCGCGCGACACCAAACCGGTTGCCGGCATCGCGCAGCACTTCAAGTGCGGCCCTGGCGACACGCGCAGTGCGCTCTGCCCGCAGTCGAAGCGGTCCTTCGACCCCCGCTACTTCCTGCGCTACGGCAATGACGCTTACGACTGCCCGGACTTCGCCAGCCAGGCGGACGCGCAGGCCGTCCTGCGTTTCGAGCCGACCGACCCGAATCACCTTGACGACGACGGGAAGGGCATCGCGTGCCCGGACCTGGCGGGAGCCAAGGACGTCAAGCCCGTGCGGCGGGCAGCACCGTGACGCGACAAGGGCTCGCGCGTGCGCTCGGGCTGTATGCGGACCATCGATTGAAGGAAGCCCCGACTGCCATGCCATCGGACCATCAGCCGTTCTCACTGCGCGCCAGACGCCAGGACGGCTTCACGCTCATCGAGTTGCTCGTGGTCATTGTGATCCTCGGCGTCCTTGCCGCCATCGTGATGTTCTCCGTCAGGGGCATCGGCGACAAGGGCCACAAGAGTGCGATCGCGGCGGACGCGGCCACGCTGCGCACAGCGGAGGAGTCCTACTGCGCACGGCACGGCCACTACGGGACAGCCGATGACCTGAAGGTCGACGGGCTGTTGGCCGGCGATCCGGTCTACAACACGGTGGTGGTCGGCGAGGAGAACAAGTGCGGTCGAGGCGAAAAGTCGTCGTTCGCGCTGCACGACACGTCCACGCCGACGGAGAGCGGAGCGGACGCGATCCAGGCGGGCACGAATCCGGCCGACCTCGCGGTCGACGAGAAGGCCAATCGCCTGTACGTCGTGGCCAGCGGTAGCAACAACGTGACCGTGATCGACGGCAGGACCGACACCCCGATCGGCACTCCGATCGACGTTTCCAGCGCTGTTTCGAGCCCCACCCGCATCGCGGTCGGCGGCCCCGGCACGGGGAAGGTCTACGTCGGGGGTACGGGCGGCGTCGCGATCATCGACACGGCCAACGCCAATCAGGTCACCCGCGTCAGCGGCTTCACGACGACAGTCACCGGCCTGGCCGTCTCTCCCGAGAACGGCGACGTCTACATCGGCGGCGGTACGGCGAGCACCTCGACGGTCGCCTACATCGTGGCCGGCAGCTCGTCGGCGACGCCGATCCCACTGCCCGCTCCGGGAGTCGTGGGCGCGAGCAACGGCATGGACTTCTCCTTCGACTCCGTGCACCACGCGGTGTACCTGGCAAAGGCGGGGATCGGCACCGGTACGAGCCTCGCCGCCGGCATCGGCCTATTCGCCATCTCGTCGCAGACCCACGGCGCCGCCGTCGTAGCGCAGTTCCCGACGAAGTCGTCCTGCGGCACCAACGCCGGGGACGTTCTCGTGGCGAACTCCGCTCGTGGCAGCACGGCCGTCGATCCGGGCCGCAACCTCGTCTACCTCCTCGCCAAGAGATGCGTCGTGAACCCGGCGAATCCCACGGGCCCGTGGAAGGCCGTCGCGACAACGATCGCCATCAACCCCGGCGACGGCAGTTCAACCGCGGTGAACGACCTGGTGGGAACGCCCTATGGACCCAACTCGGCGGTCTACAACGTCACGGCGGGGTCGGTCTACGTCTACTTGGACGGTGGAGCGAGCTGCGGCGGCGCCGGGGGCCGCATCGACCGAATAGTCGGAACGACCGTCACGGGGCAAGCGGCGGTCTGCGGGGTGTCGACGGCCCCCGGGAACCAGGGCCACAAGCTGACCGTGCTGAGGGACTTCAACAGGGTCTTCGTCGCGCAACAGAACGTACTCGGCGCTCCGGGCGGCCTGGGGGTGGCCGACGGCGGCACGCTGCTGCCGCAAGCTCCGATCGGCACGCCTCGGCAGTTCGGTGCGCTGGCCACGAACAACACGACGGGGAAGGTGTACGCGGTCGATCCGGCGAACGGAACCGTCGCGGTGTTCCGGACGGGATCGGTCTAGGGCGATGCCGGACCAGCCACGCAACATCCACAAGGGGCCGCAGGAGCCGGAGGGTTCGCAGGGTCCGGATCGCCGGCTACGACCGGGGCGTCGTGCCTCGCTCGCGGCCATCACGGTGATCGCCGCGACCACGCTGACCGGGTGCGGCGACAACGGACCTCCGGTGCGCGCGTTCGATGTCGCTCCTTATGTGCACAAGGGGCACGTTGCCAACTGTGACGCCTTCAAGGCCCAGGCAGACGCGCAAGCGGTGCTGCGGGCGGACGCACTCGACCCGAACGAACTGGACCGGGACGGCGACGGGATCGCGTGCCCGAGCCTGCCGAAGCCGACGGACAAGAAGCCGGTTCACCGCGACTTCATGACCGACAAGGACGGCGCGCCGGTCGTCGCGCCGGCCAAGCCGCCGCCGACGTAGGAACGGCGGAAGCGGTCGTGCCTCCCGGCAATGGTGTCCATCCAGGGCGCACGGTGGGCCGGTTGGACAGCTTGCCGGGCGCAGCACAGCTGGTCATAGCGCATCTCCCTTCCGCCTGCGGAAGGGAGATGCGGAGACCCGTGTCTCGACCGTAGCCGGTGCCCTGTGCCCGGGCCCTCAAGTGGAAGCGGCATCCTGGCCGGGGCCGAGTTCCGGGTGGGCTTCGAGCAGTGGCTCGGGGGCGGCTTGGCGCCAGGAGTCCTCAAGGACGTCGCGCAGCTCGTCCAGTCCTTCCAGTGCGGCAAGGCGTACGCGTACCCAGTTCGACCCTGCCTCGTGGGCGGGCACCCAGAACTTTTCCGGTTCGGCCGCGATCAGTTCGGCCCGCTCATGGCGGGGGCAGCGCACGGCGAACGAGGTCTGCTCATCGGGAACGGTGATGAACATCTTCCCGGACACCCGGAAGGTGGGCATGCTCCAGGCCTCCTTCTCCACGGTCTCGGGAAGGGAGAGGGCAATGCGCCGAACGTCCTGGGCGGTGGGTCTAGGCATCATGAGCACCACCGTAATGAACCGTCGGTGCCCAAAGCACGGAGGGCGATAAGCTCTCGACCATGGTGCCTGCGTGTGGTCAGGCCTGCTTCTTGGCGAAGGCGCGGGCGTGGGCGTCGGCGGCGACCAGCGCGTCCGCGACCGTGTCGGGGGTCACTGAGAACGGCATGTTGTGGGTGGTCTCGCCCTCGGCGGTCGAGGCTCGGCCGATGGCGAGGAGTTCCGCGCGGTCCGGGTCGATGAGGCCTATCTCGGCGAGGGTGGTGGGCAGGCCGACCTCGTAGCCGAAGCGGAGGAAGGTGTCCAGCTCGTCGGTGGAGGATCCCTCCAGGACCAGCTGGGCCAGGGTGCCTATGTTGACCTTCTCGCCGTGCATCTTGCCGTGCACACGCGGAGACACGGTCAGGCCGTTGTGGATTCCGTGCGCCGCGGCCAGGCCGCAGCTCTCGAACCCGAGGCCGGAGAGCAGGGTGTTGGCCTCGGTGATCTTCTCGAGCGCCGGGGTGACGACGTGCTGCTCGGCGGCGAGCCTGGCCTGGGGGCCGTACTCCATGAGGGTCTCCCAGCACAGCCGGGCCAGTGCCAGCGACGCCTCGGTGGCGAGGCCCCCGGCCATCGCGGTTCGGCTCGACGCGACGCAGACCCGTGCCTCGTACCAGGTGGCGAGGGCGTCTCCCATGCCGGAGACGATGAACCTGCTCGGGGCCGCTGCCACCAGCGCGGTGTCGACCAGGACGAGGTCGGGGTTGCGGGTGAAGAAGGAGTAGCGCTCGAACGCACCCTCCTCGGTGTAGATGACGGAGAGCGCGCTGGTGGGGGCGTCGGTGGAGGCGACGGTCGGGGTGCTGACGACGGAGATGTCGCCGCAGGCGTGACCGACGGCCTTGGCGGTGTCGACGGCGGTGCCGCCGCCGACGCCCACGACCACATCCGCACCCGCCTCCCGGGTGAGTGCAGTGATCCTGTGGATCTCCCGTTGTGTGCACAGGCCGCCGAAGACCACCTTGGTGAGCTTCACGCCGGCCGCGGCCGATGACCGGGTCACGGCCTCGTCGACGAAGCCCCACACGCTCTTGTCCGCGAGGACCACGGCGTTCTCGCCGAGCCGCGAGAGATGCTCGCCCAACTGCCTTACGGCGCCGGCGCCCTGGACGTACTTGGGCGGGCTGATCAGCATTCGGATGCCGACAGAATTCATGGAGGGACCTCCTGGAACGACCGGATGCCGGTCTATTTCTGCTGCGTCGGAGAAATAAAGGGGAGACCGCAGCGCGGCCTTCGGGCGGATTTCCGAAGCCGCTGATTGGAGTGTGCCACAGCTGTCACCGAGTTCTGAAGCGAATGAAATGGAGAGCCCGTTCCGCGAACTGGTCGGTGGCACTTTTATGGTGGTCGACACGCCAGGGGTGGCGGTTGATCGGGCCTTTCTCCTGCCTCACCCGGGACCAATGACCCATGCGGGATTCCATGGTTGGGGTTTGAATCGGACCCAGGGCCTACAAGTCCCAGAATTCTGTAAATTCGCCGCGAGATAGTAATTGACTCGTTCTTGCTTCTGGTTTCTGTAGTCATTTCAGGCTCCGCTTGTGACGTTTTGGGCGCGCAGAGTCGCACGAGGAAGAGGTCTGCCTTGAAGAAGCTCATCAACACCCCGGAGAGCGTGGTCGCCGACGCCCTGCGCGGTATGGCTGCCGCCCATCGGGAGCTGGCCGTCGACGTGGAGTCCGGCATCGTCACCCGGGCCGCCGGGACGGTGGCGGGCAAGGTCGGGCTTCTCTCCGGCGGCGGCAGCGGACACGAGCCCTTGCACGCGGGCTTCGTCGGTCCGGGAATGCTGGACGCCGCCGTCGCGGGCCCGGTCTTCACCTCGCCGGTCCCGGACCGCATCGGCCGGGCCACCGCCGCCGTCGACACAGGGGCAGGGGTGCTGCACATCGTCAAGAACTACACCGGGGACGTCCTCAACTTCGGCATGGCCGCCGAGGATGCCGTCGATGACGGCATCCAGGTGGAGACGGTGGTGGTCGACGACGACGTGGCGGTCGCCCGCGGTGAAGGAGCGGGCCGCCGCGGTACCGGTGCCACCCTGTTCGTGGAAAAGCTCGCCGGCGCGCTGGCCGACAGCGGCGGCACGCTCGCCGAGGTGACGGCGCTCGCCCGCCGGACCAACGAACGCAGCCGTAGCTTCGGGGTCGCCCTGTCCTCGTGCACCACCCCCGCCAACGGCGCTCCCAACTTCCGCCTCGGTGAGCGGGAGATGGAGATCGGCGTCGGCATCCACGGCGAGCCCGGCCGGCGCCGGGCGGAGCTGACCACTGCGGCGGAGACGGCCGAAGTCATGCTCGACGCCATCCTGGAGGACCTTCCGCAGGCCGACGGTGATCCGGTGATCCTCCTGGTCAACGGGCTGGGCGCGACTCCGCCGATCGAGCTCTACGTCGTTCGGGCCGAGGTCGAGCGCATCCTCGCCGAGCGCGGCATCGCCATCGCCCGCTGTTTGGTCGGCAACTACGTCACCAGCCTCGACATGGCGGGCTGCACCCTGACGCTGTGTCGTGCCGACGAGCAGATGCTGCGTATGTGGGACGCCCCGGTGCACACGCCCTCGCTGCGCTGGGGCGCCTGACCCAGGCCTCCGCCGCACCGCGTGCACCACACGACCCGCTTCGCCCTCCCTCCATTCCTCCCTCCCTCCCTCCCTCCATTCCTCCCTCCCGTCAGGAAGAACAAGCGCGTGACTGTGAACCCCGACTGCGAACTCGTCCTGGACACCGCCTACTTCAGCCGCTGGCTGGCCGCGGCGCACCGGCTTTTCGAGCGTGACAGCGCCCGGCTCACCGCGCTGGACGCGGCGATCGGCGACGGTGACCACGGCGCCAACATGGTGCGTGGCTTCCAAGCGGTGACTGCCGTGGTCGAGCAGACCCCGCAGGCTTGCCCAGGCGACCTCCTGACACAGGCAGGCAGCACTCTGACCAACTCCGTCGGCGGCGCTTCCGGCCCCCTCTTCGGTATGGCCCTGCGCCGTACCGGCAAGCGTCTCGGCGCCGAACCTGCCGTCTCCGCCGAGCAGTTCGCCGCCGCGCTGCGGGCCGGAGCCCAGGCCGTCGGCAAGCTCGGCGGAGCCGTCCCGGGCGATGCGACGCTGCTCGACGCACTGCTGCCGGCGCTGGATGCGCTGGACCGTGAACTCGCCGCGGGGACAACGGTGTGGGACGCCCTCGAAGCTGCCCGTGCCGCGGCCCTGGACGGAGCGGATGCCACCGGGCCCATGCAGGCGTCCAAGGGCAGGGCCAGTTACCTCGGTGAGCGTTCCATCGGCCACCAGGACGCGGGTGCGAACTCCGTCGTCCTGCTCTTCGAGGCACTCACCATGGCGGCCGACCCCCAAGGGCAGCCGGAACCGGTCGTCACGCCGGAGCAGGGCGAGGACACGAGGTCCGCCGGCGCTCCGGCCGTGCGGGCAGGCGGGCGCGTCGGCGTCGTCCTCGTATCGCACAGCAGCGAGGTCGCCGAGTCCACCGCCGCGCTGGCCGCGGCCATGGTCGGCTCCGGCGACCTCGCGCCGGTCCGCGCGGCCGGCGGTACCGACGACGGCCGGATCGGCACCAGCGCCGAACTCATTCACGCCGCCGCCCTGGAGGTGGACCAGGGGCGGGGCGTCGCGGTGCTGTGCGACATGGGCAGCGCCGTCCTCACCGTCCGGGCGCTGCTCGGCGAGACCGATGGGCGCACCATGCCCGCCGATACCCGGATCGTGGACGCGCCGTTCGTCGAAGGCGCGGTCGGCGTCGTCGTCACCGCATCCGCCGGAGCCGATCTGGACATGGTCCTCGCCGCGGGCGAGGACGCCCGCACCTACCGCAAGGGCTGACCTCGCTCCGCATCCGCGGCGTCGACCCATGCGTCGGTCCGGCCGGGCCCCGCACTCAAGTGCGGTGTGCATAGCGGCAGTTGGCCGGACAGCACCCCGCACAGGCCGTCGTGGCCGTGGTCGTTACTCCTGGATGAGTGCCCGGACGCGCGGTGTCGCCACGGCCATCGCGCAACCGGCGAGCACGGCGAGCGAGCCGAGCGCCAGGTAGAGCGTCGTGCCGGTCAGATGGCTCGCGACCTGGCTGCCGATCGCGTCGCCGGTCGAGGCCGACAGGAAGAACAGGCCGGCGAGCTGGGAGCCCATGCCCGCAGGGGCCAGCTTGTGGCTGATGGACAGGCCGGTGGGGCTGAGGAACAGCTCGCCCAGCGTCTGCAGGAAGTACAGGCCGACCAGCCACAGGATCGAGATGCGGAGCGTTCCCGTGGTCTGCGTGGCGGCGACCGCGAGCAGCAGGAACGAGGCGCCGCACAGCACCAGACCAATGGAGAACTTGGCCGGCGCCGAAACGCTGACCCGCTTCCACACCGCGGCGAGCACGCCGGCGAACAGCACGATCATGATCGGGTTGAGGGCCGCCTGCCAGGTGGACGGCATGCCGAGCATGTCGACGTGGTCGTTGGCGAAGAGCTGGACGTTGGACGCGGCCAGATCGAAGATCGCCCAGAAGACCACCGCCGACGCGAAGAGCCACACGTACGCCCGGATGCCGGCCCGGCCCCGGTCGTCGATGTCCCGGTTGCGCAGGAGCCGGGTGAAGTACCAGACGGGCGCGAGGACGGCGAGCACCGAGAACGCGGTCAGGCAGTGCGCCAGGGTCAAGCCGCCGGTCAACGCGGAAGCGACGACTGCCACGGCGATGGCGGCCACCGTGACGGCGGTGTACTTGAGGACCCGTACGCGTTCGGCGGGCGAGAGCGGATTGCCCGGCCGGTCGTCCGCTTCGCGCAGGCCGCCCGAGGTGAGGAACACGACGAGGCTCGCGGCCATGCCGATGGCGGCCGCGCCGAAGGCCACCGGCCAGCCGAAGTGCACGCCGAGCCAGCCGACGAGGAGCGTCGCAAGGAGGCCGCCGATGTTGATGCTGGCGTAGAACTTGCTGTACGCCGCGTCACGCTCCTGGTCGCTGCGGCTGCCGAAGAGCTTGCCGACCAGGGCGGTCATGTTGGGCTTCTGCAGACCGGTGCCGAGCGCGATCAGGACCAGGCCGGTGTAGACGGTCCACGTGCCGAGGTCGATCGCGAGGGAGACGTGGCCGAGCAGGATGACGACGCCGCCGATGAGGGCGGCCCGTCGGGCGCCGAGCACGCGGTCGGCGAGCCAGCCGCCCGGCAGCGCGGTGAAGTAGCACGCGGACAGGTAGGCGCCGACGAGAGCCGTCGCCATGCCCGCGCTCATGCCGAGCCCGTTGGCGGTGTCGACGAGGAAGAGGGCGAGCACGGCCCTCATGCCGTAGAAGGACCGCTAAGGAGAACCGCTCCGCCGCCTCACTCAAACACAACGGCAGCAGACCCCTGACCGGGGCGCGATTCTCTGCGATCACCTCCGATCCGGTGCGGGAAGGGGTGGCCGTGGGGGACATGGACGAGTGCTCCTCGTGGTGGCCCGGAACAGGGCGACAGCAGTGCCCATCCGGTACGGAACAGAAATATGTTCCACGTTAGGTGGGCTCGCCCGGCTCTCCCCAGGGGCTGTCGGCGCGATGACACGGGCCGTAGGTCACCGGTCCGCGGGGGCGCACGGCCCGGACGAAATCCCCCTCCCGACCTGGACGTGGCCGTCGCCCACCGCGACCACCGTCCACCCGCAGCTTGGGGTGCGGCGCCTTTGGGCAGATGCCCGGACCACGCCCGTACGCAGGCACCCCCGCTGTCCTGGTGCCGAGCGCGAGTGTCCGGCGTGGGGAGATGGCCCGGGGCCCCTGGCACAGCGTGACCGCACCCACCCCTGCTGCCGCCGCAATGACCACCAGGCCCACTACGTTGACGACCATGTCCTGCTTCCATGAACGGCGTTCGGCCTCGATGTCCAGGACGAAGTTGGCCGGGTCGTCGAGAGCGTAGTGGACCGTCACGTCCCGGCCCTTTGTCCGGCCGGGTCCGGCAGCCCCGACTCAAGTCGGAGCGGCCGGAGATCCCCGTTGAGGCGATGGCCAAACCCGGATCGTCGTCGAGCAGCGCAAGCCGCTTCCGGTGCGCTGCTTAGCGCCAGGCACACCTGTGCGCCCGGCCCTTCCACATCGACAGGCGAACTTGTGAGCGTTTCTGGTCAACCACTCTGTGCAGCCCTCACACCCCACGAGTGCTGAAGTAGACCTCGGTCCCGGGGGACAGCTTCCTGTGCACTCTGTGGGTGGGCGAGGTTGTCCCCAACAACCTCATCGACCTGAAAGCCGGCACCAGTGAGGACTGCTCAGGGAGTTTCCGAACCCAATGGACCCAAGGGCAGTTCGCCAACGACAAGGGAGGATGGGGACGGATCACCAACTCGTTGATAGGCCCGCAGACGAGTGGCCAACACAACGATACGACGTTCTTCCTCAACTGCTCTGGCTCGGGCGGTCGCCACAACTACCGCCTGGAGGCCCGCAGTTATGCTATGGCCCAGGACGATACCCAGGTGCGGGGGACCCTGCTGTACGGGAAGGCGTCCTCGTGGACGTGCATCTGAACCGTCAACGAAGGGCGTCAAAGTGAATCAGCCGGGAACCTTCGGATACCCCCCGCCGAGCCAGGGCAACGCCGAGGGGGACGCCTTCTGCGAGGCGACGGATCCAGCCGAACCCACCGAGCCCGGCATCGAGGGCGTCCCCCTCTCCGCGACGGGGTGGGCTCGGCGTACGGAGCCCGGCGACTTCCCGCCCGACTACTGGGTGCACAAGCAGTAGTCCCGTTCACCGTCCGTGGCCGCCTTCGAGCGCGGCCACGGACATCCGCTTGTGCTGTTGGCTACCTGGCGATTTCTCGCCCTACAGGTAGGCGTAGGTGTCTCGCCACGCGACCGTCATGTGTGAGGTGCCGGATGCATCCCTGCCGCGCAGCAGCAGGTCTTGGCGTCCCGACGGGAGCCTCATGTTCTCCATCCGTGAAGCGCCGCGGTTCAACTGACCGGCCGACGGAGCCACCGTTACCCCAGAAGCACCATTCGTTGCCAGGCTCGTCGCGGGTGCCTGGCAAGGCAGCCTGGCCCGGCACCCGCGACGAGCTAGGCCCAGCCATCGTCAATGGGGCAGCCAACGGCCCCACCAACCCAAGCTGATGCAGGGGGCCCGAGATGAAGGTGAGGAGGACTTGGTCGTAGGCCGCACTGCCGACAGTCGCTGGCTTCCGTTCGCCCAGAACCTATGTGGTGACTGCTCTTCGTGGACCACGCCACCCGTGCGCGGAAGCTGGAGCTGAGCTGTGGGGCAGTTCGCCCAGTGGCTTGTATGGGCCTGCGCACAGTTGCATCCCGTTGCGGACCGCGGAACACCTCTCGCCACTACCGCCCGCGCCAGCAAGTGTCTTGGCGGACTTCGGCATGTGGCCCCTCCCGGAGGTGACGGGACCGGTGACTCATCGAACCCAGCGGGTTACGTCGTCGTTCCTCCGGAGGTTCAGACCCCGCACGCCCGTTCGGTTAGGCTGAACGTGCCTGGCGTGCGGGCGCACAAGATCGTGTGCCGGTTCCGAGGGCGGGCTCCATTGGACGGAACGGGTAGAGGCAGGGCGCAGGTGAGAGACGGTGACCGGGCTTGCGTCCACCGGGGGCGGGACGCCATGCGGGTGGGGCACGTGATGCGTTGCGGGGCTGAGCCCGGGGCGAGGTGCCATGGGTAAGGTCCTGCTCACTGCCGCAGCCTTGTACGTGATCGTGCTGTTCCGTGCCGGAGGGACCTTCGCGGTCGGATGGCTCGCCGGCGCCGGTGCCCGGCGCAGCAGGTTTTCCGGGCCGATTTCCTCGGCGAAGTTCCGCCGCGTCGAGCGGGCGATCCAGCGCTGGGGCGCGCTGGCCGTGGCCGTGTCCTTCTTGACCGTCGGCTTCCAGACCGTCGCGAACTTCCTCGCGGGCAGCATGCGCATGCCGCTGTCGCGCTACCTCCCTGCCTTGTTCGTCGGCGGGGCGGCCTGGGCGCTGATCTACGCGACGGCGGGGCTCGCGGTGTTCAAGGGACTGGGGCGGCTTTTCGCCGAGCAGACGGCCCTGGGCGTGTCCGCCATAGCGGTCCTGTGCCTCGCGGCGTGCGGGGCGGTGGTGTACCGCCGCAGGCGGGCGGCGGCCCTGTCCGCCGGTGACGTCGCGGCCGAGGAATCCTGAGCCCATCGCGCACGGGCCGCAGGACGCGCCGCCACAGACCGCCACCGGACGGTGGCACATCGCACCGCGGTCGAATGCCATCGAGGTCGTCCCGGAACGCCTCCTCCGGGAGCACCGGAGTTGCCTTCGAGTCCACTCGAAGGTGTTGTCTGGTGGGAGAAACACCGCGACGTGCTGTCCGTACGGACGACGAGTTTCCATGAGGAGCGCACCATGACGCAGAAGATCTGGTTCATCACCGGCGCCTCGCGCGGCTTCGGCAGGGAGTGGGCCATCGCCGCCCTCGACCGCGGCGATTCGGTGGCCGCGACCGCGCGCGACCTTTCCACACTGGATGACCTACGGGAGAAGTACGGAGAACGCCTGCTGCCCCTGCGTCTCGACGTGACGGACCGTGAGGCGGGCTTCGCCGCCGTACAGCAGGCGCACGAGCGGTTCGGGCGTCTCGACGTGGTGGTCAACAACGCCGGTTACGGCCACTTCGGCCTGATCGAGGAACTCACCGAGGCCGAGGCGCGCGCACAACTGGACACCAACCTGTTCGGCGCTCTCTGGATCACGCAGGCGGCGCTGCCGTTCCTGCGTGAGCAGGGCAGTGGTCACATTCTCCAGGTCTCCTCCATCGGAGGCATCAGCGCCTTCCCGCTGGTCGGGATCTACCACGCGTCGAAGTGGGCGCTCGAAGGCATGAGCCAGGCGCTGGCCCAGGAAGTGGCGCCGTTCGGCATCAAGGTCACGCTGATCGAGCCCGGCGGGTTCGCCACCGACTGGGCGGGTTCCTCGTCGAGCACGTCCGAGCCGTTGCCGGCATACGCCGACTTCCACCAGCAGGTGCAGGAGCAGCGCCGCAAGCGCGTCGGCACGCCGGGCGACCCGACCGCGTCCGCCGCTGCCGTACTGAAGATCGTCGACGCCGACGAGCCGCCGCTGCGCTGCTTCTTCGGTTCGGCCCCGCTGGGCATTGCCAAGGCGGACTACGAGCAGCGTCTCGCGGTGTGGGAGAAGTGGCAGCCGGTGGCGGAGCTGGCGCAGGGCTGAGCCAGGCTGGGAGACCGGCGCGAGTCAGCGGGCAGCCGCACGCGGAAAGCAGCGGGCAGGCGCGCGCGGAAACAAGCCAAGCCCGCACGCGAAGAATGGGGCCGACCGGAAAGTGAATCCGGTCGGCCCCATTCCGCGAGGGCACACCTGCTGACTCCCTCGCACCCTCAACTGCCTTATCCGGAGCGGCAGTTATGCGTATCGGCACAGACGCATCCCGCCTTTGTCGACGATTGCCTCGCCGGCACGGACTTGATCACCGGGTGCATGTCCGTGGGCCCCTCCACCCTCTTGGGATCCGCACCAACCCAAGCCAGAGCCATGTCAGTGGAAGGTGTGAACCGGTGCTTCGGCGGGGAGGGCATTGGCATGCCGAGGGGGACCGTCGAAGATGGGGGCTGCGGTGGGGGACGGGCGCGACGAGTTACAGGGAGCGCCAGCAGGCGGCGGCCGGCCGTTGAAGGTCTTCGTCAGCTACTCGCGGCGCGACTTCCACTCGGCGGAGGCGGTGACCGCGGCGCTTTGGGCGCACGAACCGTTGAATCCCTGGTTCGATCTGCAACGGCTGCGTCCGGGGATGGACTGGGAGGCCGCGTGGGACGACGCGCTGGAGACGGCCGATGCGCTCCTGCTGCTGGCCTCGCCCGCGGCGATTGCCTCGGAGTACGTTCGCCTGGAGTGGAGCAGGGCGCTGGAGCGCGGGATTCCGGTGTACGTAGGCGTGATCGCAGGCACGGAGGTGCCGCCCGAGCTGGCGGGTTATCCGGTGCACGACCTGCGCGTCCGCTTCTGGCAGCGGAATCACGTGCTCGGCGAGGAGATCGTCGGGACCGGGGCACGGCTTGGCAGCGAGCCGGACGGTGAGGAGCCCAGGACCGGTCGCCTGGTGCCGCAGCGCCTGCCGTGGCCTCGCGTGCCCGCCTCCATCGTCGCGTTCGTGGTCTGTGCCGCGATCATGGGCGCCGCGTTGGTCTGGGCGAGCGTGCTCCTGGTGAGGCTGGACATCTCGGTGGGGCATCTCGCCGAGAGGAGCCCATTCGAGGCGTCCCGTGTGTGGCGGGGCAATGCGCTGAACGGGGTTCGACTGGGGCGTTGGCACGTCGCGCAGTTCTCCTTTCTCACGATGACCGTGATGGCGGCCCCGTTCGGGCCGGCGGTGCTGGCTGTGGCGGTCGGCCTCGCGCGACGGAGCTGCGGCTGGCTCTCGCTCGTGGTCGCGGTCGGTGCCGCCGGGGGCGTGTCGGCGGTGTGCGGTTACGGCGTCAGGGCGGTGCTGGCCCTGCCTGACATCGGCGATCCCACCGTGGCGAGGGAGGTCTGGCCCACTCCGCCGGCGGTGACCGAGGAGGGGGCCGCCGCGGTCCGGGTCCTGGCCGTCGCCGCCGTGGCCGCAGTGGTTTGCCTGGGTTGCGCGTTGTGGTCCCGATGGTTCTATCTGTGGCTGCCCGCCGGGATGGGCGTCGCCTACCAGCGTCGCCGCGTCACCGAGGTCCCGCATGTGGCTTCGGGACCGAGGCGGCGTGCCGTCCGCCCCAGCCGGAGCCCGGGACTACGGGCGGGGTGGCGGGAGATGTGGCAGTTGGCTCATGAGCCCCGGCCCGATGCGGGGCAGCCGGAGGCGCGGCGGCGGGACATGGACCAGCGGTTTCTGCGGGAGTGGCGACTGCTGTGCAAGCGGAACGGGGTCGGTCAGGGTCGACCGGTTGGGAACGTCCGCCTGCAGGTGCGGTGCCCGGCGGGGGCCGACGAGTCCATGGCCGAACTCCTGCGTACGGCCTTTCGACTGGCGGGTGTTGGGGCGAGCTCCGCACCGGACACGGAGGCTGTCGCGCCGAACGCGGGCTGGACGTTTGTTCTCGTCAGCTCGCATGTGGATTGGGCGGATGTGGCTGAGGCCATCGAGGAAGGGGCGCCGCGGACGATCTGCGTGCTGCTGGACCAGGTGGCCATACCCGCCGACACCGGGGCGCTGAGGCGCTATCAGTGGCTGGACTTCCGTGAACAGCGCCCGGAGCATCTCTTCGCCCTGGTCGAGGCGGTGTGCCGGCCCGACTCCGCACCGGGTCTGGCGGACCCCGTACCCGTCCCGGTCGTCGCCGACCGGTTCCGCGCTCCGCTCGCGCCGCGTGTGCTCGTTTCCACATTCCGGGTGACCGCGGCGTTCCCTCCGGGTTTCGCCCTGGCGCGACTGATCTTCGCACCGACCAGTTCCCAGAGCACGGCCCTCGCGGTCCTGGCCGTGGCTTCGACGGCGGCACTTCTCCGGATGGCCGACCGATTGGCCGCCCGGCGCCTGACGCCCGCCCAGCTCACCCGTTCCTATGCGGTCGCCTTGGCGTTGACAGTGCTCTGGTGCGCAACGGGTGCCTCGATGCTGTGGACCCCGGTGCGGCCCCCAGGAGTCGTCGAGGCCTTTCTGCCCAAAGACCTGCCCGGTGCGGACCTGTTCGTCGCCTACCTCTTCGCAGGGCTGGGGTGGTACGTGGCCGCCCTTGTCCTGGCACCGCTCCCGGTCTTTTCTCCCGCTCGCCGCTCCTGGCTTCCCAGGGCCAAGAGGCCGTGGCCCCGGCGACCGCGCCGTGCGGCGCTCTCTTCCTGGGATGGTTACACCCTGCTGCTGGCCTGGCTGCTCTTTGCGATCGGCCTGTTCCTCTACATGAACTGCGTCCAGGTCTTCATCGATTGGTAGGGCGAGACGCAGAGTGGTCCTGCCGGGTCTCCAGGTCTCGGCCGCCAATGGGAAGACGGAGAGCCGGCCGCGTGCGCGGCGATGAACTCCTTTGGTGGCTTGGCCAGTTGGATACCGACGTTGTACCGGGACAGCAGGATCGCGACACCGAGCGGGCAAGCAAAACTGAAACGGAATGACTTGACGCGGAAGCGACTAGGGCCACGTTGCCGAGTAGTCAGAAGTGCTGGCAGACGAGCTCAATCCGACAGGAGTCGTACGCAAGCTTTGGCGAGCCCGGCAGGGCGCCGCCGACGAGGGGCCCGCGCGCTAAACTCCGCGCACCATGCGGTTTCAGGGGGGTCAGTCACGGCGTCCCGCCGCCAGCGAAGGAGACCTGCCCGTGCTGCGCCGACCTCCCGTTCTCACCCTCCTCACGGCGGCGTTCATGGCCGCGTCCACGGCGCTGGCCGCGCCGTCGGTAGCCGCCGCTCCCGCCGCTCTGCCCCCCTCTGCCGTGTACGTGTCCGACGGGGCCGGGAGCTTCATCAAGGGCACCCTGCACTGGTACAATCGCTCGGCCACGTTCACCGGGACTCTGACGTCCAAGGGCTGCCGACGCGCCTGGTACAGCGTGTTCGACGGTTTCGCCAACCCCCTGGGAGCCAGGAGCAGCAGCACTCACTGCAACACGGTGACATCGGTCCCCGCCACGCTGCACGCGGACGTCGTCGGGGGCGGCTCCTACGCCGGCGTTTGCCTCGACGACGCGAAAGGTAAGCCGATCACCTCGTGCGGCGTCTACCCCCGTCCGCACTGATCCCGTCCCGTACGTACGGGGCAAGGGCCTTGACGGTGCATCAGGCAGCTCGGGAGATGGTGCGCTCGGTCTGAGGGTGGCCCAGAGCGGGGTTGCCTATGCCCATCCCTCGTCGAGGTGGATCGTCCAGGTGTCTCCCACTGCCCTGTTGAGTTCGACCAAGGTCGCGACGTCTGCGATGGCTGCCGGTGTGTCCGACAGTCGCAATGGGGAGGCCGGGACGCCGTTCCGGGTGTAGGTCGGCAATTCGCCGTTACAGACGAACGCGTGGAGCGGCAGGGGATCACGGTCGAACCACCCGGAGCGGTTTACCTCCGCCCATGAGGCGGCGGCGTCGACGCGGTCCACGTGCGCCAGCAGGTGCTCGGGGGCGGCCCCGTCGTTGAACTGCACGAGGAAACCCTTGGTGTCGACGGCCCACCAGTTCCACGTGAATCCAGGTCGAGGGTGCCGCAGGAGCGTCGCCATGCCGCCAACATATCCAGGCCGACGCGAGGCTGGTGACGATGTCCCGCGGGGCAAGACCTCTCGGCGCGGAGTGCGCAAGGCCGTGCGAATGCCGCACGAGAGGAATGACGCTCCCCGCCGCCTGGGTCCCTCCAATGGACCGCGCGTGAGCGCGAAGCCTGCGCGGGCCAACTCGGCGATCGCTGATGCCTGGTGGCCGTCGCCGAAAGATCTTCACCTTGGGATGGCGGCCGAGCTGGAGGGGGAGGTGTTCCTCGCATTCGCGATCTCGGAGCACGGCTCTTGAGACAGTGCGGGGCGCGCACGGCCGCTCCGGTGAGGTCGCGCGAGAAGCGTCGTCCAGGGTGACCGGCCACGGCTACCTGCCCGAGTTCCCGCAGGCGACCATTTGCCGGGTTGCCCCAGATCTGGCGAGCACCGCTCCGCGCCCGGTACGCGTAGTGCCGGCGGGAGAGAATCTCTGGCTCCGGCACCACATCGGGCCGCCAACTAGAGCAGATTGATCACAGAATGGTTCGGCAGGCGTGCATGAGCCGGGTCATAACGGGCACATGATCAACGCCTCACGGTTGGATGCCCCCATCCGGCCGGGTGTTGCGGCCCCGCTCACTCAACCCCGAGACGAGTGGCGCGGGGCCGCGACACTGCTTCGCTGAGCCGTCGTGACGCGTGCTGCGGGTAGCTTGCCGCAACTGACCGACAGCTCGGCGACGCTTACCTGGCCTTCGAAGCCGGACACCTACTGCGACCGCAGTGCCTACCCTGTCCCGGTGATGACCTCGCGAGTACTCTCGATCGCCCTCCAGGACATAGACCGGCCCCCGCTTCGTCCGCTGCCGATCGCAATAGCCGAACTGCTCGACAAGGTCGACGCTCCGCCGCGCCTGGTAGCTCATCTGCGAGCAGTCCACGACGTTGCAGCGCAGCTCCTTGAATGGATCGCGATACGCAATCTCGATCTGGGCATCAATCCGAAGGCCGTTCTGTTCGGCGCGGCGACCCACGACATCGGCAAGACTTTGCACCCTGGCGAGTTGTCTGGTCCCGGTTCCCAGCACGAAGAAGCCGGTCGTGAGCTACTGATGGCTCAGGGCGTCGATTCGGTCATGGCACGCTTCGCCGCGACACACGCCGCCTGGAATGTCGAAGGTGCCGGGATGGAAGACCTCCTGGTCAGCCTGGCCGACAAGGTTTGGAAGAACAAGCGGGTACCTGCACTCGAAGACCTTGTGGTGACCAGACTCGCAGTGGCGAGCGGACGGTCGGTCTGGGAGGAGTTCCTCGACCTGGACACTGTGCTCGCTCACATCGGTGACCAGGCCGATGAGCGCCTCGCCTTCCAGATGTCCTACCCGACAGTGGGAAGCGGTCATCAACCGCCGAACCTCCCACGCGCGCTCACGACATGGTTCGGTGAGAACGAAGCGGCTCTTCGTGCGCGCGGAATCACCGCCGAGATGGGCCACTCCCCAGAAGACGGACGCCCCAAGAGCAGTGCATGGCTGGCTGGCTCAGCCGCGAACCGAGGTATTCAGGTCACCGTCTGGGACAGCGGTGAAGCCGAACTCGACTTCGTGGACTTCGGCACCGGTGACCACCGTTCCGAACACCGAGACCTCCGAACCGAGCAGGAACTCCTTGCCCTTCTCGGCCCCACACTCGACTTGATCTTCCCTGGTGCGGACGGCTGATCACGAGGATTGGACCCGGCCCTGCGGACAGACGTAGACGACATCTGACGCGAACACGAGCGACAGCCCCGAGCTGCCAAGGCCGCCCTGGCCGAGTGTTCACGCGCACCCCCTGGGGGCCGAACTCCTCAGCCAGGGATTTGCCGAGTGCCATATGGGAGGATTTCGAAGGCTTCGGTGGCAAGGTGGCGGCCGGGGCCGGAGCGGAGCACGCTGCGTTCCTCCAGCAGATCCCGCGAGCCTTCGACACCACGACCGGCCGCATCAGCGAACCCGATGAGGTAGCGGCCCTGATGGCGTTCCCCCTCTCCGACGTCGCCGGCAACATCACCGGTGCCGACCACGTCATCGACGGCGGCACCATCAAGACGCTCTGATCTACGAAGTCCCTTGCTGCTGGGGCTGGTTACCTCGGTTCCGGGCGAGGGCCGCCCTGACCCGGAGCCGGAGGAAGGGCTGGACCGTGCGCAGTTCCGGTATGCCTTCGGCGACGCCGTAACCGGGGGAGTGGCGGCCGAAGTGTTCGTGCCGGGGGGCCGTCCGTAGCCCGGCACGCTCCCTGTTTCAACTCGCCCTGGGTGACTTCACCCAGTACTGCACGGTCGAGGTCCACTTCGGCAACTCATCGCGCGGACCGCTGTTACGGAATGCGGAGCCGAGGCCCGTGGGCCAGGACTGGCCATCGGCCAGGCCGCCGACAACCGGGGCGAGGTGTCCGGCAGCGCGTTTCACGTCCGGTGGGACTTCTGGGTGAATCCGTCCATGCCCGATCTCTTTTCGCCCGCCGCCGCGATGGCTACAGTGGATTCTCCTGCGGCATCCGTAGTCCTCGTGTTCGAGGGCTCTCGGGGGCGTCGGAAGGCTTCGGTCTTCCGGCCCGTCATCACGACACCCTCGGAGGGCATATGGAAGTGGCGGGTTGGGCGGCAGTGGCTGTCGGCTCGATCACAGGAGGGGTATCCGTCCTCGGCTACCTCGCAGATCAAGTCCCAGGACTGTCAACCAAGGTGATCAAGGCCGTGCGGTCCCTTCGTGCCGTCAAGGACGAGGTGATGCGCAGGCGTTGATCAGGGGCGGGTCCCTGGTGCGTCCCCCGTCGCCAGGGAACGCTTCCTCTCGACGTGCTGATGGGCGCCAAGTCCTGCTGCATTCGCCGGAGTTGACGCAACCCGAGTGCTCAACGCCACCCAGCGGCAACGCGCGTCACCGGCGCGATGGCGATCGGTCGGAGGGGACATCTGCGCGGAGAATGGCTGTCCGGCCGACATTCGCATCATTCCTGCACACCGGTGCCGTCGGCTCCGGACTGGGCGCTTGCCCCATGTCGAGGAGGGTCAGAGGGGGATTTGCTCGCCCATGCTGATGGAGCGGCTGATGGGCAGCCCGAAGTAGGTGACTGGGTGGGCGGAGTTGTGAGAGATGGTGAGGAACAGTTTCTTGCGCCAGGACGCCATGTTCCGTTGTTTGGACTGCACGAGTGTGATCCGGGACAGGAAGTAGGTGACTTCTTCGAGGTCCTGGGCGGTGAGGTGCCCGGTTTTGACGGCCAGGTGCAGGGCGGCGGGGACGTTGGGTTCGTCCTGGAATCCGAAGCTGGCGTCGAGGCCGCTGATGCCGTCGTCGTCGAAACCCAGGTTGCTGCTGGTGAGACGGTCACCGGCGGGCACGTGGGGGACGTTGCGGACCTGGATGTGCATGATGATCACGCGTTGTTGCAGGACATGGTTGTGTTCGACGTTGGCCCGCAGCGCCAGGGGAGTGGTGTCGGGATTGGCGTTGAGGAACACGGCGGTGCCCGGCACGCGGTGGACTGGCGGTTCCAAGGTGCGCAGGCGTTCCACGAACTCCAGGAGCGGGCCCTCTTCCCTGGTGCGGTTGCGGGTCACGATGATGCGGCCGCGCCGCCAGGTGAGCAGCACGGTGAAGACTGCGCCGGCTACGAGCAGTGGCAGCCATCCGCCGTGCGTGATCTTGGTGAGGTTGGCGAGGAAGAACGCGACCTCGACCGTCAGGAAGACGGTTCCGCCCAGGGCCACCAGCCATCGGGGCTTTTCCCACAGACTGCGGGCCACTGCCAGGAACAGGACGCTGTTCAGGACGAAGGTGCCGGTGACGGCCACCCCGTAGGCGGACGCCAGCCCGGCTGACGATCCGAAACCCAGGACCAGGGCCACCACCGCGACGTACAGGATCCAGTTAATCGCGGGGGAGTACACCTGCCCGACTTCCCGCTCGGAGGTGTGGCGGATCGTCATCCGCGGCAGGAAGCCGAGTTGGACGGCCTGACGGGTCACGCTGAACGCACCGGAGATCACCGACTGGGAGGCGATGATGGTGGCCACCGTGGCGAGGAGCACCATCGGAATCCGCGCCCAGCCGGGGACGATCAGGAAGAAGGGATTCTCCGCGGCTGAGGGGGTGCGCAGGATCACCGCACCCTGGCCGAGGTAGTTGAGGGTCAGTGCGGGAAAGACCACCAGGAACCAGGCGCGGGTGATCGGCGGGCGGCCGAAGTGGCCCATGTCCGCGTACAGCGCCTCCGCACCGGTCACCGCCAGTACTACGGCTCCCAGAGCGACGAACGCGACCGTCCCGTGTTCGGCGATGAAGGCGACGGCGTAGGTGGGCGAAAGGGCCCTGAGTATGGCGGGGTTCTTGCTGATCCCGTTGATCCCGGCGGCTGCCAGGACCGTGAACCACAGAGCCATCACCGGACCGAAGAGTTTTCCGACCAGGCCCGTGCCGTACCGCTGGATGACGAACAGGGCGGTCAGCACTGTGAGGGTGATCGGGACGACGAGGTGGCTGAGAGCCGGGGTGGCGACCTTGACGCCTTCGACCGCGGACAGCACCGAGATCGCCGGGGTGATGATGCCGTCGCCGTAGAAGAGGGACGCCCCGAAGATGCCGAGCGCGATCAGGACGGCCTTGCCCCGCCGGGTTTTGAAGGAGTGGTTCTGCAGCAGCGCGGTCAGGGCCATGATGCCGCCCTCGCCGTCGTTGTCCGCGCGCAGGATGAACGTCACGTACTTGACCGAGACGATCACGGTGATGGCCCAGAACACGAGCGAGATTACCCCGTACACCTCGACCGGATGGGTCTGTACCCGGTGGTTGTCGGCGGTGAACACGGTCTGGACGGAGTACAGCGGGCTCGTGCCGATGTCGCCGAAGACCACCCCCAGCGCGCCGAGCGCCAGGGCCGCCGGCCCGGTGCGGTGCCGATCGGGACGGCTGCCGTCGTAGCGGCCTGCTTTCTGTGGCGGTTCAGCGGCGGGGGCCGAGGGAGAGGAGGGCGCCGGCACGCCAGGTTCGTCTGTCAACGCCGAATCCAATCAACGGGAGCAGCGAGCCGATCCTAGCGTTGTGTACGGACGTGATGGTCGACTCCGCGTAGCGCGAACTGTGCGCCGATGCGCAGCGAGAATGTCGTCAACGCCCCTCATGCGTAGCCGAGTTCGTATTCCCCGCTCGTCCGATGAATACCTGGCGAGGGAAGATGCACCATGGACCCCCGCGTACCCCGCCTCCGTCGCAAGCTGGCAGCGATACCGTTCCAGCCTCTGCGCAGCCACTCCTTCGGAGAAGAGCAGCACCAGTTCTGTCTCGGCCCGAAGCTGGCGGAAACGCGCATCACTGCGTTTGAGGCCGAACACGACACCGCCCTCCCCGAAGCCCATCGGCAATTCCTCATGCACATCGGTGGCTCAGGCGCGGCCCCCTTCTACGGCCTCATGCCGCTGGAGCGATGTTCCCTGCTGGTCATGAACCCGCGCGGAGAACCGGGAACACCCCGAGGCTTCGAGGGCGCAAGACCCGGGGACCGTGGAGGCGACCTCTTCCTGCACGTCATCGAGATGGGCTGCACCGACGTATGCCTCATCGCAGTGACCGGTCCCCTCGCCGGCCGCGTCCTGACGGGCAACAGCGACGGGTGTTGGGGCCCGAAGGTCTCCTCCGCCAACGACTTCCTCGACTGGTACGAACGCTGGCTCAACCACATGAGCGCCGGACGTGACAACCGGGCTCTCGAACTCACTTCACCTCGACTCCGTGCCCATCCAGGCCGTCATCGCATGGCCCCCAGACTCTGACTCGCCGTGACATTCCATGGAAAGCACGCTCGGGCCCCACTCGGTTCTGGCACGGTACGTGGGGCGCGGCTCCGCCGTGAGCCAGGTCCGCGGCAGCGACGCGTCGGTCTGCTCTCCAGGCTCATGGTGCCCCGCACCCCGCAGGGCCTCGCGGTACGCAACGCGGCCGCCCGCGCCGTCGGTTACAGGAACGGGATCGCCCCTCGCGAAGCCGCGAACCGATGGGCCCGAGCTGCACATCGACCGTCGCCGGTCGGTGCGCAGCTCTGCGGCCACTCTCAGCCGAGACGGCGCCGCCAGCCCGACGAGCCCGGGCTCGGCCGCGCTAGGCCCTGTTGTGAGAGTGGATCCTGGTCGCCGAGCCCGGGCTCGTGCCGGTTCACAGGCTGATCACGATCTTGCCGTGAACGTGCCTCTCGGCCTGTGTCGTCACGGCTTCGCGGATCCGCTCTACCGGGAAGGTCGCCGCGATCGGAACCGTGATCTCGCCGGCGTGGATCGCGTCGACGATCCGTTCCAGGGAGCCCGGACCCGCGTCGAGTGCGCCCGCCTTGCTGACACCGGGTGGCGGGGCGGGCCCGTCGGCCACGACGGAGATCCGCTTGGGTGCCACGCCGAGCTTGAGGGCGGTCTCGGCCGCCTCCCTTCCGAACAGGTCGGTTGCGGCGGTGATCCCCTCGGGCGCCAGGGCCCGCACCCGGTCCGCCAAGCCAGGGCCGTACGCCACAGGTTCGGCGCCGAGCCCGCGCAGGAATCCGAACGTACCCTCGGATGCGGTGCCGATCACCCGGGCGCCCGCAAGCTTCGCCAGTTGCACGGCGAAGATGCCCACGCCCCCTGCCGCTCCACCGATCAAAACGGTGTCCCCGGCGCGGAGTTCGATCGCGGCGAGCGCGGCGGAGGCCGTCAGACCGGACACCGGAAGCGTAGCCGCCACCTCGTCGCCGATGCCGTCAGGGGTGGGCCACAGACCTGCGGCCGACGTCTTGACCAGCACGAAATCCGCGACGGACCGGCCGATCGCCGCCCCGAACACCCGGTCGCCGGCCGTGAATCCGGTGGCTTCGGCGCCGACCTCGTCCACCACGCCGGCGAAGTCGCTGCCGAACCCGGCCGGCAGCGAGAGGCCGAACTGTGCTGCCATGTCGGGCTTGCTGGCGATCTGCCAGTCCATCGGATTCAGCCCGGCGGCCGTGACCCGGACGCGGACCTCGTCCGGGGCGGCGTGCGGCTCGGGTATCTCCTGCAGTTCGAGTACTTCGGGACCGCCGAACCGCTGGTAACGCACAGCTCTACTCATCGGTGACTCCTGGCCAGTGATGGGACTTGGTCTTATCGACCGTACACCAGTGATGGGACCAAGTCCCGTACACTGTTCCCATGGCTCGCTGGCAACCCGACGCACCTGGACGACTCGCCGCCGCTGCCCTCGATCTCTTCGAGGAGCAGGGCTACGAGAACACGACCGTGATCGAGATCGCGGAGCACGCCGGTCTCACCAAAAGCACGTTCTTCCGGTACTTCCCCGACAAGCGCGAGGTGCTCTTCGGCGGGGGCACGGTGGCCGGTCTGCTCGTCGAAGGGATCGCTTCGGCGCCACCGGAGTCCGGGCCGCTCGACTCGGTGGCCGAGGCCCTCGACGCGCTCGGCCGGACGTTCTTCACCGCGGACCGCCGCGAATTCAGCGGCCGGCGCCAGGCCGTGCTGAACGCCACCACGGAACTGCGCGAACGCGAAGCCTTGAAGAGAATCGAGCTCACCGCCTCGATGATCGACGCCCTCAATCGCCGCGGAATCCCGAGCCTGACCGCGCGTGTGGCCGCGCAACTGGGCTCGCTTGCCTGGGAGATCGCCTACGACCAGTGGATCGACACCGACAACAGCGAGGGCTTCGGCCCGCTGGCACGGCAGGCGCTCGCCGATGTGTGCGCGGCCGGAGTCGTCCACTGATCCCGTATCCCCGACCGCTGATCGCTGATCAGGGAAATGGCTTGAGCTGCTTCGGAAGGGGCCGTAGTGCTGGGTGTCGCGGTTAGCCTGCGACAGCCCGCGGCTGCCTCGCTCCCCGGGCTGCCGAGATCAGCGGAGATGTCAGGAGCGTTCCGTTCAAGCCATGCGCCTCGGCAGCCTTGGGGTCCACGCGCAATTCGGCTTCGTAGACATTGCGGCAGTGGCTGCTGGCAAGCGACCTCGATGCCGATCAGCTGCCCCACACCGGATCGAGTCTGGTGTCACGGGGGTGCCCAGGCGTCATCCCCAACGGGGACTCGGGAGACAACGGATTCATCGAAGGAGCGAACCCAGCATGACCATCACCTCGGAACCAGGCCACCTGCTCGTCCGTGCCACAGGGCAGTCGTCACCGCTCTACGTACTGGACGGCGCCAACGTTGCGGGCTTCGATGGTCCCAAACGCAATATTGCACTCAATGACCCGGAATTGGCACTCTCCGACCGACTGGTACAGGAGTTGACCGAATGGTCCGGGGCTCGTGCTGCTCAAGGGACCGCTTCCCCACAGGAATTGCGCGCGCGTCAGAAACGAGGGCTGGAGCTCGCACGATCCGTGGCCGTTCATCTCGGCTCCCTGTGGGTCGTGTGCTACTGGGACGAAGGCCACAGCACAACGAAGTTCGTGTGCTGGCAGTGCCCGCGCCTGCACTGGTCCGCCTACGCGCACACCAGCCCGCCGGTTCCGCTGTACCTCACTGTCGAAGGCGAATATGGGTGGCATCCGCTGCGTGCGGAGGGAGTTGAAGACTTTGCTCCGGATGACCCTGCCTTCGGCCTCGACCTTTCTGACGAACTCGTCGCCGACCTGTACCAGTGGTCCGGCGACATCGACGCCAACATGGAGCTCTACCTGCGGGAGCGAGACGAGGACAGCGACAGCGCGAGGCGGGCGGAGCTCGACCAACGAGGTGGGAGGCTGGCCGAGCGCATCGCCTATGAGCTGGGCCCCGAAAAAACCGTCACCTATCGAGGGTTGGCCTAGCGATGCGGCCAAGTTGCTGCAAGAGAGAAGCAGTTGGGGAAGCGCTGGCCGGGAACCGTGTCCTGGGCCGGCTGACGGATGAAGATCTGTGGCTGTATTTCGAGGCCGATGACGGAGGCTGGGCCGCTCGGCAGGTTGAGGTCCGGGGGCGGGACTCGCGTCCGGTGACGGCGGCCGCCTTGGAAGAGGTGCTGCACTTGCGTGATCAGGGCGATCTCGCGGCGATGGTCCGTTATGAGCGGCAGTACGGCGTTCTCGCCGAAGGTTCCACGGACGGCTGGCAGGACCAGAGCCAGGCGGCCGAGATCTCCGCGGAGGAGTTCGACCGGCTGTGGGCCGAAGCGCGGCGGGCTCTCGGCGATGCAGCCTGACTTGGCGGGTTGAGGTTGGTAGCAGGTTCCGTCGCGGCGCATCGTGAAGAGGGCGTCAGTCCGGCGTCTGGCGAGGCAGAGCAGGGCCTGGGTGGTGCTTGCCCTGGGCGATCGTCTTCTCGTGGCAGCCCCCCTGCCCGGTCACTCAGGGTTGCGAACAGGGAGCGGGAGAAGGCCCTGTTCCGTTGCCTGTCTCCTTCCTTGAGGGCTGTTACCCGCGGATTGAAGAGCCGGAGCTGGGGGTCGCGCAGGCGGGTCCGTCTGGGCGGAGGGGCGTAGCGTGAGACGTCCGGCGTAGTTGAAGGCCCCAGCGTCAACTCGGGATGTGAGCCGAAAGAGCCCACCCCGTCCCATAGCCACTGCAGTCGGGGGAGCGTCGCACGCACCGGCCGCCGGGACGCGTCGGCGTGCTGCTCGTCTCACTCCCAGCGGACCTCGTCGTCGCCCTGGGCCGCGACCTTGTGCAGGGCCTCCGCGATGACCATCGCGTCCTCATCCGACAGGTGCGCGGAGAAGTGCCGACGGATGCTGCGCATGTAGACGGGCGCGGTCGCGCGCAAAGCCTGCGCGCCCTGGTCCGTGATCGCCGCCCAGGACACCCGCTTGTCCTGGGCGTCGGCGGACTTGGTCACCAGACCGGCCCGCACCATCTCGTCGACCAGGCGGCTCACCCGCGTACGGCTCAGTACGACGCGGCTCGCCACCTCCTGCATGCGCAGGCCGCGCTCGCCTGCGCCCTTGAGCTCCAGGAGGACGTCGTACCACGTCAGGGGGACGCGGCCGTCGCGCTGGACGTCGCTTTCGATGGCGCGCACCGCACTGCTGTGCGCGAGGAGCAGCGCCCGCCAGGCCTCAAGTTGATAATCCCGCTCAGTCACGGCTCCAGTCTAATGCCTGTTGCATGTGTGCGCACGCACTTGTTAAGGTGTGTGCGTACGCACTCATTAGAGGTGCGGCGCCCTCGGTGTTCGCACCGATCACTTGGAGGTTGGCGACATGGCGGTTCAGAATCTCGGCCGTGACGAGGTCAAGCGCAAGATCGAGGCCGGCGGGGTCACGGTGGTCGAGGCCCTTCCCGAGTCGTACTACAAGGAGGCGCACCTGCCGGGCGCGCTCCTGCTGCCGCACGACGAGGTGGACGAGCGTGCCCCGGGCGTGCTGCCCGACAAGCAGGCGGAAGTGATCGTCTACTGCGCGAGCAGCACCTGCGCGAACTCGGGGATCGCGGCCAGGCGCCTCGACGAGCTGGGCTATGCACACGTCTACACGTACGAGGACGGCAAGGAAGACTGGCAGGCCGCGGGTCTGCCCACCGAGTCCGGCGTCTGAGCTTCGCGGCCCGACGCACGCCTCGCAGTCAAGGGATAGGGACGGGACAGGGACGATGACCAGTAACGCAGCAGCGCCGACGCGTATCGTGGATGGCGTTGAACTCCCCGCCGCCGGGGCCTGGAAGATAGACCCCGGGCACGCCGAAGTCGGCTTCATGGGGCGGCACTTCATGCTCACCAAGGTGCGAGGCCGGTTCACGGGCGTCGACGCCACGGTGTACATCGGTGAGCGGCCCGAAGACAGCAAGGTGACCGCGGAAATCGACATGGCCTCCGTGGACAGCGGCGACAAGACGCGGGACGACCACCTGCGCTCCGGCGACTTCTTCGACGTGGAGAGCCACCCGAAGGGTGTCTTCACCTCGACGGCAGTGAGTTGGAACGGCAAGGCCGGCAAGCTCACCGGAGACTTGACGATCAAGGGCGTGACGCGCTCCGTCACGCTCGACGTCGATTACCTCGGCTATGCGCGCGACCCGTGGAACAACGACCGCACGGTGTTCTCGGCCCGCGGCAAGATCAACCGCGAGGACTGGGGCCTGACGTGGAACATGGCCCTGGAGACCGGCGGCATCCTCGTCTCCAAGGAGATCGAGCTCTCGCTGGAGATCGAGGCGATCAGGGAGGTCTGAGCCGCTGAGTCGACCTCTGGCGGCCGGGCCTGAAGCGACCGGACCTCGGATGCGCTGATCGCGCCGGGGTCCGGTCGGCGTGCCCCCGGTGCGACCGGCGAACGGGGGTTCACCCCGCGAGTACCCGCCGTATCGTCTCGGTGAGAGCCCCCCTGGCCCTTCCGGGGCTGAACTCGCCCTCGCGCAGCGCGTGATGGAGATCGGCGTCCAGCATGCCGAGCAGGAGATGGGCCGTGCACTCGGCGTCGAGGCCGGGCTGCGCTTCGGCGAGCAGCAGGCTCAAGTGCTGCTGCCAGAAGCGGTAGGAGCCCACTTGGTACCGAACGCCGGGGGCCGTGGTCTCCGACAGGCGCACCAGCTCCAGGTTGGCGTCGAGCAGGTCGAAATAGCCGTCGAAGAACGCGGCGACGCGCTCCGACGCGCCGGCGCCGGGCCCCAGCGGAGGCGGTCCGAAGAGGATCTTCTCCTGCAACTCCCGGTCCTGCGCGTCGAGAAGGGCCACGGCGAGCCCGGCCTTGCTGCCGAATCTGCGGTAGAGCGTGCCCTTCCCGACCCCGGCGCGCGCGGCGATCGCGTCCAGGGAGACCGAGTCGACGCCTTCCTCGCTGAACAGCTCGGCGGCGACGGTCAGAATCCTGCTGCGGTTCCGCGCGGCGTCGGCCCGCTCGCGGGGTGGGCCATGCGATATGTCGGTCAGTCTGCTGACCTGCTGGTCGCGCAATGGGATGTGTCCGAGACGTCGGAGGCTGTTTCCCGAGGAGTGTACAGATACGAGTCAACGCCCATGCGGCTTGGTAACAGTGGGAGCAACTCCCTGATCCTGCTTGCCTGTTGAGGCTTCGGTGTGTCAGGGTGAAATGCGGACCACGGTCCGTTTACGGGGGATGTACGGAGGACACATGACTGGACTCAGGGGCCGTCCACGTTCCGTGCTGTATGCCGGAGTGGGCCGCCGTCGACCGCGCACAGCGCTCTCGGTCAGGCCAGGAAGAGGCTGACGCCGCCGTTACCGCGCGCACTCGGAAGTACCTCGCGATGCCCGTCCCGGAGCCCGGCCGACCTGTATGACCATGGCCGACCGGGGTTCGGGGGCATCTTCGGGGAGGACGCGGCGCCCGGACCATCGCGTACCAGCGCGGCAGGTCCGTGGTCGCACGACGGGCTCTGCCTGCCTTCGCCGACTTCCGCCCAGGAGCGCCGGCGTCCCCGCACGGGGCGCCGGTGAGGTTCTGCGCGCGCATTCCCCATGGCACCTCTGCATCTGATCTGCATCTGACCGGAGGAAGCATGAACCCGCACAGCACCGCGACCGGCTTGGACGGCTCCGAGCTGCTCGATCTGACCCAGCACGAGATCCAGGCACTGCGCACCAGGTTCAATCTCGCCGACGCCCACACCCACCAGCGGCAGTCGGCCGCCCAGCGCAAGATCGTCGCCCGCCTGCCCGAGCTCTGGTACGAGGCGGAGGAGGGGCTCCAGGCGACGTACGAACAGCGGTTCACCGAGGCGTTCTTCCGCCTGCACCGCCAGCCCACGGCGCTCGCGAAGAACAAGACCCTCCTCTCGTACGCCGCGTCGATCTCGACGATGGTCGCCGGGATGTACCTCAAGCAGCACCGCAAGTCCGTCACGCTCGTCGAGCCCTGCTTCGACAACCTCTACGACGTCCTGGCGAACATGGGCGTACCGCTGTATCCCATCGAGGAATCCGCGCTCCACGACCCGGACCGCATCTACGCCGAGCTCAAGCGGAACGTCCGCACCGACGCGCTGTTCCTCGTCGACCCGAACAACCCGACCGGCTTCACCCTGCTCCAGTACGGGCGCAAGGGCTTCGAAGAGGTCGTCAGGTTCTGCAAGGACCACAACAAGCTCCTCATCATCGACTTCTGCTTCGCGTCCTTCACGCTCTTCGACCCGGACCTCGCGCGCTTCGACATCTACGAACTCCTCGAGTCCTCCGGCGTCTCCTACCTCGCCATCGAGGACACCGGCAAGACCTGGCCCGTGCAGGACGCCAAGTGCGCCATGATCACCGCCAGCGACGACATCCGCGAGGACGTCTACAACCTGCACACGAGTGTCCTGCTCAACGTCTCGCCGTTCGTTCTGAACATGCTCACGCAGTACATCGAGGAAGCCGACCAGAACCACCTCGCCTCCGTGCGCGAGGTGCTCACCCTGAACCGCGAGTCCATCCGCAAGGCGCTCGACGGCACCATCTTGGAGTACCAGGAGCCGGTCGCGCCGGTGAGCGTCGCCTGGGCGAAGATCAACCATCCCGAGATGACGGCCAGCGAACTGCAGCAGATCCTCAGCAAGGAGGAGGTGTACATCCTGCCGGGGCGGTTCTTCTACTGGAGCCAGCCCGACAAGGGCGAGGCCTACGCCCGGTTCGCCCTCGCGCGCGAGCCCCGGCTGTTCGCCGAGGCGATGGTGCGGATGCGCGAGGTGGTCGAGCGCCATGGGCGATGACGGCTCCTTCGCCGCGGAGTACGCGGATGCCGCGCTGTTCCTCGGGATGAACAGTGCGGCCGAAGAAGTGCGCCGCGCCTGCAAAGCCTTCTTCGTCACCCGCTGCGCGGGGCGTCTGGTGATGAGCCTGGAGCAGGTCGGACGCTGCGACGACGTCATCTGGGGCTACAGCCGTGAACTCCAGGACGCCTACTACCCGTTCATGGACCACCTGCACACGGTCATGGACATCGAACGTGTGGGATACGACGAGGCCGACGTGCGGCGCGGCACGGACGCCGCCACGCCCCGCCATCTCCCCATGCACGAGCGGCTGTTGCTGGGCATGGTCCACAATCGCGAGGGTCTCCTGCACACGGTGAGCGAGCGACTCCTCGGGCACGTCGAGCTGCCGGTGCGTGCTCCCGACCCGGTCGTCGGGCCGGAGCCGTCGTTCCCGGAGCCCCTTGAGGCGCTCTATCGGGACTCCCTGGCCCTGCGCATCCCGGCCGGCGCCCTGTGAGCGGCCCGAGGCTCCTCGCCGGCGTGACCGCGCCCCTGGTGACGCCGGTCACCGACGAGGGCGGGGTGGACGGGGAGAGCGTGGCGCGCCTCGTCGTCTCGCTGGGGCCGGGCGTCGACGCCCTGCTTCCCGCCCTCAGTACGGGGGAGGGCGGAAAGCTGACGGACCCTCAGTGGTGCGCCGTGGTGGGGGCCGTCGTCGACGGTGCGAACGGCCTCCCGGTGCTCGCGGGCATCCTGCGGCCCACCACGGACGAGGTCGTCGCCCGTGCACGTGTCGCCGAAGACCTGGGCGCCGACGCGGTGGTGGCGGCGACTCCGTACGGCGCGGAGGTGTCCCAGGACGACATGTACGGGCACTACGAGCGCATCGCGGGGGCCACCGGACTGCCGGTGATCGTCTACCACGAGCACGCCGTCTCGCGGAACGTCATCGAGCTCGACACCCTGCTGCGCGTCTGCCGCATCCCAGGGGTGGCAGGCGTCAAGGATTCGGCGGGCGCGGCGAGTTTCACCCGGGAGCTGATCGCGGCCCGGCCCGGCGTGCCCGTGGCACAGGGCCTTGAGCGTCTGCTTTTGGACTCGGGTCCCGTCGACGGGTGCGTACTCGCCCTCGCCAACGTCGAACCCGCCCTCTGCGCAGCCCTGTTCGCCGATCCCGGCGAGCTGGGCGCCGCCGAACTCAAGGACGCGTGCGAAAAGTACGGTCTGGACCGTGACGACTGGTTCCGGGCGCTCAAAACCGAACTGAAGCAGCGCGGAGTGCTCCGGTCGGACAGGGAAGTGCTCCCCATGGCCGGCCCGGCGCTCCGACCGGAAAGGAGGACACCGTCATGATGCCCGCACCGCAGCCCACGGACAGCGCGCCCAAGCGCCTGTTCCTGCTCAACCGCTGCCGGCCGACCAGTGCGGCCGTCGCAGCGATCGAAGAACTGGAAGCGGACTGGATCCACCTGCTCGTAGCCCGGATCACCGCGGCCGCCCCGCACGTCGCCTCGCGCGCCGACTGGCGGCGGCGGCTCGATGGGCTGCTCGCCGAGGAGCGCGCGGGCAGCCTCGCGGGAACCTACCTCGCCGAAAAGGCAACCCATGCACAACTCGCCCACGTGGTGCGGGAGTTCGCCCTGGACGGGCTCACCGAGGCGCAGAACTTCTTCCCGGCGATCCCGCGCCTGCCCATCAAGGCGCAGATGGCGGTGATGCGCGTCCTCATCGACGAGTTCGGTTGCGGCAACCTCAAGCAGGCCCACTCCCAGCTGTATCTGGACCTCCTCTCCGAACTCGGGCTGCCTCAGGACCTGGAGAGTTTCCTCGACACCACCGGCGACGAGACGTACCACTTCCTGAACGTCTTCTACTGGCTCACCCAGCGCGCCGAGCACGTCGAGTACTTCCTCGGCGGCCTCGCCTACCTGGAGGCCAGCATCCCCCATGCCTTCACCGTCCAGGCCAGGGCCTGCGCACGTCTAGGCGTCACCAACGGGCGCTACTACACCGAGCACCTGCACATCGACACGTTCCACATGGAGGAGATGCAGCTGGCCATCAAGGAGTACGAGGCGGCGCGCGGGCTCGACCCCGACAAGGTGTGGGTCGGTGCGGTGCTCGTGTCCGAGCTCGTCGGCGGCGCGTTCGACGCGGCCGTCGAGCGCGCGAAGGAGGCGGCGTGAACGAGGCGGAGCTCCAAGAGCTGCCCGGAGACCGGCTCCGGGCCCGCGTCGCGGGCAAGGAGTTCGTGATCGACGCGGCCTGCACCCATCGCAAGGGCCGCCTCGTCCATGGCTTCGTCAACTCCCGTACGCTGCGCATCACGTGCCCGCTGCACCGCACCGGCTTCGACCTGGCGACCGGCTGCCCGGTCGCCGGGCCCGCGGCCGACGCGCTGACCGTGCACCGGGCCGGCGTACTCGGCCAGTTCTACGAGCGGGAGCAGGTCTGGCTTCCCGCTTCCGAGCAGCTCCTCGACTGGGACGACGGTTTCCACGACCTGATGCTCGGCGACCGCCTCCGCATGGACGCCTACCGGGCCGCGATCACCGAGGCCGTGCGCCCCGGCGACACCGTCCTCGACCTCGGGACCGGCACCGGCATCCTCGCCCAGTGGGCGCTGGAGGCCGGTGCCGCCCGCGTGTACGGCATCGACCTGAACGAGAAGGTCCTGGACACCGCGGCCCAGCGCCTGCGCGACGCCGGATTCGGGGACCGCTTCCGGCCGCTCGCCGGGCACTCCTTCGACCTCCGCCTGCCCGAGCCTGCGGACATCGTCATCTCGGAGATCCTGGGCAACCTCGCGGACAACGAGAACTGCGTCGCGATTCTCGACGACGCCCGCCGCCGCTTCCTGCGACCCGGCGGTGCGATGCTCCCGAGGACCGTGGAGAGCTACCTCGTCCCGGTGGCCGCCGAGAGCGCCCACGCGCAGCTGCGCGACGGGGCACCCCAGGACTCGGGAGGGCGGGCCGCGTTCGCGGCGATGTTGCTCGCACGCGGCGCGCGCGATGCCTTCGACCTCTACTACGACACGGTCATCCCGGCCTCGACGCGCCTGGCCGCGCCGCGCCTCCTTCGCCGGTACGGATTCCAGGACCCGGACGGCGTTCGCGAGCAAGACGTGCAGTACGCCTGCGAGTTGGTGTACACGGTCCAGCGCGACGGTCTCTTCACGGGATTCCAGGGATACTTCGTCGCCACGCTGTCCGACAACGTCGCCCTGGACATCTCCGGCGACGACATCGCGGACGACGGCGTCGAGGGCGGCGATGCGGAGGGCGGCGACGGCCGCACGCGCACGACGTCGGACAGCTGGAAGCACGCCTACGTGCCGGTCGGGGAGCCCGTGCCGGTGCGCCGCGGCGACCGGATCGCGGTCACCTTCAGCAGACGGCACCTGCGGGACACGGCCGCCGGAACCTTCGGGCAGGTCTACCGCTGGAAGGGCGAGGTGGTCTCCGGAGACCTCGCGATCGCCCGCTTCGATCACACCACCCGGCCCTGAGCCGACCTTTGACACCGACGGGGGACTACACCACATGAGCACGGAACTCACCCCAGCCGAGGAGACACGGGACGGGCGCCCGGTCCGCACCTACCATGTCGTTGCCCTCCAAGTGCCCATCGCCTACAACGAGTTCGGGGACCACGACCGCAACGGCGCGCTGTTCGTCCTGGAGCAGGACGCCGACGAACTGCGCGAAGTGCGGGCGAGCTGGCCCGCAGTCTTCCCCAGCTATCTGGAAGATCCCGACCTGGTTCCCAAGCCGCACCCCCTCGCCCGGCCGCTCGTCCTGCGGGTGCGCCGCGGCGAGCGCCTGCGGGTGCGCCTGAGCAACGAGCTGCAGCGCCCCGCGGGGATCACCATGCAGGGCGTGCGCTACGACGCCCGCGCCATGGACGGCCTCGCCGCGGGAGCCAACCCCGACAGCAGTGTGCCGCCCGGCAGGAGCCGTGTGTACGAGTGGGTCGCCGAGCACGAGGGCGTCTTCCACTTCGGCGACCTGGCCGACGCGCGCGGCGAAGGGACACAGAGCCACGGCATGATCGGTGCGCTCGTCGTCGAGCCGCCCGGCGCCACCTGGACCGACCCGGAGACCGGAGGCCGGCTCGACGCGGGCCTGTACGCGGACGTGCACCTGGAGCACCGCAGCTTCCGCGAGTACGTCGTCGTGATGATGGAGTACCCGAGCAACGACAACCCGGTGATGCCCCCGATGTCGAGCATGCCGATGCCGGGAATGCCTGGGATGCCGGGCCACGCCGGTGAAGGAGACGGCCAGGACCGGCACACGATGCCGATGGTCCGACGCTTCGCGGGACCCGGCTCGCCCGCCGTCGCGCCGGACGAGTCCGACACCCTGGACGACCTGACGCCCCCCAACAACGCGATGCTGCCCGTGAATCTGCGCATCGAGCCCATGGACTGGCGGATGTACCGCTACCAGAAGATGCTCGACGCGGGCGAACTCGACCCGGTGCGCGACAAGGTGTACGGCGAGGAAGTGCACCACAGCTCGTGGATGTTCGGCGACCCGTCGACGCCGGTCCTGCCCGGCTACTCGGGCGACCCGGCAGTCATCAGGCTGCTGCACGGCGGCATGCGCGACACCCACGTCTTCCACACGCACCTGCATCAGTGGCACGTCGACCCGGACGACCAGAACTCGCCGATCGTGGACTCCGTCAGCATCAGCCCGCAGGAGGGGCGAACGTTGAACCTGATCGGCGGACTCGGCTCCAAGCAGGGTGCCGTCGGCGACTCCATCTGGCACTGTCACATGTACGTCCACTTCATGATGGGCATGTGGGGAATGTTCCGGATCTTCGACACCCTCCAGGACGGCAGCGGGAGTTACCCCGACGGCCGCCGCATCCGCCCCCTCGCGCCGCTTCCGCACCGCGCGCCGCCGCCGCGGCCCACGCCCCAGCACCCGGGATTCCCGGGCTTCATGGCGGACGCGGCGCACTACCCGCAGAAGAACCCCCGTCCGCCGCGGACCCCGCTGCAGCCGCCGGGCATGGGCCGCGAGCCCACCGCCCTGGAGGCCGCCGCGTTCGTGGACGACCCGCAGCCGGGCGAGGCGTTCACCAAGGTCGGACCGGCCGGCGCGCCCGTACGCCGCTACCACGTCGTCGTGACGAACGGCACGCTCTACTACGCGGGCGACCCCAAGGACGAGCACGCCGTCACCTGGCACGACCACAACGGCATGTTCTACACGCTCGCCGAGGAGATCGAAGAGGCGGGCGGGCTGGCCGAGTTCAAGCGGCAGATCACCGCGGGGGAGCGCACCGTCGAGCCCCTGGTGATCCGCGCCAACAAGGGCGACATCGTGGAGATGACGCTCACCAACGCCCTGCCGGCCGGCCCTCACAAGGGTTCCGCGTTCGATCCCGAGCTGCCCTTCCAGCCCGAACTCGGTCTGCACACCCACCTGGTGAAGTACGACCCGCTGGTCGCCGACGGCTCCGCGATCGGCTGGAACTACCTGTCGGGGACCACCACGATCGACCAGGGCGACGAGGCGTTCGCCCAGTACAACTCCTGGACGTACCGCTGGCACGTCGACGAGGCGTTCGGCACGGTTCTCTTCCACGACCACCTGATGGCCAACTTCCGGCAGCGGCACGGCCTGTTCGGCGCGATGATCGCCGAACCGCAGGGCGCCACCTGGGTGTCGCCCACCGACCACAGCAAGCCCCTGCGGCGCGGCAGCCAGGCCGTCATCACCCATCCCGACGGGCACAAGCACCGTGAATTCGTCCTGGCCATAGGTGACTTCGTGCCCATGGTGCAGCACACGGGGGAGGGCGACCATCACGGCGGACCCATCAACCCGCCGCCCGCGCCCGGAGCTCCCGACGACCAGGGCGTCATGGGCGTCAACTACCGTTCCGTGCCGCTGCCCCTGCGTGGCGGCGACCCCGCCGACTGGTTCTCCAGCACCGTCCACGGCGACCCAGGCACCCCGCTCCTGCGTGCCTACCCGGGCGAGGACGTCCGGGTGCACCTGGTGCAGGGCTCCCAGGACCTGCAGCACAGCTTCACGCTGCACGGATCGCGCTGGCGCGAGTGGGCGCGGCGCCCCGACACCGCCTGGCGCAACCAGCAGACCCTCGGCATCTCGAACGTCGCCGAACTCGCTCTGGCCCATGGGCTCGGCCCGGGCGACCACCTCTGGTCCTTCGCCGCGAGCAACGACCTGTGGCTCGGCTGCTGGGGCCTCTTGAGGCTCCACGACGAGCGGTGCCAGGACCTGCCCGCGTTGCCCGGTGCCCACACGGCGACCGCACTGCCCGCCGCGCACGCCACCCGCCGGTACACCGTGCGTGCCCGCTCCCGCCTCATCGAGTACAGCGACCGGCGCACCGATCCGTACGGACTCGTTTACACCGTCGACGGTGACGACGGCGAGGACGGGCCCCTGGTCCTGCGCTGCCGGGCCGGCGAATGGGTCGAGGTGACCTTGATCAACGAGCTCGACGGGCCACCTCCGGCCAACCCCGACGACCCGAAAGTGATGGCCGAGGACGACCCAGGCGCCCGGGTCGTGTCCGGCCGTGTCTCGCTGCACCCCACGCTGCTCGCCTACGACGTGCGCACCGACGACGGCACGCACGTCGGCCGCAACGAGGACAGCACCGTGAAGCCGGGCGGCGCCCGCACCTACCGCTGGTATGCGGGCGAGCCGGGTGTGGTGCTCCTCCGTTCGTACGCCGATGTGCTCTCACACATGCGCCGGGGTCTGGTCGGCGCTCTCGTCGTCGAGGAGCGCGAGGCGACGCCGTACGATCCCGGGACGGGCCGCGAGCGCTGGACCGGCGCGCGCAGCGTGGTGCGCCGCCCGGACGCCGAGACGGTACGGGAACTGGTCCTGGTCAGCCAGGACGGCCTGCGCCTCTACCACGACGGCGATCTGACCCAACCGGTCACGGACCTGTTCTCGGACAGTCCTGACGACGCGGGCCAGAAGGCCTTCAACTACCGCACGGCGGCGCTGCATCCGCTCGACCCGGTCCTCGCCGACCCCGAGCCGCCGACCCCGCGCCTGGACTGCCGCCCCGGCGACCGGATCGCCCTGCACCTGGCGATCGGTGCGTCCAGGATGCGGAACCAGTGCATCACCGTGCACGGCCAGCTGTGGGACGCCTCCGAGACGGGGCTCGGCCACTACGTCTCGACGGTCGGAGCCCTCGCCTGCGGCAGCACGCGGACGCTCCGCTTCCGGGCCCAGCACCCCGGCGACTACCTCTACCGCACCGGCAACCTGCACTGGGGAGTCAGCGAGGGCTGGTGGGGCCTGATCCGCGTACAGGAGACGCCATGACGCAGGACGCGACAGGAGGCACGGTGACCCAGGATTCCGCCCACACGCCCCCGGACCCGAGACTGCCCGAAACCCCCGACACCATCGCCGTTTTCACCGACCTGAACTGCTCGTTCGCGCACGTCGCCGTGTACCGGCTGCACCAGACGCGGCGCGCGCTCGGCCTGGAGGACCGCATCCGGTTCGACTTCCGGGCGTTTCCGCTGGAGTTGTTCAACCGAGAGGTGAACGCGCGCCCCGGCGTCGACTCGGAGATCTCCGTGCTCGGTGCGGTGGAGCCGGCTGCGGGCTGGCGGCTGTGGCAGGGGCCCGACTGGACGTACCCGGTCACGACCCTGGCCGCCCTCGAAGCCGTACAGGCGGCGAAGGCGCAGAGCTGGCACGCCAGCGAACAGCTCGACCTGGCCCTGCGCCGCGCCTTCTGGGCGCAGGGCCGCTGCATCTCCCTGCGCCACGTCATCCTCGACATCGCCGAGGAAACGGGCGCGGTGGACGTCGACGCGCTCGCCGGTGCGCTGGACAGCGGGTCGGCGCGGGCGGCGATCATGGCGCAGTACGAGGCGGCCCGCGAGGGCCGAGTCACCTGTAGCCCGCACGTGTTCCTGCACGACGGCACGAACAGTGCCAATCCCGGAATCGAGGCGCACTGGGAGAACGGCGGCTTCGGCACGGGCTATCCCGTCATCGACAAGGACGGTCCGGAGATCTACGCGGATCTCCTGAACCACGCGGCGAGCCTGGCCGCCGAGGGGCGGTAGCGGTCGGAGGAGGCCGACTGATCTTTTGTCGTCTTGGCGCCGCTCACCTGGGGTGTTGGGGTGCGTAAGCGCGCGCGTCGACGGAACTTGAATCTACCCTCAACTTGTAACTAAAGTTGAGGGTGGATTCAAGTTGTCCGCCGAACCCGTCCCGCCGTCCGTCGGCGGGAGGTCGCGCGCGCCCCCATACCCCATTCGGAGTTGCATCATGGCGACACTGCTGCACATCGACTCGTCCGCGTTCCCGGGCGAGGCGTCCACATCCCGGGCCGTCACCGAGGCCTTCCGCCGTGCGTGGCTGGAGGAGCACCCGGGTGGCCAGGTGATCTACCGGGACCTTGCCGTCGAGCCGGTCCCGCACATCACCGCGGACGCCCATGGCGCCGGGTTGCTCGACCCGGCGGAGCACACCGAGGAGCAGGCTCGGGCCTTCGCCGAGCGCCTGGTCCTGATAGCGGAACTGGAGGCGGCCGACGCGGTGGTGATCGGCGCGCCGATGTACAACTTCACGGTTCCCTCCACCCTCAAGGCGTGGCTGGACCAGGTGATCCTGATGGGCCGCACCGCCGGCTCGCCGGAGTCGAGGGTGAAGGGCACGCCGGTGACGGTGGTGACCAGCCGCGGCGGCTCCTACGCCCCCGGCACGCCCCGGGCGCCGCACGAACACGTGCTGAACTACCTGGAGTCGGTCCTGTCGGTGATCTTCGAGATGGAGGCGACCTTCATCGTCGCGGACCTGACACTGGCCGCTCAGATCCCGGCCCTGCAGCACCTTGCCCCGCTCGGCGAGCAGTCGCGGGCCGACGCGTTCGAGGCAGCCGAGAAGGCGGCTCGCGCCGCGTAGTGCGCGACGACGGTGTCGGCCCCGCCTCGGCAGGACCGACACCGTCGTCGTTCCCGGCCGCGCGTGCCCAGGTCCTCGTTCCCGGCCGGGCTCAGTCGGGCAGGGGGCGACTGCCGGTACGGGCGCGCAGGCCCTCGAAGAGCAGGGCGAGGACACGGCGGCGCCCCGCGTCGTCGCCGGCCCGCACGAGGTCACCGTTGACCTGGAAGAAGCGGGCGATGTCGTCCATCTGGGCATCCTCGCGCAGTGCCCCCTCGGCGCGGGCGCCGGCGGCCAGCTCGGTGGCGAAGACGAGGGACCGGTCGCAGACCGCCTTGAGGGCCGGCGCATTGGGGTGGCGGCGGGAGAACGCGTCGTTGAACGCCGGGTCGTCGGCCTGCGACTGACAGATGGCCTCGATGTAGGCCAGCAACCTGTCCCACGCGCTACCCGTAGTGCCGTCCGCGACGGCCATCGCCGCGCGCACCTGCCGGTCGGCGAGTTCGTTGACGACCTGGTCCATCAGCGCGTCGCGGTTGCCGAAGCGGTTGTAGATCGTGCCGACGCTCACCCCTGCCAACTTCGCGATCGTCTCCAGCGGCGTGTCGAGCCCGTGCTCGGAGAAGGCGTCCGCCGCGGCCTTGCGCAGCTTCTCGACATTGCGGCGGGCATCGGCGCGCAGCGCCGGCTGCTGGGGTGCCTCGGGCACCGTTCTCACCTCTCCCTGACTTGACGAATCCCTCGTGCTCTGGGCGCGTAGGGGCTGTGAATTTGAGACTACCTTCACCTTGCGATCCACCGTCCCACGGCCCAGGCCGCACTGCCTCCACCGGGACGAGCACCCCCTCGTCCAGGGCTACGGCGACCTCGACGACGCGGATCGCCACGCGGTGGCACACCCCGTACGTGGACGCGGATGCCGTCCCCGCCTGCCGGGTGGGCGAGCCCGCGGCCGCTTCCGGCCCAGGCGGGAAACTGGGCTAATAGGTAGAATTCGGGGCATGGGAGAGCGGCGGCCTCGTGCGGCGACTGCGCCCGAACTCGTACTGGAGACGGACAGCGGCTCCACGGTGATGAGTCCGAGCCGGGAGTACCACGTGGGGCGCGACCCCCTGAGCGACATCGTCTTCGACGACGCCCGCGTCTCCTGGCATCACGCCGTCCTGCACACCGAACTCGATCACTGGACGATCGAGGACGAGCACAGCACCAACGGCACGTACGCCGACGGACGGCGCATCCAGGAGTGGGACATCGGGCCGGGCAGCGTCATCCGCTTCGGCAACGTCACCGACGGCCCCTGTGCCGTGCTCGTCGGCCGCGCTCATCCCGAACCGGTCGCGGCCGAGCGCCCATCCTCCGTCAGCATGCCCTCGGCCACGGGCACGTTCCGGCAGCCGACGACCGTACGCCCGTTGCCCGCCCGCACGGTCCGTATCGGCCGCGCCGACGACAACGACGTGGTCATCGACGACCTGGTCGTCTCCCGTCGGCACGCCGAGCTGAGGGTCCTTGCGGACGGCACGTACGAAATCGTCGACCTCGGCAGCCACAACGGCACCTACCTCAACGGTCAGCCGGTGGCCCGCGCCCCGGTGGCGCCGGGCGACATCGTCGGCGTCGGCCACCGCGCCTACTGCCTCGTCGGTGACGAACTGCAGGAGTACGTCGACACGGGCGAGGTGTCGCTCGACGTACAGGGCCTGACGGTCACCGTCGACCAGGGCCGTAAGACACTGCTCGACCAAATCTCCTTCCCCGTGGGAGAGAAGTGCCTGCTGGCCGTCGTCGGGCCCAGTGGCGCCGGGAAGTCCACCCTGCTCAACGCCCTCACCGGGCTGCGCCCCGCGGACGGCGGCACGGTCCTCTACGACGGCCGCGACCTCTACCGCGACTACGCGGAACTCCGCCAGCGCATCGGGCTCGTACCGCAGGACGACATCCTGCATGCCCAGCTGACCGTCCGCCGCGCACTCGGGTACGCCGCCGAACTCCGCTTCCCCCAGGACACCGAGAAGACGGAACGCCGGGCCAGGGTCGACGAGGTCATCCGCGAACTAGGCCTGGAACAACGCGTCGACCAGCCCATCCACAGCCTCTCCGGCGGCCAGCGCAAGCGCGTCAGCGTCGCGCTTGAACTGCTGACCAAACCATCGTTGCTCTTCCTCGACGAGCCCACGTCCGGGCTCGATCCCGGCATGGACCGCTCGGTGATGCACATGCTGCGCGGCCTCGCCGACGACGGCCGCACGGTCATCGTCGTCACGCACAGCGTGCTCAGTCTCGACGTCTGCGACCGGCTCCTGGTACTCGCCGCGGGCGGCAGGATCGCCTACTACGGCCCGCCACGGGACGCCCTTCCGTTCTTCGGCTTCACGCAGTGGCCGGAGGCGTTCGAAGCCTTCGAGGGGGACCGCGACCGGGACTGGGCCCGGGACTACCGGGAATCGCCGTTCCATCAGCAGTACATCGCCAACTCCTCCGTGCAGCCGTTCCCCGGACCCCTCGCACGGACCGGCGCGGGCGCGCCAGCATCCTTCGCGCCGCCGCCGAAGCCGCAGAGCTGGGGGTCCCAACTCCGCACACTGGTACGGCGATACGCGGCCGCGCTCGGCGCGGACCGGACGTTCCTCGCGATCATGATCGCGCTGCCGTTCGTGATGGGCGCCATGGCGCGTGCCCTCGCAGGGAGCAGGCTGACGCAGGAGACGGCGATGAACGCGCTGCTCATCCTCTGCGTGGGCGGAGTCCTGACCGGTGCCGCCAATGCCGTCCGTGAACTGGTCAAGGAGCGCGTCATCTACCGGCGGGAACGGGCGGTGGGACTCTCCAGATCGGCGTACCTGATGTCGAAGGTCGTCGTTCTGGGAGTGATCACCGTGCTGCAGGCCGTCGTCCTGACCCTGGTCGCCCTGCTCGGTGTCGACCTCAACGCACCCGGCGGCAAAGGCGTGCTCCTGCCACCACTGGTCGAAGTCACCTTGGCGGTGGCCCTGCTGGCCTTCACCGCGATGATGCTCGGGCTCCTCGTATCGGCGCTGGTGCGCAAGGAGGAGGTGACGATGCCGCTGCTCGTGCTCCTCGCCATCGTCCAAGTGGTGTTCTGCGGCGCACTCCTCAAGCTGAACGGGGTGCCCGGCGTCGAGCAGCTCGCGTGGCTGGTGCCGTCGCGCTGGGCGCTGGGCGCCATGGCGGGGACCATCGGCCTCGGCAGGATCGTCCCGGGAGACCTGACCACCGACCCGCTGTTCGGGCACTCCGCGGGTGTCTGGCTGCTGAACATGGGCATGCTCGTAGCCCTCTCGGTCGTCTTCGGCTACGCGGTCGCGAGGCTGCTGCGCCGCCACGAACCCGCCGTCATGCGGAAGTAGGAGCGCCGGCGATGACCACTGCGGACTTCCGCCCCACACATGTCGTCCCCCAGGACGGACTGCCCGCCTGGGAGGCACCGGACGTGAACCGTCCGACGACGCCGCTGGACGCGCTGCTGCCCGTGCAACTGGTCGACCGGCTCGGCGACTGGGGCCGGATCGTCTGCGCCAACGGCTGGTCGGCGTGGGTCGACGGACGGCTCCTGGTCGCGGTGCCGCAGGATCCGCCGGGCGCGAGCGGCCCGCTGACCCGGACGGCCGACCCGCGCCCTCTCCTGGCCAGGACCGAGGAGGCGCTCGCCGGCTACCGGCGCGCGGCGGAGGAGCTGGCGGGCGGTGGCGCCGACGGGGAGTCCTTCCGGCGCCGGACGCGCGGACTGCGGGTGGGGGTGGTCGTGGACGGCGAATCGGTGTGGCTGTACGACGCCGAACACGAGCGGTGGGTGTACTGCGACGGGACGCGGCTCAGTACCTATGCGGCAGGGGAGAGGCCGAGCGTCGACGGGCATGGTGGCGGGAACGGGACGGCGCCGGTTGTGGCGGATGGCGCTGTCGCTGGGGCCGGGGCTCGGCCAGGGGCAGGCGAGGGCGTAGGTGGTGGGGCAGAGCCGCAAGCGACGCAGGCGGTCCAGTCGGGCGCGCCCTCGCCCGACGACGAACCCACCGCGGTTGTCCCGGCCGTGCCGAGCGGTCCCGACGGTGCCGAGGGTGGGACGGGGCCGGGGGAGACGCGAGTGGTGGAGGCGGCCGGGTCGGGGACGGGGCGTCCTCCGGTCGGGGATGCACCGGATCGGCATGTGCCCGGTGCCGGTACGGCGCCGGAGCCCGAGCCGACGCAGGTGGTCGCGGCCGTGGCCGACCGGGGGGTGGCTCCCGCCCCCCACGGACGACGGCCCACCACGCTCCTCCCACCCGAGGCGGCCGACCCCGATCCACCTCGCGGGCCCGGTGAGGACTGATGGCACCCGCACCGGGGGAGCCGGGCCCGAGCCCGCACTCCGGGCGGCCCTCCGAGCTGATCGGGCAGCAGATCGCGGGATACCGGATCGAGGACGAGATCGGCAGGGGAGGCATGGCCGTCGTCTACCGCGCCAAGGATCTGCGCCTCGACCGGACTGTCGCCCTCAAGCTGCTCGCCCCCGAGCTGGCACGCAACGACACCTTCCGGCAGCGCTTCACGCACGAGTCACGCGTGGCCGCAGCGATCGAGCACCCGCACATCGTGCCGGTCTTCGAGGCGGGGGAGACGGACGGGGTGCTCTACATCGCCATGCGGTACGTCCCCGGGCGCGATCTGCGCCACCTGCTCGACCACGCGGGCCCGCTCTCCGTCGGAGCCGCCCTCCGCATCGCCACGCAGGTCGCGTCCGCGCTCGACGCGGCACACGACCATGGTCTCGTCCATCGCGACGTCAAGCCCGGCAACATCCTCGTGGCCAAGGGTACGGACAGCGACCACCCGGAGCACGCCTACCTCACGGACTTCGGCCTCACGAAGAAGTCGCTCTCGCTGACCGGATTCACGACCGTGGGCCAGTTCGTCGGGACCCTCGACTACGTGGCCCCGGAGCAGATATCGGGCCGCCCGGTGGACGGCCGATGCGATGTGTACAGCCTCGCCTGTGTCGTGTACGAGACCCTGGCGGGCGGCCCGCCGTTCCAGCGCGACGACGACATCGCCCTCCTCTGGGCCCATCAGTACGACGAGCCGCCCCGCCTGACGGAGAAGCGGCCCGGTGTCGCCGCACTCGACGGGGTTCTCGCGCAGGCGCTGGCCAAGAGCCCCGACGACCGGTACGGCTCCTGCCTCCAATTCACCGCCGCGCTGCGGGCCGCGGCCACGGGGAGCGCCGCGCCGGGCCACGCTCCGACGCGGGTGGACCGCCATGTCGTGGGAGCGCCGGTTGCTCCCGGCGCGCCTCCCGGGCCGCCCCGCTGGGCCCGGCCGGTGTTCCGGGGCCTGGCCGGCTGACCCGCGTTCGGCTCAGGCGGAGCTTGCCTCCACCTCGCCCCGCCGGTGCACCCGCCGTGCGAACAGGCCGCCGAGGAACCCCGAGACCAGGCCCCAGGTCACGGCCAGGACCAGAGCCCGCCACAGCTGGGGCCGCAGCTCGACGAGGCCGGACAGGCCGCCGCCGAGATCCCCGATGCCGAGGAGCGAGAGGCCGTAGTGGGCGGAGACACCGGCGATGAGGCAGACGGCGAGAACCGTGAGGGTCAGCGCCACCGCCATGTGCACGGCGTGCTGCCAGGCCCGCATCCGCACCGGGGACCGGGCCGCCATCAGGAACGCGGCGCCCAGCACCAGGGCCGCCGTGATGACAAGGAGCCACCACACCCGGCCATCGTGGGCGGCGAGCGTGTTCAGGCTGAGGGTGGTGTTGTGCGGAGTGCGCAGCACGGCGTCGAGGACCTGCGGCATGGGCAGCCCGAACGGACCGTCCACCCGGCCCTCCCAGGACGCGCCGAGGCCGAGGGTGAAGGCGAGCCAGACGAGGTTGGGGAGCCCGAGCAGTAGTACGGCAAGCGTCTCGGCGGCATGTCCCCGCGTCACCGCCACGACGAGGCCGATGACGAACCCCAGGGCGACGTACGACAGCAGCAGGACCAGCATGGCGAAGGCCGCCGGGCGTACGGACTCCTGGAAGCGCAGCAGTCGCGGGGGGAGCGGAGCCCGGCGCGAGGCGAGGACGGCCAGGACGAGGACGCCCGCGAGCCACAGCAGCCCGAAGACCAGGGTCAGCGGCACATCGGTTTCGAACCCGACCTTGGGTGAGGAGTCCAGGGAATTCGTGATGTCGCCGACGGGGCCGTCCCCGACCGCGATCGTGAAGCGGTGCCGGGCCAGCAGGCCGAGGCCGACGAGGAGCAGGAGCCAGAACGCCGCGATCCGGGCGGACCATCCGGCGAGTTCCTTCGTATCGGCGACGGCCCGGTGCCGCAGCGGCCGGAGGAATCCGGCGGCGATCGCCAGGGCCCCCGCGAGGCTGACGGAAAGCGGCAGCACGGAGAGCCCGGCATTCGTCTCGGCGATCATTCCGGCATCACCGGTGAGCCCCACGGAACCGCCGACCGCCATCACGACGACGGCCGCCACGACACTCGGGAACGCCCCGCCGGGCAGATCGGCGGCGCCTGCGGCCCACAGGCCGAGCCCGGCGACGACGGCCATGGCCGCCAAGGAGGCGAGCACGGCCACCAGGGCGTGGGTCCAGCCGTGTGGTGCCCGTCGGCCCTGCTCCGCGCGTTGCGCCGCTGTCCGCCGAGGCGGTGTCTGCTCGCTCACGTTGTCACGCTAAGCAGCGTCGGACCGGCTCGCCCGTCAGGAGGGCCGACGGCGTCAGCTTGCAGGCCCCCGGGAGCCGATGCGCACAATAGGTGCGTAAAGCAAAAAACGTACGCCGCAGACCTACGCCAGATCCCCCTACGCAGGGAAGAAGTGTTCGTGAGCGTCGAGCCGCCGTCGTCAGGACGCCCCACAGGACCGCCTTCGGGCCCGCTCTCGGGTCCCTCGCAGCCGAGCCCCTCCGGGCCGGGCGACACCGAGGCGGGTGCGACCCGTGCCGGCACGCCGCCTCCGGAGGCGGAGCGGCCGTCGGGGCCGCCGAGCAGCGGCCCGCCGAGTGGTCCGGTGGGCGGTGGTGGGCACGGCGACGGGCCCGGTGAGCCGGGCCCGGGCTCCGGTGCGAGCCCCGGGCCGGGCCGTCCGTGGTGGAAGTCGGCACCCCGCGTCGCGGCGATCTCCGCTGTCGTGGTGGCGGCGGTGGTGCTGGCCGTCGTCCTCACTCGCCCCGGCGGCTCGTCGCAGGCCGGTGGCGAGGTCTTCCTTCAGCCGGCGGGAAAGTCGGGGCCCGACCCCTTCACCGCGTCGACGGCCCGCGTCGCCTCCTCGCCGCCTTCCCCGAGCGCGCTGCCGAGCTCGTCGGCCTCGGCCAATGTGACGCGCGGTGTCAACGGCGCCGCGCCCGGCCTCTATGGCGGAACGCGGAAGGTCGGGAGCTGCGACGTGGAGAAACAGGCCGGCGCGCTCCTGAAGGACCCGGCCAAGAACAAGGCGTTCGCCTCCGTCCTCGGCATCGAACCGTCCGGCGTCCCCGCCTATCTGCGCGCGCTGACGCCCGTGCAGCTGCGGTTTGACACTCGGGTGACCAACCACGGCTACCGCGACGGCGCCCCCACCAGCTACCAGGCCGTGTTGCAGGCCGGCACCGCGGTACTCGTCGATGACCGCGGTGTGCCGCGGGTGCGCTGCGCGTGCGGCAACCCGCTGCTGCCGCCCGTCGCGCAGAAGAGCACACCCAAGCGGACGGGGGAGGCGTGGCCCGGCTACCGGCCGTCGAACGTCGTGGTGGTGGCCCCCGCCACGCAGACGGTGAAGAAGTTCGTCGTCTACGACCCGGACAGCGGTGCCTGGTTCGAACGGCGCAAGGGCGACACGGGCACAGGGGACACGAAGACGAACCCGCCGCCGGTGATCGCCCCCTCCTTGCACCCGTCCGACTCGCCGTCCGCCAATGAGTCGTCCTCGACGGGTAGTCAGCCGCCCTGCGATTCGCGCTCCGCCGACACGTCCTCGGTGAGTTCTTGCCCGCCCGAGTCGGTCCCGCCGTCCGCCCCTTCCTCCTCGACCGTCACGCAGCCCCCCGCCTCGACCGCCACGCAGACCCCGCCCCCTTCCTCGGATGCCACGCGGACTCCTTCTTCGACCGCCACACGGTCGTCCTCTTCGTCCGCGACAAGGTCCTCCTCTTCGTCCGCCACGCGGCCCCCCGCCTCGGCCTCGGAGGAGTCGCCCGCGTCGTCCGAGCCCGCACAACCGCCCTCGTCCCCCGGGCCGGGGGGAGCCTCGTGACCCGGGAAGGTGCCGACAGGCGCCGTCGTAATCACGCGGTGCCCTTCGGCGTCGGACGGGGACCGATCACCCAGGACAGTTGAAGACCTCGCGCAGTCGGGGTGCCTCGACCCAACCACCCATGGCGTCCGGTCCGTGCGCGCAGGTCATGGCGCTGAAGACCCGGCCGACGCAACGCTCCCGCGGGCCTGACCCTGACCCTGACCCTGACCCTGACCCTGACCCTGACCCTGACCCTGACCTTGAGCTCGGACGTCCTGGAAAGCCACGTCACCCGCGTCCTCCTGTGGTCCGCGCGGTCCGAGCCGGTGGTCGAGCGCGGCACCGACATCGGAACAGTTCGTGCGGATGACGTCGAGGAAGGCGTTCAGTGCCGGGGAACGGTCCCGGGAGCCGAAGGACAGGACCAGATCGGGCAGAGACATGCGCGGAGTGACCTCGCAGAACCAAGTGCCCCGTCGTGGAGCCGCCAGCATGCGGGAGGGGCCCAGGCCGACGCCCACGCCGCACGCTGCGAGTCCGATGATGGTGTGGATATCCCTGGCGACGGTCGCGCCGGAGAGCGCCGGGGAGTCCTTGCCCAGCAGGTTCCGCAGCCCAGTGGCGACGGCGGGCTCGTCCTCGCCCGGCGCCAAGATCAATGGCTGTCGCTGCAACTGGCCCACGTCCACCGAAGACTGACCCGCGTATGGGTGCGTGTTGCTCACGACCGCGACGAGGTAGTCGTGCCCGATCGGCACCGATACGAGCGTCTCGGCCCCGACACCCTGTGGCCGGCCGAGGCCGATCGTGACGTCCAGTTCGCCGGCGATGAGCGCGGCCGTGCTGCGGGTGGTCGCCATCTCGTGCAGTTCTAGCCGCACATCGGGCCGTTCACGGCCGAACCGGCCAAGGACGTCCGGCAAGGGGTCGAGCAGTGCCGAAGCGATGAAACCCAGGCGCAGCCGACCCGTCTCGCCGCGCGCTGCCCTGGCCGCGTCGACCGAGGCACCCGCGATCTCGTCGAGCGCCCTGCGCGCCCGGGCGAGGAAGGCCGCGCCCGCAGCCGTCGGAAACACCCCTTGGCGAGTGCGATCGAACAGGCGGGTGCCCACCTCCCGTTCGAGGTCGGCGATCTGCTTGGACAGCGGAGGCTGTGCGATGCCCAGCGCACGGGCCGCCCGGCCGAAGTGTGCGTGCTCGGCGAGGGCAAGTGCATACCTCAGGTGCCGCGCCTCCATGCCAGCCTCCCGCCATATCCCACATATATCGTCGGCCAGCTTGTCAGATCTTTCACTGGATGATCGTGGCCGGGGCACGTGGAATGCGGTCATGACTGACTCATCTTCCCCAGGCACCGTCTTCGTCTTCGTGCACGGCGCCTGGCACGGCTCCGGGCAGTGGGCGGCGACGCAGCGCGCACTCGCCGGACTCGGTGCCGCGAGCATGGCCGTCGACCTCCCGGGACACGGCTTCGACGCGCCATTGCCCAGCGGATACCTCCAGCCGGGCCAGCCGGGCCTGCTGACGGAGAAGTCCGCGCTCGCCACCGTGACGATGGACGACTGTGCCGAGGCCGTCCTGGACACGCTGCGCCAGGCCTGCCGCCACCCTCGTGTCGTGCTCGTCGCTCACAGCGCGGGCGGCGGGCCCGCGTCACTGGCTGCCGAGCGCGCCCCCGAACTCGTCGACGAGATCGTCTACCTCTCGGCCTTCGTGCCCGCCGGACGGCCCCGGTTCTTCGACTTTCTCGGTTCGCCCGAGAACGCCGCGGCACGGGGCCAGAGCCTCAACCTCGGCGACCCCGGGGAACTGGGCGCCGTGCGGATCAACCCGCTGTCACAGGACCCCGCCTACGTCGAGGAACTGCGACAGACCCACTACCACGACATCCCGCTGGACCGCTTCGACCGCTGGCGCTCGGCCCTGAGCCCCGATCTGCCGCTGGCGATCCCCGCCACCCCGGTCAACGTGACCCCGCAACGCTGGGGCCGCGTCCCACGGACCTTCCTGCGCTGCGCCGACGATCGGGCGCTGCCGGCGGCCGTGCAAGATCTCATGATCGCGGAGGCTGACCAGGCCATGCCCTTCAACCCGTTCACCGTACGCACCCTCCCGGGCAGCCACAGCCCGTTCGCGGCCCGGCCCCGTGAGCTCGCCGCGGCTCTGCTGCCGTGAGCGGCGGACGCATCGTGCCGACGGTGGTGCTCAGCGCCCCCATCGGGCGGCCGGCACCGTCACCGTCGCCCAAGTGGCTGCGCCGACGAGCCGGACCGGCCTGAGCGCCGGTCCGAGCACCGTGCAAGTCGACCTCATACAGCGACCTCGTACAGCGACCTCTTATGGCTGTACCTGCGTGGGCAGGGTGAGAATCTCAGCTCCGTCGTCGGTGATGGCGATGGTGTGCTCGGTGTGCGCGGTCCGGCACCCTGTCGCGCTGCGCAGCGTCCAACCGTCGGCGTCGGTGACGAGCGTGGCAGTGTCTTCCATGATCCAGGGCTCCAGGGCGAGCAGCAGTCCGGGGCGGAGCTTGTATCCGCGGCCGGGCCGTCCGGTGTTCGCGACGTGAGGGTCCTGGTGCATGGTCGAGCCGATGCCGTGGCCTCCGAACTCGGTGTTGATCCGGTAGCCCGCCTCACTGAGAACCGTGCCGATGGCGTACGAGAGATCACCGATGCGCGCCCCGGGTTTGGCGGCGGCGATGCCGGCGGCGAGTGCCCGTTCAGTCGCCTCGATCATCGCGACGCTCGCCGCAGGTCTGGCCTTCCCCACCAGGAAGCTGATCGCGGCGTCGGCGGCCACCCCGCCCTTGGCCACGGCGAGGTCGAGGGTCAGCAGATCCCCGTCCGCCAGCGTGTAGTTGTGAGGCAGTCCGTGGAGCACTCCGTCGTTGACGGCCGTGCAGATGTAGTGCCCGAACGGGCCGCGCCCGAAGGAAGGCGCGTAGTCGACGTAGCAGGACTGCGCTCCCGCCTCGGTGATCATCTCTTTGGCCCACTGGTCGATGTCCAGCAGGTTCGTCCCGACCGCGGTGCGCTGCTTCAGCGTGTGCAGGATGTTTCCGACCAGGGCGCCGGTGTCCTTCGCCCGCTCCAGGCGCGCGGAGTTCAGGATCTCAATCATGGGAGACCTCGCATGTGTGTCCAATAACTATACCGGTCTAACTATACCGGTATTAGAATGGGGTCATGGTCAGGTTGCCGCTCACCCCCGCCGAGGTCGAACGAGGACAGCGCCTCGGTGCTCTGCTCCGCCGATCCCGGGGCTGCCGCTCGATGCTGGACGTGGCGCTCGCTGCGCGCATCTCGCCGGAAACCCTGCGGAAGATCGAATCGGGCCGTGTGGCCACCCCTGCCTTCCCGACCATCGCGGCACTCGCCGACACCCTCGGTCTGTCTCTCGATGACATCTGGGCCGAGATCGAGACCGGTCGGGCGGAGCGAACCGTCGAGATGCAGCCGGTGCTGCCTGTCGTACGGCGTCCATCGCTGGTGTTGTAACGGCCAATCCATGTCGAGTACGCGTGCCTCGGCGAGCTTGGCCGTCGCCTCGCCAGGATGACGGGTGCGGCGATCACCGGTGCGGCGCTGCCGGCGAGCGGCGACGGGTGGGCCCCAGCAAGATCAAAACGGCCTGCCCACCACAGATCTCGTGTGGGTGATGGCTCTCGACGCCAGCGCCCGCACCGCCGGACTCGATGTCGCCGCGGTCATGACTGAGGGATACGGGGATGCGGCCCTTGCGGAAGTGGATCGCCTGTCATACCTGTCTGGGAGGCTCCGGGCATGGAACTGACGATGCAGCTGGCGATCGACTGCTCCGACCCGTAGAGAATGGTGACTTTCTGAGCCCTGGCTCTGGGCTACGTGCCCGAGCCCGCACCGGGCGGGCACGACACGTGGCGCGCCTACTGGGAGGCGACAGGGGTGCCCGTGGAGGAGCTGCCGACCGGGGCCGGCGACATTCCGGAGTCGATCGTCGATCAGGCGGGTCGTGGACCGCGTGTGGTTCCAGCAGGTCCCGGAGCCGAAGACCGCCGAGAAACGGTGGCACTTCGACCTGAAGTCGATGGCGGCCGTGACGTCCCGCTGGACGTCCGCGCAGGGCGGGTCAGGGCCGCGGTGGACCGGCTGGTGGAGGCCGGCGCCATCGTGCTGAAGATCAAGGGTGAGCCCAACGCAGAGCTCTACGCCGCGGCCATGCAGGACCCCGAGGGCAACGAGTTCGATGTCGTCTGAGGGCCGTCGCGATGGCGCTTGTCACAGCCGCTCGATCATGTAGCGAGTCCCGACAAGTGCCGTCCCGGCGCTTGCAACCACCGGAGGGCGATACGCGATGTCGGCCTGGGTGTTGTCCGTATCGTCAGCAGTACGGCGGTTGGTTGGTCAGTGACGCTGCCACCCGCATCCACACTCCGAACAGTCGATAGAGGCTGGGCAGAGTGCCCTGTGCCTGAACGGTTCGTGTGTCTGCCGAGGTGACTCCCGGAATTCCCAGGAGCGTTGAGGCAACTGAAGCGGACTGCCAGCGGACCGTAAGAGTGGACGGGGCCTCAGCAGCGGCCACTGAAGCCTTCGGTGGCGCGGAGAGACTGGCCGCGACCGCCTCCTCGATGGCCGCACGTGCTTCTTCCGCCGGCCGCAGATCAGCTGCGAACCGGTCCCGCGCGTACTTCACCGCTACCGTCCTCACCGAGGCGTCCCATGCGGCCATCTCCGTGCAGGCACAGTCGTCACCGGTGAGGACCGTCAAGGCAACGCCGATGGCGGCCGCTGTCGCGTGGGCCAGACCGATCTCACCGACGGGCCGTCCGTCAAGCCACATGTCCTCGATCTCGTGGCCCATGAAACTGTGGCTCAGCACGCCGAGCGCACCGGCACGGGAGTGGTAGCCGACGCAGATCATGGCGTCGTGTTCGGGGGAGAGGCCTTCGAGCATGCCCATGTGTTTGGGCTTGCCGCGGATGAGACGGGCTGCCGGGTGCAGGGACTCCGGCAAAATGTTGCGCATCGGTCCGTGTGCATCGTTGACGGTGATGTCGGTGGCGCCGGCCGTGATGGCCCCACGCACGGCTGCGTTGACGTCCTCCGCCATCATCAGCCGTCCGCGCTCGTAGTCCCGGCCACCGGGCTGGACATCCTCGGCGTCGACGAGCCCCGTGACGCCTTCCATGTCCGCACTGATGTAGATCCGCACTGTCCAGTCTCCTCAAGCTTGATCGCTCAGGAGACGTCCGCCGCTCTCCTTCTGGTTCCTTCACCAGCTTGCGAGAGCGGCGGCGTCGCGAGTCATGTCGACGGCCGAAGCGGCATCCAGGTCGGTCTCTGCGTACAGCTTGACCACGGTCACCCTGCACACCGGACGGGTGCGCGCACCGTCGCACATCAGCGGGATGTGCGCCGCCCTGAGATGAGCGGGATCCGGCAAGCCTGGCCGAACAGGGGGGTTCCGTAGCAGTTTCCGCCCCAATTGCTTCACGAATATGGGCAGTTGACGCTCGTAAGGTGGAGCCGCCCGGGCGGAGGTGAGACCCGTGGGGACGGGACGCGTCGTCGGCCGGAGCGGGTCTTCGAGTGCTTCCTCAGGCGGGAAGCCCGGTGATGCCGAGGGCGAAGTCCAGGTTCCCCACGCCGTGGTTGGCGAGGCCCACCGTGACCACGCCGGCACCTTCCAGCCAGTGCGCCATTTTCAGTCCGCCGACGTCCAGCGGGCGCATCCCGAGACTCGTGATGAAGGCTTCCACACCTGCCTTGGCCTGCGCACTGTCGCCGGCGATGAAGACGTCGGGCCGGCCCTTCTCCAGGATGTGTCGGAAGACGGTGTTGAACGCCTTCACCACGCTGGAGCCGGCCGGGGCCACCTTGGCGGCCTCCTGCGCGATCGAGGTCTGCTCAGTGTGGGCCAGCCCGTCGAAAGTGGAGTTGAAGGGGTTGCTGATGTCGACGATGACCTTGCCCGCAAGAGCGTCGCCGTACTGGGCGATGACCGGCACGACGCCGTCGTACAGCAGGGCCACGATGACGATGTCCCCGGCCGGGGCAGTGCCCCACTCGCCCGTCGTGGTGCCACCGCCGAGAGTCTTGGCGAGGTCAGCGGCCTTGGAATGATCGCGGCCCATGACCTCGACGGTGTTGCCGCCCGCTATCGCCCGCGCGCCGAGGGTGCGGGCCATGTTGCCGGTGCCGATGATGCTGATGCTGCTCATGAGATGTCCTGCCCTGGTGGTGTGTTGTCCGGTTCAGATGGCGGTGGTGCCGCCGTCGGCGACAAGTTCCATGCCGTTGACGTAGCTGGAGTCGTCGGAGGCGAGGAAGAGGGCGGCGGTGGCGATTTCGTCGGGGCGGCCCATCTGGCCGCGAGGGATGAGGGACTCGAACTGGCGCTGGGTGGCCTCGTCGAAGAGTTCTGCCTGCTTGGCGGTGGCGACCTGGCCGGGGGTCAGGACGTTGACGCGGATGCGGCGGTCCTTGAGCTCGTTGAGCCAGACGCGGGCCCAGGCCTGCTGGACGGCCTTGCTGCCGGCGTAGACGCTCCAGCCGGGGAAGGCGCCGAGGGAGGCATTGGAGCCGGTCATGAGGATGGAGCCGCCGTCGTTGAAGAGCGGCAGTGCCTTCTGGACGGTGAACAGGGTGCCGCGGGCGTTGAGCCCGAACCAGGTGTCGAACTGGGCCTCGGTGATCTCGCCGAGCGGGGCGGGCTCACCCCCTCCGGCGCTGGCCCACAGAACGTCGATGCTGCCCTTCTCCCGCTTGACGGTGTCGTACAGGCGGTCCAGGTCGTCCAGGCTGGCGGCGTCGCCCTGAACCCCGGTGACGTTGCGGCCGATCTGCTTCACGGCCTCGTCCAGGGCCTCCTGGCGGCGGCCGGTGATGAAGACGTGCGCGCCTTCGTCGACGAACAGCTTCGCGCCTGCCAGCGCCATGCCGGTGGTGCCGCCGGTGATGACCGCGACCTTGCCGTCCAGCTTTCCCATGGTCGTTCCCCTTGAGCCGGTGGTGCCGTGTGTGCCCGGGGCGATGGTGTTATGTATACCGCCCTGTGTGCTTAACGTACGCCGCAGGCCGCCGGGCGCAACTATGTAAACCGCTCGTTACCCATCTGCGGTAGGATGGAGTCATGACGGAGTTGGAGAAGGGCCCCACCGGTCGCCGCCGCGGCCGGGGAGCGCGCGAGCGCATCCTCAGCACGGCCCAGCAGTTGTTCCGCGAGCAGGGCATCAACCGCACCGGCATGAACGAGCTCTGCGCGGCGGCCGAGGTCTCCAAGCGCACGGCCTACCAGCACTTCGGCGGCAAGGACGAACTCGTCGCCGAGTACCTGCGCGGATTCGACCCCTCCGTCCTGTCGGGCGTCTTCGACCGTACCGACCTCACACCCCGCGAGCGGCTTCTCGCCGCTTTCGACATCCCCCCTACCACCCCCCTGTGCCCCTACATCGGCGCCGCTGTGGAACTCCACGACCCCCAGCACCCCGCATCCCAGTACGCACGCGACTACAAGAAGGCGGTCGCCGCGCGGCTCGCCGACACCGCCCGCGAAGCCGGCGCCGCCGACCCCGAACAGCTCGGCGAGCAGCTTGCGTTGCTCATCGACGGCGCTGCGGCCCGCACCCGGGTCCTCGACGCCGATGCCTTCCCCACCGCTGCCGCCATCGCCGCCGTCCTCATCGACAACGCCATTCCCGCCTCAGTGGGCGGTGACCGGTGACGGCGGCAGATGGACATGTTGAGCTGACGCGCTAGTCGGCGCTCGGGCTGGGCGCGTGGGCATGGGGAGTACGGTCAACTGAGTTGCCCGGCCTGGGAATGTGCAGACCCGCCCGCGGTGACGGTAGTGCAGCATCGGACGGAGTTCCTCTGAAGGGCAGTTCACGGATGCCGAAGCCGCGATTGCGGATCGGCGCGCCGAGCACGGCGGCGACCCCGGTCTCGGCGGGTCGGCGTCCCGGCTACGTCGGCTGCACGAATGGTCCTGAAGCAGCGATGCGGGGCAGCGAGCGGAGGAATGCCTCCAGCGCGGCGAACTGTGAGTGGCGCAGTAACTGACGCGGTAGGCGAACTGCCTCATGGCCCCGGCGTCGCGCCGCGGGGGAAGGAGCTTCGCCGGCACCGGCCGACCTACGACGGCGAGAAGGTCGGTGGCCGGTGTATCGAGTTCGGCGGAAAGCTCGGTGAGCCGCTCCGGGGCGTTGCCCGTACCGCCCGCGGCAAGAGCTTCTCAGGATGGTGGCCCTCGCCATAGGAGGAGAGTCGAGGGCGGGCTGCGAGGACGGCCCGGGCCGCTTGCGTTCACGGCCAAGGCCCACGGCGTGGGCACCGCGAACGTCACCGCCGCGGCGTCCAGGACAAGCACCGGATGCGCCGCGGCGGCCTCCGCTGTCCAATGCTTCTCAGTCGCGGCTGGAGTCGAGCACCTGGTCCTCGATCGCCTTGCGGCCGATTTCGTGTGTGTGGGTGGCCTGGATCTCAATGCTGCCGGCGATGCCCAACGCGTCTTTGAGAGCTTCCCTGCTGGAGGCGAGGAGCATCTTCTCTTTAAGAGGGGCGCTGTCCGGGGTCCAGGCGATGAGGACGATCTTCGCGATGCTGCGGTCGTCGGCAGTGGTGGTCTCGAAGTCGTAGAGGGCGAAGCGCACTTGGTCCTGCGGGAGGGCTGCGACGAAGGCGTCGTACGTAACCTCCCTCTCGCCCTTCTCCTCGACGACGATCTGCTCTAGGTCGTCGGTGAACTTGAAAGTCACGAAGCGGTAGGCATGCTCTGTTTTGATGCCTCGGCCCGCCTCGGGGACGCCCTCATGAATGCTCGCGCTGCTGGACATAGTGCTCCTTGTCGGGATCCCGACCGCGAGCCTGTCTCGCTGTCCCTGGGATTGTCGCGGAGGCGGCGGGGGAGGTGCCGGATCTTCTCGGTTTCCGCCCGTGGATCACGCGCACCCCAGTGCTCATTCCCGATGCTGGGGGCGCCGGGCATTGCGGACTTGAGGGGCATGCGCGAGGGAGCGGCGGGCGTGGTCTGTCAAATGGTCCCGGGTCCGCGGTACTTGGTAGTCCGCTGGCATCTGCCGGGCCTCCTGTTTAGGAGACTGCAGTGCCAACCCGCTTACTCGTCTGCTTTGGCGGCGAAGATCCCTGCCAGTACGTACGGAACTCGGTGCCTTTTCCCGACCGAATAGTCGCGCAAGTCGCATCTGCCCTGGAGGGTTTGAAGGCGCGGAGGGCCGTCGGTGCAACGAAGGACGCGCCTGATCGTCTTTCGCAGGTCAGGCGGGCCTTGGTGGTCAGGTCTTCTCGGGTTCGGTCGACGGCGTAATCGTCCAGTGCGTCCGGGCCTGTGTCCCTCCTTCTTTGCTCCCGTGACGGCGGCGTGCTGGTGGGCAGGGATCACGGTGGAGTCGATCTGAGCGAGCCAGTCGATGCCCCGACCTCGTCGGGCCGGACTGGGTCGCCTGCAGGGCTGGGATGAACCCGGCGTCCAGTACGTAGCGGCGGAGGCGGATGTAGACCGTCGTCCCTGGCCTATAGGGTCCCGGCAGTTCGCACCGGGGGACCACGGTTAGGAGCGCATGGACCAATTGGAGTTCACGCGGGTTCCCCGAGACGTACTGCGGCTACATCAGCGCAAGTAGGCGCGCGAGCAGTCTGCACCGGGGGAATCAGCGAGCGTGCGAGGTTCTCGCATTCACGGGCAGATTCCGCAAGCCGAGTCGGGAACCGGCCCGCGAGTGCGGGGCTTCAGAGTCGCGCGTCAGGCAATCCACGCCTCACCGTGTCGATGCTGGTCCAACCCCACCGCTGAGAACTCGTCCTCGCCGGTGCCTGCCACTACGCCCAACCGTCGCAGCGCTTGAGAGATCGGACTGCCGGCAGGCGGGAAGGGCTGCCGCTCCTGCACGTGGACCGGTCCCAGCACGATGTCGCCGCCGTTCCACACGGCAGCCCGCTGCTCGCCGACACCCCCGAAGTACTCCGCCTCCACGTAGGCCACCGGCCCACCGGCTGACCAAGCAGCAAGAGTCTTCTCGAATCCTCCTGGCAGCGCCCAGAACCCCAACGTGCCGGCACCGCTGCCGTCTTCGACTGAATCGATCAGCGCGTCTGTCATCGGCATCAGCGCGAGGCCCTGCCCGATCGATGCCACTCGGGCGGCAGCCAGGTCTCGCGTCGCGTCGCGCAACGCCTTCCCTTCAGCGATCACTGCTCTCAGGTCGTAACTCATCCCAATGCTCCCTCCAGATCGGAGGTCCATCCTTTCCTACACTGCGAAGCGGAACCCGCGCGGGACCCATCCCCAGCACCACCAGTCCCCAGCGCGTTCTCACCTGAGCACCATTGGGACCCTCCGAACCCGCTGCGTTCAACCCCTACCAGTCTGTTGGGCCTTCACGCAGGGAAGGCCCGTCGCTGACTACCTACCGTACGAGAGGGACGAGAGGGACGAGCAGGATTGGAGGGACGAGAGGGACGAGTAACTCCCTCGCGTGAGCGGTGTGTTCACCGCGGCGTGCTCGGGGTGGCCGAGCGGTGTGCGGGGTGGCGGGGCGGGTCTGCTCGGCATGCCCCGCGAGCTGTGTGGAAACAGGGACTACCCGCGGAAGTCCGTCCCGTAGAACTGCTGGTTCGGATGGGACTCTCTCGACCTCCACACCTGAAGCCCGCGTTCTGGCACCGGAGAGGTCGTAGCCCAGCGACAGCTCGTCGTTGCCGTCGAGGTTACCGGCGTCGTTGCCCAGTAGTACGGGTACCGGAACCCGTCCACGCGAGACGGAAGTTGACAGTGCGTCTGGGCAGCACCTTCCACCAGCCGCTGTGGCCGTCGCTAACCACGGCGTCCGTGAGTGCCGGCCCGGTGCCAGACGTCGCCCATGTTGCCGACGCTCCCGCCGACGGCGGGTTCGCCCCAGCCCTCCAGGCGATCCGGGCGCGTCATCGCCACCCCCCACCCATTCCTGCGAGGCAGCCGTCGGTCCCGCGTCACTCAAACTCTGGGCAAGATCCGTCCGAACAAGAACCGTTTGAAGAGGGCCTGGCACTCCAACCGCGGATCGCTGGTGCGATGTCTGCTCCGCCGCGCCTACGGGTGCGTGTCGGTGACCGCGATGAGCTCGTCGAGGCGGTCCAGGGCGGCCTGCAGGTCGTCGGCCTTGGCCTGGATGCGGTCGCGTTCGGCGCGCAGCATGGCTCGTTGCTCGGCGTCGGTGTGCCCGGAGTCCCAGCACGGAAGGAGTTCCGTGATCCTTCGGCTGTTCAGGCCGGCGGCGAACATCTGCTGGAAGAAGCGGACCAGGGGGATGGCGTCTGGCCGGTAGAGGCGCTGGCCGGACGGGCTGCGCTCCGCGACGAGCAGTCCCTGCTGCTCGTAGTAGCGCACGGCGCGTACCGAGACGCCAGCACCCCGTGCCACTTCGCCGATACGGATCAGTCGCTCGGCCGCGGCCTCTGTGACGGTCATGGCGATTCCTCTCATCCCGGCCCTGCTGATCAGCGCTTGCCCCTGACGCCAACGTCAGGTTTTAGCGTACGGGGCATGGACATCAACAACTCAGTTGCCCTTGTCACCGGAGCCAACCGCGGCCTGGGCCGCGCCTTCGCCCAGCGTTTGCTCGAACGGGGTGCCCGCAAGGTCTATGCGACGGCCCGGCGGCCGGAGACCGTGGACCTGCCCGGGGTCGAGGTGCTGCCCCTCGACATCGCCGATCCCGCGGCCGTGAGGGCTGCCGCCGAGGCCGCCCCGGACGTCTCGCTGCTCGTCAACAACGCGGGGATACAGACAGGTACCGACCTGGTGACCGGTTCGCTGGAGGCGGTGCGGCACGAGCTGGAGACCAACGTGTTCGGCCACCTGGGCATGATCCGGGAGTTCGCGCCGGCGCTCGCCGGGAACGGTGGGGGCGCGATCGTCAACGTGCTCTCCGCCATGTCGTGGTTCGGGGGCAAGGGTGCCAATGCCTACCACCTGACCAAGGCCGCCGCCTGGGCCATGACCAACGGCGTGCGCCTGGAGCTCGCCGAACAGGGCACGCTCGTGACGGCGGTGCACCTCGGCCTGGCCGACACCGACATGGCTGCGGGCTGGCCCGTGGACAAGCTCGCGCCGTCGGACTTGGCCGACGCGGCGCTCGACGGCGTCGAGGCGGGATCAGCCGAAGTCCTCGCCGACCAGTGGAGTCGGGACGTCAAGTCCCGGCTGCTGCTGACACCGGAAGAGTTCAACGCCGCGATGGACCGCGCCCTGGCGGCGCTGACGGCGGCCTGAGGGTGCCTTGTCGGTCACTCGGACTTCGGTCGTCTCCTCCTGCCGCGCCGGGTGACCCACGTTCCGTCATGGTCATGTCCCTGCAGGAATGGCGGAACACCCCCGCGACCGTGAGGGGAACATGTTGCACGGGGCGCCGAGAGTGCCCAGGAACGGAACGCTGCCGCAGCAGATCGTGCACCTGTTCGGCGGTGCTGTCGGCTTCCCGCTTGACGACGTAGACGTGGACCGTCGTGTGCGGCCGGAAGCCGTGCGGCAGGTACTCCCGCGGAATTCCGTTGCGGACAGCGAGCGTTCATGCCCCGGGGGAGAAGTGACTCTCCCAGTCCAAGCAGTCATAAAACGTCCCGAACGGCCAACTGCCCATGTCGACTGGGCTCGTAGCAGCACATCGAAGGCCCAGCCCTCCACGGTCGACCACGTCGATGACCGCCGCCCCCCGGTTGGCCAGCGTGCGGGGCACGGCCCGGTCAACTCAGAAGGCGTTTCCGGATGGTGGCCATGACGTCTGCTCGGCTCCGGATGCCGTCGTCCGCGGCGTGGAAGTGGTTCCCGATGCGTACGGTGACGGCCAGCAGACAACGGACCTCGACCTCGTCCGTGTCGGTGCAGAACTCGGAGAACAGTGAACGCAGGTAGTGCATACGGCGGTTGTCCACTCGTCGCAGCCGTTCGGCCACGCCCGCGTCGTGACGAGCCCAGGCGCGGACGGCCAGGTCGGCGGTGATTCCGCGCACCGGTCCGTCCGCGGCCTCGGCCACGAGGAGGAACAGTCGCTCCAGCCGCGCCCGGGCGTCGCCGCCCGCACGATCGACCTGCGCGATGATGCCGTCCGACACCTCGTACTCCCAGGTGTCGAGCATCTCGGTGAGCAGGGCGTCGCGGTTGCGGAAGTATCCGTAGAAGCCGCCCTTGGTCACGCCGAGAGACTGGGCAAGGTTCTCGATGCGGACGGCGTCGGGTCCACCGGTCGCCAGTGCTCGCAGTCCCTGCTCGATCCAACTGGCCCGCGGCGTGCGCGTCGTCCCCATGGCGTATGCCTCCTCACATCGCAGCCGAGTATACGCTGCCGTATATAAGGGGCTAGGCTCTTCTGTACGCCACCGTATGGAAGGGGGCTAGGCTCATGCGCCTTCCCCGGACTGCTCACACCGGCCGCCCCTGGCGGATCCACGAGATAGCAGGTGACTTCACGGTCGAGGACGTGTGGGCACTGCCCACTCCCGGGGGTCCTGACGACCTCGCCAAGCTTGTGGACCAGATCGCCGGCGGAATGCACGACGGTGTCAACGGAGATACCCCCGTCACCCGGCTGCTCTTCGCTGTCCGGTGGAGGCTGGGGAGACTGCTCGGGTGGGACAGGCCGGAAGCCGGCATCGACAGCCGCACCCCGTCACTGCTCGACCGACTGCCCGCCGACCTGAAAGAAGGGCCGAGACGCCCCGTCGATCTCGGCTCGTCACCCTTCACCTCGCTCTACGAAACGCACGACGAGTGGGCCGCCGAGATGGCCAACAAGACCGTGCACGCCGTACTGCATCTCGCCTGGGTCGAGGCCGGACCGCCGGGCCGCTACCGCGGACAGATGGCCGTACTGGTCAAGCCCAACGGGCGCCTCGGCCGCCTGTACATGTTCGCCATCAAGCCGATCCGATACTTCTGGGTATATCCCGCGCTGATACGCACCATCGGACGCACCTGGAGGGCCCAGGCGCGCATGCGTGAAGGATGAAACCGGGGGCCGAGCTCTGAGCTCTGAGCTCGCCTCCCTCACTCGGGAGGCGGCCGGGGGGTGCCGTGAGGGGGCGGGGAACAATCCCGACTGGTTGACCGTTCATCAATGTGTGTGGGCGGGCGCGGATCATCTGGGGCGATGTTCCGGGGGCCGGTCGTTCTCCTGTAGGGGAGATCGTTCGGCTGAAGTCCGGCAGAGCTTTGCGCCGCGAGGTGACCACCCCGGTGGTGCCATCCGCACACCCCCAAGACGCCCGGGCCGTCGCTTTCCCCCGAAGCCGGCCCGGGCCCTGGCCCCAGCCGGATCCCCCGCCGGCTGGGGCCGTCGTCGTACCGTCGGTGGGGATCCGGTCTCCGCTGCCACCTCCCCGCCGGGGCAGCCAACAGGGTTGCCCATCGCGTGGGATGAGTACCGCCCGACCAGGACATCCCGTGGCCGAACCCGCGCGTGCGGCACACTGCCAAGGTCCTGCCGGCGCAGTGTCGCGGCTCTCTCGGGCACCTGTCCCTCTTACGGCTCGGTCCGGGATTGATGGCGGGTGCAGATCCGTCTTGGGGGCAGCTGATCTGGTGTGTGCCTCGACCGTTGATCGGCCCGGACATGTTGTGATGTGTGCGGTGCCAGGTCGCGATATTCGCTGGTCACCGCCTGCTGATGGTTGCCATACTGCCGTGATGGATCCGGTGACTCTTGAGACCGACCGTCTAGTGCTGCGGGCCTTCACACCTGCCGATGTGGATGCAGTGCATGAAGCCTGCCAGGACGAGGACATCCAGTTCTACACCCCGGTACCGGTGCCGTACCGGCGTACGGACGCGGAGAAGCTCGTCGGCGAGACGCTGCCCGCTCAGTGGGCCGAGGACAGGGACTACACCCTCGGCGCGTTCCGCAAGGACACCGGTGTCCTGGTCGGCTCGTACTGCCTGACCCTCATCAGCCGCGGCGTCTGGGAGCTCGGTTACTGGGCGGTGAGGGGGCAGCGCGGACGCGGGTACTCGGTGGAAGCCGCTCGGGCCCTGTGCGACTGGGGCTGGGCCACGCTCGACGTGCACCGCATCGAGTGGTGGGCCATGGCCGGGAACACCGGCTCGCGTGCCGTCGCCGAGCACCTTGGCTTCACCGTCGAAGGGACGCTGCGCAATCGTGGCATCGCCAACGATGGCAAGCCGCATGACTGGTGGGTAGGCGGCCTGCTGAGGCCCTGAGGCCCTGAGGCCCTGAGGCCCTGATGCCCTGAGGCCCGGGCCGGTGGATGGCTGGCTGCGTTTGCTCTTCTGCGGGGGAGTTCCCCGCTCCGCGCCATCGGGGCAACGCCCGTTGCCCGCCATGTGCGGCTTCGCAGGGCCCGGTAGGCCGCCTGCTGATCAGCCATCAGCCGACCCGTCAGGCCAGCACGCTCAAACCTCGATCGCGGACCAAGTCGTCAGACGCCCAGCGTCTTCGCGGGTGCGTCGGGCGCGGCCCAGCGTTCCTCTGCCAGCGCGGTCAGTGTCCGCAGGGCGGCGGTGGGCTGCCGGTCCTTGTGGAGAACCAGGTGGACGCCGAGGACCGGGCGGGACGTCCACGCCAGGGGCGCGAGCTCGCCGCGCCGGATCTCGTCCGCGACCGCGGCCGCGGGCAGCAGTGCGATCCCGAGCCCGGCCGCGGCGCACCGCTTGAGCGCCTCGGTGCTGACGAACTCCATGCGGGCCGGGTGGATGCCGGCCGACGCCAACTCGCTTTCCATCACCTCGCGTTGAGCACAGCCCTTCTCGATGAGGAGCAGCGTCTCCTCGGCCAGGTCCGCGGTGGGTACCCGAGCGCGTCCCGCGATCGGGTGGTCCGGATGCGATACCAGCCGCAGCTCCTCCTTGCCGAGCACCTTCGACGTCAGCATGGGGCCGCTGACCTCCTCCTCCAGGAGGAATCCGGCGTCCAGGGTGCCTTCGCCGAGAGCCGCCAGGAGAACTCCGCGGCTGGCCGGGCCGAAGATGACCTGGAGCAGCGGAAAGCGGTCCTTGAGGGCGCGCAGGACGGGCGGCAGCCGGTGGGCGCACAGGCTTTCCGGCGCGGCGATCCGCAGGGTCCCGCGGACGTTCTCCGGGCTGCCGCAGGCCGCTCTCACCGCGTCGGCGGCCTGCTCGGCGTCGTTCAGGAGGGTCTGCGCGTGGGGGAGCAGCGCGCGACCCGCGTCGGTGAGCGCCACCCTGCGGCCCAGCCGTTCGAAGAGCGGTGCGTCCAGGTCGCGCTCCAGGCCCTTGATGTGAGCGGTGACGCTCGACTGCACATAGCCCAGTTCTTCCGCCGCCCGGGTGAAACTCATGTGCCGGGCCACAGCGGTGAAGGTCGTCAGGTGCTTCAGCTCCACTGTGTGATCGTAGAACTCGATCGTTCGGATCGCAATTGTTCGTTGGACGTGATGGATGCCAGGCTCCTAGAACTGGAGGCATGGGCCCCTCCACACAGCAGCGAATCCGCCGTGCCGGTACCGGACGAGCGGCCGGCATGGGCGGAAGAAGCTTCCTTCTGCTGCTCGCCGCGACGTTCGGCACGTTCTCCAACTACGCGCCCCTGCTCTCCGTGACCCCTTTGTGGTCGGCCGAGGGCGGTTCGGGCTTCACCGGGGTGGGTGCCGCGACCGGAATGACGATGGCCACCACGGTCGGTGTCCAGCTGTGCATGCGACGGCTCTTCGCCCGGTTCACGCTGCGCCAGATCCTCATCCAGGGCGCTCTGCTCCTCGGCCTGCCGACCTTCGCCTATCCCGTGTCCGGAGATCTGGGCTGGGTGCTGACGATCTGTGCCGTGCGCGGCGTGGGCTTCGGCATGGTCGCCGTCGCCGGGAGCGCGCTGGTGGCCGAGCTGGTCCCGCCGGAAAGGCGCGGGCGCGGGGTCGGCCTCTACGGCATCGCCGTGGGCCTGCCACAGGTGCTGTGTCTTCCGCTGGGCGTCTGGGGCGCCCAGCACTTCGGCTTCACGGCGGTCTTCGTCGCCGCGGGTGCGCTGAGCGTCCTCGCGGCTCCGCTGGCAGCGGGCATCAGCGTGCGGGAAGACCCGGCCGGTACGCAGGCACGGGCCGATGACGCGTCGGGGGAGGAGTTGGCAGGGGGCGGCTCCTCGCGCCTGGCCGGCCCGTTCGTCCTCCTGATCGTCGCCGCCTGCGCACTCGGCGGCGTCACGTCCTTCCTGCCCCTGGCGCTCGAACGGCCCTCCGCCGCGCCGTGGGCCCTGTTCCTGCTGTCGGCCGCCGCGGTCGCCGGGCGGTGGGCCGCGGGTGTCGTCAACGACCGGGTGGGCCTGGGGCGTCTGCTGGTGCCCGGCATGCTGGCGTGCGCGGTGGGCATGGGCGGCTTCGGGGCGGCGGCAGCGCTCGACCGTGGCGCCGTCGTGGTCGCCGCGTTGGCCGCGACGGTGTACGGCGCCGGCTTCGGGGCGCTGCAGAACGACACCCTGGTCGTCATGTTCCGGCGGGCGCGGCAGGGCGGGCACGGACGGGCGAGCACGCTGTGGAACATGGCGTACGACGGGGGCACCGGCATCGGTGCGCTGGCCGTCGGTGTCTGCTCCCAACTCATCGGCCTGGACGGGGCGTTCACCGGTTGCGCCGTCCTGATCCTGCTCGCCGTACATCTCGCGCTGCGGGACGCGCGGTTCGAGCGGCGGGCCGACCGTGCAGCCGCGGGGGAGCGGCGGAAAGGTATGGGACAGGGTACGGAGGACATCTAGCCAATTCGTACCGACCGGGGTTGTGCGTGGCACTCCCGCGCAGTGATCCTTACATTCGATGGACGGGAAAGGCAGCCTTCATGGTGAACAGCTCCTCTTCGCCCCGCACACGGACGGCTTCGCGCCACACCGGCTCCGGCGCGGTGTTCGTGGACCTGAGCCACGAGATAGTGCCGGGCGCGACCGCCTACCCCGGACTGCCCCAGCCGGTGCTCACCGACCACATCTCACGGGAGCAGTCCCGTGAGAACTATGCGCCGGGCACCGAGTTCCACCTGGGCATGGTCTGCATGATGGGGCAGACCGGTACGTACATGGACGTGCCCCATCACCGCTACGCCGACGGCTACGACCTCGCCGCGCTGGACCTGGCCCGTGTCGCCCACGTGCCGGTGACGGTCGTCGACACCGACCAGCGGGCGATCCAGCCGGAGGCCTTCGCGGGAGCGGAGCTGACCGGCCGCGCGGTGCTCATCAGGACCGGCTGGTCCGACCACTGGGGCACCGACACGTACGGCGGCGGACGACACCCCCATCTGTCCGCCGCCTCGGCCGCACTGCTGGCCGAGGCCGAACCGGCCGTGGGCTGAGCTCGGAGTGCGGATTCGCCTTGGTGGAGCCGGAGGGCCGGGGCATCCGGCTGACCGACGAAGGCTCGATCATCGCTGAAGTCGCCGCCCGGATAGCCGATTTGTGGCAGACCTCGGTCGCCAGACACCAGACGCCGTCCACGCAGCCGCAGCGCAGACCGACCATCGCCCTCGGCGCCTTCCCCTCCGCGATGGGCACCTGTGTGCTCCCGGCACTGCGCGGCGAGGACCAACTGCCCTTCCATCTCCAGCTGTTCGAGACGGCGCCGTGCGAGGGCCGGGACCTGGTGAAGGCCGGGATCCTGCAGGCCGCGGTGTCGGTGAAGGAGACGCACGGCCTCCCGGTGGCCGAGCTCGACGGGCTGCACACCGTTCCGCTGCGCCACGAGCCGTTCGTGCTGGTGGGTCCGCCGGGCCTGGTGTCGATGGCCATCCGTTGCGGCCCGGAGTCGCTCTCGGGATTCCCCTGGGTGCTGCCGCGGGTCGGTTCCGACTGCGACCGGCTGATCAGTGCGCACCTGGCCCGGCACGGCGTGATGGTGCGCCCGGTGGGGCGTACGGACGACTGGAATCTGGCCCAGGACATGGCACTCGCCCTGAGCGCGGTGACCTATGTGCCGGCGTCCGCGCTGATCCGGCGCGAGGGGCTCAGCCGTTCGGTGGACGGCGCGGGCATCCCGGCGCCCTCCCGCACCGTCGTCCTGGTCGCCGAGGAGGCGGCTGCCGTATCGAGCTGGTTCATTGTTCTGGAGCAGCGGTTCAAACGGGCCTGCGCCCGCACGGCGGGTGCGGTGCACGCCGGTTGAGGCGGCGTCGCGGCAGGGCGTGACCGGTGGCCCGTCCACGCCCCGAACCCCCCTCCGGCCCGGGACGCGGAAGGTCAGCCGTTGCGAAGCCGCACCAGCCCGTCGTACTCGGGCTTGAGTTTCCACTGCGGGTCCGGCGGTGTCCGGTGTGGGCGCGGGACGTAGTCCGAGTAGCGCTCGCACCGCATGTCGTGCAGATAGCGCGGACAGTTCTCGAAGACCTGCCGCACCTGGACCTCCACCACGGCGTCCGCGTCGGGGAACGCGTCGAGCAGCGCGCCCTCCGTGGAAAGCTGTGCGATGCCGTTCACGCGGAGCTTGATGGGTTTGGCGTAGTCGATGAACAGCATGCCGATCCGGGGATTCTCCAGAATGTTGCCCAGGCTGCGGAACATCCCGTTGCCGTCGTAGCTGGGAAAGCGCAGCAGATCCGGCGTCACGACGTGGACGAAACCGGGTAGCCCGCCCTTGTACGAGCAGTCGGGGAATCCCTGTGCGTCCGCCGTCGCGAGGTAGAAGCACGGGGCGGCGGCGATAATCCCTGCGGCCGATTCGTCGAGGTCCTCGGTCACGTACTTGCCCGCTATGTGATCGGCAAGGGGCCGGGTTTCCAGTGCGTCCTGAACACGTCGTGCTCCCTGATTGTAGAAATCTCGCTCGGGCATGAGGTCGTCCCGTCCCTGATAGCCGGCGTCGTAGAAACCGTCTTGCCCTGGGTGTGCTGCCTACAACAACTGTGCGTGGTTGGTGAACGTTCTTTTTTCGGGGGAGTGTGATCTTCCCGGACCGCCACGGACCGGATGATGCCTCCCATTCGCGCAGATCCTCCGCGCACGGTCGCCGCTTCCGTCCCGTGGATGATGCATTGCGTTGGAATCTGACTGTTTCGACCTTCTTAAGTGTGCGGGATCTTGCGTTCACCGGCGGAACACTCTTGTACGAGGCCGCAAACCTGACCGGGAACACCTGACCGGGAACAGAGGCGTACGCGCGGCGCCGCCCAGGCCCCAAGGCCCCGCCCGAGCCCCGGTCCGTCCCGATGTGACAGCCGATCAACCTTCGATGGAAAGGCAATTCCCGTGACCGCACCCGCCGTTACCACGATCCCCCTCGACAGCTGGTCCGACAGCATTTCCCGCGCTTTCCCCCGCACCGGGGAGACCCCCGACGCGAAAGCACGCGAAACGCTGCTGAGCCGCCTGCACCGCCACTACGTCGCCTACATGGCGGGCCCCGCCGACTTCGCGCGCATACCCCGACTCAACACCGACCCCGCCATCACCGCGATCGAGGAGGCCTGGCTCGCCTGGGAGGACAGCCAGGTCGACCCCTTACAACTCCCCTCCAGCGGAGCCGAGTTCCGGACCTGGTTCCTCGACGTCGCCGACCGGCACACCCAGCCGGAATTCTGTGACTACCTCGCCAACGATGCGACCCTTGAACAGATGGCGCTGTTCTTCATGGGCGAGGAGCTCGTCGACAGCAAATTCGACGACCTCATGGCGATGGTCCAGATCGGCACCCAGGGACACACCAAACTCACCATCGCCGAGAACTACTGGGACGAGATGGGCGAAGGCGACATCGACCAGGTCCACACCCGGATGTTCGAGCACTCCGCCGTCTACATGCGGGCCCGGCTCGCCGACGCCGGCATCGGCCAGGAGGCGCTCTTCTGCCCCGAAGCCTTCGAGAACGCGTGCCTGCTCCTCATGTACGGCATCCACCGCCACCTCAACCCGCGCGCCCTCGGCGCCATGGGCGTACTCGAACAGAGCGCGTCCCCGCGGTTCCAGGCCATGGTCGACGGCTGCAACCGCCTCCGTGTGCCCGCCGACGTCATCGACTACCAGCGCATCCACGTCCACGTCGACGCGGACCACGGAGCCGAGTGGTTCGAAGGGGTCTTCGTCCCGCTGGTCGACGAGTCGCCGGAACTCCTGCGCGAGATCTCCCTGGGCGTCGCCACCCGGGTCCGGGTCGCCAACGCCTACTACCGCCGCATCTGGGAGGCCATGCTCCGGCTGCCGCACTGACCCGTGCCGTCCGTCGAGAAGAACCGCCTCACCGAGGAAGGAATCACGATGGCCGTCACGGCCTCCCCCCGCCCCCCGCAGGAACTCTTTCGCAAAAGCCGGGTCCTGGCCTGGGACCAGACCGTCTTCATCTTCAAACTCGCCCTGGCCGTTGCCCTGGCCGCAGGCGGTGGCTACCTCGCCCTGCGGCCCAGCCCGGTCCTCGCCCTGGCCGGCGTGCTGATCCTGGGCGCCGTCTACACGCACATGGTGGAGCTCCAGCACCAGTGCCTGCACCACTCCGCCTTCCGCACCGCCCGCCCCCACCGCCTCGTCGGCGTCCCCCTCGGCGTCCCCCTGCTCGTCTCGTACAGCCACTACCGAGTGCGCCACCTGCAGCACCACCGCTTCCTCGGGACCCCGCAGGACTCCGAGTTCTTCGGATTCGACAGCCGCAAGCCCATCACGCCCGGCCTTCTGCTGCGCGGCATGTTCGACTACGCCCGCCTGCTCCTCGTCGTACGCGACGTGGCGGCGAGCTGCACCGGCACCTGGACCTACGACGCCGGACAGATAGCCGAACGCAGGCGGCGCGAGGTCGTCAACGAATACCGTCTGTTCGGCCTGCTCATGGTGGCCGCCGGAACCGCCGTCGCGTTCGGACATGGTGAGACCCTGCTACGCCTGTGGCTGCTGCCGCTCCTGGTCGCCGTACCGATGCACTTCCTGGTGGAACTTCCCGAACACCTCCTGTGCGAGACCGAGACCACCGACGTACTGCGCAACACCCGCTCCATCAGCGGGAGTTGGCTCACAACCTGGTTCACCAACGGAAACAATCTGCACATCGAGCACCATGCCGCGATGGTCGTCCCGATCAACCGGCTGCGCGAGCGCCACCCGGAGGCCGAACGGCACGCGGTGCACGTCGAGCGCAGCTACGCCGCCTTCTACCGCAAGGCCGCCCACGCCGCGTGGCGCAACCGCGCCGGCGCGGCCCGGCAGCCGGGACGGAGCATCCGGTGAGTGCGGCGGGGCGTCGCCCGGCGGTGGTGAGCGGCAGTGCCATCCGGCACGCGAACCGCCTGTGCGAAGAAGCGGTCCCGGACGCCAGCCGGATGTCCTGCGTGGGGGAGACCATCCGGATCGAGGTCCCCGAGGCGGAATTCCTCATCCGGCTGGCCCGGCCGTCCGCCGCCACGACCCGCCTCCGCATTCAGGCGGTCTTCCGCGAGAACCGGCCTGCCGGGGGCACCTGGTGGTCGAGCTGGGAGGTCGACGTCGCGGCCCTGCCGGGCTCCGCGGAGGTGGGCCGCGCCCTGGTCGCGGAACTCACCCACAGCCGTGCGTCGTTCACGGCGGCCCTCGCCGATGCCCGCTGGACGGAGGCGGCCTGAACCGAGAAGCACGGGAGGGGGTGGCACCACCTCGCAAGGTAGGCAGAGGCGTCCTGTGGCGGCCAAGAGGTCCAGGGCGGTAGCGTCAGCGCAGGTCAGGTCCTTGTGATCTGTGCGTCGATGGTGTTGCCGACATCTGTGTGACAGGACGCAACAGTTCAGGAGCCCCCGGCAGGCATGTACCGGGGGCTCCTGTGTTCGGTGAAGGCCGGAGTGGGTCGGAGGAGATCCCCACCGGCGGCCAGGTCTTGGGGTCCATCGCGACTGTCGCGGAGGCGTGTCGTGCGCGCTGTCAAGCGGTGCCGAAGATCCCTCTGATCGATATGTGGTGGCCAGCTGGCCCGCAGGCCGGGAGACTCTGGTGCTGTGGTGATGGGGATCTCTGGTTTCGAGCCGTCGTTCCTGGTGGGGGCTGACGCGATTCTGCGGGCGCACGGATCGCGCCTGGCGGCGCTGACCGGTAGGCGGCTGACGGGGTTCGCATTGGTGCGGTTCGTCGAGGACGGGGACTGGTTCGCCGACTGCCCGGTGGTGCTGGACTTCGACGGTATTCAGGTGGAGCTCTGCCACTGGAGGCTCGATGAACTCTCGATCGGCTGGGACACGATCGACACCACGGCGACCATCACCGGATGGGAGTGGTTCGAGCTCACGCCGCAGTGGTCTCACAGCGACGAGCGCTTCGAACCGTTCGTAGGCCAGGAACTGCGGGAGGCCGCGCTCCTTGAGTGGCGCACAGCGGAACGCGACCTGGCGGCCGGAACGGTGACGGTGGAGTTCGTCTTCGGCGGCGGTCGCGTGCGGATCGTCAACGGCCTGGACGAGAACGGCATCGAGGTCGGAGAGGCCCGCTCGGGGTACGTCCGACACGGGCTGGGCCGCTGAGCCCTACTGCCCGGTCGGTGTCCGGTTGATCTCGATGAACGGCAGCGAGGTGGACTGCGCTGGGACGCCGATCTGCCAGGGCATGGGCCCGGCGGGGGTGGGGGCGTCGATGAGTCGCGTCAGTAGCTGATCGAGGCGGTTTGTCCGTCGTCGACGGCGGCGCGTTTTTACTCCGTGCCCATTGTCCTCCGTGGCATCGCGGCGGGGCGATGGGAGTAGACGTGCAAAGGTGGTGCATGACATCAGAACGATTCGAGGTCACGCGCCAGATCGCCGCGGCCCCCTCCGTGATCTTCGATGTGCTGCGGTCCCCGCAGGGGCACGTGAGCATCGACAGCTCAGGAATGCTGCAGTCCGCCGAGGGGCGGCCGGTGGACGCGGTGGGGGACGAATTCCTTGTTCACATGGACCGCGAGGCTCTGGGGGACCTCCCCATGGGCCGCTACGACGTAACCGTGATCATCACGCGCTACGAGCGCGACGCCGTCCTGGAGTGGACGATTTCGGGCACCATCCAGCCCCCCATCCGCCATCTGTACGGCTATCGGCTTGAACCCAATGAGTCCGGCACCGCAGTCACGTCGTACTACGACTGGAGCGAGATCGACGACCGGTACCGCGAGGCCGGCATCTTTCCCGTGATCCCCGAGGCCGGCCTGCGTGCCACGCTCGGCATCCTTGCCCGCACCGTCGAGTAGATCACCTTCTCGCGCCACTGGGCTCAACTCGCCTGTCCTGGAGGCGAGTTGAGCGCTTCCCAGTGAACTTCAGGGATGCCGCCCCGGCCGCAGGGGTATCGACCCATTCGCGAAGAAACCAGCAGCCGACCCGGCCGGCCACCAGGTCCGGCGGTGTCCCTACCACTGGTATTCGGTGACGCTGCCCCCGGTGAGGGTGGTGGTGCCGTGGGGGGTGTTGTCGTCCTTCCAGACGGTGTAGTCCCCGGCCGGCAGGGGCTGGATGAGGACGCAGTGGATGGTGCGGTCGGCGAGGTGGCGGGGCCGCACGGCGGCGTGGGTGCGGTGTTGGGGCCGATGGGTGGGGCTGACGTGGATTTCGAGTCCTTCGTGCTCGGGTGCGGTGTGGATGATGAGGGCCGCGGTGGTCTCGCCGATGTTCAGCACGACGCTGCCGGGGGTGGAGGGGTGAGAGGTGTGGGCGTCCATGGAGCCTCTTCCGGGTCGGGGTGGCGGGGCCGCGTTCGTCGCGATCGCGGCCCCGCTGCTGGGGCATGGGGCATGGGTCAGGAGGCGGGGTGGTGGTAGCCGTCGTAGGGCACGCCCAGGTAGGGGAACGTGTCGAGGTAGGGGTTGGTGACGTCGGCGGGGGTGAGGCCGTCGGTCACCTTCGAGGACGCCGCGTCGGGGGTGTAGCTCTTGTCGACGAGCGGGAGCGTTGCTCCGGCGAGGGCGCGCAGCTCGACGGTGACGACGTCGTCGAAGACGCGGCGGCCGTTCGGGAAGCCGGCCGGGTCACCGCCGATGAGACCGAGGATGTTGGGGCTCTTGGCCGGAGGGATGGCGGTGTTGAGACGGATCATGTCCGCCTGGGTGGGCCCGGTGTAGTTCTGGAATCCCGGGACGACACCCTTGGGAATGCCGGTCAGGAGGATGGCGAGCAGGTCCGCGCGGGGCTTGCCGGACTTGTTGTACGCGTCCAGCGAGGGGAAGACGCCGGGGTAGAGCGTCGGCAGGAGTTTGGCCAGCTCCGGATGCGCGACGTAGGTGGCGAAGCGCTTGTCGTCGGCCGGTGGGACCGCGTTCCACTCGTCCTTGTGGCCGAGGGGGACGAGGACTTCGTTGAACAGCGGGTTGCCCAGACGGGAGACCTGCGTGTACGGACCGGTCTCCAGGTCCTTGCCCTGCCGGGGCTCGATGACCCGGGCCCTGCGGCGGCTGGCGCTCGTCCACACACCGACCGTGGCGTGGGGGTCCGTGGGGTCCTTGACCTGGCGTCCGTGGAACGTGAGGTCGGTGGCGGGGACCTGGACCGCGAGTGAGTGGACGTTCAGTTCCTTGGTCGTGTTGACCCCATCGGCGGGCTCGCTGAACGCGCTGGTGCCGAACTGGTTGTGCAGGTTCTGGAAGGGGCGCAGGTTGCCGAGGTCGAAGATGGACCCCAGGTCGACGTAGAAGCCCTCCGCGCGCTGGCCGGCGAACACCTTGCGGTTCTTGCCGAGCGTGTGGATGGCCTGCTGGGCCAGCTTCGCGTACGTCGGGGTGGACAGGGGCCCGATGTTGCAGGGCGGGCAGGTCAGGTTCCGGCCGAGGACCGAACGCCGGCCGCTGCTCTCGGAGCGGGTCAGGGTGTAGGTCTGGTAGCGGTTCCAGTTCGGTGAGTCCAGCGTGAGGATGGGCCCGGTGTTGTAGAGGAAGCTGTCGGGCCGGCGCATCCTGGTGGTGAACTCGAACTGGTAGGTGACGTCCGCGCGGCCGTCGCCGTCGTTGTCGATGTGGATCTCGTAAAGCACGTCGTCGCCGAACTCGTAGAAGTTCGGCCCGCCCGCCGGGTTCTGCAGCGGGATGTAGTTGGCGATCAGCGTGACGGTCCCTTGGGCGTCGGGGCTGACGAAGGCGTAGACGTCGGTGCTGTCGGCGACCGGGTCCTTGGAGATCTCCGGGGCTTCGCGGTGGGAGGACATCAAACCTCATCCGGGTTGGTCGAAGGCGACGCGGCAGGAGTTGCCGTGGTCGGGGGCGTTCGGGTCAGCGGGCGTGACGCAGCAGTGCCGCGGCCAACTCCCGGTCGTGCACCGGGCGGTGCTGGTCGCCGTGGTAGAAGTCCATCTCGCCGGTCGACGCGTCGCGTACGTGCACCACCAGCGGCTCGTGCGGCCCGACCGCTCCAGCGTGCTCCTCGGCCATCGGTACGACGCCGTGCGAAGGGGCCGCCTGGGCCGGCTCGGCCACGCTCAGGACCGCACCGGCGGCCAAGGCCGCGAGGCCCACCTGGGTCGCGCCGCGCATCACTCCTCGGCGATCGATACCGGAGGGTTCCCGCTGCTGCGGCTCTGACCGGGATTCATTCATGATCACTCCTATGACTGGGCTGCACGGCGTGGCGAATCGGCAATCGGATCCGGGCAAGGCGTGCGTCGAAGGCCGTGAGAGAACGGCACACGCGCAGACATGGCGTCCGGACGCGGTTGCTTCCGCGTTCCGCGTGACAGGGATCGAAGGCGTCGACGACGCGTCTGACGACAGACGCTGGGCCCGAGGCAGAAGAGGGCCCGACGCTCAGCCACGTATGAAACGCCCCGCCTCACGCCGCGTCAAGGAGGCCCACAGATAAGGGACTTGGCGAAGAGCACTACCCGGCTGTCTTTCCGCAGTTCAGACCTCACTCGATGGACCGAACGAGGGAATACAGCTTTTTCTTCCCAGCGGACCAAACCGGCAGCGGACCTGAACCGAACCAATACCGGCAGAGAAGAAAGAAGGAAGGTGATCACCACAGGGGTGACGACGCACGCCGCGGGCAGTCGCGCTGATCCGGCCGATCCATGCCGGTCACACCTGCCCCAACCAGCGATGTCCCTTTCCCTGAGCTCCTCTCGGGATTAAAGAAAGATCGCTCCCAAGGTGGTTTCGCCATGCGTGAATCCCTGCCACGCGGTACGGATGCACCGAGAATGCTCAGCACACTGAAGATCGCCGACCAAGCTCTTTTCGGACTTCCGGTTCTTGATGAAATTGCGTCTCGAGTAGCTTCGCCGCTCTCCTGGACTCGTCTCGCCAGAGGTGGCGCCCCGTGCCGGTTCCGGCAGATATCCGCTGACGGCCGCTTCGGTGCCGTTCCGCTCCGACGAGCGGCCTGCCGACGCTTCGGCCCGGCCGCCGAATCGCAGCGCAGGAACGGTTCCCGGTCACAGCGCCACCGTTTGTCGAGCTCGCGGCTGCCACCTGAGCCCGGCCGGAACCTGCGTGCGAAGACCGGAGACCGGTGTGCGAAAGGGGGCCCACGAGTGTGGGCCCCCTTTCGCAGCGTTCCCCGCGGCGTCCGCCCCCGGCCGGCGATCTCGGCTAGGCGGTGGTTGCCTCGTCGAGCATGCCGGTGCGGAGCTTGGCGAGAATTCGGTTGAGGAGGCGCGAGACCTGCATCTGGGAGACGCCGATCTCGGTGCCGATCTTGCGCCTGCGTGAGCTCCTGCTCGAAGCGCATGCTGACGATGAGGCGTTCGCGTTCGTCGAGCTGATCCATCAGGGGCGCCAGGGCGTGGAGGTTCTCGACCTGTTCCATGCCGGGGTCGTCCTCGCCGATGAAATCGGCGTACGTGCGGGACTTGACGGTGGCCTTCTGGCCCGAGTCTTCCGCGTTCGCGGACACGTCGAGGGAGTCGGCGGTGTAGCCGTTGGCCGCGACGATCCCGTCGATGACATCGTCCTCGTCCAGCTTGGGTGGGCGGCCGGTTCCCTCACCGACGGGGCGCGGTCAAGCTGGAGCGCGAGATGTTCCTTGGCTTTGGCGATCTCGGTGCGCAGTTCCTCTGACCGCCGTGCTGTCGATACCCCCGGCACGTGGACGGTTGGCTCCAGCAGCCCGGCAGAGAGTGGCGTGCCCGGCCTTCACCGCGTGCCAGAGGCGGGTCATTTCGGCCGGGTCGGAAGGCCGACGAGGTTCTCCTTCGCCGGTCCGGTCACAACGCTCGTCTCTCCGGCCCGCTCCCTCTGCCGGGGGTGGGTCGTCGGGTGTGTTTTTTGCTGGTAGGAGGGCCCCGGAGCGGGTACCCACTCTGTGTGATCACACTTGGGGTTGAAGAGGAGTACCTGCTGCTGGACCCGGAGACCGGACACCCGGTCGCCCGGTCGGAGGAGGTGCGCCGCGCCGCGGGTCTTGACGATGTCGCGGGCGAGGACGAGGTACAGCCCGAGCTGCTGCAGGCACAGGTGGAGACCGCCACGCCGGTGTGCCAGGAGCTGACCGAGGTGGCCGGGCATCTGCTGCGGCTGCGCCACGCGCTGAGTGAGGCAGCCGAAGCCTCGGGCTGCCGGCTGGCCGCGACCGCGTCGGCTCCCGTCATGGGCGAGGGGCAGGTGCCGGTCACCAGCGGGCGCCGGTACGTGCGGTTGCACGACCAGGGCGGCCGCATCGCGGAGGAACTCCTGGTCAACGGGATGCATGTGCATGTCGGGATGCCGGACCGGGAAACGGGCGTCGCGGTCCTGAACCGTATCCGCGTGTGGCTGCCCACGCTGCTGGCGATGTCGGCGAACTCCCCCTTCTGGAAGGGCCAGGACACGCTGTTCGCGAGCTGGCGCACCCTTGCCTTCACCCGCTGGCCCGTCTGCGGCCCGCCGCCGCGCTTCGACGGCCTCGCCGACTACGAAGAGAGCCTCGACGCACTGGTGTCATCCACCGTCATCGGCGACACGGGCCAGCTGTACTGGCAGGCACGCCTGTCCGAGCACTATCCCACGGTGGAAGTCCGCTGCATGGACGTCCAACTCAGGGTCGACGACGCGGCCATGCTCGCCGGGATCGTGCGCGCCCTGGCAGCCACCGCACTGCGCGAGCACAAGGACGACGTCCCCGAACCGGCCTGCCGCCCAGAGGTTTTGCAGGCCAGCATGTGGCACGCGGCCCGCCACGGCCTCACCTCCACCCTCCTGGACCCGGGCGGCCGTCCCCACGCCGCGGGCGACGTGCTGTACCGGCTCGTCGAACACATCACTCCGGCCCTGGAGGAGCACGGCGACATGCGACACGTCGAACCCCTCCTGCACCGCCTCCTGCGCGAGGGCACAGGCGCCGACCATCAGCGCCACATCGTGGAAGAGGGGGGCATCCCGGCGCTGATCGACTTCATCACCCAGGAGACTGTCCTCGGCGCACCAGAGGCGCACTGACCCGCCGGGTCGGGCCCGCCAACCGGGATCCGGCATCGGCCACCCGGGTGCGAACAGGCGGCGACGGCCTTGATCCAGAGGCACCGAGGCGGCCGAGAGGCCAGGAGCGCATCGTCCCAGCGCATCACGTGCGACACGATGGCATCGTCCTCGCCCCAGAGCAGTTCCGGACGTTCCCTGCCGCGCCGCCCCTGACCGCAGGGGGAGCGGGAGCAAGGTTGGGCCGTCTTACGCGGTCCGCTGCGGCGGTACCCCTCCCGGAGCGGGCCGCCCGCCTGCGTCGAGGCGATCTGTGGCGAGCGTCGTGAGGCCCTGGGGTCCGCCGCTCAGCGCGGCTTGAGCTGTCTGGTCCAGGCGTGGGGCCAGGTCCGGCGGGAAGGGTTCGGGGCGCCGGGCCGGCCACTTGCCGCCGCCGAGCCATGTGCCTGGGCCGGTGGGCCGGCTCGCCCGCCCGTGGCTTCTCTTCGCATCAGACAAACCAGCCGCTTCGGCGAACAAGCTGGCCTGTGTGCTTCTTGCAGGCTGTGGGGGTGGTCGGGACACTCGGTACCGTTGAAGAGCCTCGCGGCGGATCCTCCTGAGCAGGGACGTGATCGCATGCACGACGAGAGCACCAGCCCGAACCACGACCAAGCCGAAGCCGACGCCCGTTCCGCCTGGCAGGCTGTTCCGTACGCCGTGTCCCACGAGGAGGCACGGCGGATCTCCCGGGAGTATCTGGACGCGGCCCGCAAGGAGTTCGAGCAGCAGACCGGTCGTCTCGCCCGCGGCACGGGGAGCACTGCTCTCCAACTTCAGGTGGAGCTGAACGCGAACGGCTGGGAGGTGTACCCGTACGCGAAATGGTGGGGCTTCGAGCTCGTCCTCAACGCCGCTGCCGCCCAAGCCGCGGCGGAAATCTCGGAGAAGGTGGGGGAGCTCGTCGGAGCCGTCCTTCCCAAACCGATCGGCACGCTGGTCGAGGCCGCCTTCAAGATCCGCGCGGTCGTCATCAAGGCGATGGGCGAGCACTACGGCTGCCGCCTGGTCTCGCCCTGGACCGCCCCGCTGATGCTCATTCCCCTCCCGCTGGCCCCCAAGCAGGACACCTCGCTGTGGTGGACGGTCATGAACGCCTCCCACAACTGGAGCCAGGACGAGAAGTTCTCCGGCCACCTCTCCAAGGCCCACCCGGCCTTGGCGGAGTTCCGCGGCAAGCTGTACTGCGTGCACCGCGGGGATCAGGACGACAAGCTCTGGTGGACGGTCTACGACCCCGCGCGCAACAACGGCTGGAGCGCCGATACCGCCCTGACCGGCCACTTCAGCGCGGACGGTCCGGCCCTGGCGGTCTACAACGACCGCTTGTACTGCGTGCACCGCGGCACCGGCAACGACCGGAACCTGTGGTGGACCCGCTTCGACGGCACCAACTGGAGCCGCGACACCCGCATGAACGGCGCAAGCAGCCGGGGCCCGGCCCTGGCGACCCACGACGGCATGCTCTATTGCGCATACAAGGGCGCCACCAACGATGAGATGTGGTGGACCCGCTTCAACGGCACCAGCTGGAGCGCAGACCAGTCATTCGGCGCTCACCGCACCGCCGCCAGCCCCGCCCTGGCCTCTTACAACGGCCATCTGTGGTGTGTCCACCGCGGCGGCGGCAACAACGAGGACCTGTGGTGGACCCGTTTTACGGGCACCACCTGGGCGGGCAACCCTCAACTGCCCGCACACAAAAGCAAGGAGGGCCCGGCGCTGACCGTCTACAACGGCTACCTGTACTGCGTGCACCGCGGCGCCGGCAATGACCGGAACCTCTGGTGGACCCGTTTCAACGGCACCAGCTGGCACAACGATGTCCGACTGCCCGGACACATGAGCTCCCACAGTCCAGCCACCGCCGGCTACCGCGATCCCAACGGCACCGAAACCCAGCTCTTCTGTGTCCACCGCGGCGCTTAGAGGACATGTCTTTTCGGGGGTCTGGGGCAAGCCGATCCAACTCGTACAGCGGTAGCTCTCCCCGAGTTACGTTCAGCCCGGCACCGTGCTGTGCGGCAATCAAGGACCTCTCCGAGGCAGGCACCAAGACACCCGCACGGAGACGGCGCAGTATCACGCACGCTGTGGACGACCAGAAGGTGGCGTTGTTCACAAGAACGGGTTCTGGCGCAACATCTGTGAGGTCGCGGGTCGCCTCCCCCGTGCCGTCCCCACCAGACCCGAACCGGTTGACGAGTTCCCTCCCTCATCTGGCAGGGTCGGTCGCATGGATTGCATTTTCTGCGGGCTCATCCGTGAGGGCACTGCGAGTTGGGTGGATCGTGGTCCGGTCGCCTGTGCTTTTGCTCCACTGAACCCGCTGACGCCGGGTCACACTCTGGTGGTTCCGACGTTGCACTATGCGGATGTGTTTGAGACCCCGCCCGAGGTACTCGCCGTGACGACGGCGCTGGTGCAGCGCGTGGCCGAGGCAGCGCGGACCGCCTTGAACGCCTCGGGTGTGAACATCCTCAGCGCCAGCGGTCCTGGATCGGAGCAGTCAGTGCCCCATCTGCACTTCCACGTTGTTCCGAGGTGGCTGGACGACGGAATCTCGACCTGGCCGACCGGACGTTCCGCCCACCACGTCACTGGCGATCCGAGAGCGCGGCTCGCCGAGGCCCTGGCTTCTGGCCGGTACCACAGAGGTTGAGCCAGATCTCGTTCTCGTGAATTGGGCCAAGAAGGCGATGAACTGAACGGTCAGCAAGGGCCGTTCAGGGTTGAATAGCAACCCGTCGGTGAAGTGCAGGCGGACGTCGGGTCGGTCGCCCCTGCGGCGGCCCACGCTTGCAGTTGCCGGATCTGGGCGGGAGGCAGGTTGCCCGCTGCGGACGTTGGAGCAGTTGGCAGGACCTCCCTGAGCGGATCGGGAGGGTGGCATCAGGTGGCACCGAGGGCATCGAGGAAGTCGCCACGCGCTGCTGGAGAACGCGCCGACGCTGTGGAAGACGTTGATGACGGCATGGGCGAACTATGGCAGTAGGCTCCTTCGCTGGTCCGGCCGCAACGCTCATCTCTATGGTCCGCTCCACCCGCTCATCCCTATGGTCCGCTCCACCCGCTCGTCGCCGCCGGGGATGACGCAGACGGCAACACCATCCCCGACCTCTGGGCAACAACCGGCGACGGCAAGTTGCTCTTCTACAGCGGAGCAAGAGACGCGAGCGGTAACCCCACGAACGGCGCGTCCACTGTCGTAGGCAGCTCTGGCTGGAACGAGATCACAGCCATCAGCTGAGCACGCACCAACACGGCAGAATGTGTACGGGTCGTAGGCCGAGCGCCTGTGACCCGTACACATACCCGGTCGCCTTTGACACACAGGAGCGACATGCCTGAACAGCTGACCGCATACGAAACCCTCGTGATGCCCGACTACGGGGGCCTCGACCTCTACGACGCGGACTTCGACGTCCGCGACAACGACTTGATCCCCCTCGCCAGAGAGAATGTAGCGGCCGGCAACGGCTACGAGGTGATCGTGGTTCCGGCGCAGTCGCAGTTCAAGGTGAAACTTCGCATCGAAACCTGGACAGAGGAACACGCGCCTCCCGTCGGGTGGGAAGGCCACCGCGATCTGCACATGGAATTTCCCACTGGAGAGCTGGTGATTTCGGAACGTACCAGGGGGGCATGGGGCGTCTCGATTGCGGAAGGTGATCGTCATGCTCGCCTATCGTTTCGTGGACGCAGTGAGGCGAAGCGCGTCGCTGACTCCTCCGGGCCACATGATGACTTGTCCCCGTACGAGGGGACGGAGCAGTACTTGCTTCAGCTCTGGCCGCGGACGTCGTAGCAGTACGTGCCGCGTCCCAGCGCCGGCAGATCATGGTGCTTGGCATGGCCTCACAGCGAAGGGTGCCAGCCGGTCGCATGGTGTTGTTCGGGCCCGTTGCCGGCGCAGTCAGACAGCAGTGCAGTCTGTTTGCCCAGGGTGGTTCGGCCGGGCGCCCAGCTTCCTATTTGGAGGCCGAGCGACGTCAGCGCTGTCGTCCAGTCCGTCGCGATGGCGTTTTGTGCTGCTGCGCGTTGGACCTTGCCGGAGCAGACGGCGGTGTGGAGCTAGGACTCGACGCTGTCCTTCAGGTTGTTGGGTCCTGCTCCCGCCTCGTGGTCCGGTGACGGCGGCTCAAGCCATGGTTGCGGCTGTCGTTGGGGTCGCCGCCCGGCTCAAGGCTGACCAGGTGGTCGTACTCGGCGGTGACGGCGGTCGCGGTCATCTGGCCCGGCGCTCTTGCGTCGGAAGTCCAGATGATGATGACGGCGACCGCATGGTCGGACCGGAGCGTCATCTCGTTCGTAAGGATCCGCTACACCCGCTAATGCGCCGGCCGGGCCGTGCAGCTTGCAGTTCCCGCGAGGTTCAGCAGAGCTCCAGGCGCGATGGCTGCTGTTGGCTTCGAGCGGTTCTTGGCCCGGTGGATTTCATCTGTCGAAATCCCGACCCACTGCTCAACGAAAACGTCGCGCGGGATACGCGCGGGATAGGGGTATCCGAGGAGTTTGCGCACCTGCTTCTTCAATGGCTCGCTCTTGTACTCGCCAGTGCTTCTCTGCACTTCACCCGTTCGGGTGGGGCGGTGGCTGCGCTGGCCTTGAGGTGTTGAGGATTGAATCCCATGGACCGTCGCATGGCCGTTGTGATCCACTGCGGTCATGAGTCTGTCGGTTGATGTCTTCGTCGTTAGCGCGGACGGCGAGATGCAGGTGCTGGATGTTCCGGAGGGGTGCTCCGACCTGGCTGGCTTCGAGAGCTGGCGTACTCGCGTGTGGGGCTCGCAGGTCGTTTGTTCGCTGGGGGCGCGGTTCTTTCCTATTCTGGCGGATGCTGACCTGAGGGTTGAGGCCAGCGAAGTGCCGGCGTTCGTGCGGGAGTGCGCTCTCCTCCGAGACCACCTGGAGGACATCGTCATCGGCACCGACCCAGTACGGACGGTGGAAGAACACCGCCACGGGATCTCTGGACGATTGGCGAATATCGAGGATGCGGCCAGGCGCGCGGAGCGAGTAGATGGTGGTGGGGTCCTCATCTGGTGACGCGTCGGATTGGGACTGCGGACGAGACGGGATTCCCGTCCGCAGTCACCGGCTCCTTGCGGCGCGCCACTGGCTCGTATGGCTATAGGTATGTGACTCGTCAATGGGTCTCCAGGGCTGAGGGGATGGGGCAGGGTTTCGGGATGCCGAGGTCGACGACCGGTCGTCGTGCCATGCGCTGGGACTCGTCGCGCTTGGAGCGGAGGAGTGCGAGGGGCAGGTTGCGTTCTTCGATCTCGCCGGCCCAGCCCTCTCGTTCGGCTCGGTCCCCGCGTGAGAGGAGGTTCTTCTCGAGGTCGTCGAGACGGGCCAGCATCTTGGGGTTGACGTGCAGCATTGGACAGCGAATGCACGCGTGTCGTGCTGGCAGGGAGTGCCGTAGGGGAGCCCGCAGGAGCCGAGTTCGACTTTGCGCTTCTCGAAGTGCTCGGTGAACTCGTCCCACTCTTCGGTGCTGGCTGGGCGGTATTCGTCGCTGAAGCGGATCTTGCGGCGGTTTGGGCGTGGGCGATCTGCTGCGGGTCCATCAACCAGGTCCGGCCGACCGCCGCCCGCGCATCGAGCGTGGCGGTGAAGGCATCGCCCGCGGCCTTGTTCGAGGTGAGTAGGACTGGGCCGGGCGCGCTGAGGATGGAGGGTGAGAAATGAGAGGGTCAGCCGGGTGAGCGACACACTGGACGAACACCCTGCAATGCCGCTCTGGCGGACCAAAAGACGCTCCGGTCCTGGTTCTGGGTCCCTCGCTGGGTACCGCATGGCACAGGCGGTACCGCCCCCGCCCACAGTCGTGCCCCGGGTGGCCGGACCGGGGTCGCGGACGGCTGCGGCCCGGGCGTGCGCGTCTTCGTGGCCGGGCCGCGGTGGGACAGGGCCCCGGACGCCGGCCTGTGCCCCCCAGGAGCCGCGAGCCGGGCCTCGGAGCGGTCCGCGGCGTGGGGGACGGGCGGCAGTCTGGTGTCAGTCGGCGGCGTGTGATCCGTCCACCTGGTGCCTTCGCCCGGCTCGCGTCAGCGCGTCCTCGGCCTGGGCGGCCAGCGTGGTGACGAGGTCGGCGGCCGACGGCAGATCCGTGATCAGGTCCACCGCCTCACCCGCCCATACCGGCTCGGACGGAATCACCCCGCGCGCCACATCGTCCCGGTACTGCAGTGGCGCACTGCCGTCGCGGGCCAACTCGGCCTCCCTGCCGCGCCATTGGTCGAGGTAGGGGTGTCCGAGGGTGCGAGCGGTGTACCGCTCGACGGGCCAGCGGGACCCGCGGGCGATGTCCAACACGCCATTGCGTTCGGTGTCCTGTCCACGCCCTTCGAGGAGTGCCTCGCGGACCGCGCTGCCGACCGAGGCCTCGGTGGTGGCCTGGAAGCGGGTGCCGATGAGCGCACCCGCGGCGCCCAGAGCCAGCGCCGCCGCGACCCCGCGCCCGTCGCCGATCCCGCCGGCTGCCAGCACGGGCACCGGAGCCGCGAGGTCCACCACGAGCGGGACGAACGGGAAGGTGGAACGTCCGCGGCGGGCACCGTGCCCGCCGCTCTCGGTGCCCTGCGCCACGATGACGTCGGCACCCAGGTCCACGGCCCGCCGGGCCTCCTCCACGTCGGTGACCTGGATCAGGACGGCCGCGCCCGCGTCATGGACGCGATCGACGAAGGGGCCCGGGTCTCCGAAGGACAACATCACCGCGGCCGGACGGAACGCCAATGCGCGCTCCACCGCACGGACATCGACCGCCCAGGCCAGAAACCCGACGCCCCAGGGCCGGTCGGTGCCCCGGGCCACTACCGACAACTCCCGCTCCAGCCAGTCGACTTCACCGTATCCGCCACCCACCAGACCGAGCCCGCCCGCGCGGGACACGGCGGCTGCCAGCGCGCCTCCGGCCGCACCTGCCATCGGCGCCAGCGCGATCGGGTGCCGCACACCCAGCAACTCGGTGAAGTCCGTCGACAAGGCCATGGCCCTCATGATTCCTCTCGCACCCCATCGGCGGGCGGAATTGACCAACCGTGCGATCGGCTCCGGACGGAATCGGCCACGCGCCGCCGTACCACGGAAGCTCGCGCCGTCCCCCCCGTGCGGGGTCAGAGCGAGGGCGGGTGATGCGGGCCCGGTGGCCCCGATGGACGTTCCGGGACCGTACGTGGCGGTGTCGGTCCGCGCGTACGACCTGTGTGGCGTGCCGTGCCGGCGGCGTCCTCGTGCAGTTGGATCGGCGGTGGACGGCCGCACTCGAGACAGGACGGGCGTGGCCGGCGACGGACGGAGTGGCATGGCATCCGCAGAACCCGCAGTGACCCACTGGCTGTTCGGCGATCAGCTCGGGCCGCACTTCCTCGATCCGGCGCGCGGCGGCCCGCGCCGGGACGCGCCCGTGCTGATGATCGAGTCCCGCGGTGTGTTCCGGCGTCGGAGGTTCCACCGCGCGAAGGCACACCTGATCCTTTCGGCGATGCGCCACCGGGCCGCCGAGCTGGGCGACCGGGTGCGATACGTCAAGGCGGACTCGTACCGGGAGGGGCTGGAAGCGGTGGGGGAGAGGCCCTTGACGGTGCATCACCCCACGTCGCATGCGGCACTCGGATTCGTCCGATCCCTTCCGTCCGTGCGCGTCCTGCCGGCCCGCGGATTCCTCGTCACGCACGATGCGTTCAGGTCGTGGGCGGAGGGCCGCGGTACCAAGCAGCTGCGTCAGGAGGACTTCTACCGATGGATCCGCCAGGGGCACGACCTGCTGATGGAGGGGGACCGCCCGGCCGGCGGCCGGTGGAACCTCGACCACGACAACCGGCAGCCGCCGCCGCGCGACGCCACCACGCTCGGCGTTCCCGCGCCCTACCGGCCGCGGGAGAGCGACATCGACGAGGAGGTGCGCGTCGATCTCGACCGCTGGTCGCGCGACGGCGACGTCCAGTTCGTCGGCGAGGACGCACCGCGCGCGTTCCCCGCCACACGCCGTGAGGCGCTTGCCGCGCTGCACCGGTTCGCCGAGCATCGACTCGCCACCTTCGGCGCGTACGAGGACGCGATCCTGGCGGGGGACGCCACGATGAGCCACAGCCTGCTCTCGTCCTCGCTCAACCTCGGTCTCCTTGACCCGGCCGAATGCGTCGAACTGGCCGAGACGCGCTGGCGGTCGGGCGATGTCCCGCTCAACAGCGCCGAGGGGTTCGTGCGGCAGATCGCCGGCTGGCGCGAGTTCGTCTGGCACCTGTACTGGCACTTCGGTGACGAGTACCGCGACAGGAACGCCCTGCGCCACCACCGGGAGCTCCCCGACTGGTTCACGGAGCTGTCCTCGGAGGGCACCGACGCCAACTGCCTCTCCCACGTGCTGGAACAGGTCAGTGCGACCGGCTGGACGCATCACATCCCGCGTCTGATGATCCTGGGCAGCTTCGCGCTCCAGCGGGGCTGGGAGCCCCGGGCCGTCACCGACTGGTTCCACCGCAGCTTCGTCGACGGCTACGACTGGGTGATGGTGCCGAATGTGGTGGGGATGTCGCAGTACGCGGACGGCGGACGGATGACCACCAAGCCCTATACGTCAGGGGGCGCCTACATCGACCGCATGAGCGACTTCTGCGGGGCGTGCCGGTACAAGCCGTCCGTGCGCGTGGGCGACGATGCCTGCCCGTTCACCTCCGGATACTGGAACCTCCTGCACCGCCACCGCGAGCGGTTCGAGCACAATGCCCGCATGGTGCAGGCCGTGCGGGGTCTCGACCGGCTCCGCGACCTCGACGAGTTGCTGGCTCAGGAAGCCGCGCGCGAGGACTGAGGGACACCGGGCGGGATGCTCCCCTCGACATCCGAGGTGCGTGGAGGCCGACGGAATCCGCCCGGGCGAGGCCACGAGTCGCACGGGCGCGGCGGGGATCAGACCACTGCGCCCGTGGACTGCTCAGTGAGCGCTGCCCGATGCGGAGGCGCCACTGGCAGGAGGGGTCGCGCCGGCCCGCGCGGGGCCGCCGCCCGGATCGGCCCGCCCCACTAGCTGTTGAAAATCGCTCCAGGACCGGGTGGGCTGCCCCGCGTTCCACACCTTCTGCGACAGAGCGGCCAGCGGCATCCTGATCCCGCTCGCGACCTGCTCCTCGCTCTGCGCTCCGGGCCTGTCGCACCAGACGGCCAGACGGGCGCCCAGGATGGAGTCCTGGTAGCGGGCGGCGTCGGGGACGGGCCGACTGCCTCGCAGCACGGCGGGGGTCCACTCCTGATAGATCGCCTGGCCGGTCGGATACGTGAAGTCGTTGGGCTGGCCCAGGACGTAATACAGATACGCGTCGTTGAGGTTGACCACCTTGCGTCCTTCGGCGAGGTATCCCTCGGGGAGCCGGGCACCGATCTCCTTGCCGGTCCAGTACTCGGCCTCGATGGCCGCGTCGGCCTTGGCGATGCCACCGGTGTAGAAGCCGTCGTTCCACGCCTTGAGCTGCTTCTTGGAAGGGGCCAGTGCCCGTGCCCGGTCGTCGAGCCAGCGGGTGGCGAGGTCCTTGACCGTGCCACCCGGTCCGTACAGTCTGTGGGCCGCGGCCGCGAGGTTGGGGAACGATGCCTCCGGGTTCCGCCGGGTGAGGGCCTGATACTCGTCGCCGCCCAGATGCCAGGCACCACCGGGGAACAGGGGCAGGAATTCCTTGTTCAGCGCGTCGATCACCGGGCCGGCGCCGGCTTGGGAGATGTCGATCGCACCCTGCACTATCTGGCCGTTGACGTCCTTGAGCCGCAGATCCGGGAAGGACTTGAGCACCGCTCCCAGATGGCCGGGGGAATCGATCTCGGGCACCACCGTGATGTGGAGGGACTCGGCCAGCTTGACGATCCCGGCCAGTTGCGCCTGGCTCAGGCGGGCCGTCGAGACGCTCTTGGCGTACCGGGGGTTCTTGATCTCGATCCCGAACCCCTGGTCGTCGGAGATGTGCAGGACCAGCTGGTTGAGCTTGAGGTCGGCCATCTCGCGCAGCCGTGCCTCGATCCACCCCGGGGTGAAGTACTTGCGGGCGATGTCGAGGTTCAGGCCCCGCTGAGGCTTGGCCGGACCGTCCGTGACCGTGCCCTCGGCCAGTGCTCCCGTGGTGCGCACGGCCTGCTTGACGGTACGGGTGCCGTAGAAGACGCCCGCCTCGTCCCGACCGGTGACGTCCACCCGGCCACCACTCACGGTGATCCCGTACGACTCGGCCGGGCCGGATGCGGACCCGGACAGCGCGAGGCGTATGTCCCCGCGCCCCGGAGCGGCGGTCTTCCCGTACGCCAGGCCCAGCTCCCGCGCCAGGAGCTCGCCCTCGTCCGCCAGACCGGGACTCTTCCCGTCGATCACCACGCGTGAGCCGGGCGCCGGGCGCCACCCCGGGCCGGAAGAGGCCTTGAACGTGCGGACGGAGGGCACCACGGACGGCGGGCCGGTGGCCGTCGTCGCCGCGGGCCGTTCGGGGGCCGTGGGCACCACTGCGGAAGCTGTCCCGGAACCGGCGAGGAAAAGGGCCGTGACGGCAACGGTCGTCATGGTGCGACGGTGGTCATTCCTGTGTACGGACATGGTCCTCCGCTCTGCTCCGTTTGCCCTACCACGCTGGCATGCGGCTCGGGAGGCCGCGACCGGGGCGGGGTGCGGTACGGCGGTGCGCGGCCAGTGATCTCGGGGCATCGGTGGTTCGCGCCGACCGGCAGGCCCGGTCCCGCCGACCGGCGACGAGGCGGGTGACCGCGCGGCGATGTCCGCGGCGGGCGACGGCCGGGTAGACACGGTGATCGGTCTGCCGCCCGGGCCACCCGGCTCGGAGGCGTACGCGGAGGCCGTGACCGTGCGTGAATACGGCCACGTCGTTCTCGTGAGCGGAGTCGGCATGCCGGGTGGCTGCGACTTGCCATTGCCGTACCCATGGATCGAGCGCAACTCGATCATGAGGGGAGCTGATCTCGACGCCTTGGGAAGTCCTGACGAACTCTGTGCGGTGATCGGGCCACCGCTTCCCCCAGCTGAGCGTGGGAGCAGGCGTTCGGGACGCAAGCGGCATCCGGACCGGCTGATGGTCCGGGACATCCTGTCCATCGTCGAGGCGCCCGGAATACGTGTCACAGGAACGCGGATTCGGCTCCGGCCTGATCTGCTGGTGCCGCCTGGCGGAGTGGGCCGAGGCCGACGTGTGGACCCCGGCTGCCCGAGGGGCTCGTGGTGAGGTTTCGCGGCGTGAACGCCCCGGACCTCGTCAGGGGATCAGTACGCAGTGGTTCTCGATGAACCTGCCACTACGGTCCAGACCACCGCAGACGGCCAACTTCGGATACGCCCTGAACTCACGGTTGACGACGAACCGATACTGGGACACCCCGGCCTTGCTGCCCCGGTAATCGCCCACGAAGGCGCGCAGCGTTCCCGGCAGTCCCTCACGGGTCGTGACGGTGATGTCCTGAACGTAGTCGCGACCCTGGTAGGCGGTGGCCACGCAGATGTAGGTGCCACAGGTGGACTTGACCTCGGCACTGGCCGGTACTGCGGTCACCACACCCAGGGCGCAGGCTGCGGCGAGAGAGGCCGAGACCGTTGCCAATCGTCGGCGCTTTGACACCGGCTGGCGCGTGTACATCACGAGACCTCCTCGGCCTGCTTGCGCTGGCTGCACGTCATGCGCTGGCTGTACGTCCATTCTCACTGTGACGGACCACCCGTCAGGCGGCAAGCAGCCCGGCCTGCAATGCTCCTGACGGGCCATCGGGACCGCGGCGCCGCAATAGCCCGGCATCTGCCGGGCGCGCTGGGCCATGGAGAGGTCCGTGACCGGGAGAGGTCAGGGTTTCCAGGGGAGACGGAGGGCTTCGAGGCCGGGGGCGTTGAGGAGGGCATCGATCAACGGGGTGGGGCCTGCGACCTTGGTGCCGTGGAGGTCGAAGTGCGTGAAGGCGACCCAAGTCCGGTCAGCGGGCCAGATGTTGGAGGGGCTGTATGCCATCAGGTCGGGATGGTGGTAGAGGCTGTAGGCGTCGCCCAGTCGGCCGGTGAGCACCGTGGGGACGAAGTAGTAGAACATGTTTCTGCAGAAGTGGACCATGCAATGGGTGTCCGGGCCGTCCGGACTGTGCTCAATGAGGAGGTCGATCAGCCGGTCCCAGGTTTCCCGGTCGAGGCTGCCTTCGTTCGACCATAGGATGTCGTCCCGCTGGCTGTGGTCCTTGGAGCGGGAGCGCCATGACCGCAGTTGGTACCGGTCGGGATAGGAGCCTTCCTCGACGATCGCGTCGCCGCTGCGTTCGGCCAGCTCGGACCAGCGCACCCGCTGCCACTCAGGACCGGGATGTGCAGCCCAGTCCGTTTCGTCGTCGCAGTCGTCGGCGCCTTCCGTGCCGATCCCGGTCTCGGCGTCGGCCGGAGTGGCCGGATGTCGCGGGCTCTCGTACATGGCGTGCAGAATCCACGCGCTGTCAGGGCGAGCCGGCGGCTCGAAGCCAAGGAAGCCGTCGTCACCGGACAGTGTGGCCAGCCAACGCGTTTCGGTCTCGGCGGGAACGCGCGCCCAGTTGGCGAACGACGCGGCCTCCTCGGGTGTCAGGACCCGCGCAGCCCTCTCGGCCTTGTCCGCCGTGAGGATGCTCCGCAGTGCCGGAGGTACCTCGGCCAGGTCGGGGAGGCCGTAGACATCTTGCATCTGGCCATTCTCTCAAGGTGCGGGAGCCCCCTGGACGCGGCCGGGGACCCGCACGCAAGGCGGGCTCCCGGCCCCTGGCGGTCCAACAGCGTCCGGAAGCGGTCCACCTGCGCGTCGAGCGTAGAAGGTGCCCGAGCCAGCTGTCCGTGGCAAGGAATGTCCGAGAGCGCCGAGCCGGGCGGGCCGAAACCCCTCAGGTTGCGTGCGCTCCACCCGAGGAAGCGTACGAGTCCCCTCGCCTCTGCCGAAGCCGACCAACGGCCCAGGACCACCGTCCAGGACTGGAAGCATCTGGTGGGGTGGGGGCGCACCGTTTGTTGCCCGGGCCCCGGAGGTGCCGTGGAATTATCGGACGCCGGATCTGCACGTTTCTCTGCGAAGGGTGGTGGGTGGATGTGGATACCGACTGGGAATGGGACGAGACGTTGTTCTCAGGCACGGCCACCTACTACCGGCGCGGGAGGCTGCCATACGCCCCCGGGCTGACGGACGTGGTCGCCGAGGTTCTGGACCTCAATGGGCGAGGGCGGCTCATCGACGTGGGATGCGGACCTGGCACCCTTGCCCTGAGCTTCCAGGACTTGTTCAGCGAGATCGTCGGCCTGGACCCCGACCCGGTAATGATCGCAGTAGCCGCTCGCGAAGCCGCCGAGCGCGGAGGGGCTGACAAAGTGAGGTGGGTCCAGGCCCGCGCCGAGGATCTGCCCGCAGGACTGGGAACATTCACCGTCGCGACCATTGGCCAGTCCTTCCACTGGATGGATCGTGGCCTGGTGGCAGCGAGCATCAGGGACATGCTCCAGCCCGGCGGGGCGCTGGTGCACATCTCCGACTTGAAGACGGAGCGCCGAACCGTCGACGATCCTGCGTATCCAGCGGTTCCCCATGTGGCGATCGAGGAGCTGGTCAGGAACTATCTCGGACCGGTTCGCCGAGCTGGGCAGGGGGTGCTGCAGCAGGGAACAGCCGGCGGTGAGGCCGCGGTGCTCGCTCAGGCGGGATTCACCGGTCCCGAGAGGCGGGTCGTCCCTGGCGGACAGCTGCTGGAACGCACGGTTGACGAGGTCGTCGCGGGGGTGTTCTCCATGTCTTTTTCGGCTCCGCACCTGTTCGGCCAGCGCCGTGACGAATTCGAGGCGGACTTGCGTCGACGACTGCGGGGGGCTTCCCGCTCGGGCAGGTTCTCCGAGCGGCAGCCGAGCACCGAGGTGTTCGTCTGGAGGAATTGCCCCGCTGAATTGCCCTGCTGAACCGGGATCCGCGCTGACCGCGCGACCGTGCAGACGGGGGCCAGGATCGTGTCGGCTTCAGTGCCTCTTCTGTTCTTGGCCGATCGACTCCGTCATCAGCATCGCGTTCATCGCTGCGCAGCAGTTCCTGGGACTCGGCTCAACCCCTTGCTACGTCTACCTCTTCGCCACAGTGCTGCCCGCATGCCGCCTCGCACTGGAGCTGAAGGCAGACGCGATCGTCGTCGGCGTGCAGCCCCGTCATCGGACTCGTCTTCGGTGCGCCGGCCGTCTGGCACAGCGCGCCCCGCCGAGCCACGGGACGCCGACGGCGCCCCGGTTCCGTCAGTGAATAGTCGGCGGGGCCTCGCACGGCCGACGGGGTACCGGGGCCTCACGTCCTGGCTCCCAAGTCAGCCGCAGAGACGGCCATTCCGGGGCTTCGATGGCCAACCATCGTTCGGCAGAGTGACCATGCAGGAATCGGCATCGACCGGTGGCCTGCTGTTTTCGTTTGCAGCCGGCCAACGGTCGGCCATGGCCACATGTGTTGTGACCGTCACCGATGGCTCGCCACTGGCAGAGGTGGTTGGCCATGCGTCGGGGTGTCGGTCTCGTCCGGACGAGACCGGACCCTTGTCAGCGGACCACGTCGAAGACGTTCTTCTGCAGCCCGTTGGCGTAGGCCTCGTGCTCGACGAGCTTCAGCTTCTGCGTGTCCTTGTCGGTGGTGCTGAAGAGCCGCTTGCCCGCGCCGAGCAGCAAAGGGAAGACGAGCAGGTGGTACCGGTCGATCAGGCCGGCGTCGGAGAGGGCCTGGTTCAGGGACGCGCTGCCGTGGACGATGATCGGGCCGCCCTCGGTCTCCTTCAGCGCGGCGACCTGGTCGAGCGACCGCAGGATGGTTGTCTCACCCCAGTTCGAGACCAGGTCGTCCTCGGCGAGCGTGGTGGATACGACGTACTTCGGCATCAGCCGATAATCGGCGAACTCCTCCATGTCGGGCCACACCGCGCTGAACGCTTCGTAACTGGTCCGGCCCATCAGGATCGCGGAGGCCTCCTTCTGCTCTCGGCCCTTGATCTCGAAGGCCTCGGGGAGGAATTCGACGTCCTTGAAGGTCCAGCCGGAGTTCCGGTAACCGGGCTCGCCTCCGGGCGCCTCCACCACGCCGTCGAGCGATACGAAGGCGGTGCTGATCAGGGTGCGCATCTTGCTTCCTCGGTGTCTCGTGTCTGGATCTCAGCAGGTGAGGCTGGTGCACGCTGCGATCACCTACGTGGCTGCGATGCACCAATCATGGTCTATGACTGTGGATCGTGTACGAAGTCATCGGTCGCCGCGAGCAAGAAACCAAATCACCTATGCCGAGCGAGCTCCCGGCGCGCCTGGGACGACGGCGAGGGCCAGGATGCTGCTGAAAGTGTGAGACGCCTTCGACGCAGAGTGAACGTCGGGTGCTACAACGTGTCATTCTCCGTGCTCATTCAATTGGGATGCCAAGGAGCGCTTTTGTTCCGGTGCACGGCCACACACCGCGCCGGGATGTCGCCGTCGTTGCAGAAGCTGTCGGGGTAACCGGCAGGCCACAGGGAGCAGTGTCCCGCCCGGAGTTCCGGAAAGCTCGGCCTGCACCAGGCCTCCCCGTACACCTTCGCCGTGCTGCGGTTCGCCGTGACGGGCGGGGCACTGTTGGTACCTGACCTGATTTGCCGTCAAAATGTGTCCAGAGGAAGCAAGTTGCTCCACAAGTAAGTGGCTGACGTGTTCGTGCAAAGGGTGCAGTTCTCCAGTATCTACGTGGGTATGGAGCGCGGTGTCCCCCCGGTCTCTTCGCTCTCGTTGTCATCCTGTACTCCCTGGTCGCCTCGCTCATCGCGGTGTCGGTACTCCGTGAACGGGCCACCCGGGGACAGTGCTTCGAGTTGTGCCTCGCCCTTGGCAGGGTGGTGTACGCCGTCTCGGGGAGCCTCACCCTCGGCGCCGGATTCCCGCGAAGGCGTGGCCTGCTACTCGCGCCGTATTTCGTCTGCTGTGGTGATGGCGGCCTTTCCGTCGGCACCTGGATGGCCGATGCCCTCGGCAGCGTGTGAAGGCGGATTCAGGGTGCGATGGTGCAGCCCCCGCTCGGCGAACAGGGGCCGCACGTCACCGATCGCACGCGTGATGGTGCGGCGATCGACAGCGAATCAGCAGGTCAGTTCATCGTGCGTGGCGCCGTGTCGGGCTGACACAGGTGGCGGACAGTAGGTGGACGAGCTTGCGTTTGGTGCTGGCCCACTGCCCGGCGACGGGGTTGTGGCTCAAGCGCTGTCTGGTGCCGCTCATGCCACAACGGGCCAATCCTGGCGACGAGTTCAGCAATCACTCTTCGGGCGTCAGCCCTATGGTCTCCTGGCTTCGGATGATTGCTGCACGTGCCCGGATCCCCACCACACAAGCCATGGTTGACGGTCATGCTGTCGACGCGCCAACGCCAACCATGCGCGTGCTCACTAGTTTGTGTGTCGCCTGACCCAGGAGATGAAATCACTCTTTGAGGAGAACGTGGCGTCGCGATCCCTGGTGGTCCCGTCCCTGTCGATGACGGTGGCGCTGGTCAAGCTGCCGTCCGCTTGGAGTTGTCCCGAGGCCTTCCAGTGGCTACTCGGGTCGATCCAATTTTCTTGCATTGCTGCCTCCGTTGCGTGCAATTGAGACTTGGGGATGTTCGCGAAGACTAGCCAGCGCGAGTGACCGTTTTCGTAGGTTTGCGAAAACCGAAGTGGTAGCCTACGCCTATTGCCTGACGAGCTGAGTAGACATGAGAGTAGTGCTGGCGAGGAGTGCCAGACGAGCACGTTGACGGCGCAGAATCGCTCGCCTAGACCTCTTCATCCTGTCAGAACACAGCAAGGCCATGATTTCAATCGAATCGTTCCGGTGAGCATCCTTAGTTCGGTGGGGGTGGTGGGTGGAGTCGGACTGGTGTGGGTGAGGAATGATCAGGGGAGTTGGGGGTCGGTGTCGATGTAGTGGATGGTGCGTTCGGTGGGGTCGGCTTGATCGGCGAGGTGGTTGCCGGCGAGGTTGGCGTGTTCACGGCTCGCGTGTGAGCCCGTTCTGTCCGGCGGCCCACGCTCGTGTCGCGCGGCTCCAGTGGGCAGACAGACAGACCGTCCCAGCTCAGGTCCACCTTCTCGCCGCGGTAGAACACCAGAACACCCTCGTTTGCTTTGAGGACTTCGACGGACCCGGTGGTGTCGTAACTGGCGGGGCTTGAGGTGGAAGCCCAGGCGGGTGCCTCGGCCGCGGCCGGTGGAGTAGTGGCCCAACGCCCCGGCCATCGACGCCCGAATACAGTGCAGGCGGTGCCGCAGGAGTCGGGTCCGGTCTTGGTGGTGCATAGGTGTGACGGATCTACGGGGGCAGGAAAACCCACCGTCCGGGCCGCTGAAGCCTCGGCCCAAGCCGGCCCGTCAGCAGCCCTCACAAAGGCGCCTTCGTGGCGGAGGTCTTGTCGGCGGGTCTACGGGTCGCACTATCCGGCGAGGCTGAGGTTGTGCAGGTGGGCGACCCCGATCATGGTGTGGTGGCGTCCCTTCCTCGACCTGCCCGTGAGGGTTGGCGCGGCCCGGTGCGCTGCAAGTTCCTTGCCCGGTTGATAGGGGTGTGGCTTGCCGAGCCCGCTGTCGGGACAGCCGGCGTCAGCTACCGTGCTCCGATCTCCGGCGCGGACGCTGCACGGCTTGAGCAACGCGCGGCCGGCTGTGCGTGAGGCTCTCTTTCGCTGCGGGGGAATGCCGGCAGTGGCACTCAGCCGGCAGGCCTACGCCGCTTGGATCAGCGCGGCCCAGTTGGCGGGGTGGGGACGACGCCTGGTCGGTCCCAGGGCGTAGATGCCAGCTGCCTACGCGGAACCACGTGCACCGTAAACGACGCTCAGCGGATCACTGGCAAGAACGGCTCCGCCACTTGGCGATCGGCTGGGGTAATTTGCCAGCATTGCGTTCAGGATGCCGCATCTTTCCGCTGTGCCAGCTTTCGATGGACTTTCCCTTGTGCGGGATGCCTTGATGGCTCGGGTCGTCCCCCATGTCCGATACGAATCTTGCTGTGATGCCCGGTTGCGCTTCTCCTTATTGAAGTCAGGCATATGCCAAAGGCATTCATGCTTTCACGTGTGCAGCTACTTGGTCGCCGGATTCTCGCGGTGCCCCTTCCGCGATGGGGCGGGCGGTGATCCGTATGGAAACTGTCTTGCTGCCTGCGATGTGCGCGACGTTGTCCCATTTGTGGCAGATCGGAAAGATCGTCATGGTGGCACCGGAAGGCCCGGTCCTGGCCAATGTGATCTCGAACATCGGAGCCGACTGCCGCAACTCGGGTTGTGTGCCAGGGCGTGGCAAGAGGCAACAAACGGTGCTTCAGCAACATTCGTCACTGCAGTCCCCTCTGGATGTCGCCACCTGTCGGTGCGACAAGGCGTTTGAACTGCGCCGGGATCAACTCGGCAACCGGAACAATCTGCTTCTGGCCATCTGTCGAAAAACGACCTGCCAAGTACGGGTCGTCAGTGGCCGGCACGGTTCATTTTCAGCCTTCGGCTTGTTCGAACAGCTCCTTGCGTTTCGGTACGACTAAGCAGTTCGCGCCTGGGTTACTACCTAGTTACCTCGCTCTGCCGACCCTAGGAAATCGGCCGAGACGGACTGTCCGGAAACTTCCTGTGCGGTTCGCTTGTTTGTCACTGAAGCGCTGGGGCACTCGCGCATCAGCGCTCCAGCCGTGGGCTTGCGTACACCGTGACATCACGTCAATGCCCCCTGGTGGAGACCCAGGCAAACCGTCAAAGTTTGCGTCAAAAGACAAGGGTTGCGTCGGAGCGGGCCTTGTGTGGAGACTGTGGCGGAGTTTGGATGGAGCGCAGCTGTGCAGGAAGCTTGATATTTCGCCAATCCAGATCCTTACCGAGGCGTAAATAGGTACCGTCATGCTTCAGGGATGAGTTCTACAGTTCTGGTCGATCACTGGTGGGACGCCCGCGTGACCGTCACGCGTTGGCATCGCCGAGGGGGATATGTCATGCCGGGTGGAGTTGCCGCGCCAAGTGCGCTCCGCAGGAGTCAAGGACACTTCGACTCGTCGCGCCGGGAGTGTTGACGTTCGGGCGGGAGATCTGCACGGGATCTCTGCGCCTCTGACGCGCTTCATCGGCGCATCTGGGCGGTCATTCGCCGGCGGTGCGGGGGCACCGACGCGGGCGGGCCCGTCACGCCGACGGACGTCCGCGCTCCGTCGTCCAAGCCACACCCCGAACTGCTCTGTCCTTGTTCCCTGCCGCGTGCGTACGCGGACGGGCCGTGTCCGCGTGCCGTTAGCCGAGGAGTCATGGTGTCCACCGACCAGAAGACGAACAAAGCCTTTCTGCTGGATGAGTTACCCGGTCGCTGGCGTGACCTGCGTAAGGACGGCCCGGTCAGGCACGACGACCGGCAGGGTGTCTGGCAGGTCGTGGACCACGAGACGATCTCCGCCGTGCTCGCCGATCCGGCCACCTATTCCTCGGACCTCTCCTCCCTCGCTCCCACGCAGGAGGACTTCGCGACCTTCACCCAGGGAAACTTCGTCGGAATGGACCCGCCGGAGCACCGCAAACTGCGCGCCCTGGTCAGTCAGGCCTTCACCCCCCGCGTCGTCCAGGGACTTGAGCCGCGTATCGAGGCCGTGTGCGACCGGCTGCTGAACTCCGTTGCCGACCAGGACCGTTTCGACCTCGTCGAGACCCTGGCGTATCCGTTGCCCATCATCGTCATCGCGGAACTGCTGGGCATCCCGGCAGAGGAGCACCGAACCTTCCAGGACTGGGCGAGCGTCCTGTTCGGCGGAGACCAGCTCGGTGAGGCGCCCGACATGGCCGACCTGGAGCGGGCGCTGGCCGCCATCGCTCCCACGGTCCGGGAGATGAACAGTTACATGCTCGACCACATACGCGGCTGCCGGGCCGCCCCCGGTGACGATCTGACCAGCAGACTCATCGCCGCCGAGGTGGACGGAGTCCGGCTCACCGACCAGGAGATGGTCGGTTTCGTGGCACTGCTCCTCGTAGCGGGCCACATCACGACGACCGCCCTGCTCGGCAACGCCGTCGTCACCTTCGACCGTCACCCCGATGCGGCCGCCGCCCTGCGCAAGGACCCCGGCCGGATCCCCCCGGCCGTGGAAGAGGTGCTGCGCTGGCTGCCCCCCTTCCCCGAGCTGGGGCGACGCGTCACCCGGCCCGTGGTGCTCGGCGGCCACGAACTGCCCGCCGACAGCATGGTGATGGCCCACCTGGGTGCCGCCAACCGCGACCCCAAGCGGTTCGAACAGTCCGATGTGTTCCTCGCGGACCGCCACCCCAACCCGCACCTCACCTTCGGGCACGGCATCCACTTCTGTTTCGGTGCCCCGCTGGCCCGGCTGGAGGCCAGGATCGCGCTGAACATGATGAATGAACGATTCCGCTACCTGGCGATCCCGTCGTACGACGACATCGTCCTGCAGAATCCGGCCGTCATCGTCGGCGTACGCCATCTGCCCGTCGAGGTCGGCAGGCCCTAGCCGCCGCCCGGCACGTTCGCGCACCGCCCCGGCTCGGCACCGCTCGCCACGGCCGGGTAAGCCACCCGCACACGAGGAAACTCACTGGGGAGCTCCTTTCTCATGCCCTACTACGTCCCCTCCGTCCCAGCCGCCCCCCGAGCGGCAGGTCCCCACCGCCAAGACCTGCAGAACAGACTCGACGCCCTCGCCGAGACGCACGGGGTGCCAGGCGCCCAACTGGTTGTCACCACCGGCACGGGGACCGTCTCCCTGCACACCGGTATCGCCGACGCGGCCACCGGCACACCGTTCACACCGGACACAGCCGTCGCCCTCGGCTCGCTCACCAAGCCGTACACGGCCGCGCTGGTGCTGCTCCTCGTCGACGACGGTGACCTCGACCTGGACGAGCCGGTCGCCGACCACCTGCCCGCGCTGCGCGGCTTACCGGAGGTGACGATACGTCACCTTCTCAGCCACACCGGCGGGCTCCCCACCGGTCCCGACTCCGACACCGCTTCGACGACCAACGGCACCCGCTACCTCACCTCGCTGTGCACGTCCGACCAGGCGCTCTTCCCGCCCGGCACCGACTTCTCCTACTCCAACGCCGGCTACGTCGCCGCCGGGCTGCTGGTCGAGGAGATCACCGGCATGCCGTGGCACGAAGCCGTTCGCGCGCTGCTCCTGGAGCCCCTGGGGACATCGGCCGCCTTCATCGGCGACAGCACCGTCAGCCGTCCGTGGGCCGCCGGACACGCTCTGAACACCGCCACCGGGCGGGTCCGTCCCGTACAGCAGAACCTGGCCTCGCTGGAGGCCCCGGCCGGGGCCCTGATGGCCAGCGCCGCCGATCTGGCGGCGTTCGGCAGCGCGCTGATCGGCCGGTCCCACGTGCTGCCGCCCGCGGTGGCCAAGGGGATGCTCCGCGCGGAGCACGGTGCCCGGCCCGGAGCCCTGGCCGACGGCTGGGGCCTGGGGGTCGCCCAGTACCGGCAGGGCGACGACCTGTGGTGCGGGCACGACGGCAATGCCCAGGGCACCTCGTGCCACCTCCGGGTCGACCCCGCGAGCGGCGTGGTCGTGGCCTTCACCGGCAACGCGGGCGGAGCCACCGCTCTGTGGCGTGAACTCGCAGCAGAACTGCGGGACTTGGCCGACGTGCACGTGCCGGCCGGGCCCGCCCCCGCCGGAGACCGGGGCCGCCCGGTTCTCCTGCCCGAGTGCTGGGGGGCGTACCGCAACGGTGGCGCCGACTATCGCGTCAGCGCCGGTCCCGACGGTAGTCCGGTCCTGTCGATAGACGGTGACCTGTCGCTGCCACTGGTCTGCTACGCCGACCTGTCCTATGACTTGGTCGACCCCGCCACCGGTCGCCGCGAACCCGGCGGACGCTTCCACCGTGACCCCGCCACCGGCCGGATCGAACGTGTCCAGGTGTCCGGACGCACGGCCCGTCGCACCGCCGACGGCTGAATCATCCCGGGCCGACATCAGCCGTCGGGCAGAACGCCGCCGGTTCCCCCGGCCCCGCGCCGTGGCAGCGGGACAGTCGCCCGGTCCGCCCCGGTGGCTGCCCGGCCGTACGCCCTGCGGGGCGGCCGACCGGCGCCCCGCAGGACGCCGTGAGCCCCGCCCGCCGCACCTTCGCGGCCGATGACGACGCGCCCGCCCCCACCTCGCCGCCCACTCGCGCCACCCCTGGCTTTCAAAGGACTGGACCCATGACGGACCCGCACGTCACCCCCCTGCCGGCGACCCCGCGTTCCCAGGACGGCGGCACCGCGCGAGCGGAGGGGCCTCCGGCGCTCGACGAGCTCTTCGCGCGGCAGGTGGCCCGCGCACCGCACGCTCCGGCGCTGACCGACGGGCGTCGGACCTGGACGTATCGCGAACTGGCCGAGCGCGCCGACCGGTTGGCCGCACACCTGGTCGGTTCGGGCGCCGGGCCGGACCGGGTGGTCGCGCTGGTGCTGCCGCGATCGATGGAGCTGATCGCGGCGGAACTCGCCGTGGCCCGGGCTGGTGCGGCCTTCCTGCCGGTGGACCCGGCCTATCCCGCCGAGCGGCGGGCGCTCATGCTCGCCGACAGCGCCCCCGCGGTGACCCTCGACGATCCGCAGGCGGTCGCCGCCCTGATGGAGAACGAGCACCAGGCGTCCCTGAGGGAGCGGGTGTTGGGCGGGCCCGGCCTGGACCGGGCCGCCTATGTGATCTACACGTCCGGGTCGACGGGCACCCCGAAGGGCGTGACGGTCACCCACCGTGGCATCGGCGGATTCACCGAGGCCGCCGCCGACCGGTACGCCGTGGGTCCCGGCGACCGGGTGCTGCAGTTCTCCTCGCCGAGCTTCGACGCCTCCGTCCTCGAACTGTTCATCTCCGTTCTGACCGGCGCCACGCTCGTGGTCCCGCCCGAGGGCCCCTGGCTGGGCGACGAACTCGCCGCGGTCCTGGACGAGCACCGCATCTCGCACGCCCTCATCCCGCCGGCCGCGCTGGCGACCCTGCCGGACCCGGCACAGGGGACCGGACGTCACCTGCGCACCCTGATCGTGGGCGCCGAGGCCTGCCCGGCCGGCCTGGTGGACCGCTGGGCGCCGGGCCGCCGCATGATCAACTCGTACGGCCCCACCGAAGCCACCATCGTGGCCACCTGGACGGGAGAACTGTCCGCCGGGCAGGGCACCCCGGCCATCGGCGCGGCCCTGCCCCACACGCGCGTCCACGTCCTCGACACCGCTATGCGCCCCGTCCCGCCCGGTGCGGACGGTGAGCTCTACATCGGCGGGGACGCCGTGGCCCGCGGCTATCTGGGCCGGCCAGGCCTGACGTCGTCCCGGTTCGTCGCGGACCCCTTCGGAGCACCCGGGGCCCGGCTGTACCGCACCGGCGACCGGGCCCGGCTGCGGCCGGACGGCGAACTCGACTACCTCGGACGGTTCGACCGCCAGGTCAAGATCCGCGGGTTCCGCATCGAACCCGGCGAGATCGAGGCCGCTCTCGGCAGCGACCCGCGGGTGGGCGAGGCGGCCGTCGTGGTCCGGGAGGACGAACCGGGCCGCCCCCGCCTCGTCGGATACGCGACCCCCGCCGAGCCCGGATCACCACCCGACCCGGCGTCGCTGCGCGCCGCCCTCGCCGCCGTCCTGCCCGCCCACATGGTGCCGTCCGCCCTGGTCGTACTGGAACGGATGCCGCTCACCCCGCAGAACAAGACCGACCATGCCGCCCTGCCGGCACCGGAGTTGACCACACGTGCGGACCGGGTCGACGCACGTACCCCGCAGGAGGCGGCCCTCGCCGGGATCTGGGCCGATGTCCTGGGCGTCGACGGCGTCGGTGTCGGCGACGACTTCTTCGACCTGGGCGGCGACTCCATCCTCGCCGCCCGCGTCCTGTCCCGCATCCGTGAAGATCTGGGCATACGGTTGACCGTCCGCGACCTGTTCACCTCGCGCACGGTCGAAGCCCTGGCCCCCTTGCTCGGCGACCCCTCCGCCGCCGCGCCCGCCGAACCGATCCCGGCCGCCCCGCGCACCGGCGGCCTGCCGCTGTCGAGCGCACAGCGCAGGCTGTGGTTCCTCGACGACCTCGCCGACGGCGGCCCCGAGTACAACACCGGCCTGACCCTGCGCCTGCGCGGCGCCCTGGACGCCGAGGCCCTGCGCCGGGCCCTGCGCCGACTGGCCGCCCGGCACGACGCGCTGCGCACCACCTTCCGCTCCGACGGCGGCCAGGGCACCCAGCACATCGCCGCCGAACCCGAACTGCCCCTGGAGATCGCCGACCTCGCCGGCACACCCCATGCCGACCGCCGCCGCGCCGCCGAGCGGCTGCTGGCCGAAGAACTGGGCCGCCCGCTCGATCTGGCGACCGGCCCCCTCACCCGCGCCCTCCTGATCAGGCTCGACGAGGCCGACCATCTGCTGCTGGTGGTCCAGCACCACATCGTCACCGACGGCTGGTCCGTCGGCATCCTGACCCGGGAACTGGCCGCGCTCTACCGGGCCGAGACCACGGGCGAGCCGGACGGTCTGGCCGAACCGGCCGTGCAGTACCCGGACTTCGCGGTCTGGGAACAGGCGCAGCGGGGCTCGGAGGCGGAGGCCGGCCACCTGCGGTACTGGCGCAGGCACCTTGAGGGGGTCCAGCAACTGGAGCTCCCCACCGACCGTCCCCGGCCCGCCGTGCGCACCACCTCGGGGGCCGGACACCGCCGTCACCTCCCGCCCGCACTGATGGCACGGCTGCGTACGCTCGCCACCGGACGCGGCACCACCGTGTTCACCGTGCTGGCGGGTGCCTGCGCCCTGCTGTTCGCGCGCTACTCGGGACAACGGGACGTGGCGTTCGGCACCATCACCGCCGGCCGCGACCGCCAGGACCTGGAGGACGTGGTCGGCTTCTTCGCGAACACCGTGGTGGTGCGCGCCGACGTGGACGAACGGGCCAGTGTCGACCGGTTCGTGGAGCGCATGCGCACGACGCTGTTGGACGCCTTCGCCCACGACGCGGTGCCCTTCGACCGTGTGGTCGAGGAACTGGGCCTGCCCCGTGACCCGAGCCGCACCCCGCTGGTGCAGGCGCTGGTCGTCCAGCAGAGGGCGAGCGACGCACCGCGCGTGGGCGGTCTGCGGTTCACGGACCATCCGCTTCCCCGGCCCGCTGCCCGCTTCGATCTCGTCCTGGAGTTCACGCCGGACGCGGACGGCGGATGCGTGCTGACCGCCGAGTTCAACACCGACCTGTTCGAGACGGCGACCGTGGCCCGGATGGCCCGCCACGTGCAGCGCCTGCTGGAGGCGATGGCCGACGGACCGGGACGCAGCCTGGCCGAACTGTCCCTGCTCTCCGACGAGGAACAGCGCACCCTCCTGGACTCCTGGAACCCGCCGGCCGACGCCGAACCCGACGACGTCACCCTGCCCGAGCTGCTCCGCGCCCAGGCGGCCGGCACCCCCGGCCGCACCGCCGTCACCCACGGCAGCGAGCGCCTCGACTACGCCGAGGTCGAGCGCCGCGCCAACCGTCTGGCCCGCGAGCTGATCGCCCGGGGGGCGGCTCCCGAGACGCTGGTCGCGCTGTGCCTGCCACGCACCGTCGACCTGCCGGTCGTGCTGTGCGCGGTGCTGAAGTCCGGCGCGGCCTATCTGCCCGTCGACCCGAACTACCCGGCCGAGCGCATCCGTTACATGCTCTCCGACGCCCGGCCCGCGCTCGTCGTGGCCACCCCCGAGACCGCCGCCGCGCTGCCACCGGACTGCGAACCGTTGATCATCGGGGACCTCGACGCCGACAGCGCGGTCCCGGTGCGCAGCCGGTCTTCGGCGGACGTCACCGACGCCGACCGGTCCCAGCCCCTGCTGCCCGATCACCCGGCGTACGTCATCTACACGTCGGGTTCGACGGGCCGGCCCAAGGGTGTCGTCGTCACCCACCGCACGGTGGCCGCGCTGGCGGCCTGGACGGGGGAGCGGTTCGGGGACCGCGAGCCGGACCCGGTGATCGCCTCCACCTCCCTCAACTTCGACGTCTCCGTGTTCGAGCTCCTTTGCCCCCTGCTGACCGGCGGCAGCGTGGAGGTGGTCGCCGACCCGACGGCACTCGCCGACGCGGGCGAGGGGCGGCGCGGGCTGATCAGCAGCGTGCCCTCCGTGATGTCCCGGCTGTTCGTCGGGGACGAGGCACCCGTGGCGGCGGACACGGCCGTCCTCGCCGGCGAAGCGCTGCCCGCGCAGACCGTCCAGGACCTGCGGGCGGCCCTGCCGTCCTGCACCATCGTCAACGCCTACGGGCCCACCGAGGCCACCGTCTACGCCACGGCCTGGTTCGCCGGTGACCGGGTGCCCGACCAGGCACCGCCCATCGGCCGCCCGGTCGCCCGCACCCGCGCCTACGTCCTGGACGGCCGCATGCGCCCTCAACCCCCGGGCGTCACAGGGGAGTTGTTCCTGGGCGGCGGGGGGCTCGCCCGCGGGTACCTGGGGCGCCCCGGCCTCACCGCCCAGCGGTTCGTCGCCGACCCCTTCGGCGGTCCCGGAGCCCGTATGTACCGCACGGGAGACCTGGTGCGGTGGACCGCCGACGGTCAACTGGAGTACCTCGGCCGCACCGACCAGCAGGTCAAGGTGCACGGCTTCCGCATCGAACTCGGCGAAGTGGAAGAGATGTTGCGCCGCTGCCCCGGCGTCGCGGAAGCCGCCGTCGCCGTCTCCGGGGACGACGACAACCGCCGACTGACCGGCTATGTGGTGCCCGTGCCCGGGCAGGCGCTCACACCCGACTTCGTACGCCGAACGCTCGCGCAGACGCTGCCCGACTACATGGTCCCCGCTTCCGTCCTGCTCCTGGAGGAGCTGCCGCTCAACCCCAACGGAAAGCTCGACCGGGCCCGCCTGCCCAAGCCCGGCCCCGCGACCACCCGCGCCGCGCGCCACGTCCCGCCCCGCACCGCCACCGAGCGCACCCTGGCCCTGGTCTGGGCCGAAGCGCTCTCCGTGGCACGGGTCGGCGTGGACGACAACTTCTTCGAGCTCGGCGGCGACTCGATCCTCAGCCTCCAAGTGGTGGCGCGGGCCCGGCAGGAGGGACTGACCGTCACCTCCCGCGACATCTACCGCCACCAGACCCTCGCCGCCCTCGCCCGCTGCGCCGACGCCGCCGATCCGCAACGTCCCGGTCCCGCGCGGGTGGACCCCGAGGGCCCCGCCCCGCTGACGCCCATCCAGCACTGGCTGTTCGCCACCGACACCGCCCGGGCCGCACACTTCGCCCAGACCCTCTCGGTGCTCGTGCCCGACGACGTGGACACCGAGGCGCTCGAAGGCGCCCTGAACGACCTCGTCGCCCACCACGACGCCCTGCGCTCCCGCTTCGACCCCGCCCCCGGCACCCCGCCGACCTGGCACATCACCGACCAGGAAGACCGCGTCACCCTGACCAGGCACCGCGGCCCGGACACCGACACCCCCCACTTCGGGGCCTTCGACCTGGCGCGTGGCCCGCTGCTGCGGGCCGTGCTGCACGACCGGGGCACCGGGCACGCTCCCGTTCTGCACCTCGCGGTCCACCACCTCGTCGTGGACGGCGTGTCCTGGCGGGTGCTGCTCGAAGACCTGGACACCGCCTACCGCGCCCGCCGCGACGGTAGGGACGGCACGGCCGCACTTCCCGCCAAGTCCTCGCCGCTGCGCCAGTGGGCGCAGCGGCTGGCCGCACACACCAGTGGCGGCGGCTTCGACGACGAACGGGCCTACTGGGCGCAGGCGGCCCTGCCCAGTGGAACCGATCTGCCCGTCGACCTGCCGGGCCGCAACACCTACGCCTCCGCGCGCGCCGTCACCGTCCGGCTGAGCGCCGCGGACACCGCTACCCTGCTGCGCCTGCTGCCGGAGACCTACCGCACCCAGGCCAACGACGTCCTGCTCGCCGCGCTCGGCCGCGCTCTGTCCACCTGGAGCGGACAGGAGCGGGTCGTGGTCGACGTGGAGGGCCACGGCCGCGAGGAGCTCTTCGCGGATCTCGACCTCAGCCGTACCGTCGGCTGGTTCACCACCCGCCACCCCGTCGCCCTCGCCGTCCCGGAGCAGGCCTCGTGGGACGCCGTGCTCAAGCAGGTCAAGGAGCAGTTGCGGGCCGTGCCACGGCACGGCATCGGCCACGACGCGCTGCGCCACCTGGCCGGCCCGGATGCCGAACCGACCGCGCAGGGGGCCCGGGTCAGCTTCAACTACCTGGGGCGGATGTCTCCGGGAGAGACGGGCACGGGGCTGTACCGGGGCACCTTCCGGCCGCTTGAGCTGGACGCCGACCCGCAGGCCGAACGTCCGCATGCCCTGGAGCTGGTGGGCCGACTGGACGGCGACGCGCTGGAATTCACCTGGTTCTACTCCGACCAGGTGCACCGCGAGGACACGGTCGAAGCCCTCGCCCACGGCTACGCCCGCGCGCTGAGCGAGCTCGCGGGCCACGCCGCCGGACCGGACGCCGCCGGGCGCACCCCGTCCGACTTCCCCCTCGCCCGGCTCGACCAGAGCGCCGTCGACCGCCTCGTGGGAGACACCCCGGCCGCCGTCGAGGACGTCCTGCCGCTGACGCCGACCCAGGCCGGCATGCTCTTCCACGGTCTCTCCCAGGACAGCGGCGTCTACTTCCAGCAGGTCACCTTCGTCCTGGACGGAGTGGAGCGCACCGACCTCCTCGCGGCGGCCTGGCAGCAGGTCACCGAGGCCACGACCGTCCTGCGCGGCCGGGTGGTCTGGCAGGACGTGCCCGAACCGCTCCTCGTGGTCGAGCACGCCGTGCCCGTGCCCGTGACCGCGCTCGACTGGCGCGGCCTGAGCGACGACGAGTCCCGCGACCAGCTGGAGACCGTGCTGCGCGAGGACCGTGCCGCCGGGATCGACCTGGTCGGCGGTCCGCTCCAGCGCCTGGTGCTGGCCAGGGTCTCGGACACCGCCGTGCGCGTGGTGTGGTCCTTCCACCATCTGCTCCTCGACGGCTGGAGCCTGTTCCAGGTCCTTTCGGACGTGTTCACGTGCCACAGCTCGCTCACCGGCCGGCCCGGCGCCCCGGCGCTGCCCGACCGGCGGCCCTGGCGGGACTACCTGGCCTGGCTGGGCGAGCGCGACCGCGACGAGGCGGAGAAGTACTGGCGCCGGCGGCTCGCCGGCCTGGACGAGGCCACCCCGTTGCCCTACGACCGCGAGCCCCGCGAGGCGCACCGCGCGGAGTCCTCCAGGGCCGTGACGGTCACCCTGCCCGAGGCCACGACCGCAGCCCTGGAGGAACTGGCGCGCACCTCGGGTCTGACCCTCAACACCCTGGTGCAGGGCGCCTGGGCCATCCTCCTGAGCCGGCAGTCACGACGTTCCGACGTGGTGTTCGGCACCACGGGATCCGGCCGCCCGGCGGAGCTGACGGGCGCCGAGTCCATCACCGGCCTGTTCATCAACACCGTGCCGACCCGGGTCACCGTCCCCGCCGACGGCACCCTGCGCGACTGGCTGCGCTCGCTCCAGAGCGACCAGAGCGAGGACCGCGGTCACGACCACCTGCCGCTGAACCGGCTCAAGGCGTTCACCGAACTGCCGGAGCGGGCCGCCCTGTTCGACAGCATCGTCGTCTTCGAGAACTATCCGAGGGACGACGACCTCTCCGCCCACGGTCTCGTGCTGAGCGACCTGGACGGCATCGAGACCACCAACTACGCGCTCGGCCTGGTCGCCTACCCCGGCACCGCACTCGCGCTGCGTCTCGGCTACGACCCCGAGCTGTTCGACGCCGAGACCGTCGAGAGGTTCGCCGAATACCTCGCCGTGCTGCTCACCGGGATGGCCGACGCACCGGAACTGCCGCCCGCCCGCATTCCGCTGCTGGCCGACGACCGGCGCGAACAGGTCCTGCACACCTGGAACGACACCACCACCGACCTGCCCGGGGCCACGGTCGCCGAACTCTTCGCCGCACAGGTGCGGCACACTCCCGAAGCGATCGCCCTGGAAGCGGGCGACGAGCGGCTCACCTACCGCGAACTCGACGCGAGAGCAGCCGAGTTGGCCGAACGCCTCGCCGCCCTCGGCGTACGCGCCGAGCGTGCCGTGGGCATCCTGATGGACCGCTCCGCCGATCTCGTCGTCACCCAGCTCGCGCTCGTACGCACCGGCGGGGTGTACGTCCCCCTCGACGGCCGGGCGCCGCGCGAGCGACTGCGGCGCATGCTCGCCGACGCGGACGTCACCCTGCTGCTCACCGACGCCGAGGGCGAGGAAACCGCCCGGGACCTGCTCGCCGGTGACGCCGTCCGGCGCGTGGACGACCGCACGGCGACGCGGGGTACGCCGCCCGACATCGGTGTGCTCCACCCCGACCAGGTGCAGTACCTGATGTTCACCTCCGGCTCCACCGGCACCCCCAAGGGTGTCGCGGTGCGCCAGCGCGACGTCGCCGCTCTCGCCCTGGACCGTGCCTTCGCCGGACACGACCGGGTGCTCGTGCACTCCCCGCACGCCTTCGACGCCTCGACCTACGAGGTGTGGGTGCCCCTGCTGCGCGGCGGCACCGCCGTACTGGCCCCGCCGGGTGACCTGGACGCCGCGGTGGTGCGGCACGCCATCACCGAGCAGCACGTCACCTGCCTGTGGCTGACGGCCGGTCTGTTCCGGCTGCTCGCCCAGGAGGACCCCACCTGCCTGCAGGGCGCCCGCGAGGTGTGGACCGGAGGCGAGGCCGTGCCCGGCGCCGTCGTCCGACGTGTCCTGGACGCCTGCCCCGGACTGACCGTGGTCGACGGCTACGGGCCCACCGAGACCACCACCTTCGCCACCCGTCGCGCCTTCCGCGCCGGTGACCAGCTACCCGCCGTCCTGCCCATCGGCCGCCCGCTCGACAACACCCGCGTCTACGTCCTCGACGACACGCTCCAGCCCCAACCCCCGGGCATACCTGGTGAGTTGTACATCGCCGGTGCGGGCCTGGCGCGCGGCTACGCGGGCCGTCCGGGGGCGACCGCCGCCGGATATCTCGCCGACCCGTACGGGACGCCGGGTACCCGCATGTACCGCACGGGTGACATCGTGCGCTGGAGCGCGGACGGCGAACTGCACTTCGTGGGCCGCGCGGACGACCAGATCAAGATCCGCGGCTTCCGCGTCGAACCCGCCGAGATCGAGGCGCGGCTCACCGCGCACCCCGCCGTCGCGGAGGCCGTCGTGTCGCCGTACACGGTCGACGGACGCAAGCGGCTGGCCGCCCACCTCGTCCCGGCCGAGGGCACAGCCCTGCCCGCGGCGGCCGAACTGCGCGCGCACGTGGCCGCCGATCTGCCCGACTACATGCTGCCCGCCGCGTTCGTCACCGTTCCCCGGCTGCCGCTCACCGCGAACGGAAAGGTCGACCGGCGACGGCTGCCCGACCCCGACTGGGCGGCCGGCGGCGACAGCGCCTACCGCGCCCCCGGCAACGACACGGAGCAGACACTCGCCTCCATCTGGGCCGACCTGCTGGGCGCCGAACGGGTCGGCGTCGACGACAACTTCTTCATGCTGGGCGGCGACTCCATCCTCAGCATCCAGGTCGTCTCGCGGGCCCGTGCCGCGGGGCTCTCCCTCACCCCGCGCGACCTGTTCCGCCACCCGACCGTGGCCCGGCTCGCCGCCGCCACCGGTACGGCCGTCGCCGTGTGTGGCACCGAGCCGGTCGAGGGCGAGGTCCCCCTCACCCCGATCCAGCACTGGTTCCTCGACCCGGGGCCGAGCCGGCCGGGCTTCTTCAACCAGTCCGTCCTCGTGGAGATCGCGCCCGACACCGACCCGGACGTCCTGCGCCGGGCGCTCGCCGCCCTGTGGAGCCGGCACGACGCGCTGCGCTCCCGGTTCACCACCAAGGACGACGGCACCTGGCACCAGCACGTCACCGCCGCCGACGCCCCCGACCTGCTGACCGTCTGCCCGCTGGACGGTCTCGACCCCACCGCGGCACGGCAGCGGGAGGACCGCGCCACCGCCGAGGCGCACGCCGCGTTCCGCCTCGACACCGGGCCGCTGCTCACCGCCCGCCTGTTCACCGGTGACGGCGCCGCGACCGCCCGGCTCCTCCTGGTGGTCCACCACCTGGTGGTCGACGGCGTGTCCTGGCGCATCCTCCTCGAAGACCTGGAGACCGCCTACCGGCAGATCCTGGCGGGCCAGCCGGTACGGCTGCCCGCCCGCACCACCTCCGTACGGGAATGGGCACGCCGCCTGCACGCCCGCGTCGAGGGCGGCGGCTTCACGGACCAGCTCGCCCACTGGACGCGCACCGCGGGGCACTGCGCCGAACCGCTGCCCGTGGACGGCGAGGGCGGGAACACCGCTGCCGACGTCCGCGAGGTCACCGTACGGCTCGACCGGCGGCGCACCGACGAACTGCTGCGCCAGGTCCCCGCCGTCTACGGCACCCGCATCGACGACGTCCTGCTCACCGCCCTCGGCCGGGTCCTGGGCGACTGGACCGGACGCGAGACCGTGGCCGTCGGCCTCGAAGGACACGGCCGCGAGGACCAGCTGTTCGAGGACGTCGACCTGTCCCGCACGGTCGGCTGGTTCACCACGCTGTTCCCGGTCGCCCTGCGCGTCCCCGCCGACGACTGGGGCAGCGCCCTGAAGGCGGTCAAGGAGCAGCTGCGGTCCGTGCCCGAGCGCGGCCTCGGCCACGGCGTCCTGCGCCATCTCGCGGGCACCCCCCTGCCCGCCATCGCGCCGATGCCCGGCATCAGCTTCAACTACCTCGGCCGCTTCGACTGGTCCGCCGACGGCGCCACCCTGATCCGCGGAGTGCGCGGAGGACTCGGCGGCGCGGACGCGCCCGACACCGAACGCGCCCACCTGCTGGACGTGGTGGCCCGGGTCGAGGGCGACCGGCTGGAGATCAGCTGGCACTACAGCCAGGCCCTGCACCACGAGAGCACCGTCACCGGCCTCGCCGAGGGCATGCTGCACGCCCTGGAGGAGATCCTGGCCCACTGCGCCGAGCCCGGCGCGGGTGGTCGCACCCCCTCGGACTTCCCCCTCGCCCGCCTCGACCAGCGGGCGGTGGACCTGCTGGCCGGTGACGGCCGGGCCGTCGCGGACCTCCTGCCGCTGAGCCCGATGCAGTCCGGCATGCTCTTCCACAGCCTCCTCGACCCCGACGGGCGCACCTACGTCAACCAGGTGCAGCTGGTGCTGAACGGCGTGACCGACCCCCACGCCCTCGCCGAGGCCTGGCAGCGGACCGTGGACGCCAACCCGGTGCTGCGCTCCCACCCGGCCTGGCAGGAGAGCACCGAACCCGTCCAGGTGATCCGGCACCGGGCCACGGTGCCCGTCGTCCACCACGACTGGAGCGGCAGGCCCGCCGACCTGTGTGCGGCCGACCTCGACCGGCTCATGGAGGAGGACCGCCTGGCCGGGATCGACCTGGCCGCCGCGCCGTTGATGCGACTCGTCCTCATCCGGCTCGGCTCCGAACGCGTACGGATGGTGTGGACGTTCCACCACATCCTGCTGGACGGCTGGAGTGCCGCCCAGGTCTTCGACGAGGTGTGCGAGCGCTATGCGGCCCTGACCGCCGGGCGCCCGCCCCAGATCCCGGCCCGTCGGCCGTTCGCCGACTACCTGGGCTGGCTGGCCGGACAGGACACCACCAAGGCGGAACGGTACTGGCGGACCACCCTCGCCGGATTCCACGCCCCGACCGAACTGCCCCGCGACCGCCGGGCCACCGAAGCCCACCACAGCGCCTCGTCGGGCACGGTACGGGTGACGCTCGACGCCGACGTCTCGGCCCGCTTGCGGGGGACGGCCAAGGAGGCCGGCCTCACCGTCAACACGATCCTCCAGGGCGCCTGGGCTCTGCTGCTGTCCCGCTACGGCGGCGGGGACGACGTGGTGTTCGGCACCACCGTCTCCGGCCGCCCCGCCGAACTCCCCGGCGTCACCACCATGGTGGGCCTGTTCATCAACACACTGCCCACCCGTGCCCGGATCGACGGGCGACGCCCGCTGCTCGACTGGCTGAGCGAACTCCAGGCCGCCCAGTCCGAGGCCCGGCGCCACGACTTCGTCTCGCTCGCCCAGTTGGGCACCTGGAGCGAGGTGCCCGGCGGAACCAACCTGTTCGACTCCATCGTCGTGTTCGAGAACTACCCCTTCGACGAGGGCGCGCTGGCCCGGCACGGCCTGTCCATGGAGACCGAACGGGACCTGGAGCCCACCAACTACCCGCTCAGCGTGGTCGTGGCGCCGGGGGACACCCTCGACGTCAGCCTCGACTACGACCCGGCCGCCTTCGACGAGTCGACCGTCCAGGGACTGGGGGAGAGCCTTCGCACCCTGCTGACCGCGATGGCCACCGCGCCCGCCGGCACACTGGCCGAGCTGCCGCTCACCGACCCGGCGGACGGCCGCGCGCTGCTCGACCGGTTCGGCGGAGCACGCGTCGCCGCACCCCAGGACACCCTGCCGGAAGCCTTCGCCCGCCAGGCCGCCCTGACGCCCGACACCCCGGCGGTCCGCCACGGCGAGGACCAGCTCTCGTACCGCGAACTGGACGAGCGCTCCAACCGCCTCGCCCGGCTGCTCATCGCCGCCGGGGCCGGCCCCGAGCGGTACGTCGCGCTGGCCCTGCCCCGCACCGGGGACCTGGTCGTGGCCCTGCTCGCCGTCCTCAAGAGCGGTGCCGCCTACCTGCCGGTGGACCCCGGATACCCCGCCGAACGCATCGCGTTCCTCTTCGAGGACGTGGCGCCCCTCGCCGTCGTCACGGCGGACGCGACGGCCGGAAGGCTGCCGGACGGACCGTTCACCAGGATCGTCCTCGACGACCCCGAACATGCCCGGAAGCTCGCCGCCGCCTCGGCCGCCCCGATCGGTGACGGCGACCGGCGCGCCCCGCTGCTGCCCCAGCACGCCGCGTACGTCATTCACACCTCGGGTTCCACCGGCCGCCCCAAGGGAGTGGTCGTCGCGCACGGCTCGGTGCTCGCCCTGACCGACTGGGCCGCACGCGAGTTCACCGGCCGGGGTCTGGCGCACGTGGTGGCGTCCACCTCGCTCAACTTCGACGTGTCGGTCTTCGAGATCTTCTCGCCCCTCATGGCCGGCGGCTGCGTCGAGATCGTCCGCGACCTGCTGGCGCTGGCCGAGCGGCCCGGTCCCTGGCGTGCCGGACTGCTCAGCGCGGTGCCCTCCGCCCTCGGCCGGCTCCTTGCCGAGGACACCGTGCACGTGAGCGCGGACACCGTGGTGCTGGCGGGGGAGGGGCTACCGGCCCGGACCGTACGACAGGTCCGCGCGGCCGTACCCGGCTGCGAGGTGCGCAACATCTACGGCCCCACCGAAGCCACCGTCTACGCCACCGCCTTCACCTGCGACCCCGCCGACCCCGACCGCGACCCGCCGATCGGCCGACCGCTCGGAGGCGCCCGCGCCTACGTCCTGGACGACCGGATGCGTCCGGTGCCCGTCGGCGCGCCCGGCGAACTGTTCCTCTCGGGCACCGGAGTGGCCCGCGGTTACCTGCACCGGCCCGGTCTTACCGCGTCCCGCTTCCTGCCCGACCCGTTCGGGCCGGCCGGCAGCCGCATGTACCGCACCGGTGACCGGGCCCGCTGGACCGCCGACGGGGACATCGTCTACCTCGGGCGGGCGGACGACCAGGTCAAGGTCCGCGGCTTCCGCATCGAACTCGGCGAGGTGGAGGCGGCCCTGACCCGTCACCCCGAGGTGGCGGACGCGGCCGCCCGCGTGGTCGAGCACGACGGCCACCGTCGCCTGATCGGTTACGTGGTGCCCGGCCCGGCCGGAGCCCCGGAACCGGCGGACCTGCGCGCCTTCCTCGCCCGCACCCTGCCCGACCACCTGGTGCCCGCGCTCGTGATGACGCTGGAACACCTCCCGCTCGGCGCCACCGGCAAACTCGACCGACGGGCCCTGCCCGATCCCGAGTGGAGCGCGGGCACCCGGTCAGGGCGTCCCCCCGCCACCGCGACCGAGATCACCCTCGCCGCCATCTGGTGCGAGGTGCTCCGCCTGCCCGAAGTCGGCGCCGACGACAACTACTTCGAGCTCGGCGGCGACTCCGTCCTCGGCATCCAGATCGTCTCCGCCGCCCGCCGCGCCGGACTCGGCCTGAACCCGCGCCACCTCTTCGCCCACCAGACGCTCGCCGAACTCGCCGCGGTTGCGGCCGAGTCGCCCCTCTCGCCGGTCGTCGCCGAACAGGGTCCGGTGGTCGGCGAGGTTCCGCTCACCCCGGTGCAGCACTGGTTGCTCGACACCCTTCCCGGCGATCCGTCCGACTTCAGCCAGACGGTCTCCTACGAACTGGCCGAGGACACCGACGAGTCCCTGCTGCGGGCCGCCCTGGCCACGGTCCTGGAACGGCACGACGCGCTGCGGCTCCGCTTCGAGCGGGACGCCGCCGGGGTGTGGCGCCAGCACGGCACCGCCCCCGGTGAGCCCCCGCACCTTGAGGTGCACGACGGGGCACCGGCCACCGGACCGGAGAACGGGGCGGACGCCGGCTTCGACCTGGCGAACGGGCCCCTGCTGCGGGCCGTACTGCGCCGCGGTGCAGGAGACGTGCGGCCGGTGCTGACGCTGTCCGCGCACCACCTCGTCGTGGACGCGGTGTCCTGGCGGCTGATCCTGGAGGACCTCGACACCGCGTACCGCGCCCTGCGCGCCGGTGAACGCCCCGACCCGGGCGCCAAGAGCACGTCCTTCCGTGCCTGGGCGCAGCGGCTTGCCGCCCACACCGCGGCCGGCGGCTTCGACACGGAAGTCCCGTACTGGCAAGCCCAGCAGGCCGAATGCCCGCTGCCCGTCGACCTGCCCGGGGGCGCGAACACCGCCGCCGAGGAGGCGACGGTCACCGCCGGTCTGGACGCCGAGGACACCCGCAGGCTCCTCCAGGACGTCCCCGACGCCTACCGCACGCGCGTCAACGACGTGCTGCTGTACGCCCTCGGCCGGGTGCTGGCCCGCTGGACCGGGCGGGACCGGGTGGCGCTCGCCCTGGAAGGACACGGTCGCGAGGACCTGTTCCAGGACGTCGACCTCTCCCGCACCGTCGGCTGGTTCACCAGCCTGTATCCGATCGCCCTGGACGTGGCACGGGACGCGGGCATCGGTACCGCGCTCAAGGCCGTCAAGGAGAACCTGCGGGCCGTACCCCGCGGCGGCATCGGTTACGGCGCCCTGCGCCATCTCCGCCCCACCGCCGCCCGCGACCTGCCGGGTCTGCCGGAGATCAGCTTCAACTACCTCGGACGGCAGGACCGGCAGACGGCGGCCGACGGACTGCTGCACGCTCCGCACGGCGGCCTCGCCGGCGGGATGGACCGGTCGGCCGAGCGGCCCCATCTGCTCGACGTCCTCTGCCATGTGACCGACGGGCGGCTTGAGTTCGGCTGGTCCTACTCGCGGGCCCTGCACCGCCGCGAGACCGTCGAACGCCTCGCCGCCGAGCTGGCCGACGAACTGCGGGCCCTCGTACGGCACTGCGCCGAGCCCGGCGCGGGCGGCCGCACCCCGTCCGACTTCCCGCTCGCCCCCCTCGACCAGACGGCCGTCGACCGCATCGCCGGTACCGGCCGGGACGTGCGGGACGTGTATCCGCTCACGCCCACCCAGACCGGGATGGTCGTGCACGGCATGGACGAGGCGGCCCAGGGCCTGTACGTCGAGCAGATCACCTTCGTGCTCGACGGCGCCCGTGACGTGGACCTGCTCGCCGCCGCCTGGCAGCACGTGGTCGACCGCACACCGGTGCTGCGCACCGCCGTCGTCCTCAACGGCGTACCCGTGCCGCTCCAGACCGTCCACCGGGACGTGACCCTGCCGGTCACCCGGCACGACTGGAGCAGCCTGCCCCGGGAACGGCAGCCGGCGGAACTCGAAGAACTCCTCGCCGCGGAAAAGGCGTTGGGCATCGACCTGGCACGCCCGCCGCTGCTGCGTCTCGCGCTGGTACGGCTCGGCCCGGACGCGGTGCGCGTCGTCTGGACCTTCCACCACGTCCTGCTGGACGGCTGGAGCGTCTTCCACGTGCTTGGCGACGTCCTCGCGGCGCACGCCGCGCTCGCCCGTGACGAGCAGCCCCGGCTGCCGGAGCGCAGGCCGTTCGCCGACTACGTCGCCCATCTCGCCGGGCGCGACACCGGGCAGGCCCGCGACCACTGGCGCGGCGCCCTCGCCGACCTGACCGCACCGACCCCGCTGCCCTACGACCGCCGGCCCGCTCCGGACACCACCGCACGCTCAGGAACCTGGCTGTCCGAGCGGCTGAGCACTGAACGGACCACAGAGCTCCAGGAGTTCGCCCGTCGGCACCGGCTCACCCTCAACACGCTGGTGCAGGGCGCGTGGGCGCTGCTCCTCGCGCGCTGGAGCGGCACACCCGACGTGTGCTTCGGCACCACCGTCTCGGGCCGCCCCTCCGACCTGCCCGGCGCCGACACCATCACCGGCCTCTTCATCACCACGCTGCCCGCCCGCGCCCACATCGACGGGACGGCACCCTGCGCGGACTGGCTGCGCACCCTTCAGACGGCGCGCGCGGAAGACCGACGCTTCGACCACATGCCCCTCAACGAACTGCACGGCCTCACTCAACTGCCGCCCGGTGCAGCCATGTTCGACAGTCTGGTGGTGTTCGAGAACTACCCCGTCGGGGACGCCACGGCCGGGGCCCACGGCCTCACCGTGCGCGAGCTCGACGCCCGCGAGGCGACCAACTACCCGCTGACCGTGGTCGTTTCGCCCGGTGACCGACTCGCCGTCGAACTCGGCTACGACCCGCGCCTCTTCGACGCGGACACGGCCCGTTCCCTCTCTGGGCAATTGCTCCACACCCTGCGTTCCCTGGCCGCCACGGACGGCACCGCCCGCCTCGACGACATCGACATACTCTCGTCCGAGGAGCGCACCAGGCTGCTGCGCGGCCCGGCCCGCCCGGCAACGGCTCCCGTGGTCCCGGCCACCCTTCCGGCGCTGATCGAGGCCGCCGTGGACCGCAGGCCCGACGCGCCCGCACTCGGCGACCCCGACCGACTGCTGACCTTCGCCGAGACGGAGGACCGGGCCAACCGCCTGGCCCACCTGCTCATCGCCCGCGGCGCACGCCCCGGTGCCGTCGTGGCGCTCCTGCTGCCACGCTCCCTGGACATGGTCCTGGCGCAGCTCGCGGTGGCGAAGACGGGCGCGGCCTTCCTGCCCGTCGACCCGGCCTACCCGGACGAGCGCATCGCGCTCATGCTCCGGGACGCGGCGCCGGCCCTCACCCTGGACGCGAAGGAAGTCGCCGCTCTGCTGGCCGACTCGGTGGAGGACGGCCGCGGCCACCGGCCCACCGACGCCGACCGCGGGCGCCCGCTCGATCTGGACGATCCCGCCTACGTCATCTACACCTCGGGATCCACCGGCACCCCCAAGGGCGTCATCGTCACCCACCGCGGACTCGCCGGGTTCGCCGCGGCCGAGGCCGCCCACTACCAAGTGACCGAGGGGGACCGGGTCCTGGCCTTCGCCACTCCCAGCTTCGACGCCTCCGTGCTCGAACTGTGCGCCTCGCTGCCGCACGGCGCCCGCCTCGTCGTCCCCGAACCGGGACCGCTGCTCGGCGAACCGCTGGCCCGGGTACTGCGTGACGAGCGCATCACCCACACCCTGCTGCCGCCGGCCGCGCTCGCCACCCTGCCGGACGGGACGCCCGGCACCCTGCCCGACCTCAAGACCCTGATCGTCGGCGCCGACGCGTGCGGCGCGGACCTGGTCGACCGCTGGGCCCCGCACCACCGCATGGTCAACTCCTACGGCCCCACCGAGGCCACCGTCGTCGCCACCTGGTCCGCGCCCCTGGTGCCCGACGGCGCCGCCCCACCCATCGGCCGGCCACTGCCCGCCACCGGCGCCTACGTCCTCGACACCCGGCTGCGCCCGGTCCCCGACGGTGTCCCCGGCGAACTGTGGCTCAGCGGACCGGCCCTGGCCCGCGGCTACCTCGGCCGCCCCGGACTGACCGCCGCCCGCTTCACCGCCGACCCCTTCGGGCCGCCCGGCGGCCGCATGTACCGCACCGGTGACCTGGTGCGCCGCGACGGCGGGGGCGAACTCCACTACCTCGGCCGCACCGACCACCAGCTGAAGCTGCGCGGACACCGCATCGAGGCCGGCGAGGTCGAGGCGGCCCTGACCCGCCATCCGGAGGTCCTGGACGCCGTGGTGAGCGTTCGCGAGGACGATCCGGGTCTGCCCCGGCTCGTCGCCCACCTGCTCACCGCCCCCGGCGCCCCGGCACCGGCGGACGGCGACCTGCGTGCCCTGGCCGCCCGTTCGCTGCCCGGCTACATGGTGCCCTCGGCCTTCGTCTGCCTGGAGCGCTTCCCGCTCACCGAGAACGGCAAGACCGACCGGGCCGCCCTGCCCGCCCCGGCCCCCGCCGCCCCGACGGCCCCGGCCGAGCACATCGCTCCCCGCACGCCCACCGAAGAGGCGCTCGCGGAGCTGTGGGAGGACGCCCTCGGCAGGGCCGTGGGCGCCGAGGACGACTACTTCCTGCTCGGCGGCGACTCGATGCGCGCCCTGCTCATCGCCTCCCGCGCCAACGACCTGTTCGGGGTGAGCCTCACCCCGCGCGACGTCCTGGTCTCCCGCACCGTCGCCGCACTGGCGGAGCACGTGGAGGAACAGGTGCTCAGTGAACTCGAAGACGCCGCGTACGGCAGCCCCGACCACGACGAACGGTAAGGATCCGACGAACATGACGTCTTCGAAGCCCTCCAGGCGAGACCGCGCCGAAGCGCTGCCCGACGATCTGCGCGAGGCCCTGCGCCGCCGACTGGCCGGACGGGCCGCGGCGGGCGGCGCGCCCGCCGGCATCCCGCGCGCCGACCGCGACCGTCCCCTGCCCCTGTCGTTCGCCCAGCAGCGCCTGTGGTTCCTGGACCGGCTGCACCCCGGTGACGCCCGCTACAACAGCGCGGTCGCCGTGCGTCTCACCGGCACCCTCGACCAGCGCGCCCTCGGGCGTGCGCTCGACGAGGTCGTGGCCCGGCACGAGGCACTGCGCACGACGTTCGAGGAGAGCGACGGCCGCGCGGCACAGCACGTGCACCCGGCAGCGCCGGTGCCCCTGCCCGTCCGCGACGTGCCGGCGGACGGCCTGGACGCGGCGCTGCTCGGGGAGTACTCGGCGCCGTTCGACCTGAGTTCCGGGCCCCTGTTGAGGGCCCTCCTGCTGCGTGAGACCGACACCTCGCACGTACTGCTGCTGACGGCTCATCACATCACCACCGACGGCTGGTCGATGGGCATCGTCCTGGGTGAACTGTGCACGGCCTACGAGGCGTTGGCCCGGGGCGACGAACCCGGCCTGCCCGCGGTGGCGACCCAGTACCCGGACTTCGCCGTCTGGCAGCGCGAGCAGCTCACCGGCGGCCGGCTGGAACGCCAACTGGACCACTGGAAGGACCGGTTGACGGGGGCGGTCGTCCCCGAGCTCCCGCTGGATTGGCCCCGGCGCGGCGAAGAGGCGGGCGCGGGCGCCGTCCACGCTTTCACCGTCCCCGCCGGGGTGACCCGCGCGCTCCGCGAACTCGCCGGGCAGCAGCACACCACGCTGTACACCGCGCTCGTCGCCGCCGCCCAGGCGCTCCTGGCCCGCTGGTCAGGACAGGAGGAGAGCACCGTGGGGTCCCTGACCCCTGGCCGTTCGCGTACCGATCTGGAGCGGGCCGTCGGGTTCTTCGTGAACACCGTCGTGCTGCGCACCGCGGTGGCCCCCGGCGACTCCTTCCGGGAGCTCCTGACCCGGACCGCCGACACCGTCAACGAGGCCTTCGCACACGGCGACACGCCCTTCGAGCGGATCGTCGAGAGGGTGGGTGCGCCCCGCGAGGCCGGCCGCAACCCGCTGTTCGACGTGATGGTCCTGCTGCACCCGGACCCGCCCGCGGCAACCGCCCCGCGCGACCTCGGGATCACCCCGGTCGCCGTGCCGCGCCGGTCCGCCACCTTCGACCTGAGCATCGAGTTCGTGCCGGACGGCGAGGTGCTGACCGGACTGCTGGAATACCGCACCGATCTGATCGACCCGGACACCGCCCGCCGCATGACCGGCCAGCTCCTGCGCCTCCTGGAAGCGGCGACCGGCACCCCCGACCGGCCCCTCGGGACCCTGCCGCTGCTGTCCGAGGCGGAAGTGCGACAGGTCACCCGTGACTGGAACGCCACCGCCCTGCCCGTCGGCGACGCCCTGCATCCGCGGCTCTTCGAGGAGCGTGCGGCCCGCACACCCGACACCCTGGCCCTGGTGGCGGGCGACGAGCGCCTCGACTACGCGACGCTCAACACCCGCGCCAACCGGCTCGCCCACCACCTCATAGGCCTCGGCGCCGGCCCCGAACGGCTGGTCGCGCTCCGGCTGCCGCGCACCGCCGACATGATCACGGCGATCCTGGCCGTGTGGAAGTCCGGTGCCGGATACCTCCCGCTGGACCCGGCCCTGCCCGAAGAGCGCGTCCGCTTCCTGCTGGACGACGTCCGCCCGGCCCTGGTCCTGGACGAGGCCGCGCTCACCGCGCTGCCCGACGGCCTTCCGGACACCGACCCCACGGACGACGACCGCCGGTCACCGCTGGACCCGCTGCACACCGCCTACGTCATCCACACCTCCGGCTCCACCGGCCGCCCCAAGGGCGTCGCCGTACCGCACCGGGCCGTCGCCCATCTGCTCGCCGCCCATCGCGCCGGATTCGTCGCCGAGGCGGGAGGCGGACCGCTGCGAGTGGCGCTCACCGCGTCCTTCTCCTTCGACACCTCGCTCGAAGGCGTGCTGCTCCTCGCCGACGGCCACCCGCTGCACCTGGTGGACGAAACGACGCGGATGGACCCGGCCGCCCTGGTCGACTACGTCGTGGCGCATCGCATCGACTTCCTCGACCTCACCCCCTCCTATCTCCGCCAACTGCTGCCCGCCGGACTCCTGAACGACCCGCGCCACCGCCCCCGGGTGCTCATGCTCGGCGGCGAGGCGCTCGGCCCGGCACTCTGGCGCGAGCTCGGAGCCCACCCCGAGGTCGCCGCGTACAACTTCTACGGCCCCACCGAGTGCACGGTCGACGCGCTGTCCTGCCGCATCGAGGGAGCGGGCCGCCCGCTGGTGGGCCGCCCGCTGCCCAACACCCGCGCCTACGTCCTGGACGACCGTCTGCGACCCGTGCCGCCCGGCGTCGGCGGGGAGCTGTACCTCGCCGGCGAGCAGGTGGCCCGCGGCTACCTCGGCCGCCCGGGCCTGACCGCCGCGCGCTTCCTGCCCGACCCGTACGGCCCGCCCGCCACCCGCATGTACCGCACCGGCGACCTGGCCCGCTGGACCGCCGACGGCCGCCTGGACTACCTGGGACGCGCCGACGACCAGGTCAAGGTCCGCGGCCACCGCATCGAACCCGGCGAGATCGAGGCAGCCCTCACGGACCTGCCGGGCATCGCCGCCGCCGCGGTCGTCGCCCTGCCCGACCCGCACGGTCACCTGCGGCTCGCCGCCTACGCCGTACCCGCGCCCGGCTGTGCGCGGCCCGAGCCCGCCGCGCTGCGGGCCGCGCTGCGCACGGTCCTGCCCGACCACATGGTGCCGTCCTCGTTCACACCGCTGGACTCGCTGCCGCTCACCGTCAGCGGCAAACTCGACCGCCGCGCCCTGCCCGCCCCCGACCTCGAAGGACCGGACACGGCACGGGAGTTCGTCGCCCCGCGCACCCCGGACGAGGAGACCCTGGCCGCGATCTGGACCGAGATCCTCGGTGTGCGCCGCGTCGGGGTCACCGACAACTTCTTCGAGCTCGGCGGCGACTCGATCCTCAGCATCCAGGCCGTCTCCCGGGCCCGGGCCGCCGGGCTCGCCCTGTCCTCGCAGGACGTCTTCCGCCACCAGACCGTCGCCGAACTCGCGGCCGCCTCCCGGCGCGCCGCCGCCGTGCCGGTGCCCCGCCGCCCGCAGGAGGGCGGGCCCGGCCCGCTGACCCCGGTCCAGGAGTGGTTCTTCGCCACCCACGGGCCGCGCAGCCGCTTCGCCATGTCCATGATCCTCGACCTGCCCCACGACGTCGACGCGGCGAAGCTCTCCCGCGCACTGGACGCGGTCGTGGCACACCACCCCTCCCTGTGCGCCCGGTTCGTGCGGGAGGGGGAGACCTGGCAGCAGCATCCCGGTGCCGGCCCCGCCACCGGCCTGCTCACCGGCCACGACGGCGCGAGCATCGCCGAGGTCGCCGAGGCCGCCCGCGCGCAGCTCGACCCCAGCACCGGCAGCATGCTGCGCGCCGTCCTGCTTCCCGCGGCCGAAGGTGCCCGCCCGCAACTGTTCTTGACGGTCCATCACCTGGCAGTCGACGGCGTCTCCTGGCGCGTGCTGCTCGCCGACCTGGAGCGGGCCTACCGGCAGGCCGAGGACGGACAGAGCCCACAACTGGAGCCCGAACACACCCCGTTCGTTTGGTGGGCCCGTCATCTGGCCGAACGCGTACGGGAGGGCGCCCTCGACGACGACCTGCCGTACTGGACCGCCGAGGCCGCCCGCCCGCGCATCCCGCTCCCCGTGGACCTCCCCGGCACCGCGCTGGCCGGAACCGTGCGCACGGTCCGCGGCCGGCTCGACGAGGCCACCACCGACGCACTCCTGCGCCGCGTCCCGGGCGCCTACCGCACGCAGGTCAACGACGTCCTGCTGAGCGCGCTCGGCCGGGTCCTGGCGGACTGGACGGACGCGCCGCACATCACCGTCGCACTGGAGGGCCACGGCCGCGAGGAGCACCTGGTCGAGGGCGCCGAACTGGCCCGCACCATCGGCTGGTTCACCAGCCAGTTCCCGGTCACCCTCACCCCGCAGGGCCCCGCGGAGGCTCCCGACTGGGCGGCGACCCTGAAGTCCGTCAAGGAGCGACTGCGGGCCGTGCCGCGTCGGGGCCTGGGCTACGAGGCGCTCGGACGCCTCGGTTCCCCGGCACCGGAGGCGGGTGCCTTGCGTGAACTGCCGCTGCCCCAGGTGTGCTTCACCTACCACGGACAGTGGGAGTCCGGTGCGGGCGGCGACTTCGCGCCCGCCGCCGACGTGCCGCCCGGCGACATGGACCCGGCGCAACCGCTGGACCACCTGCTCGACGTGTCGGCCGTCGTGCGGGACGGCGCGCTGGAGATCACCTGGCACTACAGCGACCAAGTGCACCACGAGCCCACCGTCCGGGCGCTCGCCGACGGCATGCTGCGGGCCCTCACCCAGGTGACCGAGCACTGCGCCCGACCCGACGCCGGCGGCCGCACCCCCTCCGACTTCCCGCTGGCCCGGCTCGACCAGGCGGCGGTGGACCGTCTTGTCGGGGACGGCAGGTCCGTGGAGGCCCTGCTGCCGCTCACCCCGCTCCAGGAGGGCATGCTCTTCCACCGGCTGGTCGGCGGGACGGACGACGTCTACCTCGACCAGGCCGCCCTGCTCCTGGAGGGAGTGGCCGACGCCGAGGCGTTCGCCGCCGCCTGGCAGCGCGTCACCGACCGCACCCCGGCCCTGCGCACCTCGGTCGTGTGGGAGGGCGTACCCGTTCCGCTCCAGCGCGTGCACCTCGACGTGCGGGTGCCGATCGAGGTGCTGGACTGGCGCGCACTGGACGCGGGGGAGCGGGCCGCCCGCCTGGAGCGGCTGCGCGCCGAGGACCTGGCCCGCGGCCTCGACCTGGGCGCCGCCCCCCTGATGCGGCTCACCCTGGTCCGGCTGCCCGACGCCCGTCTGCATCTGCTGTGGACCTCCCACCATCTGATCCTGGACGGCTGGAGCCTGGCCCAGGTCCTCACCGACGTGTTCGCCGAGTACGCGGCCCTCACCACCGGTACCGAACCGGCACCGGTCGTGCGACGGCCGTTCGGGGACTATGTGCGCTGGTTCTGCGACCAGGACGGCGAAGCCGTCCGTACGCACTGGCGGGGAGTCCTCGACGGTTTCGCCACCCCGACCCCGCTGCCCGTCGACCGCGCCCGCCCGGCCGGCCACGAGTCGCGCTCGGCGGCCGTGCACACCGCCGCGCTGTCCGACGAGACGTCGGCCCTCCTGGCCCGCACCGTCCGCACCGCCGGACTCACGCTCGGCACCGTCGTGCAGGGTGCCTGGGCACTGCTGCTGTCCCGCTACGCGGCCGAGCCGGACGTCCTCTTCGGCACCACCGTGTCCGGCCGCCCCGACGAGCTGCCCGGCGCCGAGGACATGGTCGGCATGTTCATCAACACCCTGCCCACCCGCGTCCGCGTGAGCGGCCGGGGCTCGGCCGTCTCCTGGCTGCGCGACCTCCAGGAGGCGCAGGCGGACGCACGGCGCTTCGCCGCGGTGTCCCTCGCGGAACTGACCGCCCTGAGCGACGTGCCGGCCGGCAGCACCCTGTTCGACAGCATGGTGGCCTTCGAGAACTACCCGTTCGACGACACGAGTTCGGCCGGATCCGGTGTGCGGATCGTCGACGTCGCCTCGCGCGACGCCACCAACTACCCGCTGGTGCTGCGCGCGTACCAGGGTGAACGCTTCGGCTTCGACCTCGCCTACGACCCGGACCTCTTCGAAGCGGCCACCGCTGCGGACCTCGCCGGGCGGCTGTGCCTGCTGCTCACCGAACTGGCCGAGGACCCGGAACGTCCCCTCGCCGCCCTCGCCCGGACCACCCCCGAGGAGCGGCAGCGTCTCCTCGCGGTCGGCAGCGGCACCGCAGAGGGCAGGCCCGCCGAGACGCTGGTCGACCTCTTCGAGGCACAGGCCGCCCGCACCCCGCACGCCGAAGCCGTCAGCTACGGCACCGAACGGCTCGACTACGCCGAACTGGACGCGCGCGCCGGCCGCCTCGCCCACCGCCTCGTCGAACTCGGCGCCGGCCCCGAGCAGTACGTCGCCCTCGCCCTGCCGCGCTCCACCGACCTGGTCGTCGCCGTCCTCGCCGTCCTCAAGACGGGCGCCGCCTACCTGCCCATCGATCCCGCGCTGCCCGCCGAACGCGTCACCGGCATCCTGGACGACGCGGCCCCGGTGGCCCTCGTGACCACCACGGCGACGACCGGCTTCGGCGCGGTTCCCGCACTGCGCCTGGACGATCCCGAGGTGCGCGCCGACCTCGGCCGACGGCCTGCCGCCCCGGTGGACCGAGGGCTGCGCCCGCTGCCCGACAGCCCGGCCTACGCCATCTACACCTCCGGCTCCACCGGCCGCCCCAAGGGTGTGGTGATCCCGCACGCCAACGTGGTCCGCCTCTTCGACCGCACCCACGACTGGTTCCGGTTCGACTCGACCGACGTGTGGACGCTGTTCCACTCCTACGCCTTCGACTTCTCCGTCTGGGAACTGTGGGGGCCGTTGCTGCACGGCGGCCGGCTCGTCGTGGTCCCCGACGACACGGCCCGCTCCCCGGAGGACTTCCTGCGCCTGCTCGCGGACGAGCAGGTCACCGTCCTCAACCAGACGCCGTCCGCCTTCTATCCGCTGATCCGCGCCGACGCGGAACACCCCGAGCACAGCACCCGGCTGGCACTGCGCACGGTCGTCTTCGGCGGTGAGGCGCTCGACGTGACCCGGCTGACCGGCTGGTACGAGCGCCATCGGGACAGCGCGCCGCGCCTGGTGAACATGTACGGCATCACCGAGACCACCGTGCACGTCACCTACGCACCGCTGGATCGGGCGACGGCGGACGCCGGCCCCGCGAGCCCCATCGGCACCGGCATACCCGACCTGCGGACGTATGTCCTGGACGAGACGCTGAACCTGGCGCCGCCCGGAGCGATCGGCGAACTGTACGTCGCGGGGGAGGGCCTGGCCCGCGGCTATCTCAACCGGCCCGGCCTGACCGCGACCCGCTTCCTCGCCGACCCGTTCGGCCGTCCCGGCACCCGCATGTACCGCACCGGCGACCGCGCCCGGCGGCGGGCCGACGGCAGCCTGGAGTACCTGGGCCGCGCCGACCAGCAGGTGAAGATCCGCGGCTACCGCATCGAGCCCGGCGAGATCGAGGCGGCGCTGCACCGCCACCCGGGTGTCGCCGGCGTGGCCGTCGGTGTCTACGAGGACGCCACGGGGACGCGGCGTCTGGTGGCCCACGTGGTCGGCACCGGCAGCGTCCCGCCGTCGGCCGCCGAACTGCGCGACCACCTCAAGCAGTCGCTGCCCGCGCACATGGTGCCCGCCGCCTATGTGCCCATGGCGGCCCTGCCGCTGACCCCCAACGGCAAGCTCGACCGGCGCGCACTTCCCGCGCCCGGACCCGAGGGCTTCGCGACCGGAGGCGAGCGCAGGGAGCCGGGCACCCCCGCCGAGCGACTCGTGGCCGACGCCTGGAAGCAGGTCCTGGACACCGACGACGTCGGCGCCGACGACGACTTCTTCGCCCTCGGCGGTGACTCGATCCTCGCCGTCCGGGTCGTCTCCTGCCTGCGCGCCGCCTACGGCACGGACGTCTCGCCCCGGCTGCTGTTCACCCATCCGACGCTCTCCGCCCTCGCGGCAGCCCTCGGCGACCCGGCCGACGGGCCCGGTACCGCGGCCGAGGTCATCCCGGCCGCGGCCCCGGGCGCTCCCGCCCCGCTGTCGCACGCCCAGCAGCGGCTCTGGTTCCTCGACCGCTTCGAGCCGGGCAGCACCGAACACACCGTCCTGTCCGTGCTGCGCCTCACCGGGCCGCTCGACCGCGCCGCCCTGAACACGGCCCTCGACGGGCTTGTCGCGCGGCACGAGTCACTGCGCACCACCTTCGCCGAACACGACGGCCAGGCACGGCAGATCATCCATCCGCCCGCCTCCGTGGACCTGCGCACGCAGGACTGCGCGGACGCCGCCGCCCTCGACGCCCTCGTGGAGAGCGAGGCCGCCCGGCCGTTCGACCTCGCCACCGGACCGCTCCTTCGAGCCCGCCTCGCCCGCCTCACCGGCGGGGACACCGAGGAGCACGTCCTCGTCCTCGCCGTGCACCACATCGTCACCGACGGCTGGTCCATGGGCATCCTCGGCCGCGACCTCGGCGAGCTGTACGCGGCCGTCCTCGACCGGCGCCCGCCCGAACTGCCCACCCCCGCCCTGAGGTACGCCGACCACGCCGCCTGGCAGCGCGCGCGCACCGAGGGGGCCGAGGCCGACCTCGACCACTGGCGCCGGGCCCTGGACGGGGTGACACCGCTGGAACTGCCCACCGACCGGCCGCGCCCCGCCGTTCGCACCCGGGACGGCGCGCTGGTCACCTTCACCCTGCCCGCCGCGCTCACCGACCGGTTGCGCGCCCGGGGCCGGGAGGCGGACGCCACCCTCTTCATGACGTTGCTGACGGCCTGTCAGATACTGCTTGCCCGCTGGTCCGACCAGCAGGACGTCGCCGTCGGCACGGTCACCTCCGGCCGCGAACGCCCCGAACTGCACGACGTGGTCGGCATGTTCGTCAACACACTGGTGCTGCGCGCCCGGGTCCGTCCCGAGCTGTCGTTCCACGACCTGCTCGCCGAGGTACGTGGCACCGTCCTGGAGGCCGTCTCGCACCAGGACGTGCCGTTCGAACGCGTCGTGGACGCGGTCCAGCCCGAGCGTGACACCAGCCGCACCCCGCTGTTCCAGGTCATGGTCGCCCTGCACAACCTCGGTGCCGAGGCCCCCGTACTGCCCGGGCTCACCGTGGAGCCGGTCACCCCGCCGGTTCGGCACGCCACCTTCGACCTGGCCTTCGACTTCGTCGAGACCGACGGAGTCGTCACCGGCCATCTCGAATACAACACGGGCCTGTTCGACCCGGCCACCGCGGAGCTCCTGGCCGAGCGGCTGCGCATCCTGCTGGAGGCCGCCGCCGACGACCCGGGCCGCGCCGTCGGCGCCCTGCCCCTCATGACCGACACCGAGCGAGAGCGCGTGCTGGACCTCGGGCTAGGCATGTCGCTGCCCGTGCCCGACACGACCTTCCCCGCCCTGTTCGAAGCGCAGGCCGCCCGCACCCCGCACCTCACCGCGCTGGTCGCGCCCGACGCCACCCTCGACTTCGCCACCCTCAACCGGCGCGCCAACCGGCTCGCCCATCACCTCATACGCGGGGGCGCCGGCCCCGAGACCGTGGTCGCCGTCCGTCTCCCGCGCACCTCGGGGCTGCTGGTCGCCCTCCTCGCGGTCGCCAAGTCGGGTGCCGCGTTGCTCTTCCTCGACCCGCGCCTGCCCGACGAACGCGTCCGCGTCCTGCGGGACGACGCCCGCCCGCACACCCTCCTCACCGAGGAGACCCTGCGTGCCGCGGACGCGGCCGACCTGCCCGACCACGACCCCACCGACACCGACCGCGTCCAACCGCTGCGCCCCGAGAACACGGCGTACATCGTCTACACCTCGGGCTCCACCGGCCGCCCCAAGGGCGTCGCCGTCGAACACCGTCACCTCGTCAACCTCTGCTACGACCACCGCGCCAACCTCCTCCTCCCGCACACCGTCGAGGGCTCCCCGTCGCGAGCCGCCCTCAGCGCCTCCTTCGCCTGCGCGAGCCTCGTCCTGCCGCACACGGGAGAAGGCCCCCGGCTGCGGGCCGCCCTCAGCGCCTCCTTCGCCTTCGACACCTCCTGGGAGGGCCCCCTGCTGCTCGCCCTCGGCCAGCAGGTCCACCTCATCGACGACGACACCCGCCTCGATCCCGAGGCGTTCTGCGCCCAGGTCGGCGCCGACCGCCTCGACCTGGTCAACGTCACCCCCACCTTCCTGCGCGAACTCTTGGCCGCCGGCCTGCTCGCCCCCGGCCGCCACCACCCGAAGCTGCTGCTCGTCGGCGGCGAAGCCGTCTCGGCCGCCACCTGGCGCGACCTGGTCGCGGCCCAGGACGAAGCCGGCGTCACCGCCGTCAACATGTACGGCCCCACCGAATGCACCGTCGACTCCGTCTACGGACCCGTCACCGACCGTCCGGAACGGCCCGTCATCGGCCGCCCCGGCGGCGGACTACGCGCCTACGTCCTGGACGGGACGCTGCGCCCCGTGCCCGTCGGCACCCCCGGTGAGCTGTACCTCGCCGGTGCCCAGGTGGCCCGCGGCTACCTGAACCGGCCCGGCCAGACCGCGAGCCGCTTCCTGGCCGACCCGTTCGGGGCGCCGGGGGAGCGGATGTACCGCACGGGCGACCGCGCCCGCTGGGACACGGACGGACTCCTGGAGTTCCTCGGCCGCGCCGACGAACAGCTCAAGATCCGGGGCTTCCGCATCGAGCCCGGCGAGATCGAGGCGGCGTTGCTCGCGCTGCCGGAAGTCACCGACGCCGCCGTCACCGCACGCGAGCGCGCCGGGCGCCCGATGCTGGTCGCCTACGTGGTGACCGGGGACGGGCAGCAGCCGTCGGCCGACGAGCTGCGGATGCGGCTGCGCAGCACGCTGCCCGACCACATGGTGCCCGCCGCGTTCGTCCCGCTCGACCGGGTGCCCCGCACCATCGGCGGCAAGACCGACCGCCGGGCTCTGCCGGACCCGCCCGTCCAGCCCGAGAGCGACGACCCGTACGTCGCGCCGCGGCCCGGCACCGAGGAGCGGCTGGCCGCCATCTGGGCCGATGTGCTGGGCGTCCCGCGGGTGGGTGCCCGCGACAACTTCTTCGCGCTCGGCGGCGACTCCATCCTCAGCATCCAGATCGTCTCGCGCGCCCGCCGCGCCGGACTCGCCCTCAGCACCAAGGACGTCTTCCGGCACCAGACCGTCGCCGAACTCGCCCTGCGTGCAGGCAAGTTGGCCCCGACGACCGACACGACCAGCCCCACCGGCCCCGCACCGCTCACCCCCATCCAGCACTGGTACCTGGACGCTCTGCGCCCCGGCGACCACATGCGGTTCACCATGACCCAGCGCTTCGAGCTGGCGCCGGGCACGGACGGCGAGGCGCTCAGCCGGGCCGCCCAGGCCGTTGTCGCACGGCACGCCGCCCTGCGGACCCGGTTCACGCACACCGAGTCCGGCTGGCACCAGGAGGCGCTGCCCGCCACCCCCGGCTCCGTGTTCAGCCGGCACGACGTCGCCGGACTCGACGACGCCGCGGTCGAGGCGGAGGCGCACCGCCTCACCGACCGCGCGCAGGCGGGACTCGACCCCGTCGAGGGGCGAGTCGTGCGCTTCCTCTTCCTGGACCGCGGCCCCGACCGGGCGGGCCACCTCGTGATCACCGTCCACCACCTGGCCGTCGACGGCGTCTCCTGGCGCATCCTGCCGGCCGACATCGCCACCGCCTACCAGCAGGCCGCGGCCGGACGCCCCGTGGACCTCGCGACCGCCGGCACGGCCTACGCCCACTGGGCGACCCGTCTGGCCGAACACGCCCGCACCGGAGCATTCACCGCTGACCTGGACCACTGGCGGCAGGCGGCCGAAGCACCGGCCGAACTGCCCGCGGGCCGACCGGGTCCCAACACGTACGGCACCTCGGCCACCGTCACCGTCACGCTGGACGAGGAGACCACCGAAGCCCTGCTGCGCAAGGTGCCCGAGACCTACCGCACCCAGGTCAACGACGTCCTGCTCAGCGCACTCGGCCACACGCTCGCGCAGTGGTGCGAGCGGGACACGGTCCTGATCGGCGTGGAAGGCCACGGCCGGGAGGACCTCTTCGCCGATGTCGACCTGTCGCGCACGGTCGGCTGGTTCACCGCGGAGTTCCCGCTCGCGCTGCGCGTCGACCCCGGTGCCGGATGGCACGACACGCTCCGCTCGGTGAAGGAACAGCTCCGTGCCGTCCCGCTGCACGGCCTGAGCCATGGGGCGCTGCGCCACCTCCTGCCGGACAGCCCGCTCGCCGGTGCTCCCGCGCCGCAGGTCGGCTTCAACTACCACGGTCAGTGGGGCGCGGGCAGCGGCACCGGCGACGGCCTGCTGCGCGGCGCCCTCGCGCCGACCGGACGTGACACCGACCCGGACGCTCCACGCCCGTACGTCCTCGACATCACCGGCATCGTCCAGGAGGGACGGCTCGAACTGGGCTGGAACTACCCGGCGGCCGTCCACGACGAGGACACCGTCCGTGCCCTGGCCGAGCGGATGACGGCCGCGCTCCGGGACATCGTGGCGCACTGCGCGAGCCCGGACGCAGGCGGTCGCACCCCCTCCGACTTCCCGCTCGCCGGCCTGTCCCAGGACGGCCTTGACCGGCTCGTCGGCGACGGCCGACACGTCGAGGACGTCCTGCCGCTGACCCCGCTCCAGGCGGGGATGCTGTTCCACGGCCTGGTGGACACCGACGGCGCCTACTTCGACCGGATCGCGGTCCGCCTGTCCGGGGTGGCCGACCCGCAGGCGTTCGCCACGGCCTGGCAGCTCGTCGCCGACCGGACCCCGGCGCTGCGCACCAGCGTGCACTGGCGCGGCCTGCCGCAGCCGGTCCAGGTCGTGCACCGGCGGGTCGAGCTGCCCGTACGCCATCTCGACTGGCGTGGGCTCGGTGCGGCGGAACGTGTCGAGCGCACCGAGCAGTTGCTCGAAGAGGACCGCGCCGCCGGCATGGACCTGAACGCCGCGCCGCTCACCCGGCTCGCCGTCGCCGCGCTGCCCGACGACGAGGTGCTGCTGCTGTGGTCCACCCACCACATCGCCCTCGACGGCTGGAGCACCGGCCAGCTCCTCACCGAAGTGTGCGAGCGCTACGCCGCGCTCACGGGCGGCCCCGACGCGGAGCTCCCGGTGCGGCGCCCCTTCGCGGACTTCCTGCACTGGCTCGGCGAACAGGATCTTCCAGCCGCCGAACGCCACTGGCGCGACGTGCTCGCCGGGTTCACCACCCGCACTCCACTCCCGTACGACCGCACCCCGGACGAGGCGCACCGGGCCCGAGCCACCGCCCAGGTCCGGCACGCACTGGACGAGCACGTCTCGGCGCGGCTGAGCGCGGGAGCCGCACGTGCCGGACTGACCGTCAACACCGTGGTACAGGGCGCCTGGGCGCTGCTCCTCGCCCGCTGCGGAGGCCGCGACGACGTGGTGTTCGGCACCACCGTCTCGGGCCGCCCGGCCGAACTGCCCGGTGTGGAGGGCATGATCGGCATGTTCATCAACACGGTGCCCACCCGGGTCCGACTGTCCGCGGGCCGTGTTCTGCCCTGGCTGAGTGACCTTCAGGAGGCACAGGCCGAGGGCCGCCGCTTCGACTTCCTCGCCCTGCCCCGCATCCAGTCGGGCAGCGAAGTGCCGTCCGGTGAAGCCCTGTTCGACAGCATGGTGGTCTTCGAGAACTACCCCGTCGACGAGGCGGCCACCGCCCGCACCGGCGTCCAGGTGGCCGAAGTACGGGCCGACGACGCGCCCACCTTCCCGTGGTGCCTGCGGGCCCACCTCGCCGAACGGCTCGGTTTCGACCTGGCCTACGACCCCGCCCTCTTCGACCCGGCCACCGTCGAGCGGGCCGTGGAGCGCCTCACGGTCCTGCTCACCGCCCTCGCCGAGGGCCTTGACGGCGACCTCGCGGACCTGGACGCGCTCACCCCCGACGACCGGACGCTGCTGGCGTCCTGGAACGTGCCGGCGCGCGCGACACAACCGCGCAGCCCCGTCGACCTGTTCGCCGAGCAGGCCCGGCGAACCCCGGAAGCGGTCGCCGTACAAGACGGTGAGCTGGAGCTGACATATCGTCAACTCAACGAGTATGCAGCGCAGTTGGCGGCGAAGCTGGTCGCCGACGGTCTCGCTCCCGAAGGCCGGGTCGCGCTGTTGATGGACCGCTCCGCCGACCTCGTCGTCGCCCAGCTCGCGGTCCTCGCCGCGGGCGGAGCCTACGTACCGGTCGACACCCGCGCTCCCGAGGAACGCCGCCGGATCCTGCTCGACGCGGCAGGCGTCACGGCCCGGCTCACCGCCGCCGACGTCGCCGCCGCCCGCACGGGCGACGGCGGCGCCACGGGCGACGGCGACGGATCGCTGCCGCCGGGCGATCCCGACCGGCTGGCGTACGTCATGTTCACCTCCGGCTCGACGGGCCGGCCCAAGCCGGTGGCCGTGCGCCACCGGGACGTGGCGGCGCTGGCCACCGACAGTCGGTTCGCCGACGGCATCAGCGACCGGGTACTGCTGCACTCCCCGGTGGCATTCGACGCGTCCACCTTCGAGGTGTGGGCGCCCCTGCTGAACGGCGGCCGTGTGGTCGTCGCCCCCGAGGGCACCGTCGACGGCTCCCTGATCCGGCGCCTCGCCGCCGCGGGGGAGCTGACGGCACTGTGGCTGACGGCCGGTCTCTTCCGCCTCCTCGCCCAGGACGCGCCGGACTGCTTCGCCGGTCTGCGACAGGTGTGGACCGGCGGTGACGTGGTGCCCGCCGCCGCCCTGCGCCGCGTCCTCACCGCCTGCCCCGGGCTGAGCGTCGTCGACGGCTACGGGCCCACCGAGGCCACGACCTTCGCGACGTCCCACGCACTGGCCGACGCGTCCGACGTGCCGGACACCGTGCCGATCGGCCGCCCCCTGGACGACATGCGCGTCCATGTCCTCGACGGACGGCTGCGACCGGTCCCGCCGGGCAGCGCCGGTGAGCTGTACCTCGCCGGCGAGGGAGTGGCCCGCGGCTACCTCGGACGCCCCGGCGAAACCGCGGCCCGCTTCCTCGCCGACCCCCAGGGCCCCGCCGGCGCCCGCATGTACCGCACCGGCGACCTGGCACGCCGCCGCCCGGACGGCACCGTGGAGTTCCTGGGACGCGCGGACGACCAGGTCAAGATCCGCGGCTTCCGTGTGGAGCCGGGCGAGGTCGAGGCCGTCCTCGCCGAGCACCCCGACGTGGCGGACGTGGCGGTGCTCGCCGGTGCGAGCAGGTCCGGCGCCAAGCGGCTGATCGCCTACGTCGTGGGCCCGGCCGGCCGGAACCCGGCGGCCCTGCGGGACTTCGCGGGCCGCACCCTGCCCGACTATCTGGTGCCCACCGACATCGTCCCGCTGGACGCGCTGCCCCTGAGCGCCAACGGCAAGGTCGACCGCGCCGCCTTGCCCGCACCCGAGGCCGCCCCGCGCACGGAGCTCACCGAGCCGCGCACCGAGGCCGAGCGCCGCGCGGCCGAGGTGTTCGGCCAGGTGCTCGGGACCGAACCGCCCGGCGTCGACGACGACTTCTTCGCCCTGGGCGGCGACTCGATCCTCAGCATCCGCCTCGCCGCCCGCCTCTCCGAGGCCTTCGCGACCGACCTCACGCCCCGGGACGTCTTCACCCGCCCCACCCCGGCGGCACTCGCCGCGCTCCTCACCGAGGAGTCCCGCGACGCCCGCCCGGCCATCACCCCGGCCGCCCGCGACGCGGCGCTCCCGATGTCGTACGCCCAGCAACGCCTCTGGTTCCTGGAGGAGTTCGCGCCCGGCGGCAGCGAGTACGTGACCGCGCTCGCCCTGCGCCTGCGCGGCCGCCTGGACACCGCAGCGCTGACCACCGCCGTCACCTCACTGGTCGCCCGGCACGAGTCGCTGCGCACCACCTTCGACAGCGCGGACGGCCACGGCGTGCAGATCGTCCACCCGCCGCACCCGGTACCGCTCCTCCCGCCCCACGACCTGTCCGAGCTGCCCGCGGCGGACCGGGAGGCGGCCCTGCGCACCCTGCTCAGCAAGGAGCGCGAGCGCCCGTTCGACCTGCGCCGAGGGCCACTGCTGCGCGCCGGCCTGGTCCGGCTCGCCGATGACGACCACGTCCTCGCCCTGAGCCTGCACCACATCGTCACCGACGGCTGGTCCACCTCGGTCCTCCTCGGGGACCTGGCCCACTCCTACCGTGCCCAACTCGGCGTCCAGGGGCCCGCCTTGCCGGCCCTGCCGATCCAGTACGCCGACTACGCGGCCTGGCAGCGCACCGCCGGAGCCGCCGATGCCGACGGCCAACTCGCCTACTGGACCCAGCACTTGGCCGACGCGGCAGCGCTGGACCTGCCCACCGACCGACCCCGCCCCGTCGTCCGTACCAGCAACGGCGCCACCACCCGCCTCGTCGTACCGGCCGACACCACCGCACGCCTGACCCGGCTCGCCCGGGAGAACGGCACCACCCTGTTCACCACCCTGGTGGCCGCCGCGCAGGCCTACTTGGCGCGGCTTTCCGGGCAGAGCGACATCGCCGTCGGCACCGTGACCTCCGGACGCGACCGGGCCGAGACCGAGCACCTCGTCGGGTTCTTCGTGAACACCCTCGTCCTGCGCTCCCAGACCGACGCCGGACAGCCGTTCACCGACTTCCTCGGCGCGGTCCGCCAGACGGTCCTCGACGCCTTCGCACACCAGGACGTGCCCTTCGAGCGCGTCGTGGACCAGGTCCAGCCGGTCCGGGACACCAGTCGCACGCCGCTCTTCCAGGTCATGGTCGTCCTGCAGAACACCCCCGCCGCCGACCTCGATCTTCCGGGCCTCCGCGTCAGCGACGTCGAGACCGACATGCACCAGGCCGCCTTCGACCTCACCTTCGAATTCGCCGAGGCAGCGGACGGATCACTGCACGGCCTGCTCTCCTACAACACCGACCTGTTCGACGCCGACACGGCGGACCGCCTCGCCGCACGCCTCGGCATCCTCCTGGACGCCGTCGCCACCGACCCCACCCGTCCGCTCGGCGCCCTGCCGCTGACCTCGGGCGACGAGGAGCGCGTCCTCCTGGACCAGGGCAGGGGCAGCGGCGAGGCCGTACCGGAGTCGTCGCTGCCCGACCTGTTCCAGCGGCAGGCGGCCCTTACGCCCGACGCGCCCGCGCTCTGCGACGGCGACCGGGAACTGACCTACGCGGAACTCGACCGGGCCGCCAACCGGTTCGCACACCGCCTGATCCGCGACGGAGTCGGACCGGAGCGGGTGGTCGCCCTCGCCCTGCCCCGCTCGGCCGAAATGGTGGTGGCCCAGCTCGCCGTCGCCAAGGCGGGTGGCGCCTTCCTGCCCGTCGATCCCGACTACCCGGCGGCCCGCAGGGAGTTCATGATCCGCGACGCGGGCGTCCATCGCGTCGTGACGGACCCGGCCGACGTCCTGACAGCGGACGGCCCGGACACCGCGCCCACCGACACCGACCGCACCGCCCCCCTGCTGCCCGGGCACCCCGCGTACGTCATCTACACCTCGGGATCCACCGGTACGCCCAAGGGCGTGGCCGTGACCCACCGGGGCCTGGCTTCCTTCGCCGCCGCAGCGGCCGAGCGCTACGCGGCCGGCCCCGGCGACCGGGTGCTGCAGTTCGCCTCCCCGAGCTTCGACGCCTCCGTCCTCGAACTGTGCACCGCGCTGCTCAGCGGCGCCGCCCTCATCACCGGGGAGGAGGGACCGCTGATCGGGGACCGGCTGGCCGAGGTACTGGCCGTCCGGCGCATCAGCCACACCCTCATCCCACCGGCCGCCCTCGCCACCGTTCCCGTGGAGAAGGCCGCCGAACTCCCCGCCCTGCGGACCCTGATCGTCGGCGCCGAGGCATGCCCCGCCCACCTCGTCGCCACCTGGGCACCCGGCCGCCGCATGATCAACTCCTATGGGCCGACCGAGGCCACCGTCGTGGCCAGCTGGACCGGCCCGCTCGCCCCCGGCGCCGGCACGCCGTCCATCGGCCGCCCCTCGGGCAGCACTCGCCTGTACGTCCTCGACACCGCTCTGCGGCCCGTCCCGCCCGGGATCACGGGCGAGTTGTACGTGGCGGGCCCCGGCCTGGCCCGCGGCTACCTCGGCCGCCCCGGCCTGACCGCCCAGCGGTTCCTTCCGGACCCGTTCGGGCTGCCGGGGGAGCGGATGTACCGCACCGGCGACCTGGCCCGCTGGGGCGCGGACGGTGAACTCGTCTACGCGGGACGCGTCGACGACCAGGTCAAGCTGCGCGGCTTCCGCATCGAACCGGGAGAGGTGGAAAGCGCGCTGCGCCGCAGCCCCCTGGTCCGGGACGCGGTGGTCGTCGTCCGCACCGACGCGGCCCGTCCCGCAACCGACGACGGGCAGCCTGTGGCCGCCGCCGGGCCCGCCCGACTCGTCGCCTACGTCGTACCGGCCCGGGCGGCGGCCGACGAGGCGAGCGGAACCCTCCCGCTTCCCGTCGACGACCTGCGCGAGCACCTCGGTGAAATGCTGCCGCCGCACATGGTGCCCTCGCTCTTCGTGGCACTGGACCGACTGCCGCTCACCCCGAACGGCAAGCTCGACCGGCGAGCCCTGCCCGCCCCCGGACCGGCCCGGAGCACCGGCAGGCAGTACCGCGAGCCGCGCACCGACACCGAGCGGCGGGTCGCCCGCATCTGGTCCGATGTCCTGGGCATCACGGACATCGGCGTCGACGACAACTTCTTCGCCCTCGGCGGCGACTCCATCCTGAGCATGCAGGTCGTCTCCCGACTGCGCCGCGACGGCCTCCACCTGGTGCCCCGGGACCTGTTCACCCACCAGACCCTCGGCGCCCTGGCCCGCGTCGTCCGCCCCGCCCCCCAGCAGACTGCCCAGGGCCCGGTGACCGGGGAGGTGCCGCTCACTCCCATCCAGGACTGGTTCCTCAGCACACCGCGCGCCGCCCACCACCACTTCAACCAGTCGGCGTTGCTCGAACTCGACGGGGACCCGGACCCGAGCGCCCTGAACACCGCACTGCTTGCCCTGCTGGAACACCACGACGCGCTGCGCATGCGCTTCACACGGGACGCCGACGGCTGGCACCAGTTCAACCCGCCGCCGGCCACCCGGCCGGACGACCCCGACTTCCTCATCCGGTATGACCTGTCCGACCTGTCGACCGAAGACGCGGACGCGGTCATGGCGAAGACCGCCGACGAACTGCACGCCGGCTTCGACCTCGCCCACGGCCCGCACCTGCGGGCGGCTCTGTTCACGGGTGGCCCCGGCCGCCCCACGTACCTGCTCCTCATCGCCCACCACCTGGTCGTGGACGCCGTCTCCTGGCGCATCCTCGGCGACGACCTGGAAACGGCCTACCAACAGGCAGTTCAGGGCGCCCCCGTCGACCTGGGGGAGCGCAGCACCAGCTTCCGGGACTGGTCCCGCCAAATCGCCGCGCACGTCCGCGCGGGCGGGCTGGACGCCGAGCTGCCCCACTGGCGCGAAGTAGTCCGGGCCGCACCCGCCTCCGACCACGAGCCCGACTCCGTCCCCACCGCGCCGGCCGCCGTGGTGGGCATCGAACTCGACGAGGAGGACACCGAAACCCTGCTGCGTGCCGCGCCCACGGCCTACCGCACCCGTATCAACGACGTGCTGCTCGCAGCCCTGGCCCTCGCCCTGGCGCGCTGGTCCGGCGAGGAACGGGTCCGTCTCGACCTGGAGGGCCACGGCCGCGAGGACCTGATCGACGGGGTCGACCTGACCCGCACCGTCGGCTGGTTCACCAGCGTCCACCCCATCGCCCTCCAGGTCGACGACCCGGGCCGGCTCGGCCCGGACCGCGACTGGCGGGCCCTGGTGAAGTCGGTACGACGTCAACTGCGGGCCGTACCCGGCAAGGGCGTTGGCTTCGGAGCCCTGCGCACGTTCGGGTCTCCGGAACAGCGCGAACAACTGGGCACGGGCGCGCACAGCCAGCTGGTGTTCAACTACCTGGGCCAGTGGGACGCACGCCCCGAAGCCGCCGGGGACGGCCTCGTCCGTGCGCAGCACGGCCCCCTTGGCCAGGACCACGACCCCCGCGACGGCGGCTCCCATGCACTCGAGATCGTCGGTTCCGTCGAGCACGGCCGTCTCGCCTTCACCTGGCACCACCGCCCGGACCTGCACGACACGGAGACAGTGCGCCGCGTGGCCGAGGAATTCGCCGAGGCTCTGCGCCACATCGCCCAGCATGCCCGAGGCGGCCAGTGACCGAACTGCCTCGACGCCGAGGGCCCCCACCGGAGGATTCGGGGACACCCCGAACCGCCCGTCCGGTCAATCACCCACCTTTCACGAAGGAAAAAAACATGGACGAGAACACCCGCTACCAGGTGCTGCGCAACGACGAAGAGCAGTACTCCCTCTGGCCGGTCGACATCGAGGTGCCCGCCGGCTGGCAGCCCGTCGGCAAGGAGGGCACCGAGTCCGAGTGCACCGCGTACGTCGACGAGGTCTGGACCGACATGCGTCCCCGCAGCCTGCGCGAACGCATGGAGAACACCGGAGTCTGAGACCCGGCCCAGCGGGCAGCGCCGGACCGGCCCGACCGGTCCGGCGCCCCACGCCTCCGCAACAGCCCAAGCAACCCCGCCCGCGCCCCCACAAGGGCCTGGCACACCTGCATTCCCCGCCGCGCTGAGACCGAGGTACCCGACATGACCCCCGAGTTGCGCACCGACCGCCTGCACTTCCTCCCGTACCGGGCTGAGGACGAGGAGCACTTCGTGTCCCTGCTGCGCGACGAGGAGGTGTGCCGGTGGATGGGCCAGGACCTCGTGCCCGAACCCGAACTCCGCGCGTTGTTCACGGCGATCCTGACCGAGGTGTATCCACTGCGGCGCTTCGACGTCTGGGGTGTGTGGCAGGACGGCGTGTACGTCGGTCACGCCGAAGTCAAGAAGACCGGCAACGTGCCCGGCCACGAGTTGGTGGCCGCCCTCCTGCCCGCGTACTGGGGCCGGGGGTTGGGCGGAGAGGTCGTCAGGGGGCTGTTGAGACACGCGGCCGACGATCTCGGCCTGACCGAGGCCTGGGGGATGGTCGGTGCGGACAACTCCGCGAGCCTTGCGATGTGCGAGCGGTTGGGCTTTCGGTATGTCCGCGACGTGGTCGGCGACGACGGATCGGTGACCAAGATGCTGAGAATCCCCACGACCAGCACCTCGGAGAGACGGACGGGCGAAGAGGAACGAAGAATGTCGCTGGACTGAGCTGGACCGATCTCGGCGCGGCTCTGCCGGCCGCCCGTAGAGCTGTTGCGTGGCGGCCGCGGCGAGGAGGTGCTGGACCAGTCCGTTCTCGTTGCTCGAAACCCTGGTATGGCGGCAGAGCCAGCCGTGAGCCGCGCCAGTGCAGGGTGCACGGGGGAGACCCCTGAGCAAGGTGGTACCCGCGCCGGGCTCCTGGGCCTAGGACGCGCGACCCCAAATTGCGATCCGGCCCATCGCGACATGGCCTCACCACCACAGTCGGGCCAGTCAACAGTCCGTGAGAGCGCGGCGCTTGAACAGATGAAGGCCCTGTCGCTCGTCCCACACACGGCCCGCGTCGAGCAGTGCTCAGCGCGTCGGGCGGTAGGTCGCGATGATCACTCCGCTGCTGGTCGGCCGAGCGCTGACCAGCTCCAGTTTCTTCATGGTGGCGTCGTCGGCGAACAGCTTCTTGCGGCCCTCGCCGGCCACCACCGGGTGGATCAGCAGTACCAGTTCGTCCAGCAGGTCCTGCTCCAGGAGCGAACGCACCAGGGTGGGGCTGCCCGCGACGGTGATGTCCTTCCCCTCGCCCGCCTTGAGCTCCCCGATAGCGTCCGCCAGATCACCGGTGATGAGCGTGCTGTTCGCCCAGTCGTCCACGCTGGACAGCGTGGAGGAGACGACGTACTTGGGCGAGTCGTTGATCCACTTGGCGAAGCCGGCGTCCTCGCCGTCGGTCACCGTCGGCCAGTACCCGGCCCACTCGGTGAAGGTCGTCCGGCCCAGCAGAATCGTGTCGGCCGTCTCCAGCGTCCTGCCCAGCGCCGCGCCCATCTCCTCGTCGAAGGCGAACTGCCACTCGTTCGGCGACTGGGCGACACCATCGAGCGAGACGAACAGACCCGAAACGACCTTGCGCATGATTCCTCCGTCATGAGTTCGCGGGCCTCTGCCCGGTCCCTGCCGAGCAGCGCTCCGGCCGGGGCGGGCCGATCCCGTCGGCTACGTCAGGAAGACTATGCGGGCGCCGGGGAGGTGGGCTTGTACAGAAGCGACAGTGGTTCCGCTCCGACCGGGGCACTCAGCTCAGTGGCAGTCCGGCCGATGAACCGGGTCAGGGACCGCGCCAGGTGCGGCTGGTCGAAATAGCCCAGCTGGTGCACGACGTCCTGCGCCGGCACCCCGTCCTGGATCAGAACCGCCGCCTCGCGGGCACGGTGGATCTGCCGGATGGCTCCCCGGGTGAGGCCCGTTGCCGCGACGAAACGCCGCTGGAGGGTCCGCTCGGAGACATCGGGGGCGGCGCCGCCGAGCACCGCGGGCACGATCGGGTCGCAGTCCACGATGCCCTCACGCACCATGCGCCGTACGAACGCCTCCGCGTTGTCGTAGTCGGGCACGTGCCAGGCGGAACCCTTCAGCCACACCGAGCGCCGCGTCACGTCCGGGATCTCCGCGCTGCCACCCACAAGCCGGCTGATCGGCACGTGGGGCATCGAGGTGCCGAGAGCGAAGCTGATACCGAAGAACGTGGCGTCCTTGGGAACGGGAGCCGGACAGGCCCTGGGCTCCGGGCCCAGCACGGCCGCCTGCATCTGCCCGTCGTGCTCCCAGAAGACAAGCTCCCCGTGCGACGCCGCGATCGACGTCATCCGCCCGCCCACGATGCTGCGGCTGCGCCACACCCTCTCGATGTACGGCAACTCCGACGGCCGACTCTCGATCTCCAGACCCAACCGGATCGCCCCCGTTCACCGTCGCCTGCGCCGCCAGTGTGTCACGTCGCACGGAAGCCCTTCCGGGAGTGCGCCGAACTCGGCGGGGCGTGTGGCCAGGCCGGTGTGCCCGCCTGGCCGAGACGCTGCTGACGCCGATGGAGCGCAATCGTGGAGGCCCCCTCGGCCTCGGCTGCCGCCGCGGCGGCGACCACGGACGCACCCGACGCGCTCGTGGTGGTCTGCCCGTGGCCTCGTTGTATGCCTGATCCTGCGTCATGTCACGGGCCCGGGTGGGGCGTGCCCGGGGCGGATGTTGCGGTCACGATGACCGGCCGATCGGCCGGGTTCCGCGCTGTCGGTGAAGTTCTACGGCTTCCGAAGAATGGCCGAGGAACCCGGAACGGACCATGGCGCCCCGCACGTTGAGCAGTGCGGGGCCACGCCGTGCGCACCCGACGAGCACCGAGGGGTTGGGGGGCGCGTGCCGCAACAGAGTCGCTCCGCGCGCCTGGCCGCGTCCGCGCTGACCCTTGTTGTCACCGTCCTCGCGCTGTTCGTCCCGGTGGCCGGAGCGCAGGGCATGCCCGTGCCCCCCGACAGGCCGCTCACCCACCACACGGCGGCGGGACACGCCCGACAAGGCGTGGGACCGGACGGCGTCCCGCTGCCGCATGTCGCGGTCACGCACCGCCCGGAGGCCCACATCCCGGGCCCGCAGCCTGTGGGCCCGGCGCGTACGACTGTCGACAGGGTCCCGCGCCGCGCCCTGGGCTGGCCCGACACGGGCCCCGCCACCACACTCGCGCCGCCGCGCAGACCGGCCGAGTCCGCCGCCCCGCGCGGCCCGCCCCACCGATGAGCACGCAGACCGTCATCGACGCCTGACCCCTCTGACCCGGCGCACCCGCGCGGGGCCGGTCACGCGTCCCTCCGTCCTGCCCTCATCGTGGAGTACGCATGTCTCGCGCACCCTTGTCCCGCCCACCCCTGTGGAGGGCGGTCATCGCGCTGGCAGCCGTCGCGCTGTCCCTCTACATCGCCCTCACCCAATCCGCCCGTCTCGGCCTCGATCTGCGCGGCGGCACCCAAATCGTCCTGGAAACACGGGACTCACCCACCGCCAAGGCTGACGCCGCAGCCACCGACCGCACTCTGGAGGTCCTCAGACAGCGCGTCGACGCCCTCGGCGTCTCCGAACCCGGCATCGCCCGCTCCGGGAAGAAACGCATCATCGTCGAACTGCCCGGAGTGCAGGACCCGCGCAAGGCCGCCGAGGTCATCGGCCGCACCGCGCAGCTCACGGTCCACCCGGTGACGGCGGCGACGGCCGACAAGGGCTCCGCGAAGCCCGAGGCCGACGGATCGCGCACCCTGCCCGACCCGGAGAGGCCGGGCAACTACCTGAAGCTCGGCCCCACCGCCCTCACCGGCGAGGGAGTCGAGGACGCCAAGGCTCTCCTCGACCAACAGTCGCTCAGCGGCTGGATGGTCACCCTCGATTTCCGCAAGGACGCGGGCGACACCTGGGCGAAGATCACCTCGGCCGCGGCCTGCGCGCCTCAGGGCGCTCCGGAACGCCGCATCGCCATCACCCTCGACAACAAGATCATCTCGGCGCCCGGCGTCACCGCGGACGTGGTGTGCGGAACCGGCATCACCGGCGGCTCCACGCAGATCAGCGGCGGCTTCGGCCGGGCCGAGGCACGCGAGCTGGCGGCGCTCGTGAAGGGCGGCGCGCTGCCGGTGCCCCTCGACGTAGTGGAGCAGCGCACAGTCGGCCCGACGCTCGGCGCCGACGCATTGGAGGCGAGCGCCAAGGCCGCGCTCATCGGCATCGCCCTGACCGCACTGTTCATCACCGTCGTCTACCGGATCCTTGGCGCGCTCGCCGCCTTGGCCCTCGCGTTGTACGGCCTCATCTCCTACGCCGCTCTGGTGGCGCTCGGCGCGACGCTCACGCTGCCGGGGCTCGCCGGATTCGTCCTGGCGATCGGCATGGCTGTGGACGCGAACGTCCTGGTCTTCGAACGGGCCAGGGAGGAATACCTGGGCGCCCGTTCCAAGGACTTGGCGAAACCGGTGAAGACCGGCTTCGCCAAGGCATGGAGCGCGGTGATCGACTCCAACGTGACGACGCTGCTCGCCGCGGGATTGCTGTTCTTCCTCGCTACGGGCCCGGTCAAGGGCTTCGGGGTCACCCTGTGCATCGGCGTCCTGGCATCGATGCTCACGGCGCTCGTGATCACCCGCGTGCTCGCAGAGTTCGCAGTCGCCCGCAGTTTCGTACGCAAGCGCCCCGGTCTGACGGGCATCGCCTCGACGGGCCGAGTCCGCACATGGCTGTCCCGCCGCAACCCGAACCTGGTTCGCCACCGTCGCCGCTGGCTCGGCGCGAGCGCACTCCTGGTGGCGGTGGCCGTCGCGGGAATCTTCATTCGCGGCCTGGACTTCGGCGTGGAGTTCACCGGCGGACGCCTCGTCGAGTACAGCACCAGCAGGTCCGTTGACGCGGACACGGCCCGCAACGCCGTGTCCGACGCCGGGTTCCCGCGTGCGGTGGTGCAGGAGTCAGGCGACGGCGACATCACCGTACGCACGGGGAAGCTCACCGACGACGAACAGCAGCGCGTCAAGGCGGCCTTGGAGAGGCCCGGCGGAACCGTCACGGTAGAGCGTGACGAACAGATCGGCCCGAGCCTCGGCAGCGAACTGCGCCACAAGGCGCTCCTGGCCCTGGGCATCGCCGTGGCCGCGCAACTGATCTACCTCAGCGTGCGGTTCCGGTGGACCCTGGCGGCAGCGGCGGTCTCCGCGATGGTCCACGATGTCCTCATCGTGGTGGGCCTGTTCGCCTGGCTGGGCAGGCCGGTGGACAGCGTCTTCCTTGCCGCGCTGCTCACGGTGATCGGCTACTCCGTGAACGACACGGTGGTCGTCTTCGACCGCGTCCGAGAAGCGCGCCGCCGAGACCCGCGAGGCAACCTGGAGAAGACGGCCAACCATGCGGTGGTCCAGACACTCCCGCGCACGGTGAACACCGGCATGGGAGCCCTGTTCATCCTGACCGCACTGGCGGTACTGGGCGGCGACTCGCTGGCGGACTTCTCCGTGGCACTGATCGCGGGCGTCCTGGTCGGCACCGCCTCGACCGTCTTCACCGCGGTCCCGATCGCGATAGCCCTGGAACACCGCAACCCGACACCACCGGCACGGGGCCGTCGCGACGCTGAGCAAATCCCTGACAGGGCAAGCCCGTTGGAGGCGCGGAGGAAGCAGGGGAGGGGTACGGGGGCGGTCGTGTGAGGCCGCAAGGACGGTCCTGAGTCCGAGGGCAGCCTCAATCACAGACCGACCGGACCTCCACGGAGCTCATACAACCGCGGCTCCGCTCCGTGGAGGCCCGGTCGGCACGATGCCCGGGATGCGGCACTTCTGTCTCCTCGGGCGTACGCCCGTACGCCCGAGGAGACCGCCCTGTCCACCGCGGCCGCGATCATCGCGACGTGGGTGGGCCACAGGCGCTCCATCGACCGCTGCGCGCACGCCGATCCACCGCGGCAGGAGGCGGGCGCCTGCGTGAGCCCGCCCCTGTCGGAGGTCTTGCTGTTGCCGAGGTCGGACGTCCATGGCAGCGACAGCGCCGCATGTCAGTCGGTGCAAGGCCCGATGACGGCGCGGTCGCGGATGGGCGGCAGCGGCTGCTGCCTACGCATCCGGTCAGCCGGTATGTGCCGCCACCAAGTCGAGGAGTTGGGGCCAGAGTTCGCGTGGCCGGTCGTGGCCCATGTCCGGAATCAGCCGGAGTGCGGCCCCGGGCACCAGTTCGGCCGTGCGCTTTCCGCCGCTGGGGTCGATCAGTGTGTCGTCCAAGCCGTGGATCACCAGCGTCGGCACCCGGACTTCGCGGAGCGCGTCCGCGCGTGAACCGCTGAGGATCATCGCCCCCAGTTGTCGGCCGATCCCCGCCGGGTAGTAGGCGCGGTCGTAGCCGGCAGCGGCCAGCTCACGCAGCGCGGCGGCGTCACCGTATCGCTTGGAAGCCCAGACCAGCTCCCGGTCCGCCGCCGCGACATATCCGTCGCGGTCCGTTGGCCTGGGGCTGAAGAGCACGGCTTGAGCCTCCGGGCTGGGCCCGCCGTATTCGCTCTCACCGGTGGAGGACATCATGGAGGTCAGAGTCAGGACCCGCTCCGGAGAGCGAATGGCCATGGCCTGGGCGATCATGCCTCCCATCGAGGCGCCGACCACATGGGCGCGTTCGATGCCGAGCGCGGTGAGCAGACCGAAGCCGTCGTCGGCCATGTCGTCGAGCCGGTAGGGCACCATCTCGAGGGCGGCGGGGATGTCGCCCGAGCTCACGGCGGCGATGAACTCGCCCATGTCGACGGGGTGATCGTCGAACTTGGTGGACAGACCGCAGTCCCGGTTGTCGTAGCGGATCACGTAGCGGCCCCGGTCTGCCAGTGCCCGGCAGAAGTCCTCGTGCCAGCCGAGCATCTGCGTCCCGAAGCCCATCACCAGCAGGACAGCGGGCTCCCCGGGGTGTCCGAAACTCTCGTACGCGAGGGACAACCCGGGAGACACATCGACGTTCGGCACAGTAGGAGGCTTTCATGTGCGGGCGGGCGGCGCATCGCAATATCCGCGTCACGCTCCGGTGCGGCGGTCGAGAGTGTCCACGCGGGGGACCGTCGTCTCGGCGTCACCCGGCGCTTGATCGCGAAACATGCAGCCGAGGCCGACCTGCTACCCAATCTGCTCAGGGCGGGCGCCGGACTGCGGATGACGAGCGCGGAACGCAGTGGAGATTCCCCCGACGGGACAGCAGGACCGCATACGCATGTGGGCGGTGGGTGTCCGGTGCGGGCGTACACACGCGTCATTCGTCGAGTGCGGTCAGCCCGTCCTCCCAGCGACGACGCCGCTGGGCTGCGCTCTGTTCCCACCAGGGAGTGCCGCGTTCCCCGAGCGCCACCTTCGCGCGCTGCACGCGCCCGCGGGCGGCCCGTACAGCTGCTTCGTCCTCGTCGGAGAGGGCCGAGCGCACCGCACGCCGGGCCGCCATGAGGTGCTTGCGCAGCCGGGAAGCGACGTCTTCCGGGAGCATGGGGTCGGTCGCTCGCCACCTCCGCCCGTCGATGACGACGAAGTGCCCGTCAGGAGTGTGGTCGAGTTGCCAGCCGGAAGACATACGGCCGATTCTGCCCGGCCGGTTCGAGTCCCACCAGATCAACTGGGCCGGGGCGGGCGGACAGGCGGGCAGCGCGGCTCGCGCCGAGTCCGTCGGCCGCGCTGCGACCGGCCCTGACGTGCCGTGGGCCCGCGGCACGGGGAAACAGCCGGGGCCGGGCGTCGTCAGCGTCGAATACCGTGCCTGCGGCGCCACGGCGGGGCGCCGGGGCGCGCGAGGATCAACGCGCGAGGGATGTGTCCTCGGGGAACGCGAGGGGATAGGGCTCGGCGAAGTCCGCGGAACGGCTGATCGCGCTCCACCTCCCGTCCTGGGCGAGCAGCCGTCGGCTCTCGTCGATGGACCCCTCCGATGCCATCACGCCGAGCGCGAGATTGGTGGGGATGTCGCTGCGCCGGGCCATCCGCACCAGGATCTCCGCGGCGCGGACCGGGTCCCCGGCCGGACCCTCCGTGCTCTGCCGGATGCGTCGATTGATGGCGCCGACGGTGTCCTCGTAGCCCTCGGGCACGTCGTGCACGGTCATGGACGATCCGGCCCAGTCGGTGCGGAACCCGCTCGGTTCGACGACCAGAACCTTGACCCCGAACGGGGCGGTCTCCGCGCGCAGCACCCGGCTGAAGCCGTCGATCGCGAACTTCGCCGCCTGGTACGAGGCGATGCTGGGGGAGCCGCCGACGCGGCCGCCCATGGAGGAGAACTGGACGATGGAGCATGGCCTGGTAGACAACGACGAGCTCGTCCGTTCGCAGCGCCGGGTCGCGCCACTGCTTCAGGTACTGACGAGCCCGACGGTGACCTCGCCCGGGCTGACGACCCCGACGGCACCGTCGATCGTTCCTTGTGTGGTGCTGCGGGAAACAGTGTTCCCCGGGGTGCCGTCCTTGTGGGCGGCGTATCGGCGGACCCGCTCTGTCGCATGAGCGAGTCCGCCGATCCGGGGGAAGGGGTGCGCCTGTACGCGCCTGCGGAGTTCTCTGCTTCGAGTCCGCAGGAGGGCACTGCACACGTCGACGGAACGGATCCCGACTGTTGCCCGGTGAGGCTAGTGCGAGTGGTTGAGGACGTTGCCGTTGGTGCAGTGGTTGACGGTGTTGCCGTTCCAGGCGCCGCCGACGGGGACAACGGCGAGTTCTTGGAAGCAGACGGAAGCGGCGGAGAAGTTCCAGTTGTTGGCGGCGCTGACGCCGCTGCCGAAGTTGTCGTCGTTGTCCGCGTGGGCGGGGGCGGCGAGGGCGAGGCCCGCGACGGCGAGCGCGGCCACAGAAATGATCTTCTTCATGCTCTGGGAACGACGGTCGCGCACTCGGGATGCGGGTGAGTCACCCAGATGTCACAACGATCCAGGAGAGGCACCCTGCGCGCCTGATCGACCGCGCCGCGCCCGCTGTGAACCTCACACCGCTTGCCGTTGGAGGTGGCGCGTCAGGCCGAGGTGGCGGAGTAGTTCCTGCGAGCAATGTGCCAGCTCAGCGATGAGCTGTTCACTCTGTGGGCCCGTGCGCTCGGCGCGCCCGCGGGGTTCGTGGCCCTCATGCTCGCCGAGGCGGAGTGCGCCAAGCCGGTCGCGTTGGTCGGGTCCCCGTTCAGAGCATGTTGGCTCCGGCGCTGCCGCCGGCCAGCGACGACAGGACGGGTCCCTTACGACGTAATGCGGCCCGTCGGCCGCGACGGTCGGCGCAAGGGAGTCGAAGCGATGCTGTGCCGAGGCGACCGCGGAGCCCGTGGCCCGGACCGGTTCAGGCGTGCGCGCTGTCCCGGCGGCCGGGTGTCAGGAGGTACGCCATCGCCATGTCGCCGAGTTCGTCCGCGTACCGGCGCTGGGCCGCCTCGCCGGTCATCGGGTCGGGGCGTACGGAGTTGTGGAAACAGGCGCCGAGGATGGCGCGGGCGGCGGTGTCCAGAGCCGCCTCCGGGTCACGGCGACGGATCTCGCCCACATACGGAGCCGCCGCTTCGAGCAGGAGCCGGTGGACCGCTGTGATGGTGCGGGCGCCGCGGTCCAGGGACTTCGTCCCGCGTACGCGCAGCAGCTCGGGGAACAGATTGGTGCTGTCGGCGAAGGACTGCAGCAGGGCGTGCGCGTAGGCGTCCAGCACTCCGGTCAGTGATGGCTCGGCGGCGCGGAGCCGCTCGGCCACGTACAAGACCTCCGACGCCGTCGAGACGGCCGTCAAGAACAAGGACATCGCCGGCGGCCTCGCGATCACCGCCCACGGAATCGACGTCTACACCGCCACGGCAGGAGGCCCGTCGGCCACCGGCGCTCTCACCGCCCTCGGAAACGGCGTCGCCGAACAGAACAGGACGCAGGCCACGGTCCACGATCTGGTGCCGTTCACCGACGACGACCCCCGGGGTGCGGGACTCACCGCCGCGCTGATGCCGATGATCTTCGGTGGAATCTTCCCCGCTCTGATCCTCGGCGGCGTCTTCCCCGGTCACCGGGGTCTGCGGATCCGGTTGACGGGAGCCTTGCTGTTCTCCGCCGTAGCGGGCGCCGCCGTAGCCGCCGTCCTCCAATTCGGTACGCACTCGATCGACGGCAACTACGGGCTCACCGCTCTGGGCGTCATCCTCGGCATGGCGGCCATGTCCACGACCCTGCTGGGCCTTCAGGCACTCCTCGGCATGGGCGGCTTCGCCCTCGGGGGTGCCCTCATGATGCTGCTCGGCAACCCGCTCTCGGGCCTCGCCACCGGCCCCCACTGGCTCCCGAACGGGTGGGCCACCATCGGCCAGTTGCTCCCGCCCGGTGCCTCCGGCAGCCTGCTGCGCACCAATGCCTTCTTCGACGGAGCGGGCGCCGGCCTTCCCGCCCTGGTCCTCACGGCCTGGGTCGTCATCGGAGTCACCTTCGTCCTGCTGGCCGACCGGCGGGGCAGGCGCTCCACGGCACCGGGGTCCGAAGCCGCGACCGGGTCCGGAAGGGCCGACCTGTCGCACCCCGAGTACGTAACCCCCTGACAAGAGCGGTACCCGGTCCCAGGGGGTCGGTGCTGGGGCATGGCCGGAGAAGGGGAGTGGCTTCCGCCGCCAGGTCGGCGGGCGGCGCGAGCGGGCGCACCCCTGTCGGCGACCGACGATCGAAGTGCGTCCGGACCGCGAGGGGACCGACTTGGGTCACCCAAGAACGCCTGGAGAAGGGCCAGACCACAAGCGATCGGGCGGTGCCTCCTCGGTGTGCCCGGGTTCTCACGTTCTCGGCCGCTGTCGGCAGCCCGGCTCTCTATGGCGGGTTCGACCGTTGTGAGGTTCCACCAGTGCAACTGCAGGCACAACTACCGTGCCGGTGCCCGGGAGCAGGGGGCGCCGTGCCGTCGGGATCTCGGGATTCCGACGGCACGGGTGGCGCGATGGCTCAGGAGCCCAGCGCGGCCGTTGCCGCGGGCAGCAGATGAGGTCGCTTCTACAGGAACGGCCGCGGAAGCACTTGGAGGAGATCGAGGACTTCGACGGCAGGAGCTGGTCGGGCGCACTTGGAAACCGCCCCGAGGGGCGCCTGGAGGACCTCTACACGGTCTCCGCCCCGGTTGCAGGCGATCTTCAGAATCTGGTGTCGATCTTCTGTCGGCGGGTCAGACTGGGCTGGTCGAGCGGCTCTTCGCGCCCTGGCGGGAGCCCGGCCATGCATCAGACAGGGGAGTTTGCGCCATGACCACGTCCTCCACGCCCACCGAAGCGAGCACCGGCAAGTCGGCTGCGCCGTTGAAGCTCTCCCTTGTCCAGCGGACCATCAAGCAGCAGACCAAGCTGGTCCCCGAGAAGCGCGCGACCGTGGCCCTGGCAGCAGCTGCGGTGTACCTGCTGGACGAGGTCGTCCAAGGCGCCTTGGAGGCGACCCGCGACGACGGCAAGCAGAAGATCAGCCCCCGTGCCATCAACTCGGCGATCAACCGCGACACCGAACTGCACGCCGTCGGCGCGCAGTGGCTCGTGCGGTCCGGGTCCGCTTCTCCGGTCCGCGCGGCACGCAACAGGGCCGGATCCGCTGACACCACCGCCACCGAGAAGACCAAGTCCGGCTCCGCCGCCCACGAGTACGGTGGCGCGGTGCGCCGGATCGTCAAGGCCCACACGGCCCAGGCCTCGGGTCCGGCCCTGCAAGTGCTCAGTGCCATCGCCAGCTCCTACGTGGGCGGGCTCGCCGACATCGCCGGCGAGCTGGCGAACAAGGTCGACCGCAAGACGGTCACCGCCGACGACATCCTGGGGGCGGTCGGAGTCCAGTTGCGCGGCGAACTCAAGACCCAGACCGAGACCCGGATCAACGACGCGCTGAGCGGGCTGGCGGCCGCCAAGGAGTAGCCGGCCTCGCACGCCGCACGTTGAGACGGCGGGGCCGGCCGAAGGCCGGGCCGGCCCCGACCCTGCCGGGCACCGAAGGCGCGGCCACGTGGTGTCGCGGCACTCGGCCCCCTTCGCCTGCCCGAGGCAGCCCGGGGCAGCCCGGGGCCAGACTCCCCGGCGCTTGGGAATGAAGGAATGAAGGCATCAAGGAGCAAAAGTGGCTACGTCGCTGGCAGGATCGGGTGAGAAAACGAAGTGGCCCGCTCCCGTGGCTCAGGCGAGGCGCTTGTAGGTCCGCTTGGCGTTGGCGTTGACGCCGAGGTACATCACCTGGAAGCCCGTGTCGCTGAACTCGTGAATCGTGGTGGTCTGGGCGGAGCCCAGGTGCAACTGCTGGATCAGGCGGTTGCCGTCCCGGCGCGAGATGCCCTTGTACTGGCGGCCGTCGCCGTACACCGCGACATACTCCTGCCCGAGAGTGAACTGGTCGAGATGTGTCTTGGTCGGGGTGGTGGTCGTCAGGGTGTAGCGGTCGCCTTCCTGCTTGACCGTCACCGTCTGCTGGGGCGAGGCCATGATGTCCCGTTCGGCCGCGTTGACACCGATGGATTCGAGGTAGGCCTCGTACCCCTCGCTGCCGGTCAGCTCATAGGTGCCGGTGGGATTCAAGAAAGCGCCGCTGCTGCTCAACGTCACTGCCCTTCGTCATGATCTGAGAGTACGACGGCCCGCCCGGCCGTCACATGGGTCATGATCCGACGGTCGGCTGGTTGCGAACAGAGGGAAACGGGCCCAAGTGCGGCCGGGGAACGGTGCTCCCTGGCCGCGTCGGCGTCAACCCGCTCACTCCGCTCGACCACGACACCCGGCCCGGCGACGCACGGACATCATGCCCCGGCCCGAGGAGCGCACTCCCCGCCCATCAAGGCGGGCAGTTACCCGCAACCCAGGGGCAGTTCACGGTTGCCGGGTGAGTAACGTCCTGGTCGGGCAGTTCTTGTTGCTGCTCGCCGCGAGTGGCCCTTCGGCAGTGGGAGAAACAATCGCCTTGTGGTGCGGCCGGTGCAGCCAGTTGCCGACCTCGTGCGCAGGTAATTTCTAACTCCCTTAATGCGCTGGGTTGTTCGGCGGTGAGCTTGCCGTGGCTCGACTTGCCGTTCGAGCTACACGCCCATCATCATCGGCTCCGGCTCCGCTTTGCCGTTGATAATGATCTCGCCGACCGTGCTGCCTGGGGCGGGCCGCTGCCCGTCCCAGGCAGCCCACCGCGTCTGGGCAGCCCGGCACCGCTGGAACGCCGCCCGCCTCCTCCCCGGCCTCGGTCGCTTCGCCGGGGGGCCGTGCGGGGTGCGAGCCGCCCTGCGTGCGTGGATGTGCCGCAAGGGAGGCTGCGCCGGAGCGGCGACCATCAGGTGGAGGGTGGTGCTCCGCATCCCCGGCGCGGACAGACGCTTGCGCTGCCCCGCGACCATGGGAAGCTCCAGTCCGGGTCGATTGTCCGGCAGGCCGTGCCCGACCGAGGCGGACGGCTGCGGAGCCGCCCATGCTCGGGCGGTGTTCTGTTGCACGGCACGTTTGATCGTGTCCCGTCCGGGTTCTATGGGCAGAGGCTGCCTGCCTGCCCTTGCCCATCGGGCCTCACAGGGGCGATGTCTGTGTGGCTGGCGGCCCGTCTGTCGGTTCTGTCCGTAAACATTCTGTCGCTGTGTGTGGCCGTCTCGGAGTATGAGCTTGCGCGGTTGTGCGCCGGGCATTCCTGAGAGACGGAGTTGGGCATGGCGGGTGTTGAGGTTTCGGCGGAGCAGCGGGTGGAGCGATTACGGGCGCAGTTGGCGGGTGACCGCCTGGAGGGATCTCGGACGACGGCCGTTCCCAGCCGGGGGCTGAATTTGGTGTGGGGGGCGATGCTGCACGCGGGTGCGCGCCTGGATGCCGGGATGGAGCTGACCGAACTGGAACAGCGTCTGGTGAACGCGCTGCGGTCTTTGATGCCGGAGGAGGAGATTCGGGAATTCGGACGGGTCAGTCGGGAGAAGACGGCCCTTGACACGGCGCCGACGCTCTTCCCCGGCACCCTCGCCGCTCGCCCCCTGGAGCAGGGGTACTCCCTGGCCGACTTGGTCACGGACCTTTCGCAGGTGAGTGAGGAGATCCTCGCGCAACCCCACGTGAGTGTCGTCGACCTCGACCACCTCGCCGAAGGCGCACCGCTGGACACTCCCGAGTTCGTCGAGGCCATGGCCGCCTACGACGGTGGTATCACCGTGGTGACCGCCTCCGAGGAACTTGCCACCGTCGCCACCGCACCACTCCAGGCCCGGATCGATCTGCATGCGTTCACCTCGAACAAGGGGTCCAACGAAGTAGGAGCCGACGAGATCTACTGGGGCGTCAGCGCGGGCAACGGCCAGGGCGCCAAGAGCGCGTTCAAGACCCGCACTTACGCGAACATCTACACCGGCACCTACCAGCCCATCGACGCGGGCACCATCCTGTTCAACGGTCCCGTCGAGAGCGGACTGGCCTGCCACATCGAATGCTGGGAAGAGGACCACAGCTCCTCCCAGTGGTACGACGAACTCCTGCGCACGCTGCGCGGCATCGCCTCCTACCTCGCCGACCTCGTCGACTGGATGGACCAGATCGGCAGCCCCAGCGACCAGTGGGACAAGACAAAGGAGTGGGCCGCACTGGTCGCTGCCGTCCTCAACGCTCTCGCCAAGCTGCTGGAGATCTTCCGCAACCACGACGACCTGGTGCAGAAGCGGGAGATCGCCTTCGACCGCGCGGCCCTGACCCGTCTGGCGAACCGCCCCGCCGCCATCGACTCCTGGACGTTCGACGGCGGCAGCGAGGGCAGGTTCACCCTCGACCTCAAGTGGGCCGGCACCAGGCCCAGCAACGCCATCAACGTCCTCACGCACAAAGCGAGTTCGGGCTGGAGCGCCCCCGTCAACGCCTGGCCCGGCAGCGCGAGTTCCGACGCGCCCGTCATGACCACACTCGGCGACACCCTCTACTGCGCCGTCCGCGGAGCCAACCGCATCTACATCAGCCGCCTCACAGGCGGCCGTTGGGAGCCGTTCCGCCAAGTCCCCCACCTCATCACCAACCACTCCCCGGCGATGGCCGCCTTCAACGGCAGGCTATACCTGGCCTACACCGGCTCGTACAACGACGCACAACTCCTTTCCTCCGCCAACGGCATCGACTGGGCCCCGCAAATCCAACTCCCCGGCGGCGCCACCACGGCCCCCGCCCTGGCCGTACGCGACGGCCTGCTGCACTACGCTCGCGGCAACGGCGCCGGCATCGTCTACGACTGGTCCGGCGATGCCCGCACTTGGAAGAACCTCTGGACGGTGCCCGCGGCCGTGACCTTCCATGCTCCAGCGCTCGCCACGTTCCAGGGCAAGCTCTACCTCGCCCACCGCGACCTGGCCACGGGCAAGATCTATGTGGCCACCAACACAAGCAGCGGCTGGCAGAGCCCGGTCAACCTCCCCGGATCCACTCCGGACGCCCCGGCCTTGGGCGTACGCGGCGACACCCTGTACTGCGCGGTCCGCGGCGGCGACGACAAGATCTGGCTCAGCGGCCTCACGACCACCGGGGCCTGGACCACCTTCCAGCCCATCCCCGGCACCGGAGTCACTTGCTCCGCCCCCGGCATCGCCGGATACAACAACGACCTCTACATCACCTATCGCGTGGGCGACCTCTAGCCCCACCGCGCGCTCGGGCCTCGCGATCGGCCAGGGCGCGTGGTCGTCGTCCGTCGACGGGCGGTCGTCGCGTGGGCGAACCGGAGCCCGTCCACGCTGGTCAGATGATTGGGACGAGGCATCGCCCGCCTGGTGCTGGGCCTCTCCTGCGGACGGGCCGAGCAGCGGGCTGCGGGGGCACGGTCGACTGGCCGTCGGTGAAGTCGACATGAACCCTCCACGGGAGCGCCCTGGACACTCGCCGATCGGACCACCTTCTCCAGCCGCGCAGCCAGCCTCATCGGAATCGGAGCCGTCTGGTGCGTCGTTCCACCAGTCCGCTACGAGACCGGAAGCGACTCTTACCGTCTCGCCAACACCCGAGCGTGAGCCGAACAGCAGAGCCTCGGCCGACACCACGTTCCGCACCTCTCTCATCCGAGATGCGGTGGACGGGCCCGAACACAGGAACGGCGGGCCTGCGGCTACGCAGGACGGCAGGACTCGCAGACGTGTTCGTCGATCGTGGTCACCAGCTCGCGAGCCGCACTCCGAACCGCGGCATCGCCATCACGGGCCAGTGCGTTCGCGATGCTCCTACCGCCAAGCACGGCACGGTGAGCTGCGTGCTGCACCTCGATCCGTGGCGGATTGGCGTGTTCGAGGATCGTCCGCAGCAGCTCGATGACGCCGGACCGGCAGGTGACGGAGTCAGTCACCGCGAGATCCCACAGAAACGGAACCGCTTCGACCGTCGCGTCGGAAACAGCCAGCTCACCGAGCCACAGACCAAGATCACTCAACGCTGAAGTGCTCGTCCGGGCGTCACCCCACGCCACCCGCGACAACCGGCCCGGAACCTCTGCCGCTGATCCGTACGCGTGCGTCAGCTCATGCCACCGAACACGGCTCACGCCCTTGAGTATCGTCCCCACGCGCACTCCAGTCCTTGTGCCTGTCCTCTGGCGCCGAGCAACCCCACCTCACCTCACGAACGACGCGGGCCACGAGCCCGGCCCGGCCCGGCTCAGCGAAGCGGTGTTCCCGGAACGCGCCATCACCTCCGACACCACCGAGGCGCGGATGCTCTCCAGATTCAGTTACAAGCGCTCCGCGTTCCCATCCAGGTAGCCAGTCGCTGTTGTTCGTCGAAGGCGACAACCGCCTTCAGCCGGTAGGGTAGTTGGCCGCCAAGATGGGGGAGTCCACTCGATTCTTTCGGCGGAATTGAAGGACACCGACGGCAGGGAGGGCCCGATGTGGCGCACCCGTACTGGACGGGGTGGCCGAAAACTTTGTGCCGGGTGCACTACCCCCTGCGCTGGGATGGGCGTGCTGTTGCCGTCGCGCCGGCTCGTTTTAGGGCTGCCTGGGCCTTGGTCGCGGTTTCGGCGCCGACCGCCTGGAGTATCCGCGTGGGTGTGTTGTCGACCAGGTCTTTGGCTTCCTTGAGGCCGAGCGACGTCAGCTCACGTACGACTTTGAGGACCGGGATCGGTTTGGTGCCGGCCGAGTCGAGGATGACGTCGTAGAACTCCTCGACTCGGCGGGTGGATGTCGAGGGCGGCACCCTTAGTGCTGCGATCGCGTCGCTTGCGGCAGGGCGGTGTTCGGGGTTCTTCGCAAGCAGTTGTTCAATGAGCTCGGTCAGCGCGCCCGCGTTCCGCAGCGGCGGATGTGGCTCGAAGGCTACTGCCGCCATGATCGCCGACGCCGACGTGCGCCGAAAAGGCGAGATCCCCTCGACGGTCTCGAACAAGGTCGCGCCAAGAGAGAAGAGGTCTCCTGCCGGGTTGTCGGCGCCCAGGGCGGCGCCGAAACGCTCGGGGGCCATGTACTCGAGGGTGCCGACAACCATTCCGGTGGAGGTGAGCGAGGTGTCGTCGCGGTGCTTCGCGATACCGAAATCGGTCAGCAGTACCTGCCCGTCGGCAGCCAGCATGATGTTGGCAGGCTTGACGTCCCGGTGCACGATGCCAAGCCGGTGCGCGGCCTTGAGAGCCGCCAGCACGCCGAGGGCAATCTCGGAGGTTCGTTGCGGTTCCAGGCGAGTGCGTCGCTTGAGTTCCTGGGCGAGGGACACACCATCGACGAGGCGCATCACCATCCACGGCAGTCCGTCCTCGATGGCGACGTCATACACAGCCACCACGTTCGGCTCATCGCGCAGTGCGGCGGCGTTGCGCGCTTCGCGTTTCGCTCGGGCGATGAGCTCTGCCCGCTCCGTTGCGGAGGTGTGAGGATCGATCTTGATGCGCTTGATCGCAACCAAGGCGTTCAAGCGCTCGTCGTACGCCCGCCACACCTCGCCGAACCCTCCAGCGGCTATGACATCGAGCAGCCGATAGTGACCACCGATCAACCGCTCCGCCACGAGAGCCCTCCGTCGTCAGTTCGGACCTTGCCAGGAGCGTACTTCGCGGACCGGCGATGGCGTATGCGTATTGGGCGATCAGCTGACGCGCGAGCCAGCTCAAGTCTCCCCGCGATACGGCCGGATGCGTCCTGAACGCGGTACCGGTAGGGATCCCAACAGAAGCTGTTGCTTAGGTGACTTTCGGCGCGGTAGGGCGTCGGTCTTTGGTCTGGTTGTGGGTATACGTCAGTCGCGGCCGGGGGGCGTATCGGATGAACTGTGTTCGCTCACCTAGCCGTTGAGGTCATTTCCCGTCCGGGCTCCGGACGGGAGAGCGCGTGGCTGGCAGACGACGGAGTGCTCAACGCGTTGTGCGGCCGCGGGCCCACCGCGGGATCGGGGTGGGCCCGACTGCCGTGCGGGCGACGTCGTACTCCGTCCGCACGGAGCTCCGCCAGGTCAGCGGGAGGTGACGCTCTGCGCTGCCCTGGCCTCCGGGCCTGTCTCCTCGTCGGCTTGTACGGGGATGGTGCTCTTCGGGCCGCGCGCGGCGAGGTAGACGAGCAGGACGCCCATCACGGCGGCGCCGACCCACATGGCTTGCTGCCAGCCTTCGACGAACGCCCGCTGTGCGGCGTGGATCAGGTCCTGGGCGCGGCTGCCGGTCCTGGGTGCGGCCTCGATGGCGTTGGCGATGCCTTCACGGGCGGCGCCGGCGGCATCCGCGGGGGTGCCGTCGAGTTTGGTGTCGATGGCGCTGCGGTAGCCGTTGGCCAGGAGCGCGCCGAGTACTGCGACACCGAGGGCGGTGCCGAACTCGCGGGTGACGTCGTTGAGCGCCGACGCAACGCCCTGCTTGGCACGGGGCAGTGAGCCGGTGATGACCTCGGTGGAAGGTGTCATCGACAGGCCCATGCCGATGCCCATGGCGAGCATGCCGGCCAGGATGGACAGGTAGCCGCCTTCGACGGACACGAACAGCGACATGAGCGCCAGACCGAGCGTGGCCAGGGCCACCCCTACGGTCATGGTCGAGCGGGCACCGATCCTGGCGACCAATTTCGGGGCCAGGCCGGAGGCCGCCATCATCATGACGGCCATGGGCATCATCGCCACTGTGGACAGCAGCCCCGACCAGCCGAGCACGGCCTGGAAGAACGGGAACAGGACTACGGCGATGCCGGCTTGGACGCCGAAGACGACCAGCAGCGTGATGGAGCCGGAGGCCAGGCCGCGCTCACGGAACAGGCGTACGTCCAGCAGCGAGGCGTCGCGGCGGTGCAGCTGCCAGGCCACGAAGGCGATGGCGGCGACGACGCCGACGCCGAGACTGATCAGCGTGATCGGAGCGGTCCAGCCGCGTTCGGGACCTTCCTGCAGGACGAAGATGAGACCGGTCACGGTGACGGCGGAGACCAGCGCACCGAGGGTGTCGAAGGAATGAGCGGAGCGCTCGCGGGAGTTGGGCACCGACTTCAGAGCCATCGCCAGCGCGACGACCACCAGGACCACGGGCAGGACGAACAGCCACCGCCAGTCCGCGACGTCGACCAGCAGGGCGGAGAGGAGCATGCCCAGGATGCCGCCGCCTCCCGCGACACCGGTCCACACACCGATGGCCTTGCCGCGCTCCTCCTCGGGGAAAGTGGAGGTGATGACGGCCAGCGTGATCGGCATGATCATCGCGGCGCTGACGCCGGCGCCGACACGGGCGGCGATCATCACCCCGGCCGACGGAGCGAGTCCTGCGACGACACTGGCGACGCCGAAGATGATCAGGCCGGCGATCAGCACGGGTTTGCGGCCGAGCCGGTCACCGATCGCGCCGAGCGGCAGGAGCAGCGCGGCCAGGGCGAGGGTGTAGACGTTGATGATCCACAGGATGGTGGTCTGCGAGGCGCCGAACTCGACGGCCATGTGCGTCTGGGCGACGTTCAGCCCGGAGACGGAGGCGATGACGGCCATCAGCGCGATCGAAACGGCGGTCAGGATCGCGCGCAGCTGACGCGCATCCGGCGCGCCCCCGCCGCTGGCCGGAGTGGCCGGCGCGTGAGGAGGCTGATGGGTACTCATGGTTTCCTTTTCGACAGGGCATGCGGAATCAGCGCCGGGACAAGGCCGGTCGCAAGATGTGTTGAGGTGGCTGGGACAGGGGAGTTGCTCACCGCGCGGGCCGCTGGGCCGCCGTCCGTGCGGCTCCTCAGCAGCGGGGCCTACGCGTCAGCCGGTGATCGGCTGCGCGGCCGCGAGCGCAGCGTCGGTGTCCGCGGCAGCCAGCACCGAGTTGATGTGAGAGCCGGCCAGGGCTCCGGCCGCCGCGGAGGCGCCGACCTGAGCGCTGAGGTCAGTGGCGTTGCCGGCCACCCACACACCCGGGACCTCGGTGGTACCGGCCATGGCGGAGGCGAGGCGTCGGCCCATCCCGTCGGGCAGGTCCTCCATGGGCAGCTTCAGCCCGTCCAAACCTTCGGTACGTGCCTGCATTCGCGTGGCCACGGCCAGAACCCGCCGCCCGACAAAGGTGCCGTCCGCCAGACGGACGCCGACGAGGGTGCCGTCATCGTCGTCGACGACTTCCTTCACGTCGGTCTCGATGATGCGGATGCCGCGGGCGGCAAAGCGGGCACGGGTTCCGGAATCCAGGTCGGTGCCTCGGGCGAAGTAGATGAGATCGTCCGTCAGCTGGCGGAACAGCAAGGCGTGGTGGACAGAGGCCGGGCCGGTGGCCAGGATGCCGATGGGCGCGTCGCGCACCTCGTAGCCGTCGCAGTAGGGGCAGTGCACCACGCTGTGGCCCCAGTGCTCGATCAGCCCCGGCACCTCGGGCAGCACGTCGCGCAGGCCGGTGGCCACCAGCACCCGGCGCGCCGTCACCACGTGGCCGTCGGCCAGGGTGACGGTGAACCGAAGATCACCGTCCGCCGAAGGGACGGCCGCTCGGGCCGCGGTCACTTCCCCGAAGATGATCCGGCCGCCGTACTGGCGTACCTGTTCGCGTCCGCGTCGAAGGATCTCGGTCGGCGGAGTGCCGTCCAGCACGATGAAGCCGTGCATGGCTGCGGCGGGGGCGTTGCGCGGGGCGCCGCTGTCGATCACGACGACAGAACGGCGCGAGCGGGCCAGCATCAACGCGCCGTTCAGACCCGCGGCGCCGCCGCCGATCACCACGACATCCACGGTCTCGGTGGGTAGAGCATCGCTCTCGTATGGAGAAGCCTGCGCAGACATGTCGCGCCCTTTCGTCATACCTGGTCCTGGTGCTGGACCATCCGCATCCGACGCTAAGCGCGTGTTGCACGAAAGGCATGACTGCTTGCCTATGACGCAAGAAGGTGGACAGTCGGACAGCCTCGTACCCAAACGGATCCGCGGATCGCGCGTCACACGGTGCACCCCTGACGGAACTGGCCACCAGAGCCGGCCCGCCTCCCGCGCCTCTTCCCTGCACATCCGCGCTCGGCGCGGGCTCGTCGCGATCGGCCCGCTGGTTCGCCTTCACATGGGCCGCGCAGGGCCCGGCCCCTCATCCAGGAACCCCCTGGCGGCAGAGCGACGACTACGACCCTCAGCGGCGGACCCGACGGCACGACCGGCCCGTAGATGCGCGAGGAGCCGGATGATCCCGCGGCTCCTGGGGCGACCCGTGCTTGAAGACATCAGTACGCGGACGCCTCTACGGCTGTCGGGCCGGGCGGCCACGGTTGGGCGCCGCCGAATGCGACAGCTCGCCCGCCCAGTCCACCTGTACCCGAGTCCGCCCGTGTCCCGATGAACCGGTCAGCAGTGGGGCAGGGACATATGCAGCCGGTGAGGTCCTTGAGTGCCGGTCCGGGGCGTGTGGTTGCGCGGGCGAATTCGGCTTGTGGCCGCTGCCGGGGGAGGCATCGCCGGTTGGGCCTTCCGTGTGACTCCGGGGCTCCCCGCATGTCAGTGCAGGCAGTCCTACTGGTGCGCGATGTCGAATGCAGGCTATGACGAGATCTTGGAACGTCTGGATTCGTGTGTGTCTCGCGGCGTTGAGCGGGTTGTTGGCCGGTTACGCGGCGTTGGCGGTGGCGGAGCTGGTGTCGGCCGCGGTGCGCCCCCAGTCGAGTCCGGTGGTGGCGGTGGGGGGTGCGGCCATCGACCGGACACCGCCCGCGGTCAAGGACTGGGCGATTCGCCACTTCGGCACGAATGACAAGCTGGTCCTCCAACTGGGTATCCTCGCGGTCCTGGCCCTCTTCGCGATGCTGCTCGGGGTCGTCGCGCTGCGCTACCGGCGCACCGGCGCCGCAGGCGTGGTGCTCTTCGGCGTAGTGGGGGCGCTCGCGGCGACCAGCCGCCCGGACTCCACCGGGGCGGCCGACGCGCTTCCGTCGCTTGTCGGGACGGTAGTCGCCGCAGGGCTGCTGTTCTGGCTGATCGGTCGCTTGCGCACGCACCGTCCGAGCCCGGCCGCCGTCAGTGGACCCGCCGCTGCCGAACCTGCGCCGACAGGTGCCGATGTACCGGCAGGCGGCGATGAAACGGCAAGCCACCGTGTCGAGGGCACGGCGAGTGACGGCTGGGACCGCCGAGGTTTCGTCGTGGCTGCGACCGCGGCCGCGGTGGCGTCCACGGGGGCGGGCTGGCTCGGGCTGTCGCTGAACGGTTCCAGTGGTCAAAGTGCGGTCGCGTCGCGCTCGAAGGTGGTCCTGCCCCGCCCGGCTTCGCCCGCAGCCGCTCTGCCGAAGGGCACGGAGTTGCGGATCCCGGGGATCAGTCCGTTCTTCACGCCGAACGCGGACTTCTACCGGGTCGACACGGCGCTGGTGGTGCCGAAGGTCGATGCCACCACCTGGCGTCTGACGATCCACGGCAAGGGCGTGTCACGTCCGCGCACGGTCACGTTCGAGGATCTGATCCACGGGCGGGCGGGAGAGCTCATCGAACGGGACGTCACGTTGGCCTGCGTGTCGAACGAGGTCGGTGGCCCCTACGTCGGGAACGCACGGTGGATCGGGGTGCGCCTCGCCGACCTGCTCCGCGAGGTCGGAGTGGTCCCGCCGTCGAAGGGCGGCCCGGCGGACCAACTGGTCGCGCGGTCGGTGGACGGGATGACGATCGGCAGCCCGGTCGAGGACGTCATGGACGGCCGTGACGCGATGCTCGCTGTCGGAATGAACGGTCAGCCGCTGCCCTTTGAGCACGGATTTCCCGTCCGCATGCTCGTCCCGGGCCTCTTCGGATACGTATCCGCGTGCAAGTGGATCGAGGACATCGAACTGACGACGTTCGACGCCTACGACTCGTACTGGGTGAAGCGCAGTTGGGCACGTCGAGGTCCGATCAAGACGGAGTCGCGGATCGACACTCCCAAGCCCTTTGCCCGCCCCCGCCAGGGCACGGTCATGGTCGCCGGTGTGGCCTGGGCCCAGCACCGGGGCATCGACCGGGTCGAAATCCGCGTCGACGACGGACCGTGGCAGCCGGCCGACCTCGCCGCGCAGGACACCACCGACACCTGGCGCCAGTGGTCGTTCCCCTGGAACGCGACCACCTCCGGCAGCCACACCCTGACCGTCCGTGCCACCGACCGCACCGGCACCGTCCAGACCGAGAAGCGCACCCCCACCATTCCCGACGGCGCCAGCGGCTGGCACTCCGTCGTCGTCACCGTCCAGTAGCGGCCCAGCACCAGAAGGGGACGGGGCAGGAATCCCGTAGTCGCACCTCACGAAGCGGAGGGTGGACAGGGCTCCGGCCTCCGCAGAACGCACCTTCCCACGGGGGGAGTTGGCGTCCGCAGACCGCGCCTTGCGGCCAGAGCGCGATTCCGCCACTACGACGGGTCAACGCGGTCTGCGGGCTTGCGGGTTACTTGCTCGTCGTCATGCCGGGAGGCATGAGGAGCGAGTCGATGACGTACACGGTGGCGTTTGCCGTGGAAACGTTGCCGCAGACGACGTTGGCGGTCTTGTTGACCTTGAACGATGTGCCCGACCCGGACGTGGTGACCTTGCTCGTTTCCAGGGTGGTGAACGAGCCGTTGTTCAACTGGTTCGGGGCGACCTTCTCACCGACGACGTGGTAGGTGAGGATCTTCGTGAGTTCGGCCTTGTTGGCCAGCACCTTGTCCAGGGTGGCCTTGGGGACCTTCGCGAAAGCGGCGTTGTCCGGCGCGAACACGGTGATGTTCTTCGCGTTGTTCAGCGTGTCGACCAGGCCCGCCTTCTTGACCGCGGTCACCAGGGTGGAGAGTGCCGGGTTGTGCGAGGCGGCGGTTGCCACCGGGTCCTTGGCCATACCGGCCAGGCTGCCCGCGCCCTCCTTGGGCACGGATGAGCACGCGGGGCCGAACGGCTGGGTGGCCGTGTCCGCGGCGTGGGCCGCCGGGGCCAGGAGCGCGACGGAGAGGGGGAGGGTGAACGCCGCCGTCCAGATGGCGACGCGGCGGTTGCGAGTGGCAGTCACTGGATTCTTCCCTTCGGAGGGGAAAGGCGGGCCGTAGCCCGTTGCACCTGACTGGCCCGGGGGCCGGGGGCCGGGCGCATCCGCGGCCGGTCCAGCCGTCCGGGGGCCACGCCTGGGGGCGCTCCTCATCCAGACCGGAACATCCGGCGTGAAACACGCACATACCCATTATCTGCCACCATCAGCCGCGCTTGTCGACCGGACCGTGATCGCGCCGACCGGCCCACCGGTGGGCGGCGCCGGCAGATTCCCCCAGGATTCCCCTGGGGCGGCGGACGAGGCGGGGCGGGCCTATCGGTGCCGGAGGAAAATCGGAGGACATGTCGTCGCGAAAAGCCGGGGGCTCGTACCAAGCGAGACACCGCCCGGTGACGAATAACAGATGGGCGGGCGCGCTGCCGCATCCGTGAGTGAGGGCCCGTTTGCGGCAGCGGCCCGGCTCGCGCCCCCGCCCGACCGGCGGTGCGATTCGGCTCCGGGTCGGTACGCCGCGCCCACCTGCGGGTGAAGCTGCGGCCCCCTTCGTGTGACGGCCACCACTACTTGCCGGCAAGGCGTGTACAAGTGGGGCTTCCGGTGGTCCCGTCTCTCCTCGGAGTTCTCTGTGCCTTCTGCCGTCTCCCCTGTGCACGTTCCCTCGCAGATGCCGGGAGGCGGGGCGTCCACGGCGGTGGAAGAGTGTCGGCTCTCGTGGGAGGGATACGCGTACACCGCTCGGATCGTCCGGCGGCCCAACCCGGTGACAGAGCCGCTCCTCCTGCTCGGCGGCTCGGACCAGACGCGGCATTCCTGGGTGCGGCACGAACGGTGGCTCGCGGAGCTGGGAACGGTCGTCACGGTTGATCTGCCGGGCTTCGGAGACGCGGACTTCCTGCCGGCCGAGCACGGCATCGACTTCCTCGCCGAGTGCGCGCACCACATGCTGGGCGAACTGGGGCTCGGACCGGTGAACCTGTACGCCGGCTGTTACGGCGGGGCAGTCGGCCTCCGGCTTGCCCAGCACCATCCGGAACATCTGCGACGAGTCGCTGTCCAGGGCATGTCGGACCACGTCCCGGGCTGGTTCGCGAAGGCCCTGGTGGGATGGGTGCGGATGCTCCAGGACGGGCGGGTCGAAGACACGGCGGAGGAGTTCGTCCGGTGTTTCGTGCCGCCGCCGGGTGATCTCACCGTGCGCAAGCATGCGGCGTTGGCACGTCTGATGCACCGGCAGTTCGTGGCGCAGACCCCGCGGGACGTCACGGTGACGGTGGAGCGGAACCGGCGGCTGTTGGCCCACGACTGGTACCGGCGGGCCCCCGTGCCCGCCGTCCCGTACCTCGTGTTCACCGGCGAACACGACACGCTCACCACGCCCGACATGGTCCGCGCAGTGGCGGCGGACCTGCCGGGCTCGCACTTCACGACGATCGCCGAGTGCGGGCACCTCGCCCATCTTCAGCGGCCGCGGGACTTCTGTGACCTGCTCGTCCGGTTCTTTCGTGACGAGTCCTTGGAGACGGCGGACCTGCCGTACTGCAGCCCGTTCGAGAGGAACAGTCCGCCGTCTTTCGCGAGTGTTCCCTAGCCACGGCCGGTGGCTCCCGACTGTGCGCGCGGGCCTCGCCGTTGAGGCCGTCGCCCGTGTCTCGCCCGGTTCTTGACGGGCGTTCCCGAAGCCTCTGCTCGGCGTCGGCGTGTGCAGGCTGGTCCTTTGGAGTGAATCAGGCGTTGGCGGACAATCCAGCCGTCGTGGGGCTTCGAAGCAGGGATGAGAAGGGGCCCACAGGGGCCTCGCCGTGGCGCCCGATTCGGGCCCGCGGTCCCTCGTTTCGGAAGGAGCACAGGATGTTTCGTGCGGTGAAGGCCGTTGGCCTGATGGTGACGGTAGGGGCGGCACTGGCGATGGGTGGCGGGGTGGCGTCGGCCGACGCGGGGGCTCAGGGTGCGGCCGTCGGGTCGCCGGGCGTGCTGTCGGGCAACGTGGTGCAGATTCCTGTTCACGTGCCGGTCAACGTGTGCGGGAACACGGTCGGTGTGATCGGTCTGCTCAGCCCGGCGTTCGGCAACACCTGCGTCAACGACTCTCGTGGCGGGTGGCAGGAGCACGGCTGGCACGGGTCCGGCATGCAGGGGCACATGGGGATGAACGGACAGCCCATGAACCATCAGGACGGGTACGGGCAGGGCCGCTGAGCCGGCGCGTAGCCCCGGCCCGCGTCGTGTGAGCACGACGGGCCGGACTTCGGGAAGGTGACGTCCGCACCCGTGCCCGCGATGAACTCCATCCGCGTTCGTCGTGGCACGGGGACCGCGGAAGTCACCGGCCCCGGTTCGACGTCGTGACACCTCTACGGCACGTGAGTGTCTGCCTGTTGTACGGGCGGCCGTCGCGTGCGGCGGTGCACGACGTCGGGCCCGGACCTCGTCAGCCCACGATGGACGGGCACTCGTTGGGGTGAGTGACCAATCCCGCTCCTCGTGGGCTCCGAATAGGACCCGTGATGAAAATCTTGAGCAGAGGGGTCCGCCTTCCGCTCGCAGCCCTGTCCGGACTGCTCGCCGGCTTCGCGGCGCTTGCCGTCGCGGAGTTGGTGTCGGCGGCGGTGCGGCCCGAGTCCGGTCCGGTGATCGCGGTCGGCGGTGCCGCGATCGACCGGACCCCGCCGGCCGTGAAGGACTGGGCGATCCGGCACTTCGGTACCAACGACAAGCTCGTTCTGCAGCTCGGCATCCTCGCTGTCCTTGCTCTGTTCGCCCTGGTCCTCGGCGTGATCGCCCTCCGGTTCCGCCGTGCGGGCGCGGCGGGTGTCCTCGTCTTCGGCGTGGTCGGGGCGCTCGCGGCCACCGGGCGCGCGGACTCCACGAGCGCCACGGACGCGCTGCCTTCGGCGGTCGGTGCGCTGGTGGCGGCCGGGCTGCTGTACGTCCTCATCGGCCGCCTCACCGTAAGTACCGACCATGCTGCGGCCGTACCTTCGACGGAAGACCTCGCCGACGCCGACGGCGACGCCGACAGCCCGGCCGAGGAACGGGGCTGGGACCGGCGCGGGTTCGTCATCGCTGCGAGCGCCGCGGCCGCGGCTTCGGCCGGAGCCGGTCTTCTGGGCCGCTCCCTGAACGCTTCCCGCGGCCAGGGCGCCGTTACCTCCCGGGGCAGGATCGTCCTGCCGCGCCCGGCGTCCCCGGCCCGCCCGATCCCGGCCGGAGCAGTGCTGCACACGCCGGGCATCAGCCCGTTCGTCACCCCCAACGCGGACTTCTACCGCGTGGACACCGCCCTGGTCGTCCCCAAGGTCGATGCCACCTCCTGGCGGATGAAGATCCACGGGAAGGGTGTCGGCCGTCCGCTGGAGCTCACCTTCCAGGACCTGTTGAACCGTCGGCTGATCGAGCGGGACATCACGTTGACGTGTGTCTCCAACGAGGTTGGTGGCCCGTACGTGGGCAACGCGCGCTGGATCGGGGTGTCCTTGGCCGATCTCCTCAAGGAGGCGGGGGTGAAGCCGCCGTCGCGGGGCGGTCCGGCGGATCAGCTGGTGGCGCGCTCGGTGGACGGGATGACGATCGGCACGCCGGTCGAGGACGTCATGGACGGCCGGGACGCGATGCTCGCCCTCGGCATGAACGGGCAACCGCTGCCGTTCGAACACGGCTTTCCGGTACGGATGGTGGTGCCGGGTCTGTACGGCTACGTCTCGGCGTGCAAGTGGATCCAGGACCTGGAGCTGACCACGTTCGACGCGTACGACTCGTACTGGGTCAAGCGGTCCTGGGCCCGGAAGGCACCGATCAAGACGGAGTCGCGCATCGACACCCCGAAACCGTTCGCCCGTCCGAAGGCCGGCACGGTGATGATCGCGGGTGTGGCCTGGGCGCAGCACCGGGGGATCGACCGGGTCGAGGTACGGGTCGATGACGACGGCCCCTGGATGCGGGCCGATCTCGCGGTCGAGGACACTACGGACACCTGGCGTCAGTGGTCCCTGCCCTGGAAGGCCACCTCCGGCCCCCACACGCTGACCGTCCGCGCCACCGACCGCACCGGTCAGGTGCAGACCGAACAGCGGACCCAGACCATTCCGGACGGCGCCAGCGGCTGGCACTCGGTGGTGGTCACCGTGGACTGAACACCCGGCCGCCTCCGGCCTCTTCGCACCTGAACTGCCCCCTTCCATCTGGCACATCCGGCCGCTGACGGCCGGAATGCCGTCGCCCCTCCCTTCCTCTTCAGGAGTAGTCATGAATGCCCTGCGCTTCCGTCGTACCGCGATCGCCGTCACCGCTGCCGCCGTTCTGCCCTTCGCCCTCAGCGCGTGCGGGGGCGGCGACAGCAAGAAGGACGCCTCCTCCTCGCCCTCCGAGGCCGCCGCGCCTCCCGCCGCGCAGTCGTCCGCCGGCGGCGACGCGTCGATGACGGACAAGCCGTTCGGTTCGGCCTGTGCCTCGGTGCCGAAGGACGGTGCGGGTTCGTTCGACGGCATGGCCAAGGACCCGGTCGCGACCGCCGCGTCGCACAACCCGGCGCTGTCGACCCTGGTCGCCGCCGTCAAGAAGGCCGGTCTGGTCGACACCCTCAACAACGCCCAGAACATCACGGTGTTCGCGCCGACCAACGACGCGTTCGCGAAGATCCCGAAGGCCGACCTGGACAAGGTCCTCAACGACAAGGCCACCCTCACCAAGATCCTCACGTACCACGTCGTCGGCCAGAAGGTCACGCCCAAGCAGCTGGAGAACGGCTCGTTCGACACCCTGGAGAAGAGCAAGGTCACCACGACCGGCTCCGGGACCGAGTACAAGGTCAACGACAGCGCCAACGTGGTCTGCGGCAACGTGCCGACCGCCAACGCCACCGTCTACATCATCGACTCCGTCCTCATGCCCAAGTAGCCCCAACCTGCAGGAGATTGAGCAGTCGTGAGTGGGGGCGGGCCGCATCGCGCCCCGCCCCCGGTCGCAGTGATGACGTATCTGACGAAGGGGGCGCGGTTGTGGGCGCGATTCCACAGCAGGGGCAGTTCGTACCGGATTTCGCGTTGCCCGGTGGCCTGCTGATTCAGGATCGTTTCGAGCGTGGCGAGTATCGGCTGTGTGCCGAACGCGGGCGTCCTCTTGTTCTCGCGTTCTATCCCGGTGACGACACATCGGTCTGCACCCGCCAACTGTGCTCGTACTCCAGCGGCTTGGAGACGTTCGCCGGCTGTGGTGCGGACGTGTGGGCCATCAGTCCGCAGAACCTGGACAGCCATGAGGCGTTTGCTCGTAAGCACCGGCTCGCCATGCCGCTGCTCGCCGACACGGAGCGGTCGGTGGCGCGCGCCTTCGGGATCACCGCCCCCGGTATCGGACTGCGGCGGGCGGTCTTCCTGATCGCCCCCGACGGAACCCTCTTCTGGAAACATGTCGCCCTGCTCGGCGCCACCTTCCAGAGCGTGGACACCCTGACCCGACAGCTTTCTCGGCTCTCAGCACTCTGATAGACGCGCGCGTGCCTCGGTTGCCCGACCCTGCTGGCGTGAGCTCACCAGTGGGTCGGGCTACGGCCGGCCGGCGTGCAGATTCTGTGCGCGTCGGCCCGCCGCCTGCCCCGGCTGGGCGCGGCCCGGATCCGGTTGTTCGCCGAACGCCATCGCCGGTTCGCGACGACGCCTCGGGCCAGGCTTGCGGGAGGCGCGTGACGTGCTGGCCATCTCACGCGCCTCCCGTCGGCAGGCACCGGGCCGCTGCCGTGTACAAACACCTATGCCCTTGGGCGGGGCACTCCCGGCGTCGCCGGTGAAGTGGCTGTCCCTGCGGGCCGGTCTCCGGGACCCCCTCAGGGCTCAGGCGGTGGCGAAGTCCATCAAGGCGAGTGGGGCCGAGGTCGGGGCGGGTGAGCCGCCGGTGGGTTCCAGGGTGATGCCCATGCCGGATGCCTGGTCGACCTGCCCGGTGAGAAGGACGGCTTCGGTGGTGCGTGCTGGGTCCATCAGTCCGGCCGGGCGCATGGTTCCGGCGTCGTTGAACCACAGTTGGTAGACCTTGCCGGCCGGCGGGTGCGGGAGCCCGGAGGCCACGAAAGCGGCCTGGTTCTTGCTGTGGGCCACGACGAGCGTGCCGCTCGCGCCGTTCTTCAGGGTGGTGGCGGTGGCTTTCGCGTCGGGTGCCGCGAGGACGTCGGCGAGCTGCTGGGACTGGCGTTGGGCCATGTCGGCCCGCTGCTGGGCGTCGTCGGCCTGCTGGTGCTGCCAGACCGCGACTCCGCCAAGTCCGGCCGCCGCCGCGAGGCATGCGGCCAGTGCGAAACGGGACCAGGGTGCCCGGCGTGCCCGGCTGCCGGCCCGGCCGGGGCGGCCGGGTGTGTGGGGCGCGTCCTGGCGGACGAAGGCGATCCGCCGTAGGACCGTGGTCTTCAGCTCGACCGGGGGCCTCACGGAGACGGCGAGTCCGAGCCGGCCGGCGGTTTCGGTGAATTCCCGCACCTCCTGCGCGCATGCCCCACACGCATCCAAGTGCCTCTCGAATGCGGCGTGTTCATCCTCCGGCAGTGCGTGCAGCGCGTAGGAGCCGGTCAGCGTGTGCAGGTCGGCTGTGATCATGCGGTCACCCCCAGGCAGTCGCGCATCCGGATCAGTCCGTCGCGCATTCGGGTCTTGACCGTGCCCAGTGGCACGGTGAGCAGTTCGGCGACTTCCCGATAGGTGAGGCCGCGGTAGTAGGCGAGCGTCACGGACTGGCGCTGGAGTTCGCTGAGGGTCCGCAGACAGCGGCGCACCTGTTCCTGCTCCAGGCGCCGGTCGACCTCTTCGGCGACCTCGTCGAAGGCCGGGGTCTGTTCCAGGAGGGCGGCCTTGTGGTCGCGTGCGGTGGCGGCCTGGGCGGAGCGGACGCGGTCCACGGCCCGGCGATGGGCGAGGGTGAGCACCCAGTTCATGACGCCGCCCAGTTCACGCCGGTAGCGCGCGGCGGTCTGCCACACGGCCACCATGACCTCCTGGGCGACTTCCTCCGACTGTGCCGGGTCGCGTACGACGGCACGTACCACCCCGAGCACGGGGCCGGCCACCACGTCGTAGAGGGAGCTGAAGGCTTGCTGGTCTCCCTGTGCCACGCGGTCGAGCAGGTCGGGCAGGTCGGGCCTCGCGGAAGCCAGCCCGCTGATGTGCACCGGTTCTTTCACGCGGTGATCCTCCTGGAATTCGATCCGTACACACACGATTCGGAACCGGTGCACCGATGGATTGCTGCAGATCACTGGTGTCCACGGAAAGCCAGGCAAAGCGCCGGTATGCCCATTCGGAATCCGGCTCGGTGACGGTTCGGGTTGGCCAGGTTGGTCAGCGAGAAGCGCGGCCCAAGGATCCGGCGCGCCTGCCGTGTCCCTTCGGCGTCCGCCCGGCCAGGCATCAGGAGCCCAGCCGCCTCCCAACGCGCCGCGACTGTGGGGGCGGATCGGCGCCGTATAGGGACGAAATCCGCTGTCAAGGCCGTGCTGCTCGGCGCCGAGGAGGCCGCAGGGCATACGCATGTGCTCGTGTGTGGCTCGACGTCGTTGGCGATGCCGGGCTACTCACGGCGCGACGAAGGCATTCAGGGCCCTCGGGATCACTGACTGACGCGTCACGCCCTTCGCGGCAGCCCGGGGTCGAGTCGCGCCCGGTTCGGGTGGGCCCACGACCCGAGTGCTGTCATCACGCCGTCGGCCGCGTGGGCCGGGCTGCCATGGCCGGGCTGTTCCAGGTGGCAGGTGCCGGTCAGGGGTGGCGGCGCCTGTGGGCCTCGGCCAGGCGCCGCAGGACGGGGTTGCGGCCTCGGACGGGGACGGTGAACAGCGTATGGCCCTCGGTTTTCCACTGTTCGAGAAGGGCGTTGGCGGCGAGGATGCCGCTGGTCGCGGCCCGCTCCATCAGGGCCACTGGCAGTCCGGTCCGCACGAGGTCGCCTGCCACCATGAGGCGGGGATGGCTCGTACGAACCGTTGGACGGTCGGTGTATCCGCCGACTGGAAACAGTGGGCAGTCGGAACGCCACTCGTGACGTTCGTCGATGATCTGCGCGCTGCGGGTCTCCGGATACACCGTGCGCAACTGCCGGATGAGACGTTGCTGTTCTGCTGCCTGGTCGGCACCTTCATCCACGGCGTAGGCGTGCAGTTCGACGACCGACCCTCCGGTACGCCGTGACCACTGGACGGCTTCCTGCTCCCACCGCTCCAGAACACTGACATTGTCCAGGCCGCCGTAGCCGCTGGTCCCCAGGAACCCCGGACGGTCGGAGCGCACGGGGCGGTCCAGCCACAGCCGGGAGACGAGGAAGGGAGGGGCTGTCCGCAGTCTGGCGACCCGCTGGCGCCATGAAGCGTCGGCGATGGCTGGACTGTTCCCGGCGACTGCCCGAAGTCCGTCGGTGTCGAGGGCCAGGACGCATGCGTCGAACCTCCGGTCGAGGCCGCCGGTGCTGATGCGGAAGCCGTCGCTGTCGGGGCTGATGTGTTCGACGGGCGTGGAGCAGCGTACGTCGACGCCGAGTCGCTCCAGGTAGGCGCCCAGGGGGTTCCATAGGGCGGTGGGGAACGGGTCGTTGGGGACGTCGAAGAGAAGGCCTTCTGCGGAGCCGAGAAAATAGATGTGGAACATCAAAGCCATCTCGGCCGCGGACAGGATGCGTGGGTCGGCGAAGAAGCTGCGCGAGAACACCTCGAACGCCAAGTGGTGGGCTGCTTCGGGGAAGCGGATGGAGGCAAGCAGGTCGTAGGCGCTCGTCTTGTCCAGGCGGTCGTAGACGTCCGGCACGTGGACGTCCATGAGGGGCAGGGCGGCGGCCGCGTTCATACGGGGAAAGTCGCGGAGGCGGAACGTGGGACTGGTGAGGGCGAACCCCATCGCGCTCCAGGGGGGAGTCCGGGGAACGTGTCGGAAGCTGTCTTTGAGTCCGTCGGCGTGCCAGAGCGGATAGTCGGGAAGGCGCGTGAGGCGGGTGTGTTGCGGGTCTGTGCGGCGCAAGAGGGCCCGCAGGTTGTAGTACTGGCGGAAGAAGGCGTGGAACCCGCGGCTCATGGTGACGGCGGACCCGTCCTTGAGCGTCGTGGACCAGCCGGACAGGCGGCCGCCCAGCATGTCGTCGCGTTCGAACAGGGTGACGCGGACCCCTCGTTCGGCCAGTGCCGTTGCCGCTGCCAGGCCGGCGATACCGCCCCCGACCACGGCCACGGCAGGAGCCTCCCCGACGACGTTCGGTGACCCTGGACTGGCGGGGATGCGGTGTGCCAGCCGGTCCCTCGCACCGGGAACCGCATCGACAGCGCGCCTCACGCGTGAGCCTTTTCGGTGCGGAGCTGCCCCGGGAGCGTCCCGGGGGAGGTGTCGCGGTGTTCGCTCCGATCAGTCAAGTCCCTCATCGACAAGCCTCCGGTGGTAGAGATCGGTGTGCCTGGCTCGGCACGGTCGTGGCCGTTGCCTCTTGATGGGCCAGGGTGGTGGGTGGACGTTTGGTGAGGGGCCCGGGGCTTCGCAGGGCTCTTCTGGGCGTGGGGCGCCGGGGACACCTGTCTAGGCTCGTGGGGAGGGGCGCCTTCTGCGGGTCGGCAGTTCCATGGTGCTGCGGAGCATCGGTCCGATGGGCGTGTGCAGGCCGATGGCGATGTCCTGGAGCAGGGTGGTGTCCCCGTCGAGGAAGCGCAGCAGGTGCGCCATGCGCACGCGGGAAAACAGACGGGTGAAGAACTCACTGCCGTCGAGGCGTCCGTGCGCCAAACCGTTCAGGAAGACCGCGTCCATTGCCTGGGACCGTCGCGAATGCGGTCGTGGTGGTGCCGGAGCACGCCCTTGGGCGAGAGCCCGAGCCATCGCGTCGGTCTGCCGTTGGATCGTGGCGAAGGTGTATCCCGTGGACGGCCGGGTGGCACCGCCGGCCGCGCCGATCCGGAAGACCGAGGGAGCACTGCGACGGGCGAAGCGGGCGTCCGTCATGGGGATGACACCACTTTCTGTCTCCTGGATGTCGAACGTGCCCACGCCGAGGACTTGGCGGATGTAGGCCTGCAGTGCGCGACCGTATTCCTGTTGCCGCAGCACCGCGGGGGAGAACTGGGTGTATTCGACGAGCGCCGTGTGACGGCTGGTGGGCAGCGCGTAGAAGAACGCCAGCCCGCTCCGCGGCTGCGGAGTGCGGAAGTCCATCAGCTCCACGCGCGCGGGGTCGAAGACCGGCTGTTCCGTGCGGATGAACCAGCCGTGGAAGTGCTGCAGCAGTGTGGTGCGCGCGGCCGGCAGGCTTTTCAGCGGACGGGAGTCGAACACCCAGCGTGCCGAGAGGGATTCCTGCTTGCCGTCCGAGGTCCGCAAGTGGACACGGGCCCCGTCGGCCGCATCGTCGATCCGCTCGACGGTGCCCTCGCGCTGCGTGAAGCCGGGATGCTCCGGGAGACGGCGGGACATCAGGCGCTCGAAGTCGTCGGAGCGGATCATCTTGTACCGGAGCGGTTCGATGCAGTCGTCGAAGGCGGCTCCCTGGGGACTGTGCACACGGAGCTTGGACCAGGACCTGGTGACTGCCGCGTCGTACCGTCCGGCGCCCGATTCCCAGAAGCACCAGGTGCGCCGTGGTGGACGGAGCGGCCCAGGGGGAGCGTCGATCAGCCGCACAGTGAGCGAGCGTGGGCCCGTCGCACAGAGGCGGTCGGCCAGGGACAGGCCTGCCGCGCCCGCGCCAATGATGGCCACCCCCACACGTTCCACCGCTGCCTCCTGAGTTCGCTGCCACCTCTTGGAGACCCTTCCACCCGTGCGGGGTTCCTGGATGCGCGCCACGCGCGCGGGTTCGAGGCGGCGCGGGGCGCCGGCGTCCGCGGGTCGCGCGCAGCCGGTGCCTACTCCGATTGACGCCTTGGCGCATCCGAACACGTCCCGGCGGGGGAAGGACTTCACAACATGCCCAGCCGATCCCACCCAGAGGAGCAGCCATGCGCCCCGACGAGGCAGCGCGTGCCACCACGGATCGTTCCGCATGGTGCCCGCCGAGGCTGCGCGCTGCGGGACCGGCGGGCGCGCAAGCGCTGCGGTCGGCCGACGAGCGGCTGACCACGCTGGTCCGGGAGATCGACCTGGGCGTACCCAGTGCCGTCGAGAGCCGGCTCGAAGGGCTTTTGGCAGAGCGGGTGAAGGAGGCCCACGACGCCCACGAGACGTTCGGGCGGGACATCGCAGACCGGGTCGCCCGCTTCGCCCTGGGGGGTGGCCGCCGGATCCGGCCACAGTTCCTGTGGTGGGGCATGCGAGCCGCGGGACTGCCCACGTTCGACGAAGTTGTCGCCGCACTCCGCCTGGGATCCGCCCTCGAACTCATCCAGACCTGCGCCCTGATCCACGACGACGTCATGGACGGCTCCCCCTCTCGTCGCGGCCATCCGGCGGTCCACGTAGACCTCGCGGCGCAATACGACGCGAGGTCGGGCGCCGCAGCCACTCATTTCGGTGAATCAGCCGCGGTCCTCGCCGGCGACCTCGCCCTTGCCTGGGCGGATGACGAACTCGCCGCACTCGATCTGCCCGCGGCGCGGGCCGCCAGTGTGCGGGCCGTGTGGGCGCAGATGCGCATGGAGATGGTGGCCGGCCAGTACCTGGACGTCCAGGGCGAAGTGACCCGCAACAGATCCGTGGCACGAAGCCTGCGCGCCGCTTACCTGAAGACCGCCCTGTACACCGTGGAGCGGCCCCTCCAGCTGGGAACCCTGATCACCGGCGTGCGGGAGGCCGTAGCGCGTGCCCTGTGTGCCGGCGGTCGGAACATCGGACTCGCCTTCCAGCTGCGCAACGACCTCGTCGACGTCCTGGGATACCCGCAGGACGGGATCAATCCCGTGGGGGCCGATGTGCGTTCGGGGAAACCCACCTACCTGATCGCCCTCGCCCAGGCCCGGGCAGAGGCGGCTGGCGACCACCGTGCCCTGGCTGTTCTGCGCAACAACGTCGGACGGCCGGATCTCGACGACTCGGGCCTGGACGAGGTACGCCAGGTCATCGTGCGCAGCGGGGCCAGTGAGCTCGTCCTCGACAAGATCGGCCGACTGCACGCCCAGAGCATCCGCCACCTGGCCGGCGTGGACATCGATCCCGTGGCCGCGGACCGGCTGCAGCGGTTGATGGGCGCCGCCGCCGGGAAGCACGCCCCCGACATCCCGCGAGAACCTGCACGGAGGAGGGGCCCTGTCCCGACCGGCGCGGACGAGGTGGCCTCCTCGTGAAATCTGTAGGCGGACGAACCGACCACGTCGTCGTGGTGGGCGCGGGGCTTTCCGGCCTGTCGGCGGCGCTGCATCTTCTGGGCAGCGGCCGACGGGTGACCGTGGTCGAACGTGACGCGCTGCCCGGCGGACGGGCAGGACGCCTCACGCGCGGCGGCTTCCACATCGACACCGGCCCGACCGTGCTGACGATGCCGGAGCTGGCGGACGAAGCCTTCCGCGCCGTTGGGGAAAGCCTGCATGACCGAGTGGAGCTGATCCCTCTGCACCCCGCCTACCGGGCGTCCTTCGCCGACGGCACCGCACTGGACGTCCACACGGATGCCGACGCGATGACGCAAGCGGTCGAGAGCTTCGCAGGCGCTGACGCGGCAGCGGGATACCGGCGACTGCGCCGCTGGCTGCACCGCCTCTACCGGGCGCAGATGAAGCACTTCATCGACACCAATTTCGATTCGCCCCTCCAGCTCCTGACACCCGACCTCGCCCGGCTCGCGGCCCTCGGCGGCTTCGGCCGCCTGGACGCGCAGATCGGCCGGTTCATCAAGGACGAGCGGCTGCGCCGGGTCTTCTCCTTCCAGTCGCTGTACGCCGGCGTGCCCCCCGCCCGCGCCCTCGCCGCGTACGCGGTCATCGCCTACATGGACACCATCGCCGGCGTCTACTTCCCCCGCGGAGGCATGCACGCCCTGCCTCAAGCCATGGCCGACGCGGCCGAAGCGGCGGGGGCCGAGTTCCTGTACGAGCACCCTGCGACCCGGCTCGAGAGAAAAGGGCACCGCGTCACAGCCGTGATCACCGAACAAGCACGCATTCCCTGTGACGCCGTCGTTCTCACTGCGGACCTGCCCGCGGCCTATCGGCTGCTGGGCCGCACTCCACGCCGATCTGCGCCGCTGCGGCGCGCGCCTTCCGCCGTGATCATCCACGCGGGGACGGACCGCACCTGGCCCCAGTTGGCCCACCACACCATCTCGTTCGGTGCGGCCTGGCACGAGACGTTCGACGACATCACGCGTCGCGGCAGGCTGATGGTTGATCCCTCTCTGCTCATCACCCGTCCCACCGCTACGGACCCGTCGCTCGCACCACCCGGAAAGCACCTGCACTACATCCTCGCGCCCTGCCCCAACACCGACATCGGGCCGAATCCCGCGCAGTGGCGCGACCTCGGACCTCGGTACCGCGCCGACATCCTCGGCGTACTCGATCGGCGGGGCCTGGAAGGCATCGGCTCATCCATTGAGGAGGAGTGCCTGGTCACGCCCGCAGACTGGGCCGCTGAGGGACACGGTGCGGGCTCTCCCTTCTCGGCCGCCCACACCTTCACCCAGACAGGCCCGTTCAGGCCGCGCAACCTGGTACGTGGAACGGACAATGTCGTGCTCGCGGGCTGCGGAACGACGCCCGGCGTCGGGGTGCCCACCGTGCTGCTGTCCGGAAAACTCGCCGCAGCACGGATCACCGGTGGCCCGGCAGCAGCCCGTCCAGCACAGTCGGCACGCGACTACAGCAAGGGAGCGTCGTCTTGACCGCCAGAGAACTCGACGCCGCAGCCATCACCGACCCGGCCCTGCGCGCGGCGTACACGCACTGCCGACAGCTCAACGCACGCCACGGCAAGACCTACTTCCTCGCCACCCGGCTTCTGCCCGCCGACCGGCGCAGCGCCGTTCACGCGCTGTACGGCTTCGCCCGGTGGGCGGACGACATCGTCGACTCCGCCGGTCCCGGACGGTCCGTCACCAGCCGGGCGGCAGCCCTCCAGCAGCTCGCCGTGCAGTTGAGAACGGGCCTGCGTGCAGGCCACGGAGACCAACCCGTCGTCCACGCCCTCGCGGACACCGCACGCCGTTACGCCATCGATCACCAGCACTTCACGGACTTCATGAAATCGATGCACGACGATCTGTCGGTCACGGATTACGCCACCTATGAGGACCTGCGGCGCTACATGCACGGCTCGGCGGCCGTCATCGGGCTCCAAATGCTCCCCGTGCTGGGCACCGTGGTGCCCCGAGCCGAAGCGGAGCCCCACGCGGCTGCCCTCGGCGTAGCCTTCCAGCTCACCAACTTCCTGCGGGACGTCGGCGAGGACCTGGACCGGGGGCGCGTCTACCTCCCCGCAGACCTGTTGCAGGCGCACGGCATCGACCGGCAGCGCCTGCAGTGGAGCCGCGACACCGGTCGACACGACGTGCGCATCACCCACGCACTGCGGTCCTTCGAAGCGATGACGCGTGGCGTCTACCGGGAGGCCGCGCCCGGCATCGCCATGCTTGCGGCGGTGTCACGTCCCTGTATCCGGACCGCCTTCGTTCTGTACGCCGGCATTCTTGATGCGATCGCCGCCGACGGTTACGCCGTGCTGCACCGGCGGGCGGTGGTACCCCGAAGCCGGAGGGTGACCGTCGCTCTCGACGGCCTGGTCCGCGTCGTCCGCGCTCGGACCCGCTACCGACGGGCCCGCCGCCGGTCGTGGGGCGAGGACCTTCATGCGGGCACCGAGCAGATGTCAGTGATCCGCCCGCCGGACGTCAGCCGGGAGATGGTGTGATGAGGCAGGCACGAAGCGGCCGCCGTTTCCCGCTCACCTTCCGCAGGGACCCGGTGGCCTGGGACCGTCAGCCTCCCACCTGGCGTGAGGCTCGCCCCGCTGTCATCGAAGCGGCCCTCGAAAGGGCTCAGAACCGTCCTTCGGGCAACTGGTACGTGGCCGGCGCGAGCAACGCGGTATCGCCGAAAGCCCCCTTGGGCCGCACGATCGCCGGGCGGGAAGTCGTCCTCTGGCGCGACACGGACGGCGAGGTGGTCGCGGCGCCGGGAGCGTGCCCCCACCTTGGTGCACCCCTGAAAGACAGCACCGTGCGCTGCGGCGTTCTCGTCTGCCACTGGCACGGAATGGCGTTGAGCAGCAAGGGAGTTGCAGGATGGCAGCCGCTACCGGCCCACGATGACGGCGTACTCGTCTGGGTCCGGCTGGACGGGGTCGGCAAGGAGCAGCCTCTGAACAGTCCTGTTGTTCCCGTGCGTCCGAGCCCGGAACGGTCGGTCAGCGCCGTCTACACCGGGCGCGGCCGGTGTGAACCCGCCGACATCGTGGCCAACCGGCTCGACCCCTGGCACGGTGCCTGGTTCCATCCGTATTCCTTCGTCGACCTCCGTGTCACCGACAGCCCCGGGGCGACCTCCGACACCGACGATGACGCCTTCGTGGTCGACGTCTCCTTCCGGCTCACCTCGCGCCTCGTCGTACCCGTCAGGGCTGTCTTCACCGCGCCCGACCCCCGCACAGTCGTCATGCACATCACGGACGGGGAGGGGCAGGACTCGGTGGTCGAAACCCATGCCACGCCACTGACACCGCACGGGCACCGCCACCCGCGTACAGCCGTCGTCGAAGCAGTGATCGCCGCGTCACATCGCCCCGGTTTCACGATCGCACGGCGCGCCGCCCCGCTGCTTCGCCCGTTGATGCGGACCGTCGCCGCCAGGCTGTGGAGCGACGATCTGGCCTACGCCGAGCGGCGATGGCAGATGCGCAGCCAGCCACCGCCCCGGTGAAGGGCCGCAGAACAGAGTGTGCGTGATTGGCTGGTTGGCTGGCGCGTCGTCCGGGGCCGTGGCGGCGCGCGCGGCCGACTTGGCTATGCGGCGGCCACAGAGGTCTCGCCGAGCTCGCGGCGCAGGGCGAGCAAGCCGCGCCGGATATGGCTCTTGACGGTGCCCAGAGGCAATCCCGTCAGTTGCGCGATCTGTGCATGGGTCAGGTCGCGGTAGTAGGCAAGCGCCACCAAGCGGCTCTGCGCCGGGGGAAGGCTGCGCAGCGACGAGGACAACAGCACGCGGTGCACTGCGGCCGCCTCGTACTCGCCCGTGCCATCGGGGCCGTTGCGTGCGGCAAGGGTGGTGGTGAGGAGGGTGCGACGGGTTCGCGCGGCGAGGGCGTCGGCGATCTTCCTGCGGGTGATGCCGACAAGCCAGGCCGAGACGGGCCCGCGTGACGGATCGTAGGTGCGGCGTCCGTGCCAGGCCGCCAGAAACACCTGCTGAGTGACATCCTGCGCTTCCTCGCGGTCGCCCAGTTTGCGGACTGCCAGTCCGTGGACGGTGCCGGCCGAGCGATGGTAGAGCTCGGCGAAGGAGGAGAGGTCTCCGTCCAGCAGACGACCTCCGAGATCGGCCTCGGCCTGTTCGCGGTCCCGCGCCTGTGCGGCCCGATCGTGCGCGCACGGCCGCAGGCTTGTGGTGTTCATGCGGAGCTCCTTGCCTTGGCGTTGCGCCACGCTGCGGCCCGTAAACCGTTGGCTCGGCGGACCTCGGACATCCGCATCCTGTTCGCGATCTCACCCTGGAGCCAATACGCAGCGTTTGTGCATCGTTTCGCCGACGGGCAATGACGGACGCCACTTGCAACGCTTTGCATGCGAGAGCGCCATGGCGTGTGGGGCCTCAGGGCTGGGTTTTAGGCAGGCGGCCGAACGCCGGCATGCCGTCTTGCAGCGTTGCAATGAGGGCCCTCAGCCGTAGAGTGGGCGCATGAGCAGTCCCGTCGCCCGCCCCCCTGCCGTCGAGGACGCGGGCAAGCAGCCGCCGCTGACCACCGGGGCGGTCGCCCGCAATCTCGGAGTGTCACCGGCCACGGTGAGGTCCTGGGAACGTCGTTACGGCATCGGCCCGGCCGAGCGCGAGGACGGCCGTCACCGGCGGTGGATGCCGCAGGACGTGGCGACGATCCAGGAGATGTGCCGGCTGGCCGCGCTCGGCGTTCCGCCGGCCGAGGCCGCTCGCACGGCGCTCACGGTGCGGGGCAAGGGCCCGGCCGACGTCGTGACATCCACTCCGGCCGAGCGTTCCGTCGCAGGGCGGACCCCGGGCGGGCGCGACGCGCTGCCACTGGGCGACGTGCGCCAGGAATGCCGTGGGCTGGCTCGTGCGGCGGTCCGCCTCGACGCCCCGGCCGTCGCCCAGCGGCTCACCGACGCACTGGAGGAACACGGCCTGGTCACCGCCTGGGAAGAGATCATCATGCCCACCCTCCACGCCGTGGGACGCAAATGGGCAACCGCCGGGGAACGGTACGTGGAGGTGGAGCACCTGTTGTCGTGGCAGGTGTCGTGCGCCCTGCAGCGGTTGCCCCAGAAGCCTGCCGAGGGCGCGGGTACGGCTCCCGTGCTGCTCGCCTGCACTCCCCAGGAGCAGCACAGTCTGCCGCTGGAGGCTCTCGCGGCCGGCTTGGCCCAACGGTCCCTGCCGGTCCGCATGTTCGGTCCTGCCCTGCCGGCCGGAGCCCTGGCGGACGCGGTGCGCCGCATCGGCCCGGCCCTGGTGGTCCTGTGGTCCCAGAGCCGGGGGACGGCCCTGCCGGAGCTGGCCCGTCAGGTCGCCGGGATCGGGTGGGGAATGAAGGGTGCACGCCAGCACCCCCAGCTGCTGTTGGCCGGGCCAGGCTGGGCCGGGGCGCCGCTCGCGCCGGGGTGGGGGAGGCTGACCGGCCTACGTCCGGCCCTGCACACCATCGAGTCCCACCTCTTGGCGTAGGGCCCGGTTCACGGGGTGCGGGCCTCCTTGAAGCGGGCGCGTGCGTCGGCGAGGTCGACGAGCGGATCGGGATACTCGAAGCGGGCCCGGTCCAGCCCCTGGAGTTTCCACGGCTCGTGGACCGCAGCTCCGGGCAGGTCGGCGAGTTCGGGGACCCAGCGGCGTACGTACCGGCCGTCGGGGTCGTACCGCTTGCCTTGCAGCACGGGGTTGAGGACGCGGTTGGGGCGGGTGTCGGTGCCGGTGCCGGCCATCCACTGCCAGTTCAGCTGGTTGTTGGCGATGTCTCCGTCGACCAGGAGGTCCAGGAAGTGGCGGGCGCCGATGCGCCAGTCGACGTAGAGCGTCTTGGTGAGGAAACTCGCGGTCACCAGCCGGGCGCGGTTGTGCATCCAGCCTTCCTGGGAGAGCTGACGCATGCCCGCGTCGACCACCGGATAGCCGGTCAGTCCCCGCTTCCACGCCTCGATCTCCTCCGACGCGTCGGCCTCGCTGCGCCAGTGGTCGTCGCGCGGACGGTAGTCGAGGTGAGAGGTGTCCGGTCGGGCGGCCAGTACCTGGTGGTGGAAGTCCCGCCAGCACAGCTGCCGCACGAAGGCGCGGGCTCCCGCGCTGTCCACCTGCCGGGCACGGTGGACCGCCTCTACGGGGGAGAGCGTCCCGAAGTGCAGATGAGGGGACAGCCGCGAGGTGGCGTCGCCCGCGAGATCGTCGTGACCCTCTTCGTAGGCGTCGATGCCGCTGCTCAACCAGGACGAGACCAGGCGCCGCCCCTCACTCTCGCCACCGGCCGCCAGCGCGGGGGAGATCCCCGCGATCTCGTGCCGCTGGGGAAGCGGATCGCTGACAAGGCCGTCGGGGACGTGCACGGACCGGGGCGCGGCCAGCGGCGTGCGCTGCCGCTCCTGCTCCCACCGGCGCCAGTACGGGGTGAACACGGCGAAATAGTCCGCGTCGGCGGGCGTGAGCGCGCCCGGCGCGACCGTGGTGATGACGGCGTCGTGTGCGTACAGGCGCCTGCCCTCGGCCTCCAGCATGCGCCGCAGGCGCTCCTCACGCCGGCCGGCGTAGCCGCTGACGCCGGCCGACATGTGCACTTCGTCGGCATCGGATTCCAGCACCACCTCTCGTACCGCGGCGTACACGTCGCCGGACCGCAGGACGAGACGCCCCCCGCGCTCACGCAGCGAGGCATCCAGATCGGTGAGGCAGTCCGCGAGGAAGGCCCGTCGATTGGGAACGGCGAAACCGGCGTGGGCCACGGCGTCGTCGAGGACGAACAGCGGAACGACTTCGTCGGCCGAGGCCAGCGCGGCCCGCAGGGGCGGATGATCGCGCAGCCGCAGGTCGGAGGTGAACAGGACGACGGAGACGCTCATACCGACCTCTTGAGAGCAGTGGGAAAGGCGCTTGGTGACCCGTAGGTCCGGCCGAACGCGGCTGTCTGGCTGTTACTTCCCCGCAGGGCCGTGCATCGGATGCGGCCTGAGCACCACGGAGTGGGAGTTCAGGTCCTGCGGCCTCGGCCGCGCCGTCGCCGCGCGGACGGTGCGCCCGAGGCCGCGCGGGCGATGTTTCGGGCCATGCCGCCGAAGACGAAGGCGTGGAAGGGGGAGACGCTCCACCAGTAGACGTGGCCCAGCAGACCATGCGGGTGGAACAGGGCGCGCTGACGGTAACGTGCCCGTCCGCCGGGACCCTGGTCGGCCCGCAGCTCCAGCCAGGCCAGGCCGGGCAGCCGCATCTCGGCGCGCAGCCGCAGCAGTTGCCCTGGCTCGATCTCCTCCACCCGCCAGAAGTCCAGCGAGTCACCCACCCGCAGCCGTTCGGCGTCCCGTCGGCCGCGGCGCAGGCCGACCCCGCCCACCAGCCTGTCGAGCCAGCCGCGCACCGCCCAGGCCAACGGGAAGGAGTACCAGCCGTTCTCACCGCCGATGCCTTCGATCACTCGCCACAGGGCGGCCGGAGAGCAGTCGACCGTCAGCTGCCGCTTGTCGGTGTACAGGCTGCCGCCCGCCCAGTTGGGGTCGGTGGGCAGGGGATCACTGGGCGCGCCGGGCAGCGTGGCGGACGACCAGCGAGTGGTGACCTGGGCGTCACGCACCCGCCGCAGGGCCAGCTCCAAGGCACGGTCGAAGGGCAGCGGGGTGCCCGGCGGATCGGGCACGTACTGGGCGATGTCGTGCTCGTCGCAGACGACCTCGTGGCGCAACGACTCGGCAAGTGGCCGGGCCAGAGCGCGCGGGACGGGGGTGATGAGGCCGATCCAGTGGCTGGACAGGCGCGGTGTGAGCATCGGCACGCGCACGATCAGCCGCCGCGGCAGTCCCGCGACTTCGGCGTACCGGCGCATCATCTTCTCGTACGTCATGACGTCCGGGCCGCCGATGTCGAAGGCGCGGTTCAGGTTCTCAGGGACCGAGGCGCTGCCCGTCAGATAGCGCAGGACGTCGCGGACACCGATGGGCTGGATGCGCGTGCCGACCCAGCTCGGGGTGACCATCACCGGCAGCCGCTCGGTCAGGTACCGCAGCATCTCGAAGGAGGCCGAACCCGACCCGATGACGACCGCAGCACGCAGCACCACGGAGGGCACGGACGAACGCAGAAAGATCTCCCCGACCTCTGCCCGCGACCGCAGATGCGGCGACAAGTCCTCCGGCCGCACACCGTTCGGCGTCAGACCGCCCAAATAGACGATCCGTCCCGTGCCTGCGGTCTCCGCGGCATCGGCGAACGTCTGCGCACAGGTGCGGTCCGTTTCCTCGAAATCGCGGCCCGTTCCGAGGCCGTGCACGAGGTAGTAGGCGACCTCCACGTCCTGGAGCGCCGCCGCTACCGAGGCGGCGTCCTTCACGTCGCCCCGGACCACTTCGACATCACCGACCCACGGATAGTCCCGGAGCTTTTCCGGCGCCCGCGCCAGACAGCGCACCCGGTGACCGGCCGCGAGCAGCTCCGGCACCAGCCGGCCCCCGATATAGCCGGTCGCCCCCGTCACCAGACAGGTGACCCCCGCTGTCGCACCAGATTCCATCAGTCGCTCCCGAATCGGCTTCCGGCCGCCCGCCGAGCGGTCCTTACCTTTGATCCTTCCTCCAGGAGTGCTGCACCGGATGCACCAAACCGCCCAGATTTCGCAGGGCCCGGGCACAGCCAGGTCCAGTCATTCGCCGGCCGCACGGCAAACCGGCCTCAAGTCCCGGTCGCTGAACGCCGACCTGCGAAACACGTCGACAGGGCGCGCGTGCTCGCGGGTGTGCTGCGGATAACGGCGTGGCATAGAGCCAATCCGGTGAATTCCCTTTCGAGTGCAACCGAATGTGCCGCTCCATGCGAAGAGCCAGTAACTGCACAAGAAGACCTCGGTTCAGAGAGGTGTCACGTCATGAAACTTCACGACGAGCTCCCTACGGATCACAAGCTCGCGCAGGTCTATCGCTGGGGTGCCGCGTTCTGTGGCCTGGTACTCCTGCTCTTCGGGTGCCTCGGATTCGCCGATCAGCTGAGCCCCTTCAACACCCACGGCAGCCACATCGCCGGGATGAGCACCAATGGTGTCCTGAGCCTGCTCTCCGTCATCTTCGGCCTCGTCCTCATCGCGGGTGCGATCGTGGGCGGCAATCTGGCCTCGACCGTCAACATGACCGTCGGAGCTCTGTTCCTGCTCAGTGGATTCGCCCACATCTTCATCCTCGACAAGCCCGCCAACTTCCTGGGCTTCGGCATGACGAATGTGGTGTTCAGCTTTCTGATGGGACTGGTCATCCTCACGTTCGGCATGTACGGGCGTGTCACGAGCCGGCTCCCGCACGACAACCCCTATTGGCGGCGTCGGCACCCACGCCAGGCAGCCCGAGAAGCCGCCCTACGCCGCGCCGCGCTCCGCACTCCCGCCTCCCTGCCGCAGAGCGGGGGCAGTGCTGGGCATGCAGGGTAGGGCCGGAACGTGATGGGGGGCGCGGAAGTCGCCGTGGTCGGTAGAGGTGCTGCGAGACCGTGCGTCGCGTCGGCAGCGCGCATTCCTGCACGCACCGGCAGCGTCCGCCGTATCCGCAGGAGCCGTCCGGCTCATGCACCTGGTGCTTCTTCGACGACGTCCGGCACGCCCGCGACATGCTGGAGGAGGCTTTGGAGAGGCTGCCGGAACCAGCTCGTCTCGAGCGCGGCCGAATCGTGAAGCCTGTGGATGCAGTGTTCTTGCGCCGCGCTCTGCCGGTCCCGTTCACACACCGGCGCCGGTGGCGGACAGAGTGCTGGTGGTGTCGCCGCCTGGCCGACAGGTCGGAGTGGGGGTGACGGAATCCGTGGCGCCCGTGCGAGGCAGGTACCTCCCAGCGGCCAGTGACGGGACGGCCCTTGGCGCTGCGACGGCGCGGATAGGGTGACCGGGTGGACAGCCGTGATGATCAGATCCGCGCGAGTACGGGAACAGGGGATCGGGAGCCCGGGCATGCCCCGCACCCGGATCTCCAGGCGCTTGCCGTTCAGTTGCGTCGTCTCAATGGAGAGATCAACCAACTGGTGCACGGGTTCGCGGCAGGTCAGCAGCTTCATCCGACCGACGTCCAAGCGCTCTCCGCGATCCTCGATTCCACAGAGCCCGTCACTCCGGGCGCGCTGCGCCGGCACCTGGGGATCACCTCCGGGGCCGTGACGGCGTGCGTCGACCGGCTCGAACGGGCGGGGCACATCGCGCGGGTACGCGAGAGTGCGGATCGGCGCGTTGTCCACCTGCGCTATCTGCCCGGCGCGCAGACGCGGGCCCGGTCGTACTTCAGCCCGCTCGCGGAGGCCGCGGAACGCGTGCGGAGCACCTTCACCGAGGACGACATGGCCGTGGTGCTGACCTTCCTCGACAGCCTCAACGCGGAACTGACCGACCGGCGGCAAAGGTAGCCCCGAGACCTTCTCGCCGACCTGCATCCAACCTGTGCGCGACGGCCGAAGGTGAGGACGTAACTACCTGCTCCGCCAACTAGCTCAATCATTGAGATACTTTTTCATTGAGTCTTTTTGGCCGCTGTCCTTGGGAGAAGCATGTTCCGCACCTCGCGAGGCGCCCGCTGGCTCGTGCCGCTGGCGCTGCTGATCATCTGGCTTGCCATCGGCGGCACACTCGGCCCCTACGCCGGACGGCTCGGCCAAGTCGCGACCAATGACCAAGCCGCATTCCTGCCGCGCAACGCCGAGTCGACCCAAGTGATCGGCGCACAGCGGGCGTTCCAGCAGAACGAGAGCCTGCCCGCCATCGTCGTATGGACCGCCCCCGGCAAGGGTCAGCTCGGTGCCGATCAGCAGGCCCAGGCCACCCGCGCGCTCGCATCGCTCCAAGGCGCGCCGGGCGTGGTGGGCCAGGCGACACCGGCTCTGCCCTCCAGCGACCGTCAGGCCCTCCAGGGCGTGGTGCAACTGCGCCCCGACCTCGGGGACGACCTCCAGGCCACCCTGGACGCGGTCAGGAACAAGGCAGCCGCAGTCACCGGAACAACAGTCGCCATCGCCGGACCGGCCGCCAGCCAGGCCGACCTCGTCGGCGCCTTCAAAGGCATCGACGGCATACTGCTCGTCGTCGCTCTGATCGCCGTCCTGGTGATCCTGCTGCTGGTCTACCGCAGCGTCCTGCTGCCCTTCGTCATCATCCTCGGCGCAGTGTTCGCCCTCGGTGCGGCCTGTGCGGTCGTCTACGCACTCGCCGACCACGGGTCCGTACGCGTCGACGGACAGGTGCAGGGCATTCTCTCGATCCTCGTGATCGGCGCCGCCACCGACTACGCCCTCCTCCTCACCGCCCGCTTCCGCGAAGAACTAGCCTCCGCCACCGACCGGTTCACCGCGATGCGCGCCGCTCTGCGGCGGTCCGCCGGCGCGATCACCGCCAGTGCGGCGACTGTCGTGCTGGGTCTGCTCGCCCTGCTGTTGAGCGATCTCACCAACAACCGCGCGCTCGGCCCGGTCGGTGCCATCGGCATCGTCTGCGCGGTACTGAGCACGCTCACCTTCCTGCCCGCTGTCCTGGTGCTCCTCGGCAACGCCGCTTACTGGCCGGCCCGCCCCCGCGCTGCCGAAGCAGGAGGCGGCGGGCACGGCGTCTGGCGCCGCATCGCCCGTCGAGTGGAAAGGACGCCGCGCAAGATCTGGGCCGTCGCCCTGCTGGGGCTGCTTGCCTGCGCCGCCTTCGCTCCCACGCTGAACTCCAAGGGCGTGCCCCTGGACGAGATCTTCGTCAACGACGCGCCGTCGGTCTCCGCCCAGGCCACCCTCGCCGACCACTTTCCCGGCGGCTCCGGCAACCCGGCCGTGGTGATCGCCCACGCCGGCAGCCAGGACCAGATCATCGCCCGGGCCAAGGCCACCGACGGCGTCGCAGACGCCCAAGTCCTGGGCGAGCAAGGCCGACCCGGCGGGCCCGCCCGCGTCGTGGACGGAAAGGTACGCGTGGACGTCACCCTGAGAGACCCGGCCGACAGCGACGCGGCCAAGGCGACCATCTCCCGTCTTCGTCCCGCGCTCCACTCCGTCGAAGGCGCCGACGCATTGGTGGGCGGCTACACCGCCCAGCAGTACGACACCCAGCGCACGGCCGAGCACGATCGCACGCTGATCATGCCTGTCGTGCTGGTCATCATCCTGATCATCCTTGTCGCTCTGCTGCGCTCGCTCCTCATGCCGCTGCTCCTGGTGGCGACGGTGGCCCTCAACTTCCTTGCCACGCTGGGCATTTCATCGCTCGTGTTCCGGTACGTCTTCGACTTCACCGGGACCGACGCCTCCGTCCCGCTGTACGGATTCGTCTTCCTAGTCGCGCTCGGCGTGGACTACAACATCTTCCTCATGTCCCGGGCCAGGGAGGAGTCGTTGAAGCATGGCGTACGGGAGGGCATCCTCAGGGCGCTGGTGGCTACCGGCGGCGTGATCACCTCTGCCGGTGTGGTGCTCGCCGCGACCTTCGCCGCGCTCGCGGTGATCCCGCTCGCCTTCCTCGTGCAGATCGCGTTCATCGTGGCGTTCGGGGTGCTGCTGGACACGCTGGTCGTGCGGTCCCTGCTCGTACCGGCCCTGGTGCACGACATCGGACCCAAGGCGTGGTGGCCGGGAACCCTGAGCCGACGCGAGCGCGGAGCGGAGAGGGCCAGTTCTGGGGAGGGGTGATGGCTGCCGGTGCCTGTGGCGCTAACGGTCTGACTCGGCTCCACCTCTCCGGCCCGAGTTGGCCTCAGCGGCTGAGTGCGGGGGAGCGTTCGGGGCTTGTTCCGGCTTCAGTTGGCCCCATCCACGGCCTGGGGCCGGGACGCCCGGCGTAGGTCTCCGTGAGGGGGCGAAGCGGGGCGGTGTCCTTTGATGGCCGAGTACGAGGACCGCGACCGACGCCGCTCCGAGCGGCGCATCCGCGCGGCAGACTTCCCGCGCCCGAAGTCGCTCAACTTGTCTGGGGTAGTGGTGAGGGAGCCTTGCAAAGCCGCTGTTCAGAAAGGTGCGGATGCGTCCGGGATGTGGCTGATGGGCACCCCCCCATCGCGCGGCTGAGGGTAAAGCGCTGTCCTGTTGGGCTGGGGCATCCATAGGATCAGGGCATGACTGCCGATGCCCCGCTCACCCGAGAGTCGTTCCGGCGCCTCCATCCTATTAACGCGCCCAGGCCGGTGGCTCAGTTGCCCGATCGTGTCTGGACTGGCGAGGATTGGGACCGGATCCGGCGCGGGTACCGAGCCCGGGACATGGACGAGAAGTGGAACGTCTTCGCTGAAGACAATGTCGTTTTCATGCATCGGAGTTGGACTGGTCACGGCATCTATGAGGCGTCTTTTGCTCCTGTTCCTGGTGGTGGGAAGAGGATCTTCTCCGCCGTGGTGGAGGCCGATGGGGGGCGCTATCGCAGCATGGGCGACGAGTACGACCGTCTGATGATGGAGCTGATCATCAGCGCGATCGTCCTTGGTGAGCCAGCCGCCGACCTCCGGGCCGGTTTCGCGGAGCTGACTGCTCGGGCTTCGGGAAGGAGCGAGCTTCCCTCGGGCGTGATGGAGCACAGTGCTCTGGGTTTGCGCTCTGGATCGTGAGCCCTGACGTCAGGCGAGTGCTGTCACGGTCTCGGGTGGTGTGACGGGACCACGTGTTGCAAGCGCAGGATCTCGCCGTGTGCCGGGCCAGTCGCTGTTCGAGCTATTGGACGCGCTAGCGGTGGGTGGTGCGCTCGCGGCGGAGGGCTTCGGTAAGGGAATGAATCACTGTGCCGTCGCCAGCTGCGGGTGCCTGCGGCGGAGACTGGTTCTCGGTCTGTTACTGACCGCGCAAGGTTTCGATGCGTTTGCTCAGTTCGGTCTGGACATCGAGGCAGTCCAGGCTGATGCCCGCTGCGCGGGCGACGACCCGGAAGTCGCACTCCTCGTCCTCCTCTACACGTACGAGCCGCTGACGGCCGAGGACATGAAGCCAGCCGTCGACGCATTTCGGGCCTTGAGGCGGCGGACATGGGCGTAGAACATCCGGACCAGCTGCTGCGCCGGGCACCAAAGGAGCGATCCGGTCACGGCATCAGGGCCAAACCCGTGGCCTCGTGACCGGCGAGGGCGTGGGCCAGGCCGTTTTGTTGCTGCTCCTGACGTCTGTGGCCGCCGCGGAGGGCGGCGGCCACAGACGTTCAGCCGACTCGGCTTTCGGGGCCGTGGCGGCGGCCTCCTGGAGGCGTGGTTCCCGCGTGGGGAGACCGGCGCCACGGTCGTATCGCGCATGTACCCGGGTTTCCTCGTGTGATGAGCCCCGGGTGCGAAAAAAGGGCCGTCGGACATGGCTGTGGGCTCCCCGCCGGTGTTGGCGAGGAGCCCACAAATGCTGGAGCCTGGCGGGTTACCAGCGGTACCAGCGGCCGCTTCCTCCCTTGGGGCGGGCGACGAAGCCGACCAGCCAGACGACGAGCACGATGATGGCGATCCACCACAGTGCCTTGAGGGCGAAGCCCGCACCGAAGAGGATCAGGGCCAGTAGAAGAACGAGAAGCAGGGGAACCATAGTTATCAACCTCCGAGCCACCGAATGCCCTGGGGTGGCAGGTCTACACCACGTCGATGCCTCTGTTTATAAGATTCTTAACCGGGAATCCGCTGTCGGCACTTCGATCGAGTGTTCTCTGCCCCGGTGTCTCGAAGGTGAGGGGCCATTGCCTGTTTCGCGGCGGCGTGTGGGGACACTCGCTCGGTGAGCGGAATCCCCCTTTCGTGTGGCAAGAGGAGTTGAGTGCCGTGGCTGGCGACGAGAAGGCAAAGTCCAAGGTCGAGCAGGCCAAGGGCAAGGTCAAGGAGAAGGCTGGCGGCGCGGTCGGCAACGAGCGCATGGAAGCCGAAGGCCGCGCCGAGCAGGCCAAGGGTGATGCCCGGGGCGCCAAGGAGAAGATCAAGGACGTCCTCAAGGACTGACCGGCGAATCTCTGCCTGACCCGGCGGCGGGGCAACAACCCAGAGTTGTTGCCCCGCCGCCGGGCACGTGCTGTGCGAACGATTTTCGTCGGCGCGGCTTTCGAGGACGAATCCATACCGAGTCCTTCTGTGTGTGGTGCTTGGCCGGAGCCGGAGCCGGAGCCGGAGCCGGAGCCGGAGCCAGGGCGTGGCGTATTCGGGTGCGAGGGGCCTAGCCGAATACACAGGGAGCCGTGCGTAAGGCGGGCCGCCTCACGCGAGCCCGCCTTGCGACATGCTGCTGATTCCCGATGCTCTGGTTCAGGCGGTGCCGGAGAGCATGCCGGTACGGAGCTTCGCGACAATTCGGTTGAGCGGGCGGGAGACCTGCCTGTGGGAGGCGCCGCCCCTGATCCCCATCCCGATGATCTGGGCAAGGGTGAGCTCCTGGTGCGAACCGCAAGCTGGCGCTGAGGCGTTCGCGCTCGTCGAGCTGTGTCATGAGAGGCGCGCGCCTGCACCACGGCCGAGGCGCCGGAGACTGCTCGGGGCGCGGAGATCGTCGATCCTTGCCGACCGTGCCGGGGTCTCCCTCGCCGATGGAATCGGGGAATGCCGAGCCTTGACGCTGACCGCTGACCCGATTCCGTTACGTAGTCCTGTACATAGGAGGACCCGTCGGGAGAGTCGGCGGTACGGCCGGTGGATGCCATCAGCCCCTCGATGACCTGGAGGGCTCCGCGCTTGGTGCGCAGTTGCTATGCGTGAAAAAGCACCTTGAGCGCCTTTGAGCGCACTGCATCGGGCAGCTGAGCAGCAGCATCGACATCTCGCGGTGCCGGACGACGCCACCTCAAATGCCAGGGTGAAAAGGTGCAGGGTGACGGCAGGAGGAATTGGTCGGAGCGAAGCGGGCACGCGTAAGAAATCGCCACACCGTACGCACCGATCACGTGCCGTGCACGTCGGGAGGCCATTCCATGACCGATCTCGTCTCCGACCCGGAGCCCAAGCCCCACGCTGCCGCGGTGAAAGCCGCCCTCGACGGTCCAACCGACGATATGGCGCCGGCGGCCGGGGCGCGAGCAGTGGTGCGCGGGCTGCTTGCGCGCTGCGCCGGCGACACCGCGCGAGTGCAGGGAGACGCCGAGCTGGCGGTGACGGAACTCGTGGCCAACGCGATCGTCCACGGCGACGGGCTGACTGCGTTCAGCGCCGACGTTGATCACGGCGCAGCCCGCCTGAGGCTCCAGGTCGAGGACGCCAGCCGTGAAGAACCCCGCATGATCGTCGCGGCTGAGCCCGGCATGCCCGGAGGTCGCGGCTGGGCCATCGTGAAGCGCCTCGCCACCACCGTAACGGTCGCACTGCTGCCCCACGGCAAGCGCATCACCGCCACCTTTGCCCTGTGATCAGTTCGGGCGTTGCCGCCTTTTCCTTGTGCCCAGTTGGGGCGCCGCCGCCCGTGACCATACGGCACGCAGCTGCGGTGACCTGCTGCAGGGGGAGATCGTGTGTCAGCCAAATGCTGCCTGACGGCGTTCCTTTGGACGACACCTCGGGTCGCGCCGTGTTGCAAGAGCCAGAGGCCCGGTCGGTGCGTTCAGGGAACGTGTGTGCGAGGGTGCTCGGATGACTTCTGATGAGAGAGGTACTGTCACCTGGCAGCCGGAACAGGACACGGCCGTCGTATCCTTCTGCGGCGACATTGACTTCGAGCTGTCCGAGCATGCCACCCAAGTCGTGAACGAGGCCGCAGCCACCGGCATGCCGGTCATCGCTGACATGTCGCAGATACGGTTCGCCGACTCGGCCCTGCTGAACCTCCTTCTGCGGACCCGCCAGAGACACCGGCTACTGATCGTGGGTCCCGTCGCGGACGCCGTGATGCGCGTCTTCGACGTGACCGGCACCGCCGGGCTCTTCACCTTCCATCCCACGCGTGCAGCCGCCCAGCAGGCATCCCGTTGATGCCACGGGCCTGCTCGCGGGCATGTGGAGTGGGTGCGGCACCGGAGGAACGAGCTTCTAGGAGAACGGCTCGCATACGGAGGTGACTTCCCAGGCGGGCGATGAGCTCGTCGCTCACTGCAAGGCTGAAGCCGCCAGGCATGGTAAGGGAAGGTGCCTGTTCCGGCGGCGTCCCTACGACTGCGGTGACGCGCCTGCCAGAGCCGGCTGTGATCTTCATCGGGCAAACGACGTCGGCGGTGGCTGCCTGCCCGCCCGGAGCATGAACGGGATTCAGGCTTCTCGATGGTCGGCTTTCCGTCGGCCATCCACGTCGAGCAGGCGGATCACCGTGCGGGCCCATTCCAGCTGATGGGCCTGGGGAGTTTCTCCACGATGCGGACTTGCGCGAGGCGGGAGACCGGGGCTACCCCTGTGGCGGGGTCGTCCGCCCAGGTGTCACCCCCACCGTGTTCGCGCAAAAGGCAAGAGGAAGGGCAACTCCCGCGTGCCTGAGGGCGAGCTTGCGGAAGCCGTGTCGCGGCTGTCAGCGAGGTGCGAGGGCGCCGCGTGAGGGGTGGCGCGGCATTCTCGTCGTGTACCGGTGCCGGGTTCAGGCTGCTGGTTGGGCGCTGGCTCTGCGGGGTTCTTCACCGCTGGAGCTGGTGAGTTGGCCGGCTAGTTCGGTGAGACCCCGTGCCAGTGCGCGCTGTTGGCCTGCGGGCATGTTGTGGATGGCTTCATGGAGCATGGCTTCGCGCTGCTCGCGGATGCGGTGGAGGTGCTTTTTGCCGGCGGGGCTGAGGCGGAGGGTGATTTCGCGTCCGCTGTCCGGGCAGGGGAGACGTTCGAGGAAGCCGACGGCCTGGAGGCGGTCGCACATGCGGCTGATGTTCGGGGCTGAGGAGGCGAGCAGGCGGCAGACGGTCCGCATGCGTATGCCGTCCTGCCGGTCGATGGTGTACATCAGACGCAGTTGGGAGGCGGAGACGGGCGTGGTGTCCTGTGCGGTGGTGGCCTTGGCGCGTTCCCACAGGACGTCGAGAAGTTCGGTGATGGTGCTGGCGGCCTCGGTGGCGTGGGTACAGAGGCCGCTGGGCGCGGCATCCGGTGCGGTCATGACTTTCCCCGGTCGGTGCTTGCTCTGCCCGGTGGTTGGCCGGGCAGTGGCTCAGGTGGTGCTGTCCGGTCCGGTGGGGCGGGCCGCTTGCGCTGTCCCCGCGGTCGGCGGGGCTTGTTCGGTGTGCTGCTGTGAGGTCGCGGCGCCGGTGGGGGGCGCTGCCGTGAGGTATTCGAGCGTACCGGTGATGTCGAGCAGCCGGTTCAGGTTCGGTGGGCGGTCGTCCAGGTGCAGGCGCGTCCCGGCCGCGGCGGTGCGGCGGTGGATCATCAACAGGACGGACAGACCCATGGAGTCGATGATGCCGATCTCCGCGAAGTGCAGGTGCAGGTCCTTCAGGCCGGGCCGGGCGTCCAGTTGGGAGGTGACCTCGTCGAGGAGGAGGTCCACGGTCTGGTAGTCGAGATCTCCGGTGATCTCTATGCGGACCGTGTCCTGGGTGTCGATGGTGACCAGGTGGAGGCCGGGAGGCAGCGTCGTCATGCGGATGTTCCGTTGGCGGGGGAGTGGTCGGTGGTCAGGGCTTCGACGCCCCGCTGGAGCGTGCGAACTGCCCGGGGAAAGTCCCTGAGTTCACGGGCGAACAGGTTCAGGGCCGGCGGCAGGGAGCGTGCGGGCACCCCCCGGGCCTCCAGGATGTCGGCGGTCCAGGTGATGAACCACGTGAACAGACCCTCGTCGTCGAGGTAGAGGGACGTGGCGAGGAACTCTGCGATGTGCGCGAGGTCTTCCGCTGTGCGCTCGCGCTGCATGTCGTCGTAGGCGCGCATCGCGGGGAACGCGTCCTCCAGGGCGCCGAAAACCGCCCTCACCAAAGAGGCGCTGGTGCGGGCGACCATCGTGTATTCCTGATCGGCCAGGTGCGGGAGATCGTCGATCGGCTGGTGGTCCGTCTCAGGCCGTGGCAGCGGTCCTTCGGCGAGGCGGTCGGCAGCCTTCCGCGCATCGGGCGCCCACACCTGGGCGCCGAGCAGTTTCGCGTACTGGCCCTCGGGGCCGAAGGCGGCGCCGCCGACCAGGACGGGCACCCCGACTGCCTGGCACGCTGTGATCGCGGCGTGGGCGGTGGGGAGCCGGGTCGCGATCGAGCTGGACAGGGCGACCGCGTCGGCCTGCGTGGTGTGCAGGTGGGAGATGAGGTGCGGGGCGGGAACCTGTGCTCCGAGGTAGTCGACCTGCCAGCCGCGCAACTTGAGGACCTCGGCGACCAGCCGGGCGGGCAGGGCGTGCCATTCGCCGTCCACGCACGCCACCGTGATCCGCCCCCTGCTCGGGGTGGTGCGCGCCGCGGGGTGCAGGGCGAGGGCTGCGACGGCGCGTTCGTTGATGGAGGTCGCGGCGTGCTCCTGCGCGACGGTGATGCGGTTGGCCGCCCACTCCTCACCCACTCTGCCCTGGACCGCGCCGATCACGTCCAGGAGCACGGACTCCGGGGCGACGCCATCGTCCAGGGCGCCCAGCACGATGTCGGTGGCGGTGACCTCGTCGCCCTCTGCCACGGCGTTCCAGACCTGGCCGACCAGGTCGGCCAGGTGCCCGCTGCCGGTGTGGCGGGGCGGTGTGCTGGTGCTCATGCGGTGTACCTGCCCCGCGTGTGGCCGTCCACCGCACTCAGGTGGTGGGTGCGCGGTGCGGAGATCGCGACGACTGCCATGTCGTCGTGACGGCGGCCGCCGAGCCACTGCGAGGCCAGCATTTGGACGTGTTCCACGATGGCTTCGGCGGGCATTCCGGCGCATCCGGCCAAGGCGCGCTTGAGGCGTTCCTCACCGAACTGGCTGTCGCCCAGCGGGCCGCCCTTGGCCTCGGTGATTCCGTCGGTGAACAGGACGCACGACTCGCCGGGGGCGAGCGTGACGGTAGCGGTACGCGCGTGGACGTCCGGCAGGACCCCGACGAGGTTGCCGCGCGTATCGGCCACATCCACCGTGCCGTCCGCCCGGACGATCAGCGGCAGCGGATGACCGGCGCTGGTCAGCCGCACCTGCACCTCACTTCCCTGACGCACGGCGGACGCCAACACCAGCGTGGCGAACCGGGTGTGGTGCGAGGTGAGCAGCGCGGTGTTCAGCAGGCTCAGCATCCGCTGGTGGTCATCCGCCAGGGGCAGCAGCGCATGCAGAGTGTTACGGATCTTGCCCGTCAGGACAGCGGCCTCCAGGCCCTTCCCGCACACGTCGCCCAGTGTCACCAGCGAGGGCTCGCCCTCCACCGCGGCGGGATGCACGTCGTAGAAGTCCCCGCCGACCCGCTCGTGATCGGCCGAAGGGCGGTAGCTGCCGGCGAAGTCCACCCCGGAGATCTGATGCAGAGCCGGCGGCAGGAGCTCCCGCATCAGCACCTCGGTGATCTCCGTCTGCTCCGCATACAGGCGGGCAGCCGACATCGCCGCCCCCGACCGCGCGGCGAACAGCCGGGCGAAGACCTCTTCCTCCTCGGTGAACGCGGCACTTCCCTCCTTGCGGAGCAGCACCAGCGCACCCGCCGCGACACCGTGACCGGGCAGCGGAGTGATCACTATGGCCCCGACCGGACCGAACCCTTCCGGGATCATCCACGCCGGCGCCGAGGCCGGGTCGAGCCACCGCGACGGAACCGGCGGAAACCCGCGCAGAGCTTCACCGAGACCGGGCACGTCATCGGGGTCGACCGACTCCTGCGACGTGACGGGCGTACCGCCGCGCAGGCAGGTCACCACCGGCAGCCGCCGGCCCCGGGCCGGCGCGATGGCCAGGGCCGCATCGGCCAGGTTCTCGGCCGCCATCTGCGCGGTCACGTCCATGCAACGCCCCAGGTTGAGGGAGGACAGCAGGATGCTGGACGCCTTCGCGAGGAACGAGGTCCGCTCCCGCTCCATGCGCAGGGCTTCACGGACCAGCTGGTGGTCGGTGTCATCCACCAGCCACCATGCGACCGTGCCGTCATCGGCCACGCTGGGATGCGCCTCGTAACGACGCTCGGCGATCAGTCCGGCCAGCGGCACGTCCGACTCCCGCGTGGCCCGCGGGGCAGGCAACCGCATCGACCGGTGGGCCGTCGCCAGCCACGCCGGAACTACGTCGGCCAGACGCGCGCCGGGCCTGGCCGCGGGCAGAAGCGCCTGAGCGGCGTCGTTGCGCTGTACGACCAAGCCGCCCGCGTCAGCGACCAGGACCGGGTAGGGGGCGCGGCTCCACGGGAAGCCGGGCACCGTGTCTGCTGCGGTCTGCGCTTGGATGGAGACCAAATATCGAGGATTCGCTGGGCGAACCCCTCACCTCATCAACTCAAAGGGATCGTTTCCTCCGAGCAACAATCCCGCACCCGGCACCCTTCTGGCAACCCGCTCCTTGTCTCCGAGTTCGTCGACGCGGTTCGGCTTCTGCCTGCCGGTGAACGTCACTGTCGGCAGGTCTGGCCTTCCGTAGACGTACCCCGTCCGGGTGATGGACCACAGCCGAATCGGGGTGGATATGCCGTCACCAGCTGGGGAAAGCCTTGGGGCAGGGCCCAGGAGTCAACGTCTTTGTTTGCGCCGCCGGCCAGAACCTTGGTGGTGATGTTGATCAGGCGATTGCGGGACCAGAGGGTCGGTGAGTACTGGCTCTTGAAATCCGGGGCGCCGCCTTCGCAGTACAGGTCGAACGGAACAGCGAGCCAGTTCGTTGCTTGTTTCGCGTCGAAGGATCGCAGGCGGTCAGGCACCGTTCGGTGACGTCGAACTCGACCTGGCCCATGGCCCGAGCTGATGCGTTCTCAGCAGGGGATTCGCAGGGGGGCGTTGGCGTAGTGGGGCGTGACCGGTAGTGGTCGGTGCGGCGGCAATGTTGGTTCAGCCGGCTTGGCACGTCAGGCCGATGGCGAGGTTGCGCAGGGGGCCATGACGCGGGGTGCGTTGCCGGTGCGTTTTGCGCCGCGCCTGCCGCCTGGTGCCGGCGTTCGATCACCCGCCCGAAGGCGTCGTGGAGCTGGGAGGCGCGGTCTCCGTGGCTGCCTGGGTGAAGGCGCGGGTCAGGGGGTTGTTGTCCCCGGTGCGCCAGGCCAGGGCCCAGTCGACCCGGGGTGCGTCGCGGACGGGTATGAAGGCGAGGCCGGGCCAGGGGAAGGCCCTGGGGACGTCCGAGGTGACGCCTGCGCCGGACTGGCCGGAGGCGACGACGGTCATGACCTCCTGCATCGTGGTGACCTGCGGGCCGTCCGGTACGCGGCGTCCGGATGGGGTGCGGTAGGGGGCGATGGCTGCCGAGGTGTAGGCGGGGACGGTGGTGCCGCGTACCAGGGGACGTCCGCGAGGTCCTCCAGGCAGATCGACTCCCGCCGGGCGAAGGGGTGGGAGGTGGCCGTCATCAGCAGCAGGTCGGTGCGGTGCAGGACCGGTCCGAGGCTCAGGTCGGGTTCGTCGATGGGGAGCCAGAGCAGGGCCAGGTCCACGTCGCCGTCGCGCAGCGGGTCCAGTGCGGAGGCGGGTTGCACTTCGCGGAAGCCCAAGACGACCTCGGGGTGTCGGGCGCGGAACAGATCCAGCGCGGCTGCGAGCGTCTGCAGCATCGGCCCCACGATGCCCAGGGTCAGGGTGCCGGTGGAGCCGCATGCCATGTGCTGCGCGGTGCGGACGGCGTCCGCGATGTGGCGGTGCCCGACCGCCAGGTCCTGCCGGAACCGTTCACCGAGCCGGGTCAGCCGCACGGTGCGGGTGGTCCGGTCGAACAGCGGTGCGCCGATGAGGCGTTCGGTGCGCCGTATCGACTGGCTGACCCGGCCGGCGGTGACGTGCAGCCGCTCCGCGGTCCGCCCGAAGTGCAGTTCCTCGGCCAGCGCCAGGAAGATCTCGATGTCGCGCATCTCCACAGGACGGCCCCCGTCGCGGTCCTCGATTACCTGAGTTCCGCTCAACAATACGTCGCCGAAACGGTCGTTGATCGACCTGTCCACCGCAGCAGAGACTGACGGCACCGAGGATCGCCGATGGCTGGGGGCACACGACCATGACCACCGAACGCAACCACGATTTCACCAAGACCGGGCTGGTCCGGATACGCGACGTCCTGGCGAGACACGTCGACTCCGAGCGGATACCCGGCGTCGTCGCCCTGTTCAGCCGCGGCCCCCACACCCACACCGTGGAACTGGGGACGATGCGCCACGACGGCGGCGCCCCCATGGCCCGCGACACGGTCTTCCGCATGGCGTCCACCTCCAAGCCGGTCACCGTCGCCGCGGCGATGGTCCTGCTCGACGAGTGCCGGCTACGCCTGGACGACCCGGTGCAGGAGTGGCTGCCCGAACTCGCCGACCGGCAGGTCCTGCGCCGCCCCGACAGCCCGCTCGACGAGACCGTGCCGGCACGGCGTCCGATCACCGTGCGGGACGTGCTCGGCTCCACCTTCGGGCTCGGGATGGACATGACCTCCATCGGCACCCCAGTCATGAACGAGGTCTTCGCCAAGGGCCTGACCCCCAACCTGCCCACCCCCATGCCCGGCCCCGACGAGTGGCTGCGCCGCCTGGGCGAACTGCCTCTGATGCACCAGCCCGGCGAGCGCTGGCAGTACCAGATCGCCAGCGACCTCCTCGGCGTGCTCGTCGCCCGGGTCACCGGCCAGCCGTTCGACGCCTTCCTCAAGGAGCGCGTCTTCGACCCGCTGGGCATGACCGACACCGGCTTCCACGTCCCGCAGGACCAGCTCCACCGGCTGCCGCCGCTCTACGCGCCCGACCCGGTGACCGGGGAGTTCCAGGTGTGGGACGAGGCCGCGGGCGGACGCCACAGCACGCCGCCGGCCTTCCCCGGCGGTGGCGGCGGACTGAACTCGACCGCCGACGACTACCACGCCTACTTCCGCATGCTCCTGGCCGGCGGCCGCGCCGCAGGGCCGAACGGCGGCCATCGCGTCCTGTCCAAACCCGCCGTCGCGCTGATGACCACCAACCGCCTCACCCCGGAACAGCAGCACGCGCGGCAGCAGTTGGCCCTCGACAACGTGCACATCTCCTTCGGCCAAGGACAGCACGGCGGCTGGGGCTACGGCATGGCGGTACGCACCTACCGCGGCGACTACGCCCCCGTCGGCCAGTTCGGCTGGGACGGCGGTTCCGGCACCTCCACCTACGCGGACCCCGTCAACGACGTCGTCGGCATCCTGCTCACCCAGGTCGGAGCGTCCGTTCCGCACTCCATCCACCTCATGCACGACTTCTGGACCATGCTCTACCAGGCACTCGACGACTGACGCCGGCGCCGCCACTCCGATGGCCCGTGCTGCCTGGTCGGCCGAGGAAGGAGGGCGGCAGGACCGGCTGTTGATCCCCGTCGTCAGGCGTGCATCTCCTGGAAAGGCGGGTCTCCATGTCGTCCAAGGCAGTGGTAGTGGACGTGGGCGAGCAGCTTCCGATCTGCCGCACCTCGGGGTGCAGTACGGGGCACCGCGCCCGGACGGTCCGATCTGCCTGGACGAGCGGCACTACGTCGGCCGGTAGGGGCAGCGATGGACCTCGCTCGCCGAGCTGCGCGATGCCGGGCACCGCGGCCGGCTCGCCGGGGAGGGGCCCGGCATCACCGGGGTGGGCGCGGTGCCGTCGTTCGCGGTCGGCCAGCGGTGCCCTGCTGATCCGCTCGCCCGTCGGCAACGTGCTGTGGGACTGCGTGGGATACCTCGACGACGACCTGGCCACCCGGGTCCAGGAGCTAGGGGGATCAGCGCGATCGCGATCAGCCACCCGCACTTCTGCGGCGACATGACCGAAAGGGCACGGGCCTTCGACGCCCCGGTGTACATCCACGAGGCCGACCGCGAGTGGGTCGGCCGTACCGCCCCCTGATCGAGTACTGGACGGGCGACACCCGGCAGATCGCCCCGGGCATGACGCTGATCAACGCGGGCACGCACTTCGTCTGAGGCACCGTGCTGCACTGGGCCGACGACCCGGAAGGCCGCGGCGCTGCGTCCAGCGGCGGCATCTTCATGGTGGTCATGGACCGGCGCTGGGTCAGCTTCATGTACAGCATCCCCAACTTCATCCCGGAACGGCCCGGCACCATCCGCCGAGCCCTGACCCTGGGCGAACCCTTCGCCTTCGTACGCGTTCTGTGGACGCGTGGTCAGCACCGACGGAGCAGCAGCGGTCACGCCGCTCCGCCGAGCGCTGCCTCCGTTACGTGCAGGATTGCAGCCCCGACCCGCACCCCTGATCCGAAGGGCCGAATTGCCGACGAACTCGGCTGCGTTCCCGCTCTGCCTCCCCGACCGTTTCACGGCAAGGGAGAGCACCGCGCTGTGACGCGGGTCCGCCGGACCAACATCGCCGCCGCAACGGACCACTACTGGTCATGTACCTGTTACGCCAACGCGCCCCTGGATAGCATCTGCTGAGGATGCATCAGTTCTCGACCGGTGGTACTCAACTGCCCGGCGGCGCCGCTCGCCCGTGATGCGAGCCCCAGCGAACACCTGCGGTTACGAGGGCAACCTCTCGACCCACGCGAGGTTCTTCAGGCGTCGACGGCGACGACCTGCCGCTTGCGGATGACCTATGCGGCCGCTTTGCCAAGTCGGACCGCTGCCCGCCAGGTGCTCCTGCCCGGTGACGACTTGCGACAGTGAAGTCGGGCCGGTTCCCTTCGGAGGAGGGACGGCATCGGTCACTGGTATCGAGGCCAGTGTCTGTCCAGCGGCAGGGCACGGCGGCGGGGGGTCCGGTACGAATGGCGCACAACTGGTCTTTCTGTCAACGCTTTTGACGGGTCATGACCTGGACTGCGAGGGTGTCCGAATCTTTGCCCAGAGCACATCTCAGAGTGCTTGGACGGTGTCCATGGTCGGGAAACGGCCCTGGCCTCACGGAAACGGATTACTCCTGTGTCCCTTCTCAAGAAGACTCGCCGCGGTGCGGCGATCGTCGGCAGCGTGTTCGCGCTGGGCCTCGGTGGAGTGGCGTTCGCCGCTCCGGCATCGGCCTCCTCGGCCACATGCAGCGTGTGGAGCGACACTCAGACAGTCGGCTTCTCCTGTCGAGGGGAGGGCTCGTTCTACACGTGGGCTCGATGCCAGGACGGTGCGTGGCGTTATGGGCCCACCGTGGGCATGAACACCGGCGAGGTGTCCTACGCGTACTGTTCCGGAGACGGCGGGCTCGGGTCCTTTGGCTACCAGGTGGTGTCGGGGGGCTAGGAGCGGTTGCCGGACCGAAGAACACGAGTACTGCTCGAACTTCCCTGTGTATCGGGCTCGTTCGGGCGATCACTCTGGCGCCCGGCACATGAGAGAGGGGCCTCCTCACAGTTCGGTGATGCCGAGCCACCGAACTGTCAGGAGGCGCTGGCGTCGCGCTGTGGCGTGTCCACCTGGACCGACCCTTCACCCGCGCCACGCTGATCGCGGTAGCCAACAAGCACGTGCAGGGAGCGAACGTCCGCGCCCTGCACGTCCTGGCGCCCGCGCCCATGAAGGCCCGACCCCCGCACGGCGGCCACCGACCCGGCCCCGGGAGACGTACGCGGTGCAGGGCTCCGAGCTGGCAGAGATCGCCGTGCAGAGAGCCTCATGTCCCGGCACTGTGTCAGCGCGACGAAAAACGGCTCAACCATCCCGCGGAGGTGCGTTGCCGTCCTCCCTGGCGCGACGTCTCACTACTTACGGAACAAGCCCCGGCGTTTGGGAGCCTTGGCAGGGCTGCGCAGCGCCGCCACGTCCTTCTCGATCTCGCGCTGAGCGCGATCTGGGAGGTAGACGCTGCCCTGGGGATCGGACTGCGCGGTGTAGAGGACATCGGCGAGTTCTGCCAGTCCGTCCTCGACGCGGCCCTCCGCGCAGAGCAGGCGACCGAGTTCTGCCCGGAAGGGAAGGGCCTTGTACTGGCCGTGGTCGTCCTCCTCGATGTCGTCGACCACGCCCTCCAGCAGTGCCACGGCCTCGTCCGGCCGTCCTGAAGCCGCTAGCGCCTTGGCGAGCGACTGCCGGATGTATCCGCTCTCCGCATGGTAGGGACCGAGCTCTTCCATCACGCGGTCCATGCACGGGGTGATCATCCCCACCGCCTCCTCGGCCCGGTTCGCCAGACACAGGGTCAAGGCGGCAGCGGAGACGCGCCAGCGAACACCCTCAAGACCACGCTGACGCTCGTCCATCGCCAGCAGCTGGGGCATCAGGGTGAGGACCTCGGTGGCGGCCTCGGCGTGCCGGCCGGCGTCGCGCAGGCGCTCACCGTACAGCCAGCGAATGAGCAGGTACTCGTCGCTCTCCTCGCCCTCGACGACAGCGGCCTCCGGTAGGAGCGCGCGGTACATCTCGGCGGACTCGGCGGCATTGACGCACTCTCTGGCCCGTGTCACCCGGCGAGTCAACGCGTCCCGGCGCCACCGGGGCACCTGCGCTGGATCACTCGATGAGACGGAGGACGCTGTGGCCTGCTGGTCGAGCACGGTGTGGCCGGGACCGGGCGGGAGACCCGCTTGGCCGCCCGCCGCCTGCTGAGCGGCGCTGCCCGGTGGTGAGAACGGGTTGTTCAGCGCTGCCTTGAGCACCGCGCAGACCGCGCTTGCTGTGGGGGGCCTGCGCTCGGGGTCCTCGGCCAGCAGCGCGGCCGCCAGGTCGACCAGTGGCCGTGCAAGATTCGGGACGGCCTGCTCGACGCGCGCCGGCCCTCCTGAGAACGGCAGGTGCCCGGTGAGGAACTCGTGGAGCACGACGCCGAGGGCGTAGAGGTCGCTCGCGGTCGATGCCCCCCGCACGCCCAATTCGGGTGCCATGTACGCACGGGTGCCGGGCACAACGCCCGTGTCGGTCAGGCGGGACGGCTCTTCGGCCAGCGCGGCGATACCGAAGTCCAGGACCTTGACGTCGTTCGGCCGGTCCGCGCTCTCCACCAGCACGGCGTTGGCCGGTTTGATGTCCCGGTGCAAAATCCCCTCCGCGTGGGCTGCCTGCAGGGCGCGGGCGATGTGGAGCACCCATCGGAGGGCCGTTCGGACGTCGGGGGGCGTCTGAGCGGCCACCTGCTGCAGTGACCGGCCAGGTACCAGTTCCATGACGATGAAGACCGTCTCGATCTGCTCGACGCGGTGTCGCCCGAAGTCGTAGACGGCCACGACGTGCGGATGCCCGCTCAAGCGCCCAGCCGCACGGGCCTCACGCTCGAAGCGTGCCAACGCGTTCGACTGTTCCGGCGCGCGCATGGTCTTCACCGCAACGTCCCGGCCGAGTGCCAGGTCATGGGCGCGCTGTACCTGCCCCATGCCTCCGCTGCCGACAACATCGAGCAACCGATAACGCCCCAGCAGATCGACCATCTCGCCCCCCTCGGCAACACCGCGCCAGCCGTTCAACTCTAGAGCCGCATCCTGTCGAGGACCCTGGATTGCGCCTCGGGAAATGGCACACAAGCCCAAAACCCCAGTTGCCGCTGACACCAGGAGCGAGCGCGCAGGAGGCTCATGGGCACTGGTGTCAGGCGTTTGGCTGCGCTCAGTCGTGCCGAGTGTCGGCGCTGATGCTCAATTCGCCGACGGTAGTGCGATGTTGAGCCAGTATGCGCTGCTGAACATGATGGCTTGTGCGCGCTACGAACACGTGGAGATCTGCGAGTCCGTTTCGCACGCGGAGCTCACGATCTGGCGCTTGGCCCGCGAGGAACGGTTCACGTCCATGGTTGGCGACACCGAGTACGACGTGGAGCGGGCCGCGCGGATGCGCGAAGGCGTGGGAATTCCCGGACAGCCAGTGACGAGCGCCCGCTTCAGCTCGCCGCGCCGGCGGTTCCACCCGTGGGGCAGGCTTGCGCGTGAGGGCACGGCAGTCGGGGAAGTCTGGCCTACCGTCAACCTGGGCGGCATGGCGGGACCATTGGGGCCCTGTCTCGTCCCGGGGGCGACGCAGCGTCCACGAGCGGTTCAGCTGATGAAGCCCGCAATCCGGCCCGTTTGTCCCGTCCCAGATGATCTGGTCTGCGGGCACGACTGTGACATGCGGCGACCAGGTCAGCCGAGATGCAAGCAGCAGAGAGTGCCAGATGATCTGGTCCCGGTCGGTCGGATGCGGGTGTTGCCTCTGACGATCTGGTCCCGTGCCGTCGCTATGATCGAAGTTGCCGTGCCTGAGGGTCGAAGCAGTTGAGGCCCATCGACGAAGCAACCCCCGCCGCGTAGGCGGATGCCGTCACCGCCATGTTCCAGCGCATAGGGAAGTGGATCAGCGGGTCGCGGGCTTCCCTCATCAGCGGACCAGTCGAACAGGGCGAGATGTCGGCCTCGTCCTCGGTGAGATCCGGCCACCGTTTTAAGAGTGCGAAGGCGAAGGTCGCTATTCGCTCCAACGGGGGGACCGCAGGTCCCTCCGCAGATCTTGCAGGGACGAGGAGGCCGTCGACCTGCGGGGTGACAGGTCCAACCGCGCTAGCTGGAGGCAGCGACGAGGCGTTGCGAGGACGCATGGGCGCGTGGACGGTGCGGTTGGAGCGTCTCATGGATCATGGCGAGAGTGATGCTGCCTGCGTAGGGCCTTGTCAGGTCGACGAGACGTTTTACGGCCGGTTTTGCATTGAAGTTGGCAGCTTCCTGATCGGAAGCCGCGGTAATGGACGTGCTCAGGAAGGAGGGCGCCGCTGACGATCCTGAATCTCACCGCGGGCTGTCGACCAAACGATCTCGAACTCATCGGCCGACAACGACTGTGGGTCGTGCCCTTCCCACTCGGAGATGGGTGGCTCTGCGGTCAGACCGTAGACCCTCTCGTATTCAGCTGACCTGCCGTCTCTTTGGGCTTCTAGCCACTCGGCCAGCGAGGCAGCGGTCAGAGCCTTGTTTCCGGGCTCCTGCAACTCGACTTGCCGGATCACATAACCATCGCCGTCCAACTCGAAGTAGTACCAGACGTCTTCCTCATCCCAGAAGCAGCGAACCCAGGTCGTCACGGGTTCACCGCCTCGAAGGGCTCGTCGTGTCGGCGCCAGTGGGCGGTGCCGTCGTCGTGGGTTTGCGGCATGAACTCGGCGACCGGGCTGCCGTCGGGAAACATCAGGGTGAGCGCACTGCGGATCTGGGTGTAGCAGGCGTCGGCCCGCTCCCAGTCCTCCCCGTCGCCGGCCCGCTCTTGCTCGGCGAAGAGGGGACGGAACGCTTCAAAGCCAGGAAGCGTCTCTACTTCGGCGTGCGTCCAGGGCATATCGGCGCCGGTCACGGTCAGCCGGGCAATCTCCTGACCGCCTTGGTGGTGCCGCCAGATACTGCCGGTGGTCAGGTTCGTGTTGGTCATGTCCTCATGATGGCGATCGACACTGACAGGCGAGGAGTGAGATCAGCACCCCTCCCCAATCATGTCAGCGACCTTCTCATGCAGCGGAGGCTGATGGGGTGCGGTGTTGAGTCGGCGTGCTGCATCGGCCGACGGTTGGGGATGGTCTCGCCAGTAGTGCGAGCCCAACAGGCCGCTGAGAACGACGGGTTCGGGCTAGGCGGCCTGCTCGATCCGGGCGTCGGAGGAACGGTAGGGATCGCCAAACGGGTCCTTGCCCAGCGCCTGGAGGCAGCGGTTCCATCTCTGCCGAAGAGTTTCACCGCTGCTCTCGCTGGTGAACCACCTGGCAAAGCGATCGCGGGCTTCGATGTAGGCCAGTGCGGTGGAGGGATGTGCGCCTCTGCGGACCGAGGCCGAGTAGGCCAGGGCGAATGAAGACGCAGTGCTCGTTGCGCTCGACGTCGCCCCTGCGTCGATCTCCCTGGCGGCTGAGACCCCGGTAGGGACCGTCCTTGAGATTTATCCAGGCCCCAGGGCCATCCAACACTCCATCGCACGCAGTCGCGCCACCAGGTTCGCTGAGACAAAGGACGACGACTCAGTTCGGGGACAAAGCGACTCTATTGGCTGAGGCGAGAACACTCGCCAACTGACCTGCTCAGTCGAGCGGTTGTGTCCTCAGCCATGGAGCCTTGGCCGGGCCATATGTGAAACCCGGGTGGGCGCGGGCTCCAACGCCCTCGCCGTACGCCCCACCGCCCGCTGATCTGCTTGTGGTCGGGCTGTCTGCCGATGGCGACCTTGCAGGGCTTCGGGCGCGCTCGGCGATTCGGTGCAAGGGCCATGGGGTGCGCTACGGAGCTGGGGGGCGTCAGCCAGCGCAGGCCGACTCAACAAGGGGGCCGTACCGACGTAGCGGACACCTGTGCGAAGATCCTGCCACGAGTTCGGGGGAGGCTTCATGCGTGGGATCAAGGTGGCTATGGTGGCTGTCGCGATGGCGGCATTCGCGGCGGGAGTGAGTGGCGTCTTCGACCCACCCCGCAGTGCTCCGTCCACCGCCAACGACCTCAACCCGCGTGAGCGCGCGACGCGTTACAAAGAACAGCTGAAGATCAGCGCTGACATGAACTGGGAGGTAAAGCAGGAGTTCATGTCGGTGGGGCTGGACGTCACGGACGACATGTCCACCTACACGGCAGAGGCCACATGCACGCTCGGGCTGCGCATCATTTACGGCGAGGCGGAGAAGCCCCGGCTGGCCAAGGCGTACGCCGACCTGGAAGCAGACGGCTGGCGGCACAACACGGACGCGGCGGCGGGTGCGCTGCGCTACCACAAGGACAACTCGGCCGCAGCCAAGTCGAAGTACGCCAACGACACATGGCAGCTGGCCGTGGGTCGCGAGCACGATGTGAACGAACCCGGCAGCGACATCGAGCTTGACAGGCCGGGCAAGTACGTCGACATCACGGTCGACAACTGCACGTCGCCGACCTGAACCGCGGTCACCGGGCCTTCGGGGGCCCGGGCTGTGGAGCGTGCTCGAAGTCAAGCCGCACGACGGACGTCGCCGACCGCCCCGATCTCTGGACTGTCCGGGCCGCCACCTCCAACTCCCTAAGCATCAACCACATCGCACGCACCCTCAGCGGCCCCCACATCCCCGACTGGTACACCGCCAGCCGCCTCGTGTCCGCCCTGCACGGCAGACCCGCTGACTTCCGCGCCCTGTGGCACACAGCGGCACAGACACCGACCCCCGCCTGCGCTGCCCCCGAATTCACCCTCCCCGCCGGAGCCTTCGGACAGCCCCGCACAACCCCGCCCGCCGAACCGCAAGGAAGGAACCGTGCCCCGCACACTGTGGGCTTGCCGTCCGCCTTCGCTGTCTGCTTCTGCGGCAGGTCGTGCGCGACGGCATCCTGGCCGTCCTCGCTCCTGTCAGCACAGCCTCCCTGCGCCGCGACGAGACTGGCGTCGATGCCCTCCGGAGTGCGAAACCGGAACCTGAGGCCACCACTTGGAACCATGCTGTCCGGACGGCCCTGCGACAGTGCCCTCGTGTACCTGGCACCGGGGCGTCTCCCTCGCGTATGCAGGAGAGGAAGCATCCCAACGCAGGAAGAGGCTCCGTGCACAAGAATGACGATGCCAGAAGGGCCGACGTCGGGCGTGGCCCAGGCGGCAAGCCGGCAGCCAGGGGCCCGGAACCGCGGGGCCTGCGCGCACTGCAGCAGACCGCAGGGAACGCGGCCGTCGTGCAGTTCCTCCGGCAGGCCGGTCACGTGGGGGAGCAGGACAAGCACCAGCACGGCGCCGGCTGCGGCCACCCGACCGAGCAGCCCGCGGTGCAGCGTTCCGCCGTGCACGAGGTCCTGCGCGGCAGCGGGCGCCCCCTGGACGAGGCGACCCGCGGCGACATGGAGTCCCGACTCGGCGCGGACTTTTCCGACGTGCGCATTCACAACGACAGTGCCGCCAGGGCCTCCGCGGCGGAGGTCGGCGCCCGTGCCTACACCTCGGGCAGCCATGTCGTCATCGGGGAAGGCGGCGCCGACAAGCACACCCTCGCTCACGAACTCACCCACGTGATCCAGCAGCGCCAAGGCCCCGTGGCGGGTACGGACAACGGGTCCGGGCTCAAGGTCTCCGACCCTTCCGACCGCTTCGAGCGGGAGGCGGAGAGCAACGCGCGACGCGCCATGAGCGGGGCGGCGCCGAGGACCGAGCAGCACGCACCGGAGGCGGCCCGGTCCGGCCAGGGCACGGCCCAGGAGTCGGTCCAGCGCTGGGTGGCACAGGCCGACACGAACCAGCAGCACATGACGGTCTCGGCGAACGGATTCTTCGCTGTCCCGCGCAATGACGCCACGTCGATCTGGATCCGCGTCAGCGCGCCCGCGGGGTCCTACTCCCCGGCCCTGCGCCCGACCAGCACGGCGCAGCAGGCTCTCTTCGGCGGCACGGAGCTGTACCAGGAGCACGAGCTGGCGCGGAACATCCTGGACGACTGCCTCCACACGGCGGAGGAGATCATGCACAACGCCGTCGGAGAGCTGGCGGACGGCGCGAACAGCAATGTCCGTACGAGCGCCGGGCTCAAGGCCTTCGGTATGTCGGACGAGCAGAACCGGGAACGCGCGGGCGACTTCCAGGGGGCGACGGACCGCAACGCCAGCCCGGTGGTGGGACAGTCCTACCTCATGCTCGCCATGAACCCCGGGGAGCAGATCATGTCGCAGTACCACGCCGCAGCCGTGGTGGGCATGGACGGTCAGGACACGGTGACGATGGAGGCCTTCGCCGGAAGCGAACAGACGGCCGCCAACCCGATGACGTACACGATCGGCACGGTCGCCTCCTTCCACGACTACTGGACGGGCGCGTACTACACCCCCAACTATCCCGGGGTCACGATGAAGACAGTGGTCCTCATCAAGCGCGGCAAGGGCCGCCGGGTGGCGGCGGGCAAGGAACAGCCTGCCAACCCGAACGTCGCCTAGGCTCGGAGACCGTCCGACGACGACCCGCCCGCGAAGCCCGGGCAACCACGCCCGCCGAACTTCGGGCAACACGTCAGGCTGTGAAGGAAAACGCGCAGGTCGGGCCGGAAGAGGTGGGACGGACCGCCTGCCGACCGTCATGGCAGCGAGCAGTCGGGGAAGGGGGTGCCTCGGGTCATCCGGCCTTCGCCGGTTGCTCGGGCTCGGGTGCCGGCAGGATGCGCGGAGGATCGGTTCAGGGCAGGGGGCAGGTGAAGGGGAGGGCGCGTTCGGTGGGGCGTCCGGTCACACGCGTGCTGTCGACGGCGCTATCGGCGAGACCTGTCCTTCATGGTCAACTGGTCGATCAAGCAGGGCAGTTCACAGGCGGGGATCGCGGTGGGTGGGTCAATCACCTTCTGGTTGCGGGGTGTTGAGGTGTGTAGTTGCCCCTCTTCCGTGTTGGACGGGGTGGAGCTGCCGGTGGGGTTGGAGCCCCGGGCTTCGCGGGTGTACTCGGTCGACGAGGTGCGCAAGCAGTATCCGAGGGCTTATGAGCGCTGGACTGTTTCTCCAGCCTCCCACCCGGGGACAGAAGCGGCCCGAAAACGCCGTGGACCGTCCGACCCGTCTCGGCCATGATCGTCACGTGGCCACCTACCTTGAGTCCGAGCGCCTGACCCTGCGCCCCTTTGCCGCCAACGACGCGGACCTGCTGATCGAGCTGGACAGCGACCCGGCGGTGATGCGCTACCTGACCGGCGGCATTCCGACTCCGCCGGAGGAGGTCCGCGATCTCGTCATTCCCAGCATCCTCTCCGGCTACGACCGCTGGGATTACGAGCTGGGCCTGTTCGCGGCGTACGAGAAGCATGGCGGCGCGTTCGTCGGCTGGTTCTGCCTGCGTCCGCTACGCAAGGGACCGCGCGAGGAAGCCGAACTCGGCTACCGCTTGCGGCAGGCGGCCTGGGGCCGGGGCTACGCAACGGAGGCGTCGCAGGCGTTGCTGGCTAAAGGGTTCGCCGAGCTCGGCATCCGCATGGTCTGGGCCGACACGATGACCGTGAACCGCTCTTCGCGCAATGTCATGGAGAAGCTCGGGATGACAGTCGCGGAGAGCATCCCCACACCGGACGAAATGACGGCGGTCGAGGGTTCCGAGCACGGGGGCGTGCGGTACGTGATCACGAAGGAGCAGTGGAAGCGCCGAAAGGCGTAGGCCGCGCGAGGTACGGAGCTCGTGTGCGGCATTAGCCCGCGCGGCATCCGCTGCCGTTCCGAGGACGTCAGCCCAGGCGATGGAAACGCCGACACAACAACAGTCGCGCCACATTCCGCTGCCTCGTCGAGCAGGCCATAACGGTCCCGAAGACCTGGCGCCCCCTACGAAATCCTCGCTGCAGCACCAACCGCATCACCGCGATCGTCCCGGCCACACTCGTCCTCCATCACGCGTCAGCGTGAGTTTGGAAGTGCTCAATAGCCTAGTTCTGGTGATCATCGCCCTGCCGCACTTCAACCGACGCCCTGGCCGCACATCTGCCTGTGGCCGCACGGCAACCTCGTGGCCCACCCAGGGCAGGCCACGATCGACGTACTCCCCGCGTGACAACCGATCACCAGACTGCCGCGGCGGTCGTCGCCGCGGTGGCCGTGGCGCTCACTGCCTTCGTGGCCTACTGGGGGAGCCGGTAACAGGCCCCGTCTCGGGAGCGGGTGAGGTGTCCGCCGGTGACCATGAAGCGGCGCAGCGCCGGGAAGTCGTCGTACACGGTGCGCAGCGCGTCGTTAATATCGCGCTCGGTGTAGTCGTGGCCGGGCGTGAAGAGCGTCCCGGCGAGGTGGGCGAGCACATGCTCGCGGCGCGCGGTCTTGCGCGGGAGCGCCGTTAGCCGCCCGCGCGAGAAGAGGGCGGCGACTGCGGGGGAGCCTGCGGCGTTGTTCTCCATGCGGGCACCCTCGCGCAATCGAGCGACTTGAGGCAATGCAATATCGGCGGAGGCGTGGGGCGCGAGCGGCCGGGCGCGTCCTTCACGGCGTCCACAGCAGGTCACGGCACCGTGATCAGGGAGCGTCGAGCCGGTCCACGCGCACATGCCCAGCCCGCGAAAGATCACCTCCTGGAATATGCGGCTCCGCGCGGCTCTCACCGACGACCAAGACCAATGACTCTTCCAAGCACGTCTCGCCTGTCCCGACGTCACCCGGGCCTGTGACTGTGCCCGAACTGTCTCGGTCCGGTTGAGAGGGTGCGTCGCTCAAGTAGGCGCAAACGCCCACGTCGCGGGGCAACTGCGCGGCAAGGAGGGCGACAACGCCGCCTACTGCAAAGTCCGCGCCCGCGTAGAGCATGTGCTCGGCCGCATGGAGAGCTACGGATCCTGCCCGACTACCGGCAACACGGCGACGGCCTCCACCACGCCGTCGCATGCCCAACGTCGACCTCACATCACGGACAGAAGACTGCTTCCAGCAGTTTGACCTGCACAAACGCAGCCTTGTGCAACACACCTCAGGGCGAGGACCTGAGGAGTCCCGGATGGATCTTCACTGCGCGTAGCCGAGGGCGGCGCCCACGAATCCGGCGTGAACGTTTTCGGAAACAGAATGGCCTGAAACATCACGGCGCGGCATGGATGCCATCCCGCAGAATCTAGCTCGTGATCGGCCCGTGAAGATCGCGAACTTCTGTTCCTCGGGACGCTTGCCCTGCGGCTGGCGCTTTCAGTGGCACATGGTGCGCTCGGCCGTTCTGCGTCAATCCATGGCTGCGCCGCGGCGGTTGACCGCTGTGGTCAGTTTTCCTCTCCGGATCGAGGTTGCATGCGCACTAAGATATTGGGCTGCCTTTTCGGTGTGGCCTCGATGACCGGCTGCGCACTCATCGGCGCCCCCGGCGCTGAAGCGGCTCCGTCTGCCGCCTCCGGCTCCGCCCCTGCGGTTACCATCAGCGTGCCGGCCGGTAAGACCAGCGAGACCATGACGGTAGGCGGAAGCACCGTGACCGTCACCAGGTCTACGCCTTCCGTGGCCATACTCACCTGCACCGTCAGCCCCGGCAAGCCGTATCACGGCGCTGCCGGCGTGACATCCACCGTCTGGGCCTATTGCAACAGCAACGCGGCCACACTGTCGTTCGGAACGGCCCTGTACTTCTACGGATCCAGCGTCAGCCAGAACAATGCGACCAAACACAACTGCACATCCTGCTATGTGACCGTTGTGGCGCCCTATCAGGCGGGCCAGTGGAAATCGGGGGCGATTCTTGGCTACTTCGACAGCACTGGGAACGGTCAGTTCACCAGCGATGCTTACAGCGCAACGGCAAGTTTGTAAAAAGCCGTTTGCGCATCGATCATGGAGCTTGTCGATCGAACGTGAGTCGTCCTCGTGGTCGCGGTCGCGGCAGCGTTGAGGCCGGACCTCGTGCAAAGCACCGGGCCGGTCACGGCTCTGATCTTGCGAGGGGCCCGGATCGTCCGCGTCGGTTCGGCGCGCTCCTCACCGTATTGCGACGTGAGGACGCGGACCCGGTTCGCAAGGGCCGGCCCTGGATCCTGCCTCTGGAGGACCGGGTTCTGCTGGTCGCCGCGTACTGGTGAACCAACCTGACGCTGCGCCAGATCGCGCGGCTGTTCGGGGTGTAGAAGTCCGCGGCGGACCGCATCGTCAACAGACTGGGGGCGGCGCTGGCACTGCAGCAGCGCCGGCGGTTCCAGAAGGGCACGGTGCTGATCGTGGACGGCACCCTGGTGCCCACGCGGAGCACGCGGTGGCCGAGCAGTCGAACCGAAGACGAGCCGGCCCCGGCTTCCAGCGGACGTTGAGGCTCGGATCTGTGAGCTTTGCCAGCACCCCCGCGTTGGGGAGCCCGACGGGTCGTCTACGAGCTGGCACGCCGTAGCGTCCCCTGCTGCTTCACGTCCGACGTGCACAGCGTCCTGGTGGACCACCAGCAGCAGAAGCACACACGCAAGTACCGGCGGCGGCAACGCGCCGCCCCTGTGCCTCTGTGGCAGATGGACATCGTCTCGGGCGTCCCGCTGACCGACGGCCGTTTATGCAAGCTCGTCACCGGTCTCGACGACGAGTTCCGGGTCGTCATGGTCGTAGTCCGGCCGACCGATCGTGATCTGTGCTTGGCGTTCGTGGTGGCGATGCAGCGGTACGGCGTGCCGCCCGACATGCTGACCGGCAACGACAAGCAGTTCACGAGCGGCTCAACCAAGCCCCGGCCGCCGAGGTGTTGTTCCGGCACATCTGCCGACAGAACGGCATCGTGCGGCGATCAGCAAACACCGCAGCATCGCCCACGGCTACGTACGTCCTGCCACAGAACCGCCTGACGGGTCAACGCGAGGGCATCTGTTCGACCTCGCCGCAGGAGTGCCTACTTCAGGTGGAAGCGGGCCCCGCTGCCGTCTGGGTGCGGGGCAGCGGGGGCCAGGTCAGCTACGTCCGGGACTAGGACCTCCTGAGGATGGCGAATCCGATTCCGCCGTACTGGATGGGCTGGAACAGAGCCGCAGGTGAGGGACGGACCTGGCCGAGAATCGTTGAGAGCCTCTCGGAGAGCAGTCCGATGGACGTCATCGCGACCTCCCGGATCGTAGACCGGTTCGAGCGCGAACGCGCACCGGGCGGCGGTGGACGGCGCGGAGCCGGAATCCCGCGGGCCGGTCGCCATGCCCGCCGACCAGGGAATGGACCCCCGGGCCCTGAGCCGTCAGTTCGGAGCCGTCATGAAGCACAACGGCAGCCTGCCACAGGCAATGTGACTGAGCATCACTCCTGTGGGGCCGTCGACCGGAGCCGCAGTGAGCGGCCGTCGTGCGGCAGATGCTTCCACCTCGCTGTGATCAATCTCGTTTCAACCAGTTCGCACGGTGTCCACAACCGTAAAGGGCGGTGAGGCACGCATGGAGGCCACGTGGGGTTCTTGTCATTAGTTGCCCAGCTGTATAGCGCCATCGTGATCACCTGGGGTTGTCTCGAGGTAGTCCCACCAACTGGACGCCCCATCAGGAGAATTGATGAGCCGTGGACCCCCGATCGTGCATTGTCATGCCCCTGTCGTACAGGTGTGACCTCCACGTAGCTCGCACCGGACCGTCTCCGCACGGCCGGTCAAATCCCCCCACGGAAGCGGAGCTTGCATGACCTCCCGCAACACACGTCAGCACACCGTCCTCGCGGTGGCGATCGCCACCTCCACCGTGGCTGCCCTGGTGGGCACCGCGCTCACGGCCTCGGCCGCCCCCCGGCCCACCGCCGACTCCGCACGACCGGCCGGAGCGTCCGTCGCGCTGTCGGCCGCCGCTCGCACCGACCTCCTGCGGACCGCGCAGGCCGGACTCGCCCGAACCGCCGAGAACATAGGCCTCGGGGCGAAGGAGAAGCTGGTCGTCAAGGACGTCGTCAAGGACGCCGACGGCACCGTCCACACCCGTTACGAGCGCACCTATGAAGGCCTCCCGGTGCTCGGCGGCGACCTGATCGTGCACACCTCCAAGTCCGGCACGACCCAGGGCGTGATCAGAGCGTCGAAGGCGACGCTGAAGCTCGCGACCACCACACCGCGCATCACGGCGGCCACGGCGCAGAAGCAGGCGTTGGGCCTCGCGAAGGACAGGGGCTCGGCCAAGGCCACCAGCGACCGCGCTCCGCGCAAGGTCGTCTGGGCGGCGGCCGACAAGCCGGTCCTCGCCTACGAAACCGTGATCGGCGGATTCCAGGACGACGGCACCCCGAACCAGCTGCACGTTGTCACGGATGCGGCCACGGGAAAGACGCTCTTCCAGTACCAGGGCATCGAGACCGGTGTCGGGAACACCCAGTACAGCGGCAAGGTGGACCTGACCACCACGCAGTCGGGCTCGTCGTACACCCTCACCGACGCCTCCCGCGGCGGTCACAAGACGTACAACCTCGACCACCAGCAGGACGGCACCGGCACCCTGTTCTCCCAGGACAACGACACCTGGGGCGACGGGAAGACCACGAACGCCGCGACCGCCGGCGCGGACGCCGCCTACGGCGCGCAGGCGACGTGGGACTTCTACAAGAACACCTTCGGCCGCAGCGGCATCAAGAACGACGGCAAGGCCGCTTACTCGCGCGTGCACTACGGCAAGGCCTATGTGAACGCGTTCTGGGACGACTCCTGCTTCTGCATGACCTACGGTGACGGCACCAACGACAGCGACCCACTGACCTCGCTCGACGTCGCCGGCCACGAGATGAGCCACGGCGTCACCTCCAACACCGCCGGGTTGGAGTACTCCGGTGAGTCGGGCGGCCTCAACGAAGCCACCAGCGACATCATGGGCACCGGTGTCGAGTTCGCCGCGAACAGCAGCGCGGACCCCGGTGACTACCTCATCGGCGAGAAGATCAACATCAACGGCGACGGCAAGCCGCTTCGCTACATGGACAAGCCCAGCAAGGACGGCGGTTCCGCCGACTACTGGAGCTCGTCCGTCGGCGGCGAGGACGTCCACTACTCGTCCGGTGTCGCCAACCACTTCTTCTACCTCCTCTCGGAGGGCAGTGGCGCGAAGACCATCGGGGGCGTCGACTACGACTCGCCGACCAAGGACGGCTCCAAGGTGACCGGCATCGGCAGGGACAAGGCCCTCCAGATCTGGTACAAGGCGCTGACCAGCTACTTCACCTCCACCACCGACTACGCCGACGCCCGCAAGGGCACCCTGTCGGCTGCGACGGACCTCTACGGCGCCGACAGCGCCGAGTTCAAGGCGGTCGAGGCCGCCTGGACCGGGGTCGACGTGCACTGAGCCGACGCGCTCCCGCACCGGTAAGGGGTGGCACCACGACCAGGGTCGTGGTGCCACCCCTCCGACGCTGTCCCGCGCTCGGCAACCCGGGTACTCCCTTCGCCGACCGTGAAGCGAAGTCGGGCCGCTTGGCCTACTTCGCGGCCGCGCCGCCGTACTGGGACGCCGTGGGATCCGGATTCGCCGGGCAGGGACCGCCGACGGGCTGTGCGAGTCCGGCGGTGCCTCCGTCCTGTCCGGGGCAGCCCCGTAACAGTCGTCGCTCAAGACTGTTCGTGTGCGGAAGATGGGTAGGAGAGGCTCAGTCTGTTGCTGTGCGGCGCCCGCCGCGAACAGAGTGCACAAACAGCACTGAGCGGCGTGAGCTGTGGGGACGGCCGATCACTGTGGGAGTGTCATCGCCGCCCCGCAGCCATACGCTTTGCGTCGTTGGCAGGCAGTGGAGGCTCGTAGGCTCCTGTTTTGGCCGTTGCGGACGGAGCAGCGGCCCGGTCTGTGTTCTAGGAGACCGGCTTGAAGACTGGGGTGACCTCCAGGCGGCCCGTGTTCTTGTCGCTCACCGGCAGGCTGAAGTTGACCGGTGCCGTAATCGGGTGTGTCTCATTCGGAGGGGTGATGACGAGCGCGGTGACATGGACGCCGGAGCCGCCGGTGTCGTTCATCGGGTAGACGACGTCGGCCGTGGCGGTCTTGCCCGCCCGGAGTGTGAACGGGATTCCTACCTCTTGCTTGTTGCGGTCCACTGCCTGGTTGCCGTAGTTGGTCTTGAGGTCGACGCCCGGGAACCCGGCCATACGGCAGTCGCCGCCCTTGTTCGTGAACGTGATCAGGACCGAGCCCACTCCCTGGCGGGCCTCGCCCTGGTTCTTCGCAGCGATCCGCAGATTCGCGGTGTGGCAGGTCGACGATGCGGGGGAGGAGTTCGAGCCGCCCGTAGCGGTCCCGGACGGCGAACCACCCGAGGAGGCCGAAGCCGACCGGCTTGCGGCAGCGGTGGACGGCGCCACTGGAGATGATGGCGAGGAGGAACTACCGCTCACGTCCGAGGAGTTGTCCGTTCCGCACGCGGTGAGCGCGAGCACTGCCGCAAGTCCGACAGAGGCGGCGACGGCGTGGCGAACGGAGATGCGGTGCATACGATGAACTCCTCGACGAGGTGGGACGTGGAGTGCTGTCCGGTGTGGCAGATGGCGCGTACACCGGGAGAGACGGCCTGCATGGCAGATCCGGTTTGCATGCGACCGCGTAGTGCGAGACGAGCGAAGGCCGCGGCCCAGTGGCACGGGGCGAAGTCTGGGGACGGAAGTCCCGGGCTGGGTACGGTCTCAGCGGAGGCCGGGGGTACCCGGGGCGCCCGGAGTGCCGGGGTGGTCGGTGTAGTGGGTGCCGATCCGCTGGTGGTAGTCGGGGCTGCCCAGGTGCCTGTCCGTGTCGAACTCCGGCGCGTTCTTGATCTGTTCCTTGGTACGCCCGACGTGCACCGTCCGCGCGTCGGTGTCGACGGAAGTGATGGTGCCGGCAGGCAGCAGGACCTCCTTGCCGAAGATCCAGACGCCGGTTTCGACCACGATGTACTGCGAGCCGACCTCGCCCGAGTGCTTGTCGATCCTCCCGATGGAACCGTCCGTGGCCTCGACTTTCCAGCCGGTCAGGTCGGTGTCGGCGGAGAATTTCGCCGTGGGGGAGTAGCTCCACATGTTGTCACTCATGGTCAAGACCTCCGGCGGGACAGGAATGGGAGACAGCACAGCGCGAGGTGGATCTGACTGCCTTGCACGGTCGTGGTGTTGTGCGACTTGCCCACGTCCGCATGGGTAAACGCGTGTGCTGTGCCGCTGACCTGAATGCGTCACGACGACGACCAAGCGCAGCTGATTCTGTGTCAGGTGCTTGATCGAGAGCTCCGCGAAGTGTTCTCGTAGGGACAGCCATCAAGGCACCGCCCTGAGCCCCCTGCCAAGCTGCTCCAGGCCGCGGCCGTCACGATCAGCCGCCCCGCTGACGGCAGTCGGTCAACCGAGCTGGCGGTCACCGGAGAGCTCGACTGGACCGTCACCGGCCACCTCACCACCGCACTCCTCGACTGCGTGACCTCAAGCGCTGCATCGGGGAGTTGCTCCTCCTTCCCCTGGCGGCCCCGTCACTGATGCTCCGCTCCTTCACTCCTTTCGCCGGCTTCACGCACCGGTCGATCCGCGAGCCGGTGAACGTCTGTACCCACACCAACTCAGCCCGCAATAGCCCTCTCATACAGGGACGATGTCCGGAACTGAGCCTTCTGCAACGCCCTTCAGAGCCTGCGTCGGAAGTGACGTCGTCCGCCCGAAGGACGGGCCCAGAGCCCGCCGTGTGCTCGAGAGGAACCGCGCGCACCCCTGGACTCCGCAGCTCGGCACCGCGGAGACGGTCAGCGATGCCCGCATCCGCAAGACTCCGAGTCCGCAGATGGCCCTACTCCGCGTCCCGTGCCTCGATCAGGTCGAGGTCGCGGACGCAGAAGCCGTGGTGCTCGAAGGTCTCGTTGAGCACCGTACCGAGGCACTGCCGCACCGAGCGGCCCCGGGCGTACGGCGGCCAGACGTCATCGTCGGGCACCGGCGCTCGCGCTGCGAGCTGCACCGCGGTGACCTCGTCGAGCCAGGCCTCCAGTTCGGCGGTCTGTGCGTTACGTACGCTCACGATCTCATCGAGGGTTGGATCGAGCGAGAGGTCAAGTCCGTGCGCTTCACGATAGGGCTCGACGGTTGTCCCGATGCCCATCGGGGTGAACAGTTCCTTCGAGCCCAGGCAGCAGCGGCGGAACCACGAGTCATGGACGAAGACCAGGTGGCGCATCGTTTGCACCGCCGACCACTCGTCGTGCACGCTGCGGCGTTCGATGCCGGGCGTACGGCGGATTCGCTCGATGGTGACGGCCCAGGCGGAATGCAGCTGACGCGACGCCTCGCGAAGGTCGGCCAGGTCCTCGGAGCGGATCAGCACCCGCACCGGATGACGTCGGTCGAGCTCTGCCTCGACGTACTCCGTGACGTCGACACCGTTCACCACGAGGTTGGTGATGAGCCCGTCGATGACGGCATCCTGCATGACGACGCCGATCAGGCGTGCCCCGGTGAGGTCGCACTCGCGGAACTCCGCACCGTGCAGATCCTCGTCGACATACCGCGTCATGCTCCGCATACTACGGCGCGGAACGAACGGTCAGGTCCCAGCCACTCATTCAGGCTTCGGTCGTGGCGGTTACTGTTCGGGAGACCGTCCCGCACCGCTGTCCTGGCTCTCGAGCGGTGACGAACCCGGGGTGTTCAGGCCTTTCCGCGATGGCTCCGAGCAGGATGTCGACGAGGAGAGGCGTTCGATCTCGCGTGAATCCGCGGTCGAATTGGGGTGGGCGTCGTCTGCGGGCCACACGGCTGCCCTGTGCAGGAGTGCGGGCGATGTCGCGGTCGTGCGGATGCTCTGCCAGTCTGGGCATTCCTGGGCCAAAAAGCAGCACCAGCACTCCGCCGGATGCGTGCACCAGCACAACGAGCAGGCTGCCGTGGTACCGCGGTAGGCCGTCCGCGATGTCCTGCGCACGTCGGGGCGCCCCTTGGACGATGTCACCCGTACCGATATGGGGGCCGGCTCGGTGCGGACTTCTTCGATGCGCGCATCCACGACGACAGCGGACAGCGGACAGCGCGGCGAAGGCGTCGGGGGCCGAGACCGACTCCGGACGTTTGCCTAGGTCATTGGGTATTTGGGGCCGGGGATTCCGAAGGCGGGTCGCCGCGTTGCGGGACACGAAAGTGGTATTGGGGGAGGGGAGCACTCGGCTTCGGTTGAAGCTGCCTGAAGTTGTCTCCGTGACACGGGCGGGCGGGGGGTGCCCGGAGCGCGGCTCGTCGCACGGGTCTCACGACCCCTGCGCAGACCTGATTTTGGTACGCAGGGATGCGGGGAGCCTCCGGAGTCCGCCGCGCGATGACGGTACCCGGCCACGGCGGTATGTCGTGAATCCGTAACGGCGCCGTCCGCTCCGCAACGAGCCATGTGATCGGCCCATCTGACCGATCAGCACGGCGCGTTGGGCGCCGAGTGACGGTGCGGGTCTCACTGATCGGTGGGGGCCCGTGAAAGGGGAAGTCCATGACCAGGACGATGGCGACCGGGCTGACGGCACGAGTGGGCCGGGCGGCGGTGATCGGCGCGCTGGGTCTGGCCTCGGTGGCGCTGGCCACTGCGCCGGCGTTCGCGAAGGGCAGTGTGGAGATCACCGCGCCGAAGACAGCCCAGGTCGGCAGGACCATCACCGTCACGGCCCACGGCGACGACGACAACGCCGGGTTCCTGCACCAGCTCTGCGTGGAGGAGAACGGTTTCGGCGAGGGGTGGCACCAGGAGACGTGCAGTACTCCCACCGTGGGCGATGCGAAGGTCACCGCCGCGGGTGCGTCGGCGCGCCGGGGCGACCTGCGATTTCGTGCGGTCCTGTACGGCCTGACGAGCAAGCACGACCAGAAGCCGGTTCACCAGCACACGTCGGCCGTGGTGACGGTGCACGTGCGCTGACCGCCCGCCCGACCTGTCTTCTCACCGACCGACCGCCCGAGTCGCCTGCCGACTGACCCCCGGCCCGGCGCCGGGCGGGATCGAGCTACGGGGGTCGCCGCGGTGCGGTCACCCCCGTAGCTCTGCGACCGGGACCGGGCGAGCCCGAGTCGCCCGGAGCCCCGCCCACGCACCGCTCACGGTGCCCGCGCGTGCCGGCCTCACGGCATGTGGAAGTCCTCGACGTCGAAGCCGGGGGCCACGACGCACGACACGAGCACCGGCTCGTCGCCGGCCGGTTCCGCGGACTGCCAGGCGCCGCCCGGCACCAGGAGCTGAGGACGTGCTCCGGATGCGATGTCCGGCCCGAGCACCATGGCGGACTCTTCCGCGGCAGTGGCCGAGGTCCCGCCGAGGCGGAGCGTCAGCGGGCCGCCCCGGTGCCACAGCCACAGTTCGTCCGAACGCACCCGATGCCAGCGGGACATTTCGCCGGGATGCAGAAGGTAGTAGATGCCGGTCGCGAAGGAGCGCGGCCCGGGGTATCCCTCCGGAACAGCGCTGGGTCCGGTCCGCCACGTCTCACGGAACCACCCGCCTTCCGGGTGCGGTTCGAGTCGGAGGAGGGTGACCAGATCGGAGATCTCACTCATGGGCAGACATCCTGGCGCACGGCGTGCTCGCTCACAACGGCGCCGCTCTGGCTCCACGCGATTGCAGCGGATCGGGCCGATCGGGCCGATTGGGTCCGGGTGGTCCGGGTGCGGCCCACTGCTTCGCCACCGGCGAAGCGGCCAAGGGTGTGGGATCAGTTGGCTGCGCAGGCTGCCAGCAACACCCGCGCGGCCTCGATCCTGAGGTTGTTCCTCAAGGAACAACCTCAGGCGGTGTGTCCGTGGCAGGCGGCCAGTACGGTCTGCACGGCGCTGCTGGTCCTTCCCCTGCCGGCTTGGTCGGCCCATAGGTGCGCGTCGTGCTCGGTGAGCGTGACCCGGTCGTTCGTGGTGGTCGCGGTGAAGTTGAACTGGCGGGTCTTCTTGCCGCTCTTCGACAGGTAGTCGAAGTGACCGAGGTAGCCGCCGACGCTCGTGATCGTCAGCCCGGTTTCTTCCTTGACTTCGCGGTGCAGGGCATCGAGCAGGTTTTCGTCGGGCTCGACGCCGCCGGAGGGGAGCTCCCACAGGCCGCCGAGGTAGTCGTCGGCGGTCCGGTGCAACAGGAGGATCAGGCCGTCGTGGTCGGTGATGACGGCACCGACGACGTGTTTGGTGATGCCGTCGGTGGCGGCTTGGTGTGTCAGGGCGTCCAGCAAGGCGGTGTCCACGGGTGCGTTCACGCGATGAGGTCCTTGTAGTGGCGGGCGACCTCGGAGATCGTCGCGGTGTAGGTGCCGGCGAGGTGGAGGTCCGTCGGTTTTCACAGGGCCAACTAGTCAGTGGCCGTCAGGTCATTTCTGTGGTCACCGGATCAGGATTCCTCCACGACGGACGCGTTCGGGGCCTGGGATGCACGGAGGGTTGGCCTGGTCAGTTAACGTCCCGCAACAAGACCATGCGCATGGACTCGATCAGCGTCTTGCGCGTCTCGTTGAAGGCACGACGGGCTGCGTCGCACTCCGGGTGCTCGTGTGTTCTTCCGGCGATGACGATGTCGGCCCAGGCGATCAGCCGGAGGCTGGTTGCGTCAGCAAGGTCGACAACCGTTTGCGGCGCTGAGAGCGCCACTTGGAAGCGTTGCGGGAAGACATCGTGATCGCCAAGCGCGGCGTGGGCTGCCTTTCGTCGGGCTGCAGTCGTGTCCAGACCTGCTCGACTGGCCTGCCAGATCTGCTCGCCGGCCTGCGAGACCGCGCTCAGGTAGTTGGCGCAGATGATCCGCAGTGCCTCGTGTTCGCGGTCATGGAGATTACGGTGCCATCGAACCCGCTCTCCGACCACACCGGCGCCGACGGCTATCAGGGCCCCGAGTACCGTGGCAACCAATGGGACCAACGAAGTCCACGCCATAGGCGGAACAATACGAACTCGGCGGGCTGCGCCGCAGGAGATTGCCGCGGCCTTGTTGGTGACCATCAGACTGATTCGATCGGTCCGAATCGCTGGCTCATCCCTCTCCGCCGGTGACGACTACTGTGCTTTGGCTCAGTTGTGCACGTGTGCCCCGAGACGATCCGGGCTGGAGCGAAGGGCGCTCGGGTCTGTCGCCCCGTCCGGATCCCGCCCGGCGCTTTGGCGCCAGGCGGAAGTCCTACCGCTGCCATCACCGCGCGGCGAAGCTTGAGCCATCGCCACCGGGGGACACTCGCAGCGGCGAACGGACCGAGCGCCACCGCGGAGCGCCGAACCGGCCCATGTCCCCTTCCCTCGCCCCTTGAAGGACAACGACCATGGTCCGCCTGTCCCTTGCCGTCGTCACCGCGGTTGCCGCCCTCGCCGCCGCCTGCTGCCTTCGGCCGCCGCCTGCTGCCTTCGGCCTCCGCCGGCACCGTCGCTGCTGCTCCCGGACGCTTCGGTGGCCACGACGAGCGGCTGCTCGAGAGCCAAGGCCGCATCGGTGCCGTTCATCTCCAGGTCCGCAGAAGCTGAGGCTGCACCCTGCGCAGCTCCCTGTCGTGGATGCGCCGACGGCGGAGGATGGCCACATCCCAGCGCTCCAGCGGGTCGGCCTGCCCGGTGTCGCAGAGTCCGTCGTCGTGACAGATCCGCAGGTGCAGTTCGCTGGGGTCACCCGGGAGGCGGGCGGGCTCGATCACCGGCGAAGACTGTCCAGCACGTGCCACGGCCGGGAATCGCCCGAGGGCTTGTAGGCCGCTTCGCCCAGGTGCAGGAGATCGACTTCCGGTCGCGTCGGGGCAGGTTCCAGACGAATGATCAAGAGTGTGGGGAGCCGAGAGTCACCTCATGCGTACCGTGCGTCGTGTCCGGGCGGGCCTCCGCCCGTGCCGGGACCGACGTTGAGGAGACCGCACGTGACCGACACCGCGAAGCCGCAGGAAGACGACCAGAATCTCAGGCGGGCGCTGTACACGACGGCCGGCGGCTGGAGTCCGGCCGTGGCCTTCGCCGATCACCTCAGTTTCGCCGCCCCCGTCCTCGCCGAGGTTGACGGCACGATCTACTGCGTCCACCGCGGCGCCCGCGAGGAGGGTGACGGCGACAAGGTCCTGCCCGTGCGGTGGACCTCCTTCACTCCCGCGTCCGTACGACCGTACGAGACCGCGCTGGACGAGGCCACCGCCGAACCGCTGCCCAAGGACGCCACCGAGGAGCAGACCACCGCCTGGCAGGCGAAGGTCCAGGCCGCGGCCGACGCACTGGACCAGGCACGCAGGTGGACGCCCGACGCCTACATACCCGGCGTCGAGAGCGCCGAGACGCCCGCCCTCGTCAACGACAAGGGCACGTTGCGCATGGTCTTCACCGGCACCGGTGGGTACTACACCCACGGCACGCCCCAGCTGTTCGAGACCGAACTCAGCCTGGTGGACGGCAAGCCCCGGTGGAGCCGCCCCAAGCCGGTCACCAGGCAAAGGTCCGCCCTCGCTCCGGCCCTGGCCGTCCTCGACGGCACGGTGCACCTGCTGTACGTGGACCTGTATGCGGACCGGCTCGTCCACCTGGTCAGGAACACCGAAGGGCGGTGGACCCACGTCCTCGACGACGGAGGGGATCCAATGGATACCCCTTACGTCGACTCCGAACGGCTGCGCCAGGAGTGGCAGGAGTCCACGGAGGGCATGCGGGCCAACCTGTCGCTGGCCGCCCACGACGGCAAGCTGCACCTGGTCCGTAACAGCTTCGGAATACTCCTCCCCGCCGTGTTCGACGGCAGTACCTGGACGGACGGCGACCACCTGCCCGGCCCCGTCCCGGTCGAGGAGGGCAAGGGGATCGACGCCGCCTTCTCGCTCCGCACCGCCGCGCTGGCGTCGTACGACGGCAAGCTGCACGCCGTCTACCCGTCCGCGCGGACCGACGCCGGGGACGCCCTGCGCCACTGCACGTGGACCGAGGAAGACGGCTGGACCCGTCCGGTCGTGCTGGAGGGCCACGACTCCAACAACACCCCCGCCCTGCTGAGCTTCAAGGAAGGGCCGTCCGAAGGGGCGCGGGAAGTACTGCTCCTGGTGCACCGGGGCATCGACCGGTACGTGCCGCCCGTGCCGCCGGTCCCGCCGGCGCCGCCGAGCATCGCGGACGTGGTCAGCAGGGGCAAGACCGTCACCGGCAAGACGGTGTCCGACCACGGCAGGGGCGCCTGGAGCCGGCTCCGCCACGACATCGCGCTGACCCCGGCCACCCTCAAGGACGGCAAGAAGGCCGTCATCGCCACTTGGGACGCGGTGGCCGAGTACTACTGGGGCTGGTGGTGGTACCGCGACGGCGGCACCCGGTTCTCGACGGTCCGGGTCAACGGCGGCACTCTGTGGATCAAGAAGCCGTCGGACAAGCACTTCCTGAAGTACGCCGACTTCGACGGCGGGGCGTTCTCGAAGGGACACCTCCGGGTGGACGTGCTGATCACCGATCTGGAGCCGGGGACCTACGAGATCTCGCTCAGCAGCTCCAACAGCAAGAAGACGGGCGGGTACTGGTGGGACGAGCACCTTTTCAACGGGCGTACGGACCGTGAGTACTGGACCGAGTTCGACCTGAGCCGCTGCACAGCCACCGTCACGATCTGACGGTGACGCGCCGTCAGCCCTGAGCATCCGATGCGTTGGCCAAGTCGCCCGCCAGTCAAGGACTTTGACTGTCCACGAAGTCGGGTAGATCCGTGGAGACGAGTTCCTCGGCGCCGTGGTCGAGCGTCCACTGCCACGCGTTGGAGCGCGGCAGCGTCGTCCGCTCATAGACGCGGACGGCGTCCGCGACCGTGTCGTTGTGCGCAATGACGAGGGCGAGTTCGCAGGCGTCGAGCATGGCAAGGTCGACGCCGACGCCGAGCGGCGGCACGAGGTGGGCGGCGTCCCCGACCAGCGAGACGGGCTTGGACCAGGTGGCGCATGTCGACCGCTGGAGCTTCCAAGGATGGGCCAGGCACGCAAATGCCCCGGACTATCGGGCCTTCGGTGTTGGAGGCGAGGACGCAGAGCTTTCCACTGGGCCCCGGCCGATGCGGCTGGGGCCCGGTGGTGTTCAGCGCCGGGGGCGGCCGGCGAGCCACCATGCGAGCAGTCCGCCGGGTACGGCGATGGCGGCGAAGGTGAGCAGCGAGGTGGCCAGGGCACTGCTGTCGGAGCGGAGTTGGTCGTGGAGGAGCATGCCGAGGAAGAAGACGATGATGGCGGTCAGCATCCCGATGACCGCTGGGCGTTTCATGCCGTTCGCCCCGAGGGGCCTCCCGCCTGCGGCAATTGCGGGTCTTATTGGCATGCGCCTCCAGACAAGAGGCACGTGTAGTAGTTGTTGAAGATGTGGGCGGGTTGGAGGATTACGTCCAACTCAATGTTGTCGTATTTCGACGTGTACGACGACGGGGGGACGGGATCACTGACTGGATGTGCCGTGCTCGCCAACGCGGCTGGTCCGGACAGCAGGGTTGCTCCTAGGGTCGCGGCGACAATCATTGCGTTGCGCAGCTTCATGACTCTTCCCTTTCGGATGGATGTATTTCGTGGACTACCTCTATAGGACGTGTGAGGCCGCAGGCCCGCACCTCCCCTTGCTCCATCTCGCCCATTTTCTGGAGTTTCCGGAGGGTATTCGGTCAGCGGCGGCGCCATCGACGAAGCCAGCGGGATCTCGATCGGCAGCGCCCCGACCCCTGCGGGATATTGACTTCCGCGACCGGTAACGGTATTCGGTGCCCACGAGCCACTACGGGGCTGTTGAGGCGATTTGGGATTGACCGGGGTGATCGCGAGGTGTCTCCGGCGGGTCAGCCTCAGCCTCAGACGCCGGGGGAGTGGGGGGCCTCGTACTGCGCTGTACCAGCAAGAAGAATCCCACCGGGCAAGAAGAAGATCCTGCGCTCGGTTACGGCCACCGCCCCCCCGTCACCGCTACAGACGACACACATCCCCGTAACGGCCGACGACACCAGTCGACACCGCACTCAAAAAGCCGGCGTGGAGCGGTCGTTCATTGGGGCCGTCCGCGCTTCGCTTCACCGGGGCGAGGAGTTTCTGTCATCCGAGGGGCGCGGTGGACCGTGGCGTGGCATCTGCGCCACGAACTGTGCGGATTCTCCCGCCGGCGGCCCGTGTACCTGTCAGGGATTGAGTCCTTCCACTGAAGTCGTGATCAGCGGCCGTGTAGGGCGGTGCATTTCGTGACAGACGGCCGCGCACGTGAACGCCGCATCGGGCCGCCGCAGGCACGTGCCGGTCGGGAAGCCGATGTGGTCGCCGAGGGCATGGGTAAGGACATGGCGTCGCACGAGCCACCCCGGCGGATGTCGTTCCCGTCGGGCTTCGAGCCCCGCCCCGCGCCGACTCGGGGCCGGGCGGGGCGGGGCGTGAAGCTCTTGGCGAGCGCCGCGTCTGCGGCGCTCGCCACCGGCACCGGTCACTCCCCCCGGGGGCTGGTCCCTGTCAGAGGGAGGTGATCTCCAGGGTGACCACGGAGTAGATGCTGGCGACGGTTCCCAGTCCGGCAGTGCAGGTCAGGACGTTCGTAGCAGGGCCGGTCTGGTCCATGGCCACGGTGTCGCCCTGGAATCGGCCGGAGCTCACCGTGCCGGTGAGTACCGACTCCAGGACCGCGCCGACCACGCTGGTGCTCACGTTCAGGGCGAGGGTGCTTGTCTCTCCGGTGTTCCAGTTGATCACCAGTGTCCGGGAGGCGCTGCCGAGCAGATCCGCGCAGGACCGGCTGCGCGGGGCGCTGTTGAGCGTGGCGGTGCCTGAGGTCACCTGGGGCGCCTCGCGGGAGGTGCAGGGGCCCAGTTCGAAGGAGATGGTGGCGCCGACCATCTGCGGGGTGTTCGTCAGCGGTGGGGTGTAGGTGGAGACGCCGCTGCTGGGCGGGATGCAGGTGAGATCAAGAACGCCGGCGGACGCCGCGACCGCGGTCGGGGAACTTGCCAGCAGGCTGTCGGCCAGCAGCAGGGACGAGGCCAGGATCGCGGCCGGCCGACTCCAATGGAGGCGGGGACGGAGGGGACGGGCAGCTGTCGCTCGGAACATGGGTGTCCTCTCGAGGAATGAGAGCCGCTTGCGCGCACCGCGAGGAGCCACGCCAAGTCACCACTGCCAGCTTGAGGTGTCTCGGCCGCGGACAACGCGGATACAGCATCCGGGCAGCCGCATCGCTGTGCCAGGGCGCGCGGGGGGCGCAACCGTGCGGACAGGCAGGCTCGTCGTGACCGAGCACCTGCAGCGAGCGGCACCTGCGGCGAGCGCTCGGGTACAGGCGTCGTTTCGAGGAGTTGGGTCACCCTGCTGCGGCCTGCCGCGTGGCGCTTGCTCGCGCGGCGGCTGCAGAAGAATCGCCGAACGGTGAGACCAAGCTGCAACGTCGCCTGGGTCGGGCGACGTTCGGATGTGAACCGCGCTCGCGCGGGGAATGCGCGCGACCTGTTTCGGCCGGCACGCCGGGCACCGGGGCGTTCGGCCGCGCGCCTCGGCCGGCAGTCCGAGAGCCGCCGCGATGAGCGCGCCCCTTTCCCGCCGCGCACCGGCCGACCGGGGGAACAGTGCTTCCTCCAGCGGAAGGGTCTGCCCCCCCGACCATGCGCGCTCGTCGGGGGCGGTGGGTCACCGGGTCATCTTGTCGGCGGACAGGTGACGATGAGCCAGAGGACCAGCGACCACAGGCTCACCGCTGCACCTGCGAAGCGTCCCCACGACCGTCCTGGGGCAGGCGCGGCGGAGTGCCGCGGGGCCGTATCGGCATGTGCGACGGGGACGCTTGCCGCCCGTGTCACGGCAGGGCGGCTGGACGGCGCGGGCGGCGGCTGGTCCGGGACCGTGGAGGGTTCGTTGGCCGGTCCGGCGTCGGAGGGGCATGGGTCGGCTGCCGCGGCCCGTGCGGGATGCGACCTGGCGGTACCCGCGGCAGTACTTGCATCGGTACGTGCGGCAGGCGGCTCGTGCGGAGGCACATCGGTGTGCGCGGAGACCGGAAGGGCGTGTTGGGCGAGGCCGGCCAGGAATCGCCCGTAGGCGGCTCCGCGCGGCCCGCGCGGAGCGCTGCGTCCGGCCTCCCAGCTGCCCACCGTCCCCGGCGTCACCCGGAACGCGGCGGCGACCTGCCGTGTGGTCAGCCCCCACTGCTCGCGCAGCCGTCGGCGCTCGGCCGGTGCGGGAAGGCGGTCGGGCCTGACCGGGCGGGCGGCTCGGGCGGCGGGAACGGCAGGACGCGACATCATCTGATGGTCTGTCATGTACGTAGGACAAGCTGCGTTGACGGCTGTGTTGTCGGCGGGCCCGGATTCACCCGATCGGCGTGGGGCTCGGGTTGAGATCGAGTGAGTGCAGTGGTTGCTGGTGAGCCCGGAGCCGGAGCCGGAGCCGGAGCCGGGGCCCGGGCTCGGAGCGGGTGCCGGTGCCGGTGATCGTCAGGGCAGCGCCTGTGGGGAGACCGACGCCCCGGCACGGCGATGGGGGTACGCCGCACCAGGGGCGCCGTGGGCCGGATCGGCAGTCGTGGAGCCTGGCCTCAGACGATGCCGGTGATTGTCACCTTTACCGCGGCACCGTGGCCGGCGGTGGCGCCGTCCGCCTGGAGATGGGCCAGGATCGCGGAGCGCGTTGCGCGGGTGACGTCACAGGCCCGGTACCCCGCGAGCGTGACGATCCGTGCCTCGATCTCCCACGGGCCGGCCCCGTTGCGGCGTGAGACCCGTAGTGCGCCCCTGGGTGGGCCGCTCTGCCGAGGGTCTTGGAACGCCGAGCGCAGCCGGCCCGTGATGCCGGGAGCGAGGAAGGCGACGCCGGGGACGGCGCGCACGATGTGCGCGAGGGTGTCACCGAGGGCGGTCGGGGTCACGGTGCGATGCCTTTCTCGCTGTCGTCCGGTTCGTCGGCGAAGCCGACGACGTGGACGTCGATGCCGGTGATCTCCAGGCCGAGCCTGTGGTCGGCCCATGCTCCGACTTCCCGGCGGACCTCGTCGGCCAGCATCGGAAGACTGGGTGCGGTTGTGGGCGCCAGGATGTGGAGGCTGATGGCGACGCGGCCGGGCCGGTCGGGCTCCGGCGTGATCCGGCACGAGCCGGAGCGGACACCGGGTACCCGTTCGGCCGCGGTGCGCAGGACGCGGGCGGCGGCCGATTCCATGAGCCACATGTCTTCGTCCGGGGCTCCCAGGGGCAGCGGGTGGCCGGGGCGCAGTTCGAGGCGGACGACGTTCATCACGCGCTCGGTCAGCGGTGCGGGGTCGTAGCCGGAGGCGTTCTCGGTGTCGTCGCGCAACCGGCGCACAGCCGTCTCGAGCTGTTCCAGTTCGGCCACGGCACTGGTGCAGTCGGCGCAGTCCGCCCGATGAGGGTCGGCCGTGCCTTCTTCCCAGTCCGCCCAGACCTGGGACAGCAGACGCCCGCACGGCAGGCGTTCGTCGTCCGGGTCGTGCGGAGGGGGTGTGTCGGGCGGATGGATGCGTGTGGTCATCGCCAGGCCCCCAAGGCTTCGGTGAGGTGTCGTCGGGCACGGAAGACGCGGGCGCGGACGGCTTGTTCAGTGATGCCGACCGTGTCCGCGATGAATGCGTAGGGCTGTTCGTCCAATTCTCTCAGCACCCAGCAGGTGCGCTGCTCGGCCGAGAGGCCCGCGAGCGCGTCGTGGAGCTCCACGATCGCGGCTCGGCCTTCGGTGATCCGGTCGGGAGCCACGCTGTGTTCCGGAGCCGGGATCTGGGAGGCGGCTTCCAGCTGCGACTGGGGTTTGCGGGTGCGCAGAATGTTGAGGCACCGGTTGGTGACGATGCGGTAGAGCCAGGTGCCGAAGGAGGACTGGCCGCGGAATTCCGGGAGCTTGCGCCAGGCGCTGATAAAGGCGTCCTGAACCGCGTCCTCCGCCTCGGTCCGGTCCTGCACCAGCCGGGTCGCCAGGCGTACCAGTGCAGGCGCGTGACGCCGGACGAGCACGGCAAAGGCCTCTTCGTCGCCCTCGCCCGCGCGCACCGTCAGCAGGGCGTCGTCCGGCCCGGCATCCTCCTCCGGTGCCCAGGTCGGTGTGCGGTTCCCCGGCACGGGCAACTCCCCTCTTGACGATCGCTCTGTCGGTTGGACACTTCGACTGGTCCCTCTGTTACGCACAGGTCCGGAACCGCGTGCCACACGTGCCGCCCGGGGCGGTCACCCCCGAGGCGGTCACCCCCTGGGTGACAGCACGTTCCCTCACGTGCCCGCAGATGCCCCGCCGACGCACCGACGAGCCGGGCACGGGGAGCACGGCTTTGCCGAACGGGCCGAGATTTCTCGAAATGGTCCGTCACAGAAGGCGTTCAGCGGTGTCCGAACCAGTGAAAGCATCTCGGCGCTGCCCTCGCGGCGCCCAAGGAAGGGACGAACGCCATGACCACCCAGCAGCTGATCCCCTCGTCGAAGAGCTCCTCCTCCCCGAAGCCGGGCGCGACGGGCGCCGGCACGACCGATGTCTCTCTGGGCAAGTCCGGTGTGGACGAGCCGGCCGCCTCGCGGGGCAGGACGTCCATCGCCGATGTCGTGGTCGTGAAGGTGGCGGGCATCGCGGCGCGGGAGATCCCCGGTGTCCACGACATGGGCGGCGGCCTGTCCCGCACGCTCGGTGCAGTCCGCGACCGGGTCCCCGGTGGCCGCCCGAACGTCGGCCGGGGCGTGAAGGTGGAAGTCGGTGAGCGGCAGACCGCCATCGATCTCGACCTCGTGGTCGAGTACGGGGTCTCGATCACGGACGTCGCGGCCGACGTGCGCGAGAACGTCGTCGCGGCCGTCGAGCGGATCACGGGCCTGGAGGTGGTGGAGGTCAACATCGCCATCAACGACGTGCACCTGCCCGAGGACGACAACCACGACGTATCCGGCGAATCCCGGGTCGAGTAACCCGTTTCTGTCGCTGGATTTCAGGGACAACGGCCGGGCCCGGTGCGGGCCTTGGGCAAGAGGTGGGGAGAGATGAGCAGATCCTTCATCGGAATGGTGGCGGGGATCGCCCTGGCGTTCGCCGCGTACTTCGGCGGCTTCGTCGCCTTCGTACTGGTCGCCGTCCTGGGCGCGGCCGGATACGCGGTCGGAGCCTGGCTCGACGGCGGTGGCCGTGCGATAGAGCTGCGGGAGATGTTCGAACGGAACCGTCGATGACGGCGGCCGCCGCACGTGGGTCGACCACCATCGCGGACAAAGCCGTACGGAAGATCGCCGAACGGGCGGCTCAGGAGGCGCTCGCCGCTCCGACGGCCGACAGGCCGAGGGGCTCCGCCGCGGTCGACGGGCGCCGGGCGACCGTGGCGCTCCGGGTCGCGCTGCCCTATCCCGCCGCACTGTCGGACACGGCACGGCGCATGCAGGAGCACGTGGCTGCCCGCACCCGCCACCTGACGGGACTTGACGTGGCGCCGCCCCGGCTGACCGTCACCCGGCTCGAAGCCCGGAACGCGGCCCCGGAACCAGCGGCCCAAGAGGCCTCGAAGACGGGATCTTCACGGCGGCGCTGGTGGTCGGCACGCCGGGTCCCGGCGGCCGGCCTGATCCTGCTGGCCGGGGCGGCCTGCGCGGCCGTGACCATCGACGTCATCCGGGTCCACACCACCGGCCAAGGTGCCGGTGCCTGGCGCGCGAGCGCGGTGGACCGGCTGGCCGGGCTCCGCGTGGACAACGTGGGCGTGACCGTCGCCGCGCTGGCCGCGGCGGCCCTCGGGGTGGTGTCGCTGGTACTGGCGTTCACCCCCGGGCGCCGCCGGCTGCTGGCCCTCGCCACCGACAGCGCATGTCAGAGCGTCGTCATCGACCGGTTCACCGTCGCCACGCTCGTCCGGGATGCCGTGGGCTGCGTGGACGGAGTCGAAGAGGTGCGTGTCCGCGTACGGCGACGGCGCATCACGGTGAAAGCTCGCCTGGCCTTCGGCGACCAGGAGAGCGCCCAGCGCCGGTCGGTGTCCGCCGCCGAGCGGGCCCTCGACCGCTGCCGCCTTCGCCGTAGCCTCCGCTGCTCAGTGACCGTCCGGCCCACACCGGCCTGGCAGGCACCCCACCCCGACAGCAGCGACCCAGTCGCGGTCGACGAGAAAGGACGTACGGCATGACCTCGGCCCGTGCAGCCGCCAACCGGAGCGTCCTGGCCGCGGCCGGACTCGCCCTGCTGGGCGGCGGGATCTGGCTGGCCACCGCCCGAGCCTCGATCGCCGACAGGCTCCCCGGCGGCTGGCCGGCCCCCGCCCCCGACGCCGTACTGCTCGACCGGGGGACCCTGGCGGATCTTCGCGCCCGGGACTGGTGGACACCTGCCGTCATCACCGCCGGAGTGCTCGCCACCGTACTGCTGGCCTGGTGGCTCTTCGGGCAGATCCACCCGCGTCACCGCGCCCGCCTGCAACTCGCCTCACCCCACGGCACGTTGCGCACCCGCGCCTTCCAGGAGGCACTGGCCGAGCGCGCCGTGACCATCGACGGCATCAGTCGATGCCGTGCCCGCCTGTACGTCCGCCGCCGGCGTCTCCAACTGCACCTTCGGGTATGGCTGGACGCCGGCACCGCACCCGGCACCGTCATCGAGCAGCTCGCAGCCGTGTCCCGCGAAGCCGGGCCCGCAGCCGCCCCCTACGAGATCGACACCTTCCTGCGCATGAACCACGTCACCCACCGGGTCCCGCATGTCCGATGAGCCCCGCCCCCCGTCCGGTCAGGACGCATGCCCCAACACCGCCTCCCCGTACGCCAGTTGGTGGCCTGCCCTGCGGCGCACCCCGGTGACCATGTGGAACGACGACGTCACCGACTACGCGGCAGCCCTGACCTACTACGCCATCCTGGCCGTCCTGCCGGCCCTGCTCGTGACGGCCCTGGCGTTCGGGCTCATCAGCCCACCGGCCGCCGAGCAGTTCATCGCCGGGATCACCCACTACGCTCCGGGCCAGTCCGGCCCCGAACTCCACGGCCTGCTGGCCCACACGGCGCAAGAACAGTCCGCCGCCTGGACACTGGTCGCCGCAGGCCTCACCAGCGCGGTCTGGTCCTCCTGCAGCTACCTCGCGGTCTTCCGCCGCGCCCTGCACGCCATGCACCGCATCCCCGACAGGCGCTCGCCCTGGCGAAAGGCCCACCGCATCGTCGCCACCGCGCTGATCCTGCTCGCCCTCCTCGGGATCTGCGCACTCGTCCTCATCCTCAGCGGACCCGTCGCCCAGGACGTCGGCCACCTGCTGCACGTCGACAGCGAAGTGCCGCTCGTATGGAGCCTGGTCCGCTGGCCACTCCTGCTGACCCTGGTCGCCCTGCTCGTGGTCGTGGTCTTCCACACCGGGCCGCCGTCCGCCCACCGACGCCGCAACAGCCTGCCCGGCGGAATGCTGGCGGCAGCCCTGTGGCTGACCGTCTCCGCCGGATTCGCCCTGTACACGTCCGTCCTGGGCACCTACAGCCGCCTCTACGGCTCCCTCGCCGGGATCGTCGTCTTCCTGATCTGGCTCTGGCTGTCCAACCTCGCGCTGCTCACCGGCGCACAGTTCGCCGCCGAACTCCACAAGGCGACCGCGAACGGCCAGTCCACCGCGGCCCGCCCGCCCCGACCGACGAGCACGCAACCCCGCGCAGCGCGCACAGTTCCGGACGAGGGCCCGCAGCACCCCACGACCACCCGGACATAAGGGACCAGGTGGGAGCGGCGGGTGTGATGCGAGACGCATCCAGGAAATTCTGTGCGATGCGGCGCCGACGCTGCCACATGCCTTGTACGCAACAGGCACGGCACCACAACTCGTCCAGGCGGGGGACTGCTCTGCACGCGCGGGCGTACACGCATGCCAGTCGACGCCGATGTGGACACTGGTGAAATCGACCCGGGCGGCGGCCCGGACACCGACTTCGAGTCCGAGCTCTTGTCCGGCCTCACGGATCAGGAGGGAAACAATCCGGTGGGAGACCGACCTGGAGGTCCACCTGTGCGGCGACACCATCGATGGCGACCGCGGTGACGATTCCGGCCATCGCGTTAGGGACGGAGGTGGTAGCCCCTCAGCCCCCTCGGCATTCTTCTGCGCGTATTGGGCGCAGAACGCTGCGAGGTCTGCGCCGGTGACCTTGCATCTGCCGTCCTCGCGAACGGTGGGCAAACGAGCCGCGTCCGCCCAGCGGCATGCCGTATCAGGGCTGACGCGGAGAATCGGGCCGCCTCGCCGATTTGCGTACTACTGCACCCGGCCAGCCTACGGAGGCCCGTTGCACTGGCGGGCCAGCCGTTCACCGAGAGGGTTGCGCGGCACGCCTGGTGGAGCGGACTCACCCAGGACTTCACCGGTCGGGCTGGGCGCCTCGGCCTCCCACCGCCCGCCTCAGGCCGGCTCTCCCCGGCGCTGATCGCCTACGCCGACCGCAGCTACACCCGCTTCCCCGCCGCCCCAGCTACGGCCCCCGATCACCCCCGCACAGGTCGACCTCTACGCGGTCGGCGTGCACTGGGCACATCGGTGACGCCGGGGCCGGCCTGGGGGCCGGGCGCGCCTCCACGAGCGGCAGTTCCACACGCCCGGGACGCAAGGCCCGCATGCACACCGACCTCACTCCTGGCTTCCTCATGCGCAATTGGCCTGAACAGACCGCGGCCGAACTGCTTGCCGCTTTGCGCGTGTCGACCGTGGCGATCCGTGAACGCCCCGCGATCCGGCAGGTCGACACTGAGCTCGGGCAGCGCCATAGGCGCACGATCGGCGTCCGTGAACTCCTCACGGTGGCAGGCGCCCCCGCCTAACCTCTCCCGCTTTGCTGCAGACCCGGGTCACCTTGATTGACCCGCTTCTTTCCGTAGCCCATGCTCCTCGCTTCAGCTTGTCGTTTGGCCAATGGTGTTCGCCGGGGACGTGGCCATGGTGATCTGGGCGGTCCAAGACCCGGGGTCCTGGGGCGGATCCCAGATCACGTCGACGCGCGCCTTGTGGAAGTCGTGCGCGAGTCCCACCACCATGGCCGCTGCGGCGGCCTGTGCCTCGGCTGGGTCGGCGGTGACCGGAACGTCGGTGAGGCTCCCGCAATGAGCTTCAGCCAACTTGAAGCCGCTGGTCAAAGGGTTGGCGTGACAGCCTTCCGGGGCACTCGTGCTGATCTTGAGCGGCTGTCTATCGTGTAGATCATCTGCCAGCGATTCAGTTCAGGTCCATCAGGACTGGCGAGAGGTGGCCGCCGCTCGCCGATCGACGGGCTTGACCGGAGCTATGCGGGTGCGACCACAGTTTGCGCATCTTGAATCCCCGCAGCACCAAACTATGACCAGCAGCTTGATGAGGCGCTTTGCCCCCTGTTCGCAGAGGAAACCACTGCGGACCGGTGGGGACATCGCGTCCCAGAGATCAGTGCTGAGCGGCGAACATCGCTTCGATCTCCTTGAGTACGAGGTCGGGACGGTCCGTCGGTAGCTCATGGGAAGTGCCCTTGGCAGTGACGAGCGTCCGGTTCGGCGCCTGCCGGGCGAACGAGGCGGCTGCATCGCGCCAGCGCTGGGCGTCTTCAGGAGACCCGGCGAACGGAGTCTTCTCCGAAACCATGACCGTTGCCGGCACCGAAGTCGGCCACGTCACCTTGTGGAATGCCTTATGTGCTGGGGCGAAGCCCTCTGCTGTGGAGATCAGCTGGCGGTTCTCCGGCTTCTCGGGGTCCTTCTTCGCCGCATCGACGTCCGGCTGAGTCCCGGCCACGAGACGGGGAATCTCCTCGTCCGTGAAGAACTGCGGGAGATTGGCGTCGACCAGGACTGCGCCGGAGAGCATCTCCGGGTTGTCCTGGGCGAGGTAGTTCGCGATCTCCCCGGCCTGGGAGTGAGCTACCAAGGTCACGTCCTTGGCGATGCCCAGTTGCTTGAGTCCCGCCTTGAGGTCGCTGACGGCGCTCTGAACCTTCCACGCGCCGGGCACCACGTCGCTCTTGCCGAGACCGGCGCGGTCATACGTGATGACGGTGGCACCGGTGGCCGCGTGAAGCTTGGGGACGATCTCCTTCCACTGCGTGGAGTACTCTCCGCCGCCCGAGTCCATGACGATGGTGGAGCCGTTGCCCTTCGTGACGTAGAAGGCCACACGGTGACCCCCGTTGTCGACCATGTGCAGCTTCGTTTCGGCCGCCTTGGCGGATCCCGGGGCGGCGGCCGAGGTGGCGGACGACGAGGCCGTGGGGCTGGAGGCGGAATCGTTGTCGCTGCAGGCAGTGATGCCACCGGCCCCCAGAGCCAGCAAGGCGAGGGAGGACAGAACACGGGACGTGGAACGGCTCATACGGGGGGTGCGGGACACGAGTGATCCTTCGACGGCTTGAGGCGCTGTGGTAGCTGTCCGATCATTCGGGAACCTGGCTGCCCACAGAATCCGGCTGGCACGTCTGTTGACGGTGCTGTTGATACCACCGACCGTGGTGGGGTTACCCCCTGGTCCTTCGCCGACCCGTGTCCGCTCACCGATGAAGCCTGCCAGGTGTCCGCTTGGCTGCGCGCGGCCGTACACCGATTCCTACTTGCTGGGGCCGGATGGCCCTCTACGATCCGGTGCATGTTGGATCCCGAGGGATGAGCCGGCACCGCGCCCGGCCCGCCCGGTCCGACGTGGGGGAGGGGCAGCCGGCACCGGCCGCAACAGCCCAGCCCACTGTGCCCGTTGACGCCCGGCCGGCCCAGGCCACGGCAGTGTCGGGTGCGACGGACCACCACCCGTGACAGGAACAGCAGGCGTGAGCGCTTCACCACGTCCCGAGGCCGAACTCTCCCTGGCACAGGCCCGGAGCATCGCGGGTTGCCGCGGCCTTCCCGCCCGGCGACCGTGCCGACGTCCCGTCGGTACTGGGGCATCTGCATGCGGTGCAGCTCGACAGCATCAGCGTCCTGGCCCGCGCCCACCAGCTCACCCTCGCCACCCGCATCCCCCACGCCACCACGCGCGCCGTTGACGCCGCCCTCAACTCGATCAGCCCGCCCGCGGCGTTCGTGTATCCCGCCCACGCCCTCAGCCTGGTGCCCCTTGACGACTGGCCGCTGTGGGCGTTCAGACGCAGCCACACCCGCACCCGTCCCCAATACCCCGACCCCGACCCCGGGCAGCGCTCATCGCCCGCGTCCGCGCCGACGGACCCCTGCCGCTGCGCAGCCTGTGCACCGAACAGCTCACGACCACCGGCCGGGGCTGGGGGCCTACGAAGACCGCACTTGAGTTCATGGTCTGGGCCGGCGACTCGCCTGCACCCGCTACACCTCAAGCCAACGACTCTTCGACCTCCCCGAACGCTGCATCCCCCACCCGCTCCTCGGCGACGGCCTGGACGACGACACCTGCCAGATCCGGCTCCTCGAACACGCCGCAACCACCCTTGGACTCGGCACCGTCGACGACTATGCCGACTACCTCCGCATCCGCCCCACGACCGCCGAACGCCTCCTGCCGCGCACTGCGCTCGCTCCGGTTGCCGTCGAGGGATGGGGGAGCGCCTGGGCCGACGTGTCCACGCTCGCCGGACCCGTAGCCGCTCCCCGGGAGCCGGTCTTCCTCGGTCCGTTCGACAACCTCATCTGGCACCGCTTCCGCGTCCAGCGGCTCTTCGGCTTCACTCAGGTCTTGCAGGCGTACAAACCTACGGCCCGCCGCGAACACGGCTACTACGTCTGCCCCCTGCCGGCCGACGGCCGGCTCATCGCCCGCGCCGACCTCGCCTTCACCCCTGCCGGACTCACCGTCCACCAAGCCTCGTTCGAACCGCACGCAGGACCCGAGACTGCCGTCCACTTCGCCGGCGCCTGCCGCAACCTGGCCACCGCCACCGGCACGAACCGCATCAGCATCGAGGCCGACGCCGCCGACCCTCCCACAACAGCCGCATTGCGCAAGGCGCTGCGGTAGACAGGGCCGACCAGGCCACCGGAAGCCGACGCGAGACCGAGAAGCACCTCACGGCCGCGGGAACCGTTCGACCTGCATCGCATGAGCGAGCAAAGCTGAGGAATCTGATGGAGCGACTCGTCGGCCTCGGCTGCGGGGTGCCCGCGCGGGGAGCTGATGTATGTCCCGCCCCCACGGAGGCCCGGCGCCAGCGCCGGCCGGTGCTATGGGCGGCGTCCGGTGTGTCAGACGCGGTCGTGGAGCGTGATGTGGTAACCGTCGGGGTCGGCGAAGGTGAAGGTCCGGCCGAAGGGGCCGTCGACGGGTGCGGAGACGATGGTGTGGCCGTCGCTGGCGAGAGCGTCGTGGATGGCCTGGACATCGGTGGCGTGCAGCCAGATCGCGGCTCCAATGCCGGGCTGCGGAACGGACCCGAGATCGGTGCCGGGCACGATGTCGCGGAGTGCGAACGCGATGGGCTTCGTCTCGAAGACGACGGCGTGCGGGGGCCCGGCCTGTGAACGGACGAGGCCGAGGTACTGCTCGTAGAACACACGCGACGCGTCGAGGTCGCGCGCCTGGAGCGAGATGAAGTCGGGGCCTGTGACGGGCATGGTGACGCTCCTAATCTTCGTGTCAGATTCCTGACACGACCCACGGTATGTCAGAATGCTGACATGAGTCAAAAGGGTGCCGGCGTCGACCTGGACAAATCACTGGGATACCTGCTGAAAGAGGCTTCGAGCGCCCTGCGCGTGGCCATGGAGGAGGTGCTGCGGCCGCTCGGCATGAGCGTGACGCACTACTCCTGCCTGGAACTGCTGGCGCAACGGCCGGGTCTGTCGAACTCGGAGCTTGCGCGTGGCGCCTTCGTGACCCGCCAGTCGATGAACGTACTGCTCCAGACCCTGGAACGCGACGGCTACGTGACCAGGCCCGCTGCGGCGCCCGTCGGAAAGGCGCTTCCTACGCGGCTCACGCCTCGCGGCCGACGGAGCCTGGAGAAGGCGACGGTCGCGGTCCGCTCGGTCGAGGTCAGAATGCTGTCGGGCATGACCGGAGCCGAGCAGTCGAGGGCGTTCGGAATCCTCCAGGGCATGATCGATTCCCTGCGCGCCGACGAAGGTGGCGCATAGGCGCCTTGTCGGCGCGGACCGCGCAGCGCGCTGGCGGCCTCGTGCCGGTGGACTGTACAAGTCCCCTGCGCAGCAAGGGCATTCACCTCGGGCGCGCCCCGTGTGGTCCGGTGTTCCGCCCGGCTCGCCTACGTCACGGGCCTAACGCGGGAGGGATCGCCGAACTCCCCGCACAGGCCGCCGCGTCTGTCTTCTCGACCGCTCATTGAGTTCGACCGGGGCGCCAGGCGCTGCCCGCGCGCATGAGGACCGTTCTCGGAGAGGCATGCGCGAGGGGATCGAGACGTCCTCACGAAGGCCCCTTCGCCGCCCCGCATGGGCAATCCGGGCTGGCGCCACCGGCGCGTAGGCAGAGTTCCTCTCTCCGCGTCACCAGAGGGAAGAGGCTCATCGAGGCCGAACGTCGACCATCGGGCCGTTCGTGACAGCGAAGTCCGGCCCGATGAATGGGTCAGAGTGCGCCCGCTGCCTCTGCTTCCGGACTCGCCTCGGTGCGCCACAGGTGGAGCGCGTCGGCGTCGCGGAGTCCTTCGGCGACTTGGTGGCGTTCGGTGTCGGTGATGTCGAGGGCGTTGAGCCGTCGGCGCCATTCGTCGACGCCATCGGTCTCCTCCAGGGCGGCGGCGAGCTCGATGAGGTGAGCGAGGGCGTGGGCCACCTCCAAGGGCGGGGCGGTATCTCCGTGCCTGCGCAGGGCCGTGGTGATTACGCGCAGGGCCGTGCGGTCGTCGGTCTTGAACTCGGCGAAGATGCGGGCGTGGTCGAGCGCCTTGGCCAGGCCCGTGAGGTGCTTGGAGCCGCCGTATTCCAGCTCGGCGGGCTCGTCCCGCTGGATGAAGATGATCGAGTTCCCGGACGGGTCGATGACGGTGAACCGGCTCGCCCCGGGCTTGTACCGGGTGATGCGCGGCCTGCCCTTAGCCAGGACCCTGCCGTAGGTGGCGCGCATGGCCCGGGTGAACTCCGCGTGGTACGGCGCGACCGCGTCGACTATGACCAGGCAGGCGCCGGCGTCCTCCTGGTTCGGGTCGATGTTCTTCGGCGGCGTCCCGAAGTGCAGCGCGAAGCCGCTCCATTCCAGCACCAGATAGATATAGGGCCGGGCCTGCTGGTAGGTGACCTCGAATCCGAGCGCCTGGTAGAACTCCAACGTCTCCTCAATTGACACGCACGGCATCACCGGCACTGTCGTCTCGTTCGCCCGCACCATCGGTTCTGTCACGCTAGATGCCCCTTCGGTTCCAGTCCCGCCTCCGACCTCCGATCCTGCCGCAGAGCCGATCCCGCCGCCTATGGAGCTTTACGAGTGGGTGCGTGATGGTGGATCAGGCGTGTTTCTCCTCTTCGCGGCTGATCCTCAGGCCCGCATAGTGGGGTCGAACACGAGGCTGGCGGTGGCCTGGCGGGCGGTCGCTTCGGTAGGTCCAGAGGGTCGGTTGCTTCAAGCCGTCCGGCCTTACTGATGGTTTCAAAATGAGGTTCGCAGGCGTCTCAGGCAGATGATGCTGCGGGCGAGTTGGAGCAGTGCGAGGTGGAGGTCGGCGCGTGTTTCGTAGCGGATCCGGAGGCGTTTGAACGGGTGGAGCCAGGCGAAGGTCCGCTCGACGACCCACCGGGTCCTGCCGAGTCCAGAACCGTGGGTGGTGCCTCTGCGGGCAATCCTTGGTGTAATGCCGCGCGCTCGAAGGAGACGGCGGTTGGGACAGGGAAGCGGCCGGTCGGTTCACGACCCCGGCACACCCTGATCCCCGAGCTCCCGGAGGGCGGCGAGCACGACTTCGCCGGTGTTCGGCCCGGTTCTGGCCGCGGCCAGAACCGCTACTACTGCGCGCGCGGGCGGGGCTGGCCGCGGGCCAATACCGGCAAGTGCGGTTGCCGAGACCTGTGGCCTGCCTGAGAGGCTGAGGACAAGCTGGGAGGGATGCCGCTGCGCGCCGGGGTGCAGAGGCGCGGCTGCTTTCGGCGAGGGCGACCGCACGGGTGGAGCTGCCGATGGCGATGATCAGGGAGCTGTCACGGCCAACGCCCCGCGAGGTCAGCTCGTCGGTATCCGCCAAGGGCCCCCTGTCTCCGACGTTCCCGCGCTGTCGAACACATGCTCCAACGGTGTTCGTGGGGACCGACCGGCGTACCCTTGGGATCGTGGGAAGCGCACCGCACCGAGTGGTGGTGATCCGGTACGCGAGCGCCGAGTTCCGGAGTCCCCATGACACCCCAAATCCGCGGCGGTACCAGCGAGCGGCCGAGCTGGGATGAGTGGCTGTCCAACCGCAGGCGGCAGCCGACCACGGCCATTCTGTGCGCACTGGTCGTCGTGACGGCCATCGTCGACCTCGCGACCGGCAACGGAACCCAGATCATCCATCTATGCGGCTTGGCGGCGCTCATAGCAGCGATGCTCTGTACCACCCGGCAGGTCGTTCTGGTGGGGGCGTTCTACACCGCCGCGGTGGCTGTGGTTTATACCAGTGAGCTGGCCAACTCGGGAGCCCCCACCGTGATCGCCTCCGTCACGGGCTCCGCCGTGGCCGGCATCGCCTGCGTCCTGCTGTGCAAGTCCCGGTGGGAACGTGAGCAATTGTTGGCACGGGTCCGGTCCGCGGCCGAGGCCGCCCAGCGGACCTTGCTGCGCGAACTGCCGCTGCGCACCGACGACGCGGTGGTGGATGGACTGTACGTGTCCTCCGCCCAGGACGCCCTGATCGGCGGTGACATCTACGAGGTCCTGCCCACGCCGTACGGCACCCGGGTGCTCATCGGGGACGTACGAGGCAAAGGTCTCCCGGCGATCCACGCCGGGGCCGCCGTTCTCACCTCCTTCCGGGAAGGTGCGTACCACCAACCCTCGCTGCTCGGCGTGTGCATCCGGATGGAAGAGGCGCTTTTGCGCCACAACCATTACGCGCGGGACACCGGGGACGGCGAGCGGTTCGTCACCGCGTTGGTACTGCAACTGGAGCCGGCCGGGCGGGCTGAAATCGTCGGGTGCGGACACACCACACCGTTCCGGCTCGGTGGTGGCAAGGCCGAAGAGATATGGCTCGACGACCCCGGACTCCCGCTCGGGCTCGGCAACTTGGCGCCGCAGGCGCGCACGGCTCAGAAGTGCAGCTTCCCCGCGGGGGAACGCATGGTGCTGTGTACAGACGGGGTGACCGAGGCGCGCGACGGCAAGGGAGTCTTCTATCCCCTGGTCGACCGCCTGAGCACATGGGCCGATCTGCCCTCGCCCGAACTGGTGGAACGGTTGCGGCTTGATCTGCTGAGGCACACGGGGGATCAGCAGAGTGACGACGCCGCCATCCTCGTCGTGCGCCGCAACGGCTGCGTCGCTGCCGACGAGGCAGCAAGTGCGGACGGCCCGTGACAGCACATCGGCTGTGCCGAGCGGGGATCGTGTGTGTAACCAGTTTCGGCCGACCTTGGCGTTGGCCGGTTCCGGAGACGGGGCGATGGGGCCGCATTCCCCACGCTCCGCACCGCATAGGCGGGCACGCTCCACAAGGACGGCATCTCCAGCTACCGGGGCCATCCGCCTTGCCCGCGCCGCTGCGGAGGAGTGTTTCCGCATCCAAACCCTCGGCGTCATTCACTGCGAGGACTCTGGCTCAACGGCCTGAGCGTCGCCTCCGAGGACAGCCGCACCGACAGCATGGGCCGACCGGAACCTACCGGAGATGAGTGTCTCCGCGCGGTCCGATGAGTACGTGTACTCAGGGCCGCTGATCCCGGGCGGACGACGATTCTCCTATGACACAGCAACCGCGCCCCGGCCGCCGCAAGACCACCACGTACGTCGCCATGGGGCTGGTCGCGGCCGGTGCGTTGACGGCCACTGCGTATGCCGCCCAGTGGTTCGAGGGCGTGTGGAACGGCCGGCCCTACCCGGTCGCGGCCCCCGCCTCCACCGCACAGCGGCTGGACGCCCGCACGCAGGCCGTCTACGACGCGCTCGCCCTGCCACACGGGGCGCTGGACGAGAACTGGGCGGGCGGCGGCATGGACGCCACGGGCTACAGCTGCCACCCGGTGGGGCTGCGCCACTTCTTCGACAACCTCAGCGACACGCCTCCGAGCGAGCCGCACGTGGTCGACGTCCACGACAACTGGGCGGTGAAGGGAGTGGCGTTGGCGGAGGCGGTGACCGCCGTGGAGCGGGCCCGAGTCGCCCTCACCCACCAGGGGTGGAAGGTCACCGAATACGAGCACACCTCCTCGAGGCTGGTCCTGCGGCTGACCGCGCCGGACAGTTCCGACGCGGTCGGCATCGAGGCCTACCCGGAAGACCGCCTCCAGGTGTTCACCACGGCCGAGTGCGCCCGCTACCCGGAGGGCACTCCGCTCGACAGCGCGGGCGACCCCCAACTCGCCGCCCCGCAGGCCCCGTCCACGCTGCGCCACTGACCCGCCGCGGCCCGCCGCGTACTGCGTCGCCCTGATTGACCTCGCAGCCCACCAACTGGCCCCCGCCGCCCTCGCAGCCGAACAGCCCGCCCCGGCGTCACGGTACTGCGCTCCTTCATCGGGCGCGCTGGGCCGGCCCGACATGCAGTGCCCGGCCCGGCGGACGACCCCGACTGCATAGAGCGCCGCCAGCCGCGTCATGGTGCTGGGCGAGTCGAACTACGGCCGTCACGCACGGACAGCGGCGGAGACCCTCCTGGAAATCGCGCTGCCGACCACGATCTGACAGGCCCCACCGAGTTGCTCGATACGCCCAGCGCCTGATGCGGGCATCCCGCTGCTCGACCGAGAGGAAAGCGGGACTTTCACAACAGGCCCTGGCGGCGGTCGCGATCCTGGTCGAAGGTGGCGAGCCGTGAGATGAGCTCGGAGGTCTCGGGGGCGGTGAGCTCGCCCTCAATCGCGAGTGCCCGCCGGCCGTGGTCGTGGGCGGCACCGGGGTCGTCCTCGGCGAGGGAATGGGCGAGGCCCTGATGGGCGCGGGCGATCTGCGGACTGTTGTCGATGGCGGAGGCGACGTTCAGCGCCCGCCGGTGGCGACGGCGGGAGGCTTCGTGGCAGCCGGCCGCGTGGTACGTGACACCGAGATCGTTGAGGAACTCGCTCTCGGCGCGTCGGTCGCCGGTCCGGCGGGCGAGCCAAAGCGCTCGGGCGTGGTGGCGCACGGCGTCACCGAACTGTCCCAGCTGCCGGTGACCGGTGCCGATGTTCGTGAGGGTCAGGGCTTCGCCCCAGGGATCGCCGATGCCGCGGTACCGATCGAGGGCCCGACGGTGGTGGTCGAGTGCCTCGGCGGTCCGCCCGAGGCGGGCGTAGACGGAGCCCAGGCTCGTCAGGCTCAGGGCCTCGCCCCAGGGGGCGTCCAGGTCGGCGTAGAGGGCCAAGGCCTGTCGGTGGAGGTCGATGGCCTCCTCAGTGCCTCCCAACGCACTGTGTGCGACACCGAAGTTGGTGAGGATGACGGCCTCGCCCCACGCATCACCGATCTTGCGGCACAGAGCCAGAGCCTCCAGGCCCTGGCTGAAGGCGTCCTCGTGACGTCCGGCGTGCCAGCAGGCGATGGCGAGGCTGGTGAGGATCTCGGCATGGGCCAGGCGGTCGTCGAGATGCTCGACGGCGGCCAGGGCGAGTTCATGGGTACCGACCCAGTCCAAGGTGCGTCCACGGATGTCGAAGAGGTGCTGGAGCACGTGGGCGTACCGCCAGACGTGCTCGACGCGGCTCCGCGCGGCGGCGCAGGTGATCAGCGCGACAAGGTTCGCGTGCTCGGCCTCGTACCAGGCCAGGGCCGGCGCCCGGGCGCTCACGTCCGGGGCGTCCACGGGCGGCCGGTCGATCTCGAACGCGAGCAGCCGCTGTCCCGGGGCCACCACTTGGCGGGCGTTGAGCGCGGTGAACAGGTAGTGGTCGAGGAGCCGGAGCTCCGCCTCGTCCTGCCGGGCGGGCGGCTCGGACTCGCGCAGGACCTCCTGCGTGTGCCGGCGCAGGAGGTCGTGCAGTTGATAGCGGTGGGGTTCGTACTCTTCCAGCAGGTGCACATCGACGAGTTCCTGCAGCCCCTGGCGTGCCGTCGCCTCGTCCGTGCCTGCCAGCGCCGCGGCCGCGTAGGCGTCGAGATCGGTACCGGGATGCAGCCCGAGGAGCCGGAACAGGCGCTGGAGGTCGGGGCTCAGACGGGCGTAGGAGAGGGCGAAAGCCGTACTGACCGCATGCTGGTTGCCGCTTTCCCCGGACCGGAGCGAGCCCGCGCGCAGCTCGGCGACGAGGTCTTCCGGCGTCCACGCGGGCCGGTGGGCGAGCCGAGCCGCGGTCATCCGGATGCCCAACGGCAGGTAGCCGCACAACCCGGCGATCTCGGCGACCGCCTCGGGCGCGTCGACGACCCTGCCGCGCCCCGCGATCCGGGCCACCAGTGCACACGCATCGGCCTCCGGCAGCACGTCGAGCGACAGCGGAACGGCACCTTCCAGGGACAGGAGCCGACGCCGCGAGGTCACGATGACCGCACACGAGGCGGAACCCGGCATCAGCGGTCGTACCTGCTCGGCATCGGCGGCATTGTCCAGCACCACCAGTGCCCGCCGTCCCGACAACGTGGTACGCCACAGCGCCGATCGCTCCTGAAGGGAGTGCGGGATGCGCGCGCCGTCGACGCCGGCCATGCGCAGCAGTGCCTCCAGTGCCGATGCCGGTCCCGTCGGCGCGTGCCCGGGCGTGAAGCCGTGCAGGTTGCAGCAGAAGTGGCCGTCCTGGAACCGCTCGGCCATGAGATGGGCGGCGTGCACCGCCAGTGTGGTCTTGCCGACGCCGGCCATGCCGTCGATCGCCGTCACCACCACCGCGCTCGTGCCGCCGCCGAGGAGATCCGCGAGACGGGTCTCCTCTGCGGTGCGTCCGGTGAAGTCCGGTATGTCGTACGGCAGATAGTGCTGACGCTCCGTGGGGCCCGGGCCTGCTGCGCCCTTCCACTCGTCGGCCGAGGCCGTGGCGAGGAGGCGCCGCTGTTCGTCCGTTCCCAGCCCGAGCGCCTTCGCGACCTCCCGCACCGAGGCGACGCGCGGCACCCGGCCCGGCCGCGTTCCAGCGCGCGGATGGTCCGGGCCGACAGTCCGGCCCTGTCCGCCAACTCCTCCTGCGTCAGGCCGGCCCGCCGCCTGTAATCACGCAGCACCGTGTCGAACCGCTCCGGCATCTCCTCCTCCTCTCCCCGAAGGCCCGCACCGCGCGGCATCGCGCCCCACGGCTTCCCTTCCCCGCGGGACTGTGGCCCACCCGGCACAACGTCCGCTGAACGTCCGCTGGACGTCCTGTCGGTGGCAGGGGTCCGGCGGCAGCATCGTATGCGTCCCGCCGGACAGAGCGAGAAGGATCAACCACCGCTACCGCACAGGCAGTTGCGTGCAGGGGTGTTCGTCGCGCGGCGGGGACGACCATCGCACATCTCATCGCCAACTGGGAGACCGGCATGATCAAAGGCCGTATCGCAAGGACTGCAGCCGCAACAGCGCTCGTTCTGGGAGGGGCGCTGTCCGTCGCGCCGAGCGCACTGGCCGACAGCGGCTCGGCGACCACCACCGTTCCTCTGGCCGGCGACTCCGCGCAGGTGTCGTGTTGGGGCCAGCGAGTGTTCGGCAGTGCGGGCCACCACGGGAACAAGACCTGGTGCAACTCGGGCCGATACCGCGAAGTGATCACGTGCGAGACCCTCGGGGGCTACCAGTACGTCCACTACGCCCCCTGGGTGTGGGCCAGCGCGGAGAGCACCGCTTGATGCAACCTCGGCGACGAAATCATCGGGGACCGGACGCAGGTGGGTTGAGCGACAGGCTCCCGCCATCGTGAGCACCGGCCTCAGCGACCTGCTGCTGGGGCCGGTCGACTTCGTGAACGGTGGCGGAGCCCGGCGACCGGCCGCCGGATGCTGGGACGTCCGGTCGGCATCGTTACGGCTGCAGAGCACGTCCTTCCCCTGCTCCGGTTCCGGCGAGGGCGGGTCTTGTCGTCAGACCGACCGGGGGAGCGGCGACGGCCTTCGGATACGTGGCCCGGCCGATCCCGATCCTTTGATCGGAAAGCATCTCGGGCTCAGCATTCCGGCCATCAAAGGTAATAAATAGTTGCAATGCGTAATATTTTTAGACATCTCGGGTGAGGCGGCCCACAGGACCTTGGTCACATACGAGCGGGCCTAGTGGTCGTCGGCGTGGTCTGGCCGTGCCCTTGCCCGCCCGCGGAGTGTGCGGAGGCTGCCGTGCCCCGGCCGGTGGTGGGGAGGCCGTATGGGCTGGCTGCGAAGCCCGTTAGTAGGAGGGGGGCATTGCCAGGCCATCGGGGCGTCGGTAGAACTGGATGAGTCGCCGAGCGGCACGGGTACTTCATCCGCCGCAGACGAGCCCCCTCGATCGTGTGAGTGGCTCACGTATGCCCCGGTATCCCGCGACCGTCCTTGTTCCCTTCGGAAGGCCTCTTCGTGTCCAACGCAGTCATCCGCCGCATCGCCGCCTCCAAGAAGACCCTCGCGGGCGCCGTCGTCGCCGTCGGTGCCGCGGGTTCCCTGTTCGCCACGGTTCCCGCCCACGCGGCCCCGGCGAACGCCAAGGCGATCGCTCAGCAGATGATCAAGGACCCGGCGCAGTTCGAGGCCTTCAGCAAGATCGTCTCTCAGGAGAGTGGCTGGAACCACACCGCCACGAACTCCTCCTCCGGTGCCTACGGCCTGGTCCAGGCCCTGCCGGCGTCGAAGATGGCGTCCGCCGGATCGGACTGGAAGACCAACCCGGCCACCCAGATCAAGTGGGGTCTGGACTACATGAACTCCCGCTACGGCAGCCCGGTCGGCGCCTGGAACTTCTGGCAGGCCCACCACTGGTACTGAGCCGCCACTGGTACTGAGTCAGGACCGGTACTGAGCTGTCAGCCGGCTCGAGACAGCCGCATACGACATGCCCCGCCGCCACGGTGACGGGGCATGTCGGCGTTTGCGCCGCCCCCCGCGGTGACGGAGCCGTTCGTCCAGGGATCTTGGACAATGCATCCATGCGTATACGAGCCGTGCACCCTGATGAGTTGTCCGCCCTTCAGGAGATCGAGCGAGCCGCGGGTCAGCGCTTCCATGATGTCGGGATGCCGGAGATCGCCGACGACGAGCCGCTCTCGGAGCGGGAACTCGCCTGCCATCAGCAGATGGGCTTGGCGTGGGTCGCGGTCGACGCTGCGGACGTCCCGGTCGCTTATTTGATCGCCGATCGTGTCGACGGCAACCTCCACGTCGAACAGATCTCGGTGCATCCCGACCATGCGCGGCGTGGCATCGGACGTCTCCTGCTCGACCGTCTGGCCGACCATGCCCTCGAGGAGAGCGCACCCGCTCTCACTCTCACGACGTTCACCGACGTGCCCTGGAACGCCGCCTACTACACGCGCTGTGGATTCCAGGTCATGAGCGAGGGAGACATCACTCGCGAACTGCGCCGGATCAGGGAAGTTGAGGCGGCACACGGCTTGGACCGCTGGCCGCGTGTGTGCTTGCGCAGGGCGCTGCGTTCGACGCCGGCGGCCGGATGATCCGCAGCGGGGGCGGCAGTTCCACTGCCCGCAAGGCCGAAGCCTATGCAGAGAACAGCAACTGCCCTTCTCCCTGACCTAGTTGCCGATGAACCGGCTCGCCGGGCGCGCCACCGATCCGGTTGACTGTCCGCAGGAGTACGTACCGGCGTATGACCGGCTTAGGCACTGTTTCTCGGATCATGTGCGGAGCCAGATGATGAGGGCTGCGAGGGTGACGGTGCCGAGGTAGATGTG
>NZ_BMUZ01000002.1:532594-798166 GCF_014650455.1 Streptomyces xanthochromogenes | reverse complement strand
GCTTCCCTTCGGTATTTCGTGTTCCCGACTCTATCAGACTCTTTCGTGTCCGATTCCCCGTCGGGGCGGGGTTTGCTTCGAGATCTTCGCTTTCGCGTTTCCCTTTCGGCATGTCCACTACTTTAGCGGGTTTCCCCCGCCATTCATAATCGAGTCATTCGAGTTCGAATTAAGGCATGCCGAAATTCGCACCCGTTGGGGTTCGATCGTAGAGAGTGGATGGCCGCCTGGGGTTGCTGAACAGCAGGGCCCGTCTCAAGCGGCTCGGGCTACGTTAGGCGCCGGTCGAGACCGAGTCAAGTTCGACGTTTGCGGGGCTGGTGCGCGCGGTAGGGGCTCACCGTCGGGTCGTCCGAGATCCAGAAGCGCCACGGGTGGGGGGCGCCGTCTCCGCCCACCCCGGTGCGCGGGCCGCTGCGTACCAGGTCGGGCAGCACGGGGGTCCCCGTCAGCACGGAGAGCGGGGCGTCGGGGCCGGCGCAGGCATCCGTGCCGTTCAGGGAGCGGCCCACGTCGAGCGCCGTGGCCAGGCGGGCCGGGCCTTTGGCCAGTTCTTTGTCGTGCCGGGCCGAGAGTCGACGTTTGCGGGCGAGCTCCGCGCCCACCCGGATCTCCCCCGCCCTCAGCAGCACACCGGCGGCCCGGCCCTCGGGGCCGCACACGAGGTTGAGGCAGTGCCACATCCCGTACGTGAAGTAGACGTACGCGTGTCCGGGCGGCCCGAACATCACGTCGTTGCGGGGCGTGCGGCCGCGGAAGGCGTGGGAGCCCGGGTCGTTCGGGCCGTCGTAGGCCTCGACCTCCGTCAGGCGGAGTTCGAGGATGCCCTGATCGGTCCGTCGTACGAGCGTGCGGCCGAGGAGGTCGGGTGCGACTTCCAGGACGGGCCGGTCGAAGAAGTTCCGGGTGAGTGGCGTACGTTCGGTGCCCGCGATCATGGCGTCCGAGGGTAGTGGACGACGGGCGGAACCGGGCTTCGCGGTTGTGCGTTCGTAGGGGTCGAGGTCGAGAACACGTGGACGTGGACGTGGATGGCGTGGACGTCGATGTGGACACAGGACATAGGGGAAGGACTGGCATGGGGTTCAAGCGGCTGCTGGCGAGCTTGGGGGCCGGCGGGGCTTCGGTGGAGACCGAGCTCACCGAGACCAATGTGGTGCCGGGCGGGGTCGTCCAGGGCGAGGTGCGGATCCAGGGCGGGTCGGTCGACCAGCAGATCGAGGGGCTCTCGGTCGGGCTGCAGGCCCGGGTCGAGGTCGAGGGCGGTGAGCACGAGCACAAGCAGGACATCGAGTTCACCAAGCTGAGGCTCGGCGGTGCCTTCGAGGTGAAGGCGGGGGCTGTGCACGTGGTGCCGTTCGGCCTGGAGATTCCCTGGGAGACGCCGGTCACCGCGATCGACGGTCAGCAGCTGCGGGGCATGCACATCGGGGTGACGACGGAGCTGGAGATCGCCCGGGCGGTCGACTCGGGTGACCTCGACCAGATCCAGGTTCATCCGCTGCCCGCACAGCAGGCGATCCTCGACGCGTTCATCCGGCTGGGGTTCCGCTTCAAGAGCGCGGACATGGAGAAGGGGCACATCCGCGGGACGCGGCAGCGGCTGCCCTTCTACCAGGAGATCGAGTTCTATCCGCCGGCGCAGTACCGGGGGCTGAACCAGGTCGAGCTGTCGTTCGTGGCGGACGACCGTGCGATGGACGTGGTGCTCGAGATGGACAAGAAGCCGGGCCTGTTCAGTGGGGGCAGCGATTCCTACCGCTCGTTCCAGGTGGGTCTGCACGACTTCCAGGGGACGGACTGGGCCGCGTATCTCAACGAGTGGCTGGCCGAGGTCGGCGGGCGGCGCGCCTGGTTCTGAGGGCGGACCCCCTAGGCTCGGGCGTACCAGTTGCCGACGAATCAGGAGGTGCCGACGTGAGCGAGCTCAAGAGGCCGCCGCTTCCCCATGACTTCCACCCCGAGGTGGCGTCGTTCACCGTGGTGAGCGAGGACGTCGAGCCGGGTGCCGTGCTCAAGGACGCCCAGGTCTACGCGGCCGGGAACACCTCGCCGCAGTTGCGGTGGGAGGGCTTCCCGGCCGGGACGAAGAGCTTCGCGGTGACGTGCTTCGACCCGGACGCGCCCACGGGCAGCGGGTTCTGGCACTGGTCGGTGTTCGACATCCCGGCGTCGGTGACGGAGCTGCCCGCGGGCGCGGGCAGCGGGAAGTTCGAGGGGCTGCCGGGCGGTGCGGTGCAGGTGCGCAACGACTACGGGTCGAAGGACTTCGGCGGTGCCGCGCCGCCCGCCGGGGAGACGCACCGGTACGTGTTCACGGTGTACGCGGTCGACAGCGAGAAGCTCGGTCCGGACGCTGAGGCCTCACCCGCGGTGGTCGGTTTCAATCTGCGTTTCCACACCCTCGGGCGGGCTCAGCTCATCGGTGAGTACACGGCTCCCGAGGAGAGCTGACCGTTCGTTTTCCGTTTGCCCTGCCCTGGTCTTGGAGAGATCAGGGCAGGGCATTTTTCTGTTGTCGGTCCGGGTTCACCGCCGGGGCGGGCGCGGATATTGCGTTGTCCATCGTGGCGAGCCCGGCCAGAGTTGATCCCAGCCCGCGTCGGTGGGCCGGCACTACGGAGGTGGGCAGGATGCGGGACACGCTGGTACTCAACGCGAGCTTCGAGCCGCTGTCGACGGTGACACTGAACCGTGCCGTGGTGCTGGTGCTCCAGGACAAGGCCGTGGTCGAGCAGTCCCACCCCGAGCTGCGGATGCGTGCGGCGACGATGGACATACCGGTGCCGCGGGTGATCCGGCTGTGCAGATACGTACGGGTGCCCTTCCGAAGACAGGCTCCGTGGTCGAGACGGGGGGTGCTGATCAGGGACCAGCACCGGTGCGCGTACTGCGGGCGGCGCGCGACGACCGTGGACCATGTGGTGCCGCGGGCGCAGGGTGGCCGGGACGGCTGGCTGAACACGGTCGCGTCCTGCGCCGAGGACAATCACCGCAAGGCGGACCGGACTCCGGAGGAGGCGGGGATGCCGCTGCTGCGGCAGCCGTTCGTGCCCTCTCCCGCCGACGCGATGCTGCTTGCGATGGCGGTCGGGGACCGTTCGGAGCTGCCCGCGTGGCTGTCCACCGGGGCCGTGCCGGCGGCGTAGGACGCGCTCCGGGTCGGGCCGGTACGCGCACGGGGCAGTGGTGCGTACGGGGTGGTGGTGCGTTCGGGGTCGACTTGTCTGCCGGGAGCCCGCCTTCGGTCGAAGGCGGGCTCTCTCCGTCTGCGTAGTGCGCGTACTGCCGTTATTTGAGGGTCAGTTGGAGGATCGCGACGATGCCGACGGCGATGATCACTCCGCGCAGGACGGCGGGCTTCAGGCGGCGGCCGACCTTGGCGCCGATCTGGCCGCCTATGGTCGAGCCGACGGCGATGAGCAGGACGGCGGTCCAGTTGAACTCGGCGACGAAGAGGAAGAAGACGGCGGCGATGCCGTTGACGACGGCGCCGAGGATGTTCTTGACGGCGTTGATGCGCTGCAGGCTGTCGGACAGGAGCAGGCCCATCAGGGAGAGGTAGAGCACGCCCTGGGCCGCGCCGAAGTAGCCCCCGTACATGCTGGCGAGGAAGAGGCCGACGAGGAGGGCGGGGCCGCCCTCGGGGTGGGCTTCGGTGCCCCGGGCTTCGCGGCGTCGTCCGATGGCGGCGGCCAGGCGGGGCTGGAACAGGACGAGGACGAGGGCCAGGCCGACGAGGACGGGGACGATCGCGTCGAACGACGCGGACGGCAGGGCGAGCAGCAGGGCCGCTCCGGCGAGCCCGCCCGCGAGGGCGACGCCGCCGAGGCGGAGCACGCGGCGGGTCTGGCCGCGCAGTTCGTGGCGATAGCCGATGGCGCCGCTGATGGAACCGGGGACCAGGCCGAGGGCGTTGGAGACGTTGGCGGTGATCGGTGGCAGGCCGGTCGCCAGGAGCACGGGGAAGGTGAGCAGCGTGCCGGATCCGACGATGGTGTTGATGGTGCCGGCGCCGATGCCGGCCGCGAAGACCGCGAGTGCTTCCCAGATGGACAAGGCCATCTCCTTACCCGTTCAGTGAGTCGCCTCCCCGCCGTGGAGGTCGAGGGGCCGCACTGATCATGCACGAACCGTGCACGGGGCAGTCAACTTGCCCCGTAGCACGGGTCGTTCGTTCGGGCCGGGTGTCGGACGGCCGGCGCGCGGGTTCCCGGGCCGGGGTCTAGTCGACGGGGGGTTCTTCGCGGCGCTCGACCGTGCCGTTGCTGCCGTTGCCTGTGTTGCCGGTGTTGCCGGTGTTGAAGCCGGGCATGCCGCCGCCGAGGTTGCCGAAGGCGCCGGAGAGGCCCTTGAGGGCGTCGCCGATCTCGCTGGGCACGATCCAGAGCTTGTTGGCGTCGCCTTCGGCGATCTTCGGGAGCATCTGGAGGTACTGGTAGGAGAGCAGCTTCTGGTCGGGGTCGCCGGCATGGATGGACTCGAAGACGGTACGGATGGCCTGGGCCTCGCCCTCGGCGCGCAGGGCCGCGGCCTTGGCCTCGCCCTCGGCGCGCAGGATCGCGGACTGCTTCTCGCCCTCGGCGCGCAGGATCTCCGACTGCCGTACGCCTTCGGCCTGGAGGATCGCGGCGCGCTTGTCACGGTCGGCGCGCATCTGCTTCTCCATCGAGTCCTGGATGGAGGTGGGCGGCTCGATCGCCTTGAGCTCGACGCGGTTGACGCGGATGCCCCACTTGCCGGTGGCTTCGTCGAGGACGCCGCGCAGGGCCGCGTTGATCTCCTCGCGGGAGGTCAGGGTCCGCTCCAGGTCCATGCCGCCGATGATGTTGCGGAGCGTGGTGACGGTGAGCTGCTCGATCGCCTGGATGTAGCTGGCGACTTCGTAGGTGGCGGCCCGGGCGTCGGTCACCTGGTAGTAGATGACGGTGTCGATGTTGACGACCAGGTTGTCCTGGGTGATCACCGGCTGGGGCGGGAAGGGGACGACCTGTTCGCGGAGGTCGATGCGGTTGCGGATGGAGTCGATGAACGGGACGACGATGTTCAGGCCCGCGTTCAGGGTCCGCGTGTAGCGGCCGAAGCGCTCCACGATGGCGGCGCTGGCCTGTGGGATCACCTGGATGGTCTTGATCAGGGCGATGAAGACCAACACCACCAGAATGATCAGGACGATGATGATCGGTTGCATCGCTTACCCCCGTGCCCTTCTTGCTCTCGGATGGCCCTGAAAACGTTGGCGTTTACCGGACTTGATGATCCTGGCATGGTTCACATGACGATGGCAGTGGCTCCGTCGATCTCGACGACGTCGACCTGCTGGCCCGGCTCGAACACCCGGTCCGTGTCGAGCGTGCGGGCGGACCAGACCTCGCCCGCGAGTTTGATCCGGCCGCCGTCGGCGTCGACCCGTTCGAGGACGACGGCCTGACGGCCCTTCAACGCCTCGGTGCCGGTGGCGAGTTGGGGCCGCTGGGCGCGGTGGCGTGCGGCGATGGGGCGTACCACCGCGATGAGGGCGACGGAGACGGCGATGAACAGCAGGACCTGTCCGACGGGGCCCATGCCGAGGCCCGCGCCGATGGCGGCGGCGACCGCGCCGACCGCCATCATGCCGAACTCGGGCATGGCGGTCAGCACCAGGGGGATGCCCAGTGCCGCCGCGGCCATCAGCCACCACACCCATGCCTCGATGTCCACCAGGTCATGGTAGGTCCGGGCGTCCCCCGACCGACAGGGCGCAAAGTCCCCGGGGCGGTCCGCGGTCCTAGCTGAGCGGGAGCCCGGTCGCCGTGTAGCGGTCGCCGCGGTGCTCGACGAGGAGCGGGAGGCCGAAGCAGAGGGAGAGGTTGCGGGAGGTGAGTTCGGTCTCCATGGGGCCGGCGGCGAGGACCTTGCCCTGGCGGATCATGAGGACGTGGGTGAAGCCGGGGGCGATCTCCTCGACGTGGTGGGTGACCATGACCATCGAGGGCGCGTACGGGTCGCGGGCGAGCCGGCCGAGGCGGCGGACCAGGTCCTCGCGGCCGCCGAGGTCGAGGCCGGCGGCGGGCTCGTCGAGGAGGAGGAGCTCGGGGTCGGTCATCATGGCGCGGGCGATCAGGGTGCGCTTGCGCTCGCCCTCGGAGAGGGTGCCGAACTTGCGGTCCACGAAGTCCGTCATGCCGAGCCGGTCGAGGAAGGCGCGGGCGCGGTCCTCGTCGACGGCGTCGTACTCCTCCTGCCAGGTGGCGGTCATGCCGTAGGCGGCCGTGAGGACGGTCTGCAGGACGGTCTGGCGCTTGGGGAGCTTGTCGGCCATCGCGACGCCGGCCATGCCGATGCGCGGGCGCAGCTCGAAGACGTCGACCCGGCCGAGCTGTTCACCGAGGATCCTGGTGGTGCCGGTGCTCGGGAAGAGGTAGCTGGAGGCGATGTTGAGGAGGGTGGTCTTGCCGGCGCCGTTGGGTCCGAGGATGACCCAGCGCTCGCCTTCCTTGACCGACCAGGAGACGTCGTCCACCAGAGCGCGTCCGTCGCGGACCACGGATACGTCCACCAGCTCCAGTACATCGCTCATGAGCGCGTTGTCTCCCCATGCCATCGTCTTGAGTTCGCGAGTGCGTTCCGGGGCGCGCCGGTGGGCGCGGTCCCCAGGGAAAACCTACGCCACTGGCGAAGTGATCCCGCCTCTAGGTCCGGTCGCGGGGTTTCCCTAGGCTGGTGTCCATGTTCTCGGAACCACGTTCAGGTCGGCTGGCCGCTTGGGGAAACGCCCTGTTGGCCGGAAATGTCTCACCGGACGACGCGGCGCTCGCGATCGTCGGGGACGATGCGGTGCACCGCGTCGAGGGGCTGCCGGGCGAGTCCGGGCCCGTGGGGCTCACCCTGGCGCTCGGCCGGCTGCGCACGCTCGGGGTGGGTGGCTGGCGGCTCGCGCTCCCGGTGGCCGGGCATCCGCTGGGGCTCAGCGGCCCCGCGGAGTTCAACGCGCGGGCGCTCGAAGCCGAGGAGGCCGTGGTCGGATTCGGGGCGCCGTACGGCCTCGTGCCCGAGGTGTACGAGGCCGGGCCCGCCGGGGACGTGCACGTGGAGGTCGTGTGGCACTGCCTCGCGGTGCGCGAGGCGCCGCCCGCGGACGTGCCCTCGCTCGGCGAGGCGGAGCGCGAGCTCGCGGAGGGGCTGCGGGACGCGACGGCCGCGCTGACCCGGCTCGACGTGGCGGGTTCGGGTCCGGCGGCGGCCGCCGCGATCGACGCGTACCGCTCGCGGGTGGAGGGCCCGGACGAGGAGGTGCTCGCACCGGGGTATCCGCCGCGCGCGGTAAGGGTGTTGGAGCTGGCCCGGCGGGTGGCGCTGCTGGTGTCACTGGCGTCCGAGAACGGGCACGGTGGCGCGGTGAGCGCCTCCGAGATCGCGGCGCGCGGCGAGGCGCTGCGCCCGGTGGAGCGGGTGGCGCGACGGGCCAGGGTCGCGGCGTACAACGCCTACGTGGAGGAGCGGGAGCGGGGCTGAGGCCCCGCACCGCGGAGGCCGAGGGAGCCCTTGGGGACGGCGAGGGGCCCGTGGGAACAGGAGCTCATCGCACCAGGAGCTCCTCGATCGGCTGAAGTCCCGGAGAGGAAGCCCCGGAAAACCGCAAAGGGAAAGGGGACGGCCCCCGGGCGGGACCCGGGGGCCGGAGGTCGCCGCGTGGGCGGGATCAGAAGTTGGAGCTCTGGTTCCCGAAGACGGGGTTGAGGACGCCGATCACGCTGACCGTGTTGCCCGTCGCGTTCACCGGCACGTGCACCGGGACCTGGACCAGGTTGCCGGAGACGGCGCCCGGGGAGTTCTGGGCGGTGCCGTTGGCGTCGGCCCCGCCGTGGGCGGAGGCTGCACCGGTCGCGGCGGCGAGGGCGCCTCCGGCGAGCACGGTGACGGCGAGAGCCTTGTTGAGCTTCATGTTCTGGATCCTCCTGGTCGTCGCCGCGGCCGGACCGGCGCGGCATGCCATGGAGAACGCAGGGCCGCTCCGGGGGATGCGCTATGTGGGTGACATCCACACGACGGTATGAATCTTCTACCGGACCCTGACGCTCCGCTTCCGTGTTCGGTTCGCGGTTCGGTTCGGATTCGCGGTCCGGTTCGGGGTCGCCGTTCGGTTCGCCGCGGCTCAGCCGGCCACACCGTGCCGGACGGCCCACAGGGCGGCCTGGGTACGGTCGGCGAGGTCGAGCTTCATCAGGATGTTCGACACATGGGTCTTGACGGTCTTCTCGGACAGGACGAGGTGGCGGGCGATCTCGCGGTTGGAGCGGCCGTCCGCGATCAGCGCGAGGACCTCCTTCTCGCGTTCGGTCAGGGTCGTGCCCCGCCCGGTGCCCCCGTACCCCTCGTCCTGGCTGAGCAGGGCGCCCGCGACCTCGGGCTGGAGCAGCACGTGCCCGGCGTGGACCGAGCGGATCGCTCCGGCCAGCGCGTCCGGGTCGACGTCCTTGTACACGTAGCCGGACGCGCCGGCGCGCAGGGCCGGGACGACCGTGCGCTGCTCGGTGAAGCTGGTGACGACGAGGACCTTCGCCGGGTTGGCGAGCTCGCGGAGTTTGCGCAGGGCCTCGATGCCGTCCATGCCCGGCATCTTGACGTCCATCAGGACGACGTCCGGCTTCAGCTCCTGGGCGCGGGCGACGCCCTCGGCGCCGTCGGACGCCTCCCCCACCACCTCTATGTCGTCCTGTACTTCCAGGAACGTACGCAGTCCTCGACGGACCACCTGGTGGTCGTCCACGAGCAGGACCCTGATCACCTTGTCAGCCACCGGGGACCTCCATCTCGATCGTGGCGCCCTCGCCGGGTGCCGATTGCACGGTGAGCCTGCCGCCGACTCCGCTCGCCCGGTGCCGCATCGACACCAGGCCGAGGTGGCGGCCCGCGCGGCGGACCAGACCCGGATCGAAGCCCCGGCCGTCGTCGCCGATCCGCAGGACCGCGCCCTGGCCGCTGCGCTCCAGGACCACCTCGACGCGGCCGGCCCCCGAGTGCCGCAGGGCGTTGTGGAGGGCCTCCTGGGCCACGCGCAGCAAGGCCTCCTCCTGGGCCGGGGGCAGGGCGCGCACGCCCCGGTTTTCGAAGGTGACACGGGCCGCGTGCGCCCGGTCGAGGACCTGGATCTGGGTGCGCAGGGTGTGTACCAGGCCGTCCTCCTCCAGGGCGGCGGGCCTCAACTCCACGACGGCGGCGCGCAGTTCGTCGGCGGCCTCGGCGGCGAGGAGGGCGACCTGCTGGAGCTCGCCCTTGGCGCGGGCCGGGTCGCGGTCGACGAGGGCGGTGGCCGCCTGGGCGGTGAGGCGGAGCGAGAAGAGCTTCTGGCTGACCGCGTCGTGCAGCTCGTGGGCGAGCCGGGAGCGCTCCTCGGCGATGGTCAACTCGCGGCTGCGCTCGTAGAGGCGGGCGTTGGTGAGGGCGATCGCGGCGTGCTGGGCGAGCAGCCGCAGCAGTTCCTCGTCGTGCTCGGTGAAGCCGCAGCCGCCGCCGGGGCGGGGGCAGCGCTTGTTGGCGAGGAAGAGCGCGCCGAGCGTCTCGTCGCCATCACGGATCGGCATGCCGAGGAAGTCGGACATGTCGGGGTGGGCGGCGGGCCAGCCCTCGAAGCGGGGGTCCTTGCGGACGTCGTCGAGGCGCTCGGCCTTCTCCTCGTGGAGCATCGCGGCGAGGATGCCGTGCTGGCGCGGCAGTGGTCCGATGGCCCGCCACTGCTCGTCGCTGACGCCGTCGACCACGAACTGGGCGAAGCCGCCGTGGTCGTCGGGGACGCCGAGCGCCGCGTACTCCGCGTCCAGGAGTTCGCGCGCGGACGCGGTGATCGTCTTGAGGACGTCCCCGACCTCCAGGTGCCTGCTCATCGCGAGCAGGGCGGTGCTCACGGCGGCGAGGCCCGCGCTCGGGGACGGGCTCTGACCTGCTCCGACGGGGTCGGCGGGACGGCTCATGTGGTCACCGTACCGGCGGAGTGCGACAGTGCGCCTCGGCCTGTGGACGGCCGGCGCCTAGGCCGCCGGGCCTAGGCCGAAGTACCCCTGGCGGGCCACCGGCCTTAGGGCGAAGTGCCGTCCCGGGCCGGTCCCCACGTCCGAGGCGGCGCCGGTGTGCCCGGAGCCACGCTGGACCCATCGGAGCCCGCCTCGGCCGGCCGGTCGGGGCGGGGCCCGGGGCAACAGCCCGGTCCGCACGCGGTGCGGAGCCGGACCGGACCGAGAAGCGACAGGTCGACGGACGGAACAGAGGGGTCGGACATCATGCCGGTTGCGATCATCACGGGCGCCTCGAAGGGGCTGGGCAGGGCACTGGCCGAAGCGTTGGCGGCACGGGGCTGGGATCTGGTCCTGGACGCCCGGACGGCACCCGTACTGAAGGAGGCTGCGCGCGGCCTGGAACCGTACGGCGCGAAGGTCGTGGCGCTGCCCGGGGACGTCACCGACGCCCGGCACCGGGCGGAGCTCGTGGCGGCGGCGCGGGGGCTCGGCGGCCTCGATCTGCTGGTGAACAACGCCTCCGCGCTGGGCGCGGAGCCGCTCGTACCGCTCGCGGAGCTCGGTCTTGCGGGGCTGCGGGCGGCCCTGGAGACCAATGTGGTCGCGGCGCTCGGGCTCGTACAGGAAGGTCTCGCGCTGCTGCGGGCGGCCCCGACGGGCACGGTGGTCGCGGTCAGTTCGGACGCGGCGGCCGAGGCATACGGGACGTGGGGCGGTTACGGGGCGTCGAAGGCGGCCCTGGACCAGCTGGCGGCGGTGCTCGCCGTGGAGGAGCCGGGGCTGCGGGTGTGGGCGGTGGACCCGGGCGACATGCGCACCGACCTGTACGCGGCGGCGGTGCCGGACGACGACTCGGGGCGGCCCGAGCCCTCGGCGGTGGTGCCGGGGTTCCTGCGGCTGCTCGACGAGCGCCCGCCGAGCGGCCGCTACGGCGCTGCCGCACTGGCGGCCGGCCACGGGGAGGACGTCCCGGCGGACGGTCGCGGGAAGGCCGTGGCGGCGGACGGTCGCGCGGAGGCCGGGCGGTGACGGCGCCCATGGTGGTGCGGGTGCCGGACGGGCTGCTCGCCTCGGTGCCGGCGGAGGTGCGCGGATCGGGGCGCGACGACGTACGCCTCATGGTGTCGCGCGGCACGGCCGTCTCCCATCACGCCTTCCGCGATCTGGCGGGGCAGCTGCGGGCCGGCGACGTGCTGGTGGTCAACACCTCGCAGACGCTGCCCGCTGCCGTCGACGGCGTGGTGGCGGGGGCGCCGGTGGTGGTGCACTTCTCGACGCTGGGCGCGGACGGGCGCTGGGCGGTGGAGCTGCGGACGCCCGGGGCGTCCGGGAGTACGGAGCGGCGCACCGGGGACCGGGCCGGGGCCGTCGTGGCACTGCCCGGCGGGGAGCGGCTCGTGCTCGACGAGGCGCTGAGCCCGGACCGGCTGTGGTGGGCGCGGGCGTCGGCGGGGGACGTACCGGATCTGATGCGCCGGTACGGGCGGCCCATCCGGTACTCCTACACCGAGCGGGACCAGCCGCTCGCGGCCTACCAGACGGTGTTCGCGCTGCCCGCGCCCGGCGGGCTCGGCTCGGCGGAGATGCCGAGTGCGGCGCGGCCCTTCACGGCCCCTCTGGTCGCGGAGCTGGTGCGGCGCGGGGTGCTGTTCGCGCCGGTCACGCTGCATACGGGGGTGGCGTCGGCGGAGGCGCACGAGCCGCCGTACCCGGAGCGCTTCGAGGTGCCGCGGTCGACGGCCCTGCTGGTGAACGCGGCCCGCGCGGGCAGAGGGCGCGGCGTGCGATGCGCTGCCCGGGAAGGGGTGCGGCGGGAGGCGGGTGGGCGCATCGTGGCCATTGGGACTACGGCGGTGCGGGCCCTGGAGTCGGCGGCCGGGCCCGACGGGGTGGTGCGGGAGGCGGCGGGCTTCACCGATCTCGTGGTGACGCCGCGGCGCGGGGTGCGGGTGGTGGACGGCCTCCTGACGGGGCTGCACGAGCCGGAGGCCTCGCATCTGCTGATGCTGGAGGCGATCGCGGGGCGCGAGGCGCTGGCCGTCGCCTACGACCAGGCGCTGAGCCGGCTCTACCTGTGGCACGAGTTCGGCGACGTCCATCTCCTCCTTCCGGAGGAGAACCCTCACACTGCGCATTGCTCCAGCAACGTCTGGTGATTCTGTTACCCGTCCGATGTGAGCCCGCGCATAGGACGCACATCACTTACGAAGCCGGCTAGTGGACGAATAAAAGGCGTGTTAGCCCGTCGGGAGTGGGTACGAGCCGCCTTTCGTCGGCTCGTGATCCACTACCCGGCTTCGTATGTAGCAGCTTTGCCACGAGATTTTGCGGCCGCTAACAATGGCTCTCGTCGCACAGCGCTGCGGCCAACCGCCGCGGCGTTTCACTGCGCCGTCCCCAGTCATTCGGAAGAGGTCCAACAGCCATGCCCGAGTCCAGCAACCCTGGTCACAGTCGTCTGCCCCAGACGCACAAGATCTCGATTGCCGGTGTCGCCGCCCTCGGCGCCGCCGCTCTCGCCCTCTCGGTCTTCCCCGGGACGGGTCAGTCGGGCAACGCCGCGACCATAGCCGCCGAGCCCGCCGCCTTCTCGGCGACCGTCGCCAGCACCAAGACGGTCTCGCAGAACGTCTCCAAGCAGCAGGTGACCGCGGACAAGCAGGCCCAGGTCGCCGCGAAGGCCAAGGCCGCCGCTGCCGCCAAGGCGAAGGCCGAGGCCGAGGCGAAGAAGCGGGACGAGGCCGCCGCCGCGAGCCGCTCCGCCGCCCGCAAGCCGGTCTACGCCAACAACCTCGACGGCTGGATCCGCCAGTCCCTCGACATCATGAAGAGCAAGGGCATCCCGGGCAGCTACGACGGTCTGCACCGCAACATCATGCGCGAGTCGACCGGCAACCCGATGGCCATCAACGGCTGGGACATCAACGCCATCAACGGCATCCCGTCCAAGGGTCTGCTCCAGGTCATCCAGCCCACGTTCAACGCCTACCACGTGCCCGGCACCTCGTGGAACATCTACGACCCGGTCGCCAACATCACCGCCGCCGCCAACTACGCGGCCGACAAGTACGGCTCGATGGACAACGTCAACAGCGCCTACTGATCCCTTTCGACAGGGCCCGTGAGCGAAGAAGGGCGGCACCCCGTGCGGGGTGCCGCCCTTCTTCGCGTTGCCGGGCCTCTCTCAGGCACGGGTCACTTGCGCATGACCTCGGGCTCGTGGCGGCGCAGCAGGCGCGCGACGAAGAAGCCGAGGACGACACCGATGAACAGCAGCACCGAGATGTCGATGAACCACTGCGTGGCGTCGTGCTTCCACAGCGGGTCGAGGTTGGTCGGGTCGCTCTGGTCCATCGGCCCCATCAGGTGGGAGAGGTCGAGGGTCGTGCCGGCGCCCGCGATGGCCCAGCGCGACGGCATCAGCCAGGCGAACTGCTCCAGGCCGACGGAGTCGTAGACCTTGAACAGGATGCCGGTGAAGACGACCTGGACGATGGCGAACATGACCAGGAGCGGCATCGTCTTCTCGGAGGTCTTCACCAGCGAGGAGATGATCAGGCCGAACATCATCGAGGTGAAGCCGAGCGCGATCACGACCAGGCACATCTCGACCGCCGGCGGCATCACCAGGCCCTCGGCGGGCAGCTTGCGGGTCGAGAAACCGATCACGCAGAGGATCACGCCCTGGAAGGCCGTGATGACGCCGAGCACCAGGATCTTGGACATCAGGTACGCCGAGCGGGACAGGCCGGTGGCCCGTTCCCGTTCGTAGATGACCCGTTCCTTGATCAGTTCTCGTACGGAGTTGGCCGCGCCCGAGAAGCACATGCCGACCGCGAGGATCAGCATGATTGTTCCGGCGTCGCCGTTGAAACGGGACGGCGGCGTGGGCGGCGCGAGGCCGAACTTCGCCGGGATGACGACGCTGACCGAGCCGATCACCGCCGGCAGGGCGACCGACAGGGCGAGGAAGCCCTTGTCGGAGGCGATGACGGAGACGTACCGGCGCATCAGCGTCCACAGCTGGGAGACCCAGCCCTGGGGCTTGGGCGGCTTCATCGCCTGGGCCGGCGGCATCTGCACCGACTGCGGGGCGACGGCGTCGATGTCCGCGGCGTACATCTGGTAGTGCTGCGAGCCCTTCCAGCGGCCCGCCCAGTCGTAGTCGCGGTAGCTCTCGAAGGCGGAGAAGACATCGGCCCAGGTGCCGTAGCCGAAGAAGTTCAGCGCCTCCTCGGGCGGCCCGAAGTAGGCGACCGAGCCGCCCGGCGCCATCACGAGCAGCTTGTCGCAGATCGCGAGCTCGGCCACCGAGTGGGTGACGACCAGAACGGTGCGGCCGTCGTCGGCGAGGCCGCGCAGGAGCTGCATGACGTCGCGGTCCATGCCCGGGTCGAGACCGGAGGTGGGCTCGTCGAGGAAGATCAGCGACGGCTTGGTCAGGAGCTCGAGAGCCACCGAGACGCGCTTGCGCTGGCCACCGGAGAGGGAGGTGACCTTCTTCTCCTTGTGGATGTCCAGCTTGAGCTCGCGCAGCACCTCGTCGATGCGCTGCTGGCGCTCGCTCTCGGTGGTGTCGGCGGGGAAGCGCAGCTTGGCCGCGTACTTCAGCGCCTTCTTGACGGTCAGCTCCTTGTGCAGGATGTCGTCCTGCGGGACCAGACCGATGCGCTGGCGCAGCTCGGCGAACTGCTTGTAGAGGTTGCGGTTGTCGTAGAGGACATCGCCCTTGTTGGCGGGCCGGTAGCCGGTGAGCGCCTTGAGCAGGGTCGACTTTCCGGAGCCCGAGGGGCCGATGACCGCGATGAGGGACTTCTCGGGGACGCCGAAGGAGACGTCCTTGAGGATGTCCTTGCCGCCGTCGACCGTGACGGTCAGATGGCGGGCGGAGAAGGAGACGTCACCGGTGTCGACGAACTCTTCGAGCCGGTCGCCGACGATGCGGAAGGTGGAGTGGCCGACGCCGACGATGTCCTGCGGGCCGAGCAGGACGCTGCCGCCCTTGGCGATCGGCTGGCCGTTGACGTAGGTGCCGTTGTGGGACCCGAGGTCGCGGATCTCCATCCGGCCGTCGGGCGTCGCGTGGAACTCGGCGTGGTGGCGCGAGACCTGGAGGTCGGAGACGACCAGCTCGTTCTCCAGCGCACGGCCGATCCGCATGACGCGGCCGAGCGCGACCTGGTGGAACGTGGTCGGGCTGCGGTCGCCGTAGGCCGGCGCGGTCCCCGCGGGCCCGCCCTGCTGAGGGAACTGCGGCTGCTGGGGCTGCGGCTGCTGCCACTGCTGCGGGACCTGCGCCTGCTGGGGCTGCTGTGCCCAGCCGCCCTGCTGGGGCGGGGCCTGCTGGGGTTGGGGGTGGACGGGCGCGGCCTGCGCCTGCTGGGCCGCGGGCTGTGCGTAGGCGGCCGCGGCGGCGCCGGTCAGATTCAGCCGCGGGCCGTCGGTCGCGTTGCCGAGGTGGACCGAGGAGCCGGGGCCGATGTCCATCTGGTGGATCCGCTGGCCCTGCACATAGGTGCCGTTGGTCGATCCGTGGTCCTCGACGACCCAACTCCGGCCGTTCCAGCTGACCGTGGCGTGCCGCCACGAGACTCTGGCGTCGTCGACCACGAGGTCACCTTGCGGATCACGTCCGAGGGTGTACGACCTGGACGGATCGAGCGTCCAGGTGCTGCCATTCAATTCCAGTACGAGTTCCGGCACTCCAGCCCCACTTATCGTCCCCCGAAAGACCTCCGCACCGGAGGCCTGTGACTCCCGACACAGGGAGTCTAGGGATGGTGAACATCGTGGGGAACTATTTCAGGCCCGGGCTCGTATCCGAAACCCGGGCCTTGTGAATTACCGGCACAGACCGTGCACAGTACGGTCCCGGTCCGGCAACAGGCCCTGGAAGTACGCCCGTTGACGTGGGCCAAACACCCCCCGAGAGTAGTAAGAACCCATGAGTGCGTACGGATCATGATGTCCGCACATAAAGGGCCCGGCGGTGGGTGAAAACGCGCTCTCCGTAGTGAATGGGGCAAGTCGGCTCGTATCGGGGGTTCCTGATGAGCGTGGGCGGCAATGCGGGCCGGGGCGTGATCCGCTGGGGCGACGTCGTACTCGCCTCGATCGCCGCGGTGAGCTGGGCCCTCGTCGCGATGGCGGGCACGGCAGCCCTCGGGCTGCATCTGCTCGGGGCGGACGCGGTGGGTGCGCTCGGGCCGATGACGGCGGCCGTGGTGGTGCTCGGGGCGGGCGGCTCGGTCACCCCGTCCGGTGACGTCTCGGCCTTCGGTCTGAGCGGGGCCGAGGCGAGGACGAGCGTCGATTTCGCGCCACTGGGCGTCGGCCTCGCGGGCGCGCTGCTGCTCTCCTTCTTCTTCCTTCGTTCGCTGAGGGCGGCCGGCGCCACGGTCCCCGGCGCCGAACTGGCGGCCCGCGCGGCCGCGGTGGTGGTCCTCTTCGTCGCCGTCGTCGCCGTCCTCGCCTGGGCCGGGCACGACCTCGTCACGCTCGACGGCACCGGGCTGGGTCCGGGCGGCGCCGAGGTGCCCGCGGTGCCGGGCATCCCCGGCCTCGGGGGCATCGGCGGGCTGCTGCCGGGCCGGCTCGCCGACCTCACGGGCGCGAAGGCCCGGGTCGGCTTCGGCGTGGATGCGGGACGCTCGCTGGTGGGCGCGGCGTGCTGGGCGGCCGTGGTCCTGGTGATCGCCCTCCTCGCCTCGCGCCGCACCCCGCTGCCGCGCGCCTGGTCGGCACTGCACCGGGTGGTACGGCCCGCGGTGTCGGCCGTGGTGACGGTGGTCCTGGTGGCGGTGGCGGCGGGGCTCGCGGCGGCGGCGTACGCGGCGGTCGGTGACGCGCATCCGGCGCGGATCGGGGGCGCGGCCCTGCTCGGCGCGCCCGACGGGGTGTGGACGGCGATCCCGCTCGGCCTGTTCGTGCCGTGGAGCGGGCACGCCGGCGGCGCGCTCGCCTCGGTGCTCCCCGATCCGGTCGGCCGGCTGCTCGCCACGGACTCCGACCGGCCCCTGACCCTGGGGCGGCTCGCCCAACTCGACCAACGGGTATGGCTGTTGGCGGTCGCGGCGGCCTGCCTGATGCTGTGCGCGGGGGTGCTCGGCGCGGTCCGGACGCCGGTGGGCGGACGCCCGGGGGGCGCCTTCGTGGGGCGGTGCGCGCTGTCGCTGGCCGCGGCCACCGCGGTGGCGCTCCCCCTGCTCGTGCGGCTCACCGGGGTGTCCGCGAACGCGTCCCTTTCGGTGCTGGGGTTCGACGCGTTCGGGGCGGGTCTGGAGCTGCACGGCAACGCGGGGCTCGCCCTGCCGCTCGGCGCCGGATGGGGGGCCGCGGCGGGCGCCCTGGGCGCGCTGCTCGCCCGGATGTCGGGGGCCGCGGGGCGCGGGACGGCCGTCCTCGCGAGGCTGAGCCGGGCCGGGGCCGCCGCGCGGGCACCGGGAGTACCGGCCGCGCCGGGCGAACGGGGGCCCGGGCCGTACCGCCCGGCACCGGGAGGCGTACCCGCACCGCCCGACGAGCGGGAGCCCGGGCCGTACCGCCCGGGGCCGTCCCACCGTCCGCCGAACCCCGACACCAACCCGTATATGAAGCTGCCCCCGGGCCTGCACGGCTCCCCCACCCTTCCGGGCCCCGGGCCCCGGTCGCGCGCCCGGCCCCGGCCCCGGCCCGAGGGGGAGGGGCCGCCTCCGCCGCCCGGGACGCCCGGGACGCCCGGGCGCCGCGGCTGAACCGCGCGGTCCGGGGGCCGTACGAGGGGGGCCTGTCCGCAGGGCGGGACGCCGTGCGGGCGAGGCACCGCGTGCCGATACGGTGGGATCACCATGACGCCATCGCCCCTGCCTCCCGCCGGCCAGGGCTCCGACGCCGGTCAGAGCTCTGACGTACCGACCCTCCTCGTCAAGATCTTCGGCAAGGACCGCCCCGGCATCACCGCCGGGCTCTTCGACACCCTCGCCGCCTACGCCGTCGACGTCGTCGACATCGAGCAGGTCGTCTCCCGTGGCCGGCTCGTGCTGTGCGCGCTGGTCACCGAGCCGACCGTCGCCTCCCAGGGCGAGCTGCGCGCCACCGTGCACAGCTGGGCCGAGTCGCTCCGCCTGGAGGCCGAGATCATCTCCGGCACCGGTGACAACAGGCCGCGCGGCAGCGGCCGTTCGCACGTCACCGTGCTCGGGCACCCGCTGACCGCGGAGTCCACGGCGGCCATAGCGGCCCGCATCGCCGGCACCGGCGGCAACATCGACCGTATCTTCCGGCTCGCCAAGTACCCGGTCACCGCAGTGGAGTTCGCGGTGTCCGGCGTCGAGACGGCACCCCTGCGCACCGCGCTCGCGACCGAGGCCGCCGCCCTCGGTGTGGACGTGGCCGTCGTCTCGGCGGGGCTGCACCGGCGGGCCCAGCGGCTCGTGGTGATGGACGTCGACTCCACGCTGATCCAGGACGAGGTGATCGAGCTCTTCGCCGCGCACGCCGGCTGCGAGGACGAGGTCGCCGAGGTCACCGCCCGCGCGATGCGCGGCGAGCTCGACTTCGAGCAGTCCCTGCACGCCCGGGTGGCGCTGCTGCGGGGCCTGGACGCCTCGGTCGTGGACAAGGTGCGGGCCGAGGTCCGGCTCACCCCGGGCGCCCGCACCCTGATCCGCACGCTCAAGGCGCTCGGCTATCAAGTGGGCGTCGTCTCGGGCGGGTTCACCCAGGTCACCGACGATCTCAAGGAACGGCTCGGGCTCGACTTCGCCGCCGCCAACACCCTGGAGATCGAGGACGGCACCTTCACCGGCCGGGTCACGGGCGAGATCGTCGACCGGGCGGGCAAGGCGCGGCTGCTGCGCAGGTTCGCCGCCGAGGCGGGGGTGCCGCTGGCCCAGACGGTGGCGATCGGCGACGGCGCCAACGACCTCGACATGCTGAACGCGGCGGGACTCGGCGTCGCCTTCAACGCCAAGCCGGTGGTGCGCGAGGCCGCACACACCGCGGTGAACGTGCCCTTCCTCGACACCGTGCTCTATCTGCTCGGCATCACCAGGGAAGAGGTCGAGGCGGCCGACGCCCTCGTCGACTGACCTCCGTACGGATACCCGGCCGCAGACGGACAAGGCCCCGGCGCGCTGTGTGCGCCGGGGCCTTCGTCACGTACGGGGTGCGGTCGTGGGCTCAGGCGTGCGGGGCCCAGAAGTCGACGAGCGTGGCCACGCCGTGTTCCACGGACTTCCAGGAGCCGTTGAAGGAGAGCACGGCGATGGAGGAGGTCGGGAAGCCGCTGCGGTTCATCCGCGAGAGCGCATCGCCCTCGGCGCCGCCCGCGAGCGCGTCGGCCATTGCGTGCATCCCGGGGTTGTGGCCGATGAGCAGCAGGTCGGCGACGTCTTCGGGCGTCTCGTTGACCAGCGCGATCAGCTCGCCGAGGGAGGCTTCGTACATCCGCTCCTCGTACACCGTCCGGGGGCGCTGCGGCAGTTCGTGGACGGCGAGCTTCCAGGTCTCGCGCGTCCTTACGGCGCTGGAGCACAGGGCGAGGTCGAAGGCGATGCCGGACTCGGCCAGCCGGCGGCCCGCGGCGGGGGCGTCCGCCCTGCCCCGTTCGGCGAGCGGCCGGTCGTGGTCGGACACCTCGGGCCAGTCGGCTTTCGCGTGCCGGAGAAGGACGATCCTGTGGGGTGTATCGACGCTCATGTTCCCCAGCTTCGCATGAATCGCGCCAGCGGGCGCAGGGTGTTGGGCGCTCCGCCAGGGGGGTGACGCGCGGGGCCGCTGAGGCGGGTGCGGATCAGCGCGAGAGGCTGTGCTGGATGCGGTCGACGAGGTGGGCGACGGTGCCGTCGCCGGAGACGGCGTGGGCGTCACCCGAACCGATGACGAGGGCGAGCAGCGCGAAGAACGCGATGGCGGGCAGTACGACGCCCCACCACGGCAGCTTGAAGTCGACGCCACCGGCGCCCTGTTGGGGGGACCTGGGGTGGGTGTGGGCCGACATGACCGCCTCCGTGGTGGTGCTGGGTTCGGGTTCCGCGGGCGGACGGGGTGTCCGTCGCGGTACCTCAAAACCTACGGATGCGGCGGGTGTCGTCCCATCCGGTGACCCACCCACTTGACCCTGACCCTGACCCCCTAGGGGATGGTGGGGCTAGCACCACCACGGCCTCGCCGGGGCCTCGTTCGGGGCCCGGACGGACTCCGGCCGGGCTCCGACCGGGCCTCGATCAGGCTTCGGCCGGGCTCCGGCCGGGCTCCGGCCGGGCTCCGGCCGGGCTCCGGCCGGGCTTCGGCCGGGCTTCGGTCAGGGGGAGGCGAGCGTCGCGATGACGGCGACCACGACCGTGACGGCGAGCATCGCGCCGAGCACGAGCAGGAGCTTCTTGTGGCTGTTCTGCGGATTGGGTTCGAGCACTGGCATGCGGCCAGTGTCGCATCCCGGTTTCGCCCGCTATCGCCGGGCCCCGGCCTCGTCCTCGATCGTACGGTCGCGCCCGGCGAGGATGCCCACGACGATCTGCGGGACCATGAGGCCCGCCATCAGGGCGATGGGCAGGTCCCAGCCGCCGGTGCGGTCGTGCAGGACGCCGACCAGGAGGGGGCCCGGGATGGAGAGCAGGTAGCCGACGCACTGGGCGAAGGCCGACAGGCGCACCACGCCCGCGTGGCTCCGGGACCGCTTGCTGATCATCGTCAGGGCGAGCGGGAAAGCGCAGTTGGAGACGCCGAGCAGCAGCGCCCAGGCCCAGGCGCCGGAGGCGGGCGCCAGGTAGAGCCCGGCGTAGCCGCCCAGACCGCAGGCGCCGAGCGCGACCACGATCGGGCCCTGGCTGCGCAGCCGGTTGACGAGCCACGGGATGACGAAGCCGAGCGGCACGCCCATGACCATGGTGATGGACAGGAGCAGCCCCGCGGTGCCGGCCGAGACGCCCGCGTCGCGGAAGATCGTCGGCATCCAGCCCATGGTGATGTAGGCGCCGGTGGCCTGGAGTCCGAAGAAGCAGGCGAGCGCCCAGGCGGTGCCGCTGCGGGTGATGCGCAGCGCCGGGGCGGCCTCGTCCGTGGCGCCGATGGCCGGGCCCGCGCTCGCGGAGCGGTCGCGCGTCAGCGGAATCCAGACCGCCACGGCGACGACGGCGAGCAGCGCCCAGATGCCGAGGCCCTGGCGCCAGCTGCCGCCGAGCGCGTCGGTGAGGGGCACGGTGGTGACCGCGGCGAGCGAGGTGCCCGCGGCGAGCGCCATCGAGTAGAGGCCGGTCATCGAGCCGACCCGGTCCGGGAAGTACCGCTTGACGATGACCGGCATCAGGACGTTGCTCAGGGCTATGCCCATCAGGGCGAGCGCGCTGGCCGCGAGGAAGGTGACGGTGCCGCCCGCGAAGGAGCGCAGGAGCAGGCCCGCGGTGATGGCGGCCATGCCGGCGAAGACGACGGCGCCGGGGCCGAACCGGCGGGCCAGGCGCGGCGCCATGATGCCGAAGACGGCGAAGCAGAACGCGGGGACCGAGGTGAGGACACCCGCGATGCCGCCGCTCATGTGCAGCCCGCCGGTGACCTCCTTCATCAGCGAGCCGAGGCTGGTGATCGCGGGGCGCAGGTTGACCGCGGCGAGCACCAGCGCGAGCGGTACGAGCCAGCGCGTCCACGCCGGCGCCCGGTCCGCACCGGCGGGTGCGGGGGCCTGGAGGGACTCGGCGGGAACGGTGGGCGCGGGGCTCAGCGTGGTGGTCTCTTCGTCGGGCATGGTGCCATCATAGAATCATGGGATGATTGGTTGTCCAATCGATGCCCGCTAGATTTTCCGGTATCCCACCCCCTCTCGGACTGGAGCACCATGACGCTCAGCTCTCCCCGGCGATCCGCCCTCGCCGACCAGGTGATCGCGCAGTTGCGCAACCAGATCACCTCGGGCGAGTGGCCGGTGGGTTCACGCATCCCCACCGAGCCGGAGCTGGTCGAGCAGCTCGGGGTGGCGCGCAACACGGTCCGCGAGGCGGTCCGCGCGCTCGCGCACAACGGGCTGCTCGACATCCGCCAGGGCTCGGGCACCTATGTCGTGGCGACGAGCGAGCTGGCCGGGGTGATGCACCGCCGCTTCGCCGACGCGGACCCGCGCCATGTGGCCGAGCTGCGCTCCACCCTGGAGTCCTCGGCGGCCAGGCTGGCCGCCGAACGGCGTACCGAGCGCGAGCTCAAGCAGTTGGACACGCTCCTGGAGCGGCGCGAGGAGGCCTGGGCCTCGGGCGACCGGGAGGCGTTCGTGGCGGCGGACGCGACGCTGCACCTCGCGGTCGTGGCGGCCTCGCACAACGACGTCCTGACCGAGCTGTACGCGGACCTCGGGCATCTCCTGCGCGACTGGCTGCGGGACGACGTGTCGCTCGACATGACGCCGGAGCGCCACATGGACCACGCCCGGATGGTCGACGCGATCCGTGCCGGGGACGCGGAGACGGCCGCGTCCGAGGCCGCGGCCCATGCCTTCATCTGCCTGCCGGACCGCCTCGAAACCCGCTGACCGCGGGCCCGTCGGTCCTCAGGACGCCTTCTGGTGGGTCACCCACACGGTGCGCACGTCCTTCCAGCACCGGTCGGTGAGGCGCACGGTCTGCCCGGGGCCCACCTCCACCGCGGCCGCGTCCGCGTCCAGGTCCCACCAGTTCGCGCAGTCGGTGTGCAGCCGCACCCGGTCGGTGGCCGGATAGGGGTTGTGGCAGTACGCGGTCACATGCGAGCCCTGTACGGAGGTGTGGCACGCGGCGCCGAACGGCTCGGGCCTCGGGGCCGCGGGCGGTGCGTCGGGGGCGGTCGCGGCCCGTACCACGGAGGGCGCCGCGAACCCGGCCGCCGCCACCATCAGGACGAACAACAGGGCCAACGCCCGCCGCTGCCCGACCCGCAGCGGGTGCACGAGCAGAGGGCGCCGGACCCGGCGCGGGCCCCCCTCGTCCGGGGGACGTGCACGCGAGGCACCCACACCCCCACCTCCTCCCCGGCCGATCGCCCGACATGTCCGTTGCGATCAGTCTGCGGTGAAGTCGCGGCGCACGCACGGCGGCCGCCCACCGGAAGGCTCCGGTGGGCGGCCGCGAACGAGCCGTGCGGGGTCAGGCACCCACGGCGTGCAGACCGCCGTCGACGTGGATGATCTCGCCCGTGGTCTTCGGGAACCAGTCCGAGAGGAGCGCGACGACGCCCTTGCCGGCCGGCTCGGGGTCGGCCATGTTCCACTCCATCGGGGAGCGGTGGTTCCACACGTCCGCGAGCTCGGCGAAGCCGGGAATGGACTTGGCGGCCATGGAGCCGATCGGTCCCGCCGAGATCAGGTTGCAGCGGATGTCGTCCTTGCCCAGGTCCCGGGCCATGTACCGGGAGGTGGCCTCCAGGGCGGCCTTGGCCGGGCCCATCCAGTCGTACTGCGGCCAGGCGAACTGCGCGTCGAAGGTGAGGCCGACGACCGCGCTGCCCGGGGCGAGCAGCTCGCGCAGCGACATGGTGAGCGACTTCAGCGAGAACGCCGAGACGTGCATGGCGGTGGCGACCGACTCGAACGGCGTGTTCAGGAAGTTGCCGCCGAGCGCGTCCTGCGGGGCGAAGCCGATGGAGTGCACGATGCCGTCGAGGCCACCGAGCTCCGCCTTGACCAGGCCCGCGATCCGGTCCAGGTGCTCCTGGTTGGTCACGTCGAGCTCAAGCACCTTGGCGGGCTTGGGGAGCTTCTTGGCGATGCGCTCGGTCAGGGTCGGCCGCGGGAAGGCGGTCAGAATGACCTCGGCGCCCTGCTCCTGAGCCAGCTTCGCGGCGTGGAAGGCGATGGAGGACTCCATCAGCACACCGGTGATCAGGATGCGCTTGCCCTCGAGAATTCCGCTCATGGTGATCAGTGACCCATGCCCAATCCGCCGTCAACCGGGATGACGGCTCCAGTGATGTACGAGGCGTCGTCCGAGGCGAGGAACTTCACCGCGGCGGCGATCTCCTCGGGCTGCGCGTAGCGGCCCAGCGGCACCTGGGACACGATGCCCGAGCGCTGCTCCTCGGTGAGCACCTTGGTCATGTCGGTGTCGACGAAACCGGGTGCCACGACGTTGAAAGTGATGTTCCGGGACCCGAGCTCACGCGCGAGCGACCGGGCGAAGCCCACGAGGCCGGCCTTGGAGGCGGCGTAGTTGGCCTGTCCCGCCGAGCCGAGCAGCCCCACGACGGAGGAGATCAGCACCACGCGGCCCTTCTTGGCGCGCAGCATCGCACGGTTGGCGCGCTTGACGACGCGGAAGGTGCCGGTGAGGTTCGTGTCGAGGACGGAGGTGAAGTCGTCCTCGGACATGCGCATCAGGAGCTGGTCCTTGGTGACGCCGGCGTTGGCGACCAGGACCTCGACGGGACCGTGCTTGTCCTCGATCTCCTTGTAGGCCTGCTCCACCTGCTCGGTGTCCGTGATGTCGCACTTGACGGCCAGGACACCCAGTTCGGTCAGGGCGGCCGGCGGCTCTCCGGTGCGGTACGTGATCGCGACCTTGTCGCCGCTGTCGGCAAAAGCGCGGGCGATGGCGAGGCCGATGCCCCGGTTACCTCCGGTGATGAGAACCGAGCGGCTCAACGGATCACCCTTTCGATAGGCGGATTCGTACTCCCCGCAAACTATCGGTACCGCCCGACTTACGAGGAATCGGGCCGTGACAGTGGCGCGGAACGAGCGCTGTCGGGTCCCTACAGAAAGGGCGTAGTCACGAGGCCCGCCGACGCGACATGATCGGGGCGACCGGTCTCGTACGACAGGGGAGACAGCTGTGCCATCAGGGACCCATTCCATCGACGAAGCCTTCACGGCGCTGCCGCTGCGGGCACTCGCCGACGCGGCGCTCGCGCGGGCCCGCGCGCTCGGTGCCGATCATGCCGACTTCCGCTTCGAGCGGGTGCGCAGCGCCGCCTGGCGGCTGCGGGACGCGCGGCCCGCCGGTTCCTCGGACACCACCGACCTCGGCTATGCGGTGCGGGTGGTGCACGGCGGCGCCTGGGGGTTCGCCTCCGGGGTCGACCTCTCGATGGACGCGGCGGCCAAGGTCGCCTCCCGGGCGGTGGCCATGGCCAAGCTGTCCGCGAAGGTCATCGCGGCCGCGGGGTCGAACGAGAGGGTCGAGCTCGCGGACGAGCCGGTGCACTCCGAGAAGACCTGGATCTCCGCGTACGAGATCGATCCCTTCAGCGTGCCGGACGGGGACAAGAGCGCCCTGCTCGCCGACTGGAGCGCGCGGCTGCTCGGCGCGGCCGGGGTCGAGCACGTGGACGCGTCCCTGCTCACGGTGCACGAGAACAAGTTCTATGCGGACACCGCGGGCACCGTGACCACCCAGCAGCGGGTGCGGCTGCACCCGCAGGTCACGGCGATCGCGGTGGACCGCACGACCGGCGAGTTCGACTCGATGCGCACCATCGCGCCGCCGGCCGGGCGCGGCTGGGAGTACCTGACCGGCACCGGCTGGGACTGGGACGCGGAGCTGGAGGAGATCCCGTCGCTTCTGGCCGAGAAGATGCGGGCGCCCGGCGTCGAGGGCGGCCGCTACGACCTCGTGGTGGACCCGTCCAACCTGTGGCTGACCATCCACGAGTCGATCGGCCACGCCACCGAGCTGGACCGCGCGCTCGGCTACGAGGCGGCGTACGCGGGCACCTCGTTCGCCACGTTCGACCAGCTGGGCAAGCTGGCGTACGGCTCGGGGGTGATGAACGTGACCGGCGACCGGACCGCCGAGCACGGGCTCGCCACCATCGGCTACGACGACGAGGGCGTGGCGGCGCAGTCCTGGGACCTGGTGAAGGACGGCACCCTGGTCGGCTACCAACTCGACCGCCGCATCGCGAAGTTGACCGGTCTCGGGCGTTCCAACGGCTGCGCCTTCGCCGACTCCCCCGGGCACGTGCCGGTCCAGCGGATGGCGAACGTCTCGCTGCAGCCGGACCCGGGCGGGCTCTCCACGGAGGATCTGATCGGCGGGGTCGAGCGCGGCATCTACGTGGTCGGCGACCGTTCGTGGTCGATCGACATGCAGCGCTACAACTTCCAGTTCACCGGCCAGCGCTTCTTCCGCATCGAGAACGGGCGCCTCGCGGGCCAGCTCCGCGACGTCGCCTACCAGGCGACCACCACCGACTTCTGGGGCTCGATGGAAAAGGTCGGCGGCCCCCAGACCTACGTCCTGGGCGGCGCCTTCAACTGCGGCAAGGCCCAGCCGGGCCAGATCGCCGCGGTCTCCCACGGCTGCCCCTCCGCCCTGTTCCGCGGCGTCAACATCCTCAACACCACGCAGGAGGCGGGTCGATGATGCACGGGTCCCAGCACAGCGGCCCCGGCCGGGGGTCCGGGGGGCGTCCCCCGGGTCAGCACAGTCTCAACACCACGCAGGAGGCGGGTCGATGATGCACGGGTCCCAGCACAGCGCCCCCGGCCGGGGGTCCGGGGGGCGTCCCCCGGGTCAGCACAGTCTCAACACCACGCAGGAGGCGGGTCGATGAGCTCCCGTACGACCGTCAAGCCGCACGAGATCGTCGAGCGGGCCCTGGAGCTTTCCACCGCCGACGGCTGTGTCGTCATCGCCGACGAGCACTCCTCGGCGAACCTGCGCTGGGCCGGGAACGCACTGACCACCAACGGCGTCACCCGGGGGCGGACCCTGACCGTGATCGCGACGGTGGACGGCGCCGAGGGCACCGCCTCCGGTGTCGTGTCGCGCTCGGCCGTCACCGCCGACGACCTGGAGCCCCTGGTGCGCGCCGCCGAGGCGGCCGCGCGCGGCGCCGGGCCCGCCGAGGACGCCCAGCCGCTGGTCACCGGCGTCCCGGCGTCGGCCGACTTCACCGACGCCCCCGCGGAGACGACCTCCGCCGTGTTCACCGACTTCGCGCCCGCCCTGGGCGAGGCCTTCGCACGGGCCCGGGCCGGCGGCCGCGAGCTGTACGGCTTCGCCAACCACGAACTGAGCTCCACCTACCTCGGCACCTCCACGGGCCTGCGGCTGCGGCACGACCAGCCCAACGGCACGCTGGAGCTCAACGCCAAGTCCCCGGACCGGGCCCGCTCGGCCTGGGCGGGGCGGGCGACGGCGGACTTCAAGGACGTCGACCCGGCCGCCCTCGACGAGGAGCTCGCCCGCCGGCTCGGCTGGGCCGAGCGCCGCGTCGAACTGCCGGCCGGACGCTACGAGACGCTGCTGCCGCCGACCGCCGTGGCCGATCTGCTGATCTACCAGATCTGGTCGGCGGCGGCCCGGGACGCCGCCGAGGGCCGGACCGTCTTCTCGAAGCAGGGCGGCGGTACCCGCGTCGGCGACACCCTCTCCCCGCTCCCGCTCACGTTGCGCAGCGACCCGAACGAGCCGGGCCTTGAGTACGCGCCGTTCCAGGTGGCGCACTCCTCGGGCGACACGGAGTCGGTGTTCGACAACGGGCTCCCGCTGACCGCGACCGACTGGATCCGCGCGGGCCGCCTGGAGAACCTGGTCACCACCCGGCACAGCGCCGCCCTGACCGGCCTGCCGCTCGCCCCGTCCGCCGGCAACCTGATCCTGGACGGCGGCGGCGAGCGCACCCTGGACGAAATGGTCGCCGCCACCGAGCGCGGACTGCTCCTCACGTGCCTGTGGTACATCCGCGAGGTGGACCCGGCGACCCTGCTCCTGACCGGTCTGACCCGGGACGGGGTGTACCTCGTCGAGAACGGCGAGGTGGTCGGCGAGGTGAACAACTTCCGGTTCAACGAGTCGCCGGTCGACCTCCTGTCGCGGGCCACCGAGGCGGGCCGTACCGGGAAGACCCTGCCCCGGGAGTGGAACGACTACTTCACCCGGACCGCGATGCCCGCGCTGCGCATCCCCGACTTCAACATGAGTTCGGTCAGCCAGGGCGTATAACCTCGGTGCTGTCAGTAAGCACGTCTGAAGGAGACAAGAGACCCGTGACGGACATCGTCGACGAACTGCAGTGGCGTGGGCTGATCGCCCTCTCCACTGACGAGGACGCATTGCGCAAGGCGTTCGCGGACGGTCCCGTCACGTTCTATTGCGGCTTCGACCCGACCGCGCCCAGCCTGCACCTGGGCAACCTGGTGCAGATCCTCACCATGCGCCGGATCCAGCTCGCGGGGAACCGGCCGCTGGGCCTGGTCGGCGGAGCCACCGGCCTGATCGGCGACCCGAAGCCCAACTCGGAGCGCACGCTGAACGCGCCGGAGGTCGTCGCGGGGTGGGTCGAGCGGCTGCGCGGCCAGATCGAGCGGTTCCTCGACTTCGAGGGCCCGCACGCCGCGACCATGGTCAACAACCTCGACTGGACGTCGGGCCTGTCGGCCATCGACTTCCTGCGGGACGTCGGCAAGTACTTCCGGGTCAACAAGATGATCGCGAAGGAGGCCGTCTCGCGCCGGCTCAACTCCGACGCGGGCATCAGCTACACCGAGTTCAGCTACCAGATCCTGCAGGGCATGGACTTCCTGGAGCTGAACCGCCGGTACGGCTGCACGCTGCAGACCGGCGGCAGCGACCAGTGGGGCAACCTCACGGCGGGCACCGACCTGATCCACCGGGTCGAGCCCGACGCCGAGGTGCACGCCCTTGCCACGCCGCTGATCACCAAGGCGGACGGCACCAAGTTCGGCAAGACGGAGTCCGGCACGGTCTGGCTCGACCCCGAGCGGACCACGCCGTACGCGTTCTACCAGTTCTGGCTGAACGCGGACGACCGGGACGTCTCGAAGTTCCTGCGGATCTTCAGCTTCAAGTCCCGCGAGGAGATCGAGGAGCTGGAAAAGCTCACCGAGGAGCGCCCGCAGGCGCGCGCCGCACAGCGGGCGCTCGCCGAGGAGCTGACCACGCTGGTGCACGGCGCCGACCAGTGCGCGGCGGTCGTCGCCGCGTCCAGGGCGCTGTTCGGCCAGGGCGAGCTCGCGGAGCTCGACGAGGCGACGCTGACCTCCGCCCTGTCCGAGCTGCCGAACGCCAAGGTGGCCGCGCTCGGCCCGGTCACCGACCTGTTCGCCGAGGTGGGCCTGGTCGCCAGCAAGTCGGCGGCCCGCCGCACCGTGAAGGAGGGCGGCGCCTACGTGAACAACGTGAAGGTGACGGCCGAGGACGCGGTGGCCACGGCGGAGGACCTCCTGCACGGACGCTGGCTGGTGCTGCGCCGGGGCAAGAAGAACCTGGCGGCCGTCGAGCTCGTCGGCGCCTGACCGGTACCGGCGCACAGGCGTCGACGCCCGACCGGTGAACGGCGCACAAGGGGGCGGCTCCTTCGCGGAGCCGCCCCCTTGTGCCGTGCCGTCAGGCTCTCTTGATGCCGTGCCGTCAGGCTCTCTGCTTGTTGCCCCGCACCGCCATGTAGAGCATGTCGCCCAGGAAGACGATGACGACGGCGGCCGCGATCTGCAGCCCGTGCCGGCCCCAGTCGATGCCCTTGGTCTCTGCGATCCCGATCGCCCGGGCGATCGAGTTGCCGACCACGCCGCCGATGATGCCGAAGATGGTGGTCAGCCAGAGCGGACTGTGCTGCTTGCCGGGAATGATCGCCTTGGCGATGAGACCGAGCACGAATCCCACGATGATGGCCCACAACCAGCCCATGGCTGCCTCCTTGTACGGCTCGACGTGAGCAGGTTCAGCCAGTGTCGGCCCGTCCTCGGTACGGCGCATGTCGGATACGTCCATACGTGGCGGGTACGGGGGCATCCGCGCAGGTTGGAGCCGCCCCGGTCTCGAACCCGGCGGACCCGCGGCGTACGGTGATAGCAGTCCGGGCCGGGGAGAGCCCGCCGTGGAACTCGGGTGGTGGAACGTGATGCGGAAGCAGAGCAGCGGCCAGGTCTTCCGGATCACCGGAGCCCGCCGGTCGCTCGACGAGGACGTCAGGGGCAGGCAGCGCCGCTATGTGATCTCGATGTCGGTCCGCACCGTTTCGGTGGTGCTGACCGCAGTGCTGTGGAACGTTGAGCGTCCTGTCGCCATCGTGACTCTGGTGCTGGGCGCGCTGTTGCCCTATGTGGCGGTCGTGTTCGCCAACGCGGGCCGGGAGAACGTGACTTCACTGCCCTCCACCTTCATCCCCGCCCCTGTCCGGCCCGCCCTCGGCGCGGCCCCCGTGGGCGGCCCCGCGGAATCCCCGACGGAAGCCGCGGACGGTGACCCGGAGTGGCGTTCACGCGAACGCGGCTGATCGGGCACCGGTCGGCGAAGCTCAATAAAACCTCAGATCAATCATGAAGTTCCGGTGCACCACACCGGGTCCCCCATGACATACTTCGTAAGCGCTCCGCATCCCCCGTCGGAGCGACGGACCGACGCCGGGCAGCTCCCCCCGTGGCTGCTCGGCGTCGCCATTTGTACGGGGCTTCGTACCGGGCCGCATGCCGCACAATTGTCTCTGTGAGTGACGAGACCAGCGCCGAGACCCCCATCTGTTCCGCCAAGGGCTGCCGCGCCGACGCCGTGTGGGTGCTCGCGTGGAACAACCCGAAGATCCACACCCCGGAGCGCCGCAAGACGTGGCTCGCGTGCGGAGAGCACCGCGAGCACCTGTCCCAATTCCTGGGCGTACGGGGCTTCTTGAAGGATGTGGTGACGCTCGCCGAGTGGGAGTCGGCCGGCTCAGCCGCCGATCGCTGACATCGGGCGGTCGGGCTGCAGGAACGAGGGGTCGTCGAGACCGGAACCGGCCTTCTTGCCCCACATCGCCAGCTTCCACAGGCGGGCGATCTCCTCGTCACCGGCGTCCGAGCGCAGGGCCGCGCGCAGGTCGGACTCCTCGCGGGCGAACAGGCAGGTGCGCACCTGGCCGTCGGCGGTGAGCCGGGTCCGGTCGCAGGAGCCGCAGAACGGGCGGGTCACCGAGGCGATGACGCCCACGGTGTGCGGGCCGCCGTCGACCACCCAGCGCTCGGCGGGCGCCGAGCCCCGCTCGTCGTCGCCCTCGGGGGTCAGCGTGAAGCGCGTACGCAGCGAGGCGAGGATGTCACCGGCGGTGATCATGCCGTCGCGCTTCCAGCCGTGCTGGGCATCCAGCGGCATCTGCTCGATGAAGCGGAGCTCGTAGTCGTGCTCGACGGCCCAGGCCAGCAGGTCGGGGGCCTCGTCGCCGTTGAGGCCCGGCATCAGGACGGTGTTGACCTTGACCGGGGTCAGGCCCGCCTCGCGGGCGGCCGCCATGCCCTCGATGACGTCCTTGTGACGATCGCGCCTGGTCAGCGTCTTGAAGACCTCGGGCCGCAGGGTGTCGAGTGAGACGTTGACCCGGTCGAGGCCCGCCGCCTTCAGGGCCGCGGCGGTGCGCTTGAGGCCGATGCCGTTGGTGGTGATCGACATCCGGGGGCGCGGCTCCAGGGCGGCGCAGCGCTCGACGATCCCGACCAGGCCGGGGCGCAGCAGCGGCTCGCCGCCGGTGAAGCGGACCTCGGTGATGCCGAGGTCGGTGACGGCGATGCGGATGAGACGGACGATCTCGTCGTCGGTCAGCAGATCGGGCTTGGCCAGCCACTGCAGGCCCTCTTCCGGCATGCAGTACGTGCACCGCAGATTGCACCGGTCGGTGAGCGAGACGCGAAGGTCGGTGGCCACCCGGCCGTAGGTGTCGATGAGCACTTGTGGGCCCCCTCCCCTGTCCGTCGACGTCCGGCCGGAGTTCGGTCGAACGTCTGCCGAATGTGTATACAGCCGAGCCTACGCGAGACCTACGACAACGGGAGGGGCCGATTGTCACGAGGTGCGGCGAGGCCGTGTCGTAGGGTCCTACGACACGGCCTCGGCCGCCCGCCGTGCGGACGTACGTCGCGGGCGGCCCTCAGTGGGCGCCGATGCCCGTCAGGGACTTCACCTCCAGCTCGGCGTACTTGCCCCGGTCGGGCTCCTCCTTGGAGAGCAGCGATCCGATCCAGCCGAGCAGGAAGCCCAGCGGGATCGAGATGAGGCCCGGGTTCTCCAGCGGGAACCAGTGGAAGTCGACCCCCTTGAACATGGACGTCTTCGGGTTGCCGGAGACGACGGGCGAGAACAGCACCAGGAACACCGAGCTGAACAGGCCGCCGTAGATCGACCAGAGGGCGCCCTGGGTGGTGAAGCGCTTCCAGAACAGGCTGTAGAGGATGGTCGGCAGGTTCGCGGAGGCGGCCACCGCGAAGGCGAGCGCGACCAGGCCCGCCACGTTCATGTCGCGGGCGAAGGCGCCGAGCAGGATCGCGACCGCGCCGATGAAGACGGTGGCCCACCGCGCGGCCCGCATCTCCTCCTTCTCGGTCGCCTTCCCCTTGCGGATGACGTTGGCGTAGATGTCGTGCGCGAAGGAGGAGGACGAGGCGAGGGTGAGGCCGGCGACCACGGCGAGGATGGTCGCGAAGGCGACCGCCGAGATCACCGCGAGCAGGGTCGCGCCGCCGGTGGTGCCGACGCCGCCGCCGAGGTACTCGGCGAGCTGCGGGGCCGCGGTGTTGCCCGCCGGGTTCTGCGCCTTGATGGCCGCGGGCCCGACCAGGGCCGCGGCGCCGAAGCCGAGCGCGATCGTCATCAGGTAGAAGGCGCCGATGATGCCGATCGCCCAGTTCACCGACTTCCGGGCGGCCTTGGCGGTGGGCACCGTGTAGAAACGGATCAGGATGTGCGGCAGGCCCGCGGTGCCGAGCACCAGGGCGATGCCCAGCGAGATGAAGTCCAGCTTGGACGTGCCGCTCACGCCGTACTTGAGGCCCGGCTCCAGGAACGCCGCGCCCTTGCCGCTCTTCTCCGCGGCGCTGCCGAGCAGGTCGGAGACGTTGAAGTGGAACTTGAGCAGCACCAGGAAGGTCATGAGGAGCGCGCCCGCGATGAGCAGCACGGCCTTGACCATCTGCACCCAGGTGGTGCCCTTCATGCCGCCGATGGTGACGTACACGATCATCAGGACGCCGACCAGGGCGACGATGAGGATCTTGCCGGCGTCGGTGGTGATGCCGAGCAGCAGCGAGACGAGGACACCGGCGCCGGCCATCTGCGCGAGCAGGTAGAAGATCGACACGACGATCGTGGAGGCACCGGCCGCGGTGCGCACGGGGCGCTGCCGCATCCGGTAGGCGAGCACGTCGCCCATCGTGTAGCGGCCGGAGTTGCGCAGCGGCTCGGCGACCAGCAGGAGCGCCACCAGCCAGGCGACCAGGAAGCCGATCGAGTAGAGGAAGCCGTCGTAGCCGAACAGGGCGATGGCGCCGGCGATGCCGAGGAAGGACGCGGCGGACATGTAGTCGCCGGAGACGGCGAGGCCGTTCTGGAAGGCGGTGAACTGGCGGCCGCCCGCGTAGAAGTCGGAGGCGTTCTTGGTCTGCCGGCCGGCCCAGACGGTGATGGCGAGGGTCGCGGCGACGAACACCGCGAACAGGGTGATGATCAGTGGCCGGTGTTCGGTGGTCGAGACGGCGGCGAGCGGGACGAGGGCGGGGCTCATGCGTCGGCCTCCATACGGGACTTGATGGCCTCGGCCTTGGGGTCGAGCTTCGCCGCGGCGTGCCGCGAGTAGAGCCAGGCGATGAGGAAGGTGGTCAGGAACTGGGCGAGGCCGAAGACGAAGGCCACGTTGATGTTGCCGATGACCTTGGTGCCCATGAAGACGCCCGCGTAGCTGGACAGCAGCACGTACAGCAGGTACCAGGCGATGAAGGCGACGGTCAGCGGGAAGGCGAACGAGCGGTGGGCGCGGCGGAGTTCACCGAATTCCGCGCTCTGCTGCTCCGCGACGAATGCCTCGGTGCTGGGCTGGACTGGGCCGGGGGCCGCCCCGGCTTCGGGCGGCGGCGCGTCGGTGGCCACGGAATCTCCTCGCGATGTGGAAGCGGATGGGGAGGGTGGTGCGGCGAGCGGTGCGGGGGGTGCTGCGGATGCGGACGGCGGTGCGGGCGGCGGTGGGGACGTGGATGCGGCGGGCGCGGACAGGTCGGACACGGGGTCTCCGCTGGGGAGGGGATGCGGTCCCCCTGACAACGGCACGGGGCGCGGGCCGTCTCGGTTCAGTCCGGCCGTTTTCTCCTTGGCGCATCCTGCGCGGGCGCATGGCTCGTTCCGTGCTCCCCCGGGGCGCGACTGTGCGACTTTCTCCGCGAACTCGGCGGAAGGCGTTGATCCGCCGGGATGATCGGCGATAGCTTCACTGCTCAACGCGCCCGTCCGGCCCCGGCGCCCGGCGGGCGGTCTCAAGAGCCGGTGTTCCTCAGCGCGCCGTCGTCCCGCTCCTCCGCGTCGACTTCGGCTTCCGCTCCTCCATACGCTCCTTTTCCGCTACGTACCGAGAGTTCCGCCAACCCCATGGAGACCCCATGCCGTTGCACATCTCCCGTACGCGCCGCGCCGTCGCGGCCTCGGCGGGCCTGGCCACCGCCGTCGCGCTCGCGCTGCTCCCCGGCACCGCGTCGGCCGCCTCGGACGGCGCCGGGTCCGTCGCCCCGAAGGCGGCCGCGACCGCCGGTCCCGAGCTGAGCTACATCGTCAACGTCCGCCCCGGGCAGGGGAATTCGGCCCGGGTCCAGAGAGCCGTGGCCCAGGCGGGCGGCTCGGTGCTCCAGGCCTACGACCGGATAGGCGTGCTCGTCGTGCACTCCGCGAACGCGGACTTCGCCAAGACGATCCGCAAGGTCCGGGGCGTCGACTCGGCGGGCGCCACCCGCACCGCCCCGCTGCCCGCGCAGTCCACCACCGACGTGGGCAGCCCGAAGCACCTCACGGCCGAGGACCTCAAGGCCGCCTCCGCGAAGGCCGCGCCGGGCGAGGACCCCCTGGAGCCGCTCCAGTGGGACCTGAAGGCGATCAAGGCGGACAAGGCGCACGAGAAGACGCTGGGCAGCTCCAAGGTCACGGTCGGCGTGATCGACACGGGCGTCGACGACACCCACCCCGACATCGCGCCCAACTTCGACCGGGCCAAGTCGGTCAGCTGCATCACCGGCAAGCCGGACACCACGGACGGCGCCTGGCGGCCGTTCACCACCGGCGGCTCCCCGCACGGCACCCATGTCGCGGGCGAGATCGCGGGCGCCAAGAACGGCGTGGGCATCACGGGGGTGGCGCCCGGGGTGAAGGTCGCGGCCATCAAGGTGTCCACACAGGGCGGCAGCTTCTTCTACACCGAGGCCGTGGTCTGCGGCTTCGTGTGGGCGGCCGAGCACCACATCGACGTGACGAACAACAGCTATTACACCGACCCGTGGTACTTCAACTGCAAGAACGACCCCGACCAGAAGGCGCTGGTCGAGGCGATCACCCGGGCCTCGAAGTACGCGGAGTCCAAGGGCACGGTGAACGTGGCGGCGGCCGGCAACGAGAACTACGACTTCGCGGCCGACTCGATCACCGACCCCGCCTCTCCCAACGACACCACCCCGGGCAGCCGGGTGATCGACCCGCGTGAGTGCCTGGACATCCCGACCCAGCTGCCGGGTGTGGTGACGGTCGCGTCGACCGGCGCCAAGGGCATCAAGTCGTCGTTCTCCAACTACGGGTTCGGCGTCATCGACATCGCGGCTCCCGGCGGCGACTCGACCGCGTACCAGCCGCCGCAGGCCCCGGCCACCAGCGGTCTCATCCTCGGCCCGGTACCCGGCGGAACGTGGGCCTACATGGCCGGCACGTCGATGGCGACGCCCCATGTGGTGGGTGTGGCAGCCCTGTTGAAGTCGACGCACCCGCACGCGTCGGCGTTCCAGATCAAGGCGCTGCTCGCGCTGCAGGCGGACCGGACGCCGTGCACGACGCCGTACGACATCGACGGCGACGGGAAGGCGGACGCGGTCTGCCAGGGCGGGAAGTTCTACAACGGCTTCTACGGGGCGGGCATCACCAACGCCCTCAACGCCGTGAAGTAGCAGGGTAGTCGACGAGCCGAAGGGGCCGCCCGCTGTGCGGACGGCCCCTTCGGTGTGCGGCGTCCCGCTACGGCTTGACGAGGACCTTCAGGGCGGTGCGCTCGTCCATCGCCCGGTAGCCGTCGGGCACGCCCTCGATGCCGACCGTGCGGTCGAAGACCGGGGACGGGTCGATGGTGCCGTCGAGGACGTCGGCGAGCAGCTCGGGGATGTAGGTGCGGACGGGGGCGACACCGCCGCGCAGCGCGATGTTGCGGTCGAACATGACGCCGAGGTCGAGCCCGGTGCCGCTGCCGTGCGGGACGCCGACGTAGCCGATGGCGCCGCCGTCGCGGGTGATGTCCACGGCGGTGCGCATGGACTGCTCGGTGCCGACGGCCTCGATGACGGCGTGCGCGCCCTGGCCGCGGGTCAGCTCGCGCACCGCGGCCACGGCGGCCTCGCCGCGCTCGGCGACGACGTCGGTGGCGCCGAAGAGCTTCGCGATGTCGGTGCGGACCTGGTGGCGGCCGAGCGCGATGATGCGCTCCGCGCCGAGCCGCTTGGCGGCGAGCACCCCGCACAGGCCGACGGCGCCGTCACCGACGACGGCGACGGTCGAGCCGCGCCGGACGCCGGCGCCGATGGCCGCGTGGTGGCCGGTGCCCATGACGTCGGACAGCGCGAGCAGCGCGGTGAGCAGACGGTCGTCGGAGGCTGCCTCGGCGGGCAGCTTGACGAGGGTGCCGTCGGCGAACGGCACGCGGACGGCTTCGCCCTGGCCGCCGTCGGAGCCGACCGAGCCCCAGAAGCCGCCCTGCGGGCAGGAGGTGGTGAGGCCCTCGGAGCAGAAGTCGCAGGTGCCGTCGGACCAGACGAAGGGCGCGACGACGAGGTCGCCCTTGCGCAGGCCGCGCACCTCTGAGCCCGCCTCCTCGACGATGCCGAGGAACTCGTGGCCGATGCGCTGCCCGGGCTGTCGCGCGGACTCGCCGCGGTAGGCCCACAGGTCGCTGCCGCAGATGCAGGCCCGCAGGACCCTGACGACCGCGTCGGTGGACACCTGGATGCTGGGGTCCGGCACCTCCTCCACCCGGATGTCGTGGGGGGCGTGGATGACGGTCGCGCGCATACTGCAGGTCCTTGCCGGTCAGAGGGTGCTTCGGGACTCCTCACGGTACGCCTGTGCGAGAAGTGCCTGCGCCCCGAGATAGGTCAGCATGATCCAGAAGTCGGGGCGTGGCGGCTGCGGCCACTCCGCGACACCGGTGGCGATGAGGGTGTCGGAGAGCAGGAACAGGGCGCCGCCGAGGCCGACGAGCGGGCCGAGCCGCGAGGAGCGGTAGGCCATCGCGGTCAGCAGCAGGCTGTATCCGGCGACCGGGACGCGCAGCCCGGCGGGCAGGTCGGGCCAGAGTGCGGCGACGGTGGCCACCAGGGCGATCCCGTACGCGGCGCCGAGCCCGGGATGCGTGCGGCCCCGCCCGAACAGGAGGAGGTAGCAGACGTGCCCGGCGGCGAAACAGCCCATGCCGAGCAGGAAGGCGGCATCCGCGCCCGAGAGCAGGAACACATCGCCGCCCCAGCCGCACAGCAGCGCGGCGATGAGCAGCCGCGGCCCGCCCCGCGCGTACACGTGCGCGGCGAGCAGGGGCATGAGGAGCGGCTTGGCGATCAGGTGCCCGGGGTGCCAACCGGCGAGCAGGGCGACGAGGTCGAGGGCGCCGGCCGCCGCGAAGGCGAGGAGGAGCGGGGTGACCGCGGCGGGGTGCCGCGGGCCCGCGCCCGCCCGGGTCCCGACCTCGACGGTGTCCGCGTCCGGTCGCGTCATACGGCGCGCTCCGCCACGGCGGCGGCCCCGGTGACCGGCTCGGCCTGGGTAATCGGCTCCGCCGGGGTGACCGTCGCCTTCGGCTGCCAGCCCGGGCCGCGGAAGATCCGCCCGGCCCGCTCCGGCCAGGTGCGGGCGGCGCGTACGTCGCGGGCGATGGCGGCGTACTCGTGGGTGGCGACGCGCAGCGGGTTGTGGGTGGCGATGTTCTTGGTGAGCCCGAACACGGGCCGCTCGGTCTCGGCGGTGAACGAGCCGAACATCCGGTCCCAGACGATCAGGATGCCGCCGAAGTTGCGGTCGAGGTAGCCGCCCTGCGAGGCGTGGTGCACCCGGTGGTGGGAGGGCGTGTTGAGGACGAACTCGAAGGGGCGGGGCAGCTTGCCGACCCGCTCGGTGTGCACCCAGAACTGGTAGACGAGGTTCGCCGAGGAACAGAACGCGAGCACCGCCGGGTGCACGCCGAGCGCGATGAGCGGCACGTAGAACGGCCACACGGTCCAGGACGTCCAGGGCTGGCGCAGCGCGGTGGTGAGGTTGAACTTGCGGCTGGAGTGGTGCACCACGTGGCAGGCCCACAGGATGCGGATCACATGGTGGCCGCGGTGCGACCAGTAGTAGAAGAAGTCCTGCCCGAGCAGCATCAGCGGCACGGTCCACCACAGGACCGGGATCGCGAGCGGGGTGAGGGCGTAGACCGCCGTGTAGAGGGCGACGATCGGAATCTTCCACAACGCGTCGAAGACCAGACTGCCGAGCCCCATGCCGACGCTGGTGGCGGCGTCCTTCGTCTCGTACCCGGCGGCGTCCTCGTCCGGATGGAGCCGGTAGCTCACCATCTCCACGACGGTGAGCAGCACGAAGGCGGGTATCGACCACAGCACGACATCGGGCAGGTTCGGCGACATGCCTGCACCGTAGGGGCGGGGCGGCGGCCCCGGCTAGATGTTGTTACCGACAAGTATGCGAGACGCGTTGTCAGCAGGCTTTGGTGAGTTCCGCCAATCGGAGTGAGCGGGCGCGGCGTACGATCGCTGGCACCGGTGCGCTCTGGTGGAGGCAACTGCGGTGCCAGGCATGGAAGTTGTGGTCGCGCGTCTCGCGAGCACGGTGGTCTCCACGGTCGCGAAGTCGCTCCTGGCCCCCCGGCCGGGCGCCGGCCTGGTCGCCGGGCCGCTGCGCCCCTCGCCCGGACCCGCCTCCCCGGACCGCCTGGCGAAGGCCCTCGGCCACCGCCCCCGCGAGGCGGGGTGAGCCCTCGGGCGCTCCGCGAGCGAATGGCCGCTCGACAAGGCGTACATCAGCCTGGCCGTCAGCGGCGAGCCCCGTCAGGCGATGGGGCTGCCCGCCCCCGGGGCGGCGACGGTCAGTGTCGAGCAGGCACTGGCCGGTACCGACCGGCTGCACCTGCGCGGCCCGGCGGGCTCGGGCAAGTCCACGCTGGTGCGGTGGCCGGCCCTGAACGCCGCCCGCGGGACCCTCAGCCCCGAACTGGGCGACTGGAACAGGTGCGTTCCCTTCCGAGCGGTGTCGCCGCCCTGGAGGAACTCGGCATCGGATGCCTGGCCATCGAGGTCCAGGGTGCCGAACACATCCCGCCCGAACGCCTGCAACGAGTCTGAGCCCCCTACACCCCCACCGCCCCCAGCAGCACCCCCGCCCCATAGGTGACCCCCATGGCCACCGCGCCCCCACCCACGTTCCGCCAGATCGCGCGGCCCGCCGGGGCGGAGCCGAGGCGGGCGCTGCCCCAGCCCGTCAGGGCGAGCGCGGCCAGGACCGAGCCGACCGTCACGTAGAGGCGGACCGGGGCCGGTGGCAGCACGATGGCGAGGAGGGGGAGCAGCGCGCCCGCCGTGAAGGCGAGGAAGCTGGCCCAGGCCGCGTGCCAGGGGTTGGTGAGTTCATCGGGGTCGATGCCGAGCTCGACACTGGCGTGCGCGCGCAGCGCGTCGCGTTCGGTGAGCTGGAGGGCGGCCTCGCGGGCCACATCATCGCTGAGGCCCCGGTCCGCCAACAGGCCGGCCAGCTCGGCGAGTTCGGCCTCGGGCGAGTCCTTCAGCTCGCGCCGCTCCTGCGCGAGCGCGGCCTTCTCGGAGTCGCGCTGGGTGGAGACGGAGACGTACTCGCCGGCCGCCATGGACATGGAACCGGCGAGCAGTCCGGCCAGGCCCGCCGTCAGGAGGGCCGAGCGGGAGTCCGTCGCCCCGGCCACGCCGACGACGAGACCGGCGGTGGAGACGATGCCGTCGTTGGCGCCGAGGACCGCGGCCCGCAGCCAGTTGAGCCGCGAGCCGAGCGCCCCGTGGTGCGCCTCGTCGTGCTGGTCGGTTGCACTCATGCGGGGCAGGTTCTCACCCCGCCCCTCACCACACGCGCACCGACCCGCCCCGGGCGAACGCCGGGCTGGAGGCCTCGGCGGGGATCTTTTCGAGCGGCTCGGCGATCTCCGCCACCGTCGGGCCGACCCGGGCCGCGATCCCGTCCAGGAAGGGGAGGTCGAAGCCGTAGACGCGGGCCGCGTTGCCGCCGGCCATCGCCGCGACCTCGTCGCGGGGCAGGCCCGCGTAGGCGATCCGCAGGCCCTCCCGGGAGAACGGCGTGGTGCCCTCGTCGTGCGGGTAGTCGCTGCCCCACATGATCTTGTCGAGGCCGATCCGGTCCCGCAGCGGCACCTCGTGCGGCCGCATGAAGCTCGCGCCGACGAAGCAGTTGTCCCGCCACACCTGGGAGGGACCCTTGCCCATGGACCGGGCGAGGCCCGCGCCGAACTTGGACTCCGCCGTGGACGCCTTCGTCGCGGCCGCCACCAGACGCCCGTGGTAGTAGTCCAGCATGTCCAGAACGCCGGGAATCCAGCCCGAACCCTGCTCGGTGAGGACGAGTTCGAGGGACGGGTGCCGGTTGAAGGCGCCGCCGAAGATCAGGTGCCACAGCGCCCGGTGCGAGAACCAGGTCGTCTCCACCATGAACACCGCCCGCGCCGCCGGCTCCTCCCCCAGCGGCGGGGATGCGGACCCGCCGTGGTGGTTGACCGGCACGTCGAGTTCCGCGCACACCGCCCAGATCGGGTCGTACACGTCGGAGTAGAGCTCGGGGACCCCCGAGCCGGGCGGGGCGCCCGGCAGCAGGATGCCGCCGGTCAGGCCCGCCTCCTTGACCCGGCGGATCTCGCGGACCGCCTCCTCGACGTCGTTCAGGAGGATCTGGGCGACGCCCGCCCGGCGCCCCGGCGCCTCGGCACAGAAGTCGGCGAGCCAGCGGTTGTGGGCGCGCAGGCCCGCCCAGCGCTGCTCGAACTCCTCCCGGGTGGGCGCCGGTGCCATGAGGGAGGCGGAGGGGAAGAACGGCGGGATCGTGTTGGGGAAGACGACCTCCGCGACGATGCCGTCCTCCTCCAGCTCCGCCAGCCGACGGGCCGAGTTCCAGTTGCGGTCGGCGGTGTCGGCCATCAGGTCCTCGTACGGGTTGACGTACGTGGCCGCCCACGCGTCGAAGGCGTCGTGGTGCTTCGACTCCAGATAGGGCCGGTAGTCCAGGAGGTCGGCTCCGGCGTGGCAGTCCGCCGAGATGACGGTGTAGCGCTCGGTCACCGGTCCACCCCCAGGACGGGGAAGTCGTGTTCGGTCAGCCAGTGCCGGCCCACCTCGCGCGAGCGCGCCCAGGACGCCTCGACGGCCAACTGGTCGTCGGGCTGCCCCAGTTCGGCCGGGGTCGGCCCGATCCGGCGGGCGATCGGTGCCAGCTTCGCGGTGTCGAAGCCGAAGACCTCGGCCGCCGCGAGGCCGAGCATCCGCCGGGTCTCGTTCACCGGGATGTCGTGGAAGGTGTTCTTCAGCCACTCACGCGTGTTCGGCCACGTCCCTTCCGGATGCGGGAAGTCGGAGCCCCACAGGATGTTGTCGACGCCGATCTCGTAGCGCTGGGCCAGCTCGCGGCGCTTGGTGTTGGTGGCGCAGACGAAGAGCTGCCGGTCGAGGTACTCGCTCGGCGGCCGCTTCAGCTCGGCGAAGGGCGAGAGCTTCTTGCCGCCGTGGGCGCCGAGGTAGAGGCGGTCCATGAACCAGAGCAGGTTCGGCAGCCACCAGCAACCGGACTCCGCCACACCGAACTTGAGTCCGGGGTGGCGCTCGAAGACGCCCGACCACAGCAGGAACCACAGGGGGCGGGCGGGCCACCACGTCACCTCGGACACATAGATGCCCAGGTGTTCGCCGTATTCGTGGCGCGGGGCCGCACCCGAGTGGGTCACCAGCGGCATCGCGGTCTCGGCGGCCGCCGCCCAGACGGGGTCGTAGCGGCGGTCGTGGTAGGGAGCCCGGTCCACCCACATGGACGGGATCATCAGCGCGCCGAGCCCGGACTCCTTGGCCCGGTGGATCTCGGCGACCACCCGGTCGACCTCGCCCGTGACGGGCAACAGGGCGACCCCGCAGTGCCGTTCGGGGTTCTGGCCGACGAACTCGGCGAGCCAGCGGTTGTGCGCCTGCGCGCCCGCCATGCCGAGGTCGGGGTCCTGGTCGCCGGAGAGGCCGAGGCCCACGCCGAAGGGGGCGGCGGTGCGGCTGTCGACGGCGTCCGCGTCGGGGAAGACGACCTCGCCGGCCACGCCGTCGCCGTCGAGCTCCTTGAGGCGCTGCACCGCGTCCCAACCGCCGCGCAGGCCCTGCTCGTTGTCGCTGAACCAGCGGTCGGCGAAGGCCTCGTTGCGTACGCCGAGCCGGGTCATCTCCGCGCGGCGGCGGTCGCGCCCCGCGAGGAACTCGTCGAACTCCCGGTGGAAACGGGAGTCCAGGTAGGGCCGGTACTCCTCGGTGGGCAGACCGGCGTGGCAGTCGGAGGAGATGATCAGGTACGGGTCGTTCTGCTCGTTCGGCGCCGCCGTCAGGCGCTGTGCCGCCGTCACGCTCGATGCTGTCGTCTCGTTCTGTGCTGTCGTCTCGTTCTGTGCTGTCGTCTCGTTCTGTGCTGTCGTCTCGTTCTGTGCTGTCATCGCACGTCCCTCGTCAGTCCAGGATGAAGCTTTCCAGGTACGCCGGGTTCGCCCGGTCGAGCATCGACCGCGAACGGGCTCTGATCTGCCGGTCGCTGTGCTCGCTCGCGGGCAGCATCCAGAACCGGTCGGCGCGGATTCCGTCGACGACCTCCGCCGCGACGGCCTCGACCGGCGTGAACTCGATCTCGTGGCCGGCCTCCTTCATGGCCGACTCCCACTGGTCGAGGCTGCGGTAGGGGGTCTTGCGCGGCCGCTCCTTGGCGAAGCGCTCGGGCCGGTTGCGGTGCGACTCCCACAGGCCGGTGCGCAGCATGTGCGGCCCGGGGAAGAGCACCGACGCGCCGATCGGAACGCCCTCGGCCTTCAGGTGCGCGTACAGGGACTCGGTCATCGTGACGACCGCCGACTTGGTGACGGCGTACACGGACGCGGTCGGCAGCGGGGCGATTCCGCCGTCGCCGGATGAGGTGTTGACGATCCGGCCGGGCCCGCCGCCCGCGATCATCCGGGGCACGAAGGCCTGGATGCCGTGGAAGACGCCCCACACGTTGACCGCGAAGGCCCACTTCCAGTCGTTGACCTCGTGCTCCCACATCCGGCCCTCGGCACCCGAGCCGACCCCGGCGTTGTTGCACAGCACGTGCACCGCCCCGAAGCGCTCGTACGCGGCGTCCGCGAGGGCGAGCACCGAGTCCCGCTCGCTGACGTCGACGGTTCTGGCCAGCACCTCGGCCCCGTCCTCGCGCAGCTGCCCGGCCGCCTTCTCCAGGGCACCCTCCTCGACGTCGGCGAGGACGACCTTCAGCCCCTCGGCGGCGAACCGCCGGGCCATCGCGAGCCCGATTCCGCTCGCCGCGCCGGTGACGACGGCGACCTGCCCCTGCCCGAGCTCCATGGTCAGACGCTCCCCTCGGGCGGCCCGTCCAGGATCTGCTGGGGGTCGTCGTAGCGCTGGTGGATGTACGGCAACAGGGCCTGGGCGCTGACGCGTTCGGCCACGGTGCCCTTCTGGTCGGTGGTCTTCTCGCCGATGGTGATCTCGACGACGCGGCGCACCGGCAGGTCGGCGACGGGGTCGTACATCGACTCGCGCAGCACCACGTCGCCCGTGATCTTCTCCAGCTTGCGCACCTTCTCGTTGCGTACGCAGTGGACGAGGACGGGGTCGGCGTCGAAGCCCTCGCCGTCGACGGCCGGCAGGAACTTGAAGTAGAAGTCGGTCTTGCGCGTCGGCTCGGGCAGCGGCAGCGGCCCGTCGACGGCGCCCCGCACCTCGACGAACGCGATCCCGTGCCGGGCGAGCGAGGCCCGCACGACCAGGCCGTCGCGCTCGACGTCCACCTCGCCGAGCTTCTTCGGCTCGCCGAACACCTCGCGGCCGCCGATCAGGGCCCGCTCGTGGGTCATCGGCATGACGAGCGGATACCAGCCCTCCTGCCCGTCGTGGACGGCGGCGACCGCGACCGATCCGGCACCGAGCGGATAGCCGGGCAGGTCGACCTTGCTGATGTTGGCCCGCACCAGCGGGCGTTCGGCGGGCTTGAGCGGCGGCGGCAGGACGGCCGCGACCGCGTCGGGGTCGCTCTCCCAGACCGCCACCACGCCGGTCGACCAGATGTCGGGGAGCTTGGCGCTCGCGGTGCGCGCGGCCTGGATCTCGGCCTCGGTGCGTGCCCCGTACCGTACGCGTGCCATGTCGTACCACCCTTCGCAGGCTGTCTCTTCCGGGGGTCTGTAACACAGTTACACCGACCGCGATGAAGGGTAAAGAGCCGTGCACCGACGTGAATTGATGGAGCATCAGATATGGCGCGTACGTCGCTCACCCGCGAGGAGATCCTGGCCGCGGCCGGGTCCCTGGTCAGACAGCACGGGCCGGCGGCCCTGACCATGCGCAAACTCGCCGCCGAGCTCGGCACCGCGGTCACCTCGATCTACTGGCACGTCGGCAACCGCGAGTCGCTCCTGGACGCCCTGGTCGAGCGGACCGTCGAGGAGCTGGGCGAGATCCGGCCGCGCGGGCGCACCCCGGCCGCGCGCGTGCTCTCGGTCGCCCGCGCCCTGCGCCGCGAGCTGCGCGCCCGCCCGCACCTGATCGCCATGGTCCACGAACGCGGCCTGACCGACCGGATGTTCCTGCCCGCCCAGCAGGCCCTGGTCCACGAGGTGCACGCGGCGGGCCTGCGCGGCGCCCGCGCGGCGCGGGCGGTACGGGCCGTCCAGTTCCAGGTGGTCGGCCATGTCCTGATCGAGCGCAACCGGGAGCGCGCCCCCGTCCAGAGCCCGGCGGAGGAGGAACTGTGGCACCCCTCGACGGCCGAACACGACCCGGCCCTCGCACGGGCGCTGGCGGGGGCGGTGGACCAGGACCGGCTGTTCACCGACTCGGTACGGGCGCTCGTGGCGGGACTGTTCGCGGACCCGGGAGCGCAGGAAGCGGACCCGGGAGGACGGGATACGGACCCGGATGCGTAGGGAGCGCACCGGGTGGGGAGCGGGAAGCGGCCGTGGAAGGACGGGGTGCCGACTCGGGGACCGGGGGACTCGGGGACGCGGGAGGCGGACGCCCGGACCGGCCCGGCCGTGTGGCTCATTCCTCACCCGCTGCCCCGCGGGGGCGGCACCCGCATGCCCCGGCAGGGGCCCATGTCGCCTGCCGGGAGGCTCAGTTGAGGGACCGAAAGCGGCCGGAACCCTTCGGAGTCCGGGGGCCGGGGCCCGGGCCGGGCCCGCGCTGTCAGTCCGGCCCCGTATTCTCTGTGACCATGCTCGACGACCTGACGACAGCAGCGACGTGGCCGGCCGCCTACCCGCAGGGGTACGCGGTCGTCGACGTGGAGACCACCGGACTCGCCCGCGACGACCGGATAATCTCGGCTGCCGTCTACCGGCTCGACGCCCAGGGCAATGTCGAGGACCACTGGTACACGCTGGTCAATCCCGAGCGCGACCCCGGCCCGGTGTGGATCCACGGGCTGAGCAGCGACGTGCTCGAAGGCGCCCCGCTCTTCCCGGAGATCGCCGAGGAGTTCGCGGCGCGGCTCGACGGGCGGGTCCTGGTCGCGCACAACGCGATCTTCGACTGGCAGATGATCGCGCGCGAGTACGCACGGGCCCGGAGCACCGCGCCGGTCCGGCAGCGGCTGTGCACCATCGCCCTTTCGAAGGAACTGGCGCTGCCCCTGCCCAACCACAAACTGGAGTCGCTCGCCGCTCACTACGGCGTGGTGCAGCAGCGGGCCCACCACGCGCTCGACGACGCACGCGTGCTCGCCGAGGCGTTCCGGCCGAGCCTGCACGCGGCGGCGGCCGGCGGGGTGCGCCTCCCCCTGCTCGAATGCCGGCCGCTCACCGAGTGGACGGACTCCCCGGTCACCCCCCGCATCGGTTACCAGGCCTCCTACCGCAGCGGCTCGGGGACATGGCGGGCCTCGCGCAAGCGCCCGGCCTGCCCGTACCCCAACCCGGGGCGCTACGCGCCGGACCGGCCCCTGAAGCAGGGCATGCGGGTGGCGTTCTCCGGGGACACCTCCGTCGACCGCGAGCTCCTGGAGGACCGGGCCGTCGAGGCGGGCCTGCACGTGGCGACGAGCGTGTCGCGGCTCACGAGCCTGCTCGTCACCAACGACCCGGATTCGGCCACGTCCAAGACCGTCAAGGCGAAGTCGTTCGGCACCCCGGTCGTCGACGAGGCCGCCTTCACCCAGCTGCTCCGGGACGTGACACCGGCAGACGGGTGAGTTCCGGGGCGCGGCGCCCACCCCGTGCGCCGGTCAACCCCCACCCTGTGGCGCATGGCACGTTGCGAGGTCTGCGGAAACGACTACGGGATGTCCTTCGAGGTGCACGCGCAGGGCGCGGTGCACGTCTTCGACTGCTTCTCGTGCGCCATCCACCGCATGGCGCCCATCTGTGAACACTGCCGGGTCCAGATCATCGGCCAAGGGGTCGAGGTCGAGGGCGCCTGGTACTGCGGAGCGCACTGCGCCCGCGCGGAGGGAAAGGCGGGCATCGTCGACAAGGTCTGACCCTCCCCCGTCCGACCCCTCTCCCCGTCCGACCCTCTCCCCGGTCTCCCCCAATCTCCCCGGTGGTTCCCGCCACCCCACCCGGCGCACCCCATGACCCGAGTTGTACGGTCATGGGGTGTACCGCTTCCTGTTGTCCCGGCAGTGGGTGCTCGTCACCCTTCTGGCCCTCGCTCTCATCCCCACGATGATCGAGCTGGGTTTCTGGCAGCTGCACCGGCACGAGCACAAGGTCGCCCAGAACTCGCTGATCGCCGACAACCTGAAGGCCGAGCCGGTCCCGGTGACCGACCTCACCTCGCCCGGCCACACCGTCCCGCGCGCGGACTACTGGCGCCGGGTCACCGCGACCGGCAGCTACGACACCGCGCACGAGGTCGTCGTACGGCGCAGGACCGCGGCCGACGGGCGGGTCGGCTACCACGTGCTCACCCCGTTCGTCCTCGCCGGCGGCGGTCCCACCGTGATGGTCAACCGGGGCTGGATCGCCGACAACGGCAACCAGACGGACTTCCCGAAGATCCCCGCGCCGCCCGCCGGCAAGGTCACCGTGACCGGCCGTCTGATGGCCGACCAGACGACCGCGGCCAGCGGCATCAAGGACGTCAAGGGCCTCCCGCCCCGCCAGGTGATGCTGATCAACAGCGCCGAACAGGCCAAGGCGCTCGGCCGCACGGTGCTCGGTGGCTACATCGAACAGACCGCGCCCGAGTCGCCCGGCGACTCCCCCGAGCTGATCCCGGCCCCCGACGACAGCTCGATCGGCCCGCACATGGCGTACGCCGTCCAGTGGTGGCTGTTCTCGGCCGCGGTGCCGGTCGGCTGGTTCATCCTCGTACGGCGCGAGAAGCAGGACCGCGAGGCCGCCGCGGCCGAACCCGCCGCCGCGCCCGAGCCCGTGACCGCCGCCTAGCGGCCTGCGGCTGCCCGTCGGCCCTGGCGCCTCCGGTTGCTCGACGATCTCCCGCTACCGGGACGATCTCCGGCTGCTTAGCAATTTGTCCGACCGGGAACACGCCTTGGCGTGACCCAACGTACTCAACGCATCGAGGACTACGCCCTCATCGGCGATCTGCAGACCGCCGCCCTGGTCGGCCTCGACGGCTCCATCGACTGGCTCTGCCTGCCCCGCTTCGACTCCGCCGCGTGCTTCGCGGCGATGCTCGGCGACGAGAACAACGGCCACTGGCGGATCGCGCCGGCCGAGGCGGGCCACTCGGGCCGGTGCGACCGGCGCGCCTATCTGGATGATTCGCTCGTCCTGGAGACCTACTGGGAGACCAGCACCGGCACGGTGAAGGTCATCGACTTCATGCCGCAGCGCGACAGGGCCCCGGATGTCACCCGCATCGTGGAGGGCGTCAGCGGCACCGTCGAGATGGGCTCGGTGCTCAGGCTGCGCTTCGACTACGGCCACGTGGTGCCCTGGATGCGGCGCTCGGACGGGCACCGGGTCGCGATCGCGGGCCCGGACTCGGTGTGGCTGCGCAGCGAACCCGAGGTCAAGACGTGGGGCCAGGACATGAGCACCCGTTCCTCGTTCACGGTCCACGAGGGCGAGAAGGTCGCCTTCGTCCTCACCTGGCACCCCTCGCACGAACCCCGCCCCGACCTCATCGACCCGTACGAGGCGCTGGAGCAGTCCCTCACCGACTGGCGGGAGTGGTCCGCCCGTTGCCAGTACGAGGGGCCCTACCGGGACGCCGTGATCCGTTCCCTGATCACGCTCAAGGCGCTCACCTTCGCCCCCACCGGCGGCATCGTGGCGGCCCCCACCACCTCACTGCCCGAGGAGCTCGGCGGCATCCGCAACTGGGACTACCGGTACTGCTGGCTGCGCGACTCCACCCTCACCCTCGAAGCGCTGCTCTCGGCCGGCTACCTGGAGGAGGCCGCGCACTGGCGGAACTGGCTGCTGAGGGCCGTCGCCGGTGACCCGGCCGACCTCCAGATCATGTACGGCCTGTCCGGCGAGCGCCGCCTGCCCGAAGTCGAACTCCCTTGGCTGAAGGGCCACTTGGAGTCCGCGCCGGTACGGATCGGCAACGCGGCGGTCGAGCAGCTCCAGCTCGATGTGTACGGGGAAGTCATCGACTCGCTCTATCTGGCGCGCGAGGCGGGCCTCAAGAGCGAGACGCACGCCTGGAACCTCCAGCTGAGTCTGCTCGACTTCCTGGAGGCGCGCTGGCGCGAGCCGGACGAGGGCCTGTGGGAGGTGCGCGGGCCGCGCCGGCACTTCGTGCACTCCAAGGTGATGGCGTGGGTGGCCGCGGACCGCGCGGTGCGCACCCTGGAGTCCGACCCGGAGCTGCGCGGGGACGCCGGGCGCTGGCGCAGGATGCGCGACGCGGTGCACAAGGAGGTGTGCGAGAAGGGCTTCGACCCGGTCCGCAACACCTTCACCCAGGCGTACGGCTCCGACGAACTGGACGCGGCAACCCTCCTCATCCCCCGCGTCGGCTTCCTGCCACCGGACGATCCCCGGGTGATCGGTACGGTCGACGCGATCCACGCCGAGCTCGGCGGCAGTGGTTTCGTACGCCGCTACACAACCGACGCCACGACGGTGGACGGGCTGCCCGGCGCCGAGGGCACGTTCCTGGTGTGCTCGTTCTGGATGGCGGACGCGCTGCGTCTGACCGGCCGGGTGAAGGAGGCCCGGGAACTCTTCGAGCGGCTCCTGGCGCTCCGCAACGACGTGGGTCTGCTCGCCGAGGAGTACGACCCCGCGGCCGACCGCCAGCTCGGCAACTTCCCGCAGGCCTTCAGCCACATCGGCCTGGTCGCCACCGCCTGCGCACTGGAGCCGGGCTGTGGGGAAGAGGCAGGATAGGCAGCATGGATCTTGGACTGAAGGACCGTGTGTACGTCGTCACCGGGGCCTCGCGGGGCCTCGGCCTCGCGTCCGCCCGAGCGCTCGTCGAGGACGGCGCGAAGGCCGTCATCGCCGGCCGCGACGAGAAGACGCTGGGCGACGCCGCCGCCGAACTGGGCCCCGGTGCGCTCCCGGTGGCCTCCGACAACGCCGACCCGGAAGCGGCGGCCCGCCTGATCAACGCCGCCCGCGAGCACTTCGGGCGCTTCGACGGCGTGCTGATCAGCGTGGGTGGCCCGGCGCCGGGCTTCGTCGCGGACAACACCGACGAGCAGTGGCAGTCGGCCTTCGAGTCGGTGTTCCTCGGCGCGGTGCGCCTCGCCCGGGCGGCGGCCGAAGAGCTCGACGAGGGCGGGGTCATCGGCTTCGTCCTGTCCGGCTCCGTACACGAGCCGATCCCGGGCCTGACCATCTCCAACGGCCTGCGCCCGGGCCTCGCGGGCTTCGCCAAGTCACTGGCCGACGAGCTCGGGCCGCGCGGCATCCGCGTGGTGGGCCTGCTGCCGTCCCGCATCGACACGGACCGGGTGCGCCAGCTCGACGAGCTGTCCGGCGACGCGGAGGCAACGCGCACGGCCAACGAGGCCCGCATCCCGCTGCGGCGCTACGGCACGCCGGAGGAGTTCGGCCGCGCGGCCGCGTTCCTGCTGTCGCCGGCGGCCTCGTACCTCACGGGCGTAATGCTGCCGGTGGACGGCGGCGCCCGCCACGGCTTCTGACCCCGCCCCCGGGGCGCACCCCGCCCCGGGGCCCGCCCCAACCCCCTTACCGCAGCACCCCGTTGGTCCCGCACGCGCAGTTCCCCGCGCCCCTCAGAAGCCCGATCGCTGCCCCCTGAGCCGTCCCTGGCACTACTGGGGCGGGCCGCACCGGGCATGTCAGCCCGTCCGGCGTTTGAGGACGAGCGCCCTCAAGGCGCGAACGGGGTCTGGGGCGGAGCCCCAGCAGCGGGCCGGGAGCCGGGCCGCACCCCCGGAGGGTTGCGGGAAGGGGCGGGGTGGGGGAAGCCCCCCGGCTCACGTCACACGGTGGGCCCGGTGCTTCACCGCACGGAGACGAACCTCCGCGGGCAGCGAGGAAAGACCCGCCGAGTCCCGGGCATGCGCCAGGGACTCGGACTCCAGCCGCTCCAACGCGCCCGCGGGCTGCGCGTGCGGCTCCAGAAGAAGGGCGACCCGGGCCGCGGGCGCGGCGCGGCGCCCGGTCAGGGCGACCTGCGCCTGGGCCACCCCCTCCGCGCCCTCCGCCTCGCTCGCCAGCACGGACTCCAGCGCCCGCCCCCGCAGCAACGCGCCTTCCCCGTCCCCCGAATCCACCAGGATCTCGGCGAGCCGCGCCCGGCGCAGCTGGGCGAGCAGCCACCACAGGGCGAGCAGCACGATCAGCGCGAGGGCGGCGATGACCGCCGGCCACCACCAGCCCTGGTCGTGCCAGTGGAGGCGGCGGGACCGGCTCAGCAGGACGTCGTGCTTGGTGCCCCAGGGCCACCAGGACGGCACGTCGAGGCCGAGCCCGACGGCCAGCACCGCCCCGCCCGCGAGGAGCAGCACGAGCCCCACAAGACCCAGGACCACCCGGTTGACCGTCCTCAGCATGGCTCAGCCCTTCCGTACCGAGCGGCTCACGTGGACCGCGAGCCCGGGCGGCCTGGCAAGGCCGAGTTCCCGGATTCCCGCACCCAGCGCCGCGTCCAAGTCGGCCCGTACGTCGTCGAGTTCACGGAAGTGCGACAGGGCCCGCACCACCACGCGCCGCCGGCTCAGACGGACCCGCGCCGACTGGATGCCGGACACTTCCATCGCCCGGTCGCGCAGCACGAGCGCCGCCGCGGCCCGGTCGAGCCCGGCGCGCACGGCCGTCGAGCGGCGCCGCATCGGCAGGATGCCGCGCAGGCCGGGGGTGAGCGCGAGCACGATCAGCCAGAGGCCGAGCAGCGCGACGGCCCCGGCACCCGCGAGCACCGCCACGTCGTCGACGGCGTGCTCCGCGACCCAGTCGGCGAGCCCGGACCGCCAGCGCATGGCCGAGCGGTGGGCGCGTACGGCGGCGACGTCGTAGAGGAAGAGGCCGGACGCGGCCAGGATCAGGAGCGCGCACAGCCCCGCGGGCACCCGGCGCACCGCCCAGAAGCGCCCCGCCTTGCCGCCCTCACCCTCGGCGAGGACCGGCACGGAGTCGTAGTCGGCGGCCGAGGCCGACTGGTCGAGCCCGGGGTCGGCGGTCGCGCCGGGGCCCTGCTCGATCACGGGAAGCCGCTGGGTGCTGTGCTCGCCTTCGTACGGCCCGCTCATCGGATCCTCCCCCGGTCCCCCGGACCCTCGGCGTGCAGACGCTCGATCTGCACGGCCACCTCGGGCACCTCCATGCCCGCCAACGCCCTTACCCGCTCGGCGACTTGGCGACGCACCGCGCCGCACTGGCCGCCGAGGTCACCGGGGTAGCCGAGTTCGAGACTGACTCGTACGCGGGCGGAGTCCTGGTGGACGGTGACGGTCGCGCGGGGCGGGGCACCGCCTTCGGGGAGCCGATCGAGGGCCTCCCTGGCCGCCTGTGCGGCGATCTTCGCGACGACCCGGTCGGCGATCCGGGTGGCACCGCGCTGGGCGGGCTCGATCTGTTCGGCCACCGCCATCGGTCAGCGCCGCCGGTCGCCGCGGTCACGGGGGCGGAAGAAGTCGCCCGGTTCCAGGTCGCCGTCCACGAACCGGCCGACCACGAAGCCGATCGCACCGAGTGCTGCCACCAGCAGGAACGCCCCGAAGCCACCGAAGTATCCGGCGAAACCGAGTGCCATGCCGGCCATCAGGCCCACCACCGCCATGCTCATGCCGAACTCCTCGGTCCGATGAGTCGAGATCAGTGCCACGTCGAGATCAGTGCCACGTCGGGATCAATGCCGGTCGGCGTCGGTACCGATGGGCATCCGTACTGGTCATCGCGTACTTGTCGTCCGTGCCGGTCGGCATCCGTACCGGTCGGCATCCGTACCGGTCGGCATCCGCGCCGACCGGGATCGGTGCGTACCGCTCCGAACAGCCCGGTACCCTCCGTGCCGCTACTGGAGCCTGGACTCCGGTTCGTCGTCCTCCTCGTCGGGCAGCTTCACGTCGCTGACCGCGATGTTGACCTCGACGACCTCAAGCCCGGTCATCCGCTCCACCGCGGAGATCACGTTCTCGCGCACGTCGCGGGCGACATCGGCGATGGACACGCCGTAGTCGACGACGATTTCGAGGTCGAGCGCGGTCTGCACCTCGCCCACCTCGGCCTTCACTCCGCGCGAAACGGCGGGCTTGCCGCCGGGTACCCGGTCTCTCACCGCGCCGAACGTGCGGGACAGGCCACTGCCCATGGCGTGCACGCCGATGACGTCACGGGCCGCGAGGCCCGCGATCTTCTCGACCACGCCGTCGGCGATCGTGGTGCGGCCGCGGCCGCCCGCGTCTCCGCCGCGCTTGGTGATGGCCGTCTTCCTGGCCTGCTCGGCGGGTTCGCCGACCGAATCGTTCCCGGGTGCACCGGGCCGGTTGCGCTGTGCGCTGGTGTCGCTCATGACCGTTCGTCCCTTCGCCCTTGAACTCCATTGCCCACATTAAGTGCGCTTGCCCCGACTCGCGCCCGGGATGCGGCAGGCTGGGAGCATGACGGGTGACGCATGGAGTGCCGCGGTACGCCGCCGGCTGGGTCTGGGCCGACTGCTCGCCCTGGGCGGTCCGCAGGACGGGGCATGGATCACTGAACGGGCCGCGGTCGCGGTGCTCCGGGCCGCGGCGGCCGGGCTGCCGGGGCTCGCGCTGACGTCCCTCAGGCTGGGCCCGGCGGACCCGGACGACCGGGCGCGGCCGCTGGTTCCGGCCCCGCCGAGCGCGCTGGACCCGGTTCCGCTGCGCGTGTCGGCCGGGCTCGCGGCGCTCGGCGGGCTCCCGTTGCCGGAGCTGACGGCGGCTCTTCGGGAGGTGCTGTTCAGCACGGCGGACGAACGGCTCGGCCTGGACGTCTCGGACGTCGACCTCCAGGTGGCGGACCTGCTCGACGCGCTGCCGGAACCCCCGGATGGCGGTCCCCCGATCGGCCCAGCCGAGCCGCCCGCGACGGCGGCGGCCGCCGCCGCCCTCGCCACGCCCGGGGTAGCCCATCTGACGTCCGAGCTGGGCGCGCCGGTGCACGAGGCGGACGGCCACGTCCGCGTGGAGCTGGCGACGACGGGCCATCCCCTGGAGGTGGCCCGGGCGGTGCGCGCGGCGGTGGCCAGGGCGGTACCGGAAGCGGATTCGGTGGGCGTGCTCGTCACATGGGCCGGCCCCTAGGCCGGCCGGTTTCCGCTGCGGGACGCGGGAGCGGGGCGGGCCCACGACGAGTCCGCCCCGCGGTCACCCCAAGTCCGCCCCGGGGCCGCCCGATTCACGCCGCCCGATTCACGCAGGGGTCAGTCGGAGATGCCGGCCAGGTCGCGCAGGCGGCGGGCCTGCGCGGCGCGCTCGGCGCGGCGCTGCTCCTCGTAGTCCCGTCCTGCTGCACCCCGCAGCAGGGCCTTCGTCTCGACCACGGCGTCACGCGGCGCGGCAAGGAGCGCCCCCGCCAAGTCCCGTACGGCTGAGTCGAGTTCATCGGCGGGCACGGCGAGGTTGGCCAGGCCGATGCGCTCGGCCTCGTCGGCTCCCACGAACCGTCCCGTCGCGCAGATTTCGAGCGCGCGGGCGTATCCGACGAGCCCGACCAGCGGGTGCGTACCCGTGAGGTCGGGGACGAGTCCGAGGCTGGTCTCGCGCATGGCGAACTGCACGTCCTGCGCGACGACCCGGAGGTCGCAGGCGAGGGCGAGCTGGAAGCCGGCGCCGATCGCGTGCCCCTGGACGGCCGCGATCGACACGATGTCGTTGCGGCGCCACCAGGTGAACGCCTCCTGGTACTCGGCGATGACCCCGTCGAGCTCCTCGTCGGAGCCGCGCGCGAGGTCCAGGAAGGAGGGCTCGCCGTCGAAGCCTTCAGGGGTGAAGGCCTGGCGGTCGAGGCCGGCGGAGAAGGACTTGCCCTCGCCGCGCAGCACAACGACGCGAACGCTGCCCGGGATTGACCGTCCGGCCGTTGCCAACGCCCGCCACAGAGCGGGAGACTGGGCGTTGCGCTTGGCCGGATTGGTCAGGGTCACCGTGGCGACCGCGTCGTCGACGGAGAGCCGTACGCCGTCCTTGTCGAATACCTCATGTACGGATACGGGCGTAGCCATGGGGCGCCTCCGGGTCAGTGGCCGTCATCGAACGACCGCCTCGGCGGTCGCTAAGTGACTGCACAGTAACCACCCGGTCGACCGCACGGCCGACCGGGTGGCCACCACCGGACCCGGGGGGCCACAGATGCCGTCCGGAACGCCTCGGTCAGGCCGAGGCGGCCTTCTTGCCCCGTGTCGCTCCGCCGCGTCCACGGAGAATGACCCCGGACTCGCTGAGCATCCGGTGGACGAATCCGTAGGACCGGCCGGTTTCCTCGGCCAGCGCCCGGATGCTCGCACCGGAGTCGTACTTCTTCTTCAGGTCTGCCGCGAGCTTGTCGCGCGCGGCGCCGGTAACCCGGCTGCCCTTCTTCAGAGTCTCGGCCACCCGTGCCTCCTCATGGGAAGTGCGCTCTGGACTTCTCATGATCACCCCTCCCGGGCTTCCTGGCCACCCATTCGGCAAGGTCCGTGCAACAACCTTGGGCGCACGAGGCGTGAAAAGGCGGGCCGGAATGTCACATTCCGGCTGGCCTCGGACATATCCCGGCCCGAAAGTCGAGACGAAGCGCCAGGTCAGCGCTGTGTTCCGGGTCACACATGGGAAAAGGCCCGTCCCGCGAAGGACGGACCTTGATCCCGCGCCCGACACACCGGGGTACGAGACGCACTCACTCAGATTGAGGATCACGCGTAAGCCGAATGATCCAGAGGCAGTGGATCAACGGATGGATCATGCACCGTTGACGCCCGGGACGTCCGCCGGCGCGGCCGGTCAGGCGAGGGCGACCAGGTCCGCGTAGTCCGGGCCCCACAGGTCCTCGACGCCGTCCGGCAGCAGGATGATCCGCTCAGGCTGGAGCGCCTCGACGGCGCCCTCGTCGTGGGTGACCAGGACGACCGCGCCCTTGTAGGTACGCAGCGCGCCGAGGATCTCCTCGCGGCTCGCCGGGTCCAGGTTGTTGGTGGGCTCGTCGAGCAGCAGCACGTTGGCGGACGACACGACGAGCGTGGCGAGCGCGAGACGGGTCTTCTCGCCGCCGGACAGGACCCCGGCGGGCTTGTCGACGTCGTCGCCGGAGAACAGGAACGAGCCGAGCGTCTTGCGCACCTCGACGAGGTCGAGGTCCGGCGCGGACGAACGCATGTTCTCCAGGACCGTGCGGTCCGGGTCGAGCGTCTCGTGCTCCTGCGCGTAGTAGCCCATCTTCAGACCGTGCCCCGGGGTGACCTCGCCGGTGTCCGGCTTCTCGGCCCCGGCGAGCAGCCGGAGCAGGGTCGTCTTGCCGGCGCCGTTGAGGCCGAGGATGACGACGCGCGAGCCCTTGTCGATGGCCAGGTCCACATCGGTGAAGATCTCGAGCGAGCCGTACGACTTCGACAGACCCTCGGCGGTCAGCGGCGTCTTGCCGCAGGGCGCGGGCTCGGGGAAGCGCAGCTTGGCGACCTTGTCGGAGACGCGGACCGCCTCAAGACCGGAGAGCAGGCGTTCGGCGCGCTTGGCCATGTTCTGCGCGGCGACGGTCTTGGTGGCCTTGGCGCGCATCTTGTCGGCCTGCGAGTTGAGGGCCGCGGCCTTCTTCTCGGCGTTCTGACGCTCGCGCTTGCGGCGCTTCTCGTCCGCCTCGCGCTGCTGCTGGTAGAGCTTCCAGCCCATGTTGTAGACGTCGATGTGCGAGCGGTTGGCGTCCAGGTAGAACACCTTGTTGACGACCGTCTCGACCAGGTCGACGTCGTGGGAGATCACGATGAAGCCGCCGCGGTACGTCTTGAGGTAGTCCCGCAGCCACACGATCGAGTCGGCGTCGAGGTGGTTGGTCGGCTCGTCGAGGAGCAGGGTGTCGGCGTCCGAGAACAGGATGCGGGCGAGCTCGATGCGGCGGCGCTGGCCACCGGAGAGCGTGTGCAGCGGCTGGCCGAGCACCCGGTCGGGCAGGCCGAGCGCGGCGGCGATGGTGGCGGCCTCGGCCTCGGCGGCGTACCCGCCCTTGGTGAGGAACTCGGTCTCCAGGCGCTCGTACTTCTTCATCGCCTTCTCGCGTGTGGCGCCCTTGCCGTTCGCCATGCGGTCCTCGTTCTCGCGCATCTTGCGCAGCACCTCGTCGAGGCCGCGGGCGGAGAGGATGCGGTCGCGGGCGAGCACGTCGAGGTCGCCGGTGCGCGGGTCCTGCGGCAGATAGCCGACCTCGCCCGAGCGCGTGATGGTGCCGGCGGCCGGGATGCCCTCGCCGGCCAGGCACTTGGTGAGGGTGGTCTTGCCCGCTCCGTTGCGGCCGACCAGGCCGATGCGGTCGCCCTTGGCGACGCGGAAGGATGCGGACTCGATGAGGACTCGGGCGCCGGCGCGCAGCTCGATGCCGGTGGCGGTGATCACGGAAAGACTCCAGGCGGTGTGGACGGCGGACGGGACGTCAAGTGGCGCCGCGCGAAGCGCGTCCTTGGAAGGGCGGTGGCGGGCGACGGATGGGCGCGGAGGTCGACGCCGCCTAATGCACAAGGAGAATTGCCATGGGGCCAATTCTAACTGGGCCGCGCAACCACAATTCCGCCGCGGTCCACGGGCCCCTCACCTGGGAGGTCGTTGCCCAGCGGGGTGCGCCCCGGGGTGATCTTCCCGAGGCCGTCGACGGCGGCCAGTTCCCGGCTCCAGGAGTCCCCGTCCCGGCAGGGCTGTGCGAGCAGCAGCACCCCGGCCCGGTGCGCGGTGCGCGCCGGGTCGAAGGCGCAGCCCTTCTTCGCGGGCAGCAGCCAGCGCAGGTCGCCGTCGGCGGCGCGGAAGGCGCTGACGCGGTCGGGAGTGACGACGGCGAGCATGCGGCCGCCCGCGTCGAGCGGCTGGAGCACCCCGGCGGCGCGGTCGCCCCGCCCGGCCAGCCAGGCGTCGAGGCCGGGCACCGCCCGGTGCCAGCGGACCCGGCGCGGGCCGGTGTCGGTGACCATGCCGTCGCTCCACAGGGCGAAGGCGTGGCCGGGCGCGCGGTACAGGGCGAGCGGCCGGCTGCCGCGTCTGCCGTACGTCCAGCGCCGGGCGCCGGTGTCGCTGTCGTACGCCTCGACGGCCGCGCCGCGCAGGCGCACCGAGGCCGGGGCTGAGGCGGGTGCGGCGAAGCGGGCGAAGTGGTCGCCGTACCGGGTCCGGTCGGCGTGCTGGGCCGCGGTGACCAGCGGGAGAGCGAGTACGGCGGCGACGGCGGTCAGCGCGAGACGGGTCCGGTCCATGACGCGCCGAGCGTATCGGCCGACGTAACAAAACGGGCGTAGCGCAATGAACCGATTGATACTCGGGGTGACTTTGCCGATACTCGGGGTCACCTTGAGCGGGCCGCTCCCTGTCGGCCCGGGCGGAACAGAGGGTGGTGGGGCCATGCAGTTCGACGACGACGCCGATCTGGACACGTCCGAGGTCAAGGATGTGCGCAGCAGCCGGATTCCGGGCGGGCGGGCCACCGTCGGCGGCGGCATCGTCGGCGTCATCGCGCTGCTCCTCGGCCTGTTCTTCGGGGTGGGCCCCGAGCAGCTCGGCCTCTCCTCGGGCGACACCACACCGGGCGCGGCCTCGTCGTCGCAGGCGCAGGTGAACCAGAGCTGTCGCACCGGCTCGGACGCCAACACCAAGGAGGACTGCCGGATCGTCGCGGTGGTCAACAGCGTGCAGGACTACTGGAGCCAGGAGTTCCCTCGGCGCGGCGGCAGGTACTCCCCCGCCTCGACGGTCTTCTTCACCGGTCGCGTCAACACCGCCTGCGGGACGGCCACTTCGGCGGTCGGGCCCTTCTACTGCCCGGGCGACCGGCAGGTCTACCTCGACCTCGGGTTCTTCAACGAGCTGCGCACCAAGTTCGGCTCCAGCGGCGGCCCCTTCGCGCAGGCCTACGTGGTGGCGCACGAGTACGGCCACCACATCCAGAACCTGATGGGCACCCTGCAGAAGTCGCAGGACGGGCGGCAGGGTGCCGGCAGCAACGCAGTGAAGGTGGAGCTGCAGGCCGACTGCTACGCCGGGGTGTGGGCGCACCACGCGACGACGACCCCGGACAAGGCGACCGGGCGGCCGCTCATCTCGAAGCTCACCGACCAGGACATCAAGGACGGCCTCGACGCGGCGGCCGCGGTCGGCGACGACCGGATCCAGGAGAAGTTCCAGGGCAGGGTCACCCCGGAGACCTGGACGCACGGCTCGGCGCAGCAGCGCCAGCAGTGGTTCTACACCGGCTACCAGACCGGTGACATGGCCCGCTGCAACACCTTCGCGTCCCGCTGAGTAGGCGCGCCGCGGCGCGCTGCCGGGCCGGGTGCGCCCTGAGCGCAGGGTGCGCTGTCAGTGCCGGGTGCGACACTGAGATCCAGGTCACAGTCAGCGGCTCGGCCCGGGGGCGGCCCGGAAGGAGTGATCGGCATGAGCATGTATCCGACGGTCCTGTACGACGATGCGAAGGCGGCGATCCGCCGGCTGGAGGACGCCTTCGGCTTCACCGAGGTGTGCGTCTACGAGGACGAGCACGGCAGCGTGACGCATGCCGAACTGTCCTACGGCACGGGTCTGGTGATGGTCGGCTCCAAGGGGCGCGAGGGCGTCTTCGCCGAGGCCATGGCGGAGAGCGGCCCGGTGGGGGTCTACGTCGTGGTCGGCGATGTGGACGCGCACCACGCCCGCGCCGCCGAGCAGGGCATGGAGATCCTCATGGCGCCCGCGGACCAGGACTACGGCTCGCGGAACTACACGGCGCGGGACGCCGAGGGCAACGTGTGGAGCTTCGGCACCTATGCGCCCGGCGGCGGGGAATGACCGGCTGAGGCGCCTGACGCCTCAACAGGCGCTCCGCGGACGGGAGTCGACGCCGTAGGACGTCCCGCCCCGGGGCGGGCGGGGCGGTCGCTACGCGCGTCGCTACACGGACCCGGTGTGGACCTGGAAGGCCGCACGGCGGACCGCCTTGGCCAGGGCCGGGTCGGGGTGGGCCGCGGCCAGGGCCACCAGGACCTGGACCGTGCGCGGATGCCCGACCGCCCGCACCTCGTCGAGCAGCGCCGGGACCGTGCCCTGCACCGCCGAGTCGAGGTGGCGCACCAGGAGTTCGCTCTCGCCGTGGTCGGCCACGGCGGCGGCCGTGTCGACCCACAGCCAGGTCGACTCCTCCCGGGTGAGCACGCCGAGCACGTCCTCGGGGTCGCCGCCGTCGTACTCGGCGAGCCAGAGCAGCGCATAGGGGCGCAGACACGTTTCCGACGTGGCGGCGCGCACTCCGGCCTCGGCGGGCGATCCCACGACCCGCAGCGCCTCGAAGGCGAGCCCGCGCAGCAGCGCGTCGTCGCCCCGGGCCACGTCGAGGAGTTCGGTGACGGCACTGCCGACGGTGCGCGCGGCGGTCCACGCGCGGTACTCGGCGCGCGCGGGGCCGGGGGTGAGGCCCGCGCAGCCGCGCAACATGTCCTCGGCGGGCTGCTCGATGTTGCCGGCCGGGCTCTGCGCGGCGACGCAGATCTGCTCCAGCTTGACCCAGACCGCCCAGTTGCCGAGCGGCGTCAAGGTCGCCTGGTCCTCGCCGAGGACGAGCGCGCCGACGGCGGCGAGCCCGGCCAGGGCCCAGTCCAGGAGGTGCGGCAGCAGGGGCGGCAGCGAGACGGGGTCGGTCGTGGGCCCGTAGGGCACCTCACAGCGCTCCTCGCGCAGCTCGGCCACCCGCTGTTCGAGCAGGTCGAGCAGGGCCGGCACGAGGACCGGCCCGTTGGAGAGCTGGAGGAGGGAGAGCACCTGGGGGACGGCCTCGACGACCTCGGCGACCGCGGTGGGGGCGATGTCGTCGGGGGCGGGGTGGACGAGGGACCACGCGTCGAACAGGGCGACCCAGCCGCGCAGCACGGCCGCGTCGTCGCGGTCCCAGGCGCGCAGCCGCCAGCCGGGCCGCACCGTGGCGCCGTGCAGTTCGACGAGCCCCGCGAGCCGGGCCCGGTCCCAGCCGGCCCGCACCTGAGCGGGCGTCAGGCCCAGTGCGGCGGCCGCCCGCTCGGTGACCGGCACGGGCAGCGGCCCGGGCCGGCCGGGGCCGGGGGCGGCACCGCGGGCGCGCTCGGCGTCGGTCCAGCGGGCGACGCGCACGGCGTCGGCGAGCACCGCCCTGGCCTGGCGGGCCAGTTCGGCCGCGGCCGGGGTGCCCGCGGGCGGCCGCGGGGCCGGCCGGGTACGCCGGTCGGTCGCGGCCCTGCGGGCGGCGGCAAGGGGTCGGGCTTGCATCGGGTGCGGAGCGCGGACAAGCCGCAGTCTGGAGTCGCGCGGCAACTTCTCTTCAGGCTTCCGGGACGTCACGCATGCAGTCTTCCCGGTCACTGCCCGAAAGCCCAAACGGAACCGGCCGCCGAAGATGCGCCAGGGACGCCCGGGGCGGCCGGGGATCGGGGTGCCGCTCCCCCGCAGAGCGGGGCCCGCCCTCCGTCGGAGCGGGCAACCGGAATCGGCCGGGCCCGGCCGGAGCGGGCGGCCGGGACCGACGGGCGGCCGGGAGCCGCCCCGCGGGACGAACACGGCCCGGTGACCGTCCGAATGCGCAAGCGGAATCCGCTCCACCCCATCGCGAGACCTGACGGCCTGTCACATGAGCGGGGTGAGGAAGCGGCGCAGGGTTTCTTCGTAGCCGGCCGGGTCCGCGTTCCACATCGAGGCGTGCGGGGCGCCCGGGACCGGGTGCAGGGTGATCAGTTCCGGCCGCCGGTCGGCCAGTTCGCGCGAGGGGCCCCAGGGGGCGAGGGTGTCGTCCGGGCCGTGGAAGAGCAGGGTCGGCACCCGCAGCGCCCTGGGGTCGACGGCTTCCCGGAGGCGGTCGCCGTGGATGCCGGTACGGCCCTGGGCCGCCCGGACCGCGAGCGGCAGCAGGGGCCCCGGGGTGCGATGGGCGGAGGCGAGGGCCCTGAGCGTGAACTCCCAGTCCAGGACCGGGGAGTCGAGCACGATCCCGGCGATCCGCTCGCGCAGCGCGGAGCGGGTGGCGGCATGCAGGGCCATCGTGGCGCCGGTGGACCAGCCGTGCAGGATGACGCGCCGGGCCCCGGAGCGCAGGGCGTGGCGGATCGCGGCGTCCAGGTCGCGCCACTCGGAGTCCCCGAGGTGGCCGAGCCCGTCCGGCGAACGGGGCGCGCCCTCGTCGCCGCGGTAGGCGGGGACGAGGACCGGCAGGCGCTGGCCGCGCAGGAACTCCATGATGTTGAGGGCGTGCTCGCGGGTGGTGCCGAGCCCGTGCACGGCGATCACCCAGGTGGAGCGCTCGCCGGTCACCAACCAGGCGGGCAGTGGCCCGAGTTCGGCCGGGATCTCGACGTCCCGGTGCTGGATGCCGAGGGCGGTGTTCGGGGTGCCCCGGTGCGTCTGCGGGGTGAGCCGCAGCCGGTCCCCCGGCGTGAGGGCGCCGTGGGTGACCCGCTCCAGGCGGCGCACCACCGTGTCCGCGGTGTGCGGGGCGTCGTCGAGGACGGGGCCGACCACGGCGTGGACGCCGTCGCCCGTGAGGCCGTAGGTGCCCGGCCGCAGCGCGGCGAGCGAACGGGTCAGGGTGACCCGGCCGGGCGCCAGGGCGTGCACGGTCAGCGGGGGGTCGGTGGGCAGCGGGGTGCCCGGCGCCGCCTTGAGCGCGGCGTCGCTGGCGATGCGTCCGGCGACGACCGCTGCCGCCCCGACGCCGAGGAGTGTGGTGACGGCCGCTGCCGTCTTCGTTGCGGGGCGCACGCGTTCAGTCTCGGGGCGGGGCGACCGGGATGCCAGTGGGCATGGCCCATCGGGGCGGCGGGCCGGGGCTCCCGGGGCCCCGCCGCGGGACGGGACCGCTACGGCTGTCCGTAGCCGCGGAGCTTCTCGCCCACCTCGTCGAGCTGGCCCCGGGTGAGCAGCGAGGGGGTGCGGCCGGGCAGTGCGGCGGCCGTGAGCCACACCCGGCACATCCACTCCAGCTGGGCGGTGCGGTCGTAGGCCTGGGCCAGGGAGGTGCCGTGGGCGACGGTTCCGTGATTCTGCAGCAGGCATCCGGTGCGGCCGTCCAGGGCGCGCAGCATGTTCCCGGCCAACTCCTCGCTGCCGTACAGGGCGTACGGGGCGACCCGGACCGGGCCGCCGAGCGCGGCCGCCATGTAGTGGATCAGCGGCAGCTCGGTGACCAGGGTGGAGACGGCCGTGGCGTGCACCGCGTGGGTGTGGACGACGGCCCGGGCGTCGGTGCTCCGGTACACGGCGAGGTGCATCGGGATCTCGCTGGTGGGGCGCAGGGTGCCGAGGACCTGGCGGCCGTCGAGGTCGACGGCGACCGTGTCGGCGGGGCCGAGCCGGTCGTAGGGCACGCCGGTGGGGGTGACCAGGATCAGCTCGCCGACGCGTACCGACACATTGCCGGATGTGCCGACGACCAGTCCCTCCGCGGCAGTTCGCCGTGCGGTGTCGATCAGTTCGGCCCAAGCCGCGGCCGTCGCCGCCTCGTCGTCGCTCATGCGGGCGATCCTGCCAGCCGGAGGCGGCCGGACGGCGGATCGGGCGGTGATCTTGGACTAGCCTCTGGGTGCTTTGTTCCGTACACCGGATTTTCTGGGGAATGCATGGCTAGCGGCCGTAATCCACTGCTTCGTCGGGTCCGGTCACGGGCCGCGCTCACGGCCTCCCTGGCCGCCCTGGTCCTCGGCTGCACGGCGCTCGCCGCCCAGCCGGGAGCCGCGGCCGAGACCCGGCCCGCCGGCCACGACGTCTCCTCGCACCAGGGGCGCGTCGACTGGGCGGCGGCCAGGAGCCGGGGCGCCTCCTTCGTCTATGTGAAGGCGACCGAGGGGACGTCGTACCGCAACCCCTACTTCGGGCAGCAGTACGACGGCGCGCGGAAGGCGGGACTGGTCCGGGGCGCCTACCACTTCGCGGTTCCCGGCCAGTCCTCGGGCCGGGACCAGGCCGACTACTTCGTGGGCAACGGCGGCGGCTGGTCGGGCGACGGCTGGACGCTGCCGCCCGCGGTGGACCTGGAGCACAATCCCTACTCCAAGGACGTCAAGGACACCAAGGGCGGCAGCAGTGCCAGGTGCTACGGCCTGAGCCCGGCCGCGATGACCGAGTGGATCGCGGGCTTCAGCGACGAGGTGCGGGCGCGCACCGGCCGCCGGCCGGTGATCTACACGACCGCGGCCTGGTGGAACGACTGCACCGGCCGCAGCCGCGCCTTCGGCCCGACCCACGCCCTGTGGCTGGCCCGGTACGCCACCACCCCGGGCGCACTGCCCGCGGGCTGGTCGTACTGGACGCTCTGGCAGTACGCGAACGGCAGCGGGAACCTGCCGGGTGACCAGAATCTCTTCAATGGGACTTTTGCGCAGTTGAAGCGGTTCGCGGCCGGGCGCTGAACGGGCCCCGGTCGCCGACGAGGAGCGAGAAGCGGCCACGGTCACCGCTGCGCCCGCCCCAGTTCACCTTCCGTTCACTCAGGTTACTTACGTTCGTCCCGCCACTGACGTCGAACGATTGCCTGGGTAAATGGAACACATCACGCTGCTGCTCGCGATTGTGGTCGTGACAGCTCTCGTGTTCGATTTCACGAACGGTTTCCATGACACCGCCAACGCGATGGCCACCACCATCTCGACCGGCGCCCTGAAGCCCAAGACGGCGGTCGCCATGTCCGCCGCGCTCAACCTGGTCGGCGCGTTCCTGTCAGTGGAGGTCGCCAAGACGATCTCCGGCGGGATCATCGACGAAAAGGGCATCAGAACCGAGGTCATCTTCGCGGCCCTGGTCGGTGCCATCCTCTGGAACCTCCTGACCTGGCTGCTCGGGCTGCCCTCCAGCTCTTCGCACGCCCTGTTCGGCGGCCTCATCGGTGCCGCGGTCATGTCGGCCGGCTGGGGCTCGGTCAACGGCTCCACCGTCGTCACCAAGGTGCTGCTCCCCGCCGTCGCCGCCCCGATCGTCGCGGGTCTCGCCGCGATGCTGGCCACCAGGCTCACGTACCGGATCAATCGGAACGCCGACCCGAAGGCCACCGCGAAGGGCTACCGGGCCGGCCAGATCGCCTCGGCCGGTCTCGTCTCGCTCGCCCACGGCACCAACGACGCCCAGAAGACGATGGGCATCATCACCCTCGCCCTGGTCACCGGCGGTGTCCTGCACCCGGGCGCGAACCCCCCGCTGTGGGTCATCGTCTCGGCCGGTCTGGCCATCGCGATGGGCACCTACCTCGGCGGCTGGCGCATCATCCGCACCATGGGCAAGGGCCTGACCGAGCTGCGCCCGCCGCAGGGCTTCGCCGCCCAGACCGGTGCCGCCACCGTCATCCTGGCCTCCTCGCACATCGGCTTCTCGCTCTCCACCACCCAGGTCTGCTCCGGCTCCGTCATGGGCGCGGGCCTCGGCCGCAAGGGCGGGGTGGTCCGCTGGTCCACCGCGAGCCGCATGGCCGTCGCCTGGATCCTGACGCTTCCGGCGGCAGGACTGGTCGGCGCGGGCGCGGAGTTCCTCACCAAGCAGGGCACCTGGGGCATCGCCGCCGTCGCGATCCTCCTGATCGCCGGCTCGGGCGTCATCTGGAAGCTGTCGCGCCGCCAGCCGGTCGACCACCACAACGTCACCGCCGACGCGATCGACGAGACGCCCGTGGCCGAGCCCGCCGGTGTCATCACCACCGCGATCGCCGCCGTCACCCCGCCCCCGACCGGCCTCGCCGCGGCGGCCGCCGACCTCAAGGCCACGATCCAGTCCCCGGCCCCGGTGGCCCCCGTCGACCCGCCCACCCCGGCGACGGTCTGACCCCGCTGCTCCGGCTCAGCTAAGGAATCCTCATGCACATCGACTGGGCAGCTCTCGGCTCCGTCTTCGGCGTCAGCCTCGCGGTGACCGTCGGCCTGGTGGGCCTGTTCACCCTCGGCATCGTCGGCCTCACCAAGCGGGAGGCCGCGGCGTCGGGCACCGCGGGCAACGTGGCGATGGCCCGCACCGGCGCCTACGCCTGCTTCGCACTCTGCGCGGCGGCCGTGGCGTACGGGATCTACCTGATCGTCGCCTGACCCCGCGCACCGCGCCGCCCGCCCCACACGCACCACCCGGACCGCCCCGTGGCCCCCGCCGCGGGGCGGTCCGGCGTGATGCCGGGCACTCTCTCGCGCCGCAGGTCAACAGCAAGTTGACGGGTGTTCTCGCAGCGTGGTGGACTGCACCGGCCAGCTACGGCGGCAGCAGAGGAAGCCGGTGCGAATCCGGCGCGGTCCCGCCACTGTCACCGGGGAGTGATCCCCGCGAAGCCAGGAACTCTCACCGCCGGTCACGTCGTACCAGGGCGCGGACACCCTGAGTGAGGACACACCGCCATGCGCCCCTGCCCGTCGAGATCTTCCGGCCCCTTCCGCGACGCCCCGGCGCGCTGACCATGCGGGCCGATCGCACCTTCGCCTACGGCGCCACCGCCGGGCTCATCGGCGACCTCCTGCTCGGCGACCCCCGCCGCGGCCATCCGGTCGCCGCCTTCGGCCGTGCCGCCGCCGCCGTCGAACGCGCCCTGTGGCGCGACGACCGCGGCCGGGGCGCGCTGCACACCCTGGTGTGCGCGGGCGGCGCCGCCACTGCCGCCGCCCTCGCCTCCCGTGCCGTACGCAGCCGCCCCGCCGCATCCGTCGCGCTGACCGCGGCCGCCACCTGGACAGTGATCGGCGGCACTTCGCTGGGCCGCGAGGCGCGCGCGATCGGCGGGGCGCTGGCCGCGGGCGACGTCGAGGCGGCCCGGGAGCGCCTGCCCCATCTGTGCGGGCGCGACCCGCAGTCCCTGGACGCCGACGGCATCGCCCGCGCGGTCGTCGAGTCGGTCGCCGAGAACACCTCGGACGCGGTCGTCGGCGCCCTGGTGTGGGGCGCGCTCGGGGGCGTGCCCGGGCTCGTGGGCTTCCGGGCGGTCAACACCCTGGACGCGATGGTCGGGCACAAGTCGGCCAGGTACCGCCGCTACGGCTGGGCCTCGGCGCGGCTGGACGACGTGATGGGCTGGCCCGGCGCCCGCCTCACCGCCGTCCTCGCCGCCCTTGCGGGCCCTGACACCAAGGGCGCGGCACGGGCCTGGCGGGCCGACGCCGCCCGGCACCCGAGCCCCAACGCGGGCCCGGTGGAGGCCGCGTTCGCGGGAGCGCTCGGCGTACGGCTCGGCGGCACGCTCTCGTACGCGGGGCGCGTCGAGCACCGGCCGGTCCTGAACGCGCCGGGCCGGGCCGTCGAGGTCGCGGACATCGAACGGGCGGTACGGCTCTCGCGCACGGTGGGCCTGCTGACGCTGGCCGGCGCCGTGGCGGCGCGGGCCGCTGTGAGGAAGGGACGTACATGGGTGGCGGGCTGCTGATCGCGGGCACGACATCGGACGCCGGCAAGAGCGTCGTCACGGCCGGGATCTGCCGCTGGCTGGTGCGCCGGGGCGTCAAGGTCGCGCCCTTCAAGGGCCAGAACATGTCGCTGAACTCGTTCGTGACGCGCGAGGGCGCGGAGATCGGCCGGGCACAGGCGATGCAGGCACAGGCCGCCCGGGTGGAGCCGACCGCGCTCATGAACCCGGTGCTGCTCAAGCCCGGCAGCGACCGCTCCAGCCAGGTCGTCCTCATGGGCAAGCCGGTCGGTGAGCTGAGCGCCCGCGGGTTCTTCGGCGCGGCCGACGGGCCGGCCGCCGGGCAGCCACTGGCCGGCGGGCGTCGAGAGGCGCTCCTCGGTCCGGTCCTCGACTGCCTCGCGGAACTCCGCGGTACGTACGACGCCGTGATCTGCGAGGGTGCGGGCAGCCCGGCCGAGATCAATCTGCGCCGCACCGACATCGTCAACATGGGCATCGCCCGGGCCGCCCGGCTGCCCGTGGTCGTGGTCGGCGACATCGACCGGGGCGGGGTCTTCGCCTCGTTCTTCGGGACGACGGCGCTGCTGAGCCCCGAGGACCAGGCGCTGGTCGCGGGGTACGTCGTCAACAAGTTCCGGGGCGATGTGACGCTCCTGGAGCCCGGCATCGAGATGCTGCGCGGCCTCACCGGGCGGCACACGTACGGCATCCTGCCGTACGCCCACGGCCTCGGCATCGACGAGGAGGACGGCCTGCGCGTCTCGATGCGCGGGACCGTGCGGGAGTCGGTGGTGGCGCCGCCGGTCGGCGAGGACGTGCTGCGGGTCGCCGTCTGCGCGGTGCCGCTGATGTCCAACTTCACCGACGTGGACGCGCTCGCGGCCGAGCCCGGTGTGGTCGTGCGGTTCGTGGACCGGCCCGAGGAACTCACCGACGCCGACCTCGTGGTGGTGCCCGGGACGCGCGGCACGGTCCGCGCGCTGGAGTGGCTGCGCGAACGCGGCCTCGCGGCGGAACTGGGGAGACGGGCCGCCCAGGGCCGCCCGGTGCTCGGCATCTGCGGCGGGTTCCAGCTGCTCGGCGAGCACATCGAGGACGACGTCGAGTCGAAGGCGGGCTCGGTGGCGGGCCTCGGGCTGCTGCCCGTACGGGTGCGGTTCGCCGCCGGGAAGACCCTGGCACGGCCGGTCGGCGAGGCCCTCGGCGAGCGCGTCGAGGGGTACGAGATCCACCACGGGGTGGCCGAAGTCCTGGGCGGGGACACCTTCTTGGACGGGTGCCGGGTGGGCTCGGTGTGGGGGACGCACTGGCACGGCTCCCTGGAGAGCGACGGGTTCCGGCGCCGCTTCCTCGAACGGGTCGCGCGCGACGCGGGCCGCCGGTTCGTGCCCGCGCCGGACACCTCGTTCGGGGTGCTGCGCGAGGAGCAGCTCGACCGGCTCGGCGACCTGATCGAGGAACACGCCGACACCGACGCCCTGTTGCGGCTGATCGAGCAGGGCCCGCCCGCCGGGCTGCCCTTCATTCCGCCGGGGGCGCCGTGACCCGGGCCGCCCTTCACCACCTCGTGGACGCCCCGGCCACCGCCGCGGGCCCCCGGCGCACAGCACTACTCGAAGGAGAGACCAGCACATGAGCACCCGGTATCCGTTCACCGCCGTCGTCGGCATGGACGACCTGCGCCTCGCGCTGCTCCTGAACGCCGTCAGCCCGGCGGTGGGCGGGGTCCTCGTCCGGGGCGAGAAGGGCACCGCCAAGAGCACCGCCGTACGGGCGCTCGCGGACCTGCTGCCCGAGGTGGCGGTCGTCGCGGGCTGCCGCTTCAGCTGCGACCCGGCCGCACCGGACCCCGAGTGCCCCGACGGCCCGCACGAGAGCGGTCCCGGCACGGCCCGCGCCGCGCGCATGGTCGAGCTTCCCGTCGGCGCGTCCGAGGACCGCCTGGTGGGCGCCCTCGACATCGAACGGGCGCTGGGCGAGGGCGTGAAGTCCTTCGAGCCGGGGCTGCTCGCGGACGCCCACCGCGGCATCCTGTACGTCGACGAGGTCAACCTGCTGCACGACCACCTCATCGACCTCCTGCTCGACGCCGCCGCCATGGGTTCGTCCTACGTCGAGCGCGAGGGCGTCTCGGTACGGCACGCGGCCCGCTTCCTGCTCGTCGGCACGATGAACCCCGAAGAGGGCGAGCTGCGGCCGCAGTTGCTCGACCGGTTCGGCCTGACCGTCGAGGTCGCGGCCTCGCGCGAGCCCGAACAGCGGGTCGAGGTGGTGCGCCGCCGCCTCGCCTACGACGACGACCCGGCCGGCTTCGCCGCGCGCTGGGCCGATGACGAGGGCGCGTTGCGCCAACGGATCGTCGCCGCACGGGAGTTGCTGCCGTCCGTCGGGCTCGGGGACGCGGTCCTGCTCCAGATCGCCGCGACCTGTGCCGCGTTCGAGGTCGACGGCATGCGCGCCGACATCGTGATGGCCCGTACCGCGACCGCGCTCGCCGCGTGGGCCGGGCGCACCGAGGTGACCAGCGAGGACGTCCGCCAGGCCGCGCTGCTCGCGCTGCCGCACCGGCGCCGGCGCAACCCGTTCGACGCGCCGGGCCTGGACCAGGACAAGCTCGACGAGACGCTTGAGCAGTTCAAGGACGAGGACGACGATCCCGACCCGGGCCCAGAGGGCCCCGGCGGCGGTGGGGGCGGCGGGGTGCCGCCGCAGGGCGACTCCCCCGAGGACCCCGCCGAATCGCCCGAATCGCCCGACGCACCCGAGTCATCGGACGCGTCCGATTCCTCCGAGTCCATGGAGCCGCCCGCGTCCCCTGCCCCGAGCGGCCCCGGTGAGCGGGCCGCGGTGAAGGCAGCCGAGCCGTTCCGTACGAAGATGCTGAGCGTGCCCGGACTCGGCGAGGGCGCGGCGGGCCGGCGCTCGCGGGCCCGTACCGACCACGGCCGCACGACCGGTTCACGGCGGCCCCAAGGGGCGCTCACCAAGCTGCACTTGGCGGCGACCGTGCAGGCGGCCGCCCCGCACCAGCGGGCGCGCGGCCGCTCCGGCCGGGGCCTCGTGGTGCGCCGGGACGATCTGCGCCAGGCCACCCGCGAGGGCCGCGAGGGCAACCTCGTCCTGTTCGTGGTGGACGCGTCCGGGTCGATGGCGGCACGGCAGCGGATGAGCGCGGTCAAGGGCGCCGTACTCTCGCTGCTGCTCGACGCCTACCAGCGGCGCGACAAGGTCGGCCTGATCACCTTCCGCGGCAAGGACGCCGAGCTCGCGCTGCCGCCCACCTCGTCGGTGGACGCGGCCGCGGCCCGGCTCGAATCGCTGCCGACCGGCGGGCGCACCCCGCTCGCGGCCGGGCTGCTCAAGGCCCATGACGTGCTGCGCGTGGAGCGGCTGCGCGATCCCTCGCGGCGCCCGCTGCTCGTGGTGGTCACCGACGGCCGGGCCACCGGCGGCCCCGAGCCCGTGGCGCTCGGCGCCCGCGCGGCCCGGCTGCACGCCGGTGAGGGCACCGCGTCGGTGGTCGTGGACTGCGAGTCGGGGATGGTCCGGCTCGGGCTCGCCGGGGAGCTCGCACGCGAACTCGGCGGCACCGCCGTCACGTTGGACGAGCTGCGGGCGGATTCCATCGCCGGGCTCGTCAAGGACGCAACTGGAACTTCGAGGAGGGCCGCTTAATGCCGCAGGGACAGGTCAGTGTCGTACCCGAGGACGGTCTGACGACCCGTCAGCGTCGTAACAGGCACCTGGTCATGGTGCACACGGGCGTCGGCAAGGGGAAGTCGACGGCCGCGTTCGGCATGGCACTGCGCGCCTGGAACCAGGGCTGGCCGGTCGGGGTGTTCCAGTTCGTGAAGTCGGCGAAGTGGAAGGTCGGCGAGGAGAACGCGCTGAAGGTGCTCGGGGCCTCCGGCGAGGGCGGCCCGGTGGACTGGCACAAGATGGGCGAGGGCTGGTCCTGGATCCAGCGCGAGACCGCCGAGGGCGAGCCCACGCACGAGGAGAAGGCCCGCGAGGGCTGGGAGCAGGTCAAGCGCGACCTGGCCGCCGAGACCTACAAGTTCTACGTGCTCGACGAGTTCGCGTATCTGCTGCACTGGGGCTGGGTCGACGTCGAGGAGGTCGTCGCGGTCCTGCGCGACCGGCCCGGCACCCAGCACGTGGTCATCACCGGCCGCAACGCCCCCGAGCAGCTGGTGGAGTTCGCGGATCTGGTCACCGACATGTCCAAGGTCAAGCACCCGATGGACGCCGGTCAGAAGGGCCAGCGGGGCATCGAGTGGTAGCACGTCTCGTCATCGCGGCCCCGGCATCGGGCAGCGGCAAGACCACCGTGGCGACGGGCCTGATGGCCGCGTTCGCGCGGTCCGGGCTCACCGTGTCCCCGCACAAGGTGGGGCCCGACTACATCGACCCCGGCTACCACGCGCTCGCGACCGGACGGCCGGGCCGCAACCTCGACGCGTACATGTGCGGGCCCGAGCTCGTGGCCCCGCTGTTCGCGCACGGGGCGCGCGGCTGCGACCTCGCGGTCGTCGAGGGCGTGATGGGTCTGTACGACGGGGCGAGCGGCCTGGGCGAACTCGCCTCCACCGCCCAGGTGTCCAAGCTGCTGCGAGCCCCGGTCGTGCTCGTCGTGGACGCCTCCTCGCAGTCGCGGTCGGTGGCCGCCCTGGTGCACGGCTTCGCTTCGTGGGACCCCGGGGTGCGGATCGGCGGGGTGATCCTCAACAAGGTCGGCTCGGACCGGCACGAGGCGCTGCTCCGGGAGGCCATGGAGGACGTGGGCGTCCCGGTCCTCGGCGCCCTGCGCCGCGCACCGCAGGTCGACACGCCCTCCCGCCACCTGGGCCTGGTCCCGGTCGCGGAACGCCGCCCGGACGCGGTGGACGCGGTCGCGGCGATGGCCGCCCAGGTCCGGTCGGGCTGCGATCTGGAGGGCCTGCTCGCCCTGGCCCGCACGGCCCCGCCGCTGGGGGCCGAGCCGTGGGACCCGGCGGACGGCTTGTCGGCCGCGGACCGGACGGGCCGGGGCTCCGCGCGGCGGCCCGTCATCGCCGTCGCCGGGGGCTCCGCGTTCACCTTCTCCTACGCCGAGCACCCCGAACTACTCACCGCCGCCGGCGCGGAGACCGTCACTTTCGATCCGCTCAAGGACGAGCAACTCCCTCCCGGCACCGACGGATTGGTCATAGGCGGCGGCTTCCCCGAGGTGTACGCGGCCGAGCTGTCGGCCAACGAGCGGCTCCGCAAGGCCGTCGCCGAGCTCGCCCGCTCGGGGGCACCCGTCGCCGCCGAGTGCGCGGGGCTGCTGTACCTGGCGCGCTCGCTCGACGGGCAGCCCATGTGCGGGGTGCTCGACGCCGACGCGCGGATGTCGGGCCGCCTCACCCTCGGCTACCGCGAGGCCGTCGCGGTGCGGGACAACAGCCTGGCCGTCGCCGGGACGCGGCTGCGCGGCCACGAGTTCCACCGCACCGTGATCGAGCCGGGCGCGGGCGCCGACCCGGCGTGGGGCGTGGTGCACCCGGAGCGCCGCGTCGAGGGCTTCGTACAGCAGGGTGTGCACGCCAGCTATCTGCACACGCACTGGGCGGCCCGCCCCGAGGTGGCCCGCCGGTTCGCCGAGGGCTGCGCCCGATGACGTACTCAGCCGGCGATGCCCACCACCAGCCAGATGAACCCCACGCCCGCGACGGTGCAGAGCAGCGTCGACAGGGCGGGGTGCTCGTGGTGGGCCTCGGGGAGGATCTCGGCGGCGGCCAGATAGAGGAGCACGCCGCCGAAGAACCCCAGATAGCTGCCGAGCAGCTGCTCCGGAAGGGTGAACAGCAGGGTCGAGGCGGCACCCACCATGGGGGCGAGCGCGTCGGCGAACAGCATCGCGAGCGCCTTGCGCTTCTCGTTCCCGTACAGGCTCGTGATCGTGTACGTGTTGAAGCCGTCGGCGAAGTCGTGGGTGATGACGGCGAGCGCCACCGCGAGGCCCATCCCGGCGCCCACCTGGAAGGCCGCGCCGATCGCGATGCCATCCATCAGGCTGTGCCCGACCATCGCGGACGCCACGGTGACGCCGACCTGCGGGGCCCGGTGCTCGCCCGCGCCGTGGGCGGCCTGGCGCACCGCGAGCACGCGCTCGACGACGTGCGCGAAGAGGAAGCCGCCCACGAACAGGAGCAGCGCCCGGGGCACCCCGAAGAGGTCCTCGCCGGCCGCGTCCAGGGCCTCCGGCAGCAGGTCGAGCCCGACCACGCCGAGCATCAGCCCGCCGGCGAGCCCGAGCACCAGATGGCGCCGGTCGGTGACCCGCTGGGCGGTCCAGCCGCCGACCAGGGTCATCAGGAACGCGCCGAGCGCGACGAATACCGCCATGCGCCCCTGCTTACCGACGCGGCCCGCACTCCGCACGTCCGCACCGGGGCCCGTCGCCGCCCCCGGGCGGCCTGAGAGGGACCCCGCCATGGCCGACGAGACCGCCCGGGCCGCCGCGGCACCCCTGGTCGTGGGCGTCGGCGCCTCGAAGGGCGTCCCGACGGACGAGGTGCTCGCCCTGATCGGGGCCGCCCTCGCGGACGCGGGCCTCGACCCCCGTGCCGTCGTCGAGCTGGCCACCGTGCGCGGCAAGGCGCACGAGCCCGGGCTCGTCGGGGCGGCGACCGCACTCGGGGTGCCGCTCGTCGGGTACGCGGCCGGGGAACTGGCCGCCGTGGAGGTGCCGCACGGCTCGGGCGTGGTACTCGCCGCGGTCGGCACCCCTTCCGTCGCGGAGGCCGCCGCCCTGGCCGGGGGCGGTCAACTGCTCGTCCCCAAGCGGAAGTCGAGCCCCGCGGACCGCGCCGCCATGGCGACGTGTGCGATCGTACGTCGGCCCCGCCTCCGGCCGATCGCCGAAGGCGGGGACGGACCCCCCACAAGGAGCGAGGAAGCCATGCCCATCCCCACCACCGAGGCCCCGCACGATCTGCGCCACCACGGTGACGCCGAGGTCCGTGACGACGGCGGCGCGCTGATCGATCTCGCGGTCAACGTCCGCACCCACACTCCCCCGGCCTGGCTGCGCGAGCGGATCGCCGACTCGCTGACCGGGCTCGCCGCCTATCCGGACGGCCGCTCGGCGCGCGCCGCGGTGGCGGCGCGGCACGGACTCCCGGCGGAGCGGGTGCTCCTGACGGCGGGCGCGGCGGAGGCGTTCGTACTGCTCGCCAGAGGCCTGACGTTCCGTCACCCGGTTGTGGTGCACCCGCAGTTCACCGCCCCCGAGGCCGCCCTGCGCGATGCGGGGCACGAGGTGCGGCGGGTGCTGCTGCGGGCCGAGGACGACTTCCGGCTCGATCCCGCGGCCGTCCCCGAGGACGCGGACCTGGTGGTGGTCGGCAACCCGACCAACCCCACCTCCGTACTGCACCCGGCCGACACGCTCGCCCAACTCGCCCGTCCCGGGCGGACGTTGGTGGTGGACGAGGCCTTCATGGACGCGGTGCCGGGCGAACGCGAGGCACTGGCGGGCCGCACCGACCTGCCAGGCCTGGTCGTGCTGCGCAGCCTGACCAAGACCTGGGGCCTGGCGGGGCTGCGGATCGGCTATGTGCTGGCCGAGCCGGAGACGCTCGCCGCCCTCCAGCGGGCCCAGCCGCTGTGGCCGGTGTCGACACCGGCCCTGGTCGCGGCGGGCGCCTGCATGGAGCCCCGGGCCCTCGCGGAGGCCGCGGAGGCCGCCGTACGGGTGGCCGCGGACCGGGCCCATCTCCTGGCGGGGCTGGCCGAGTTCGAGGAGGTGCGCGCGGTGGAGCCGGCCGAGGGGCCCTTCGTCCTGATACGGATCGACGGCGCGACGCAGGTCCGCGAACGGCTGCGCACGCTCGGCTTCGCGGCCCGGCGGGGTGACACGTTCCCCGGCCTTGGCGCCGACTGGCTGCGCCTCGCGGTACGGGACCGCCCCACCACCAACCGCTTCCTCCAGGCCCTCGACCAGGCCCTGACCCTGACCCACCCCTAACGGCACCCGGACCCCGTTCGCGCCTGAACGGCGCTCGTCCTCAAACGCCGGACAGGCTCGAACGCTCCGATGCGGGCCGGAGCCAGTACCGCCAGGGGCGCGGGGAACTGCGCGAGCAACCACGCACGATCCGCACCGTACGAACTCACCCCCGGAGGGTCTCGGGAAGGGGCGGGGCGGGGATGCCCCCCGCCCCGCGACCTGCCACCCACGGCGGAGCCGAAAAGGGGGCCGGGGCCCAGCCCGAGAGACAGGGGGCCCGGGGCGTCAGCCCCGGTTGCCCCGCGCTCGCATCCGGGTCAGAACGAGCGCCCCCGCACCCCCCACGAGCAGCACCGCGGCACCCCCCGCCAGATAGGGCGTGGCCGAACTCCCGCCCGTCTCGGCCAGTTCGGTGTCGGCGACGTTCTGCGTCTTCACCGCCGTTTCGACGGGCTTCTTGTCCGGGTCGGCCGGGGCGCTCGCCTGCGGCTTGGCGGGCGGTGCCTTGGGCGTCCGGCAGGTCGCCTCGGCGAGGGTGACCTCGCCCTTCACGTCGGCGACGTTGAGGTGGAGCGGGTTGACCGAGATCTTCAGCTGAAGGGCGACGGCCGCGGCGGTGCGCGAGGTGGTGGTGGCCCGGGACAGGTCCAGGGACACCTCGCCGACCCCGGGCACGTCGACCCGCGTGGTGCCGCCCGCCGACAGCGTGATCTTCCGGCCGAGCACGGTGACCGCGCCCAGCACATTGGACTTGGCGACCGGCGCGCGGCCCGCCTCGCAGACGGCGCTGGACGTCACCTCCCCCACCTCGATCAGGGAGAGCAGCGGAAGCCCCGGCAGGTGCAGCCGGGCATTGACCAAACGGGTCGAGCCTTCCGCGCGCTTCTCGTCGACGCTCGCCTTCGCCGTGGCCACGTCCGCCTTCAGGACGTTGACGGGCTGTCCGCCGGCCACCCCGTCCAGCTTCACGGTCAGTGCGGTCTTCTCGGCGCCGGCCGGCGCCTGCACCTCGTTGAGCGTGGCCCTCAGCGGTACGTCGATCGCCTTGTTGAGCAGGGACACATCGAGCCCGGTCCGCAGCACGACGGCACTCGCCCGGCCCCCGCCGTCGCCCTCGACGCCGGTGGCGTGCGCGGGCGCGGCCAGCAGCAGCGGCCCGGCGACGAGCGCCGTGCAGGCCGCGATCGCGGCGGAGCGCCGGCCGGCCGGGACGTTCGCGGGCAGGCGGAAGTTGTTGCTGTTCAAAATGGTGGAACCCCCACAGGAGACATGGCAGTCCGGGCGCCCGCCACGGGGACTCGTGGGACTCCTGCGAATCGTGGGGCGCGCCGGCGACTTGGGACACCGAATCTTTACGCACTGAGAGTGAACTGACCGTCACACGGCGCCAGTTCACCCCAACGGGTGGTTTCCGTCCCCATATTCGATTTGCCCGCCCCCAGGGCCCTCCTCCGTCACCCCCGCACCGCCCCCGCACCCCGTACGCCGCCGCACCGCCCCGGCGTACGCATGAAGACCTACAACGACCTGACCGCGCCGGGCGTCACGCCCGGTCAACCCGGTGATGCGCCGAGGGCTTCAGGGAACTGCCGCTCCCGCAGGCCGGGTCGACCGCCTCAGCCCACGATCCGCCCGTTGAGCACGATGCGGCTCGGCGCGGCCAGGACGCGGACGTCCGCGCGGGGGTCCTGGTCGTAGATGACCAGGTCGGCCGGCGCGCCCTCCTCAAGGGCGGGGCGGCCGAGCCAGGCGCGGGCGCCCCAGGCCGTCGCCGAGAGCGCGTCGAGGGCGGGGATGCCCGCCTTGACGAGTTCGGCGACCTCGGCGGCCACCAGGCCGTGGGCGAGCGAGCCGCCCGCGTCCGTACCGACGAAGACGGGCACCCCGGCGTCGTAGGCCGAGCGCACCGTGTCGTAGCGGCGCTCGTACAACCGCCGCATGTGGGCGGCCCAGTCGGGGAACTTCGCCTCGCCGCCGTCGGCCATGTGCGGGAACGTGGCGATGTTGACCAGCGTCGGCACGATCGCCACACCGCGCTCGGCGAACAGCGGGACGGTGTCGTCGGTCAGGCCGGTGGCGTGCTCGATGCAGTCGATGCCCGCCTCGACGAGGTCCCGCAGCGAGTCCTCGGCGAAGCAGTGCGCGGTGACGCGGGCGCCGAGCCGGTGGGCCTCGGCGATCGCGGCCTCCACCTCGCCGCGCGGCCAGCAGGCGGCCAGGTCGCCGGCGTCCCGGTCGATCCAGTCGCCGACCAGTTTCACCCAGCCGTCCCCGCGCCGCGCCTCGCGCGCGACGTAGGCGACCAGGTCGCCGGGATCGATCTCGTGCGCGTAGTTGCGGATGTAGCGGCGGGTGCGGGCGATGTGCCGGCCCGCCCGGATGATCTTCGGCAGGTCTTCGCGGGCGTCGATCCAGCGGGTGTCGGAGGGCGAGCCCGCGTCACGCACCAGCAGCGTGCCGGCGTCCCGGTCGGTCAGGGCCTGCTTCTCGCTCACCTCGTCGGACACCGGCCCGTGCTGGTCGAGGCCCACGTGGCAGTGCGCGTCGACCAGTCCCGGCAGCGCCCAGCCGCTGACAGTGAGCGCCTCGCCCGGCGGCCGCTCGTAGGTGATCCGCCCGTCGACCGCCCACAGTTCGTCCCGTACGTCCTCGGGTCCCGCGAGGACGCGCCCCTTCACATGCAGCACCGTGCGATCGCTCATGGTCAGCACTGTACGAGGCGCTGGGTAGTCTCCATCCGGAGGATCGAACACCCGACCCGATCCCCTGCGTGACCTCCGATACACGACCTTTGACCCGACCCGAAGAAGGCATCGCCGTGACACACCCGCTCCTGGACCTGGCCCCGCTCACCGCCGACCACTTCGCGGCGATCGAGCGACGGGTGGCCGCCCTGCTCGCCACCGAGCAGGACGTGGTGATCATGCAGGGCGAGGCGCTGCTCCCCCTGGAGGGCTGCATCCGGGGCGCGGCCCGCCCCGGCTCCACCGCGCTCAACGTGGTGACCGGCCCCTACGGGCAGACCTTCGGCAACTGGCTGCGCGACTGCGGGGCTGAGGTCGTCGACCTGGAGGTGCCGTTCCACGCGGCGGTGACCGCGGAGCAGATCGACCGGGCGCTCACGGACCGCCCGGAGATCGATTTCGTCTCGCTCGTGCACGCGGAGGCGGCGACCGGCAACACGAACCCGGTCGCGGAGATCGGCGACGTGGTGCGCCGGCACGGCGCCCTGTTCATGCTGGACGCGGTGGCCTCGGTGGCCGCCGAGCCGCTGCTCCCGGACGCCTGGGGCGTGGACCTGTGCGTGATCGGCGCGCAGAAGGCGATGGGCGGCCCGGCCGGCGTCTCGGCCGTCTCGGTCAGCGCCCGCGCCTGGGAGCGGATCGCGGCCAACCCGAGCGCCCCGCGCCGCTCCTACCTCTCGCTCCTGGACTGGAAGCAGCGCTGGATCGACGGCGGCCGCAAGGCCCTGCTGCACGCGCCCGCCCAGCTGGAGATGCTGGCCCTGGAGGCGTGCGTGGAACGCATCGAGTCCGAGGGCCTGGACGCCGTGATGGCCCGGCACGCCTCGGCCGCCGCGGCGACCCGCGCGGGCGCCCTGGGGCTGGGCGGCGGTCTCGTCCCGTACGTGCACGAGGCTGCCGACGCCGCCCCGGTGGCCACGACCCTGCGCACTCCCGAGGGCGTGGACGCCTCCGAGCTGGTGGCCAGGGCGCTCGCCGCGGACCCCTCGCTGCCGCTGATCGCCGGGGGCGGGGCGCTGGCCTCGACCATGGTCCGGGTCAACCACTACGGCGTCGACGCCACGCGGGGTGTCGTGCAGTCCTCGCTCGCGGCACTGGGCGCGGCACTCGGCGAGTACGGCATCGCCGTGGACCTGGAAGCCGCCCGCAAGGCCGTTTCCACCACGTGGTGACACTCCCCCCGCGTTCCTCCGGCGTAATGCACAACTGAATTCCGCAAAACATTCCACAGAAGTTCCACAGAACGGGAAGCTGCTTATTCACCGCAGCTTCCCGTTTTCTTATGCCCCGCCTTTCCGGGCTCAAACGCAAAGGTTTCAACAAGGTTCCGAGCCTGTCACAACGGTGTGATCGACTCCACAACCCCGCCCTTTTGTCCGGTAATTACCGGACAAACCGGTTCGCGTGCATGCTCGCGTGATAACACAAACAAGCTCCGAGCACACCCCCGGACGGGAATGCGATTTCAATTTCTGGTCGGTAAATTTCCTCGGCATGACCGCCGCGCAAACAGCAGTCCGAATCGAAAGCCCACGAGTGGAGGACGGAGCCGCGATCTGGCGCATTGCCCGTGACTCCGAGGTGCTCGACCTCAACTCCTCGTACAGCTATCTGCTCTGGTGCCGCGACTTCGCCAGGACCTCCGCGGTGGCCCGGGACGACGACGGCACGCCCATCGCGTTCATCACCGGCTACGTACGGCCCGACCGCCCGGGCACGCTGGTGGTCTGGCAGGTCGCCGTCGACCACGCCCACCGCGGCCACGGGCTCGCGGGGCTGCTGCTCGAAGCGCTGACGGCGAGGGTGTCCGCCTCGCACGGGACGACCTGTCTCGAGACGACGGTCTCGCCGGACAACACCCCGTCCGACCGGCTCTTCACCTCGTTCGCCAAGCGCCGCGGCGCCGCCCTCGACCGAGAACTCCTCTTCGACGCGGGTCTTTTCCCCGACGACGGGCACCAGCCCGAAGTCCTCTACCGCATCGGCCCCCTCCACCCCCAGGGAGAAACGCTGTGACCATCACCCCGCCCGCCCTGAGTGTCTTCGAATCCCTTGAGTCGGAGGTGCGCAGCTACTGCCGCGGCTGGCCCGCCGTGTTCGACCGCGCGCAGGGTGCCCGCATCACCGACGAGGACGGCCACAGCTATCTCGACTTCTTCGCCGGAGCCGGCTCACTCAACTACGGGCACAACAACCCGGTACTGAAACGGGCGCTGCTCGACTACATCGAGCGGGACGGCATCACCCACGGCCTCGACATGGCGACGACCGCGAAACGAGCGTTCCTGGAGACGTTCCAGAACGTGATCCTGCGCCCGCGCGACCTGCCGTACAAGGTGATGTTCCCGGGCCCGACGGGCACCAACGCCGTCGAGGCCGCGCTGAAGCTGGCCCGCAAGGTGAAGGGCCGCGAGTCGATCGTCTCCTTCACCAACGCCTTCCACGGCATGTCGCTCGGCTCGCTCGCCGTCACCGGCAACGCCTTCAAGCGGGCCGGGGCCGGCATCCCGCTGGTGCACGGCACCCCGATGCCGTTCGACAACTACCTCGACGGCCGGGTGCCCGACTTCCTGTGGTTCGAGCGGCTCCTGGAGGACCAGGGCTCGGGCCTCAACAAGCCGGCCGCCGTGATCGTGGAGACCGTGCAGGGCGAGGGCGGCATCAACGTGGCCCGGCCCGAGTGGCTGCGCGCGCTCGCCGATCTGTGCCGCCGCCGCGACATGCTGCTCATCGTCGACGACATCCAGATGGGCTGCGGCCGCACCGGCGCCTTCTTCTCCTTCGAGGAGGCGGGCATCGTGCCGGACATCGTCACCCTCTCCAAGTCGATCAGCGGCTACGGACTCCCGATGTCGCTCTGCTTGTTCAAGGGCGAGCTCGACGTGTGGGAGCCCGGCGAGCACAACGGCACCTTCCGCGGCAACAACCCCGCGTTCGTCACCGCGACCGCCGCGCTGGAGGCGTACTGGGCCGACGCCGGCCAGATGGAGAAGCACACCCTGGCGCGCGGCGAGCAGATCGAGCAGGCCCTGCTCGCGCTGTGCACCGAGCACAGCCGGCTCGGCGCCAGCTACCGCGGCCGCGGCCTGGTGTGGGGTCTGGAGTTCGCCGACCCGGCCCGCGCCTCCGAGGTCTGCGCACGCGCCTTCGAACTGGGGCTGCTCCTGGAGACCTCCGGCCCCAAGAGCGAGGTGGTCAAGCTGCTGCCGTCGCTGACCATCACGCACGAGGAGCTGGACGAGGGGCTGCGGTCGCTGGCCCGCGCGGTCGCCGCGACCGTCTGACCCGCTCGACCGGCAGCGACCGGCCGTCGACCGGCGTACAAGAGATACACAGAAAGGGAGCAAGTCACCGTGATTGTCCGCTCGTTCAAGGACATCGAGAACACCGACCGCCATGTGAAGGCCGCCTCCGGCACCTGGGAGAGCAAGCGGATCGTCCTCGCGAAGGAAAAGGTCGGCTTCTCGCTGCACGAGACCGTCCTGTACGCGGGCACCGAGACCTCCATGTGGTACGCCAACCACATCGAGGCGGTCCTGTGCACCGAGGGCGAGGCCGAGCTCACCAACGAGGAGACCGGCGAGACCCACTGGATCGAGCCGGGCACGATGTATCTCCTGAACGGTCACGAGCGCCACACCTTGCGCCCCAAGACCGACTTCCGCTGTGTCTGCGTCTTCAACCCGCCCGTCACCGGACGGGAGGACCACGACGAGAACGGCGTCTACCCGCTGCTGACCGAACCCGAGGAGGGCTGACCATGACCGCCCAGGATCTCTACCCCACCCGTGGCTCGGCCGAGGTGGTCACACCCCGCCAGGACCCGGTCGTCTGGGGTCCGTCCGCCGGGCTCGAATCGTTCGAGCAGGACGGCTTCCTCGCGATCGAGGACCTGCTCTCGGACGACGAGGTGGCGCTCTACCGCTCGGAGCTGGAGCGGCTGATCGCCGACCCCGCCGTGCGTGCCGATGAGCGGTCGATCATCGAACCGCAGTCGCAGTCCGTGCGTTCGGTCTTCGAGGTGCACCGGATCAGCGAGATCTTCGCTCGTCTGGTGCGCGACGAGCGGGTCGTGGGCACGGCACGCCGCATCCTCGGCTCGGACGTGTACGTCCACCAGTCGCGGATCAACGTGAAGCCGGGCTTCGGCGCCTCGGGCTTCTACTGGCACTCGGACTTCGAGACCTGGCACGCCGAGGACGGTCTGCCGCGGATGCGGACGGTGTCGGTCTCGATCGCGCTGACCGAGAACCACGACACCAACGGCGGCCTGATGATCATGCCCGGCTCGCACCGGGACTTCCTCGGCTGCGAGGGCGCCACCCCGAAGGACAACTACAAGAAGTCCCTCCAGATGCAGGACGCGGGCACCCCCTCCGACGAGGCGCTCACCAAGATGGCCGACCGGCACGGCATCAAGCTGTTCACCGGCCGGGCGGGCTCGGCGACCTGGTTCGACTGCAATGCGATGCACGGCTCCGGGGACAACATCACCCCGTTCCCGCGCAGCAACGTGTTCATCGTCTTCAACAGCGTGGAGAACGCGGCCGAGGACCCCTTCGCGGCCCCGATCCGCCGCCCGGAGTTCATCGGGGCGCGGGACTTCACGCCGGTGCGGTAGAGCCCCTCCGGCCGGGGGTCCGGGGGTCGCCCCCGGAAGAACACAGCATCGGGGCGCGGGACTTCACGCCGGTGCGGTAGCCGCAGGACTGCGCGCAGGAGCACGCGCGAAGGCAAAGGCCCGGGGGCTCCCCCACTGCTCCCGGGCCAGGGACCGTACCAACGCCTCCACAGAGATCGTTGGTACGGTCCCTCCATGTCCATGGTCGATGAACCTTCCCGAACTCCCGTCACCGCCGCCGATGTCGAGCACGCGGTGCGGCTGTCCGTCACCGCGCTGCGCGCCGGGCTCGCCGCGGACTGGAGCGCGCCGGCCGGCACGCTGGAGTGGGACTGCTGGGAGACCGTCGAACACCTCTCGGACGACCTCTTCGCCTACGCCGTGCAGATCGGCCCGGCCCAGCCCCCGCTGGACGGCGAGGTCCCCTATCTCTGGGAGGCCAGGCGTCCCGGCGGTCCGCGCAACGCGGTACACGCGGACCGTGCCGCGGGCCCGGCCGGGCTCCTGCAGACCCTGGAGGCGAGCGGCGCCCTGCTGACCGCGATGGTGCGCACCGCCTCGCCCGAGGTACGGGCGTACCACGGTTTCGGCGTCTCGGACCCGGAGGGGTTCGGTGCGATGGGCATCGTCGAGACGCTGCTGCACACCCACGACGTGGCCGAGGGACTCGGCCTGGCCTGGACTCCGCCGACCGGCCTGTGCGACCGGGTGCTGGCCCGGCTGTTCCGGGACGTGCCGGAGGACCCGGACCGCTGGCGGGTGCTGCTGTGGGCCACCGGCCGCGCGGACCTGGCGGGGCGGACCCGCCCGGACAAGTGGCGCTGGTACGGCGAGCCGCTCAGTTCGGGCGCAGCCACACCCTGAGCGGCCCGGCCGGGGCGAAGCCCGCGCGCAGTGCGGCGGCCAGGTCGTCGCCGCTCTCGTAGCCGACGACCTCTCGGCCCGGCCACAGTCGGGCGACGGTGGCGAGGCAGCCCGCCCAGGCCGCGTCCTGGTCGCCGTCGACGGCGTACAGGTTGGAGATGCCCACGACGTCCCCGCTCCGGCTGGCGACGGCTCCCGCGGTCGCCTCTCCCCGCTCGTCGCGCTCCACCAGGAAGGAGTGGCCGGGTTCGGCGAGCAGCGCGGGCGGGAAGAGCCCTTCGCTCCCGCCGTCGGACCACGCCCGCTCCCAGGCGGCCAACTCGCCCTCGCCGTGCACGAGTTGCCAGCCCTTGCCGGTGATACCGGGAGCCGCCCGATGGATCCACTGCGCCTCGAAGAGGACCTCGAAGCCGTCGTCGCTCAGGTCGAGGACGGCAAAGCTGTCCTTCACGGACGCGCCGGGTGCGGTCAGGTCGATGGAGCCGAGGACGTCACCGGGCGAGGCCTCGGGGGTGAGCGTCACCGCGTCCGGATAGTAGAGCGGGGTGCGGCGCGGGCTGGTCCAGGCGTACGGCCCCTCGCGCCCCGTGATGCCGTGTGCGCGGCAGAGCGCGGCGCACCAGTCGGCGTTGTTGCGGGCGGCTTCGCGCGCCTGCCCGGTCGTGTCGCTCTTCGTGGTCACGGCCCGATCCTGCCTTGCCGGGCCGGGCCGTGACCAGCGGATTTCAGGCGCCCAGCGGGGCGGCCGCGTCGAGCGCCGGGTAGTCGGTGTAGCCGCGGTCGTCGCCGCCGAAGAAGGTCGACGGGTCGGGGGCGTTGAACGGACCGCCCGCCCGCAGCCGGGCCGGCAGGTCCGGGTTGGCGAGGAAGAGCGCGCCGTAGGAGATGAGGTCGGCGGTGCCGTCCTCGATCAGGGTGAGCGCGTCCGGCCCGGTGGGCCCTTCGGTGGCCGCGTTGAGGATGAACACGCCGGAGAACGACTTGCGCAGCCGGAGCGTCAACTCCCGGCTCTCCGGAACGACTTCGAGAACGTGGAGGTAGGCGAGGCCGAGCGGCTCAAGGGCGGCCACGAGCGCGGTGTAGACCGGGTCGGGCTCGGGCTCCACGATGCCGTTGTACGGGTTGCCGGGCGAGAGGCGGATGGCGGTGCGCTCGGCGCCGATCTCGGCCGCCACGGCCTTGGTCACCTCGACGGCGAATCGGATGTGGCCCTCGACCGAACCGCCCCAACCATCGGTGCGCACATTGGAGTTGGGCGCGAGGAACTGGTGGATGAGGTAACCGTTGGCGCCGTGCAGCTCGACGCCGTCGAAGCCGGCCTCGATCGCATTGCGCGCGGCGGCCGCGAAGTCGCCGATGGTGACCAGGATCTGGTCCTCGCTGAGCGCCTGCGGGGTGATGAAGGGCTTGGGGCCCTCGTGCGTGAAGACCTGCCCGTCGGCGGCCACGGCGGACGGGCCCACGTTGATCAGGTCGCCGGGCAGCAGATCGGGGTGGCCGATCCGGCCCGCGTGCATGAGCTGGGCGAAGATCCGGCCGCCCTTGGCGTGCACGGCATCGGTGACCTTGCGCCAGGCCGCGATCTGCTCGTCGCTGTGCAGCCCCGGGGTGTCGGGGTAGCCCTGGCCGACCGGGGAGGGCTGGACACCCTCGGTGATGAGGAGCCCGGCCGAGGCGCGCTGGGCGTAGTACTCGGCGGTCGACGCGGTCGGCGAGTTGCCCGGCCCGGTGGCGCGGCTGCGGGTCATGGGTGCCAGGGCGATGCGGTTGGCGAGCGGGGTGCCGGCCAGGTCGATCGGATCGAAAGCGGTGGTCACAGCGGCCTCCAGGGAGACAAGGGAGAGTATGCGGCCGACCCCGAAGGTTTATGTGGTCGGCCAAGTATCGGTGCCGAAAGCCACTGTAGCGCATTACTTGGCCGACCAAGGTAATCTTGTCGCATGACCTCCGACGAGCCCGTCTGTACCGATTTCCCCCACCTGCCGAGCGCGGCCCGCGGCGGCCCGTTCAGCCATGCGGTCTCACGGGTGGCCCGGCTGCACCGCATCGCCGCGGGCCGTCAGCTGCGCTCCATCGGGCTCTACCCGGGGCAGGAGCTCCTGATGATGCACCTGTGGGACGCGGGGGCGGCCCGTCAGTCCGAGCTGATCAAGCTGCTTGAGCTCGACCCGTCGACGGTCACCAAGATGCTCCAGCGCCTGGAGCAGGCCGGCTATGTCCGGCGCAGCCCCGACCCGAAGGACCGGCGCGCCGCGCTGGTCGAGGCGACCGACGACGGCTGCGTCCTGCACGAGCGCGTGCAGCAGGCCTGGACGGACCTGGAGGAGCAGACCCTGGCGGGCCTGGACGCGGCCGAACGGGCCGAGCTGGCAAGGCTGTTGGGGAAGGTGGAGGCCAACCTGTGCCGCTCGGCGGGCGCCGCGGCCGACTGCGAGGCCGAACCGTCCTGCCCGAGCGAGGCGGGCTGCGGGGAGTGAGGCGACCCGCGGGGAGCCGGGCGACTCCCGGGGGGTGAGCCCGGCCGGGGTGTCAACTCCCCCGGCCGGACGGGAACTTCCGCGGACGGGCGCTTCAGCGGGCGGGCACGTCAGCGAGCGGGCAGCAGCTCCAGGAGGCGGTCCACGTCCGCGGCCGAGCTGTACAGATGGAAGGCCGCGCGCAGATTGCCCGCGCGGTTGGAGAGTTCGACCCCCGCACGGCTCAGCTCCTCCTGGTGGTGACCGAGGCCCGGGACCGCCACGATCGCCGAGCCGGGCGCGGCCACCGGCTCGTGGCCGAGCGGGGCGAGGCCGGCGCGGAAGCGGTCGGCGAGCGCCGTGTTGTGCGCGTGGATGCGCTCGATGCCCACCTCCTCGACGAGGGCCAGCGAATGCCGGGCCCCGGTGTACGAGAACAGCGCCGGGCTCTCGTCGAACCGCCGCGCGGAGTGCGCCAGTTCGTCGATGGGGCCGTAGCAGGCGTCCCAGGGGTGCTCGCCCGCCACCCAGCCCGCGAAGATCGGGTTCAGGTCGCCGAGGTCGTCGGGGACGGTCAGGAAGGCGACCCCGCGCGGGGCGGCCAGCCATTTGAAGCCGACCGTCACGGTGTAGTCGTATGCCCCGGCGTCGACCGGGTACCAGCCCGCGCCCTGGGACACGTCGACCAGGGTCCGGGCGCCGTGGGCGCGGGCGGCCTCGCGGATCGCGGCGAGGTCGGCGATGCGGCCGTCCGCGGACTGGACCGCGCTGACCGCGACCAGGGCGGTGCCCGGCCGCACCGACTCGGCCAGCCGCTCCAGGGGCGCGGTGCGCACCTTCAGGTCCCGGCGCATGTGGAACGGGTTCACCACGGAGCTGAAGTCGGCCTCGGCGACGAGGACTTCGGCGCCCTCGGGCAGGGATGCGGCGACGAGCCCGGTGTAGACGGCGACGGAGGCGCCGGTCGCCACCTGCCGCACGGGGACGCCGACGAGGCGGGCGTAGGTGGCGCGGGCCGCCTCCACATCGCCGAACATGTCGGTCGGCCGGCCCGCCGCCGAGGCGGCCACGGCTTCACCCATGGCCGCCACGGTCCGGGCCGGCAGCAGCCCGGTGCTCGCGGTGTTGAGGTAGGTGGTCTGCGGCGCGAACTCGCCGCGCGCGAGGGAGTCCAGTTCCATGACTCCACCCTGAATCCCCGACAACCCCAAGTCAATTGGGCAAAATCACCGGATACCCCTAAGCAATGCTTATGAACACGACTCGGGGGCCGAGCCGGCGGCACGGATCAGCGCGGAACCTCGCACCCTTCCGGCCCGCAGGCTTCCGCGTCACCCTGGACGGACTTCAGGGCCGGTGCCGGGGTGCGCTCCTGCCACGCCTGCTCAAGGGCCTGGGTGAAGACCTCGGCGGGCTGGCCGCCGGAGATCCCGTACTTCCGGTCGAGCACGAAGAAGGGGACGGCGTTGGCGCCGAGCTCGGCCGCCTCGCGCTCGTCGGCCCGCACCTCGTCGGCATAGGCGCTCTCGTCGGCGAGCACCGTACGGACCTCGGCCTCCGCCAGACCCGCCTCGACCGCGACCGCGACCAGGACCTCGGCGTCGAAAACGGAGCGCTCCTCGGCGAAGTTGGCCCGGTAGGCGAGGTCGAGCAGCTCGCTCTGACGCCCGCGCGCCTTGGCCAGGTGCAGGACGCGGTGGATGTCGAAGGTGTTGCCGTGGTCACGGCCGTCGGCGAGGTAGCCGAGCCCCTCGGCGTGCGCGTTGGACGCCACGTTGGCCTCCATGGCGCGGGCCTCCTCCAGGGTGCGGCCGTACTTCTCGGCCAGCATCGGGATCACCGGGGCGATGTCGCCCTTGGGCCGGTTCGGGTCGAGCTCGAAGGAGCGGTGGACCACCTCGATGTCGTCCCCGTGGGCGAACTCCGCCAGGCCCTTCTCGAAGCGGGCCTTGCCGATGTAGCACCACGGGCAGGCGATGTCGCTCCAGATCTCGACGCGCATGTCACTTCTCTCAGTTTGTTGAAGGTCGTACGTCCCCCGTCAACGCGCGCGTCCCCCACCCCATTCCCGCGCCGCCCACCGCAGGGATCAGGCCGCCGTCGTGATCCTGCTGAAGGTGGTGCGGTAGGCGCTCGGGGTCAGGCCGGTGCGGCGGACCAAGTGGGCGCGCAGCGAGTCCGCGCTGCCCAGGCCGCTGGCCGCGGCGACCCGCTCCATGGGCAGGCCGGTGGTCTCCAGGAGCTCCTTGGCCCGCTCGATGCGCTGGTGGAGCAGCCACTGCAGCGGGCTCACCCCGCTCTCGGCGTGGAAGCGGCGGGTCAGGGTGCGCACGCTGACGCCCGCGTGCCGGGCCAGGTCGGTCAGGGTGAGCGGCCTGTCGAGGTGGCGCATCGCCCAGCCCCGGGTGTCCGCGCAGACCTCCCCGCGCTCGGCGGGCAGCGGGGTCTGGGTGAACTGGGTCTGGCCACCGGGCCGCACCGGCGCGACCAGCGCACGGCGGGCCACCGCGTTGGCGACGGCGGCGCCGTAGTCGGTGCGGATGATGTGCAGGCACAGGTCGATCCCGGCGGCGTACCCGGAGGAGGTCATGACGTTGCCGTCCTGCACGTACAGGACGTCGCCCTTGAGGTCGAGCGCCGGATAGCGCCTGCGCAGCTCCTCGGCCAGCTCCCAGTACGTGGTGGCGCTGCGCCCGTCGAGCAGTCCGGCCTCGGCCAGGACGAAAGCGCCGCTGCAGATGGACGCGACGCGTACGCCCGCCGTGGCAGCGCGGCCGACCGCGGCCACCGTGCGCGGGTCGGGCTCGTAACGCTCCCCGGTGCCCGCGACCAGGACCGTGTCCGCGCCCTCGACCGCGTCCAGACCCCGGCCCACGTACAGGTCGAGCCCGCCCGTCGTGGCGATCGGGCCGGGCTCGGGGGTGCAGACGACCACCTCGTACCCGGGCCCGCCGTCCACCTCGACCTTGCCGAACAGCAGCTCCGGGATGGCGAGGTTGAACATCGAGACGGGCGAGGGCGCGACGACGGCGACCCGGTGCAGCGGCATGGCCAGAACCTCCGGACGTATGGCATTCGAGCCACTACTGTATGCGGCGCGTCCTCGCCAGGCTGGGGGCATGTCACCGAACGCCGCACCCCGAACCGCGCTCGCCGAAAGCCGGTTGACCCCGAAGCCGCCGGGCGGCTCCTCCCCCGCCCTGACCCTGACCGCCGCCCTGCTCGGCTTCGCCCTGATCACCCTGGACGCCTCCGTGGTGAACGTCGCGCTGCCCGCGATCGGCGGCGACCTCGGCGGCGGCATGTCCGGGCTCCAGTGGGTGGTGGACGCCTACACGCTCGCGTTCGCCGCGCTGATGCTGTCGACCGGCGCCTTCGCCGACCGGATCGGCTCGGCGAAGGCGTACACGCTCGGCACGGTCGTCTTCACCCTGGCCTCGGCGGCCTGCGGCCTGGCACCCGGCCTCGGCGTGCTGATCGGCGCCCGGGTCGTGCAGGGCGTCGCGGCCGCGGTGGTGCTGCCCGCCTCGCTCGCCCTGGTGCGCCAGGCCCACCCGGACCCCGAGCGCCGGGCCAGGGCGGTGGCGCTGTGGGCGGCCGGGGGTTCGGTGGCGGTCGCGCTCGGCCCGGTCGCGGGAGGCGCGCTGACCACCGTCTGGGACTGGCGCGGCATCTTCTTCATCAACCTTCCCCTCGGCCTCGTGGCCCTCGCCCTGACCACCCGTGCCCCGCGCGCCGCACGCCGCCCCGCGCCGCTCGACCTCCCGGGTCAGCTGGCGGCCGTCGTGGCCCTCGCCGCGCTCGCCTTCGCGGTGATCGAGCAGGGCGCGGTACGGGTCGTGGCGGGCGTGCTCGCGGCGACCGCGGGGCTCGCGTTCTGGATCGTCGAACGCCGCGCGGCCCATCCGGTGGTGCCGCTCGGCCTCTTCCGCAGCCGGACGGTGGGCGTCGCGATCGGCGCGGGCGCGGCGGCCAGCGTCGCGTTCTACGGGGTGGTCTTCGTCTTCAGTCTGTACTTCCAGCGGGTGCGGGGCGAGTCCGCACTCACGGCGGGGCTGATGTTCCTGCCGATGACGGTGCTGATCCCGGTCATGAACGTGCTCTCCGGCAAGCTCTCGAACCGCTTCGGCCCACGCGTTCCCCTGCTGACGGGTCAACTCCTCGCCCTCATGGGCCTGTTGGTGCTGCTGCTCGTCGACGAGCACACGCCGACGCTGCTCGCCGCGTTCCTGATGGTGCCGCTCGCCCTCGGCTGCGGCATCTCGGTGCCCGCACTGACCGCCGCCATGATGGAGGCGTTGCCGCGGGAGCGGGCGGGGCTGGCGGCGGGAGTGCTCAACGCCGGCCGGCAGGTCGCGGGGGCGCTCAGCATCGCGGTGTTCGGCTCCCTGATCGCGGGCCCCGCGGGCTTCGTCCCCGGTCTGCGGATCAGCCTGCTGCTGGCGGCGGCCCTGTTCGCGGTGGCGGCGGTGGGCACGGCGCGGCTTCCCCGTGGGGGCTCGGGGGATTGAGGCGCCCCGGGGCTCCGCCCCAGACCCCGTTCGCGCCTCAAGGGCGCTCGTCCTCAAACTCCCCCAATGCCTCAAGGGCCAGGGGGACCCCCATTGACGGGCTGAAGATGCCCCCGCACCCGGCGCTTTAGGGGCGCGAGGAACTGCGCGACCAGCCACGCACTGCCCGCAGCCGAATCACTCCACCCCCGGAGGCCACGCGGCGGAGCCGCAGAGTGTCACAGCGGGACGGGGCGGGGTGGGGTCAACTGCCGTCCCGCAAATCGTCCGGCGCGTACCCCCGGAACTCGACGGAGTCGAAGGCCACCGAGCACCCCCCGCCCGTGGGCGACTGCGCGAGGAACCCCACCCGGGCCACCTCGCTCTCCTGCGCCGTCCCGAGCGCGAAGACCCGCACGAACACCCAGCGTTCACCGTCCAGGGACGCGTGGAAGGCGAACGCCTTGCCGGTCCGGGTGATCCGGAGCCAGACGCTGTCCCCCTCCACCTCCCAGGAGTTCGCGTCGTCCGAGAGTCCCCGCGTGACGACCGTGCAGATCGTCGGCCGCCGCGGCGAGAGCTCCAGGCAGAGCTTGGCCCACTGCCGCTCCCCCACGTGCACGTAGAGGACACCGGCGTCGAAGGGCGCCTCGAAGCCGACGGTGGCCCGCGCGATCAGCTGGAAGTCCCCGGCGGGCGCGACCCCGAGCAGCCGGGGTGCGTCGGAGGCGGGCTCCAGGCTTTCCCCGGCCGGCGGCACGAACCGGTCCTGGCGGGCGCCGGCCCGTACCGAGAGGACACCGTCGTCGTACGTCCAGGCCGCCTCCGGCCCGTACGGCTCCAGCGGGAAGGGCAGTTCGGGCAGGCGCACGGTCATGCCGGGGTTCCGTTCACTCGGCGGGGCAGGCCCAGCGGGTTGTCGTCGCGCAGCTCCGGCGGCAGCAGGGCCCCGGGAGTGCTCTGGTACGTGACCGGCCGCAGCCAGCGCTCGATGGCGGTGGCGCCGACCGAGGTGGAGGTGGAGGTGGCCGCCGGGTAGGGGCCGCCGTGGTGCTGGGCGGGGGCGACCGCGACTCCGGTGGGCCAGCCGCCGACCAGGACCCGGCCCGCCAACTGGGTCAGTTCCAGGAGGAGTTGGGCGCCCGCCCCTTCGCCCTCCGCTTCCGCCGAGGAGAGCTGGAGGGTGGCGGTGAGGTTGCCCGGCAGCCGGGAGAGCACCGCGCCGACCTCGGACTCGTCGGCGTACCGGGCGACGACGGTGACCGGCCCGAAGCACTCCTCCAGGAGCAGGTCGTGCGCGCCCCGCGCCGCGAGAGAGGCGGCCGGCACGGTCAAGTAGCCGCCGCTGACGGTGTGTTCGCCGCCCGCCCCGGCCGTCACCGGCGCCTCGACGCCGGGCAGCGCGGCCCGCTCGGCGACCCCGGCGACGAACGCGTCCCGCATCCGGTGGTCGAGCATGACCCCGGCGTCGGTGTCGCAGACGGCCGTCGTGAGGGCCTTGAGCAGCGCGTCGCCCGCCGCGCCCGCCGGAACCAGGACGAAGCCGGGCTTCGTGCAGAACTGGCCCACGCCCATGGTCATCGAGGCGCCGAGGCCGGCCCCGATCGCCTCGCCGCGCTCCTCGGCGGCGGCCCGGGTCACCACGACCGGGTTGAGCGAGCCCAGCTCGCCGTGGAAGGGGATGGGCACGGGCCGCGCGGCCGCCGCGTCGAACAGGGCCCGCCCGCCGCGCACGGACCCGGTGAACCCGGCGGCCGACACCAGCGGGTGGCGCACGAGCTCGACGCCCGCGGCGAAGCCGTGCACCAGGACCACGACGTCCTCGGGCAGCCCGGCCCGGACGGCGGCGCGGCGCAGCAGCGAGACGCAGAGCTCGGAGGTCGCCGGATGGTCGGGATGCGCCTTGACGACGACCGGGCAGCCGGCCGCCAGTGCGCTCGCGGTGTCGCCGCCGGGCACGGAGAAGGCGAGCGGGAAGTTGGAGGCCGCGTAGACGGCGACGACACCGAGCGGGATCTTGACGCGGCGCAGGTCCGGCCAGGGCGGGGTGCGGGACGGGTCGGCGTGGTCGATCCGTATGTCGAGGAAGGAGCCCTCCTCGACCGCCTCCGCGAATGCCCTCAACTGGGCCGTCGTGCGGGCCAGTTCACCGGTGAGGCGGACCGGGCCGAGTGCCGTCTCGGCGTCGGCGGCCTCCACGACGTGCTCGGCGGAGGCGTCCAGGAGGTCGGCCGCGGCCCGCAGGAACACGGCGCGTACCCTCCGATCGGCCAGCGCGTCCCGGGTGGCCCGGGCCGCCCGGACCGCCTGGTCGACCTCCTCGGGCGTGGCTTCGACCGCAACCTCTTCACGCGGCTTCCCCGTTCGGGGGTCGACACTCCAGACTGGTGCTGCTGCGCTCACCGCAAGTCCTTCCGCTGCCCGGTCCGCTGCTGCTCGGCCCGCTCCTGCCGCCCATCAGGACTTGTTCGGTATTCTGAACAGAGTTCCCGATGCTGAATATGCTGGGACTCTATTAACGGGTGTTCCGCCTTGGCAAGAAGCCTCGGCGAGAAGGAGCGGGGTGCGGGATGTCGGCTGCCGATTCAGGTGGAGCACAGGTCAAGTCCGCGGTGCGGACGGTCGAGTTGCTCGAATATTTCGCGGGGCGCCCCGGAATGCACTCCCTGGCCGCGGTCCAGGAGGCGGTGGGCTACCCCAAGTCCAGCCTGTACATGCTGCTCCGCACCCTGGTGGAGCTCGGCTGGGTGGAGACGGACGCGACGGGCACCCGGTACGGCATCGGCGTGCGCGCCCTGCTCGTGGGCACGTCCTACATCGACGGCGACGAGGTGGTGACGGCGGCCCGCCCCACCCTGGACCGCCTCTCGGACGACACGACCGAGACCATCCACCTCGCCCGGCTCGACGGCACGAACGTGGTCTACCTCGCCACCCGCCAGTCCCAGCACTATCTGCGCCCCTTCACCCGGGTCGGTCGGCGCCTGCCCGCACACTCCACCTCGCTCGGCAAGGCGCTGCTGGCCACCCACAGCGACGAGCAGGTGCGCAAGCTGCTCCCGGAGACGCTCCAGCAGCTGACCGAGCACACCATCACCGATCGCGAGAAGCTCATCGAGGAGCTGCACCTCGTCCGCGAGCAGGGCTATGCCGTGGACCGCGAGGAGAACACGCTGGGCCTGCGCTGCTTCGGCGTCGCGATCCCGTACCGCACCCCGGCCCGTGACGCGATCAGCTGCTCGGTGCCGGTGGCCCGCCTCACCCCCGCCCACGAACAGATGGTTAAGGACGCGCTGTTCGACGCGAGGGACCGCCTGACCCTGGCCACCCGCCGCCTCTGACCGCAGGGCCCCGCGATCCCGCCGGGGACACGAGGAACCGCGCCTTCCACCGCACGCGGCCCGCGGACGAGGGGCAACGGGGCCGGGGCGAAGCCCCGCCGGAGGGTACGCCGGGCGGAAACCCGGGCGCTCTCCCCCGCACGGCGGAGCCGGATCGTCGCCCGGCAGGACGCGTCCGGGCAACCGGAACGGGAGCGTGAGGGGCATGCCCCTCACCACCCCGCGCCGCGCGGCCCTCCGTACCGTGGCCATCACCGCCTGCCTTCCCTATCTCTGCCTCAAGGCCGCCTGGATCGGTGGCAGCCATCTCGGCATCCCGGAGCACAGCGGCCTGCGCGACCACTCCTCCGGGATGGCGGCAGCCAACACCGCCTCGATCCTCCTCGACTCATGCGTGATCGCCCTCGCGCTGCTGCTCACCCGCCCGTGGGGGCTGCGCGTGAAGACCTGGCTGCTCGCGCTCCCGATGTGGGTCGCCACCGGCCTGCTCGCCCCGGTCATGACGGGCTATCCCCTCCAACTCCTGCTCCACGCAAGCGGGTTGAGCGCCGGACCCGCCGCCCCCAGCAGCGCTCCGTTCCTCGACCCCTGGGTCTTCGCCGTCGTCTACGCCGGCTTCATCGTCCAGGGCCTGTCCCTCGGCACCCTGTTCACGCTGTACGCCCGGGACCGCTGGGGACACCTGCTGCGCGGCCGGACCGGCGAACTCCCGTCGAGCGGTGCCGCACCGCGCACGGCGGCCGTCGTCACTGCGGTGCTCTCGCTCCTTCCGGCCGCCGCACACCTCCTGTGGGCGACGGGCTCGGGACGCGGCCTGACCCCGGCCCTGGCCGCAGGGCGAACCACCGACGACTACGCGCTGGAAGCCGTGTTCGCGGTGTTCGCCCTGGTGGGCGCGGCGGGCGCGCTGATGACCGCCTTCGGGCTCGGCCGCGCACTGCCGCTGCGGCTGCCGCTGGCCCTCGCGTGGCTCGGCTCGGGCGCCACCGCCTGCTGGGGCGGGTGGCTCTGGCTCTCCGCACTGCTGGTCGCGGACCGTACCGCCGACGGGCCCACCGCCACGATGGGCCTCACCTACGCTGTGCAGATGGTCATCGGGACGCTGATCGTCGTCATGGGCATCCGCCTCTTCGCCGAGCGCGCCCACCAGGTGGGCCGCACTCCGTGATGCGCGCCCTCCTCGGCGCCCGGGCCCGGCACCGCTGGGTCCATCTGGTCATCGGCGGGGCCCTGTTGATGCCGTACTTCCTGGTCGGCTCGGTCGTCGTCGGCGGTGTCGCGGGCGGTGCCGGCTCCTTCGACTCCTTCCCGCGCGCACTCGTCACGTTCGCCCTCGCGCTGCCCCTGGCCACCGTGTCCGGCCTGGTGCCGATCGCCCGGCCGCTGCTCGTGTTCGGCGCCCGCGCGCTGTGCGGGGTGGCTCCGGCGGCGCTCGCCGACGGGCCCGCACGCTCCTGGAACGCCCGGCTGCGGACCTCGGCCTGGTACACCCTGCAGGTCGCGCTCGGCGGGGTCGTGAGCGGGGCGAGCCTGGCGCTGCCGCCGTTCACGGTGTTCCTGATCGCCCTGCCCGTCGTCCCGGGCCTGCGGCACAACGTCTACAGCACGGGCGGGCCGCTCGCCACCGGCTGGGGGGTCGCCCTCGCCCCGGCCGCCGGGATCGCGATGCTGCTCACCCTCGCGGCCTGCTCGGCGGCGGCCGGGGCGCTGCTCGCCCGGCTCGCGCCCGTACTGCTCGGCCCGTCCCCCGCCGACCGCCTGGCCGCCGCCGAACAGCGCGCCGTGGAACTCGCGGTACGCAACCGGCTCGCCCGCGAGCTCCACGACTCGGTGGGCCACGCGCTGAGCGCGGTGACCCTCCAGGCGAGCGCGGCCCGCCGGGTCCTGGACTCGGACCCCGCGTTCGTCCGCGAGGCCCTCGCCGCCATCGAGGAGACCACCCGCCGCACGGTGGACGAACTCGACTCCGTACTCGGCCTGTTGCGCCGGGACGACGGCGACCCCGGCGCCCCGGATCTCGCGACCCCGGGCCTCGCCGCCCTGGAGGGCCTGCTCTCGCGCACCGGCCTCGACGTCGCGTACACGTTGGAGGGCGATCCCTCCCGCGTACCCGAACTCGTCTCGCGCGAGGCGTACCGGATCGTGCAGGAGGGCCTGAGCAACGCCCTTCGCCACGGCGCACGTTCCCCCGTGACGCTGCATGTCGCGGTGAGCGAAAGGGAGTTGACGATGACGATGGAGAACTCCTGGTCCGGCGCGGCACCGGTGGTGCGTCCCGGCGGCGGACACGGGCTGCGCGGCATGGCGGAGCGGGCCGCACTGCTCGGCGGGCGCGCCTCGGCCGGCCCGGACGGCGGCGTCTGGCGCCTCGACGCACGACTGCCGACCGGCGGTGCGCGATGAGCGGCCCGATCCGGGTCGTGGTGGCCGACGACGAGCGGATGGTCCGCACGGCGCTGCGGGTGATCCTCGACGCCGAGTCCGGCATCGAGGTCGTCGGCGAGGCCACCACCGGCGCCGAAGCGGTCTCGGTCGTACGCGAGAGGCTGCCCGACGTCGTCCTGATGGACGTCCGGATGCCCGGGATCGACGGCATCCGCGCCACCGAGCAGATCCTGGCCACGCTCGCCGCGCCGCCGCGGGTCGTGGTGGTCACGACCTTCGAGAACGACAGCCACGTGTACGACGCGCTGCGTGCGGGTGCCGCCGGTTTCCTGCTCAAGCGGGCCGCGGCCGAGGAGCTGATCCAGGCCGTCCGGCTGGTCGCCCGCAGCGACTCGCTGCTCTTCCCCGCGCAGATCCGCGACCTGGCCGCCCGCCACGCGCCCGCCGGCGCCACGGCCCGCGCGTGGACGGCCCGGCTCACCGGGCGCGAGGCACAGGTGCTGCGCCTGATGGCGACGGGCCGCACCAACGCGGAGATCGCCGAGCGGATGGGCGTCGGGCCGGCCACGGTCAAGACGCATGTCGCCGCCGTCCTCGCCAAGACGGGCACCCGCGACCGCACCCAGGCGGTGATCGCGGCCTACGAGTCGGGCTTCGTACGGCCGCGGTGACGGTTCCGCACACGGCCGCGAGGACGGTTCCGCACACGGTCCCGATGAAGGTTCTCTGAGAAACCGGGGCAATCGGAACTCCGTACCCGGGCCCGTCCGTCCTGCATACGGGATGAACAAGACAATCAGGCGCGCCTCGGTCTTCTGTCTGCTGATGGTGCTCGCCCTCCTCGGTCGAGCCACCTATGTGCAGTTCTACAAAGGCCAGGCCCTCGCGGACGACAAACTGAACCGGCGGAACACCATCGCGGAGTACTCGCAGCCGCTCGGGGACATCATCGTGGCCGGATCACCGGTCACCGGCTCGGAAAGGACGAAGAGCGGCGACCTCTCCTACCAGCGCAGCTACCAGGACGGACCGATGTACGCGCCCGTCACCGGCTTCGCCTCGCAGGTGTTCGGATCGACGCAGCTGGAGGGGATCTACTCCAAGGTCCTCGACGGCAGCGACCCGCGCATGCAGAACCCCTTCGACGCGCTCACCCGACAGCGGGCGCCCGGCGGGGACGTCCTGACCACCATCGACCCCGCGGTGCAGAAGGCCGGATACCAGGCGCTCGGCAACAAGGAGGGCGCGGCCGTCGCGATGGACCCGAAGACCGGCCGCATCCTCGGCATGGTCTCCACACCGTCGTACGACCCCTCGAAGATCGCGGGTTCGTCCGCGGCGGACGGCGACGCGTGGAAGCAGCTGTCCGAGGACAAGAGCCAGCCGATGCTCAACCGGGCGCTGCGCCAGCCGCTGGCGCCGGGCTCCACCTTCAAGCTGGTGGTGGCGTCGGCGGCGCTCGAAAACGGCCTCTACCCGGACATCGACGCGAAGACGGACAGCCCCAACCCGTACCGGATGCCGGGCACGACGACGGATCTGCGCAACGAGTCGGCGTCCGCGCCCTGCGAGAACGCCTCGATCCGTACCGCGCTCGAATACTCCTGCAACAACGTGTTCGGCAAGATGGCCGTGGACCTGGGGCAGGACAAGGTGCGGGCGATGGCCGAGAAGTTCGGCTTCAACGACTCCGCGCTGGACGTACCGGTACGGGCCTCGGCGAGTGTGTACCCGAAGAACATGGACAAGTCGTCGACGGCGTTGTCCGGCATCGGCCAGTTCGATGTGACGGCGACCCCGATGCAGATGGCGATGGTCTCCGCGGCCATGGCGAACGACGGAGTGATGTCCTCGCCGCACATGGTGTCCAAGGTGACGGACTCCAAGGGGAGCACTCTGCAGTCCTACCCGGACTCGGACGGCAAGCGGATCATGTCTTCGAAGACGGCGCAGCAGATGCACGACGCGATGATCTCGGTGGTCACCGACGGCACCGGGTCCAACGCGAAGATCGGCGGCCTGGAGGTCGGCGCGAAGACGGGGACGGCCCAGCACGGAGTGGACAACTCCAAGACGCCGTACGCCTGGTTCACCTCGTTCGCCAAGGACCCGAAGACCGGCAAGGAGGTCGCGGTGGCCGTGGTCATCCAGGACTCCGACGCCGCGCGCTCCGAGGTCAGCGGCAACGGCCTGGCGGGCCCGGTCGCCCAGGCGATGATGAAGGCGGCGCTGGCGGCACGGTGACGCACGGCGGTGAGGGCCGCGGTGGCACGAGGGGCCCGGTCCGGGGCACGCGCCCCGGACCGGAGGGGGCCTAGGGCAGGAAGTACATCGGGTTCGGGATCTTGTACGTGTTGTCGGCGTAGCCGCCCGAGAGGTCGGTGTACTGGTCGCCGAGGTTGGCCACGATGTTGTAGCCGAGCGACTCGATGTGCTTGCGGGTGCCGGCCTTGTAGTCGACCGTCGAGCAGGTCCAGGTGGGCTTCGCGCAGCTCAGGTACGCCGGCGGGTTGGCCTTGTCCTTGAGGAAGAAGTGCGCGGGGTCGACCGGCACGTCGTAGCCGGCCTTGGTGAGGTTGACGGCGCTCGCGGTGCGCTGCGAGGCGTCGCGCCCGGTGAGGAAGAAGACGGTGACGCCGTTCTCGGCGGCGTAGTTGACCAGGTCGGGCATGCCGAACACGGCGATCGACTGCGCGCTCTGTACGTACGCGTCGAACGCGGCGGCGTTGTAGGCGAAGCCGTTCTTCTTCTCGTAGTCGTAGGTGAGCAGCGTGGTGTCGTCGACATCGAGCACGATGGCGGGCTTACGGCCGTCCCGCCCCGGGTGCTCGGCGGCGTGCTTGATCTGCCGCTTGGCGCGGGCCTCGATGCCCGCGACCTGCTTGGCGTAGTTGCTCTTGGGCGACGCCTGGAAGTTTCCGGAGGCGTCGGCCGTGCCGCCGTAGTACGCGTTGATCTTGTCCTCGACCTTGGTGACGTTGGGGATCTCGCGGTCGGACTTGGGCACGGAGTTGTCGGCGGAGGCCGTGCCGACGCCGTAGGCGGCGATGCCGGTGAGGGCGAGGGTGGCGGTGGTGGCGGCGGCTTTGGTGAGAATGCGCATGCGCGCTTGTCTACGCGCATCACACGCGTCCCGCCAGGGGCAATGCGGATTTCTTTGCCGCACCGTGTCCTACCCGGGGTAGCCCCGGGGCGGCCCGCGTCCCGCCCCCGCCTCCAGCTGCCAGACGTCCTTCCGCGCAGTTCCCGGCGCCCCCAACTCCCGCCTGGACGGCGGGCCGTGGGGGGGGGCCGCTCGGGTTCAACTCGGGTTCCAAAAGGGGGCCTATCCCGCCACCCCGGACCTCCGCACCGCCTCGAGATCCGCGTCCGACGCCAACCCCGCGTGGTAGAGCCGCAGTTCCGTCGCCCCCGACGCCACCACCCGGGCCACGTCGTCCGCCAGGGACAGGGGCCGGCCCCCCATCCCCGACACCACCGTGAGGTTCGCCGCGAGCACGGCCGCCGGACTCGGCGCGCCCACCGCCGCGAACGGCTCAAGCAACTCCGGCCCGCCCGAACAGGGCACGACCACCCCGTCGGCAACACCGAGAACGTGCTCCGCGTCCACCCCCACGTTCGCCCCGCACCGCGATGCCCGCGGATCGGCGTGCAGGAGCACCTGGAACCCCGCGCCGGCACGGGCCCGTACCGCCGTCACCACCGCCTCCTGGAGCGCCCGCGCCACACCCGTACGGAAACCCAGCGTCGCCGCGAGCAGTCCGGCGCCGGCCGTGCCGACCTCGCCGCCCCGCCACACCGGCTCCAGGGCCCGCCGCACCCGCGCCTTCAACTCCTCGGCGCCGAGCCCGAGTTCCTCGTAGCCCTGGCCGCACGAGGGACAGAAGCAGAGCGACATCAGGTACTGCGCGGTGTCGTCGAGGGCCACGCCCGCGACCTTGTCGTGGGCGTGCGGATGGGCGAGGCCGTACCAGCCGCACGACTCCAGCTCGGCGCCGAGCGCCCCCGGCCGCACCGCCGCCTCCGCCGCGAGCGCGACGAGGAACGCGCGCACCCGGGGCTGTGCGATGCAGGGCGCCCACGGGTAGCGGTCCCCGTAGGCGTTGACGACCGAGGTCCCGGGATGCTCCGCGCCGAGCCTGGAGTTGTGTGCCAGCACGACCCAGGAGTGGATGTCGAGCCCGGCCGCGGCGAGGGCCTCCGCGGCCCGCCCGAACGCGTCGCCCGGCGCCCAGGCCCCGGCCGCGTACGGTCTCAACTCGGCTCCGCGCCAGTGCAGTTCAGCCATCGGGTACAGCACCGCCGCATGGTCGGCGGTGACGATGCGATGGCCCGGGTGACGGGGTGTCAGGGCCCGGGTGGAGTGGTAGGCGGAGGCGAGCGTCACCTGACTGACGCCGAGGTCGGCGATCCGGGCCGGGGCGTCGGGGTCCCCGATCACGTCCCAGGGGTAGAGGAACGCGGAAGTCTTCACGCACCCACCCCGGCCGCACCGGTCCCGGCCGCACCGAACCCGGCCCCGCTCGCGTCCGCGTCGGCGTCCGCGGCAAGCAGCGCACGTCCCCGCTCGATCAGGACGGCCAGCTGCTCGACATGGCCGGGGTCGGGCTCGCTCAGCGGCGGGCGGACCTCGCCGACGTCCAGGCCGCCAAGGCGCACCCCTGCCTTGACCAGCGAGACGGCATACCCCCGCCCCTGGTTGCGCAGTTCGACGAGCGGCACGAAGAAGCCGTCGAGCAGACGGTTGGCCAGCGCGTCGTCGCCGGATGCGAGGGCCCGGTGGAAGGCGAGCGCGATGTCGGGAGCGAAGCAGAAGACGGCGGAGGAGTAGAGCGTGATGCCGATGCCCCGGTAGGCCGGGCCGGTGAGTTCGGCGGTGGGCAGCCCGTTGAAGTACAGCGTGTCCAGGCCCGCCGACCGTACGGCGCTGACGATCCGCTGCATCAGGTCCAGGTCGCCCAGCCCGTCCTTGAACCCGATGATCCCGTCGACGCGGGCGAGGGCGACGGCGGTCTCCGGGGTGAGCACCGCGTTGTCGCGCTGGTAGACGATGACGTCGAGCGAGCTGGCCGCGGCCAGCTCGGAGTAGTGGCGGAACAGGCCCGCCTGGTCGGCGACGACGAGGTAGGGCGGCATCGCGAGCAGCCCGTCCGCCCCGGCCTCCTCCGCGAGCCGGGCGTACTGGACGGCGAGCGCGGTCCCGTATCCGGCACCCGCGACCACGGGCACGCGGCCCGCGCACTCCTCGACCGCCGCGGCGACGCAGGCCCCGAACTCCTGCGGGGTCAGGGCGTGGAACTCTCCCGTGCCGCAGCAGGCGAACACGGCGGCCGCGCCGGCCTCGACGCCACCCCGCACATGTGCGCGGAAGACGTCGAGGTCGAGGCCGCCGCCCGGTCCGTACGCGGTCACCGGGAAGAACAGCGGCCCGCTGACGTGAGTGAGTCGGGCGGCGAGCGGGGCTGAGGTCACGGGCTGCTCCCTGGGCAAGGACCGTCGGGCTGAAAACCGTCGCGCATCGTCGTGCGGCGGTCGTGCGGTGCCGTCCGGCTGTCGCCCGGCACCTGTCCTCCGTCACACGATGTACACGATTCTGACTGTCGTCCACGTCTATGAACACCCCCACGCTAAGCCCGCGCCCTTGCGACGGTCAAGGTGAACAGCCGTGGCGCACAGGCCGATTGAGGACCGCGGTGCGACACTTGACTCGACACGGCCAGGCTCCTTAGCGTGTCCATGCATGTGAATGATGTCCATGGATGTATTACGCGGACGGTCGTGCCGCCACCGGCCCGAGCTCCGTCCGGACGGCCCCGCACCCGAGGAGAGCCCATGCCACGACCCCGCACCCTCCTGCTCACCGGCGCCGCCGGGGGGATGGGCACCCTGATGCGGGGGCTGCTCCCGGCGTACGGATACGAGCTGCGGCTCCTGGACGTACGGCCCGTCCCGGGCGAGCCGGGCGCGATCACCGCCGACCTCGCCGACAAGGACGCGCTGCGCGAGGCTGTTCGCGGGGTCGACGCGATCCTCCACCTGGCGGGGATCTCGCTGGAATCGTCCTTCGAGAAGATCCTCCGGGCCAACATCGAGGGCACGTACAACCTCTACGAGGCCGCGCGCGAGGAGGGCGTACGGCGGATCGTCTTCGCCTCGTCCAACCACGCGGTCGGCTTCACCCCCCGCCCCCAGGGCACGGACCCGCTGATTCCGGTCGCCGCCCCGCACCGCCCCGACACGTTCTACGGCCTGTCCAAGGCCTTCGGCGAGGATCTGGCCCAGTTCTACTGGGACAAGCACGGCCTGGAGACCGTATCGGCCCGCATCGGCTCCTGCTTCCAGGAGCCCACCTCCGTGCGCATGCTGTCGATCTGGCTGAGCCCGGGCGACGGGGCGCGCCTGTTCGACGCCGCGCTGACGGCCGAGGACGTCGGGCACACCGTGGTGTACGGGTCGTCCGCCAACACCCGTCTGTGGTGGGACCTTTCCCCGGCGCGGGCGCTGGGCTACGAGCCGCGCGACGACTCCGAGCAGTACGCCGGGAAGCTCCTCGCCGAGCAGGGCGAGCTCGACCCGGAGAAGCCGGAGGGTTCCCGGCTCGGCGGCGAGTTCACCACCGACCCGCCGATCTGGCCGCACTGACGCCGAGGGGCGCGAAGGGGCGGCGGCCGGGGCGGGGAGGGCGGCGCGGACCTCGAAACGGGGCGGGCCGCGAAACGGCGCGGGCAGCGAAAGGAGGGCGGGCATTCGATCGAGGCCCGTCGGACTTCCTCGCACCCGATGAGGTTCATCAGGTTCATCGAGGTTCAAGGAACCGTAAAGCGGCGTCGCTCGTTTCCGGGGCATGACCGCAATGACCCCTGGCTCGAACCTCCCGCTCCCGACCACCCGTGTGACGGTGGACGTGGCCGCCCCCGTACGGCTGGACGTCTCGGGCCTGCTGCTCACCGCAGACGGCAAGGTGCGCTCGGACGACGACTTCATCTTCTACAACCAGCCGCAGGGCCCCGGCGTGACCCACCGCTCGGGCGGCGGCACCGCGCCCGACGCGATCGTGGTGGACACCGCGGCCGTGCCGCCCGGCATCGAGAAGATCGTGGTGACCGCGAGTCCGGACGCGGCGGGCCAGACGTTCCAGGGCATCGAGCCCACGGCCACCCTGCGCAACGGGGACGACGGCGCGGTGATCGCCTCGTTCACGCCGCCCCGGCTGGGGACCGAGACGGCTCTGGTGGTCATGGAGATCTATCTGCGCGGCGGCGCCTGGAAGGCCCGCGCGGTGGGCCAGGGGTACGCCAACGGCCTCGCCGGGATCGCCACGGACTTCGGGGTCTCCGTCGAGGAGGAGCCCACGCCGGCCCCGGCCGCGCCCCCGATGCCGGCCACCCCGCCGGCCGACCCCCGTCTCACCGCCCCGGCCCCGGCGGCTCCGGCGCCCGTGGCACCTGCGGCCCCCGCCCCCGTCGGCACCGGAAAGATCAACCTGGACAAGGGCCGGGTCAACCTCCAGAAGAACCAGACGGTCTCCCTGGTCAAGGGCGGCCGTCCGTTGCTCTCCCAGGTCAAGATGGGCCTGGGCTGGGAGCCCGCCTTCCGCGGCAAGGACATCGACCTGGACGCCTCGGTGATCGCCTACGGCCCGCAGCGCAACCACCTGGACAGCTGCTACTTCGGCAAGCTCTCCATCCTGAACGGTGCGATCAAGCACTCCGGGGACAACCTGACGGGTGAGGGTGCGGGTGACGACGAGGTGATCGTGGTCGACCTCGGCCGCATCCCGGCGGAGGCCACGGGCCTGGTCTTCACCGTGAACTCGTTCTCCGGCCAGAAGTTCACGGAGGTCGCCAAGGCGTACTGCCGCCTGATCGACGCGACGAGCGGTGAGGAGCTGGTCCGCTTCGACCTGACGGGCGCGGAGCCGCAGACGGGCGTCATGATGGCCAAGTTGATCAAGCAGTTCTCCGGCGAGTGGGAGATGACCGCCCTGGGCTCCTTCGTGAAGTCGCGCACGGCGCGAGGCATGGTGAAGCCGGGGGCGGAGGCACTCTAGGCAGGGCGGCCGGGGGCTCCGGCCCCCGCTCCCCGAATCCCCTGAATCCCTTGATTTCGGGGCGAGTTGTATGTGATCCACTGGATGCATGACGACACCTCGCACCCTGTATCTGTTCTGCTCGGCCGCACCGCCGGTGTTCGATGTTGCCCGGGTCGTCGAGGAGGCCCAGGCCGACGGCTGGGACGTCTGCCTCGGGTTGACCCCCACCGCGGCGGAATGGCTGGCAGGCTCGCTCGACGGCCTGGCGGCGCTGACCGGTCACCCGGTGCGCAGCCGGTACAAGCTGCCCGGGGACCCCGACGTCTGGCCTCCCGCGGATGTGATCCTGTTCGCGCCGGCCACCTTCAACACCGTCAACTCCTGGGCTCTCGGGCTGACTTCGAACTTCGTCGTGGGGGTCGTCGCGGAAGGCCTCGGCAAAGGGATACCCGTGGTGACGATGCCGTGCGTGAACGCCGCGTACGTCCGGCATCCTCAGTTCGAGCAGTCCGTGGCGACGCTGCGCGGGGCCGGGGTGACCGTGCTGTACGGCGAGGGCGGCTTCGTCCCGCACGCGCCGGGCGGGCAGCGCCCGGAGGCCTATCCCTGGCGGCTCGCCCTGAACGCGGTGTCCATGCCAGGCACCCCCTGACAGCACCCCCTGACAGCACCCCCCGGCAGCACCCCTGACGGCTCGCCCCGGCCCGAGGTCGAATAGGAGGCCGGGCGAGGCAGGCTGCCCCCAGCACCTGACCCACACCTGTCGGAATCCCACAACACCCCCCGGACAAATCGCTGCCTCCACACCATCCCCGACCGCCCCCGCCCCTGACAGGGTCGAAGGATGAGCGATCTTGCAGAAGTACTCGTCACCGGCCTCGGCGCGATCACCCCGCTCGGCGCTGACACGGCCTCCACCTGGGCAGAGATGCTGGAGGGAACCTCGGGAGTGACGCAAATCGAGGAGGAGTGGGCGGCCGGGCTGCCGGTGCGGGTCGCGGCCGGTCTTGCCGTTGACCCGCTGTCGCTGCTCACCCGCGTCGAGGCCCGCAAGCTTGACCGTTGTGAACAAATCGCGATGATCGCCTCCCGCGAGGCCTGGCGGGACGCCGGCACCCCCGAGGTCGCGCCGGAGCGGCTCGCGGTGGTGATCGGCACCGGCACCGGCGGCGTACTGACCACGCTCGGCCAGGACGACACGTTCGAGCGGGGCGGCGCCCGGCGGCTCTCCCCCTACGCCGTGCCGATGCTGATGCCGAACGGACCCGCCGCCTGGGTGTCGATGGAGCTCGGCGCGCAGGGCGGGGCCCGTACGCCGGTCAGCGCCTGTGCGTCCGGGGCAGAGGCGATCGCGATGGGCCTGGACCTGATCCGTGCGGGACGGGCCGATGTGGTGGTGGCGGGCGGCACCGAGGCGTGCCTGCACCCCTTCACCATCGCCGCGTTCGCGCAGATGAAGGCCCTGTCCACCCAGGACGGCGACCCCGCCGCGGTGTCCCGGCCCTTCGACGCCGACCGCAGCGGATTCGTGATGGGCGAGGGCGCCGGCCTGGTCGTCCTGGAGCGGGCCGGGTTCGCGCGGGCGCGTGGGGCGCGCGTGTACGGGTCGGTGGCGGGCGCGGCCGTGACGTCCAGCGCGGACCACATCACGGCGTCGGACGTGGCCGGGCAGGTCCGGGCGATCGAATCGGCACTGAGGGACGCGCGGTTGGGCGCCTCGGACATCGGAGTGGTGCACGCGCACGCCACCTCCACGCCGTCGGGCGACCTCGCCGAGGCGGAGGCGGTGGCCAAGGCGATCGGCACGCATCCCGTGGTCACCGCGACCAAGTCGATGACCGGGCACATGCTGGGCGCGTCCGGCGCGGTGGGCGCGATCGCGGCGCTGCTCGCGCTGCGCGACGGCACCGTACCGGCCACCCGCAACCTGGAGCGCCTCGACCCCGCGGTCTCCCTCGACGTGGCCGCGGGCGAGAACCGCCGGGGCTCCTGGGACGCGGCGCTCGCCAACTCCTTCGGGTTCGGCGGGCACAACGTGAGCCTGGTGCTCGGCCGCGCCTGACACCCCACCCCGCCCCGCACGCGGCCCGGCCCCCGGACACGCCCCGGCCCCCTGACCGGAAGGATCAGGGGGCCGGGGGAAGCGGCCCGCACGCGAGGCGGGAGAGCCACACGTGCCCGGCCCCGAGTGACGCCTCACGTTGGACAGGGCTTCGCGGCATCCCGCACGCGGACGGGATCAGACGCGGGAGCGGGCCTTGAAGGCTGCCTTGCGCGCGTCCTTGGCCGTGGACTTGTCCGGGTGGAGGCGGCCCATCGCCTCCAGGACGTCCGCGGTGGCGGGGTGCTCCACCCGCCAGGCCGCGTCGAAGAACCCGCTGTGCTGGCCGACCAGGCCCTCGACGAGCTCCTGGAGCTCCTCCAGGTCGCCCTCCACGGCGAGTTGGGCGGCGATGGTGTCGATGGCCAGCCAGAAGATCATCGTCTCGGACGGCGGCGGCACGTCGAGGGCGCCGCGCTCGGCGAGCCACACGCGGGCCAGGCCGCCGAGTTCGGGGTCGGGCAGGACCTGGCGCACGGCCGGCTCGGCGGAGGCGCCGGTGAGGGCGAGCGCCTGCTGGCAGTGCAGCCGGCGCAACGGGCCACCCGCGTCATTGCCCCGGGCCGCGGCGAGCAACTCGCGCGCGGCGTCGGCCGGTTGGCGCCGGGCCAGCCACTGCTCGGTCTCGGCGCGGGCCGAGAGCTCGGGGAAGTAGGCGATGCCGTCGAGCAGCGCGTCGGCGCCCTTGTCGGCCAGGTCGCCGACCGCAGGGGCGTCCACCCCCGCCTCCAGCATCCGGGCGCGGACACCGTAGAGGCCGAGCGGAGTCAACCGGACCATGCCGTAGCGTGCGACGTCCTCGTCGTCGACGGGCGGCGCCGGCTCGTCGCCGACCTCGGCCATCAGGGCCTCGTCGACGGGCTCGTACTCGACCAGGCCGATCGGCTCCAGGAGCCGGAACTGGTCGTCGAGCCGCATCATCGCGTCGGAGACCTGCTCCAGGATGTCGTCGGTGGGCTCGCCCATGTCGTCGGGGACGATCATCGAGGCGGCGAGCGCGGGCAGCGGCACCGGGCCCTCGGGGGTGCCGCCCTCGCTGACGGTGAGCAGGTAGAGGTTGCCGAGGACGCCCTCCAGGAAGTCGGCCTCCTCCTCCGGGTCCCACTCCAGGCGCTCGAAGTCGATCTCGCCGTCCTCGCCGACCAGGTCGGCGAAGTCGTCGATCATCGGGGCGGTGGCGTCGGCGAAGACCACGTCGAAGGCGTCGAGCCAGATGGCGAGCACGTCGGAGGGCGAGCCGGCGGTGAGCACGCCGAGGTTCTCGCCGATGGAGGCGGTGCCCTCGCCGTCCTCGTCCTCGTCGCCGGAGGCCCCGGGGGCGTCCTGGACGTCGACGAGGCCGGTGTCGACCGCGACCCGCCAGGCCTCGCTCGCGTACGCCGGACCGTCCTGGTCGTCGCCCAGGCCGAGTTCGGTGGCGGCCGCGGGCAGCTGCTCCTCGACGAGTTCGCCGCCCGCGCCGACCCGGGTGTCGGGCCCGGCCCAGCGGGCGAGCCGCACGGCACGGGCGAGCAGCGGGGCGGACAGCGCGTCCCGGGCCAGCTCCGCCTCGGAGTTCAGCCGAACCGGCGGCAGGGTGGGGCGGTCTCCGGACATCTGGGGGTACTCCTCGGCCGTACGGTCTGGATGCTCTGGTCGCGCTGGGTCAGCGGTGGCGAGCGGCACCCAGCGTAGACGCATTTCACCGGGTTTCGTTGCGCCGGCCGTCCGCACCCGGCCCGCGCACCGCCGGGCCCGCCCCGGCCCCGCCCCTTCGCGGGCGCCTTCCCCAGGGGTTCATCTACCCGTCGGTAGTCGTCCACCCGGCACCTCTTGACAACTCCCCTTCCCAGACAAGAGATTGACGCGCGTAGAACCGCACCGCCGCATGTACGCCTGTTTCCCTCATCACCCTCGGAGTACCTGAATGCCCGTTCCCAGAACCGCCGCCGTGTCCGCCGTGGTCGCCGCCGCGCTCGCCGCCGGCCTGGTCTGTGCCGCCTCCTCGCAGGCCGCCCCCGCCGCCCCCGTGCCGGCGAAGATCCACGACATCCAGGGCACCACCCGGATATCCCCGCTGGCGGGCCAGCAGGTCACCGGCGTGACCGGGGTCGTCACCGGGGTGCGCACCTACGGTTCCTCCAAGGGCTTCTGGTTCCAGGACACCCGGCCCGACAAGAACCCCGCGACCAGCGAGGGCGTCTTCGTCTTCACGAGCTCCAACCCGACCGTCGCGGTCGGCGACGCGGTGGAGGTCTCGGCCACCGTCACCGAGTACGTGCCCGGCGGCCTCGCCTCGGGCAACCAGTCGGTGACCGAGCTGTCCAAGCCGACCGTCACGGTCGTCTCCTCGGGCAACGCGGTGCCCGCCCCGGTCGTCCTCGACGCCCGCTCGGTGCCCGACCGCTACACGCCGAACGGCGACCCGGCGGCCGGCAACAGCGTCAACGGCCTGACCCTCCGGCCGAAGAAGTACGCCACGGACTACTACGAGTCCCTGGAGGGCATGAACGTCCGCATCGGCACCTCGCGGGTGGTCGGCGCCACGGACCCGTACTCCGAGCTGTGGGTCACGGTGAAGCCGCAGGAGAACCGCACGGCGCGCGGCGGCTCGCTGTACTCCTCGTACCACGACCAGAACACCGGGCGCCTCCAGATCCAGAGCCTGATCCCGACGGCGCAGCAGCCCTTCCCCACCGCGAACGTCGGCGACACCCTGACCGGCAGCACCGAAGGCCCCCTGGACTTCAACCAGTTCGGCGGCTACACCCTCACCGCGCGCACCCTCGGCACGGTCAAGGACAACGGCCTCAAGCGGGAGGTGACCCGCAAGCAGCGCACCGGCGAGCTGGCGGTGGCCACGTACAACGTGGAGAACCTGGACCCGACCGACCCGCAGTCCAAGTTCGACGCGCTGGCGCAGGGCGTGGTGACCAACCTCGCCTCGCCGGACATCGTGGCCCTGGAGGAGATCCAGGACAACAACGGCGCGAAGAACGACGGCACGGTGGACGCCTCGGCGACCGTGAAGAAGTTCACGGACGCGATCGTCGCGGCGGGCGGCCCCGCATACCAGTGGCGTTCGATCGACCCGGAGAACAACAAGGACGGCGGCGAGCCCGGCGGCAACATCCGCCAGGGCTTCCTGTTCAACCCGGAGCGGGTCTCCTTCACCGACCGGTCCGGCGGGGACTACAAGACCGCCGTCGAGGTCACCGGCACCAAGGGCCACCCGGCCCTGACCCTCTCCCCCGGCCGGATCGACCCGGCCAACCCGGCCTGGGCGGACAGCCGCAAGCCGCTGGCCGGCGAGTTCGTGTTCAAGGGGAAGACGGTCTTCGTGATCGCCAACCACTTCGCGTCGAAGGGCGGCGACGAGAGCCTGGTCTCGCAGCACCAGCCGGTGCCGCGCTCCTCGGAGGCCAAGCGGCTCCAGCAGGCGCAGGCCGTCAACGCCTTCGTGAAGCAGCTGCTCGCGGTCGACAAGCACGCGGACGTCCTGGCCGTCGGTGACATCAACGACTTCGACTTCTCGGGCACGACCAAGGCCCTGGAGGACGGCGGCGCGCTCCGCTCGGCCTACCGCACGCTGCCCAAGAAGGAGCGCTACTCCTACGTCTACCAGGGCAACACGCAGGTCCTCGACCAGGTCCTGACCAGCCCCGCGATCCGTGGCTTCGACTACGACAGCGTGCACATCAACGCGGAGTTCGCGAACCAGACCAGCGACCACGACCCGCAGATCATCCGCTTCCACCCGTAGCGGTACGCGCTCGGGCGGGTGGCCGTCAGGCAGCACGGCGACCGCCCGCCCGAGCGGGAAGACGGCCAACTCCCGCCACCCGAGCGGACGTTGATAGCGTCCGGGTCCATGACGACCAAGATCCCGAACGACAGCGCCTCCGTGATCCCCGCCGACCACGAGGACCTGCTGACCCGTCCCCTCTTCGTGCACCTCGCGACCAGGGGCCCGAGCGGCTCCCCGCACGTGAACCCCGTCTGGCAGCTGTGGGACGGCGAGTTCCTGCGCTTCACGACGACGACCACGCGCCGCAAGTACAAGAACGTCGTCGCCGACCCCCAGGTCGCCGTCTCGGTCAACGACCCCGACCAGCCCTACCGCTATCTGGAGGTCCGGGGCACGGTCGAGCGGATCGAGCCCGACCCGACGGGTGCCTTCTTCGACGTCCTGGCCAAGCGGTACGGCCTGGAGTACGAGGGACCGCTGGACGACGCCGAGCGCCGGGTGGTCCTGGTCGTACGCCCGGAGCGCACCACCTCGTAGCCCTCCGGGCGGGCGGGGCTCACACCAGGTTGCCGCCGCCGTCCACGAACAGCACCTCGCCCGTGATGTACGAGGCGTCGAGCAGATGGACGATGGCGTCGGCCACGTCCTCGGCGCTGCCGGTGCGGCGCAGCGGGACGGAGTTCTCCACGTGCCGCTTGGTGTCGGCGGAGCCCTCGACGCCGTCGTACCAGGGCGTCTCGATGAAGCCGGGGGCCACCGCGTTGACGCGGATCTCCGGGCCGAGCGTCCTGGCGAGCAGCCGCGTCAGGTGGTTCACGGCCGCCTTGGAGACGGCGTACGGGATGGAGCTGCCGTTCGGCCGGACGCCGGCCTGCGAGGACACCGTGACGACGGCGCCCGCCCCGCTCGCCCTCAGGTGCGGGGCCGCGGCGGTGATCGTCTGCCGGACGCCGAGCACGTTGACGTCGAAGATGTCCCGCCAGACGTCCGGGCTCGCGGCCGCGAGGTCGTCGTGCGGGATGAAGCGGGTGGTGCCGGCGCTGTTGACCAGGATGTCGAGCCGTCCGCAGGCTTCGACCGTCTCCCGGACCAGGCGTTCGGCCTCGCCGTCGACCGAGACGTCGGCCTGGATGTGGACGGCGCCGGGCAGTTCGGCGGCAAGCTCCTCACCGGCCCGCGGCGAACGGGAGTTGATCACCACGCGGACTCCGGACGCGGCGAGCCGGCGGGCGGTGGCGGCGCCGATGCCCGAGGAGGAGCCGGTGACGAGGGCGACTCGTGCTTCGCTCATACTGCTGTTTTCCCTACGTGCGGTGTTCGGCCGCGCCCGCCGGAGATCATGCCACGGCCCGGCGCGGCTCCCCGGCACCGGCATCCCTCAGGGACCGAACGGCAGAGCGGAGTGGTGCGATGGACCGCGCGGCATTGAGTCGCAGGAGCTTCCTCGCGGCGGCCGGAGCGGCCGGCGCGGTCGCCGCGGCGGGAGCGGCGGGCTGCGCGCCCGGCGGGCATCCGGGCGGCGAAGGCGACGCCCGCTCGTCCGCCCCGAAGCCGCCGGTGCGGGAGAACGACCGCCCGGGCGACGCGAGTTGGCGTCTCACCCGCCGGGGAGCCGAGCACGAGGTGGAGGGCTACGCGGACCGCACCAGTGTCGCGTCCGGCGACCCCTTCCGCCTCCATGTGCACACCACCGCCGAGACGTTCCGCGCGGAGGCGTTCCGGATGGGCTGGTACGGCGGGACGCTGGCCCGCAAGGTGTGGGAGTCGGGTCCGCTGAAGGGCACGCGACAGCCGGCCGCGAAGGTCGAGCCGACGACGTACACGGTGTCGGCCGGCTGGCCGGCCACGACCGAAGTCCCCACCAGGGGCTGGCCCGAGGGCTCCTACCTGATCCGCCTCACCGCGGACAGCGGCGGCCAGCGCTACGTTCCGGTCACCGTCCGGTCGGCCACCACCAGGGGCCGGGTGGTGATCGTCAACGCGGTCGCGACCTGGCAGGCGTACAACGAGTGGGGCGGCCACAGCCTCTACAACGGGCCGACCGGCGACGACGCGGACCGCTCGCGCGCGGTGAGCTGCGACCGCCCCTACCACGAGGACGGCGACGGCCTGTTCCTCACGTACGAGCAGCCGGTGGTGGCGCTGGCGGAGAAGCTGGATCTGCCCCTGGCGTACGTGACGAACATGGACATCGACGCGGACCCGCACCTCCTCGACGGAGCAACTGCCGTGCTCTCCCTGGGACATGACGAATACTGGACGCAGGCGATGCGGGACCGGGTGACGGCGGTGCGCGACCGGGGCACGAACGTGGCCTTCCTCGGCGCGAACGCCTGTTTTCGCCGCATACGCCTGGAGGGGACCGCGCTCGGCGACCGGCGTCTGATCGTCTGCTACAAGAACGACTGGCCCAAGGACCCGGGCCGCCGCGAGGGTGAGCCGCCGACCACCAACTTCCGCGAGCCCCCGCACGCCCAGCCGGAGAACTCCCTGACCGGCACGCTGTACGAGTCGAACCCGACCACCGCGGACTACGTGGTCACCTCGCCCGGCCACTGGCTGTTCGAGGGCACGGGCGTACGACAGGGCTCGAAGTTCCCCGGGCTGGTGGGCACGGAGTACGACCGGGCGAACGGGATCGGCACGACCCCGCGCCCGATGGAGGTCATATCCCACTCGCCCCTGACCTGCCGCGGGGTCCGCTCCTTCGCCAACTCCGCTTATTACACGGTGAGTTCGGGCGCGGGCGTGTTCAACACGGGCACCATGCGATGGGTGCAGTCGACGGTGGGCCGGGGCGGGCACGGCATCGACGCGACGACGGCGAGGTTCACGTCGAGGGTGACCGAGAATCTGCTGCGCGCCTTCGCGGCGGGCCCCGCGGGGCGCACCCACCCGGCGAAGGACAACCTCGACGCGTTCCACCCGTACGCGGGAGATCCGACGTGGTCGAAGCGGAACCTGTGGTGACACTTCAGCAGAGCTAAGGCGACCCGGCAAACAATCTAAGTGGACGTTAACCGTCGAGGGCGGCAAGACTGCGGCATGACAACCTCACGCCCACCCTTCCCGCCGCCGCGCCCCTTCGGGCGCGCCCTGTGCGCCATGGTCACACCGTTCGATCCGGCGTACGGGCTCGACCTTCCGGCCGCACAGGCGCTGGCCGTGCACCTGGTGGACAACGGGTGCGACGGACTGGTCCTGAACGGCACGACCGGAGAGTCGCCGACGACCTCCGACGAGGAGAAGACGGCGCTGGTACGGGCCGTGGCGGAGGCGGTCGGCGACCGGGCCTCGGTCGTGGCGGGGGTGGGCAGCCCCTCCACCGCGCACACCGTCGCACTGGCCCGTGCGGCCGAACGGGCGGGCGCGGACGGCCTGTTGGTGGTGACCCCCTACTACAGCCGGCCCCCGCAGGCCGCCGTCGGGGCCCACTTCCGCACGGTGGCCGACGCGACGGGGCTGCCGGTGATGCTGTACGACATCCCCGGCCGTACGGGGACGCGCATCGAGGTGGAGACGATGCTGGGGCTCGCCGAGCACGAGCGGATCGTGGCGGTGAAGGACTGCGCGTACGACCTGCTGGGGTCGACGAAGGTCATGGGCCGTACGTCGCTCGCCTACTACTCGGGGTGCGAGGAGCTGAACCTTCCGTTGTACGCGGTGGGCGGCGCGGGGTATGTGAGCACGGTGGCGAACGTGGCGCCCCGGGCGATGTCGGCGGTCCTTGACGCGTTCGACGTGGGTGCGGTGGCCGAAGCGGCCCGCCTCAACCAACTCACCCTCCGCCTGGCCGAGTTGATGATGGCCTCGGGCCTGCCGGGCGCCGTCACGGCGAAGGCGGTCCTGGGCTTTCCGGTACGGGGGCCCTTGCAGGGGGCGGGCGAGGGGGTGGCGGCTCGGCTCCGGGCAGCGCGGGATGCCCTCACCGGGTGACCTCGTCGACTGCGGACCGTGGCCGGGCGGTCGCGCCCCGGTGCGGGGGCGCCTACAGCCCGTCATGGGGCCCCCTGGCCCTCAAGGCCTCGGGGGAGGTTGAGGACGAGCACCGGTCAGGCGCGAACGGGGTCCGGGGCGGAGCCCCGGGGGCCCGGAACCAACCAACGCCGGGCAGCCGACGGGCGAACCCCCCGGGGTCCGGGGCCGAGCCCCGGTGTCCCCGGGCTGCCGGGCGGCCCCGGCTAGTTGTGGGCGTGCAGAACCTCGTTCAGGCCACCCCACACCGCGTTGTTCGGCCGCGCCTCGACCGCGCCCGTGACCGAGTTCCGCCGGAACAGGATGTTGGACGCGCCCGACAGCTCGCGCGCCTTGACGATCTGCCCGTCGGGCATGGTGACCCGGGTCCCGGCGGTGACGTAGAGCCCCGCCTCCACGACGCACTCGTCGCCGAGCGCGATTCCCACGCCCGCCTCGGCCCCGACCAGGCACCGCTCTCCGATGACGATGCGGACGTTGCCGCCGCCGGACAGCGTGCCCATCGTGGAGGCGCCGCCGCCGATGTCGGAGCCGTTGCCGACCACGACACCGGCCGAGATGCGGCCCTCGACCATGGACGTGCCGAGCGTGCCCGCGTTGAAGTTGACGAAGCCCTCGTGCATCACGGTGGTGCCCTCGGCGAGGTGCGCCCCGAGGCGTACCCGGTCCGCGTCGGCGATGCGTACGCCCTTGGGCGCGACGTAGTCCGTCATGCGCGGGAACTTGTCGACGGACGTCACCTGGAGGTGCAGCCCCTCGGCGCGGGCGTTGAGGCGGACGGTCTCCAGGTCGTCGACGGCGACCGGACCGAGCGAGGTCCAGGCGACGTTCGCGAGCAGCCCGAAGAGGCCGTCCAGGTTCTGGCCGTGCGGCTTGACGAGCCGGTGCGAGAGCAGGTGCAGGCGCAGGTAGGCGTCGTGCGCGTCGAGCGGCTTGTCCTCCAGGGAGGCGATGACCGTACGGACGGCGATGACCTCGACCCCGCGGCGCTCGTCGACGCCGACGGCCTTGAGCGCGCCCGCGCCGAGCAGTTCGGCGGCGCGCTCGGCGGAGAGGCGCTCGGTGCCGGCCGGGCCGGGCTCGGCGACGGCCACGAGCTCGGGGGCGGGGAACCAGGTGTCCAGGATGGTGCCGTCGGCGGCGACGGTGGCGAGTCCGGCGGCCGCGGCGCCGGTCGTAGCAGTAGCAGTCGTGTCGGTCATGACCCAAAACCTAACCGGCCACCGCCCGCCGGAGCGAACCGGTCTCAAGTGACGGGCCCGTGTCCCGCCCGGCGACGCCGTCGGGCAGCCGCCGCGCCCACAGCACGGCCAGGCCCGCGAGCGCTGCGAGCACGGCGCACAGCGGCCAGAGCAGGCCGGGTGCGGCGGTGTAGAGGACGCCGCCGAGCGGTGGGGCGAGGACCTGGCCGCTGATGGACGCGCCCGCGTACAGGCTCTGGAAACGGCCCTGGGCATGGGCGGGCGCCCGGTCGGCCACGTACGCGGTGGCGGTGGTCTTGTAGAGGATCTCGCCGAGGGTCAGCGACACCATCAGGGCGATGGCCGTGCCGAGCGAGGCGCCGGGCACCAGGGCCAGATATCCGAGCCCGACCAGGAGCAGCCCGGCGCCGATCACCGACAGCGGGGCGCGCCTGCGCAGCGCGTGGGCGGCGGGCAGTTCGAGGCAGAGGATGACGCCGCCGTTGATGGCGATGAGCCAGCCGTACACCCGGGCGTCGAAGCCGTGGTCGCCGAGGAAGACCGGCAGGGTGGAGTACTGCTGGCGGTAGACGAGGTCGACGCAGACGATCGCGGCGAGCAGCACCAGGACGGCGGGCCGCGCCCGCAGTTCCGCGCGCAGCCGCGGCGACCGGGCGGCGCTCCGCGACCGGGCGGACCGGGCAGCGCCGTGGCCGGGCAGCACCCGCGCCGCGTACACCGCGAAGAGCAGGGTCGCGACGCCGTCGGCGACGAAGAGCCAGCCGTAGGAGAACCGGGCCGCGACGAGCGCCCCGAGGGGCGGCCCGACGGTGAACCCGGCGTTGCTCGCGAAGCGCATGACCGCGAAGCCCTGGCGGCGGCTGCCCTCGGCGACACCGACCGCGATCAGCGCGGAGTTGGCGGACCTGACCACGCCGGCCGCGTACTGGGCGAGCGGCAGCGCGACGTAGAGCGCGGCGACCGGCAGCAGCGCGACCACGCAGAGGATGCTGCCGCTCACCGCGGCGCCCGCGAGCAGCGCGCGCCGGTGGCCGTAGACGTCGCCGAACCAGCCGCCGGTGAAGTTGCCGGCCACCAGGCCGATGCCGCCGATGCCGCCGAGCAGCCCGGCTTGGGCCACGGTGAGTCCGCGCGGCCCCGTCAGCCAGACGAAGAGATAGATGAAGGTGAAGCTGACGACCGCGTTGAAGAAGATGCCGCAGCACAGCAGTCGCACGCTTCTTGGCACTGCGCGCAGTGTGTTCACTCCGCCCGCCCCCCGAGCTCCGTACCTGAACCGGCTTCGTGAGTCCTTCCACCGGAACCTCTGATGGGTCCCTCAGCCGGAATCCCTAGTGGGTTCCTTATGGGAACTGACTATGGCAGCATGGTCCCCGCAGGTCAACGGGGGTCACTTGGTGGGCCGGAGACGGCCCACCAAGTGCGGGCGGAAGAATGAAGAATGGGGACATGCCTCAACGCACCCGGCTCGACGACGAGCACTGCGCCATCGCCCAGTCCCTGGACGTGGTGGGCGACTGGTGGACCCTGCTGATCGTGCGCGACACGGCGCGCGGGGTGCACCGCTTCGACGCGCTCCAGCGGGAGCTGGGCATGTCCCGCAAGGTCCTCGCCGAACGCCTGAAGCTGCTCGTGGAGTGCGAGGTGCTGTCGCGCGTGCCGTACCAGGAGCGCCCGGTGCGGCACGAGTACCGGCTCACCCCGCGCGGTCGCGCCCTGCTGCCCGTGCTGATCGCACTCCAGGACTGGGGAGACACCTGGGTGCTGGGAGAGGGAGAGACCATGGCCACCTCGACGGAGGCGTCGGGCGAGACGGCGCGGGTGCGGGAGCTGGTGGGCACTCGGCTGCCGGAGCTCCAACTCGCAGATTTCAACGGGGAGTTGCGCGACCCGGTCGCGCCCTCGACGCCGTACACGGTCCTGTACTGCTTCCCCGGCGCCTACGCCCGCGCCGATGCCTACCCGCCGGGCTGGGCCGGTATCCCCGGTGCGCGCGGCTGCACCCTGGAGTCCTGCACCTACCGGGACCAGCTGGCCCGGTTCACGGAGGCGGGCGCGAGCGTGCACGGGGTGTCGACCCAACGCCCGGACGAACAGCGGGCGTTCGCCGACAAGGAGGCCCTGCGCTTCCCGCTGCTCTCGGACGCGGACCTCGGCCTCACGGCGGCGCTGCGCCTGCCGACCTTCCGCACGGCCGGGGTGAGCCGGCTCAAGCGGCTGACCCTGGTGGTCGACCGGGACCGTACGGTGATCGAGGCGATCTGTCCGATCACCGACATCGAGGAGAGCGTGGAGGCCGCCCTCGCCGCGGTGCTGCGGGCAGGCGCCTGAGCCCCGCGCCCAGGGGGCCTCGCCCCGTGGGCCGAACCCGGCGGACCGCGCCCGGTGGATCGAGCTCAGCCAACCCGACTCGGTGGACCGGGCTCAGTGGACCGGACTCGGTGGACCGGGCTCGCCGCGCCGAGCTCAGTGCGCCGCGCCGCCGAGGTTGAGCAGGACCACGCCCCCGATGATGAGCGCGATCCCGGCGAGCTTGGCGGCGGTCATCGCCTCCCCCATGAACACCATGCCGATGGCCGCGATGACGGCCGTGCCCACGCCGGACCAGATCGCGTACGCGGTGCCCACGGACATCGACCTCAGCGTCAGCGACAGCAGGTAGAAGGCGAGCAAATAGCCGGCGCCGGTGATCAGCGAGGGCCACAGCCGCGTGAAGCCCTCGCTGTACTTCAGCGCGGACGTGGCGACGATCTCCGAGCCGATGGCACAGGCGAGCAGGACGTAGGGCATGCGGCCAAGGATATCCGTCGATGCGTACGCCCGTACACAACGATCGGTCCGGGATCGCGGCGCCCTCACGCCGGCCCTCGGTGCCGCCCGAGCCCCGGCCCCGCGTGGGCCCGAAGTGCTGCCCGTCCGGCTACCGCAGCAGCCGGGCCAGCAGGTCGCGGGCCTGGGCCTCGTCGTACGCGCCGCCGGTGAGGAGGGCCTGCAGGCAGATGCCGTCCATCACGGCGACGAGCCCCCGCGCGGTGACCGGGTCGGTGTGCCGGGCGAGCAGTTCGGCGACGGAATCCGTCCACTCGGCGGCGACGGGCCGCAGCGCGGGGCGGCGCAGCGCGGCGAGGTAGAGCTCGTACTCCAGCTCGGCGCGGGCCCGGTCGCCGGTCAGCCACTCGCCCATCAGCCGGGCCAGTTCCACGGCCAGGTCGGCGCCGGGTCCGTCGAGCCGCGCGCAGTCGCGCACCGCCGTGGCGAAGCCCTCGTTGGCCTGGCGCAGCGCCGCCACGAGCAGTTCGTCGAGCGTCTTGAAGTGGTACGTCGTCGACCCGAGCGGCACGTCCGCCTCGGCCGCCGCCGTGCGGTGGCTGAGCCCCGCGATGCCGCGCTCGGCCACGACCCGGATCGCCGCGTCGATGATGCGCCGGCGCCGGTCGGGGTCGTAGCGGCGGCCCATCAGCGGCCTCCGGTGGTTCCGGCGGCGGCGGTCGGTCCGGCCTGGTCGGGGAGCATGCCTCGACCGTACCCGCCGGTGCCGACCGCCCCGGCATGCGCCCGGTGGCGAGGGTTCAGCCGGTCACGGTGAACCAGGTGGCCCGGGACTTCTTCCACTCGGCGTGGGAGAGGTCCTTGGCCTCGGTGCCGTCGCCGTAGAGGTCGGCGGAACCGTCGTCGGTGATGAACTGCGCCCGTGCGCCGGCCTGGCTCAGGTCCGGCACGTCCACCACGGCCTCCCAGCCGCCCGGGTCGCTGGTCGGCAGGTCGGCCCGCTTGACGGGGGCGTGCCCGGCGACGCCGTCCCAGGAGTAGACCGCGTACGGGTCGGAGTTGTCGTCCGCGGCCCACGACCCGGCGACGATCAGATACTGGTCGGCGGCGTTCTTGCGGATGTCGCGGATGCTGAGCCCGCCGAGGTCGAGCTGGACGGCGGCGCCGAACACCGGCTTGGCGCCGCTGCCCACCACCTTGTCGAAGTTGGTGACGGGCACGATCAGCGCCTTGCCGCCGTTCGCCGGCGGCACGAGCGGCGCCCGGAACCCGATGTAGGCGGTGCTGGTGGAGCCGGGGGCGAACTCCAGGCCCTCCACGTTGAACCCGTCGATCTGCTTGGGCACTTGGCCGTTCGCGGTCGCGGCGGTGAACCCGAAGCGGTCCCCGTTGGAGTGGTCCCAGGCCACGAGGTCGTCCCGCAGCTTCTTGTACGAGCCGCCGAGCGCGAGCTGGGTGGCGGCGCCCGACCCGGTGACGGTGGTGGTGAAGACGGTGTTGCGGTCGGCCTTGTACTCGCCGTCCTTGTTGTTGCCGAGCGAGCCGGTCCAGTAGATCGTGTTGCCGACGCGGGCGGCGCCCTCGATGTCGATCTCCTTGGAGACACCGAGCTTGGAGCTGAAGTCCCAGGTCTTCACGGGGGCACCGGAGGCCGAACGGTCGTACAGGCGCAGCGTGTTGGACTCGTCGTCGGCCACGACGACATACCCGCCGCCCACGTCCACGGCCGCCGAGGCGTCGCTGGAGCCGGTGAAGTAGCGGGTGTCGGCGGCGTTCTGCACGGCGGCCGATGCCGCGTAGTGCAGCGTCTTGGTGGCGGTCTTGCCGCCCAGCCCGGTGACCTTGATGGTGAGGTCGGTGTAGCCGCGGGCGTGCGCGGACACGGCCAACCGGCGGCTGCTCCCGGTGCCGGTCACCTGGACGTCCCCGGTCCCGGCCACCGAGCTCTTGCTGCTGGCGGACGCGGCCACGGTGAGCGCCGAGGCGTCGGCGCCACTCTGCGTGACGGTCACATCCACCACGGGGTCGCCGGTGGCCCCGACGGCCCCCGACAGGTAGGAGGCCGAGAGCGCGATGGTCGGCGTGCCATAACTCGCCGCGTGCGCAAGGGAGTTGGGGACCAGCACGGCCAGCGTGAGAGCGCCGGAGGCGGCCACGAGCGTCCTGGTACGGCGAAGCGTCGGGTGGTGCGGCACGGGGCTGGCCTCTCGTCGGCGGGGTGTCGCCGAGTAGGTTCCGGTCGCCCCGCCAATGGCGGACGTACGCCACGGGTACAGCGGGCGAACGTCAGTCGATCAGACTCCGCTTGGGCCGCAGCACGCAGAACTCGTTCCCCTCGGGGTCCGCGAGCACCGTGAAGGTCACGTCCTCCCCCTGCCCCACGTCCACCCGCCGCGCCCCGAGCCCGATGATCCGCTCGACCTCGGCGGCGTGGTCATCGGGGTTGAGGTCGATGTGCATCCGGTTCTTGACGGCCTTGCGCTCGGGCACCGGCAGAAAACACATCCCCGGGTACGCTGTCTCGTCAGCCCCGATGACGATCTCCTCCGGATCCTCGAACAGGACCTTCCAGTCGAGGACTTGACACCAGAAACGGGCGAGGGCGGGCAGATCGTGGGCATCGACGGCAAGGTGGTACAGGGAAACGGCCATACCCGCAGTCTGCCCCGCCCGATGACCGAGCGCACGCGCACTCCCCACGCCCTCTGGGACGAGGAACTGGCCCACGCGGCCGCCGCCAATCCGGCGCTCCCCGTGGCGACGGTCGTCCGCCTGGTCGGCGCCCTGTGACACGCAGAGGCCCCCGGCACCGATGGCGCCGGGGGCCTCTGTTCACGACGAGGGGGCTCAGACGTTGAAGCCCAGCGCGCGCAGCTGCTCGCGGCCGTCGTCCGTGATCTTGTCGGGGCCCCACGGCGGCATCCAGACCCAGTTGATCTTCAGCTCACTGGCGATGCCGTCGGTCGCGGACTTCGCCTGGTCCTCGATCACATCGGTCAGCGGGCAGGCCGCCGACGTCAGGGTCATGTCCAGCGTGACGACGTTGGAGTCGTCGATGTGGATGCCGTAGATCAGGCCGAGGTTGACGACGTCGATGCCCAGCTCGGGGTCGACGACGTCGTACAGCGCCTCGCGGATCTCTTCCTCGGTCGCCGGCTTGATCGCCGCCTCCGCGTTCTCGGTCATGCCGTCTTCCTTTCGGCGACGTCACCCAGAGCCTGGGCCGTCGCGTCCTTCCACGCCATCCAGCTCAGCAGAGCACACTTCACACGGGCGGGGTACTTGGAGACGCCGGCGAAGGCCACCGCGTCCTCCAGGACCTCCTCCATCGCGTCGTCGGGTTCCAGCTGGCCCTTCGACTGCATCAGCTCCAGGAAGGTCTCCTGGATCCGCTGCGCCTCGGCCAGGTCCTTGCCGACCAGGAGGTCGTTCAGGACCGAGGCGCTGGCCTGGCTGATGGAGCAGCCCTGACCCTCGTACGAGACGTCCTCGATGCGCGAGCCGTCGTACTTCACCCGGAGGGTGATCTCGTCGCCGCACGTGGGGTTCACGTGGTGCACCTCGGCGTCACCGTTCCGCAAGCCCCGGCCGTGCGGGTGCTTGTAGTGGTCCAGGATGACGTCCTGGTACATCGAATCAAGCTTCACGTCGGTAACCCCTAGCCGAAGAAGTTTCGTACGTGCTCCAGACCGTCCACCAGGGCGTCGACCTCGGCGGGCGTGGAGTACAGATAGAAAGACGCCCGCGTGGTCGCGGGAATTCCGTAGCGCAGGCAGACCGGTCGCGCGCAGTGGTGGCCGACGCGGACCGCGATGCCCTCCTCGTCGAGGACCTGACCCACGTCGTGCGGGTGGATGTCGCCGAGCGTGAAGGAGATCGCCGCCCCGCGGTCCTCGGCCGTGGTGGGGCCGATGATCCGCAGGTCGGGCACCTCCAGGAGGCGCTGGACCGCGTACTCCGTGATCGCGTGCTCATGCGCGGCGATCTTGTCCATGCCGATCGACGACAGGTAGTCCACGGCCGCGCCCAGGCCCACGGCCTGCGCGATCGGGGGCGTGCCCGCCTCGAACTTGTGCGGCGCCGGAGCGTAGGTGGAGGAGTGCATCGAGACCGTCTCGATCATCTCGCCGCCGCCCAGGAACGGCGGCAGGTCCTCCAGGAGCTCCTGGCGGCCCCACAGGACGCCGATGCCGGTCGGGCCGCACATCTTGTGGCCGGTGAAGGCCACGAAGTCGGCCTGCAGCGCCTGCACGTCCAGCGGCATGTGCGGGGCGGCCTGCGAGGCGTCGATGCAGACCAGCGCGCCGACCTGCTGCGCACGGCGGACGATCGCCTCGACCGGGTTGTGGGTGCCGAGCAGGTTGGAGACCAGCGTGAAGGAGACGATCTTCGTCTTCTCGGTGATGATCTCGTTGATGTTCGACAGGTCGAGCCGGCCGTCGTCGGTCAGGCCGAACCACTTCAGCTTCGCGCCGGTGCGCTGCGAGAGCAGCTGCCACGGCACGATGTTGGAGTGGTGCTCCATCTCCGTGATGACGATCTCGGTCTCGCTGTCCACGCGGTAGGGCTCGTCGGCCCAACCCAGCATGTTGGCAACGAGGTTGAGCGACTCCGAGGCGTTCTTGGTGAAGATGACCTCGTCGCGGCTCGGCGCGTTGATGAACCGGGCGACCTTGTCGCGGGCGCCCTCGTACAGCGCCGTGGCCTCCTCGGCGACCAGGTACACGCCGCGGTGCACATTGGCGTTGTGCTGCTCGTAGTACTCGTTGAGCGCGTCGAGCACCTGGCGCGGCTTCTGCGAAGTCGCGGCGCTGTCGAGGTAGACGATCTTCTTCCCGTCGTGGACCACACGGTCCAGCAAGGGGAAGTCCTTGCGGATCGCCTCGTCCAGGAGAGCGGACTCGGTGAGGAGGCCCGGCAGCTGTGTCACTCGGAAGCGCCACCCTTCGTGTACGACGCGTAGCCCTCGGACTCAAGCTTGTCGGCGAGCTCGGCGCCGCCGGACTCGACGATGCGGCCGGCCGAGAAGACGTGGACGTAGTCGGGCTTGATGTAGCGCAGGATGCGCGTGTAGTGGGTCACCAGGAGGGTGCCGACCTCGCCGTTCTCACGGACGCGGTTGATGCCCTCGGAGACCTGGCGCAGCGCGTCGACGTCGAGGCCGGAGTCGGTCTCGTCGAGGATCGCGATCTTCGGCTTGAGGAGCTCCAGCTGGAGGATCTCGTGGCGCTTCTTCTCACCGCCGGAGAAGCCCTCGTTGACGTTGCGCTCGGCGAAGGCCGGGTCCATCTGGAGCTGCTCCATCGCGGACTTGACCTCCTTCACCCAGGTGCGCAGCTTGGGCGCCTCGCCGCGGATCGCGGTGGCCGAGGTGCGCAGGAAGTTGGACACCGAGACACCGGGGACCTCGACCGGGTACTGCATGGCGAGGAACACGCCGGCGCGGGCGCGCTCGTCGACGGACATCTCCAGGACGTCCTCGCCGTCGAGCGTGACGGTGCCGCTGGTGATCGTGTACTTGGGGTGCCCGGCCAGCGAGTACGCCAGGGTGGACTTGCCGGAGCCGTTGGGGCCCATGATGGCGTGGGTCTCGCCCTGCTTCACGGTCAGGTCGACGCCCTTGAGGATCTCCTTCGTACCGTTCTCGGTGTCGACGGAGACGTGCAGGTCGCGGATTTCAAGCGTTGCCATGGGGAACTCAGGACTCCTGGGTGACGGAGACGAGCACATCGTCCCCTTGGATCTGTACGGGGTATACGGGCACGGGGCGCGTCGCGGGGAGGCCGGACGGCTTGCCGGTGCGGAGGTCGAAGCTGGAGCCGTGCAGCCAGCACTCGATGGCGCAGTCCTCGACCTCGCCCTCCGAGAGCGACACGTTCGCGTGCGAGCAGATGTCGTTGATCGCGAACACCTCGCCCTCGGTCTTGACGAGGGACACCGGCGTGCCGTCGATCTCCACCCGCTTGGGGGTGTCGCTCTCCAGCTCGCTCAGCGCACAGGCTTTGACGAAGGCCATCAGACGGAAGCCTCCAGCTCCGTCTCGATCTTGGCGAGCAGCCGCTCCTCGACGTCCGGCAGACCGATCTGCTGGACGAGCTCCGCGAAGAAGCCCCGGACGACCAGGCGCCGGGCCTCGGACGCCGGGATGCCGCGCGACATCAGGTAGAAGAGCTGCTCGTCGTCGAAGCGGCCGGTGGCGGACGCGTGACCGGCGCCGGCGATCTCGCCGGTCTCGATCTCCAGGTTCGGCACCGAGTCGACCCGGGCGCCGTCGGTCAGAACCAGGTTGCGGTTCATCTCGTAGGTGTCCGTGCCCTCGGCCGCGGCCTGGATGAGGACGTCACCGATCCACACGGCGTGCGCGTCGTCGCCCTGGAGGGCGCCCTTGTACACGGCGTTGGACTTGCAGTGCGGGGTGTTGTGGTCGACCAGGAGGCGGTGCTCCTGGTGCTGGCCCTTGTCGGTGAAGTACAGGCCGAAGAGCTCGGCCTCGCCGCCGGTGCCCGCGTAGGCGACCCGCGGGTGCAGCCGCACCAGGTCGCCGCCGAAGGTGACCACGAAGGACTTGAAGGTCGCGTCGCGGCCGATCAGCGCGTTGTGCTGGGCGACGTGGACGGCCTTGTCGTCCCAGTCCTGGACGGAGACGACGGTCAGCTTGGCGCCGTCACCGAGGAGGTAGTCGACGTTGGCGGCGAGCAGCGCGTCGCCGGTGTGGTCGATGACCACGACGGCCTCGGCGAACGCGCCGAGCTCGACGACCTGGTGGCCGTAGGCCACACCGCCCTCGCCGTGCACGGCGATCCGGATCGGCTCGGTGAGCACGGTGTCCTTGGGGACGGTCACGACGGAGGCCTTGTCGAAGGACGAGTACGCCTGGGCCGCGACGCGGTCCGCCGGCGTGCCGGCCCTGCCGAGCCGGGCGTCGTCGCGCCCGACGGTCTCGACGAGGACGCCCTCGGGCGCCTCGACGACGACCTTCACACCGTCACCGGTGGCGACCGCGGTGCCGTCGTGCAGCCCGCGCAGCCGCTCCAGCGGCGTGAACCGCCACTCCTCCTCGCGACCGTGCGGGACCGGGAAGTCACCGACGTCGAAGGACGGGGGGGCGCTCATGCGGGTGGCGACGGTCGACTCGGCGGCCACCGCGATGGATCCGGCCGTGGTCGAACCGACCGGGATGTTCTGGGCCTCAGCCATGGCTGTCGTAGTGCTCTCTTCCTGAATCAGAATCTGCTCAACTGCCGGACGGGGGACGGTCGTTATCCGACCGAGCCCTCCATCTGCAGCTCGATCAGCCGGTTGAGCTCAAGGGCGTACTCCATCGGGAGCTCCTTGGCGATCGGCTCGACGAAGCCGCGCACGATCATCGCCATCGCCTCGAACTCGGTCAGACCGCGGCTCATCAGGTAGAAGAGCTGGTCCTCGGAGACCTTGGAGACGGTCGCCTCGTGGCCCATGGACACGTCGTCCTCGCGGACGTCCACGTAGGGGTAGGTGTCCGAGCGGGAGATCGTGTCGACGAGCAGCGCGTCGCAGAGCACGTTCGACTTGGAGCCGTGGGCGCCCTCGCCGATCTCGACGAGACCGCGGTAGGAGGTGCGGCCGCCGCCTCGCGCCACCGACTTGGAGACGATGTTGGAGGAGGTGTTCGGCGCCATGTGGACCATCTTGGAGCCGGCGTCCTGGTGCTGGCCCTCGCCCGCGAAGGCGATGGAGAGTGTCTCGCCCTTGGCGTGCTCGCCCATCAGGTAGACGGCCGGGTACTTCATCGTCACCTTGGAGCCGATGTTGCCGTCGACCCACTCCATGGTCGCGCCCTCGTACGCCACGGCGCGCTTGGTGACCAGGTTGTAGACGTTGTTCGACCAGTTCTGGATGGTCGTGTAGCGGCAGCGGCCGCCCTTCTTGACGACGATCTCGACCACGGCGCTGTGCAGCGAGTCCGAGGAGTAGATCGGGGCGGTGCAGCCCTCGACGTAGTGGACGTACGCGTCCTCGTCGACGATGATCAGCGTCCGCTCGAACTGGCCCATGTTCTCCGTGTTGATGCGGAAGTAGGCCTGGAGCGGGATGTCGACGTGGACGCCCTTGGGTACGTAGATGAACGAACCGCCCGACCACACGGCCGAGTTGAGCGAAGCGAACTTGTTGTCGCCGACCGGGATGACGGTGCCGAAGTACTCCTGGAAGAGCTCGGGGTGCTCCTTCAGGGCGGTGTCGGTGTCGAGGAAGATGACGCCCTGCTCCTCCAGGTCCTCACGGATCTGGTGGTAGACGACCTCGGACTCGTACTGGGCCGCGACACCGGCCACCAGGCGCTGCTTCTCCGCTTCGGGGATGCCGAGCTTGTCGTACGTGTTCTTGATGTCCTCGGGCAGGTCCTCCCAGGACTCCGCCTGCTTCTCCGTGGAGCGCACGAAGTACTTGATGTTGTCGAAGTCGATGCCCGAGAGGTCCGAGCCCCAGTTCGGCATGGGCTTCTTGTCGAACAGGCGCAGGCCCTTGAGGCGCAGCTTCAGCATCCACTCCGGCTCGGACTTCTTCTGCGAGATGTCGCGAACGACAGCCTCGGAGAGACCGCGCTTGGCAGCGGCGCCGGCCGCGTCGGAGTCGGCCCAGCCGAATTCGTACGTACCCAGGCCCTCAAGTTCGGGGTGGGCAGTCTCCGTGGGGAGCGTCATGCGGGGTTCCTCCCGGCTGTGCTTGCAGATGCTTGCTGATGTGTGGTCTGTGGTGGCGCGCCGTGCGGGATGAACGTGGTGCAGACGCCGTCGCCGTGGGCGATCGTCGCCAGGCGCTGCACATGCGTTCCCAGGAGGCGGGAGAAGAACTCCGTCTCCGCCTCGCACAGCTGCGGGTACCGCTCGGCGGCGTGGGCGACCGGGCAGTGGTGCTGGCACAGCTGCTCGCCCCGCTGCGGCTGGGGCGCGCTGCGCGCCGTAGCAGCGTACCCGTCGGCGCTCAGGGCCTTGGCCAGGGCTTGGGCCCGCTCTTCAGGCTGTACGGCCTCGATCGCGTCCCGGTACGTCCCGGCTTGAGCTTCGATGCGGGCCCGCGCGAACGCGGCGACGGCCTCTTCGCCGGCCGCGCCGCCGCCCGCGGACTGCTCGATCCAGTGCAGGGCGTCGACGGCGAGCTTGTCGTAGGACTGCTCGAAGGCGTCCCGGCCGCAGTCGGTGAGCGCGAAGACCTTGGCCGGACGGCCCCGGGTGCGCGCCCCGTAGACGCGCTGTTCACGCGGCACGACGACCTCGTCGGCCACCAGCGCGTCGAGGTGGCGGCGGACGGCGGCCTGGGTGAGGCCGAGGCGGTTCGCCAGGTCCAGCGCGGTCGAGGGCCCGTGGTCCAGGATCGACCGCGCGACCCGGTTGCGGGTGGACCGCTCACCGGTCGCGAGTTCCTCCTGGGGAGCCTCGCCGATGTTTTTCACAACGCCATTGTTGCGTAATTCCTCAGAGCCTGACAACCCACGTAGCGATCAACGGCCGGTGCGGTGCATCACTTAGGCAAACCTAAGCTGACCTGCGGAAACGATCTTTGATCGATCAGAACGCCCTCGTCTTCCCGTAATGCGCTGGCCCCCTGAACGGGCCTCCGGCACACTCGTCTGCTATGCCCACACCCCCTGTGACCGGCCCTTTGTGCACCCGTGACTCGCTCGTCGTCGATCTTCGCGCGCTGGGGGTGCGGACCGGTGAGACGCTCCTCGTGCACTCTTCACTGAAGTCGCTCGGCTGGGTCCCCGGCGGGGCCGTCACGGTCGTCCAGGCTTTTCTCGACACATTGGGCGAAACGGGCACACTCGTGGTCCCCGCGCACTGCGGCGACAATTCCGACCCCGCGCGCTGGGGACGGCCCCCGGTGCCCGAGGAGTGGTGGGAGACGATCCGGGCCACGATCCCCGCGTACGACCCGCGGATCACGCCGAGCCGGGGCGTCGGGGTGATTCCCGAGACCGTGCGCACTTGGCCGGGGGCCCTGCGCAGCGCCCATCCGCAGACATCCTTCGCCGCGATCGGCCCGGGCGCGTCGCGGATCGCCGAGGGCCACGCCGTCGACTGCATGCTCGGCGAGCGCAGCCCCCTGGCCCGCTTGGAGGAGAGCGGGGCCCGCGTGCTGCTCCTCGGCGTGGGCTACGACTCCTGTACGTCCTTCCACCTCGCGGAGTACCGGGTGCCGGGGCCGGTGGCGGACGTGTCGTTCGCGATGAGCACCCCGCGGGGCCGGCAGTGGGTCACGGTGCGGGACACCGACGTCGACAGCGACCGCTTCGACGAGCTGGGCGCGGACTTCGAGCGGGACCGGGACAAGGTCGTCGTGCGCGGCACGGTCGGCGGGGCGCGCTGCCGCCTGTTCCCGGTGGCGGACGCGGTCGCCTACGCCGAGCGCTGGCTGCCCGTGCACCGGCCGTACGAGGAGTGAGCGGGCCGGGCCGGTACGAGCCGTACGAGGAGTGAGCGGGCCCGGTCCGTACGAGCAGTGGTGCCGGCCGGGCCCGTTGCGCGCGGTGGCGCCGGCCGGGCTCAGGCCCGGCGGGCCCCGCTGGTGAACCAGTACGTCCCGGCCACCAGCACCCCGCCCCCGACGATGTTGCCCGGCACGGTGAACGCCAGGTTCCGCAGCAGTTCCCCGAAGGAGGCGCTGCCCTCGAAGACGCCGAGGCTGAACAGGGCCATGTTCGCCACGCAGTGCTCGAAGCCCACCGCCACGAACACCAGCACCGGCAGCCACAGCACGAAGACCTTGGCGCCGTCGCCCCTGGCCCGCGAGAACATCCAGATGCCGAGGCAGACCAGCATGTTGCAGAGCACCGCCCGCCAGAAGAGCTGGCCGCCGTCCAGGGCGTTCTTCGCGTCCAGCATCTCGGTGAGCATCGCGCGGGCCGAGCCGGACGAGGTGACCCCGGAGGCGTGGACCATCGCTCCGAAGGCCAGCGCGCCGGCCAGGTTCCCGGCCAGGGAGAGGACCCAGCTCGCCACCAGGTCGCGCGGCCCGGTGCGCCCCGAGAGGGTGCCCATCAGCATCACCATCACATTGGACGTGAACAGCTGGGCCCCGGCGAACATCACGATCGTCAGGGCGATCGGGAAGACCGCCCCTTCGAGCAGCCTGGTCGCCGCCGAGTGCGCGGCGACGAACGGCGAGATCGCGACGAGCAGCAACACCTCGCCGACCCCGATATAGGCGCCGGCCAGCATCGCGGAGACGAAGTAGCGCGGCGGATTCCCCAGGTCGTGCGCCTTGTGGGCGGCCTGACCCGAGGTCTGTTCGACGTTCTCCGCGAGGGTTATCACCCTTCGACGCTACGGTCCTCGAACGGCCTCGACCGTCCGAAAAGGTCACCATCGCGAGGACCCGGGCCCCCGCGCCGGAGGGACCTTGGACCCGGCCTAGACTTGCCGGTCATGAAGAGCGAGCCCGCCCTCCCGTCTCCCGGCCACCGCCCCTCAGGGAGACCCAGCGGGTCGCATCCCGTCGTCGAGGTCAGCGGCCTGGTCAAGCGGTACGGGCCCAAAACCGCCGTGGACGGCCTCGACCTCACGGTCGGCGCAGGCACCGTGACGGCCGTCCTCGGACCCAACGGCGCCGGCAAGACCACCACCATCGAGACCTGCGAGGGCTACCGCCGGCCCGACGCGGGCACCGTCCGCGTCCTCGGCCTCGACCCGGTCGCCGACGCCGCGCGGCTCAAGCCCCGCATCGGCGTGATGCTGCAGTCCGGCGGCGTCTACTCCGGCGCCCGCGCCGACGAGATGCTGCGCCACATGGCGAAGCTGCACGCCCACCCGCTGGACGTGCCCGCCCTCATCGAGCGCCTGGGTCTCGGCAGTTGCGGGCGTACGACCTACCGCAGGCTCTCCGGCGGCCAGCAGCAGCGCCTCGCGCTCGCGATGGCCGTCGTCGGCCGGCCCGAACTGGTCTTCCTGGACGAGCCGACCGCCGGCCTCGACCCGCAGGCCCGCCGAGCCACCTGGGACCTGGTGCGCGAACTGCGCGCCGACGGCGTCTCGGTGGTCCTCACCACGCACTTCATGGACGAGGCCGAGGCCCTCGCGGACGACGTGGCCATCGTCGACGCCGGCAAGGTCGTCGCCCAGGGCTCCCCCGAGCAGCTGTGCAGGGGCGGCGCCGAGAACACCCTGCGCTTCACCGGACGTCCGGGACTCGACCTCGGCTCGCTCCTCAAGGCCCTGCCGGACGGCACCGCGGCGGCCGAACTGACCCCGGGCGCCTACCGCATCACCGGCACCATCGACCCCCAGCTGCTCGCCACGGTCACCACCTGGTGCGCCCAGCACGGCGTGATGCCGGACGGCATCTCGGTCGAACGCCACACGCTTGAGGACGTCTTTCTGGAGCTCACGGGCAAGGAGCTGCGCGCATGATCCGGGTCCACACCGACACCGCGACCGGCCGGGGGTCCGGGGGTTGTCCCCCGGGAGAACACGGCCTGGAGCTCACGGGCAGGGAGTTGCGCGCATGATCCGGGTCCACACCGACACCGCGACCGGCCGGGGGTCCGGGGGTTGTCCCCCGGGAGAACACAGCCTGGAACTCACGGGCAAGGAGCTGCGCGCATGAGCGCTGGTACGTACGCACCGAAGCCGGGGGCGGCCCCGCTCGGGCGGATGATCGGGGCGCAGACCGCCCTGGAGACGCGGATGCTGCTGCGCAACGGGGAGCAGCTGCTGCTCACCGTGATCATCCCGAGCCTGCTGCTCGTGCTGTTCTCCACCGTCGACATCATCGACACCGGCCGGGGGAAGTCCGTCGACTTCCTGGCGCCGGGCATCCTGGCGCTCGCCGTGATGTCGACCGCGTTCACCGGCCAGGCCATCGCGACCGGCTTCGAGCGGCGGTACGGGGTGCTCAAGCGGCTCGGGGCCTCGCCGCTGCCGCGCTGGGCGCTGATGACGTCCAAGACGCTGGCCGTGCTCGTCACCGAGGTGCTCCAGGTCGTCCTGCTCACCGTGATCGCCTTCGCGCTCGGCTGGTCCCCGCACGGCAACCCGTTCGCGGTGCTGCTCCTGCTCGTGCTGGGCACCGCCGCGTTCTCGGGGCTCGGGCTGCTCATGGCCGGCACCCTGAAGGCAGAGGCGACGCTGGCCGCGGCGAACCTGGTGTTCCTGCTGCTGCTCGTGGCCGGCGGGGTCATCGTGCCGATGGACAAGTTCCCCGGCGGCGTCCGGTCCGTACTGGACCTGCTGCCCATCTCGGCCCTCTCCGCGGGGCTGCGCGACGTGCTCCAGGACGGCGCTTCGATGCCGTGGGGCAACCTCGCGATCCTCGCGGTGTGGGCGGTGCTCGGCCTCGGCAGCGCGGCGAAGTTCTTCCGCTGGGAGTGAGCAGCGAGCCGGCCCGGGAGTGACCTTCGTCCCGGTCCGGCCGGGTAGGCCCCCCTCGTGAAAACATGCACAAACAGGCGCCTACGATAGGGCCCATGCCGAAATGGACCCGGGCCGATCTGGCCGAGGCGGCGCGCAATCCGCTCGCCTACATCGCCGAGCGCTGGACGCCCACGCAGCGGACCGTGGAACGCGCCGCGCTCATCGCCGTCGTCATGGCCGTCGTCATCGTGGTGACCGGCGGCGCCGTCCGGCTCACCGGCTCCGGGCTCGGCTGCCCGACCTGGCCCCGGTGCACCGACCAGAGCCTGACGCCGACCGACGCGATGGGCTTCCACGGCGTCATCGAATTCGGCAACCGCATGCTGACGTACGTGCTGTGCGCGGCGGTCGGCTGGGCGATCATCGCGGCCCGCGCCGCCAAGCCCATGCGGCGCTCGGTGACCCGGCTCGGCTGGGCCCAGTTCTGGATCGTCATGGGCAACGCGGTGCTCGGCGGCATCGTCGTCCTGGTCGGCCTCAACCCGTACACGGTGGCCGCGCACTTCCTGCTCTCCACCGCGCTGCTCGCGGTCGCGGTGCTGACCTGGCAGCGCGCCCGTGAGGGCGACGGCGCCCCAAGGCCCTTGGTGGGCAAGGCAGTTGTGCAGCTGACCTGGCTCCTGGTGGCCGCCGCGGGCACGCTGATCGCGGTCGGCACCGTCGTCACCGGCGCCGGCCGGCACGCGGGCGACACCAGCGAGGTCTACCGCATTCCGCTCGACTGGACGATGATCACGCAGCTGCACGCGGACCTCGCCTGGGTCGTGGTGGCCCTCGCCGTCGCGCTGTGGTTCGTCCTGAAGGCCGTCGACGCCCCGGCCGGGCCGCGCGCCCGCGCCCGTGACCTGTTCCTGGTCCTGATGGGCCAGGGCGTGATCGGCTACGTCCAGTACTTCACCAAGACGCCCGAGGTCCTGGTCGGCCTGCACATGTTCGGCTCGTGCCTGGTGTGGATCGCCGTGCTGCGCGTCCTGCTCGCGCTGCGCGAGCGCCCCGACGCCACCGCCGAGCTCCCGGCCCCGGCGGACTCCGCCCTAGCGAGCGCCTGACAGGCCGTAGACGCGGCGGGCGTTGCCCGCCGCGATCATCCCGGCGACCCGCTGCGCGTCCGCGCGCGACCAGGCGCCGTCCCCCACCCAGCCGCCGAGCACCCGGGCGAGCGCCTGCGAGAAGAGCCGCGCGCCCACCACGTGCAGCTCGGGCAGCCCGCGCGCCCCGCTGGAGTAGAGCAGCTTCCCGAACGGGGCCAGCTCCAGGATTTCGGCGAGCACGGCCGCGGCCCGCGCCCCCGTCCGCACCAGGGCTGGCCCCACGTCCGCGTACACATGCGGGTGGACGCTGGCCAGATGGGCGGTCTGGCGGTGGTACGGATAGCCGTGCAGCAGGACCAGATCGGTGCCGAGCCCGGCCGTCGCGGTCGCGAATCCGGCGAGCAGCATCGGGTCGGCCATCCCCACCTGGAGCTGGAGCGGCCGCCCGGCCGCGACCGCGCTCCACAGCAGATGGCGCAGGAGTACCGGGTCCTCGATGCGGCCGTGCTTGCGCCGGCCCGCCAGCCACCGCCCGGCCGCCCCGCGCACCTCCCCCGGCCCCGGCGGCTCCGGGTCGAGCCCCTCGCGCACGCCCGCCACCGAGGCGAAGGCGACGGCGGAGTGGGCCGCGGTGTGCACGGCCTCGGCGAGGTTGGCGAGAAAGGACTCGACGGTCCCCGAGGTGTCGGCGACCTGCTCGGCGAGGAGTTCGAGGCGGACGATCTCGTGGGCGTCGGCGGCGCCGGCCGCGGCGATCTCGTGCGGGGCGGTGAGGTCACCGGGCAGTCCGGTGTCCACCAGATAGGTGGAGATCCCGGAACCCCTCAACAGGCGCCTGCCCGACTCCAGTACGCCGAGTTCACGACGGCGGGCCAGATAGCGGGCCGGCGGGCAGTGCGGCTCCAGGCCGAGCAGCGGGGGGCACCAGCGGCGTACCGCGAAGCCGGTCTGGGTGTCGAAGAACGTGGTGCCGGGCGCGGGCAGGGTTCCGGTGCGGCCGAGCGCCGTCTCGAAGGTGCCGAGTCCGAGCTCGGTGCGCAGCACGCCGTGGCAGTACTGGTCCACCAGCATCGGGGTGTCGATCATCCGGGGCTCCCTGCGGTGGAGGTGCTGGTACCCCTCCTAACGGGTGAGCCCCGGATCGGTGTTGCTCGCCGGCCGCTCAGCTGTTCTTCGGACCGCCGAGCTGGATGCCGGCCATGCGGCTCCACTCGTACGGGCCGGTCTTCACCTTGGCCGCGAACTCCCCGTCGAACTCCTCGTGGACGGTGACCCCGGACTTCTCGACGGCGCTCGTGGCCACGGCGTGGCTCGGGGCCACCAGGTCGCCCCAGCCGCCGTCCTCGCCGACCAGGACGATCCGTGCGCCCTTCTCGCCGATGTACGCGATCTGGGCCTCCGCGCCGCCGTGCTCCTTGGCGAAGGAGCCGATCTGCCGGGCCAGCCGGTCCGCGCGCTTCCCGTCCCGGGCGGCCTGCTTCTCGTCGGCCTGGGTGTCTGCGTCAACCTGGGTGTCTGCCATGCCGCGATGCTACTAGCGGGTAGCCCCGGGAGCGACAAGAGGGGCCAGTGGCTTGCGCCACGGCCCCTCAGGGGTGCGATCGGCTGCGGTCAGCGCAGGAACGGGTCCACCGCGACGGCGACGAAGAGCAGCGACACATAGGTGATCGACCAGTGGAACAGCCGCATCTCCTTCAGCTTGGTGCCGGTCGCCTCGTGCTTGGCGCGGTTCTGCAGCGCATGCGCCTCCCACAGCCACCAGCCGCCGGAGACCAGGGCCACCGCGGTGTAGAACCAGCCGGTATAGCCGAGCGGGGTGAGCAGCAGCGAGACCGCGACCATCACCCAGCTGTAGAGGACGATCTGACGGGCCACGACCTTGTTGGAGGCGACCACCGGCAGCATCGGCACCCCGACCCGGGCGTAGTCCTCCTTGACCTTCATGGACAGCGGCCAGTAGTGCGGCGGCGTCCAGAAGAACATGACGAGGAACAGGATGATCGGCGCCCAGGACATCGAGTCGGTCACCGAGGACCAGCCGATGAGCACCGGCAGACAGCCCGCGATGCCGCCCCAGACGATGTTCTGCGAGGTCCGGCGCTTGAGGATCATCGTGTACACGACGACGTAGAAGAGCAGCGCACCGAGCGAGAGGGCCGCCGACAGCCAGTTGACCAGGAGGCCGAACCACAGCGTCGAGATCACGGCCAGCGAGATGCCGAACACCAGGCACTCGCGCGGCGACACCATGCCGGTCACCAGCGGGCGCTGCGACGTGCGGTCCATCAGCGCGTCGATGTCCCGGTCGATGAACATGTTCAGGGCGTTTGCGCCGCCCGCCGAGAGGTATCCGCCCAGTGTGGTCGCGAAGACCAGCCACAGCGGAGGAACGCCCTGCTCGGCCAGGAACATCACCGGAATGGTGGTGATGAGAAGCAGTTCGATGATTCGTGGCTTGGTCAGCGCCACAAAGGCCTTGACGCGGGCCCCGAATGGCCGATGGCCCCCCGGGCTGGGAGTCAAGACGACCCCTGCGGGTCGGGACTCGACGGCCGTCACGCACACCCCTGACAGAGAAAATTTCCCAGCAAGTCCCCGGTGATCCGGGCCGTTCCCGGACGTGAAGGCCCGGTAAAGACTTGCGCGTACCACGCCACTGTAGACGTTGCCCATACGCCGCCATCCCCGGGGGTGGGGTCGTGTTGGGGGTGGTTCGCCGGGAGGCGGATTTCGCCGGTCCCCGGCACCCTGGAGGTGTCCGTCTCAACGTGCAGTCAGTCGAAAAAATGAGCGTTCCGTCAGGGGTAGGCTCGACAGCGCCCGGTGCGCCCTCAGTCACCGGGATTCGACATGTGGAGAGGAGCCCTGACTCAGGGTGAGCACCAAGCCGACCACCACAGACCTCGAGTGGACCGAGCTGGACCAGCGGGCCGTTGACACCGGCCGTGTATTGGCCGCGGATGCCGTGCAGAAGGTCGGCAACGGCCATCCCGGTACGGCGATGAGCCTGTCCCCGGCCGCGTACACCCTCTTCCAGAAGGTGATGCGGCACGACCCGGCGGACGCCGACTGGGTCGGACGCGACCGTTTCGTCCTTTCCGCGGGCCACTCGTCACTGACCCTCTACATCCAGCTGTACCTGGCCGGTTTCGGCCTGGAGCTGGATGACCTCAAGGCCTTCCGCACCTGGGGCTCCAAGACCCCCGGCCACCCGGAGTACGGCCACACCACCGGCGTGGAGACGACGACCGGCCCGCTGGGCCAGGGTGTCGCCAACGCGGTGGGCATGGCGATGGCCGCCCGCTACGAGCGCGGCCTCTTCGACCCGGAGGCGGCCCCCGGCACCTCCCCGTTCGACCACTTCGTGTTCGCCATCGCCGGTGACGGCTGCCTCCAGGAGGGCATCTCCTCCGAGGCGTCCTCCCTCGCCGGCCACCAGAAGCTCGGCAACCTGGTCCTTTTGTGGGACGACAACCACATCTCGATCGAGGGCGACACCGAGACCGCGGTCTCCGAGGACACCCTCAAGCGCTACGAGGCGTACGGCTGGCACGTCCAGCGCGTGGCCCCGAAGCCGGACGGCGACCTGGACCCGGCGGGCCTGTACGACGCGATCGAGGCCGCGAAGGCGGTGACCGACAAGCCGTCGTTCATCGCGATGCGCTCGATCATCGCGTGGCCCGCGCCGAACGCCCAGAACACCGAGGCCGCGCACGGCTCGGCCCTCGGCGACGACGAGGTGGCCGCCACCAAGCGCGTCCTCGGCTTCGACCCGGAGAAGTCCTTCGAGGTCGCCGACGAGGTGCTCGCGCACACCCGCGAGGCCCTCGACCGCGGCCGTGAGGCCAAGGGCGAGTGGGAGAAGTCCTTCGCCGCCTGGCGCACCGCCAACCCGGAGCGCGCCGCCGACTTCGACCGCATCAGCGCGGGCGAGCTGCCCGAGGGCTGGGAGTCGCACCTCCCGGTCTTCGAGACGGGCAAGGCGGTCGCCACCCGTGCCGCGTCCGGCAAGGTCCTGCAGTCGCTCGGCGCGGTCATGCCCGAGCTGTGGGGCGGCTCCGCCGACCTCGCCGGCTCGAACAACACGACCATCGACAAGACGTCGTCGTTCCTGCCGGCGGGCAACCCGCTGCCCGAGGCCGACCCGTACGGCCGCACCGTGCACTACGGCATCCGCGAGCACTCCATGGCCGCGGAGATGAACGGCATCGCGCTGCACGGCCACACCCGCATCTACGGCGGCACCTTCCTGGTGTTCTCCGACTACATGCGCAACGCCGTGCGCCTGTCCGCCCTGATGCACCTGCCGGTCACGTACGTGTGGACGCACGACTCGGTCGGTCTCGGCGAGGACGGCCCGACCCACCAGCCGGTCGAGCACCTGGCCTCGCTGCGCGCGATCCCCGGCCTCAACGTGGTCCGCCCCGCGGACGCCAACGAGACCGCCATCGCCTGGCGCGAGGTCCTCAAGCGCTACACCAAGGTGTTCGGCAAGGGGGCCCCGCACGGCCTCGTGCTGACCCGCCAGGGCGTGCCGACCTACGACATCAACGAGGACGCCGCCAAGGGCGGTTACGTCCTCCTCGACGCCGAGGGGCCCTCCGGGCAGACCACGGACCCGCAGGTCGTGCTCATCGGCACCGGCTCCGAGGTCCAGCTCGCCGTCGGCGCGCGCGAGGAGCTCCAGGCCGCCGGCATCCCGACCCGCGTGGTCTCGATGCCGTGCGTGGAGTGGTTCGAGGAGCAGGACCAGGCGTACAAGGACAGCGTCCTTCCGCCGTCCGTCAAGGCGCGGGTCGCGGTCGAGGCCGGCATCGGTCTGACCTGGCACCGCTTCGTGGGGGATGCGGGCCGCATCGTCTCGCTCGAGCACTTCGGCGCTTCGGCGGACGGCAAGGTCCTCTTCAAGGAGTTCGGCTTCACCGCCGAGCACGTCGCCGCCGCCGCCCGGGAATCGATCGCGGCCGCAGCACGCTGACGCCGGTATACGAACTAGTAGGAGATGCATTTCTCATGACAGACGCACTCAAGCGCCTCTCCGACGAAGGCGTCGCGATCTGGCTCGACGACCTGTCGCGCAAGCGGATCACGTCCGGCAACCTGGCCGAGCTGATCGACCAGTCGCACGTGGTCGGTGTCACCACCAACCCGTCGATCTTCCAGAAGGCGATCAGCCAGGGTGACGGCTACGACACCCAGCTCACCGACCTCGCGGCCCGCAAGGTGACCGTCGAAGAGGCCATCCGCATGATCACGACGGCCGACGTGAGGGACGCCGCCGACATCCTGCGCCCGGTCTTCGACGCCACCGACGGCCAGGACGGCCGGGTCTCCATCGAGGTCGACCCGCGCCTGGCGCACAACACCCGGGCGACCGTCGCCGAGGCCAAGCAGCTGGCCTGGCTGGTGGACCGCCCCAACACGCTCATCAAGATCCCGGCCACCAAGGCGGGTCTGCCGGCGATCACCGAGACCATCGGCCTCGGCATCAGCGTCAACGTCACGCTGATCTTCTCGCTGGAGCGCTACCGCGAGGTCATGGACGCCTACCTCTCCGGCCTGGAGAAGGCCAAGGAGCGCGGCCTGGACCTCTCGAAGATCCACTCCGTGGCGTCCTTCTTCGTGTCCCGCGTGGACACCGAGATCGACAAGCGCATCGACGCGCTCGGCACCGACGAGGCCAAGGCCGCCCGCGGCAAGGCCGGTCTGGCCAACGCGCGGCTCGCCTACGAGGCGTACGAGGAGGTCTTCTCCTCCGACCGCTGGAACGCCCTGGACAAGGCGCACGCCAACAAGCAGCGCCCGCTGTGGGCCTCGACCGGCGTCAAGGACAAGGCGTACAAGGACACCCTGTACGTGGACGACCTGGTCGCGCCCAACACGGTGAACACCATGCCGGAGGCCACCCTGGAGGCCACCGCCGACCACGGACAGATCACCGGTGACACGGTGACCGGCACCTACGAGCAGGCCCGCGCCGACCTCGACGCCGTCGAGAAGCTCGGGATCTCCTACGACGAGGTCGTACAGCTGCTCGAGGACGAGGGCGTCGAGAAGTTCGAAGGCGCCTGGAACGACCTGCTCAAGTCCACCGAGGCGGAGCTCAAGCGCCTCGCACCCTCGGAGGCGTAAACCTTGTCAAGCAGCAATCCGCTGCGTGACGCCGCAGACCGACGGCTCCCGCGCATCGCGGGGCCGTCGGGCCTGGTGATCTTTGGCGTCACGGGCGATTTGTCCCGTAAAAAGTTGATGCCCGCCGTCTATGACCTCGCCAACCGTGGTCTGCTGCCGCCGGGCTTCTCCCTGATCGGCTTCGCCCGCCGCGAGTGGCAGGACGAGGACTTCGCCCAGGAGGTCCACGACGCGGTCAAGGCGCACGCCCGTACGCCGTTCCGCGAAGAGGTCTGGCAGCAGCTCATCCAGGGGATGCGCTTCGTCCAGGGCGACTTCGACGACGACGACGCGTTCGAGACGCTGAAGTCGACGATCGAGGAGCTCGACAAGGCACAGGGCACGGGGGGCAACTTCGCCTTCTACCTGTCGGTGCCGCCGAAGTTCTTCCCCAAGGTCGTCCAGCAGCTCAAGAAGCACGGGCTCGCCGACCAGAAGGAGGGCTCCTGGCGCCGCGCGGTCATCGAGAAGCCCTTCGGCCACGACCTGGTCTCCGCGGAGGAGCTCAACCAGGTCGTGCACGAGGTGTTCCCGCCCAACGAGGTCTTCCGGATCGACCACTACCTGGGCAAGGAGACCGTTCAGAACATCCTGGCCCTGCGGTTCGCGAACACCATGTTCGAGCCGCTGTGGAACCGCTCCTACGTCGACCACGTCCAGATCACGATGGCCGAGGACATCGGCATCGGCGGCCGGGCCGGCTACTACGACGGCATCGGCGCGGCCCGTGACGTCATCCAGAACCACCTGCTCCAGCTGCTCGCGCTGACCGCGATGGAGGAGCCCGCCTCCTTCGACGCGGACGCGCTCGCGGCCGAGAAGACCAAGGTGCTGGGCGCCGTGCGGCTGCCCAAGGACCTCGGCAAGGACACGGTCCGCGCCCAGTACGCGGCCGGGTGGCAGGGCGGCGAGAAGGCCGTCGGCTACCTCCAGGAAGACGGCATCGACCCCAAGTCGAAGACCGACACCTACGCCGCGATCAAGCTGGGGATCGACAACCGCCGCTGGGCGGGCGTCCCGTTCTACCTGCGCACCGGAAAGCGGCTCGGCCGGCGTGTCACGGAGATCGCGGTCGTCTTCCAGCGCGCCCCGCACTCCCCCTTCGACCACACCGCGACGGAGGAGCTGGGCCAGAACGCCCTGGTCATCCGGGTGCAGCCGGACGAGGGCGTGACCGTGCGCTTCGGCTCCAAGGTGCCGGGCACCTCGATGGAGGTCCGGGACGTCTCCATGGACTTCGCCTATGGCGAGTCGTTCACGGAGTCGAGCCCCGAGGCCTATGAGCGCCTCATCCTGGACGTCCTGCTCGGCGACTCCAACCTCTTCCCGCGCGTGGAGGAGGTCGAGCTGTCCTGGAAGATCCTCGACCCGATCGAGCAGTACTGGGACAAGCACGGCAAGCCCGCCCAGTACCCCTCGGGGACCTGGGGACCTGCCGAGGCGGACGAAATGCTCGCACGAGACGGACGGAGCTGGCGTCGGCCATGAAGATCGACCTTACGGACACCACTGCCAGCAAGATCAACAAGGCGCTCGTGCAGGGCCGCCGCGCGGTCGGCACGCCGGCCGTCGGCATGGTGCTCACCCTCGTCATCGTCACCGACGAGGAGAACGCCTACGACGCCCTGCGCGCCGCCGGCGACGCCTCGCGCGAGCACCCCTCGCGCACGCTCGTCGTCATCAAGCGCGTCTCGCGCTCGCCCCGCGACCGCACGAGCTCGCGCCTCGACGCCGAGGTACGGGTCGGCGCGGACGCGGGCACCGGCGAGACGGTGATCCTCCGGCTGTACGGCGAGGTGCTCAACCACGCCCAGTCGGTGGTCCTGCCGCTGCTCCTGCCGGACGCCCCGGTCGTCGCCTGGTGGCCGGTGAACGCGCCGACCGACCCGGCGAAGGACCCCCTGGGCTCGCTGGCCCAGCGCCGGGTGACCGACACCTACGCGGCCGAGCAGCCCATCCAGGAGCTGACCGCCCGCGCCGAGGCCTACACCCCCGGCGACACCGACCTGTCGTGGACCCGCATCACGCCGTGGCGCTCGATGCTGGCCGCGGCCCTCGACCAGGTCGCCTGCAAGGTGACCGGCGTCGAGGTGGAGGGCGAGGAGTTCAACCCGAGCTGCGAACTGCTCGGGATGTGGCTCGCCGACCGGCTCGACGTGCCGGTCAAGCGCTCCCTCTCGTCGGGCCCGGGTCTGACGGCCGTACGCCTGGAGACGGACGGCGGCCCCATCGTCCTGGACCGCGCCGACGGCTCGCTCGCCACGCTGTCCATGCGGGGCCAGCCGGACCGCGCGGTGGCCCTGAAGCGCCGCGAGACCTCCGAGCTCATCGCGGAGGAGCTGCGCCGCCTCGACCCGGACGACACCTACGCGTCCGCGCTGAAGTACGGCGTCGACAAGCTCGGTGAGGGCGTCGAGGAGAAGACCGCGCCGAACGCCAAGGACGGCTCCGGGGACACCGACGGCGCGGAGGCCAAGCCGGCCCCCGCGAAGAAGGCGGCCCCGGCCAAGAAGGCAGCGGCCAAGTGAGCACGCCGCAGCTCGTGGTCCACCGCGACAAGGAGCTGATGGCCCAGGCCGCGGCGGCGCGGCTGATCACGAAGGTCGTCGACGCCCAGTCCGCCCGCGGGGTGGCGTCGGTGGTCCTCACCGGCGGCCGCAACGGCAACGGGCTGCTCGCGGCGCTGGCGTCCTCGCCGGCCCGGGACGCGATCGACTGGTCGCGCCTGGACCTGTGGTGGGGCGACGAGCGTTTCGTGCCCGAGGGCGACCCCGAGCGGAACTACACCCAGGCCCGCGAGGCGCTGCTCGACGCGGTGCCGCTCGATCCGAAGCGGGTGCACGCGATGCCCGCGTCGGGCGGATCCTACGGCAACGACGCGGACGCGGCGGCCGCCGCCTACGCGGCGGAGCTGGCGGAGGCGGCCGGTCCCGAGGACCACGGGCCGGTGCCGACGTTCGACGTGCTGATGCTGGGCGTCGGTCCGGACACCCATGTGGCGTCCCTGTTCCCGGAGCTGCCCGCGGTGCGGGAGACCGAGCGGACGGTCGTCGGGGTGCACGGCGCTCCGAAGCCGCCGCCCACCCGTGTCTCGCTCACCCTCCCGGCGATCCGGGCGGCCCGCGAGGTGTGGCTGCTCGCGGCCGGCGAGGACAAGGCGCACGCGGCGAAGATAGCCCTGTCGGGCGCGGGCGAGGTGCAGGCCCCGGCGGCCGGCGCCTACGGCCGGACCCGGACGCTGTGGCTCCTGGACGCGGCCGCCGCGGCCGAGCTGCCGCGCTCGCTGTATCCCCCGGCGTCCGCCTGACGCCACGAGAAGACCGGCCCGGTCCGCCCCTTCGGGGGTGGACCGGGCCGGTCTTCTCGTGCGTGCGCGGGTCTTCCCGTGCGTGCGCGGGCCCGCTTGGAGTGCGGGCCCGGCCTCAAGGCGTCAACGCCCGCGCAGGGTGCGGTACTTGGCGACGAGCGCCTTGCTCGACTCGTCCAGACCCGGCACGTCCGCGCCCTCGGTCAGGGCGGGCTCGACGCGCTTGGCGAGGACCTTGCCGAGCTCGACGCCCCACTGGTCGAAGGAGTCGATGTTCCAGATCGCGCCTTGGACGAACACCTTGTGCTCGTAAAGGGCGATCAGCTGGCCGAGGACCGAGGGGGTCAGCTCCTTGGCCAGGATCGTGGTGGTGGGGTGGTTGCCCTTGAACGTCTTGTGCGGCACGAGCTCCTCGGCCACGCCCTCGGCGCGCACCTCGTCGGGCGTCTTGCCGAAGGCCAGTGCTTGCGTCTGCGCGAAGAAGTTGGCCATCAGGAGGTCGTGCTGGGCGACCAGGCCCGGCTGGAGGTCGGCGACCGGCTCGGCGAAGCCGATGAAGTCGGCGGGGATGACCTTGGTGCCCTGGTGGATCAACTGGTAGTACGCGTGCTGCCCGTTGGTGCCCGGGGTGCCCCACACGACCGGGCCGGTCTGCCAGTCGACCGGGTTGCCGTCGCGGTCCACCGACTTGCCGTTGGACTCCATGTCGAGCTGCTGGAGGTAGGCGGTGAACTTGGACAGGTAGTGCGAGTACGGCAGCACCGCGTGCGACTGGGCGTCGAAGAACGCCCCGTACCAGACGCCCAACAGGCCGAGCAGGAAAGGCACGTTGGACTCGGTGGGCGTCGTGCGGAAGTGCTCGTCGACGAGGTGGAAGCCGTCCAGCATCTCGCGGAACCGGTCCGGCCCCACCGCGATCATCAGGGAGAGGCCGATGGCCGAGTCGAAGGAGTAGCGGCCGCCGACCCAGTCCCAGAAGCCGAACATGTTGGCCGTGTCGATGCCGAACTCGGCGACCTTGTCGGCATTGGTCGACAGGGCCACGAAGTGCTTGGCGACGGCGTCCTGATCGGCCTTCAGCTCGGTGAGCAGCCAGTTGCGCGCCGAGGTGGCGTTGGTGATGGTCTCGATGGTGGTGAACGTCTTGGACGCGATGATGAACAGCGTCTCGGCCGCGTCCAGGTCGCGGACGGCCTCGTGGAGGTCGGCGCCGTCCACGTTGGACACGAAGCGGACCGTCAACTCCCGGTCGGTGAACGACTTCAGGGCCTCGTACGCCATCGCCGGGCCGAGGTCGGAGCCGCCGATGCCGATGTTGACGACGTTCTTGATGGGCTTGCCCGTGTGCCCGGTCCACTCGCCCGAGCGGACCTTCTCGGAGAACCCGGCCATCTTGTCGAGCACCTCGTGGACGCCCGGCACCACGTTCTCGCCGTCGACCTCGATCACCGCGCCCCTGGGGGCGCGCAGCGCGGTGTGCAGGACCGCGCGGTCCTCGGTGACGTTGATCTTCTCGCCGCGGAACATGGCGTCCCGCAGCCCCGCGACATCGGCGGCCGCGGCCAGCTCGCGCAGGAGCGCGAGGGTCTCGTCGGTCACCAGGTGCTTGGAGTAGTCGAGGTAGAGATCGCCGACCTGCAGGGTGTATGCGGTGCCGCGACCGGGCTCGGCGGCGAACAGCTCACGCAGATGGGTGTCGCCCAACTGCTCCCGGTGCTTGCCCAGTGCGGTCCACTCGGGCATCTGGTTGAGCCTGGTACGGCTTCCTGCGTTCATCTCCGACATCAGCCCACTTCTCTCGTACTTGCGTACCTGCCCCGCTGCACCTCCAACCTAATTGATCAGGCGGCGCGGGCAGGAATCAGCGCGGCGAGTGTCCGGAACGCCTTGCCCGGAAGAGCGCCCCGCCATGGCGGCGGCCGTCACCCCCGAGCACGCGCACGCGGCGGAGGGCCGCTCCGCCCTGCTCCCCCCTGGCGGTCGGCTGCTGCGCAGGGTGGAGGGCACCACTGATCATCGCCGGCGACGTGGGCCTTCACCGCTCGGCGCGCATACGTGGCCGCGACACGGGTCCGGATACACCGAAGGGCCCTGTGGGGGAAGCGAGTTCACCCTGTGGGCCCTTCAACTGTCAGATCTCGCCGCGGAGCTTGGCGAGTGCCTCGGCGAGAATCGCCTCGCCGTCCGCATCGCTGCGCCGTTCGCGTACGTACGCGAGGTGCGTCTTGTACGGCTCGGTGCGCGGCGGGTCCGGCGGGTTGTCCCGGTCCTGTCCTGCGGGGAATCCGCAGCGCGGGCAGTCCCACGTCTCCGGAACCTGTGCGTCACTGGCGAAGCTCGGCTGCGTCTCGTGCCCGTTCGAGCACCAGAAGGAGATGCGGAGGCGCGGCGCGGACTCGCCCCGCTCGGCCTCCCCCATCGGCCCCGCTCCGACCCGGCTTCCCCGGATCGCGTTGCCACTTGCCACGGTCGTAACTCCCTGCGTGATGGTGCTCGAAGATGCCCCAGTCTACGTAAGGCCCAACGCGCGTCCAGTGATTGGAGTTACACCCCACCCCCGAAACGTCGAACGACGACGGCTTACTTGAGCTTCATCAGCAGACCAAGTACGACAATGCACGCGAACCACAACAGACCGACCACGATGGTGATGCGGTCGAGGTTGCGTTCGGCGACCGAGGAACCGCCGACGGAGGACTGCATGCCACCGCCGAACATGTCGGAGAGGCCGCCGCCCTTCCCCTTGTGCATCAGCACCAGCAGCATCATCAGCAGGCTGAAGACGATCAGGGCAATCGAGAACCCGACAATCACGGCTGGACCAACTTCCTAGGACTGATATGGCGACGGGGGCCGGGGGGACATTCCACAATCCCTGTCCCGGCCCCCGCAAGGGTACGACGGATCCGCGCTACCGCATACTTACTGGTCGCGGAAGCGGACGATCTTGACGAACTCCTCGGCGTCCAGCGCGGCACCGCCGACGAGGGCGCCGTCGACGTCCGGCTGGGCCATGATCGCGGCGACGTTCCCGGACTTCACCGAGCCGCCGTACTGGATGCGCACCTTGTCGGCGAGCTCCTGCGAGTACAGCTCGGCCAGGCGCGCGCGGATCGCTCCGCACACCTCCTGGGCGTCCTCGGGCGTGGCGACCTCGCCGGTGCCGATCGCCCATACGGGCTCGTACGCGATCACGATGGACTCGGCCTGCTCGGCCGGCACGTCCTTGAGGCCGCCGTCGAGCTGCGCGAGCGTGTACGGAACCTGCTCACCGGCCTTGCGGACGTCCAGGCCCTCGCCGATGCAGAGGATCGGGGTCAGGCCGTGCTGGTAGGCGGCCTTCACCTTGGCGTTGCAGATCTCGTCGGTCTCGGCGTGGTACTGCCGGCGCTCGGAGTGGCCCACGGCGACGTAGGCGCACTTCAGCTTGGCCAGCATCGGGCCCGAGATCTCACCGGTGTAGGCACCGGACTCGTGCGCCGAGATGTCCTGGGCGCCGTACTTGATCTTGAGCTTGTCGCCGTCGACGAGGGTCTGCACGGAGCGCAGGTCGACGAAGGGCGGCAGGACCGCGACCTCGACGGCCTCGTAGTCCTTGTCGGCGAGCGCGAAGGCGAGCTTCTGGACGTGCGCGATGGCCTCAAGGTGGTTGAGGTTCATCTTCCAGTTGCCCGCCATCAGCGGGGTACGGGTGCTCACGGGTGTTCAGTCCTCCAGTGCGGCGAGGCCGGGAAGCGTCTTGCCTTCGAGGTATTCGAGGCTGGCGCCGCCACCGGTCGAGATGTGGCCGAACTTCGACTCGTCGAAGCCCAGGTTGCGGACGGCGGCGGCGGAGTCGCCACCACCGACCACGGTGAAGCCCTTGCTGTCGAGCAGCGCCTGCGCGACGGCGCTGGTGCCGCCGGCGTAGTCGGGGTGCTCGGCGACGCCGACCGGTCCGTTCCAGAACACGGTCTCGGCGTCGGTGATCTTCGAGGCGAACAGCTCGCGGGACTTGGGGCCGATGTCCAGGCCCTCCTCGTCCGCGGGGATCTTGTCCGCGTCGACGGTCTGGAAGGTCGCCGGGGCCTTGGTCTTCAGGTCCGGGAAGTCCTTGGAGACCAGCACGTCGACCGGCAGGACCAGCTCGACGCCGCTCTTCTCGGCGCGCTCCATGTACTCCTTGACGACCGGGATCTGGTCCTCCTGGAGCAGCGAGATGCCGACCTCGTAGCCCTTGGCCTTCAGGAAGGTGTAGGCCATGCCGCCGCCGATGAGCAGGCGGTCGGCCTTGCCGAGCAGCTCGTCGATGACGGCGAGCTTGTCGGAGACCTTGGCGCCGCCGAGCACGACGGTGTAGGGGCGCTTGACGTCCTCGGTCAGCTTCTTGAGGACGCCGACCTCGGTGGCGATGAGGTAGCCGGCGTAGTGCGGGAGCCGCGCCGGGAGGTCGAAGACGGAGGCGTGCTTACGGTGCACGGCTCCGAAGCCGTCGCCCACGTACACGTCGGCGAGGGCCGCCAGCTGGTCGGCGAACTCGCCGCGCTCGGCGTCGTCCTTGGCCGTCTCACCGGCGTTGAAGCGCAGGTTCTCGATGACCGCGACCTGGCCGGGCTGGAGGCCGTTCACCGCGTCGTGGGCGGCGGGGCCGACGGTGTCCTGGGCGAACGCGACCGGGGCGCCCAGGAGTTCACCGAGCCGCTCGGCCGCGGGAAGCAGCGAGAACTGGGGGTCCGGGGCGCCCTTGGGGCGGCCCAGGTGCGAGGCCACGACGACCTTGGCGTCGGCGGCGACGAGCGCCTTGATGGTCGGCAGCACGGCGCGGATGCGGCCGTCGTCGGTGATGAGGCCTTCGGCCAGCGGCACGTTGAGGTCGGCGCGGACGAATACCCGCTTGCCCGCGACGCCTTCGGCGAGAAGTTCGTCGATCGTCTTCATGTGAGAGGTGACTCCTTGGGAGGTACGTGACGGACGGTCTGGACAGGCGACAGGGCCCGTACAGCGCGTCATTGCGCTGCCCGAGCCCTGTAGCTCACATCAGGTGCCTACCGGACCGAGGTCAGAGCTGGCCGCCGACGAAGACGGTCAGGTCGACGAGGCGGTTGGAGTAGCCCCACTCGTTGTCGTACCAGCCCAGGATCTTCACCGTCTTGCCCTCCTGGACCATGGTCAGGGAGGAGTCGAAGGTGCAGGAGGCCGGGTCGCCCACGATGTCCGAGGACACGATCGGGTCCTCGGTGTAGTAGAGGATGCCCTTGAGGTCGCCGTCACCGGCGGCCTTCTTGAACGCGGCGTTGACCTCGTCCTTGGTGACCTCGCGCTGCAGCTCCACGACCAGGTCGGTGGCCGAGCCCGTCGGGACCGGCACGCGCATCGCGATGCCGTCGAGCTTGCCCTTGAGCTGCGGCAGGACCAGAGCGGTCGCCTTGGCGGCACCGGTCGTGGTCGGGATGATGTTCTCGGCGGCGGCGCGGGCGCGGCGCAGGTCCGAGTGCGGGAAGTCCAGGATCCGCTGGTCGTTGGTGTACGCGTGCACCGTCGTCATCAGGCCCTTGACGATGCCGAAGTTCTCGTCCAGAACCTTGGCCATCGGCGCCACACAGTTGGTGGTGCAGGAGGCGTTGGAGATGACGTGGTGGTTGGCCGCGTCGTACTTGTCCTGGTTGACGCCCATCACGATCGTGATGTCCTCGTCCTTGGCCGGAGCCGAGATGAGGACCTTCTTGGCGCCACCGGCGATGTGCTTCTCGGCGTCGGCCTTCTTGGTGAAGATGCCGGTCGACTCGATGACGATGTCGACGCCCAGCTGGCCCCAGGGGATGTCGGCCGGGTTGCGCTCGGAGAGCACCTTGATGGTGTGCCCGTCGACGGTGATGGTGTCGGCGGTGTGGGTGACCTCGGCCTTGAGGCGACCCAGAATGGTGTCGTACTTCAGCAGGTGCGCAGTGGTCGCGGTGTCACCAAGGTCGTTGACAGCCACGATCTCGATGTCTGCACCCTGCTCAAGGAGCGCCCGGAAGTAGTTGCGCCCGATGCGGCCGAAGCCGTTGATGCCTACGCGGATCGTCACGAACCGATCTCCTCGTTAGGTACGCCGGGTTTCTCGACGCCGGCGAGTTGTATGGGATGTCCCCGACCGGTTACGACCCTACCTCCCCAGGGCCTCGGAAGTGACATCGAGCGCGTCCGGATGGTTCCGAAATGCCGCCCGCAACGGCCCGGTGGCCCGTACCTACCTGCGGGTACGGGCCACCGGGGACCTTCGGCCCCACTACCGGCTGTCAGCGGTGCAGTGCGCTGAGCGCCTTCCCCAGGACCTGCTTGCGGTCGGCGGCGGACGGCACGTTCTCCAGGCCGAAGCCGAGCAGGACGGTGTCCCGGGTGGCGACGGCGGCCGAGGAGTGGAACAGCGCCTGGGAGCGGGCCCAGTCGCCGCTGTTGCCGGGGCTGCCGGCCGGCGCTCCGGGCACGCTCCAGGGGCCGAGCGAGGTCTCGAAGCCCTCGGCCCCCGACGCGGTGCCGCCGACGACGAGCCGGGTGTCGTCGACGAACGCGCCGAGGCCTCCGGTGCCCGGGTCGGAGACGTAGGAGACGGCGATCTCGACCTGCTTGCCGGCGTAGGCGGCGAGGTCGAGCGAGACCTGCTGCCAGCCGTCGGACGAGCCGGTGAAGCGGTTCCAGGTGCCGCTGCTGCCGGTCGCCGTGCAGGCGGGCGACCCGAGCGTGAGGTAGTGCGTGAGGAAGGGGTGCTCCTGGAGGAGGTAGCCCTGTTCGCACTGGCTCGGCACGCTGGTGGTGCTGCCCCCGTTGGTGTCCGGCAGGGTGGTCCAGTCGTCCTGGCCGACCGTGTGGGCCTCGACGATCACCTGGTCGTAACCGGGCTCGGTGTCGTAGCTGAGCTGGAAGTCCAGGCTCGGCCGGTCGGCGGCCGTCGTCCGCGACAGGTCGACGGTGCGGGCGAGCCGCATGTAGGCGTCGTCGCGGTGCCGGGCCGCCGCGAACCAGGAGCCCTCGGCGGGTTCGAACGGGGTGCGGACCCCGGGGTAGTCGCCCGCGGAGGCGCTCGTGAACTGCGGGAACTGCTGGGGCTTGAGGGTGTCGGACGTGATGGTGTACGCCCCGGCCGCGGTCAGCGGACTGCCCGGGCCCGCGGCGAGCGAGGCCTTGGCGCCCGCGAGCTTGCCGGCCCCGGCGAAGGCGGGCGGCGACTTGAGCCCGGCCTTGTTGTAGGCGCCGAGGTAGTACTGCGAGAAGTCGTCGGACAGGGCGCCGCCGCCCAGATCGACGCTGCCGCCGGCCTGTTCACCGGCGTTGACGAGTTTGCCGCCCTCGTTGACGAAGTCCCGTACGGCGAACATCGTGGCGGCCTTCGGCTGGGCGCTGCCGGTGTACCAGACGACGTTCCTGAAGTGGCTGAGCACGCCGAGCGCGCTCGGGGTGCCCTGGGTCGCCACGTCCCAGACGGCCGCCTTCCTGCCGTTGTCGGCGAGCGCCTTGGTGTAGAGCGCGGCGTTCTTGGCCGCACCCGTGCCGCCCTCGTCGGCGAGCACCAGGGTGTCCCCCCTGGGCCGCTGGGCCACGGTGTACGTGAACGGGGTGCTGGACGTCTTCGCGCCCGCGGCGGTCCGCCCGGTGAACCACACCTGGACCCGGTCACCGGCGTGCGCGTCCTCGACCTCGGCGCGGTACTGGTCGAAGCGGATGTTGTCCTGTCCGCCGTAGACCTCGCCGCCCTTCCAGGGCTTCAGTTCCTCGGTCTGCGTACGGCCTTTGTTGATGCGGTAGTTGAGGGTCTTGTCGCGCACCGACTTGCGTACGGTGACGGCGACCTGCTGGTCGTCGTCCCGCGCGTAGGAGGTGGCGAAGGTGTCCGGCGTGAAGTCCGGGGCCGCGATGCCGACCGAGGAGGACGGCCGGTCGGGGTGGGCCGAGGTCTCGGCGACGGAGAGCGCGAACGGGATGTTCTTCTCGAACTCGCCCTGGATCAGCTTCTCGCTGTCGGGGAAGTTGAAGTCCGAGGGGCAGTCCGCCGCGTTCCACTGGTCGTTCGGGTCCAGGTTCGACGCGGTGGTGCAGGTCGACATCTCCGGGGTGAACATCATCGTGCCGTTGACGTTCGCCGCGTGCCCGTCGGCCTCGCCGTTGGTGGTGTACAGCGCGGAGGAGACCTCGGAGAGGTAGCCGGGGATGGCCGGCTTGTCGGGGGTGCCCGCGAGCGCCTTGTAGATGACGTCGTCCGGGGTCGGCGTGGCGACCTGCCAGCCCACTCCGTACAGCAACAGCTCCGCCGCGGAGTGGTAGTTGATCGCGTAGTTGAAGTGGACCCGCTTCTCGAAGGAGTCGAGCGCCTTGGTCTCGGGCTCGCTGCCCGCGCTCGGGCCGCGGTAGGTCTCGTTCGAGGGGTCCTCGGACGAACCCTCGTTGTCGTAGCCCCACTTGTAGGGGAAGTTGCGGTTCGGGTCGACGCCGTCGACGGAGGTGATCTTCCCGTCGCCGTTGTTGTCGCGGAGGTTCTTGCGCCACAGCCGGTTGCCCGGCGTGAAGGTGTAGTCGTAGCCGTCCGGGTTGGCGGAGAGCACGAACCACAGCTCGGTGGAGTCCACGATCTTGGTGATCCGCGGGTCCTTGCCGTAGTTGTCGAGGTAGTGGTGCATCAGCCGCCGGGTCATCTCCGGGGTGATCCACTCCCGGGCGTGCTGGTTGGACAGGTACAACGTGGCGGGCTTGGAGCCGTCCCTTGACTTGTTCGCGCCCTTGGTCAGCTTGAGGGCGAGGATGTCCTGGCCGTTCGTGGTCTTCCCGATCGACTCGACCTTGGTGAGGCCCGGGTTGGCCCTGCCGGTGTCGAGGATCTCCTGCTTCAGCCCGTTCGGGCCGCTGTACGGGCGGAACACCCCGTCACCCGCGGCCTTGAGCCGGTTCTGGGACTGCGCGGAGACCTTGCGCTCGGACAGGGTGACGCCCTTGCCGCGCAGGGCGGCGGCCTGGGACTTGGTGAGGTAGAGCTCGACTCCCGCCGCGCCCTTGGCCGGCAGTTCGGCGCCCAGCTCCTGCGCGTCGGCGCCGGCCTCCAGGAGCAGCGGCAGCTGTGCGCGGCTGACCTGGGCGTTCCAGACGACGATGCCCTCGCCGTCGGCTCCGCTCTGACTGGCCTGGGCGACGGGTGCCGCCACGAGCCCGGCCGTCAGCAGTGATGCAGCGGCGAGGATCGCTCTCGCTCTGCGTCTCATAAGCCCCCCTTGCTGTTGTCTGCCACGAAAGTGGACCGACGCCAGGCTCATGACACTTCATGATCATGTCAATACCGCGCCACCCCGGCTCCCTGTGCGAACGCCCCTGCGGGAAAGCGGAACCGGCGCCCACCAAGTGGGCGCCGGTTCAAGGGAGTTGGTGGCTATTGGGCCTCAGCCGACCAGGCCGTCCGCCATTTCCTCGGTCAGGTTGGACTCGGTGCCGGGGATGCCCAGGTCCTGCGCCCGCTTGTCGGCCATCGCGAGCAGTCGCCGGATGCGGCCCGCGACCGCGTCCTTGGTCAGCGGCGGGTCGGCGAGCGCGCCCAGCTCCTCCAAGGATGCCTGCTTGTGCTCCATGCGCAGCCGGCCGGCCGCCGCGAGGTGCTCGGGCACCTCCTCGGCGAGGATCTCCAGGGCGCGCTGGACACGGGCCCCGGCGGCGACCGCGGCCCGCGCCGAGCGGCGCAGGTTGGCGTCGTCGAAGTTGGCGAGGCGGTTGGCCGTGGCGCGGACCTCGCGGCGCATCCGCCGCTCCTCCCAGGCCAGCACCGACTCGTGCGCGCCGAGGCGGGTGAGCAGCGCGCCGATCGCGTCGCCGTCGCGGACGACCACCCGGTCCACACCGCGGACCTCGCGTGCCTTGGCCGCGATCTGAAGCCGGCGGGCGGCTCCGACCAGGGCGAGGGCCGCCTCCGGGCCCGGGCAGGTCACCTCAAGGGACGAGGAGCGGCCCGGCTCGGTCAGCGAGCCGTGCGCCAGGAACGCGCCGCGCCAGGCGGCCTCCGCGTCACAGGTGGCCCCCGAGACCACCTGGGGCGGCAGGCCTCGGATGGGGCGGCCCCGGCCGTCGACGAGACCGGTCTGGCGGGCGAGCTGGTCGCCGCCCGCCACGACCCGTACGACGAACCGCGACCCTCTGCGCAGGCCGCCCGGAGCCATCACGATCAGCTCGGAGCTGTGCCCGAAGATCTCCAGAATGTCCCGCTTGAGCCGACGTGCCGCCATCGCGGTGTCCAGCTCCGCCTCGATCACAATGCGGCCGCTCACCAGGTGCAGCCCGCCCGCGAATCGAAGAATCGCCGAGACCTCCGCCTTCCTGCAGCAGGTCCGGGTGACGGGCAGCCGGGAAATCTCGTCCTTCACCGCCGGCGTCATCGCCATGGGCCGATCCTTCCATGCATCCGAAAAATACGGTCGTACGCGGCGGCCAACAGCTCCGGATCGTGCTTCGGAGAACCATCGGGCCTGGCCACGGGCGCCAGCTCGACCTCGGCTCCGAGCCGTTTCGCGGCGTCGGTCAGGCTCCCCCGGTCGGGCACGGCGGCCTCATCGGCAAGCACCACGTCGAAGGCGAGTTTAGGGGCGTGTCGTCCCAAAACCTCCAAATGACGCTGCGGAGAGAAGCCATCGGTTTCACCCGGTTGTGGCGCGAGGTTCAGCGAGAGCACCTTGCGGGCCTTGGTCTCGATGAGCGCGTCGAGCAGTTCGGGCACCATCAGGTGCGGGATGACGGAGGAGAACCAGGACCCCGGACCGAGCACCACCCAGTCCGCGTCGAGGACCGCGGCGACCGCCTCGGGGACGGCCGGCGGGTCGTGCGGGACCAGCTGTACGGAGAGCACCTCACCGGGCGTGAGCGCCACCGTGGCCTGGCCGCGCACGGTGTCCACGTCGTCGGGACGCGCCGGGTCGTGACCCCGTACGAGGGCTTCCAGCTCCAGCGGCACGGCCGACATCGGCAGCACCCGGCCCTGGGCGCCGAGCAGCTTGCCGACCAGGTCGAGGGCCTGCACATGGTCGCCCAGCTGTTCCCACAGGGCCACGATCAGGAGGTTGCCCACCGCGTGCTCGTGCAGGTCGCCCTTGGACTGGAAGCGGTGCTGGATGACCCGGGACCACGTCTGGCCCCAGTCGTCGTCGCCGCACAGAGCGGCCAGCGCCTTGCGCAGGTCGCCCGGTGGCAGCACGCCCAGCTCGTCGCGGAGGCGGCCGCTGGAGCCGCCGTCGTCGGCCACCGTGACGACGGCCGTCAGGTCGCCGGTGATCCGGCGCAGCGCGGCGAGCGAGGCCGAAAGGCCCATGCCGCCGCCGAGCGCGACGACCTTGGGCTGGGCGCCCCGCTTGCGGCCGGTGCGCAGCACCGGTCCGGCGGTGCGCCGGCGGTACACCTTCACTCGCGCCCCATGTCCCGGTGTACGACGACGGTCTCGATCCCCTCGGAGGCGAGGCGGGCGGCGAGCTTCTCGGACATGGCGACCGAGCGGTGCTTGCCGCCCGTGCAGCCCACCGCGATGGTCACGTACCGCTTGCCCTCGCGGCGGTAGCCCGTCGCGATCAGCTGGAGCAGCTCGCTGTACTGGTCGAGGAACTCCTTGGCGCCCGGCTGGTTGAAGACATAGCCCGACACCTCCTCGTTCAGGCCGGTGAAGGGCCGCAGCTCCGGCACCCAGTGCGGGTTGGGCAGGAAGCGGCAGTCCACCACCAGGTCCGCGTCGACCGGCAGGCCGTACTTGTAGCCGAACGACATCACGGTGGCCCGCAGCTCCGGCTCCTCGTCGCCGGCGAACTGGGCGTCCATCTTGGCGCGCAGCTCGTGGACGTTGAGGCTGGAGGTGTCGATCACGAGGTCGGCGTCACCGCGCAGCTCGCGCAGCAGCTCGCGCTCGGCGGCGATGCCGTCGACGATCCGGCCGTCGCCCTGCAGCGGGTGCGGACGGCGCACCGACTCGAAGCGGCGCACCAGCGTGTCGTCGGAGGACTCCAGGAAAACGATCCGCCGGGTGACCTCCTTGGCGTCGAGGTCGGCGAGCGACTCGCGCAGGTTGTCGAAGAACCGGCGGCCGCGCACATCGACGACCACGGCGATGCGCGCCACATTGCCCTGGGAGCGGGCGCCGAGCTCCACCATGGTGGGGATCAGCGCGGGCGGCAGGTTGTCGACGACGAACCAGCCGAGGTCCTCCAGGCACTTGGCGGCGGTGCTTCGCCCGGCGCCCGACATTCCGGAGATGATCACCAGCTCGGGGATGGGCGCATCGGCCCCGCCGGCCTCGATCGTCGTGCCCGTACTCACGTGTACTCCTGCTTCTCGGTCTTCGTCGTGCTGCTCGGTCATGTCGTGCTGCCCCCGTCGTCCTCTTCCATGATCTCTCCTGTCGCCGTGTTGACGGCGGGTGCGGCCGGGACCGCTTCGGCGAGGGCCGCGGCAACGGTCTCGGCCGTCTTGCGGCCTATGCCGGGGACCTCGCAGATCTCGTCGATTGTCGCCGACCGGAGCTTCTTCACCGAGCCGAAATGCTTGATCAGGGCCTGCTTGCGGGTGTCGCCGAGGCCGGGCACGGCATCCAGCGGGCCCGCCTTGAAGCGCTTCGTCCGTTTGGCCCTCTGGTAGGTGATGGCGAAGCGGTGGGCCTCGTCACGCACCCGCTGGAGCAGATAGAGCCCCTCGCTGGACCGGGGCAGCACCACCGGGTCGTCCTCGTCGGGCACCCAGACCTCTTCGAGGCGCTTGGCGAGCCCGCACACTGCGATGTCGTCGATGCCCAGCTCGTCCAGGGCCCGCTTGGCCGCGGCGACCTGCGGCTGGCCGCCGTCGACGACGAGGAGCTGCGGGGGGTAGGCGAAGCGCTTGGGCCGCCCGTCCTCCTCCTGGAACGCGGACACCTCCCCGGACACCGGCCCGGACTGACCGTCGCTCCCCCGGCCGGGTACGAGCCCGGGTGCGGACGGCCCGGTGGGCTCCGGTCCGGGCGCTTCCCCGGGCTCCTGCCCCTCCTCCTCGCCCCACTCCCCCGTGCGCGCCTGCTCGGCGAGGTAGCGCTTGAAGCGGCGGCTGATGACCTCGTGCATGGACCGGACGTCGTCCTGGCCCTCGAAGCCCTTGATCTGGAAGCGCCGGTACTCGCTCTTGCGGGCCAGGCCGTCCTCGAAGACCACCATGGACGCCACCACGTCGTCGCCCTGGAGGTGGGAGATGTCGAAGCATTCGATGCGCAGCGGCGCACTGTCCAGCTCCAGGGCGACGGCGATCTCCTCCAGGGCCCGCGAGCGCGTCGTCAGGTCGGAGGCGCGCTTGGTCTTGTGCAGCGTCAGGGCCTGCTGGGCGTTGCGCGCGACCGTCACCATCAGGGCCTTCTTGTCGCCGCGCTGCGGAATGCGCAGCGAGACGTTCGAGCCGCGCCGGCTCGCCAGCCAGCCGCTCACCGCGTCCGCGTCCTCGGGCAGCGCCGGGACCAGGACCTCCTTCGGCACCGAGTCGCCCGTCTCCTCGCCGTACAGCTGCTGGAGCGCGTGCTCGACCAGGCCCGCGGTGTCGACCGCCTCGACCTTGTCGGTGACCCAGCCGCGCTGGCCGCGGACCCGTCCGCCGCGCACGTGGAAGATCTGGACGGCCGCCTCCAGCTCGTCCTCCGCGACCGCGATGAGGTCGGCGTCGGTGGCGTCGTTGAAGACGATCGCGTTCTTCTCCAGGGCCTTCTTGAGCGCCCCCAGGTCGTCGCGCAGCCGGGCCGCCCGCTCGTACTCCATGTCCTCGGCCGCGTCCATCATCTGCTGCTCGATGCGGCGCAGGTACGCGCCGGTGCGGCCGGCCATGAAGTCGCAGAAGTCCTCGGCGAGTTCGCGGTGCTCCTCGGGGGTGACGCGGGCCACGCAGGGGGCCGCGCACTTGCCGATGTAGCCGAGCAGACAGGGCCGCCCGATCTGGGCCGAGCGCTTGAACACGCCCGCGGAGCAGGTGCGTACCGGGAAGACGCGGAGCATCAGGTCGACCGTCTCGCGAATCGCCCAGGCGTGCCCGTACGGGCCGAAGTAGCGCACGCCCTTCTTCTTGGCGCCGCGCATGACCTGGACCCGCGGGAACTCCTCGTTCATCGTCACCGCGAGGTAGGGATAGCTCTTGTCGTCGCGGTACTTGACGTTGAAGCGGGGGTCGAACTCCTTGATCCAGGAGTATTCGAGCTGGAGCGCCTCGACCTCGGTGGCGACGACGGTCCACTCCACGGCCGCGGCCGTGGTGACCATCGTGGCCGTGCGCGGGTGCAGACTCGTCAACGGCTGGAAGTAGTTGGCGAGCCGCTGCCGCAGGGACTTCGCCTTCCCGACGTAGATCACCCGGCGGTGCTCGTCGCGGAATTTGTAGACCCCCGGCGAGTCGGGGATCTGTCCCGGCTTGGGGCGGTAGCTGGAGGGGTCTGCCATGGCCACCACCCTACTGGCGCCCACCGACAACCCCGCGTCCCCCGGATGAACCCTGGAGCTCCGCCGCGGTGGACGCGACCGGCAGGCCCGGGGGCACCCACAGGGGTGCGGGGAGCCGCGCGAGCGACCGGCCGCGGCCTCCCGGACGAAGGGCGGCCGGGAGGGCGAGCCGGTGCGCAGGGCGAGCCGGTGCGGGGGTACGCCGTCGGGCCCCCGCACCGGCGCGGGGCTAGCCCCGCTCTGCCGTGCGGCGCCGCCGCACGGCCGTCCCGGTGAGGCCGAGCGCGAGGAGCACACCCGCGCCCGCCACGGTGGCGGTCACCGTCGGGGAGCCGTCGTCGTTGCGGGCCGCGACGGCCGCGGCCTGGGCCGCCTGGGCCCGGGTTTCCGCCGCCGTCTCGGCGTAGCCGCCGGCCTTGCCCGAGCGGTCGTAGGCCGAGCCCGGCAGCTTGTCCCCGTACGCCGTGGCGACGCGCTTCCGGTAGGCGGCGAGCGTGGTGCCGTTCGCGCCGACCGCCTTGACGGCGTCCTCGTCGAGCGGCAGCACCTTGCTGCCCTTCTCCACGTACCAGGCGTTGATCTGCGGCTCCTGGAACACGGTGCCGCCGGGGAGCTTCGCGGCGCCGGCCGCCGCGTAACGGGTCTCGTCGTCGCCGGTGGCTATGTTGACCACCTGCCAGGACGAGCCCTCCTGGACCGTCCACAGCGAGGCCTTCTGGCCGTCCGAGGAGACGGCCGTGGAGGCGAGGTACTCCAGCTGCGCGACGGGGGCGCCCGCCTTCCCCGCGACGAAGCCCGGGGAGAGCGTGTAGACGGGTACGGCGTCGCCCTCGATGTGCGGGGCGGCGGCCTTGAGCGCGACCTTGCCGTCCCGCGCGAAGAAGCGGGAGAGCGTGTCGATCGTGGCGGGAGCGGACGCGGCCTGGCGGGCCGCGGCCCTGGACTCGGCGGACGCGAGCGGTGCCTGGTCGGCGAAGGCGCCCGGCGCCGCGAGGCCGACGAGAGCTGCTGCGACGACGGCCGGAACGACGAGCAGGGGCGCGAAGGCCTTGGGTGCGAGGGCCCTGGGCGCGAAGGCCTTGGGTGCGAGGCGGGTCAACTTCATCGTCGTCACGCCCCGATCCGGTACAGCGAGTGGGTCCAGGAGAAGGAATTGTTGTTGACGTACCAGTCGTGCGCAGCCCAGTTGTAGCGGGTGCTGGAGGGCCAGGGATCGCCCCAGTACACCCAGCTGCTGGCGTCGTCGTAGCCGTACAGGACGTGCATGTGACCGCCGCCGCTGGACCACTGGATGCGGGTCTCGATCGGGCGGTTGTTGTTGATCTCGGTCTGCACGGTCGAGTAGCGCAGCCAGCCGGTCACATAAGAGCCGGAGTTGATGCCCGCCCAGTTCAGGGCGTTCTGCACATTGCCCAGGTCTGCCTGCCAGTTGGGGCAGTCGTAACCCTGCGTCCGGCCGAAGGCCGCGTTGCAGAACTGGTTCTGGGTGTAGTTCCGGCCGAACCAGGTGGCGATGGTGTTTCCGCTGCCTGCCCAGCACCAGTTGTCCTTCTGCTGCGACTGCATGGTGATGTTGAGCCGCTTGGAGCTCGCCGCGGCGGCTGCGGCGGGCACCGGCTTGTCGCTGTGCGGGGCGGCGGTGGCCGTTGCCGTGGGGGCGGCAAACAGGGCCGCCACCACGAGGGTGAGGGCGGACAGCCGTCTCTTCTTGCTGCGCATCGCGTTCCTCCCATGGCGGGGTGGGGGGTTGGGGATGATGGAGGATCGCGTCCGGACGCTTGTGATCGAGCATCGGCCGTTGTCGAGAACAGGTCAACGCGCTTCAATGCGGGGTGAGACGCGGGTGTGAACGCGATGGCCGGAATGTGAACAACTCCCTTTCCGCCACCAGGTTTTCCCCGACCTGTCGCCGCCCGGCGTCCACCCCCCACCGTGAACGTTCACTGAGGAGTCCCCCATGCTCCACTCCGAGGCCGACCTGAAGCAGGCGCTGCACACCGGCCCCTTCCACCTGGCGCTGCGCGCCGCCCTTTCCGTACGGGGCCTGCCGCTCCAGCGCGTCCAGCACCATCTGGCCGGGCGCGGCATCAAAGTCGGTGTCACCAGCCTGAGTTACTGGCAGCAGGGCGCACGCCGGCCGCAGCGCCCGGAGTCGCTGCGCGCGGTGCGCGGCCTCGAAGAGGTGCTCGGCCTGCCCGCGAACTCACTGATCCGGCTGCTCGACGACGCCACGGTGGCCGATGCCGAGCGGCCCGCCGGGCGCTCGTACCGTTCGCTGGTCGAGGCGTCGGGAGTGGTCGAGCAGCTCATCACCGGCCTTGAGGTCCCGGTCGACGGCGGTCTGCACACCGTCGGCCACCACGAGCGCATCCGCATCGGCGCGGCCCGGGAACTGCGCGGCCGCGACTCGCAGCACGTCGTACGGGCCCATCGCGACGGCGTCGACCGCTATCTGGCCATCCACCGCGGGGACGCCGGCTGCGATCCGGCGCGCGTCGAGGTGCGCGCGGGCGAGAACTGCCGCACGGGCCGCGTCCGCTGGGACGCCACCACCGGGGTCCTGGTCGCCGAGCTGCTCTTCGACACCCGGCTGCGGGCCGGCGAGACGTATCTGTTCGGGTACGGCTTCGAGGACGGCACGGGCGGCCCGAGCCGGGAGTACGTCCGCGGCTTCGCCTTCGCCGGAGGGCAGTACGTCCTCCAGGTGCGCTTCGACGAACAGGCCCTGCCGGCCCGCTGCCACCGCTTCGCCCAGACCTCCACGGGCGCCGCCCGCTCAGGCCGCAGCGACCTCACCCTCAGCGGACGGCACCGCTCGGTGCACCTGGTGGAGCAGGGGGTGCGGCCGGGCATCCTGGGGATCGACTGGGACTGGGAGTGAGTGCCCGGCCCGAGGGGTGCGTCACGCGTCGGGGCCCGCCACCAGCTGGCCGTCCTTGAGCTTCACCGGCACCGAGGGCAGCGGCACGGTGGCCGGGCCCTGCACGGGCTTGCCGGTCATCACGTTGAAGCGGCTGCCGTGGCAGGGGCAGTTCGCGTGGCCGTCCTCGATCTTCTCCAGGAGGCAGCCGGCGTGCGTGCACTGGGCGCTGAACGCCTTGTACTCACCCTTCGCCGGGCAGCTCACCATGACGCGCTGCTCGCGGTAGAGCTTGGCGCCGCCGACGGGCACGGCGTCGGGCGTGCCGAGCGGCTCGGGGGCGGTGGGGGTGGGCGTCTCGGCGTGGCCGAGCTTGGAGTCGGTGGAGCAGGCGGCCACGCCGACCCCCGCGGCCCCCGCGAGGGCGGCGCCTTTCAGCACGGTGCGACGGGCGGCGGGCTGGCCGGTCATGGGCTGTCTCCACTGATCACTGGTCTTGTCCGGGCCTGCCGTCCGCACGGCCGACCCGGCCGCGGCAACCGACCCGGGTTGCGCCATCGACGATACCGGCGCAGATCGGCCACCCCGCGCCGGGGCTCACCCTGCGGCCGGGCCGCCCGCGCGGCTGCGGGATGGGCTACGTTCTTGGCCGTGATCGTCGTCGCCGGAGAGGCCCTCATCGACCTGGTGCCGCAGCGCCCCGAGGATCCGCTGGGGCCGCTGGTGCCACGGCCGGGCGGCGGCCCGTACAACACCGCGGTGGCCCTGGGCAGGCTCGGCTCGGGGGCCGCGTTCTGCTCGCGGATCTCCACGGACGGCTTCGGCGAGGCCCTGCTGGGCGGGCTGCGCGCGACCGGAGTGGACACGTCCCTGGTACAGCGCGGGCCGGAGCCCACGACGCTCGCCGTGGCGACGCTGGGGCCGGACGGCTCGGCGGGCTACGGCTTCTACGCGGACGGCACCGCGGACCGCCTCTTCGCCCTTCCGCCTCAACTCCCGCCCTCCGCGACGGCGTTGGCCCTCGGCACGTGTTCCCTGATCCTCGAACCGGGCGCGACGGCCTACGAGGCCCTGCTGCGCAGGGAGTCGGCGCGGGGCCTGCTCACCCTCCTGGACCCCAACATCCGGCCCGCCCTGATTCCCGACCCCGACGCCTATCGCACCCGCTTTCGCGGCTGGTTGCCGTACGTCTCCCTCCTGAAGCTCTCGGAGGAGGACGCGCAGTGGCTGGGCGGCACGCCCGATGAGTGGCTGGCGGCGGGCCCGGCGGCAGTGGTCCTGACGCGCGGCTCGTCGGGCCTGACGGTGTACACGGCGGACGGCGCGGTGCACTCGGTCGCCGCGGAACGGGTGGAGGTCGTGGACACGATCGGGGCGGGTGACACGGTCAACGCGGCGCTGCTGCACCACGTCCGGTCCGTGTCCGCCCTGGCAACGGCGGACTGGCCCCGCGTCCTGCGTTACGCGGCGCGGGCCGCGGCCCTGACCTGCGCGGCGGAGGGCGCCCAGCCGCCCACGTCTGCCCAGGTACGGCTGCCCTCCTGAACCTCCTCTGCCGGGGAGAGGCGGGCTTGGTACGGCCGCGGGCGGAGGCGGGCTTGGTGCGGCTGCGCTGACCGCGGGCGGAGGTGGGCTTGATGCGGGCGCGCCGGGCGCGGGCGGAGGCGGGCTTGATGCGGGCGCGCCGGGCGCGGGCGGAGGCGGGCTTGATGCGGGCGCGCCGGGCGCGGGCGGAGGCGGGCTTGATGCGGCCCCGCCGGCCGCGGGCGGAGGGTGGCTTGGTGCGGCCCCGCTGACCGCGGGCGGAGGTCGGGCTTGGGATGGCCCCGCTGACCGCGGGCGGAGGTCGGGCTTGGGATGGCCCCGATGACCGCGGGCGGAGGCGGGCTTGGTGCGGGCGCGCCGGGCGTTGTTGCGCGGTTCCCCGCGCCCCTTGTCGGGTTCCTTCTCGGGTGCCGGTTATACGTGGCTGATCGCGCAGTTCCCCGCGCCCCTCAGGGGGTGACCCCGGGCAGGGGGGCGGGGCCGGGGGGCGGGGCGGGGGCCGCCCCTTCCCGTGCCCGGAGGGTTGGGGGAAGGGGCGGGGTGAGGGACGGCTCAGGCCTTGCGGGCCCGGGTCGCCTTCTTCGCCGGGGCGGCCTTCTTCGTGGCGGCCGCCGAGGCCGCCTTCCGGGCGGCCGGCGCGGCCTTGGCCGCGGACGCCGCCTTCTTGGCCGGGGCAGCCCGCTTCGCGGACTTCCGCCCCGGCGAGGACGCCGCGTCACTGATCCGGTCCGCCCCCAGAATGTCCCGCAGGAACTTTCCGGTGTGGCTGGCCGGCTCGGAGGCGACCTCCTCGGGCGTGCCCTCCGCGATGACGAGGCCACCGCCGTTGCCGCCTTCGGGACCCATGTCGATCACCCAGTCCGCCGTCTTGATGACGTCCAGGTTGTGCTCGATGACGATCACCGAGTTGCCCTTGTCGACCAGGCCCGAAAGCACCTTGATCAGCTTCGAGATGTCCTCGAAGTGGAGCCCGGTGGTGGGCTCGTCGAGGACGTACACCGTGCGGCCCGTGGACCGCTTCTGCAGCTCGGAGGCCAGCTTGACGCGCTGCGCCTCACCACCCGACAGGGTCGGCGCGGACTGCCCGAGCCGGACGTAGCCGAGCCCGACCTCGTTCAGCGTCCGCAGGTGACGGGCGATCGTCGGAACGGCCTCGAAGAACTCCAGGCCCTCCTCGATCGGCATGTCCAGGACCTCGGCGATGGACTTGCCCTTGTAGTGGACCTCCAGGGTCTCCCGGTTGTAGCGCGCCCCGTGGCAGACCTCGCAGGGGACGTACACGTCCGGCAGGAAGTTCATCTCGATCTTGATCGTGCCGTCGCCCGAGCAGTTCTCGCAGCGGCCGCCCTTGACGTTGAAGGAGAAGCGGCCCGGCAGGTAACCCCGGACCTTCGCCTCCATCGTCTCGGCGAACAGCCTGCGGACGTGGTCGAAGACGCCGGTGTACGTCGCCGGGTTGGACCGCGGGGTGCGGCCGATCGGCGACTGGTCGACGTGCACGACCTTGTCGACCAGGTCGTCCCCGTCGACCCGGGTGTGCCGGCCCGGCACGCTGCGCGCCCCGTTCAGCTCGCGCGCCAGGTGCGTGTAGAGGATGTCGTTGACCAGCGTCGACTTGCCCGACCCGGAGACGCCCGTGACGGCGGTCAGCACACCGAGGGGGAACGAGACGTCGATGTCGCGGAGGTTGTTCTCCTTCGCGCCGTGCACGGTGAGCCGGCGCGCGGGGTCGACGGGACGGCGCACGTCGGGCAGCGGGATCGACCGTTTGCCCGCGAGGTACTGCCCCGTCATCGACTCCTTGTTGCTGAGCAGCTGCTTCAACGGACCGCTGTGGACGACCTTTCCGCCGTGCTCACCGGCGCCGGGGCCGATGTCGACGACCCAGTCGGCCACCTTGATGGTGTCCTCGTCGTGCTCGACGACGATCAGGGTGTTGCCCATGTCGCGCAGGCGGACCAGCGTCTCGATCAGACGGTGGTTGTCGCGCTGGTGCAGCCCGATCGAGGGCTCGTCCAGGACGTAGAGCACGCCGACCAGGCCGGAGCCGATCTGGGTGGCGAGCCGGATGCGCTGGGCCTCGCCGCCGGAGAGCGTGCCGGCCGCGCGGTTGAGCGAGAGGTAGTCGAGGCCGACGTCGACCAGGAACTTCAGCCGCTCGTTGACCTCCTTCAGGACCCGCTCGGCGATCTTCTTGTCGCGGCTGTTGAGCTTGAGCTTCGCCAGGAAGTCCGCGCAGTCGCTGATCGACATCGCGGCGACCTCGGCGATGGACCGCTCCATCACGGTGACCGCGAGCACCAGCGGCTTCAGGCGCGTGCCCTCACAGGTGGGGCAGGGCACCTCGCGCATGTAGCCCTCGAAGCGCTCGCGCGCGCCGTCGGTCTCCGCCTCGGAGTGGCGCCGCTTGACGAACGGCACCGCGCCCTCGAAGGCGGTGGTGTACGCGCGCTCGCGCCCGTACCGGTTGCGGTAGCGGACCTCGATCTGCGTCTTGTGGCCGTACAGGAGCGCCTTCTTGGCGCGCTGCGGAAGGCCGGCCCAGGGGATGTCGGTGCGGAAGCCCAGCTCACCGGCGAGCGCCCCCACCAGACGGGCGAAGTAGTCCTTGGTGTGGCCGAGCGACCACGGCGAGACCGCGCCCTCGTCCAGGGACTTGTCCTCGTCCGGGATGATCAGGTCGGGGTCGACCTCCATGCGCGTGCCGATGCCGGTGCAGTCGGGGCAGGCGCCGAACGGCGAGTTGAAGGAGAAGGAGCGGGGCTCCAGCTCCTCGAAGGAGAGGTCGTCGTACGGGCAGTACAGGTGCTCCGAGTACATCCGCTCGCGCTCGGGGTCGTCGGCCGCCAGGTCGACGAAGTCGAGCACGACCATGCCGCCGGACAGGCCGAGCGCGGTCTCCACCGAGTCGGTGAGGCGGCGCTTGGCGCCCTCTTTCACCGTGAGGCGGTCGATGACCACCTCGATGGTGTGCTTCTCCTGCTTCTTCAGCTTGGGCGGCTCGGCGAGCTGGATGGTCTCGCCGTCGACCCGGGCCCGGCTGTAGCCCTTGGTCTGGAGGTCGGCGAACAGGTCGACGAACTCGCCCTTGCGCTCACGGACCAGCGGTGAGAGCACCTGGAAGCGGCTGCCCTCGGGCAGTTCGAGCACCTTGTCGACGATGGCCTGGGGCGACTGGCGCGAGATGGGCCGGCGGCACTCGGGGCAGTGCGGCTTGCCGATGCGCGCGAACAGCAGACGCAGGTAGTCGTAGACCTCGGTGATGGTGCCGACCGTCGAGCGCGGGTTGCGCGAGGTCGACTTCTGGTCGATGGAGACGGCGGGCGACAGTCCTTCGATGAAGTCGACGTCCGGCTTGTCCATCTGGCCGAGGAACTGGCGGGCGTACGAGGACAGCGACTCGACGTACCGGCGCTGGCCCTCGGCGAAGATCGTGTCGAAGGCGAGCGAGGACTTGCCCGACCCGGAAAGACCCGTGAAGACGATGAGGGAATCGCGCGGCAGGTCGAGCGAGACGTTCTTGAGGTTGTGCTCGCGCGCGCCACGGACGATGAGACGGTCGGCCACGCCGGTCCGCACCTTTCATAGGGAGAGGGAGCTGCAGGACCCCCGATCAGGGTAGGGGGGCCGCCGCGGTGATGTCGTTGATTCCTGGATGAATCCGGACAGGGTCCCAACGCTTCTGAGCGAGAACCCATTCCCGAGCGTATAGCACGTGCATTCGATTTACGGACTCGTCCGGCCACCTTCACCCGGACGAGTGGCGGGGCTATCGTCGGCGCCATGATTGATCACGCGCGCGACCTGGCCTCTGTACGCGAAGCCACCGAGCGGCTGCTCACCGCAGCCGCCGCACTGGACAACGCCTCCGTCGCCGAGCCGTCACGGCTGCCCGGCTGGAGCCGGGGCCATGTGCTCGCCCATATCGCACGGAACGCGGACGCGCTCGTCAACGTACTGGCCGGGCGGCCCATGTATGCGAGCGCCGAGACCCGGGACGCGGACATCGACCGCGACGCGCCCCGCGCGCTGGACGTCCAGCGCGCGGACGTGCGCGACAGCGCGGCCGGCTTCCAGGCGGAGGGCGAGCGGCCCGCCGACTGGTCGCGCACGGTCGAGCTGCGCAACGGCGTGACGGACAGTGCGGCCCGCGTGCCCTTCCGGCGCCTCGTCGAGGTCGAGCTGCACCATGTGGACCTCGGAATCGGCTATGAACTCGAGGACCTCCCCGAGGACTTCGTCCGCCGCGAGACCGACTTCCTCGCCGATCGGTTCGCCGGCCACAAGGATGTGCCGCCGATCGCCCTGAGCGACGACGCCGGCCGCACCTGGACCACCGGCGGCGGCGCCGAGGGCGGGCCCGTCCAGGTGAGCGGCCCCGCCGCGGACCTCATGGGCTGGCTCGCCGGACGCCGCGACGGCGCCGCCCTGAAGGCGACCGGCGGGACGCTGCCCGCCCTGCCCCCGCTGTGACCCCGGCGCTAGGCTGAGCCCATGACCTACAGCGGAGCGGTGAAGGCCGGCGGCCCTGCCGATGTGCACGAGTTGACGGACCTGATGATCTCCAAGGTGGAGGTCGGCGCCATGGGCAACAACGCCTATCTGCTGCGCTGCCGCAACACCGGCGAGCAGCTGCTCATCGACGCGGCCGCCGCCCCCGCGACGCTGCTCACGCTGATCGGCGACGACGGCATCGCGTCCGTCGTCACCACGCACCGCCACGGCGACCACTGGCAGGCGCTCGCCGAGGTCGTCGCGGCGACCGGCGCGCGCACCTATGCGGGCCGTTTCGACGCCGAGGGCATCCCGGTGCCGACCGACGTGCCGGTCGAGGACGGCGACACCATCCGGGTCGGACGCGTCGAGCTCACCGCCCGCCACCTCGTCGGCCACACCCCGGGCTCGATCGCCCTCGTCTACGACGACCCGCACGGACACCCCCATGTGTTCACCGGCGACTGCCTCTTCCCCGGCGGCGTGGGCAACACCTGGAAGGACCCCGAGGCCTTCGCGAGCCTCATCCACGACGTCGAGACCAAGCTCTTCGACACCCTGCCGGACGAGACCTGGGTCTATCCCGGGCACGGCAACGACACGACCCTCGGCGACGAGCGCCCGCACCTGCCCGAGTGGCACGCGCGCGGCTGGTAGCCACCGGCCGGCGGCGGGCTCCGCCGCCGGTCCCGCCTGGGGAACCGGCCCGTTCGGTACGCCGAATTGGTCCATGCCCCGATGGTGGCACCCGGCACTGACAATCGGCCGTGCGCGCGTGCTCCCGCCCGCCGTCCACCGAGCCCCCGCGCGCCCCCGTAACGGATGATCACCCCGGGTAGTTGGCGCGACATGCGCACCACCACTCCCCCGCGGTCCCCCGCTCCCCCTTCGATGCTTCGCCTCGCCGCGGCCTCGCTCGCGGGCACCGCCATCGAGTTCTACGACTTCTTCGTCTACGGGACGGCGGCCGCCCTGGTCCTGGGCCCGCTGTTCTTCCCCACGTTCTCCGCGCTCGCGGGCACACTGGCCGCCTTCGGCACCTTCGGGGCCGGATTCCTGGCCCGTCCCCTCGGCTCGGTCGTCTTCGGGCACATCGGCGACCGCTACGGCCGCCGCCCGGTCATGTTCGCCTCGCTCGCGCTGACCGGCCTCGCGACCGTCGCGGTCGGCTGTGTGCCCTCGTACGCTTCGATCGGCATCACGGCGCCCGTACTGCTGCTGGTGCTTCGCTTCCTGCAAGGGCTCGGGCTCGGCGGCGAGTGGGGCGGCGCGGTGCTGCTCACGGCCGAGCACGCGCCCGCCCACCGGCGCGGCCTGTGGACGAGCTTTCCGCAGATCGGCCCCTCCCTCGGCTTCCTGCTGGCCAACGGGATCGTCCTCGCCCTGTCCGCCGGGCTGACCGACGCCCAGTTCCGCGACTGGGGGTGGCGGGTGCCGTTCTGGGGCGCGGGGCTGCTCGCGCTCGGCGGGCTGCTGCTGCGGACCTCGCTCGCCGAGACCCCGCAGTTCCACGAGATGGGCGAGCCGGTCAGGCTGCCGCTGCTCGAAGTGGTGCGCGGGCACTGGCGGTTGGTGCTGCTGACCGCGGGCGCCCTCGCGATCGGGTACGCCGTCTTCTACTCGGTGTCGACGTGGTCGCTCGCGTACGCGACCGAACGGCTCGGGGTCGACCGGACCGTGATGCTGACCTGCATCATGGCCGCCGTGGCGATCATGGGCGTCCTGACACCGCTGGCGGCGCTGCTGGGCGACCGGTACGGGCGCAGGCCGCTCTGCCTGACGGGCTGCGTCGCGACGGTGGTGTGGATGTTCCCGATGGTCGCGCTGCTCGGCACCGCCGAGCCCTTGCTGATGTTCGCCGGGTTCCTCGGCGCGATGCTGGCGTTCATCTCGATGTTCGCGGTGATCGCGGCGTACCTGCCCGAGCTGTACGAGCCGAGGGTCCGCTGCACGGGCGCCGCCGTCGGCTACAACCTCGGCGGGGTCGTGGGCGGCGCCCTCACCCCGATCGCGGCCACGGCGCTCTCGCGCGGCGAGGGGCCGCCGTGGGGCGTGGCCGGGTATCTGACCGGCATCGGGCTGCTGAGCCTGGCCTGTTTCGCCCTGCTCCCCGAGACCCGGCCCGCGCCGGTGGCGCAGCCGGGTCCCGGGGCGGAGCCGGAGGCGGCCCCCGTCTAGGGAGGCCGCCCCGCCGCCGGTCAGGCGCCGATGCTGTCCTTCTCGGGCTGCTCGGCCGCGGCCTGCTTCTTCGCGGCGATGAGGCTGGTGATGGTGGTGATGACCAGCACACCGCAGATGACGCCCAGCGAGACGGGGATGGAGATCTCCGGAACGTTCACCCCGTTCTCGTGCAGGGCGTGCAGCACCAGCTTCACGCCGATGAAGCCGAGGATCACCGACAGGCCGTAGCTGAGGTGGACCAGCTTCTTGAGCAGCCCGCCGATCAGGAAGTACAGCTGCCGCAGACCCATCAGGGCGAAGGCGTTGGCCGTGAAGACGATGTACGGGTCCTGGGTGAGGCCGAAGATCGCGGGGATCGAGTCCATCGCGAACAGCACATCGGTGGTGCCGATGGCGAGCATGACGACCATCAGCGGCGTCATGATCTTCTTGCCGTTGTTCCGCACGAACAGCTTGGTGCCGTGGTACTTGTCCGCGACGCCGAACTTCTTCTCGACGGACTTCAGCAGACGGTTCTCCTCGAACTCCTCCTCCTCGTCACCGGAGCGCGCCTCCTGAATGAGCTTCCAGGCGGTGTAGATGAGGAACGCGCCGAAGATGTAGAAGACCCAGGAGAAGTTGGCGATCACCGCGGCACCGGCCGCGATGAAGATCGCTCGCAGCACGAGGGCGATCAACACGCCGAAGAGCAGCACCCGTTGCTGCAGGTGCGAGGGCACCGAGAACTTCGCCATGATGAGGATGAAGACGAAGAGGTTGTCGACGCTGAGCGACTTCTCGGTGATGAAGCCCGCGAAGAACTCGCCCGACGCCTGGCTGTTGCCGAAGAACAACAGGCCGAGGCCGAAGAGCGCGGCCAGCACGATCCAGACCACGGTCCAGATGCCGGCTTCCTTGACCGACACGTCATGGGGCTTGCGCCCGATGAAGAAGTCGGCCGCGATCAGGGCACACAGACCAAGGATGGTCAGTACCCACAGGGTCATTGAAACGTCCACTGCGCCTCCGGCGTCGTACGGCTACTGATCAGCGTCGTCGCTGCCGGAGGTCTCTTCCACCCGGGCGCCTTCCCTCGCACCGCGGGCCGGCGCCCCGGGACCCGTCCCGTGGGTCCGTATTGACGGGAACGCCGCAGTCGGGAGTACTCCCCTCCGCTGGAAAGAAGCCTACCCGAATAACCAAGAGAAGGTAAAGAAATTGGTAAAGAAGGACCAAAAGGCCAGGTCGGGGGCGTCCGTTCTGGTCCTGATGGCCGAGCGGCCGGGGCAGGCCGGGCCTCAGTGCGGCCAGGTCGCGCGGGCCTCGCCGACCTGGCCGAGCACCTGCTCCAGGACGCGGCTGCCGGGCGGCGCGAGCGGTGGCTCGTACGTCCAGGCGTGCCCCACCCACGGGTCGGCGAGATGGTCGTCGGGGACCGGTGTCAGCCGCAGCAGCGAACGCCACAGCGGCTGCAGGACCGGGCCGTACTCGCTGGCGTCCTCGCGGTCGGCCACCATCAGCAGGTGCACCCCGACCGAGGGCCCCTCGTCGGCGAGGTAGCGCAGCTGGTTCAGCGCGCGGTCGTCGAAGCCGTGCGGAAAGTCGTTGACGATGAGCAGTTGCTCGCCGGTGTCCATACCGGGCGGCAGCGCGTCGGCGCCCGCTCCGGCGCGCACCGCCATCTGCACCAGGTCCACCCGCTCGGTGAGCCGGGCGAGCACCTCGGACACTCCGGCGGCGCCCGCCGCGGGCGGTGCGGAGAGCACCCCGGACCGGGTGAGCGGGGCCAGCCGGCCGGCGGCCGAGCCGGCCGGGTCGATGACGTGCACGGCGAACTCGTGGGCGGGATAGACCGCGAGCAGCCGGGCCGCGACCGCCACCGCCGTGTCCACCGCGAGGCCTTTGAGCCGATCGGGGTCCATGAAGGCGGCCTCGTCGGAACCGCCGCGCCCCGAGTCGATCCACAGACCTCGTTCGAGGGGCAGCCTGACCAGCATCGGAATGCGCAGCTCCGGCTGCTCGGGCAGCGTCAGATCGCCGATGCGCAGGGCCATCGGGAGCTCCATCGGCACCCGGTAGGCATGCCACACCGGGTTGTCCCAGCGGGCGTACGGGGGCGGAAGCGCGGGCTCGACGACCTCGGACTCGGCGGTCAGCTGGGCCAGATCGCGGTCGAGCGCCTCCCTGGCCCGCCCGACGAGGTCCTCCCGCTTGACGCGGGCCTCCTCGCGCGCCCGTTCCCCGGCGGAACCCATCCGGCCGCGCGGATCGGACAGGGCGCGGTCCAGCTCCTGCTCCATCCGCGAATCCGCGAAGTCGACGGCACTGCGGTAGGCGGCAACCGCCCTGGCCAGGTCCTCGAACATGCCCCACACCTGGTTGTAGAGCCGCTCGTCCATCGACCAGCCGCCGGCGTCGCCCGCGACGGGCGGCGCGGGCTCGCCGGGGGCCGCGGGCGGCGCGACCGGGGCGGGCGACGGAGGCGTGCCGGTCCGACGCCGGGGGTGCGCGTAGTTGATGGGACCGCCGTCGCCGACCGGCTGCTGGGGCACGGCGGCGGGCGGCTCGGCACCGGCCGGCGTGGGACCGACGGCGGCTCCGGGCCCGGGCGTACGCACCCGCGCGTCGTCGCTCGTACGGGGCGGGGGCGCCGCCACCGAGCGGGAGGCGCCGAGCGCGATCGCGTCCTGGATGGTGGCGGCGAGGCGCCCGGCCTCGGGCAGTCCCTGGTCGGCGAGGAGATCGGCCAGGCCGCCCGCGTACCCCTGGCCGATGGCGCGGATCTTCCAGGCGCCCTGGCGGCGGTAGAGCTCCAGGGCCACGACGGCCGACTCGGCGTCGAGGCCGGTGAGGGTGAAGCTGGCGATCTCGGTGCCGTCGAGCGCGGTGACGGCGACGAAGGGGGCGGCCACCGCGGCGAATCGGCTGGGCCCCGCGGTGCCGAGCGGCAGCGCGAGCAGCACATGGACCCGGTGCACGCCCTCGCCCAGGGCCTCCAGGTCCACCGCGAGGCGGTGGTCGGCCGCCGCCTGCCGGGACACTTCGAGGCCGGGCAGCGTCGGTGAGCCGGGGTGGGCGACCCGCTCCGCCCCGAGCACCCTGCCCTGCTCGTCGCCGAGGGTGGCGCCGGCCACGACCGGGGTGCCGGCCGACACCCGGATCTCCAGTCGCGTCCCGGGCAGGGGGTGGTTCTGTCCCCGTACCAGCTCGGCCGTCATCGCCTCTGTCCCCTCGTCGAGTTGATGGTGGTGCGTGTGCCGCGGACGCGGTTGTGGTGCAGCTCCCGGCGGCGTCGTGCCTCCGGGAGCTGCGGTGCTGCGGTGTTCGGTCCTGCGGGGTGTTCGGTACCGCGACGTGCGGTACCGCGGTGCGGTCAGAGGTGCGGCAGGATCGCGGGCATCAGGTCCTGGAAGGTGCGTCCGTTGGCCGCGTTGCCGATGGCGGTCATCTGCCAGCCGGCGCCGGCGCGGTGCACCTTGGCCATGATCTGCGCGGTGTACTGACCGCCGCCATCCAGCGTGTAACGGGCCAGCTCCTGGCCGTTGGTCTCGTCGACCAGACGGCAGAACGCGTTCTGCACCTCCTGGAACGTCTGGCCGGTGAACGAGTTCACCGTGAAGACGATCTGGTCGATGTGCACCGGCACGCGCGAGAGGTCGACCAGGATCGACTCGTCGTCACCGCCCTGACCCGCGCCGCCGACGAGGTTGTCACCGGTGTGCCGGACCGAGCCGTCGTCGCTGACGAGGTGGCGGAAGAAGACCACGTCGACGGGCTGCTTGTCGGCGAAGAGCACCGCCGAGGCGTCCAGGTCGATCTCCTGTGTCCGCTTGCCGAACAGGCCCCGGCGCGGAGCCGCCTGCCAGCCGAGCCCCATCCGCACCGCGGTCAGGGTGCCGCCACCCTGCTTCTCCAGGCTGATGGCCTGACCCTTGGACAGATTGACCGTCACGCGCTGTCCCCTCCCCATGTGTCGTTCTTGACATGCTTTGCGTTGTTGTACGTTCTCGCGCCCGACCCTACGCAGTCGCGCGGGCCGCGCGCTCGCGCAGGGGCCATTTTGTGGCGGTGTTGCAACACATCGCCACCGCCCCGCGCGGACACGTCAGGCGAGGCCCGCCTCCTTCATCTGGCGGAGCTCCTTCTTCAACTCCCCTACCTCGTCGCGCAACCGGGCCGCCACCTCGAACTGCAGATCCGCGGCGGCGGCCCGCATCCGGTCGGTCATCTCCTCGATGATTCCCGCCAGTTCGGCGGCCGGCCGATCCGTGAGCTCCTTCTTCGCGCCCTTGGCACCCTTGGCGGTCTTGGCCGCCTTGCCACCGAGCGAGGGCACCGGGGCCTTCGCCGCCTTGCCCTCCTTGCCCTGGCGGTATCCGGTGCCGAGCAGCTCCTCGGTGTCGACCTCCTCGCGCGCGATGCTCGCGGCGATGTCGCTGATCTTCTTGCGAAGGGGCTGCGGGTCGATCCCCTTCTCCTTGTTGTACGCGATCTGCTTCTCGCGGCGCCGGTTGGTCTCCTCGATGGCCTTCTCCATGGCCGGGGTGACCCGGTCGGCATACATGTGGACCTGGCCGGAGACGTTGCGCGCCGCACGGCCGATGGTCTGGATCAGGGAGGTCCCCGACCGCAGGAAGCCCTCCTTGTCGGCGTCGAGGATCGCCACCAGGGAGACCTCGGGCAGGTCGAGGCCCTCACGCAGCAGGTTGATGCCGACCAGGACGTCGTACTCGCCGGCCCGCAGTTCGCGCAGCAGCTCGATGCGGCGCAGGGTGTCGACGTCGCTGTGCAAGTACCGCACCTGGATGCCCAGTTCGAGGAAGTAGTCCGTCAGGTCCTCGGCCATCTTCTTGGTCAGGGTGGTGACCAGGACGCGTTCGTCCTTCTCGGTGCGCTGGCGGATCTCGTGCACCAGGTCGTCGATCTGGCCCTCGGTGGGCTTGACCACGACCTCCGGGTCGACCAGACCGGTCGGGCGGATGATCTGCTCCACGAAGCCGTCGCCGCGGGAGAGCTCGTACTTGCCGGGGGTGGCCGACAGATAGACGGTCTGGCCGATGCGGCCGAGGAACTCCTCCCACTTCAGCGGCCGGTTGTCCAGCGCGGACGGCAGCCGGAAGCCGTGGTCTACCAGGGTGCGCTTGCGCGATGCGTCGCCCTCGTACATCGCGCCGATCTGCGGCACCGTCACGTGCGACTCGTCGAGGACGAGCAGGAAGTCCTCGGGGAAGTAGTCGATCAGCGTGTTGGGCGCGGTGCCGGGGTCGCGGCCGTCGAAGTGCATCGAGTAGTTCTCGACGCCGGAGCAGCTGCCGATCTGGCGGAGCATCTCCAGGTCGTAGGTGGTGCGCATGCGCAGCCGCTGGGCCTCCAGGAGCTTGCCCTGCTTCTCCAGCTCCGCGAGGCGCTGCTCCAGCTCCTTCTCGATGCCGTTGACGGCCTTCTCCATGCGCTCCGGGCCCGCCACGTAGTGGCTCGCGGGGAAGACGTACAGCGACTGGTCCTCGCTGATGATCTCGCCGGTGATCGGGTGGAGGGTGGACAGGGCCTCGATCTCGTCCCCGAACATCTCGATGCGGACGGCCAGTTCCTCGTAGACCGGGAAGATCTCGATGGTGTCGCCGCGCACCCGGAAGGTGCCGCGGGCGAACGCCATGTCGTTGCGGGTGTACTGGATGTCGACGAAGCGGCGCAGCAGCTGGTCGCGGTCGATCTCCTCGCCGACCTTCAGCGGCACCATGCGGTCGACGTACTCCTGCGGCGTGCCCAGGCCGTAGATGCACGAGACGGAGGCGACCACGATCACGTCGCGCCGGGTCAGCAGCGAATTGGTCGCCGAGTGGCGCAGGCGCTCGACCTCCTCGTTGATCGAGGAGTCCTTCTCGATGTAGGTGTCCGACTGCGGGACGTACGCCTCGGGCTGGTAGTAGTCGTAGTACGACACGAAGTACTCGACGGCGTTGTTGGGCAGCAGCTCGCGGAACTCGTTGGCCAGCTGGGCGGCCAGCGTCTTGTTCGGCGCCATGACGAGCGTGGGGCGCTGGAGCTTCTCGATCATCCAGGCCGTCGTCGCCGACTTTCCGGTGCCGGTCGCGCCGAGCAGGACGACGTCCTTCTCCCCTGCGCGGATGCGCTTCTCCAGCTCGGCGATGGCCGCCGGCTGGTCACCGCTGGGCTGGTAGGGACTGACGACCTCGAAGGGCGCCACCGTACGTTCGATCTTGGAAACGGGCCGCATGCAACCACCGTACGACCCACCACTGACAACCGCGGTCCGATCGGGCTCCGCTCACCAGTCGTGCGGCGAGGCGGAGCCCTCGCGCGGGGGCTCGGACGCCGCCCAGCTGGTGCGCTCGGGGAAGGACGGGCGGTGCCGGGGCGCCGGGATCGCGCGCGGCGGACGCTTCTCCCAGTCCGGCTTGCCCATCACCACCAACGGGTCGAACATCACGACGACCCCGGCCAGGACCAGGAAGGCGACCGGCCCGATCAGCATGGGCGCGAGCAGCGCGGCGGACGACTCCCCGCCGGCCGGCGCCCCCACGGCGCCGCTGTGCAGCTGGACGCTGAGGGCGGCCATCCCGGTGTAGTGCATGCCGCCGACGGCGACGCCCATGACCAGACTGGCGCCCAGGCTGGCGAGGAAGCCGCGCACCGAGACGGCGGCCCACAGGGCGGTGGTGGCGGCCACCACCGCGATCACCACGGAGATGCTGACGACGACGGTGTTGTACTGGAACTCGCCGTTCATCCTGATCCCGGCCATGCCCAGGTAGTGCATGGTGGCGACGCCGAGCCCGGTGATGGTGCCGCCGGTGACCAGGGCCATGGGCGTGGCTCCCCGGTAGCCGACGATGAAGACCCCGATGCCCACCATCACGATCGCGACGGCCAGGCTGGCGAAGGTGATGCCGCGGTCGTAGCCGAACGGCACCTCGTGGACCGAGAAGCCCATCATCGCGATGAAGTGCATGGTCCAGATGCCCGACCCTATGGATGTGGCGCCCAGCGCCAGCCAGGCGGCCTTGAAGGAGCGACCGGCCCGCAGGGACCGGGCGGTGCAGCGCAGGCCCAGCGCTCCCCCGAGGCAGGCCATGATGAACGCCACCACCGGCGTCACCAGGCCGTAGCTGAATCCGTCGACCGTCCCGTGCATACTCGTGTGCCCTTCACCCCGTGCCGACTGAAGAGGCCCTACTCCTGTTGCGACCCTGGCTCGGGGCGACATTAGGGCTCGCTGGGCGACAGGCAAACATTTTCCGGGCAATTTATCGACTCCGGGTACGCGTGGCACTGCCATCTGAGCGGATTCGGTCGCATGGACACCCGCCACCGGACCGCCGGGTCCGCCGCGCGCACGGCGTTGTCAGTGGGCGGTCGTACGGTGGTCGGCATGAGCAGCACCGCGCAGTTCGTCGAGTGGACCGTAGTCGGGAGTGACATCGGCCCCCTGTTCCTGGCCGCGACCGGCCAGGGCCTGGTCAACGTGGTGTTCCACGCGGACGAGCCCGTGCGCGACCGGGCCGTGCGGGCCCTCGCCACCCGGTTCGGCACCGATCCGGCCCCGGCCGTGCCCGGCCGTCCGGGCCCCCTGGAGGAGCCCATACGCCAGGTGGAGGCCTACTTCGACGGCACGCTGCGCGCGTTCGCGCTGCCGCTGGACTGGTCGCTGTCGTCCGGGTTCAACCGTCAGGTGCTCCGCGAGCTCGCGGCGGGCGTGCCGTACGGGACGGTGGTCGGCTACGGCGACCTCGCCCACCGGGTCGGTCAGCCCGGGGCGGCGCAGGCGGTCGGCGCGGCCATGGGGTCGAATCCGCTGCCCGTGGTGGTTCCCTGCCACCGCGTGGTGGAGAGCCATGGCGGCCTCGGCGGGTTCGGCGGCGGCCTGGAGACCAAGCGGCAACTGCTCGCGCTGGAAGGGGTGCTCCCCCAGCCCCTGTTCTGAGCCGGGGCGCCCACCCGGCCCGGCCCGCTCCCGTACCGGTACGGGCTGGCACACTGCGCCGGTGACCCCACTCCCCGAACCCCCGGGTGCCGGCTCCGAGGCGCCCGGCGCGGCAGCGCTGCCCGCGCTACGACGCCGAATAACCACCGTGCTCATCGCGAGCCAGATGCTCGGCGGGCTCGCGAACGCCACCGGGATCGCGCTGGCCGCGGTACTGGCCGCCGAGATCAGCGGCAGCCAGGCCCTGTCGGGGCTCGCCTCCGCCGCCATGGTGGCCGGGCCCGCGCTCCTCGCGATGCCGCTGGCCGCGCTGATGACCCGGCGCGGGCGCCGGCCGGGTCTCGTGCTGGCCTATCTGCTCGGGGCGGCCGGCGCCGTGGTCGTGGTCACCGGGGCCGTGCTCGACAGCTTCCCTCTGCTGCTGTCCGGCATGGCCGTCTTCGGCGCGGGCTCCCTGGGCAATCTCCAGGCCCGGTACGCCGCCGCCGACCTCGCGCAGCCGGCACGGCGGGCCCGGGCGATCTCCACCGTGGTGTGGGCGACGACGATCGGCGCGGTGCTCGGCCCGAACATCGCCGCCCCCGCCGGCCACAGCGTCACCCGCTTCGGCATACCGGCGGCCGCGGGCCCGTTCGTCTGGGCGGCCGGAGTGTTCCTGCTCTCCGCCGCACTCGTCGGCGTGCTGCTGCGGCCCGACCCGCTGCTGACCGCCCGCGCGCTGGACGGCAGCGCGGCGCATTCCGCGACGGCCCGTTCACTGCGGGCCGGGGTGCGCGCGGTCCGGCAGTCGCCGAGGGCCCGCCTGGCGCTCGTCACGGTCGCCGTGTCCCACACCGCCATGGTGTCGATCATGTCGATGACGCCGGTCGCCCTCACTCGGCACGGCGCGGACATCCAGCTGATCGGGCTCGTCATCAGCGTCCACATCGCGGGGATGTACGCGTTCTCCCCCGTGATGGGATGGCTCGCCGACCGGCTGGGGCGGCTCTCGGTGATCGGCCTCGCGGCCGGACTGCTGTGCTGCGCGGCCCTGTTGGCGGGCACCGCGGGCACGAGCCACGGCCAGACCATGGCCGGGCTCTTCCTGCTCGGCCTCGGCTGGTCGGCGGGGCTGGTCTCCGGCTCGGCGCTGCTGACCGACTCGGTGCCGGGGCCCGCCCGCGCCGCCGTGCAGGGCCTGTGCGATCTGACCATGAACGTGGCGGCAGGCCTCGGCGGCCTCACCGCCGGCCTGATCGTGGCCCGCGCGGGCTACGGCTGGCTGAACGCGGCCGGGGCCTCGCTGCTGCTGCCGATGGCGGGCCTCGCCCTGTTCACGTCACGACGGCACGGCAGGGGGGAAACGCCACGGACGACCGCTACGGACTGATCGCCGCGAACCGACCGCCACCCGACCGTGAACCCGTTACGCCGGACCGACCCCTGCCCGCGCGCCCCTCGCCACGGCCCGGTCGCTGCGGGCCCGGCCCATGGGTCCCCTCCACGGTCTGCTGGCCGGAGGCTCGCTAGAGGCTCTAGAGGCTCCGGAGGCTCGCTAGAGGCTCTAGAGGCTGATGTGGTAGGCCTTGCGGAGCGTCTCGTGGACGGTCCAGGTGGTGCGGTCGCCCGCGCGCAGCACACAGGCGTCACCCGGGCCGACCTCCAGGGTGTCGCCGCCCGCCACGTCGATGGTGGCACGCCCGCTGACGACCACGAACAGCTCGTCCGCCTCGGTGTCGGTCACCACGCCCGGCGTGATCTGCCAGATGCCGCGGAGCTGCTTCCCGTCCGCGGACTCCCACAGCACCTTCCCGGTCACCTCCGGGGCACCTGACACGATCTGCTCCGGGTCGAGCGGCTCCGGCTCCAGCTCGGCGTCGGGGACGCGTACCGCGAAGGAGGCGGGTCCGAGCGGCCCCCCGTCCTGGGGTCCGGGGCTCGTGGGTGCGGCGGCAGAGGCTTGGTCCGTGGTGCTCATGACGGGTCAATCTAGCCGTGCCCGGCACCGTCTTTGACCGACAGGACGACCAGGTCCACGGGCCCGCGCACGACAGTCTGTCCAGTGCGCCCGCCCGTACGGCGCACGGCCGGTGGACCGCCGTCCGCCCGCGCGGGCCGCGGCCGGTGAACCCGCTTGCCAGGGCGTGGAGTTGAGGGACGTTTACCCGGCTTCCGGGTGTGCCAGGGATGGGGCATGCCCTTTGACGACGTACCTGATGAGACCACGGTGTCGGAAGAAGTACGGACGGCTCTCGACGAGGGGCGGCCGGTCGTCGCCCTGGAGTCGACGATCATTTCGCACGGCCTGCCACGACCGCGCAATCTGCGCGTCGCCCGCGAGCTGGAGCAGTTGGTACGCGACGGGGGCGCCGTTCCCGCGACCATCGCGGTCCTGGACGGGCGGCCCCTGATCGGCCTGGACAAGGCGCAGTTGGAGCGGGTGGCCAACGAGGAGCTGCGCAAGCTCGGGCACCGCGATCTGCCGATGGCGCTCGCCACCGGCGCGAGCGGCGCCACCACGGTCTCGGCCACCGCGTTCCTGGCCGCGCGGGCGGGGCTGCGCGTCTTCGCGACCGGCGGGCTCGGCGGTGTCCACCGGGAGTGGACCGAGACGCAGGACGAGTCCGCGGACCTGCGCCTGCTGGCGACGGCTCCCCTCGCGGTGGTGTGTGCCGGCGTGAAGTCGATCCTTGATGTACCGGCCACGTTGCAGCGCTTGGAGACGCTCGGGGTGTCGGTGGTCGGCTACGGCACGGAGCGGTTCCCCGGGTTCTATCTGTCCAGCTCCGGCGAGCCCGTCGACTGGACGGTGCGTACGCCCGAGGAGGCGGCCGGCGTCCTGCGGGCGCATCGCTCGCTCGGGCTCGAAGCGGCGGTGATCGTGGCCAACCCGGTCCCGGAGGCCGAGCAGCTCGATCCCCGGCTGCACGACGAGGTGCTTGCGTCCGGCCTTGCCGCCTGCCGCGCGGCGGGCATCACGGGCCAGGCCGTCACGCCGTTCCTCCTGAACCACCTGGTCGAGCACACGGACGGGGCCTCCCTCGAAGCGAACGTGGCGGCGGTACGCGGCAATGTCCGGCTCGCGGCGGACATCGCGGCGGCGCTGTGAGCGGAGCCGGGGGCGCCACGGACGGGGCCGGGGGCGCCATGGGTGGAGCCGGGGCCCCCGCGGGCGGGCTTCTGGTGGTCGGGGACGTGGTCACCGATGTGGTCGCCCGTCACCGCGGCCCGCTCACGCCCGCCACGGACACACCGGCCGACATCCGTACGGTGCCGGGCGGAGCGGGCGCCAACGCGGCCTGCTGGGCGGCCAGTTCGGGCTGTCCGGACGTACGGTTGCTCGCCCGGGTCGGCCGGGACGCGACCGCCTGGCACGACCGGAGGCTGCGCGGCTCCGGCGTACGCCCCCTGCTGATCCCGGACGCCGACGCGACCGCCGCGACGGTGATCTCCCTCGTCGACACGGCCACGGCGGAGCGCACCTTCCTGACCGACAGCGGCGCCGTCCACCGGATGAACCCCGCCGACTGGTCACCCGCCCTCCTCGACGGCATCGCCCATCTCCATCTCTCGGGCTACCTGTTCTTCGCCGAACCGTGTCGTCAACTGGCGCTCATGGCAAGGGAGTCGGCCCGGGCCGCCGGTGTCACCGTGAGCCTGGATCCGGCGTCGACCGGGTTCATCGGCGCTCTGGGCATCGAGACGTTCCTGGCCCTGACCGAGGGGATCGACGTACTCCTCCCCAACGCGGCCGAGGCGTCCTTCCTCACCGGCCTGCCCGAACCGGCGGACGCGGCAGTCAAGTTGAGCCGCCGGTTTCCCCTGGTGGCGGTCACGCTGGGCGCGGCCGGGGCCCTGGTGGCCGCGGGCGGGAAGGTCGTCGCAAGGGTGGCCGCGCCTCAGGTGCGGGCGGTGGACTCCACGGGCGCGGGCGATGCGTTCACCGGCGGCTTCCTCGCCGCCCGCCTGCGCGGCGCGTCCCCGGCGGAGGCCGCCGAAGCGGGGTGCCGGGCGGGGACGCTCGCGGTGGGGGTGGTGGGAGGGCGGCCGGGGGCGGGGTAGAGGGCCCGGGGTGCCGGGGCGGGGGATGTCCGTTGACGGATGTCAGAGATCAGAATCTGTCATCCACCGACTGTCGTTCCTCACCCCTCCCCATCACGCCTCGCCCCTCCCCTCCTGTCTCACGCCTCACGCCTCACGCCAAGCCGGATGCCGAGGGTCGTCGACCCGCACCACGACATCGGCCGCCTCGCTCGGCCGCACCTCCGACTCGTACCGCTCGAAGGCCGTCAGCGTCCAGCGCGCGCTCTCCTCGGTCCGGCGACGCAGGGCGGGCGGTGACAGCCGTAGGTGGACGGTGAGGTCGAAGGGGAACCAGCGCCCGAGGAGCAGCGGGCCGTGCACGAGCAGTACGCCGCCCTCCGGGAGGGCCTCGTACGGGCTCCGGGTGGCCCGGTCGGTCACGGGGTCCCAGAGGTCGGGCAGCACCCGGCCCGTACCACCCGGGTCCAGCGGCCCGAAGACCTCCCGCCACAGGGCGCCGGTGTCGAACCAGCCGTCGAAGTACGTGTCGGGGTCCTGGCGCCCGAATTCGAAGCGCAGCGACGCCGGCCGCAGGAAGCCTTCGGTGGAGAGGGCGAGGATCGGTCGGCCGCGCGTCCTGAGCTCTTCGGCGATGCGCCGGGACAGCTCTTCGGGGTGGGCGGCGGGCGCCCCGTCCACGCCGATGCGCAGCCAGGAGCCGTCGTCGGCCGGTTTGAGGTCCATGGCCCGTTCGGCGAGGGCGTCGGCCAGCCGTTCCCAGGTGATCGCTTCGAATCGCACGTCCCCATCATGCGCGGTGGCCGGGCGTACGGGTCGGGAGGAAGGCCCCCGGGAGCGGAGGCGAAGGCGGAGGCGAAGGCGGAAGCGAAGGCGGAAGCGGAAGCGGAAGCGGGGCCGCGGACAGGAGCGGGCCCGGAGGCGTAGCCGGCCCCCGGGCCCTGAGTGATGCCACCGCAACTGCACACGCCGGTCCGCTTGAGAACCCAGGTCAGTCTCAATCCGTCGCGTCCTGCCTTTGGACCACCGCGGATCGGTAGGGAATGCGAGTGGAGCTCCGCGGGCCGGACTCGAACCGGCAATTCGACGCACATGGGCCTGGGCCGGTTGGTTCCGGCGATCGGTGGCGCATGCTGAGTCTGGAGCGAGAGTCTGAGATTGATGGCGGATGCGTGATTCGCGCCCGCCCCGTCACGACAAGCTTCAGTTTCAGCTTTGCGCTCCTGGCGCACCCGGCCGTGCTGTGCCCGGCCGGGAGTTCTGGGTCATCGCGTACTCCCACGACAAGTCGTGGTCACGCGACAGGACGTGGTCACACGACAAGGCGTGCTCACACGACGGAGGTTCATCCGAAAAGGTAGCCGAATACGGCGTCGCCCACCCGCTGGTCGGTGACGTCGATGCCGTTGGCCTCCTCGCGGGCGAACTTCACCGCCTGCTGCAACTTCTCGACGCGGGCGACGAGTTCGTTGACGCGGCGGGCGGGCAGCGCGCCCGAGAACTTGACGGTCGTCCAGTAGCCGACCGGCACGTCCTCGTAGTACACCTCGACCTGGGCCGGGTGTTTGTCGGTGGCTTCCGCCTTGACGTGGTTGCGCGGCACCTTCTTCGTGCGCAGCGTGCGTACCGGTTCGGTCTTCCAGGAGTCCGTGGACGGGTCCTGCACCCACGCTTCGGCGGCGTCGAGCACGGGGAGGCGGCGCACGAAGGCGTTGATGTCCGTGAGCTGCTTCTCCAGGAAGAGCAGGTACGAGACGGGTGCGGCGGCCACGAGGGTCCGCCCGTCGACGGTGATGTCGGCGCGCGCCTCGCAGTTCGCCCAGTCCTTGGTAGCGGTCACGTCGAACAGGCGGGTCAGCGTGGCGGCGGTGTCCCGCAGGACGTCCTCGGACCTGACCTGCACCCGGGTGGACTCGGGCGGGAGCTGCTCACCCTCCTCGTCCTTGGGCTGATAGGTGCGGGAAATACCAGCCAGCAACGCGGGCTTCTGCAGCCCGTGCTGAGCGGCCGTCAGGTCCTGGTGGGACTTCGACTTGATTCCCTTTTCGACTGCGATGATCTGATTGAGTTTCGCCACGTGGGGAAACGTAGCAATCTCAATCCGCCTTGTTCCACTGGTTATTGCGCGGGGAATCAGAGAAGGGACGGACGAACAGGGAGACTTGGGCAAGGAGGGTGGTCCCATTCTCGTCATACAGCCCCGGCATCACCATCGCTGCGCCGGATGCGGTCGCGCCCCGCTGAGGCATCTCGTCCTTGAGTCGGGCTCGCCGCTCTGTCTGGACTGCGCGGATCTGGGCCATCTGGTGTTCCTGCCGCGCGGAGACACCGCGCTCACCCGCCGTGCCCGCTCGGGCAGTTCGCTCTCCGCCGTCGTGGTGCGCCGCGATCGGCGCCGGCGGCGCTATGAGCGGCAGGGCGTCTTCGTCGAGGAGGCCGCGCTCGCCGCGGCCGAGGCCGCCTGCCTGGCCGATGCCGAGGCGCGGGCCCGTCGGCGGGCCCGGGACGCCGGGCGACGGGCGGCCGAGGACGTCCGGTTCACGGCGGCCCTGACCGCCGAGATCCTGCGCCTGTTTCCGGGCTGTCCGGCCGAGCGGGCCCGTGACATCGCCGAGCACGCCTCGGTGCGGGGCAGCGGCCGGGTGGGCCGGTCGGCGGCGGGCCGTGCGCTGGACGCGGCGGCGGTGACGGCCGCGGTGCGCGCGTCCGTCCGCCATCTGGACACGGAGTACGACGCGCTGCTGATGGCGCGCGTCCCGCACAACAGGGCACGGGCACGGGTGGCCGCCGCGATCGACGCGGTCCTGGCGGCCTGGTCGGCGGGCGGAGCCGGCGAGCCCCGCAAGCCTTGCGGGCCTTGCGGGCCTTGCGGGTCGCCCGCGTCGGCGCCGGACAAGGCCGCCGAACCACTCGCTTCGGCGCCGCACGAGGCTGGCGAGCCACCCGTTTCGGCGCCGCACGAGGCCGCCGAACCACCCGCTTCGGCGCCGCACGAGGTAGCCTCCAGGGTCGCGGAAGGCCAGCCTCCTCTTGCGTAAGAATTCCATTCACTCACAGTTCTTCCGCATAGAACGATTCCCTTCCGGGGCTCCGGCAGGGCAGGATGGCTCCGCTCGACCCAAGCCGCCCGTTCCCCGCCACCCCAGGCGGGCCCATGCCCCAGGCGAGGTAACAGCCGATGCCGAAGCCGGCCACCGTGGAATCCGACCCACCCGAGCGACTCGCCCCGTCGCTCGACGAGGCCCCCCTGCGCCCGTTCCATCTGAGGGTGACGGCGACCACGTTCGGAGCGAACTTCTCCGACGGCTACGCGCTCGGCATGATCGGCGCGGTCCTCGCCACCCTCACCGACGCCCGCCACCTCTCGGGCGTCTGGCAGGGCCTGCTCGGCGCGTCGGCGCTGATCGGACTCTTCTTCGGCAGCATCGTGCTCGGCCGGGTCGGCGACATCATCGGCCGCCAGAAGCTGTACATCTACAACTTCGTCCTGATCACCGTCGCCTCCGCCCTCCAGCTCTGGGCGCGTGACCCGGCGCTGCTCTTCACCCTGCGCGTACTGATCGGCTTCGGGCTCGGCGCGGACTACGCCGTGGGTCCGACGATGCTGTCCGAGTTCGCACCCCGCAGGCTGCGGGGCGTACTCCTTGGCTCCCTCACCGTGATGTGGACCGTCGGTTATGTCATCGCGGGCATCCTCGGCACCTATCTCGGCAAGTCCGAGGGGGCGGCGTATCTGCTGCTCGCGTCCGGCGCCGTGCCCGCGCTCCTGGTGCTGCTCCTCCGCTTCGGCACGCCGGAGTCGCCGAGCTGGCTGATCAGTCAGGGCCGCGTCGCGGAGGCCCGGGCCATCGCCCGGAAGTACCTCAGGGCGGAGCTGGGCGCGGCCGAGGTCGCCCCGCCCGAGCGGCGCACCAGCACGGCGGGCGCCTACCGGGAGCTCTTCTCGCCGGGCCAGGCCAGGCGGACCTGGTTCGGCACGGTCTTCTACAGCGCGCAGGTACTGCCGTACTTCGCGATCTACACCTTCATGCCGACCATCCTGGCCGCCCTGCACGTCCCCGATCCGGACCTGCAGAACCTGCTCCTCAACCTCTTCCTGCTCGGCGGCGGTGTCCTAGGTCTCTGGTTCCTCCAGAAGTGCGGCCGTCGCCCCTTGACGATCGTCACGTTCGGCATCATGACGGCGGCGTTGACGTTGATGGGTGCCTTCGCCCATGCCTCCACGATCGCCCTCATGGTGCCGTTCCTCGTCTACACCTTCGTGATGGCCGGCGCCTCGAACCTCACCCAGGTGTATCCCGCCGAGCTCTACCCCACGCATCTGCGCGCCACCGGCGTCGGCTTCCTCAACGGCACGAGCCGCATCGCGTCGGCCGTCGGCACGTTCATCCTGCCGGTGAGCCTGGAGCACCTCGGCCTCAGCGGCTCGATGTACTGGCTGGCGGCCGTGCTGCTCGTCGGGATGCTGGTGTCGCTGGCGTGGGCCCCGGAGACCCGCGAGTCGGTGACGACGTCGGGCGGCTGAACCGGCGGGCCCCAGAGCGGCCCCCGCCCCACATGCCTTGCCATAGCTGAGGCGATGCCCTCCAGCAGCCCGGGCGGCACCACGGGCCCCGGGCCGCCCGGCCGCCACGGGCGTGGCCACGAGCCCCACCGCGAGCGGACCCCCGAACTCCGCAACTGCCCTTCCGTGCAAGGAACTTGAGCCCAACGCCATGGGGTATCCCTCCCTCATGACGACTGCGCCGGACCGCCCCCTGCTGCTCCTCGACGTGGACGGCCCCCTCAACCCCTACGCGGCCCGCCTGCCCCATCTGCGCGGCTACCGCACCCACCGGCTCCACCCCTCGGCCTGGCTCTCCCGCCAGACCCCGGGCTCGCGGCCGCACCGGCGCGGCCTGCGGGTCTACCTCAACCCGGCGCACGGCCCCCGGCTGCGTTCGCTGCCCTACGAACTGGCCTGGGCCACCACGTGGATGGACGAGGCCAACGAGATGATCGGCCCCGCCATCGGCCTCCCCGCGGACCTCCCCTTCATCGCCTGGCCCGAGCTCTTCGCCACCGACCCCGACGGCCTGTACTGGAAGACCAGACCCCTGCTGAAGTGGGCCGCGGGCCGACCGTTCGCCTGGGTCGACGACATGATCACCGACCTGGACGAGACATATGTGCGCGACCACCACGACGCCCGCGCACTGATGGTGCGCATCCACCCCCGACGGGGCCTGCGCGAGGCCGACTTCCAGCGCCTGACCCACTGGGCAAGCGGCTCATAGGGCGAGCGGCCCACAGGGCGCAGCCCGTGCCCTTCGACACCCCGGCACCTTTGCTCCTTTCCCCGGGCGACGGCCGCACATCGGCGAGTAGGCTGCATTCCGCGCTCTTGGGGAGAGCATTAACTTTCCGTGAACAGAGGGCAGTTCGGCCATGCCCGTACAGCCCTCCATCCCGTGGGGGGGATCTCATGCACGACATGGTCAAGGGTGCCAATGTGGGCCTGGCGGCGCTCAGCGAGAACGCCGACTCCGTCATCGTGAGTCTGAGCTGGAGCAGCCCGAACGGTGAGGGCGATGCCGATGTCTCCGTGCTGCTGCTGGGAGTCGACGGCAAGGTACGGGGCAACGGGGACTTCTACTTCTACAACAACCCGGCCGCTGCCGACGGCACGGTTCAACTCCTCGGCCCGGCCCCGACGGAGAACGGCAGCGAGGACAGAATTCGGCTCGACCTGACGGCCATTCCTGACGGGGTCGACCGCGTCGTCATCGCCGCCAGTCGTCATCAGCGGGCTCATTTCGGCGAGTTGGAGAACCTCAGGATCGGCCTGACGGACGGTTCGGGCGAGGAGATGCTGCGCTTCTCCATCACCGATGCCGAAACGGAGAGCGCCTTCGTCTTCGGTGAGATCTACCGTCGCGAGGACGCGTGGAAGTTCCGCGCCATCGGCCAGGGCTACGACTCCGGCCTCGCCGGTCTCGCCACCGACTACGGCATCGAGATCGATGAGGACGACGACCAGGACAGCGAGGCGGACCACCTTCAGGATCGAGCACCGGGCGCCACCGACGCCACGGACATGGGCGGCCGCACCGCTGCCGCCATCGAGACGGCCGTCTCGACCGGCGTGTCCGACACAGCGGTCGGGCACCGGACGGACGCCCGTGCCGCGGCTCTCGCCTCGGTGCCCGTACAGCGCTCGGCCGAACACGTCGCTGCCGAGCAGGCCACCACCCCGCCCGCACGCCGGCTCCGTACCGCCAAGAAGAAGGTCACCCTGCCGAAGGCGCCCAAGCCTTCGCTCGCCGAGAACGACGCGTGGCGCAGCGCCCGGTTGTTCCCCGCCTCCTCCCTCAAGAGCGACCGAGAGCGCGAGATGCGGGCCACGTCCGTGCTGCTCGCCGTGATGACCCAGGTACCGGAGTTCGGGCGGCGTCTCACCGCCGCCTTCGGCGCGCCCGCCGGGCGGATGGAGACCTTCACCGAGGTGTCGCTTCCGCACGGCGACAGCCCGAAGCGGCCCGACGGAGTCATCCGCGTGGAGCGCGCGGGGAAGCTGTGGACGGCCCTCGTCGAGACCAAGACCAACGGCAACGCCCTCAAGAGCGAGCAGATCCAGGCCTATATGGACATCGCCGCCCGTCGGGGCTACGAGGCGGTCATCACCCTCTCCAACGACGTTGCCCTGGAGGGAAGTTCACTGGTCGAGGTGAAGACCGACGGGCGGCGCAAGCACAAGGTAGCGCTGTGGCATCTGTCCTGGGCCGAAGTGACGCATCAGGCGCAGCTCCTCATCCGGCACGAGGGCGTACGCAACGAGGCGCACGCCTGGCTCCTCCAGGAGTTGCTGCACTATCTCCAGCACGACAACTCCGGCTGCCACGGCTTCCAGAACATGGGCCCCGCGTGGGTCCCGGTGCGCAACGGGATCGACGAGGAGACCCTGTCGCCGGGGGATCCGCGAACCGTGCAGGTCGTCGAGAGCTGGGAGCGGCTGATACGCCAGGTCTGCCTGCGACTCGGCGGGGAACTCGGCACGAAGGTGGTGCCGGTGCAGCGGGCCAAGCGCGGCACCGATCCGCAGTCGCGCCGGGCCGAACTGGCTGCTCGGCTCTGCGTGGACGGACAGCTGCGGGCCGAGATTCGCATCGAGGGAGCGCCCGGCATCGTGGGTGTCGTCGCCGATCTGCGGATGGGGAGGCTCAGGACATCCGTCGAGATCTCCGCACCCGAGCAGGGATACCCGCTGAGCTGGGCCAAGAAGCTGATGAAACAGCTGGGTGAGGCACCGGCCGATCTCCATGTGGAGACCCTCCTCGAAGGGGAGACGGTCGGTCCGCGCGGCACCCTGGAGAAGCTGCGCCCCGAGCCCGGCGATCTGTTGCCGAAGGGGGCCGAGCGGATCTCCGGGTTCCGGCTTTCGCTTTCCAAAGGCGTGGGCAGTACGCGCGGCAATGCCGAGACCGGTTTCATCCGCGGGGTGGACGCGGCCGTCGACCTCTTCCACTCCAGTGTGGTCACTCGGCTGGAGCCGCCACGTCCGGCGCAGCGCCCCAGGGCGGCCGGGGCTTCCGCCTGACGCGCCGGGGTCCGTCGAGGCTCCTCGGCTCCGGCTCTCGGCGTCACGCGCCCAGCCGGGCCGTGAGGGCGCCCACCGGGTCCGGGTCGGGGGTGCCGCGGGGCCACCAGTCGTCCCGGCCGGGGTCGGACTCGTAGCCGTACCAGAGGCCGTCGCGGCCGTAGCGGAGCTGGGTGGTGGGGGTGGAGAGGCGGTTGCGGCTGGGGCGGAAGTCAGGGAAGCCGGCGGCGGTCAGCGCGGGGCGGGCCCGGTCGAAGGGGCCGGCCGGGGGGTCCCAGGGGGCTTCGAGGACGGCGAGGGCCTCGATGCCGCCCTGGCGCCAGGCGGCCACCGCGCGTGCGAGGTCGCCGGGGGTGCGGTCGGTGGCCCGGCTCAGTGAGGTGTAGAGGGCGCGGGTGGCCGAGGTGAGGCCGGAGCCCGGGTGCGCGGCGGCGAGGCGGACCGCGTCCTGCCAGGTGGACAGGGGGGCGATCGGGTCCTCTGCGGTGACCAGGAGGGTGTGGGCGCGCAGGGCCGCCTCGGTGGCCAGGAGGTCGAGGGACAGCGGGTCGGGGCCGCCGTGGACCTCGGGGAAGGCGGGCGGATGGCCCGGCCGGGCCGGGGCGGGGAACGGTGGCGGCAGCGGGGGGAGGGTGCGCGGCTGGACCGCCGTGCGGGCCTGGACGGTGGGGAGTTGAGGTGGCGGGGCGGCCCGCTCCACAGCCATGCGGGTGGCGTTGCGCCGGGTGAGCGCGGCGAGGACTTCCTGCTCTCCCCGTCCGCGCATGAGGAGCAGCACGAACGGGTCCTCGTCGAGGAGGCGTGCGGTCTGGTAGCAGAGTGCCGCCGCGTGCTTGCAGGGGTAGCCGTCGTCGGGGCAGGAGCAGTCGGGGATCAGATCGCCGTAGGCGGGCAGCAGTGCCGCCTCGTCGGCCAGCGCGTGCGGCAGGTCCTTGTCGAGGAGGGCCGCGATGTGGGCGGGCTCCCGGGCGGCGGTGTCGAGGAAGTCCTCCCACGCCTGGTCGGGCAGGGTGCGCAGCCGTAGCTCGGTGCGGTAGGGGCGGGGGCGGGAGCCGTGTACGTAGGCGGTGATGCGGCCCGGGGTGACGGTGATCGCGTCGACCTGGCCGGCCTCGGCATAGGTACGTCCGCGCGCCAACCGGGCGGCGTCCAGGGCGAGTTCCTCCAGGGCTTCCACCCAGGCGTCGCCCCACCAGGTCCCGGTGCGCTCCGTGCGGGCGCCGAGCGCGGGGTAGGTGCGGCGGCGGTCGTCGTGGCGGGGGGTGCGCAGCGGCGGGCGGGAGTTCACGGGGCCCTCCGCAGGGAGATCAGGTCGGCCAGTTCGCGGTCGGTGAGTTCGGTCAGGGCACTCTCGCCGGAGCCGAGGACCGCCTCGGCCAGCCGGCGTTTCTGTTCCAGCATGTCGGCGATGCGGTCCTCGACGGTGCCTTCCGCGATGAGGCGGTGGACCTGGACCGGTTGGGTCTGGCCGATGCGGTAGGCGCGGTCGGTGGCCTGTTCCTCGACGGCCGGGTTCCACCAGCGGTCGTAGTGGATGACGTGGCCGGCGCGGGTGAGGTTGAGGCCGGTGCCGGCGGCCTTGAGGGACAGGATGAAGACGGGGACCTCGCCGCTCTGGAAGACGTCGACCAGGCGGTCCCGCTCGGCCACCGGGGTTCCGCCGTGCAGCAGTTGGGTGGGCACGCCGCGGGCGGTGAGGTGGCCGGAGAGCAGCCTGGCCATCGCGACGTACTGGGTGAACACCAGGACGGAGCCGCCCTCGCTGAGGATGGTGTCGACCAGTTCGTCGAGCAGGGCCAGCTTTCCCGAGCGGGCGGCCAGGCGCGGGGCGTCCTCCTTCAGGTACTGGGCGGGGTGGTTGCAGATCTGCTTCAGGGCGGTGAGCAGTTTCATGATCTGGGCGCGGCGGGCGATGCCTTCGGAAGCCTCGACGGCGGCCATGACCTCGCGGACCACGGCCTCGTACAGGGCGGCCTGTTCGCGGGTGAGCGGGACCGGGTGGTCGGTCTCGGTCTTCGGGGGCAGTTCGGGCACGATGCCCGGGTCGGACTTCTTCCTGCGCAGCAGGAAGGGGCGGACCAGCCGGGACAGGCGCTCGGCGGCGTCGTCGTCCTCGCCGTTCTCCACCAGGCGGGCGTGCCGGGCGCGGAACGCCTTGAGGGGGCCGAGCAGCCCGGGCGTCGTCCAGTCGAGCAGGGCCCACAGCTCGGAGAGGTTGTTCTCCACGGGGGTGCCGGTGAGCGCGATCCTGGCCGGGGCGGGGATGGTGCGCAGTGCCTTGGCGGTCGCCGAGAACGGGTTCTTGACGTGCTGCGCCTCGTCGGCGACCACCATGTTCCAGCGGTGGGCGGCCAGTTGGGGGGCGCTGCCGCGCATGGTGCCGTACGTGGTGAGGACGAAGCCGCCTTCGCTGCCTTCGAGGCTGCGGCTGCTTCCGTGGAAGCGGCGCACCGGGGTGCCCGGGGCGAACCGGGCGATCTCGCGCTGCCAGTTGCCGAGCAGGGAGGCCGGGCAGATCACGAGGGTCGGTTCGGTTCGGGCGCGGCGCAGGTGCAGGGCGATGACGGTGATCGTCTTGCCGAGGCCCATGTCGTCGGCGAGGCAGCCGCCGAGGCCCATCGACGTCATCATCTCCAGCCAGGCCAGGCCCCGGAGTTGGTAGTCGCGCAGCGTCGCGTGCAGGCCGGGCGGCTGCTCGGCCGCGGCGGGGCCTTCGAGGAGGCGGTCGCGGAGCAGCGCGAGGGCCCCGGCGGGGACCGCCTCGACGCTCTCGCCGTCGACCTCGGCGGTGCCGGTGAGGGCGACGGACAGCGCGTCCACGGGGTCGAGGAGCCCCAGGTCGCGCTTCCTGGCCTTGCGGACGAGCTCGGGGTCGGCCACCACCCACTGGTCGCGCAGCCGCACGATCGGGCGGTGGGATTCGGCGAGGACGTCCATCTCGGCGTTGGTGAGCGGCTCGTCGCCGAGCGCCAACTGCCAGTTGAAGGAGAGCAGTTCCCCGGCGTCGAAGAAGGAGGTGCCGTCGGTGGCCGAGCCGGGTGCCGGGCGCACGACGGCGGTGGCGCTGAGGGCGCGGGCCAGTTCGCGCGGCCAGTGGACGGTGACGCCCGCCGCGGCGAGCCGCGCCGACGCCTCGCCGAGCAGCTCGTACAGCTCGGTCTCGGTGAGCGGCAGCACATCGGGGACGGCGCGCTCCAGGAGCAGCCCGAGCGGCGCCCAGACGCGGGCGGCCCGGCGCAGGGCGAGCAGTGCGTCGATCCGGGCGCGCGGCCCGAATGCCTCGACTGCGGCCCGCGCACGGCCTGTTGACGCGCTCGCGCGGCTGGGTCCACGGCCTCGGGCGGACCCGGACGGGTCCTCCTCGGCGCCGTTGTCCGACCAGAGGCGGGCGGCGTCGACGACCAGCGTGGGGTCGGCCAGGCTGTGCACCTGGACGATCGCCGAGCCGGCCCGCCGGGCTTCGCCCTCCTCGTCGGACGCCGTGTCGAACAGCTCGAACCCGGACAGGTCCAGGCGCAGCGAGACCCGGACGCCCGCGTCCATCCCTGCGGCGGCCTCCGCTGCCCAGGCGCGGGCGGCCGGCAGGTGCTGGGCGGTGGCGGCGGCGAAGGGCGCCCCGGCGGCGGCCGCGGCGGCCGGGGTGCGCGGCAGGCTGTCCGCGACCGCGTCGAGGAAGGCCCTCACCAGGGCCTGGGGGTCCGGGAGTTGGAGGGCGCCGCGGCCGGGGACGGGCACCCCGTACGCCTCGTGGGGCATGGCCGCGGCGATGGCCCGCAGCTGGGCGATGTCGTCGGCGTCCAGCGGGCCGGCCCGCCAGGCGTCGTGGTCGGTGGAGGTCAGGCCGGGCAGCAGTCTGCCGCGCGCGACGAGGTGCAGGGCGTGCAGCGCGGCGGCGCCCCAGCAGGCGGCCGCCGGGTGTGCGGCGGGGTGGTGGCGGGCCCGCACCAGGGCGGGAAGGGCCTCGGTGACCGGCAGGACGAGGGCGGCGACCTTGCGGCTGCGGGCGCCTGCGCCATGGCGGCGCACCACGGTCAGTTCGGTCACCTCGGCGCCGGGCGGACCCTGGGGCGCGGGGCCCTGCTCCGGGTCCCAGAAGGCGACCCGGCCCTCGCGGGGCAGGCCGGCGGGCAGGAACACGGCGGCGGCGCTCACCGCGGGCCCCTGGGGCGCGGCGCCCGTTTCGTGCGCAGCCCCGCCCCTGCCGGGGCCGGGGGGCCGGTGGGTGCCGGGGAACGGTTCGCGACGGGCGGGCGCGGGGCCGCGCGGGGCCACCGGCGCCCGCTCCTCGGGGTGCCACATCGGTGTCGGCCGGTTCACCGCCGGTCACCTCCTTCGTCCGCACGGTCGTGGTCCGTCGCGTGGACCGCGACTGGTCTACGACCTTACGGGCGAGGTCTGACAACGGGCCCCACGGCCTCAGCGCACCCCCTCCCACAAGGCACGTTCTTCGCCGCGGGGATCGGCCTCGACGCCCGGCAACGTGTCGAAGACCCTCGTCGTGCGGGTCTCGCGTTCGTACGGCGCCCAGCCCGGCTCGCCCGTCTTCGCGAAGGCCACCCAGGCGCCGTGCATGGCGTCGGCGAGGGCCTGCGGGGGCTCCTCGCCGATGACCGGGGTGTAGGCCGGGTCGTCGAGCCGGTCGAAGACGTAGGCGAGCTCGGAGGCGTGGCAGGCCCCCAGCCGGCCGTCCAGGGCCGGGGAGCGGCGGGCGAACTCGTACACGTACGAGCCGGGCACGGCCTCGGCGAGGCGCAGCGCGGGAATCCGGTAGAACCAGTCGGTGGTGACCGCGTCGAAGAGTTCGCCGGGCACCGCGTCCGGGCGGCGCTCCGCGTACACGGGCAGTGCCTTGTCGGGGTCGAGTCCGTACGCGGCCGTGGCCTCGCGCAGCTTGGCCGCCGGCAGCACGTCGAGGCGCTGGGTCGGCACGAGGAACAGGCGGTACTCCTCGCGGTTGGTGCCGACGAGGATGTCCACGCCGCAGTCCGCCGAGGGCAGCGGCAGTGCGTCGAGGACGGGTTCGAACGGCATCATGTTGAGCGCGGCCTCGCCCCACAGCGCGGGGTCGGGGCGGGCCCCGACCTCGCCGCGCAGCTCGGCCTGGGCGGGCAGCAGCTCCTCCAGGGGGATTTCGGCGAACTCCTCCGCCGTCGCGCCGATGCCCAGCTTCTCGGCGAGCCGCCCGGTGATCAGCTCGGCGGAGGCGGGCCGCAGGAAGTGGTGGGCGGCGCCGCTCTGCAGGATCGCGCGCCGGAACAGGCCGCGGGCGCGGGGCATCGAGAGCAGCGCGCCGATGCTCATCGCACCCGCCGACTCGCCGAACACCGTCACCTGACCGGGGTCGCCGCCGAAGGCCTCGATGTTGTCGCGGACCCATTCCAGCGCGGCGATCTGGTCCAGCAGGCCGCGGTTGTCGGGCCGGTCGGGCAGCCGCAGGAAGCCGTCGGCGCCGAGCCGGTAGTTGATGCTGACGTACACCACGCCGTCGCGCGCGAAGGCGCTGCCGTCGTACGCGGACGCCGATCCGGAGCCGTTGGCGAAGGCTCCGCCGTGGATCCACACCATCACCGGCAGGCCGCCGCCGGGGGTGGGGTGCGGGGTCCAGATGTTGAGGTTGAGGCAGTCCTCGCCCTGGAGTCCTTCGTCCGGGATGAGCACGTCGAAGGGCGGCGCGTAGGGGGCCCTGGGCACGCTCGGCCCGGGGGTGAACGCGTCGCGCACCCCGTCCCAGGAGGCGGCGGGTCCCGGTGCGCGGAAGCGTGCCTCCCCGAAGGGGGGCGCGGCGAACGGGATGCCGAGGAAGGCGGCCACGTCGTCGGCGACGAGCTTGCCGCGCACCGCGCCGTGGCGGGTCGTACGGACGGGTTCCATCAGGTTCGTGCGCCTTCCGACAGGGTTTCGAGCAGTGCCGCGCCGAATTCCCGGGGACGTTCGACATGGACCGCGTGCCCGGCTCCGGGCACCGCAATCTCTCGTACCCTGCCGCCGGCCCGCGAGTAAAGGCCCAGTGCGTGTCGGGTCTGGGCGAGCATCGGCTGGGCCGGGGTGCCGTCCCAGCCGGGCAGGGCGCCGGTCGCGCCGAGGTGGGCGAGGTCGAACAGGGAGGTGTCGGAGACGATGACGTCGTCCTCTCCCCTGATCCACGTCACCGGTGGCAGCACGGGCAGCGTGTGCAGGTCGTCGACGCGGAAGTGTGTCGGGGCGAGGCAGTTGAGGACGCCTCGGCTGCCGGGGGCCACACCGGGCCAGGTGTCGCTCGCCGTGCTGTCTCCCGGATAGTGGTCGTCACCGACCCGGGTCGTCAGCATGGAGGCGACGAGCTCGTCCTCGCGGGCGGGGCGCGCCGGAGGCTTGACGTAGCAGGTCGCGAGGACCTGACGGGGCGAGAGCGGGGAGCCCTCGCCGCGGTCGCCCTCGCGCAGCAGCCGTACGAAGTCGGGGTTGGCCGTGCCGCCTCCGGAGCCGGCCCCGTCGGGCGCGTTGAGCAGGCCCTCCTCGCCGTGGGTGCCGCCGAAGCCGTACGGCGAGACCGGGTTGACGAGGGTGAGCGACGCGATGGCGGACGGCCGGTCCCGCAGGCACTGCAGCACCACGCCTCCGCCCATGGACCAGCCCACCAGATGTGCGCGGGCCACCCGGAGGGCGTCGAGGAGCGCCGCGAGGTCGTCCGCGTAGTCGCGAAGTCCCCGGGTGGCGTCCACCGGCAGCGGGTCGGTTCCGCCGAAGCCGCGCAGGTCGACCGCGATCGGCCGGTAGCGCTCGGGCAGCGCGAGCAGCGTGTCCTGCCAGAACACCGAGGACGAGACGTTGCCGTGGACGAACACGACGGCCTCGCGCGGTCCCTCAAAGCCGGGGCGGGGCCCGGCCTCCAGGATCTGCTGGGTGAGGCGGGCCGTGGCCACCCGGCGGGTGTGCAAGGTGCGCATCGATGGTTCCTCAGGGGAGTGCGAGCCAGGCCGCGACCTGGGCGGCGGACGTGCTGTTCCAGCCGAGTTCGAGGTGGTTGGCGGCCGCCACGGTGGCGGTGGCGCCGACGGTGGCGATGCCGGTGGTGTCGAGCGCGCTGGAGAGGAAGACCACTCCGTCGCTGGGGCCCCTGTTCTCGTTGACGATGCCGACGACGGTCGGGGAGGCTCCCGCCAGCAGGTAGGTGGTGACGGACGCGGGAACCCCGGCGCGCTGCAAAGGTGCCACGAGCGACCCGCTGTCAACCGCCTTCTGGATGCCGTCTCCCGCCGTGTAGAAGCCCTGGCCGCCGTAGTAGGTGGTGTACCAGTCCTGGGCGGACTGGTCGATGCCGTAGACCGAGTCCCAGCGGGCCAACATCTGGCGTTGCCCCGGATAGTCGTCGTATCCGCCGGCCGGCGTCATGGAGTACTCGGGGTGCGCGGTGTACGTGCCGTAGCAGGTCATCCTGGAGTGCGGGGAGGGCGCGTTGATCTTGCCGCCGCACTCGGGCCAGATGGAGAAGTCGTGCGCCCAGCCGTGCGCGTACGGGTAGTCGTAGCCGCCGTTGGGGCCGCCGAGGGTGATCAGCTTCCGTACGTCACCGGCGTACGCCCGCCCCCAGGAGGGCTTCAGGGACGACACGTAGGCACGGGCCGACATCTCGCCCTTGCTCCAGCCGACCAGGTCGACCTTGGTGACGCCCAGCTTGGCCTTGATGGCGGCGACCGCGTCACCGACGGCCTGCGCCTGCATGAGGTTGTCGCCCTGCTTGTGGGCGAAGCCGATGGCGAAGACGCGCTGTCCGCGCGCCGACAGGTACTGCATCAGGCCGGTGGAGGGGCAGGACAGGGCGCCGCAGCCGTAGCCGCCGGACTCCCCCGGGTTGGCCCAGGCCCGGTCCGCGGTGTCATTGGCGCCGTGCACGAGCAGCACGGGGACGGTCTTGGCGCCGGTGTTCCAGCCGGGTGCGGAGTACAGCAGGAAGCGGTCGGACGCCGGGCGCGCGATGCCGCCGAAGTACGTGACGCGGACGCCGTCCTGGTCACCGCGGCCGTCCGGCGGATAGCCCTCGGCGGCGCCCGCCGCGAACCCGGGGGTCGTGTCGCGGAAGCGCTCGACCTTCTCCCAGCCGTTGGTCACGGTGCCCGCCCCGTAGCTCGCCTCCAGCGAGAGGTGAGCGGGATACGCGGCGGGGCCTGCGGCGTTCGCGGTGGGCCCGGCCGCGTTCGCGGTGCCGCCCCCGCCGAGCAGCCCCGCCACCACCGCCACGACGGCGGCGACCACTCCCCACCCGGCACGCTGTCCCTGACCCACGATCTGGTCCCCCTCTGTCCGACTCTGTTCCGACCCTGTTCCGACGACAGTGCGTACCGCGAACGTCACGTCCCTGCCCGCGTAGACGCTAGGCACCGCGCGGCCCCAGCGGTGATGTGTGCGGACCACACAAGAACGTGGGGACGTGTGGGGTCCTGGCTGCCCGGTCGCCCGGGCGGGCTAGCCCGGCGCCGCACCGGATGCCGGAAGCCGGGGCACGGGGCAGGCTGGCGACACTGACCGCCGCAGTCATGCCGTACAGACGAGGACCGCTCATGTCCGTGCCCGCGTCCCAGTCCACCGCCCCGACCTCGCGCCGCCGACGCCAGAGGCGCCTGACGGCCGGGGCCGTGCTGCTCGTCCTCGCCACCACGGCCTGCTCCAGCCTCGGGCGGACGGCCGTCGGCACCGTCTCGTACGCGATCGGGCCCGAGACGGCGGTCACGCTGACCAGCCCGAAGGTGACCGGCTGCCACCGGCTTCCGCCGTCCGGCACGACCCAGGTCTACAACAACACGCTGGTCGACATGATCATGTACCGGACGCCCAACTGCACCGGCAAGGACACCGTCTACCTCGGCAGCAGGCTCGCCAACAACGTGGCCCCCAGGGCCCTGCCGTGGCGCAGCTACAGCTTCGTGCACTGATCCGCTCCCGCTCCGGTACGCCCCCGGCACGCGGATGACGGCGGGCCGGGACCGGCCCGCCGTTCCTACAGCTCGAACCACCCGTGGCCCACGTACCAGTGGCCGCCGTCCAGGAGGTGGCGGGTGACCGCGCGCTGCAGGCCGGTGTGCTGCGAAAGCTGCGCCACGGGCAGCTCCGGATCGCCGAAGACGAAGCCGACGGGCTCACCGTCGGCCGGCTCGTCATCCCGGTAGGCGGCATGGAACAAGCCCTGGAAGTGCACGATGTTGGAGCTCTCCGGAAGGTGGTCGCGCAACTGCTCGTCGAGCAGCCAGGAGTGGCAGGAGGCCACCCGGTAGGGCTCCTCGGGGAAGTGGCGCGCGAAGAACGTACGGGCCCGCCCGATGGACTCGGCACAGGCCTCGGGCGTCAACGGGCCCCGGTAGTCCGGGATGTGGAGCTGCAGACAGGGGTCGCCGGGCTGCGCGCGGAGGCCTGCCTCCCGCATGGCCAGGCTCATGCGCTCGCCCAGGATCGAGCGCTGGAACTGGAGCCGGCCGAGCTGGTAGAGCTCCCCCCGGAAGTGCAGCCGCAGCCAGCCCGGCACGACCAGCCCGCCCCTGCCGCGCCGCCGGTGGTGCAGCGCGATGTGCCGCCCGAGGTCGGCGAGCGTACGGCGGGCGATGTCCTCGGGGATGCCGCGCTCTCGGTGGTGGGCCCGGGTGTACGGGAGCGCGGCGACGGCCACGTACACCGGGAACCAGCGCTCCATGTCCGCCCCCAACCCCTCGGGCAGGGCCGGGAGTTCGGGCCGCATGCCGACAGCGCCGAGGTCCTGGACGAGCAGGCGCGCGGATCGCTCCAGGAGCTCGCCGAGCTCCCGATCGGCGGTGAACCGGGCGGCCAGCGCGGTCAGTTCGTTGATGTCCTCGTGCGGTACGGCGAGGTCGAGCAGCGTCTCGGGGAGGTCGTCGAGGAGCGGCATGCGCGCCACACTAGCCACCCCGCTCCCCGTACACCGCTCCTTTCCGGCCCTGCCCCTCGGCCGCGCGCTCCGGTCCCGGAGCTGCGACACGTCCCGGAGCCGCCTCGCGTCCCGGAGTGGCCTTGCGTCCCGGAGCGGCCTTGCGTCCCGGAGCGGCCTTGCGTCCCGGAGATGCGCCGCGCCGGCTCACGGCATGCGCGTGCTCACGGCATGCGCGTGCGGGGCGGCTCGTAGGGCGGGACGTCACGGCCCGGCTGGTAGTGGGGGCCCTGCCGGATGTGGCGGATGATCATGACGAGATCGACGACGATCACCGCCGAAAGCGCCGCGCAGGCCGCCATCCACCCCGGCCGCCCCTCCAGCGCGAAACCCACGGTGCCGCCGAGGGTCCAGACCAGACCCCAGATACTCAGCCAGAGCCGCATCCGCAGGGGGCTGCGGGCGGTGATCGGTTCGTTACCGGTACGCAGCATGATGATCGCCTCTACAGGGGATGTACCCGCTGAGCCGGACGTGAAAGCCCCGGGCGCCCCGGATCTGCGATGGGGGCCCGGGCGGTCCGTGAGCCCGCGCTACGCGTCCCGCGCGGTTCCCGTCTCGTCGTCGAACCGGGCCGCCGCGAGGTACTCCGGCTTCGGGTCCAGGGCCGCGGCCAGGCGGAAGTGGCGCTTGGCCTGATCGGGGCGGGCCTCGCGCTCGTAGGTGCGGGCCAGGGCGAAGTGCGCGAAGGCGTTGTCCGGCTCGCGCTCCAGGACCAGCTGGAACTCCAGCTCCGCGGAACGGAGTTGGGCCGCCGCGAAGAAGGCGCGGGCCCTCAGCAGACGCGCCGCCGTGTTCTCGGGGTGGGCCGCGATGACCGAGTCGAGGAGCTTCACGGCACCACGCGGGTCCCGGGCGGCCAGGAGTTGCTCGGCCGCGCGGTAGTCGATGACGTGTGTCTCGGGGGTGCTTTCGGCCACGTGCCTGTCCTTTCCCTCGCTGCGCGATGTCAACGCCATGCCCAGCTCCGGTATTCCGTACGCATGCGGGCGCGCTCGCGTGTGCACGCGTCCGCGTCCGGCGTGTACGCACATGTGCGGTCCGGCGTGCATGCACGTGTGCGTACACGCCGAGTAGGCACGGGCGCATGTCCGGCGTGTATTGCACGCGTCCACGTCCGGTCGTACGGCGGCCGCCCGGCCGTTCAGAGCGCGGCGGCCGCCAGGGTCAGGCCGAGCAGCACGATCGCCCCGCCCGCCGCCATGAACGCGCGGTCCAGGGCGGTGCGTTCACGGCCCAGGACGACGACGGTGCGCGGATCCGCCGGGTCGTAGGAAAGCCGTACGCTGCTGCCCGGCGGGAGCGGCTCGCGGCGACTGGGCGGGACCGGCGAGGGGAGTTCGAGCACCTGGCCATCGGCCGTCTCGAACTGCAGCAGGGGCCGCGCCGAGCCCTGCGGGGCGGGTTTCACCAGCGCCCACGCGTGCCCTCCGGCCCGCTCGGCACGCCGGGTCTCCCGCAGCCCGTACGCCCCGGCGAGCAGCGCCACCAGACCGCCGATCACCGTGAAACCCGCCAGTACGAAGAGCACGGTCGGATCGTAATCCGCGCCGGTCCCGGACGGCGGGCCAAGTCGGCAAAACCCAGCTTGATGAGGGAATCCCTACGGTTCGCTTACGCGTCGAGGGCCCCGAGGGCCGCCTTGCCGGCCAGCTGCGTGGCGGGTCCCCCCTACCGGCCCGCCCGCTCCACCAGCTCCGCCCACACCTTGCGGACCTGCGGTTCCAGGTCTTCCAAGGGGCCGTCGTTGTCGATGACGAGGTCGGCCACGGCGAGACGCCGGTCGCGGTCGGCCTGGGCGGCCATGCGGGCGTGTGCCTCCTGGGGTGTCATGCCGCGCAGACGCACGAGCCGGTCGAGCTGCGTCTCGGGGGCCGCGTCGACGACGACCACCAGGTCGTACAGCGCCGCCAGGCCGTTCTCCGTCAGGAGGGGGACGTCGTGGATGACCACGGAGTCGGGCCCCGCGGCGGCTTCGAGCTCCGCGGACCGCGCGCCGACCAGGGGGTGCACGATCTTGTTCAGGGTCGCCAACTTGTCCGGGTCGGAGAACACGATGGCGCCGAGCCCGGGGCGGTCGAGGGTGCCGTCCGCGGCGAGGACGGCGGGGCCGAACGCCTCGACCACCGCTGCCAGGCCCTGAGTTCCGGGCTCGACGACCTCGCGCGCGATCCGGTCCGCGTCGATCAGTACGGCTCCGTAGGAGACGAGCAGCCGTGACACTTCGCTCTTGCCGGCGCCGATACCGCCGGTCAGGCCCACCTTCAGCATGAGCGGAAGCTTAGGCGCCCACTACGTCCCGCCGCTCGCCGCCTCCGAAGGTGGCCGGGCCGCGTCCTTTCGCGGGTGGCGCACTCAGGCGTCGCCCTCGCGCTCCGCGAGGAAGCGCTCGAACTCGCGGCCCAGCTCCTCCGCGGAGGGCAGGTCGGCGGGTTCCGCGACCAGGTTGCCGCGGGATTCGGCGCCCGCCACCGCGTCGTACTGGTGCTCAAGGCCCTGTACCAGGCTGACCAGTTCCTCGTCGCCCTCGCCGATCTGGCGCTCGATCTCGGTCTGGGTGCGCTGTGCTTCCGTACGGAGACCGTGGGCAACGCTCGGCAGGACCAGGCCCGTTGCCGCGGTGACGGCCTCCAGGGCGGTCAGCGCCGCGTCCGGGTAGGCCGAGCGGGCCACGTAGTGCGGCACGTGTGCGGCGACGCCGAGGACGTCGTGCCCGGACTCCATGAGCCGGTACTCGATCAGGGACTCGGCGCTGCCGGGCACCTGCGCCTCGTCGAACGGCGAACGGTGGCCCGGCATCAGGTCCGTACGGTTGCCGTGCGGTGTGATGCCGACGGGGCGGGTGTGCGGCACTCCCATGGGAATGCCGTGGAAGTTGACCGAGAGGCGCACACCGAGGCGCTCGACGATCTGGCGGACGGCGAGCGCGAAGCGCTCCCATTCGACGTCCGGCTCGGGGCCGGACATCAGCAGGAAGGGCGCGCCCGTGGCGTCCTGCACCAGGCGCACTTCGAGGGCGGGCACCTCGAAGTCCGTCCAGCGGTCGCGCCGGAACGTCAGCAGGGGGCGGCGGGCGCGGTAGTCGACGAGCCTGTCGTGGTCGAAGCGGGCCACCACCTGGTGCGGCAGCGTGTCAAGCAGCTTCTCGACGATCTGCTCGCCGGTCTCACCCGCGTCGATGTAGCCGTCGAAGTGGTACAGCATGACCAGGCCGGCCGACTCCTGCGCGAGCGCCATGTCGACGACGGCGAGGCCCTTCGGCTCCCATTCGTACAAACTCTGCGGATCAAGCACGATTACCGCTCCTCCTCGTGTTCACCAGGAAGAACGACGGCCGGGACGCGTGCATTCCCGGCCACCCCGCTTTCACACGAAGCCGTGCCCCCAGCGCGCACAACCCCCGGCGCCACCAGCCCAGTTGGGGCGAGCGGTGACCAACGCCAAAGGGCCGCACCTCTGGGGAACGGCCCTTCACGCCACCACGAAGCAAGGCCCGCTCCCCCTGGGGGGAACGGGCCTTGCTTTCAGCTATCTACCGGCTGGGGTCGGAGCGTCAGCTCTGGCCGCCCGCCAGCTTCTCGCGCAGGGCAGCCAGCGCCTCGTCCGACGCCAGGGCGCCGGAGTTGTCGTCCGACTCCGAGGAGTACGAACCGCCGGAGACGCCCGCCGGGGCACCGGCCGGGGCGGCAGCGCCCTCGGCAGCGGCGGCCTCGTCGGCCTCGCGGGACTTGATGACCTGGGCCTGGTGCTGCTCGAAGCGCGACTGCGCCTCGGCGTACTGACCCTCCCACGCCTCGCGCTGGGTCTCGTAGCCCTCGAGCCAGTCGTTGGTCTCGGGGTCGAAGCCCTCGGGGTAGATGTAGTTGCCCTGGTCGTCGTAGGACGCGGCCATGCCGTACAGGGTCGGGTCGAACTCGACCGACGCCGGGTCGGCACCGAAGGACTCGTTGGCCTGCTTCAGGGACAGCGAGATCCGGCGACGCTCAAGGTCGATGTCGATCACCTTGACGAAGATCTCGTCGTTGACCTGGACGACCTGCTCCGGGATCTCCACGTGGCGCTCGGCCAGCTCGGAGATGTGGACCAGGCCCTCGATGCCCTCGTCGACGCGCACGAACGCACCGAACGGAACGAGCTTGGTGACCTTACCGGGAACGACCTGCCCGATCTGGTGCGTACGGGCGAACTGCTGCCACGGGTCTTCCTGGGTCGCCTTCAGCGACAGGGAGACGCGCTCGCGGTCCATGTCGACGTCGAGGACCTCGACGGTGACTTCCTGGCCGACCTCGACAACCTCGGACGGGTGGTCGATGTGCTTCCAGGACAGCTCGGAGACGTGGACGAGACCGTCGACGCCACCCAGGTCCACGAAGGCACCGAAGTTGACGATCGAGGAGACGACGCCGGAGCGGACCTGACCCTTCTGCAGGGTGGTGAGGAACGTCTGGCGAACCTCGGACTGGGTCTGCTCAAGCCAGGCGCGGCGGGACAGGACCACGTTGTTGCGGTTCTTGTCCAGCTCGATGATCTTCGCCTCGAGCTCCTTGCCCACGTAGGGCTGGAGGTCGCGGACGCGACGCATCTCGACGAGGGAGGCCGGCAGGAAGCCACGGAGGCCGATGTCGAGGATGAGACCACCCTTGACGACCTCGATGACGGTACCGGTGACGATGCCGTCTTCTTCCTTGATCTTCTCGATGGTGCCCCAGGCACGCTCGTACTGAGCGCGCTTCTTCGAGAGGATCAGGCGGCCTTCCTTGTCCTCCTTCTGGAGAACCAGGGCCTCGATCTCGTCGCCGACCTTGACGACCTCGTTCGGGTCGACGTCGTGCTTGATCGAGAGCTCGCGGCTCGGGATCACACCTTCGGTCTTGTAACCGATGTCGAGCAGGACCTCGTCCCGGTCGACCTTCACGATGACGCCGTCGACGATGTCGCCGTCGTTGAAGTACTTGATCGTCTCGTCGATCGCGGCGAGGAAGGCTTCCTCGTTACCGATGTCGTTGACCGCAACCTGCGGAGTGGTGGCGGTGGTCTCGGTGCTGCTCGTCATGTGGGAAAGGGCTCCGGTTACGGACAGAAAGTCGTAGGTACTGCCACGCCGAGAGCCCGTATCGCCTCTGCAGAAGCCGGACAGCCTGGGAAGCGCCGATCCGGGTCGGTCCGGATGGCGCCTCGACAACCGAGGGGACATACAACAGATGGAAGCGCGCCTGCTACGTCTGAGGTGCGCAGGCTCGCAGCGCAACTTGTAGCATACGGGGGCAGCCGGACACGGTCAATGCGCGAAGGCGCACACCCGGGGCGGATCCCCGCATTACCGGCACAACTAAGGTTCCCCGAGGCCACGATGGGCCCCGCAGACCTCTTTCGAGAAGCTTCGCGAAGCGAGGTCGCGTTCCGCGCAAACTACAACGACGGACACGATGAGCCAAGAGATCCAAGCGTACGAGTCCGAGGACGGGCCCGATTTCGAGCCGCAGGCGACCCGGCGTACCGCCGGGGACACGGAGAGCAGCCGAGCCAGTCGCAGCTGGTGGGACCGCAACGCCGACGAGTACCAGACCGATCACGGGGCGTTCCTCGGCGACGACCGGTTCGTGTGGGGCCCCGAGGGCCTGGACGAGGCGGATGCCCGCCTCCTCGGGCCGGCGGAGTCCCTGGCGGGTCTCGACGTCCTGGAGATCGGCGCGGGAGCGGCCCAGTGCTCGCGCTGGCTGGCCGCCCAGGGTGCCCGCCCGGTCGCCCTCGACCTCTCGCACCGCCAGCTCCAGCACGCGCTCCGTATCGACGGCGGCGCGTTCCCGCTGATCGAGGCGGACGCGAGCGCCCTGCCCTTCGCGGACGGGTCCTTCGACCTGGCGTGCTCGGCGTACGGGGCGGTCCCCTTCGTGGCGGACCCGGTGAAGGTGTTCCGCGAGGTGCGCCGGGTGCTGCGGCCCGGTGGCCGCTGGATCTTCTCGGTCACCCACCCCGTCCGCTGGGCGTTCCCGGACGAGCCGGGCCCCGAGGGCCTGTCCGTCGCGGCCTCCTATTTCGACCGCACGCCCTATGTCGAGCAGGACGACAACGGCAACGCGGTCTATGTGGAGCACCACCGCACGCTGGGCGACCGGGTGCGGGACGTGGTGGCGGGCGGGTTCCGCCTACAGGATCTGGTCGAGCCGGAGTGGCCGTCCTGGAACGCGCAGGAGTGGGGCGGCTGGTCCCCGCTGCGGGGCAATCTGATCCCCGGGACGGCGATCTTCGTGTGTGTACGGGACTGACCACGCCCGCACATCTCGTGGGTCGGCGGAAGCGCGTGCTGGCGGAAGTTCGGGTCCGGGCGGGACATCGGGCCCGGGCGGGACTTCGGTCGGGCATCGCGGCGGCGCCCCCGCGCGAGGGGCCGTGATGCGCGGCCCGCTGCGAGGCGGGGCCGACCGGGCCGGGCGCCCGCTGTCCGGAGTCGGCCCGGAGTCGGCCCGATCGGGCCGGTGCCCGTTACCCGGAGTTAGTCATACCACCACACCGTCCCTGTGGACGGAGCGGAACACGGCCCGCCGGGACGTACGACACTGAGCGCATGATCCGAACCGCCGCACTCGACGCCCTCCCCGTACGCGAGGCCGTGCCCGAGCTGCTCGACGCACTCGACGGCCACGGCACGGCCGTGCTGTGCGCCCCGCCCGGCACCGGCAAGACCACCCTCGTGCCCCTGGTGCTCGCGGGGCTGGTCGGGGCCGGCCCCGTGCGTCGGGTGATAGTCGCCGAGCCGCGCCGGATCGCGGCCCGGGCCGCCGCGCGCCGGATGGCGTGGCTGCTCGGCGAGCGGACGGGCGAGCGGGTCGGCTTCACCGTGCGCGGGGAGCGTTCCGTCGGCGCCGACACCGTCGTCGAGGTCGTCACCACCGGCGTGCTCCTCCAACGCCTGCAGCGCGACCAGGAGTTGAGCGGAGTCGACGTCGTGGTGCTCGACGAATGTCACGAGCGCCATCTCGACGCGGACACCGTCGCCGCCTTCCTCCTCGACGTGCGCGCGGCGCTGCGGCCGGAGCTGCGCCTGCTCGCCGCGTCGGCGACGACGGATGCCGAGGGCTGGGCCCGGCTGCTCGGGGACGCGCCGGTCGTCGAGGCGGCCGGGGTCGCCCACCCCGTGGAGGTGGTGTGGGCGCCGCCCGCGCAGCCCGTCCGGCCGCCCCACGGGATGCGGGTGGACCCGGCACTGCTCTCGCACGTGGCCACCACGGTGCGCCGCGCGCTGGCCGAGCGGGACGGCGATGTGCTGTGCTTCCTGCCCGGCGTGGGTGAAATCGCCCGCGTGGCAAGGCAGTTGGGAGATCTGTCGGGCGTCGAGGTGCTCCAGGTGCACGGCCGGGCGCCGGCCGCCGTGCAGGACGCGGTGCTCGCCGGGTCCGAAGGGCGGCGGGTGGTGCTCGCCACCGCGGTCGCCGAGTCCTCCCTGACGGTGCCCGGGGTGCGGGTGGTCGTGGACTGCGGCCTCGCCCGCGAGCCGCGGGTCGACCATGCCCGGGGTCTCGGCGCACTCACGACGGTACGGGCCTCCCGGGCGGCGGCCCGCCAGCGCGCGGGCCGGGCCGGGCGTGAGGCACCGGGCGCGGTGTACCGCTGCTGGACCGAGGCGGAGAACATCCGCCTGCCCCGCTTCCCGGCACCCGAGATCAAGGTCGCCGACCTGGCCGCCTTCGCCCTCCAGGCCGCCTGCTGGGGCGACCCGTCGGCGGACGGCCTCGCCCTGCTCGACGCGCCGCCGGCCGGCGCGATGGCCGCGGCCCGTTCGGTCCTGACGGCGATCGGCGCGGTGGACGACCAGGGCCGCGCCACCGACCGGGGCGACCGGATGGCCCGCGTCGGCCTGCACCCCCGGCTCGCCCGGGCCCTGCTCGACGGCGCCACGGAGGTGGGCGGTCGACGGGCCGCCGAGGTGGTGGCCCTGCTCAGCGAGGAGCCGCCGCGGGAGTACGGGGACGACCTGGCGGCGGCCTGGCGCACCGCGCGCCGGGGCGGCGACGGGTACGCGGCACGCTGGCTCCAGGAGGTGCGGCGACTGACCTCCGCCGCCGGAAGCCATCCCGAGCGCGGCTCCGCCGAGTCCGCCGCCGGGCTCGTCGCGGCCCTCGCGTTCCCGGAAAGGGTGGCACGTGCCCGCGGCGGCGGCTCCTTCCTGATGGCGTCCGGCACCGGCGCCGAGGTGACGCAGGGTTCGGGGCTCGCCACGGCGGACTGGCTGGCGGTCGCCGTCGCCGACCGCCCGGTGCAGGCGGCCTCGGCCCGGGTCCGGCTCGCCGCCGTCGTCGACGAACAGACCGCCCGTCTCGCCGCGGGGCACCTCCTGTCGGAGGGCGAGGAAGTGCGCTGGGAGGACGGGGACGTCGTCGCCCGCCGGGTGGCGCGGCTCGGCGCGGTCGAGCTGTCCGTACGCCCGCTGAAGAACGCGGATGCCGCGCTCGTGCGGGACGCGCTGCTCGACGGCCTGGCGCGGGACGGCCTCGGCCTGCTGCGCTGGACCCGTGACGCGCAGGGCCTGCGGGAGCGGCTCGCCTTTTTGCACCGGGTGCTCGGGGAGCCCTGGCCCGATGTCCGCGACGCGGCCCTGCTCGCCCGGCCCGACGCGTGGCTGGAACCCGAGCTGTCGCGGGCCCGGCGCCGAGCCGACCTCGGCCGGATCGAGGCGGGAGTCGCGCTCAACCGGCTGCTGCCGTGGGCGACCGGGGAGGCGGCCCGGCTGGACGAGCTGGCCCCCGAACGCATTCAGGTGCCCAGCGGTTCACGGATACGGGTGGAGTACGGGGGCGAACAGCCGGTCCTCGCCGTCAAGTTGCAGGAGATGTTCGGCCTGGACGGCACGCCGACGGTGGCGGGCGTGCCGGTGCTCGTCCATCTGCTCTCCCCCGCCGGGCGGCCCGCAGCGGTCACCGCGGACCTCGCGAACTTCTGGCGCGACGGCTATCGGGCGGTCCGCGCCGAGTTGCGCGGCCGCTACCCCAAGCACCCGTGGCCGGAGGATCCGACGGCGGCCGAACCGACACGCTTCACGAAGGCACGGCTCAAACAGTGAGGAGTGGTCCGGGCCAGGGGGCTGCTGCGGCGTGGAGCGGCTCGGGCAGCGGCGGCTCGGGCAGCGGCGGCTCGGGCAGAGCCGCACGGAACACGGCGCGGTTCAGGCAATGACGGGGTCGAGGCGCTCGGTGACCGTGGGCGGCGGGTCGCTGGGGCGGCGGCTGCGGGCCTCCAGCCAGAGCGAGAGGGCGAGCAGCACGAGGGCCAGGCCGAGGAATCCCCAGGGAAGGTAGGAGGTGAGCAGCAGGACCAGGACGCGGTTCTTCTTGACCAGGTCGACGGTGTGGTTGACGTAGTCGTCGCGCATCTTGACGTCGCCGGCGAACACGGTGACCTTGTCACGGCCCCCGAGCAGGGTGCCTCCGCGCATCTCCTCCTGGTTGACCTCCTCGCCGTTGACCGGGGCGCCGGTGACGGGGTCGATCCAGAACTTGCGGGTGGTGGTGTACCAGAGGGAGGTGCCGGTGGTCTTCTCCAGGGTGCTGGAGTCGATGCCCGGCAGCGGCATCTTCTTCGGGTACGGGACCTTGGTCCAGGGGACGGTCTGCTCGAAGTAGTACACGTCGAGGCCGTGGAACTTCTGGGTGCCCTTGTAGTGGATGGGCGCGGAGGTGCGGGCCTGGAAGTCGAAGTACTCGTAGTCCCGTTTCTCGGTCAGGAAGGGCCACTTGAACTCGATGCCCTTGCGCTGCACGGGGTCGCCGTCGACCATCTCGCCGGTGGCGTGCACGGGTGCCTGGCTGTGGGCGTCGAAGATGTAGCGCTCGGGGATCTGGGAGACCATCTTGCCGTCGGGGCCCTGGACGTAGGAGAGGGTGTCCCACACCACGACGTCCTTGCCGGCGCTCTTCTCGATCTCCTTGGCCGCTTCGACGTTGCCCTTGAGCGTCTGGACGACGGTCACCTTGGGGACCGTCTTGGACTGCATGGTGGCGTAGTCGATGAGGGTGGCGTTCTTCGCTTCGAGGACCGCCTCCTGGTACTGGCTGGGCGGAATCTTCGCCAGGCGCGGGAAGGCGTACCAGCGCAGCAGGGGTGACAGGGCGCCGAAGAACACGGCGAAGGCGAGCAGGACGAGACTGGCTTTGCGTCGCATGGAGCTGCTCTCCCTCTGTCTGTCTCTCGGTGTCGCGATCTCTGTGCCGACGGCTCTCGGTATCGACGCGCTCTTGGTGTCGACGGGCCGCTGTCCTCGTGCCGACGGGCCGCTGTCCGTGCCGACGGGCTCGGTGGGGCGCGGCTCTACTTGGTCTGGGTGATCTTCCCGGGGGCGCTGGGCACGGTGGTCAGCAGCGGCTTCGGCGAGGTCTTGCCCTCGGGAGCGCCGATGGCCGAGACCGTCAGGACGATGGCGAGGGCGGCGGCCAGCCCGATCGCGGCGGCTATCAGGGCACGCATGCTCGGCCTCCGGGAGCTGATGGGTCGTCAGGAGTGGGCACCGTAGCAACGCCGGGCCGAGATGAGAACACGTCGAACAGCCCCTCTGCCGTCGGACGGCAAAGGGGCTGCTGAGGAGCGCGGGACCGGTGGGCGCCTAGGAGGCGGCGGCCACCTTCAGTTCGACGGTGAGCGTGCCGCCGCCCTCGGTGGTGAGGCGGAGCAGGAACGTGCCGGTCTGGGCGTCCGCGTACATCTTCGGCAGGACCAGGACACCGTTGGCGTCGGTCTTCAGGTCCTTCAGTTCGCGGACCGGGTTGCCCTTGGCGTCCTTGAAGTAAGGGCCCTTGTCGTTGACCTTGGGCGCGGCCTTCGGGTCGGCGCCGGCGGCCGGGGTCACGATCATGGCCGCGGATGCCGCCACACCGGAGGCGACACCGTTCTTGTAGGTCGCCTTGACCGAGACCTGGTTGGCGAACTCGCCGGACGGCGTGGCCGTCAGCGCCTTGTCGTCGGCACGGACCAGCACGTCGGCCTGCCGGGCGACGACCGTCGCCTTCCACTCGATGGCGGACAGCGCGGAGCCGGCGAGGGTGGCCCGCACGGTGAAGGTGCCGGTCTTCTCGCCCGTCTTCAGGGCCGGTGCCGCGGCCGTGCCGTCGGCCGCGGTGGGCACGGTCACGGAAGTGGCGCCGCCGGCGAAGCGGGTGTCGGTGTCGCCGACGATCTCGAACTTCACCGAGACCTTCGCCATCGCCTTGCCGGACGCGTCCTTCACCCGGGCCGTCGGCTGCCCGCCGAAGGCGCCGCCGGCGAACGCGGTGAGCTCCTTGGCGCCGGTGTTCTCGAACGTCGTCGCCCGCGGCACGGTCGGCGGCAGGGTGGTGTCGCCGCCGGGCTTGGTGGGCGGCACGGGCGGCTTGACCGGCGGGACGGGCGGCTTCGGCTTGGTGACCGGAGGCTTGGGGGCCGGCTTGCCGCTGGGCGGCGTCGTCGGCGTGATCGGCGTCTGCCTGGCAGGGGTGTGGCTGCCGGACGTCCGGTCGCTGCGGTGGCTGGGCAGCGAACCCGTGCCGTCGGGGACCTCATGGGTGCCGCGTCGGTAGAAGTCGAACCAGGTGGTGACCGTGGTCAGGTACTCCTGCGACTGGTTGTAGCTCAGGATCGCCTTGTCCAGGTCGGCCTTCACCGCGACGTCGCGGCCGTTGCCGCACAGGTAGAACCCTGCGGCGAGCGCGGCGTCGTAGACGTTGTTGGGGTCCTTGACGCCGTCGCCGTTGCCGTCGCGGCCCGAGGACGCCCAGGTCGACGGGATGAACTGCATCGGCCCGACCGCACGGTCGTGCACCTTGTCGCCGTCGTAGGCGCCGCCGTCGGTGTCGGTGATGTTCGCGAACCCGGCCCCGTTGAGCACCGGCCCGAGGATCGGGGTGAGCGTGGTGCCGTTGACGTCGACACGGCCGCCGTTGGCGTGGCCCGACTCGACCTTGCCGATGCCGCCGAGGAGTTCCCAGGGCAGGTGGCAGTTCGGCCGGTCCGTCGCGAGGGTCGCCGCCGCCTTCTTGTACGCGTCGAGGACGGTGGCGGGTATGCCCTGCTGGTCACCGGTGGGCAGCGTGCCCGTCGACGCGTTCGGCGGCGGCGTCGGCGACACGAGCGGCGGAAGGTCGGTGTAGTACGGCGAGTTGCCGGAGGCCGGGGCTTCCGCGCTCGGAGTGGGGACCGGCGTCGCATCGGAGGCCGCCTGGTCGGTGGGGGTGCTCGCGTGCACGATCCCCGGCGCCTGCGACGCGGAAAGCGCCGCCACCGCCAGCGCGGCCACCGCCGTGGTGCCCGCTCCCTTGCGCAGTCGTCGGCCCATGTGCGGTGCCATACGTCAAGTCCCTCCCCGTACTCGGCTGTCCGCGCTCCCCAGCGCGAGACTCACGTGACACTACGGCAACCGATGGCGTCATGACACCGTGGGCTGACCGGTTTTCACTGATTCGCCACCTGTGCATCGCCGACGGATCGGGGAGGGGACGGGCTCCGAATACCGAACGCTTTTGATCGCCGACGAGCAAGTGCCGGACGTCGGCTGACAGTTGAAATCGGTCATCTGTCATCCCACACCCCCCGGCTAACGCACCGCTAACGACCACCCCGCCCCCACACGCGCCCCGCCCGGCATACACCCCGGCCCACACGCGCCCCGCCCGGCATACACCCCGGCCCGGGCACCTCCGTGCCCGGGCCGACAAGCGGTGTACGAGATCGACCCAGTGGGCCCGGCGGGCTAGTGGGCCGCCGACTCCCAGTCGTGGCCCGCGCCGACCGACACGTCCAGCGGGGCGCGCAGTTCCACCGCGCCCGCCATCTCGCGGCGGACCAGCGCCTCGACCTGCTCGCGCTCGCCCGGCGCGATCTCCAGGACGATTTCGTCGTGGACCTGGAGCAGGAGGCGTGAGGCGAGACCCGCTTCGGTCAGAGCACGGTCCACGTTCAGCATCGCGACCTTGACGATGTCGGCGGCGGTGCCCTGGATCGGGGCGTTGAGCGCCATCCGCTCGGCCATTTCGCGGCGCTGGCGGTTGTCGCTGTTGAGGTCCGGCAGATAGCGGCGCCGGCCGAGCATCGTCTCGGTGTAGCCGGTCGCACGGGCCTCTTCGACGGCGCGCTGCAGATAGTCCCGTACGCCGCCGAAGCGTTCGAAGAAGGTGTCCATCAGGCCGCGGGCCTCGCCCGCTTCGATGTTCAGCTGCTGCGAGAGGCCGAACGCGGACAGGCCGTAGGCCAGGCCGTACGACATCGCCTTGATCTTGCGGCGCATCTCCGGGTCGACCTGGGTCTTGTCGACGCCGAAGACCTGGGAGGCGACCGTGGTGTGCAGGTCCTCGCCGGAGGTGAACGCCTCGATGAGACCCGCGTCCTCGGACAGGTGGGCCATGACGCGCAGTTCGATCTGGCTGTAGTCGGCGGTGAGCAGCGACTCGTAGCCCTCGCCGACGACGAAGCCCCTGCGGATGGCGCGGCCTTCGTCGGTGCGTACCGGAATGTTCTGCAGGTTGGGGTCGGTGGAGGACAGGCGGCCGGTGGCGGCGACGGTCTGGTTGAACGTGGTGTGGATGCGGCCGTCCGTCGCGATGGTCTTGATCAGGCCTTCGACGGTGACGCGGAGTTTGGCCTGTTCGCGGTGGCGCAGCATGAGGACGGGCAGTTCGTGCTCGGTCTGGGCGGCGAGCCAGGCGAGTGCGTCGGCGTCCGTGGTGTAGCCGGTCTTGGTCTTCTTCGTCTTGGGCAGGGCCAGTTCGCCGAAGAGGACTTCCTGGAGCTGCTTGGGCGAGCCGAGGTTGAACTCGTGGCCGACCGAGGCGTGTGCCTCCTTGACGGCCTGCTGGACGGCGCCGGCGAACTGCTGCTCCATGGCCTCCAGGTGGGCGCGGTCGGCGGCGATGCCGTTGCGTTCCATGCGGGCGAGGAGGAGGGAGGTGGGGAGCTCGACGTCGGTCAGGAGCTGGGCGGCGCCGACTTCCTTGAGGCGTTCGGTGAAGGCGGCGCCGAGGTCGAGGACGGCCCGGGCCTGGGTCATGAGGGCGGCGGCTTCGGCTTCGTCGTCCGCTCCGAAGGCGAGCTGGCCGTCGGCGGCGCCGGCCGGGGCCAGTTCGCGGCCCAGATATTCGATGGACAGGGCGTCCAGGGCGAAGGAGCGGCGGCCGGGCTTGACGAGGTAGGCGGCGAGCGCGGTGTCCATGGTGACGCCGGCGATGGTCCAGCCGTGTTCGGGGAAGACCCGCATGGCGGCCTTGGCGTTGTGCATGACCTTGGGCCGCTCCGCGTCGGCGATCCAGGCGGCGAAGGCCCGCTCGTCGGCCTCGTCGATCTGGGCCGGGTCGAACCAGCCGGCCGCGCCGCCCGCAGTGGCCAGCGCGATCTCGGTGACGCTGCCGGAGCCGAGGGCCCAGGTGTCGACGGTGGCGACGCCGAGGACCTGTGTGGCGTGCTCGGCGAGCCAGGGGGCGAGCTCTCCGGCGCCGAGGACGGTGCCGTCGACTTCGACGCCGGCGGCGGGCGCGGGGGCGGTCTCGGCATCCGCGGCGCCCGGGTCGACGGCGAGCAGGCGCTCGCGCAGGGACGGGTTGCGGATCTCCAGGACGTCCAGGACGCCGGTCACGGCGCTGCGGTCGTAGGGGGCGCGCTCCAGCCCGGCCGGGCCCTTGGGGAGCTCGACGTCCTTGACCATCTCGGTGAGGCGGCGGTTGAGCTTCACCGCGTCGAGGTGGTCGCGGAAGTTCTGTCCGGCCTTGCCCTTGATCTCTTCGGCGCGCTCGACGAGCTCCGCGAACGAGCCGAACTGGTTGATCCACTTGGCGGCGGTCTTCTCGCCGACGCCGGGGATGCCGGGCAGGTTGTCCGACGGGTCGCCGCGCAGGGCCGCGAAGTCGGGGTACTGCTGCGGGGTGAGGCCGTACTTCTCCTCGACCTTTTCCGGGGTGAAGCGGGTCAGCTCGGAGACGCCCTTGGTGGGGTAGAGGACGGTGACGTTCTCGGAGACGAGCTGGAAGGAGTCGCGGTCGCCGGTGACGATGAGGACTTCGAAGCCGGCCGCCTCGGCCTGGGTGGCGAGGGTGGCGATGATGTCGTCGGCCTCGAAGCCGTCGGTGGCGAAGCGGTCGACGTGCATCGCGTCGAGGAGCTCGCCGATCAGCTCGACCTGGCCCTTGAACTCGTCGGGGGTCTTCGACCGGTTCGCCTTGTAGTCGGGGAACTCGGTGGAGCGCCAGGTCTTGCGGGAGACGTCGAACGCCACTGCGAAGTGGGTGGGCGCCTCGTCACGCAGGGTGTTCGCGAGCATGGACATGAAGCCGTAGACCGCGTTGGTGGGCTGGCCCGTCGCGGTGGTGAAGTTCTCCGCGGGCAGCGCGAAGAACGCCCGGTACGCCAGGGAGTGCCCGTCCATGAGGAGCAGGCGCGGTCGGTTGTCCGGGGTCTTCTTCGATGCTGTCTCAGCCATGCCCACGATCCTGCCACGCCCCACTGACAATCCTGGCCAGTCCCGGTCCCGGCCGCCCGTGCCCGACGCGATGCCACCTGCCCGGCGCGGCTGTCGGTGGCGCGTGGCAGGATCGGTGGTGTACGCATCCCGCGGCGCGACGCCTGACCGCGAGGTGCCCGCACCACAGGTCCGCACGCCGTGCTCGCCCGCAGTGCCCGATCGGCACAGCCGCACGTCGTGTTCGCTCGAAGGGGAGCAGCGCCATGGCCAGCAAGCCGCCCACAGGTGATCCGGTCCAGGACGCGCCGCAGGTCGAGGCGCCCAAGCACGCGGCGGCCGGGCTGCCCGCGATCGGGCACACGCTGCTGATGGCGCAGCAGCAGATGGGGGTGCGGCGCACGGCGCAGACCTTGTTGAAGGTCAACCAGAAGAACGGGTTCGACTGCCCGGGCTGCGCCTGGCCGGAGGGCGACAAGCGGCACACGGCGGAGTTCTGCGAGAACGGCGCGAAGGCGGTGGCGGAGGAGGCGACGCTGCGCCGGGTGACGCCTGAGTTCTTCGCGGCGCATCCGCTGTCCGACCTCGCCGCCCGCAGTGGGTACTGGCTGGGCCAGCAGGGCCGTATCACGCAGCCGATGTACCTGCCGGAGGGCGGCGACCGGTACGAGGCGGTCACCTGGGAGCGGGCCTTCGAGATCATCGCCGAGGAGCTGACCGCGCTCGACTCCCCCGACGAGGCCCTCTTCTACACGTCGGGGCGCACGAGCAACGAGGCGGCGTTCCTGCTGCAGCTCTTCGCCCGCGAGTTCGGCACGAACAATCTGCCCGACTGTTCCAACATGTGTCACGAGTCGTCGGGTTCGGCGCTGACGGAGACCATCGGCATCGGCAAGGGCAGTGTGTCCCTGGAGGATCTGCACCGGGCGGATCTGATCGTGATCGCCGGGCAGAATCCGGGGACCAACCATCCTCGGATGCTGTCGGCGCTGGAGAAGGCGAAGTCGGCCGGCGCGAAGATCATTTCGGTGAATCCGCTGCCGGAGGCGGGACTTGAGAAGTTCAAGAATCCGCAGACGCCGCAGGGCATGATCAAGGGCGCCGCTCTCACCGATCTGTTCCTGCAGATCCGCATCGGCGGCGATCAGGCGCTGTTCCGTCTCCTCAACAAGCTGATCGTCGAGACGGAGGGCGCCGTCGACGAGCTGTTCGTACGCGAACACACCCATGGATTCGAGGAGTTCGAGGCCGCGGCCAAGGAGGCGGACTGGGACGCGACGCTCGAAGCGACCGGCCTGACCCGTACCGAGATCGAGCGGGCGCTCGCGATGGTGCTGGCCTCGCGGCGCACCATCGTGTGCTGGGCCATGGGTCTGACCCAGCACAAGCACTCGGTGCCGACGATCCGTGAGGTCGTCAACTTCCTTCTGCTGCGCGGCAACATCGGCCGTCCCGGCGCCGGGGTGTGCCCGGTGCGCGGCCATTCCAATGTGCAGGGCGACCGCACGATGGGCATCTTCGAGCGTCCCGCGCCCGCCTTCCTGGACGCGCTGGAGAAGGAGTTCGGCTTCGCGCCGCCCCGCCACCACGGCTATGACGTCGTACGGTCCATCGAGGCGCTGCGCGACGGACGGGCGAAGGTGTTCTTCGCGATGGGCGGCAACTTCGTGGCGGCCACGCCCGACACGGAGGTCACCGAGGCCGCCATGCGCCGGGCCTCGCTCACCGTGCACGTCTCCACGAAGCTGAACCGTTCGCACGCGGTCACCGGCCGCCGGGCGCTGATCCTGCCGACCCTTGGCCGCACCGACAAGGACGTACAGCACAGCGGCCGCCAGTTCGTGACCGTCGAGGACTCGATGGGCATGGTGCACGCCTCGCGCGGCAACCTCGCCCCGGCCAGTCCTCATCTGCTGTCGGAGCCGGCCATCGTGGTGCGGATGGCGCGGGCCACGCTCGGCGCGAGGTCGGCCGTCGACTGGGCGGAGTTCGAGCGGGACTACGCCACCGTCCGCGACCGCATCGCGCGGGTGGTGCCGGGCTTCGAGGACTTCAACGCCAAGGTCGCCCGCCCGGGCGGCTTCCAGCTCCCGCACGCCCCGCGCGACGAGCGGCGCTTCCCGACGGCCACCGGCAAGGCCAACTTCACGGCCGCGCCGGTGGAGGTGCCCGAGCTGCCCGAGGGCCGGCTGCTGCTGCAGACGCTGCGCTCGCACGACCAGTACAACACCACGATCTACGGCCTCGACGACCGCTACCGCGGCATCAAGGGCGGCCGCCGGGTGGTCCTGGTCAACCCCGAGGACGCGCGTCAACTGGGCCTGGCGGACGGGTCGTACACGGATCTGGTGAGCGAGTGGAAGGACGGGGTGGAGCGGCGGGCGCCGGGCTTCCGCGTCGTGCACTATCCGACGGCGCGAGGCTGCGCCGCCGCCTACTACCCGGAGACCAATGTGCTGGTGCCGCTGGGTTCGACGGCCGATGTCAGCAACACTCCGGCCAGCAAGTCGGTGGTCGTGCGGTTCGAGGCGGCGCTCGCGGCGGGGAATGAGAGCTGAGTCCTAAGCGTTTGCTCAGTCATCTGGTATGACGGTGCGGACACAGCCATGACGGGTGTGGATCAAGCACAGTGACCGCAGATGAACGGAGCCGGGGCCCATGGGCGAGCAGCGCAGCGTGAAGTTTCCGCAGGAAGTCGTCGAGGAGTACGCGGCCCTCGGCGTCGATCTGCACGCCATGTTCTCCGCCGGGCACCTGGGCACCCGGATGGGCGTGCAGATCGTGGAGGCCTCCGCCGAGAAGGTCGTGGGCACGATGCCCGTCGAGGGCAACACCCAGCCGTACGGGCTGCTGCACGGCGGCGCCTCGGCGGTGCTCGCCGAGACGCTCGGCTCGGTCGGTTCGATGCTGCACGGCGGGATCTCCAAGGTCGCCGTCGGTGTCGACCTGAACTGCACCCACCACCGCGGGGCGCGCAGCGGCCTGGTCACCGGGGTCGCCACCCCCGTGCACCGGGGGCGCTCCACGGCCACGTACGAGATCGTCATCACCGACGAGCAGGACCGGCGGGTGTGCACGGCCCGGCTGACCTGCCTGCTGCGGGACGCGGAGGGCCTCAAGGGCTGAGCCCTCGCCGCCCGCGCCCCGGAGTGGTCAATTCCGTTAGCGGGCGGGCGAGTTGAGGACGGCATGGCCGGTGAGTCGGGGACCCACCGGCCATTGTCACGCCGGGGGGCGCGTTCTAACGTCGAGTCATGAGGACCCGAGCGCGACCTTGGGCACGCGTACGGATCGCGCTGGTGTGCGCGCTCGCCGCCGCGGGAGGCCTCGCGGGATGCTCGTCCTCCGACGACGCCACACCGCACGTCGCGCCCTCCCCCACCGCATCGACCCCCAACTCGCCGTCACCGCACGCCACTTCACCGGCCGAGCTGTGCACCCATCTGATCACGTACTGGGCGAAGCAGGAGCTGGACGAGGGGCAGGGCTCGGGGCTCGACTACCAGGAGAAGGGCCTGTCCGACGGGCAGAACGCGATCCTCCTGACGACACTGACCGCGGCCCGCGCCGAGCGCGCGGCCCACGGCGCGGCCGCCGGTGACCGGCTCATCGAGCAGCGGGCGCAGCAGGGTTGCGCCGAGCGCTATCGCAACGGGACGCCCACGACCGACCCTTGGGCGCAGACGAAGCTGCCCACCCCGTCCGGGTCGCCGTAACACAGCGTAACGATCATCGGGGGCGCGGCGGGCGGGAACCGGCCCCGGGACAGCGCTCTCCCGGCCAGTGCCCGACTTCCGGACGCACCCCGGCCTGTCAGCAGCATGATCCCCTCAAGCCCCTTAGCGGAACTGGGCGTTCTCATCATGCGAGAAATCCCGCCGCCCCGAAATGTGCACATTGCCCGCACTGCACCACCAAGGTTTGGCCTTGGCATAACAAGAAAGTCACATCCTGTCCCGGCTGCTCCCCACCCCCCTCGGCTGCGCTTAGAGTCACGGCCAGTCACCGCGCCGCCGGGTGCGACTGCTGCACGGCCCTTACCGATCAGTACGGCCCGGCGACCGACACGGCACCTCACTCACGAGGAGGCCGCGCCAGGGAAAGGACCCATCGTGCGACACCGTTCCTTGCTCATCCTCACTACAGTGCTCACCACAGGTGCACTCACACTCACCGCCTGTGGTTCGCGCGACAAAAGCGGCGGCGACGACAGCAGCGGCAAGAAGCAGACCGTCGTCATCGGCGTAGACGCACCCCTCACGGGTGACCTGTCCGCCCTCGGCCTCGGCATCAAGAACTCCGCCGACCTCGCCGCCCAGACGGCGAACAAGCAGAACCTCGTCCCCGGCGTCGAGTTCAAGACCCAGCCGCTCGACGACCAGGCCCAGCCGTCCGTCGGCCAGCAGAACGCCACCAAGTTCATCGGCGACAAGACCGTCGTCGGCGTCGTCGGCCCCCTGAACTCCAGCGTCTCGCAGTCCATGCAGAAGCCGCTGAACGACGCCGGGCTCACCCAGATATCCCCCGCCAACACCGGCACCGAACTGACCCAGGGCGACGGCTGGAAGACCGGCAACAAGGTCCGCCCCTACAAGACCTTCTTCCGCACCGCCACCACCGACCAGATCCAGGGCGCCTTCGCCGCCAACTACCTGTTCAAGAACGCCAAGATCGACACGGTCTACCTCATCGACGACCAGAAGACCTACGGCGCCGGCCTCGCCGCGTCCTTCAAGGACACCTTCACCAAACTCGGCGGCAAGATCGTCGGCTCCGACCACATCAACCCCGACGACCGCGACTTCAACGCCATCGTCGCCAAGGTCAAGACCACCGGAGCCAAGGCCCTCTACTACGGCGGCGAATACCCCGCAGCCGGCCCCCTGAGCCAGCAGCTCAAGGACAGCGGCACCAACATCCCGCTCATGGGCGGCGACGGCATCTACAGCGCCGACTTCATCAAGCTCAACAAGAAGGCCAACGGCGACCTCGCCACCTCCGTCGGCAAGCCCGTCGAACAGCTCGACTCCGCCAAGAGCTTCATCGCCAACTACAAGACGGCCGGCTACAAGGACGCCTACGAGGCCTACGGGGGCGGCACCTACGACGCCACCTGGGCCATCATCCAGGCCGTCAAGGACGTCGTCACCGCCAACAGCGGCAAGCTCCCCAGCGGCGACCTGCGCGCCAAGGTCCTCGACGCCGTCGGCAAGGTCAAGTTCGACGGCGTCACCGGCCCCGTCTCCTTCGACCAGTACGGCGACACCACCAACACCATGATGACCGCCTACAAGGTCACCGACGGCGCCTGGAAGCCCGAGCTCAGCGAGGCCTACAAGCCGTAACCCGGCGACATCCCGCCACACGCACACAAGGACCGCGCGGGAGCGCCACCAGCGCTCCCGCGCGGTGCCATATCCGATCACTTCACGGAGGCCCCGCGGTGCACGAACTGCCGCAACAGCTGGCCAATGGACTCATCCTCGGCGCGATGTACGGACTGATCGCGATCGGCTACACGATGGTCTACGGCATTGTCCAGCTCATCAACTTCGCCCACGGCGAGATATTCATGGTCGGGGGCTTCGGGGCTCTCACCGTCTTCCTCGCACTCCCCTCAGGCTTCTCCCTCCTCGCCGCCATCCCCCTCATGATCATCGGCGGCGTCATCGTCTCCGTACTCGTCGCCACCGCCGCCGAACGCTTCGCCTACCGGCCCCTGCGCAACGCGCCCCGCCTGGCCCCCCTCATCACCGCCATCGGCCTCTCCCTCGCCCTCCAGCAGGCCGTATGGAAGTGGTACCCCGACGCCAAGAAGGACCGCTCCTTCCCCCAGTTCGACGGTGCCCCCTTCCACGTCCTCGGCGCCAACATCCAGCGCGGCGACCTCTTCATCCTCATCGCCGCCCCCGTCTGCATGATCGCCCTCGGGTTCTACGTCACCAAGACCCGCACCGGCCGCGGCATGCAGGCCACCGCCCAGGACCCCGACACCGCCAAACTCATGGGCATCAACACCGACCGCATCATCGTCATGGCCTTCGCCATCGGCGCCGCGTTCGCCGCCATCGCCGCCGTCGGCTACGGCCTCCACAACGGCCAAGTCGGCTTCCGCATGGGCTTCATCATGGGCCTCAAAGCCTTCACCGCAGCCGTACTCGGCGGCATCGGCAACATCTACGGAGCCATGCTCGGCGGCATCGTCCTCGGCCTCGCCGAAGCCCTCGCCGTCGGCTACGTCGGCAACATCCCCAGCATGGAACTCTTCGGCGGCGGCGCCTGGAAGGACGTATGGGCCTTCGTCCTGCTCATCGTCGTCCTCCTCGTGCGACCCCAAGGGTTGCTCGGCGAACGCGTCGCGGACAGGGCGTGAACACCATGACCACCAACACCACCCACCGCGACAGCGGCACCCCGCTCATCCCGCTGCCCACCAGCCTCGCCCGGCACACCGTCACCGCCGGCGCCGCCATCGCCCTCATCGGCACCTTCATGGCCTGGACCTGGACCAGCGACTTCCCCGGCGACCTCACCGTCGACGGCTACCCCGGCGGCCTCCAACTCCTCACCCTCACCGCCGCCGCCCTCACCCTCCTCTTCGCCCTCTCCGCCTACGGCGTCCCAGGACTACGCTGGCTCACCCCCGCAGGCACCAACGCCCCCCTGCGCCTCCTCGCCCTCGCCACCTTCGGCACCACCGGCTACACCCTCGGCGCCATATCCGACGAACTCGGCGGCATCGTCAACCTCGAACCCGGCGCCTACATCTCCGGCATCGGCGCCCTCATCGCCCTCATCGCCGCCTTCGCCCTCCCCGGCGACACCCCCGGCACCGACACCACCGGCGACAACACCTGGCGACGCATCCGCCATACCCTCGCCGCCCCCAGCCCCCGCCCCGCCACAAACATCCCCGACTGGGCCGGCATCCTCATCATCGTCGCCGCCTTCGCCATCGGCCTCTACGTCTTCGCCTACGGCATCGACACCGCCTACACCGAACTGTTCATCGGCTTCCTCATCACCGCCGGCTTCACCTTCGCCGCCCTCACCCAAGCAGGCCTCCTCACCCGCCTCTCCGCACTCACCGCACAACACCGCACCGTCACCCTCAGCGCCGCCTTCGTCGCCGCGATCTGCTTCCCCTTCACCCAATCCAGCGACGAATACGCCCTCATCGGCGCCAACATCCTCATCTTCGCCACCGTCGCCCTCGGCCTCAACGTCGTCGTCGGCCTCGCCGGCCTCCTCGACCTCGGCTACGTCGCCTTCCTCGGCGTCGGCGCCTACGCCGCAGCCCTCGTCTCCGGCGCAAGCACCTCCAGCCTCGGCGTCCACTTCCCCTTCTGGGCCGCCATCCTCGTCGGCGCCGGCGCATCCCTCGTCTTCGGCGTCCTCATCGGCGCCCCCACCCTGCGCCTACGCGGCGACTACCTCGCCATCGTCACCCTCGGCTTCGGCGAGATCTTCCGCATCACCATGAACAACCTCAACGGGAACAGCGGACCCAACGTCACCAACGGCTCCCGCGGCATCCCCGCCATCCCCGACATCACCATCTTCGGATGGGACCTCGGCATCAGCCACGACATCGCCGGCTTCACCCTCGGCAAACCCGGCAACTACTACCTGCTGATGCTCGTCATCACCCTCGTCGTCGTCACCGTCTTCCGCCGCAGCGCCGACAGCCGCATCGGCCGCGCCTGGGTCGCCATCCGCGAAGACGAAACCGCCGCCACCGCCATGGGCATCAACGGCTTCCGCGTCAAACTCATCGCCTTCGCACTCGGCGCCACCCTCGCCGGACTCGCCGGCACCGTACAAGGCCACCTCACCAGCACCGTCACCCCCGAGCAGTACCAATTCGCCGGCTCCGTACCCCCCAACTCCGCCTTCCTCCTCGCCGCCGTCATCCTCGGCGGCATGGGAACCATGAGCGGACCCCTCATCGGCGCAGCCCTCCTCTACCTCATCCCGGCCAAACTCCAATTCATGCAGGACTACCAGCTCCTCCTCTTCGGAGTAGCCCTCATCGTCCTCATGCGCCTGCGCCCCGAAGGCATCATCGCCGACCGCAGGAAAAAGCTCGAATTCCACGAGACCGGCCAACTCGACACACCCGAAACAAGCCTCACCGACACACCCGTCGGCGTCACCAAGGCGGGGGCGTGACCAGCATGACCACCACACCCAACACCGTCCTCCACGCCAGCGGCGTCACCATGCGATTCGGCGGCCTCACCGCCGTACGAAACGTCGACCTCACCGTCAACAGCGGCGAAATCATCGGCCTCATCGGACCCAACGGCGCAGGCAAAACCACCTTCTTCAACTGCCTCACCGGCCTGTACGTCCCCACCGAAGGAAAAGTCACCTACAAAGGCACCGTCCTACCCCCCAAACCCCACCTCGTCACCCAAGCCGGCGTCGCCCGCACCTTCCAGAACATCCGCCTCTTCCCCAACATGACCGTCCTGGAAAACGTCCTCGTCGGCCGCCACACCCGCACCAAAGAAGGCCTCTGGTCCGCACTCCTGCGCCTCCCCGGATTCAAAAAAGCAGAAAACGCATCCCGCGAACGCGCCATGGAACTCCTGGAATTCACAGGACTCGCCGACAAAGCCGACCACCTCTCCCGCAACCTCCCCTACGGCGAACAACGCAAACTCGAAATCGCCCGAGCCCTCGCCAGCGAACCCGGACTCCTCCTCCTCGACGAGCCCACCGCCGGCATGAACCCCCAAGAAACCCGCGCCGCCGAAGAACTCATCTTCGCCATCCGCGACCAAGGCATCGCCGTCCTCGTCATCGAGCACGACATGCGCTTCATCATGAACCTCTGCGACCGCGTCTCCGTCCTCGTCCAAGGCGAAAAACTCGTCGAAGGCACCCCCGACATCGTCCAAGCCGACGAACGCGTCATCGCCGCCTACCTCGGCACCCCCTTCGAAGGCGCCCCCGGAGACGAAGAACTCGCCGAAGTAGAAGCCGCCGAAACGGCGCAGAGCACCACCAGCACCGAGGGAGACACCCAGTGACCGCACTCCTCGAAGTCGAGGACCTCCGGGTCGCCTACGGCAAAATCGAAGCCGTAAAAGGCATCTCCTTCAGCGTCGAAGCAGGACAAGTCGTCACCCTCATCGGCACCAACGGCGCCGGAAAAACCACCACCCTGCGCACCCTCTCCGGCCTCCTCGAACCCCTCGCCGGAACCATAAAATTCGACGGCAAACCCCTCAAAAACGTCCCCGCACACAAAATCGTCGCCCTCGGAATGGCCCACTCCCCCGAAGGCCGCCACATCTTCCCCCGCATGACCATCGAGGACAACCTCCGCCTCGGCGCCTACCTCCGCGACGACAAAACCGGCATCGAAAAAGACATCCAACGCGCCTACGACCTCTTCCCCATCCTCGGAGAACGCCGCAAACAAGCAGCCGGCACCCTCTCCGGCGGCGAACAACAAATGCTCGCCATGGGCCGCGCCCTCATGTCCCAGCCCAAACTCCTCATGCTCGACGAACCCTCCATGGGCCTCTCCCCGATCATGATGCAGAAAATCATGGCCACCATCACCGAACTCAAAGCCCAAGGCACCACCATCCTGCTCGTCGAACAGAACGCCCAAGCCGCGCTCTCCCTCGCCGACCAGGGCCACGTCATGGAAATCGGCAAAATCGTCCTCTCCGGCACCGGACAAGACCTCCTCCACGACGAATCAGTCCGCAAGGCCTACCTCGGCGAAGACTGAACCCCGCACCACACAAAAGCGGCCCGCACCCGGAACTGCCTCCGGATGCGGGCCCTTTGCGTGCGCGTCGAATTGCGTGCGCGTCGGGAACTACTCCCCCTTGGCCGCCTTCTTCTCCTCGGCGTCCTCAATAACCGCCTCGGCCACCTGCTGCATCGACATCCGACGATCCATCGACGTCTTCTGAATCCAACGGAACGCCGCCGGCTCCGACAACCCGTACTGCGTCTGCAACACCGACTTCGCCCGGTCCACCAGCTTGCGCGTCTCCAGACGCTGCGAAAGGTCCGCGACCTCCCGCTCCAGCGCCCTCAACTCCGTGAACCGCGACACCGCCATCTCGATCGCCGGCACCACATCACTCTTCGAGAACGGCTTCACCAGATACGCCATCGCACCGGCGTCCCGCGCCCGCTCCACCAGATCCCGCTGGCTGAACGCCGTCAGCATCAACACCGGAGCGATCGACTCCTTCGCGATCAACTCCGCCGCGGAGATCCCGTCCAACACCGGCATCTTCACATCCAGGATCACCAGATCCGGCTGGTGCTCCCGGGCCAGCTCGACGGCCTTCTGCCCGTCACCGGCCTCGCCGACGACCGCGTAGCCCTCTTCTTCGAGCATCTCCTTGAGGTCGAGACGAATGAGGGCCTCGTCCTCGGCGATGACGACGCGAGTCGTCATCGGCGGGACGTGCGTCGCGTCGTCGTCTGCGGTGGGCTGGGGCGACTCGGGGGCGGTCACGGGGGCTCCTCGTTTTAAGGCAAGTACTGCTTCCCCTGAGCGTACCTAGCTGCGGTATGGTGGGGGCACGCAGGGTCATCATGCACCTTGCTTTCCAAGGCCCCAGTACTCCAACTGGTCAGAGAGGCCGCTCTCAAACAGCGGACAGTGTGGGTTCGAATCCCACCTGGGGCACTTTTCCTTCCTTTCGAAGGTCACCGGCAAAAACGTGATCTTCACTCGCCCGTGTGAATTCACACCTTTCCGGGCGCTCAAATGGAGTGCACCTCGCCAAGCTCGTACGCATGTACGGAAGCGACGTCCGAAAGCGCGCCCTCGCCCTGGTGGCCAGCGGCTACAGCCTGAACTCCGTCAGCAAGCAGACCGGCATATCCCGCGCGGCGATCCGCGCCTGGCAGACCCGTATCGAGCCGCTCCCCCGCCTGCTGGGCAATGCCAACCCGTGCCCAAGATGCCGCCCTGACACGGGCGTTCCGGACGACGCTGCCGCGTATGCCTATCTCCTCGGTCTCTACCTCGGCGATGGCTGCATCAGCGCGCACCCGCGCGGCGTCGGCCACTACCTGCGCATCGCGTGCGCCGACGCGTGGCCGGGTCTCATCGAGGCGTGCCGGACCGCGATCAAGGCCGTACGACCGGAGAGCGGCGTGTACAAACTGCAGAGGCAGGGGTACGTGTCCGTGACCAGTTACGACCGCCACTGGCCCTGCCTGTTTCCTCAGCACGGCCCGGGCAAGAAGCACGAGCGGCGCATCGCCCTCGAACCCTGGCAGCAGGCCATGGTCAACGCTCACCCCTGGGATTTCATCCGCGGGCTCGTCCACTCCGACGGCTGCCGGATCGTCAACTGGACCGAGAAGCTCGTCGGCGGTGAACGGAAGCGCTACGAGTACCCGCGGTACTTCTTCACCAACACGTCCACCGACATCGTGAGCCTGTTCACCGGCGCCCTCGACCGTGCCGGTGTGGAGTGGCGGTCCGCGCGCCGGGGTGGAGGCGCCCAGAACATCTCCATCGCCCGTAAGGCATCCGTCGCCCTCATGGACCAGCACATAGGCCCCAAGTACTGAGCCACGTAAGAAGCCAAGGAAACCCAGGGGCCCCCTGCAAGGGGTGGGGCAAGGGGCCGTGGCCCAGGGTTACTTGGGGCTGTCGTCCTCGCCGATGTGGTGGACGCGGACCAGGTTCGTGGAGCCCGCGACGCCCGGCGGGGAGCCCGCCGTGATGACGACGACGTCGCCCTTCTGGCAGCGGCCGACCTTCAGGAGCATCTCGTCGACCTGCGCCACCATCTCGTCGGTGGATTCGACGTGCGGTCCGAGGAACGTCTCCACGCCCCAGGTGAGGTTGAGCTGGGAGCGGGTGGCCGGCACGGGGGTGAAGGCGAGGAGCGGGATCGGGGAGCGGTAGCGGGAGAGGCGTTTGACGGTGTCGCCGGACTGGGTGAAGGCGACGAGGAATTTGGCGCCGAGGAAGTCGCCCATTTCGGCGGCGGCTCGGGCGACGGCGCCGCCTTGGGTGCGGGGTTTGTTGCGGTCGGTGAGGGGCGGGAGTCCCTTGGCGAGGACGTCTTCTTCTGCTGCTTCGACGATGCGGCCCATCGTTTTGACGGTTTCGATGGGGTATTTGCCGACGCTGGTTTCGCCGGAGAGCATGACGGCGTCGGTGCCGTCGATGACGGCGTTGGCGACGTCGCTGGCTTCGGCCCTGGTGGGGCGGGAGTTGTCGATCATCGAGTCGAGCATTTGGGTGGCGACGATGACGGGTTTGGCGTTGCGCTTGGCGAGTTTGATGGCGCGTTTTTGGACGATGGGGACTTGTTCGAGGGGCATTTCGACGCCGAGGTCGCCGCGGGCGACCATGATGCCGTCGAAGGCGGCGACGATGTCGTCGATGTTGTCGACGGCTTGGGGTTTTTCGATTTTGGCGATGACGGGGAGGCGTCGGCCTTCTTCGTCCATGATGCGGTGGACGTCGTGGATGTCCTGGCCGCTGCGGACGAAGGAGAGGGCGATGATGTCGGCGCCGGTGCGCAGGGCCCAGCGGAGGTCTTCTTGGTCTTTGTCGGAGAGGGCGGGGACGGAGACGGCTACGCCGGGGAGGTTGAGGCCTTTGTGGTCGGAGACCATGCCTCCTTCGATGACGAGGGTGTGGACGTGGGGGCCGTCGACGCGGGTGACTTCGAGGGCGACTTTGCCGTCGTCGACGAGGATGCGTTCGCCGGTGGTGACGTCGGTGGCGAGGCCTTGGTAGGTGGTGCCGCAGTGGTGGCGGTCGCCTTGGGTGTCGGGTTCGACGGTGATGGTGAATTCGTCGCCGCGTTCAAGGAGTACGGGGCCTTCGGTGAAGCGGCCGAGGCGGATCTTCGGGCCTTGAAGGTCGGCGAGGATGCCGATGTTGTGGCCGGTGTCTTCGGCGGCTTGGCGGACGTGGTGGTAGCGCTGTTCGTGTTCGGCGTAGGTGCCGTGGCTGAGGTTGAAGCGGGCTACGTCCATTCCGGCTTCGACCAGGGCTTTGATCTGGTCGTATGTGTCGGTGGCGGGGCCCAGGGTGCAGACGATTTTGGCTCGGCGCATGGTTCGAGCCTAGGGCTTACCGGTGGGTAGGGATTTGGGCTTGGGTTACTGCTCAACAACCTTTGCGTGAAGGGTGGTTGACAAGTGTTGAATTGTGCGCGGGGGCGCTCCGATGAGCGTGTCGGGGCGCCCGGCGGGTGTTCGTGGTGGGGTCTCAGAGCTTGGGCGGGGTCATGATGAAGCGGGCGTTGACGCGGGCGTGGACGGATTGGCGTTGGGGTTCGAGGTCGAGGGTGGGGGCGGGTTCTGCGGCGCCGGGGGCGGCGGCGCGGAAGGCCATGCCGCCGGCGGCGGGGCGCCCGTAGGGGGTGGGGTGGTCGGCGCCGGGGTCGGAGAGTTCGACGAGGGCGGCGAGGGTGGCGCCGAGGGCGTCGGCGTATTCGCGGGCGCGTACGACGGCTTGTTGGACGGCGCGGCGGCGTACTTCGCTGTGGGCGGGTGAGTCGTGGCGCAGGGACCACCAGGGGCCGTCGACGCGGGTGAGTTCGAGGTCGGCGAGGCGGGTGGTGAGTTCGCCGAGGGTGGTGAAGTCGGTGAGTTCGGCGTTGATGTGGACGGTGCCGTGGTAGGTGCGGACGCGTTCGCCGCGGCCGTGGCGGGTGAGTTCGGGGGTGAGGGTGAAGGTGCCGGTTTCGAGTTTTTCGATGGTGTCTCCGTAGCTTTTGATGAGGTCGATGACGTGGGTGTTGCGGCGGGTGAGGTCGTCGAGGGTGGCGCGGCGGTCGGTGCCTCGGGTGGTGATGGTGATGGTGATGCCGGCGATTTCGGGGTCGACTTCGAGGTGGGCTTCGCCGTGGACGGCGAGGCGTGGCTGTTCGGGGGTGCCGTAGGGCTGGGTGTCGGTCATGGGTCCACTGTGGCATCGGTGGGCGTGGTCGGGTGGGGGCTTGCTGTCGGGGTCCGGTCATCAGATCGCAACCTGCGGGGGGTGTTGCGGGTGGCTGGTTCTGGGTCAGAATCCCTGGGTCTACGCGCGTCACGGTCCGCACAACTTCCGCGCGTGTCATACGACTTCAGGGAGAGAGCATGCCGTTGAACCGCAGGACGTTCTTGGGTACTACGGCCGCGGCCGGGGCCGGTGTGGCCGTGGCGGGGAGTGTGGTGTCGCCCGCCGAGGCGGCGCCCCGGACTCGGGATCTGGGCCACGGGCACGGGCGTGAGCCGAAGCGGTACGCGTTCTCGGTGATGGGCACGACGGATCTGCACGGTCATGTCTTCAACTGGGACTACTTCACGGACGCGGAGTACGACGACGCGGCGCACAACGACGTGGGTCTGGCGAAGATCTCGACGCTGGTGGATCAGGTCCGTAAGGAGAAGGGCCGTCACAACACGCTGTTGATCGATGCGGGTGACATCATCCAGGGCACGCAGCTGTCGTACTACTACGCGCGGGTCGAGCCGATCACGGGTTCGGGCGGCAAGCGGGGTCCCGAGCATCCGATGGCGCTGGCGATGAATCACATGCGCTATGACGCTGCGGCGCTCGGCAATCACGAGTTCAACTACGGGATTCCGACCCTGCGGGCGTTCCAGGACCAGTTGGACTTTCCGCTGCTGGGTGCGAACGCGCTGGACGCGAAGACGTTGAAGCCGGCGTTTCCTCCGTACACGGTGCGGCGGTTGAAGGTGCCGCACGGTCCGGATGTGAAGGTGGGCATCCTGGGGCTGACGAATCCGGGGATCGCGATCTGGGACAAGGCGAACGTGCAGGGGAAGATGACGTTCCCGGGTCTGGTGGAGCAGGCGAAGATCTATGTGCCGAAGTTGCGGGCGCTGGGTTGTGACGTGGTGATCTGTACGGATCACTCGGGTCTGGACGGGGGCACGTCGTACGGGGACGCGTTGCCGTATCCGGAGAACGCGTCGTCGTTGGTGGCGGAGCAGGTGCCGGGCATCGACGCGATCCTGGTGGGTCACACGCACAAGGAGGTGGCGTCGCGGACGGTGGTGAACAAGGAGACCGGCAGGTCCGTGGTGCTCTCCGAGCCGTACATGTGGGGCATGCGGCTGAGTGTCTTCGACTTCGCGCTGGAGTTCGTGCGGGGCCGCTGGCACGTGACGTCGGTGACGGCTGATGTGCGGAACGCGAACGCGGTGGCCGAGGACCCGGTGGTGAAGCGTCTGGTGAAGGCGGAGCACGACAAGGTCGTGGCGTATGTGAACCAGGTGGTGGGCACGAACGCGGCGGAGATGCGGTCGACGGAGGCCCCGTACAAGGACGTGCCGATCATCGATCTGATCAACCGTATTCAGGCGGACACGGTGAAGGCGGCGCTGGCGTCGTCGGAGTACGCCGCGTTGCCGGTGCTGTCGCAGGCGGCGTGTTTCTCGCGGACCGCGGTGATCCCTGCGGGGAAGGTCACGATCAAGGACGTCGCGGGTCTGTATGTGTACGAGAACACGTTGGAGGCGCGGCTTTTGACGGGGGCTCAGGTGCGGGCGTATCTGGAGTTCTCGGCGAACTACTACGTGCAGACGACGGGTGCGGTGGACCCCGCCAGGATCACCAACGCGAACAACACGCCGGACTACAACTATGACGTGGTGGGTGGTGTGTCGTACGAGGTCGACATCGCGCAGCCGGCCGGTTCGCGGGTGTCGAAGGTGATGTTCGACGGGAAGCCGTTGGACGACAAGGCGCAGTTCGTGCTGGCGGTGAACAATTACCGGGCCAATGGTGGCGGTAATTTCCCGGGGGTGGCCACCGCCAAGCAGCTGTGGGCGAACTCCGATGAGATCCGTAACACGATGATCGCGTGGGCGAAGGCGAAGGGTGTCATCGATCAGGCGGAGTTCGCTTCGGTGGACTGGAAGCTGACGCAGAACGGTGTGCCCGTGTTCTGAGCTGTGTTCTGGGCCGTGTTCCGAGCCGTGCCTGGGCCTTGCGGCCCCGGTTCTGACGGTTCGTCACGGCTGTTCGACGAGTGGGATCAGGCCCTCCGGTTGCTGTTTGACCGGGCGGGCCTGGTTCTTTTTGTCGAGGCCGAAGGTGGTGAAGGCGGTGCGGGCCGGCTGGGGGTAGGGCTCTTTGCCGGTGAGGGAGTTGAGGATGGTGGCGCTGCGCCAGGCGGCGAGGCCGAGGTCGGGTGCGCCGACGCCGTGGGTGTGCCGTTCGGCGTTCTGGACGTAGACGTTGCCGGTGACGGAGGCGTCGAGGACGAGTTTGAACTCGGCGTCGATGCGGGGGCGTTCGGCGTTGTCGTAGCGCATGTAGGGGTCGAGTCCGGCGAGCATGCGGCCGAGGGGGCGTTCGCGGTAGCCGGTGGCGAGGACGACGGCGTCGGTGGTGATGCGGTCGCGTACGCCTTGCTGGGTGTGTTCGAGGTGGAGTTCGACCTTGGTGGTGGCGACGCGGCCCGCGGTGCGTACCGAGACCCCGGGGGTCATGGTGATGTCGGGCCAGCCGCCGTGCTGGGTGCGGCGGTAGAGCTCGTCGTGGATGGCGGCCATGGTGTCGGCGTCGATGCCCTTGTGGAGCTGCCATTGGCGGGGCAGGAGCTGGTCGCGTACGGGTTCGGTGAGGGCGTGGAAGTAGCGGGTGTAGTCGGGGGTGAAGTGTTCGAGGCCGAGCTTGGAGTACTCCATGGGCGCGAACGCTTCGGTGCGGGTGAGCCAGGCGATCTTTTCGGCGCCCGCGGGGCGGTTGCGCAGGAGGTCGAGGAAGACTTCGGCGCCGGACTGGCCCGAGCCGATGACGGTGATGTGCTCGGCGGTGAGCAGTCGGGCGCGGTGGTCGAGGTAGTCGGCGGAGTGGATGACGGGGACGGTGGGGGCGTCGGCGAGGGGTTTGAGGGGTTCGGGGACGTGGGGCTGGGTGCCGACGCCGACGGCGAGGTGGCGGGCGTAGGAGCGGCCGAGTGCTTCGGCTTCGCCGTGGAGGTCGAGCTGGGTGAAGTCGATCTCGAACAGGGCGCGTTCGGGGTTCCAGCGGACGGCGTCGACTTGGTGGGAGAAGTGGAGGTCGGTGAGGTTTTCGCTGACCCAGCGGCAGTAGGCGTCGTATTCGGTGCGCTGGATGTGGAACTTTTCGGCGAAGTAGAACGGGAAGAGCCGTTCGCGGTGCTTGAGGTAGTTGAGGAAGGTCCAGGGGTTGGCGGGGTCGGCGAGGGTGACGAGGTCGGCGAGGAAGGGGACTTGGAGGGAGGCGCCTTCGATGAGGAGGCCGGGGTGCCAGTGGAAGGCGGGGCGTTGTTCGTAGAAGGCGGTGTCGAGTCCGCCGGGTACGCCCTGGGCGAGGGCGGCGAGGGAGAGGTTGAAGGGGCCGATGCCGATGCCGACGAGGTCGTGGGGTTGGTCTTCGGGGGTGGGGGTGGTCATCGGGGGCTGCCTTTCGTGGGGGGTGGGGTGGTGGCGCGGGGTGTGGTGGCGCTGAGGGTGGTGTCGAGGAGGGTGTGCAGGTCGTGGGGGGTGAGGTGGGGGTTGAGGAGGGTGGCTTTGAGCCAGAGGCGGCCGCGGGCGTGGGCGCGGCCGAGGACGGCGGTGCCGTTGGCGAGGAGGGTGCGGCGGATGTGGGCGACGGCGTGGTCGTCGGCGTCGCGGGGGCGGAAGAGGACGGTGGAGATGGTGGGGTGTTCGTAGAGCTCCAACTGGTGGTGCTGGTCGATGAGTTGGGCCAGCTGGGTGGCGTGGGCGCAGACGTGGTCGACGAGGTGGGCGAGGCCGTCGCGGCCGAGCGCCCGTAGGGTGACGGCGATTTTGAGGGCGTCGGGGCGGCGGGTGGTGCGCAGGGAGCGGCCGAGGAGGTCGGGCAGGCCCGCTTCGGTGTCGTCGTCGGCGTTGAGGTAGTCGGCGCGGTGTCCGAGCGGGGCGAGGCGGCTGGGGTCGGCGACGGCGAGGAGGCCGGCGGCGACGGGCTGCCAGCCGAGTTTGTGCAGGTCGAGGGTGACGGTGTGGGCGTGTTCCAGGCCGGCGAGCCGGGGCCGGTGGCGGTCGCTGAACAGGAGGGGCCCGCCGTAGGCGGCGTCGACGTGGAGCTCGGCGTGGTGGGTGGCGCACAGGTCGGCGATGGCGGGCAGCGGGTCGATGGCTCCGGTGTCGGTGGTGCCGGCGGTGGCGACGACGAGGGTGGGCCGTGACCGCTGGGCGGTGAGGGCGGCGTCGAGGGCGGCGAGGTCGGTGGTGCCGGTGGGGGCGGGCACGACGACGGGGTCGGGCAGGCCGAGGAGCCAGGCGGCGCGGTGGATGGAGTGGTGGGTGTGGGCGCCGCACACGATCTGGACGGGTCCGTGGTGTTCGCGGGCGAGGAGCAGGGCGAGCTGGTTGGACTCGGTGCCGCCGGTGGTGACGAGTGCGTCGCCGGTGGGGCCGGGGGTGCCGCTCGTGGTGGGCGCGCCGCCGCCGTGGGGCCAGATCTCCTGGGCGAGGCTCCGGGTGAGGAGCGCTTCGAGCGCGGAGGCGGCGGGTGCCTGGTCCCAGGAGTCCATGGAGGGGTTGAGGGCGCCGGCGGCGAGGTCGGCGGCGGTGGCGAGGGCGAGCGGCGGGGTGTGGAGGTGGGCCGCGCAGTGGGGTTCGGCGGGGTCGGCGGAGCCTTCGGCGAGGGTGCGTACGAGGGTGGTGAGGGCTTCTTCGGCGCCGGTGCCGTGGGCGGGGATGAGGGTGGCGGGGGGTTTTGGGCCGCCGGCGCCTTGGGCTGGGAACGGAGTGCCGGGGGTGGGGAACGTGGTGGCGGCGGCGTGGATGCGCTGGGCGACGGATTCGGGGCCGCCGGGGGGCAGGGGGCCGCCCCGGGACTTCGCCCCTTGGTGGAGGGCGTCGAGTACGACGTCGATCAGCGGGCGCAGGGCCGCGGGCCCTGCGGTGCCTCCGGCGAGGGGCGGCCTTTGCATGGGGTTCCTTCGGGGGTGCGGGCAGCGACTTCACCAGCGTGGTCCTGGTTCGGCCGGTGAAGCCGCCGTGCACAACGATCTCAACCCGAAAGTGGTACTGCCTTGCGGTGGGGGCGAGTTGGGGAGGGCGGTTGCTGGTATGGCCCGTGGCCCGTCTCCTCAACTCGTCACCGGTGCGGCCGAGTTCGGCCGGGTGTGCGGTTGTGGGCCGCTCAGTGGGTGGCGCGGCCCCGTACGGTCAGGGCGCGGCGCAGGTCGTCGACCTGGTCGGTGAGTTTGCGGCGCAGGGCGGGCAGCAGGTCGGTGCGGGCGAGGGCGGCCTCGCCGAGGTGCAGGGCTTCGGCGTCGACGGGGGTCGGGAAGGCGTGGCGGCCCGCGGCCTCGGCGATGACGGGGCCGCGCCGGTCGGCGAGCGGGGGCGCGTCCTGGTAGTAGCGGGTGGTGTAGGGCCGCAGGAGTTCTTCCTGTTCGGGCTGCCAGAAGCCCTGGGCGGTGGCGGTGAAGAGGTAGTTGGACAGGGTGTCGGCGTGGAACATGGCGTTCCAGGCGGCTTCCTTGGCGGCCGGGTTGGGCAGGGCGGCGCGGCAGCGGGCGGCGCCCTCCTCGCCGGTGGCGCTGGGGTCGGCGGTGAGGTGGGCGGTGATGTCCTGGTCGTCGGTGGCGCCGAGGACGGCGAGGCGGGTCAGGACGCGCCAGCGCAGTTCGGGGTCGAGGGCGGGCCCGCCGGGGACGTGTCCTTCGTCGAGCCAGCCGCGGATGGTGTCGGGCTGGGTGGCGGCGTCGATGAAGTGGCGTACGGCGATGAGGCGCAGGCCGGGGTTGGTGCCGTCCTCGGTGCGGCGGATGAGGTCGCGGGTGAGGTCGGTGAGCAGGGCGAGGGCGGCGGGGCGTTCGATGGGGGTGAGGTAGCGGTCGGTGATGTGGCCGGCGGCGAAGGCGAGGACGCCTTGGACGATGGCGAGGTCGGCTTCTTCGGTGAGGTGGGTGCGGGCGGTTTCGAGGTAGGCGGCGGGTGCGAGTTCGCCGTCGCGGACCATGTCGCGCAGGGAGTTCCACAGGACGGCGCGGGTGAGGGCGTCGGGGACGCCGGACAGGGCGCGCAGGGCGGTCTCGGTGGAGGTGTCGTCGAGGCGGACCTTGGCGTAGGTGAGGTCCTGGTCGTTGAGGACGAGGAGCGCGGGGCGGTGGCCGGGGCGTGCGGCGGGCTCGTCCTGGGGGACGTCGATGTCGGTGTGCTCGCGCAGGACGAGGGTGTTGCCGTGGCCGGCGTCGTAGGCGCCGACGGTGAGGCGGTGGGGGCGTTCGCCGTGCCGGGTGACGGTGAGGTGCCAGGCGCCGTCGGCTTCTTCGACGGTGGGGGTGAGGGTGTCGACTCCGGTGGTGCCCAGCCACTGCTCGGCCCAGGCGTGGACGTCGCGGTCGGTGGCGCGGGCGAGGGAGTCGATGAAGTCGGCGAGGGTGGCGTTGGCGAACTTGTGCCGGGCGAAGTGGGTGTTGATGCCGGTGAGGAAGTCCTTCTCGCCGAGCCAGGCGACGAGTTGGCGGAGCGCGGAGGCGCCCTTGGCGTAGGAGATGCCGTCGAAGTTGAGCATGGCGGACGCGGTGTCGGGGACGGCGTCGGGTGCGGGTGCGACGGGGTGGGTGGAGGGACGCTGGTCGGCGTCGTAGCCCCAGGATTTGCGGGTGATGCCGAAGTTGACCCAGGTGTCGGTGCTGCTCCAGGCGGGGAGCTGGCCCGAACTGGCGCTCTGGGCGGCCTCGTTGAGGGTCTGGTAGCCCATGTATTCGGCGAAGGACTCGTTCAGCCAGATGTCGTCCCACCATTGGAGGGTGACGAGGTCGCCGAACCACATGTGGGCCATTTCGTGGGCGATGACCATGGCGCGGGTCTGGCGTTCGGTGTCGGTGACGGCGGAGCGGTAGACGAACTCGTCGCGGAAGGTGACGAGTCCGGGGTTCTCCATGGCACCGGCGTTGAACTCGGGGACGAAGGCCTGGTCGTAGGAGTCGAAGGGGTAGGGCTCGTCGAACTTCTCGTGGTAGCGGTCGTAGCAGTGCCGGGTGACGTCGAAGAGTTCGTCGGCGTCGGCGTCGAGGTAGGGGGCGAGCGAGCGGCGGCAGTGCAGGCCGAAGGGGAGGCCGGCGTGTTCGGTGGTGACCGAGTGCCAGGGTCCCGCGGCGACGGCGACGAGATAGGTGGAGATGAGGGGGGTGGTGGCGGCTTTCCAGCGGCCGTCGTCCTGCTGTGCGGTGATGCCGTTGGCGAGGACGGTCCAGCCGTCGGGTGCCTGGACGGTGACGTCGAAGACGGCCTTGAGGTCGGGCTGGTCGAAGGCGGCGAAGACGCGCTGCACGTCGTCCATGAACAGCTGGGTGTAGGTGTAGGTCTCGCCGTCGACGGGGTCGGTGAAGCGGTGCAGGCCTTCGCCGGTGCGGGAGTACGTCATGTCGGCGTCGACGTGTAGTTCGTGCGGGCCCGCGGTGAGGCTGAGGGCGAGGCGGTTCTCGGTGAGGGCCTCGGGGTCCAGGGGCGTTCCGTCGAGGGTGACCGAGCGCAGCGCGGCGGGCTTGAGCTCGACGAAGGTGTCCCCGGCGGTGTGCGCGGTGAAGTGGATGGCGGTGCGGGAGGTGAAGGTGTCCTCGCCGCCGGTGGTGAGGTCGAGGTCGATCGCGTACCGCTGTACGGAGAGGAGCCGGGCTCGGGTCTGCGCTTCGTCGCGCGTCAGTACGGACATGGGGCCATGCTGCCCGATGTGCCGGGGGCGGCACAGTCCCGGAGGGGCGGGAGCCCCGGGGGCCCGGAGGGGGTGGGGGCCCCGAGTGCTGGGGGGCGCCCCCCAGCCCGCTGCGGCCTCGCACCGCGCGTGGTTGGTCGCGCAGTTCCCCGCGGCCCTCTAGGTGGACCGGAGCTCGTCTGTCGCGCCCACACGGCGGAGCCGCACATGTCACAGCCCCGCGCCCATAAAAACACTGGTGCTGGCCCGCACCGGGGCATTTCAGCCCGTCCGGCGTTTGAGGACGAGCGCCCTTAAGGCGCGAACGGGGTCTGGGGCGGAGCCCCAGGGGGCCTCAGGCGGACTTGGCGATCGTCTCGTGGTGCCTGATGACCTCGGCGATCACGAAATTGAGCAGCTTCTCGGCGAAGGCCGGGTCGAGCTTCGCGCTCTCGGCGAGGCGGCGCAGACGGGCGATCTGTTCGGCTTCGCGCGAGGGGTCGGCCGGGGGCAGTTTGTGTTCGGCCTTGAGGTGGCCGACTTGCTGGGTGCATTTGAAGCGCTCCGCGAGCATGTGCACGACGGCGGCGTCGATGTTGTCGATGCTGTCGCGGAGCCTGCCCAGCTCAGCCTGTACGGAGGGGTCGATCGTGGTCATGGTCATCGAGCTTACGTGGCATGGCCCGCGATGGTCGGGGGGTGTTCAGGATCCGGGATCCGGTGGCTCCAGCCGCCGGGTACGGCCCGGCCCTGCTGGGCGCGGAAGCGTACGGGAGCGGTGCCGACGCGGCGGGTGAACAGGCGGGAGAAGTAGGCGGGGTCGTCGTAGCCGACGCGGCGGGCTATGGCCGCGACCGGCAGTTCCGTGGCGGCGAGGAGTTCCTTGGCGCGGCCGAGGCGGATGCCGAGGAGGTAGTCCTTGGGGCTGCAGCCGGCGGCCCGGCGCACGGCGGTGCGCAGCTCGGCGGGGGTCATGCCGTGGCGGGCGGCGTGTTCGGCCACCGACAGGGGCTGGAAGGCGTCGCGTGCCAGGGCGTCGAGTACGGGGTCGCCGTCGGGGGCGACGTCGGCGCGGGCGCGGCGCAGTGCGACGAGGAGTTCGTGGACGGCGGCGGCGGTCTCGACCTCCAGGAGCGGGTTGCCGCGGCGGGCGGCCCTGGCGATGCGGCCGACGGCGGCGCGGGCGCCGACGGTGTCGCTGAGCGGCACGACGGGATGGTCGGGGTCGATGTAGCCGAGTTCGGTGTACGTGGTGGTGGCGGGCCCGTCGAAGTCGACGAACGACTCGTCCCAGCCGGTGGCGGGGTCGGGCCCGTAGTGGTGGGGGATGCCGGGGGTGAGCCAGATCAGGGCGGGCGCGGTGACGGTCTGCCTGCGGCCGTCGGCGCCGCGGAACCAGCCGCTTCCGGCGCCGATGACGACGGCCACGTGGTGGTCGAGGGTGCGGGGGCCGACGGTGGGCAGCAGGCCGTGCTGGAGCCCCACGCCGAGGCAGACCAGGCCGAGGCGGTGGTGGGCCGGGCTGGGGGTGAAATACCGCATCCAGGTGTGATACATGCCCATGTCCGTTCTGTGCCGTCCCCCTTGCGTCCAATCAGCGCCGATCTTTGTCCATGGACCGGCGGCGCGCCAGGGGCGAGAGTGGCCGGGCACAGTGACCGAGACAGATGGGCGGGGCGGCCGGTGGGCGACTTCACCGTGGGGGACGAGGACTTTCTGCTCGACGGGCGGCCGGTGCGCCTGCTCTCGGGGGCGTTGCACTACTTCCGGGTGCACGAGTCGCAGTGGGGGCACCGGCTGGCGATGCTGCGGGCGATGGGCCTGAACTGCGTCGAGACGTATGTGCCGTGGAACCTGCACGAGCCTCGGCCGGGGGTCTACGAGGACGTGGCGGCGCTCGGCCGGTTCCTGGACGCGGCGGACGCGGCCGGGCTGTGGGCGATCGTGCGGCCGGGGCCCTACATCTGTGCCGAGTGGGAGAACGGCGGGCTTCCGCACTGGCTGACGGGCCCGCTCGGCCGTCGGGCGCGCACGAACGACGCGGAGTATCTGGGCCACGTGGACCGCTGGTTCCGGGTGCTGCTCCCCCAGGTCGCCGAGCGCGAGATCGGCCGGGGCGGGCCGGTGCTCATGGTGCAGGTGGAGAACGAGTACGGCAGTTACGGCACCGACCAGGGTTATCTGGAGCACGTGGCGGGGCTGCTGCGCGACTGCGGCATCACGGTGCCGCTGTTCACGTCGGACGGGCCCGAGGACCACATGCTGACCGGCGGCTCGCTGCCCGGGGTGCTGGCCACGGCGAACTTCGGCAGTGGGGCGCGCGAGGGGTTCGAGGTGCTGCGCCGGCATCAGCCGTCGGGGCCGTTGATGTGCATGGAGTTCTGGTGCGGCTGGTTCGATCACTGGGGCGCGGAGCACGTGGTGCGGGACGCGGGGGACGCGGCGGCGACGCTGCGGGAGATCCTGGAGTGCGGGGCGTCGGTCAATCTCTACATGGCGCACGGCGGCACGAACTTCGCGGGCTGGTCCGGCGCGAACCGGGCGGGCGAGCTGCACGTGGGGGCGCTGGAGCCGACGGCCACGTCGTACGACTACGACGCGCCGATCGACGAGGCGGGGCGGCCGACGGAGAAGTTCTGGCGGTTCCGGGAGGTGCTCGCGCAGTACCAGGACGGTCGGGCTCTTCCCGAACTGCCGCCTCCGCCGGTGGAGTTGGGCGGCTCGCACGTGGTTGGTGCGGACGGGTGGGCGGCCTTGCCGGCGGTACTGGACGTGCTGGGGGGCGAGGAGTGCGAGCGGCCGGTGCCTCCTACGTTCGAGGAGATGGGTGTGGACCGGGGGGTGGTCCGCTACCGGGTCGACGTCCCCGGGCCGCGCCGGCCGTACCCGCTCGGGGTGCTGGGGCTGCGTGATCTGGCGACGGTGTACGTCGACGGCGTACGCGCCGGGGTGCTCGACACCGAGGACGCGACGCTGCCCGGGCCGGTGGCGGGGGGTGTCGCGGTGGAGCTGTGGGTCGAGTCCCTCGGCCGGGTCAACTACGGGCCGCGCGGCGGGGAGCCGAAGGGGATCACGGGTGGGGTGCTGCACGAGCGGCAGTACGTGCACGGGGTGCGGGCGCGGGGTCTGCGTCTGGACGCCTTCTCCGCCCCCGCGGTGGCGGAGGTGCCCTTCGGCCCGGCGGGGTCGGCGGGGGCCGTCGGCCTGCACCGGGGTGCCGTGGACCTGCCGTCCGCCGGGGCCTCGTTCGCGTGGCTTCGACTGCCCGGGTGGGGGCGGGGGTTCGTGTGGGTGAACGGGTTCTGCGTGGGGCGGTACTGGGGGGTCGGGCCGCAGCGGGCGTTGTACGTGCCGGGGGCGGTGCTGCGGGGCGGGGGCAATGAGGTGTGGGTGCTTGAGCTTGCGGGTGCGGAGGGGGCTGGGCCGGTCACCCTGGGCGCCTGACCCCTCCCGGCCCGGGGAGCGGGAGCGCCGCGGCTCCGCCCCGAACCCTGGGCCACCGCCGCCGGGGCTCCGCCCCGAACCCGCTCCTCAAACGCCGGAGGGGCTCAGCGCGTCGCCCTTCGGGCGCGGCCGGGGGTGGCAGTCCGCGCAGTTCCCCGCGCCCCTTGGCCATCCCCCACCCCGTCCCTTCCCGATCACTCCAGAGTCCTAGTTCTGGAGTGATCGGGTCGTGGCGACATCTGTGCAGGTCAGGCAGCCGAAGCAATCTCCGCTCCCCACACGGAGCATGCATGGAACATACGGAACCGCCGGAGTAGCCTCCGAGACCCTGCGTGGGGTTCGTCGCGTCCGATTGTCGGTGCGCACGGATGAGACGACCAGCCCCGAGCGGCAGCGCGAGGCCGACGACATAGCGGCGGCAGCCCTCGGCATCGACTTCGGCGAGGGCGAGGCACTGCGCGAAGCGGTGGACCTGGACGTGTCCGCGTCCGAGGTCGGCCCCTTCGACCGCCCCCAGCTCGGTATGTGCCTCAAGCAGCCGGACACCTTTGACGTGCTGGTGTGGTGGCGCTTCGACCGTGCCATCCGGTCCATGGGCGACATGCACGAGCTGGCGAAGTGGGCCAAGGAACACCGCAAGATGCTCGTCTTCGCCGAGGGCATCGGCGGGGGTCGGCTCGTCTTCGACTTCCGCAACCCCATGGACCCCACGAGTGTCCCCTCCAGGGGCGGACGGCCGGGAGTTGTTCGGACCCCGATCGGCTTCCGCTATTTGCGGCTGAGGGTTTGATGGTTCCCGTTGTCGGGATCTCCCACGCTGCGCCGCATTTGCGGATGCGCCTTTGAGCCGCCGAATTTCCACGGGTTGCCGTCGCAGACGGTGGTCCACAACGTCTCCGCTTCCTTGGCGTCGGGGTACACGCCCCACTCGCCGGTGCCGCTGCACTCCGACATCTTGTCGCCGTTGTCATTGATCTCGGCAAGGTTGGTTACGACGACGGTGCCATCGTCCTTGAAGAGCAGGGTTCCGGTATCGCCCTCGGTCCAGGTGCCTACGATGTCGGCCCGAGCCAGTGTCTGTTGCTGCCATATGCACCCCGTGGCCAGCGTCAACACCACGACCGCCAAGGCCACTCCGCGCAACCTTGCAGCGACTCGCCCTCGTTCATCACGCATGACTCCCCCTTGCGCACGTCACACCCTGGCTGCTTCGCACACCAGATCATCGAGCCCTCACGCTGCCACAGAAGTTGAACATGTTCAACTCCGCTCGATGTGCACTGGCCGCTCCGCTCCACACCGCATGGAGCGGAGCACCCTGGTCGCTCGCCGTAAGAAGCCACTTCTTTTCGTAATGCGGCGGTAGCAGATCAGAGTGCTGGCGATGCCGACGTTGGCGAGGAAGTGCTCTGGCTTGCGTTCCTAGTTGAGGTGCAGGCGCGTTACGGGACAAGCCTTAGCGGCCCGCCTGAAACCAGAGTGCACCCCGGTGATTCCTCACGATCGCCGGGGTTCCTCGGCGTCCCCAAACGGCGGATAGGCTCGCCGTATTCCGCACCACATGGGCGTGCGGGTCAGGGCTGGTGCATCACGGGTCCCAGAGCCCGGAAATGCAGTATGAACAGCCCGCACCACCCCGGTAGTCTCGCGGACCACCGGGGCTTTCCCGTGCCCGCACGCGGGCGCGTGGGCCCTGCCGGCTCGGCGCTACAGCGGGGCAGGGTGGTGTCAGAGTGACGGTTCCAACCCATTTTTTAGAACACGTAGAAAAAATAAGAGAGAAGAGAGACCGGGCCACTCTTCGGCACATCGCCACTTCCGCTCTCTGGGCAAGGCTCGCTCCCTATCAATACCGAGAGCGGGACTGCCGCGCACCCACCCAACGGGAGAATCCGGCGGACCGTGTGCCCGACTCTCGGAACCAGCGTTGCCCGTGCACCACGCGCCCCGCGTTACCGGGGTGGTCGCAGGGTCGTGAGGCAACGCGTGCGGGGACTGCACCGCCCACGAGTAACCGCCCCTGACCGGGGCGCCGAAAGGGGTCGTAAGCGCGTGCAGTCCCCCCGGTTGTCCCGCCTCGCCTGCGAGGACGACACAAGCCCGCTGACCCAACGGCAGAGGTGCGCCGTACCCAATCGGCAGAGTTCCCCGGTTCGAGTCCGGGGGCGGGCACTCCACACATCAACGAGCACCAGGCGGTGACTGATGACTCCCCGGCATTGAGTGCAGCGACCCGGCAACTCGGCGTGGACGCTGCCGAGTTCACGACCAAGCGCACCAGGAGTCCTACGGTTCGGGCTCGCCGTTCACGTGGTCGGCGGCGCGCGAAGCAGTTCGACGCTGCGGCACGGCTCCGCCGACGAGTGCAGGAACGAGGGTCCGCGTGGTGCGACTGGTGCCTAGCAGACTTCCCCGCGGACGGGGTGGACGTGGATCATGTGCGCCCGCTGTCCCTCGATGGCGAGGACATGGACAGCAACGTTCAGGTAGCTGTGCCACGGCCGCCATGGGCTGAAGGCGCGTACGGAGTCCGGGGCCGCAGGAGCCCTTAACCCTGTGCGTCCGTGTTGTCCACCCCGGCTGCATTGTTCTGGTTCACGTCTTCCACATTGCTGGGGCCGTGACTACCCGGCAGGTCTGCCCCGCCGCAGTGGTTGAGCGGGGTTTCGATGGGGAGTGCAGCTAGCAACCCTGCGGCGGTTCCACTGCCGTTCCTTGTGGCATCGCGACTCTGCGCAGCGTCGGTGTTGAAGCACGAATTGTCGTGCGACGGGGACGCGACGACGATGACTCCTCCCGCTACGGCGGGGCTTGCTGCGGCGAGTCCGGCGCCGATAGCTGCGGCGGCCACGGCGAGCGCGGTGGCGGTGCGGCGAGTGGTCATGCCGTGGGAACGATGGGGCTCGGCTTCGGTTACCACGGCACTACGTCGGCGTGGACCATGTGCGCCCACTGTCCCTCGGTGGCGAGGACGTAGACAGCCACGTTCAGGTGCTGTGCCACGGGTGCCATGGGCTGAAGACGCGTGCGGAGTCCGGGGCGCTCGCATGATTGGTGTCACAGGTTCGCCCGGATTGGCTATCGGCGTCGCTCCTCCTCCTCGCTTGGCATCTCGAACAATGCCAGAGGCGCGATGTTGTACTTGCCGCGGGCGGTGAACATTGCGCGCGGCTCACCGGAGTTGTCTACGACCGTCAGGCTCGCCGGAATGTACGCCCCGCCGCTGACGACAACGACGGGCTGGCCGTCGCGGTACTCGATGGACAGTGTGCCGATGGCCTCGGGCTTGACCTGGTCCGCCGGGATGATCCGGCTGGATTGTTGAACCAGGGGCATCCGGGTTTGGCCGCCGACCAAAATCACGTCGTTGATACTGCCAACGTCGAGTCCGAAGTCGCTAAGCCGCCGCTCTGGCACCGACACCGACTCGAAGGCACGCACGAGTTCAACAAGTGCAGCCGATGACCGGCCTTCGGACCGCTCCGTGACGAGCTCGGCTTCGCGAGCAATCGCCGCGAGCAGTGCGTTACGGGTCTCGGTGACGGCGCGGGGTTGAGTCACGGTGATCTGCGCCGAGATGGTGCTCCCGTCGGGTGCCTCGGAAATCGCCTGCTCGTAGGACACGTGTGTCCCCTCTCGAGTCGACGCCTTGCCGACCTGGCCCGAGGCTCTCAGTACGGAACGTGACTGGCCTACGACTCTCGGTGGAACGTCCGGTATCCGATGCATTGGCGCGAACTCTTCCCATGCCTGGAGGTGATCCCCCCCCCATGCCCGCACTCCGGGCGAAGATCGAGTCCGGCTTCCGGCGGCTCGGCGGTGCCGAACTCCTCTCGGCCGACATGGCCGGGAAGCGCACCGTCACGTGGAAGGGCATCCCGCTGCTTGACGCCGGTCAGAAGCTGGACGGCACCGACGTGCTTCCCATGACCATCGGAACCGGCGGCAAGCAGACCGGCGACATCTACGCCGTGCGCTTCGGCGCCACCGAGGCCGACGCCGGAGTAGGCGGACTGACCAACGGCGGCGTGCAGACCACCGACCTCGGCGAGTCCCACGACAAGCCCGTCTACCGCACCCGCATCGACTTCTACTGCGGCCTCGCCCTGTTCGGCGGCAAGGCCGCTGCACGGCTGACCAACGTCCTCGCCGGCTGACCCGCACCGCTAAGACCATGTCCTACATGGCGTAAGTGCTTGGCGCCGAGATCGCGACGGATGAGCCGAAGATCTTGTGACTCTCCGTAGCTGTGGGCGTTATCTACGCATGCCGATGAAAAGGATGACCGTAGCCGTGCTGCTCGCTGCGGCGGCTACAGGAGCAGGAGTGGTCACAGCAGTTCCTGCCAGTGCGGGAGGAGTAGGAGACTTCCTGTCCCCGGCCTTCGGGACCGACTGCGCCAACCTCAACACCGGTGCCCAAGCGGCAGGCCATACGACCCAAGGCAGCGGCGCCGCCGGCGGCAACCTGCTGGGCCTACCGATCGGCAGCCCCCTCAACCACTGCGGCGGTGCCGACCTGCCATTGCAACAAGTTCCGGTTGCCGGCGCTGCGAGTCAGGCACTAGACGGCGAGGCCGGGGTTGCACAGACCCCGCTGCCGCTGGGCTGAGCTTGTCCTGCATGGTCATGATCAGACGGGGACCAGCCCCGTTCGGCCACAGTGCCGGGCGGGGCTTTCTTGCGTCCTGACCAGGCCGTATCCTCCAAAACCCCTACTTACGAGCATCGGGGCCTCCCGAGACCCTCCGGGGGAGAGTTCGTAAGGTGCGGACCGTGCGGGGTTGCTCGCGCAGTTCCCCGCGCCCCCAACAGCACTGCGTGCGGGGGCAGCTTCGGCCGGTGCCCCAGGGGGCTACAGTTCGCGGGCCTCGAACGTGTCCAGTACGCATTCCGCCACCCCGTCGTCCCCCACCTTCCGCAACCCCACCCACGCCGCCCCCGCGTCCGGAGCCGTGAAGTCGTACGTGAACAGGGAGGGCTCCGAGACAGCGGCAAGCGCGACGCGGGTCAGTTCGCGGGGGGCCGGGGCGTCCACCCCGGTGATCCAGGCGTATTGGCCGTCCCGTTCGCACTCGTACCGGAAGGACACCCGGTACCGCCGGCCGGGCAGGAAGCGGACCGTGTGGTCGACCGTCCGGTACACGAGCCCTTCGTTCTCGCCCCGCGACTTCAGCGACTGCGTGCCGTCGACGACGTCGTCGATCGCCTTGCCGTTCCAGCCCCGCTGGGTGAACCGGGCGTGCCGCTGGGCGATGTGGGTGCGCGGGTCCGTGGAACCGCCCGCGTCGCCCTTGACGAAGACGCCCCAGCCGGACGGCACGTTCTGGAAGTCCTCGTAAGCGAACGCCCCCGGCTTCCCGGTCGGGCGTGACCGTACGACGCGGACGTTGTCGAAGCGGACCCGGGCCCGGCCCGCGTCGGCCCTCAGGGTGAGGGTGACGGGGCCGCCGCCGGGCGGGACGGTGAAGGGGACCGACATGCGCTGGAAGCGGGTGCCGTGCTTGCGGTCGGCGGCCACGTAGTTGCCGGCGGTGGAGGCGTCCGTCCAGTTCGTGGCGGTGACGCCGTCCGCGGTGCGCACGTCGAGGACGGCCCGGCGCCGCTCCCCCGCCGTCTCGCCGACCTCGACCTGCACGGAGGCGGAGTACGTGCCGGGAGCGAGGCGGGCCAGGCGCTGGCTGACGGCGGCCGCTCCCCCGGCGGGCAGGACGAGTTCGTAGTCGCCGAGGGCGCTGCGGACGACCTGGGCGGTGCCGTCGACCTGCCGGCCGTGCAGGGTGCCCGAGTTGAACCCGGGGTCGTGGAGGGGTGTGAACCGCCCCCAGCCGGGGTCGCCCTGGGGGCGGGTCCGCTCGCGGTAGATCACATACGGCTGTCCCGCCGCCGCGTCCGGGATGGTGATGCTGCCCGCGCGGACGGGCAGGTCGCCGACGTGGGCGCGGCCCTGGTCGGTCAGGCGGTAGAGGGAGGCCTTGCGCAGTCCGGACCAGCCGCGCGGCAGGCGCCAACTGGTGCTGCCTCCGGCCGGGTTGTAGTGGTAGAGCTTCTCGGGGTCGGTGGCGTTGCGGGGCTCCCAGGGCAGCAGGTAGGTGCCCGCGTCGTACACGAGACGGCCGTCGGTGGTGATGCGGCGTGCGCCGGAAGCGTCGGAGACCGAGGTGGGGACGGGCCCGGCGAAGGTGATCTCGTGCTCGCTCCAGCGGGCGATGGGCCGGGCCTGGAGGTATTTGGCGGGCAGCGACTCGGTCCAGATGAGGTCGTAGAACGCCTGCCAGTCCGTCTTGCCGGTCCAGCCCTCGAAGTTGCCCATGTGGGCGTGGCCGAGCAGGGTGGGCCACTTGTTGGCGAAGACGTCCTTCTGGTGGTGGCGGATGAAGCGGATGAGGCGGGAGTTGATGCCGCGCGAGGTGTCGGGGCCGTAGTCCGTCTCGTTGGCCCAGTGCGACCACAGCGAGGAGCGTTCCAGGCCGTGGCCCCATTCGGAGGCGACGAGCCAGCCCTGGTCGCGCAGGGCGCGCTGGAGGCGGTCGGAGGTCCAGCCGGATTCGCGGAACACGTCGAGGTAGATCGCGTTCAGGCCGCGGTCGGTGTCGCGACGCAGGTCGGCGAAGCGCTTGATGATGTCGCCGGAGACCAGGTCGCGGCGCTGGTCGATGCGGTAGGACTGGTCGAGCCAGTCCCACTGCCGGTTGGTCTTGTCGACGAGGGTCTCGGAGAAGGCGTTCGCGACCGGGTAGGACTCGGTGGCGTTCACGTGGACGGCGAAGTCGCTGTTCCACTTCTTTCCTTCGCGCACCAGGGCGTTGAGGTCGTCGAGGCCGCCGGCCCGCTGGTTGTAGTTTCCCGCGTAGTCGGGGTGGGCCGAGTCGTGGCCCTCCGACTGGTAGCCCTTGAGCAGGGTGTACTGGCGCAGCCCGTCGGTGGCGAGCGAGATCCGCTTGACGTTGTCGAGGGTGGTCAGGAACGGGTTGGTGGCCTGCGACGCGAAGTTGAACGGGATGTGTGCGACGACCCGCAGGTGCTGGTCGTCGGCGCCGAGCGGGGTCACCATGATGTCGCGGAACGCGATGGCCGCGTCCTGCCAGTCGATGGCGCCGTCGCCGTTGCGGTCGGCGGTGACGATGACGGTGGCGTACGGGAGGGGTTCGGTGGCGCCGGTGGGCGCGGTCGCGGCGCGGTGGGTCCATTGGCCGGGCGTCAGCTGCGCCTTGACGTAGCCGTCGCGTTTCAGGGTCTGGCGCCACAGCCGGCCGTTCTCCCAGGTGGCACCGGGGGTGGTGTCGGGCCTGTCGTAGACGGTGTTGGTCTCGATGGCGCCGCCGAGGCCGTGGTGGGCGAGGGCCGCGTAGGCGCAGCCGGTGGGTTTGGCGTCGGGGGCGGTGTCGGCGGTGGGGATGATCAGGGTGTCGCCGCTCTTGGCCTTGTCCAACTGGATCTGTGCGGCCAGGAGTTGGGCGCCGGGCTGGTCGCTGCGTACGGACAGCAGGGCGAGGCCGGGGATCTGCAGGGTGCCCACGCGCAGGGCGGCGGTGTCGTCGATGCGGGTGATGCGCCAGTCGACGCGGTGGCCGCTCACCCGGATCTCGGCGCCGATCTCGGTGCCGCCGTCGAAGGCGAGGGTGTAGGTGATGCGGTCGCGGTCCGGGCGTGAGGTCACCGTGGGGGTGTGCGGGGTGTTGTCGATGAGGACGTCGGTGACGGTGTCCTCCTGGCCGTGCAGGACGGCTCCGGTCTCGCGGTCGGTGTACGACACGATGCGGGGGAAGGCGCTGTCGACGCGGACGTCGAGCGCGGTGGAGCGCAGCACCGCCTCCCCGGCCGGCAGGGTGGCGGCGCGGGCCGCCGAGGGGATGCCCAGGGCGGCTCCGGCACCTGCGAGGGCGGTGGCCGCGACCACCGTCCTGCGGTTCGGCCCGTGCTGGTCCCCGTGCTGTTCGGCGTTCACGCTCGCTCCTTGTCGTGGCGGCTTCCGGTGCGGGCCACGATGTTCCGCTGGGTGCGGGTGGGCCCATGGACAAAGAGGAGGGAGATGTTGGACTAACGGGTCACGGTGGCGGGTGGGATCGGGCCCGTCCGGGGCGGGCCGACGCATACCGGCCGCACCGGTGGCGTCCGGCGGTCACACGGCACGGCGTAAAGGATCTGCCGTTGGCCTATGCCACCGGCGAACCGCCTGCTTCCCGCCTCGCACCCCGGACAATTGCGGATTCGGTGCCGTCCGTAATGCGTTGCGGGCATCATCGAGCGTCTTGCTCCTTTTCGGACAGACTCCCCGAAACGACACGGCTGGCGAATGCGAGCCCCTATTGTTGTTTCTGCGAAGCGCTGACCAGGGCAGGATCAGGGCGCGGTCGGACCACCGCACACCTGACCGAACAAGAATTCGGTAAACGGCCGTGGAGTACTTCGCCTTCGGCGAGCGCTAGGGGGTGGGAGCCGGTGGTACGGGTGAAACGGAAGGACACGAATGGGGGCGCCGCCCGGCAGGGCGCAAGGAGGCTCGGAGTTCGCGAACACCCCACGGGCAGATGTCGCACCACGGCACTGCGCGGTCCGGCCACCTGTAGGTGAGTGCGAGGACTTTCCACCTCATCAGGCCGTGATTTCCTCCGCAGCACGAGCAGTACGAGCAGCGCGACCCGGACGAACTACCTGACCTGCCCGGCCTGTCCGACCTGCCCGGCCTACCCGACCATTCGCGCCTGGACGCAACGCGCGCCCCGTGCGAACTGCACAGCGCCTACGAGCCGCACAGAATTCACCGGCATGTGGCCCGTCGCGGCATTGACACGTGACGGTCCGCCGGAGCGGACCGATCCTTCCTCTCCGGCGGACACCCGCCGGATTCCACGGATACCACGGATTCCACGGCGTCATTCACGCCGCCCTCCGACCCTCCGTTTCCGTTCGTTCTTCCGTTCCGTTCCCCCTCTCCCGCTCCTCCTCCCCTTCCTCCTTCCCTGCCCGCCGCTTTCCCTTTCCGTTTCACATTCCCACCGCGCCGTGCCGGCCGGCGGCCCCGCCTCGACCCCGCGGGCCCCGAGCATCGTCCCGCGAGCGCGTCTCGACCAGACGCGCCGGGACCTTCCGGCCCTTTCCCGCGATTCCTCGACGTTTCTCATTCGTCCCGTCAGCCTCTGGCCATCGCCATGCCCAAAAACGTCACCTTCTTCAGAGGAGATCCCGTTGACGGATTACCGGTCGGAGTACCCCTTCGGCGTGCGGCACGACGGCCCGGAGCCAGCCTCCGCGGCGGCGGAGCCCGGGTCCTCGCCACCGCGTGCGACGGGCACGCTCGAAAGCGGCCTGCCGCTCGACGCGTTCGACGCCCGGCTCTTTCGCGAGCAGTCCGAGACGGTCGTGGCCAAGCTGGAGAAGCATCTGTCCGACGTTTCGATCAGAGGGCTCGACCTGACCGACCCCGCGGCGCTCGCGGACGCGGCACGGGCGCTGATGACGACGGAGCGCACCGGGATCGCGCCGTTCGACGAGCGCAAACTCGCCGGGATCGTCGACCTGTACATCAGGACCGGCATCCAGGTGCACTCGCCCGGCTACATGGGGCGGCAGTTCTCGGGGGTCGTGCCGCTATCCGGGGTGATCGACTTCGTGAGCTCGGTCGTCAACCAGCCGTCCTCGTTCTACGAGGCCGCCCAACTCCCCAGCGTGGCCGAGCGGATCATGGCGGAGGAGCTGAACGCCTTCATCGGCTGGGAGCGGGACGGGTTCGCGATGGTGACCACGTCCGGGGGCTCGCTCGCCAATCTCACGGCGCTGCTCGCGGCCCGCAACCAGGCCTTCCCCGGGTTCTGGTCCGAGGGCGGCTCGGGTCTGGCGGGACAGCCGAGGCCCGCCGTCGCGGTCGGGGACGACGTCCACTACAGCGTGGCGCGGGCGGCCGGGGTGATGGGCATCGGCGACGCGCAGATCGTGCGGCTCCCCCTGAACGAACGGCACCAGATCTGTGTGGAGCGGGCGCGCGGAGTGCTGGACGCGGCCGCGCGGCGGGGCCTGAAGGTGTTCTGCCTCGTGGCGTCGTCGGGCACCACCGCGATGGGCGCCTTCGACCCGCTGGACGAGCTCGGCGACCTCGCCCGCGAGCGGGGCCTGTGGCTGCACGTGGACGGCGCGCACGGGGCGAGCCTGCTGGTGTCCGACGAACTGCGGCACAAACTGCGGGGGATCGAGAAGGCGGACTCCCTGACCTGGGACGCGCACAAGATGCTGTTCACGCCCGCGCCCTGCACGCTGCTGTTCTACCGGAACAAGGAGAACAGCCTCGGAGCGTTCCGCCAACGGGCGAGTTATGTGTTCGACGAGGAACCGGACATCTATACGGCACTGGACAGCGGCGAGAAGAACTTCGAATGCACCAAGCGTCCGATGATCATGCCGTTGTGGACGCTGTGGGCCGTGTACGGCAGGGCACTGTTCGCGCGGAAGATCGAGTATCTGTGCCGGCTGACGGCCGACGCCCATCGCATCCTCGTGCGGGAAAGCGACTTCGAGACGCTGCACTGCCCGGAGGCGAACATCCTGTGCTTCCGCTTTCGGCCCGCGGGGCTCGGCGACGAGGACGTGCACGACGTCCAGGTGGAGATCCGGAACCGGATCAAATCCGAGGGGAACTTCCTCATCTCGAAGGTCGACGTGCATGAAGTCGCCGCTCTGCGCGTCGTCATGATGAACCATCAGGTCACTTCCGAGCACTTCCGCATGCTGCTCGGCGAAATCCGCAGGGTCGGACGGGATCTGCTCCGTCAGAACCGGCCGTCCCGGTGAAGAGGAACGGAAAGGCACCCACGAAGAAGGAAGGGCCGTCCATGACGTCAGTTTTCGAGCCGCAGTCCCAGGTGGCGCCCGGAGATGCCACGGAGCTGGCGGACCGGCTCATACCGGACTGGGAAGTGAAGCCGGGGTCCGCGGCGGTCGTTCCGCATCTCGACTCGTTCGCCGGGAAGATCCGTGAATGCGAGCGGATCTGCCGGACCCCGTACAGCGAGCTCCCGCACGCCGTGCAGAACGCGTTGACGCTGCGCCGGCTGCAGCAGATGGTCAACACGTGTCGGCTGAATCCGCTGTGGCGGGACCGGCTCACCGAGGGCGGCATCACGGGCGCGCCGGCCACCTTCGAGGAATGGCAGCGCATTCCGCTGTCCGACAAGGACACCCAGCGCGACTTCTTCATGGGAGAGCGGCCCGGAATGGTGGTTCCGCTCGGCCACGGCGGATTCGAGGTCGTGGCGAGCGGCGGCACCAGTGGCGGACGTCCGCTGGAAATCGTCTACTCCTTGCGGGAGTTGCGCGACACCTATGAGATCGCCGGTCATTTCATGGGGACCTATCAGCTCGCCGCGTATCTGCGGGGCACCGACCCCAAGTGGCTGTACACGACGCTGGCCGATTACCAGATGTGGAGCAGCGGCACCATGGTGGGCGGTGTTCTGCAGAACGTGCCGGGCGTCAACTACATCGGGGCGGGACCGGTCTCCGCCGGGGTCCTTGAGCACATGTTCTCCTATCCGGGGCCCAAGGCCCTGATGGGCATCACCGCGGGCATCGCGATCCTCGGCGAACTGGGCGCGGGCCTGAGCCGCGAGGCCCGGGACAGCTTCCGGGTCGCCCTGTACGGGAGCGGGGTGCTGCCGCAGCGCAAGCGGGCCGAGCTCCAGGCGATGTATCCGAACCTGGCGATCCTCAGCTATTTCGCGGCCACCCAGGCCGAGACCATCGGGCTCCAACTGCACGCCGAATCACCGTACTTGGCGTCGGTCCCGGGGCTGCACCTGGTGGAGATCGTGGACGACGAGGGCCGCTGGGTGGGCGACGGCGAGGAGGGGGAGCTCGTCGTGACGCGGCTGCACGCCCATGAGGCGCCGCTCCTGCGGCTCAAGCTGGGCGACCGGATGATCCGCCGGCCCCGCCTGGACGGGCCGGGGCTCAAGACGTCGCAGTTCGAGTTCGCGGGGCGCACCGGTGACGTGCTGCACCTGGCCGACAGCCAGTACTCGGCGGCCCGCGCCTATGACGCGCTCCGCGAGGAACTGAGCGCGACGACCGGGGTCGACCTGGGCGAGGTGGCGCACGAGGTGCAGTTCGTCAACCACCGCGAGGAGCGGCTCATCACGCTGTTCGCCGCGGTGGACGACGTGCCGGGGCTGAGCTTCCGGTTCGACAGGGCGCTCGGACCGTACGGGCTCCAGCGCGTGTTCGTGAACGCGGTGCCGCGCGCGCTGTCCCTCTTCAACCAGGGCGAGGCGAACCCGCTGTCGGTCGAGCGGACCGGCTACCGCTTCCAGGTCGCGTTCGTCCCGCGCTCCTCCCCCGAGATCGAGCGGACGGCGGTCGGGAAGGTGCCGCTGGTGCGGGACCGGGGCTAGGGCACGACGCGCACGCAAGACGCACGACGCACGACGCACGGACGTATCGGCGGGACAACGAGAACAGGAGTGAGGATGAACCCGAAAGTCAACATCGTGGTGGTGGTGGACGTCATCGGGGCGCTCTCGGACGGCACCCTGCTCAACGGCAACCTCTGCATGATCGACGACGGTGAGCAGAGCACCGGCCAGGGGACGCCCGAGCTGTGCACGGTGGTCCGGCCCGGCCAGGTCGTCACCTGGTCGGCGCTCGCGGTCGACCTGCAGACCCCGGTCGAGATCAAGGGCATCACCTTCCTCGGCGCGGACGCGGAGGACGGGGACGCGGACGCGGAGGCCACGGACGCGGGCGCAGGTGCAGGTGCAGGCGCGGACGGACGGAACGGTCAGAGCGGGCAGAACGGTCGGGGCGGGCGGAACGGGCACGGCCCGGAGCGGCACAACCCCGAGCTGGAGGTGTGGAGCGGGGTGGTGCCCCAGCTGGCTCCCGGGGTGGCCCATCAGTACCGCCTGGAGGTGCAGATGTACGAGGGCGAGCACAGCACCCTGCACATCGCGTCGCCCGCGCTGATGTGTCAGTGACCGCACGGCAGACGAGCGCAAACCCAACGAGGAAGGTGGGCCCATGCCCCAGCAGTTAGCGGTCATCGTGCTCGTGGACGTCGGCAACGCGCTGGAGTCCCGGACGCTGGACGGCAACACGTACCTGTTCGACAACATGAAGTTGCAGGGCTCGGAGAACCAGGGCACCGGCGAACTGGTCACGGCGATCAGCGGCTCCTACTGGAGCGACGGTTCGCAGGCCAGTGAGCAGGTCCTCAACTGGCTTCCGTACAGCCTGGGTTCGATCCCGCCGACGGTGCCGCGCGGCTACGAGGCCGAGCGGGCCCGGCAGACCGACGAGCAGGCCCTGACCGAACTCGACCACTTGGCGGCCACGTCGGGCACGAGCGGCACGGACGCGGCGGCCGAGCTGAGCCGAATCCGGCAGAGCGCGGGCCGGCGCGTGAAGACGACCCGGCGCACCCGGGGCCGGCTCTCGGGCCAGAAGGTCCTGGACGTGACCGGCAAGGTGGTGTCCGACGGCGGTACGCAGGCGCACAGTTACCCGGCGCCGGTGATCACCGACATCTACGGGCAGGCCGTGGACGAGAAGGTCATCTATCCCGCCGAGTACGGCTCCCCGGATCTGGTGACCGACGGCTGGTACTGGTCGGCGACGGTCGACACCTCCCGGCCGGGCACCTACGCGTACACGATGCGTATCCAGCTCCACCAGCTGGTGGAGCAGGGCGGCGAGTCGCTGTGGGAGCCGGTGAACCTGACGTGCGAGTCGAAGATCAGGGTCACCACGGAGCCCAAGCGCAACGCCTTCACCAAGGCGGGCCTCGGACTGCTGCCCGTCCCGCCGCGCGCGTTCTCGTAGACATCCCTGACCGGCAAGGACGAGGAGGAGCAGATGACGACGAAACCGAAGCTGCGGGAGAGCCTGACCGCCGCCAGGCGGCCGATCTCCATCACCGCCGTGGTGGACTGCGTGGGGGCGCTGGCCTCCCACAGCGTGCACGGTCACCTGTATCTGTACGACACCAACAAGGCGGGCGGCTCGACCGGGTTCGGCACCGAGGAGCTGCGCACCAAGGTGCGCCGCGGTGACCAGCTGCTGTGGAACGTGCTGGCCCTGGAGTGCGAGGCGTTCGTCAGCATCGACGACATCGTGATCGACCGTGCGGTGGTCGAGCCGGAGCGCAGGACCTATCCGGGTACCGATGTCGCGTACTGGATCGGCACGGTGAAGCGGGACGACATCCTGGAGGCGCCGTACCGGATCAAGTTCCGCGTGGGCACGCGGACCGAGCCCGTCACGACCACGCTGTCGCCGGCCCTGTTCGGCTGAACGCCGTGTCCGAAGGAGGAGCGTTGAGCACCAGCACGCGCACCAGCGAGGTGGAGAAGCAGAACCCCGGTCAGCTGAACTCCGTACAGCTGAACATCGTGACGCTCGTGAACATGGGGCGGGCCGTGCGGACGGGTTCGCTGAAGGACTCCCTGTTCATGATGGACAACAGCGTGGGCGGCACCGGCCAGGGCACGCATCGGCTGGAGACGGTCTGCAAGCAGGGCCAGGTCCTGAACTGGATCATCCGGCCGGTCGACATGGAGAAGCGCCCCGACGGCACCTGGCCGCCGATGCCGAAGATCAGCAGCCTGGTCTTCCTCGACACCGAGAAGGGGGACGAGGAGGACGTCAGCGAGCGGAAGATCTGCACCGAGCTGAAGATCTACGGGATGCCGGACCGGATGCGCGACCCCTTCACCCCGGTCTACTACTACTGGGCCGGCACGGTCCTGAGCACCACACGGCCCGGGGTGTACCGCTACCGGCTCGTGGTGGAGCTGGAGCAGGACGGCAAGAAGGAGAAGCTGTATCTGAACACCGTCGAGCACCCTTCGATCCGCGTGCTCGCGGTCTGACCGGCCCCCTTCACGCCCCGGCCGCCCCCGCATCGGTGGCCGGGGTACGGGCGGGTCCGGCGGGTCCGGTCGCCCCGGCCCGCCGGGCCCGTCCTACAGCCGTGCGCGGGGGTCGTCGTCCAGCGGCAGGACGGCGGTGACCTGCCAGCCGCCCTCGGGTGCGGGGCCGGTGGCGAGCGCGCCGCCCATCGCGGTGACGCGTTCGGTCAGGCCGGCGAGGCCGAAGCCGCCGCCGCGGGCCTGTTCGGCGAGGGCGGCCGCGCTGGAGCCGTCGTCGGACACGCGCACTTCGAGGCCGCTGGGCGTGGTGCGGATGGCGATGCGTACGGCGGTGGCGTCGGCCGCGTGTTTGCGCACGTTGGTGAGGGCTTCGCGCACCACGCGGTGGGCGAGGGCCGCGGCGTCCCCGGGCAGCCGCTCCTCCAGGCCGGTCTCGATGGAGAGGACGGCCGGGGGGCCGGCTCGGGAGAAGCGGGCGGCGAGTTCGCGGACCTGGGTGATCCCGGCGACCGGTTCGGTCTCGGGGTCGCCCTCGCGCAGCACCCGCACCAGGCGGCGCATCGCGCCGAGCGCCTCGCCGCCGGCCTCCTCGATGCGGGCGAAGGACTCGGCGGCGCGCTCCCCGGAGACGGCGGTGAAGCGGGCGGCCTGCGCCTGGACGACGATGCCGGTGACGTGGTGGGCGATCAAGTCGTGCAGTTCCCGGGCGAGTTCGATGCGCTCGGCGGTCCGTACGGCCTCCAGGTCGCGGACGCGCTGGTCCGACTGGGCGCGCATGAGGAGCGAGAACGCGGTGACCACCACGGCGAGGACCGCGAAGAGCAGGGTGAACCGGCCGGGGTCGGCGTCGCGCACCGGGGCCGCCACGCAGCCGAGGCCGAGGACCGGGCCGAGGACGGCGGCGGTGCGGGCGGGCGCGTACAGCAGCACGGAGGAGAGCAGCACCAGCAGGGCGATCGCCTCGCCCATGCCCCAGACGGCTTCGGGCCGGTCGGCGAGGAGCAGGGCGGTGGCGGTCCAGCTGACGGCGGCCGCCGTCCAGGCGCGCGGGACCAGCGCGATCCTCGCCCACGGCACCGCGCACAGGCACACCACGATGCCGGCGCTCCACACGATGGCGTGCGGGCGGGTGGGCTGGCGGGCGAGCGCGACGCCTTCGTAGGTGACGAGGGCGACGAGGACGGCGGCGAGCAGCGGGCGGGCGCAGGCGGCGGCCCGGGGGTGGTGGCGCAGCCAGCTGCGTACGGGGCTCACGGGCGGCTCATGCGGCGCTCGTGGCGAGTCCGCTCTCCCAGGCCCAGGCGGCGATCTCGACGCGGTTGCGGGCGCCGAGCTTGCCCTGGACGTTGGCGAGGTGGGTCTTCACGGTGGACAGGGAGACGTACAGTTCGGCGGCGATCTCCGCGTTGGTGGCGCCGCGGGCCAGGCAGCGCACGACGTCGCGCTCGCGTTCGGTGAGCGGCTCGGCGGGTTTGCGCACGCCGTCGGCGGGGCGGGCGGAGGCGAGTTCCTTCAGGAGCCGCACGGTGATGGCGGGCGAGACGAGGGAGTCCCCGGCGGCCGCGGCACGTACCGCTTCGACGAGCATTTCGGGACTGGCGTCCTTCAGGAGGAAGCCGGAGGCGCCGCCGTGCAGGGCGGCGTGGACGTACTCGTCGAGGTCGAAGGTGGTGCAGATGACGATGCGGGGGCGGTCGCGGCCGGCCAGGCGGCGGGTGACTTCGAGGCCGTCGAGGCCGGGCATCCTGATGTCGAGGAGCAGCACGTCGGGCTGGAGGCGCTCGACGGCTTCCAGGGCGGCGTGCCCGTCGACGACGTCGGCGACCACCTCGATGTCGGACCTGCTCTCCAGGATCATGCGGAACCCGGTCCGGACCATTTCCTGGTCGTCCGCGATGACCACTGTGATCGACATGCCCCTATATGACCAGGTTCGGACGGAGGCCCGCAAATTCGGGACGCCCGGCCGGGCCGGGCCGGACGGCGGCCCGTCCCTCTGCGCGGGCGGTCCCCCGCACGGGCGGCCCCCTTACAGTGGAATCCGGTCCGCGGTCCGGAACGGGGTGGCAGCGTGGGCGTCGCGTCGAGCCCGGTGGTGCACGGCTATCCGCACCTGGCCACCGTGCGTGCGGCCATCACCGCGCTGCACAGACGGCTCTCCTACGACGGGCTGCACGGGTACGCGACGAGCGTGCTGCCGGCCGACGTGGCCTTCGCCGACCACGACGACCTGCACCTGGGCGCGCAGCGGGTGGCCCGTGCGCTGGTCCAGCACCTGCACCTGCCCAATGCCCGCATGATCGTGGGCTTTCGCGAGATGCAGCACGCGGCGAGCGTCGAACTGGCCGCGGGGCCCGAGTACTTCATCGAGCTGAACGACCGGTTCCGCAGCCACCGCCGTGACATCGGGGCCGCGCTGGCGCACGAGATCACGCATGTGCTGCTGCACCGCCTGGACCTGTCGTTCCCCGGGACCCGGGACAACGAGATCCTCACCGACACCGTGACGACGTATCTGGGGGCGGGCTGGCTGCTGCTCGACGCGTTCCGCGAGGACGCGGTGACCAGCCAGAAGCTGGGCTATCTGACCCCGGAGGAGTTCGGGTACGTCCTGGCCAAGCGGGCGGAGTTGTTCGGCGAGGACCCCTCGCCCTGGTTCACCAGCCCGCAGGCCTACCCCGCGTACACGGCGGGCGCGGCCCTGGCGCGCCGGGACGGGCAGCACCCGCCGCTGACCGCGGCGGGCTGGTCGGGCCGGCGGCGCTACGCCAAGGACCGCCGTCACGCCCAGGAGCACGGCGGCACCCGGGCGGACCCCGGCTCCCCCTACGCCTTCGAGCCCGGCCCGGACGGGCTGCGGGTCCGCTTCGCCTGCCCGACCTGCCACCAGCGCATCCGGGTCCCGGTGCGCGGCCGGGTCCGGGCCCGCTGCGGCCTGTGCCGCACGGTCCTGGAGTGCGACACGTAGTCCCTCGCGGGGTGCGGGGCCCTGCGGGGTGCGGGGCGGTACGGGGTGCGGGGCCCCTGCGGGGTGCGGGTCCGCCTATTTGCGCAGTTCGCCGCGCCCCCGGGCTTTCCCCCACCCCGCCCCTTCCCGCAACCCTCCGGGGGTGAGTGCGTCGGCTGCGGACCGTGCGTGGCTGGTCGCGCAGTTCCCCGCGCCCCTAAATGCCTGGTGCGGGCCAGCACCGGAGCATTTCAGCCCGTCCGGCGATTGAGGACGAGCGCCGTTCAGGCGCGAACGGGGTCTGGGGCTGAGCCCCAGGGGGTTGGAACCGGCCAAGTCGTGACCGGATCCGTCCGCCAACCGCATCGCCCCCGCCGCCCGGCGTTAACCGGCCAGACATCCACCCCCTTCGTAATGGAGTTGTCTGTACAACAGTTGTCCGTACAACTTGGAGCTCCCGTGATCGCCCCCCGTATACGCACCGCAGGCCTCGCCGTGACCCTGGCCGCCTCCGCGTTCGCCCTCGCCGCCTGCGGCGCCAAGTCCGGGGCGTCCAGCGCCGCGGCCGACTCCGGCAAGAGCGGCAAGAGCCTCGCGACCGCGGCCTCCCTCCAGGACGCGGGCGGCATGGACGCCCTGATCGCCGCCGCGAAGAAGGAGGGCACGCTGAACGCGATCGCCATCCCGCGCGACTGGGCCAACTACGGCGCGATCATCGACGGCTTCCAGAAGAAGTACGGCGTGAAGGTGTCCGTCGAGAACCCGGACGGGGCCAGCGCGGACGAGATCAACGCGGTCAAGACCCGCAAGGGCCAGGACCGCGCCCCCGACGTCCTCGACCTCGGCGCCTCCTTCGCGCAGTCCGCGGGCGAGCAGGGTCTGACCGCCCCGTACAAGGTCGCGGGCTTCGACAAGATCCCGGCGACCCAGAAGGACGCGCAGGGCCGGTGGTTCAACGACTACGGCGGCTACGTCTCCATCGGCTGCGACGCGGGCCGCGTCAAGGTGTGCCCGACGACCTTCGCCGATCTGCTCAAGCCCGAGTACAAGGGCCAGGTCGCGCTCAACGGCAACCCCACCAAGTCCGGTTCGGCCTTCGCCGGGGTGTACGCGGCGTCCCTCGCCAACGGCGGCTCGCTCGACGACATCCAGCCCGGCCTCGACTTCTTCGCCAAGCTGAAGAAGGCCGGGAACTACAACCCGGTGGAGTCCACCCCGGCCACGGTCGAGAAGGGCGAGACCCCGATCAGCATCGACTGGGACTACCTGAACGCCGGCTACGCCGACCAGTTCAGGAGCAAGGGCCTGAACTGGAAGACCGCGGTGCCCTCCGACGGCGTCTACGCCCAGTACTACTCGCAGGCCATCAACAAGGACGCCCCGCACCCGGCCGCCGCCCGCCTGTGGCAGGAATACCTGTACTCGGCCGAAGGCCAGAACCTGTGGCTGAAGGGATACGCCCGCCCGGCGCTCATGGCCGCCATGGACAAGGACGGCACGCTCGACAAGGCCGCCGCCGCCAAGCTTCCGCAGGTCTCCGGCACCCCCACCTTCCCCACCGAGGCGCAGAACACCAAGGCGAAGACCACCCTCGCCGGCGGCTGGGCCAAGGCGATCTCGGGCTGATCACTCCATCATGACCGTCGCCACCACCTCAACACCCGCCGCAGCGGCGGCAGTTGAGCGGCCCAAGGAACGCCGGGGCCGCAGGCGCCCCGGCGCCTGGCTCGCCGCGCTCCCGCTGCTCGCCTTCGTCGCGCTCGCCTTCGGGCTGCCGGCCCTCGCCATGCTGAACGGCGCGCTGTCCGTCGACGGCTCGTACGGGCTCGGCAATCTGAGCCAGTCCGTGCAGGGCGCCTACTGGACGGCGCTGCTCGGCAGCGTGAAGCTCGCGGCCACCACGGCGGCCATCGCCGCCGTGCTCGGGCTGCTGCTCGCACAGGCCGTCGTCACCTCGCGCGGCAAGGCGCTGCGCGAGGCCGTGCTCACCGCATCGGGCGTGCTCGCCAACTTCGGCGGGGTGCCGCTCGCCTTCGCGTTCGTCGCCACGCTCGGCAACGCGGGCGTCCTCACCACCAAGCTGGGCCTGGCCGATCACGGCTGGAGCCTCTACAGCTTCTGGGGACTGGCCCTGACCTATCTCTACTTCCTCATCCCGCTGATGGTGCTCACCGTGGCACCGGCCCTGGACGGGCTGCGCCCGCAGTGGCGCGAGGCCGCCCGGAGCAGCGGGGCGAGCGCCTGGCAGTACTGGCGTCACGTCGGCATCCCGGTGCTGCTGCCCACGCTGCTCGGCGGGTTCGTGCTGCTGTTCGGCAGCGCGTTCGCCGCGTACGCCACGGCCGCCTCGATGGTGGGCAGTTCGGTGCCGCTCGTCACCATGCAGATCGCGGACGCGCTGTCCGGGAACGTGCTGGTGGGCCAGGAGAACGTGGCGCTCGCACTCAGCCTCGACATGGTGATCGTCGCGCTCCTGGTGATGGCCGTCCATCTGCCCCTCCAGCGAAGGAGCGCCCGATGGCTCGCCTGACGCATCCGCTGCGCCCCTGGCGCGGCGCGGTCCTGCTGATCGCAGGTGCCTACTTCGCGGTGCCGCTGCTCGCCTCCCTGGTGTTCACGGTGGACGTGCCCGGGCAGGGCTTCACCCTGGACTCGTACACGCAGATCTTCGGCGCCGACGGGTTCACCGCGGCCCTGCTCAGGTCGCTCGGGCTCGCGCTGGCCACCGTGGCGCTCGCCCTGCTCCTGACACTGCCCGCCGCGCTCGCAGTGCGTCTTTCCGGCTCGGGGCGGCTGCGGGCAGTGCTCGAAGTGGTGTGCACCCTGCCGCTCGTGGTGCCGCCGGTCGCCCTGGTCGCGGGTCTTGGCACGGTCCTCAAGTGGGGGCCGGACCATCTGGCGACGACCCCGCTGTACGAGACGTTCGTGGCGATCCAGAACCCGTCGTTCCCGCTGGTCCTGGTCTTCGCGTACGTCGTGATGGCGCTGCCGTTCGTGTACCGCTCCCTGGAGGCGGGTTTGCGGGCGGTGGACGTGCGCACCCTGGTGGAGGCGGCCCGCGATCTGGGGGCGTCGTGGCCGCGGGCGCTGTTCACGGTCGTGCTGCCCAATCTGCGCACCGCGCTGCTCAACGCCTCGTTCCTGGCGCTCGCTCTGGTGCTCGGCGAGTTCACGGTGGCCTCGCTGCTCGGATTCCAGCCGTTCGCGGTGTGGATCGTGCAGGCCTCCGGCGCCAACGCCCAGCTGTCGGTGGCGGTTTCGCTGCTCAGCCTGCTGCTGACCTGGGGGCTGCTGCTCGTCCTGACCGGCCTCGCCCGCACCCGGGGCGGCCGTGGCGCCCGCACGACGGGTGCGACCCGCACGATTCGTAAGAAGGAAGCCGTCTGATGACCACCGCACCGCCGCGCACCGGCACCGCCCTCACGATCCGGGGCCTGCGCCGCACGTTCGGGCCGACCGTGGCCCTCGACGGGCTCGACCTCGACGTCGCGCCCGGTGAACTCCTGGCGCTGCTCGGCCCGTCCGGCTGCGGCAAGACCACCGCGCTCCGCGTCCTCGCGGGCTTCGAGCGGCCCGACGCGGGCGAGGTGCTGCTCGACGGGGAGGACATCGTGCCGGTGCCGGCCAACCGGCGCGACACCGGGATGGTCTTCCAGTCCTACAGCCTCTTCCCGCATCTGAGCGCGGCCGACAACGTGGCGTTCGGGATGCGGATGCGCAAGGTCCCCGCAGCCCAACGGCGCTCCCGGGCAGCCGAGTTGCTGGAGCTCGTCGGTCTGCCCGAACACGGCGGACGCTTTCCGCACCAGCTGTCCGGCGGGCAGCAGCAGCGCGTCGCGCTGGCCCGGGCGCTTGCCCTCCAGCCGAGGCTGCTGCTCCTGGACGAGCCGCTCTCCGCGCTCGACGCCAAGGTCCGCGTCCAGTTGCGCGAGGAGATCCGACGGCTCCAGCTGGAGCTCGGCATCACGACCGTGTTCGTCACCCACGACCAGGAGGAGGCCCTGTCGATGGCCGACAAGGTCGCGGTGATGCGCGGCGGCCGGCTCGAACAGTGCGCCGCCCCGGCCGAGTTGTACGACCGTCCGGCGACCGCGTTCGTGGCGTCCTTCATCGGGACGATGAACCGCATCCCCGGCGCGGTCGCCTCCGACGGCCTCGCCGAGGTGCTCGGCGTACGCCTGCCGGTGGACGGCCCGGCGACCGGGACGGTGTTCCTGCTGCGCCCGGAGGCCCTGGAGGTGACGGAGGGCGGCCCCGACACGGTGCTCAGCAGCGCCTTCCACGGCGCGAACACCCGCCTTTCGGTGCGCCTCGCGGACGGCACCGAGGTCAAGGCCGATCTGCCCTCCCACGCCGCCGGGTCCTTCGGTGCGGGTGCCCGCGTCACCGTCGTGCCCCAGCGGCGGCCCGTCCTCGCGGCCGGTGAGGCCGCATGAGCGGGCTGCGCGCGGTCCTGTTCGACATGGACGGCACCCTCGTCGACACGGAAGAGGCCTGGGTCGAGGTGGTCGAGCAGGTCGCGTCCCGCTACGGCCACGCGCTGGTCGGTGAGCGGCGCCGGTCGGTGTACGGGCGCTCGGTGGAGGACACCGCCGAGCTGCTGCACGCGTCCCTGTGCGCGCCGCGCGAGCGCCTGGCCGACGAGCTGGGGGCGGGTTTCACCGCGCGCCTCGCCGACGGCGCCGAGCCCCGGCCGGGCGCCCTCCGACTCCTGCGCGTGCTGCGGGAGTCGGGGGTCCTGACCGCGCTGGTGTCCGCGTCGCCGCGGGCGATCGTGCGCCGGGTGGCGACCTCGCTCGACGGCCACCGCTTCGACGCGGTGTACGGGGCCGAGGACACCGAGCGCACCAAGCCGGCGCCCGACCCGTATCTGGCGGCGGCCGCGGCGCTCGGCGCGGACCCGGCAAGCTGTGTGGCGGTGGAGGACACCGCGACGGGCGTCGCCTCGGCGGAGGCGGCGGGCTGCGTGGTCCTCGCGGTGCCGTCGGTGGAGCCCATCGCACCCGCCCGGGGGCGGACGGTGGTGACTAGTCTGGAGGAGGCGGACCTCACCTTGCTCCGCTCACTGATTGGCAGTTGAGGGGGCCGGGGTGTCCAGCAAGTCGCCGCTCTACCGGAAAGTGGCCGGGGATCTGCGGACCGCCATAGCGGCGGGCGAGTACGGTTCGGGCGCGCGGCTGCCCGCCGAGGACGAACTCGCCCGCCGCTACGGCGTGTCCCGGGGTACGGTCCGCCAGGCGCTCGCGGCGCTGCGCGCGGACGGCCTGGTGACCTCGCGGCGCGGCGCGCGGCGGGTGGTGCTCGGCGGGGCGGCCCGGCTGCAGAGCTTCGCGGAGCTCAGGTCGTTCTCGCGGTGGGCCCGTTCGTTGGGCGAGGAGCCCGGCGGGCGCACCGTGGCCGTCGACCCGGCGCGGGCCACCGAGGAGGAGGCGCACCACCTGCAAGTGGCCGAGGGGGCACGGGTGTTCAGGGTGCGGCGGGTGCGGACTCTGTCCGGCGCGCCGGTGATGGTGGAGCGCACCACCTACCCGGAGCGGATCGGCGAGCTGGTGGCCGCGCTGCCGGTGGACGCGGTGTCGCATTCCGAGCAACTGGAGCTGCACGGCGTCCTGTTCACCGATGCCCATCACACCATCGACGTGCTGCCCGCGGACCCGGACGACGCCGAGCTGCTCGGCTGCCCGCCCGGTCGGGCGCTGCTGCGCGAACGCCGGCGCTCCACCGACCCGGCGGGCACTCCGGTGGAGTGGTCCGAGGACCGCTATCTGCCGGGGACGGTGGCGTTCACGGTGCACAACTCGACGGCGACCAGCGCCCTTGGACGCCGGCTCGGCGAGGACTGAGCCCGCCGGGCCGGGTCGGCCTTCCCACCCCGGCCGCTCAGGCCGATGCGTGGTCCGGCTTCAGGAGGCCTTCGAGCAGCGGCCTGAAGTGCTCGAAGCCGGGCGTCGGGCGGTCCGGGTCCTTGGCCCGTTCGTCCCAGCGCCGCACCGCGACGGCGTCCCTGGCCCCCGGGTGCGCGGCGAACGCGCGGGCCTGCTCGGGCGACATGGGGCCGCCCTGTACCCGGAGGGTGTGCACGGAGGCCTCGGACAGCAGGGCGAAGTAGCCGGGTTCCACGGTGCACAGGTAGCGCTTGGCGGCGACGTGCAGCCGTACGGGTTCGGTGACCTCGGGTCCGAAGAACCTCCCGAGCCAGTCGGCGCCGGTGTGGCTGTGCCGGTTGTCGTGGCCGCCCTCCATCAGGTCGCGTCCGGTCACGGCGCCGTGGAAGTGTCCGACGTCGTGCAGCAGGGCCGCCGCCACCAGGTGCGCGGGTGCGCCCGCCTCCTCGGCGAGCGCCCCGGCCTGGAGCATGTGCTGGGCCTGGGTGACGGCCTCGCCGAGGTATTCGGCGCTGCCCTCGCCCGCGAAGAGGTCCGCGAGCCGGTCGAGCGGGTTCACGCGGCGGCCTCCTCGCGGCGCAGCACGGCGAGGGTCGAGGCGAGGCCGTCGAGGTCGGCGTAGGCGCCCTGGAGGTGGCGGCGTCCGGACTCCTCGAAGGCCGTACGGGCGTGCAGCAGCCGGGTGTTGTCGAAGACGAGGCAGTCGCCGGGGGCGAGGCGGAAGTCGAGCTGGAGCTCGGGCCGCAGCAGGATCTCGCCGAACCGGCGGTAGGCGGCGTAGAACGCGTCGAGCCGTTCCGGGCCGTAGGAGAGCGTGGCGATGGAACGGTTGTTGAAGCGGATCTCCCGGATGCGGCCGAGCGGGTCGGCGGCGATCAGCGGCCGGTCGGCGCGCAGCTCGGTGTGTGCGTCGGCGAACGTGAACGGGACCGGGGTGCGGGTCAGCACGTCGAAGTCGGCGGGCGACTCCTCGCGCAGCAGGGCCGCGGCCCGGAAGCCGTCGACGAGGCCCGAGTCGCCGCCGCGGGCGTCGTTGGCCAGGCAGTGCAGGAGCTGGAGGGTGGGTACCGGGTCGCGGTAGGGGTTGTCGGTGTGCGGGGTGATGCGGGCGCCGGTGAAGGCGAGGTTGTTGGGATCGGCCTCGACGCGGACCTCGAAGAGTTCGCCGTAGTTCGTCTCGCGCACGTAGCCGAACGTACGCGCCACGTCGAGGACTTGGCGGTCGTGCCGCGGTACGTCGCGCAGCAGCACGAAGCCGAGCCGCACGACCTGTTCCAGGGCGCGGGCCCGTACGCGGGGGTCGGCCGTGTAGGCGTCCCAGCCGGCCTCGGGGAGCCGGCCGTTCAGTTCGGCGGCGGCCCACAGCTCCTTGGCGTCCTCGGTGCGGCCGTCGCCGTCCGGCCCGGTGGGCTCGTCCAGCCAGGCCTGTGCGTACACCGAGACGTGCCCGTCCGGTGCCCAGACGATCTCGCGGGCCGGGGTTCCGTCGCTGCTGCGCACCGCGCGCTCGGAGGCGATGGCGAGTGCCGCCGGGAGCTCGGTGATCTGGAAGAGCTTCTGACCGTTGCGCGGGTCCCTGCAGCGCGTACAGGGGCAGTTGTCGCGCAGCCAGACGGGGTGGTGCATGGGTGGTCTCCTGCCGGATTCGGCAAAGTTGTCCAGACAACTTCGGACGCGCCCGAGCCTGGCAGCCGTGCATGGCCTGCCGGTTGCCGGCAGATGGACGAACGGAAACCCGCGCCCCCGGAGAGGGGGAGCGGGTTTCCGGTGTCGTGAAGTGCCGGGTCAGCAGCCGAAGTCGACCAGCCGGAAGGTGGCGTAGTGGTCGGCGGTGTAGTAGTCCTCCTGGGACTTCTCGCCCGTGATGATCCGGCGGGTGCCGCGCGTCGGCGCACCCGGCGTGATCACGGTGTACTCGTGGTAGTAGCCGCTGCTCTGCTGGGGCAGTACGCCCTCACGGTTCTGGAAGACGACACCGTCCTGCGAGTACGGGAACGGGCCGCCCTGGTCGATGAGGTTCAGGGTGTCGTGCGCCTGCGAGGGCAGGGCGGAGTAACAGACGCTGCCGACCGACTGCACGGACGCGGAGGCGGCGTTGGCGATGACGGCCGTGGGGGTGGCCGAAGCGGTGCCGGCGACGGGGCCGGCGAGGAGGGCTGCGGCGACGGCGACGGCCGCGCCGAGGGCTTTGAAGCGTGGGGGGATCGTCATGTCCGCCATGATGACGCGCGTAGAGCGGGGCCCGTCAACGCCAACTCGGCTGATTTTCCTCCCTGTTAACCCGATCCGCCGGACGCGTAACGGAGGGGCCACGAGGGGTTAAGGCGCTCGCAACCCAAGATCGTCCACCTCGGCCCACCGGGCCGCCCGGGACCTACCGGGGCCTACCGGGACCCGTACACCACCCCCGGACTCTCCGACTCCGCGAGGAGTTTCAGGGCCGCCTCGCCCGCCTCGCGCGGCGTCCAGCGGGCTCCCTTGTCGCTGGTCGGGCCCGGCCGCCAGCCCTCCATCACGGTGATGCGGCCCGCCTCCGCCTCGAAGACCCGGCCGGTGACGCCCTCGCTCGCGGCCGAGCCCAGCCAGACCACGAGGGGCGAGACGTTCTCCGGGGCCATCGCGTCGAAGGCCGCCGCGTCGTCCGGCGCGGCCATGGTCTCGGCGAACGTCCCCTCGGTCATTCGGGTGCGGGCCGCCGGGGCGATCGCGTTGACCTGGATGCCGTAGCGGCCCATCTCGGCCGCGGCCACCAGGGTGAGCCCCACGATCCCGGCCTTCGCGGCGCTGTAGTTGCCCTGCCCGACCGAGCCCAACAGGCCTGCTCCGGAGCTGGTGTTGACCACACGCGCGGCGATTTCGCGCCCCGCCTTCGCCTCGGCGCGCCAGTGGGCGGCGGCATGCCTGAGGGGCAGGAAGTGGCCCTTCAGGTGAACGCGCATCACCGCGTCCCAGTCGTCCTCGTCGAGGTTGACCAGCATCCGGTCCCGCAGGAACCCCGCGTTGTTGACCAGGGTGTGCAGCGCGCCGAAGGCCTCGACGGCCGTGGCGACGAGCGACGCCGCGCCCTCGGTCGTCGCGATGTCGCCCCCGTGCGCCACGGCCTCGCCGCCCGCGGCGCGGATCTCGTCCACCACCGCCCGCGCGGGCCCGCCACTGCCGCCCCCGCCGTCCGGGGCCACCCCCAGGTCGTTGACGACGACCCGCGCGCCCTGCTCAGCGAACGCCAGCGCATGCGCCCGGCCGAGCCCCCGCCCCGCGCCGGTCACGGCCACGACCCGGCCCTCGCACAATCCGCTCATCTTCCGTTCCCCTCAGCCTCGTTGATCGCTTCGGTCGACCCCGGCCGCGTCCAGGAAGGCGGGGCGTTCGCCGCCGCCGTGGACGAGCAGGGAGGCGCCGCTGATGTAGGCCGCGCCGGGCGACGCGAGGAAGACGGCGGCGGCGCCGACCTCCTCGGGCTCGGCGAGCCGGCCCAGCGGCACGGTCGTGCCGACCCGTGCGACGCCTTCCGCGTCGCCGTAGTGCAGTGCGCTCAGTTCGGTGCGGACCATCCCGAGCACGAGCGTGTTGACGCGCACCTCGGGCGCCCACTCGACCGCCATCGAGCGGGCGAGGCCTTCCAGGCCCGCCTTCGCGGCGCCATAGGCGGCCGTCCCCGGCGAGGGCCGCACCCCGCTGACGCTGCCGATCATCACGACCGACCCGTGCGCGGCCCGCAGGAACGGCCGGGCGGCCAGTGAGGCGGTGAGCGGAGCCACCAGATTCAGCTCGACGACCCGGGCGTGACGCTCGGCCTCGCCCTCGTCGAGCAGCCGGTAGGGCGTGCCGCCCGCGTTGTTGACCAGGACGTCCAGACGCCCGTGGTCGGCCGCGACGCCGGCGAAGAAGTCCCGTACGGCAGCGCCCTCGCGCAGGTCGAGCGGGCGGAACTCCGCCTGGCGGCCGTCCCGTTCGACCGGCTCGTCGGGTGGTCTGCGGGCGCAGACGACGACGTCGGCGCCCGCCCCGAGGAACGCCCTCGCGATCCCCGCGCCCACGCCCCGGGTGCCACCGGTGACGACGACTGCCTTCCCGGCCAGCTCCATCCGCTGCTACCTTCCTGACCTAACAAATGTTTGGTGGAAAGGTAGCTGATCCGCCCATGGGTGTCTCCACCGCAAGCACCGCGAAGGGCATTTGCCTCGTCACGGTCGACTTCCCACCCGTCAACGCCCTTCCCGTACAGGGCTGGTACGACCTCGCCGACGCGGTCCGCGCGGCCGGGCGCGACTCCGAGAACCGGTGCGTGGTGCTCGCCGCCGAAGGCCGGGGCTTCAATGCCGGGGTCGACATCAAGGAGATGCAGCGCGACCCCGGCCACACCGCCCTCATCGGCGCGAACCGTGGCTGCTACGAGGCCTTCGCCGCGGTGTACGAGTGCGAGGTGCCGGTCGTCGCCGCGGTCGGCGGGTTCTGCCTGGGCGGCGGCATCGGCCTGGTCGGCAACGCGGACGCGATCGTGGCGAGCGAGGACGCCGTCTTCGGCCTGCCCGAGCTGGACCGGGGCGCGCTCGGGGCCGCCACCCACCTCGCCCGCCTGGTCCCCCAGCACCTGATGCGGGCGCTCTACTACACCTCGCGGACCGTGACGGCCCAGGAACTGCACGCCCACGGCTCGGTGTGGCAGGTCGTCCCGCGCGCCCAACTGATGCACGCGGCAATGGAGTTGGCGGCCGAGATCGCACGCAAGGACGGCACCCTGATCCGCCTCGCCAAGGCCGCGATCAACGGCATCGACCCGGTGGACGTACGCCGCAGCTACCGCTTCGAGCAGGGCTTCACCTTCGAGGCGGGCCTCAGCGGTGTCGCCGACCGCGTCC
>NZ_BMUZ01000002.1:506734-532519 GCF_014650455.1 Streptomyces xanthochromogenes | reverse complement strand
GGCGGCCACCGAGGAGGCCTCTTCGTGACGGACAAGACCATGACGCCGGAGGACGTCGTCGCCCGGCTGAGCAGCGGCATGACGCTGGGCATCGGCGGCTGGGGCTCGCGCCGCAAGCCGATGGCCCTGGTGCGCGCCCTGCTCCGCTCCCCCGTCACCGACCTGACGGTGATCTCGTACGGGGGTCCGGACGTCGGCCTGCTCGCGGCCGCCGGAAGGGTGCGCAAGCTGGTCGCGCCGTTCGCCACGCTCGACTCGATCCCGCTGGAGCCGCACTTCCGCGCCGCGCGCCAGGGGGGCGCCTTCGAGCTCGTGGAGGTCGACGAGGCGATGTTCATGTGGGGGCTGCACGCCGCCGCCAATCGGCTGCCGTTCCTGCCGGTCCGGGCGGGCATCGGCTCGGACGTGATGCGGGTCAACCCCGACCTGCGCACGGTGACTTCACCGTACGAGGACGGCGAGACGTTCGTCGCCATGCCCGCCCTGCGCATGGACGCGGCGCTCGTCCACCTCAACCGCGCCGACCGGCTCGGCAACGGCCAGTACCTGGGCCCCGACCCGTACTTCGACGACCTGTTCTGCGAAGCAGCCGACAGCGCGTACCTCTCGTGCGAGCGGATCGTGGACGCGTTCGGGGACGACGGCGGGAGCGGCCCGGGGGGCGTGGTGCCGCAGTCCCTGCTGGTCGGCCGGTACGCGGTGACCGGGGTCGTGGAGTGCCCGAACGGGGCCCACTTCACGTCCTGCGTGCCCGACTACGGGCGGGACGAGGCGTTCCAGAAGCTGTACGCGACCACGCCCTGGGCCGAGTTCGCCGAGCGCTTCCTGTCCGGGCCCGACGAGAAGTCCTACCAGTCCGCGGTGCAGAGCTGGCACGAGGAGCAGAAGTGACGACGAGCGCCGTGCGGGTGACCCGCGCCGAGTACTGCGTGATCGCCTGCGCCGAGGCCTGGCGCGACAACGGGGAGGTGCTCGCCAGCCCCATGGGCCTGATCCCGTCGGTCGGGGCCCGGCTCGCACGGCACACGTTCTCGCCCGACCTGCTGCTCACCGACGGCGAGGCGATGCTGGTCGGACCCGACGGGAGGCCCGAGGGCTGGCTGCCCTACCGCAGGCACCTGGCGATGGTGACCGGCGGCCGGCGGCACGTGATGATGGGCGCGAGCCAGATCGACCGGTTCGGCAACCAGAACATCTCCTGCATCGGCGCCTGGGAGCGGCCCGCCCGCCAGCTCCTCGGGGTGCGCGGCGCACCGGTCAACACCCTGAACAATCCGGTGAGTTACTGGGTGCCGAAGCATTCGACGCGGGTGTTCGTGCCGAAGGTCGACATGATCAGCGGCGTGGGCTACGACAGCGCGGCGGCCGCGGGCCCCTCCGCGACCCGCTACCACCGCATCCCGCGGGTGGTGAGCAATCTGGGCGTCTTCGACTTCGCGACCCCGGACCACTCGATGCGGCTCGCGTCCCTGCACCCCGGCGTCACCCTCGACGAGGTCGGCGAGGCAACGGCGTTCGAGCTCGCGGTGGCGGACGAGCCGGCGTACACCCGGGAGCCCACCCCCGAGGAGCTCCGCCTGATCCGCGAGGTCATCGACCCGGACGGGCTGCGCGATCGCGAGGTGCGGCCATGACGGCCGCGCCCGCGGAGCCCCGGATCGGGACGGCCCTGACCAGGCTGGTGGGCGTGCGGCACCCGATCGTGCAGACCGGCATGGGCTGGGTCGCGGGCCCCCGCCTGGTCTCGGCCACCGCGAACGCGGGTGCCCTCGGCATCCTCGCCTCCGCGACGATGACGACCGCCGAGCTGCGGGGGGCCGTCCGCGAGGTCACGTCCCGTACCGGGGAGCCGTTCGGCGTCAATCTGCGGGCCGATGCCGCCGATGCCCGCGAACGGGTGCGGATCATCATCGAGGAGGGCGTGCGCGTGGCGTCCTTCGCGCTCGCCCCCTCCCGCGAACTCATCGCCGAACTGAAGGACGCGGGGGTCGTCGTGATCCCGTCCATCGGGGCCCGGCGGCACGCCGAGAAGGTCGCGGCGTGGGGCGCGGACGCGGTGATCGTGCAGGGCGGCGAGGGCGGCGGCCACACCGGCGAGGTCGCGACGACCGTGCTGCTGCCGCAGGTCGTGGACGCCGTGGACATTCCGGTGATCGCCGCGGGCGGCTTCCACGACGGCCGGGGCCTGGTGGCGGCGCTCGCCTACGGCGCGGCGGGCGTCGCGATGGGCACGCGCTTCCTGCTGACCTCCGACTCGACGGTGCCGGACGCGGTGAAGGCGAAGTACCTGGAGGCGACGGTCAAGGACATCGCGGTCACCACGGCCGTGGACGGCCTGCCGCACCGCATGCTCCGCACGGAGCTCGTCAGGTCCCTGGAGGCCGGGGGCCGTGCCCGCGCCCTCGCGCAGGCGGTGCGGCGCGCATCCGGGTTCCGCAGGATCTCCGGCCTGTCCTGGCCCCAACTGGTCCGCGACGGACTGGCGATGAAGCACGGCAAGGACCTGACGTGGAGTCAGACACTGCTCGCGGCGAACACGCCGATGCTGCTGCGGGCGTCCATGGTCGAGGGTCGCACGGACCTCGGGGTGATGGCCTCGGGCCAGGTGGCCGGGGTCATCGAGGATCTGCCGAGCTGTGCGGAGCTGGTCGGCCGGGTGATGGAGGAGGCGGCGCGCACCCTGGGCGCGCTGCGGAACGTGCGGTAACAACCCTATTGCACACGGGAGTTGACGGATCACCATGAACCACTCCACCCGAAGGGTGACACGAGTCGCCCGGGGCGCTGTCGCCGCGGCCGCCACGGCCCTGGCGATGGGCGTGCTGCCCGCGACCGTGCCGGCGGCCGCGGCCGCCTCGCACCACCAGACCGCCGCGCCGATCCACCAGATCGTGCTGCAGGGCGCGGTGAACGTCCGTGACCTGGGCGGCTACGGGACGTACGACGGCGAACGCGTCCGGTACGGGGTCGCCTACCGGGCCGACGCGCTGAACAAGGTGACGGACGCGGACGTGGCGGCGCTCGGGCGGCTCGGGCTGCGCGAAGTGGTCGACTTCCGGACGCCGTTCGAGCTGCAGTACGACGGCCCCGACCGGCTGCCGCCCGGGCTCGCCCCGACATCGCGCCCGGTCACCGACAGCGGCCTGTACACGCAGATGCTGACCGCGATCGGGTCGAAGGACCCGGCGACGCAGGACGCGATGCTGGGCCACGGGAAGGCGGAGGCGCTGATGCGCACGGTGTACGGGGCCTTCGTCTCCGACCCCGCCGCCCGCGCACAGTTCGGGGCGACCCTGAAGGACCTCGCTTCGGGCCGCGGCCCCCTGCTCCTCCACTGCACCTCGGGCAAGGACCGTACGGGGTGGCTGAGTTACGTACTCCTGCGCGCGGTGGGCGTGCCCGAGGCGACGGCACGGGGGGACTACCTGGCGTCCAACACCTTCCGGGCGGCGGCGGACGCGGCACTCCGGGCCGGTCTGAAGCAGTCCGGGGTGATGCAGAACCCGGATCTGCTCATCCCGCTCCAAGAGGTGCGGGTCGACTACCTCGACGCGGCACTGTCCCAACTCGCCTCTCAGTACAGGGACTTGTACGGATACCTGACGCGGGGGCTGGGGCTGACCCTGCCCGACTTGGCGGGGCTGCGGGCCCGACTGGTGGCCTAGGGTCTGTCCGGATCGGGTTCCTCGCCCCGTAGTCGAGCGAGGAAGTAGCGGCGCTCTTCGCTGCGGTCCCACGGGTGCCCGACCACCGCGTGCACAAAGCCGAGTTCGACGCAGAACTCCAGGAGCTCCGGGTCGCGAGATGCGCACACCTCCTTGATGATCTCGACGACCATGGCGCACGCGGCGCAGCGCCCGGGGCCGGCGGGGCCGGGCCGTGGTTTCCGGAAGTCCGTGGTCCGCAGGGCGGCGAAGTCCAGCATCATGATCCGGCCCCCGCATCCTCGGCCGGGTCGGCCAAGGTCACCACCGCCATGTCCTGCACCGTGCGCGAGAACAGCGCGTGCCCCGTGCCGGCCGTGTGGTGGCACATCTCCTGGCTCGCCTTCTCGTGCTCGGCCGTCGGCAGCACGACCCAGGAGCAGCAGTCGGCCAGGCAGTACGCCGAGACGCTCAGCCCGCCGTCCGGGTGCGAGCTGACGCGGTAGCGCACGTTCCGGGCCGTCGACCGGGCGCTCATCGGAACCACGCCCTACACATCAACAACTCCTCTTCACCGGGGAGTTGAGCACCTGCGCCCGGCCGAGCTCGACGGCCGAAAGGGGCCGCAGGGCCTCGGGCCGGGTGGCCCACTCCACGCCGCCACCCGGCGGGCGCAGGTACACGCTCCCCGCGAAGCGCTCCTGCACCACGCCGATCCTGTCGCCGTTCGCCGTATCCACCGCGTACTCGACGGCTTCCTCGGCCGGGCATGTACGACAAGTCGGCGGCGGCGGGCTCCCGACGGCCCTATTCTCACCAGACACGACAACTCCTCTCCGTAGCGGAACCACTACCGGGGGGATTCAGCGTGGCCCAGACGAGGGAACCGTTCAATCTGTTGGATCGGAACGAAAGGTCGGTGAACAGCCCTTGAACCGGAAGGAGTTGACGCCGGACGGCTCACCACAAGAGGCCTTCGGGGCGCGTCTGCGCAGCCTGCGGGAGGGCCGGGGCTGGACGCAAGATCACCTCGGCGACCTCATGGACTACTCCAGTGTGCATATCTCGGCGATCGAAACTGGTCGCAAGCCTCCGACCCTTCGCTTCTCGCGTAGCGCGGACCGGGTGTTCCGCCTCACCGGCAGCGCGGACGCGTTCGAGCACGAGTTCCGGAAAATGCGTCAGGGCTCCCTGCTGGAGGGATTCCCGGAGTACGTCACGCACGAAGCGCGGGCCGTAGAGCTGCGGCTGTACGAAGTGGGCGTCATCCCCGGCCTGCTGCAAACCAGGGAGTACGCGGCAACACTGGAGGCGGACGCGGTACGGCGGGAGGCAAGTACGCCCGAACAGGCGGAGGAACGCGTCGAGTTGGCGATCCGGCGTCAAGCCATCCTGGCCCGCACCCCGTCCCCCTTGATCCACGCCGTACTGGATGAGAGTTGCATCCGCAGGCCGATGGGGGACTCTTCAGTCATGGAGGCTCAGTTCGCCCGTCTGCTGGAGTTCGCGGAGATGCCGCACACTCTCCTCCAGGTCGCCCCGTTCACGATGGGGGCACGCAGACCGTTCACCCTGCCGGTGACCTTGTTGACCATGCCGGACCGCTCGATCATGTCGTACGCCGAGTCGTCGCAGCGGAGCAACCTGGAGCGGGACAATGCCGCTGTCGTGCCCATATTGAAGGCGTACCATCAGCTTCAAGCCGAGGCGCTGCCCCAGGCGGCGTCCCTGGCCCTGATCGAGCAAGTAGGAAAGGGTTTCAAGTGACGACCGAATCCCCCCGCTGGTTCACGAGTTCGTACAGCGGCAACGGCGGCCAGTGCATCGAGGTCGCCACGAACCTCGCCGCCACGCGCGGCCTGGTCCCCGTCCGTGACTCCAAGGCACCCAACGGCCCTGCCCTGAGCCTCCGTACGCATGCCTTCTCTTCCTTCGTAGGAAGCATCAAGGCCGGAGAGCTCGGCGCCAACTGACGTCGCGAGCGCCACCAGTAAGCCCCGCCCTTTCACTTCGGAAGGGGCGGGGCTTGCGGCTGTCGAAGGAGATCAGGCTCCGGCCCGGCCCCGGCCCGCGCCGCCCTGGCCGCGCCCGCGCCCGCCCGCGGAGCGGGACGCCGACGATCCCTGCGCACGGGCAGCACCGCCACCCTGCGTACGAGCAGCACCACTGCCCTGCGCACGGGCAGCGCCGCCCTGCGTACGGGCAGCCGCACCCTGGCCGCGCCCGCCCTGGGAGCGGGAGGCGGCACCGCCCTGGGCCGGGCCCTGGGCGCGGCCGCCGCGGGAACCCCGGCTGCGGCCGCCGGAGGACGCCCGCTTGGGCTCCGGCTGGGCCGGGACCTCGATGACGACCGGCACGCCGGACGGCTCGCGCGCGCCCGTGACCCGTACGAGCTCCTCGGAGCTCGACTTGATCTCGGCCGTCCGCGGCCGGATGCCCGCGAACGACATGAGCTTGGTCATCTCACGCTTCTCGTCCGGCAGGACCAGCGTGACGACGCTGCCCGACTCGCCCGCGCGGGCGGTGCGCCCGCCGCGGTGCAGGTAGTCCTTGTGGTCGGTCGGCGGGTCGACGTTGACCACCAGGTCGAGGTCGTCGACGTGGATGCCCCGCGCCGCGACGTTCGTCGCGACCAGCGCGGTGACCTGACCGTTCTTGAACTGGTCGAGGGTGCGGTTGCGCTGCGGCTGGGAGCGTCCGCCGTGCAGACCGGCCGCCCGGACCCCGCTCGCGAGGAGCCGCTTGACCAGCCGGTCCACCGAACGCTTGGTGTCCAGGAACATGATCACCCGGCCGTCGCGGGCCGCGATCCGCGTGGTGACGGCCTTCTTGTCCGTCTCGTCCATGACGTACAGGACGTGGTGTTCCATCGTGGTGACAGCGCCCGCCGACGGGTCGACGGAATGCACGACCGGGTCGGTGAGGAACATCCGGACCAGGCGGTCGATGTTGGCGTCCAGGGTGGCCGAGAACAGCATCCGCTGCCCGTCCGGCTCGACCTGCTTGAGCAGCGCCACGACCTGCGGCATGAAGCCCATGTCGGCCATCTGGTCGGCTTCGTCGAGGACGGTGATGCCCACGTTCTCCAGCGAGCAGTCACCCCGCTCTATGAGGTCCTTGAGCCGGCCCGGGGTGGCCACCATGACCTCGGCGCCGCGCCGCAGCGCGTTCGCCTGCTTGGTGATGGAGAGGCCGCCGACGACGGTGGTCAGGCGCAGGTTCACGGCCGTGGCGTACGGCGTGAGCGCGTCGGTGACCTGCTGGGCGAGCTCGCGCGTCGGCACGAGGACCATGGCGAGCGGCGCCCTGGGCTCGGCGCGCCGGCCCGCGGTGCGGGCGAGCAGGGCGAGGCCGAAGGCGAGGGTCTTGCCGGAGCCGGTGCGCCCGCGGCCGAGGATGTCGCGGCCCGCGAGCGAGTTCGGCAGGGTGGCGCCCTGGATCGGGAACGGCTCGGTCACGCCTTGCGCGTCGAGCGTCTTGAGCAGCGCCGCGGACATGTCCAGGTCGGCGAAGGCCTCGACGGCCGGCAGCGCGGGGGTGAGGGTCTCCGGCAGTGTGAACTCGCCCTGCGGCGCCATCGTGCGGCCCTTGGCGGGCTTCGCGGACTTGGCGGCGGGGCGGCCGGAGCTCCTGCGGGCACCGGAACTGGAACCGGAACCGGAACGGGAGCCGGTACCGGCACCGGAACCGGCACCGGGGCGCTTGCTGGTCATGCGCGTCATACGGAATTTGCCTTCCTGGGACAAGACAGCACAAGCCGGGACCCGCACCTGAGGGTGCGGGCCCCGGCTGCGAAATTCGCGAGCCACGGAATCCGCGGCTGCAAAATACGCCTCGTCGGCGATTAGGCGGGGACGATGTTCTCCGCCTGCAGGCCCTTCTGGCCCTGGGTGACCTCGAAGGAGACCTTCTGGCCCTCAAGGAGCTCACGGAAGCCGGAGGAGGCGATGTTGGAGTAGTGGGCGAAGACGTCGGGGCCGCCGCCGTCCTGCTCGATGAAGCCGAAGCCCTTTTCCGAGTTGAACCACTTCACGGTGCCAGTAGCCATGTCATTTCTCCTAAGACAGGGGCAGTTCCGGAAATCCGCGGTTTACGGATTCCTCGTCGCCGCATTGAGCCCATCCGGAGAAACCCCGGAAACAAATAATGCGCCTGAGGATCATTCCCGTCAGGCGCACATAAAGTATATGGGTACCAAAACTGCAACAGCCACCACGATAGCACGACCCCCTGTGGCCCGTCCGTGGGGCACGTCACTAACGGGGGCGCCGGTGCTGCACCGACCAGGACGCCGGTGCTGCGTGGACGGGGCGCCCCCCGGGGCCGGGCGCGGCACGTCTCAGAGGCGCTCGATGATCGTCACGTTGGCCTGGCCGCCGCCCTCGCACATCGTCTGGAGGCCGTAGCGGCCTCCGGTGCGCTCCAGTTCGTGCAGCAGGGTCGTCATGAGCTTCACACCGGTCGCGCCGAGCGGGTGGCCGAGCGCGATCGCGCCACCGTTGACGTTGACGCGGGCCGGGTCGGCGCCGGTCTCCTTGAGCCAGGCGAGCGCCACCGGGGCGAAGGCCTCGTTGATCTCGACCAGGTCGATGTCGTCGATCTTCATCCCGGCCTTCTTCAGGGCGTACGCGGTGGCGGGGATGGGCGCGGACAGCATGCGGATGGGGTCCTCGCCGCGCACCGAGAGGTGGTGGACGCGGGCGCGCGGGGTCAGGCCGTGTTCGGCGACGGCGCGCTCGGATGCGATGAGGAGGGCGGCCGCGCCGTCGGAGACCTGGGACGAACAGGCCGCGGTGATGGTGCCGCCCTCCAGGACGGGCCGCAGCGCCGCCATCTTCTCCAGGGTGGTGTCCCGGCGCGGCCCCTCGTCCGTGGTGACCTCCCCGTAGGCGACGCACTCGCGCGTGAAGCGGCCCTCGTCGATGGCCCGCAGGGCCCGCCGGTGCGAGCGCAGGGCGAACTCCTCCATGTCGCGGCGCGTGATGCCCCACTTCTCGGCGATCAGCTGCGCGCCGTGGAACTGGTTGACGGGCGCGTCGCCGTAGCGGGCCCGCCAGCCTTCGCTGCCGAGGTAGGGGCCGTCGGTCAGGCCGAGCGGTTCGGCGGCCTGCCGCGAGGCGAACGCGATCGGGATCATCGACATGTTCTGGGTGCCGCCGGCCACCACCAGGTCCTGGGTGCCCGACAGGACGCCCTGGGCCGCGAAGTGGACGGCCTGCTGGGACGAGCCGCACTGACGGTCGACGGTGACACCGGGCACCTCCTCGGGCAGACCCGCGGCCAGCCAGGACGTGCGGGCGATGTCGCCGGCCTGGGGGCCCACGGTGTCCAGGCAGCCGAAGACCACGTCCTCGACGGCGGCCGGGTCGACGCCGGAGCGCTCGACGAGCGCCTTCAGTACGTGGGCGCCGAGGTCGGCGGGGTGGACCGCGGAGAGCCCTCCGCCGCGCCGGCCCACCGGGGTGCGTACCGCTTCGACTATGTAGGCCTCGGCCATGCCAACTCCCCAGATACGTATACGAGTTACGTGCGTGTGCGCGTCAGGTACGGGTGCGGGTCAGGTACGGATGCGGGTCAGGTACGGGCGCGGGTCAGGTGCGGATGCGGGTCAGGTGCGTACGGCGATTCCGTCCAGGACCATCGAGAGGTACTGGCGGGCGATCTCCTCCGGGCTGTGTCCGCCTCCGGGCCGGTACCAGGACGCGGCGACCCACACGGTGTCGCGCACGAAGCGGTAGGTGAGGCGGATGTCGAGGTCGGTGCGGAACGCGCCCGCCGCGACGCCGCGCTCCAGCGTCCCCAGCCAGGCCTTCTCGAACTTCTGCTGGGATTCGGTCAGATAGCGGAAGCGGGGCAGCACGGCCAGGTGCCGGGACTCCTTCTGGTAGATCGCGACGGCGGCGCGGTGCCGGTCGATCTCCCGGAAGGACTCGGTGACCAGGGCCTCGATGGTCTCGCGAGGCCCGAGTCCGGCGGCGAGTACGCCGTCGTAGCCCTCCCAGAGCTCGTCCAGGAAGGCCGAGAGGATCTCGTCGAGCATCGACTCCTTGGAGTCGAAGTGGTAGTAGAGGCTGCCCGCGAGCAGGCCCGCCTCGTCTGCGATCCGGCGCACGGTGGTCGCGTTGTAGCCCTGGGCGGCGAACACCTCGGCCGCGGTGGCGAGGAGTTCGCGCCGCCGCTCGGGCGAGGCGGTCACCTGCGTCTTCTTCTTGTTCGTCGGCACCGGACCATTGTGCTGCCCCGGCTAGGCGTGCTGGCTGCTGACGGAGACGACCTCGCCGGTGAGGTACGAGGAGTAGCCGCTGGCCAGGAACACGATGACGTTGGCGACCTCCCACGGTTCGGCGTAGCGGCCGAACGCCTCGCGGGCGGTGAGCTCTTCGAGCAGTTCGGCGGAGGTGACCTTCACCAGGTGCGGGTGCATGGCGAGGCTGGGGGCGACCGCGTTGACGCGCACGCCGTAGGCGGCGGCCTCGACGGCCGCGCACCGGGTGAGCGCCATGACGCCCGCCTTGGCGGCGGCGTAATGGGCCTGGCCTGCCTGGGCGCGCCAGCCGACGACGGAGGCGTTGTTGACGATCACGCCGCCCCGGCCCGAGTCCTTGAAGGCGCGCAGGGCGGCCCGGGTGCAGCGGAAGGTGCCGTTGAGGGTGACGTCGAGGACCTTGGACCAGGCCTCGTCGGTCATGTCGACGAGGGAGCAAGTGCCGCCCAGACCGGCGTTGTTGACGACGATGTCGAGCCCGCCGTGTTCGCGTGCGGCGAGCGCGAAGAGGGCGGCGACCTGTTGTTCGTCGGTCACGTCGCAGGGGACGGAGGCGATGCGGTGCGCGCCGAACTCCGCGGCGAGCGCCTCCTCGGTCTCCTTCAGGCGGCGGGCGTGGGCGTCGCCGATGACGACGCGGGCGCCCTCTTCGAGGAGCCTGCGGGCGGTGGCCCCGCCGATCCCGGCGCCGGCCGCCGCGGTGACGACGGCGGTGCGACCGTCGAGCAGCCCGTGGCCCGGTACGTACTGAGCCTTGTTGTCCGTCACCCGGGCCTGGCCGACCGACACCTGAGCCTTGTTGTCCGTCACGGCGCCACGTTAACCTACCAAACACTTGTTAGGGAAGGATGGTGTGCCGCACCCATGGACCTGGACCCCACGCCCGATCAGGAGGCCTTCCGGGCCGAGGCGCGCGACTGGCTCGCCGCGCACGTTCCGTCCACCCCGCTCCCCTCGCTGGAGACCGCGGCCGGTTTCGCGGCCCACCGGGAGTGGGAGGCCCGGCTGTCCGCGGACCGGTGGTCGGTGGTGTCGTGGCCCGAGGAGTACGGGGGGCGGGGCGTCGACATCTTCCGCTGGCTGGTCTTCGAGGAGGAGTACTTCGCGGCGGGTGGGCCCGGCCGCGTCTCGCAGAACGGCATCAACCTCCTCGCGCCCACCCTCTTCGACCACGGCACGCCCGAGCAGCGGGCGCGCATCCTGCCGGACATGGCGAGCGGCGCGACGATCTGGGCGCAGGCCTGGTCCGAGCCCGAGGCGGGCTCCGACCTCGCGTCGCTGCGGTCCAAGGCGGTGCGCACCCAAGGGGGTTGGCTGCTCTCGGGGCAGAAGACCTGGTCCTCACGGGCCGCGTTCGCCGACCGCGCCTTCGGTATCTTCCGCAGCGACCCCGCGGCCGCCAAGCCCCATCAGGGCCTGACCTATCTGATGTTCGACCTGCGGGCACCGGGGGTCGGCGTCCGCCCCGTCGGACGCCTCGACGGCAAGCCCGCCTTCGCCGAACTCTTCCTCGACGACGTCTTCGTGCCGGACGAGGACGTGATCGGCGAGCCCGGCGCGGGCTGGCGGATCGCCATGTCGACGACCGGCAACGAGCGCGGCCTGATGCTCCGCTCCCCCGGCCGTTTCCTGGCCTCGGCCGCGCGGCTGGTGGAACTGTGGCGCACGGCGGGCGACCCGGCGGACACCGCGCTGCGCGACCGGGTCGCGGACGCGGTGATCGGGGCGCGCGCCTACCAGCTCTTCACCAGCGCGGGGGCCTCCCGCTTCGCCGAGGGCGGGGCGATCGGCGCCGAGTCCAGCCTCAACAAGGTGTTCTGGTCCCAGTACGACATCGCCCTGCACGAATGCGCGCTCGACCTGCTCGGCCCGTACGGGGAGCTGTCCGACGACGCCGAAGAGGCGCCCGGGCACGGGAGTTGGGCCGAGGGGCATGTCTTCGCCCTGGCCGGTCCCATCTACGCCGGGACGAACGAGATCCAGCGCGACATCATCGCCGAGCGGCTGCTCGGCCTGCCGAAGGGCCGCCGATGAGGTTTCTGCTCACCTCGCAACAGCTGGACTTCGCCCACTCCCTGGACGCGATGCTGGGCGCGGCGGGTACCTCCGCGGCGATACGGGCCTGGGCCTCGGGGGACGCGGGCCCCGGGCGCGACGTCTGGTCGCGGCTCGCCGGCGCGGGGGTGTTCGCGCTCGGGGTGCCCGAGGCGTACGAGGGGCTCGGTTGCCTGGCGGTCGAACTCGCGCTCTCCTGCGTGGAGTTGGGGCGGCATGCCGTGCCCGGCCCGGTCGTGGAGACGGTGGCCGCCGCCGCGCTGCTCGCCCGACTCGCAGAACTGGGCGAGGACGGCCCCGCCAAACGGCTGCTGCCCGGCATCGCCTCGGGCGGGTGCGTGGCGAGCGTGCTGCTGCCCGGCGCGGGCCCCTACGCGCTCGACGCGGACGTGGCGGACGCGGTGCTCGTCGTGGCGGACCACGAGCTGCGGCTCGCCCCGGGGCACGGGCCCGTCCAGCCGTCGGCCGACCCGGCGCGGCGCCTGGCGCGACCACTTCCCGGCGGCGAACTGCTTTACGCAGGGCCCGAGTTGGCCGATGCCGTCGCCCACGCCACCGGCTGGGCGCGGCTCGCCGCGGCCGGGCAGAGCCTCGGGGTCACCGAGGCCCTGCTGTCCCGGACGGTGGCGTACGTCAAGCAGCGCACCCAGTTCGGGGCGCCGATCGGCTCGTTCCAGGCGGTCAAGCACCGGCTCGCGGACACCCTGATCGCGATCGAGTTCGCCCGGCCGCTGCTGTACGCGGCCGCGCTGTCGCTCGCGCCGGGCGAGGTGGCCGCGGCGAAGGTGACGGCCGGGGAGGCCGCGTACGGCGCCGCCCGCACCGCGCTGCAACTGCACGGCGCGGTCGGCTACACGCAGGAGCTCGACCTGTCGCTGTGGCTGCGCAAGGCCCGGCCGCTCAGGGATGCCTGGGGCTCGCCCGGCGAGTGCCGGGCGCGGGTGCTGGCCGGTTGAGTGGATCGTGCGGCCCGCGCCAGGGGGGCGGGCCGGGCCGTGGCCGACTGGGTCAGTGGACCTGGCCGGTGGGGCGGACCACCACCTGGTTCACCTCGACCCCGGAGGGCTGGGCGAGCGTCCAGACGATGGCCTCGGCCACCTGATCGGGGGTCATCGCCGGGCCGTCCGGGACCACGCCCGTCGGGTGGCTCTCCCAGAACGGGCTGTCCACCCGGCCGGGCGCGACCAGGGTCACGCCGACGCCCGAGCCGGTGACCAGGACGCGGGTGTTCTCGGCGAGCGAGGTGAGCGCGCCCTTGGTCACCGAGTACATGTTGCCCGGGGTGTTCTTGATCCCCGCGGTGCTGCCGACCATCACGATGCGGCCGCCGTTCTCGGTGAGGGCGGGCAGCGCGGCCTTCACCAGGACGGCGGGGCCGAGCACATTGACCATCAGCATCTCGCGCCAGTGGTCGGGGTCGCCGTCGGCGAGGTTGTCGTGGGTGGAGAACCCGGCGTTGGCCACGACGTGATCGAGCCGCCCGAACGTCTTCAGCGTCGCTTCGACCGCGGCGCCGACGGACGCGAGGTCCGTGGTATCGGCCGCGATCGCCAACACCCGCTCCCCCGCGCCCAGTTCGCCCGCGAACGCGTCCAGCCTGGCCTGGTCGCGACCGGTGACCGCGACCCGGTGCCCGGCGGCCAGGAGCCGCCGGACCGTCGCGGCGCCGATCCCGCTCGCCCCGCCGGTGACGAGGGTGACCACGCCGCTGTCGTGCCTGCCGTCGCTCATGAACTCTCCTCGGTCCTCGAACCCGCCGCGTGCCCGGGCGACTGTAACGCGCGGCGGCTCGCGGTTCGCGGTTCGCCGTTCGTCGTTCCTGGGGTTCGCGGTCCGGGGTTCACGGCTCACGGCTCACGGCTCACGGCTGATGGTTCAGGCGTCCTCGCGCACCGATTCCGCGCCGTTGCCGCGTCTGAGGGTGCGCAGCGCGGTGCCGGGCCGCCAGACGCGTACGACCATCTCGTCGTTCTCGATGCCGGTGTACACGACCTCGGTCGGCTCGACGCGGAAGAGGAGGAACGGTTCGGGCGGCGACGCCTGCGCGACGAAGGACGCGAGCGCGGCCGGGTCGGTGACCCGCACCGCGCGCCCGCTGACCCGTACGTCACCGTCGGCCATTTCGGCGTCCGGGCCCGGGTTGGCCTGCACCGAGAATCGCGGGTCGCGCAGCAGGTCGAGGGCCTTCATCGAACCGGGCATCATGCCCAGCAACAGCTCGCCGTCCCGGAAATCCACCTCAAGGCCGGTCACCCGGGGCGAGCCGTCCCTGCGCAGGGTGCCCAGGACGTGGTGCTTGTACTTCTTGAAGCGGGCCTCGGCGAGGGCGGCGAACTGCGGCTCGGCCCGGTGGAACGCGCTCCAGTCCCGCGCCGGGGGCGCTGTCGGCGTGGTCGCCGTGTCTTTGGTTTCCATGGTTCCAGGAAACCCCGGATACCCGACATCCCCTGTCCGGATTACCGGGCCGGAAGGGTGACGACGGCCGCGTGGCCCTCGGCCCGTACCGTCGTCGCGCCCGGTTCGACGAGCTGGGCGTCGTAGGGGTCGAGAAGGACGCCGCCGACGTGGGCGGGTGCGTCCAGGGCGACGACCAGGGCGGGCCCGGCGACCGTCAGCCCGCCCCGCACCACGGCGACCGTCGGGGCGGGGGTGCCCCGGCGGAACATCACGTTGAAGTTGACGACCGGGCCGGCCAGGAGCCGGCAGTCGGTGGGGGCGTCGCCGGGGAAGCGCTGCGGCACGAACCTCTCGTCCACGAGCCGGCGTCGGCCCCCCACCAGAAGGTCCATGCCGGCGCCCTCGACGACGGTCAGGATGCGGTCCACCCCCGGGAATCCGGAGAACGGGCCGTCCGCGCCGACATCGGCGAGGCTGACCCGCCACACGAAGTCGGCGGTCCCCGCCCCCTCGGGGTGGGCCAGGATGTTCCGGGTCACCCCGCCGCCGTTGCGCCACGGCACGGCTCGCAGGTCGGCGGCTCGCAGCGTCCTCACCGTACGATCCCTTCCGCCCGGGCGGCGCGCAGCCACTGCGGGAACTCGCCGAGCAGCCGGTCGTAGAGCTGGGCGTCGGTCGTCCGGCGCGGGTCGGTACCGGCGGCGAAGAAGCCCGCGTTGTCGACGCGGCGGCGCTCGGGGACGGCCAACTCGTCGAGCCTGCGCAGGAAGTCGAACTGATGGCCGCGGGGGTCACCGAAGCCGATGAACTGCCAGAACATGGGCAGGTTCGCCGCCTTGCAGACGTAGCGCTCGGCGGCGAGCCTGCTGCTCGGACCGCCGTCGGTCTGGAACACGACGAGCGCGGGGGCGCTCGCGCCGCTCTCCAGGTAGTGGTCGATGACGGCGTCCATCGCCACGTGGTAGTTGGTGCGTCCCATGCGGCCGAGGTTGGCCACGATCCGCTCGATGCGGCCCTGGTGGTTGTGCAGGGCGATCTCGGTCTCGGCGTCGATGTCCGTGGAGAAGAACACGACCGGGACGCGGCCGTCGTCGTCGAGGTGCGCGGAGAGGCCGAGCACGCGGTCGGCCAGCGCCTGCACGCTGCCGTCCCTGAAGTACGGGCGCATCGAGCCGGAGTGGTCGACGACGAGGTAGACGGCGGCCGTCTCGTCGTCGAGGCCGTACTTCTCCAGGGACGCGGCGGCGTGTTTGTAGAGGGAGACGAGCGCGGGGGCGCGCTCCTCCACCTTCTGGAGGGACAGGGCGGGCATGCGGCTCCCTTCGCGCCGGGGTGCGGGTGACGAGGGTACGCCGCTTTGGCGGTGCGGGTGGGCTCCGCCCGGCCGGAGGTGTGCGGTCTCGTTCGGCTTGCCCTGTGCGCGGCTCCACGCGCGGGCGCGACCGCCGCATGCGACCCACACCCGAACACCCGACCCCCGAGCGGAACTTGAAGCCCCCGGCATCAGCGCCGTGAAAGGTCAGGTGCTCTCCCCCTGGTCCTGGAAGGCGGGCAGGGCGAAGATCCGTTCCTTGGCCCGGTCCGGCATCAGCTCCACCAGGGGCAGGACCAGATCCCAGAGGTTCTGTTTGTCGACCTCGCGCGCCAGGGCGTCCAGGTCCTCGTCCCCCAATGCCCCCGCCGCCTCGGCCACCGCCGTGCGGGAGGGCTCGGGGAGCAGTTCCACCAGGGGGAGGAACTCCGCCCACAGAGCCGTTGCCACCACCGCCGGGACCATTCCGGACAGGACCTCGGGGTCGGTGAGGGACGGGAGGAGGGCCACCGCCCGGCGGTCCTCTTCGGACAGGAGGGCCACCAGCGGGAGCAGGGACTCCCACAGGCCTTGCTCCGCCGTCGTGCGGACCAGGGCGTCGAGGCGGTCCTGGGGCAGGCGGGCGGCGAGGGTGGCGATGCGGGCGCGCTGTTCTCCCGTCACCATGCCGGCGACCGCGAGGGCCTCCGGCCACAGGCCGTCGGCGGCCGAGGCGATGACCCGGGCCAGGCGGTCCTCGCCCATCAACTCGACGATGTCGCCCAGGCGTTGGGGCTGGTCCACGGCGAACCCGGTGCGCAGCACCACCGCGTCGTCGACCTGCGGCAGGACGCGGACGAGCACCGAGTCGCGCAGATGACCGACGAAGCGGCCCATGGTGAGATGGTCGCCGCGTTCGGCGAGGGCGACGGAGATCCGTACGAGCAGGTTCTCGTCGAGGCGGTCGACGATGCCCCCGATGCGTCGGGGATCGAGGTGTGCGCAGGACGCGGCGGTGAAGGCGACGGGCAGCTTCTCGATGATGTCGGCGGCCCGGGCCGGCTCCAGGCGGCCCGCGACGGCGGCGGCCAGCCGTGGGCCGAGAGCCTTCTGCGAGATGGCGGCGGCGACGCCGGCCGGTACGAGTCTGGTGGCCTTGGCGATGCGGTCGAGCATGTCGGGCATGCCGTCGAACAGGGCGGCCACGGCCTGTTCGCGCAGGGTGCGCAGATCGTCCGCGGGCAGGTCGGCGAGGAAGGCGAGCCGTTCGGGGCGCTCGTCCAGGAGGGCGGCGAGCTTCTCGATCTCGGCGCGGGTGCGGAGCGGGTCGCGGGTGTCCATGGCAGTCACCGGCCTCACTTGAAGAGGATGCGGCGGACGGGGCCGCGGGCCAGGGCGGGCACGAGCCCGAGGGCCGCTTCGGCGGCCTCACCGAGACCGGCCGCGCGGCTTCCGCGTTCCTTGCTCAACGCGCCTGTCAGATAGGTGAGTTGATCCTCCGTCAGGCGGCCGAGGGAGGCCGGTGGCGGCGCCCCCAGCTCCGTGCTCAGGTGGGACAGCGCTTCGTTGCTCACGGGACCTCCCGAAGTCGGACGGCGGCTCGTCCCGAGACTGAGGCGCAATTGACTAATAGTCAATATGTGGCGCGGCCCCGACCCGTCGACCGGCCGGGCCCCGGACATGCCGCGGCGCCCGCCCAGTCGTCCGGTCGGGGACAGTGGGGCGGGCGCCGGTCAGTTCCGTACGTCGTTGTACGGGACGATGAGGGGTCAGACCGTGAGGGCGCGGTCCGTGGGGCGGATCGGGGCGGGCAGGTCGCTCGCGCCGGTCAGGTAGCGGTCGACGCCGCGCGCCGCGGAGCGGCCCTCGGCGATCGCCCAGACGATCAGGGACTGGCCGCGGCCCGCGTCACCGGCGACGAACACACCGTCGACGTTGGTCGCGAAGTCCGCGTCACGGGCCACATTACCGCGCTCGTCCAGTTCGAGGCCGAACTGCTGGACGAGACCGTTGGCCTGGTCGGTGCCGGTGAAGCCCATGGCGAGGGTGACCAGCTGCGCGGGGATCGCCCGCTCCGTGCCGGGCTTCGGCGTCAGCTTGCCGTCGATGAACTCGACCTCGGTCAGGTGCAGGGACTGCACGTTGCCGTCCTCGTCGCCCTCGAAGTGGGTGGTCGAGACGGAGTAGACGCGCTCGCCGCCCTCCTCGTGCGCCGAGGTCACCTTGTAGAGCATGGGGAACGTCGGCCAGGGCTGGCCCGGGTTCCGCTCGTCGCCCGGCCTCGGCATGATCTCCAGCTGGGTGACGGAGGCCGCGCCCTGACGGTGGGCGGTGCCCACACAGTCCGCGCCGGTGTCGCCGCCGCCGATGACCACGACGTGCTTGCCCTCGGCGGTGATCGGCGGGGTGACGAAGTCGCCCTCCTGCACCTTGTTGGAGAGCGGCAGGTACTCCATCGCGAAGTGGATGCCGTTCAGCTCGCGGCCGGGGACCGGCAGGTCGCGCGAGACCGTGGCACCGGCCGCGATGACGACCGCGTCGTAGCGCTTGCGCAGCTTGGCGGCGTCGATGTCGCGGCCGATCTCGACCTCGGTGCGGAACTTGGTGCCCTCCGCGCGCATCTGCTCGATGCGGCGGTTGATGTGCACCTTCTCCATCTTGAACTCGGGGATGCCGTAGCGCAGCAGGCCGCCGATGCGGTCGGCGCGCTCGTACACGGCGACCGTGTGTCCGGCCCGGGTCAGCTGCTGGGCGGCGGCGAGGCCGGCCGGGCCCGAGCCGATGACCGCGACGGTCTTGCCGGACAGCCGCTCGGGCGCCTGCGGCCGGACGTCGCCCGTGTCCCACGCCTTGTCGATGATGGAGACTTCGACGTTCTTGATGGTGACGGCGGGCTGGTTGATGCCGAGCACGCACGCCGACTCACAGGGAGCCGGGCACAGCCGCCCGGTGAATTCCGGGAAGTTGTTGGTGGCGTGCAGGCGCTCGGACGCGGCCTGCCAGTCCTCGCGGTAGGCGTAGTCGTTCCACTCGGGGATCAGATTCCCGAGCGGACAGCCGTTGTGGCAGAACGGGATGCCGCAGTCCATACAGCGCCCGGCCTGCTTGCTGATGATCGGCAGCAGCGAACCGGGAACGTAGACCTCGTTCCAGTCCTTGACTCGTTCGCCCACCGGGCGGGTCTTGGCGACCTCGCGCCCGGTGGTCAGGAAGCCCTTGGGGTCAGCCATTGGTCGCCGCCTCCATCATCTTCTCGGTGGTCTCCTGCTCGGAGAGGCCGGCGAGCTCAGCGGCGTCCTTGGCGGCGAGCACTGCCTTGTACGTGGTCGGGATGATCTTGCTGAAGCGGTCCACGTTCACGGACCAGTCGGCGAGCAGCTTCTCGGCGACCGTCGAGCCGGTCTCCTCGAAGTGGCGGCGCACGACGTCGTGCAGCCACTGCTTGTCGGTGTCGTCGAGGGACTCGACGGCGCCCAGGTTCCCGGAGTTGACGTTGTCGCGGTCCAGGTCGATGACGTAGGCGATGCCGCCGGACATGCCGGCCGCGAAGTTGCGCCCGGTCTCGCCGAGGACGACCGCGTGCCCGCCGGTCATGTACTCGCAGCCGTGGTCGCCCACGCCCTCCGAGACGACCGTGGCACCCGAGTTGCGGACGCAGAAGCGCTCGCCGGTGCGGCCGCGCAGGAACAGCTCGCCGCCGGTCGCGCCGTACGCGATGGTGTTGCCCGCGATCGTCGAGTACTCGGCGAGGTGGTCGGCGCCCCGGTCGGGACGGACGACGACGCGGCCGCCGGAGAGGCCCTTGCCGACGTAGTCGTTGGCGTCGCCCTCCAGGCGCAGGGTCACACCGCTCGGCAGGAAGGCGCCGAAGGACTGGCCGGCCGAGCCGGTGAAGGTGATGTCGATGGTGTCGTCGGGCAGGCCCGCACCGCCGAACTTCTTCGTCACCTCGTGGCCGAGCATGGTGCCCACGGTCCGGTTGATGTTGCGGATCGCGATCTGCGCGCGGACCGGCTGGGCGGCCTCGGCGGAGTCGGCCTCCAGGGCGTCGGCGGCGAGCTTGATGAGCTCGTTGTCCAGCGCCTTCGCGAGACCGTGGTCCTGCGGGACCAGCGCGTGGCGCACGGCGCCCTCGGGCAGCTCCGGCACGTAGAACAGCGGCTCCAGGTCGAGGCCCTGGGCCTTCCAGTGCGTCACGGCCCGGTCGGTGTCGAGGAGTTCGGCGTGGCCGACGGCCTCCTCGATGGTGCGGAAGCCGAGCTCGGCGAGGATCTCGCGGACCTCTTCGGCGATGAACTCGAAGAAGTTCACGACGAATTCGGGCTTGCCCGAGAAGCGGTCGCGCAGCGTCGGGTTCTGGGTGGCGATGCCGACGGGGCAGGTGTCGAGGTGGCAGACGCGCATCATGACGCAGCCGGACACGACGAGCGGCGCGGTCGCGAAACCGAACTCCTCGGCGCCGAGCAGCGCGGCGATGATCACGTCACGGCCGGTCTTGAGCTGACCGTCGGTCTGCACCACGATGCGGTCGCGCAGGCCGTTGAGCAGCAGGGTCTGCTGGGTCTCGGCGAGGCCGAGCTCCCAGGGGCCGCCCGCGTGCTTGAGCGAGGTCAGCGGGGACGCGCCGGTGCCGCCGTCGTGGCCGGAGATGAGGACGACGTCCGCGTGCGCCTTGGAGACACCCGCGGCGACCGTTCCGACGCCGACCTCGGACACGAGCTTCACGTGGATGCGCGCCGCCGGGTTGGCGTTCTTGAGGTCGTGGATCAGCTGAGCCAGGTCCTCGATGGAGTAGATGTCGTGGTGCGGCGGCGGCGAGATGAGGCCGACGCCCGGGGTGGAGTGCCGGGTCTTGGCGACCCACGGGTAGACCTTGTGGCCGGGCAGCTGGCCGCCCTCGCCGGGCTTGGCGCCCTGCGCCATCTTGATCTGGATGTCGTCCGCGTTGACCAGGTACTCGCTGGTCACACCGAAGCGGCCGGAGGCGACCTGCTTGATGGAGGAGCGGCGCGCCGGGTCGTACAGGCGGTCCGCGTCCTCGCCGCCCTCACCGGTGTTGGACTTGCCGCCCAGCTGGTTCATGGCGATGGCGAGCGTCTCGTGCGCCTCGCGCGAGATGGAGCCGTACGACATGGCGCCGGTCGAAAAGCGCTTGACGATCTCGGAGACCGGCTCGACCTCGTCGAGGGGGATCGGCTCGCGCTCCGAGTTGAAGCCGAACAGTCCGCGCAGGGTCATGAGGCGCTCGGACTGCTCGTTCACGCGGTCCGTGTACTGCTTGAAGATGTCGTAGCGCTTGTTGCGGGTGGCGTGCTGGAGACGGAAGACCGTCTCGGGGTCGAACAGGTGCGGCTCGCCCTCGCGGCGCCACTGGTACTCGCCGCCGATCTCCAGGGCGCGGTGCGCCGAGGGGACACCGGAGGCCGGGTAGGCCTTGGCGTGCCGGGCGGCGACCTCCTTGGCGACGACGTCGAGACCGGCGCCGCCGATCTTGGTGGCGGTGCCGATGAAGTACTTCTGCACGAAAGCCTCGTCGAGACCGACGGCCTCGAAGACCTGGGCGCCGCGGTAGGAGGCGACCGTCGAGATGCCCATCTTGGACATGACCTTCAGGACGCCCTTACCGAGCGCGTAGATCAGGTTGCGGATGGCCTGCTCGGGCTCCAGGCCCTCGATGAAGGTGCCGGCCCGCACGAGGTCCTCGACGGACTCCATCGCGAGGTACGGGTTGACGGCCGCGGCACCGTAACCGATGAGCAGCGCGACGTGGTGCACCTCGCGGACGTCACCGGCCTCGACGAGCAGACCCACCTGGGTGCGCTGCTTGGTGCGGATGAGGTGGTGGTGGACGGCGGCGGTGAGCAGCAGCGACGGGATCGGCGCGTGCTCGGCGTCGGAGTGCCGGTCGGACAGGACGATCAGGCGGGCGCCGCCCTCGATCGCGGCGTCCGTCTCCTGGCAGATGGCCTCGATGCGGGCGGCGAGCGCGTCGCCGCCGCCGGAGACCCGGTACAGACCGGAGAGCGTGGCGGCCTTCATGCCCGGCATGTCGCCGTCGGCGTTGATGTGTATCAGCTTCGCCAGCTCATCGTTGTCGATGACCGGGAAGGGCAGTGTGACGCTGCGGCACGAGGCGGCGGTGGGCTCCAGGAGGTTGCCCTGGGGGCCGAGCGTGGAGCGCAGGCTGGTGACCAGCTCTTCCCGGATCGCGTCCAGGGGCGGGTTGGTGACCTGCGCGAACAGCTGGGTGAAGTAGTCGAACAGCAGCCGGGGGCGCGCGGAGAGCGCGGCGATCGGCGAGTCGGTGCCCATCGAGCCGAGCGGCTCGCCGGCGGTGCGGGCCATGGGCGCGAGGATGACGCGGAGCTCTTCCTCGGTGTAGCCGAAGGTCTGCTGGCGGCGGGTGACCGAGGCGTGCGTGTGCACGATGTGCTCGCGCTCGGGCAGGTCCTCCAGCTCGATCTCGCCGGTCTCCAGCCAGTCCTTGTACGGGTTCTCCGCGGCGAGGGACGCCTTGATCTCGTCGTCCTCGATGATGCGGTGCTCGGCGGTGTCGACGAGGAACATCCGGCCGGGCTGGAGGCGGCCCTTGCGGACGACCTTCGCCGGGTCGATGTCGAGCACGCCGACCTCGGAGGAGAGCACCACGAGGCCGTCGTCGGTCACCCAGTAGCGGCCCGGGCGGAGCCCGTTGCGGTCGAGGACCGCGCCGACCTGGACGCCGTCGGTGAAGGTGATGCAGGCCGGGCCGTCCCAGGGCTCCATCATCGTGGCGTGGAACTGGTAGAAGGCACGGCGTGCCGGGTCCATCGACTCGTGGTTCTCCCACGCCTCGGGGACCATCATCAGGACCGAGTGCGGCAGCGAGCGCCCGCCGAGGTGGAGGAGTTCGAGCACCTCGTCGAAGGACGCGGAGTCGGAGGCGTCCGGCGTGCAGACGGGGAAGATGCGGTCGATCTTTCCGGCGCCGGAGTTGAACAGGTTGGACGCGAGCTGGGACTCGCGGGCCACCATCCAGTTGCGGTTGCCCTTGACCGTGTTGATCTCGCCGTTGTGCGCGACGAAGCGGTACGGGTGGGCCAGCGGCCAGGAGGGGAAGGTGTTCGTGGAGAACCGCGAGTGCACGAGGGCGACGGCGGTGGCACAGCGGCGGTCGGAGAGGTCCGGGAAGAACGGCTCCAGCTGGCCGGTGGTCAGCATGCCCTTGTAGACGATGGTCCGGGCGGAGAGCGACGGGAAGTAGACACCGGCCTCCCGCTCGGCGCGCTTGCGCAGCACGAAGGCCTTGCGGTCGAGCGCGATGCCGACCGAGCTGCCGTCGCTGACGAACAGCTGGCGGAAGGCGGGCATGGTGGCGCGGGCGCCGTTGCCGAGCAGCGCGGGGGTGACGGGGACCTCGCGCCAGCCGAGCACGGTGAGGCCCTCTTCGCCGGCGATCGTCTCGATCCGCGAGACGGCCTCCTCGGTCTCCTCCAGGGGCAGGAAGGCGATACCGACGGCGTACGAGCCGGCCTCGGGCAGCTCGAAGTCACTGACCTCGCGCAGGAACGCGTCCGGAACCTGGAGCAGGATGCCGGCGCCGTCGCCGGAGTCCGGCTCGGAGCCGGTGGCACCGCGGTGTTCCAGATTGCGCAGTACGGTCAGGGCCTGCTCGACCAGGTCATGGCTGGCAACCCCGGTGAGGGTGGCCACGAACCCGACGCCGCAGGCGTCGTGCTCGTTACGGGGGTCGTACATCCCCTGCTGGGCGGGGCGACCGTCCATGGGCGACCAGGCGTCGGAACGCATCGGCTCTCCCGTCGTCGTTGTGGCATTGGGGGCTCCCCCGCTCGATCGGATTCGAGAGCTTGGGGGGCGTATTACCGAGGGACGACGCTGGCCCTCTTGAAATTTCGTGCAGGTTACATGATGGAACGTATCTCGGGAACCGGATAGCGCATTCCAACATGCGGACACCCCGACGTGAGCTTCGTTGCCCACGGGGGCGCACAGGAGTGCGGTTATGGGTGTGTACGGCCTATGCCCGGCGGTAAAAGATCCGAAACCGCCGAGTAACGATTAGTTATTCGGGCCGATGCATACTCCGCCATTCTACGGCTTGAGGCCGGGCAGCGCGCAGGACGTACGTCACACGGGGCGGTGCCGATCGGCACCGCCCCGTGTGAGGAACCTCGGCGTTTCGGCGCCCGAGGGTGCCGCGTCAGCCGATGGCGGTGCCGAAGAACGAACCGATGCCGAAGGTGAGGGCCGCGGCCAGGCCGCCGAGGGCGAGCTGACGCAGGCCGCTGAACCACCACGAGCGGGCCGTCACCTTGGCGACCACCGCGCCGCAGCCGAAGAGGCCCACGAGGGCGAGCAGCACGGCCGGCCACAGCGCGGACGCGCCGAGCAGGTAGGGCAGCAGCGGCAGCAGCGCGCCGAGCGCGAAGGAGGCGAAGGAGGACACCGCGGCCACGGTGGGCGACGGCAGGTCCGAGGGATCGATGCCGAGTTCTTCGCGGGCGTGGATCTCAAGCGCCTGCTCGGGGTCCTGCGACAGCTGCCGGGCGACCTCGCGGGCGAGCGCCGGCTCGACGCCCCGCGACATGTAGAGCTCGGCGAGCTCGCGCTCCTCGTCGGCCGGGTGCTTGCGCAACTCCCGCCGCTCGATGTCGAGTTCGGCCTCGACGAGCTCGCGCTGCGAGGCCACCGAGGTGTACTCGCCGGCCGCCATCGAGAAGGCGCCGGCCGCGAGACCGGCGAGCCCGGTGATGACGAGGGTGCGGTGCGACACCTCGCCGCCGGCGACTCCGGTCATCAGGGCGAGGTTGGACACCAGTCCGTCCATCGCGCCGAACACGGCCGGGCGCAGCCAGCCGCCGTTGACGTCACGGTGCGTGTGGTTGTCGCGGTGCGCCTCGTGCAGCGTCGCTTCGGTCTCGATGATGGCCACGGTGGTCCCCTCACATTCGGCAGCGGGCAGCAATCAGGTCCCGCTCCCCCTCAACACCGTTGAACATACGCTCGATGTAAGGGCCCCGCCAGCAAGTAAGGCCTTACTCAGTGAGGGTGTACTCAGTAAGCCTGGCCTTGCTCAACAGCAGGTCAGCGGCCGTTTCGCCCGTTCTGCGCCGAACGCGCCGGGGCGCCCCCGGTCACCGAACCGGCCGCCCTCGGGAGACAATCCCGGCATGACCCGGATCACCGTGCTCGGCAGCACCAACATGGACCTCGTCGCCTACGTCACGACCGCCCCGCGCAACGGCGAGACCGTCACCGGCCACGAGTTCCGTACCGTCCCCGGCGGCAAGGGCGCCAACCAGGCCGTGGCCGCCGCCCGGGCGGGGGCGGAGGTCGCGATGATCGGCGCGGTCGGCACGGACGAGTTCGGCGGGCGGCTGCGGGCCACGCTCGCGGCCTCGGGCGTGGACATCGATCTGCTGCGCACCACCGAGGGGCCCTCCGGCACCGCCCACATCGTGGTGGACGGCGACGGGGCCAACTCGATCGTCGTCATCCCCGGCGCCAACGGCTCCGTCACCTCGCTCAGCCACGCGGACCGCGCGGTGATCGCCGAGGCCAGGTCCCTGCTGCTCCAGCTGGAACTCCCGATGAGCGCGGTCGTGGAGGGGGCCGAAGCGGCCCGGCGCAACGGGGTCCGTACGATCCTCACCCCCGCGCCCGCCCGGCCGCTGCCGCCCGAACTCCTCGCCGCCACCGACCTGTTGGTGCCCAACGAGCACGAGGCCGCCACCCTCACCGGCATCGCGGGCGACCCGGAGCGCGCCGCCGAAGCGCTGCTCGCGCACGTGCCCGAGGTCGTGATCACGCTCGGCGCGCGGGGCTGTCTGTACGCGTCCCGGGCACAGCGGGAGCCGGTGGCGGTCCTTGCCCCGCCGGTCACGGCCGTGGACACGACCGGCGCCGGGGACGTGTTCGTGGGCGCCCTGGCGGTGGCACTCGCCGAGGGCCGCCCGATGACGGACGCGCTCACCTGGGCGTCGACCGCGGCCGCGCTGTCCGTCCAGCGGCCGGGTGCGGTGACCTCGATGCCGTACCGGTCGGAGATCGACGGGTAGCCCTCCGGGGGGCCTGGGAGGAGGCCGGCCAGGGCAGTCATGCGCCCAGCAGAGCGGGGGTGGGGGGGGGGGGGG
>NZ_BMUZ01000002.1:30124-506719 GCF_014650455.1 Streptomyces xanthochromogenes | reverse complement strand
CCCCCCCCCCCCCCCCACCCCCGCCGCTCACGCCCGCCGCTCGGGCCGGAGGGGCCGATCAGGCCCCTTCCCGGCCTCTCAGGCCTTCTCGGGTTCCGTCGTCACCGACTCCGGCCCCGACGTCACCGACTCCGCCTTGGGTCCGTCGGTCGGCTCGGCGGGCTCACCCGCGTCCTTCACGTCCTTCTTCTCCAGGGACACCGGCGCGTCGTCCTGGGCCCCCGGTTCGACGATCTCCTCGCGGCCGGGGCGCAGCTTCGCCGAGATGACGATGTAGGCGACCGCCAGCAGGAAGACACCGCCGGCCGTCCAGTCGTTCAGGCGCAGGCCGAGGATGTGGTGGGCCTCGTCGACCCGCATGTACTCGATCCAGAAACGGCCCACGCAGTACGTGGCGACGTACAGCGCGAACGCCCGGCCGTGGCCCAGCTTGAAGCGGCGGTCCGCCCAGATGATCAGGAAGCCGGCGCCGAGGCACCACAGCGACTCGTACAGGAACGTCGGGTGGTAGGTGCCCGCGATCCGGTTGGGTCCCTCGCTGATCTTCAGCGCCCAGGGCACGTCGGTCGGCCGGCCGTACAGCTCCTGGTTGAACCAGTTGCCCCAGCGGCCGATGGCCTGGGCGAAGGCGAGGCCGGGGGCCAGCGCGTCGGCCCAGGCGGGCAGCGGGATGCCCCGGCGGCGGCAGCCGATCCAGGCGCCGACCGCGCCGAGCGCGACCGCGCCCCAGATGCCGAGGCCGCCCTCCCAGATCTTGAAGGCGCCGACCCAGTCCTCACCGTCGCTGAAGTACAGCTGGTAGTCGGTGATGACGTGGTAGAGCCGGCCGCCGACGAGCCCGAAGGGCACCGCCCAGACGGCGATGTCGGCGACGGTGCCGGAGCGGCCGCCACGCGCGACCCACCGCTTGTTGCCGTACCAGACGGCGACGAAGACACCGATGATGATGCAGAAGGCGTAGCCGCGCAGCGGGATCGGTCCGAGGTGGATCACGCCGGTCGACGGGCTGGGGATGAAGGCAAGTTCCATGGCAGGGACGACGCTACCGTGCCGGGCGGGCGCAGCGGCAACCCGCCCGGCAACTTATGAGTAACGAGGGGCCCCGGATCTCAGGAGGCCGGGCTCGCCTTGCCGGCCGGCTTGCCCTTGTTCGCCGCGGCCACCCACTTCTTCAGGTTGGCCGGAGTGATCTGCTCGCTGCCCTTCGACGGGAAGATCGCCTCACCGTTGAGCTGCACGGTCGGCGTGCCGTTGAAGTTGCCCGCCTGGAACGCCTCGTTGGACTTCACGACCCAGCTGTTGTGCGTGCCGTTCTCGACACAGGAGCGGAAGGCGGGGGTGTCGAGGCCCGGCACCTTCTTGGCCAGGTCGAGCAGCTTGGCGTTGTCCGCGTACGCGTCGTCCATCTCGTCGGGCTGGTTGGTGTAGAGCACGTCGTGGTACGCGGAGAACTTCCCCTGGTCCTGCGCGCAGCCCGCCGCGTTGGCCGCGTGGAGCGAGCCGCTGCCGCGGGTCTTGTCGTCGATGAGGGTGGCCAGGTGGTACTGGACGCGGATCTGGCCGCTGTTCTCCAGCTCGTGGATCGTCGAGCGGAAGCCGTTCTCGAACGCGGCGCAGGCCGGGCAGCGGAAGTCCTCCCACACCGTGAGGGTGGACGGCGCGTCGGCCGCGCCGACCGGGATGGCCAGCTTGTCCTTCTCGTCGGCTCCGGTGGGCGCCACGACCGGGCCCTTGGTGGCGGAACTCTTGGCGCCGTCGCCGCCGCCCGCGTTGGCGGCGATTACGCCGATCACGGCGGCCAGGGCGAGCACGCCCACCACGGCTCCGGCCACGATCAGTTGGCGTCGGCGGCGCTCGCCCGCCTTGTGCTGCTCACGTTCTTGGACGAGCCGGTCACGCGCGGCCCTTTTCGCATCGGGATTCTTGTCACTCACACCCGCAGCAACGAACCGGGGAGGCACGCTCGTGCCTCCCCGGTCCCAGTTCCACCCGTACGGGTGAGCTGTGCGAAGCCCGCGCTACGACGCCCTGCGAACGCCCTCGGCGAGCTCGGCCGCCAGTTCCCGTACGGCGGTGAGGCCCGCCGCGTGGTCGGGGGCGTCCAGCATGCGCTTGACGAAGGCCGAGCCGACGATGACGCCGTCGGCGAAGGCCGCGACCTCCTTGGCCTGGACCGCGTTCGAGACGCCGAGGCCCACGCAGACCGGGAGTTCGGTGGTGGCCCGGGTCCGGGCGACCAGGTCCTCGGCCGAGGCGCCGACCGACGCCCGGGTGCCCGTGACGCCCATCAGCGAGGCCGCGTAGACGAATCCGGAGCCGGCCGCCGTGATCTCGGCGAGGCGCTCGTCGCGGCTGCTGGGGGCGACCACGAAGACCGTGCCGAGGCCGTGCTTCTCGGCGTGCTCGCGCCACAGCGCGGACTCCTGGACCGGCAGGTCGGGCAGGATGCAGCCCGCGCCGCCCGCCTCGGCGAGCTCGGCGGTGAAGCGCTCCACGCCGTAGCGGTCGATGGGGTTCCAGTACGTCATGACCAGGACCGGCCTGCCGCTGGCCGCGTGGGCCTCGCGGACCGTGCGCAGCACGTCGGCGATCTTCACGCCGCCCTTGAGGGCGATGTCGTCGGCGGTCTGGATGACCGGTCCGTCCAGGACCGGGTCGCTGTGCGGCAGGCCCACCTCGACGATGTCGGCGCCGCCGTCGAAGACGGCCTTGGCCGCCTCGATGCCGCCGTCGACGGTCGGGAAGCCGGCCGGCAGATAGGCGACGAGCGCGGCCCGGTCCTCGGCCTTCGCCTTGGCGAGGGTGTCGCTCAACAGCTGTACGTTCCCGTTCACTTGGCGTCTCCCTCGATCTCGGCGAAGCCCGCCGCGTCGGCGGCGACCTCGGTGTCGGCGTCGCTGCCGTACAGGCCGAAGTAGCGTGCGGCCGTGTCCATGTCCTTGTCGCCGCGGCCGGACAGGTTGATCAGGACCAGTCCGTCCTTGCCGAGCTCCTTGCCGACGTCGAGCGCGCCCGCGAGCGCGTGCGCCGACTCGATCGCCGGGATGATGCCCTCGGTGCGCGAGAGCAGCCGCAGGGCCTGCATCGCGGCGTCGTCGGTGACCGCGCGGTACTCGCCGCGGCCGGTGTCCTTGAGGTAGGAGTGCTCGGGGCCGATGCCCGGGTAGTCCAGGCCCGCCGAGATCGAGTAGGGCTCGGTGATCTGGCCCTCCTCGTCCTGCAGCACGTAGCTGCGCGAGCCGTGCAGGATGCCGGGCTCGCCCGCGGTCAGGGTCGCCGCGTGCTCGCCGGTCTCGACCCCGTGGCCCGCGGGCTCACAGCCGATGAGGCGTACGGAGGCGTCCGGGATGAAGGCGTGGAAGAGGCCGATCGCGTTGGAGCCGCCGCCGACGCAGGCCACGGCCGCGTCCGGCAGGCGTCCGGCGCGCTCCAGGATCTGGCGGCGGGCCTCGACGCCGATCACACGGTGGAAGTCGCGGACCATCGCGGGGAAGGGGTGGGGGCCCGCGACCGTGCCGAACAGGTAGTGGGTGCGGTCGACGTTGGCGACCCAGTCGCGGAACGCCTCGTTGATGGCGTCCTTGAGGGTGCGGCTGCCGGAGGCGACCGGGACGACCTCGGCGCCGAGCATCCGCATCCGGGCCACGTTCAGGGCCTGGCGCTGGGTGTCGATCTCGCCCATGTAGATGGTGCATTCGAGGCCGAACAGGGCACAGGCGGTGGCGGTGGCGACGCCGTGCTGGCCTGCTCCGGTCTCGGCGATGACCCGGGTCTTGCCCATGCGCTTGGTGAGCAGCGCCTGGCCGAGCACGTTGTTGATCTTGTGCGAGCCGGTGTGGTTGAGGTCCTCGCGCTTGAGGAACACCCGGGCGCCGCCCGCGTGTTCGGCGAAGCGGGGCACCTCGGTCAGGGCGCTGGGCCGGCCGGTGTAGTTGACCATCAGGTCGTTGAGCTCGGCGGCGAAGGCGGGGTCGTGCTTGGCCTTGTCGTACTCGACGGCCACCTCGTCCACCGCGGCGACCAGCGCCTCGGGGATGAACTTGCCGCCGTACGCGCCGAAGTACCCTTCGGCGCTGGGGACTTGACCCTCGGGGTCGGGTACGAAGAAGTTGTTCTCGTTGGGCATGCGGATACCTCGCGGGGGCGGTTGGTGCCCCGGTCCTGGGTTGGCTTGGCGTGTGGTCGCGTTTCGCCGAGCGCCGTGGGAGGTGCGCGGAGTTCTGCGTCCGACCGCGGTATCGGGTCGGTGGCGCGCACGCGACGGAATCGCGTGTCGACGCAGTCCCGCGCCCCTGACCGGGCGCTCAGCTCAGCGGCGTCGCCATCGCATGCCGTTGACCTGGCCCGGCTCCGAGCCGATCACATAGCGCACGCGCCGTCCGTGCACCCGGCGCGCCGGAGCGCGGCAGCCGCGGGGGCGGCAGCCGGGTGCGAGGCGGGAGTGGGGTCTCCCCTGCTCGAACGAAGTCGAGAGCTTGGGGAAGATGGCCATGGGGTCAGCTCCGGCCGTGGCGCAGGGCGGGGTGGGCGCCCGCGGCGACCAGGTCGGCGACGGCCGCGCGGGGGTCCTTGCCGGTGACCAGGGACTCGCCGACCAGCACCGCGTCGGCGCCGGCGTTGGCGTACGCGATGAGGTCGTGCGGGCCGCGGACACCGGACTCGGCGATCTTCACGATGCCGTCCGGGATCTCCGGGGCGAGCCGGTCGAACGTGGTGCGGTCGACCTTGAGGTCCTTCAGGTTCCGCGCGTTGACGCCAATGATCTTGGCGCCCGCCTCCACGGCCCGGTCGACCTCGTCCTCGTCGTGCACCTCGACCAGCGGGGTGAGCCCGATCGACTCGGCGCGCTCGATGAGCGACTCCAGGGCCGGCTGGTCCAGGGCGGCGACGATGAGCAGCGCCAGGTCGGCGCCGTACGCGCGGGCCTCCCACAGCTGGTAGGCGGTGACGATGAAGTCCTTGCGCAGCACCGGGATGTCGACCTTGGCCCGGACGGCCTCCAAGTCGGCGAGCGAACCGCCGAAGCGGCGCTGCTCGGTCAGCACGGAGATGACGGACGCGCCGCCCGCCTCGTAGTCGGCGGCGAGGGCGGCGGGGTCGGCGATGGCGGCGAGCGCACCCTTGGAGGGGCTGGAACGCTTGACCTCGCAGATGACCTTGACGCCGTCGCCGCGCAGGGCCGCGACGCCGTCACGGGCCGCGGGCGCCTTGGCGGCACGCTCCTTGAGCTCGTCGAGGCTGACCCGTGCCTGCCGCTCTGCGAGGTCGGCGCGGACGCCTTCGATGATCTCGTCGAGCACACTCACGCGAGCGGCCCCCTTCCGGGACGGTGATGTCGGTCAGAACGAGGGTGACCTTCAGGAACGGTCACGATCAGCCATGACGATGGTATCCGCACCGGGCCGAAGCGATCGCATCCGGTTGCGCGGCGTCCCAATAATTGGGACGTCACCTGCGGATTCTCCGGTCCGTCATGGCGCGAGTACGGAGCCGAACGGCAGGTTCCGGACCACCGAGAAGACCAGTACGGCAGATCCGATCAGCCACCACTGGCGGTCGCTCGGCGCGATCCGCAGGGGCAGGCCGCGCGCCGAGCGCACGGCCCACAGGACCCAGAACACGCCGAAGAGCAGATATCCCGCGACGGCCATCGCGTTGGAGTGGAGCGCCGCCGTGAAGTGCCCCGTGATGAAGTCGTGGGCGCTGCGCAGCCCCCCGCAGCCCGGACAGTAGAGGCCGGTGAACCCGTACAGCGGGCAGACCGGGTAGTGGCCCGGCTCGTTCGGGTCCACCAGGCCCACGTACGCGAAGGCCGAGGCCACCGCGCCGAGCACGCCGGCCGGCACCAGGAGCCTGCGCAGCGGGGTGCCGGACGGACGCGCCGGGGCGGCCGGGGGCGCCGGGGCCGGGGGGTACGCCGCGTTCGGCGGGGCGGGGTTCGGGCGGGGTGCGTCCACTGGGTGATTGTCCCCGTTCACAGGGAAAGGCGCAGCCCTTGAGGGGCTGCGCCTCGCGCGGTGGCGTACGGGTTCAGCCGACCTGGGCCTCCAGGCGGGCGCGCACCTTGGCGGCCGCGTCCTCGCGCATGCGCTGGATCTCGGGCGTGTCCTTCGGGGTGCCGAGGCCGGCCATCTTCATGATGCCGCCGACGACGGCGGCGATGCCGAGGAGTGCGATGCCGGCCCAGAAGCCCACCGGGTTGGCGGCCACTATGAAGACGCAGGTCACGCAGAATCCGATGAAGGCAATGATGACACCGGTCCAGGCTGCCGGGGTGTGGCCGTGGCCGCTCTTCGCCATGGGGGTTGCTCCTCGTAGGTGTTTCCGTGTTGTCGGCGTTGTCGTCGTCGGCGCTGCCGGCGATGCCACCGGCTCGGTTTCGGCGACGTGTCGCTTCGGCCGCTGTCGTCGAACCCGACGCTCGCTGCCATTGTCCCGTACCCGGGCCGGTGGGTGAGTGCGGGGGTCAGCTCTCGCGCGTCGGGTCCTCGCCGCGGTCGAGCGCCTTCCAGATTTCCTCGGGGCGCTCGGGGTCGGGGACGGTGCGCGCCTTGCGCGGGCGGGGGGTGCCGTCGCGCTCGTACCGGCCGCCCATCGCGGGCCAGGCGGCGCCGAATCGGAGTGCGAGGAGCCCGGCGAGCAGCAGCAGGGCGCCGCCGACGACGGCGACGTAGGGCCAGCCGGTGTGGGTGATCGCGTCGACGGTGGCGGCCGCGTCGCCGCTGGCGGTGGCCGCCTTCTCGTTCAGGGCCGCGCTGTCGCCGACGCCGAGCCAGGCGGTCGCGGCGGCGCCGGCACCGCTGAGCGTGAGCAGCGCGGAGACCAGGAGGCGGCCGGCGCCGCGTACCGCGAAGACCGCGACCAGGGCCGCGAGCCCGACGATCGCCAGGGCGGAGGGCACGCCGGTGATGGCGCCGCCGGAGGCCTTCAGCGCCAGCGCGCCACCGCCGACGGCGGCGTTGCCGCGGGCCCACGTCTGGCCGGAGGCCAGGAGGACGACGGCGGCACCGACGGCTCCGGCGAGCAGTGCGGCGGCCAGGCTGCGGCGGCCGCCGCCGCGGGCGGACGGCGCGGCGGCTTCGGCACGGGGCTGGGGTACGGATGCGGCACTCACGTACTCCACTATCGCCTGCACGCGGCCCGAAGCGTCACCCGGGGCCCGCCTGGCGGCGGCGCGGGCTGCGCCGGGCGTGGGCCGGGCGGGGCCCGGAACCGGCCGCGACCGCACCGCGCGCGGCACCAAAGGCGGGCAAGCGCTCGGCCATCGAACAACCATCGGGCGCCCCCGATCCGCCCGCGAACTGTCCCCGAACGGGCCGCGAAGGCAAAGCGGCGATAGAGATTCCGGCGTGCTCCTTGTTGGCATGGCCCAGTCAGCCTAGGTTCACCGCCGGTCCGGGTCGCGCACCACGCGGCGCGGCCGGCCCAGCGCACCCGCACGACTCCTGGTTCACCCACCACACGGAGGCAGTAAGTTGCGCAGATCCCTTTCCCCCACCGCCCTGGCCGCCACTTTGGCCGCGGCAGCGCTCGCCCTGGCCACTCCCCTCGCCCAGGCAGCGACCCCCTCAACCGACGCACACGTCACCACCGTGCGCTCCTGTGCGGCCCCGACACAGCGGGACGTCATGGCGTGCAAGGCGCTGAAGGTGACCGGCGGCACGGTGAAGTCCGCCGGCGCCGAGCGCGCTCTCACGGGCGCCGCCGCACCGTCGGGCTACGGCCCGTCGTCGCTCCAGGCCGCGTACAAGTTGCCGTCCTCGACGGCCGGTTCGGGCCGTACGGTGGCGATCGTCGACGCGTACGACGACCCCAACGCGGCGGCCGACCTCGCCAAGTACCGCTCCCAGTACGGACTTCCGGCCTGCACCGTGGCCAACGGCTGCTTCAAGAAGGTCGGTCAGACCGGCACGTCGACGCTGCCGAGCGCGGACGCCGGCTGGGCCGAGGAGATATCCCTCGACCTCGACATGGTCAGCGCGGCCTGCCCGAACTGCAAGATCCTGCTCGTCGAGGCCAAGTCCGCCTCGATGGCGAACCTGGGCACGGCCGTCAACACGGCGGTCTCGCTCGGCGCGAAGTACGTCTCCAACAGCTACGGCGGCGGCGAGTCGTCCTCGGACACGTCCTACGACAGCCAGTACTTCAACCACCCGGGCGTCGCCATCACCGTGAGCTCCGGTGACGGCGGCTACGGCACCGAGTACCCGGCGGCCTCCCGCTATGTCACCGCGGTCGGCGGCACCTCGCTCAAGACGGCCTCGAACAGCCGGGGTTGGACCGACACCGTGTGGAGCGGCGCCGGTTCCGGCTGCTCCGCCTACGACGCGAAGCCGAGCTGGCAGAAGGACACCGGCTGCGCCAGGCGGACCGTCGCGGACGTCTCGGCGGTCGCCGACCCGGCCACGGGTGTCGCGGTGTACGACACCTACGGCGGCGACCCGGGCTGGGAGGTGTTCGGCGGTACCAGCGCGTCCTCGCCGCTGATCGCCGCGGTGTACGCGCTGGCGGGCGTCCCGTCCTCGGGCTCCACGCCGGCCTCGTTCCCTTACGCCCACACCGGTTCGCTCAACGACGTGACGAGCGGCTCGAACGGCAGCTGCTCGCCGGCCTACCTGTGCAAGGGAGGCAGCGGCTACGACGGCCCGTCGGGGCTCGGCACCCCGAACGGAACCGCCGCGTTCACCGGCTGAGCCGGTTGGCCGTGTTGACCGCGCGCAGGACGGCGGCCGCCTTGTTGCGGCACTCGTCGTCCTCAGCCACCGGGTCGGAGTCGGCGACCACGCCGGCTCCGGCCTGCACGTAGGCGGTGCCGTCCCGCAGCAGCGCGGTACGGATCGCGATCGCGGTGTCGGAGTCCCCGGCGAAGTCGAGGTAGCCCACGCAGCCGCCGTAGAGCCCACGGCGGCTGGGCTCCAGCTCCTCGATGATCTGCATCGCGCGGGGCTTGGGCGCACCGGAGAGCGTGCCGGCCGGGAAGCAGGCTGTCAGGACGTCGAACGCGGTGCGTCCCTCGGCGACCCGGCCGGTCACCGTCGACACGATGTGCATCACATGGGAGTACCGCTCGATCGACATGAAGTCCACGACCTCCACCGAACCCGGCTCGCACACGCGGCCCAGGTCGTTGCGGCCGAGGTCGACGAGCATGAGGTGCTCGGCGCGCTCCTTGGGATCGGCCAGGAGCTCGTCGGCGAGCGCCTGGTCGCGCTGCGGGGTGGCGCCGCGCGGCCGGGTCCCGGCGATCGGGTGCAGCATCGCCCGCCCGTCCTCGACCTTGACGAGGGCCTCGGGGCTGGAGCCGACGACGTCGAAGCCGTCGAACCGGAACAGGTACATGTATGGCGACGGGTTGGTGGCCCGCAGCACCCGGTAGACGTCCAACGCGCTTGCGCGGCACGGGGTTTCGAAGCGCTGCGAGGGCACCACCTGGAAGGCCTCGCCGGCCCGGATGCGCTCCTTGATGTCCTCGACGGCGTCCTGGTAGGCCGGGCCGCCCCACAGCGCGGTGTACTCGGGCAGCTCGGACGCGGGCAGGGCGACCGGTGCGTACTCGGCCGGCTTCGCGAGGTCGGCCTCCATCGCGTCGAGCCGGGCCACGGCGTCCTCGTAGGCCTCGTCCACACCGGTGTCGAGGTCGTTGTGGTTGATCGCGTTGGCGATGAGCAGGACCGAGCCGTCCCAGTGGTCGAGCACCGCGAGGTCCGAGGTGAGCAGCATGGTCAGCTCGGGCAGCCGCAGGTCGTCGCCCCCGTGCTCGCCGATCTTCTCCAGGCGCCGCACGATGTCGTAGCCGAGGTAGCCGACCATGCCGCCGGTGAAGGGCGGCATTCCGGCGACCAGGTCGCGCGGGGTGTGCAGGGCCTCGACGGTGGCCTTCAGGGCCGCCAGAGGATCACCCGAAGTGGGGACGCCGACCGGCGGCGTGCCGAGCCAGTGGGCCTCCCCGTCGCGCACGGTGAGGGTCGCGTGCGACCGCACGCCGACGAAGGAGTACCGCGACCACGTACGGCCGTTCTCGGCCGATTCGAGGAGGAAGGTGCCGGGCCGCTCGGCGGCGAGCTTGCGGTACAGGCCGACCGGGGTGTCGCCGTCCGCGAGGAGGCGGCGGTGGACGGGGATGACGCGGCGGTCGACGGCGAGCTTGCGGAAGGTGTCGAGGTCCATGACTACTTCCCGAGGTCGAGTACGTCGGCGTCGAAGCAGGTGCGGTCCCCGGTGTGGCAGGCCGCGCCCACCTGGTCCACCTTGACCAGGACGGTGTCGGCGTCGCAGTCGAGGGCGACCGACTTCACGTGCTGGACGTGTCCCGAGGTGTCCCCCTTGACCCAGTACTCCTGACGGCTGCGCGACCAGTACGTGCAGCGGCCGGTGGTCAGGGTGCGGTGCAGGGCCTCGTCGTCCATCCAGCCGAGCATGAGCACCTCGCCGGTGTCGTACTGCTGGGCGATGGCCGGGACCAGACCATCCGCGCCACGCTTGAGGCGGGCGGCGATGGCGGGGTCGAGATTGCTGGTCATGCCCCCATTCTGCCGTGGCCGCGAGGGCTTCCGGGCGGTGCGTCCACTGTCCGGACGACCCGGGCGGCCGTACGCTGGCGGACATGTCGACCCATGCCAAGCGCGAACGGCTTCTGCTCGCCGACCTGTTGGAGGCGGCGGGCCCCGAGGCGCCGACCCTCTGCGAGGGCTGGACGGCCCGCGAACTCGCGGCCCACGTGGTGGTGCGCGAGCGCCGCCTGGACGCCGCGGGCGGAATCCTGATCGGCGCCCTCAAGAACCGCCTCGATCGGGTGCAGGCGGAATTCGCCGCCAAGCCGTACGAGGAACTGATCCAGCTGATCCGCACCGGCCCGCCGAAGTTCTCCCCGTACAGCCTCAAGCAGGTCGACGAGGGTGCCAACGCGGTGGAGTTCTACGTGCACGCCGAGGACGTCCGCCGGGCGCAGCCGGACTGGACGCCCCGCGAGCTCGACCCGGTGTTCTCGGACGCGCTGTGGTCCCGCCTGGAGAAGGCGGCCCGCCTGATGGGCCGCAAGTCGCCGGTGGGCATCGTGCTGCGCCGCCCGGACGGCCAGACCGTGGTGGCGCACAAGGGCACCCCGGTGGTCACGGTCACCGGCGAGCCGGGCGAGCTGACGCTGTTCGCGTACGGGCGCCAGGAGGCGGCCCAGGTCGAGATCGAGGGCGAGAAGGAGGCCTCGACGCGGGCTCTGGAGGCGAAGCTCGGGCTCTAGCGCCGGGCGGAGGCTCGGCCCGCGGCCGGGTCCGGGCTCAGCGCGGGAGTTCGGCGCGGCGCAGGTGGCCGGAGGCGAGTCCGATCAGGGCGCCCGTCGCGCAGACGCCCGCGCTGGCCAGGAACACCGGCCCGGCGCCCCAGAGGCCGATGGCCGCGCCCGCCAGCGGATAGCCGAGCGGTGCGATGCCCAGCGTGAACAGGGAGGCCACCGCGGTGACCCGGCCCAGGTAGGCGGGTTCCGTGGCGGTCTGCACCAGGGCCCCGCACAGGGCCCCGCTCAGCCCGGCGAGCAGTCCGATCAGGACCCCGGCCACGGCGGCGAGCGCCACCGAGGGGGCGTACGCGAGGCCCGCGATGCCCGTGGTGCCGCCGAGCAGGGACACCGGCAGGACGAGCCCCGCGCGCGGGAGCCGGCCGCGTACGGAGAGCAGCAGCGAGGCGGCGCCCGCGCCGGCGCCGAACGCCGCGACGATCCAGCCCATCCCGGCCGCGCCCCAGCTCCGTTCCTGGGCGAGCAGGGTGAGCCCGATGTTGAGCGGGGCGGCGAAGCCGAGCTCGCCGACGGCTATGACGAGCATCAGCGGGGCGAGCAGGCGGTGGCGGCGGATGTAGCGAAGGCCGTCGGTGAGCTCGCGCAGCGGCGGCTCCTTCGCCTTCTGTCCGTCGCCGTCGAGCCGGGCCATGCGGACCCGGACGAGCAGGCCGGTGGAGACCGCGAACAGCGCGCCCGCCGCGGCGAAGGTGGCCGCGGTCCCGCCGAGCGCCACGGCGAGCCCGCCGAGCGGTGCCCCGGCGATGTTGGCGACCCGCGCGGCGAGCCCCTTCAGGCCCTGCACCCGGGCGAGCTCGCCGGGCCCGGTGATCCTGGGTGGCAGTGCCCCGAGCGCGGGCAGCAGCACCGCGTCCACGGCGCCGAAGACGAGGGCGAGCACGATCAGGAGCCACAGGTGCGGTCCGGTGACGAGCAGGGCCGCGGCCATGCCCAGGATGATCAGGCTGCGGGCGGCGTCGCTGCCGATGACGACCCGGCGCGGCCCGAACCGGTCGGCGATCACTCCCCCGCCGAGCATGAGCAGCGCCCTGGGCACCGCGCCGACCGCGAGCACGAGCCCGGCCTGCCCCGCGCTCCCCGAGCGGGCCGCGGCCCAGGACAGGGCCATGTAGTACACGCTGTCGCCGACGAGCGAGGAGGTGTACGCGGCGAGCCACCGCAGTACGTTGCCGTCGCGGTGGGCGGGGCGGGCGGGGGCCGGCGGTATGAGGGTGGTGGTGGCCATGGCGGGGCCTCTCTGGCGCGGAGGGGTCAGACGCGGAAGGGGAAGCCGTACAGGTGGACCGCGACGTGCTCGCGGTCACCGCCGTCGCCGGCCTTCACGGCCGCCTCGCCGCGCTCCTTGAACTTGTCGAGCACGGCGCCCAACTCGTGCTCCATCTCCCGCACTTCGGCCGGGGTGAGGGACACGGCGTACTCACTGCTGAACGAGGCTCCGGTCCACTCGGCGCTCCAGGCCGCCATCTCGTCGAGGAAGGCGCGGTAGAGCTCGATCCGCTGCTCGATCAGGAGCCGGGTCACGGAGGCGTGCGCGGCCACCCTCTCGGGGGCGTCCTTGAAGTCCTCGTGCCGGTAGCTGACGCCCTCCGAGGCCGGCTGCCACCACCGCTCCCGCCCGTCCCTGCCCTGCGCCTCGGCCTCCTCGATGAGGCCGTGGTCGGCGAGCTTGCGCAGGTGGTAGCTGACGAGCGAGACGGCCTCGTCGACCTGGTCGGCGAGCTGGGACGCGGTGGCGGTGCGGGCGATGTAGAGCGCGCGGTAGAGCTTCATGCGCAACGGGTGGCCGAAGGCCTTGAGCGTGTCGAGGTCGGTGATCCTGCGGTTGCCCTGGGCTGCCATGACATCCAGGCTAGACAGGAAAGAAAAGTTGCGCAATATAAATTGCGCAATAAATGTTGTACGTCTCCGCCCGAAGAGGGTGCCCGGCCGAGGCGGGTGCCCGGCCGCCGACGAAGGTGCCGGTCCACGCGCTGCCCCCGCACACGTCGAGGGGCCCGGCACGCAGGATGCGTGCCGGGCCCCTCGGGAAGCCGGGTTCAGCGGACCGGATGGCCCGCCTTCGCCAGGGCTTCCTTGACCTCCGCGATGCGCAGGTCGCCGAAGTGGAAGACCGAGGCGGCCAGGACCGCGTCCGCGCCCGCCTCGATCGCCGGCGGGAAGTGCTCCAGACGGCCCGCGCCGCCCGAGGCGATCACCGGCACGGTGACGTGACGGCGGACCGCCGCGATCATCTCCGTGTCGTAGCCGTCCTTCGTGCCGTCCGCGTCCATCGAGTTGAGCAGGATCTCCCCCGCCCCCAACTCCGCGGCCCGATGCGCCCATTCGACCGCGTCGATGCCGGTGCCCTTGCGGCCGCCGTGCGTCGTCACCTCGAAGGAGCCGGAGGCCGTGCGCCGGGCGTCGACGGAGAGGACCAGCACTTGGCGGCCGAACCGCTCCGCGATCTCGCGGATCAGGTCGGGCCGGGCGATGGCGGCCGTGTTCACGCCCACCTTGTCCGCGCCCGCGCGCAGGAGCTTGTCCACGTCGTCGGCGCTGCGTACGCCGCCGCCGACGGTGAGCGGGATGAAGACCTGCTCCGCCGTGCGGCGCACCACGTCGTAGGTGGTCTCGCGGTTGCCGGAGGACGCCGTGATGTCGAGGAACGTCAGCTCGTCGGCGCCCTCGGCGTCGTACAGCTTGGCCATCTCGACCGGGTCGCCGGCATCGCGCAGGTTCTGGAAGTTGACGCCCTTGACGACCCGGCCGCCTTCCACGTCCAGGCAGGGGATCACGCGTACGGCGAGGGTCATGACTCGGCCGCCGTCCGCCGGTAGGCCTCGACCTCGACCTCGACGACCAGGCTCGGGTCGACGAAGCCCGACACGATCAGCATCGTGGCCGCCGGACGTACGTCGTCGAAGAGCTCCTTGTGGGCGCGGCCCACATCGTCGACGTCCCGGGCATGGGTGATGTACATACGGGTGCGGACCACGTCCTCGCGGCCGAGGCCCAGGGACTCAAGTGCCTCGACGGCGACGCCGAAGGCGGTGACCGCCTGCTCGTAGGGGCCGCCCTCGTCGATGCGGCCGTTGACCGTCGACGTGCAACCGGCCACCAGGACGAGGCCGTTCGGGAGCTCCACCGCGCGGGAGTAGCCGAAGCGCTCCTCCCAGGGGGCACCGGAGGAGATCTTGCGGACCTCGTCACTCATGCCGAGACCACCTTCAAGGCCTCTTCCAGCGTGAAGGCCTTCGCGTACAGGGCCTTGCCGACGATCGCGCCCTCGACGCCCTGCGGGACGAGCTCGGAGATCGCCCGCAGGTCGTCGAGCGAGGAGACGCCGCCCGAGGCGACGACCGGCTTGTCCGTGGCCGCGCAGACGTTCTTCAGGAGCTCCAGGTTGGGGCCCTGGAGCGTGCCGTCCTTGGCGATGTCGGTGACGACGTACCGCGCGCAGCCCTCGGCGTCGAGACGGGCGAGCGTCTCGTACAGGTCGCCGCCGTCGCGGGTCCAGCCGCGGCCGCGCAGCGTGGTACCGCGCACGTCGAGGCCGACCGCGATCTGGTCGCCGTGCTCGGCGATGACCTTGGCGACCCACTCGGGGGTCTCCAGGGCCGCGGTGCCGAGGTTGACGCGGGTGCAGCCGGTGGCGAGCGCGGCCGCCAGGGAGGCGTCGTCGCGGATGCCGCCGGACAGCTCGACCTTGATGTCCATGGCGCCCGCGACCTCGGCGATCAGGGCGCGGTTGTCGCCGGTGCCGAAGGCCGCGTCCAGGTCGACCAGGTGCAGCCACTCGGCGCCCGAGCGCTGCCAGGCCAGGGCCGCCTCCAGGGGCGAGCCGTAGGAGGTCTCGGAGCCGGACTCGCCGTGGACCAGGCGCACGGCCTGGCCGTCGCGGACGTCGACGGCGGGGAGGAGTTCGAGCTTGGGGGCCATCACAGGGTTCCGATCCAGTTGGTGAGCAGCTGGGCTCCGGCGTCGCCGGACTTCTCGGGGTGGAACTGGGTGGCCCACAGGGCACCGTTCTCCACCGCGGCGACGAACGGCTCGCCATGGGTGGCCCAACTGACCCTGGGGGCACGGATCTTGGCGTTGGTGACTTCGAGGCTCCAGTCGTGCACGGCGTAGGAGTGCACGAAGTAGTAGCGGGCGTCGGCGTCCAGGCCGGCGAACAGCTCGCTGTCCTCGGGGGCCTCGACGGTGTTCCAGCCCATGTGCGGCACGACGGGGGCCTTGAGCGGCGCGACGACGCCGGGCCACTCGTCGAGGCCCTCGGTCTCCACACCGTGCTCGATGCCGCGCTCGAAGAGGATCTGCATGCCGACGCAGATGCCCATGACCGGGCGGCCGCCGGAGAGCCGGCGCCCGACGATCCAGTCGCCGCGGGCGTCGCGCAGCCCCTTCATGCAGGCGGAGAAGGCACCGACACCGGGGACCAGGAGCCCGTCGGCGTTCATGGCCAGGTCGTAGTCGCGGGTGATCTCCACGTCGGCCCCGACGTGGGCCAGGGCCCGCTCCGCGGAGCGGACGTTGCCGAATCCGTAGTCGAAGACGACGACCTTCTTGGCGGGTGCGCTCATGACCAGACGTCCAGTCGCAGGATGCCGGCGGCCAGGCACATCACGGCGCCGAACGACAGGAGCACGATCAGGCTCTTCGGCATCCCCTGCTTGACGAAGGAGATGATTCCGCCGATCAGGAACAGGCCGAGCACGATCAGGATGGTGTTGAGACCGTTCATGCTTTACAGGGCACCCTTGGTGGAAGGAAGGATTCCGGCAGCGCGCGGGTCACGCTCGGAGGCATAGCGCAGGGCCCGGGCGAGCGCCTTGAACTGGCACTCGACGATGTGGTGCGCGTTGCGTCCGTACGGTACGTGGATGTGCAGCGCGACCTGCGCCTGGGCCACGAAGGACTCGAAGATGTGCCGGGTCATCGTCGTGTCGTACTCGCCGATCATCGGCGCCATGTTCTCGGGCTCGGTGTGCACGAGGTAGGGGCGGCCCGACAGGTCGACGGTCACCTGGGCGAGCGACTCGTCCAGCGGGACGGTGCAGTTGCCGAAGCGGTAGATGCCGACCTTGTCGCCGAGGGCCTGCTTGAAGGCGGCGCCGAGCGCGAGCGCGGTGTCCTCGATGGTGTGGTGGGTGTCGATGTGCAGATCGCCGTCGGTCTTGACCGTGAGGTCGAACAGGCCGTGCCGGCCGAGCTGGTCGAGCATGTGGTCGTAGAAGCCGACGCCCGTCGACACGTCGACCTTTCCGCTGCCGTCGAGGTCGATCTCGACGAGGACGGACGTCTCCTTGGTGGTGCGTTCCACCCTGCCAACGCGGCTCATGCGCTCTGCTCCTTCTTGAGTTGACGGACCGCGTCGAGGAACGCGTCGTTCTCGGCCGGGGTGCCGGCGGTGACCCGCAGCCAGCCCGGCACTCCGTTGTCCCGGACCAGGACGCCCCGGTCGAGGATTCGCTGCCACACGGCGTGGCTGTCGTCGAAGCGGCCGAACTGGACGAAGTTGGCGTCCGATTCGGTCACCTCGTAGCCGATCGCCCGCAGTTCGTCGACCAGGCGGTCCCGCTCGTCCTTGAGCTGCTCGACGTAGCCGAGCAGGGTGTCCGTGTGCTCCAGGGCCGCGAGCGCGGTCGCCTGGGTGACGGCGGACAGGTGGTAGGGAAGGCGGACCAGTTGCACCGCGTCGACCACCGCGGGGTGCGCGGCGAGGTAGCCCAGGCGCAGTCCGGCCGCGCCGAAGGCCTTCGACATGGTCCGCGAGACGACCAGGTTCGGGCGGCCCTCGATGAGCGGGAGCAGCGAGTCGCGGTGGCTGAACTCGACGTACGCCTCGTCCACGATCACCATCGAGGGCCCCGCCGCCTGGGCCGCCTCGTACAGCGCGAGGACCGTCTCGGCGGCGACCGCGGTGCCCGTCGGATTGTTGGGCGAGGTGATGAAGACGACGTCCGGCGTGTGCTCGGCGATGGCCCGCTCGGCCGCCGCGAGGTCGATGGTGAAGTCCTCACGGCGGGGCCCGGAGATCCAGCCGGTACCGGTGCCGCGGGCGATCAACGCGTGCATCGAGTACGAGGGCTCGAAGCCGATCGCGGTGCGGCCGGGGCCGCCGAAGGTCTGCAGCAGCTGCTGGATGACCTCGTTGGACCCGTTGGCCGCCCACACGTTCTCGACCGCGAGCGGGTGCTTGCCGGTGCGGGTGAGGTACTTGGCCAGCTCGGTGCGCAGCTCCACCGCGTCGCGGTCCGGGTAGCGGTTGAGGCCCCGGGCCGCCTCGGCGACCCGCTCGGCGATCCGCTCGACCAGCGGCTCGGGCAGCGGGTAGGGGTTCTCGTTGGTGTTCAGCTGGACGGGGGTGTCCAACTGGGGCGCTCCGTAAGGGGACTTGCCGCGCAGCTCGTCCCGTACGGGGAGGTCGTCGATGGTCGTCGCACGTTCGGCGACCGGCGGGTGCTCGGGGTTCGTCATGCGTTCGGCACCTTCCACTCGAAGCGTGCCTTGAGAGCCGCGCCGTGCGCGGGCAGGTCCTCGGCCTCGGCGAGGGTCACCACGTGGTGGGCGACCTCGGCGAGCGCGTCGCGGGTGTAGTCGACGATGTGGATGCCGCGCAGGAAGGACTGCACGGACAGGCCCGAGGAGTGACAGGCGCAGCCGCCGGTGGGCAGCACGTGGTTGGAGCCCGCGCAGTAGTCGCCGAGCGAGACCGGGGCCCAGGGGCCGACGAAGACCGCGCCGGCGTTGCGGACCCGGTCGGCCACGGCGGCGGCGTCCGCGGTCTGGATCTCCAGGTGCTCGGCGCCGTAGGCGTCGACGACCTTGAGGCCGTCCTCCAGGGAGTCGACCAGGACGATCGCGGACTGTCGTCCGGCGAGCGCGGGCTTGATCCGGTCCTCGATGTGCTTGGTCGCCGCGACCTGCGGCTCCAGCTCCTTCTCGACCGCCTCGGCGAGCGCGAGCGAGTCGGTGACCAGGACGGCGGCGGCCAGCGGGTCGTGCTCGGCCTGGCTGATCAGGTCGGCGGCGACGTGCACCGGGTCGGCGGTGTCGTCGGCGAGGACGGCGATCTCGGTGGGGCCCGCCTCGGTGTCGATGCCGATGCGGCCGGTGAAGTAGCGCTTGGCGGCGGCGACCCAGATGTTGCCGGGGCCGGTCACCATGTTGGCGGGCGGGCAGCCGTCGGGGCCCGCGGTGCCGTACGCGAACATCGCGACGGCCTGGGCGCCGCCGGCCGCGTACACCTCGTCGATGCCGAGCAGCGCGCAGGCCGCCAGGATCGTGGGGTGCGGAAGGCCGTCGAACTCCGCCTGCGGCGGCGAGGCGAGCGCGATGGAGCCGACGCCGGCCTCCTGTGCCGGGACCACGTTCATGATCACGGAGGACGGGTAGACCGAGCGGCCGCCGGGTGCGTACAGGCCCACGCGCTCGACCGGCACCCACTTCTCGGTGACCGAGCCGCCGCGCACGACCTGGGTGGTGCGGGTGGTGCGGCGCTGGGCGCGGTGGACGATCCTGGCCCGCCGGATCGACTCCTCCAGAGCGTCCCTGACCTGCGGGTCGAGCTGGTCGAGGGCGTCCCTGAGGGCCTTGGCGGGCACCCGGACCCGCTCCAGCTTCACGCCGTCGAACCTCTCCGCGTACTCGATCAGCGCCGCCGTGCCGCGATGATGCACGTCCTCGCAGATGGGCCGCACCTTCTCCAGGGCGGCTTCCACGTCGAACTCGGCACGGGGCAGCAGGTCGCGCAGGGCGCCACCCTCGGGGAGGGTGTTGCCGCGCAGATCGATTCGGGAGATCACGTATCCAATTCTCTCAGACGCCCCGGAAGCACTGGACGCCTGTATCAGTGGCTGATACGCGACACGGGCGTCACCCCCTGTCACCCGCGGCCACTAGCGTTCCTCCTGTCAAGGTGGACGGCGAGGGGGACGGCATTGACCGAGGCGCCCGATCCGGGTGAGGCACCGGACTGGCTCAGTCCGGCGGAGCTGGGCATGTGGCAGGCCTTCCGCAACGGCAGTACCTACGATCTGCGCACCCGCAATCCACTGCGCGACGACCCGTTCGCGGCCCGGCCCTGGGGCCCCGAGCGCAGTGTGCGGGCCCGGGTGGTGGCGCTGCTCCTGCTGAGCGGACCGCCCGCGCTGCCGGGCCGGGTCGCGGCCCTGAAGCTGAACGGCGTGCAGATCACCGGCACGCTCAATCTGTCCGGCGGCACGGTCACTCCGTACGTGGAGCTGAACAACTGCCGCTTCGAGAACGAAGTGCTGCTCCCCGAGGCCCACTTCACGACCGTACGCATGGTGAGCTGCGCGCTTCCGCGCCTGGAGGCCGCCCGGCTGACCACCGAGGGCGATCTGCACCTGCCGCGCTGCCGGGTCGCGGGCGGCATCCGTCTGACCGACGCGCACATCGGCACCGACCTGCTGCTCAGCCAGGTCGTGGTGCACGCCGACCGCAACGGCCGCTCGATCGCCGCGGACGGGCTCTCGGTCGCCCAGGACCTCCAGGCCGACCTCATCGAGTCCTACGGGGAGCTGAGCCTGCGGGCCGCGAAGGTCGGGGTGACGCTGAGCCTGCGCGGCAGCCGGCTGATCAACCCGGACGGCCAGCGCGCGCTCAACGCCCCGCAGCTGACCGTGGAGCGCACCCTGTACCTGACCTCGGCGGCGGTCTACCCCGGCGGCAACCAGGCGGGCACCACTCCCCCGTACGGGACGAACTACACCAACACGCCCGTGCGGGGCACCCTGATCCAGCCGTTCGAGTGCCGGGGCGGGCTGCGCCTGGACGACGGACGGTTCGGGGACGCGGTGGACCTGGCGCAGTCCCGGGTGGTGATGACCGACACGCAGGAGCTGTCGCTGCGCCGCATCCAGACGCCGGAGCTGCGCTTCACCGGCCAGCGCCCCGAGCGCGGCAAGGTCGTCCTCTCCGGGGCCCGGGTGGTCAACCTGGTGGACATGGCGGCCAGTTGGCCCGGCCCCGGGCATCTGACGATGAACGGCTTCGCCTACGAGAACCTCATCCCGATCGGCACCTTCACGCTCGCGCAGCGCCTCGGCTGGGTGACCGCGGCGACCCCCGAGTACGCGCCCGAGCCGTACGAGCGCCTCGCCGCGGTGCTGCGGGGCAGCGGCGAGGACGCGGACGCCCGCGAGGTGCTGCTCGCCAAGCAGCGCAGGCGCCGCGAGACACTGCCGCTGGCCGCGAAGGCGTGGGGCGTGCTCCAGGACCTGACGGTGGCGTACGGGTACCGGCCGGGCCGGGCCGCGCTGTGGATGGCGGTCCTGTGGGCGGCGGGCACCCTCGCCTTCTCGCACTACGATCCCCGGCCGATCAAGGCCGACGAGCACCCGGACTGGAACGCGGCCCTCTACGCGCTCGACCTCCTCATCCCGGTGGTCAACCTGGGCCAGGACGGCTACTGGAGGCTCTCCGGCAGCTGGCAGTGGGCGGCGGCGCTGCTGATCATGCTGGGTTGGATTCTGGCGACGACCGTGGCGGCGGGCGCCTCCCGGCTGCTGCGCCGGGGCTGACCCGCACCGAAGGTGCCTTCCCCGCGGATGCGTGCCCGCGACCCGCCCCGGGGCGGGTCCGGCCGCAGCGTTTTCGCGAGCTCCGCGCGAGGTCTTCACCAGCTCCTCGCGAGGCCGTCGACGGCTGAATTTGCCGGGCCTTGACCCCGGGTCGTACAACCCTCACCACCGATACGAAAGCTTCACAGTGGACCCCCTGGCGCCGCCCCCACCTGCGGATTTCAATGGTCCACACCATGACATTCGTATCCGCGCTGATCCGCACCGCACGGCGGGCCAGGCATACGCCGCTTCTCGCCACGGGTCTGCCCGATGGCCGAGAAGTGCTGTTGGATGCCCCCGATGCCCGGCTCGCCCCCGCGCTGGTCTCGGCCGCGCTCGGCGAGTACGAAGTGGCGGCGAAACTGCTCGCCACCACCCGCGAGCTGGCCGAGTGGGAGAACCGCGACCGCTACACGGTCCGCCTCGCCGCCTTCGCGGTGAGCAGACCGGAGTGGCTCGCCAACTGGCTGGCCGCATGCCCCCGGGACCCGGACGCGCTGCTCGTCAAGGCCGAGCTGGCGATCGTGCGGGCCTGGGGTTCACCCGCCCGGGCCGAGCGGCTGCGTGAGGTGGCCCCGCTGATCCACTCGGCGGCCGAGGGCGACCCCGCCGACCCGGTGCCGTGGCGGATCGCTCTGGACCACGCCCGTGGCACCCATGCGCCGCACACCGTTTTCGAGGAGTTGTGGGGCGAGGCCATACACCGCTCCTCGCACCACTACGGGTGCCATGTGGCGGCGCTCCAGTACCTGTCCGCCCAGTGGTACGGCTCGCACCGCGAGTGCTTCGACTTCGCCGAGCGGGCCGCCGAGGACTCCCTGCCGGGCTCCCTGATCCGGGCGCTCCCGGCCCGCGCGGCCTTCGCCTACCTGGTGGGCGGCGGCGGCCACGCCATCCCCTACGAGCGGATCGACGCGGCGGCCGATCTCGGCATCGAGCTGTCCGCCGCCTACGAGCCGGGCGACCCGTGGCCGGCCGAGGTCCGCAATCTCCTGGCCTACGTGCTCGTCATGCGCCGGCGCTGGCCGGAGACGCTGGAGGAGTTCCGGCGCATCGGGCCGTACGCGACGTCCTTCCCCTGGCTGCATCTGGCCGCCGATCCGCTGGGCCAGTACCTCGAACTACGCGAGTTCGTCCGAACCGAGGTCGCCGCAGGCACCCCGTGGGGGCGCGACCGCCACAAGCCAGGCCGAGCCCGCTCCGGCGGCCATTACGCTTGAGCGTTGTGACCACCGCACGCCTCCCACTCTTCCCGCTCAACTCGGTCCTGTTCCCCGGCCTCGTCCTGCCGCTGAACATCTTCGAGGAGCGCTATCGCGCCATGATGCGCGATCTGCTGAAGACCGGCACCGACGCATCAGGCCCCTCCGAGGGCGAGGACGGCGACGAGCCGCGCCGCTTCGCCGTCGTGGCGATCCGGGACGGCCGCGAGGTCGCACCGACCGCGCCCGGCCTTCCCGACCCGACCGCCACGGCCGAGAAGGGGCCCGCGGCGGGCTTCGGCGCCGATCCCGCCCAGGCCTTCCACCGGGTGGGCTGCGTCGCGGACGCGGCCACGATCCGGGAGCGCTCGGACGGCAGCTTCGAGGTGCTGGCCACCGGCACGACCCGGATTCGCATCCTCTCGGTGGACGCGAGCGGGCCGTATCTGACGGCCGAGGTCGAGGAGATCCCGGAGGAGCCGGGCGAGGAGGCGGGCGCGCTCGCCGAGGGCGTCCTTCGCGCGTTCCGCTCGTACCAGAAGCGGCTCGCGGGTGCCCGGGAGCGCTCGCTCGCGGGCACCGCCGACCTCCCCGACGAGCCCTCGGTGGTGTCCTATCTGGTCGCCGCGGCCGCGGTCCTGGACGTCCCGGCCAAGCAGCGGTTGCTCCAGGCCCCGGACACGGCGACCCGGCTGCGCGAGGAACTGCAGCTGCTGCGTACGGAGACCGCGGTCATCCGCCATCTGCCTTCGCTGCCGGCGGTGGATCTGACGCGCTCCCCGACCAGCCCCAACTGACCGACCGGAGGGCCGCCTTGGCCAAGAAGAAGCAGCAGAGCGGGGGCACTCCGGCGACGGTGGCCCTGACGGCGGCGGGCACCGCCTTCACCGTCCACGCCTACGAGCACGACCCGGCCGCCGCCTCCTACGGCGAGGAGGCGGCGCAGGCACTCGGGGTGAGCGCGGAGCGGGTGTTCAAGACGCTGGTGGCCGACGTGGACGGCGAGCTGACGGTGGCAGTGGTTCCGGTGGCCGGATCGCTCGACCTCAAGGCGCTGGCCTCGGCGGTCGGCGGCAAGCGGGCCGCGATGGCCGACCCGGCGGCCGCCGAGCGCACCACCGGCTATGTGCGGGGCGGCATCTCACCGCTCGGCCAGCGCAAGAGGCTGCGCACGGTGCTGGACGACTCGGCGTCCGGGTACGCGACGATCTGCGTCTCGGCGGGCCGCCGGGGCCTGGAGGTCGAGCTGTCCCCCACCGACCTGGCGGCCCTCACCGGGGCCCTGCTGGCTCCGATCGGGCGTGTTCAGCACCTCGACGTACCTCCCGTACTCGACTAGAACCCGAGGGCGGGAGGTACGCCCATGTCGAAGCGGACCCGCAAGCGGAAGTGGCGCATCAAGAAGGGCCGGGCCAACCACGGAAGGCGCCCGGCCTGAGCCGTTCCCGAAAGCCCGGCCCGTCCGGTCCAGAGGCCGGACGGGCCCGGCCGAAGGAGTCTGGCCAGAGGCCGGAAGGACGGGCTAGAGGCCGGAGGAGTCCGGCTTTCCCGGTCCCGGGTCCAGTGTCGGCACCTGCCACACGGGGTCCGGGTCCCGGGGCCCGAACAGCGCCATGAGGCCCAGGTGGACGGCCATCGCGGCGATCGGCCAGGCGAGCAGCGCACCCTTGGCGTCGAGCTTCAGCGGGGCGTCGAAGGTGACGCCCTGGCCTGCCGCCTTCGCGGCGGCCACCACGTCCTGGTTCGGGCCGAGCCAGATGCCCAGGCGCCAGGCGAGCACCGAGCCCAGCAGGCTGCCGATCGCGAGCCCGGCGACCAGGGCGATGCCCCCCTTGCGGCGGAACAGGAAGACCGCGGCGGCGCAGAGCGCGCCGAGCCCGAGCGCCAGCAAGATGAACGTTCCGTCACCGCCGATCGCCTCCTCCCCCTCGGTGTCCTTGAGGAAGACGGCCTTGTCGTCGGCGATCAGCGGCACGCGCGGGGCGAGCCACAGCCACAGCAGTCCGAGCGCCACTCCGGCCACCGTCACGGCGACGGCGACGATCACCGCGTCCCGCAGGTCCTTCCGCATGGCCAACGCCCCCTCACTGGGTTCGGGGTGGGAGCCCCCGGCGTACGTCTGCCACGGGTCGTTGCCCGGGGGCTGCTCATGGGGCGGTGTCAGAGGTGCGGTCACCCTGACATCGTGCCAGGCGTGTCTGTGCCCTGCCTCACCGGACCGCCGCCCGGCGGTAGGCCCACGCCGCCACGGCCAGCGAGACGACGCCGACGGCCGCGCACACCCCGAGGTCGAGCCCGATCAGGGCCCAGTCGGGGTGGGCGTCGAAGCCCCGCGCGAAGGCCTCCACGCCGTAGGTGGAGGGCAGCAGATCACGTGCGTACGCGATCGGTTCCGGCATCCGGGACGCCGGCAGGACGCCGAGCAGCAGCGCCGCCGACATGCCCAACTGGCCGAACAGCGTGGCGAGTTCCTGCCGGGGGGCGAGGAGCCCGAGGGCCGCGCCGAGTCCGGAGAGCGCGGCGCCGGCGAGCGGGATCACCGCGGCCAGGAGCCACAGGTGCGCCATCGGGAGCCCGAACAGGACGCAGCCGAAGACCGCGGTGACGAACGTGCCGGGCACGGTGAAGGAGGCATACGCGGCGGCGGTGCCGAGGACCACGGAGGCGGGCGGCACGGGCAGCGTCGCGTAGTGGTCGAGGCCGCCGTCGGCCCGGAGCCGGCCGAAGTACTGGGCGAGCAGGTTGAGCGCGACGAAGGCGACGACGAGCACGCTGGAGCCGGCCACCACCGAACGGGCCTCGCTGCCGCCGTCCACCACGCCCCGCATCAGGATCATGATGCCGACGGACTGGAAGGTCGCGACGAAGAGGAGCGGGATGCGGGCCACCCGGGCGCGTGAGAGCTGGGCGCGGTAGACCGCGGCGAGCGCGGGCAGCAGCCGGGCGCGGGGGGCGAGCGGAGCCGCGTGAGATGCGCCCGGACGCCCGGTGGCGCCGCTCGCCGGGGCCCGGCCGGCCGCCGCTTCCACGCTGCTCTCCAGCGGAATGGCGCTCACGCCTTCACCAGCCCTTCCGTGCGGCCGCCGAGGGCGAGGTAGACGTCTTCGAGGCTCGGCGTGGCCAGGGTGAAGTCGTCGAGGGCGGCGAAGGCGGGGCCGCCGGTGACGGTGGCGACGGCGGCCCGGGCCCGCTCGGGGCTGAGCCGCAGCGTCCAGCGCCGGCCGGCCTCCTGGGCCTCGGCGCGCAGCGCCGCGACCTCGGGGACCTCGACGGGGGCGCGGTCGCGCCACACGAGCTCGACCCGCACCTCGTCGGCGACGCGGGCCTTGAGCCCCGCGGGGGTGTCGCAGGCGATGACCCGGCCGCGTTCGATGACGGCGACCCGGTCGAGCACGGTCTCGGCCTCGATGACGTTGTGGGTGACGAGCAGGACGGTCGCGCCGCGCTCGGCCCGCCTTCGGTCGACGGCGGCCCACACCGCGCGCCGGGCCACCGGGTCCATGCCGGTGGTGGGCTCGTCCAGGACGAGGACGGGGCGCTCGCCGACGAGGGCGGTGGCGAAGCAGGCCAGGCGCCGCTGTCCGCCGGAGAGCTTCTTGAGCGGGCGCCCCGCGATCTCGTCGAGGCCCAGCTCGTCGAGGACGGCGTCGCGTTCGGCACGGGCCTCGCGCAGGGGGAGCCCGCGCAGCCGGCCGGTGGTCTCGACGGCGAGCGAGACGGTGAGTTCGTCCAGCGCGGTGGACTCCTGGCCGAGGTAGGCGATGAGCCGGGCCGCCCGTTCGGGGTGGCGCACCAGGTCGTGGCCGAGGACGTCGACCGAGCCGGCGTCGGGCCGCATGAGCCCGGTCAGCTGGCGCACCAGGGTGGACTTGCCGGCGCCGTTGGGCCCGAGCAGCCCGAAGATCTCGCCGCGCTGCACATCGAGGCTGATCCCGTCGGTGGCCCGCACCTCGGGCGTACCGGGCGCACCGCGCCTGCCCCGGGTCGCGGGGTACGTCTTGACCAGGCCCCGCACCGCGCAAACGGTGCCGGCCCGCGCCGCTGCTGTGCCGGTACTCACGGGGAACGAGCCTAAGGGGTCGAAGGACCCGCCCGGCCCCTGGGGCGGCTTAGCGGACCCGCCGAGCCGCCCCGGGCCGCCGTGCTACTCGCCGGCCGGCTGGCGTTCGGCGGCGGCCCGGACGTCGATCTCGCGCCAGAAGCCGGCCCGGATCGCGTACCGGTCGTGCTCGTCGATCTGGTCGTCCTTGTGCGCGAGGAGGCCGAACCGGGCGGCGTAGCGCAGGAGTTCACCGTCGATGCGGTGCGGGATGCGCGGGTACATGGTGGACAGCTTCTGGACGTGCGAGGGCTCGGGGAGGCGTTCCATCCAGCGCCGCGCGAAGACCTGGCCCACCTCGTAGGGGTCGCCGCCGACCGTGGTGATGTCCTCCTCGCGGTCGGCCCAGCGCTGCTCGGCACTGGTGAGCTGGGCCAGTGTCGGCAGCGAGGCGGTCTCGGGCGATTCGCCGAGCGCGGACCCGGGCCGCTCCACCCAGCCCTTGTCCGAGGACCAGCGCAGGGTCGCCGAGGCCGGCGGGGCGGGGGCGGCCGGGGTGGTGCCCGGGCCGCGCAGGGACGCCAGGTCCTTCGGGGTGGGTACGCCCTTGGCGCCGGCCGGGGCGGGCACCGCTGCGCCGTTCTCGCTGGGGGCCTCCGGGGGCGCGGTGCCGTTGCGGACCGCGGCGGCCTGGGCCTCGGCGGCCCGCTCGGCGGACGCGGCGAGCGCGGACTCGGGCAGCGGCGCGGAGAGGATCGCGGCGATCTCGGGCCGGGGCGCGGGCGCGGGGGCGCAGATCCCGGTGAGGTCGCGGGCGCGGACGGCCTGGGTGATCCAGGCCCGGTCCAGCACCCGGCGCTCGTCGGCCTCGGCGACCAGGTCCTCGGACTGGTTGTAGTCGCCGTCGGCGGCCTGGACGGCCCACAGGTGGACGGCCACGCCGTGTTCCTTGGCGGACATCAGGCCCGGCAGCAGATCGCCGTCGCCGGTCACCAGGACGACGTCCGAGCAGGCGCGGTTGCGGGCCAGTTCGGTCAGCTCGGCGTGCATGGCCGCGTCCACGCCCTTCTGCGCCCAGCGGCCGTCGCTGCGGGTCAGGGCGCCCAGGCGGACCGTCACCCTGGGCATCACGCGCAACCGCCGGTGTTCGGGCTGGGGCACCCGGTCGGGGGCGCCGTCGAACCAGTAGATGCGCAGGAGGGGCTGTTGGGTATCGGCCTCAGCCCGCTCGCGGAGCCCCTGGATCAGGGCGGCGTGATCGACCGTGATGCGGGAACGGGCCGGTTCTCCGGCCAGCAGACTCGCGGCGGCACCGAGCAGGTACCCGGCATCCACCAGGACGACGCAGCGGTCCATGCGTTCCACCCTCTTTCGGGAACGGAAAAGCCGAAGAAATAAAGAAATCAGGAGCGGGGTGCGGGAGATCACCGAATGAACTTCGGGTTTCCTTCGAGTCTGCCCGACCGCGCAAGGGTTGAGCACCGGAACTCGATCATCGGCGTGGCGGATTGGCCGTCACAGCCCGCTCACACACGGTAATGATCCGAAATGCGCGCTTTGTCCTTCTGTGTGAGTCTGACAGCGGCCCTGGCCCCGAGTTCCCCCACAGGAGGCAGCACCATGGCCAAGAACAAGAACCGCAAGTCCGGCAGTCAGCAGGAGCGTTCCGAGGCCGCCGAGCGCGGCCAGGAGCAGTCGAAGTCGACCGCCTTCGAGTCCCAGGCCGTGCCCCAGTCGCAGGCCCAGGGCAGCCCGGCGGATGTTGCCCGTAAGCACCAGCGTCGCTTCGGTCATAACTAGCCGTCATTGAGAAAAAAGGGGCGCACCCGATGGGTGCGCCCCTTTCTCGTGCGATGCCGTACCGGAAAGGACTCCGCGCGGCTCAGCCGGCCAGGCAGGAGGGGCCGAGCAGCACCTTCAGGTCGCCGAAGAGGGCCGGATCCGGCTGGACCCGGTGCCGGTCGAGCCGCAGCACGGTGGTCGAGCGCGGGCCCTGGAGTTTGATCCGCACCTCGGTGTTGCCCCGGTGGTGCCCCAGGATCTCGCCGAGCCGGCTGACCATCGGCGGGGTGACCTTCACGGTGGGGATGGTCAGCACGACCGGCGCGTTGGTGCCCGCCGACGACAGGTCGGGGACCATCAGCTCCATCGCGACCAGGCGCGGGATGTCCTCGCGCTTGTCGAGCCGGCCCTTGACGAACACCACGGCGTCCTCGACGAGCTGGGTCGACACCAGCTGGTACGTCGCCGGGAAGAACATGCACTCGATGGAGCCGGCCAGGTCCTCGACGGTGGCGATCGCCCAGGCGTTGCCCTGCTTGGTCATCTTGCGCTGGAGGCCCGAGATGATGCCGCCGATGGTGACGATCGAGCCGTCCGAGTAGTCCCCGCCGGTGAGCTGGCCGATGCCCGCGTCCGCCTTGTCGGACAGGACGTGCTCCAGGCCGAACAGCGGGTGGTCGGAGACGTACAGGCCGAGCATCTCGCGCTCTTGGGCGAGCAGATAGGACTTCTCCCACTCCACGTCGCCGAACTCGACGTCGAGGCCGAAGCCCGGCTCGCTGCTGTCCTCGTCCATGCCTCCGAAGAGGTCGAACTGGCCCTCGGCCTCCTTGCGCTTGACCTGCACCACGTTGTCGATCATGGGCTCGAACTGGGCGGTCAGGCCCTTGCGGGTGTGGCCCATGGTGTCGAAGGCGCCCGCCTTGATCAGCGATTCCGTGGTGCGCTTGTTGCAGGCGGCGGCCTCGACCTTGTCGAGGTAGTCGGGGAAGGAGGCGAACTTCCCCTTGGCCTTGCGGGAGCGGATGATCGAATCGACCACGTTGGTGCCGACGTTGCGCACCGCCTCCAGGCCGAACAGGATCACGTCGTCGCCCTGCGCCGCGAAGTTGTGCACCGACTCGTTGACGTTCGGCGGCAGCACCTTGATGCGCATGCGCCGGCACTCGTTGAGGTAGATGGCCGACTTGTCCTTGTCGTCCTTCACCGAGGTGAGCAGCGCCGCCATGTACTCGGCCGGGTAGTTGGCCTTGAGGTAGGCGGTCCAGTAGGTGACCAGGCCGTACGCCGAGGAGTGCGCCTTGTTGAACGCGTATCCGGCGAACGGGACCAGGACGTCCCACAGGGCCTGGATCGCCGCGTCCGAGTAGCCCTTCTCCTTGGCGCCGCCCTGGAAGAGGACGAAGTTCTTCGCCAGCTCCTCGGGCTTCTTCTTGCCCATCACGCGGCGCAGGATGTCGGCCTCGCCCAGCGAGTAGCCCGCGATGATCTGGGCGGCCTTCTGCACCTGCTCCTGGTACACGATGAGGCCGTAGGTGAGGCCCAGGGTCTCCTTGAGCGGCTCCTCCAGCTCCGGGTGGATCGGAGTGATCTCCTGGCGGCCGTTCTTGCGCTCGGCGTAGTTCGTGTGCGAGTTCATGCCCATCGGGCCCGGCCGGTACAGGGCCGAGACGGCGGAAATGTCCTCGAAGTTGTCGGGCTGCATCTGGCGCAGCAGCGAACGCATCGGCCCGCCGTCGAACTGGAAGACGCCGAGGGTGTCACCGCGGCAGAGCAGTTCGAAGGTCTTGGGGTCGTCGAGCGGGAGCGAGAGCATCTCCAGGTCGATGCCCTTGTTGGCCTTCACCATCTTGACGGCGTCGTCCATGATGGTCAGGTTGCGCAGACCCAGGAAGTCCATCTTCAGCAGGCCGAGCGACTCGCACTGCGGGTAGTCCCACTGCGTGATGGTGACGCCGTCGGTGTGCCGGACCCAGATCGGCGCGTGGTCGACGATCGGCTCGCTGGACATGATGACGCCGGCCGCGTGCACGCCCATCTGCCGGACCAGGCCCTCGACGCCCTTGGCGGTGTCGATGACCTTCTTCACGTCCGGCTCGTTCTCGTACATCCCCCGGATCTCGCCCGCCTCGCTGTAGCGCGGGTGCTTGGGGTCGGTGATGCCGGAGAGGTCGATGCCCTTGCCGAGGACGTCGGCGGGCATCGCCTTGGTGAGACGGTCGCCCATCGCGTACGGGTAGCCGAGGACGCGCGCCGAGTCCTTGATGGCGTTCTTCGCCTTGATCTTTCCGTAGGTGCCGATCATGGCGACCTTGTCGGAGCCGTACTTCTCCGTCACGTACCGGATCACCTCGACGCGCCTGCGCTCGTCGAAGTCGATGTCGACATCGGGCATGGAGACGCGCTCGGGGTTGAGGAACCGCTCGAAGATCAGGCCGTGCGTGATCGGGTCGAGGTCGGTGATGCCCATGGCGTACGCGACGATCGAGCCGGCCGCCGATCCACGGCCGGGGCCGACCGCGATGCCGTTGTTCTTGGCCCACATGATGAAGTCGGCGACGACCAGGAAGTATCCCGGGAACCCCATCTGGATGATGATGTCCATCTCGTACTCCGCCTGCTTCTGGCGGTCGTCGGGGACACCTCCCGGATAGCGGCGCTCCATGCCGACCCGGACTTCCTCCTGGAACCAGGTGACCTCGGTGTAGCCCTCGGGGATCTCGAACTTCGGCATGAGGTTCTTGGCCTCGAACATGCCGGTCGTGTCGATCTGCTCGGCCACCAGCAGGGTGTTGGCGCAGCCCTGCTGCCAGGCGTCCGAGGAGTCGATCGCGTACATCTCGTCGGTGGACTTGAGGTAGTAGCCCGTGCCGTCGAAGCGGAAGCGGTCCGGGTCCGAGAGGTTCTTGCCGGTCTGGATGCAGAGCAGGGCGTCGTGCGCGGTCGCCTCGTGGGCGTAGGTGTAGTGCGAGTCGTTGGTGACCAGCGGCGGGATGCCGAGCTTCTTGCCGATCTCCAACAGGCCGTCGCGCACCCGGCGTTCGATCTCGATGCCGTGGTCCATCAGCTCCAGGAAGTACCGGCCCTCGCCGAAGATGTCCTTGTAGTCGGAGGCCGCCTGCACCGCCTCGTCGAACTGGCCGAGCCGCAGCCGGGTCTGGACCTCGCCGGACGGGCAGCCGGTGGAGGCGATGAGCCCCTCCGACCACTGCGAGATCGTCTCCTTGTCCATCCGGGGCCACTTCTGCAGCCAGCCCTCGGCGTACGCGTCCGAGGAGAGCCGGAAGAGGTTGTGCAGACCGGTCTTGTTGGCCGCCCAGATCGTCTTGTGCGTATAACCACCCGAACCGGACACGTCGTCGCGCTTCTGGTGCGGCTGGCCCCACTGGATCTTGCGCTTGTTGCGCCGCGACTCGGGGGCCACGTATGCCTCGATGCCGATGATCGGCGTGACGCCCGCCTTCTTCGCCGAATGGAAGAAGTCGTAGGCGCCGTGGAGGTTGCCGTGGTCGGACATGGCGATGTGCGACATGCCCATTTCATTGCAGGCATCGAACATGTCCTTGAGCCGCGCGGCACCGTCCAGCAGCGAGTACTGGGTGTGGACGTGAAGGTGCGTGAACGGTGTCTTGGACGTGCCAGTCACGGCTGTGGCCTCCAGCGGCAAGGGGGGTTCGCAGAGCGAGGGGGACAGCCTCGGAGTCTACGTCGCCCCGCTGACAGCCGACGGTGAACCGCGGCGCGGGGCGCCTTCGCGAGGGGCGGCGGGTCCGGTCGGATGGCGGGCACTCCGGGGTACCTTCGCGCGTTGGAACGGGCATACCCTGCCCTGATCGTGACGCAGGCAGTACGCACCAGGAGGCACCCAGCGATGTCGGCCCCGCAGCCCAGCGCCCAGACGCGCGGCGAAGAGATACTCGCCGTTTTCGAGACGGCGTTCGGCCGGCTCCTGGCCGCCGACCCGGCCGCCTTCCGGGTCAAGTTCCGCAAGATGGCGGCCTCCGCGTTCGCCTTCTACCGGGGCACGGCCTGCCTGTTCTACTCGGACCTGGAGAAGGAGCGGCACGGCGGTCCCTACCTGGACGAGCGCACCGGCCGCGTCTGGATCCACGGCGACCTGCACGCCGAGAACTTCGGCACGTACATGGACGCCAACGGCCGGCTGATCTTCAACGTCAACGACTTCGACGAGGCGTACGTCGGCCCCTTCACCTGGGACCTGAAGCGGCTCGCCGCCTCGCTCGCGCTGATCGGCTACACCAAGGCGTTCAGCGACGAGCAGATCACCGACCTGGTGCGCACCTACGCGGCCGCCTACCGCGAGCGCATCCACGCGCTCGCCTCCGGCGCCAAGGACGACGAGGTCCCGCCCTTCACCCTGGACACGGCCGAGGGCCCGCTGCTCGGCGCGCTGCGCGACGCCCGCGCCCGCACCCGGTTCGCGCTGCTCGACTCCATGACCGAGATCCGCGAGTACGAGCGCCGGTTCACCGAGGGCGACGGCTCGATCGAGCTGGACGCGGCGACGCGCTACAAGGTCCTCGCGGCCTTCGACGGCTATCTGGAGACGCTGCCCGAGGAGAGCCTCGTGCGGCCGGACTCCTACCGCGTGAAGGACGTGGTCGGACGGCGCGGCATCGGCATCGGCTCGGCCGGTCTGCCCTCGTACAACATCCTGCTCGAAGGGCACAGCGACGCCCTGGAGAACGACGTGGTGATCTACATCAAGCAGGCGCAGACCCCGGCCGTGTCCCGGCACATCACCGACCCGGCGGTGCGCGGCTACTTCGAGCACGAGGGGCACCGCACGGTGATCTCGCAGCGCGCGCTGCAGGCGGCCGCCGACCCGTGGCTGGGCTGGACCGAGCTGGACGGCGCGGGCCAGCTGGTCGCCGAGGTCTCGCCGTACGCGGTGGACCTGGACTGGTCGGACATCGACGACCCCGACGAGATCACGGCGGTCGTCGCCGACCTCGGCCGGGCCACCGCCACGATGCACGCGGCGGCGGACGACGAGAGCGGTCACTCGGAGCTGGTCCCGTTCTCCACCGAGCGTGCCATCGACGCGGCGATCGCGGCCGACGAGGAGGGCTTCGCCACCCTGCTCGTCGACTTCGCCCACTCCTACGGGTCGCGGGCCCGGGCCGACCACCAGATCTTCGTCGACCTGTTCCGCAACGGCCGGATTCCGGGCCTGTAGGCCTTCGGCGGCGGGCCGGGACCGGGTGTTCCGGCCACGGCCGGCCGGGCCGCTCCCGGTCTCACCGAACCTTTGGGCACGGCTGACAGCCGGACATGGCACACTCACCCGCGATGGACATATCGAGGACGCAGCTCAGGGCGGCACGCGCGGCGCTTTTCACAGCGCTCGTCGTGACGCTCTCGGCCGCGTCCCACGTGCTGCTCTCCCAGGTCCCGCTGCCGCTCTCGCTGGTGGCCGCCGCGGCCGGCGCGGTGTTCGTCATCGCGTACGCCCTCGCCGGGCGCGAGCGCGGCTTCTGGGCGATCGCGGGGGCGCTCGTCCCGCTGGAGCTGGCCGCCGACACCCTGTTCACCACCGGCCAGCACGTCTGTTACGGCCCGGCGGGCGGGCCCGTCGCGGGCGCCCTGCGCGCGGTCGGCTTCGACCTGCTGTGCGGCGGCGGCACGCTGGGGGCCGTGCACACCCCGGCCGGCGCGGCGACGCTGCTCACCCACCCGGGACCGGCCATGCCCTGGCTGCTGCTCGGCGCCCACCTGGCCGTCGGGCTGCTCGCGGCCCTGTGGCTGCGGCGCGGCGAGGCGGCGCTGGCCCGGCTGCTGCGCGCGGTCGGAGCGTTCGCCTTCCGGCCGCTGCTGATCGCGGTCGCCGTGGTCCGGGCCGCCGTCGACCACGGCCGCCCGCTCGCGCGCCCGGCGCACCCCGGGCCGGGCGGCTCGCGCACCCGCCTGCTGGTGCACTCCGTGGCACGAAGGGGACCGCCCCGCCCGGCGCTCGGTCTCCGCTGAGCTCCGAGCGCCACGGTCGCCCCCACCTTCCCCACCTGCCATCCGGAGAGAAAAGATCATGAGTTCCCGCAACAGCCAGGCCAACAAGGCTGCCGCCCGCGAGCGGCTGCGAGCGGAGCGCGAGCGCGAGGCCAAGAAGGCCAAGACCCGCCGCCAGATCATCGTGGCCGCGTCCATCGTCGGCGTCCTCGCCATCGCGGGCGGCGCGAGCTACGGGATCATGCAGGCCATGAAGCCCAGCGCGTGGGACGCCGCCAAGGACAAGGCCCTGGTGAAGCCCGCCAACTCGGGCAGCGACGGCACGACCGTCGTCATCGGCAAGGCGGACGCGAAGAAGACCCTCGAGATGTACGAGGACCCGCGCTGCCCGATCTGCTCGCAGTTCGAGCAGGCCGTCGGTCCGACGATCAAGAAGGACGTCGACGCGGGCAAGTACAAGATCCAGTTCATCGGCGCCACGTTCATCGACAAGGGCAGCCCGGGCACGGGCTCGAAGACCGCCCTGAGCGCCCTCGGCGCGGCCCTGAACGTCAGCCCCGAGGCCTTCCTGGAGTACAAGTCGGCGCTCTACTCGGCGAAGTACCACCCCGAGGAGACGACGGACAAGTTCAAGGACCGCGACTACCTGATCACGATCGCGGACACCGTGCCCGCGCTCAAGGGCAACGCGGCCTTCGACAAGGCGGTCAAGGACGGCACCTACGACAAGTGGGCGCTCGTCATGTCGGACAAGTTCGACAAGAGCGGTGTCCAGGGCACGCCCACCCTGAAGATGGACGGCAAGAAGATCACCGCGGACGGTTCGGACAACGCTCCCTCCGACCCGGCCTCCTTCACGGCCGCGATCGACAAGGCGCTCAAGGGCTGAGCCCCCGGCGGGCCGCTGCCCGGCGCCCGTGAACGGGCGGTCCGGACCTCCGGGTCCGGGCCGCCCGTTCGGTGCTCCACGGCCTACGCCCCGGCGTCGAGCCCTTCGAGGAATCCGAGCGCGGTGCGCCAGGTCAGCTCCGCCGCGGCCTCGTCGTAGTCCGGCAGGCCCGGGTCGGTGTAGAGGTGGCCGGCGCCCGGGTAGCGGTAGATCTCCACGTCCGCCCCGGCCCGCTGCATCTGCAGGTACCAGGAGTTGAGCCAGTCGCCCGACTCGAACGGGTCCGGGTCGGCGACGTGCAGCTGGACGGGGAGCTCGTCCACGGACGCGTTCTCCGCCATGTCCGAGGTGCCGTGGAGGAGCAGCAGCCCGCGCGCCTTGCTGTCGCCCAGCGCCAGGTTCTGCGCGATGGAACCGCCGAGCGAGAACCCGGCGTAGACGAGACCGCTATCCGAGTGCGGGGCGGCCGCGAGAACGGCTCGTTTCAGGAGCTCGTCGGCGCCGATCTCGTCCTTGACCTCGCTGCCCTCCTCGACGGTCTCCGCGGTGCGTCCCTCGTACAGGTCGGGGACGTGCACCTGGTGTCCTGCGGCCCGCAGCCGCTCGGCCGCCTCCTGCACGGCGGGACGCAGACCGTAGACCGAATGGAAAAGCATGATGTTCATGGGGCCATCGTGCCAGTTACGGTCGAGGGCATGGAGAACGTACTGCGTCCGTTGATCGTCATCGGCGGCTCGGTCGTGCTCACACTGGTTGTGGGGTGGCTGGCCGACCGACTGCTGCGCAGGGAGGACTCGCGTCACCGCGAGACACCGCTGTGGGGACTGCTGCGCCGGTGCCGCGTCCCACTGAACCTCGTCCTGCTCACCGCGATACTGCGCGGCTCCTTCGGCAACATCAAGTGGAAGCCGGTCCAGGAGCACGAGGCGGGCTTGGGCCAGACCCTGACGCTGGTCCTGATCGGCGCGAGTTCCTGGCTCGTGGTGCGGATCGCGACGGCCGTCGTGGAGTCCTCGTACGCCCGCTACGCCGCCTCGACGCGCGATCCCGCCCGGGTCCGCCGGGTCCGTACCCAGGTCGCGCTCATCCAGCGGGTGGTGAGCGCGATCGTCATCGTGGTGGCCGTCGCCGCGATGCTGCTGACCTTCCCCGCGATGCGGGCGGCGGGGGCGTCCCTGCTGGCCTCGGCGGGCATCGTGGGCATCGTCGCCGGTGTGGCCGCCCAGTCCACCCTCGGCAACCTCTTCGCCGGGCTCCAGATCGCCTTCGGCGACATGGTGCGGATCGGCGACACGGTCGTCGTGGACGGGGAGTGGGGCGTCGTCGAGGAGATCACGCTCACCTTCCTCGCGGTCCGCACCTGGGACGAGCGCCGCCTGACCATGCCGGTGTCGTACTTCACCAGCAAGCCGTTCCAGAACTGGTCGCGCGGCGGCGTCCAGATGACCGGCACGGTCTTCTTCCACCTGGACCACTCGGCGCCGCTCCCGCTGATGCGCGAACGGCTCGCCATGATCCTCAAGGAGTGCCCGGCCTGGGACGGCCGCGACTTCTCGCTCGCGGTCACCGACACGACCCCGTCCACGATCCAGGTCCGGGCGGTCGTCACGGCCAAGGACGCGGACGACATCTGGACGGTCCGGGTGACGGTCCGCGAACAACTGGTGGCCTGGCTGTACGAGGAGCACCCCTACGCCCTGCCGAGGATCGTCACCGGCGCGGCCCAGTCGCCGACTCCCCGCACCGGTGCGGCGATCGAGGACGAGCGCCGCGTCGAGGACGAACGCCGCTGAGCCGCGCGGGACCGGGGCGCGGTGCGGGGGCCGCGCTCACTTCAGACTGCGGACGTCCAGCTGGCGCAGCACCCGGTCGACGATCTCGGGGTCGGCCCCCGGCTCACTGCGTGCCGAGAGCACCTCGTGCCGGGCGGCCGACATCATCTCCCGCTGGATGCGCTGCACCGCCCGGATCCGCTCCACCCGCTTCGCGTAGGACTCCCTGCGCTCCTCGTCGACCATGTCGGGGCTGATCCGCGCGCCCACGTCGTAGGCCCGGCGGTGCAGCTGCTCCATGACCTCCTCGGGCAGCTCCTCGACGTCCTCGATCTCCTTCAGACGCCGCTTGGCGGCCTTGGCGGCCCGGATCGCCAGGTCCCGCTCCAGGTTGCGCTCCGCGTCCGTGTCGGCCCGTACGCCCAGCTTCCTGACCAGCCAGGGCAGGGTGAGCCCCTGGAAGACCAGGGTGGTCATGATCACGGCGAAGGCGATGAAGACGACCTCGTCGCGGCCGGGGAAGGGCGTCCCGTCGTCCGTCTTGAGCGGGATGGCGAGGGCGAGGGCCACCGAGGCCACGCCGCGCATGCCGGCCCACCACATGACGATGGTCTCCCGCCAGGACGTCGGGATCTCCTCGTCGTAGTCGCGCAGGGTGTGCAGCCGCTTGGCGAGCCACGTCGCCGGGAGCAGCCACAGCAGCCGTACGCCCACGACGACCCCCACCACGGCTCCCGCCCAGCCGAACATGTGCAGCTCCCGGCCGGTCGCGGTGCCGAAGACGTTGTGGAGTTCGAGCCCGATGAGGCCGAACGCGACGCCGGTGACCAGGGTGTCGACGATCTGCCAGAACGTGGCCCCCGCCAGGCGGCCCTGGACGTCGTCGGCGTCCATCGTGTGCTCGGCCAGGAACAGCGCCACGGTCAGTACGGCGAGGACGCCCGAGCCGTGGAACTCCTCGGCCAGCACGTAGGCCACGAACGGCACGAGGAGGGTGAGGCCGATCTGGAGGGTGGGGTCGCCCAGCAGGCTCATCAGCTTGTTCGCGGCCCAGCCGAGCGCGACGCCGACCGCGACGGCGACCACGGCCGAGAGCACCAGCTGACCGGCCGCCTCGGCCCAGGAGAAGGTGCCGCTCACGGCGGCGGCGATCGCCACGTGGTAGAGCACGATCGCGGTCACGTCGTTGAAGAGGCCCTCCCCCTCCAGGATCGACACCAGGCGGCGCGGAAGCCCGAGGGAGCCCGCGACCGCGGTGGCGGCGACCGGGTCGGGCGGGGCGACGAGCGCGCCGAGTGCGACGGCGGCGGCGAGCGGCAGGCCGGGCACGAGGGAGTTCGCGACGGCCGCCACCGCGGCCGTGGTCACGAAGACGAGCGCGACCGCGAGCAGGAAGATCGGCCGCACATTGGCCGTGAACTGCCGCCAGGAGGTGCGCTGTACGGAGGCGTAGAGCAGCGGGGGCAGGACCAGCGGCAGGATGAGCTCCGGCTCGATGTCCACGTTGGGCACGAACGGCAGCAGCGCCATCACGATCCCGCCGAGCGTCATGAGCACCGGCGCGGGCAGGCCGAGCCGCTCCCCCAACGGGACCGTCACCACCGCCCCGAGCAGGAGCACGAGCAACAGGGCGAGCTGGTCCACGGGATGCCCTCCGGGCGGTGCGGGCCTGGACGGCCTTGAGGATCAAGACCTCAAGCGTGCCACGCACCTCGCCCCAACCGCCCATCGGGGGGCAAAAGGGTTCAGTTCGAACGTTCGGGGTATCCGGCAACGGTGCTCCGGGCCAGCGCCCGTCGCATCGCCCGGTGCGGGATGCCCGCGTCCGGGAACTCCGGCCCGTACGCCACGTACCCGAGCCGCTCGTAGAAGCCCAGCGCGTGCGTCTGGGCGTGCAGGTCGACCGCGCTCAGGCCGCGCTCGCGGGCGGCCTCCTCGATCGCGCGCACCAGGGCCGCGCCGACCCCGAGCCCGCGGGCCGCCGCGGTGACGGCGAGCCGGCCGAGCGAGCCGATGTCCTCGCCGCCGGTCCTGGCCAGCGCCTCGGGGCCGTACAGGAGCCGCCCGGTGCCGAGCGGGCCCTCGGCGCCGATGGCCAGCACGTGCAGGGCGCCGGCGTCGTACGCGTCGTACTCGATCTCCTCGGGCACCAGCTGCTCGACCACGAACACCTGCTTGCGCACGGCGAAGCAGGCCGCCAGGTCGGCCTCGCCGCCGGCGACGCGAACCTGGTACCCGGTCATTCGCTCTCGGCCCGGATGGTGTCGAGGGCGTGCTGGAGGTCGGCCGGGTAGACGCTCTCGAACTCGACCCACCGGCCGTCCGAGGGGTGCTCGAAGCCGAGCTTCACCGCGTGCAGCCACTGGCGGGTGAGGCCCAGGCGCTTGGCGATGGTGGGGTCGGCGCCGTAGGTGATGTCGCCGACGCAGGGGTGGCGGTGGGCCGACATGTGGACGCGGATCTGGTGGGTGCGCCCGGTCTCCAGCTTGATGTCGAGCAGCGAGGCCGCGCGGAACGCCTCGATCAGGTCGTAGTGCGTGACCGACGGCTTGCCCTCGGCGATCACGGCCCACTTGTAGTCGTGGTTGGGGTGGCGCCCGATCGGGGCGTCGATGGTGCCGCTCATCGGGTCCGGGTGGCCCTGGACCAGGGCGTGGTAGCGCTTGTCGACGACGCGCTCGCGGAACTGCTGCTTGAGCGAGGTGTACGCCCGCTCGGACTTGGCGACGACCATCAGGCCCGAGGTGCCGACGTCGAGGCGGTGCACGATGCCCTGGCGCTCGGCGGCACCGGAGGTGGAGATGCGGTAGCCGGCCGCGGCGAGGCCGCCGATGACGGTGGTGCCGGTCCAGCCGGGGCTCGGGTGGGCGGCGACGCCCACCGGCTTCATGATCACGACGATGTCGTCGTCGTCGTGCACGATCTCCATGCCGGCGACGGGCTCGGCGACGATCTGCACGGGAGCCGGCGCCTGGGGCATCTCGACCTCCAGCCAGGCCCCGCCGTGCACCCGCTCGGACTTGCCGACCACGGCGCCGTCGACCTGGACCTTCCCCGCCGCGGCGAGCTCGGCCGCCTTGGTCCGGGAAAACCCGAACATGCGGGAGATGGCGGCGTCGACGCGCTCGCCTTCGAGGCCGTCGGGAACGGGCAGGGTGCGGATCTCGGGAATCGTGCTCACCCGTCGAGTATGCCTTGCCCCACCGACATCGCCCGCCGCGCGTCCGGCGGGGGGCCCCGGCCGCCCCCTCGCGGGCTCAGTCCTTGTGGACGGTGCCGTCCGGGTCGAGGCCGCGGAAGGAGAGGATCACGATCAGGATGCCGCCGCAGACGATCGCCGAGTCCGCGAGGTTGAAGACCGCGAAGCCCTTGGGGGCGATGAAGTCGACGACCGCGCCCTCGAAGATCCCGGGCGAGCGGAAGATCCGGTCGGTGAGGTTGCCGAGCGCGCCGCCGAGCAGCAGGCCGAGCGCGATGGCCCAGGGGAGGCTGTAGAGCTTGCGGGCGAGCCGCGCGATCACCACGATCACGGTCGCCGCGATGATCGTGAAGATCACCGTGAAGGCCTCGCCGATCCCGAAGGCGGCGCCCGCGTTGCGGATCGCGTTCAACTGGAGCAGGTCACCGATGACCTCGATGGGCTCGTGGTGCTCCAGCCTGGCCACCACGAGCATCTTGCTGCCGAGGTCGAGAAGGTAGGCGACGACCGCCACCGTGAACAGCACGGCGATCTTCCGCTTGCCCTTCGGCTGCTCGGCAGGGGCCGCCTGCTCGTCGGCCCCTTCCACATCCGGCGTACCGATGACGCTCTCCGCCTCTGCCACGTGAGTCCCTCGACCGTCTAGGTTCCTGACTGAGCACGAGAGTACGGCACACCTGTGCGGACTCAGCCCCGCCGTTCCTGCTTCTGCTTGTCCTCCACGCAGAGGGTGGCGCGCGGGAACGCCTGCATCCGGGCCTTGCCGATCGGGTTGCCGCAGATCTCGCAGTACCCGTACGTCCCGGCGTCGAGGCGCTCCAGGGCGTGCTCGGTCTGCTCCAGGGTCTCGCGGGCGTTGGCGGCGAGCGACATCTCGTGTTCCCGGGTGATGTTCTTGGTGCCGGTGTCGGCGTCGTCGTCGCCCGCGCCGTCGCCGGAGTCGCGCATCAGGCCGGCCAGGGCCGCCTCCGACGACTCGATCTCGCTGCGCAGCCGCAGCACCTCGCTCGACAGCTCGTTGCGCGCCTCGGCGACCTCCTCCGGAGTCCAGGGGTCCTCGCCCGGGCGGACCGGAAGCTCCCCCGGGGCGGCCGTGGCGACGGCACGGGCCGCCGGCACCGCCGACGCGGTCCCGGCCGCCGTCGCCCTTGCCGCGGTCTTCTTCGCAACCACCTTGTTGGCTCCCGTCTCTTCCGCGGCCGCAGCCGCCCCCTGGGCCGCGTTCGCGGCCTTCTTGGCGCGCGCCCCGGCGGATACCGCCGGAGCCGTCGTGCCGGTCGCCCTGTCCTTGTCGGTCGCCTTGTCGGACGCGGCCCGCGCCGTCCCGGTTGCCTTGCCGGCCGCGGTCTTCTTGGCGGCCGTCTTCTTCGCGGCGGCCTTCCTGGGGGTGGCCGCCTTTTTGGCCGACGCCTTCTCGCTCCCCGCGGCCTTCGCCGAGGCGGTCTTCGTGGCGGTCCCGGAAGCGGCCTCGGCCGGGGTCGTCCTCTTGGCCGCCGCCTTCTTGGCAACGGTGCTCCTCGTCGTCGCCGCCCCGCCCGCCGAGCCCGTGGTGGCACTCGTGGCATCGGGTCTCGCGGACGCCGTTGTGGTCTCTACGGCGGTCTTCTTCGCCACCATGGCCGCGGCCCCTTCACATATTGTGATCTTGCACGCGAATCGTGCTGGGACGATAAATCGACCCCAGGCCCGCGGCAACGGGGCACGCCGCCGGTTCGCCCCGCCCCGGACCGGCGGCAAGACGAACCTGCATCGGTTGTGCCCAGCTCCCGCCCCGGCGAATCCGCCGGACGGACGGCGCCCGGAGCCCGCCGGGGCCCGTATGGCCATTCGGGTCACGGACGCGCTCCGCGGGAGGGCCGCCGTAAACCGGTCGGCCGTGCTTCTTCGGGCCCCGTACACTGGCCGCAGCGAGAGGCGTGGACGGGACGAGTAGCGGCGTACGCAGCCAAGAGCGATCCGGGGACGGTGTGAGCCCGGAGGCGAGCGCGCGGTGAAGATCACCCCCGAGCCGCCGGAAGAAAGACCCCGGGGTCCCCGGGGTCCGGTAGAACCGGCTTCGCGACCCCAATGAGGGGGCGGTGTTCCGCACACCGCCAAGGAGGGTGGTACCGCGGGAAGCGCCCCACGAGGGCCGCCTCTCGTCCCTCCGACGGAACCGCACGACGATCCGCCGGAGGATGACCGGATGTCGCAGTACCGCCAGGTGCCCGCCCAGGTAGACCTGCCCGCCCTAGAGCACGCCGTGCTCGACTTCTGGGAGCAGTCCAAGGTCTTCGCCAAGAGCCTCGAACAGTCCGAGGGCCGCCCGGAGTGGGTCTTCTACGAGGGCCCGCCCACCGCCAACGGCATGCCCGGCGCCCACCACATCGAGGCCCGCGTCTTCAAGGACGTCTTCCCCCGATTCCGCACGATGCAGGGCTACCACGTGGCTCGCAAGGCCGGCTGGGACTGCCACGGCCTGCCGGTCGAGCTCGCGGTCGAGAAGGAGCTGGGCTTCAACGGCAAGAAGGACATCGAGGCGTACGGCATCGCCGAGTTCAACGCCAAGTGCCGCGAGTCCGTGACCCGGCACACCGACGCCTTCGCCGACCTCACGACCCGCATGGGCTACTGGGTCGACCTGGACGACGCGTACCGCACCATGGACCCGCAGTACGTCGAGTCCGTGTGGTGGTCCCTGAAGGAGATCTTCAACAAGGGCCTGCTCACCCAGGACCACCGCGTCGCCCCCTGGTGCCCGCGCTGCGGCACCGGTCTCTCGGACCACGAGCTGGCCCAGGGCTACGAGACGGTCGTCGACCCCTCGGTCTTCGTCCGCTTCCCGCTCACCGGCGGCCCGCTCGCGGGCGAGGCGGCCCTCCTGGTGTGGACGACGACCCCCTGGACCCTGGTGTCCAACACGGCGGTCGCGGCCCACCCCGAGGTCACCTACGTCGTGGCGACGAACGGCGAGGAGAAGCTCGTCGTCGCCGAGCCCCTCCTGGAGAAGGCCCTCGGCGAGGGCTGGGAGGCCACCGGCCGGTCGTTCACCGGCGCCGAGATGGAGCGCTGGACCTACCAGCGCCCCTTCGAGCTGGTGGAGTTCCCCGAGCCCGCGCACTACGTGGTGAACGCCGAGTACGTCACGACCGAGGACGGTACGGGTCTGGTCCACCAGTCACCCGCCTTCGGCGCCGACGACCTCCTGGTCTGCAAGGCGTACGGGCTTCCGGTCGTGAACCCGGTCCGCCCCGACGGCACCTTCGAGGAGGACGTCCCGCTGGTCGGCGGCGTCTTCTTCAAGAAGGCGGACGAGAAGCTCACGGAGAACCTCAAGGAGCGCGGCCTCCTCTTCCGGCACGTCCCCTACGAGCACAGCTACCCGCACTGCTGGCGCTGCCACACCGCGCTGCTCTACTACGCGCAGCCGTCCTGGTACATCCGCACCACCGCCGTCAAGGACGCGATGCTGCGGGAGAACGAGAAGACCAACTGGTTCCCGGAGTCGGTCAAGGAGGGCCGCTTCGGCGACTGGCTGAAGAACAACATCGACTGGGCGCTGTCCCGCAACCGCTACTGGGGCACCCCGCTGCCCATCTGGCGCTGCGAGGAGGGCCACCTGACCTGCGTGGGCTCGCGCGCCGAGCTCACCGAGCTGACCGGCACCGACCAGTCCGCCCTCGACCCGCACCGGCCGTACATCGACGAGGTGACCTTCACCTGCACCGCCGAGGGCTGCTCGCTGGAAGCGGTGCGCGTGCCCGAGGTCATCGACGCCTGGTACGACTCGGGCTCGATGCCGTTCGCGCAGTACGGCTACCCGCACCAGAACAAGGAGCTGTTCGAGAGCCGCTACCCGGCCCAGTTCATCTCCGAGGCCATCGACCAGACCCGCGGCTGGTTCTACACGCTGATGGCGGTCGGCACCCTGGTCTTCGACAAGTCGTCGTACGAGAACGTGGTCTGCCTCGGCCACATCCTCGCCGAGGACGGCCGCAAGATGTCCAAGCACCTGGGCAACACCCTGGACCCGATCCCGCTGATGGACCAGCACGGCGCGGACGCGGTGCGCTGGTTCATGGCGGCCGGCGGCTCCCCGTGGGCGGCCCGCCGGGTCGGCCACGGCACCATCCAGGAGGTGGTGCGCAAGACGCTGCTCACCTACTGGAACACCGTCGCCTTCCAGGCCCTCTACGCCCGTACGTCCGACTGGGCACCGAGCGCGGCGGACCCGGCCCCGGCCGACCGCACGATCCTGGACCGCTGGCTGCTCAGCGAGCTCAACTCGCTGGTGGCGCAGGTGACTTCGGCCCTGGAGTCGTATGACACCCAGCGGGCCGGCAAGGCACTGTCCTCGTTCGTCGACGACCTCTCCAACTGGTACGTGCGCCGCTCGCGCCGCCGCTTCTGGCAGGGTGACAAGGCGGCCCTGCGCACCCTGCACGACGTGGTCGAGACGATCACGCGCCTGATGGCGCCGCTGACGCCGTTCATCGCCGAGCGGGTCTGGCAGGACATGGTCGTGCCGGTGACCCCGGACGCCCCGGAGTCGGTGCACCTCTCGTCCTGGCCGGTAGCGGACGCCTCCGCGATCGACCCCGCGCTCTCGCAGCAGATGGCGCTGGTCCGCCGCCTGGTGGAGCTGGGCCGGGCGACGCGTGCGGAGTCGGGCGTCAAGACGCGCCAGCCGCTGTCCCGGGCGCTGGTCGCGGTGGCGGGCTTCGAGGCGCTCTCCCCCGAACTGCACGCGCAGATCACGGAGGAGCTGAACGTGTCGTCGCTCGCCTCGCTCTCCGAGGTGGGCGGCTCGCTGGTCGACACCACGGCGAAGGCCAACTTCCGGGCACTGGGCAAGCGGTTCGGCAAGGGCGTCCAGGACGTGGCGAAGGCCGTGGCCGCGGCGGACGCGGCGGCGCTCTCGGCCTCGCTGCGGGACACCGGCGCGGCGGCGGTGGAGGTGAACGGCGAGCAGGTCTCGCTGGCCCCCGACGAGGTCATCATCACCGAGACCCCGCGCGAGGGCTGGTCGGTGGCCTCCGACTCCGGTGCGACGGTCGCCCTCGACCTGGAGATCACTCCGGAGCTGCGGCTCGCGGGCCTGGCCCGGGACGCGATCCGGCTGATCCAGGAGGCGCGCAAGAACAGCGGGCTCGATGTGGCGGACCGGATCGCGGTGCGCTGGGAGTCCGCCGACCCGGAGGTCTCCTCGGCCCTGTCGGCCCACGCCTCCCTGATCGCGGACGAGGTCCTGGCCACGGACTACGCCCCGGGCGCCGCGGACGACTCCTACGGCGCGCCCTTCACGGACGAGCCCCTGTCCCTGACGTTCCGCCTCCGCAAGGTGTAATCCCGGCCAACGGTTGCGACGGCCCGCCCCCACGGTCGTGAGGGCGGGCCGTTGCTTTACCCCCACCCCGCCCCTTCCCGAGACCCTCCGGGGGAATAGTGCGTCGGCTGCGGACCGTACGTGGCTGGTCGCGCAGTTCCCCGCGGCCCTGAAAGCCTTGGCGCGGGCCCGCGTCGGGCATTTCAGCCCGTCCGGCGATTGAGGACGAGCGCCGTTCAGGCGCGATCGGGGGTCTGGGGCGGAGCCCCCGAAGACCGGCTCACCCACCCACACCCCCGGAGGCCACGCGGCGGAGCCGCGGAGTGTCACAGCAGGAAGGGGCGGGGTGGGGGATTCCGCCCGCCGCAGGCGACCCCCGCGCCGGGTACGGCGAAGGGCCGGTACCGGGGGAACCCGGTACCGGCCCTTGCAGCCTGCCGACGGCTACGCGCGGGGCACGCGCGTAGAGCCCGTCAGTTGTCGTCCTCGTCGATCAGGAAGCCCCGCATCGGAGAAGGCGCCTGCTGCATGGGCGAAGGCCCCTGCGGCCGCACCGGCGCCATCGGCTGGGTCATGGCCGGCGACATCTGCTGCTGGCCACCGTAGGACGGCCCGCTCGGCATGGACGGCTGCCCGCCCATGGACGGCTGGCCACCCATCGGGTGTCCCATCGCACCGGCACCGGCCGACGCCATGGAACCGCTCATCTGCGGAGCCGGCGGCAGCGACGCGGTCGCCGGGGTACGCGGCGGCGCGAGCGAGTCGTCGGCCTGGGTCTCCAGCTGACGCAGCTGCGACTCCAGGTAGGACTTCAGACGCGTGCGGTACTCGCGCTCGAAGCCCCGCAGGTCCTCGACCTTGCGCTCAAGGGTGGCGCGGGCGGACTCCAGGGAGCCCATCGCGACGCGGTGCTTCTCCTGCGCGTCCCGCTCCAGGGCGTCCGCCTTGGCACGGGCGTCGCGCTCCAGCCCCTCGGCGCGGGACCGGGCCTCGCCGACGATCTTGTTGGCCTCGGAACGGGCCTCCGCGATCGCCTGGTCGGCGGTCTGCTGCGCGAGGGAGAGCACACGGGCGGCGCTGTCGCCACCGGGCGCCTGGGCCGGCTGTCCCATCTGCGGACCGTGGCCGCCCATGGGGCCGCCCATCTGCTGGCCCATGGGGCCCTGGCCGAGCTGGTTCTGACCCATGGGGCCCTGACCCAGCTGGTTCTGGGGGTGGTTCTGCTGGCCCATCGGACCCTGACCCATGGGGCCCTGGCCCATCGGACCCTGACCCATCGAACCCTGGCCGTGCTGGCCCTGCGGGCCGTGGCCACCGGGTCCGGCGGGCAGCTGCGGCGCACCGCTGGGCAGCTGGGGCGGGCCCATCTGCGGCTGCTGCTGCTGGACCTGCGGCGGACCGGATATGGCGGCGGGTACGGGCGCGCCCGGGCCTCGGCCGTCCTGCGGCTCCTGCTTGCGCATGCCCTGCTGCTGCTGGTTCTGCGCGGCGGCGCGAGTGGCGGCGGCCAGCTTGGCGCGCAGATCCTCGTTCTCGCGCAGCAGTCGCGTCAGCTCCGACTCGACCTCGTCGAGGAAGGCATCGACCTCGTCCTCGTCATAGCCTTCTCGGAGGCGGACGGTCGTGAACTGCTTGTTCCGCACGTCCTCGGGGGTCAGCGGCATCTCTTCTTCACCTCTACGTAGTCGTCGGCAGTCGGCAGGACCGAATCGTTCACAACCTGACCACGATGCTGATCAGGATGTAGACGATGATCATCAGAACGAAGAAGGACAGGTCGAGTGCCACGCCCCCGAGACGCAGCGGCGGAATGAACCGCCGCAGAAGCTTGAGCGGTGGATCGGTGACAGTGTAGGTGGCCTCAAGAACGACCACCATCGCCTTGCCGGGTTGCCATGAACGGGCGAACTGGAAGACGTAGTCCATGACGAGCCGGAAGATCAGCACGATGAGGAAGCACATCAGCGCGATGTAGACCACCTGTAGTGCGACGCCCATCTCGCGCTTCCCTCTCCCCTTGCATCAAAGCTCCGGCCTGATGCGGCCGGTTCGTTCCCGGTGTCGTGTTCTCAGCTCTGGTTGAAGAATCCGCCCTCTGCGATGCGGGCCTTGTCCTCCGCCGTGACATCGACGTTAGCAGGAGACAGCAGGAACACCTTCTGCGTCACCCGTTCAATGCTGCCGTGCAGACCGAAGACCAGACCGGCGGCAAAGTCGACAAGTCGCTTCGCGTCGGTGTCGTCCATCTCGGTGAGATTCATGATCACCGGAGTGCCCTCGCGGAAGTGTTCCCCGATGGTACGGGCCTCGTTGTAGGTCCGCGGGTGCAGCGTGGTGATGCGGTACGGCTCCCGCTCGGACACAACCTTGGGCATGATCACCGGCGCGTTCTTCTCCAGGCTCGGACGTTCAGGTGTGATGGACGCCACGGGTGCAATTCGCGCCGGACGTCCGCTTTCTACCGATAGCTGAACCGGTTCTCTCGGCGCTGGAGGCTGAGTTACTCGTACCGGTTCGTCCCGTTCGTCCTGGAGCGGGGACTGGTGCGGGGGCTGGTGCCGCCGACGGTCGCGCTCCGGTTCGGGCTCGGGTTCGAAATCGTCGTCGGGGTCGAACCCCCGGCCGTCGTACCCATCGTCCTCCACGAGGCCGAGGTAGACCGCCATCTTGCGCATCGCGCCGGCCATGCTCAGATTCCTCCGCTCTGTGGTGGATCGCTCCTGTCGCCAAGTGGCAGCGTCACCAAGGGCCCACGATCCACGCGGTCTGCCCACCGAAGAGTGGGAATGACCATATTTTCTGCTGTGGTCCGACTTGCTTCGCGACGTTACCCGAGCCGGGGTCGGTCTCCGAGCACCGCCGTTCCGACGCGTACATGTGTCGCTCCGGCCGCGACGGCCTCTTCGAGGTCCGCACTCATCCCTGCTGACACCATGTTCGCAGCCGGATGGTCCGCGCGCAGGCGGGATGAGAATTCCAGCAGCCGCTCGAAAGCCGCCCGTTGCCGGCCGGCGTACTCACCGGCCAGCGGTGCCACGGTCATCAGACCGTCGAGCCGCAGCCCCGGCGCTTCGGCGACGAGCGCGGCCAACTCCCCGATCCCGTCCGGGGCGACGCCTCCGCGCTCACCCCGCTCGCCGGACTCCGCGTCGAGCGCGACCTGGATCAGACAGCCCAGCTCGCGCTCGGCCCGTACGGCGGCGGTGGAGAGCGGGCCGATCAGCCGGGCCCGGTCGACCGACTGCACGGTGTCGGCGTAACTGGCCACCGAACGCACCTTGTTCGTCTGGAGCTGGCCCACGAAGTGCCAGGTCAGATCGAGGTCGGCGCAGTCGGCGGCCTTGGGGGCGGCATCCTGGTCGCGGTTCTCCGCGACTTCGCGCACACCCAGTTCGTGCAGCAGCCGTACATCGCTCGCGGGGTAGGTCTTGGTGACCACGATGAGGGTCACGTCCGCCCGCGCGCGCCCGGCCGCGGCACAGGCGGAGGCGATTCGCTCCTCCACCCGGGCCAGGTTCTCGGCGAGTTCGGTCTTGCGATCCGTCATGAGTCGTCAGTCCAGCCAGACATATCCGGCGAGCCGCCCAGTGGTGCGGTCGCGGCGGTACGAGAAGTGGTCGAGCGATTCGAGCGTGCAGACCGGCGAGGCCTCGATGTCGGTGACGCCGAGGGCGGCGAGTTGTGCGTGCACCCCCGCGGTCACGTCCACAGCGGGTGTCCCCCAGCTGGTCTCGGACCAAGCGGCGGGCTCGGCCTCGGCGACCTCGGCCCGCATGGGCTCGGGCACTTCGTAGCAGCGGCCGCAGACGGCGGGCCCGGTGCGGGCGACGATCCGGGCCGGGTCCGCGCCGAGCGAGACCATCGCCCCGACCGCGGCGGGCACCACGCCCGCGACCATTCCGGGCCGGCCCGCGTGGGCCGCGCCGGCGACCCCCGCCACCGGATCGGCGAGCAGTACCGGGGTGCAGTCGGCGGTGAGTACGGCGAGCGCGGTTCCCCGGCGGCCCGTCACCACCGCGTCCACGGCGGCCGGGTCACCCGGTGCGAAGGGGCCGTCGACGACGGCCACCTCGCGTCCGTGCACCTGGTTCATCCAGACCACCCGGGCCGGGTCGAGCCCGAGCTTCCCGGCGGCGAGCTCACGGTTGGTGCGTACCGAGGCGGGGTCGTCGCCGACCGCACCGCCGAGGTTGAGCTCCTCGTACGGAACGGCGCTCACCCCACCCCACCGGTCGGTGAAGGCGAAGTGCGCGCCGCTCACATTGCCCTGCTCTCGTATCACTTCAAGTGGTCGCTTCGAAACGCTTCGCTCACTTGAGGAAGTCCGGAACGTCCAGCTCCTCGGCCTGGCTGTCCGGGTAGGGACGGGCCGTCGGAACGTGCGGCGGAGCCGCGGGGGCCTCGTTGACCGGGGCGGGCTCGACCGGAGCCGGCGCCGGGGCCGGGGTCTCCTCGCGGGTGCCGACGGTGCCGAGTCCGCCGAGCGGGCGGGATGCCTCGGACGGACGCGAAGGGGCCGGCTCGTCGCGCTTGTTGGAGGCGCTGCCGAGGACCGTGTCCCGGCGCGCCGGCGGCTGACCGCCGTCGAAGCCGGCCGCGATGACGGTGACGCGCACCTCGTCGCCGAGGGCGTCGTCGATGACCGCACCGAAGATGATGTTCGCCTCGGGGTGGGCGGCCTCGCTCACCAGTTGGGCGGCTTCGTTGATCTCGAACAGGCCGAGGTCCGAGCCACCGGAGATGGAGAGCAGCACGCCGCGGGCGCCGTCGATGGACGCCTCCAGGAGCGGCGAGGAGATCGCCATCTCGGCGGCGGCCACCGCGCGGTCGTCGCCGCGGGCCGAGCCGATGCCCATGAGGGCCGAACCGGCTTCCGACATGACCGACTTGACGTCGGCGAAGTCGAGGTTGATGAGACCCGGCGTGGTGATCAGGTCCGTGATGCCCTGGACACCGCTGAGCAGCACCTGGTCCGCGGACTTGAACGCGTCCAGGACGCTGACCTGGCGGTCGGAGATGGAGAGCAGCCGGTCGTTGGGGATGACGATGAGGGTGTCGACCTCTTCGCGGAGCTCGGCGATGCCGTCCTCCGCCTGGTTGGCGCGGCGCCGGCCCTCGAAGGTGAACGGGCGGGTGACCACGCCGATCGTCAGGGCGCCGAGCGAACGCGCGATGTTGGCGACGACGGGGGCGCCGCCGGTGCCGGTGCCGCCGCCTTCGCCTGCGGTGACGAAGACCATGTCGGCCCCCTTGAGGACCTCCTCGATCTCCTCACGGTGGTCCTCTGCCGCCTTGCGTCCGACTGCCGGGTTGGCTCCGGCCCCGAGGCCGCGGGTGAGTTCACGGCCGACGTCGAGCTTGACGTCGGCGTCGCTCATCAACAGTGCTTGTGCGTCAGTGTTGATCGCGATGAACTCGACGCCCTTGAGACCGACCTCGATCATTCGGTTGATGGCATTGACACCACCGCCGCCGACACCGATGACCTTGATGACTGCGAGGTAGTTCTGCGGTGCTGCCACGTCGAAGGCCTCTCGCCTCGAGTTACGGGTCGTCACTTCGCGGTTGCCGCAAGGTGACGACGAATGCCGATTGGGACGGTCCGTATCGCCGACCCGAACCCTAACGTTGAAGTTTAGGGTTACCAGTGTGTCTGTTCGCTGGACTCTTCCGAACAGGACACTAAGTCGACAAGTGGCGCGCGTTCAACGAACACGCCGAACCTCCCGTTTTTCTTTTCACCCTATGTGATCACCCGTGTCGCTGACCAACCAGGGTGCTGGCCAGCGCATATGTCCGTCAACTACCCGATACCGCAGGGGCGGTGGGGGCACTCACATCGAAGCGGACCGACTTCGGCCGCGCTTTCATCAGTGCACTGAGGGTACGTCCCTTCAGCTCACCTTCCTCGTCACTTCCCCATCGGACGGTGCGTCCGCCGGTCAACTCGAGGGTGACCGAGTCGTACGAGGAAATCTTGACGGACCGCGTCTCCTTGGCGACGGCGGACGGGAGTTCGCCCGTGATGCGCACCGCTTCGAGGACCAGCCGGTCGGCGCCGAAGCGCCGTAGGCTCGGGGACTGCGAGACCGTCAATTCGAGCTGGGGGATGCCCTTCAGGGGCTGCGCGACCGTGGCGAAACGCACACCCTTCGCGTCCACTTCGTCGAACTTCGCGCCGTTCTTCATGACCAGGACGGGCTTGCGTTCCGTCACCTTCAGACCGATCCCGTGCGGCCATGAACGAACGACTTCGACGGAGTCGATGCGCGGCAGCTTCTGACGCAATCGCTCCCCGATCGCGTCCGTGTCGACGGAAATCAGCGGCGATCCGATCGGCACCGCGGCGACCGTTTCGACCTCATCGGTCGTCAGAACCCGTGTCCCCGTGGTCTTCACGTGCTCCACGCGCAGCCAGGTCGAGCCGTACAACAGCCAGATGACGCCCGCCCCGAGCAGCACCGCGGCGACGCCGAGCACGAGGAGGCCGCGCCTGCGGGGCAGCCGGAAGCGGCGCCCGCGGGCGGGACGGGGGCCGGACCGGCCGGACTTCGCGGACTTGTCGGTCCCTTTGCCACCGCGCTGGGCGGTCGCCTGTCCGGCCACGGTCCCTGCCTTCCGTCAGTTGATCAGCGTCCTGCGATGGCCTCGTACACCATCTGCACGAGGAGTTGGTCGGCGTCGCGCCGGCCGAACTCGGCCGCGGAGCGCGACATCTCGTACAGCCGGTGCGGGTCGGCGAGTACCGGGAGGACGTTGCCCTGCACCCATTCCGGGGTGAGTTCGGCGTCGTCGACGAGGAGGCCGCCACCCGCCTTGACCACCGGCTGGGCGTTCAGCCGCTGTTCGCCGTTGCCGATCGGCAACGGGACGTAGGCGGCGGGCAGCCCGACGGCGGAGAGTTCGGCGACGGTCATCGCGCCCGCGCGGCACAGCATCATGTCGGCCGCGGCGTACGCGAGATCCATCCGGTCCACGTACGGTACCGGGACGTACGGCGGCATCCCGGGCATGTTGTCGACACGCGGCAATTCGTTCTTCGGGCCGACCGCGTGCAGGATCTGGATGCCGGAGCGCTGGAGCACCGGGGCGACCTGCTGGATCACCTCGTTGAGGCGGCGGGCGCCCTGCGAGCCGCCCGAGACGAGCAGCGTCGGCAGGCCGGGGTCGAGCCCGAACGCGGCGCGCGCCTCGGGGCGCACCCGGGCCCGGTCGAGGGTCGCGATCGAGTAGCGCAGCGGGATGCCGATGTAGCGGGAGTTGCGCAGCTTGCTGTCCGGCGTCGCGACGGCCACGCCGGCCGCGTACCGCGAGCCGATCTTGTTGGCGAGGCCCGGCCGGGCATTGGCCTCGTGGACCACGATCGGCACCCCGAGCCGCTTGGCGGCCAGGTAGCCGGGCAGCGCCACGTAGCCGCCGAAGCCGACGACACAGTCGGCCTTGGTGCGCTCCAGGATCTGCTCGGCGGCCTTGATGGTGCCGCGCAGCCGCCCGGGGACGGTGATCAGTTCGGGGGTGGGCCTGCGGGGCAGCGGGACGGCAGGGATGAGCGCGAGCTCATAGCCGCGCTCGGGCACGAGCCGGGTCTCCAGACCCTTCTCCGTGCCGAGTGCCGTGATCCCCACGGTGGGGTCCTGCCTGCGCAGGGCGTCCGCGAGGGCGAGCGCGGGCTCGATGTGGCCGGCGGTCCCCCCACCGGCGAGTACGACATGCACCGAAATTCACCGCTCTCCGGACGGACGCTTCTTGACGCGCCGTCTCATCGACTTCCAACTCACCCGAGGCTGCCGCATGGCAAGGGCCGCCCGCGCAGCGGGGTCGTCCCGCGCGAACGCGATCAGGAGCCCCACGGCGAACATGGTCGGCAGCAGCGCGGACCCTCCGTAGGAGAACAGCGGGAGCGGGACACCGGCGATCGGCAGCAGGCCGAGCACCGCACCGATGTTGATCACGGCCTGCGCCACGATCCAGGTGGTCACACCTCCCGCGGCGTACCTCACGAAGGGGTCCTCCGTGCGTCCGGCCACGCGGATACCCGCATAGCCTAGAGCCGCGAAGAGGGCGACGACCGACAGCGTCCCCGCCAGACCCAGCTCCTCGCCGGTCACGGCGAAGATGAAGTCCGTGTGGGGCTCGGGGAGTTGGCCCCATTTCTCCACACTCGCACCCAGGCCGGATCCGAACCAGCCGCCCGAGGCGAGCGCGTAGATTCCGTGCACGGCCTGCCAGCACTGGTCCTGCGGGCCGGGATCGGTGGCGCCGATGCAGTTGAGCCGGCCCATCCGGTGCGGGCTGATCTTGATGAAGAGCGCGGCGAGCGTGCCCGCGACGGCGAGCACCCCCGCGAACAGCCGGGTCGGGGCCCCGGCCAGCCAGAGCAGGCCGAACAGGATGGCGGTCAGGATGATCGTCGTGCCCATGTCGCCGCCGAGCATGATGAGCCCGAGCAGCACGAACGCGACCGGCACGAGCGGCACGAGCATGTGCTTCCACTCGCTCAGGAGCCGTTTGTCCTGCTTGCGCGCGAGCAGGTCGGCGCCCCACAGGAGCAGCGCCAGCTTGGCGAACTCGCTGGGCTGGAGCTGGAAGGGGCCGCCGAGGTAGATCCAGTTCTGGTTGCCGTTGACGGATTTCCCTATCCCGGGGACCTGCACCAGGATCAGCAGGAAGACCGTGCCGGCCAGTATCGGGTAGGCGAGCGCCCGGTGGAGCTTGGCGGGCATCCGGGCGGCGGCGATCATCAGGCCCCCGCCGATGAGCGCCGCGAGGAACTGTTTGCGGAAGAAGTACGAGCCCGGCAGCGACAGTTCGAGCGCCTTGATCATCGAGGCGGAGTAGACCATCACGAGGCCGAGCACGGTGATGAGCAGGGCGCTGCCGAGGATCAGGTAGTACGCCGTCAGAGGCCGGTCCCAGGCCCTCCTCGCCTGTTCCACCAGGCGCCGGGGGCCGCGCGGACCGGGCCGCCGGGGCGATCCGGTGCCGCCGCCGCGGACGGCCGGGCCGCGCACGGCTCCGGCGGTGCGGCTGCGCAGGAGGAGACCGGCGAGTGCGGACACCCCGCGCGGGCGGTCCCCGGAGCCGCCAAGAACATCGGCCGCCATGTGTGCTGTCCCCTCCAGTCGTGCCCGGCGCCGGCCGGTCCGTGGAACGGGTGGTCCGGCTAGGCGCGCCCTGCGGCGAGTTCGCGGACCGCTTCCGCGAAGGCCTCGCCGCGCTTGTTGTAGTTCGCGAACATGTCCATCGAGGCGCAGGCCGGGGCCAACAGGACGGTGTCCCCCGGCCGGGCGAGCCCCGCCGCCTCGCGGACCGCCGCCGACATCGCCCCAGTGTCGGTCCGGTCGAGGTCCACCACCGGGACCTCGGGGGCGTGTCGCGCCAGGGCTTCGGCGATGAGGTGGCGCTCGGCACCGATGAGGACGACGCCGCGCAGCCGCTGGGCCGAGCGCTGGACGAGCTCGTCGAAGGAGGCACCCTTGGCCAGTCCCCCGGCGATCCAGACGATCGGGTCGTACGCCGCCAAGGAGGCCTCGGTGGCATGGGTGTTGGTGGCCTTGGAGTCGTCGACGTAGGCGACCTCGGCGACGTCCGCGACGTGCTCGATGCGGTGGGCGTCGGGCCGGAAGGCGCGCAGTCCGTCACGGACCGCCTTGGGCTCGACGCCGAAGGCGCGCGCCAGGGCCGCGGCCGCGAGGGCGTTGGCGATGTTGTGCGGGGCCGGCGGGTCGACGTCGGCGACCTCGGCGAGCTCCTGGGCGTTCTTCTGGCGGTTCTGCACGAAGGCCCGGTCGACGAGGATGCCGTCGACCACGCCCAGCTGGGAGGGGCCCGGGGTGGCGAGCGTGAAGCCGATCGCCCGGCAGCCCTCCTCCACGTCGGCCTCGCGCACCAGGTGCTCGGTCGCGGCGTCCTGCGCGTTGTAGACGCAGGCGATGTGGTTGCCCTCGTAGATACGGCCCTTGTCGGCGGCGTACGCCTCCATGGTGCCGTGCCAGTCGAGGTGGTCCGGCGCCAGGTTGAGCACGGCCGCGGAGTGGGCGCGCAGCGAGGGCGCCCAGTGCAGCTGGTAGCTGGAGAGCTCGACGGCCAGGACGTCGTACTCCGTCTCGCCGAGGACCACGTCGAGCAGCGAGACGCCGATGTTGCCGACGGCGGCGGTGCGCAGGCCCGCCGCCTCCAGGATCGAGGCGAGCATCCGGGTGGTGGTGGTCTTGCCGTTGGTGCCGGTGACCGCGAGCCAGGGGGCCGGCTTGCGGCCGTCCAGCTCGCGCAGCCGCCAGGCCAGCTCGACGTCTCCCCACACCGGCACGCCCGCCTCTGCGGCGGCCGCGAACAGCGGCTTGTCGGGCCGCCAGCCCGGCGTGGTGACGACGAGCTCGGTGCCCTCCGGCAGGGTGGCGCCGTCGCCGAGGCGCACGGTGATGCCCTGCGCCTCCAGCTCCGCCGCCTGGGCGCGCGAGCGCTCGTCGGCGCCCTCGCTGACGGCCGTGACGACGGCGCCGAGCCCGTTCAGGACCCGGGCCACCGGCATCCCGGAGACGCCGAGACCGGCCACCGTCACGCGCTTGCCCTGCCAGGTGGTGCTCACTTGTCGGCTGCCCATCCCGCGTAGAAGAGTCCGAGTCCCACGATCACGCACATGCCCTGGATGATCCAGAACCGGACCACGACAAGGACTTCGGACCACCCCTTGAGTTCGAAGTGGTGCTGGAGCGGCGCCATCCGGAAGACCCGCTTGCCGGTCATCTTGAACGAGCCGACCTGGATGACCACGGACATCGTGATCAGCACGAACAGGCCGCCGAGCAGGGCGATCAGGAACTCCGTGCGGGAGCAGATCGCCAGGCCCGCGAGCGCGCCGCCGAGGGCGAGCGAGCCGGTGTCGCCCATGAAGATCTTGGCGGGCGAGGTGTTCCACCACAGGAAGCCGAAGCAGGAGCCCATCAGGGCGGATGCGACGACCGCGAGGTCGAGCGGATCGCGCACCTCGAAGCAGGCGTTGGGGTTGGTCAGGGTCTGCGCGTTGGCGCAGGACTCCTGGAACTGCCACAGGCCGATGAAGGTGTACGCGCCGAAGACCATCACCGACGCGCCGGTGGCCAGGCCGTCCAGACCGTCCGTCAGGTTCACGCCGTTCGACATGGCGAGGATCATGAACAGCGCCCAGACCACGAAGATGACCGGCCCGACCGACCAGCCGAAGTCGTTGATGAACGACAGCTTGGTGGAGGCCGGCGTGTTGCCACGGGCGTCGGCGAACTGCAGGGCGAGCACCGCGAAGGCGATGCCGACGATCAGCTGTCCGGCCATCTTCGCCTTGGCCCGCAGGCCGAGCGAGCGCTGCTTGACGATCTTGATGTAGTCGTCGAGGAAGCCGACCATGCCCATGCCGGCCGTCAGGAAGAGCACCAACAGGCCCGAGAACGTCGGATCCTCACTGGTGATCACCTTGGTCAGCGCGTACGCGATCAGCGTGGCCAGGATGAAGGCGATGCCACCCATGGTGGGTGTGCCCTTCTTCCCGGCGTGGCCGCGCGGGCCGTCGTCACGGATGAACTGGCCGTAGCCCTTGCGGGCGAGCAGCTTGATGAGCAGCGGGGTCCCGACCAGGGTCAGGAAGAGACCGATGGCTCCCGCGAAGAGGATCTGCCTCATCGGGCGGCGACCTCACCCTCGGCAGCGCCTTCGAGCAGCGCCAGTGCCACCCGCTCCAGGCCGATCGACCTGGATGCCTTCACCAGCACGACGTCTCCCGGCCGCAGTTCACTGCGCAGCAGGTCGACGGCCGCCTGTGCGTCGGACACGTGCACCGACTCCTCACCCCACGAACCCTCGTTATATGCGCCCAGTTGCAGCCAGGACGCCTCCCGGCCCCCGACTGCCACGAGCTTGCTGACGTTGAGCCGGACGGCGAGCCGTCCGACCGCGTCGTGCTCGGCCAGCGAGTCGTCGCCGAGCTCGGCCATCGGGCCGAGCACCGCCCACGTGCGTCCCCCCCGGGCCCGTGAGGCCTCGCCCATTGCCGCGAGCGCGCGGAGGGCGGCTCGCATGGATTCGGGGTTCGCGTTGTAGGCGTCGTTGACGACGGTCACACCGTCCGGACGCTCGGTGACCTCCATACGCCAGCGGGAGAGGGAGCCCGCCTCGGAGAGCGCGCGGGCGATCTCGTCTGCGGACATGCCCAGCTCATGGGCGACGGCGGCCGCGGCGAGCGCGTTCGACACGTGGTGCTCACCGTACAGGCGCAACGTCACATCACCGCACCCGGAGGGTGTGAGAAGGCTGAAGGAGGGCTGTCCGGCATCTGTGAGCCGGACGTTCTCGGCCCGTACGTCCGCGTCCGCGGCTTCTCCGAAGAGCAGCACGCGCGCCTTGGTGCGGGACGCCATGGCCCGTACCAGCGGGTCGTCCGCGTTCAGCACCGCGCAGCCCGACTCGGGCAGCGACTCGACCAACTCCCCCTTGGCCAGAGCGATCTGCTCCTTGCCGCCGAACTCGCCGATGTGGGCGGACCCGACGTTCAGGACGAGACCGATGGTGGGCGGGGTCAGCCCGGTGAGGTAGCGGATGTGGCCGACGCCGCGCGCGCCCATCTCCAGGACCAGGTGTCTGGTCTCCGCGGTCGCGGTGAGCGCGGTCAGCGGCAGGCCGATCTCGTTGTTGAGGGAGCCCGGCGTGAACACTGTCGGCGCGTGGCGCTGGAGCACCTGCGCGATCAGGTCCTTGGTGGACGTCTTGCCGGACGAGCCGGTGAGGGCGACGACTTCGGTGCCGAGCCGGCCCACGACGTCCCGGGCGAGCGCCCCGAGGGCGGCCTGCACGTCGTCCACGACGATCGCGGGCACGCCGACCGGGCGGGCCGCGAGGACCGCCACCGCGCCCGCCTCGAAGGCGCGCTGCGCGTAGTCGTGGCCGTCGACGTTCTCGCCGGCGAAGGCCACGAAGAGCGAACCGGCCGCCACCTGGCGGGAGTCGATGACGACGGGGCCGGTGACCTGGACGGACGGATCCGGTATGTCGTGCGGCTGCCCGCCGACGATTTCGGCGATCTCGGCGAGGGAGAGGGCGATCACTACTTCATCCCTGACTTTTCTGGATGGCGGCGCGGAGGACCAGGCGGTCGTCGAACGGACGGACCACTCCGTGGATGTCCTGGCCCTGTTCATGACCCTTGCCCGCGACGAGCACGGTGTCGCCGGGCTCCGCGAGGGCGACGGCCGACGCGATGGCGGCGGCACGGTCCTCGAAGACCTGGACCTCACCGCGCTCGTGGGCCGGCACCTCGGCGGCGCCCGCCAGCATCGCGGCGAGGATTCCGAGCGGGTCCTCGGATCGGGGGTTGTCGGAGGTCAGTACGGCGGTGTCGGCGAGCCGGGCCGCCGCGGCGCCCATCGGGCCCCGCTTGGTCTTGTCCCGGTCGCCGCCGCAGCCGAGCACGATGTGCAGCCTGCCCTCGGTGACCTTGCGCAGCGAGCGCAGGACCGATTCGACGGCGTCCGTCTTGTGGGCGTAGTCGACGACGGCCAGATAGGGCTGGCCGGCGTCCACCCGCTCCAGACGGCCGGGCACGCCGGGTACGGCGGCCACTCCGTCGGCTGCGGTCTGCGGGTCGACGCCCGCGATGGCGAGCGTGACGATGGCGGCGAGGGTGTTCGCCACGTTGAACGGGCCGGGCAGCGGGGCGGTGGCGGAGATCCGCTCGCCGCCCGGGGCGACCACGGTGAAGGTGCTGCTGTCCTGGCGCACCTGGACGTCCTCGGCCCGCCAGTCGGCCTCGGGGTGGCCCTCGGCGGAGAAGGTGGTGATCTCGATGCCGGCCTCCTTCACGAGGCGGCGGCCGTACTCGTCGTCGTAGTTCACCACGCCGCGCTTGGCCCGCTGCGGCGTGAACAGCTGCGCCTTGGCCTGGAAGTAGTCCTCCATGCCGGAGTGGAACTCCATGTGCTCCGGGCTGAGGTTGTTGAAGACGGCGACGTCGAAGACGCAGCCGTCGACCCGGCCGAGCACCAGGGCGTGGCTGGAGACCTCCATGGCGACCGAGTCGACCCCGCGCTCGCGCATGACCGCGAACAGGGCCTGCAGATCGGTGGCTTCGGGGGTGGTGCGCTCGGACTTGATGCGCTCGTCGCCGATGCGCATCTCGACCGTGCCGATCAGGCCGGTCGCGTGTCCGGCGCCGCGCAGGCCGCCCTCGACGAGGTAGGCGGTCGTGGTCTTGCCGGAGGTTCCGGTGATGCCGAGCTGGAGCAGATCGCGGCCGGGGTGGCCGTAGATCTCGGCGGCGAGCTCGCCCATCCGGCCCCGCGGGTCTCCGGCGACCAGCACCGGAAGACCGGTCGCGGCGGCCCGCTCGCGGCCCGCCGGGTCGGTGAGGACGGCGACCGCGCCGAGGCTCGCGGCCTGGGCGGCGAAGTCGGCGCCGTGCGTGTTGGCGCCCGGCAGCGCGGCGTACAGGTCTCCGGGGCGCACCGCCCGGGAGTCGTGCGTGATGCCGGTGACCTCTCCCGGTCCTGGGCTGTTCGTCCCCAGTCGCGCGGCCAGTTCGCCGAGCGGGGTCGGACGGGCCTGTTCCGGTCGGGGCGCTCCCGGCTGTTTCGCGGGGGCGTCCTGCTGGGCGGTTCGGTACTGATCAGCGTGTGGCACGGCGGTGAGCGTACCGGGCGTACCGGCCGGGTCGCCAAAAGAGGGGGGCACGTCGTCCTGGGTCCCGTCCTGGTTCCCAGGACCCTGGGTGATGGTTGTCACTGAGGCTTCCGGATTCAGTCGTTGCCGCCGAAGGTGACGGGCAGGTTGGGAGGCTGGGCTCCGCTCGGCGGGATCTGGAGGGTCTTGAGGGCGAACTCCATGACCTGCTTGTAGATGGGTCCGCAGATCTGGCCACCGAAATAGCTGCCCTTCGTCGGGTTCTGGATGGCGCAGTAGACGGTGATCTTGGGGTTGTCGGCCGGGGCGAAGCCCGCGAAGGAGGCGGTGTAGCCCTTGTAGGTGCCGGTCTTGGGGTCGACCCGGTTGGCGGTGCCGGTCTTGCCCGCGACGCGGTAGCCGGGGATGGCGGCCTTGGTTCCGGTGCCCTCGGCGTCGCCGACGACCGATTCGAGCATCTGGGCCAGCGTCTTGGCGGTCTTCTCGCTGACCACCCGGGTCTGCTGGGGCGCGGGCGCCGGGGTGAACCGCCCGTCCGGGCCCTTGGTGCCGCGCACCAGGGTCGGCTGGACGCGTACGCCGCCGTTGGCGATGGTCGAGTACACCGAGGCCGCCTGCATCGCGTTGAGCGAGAGGCCCTGGCCGAACCGGACGGTGTACTGCTGCGAGGTGGACCACTTGTTCGCGGGGGCGAGGATGCCCGGCGTCTCACCGGGGAAGTCGAGCCCGCTGGGCTTGCCGATGCCGAACTTGCGCAGGTAGGAGTACAGGACGTTGTCGGCCTGGGCGTCGGTCTTGCCGAGCTGCTCGACGGCGAGGATGGTGCCGATGTTGCTGGACTTGGCGAGCACGCCGTTGAGCGTCAGGTTCCAGGTCGCGTGGTCGACGTCGTCCTTGAAGAGCCGGTCGCCGCGCTGGAGCCGGTTGGGCACCACCACATGGGTGTCGGGCGTGGCGACGCCCTCCTCAAGCACCGCGGCCATGGACATGACCTTGGCGGTGGAGCCCGGCTCGAAGGCGTCCTGGAGCGCCGCGTTGCCCATGGCGGCGGAGTTGGCCTGGGCGATGTTGTTGGGGTCGAAGCCCGGCGCGTTCGCCATGGCCAGGACCTCGCCGGTGTCGGACCGCTGCACTATGACGTACCCGCGGTCGGCGTGGGACTCGGCGACCTGGTCGGAGATCGCCTTCTGGGCCATCCACTGGATGTCCCGGTCGATGGTCAGCTCGACGTCGGAGCCGGGCACGGCCGGCGTCTCGTGGGTGCCGGCCGTGGGGACCCTGCGGCCGCCGGACTGGGCGTAGGAGATCTTGCCGTCGGTGCCGGCCAACTCCTTGTTCAGGGACGACTCCAGGCCCCCGCCGCCCTTGCCCTCGGCGTTGACGTAACCCAGTATCCCGGCGGCGAGGTCGCCGTTGGGGTACACCCGCTTGGTGCTGGACTCGTTGAGGACGCCGGCCAGCACGTTGGCGCCGGGGCCGCCCTTGGCCCTGTCGGCGGACGCCTTCTCGCCGAGGACCTTCTTCAGGTCCTTGATCTGGTTCCACACCTGCGGGGTCTGCCGGCGAGCGAGCACCACGTACCGGGTTCTGGGCGTCTTGAGCTTCTTGGCGAGCTCCGCCTGGTCCTTGCCGATGAGCGGCGCGAGCAGCGCGGCCGCCTGCTCCGCGGCGTCCGGGATCTTGGTGGACTCGGGGGTGAACAGCGTCGGGTCGGCGGTGATGTCGTACGCGTCGACGCTGGTGGCGAGCGCGATGCCGGCCCGGTCGGTGATCCGGCCGCGCTCGGCGGGCAGCGCGTAGCTGGCGTACCGGTTCTTGTCGGCCTTGGCGGCGTACGCGCTGGCGTCGACGGCCTGCACCTGGAGCAGCCGTACGACGAAGGCCAGCATGACCAGGGTGAGTCCGAGGCTGACCAGGCGCAGCCGGGGCCGGTGGCTGCCGAGCTTGATCTTCTTGGCGGCCGCGGGGCGGCGGGCCTGCGGCCGGGAGCGCGCGGGCGGGGGCACCCGGCGGCGCGGGGGTTCCTTGGGGCTCACTGCGTCACCTGCCGGGGTTCGGGGAGGTCTTCGCGGGCGGGCGGGGCTGCTTGGGGGCCGGGGCGTGGTGCTGCTTGGGGTGCGGAGCGGGGGCCTGGCTCTGTGCCGCGGGCAGCGGCGAGGGCTCTGCGGCCTCGGCGGGCGAGGGGTCGCCGGCCGAGGCGGGGACGCCCTTGACGGTGCCGTCGGGGCCGAGGAAGACGGGGTTGCCGCCGGGGACCATGCCGAGGTCGCCGGCCCGGCGGGACAGCGCGTCGGGGGCGGACAGGTCGTCCACGTCGCGCTGCAGCGCCTGTTGTTCGTCGGTGAGTTCGGTGGTCTGCCTGCGGTACTCGCTGAGCTTGAACGAGCCCGCGTTGAGCGCCGAGTTGAGCACCAGGAGCGCGATGAGCCCCCCGCCGAGGAGGGCCACGACGAGGAGTACGAACGGGGTGCGGGCGGCACTGTTGGCCCCCTGCGAAGGCATCAGCCTGCCGAGCCGCGCGGCCGTGCCGCGCAGCTGCCTGGCCGGTTTGCTCACACGTCCTCCCTGATCCGCTGGGCCCCCCGGAGCCGGGCGGGGGCCGCGCGCCGGTTCTCGGCGACCTCCTCCTCCGTGGGGAGTTCGGCACCGCGGGTGAGGAGCTTGAGCCGCGGCTGGTAGCGCTCGGGCACCACCGGGAGCCCGGGCGGCGCGGTGTTGGCGGCGCCGGCCGCGAACACCTGCTTGACGATGCGGTCCTCCAGGGACTGGTAGGAGAGCACCGCGACCCGGCCGCCGACCGCGATGGCCTCGACGGCCGCGGGGATCGCCCGCTCCACGCTGGCGAGTTCGCCGTTGACCTCGATGCGCAGGGCCTGGAAGGTGCGCTTGGACGGGTTGCCGCCGGTGCGCTTGGCGGCCTGCGGCAGCGAGTCGCGGATCAGTTCGACGAGGCGTGCGCTGTTGGTGAAGGGCTCCTTCTCGCGTTCGCGCACGACCGCCGAGACGATCCGCTTGGCCTGCTTCTCCTCGCCGTACGCCCGCAGGATCCGCACGAGTTCGCCGGGCGGGTAGGTGTTGAGCACCTCGGCGGCGCTCATCCCGGTCGACTGGTCCATGCGCATGTCCAGGGGCGCGTCCTGCGCGTAGGCGAAGCCGCGGTCGGCCTCGTCGAGCTGCATGGAGGAGACGCCGAGGTCGAACAGGACGCCCTGGACGCGCGGGGTGCCGAGCCGGGCGAGCACGTCGGGGAGCTCGTCGTAGACGGCGTGCACCAGTGTGGCGCGCTCCCCGAAGGGGGCGAGGCGCTCGCCGGACAGGCGCAGCGCCTCCTTGTCGCGGTCGAGGGCGATCAGGCGCGCCTCGGGGAACCGGGTGAGCAGGGCCTCGCTGTGGCCGCCGAGGCCGAGGGTGCAGTCGACGACGACCGCTCCGGGTTCGGTCAGGGCCGGGGCCAACATGTCCAAGCATCGCTGGAGCATCACCGGGACGTGTCGCTGGCTCAAAGCCGCCCTCTCAAGGATCCGGCGCACCGCCGCGCATACGTACCCGGTCCCCGCTCCCCCTGGAACGGGGGGCGAACGGCTGGCGCCGGGGAAGGGGCGTCAGCCGACCGGAGGGCGGGAGGAGGCCGAGCCGTACGTGCGCCGCGCACGCGGGTAAACGTAGGTCCGGGAGGCCGTGCTTCCCGGAAGCTGGGAGTTCCGTCAAGGGGGAGAACGTGTGTCACGCCTCCCGCTTCGCGCCACTTTAGTCCACTCGTCCTTCGGGTCAATCAACCCTCCAGCGCGGCGCCGGGCACTTTTTTCACCCGTTCGGGTGAGCCCGCGTGAGGCCTGTGGGTTAGCTCACAGACGCCCGAGTTGACGGTCTTTTTCCGCCCGCACGACGCGACCGGGCGATCGGCGGCGGCTACCGTCATATACATGTCGACTCCTGCGCACATACCCGCAGAGCCTCCCGCCTCCCGGCCGCACCTGACCGTGAGGAGCGGCGGCACCGTGACCGACCGCCTGGTGGAGGCGAACCACCGGTACGCCGACGCCTTCCGCGACCCCGGCATGGACGCCAGGCCCGTGCTGCACGTGGCCGTGGTGGCCTGCATGGACGCCCGGCTCGACCTGCACGCGGCCCTCGGCCTCGATCTGGGCGACTGCCACACCATCCGCAACGCGGGCGGCGTGGTCACCGACGACGTGATCCGCTCGCTCACCATCAGCCAGCGCGCGCTCGGCACCACCAGCGTCATGCTGGTGCACCACACGGGCTGCGGCATGGAGACGCTCACCGAGGACTTCCGGCACACCCTGGAGGACGAGGTGGGCCAGCGCCCGGCCTGGGCCGTCGAGGCGTTCCGGGACGCCGACCAGGACGTGCGGCAGTCGATGCAGCGGGTGCGGACCTCTCCGTTCCTGCCGCACACCGACGACGTCCGCGGCTTCGTCTTCGACGTCACGACGGGTCTGCTGCGGGAGATCGATCCGGCCGACTGACCGAGCAGGAACGGAAATAGGGGGACAACTCACAATGAATCCCCCTCAGTTGTCCACAGGCGAGTGACACGACCTGGCAACGGCAACAAGAATGCGGATGTGACACCGGGTCGAACCGTTCGGCCGCGCTGTCCGTATTCCGGGGTGGGCCGGGCCGCTGACAGTGCATCGGCCCGTATGAAAGGGCCGAGGAGGGCCGGGTGACGACCTATGACGATCGAGCGAGCCTCAGCGATCTGACCGCCACAGCGGAGCGAGTCCGCGGGTCGGTGGAAAGCGTGATCGAGGGCAAGCCCGAGGTCGTACGGCTTTCGCTGACCGTACTGCTCGCCGAAGGGCACCTCCTGATCGAGGACGTGCCGGGCGTGGGCAAGACCATGCTGGCCAAGACCCTGGCCAGGTCCATCGACTGCTCGGTGCGGCGCATCCAGTTCACGCCGGACCTGCTGCCCTCGGACATCACCGGGGTGTCGATCTACGACCAGCAGCGGCGCGACTTCGAGTTCAAGCCCGGCGCGATCTTCGCCCAGATCGTGATCGGCGACGAGATCAACCGCGCCTCGCCCAAGACGCAGTCGGCGCTCCTGGAGTCCATGGAGGAGCGGCAGGTCACCATCGACGGGCAGACCTACGAACTGCCCAGCCCCTTCATGGTCGTGGCCACCCAGAACCCGGTGGAGATGGAGGGCACCTACCCGCTGCCCGAGGCCCAGCGCGACCGCTTCATGGCCCGGGTGTCGATGGGCTACCCGACGCCCGAGGCCGAGCTCCAGATGCTCGACGTGCACGGCGCGGTCTCCCCGCTCGACGACCTCCAGCCGGTGGCGCACGCCCATGACATCGTCAAACTGATCGACGCGGTCCGCGGGGTGCACGTCGCCGACGCGGTACGGCGCTACGCGGTCCAGCTGGTCGGCGCCACGCGCAACCACCCGGACCTCAGACTCGGCGCCTCACCGCGCGCCACGCTCCATCTGCTGCGCGCGGCGAAGGCGTCGGCGGCCCTCAGCGGCCGGGACTACGCGCTGCCCGACGACGTGCAGGCCCTGGCCGTCGCGGTGCTGGCCCACCGGCTGCTGCCCACGGCACAGGCCCAGCTCAACCGGCGCACCGCCGAGCAGGTCGTCCTGGAGATCCTCCAGCGCACCCCCGTTCCGCAGGCCGGGAACCCGCTGTACGGCCAGCAGCCGCCCGGCGCCCGGCGGCTGTGATGGCGGCGGCCGGGGGGCTCCCCGCCGAATCCGCCGACGAGCGGGGCCGGGGCGGCCTCTGGGCCGCCCTGGCCGGCCTGACCACCCGCGGCCGGTCCTTCCTCGCGGCCGGCGTCGCCGCCGCGATCTGCGCCTTCGTCCTCGGCCAGGAGGACCTCCTGCGGGTCGGGCTGCTCCTCGCCGTGCTGCCCCTGGTCTGCACGGTGGTGCTCTACCGCACCCGCTACCGCGTCGCGGGCAGCCGCCGACTCGAACCGGGCCGGGTCCCGGCCGGCTCCGAGGCCCGCGTCCAGCTGCGCATCGACAACGTCTCGCGGCTGCACACCGGCCTGCTCATGCTCCAGGACCGGGTGCCGTACGTGCTCGGCCCGCGCCCCCGCTTCGTACTGGACCGGGTCGAGGCGGGCGGCAAGCGCGAGGTGTCCTACCGGGTCCGCTCCGACCTGCGCGGACGCTATCCGCTCGGCCCGCTCCAGCTGCGCCTCACCGACCCGTTCGGCATGTGCGAGCTGACCCGGGCCTTCAGCGCGTACGACACCCTGACCGTGATCCCGCGGACCGAGCCGCTGCCGCCGGTGCGGCTTTCCGGCGAGGCCGCCGGATACGGCGACGGGCGGCACCGCTCCCTCGCGCTCGCCGGAGAGGACGACGTCATCCCGCGCGGCTACCGGCACGGCGACGACCTGCGCCGGGTGCACTGGCGCTCCACCGCCCGCTACGGCGAGCTGATGGTGCGCCGCGAGGAGCAGCCGCAGCGGGCCAGGTGCACGGTCCTGCTCGACACCCGGGACATCGCGTACGCGGGCGCGGGCCCCGACTCGGCCTTCGAATGGGCCGTATCGGGCGCGGCCTCCGCCCTGGTGCACATGCTGGAACGGGGCTTCTCCGTACGCCTGTTGACCGATACCGGCAGTTCCGTGCCCGGCGAGGGCGCGGGCGGGTTCGCCGGCACCACCCAGGACTCCTCGGACTCGGCGGGCCTGATGATGGACACCCTCGCGGTCGTCGACCACTCCGACGGCGGCGGCCTCTCGCGCGCCTACGACGTGCTGCGCGGCGGCAACGAAGGGCTGCTCATCGGGTTCTTCGGCGACCTCGACGAGGAACAGGCCGCGGTCGCGGCCAAGATGCGGCGGCGCAGCGGGGCCGCGGTGGCGTTCGTGCTCGACAGCGGTCTGTGGACGCAAGGCGGCCCCGAACACGGCCCGGTCGAGGAGCGGCTGCGGCTGCTGCGCGAGGCGGGCTGGACGGCGCTCGCGGTGCCGCCCGGCGCCGCGCTGCCCGACCTGTGGCGCCAGGCGGGCCGGGAACGTACCAACGCGGGGGCGGCGTCCGGTGGCGCGGCCGGCACGGCAGGGGGATGGTCATGAGCGGGCGCGGACGGCTGGCGCTGTGCGCCTATCTGGCCACGGTGATGGCGGCCTGCTCGATGCTGCCGCTGGTCGCCCCGGCGAGCTGGCTGCTCCAGGCCGCGTTCCTGCTCGCGATCCTGACCGGGGTCGGCGCGCTGGCCCGGCGGGTGCCGCTGGCCCGGCCGCTGACCGTGCTCGCCCAGGCCGTGGTGGCCCTGCTGCTGCTGACCCTCGTCTTCGCGCGCCACCAGGCGCTCGGCGGGGTGCTGCCGGGACCCGACGCCCTCGTACAGCTCAATTCCCTGCTCCAGCAGGGCGCGACGGACGTCGGGCAGTACGCGATCCCGGCACCCGCGACCTCGGGCATCCGGCTGATGATGGTCGGCGGAGTGCTGGTCATCGGCCTCGCGGTGGACGCGCTCGCGGTGACGTTCCGCAGCGCGGCCCCGGCCGGCCTGCCGCTGCTCGCGCTGTACTCGGTGGCCGCGGGGCTCTCCTCGGGCGGCGCGAGCTGGCTGTGGTTCGTGCTCGCCGCGACCGGCTACCTGCTGCTCCTGCTCGCCGAGGGCCGCGACCGGCTCTCCCAGTGGGGGCGGGTCTTCGGCGGATCGGCACGGGCGCCCGGCCGGGCCCAGCAGAGCGTGTTCGAGCACTCGGCGCCGCTCGCCCCGGTGCGTACCGGACGGCGGATCGGCGCGCTGGCGCTCGGCATCGCGCTGGTGATCCCGGCGATGCTGCCGGCCCTGGACAGTGGGCTGCTCGGCAACGCCGGTACCGGTGGGGACGGCGACGGCACGGGCGGGACCATCTCGGCGGTCAACCCCTTGGTGTCGCTGCAGAACAGCCTGAACCAGCCCGAGGACCGCGAGGTGATGCGGTACAACACCAATGCCCAGGACACCAAGGAGATGTATCTGCGGATCGTCGCGCTCGACGAGTTCGACGGGGCGTCCTGGAAGTCCTCGGAGCGGCACATCAAAGACGTGCCCGACCCCCTGCCGAGGCCCGACGGGCTCAGCCCCTCGGTCGTCACCACCGATGTGCAGACCAGCATCTCGGCGGCCGGCTGGTACGCCCAGAGCTGGCTGCCGATGCCGTTCCCCGCGACCCAGGTGAACATCAAGGGCGACTGGCGGTTCGAGCCGGTCGGGCGGACGCTGGTCGGCGACCGCAAGCAGACGACCCGGGGTGCGCAGTACACGGTCTCCAGCCTCCTGGTGCGGCCGACGGCGGCCCAGTTGGCGCAGGCGGCGGCCCCGTCGGCCGCCCTCGTCAAGGAGTACACCCGCGTCCCCGACTCGCTGCCCTCGGTGGTGAGCGCCACCGCACGGCAGGTCACCAGCGGCGCCGCGAACAACTACGAGAGGGCCGTCAAGCTCCAGGACTGGTTCTCCACCAGCGGCGGCTTCAGCTACAACACCCACGTCCAGTCGGGCAGCGGGACCGAGGCGATCGCCAACTTCCTCAAGGAGAAGGAGGGCTTCTGCGTCCACTTCTCCTTCTCGATGGCCGCGATGGCCCGCACCCTCGGCATCCCGGCCCGGGTCGCGGTGGGCTTCACGCCCGGCACCCCGCGGCCGGACGGCACGATGTCGGTGGGCCTGCGCGACGCGCACGCCTGGCCCGAGCTGTACTTCGAAGGTGTGGGCTGGACCCGTTTCGAGCCGACGCCGACGCGGGGTACGGCCCCCGACTACACCCGGCAGCAGACTCCGGTGGACAGCCCGAGCAGTCCGGCCGAACCGTCGAAGCGCGCCTCGGCCGAGCCCTCGGCGGCCCCGTCCGCCGCCGACTCCTGCCCGCCCGGCGACCGCCGCCTGGGCGACTGCGGCCCCTCGGCCGCGGCGGGCGTCGCGGGCCCGACGAACAGCGGCCCGTCGGCCCCGGCCCTCATCGGTACGGTCCTGGGGGTGGCGGCGCTGCTGGTGCTGCCGCTGCTGCCCCTGCTGTGGCGCAGGCGGGTACGGGCCCGGCGGCTCGGCTCCGGCGGGCGCACCCCGGCGGACGCGGTGGCCCGCACGCTCGCCGCCTGGCAGGAGATCACCGACACCGCCTGGGACCACGGCATTCCGCCCGACGAGTCGCAGACGCCCCGCAAGGCGGCGGCACGGATGGTCGCGCTGGGCCGCCTCGACGGCCCGGCGGCCGAGTCCGTCCACCGCGCGGCGAGCGCGGTGGAGCAGGTCCTGTACGCCCCCGAGCCCCGGCCGGCCTCCGGTCTGGCGGACGACGTGGCCCGCGTGACGGCCGGTCTGCACGCGGCAGCGGGCCGCAAGCAGGCGTGGCGCGCGATTCTCGCGCCCCGCTCAGCTGTCCGGGTGATCTGGTCCCTCTCCCTGCGCTGGGAACGTGCCGGGGCGGCGGTGACGGGTCGCATGCGCGGCTTGGCGGAGCGTCTGCGGCCCCGCGCCCGCAAGGCGGCCCCGCCGGAATCAGCCCCGGGCAGGTAACACCCCCTGGGGCTCCGCCCCAGACCCCGAGCGCCATCTGCCCACCGCCCGCCCGTCCCCGGGGGTTGATTCGTACCGGGTCCCCCCGGGACTCCGCCCCAGACCCCGTTCGCGCCTTGAGGGCGCTCGTCCTCAAACGCCGGACGGGCTGAGGATGCCCCCGCACCCAGCGTTTTCGGAGGCGTGGGGCTGTGACCTTGCGCGGCTCCGGTCCACCTACAGGGGCGCGAGGAACTGCGCGACCAGCCACACACGGCGCGAAGACGAAAACGGGTTGGGGGGCGCGGGGAACTGCGCGACCAGCCCCCACCGCGCGAGGACGAAAACGGGTTGGGGGCGCGAGGAACTGCGCGCACGGCCCCCACCGGGCCGCAGACGAAGACGGGAACAGGAACGGGGCGAAGCCCCAGGGGGTCGGGGGCAGAGCCCCGGAAGGGGCCGGGTACGCCACAGGGGCAGCCACCTCGCGAAAGGTGACCGCCCCTGGGGTTCAGGTCAGAACGGGGCGGGGCTAGCGCCCCTCATCGCGGCGCCGCTGCCACCGCTGCTCGATCCGGTCCATCATCGAGCGCCGCTGACGAGCCTGCCGCGGCGCGGCGGAACCACCGGAACGCACCTCACCGGGACGCGGCGCCTTGCGCCATCCGGTGACCGCGAGCACCGCACATCCGAGCATGACGAGGAATCCCACCACACTGATCCAGATCTGCTGCGCGACCATTCCTGCCATGAGGAGCGCGATACCCACCAGGAAGCCTGCGACCGCCTGGTAGACCCGTCGCCGGGTGTACGTACGCAGCCCGCTTCCCTCAAGCGCTGTCGCGAACTTGGGATCTTCGGCGTACAGCGCTCGCTCCATCTGCTCGAGCATGCGCTGCTCGTGCTCCGAGAGCGGCACGGAGTCCTCCTACTCGTCGGTCGCGGGGGGCGACCGGATGCGGCCCCTTCAGGATAGGCAGGGAATCGCCCCCGTGAAACCCGCCCTCTACGCCAAATCGCCAGCCGGGCCGCCACGGCGGCTCGGCTGTGGAGATTCAATTCCCCAAGAGTCGATCCGTCATGCCGGACGGTGTGCCTCGATCATACGGGGCGAAGCCGCCGATCGGGGGGCCTGTGGCGTACTCCATGCGGCACAGCGTCGCTGATCAGCCCGCCGGGGGCCACCGGAGCCGGGTCAGCCGCGCTTCTCGCCCAGTACGTGCAGTTGGGTGGCGACGGCGTGGAAGGCGGGGAGCTCGGCGGCGGCGGCCTCCAGCTTGAGGAGCGCGTCCAGGGCACCCGGCTCGGTGTCCACCAGGACGCCGGGCACCAGGTCGGCGAAGACCCGCACGCCGTGCACCGCTCCGGCCGTGGCTCCGGCGGCGCCGACGAGCTCGATGAGCTGCTCCGCGGTGAACCGGTGCGGCACCGGGTCGCCGTCGCCCCAGCGGCCCGCCGGGTCGGAGAGCGCGTGCCGGGCCTCGGTGAAGTGCCCGGCCAGCGCGCGGGAGAGCACCGCGCCGCCGAGACCCGCGGCGAGCAGGCTGAGCGCACCCTCGGGGCGCAGCGCGTCCACCGCGTTGCGGACGCCTTCCGCCGGGCCCTCGACGTACTCCAGGACGCCGTGGCACAGCACCGCGTCGTAGCCGCCGCGCTCGACCACGTCGAAGAGGCCGAGCACATCGCCCTGGACACCGTGCACCCGCTCGGCGACGCCGGCCTCGGCCGCCCTGCGCTCCAGCGCGAACAGCGCGTTGGGGCTGGGGTCGACCACGGTGACCCGGTGACCGAGGGCGGCCACCGGGACCGCGAAGTTGCCGGAGCCGCCGCCGGTGTCCAGGACGTCCAGGGCCTCGCGTCCGGTCACCTTGACCCGACGGTCGAGCGCTTCCTTGAGGACCTCCCAGACCACGGCGGTACGAAGGGAGGCGCGGGGGCGCATGGGGTCCGACACGGCAGTTGACTCCTCGGCGCGGTGCCGCCGCGGACGCGGCGTGGGAAGGGTGAAGACCCGTCCACCCTATTGCCTACCCGGCCCGCTCCGGATCAGCCGTGGGGACGCCGTGCCCGGCCCACGTCCAGGGGCCTCGCCCACCTGCCCCGCCGCATCGGCCCGCCCGGTCAGCCCGCCCCCCGTTCCGCCTCCGCCTCGCGGGGCCTCGGCTGGGGCAGTACGGGCTGGAGGACGAGCAGGCGCTCGACCAGGCGCAGGAACATCGCGACGTCGCGGAGCAGATCGTCCGCGTCCCGGGTGGAGGCGGCGCCCTGGATGCCGGCCTCGGCGCGGGCACGCCGGTCCGCCCCCGAGGCGAACAGGGCGCTCCACTCGGCCAGTTCGGGCGCTATCTCCGGCAGCACCTCCCAGGCGCTGCGGATGCGCTGACGGCGGCGCGGGCCGGTCTCGGGCCGGCCGCGGGCGGCGAGGACGGCGGCGGCAGTGCGCAGCGCGGCCAGGTGGGCCGTCGCGTACCGCTCGTTGGGGGCGTCGAGGGCGGCCGCCTCGTCCAGGCCGCCGCGGGCCTGGGCGAGCAGGTCGAGGGCGGCGGGCGGTGCGCCCTCGCGGCGCAGCACCGGATGGACGTCGTTCGCGGGGCCTCCCGCAGGACCGTTCAGTGAGGGTGCAGGGCTGCTTGCGCGGCGCCGGGGTACAGCTGCTGCGTGGGAGCTGGCCATGACGAACCTCCTGTCGTCGTGTGACGGCACTGTGGCCGTATGTGTCCATCGTGACGGGCACCACTGACAATCTGCCCCGACTGGGCCCTGACCAGCCCCTTTGCCTCGCATGAGGGTTCGGGCTATCTTTTGTACTGACCAGTCAGTTCAATAGGAGTGGTTCGGCGAAGGGGCCGGGGTTCCGGTCCGGGGACGCGCAGAGCAGGGGGGAATGTGGACAGCCCGCACTCGGAAGTGACCGGCGCGGCGATCCGTGCCGAGGGCTTCGGGCTCAAGGGGCCGCGCGGCTGGGCCTTCCGGGGGGTGTCCGTGGACGCCGCCCCCGGCTCGCTCGTGGCCGTCGCGGGCCCTTCCGGCTCCGGCCGGACGTGTCTGCTGCTCGCCCTCACCGGCCGGATGAAGCCCGCCGAGGGCTGGGCGCGGGTGGCCGACCACCAGCTGCCCCGCAGGATGGCCGCCGTGCGACGGATCAGCGCGCTCGGCCAGGTGCCCGGCGTCAGCGAGCTCGACCCCGCCTTCACCGTCGCCGAGCACCTGCGCGAGCGCGTGATGCTGCGGCGCCGCTACGACGGCTCGCTGCGGGCGCTGCTGCGCTCCCCCGCCCGGCGCCGGGCCGAGTCCCGCACCCTGATCGACGAGGCGCTGGCCGGGGCGGGGCTGGATCTCGGCTCGCTGCCCAAGGCCGGCCGCACCTCCGTACGCGATCTCGAACGTCTGGAGGCGCTGCGGCTGAGCGTGGCCCTCGCGCTGATCCAGCAGCCACGGCTGCTCGCCGTCGACGACACCGACATGAAGCTGTCGGACGGCGAACGCAAGGCCGCCTGGGCGCTGCTGCGCTCGCTCGCGGACGCGGGCACCACGGTCCTGGCGGTGTGCAGCGAGGCACCCGCGGAGGCCGACATCACCGTGACGACGGAACCCGGCGCCGAGGACGGGGCCACGAACGAGGAGGGGGCGGCGGATGCGTTCGCCACGACTGGCAGCGCTTGAGCTGAAGCGGTTCGGCAGGGGGAAGCTGCCGAGGGCGGCCCTGGTCGCGCTGCTTCTGCTGCCGCTTCTGTACGGCGCGCTCTACCTGTGCTCGTTCTGGGACCCCTACAGCCGTCTCGACCGCATACCCGTGGCGCTCGTCAACGACGACCGGGGGGCCGAGGCCGCCGGGCAGAAGCTCCGGGTCGGCGACGAGCTCAGCAAGAAGCTGCTCGACAGCAAGACCTTCGAATGGCACCAGGTCAGTGACGCCGAGGCGCGCAAGGGCCTCGAAAAGGGCACGTACTACCTGTCGTTGACGATGCCCGCCGACTTCAGCGAGCGGATCGCGTCCAGCTCCGGCCAGTCCCCGGAGACGGGCGCGCTCCAGGTGCACACCAACGACGCCAACAACTACATCGTGGGGTCGATCTCGCGGACGGTGTTCGCCGAGGTGCGTGCCGCCGCGTCCACCAAGGCGTCCCGGTCCTTCCTCGACAAGATCTTCATCTCGTTCGGCGACCTCCACGACCAGACCGAGAAGGCCGCCAAGGGCGCGGGCGACCTCAAGGACGGGCTCGGCAAGGCCAAGGACGGCTCCAAGGAGCTGGCCGACGGCCTCAAGGACGCCAAGGACGGCAGCGGCAAGCTGGCCGGCGGCATAGCCAAGCTCGACTCCGGCGCGGCCACCCTCGCCGGCGGCGCCCAGCAGGTCGCCGACGGCACCCAGCAGCTCGCCGACCAGGTCAACGCGGTGGCCGGGCAGGCGCGTCCGTACCTGAAGGACAACGGCAAGGCGGTCGGCGACGCGGCGAAGCTGCTCGCGGACTCGATCCAGCCGGTGCGCGACCAGCTCACGCACATCATCGACCTCGCGCCCGCCGCGGCGGCCGGCACCCGCAAGGCCTCCCAGGACCTGGACACCCTCTACCAGCAGCTCTGTGTGGACACGTCCACCGAGGGACAGGTCTGCCCGAAGCTGAAGGAGGCCAAGAAGGCGATGGCCACCGGCGCGACCCTTACCGCGGACGTGAACAACCTCGTCAAGGACCAGGGCGGTGATTTCAAGAAGCTCGACAAGAGCCTCCAGGATCTCCAGACCAAGGCCCGGGACCTGGCCGCGAAGGCACCGCACCTCTCGACCGACCTCGACCAGAAGGTCGCCGACGTCAACCGGCTCAACAAGGGCGCGCACGACGTGGCCAAGGGGGCGGGCGCCCTCCACACCGGTCTCGGTACCGCGCGGACGGGCTCCACCGACCTCGACTCGGGCGTCGGCAAGCTGGAGAAGGGCGCGGGTGCCCTGGACGGCGGGATCGTCAAGCTCTCCGACGGTTCGGTGCAGCTGTCCAACGGTCTGCACGACGGCGTCGGGAAGATCCCGGACTACGACAAGCAGCAGCGCGACCAGCGCACCGAGGTGATGGCCGACCCGGTCAAGCTGGCCTCGCAGGCGATGCACAAGGCGCCCAACTACGGCACCGGCTTCGCCCCGTACTTCATCCCGCTCTCCCTGTGGGTCGGCGCGATGGTCGCGTACATGCTGATCCAGCCGCTCAACCGGCGCGCTCTCGCGGCCGGGGCCTCGGCCTGGCGGATCGCGTTCGCGGGCTGGCTGCCGGTGGCGGCCATCGGTCTCGCGCAGATCGCCGCGCTGATGGCGGTGCTGCACTTCGGGCTCGGCCTCGAAATGCAGCGCACGGCCGGGACGCTGGGCTATCTGGCGCTCACCGCCTGCTGCTTCACGGCGATCGTGCAGTGGCTGAACGCCAAGTTCGGGGCGGCCGGACGCATCCTGGTGCTGGCCGTTCTGATGCTCCAGCTGACGTCGGCGGGCGGCACCTACCCCGTCCAGACCAGCCCGGCCTTCTTCAACGCCATCCACCCGTACCTGCCCATGAGTTACGTCGTGGACGGGCTGCGCAGGCTGATCAGCGGCGGCGATCTGGGCGTGGTGTGGCAGGGCTGCGCGGTCCTGACCGCCTTCACCGTGGGCGCCCTCGCCCTGACCGCGCTGTCCGCCCGGCAGAAGCAGGTGTGGTCGCTCGACCGGCTGCACCCCGAGCTGAGCCTGTGAGAATCGACGCCATGGAGAGCAGCAGCACCAGACGGCAGGCGACCCGGCAGAAGTTGTACGAGGCCGCCGTGACGCTCATCGCCGAACAGGGCTTCTCGGCCACCACGGTCGACGAGATCGCCGAGCGGGCCGGGGTCGCCAAGGGCACGGTCTACTACAACTTCAAGAGCAAGACCGAGCTGTTCGAGGAGTTGCTGCGGCACGGCGTGGGTCTCCTGACCGCGTCCTTGCAGGCGGCCGCGGACGAGACCGACGAGCGGGGCGGCACCAAGGTCGAGGCCCTGGACGCGATGATCCGGGCCGGCCTGGACTTCATCCACCGCTACCCGGCCTTCACCCAGCTCTACGTGGCCGAGCTGTGGCGCACCAACCGCGCCTGGCAGTCCACCCTCCTGGTGGTGCGCCGCGAGGCGGTCGCCGTGGTGGAGACGGTGCTGCGGGACGCGGTCGGCGCGGGCGAGCTGAGCGAGGAGATCGACATCCCGCTCACCGCCGCGGCCCTGGTCGGCATGGTCCTGGTGGCCGCCCTGGACTGGCAGGCCTTCCAGAGCGAGCGGTCCCTCGACGACGTCCACGCGGCGCTTTCGAGACTGCTGCACGGCCGGGTCAGCGGGCGCTAGCGGCGCCGCCGGAGAGCACAGCACGCCGGGCCGGTGCGGTTCATTCCCCCATGAACCGCACCGGCCCGGCGCTTCCCCCGTACGTCCCCCCGTACCTCGTCACGTCCAGGGAGCCGCGCCGGTTCCGCCACCCCGTGTCGGCGGTACCGGCGCCGCGCCCCTTCCGTGACCTCCACCTTCCCGTCCGCGCAGGTGGGAGCCCATCCGCTCGGGTACTCATCTCACCTCCTGAGTACGGATACTCAGACGTCCGCGCTCAAGCTCATTCGGGGGCGGCCGGATCTGGTTAACATCGCGACCGTGTCCGTACTCCCCCTCGTGTTCACCAGCGGCTGGGCGAGCGGGGTCAACGCGTACGCGGTGGTCCTGCTGCTCGGTATCTTCGGCGCCACCGGCCTCAGCGACGAGGTGCCCGCCGCCCTTGAGCGGCCCGACGTCCTGATCGCGGCCGGCGTGCTCTTCCTCTGCGAGGCCGTCGCCGACAAGATCCCGTACGTCGACTCGGTCTGGGACTCCGTGCACACGGTGATCCGGCCGATCGCGGGCGCGGTCGTCGGGGCGCTGCTCGCCGGGCAGAACGGGTCGCTGCCGGATCTCGCGGCCGGGGCGGTGGGCGGTTCGACGGCGCTGATGAGCCATCTGGTCAAGGCGGGCACGCGGATGGCGGTGAACACCTCGCCCGAGCCGTTCAGCAACATCGCGCTGAGCACGGCGGAGGACCTGGGAGTCGCCGGGATCATGAGTTTCGCGCTCTTCCATCCGCTGGCGGCGGCCGTGATCGCGGGCACCCTGCTGCTCATCGGCATCGTGATACTGGTCGTCCTGTGGCGGAAGATCCGCCGGTTCCGGCGGCGCAGGGCGCAGCGCCGGGAGGAGAAGCGGCTGGCGGCGGGGGTTCCGCGCCCGCCGGAGTGAGCTGTCGGTGACGGCGGATAAAGTCGCCCGCATGGCACGGATTGCGGTGATCGGCGCCGGTGTGGGCGCCATGGCGGCTGCTGCCCGGCTGGCCGTGGCAGGCCACCGGGTGACGGTGTACGAGCGCTCGTCCACATACGGCGGCGCGTTGGGACGGTTCGAGCGGGACGGTTTCGTGTTCGACACCGGCCCCGGTCTGCTGCGGCTGCCCGCCGTCTACCGCGACCTGTTCGTGAAGACCGGCAAGGAGCCGCTGGAGAGCGTCGTGGAGCTGGCCCCGGTCGACCCCGCCGCGCGCCACCTCTTCGCCGACGGCACTGCGGTCTCGCTGCCCAACGCCTCGCGCGCGGGCGTGCTTTCCGCGCTCGACGACGCCTTCGGCGAGGGCGCGGGCGAGCGCTGGGGGGCCTTCCTCATCCGCGCCCGCGAGGCCTGGGACCGCACGCGCAGGCCCCTCCTGGAGGAGCCGCTGTGGCCCAACTGGGAGGTGCTGGCCCGCGAGCCCTACCCCGCGCCGAAGCAGCGCCGGCTGCTTCGCGCGCCCCGGCAGGCGGCCACGCTCGGCGAGGTCGCCGCGTGGGAGCTGGGCGGCGGCCGGCTCGGCGCGCTCCTGGAGGGCTACGCCCTGGAACACGGCCTCGATCCGGGGACGGCTCCGGCCGCCGCGGCCGTGCTGCCGTACATGGAGCAGACCTTCGGCAGTTGGTATGTCCGCGGCGGCATGCGGGAGTTGGCGCGTGCGGTGCACGAGCGGTGTCTGGCCCGGAAGGTCGCGTTCGTCTTCGGCGCCGAGGTGCGGCGGGTCGTCGAGCAGGACGGCCGGGCGGCCGGGGTCGAGCTGGCCGACGGAACGGTGTCCGAGGCGGACCACGTGGTGTGCGGCGCCGATCCGCGCGGCCTCGAACGGATGCTGCCCGGCCGGGAGTTGTGGGAGTCCGGCACGGTGCGGCCGACCGCCGGGGCCCGGCCGAGCCGGTTCACGGTGCTGCTCGCGCTGCGCGGCGCCCGCCCGGCCGACGCGTGCCACCACACGGTGGTGCACTCTCCGGACGCCTCGGCCGAGGCCCGCGCGGCCTTCACCGGGCCCGGCCTCGCGCCGCCCACGGTCACGGTGCTGCGTCCCGACGACCCGGCGGTGCGCCCCGACGACGACCACGAGGCGCTGACCCTGACGGCGACGGTCGCCCCGCACGGCCCGGTCGACTGGACGGACGCAACCCTCGTGCGGCGGTACACGGACGAGCTGATCGCGGCCGCCGCACGGGCCGTGCCCGATCTGCGCGAACGGCTCCTGTGGCACGAGTCCCGCACCCCGGTGCACCTCGCGCAGGCGACGGGCGCCGAGGGCGGTTCGGTGCCCGCGCCCTCCCTGGCCGGGGCCGGGGCCGCGTTCCTGCACCCGTCCAACACCACGGCCCTGCCGGGGCTCCACCTCGCGGGCGGCTGGGCGCACCCGGGCGGCGGGCTCGCGCACACCGGGATGTCGGGCGCGCTCGTGGCCGGCCTGATCGTGGAGGGGGACGACTTCCGGGGCTCGCAGTGAGCCCCGGGGTCCGCCCGGTCGGCGGTCAGTAGCGGTAGGGCTGCTGCTCCGGATGCTGCGGCAGGTCCGGGTGGTTCTGGTGGTTCTGGCCGCCCGTGTGGTTCGGGTCGTACGGCGGCTGGGGCTGCTGCTGCTCGTAGGGCACGTACTCGCCGTCACGCTGCTGGGGCACCCAGACGCCGCCGGGCGGGGTGTCCGTCCCGTACTGCGCGGCGAGCGGGTCGGGGTAGGACTGCTGGCCGCCGAAGCTGTCGTAGCCGGTGTAAGTGCCGTACGCCTGGGCGCCGTTGCCGATGTACGGGTCCGAGTAGGCGGCGTACTGCTGCTGCCCGGCGCCCGTCTCGTCGTACTGCGGGGCATACGGATCGGCGTACGGCTGGTGCGGGTCGTAGCCGCCGTACTGGGGCTGCGCCTCGGCCTGCTGGGCGGCCCCGTAGATGCCGTACTGGCCGGTGTCGTCGGGCATCGGCAGCGACTCGTAGACCGCATCGGCGTGCGCCGCCCGGTCGTTGGCGTCCGGCGGGGCGGCCTCGCTGCTCTCCTCGTACTGGAGGTCCGAGACCTCCAGGACCGGCTCCGCGGCGGGGGCACCCCGGCGGCCCGCCTTGCGGCGGCGGCTGGCGCCGGGGCGGCCGCCGATCGCCCAGCCCGTAGAGAAGCCCTTGCGGAAGGACAGGGTCACGTACGCCTGCCCGACGGCGAAGGCGATCGCACCCAGGATGATCACGAAGACGGACGGGATCAGGACACCCACGACCACGCCGAGGAAGCCGGTGAAGGCGAGCAGCCGCCAGCGCAGCCGTGCCTTGTACTGCAGCAGCACCTCACCGAGCAGCCACAGCGCGACGATTCCGAACGCGATGTAGAGGACCGTCCAGCCCATGTACGCCCCTCATTCTCCTGCCCCGGGTACAGCTGTCCCCTGACCCGGGTACCGGTCTCCGGCTACGCCTGCTGGTGCAGACCGAGATTCTCGTAGATTTCGAGCGTCGCCGTGGAGTTGTTGAGGGTAATGAAGTGCAACCCGGGAACGCCATCGGCGAGCAGCCGCGAGCAGAACTCGGTGGCGAACTCGATGCCCATGGAGCGTACAGCGGCCGGATCGTCCTTGGCCGCCAGCATCCGGTCCCTGAGGTCCGCCGGGAAGACCGCGTTGCTGAGCTGGGGCAGTCGTCCCAGCTGCTTCACGCTGGTCACGGGCAGGACCTCGGGGATGATCGGGGTCTCACAGCCGGCCGCCGCGACCCGGTCGCGCAGTCGGGAATAGTTCTCGGGCTCGAAGAACATCTGCGTGATGGCGTAGTCGGCGCCGGCCCGGCACTTGTCCACGAAGTTGCGGATGTCGGAATCCCAGTCCGTGGAGCGGGGGTGCATCTCGGGGAAGGCCGCGACGCCGACGCAGAAGTCGCCGGACTCCCGGATGAGCGAGACCAGTTCGGCCGCGTAGGTCACGCCCTGGGGGTGCTTGACCCACTCGCCCATCGGGTCGTCCTTCGGGTCGCCGCGCACCGCGAGGATGTTGCGGATACCGGCGTCGGCGTACTGCCCGACCGCGTGGCGCAGCTCGGCGACCGAGTGCCCGACGGCGGTGAGGTGGGCGACCGGCGTGAGGGTGGTGTCCTCGGTGATCTGCTGGGTGGCCTCGACGGTTCCGGTACGGGTGGTGCCACCGGCGCCGTACGTGACGGAGACGAAGTCGGGGGCCACCGCCTCGACCCGGCGCAACGCGTTCCAGAGGTTCCGCTCACCCTTCTCGGTCTTGGGCGCGTAGAACTCGAAGGAGTACGTGGTCTCGCCGGTCGCGAGCATGTCGCGCACGGTGCGTGCGTGATCAGTCCTGGTGGAAGCAGTGCCTAGGGCCATACTGGCAGGTTAGCCACGGGGGCCCGGCACCCCAACCACGCAGGGGTGAATTGTCTTAATTGCCGGACTTCTGTCCACCCCTCGGACAGCGGGCCGCTCAGCGCGCGCCGAGCCGCTCGCGGACGCGCTTGGCGAGGTCGGCGGCGGCCGCGGCCGGGTCGTCGGCCTCGGTGATCGCCCGCACCACGACGACGCGGTCCGCGCCCGCGTCCAGGACCTCGTCCAGGTTGGCCGCGTCGATCCCGCCGATCGCGAACCAGGGCCGGTCCGTCGTGAGCGAGGCGGTGTGGCGCACCAGGTCGAGGCCGGGCGCGTGGCGGCCGGGCTTGGTCGGGGTGGGCCAGCAGGGGCCGGTGCAGAAGTAGTCCACGCCGGGCTCGACGGCGGCCGCGGCGGCCTCCGCCTCCGCGTGGGTGGAGCGGCCGATCAGGACGGTGTCGCCCAGGATCGCGCGGGCCGCGGGCACCGGCAGGTCGCCCTGCCCCAGGTGCAGCACGTCGGCGCCGATGGCGTGCGCCACGTCGGCGCGGTCGTTGACCGCGAGCAGCTTGCCGTGCCGACGGCAGGCGTCCGCCAGGACGGCCAGGTGCTCCAGTTCCTCGGCGGCCTCCATGCCCTTGTCGCGCAGCTGCACGATGTCCACGCCGGACGCGAGGACGGCGTCCAGGAAGGCGGGCAGGTCGCCCTGGCGCTTGCGGGCGTCGGTGCACAGGTAGAGCCGGGCGTCGGCGAGCTGCTCACGGGCCGTGGGCATGGAAGGTCCCCCGTTGTGTTCGTCTTCGGCCGGGCCGCGCGGTGTACGGCCGGGTGGACCGGACCGTACACCGCGCGGCGTTCGGCACTGTCGGGTGGGCTCGGCTCAGAGAGCGAGCGCCTGGGCGCGGCGCTTCACCTCCGTGCCGCGATTCTCGCTGAGGGCCTCGGCGGGGGTGCCGGGCAGCGTCGGGTCCGGAGTGAAGAGCCACTCCAGCATCTCCTCGTCGGAGAAGCCGTCGTCCCTCAGCAGGGTCAGCGTCCCGGCCAGGCCCTTGACCACCTTGTCGGAGTCGATGAAGGCGGCGGGCACCTGAAGCGCCCTGTTCTCACCGCGGCGTACGGCGATGAGCTGGCCCTCCTTGACCAGCTGCCGTACGCGCGTCACCTCCACGTCCAGCATCTCCGCGATGTCGGGGAGGTAGAGCCAGGCGGGGACGAGAGCATCAATCTTTGCGTCAATCTCGGTCACGGACCAAGCGTGCCACCTCGCACGGACACTCGGTACCGGGGTGGTCCCTCGGGGGCTGTGCCCCCGCGCCCCTTCCTGGGGGCACAGCCCCCAGGCCCCATCGCGGGGCGCTGCCCCCGGACCCCTTCTGGGGGCGCTGCCCCCAGACCCCCGCTCCTCAAGCGCCGGAGGGGCTTGATGCGGTTCGGCCGCAGGCCCGTGCGTGGTTGCTCGCGCCGTTCCTCGCGCCCCTGTAGGTGACCCCGAGCCCCTTGGCGGAGCCACGCACACGTCGCAGGCCGGCGCCCCTGTAGGTGGCCCCGAGCCGCCTTAGGGCACCCGGCGCCACTCGTCACGTCAGCGTGGCCGACTTCAGCGGGATGGACGGGTCGGCCGTCTTCGACGGGTCCATCAGGGCACCCGATTCGATCAGTTTGCGGCCCTGGGCCAGGTCGCGGGGGCGGCCCACCGCGAGGATCGCCACCAGGGCGCCGTCCCTGAGCCAGCACACGGACCAGGGGGTCGAGGACGGGTCGCCGCGGTGGATCAGCTCGTCGGTGTCGGTGTGGTGGCCCGCGTACTGGACGAAGCGGCCGAACTGCTCGGACCAGAAGTACGGGACCGGGTCGTAGTCGGTGGGGGCCTCACCCACGATGTCGGCGGCGACCGTACGCGGGCCCTGGAGCGCGTTGTCCCAGTGGTGGACCAGGAGGCGCTCGCCGAACCGGGCCGAGGGGAACGAGGCGCAGTCGCCGACCGCGTACACATCGGGCAGCGAGGTGCGCAGACGGGCGTCCGCGGTTACCGCGCCCTCGGGGCCGAGCGCGATGTCCGAGCCGGTCAGCCAGCCCGTCGCGGGGCGGGCCCCGATGCCGATGACCACCGCGTCGGCCGGCAGCCGGCGCCCGTCGGCGAGCAGCACCTCGCCCGGCACGACCGCCTGCACCCGGGCACCGGTGAGGAGCTCGGCGCCCGACTCGGCGTACCAGCCGGTCATGGGGGCGGCGACCGCCGCGGGCAGCACCCCGGCCAGCGGGCGGTCGGCGGCCTCGACGACCGTGACCTCGCAGCCCGCGTCGCGCGCGGCCGTCGCGAACTCCGCGCCGATCCACCCCGCGCCCACCACCACGATCCGGTGGCGCTGGTCGAGGACCGGGCGCAGCCGGCGCGCGTCGTCGAGGGTGCGCAGGAGGTGGACGCCGGGCACCCCCTGGCTGCCGGGCAGGGTGAGCGGTTCGGCGCCGGTGGCGATGACGAGGGTGTCGTAGTCCACCTCGCCCGCCTCGGTCACCACGCGGTGCTCGTCCGGGCGCACCCCGGTGACTTCGAGGCCCAGGCGGAGGTTCACGCCGAGTGCCTCGAAGTCCACCTCGAAGGCCGAACCCTCGGCCTTGCCGAGCAGGACGGCCTTGGACAGCGGGGGCCGGTCGTAGGGCTGGTGGGGTTCGGCTCCGATGAGGGTGATGGTTCCGGTGAAGCCCTGTTCGCGCAGGGCCACCGCGGTCTGCACGCCGGCCATGCCCGCGCCGACGACGACCACGTGCCGCGCTTCGGATTGCGTCTGCTGTTCGCTCACCCGATCACCATAAGCAGCTGACTATTTGTCAGGTAAGGGGCCGGGCCCGGCCGGGCACCCCTCGGGCACCCGGACGCTCCCTTACTGCGCGCTGGCGGCTCGGGCTATGGTGGCAGGCGTAAAGCACTCGCGGGAGCCCGGACGCACCGGGCTGAGAGGGAGGCTGGGCGGCCTCCGACCGTACGAACCTGATCCGGGTCATGCCGGCGAAGGGAGGGGCTGGACGCCCATGCGTTCTGCACAGCGAGGGCCCGGGAACGGGTCCGACGTCCTCGTGGTCGGGGGCGGCATCATCGGGCTCGTCACCGCCTGGCGGGCCGCCCAGCGCGGGCTGACGGTGGTGCTCGTCGACCCCGAGCCGGGCGGCGGGGCCGCCCAGGTCGCGGCCGGGATGCTCGCCGCCGTCACCGAACTCCACTACGGCGAGCAGACGCTGCTCGCCCTGAACGTCGAGTCCGCCCGGCGCTATCCGGCCTTCACGGCCGAGCTGAGCGAGGCGACCGGCCTCGACACCGGCTACCGCGCCTGCGGCACCCTGGCCGTGGCGCTCGACTCCGACGACCGCGCCCACCTGCGTGACCTGCACGCCCTCCAGGTCCGCTGCGGCCTGGAGTCGGAGTGGCTGTCCGGGCGCGACTGCCGTCGCCTGGAGCCCATGCTCGCGCCCGGAGTGCGCGGCGGGCTCCGCGTGGACGGCGACCACCAGGTCGACCCGCGCCGCCTCGCCGGCGCCCTGGTCGCCGCCTGCACCGGGGCCGGGGTGCGCTTCGCGCACGGCTGGGCCGAGCGGCTCTCGGTGGTACGGGAACGGGCGGCGGGAGTCGTCCTCGCGGACGGCACCGCGCTCGCCGCCGACCAGGTGGTGCTCGCCGCGGGCAGCCTCAGCGGGCGTTTCGCGGGCGTACCGGAGGAGCTGCTTCCGCCCGTCCGTCCGGTGAAGGGCCAGGTCCTGCGGCTGACGGTGCCGCCCGCCTACGCGCCGTTCCTGTCCCGGACCGTGCGGGCGGTGGTGCGGGGCAGCGACGTGTATCTCGTACCGCGGGAGAACGGCGAGCTGGTCGTCGGCGCCACCAGCGAGGAACTCGGCTGGGACACCACGGTCACCGCGGGCGGTGTCTACCAACTCCTGCGCGACGCGCACGAGTTGGTGCCGGGCATCACCGAGCTGCCGCTCACCGAGACCCGGGCCGGACTTCGCCCCGCCTCCCCCGACAACGCCCCCCTCCTCGGCCCGACCGCGCTGCCCGGGCTGCTGCTCGCCACCGGGCACTACCGCAACGGCGTGCTGCTCACCGCCGTCACCGGCGATGTCCTGGCGCACGCCCTGGCCACCGGTGAACTGCCCGACGAGGCACGCCCGTTCACCCCACGACGCTTCGCCTCCGCACCTCGGGAGCTGACGACCGCATGACCATCTCCGTCAACGGCGAGCCCCGCGCGCTCGCCTCCGGAACCACCCTCGACGCCCTCGTCGCCACCCTCACCCCGTCCCGCTCCGGGGTGGCCGCCGCCGTCAACGAGGCGGTCGTGCCGCGCAGCGCCTGGCCGACGACCACGCTCGACGACGGCGACCGCGTCGAGGTCCTCACCGCCGTGCAGGGGGGCTGACCATGGCCGACGACCTGCTGACCATCGCCGACACCACCTTCGGGTCCCGGCTGATCATGGGCACCGGCGGGGCGCCCAGCCTCGACGTCCTGGAACGCGCGCTCACGGTGTCCGGCACCGAGCTGACCACGGTGGCGATGCGCCGCCTCGACCCGAGCGTGCAGGGCTCGGTGCTCTCCGTCCTGGACCGGCTCGGCATCCGCGTGCTGCCCAACACCGCGGGCTGCTTCACGGCGGGCGAGGCGGTGCTCACCGCGCGCCTGGCGCGCGAGGCGCTTGGCACGCACTGGGTGAAGCTGGAGGTCGTCGCGGACGAGCGCACCCTGCTGCCCGACCCGATCGAACTCCTCGACGCCGCCGAGGTATTGGTGGACGACGGGTTCACCGTACTGCCGTACACCAACGACGACCCGGTCCTCGCGCGCAAGCTGGAGGACGTCGGATGCGCGGCGATCATGCCGCTCGGCTCCCCCATCGGCTCCGGCCTCGGCATCCGCAACCCGCACAACTTCGAGCTGATCGTGGACCGGGCCGGCGTCCCGGTGATCCTCGACGCGGGCGCCGGCACCGCGTCCGACGTGGCGCTCGCCATGGAGCTCGGCTGCGCCGCGGTGATGCTGGCCTCGGCGGTGACCCGGGCCCAGGAACCGGTCCTGATGGCCGAGGCGATGCGGCACGCGGTGGAGGCGGGCCGGCTCGCCCACCGCGCGGGCCGCATCCCGCGCCGCCACTTCGCCGAGGCGTCCTCGACGATGGCCGGGCGGGCCGCGCTCGACCCCGAGCGGCCCGCGTTCTAGCCGGTCCGCGTCACAGCTCGGCTGCAGTCGGGCCCCCGGAACGCACGCGGCGTGAAGGGGGCCGGGCGGCGCTCGTAAACTCTCCCCGTGGATACGACCCTTCATGACCCCCTCGTCGGGCAGGTGCTCGACGGCCGCTACCGCGTCGACGCGCGCATCGCCGTCGGCGGTATGGCCACGGTCTACCGGGCCGTCGACACCCGCCTCGACCGTGTACTCGCCCTCAAGGTGATGCATCCGGGCCTCGCCGCCGACGCCTCCTTCGTGGAGCGCTTCATCCGGGAGGCCAAGTCGGTCGCCCGGCTCGCGCACCCCAATGTGGTCGGCGTCTTCGACCAAGGGGCGCAGGACCAGTACGTGTACCTGGCGATGGAGTACGTCGCGGGCTGCACCCTGCGCGACGTGCTGCGCGAGCGCGGCGCGCTCCAGCCGCGCGCGGCCCTCGACATCCTGGAGCCCGTCCTCGCGGCCCTCGGCGCCGCCCACCGGGCCGGGTTCGTGCACCGGGACATGAAGCCCGAGAACGTCCTGATCGGCGACGACGGCCGGGTCAAGGTCGCCGACTTCGGCCTGGTCAGGGCCGTGGACTCGGTCACGAGCACCACCGGCTCGGTGCTCGGCACGGTCTCCTACCTCGCCCCCGAGCAGATCGAGCACGGCACCGCGGACACCCGCGCCGACGTGTACGCCTGCGGTGTGGTCCTGTACGAGATGCTGACCGGCGCCAAGCCGCACGTCGGGGACACCCCCGCCCAGATCCTCTACGCCCACCTCCACGAGGGGGTGCCCGCGCCCTCCGCGGCGGTGCCTGGCCTCGCCCTGGAGCTGGACGAGCTGGTCGCCTCCGCGACCGCCCGCAACCCGGAGGTCCGCCCGCACGACGCGGTGGCCCTGCTCGCCGAGACCCTCACGGCCCGCTCGGCCCTGGGCGAGGCGCAGCTGGACGCCGTCCCGCCGGGCGCCCGCCCGGCCGCCGGCGGGTCCGGTGCCGAGGACCGTACGAGCGTGATCCCGCGCGCGCTGCCGACGCCGCTCCCCCCGGCGTCCGGCGCGCTGCCCGCCGATGCCGTGCCCGACCAGGGGGCCCACCGCACGACCCGGCTGCGGACCGACGAGTCCGTCAACCGCACCAGCCGCCTGATCATGCCGCAGCGCGTCGAGGACGAGCCGGAGCAGCGGCCGCGCCGGGTGCGCGGGCGCCTCGCCAACCGGCGCGGCCCGGTCGCGGTGGTGGCGGCGCTGCTCCTGATCCTCGGTGTCGGCGCGGGCGTCTGGTACATCAACTCCGGCCAGTTCACCCGGGTTCCGGCCCTCATCGGGCAGACCGAGGACGCGGCGAAGAAGAAGCTGTCGGACGCCGGGCTCGACGTCAAGAAGGTCGACCGGCAGTTCAGCGACACCGTCGAGCGCGGCCAGGTCGTCTCGACCGATCCGGCCACCGGCGCCCGCATCCGCGGCAACGGCGCGGTGACCCTGGTGGTCTCGCGCGGCCCGGAGACGGCACAGGTGCCGAAGCTCGACGGGATGCCGCTCGACCGGGCGAAGGACGAGCTCCGGAAGGCGGGCTTCGCGCCGGGCGACACGTCCAGCGAGTTCAACGACGACGTCGCGCAGGGCTCGGTGATCCGCACCGACCCGGCCGCGGGCATCAAGCGCCACACGGACACGGCCGTCTCCCTCGTCATCAGCAAGGGCGCCCCGGTCGATGTGCCCGGAGTCGTCGGCGACTCGGTGGCCGACGCCACCGCCGCCCTCCAGGACGCCGGGCTGAAGGTCACCGTCTCTCCCGACCAGGTCGAGTCGCCGCAGGACGCGGGCAAGGTCGCGGCCCAGTCCGCCGCCGAGCACGCCCGGCTCGCCCAGGGCGACAGCGTCACCCTGACCGTGTCGAAGGGCCCCCGGATGGTCACCGTGCCCAAGGTGACCGGCGAGAAGGCCTCGGACGCCCAGAAGGACCTGGAGAAGGCCGGCTTCAAGGTGAAGGTCGACCGCGGCTTCCCGTTCCTCAGCGACGAGGTGTCGGGCCAGTCCGTCGCCGCCGGCGCCCAGGCGCCCGAGGGCTCCACCATCACCATCACCACCAAGGGACTGTAGGTAGCCACCCCATGCGCAACCCCATCGGCGGCCACGTCCCCGTGGCCGGCGGCCTCGCCACGGTCGGCCTCTCCTACGCGCGCGAGATCGGCGCCGAGACCGTCCAGGTCTTCGCCGCGAACCCGCGCGGCTGGGCCACCCCCACCGGGAACCCGGCCCAGGACGAGCGGTTCCGGGCCGAGTGCGCCGAGGCGGCGGTACCGGCGTACGTCCACGCGCCGTACCTGATCAACTTCGGCTCGCACACCGAGGCGACGGTGGAGAAGTCGGTGGAGTCGCTTCGGCACTCGCTGCGCCGGGGCCGTGAGATCGGCGCGCTCGGCGTGGTCGTGCACACGGGCTCGGCGACCGGCGGACGGCCGCGGGCCGAGGCGCTCGCGCAGGTACGGGAGCACCTGCTGCCGCTCCTGGACGAACTGACCCACGACGACGACCCGTTCCTGCTCCTGGAGTCGACCGCCGGGCAGGGCTCGTCGCTGTGCTCGCGCACCTGGGACTTCGGCCCGTACTTCGAGGCCCTGGACTCCCACCCCATGCTGGGCGTCTGCCTGGACACCTGCCACATCTACGCGGCCGGGCACGACCTGGCCGGTCCCGGCGGGATGAAGCAGACCCTGGACCTGCTCGTGGACACCGTGGGCGAGGGGCGGCTGAAACTGATCCACGCCAATGACTCCAAGGACGTGGCCGGCGCGCACAAGGACCGCCACGAGAACATCGGCTCGGGGCACATCGGCGAGGAGCCGTTCCGCGAGCTGCTCGGGCATCCGGCGACCGCGGGCGTACCGCTGGTGATCGAGACGCCGGGCGGCAAGGAGGGGCACGCGAACGACGTGGCCCGGCTGAAGTCGCTGCGGGCCTAGCGCCCGCGCCGCGGCCGGGAGCTCAGAGCTCGGGGCCGTCCCCGGGCTCCTCCTGGTAGGAGTAGCGCTGCTCGCGCCAGGGGTCGCCGATGTTGTGGTAGCCCCGCTCCTCCCAGAAGCCCCGGCGGTCGGCCGTCATGTACTCGATGCCGCGGACCCACTTGGGGCCCTTCCAGGCGTACAGGTGCGGCACGACCAGGCGCAGCGGGAAGCCGTGTTCGGCGGTGAGCAGGTCGCCGCCGTTGTGGGTGGCGAAGAGCGTGCGGTCGGAGAGGAAGTCGGCGAGCCGCAGGTTGGAGCTGAAGCCGTACTCGGCCCACACCATCACATGGGTGACATCGGCGGCGGGCGGCGCGATCTCGGCTATCGTGCGGGCGCCGACCCCGCCCCATTCGGCCCCGAGCATCGAGAACTTGGTGACGCAGTGCAGGTCGGCGATCACGGTCTCGAACGGCAGCGCCGAGAACTCCTCGTGGTTCCAGCAGTGCTTGTCGCCGTCGGCGGTGGCCCCGAAGACCCGGAACTCCCAGCGCTCCGGCTTGAACTTGGGCACCGGCCCGTAGTGGGTGACCGGCCAGCCGCGCTGGAGGCGCTGCCCCGGCGGAAGCTCCGTCTGCGCTGCTCCCTGCCGCTCCCGGCTCTCCGGCTGACCCATGCCTCCATGGTGACAGACCCCGGGGGATGGTGTTGACCAGGGACGTCCCGATTCGGGCAACTCCTACTAAGCATGCACTTACTGGACGGGTTCTGATCACGGTGCAAGGATGCGCGAAACCTGCCCAGTTACCGCTTGGAAGGAGCCTCTGCGATGCAGGGCGACCCCGAGGTCATCGAATTCCTGAATGAGCAGCTGAGTGCCGAGCTGACGGCGATCAACCAGTACTGGCTGCACAGCGCGATGCAGGCCAACTTCGGCTGGACGAAGCTGGCCAAGTACACGCGTCACGAGTCGATCGACGAGATGAAGCACGCGGAGGTGCTGACCGACCGGATCCTGTTCCTGGACGGCCTGCCGAACTTCCAGCGGCTCTTCCATGTGCGCATCGGGCAGACGGTCACCGAGATGTTCCAGGCGGACCGGCAGATCGAGGTCGAGGCGATCGACCGCCTCAAGCGCGGCATCGAGGTCATGCGCGCCAAGGGCGACATCACCTCGGCGAACATCTTCGAGTCGATCCTGGCCGACGAGGAGCACCACATCGACTACCTCGACACCCAGCTGGAGCTGGTGGAGAAGCTCGGCGAGGCGCTCTACATCGCGCAGCTCATCGAGCAGCCGGAGAGCTAGCGGGCGCCGGTCGGCACCGCGGCGGCCGGGGCCGGCATCAGGCGGCCTCGTCGAGGGCCGCGGCGGCGAGCTCCGGCTCGGGCGCGACGGCGGTGAGCGCCGGCCTGCCCTGCTCCACCAGCTCGCGCCGGGGGCACGCGCCGCGTCCGAGCAGCGACTGGATGCGGCGCACGCACGAGCCGCAGTCGGTGCCGGCCTTGGAGGCGGAAGCTATCTGGCGGGGGGTGCAGGCACCACCCTCCGCGTGCTTCTTGACCTGCTCCTCGGTGACACCGAAGCAGTTGCACACGTACACGCGGTTCACCTCCCGAGATGATCGACACGGGGTCGATGGACATGCCGTCCCGATCGACCGATTCCCGTTTCGTCGGTGAGGCAACCCTAACCTTACCCGGCACCCCGGGAGCGCGACAGTCCCGGTACGCCAGTGGGGCGCGGATCACATGGATCCGCGCCCCACCGTCGATGCCTACGGGCTGTACGGGAATTACTGGTCGCGGTACATCTCGGCGACCAGGAACGCCAGGTCGAGGGACTGGCTGCGGTTCAGGCGGGGGTCGCAGGCCGTCTCGTAGCGCTGGTGCAGATCGTCCACGAAGATCTCGTGGCCGCCGCCCACGCACTCGGTGACGTCGTCACCGGTGAGCTCGACGTGGATGCCGCCCGGGTGGGTGCCCAGCGCCTTGTGGACCTCGAAGAAGCCCTTGACCTCGTCCAGGACGTCGTCGAAGCGGCGCGTCTTGTGGCCGGAGGCCGCCTCGAAGGTGTTGCCGTGCATCGGGTCGGTGACCCAGGCGACGACGGCGCCGGAGGCGGTGACCTTCTCGACGAGCTCGGGCAGCTTGTCCCTGACCTTGTCCGCGCCCATGCGGACGACGAAGGTCAGCCGGCCCGGCTCGCGGTCCGGGTCGAGACGGTCCACGTAGGTGAGCGCCTCGTCGACGGTGGTCGTCGGGCCGAGCTTGATGCCGATCGGGTTGCGGATACGGGACGCGAACTCGATGTGCGCCCCGTCCAGCTGACGGGTGCGCTCGCCGATCCACACCATGTGGCCCGAGGTGTCGTACAGCTCGCCGGTGCGCGAGTCGGTGCGGGTCAGCGCCGACTCGTAGTCGAGGAGCAGCGCCTCGTGGGAGGCGTAGAACTCGACGGCCTTGAACTCGGCCGGGTCGGTGCCACAGGCCTTCATGAAGTTCAGCGCGTTGTCGATCTCGCGGGCGAGCTGCTCGTAGCGCTGGCCCGAGGGGGACGACTTCACGAAGTCCTGGTTCCAGGCGTGCACCTGGCGCAGGTCGGCGTAGCCGCCGGTGGTGAAGGCGCGCACCAGGTTGAGCGTCGAGGCGGACGCGTGGTACATCCGCTTCAGGCGCTCGGGGTCCGGGACGCGGTCCTTCTCCGTGAAGGCGAAGCCGTTCACGGAGTCGCCGCGGTAGGTCGGCAGGGTCACGCCGTCGCGGGTCTCGGTGCCCTTGGAGCGGGGCTTGGAGTACTGGCCGGCGATGCGGCCGACCTTCACCACGGGCACGGAGGCCGCATAGGTGAGGACGGCGCTCATCTGGAGGAGGGTCTTCAGCTTGGCCCGGATGTGATCGGCCGAGACGGCGTCGAAGGCCTCGGCGCAGTCGCCGCCCTGGAGCAGGAACGCCTCGCCCTGGGCGACGGCTCCCAGACGGGCGCGCAGCTGGTCGCACTCGCCCGCGAAGACGAGCGGCGGATACGACTCGAGGTCCGCGATCACATCGCGCAGAGCCTCGGCATCGGGGTACTCGGGCTGCTGCGCCGCGGGAAGGTCACGCCAGGTGTTTACGTTCACGGTCACCGGACCCACATTACGGGGTCGGCCAAGCCGTCCACCCCAGCGACCACCAAATGAGACACCGGCCACGCGGACACGGAGGCGAGGACCGCGAGGGCAGTCATGCCGTCCGGGAGGTCCTGACCGTGACGGTTCATGATCATCCCCTGTTAATCTCGCGCCAGTTACTGAATTGCGGACAAAGGCGACCAGGGGTGGGCGTGAGCCGAAGCGTGACCAGCAGGCAGCGGAAACACACGAGGAGGAAGCTTCTCGGGTACGGAGTGGCCGGGGCCCTCGCCCTCACCGCACTCGGCCCGCAGGCGCTCGCGGCGCCTGCCGCCACGGCGGCCGACGCCGGCTCCGCGGGCTCGGCCCTACAGGGCCAATTCACCCGTGCGGCACAGGAGTTCAAGGTTCCGCAGAGCGTCCTGATGGCGGTCTCCTACCGCCAGACGCTCTGGGAGGACCACGACGGTGAGCCCAGCACCTCGGGCGCGTACAACGTCATGGGGCTGACCCGGGTGCTGCCCGGCGACGTCGAGCGGCCCACCGCCCAGGACCGGCTCGCCCACCTCGACCTGAGCGGCGACCCGGCGGTCATGAAGCGGTTCGACGCGAGCAAGGCGCCGGCCGCCGAGCCGTCCGTCGACACCGCCGACCCGCGCCTGCACACCCTGGACGAGGGCGCGAAGCTCATCGGCGAGCCGGTGGACGCGGTGCGCACCGACGCCGGGCAGAGCATCCGGGCGGGCGCGGCGCTGCTCGCCCGCTACCAGCGCGCGGCCACCGGCTCGCTGCCGGCCGACCCGGGTGCCTGGTACCCGGCGGTGGCCCGCTACAGCCAGTCCCCCGACGCCAAGGGCGCCGACGCCTTCGCGGAGCGGGTCTTCGACTCGGTGCGCTCGGGCGAGAGCCGGGTCACCACCGGCGGCCAGCACCTCGCACTGCCCGCCGACCCCGGGGTGAAGCCCGCCGAGCCGTCGAAGAAGGCGGCCAGGACGGCGGCGGCCGCCCCCGCGGCTCCGACGCCCGAGTGCCCGGCCGGGCTGAACTGCGACTACAAGCCGGCCGACCCGAACAACTACAACGTGGCGAACCGGCCGGACAACGGCTTCGACATCCGGCAGATCGTGATCCACGACACGGAGGGGACCTACGAGGGGTCGATCAACACCTTCCAGGATCCCAGGAGTTCGGCCAGCACGCACTACATCGTCAAGGACGACGGCAGCCTGGTCACCCAGGTGGTGGCGACGAAGGACGAGTCGTACCACGCGGGCAACAAGACGGTGAACATGCACGCGCTCGGCGTCGAGCACGTGGGCTTCGCCATGAAGACGGGCAGCTGGTACGGCGAGCCGCTCTACGACGCGTCGGCGACGCTGGTGAAGTACCTCGCCGACCGGTTCTCCATCCCGCTGGACCGCGAGCACATCGTCGGCCACGACGAGGTGCCGGGCCCGCTGGACGGCTATGTGGCCGGGCAGCACTGGGACCCGGGCCCGTTCTGGGACTGGAACCACTACATGTCCCTGCTCGGCGCCGACGACTGCGCCGGCGGCCGGCGGCCCGTGGCCGGGCAGGTCGTCAAGGTCGTCCCGCCGTTCACCCCGCGCACGACGACGTACTACGACCCGGCCACCAAGGTCCGCACCACCTTCGACCAGCCGGTCAACTTCGGCTACCTGTACGCGGCCCCCTCCACGGACGCGGCCGCGCCGACCGACCCGTACCTGGGCGACCAGATCGCGACCGAGGGCCCGAACTGGGCCAACAAGGTCGTGGCGGGCGGCCGGTACGTGGTCGCGGACCAGCAGGGCGACTGGACGGCGATCTGGTACGGCGGGCAGAAGGCCTGGTTCCAGAACCCGGGCGGCCGCTACACCTCCGTCGTGGCGCGCTCGGCGGCCCCGGTCGTCCTGAAGGCCAAGGGCACCGCCCCGGTCCAGGTCTACGGGCGCTCCTACCCCGAGGACGCGGCGTACGCGGGCACCGGGGTGCCGGTGCAGGGCAGCAACTCGGCGTCCCTGACGAAGTACAGCATCCCGGCCGGGCAGGCCTACGTGGCCGCCGGTGACCCGGTCGCGGGCGACTACTACTACGGCGGCACCACGCTCGGCACGCTGGTCAAGGGCGCCCAGACCTTCTACCCGATCCGGTACAACCACCGGATCGCCTGGGTGAGGACGGCCGACGTCCAGGCGGTCACCCCGGGGACCCGCTAGGCATCCTCCCGATGGCACCGCGGGCCGCGGTGCCATCGGGTAGAGTGCGCCGCATGTTCGCGCACTCGATCCAGAACTGGTGGTGGACCGCTCATCCGGCGGCCCGCTGATCTCTGCGCTTACACAGACTCGCGAAGGCCGCCCCGAGGGGCGGCCTTCAGTGTTTCCCGGGCCGTTCCCCTCCCGCTCACACCGCCGGAAGGAACCCCAACTCGTGCTGATCCAGAGGCTGTTGGACGAGAACTGCCCGCCTTTCGCGCTGCTGCGCCGGCGCACCCCGGGCCACGACCACGACGTCGTCGAGCTGTTGATCGGCGAGGTCCACGAGGCCGAGCACCTCGCCGACCTGCCCGTCCGCGACCTGCCCACGCTCGCCCTGGTGCCGTTCCGGCAGATCCGGGAGCGCGGCTTCGACGTCCGCGACGACGGGACCCCGCTCTCCGTCCTGGTCGCCGACGAGGTGCACGAGCTGCCGCTCGACGAGGTGCTGGCACAGCTGCCCGCGCACGAGGTGCGGGTCGAGGGCGGCGCCTTCGACGTCGGCGACGAGGAGTACGCGGGCATCGTGCGACGGGTGATCGACGACGAGATCGGCAGCGGTGAGGGCGCCAACTTCGTCATCCGGCGCACCTTCACCGGCGAGATCCCGGGCTTCGGCCGGGCCGACGCGCTCGCCCTGTTCCGCCGGCTGCTCGCGGGCGAGCGGGGCGCGTACTGGACGTACGTGGTGCACACCGGAAGTGGGCAGGGGCCCGAAGGGCCTTCCTCGCAAGGGGGGCGGCGGGCGACGGGCGGGCGGACGCTGGTCGGCGCCAGTCCCGAGGTGCACGTGCGGATGTCCGGCGGCACGGTCGTCATGAACCCGATCAGCGGGACCTACCGCTATCCGGCCGGCGGCCCCACCCCCGAGGACCTGCTGACCTTCCTCGCCGACCGCAAGGAGACCGACGAGCTCTCCATGGTCGTCGACGAGGAGCTCAAGATGATGTGCACCGTCGGCGACATGGGCGGCGTGGTGATCGGCCCCCGCCTCAAGGAGATGGCCCATCTCGCCCACACCGAGTACGAGTTGAGGGGCCGCTCCTCGCTCGACGTGCGCGAGGTGCTCAGGGAGACGATGTTCGCGGCGACGGTCACCGGCTCGCCGGTGCAGAACGCGTGCCGGGTCATCGAGCGGTACGAGGACGGCGGGCGCGGCTACTACGCGGGCGCGCTCGCGCTGCTCGGCCGGGACGCGGGCGGCGCCCAGACCCTGGACTCCCCCATCCTGATCCGCACCGCGTACGTCTCCCCCGAGGGCCGCCTCACGGTCCCGGTCGGCGCCACCCTCGTCCGCCACTCGGACCCGGCCGGCGAGGTCGCCGAGACCCACGCCAAGGCCGCGGGCGTGCTCGCCGCGCTCGGGGTGCGCCCGGCCCGCCCCGCCGTCGAGTCCGTACGCCCGCGGCTCGCCGACGACCCGCGGGTGCAGGCCGCGCTCGACGCCCGGCGGGCCGACCTCGCGCCGTTCTGGCTGCGGATGCAGGACCGGCCGGCCGAGCCGAGCGGATCGGCCCTGGTGGTGGACGGGGAGGACACGTTCACGGCGATGCTCGCGCACGTCCTGCGCTCGGCGGGCCTGGAGGTCTCGGTCCTCCGCTACGACGCCCCGGGGCTGCGCGAGCGGGTGCTCGGCCACGAGGGCCCGGTGGTCCTGGGGCCCGGGCCGGGCGACCCACTGGACGCGGCCGACCCGAAGATGCGCCTCCTTCGCCCGCTCGCGGCCGAGCTACTGCGCTCGCACCGGCACGGGCTGCTCGGCGTGTGTCTGGGCCACGAGCTGATCGCGGCGGAGCTCGGCCTGGAGATCGTGCGCAAGCGGGAGCCGCACCAGGGCGCGCAGGTGCGGATCGACCTGTTCGGGCGCGAGGAGACGGTCGGCTTCTACAACAGCTTCGCGGCACGCTGTGAAGGTGAGCTGCCCGGCGTGGAGATCGCCCGCGACCCGGTCACGCACGAGGTGCACGCGCTGCGCGGCCCCGGCTACGCGGGCATCCAGTTCCACCCGGAGTCGGTGCTGACCCTGCGCGGCCCCGAGGTCGTCAGGGATCTGCTCGCGGGAGTCGCGGCGGTCCGCTGAGCGGCCGCCTCACTTCGCCGCGGGGACCAGGACGTTCTCGGTGTGGCGGCCTTCGGCGTAGGCCGCCACGTTCTCCACCGTCGCCTCGACGATCTGGGCCACCGCGTCCCGGGTGTAGTACGCCTGGTGCGAGGTGACCACCACGTTGGGGAACGTCACGAGGCGGGCCAGGGTGTCGTCCTCGACCGCCTCCAGGGACTTGTCGAGGAAGAACAGGCCCGCCTCGGCCTCGTACACGTCGAGGCCGACCCCGGCGAAGCGGCCCTTGCGCAGCTCGCCGACCAGTGCGTCCGTGTCGACGAGCCCGCCCCGGCTGGAGTTGACCAGGATCGCGTCGTCCTTCATCGCGGCGAGTTCCTCGCGCCCGATGATGTGGTGGGTCGAGGGCAGCAGCGGTACGTGCAGGCTGATCACGTCAGCGCTCGCGAAGAGCTCGTCCTTGTCGACGTACTTCATGCCGAGCTCCACGCAGGCCGGGTTCTGCGCCACGTCCCAGCCGAGCAGGTTCATGCCGAAGCCGTGGGCGATCCGGGTGAACGCCTCGCCGATCTTGCCGGTGCCGAGGACCCCGACGGTGCGGCCCCGCAGATCGCGGCCGAGCAGCCCGTCCAGGCGGAAGTCGAAGTCGCGGGTGCGGTTGGAGGCCCGCACGATGCGGCGGTTCACCGCCATCGCCAGGGTCCAGGCGAATTCGGCGACCGAGTACGGCGAGTAGTAGGAGACCCGGGCGACGGTGAGGCCCAGGCGCTCGGCCACGTCCAGGTCGATGTTGTTGAACCCGGTGGAGCGCTGGGCGATCATCTGCGTGCCGCCGACGGCCAGGCTCTGCAGCACCCGGGCATTGAGGTTGGCGTTGACGCTGGTGGAGATCACCTCGTACCCGGTGGCGATCGGCGCGGTGTCCTCGGTGAGGAAGACGTCCAGGCAGCGGACCTCGTGACGGCCCTCGAAGGCCTTCTCGATCAGCGGCTTCTCGTCGGCCTGCACGCCGAATGCCAGGATTTCCACGACTTCCCCTTCAGGGCGCTCTCCGGCACGTGTGCCGGATATGAGGGCTATGGGCCGGATATCGCGAATATACGGCCCACAGCCCCGCCCCGCCCGGCCTGGTCGGCCTGGGTGAGCCCGGTCCCGGCCCGGGTCAGCCGAAGAAGACGCCCACCTCGGCGTAGAGCGCGGGGTCCACGGTCTTCAGCTTCGAGGTGGCCTCCGAAATCGGCACCCGCACGATGTCGGTGCCGCGCAGCGCGACCATCTTGCCGAAGTCCCCGTCGCGCACCGCCTCGATGGCGTGCAGCCCGAAGCGGGTCGCCAGCCACCGGTCGAACGCGCTCGGGGTGCCGCCGCGCTGGACATGGCCGAGGACGGTGGTCCTGGCCTCCTTGCCGGTGCGCTTCTCGATCTCCTTCGCCAGCCACTCGCCGACGCCGGAGAGCCGGACGTGCCCGAACGAGTCGAGCGTGCCGTCCTTGAGCACCATCTCGCCGTCCTTGGGCATGGCACCCTCGGCGATGCAGACGATCGGCGCGTACGAGGCCTTGAAACGGGAGGTGACCCACGCGCAGACCTGGTCGACGTCGAAGCGCTGCTCGGGGATGAGGATGACGTTGGCGCCGCCGGCCAGGCCCGAGTGCAGGGCGATCCAGCCCGCGTGCCGGCCCATGACCTCGACGACCAGGACCCGCATGTGGGACTCGGCCGTGGTGTGCAGTCGGTCGATGGCTTCGGTGGCGATGCCGACGGCGGTGTCGAAGCCGAAGGTGTAGTCGGTGGCGGACAGGTCGTTGTCGATCGTCTTGGGCACGCCGACGCAGTTGATGCCGTACTCGTCGCTGAGCCGGGCCGCGACTCCCAGCGTGTCCTCGCCGCCGATCGCGATCACGGCGTCGATCTCGTACTTGGTGAGGTTCTCCTTGATGCGGCGGACGCCGTTCTCCGCCTTGAGGGGGTTGGTGCGCGAGGAGCCGAGGATGGTGCCGCCGCGCGGCAGGATGCCGCGCACCGCCGGGATGTCCAGCTTGACGGTGTCGCCCTCCAGGGGCCCGCGCCAGCCGTCCTTGAACCCGGTGAACTCGTATCCGTACTCCTGCACACCCTTGCGGACGATGCCCCGGATGACGGCGTTGAGTCCGGGGCAGTCACCGCCTCCGGTCAGTACTCCGACCCGCATGGAATGGTCCCTTCACCTGGGAGTGACGTACGCGGTCCACGCTAGTGGTGACGTACGTCACTCCGGGATGGGGCGAAAGGTCAATTCCCGCCCTGGGCAAGGGAGTTGATCGACGGTCGTTCACTCGTACGGGGGATGGCTCGCTCAGGCGTCGTCCAGGCCGCGCTCGATCGCGTACCGCACGAGCTCCACCCTGTTGTGCAACTGGAGCTTGCCCAGGGTGTTCTGGACGTGGTTCTGCACCGTGCGGTGCGAGATGACCAGGCGCTCGGCTATCTGCTTGTAGCTCAGGCCCTTGGCGACCAGGCGCAGGACCTCGGTCTCGCGCTCGGTGAGCTGGGGAGCCTTGGGCTCGTCGGCGGTGGCGGGCGCCGGGGCGCCGGCCAGCCTGCGGTACTCGCCGAGGACGAGGCCGGCCAGGCCCGGGGTGAACACCGGGTCCCCTACGGCCGTGCGGCGCACCGCGTCGGTCAGCTCCTCGGTGCTGGCCGACTTGAGGAGGTAGCCGAGCGCGCCGGACTTCACCGCCTCCAGAACGTCCGCGTGCTCGCCCGACGCGGACAGGACGAGCACCCTCAACGCCGGGTTGGCGGCGACCAGTTCCTTGCAGACCTGGGCGCCGGACAGGCCCGGCAGGTTGAGGTCGAGGACCAGGACGTCGGGCGCCGCGGCCTGGGCGCGGCGGACCGCCTGCGGCCCGTCGCCCGCGGTGGCGACCACGTCGAACCCGGCGGCCGCGAGGTCACGGGCGACCGCGTCGCGCCACATCGGGTGGTCGTCGACCACCATCACCTTCACCGTCGCCTCCGCCCGTTCCCTGTGCTGTTCCATGTGCTGTTCCGTCATCCGTGCCGTCCTGCCTTCCCCCGCGGTACCTTCAGTTCCACTTCCGTGCCCTGGCCCGGCACGGAGATCAGCTCCGCGGTGCCGCCCAGGTCGCGCAGCCGGCCCCGGATCGAGAGGGCGACGCCCAGGCGCCCCTCCCCCTCGGCCTGGTCGAGCCGGCCCGGCGGGATCCCGGGCCCGTCGTCCCGTACCGTCACGATCACTTCGTCCCCCCAGTCCTCGACCAGGATCCAGGCCTGGGCCGCGTCCCCCGCGTGCCTGCGGACATTGTCCAGGGCGGCACTGACAGCGGCCGCCAACTCCCGTGCCGCGACGGGCGCGAGCGGGACCGGGGCACCCGGCTCGGCGAAGGAGACCGTCGATCCGGCGTGCCGCGCGAGCAGCGAACGCAGGTCGACACAGGCCACGTCGCCGGGCTCGTCGTCGACCTCCACCGCCCGCACGACGGCGCCGTTGGCGAGGTCCTCGGAGGCACGGGTCGGCGGGACCAGTCCGCTGGAGACCAGGGTGCGCAGCGCGACCTCCTGCTCGCCCGCCATCCGGCCGAGCTCCGCCGCCTCGCCGCCGAGCGCGCTGCCGCGCCGCTGCACCATGGCGAGGACCTGCAGCACGCTGTCGTGGATGTCCCGGGCCAGGCGCTCCCGCTCGCGGGTGGCCGCCTCGATCTCGAGGGCACGGGCGAGCGTCGCCTCACTGGCCCGGGCCACCTCGACGATGTAGCCGATCGCGATGGAGGCGATCCACACCAGGAGCACGTTGTGGAAGGTGTCCCGGGTGGGGTGGGCGCGCTCCACGATGTTGGCGACGGCCACCAGCGAGGAGGCGAACGCGGCCCAGCGCCAGCCCCCCTTGATCGCGAAGGCGAGCACGGCTCCGGCCGCCGCTATCGTCGGCAGTGTCGGGCCGTCGATGTGCTGGGCGTCCAGGTCGGCGAGCGGGGTCAGCAGGATGCCGGTGAGCACCACGGTGAGGTCGGCGACGAGGAAGCGTCCGGTGCAGGCGGCCGCGTTCGCCACCCTGGGCAGCGTCGCGAAGTTCCACACCGTGAGCACCGCCAGGTACCCGATGCCGACCCAGGGCCGCTCGAACTTCTCGTAGCCGCTGGCGAAGATCGCCAGAGCGTAGAGCGTGGTGAGCACCCGGTAGCCGGTCAGGGCCCGCCACAGCGGCAGCTCCACCGACATCCGTACGACACGTTCGCGCTTGGCCATCTCCCCCACCCCCGACCGAACCCCCGGAACGGACGGCGCCTAGGCGCCGGGCTGTTCCGCCCGCCTGGCCTGCTCGGCCTCGCGGGCCCGCTCCGCCCGCTCGGCGGCCTTCTGCTCGTCCGCGACGCGCTTGGCCTCGTCGGCGATCTGCCGCTTGGCCGCGGTCGCGTAGATGTCGACGTACTCCTGGCCGGAGAGCTTCATGATCTCGTACATGACCTCGTCGGTCACCGAGCGCAGGATGAAGCGGTCGCCCTCCATGCCCTGGTAGCGGCTGAAGTCGAGCGGCTTGCCGATCCGGATGCCGGGGCGCATCAGCTTCGGCACCACCTTGCCGGGCGGCTGGATCTTCTCGGTGTCGATCATCGCGACCGGGATCACGGGGGCGCCGGTGGCGAGCGCAACCCGGGCGAGGCCGCCCGGCTTGCCGCGGTAGAGACGGCCGTCGGGCGAGCGGGTGCCCTCCGGGTAGATGCCGAAGAGGCCGCCGCCCTTGATGACGTCGATGCCGGCGTTGATCGCGGCCTCACCGGCCCCGCGGGCGCCCGAGCGGTCCACCGGGAGCTGGCCGACGCCCTTGAAGAACGCGGCCGTCAGCTTGCCCTTGACCCCGGGGGAGGTGAAGTACTCGGCCTTGGCGATGAAGGTCACCTTGCGGTCGAGGACGGCCGGCAGGAAGAAGGAGTCCGAGAACGAGAGGTGGTTGCTCGCGAGGATCGCCGGGCCCTCGGCGGGGATGTTCTCCAGGCCCTCCACCCACGGCCTGAAGGCGAGCTTCAGCGAGCCGCCGATGGAGAACTTCATAGCGCCGTAGATCAACTCGGATGCCTTCCTGTGCTTGTCGAACAGACCTTAACCCGTGCCGGACCCGGCCTCCCGCGCGACGGCCCTGGTCGGTGTCGGTCCGGTCGCGTACCGTGAAGTAGGACTCCCCCGCACAACCCCCGCCCCTGCTCATGAACAGGAGACCCCTGGTGCCGGTCCTCCCTGGAGCCGAGCCGTTCCGCCACGAGGGCGGAGAGGTCGGCGTCCTCCTCTGTCACGGTTTCACCGGTTCCCCGCAGTCGATGCGGCCCTGGGCCGACCACCTCGCGGAGCGCGGCCTCACGGTCTCGCTGCCGCTCCTTCCCGGACACGGCACCCGCTGGCAGGACATGCAGCTCACGGGCTGGCAGGACTGGTACGCGGAGGTGGACCGCGCCCTGCGCGAGCTCCAGGAGCGGTGCACCCAGGTCTTCGTCTTCGGGCTCTCCATGGGCGGCGCCCTGGCGCTGCGGCTCGCCGCCAGGCACGGCGACGCGGTGAGCGGTCTGGTCCTGGTCAACCCGGGGAACAAGGTGCACGGGGCGGCCGCCCATGCGCTGCCCGTGGTCCGTCACCTCGTGCCGTCCACCAAGGGCATCGCGAGCGACATCGCCAAGGAGGGCTCCGAAGAGGTCGGCTACGACCGGGTGCCGCTCCACGCGGCGCACTCGCTGCGCAACTTCTTCAAGATCGTCGACGGTGAACTGCCGCAGGTGACCCAGCCGTTGGTGGTGCTGCACAGCCCCCAGGACCACGTGGTGCCGCCGGCCGACTCGGCACGCATCCTCAGCCGGGTCTCCTCCACCGACGTCGAGGAGATCCTGCTGGAACAGAGCTACCACGTGGCGACGTTGGACCACGATGCGGAGCGGATCTTCGAGGAGAGCTACTCGTTCATCGGCCGCCTCGCTCCGAGCGTCGGGAAGAAGGGGAGCACGACCGGTGGCTGAGCACGACGCGGACCGCGAACCGCAGCCGATCGACGAAGAGGCTGCCTGGGCGGCGATCGTGGCGGGGTACGGCGAGGAACCGGCCGATCCGCCCGGCACCAGACCCTTCAGATCGGTCGAGGACCTGGCCCTGATCGAGGACGAGCCCGGTGCCGGCACCGGGTCGGGCGGGAGCGGTGACGCCACGGCGGCGGCACCCGAGCCCGGCCCCGGCGCCGAGAAGGACACCGACACCGCCAAGGGGCTCGACAAGGGACTCGACAAGAGCGCCGGCACCGGGCCCGACAAGCCCGCGCTCGGCAGCTCGGTGGTGTTCGCCCCCGGCGTGGGCGGCCCGCGCGACTTCACCCCGGCCGAGCCCTCCGACGCGGACGCCTCGGACGAGGGCCACTTCGTGCCCCCGGAGCCGCCGCCGCTGCCGGAGGCCGACGCGACGGCCAAGTTCGCCTGGCTCGGCGTGATCGGCGGTCCGCTGCTGCTCGTCCTGGCCGCGATCTTCGGCTGGGACATCACGTGGTGGCTCACCCTGCTCGGCGTGGGCGGCTTCCTCGGCGGCATCGCCACGCTGTTCGCGCGCATGCAGCCCGACGAGGAGGACGACGACCCGGGGCGTGGCGCGGTGGTGTGACGCGGGTTCGCTGCGCTGGGCTTGCGGAGTGCGGCTCTGCTCCGACCCCGAGCGTGCCTTTCCCCGTGCCCCCCAACCCCGCCTTACGCTGCGGGCCGTGCGTGGTGCTCGCGGTCCTGACTCCGCTTTCGGCTGCGGGCCGTGCGTGGTCGCTCGCGCAGTTCCCCGCGCCCCTCCGCGGCACCGGTGGCATGGGCATACCCAGCCCGTCCGGCGATTGAGGACGAGCGCCGTTCAGGCGCGACCGGGGTCCGGGGCGGAGCCCCGGGGGGGGCTCGCATACGGGTGCGGACCGTGGGCGCTTCTCGCGCAGTTCCCCGCGGCACCGGTGGCATGGGCAACCCCAGCCCCTCAGGGAGCCGCGGTGGGGACTCGTAGGGCGGCCAGGACCGGTAGGTGGTCCGTGGCGGCCAGCAGGTCGTCCGGGTCGGCCAGGCCCAACGGCACGCCGCAGCCCAGGACTTGGACACCCCGCGTGGCGAAGACCGCGTCGATGCGCTGGTGCGGATCACCCGGCGTGGACGTGAACTCGCCTCCCCACGGCGCCACTTGGTGGCAGTCCTGGAGCACCCCGGCCAGCCGGCGGAAGCTGCGCCCGCCGGGCCGTTCATTCAGGTCGCCGCCCGCGATCGCGTGCTCCACGCCCATCCCGGCGAGCCGGTCCAGCAGCGCCCCGGCCTGCTCGTACCGCTCGTCCGTCTGAAGGCTGAGGTGGGCGCTCAGGACCCCGATCCTGGCCCCGCCGATGCGTACCACCGCGGTCGCGAAACCGCGCCGGTGCAGCCCGGGGGTGAGCGGAAGCAGCACGTCCTCGGTGCGCTCCACGGTGGCCCGCAGGGAGCAGAGCAGCATCGGACCCGCAGCGGTGGCACCACCGCTCAGGACCACCAGGTCGGTCGCCGCCGCGAGGCGGGCCGCGGCCTTGCGCCAGCGGAAGAAGCGGGGGGCCTCCTGGATCAGGACCAGGTCGGGCTCGCAGGCCCGGATCACCCGGGCCAGCGCCGCGTTGTCGTCGCGCATCGAGCGGATGTTGTAACTGAGGACGCGGATCACGGCCGAGCCGTTGTCGGTCGCGGACGCGGGCAGCCCGTCGGCGGGGGTCGTCATGGTCCACAACGTATGACAGCGCCCGCCGGTCCGGGGAGGACTCGACGGGCGCTGCCGGTGGTACGTGCGTTACATGATCGGGTCGGGCTGGCGGGCGAGGTCGGCCGCGCCGACCAGGCCGGCCTTGTTGCCGAGCTGAGCCGCGATGACATCGGCGACCGGACGCCAGTTCCCGCCGACCAGCCAGCGCCGGTAGGACTTGCGGATCGGGTCGAGCACCAGCTCGCCCTCGTCCGAGAGCCCGCCGCCGACGATGAACGCCGACGGGTCGAAGAGCGAGGCCAGGTCGGCGAGACCCGCACCCGCCCAGCGCGCCAGTTCGCGGTACGAGTCGACCGCCACCGGGTCGCCCTGCCGGGCGGCCATCGAGATGTGCTTGCCCTCGATGCCCTCGGGGGTGCCGTCCCCCAGCCCGAGCAGGAACTCGGCACGCTCGGGGGTGGCGTTGGCGCGCTGTTTGGCGTAGCGCACCAGGGCCCGGCCGGAGGCGTACTGCTCCCAGCAGCCCTGGCTGCCGCAGCCGCACAGCAGGCCGTCCGGCACCATCCGGATGTGGCCGAACTCGGCGGCCACACCGAAGTGGCCCCGGCGCAGCTTGTTGCCGATGATGATGCCGCCGCCGAGGCCGGTGCCGAGCGTGATGCAGATGACGTTCCGGTGCCCCTTGCCGGCTCCGAAGCGGTACTCGCCCCAGGCGGCCGCGTTGGCGTCGTTCTCGACGACCACGGGGAGGCCGACGCGCTGCTCGACCTTCTCCTTCAGCGGTTCCTGGCGCCAGTCGATGTTGGGCGCGAAGTAGACGGTGGACCGCTGCCGGTTGACGTAACCGGCGGCCCCGATGCCCACGCCCACGATCTCGTGTCCGGCGCGCGCGCCGTCGACGGCCGAGGCGATCGCGTCCACGATGGCATCGGGCGTGCCGGGCGTCGGCACCTTGTGCGTGGAGAGGATGTTGCCGTCCTCGTCGACCACGCCCGCCGCGATCTTCGTGCCGCCGATATCGACACCGATGGTGAGTCCCATGAATCCCTCAGTTCGGTCGAGCCCCGCTACGGCCAACCGTACCCGAGCCGGGGCGCCACCCAGCGTGCCGAGCCTCCGTTCGTCCCAGGTGTGGGACGGAGGTCGGCGCTTTGTCCGCACCGGTCCGGGTCTCGTCGTCCCGGCGGCGCGGGTGGCCGGGCTCGCGCCCGGGCCTCAGTCGTCGAGGTCGATGTGCTCGGTGGGTCCCGGGCCCTCGTCGCGCTTGCGCTCGTCGTCGGACGTCCAGCGCCGCTCGTGGCCCTCGACGGCCGAGCGGTAGGCGGCGAGCAGCTCGCCGCCGGCCGCGGCGAGGTGGTCGAACACCTGGGGATTGCGCTCGATGACGGGCTCGACGGCGGACTTCGCCTGGCTGATCAGCTGCTGCACGGCACCCTGGGCCGCCATCCCGGACAGCCCGGCGGGGCCGTCGAAGAGGCCGGCCACCTTGTCGGTGACGGCCTCGAACAGCTTGCGCAGCTCCTCGGCGGCGGATCCCGGCGGCGTTCCGTACTGCTCGCGGCGGCGCGCCTTCTCGGCGGCCAGGTCCTCGGCGCAGGCGTCCGCCCAGGCATCCGCGTCGGGTGCGGGGCGCTCGGTGGCTTCGCTCATGGCCAACTCCAGCGGCTGGTTCTGCTACGGGTCTGTTTCCTTCGACGTTACCCGAACGGGGGTACCCCGTTCAGCGGCCGCGAGGCCACAGCTCGGGATCGGGCGTGAAGCGGATGTCCAGAACGCCGTCGCTCAGCCCGGCCCCGGTGACGGTGCAGCGGCGCAGCGCGGAGGGCAGCGGCACGATCCGGCGGAACGGGCCGACGGTGAGCAGGAGTTCGTCGCCGCGCCGCACCAGCGCGAGCCCGTCCTTGACGGCGCCCGGCAGCGGCAGGCTCCACACCAGGACGCCGTCCTCGGCGAGCCGGTCCTCGACGTCCCAGCGCGGGGCCGGGGCCGCGTCCGGTTCGGGGCCGGTGGCCAGGTGCTCCAGGTCGTCGTCGCCGCGCGGATCGCGTCCCAGGTGGGCCACCTCGCGCACGACGGGGAACTCCTGGGCCAGCTCGTCCAGGTGCTTGCGCTGCTGGGCGACGAGACCGGCCAGCCAGGGGTCGGGGGTCTCGCTCGGCAGCAGCCGGTTGGCGACCACCGCGTCCAGGGCCAGCCCGTGCACGGCGAGGCCGAGCCGGGCGGTGCGCAGGGTCTCGGCGGCGGCCGGTCCCGGCTCCGCGACCAGCCGTACGGTCGTGCCCGGGTCCTCGACGACGGCCTGGACGGCGGCCAGTTCGAGGTCCCAGCGGGCCGCGGTCTCGTACAGCCACTGCGCGGGCATCGGCACCCCGGCGAGCTGGGCGAGGACCGGGCGCAGTGAACGGGCGGCCTGGCGCTCGGGCGGGAGCAGCCGGCGCAGATAGCGGCGCAGCTGCTCGGGCAGCGCGAGGGCGGCGAGCGCCCGGTCGGCCGACGGGAGGTCGACGACGAGCAGGTCCGGCCGGTCGGCCGCGGCCTCGCGCAGGGCGCTGAGCAGGGCGAGCTGTTCGGCGCCGGGGAGTTCGGTGAGCTCCTCGGCGTCCAGGCGGGAGGCACCGAGCAGATCGAGGGCGGCGCTCGCACGGTCCTGGAAAGCGAGGAGTTCGGCGCGGAAATGGGCCGCCGAATCGATTCGCCGGACGGCGGCCCCGGCGAGTTCGCCGGGCAGCCGGTCCGCGGTCAGCAGCGTGACCCGGATGCCCCGGCGGGCCTCGGCGAGCGCGGTCGCCGCCGCGATGGTGCTGCGGCCCGCGCCGCCGGGGCCGGTGACCAGGACCGTACGCACGTCTAGAGCTTCTCGGCCCCGTCGGCGGCACCGGCTCCGGCCTCGCCCGGGCCGCTCTCGACGCGCTTCTTCAGACCGGCCAGGGCGCGGTCGATGATGACCTTCTCCGCCTTGCGCTTGATCATGCCGAGCATCGGGATCTTGACGTCGACGGTCAGCCGGTAGGTGACCTCGGTCCGGCCGCCGGGGGCGTCGGCGAGGGTGTACGAGCCGTCGAGGGTGCGCAGCATCTGGGACTTGACCAGCGTCCAGCTCACGGTGTTGCCCTGCCAGGTGTAGGCGAGGGTGTGGTCGTCCTTGATGGCGCCCGCGTCGAGCAGCAGCCGCACCTTCTCGGCGTGACCCAGGTCGTCGGTGGCGAGCACCTCGGCCTCCTTCACCTCGCCGGTCCACTCCGGGTAGCGGGCGAAGTCCGCGATCACCCCCATGACGTCGGCGGGGGCCGCCTCGATGGTGATAGACGAGCTGGTGTGTTCCGCCATCGTCGTGGCTCCTCCAGTGCGCGGTCCGGTGGGTCTGGGTCTCCCCCCGGCGCGGCCGGCAGCGGTGGGGAGGTGCCCGTGCAGGCTATCGCGTACGGGCCGGTCGCCGGTCCAGTGGCCTGATCACCACTCCAGGGCGAACGGCCGGGAGGTGGCCGCGAAGTGGCCGACGTTGACGCACTCGGTGCGCCCGATCCGCATCCGCCGGGCCAGCGGCTGGTGGACGTGCCCGAACAGCGAGTAGCGGGGCCGGGTCTTCTCGATCGCCGCGAGCAGGGCACGCGAGCCGCGCTCGAAGCGGCGGGCGACGGTGTCGTACACCAGCTCCGGGACCTCGGGCGGGATGTGCGTGCAGAGCACGTCGACCTCGCCGAGCGCCTCGACCTTGGCGGCGTACTCCTCGTCGGAGATTTCATAGGGCGTTCGCATCGCCGTGCGCAGCCCGCCACCGACGAAGCCGAAGACCCGCCCCGCTATCTCGATCCGCCGGCCGTCGAGGACGGTGGTGCCCGGGCCCGCGTACTGCGACCACAGGGCCGGCATGTCGACATTGCCGTACGTGGCGTACGTCGGGGTGGGGAAGGCGGCGAACAGCTCCGCGTACTGGCGGCGGACCGCGGCCTCGATCGCGGCCTCCCGGTCGAGCCCGGCCCACAGCGAACGTCCCAGCTCGCGGGCCTCCTCGAAGCGGCGGGCGGTGCGCAGGGCGACCAGGCGGTCGGCGTTCTCGACGCCGAAGAGGTCGGGGAAGATGCCGCGCGAGTGGTCGGCGTAGTCGAGGAAGAGGACCAGGTCACCGAGGCAGATCAGGGCGTCCGCCCCCTCACCGGCTCTGGCCAGACCCTCGGCGTTCCCGTGCACGTCACTGACCACATGAACTCGCATGGGGATCACCCTAGGCCGTCGGACCTGCGGTTACTTCCGAGTCCTGAAAGCGGTGGACTATCGTGCGCGGAGCAGTGTCCAACATGTGTGATGCACCGAACATCTGGCCAGAACCCCCTATCCGGAACCGCCTACCCATGGGTAACGTCCGGGCAGTCCAGTCGTGCTCGTCAGTTCCGCCCCCCACGGATCCGCCGGGCACCTGCCCGATCTTGGACCGCAGCCGGTGCGTCACACAGAGCCGTGGCACCGGCGCCCGATGAGGAGCAGCAGTCTTGCGCGAGTTCAGCCTTCCGGCCCTGTACGAGGTCCCTTCGGACGGCAACCTGACGGATCTGATCCGCCGCAATGCCGCTCAGCACCCCGATGTCGCGGTGATGGGCCGCAAGATCGCGGGTGCCTGGGCCGATGTCAGCGCCCGCCAGTTCCTCGCCGAGGTGCGGGCCGTCGCCAAGGGCCTGATCGCCACCGGTGTCGAGGCCGGCGACCGGGTGGCCCTGCTCTCGCGCACCCGCTACGAGTGGGTGCTGCTCGACTTCGCGATCTGGAGCGCGGGCGCGGTCACCGTGCCGGTGTACGAGACCAGCTCCCCCGAGCAGATCCAGTGGATCCTCGGCGACTCCGCCGCCACCCTCGCGATCGTCGAGTCCGAGGCGCACCGCGCCTCCGTGGCCTCCGTCCAGGGTGCGCTGCCGGGCCTCAAGGGGATCCGGAGCATCGAGGCGGACGCCGTCGCCGAGCTCACGGCGGCCGGCGCGGACGTCTCCGACGAGCTCCTCGACGCCCGGATGTCCTCCGCGCACGCCGACGACCCGGCGACGATCGTCTACACCTCGGGCACCACCGGCCGCCCCAAGGGCTGTGTGCTGACCCACCGGGCGTTCTTCGCGGAGTGCGGCAACGTGGTGGAGCGGCTCAAGCCCCTCTTCCGTACCGGCGAGTGCTCGGTGCTGCTGTTCCTGCCCGCGGCCCACGTCTTCGGGCGCCTGGTCGAGGTGGCCTCGGTGATGGCGCCGATCAAGCTCGGCTGCGTCCCCGACATCAAGAACCTCACCGATGAACTCGCCTCCTTCCGGCCGACGTTGATCCTCGGGGTGCCGCGCGTCTTCGAGAAGGTCTACAACTCGGCGCGCGCCAAGGCGCAGGCGGACGGCAAGGGCAAGATCTTCGACAAGGCCGCACACACCGCGATCGCCTACAGCACGGCGCTCAGCACGGACGCCGGGCCCTCGATCGGCCTGAAGCTCAAGCACAAGGTGTTCGACAAGCTCGTCTTCAGCAAGCTGCGGGCGGTGCTCGGCGGGCGCGGCGAGTACGCGATCTCCGGCGGGGCGCCGCTGGGCGAGCGGCTCGGCCACTTCTTCCGCGGCATCGGCTTCACGGTCCTGGAGGGCTACGGCCTGACCGAGTCCTGCGCCGCGACCGCATTCAACCCCTGGGACCGGCCGAAGATCGGCACGGTCGGGCAGCCGCTGCCGGGGTCGGTGGTGCGCATCGCCGACGACGGCGAGGTGCTGCTGCACGGCGAGCACCTGTTCCAGGGCTACTGGAACAACGAGGCCGCGACCGCCGAGGCGCTGGCCGACGGCTGGTTCCACACCGGTGACATCGGCACCCTCGACGAGGACGGCTACCTCGCGATCACCGGCCGCAAGAAGGAGATCATCGTGACGGCGGGCGGCAAGAACGTCGCCCCCGCGGTCATCGAGGACCGCATCCGCGCGCACGCGCTGGTCGCGGAGTGCATGGTCGTCGGTGACGGGCGGCCGTTCGTGGGCGCGCTGGTCACCCTCGACGAGGAGTTCCTCGGCCGGTGGGCCGAGGAGCACGGCAAGCCGGTGGCGACGGTGGCCGCGCTGCGCGAGGACGCCGACCTCCTCACGGAGGTGCAGCGGGCCGTGGACGACGGGAACGCGGCGGTCTCCAAGGCGGAGTCGGTCCGCAAGTTCCGCATCCTGGGTGCGCAGTTCACGGAGGAGGCGGGGCACATCACGCCGTCGCTGAAGCTGAAACGGAATGTGGTGGCGAAGGACTTCGCGGACGAGATCGAGGCGATCTACACCCGCTGAGCCGCAGCGGGCCCGGCCTCGGATACGCCACCCTGTGCCGCCCGGCCCCCGGGGCTCCGCCCCCGGCCCCGGGCCTGTTTGCCCACCCGCCCGCCCGTGCGGCGGGTTGGATCAGCTGAGCCCTGGGGCTGTGCCCCAGACCCCCTTTGAGGGGCTGCGCCCCTCGAACCCCCGCAGGGGGCTGCGCCCCCTGCACCCCCGGCTCGGGGCTCCGCCCCGGACCCCGTATCGCGCCTGAACGGCGCTCGTCCTCAAACGCCGGACGGGCTGAAGGTGCCCGATGCGGGCCAGCACCGAGGCCCTTAGGGGCGCGGGGAACTGCGCGACCAGCCACGCACGATCCGCACCCGAACAAGCAGGGCCCGGGGCGCAGCCCCCGGAAGCCCTCCCCCCCCCCATTTCACCCCCGGAGGGCTTAGGGAAGGGGCGGGGAGGGGCAAAACCCCGGGGCCCAGGGCGAAGCCCCAGCGCACCCCGGGGAAACGGGGCCGCACCTGCCCGCCCACCCCCAGGGGAAAGGGAGGCTAAAGCAGACCCCGGAGCTTCTCCGCCAGGAGGTCCCAGCGCCACTTCTCCTCCACCCAGGCCCGCCCCCGCTCCCCCATCCGCCGCCGAAGGCCGGGATCCTCCAGCAGGGTCACGATCCGCTCGGCCGCGTCGCCGGGGGAGCCGCCCTGGACGACCCAGCCCGTCTCGCCGTCGAGGACGGCGTCCGGCGCGCCCCCGGAGTCGCCCGCCACCACCGGCAGGCCCGTCGCGGAGGCCTCCAGGTAGACGATGCCGAGGCCCTCGACGTCCAGGCCGCCGCGCCGCGTGCGGCACGGCATCGCGAAGACGTCCCCGGCCCCGTAGTGCGCGGGCAGCTCCGCCCACGGCACCGCCCCGGTGAAGCGGACCGAGGCCGAGACCCCGGTGTCGGAGGCCAGCTTGCGCAGGTCCGCCTCGTACGGCCCGCCGCCGACGACGAGCAGCACCGCGTCCGGCACCCGCGCCAGGATCGCCGGCAGGGCGCGGATCAGCGTGTCCTGCCCCTTGCGCGGCACGAGCCGCGAGACGCACACCACCACGGGCCGGTCGGTGAGCCCGAGCCTGCTCCGCACGGCGTCGCCGCCCGAGCCGGGGTGGAAGGTCTTCTCGTCGACCCCGGGCGGAAGCTGGACCATGCGGGCCGCGGCCTGCTGGGTGAGCGCGCCCGCGATCCGCGAGCGGGTGTACTCGCCGAGGTAGGTGATCGTGTCCGTACCCTCGCCGATCCGCCTCAACAGCCCGCGCGCGACGGGGAGTTGGGCCCACCCCGCCTCGTGCCCGTGGGTCGTCGCCACGAGCCGCTCCGCACCGGCCCGGCGCAGCGCGGGCCCCATGAGGCCGAGCGGCGCGGCCGCCCCGAACCACACCGAGGAGCACCCGTGTTCGCGCAGCAGGCCGACCGCGCGCCGGGTGACGCGCGGAGTGGGAAGCAGCATCGTGGTGCGGTCCCGTACGACGGTGAACGGCTGCTCGGCATCGAACGCCGCCGTCGCCTCGACGCCCTCGCGGCTCCGCTTCCACGTCGAGGCGTACACGACGATCTGCTCCGGATCGAGGCGCAGGGCCATGTTGTGGAGGAACGCCTGGATTCCGCCCGGCCGCGGCGGGAAGTCATTGGTCACGATCAAGGTCTTGTGCATCGCCGCCGACAGTACCGAACCCGGGGCGCGCAGCCGAGGCGAGCCCGCCGGGCGGCGCCACCGGAACCGGAACGCCCCGGCCCCGCCTTGCCGCCAACACGCCGGCGCACCCGGCATCATGGCTGGCTCCGGCCCCCGAAACGAGGACGAGGCGGACATCATGCGCACCTCCCGGCGCCCCTTCACCGTGGCGGTCATCTGGGCCGCGACCCGTTATCTGCTGCTGCTCTGCGTCTTCAAGGTGCTCGTCTTTCCCGGCCCGGACGTCACCAGCGACGTCCACGTGATCTACCAGGGCTGGTCGCAGGTGCTGTGGACCGGCACGTATCCGCTGGACGACGTGACGTGGCAGTACCCGCCGGCCGCCGCCCTCGCGATCCTCTCCCCCGCCGCGCTGCCCTTCCTGCCGTACGCGTCGGCGTTCTTCGTGCTCGTCCTGATCGCGGACGCGCTGGTCTTCGCCCTGCTGATGTACGCGGCCGGCCGGCCCGGCAAGTCCCTGAACGGGGCCTGGGTGTGGACGCTCGGGGTGCCGCTGCTCGGCCCCACCGCTTACGCCCGCTACGACCTGATGGTGACGGCCGTGGCGGTCGCGGCGCTGCTCGCGGGGGCCCGCCATCCGCGCGTCCTGGGCGCGCTCGCCGCGTTCGGGGCGCTGCTCAAGGTGTGGCCCGTCCTGCTGCTCGTGCGCGCTCCGCGCCGGGCCTGGACGACCGCCGCCGTGACCGCGGCGGCCCTCCTGGTGGCCTGTGTGGCGGCGGCGCCGGGCGCGCTGGCCTTCCTCACCTTCCAGCGCGAGCGCGGCACCGAGGTCGAGTCGCTCGGCGCGCTGGTCTTCCAGGTGGCCCGGCACTTCGGCTGGCGGGGCCGAGTGCAGCTGAACTACGGCTCGGTGGAGTTCCTCGGCCCCTACGTACCAGTGGTGTCCGCCCTCGCGATGACCCTGACCGTGCTCGCGTTCGGCTGGCTGCTGCTGTGGCGCCTGCGGGTCCGCGGCCCGGGGCGCCCGAGCACGCTCGCGGACGCGGCCTTCACCGCGGTGCTGCTCTTCACCACCACGAGCCGGGTCATCAGCCCCCAGTACCTGCTGTGGCTGGTCGGCCTCGCCGCGGTGTGCCTCGCCTTCGGCCGCAGCCCGATGACCCGCCCCGCCCAGTTGGTCCTGGCCGCGACGGCGGTGACGTTCCTGGAGTTCCCGATCTGGTTCTCCCACGTGGTGGCCGGCGACTGGCTGGGCCTGCTCCTCCTCGCCCTCCGCAACGGCCTCCTGGTGGCGGCCTCGTTCCTGGCCTGCCGCCGCCTGTGGCACTCCACCTCCCGAAGCCGCAACCTGCCCCCACTCCCCGTTCAGCCCACCCGCACGACCGAACCCTCCGCCAGCCGCTGACGCCCACCGCCCCGGCGCAGCACGCCGAGCCGGGCAGCGGGGCCGCACCCCGGCGCATCCTCTCCCGCACCGACGCGGGCCGCGCCGACCTCCTGAGAAGTGGCTGGCCGAGGCGATCGGTGAGCTGGCCTCGCCCTGATCAGCCCAGCTGGGCCCGTACGTAATCCCGCCACTGCGCCGTGAACTCCCTTGGCGTCAAGCCCAGTTGATCGGTCATCGCCTTTTCCGTGGCGTCCTCGCGATGGGGCTGGTCGCCGACCTCGGTGTAGAAGCGGGCCAGGGTGGCGTCGCTCCAGCGGGCGGCGATCATGCGGCAGGCCAGCCAGCCGCCCTCGTACGCGCGCGCCAGGCGGTCCGCGCCGCCGTCGAAGCCGAAGTCGGCGTCCGAGGGAAGGTCGGCGGGGAGGTCGCCCGCACGGACCGCCTTCTGGAGTTCGGGGGCGGCCTGCGCGGCGGTGCGGCCGGTGTCGCGGTAGCCGACCCAGTCCGCGTAGCCCTCCGAGAGCCACATCGGGGTGGCGGGCGAGGTGTGGGCGCGGGTGGCGACATGGGTGGTCTCGTGGGTGAGGACGACCTTGCGGCCCAGGTCGCCGAGGACCGCGTACGCGTCCGGATTGACGATCACCCGGTCCGCCGGGGCCGCCCCGGCGCCGCCCGCCTCGCCGGTGGTCACCGCCGCGATGCCCCGGTAGGAGGCGGCGGGCGCGCCGAGCAGCGCGGCCATGGCGTCGAGCGACGCCGGTACGAGGACGACCACGCGGCCCGCCCACTTCCCCGGCCAGGCCCCCGAGACCGCGGGCACGGCGGTGTCCTCGGCGGCGGCGATCTCGCGCAGTCTCGCCGGGTCCTGGCCCACCCCGAGGATCAGGCTGTGGGCGCCGCGCACGGCGGTCACCGCGCCCTGCTGCCAGAGGAGTTGGGCCGCGCCCCGGGCCGGCCGGTCGCCGGTCACGTACCAGTCGGCGCCGCGCCGGTCGAGGCTCAGGGTGCGCGCGGCCGTGACGGGCGCGGAGTCGTACCCCTGGATCCGGTAGCGCAGGTCCACCTTGGCGGTGGCGGTCGTGCCGTGCCGGTCCACCTGGGTGACCTTGTACGCCCAGGAAGTCAGCGGCACCTGGGCCAGGTTGGCGAACTCGGCGCCCTGGGCCGCCCGCAGGGCGCTCGCCGCGGGGTCGACGGCGGCCAGATAACCGGCCGCGTCGTGCTTCAGGACGGCGGCGGCGCGCCGGTCGAGGACCCGCTGCACCTGGCTCGCGGTGGCGTCCGGGGCCGTGCCCGGCGCCGAGCAGGCCGCGCCGAGCAGCAGCACGGCGAGCGCGCATCCCGCCGCCCGACCGCCCCGCGTCCCTCGCCCACGTCCATGACCTGCCACGCCGCCGATCGTACGGTCACACGCGCGTCACCGAGGAGACGGGCATCATCCCGACGGGGTCGTAGCGCACCGGCGCGCCGGGGTAGGGGGCGTGCACGACCTGGCCGTTGCCGACGTACATGGCGATGTGGCTCGCGTCGTGCCGGTAGGCGACCAGATCGCCCGGCTTCGCCTCGGAGAGCGGCACCTGGTGACCGGCGTACCGCTGCTCCTGCGAGGTGCGCGGCAGGCCGACCCCGGCCCGGGCGTACGACCACTGCATCAGGCCCGAACAGTCGAACCCGGAGGGCCCGTTGGCGCCCCAGATGTACGGCTTGCCGATCGCCGAGCGGGCCGCCATCACGGCCGCCGCCGCCCGCGAGGAGGCGGCGGGCGCGGAGCCGGAGAGCGGGGGCAGCTCGGTGCGGCCGGAGCGCGAGGCCCGGTCGAAGGCGGCGCGGTCGGCGGTCGGCAGCGCGTTCAGGGTGCGGCGCGCCTCGGCCAGTTTCGACTCCACGGTCCGCTTGTGCCGGGCCACCTCGGTGCGGCTGCGCTCCAGCTCGGACAGCTTGCGGCCGGCCTCGGCCCGCTGCTGGGCGAGCCGGCGCTGCTCGTGCTGGAGGTCCTGGAGGGCGCCCGACTGGCGCTCGCTGAGCCGGTCGAGGGCCGCGGCCTGGTCGAGGTAGGTGTTCGGGTTCGAGGACAGGAGCAGCGCGAGCGCGGGGTCGATGCCGCCCGAGCGGTACTGCGCCCCGGCGATCGCGCCGAGCGCTCCCCGCATGCGGTTGATCTTCTCCTGCCCGCGCGCGATGCCGTCCTGTGCGTGCTTGACCTCGTCACGCAGTTCCTTGGCGTGCTCGTCGGCCTTGTCGTACTGCTCGGTGGCCTTCTCGGCCTCCTCGAAGAGCCGGTCGACCTTGGCCTTGCCGGACGCACCCGGCTCGTGCGGGGCGGCACTCGCCACGGGGGCCGCCAGGGCCGCCGCGGCCGTCGCCGCGGCTGCCGAAAGGACGGTGACGCGGGCGCTCTGGGTCAGGCCCGACTGCGAAGGCCGGCGATGGGACGCCACGGATGCCGTACTCCCTTGCACTGCGTGCGGCCCCTGCCGCCCGGGCGGGCGGCGAGTCACCGGGGGAACCGCACGCCGGACAGTAACCGGGCGGATACCCATGGGCCAACGACCGCCCCGCCTACGCAAAGTGACGCCCCACCGGAGAGCACAGGTCACCGGCGGGGCGTCGCGTCAGCGCGTGTCGCCGTAGTTCGCCCGTTTGGGCGGTGTCGGCGGCTGACGAAGGGAAAGGCGGGGTCAGCCGATGCGCACGCCGAACTGGAACGGCATGTTGTCCATCGACTCGTAGCGCACGACCGTGCCCGTCCGGGGCGCGTGCAGCACCATGTTGTTGCCGGCGTACAGGCCGATGTGGTGCAGGTCGCCGAAGAACAGCACCAGGTCGCCGGGCTTGAGCTCGCTGCGGCCGATCCGGGTGCCCGCGTTGGCCTGCTCCTGCGAGGTGCGCGGCAGGTTGACGCCGGCCTGGCGGTAGGCGTAGCCGGTCAGACCCGAGCAGTCGAAGGTGGCCATGCCGGTCGCGCCGTAGCTGTACGGCTTGCCGAGCTGGGTCTGGGCGGCGGCGAGAGCGGCGGCGCCGACCTGCGAGGCGGGGACGTCCTTGCCGAGGTTCGGGCGCTCGGTGGAACGATTGGCGCGCGACTCGTCGGAGGCGAGGGCCGCCTTCTCCTGCGCGGTCAGGGAGTTGAGCAGCTTCTGCGCGTCGCCGAGCTTGCCCTGGACTTCCTTCTTCTTGTCGTCGAGCACCTTGCTGGTGTCGGCGAGGTCCTTCAGCTTGTCCTGGGCCTCCTTGCGCTGCTGCGCGAGGGTCCGCTGCTTGCCCTGGATCTTCGTCAGGGCCTCGGCCTGCGTGGCGCTCAACTGGTCGAGCGAGGAGGCCTTGTCGAGGAAGTCGTCCGGGTTGGAGGAGAGGAACAGCGCGAGCGAGGGGTCGATGCCACCGGAGCGGTACTGCGCCGAGGCCAGCGAACCGAGGCCCTGGCGCAGGGTGTTGAGCTCCTGCTGGCCACGGGCGACCTGGTCCTGGATCTGACCGATCTGCTTCTCGAGCCGGCCCTGCTTCTCCTTGGCCCCGTTCGCCGCCTCGGTCGCCTGCTCGGCCTCGTCGTAGAGCTTGTCGACCTTGCTCTTGACCTCGTCCTTGGTGGGCTTCGGGTCCGCGTGGGCGGCCTGCGAGGTGAGGGCGACGACCGCGGCGGCGGTGGCGCTGAGCACGGTCACACGCGTACGGCTCGCGGGCTTGGGACGACGGTGGGACCCCACGAAGGCGAGCTCCTTCTTCCTCAACCGCCGAACACTGCACACTCGACGGGACCTTCACGGACACCCCGAACGAGTGATCAACCGCATGAAGGTACGAGGCCCGACCCTAGTGACCTTCCTGTGATCAGTTCAAATCCTGATGGCAAAAAAGTCGGTCACCGAGAGGATTCTTTACTGTCATCCCACGCGCAGTAGTTGGCACTTGACGGTCTGCTCGTCAGTGATCACCCGAATTCGGGCATTGAACACAGGAGTTGCAGAACGGACGCAATGCCTCAGACGCGTGAAAGCCGCTTGAGGAGCAGCAGCGAGGCGACCGGGCGGGCGCCCGCCTTCGCGACGCCGTCCGCGACTTCCTTGTCCGTGGAGGCGACGACCACGGGACGTCCCGACGGCTCGGCCCGCACCAGCTGACGGATCAGCTCGTCCGCGGTCACGCCCGGCTTGGAGAACAGCACCCGTACGCTCCGTGGCGGGGCGAGCAGCACCGGGGCCGCCAGCTCCGCGCCGTCGAAGACACAGGTGACCTCGGCGCCGGTCTGCGCGGCCAGCACGGACAGACCGCCGAGCAGCCGGAGCCGCTGCTTCTCCAACGGCATCGTCGGATAGCCGGTCTTGGTGACGTTGTAGCCGTCCACGACCAGATGCACCTGGGGCAGCGCGAGCAATTGGTCGAGCAGCGCCGGGTCGGTCTCCGAGAGCGCGCGGGCCGCGATGTCCTTGGGCGTCATGTTGCCGGGCGCGACCGCGTCCACGGTGTCGGCCGGGCGCACCGAGGCGGGCGGCAGGGCCAGTTCGCGGCGCAGCCCCTGGGCGCCCTCCAGGACGGTGTCGAGCAGCAGCCGCAGCCGCATGTCCTCGACCGAGCGGCCCTCGCGCACCGCCCGTCGGCTCGCCTCCAGGCCGGCCTCGGCCTCGCCGAGCCGGGTCTTCAGGCGCCGGGCCTCGCTCTCGGCCGCCGCCACCTGGGCGGCCGCCTCGGACTTGATGCCGTCGATCTCGGAGGTGGCCCGGCGCAGGGCCGCCTCGCCGCGCTTCACATCGCTCTGGGCGCTGCGCAGCTTCCGCTGGAGCGACTCGGTCTCCTTGCGGGCGGCGACCAGCTCGGTGCGCAGCGACTCGTTCTCCGTCTTGATGCGGTCGCGCGCCTCGGCGAGTTCCTCGCGCAGCCGCTCCAGCTCGCGCCGGCCCTCCTCCTCCGCACGCTCGGCGAACGCCCGCTGGGCCTCCTCGCCGGCCGCGGCGACCAGCTTGACCCAGCCGGTGGGGCGCAGCACATAGGCGGCGGCCGCCACGTCCACGGGGTCGGCCGCGCCGGGCGGCGATCCCGCCTCCACGGCCGCCGCGAGCTCGGGCTGCGCCTCCTTGAGGCGCTCGCCGACCCGCTGGCGGAACACCGGGTCGCTCTCCAGGGCCGTGGCCATCGCGTTTCCGGCGAACTTGGCGCGCCGGGTGGGGGTGAACCGGGCGTACTGCCGCAGCTGTCCGGGCAGTTCACCGACGGTCAGGCCGCCGAACGCCTCCGACACGAAGGCGACGACCCGGCGCCGGACCCCTTCGGGCAGCGGGCGGTCGAGCACCTCGGCGGGGCCGTCGCCGGCCGCAGCGGCCGGTTCAGCGCCGCTTGCATGCTCCACAATCCGTCACCCCAACTGTCATCCGTACCGCGTGGGCGGCAGCCTCTCAGGAGGCGGCCGCGGAGTCGGTACCCGGCCGGTCCACTAGCTCGATCTGGTCCACCGCGTTGCACCACCGGCAGCGGACCGACTCGATGGTCTCACTGACCACATCGCGTTCCTCCACCTTGGGCTCTCCGGCGAGGTCCAGATGGACGTACTCGACCACTTTCGACGAGCGGGTGACATCGAAACGCGTGAGGTTGCCGCAGAGCGTGCAGCGCCACCGGGTCTCGGCGGTCATCTGGGGAACGGTGGTCATGTGGTGCGGCCCTCTTTTCCACTTCCATGGTCCAGGATCTCGCGGTGCGCCGTCGAACTGCGGGAGTACTGCCCGCAACCCTACGGCCTACCCGTCGAGCGCCGGCACGGCGAGGCGGTCTGTACCGAAAGCTCCCTTTGGGCCATTCTCTCCCCATGATCAAGTGGCGGGGAGCGGAGATCCTCAGGGGTGCGGTACGGGGCCCGACCATGACGTACGGGCTGATCGCCGCCTGCTGCCTGCTGTTCATGGTCAGCCCGGTGTCCGGCCTCAACCCGGTGTACGGCACGGGGGACGCGATCCTGAGCGCGCAGAGCGACTACTTCGCACGGTGGGGGGTCATCCCGGCGGAGCTGATGACGGGCCGGCCGCACGCCCTGCTCACCCCGCTCACCGCGCTCTTCGTCCACGGCGGCTGGCTGCACCTGCTGGGCAACATGCTGTTCCTGTACGTCTTCGGCGCGATGACCGAGGAACGGCTCGGGTGGGCCGAATTCGCCCTGTTCTACCTGGTGGCCGGCTATGTGGCCCTGCTCGGCTACGCCGTCGCGAACGCGGGCTCCGACCAGACGCTCGTGGGGGCGTCCGGGGCGATCTCGGCGGTCCTGGGGGCTTTCCTGTACCTCTTCCCCCGGGCCCGGGTGACCAGCGTCTTCCCGTTCCTGCTCTTCCTGCCGCTGCGCTTCCCGGCGTGGATCGTGCTCGTCTTCTGGTTCGCCCTCCAGTGGCTGGCGATCCGGAGCGCGTCGGCCGGGCCCGGGGTCGCCTACCTGGCCCACCTGGTCGGCTTCGGCGTCGGCTTCCTCTACGCGTGGGCCCGTTTCGGCGGGGCGGATAGAGTGAAACGCCGAAAGCCCGTGAAGACCGCGGGTCCGGCCGCCACCGAGGGAGAAAGCCAGCCGTGATCACCGCGATCGTGCTCATCAAGACCAGCGTGGACCGGATTCCCGAGATCGCGGAGTCCATCGCGGCGCTGGACAGCGTCAGCGAGGTGTACTCGGTGACCGGTACGTACGATCTGATCGCGCTGGTCAGGGTGGCCCGGCACGACGACCTGGCGGACATCATCCCCGGGAGCATCAGCAAGATTCCCGGGGTGGAGGGGACGGACACGCACGTGGCGTTCCGGACGTACTCCCAGCACGACCTCGAAGCGGCCTTCGCCATCGGCCTGGACTCGTAGCCCCCCGGCCCCCTCGGGGGCTGCGCCCCCGCGCCCCTGGGGCTGCTCACGGGTGCGGACCGCGGGGGCCGTTCGCGCAGTTCCCCGCGCCCCCGACCCCGTTTTCGTCCTCGCACCGTGCGTGGCCGATCGCGCAGTTCCCCGCGCCCCCGACCCCGTTTTCGTCCTCGCACCGTGCGTGGCCGATCGCGCAGTTCCCCGCGCCCCTGTAGGTGTCCCCGAGTACCTCGGTGCCGGCCCGCACCGGGGCACCTCCAGCCCGTCCGGCGTTTGAGGACGAGCGCCGTTCAGGCGCGAACGGGGTCCGGGGCCGCCGAGCCCCGCGGGGCCGGGGCTACACCGCCGGGACGCAGCGGCCGGCCTCCGTGCGGTACTGCCACTTCGCGCCGTCGGCCACCAACTCCCGCACCGCCCGCACGAAGCGGTCCACGTGCTCGTCGGGCGTCCCCGCACCGAAGCTGACCCGGATCGCGTTGAGCGAGCGCTCGCCCGGCTCGGCCTCGGGCGCCCCGCACTCGCCCGGGTCCTGCGGGTCGCTGCCGAGCAGCGTGCGCACCAGCGGGTGGGCGCAGAAGAGGCCGTCGCGCACCCCGATGCCGTACTCCGCCGACAGCGCCGCCGCGAAGTGCGAGCTGTTCCAGCCGTCGACGACGAAGGAGATGACTCCGACCCGGGGCGCGTCGTCGCCGAAGAGCGAGAGCACCCGGACCGCGGGAACCCCGGCCAGACCCTCGCGGACCTTCGCGATCAGATGCCGCTCGCGCTCGACCAGCGCATCGAAGCCCGCCTCGGTCAGCGCCTTGCAGGCGGAGGCGATGGAGTAGACCCCGATGACGTTGGGCGACCCGGCCTCGTGCCGCGCGGCCGTGGTGTGCCACTCGACGTCGACGCCCCCGTCCGAGCGCCGGGCGACCTTCTTGGACGCGCCGCCACCCGCGAGGTACGGCTCGGCCTCCTGCAGCCAGTCCGCCCGCCCGGCAAGCACGCCCGAGCCGAACGGCGCGTACAGCTTGTGCCCGGAGAAGGCGATCCAGTCGACGTCCAACTCCCTTACGGAGACGGGGTGATGGGGCGCGAGCTGGGCGGCGTCCAGAACGATGCGGGCGCCGTGGGCATGCGCCGCCGCGGCGAGCTCCCTCACCGGCCACAGCTCGCCGGTGACGTTGGAAGCGCCGGTGACGCAGACGAGGGCGGGGCCGTACGGGTCGCGGTCGGCGAGCGCGCGCTCCAGCGTCTCGACGGCCTGCTCCGGGGTGCGCGGCGCGTTCAGGTAGGTCACGCGGGCATCGCGCCACGGCAGCAGCGAGGCGTGGTGCTCGGTCTCGAAGACGAAGACCTGGCAGTCGGCCGGCAGCGTCTGGGCGAGCAGGTTCAGCGAGTCCGTGGTGGAGCGGGTGAAGACGATCTGGTCGCCCGGGCGGCAGTCGAGGAACTCCGACACCGTCGTCCGGCTGTTCTCGAACAGGTCGGTGGAGAGCTGCGAGAGGTAACCCGCCCCGCGGTGCACGCTGCCGTAGTACGGGGCGTACGCGGCCACGTCGTCCCAGACCCGCTGGAGGGCGGGCGCGCTCGCCGCGTAGTCGAGGGCGGCGTACGTCACTTCACCGCCCGTGACCAGCGGCACGGTGACATCGCGGCCGAGCACCGGCAGCGGCGCGGCACAGCAGGGGTCGGCGGACTCCACGGCCGCGGACTCGACGGCGGGGGACGAAACGGCGGCGGTGGCGGTGGCGGGGCGTGCGGACATGGCGGTATCTCCCGGCAGGACAAGGCGAGTTGACTTCGGACCCCGGGTACGGCGGCGTGACCCTGCATCGAGCGAGAGGGTTCGACTGCGGTGCCGTGTACGGGTGTTGACCTCGAACACGCAGCCCGAAGAAGGGTGCGCGGAGGTGTGAAGAAGGGGCGGTACGCCCTATCGCATTCGCTTGCTCACGAGACTGCTCCCTTGAGGACCAGGACCCCAGGGCTGTGACATCGAAGATGTCCAGGGGTCCGCGCTTGCCGCAGGCCTTGCTGCCTACGACCTGGTCTTCACCCGGGGCACCCCGCCACGGACGGAGGGTTGCCGGACAGCGAGCCGGGGCCTAAATCGCTGTCACTCATGACCTTGAAGAGCATCCTGCCATACGTATGGACGGGCGCAAGACACAGTCCGCGATCCGGACTGCGCCTCGCGTCACATCCCGCACGGCACACCCGTACAGGACGACCCGCGCGAGCAGGGTCCCGTACGGGCAGGGGTCAGGCGTTGCTGGCGGCGACCCAGCGTTCCAGGGCGCCCTGGGCCGCCCCGGAGTCGATCGCCTCGGCCGTCCGCTCCATCGCGGCGCCGATCTGTTCGGCGAGCGCGCCCCGTCCCGGTTCGAGGGCGACCAGGGCCGCCGCCGCGTTCAGCAGCACCGCGTCCCGCACCGGCCCGCGCTCGCCCGCGAGCAGGCGGCGGGCCACGTCGGCGTTGTACGACGAGTCCGCGCCGCGCAGCGCCTCGATGGGCACGATGTCGATGCCGACGTCCCGCGGGTCGAAGGCCTCCTCGTGGACCTGGCCGTCGCGCACCACCCACACCCGCGAGGTGCCGGTGGTGGTGAGTTCGTCGAGGCCGTCGTCGCCGCGGAAGACCAGCGCCGACGAGCCGCGCTCGGCGAAGACTCCGGCCACGATCGGGGCCATCCGCGGGTCCGCCACACCGGCGGCGGTGGCCCGCACCTTGGCCGGGTTGGTCAGCGGGCCCAGCACGTTGAAGGTGGTGCGGATGCCGAGCTCCCTGCGCGCGGCGGCCACGTACCGCAGCGCGGGGTGGAACTTCACCGCGAAGCAGAAGGTGATGCCGGCCTCCTCGACCACCTCGGCGACCCGCTTCGGCGTCAGCTCCAGGTTGACGCCGAGCTTCTCCAGGACGTCGGAGGAGCCGCTCGCCGACGAGGCGGCCCGGTTGCCGTGCTTGACGACCTTGGTGCCGGTTCCGGCGACCACGATCGCGGCCATGGTGGAGATGTTGACCGTCTTGGCGCCGTCGCCGCCGGTGCCGACGATGTCGACGCTGGGGCCCGGTACCTCGATGAGGTTGGCGTGCGCGTACATCGCGCGTACCAGACCGGTGATCTCCTGGACCGTCTCGCCCTTGGCACGCAGGGCCACCATGAAGCCGGCGATCTGGGCGTCGGTGGCCTCGCCGCGCATGATCCGGTCCATCGCCCAGGCGGTCACGTCGGCGCTCTGGTCGGTGCCGCCGAGCAGCGCGTCCAGGACGCCCGGCCAGGAGTGGGCCGCCACGGTGTCGCCTCCGGTGGGGGTAACAGCGCTCATGCTCGCTCCTGGTGGTCAGGGTGGGGATATACCGCCCGTCAGCCTATCGACAGCGGGGGCTCCATCCGTACGCATGCCCGTAGTACGGACAGGACGCGGCACGGATGCGGCACGGACGCCGAAAGGCTCCGGCCCGGCCCCCGGACGGGGGCCGGGCCGGAGCCTCGGTTGTGGCGACCGACAGGTCGGGCGGGGATCAGTGGTGGCCGTGGCCGCTCGTGATCTCCTGGTACTCCTCGGCCGTCGGCTTGGGGATCTGGTTCCCCTCGCCGTAGTAGCCCTTGCTGAGCTTGGCGCGCAGCTTCTGGAGCGGCGAGACCTTGCGGGCGACACCGTTCTCGTCGACCTCGGGACCGATCTCGGCCGGCTTGTACTGCTCGTGCGCGGTGAGCTTGTAGCGCGCACCGGCGTCGAGCGGCTCGTGGATCTCGATGAACTCGCCGTGCGGCAGCCGCTTGATGATGCCGGACTCGCGTCCGTGCAGCACCTTCTCGGCGTCACGCCGCTGCAGACCCAGGCAGATCCGCTTGGTGGCGATGAACGCGAGGACCGGAGCGACGAAGAACGCGATCCGCACGAACCAGGTGATGACGTTGATCGAGAGGTGGAAGTGGGTCGCCCAGAGGTCGTTTCCACCACCGATCAGGAGCACCAGGTACCAGGTGATCCACGCGACACCGAACGCGGTACGCGTCGGCGCGTTGCGCGGCCGGTCGGCGATGTGGTGCTCGCGCTTGTCCCCGGTGATCCAGGACTCGATGAACGGGTACACCGCGATCGTCGCGAGGACCAGCGGGAAGATGACCAGCGGGATGAACACACCCAGGACCAAGGTGTGGCCCCACAGGTTGATCTCCCAGCCCGGCATCACTCGGATGAGGCCTTCGGAGAAGCCCATGTACCAGTCGGGCTGGGCGCCGGTGGACACCTGGTCCGGCCGGTAGGGGCCGATCGCCCAGATCGGGTTGATCGAGGCGATCGCCGCGACCACCGCGATGACACCGAAGACCAGGAAGAAGAAGCCGCCCGCCTTCGCCATGTACACCGGGAGCAGCGGCATGCCGACGACGTTCTTGTTCGTACGTCCCGGACCCGCGAACTGGGTGTGCTTGTGGTAGAAGACCAGGATCAGGTGCGCCACCATCAGGCCGAGCATGATGCCGGGCAGCAGCAGGATGTGGACCGAGTAGAACCGGGCCACGAAGTCGCCGCCGGGGAACTCGCCGCCGAACAGGAAGAACGAGAGGTACGTGCCGACGATCGGCACGGACAGGATCGCGCCCTCCATGAAGCGGACACCGGTGCCGGAGAGCAGGTCGTCCGGGAGCGAGTAACCGGTGAAGCCGGTGAACATGCCCAGGACGAACAGCAGGAAGCCGAACAGCCAGTTGACCTCACGCGGCTTGCGGAACGCACCCGTGAAGAACACGCGCATCATGTGCACGAACATGCCGGCGAGGAAGATCAGCGCCGCCCAGTGGTGGATCTGCCGGATCAGCAGACCACCGCGCACATCGAAGCTGATGTGCATGGTCGAGTTGAACGCCTCGGACATGTGCATGCCCTGCAGCGGCACGTACGAGCCGTCGTAGACGACCTCGTTCATGCTCGGGTGGAAGAACAGCGTCAGATACACACCCGTGAGGATGATGATGATGAAGCTGTACATGCAGATCTCGCCGAGCATGAAGGACCAGTGGTCCGGAAAGATCTTGCGCATGTTGGCCTTGGCCAGGGAGTAGATCCCGAGCCGGCCGTCCGCCCAGTCCGCGATCCGCTCACCGGCGGGCGCTTCGCGCCGTGCGTCTGTCGTGGTGCTCATCCGCGCTCCCAGAAGGCAGGACCGACGGGCTCATCGAAGTCGCCGAGCGCTTCGAGGTAACCCTCGTCATTCACGCCGATCCGCAGCTGCGGAAGGGCGTGACCGGCCGGGCCGAAGATGACGCGGGCGCCGTCGGAGAGGTCGAAGGTGGACTGGTGGCACGGGCAGAGCACGTGGTGCGTCTGCTGCTCGTACAGGGAGATCGGGCAACCGACGTGGGTGCAGATCTTCGAGTAGGCGACGATGCCCTGGTGCGACCATTCGAGCTCGCGCTTGTCCTTGATGTCCTCCGGCTTGATCCGGACGAGCATCAGGGCGGCCTTGGCGATCTGCGTCTGGAAGTCCTCGGCGTCCTCCTCCAGGCCCTCGGGCTTGGCGAAGGTGAGCGAACCGACCAGCAGGTCCTCGGGACGCAGCGGCTCGTTGGTGTTCATGTTGATCAGGGCCTTGCCCTTGGACCACATGGTGTGCCGCAGCTTCTTCTCGGGCAGCGTGCCCAGGTCGCGCAGCAGCATCACACCGGAGAGCGGCACCATGGCCAGCGCGCCGAACATGGTGTTGCGGATCAGCTTGCGCCGGCCGAAGCCGGACTCGGCCGCGCCCTGCTTGAAGTCGGCCAGGACCTGCGCCTTGACCTCCGGCGGGGCCGCGATCTCGTGCCGCTCGGCCGGCATCTCGACGTCCGACATCAGGGTGCGGGCCCAGTGGACCGCGCCCGCGCCGATGCAGAACAGCGCCACGCCCAGGGTCAGACCCAGAGCGAAGTTGAGGACGCTGACGTGCCCGAACGGGAAGATGAAGACGATCTTGTCGACCGGGAAGATCACGTACGAGGCGATGAAGCCGATCGTCGCGACCATGGACAGGAAGAACAGGAACGCGACCGCGCGCTCGGAGCGCTTGGCCGCCCGCTCGTCGATGTCCTGGATGCGCGGCTTGTGGGCCGGCAGTCCCGGGTCGGCGAACGGGTCGCCCGCGTGCTCTACCGCGCCGTGCGCGGGGGCCTGCGCTTCGGGCAGGCTCTCGGAATTCTCTTGGCTACTCATGACTTCTTGGCCTTAGCGGTGTGGGCCGCGACCCAGATGGCTACTGCGATGAGGGCACCCAGACCGAAGATCCAGCCGAACAGGCCCTCGCTGACCGGACCGAGCCCGCCGAGCTTGAGACCACCGGGGCTGGCGGACTGGTCGCTGTTGACGGCGTGCAGGTACGCGATGATGTCCTGCTTCTGCTTCTGCGGCATCGTCGTGTCCGGGAAGGACGGCATGTTCTGCGGGCCGGTCTGCATGGCCTCGTAGATGTGCTTGGGGTCCACGTCCTCCAGGCTGGGGGCGAACTTGCCGTTCGTCAGGGCACCGCCCTCACCCGTGAAGTTGTGGCACTGGGCACAGTTGGTGCGGAACAGTTCGCCACCCTTGGCGATGTCGGCACCGCTGGGGTTGTACTGCGAGTCGGTCGGCACGCTCGGACCGGCGCCCAGCGACGCCACGTAAGCGGCGAGCTGGTCGATCTCGGGCTGCGAGTAGATGACCTTCTTCTTCGGCACCTGCGCGCCGGGCTGCTGCGCCGGCATACGGCCGGTGCCGACCTGGAAGTCCACCGCGGCGGCGCCGACGCCGACCAGGGAGGGGCCGTCAGAGGTTCCCTGACCGCCGGTTCCGTGGCAGCTGGCGCAGCCGACGGAGTAGAGCTTCTTGCCCTCGTCGATGGCGAGGGACTGGGCGGTTTCGTCAGCCTGAGCCTTGCCCGCGGGCGCGAACGCGGCGTACAGCCCCCCGGTGGCCGCCAGCGCGAGGAGTAGGACGACGACCGCCGCCAGCGGATGGCGTCGTCGTGCGGAGAGCTTTTTCACGGATTACCCCGGTGTCAGGATCTTCTGCGTCGATGGCGGATGTGGTGCGGACCTACGGGCCCGGTTACTGGATCAGGTAGATCGTGGCGAAGAGGCCGATCCACACGACATCGACGAAGTGCCAGTAATAGGACACGACGATCGCCGCGGTCGCCTGCTCGTGGGTGAACCTCTTGGCCGCGTACGTCCTGCCCAGAACCAGCAGGAAGGCGATCAGGCCGCCCGTCACATGCAGTCCGTGGAAGCCCGTGGTCAGGTAGAACACCGAGCCGTACGGATCCGAGGACAGCGAGAGGCCGTCCTTCTTCACCAGCTCGGTGTACTCGAAGACCTGGCCGCCGATGAAGATCGCACCCATCACGAACGTGATGATGAACCAGGTGCGGAGCTTCTTCACATCGCCGCGCTCCGCGGCGAAGACGCCGAGCTGGCAGGTGAGGGAGGAGAGCACCAGGATCGTGGTGTTGGTCGCCGAGAACGGAAGGTTCAGGGACGAGGCCATTTCGGACCAGTGCGCGGCACCCGTTACCGATCGCAGAGTGAAGTACATCGCGAAGAGGGCCGCGAAGAACATCAGCTCGGAACTCAACCAGATGATGGTTCCGACGCTGGTGAGGTTCGGCCGATTGACCGACGGGTGCGCGTGCCCGGTTTCTACTGTCGTTGCTGTCGCCACGACCGACATTATGTCGGTCGCTTATCCCGCCCTCACTCCGGGGGGTGCCGTTCGGTGTGTCAGCGGCGTATGCAGGGCCCGAACGGCCCATCGAAGGGCTGGCCGAACCGGTGTTGACGGGCAGTCGGACGGAGTAGCATCCGCGCATCGGTTCATGAGCCAACGTCGGCGAAAGCGCCGGACCTTCGGAGGATCCATGCAGTCGAGCGCCACGGTTCTGGTCTACAGCGACGACGCGAACACCCGCGCACAAGTGCGGCTCGCGGCCGGGCGCAGGCCCGCGTCCGACGTGCCCCCCGTGGAGTTCCTGGAGTGCGCGACGCTGCCGGCGGTCCTCAAGGAGCTGGACCGCGGCGGCATCGACGTCTGCGTGCTGGACGGGGAGGCCGTCCCGGCCGGCGGCATGGGGGTGTGCCGCCAGCTCAAGGACGAGGTGTTCCAGTGCCCGCCGGTGCTGCTCCTCATGGGCCGCCCGCAGGACGCCTGGCTGGCCACGTGGAGCCGTGCGGACGCCGCGGTGACCCTGCCGGTGGAACCGGTCGAGTTCGCGGACGCCCTGGCCTCCCTGTTGCGCAAGCGGCTTGCCGTGGGTGCCTGACCTCACACTCCCGGCCGCAGCCGGGCGGAGTTGACCCTGCTCTGCCCGGCCTTGAGGTCGGCCTGCAGGACGCTGCCCTCACGCCACTCGTCCCACGACACGTTCCAGTCGCCGAACCCGTTGTCGAAGGGCGTCATGTCCTCGCCGATGCTGTTGACGACCTTGACGATGTCGCCCTCGTTGATGTTCTCGAAGAACCAGGCGGCATTGCCGGTGCTCATGCCCGTGCAGCCGTGGCTGACGTTCTCGGAGCCCTGCGAGCCGACCGACCAGGGCGCGGCGTGCACGTATTCACCACTCCAGGTGACGCGCGTGGCGTAGTAGACGGGCAGGTCGTATCCGTCGGAGCTGCTGGACGAGATGCCGACGGTCTCCCCGCGCATGCGTACGAAGTACTGCTTGCCCAGGACCACCTTGACGCCGTTGCGGGTGGAGAAGCCCGGCTTTCCGGTGGTGACCGGAATGGTGTTGATCACTTCTCCGTTGCGCTTGACCGTCATGTAGTGCCCGGCGGCGTCCGTGATGGCCTCGACGCGGTCGCCGGTGGTGATCCGCAGGGGCTTGCCCGGCCCGCCGTACAGCTTGTCGGCGATCTTCACGCCCTCCAGGTTGGAGTGCACGTCGATGGTGGCGTGGGCGGGCCAGTACTCCTTCGGGCGGTAGTGCAGGACCTTGTCGTTCACCCAGTACCAGGCGCCCTCCACCGAGGGCGTGGACTGGACCTTCAGGGCCCGCTCGACGACGGACCGGGCCGCCTTGTCCTTGACGGGCTTGCTCAGCTGGGCCGTGATGGGCTGTCCGACGCCGTACTTGCCCGCGTCCGGGCCGAATTCGACCTCCACGGCCTCCTTGGCCGCCGCCGTGTCGAACGTCAGCGTGCGCAGCCCCGGAGAGCCGTCCTCGTTCTCCGTGGAGACCTTGACGGTGTAGTGGGCTCCGGCCACCAGCGGGGCCGTGGAGTGCCAGCGGCTGCCGTCGGCGGCCAGTTCGCCGGCCAGGTAGCGCCCGTTGCCGTCGACGGCCGTGACGTCCGTGAGACGGCCGTCCTTGCTCTTGGCGGTGATCTCCAGGGGCTTGTCGGGGTCGGCCTTCTGACTGCCCGCAGGGCCGTTGTAGGCGACCTGCCCGGCCGCGTCGTAAGGCTTCGCCGAAAGGGGATTGCCGTCGGACCCGCCACACCCCGTGGCCCCCACACCGAGGGACAGGACAAGGAGGGTGCAGCTCACTACGGTGCGGATGCGCGGTGCGTGGCTCATGGTCACACGGTATGAAGACTCGTCAGATTCGGCGCGCGGTGTGACTGCAAACGAGGGGCCCTCCGTCCCGGAACGAGACGAAGGGCCCCTCTTGGAGCAATGCGGCGGGCGGAACTACTGGTTCTGGTTCTCGCCGCGGTAGTACTCGAAGACCCAGCCGTAGAGACCGACGAGGATCAGCGGCGCCGAGAAGTACAGCAGCCACCAGCCCATCGCGATCGCGAGGAAGGCCAGCGCGCCGCCGATGCCGAGCGCGAGCGGCTGCCAGGAGTGCGGCGAGAAGAAGCCGACCTCACCGGCGTCGTCCGCGACATCGGCCTCCTTGTTGTCCTGGGCGCCGACGTCGACCCGCCGGGCCGTGAAGGCCAGGTAGAAGCCGATCATGACGCTCAGGCCGAAGGCCATGACGAGCGCGGTGGTGCCTGCCGCTTCCTTCGACCACACGCCGTAGACGATGGCCATCACGAGGATGAAGGCGGACAGCCACAGGAACATCTTGCCCTGGATCTTCACTTCCCGGCCTCCTTGCCACCGGCCAGCATGTGGTCACCGTGGACGTCGCCGTGGTTCTCGAGCTGGTCGAGAGCCGCGATCTCCGGGTGGTGGAGGTCGAAGGCCGGCGATTCGGAGCGGATGCGCGGCATGGTGACGAAGTTGTGCCGGGGCGGCGGGCAGGACGTCGCCCACTCCAGCGAACGGCCGTAGCCCCACGGGTCGTCGACCTCGATCTTCTTGCCGTACTTGGCGGTCTTCCAGACGTTGTAGAAGAACGGCAGGATCGACAGACCGAGCAGGAACGAGGAGATCGTCGAGATCGTGTTGAGCGCGGTGAACCCGTCGGCCGCCAGGTAGTCGGCGTAACGACGCGGCATGCCCTCGACACCCAGCCAGTGCTGCACCAGGAACGTGCCGTGGAAGCCCACGAACAGCGTCCAGAAGGTGATCTTGCCAAGCCGCTCGTCCAGCATCTTTCCGGTGAACTTCGGCCACCAGAAGTGGAATCCGGAGAACATCGCGAAGACCACGGTGCCGAAGATGACGTAGTGGAAGTGCGCGACGACGAAGTACGAGTCGGAGACGTGGAAGTCCATCGGCGGCGAGGCCAGGATGACGCCGGTCAGACCACCGAAGGTGAAGGTGATCAGGAAGCCGATGGCCCACAGCATGGGTGTTTCGAAGGACAGTGAGCCCTTCCACATCGTGCCGATCCAGTTGAAGAACTTCACGCCCGTTGGCACGGCGATGAGGAACGTCATGAAGGAGAAGAACGGCAGGAGCACGCCACCGGTGACGTACATGTGGTGCGCCCACACGGTCACGGACAGACCCGCGATCGCGATGGTGGCGCCGATCAGACCGCTGTAGCCGAACATCGGCTTGCGACTGAACACCGGGATCACTTCGGAAATGATTCCGAAGAATGGCAACGCGATGATGTACACCTCTGGATGGCCGAAGAACCAGAAGAGGTGTTGCCACAGCAAGGCGCCGCCATTACTGGCGTCGAAGACATGGGCACCGAACTTGCGGTCCGCCTCCAGGGCGAACAGCGCGGCCGCGAGGACCGGGAAGGCCAGCAGGACCAGCACACCGGTCAGCAGGACGTTCCACACGAAGATCGGCATACGGAACATCGTCATGCCGGGAGCGCGCATGCAGATGATCGTGGTGATGAAGTTGACCGAGCCGAGGATCGTGCCGAAGCCGGAGAAGGCCAGACCCATGATCCACATGTCGGCGCCGACGCCCGGCGAGCGGACCGCGTCCGACAGCGGGGAGTAGGCGAACCAGCCGAAGTCGGCCGCGCCCTGCGGGGTGAGGAAGCCACCGACCGCGATGGTCGAGCCGAACAGGTAGAGCCAGTAGGCGAACATGTTCAGCCGCGGGAACGCCACGTCGGGCGCGCCGATCTGCAGCGGCATGATCCAGTTCGCGAATCCGGCGAACAGCGGCGTCGCGAACATCAGCAGCATGATCGTGCCGTGCATCGTGAACGCCTGGTTGAACTGCTCGTTCGACATGATCTGCGTGCCGGGGCGGGCGAGTTCGGCGCGCATGAAGAGCGCCATGATGCCGCCGATGCAGAAGAACGCGAACGACGTGACCAGGTACATCGTGCCGATCGTCTTGTGATCAGTGGTGGTCAGCCACTTGATGACGACGTTTCCCGGCTGCTTGCGCCGGACCGGCAGCTCGTTCTCGTACGAGTCGTCTGCTGCCGCGGCACCCTGAGGTTCGTTGAGGATGCTCACAGTTTGTTCGTCTCCGCGTTCTTGGCGGGGTCGGTCTGGGCGATGCCCGCCGGCACGTAGCCGGACTGGCCCTTCGCCGCCAGCTCCTTGAGGTGCTGCTGATAGCGCTCCGGGGAGACGACCTTCACGTTGAAGAGCATGCGCGAGTGGTCGACGCCGCAGAGTTCGGCGCACTTGCCCAGGAAGGTGCCTTCCTGGTTCGGCGTGACCTCGAACGAGTTGGTGTGCCCCGGGACGACGTCCTGCTTCATCAGGAACGGCACGATCCAGAACGAGTGGATGACGTCGCGCGAGGTCAGCACGAAGCGGACCTTCTCGCCCTTCGGCAGCCACAGGGTCGGGCCCGGGTTTCCGGTCTGCGGGTTACGGGTGCCGGGGATACCGACGTCGTAGACACCGCCCGCGTTCGCGGGGAAGTCCTTCTTGAACCGGTCCGGAATCGCTTCCAGGTTCGGGTCCGTCTTGGCGTTGCCCTTCACACCGGGCACGTCCTCGACGTAGTTGAAGCCCCAGCTCCACTGATAGCCGACCACGTTGACCGTGTGAGCCGGCTTCGGGGTGAGGGCCAGGAGCTTCGATTCGTCGCGTGCCGTGAAGTAGAAGAGCACGGAGACGATGATGAGCGGGACCACGGTGTACAGCGCCTCGATGGGCATGTTGTACCGGGTCTGCGCGGGTACCTCGACCTTGGTGCGGCTGCGCCGGTGGAAGATGACGCTCCACAGGATCAGGCCCCAGACCAGCACGCCCGTGGCGAGCGCAGCCGCCCACGAGCCCTGCCAGAGGGACAGGATCCTGGGAGCCTCTTCCGTCACCGGAGTGGGCATACCAAGTCGAGGGAAGTCTTTCCAGTTGTACGAGCAACCGGATGCTGTCGCCAGGACCAGGCCCGCAGTCAGCACCTGCGGCAGCTTCCGCCGCATCGGGCGCCGCGACGAGCGGTCGGAGCCGTTGGGACTCACGTAGCGCCTTCCCGAGAGTCTCGCCCGCGGTGGTCGGCTACGGCCGTCTCGCTGGTCGGTCGCCGCCCTGGCACACGGGCAGGGGTTTGGATGTTTATGCGGACCAAACCCTACTGGACGCTATTTGGGGTCGCGCGGGGAGGGTGCCCAACGCGCCGTCCGAGTCCCCGAAGGGGTGGAGTCGCGGTGGAATCCCGGCCTCCGGGCGCCATCTGACGCCCCCTCGCCCCGTCCCTCGCCGCTCGCGTGCCGGACCGGGGTTAGCGTGGCCGCGTGCCCTATTTCGACGCGGCCTCCTCGGCCCCCCTGCACCCCGTCGCACGCCAAGCGCTGCAAGCCTCCTTGGACGAGGGATGGGCCGATCCGGCCCGTCTCTACCGGGAGGGAAGGCGTGCCCGGCTGCTGCTCGACGCGGCGCGCGAGGCCGCCGCGGAGGCCGTCGGCTGCCGTCCTGACGAGCTCAGCTTCACCGGTTCGGGGACCCAGGCGGTGCACTCCGGAATTTACGGATCCTTGTCCGGGCGTCGGCGTGTCGGCCGGCACCTGGTGGTGTCCGCGGTCGAACACTCGTCGGTCCTCCATTCGGCCGCCTCGCACGAGGCGGCCGGCGGTTCGCTGGCCGAGGTCGCGGTGGACCGTACCGGCCGGGTCTCCCCCGACGCCTACGCCGCGGCCCTGCGTCCCGACACCGCGCTCGCCGCGCTCCAGTCCGCCAACCACGAGGTGGGCACGCTCCAGCCGGTGGCCGAGGTCGCCGAGGTGTGCCGGGCGGCGGGGGTGCCCCTGTTCGTGGACGCGGCTCAGTCCCTGGCGTGGGGGCCGGTCGAGGGGGCCTGGTCGATCCTGGCGGCGAGTGCCCACAAATGGGGCGGTCCGGCAGGAGTCGGGCTGCTCGCCGTGCGCAAGGGAGTCCGGTTCGCGCCCCAAGGGCCGCCGGACGAGCGGGAGTCGGGGCGGGCGCCCGGGTTCGAGAACATCCCGGCGATCGTGGCGGCGGCCGCCTCGCTGCGTGCGGTGCGGGCCGAGGCGGAGGCCGAAGCGGCACGGCTGCGGGAGCTGGTGGACCTCATCCGGGCCCGGGTCGTGGAGGTCGTACCGGATGTGGAGGTGGTCGGCGATCCGGTGCGGCGGCTGCCGCATCTGGTCACCTTCTCCTGTCTCTATGTCGACGGAGAGACCCTGCTGCACGAACTCGACCGGGCGGAATTCTCGGTTTCTTCCGGTTCGTCCTGCACGAGCAGCACTCTGACGCCCAGCCATGTGCTGCGCGCCATGGGGGTGCTGAGTGAAGGGAACGTCCGGGTGTCACTGCCGATCGGCACCCCGGCGGAGGACGTCGAGCGGTTCCTCGACGTGCTGACGTGGCTGGTCACGGCCGTACGGACGAAGCTGGGCGCGCCGGTCGCGGCGTCCGGGCCGGGCGCGGCCGCGCGCGACGCCGGGACCGGGAGCGGGGTCGAGGCCGGGGCCGGGATCGCGGCCGAGGCATCCGATGCCGGGGCCGAGGAGTTCACGGTGGATTCGCTCGGCAGGCTCTGCCCGATCCCGGTCATCGAACTCGCCAGGGCGATGGAGGGCGTGCCGGTGGGCGGCGTCGTGAGGGTCCTCGCCGACGACGAGGCGGCCCGTCTCGACATCCCCGCGTGGTGCGAGATGCGGGACCAGGAGTACCTGGGCGAGCACCCGGTGGACGGCGGGACCGCCTACCGGGTGCGCCGCAGGAGCTGAACCCCGGCGGGGGGGGACACCGCCGCGGCAGGGGCTACTTCAGGTGGGCCTGGACCTCGGACGCGGCCTCGTCGCCGTACGCCTTGGTGAAGCGGTCCATGAAGTTGGCCCGGCGCAGGGTGTACTCCTGGGTGCCCAGGGTCTCGATGACCAGGGTGGCCAGCATGCAGCCGAGCTGGGCCGCGCGCTCGTGGCCGACGCCCCAGGACAGGCCGGTCAGGAAGCCGGCCCGGAAGGCGTCGCCCACGCCCGTCGGGTCGACCTTGGCCTCCTCCTCGGGGCAGCCCACGACGATCGGCTCCGCGCCGACCTTGTCGATGCGCACGCCGCGCGAGCCGAGGGTGGTGACCCGGTAGTCGACCTTGGCGAGGATCTCCTCGTCGCTCCAGCCGGTCTTGGTCTCGATGAGCCCCTTCTCGTACTCGTTGGAGAAGAGGTACGTCGCGCCTTCGAGCAGGGTGCGGATGTCGTCGCCGGACATCCGGGCGATCTGCTGCGAGAAGTCGGCGGCGAAGGGGATGCTCCGCGCCTTGCACTCCTCGGTGTGGCGCAGCATCGCCTCGGGGTCGTCGGCGCCGATCAGCACGAGGTCGAGGCCGCCCACCCGGTCGGCCACCGACTTCAGCTCGATCTGGCGGGCCTCGCTCATCGCACCCGTGTAGAAGGAGCCGATCTGGTTGTGGTCGGAATCGGTGGTGCACACGAAACGGGCCGTGTGCAGGACCTCGGAGATCCGCACCGAGCCGGTGTCGACGCCGTGCCGGTCGAGCCAGGCGCGGTACTCGTCGAAGTCGGAGCCGGCCGCGCCGACCAGGATCGGACGGCCGCCGAGCTGCCCCATGCCGAAGCAGATGTTGGGACCGACACCGCCACGGCGTACGTCGAGGTTGTCGACCAGGAAGGAGAGGGAGACCGTGTGCAGCTGGTCCGCGACCAGCTGGTCGGCGAAGCGGCCGGGGAAGGTCATGAGGTGGTCGGTCGCGATGGAGCCGGTGACTGCGATACGCACGGCGAGGGCGCTCCTGAAAGGAATGAGGAGGGCGCGCAAGGCGCTCCGATGAGGGCGGGCGTTGACAGTTCACGCTACCGGGTCGGTCCGGCTGGGCCGACCGGCGGAAACTACCCAATAGTAGGTCTTACTGCGCATGCTTCCTGATGCGTACGGTGCGAAGCATGGAAACCAAGCTGAACAGCGGGTACGGGGCGGCGGGCCGAGGCCTGGAGGAGCTGCGCGGCGACTGCGCGCGGATGGCACCGCACTGGGTCGTCCCCGCGACGAGCGCCCCGGCACCGGTGCCGCCGTCCCTGATCCACGGTGTGACGATTCCGCCCGCATCGGTACGGCTCATCGCGGACATGTCCGATTACGGGGACTGAAACGGCCTGATCGCGCGGGTGCGGCGCACGGATGGAACCGTGCGCTCCCCCGCTCCGTCCAACCGGCGTCCCTCGTAAGGGGGATGCGGGATACGACTGGACAGGAGCGATCTGGTGAGCAGCGAGCACACGCAGGACGAGCCCCGGCAGCGGCGTTCGCGTCGGTCTCCCTTGATCCTCGCCGCGGCGACCCTGGCCGTACTGGCCGTGGGGGGCGGTGGGGCGTACTGGGCGACGACGGCGTCCTCCAGCAGCGACGGGAAGCCCGGCGCGGACGGCGCGCCTCCGCCGCTCGCCCTCGACAGCACCCCCGGCGCCCCCGGCACCCCGGGCTCTCCCCGTGGTGGCAGCGGTGGCGGCAACGGGATCGCGCCGGGTGAGCCGGACCCCAACGGGGTGGTCTACCGGGCGTCGGTCAAGCTGCCCGAGGGCCCCGGCAGGGCGGCGGTCCATCAGCCGCGCGGCACGGTGGGTGAGGCGGATGTGAACCGGCTCGCCCGGGCGCTCGGCATCGACGGCACGGCACGCCTGGAGGGCGACAGCTGGAAGGTGGGCGCCACCAAAGACGGCTCGGGCCCGACTCTGACGGTCACTCAGAAGGCGCCGGGGACCTGGACGTTCGCGCGGTACGGCAGCGGCGGAACGGACAACTGCCCCAAGGGCAAGATGTGTCCGATGCACACCACCGGCGCGGACACGGGCGCCGGCGCCGGCTCGGGCGCCCCGATCGGCGAGCAGGCGGCGAAGGCGGCTGCGGCCCCGGTGCTCAAGGCGCTCGGCCAGGACGACGCCAAGCTGGACGCGTCGGAGATCCTCGCCTCGGCGCGGGTGGTCAACGCCGATCCGGTGGTCGACGGCCTTCCCACGTACGGCTGGACGACCGGCATCCAGGTCGGCTCGGACGGTCAAGTCGTGGGCGGCAGCGGCCAGTTGAAGACCCCGGACAAGGGCGACACCTACCCGGTGCTCAGCGCGGACAAGACGCTGGCCCAGCTCAACGGCCACCGCGAGCAGCCGAAGACCAAGGACTGCACGGGCCCGGTGCCGCTCGACGGGCAGCCCACCAAGGGGCGGCTGCCGAGTGACCCGCAGGGCAACACCCGGCCCTGCAAACAGCCCACGCCCTCGACCGTGACGATCGACGGGGCCACCTTCGGGCTCGCCGCGCAGTTCGTGGCGGGCACGCCGACCCTGGTGCCGTCGTGGCTGTTCCAGGTGAAGCCGGACGCGGGGCAGCCGTTCACCATCACCGCCCCGGCGCTGGCCCCCGAGTACATCGCCAAGCCGCCGGCCGGCGCCCCCGTCCCGACGCCGTCGGGCTCGGCCACCGCGCCGGGCGCGCACGGGCAGTCGCTGGAGTCGTACGCCCTGGCGCCCGACGGGCGGACCCTGAACGTGACGTTCTGGGGCGGGGTGTGCAGCACGTACACGGCGACCGCGGACGAGAGCGGTGACGGTGTGCGGGTGAAGGTGACCGGCCAGGTCACCGACCCGAAGAAGATGTGCGTCGCGCTGGCCAAGCAGCAGACGGTCTCCGTGGAGCTGCATCAGGCGCTCGCGGCCCGCAAGGTGCTCGACGCGGACACCGGCAAGGAGCTGCCGAAGAAGTAGCGGCGCGGGCCCGCCCGGCGCCGGACACGACGAAGGCGGGCGCCCCCGGATGACCGGGGGCGCCCGCCTTTCGCTGCCGCGAGGCCCGGCGGGCCGCTTCGACTAGCTGAACGAGTCGCCGCAGGCGCAGGAGCCCGTCGCGTTCGGGTTGTCGATCGTGAAGCCCTGCTTCTCGATGGTGTCGACGAAGTCGATCGAGGCGCCGCCCAGGTACGGGGCGCTCATGCGGTCGGTGACGACCTTGACGCCGTCGAAGTCCTTGACGACATCGCCGTCGAGCGAGCGCTCGTCGAAGAACAGCTGGTAGCGCAGGCCGGAGCAGCCGCCGGGCTGAACGGCGACACGCAGCGCCAGGTCGTCCCGGCCTTCCTGCTCAAGGAGGCCCTTGACCTTGGCCGCGGCGGCGTCGGACAGGAGGATGCCGTCGCTCACGGTGGTGGTCTCGTCCGATACGGACATCTGCTTCTCTCCCGGGTTGTACGGAGACTGCTTGCCGACGGTTGCAACCGGCGGGGCCCCGGAATCATTCCGGGTTCTTCTTCTTTCATGCTCGCACACACGGGGGCGGGCGGGAAAAGGCCTGGGGAGAACGCCGTTCGGGACCGGGTGCGTCACATCGACGCTATCGCCATCGTCAAAGTGACGTGAAGCGGTTATGATAGATAGCGTCATTTAGACGAAAACCCCTGGGTGCACGCACCTGGGGCCACTGGAGCGGCTCCGCCGCACTGCTCAGGAAACAGAAAGGGTGCGTGACGTGACCACCGCCCAGCCCCGTCAGGACCTCGCCGGCCGCGTCGAGCTCGACGTCCAGCCGACGCCGCTCGCGCTGCTCCTGCTCGGCCGCGAGGCCGACCCCAAGAGCGAGCGCGGCGTGGAGTGCCCCGGCGACCTGCCTTCGCCCTCCGACCCGGACCTGGTGGCGCGGGCCCGCGCGGCCAAGGAGAAGCTCGGGGACAAGGTCTTCATCCTCGGGCACCACTACCAGCGCGACGAGGTCATCGAGTTCGCCGATGTGACGGGCGACTCGTTCAAGCTCGCCAAGGACGCGGCCGCCAGGCCCGAGGCCGAGTACATCGTGTTCTGCGGTGTGCACTTCATGGCCGAGTCCGCGGACATCCTGACCGGCGACGACCAGAAGGTCGTCCTTCCGGACCTCGCCGCGGGCTGCTCGATGGCCGACATGGCCACCGCCGAGCAGGTCGCCGAGTGCTGGGACGTGCTGACCGAGGCCGGGATAGCCGAACAGGTCGTCCCCGTCTCGTACATGAACTCCTCGGCCGACATCAAGGCGTTCACCGGCAAGCACGGCGGCACCATCTGCACCTCCTCCAACGCCGAGCGCGCCCTGAACTGGGCCTTCGAGCAGGGCGAGAAGATCCTTTTCCTGCCGGACCAGCACCTGGGCCGCAACACCGCCGTGCGCGACCTCGGCATGTCCCTCGACGACTGCGTGCTCTACAACCCGCACAAGCCGAACGGCGGCCTCACCGTCGAGGAGCTGCGGAACGCGAAGATGATCCTGTGGCGCGGTCACTGCTCGGTGCACGGCCGCTTCTCGCTCGACTCGGTGAACGACGTGCGCGAGCGCATCCCGGGCGTGAACGTCCTGGTGCACCCCGAGTGCAAGCACGAGGTCGTGGCCGCGGCGGACTACGTCGGCTCGACGGAGTACATCATCAAGGCCCTGGAGGCGGCCCCGCGCGGCTCGAAGTGGGCGATCGGCACCGAGCTGAACCTGGTCCGGCGCCTGGCCAACCGGTTCGCCGCCGAGGACAAGGAGATCGTCTTCCTCGACAAGACGGTCTGCTTCTGCTCCACCATGAACCGCATCGACCTGCCGCACCTGGTGTGGACCCTGGAGTCGCTCGCCGAGGGCAAGCTGATCAACCAGATCCAGGTCGACCGCGAGACCGAGAGCTTCGCGAAGCTCGCCCTGGAGCGGATGCTGGCCCTGCCGTAACCCGGGCCCCGGACACAGCGGAAGGCCCCGGACACGACGGAAGGCCGCCCCCTTGCGAGGGGGCGGCCTTCGGCGCACCTACGGGCCGGATCGGGCCCGTACGGCGAGGATCAGGCGTGGGCCCGCTCCAACTCGTCGGAGTCGTCCGACGTCGTGGACTCGGGCGCCTTCCCGCCGCGCTTCGCCGCCTTCTTCTCGGCCCTGCGCTCCTTGCGGAGCTCGACCATCGCGTAGAGGGTCGGGACCAGCAGCAGGGTGAGCAGGGTCGACGTCACCAGACCGCCGATCACCACGACCGCGAGCGGCTGGGCGATGAAGCCGCCCTCGCCCGTGACGCCCAGCGCCATCGGGAGCAGCGCGAAGATCGTCGCCAGGGCCGTCATCAGGATCGGGCGCAGACGGTGGCGGCCGCCTTCGACGACCGCCTCGACCACGCCGAGGCCCTGCTTGCGGTACTGGTTGATCAGGTCGATCAGGACGATCGCGTTGGTCACCACGATGCCGATCAGCATCAGCATGCCGATCATCGCCGGGACGCCCATCGGGGTGTCGGTGGCCGCGAGGAGGCCGATCGCACCGGTGGCCGCGAACGGGATGGCGACCAGCAGGATCAGCGGCTGGATCAGGGACCTGAAGGTCGCGACCAGGAGCATGAAGACGATCGCGATCGCGGCCAGCATCGCCAGGGCCAGGTTCTTGAACGCGTCCGACTGGTCCGAGGAGACGCCGCCGATGGTGGCGGTGGCGCCGGCCGGCAGCTTCAGGTCCTTGATCTTGGCCTGGAGGTCGGTGCTGACCTTGCCCGTGTTGTCGCCGACCGGCTTGGCGGTGATGGTCGCCGAGCGGGCGCCGTCGATCCGGGTCATGGAGACCGGGCCGGGCACCAGCTTCACGTCGGCGACGTCACCGAGCTTGACCGGGCCGAGCGGCAGGTTCTTGAGCTGGTCCAGGGTCGTGGCCGGGTCGGGCGAGGTGATGTACACGTCCCGCTCGGAGTCCCCCATGATCGCCTTGGTGACCTGGGTGCCGTGCACCTGCTGGGCGACGGCCATGCCGAGCGTGGCCTGGTTGAAGCCCGCGTCGGCCGCCTTGTCGTTGGGCTGCACCGAGACCCGGGGCACGCTCTGCGCCAGGTCGCTCTGGACGTCGCTGACGTCCTTGAGGCTCGCGACGGCCTGGCGCACCTGCTCCGACGCCTTCTTCAGGACGTCGCCGTCGGACGCCTTGACGACCACGCTGAGGTCCTGGCTGCCGAATCCGCCGCCCGCGGTGATGGCCGGGTTGCCGGGCTGGCCCTTGAGCGCCTTCTCCAGGCGGTCGTGCGCCTTGTCGTAGTCGCTCGCGTTCTTCAGCGTCACCGTGTACGAGGCCTGGTTGGCGCCGGTGCCGCCGCCGAAGGCCGCCATGAAGCCGGAGGAGCCGACGGTGACCTGGTAGCTCTTGACCGCCGGGTCGGCGGCGAGGATCGCCTCGACCTTCTTGGACGCGGCGTCCGCCGCGTCCAGGCTGGTGCCGGGCGCCAGCTCCTGCTTGATCGACAGGCTGTCCTGCTCGCCCTGGTCGAAGAAGTTGGTCTTCAGGAGACCGGCCATGCCGAAGGTGCCGATCAGGACGACGACCGCGATCAGGACGCTGGTGAGGCGGCGGCGGGTCGCGAAGCGCAGCACCGGGACGTAGAGGCGCTGCAGGCGGGACTTGTTCTCCTTCTCCTCGGCCCTGCGGCGCGCCTCGTCCGGGTCGATGCCCGCGATCGCCTTGGGGGCGCGCAGGAACCAGTACGACAGGACCGGCACAACGGTCAGGGAGACGAGCAGCGAGGCGAGCAGGGCCGCGGTGACGGTGAGGCTGAACGAGCCGAACAGCTCGCCCACCATGCCGTTCACGAAGGCGATCGGCAGGAACACCGCGACGGTGGTGAGCGTCGAGGCGGTGACCGCGCCGGCCACCTCCTTGACCGCCGCGAGGATCGCCTCCTGGCGCTCCTCGCCGTAGCCGAGGTGGCGCTTGATGTTCTCCAGGACCACGATCGAGTCGTCGACGACCCGGCCGATCGCGATCGTCAGCGCGCCCAGCGTGAGCATGTTGAGGGAGAGGTCCTGCGTCCACAGCACGATCAGCGCGAGGACCACGGACAGCGGGATGGAGACCGCGGTCACCAGCGTCGAGCGGATCGAGGCCAGGAACAGCAGGATCACGATCACGGCGAAGAGCAGGCCGAGCGCGCCCTCGGTGGTCAGGCCGGAGATGGCCTTGGAGACCTGGGGGCCCTGGTCCATGGCGACGGTGAGCTCCGCGCCGGAACCGAGGTCCTTCTTCAGGTCGGGCAGCTTGTCCTTGACGGCCTTCGAGATCGCGACGGCGCTGCCGTCGTGGTCCATGGTGGCCGTCACGGCGAGGCTGGGCTTGCCGTTGGTGCGGGTGATGGAAACGCGCTGCGCGGGCTGCTGCTTGACGGTGGCGATGTCACCGAGGCGGACCGGGGTGCCCTGCTGCGGCTTGATCCGCAGGTCCTCGATCTGCTTGAGGGAGGTGTAGGGGGCGCCGACCTGGACCGTGCGGCTCTTGCCGTCCTCGGAGAAGGAGCCGCCGGGAACCGTCGCGCCGCCCGCCTTCAGGGCGTCGCCGAGCGTCATGGTGGTGAGGCCGGCCGCGGCGAGCTTCTTCGCGTCGGGCGTCACATTGACCTGGAGGTCCTGGACGCCGTCGACGCTGACGCGGCCGACGCCCTTGATGTCCTCCAGGGCCGGGACGACCGTGCGGTCCAGCTGGTCGGCGAGCGCCTGCTGGTCCTTGTCGGAGGTCACGGCGAGCACCACGGTCGGCATGTCGTCGGTGGAGCCGGCGACGACCTGCGGGTCGACCTCGGTGGGGATCTGGGTACGGGACCGGTTGACGGCCTGCTGGATGTCGGCGACGAGCTGCTTCGTGCCGGTGCCGAAGTCGAAGGTCGCCATGATCACGGCGTTGCCCTCGGAGGCCGTGGACGTGATGCCCTTGACTCCGCTGACGGCCTTGATGTTCTTTTCGAGCGGCTCGACGACCTGCTTCTCGACCACGTCGGGGGAGGCGCCCTGATAGGGGGCGAGCACCGACACCATCGGCAGTTCGATGGTGGGCAGCAGTTGCTGCTTGAGCTGCGGAATGGCGATCGCCCCGAAGACGATCGCGACGATCGACATCAGGCCTATCAGGGCCCGTTGTGCGAGGCTGAATCTGGACAGCCAGGACATGGGTGGGGTCTCTCTTCTGTGGCGTGCGAGCGGCGATACCCAGCAGGAGGGGCAGGCGGGCCGGCCCGCGATCACGCGGCGCGCCATCCGGGATGACCCGGCCCCCGCCTACAACCCTCTGCCATGGGACGGGTTCGATTCCTCGCTCCCAGGTCCCTTTCCTTATCCCGCGCATACCGCAGCCGCAGTACGCCGCACTCCACCCTTCAGTCCACCCGTGGACGGACAAGCCCCGATTCGTACGCGATTACCACCAATTGGGCCCGGTCCCGGGCGCTCAGCTTGGCCATCGCACGGTTGACATGGGTCTTGACCGTGAGCGGGCTGACGGCGAGGCGCTCGGCGATCTCGTCGTTGGAGTGGCCGCCCGCGACCTGGACGAGGACCTCGCGCTCGCGGACGGTCAGCGTGGCGAGCCGCTCGCCGTGCCGTCTCGGGTCCTCGTCGCCACCGTCCCAACTGCCGCCCTGCGCAAGGAAGGTGGTGATCAGGCCCTTGGTCGCGGCCGGCGACAGGAGCGCCTCACCGGCCGCGGCGACCCGGATCGCGCCGAGCAGTTCCTCGGGCTCGGCGCCCTTGCCGAGGAAGCCCGAGGCGCCGGCGCGCAGCGACTGCACCACGTACTCGTCGACCTCGAACGTCGTCAGCATCACCACGTGGACGGTGGCGAGGGCCGGGTCGGCGGTGATGGCGCGGGTGGCGGCGAGGCCGTCGGTGCCGGGCATCCGGATGTCCATCAGGACCACGTCCGGCAGGGTCGCGCGGACCACGTCGACGACCGCCGCCCCGTCGGCCGCCTCTCCCACGACCTCCATGTCCGGCTCGGAGTCCACCAGGACCCGGAAGGCCGAGCGCAGCAGCGCCTGGTCGTCGGCGAGTACCACCGTGATGGTCATGACGTGCCTTCCCCCGGGGCCCCGGTCTCCGCGGCCTTGACCGGCAGTATCGCCTGTACGCGGAAGCCGCCGCCGTAGCGGGGTCCCGCGGTGCAGCTGCCGCCGAGGGCGGTGACGCGCTCGCGCATGCCGAGCAGGCCGTGGCCGCCGCCGTCGCCGGCCGTGCTGCCGGTGCCCGTGCCGTTGTCGATGACGGTGATCTCGGTGTGGGGCCCGACCCGTACGACGCTCACCTCGGCCCTGGCGCCGGGCCCCGCGTGCTTGCGCACATTGGTCAGGGCCTCCTGGATGACCCGGTACGCGGCGAGGTCGACGGCGGCGGGCAGCGGGGCGTCGTCGGTGCGGGCGAGCTCCACCGGCAGGCCCGCGCGCCGGAAGCCGCCGAGCAGGTCGTCCAGGACGGCGAGGCCCGGGGCCGGCTCGGTGGGCGCGGCGGGGTCGCCGGACTGGCGCAACAGGCCGACGGTGGAACGGAGTTCGTTCAGGGCCGAGCGGCTGGCCTCGCGCACATGGGCGAGCGCCTCCTTCGCCTGGTCGGGCCGCTTGTCCATGACGTGGGCCGCGACACCGGCCTGCACGTTGACCAGGGCGATGTGGTGGGCCACCACGTCGTGCAGGTCGCGGGCGATCCGCAGCCGCTCCTCGGCGACCCGGCGACGGGCCTCCTCCTCGCGGCCGTGCTCGGCCCGCTCGGCGCGCTCGCGGATCGCGTCGATGAAGGCGCGCCGACTGCGCACGGCGTCCCCGGCGGCCGCGGCCATGCCGGTCCAGGCGAAGATCCCGAGGTGTTCCTGGGAGTACCAGGGCGGGGTGCCGAAGAGCATCGCCGTGCCGGTGAGCACGACGACGCTGAGCACGCCGACGCGGTAGGTGGTGGAACGGTCGGTGTGGGCGGCGACCGTGTAGAGCGCGACGACGGCGCTCATGGCGACCGGCGCGGGCGGATCGCCCAGGCTCAGCTCGATCATGGCCAGCACGCCGGTGCAGCCGAGCACGGCCATGGGCCTGCGCCGCCGCAGGACCAGAGCGCCGGCGCCCAGAATCATCAGGACGAGCGAACGCAGACCCGGCGTACGGGTGCCGAAGGTCGGCCCGTTCGGCCCGTGCGGGTCGGCGAAGGAGCCGAGGACCATGCAGATCAGGACGCCGAGGGCGAGGGCGGCATCCAGGGCCAGCGGATGCGCCCTGAGCCAGGGGCGGGCACGGTCGATGGGGGTCACGGTCACCTACCGTAAGGGGGCCGGGACCCCGCCCGTCAGCCCGGGATGAGGCCGTCGTCGCTGAGCATCTCCCTGACCTCGTCCAGACTCGCGTCCGGGCTCGGAAGGATCAGCTCGGACGGCTCCAGGGAGTCGTCGGGAAGCGGCTCGCCGAGGCGGCGCACCGCGTCCAGGAGCGCGCCCAGGGTGCGGCGGAAGCCGTCCTCGTCGCCCTCCTCCATTTGGGCGAGGAGGTCGTCGTCGAGCTTGTTGAGCTCGGTGAAGTGGCTGTCCGCCAGCTTCACCTGACCCTCCCCCATGATCCGGACGATCATGAACGTCTCCTGCCGCTCGTCACTGCTTGTCGAAGCGCGGGCTCTGCTGCGGGGCCTTGTCCTGCGGAGCGGCGGCGCCGCCCTCGATGGCCTGCTTCCCGGCGGACCCGCCGCCCGTCAGCTCGGCCTTCATCCGCTGCAGTTCCAGCTCTACATCCGTACCACCGGACAGCCGGTCGAGCTCGGTCTGGATGTCGTCCTTGGCGAGCCCCGACTGGTCGTCGAGGGCGCCCGAGGCAAGCAGTTCGTCGATCGCGCCGGCCCGCGCCTGGAGCTGCGCGGTCTTGTCCTCGGCCCGCTGGATGGCCATGCCGACGTCGCTCATCTCCTCGGAGATGCCCGAGAAGGACTCCGCGATCCGGGTCTGCGCCTGGGCCGCGGTGTACGTCGCCTTGATCGTTTCCTTCTTGGTCCGGAAGGCGTCGACCTTGGCCTGGAGGCGCTGGGCCGCAAGGGTGAGCTTCTCCTCCTCGCCCTGCAGCGTCTGGTGCTGCGTCTCCAGGTCGGTGACCTGCTGCTGCAGCGAGGCGCGGCGGGACAGGGCCTCGCGGGCCAGGTCCTCACGGCCGAGCGAGAGGGCCTTGCGCCCCTGGTCCTCCAGCTTGGAGGACTGGCTCTGCAGCTGGTTGAGCTGCAGCTCCAGACGCTTGCGGGAGGTCGCCACGTCGGCGACTCCCCGGCGCACCTTCTGGAGCAGCTCAAGCTGCTTCTGGTACGAGTAATCGAGGGTCTCGCGAGGGTCCTCGGCCCGGTCAAGGGCCTTGTTCGCCTTCGCGCGGAAGATCATCCCCATACGCTTCATGACACCGCTCATGGGCTTCGCGCGCCCCCTTCTGACGGACTCCAGCTCCAGCTGCTGCAACAGAACCCACAGTACGGGCCCTGCATCCATTACCGCACTGTTCGGGCGACGATGCGCTCATCCCCAAGGACGACTGTGTCCGGCGTTGATCCGGCGCAGGGAGTAGGTGAACCTCGGGGAACGGTGCATCGGTCACCGGTGAGGACGCAAGGCGTTGTGGGATCGTTCCCCACCGGCCTGGGGTCCATGCCGGGTACCCCGTACCCTTGGGGATTGTGTTCCGTAGCCGTTCCAACGCAGAGAAGGCCCCCACCGACAAGGTGACGGCGGACCTCTCCAAAGCGCCCCGCGACCCCGAGGCCCCCAAGGGGCGCCCCACTCCCAAGCGGAGTGAGGCGCAGACCCAGCGGCGCCGTGCCTCGACCGTGCCGACCGACCGCAAGGAGGCCGCCAAGCGCCAGCGCGAGGCCCGCCGGGTCGACATGGCCAAGCAGCGCGAGGCCCTCGCCAATGGTGACCAGCGCTATCTGCCGGCCCGTGACAAGGGTCCGGTGCGCAAGTTCACCCGTGACTTCGTCGACTCCCGGTTCTCGGTCGCCGAGATGTTCCTGCCGCTCGCGGTGATCATCCTCGTGCTCTCGATGATCCGGATCGGCAGCCTGCAGAACCTTTCTCTGCTGCTGTGGCTCGTGGTGATCGTGCTCATCGTGCTCGACTCGATCGGCCTCGCCTTCCGGCTGAAGAGGGCGCTCGCCGCCCGCTTCCCGGACGAGCCGAAGAAGGGCGCCGTCGCGTACGGCCTCATGCGCACGCTCCAGATGCGCCGGCTGCGGCTGCCCAAGCCGCAGGTCAAGCGCGGAGAGCGGCCCTGAGCGGGAAGCCGTCCGGGTTCACCGGCGCCTCCGGCGCCTGGCTGAAGGGCCTCGGCGGGCTGCGCAATGTGGTCCGCCAGGAGCTCGTGGCCCGTCATCTCGACGAGCAGATAGCCGGGCGTTTCCCGGTGGGCCAGCGCCTGCGCGTCCTGGACGTCGGCATGGGCCAGGGCACCCAGGCCCTGCGCCTGGCCCGCGCCGGCCATTCGGTGACCGGGCTCGAATCCGACGTCCAGATGCTGAAGGTGGCCCGCGAGGCGCTGGCCACCGAGCCGGAGGGCATCCGTGAGCGGGTCCGCCTGATCGAGGGCGACGGCCGCGAGACCGGGGTGCACTTCCTGCCCGGCTCCTTCGACGTGGTGCTCTGCCACGGCGTCCTGATGTACGTGGAGGAGCCGGACGCCATGCTCGCGGGCCTGGCCCGGATGCTGGCCCCCGGCGGCCTCCTCTCGCTCCTGGTGCGCAACGCGGACGCGCTCGCGGTGCGGCCCGGCCTCGCCGGTGACTGGGCCGGCGCCCTCGCCGCCTTCGACTCCGACTCGTACACCAACCGGCTCGGCCTGCCGGTGCGGGCCGACCGGCTCGCCGCGCTGACCCGCACGCTGGACGGGATCGCGGCGCCGCTGCACACCTGGTACGGGGTGCGGGTGTTCACCGACAACGTCTCCAACGACGCGGACCTTCCGGCCGCCGACGAGCTGGCGCGGCTGCTCGCCGCCGAGGACCGGGCCGGCCGCACCGACCCCTACCGGCACACCGCGGCACTGCTGCACCTCTTCGGCGTACGCGGCTGACGTCCCGGTCGCGCGGGGCCGAGGGCCCCGGCGTACCGGTCTTGGGCAGGGGTATCCGCCGAACGGGCCCCGGCCCGGGACCCCGGTACCTGATCGGGCTCACCGACAGGCCGCCATATCGGACCAAAGGGATACTCCTGCCATGGATGCATCTCTTCACCCCGGCCGGGTGCGCCGTGCGGTGCTGCCGCTGACCGCCGCCGTCGCCACCGCCGCTCTGCTCGGCGGCTGTTCGGACGGCAGCACGGCCGCGGCACCCAAGCCGGCCAGTCCGTCCGCGAGTTCCTCACCGGCCCAGCGCAACGGCTCCGGCGTGACCGACAGCCTGCAGAGCGACTACCAGCGGGTCATCAAGAACGTGCTGCCGTCCGTCGTGCAGATCGACGCGTCCAACAGCCTCGGGTCCGGGATCGTCTACGACGACCAGGGGCACATCGTCACCAACGCGCACGTGGTCGGCAACGAGCGCACCTTCAAGGTGTCGACGTCGGGCAGCGGTACGGCGATCACCGCGCGGCTCGTGTCGTCGTACCCGGAGCAGGACCTCGCCGTCATCAAGCTCGACTCGATGCCCAGCGGCCTCAAGGCGGCGCGGTTCGGCGACTCGTCCAAGGTGGAGATGGGCCAGATCGTGCTGGCGATGGGCTCGCCGCTCGGCCTGTCCTCCAGCGTCACCCAGGGCATCGTCTCCGCGACCGGACGCACCGTCTCCGAGGGCAGCGCGGGCGGCGGCACGGGTGCCACCATCGCGAACATGGTGCAGACCTCGGCCGCGATCAACCCGGGCAACAGCGGCGGCGCCCTGGTGAACCTGGACAGCGAGGTCATCGGCATTCCGACGCTGGCCGCGACCGACCCGGACATGGGCGGCAGCGCGGCCCCCGGCATCGGCTTCGCCATTCCGGTGTCCATGGTCAAGACGGTCGCCGACCAGATCATCAAGAGCGGCAAGGTTACCGACTCGGGCCGGGCCGCGCTCGGCATCACCGGCCGCACGGTCGTGAACGCCGGCTACCAGCCCGCCGGGGTCGCGGTCGTGCAGGCCCCCGCGAACGGAGCGGCCGCCAAAGCAGGACTGAGGGCGGGCGACGTCATCACCAAGGTCGACGACACCGAGATCGCGACCATCACCTCGCTGACGGAGGCCCTGGCCGCGGACAAGCCCGGCCAGAAGGTCACGGTGACGTATACGCGCGACGGCGCGAAGAAGACCGCCGAGGTCACCCTCGGCGAGATCTGAGCGGGGCCGGGGGCGCCCCGTGCGCCCCCGGCCGGACCGTCAGACCTGCTCGGCGTGCAGACTCATCGGGCCGTAGATCTTGGTTCCGTCGTCGAAGAGGAACACCTGGTCGGCCCCGCCTTCGACCAGGTCCTTCCACACCTCACCTATCCAGGACTCCGCATCGCCCTGGGTCGTGAACTCCTCCGGCGCCACCGCCGGCTCGACCTCCGTACCGTCCGACTTCTCGAAACGCCACGTCCACGCCATGTCCGCCTCCTGGGTCACGTTGCTGCCCGCAGCGTAACCGGGCGCGCAAGAGGGCCGACGACGCGGGAGGATCGTGCATGTGGAACTGACTCTCCTCGGCACCGGGGCCCCCGCCGGCCTGCCGCGCCCCGACTGTCCCTGCGCCGCGTGCGCCCTCGCCCGTGGCAAGGACGCCCGCGCCGCCACCGCCCTGCTCGTCGACGGCGCACTGCTGCTCGACCTCACCCCGGGCGCGGCGCTCGCCGCCGCCCGCGCCGGGCACTCGCTCGCCGGGGTGCGCCAGGTGCTGCTCACCCATCCGCACGACGGTCCTGCCGTGGAGCTGCCGGCCGGGCTGCCCGCGGCGGGCCGGGTGCCGGACGGACGCAGGCTGACGCTGATCAGCGGGCACCGCGTCCTCGCCGTACCGCTGGACTCGCCGGGCACCGGCTACGAAGTGACGTCCCCCGAGGGCGAGCGCCTCCTCTACCTGCCGCCCGGCGGCGCCCCGGCGGGCCTGGCCGAAGTGCGGCCGTACGACATGGTGGTGGCCGACGTGTCCGGGCGGCCCGACGCGCTCGCGCGGCTGCGGGCGGCCGGCGGCATCGGTCCGGCGACCGATGTGATCGCGGTGCACATCGACCACGACGTCCCGCCCGGGCGGGAGTTGGAGCGCCGGCTCGCCGCGCTCGGGGCGCGCGCGGTGCCGGACGGCACGACGCTGATCGTCGGCGAGTACCACGCGGTGCCCGATCTGCCGCGCCGCACGCTCGTCCTGGGCGGGGCCCGCTCGGGCAAGTCGGTGGAGGCCGAGCGGCGCCTGGCGGGTTTCCCCGGCGTCGTCTACGTGGCGACGGGCGGCGGCCGGGACGGCGACGCGGAGTGGGCGGCACGGGTCGGCCTGCACCGCGAACGGCGGCCCGCCTCGTGGCGCACCGAGGAGACCTGCGACCTCGCACCGCTGCTCGACGAACCGGGCCCGCCGCTCCTGATCGACTGTCTGGCCCTGTGGCTGACCGACGCGATGGACCGGGTCGACGCCTGGGACGACGAGAAGTGGGCGGCGGGCGGCGAGCGCGCGCTGAGGGAACGTACGGAGGAACTCGTCGCGATGGTGCGGTCCACCGCGCGGACGGTGGTGGCGGTGAGCAACGAAGTGGGCTCGGGGGTGGTCCCCGCGACGTCGTCGGGGCGGCGCTTCCGCGACGAACTGGGGCGCCTGAACGCGGCGTTCGCGGGCGAGTGCGAGCAGGTGCTGCTCGTCGTCGCGGGGCAGGCGCTCACGCTGCGCGGCTGATGTCCACCCGCTGGCGGTACTGTTCGGCAAATGAGCAGGCTGAACCTGGACGACTTCTCCGATCTGATCGAACGCCCCGACAACGGTGTGCGGCGTGACGCCGAGGAACGCCGGGAGCGGCTGACCGTGCCGCCCGGCGCGCTCGGCCGGCTCGACGAGCTGGCCACCTGGCTGTCGGCGGCGCAGGACGCCAGCCCGGTCCGGGCCGTCGAGCGCCCCCGCGTGATCCTCTTCGCCGGGGACCACGGCGTGGCCGGGCTCGGCGTCTCGGGCCGCCCCGCCTCCTCCGCACACACCCTCGTACGGTCCGTCCTGGACGGCGCGAGCCCGGTCGCGGTGCTCGCCCGCCGCCAGGGTGCCTCGGTCCGCGTCGTCGACGCCGGCCTGGACTGCGACCCCGCCCTGCTGCCCGAGGACGTCGTACGCCACCGGGTGCGGCGCGGCAGCGGCCGCATCGACGTCGAGGACGCCCTGACCGTCGAGGAGGCGGAGGCGGCCGTACGGCTCGGCATGAAGATCGCCGACGAGGAGGCCGACTCCGGCACCGACCTGGTGGTGCTCGGCGACCTCAGCGTGGGCGGCACCACCCCGGCGGCGGTGCTGATCGCGGCGCTGTGCGGCACGGACGCCTCGGTGGTCACCGGGCGCGGCGGCGCCGGGATCGACGACCTGGCCTGGATGCGCAAGTGCGCCGCGATCCGCGACGCGCTGCGCCGGGCCCGGCCGGTCCTCGGCGATCAGCTGGAACTTCTGGCCGCGGTGGGCGGCGCGGACCTTGCCGCCGCCACCGGTTTCCTGCTGCAGTGTGCGGTGCGCAGACTGCCGGTGATCCTGGACGGGGTCGTCTCGTCGGCCTGTGCGCTGGTGGCCCAGCGGGCGGCCTTCCGGGCTCCGGACTGGTGGCTTGCGGGCCAGTTGAGCGGCGAGCCGGGCCAGGCGAAGGCGCTGGACCGGATGGCACTCAACCCTCTGCTCGATCATGGCGTCACAGTGGGCGAAGGAACCGGGGCATTGCTCGCTCTTCCCCTCGTACAAGCCGCGGCCGCCCTGGCCGCGGAGCTGCCCGAGCGCACTGACCAGCGCGCGGAGAGCGCCGAGGAGAACAGCGACGCGTGAGCCACGGCGGGGCCGGGGGATTCCCCCGGCCCCGCCCGAGGCCGCTGTGAAACGCTTTGCCGCCATATCATCGCGTTTCATGGGAGAAGTCCGCTTGAGCACCACTGAAGGAACGAACCGGAGCACCCCCCGCTCACGCACCGGCGCGGCGTTCGCCGTCTGGTACCTGCGCGTGGTGACGTTCATCAACTTCCTCAGTGCCGTGTGGGTGACCCTCGGCCAGGGGCTGCGGCGGCACAACACCGACGACTACTTCACGCCGTACCTGCTCGAAGCCGGTTTCACCTCCGGGCTGGTCACGCTCTTCCTCGCGGTCACCATGCGCCGCCGCAAGCGGGCCGCCTGGATCCTCAACATGGTGCTCGGCGGGCTCTTCCTGATGCTGTTCGTGTTCGCCATGACGTTCCCGGAGATCCACCGCTACGCCCAGAACTGGATCTCGCTCGTCCTGACCGCGGCGTTCGTGCTCGCCCTGCTCGTGGGCCGCCGCGAGTTCTACGCCAAGGGCGACCGCTCCAACCCGCTGGCCGCGATCGCCACCGCCGTCGGCGGCCTGCTCGTCACCTCGCTCGTCGCGGCGGTCCTGGTCAGCGCCACCAACACCTACGACGGCACCGACCAGTCGACGTTCCTGCAGCGCTGGCGCTACGGCGTGATGCGCCTGGTGTTCCTCGTCCCCGACGACCGGCACACCCAGGGCGTCACCACCCCCGGCTGGGTCAACGTCACCATCAACGTACTGGCCACCCTGCTCCTGATCGCGGTCATCTACGCGGCCTTCCGCAACCGCAGGGCCGTCGACCCGCTCACCGTCGAGGACGAGGAGAAGCTCCGGGCCCTCCTGGACAAGCAGGGCGAGCGCGACTCCCTCGGCTACTTCGCGCTGCGCCGCGAGAAGGCCGTCATCTGGTCCCCGACCGGCAAGGCCGCCGTCACCTACCGGGTCATCAACAGCGTCTCGCTGGCCTCCGGCGACCCGATCGGCGACCCCGAGGCCTGGCCGGGCGCGATCGAGCCCTGGCTCGCCGAGGCCCGCGCGCACGGCTGGATCCCGGCCGTCACCGGCGCCAGCGAGGAGGCCGGGCAGATCTACGCCCGGCACGGCCTGGACGCCCTGGAGATGGGCGACGAGGCGATCGTGGAGACCGCCGAGTTCACCCTGGAGGGCCGCGCGATGCGGACCGTGCGCCAGGCGTACAACCGGGTGAAGAGGGCCGGGTACGAGGTGCGGATCCGCCGTCACGCGGACATTCCTGCCGAAGAGATGAACGAACTCCTGCGCAAGGCCGACGACTGGCGCGACGGCGCCACCGAACGAGGCTTCTCCATGGCGCTCGGCCGGCTCGGCGACCCCGCCGACGGCCAGTGCATGATGCTCGAATGCTTCGACGGCGACGGCGAGTTGAGGGCACTGCTCAGCTTCGTGCCCTGGGGCCCCGAGGGGCTTTCGCTCGACCTGATGCGGCGTGACCGCGACTCCGAGAACGGCCTGATCGAGTTCATGGTGATCGAACTCCTGCAGCGCGCCAAGGAGATCAGGATCACTCAGGTCTCACTGAACTTCGCGATGTTCCGTTCCGTCTTCGAGCGCGGCTCGAAGCTCGGGGCAGGACCCGTGCTGAGGCTGTGGCGCTCGCTCCTCAGCTTCTTCTCCCGCTGGTGGCAGATCGAGTCCCTCTACCGGTCCAACGCCAAGTACCGGCCGATCTGGGAGCCGCGGTTCACCTTGTTCGAGAAGAGCGCGGATCTGCCGCGCATCGCCATCGCGTCCGCGCGCGCCGAGGGATTCCTGGAGGCACCGGGCCTGCCCAAGTGGCTGCACCGCAGACACCTGGAGTCCGAGAGATGAGCGGTGGGGCACGGAGCCGGGTGGTCCGGTTCGCCGAGCGCGAGTGGGGCCCCCTGTTCAAGACCGTGAAGTACGCGCTGTACACCCAGCGCTGGCGGGCCATCTGGCTGACGCTCTCGGCGGTCGCCCTCACCTCGGTCTTCCAGGCCGTCCAGAACCAGTCCTGGGGCTTCAGACCGATCCAGATCATCGGTTCCGTCAAGGCCGAGTACCCCTTGTGGATCTCGCTCCTGCGCACCCCGTTCTCGCTCTTCGTGCCGGCCCTCGACCTGCCGGTGTGGGGCGCGCTCGCCCAGGTGCTGCTCGTCTTCGGCATCGCGGAGATCTGCATCGGGCGGGGCCGGATGCTGCTCATCGCCTACGTGGCGACGCTCGCCGGCACGCTGTACGCCCGGGTCGGCATCCGCATCGGTCCCGACAGCGTCTTCGGGCTGCCCGCCTCCGCCGCCGACATGGTCGACACCGGCCCCTCGGCGGCCGTCGTCGCCCTCGCGGTGTACGTCTGCTGGCGCTACCGGGCGTACTGGACGGCCGGGGTGGTGGCGGGCTCGATGGTCGTCGAGGTGGTGCTCAAGAACAACCTCGCGGGCAAGGAGCACATCGCGGCCCTGATCGCGGTGGCGGTGATCTGCTGGATCACCTGGGTCCGCAGGAAACGGCGGCGCGACCGCCATGATCAGGGGCGGCGCACCGGAAGCTTGTCGGGTGCGCCGCCGATCCAGTCCTGAAGGCGCCGGCGCGGCATCGACCAGCGCCGGTCGTGGCGGTAGGCCCGGAGCCCGGCCCGCGCCCTGGCCCGCGCCCGCTTGCGGTAGAAGCGCTGGGCCCACGGGGAGCCCGGCTTGGCCAGCCTGATCGCGCCGAACAGCGCCACGAACGGCACGAAGATGCCGATCACCGCCACCCGCACCTTGCCCTTGAACAGCGCGATCAGCACGAAGCAGAAGTTGATCGCGATCGAGGTGATGAAGGAGGCCCGGTCCTGTCGCTCCCCCGGGCTCACATCGTTGACGCCGAGCGGTGAGAACCCGGCGAGCACCAGCGTCATGAGGGCCGCGGCGAGCACCACGATCTCGACGCTCTTGCGCCCGTTCTCGCTCCAGTACACGTCGTCCAGGTGCAGGATCAGCGCGAACTCGTCGAGGACCAGGCCCGCGCCCATCCCGAACAGCACGGCGAAGACGGCCGGCGCGATGCCGTGCCGGCCGCTGCCGACCGCACCGAAGCCCCCGATCATGGTGAGGATGACCCCGGGCACCACGTGGTGGATGTGCAGGCCGCCGGGCCTGATGTTCCGGAAGGGCCCGCGTCCGGCCCTGATCAGCCGGGTGATGGAACGCGTGATCAGGAACGTCAGGACGAACGAGGCCAGCGCGAGCAGCATGGGGAGCTTCCCCGGCTCGGTGATGTTGCGGTAGAACCAGTGACCCATCCCACCCGCTCCTGTTTGCTCCGATATGCGCAATTTACCGCCGGGGCGGCCCGGAGTGCTCGGGATAGCCTGCGCCGGGTGAACGCAAGCAAGGCCCTGCACGGCGTACGTTTCGCCTTCGGCACCCTCACCGTCTTTCCCGCCCGCATCACCCGGTGGGACCGCGCCGCCGCCCGCGCGGGCATGACGCTCGCCCCGCTGGCCGGGCTCGCCGTAGGCCTGTGCGCGGCCGCCGCGGGCGCGGGGTTCTGGGCGCTCGGGACCGGGGCGCTGCTCGCGGGGGTGGTGAGCACGGCCGCGCCCGCCCTGCTGACCCGGGGTCTGCATCTGGACGGGCTCGCCGATGTCGCCGACGGGCTCGGCAGCGCCAAGCCCGCCGAGCACGCGCTGCGCATCATGAAGCAGAGCGACATCGGCCCCTTCGGCGTGGTCACGCTGCTGTTCTGCCTGCTCGCCCAGATCGCCGCGCTGGCCCATCTGTACGAGCAGGACGGCTGGGCCCGGGGCGCGCTGGGTGCCGGCGTCGCGGCGACCGGTGCCCGCACCGCGCTGACCCTGGCCTCCCGGCGGGGCGTCCCGGCGGCCCGGCCCGACGGGCTCGGCGCGGTCGTGGCGGGCACGGTGCCGGGCCGACGCGCCCTGGTGGTGGCCGCCCTGGTGACGGCGGCCTCCGCGGCCGCGGGGCTGCTGTCCGGGCCCGGGGCCGCCCTGCACTTCGCGCTCGCCGCGGCGGCCGGGCTCATCGCGGCGGAGGGCTTGCTACGGCGCTGCGTACGGCGGTTCGGCGGGGTGACGGGCGATGTGTTCGGGGCGGTCGCGGAGACCTCGGCGACGGTGACCCTGGTCGCCCTCACCCTCGGCTGAGAGGCCGAGAGCCCGAAAGCGCGGGAGGCCGGTCGGGGGCCGCGGGCCGGGCGCTCAGCAGGGGTCGCGCCACACCTGGAGGTCGTACTTCTTCGCCATCGAGCTGAGGCCCAGCTTCTTGGACGCGGCACAGAAGCGGGCCGGGGGCAGCTCGTACTCGACGTGGAAGACGGCCTTGCCCGCCTCGACGAACGGCGTGAGCCGGTCGCACTCGTGGTACTGGGCGCACTGCTCGTTGACCGCGAAGTCGAAGTGGGCCAGGAGCCGCGGGATCTGGTCGAGGTCGTTCTTCAGGCCGACGGCGAGACCCCGGTCATGGGCCAACCGGGCGATCAGCTCGTTGTAGCGGAGCTGGTCGGCGGCCTTGAGGGGAAAGCCGGTGTCGTTGTTGTAGCCGTCCATGTTGTCGGGCTCGACCGCGTCGAAGCCCTTGGCCCGGCACAGGTCGAAGCGCTGGGCGATCAGCGGCTCCAGGACGTCGGTGCGGCGGATGTCGAGCCACTTCTCGCCGTCCCAGCCGTTGCCCTTGCCGAGCACCTCCTTCGGGAACCGGCCCGCGTCGGGCCGCCAGTTCTCCCAGGCGCCCGTCGAGACGTAACAGATCACCTTGCGGCCCCTGCGGTGCAGATCGGCCACGGCCGCCGCGCTCTGGTCGAAGGCGTCGATGTCGTAGACCTGGGCGTCGACGCTCGGGTCGAGCCTGCCCTTGAGCTGCCACTGCCAGGTGAGGCCCGGCTTCGGCTGCCAGTGGGGTCCCGAGGACGCGGGGGGCGCCGTGCCCCGGCCGTCCCCGCCCCCGTCGTCGGGGCCGTCCGGTGAGCCGGTGCAGGCCGTGAGCAGGAGCAGGGGCAGGAGCAGGGGCAGGAGCAGCCGGCGCGCAGGCCTCATCGGACGGGCTCCAGCTGGTACGGCAACGTGCCCCAGGGGTGCGGGAGTCGGCCGGGGACCAGGCAGTGGACCGGGGCCTGGGCCACCGCGTCCGGCGGGGCCTCGTACACCAGGTGGCAGGTGTCGGGCCCGGGCGGCCCGGACGGCCGGTAGGCCGACCAGGGCCCCTCGAAGGTGACCAGGAGGTCGGCGATCCGGGCATAGCCGGCGTGCGGGACCGCGCCGTGGTTCAGGACCAGCGTGACGTACGTGTCGTGGGTCGCGGCGAGCGCGGTGCGCAGGTCGGCGTAGTAGGGCAGTTGGCGCGCCGAGGTGGCCGCCTGGTCGAGGAAGAGCCCGTGCACCCCGTACCAGGCGTGGTGGCGGGCCGCCTCGCGCACCACGTCCTGGGGCGGGCGGCGGCCGTAGGCGGTGTCCACGTAGCCGAGCACCCGTACCCCCGCCGAACGCAGCCGGCCGGCCACCGCGGCGAAGGCCTCGTCGGGTGAACTCCCGGGCCCGTCGGCCGGGTTGAGGACCACCCCGTACAGCGAGGGCGCGGCGGCGATCAGCGCGTCCCAGGCGTCGGGACGCTCGGCCGGGTGCTCGTAATAGGGCACCAACAGCTTGCTCATGTGCTTCCTCGCAGCGTGCTCGGGGTACTCGGGGTGCTCCGCGACGGTCTCATGAGCGGTGGGCGGTCGCCCGTCCCAGGAGGACGCAGACCAGGGCGGCCAGCAGCGCGGCCGCGGTCCCGGACACCACGAGGCCGGTCGTCGGCGGCGCGCCCAGCACCAGCGCCAGCGTCTGGGCGACGGCCGCGGCACAGCACACCAGGGCCGCGCCCGGCGCCGCCCCGAACGACTGGAGCAGCAGCCCGGTCCACAGCACCGCGCCGATCAGGAGCAGCGTCGCCAGGCGCAGCCCGCTCAGGACGGGGGCGTCCGGCCACAGCCCGGTGCCGGCCTCGGCGAGCGCGGCGAGCACCAGCAGGTACGCACCGAGACACAGGGTCACCGTCGCGACGACCGAGCCACGGAACCCCCGGGCGGTCTGGGTGAACCGGAGGCCGGTGGCGCTCCGGGCGCGGAAGCGGTGCAGCAGCCATTCGGCGGGGCCCATGCTGAGCGTGAGGGCGACCGCGGACGGCCCGGCGACGGTGCCCGTCGAGCCGTGCCGGAAGATGTCGCCGAGGGCGGCGTACAGCACGAGGACACCGGTACCGAGGCCGAACAGGCCGTACGGCACGGACGCGGCGAGCCGCGGCGAGACGGCGCCGTGCGGCCCCGGACCGGCCGCCTCGCCGCGCAGGGTGAGCACGGCGAGCGTGACCGCGGCGATCAGCGAGACGAGCAGCAGCAGCGGCCCCACGGCGGCGGGCAGACCCGGCAGGGCCCCCGGAGTCAGGGGCAACAGGGCCCAGAACAGCGGGCGTTCACGGCCGAGCACGAGCAGGGCGGTCGCCGCCGAGAGGTAGCAGCACTGGCCGGCGGCGAACGCGGCGGCGGACAGTTCCCCGGGTCCGGTCACGGCGATCGCGGACAGGGCGCTGAGGGCGGCCCCCAGCGGGGCGCCCAGGCGCAGGGCGCGGACCGCGGCGGGGCGGTCGGCGAGGCTGAGCCAGGAGTGTGCGCGGTGCGAGAGGGACTGGTTCCACATCCAGCCGGTGACCGTGCCCGCGAGCAGCGGAACGGTTCCGGCGGGCAGACCGAACGCGGCACGGGGCCCGGCGAGCAGGGGTGCGCCCAGGACGTAGGCGAGGCCGGGAAGGGCGAAGACGAGGCCGCGCAGCAGGCACGAGCCGAGGTGGGCGTGCCAGGGCTCCGGGGGCGGGGCGGGAGCCGTGGGGTAACGGCGCTCCACGCGGCCGTAGAGCTCCTCGGCGAGCGAGAAGGAGTCGGGGTGCCCGTAGCGGGCGCTTATCTGGGCGTCGGTCATGCCGTCGGACTCGATGACCGCGGCTATCTCGTCCGGGTGGACGGCCGCGGCTATCAAGTCGTCGAAGCGCAGGGCGAGTTCGGACATCGGATCGCCGCCGGCCGGCCTGGCGGGGCGCTGGCGCGGGATGAAGGGCAGGGTGTCCCGCCCTTCGTTCCCGCCGATCCACAGGGAACCGCTCACCGGGCGGCCCCGCCGAGGGTGGCGGCCGGGACGTCCCGGGACAGCTCGCGGCGCCAGGGGCCGACGAGCTGCAGGGTCCAGTCGTCCTCGGGCGCGGACCCGGCCGGTACGGGCTCGGGTTCGAGGACCCCGGCCAGCTCCCGGTAGATCCGGCGGAAGCCGTCCACCGAGCGGTGCAGGGTGAACTTGTCGATCACCCGTTGGCGGGCCTCGGCACCGAGCCGGGCGCGGCGTTCGTGGTCGCGGAGCAGCCCGACGGCCGCCTCGGCCATCACGGCGGGCTCCCGCGGCGGCACCACGATCCCCGCCTCGCCCGCCGCCTCGCGCACGCCTCCGACGTCCGTGGAGACGGTGGCGCGGCCGCAGGACATCGCCTCGATCAGCGAGAACGGGAAGCCCTCGCTGATGCTGGACAGCATCACCACGCTGCCCGACGCGTACGCGCTCGCCACGTCGGTGACGCGGCCCTCGTAGGAGATGCCGTCGGTGACGCCGAGTTCGGCGGCCAGCTTCTCCAGCCTGATCCGGTAGTCCTCGCCGCCGGCCGGCACTCCCCCGTACAACCGCAGCCGGGTGTCGGGGAGTTCGGCGCGGACGATGGCGTACGAGCGGATCAGGGTCTCCAGGTCCTTGATGGGGTCGATGCGTCCGCACCAGCTCAGGGTGGGGACGGCCGGGTCGGGTCCGGCGTGCGGGAACAGGTCGGGGTCGACGCCGTTGTAGACGGTCCGGATGCGCTCGGAGGGGGCTCCTCCGCGCTCCTCCCAGCGGCGGTTGTACTGGTTGCACGGCGTGATGAGGTCGGCCCTGCGGTAGCCGAGCGTGTTGAGCTCCCGGTAGAAGCTCAACAGGACTGCTTTTACGGGCCAGTTCTGCTCGACGGTGCGATAGCCGAGGTAGCGCTCGCGCAGGTAGATGCCGTGTTCGGTGAGCAGGAACGGCACGCCGTCGAAGTACTGCGCGGCGAGTGCGGGCAGCGTGGCGAGGCCGCTGCTGACCGCGTGCGCCACGCTGTCCGCCGGAATGCGGGCGGACAGCGGGCGCAGTGCGTGTTCCAGGAGGTCGGTCACGGTCAGGGCGTCGTGCACGGTCGGCTTCGCCCTGGACAGTGCCAGGTGCGGCATGGTCCAGATCCACATCAGCGACGTGAGGGCCGCCTCGGAGCGGAGCGCCGCCGAGAGCCGCCCGTCCCGGGCCAGCTCCGCCAGGCCGTACAGGGCCGAGGCGAAGTCACAGCCGGACTCCGGGTCGAGCATGGCGAGCAGGAAGCGCTCGTAGGTGTCGGTGAACCGGCGCCTTTCCTTGCCGAGGAGCGGCCGTCGCCTGCCGGGCTGCGGCCCCCACAGGGGGAAGGCCGTGTGCCGGTAGACGTTGGCCGGGAGCTCCCAGGCGACCGGCTCACGGCCGCTGCCGGTGAGGGCGACGACGTTGAAGTCGACCTCCGGCATGCCGCGTACGAGCTGGTCGCACCAGGTGCTCACACCTCCGTGTATATGCGGATATGTGCCTTCCGTGAGCATGGTGACATGACGGCCACTGCTCGGCATTGTTGTCCCCCCAGGACAAGCGGTCGTGCGGTACTGACGATCAGCCGGCAGGTCAGGCCGGCAGCTTCAGTGTGATCGCCGACTGGAGCACCTCGGGCGAGGACCAGTCGGAGCGCTCACCCGCGTACGGCGTCCCGAACGCGGCGGTGCCGATGAACAGTTGCTTGAGCGTGCCCTCCGGTGCCGTGATCGGTGCGGCCACCCCCTTCGGAGCCTGCACGGTCACCGCGGTGCCGATCCGGTAGGCGGTCACCGAACCGGAAGCGAGCGCCTTGTCCCAGGACGCACGGCGGCTGAACTCGGTTCCCGCGTCCTTCTCGCGCAGGTTCACGATCGGGGCGTTGTCCGCGTACAGCGCCTTGTAGTCGCCGAGCACCTTGTCGAGCACCGGGTAGAGGATCCGCTCCTCGGCCAGGTTCGACTGGTGGACGTAGTGCGGCCGCGGGTCGTTCCACAGGACGTGGCCGAGCGCGGTCTTGGCCTCGCGGGGCACGATGTACGACTGGTAGCCGGTGGCGGTGTCCAGCGGTGCGGTCATGCAGGTGGACGCCGGGTTGTCCTCGCAGATGCCGCTGCCCCCGTTGGCCTTCGAGGTGTACAGCCAGTTGTACTCGTCGGTCATCTCGGCGGCCTTGCCGACGTTGTAGTACACGTTCATCGGGTGCCGGGGCACGGTGAGGGCCGCGCCGACCGCGCGCTGGTCCGGCTCGCGCGAGGCGTCGCTGCCCGCCCACTTGATTCCGTTGTCGGCGAAGGCGCCCGCCAGGTTCGGGTTGTCGTCGGGCTGCTGCGGCAGCACCTTCATGCCGGAGTGCTCACCGGTGACGATCTCGCTCTTGTCGACCGGGAGGCCCTTCTGGACGGCCCAGTTGTAGTTCTGCGAGATCTGCGACGAGATGTCTGCGCGGGTCATCCACTGGGTGGACCCGTCGGCGTTCTTCTTGCAGACCCACGGCACCACGGTGTTGTCCTGCACACAGCCGAGGAACTCGTGCGTGTAGGTGTGGTTCATCCAGCGGAACTTGGCCTTGTCGGCGAGGAGTTGGGCCGCGAGGGCGTCGGTGCCGCCGTTCTCGGACTTCCACTCCTCGCCCGAGCCCGCGTTGAAGACCATGTCGAGCGTGAACCCGCTGGTGGCCTCCCACTGGGCCGCGTACTGGGCGTCCGCCGCGGTCATCCGGATGTCGGTGCTCGCGGTGCCGCCGTCGGGGCAGTCGAAGTCGCCCGGGGTGCAGTTGTGGACGCTGTCCCAGCGGGCGTCCGGCGCGAACACGTCGTCGACGTGCACCGAGAAGTAGTTGTGGCTCTGGCCCAGGTGCACCCCTTGGGTGACCCACTCCACCATGCCCTTGGCCAGTGCCTGGAACTGCTGCTGGTACTGGTTGTAGGCGAAGGTGACGACCAGTTCGCTGCGGCCGTCGTGGGTGTACTGGCCGAGCATGGAGCCGCCGCTCGGGGCGTCGAGGTAGCTGGTGAAGCCGGCCTGGGGGTGGGCCGCGTAGCCGTAGCTCTCGGGCACCGCCGGGTCGTTGTCCTCGAAGGTGAGCGGGCCGTCGAGATACCCGAAGGGCCCCGCCTTGCCGGCCGCGCTGACGGTGGTCTTCACGCCGTCCAGGGGACCGGAGAAGCCCCCGGGCTGGTCGGTGTAGTCGAGCCCGACCTCGGGGTGGGCCCAGGTGTAGGCGTCGATCTGGCGGATCCCGAAGGTCTTCTCGTACGCGGCGAGCGCGGTCTGCTCGGCGGCCGCGGCGCTGCCGAACGGGATCTCGTTGGGCGCGACGACGCCCTGGAACTTGGCGTGCGGACGGCCCGCGATGTTGTCGCTGAGGAACGCGGCGTTGATCGTCGGCCGCCCCGCGGCGCTCAACGCGACCGTCTGGTACGGCACTCCGGTGTTCTTCAGCTCGGCGACGATGGCACCGACCGCGCTCCCGCCGTCGTCGAGTACCAGCACCTTCAGATCGATCCGCGGCAGCACCGTGGCCGCGGCATTGGCGGCCGGTATGGCCGTGGACAGCAGCCCGGCGGCCATCAGCGCCGTGAGCGCGAGCCGCGATCTGCTCAGTTTCAAGGCCTTCGCCTTCATATGTCCCCCCTCGTAGGGCCCTCCGTACGCGGAGCGCGCAGGGAGAACCTGTGGTGATGATGCAAAGGGGCGCGATGCCCCTTGTCCCGATTGAGGCGAGTGTGACGGAGCTCTCAGCGAGCGTGCGGGCCAAACGTGAAAGAGACACCACGGATGAGTGAATTAAGGCCACCGCGATCGAACGCCGTCACCGCGCGTAGGCTCGTGGCTGGTGGTCGACCCGCCCGAAATACGATGTACCGGGCCCCGGCCGGCCCATCCGACGGTCGAACACTCCACAGGATTCTCAAGGAAGAGAGATCTCACCACCGTGACTGCTCTGACTCTCAGCACTGCCGGTGCGGCGACGCTGCGCGCCGACGCCCTCGTCGTCGGCGTCGCCAAGGCCGCGGGCCCCAAGGGTGGGCTGGTCGTCGCGCCCGGCGCCGAGGCCGTGGACAAGGCGTTCGGCGGGAAGCTCGCCGCCGTCCTGGAAACCCTCGGCGCCCGCGGTGCCGAGGGTGAGGTGACCAAGGCCGTGTCGCCCTCCGGCCTCAAGGCCCCGTTCGTGCTCGCCGTGGGTCTCGGCACCGCGCCGGGCGCGGACGAGGCGTACGGCGCCGAGGTGCTGCGCACCGCCGCGGGCAACGCCGCCCGCGCCCTGCACGGCGTCAAGAAGGCCGCGTTCGCGCTGCCGATCGAGGCCGCCGAGGACATCGAGGCGATCGGCGAGGGCGCCCTGCTCGGCGCGTACGCCTTCACCGCCTACCAGGACCGCGGCCCCGACGCCAAGGAGCCGCTCGCCGAGGTGGCGCTGCTCGGCGCCAAGCCGCGCGACAAGGCCCACAAGGCGGCCGTCGAGCGCTCCCTCGCGCTGACCGAGGAGATGAACCGCGCCCGCGACCTCATCAACACCCCGCCGAACGACCTGACCCCCGAGGCCTTCGCCGCGGTGGTCTCGGCCGCCGGCAAGGAGCACGGCCTCAAGGTCCAGGTGCTGGACGAGAAGGCGCTCGAGAAGGGCGGCTTCGGCGGCATCCTCGGCGTCGGCGTCGGCTCCGAGAACCCGCCGCGCCTGGTGAAGATCACGTACACCCACGCCAAGAACGCCAAGCACCTCGCGCTCGTGGGCAAGGGCATCACCTACGACTCGGGCGGCATCTCGCTCAAGCCGGCCGGCCACAACGAGACGATGAAGTGCGACATGAGCGGCGCCGCCGCCGTGTTCGCCGCCGTCGTCGCGGCCGCGCGCCTCGGCGTCGAGGTCAACGTCACCGGCTGGCTCGCGCTCGCCGAGAACATGCCGTCGGGTTCGGCCACCCGCCCCGGCGACGTGCTGCGCATGTACAGCGGCAAGACCGTCGAGGTCCTCAACACCGACGCCGAGGGCCGGCTGGTCCTGGCCGACGCGCTGTGGAAGGCCTCCGAGGAGAAGCCGGACGCGATCGTCGACGTGGCGACGCTGACCGGCGCCATGGTGGTCGCCCTCGGCGACCACACCTTCGGCATCATGGCCAACGACGACGCCTTCCGCACCGCGATCCACGAGATCGCCGAGGAGTCCGGCGAGCAGTCCTGGCCGATGCCGCTCCCCGCGAACCTGCGCAAGACCATGGACTCCCCCACCGCCGACCTCGCCAACATGGGCGTGCGGATGGGCGGCGGCCTGGTGGCCGGCGTGTTCCTGAAGGAGTTCGTGGGCGAGGGCATCACCTGGGCCCACCTGGACATCGCGGGCCCCGCCTACAACGACGGCGCCCCGCACGGCTACACCCCCAAGGGCGGCACCGGCTCCTCGGTGCGCACCCTGCTCCGCCTCGCGGAGCGCACCGCCTCGGGCGACCTCGGCTGACAGCCCGTCCACAGCCGACACACAGGGCGGTCCCTGGCATACGTGCCGGGGCCGCCCGTGTTCACGCTCCGTACCGTCACGCTTCGGCCGGATTTCGCTGTAGATGAAATCCGTACGTCTTCGCGCGGCGGTGGAGTGACCTCTGAGCGGCTCCGTGCCCGACGATCGGCCGTCTCAGACCCCGGCCCCGCGTCCCGCCTTCCGTCAACAAGTGCGAAGATGGGTTCTCGGCAGGACAGGGCCCCCACCACAGGGCCGAAGACAAGCGGCCGAACACCAGCCGCCGCCGGTCATCGACGACCGCGCCCGGCGCACATGCATGGAGGACGTGACGTGGCGAACGACGCCAGCACCGTTTTCGACCTAGTGATCCTCGGCGGTGGCAGTGGCGGCTACGCCGCGGCCCTGCGCGGAGCGCAGCTGGGCCTGGACGTCGCCCTGATCGAGAAGAACAAGCTCGGCGGCACCTGCCTGCACAACGGCTGCATCCCCACGAAGGCCCTGCTGCACGCCGGCGAGATCGCCGACCAGGCGCGCGAGGCCGGCCAGTTCGGCGTCAAGGCGACCTTCGAGGGCATCGACATCAACGCGGTCCACGCGTACAAGGACGAGGTCATCTCGGGCCTGTACAAGGGGCTGCAGGGCCTGGTCGCCTCCCGCAAGGTGACCTACATCGAGGGTGAGGGACGCCTGTCCTCCCCGACCTCGGTGGACGTCAACGGCCAGCGCATCCAGGGCCGCCACGTCCTGCTGGCGACCGGCTCCGTGCCGAAGTCGCTGCCGGGCCTGGAGATCGACGGCAACCGGATCATCTCCTCCGACCACGCGCTGACCCTGGACCGCGTCCCGCAGTCCGCGATCATCCTGGGCGGCGGCGTCATCGGCGTCGAGTTCGCCTCGGCGTGGAAGTCCTTCGGCACCGACGTCACCGTCATCGAGGGCCTCAAGCACCTCGTGCCGGTCGAGGACGAGAACAGCTCCAAGATCCTGGAGCGCGCGTTCCGCAAGCGCGGCATCAAGTTCAACCTGGGCACCTTCTTCCAGAAGGCCGAGTACACCGCCAACGGTGTGAAGGTCACGCTGGCCGACGGCAAGGAGTTCGAGGCCGAGGTCCTCCTCGTCGCCATCGGCCGCGGCCCCGTCTCCCAGGGCCTCGGTTACGAGGAGCAGGGCGTCGCGATGGACCGCGGTTACGTCCTGGTCGACGAGTACATGCGCACCAACGTGCCCACCGTCTCCGCCGTCGGCGACCTCGTCCCGACGCTCCAGCTCGCGCACGTCGGCTTCGCCGAGGGCATCCTGGTGGCGGAGCGTCTGGCCGGTCTCAAGACCGTCCCGATCGACTACGACGGCGTGCCCCGGGTGACGTACTGCCACCCCGAGGTCGCCTCCGTGGGCATCACCGAGGCCAAGGCCAAGGAGATCTACGGCGCGGACAAGGTCGTCGCTCTGAAGTACAACCTCGCGGGCAACGGCAAGAGCAAGATCCTCAAGACCGCGGGCGAGATCAAGCTCGTCCAGGTCAAGGACGGCGCCGTGGTCGGCGTCCACATGGTCGGTGACCGTATGGGCGAGCAGGTCGGCGAAGCCCAGCTGATCTACAACTGGGAGGCGCTGCCGGCCGAGGTCGCGCAGCTCATCCACGCGCACCCGACGCAGAACGAGGCGCTCGGCGAGGCCCACCTGGCGCTGGCCGGCAAGCCGCTGCACTCCCACGACTAACAGCCCCTCGGGCGCGACGACCACTACCGCAATTTCGTAAGGAGCAACCGAAACCATGTCGGTTTCCGTAACCCTTCCGGCGCTCGGCGAGAGCGTCACCGAGGGCACCGTCACCCGCTGGCTGAAGGCCGAGGGCGAGCGCGTCGAGGCCGACGAGCCGCTGCTCGAGGTCTCGACCGACAAGGTCGACACCGAGATCCCCGCCCCCGCCTCCGGCATCCTGGCCTCCATCAAGGTGGCCGAGGACGAGACCGTCGAGGTCGGCGCCGAGCTCGCCATCATCGATGACGGCACCGGCGCCCCCGCGGCCGAGGCCGCTCCGGCCGCCGAGGCCGCCCCGGCACAGGAGGCTCCGGCCCAGGAGGCGCCCGCGCCGCAGGCCGCGCCCTCCACCGAGGCCGAGACCCCCGCCCCGGCCCCCACGGCCGAGGCCGCTTCCGGCGGTGGCTCCGCCGAGGGCACCGACGTCGTCCTCCCCGCGCTCGGCGAGAGCGTGACCGAGGGCACCGTCACCCGCTGGCTCAAGGAGGTCGGCGAGGAGGTGGCCGAGGACGAGCCGCTGCTCGAGGTCTCCACCGACAAGGTCGACACCGAGATCCCGGCTCCGGTCGCGGGCGTGCTGCTCGAGATCGTCGTCGGTGAGGACGAGACCGCCGAGGTCGGCGCCAAGCTCGCCGTCATCGGTGCCCCGGGCGCCGCTCCGGCCGCTGCCCCGGCTCCGGCCGCCCCGGCCCCCGCGGCCGCCCCCGCCCCGGCTCCGGCCGCTGCCCCGGCGCCCGCTCCGGCCGCTCCGGCTCCGGCCCCCGCCGCCGCTCCGGCCGCCCCCGCCGCACCGGCTCCGGCCACCCCGGCTCCCGCGGCCGCTCCGGCACCGGCTGCCGCTCCGGCGTCCGCTCCCGCCGCCACCTCCGGTGACGACGGCGCGTACGTCACGCCGCTGGTCCGCAAGCTCGCCTCCGAGTCCGGTGTGGACCTGGGCGCTGTCAAGGGCACCGGCGTCGGCGGTCGCATCCGCAAGCAGGACGTCATCGCCGCCGCCGAGGCCGCCAAGGCTCCGGCTCCGGCCGCTGCCGCCGCTGCCCCCGCCGCGAAGGCCGCCCCCTCCCTGGAGGCGTCCCCGCTGCGCGGCCAGACGGTCAAGATGACCCGCATGCGCAAGGTCATCGGCGACAACATGATGAAGGCCCTGCACTCGCAGGCGCAGCTCACCAGCGTCGTCGAGGTGGACATCACCAAGCTGATGAAGCTGCGCGCGGCCGCGAAGGACTCCTTCGCCGCCCGCGAGGGCGTCAAGCTGTCCCCGATGCCGTTCTTCGTGAAGGCGGCGGCCCAGGCGCTGAAGGCCCACCCGGTCATCAACGCCCGGATCAACGAGGACGAGGGCACCATCACGTACTTCGACTCGGAGAACATCGGCATCGCCGTGGACTCCGAGAAGGGTCTGATGACCCCGGTCATCAAGAACGCGGGCGGTCTCAACCTCGCCGGCATCTCGAAGGCGACCGCGGAGCTGGCCGGCAAGGTCCGCGCCAACAAGATCACCCCGGACGAGCTGTCCGGCGCGACCTTCACGATCAGCAACACCGGCTCGCGCGGTGCGCTGTTCGACACGGTCATCGTGCCGCCGAACCAGGTCGCCATCCTGGGCATCGGTGCCACGGTCAAGCGTCCGGCGGTCATCGAGACCGCCGAGGGCACCGTCATCGGTATCCGCGACATGACCTACCTCGCGCTCTCCTACGACCACCGTCTGGTGGACGGCGCCGACGCGGCTCGCTACCTGAGCGCCGTCAAGGCGATCCTGGAGGCCGGCGAGTTCGAGGTCGAGCTCGGCCTGTAAGGCCCTGAGAGGCACCGTGGGACGGCTGTAAGACTCGTCTCACCAGCGGCCGCGTCCCCGTCCGGGCACTTCCGGACGGGGACGCGGCCGTATTGTTTGGAGGTCACCGCTCGCCCTAAGGAGCCCGCATGACCGTGCCCGTCGTCCACTCGCTGCGCGAGCAGATCCGCGAGCACATCGTGGAGGGGATCGTCAGCGGGCGCTGGAAGCCCGGTGAGCGGATCGTGGAGCGGCGCATCGCGGTGGAGCTCCAGGTCAGCCAGACGCCGGTGCGCGAGGCCCTGCGCGAGCTGGAGAGCCTGCGCCTGATCGAGTCGGCGCCCAACAAGGGCGTACGGGTGCGCAATCTGAGCGCGGCGGACCTGGAGGAGAGCTATCCGGTCCGGGCCGGTCTGGAGCAGATCGCGGCCGAGCTCGCGGCCGAGCGGCTCGCCGGGGACTGCTCGGCCCTGGAGCCGCACGTGGCGGCCCTGTACGCGGCGGACCGGGCGGCCGACGGCACCGCGCAGGTGCGGCACACGGTCGGATTCCACCGGGAACTGGTGCGGGCCGCCGACAACAGTGTGCTGTTGCACACATGGGAGGGCCTCGGCATCGAGGTGTTCACGGCGCTCTCGATCCGCTGGCTCGGAACCGTACAGAAGTCGTACGCCGAGGAGCACGAGGACCTCGTGGCGGCGTTCCGGCGGCGCGATCCGGCCATCGGCGCGCTGGTGAAGGCCCATGTCCTGGGGTGCGCGCCGCGTAGCGCCTGACCTGCACGGCAGCCGGCCGGGCACCTGGCAATCCAAGGCACCCGGTGCCCTTTTTTACGGCACCCTGTGCCGACTTTTGCGATTCGAAGAAGTTTTTGGCCCAACGCTTTGATCGATCATCGATCGTCGGCTTACAGTCAACGGCGGACTCACCGGTCCAAGGCCCCGTCCTGCCAGACAAAGGCCCCTATTTCTCCACCCCCCTCCTGTCCGGAAGGCGGCGATCATGATCGACCCCGTAGCCAAGTTTCCGAGCGAGCTCGACCAGCTCCCGGACCGTGACACCGAGGAGACCGCCGAATGGGCGGCCTCCCTCGATGCCGTCGCCAAGGCCGCCGGCCCGCACCGGGCCGCGTATCTGATGCGCCGCACGCTGCAGCACGCCGAAGGCGCGGGCCTCGCCCTGCCGAAGCTGCTGGAGACGGACTACGTCAACACCATTCCCTCCTCCTCCGAGCCCGCCATCGACGGCGACGAGGAGATGGAGCGCCGGATCACCGCGTGGAACCGCTGGAACGCGGCGGCCATGGTGACCCGCGGCTCGAAGTACGGCGTCGGCGGCCACATCGCGACCTTCGCGTCCGCGGCCTGGCTGTACGAGACCGGCTTCAACCACTTCTTCCGCGGGAAGGAGGGCGACGGATCCGGCGACCAGCTCTACATCCAGGGCCACGCCTCGCCCGGCATCTACGCCCGCGCCTTCCTCGACGGCCGCCTCACCGAGGCGCACCTCGACAAGTTCCGCCAGGAGTCCGGCGGCGACGGCCTGCCGTCCTACCCGCACCCGCGCCGCCTGCCCTGGCTGTGGGAGTTCCCGACCGTGTCCATGGGACTCGGCCCGCTCTCCGCGATCTACCAGGCGCGCTTCAACCGGTACCTCACCAACCGGAACATCAAGGACGTCTCCAACTCCCACGTGTGGGCGTTCCTCGGTGACGGCGAGATGGACGAGCCCGAGTCGACGGCGGCCCTCGCGCTCGCCGCCCGCGAGGGTCTGGACAACCTGACCTTCGTCATCAACTGCAACCTGCAGCGCCTCGACGGCCCGGTCCGCGCCAACTTCAAGATCGTGCAGGAGCTGGAGGCCCAGTTCCGCGGCGCCGGCTGGAACGTCGTGAAGTCGCTGTGGGGCGGCGCCTGGGACGAGCTCTTCCAGCTCGACACCACCGGCGCGCTCGTCCGCCGCCTCCGCGAGGTCCCCGACGCCCAGGTGCAGACGTACCAGACGCGCGACGCGGCCTACATCCGCGAGGACTTCTTCGGCAAGGACCCGGCGCTCGTCGAGATGGCGAAGCTGCTCTCGGACGACAAGATCCTGGAGTGCTTCCACCTCTCGCGCGGTGGCCACGAGCCGCGCAAGGTGTACGCCGCCTACAAGGCCGCCCTGTCCCACAAGGGTGCGCCGACCGTCATCCTGGCGCAGACCGTCAAGGGCTTCACCCTCGGTGAGGGCTTCGCGTCCAAGAACGCGAACCACCAGATGAAGAAGCTCACCAACGACGAGTTCAAGAACATGCGTGACCTTCTTGAACTGCCCATCTCGGACGCCCAGTTCGTCGACGGCCAGGTCCCCTACGGCCACCCCGGCGCCGGCTCCCCCGAGGTCCGCTACCTCCAGGAGCGCCGCGCGGCGCTCGGCGGCCCGGCCCCGGCCCGCCGCAGCCACGCGATCGCCCCGCTGCCGGCCCCGGCCGACAAGTCGTTCGCGGCCTTCGACAAGGGCTCCGGCAGCCAGTCCATGGCCACCACCATGGCGTTCGTCCGGCTGATGAAGGACCTGATCCGCGACAAGACGACCGGCAAGCGCTGGGTCCCGATCGTCCCGGACGAGGCCCGCACCTTCGGCATGGAGTCGCTGTTCCCCTCGCTCGGCATCTACTCGCCGAAGGGCCAGACGTACGAGCCGGTCGACCGCGACCAGCTGATGTACTACCGCGAGGCCAAGGACGGCCAGATCCTCAACGAGGGCATCACCGAGGCCGGCTCGATGGCCGACTTCATCGCCGCGTCGTCCGCGTACGCCACGCACGGCGAACCGATGATCCCGTTCTACATCTTCTACTCGATGTTCGGCTGGCAGCGGACGGCCGACCAGATGTGGCAGCTCGGCGACCAGCTCGGCCGCGGCTTCCTGGTGGGCGCCACCGCCGGCCGTACGACCCTGACCGGTGAGGGCCTCCAGCACGCGGACGGCCACTCCCCGGTGATCGCGGCGACCAACCCGGCGGCCCTGTCCTACGACCCGGCCTTCGCCTACGAGGTCGCGGCCATCGTCAAGGACGGTCTGCGCCGGATGTACGGCGAGGCGGCCCCGGGCGAGGACCGGGACGTCTTCTACTACCTGACGGTCTACAACGAGCCGATGCCGCAGCCGGCGAAGCCCTCGGGCATCGACGAGGGCATCGTCAAGGGCCTGTACCGCTTCAACACGGCGGAGTCCGCGGGCGTCACCGTCCCTGTCAACGCCTCGCGCATCCAGCTGCTGGGCTCGGGTACCGCGATCCACTGGACGCTCGAAGCACAGAAGCTGCTCGCCGAGGAGTGGGGCGTGGCCGCCGACGTGTGGTCCGCCACCTCCTGGACCGAGCTGCGCCGCGACGCCCTGGAGGCGGACGCCGCCCTGCTGCGCGGCGAGGAGCGAACTCCCTTCATCCGCAAGGCACTTGAGGGCGTGGAGTCCCCCGTCCTCGCGGTGTCCGACTACATGCGCCAGGTCCCGGACCAGATCGCGCAGTGGGTCGAGCAGGACTACTCCTCGCTGGGCGCGGACGGCTTCGGCCTCTCCGACACCCGCGAGGCGGCCCGCCGCCACTTCGGCGTCGACGCCCAGTCGATCGTCGTCGCGGCCCTGGCCCAGCTCGCCAAGCGCGGCGAGGTCCCGGTCACGTCCGTGAAGGAAGCGCGCGAGCGCTACGGCCTGTAGGCCGCGGGGTCCGGTCCCGGCTCCGGTGTGCGAGCACCGCGGCCCGGGCCCGACCCGGAGGTCACCCACGCGTGCCCCGTCCCGATTGCCGGGTCGGGGCACGCGTGCGTCAATGTCGACCGGGGGCGGTACGACTCCGGGAGCAGCGCATGAAGATCTCCGACCGCCCGTCCGCACCCGTCTGGGCCGACCTCTCGACGACCGACGTGCCCGCGGCCAAGGCCTTCTACGGAGACCTCTTCGGCTGGCAGGGCGCGGACGTGCCGATGGAGGAGGCAGGTGGCTACGGCATGTTCCTGCTCGGCGACCGGTACGTCGGCGGGTACGGGCCCTGCATGGCGCCGGAGCAGCCGGTGGCCTGGCTGGCGTACTTCCAGGTCGAGTCGGCCGACGCGACGGCCGCGACGGTGACCGGCAACGGCGGCTCGATCGTCGCGGGCCCCATGGACGTCTTCGAGTCCGGCCGGCTCGCGGTGCTCAGCGACCCCGAGGGCGCGGTGTTCGGCGTCTGGCAGCCCAAGGAGCACCACGGCTTCGGCGTCGTGGACGAGCCGGGCGGCATGTGCTGGTTCGAGCTCCTCACCCGCGACAGCGACCGGGCGAAGACGTTCTACGGGACGGTCTTCGGCTGGCACGCCGACGCGGCCGACCCGTACGGATCGTCCTCCGAGTACACGGAGTGGAAGCTCGGCGGGGAGAGCTTCAGCGGCATGATGCGGATGGGCTCCGACTTCCCGCCCGAGGTGCCGGCGCACTGGATGGTGTACGTCCAGGTCGAGGACTGCGACGCGGTCGCCGCGCGGGCACGGGAACTGGACGGCGAGGTCCACGTCCCGCCCACCTCGATCCCGCCCGGCCGCTTCGCCCTGCTGCGGGACCCGCAGGGCGGGGTGTTCTCGGTGATCGCCCTCACCGAGTCCTAGCCCTCCGGACGCGACCGGGGCCCGGGCCTTGGGGGGGCGCAGGTCCGATGGCCGGTGGTCCAGGCGCGGGCCGGGCCCGGGGTGTTGCGGACGCAGGTCCGATGGCCGGTGGTCCGGGCGCGGGCCGGGCCCGGGGAGTTGGGGGCGCGGGGAACTGTGCGACCGGCCACGCACGGTCCGCACCCGAAGACGGGGTCCGCAGGCACGCCCCGAAGACACGTCCCTGTCCAGCCCCAGGCAACCAGGGGCGCGGGGAACTGCGCGACCGGCCGGGGACGGCCCGCACCCGAAAAGCGACCGCCTTCGACCCCAGGCCGTGCGCGGCCGAGCGCGCAGTCCCCCACCCTCCCCCGGAAGGCAGCCGCGCGGACAAGCCCGCCCCGCCGGGGCAAGCCCGCACGGCCAGCCACGGCCGCGCGGCGAGAGCGCGCAGAATGGGCCCATGCGTGCTGCCCGGCTCATCAAGATGGTGCTGCTCCTCCAGGCGAGGCCCGCCATGACCGCCGCCGAACTGGCCCGGGAGCTGGAGGTCTCCGAGCGCACCGTCACCCGGGACGCGCAGGCGCTCGCGGAGGCGGGGGTGCCGGTGTACGCGGACCGGGGACGGGCGGGCGGCTACCGCCTGGTCGGCGGGTACCGCACCCGCCTCACGGGCCTGGCCCGCTCCGAGGCCGAGGTGCTCTTCCTGTCCGGCGTACCGGGCGCGCTGCGGGAGATGGGCCTGGAGGACGCCGCCTCGGCCGCCCGTCTGAAGGTGTCGGCGGCCCTGCTCCCCTCCCTCAAGGACGCTCCCTCCGTCGCCGCCCAGCGCTTCCATCTGGACGCCCCCGGCTGGTGGCAGGAGCCCGAGACGCCCGAGCTGCTGCCCGCCGTGGCCGAAGCGGTGTGGGACGACCGGAACGTACGGGTGGGCTACCGGCGCCCGGACCGCCCCGAGGCGGAGCGGAACCTGGAACCGTACGGCCTGGTCCTGAAGGCGGGCGTCTGGTACCTGTGCGCACGCCCCGCCGAGGAGCGCGGCGACTTCCGGGTGTACCGGCTCGACCGGTTCACGGCGGTCGCGGTCGGCGAGGACCGCTTCGTGCGGGACGAGGACTTCGACCTGCCGCGCTTCTGGGAGGCACGGGCCGAGGAGTTCGCCCGCGCGGTGCTCAGGGAGACGGTGGTCGTACGGGTCTCGCCGGCCGGAGCCGCCCTGTTGCCGTACGCCACCGGCGACCGGGGTCCCGTCCGCGAGGCATTGGAGCGCGCCGGAGAGGCGGACGAGGACGGCTGGCTGACCCTCACCCTTCCGGTCGAGTCCCAGGACGTGGCGTACAGCCAACTCCTCTCCCTGGGACCGGAGTTGGAGGTCATGGAGCCCGCCGGCCTGCGCGCCCGCTTCATCGAGGCCGCCCATGGGCTGCGCCAACTCTACGCATAGCGCGGGCCATTGGCAGATACGGGCAGTTTCCGGCAGACAACTCGCCGTCATTGGCAGCCCGTTGTAGGCTTGCTGTGTGCCTGGAATCAGCGCTTCTACCGATGGACAGCGTCGTCCGCGGGATGTGGTCGCCGACGGTCTGCGTGCCCTCATCTCCTGCGGGGAGCTGCGGGTCGGTGAGCACCTCCCGACCCAGGCGCAGCTCAGCGAGCGCTTCTCGGTACCGCGCGGCGCGGTCCGCGGCGCCGTCGAGCTCCTGGAGCGGGAAGGCCTGATCCGGCGGGCCCAGCAGGGCACCCCGCCGACGGTGGCCCGCCCGGACCGGCGCCCGGACCGGCAGGACCGGCGCGAGGTACCCGGACCGCGCCGCCATTCGCCCCGCCCCGCCGGCGTCTTCCTGGGCGAGCGGGTGGCGCAGTGCTTCCGCCAGGACGAGGTGACCATCGACGCGTACTGCCTCAATGGCGAGACGCTGGCCTCGGCGCTGGCAGGCCCGCTCGTCACCGTGCAGGCCGAGGGCGCGGGCCCGCGCCGTGTCGCGGTGCGCATCCTGCTGCCCGACGCCGAGGCGCCCCTCGCGCTGCCGCAGGTGATCGGCGACCTCGGCAACACCCGGCCGCGCGAGCGGCTGCGGATCACCAGCGACCACATCTACGGCTCGCTGCGCCACTCGCTGCGGATGCTGAAGGTCCGCGATCTGGTCCCGGACGTGACGGTCGAGGCCCGCAAGGTGTCGATCACGCCGACGCAGAAGGTCTACATCCTCAACGGCAGCGAGGTCCTCGCCGGGCACTACCAGGTGACCGAACGCACCGTGGATCTCGACCGGAATCCGATCGAGATCTACGACATGCTCGGCGTGGAGGGCATGCTCTTCCGGCACACCGTGGTGGACGACGACCAGGTCACCCGCAGCTATGTGGAGCAGACCCAGCAGTGGTTCGACTCCCTGTGGAACACCATCGCCCGCCCCATGGAGCCGAACTGAGCCGCATCCGGAGCGGGCGCCGTTCGCCGTGACGTCCCGCTCAGCGGGCGGCGATCAGCAGGATCACCAGGAGCACGGCCGCCACGCACACCAGGTTGGTGCGCGGCCCGGCCGGGACCGCGGGCGGCCGTTCGCCGTCCGAGCCGCCGCCCTTCGCGAGCAGCACGCCCAGCGCGAGCACCAGCAGGCCCGACGGGCCGAGCAGGGACACCACACCCACGTTCGACAGCAGTTCGAGGACGATTTGCACGCGTGTCTCCAGTCCCATGGAACACCTCCTCCGGTTGTCGCCGCCGCGGACCGCGTGGAGTGACGCTCGGCACCCTCAATGGCAGGCGATCGTGTGCCCTCTTCCTACCCGGGCTGAATGGCTGCCATCTATGGTCAACCGACTGCATATTGAGCAACACGACTATGCCAATGGGAGGTTGACCGACCATGCACCCCAACCAACCGGGCAACAGGGCCAGTTGACCGGTCGATGCAGCCATCTGTCCTGTCCTGACCGCGAGTTGTAGCCTCGGTGGGTGACGACCCACATCAACGGGGCCGACCGGGAAGACGCCGGGGAGATCCCCCGCTACCGATTGGTCGCCGACGCGCTGCGCCAGGACATCCAGAACGGGGTGCCGGCGCCCGGCGAGGGGCTGCCCAAACAGGAGCAGCTCATGCGGCGCTTCCGCTGCGGACGCGGCACCGTGCAGAAGGCGCTCCAGCTGCTGCGCGACGAGCAGCTCCTGGAGGAGGGAGTGTCCGGGCGCGGCGCCCGGGTGGCCCGGCAGGCTGCCATCGGGCGGCCATTGGTCCATTACGTCTCCCGCGCCTTCGAGGCCCCCCACGTCTCCCTGGACGTATGGTCGCTGCACACCGAGGAGCTGTCCCGCGCGGTCCAGCAGCAGGCCGAGCTGATCCGCCTCGGCGACCGGGCGGCCCCCCGTTCGGTCCGGGTACGGGTCCTGGTGCCGGACCTGGACACCCACCACCCCTATCCGCGCCACCTCGACGACCCGGGGGACCTGCGCCCGCTGCGGCGGCTTCGCCGGGTCATCCGGATGTACGCGGAGGCGCTGCACCACTCGCTCACCCAGCTGGCCGAGGAGGGCACGGTCGGCTCGGTGTCCGTGGAGATCCGGGGCCTTCCGACGGTGCCCGGCGAGAAGCGCTACCTCATCAACGGCACCCAGATGCTGACCGGCTACTACTTCCTGCGCAAGACCCGCATCCTGGTGGACGCCGCGTCCATAGAGGTACTGGAACTGCACAGCGACACCCTGTTCCCGGCCACCTTGGAGGGCAACGGGGCGCGGCCCCTGGAACGCGCGGAGTTCCAGCAGGTCCAGGCGTGGTTCGACTCGCGCTGGGAGACGGTGGCGACCCCGCTGCGTCCGCTCGACGAGTAGCCGGGCCGGGCGCGGGGCAGCGTCCGGGAGCGGCAACCGGACGAATAGCGCCGCTCCGCGTGCGCCGCCCTCCCCCACCCACGATGCTGGTTCCGTGATGGACGAGACGGAGTTCTGGGAGATCGTCGACCGTGCTCGCGAGGCCGCCGACGGCGACCCCGAGGAACAGGCCGACCTGCTGGTGGACCGGCTGCTGCAGTACGACCCCGACTCCGTGCTCGACTTCGCCCGGCACTTCGAGGCGCGCTACAACCGGGCCTACCGCTGGGACCTGTGGGGAGCCGCGGCCGTGCTGCTCGACGGGGCGAGCGACGACGCCTTCGACTACTTCCGCTGCTGGCTCATCGGCCAGGGCCGCGAGGTCTTCGAGGGCGCGCTGCACGACCCGGACGCGCTCGCCGGCCTCCTCGGCGAGTTCGACGAGGAGGTCGACGGCGACGGCGAGGAGCTCGGCTACGCCGCGGACGAGGCGTACGAGCAGCTCACCGGAGTCGAGGCTCCGGACCTCGGCATCCCCGCCCAGGCCGAGGAGCCGGAGGGGACGCCGCTGGACTTCGAGGACGACTCGGCGCTCGCGGACCGTTTCCCGCGCCTGTGGGAGCGGTTCGGCACCGGCTGAGCGCGCCGGGACGGGCCGCGCGCCACCGGCCGGAGCCGCGTACCGGCCCTCAGAAGTGCGTGCCGCCTCGACGTGGACCTCGGTGTCGGACCTCAGAAGTGCGTGCCGCCGTCGACGCGGACCTCGGTACCGGTGATGAAGCGCCCGTCGTCGCTCGCCAGCATCGCGACCACCGAGGCCACCGTCTCCGGGCCCGCGAAGCCCTGGCCGATGGCCGGGGCGAGCTTCATGAAGAGGGACATGTCGGCGTCGGCGGGCAGGCCGGGGCCCACGCTGGAGCGGGAGGCGCCGCTTCCGTCCGTCATGCCGGAGGAGATCGAACCGGGCTGCACGGCGGTGAAGCGGATGCCCTGCTTGGCGTACTCGGCGGCCAGTGCGTGCGTCATCGACTGGATTCCGCCCTTGCTCGCCGCGTAGGCCGCCATGTACGGGTGGGCGAACACCGCCGAGGTCGAGCTGAAGTTGACGACGGCGGCCCCGTTGCCTTCGAGCAGCGCCGGAACGGCCTCGCGGATCATCAGGAAGGTGCCGGTCAGGTTGACCGCGACGACCTGGTTGAAGTCGGCCAGGCTCGTTTCGTGGGTGTGCGAGGAGCGCAGGATGCCGGCCGCGTTGACCAGCACGTCCAGGCCGCCGAGCGCGGAGACCGCGGCCGCGACGCCCTCGCGGACCGACGCCTCGTCGGCTATGTCGACGACGAGCGTGGTGAGCCGTCCGATGCCGGCGCCCGCCTTGTCCGCGGTGTCCTTCAGGCCCGCCTCACTGACGTCGGCGGCCACCACATGGGCGCCCTCGGCGAGCATGCGCAGCACGGTGGCCTGCCCGATGCCGGAGCCACCCCCGGTGACCAGGGCGCGGCGTCCTTCGTAGCGGTCGGTGACGGTGTTCACGCTCATCGCGGGTCCAGCTTTCTCGATGTGTCCGACGACTGCCGGGACGGCAGCGTCCGCCTACCGGGGGGTGGCAGCGTTCGACGTCCACCGTACGCCCGGATGGCACGTTTTGCCACGACGTCAATCCATGCACACCCAGAGGTCCCGGGCGTACGCTGGCGAAGTGACCCACCCCGTTCCGCAGTCCCCGTCCGCGCCCGCCCCCTCGCTCACCGAACGCCGCAAGGCCGCGACCCAGCTCGACATCGCCCGGGCCGCGGCCGCACTCTTCGCCGAGCACGGGCCGGACGGCACCACCGCCGAGGCCATCGCCCGGCACGCCGGGGTCGCGCTGCGCACCTTCTACCGCTACTTCCGCTCCAAGCAGGACGCGGTCGGGCCCCTGCTCTCGGGCGGCGCCGAACGGTGGCGCGCGCTGCTGGAGGCCGCCGAGCCCGGCCCCCTCGCCAGGACCCTGGAGGTCGCCGTCCGCCAGGCCCTCTCGGCGCCCGACGCGGCCGCCGTCGAGCAGCTGCGATGGACCAGGGGACTGCTGCGCGCCGCCGAGCACGACGCGGCGCTGCGCGCGGTCTGGTACCGGGTGAACCAGGACTCCGAGGAGCGCCTGCTTCCCGTGCTCGCCCGGCTCGCCGGGCCGGGCGCCGACGGCCTGGAGGTCCGCCTCGTGGCGGCGGCGGCCACCGACGCGATCCGGGTGGCCCTGGAGGCGTGGGCCGTCACCGACGCCCCCGCCTCGGGCGCCGGCTCCCCCGCCGAGCTCGCGGTGCGCTGTCTGCGCGAACTCACCGGCGGGATGCGCCTGTTGGGCCGTTGAGCGGCCGGCTACCGCGCGTCGAGCCAGGCGAGCGCGGCCGTGGTGAGGGCCGTGACACCGGTGGTCAGGGTGGGCTCGACGACCGGGGCGAAGAAGGGCGAGTGGTTGGAGGGGATGTCCCTGTCGACGGTGCCCGCGGCGAACGCGGACCCGTACGCCTCGGGGTCCGTGCCACCGAACAGCCAGTAGCAGAGCGGGACTTGGGCCTCCGTGGCGAACAGGCCGACGTCCTCGCTGCCGGTCACGGGCCCCGGGTCGAGCACGCGGTCGTCGCCGATGACCGCGCCGACCGCGGCCATCGTGCGGGCCGTCGCGCCGGCGTCGTTGACGAGCACCGGGAACGAGTCGATCCCGGTGATGCTGGGCTCGCGCTCCGCCCCCGCGACGGCGGCCTCCCCGCGCACGATCCGCTCCACCGCGGCGAGCACCTTCGTGCGCACCTCGTCCTTGTACGTACGGATGTTGAGCTGCAGCTCGGCCTCGTCCGGGATGATGTTGTCCTTGGTCCCGGCGTTGAGCGCGCCCACGGTGACGACGGCCGTCTCACCGCCCGGGATCTCGCGCGAGACGATCGTCTGGAGCCGCATGACGGTCGAGGCGGCCATCACCACCGGGTCGACCGACGCCTCGGGCCGCGAACCGTGCGCCCCCTTGCCGTACATGACGACCCTGAGCGCGTCGGTGGCGGCGAAGGCGGGACCCGCGTGCGCGCCGATCAGCCCGGCCGGGAACGGCCCGACGTGCTGGCCGAGCACCACGTCGGGGGTGCCGAACCGCTCGTAGAGACCGTCGTCGAGCATGGCCCGCGCGCCCTGTCCGACCTCCTCGGCGGGCTGGAATACGCCGAGGACGGTGCCGCTCCACAGCGAGCGGGCGTCCGCGAGGAGCTTGAGCGTTCCGAGGAGACAGCTGACGTGCATGTCGTGCCCACAGGCGTGCATGACGCCCTCGGCCGTCGACGCGTAGTCGAGCCCGGTCCGCTCGGTGACCGGCAGGGCGTCGAAGTCGGCCCGCAGCAGCACGGTGGGCCCGGGCCCGTTGGCCAGCACGGCGACGACCCCGGTGCGCCCGACCCCGGTCGTCACCTCGCACCCGAACTCCCGCGCCCTGCGCGCGACTTCGGCGGCCGTGCGGTGCTCGGCGAAGGACAGCTCGGGATGGGCGTGCAGATCGCGGTAGACGGCGGCGAGATCGTCCCGGATCGCGTCGAGCCCCCGCAGGGCGATGCGGGCGGTGTCGGCGGCGGCCTTGGCGGAAGGGGTGGAGTCTGACACGGAGCTGCCCTGCTTTCGGGGTCGAGGGGGGGGCGGTGCCGGGGGTAACGGAGTCGATGTCACGCGGGCCGGAGACCGGGCCGGTGGTCAGCGGTCGAGCAGCGTCCGGCCCATCAGGACGTCGTCCACGTGGGCGCCGTCGAGGAGGAACTCCCCCGGCAGTACGCCCTCGACGGCGAAGCCCTCCGCCGCGTACAGGGCACGGGCCGGGGCGTTGTGGCCGAGGACGCGCAGGGTGATCCGGGTGGCGCCCTGGCGGCGGGACGCGTCGTACGCGGCGTGCAGCAGGGCCCGCGCCACGCCCCTGCCACGTGCGGCCTCGGCGACTTCGAGGCCCTGGATCTGGCGGACGTGACTGTTGCACGCGAGCGAGGTGGCCGGCACCAGGCGGACGAACCCCACGACCTCGCCGTCCGCCTCCGCGACGAGATAGTGCTCGGGCTCGTGCTGCTCGTCGTAGAAGGGCGCGTACGGCGGAGCCGGGCGCGGCTGTACGGAGTGCAGCGGGGACCAGGCGGCCCGGGTGAGCTCCCCCAGCGCCTCGCCGTCCGAGCGGCGGGCGGGCCGTATGAGCAGAGGAGTGGGACCACTGGGCTCGGTGTACGACTCAGGCATGCGGCCACTGTGCCATGCGGGCCGGGGCAGGCGAGGATGGACCGCATGAAGATCGCGGTGACGGGTTCGACAGGACTGATCGGTGCGGAACTGGTGCGCTCGCTGCGCGCGGACGGGCACGAGGTGCTGCGTCTCGTACGGCGCAGGCCCGGCGCTCCCGACGAGGTCGAGTGGGATCCGGTACGTCAGTACGTGGACGCGGCGGGCCTGGCCGGCAGCGCGGCGGTCGTGCATCTGGCCGGGGCGGGCGTGGCCGACCACCGGTGGACCGACGCGTACAAGAAGCAGATCCGGGACAGCCGGGTGCTCGGCACGACCGCGCTCGTCGAGGCGCTCGCCTCCCTGGACACCCCGCCGAAGGTGTTGGTCAGCGGGTCGGCGATCGGCTTCTACGGCGACACGGGCGACCGTGCCGTCGACGAGTCGGCGCCGCCGGGCGACGGGTTCCTCTCCCGGGTGTGCGTGGAGTGGGAGGAGGCGGCGGCCCCCGCCGAGGAGGCGGGCATCCGCACGGTGTTCGCCCGCACGGGCCTGGTGGTGTCCCGCAAGGGCGGCGCGTGGGCGAAGCTCATCCCGCTGTTCCGGGCGGGCCTGGGCGGGCGGCTCGGCAGCGGGCGCCAGTACTGGTCGTTCATCGCGCTGCACGACGAGGTGGCGGCGCTGCGGTTCCTGATGGACACGGAGGGTCTTTCCGGTCCGGTGAACCTGACGGCGCCCGAGCCGGTCACGAACGGCGAGGTGACCGCGGCCATGTCCCGGATCCTGCACCGCCCCGCCCTCTTCCCCGTTCCGGCCCCCGCGATGCGCCTGGCCCTGGGCGAAGCGGCCGGGGACATCCTGTCCAGCCAGCGCGTCCTGCCCTCGCGGCTGCTGTCGGCGGGGTTCGCGTTCGCGTTCCCGGGGGTGGAGGACGCGATCACGGCGGCGCTGGACTAGCCGGACCGGCCCCGGGGAGACCGAGGACGAGCGCCCCACGGCCGGGGTCCGGGGCGGAGCCCCGGGGTCCGGCACCCCCGAGCCCGTTCAGGAAGTCCGCACGCTCACGTCCCCGCTCCCGGTCGTCAGACCGATCCCGTACGGGCCCGCAGGGTCATCGGGCACCTTGACGTTCCTGTCCCCGCTGCCGGTCTTCACGGACACCCGGTACGCGGCGGACGGCACGGTCAGGACGACATCGCCGCTTCCGGCGGTGATCTGCACGCTCTGCGGCCTGCTGGGCGTGAGGTGGACGTCCCCGGAACCCGTCCGGGTGTCGATGCCCCCGCCCGCGAGCCCCTTCCCGGTGATCTCGCCGCTGGTGGTCCTCACCTTGACCGCACCGGTGACGTCCGCAAGGTCGATGTCACCGGAACTCGCCGCCACATCCACCGCGCCCACCCGGTGCAGGCTGACGTCACCCGAGGACACGTCGCCGCTGATGGGGATGCCGGCGGGCACCTGCACGGTGTACTTGACCGAGCAGGACCCGGAGCAGCCGCCGAGGACGAGTACGCCGTCCTCGATCCGGTGGGTGGCTCCCGACGGCCTGGTCGCGCCCTTCTCGTAGTACACCTTGCGGTGCAAGGACGCCGAGCCGCCGTCGGTGCCGTTCACGGTGACCCCGCCCGAGCCGTTCTCCAGGCGCACGGCGGTGATCCTGCCGGAGAGCGCGGGGTCGTCCTCGAAGGACTGCGACCCGATCGAGCCGATCGAGCCGATCGAGCCGCACGCGGCCAGTCCCCCGGCTGCGACGCCGACCGCGGTGAGGACGCCGAGGGCGCGGAGCTGCTGACGCATGAATGTCTCCCGGTTCTGGAGAATCGGCTGGACCCGAACGGGCGTGCCGCCCGCACGGGCATGGGGAAAACCCCGGCCCCGAGGGGTCGGACCGTTCCGCGTCACGACGCTAACGCGGTGCGTCACGGCGGGAACATGGGGCAGACCCCCGGGTTCTTCTTGAGGACCGCCCCCGCCGCACGCGGGCCGGACGCGCGTTCACCCGCGGCTCGCACGTGGCCGATCGCGCGGTTCTCCGCGCCCCGAACTCCTCGGCGTCGGCCCGCAGCGCGCCCACCGGCCCGTCACGCTCGGGGGGCCTGGGCGAACCCCCAGGACGCCGGGGCGGAACCCCGGCGGTATGGGGTGGGCCGCCCCCGGGAGGGGCCCCGTGCGCCCGCCGTGCGCCCACGCCCACCCGCACGCGCGCAGCGCGAAGCCGCGGAACCTCCCTACTCTCTCCCCGAACTCCGGCATTCCGTGGGCCAGTTGGGGGCATGAGGCCTCCACCGACCGCGCCTACCTCGGGGAGGGCCACGTGCTCAGCACCGCACACCATGCGGACGTACTCATCGTGGGGGCCGGGCTCGCGGGCCTGTCAGCGGCTCATCGGCTGACCGGCGCGGGAGTCACGGTCAGCGTCCTGGAGGCGGCCCCCGACGTGGGCGGCCGCATGTCGACCGCCCACGTCGACGGCTTCCGCCTCGACCGCATCGGCCAGCTGCTGTCGACCTCGTACCCGGAACTGGCCCGCACCCCGGGCCTGGAGGACCTGCCGCTGCGCCCGTTCTCGCCCGGCGCCCTCGTGCACAGCGAGGGCCGCCGCTACCGGGCCGGCGTCACCGGGAGCGCACGGGGCGCACTGGCCGCCGCGCGCGCCCGGGCGAGCGCCCCTCGCGGCACGGCCACCCCGCTCGGCGGCGCACTCGACCAGGCCCGGCTCGGCAAGGCGCTGGCCAGGCTGGCCGCGACCCCCGTCGAGCGCATCGTCGCCCGGCCCGAACTCCCCATAGGGCAGGCCCTGTTGAGCCGCGGACTGCCCGCCCGCACCCTGGACGGATTCGTCCGCCCGCTGCTCTCCGCCCTGCTCTGCGACCCGGACCTGACCACGTCGAGCCGCTGCGCGGACCTCGCGCTGCGCGGCTTCGCCCGAGGCCGGCTGTGCGTCCCGGCGGGCGGCGCGGCCACCCTGCCGGAGCTGCTCGCCGCGGCGCTGCCGCCCGGCACGGTGCGTACCGACGTGAAGGTGACCTCCGTCGCCACCACCTCGGTCACCACCGCCGACCACGGCGTGCTCGGGTGCCGCTCGGTGCTCCTGGCCACCGACGCCCCCGCCGCCGCCGAACTGCTGCCGGGCCTGCGGGTCCCCGGCTTCCATCCGCTCACCGTGCTGCACCACACCGCCCCCCGCTCCCCGCTCGCCGACCCCGCGCTGCTCCTGGACGCGGACCGCAGCGGCCCAGTGGCGTACACCTCGGTGATGAGCGAGGTCGACCCGAGCCGCGCGCCGCACGGCCGGGCCCTGATCACCTCGACCGTGCTCGGCACCCCGCCGCCCGACCTGGAGGACGCCGTACGCCGCCAACTGGCGCGCCTGTACGGCACGTCCACGCACGACTGGGAGCTGCTCGCGGTGCACCACACCCCGCAGGCCGTGCCTTCGATGCCCGCCCCGCACGACCTGCGCCGCCAGGTCCGCCTCCTGGCCGGCCTGTACGTCTGCGGCGACCACCGCGACACCAGCACCGTCCAGGGCGCCCTGTACTCGGGCCGCCGCGCCGCCCGGGCGATCCTCACCGACCTGGGCGTCCCATCCTGGCAGGCCACGGCGGAGGTGATCCACAAGGCCGCCTGAGGCCCGGCGCCCCGGTCCGGGGCGCCTCAGCCAAGGGCGGCCACCCGGTCCCGGTAGGTGCGGACCGCCGCCGCGTCCCGGTACGGCTCCAAGCGGCGCTCGAAGTCGCGTACGTACTCGACCGCGCGCGCCGACCGCATCTCGCCGGCCTGCTGCGCGGCCTCCGCGCCCAGCGCGCAGGCCTGGTCGAGTTCGCCGAGTCCGAGGCGGGCGGTGGCGAGCACGACCCGGCAGAACAGCCGGGAGCGGGCGTAGCCCGGCGCGCGCAGCTGCAGCGAGCGCTCCGCGTGCTGGGCGGCCGCGCGGTACTGCTGGAGGTCGCGGTGGCAGTGGCCGAACTCGTCGGCGAGCTGCGCCTCGTCGAAGTGCCGGCCCCAGTGCGGCACGTCGTCGCCGGGGCGGGCGCTCTCCAGGGCGCGTTCGGCCCGCGCGAGGGATGCCGTGCACGCACGGACCTCGCCCAGCACCCCGTGCCCCCGCGCCTCGACGGCGTTGAGCAGCGACTGCACGACGGGCGGCGCCGCCGAGCCCACGCCCTGCTGGGCGACCCTGGCGAGCTGCACCGCCTCGCGGCCGTGCCCCAGATAGACGGCCTGCCGGCTCATGGTGACCAGGACGTAACTGCCGTAGGCCCGGTCGCCCGCCGCCTGCGAGAGCCGCAGCGCCTGCACGAAGTACCGCTGGGCGAGCCCGTGCGCCGCGATGTCGTACGAGGTCCAGCCGGCCAGTCTCGTCAGGTCCGCGGCGGCCGCGAAGAGCCGGCGCCCCACGTTCTCGCCGTAGGTGCCGCGCAGCATCGGCTCGGCCTCGTGCTCCAGATAGCGCACCAGGGCCTGGCGGGCGTGGCCGCCGCCGTAGGCGTGGTCGAGCGTGCGGAACAGTTCGCCGACCGAGCGGAGCGCCGCGATGTCCCCGCCGGTCACCCGCTGTCCGGGGCCCCGGTCGGTGGTGCGCTGGCGGGGCACCGTGGGCCGGCCCTGGACCGGGATGCGGGTCACGTTGCCCGGCGGGCCGGGCTCACCGCGTCCCACCCGGTCGTCGGCCCGCCCGATCAGCCAGTCCCGGCTCGGGACCACCAGGCCCGCCGGGGTGAATGCGATCTTGCGGAGCTCGGCATGGCTGCCCGAGTCCTTGCGCCACAGGCCGCTGACGATGTCGACGGCCTCCTCGGGTGTCGCCGCGAACTCCAGGCCCGCGTACACCGGCGCGCAGGCGTCGAGCCCGAGGTCCTGTGCGGAGAGCCGGCGGCCCAGCCGCCGGGTGAACACCTCGGCGATCAGTGCGGGTGTGGTGCCGCGCGGCTGCTGGCCGCGCAGCCACCGGGTGACCGAGGTCTTGTCGTAGCGCAGGTCCAGGCCGTGCTCGAGACCGAGCTGGTCAACGCGACGGGCGAGCCCCGCGTTGGAGAACCCGGCTTCCGCGATGAGTGTGGCGAGCTGGCGGTTGGGGGTGCGCTGCGAGGGTCGTTCCGTCATCAGCTCTGCGTTCTCCTGCCTTCCGGGCCAACCTTGCAGCCCTCATGGAACGGCGAGAATTTAGCGGTCAATACGGCCGGTGCCGCCACCTTCGCCCCGCATTCATCCGATCGTGTGGTGACGTGCCGTTTCTGCCGGGCTCCGGGGGGCGTGCGGGGGTCCTCGAACACGGTCGTACAGTGATTGAGGGCGCGCATCGATGGCATCCGAGAAGTTCGACAGGGGAGCTGGAGTGAACGAGCTGCGATTTGTCCGGCTGGGTTTCGGCGAGGAAGCGGTCGAGTACCAGGAGGCCTGGGACGAGCAGCGCCGGGTGCACGCGGCCCGGTTCGCGGACGAGGTCCCGGACACCTGCCTGCTCCTTGAGCACCCCCCCGTCTACACCGCGGGCCGGCGCACCGAGGACAGCGAGCGCCCCCTGGACGGCACCCCGGTGATCGACGTCGACCGCGGCGGCAAGATCACCTGGCACGGCCCGGGCCAGCTGGTCGGCTACCCGATCCAGAAGCTGCCGCGCCCCGTCGACGTCGTCGCGCACGTACGCCGCCTCGAAGAGGCCCTGATCCGTACCGCCGCCGACTTCGGCCTCGCCACCACCCGGGTCGAAGGCCGCAGCGGGGTGTGGGTGCTCGGCGACCCGGTCGAGCAGCGCCCGAAGCCCGGCGGTCTCTCCCTCGACTTCGACCCGCGGCTGAACGACGACGAGTTCGACCCCCGGCTCAACGGCCCCGAGTACGCGCCGTCCAACGCCGGCCAGCGCCGCGAGGACCGCAAGCTGGCGGCGATCGGCATCCGCGTCGCCAAGGGCGTCACCATGCACGGCTTCTCGTTCAACGTGAACCCGGACAACACCTGGTTCGACCGGATCGTGCCGTGCGGAATCCGCGACGCGGGTGTGACGTCGCTCTCGTACGAGCTGGGCCGCGAGGTCACGATCGAGGAGGTGCTGCCCGTGGCGGAGCGCCACCTCAAGGACATCCTGGAGCACGCGGAGCTCGCCCCCCGCGAGATCGAGCGGGCCTCGGCCTGACCGACCCGCGGCGAGGGAATGCTCCCGCGCCTCCCCGGGTTGCTCCCACGGCAGTGGGCCGCACCCCGGCCGTTCAATCAACGGGCGTACCCTAGGGTTCGCCGAAGAATCGAAGTCACAGGGAGCCGGACGTGTCCGCAGTCGCACCCGACGGACGCAAGATGCTGCGCCTGGAGGTCCGGAACAGCCAGACCCCCATCGAGCGCAAGCCCGAGTGGATCAAGACCCGGGCGAAGATGGGCCCCGAGTACAACCAGTTGCAGAAGCTGGTGAAGAGCGAGGGTCTGCACACGGTCTGCCAGGAGGCGGGCTGCCCCAACATCTTCGAGTGCTGGGAGGACCGCGAGGCGACCTTCCTCATCGGCGGCGACCAGTGCACCCGGCGCTGCGACTTCTGCCAGATCGACACGGGCAAGCCCGAGGCGCTCGACCGTGACGAGCCCCGCCGCGTCGGCGAGTCGGTCGTCACGATGGACCTGAACTACGCGACCATCACCGGCGTCGCCCGCGACGACCTCGCGGACGGCGGTGCCTGGCTGTACGCGGAGACCGTGCGCCAGATCCACGCGCAGACCTCGCAGCGCGCCGAGGGCCGCACCAAGGTCGAACTGCTCGCCCCGGATTTCAACGCGGTCCCCGAGCAGCTGGAGGAGGTCTTCTCCTCCCGCCCCGAGGTGTTCGCGCACAACGTCGAGACCGTGCCGCGGATCTTCAAGCGGATCCGCCCCGGTTTCCGTTACGAGCGTTCCCTCGACGTGATCACCAAGGCCCGCGACTACGGCCTGATCACCAAGTCGAACCTGATCCTCGGCATGGGCGAGACCCGCGAGGAGATCAGCGAGGCGCTCCAGCACCTGCACGACGCGGGTTGCGAACTCATCACGATCACGCAGTACCTGCGGCCCTCCGTGCGCCACCACCCCGTCGAGCGCTGGGTGAAGCCGCAGGAGTTCGTGGAGCTGAAGGAGGAGGCCGACGAGATCGGCTTCTCCGGTGTGATGTCGGGCCCGCTGGTCCGCTCCTCGTACCGGGCCGGGCGCCTCTACCAGCAGGCGATGGAAGCCCGGAGCGCCGCCACCGCCGTCTGATCGAACAGCGGGTCCGTGAGCGGACCCGCAGGCCGCTCCGGGGCCGGCCCGACGGCCGCCCCGGGAGGGCCGTACGTGAATCCGCTCACAAGCGGCTACTGATCAGTAATGGCCGATTCGTCGCGGCTCGTACCTTCCCCGCAGGTCGGGGCCGCGTACGGGCCGCGTCAACGTTTTGCGGGGCCGCGTCAATGTTTCATTGGCGTTTGACCGGTCGGACACGCCCTGGTAACACCAATCAGTGACCCTGGCTTTACGCACCGCGCATGCCCCCACACCACCGTCCGTTCCTGACTTCCCGTCCCGAGGGGGGACCTCGACGATGCAGGCCGCTACCGCTCCGCAGACCGTGCGAGCCACCACGCTTCCGTCCGTCACCGGCGCGCTGCGCGCCATGGAATCGCTGATCATGGGCTCCGGCCAGCGGACCGCCCGGCGCAACGCCTGGACCGCGGTCCTGGAGGACCGGCGCCGGGCCAAGGACCGGGTCGAGGCCCAGCACGTACTGGAGGCCGTGGCCACCCGTCCCTCCTAGGCCACGTAAACTTCCTGGTATGGCGAGGAAGGCAACCGCAGAGAGCGCTGCGAACGATGCGAATGCGGGGCGACTGAAGCAGATCGCCCTGACCTACAAGATGACCCGCAAGGCCGATTCCAAGATCGGGCTTGTCATCGCTGGCGTGGGAATCGTCGTCCTCGGCGTCTTCCTCGCGATCGGGTTCCTGCTCGGGCACCCGGTCTATCTCGGCATCCTGGGCCTCCTGGTGGCCGTGCTCGCGATGGCGATCGTCTTCGGACGGCGTGCCGAGCGGGCGGCGTTCGGTCAGATGGAGGGCCAGCCGGGCGCGGCGGCCGCCGTGCTCCAAAACATCGGGCGCGGCTGGACCACCACCCCGGCCGTGGCGATGAACCGCAGCCAGGACGTCGTCCACCGGGCCGTCGGCCGGGCCGGCGTCGTGCTGGTGGCCGAGGGCAACCCGAACCGGGTCAAGTCCCTGCTGGCGGCCGAGAAGAAGAAGATGGCCCGCATCGTGGTGGACGTCCCGGTCCACGACGTGATCGTCGGCGACGGCGAGGGCCAGGTGCCGCTGAAGAAGGTCCGCACCACGCTCCTCAAGTTCCCCCGGGTGCTCTCGGGCCCCCAGGTGACCGCGGCTAACGACCGGCTGCGCGCCATGGGCGACCTGATGAGCAACATGCCGCTGCCGAAGGGTCCGATGCCCAAGGGCACGCGGATGCCGCGCGGCGGAAAGATGCGCTGACCTCCACCGCGCGGGCACCCGAGGCCTCGTACGCACACGAAGCCTCCTAGGCATACGAAGGCGGCCCGGACCGAGATGGTCCGGGCCGCCTTCCCACGTCGGTGGGCCGGTCAGATCCTGACCTGGACCGCGCGGGCGAGGCGGTCGTGCAGACCGCGGCCGTCGCGGTCCCAGATCAGCGCCGGGATCGCCAGGCACAGCAGCACGGTGCGGACGACCACGCGCACGATGCCGAGCCGGCCGCCCTCCTCGGCGACCACGCGCAGCCCGAGCAGCCGCTTGCCGGGCGTGAACCCGACGGTCCCCACCGTGAGCACGCCGAGCACCAGGAACACCAGGAGCGCCCAGTTGCTCGCGCTGTGCGGGTTGCCGCGGGCGATCAGCTGGTACGCGATCAGGGCGCACAGGGCCCAGTCGATGAAGATGGCGGCGAAGCGCCGCCCGAGCGGGGCCACCGAGCCGGGCCCGTCCTTGGGCAGACCGAGCCGCTGGCCCCGGTAGCCGAAGTCGACGCCCATCTCCTCGGCGGCCGCGCGGGGTCCCGAGAGCCACGATCCGATTGCTTGCCTGTTGTCCACGGATCCCACGGTACTGCGCCCGTTTTCGATCACTTCGGCCCGGGTCAGTCTTGGCACGCTCGTCACCAGGCCGGTTAACTTGGGTGAAACAAACGGGTCACGCTTGAGAAATCCCGCCTGCCTATGGTCGGGTCCAGCGTGTGCCACCGCACTGGCCGCACGACCGAGCTGCAACCCCGCCCCTCCCGGGCGGGAGTAGGAGGAGTTGGATGTTCCAGAACGGCGACGACGCGAAGAAGTTCATCGCGGACAACGACGTGAAGTTCGTCGACGTCCGGTTCTGCGACCTGCCGGGCGTGATGCAGCACTTCACGATTCCCGCGAAGGCGTTCGACGCGACGGAGGAACTGGCCTTCGACGGCTCGTCGATCCGCGGCTTCCAGGCGATCCACGAGTCCGACATGGCGCTGCGCCCGGACCTGTCGACGGCCCGCCTGGACCCCTTCCGCCGTGACAAGACGCTGAACATCAACTTCTTCATCCACGACCCGATCACGGGCGAGCAGTACAGCCGCGACCCGCGCAACATCGCCAAGAAGGCGGAGGCCTACCTCGCCTCCACCGGCATCGCGGACACCGCCTACTTCGGCCCCGAGGCCGAGTTCTACGTCTTCGACTCGGTGCGTTTCGAGACCTCCGCGAACCAGTCCTTCTACCACATCGACTCCGAGGCCGGCGCCTGGAACACCGGCTCCGAGGAGAACAACCGCGGCTACAAGGTCCGTTACAAGGGCGGCTACTTCCCGGCCCCGCCGGTCGACCACTTCGCCGACCTGCGTGCCGAGATCTCCCTGGAGCTGGAGAACTCCGGCCTCCAGGTCGAGCGCCAGCACCACGAGGTCGGCACGGCCGGCCAGGCCGAGATCAACTACAAGTTCAACACGCTGCTCGCCGCGGCCGACGACCTGATGCTCTTCAAGTACATCGTGAAGAACGTCGCCTGGCGCAACGGCAAGACCGCGACCTTCATGCCGAAGCCGATCTTCGGCGACAACGGCTCGGGCATGCACGTCCACCAGTCCCTGTGGTCCGGCGGCGACCCGCTGTTCTACGACGAGCAGGGCTACGCGGGCCTCTCGGACATGGCCCGCTACTACATCGGCGGCATCCTCAAGCACGCCCCGTCGCTGCTCGCCTTCACCAACCCGACGGTGAACTCCTACCACCGCCTGGTCCCGGGCTTCGAGGCGCCGGTCAACATGGTGTACTCGCAGCGCAACCGCTCCGCCGCGATGCGCATCCCGATCACGGGCTCCAACCCGAAGGCCAAGCGCGTCGAGTTCCGCGCCCCGGACCCGTCGTCCAACCCGTACCTGGCGTTCTCCGCGCTGCTGCTCGCGGGTCTCGACGGCATCAAGAACAAGATCGAGCCGGCCGAGCCGATCGACAAGGACCTCTACGAGCTGGCTCCCGAGGAGCACGCCAACGTCCAGCAGGTCCCGACCTCCCTCCCGGCCGTCCTGGACGCCCTGGAGGCGGACAACGAGTACCTCCAGGCCGGCGGTGTCTTCACCTCCGACCTGATCGAGACCTGGATCGACTACAAGCGCACGGCCGAGATCGCCCCGATCCAGCTGCGGCCGCACCCGCACGAGTTCGAGCTGTACTTCGACATCTAGGCCCAGCGGCCCCCGCACCCCCGAGCCCCGCCACCCTCACCGGGCGGCGGGGCTCGCTGCGTCGCGGCTCGCTCCCCCGTTGTGCTCCCTCCCAACGGGTGGTGCCTGGTACGGGACGGGCCCGTGGCGGGGATCTTGCGGGAAAGTGGGCGGATCCTAGCTCGGGGGGCGGCATCGTGGCACCGGACGTCGATGAGCAACTGCGTTACCGGTCAAGCTCGTTGGAGGCGAGTCGGCGGCGGCCGGTGAATACGCGGACCATGGCCCGGCGACTGCCGCAGCTGGTGCGCAAGGCGCTCGCGCTGGCCTGGCGGGTGGACCGGCGGGCGGTGCTCGTGCTGCTGTGCTGCCAGGCGCTCTCGGGGTTCTTCGAGGCGTTCGGACTGCTCGCCACGACGCGTACGATCACCGCGCTCATTGCGAGCGGGGACATCGCGCACCGGCTGCGCGACGCCCTGCCCTCGATCGTGGTGCTCGCCGGGGCAGCCGGGCTGCGGGCGCTGCTCGGGATCGTGGTGGTGAACATCTCGGGGCGGCTCTCGCCGCGGATCTCCCGCGAGGCCGAGATGCAGATGCTGGCCGCCGCCGTCCAGGCCGAGCTCTCGGCGTACGACCAGCCCGGGTTCAACGACAAGCGGGAGGCGGCCGACCGGGGCGCCGAGGTCGCCCAGCAGCTCCTGACCGACTCGCAGGACCTGATGGCGTGCGTGGCCTCGCTCGTCGCGGCGGCCGGGGTGGTCACCGTGCTGCATCCGGCACTGCTCCCGCTGCTGCTGCTCGCCGCGCTGCCGCAGGGCATCGCCGGGGTCCGGGCGGCCCAGGTGCACTACGAGGCGTCGCGGGCGATGAGCGCCGAGCGGCGCACCCTGAACCTGTTGCGCTGGTTCGTGATCGACAAGGACACCGCCGACCAGCTGCGGTCCTGCACGATGGCCCGGTTCCTGCTCGACCGCTACCGGGCGATCGGACAACGGGTGGACGCGGCGACCGACAAGGCCGTGCACCAGGGCGCCCGTTACTCGGTGCTCGGCGCCCTGGTGGGCGGGCTCGCGGCGGGGATCGTGTGGGGCGCGCTCGCCTGGCTGCTCGGGTCGGGGCGGATGTCGGTGGCCTCCGCGGGCACCGCGGTGTTCGCGCTGCGCACGGTCTCCTCCTCGCTGCACGGCGTGGTCGGGTACGGGACGCGGCTCTTTCGCACCGGGCTCTATCTCGACGACTGGGCCGAGTTCATCGACGAGGCGGGCGGGCACCGGATGGCCCGCGGCTCCCTGGCGCCGCCCGCGCCGGAGGTCGTCCGGGCCGAGTCGCTGACGTACCGCTATCCCGGCAGCGAACGGGCCGCCCTGGAGAAGGTGACCCTGGAGGTGCGCAAGGGCGAGGTGCTCGCGCTCGTCGGCGAGAACGGGTCCGGCAAGACCACCCTCAGCAAGCTGCTCACCGGCCTGTACCTGCCGAGCGAGGGGGCCGTGACCTGGGACGGGATCGGTGTCGAACGGTGCGATCCGCAGGCCCTGTGGCGGCAGACCGCCGTCGTGCCGCAGGACTTCGCGCACTGGCCGATGTCCGCGCGCGACAACATCACGCTGGGCCAGCCGCACGGCGGCGACGAGTCCGTGCGCCGCGCCGCCGCGCACTCCGGCGCGGCGGAGGTCGTCGACGGGCTGCGCAGCGGCCTCGACACCCTGCTCGCCCGGGAGTGGTTCGGCGGGGTGGAGCTGTCCGGCGGGCAGTGGCAGCGGATCGCGATCGCCCGGGCCTTCCACCGCCCGGCCGGGCTGCTCGTGATGGACGAGCCGACGAGTGCGCTCGACGCCCGGGCCGAGCACCGCATCTTCACCGGCCTGCGGACGGTCGCCCGCGACCGCGCGGTGGTTTTGGTGACCCACCGGCTGGCGAACGTGGCGGTCGCCGACCGCATCGTCGTGCTCGACCGGGGCCGGATCCTCCAGGAGGGCACCTTCGCCGAACTCGTCGCGTCGGACGGCCTGTTCAGGGAGTTGTGGCGGCTCCAGAACGACCGGGGCGCACCCGGCAGCGACCACGGTGTGCCGGGGCCGCGCGAGGGCGGCTGAGCCCCGGCCCGCGCCTCACGCCCCGCCGGACGCCCACTTCTGCTCGACCTTGCCGAGCCGCCAGTACGCCAGCGCCGCCGCCCACACCACCACGAACAGGCCGACGATCACGAAGCCGACGTTGTCCATGTCCAGCTCCGCGATCCAGCCGCTGACCGGGTCGGTGAGGTCGAGCTTCTCGTGCAGGACGCCGACGAGTTCGATCGTGCCGATGAAGAAGGCCACCGCGATCGAGAGGCCCGTGATGGTGAGGTTGTAGTAGACCTTGCGGACCGGGTTCGAGAACGCCCACTGGTAGGCGAAGTTCATGAACGTGCCGTCGAGCGTGTCGAACAGGCTCATTCCCGCCGCGAACAGCAGCGGCAGGCACAGGATGGCGTACCAGGGCAGTCCGGCGGCGGCGCCGGTGCCGGCCATCACCATCAGGGTGACCTCGGTCGCGGTGTCGAAGCCGAGACCGAAGAGGAAGCCCAGCGGGTACATCTGGCCGGGCCGGGATATGGACTTGGTGAAGCGGCCCAGGACGCGGTTCATGAACCCCCGCGCATCCAGGTGCGCTTCGAGTTCCTTCTCGTCGTACGCGCCCGCCCGCATCGCCCGGAACACCTTCAGGATGCCGAACAGGGCCACCAGGTTGAGGGCCGCGATGAGGTAGAGGAAGGAGCCGGAGGCGGTGGTTCCGACCACGCCGAGCACCTGGTGGGCGCGGGAGTCCTCGTTCATCAGGGTGCCCGCGAGCTGGGCGCCGCCCGCCACCAGGGCCGCCATGATCACGACCACGCTGGAGTGGCCGAGCGCGAACCAGAAGCCCACGGACACCGGCCGCTTGCCGTCGGCCATCAGCTTGCGGGTGGTGTTGTCGATGGCCGCGATGTGGTCGGCGTCGAAGGCGTGCCGCATGCCGAGGGTGTATGCGGTGATGCCGAGCCCGATGCCGTACGTCTTGGTGCCGACGGCGTAGTGCGCGGGGGCCACGAGCAGGAACAGGACGCCGAAGGCGAGGATGTGCAGGGCGGCTATCACCGTGAGGAGGACGGCGGTTCGGACGGTGTCCTCGCGCCGCCAGTGGAAGGAGGGCACCGCGTGGGCGCCCGTCTCGGGGGACGTGCGAACGGGCAGGGTCATGCGGGTCACGCTCCAGCACCTCGTGGATCACTTCGTGAGATGCCGCGGCCGGTCTCCTGGCTGACGGGTGGGTGCCTTCGTCCCGGCCTTCCCGGGCAGGTGGGTCCTGGCCAGTGGCGTCGCGCGGGGACGGCGGCTCCCCAGAACCCCGGGGAACCCGATCACAGTGGCGAGGGCCGCTCCGGTTTCGCACCGGTCTTCCCGAACACCACGGCCAGGCCACACTAAATCATCGGCGCCCCGGGCTCCGGTGCGGGCCCGGGTCACGCCCCCGGCTCCACGGGGGCGTGACCCGGCCCGGATCGCGGGTGCCTCAGCGGCCGTCGTAGATCAGCCCGCGCACCATCCGGCAGGTCGTCTCCGACGGCGGATGGACGCCGATGAGCGCGGCCACGGTGCGTATCGTGCGGTCGGGCGCCTGCTCGGGCCGGTAGACGCCCGTGTCGAGCAGGGCGATGGCCAGGCGCATGGCCTTCAGGCGGCGGTTGTGCGACTCGTACCAGACGCGCGGGCGCCCGGCGGGCAGCGGGACCTTGTGAAGGGGCTGGAGGGACAGCTGTTTCGAGGTGTGCGAGGCGAGTGCGGCAGCGGTCATGGGCGTCCTCCTGGGCGGTCGGGAACCCTGGCTTACCCTCTCGATTTTACTGGGCACCACTGACAATCGCCCCTGGCCAGCCGGGCTTTGAGGCCGTAGCGCGGGTAGCCTGGCGGCATGGAGATCTGGATCAACCCGGCCTGCTCGAAGTGCCGCGGCGCGGTGAAGCTGCTGGATGCCGAGGGCGCCGACTACACGGTGCGCCGCTACCTGGACGACGTGCCGTCGCCCGAGGAGATCAGGGCGGTGCTCGACCGGCTCGGCCTGGAGCCGTGGGACATCACGCGCACGCAGGAGGCCGCCGCCAAGAAGCTCGGCCTGAAGGACTGGCCGCGCGATGCGGAGGCCCGCGAGCGCTGGGTGACCGCGCTCGCCGAGCACCCCGGGCTGATCCAGCGCCCGATCATCACGGCGGACGACGGCACGGCCGTGGTGGGCCGCACCGAGGAGGCCGTACGGAACGCCCTCGCGCGCAAGTAGCGCTCCTTCAGGCCGGGTTGGCCTCCCTCAGGCCCGGCCGGCCTCCGTCAGGCCCGGCCGGCCTCCGTCAGACCCGGCCGGCCTCCGTCAGACCCGGCCGGCCTCCGTCAGACCCGGCCGAGCTGGGTCTCGGCGTCCGCCAGGAGCTCGGTGATGCGCGCCCCGAACCGGGCGTCGCACGGGTGCGGCACCCCGGTGCGGGCGGCGTCGAGCAGCGCGTCGAGCGCGGCACCGAACGCGTCGAGCGCGCCGCCCCAGCCCGGCATCACCTCGGCGCCGGTCTCCCCGAGCAGCGACACCTCGACGCCCGCGGCGGCCGGCGGCGCGGTGAAGCTCAGGTCCGCGGTGCTGGAGGCGCCCGAGGCGTGCCGCAGGATCAGGTGCGCGGTGTCGCCGGGGCCGGCCGCCGCCGTCAGGGCGGTCACTTCGCCGAGCACCCCGGCGAGCACGGCAAGGGCGTGCGGGCCGACGTCCCAGAGCGCGCCCTTCTCGCCCCGCCAGGGCGAGGCGGCGTACGGGCTGCGCTCGGCGCCCGGCGTGAACAGCGACCCGTACCACCGCGCCCGGCCGGTGAACCACCCTTGCGCGGCTGCCTGTCGAGCCACCCACGCCGCGGTCTCCGGCGCGAAGCGGAGCGTGAAGAACACGACGGAGGCGACCTGGGCCCGCTCGGCCGCCTCGGCCAGTTCGCGGGCGCCGGCCACGTTCGTGGCGACCGGCTTGTCCAGGAGCAGATGACAGCCCGCCGCCGCGGCCCGCACCGCGAGCGGCGCCTGCACGTCCGGCGGCAGCGCGAAGGCCACGGCATCGCAGTCCGCGAACAGCTCGTCGGCGTCCTCGTACACCGCGACACCGTGCTCCCGCGCGAGCGCGGCGGCCGCCTCGGGCCGCCGCCCCCACACCCCGGCGAAGTCGACGCCGGGGTGCGCGGCCAGAGCGGGCGCATGCGTGGCGACGGCCCAGGGGCCGGTGCCGAGGAGTCCGATGCGGGGGGTGCGGGTGGTGTCGTTCATGGCGACCAGTCTGCCCCGGCCGTCGGACGGGGCGCGAAGGACCGTTCGCGCTCTCGGTATACGAGCCGGAGCGCGCCGGGGTGCCGAGCGATCGCGCGGGGTCCTCGAAGGCCGCTCCGGGCGGCTGCTTGGGAGGAAGCGCCGAGGCACCGGGCACCGGCCTCGGACGAACCACAGAGCCGCGGGCTCCTCGGGGCACCTGAGGAACCCCAGGTAACACCGGGTTCACAAACGGGCAACGGGCGGGAAATTTCGGGGTGTGAGGCTGCGGGTCGTACAGCAGCGCCGCAGCGTGGCAGCGCGCAGGCAACCCGCAGCTCCCACAGAGGATGGCTTCCGTGACGTACAAGGCCGAGTACATCTGGATCGACGGCACCGAGCCGACCGCCAAGCTCCGCTCGAAGACCAAGATCATGGCCGGTACGCCCGGGGCCGTCGCCGAGCTGCCCGTCTGGGGCTTCGACGGGTCAAGCACCAACCAGGCCGAGGGCCACGCGTCGGACCGCGTCCTGAAGCCGGTGTTCTCCTGCCCGGACCCGATCCGCGGCGGCGAGAACATCCTGGTCCTGTGCGAGGTCTTCGACATCGACGGGACGCCGCACGCCTCCAACACCCGCGCCCTGCTGCGCCCGCTCGCCGAGCAGTTCGCGGCGCAGGAGCCGATCTTCGGCATCGAGCAGGAGTACACCTTCTTCGACGGCGCCCGTCCGCTCGGCTTCCCCGTGAACGGCTTCCCGGCCGCGCAGGGCGGTTACTACTGCGGTGTCGGCGCGGACGAGATCTTCGGCCGCGAGATCGTCGAGAAGCACCTCGACCACTGCCTCGCCGCGGGCCTGAGCATCTCCGGCATCAACGCCGAAGTCATGCCCGGCCAGTGGGAGTTCCAGGTCGGACCGGTCGGCCCCCTCGAAGTCTCCGACCAGCTGTGGATCGCGCGCTGGCTGCTCTACCGCACCGCCGAGGACTTCGACGTGTCGGCCACCCTCGACCCGAAGCCGGTCAAGGGCGACTGGAACGGCGCGGGCGCGCACACCAACTTCTCCACCAAGGCCATGCGCGAGGGCTACGACGCGATCATCACCGCGTGCGAGGCGCTCGGCGAGGGCTCCAAGCCCATGGACCACGTCAAGAACTACGGCGCCGGCATCGACGACCGCCTGACCGGCCTGCACGAGACGGCCCCGTGGGACCAGTACAAGTACGGCGTCTCGGACCGCGGCGCCTCGGTCCGCATCCCGTGGCAGGTCGAGGTGGACCGGAAGGGTTACATCGAGGACCGCCGCCCGAACGCCAACGTCGACCCGTACGTGGTGACCCGCCTCATCGTCGACACCTGCTGCACCGGCCTGGAGAAGGCCGGGCAGGTCTGAGCCGGACGGCCGGGTTCCGTCGGGGCGTCCACCGCTGGTGCGGTGGGCGCCCTCGCGCGTTGGTGGCCGGGTCGCTTCGGCCGGGTCGCGGTGGCCTGATCCGGTCACGCTGTGCCAAGGATTCGTATCAGTCCGTGGGAGGGGGCTGCTGCACCGGGCGGATCGTCTGGTTGAATGGGGACATGACCAGCATCCGGAGCACCTCGACAGGTCGCACCGACCTCGAGCCGTTCTGGCCGTCCCGTCAGGACCACGACTTCGACCGGGTGTGTTGCCGCGCGATGAACGCGCCGGCCCTCTAACGCCTCGATCCACTCCAGGCCTTCGGCCCGCGCGCAACGACGTACGTCTCCCGCTGACGACTCCTCGCGCGAAAGAGCTGACCCCTCATGGCGAACACCCGTACCCTCCCTTCCGCCGACGCCCACACCCCGCTTCCCCTGGGCCGGCACCGACTGCGAGCCGTGGACCGTGACGAGGTGGCCCGGCCGGCCGCCGGTCAGGTCGTCGACTTCCTTCCGCCGGGCGCCACTTGGCTGCCCGCCCCGCAGCACACGCTGCCCGCGCTGCCGGGCCGCCCGGCGATGGTCGGCTACCTGGTCCTCGTCCCCGCCGACCAGCAGCCCCCGCTGCTCGCCGCGGCGCCCGAGCCCCTGACGTCGGTGTCGGTCGAGCCCGCCGCGACCACCGGCGACGCCCTCGTACGGATCGACACGGTGCGCCGCACCGCCGAGGTCGACGGGGCCCAACTCGACCTCACCTACCTGGAGTTCGAGCTGCTCGCCCATCTGGTGGCGCACCCGCACCGGGTGCACACCCGCGACCAGCTGGTCACCACGGTGTGGGGCTACGGCCATGTCGGCGACGGCCGCACCGTGGACGTCCACGTGGCCCGGCTGCGCCGCAAGCTGGGCGCCCAGCACCGCGGCGCGATCCAGACCGTGCGCCGGGTCGGCTACAAGTACGCGCCCTGACAGGCGAGTCGGGAAGGGCGGGGCGCCGGGGGGCGCCCCGCCCTTTTCGCGCCCGTGCCCCGTTCCCCCGCGCTCCCGTTCTCCCGCACACCCGGGCCCCGATCCCCCGCGCGTGCCCCGCGACGCAGCTCAGGGGGTGTTGCCAGCAACACCCCCGGGCCGGGGGCGGAACCCAGTGACCACGCGTGCCGTGTCCGGCGACACTGGAGGCCGGTCCACCGGCGGCGAGGAAAACGGGGAGACAATGAATGCGACCAAGGCGCGCGAAGCGCTTCTGGCGGGGGTGCGGGGCCTCGCCCTGGCGCTGGTGTCGATGGCCGGATCGGTCCTGCTGTTCACCCTGACCGTCGTCTCCATCGGTCTCATACCCGTCGGCATCGGCGTCTTCGCCGCCCCGCTGTTCATCGAGCGGGTGCGCGCCCACGCCGACTTCCGCCGGACGCTGGCCCTGAGCTGGAGCGGCGTACGCATCCCGTCGGCGTACCGGCCGGTGCCGCGTCGCCCGGGCCCGGCCGGCTGGGCCGCGCGGTGCACCACGCTCCTGCGCGACCCCGCGACCTGGCACGACCTGCGCTGGATGCTCGCCGACATGACGGCCGGGTTCGGCATCGCGCTCCTGCCGCCCGTCCTGCTCGCGTACGTGGCGTACGGCTGGGTCATCGCGCTCGGCGTGTGGCGGCCGATCGCGAACGCGGGCGGCGACTGGTTCCTGTTCATCCACGTCACCAGCCAGCAGAGCGGCTACGCGGCGGCCGCGCTCGGCACCGCCCTGTTCGTGCTCGGCCTGTTCGTCAACCCGGCCCTGCTGCGCGGCCACTTCCAGCTCGCCCGGGCGCTGCTCTCCCCCTCCCGCGAGGCCGAGCTGGCGCAGCGCGTCGACCGGCTCACCGAGACCCGGCACGACGCCGTGGACACCTCGGCGGCCGAACTGCGGCGCATCGAGCGGGACCTGCACGACGGGGCGCAGGCCCGCCTCGTCGCCATGGGCATGAACCTGGGCACCATCGAGGCCCTCGTCGAGAAGGACCCGGCCCAGGCCAAGCGGCTCCTCGCGACGGCCCGCCAGTCCTCCGCGGAAGCCCTGACCGAACTGCGCGACCTGGTGCGCGGCATCCACCCGCCGGTCCTCGCCGAACGTGGACTCGCGGACGCCGTAAGGGCGTTGGCGCTGCGCCTGCCGGTGGCGACCGAGGTGTCCGTCGACCTGCCGGACCGCGCCCGCGCCGAGGCACCGGTCGAATCGGCGGCGTACTTCGCGGTCAGCGAGCTGCTCACCAACGCGGTCAAGCACGCGGCGGCGGACAGCGTCTGGGTCGACCTGTCGTACGAGGCCGGCGCGCTGCGGGTGTCCGTCGGCGACAACGGCAGGGGCGGCGCCGAGGCCGGGGCGGGCGGCGGCCTGAGCGGGGTCGAGCGACGGCTCGGTACATTCGACGGCGTCCTGGCCGTCAGCAGCCCCGTGGGCGGCCCCACCCTGGTCACCCTGGAGATCCCTTGCGCGTTGTCCTAGCCGAAGACCTGTTCCTGCTCCGCGACGGCCTGGTCAGAATGCTGGAGGCGTTCGACTTCGAGATCCTGGCCGCCGTGGAGACCGGACCCGAGCTGACCCGGGCCTTCGCCGAGCTGGAGCCGGACGTCGCGATCGTCGACGTCCGGCTTCCGCCGTCGCACACCGACGAGGGCCTCCAGTGCGCGCTCGCCGCCCGCCGGGCCCGGCCCGGCCTGCCGGTCCTGGTCCTGTCCCAGCACGTGGAGCAGCTGTACGCGCGCGAACTCCTGGCGGACGGCGACGGCGGGGTCGGCTACCTCCTCAAGGACCGGGTGTTCGACGCGGCCCAGTTCATCGACGCGGTGCGCCGGGTCGCGGGCGGCGGCACCGCGATGGACCCCCAGGTCATCCAGCAGCTCCTTTCCCGCAGGGCGCGGGACGAGCCGCTCGGCGGGCTCACCCCGCGCGAGCTGGAGGTGATGGAACTGATGGCACAGGGCCGCTCCAACGCCGCGATAGCCGAGCGCCTGGTCGTCACCGAGCGGGCCATCGCCAAGCACACCTCCAACATCTTCGCGAAGCTGGGCCTGCCGGTCTCCGACGACGACAACCGCCGGGTCCTCGCCGTCCTCGCCTACCTCGACCGGGGCTGAACCCGGGCGGATGCGGGCCCCGGCCGCCACGGACGCGGGGCCGAGCCCGGGCGGATACCGGCCCCGGCCGCCACGGCGGGGCACGACCACGGTTTCGGGTTAGCCTGGCAAGCAATGAACCGCATGATCACGCCCTGGGGCGAGCACGACCTGACCCGATTTCCCGAAGACGCCCGTGACCCGCTGCGGGCCTGGGACGCCGCCGACGACTATCTGCTGCGGCACCTCGCCGAGATCGGGAACCTGGACCTCTCGGGGACCGTCGTCGTGACCGGCGACCGCTGGGGTGCGCTCACGACGGCGCTCGCCGAGCACCACCCCGTACAGATCAGCGACTCGTTCCTGGCCCAGGAGGCGACCCGGGCCAACCTGGCGCGGGCCGGCTCCGCGCCCGACGCGGTACGTCTCCTGTCGACCCGGGCCGCGGTGCCCGAGCGCGTGGACGTGCTGCTCGTACGGGTACCCAAGAGCCTCGGGCTCCTGGAGGACCAGCTCCAGCGGATCGCGCCCTCGCTGCACGCGGGCACGGTCGTGGTCGGCGCCGGCATGGTCAAGGAGATCCACACCTCGACGCTGAACCTGTTCGAGCGCATCCTGGGTCCGACGAAGACCTCGCTGGCCGAGAAGAAGGCCCGGCTGATCTTCACCACCCCGGACCCGAAGCTCTCCAGGCCGCGCAACCCGTGGCCGCTGACGTACTCCCTTGAGCTGGGCATCGGCCCCGCCTCCGGCCTCGCGGTCACCAATCACGCCGGGGTGTTCTGCGCCGACCGCCTGGACATCGGCACCCGTTTCCTGCTCCAGCACCTGCCCGAGCGCACCGGCCCCGACCACGTGGTGGACCTGGGCTGCGGCAACGGCATCGTGGGCACGGCCGCGGCGCTCGCGAACCCGGAGGCGCGGATCACCTTCGCCGACGAGTCGCACCCGGCGATGGCCTCGGCCGAGGCCACCTTCCGGATGTGTGCCGGGCCCGCCCGCGAGGCCGAGTTCCGGCTCGGTGACGGCCTGGCGGACTTCCCGCCCGGCAGCGCGGACCTCGTCCTCAACAACCCGCCGTTCCACACCCACCAGGCGACGACGGACCGCACCTCCTCGCGCATGTTCGCGGATGCCCGGGCCGCCCTGCGCGAGGGCGGCGAGCTGCGGGTGGTGGGCAACCGCCACCTCGGCTACCACGACAAGCTGCGCCGGATGTTCGGCACGTGCGAACTCATGGCCTCCGACCCGAAGTTCGTGGTGCTGCGCGCGGTGAAGCAGGCGCGCTGACCGAGGGGGTTTCCTCAACTCCCGTGAATCTCCTGAGCCGTTGAACGCCCCACCGTTCCCATCCGTATGGAACTGCGCGCTTCAAGCGAAGGAGTTCCATGGGACGCATCGCACGCTCACCCCGAAAACGGCCGACCCTCCCCCGCCGGATGACGCTGGCCGCGGCCGCGCTCATCCTGGGCGGAGGCGGGCTCGCCGCGGTCAATTTCTACGCCTCCGCCAGTGAGGGCGGTGCGGGCGGCCGCGGGCCGTCCGGGCACGACATGTCACAGATGCGCATGTTGTCGACCATCGACTGTCCGGACGTAGGCAATTCCCTTTCCACCGTGCCCGATGCGGCGAAGCCGCGGGTCGACCGGCAGCTCGCCGATCTCGATACGCAGATCACCGACGCGTACACCGAGTTCGCCGACAACAAGGACCGGATCCAGCGCGACCCCGGCCTCGCGGACCGCATGGTGCTCGCCCCGCTGAAGGCGAAGCGGACCGATTCGATCGGGCAGATCGCGGACGCCACCGGGCAGCCGGACCTCAACGGCAAGGGCCTGGCCGCCTGTTCGATGCGGGCCGCCGACGCACCGGCGCCGGGTGACCAGGGCAGCGACCCGCGCGGTGACCGCACCGGCGTGCAGGACGACGGCCAGGGCGGTGACCAGGCAAGCGGCCAGGGCGACGGCCAAGCGGTCGCCGCCGCTTCGGCCGCCTCCGCCTCCGGCCTCTCCCGCCGCGACTTCGTCGACATCCGCTCCGTACGCCCGAACGTCGCCGCCCCCGCCCCCCGGCGCGGCGCCTCCACCGGCACCTTCACCAGCGACTGCGGCCGCAACCAGAACGGCAAGCGCAATCCCGACAACGTCATCGTGGCGCCCGGCGTGAGCAACGGCGCCCACCACATGCACGACTACGTCGGGAACCAGGCGACGGACGCCTTCTCCAGCGACGGTGACCTCGCCAGGGGCGGCACCAGCTGCCGCAACCAGGGCGACAGGTCCACCTATTACTGGCCGGTCGTACGGGTCCTGGATCAGGGCAACGACGTGGACGCGAAGGCCGACGGCGGCGGCAAGGACAAGAACCTGGGAAAGATCCGGACCCCCGTGCAGGCGACGATCACATTCGTCGGGAGCCCGGTGGGCAAGGTGACCGCGATGCCCAAATTCCTACGGATCATCACCGGTGACGCGAAGGCGTTCACCAATGGCAATGCCAATGCCAACGCCTCCTGGAGCTGCACCGGATTCGAGAACCGACAGCTCAAGGACAAATACCCGCTCTGCCCCCAGGGCAGCAACGTGGTCCGTACCTTCAAGTTCCAGAGCTGCTGGGACGGGAAGAACACCGACAGCGCCAATCACCGCACCCATGTCGCCTTCGCCGACAAACGGGGTGCCTGCCCGGCCGGATTCAAGGCGATTCCCCAACTGGTGCAGCGCATCGTCTACGACGTGCCCGCCAAGGCCGGCGCGTTCGCGGTGGACTCGTTCCCCGAGCAGCTGCACAAGCCCGTCACCGATCACGGTGACTTCATCGACGTCTTCAGCGATCAGCTGATGGGGAAGGCGGTGAACTGCATCAACACGGGGCGCTCCTGCGCCTGACCTCCCGCGTCCTACGCGAGGGGGCGTCTGCCGCTGCGCGGCCGACCCGGTCAGTGTCCGGAATGCATGGTCCCGGTCTCGACACTGCCACCGAGCCGGCCGTGCAGTGCCGTGACCACGGGCTGCTCGCCCACCGCCACCCACTTGCGGCCGACCAGGTAGACACCGCCGTAGTCCTTCGCCTCATTGATCCACTCGCGCTGGCCCCGGTCGGTGGCGAAGGTGGCGAGCACGTAACGGCCGTCCCTCGTGGTGCAGTTGGCCTGGCGCAGCTCCGCGGAGTCCGTCGAGACGACCGGCGTGCAGTCGGCCCGCGCGGCCAGTTGCTCCAGGGTGCCGCTCGCGGTCGGGTCCGGGTGCGGGGACGAGGAACCGCAGCCGGTCACGACCACGGCCGCCACCAGCACCCCGAGGACCACTCGCGCATCGTTTCGCATCACCCCATCGTGCCCCCAACTCCCTTGTGAATAAAGCGACTTGGCGATACTTGCCGGGCCGATGGGCGGCCCGCTCGCGCGATGCCGGATCATGGGGGCATGCGTGTACCCACCCTCGCTCCCGCCTACGTCGGCGGCGTCCAGCTCCTCGCGCACGCGAGCAGGCGCCTGCTCGCCGGTCCGGCCCGCCGGGACCTGCTGCGCTCGTGCTCCACCAACGTCGACAACCTGGCGGCCGGCCGCTGGTCCACCCTCGTCACCAGCGCGCTCCTCGTCGAGGAGCCCATGGAGCTGCCCTACGCGCTGCTCCTCCTGGCCGTCCTCGGCTACGCGGAGTACGCGCACGGCGCCTGGTGGACGGCCGGGGTGTTCCTGTTCGGGCACACGGGAGCCACGCTCCTGGTGTACGGGGGCCTGCGCGCCGGCCGTCCCTCGCCCGCCACCCGCGCCGCCCTGGACGTGGGCACCAGCTACGGCTTCTACGCGGTCCTGGGGGCCCTGACCTCGGCCCTGCCGCGCGGCCCGCTGCGCGGCGGCGCCCGGCTCGCCCTGCTCGCGCTGGCCGCCAAGCCCCTCCTGGACCGCGGGCGCACCTTCACGGACGCGGGACACTTCGCGGCACTGGGGCTCGGTCTCGGGGTGGCGGGAGTCATCGACCACCGTTCGGACGTCGTGGACTACCGTTCGGTTGCAAACCGGTAGATTCCACCCGCTCAGGAGCCGCCCACCCATGATCGCGATTCCCGCCACCACCGTCGCCAACCTCCGCGACCTCGGCTCCACCCCGCTGTCCGGCGGCCGTACGGTCCGCCCGGGCCTGGTCTTCCGGGCCGGCCAGCTCGACCGCATGGACCCGGCCGCCGACCCGGCGGTGGCCGGGCTCGGGCTGCGCACGGTCCTGGACCTGCGCACCGACGCCGAGCGCGCCGACCACCCCGACCGGGTGCCGGACGGCACCCGGCTCCTGATCGCCGACGCGCTCGCGGACAAGCTGTCGGAGGCCGGGGCGCCCGCCGCCGCCCAGCTCAAGCACATCCTGGCCGACCCGGTCGTGGCCGAGGAGCACCTCGGCGGGGGCAAGGCGCAGGCCCTGTTCGCGGACACCTACCGCTCGCTCGTCTCCTCCGGTTCGGCCCGCGCCGCCTACCGCACCCTGCTGACCGAGCTCGCCGCCGCGGACGCGGGCCCGCTGCTCTTCCACTGCACGGCGGGCAAGGACCGCACCGGCTGGGGCGCGACGGTGATCCTGGCGCTGCTCGGCGCCGACGGGGCGACCGTCGAGCGCGAGTACCTGTCGGTCAATCCGGCGGTGCGCCAGGCCTTCGCCCCGCTCATCGAGGGCTTCGTCGCACAGGGCGGCGACCCCGAGATCGCGCTCGCCATCATCGGCGTGGTGCCCGCGTACCTGGAGGCGGCGCTCGACGAGGTCGACTCGACGTACGGATCGATGGAGAAGTACGTCCGCGAGGGCCTCGGGGTGCCGGACGACGCGGTGGCCCGGCTGCGCGAACGGCTCATCGCGTGATCACCTCACGGCGTCGTCAACTCGCCTGATACCCCGGCCGGTTGGGTGCGGGGTGACCATCTCCACATTCGCTCGTTTTGCTGAACGTGGCCCCAGAGCAGGACATCCTCAACCCACCCGCCCCCAGCGTCGGCGTCGAGCAGGCCGAGGCCGCGCTCGTCGAGCACTATCCGCGACTGGTGCGGCTCGCCTACCTCGTACTGCCGCCCTCCCTCGGGCGCAACCGCCGGGTGCTGACCGCGCACGCGATCGTGCAGCGCTCGCTGCCGCGCGGCCGCGGCGGCCCCGGTGACGGCGCCGAGGAGGGGCTGATCCCGGGGGCCCGGCGGCCCGGGGCCGGTGTCGACCCGGGGTACGTGTACGTGCGGCGCCGGGTGGTGCGCCAGGCGCTCGAAGCGGGGCTGCCGCTGCGCCGCAGGGCCTGGCCCAAGCGCGCCCAGCTCCCGCCGCTGCTGCCCCAGGTCTGGGGCCTGCGACTGTTCCCGCGCTCGGGCGGCGCCGATGAACTCGCCCTGGACCAGCGCCTTTCCGCCCTGTCCGGGCCGGCCCGTGCGGCCTACGTGCTGCGCGGTCTCGAACGGCTCAGCGACGACGCGGTGGGCGCCGAGCTGACCGCGGCCGGGGTCGGCGACGCCCGCCGGGCCCTCGTCGAGGCGGGCGAGCACGAGTCGCGCTCGGCCCTCCTGGAATCCGCCGAGTTCGACCCCTGCTCGCTCCAGGCCAGGCCCACCGATCTGATGCGGCGGCGCCAGCACGGCCGGGCCGCGCTCGCGGCCGTCGCCGCCCTCGTGGTGTGCGGCGCGCTGATCGGGCTGCCGGACGACGGCTGGGGGCCCGACGGCGCGGCCGCGCCCTCCTACGCGCAGAACCCGGCGGCTCAGGCCGCGCTCGACCCCGCCCATCTGCTGCGGGTGGAGCCCACGGCGTGGACGACCGCGACGCGCAGCGACTTCTCCGTCTGGCCGGCCCGGGGCGATCTGCTCGGGGACTCGGGGCTGCTGCGGCGGGCGCTGGCCGTGTGGGCCAGGCCGGGCCCCTCGGTACAGGTCTCGGCGACGCCGGGCACCCCGGCCGGTCCGCCGATGGGCGCGCCCCAACTCCTGTTCGCCGGCGATGTGGATCGGGCCAGGGTGGTCCTGCTCTACGACGGTCTGCGGGTCGCCCGCTATGCCGAGCCGCACGAGGGCACGGCCGGGGCCGCGCTCGACTTCGCCCGGGTGGACGCCGCCGACCTCGCGTCCGCGGGCGCCCTGGTGGTGGGCCGCACCGACGGCAACGTGCGCTATCTGACGGCGCCTTGGGTGCGCGAGGCCTCCGTACGCGATCTGCTGACGCCGGGCGCGGCGGCTCGGCCGCTGCACCGGGACACCTACGGGGTGACCGACCCGGTCGTGTCGCCCACGCAGGCCCGCCAGTGCACGTCCTGGGACGCACTCGAACTCCACGACGACAGCGGGGTGCGGCTCGTCACCGACCTCGGCGAGCTGGCTCCGGCCCGGCTCACCTGGGGGCCGCCGTCGGACCCCCGCGACGTCGGGGACCGCTCCGCACGCGAGGGCTGGGCCCGCACCGCGTGTCTGCTGCCCACCGTCCGCTCGCACGGGGTGCGGTCGGTCAACGACTGGCAGTTCGCACAGCAGGCGCTGCCCGAGAACAACGGCACCGCCGGCTGGATCTGCACCCGGGCCGAGACCTGGCGGGGCGCGGGCAGCCGGGTGTTCGCCCAGTTCCAGGCGCCCTCCGAGCGGCTCGCGCCGGGGGCGATCGCGGCCCGCGCCGAGAACTCCGCGTCCTGCGGATCGCGTGAGGCGCGGGTGCTCGCCGGGGTGCTGTGGAAGTCGCGCGGCGGCAACTGGTTCGTGCTCGCGGCGGGCAGCCCGCAGGTGTCCTCGGTGACCCTGTCGGGCGGGATGTCCGGCACCGAGAAGGGGAACCTCCTGGCCGTGCGGGCCAAGGAAGGGGCGCGCGCCGAGCTCAACGGGCGGCTCGCGGACGGGAGTCCGATCAGCACCCTGCGTTGACACCACGGCCCCCGGCCCGGGGGCCTTCTCCGAACAATCCGGTGCGGACCCCTGTCGCTGCGGCGTACCCGTCAGTACATTGACGCCATGTCTAATACGCCGCAGCCCGCTCCGGTCGCGGAGGAGCGCATCGAGCTCAAGGCCCGGAACGTCTCGTTCGCGTGGGAGAACACCCCGCTGCACTGGATACCGGGCGACCCGTTCACCGGCCACACCATCAACGTGCTGCACCTGTTGCTGCCGGCCGGTGAGCGCTGGTTCGTGCACGTGTACAAGCAGGTCCTGCCGCTCATCACGGACGACCGGCTGCGCGAGGACGTCATCGGCTTCATCGGCCAGGAGGCGATGCACTCCGCCGCGCACGACGACGTACTCCCCCATCTGAAGAAGCTCGGCCTCGACCCGACGCCGTACACGGCGCAGGTGGACTGGCTGTTCGAGAAGCTGCTCGGGGACCGTACGCTGCCGCCGGGCCGGGCCCGCCGGTGGTGGCTGATGGAGCGGGTCGCCACCATCGCGGCGATCGAGCACTACACCGCGTTCCTCGGCAACTGGATCCTCAACGCCGAGACCCTGGACCGGCGCGGCGCCGACCCGACGATGCTGGACCTGCTGCGCTGGCACGGCGCGGAGGAGGTCGAGCACCGTTCGGTGGCCTTCGAGCTGTTCATGCACGTCGACGGGGGCTACCGGCGCCGGGTGCGCACCTGGGCGACCGCGTTCACCGCGCTCGCCTTCCTGTGGCAGCGCGGGGCCCGCTTCTTCATGGACAACGACCCGACACCGGCGGTCGGCAGGGCGAGCCTCGGGGCGTTCTACCGCGCGGGCCAACGGGGGATGCTGCCCTCCACCCCGTCCATGCTCAAGTCGATCCCGCGCTATCTGAGCCGCACCTACCACCCCTCGCAGGAGGGCAGCACGGCCCAGGCCGTGGCCTATCTCGCCTCCTCGCCCGGCGCCAACGGAGGCCACTGACATGCGACGTGCCACCACCGTCGCCCTGGCCGCCGGCGCCGCGCTGCTCGCCCGGCGGGCGCTGCGCCGACGCATCGGGGCCTCGCCACTGTGGCCGATGCCCGCCCTCGAAGAACCCGTCTCGGGGCACGGCACCCGGCGTTCCACCGTCGCCCTCAGGCTGACCGTCACCGAGCGCGCCGGGCCCGCCGAAGGCGTCGTACGCCTGCGCCTCGCAGCCCCGGACCGGTCCGAGCTGCCCGCGTGGGAGCCCGGCGCCCATCTCGATCTGGTGCTGCCCTCCGGTCTCGTGCGGCAGTACTCGCTCTGCGGCGACCCGGCCGACCGCACCGCGTACACGGTCGCCACCCGGCTCGTCGAGGGCGGCCGGGGCGGTTCGCGCGAGGTGCACGAGCAGCTGCGGGAGGGGGTGGAGCTGTCGGTGCGCGGGCCGCGCAACCGCTTCCCGCTGGTGCCGAGCGCCTCGTACGTGTTCATCGCGGGCGGCATCGGGATCACGCCGATCCTGCCCATGATCAAAGCAGTTGAGGCCTCGGGCACGCCGTGGCGGCTGCTGTACGGCGGTCGCTCACGGGCCACCATGCCGTTCCTCGACGAGATCGTGGGGCTCGGCGGGACCGGGGAGTCCGGCGGGACCGAGCGGCTCGGCGGGAAGGTCACCGTCGTCCCGGAGGACGAGTCCGGGACCCCGGACCTCGTGGCGTTCCTCGGCGCATCGCCCGCGGACGCGGCCGTGTACTGCTGCGGGCCCGAGCCGCTGATGGACGCGGTCGGCGTCGCGCTCGGCCCCGGCCGCACCCCGTACCTGGAGCGCTTCGCGCCCGGCGCGGCCACGGCGGGCGCCGGGTTCGAGGTCGAGCTGCGCCGCTCGGGGCGTACGCTCCCCGTTCCGGCGGACCGCTCGCTCCTCTCGGTGCTGCGCACGGAGGTGCCGGGCGTCACCTACTCGTGCGAGCAGGGCTTCTGCGGAACATGCCAACAGCGCGTCCTGGAAGGGGAGATCGACCACCGCGACGAGTTGCTCACGCCCGCGGAGCGCGACGGCTCGATGCTGATCTGTGTATCGAGGTGCCTCGGAAAGAAGCTGGTGCTCGACCTATAGGTACTCTGTTCGCATGACGACCGGGGTACGGCGCAGGATGGGCGTCGACGAGCGCAGGCAGCAGTTGATCGGGGTCGCCCTCGAACTGTTCAGCCACCGTTCGCCCGACGATGTGTCCATCGACGAGATAGCGGCGGCCGCGGGGATTTCGCGCCCGCTGGTGTATCACTACTTCCCCGGCAAGCAGAGCCTGTACGAGGCCGCGCTGCGCCGGGCGGCGGACGAGCTGGCGGGGCGCTTCCTCGAACCGCACGAGGGCCCGCTCGGCGCCCGGCTGCTGCGGGTCATGGGCCGCTTCTTCGACTTCGTCGACGACCACGGGCCCGGCTTCTCCGCCCTCATGCGGGGCGGACCCGCGGTCGGCTCGTCCACCGCGAACGCCATGATCGACGCGGTGCGCAACGCCGCCTACCTCCAGATCCTGTCGCACCTCGACGTCCAACAGCCGCCCGCGCGGCTTGAGTTGGTCGTCAAGTCGTGGGTCTCGCTCGCCGAGTCGACGGCTCTGATCTGGCTGGACGGGCGGCGGATTCCGCGCGCCGAGCTGGAGTTGCAGCTGGTGCACGACTTCGCCGCGCTCGCCGCGGTGAGCGCGGCCCACGACGAGGAGATGGCGGCGATCATGCTGCGCATGCTCGCGGACGAGCCGGCCGACGGCCCGTTCGGCGAGCTCCTCGACCGGCTGACCGCCCTGCTCCCCCTGGTGCCCGCGCCGCGCGTGGGCTGAGCGGCGCGCCGGACGGTCACATCGGCACGGCCGCGCTCCGGTCCGCGCCCAGGCGCAGCGCGAGGAGGGCCACGTCGTCCTCCGGGTCGTCGCCGAAGCGCTCCAGGAGGGTGTCGCAGAGCGCTTCGGTGGCGGAGGGGGCCTCGGCCGCCGCTCGCCTGAGGTGCTCCAGGGACACTTCGAGATCGGTTCCACGGCGCTCGATGAGGCCGTCGGTGACCATCAACAGGCCGTCGGACGGGCCGAGTTGGAGCCGTGTCGAGGGCGGATGGCGCAGGCCGAGGCCGAGCAGCGGACCCCGGGTCTCGATGTACGACGCTCCGCCGCCCCCGGGGAGGAGCAACGGCGGCAGGTGTCCGGCGTTGGCGATGCGGGCCGCGCCCGTGGCCGGGTCGATCAGGGCCAGGCACAGCGTCGCGGTGGCCTCGGGGTGGTAGAGCTGGAGCATCCGGTCGAGGAGGCGGACCAGGGCCGCCGGTTCGTGCTGGTCGGTGGCGTACGCCCGTAAGGCGTGGCGGAGTTCGACCATGACGGTGGCCGCGTCCAGGGAGTGCCCGACCACATCGCCGACGCCGACGAGGAGTCCGGCGGGAGTGCTGAGCGCGGTGTAGAAGTCGCCGCCGATCTCGGCGCGGCTGGAGGCCGGGACGTAGCGCAGGGCGATGTCGGCACCGGGCAGCCGGGGTGCGCGCTGCGGCAGGAAACTGCGTTGCAGGGTGAGCGCGATGTGGCGCTCCTCGGCGTGGGTGCGCAGGGACTCGGCGGCGACGGCGAGGGACTGCGCGAGCCGGGAGAGCAGCGTCTCGGTCTCCTGCCCGTACGGCAGCCGGGCCGGGACGGCCAGGCACACCGGCGGCTGGTCGGCGTGGCAGCGGGCGAGCACCAGGCGGGCCCCTTCCGGGCCGAACAGCTGCGGGGGCCACAGCGGGGCCGGGGCGAGGACCGAGCGGACCCCGCTGCGGCCTGCCATGGCGCGGCGCAGCAGCACGGCGAGGGCGGGCGTCTCGGCGGCCTGGTCGGGGCGGGCCGCGCCACCAGCGTGGAGCAGGGCGTCGGTGCCGAACACGAAACCGGTGACGGGGCCGGAGGTGAGCAGCATGGCCGCGGCGGCGGCCGCGTCCGCGAGTTCCTGCGGGCAGCTCGCCTCGTACAGGGTGGCGGTGGCCTCCGCCAGGCGGCTGAGCCGGCCCGCGCGGGCGGCGGACTCGTGGCGCAGCCGGGCGCCGCGCAGCACGGCCCGGACGACGGCCTGGATCTCCTCGGGCTCGACCGGCACGGTGAGGTAGGCCTCGGCGCCCGCGTCCAGGCCCCGGCTGCGGTCGTGCGGCGTGACGGCCGCGGCCGAGAAGTGCACGACGGGCATGGGTGCGATGCCGGGATGGGCCTTGAGGCGGCGGCACAGCTCGAAGCCGTCCATGTCGGGCAGGCCCACGTCGAGGACGGCGGCGTCGGGCAGGGCGCCCGCGCGCAGCCGGGCGTCCAGTTCGACGAGCGTGGCCGAGGCGCTGGCCAGCGGGACGACCCGGTGCCCGGCACGGCTCAGGACAGCGCCCATCGCGCAGCGGTTGGCCTCGACGTCGTCGACCACCAGGACGGTCGTGTCCCAGGACCTGAACATCCGCTTGTTCACCGCCGATCGGATCAGGGGCCCGTCAACGAAGTCGTCACTGCCCGCTGTTGACCCGTCGCCCACGGTAGCGCTGCCGGGGCGTCCGCCGCGGGCACATCCCGGATTCGTCAACTCCCGTCCGCGAAACCACCCTTGAGGGCCATCGCGAGACCCTCGTCCAGACCGGTGGCCACGCCCCGGTCGAAGGCCGAGTCGTACGCGCCGTCGCCGAGCGCCGCGCGCGCCCGGCGTTCGCACCGCTGGCGCACGGCGGTCAGCTCGGGCGCGCCCATCTGGGCCTTGCCGACCGTACGCCAGCACTCCTGGCCGACGCCGAGGAGCAGCGCGCCGTCCTCGCCGTCGCCCTGGAAGGCGACCGCGCAGGCCAGCAGGTCGAGGCCGATCGCGATGCCGAAGCTGTCGTGCAGCAGGCGTTTGCCGCCCAGCATCGCGCGGGCGTGGGCGGCGGCCTCGGCGGGCCGGCCGAGCGCGAGCGCGCTGACGGCCAGCATGTAGTCGGCGTACGCCCGCATCCAGCGTTCGCCGAGCGCCGCGCACTCGTCGCGCAGCAGGACCGCCTCGGCGGACGCCTCGTGGTGGCGGCCCAGGTTGTTCAGGGCGTAGATCCGGGCGAGTGCGCACAGGGCCCGGCCGGGGGTGAAGCCGGTGTCCTGGGCGAGCGCCGGGCCGAGGATGCCGAGCGCCCCCTGTGGGTCGCCGGGCATCAGGACACTGCCGCCGTGGAGGTAGGCCGCGCGCAGCCGCTGCTCGGGGTCGGTGGCGGCGCGTGAGCACTCCTCGCCGAGCCGGTGCGCGATGACGAAGTCGCCCTGCAGGAAGGCGCACATGCCCAGTGCCCACACGGCGGCGGCCCGGTAGGGGCCGGGGCCCGGGCAGCCGTCCAGGGCGCGCTGCAGATAGCCGCGCCCCTCGCGCAGCCGACCACAGCAGAACCAGACGAACCAGAGCGAGCCCGCCATGTCGAGGGCGGCCTCGGGGTCGGTGGCCAGGAGGTGTTCGAGGGCGGTCCGCAGGTCGGCGTGCTCGGCCTCCAGGCGTGCGTACCAGTCGAGTTGACCGGGGCCGAGCCAGGCCGCGTCGGCCTCGTGGGCGATGCGCCGGAAGCGGCGGGCGTGCCGGTCGGCGACCTCGGGGCCCTCGCCCAGTTCGTCGAGCCAGCGCAGCCCGTACTCGCGGATGGTGTCCAGCATGCGGTGCCCGAGCCGGCCCGAGGGGGCGAGCCGGGTGCGTACCACCGACTTGTCGACGAGGCCCGCGAGGACCTGTTCCACGGCGCGGGCGGGCAGCGGGCCGCCCGCGCCGATGTCCTGGGCGGCGGCGAGGTCGAAGTCGCCCGCGAACGCGGAGAGGCGGGCCCACAGGAGCCGCTCCAGGGGTTCGCACAGCTCGTGGCTCCAGCCGATCGCGGTGCGCATGGTCTGGTGGCGCGGCAGGGCTCCGACGCGGGTGTCGGCGAGCACGTCGAAGCGGGAGCCGAGCCGGTCGGCCAGCTGCTCGACCGACCACAACTTGATTCGGGCGCCCGCGAGTTCGAGGGCCAGCGGGATGCCGTCGAGGCGTCGGCAGACCTCGGCGGCGGCCGCCGCCCGGCCGGGGTCGTCGAAGTCGAGGCGGGGCACGGCCTCGGTGGCGCGCTCCTTGAACAGGGTCAGCGCCTCGTGGGCGACGGGCAGCGGCTCCAGGGGGAAGACACGTTCCTGCGGTCGTCCCAGGGGTTGCCGGCTGGTGGCGAGGACCGTGAGGCCCGGCGAGGTCTGGAGCAGCTCGCCGATCAGGTGGCCGCAGGCGCTGATCAGGTGTTCACAGGTGTCGAGCACCAGGAGCATGCGTTTGTCGGCGAGCCGGCCGCAGAGCGCCTCGCAGGCGGTGCGCAGGCTCTGGTCGGTGATGTCGAAGGCGTCGGCCACGGTGGCCGCGAGGAGGTTCCGGTCCCGCAGCGGGGACAGCTCCACCCACCAGGCGCCGTCGGGACAGCGGTCCTGGAACTGCCGGGCGGCCCGCAGCGCGAGCCGGGACTTTCCGACGCCGCCGGGACCGGTGACCGTGACCAGCCGATGCTGTTCGAGAAGGCCGTCCAGGGCTGCCAGTTCGGCGGACCGGCCGATGAAACTCGTGCTCTCCGCAGGAAGATTCCCCACCACGGGCACAGTCTGGACCACTGCGCGGTCCGTGACGGAACCCGGGGCGGGGAACATCCGAAATCACTCGTCGAGCGACCTGGAATGATCGCTTCAGTGTCGCTTGAAGACCGCAACGGTACGGGCCGGGACTGTGAAGCTCCCCGAACCCTGATCGTATGTGGCCGTCCTGACCACGGGGTCGGCCCCGGCCGCCTGCCGCGGATGCAGGGCGTAAGCGGTTCCCGCGAGGTCACCGACCCGCTGGGTCTGCGCCGTCGGGGTCGCGTTGAACACCACGACCAGCGGGCCGAGGCGCATGGTGATCACCCCCGGGGTCTCCGCGCTCCCCGACAGCGGGAACGAGAGCGCCGACTGGACCTGGCCGGCGGTGGCGAGCCCGAACGCGCTCTCCTGGCCGTGGATCGCCAGCAGGTCCTGGTAGGCGGCGGACGTCCCGTTGATCCGGGCACAGTTCTGGGTGAGTGCCGGGTTGGTCAACAGCGGCCTGGCATAGGGCCACTTGGGCTGGTTGTCGGCGGCCGGCGGCAGCCCCCGTCCGAAGCCGTTGCCCGCCGCGCAGTTCCAGTGCAGGGCGTTGAACCAGTCCCCGCTGTCGTAGGAGTTGCGGTCGAGCGACTTGGAGCGCAGCAGGTCGCTCCCGGCCTGGGACAGCGCCGGGCCCTGCGAGAGGGCGGCGGTGGCGAGCGCCAGGACCTGCATGCGGGAGCGGTCGGCGGCCGAGGTGCGCGCGGGCAGCTTGTAGGCGAGCGCGTCGTAGAGCGACTCGTTGTCGTGGGCGTCCGCGTAGGCGAGGGCGTCGCCCGGGGCGGCCGCGTAGCCCGCGGGGGCGCCGTTGTAGTCGACGTCGGAGCCCTTGACCGTGCGGCCCGCGCTGTCGGTGAAGGTGTACGCGGCGAGGTTGCCGCTCAGGCCCACCTTGAGGAGGTCCTGGTAGTGCAGCAGCCGGGCCTTCTGCTCGGCCGGAGTGCCGTTCGCCGTCGAGGAGTTGGGGTCGGTGTAGAGGCCGGAGGCGAAGCCCTGCACACCGGGGTCGGCGTCGAAGGGGCTGCCGCCGCGCACGGCGTCGCGGGCGCGGTCGGAGAACGTGGCGATGCCGGTGCCCGCCATGTTCTTCTGGGTGGCCTGCGTGAACCGGGCGTCGTCGGCGACCTCCCCGAAGTTCCAGCCCTCCCCGTACAGGATGATCTTTTTGCCGTCGACGCCGTCCTTCGCCGGGGTCAGCGCGTCGAGGGCGGCCCGCACCGCGAGGATGTTGGCCTTGGGGTGGTGGCCCATGAGATCGAAGCGGAATCCGTCGACCTTGTACTGCCTGGCCCAGGTCACCACCGAGTCCACGACGAGCTTGCCCATCATGGTGTTCTCGGGCGCGGTGTTGGCGCAGCAGGTGGAGTCGGCGACGCTGCCGTCCGCGAGGAGGCGCTGGTAGTAGCCGGGCACGATCTTGTCGAGGACCGAGTTGTCGGCCTGGCCGCTCGCCGCGGTGTGGTTGTAGACGACGTCCATGACCGTACGCAGACCCGCGTCGTTCAGCCCCTGCACCATCCGGCGGAACTCGACCGTGCGCCGCGTCCCCTCCGGGTCACTGGCGTAGGAGCCCTCGGGCACGGTGTAGTGCAGCGGGTCGTAGCCCCAGTTGTACGCGTCCTTCGCGGCCGACCGGGCGATACAGGCCTGCTGCTCCTGCGAGTCCGGTGCGAAGACCTTCAAGTCGCAGGCGGGCGTGGCCTGTTCGGACCTCTTCTCGGGGATGCCCGCGATGTCGAAGGCGGGTAGCAGATGGACGTAGGAGGTGCCGGACTTCGCCAGCCGGGCGAGGTGCTTCATGCCGTCGGAGCCGGTGTCGGTGAACGCCAGGTACTGGCCGGGGTAGTGCGAGGTGGGGTCCGCGACGGAGAAGTCGCGGATGTGCAGCTCCTGGATCCGCGCCTCGCGCAGCGGCACCGCGGCCGGCTTCCGCAGGGTGTCCCAGCCCTTGGGGGCCAGCTTCGGATCGGCGAGGTCGACGACCAGGCTGCGCGCGGAGTCGGTGGTGAGGGCGGTCGCGTACGGGTCGGTGACCAAATTGGTCACCACCCGCCGGACGGTCGGCGCCCACACCGTCACGGCGTACCGGTACGGCTTGCCCGCCCAGGACGCGGGCCCGGTCACCGACCAGACTCCGGTCGTGTCGTCGCGCCGCATCGCGACCGTGCGCCCGTCGAGTTCCAGGGACACCCCCCTGGCCGTGGGGGCCCACAGGGACAGGGTGGGACGGCCGTGGGCGAACACCGGGCCGAGCGCGGCCCTGGCGGCCTTCGCTCCGTACAGGTCGTCGAGGACGCCCTGGGTCTGGACGCCGGTCGCGGAGAGCAGCGCCCCGTTCGCGGCCCGCTGGGTCGCGATGAGCTGGCCGCGCAGGGACTCGCGGACGCGGGAGCGGTCGCGGGCGTCCACGGTGAACGCCGGGTAGTCCTTGAGCTGGGGGAACCTGGCCTTCTGGGCGTCGGTCAACGCGGTGGGCGCGAGCCGCAGCCACTGGCCCTCGTCGGACAGGGCGCCTTCCTCGACGGTGATGCCGCCGCCCGGCGCGTACACCAGCTGCTCGCTGGTCGCGTCGGTCGCCTTGACCTTCCACACCACCGTGCCGGCGTCGATCCACTGCGCCGCGGACCTGCCGAGGTCGAGCGAGACACCCGAACTCCCCTGCGGCAGAAGGTACTTGGGCTGTCCGGCCAGCAGCCACGCCTCGTGGCCGTAGGTGGCGAGGTCGAGGGACTGGTCGTCGGGCAGGTCCTTGCGGTCGCCCTGGTGCAGGATGTAGCTCAGCGAGGTCGCGCCCGGGGCGAGCGGCACCTCGAAGGTCACGCCGAACGCGTCGCGGCCGGTCGGCCGGAGCGGCTCGGACCAGTCGGTGGGCGAGGCGGCCCCGGTCCAGGTGTGCAGGCCCCAGCCGTCGTAGTCGCCGTCGGGCCGGGAGTAGTGCAGGACCACCTTGGAGGTGTCCTGGGGCGGGTACGCACCCGGCGGCGCCTGGTCCGACTGGCCGTCCTTGCCCTGCTCCACCCACACCTCGCCGGTGCGGCCCAGGTCGACGGCGCGTTCGGGCCCGTCGGCGCCTTCGCCCCTGGTGACGGTGTACGTGAGCGATGCGGCGCCCTGCGGGACCTTGACCCAGGCGAAGGCGCCGTAGGCGTCCCGTCCGGTGAAGGCCGCGTTCTGGTCCCCGGACGTCAGCCGCCAGCCGTCGTAGTCCCCGGCGGGGCGCCGGTAGTGCACGACGGCGTAGTCGCGCTCGACGGCCGTGGGCCTACCGGGTGCGGGGGTCTGCCCCGCCGTGGTGGCGGCGAGGGCGCTCGCGGTGCGTCCGGCGCTGTCGACCACAACAGCCTTGTACCGCACGGGAGTTCCGCCGGGAAGGTCCAGGTACTGGGTGATCTTGTAGGGGGCGTGGTCGGCGGAGCCGAGCGTCCGCCACGGTCCGCTGCCGCTCTGCGCGGCGAAGACGACCCGGTCGAGCTGCCCACCGCTGACATCCGCGGACAGCTCGACGGTGCCGGTGGCCCCGGCGGCCGGGGCCTTCAGGGTGATCGACGGCTTGGTGGCGGGGGCGGGCAGCGGGGCAGCCGCCTTCAGGACGAGGGAGGACAGGGCGGGCACGGTCACCTCGACGGCGGCGTCCGATCCGCTGCGGACCGAGCCCGAACCTCCGTACAGCACGCGGAAGTCGGCGTTCGCCGAGCCGGTGGGCACGGTGACCGTCCTCGGCCCGGTGGCGTTGTTCACGGCCACGACGTACTCGGTGCGCGCCGTGGCGTCGGTGCGCGAGAAGGCGTACACCGAGTCCTTGGCGTAGCGCTCGGTCTGGACGCCGTCGCGCAGCGCCGGATTGGCCTTGGTGAGGCGGGAGAGGTCGGCGATGGTGCGGTAGAGCGGGTGGGCCCGGTCGTAGGCGTCCGATGCGTGGGTGCGGTCGGTGCCCAGCTCGTCGTCGTCCAGGTAGTCGGGGACCTGGGACGCGAACATGGTCTGCCGGGCGTCCTTGTCGCCGCCCGCGCCGGTGAAGCCCTGCTCGTCGCCGTAATAGACCACCGGGTTGCCCCGGCTGAAGAACATCAACTCATGGGCCAGGCGGTCGCGTTGGAGCAGTTCGGCATCGCTCGCCTGCTGATGGTCCTGTCGGAGGAAGGCCCCGATGCGGCCCATGTCGTGGTTGCCGAGGAAGGTGACCTGCTCGTAGGCGTTGGCCTTGTCGGTGGTGTAGCGGTAGTCGTCGGCGAACAGGGCGGCCAGCTTGGCGGCCGGGGCGCCCTGCGAGGCGTACTGGCGGGCGGCGTCCTGGAAGGGGAAGTCGAGGGTGGCGTCGAGCCGGCCCCGGGTGACGTAGGGGGAGGTGACGGCGGGGTCGGCGGAGTAGGTCTCGCCGAACATGAAGAAGTCCGGCCGCCCCTGCCGCTTCGCGTACGCGTCGAGGGCGGTGGCCCACTGGGTCCAGAAGTCCAGGTCGACGTTCTTGACGGTGTCGATGCGGAAGCCGTCCACATCGAAGTCGTGGACCCACTTCTCGTAGATCCTCTCCATCCCGGTGACGACCTCGGGCCGCTCGGTCCACAGGTCGTCGAGCCCGGAGAAGTCGCCGTACTCGCCGCTCTCGCCCGCGAACCTCGAATCGCCCCGGTTGTGGTACATCGTGGGGTCGTTCAGCCAGGCCGGGACCTTCCGCTCCGTCCCGACGGGCACGACGGGCGTGTAGGGGAAGGAGTTCGCGTCGACCTGCTTCATCCCGGCGCGGTCGTCGAAGGGGCGGCCGGTGGTGTCGAGGTAGGGGTAGGCACCCTTGGGGCGGTAGTCGTACTGCTTCTCGGCGTAGTCGACGGTGTCGGCGGTGTGGTTGGTGATGACGTCGAAGAAGACCTTCATGCCCTTGGCATGGGCCCCGGCTATCAGCCGGGTGAGGTCGGCGTTGGTGCCGAAGTGCGGGTCGACCTGGGTGAAGTCGGTGATCCAGTACCCGTGGTACCCGGCCGACGCGTCCTTGCCGGTGCCCTGCACGGGCTTGTTCTTGAAGATCGGGGCGAGCCAGATCGCGGTGGTGCCGAGGCCCTTGATGTAGTCGAGCTTCCGGGTGAGGCCCGGGAGGTCGCCGCCCTGGTAGAAGCCCTTGTCCGTCGGGTCGTACCCGGTCTCCGTTCGCGAACCGGTCAGTCCCCCGCGGTCGTTGGCCCGGTCTCCGTTCGCGAACCGGTCCGGGAGCACGAAGTAGAACTGCTCCCGCGTCGCCTCGTGCCGGGCGGGTTCGGCGGCGAGACGGGCGTCGCCGGGCGGCGCGGGCGGCCCGGCCACGGCCGTGGCGGGCGGCGCGGGGACGAACGCGGTGCACAGGGCGGCCGCGAGCGCGACCGCCGTTCTTCGCAGGGGGATCACCGGGTGCTCCTCGGTCGTACGTACCGGCGCGGGCTGAATGTTCTTGCTGCAAGATTGCAAGTGCCTCTGAGCAGGTGACCGTAGGAGGAGGGAGGGCCCGGGTCAACGGTTCGGGCGAAATCCGCGGCACGGATGCGTCCATCTGCAAGGAATTGCGCGGCCGTTGGGCCGCGCCCGGCCGCCGTCAGGCCGGCGCGTAGCCGCGGGCGCGGACGAGGTCCTGGGTGAGCCGGGTGAACTCCCGGGCGGCGGCGCTGCGGTATGCGCTCTCGCGTCGCAGCAGCGCGACCGTACGGGCGGGCAGCGGTGGATCGAGGGCGACGGGCGCCAGGTCCGGGTGCTCGTGGGTGACGGCGTCGGGCAGCACGGTGGCCAGCGGGGTCCGGCGGACGATCTCGGTCAGCGCCTGGAGCGAGTTGGCCTCGACGGCGATGCGCGGGGTGACGCGGTGCTGCCCGAGGTAGGCGTCGATATGGCCCCGGGTCGCGAAGTCGCCGCTGAGCAGCGCGAGTTGACGCTCACCGAGGTCGCGTACGGCGAGCGGGCCGGCCGGTGCCGCACCGGCGCCGACGACGAGGCCGAGGGTCTCGGTGTAGAGGGCCGTCGCCTGGATGCCGGGCAGGTGCGGCCCCGCGAAGGCGATGCCGAGGTCCAGCTCGTCGGCGAGCAGCGCCGCCTCGATCCGGTCCTGCGCCAACTCCCGCACGTCCAGGGAGATGTGGGGGTGGCGGGTGTGCAGATCCGCGACGAGCGGGCCGACCAGGTAGGCGGTGAAGGTCGGGGTCACCGCGAGGCGCAGGCCTCCGCGCGAGAGGTCGGCGACGTCCAGGACGGCACGCTCGGCCGCGGCCAGGTCGCGCAGGGCGCGCCGCGCGTAGTGGGCGTACGTCTCCCCCGCGTCGGTGAGCCGGACCGCGCGGCCGCTGCGGTCCAGGAGCTGGACGCCCACGGTGCGCTCCAGCTGCTTGATCTGCTGGGACAGCGTGGGCTGGGAGATCCGCAGCTCCTCGGCGGCGCGGGTGAAGTTGCCGTGCTCGGCGACGGCGAGCAGATAGCGCAGATGACGCAGTTCCGGGGCCATGGAGACAACTATAGATGAGCTCTATGACGGATATGGAAACTGCGTCTTGGACGCTATAGGCCCAGCTCATGCATGGTGGGTTCCGTCGGGCCCCACGGGGCCGGCACCCACCGAAAGGGAGTGACCATGCAAGACCTCGCCGAGGGCGTCGCGCGTTTTCAGCGCGGTGTCTTTCCCGCCAAGGCGGAGCTCTTCGCCCACCTCGCCGCCACCCACCGCCCGGGCACGCTGTTCATCGGCTGCTCGGACGCCCGGGTGGTGCCCGAGCTGCTCACCCAGAGCGAGCCGGGCGAGCTGTTCGTCATCCGCACGGCCGGGAACCTGGTGCCCGCGTACACCCCGGGGGCGGACGGCGTCGCGGCGAGCGTCGAGTACGCGGTCGGCGTGCTCGGCGTGCGCGACATCGTGGTCTGCGGCCACTCGGCCTGCGGCGCGATGACCGCGCTCGCCGAGGGCCACGACCTGGCCGCGCTGCCGGCCGTCGCCGACTGGCTGCGGCACGCGGACGCGGCCCCCGCCCACGCCGACACCGCGGACCTCGCGGCCCTCGTGCGCGGCAACGTACGGGCCCAGCTCGCGAACCTGGCGACGCACCCCTCGGTGGCCCGCGCCTTGGCCGAGCAGCGGCTCACGCTGCACGGCTGGGTCTACGACATCCCCACCGGCAGCATCGAGGAACTCGACGCCGCGCGCGCCCTCGCCTGAGCACCTGTCCCCTCAACTCGCCTGATCCACACAGGAGTTACTCATGATCCAGTCCCAGTACGACACCACCGCCCGCCAGGACCTGGCCACCGCCGCCGTCGAGGCGAAGCTGCGCAAGGACCTCTCGTGGCAGCAGATCGCGGACGCCGCGGGCTTCTCCGTCGCGTTCGTCACCGCGGCCGTGCTCGGCCAGCACGCGCTGCCCGTCGAGTCCGCGCGGGCCGTCGCCGAACTGCTCGGCCTCGACGACGACGCGGCCCTGCTCCTGACCACCATCCCGAGCCGCGGCTCGATCCCGGGCGGCATCCCCACCGACCCGACGATCTACCGCTTCTACGAGATGCTCCAGGTGTACGGCACCACGCTGAAGGCCCTGGTGCACGAGGAGTTCGGGGACGGCATCATCAGCGCGATCAACTTCAAGCTGGACGTGAAGAAGGTCGCCGACCCCGAGGGCGGCGAGCGCGCGGTGATCACCCTGGACGGCAAGTACCTGCCGACCAAGCCGTTCTAGCGGCGGGCCGGGGCGGCCCCCGGATTCACCCCCGCGCCCGCGCCGTCGACCCCCGTACCACCAGCTCCGGCTGGAAGACGAACTCCGTTCGCTGGACGGGGGTTCCGGCGATCTCCTCCAACAGGGCGGACACCGCGGCCGCCGCCATCGCCTGCACGGGCTGGCGGACCGTGGTCAGGGGCGGGTCGGTGAAGGCGATGAGCCGGGAGCCGTCGAAGCCCACCACCGAGACGTCCACCGGCACGTCGAGGCCGCGTTCGCGGGCGGCGCGCACCACGCCCAGCGCCATCATGTCGCTGCCGCAGACGATCCCCGTACAGCCCTGGTCGAACAGCGAGCCCGCGGCGACCTGACCGCCCTCGACGCTGTACAGGGTGGACCGGACGAGGGCGGCCGCCTCGTGTCCGGGCAGGCCGAGGCGCTCCCCCAGCGCCGCCGTGAACCCCTCGGACTTGCGGCGCGAGGGGACGTACCGCAGCGGTCCGATCGCGAGGCCGATCCGGGTGTGCCCGAGGTCGGCCAGATGTCCCACCGCCATCCGCATCGCCGCGTGGTCGTCGGGCGAGACGAACGGCCCGCGCAGCGCCTCGTTGTAGCCGTTCACCAGGACGTACGGGACGCCCCGTTCGGCGAGCGCCAGGTAGCGGCCCGGGTCGGTGGAGGTGTCCGCGTGCAGCCCGGACAGGAACACGATGCCGTTGACGCCGCGCTCCTCCAACTGCTCGACCAGCTCGTCCTCCGTTGCCCCGCCCGGCAGTTGGGTGCACAGGACGGGCGTGTAGCCGTGGCCCGCGAGCACCTGCTCCACCGCCTGTGCGAAGGCGGGGAAGATCGGGTTGGTCAGCTCCGGGGTGACCAGCCCGATCAGTCCCTCGCTGCGCCGGCGCAGCCGGGCCGGGCGCTCCCAGCCGAGCACGTCCAGGGCCGCGAGCACCCGCTGACGGGTGGGGTCGGCGACACCGGGCCTGCCGTTGAGCACCCTGCTGACGGTGGCCTCGCTGACGGCGGCCTGCGCCGCTATGTCGGCGAGGCGCGGCCCGCCCGGCTGCGCGGCTTGGCTCACACCGTCCACCACACCGTGGTGTCGCCCGGCAGCTCGAACCGGTCGCCGTCCACCGCGAAGGGGGCGCTGGCCAGGACCGCGCGCCCGGGCAGCGGCAGCGACACCAGGCGGCCCGTGAGGTTCACCGTGCACACGAAGCCCTCGCGGGCGAAGGCGAGCACGCCCTCGGGTGCGTCGAGCCAGCGCAGGTCGTCCCCGGCTCCGAGGCCCGGGTGGGCGCGGCGGGCCGCGATGGCCCTGCGGTACAGCTCCAGGGTGGAGTCCGCGTCACCGGTCTGCGCCTCGACGCTGAGCCCGGCCCACGAGGCGGGCTGCGGCAACCAGCTGCCACCGCTGCCGAACCCGTACGAGCTGCCTTCGACGGTCCACGGGATCGGGACGCGGCAGCCGTCACGGAAACCGTCCTGTCCCGCGGCGCGGAAGAACGACGGGTCCTGGCGCACCTCGTCGGGCAGGTCCGTGACGTCGGGCAGGCCGAGTTCCTCGCCCTGGTAGACGTAGGCCGAGCCGGGCAGCGCCAGCATCAGCAGGGTGGCCGCGCGGGCCCGGCGCAGGCCGAGTTCGCGGTCGCCCGGGGTGCGCAGCTGGGTGCCGAGGCCGGGCGGGTTGGCGAAGCGGGTGGCGTGCCGGGTGACGTCGTGGTTGGACAGGACCCAGGTGGCGGGGGCGCCGACCGGGCGCATCGCGGCGAGCGAGGTGTCGATGACCTTGCGCAGCGCCGAGGCCTCCCAAGGGGTGCCCAGATACTGGAAGTTGAAGGCCTGGTGCAGTTCGTCGGGGCGTACGTACAGGGCGGTCCGCTCGACGGTGGGGGTCCAGGCCTCGGCGACCGCGATGCGCTCGCCGTCGTACTCGTCGAGGATGGTCCGCCAGGAGCGGTAGATCTCGTGCACGCCGTCCTGGTCGAAGAACGGCATGACGTCGTTGCCGAGCAGCTTGAGCTGGTCGTGTCCGCCGATGTCGGGCAGTCCCGGCGCCTTGACGAGGCCGTGCGCCACGTCGATGCGGAAGCCGTCGACGCCCATGTCCAGCCAGAAGCGCAGGACGGAGCGGAACTCGTCGGCGACCGCCGGGTGGTCCCAGTTCAGATCGGGCTGCTCGGGGGCGAACAGGTGCAGGTACCAGTCGCCGTCCGCGGTCCTGGTCCAGGCGGGCCCGCCGAAGATGGACTCCCAGTCGTTGGGCGGGAGTTCGCCGTTGTCGCCCTGGCCCGTACGGAAGTGGTAGCGGGCCCGCAGCGGTGAGCCGGGGCCCTCGGCCAGGGCGCGCTTGAACCACTCGTGCTGGTCGGACGAGTGGTTGGGCACCAGGTCGGTGATGATGCGCAGGCCCAGCGCGTGGGCGTCGCGGATCAGTGCGTCGGCGTCGAGCAGGGTGCCGAACATCGGGTCGATGGCCCGGTAGTCGGCGACGTCGTAGCCGGCATCGGCCTGCGGGGACGCGTAGAAGGGGGAGAGCCAGACGGCGTCGACGCCGAGGTCGCGCAGATAGGGCAGCCGGGCGCGTACGCCTTCGAGGTCGCCCATGCCGTCGCCGTTCCCGTCGGCGAAGCTGCGCGGATAGACCTGGTAGATCACGGCGTCCCGCCACCACTGGGTACCGGTCTTCCCGGTGAGGCGGTCGGGGGCGGTGAAGTGCTGGGTCATGTCGTCCTTAGAAGGGGGGCCCGGGGGTGGTCGACCCCCGGGAACCGGTGGGATGGGCGGCCGGGGCGGAGCCCGCGTCAGCCCTTGGTCGCGCCCGCGGTCATGCCGGTGACCAGGTGCTTCTGCACCAGGTAGAACACGGCGGAGACGGGGATGGCGATGAGTACGGCGGTGGCGGCCATGTAGTTCCACTGGGCGTCGTGCTGGCTGACGAAGCTGGAGAGGCCCACGGCGAGGGTGTACTTGCCGTCGTCGAGCATGAACGTGGAGGCGAACGCCACCTCGCCCCAGGCGGTGAGGCAGGTGTAGAACGCGGCGACCGCGAGGCCGGGCCGGGCGAGCGGCAGGATGAGGCGGAAGAAGGTGCCGAACGGGGTGAGCCCGTCGACCCGGCCCGCCTCGTCGATCTCGATCGGGATCGAGTCGAAGTACCCCTTGAGCATCCAGGCGCAGTACGGCACCGCGGTGGAGCAGTACACCAGGATCAGGCCGCCGTAGGTGTCGATGAGGCCGAGGTCGCCGAGGATCTGGTACATCGGCACGATCAGCACGGCGATCGGGAACATCTGGGTGACGAGCAGCACCCACATCAGCTTGCGGTAGCCGGGGAAGCGCATGCGCGAGACCGCGTAGCCGGTGGTGGCCGCGAACATCACGCCGATGACGCAGGTCGCGACCGCGATCAGGGCGGTGTTGCCGAGCCAGGTGAAGAACTTGGTGTGCTCGGTGACGAACGCGTAGTTGGAGAAGGACATCTTGGACCAGATGCGGCCCGGGTGCAGGTAGTCGTCCTTGTCGGGTCCGAGGGAGAGGAAGAGCAGCCAGACGATCGGGAAGAGGGCGACGAGGCTGGCGATGCTCAGTGCCAGGTGCGACAGGACGGCGGTGCGGCGCCGGGTGTGGTCCCGGGAGACGGCCTTGTTGGCCATGGGGGCATCAGACCTGTTCATTGCGGGCCAGCCAGCGTCGGTAGAAGGAGGTGAAGACGATCAGGATGGAGAGCAGCAGCACGCCGTAGGTGGCGGACTGGGCGAAGTCGCGGGGCTGCTGTCCGAAGCCGAGCCGGTAGGCCCAGGTGACCAGGATCTGGGCGTCGGGGGCGCCGCCGTTGCCGAACAGCAGGAAGATGATCACGAACTGGTTGAACGTCCAGATGATGCCGAGCAGCACGACGGTGGCGCTCACCGGGCGAAGGCCGGGCAGAGTGACGTGGCGGAAGCGCTGCCAGGCGCTCGCGCCGTCCATCTCGGCGGCCTCGTACAGGTCGGCGGAGATCGACTGGAGCCCGCCGAGCAGCGAGACCATCATGAACGGGACGCCCACCCAGGTGTTGACCAGGATCGCGGCGAGCTGCTGGAAGTGCGGCTGCTCCAGCCACTCGGGCTGCGGCAGGTGGAGAGTGCCGAGCACGGTGTTCACGATGCCGGAGTCGCTGAGCATCAGGCGCCAGGAGAAGACGGTGACGAAGGTGGGCACCGCCCAGGGCAGGATCAGCATCATCCGGTAGAAGGTGCGCCCGCGCAGCTTCTGGTTGAGCAGCAGGGCGAGCGAGAGCCCGATGACGTAGTGCAGGGTCACACAGGCGACGGTCCACACCACGGTCCAGACGAAGTGCGACCAGAACCGGTCCCAGGCGGTCGGCCCCCACAGGATGTCCGCGTAGTTGTGCAGCCCGACGAACTCGTAGGTCGCGTCGATGTGGTTGACGCCGATGGTGCGCGCCGAGTTGAGGCTGTTGGCGTCGGTGAGCGTGTAGTAGACGCCCTGGACGAGCGGATAGAGCACCAGGACGCCGAGCACGACGACGATCGGCGCGACCATCGCGTACGCGTACCAGTGCTTCTGCCAGGAGCGCCGGATGCGCTCCAGCGGCCCCCGGCGCGCCGGGGACGCGCTCTTCGGGGCCGCGCCATCGACGGCAACGGTCATCTCGACACCTTTTCCGGGGGAGTTCGACGTACGTGCGTGCCGCCGGGCCGTCCCCGAGGGGGAACGGCCCGGCGGCGGGGCTCACTTGGTGAAGTCGGGAACCAGCTTGGCCATGTCCTGCTGAAGGCTCTTGGTGGCGTCGGCGACGGACTCCTTGCCGTCCGCGACCTTCGGCAGTTCGGTGTCCATCGGGGTCCACAGCGAGCTGTACTCGGGCAGCTCCGGGCGCGGCCGGGCGGCGGCGAGCACGCCCTGGAAGCCGGCGATGCCCGGGTCGGCCTTGACCTGCGCGGTGTACGCGTCCTCGCGGGTCGGCAGCGTGGAGTTCTTCAGCGCGATGCTCTCCTGGCTCTTGGCCGAGGTCATGAAGTTGACGAACTTCATCGCGGCGGCCGCGTGCGCCTTGTCGGAGCCCGCGTACACGGACAGGTTGTGGCCGCCGGTCGGGGCGCCCGCCTTGCCCGCGGATCCGGCCGGGACGGTGGCGATGCCGAGGTTGGCCTTGTCCTTGAAGGCGGCGCCCTTGTAGAAGTTGGTGATCTCCCACGGGCCCTGGACGATGGCGGCGACCTTGCCGTTCACGAAGGCGTCCTGGATGTGCGCGTACGCGTCGGCGGTGACGTCCGCCTTGTGCAGGCCCGGGCCGTCGAACAGGCCCTTCCAGGTCTCAAGTCCCTTGACGGCCGGGGCACTTGCGATGGTGACCTTCTTGCCGGCCGCGTCCACCGTGTCGGTGCCCTCGCCGTACAGGAACGGCTGGGCGTAGTACCCGGCGGTGGAGCCCCAGTAGCCGTCGACGCCGGCCTTCTCCTTGACGAGGGCGGCGTCCGCCTTCAACTCGTCCCAGGTGGCGGGGGCCTTGGTGATGCCGGCCTTGGCGAACAGGGCCTTGTTGTAGACCAGGGCCAGGGTGTCGGTGACCAGCGGGACGCCGTAGGTCTTGCCCTGGAACTGGGCCTGCTTGATCAGGTTGGGCCCGAACTTGGCCTGGTCGGCGAGGGCCTCGGTGCCGTCGAGCGGAAGGAAGTAGCCCTTCTTGGCGAACGCGGGCGTCCAGCCGACCTCGGCGCGCAGCACGTCCGGGGCGCCCTTGGCGCCGGCGGCGGTGTCGAACTTGTTCTGCGCCTGGTCGAAGGGCACGTTGACGTACTTCACCTTGATCGTCGGGTTCGCCTTCTCGAACTCCGTGACCAGCGCCTGGTACGTGGGTGCCTCGTTCGTGGCGTTCGAGGTGTCCCACCAGGTGATGGTGACGGGGCCGTCCGCCTTGCCGCCATCGCCGTCGCTGCCACCGCAGGCCGTCGCCGCGAGCGCGAGGGTCGCCGCGATCGCGGTGGCCGCTATGCCACGTCGCATGAGAACTCCTTCACTGGGTGCCGCTCCATCACGGCGCCGGATCGCCAGGAACGTAACAAGGATGAAAGGCGACCGAAAGACCTTGCGAAGAATTTCTGCAAGAGCGGTCGATCGTTACATCAGCGTGTCCGCACGGTTGCCGTTGTGCGCCTTGTCAAAGCCGGTATTGCCGGTCCATCTGCATCCGCACAGGGGCTGCAAGGGTTCCGCAAGTCCTTGCAAGGCTGTTACTTTCGAGGCCCATCGGCGTTGATCCCGTGAGTGCAGGATTCTCGAGAGGGCACCCCATGACGCAGGAGCTGACGACGGCCGCCGTCGCCCACGAGCCCACCGGGCCCCGGACCGGCTGGTGGCGCGACGCGGTGATCTACCAGGTGTACGTGCGCTCGTTCGCGGACAGCGACGGCGACGGCATCGGCGACCTGCCCGGCGTCACCGCCCGGCTCCCCCATGTGAAGGAGCTGGGCGCGGACGCGGTCTGGCTCACCCCCTTCTACGCCTCCCCGCAGGCCGACGGCGGCTACGACGTGGCGGACTACCGGACGGTCGACCCGCTCTTCGGCTCCCTGTCCGACGCCGACGACCTGGTGCGCGAGGCCCACCGCCTCGGCCTGCGCGTCATCGTCGACATCGTCCCGAACCACACCTCCGACCAGCACCCCTGGTTCCGCGCGGCGCTGGCCGGCGGCCCCGAGCGCGAGCGCTACCACTTCCGCCCCGGCAGCGGCGCGGGCGGCCAACTCCCGCCCAACGACTGGGAGTCGGTGTTCGGCGGCCCCGCCTGGACCAGGACCGCGGACGGCGACTGGTACCTGCACCTGTTCGCCCCCGAGCAGCCCGACCTGAACTGGGACCACCCGGCGGTGCACGCCGAGTTCGAGTCCGTGCTCCGCTTCTGGCTGGACCTCGGCGTGGACGGCTTCCGCATCGACGTCGCGCACGGCATGGTCAAGGCGGCGGGCCTGCCGGACATCGGCGCGAGCGAGCAGGCCAAGCTGATCGGCAGCCAGGTGCTCCCCTTCTTCGACCAGGACGGCGTCCACGAGATCCACCGCGCCTGGCGGACCCTGCTCGACTCCTACCCCGGCGAGCGCATCGCGGTCGCCGAGGCCTGGGCCCCCTCCGCCGAGCGCCTGGCCCTGTACGTACGGCCCGACGAACTGCACCAGGCCTTCAACTTCCAGTTCCTCACGTGCGGTTGGGACGCCGAGCGGATGCGCGCGACCGTCGACGCCTCGCTGGCCGCGACGGGCGCGGTGGGCGCCCCCACCACCTGGGTGCTCTCCAACCACGACGTCGTACGCCATGTCACCCGCTACGGCGGCGGGGAACAGGGCCTTCGCCGGGCCCGCGCCGCGACCCTGTTCACCCTGGCACTGCCCGGCTCGGCCTACCTCTACCAGGGCGAGGAGCTGGGCCTGCCCGAGGTCGCCGACCTGCCCGACGAGCTGCGCCAGGACCCCGCCTTCCTGCGTGCGGCGGGGCAGGACGGCTTCCGTGACGGCTGCCGCGTCCCGATCCCGTGGACCGCCCAGGGCCCGAGCTTCGGCTTCGGGGACTCGGCGCCCTGGCTGCCGCAGCCCGCCGCCTGGCGCGGGCTCGCCGTCGCGTCCCAGTCGGGCGACCCGCACTCCACCCTGGAGCTCTACCGCGCGGCCCTCGCCCTGCGCCGCGAACTGCCGGGGCTCGGCGACGGCACGATGAGCTGGCTACCCGCCCCCGAGGGGGTGCTCGCCTTCGCCCGGCCGGGCTTCGTGTGCACCCTGAACACCCTGGACCGGGAGGTCCAACTCCCGCTCCCCGGAAGGCCGCTGCTCACCAGCGCGGCCGTCCAGTTCGGTGCGGACAGCGCGCTGCTCCCGGCCGAGGCCGCCGTCTGGTGGGCAATCTGACGTGCGACCGGTACAGTCCAATCCCGTGACCGCACGGCTCGCCGACATCGCAGCCCAGGCGGGGGTCAGCGAAGCCACAGTCAGCCGCGTGCTCAACGGCAAGCCCGGTGTGGCCGCGGGCACCCGCGAATCCGTCCTGGCCGCACTCGACGTGCTGGGCTACGAGCGGCCCGTACGACTGCGCCGGCGCAGCGCGGGGCTCGTCGGCCTGATAACGCCGGAGCTGGAGAACCCGATCTTCCCCGCCCTCGCCCAGGTCATCGGCCAGTCGCTGACCCGGCAGGGGTACACCCCGGTGCTCGCGACACAGACCCCGGGCGGCTCCACCGAGGACGAGCTCACCGAGATGCTGGTGGACCGCGGCGTCTCCGGGATCATCTTCGTCTCGGGGCTGCACGCGGACACCACCGCCGACATGGAGCGCTACGAGCAGCTGCGCGCCCAAGGCGTCCCGTACGTCCTGGTGGACGGCTTCTCGCCGAAGGTGCAGGCGCCCTTCATCTCGCCCGACGACCGGGCGGCGATGCGGCTCGCGGTCACCCACCTCGCGGCGCTCGGCCACACCAGGATCGGCCTCGCGGTCGGCCCGAAGCGCTTCGTGCCGGTGCTGCGCAAGATCGAGGGCTTCACGGCCGGGATGCAGGACCGGCTCGGCCTGACGACCGCCGAGGCGGAGTCACTGATCCAGCACTCCCTGTACACGCTCGAAGGCGGCCAGGCAGCGGCCTCCGCGCTCATCGCGCAAGGCTGCACCGCGGTCGTGTGCGCCAGCGACATGATGGCGCTCGGCGCGATCAGGGCTGCCCGCCAGGCGGGTCTCGATGTGCCCCGTGATGTCTCTGTGGTGGGGTTCGACGACTCTCCGCTGATAGCGTTCACCGACCCGCCGCTGACCACCATCCGCAAGCCGGTGACGGCGATGGGGCAGGCCGCGGTCCGCGCCCTGCTCGAAGAGGTCGGGGGCACCCCCGCGCCGCACAGCGAGTTCGTCTTCATGCCGGAACTGGTCGTACGCGGCTCCACCTCGGGCGCGAGACCCCGAAGCCGACCCTGACGTACGCCGGGAAACCTCGTCCTTTGGGAGTAGCAGGTGCGCAGCGAACCCGACCGGAGGATGATCGGCGGGGGGTATGTGCATCTGGCAGACTCTCTTCCTATGGGTGAAATGACCGTGAAGACTCTGGAAGGCCGGACGGCCGCTCCACCACATGAGCCGTCGGCCACACCCTCGAACGACGAACCGGGCCGCAGCGGATTTTCCGCCCGGCTGCGGAGCGTGCGCCTGCCGCGCCGCCCGCGCATCTGGTTCGAAGTGCTTCTGATCGCGGTGAGTTACTGGGTGTACTCACTGATTCGCAACGCGGTGCCCGAGCAGAAGGCCAAGGCGCTCAAGAACGCGGACTGGATCTGGAGCGTCGAGCACCACCTCGGCATCGCGGTGGAGCAGTCGGTCAACCACGCCGTGAATTCGGTGACATGGCTCATCGTCGGCATGAACTACTACTACGCGACACTGCACTTCATCGTCACCATCGGTGTCCTGGTGTGGCTGTTCCGCTACCACCCGGGCCGCTACGCGGCGTCACGCCTCGTGCTCTTCGCGACCACCGGCGTGGCCCTGGTCGGCTACTACTTCTTCCCGCTCGCCCCGCCCCGCCTGATGAACGGCGGGCACTTCGTCGACACGGTCCTGGTGCACCACACTTGGGGCTCGATGGCGTCGGGCGACCTGAAGAACATGTCGAACCAGTACGCGGCGATGCCGTCCATGCACATCGGGTGGTCGACCTGGTGCGGCCTGACGATCTTCGCGCTCGCCTCCGCGCCCTGGGCGAAGATCCTGGGCCTGCTCTACCCCACGGCCACGCTGATCGTGATCGTCTCCACGGCGAACCACTTCTGGCTGGACGCGGTGGGCGGCCTGCTCTGCCTGACCTTCGGCCTCCTGGCCTCCCGCGCCTGGTACGGCAGCTTCCCCCACCAGCTCCCGAAGCTGGTCCCCGCCTCCCCTCCGAAGCGCCGCTCAGCGAAATCCAGCCCGCCCGGCGTCTGAGGACGAGCGCGCCTGAGCCCGCGAACACCGGGTAGCCCACAGCCCGTCCGGCGCTTGAGGACAACCACGCCCGAGGCCGCGAACACCGGGTCGTCCACAGCCCGTCCGGCGCTTGAGGACAACCACGCCCGAGGCCGCGCACACCGGGTCACCCACAGCCCGTCCGGCGCTTGAGGACGAGCACGCCCGAGGCCGCGAACACCGGGTCGTCCACAGCCCGTCCGGCGTTTGAGGACGAGCGCCCTTGAGGCGCGACGGGGGTCTGGGGGCAGAGCCCCCAGGAGGGGGCCCGGGGTCGGAGAGAAACCCCGCAAACCCCCGCCCGCGCCGCACGGCTAGAGGTGTGCCCCGTAGAACAGCTCCTCCACGATCCCCCGCGCCCTGCGCGTGAGGCGCCGGTAGTCCTCCAGCATGTCCCCGACGTGTCCCGGCTCGTACCCCAGGTAACGTCCCACCGCCGCGAGCTCCCGCCCGTCGGACGGGAACGTGTCCCCGGCCCGGCCCCGGACCAGCATGACCCCGTTGCGCACCCGCGTCGCCAGCACCCACGCCTCGTCGAGTATCGAGGCCTCCTCCGTGCCCACGAGCCCGGCCGCGTGCGCGGCGGCCAGCGCCTGGCGGGTCCGCGTGGTGCGCAGGCCGGGCAGCTCCCAGCCGTGCCGCATCTGCAGCAGCTGGACCGTCCACTCGACGTCGGAGAGCCCGCCCCGGCCCAGCTTGGTGTGCAGCGTGGGGTCGGCGCCGCGCGGCATCCGCTCGGACTCCATCCGGGCCTTGAGGCGGCGGATCTCGCGGACCGCGTCGTCGCCCAGGCCCTCCACCGGATACCGCAGCGGATCGATGAGCTCGATGAAACGGGCCCCGAGATCCGCGTCGCCCGCCATCACCTCGGCGCGCAGCAGCGCCTGGCTCTCCCAGACGAGGGACCAGCGCCGGTAGTACGCCCCGTAGGACTTCAGGGTGCGCACCATCGGACCCGACTTGCCCTCCGGCCGCAGATCCGCGTCGATGAGCAACGGCGGGTCCGCGGTGGGGAGTTGGAGCAGTCGGCGCATCTCGGCGACGACGCGGTTGGCGGCCCGCGCGGCTTCCTGTTCGTCCACGCCCTCGCGGGGCTCGTGCACGAACAGGACGTCCGCGTCCGAGCCGTAGCCCAGCTCGTGGCCGCCGAAGCGGCCCATGCCGATGACCGTGAAGCGGGTCGGCAGGGTCTCGCCCCACTCGGCCCGTACGGCGGCGCGCAGGGCACCCGCGATGGTGGCCGCGTTCAGGTCGGTGACCGCGTTGCCGACCCGGTCGACGAGCGCGCCCGGGTCCTCCTCGGCGGGACTGTCCTCGGTGCCGTAGGAGCCGATGAGGTCGCCCGCGGTGGTCCGGAACAGTTCGCGCCTGCGCACCCCGCGGGCCGCCGCGACCGCGCCCTCGGCGGTCTCGGCACGGCCGACCGCGGCGAGCACCTCCTGCTCCAGGTGGTCCTGGCCGCGCGGCACGAGCCCGTCCGGGTCGCCCAGGATGGCGACCGCCTCGGGGGCGCGGAGCAGCAGGTCGGGGGCGAGCCGGCCGGCCGAGAGGACCCGGGCCAGGTTCTCGGCGGCGGCGCCCTCGTCGCGCAGCAGCCGCAGGTACCAGGGGGTCTTGCCGAGCGCGTCGGAGACCTTGCGGAAGCCGAGCAGGCCCGCGTCCGGGTCGGCGGAGTCCGCGAACCAGCCGAGCAGGACGGGCAGCAGGGTGCGCTGGATGGCGGCCTTGCGGCTCACGCCGGAGGACAGCGCCTCCAGGTGGCGCAGGGCGGCCGCCGGGTCGGCGTAGCCGAGCGCTTCCAGGCGGTGGGCGGCCGCGCGGGCGCTGAGCCGGGTCTCGCCGGGCGCGAGCTGGGCGACCGCGTCCAGGAGCGGCCGGTAGAACAGCTTCTCGTGCAGTCTGCGCACGACGGATGCGTGCCGCTTCCACTCCTTGTTGAGGCTGACGACGGGCTCGGTGCGCAGCCCGAGCGAGCGGCCGAGCCTGCGCAGGTCGGCCTCGTCCTCCGGCACGAGGTGGGTGCGGCGCAGCCGGTAGAGCTGGATGCGGTGTTCCATGGCCCGCAGGAACCGGTACGCCTCGTCCATCTGGGCCGCGTCCGCCCGGCCCACATAGCCTCCGGCGGCGAGCGCGGCGAGCGCGTCCAGGGTGGAGCCGCTGTGCAGGGTGGCGTCGCTGCGCCCGTGCACCAACTGCAGGAGCTGGACGGCGAATTCGACGTCGCGCAGCCCGCCGGGGCCGAGCTTCAGCTCACGCTCGACCTGGGCGGCGGGGATGTTGTCGACGACCCTGCGCCGCATCTTCTGCACGTCGGCGACGAAGTTGTCCCGCTCGGCGGCCTGCCACACCAGGGGTGAGACGGCCTCGACGTAGTCCCGCCCGAGCCGGGGGTCGCCCGCCACCGGGCGCGCCTTGAGCAGCGCCTGGAACTCCCAGGTCTTGGCCCAGCGCTGGTAGTAGGCGAGGTGGCTGGAGAGGGTGCGGACGAGCGGGCCGTTGCGGCCCTCGGGGCGCAGGTTGGCGTCGACGGGCCAGATCACGCCCTCGACGGTGGTCTCCGAGCAGATCCGCATGAGGTGGGCGGCGAGCCGGCCCGCGGCCTGCATGGCCTTGCCCTCGTCGAAGCCGTCGGCGGGCTCGGCCACGAAGATCACGTCGACGTCGGAGACGTAGTTGAGTTCGTGGCCACCGCACTTGCCCATCGCGATCACCGCGAGCCGGCACTGTGCGGCGTCGGCCGGGGCCTCGGTGCTCGCGATGGCGAGGGCGGCGCGCAGGGTCGCGGTCGCGAGGTCGGCGAGTTCCGCGGCGGTCTCGGCCACATCGGTCGTGCCGCACACGTCACGGGCCGCTATGGCAAGCAGGCAGCGTCGGTAGGCGACCCGCAGGGACACGGGGTCGGTGGCCCCGGCCAGGCCCCGCTCGAACTCGGCGACCCCGGGGTGCAGGTCGGCCGCCTCGTAGGTGACCAGGGCGTGCCAGTCGTGCGGGTGGCGGGCGAGGTGGTCGCCGAGCGCCTCGGAGGCGCCGAGCACCCCGAGCAGCCGGTCGCGCAGCGGCTTGGCGCTGACCAGGGTGTCCAGGAGGGCGCGGCGTTCGTCGTCCTCCTGCGCCTCCACGATGCGGACAAGGCCGAGCAGGGCGAGGTCGGGGTCGGCGGTGGCGCCGAGCGCGTCCAGAAGCACCGGGTCGGACCGTACGGAGACGAGCTCGGGACTCTCCAGGAGCCGCTCGGCGGCCGAGGGGTCGGTGAAGCCATGCCGCAGCAGCCGCGTGAAAGTACTGCTCCTGCGCCCCGGCACCGTCATCTGGCCGCCTCCCACGTGTCCGTACACCCGCACGCCCGGCCGGGGGGCGGTTCCCGGAACCGGCCCACCCGATCAAGACCCGGATTCCGAGCCTAGCCGCAGTGGGGCCGCCGGGCCCCGGCGAGGGTTGCCGGGGGCGGCCGGAACGCGGCGGACCGGGTCCGGTCGCGGGCCACGGGCGGGCAGGGGCCCTGCGGCCGGCGGGCGGGGCGAGGAGGCCGAGGGCGGCGGGCGGGCGGGGCCGAGGGCGGGGTTGGGCGCCACGGTCGGACGTCACGGGCGGCGGGGCCGGATGTCACCGGGGGCAGGGCAGGGCGGGCCGGGACTTTCGACCCGAAAGACACCCCGTGCCGCCCGCCCCGGCGTGACGCCCCCTTCACCCGCGGCGACCCCGGAGGGCCTCCGCCCGCGAACTCGCCCTCCCCCGGGTTCCGTTCACGACCCATAAGACGTACTTGTGCCGATATAAGGGCAATTCGGGGTGATCAAGGCCACACGATTTGCCGAGACGTCCAAATGAACCCGATTCTTAGAGCTTTCGTCTTCATAGCCGATCAGGTTCTGACGAACTCTGATCGAGCACTCACCACCGGGCTCGGCGAGGACGTGCTCACGCACTGACCGGCCGTCCAGGCCGCCCGTACCGAAAGACCACACCCATGAAGTCCAGGCTGCCGCTGCGCTCCGCGCTGCTCTCCCGCCGTGGCGCCGTCGCCGGTTCCGCGCTCGCCGCCGTCCTCGTCGCGGGCGGTGCCTTCGCCGAACTCGCCATGTCCGACACCGAGGGCGCCACGCCCCCCGGCGGCCACACCGCGGCCGTCCCCGCGTCCGTGTCCTCGGGCCCGGTGCGGCCCGCGAGCGGCTCGGTGATGCAGATCATGGCGCACCCGGACGACGACCTGTTCTTCATGAACCCGGACACCGGCCAGTCGCTGCGCTCCGGCCGCCCCATCACCTCCGTGTACGTCACGGCGGGCGAGGCGGACGGAGTGAACTCCCCGCCGGTCAGGAAGGGCACCCCCCGCCCGCGCGCGGACCGGGCCGCGTACTCCGAGGCCCGCCAGAACGGCATACGCGGGGCCTACTCCCAGATGGCGACCGGCGACCGGGGCGGCACGTGGACCCGTGCCTCGCTGCCCACCGCCGGCGGCGGCACCGCCGAGGTGGACACCCTCGACGCCCGGCCCGACGTCCACCTGGTGTGGCTACAGCTGCGCGAGTCGGAGACGATCCTCGGCAACCAGCCGCACAGCCTGCGCGGCCTGTGGAACGGCCAGACCGGGACGCTGACCTCGCAGATGGCCTCCGGGAGCCCCGCCCGCCCCTTCACGTACACCAAGGACCAGCTCGTCACGACGCTGGCCGGGCTGATGGAGCGGTACCGCCCGACGCATGTGCGCACCATGGACCCGACGCCGAGCCGGGACGGCAAGCCGCAGAAGATCATCGACCACCAGGACCACATCTTCAGCGCCCGCTTCGCCCAGGCCGCCCTCCAGGAGTACGCCCGCTCCGCGAACCACCCGGACTTCAGCGTCCAGACCTACTTCGGCTACAACACCAGCCACCTGCCGCACACCTTCGCCAAGCCGGCTGCCGACGCCAAGACCGACATCGTCAAGACGTACGCCTGGATGAACCCGAAGGACAACTACTGTGCCAGCGCGGCCGGTTGCGGTGACCGCAAGGTGGCGCCCAACCCGCGCGGCAACAACTGGGTGAACTCGGTGCGCTACAGCCGCACCAACTCCACGTCCTGGCTGCAGACGGCCAAGGACGGCGGCCTGTGGGCGTTCGGCGTGCTCAACCAGCGGCTCGCCGCCTGGCACAAGGCGTCCGGCCCGCAGGGCAGCTGGAGCAAGCCGCAGCTGCTGCCCGGCGACGGCATGGACCCCGGGGTCGGCTCGGTACGCCTGGCCGACGGCCGGCTCGCGGTGTTCGGCACGCGGACCCTGTTCGGCGCGGGTCCGCACGACTACCACCGCGAGGTGGTCACGACCGAGCAGACCGCATCGGGCGGCTTCACCCCGTGGCGTTCGCTGGGCGCGCCCGGCACCAGCGGCAGTGACGGCGTCTTCGACATGTCCACGCCGTCGGCAGCGGTGGACGGCACCGGCCGGCTCACCGTGTTCCTGCGCGGCGGCGACCGCAAGCTGCACGGCACCGTCCGGGCCGCGAACGGCGACTGGACCCCGTGGACCCCGCTCGGCGGCACCGACCTGGTCGGCGACCCGGTCGCGGCCACCGACGGCGGCGGGCGCGTCCACGTCTTCGCCAGCACCGCGCGCACGACGGCGACCTGGGCCCAGCCGGAGCCCGGCGCCCCGATGCCCGCGCGCGCCTCGGACACCGGGCTGCCGGCGAACACGACGGGCCTCTCCGCCCGCGCGGACGGCGACGGGGTCCGGGTGTACTACCGCAAGGCGGACTCGGGCAACGTCCAGAGCGTGACCTTCGCCGACTCCACGCCCACGGCCGTCACCGACCTCGGCGACACCTCCGGCTACGGCATGGTCGGCACGGCCGGACCCCTCGTCGCCGGCCGCACCGCCTCCGGCGCGCTCGCCACCCTGGAGCCCGGCGCCCCCGCCCCGGCCTGGAAGGCGGACAGCGGCATCCTGTTCACCGGGGCGCCCGCCGCGGTGCAGGACGGCAACGACGCCGTGGCCGCCGCGATCGGCCTGGACGGGCGGCTGTACTGGACGGCGACCACGGGCGGCCCGGCCGCGCCCTGGCAGCCCGTCGCGAACTGACCGGAGGGGCCCGTCGGTGGGCGCTCGCCCGAACCGACGGGCCGGTCCTGGCGGGCGGACGTTTGCCCGAACCGACCGGCCGGGCCTGCCAGTTCGGGCAAACGGCCACCGCCGCACCTCAGCCCGCGAGCGTCTTCTCGCGCTCGGCGGCGGCCGTCGGCACGGTCGCCGGCGCGGACACCGCCTCCGCCCGGGGCACCAGCCACTTCGGCAGGCGCGGCTCCACCAGGGGCCGCATCACCGCGCGCACCGGCGGCGTCGACAGCAGTACGACCACGCCCACCGCGGTGGCGCTGAGCACCAGCACGCCCGGAATCCCCGCCTCCCGCACCACCCGGAAGGCGCCGTAGTACTCGGCGACCCGGAGCAGGATTCCGTGCAGCAGATACGGGTAGAGGGTGACCGCGCCGAGCCCGGTCAGCCACGTCCGGCGGCCTGGCACGAGGGCGAGGAACGACGCCACGAGCAGCGTGGTCACCGCGAACAGGGCAAGCCTGATCAGCAGGTACTGCACGAGCGACACGTTCAGGACCGTGTTGTCCGCATCGCTGGAGAGCCAGTCGTCGCTCGGATACGGGGAGAGCCAGTAGGCGAGCGCGAAGACGCCCGCGAAGACCGGCACGGCGATCAGGCGGGCCGTGCGGGTGCGCAGCTTGGCGAAGTGTTCGGGGCGAAGGCGCAGCCCGAGGACGAACCACGGCAGGAACATCAGGACCCGTGGCAGCGCCAGATCACCGCTGATCAGGGTCGTGCCCGCGGCGAGCGAGACGACGATCGAAAGGGGCAGCGGATAGCGCACCGCCTTCCAGATCGGCGTGGTCAGCCGCCACAGGAACAGGGCGATGAGGAACCAGCACAGATACGTGGGCGAGGTCGGCGTGATCGCGAGCTCGGTGCCGCGCAGCCAGTGGTACACGAAGCTGTAGATGGTCTCGAAGATCAGGTACGGCAGCAGCACCCCGGTGAGCAGCCGACGGATCTGGTCGGGGCGCCCGGTGAAACTGCGGGAGAAGTAGCCGCAGAGCAGGATGAAGGCCGGCATGTGAAAGCCGTAGACCAGGTTGTGCACGGCTCGGAGAACCGGTGTGTGCGGGGTGATGACCTGTTCCCAGCTGTGGCCGAGCGCGACCAGTGCGATCAGCAGGAACTTGGCGTTGTCGAGGAACGGACTGCGATCGGGGGTTCGGGGACTGCCAGGACCGGAGTGGGAGGTGGAGCTGGTCATTCGCCCCAACCTAGGGGATGGCGGAGCATTCCCCCAGGCACCACCGCCTCGGGCACGGGACGTTCCCCGGGTCTTCACCCACTTTCACCTTCCCGGTTGACATGGACACCCCTACTCTCTGGGTGCACCGCCGCCCGTGGGTGCATCCCCCATCGACGGGCCCCCCGGGCCCGCCGTCCCCCTCACTCCGGAGGTAGCCGTGTCCGGCGAGCCCAAACCGCGCCGCACCCGCACCGCCCTCTTGTCCGCCCTGGGCCTCGCGGCCGCATCCGCCGGCCTGTGGGCCGGCCTGGGCGGCACGTCATCGGCGCAGGCCGCGGCGAGCGTCCCGACCCCCGACCACGTGGTGGTCGTGGTCTTCGAGAACCACGCCTACGACCAGGTCATCGGCAGCTCCGGCGCCCCGTACATCAACTCGCTGAAGTCCGGTGGCGCGAGCCTGCCCGCCTCGTACGCCGAGACGCACCCGAGCCAGCCGAACTACTACGCGATGTTCTCCGGCTCCACGCAGGGCGTCACCGACGACAGCTGTGTGACCCCCGGCTTCTCCTCCGCGCCCAACCTCGCCTCCGAGCTGATCGCGGCCGGGAAGACCTGGGCGAGCTACAACGAGACGCTGCCCAGCCAGGGCTCCACGAAGTGCACCAGCGGCAAGTACGCGCAGAAGCACAACCCGTGGTTCGGCTTCTCCAACGTGCCGACCTCCTCGGCGTACACCTTCGCCCAGTTCCCCACCGACTACACCAAGCTGCCCAAGGTCTCGTTCGTGACACCGAACCTGTGCAGCGACATGCACGACTGCTCGGTCGGCACGGGTGACACCTGGCTGAAGAACAACCTGGGTGCGTACGCGACCTGGGCCAAGACCCACAACAGCCTGCTCGTCGTCACCTTCGACGAGGACAACCGGCTCGCCGGCAACCGGATACCGACGGTCCTGTACGGCCAGCAGGTGACCCCGGGCTCCTCGTCCTCGGCCACCTACAACCACTACAACCTGCTGCGCACCATCGAGGACATGTACGGCACCGCGCACGCCGGACAGGCCGCCAACTCCGCCGACATCACGGGGATCTGGGCCGGCTGACGTGTACGTAGCGGACAGCCGCGGCACCCCCGCCGCCGCCACCGACGCCGCCCGGGCCCGTTCCGGGCGGCGTTCGGCGATCGCCCCCACCGTGTTCGCGCTCGGCACGGTCAGCCTCATCACGGACGTCTCCTCGGAGATGGTCACCGCCGTCCTGCCGCTGTACCTGGTGACCGGCCTCGGCCTGTCCCCGCTCGGCTTCGGCCTGCTCGACGGCGTCTACAACGGTTTCAGCGCCCTGGTCCGGCTCGTCGGCGGCCATCTCGCCGACCGCGGCGGCCGGCACAAGGCGGTCGCGGTGCTCGGCTACGGCCTGTCCGCGCTGTGCAAACCCCTTCTGCTGCTGGCGAGTTCACTGCCGATGATCGGTGCGGTGCTCGCCGCGGACCGCACCGGCAAGGGCCTGCGCACCGCCCCGCGCGACGCGCTGATCTCCCTCGCCTCCGCGCCCGAGGCGCGCGGCCGGGCCTTCGGGGTGCACCGGGCGATGGACACGGCGGGCGCCATGCTCGGCCCGCTGACCGCCTTCCTGATCCTGCGCCAGGCGGCCGAAGGATACGACGCGGTGTTCACGGTGAGCTTCTGCGTGGCGGCCCTCGGCGTCCTCGTCCTGCTCCTCTTCGTGCCCTCGCGCATCCCGCTCGCCGGACCGGCGGGCCGCGCACCGACGGCAGGCACACCGTCGGCAGGCGCTCCGGCGGAAGCCGCGCCACACCCCTCCCTGAAGGCGGCACTCGCCCTGCTGCACGTCCGGCCGGTACGTCAACTCACCCTGGCAGCACTTCTGTTGGGCCTGGCCACGGTCAGCGACTCCTTCGTCTACCTGCTGCTCCAGCACCGGCTCGGCGTGCCCGACCGCTGGTTCGCGCTGCTGCCGCTCGGCACCGCGGCCGCGTTCCTGCTGCTGGCCGTGCCGCTCGGCCGGCTCGCCGACAAGGTGGGCCGCTGGCAGGTGTTCCTCGGCGGCCACGCGGCCCTGCTCCTCGCGTACGTCCTGCTCCTGACCGGCTGGCAGAGCCCGGCACTCCCCTTCCTCACCCTGGCCCTGCACGGCGGGTTCTACGCGGCGACCGACGGCGTCCTGATGGCCGCGGCGGCCGGCTCGGTGCCGGCCGAACTCCGTTCCTCCGGACTGGCGTTGATCCAGACCGGCCAGGCGCTCGCCCGCTTCGCCTGCTCGATCGCCTTCGGCGCGGCCTGGACGGCATGGGGCGACCGCACGGCGCTCGGCACGGCGGCGACCGTCCTGACCGCGTGCGCGGTGGGTGCGTTCCTGCTCCGGCCCTCGAACTCCCCTAAGGAAGCCCGGCCTTGACCCTCCGCAACAAGATCCTGGTCCTGGTGGCGGCCCTGGCCGTCCTGGCGGGCGTCGCCACCGCGTCCCTGCTGCACGCGGCGGGCCGCGCGGACAAGAAGAACCAGATCCAGGCGGGCGGCCCGCACGTGAGCACGGGGACGGTGTCGTTGGCTTCGGGCTCCGAGCGGCGGATCGTGTTCCGCAACATGGCGTGGGGCCCGCACCGCGACGAGCTGGCCACGGTCGCGGCCACCGCCCCGGCCGGACCGCGCACCGCCTCCGGCGTGAAGTGCCTGCGCTTCTACGCGGCGGCCGGCACCGGCATCTGCCTCCAGGCCGAGCGCGGGGCGGTGACGGACTCCTACCGTGCGGTGGTCCTCGACGCCGGGCTCAAGGAGCGCGCCCACTACGGCCTGCCCGGCATCCCGACCCGCGCCCGGGTCTCGCCCAGCGGGCGCTGGGTGGCCTGGACGGTCTTCGTGGGCGGCGACTCGTACGCGGGCACCAACTTCTCCACCCGCACGGCGGTCCTCGACACCCGTACAGGTCGCCTCACGTCATCCCTGGAGGACTTCACGGCCACGCTGGACGGCAAGGAGCACCACGCGGCCGACACCAACTTCTGGGGCGTGACCTTCGCCGCCGACGACCGGCACTTCTACGCGACGATGGCGACGGGCGGCCACACCTACCTCGTGCGGGGCGATCTCGCGGCGCGCACGGTGACCTCACTGCACACCAACGTCGAGTGCCCCTCGCTCTCCCCCGACGGCACCCGGATCGTCTACAAGAAGCGGGTGCTGGGCCTGCCGGCCGACGCCCCGTGGCGGCTGTACGCCCTGGACCTGGCGACGATGCGCGAGACCGCGCTCGCGGAGCCGCGCAGCGTCGACGACCAGGCGGTCTGGCAGGACGGCAACACCGTCGCGTACGCCCTGGCCGGCGACTACGGCACCGACCTGTACACCGTCCCCGCCGACGGCACGGGAAAGCCCCGCCGCCTCCTGACGGCGGGGCTCGCCCCGGCCTACCTGGGCTGAGCCGGGCCGCGGCCCGGTTCCCGCGGCGAGGCACCCGGGCCGCTCCGCCCGGGACCGGCACACGGCTCACTGCCGGTGCGCCCCGGTACCCGGGTCACTCCTTGTGCGCGCGGTAGTAGTCCCGCTCCATCTCGCGGGTCTCGACCATGACGTGCAGGCGGCGCCCGGCGACCCCGGTCACATGCTTGCGGGCGATCTCCAGGAGGGTCTCGCTCAGCACCTCGATCGCCTTCGGGGTACGCCCGGAGAGGATGGCGGCCTGGATGAAGACGGCGTCGATGTCGTCCTCGTCCGCGCCGAAGTACGACTCCTCGATCACCCGGAACCGGGTCTTGAAGGCCTCGGTGGACGCGTTGATCCCGGTGGGCGCGACCTCGTGGACCTCACGGGCGAAGGCCCGCCGGTCGAAGGTGCCGGCGAGCCGCTCGGAGTATTCGACGGTGACGAATGGCATGGCGATTCCCTTGCGTAGTAAGCCGGTTGGCCGGCTGGAGGACGTGCGGGAGGCGTTGCGGCGGGCGGTCACGGCCCGGACAGGAACGCCTCCACCCGCACGATTCTGCCGAAGCGGGGCGCCTTCGACGTCGACGGGTCGCGGACGGCTCCGGACCGGCGCGCGGCTCGGCCCCGACGGGGCCGTCCACGCACCGAGCCCCCGGTCAACGACCGTTGGCCGCCTGGTACTTGACGCCGCGAAACCTGTGCCGACCGGCCCGCCCCTACAGCACCGGCAGGTTCTTCCGCAGCTCGAAGGCGGTGACCTCGCTGCGGTACTCCTCCCACTCCTGCTTCTTGTTGCGGAGGAAGAAGTCGAAGACGTGCTCGCCCAGCGTCTCCGCCACCAGTTCGCTGCGTTCCATCAGGGTGATCGCCTCGCCCAGGTTCTGCGGGAGGGGTTCGATGCCCATCGCCCGGCGTTCGGCGTCGGTGAGGGCCCAGACGTCGTCGTCGGCGCCCGGGGGGAGTTCGTACCCCTCCTCGATGCCCTTGAGGCCGGCCGCCAGGAGGAGGGCGTAGGCGAGGTAGGGGTTGCAGCCCGAGTCGAGGGAGCGGACCTCGATGCGGGACGAGCCGGTCTTGCCGGGCTTGTACATCGGGACCCGGATGAGGGCCGAGCGGTTGTTGTGGCCCCAGCAGATGTACGAGGGGGCCTCGCCGCCCGCGCCCGCCGTGCGCTCCGAGCCGCCCCAGATGCGCTTGTAGGAGTTGACCCACTGGTTGGTGACCGCGGCAATCTCGGCGGCGTGCTTGAGCAGGCCCGCGATGAAGGAGCGGCCCACCTTGGAGAGCTGGTACTCGGCGCCGGACTCGTAGAACGCGTTGCGGTCGCCCTCGAAGAGGGAGAGGTGGGTGTGCATGCCGGAACCCGGGTACTCCGAGAACGGCTTCGGCATGAACGTGGCCTGGACGCCCTGCTCCAGGGCGACCTGCTTCATGACCAGACGGAACGTCATGATGTTGTCGGCGGTGGACAGTGCGTCCGCGTACCGCAGGTCGATCTCCTGCTGGCCCGGCGCACCCTCGTGGTGGCTGAACTCGACCGAGATGCCCATGGATTCGAGCATCGTGATCGCCTGGCGACGGAAGTCCATGCCCACGTTCTGCGGGGTGTGGTCGAAGTAGCCCGAGTTGTCGGCCGGAACCGGACGGGTGCCGTCCAGCGGCTTGTCCTTGAGGAGGAAGAACTCGATCTCGGGGTGGGTGTAGAAGGTGAACCCGAGGTCGGAGGTCTTGGCCAGGATGCGCTTGAGGACGAAGCGGGGGTCCGCGAAGGACGGGGAGCCGTCGGGCATCCGGATGTCGCAGAACATCCGCGCGGTGCCGGGGGCCTCCGCGCGCCAGGGCAGGATCTGGAAGGTGGACGGGTCCGGACGGGCGATCATGTCCGACTCGTAGACCCGGGCGAAGCCCTCGATGGCCGACCCGTCGAAGCCGATGCCCTCGTCGAAGGCCTGTTCCAGCTCTGCCGGAGCGACGGCCACCGACTTCAGGAAGCCCAGCACATCGGTGAACCACAGGCGCACGAACCGGATGTCGCGCTCCTCGAGAGTCCGGAGCACGAACTCCTGCTGCTTGTCCATAGCCACATCCTTGCAGTTCAGACGGCCTGTGCACCGCTCCCCCGGCGGAGCCGGGGACGGCGGGGGAATCCTCAGTATCGAGGCGCGGGATTACCTCCACATTACGCACCCGGTATGACCTGCGGCACGTCCCCTCCCGATGGGTGCCCCTGCGGGCTCCAGGCATGACGATGTGGTGAATACTCGCTCCTCGTTGCCCGCCGAACGGCCGATCGATCCGCTCGGCGCACCCTCGGCACACACTCGGCCGAACGACGCAGAACGACGCAGAACGACTCAGGAGAACGTCGCATGACCGGCACCCAGGTGGATCCTCCGGATACCGCCGTCGTACCGCAGGCCCGGCGCCGCTGGCGCGGCTGGCTGCTCGACGGGCTGAGCGAGCGCTCGGCCCGTCATCCCGGACCGCACGGCACCCCGCCGGCCGAGCACAAGGGCCACCGCTGGTGGCGCGTCATGTGCCTGACCGGCGTCGACTACTTCTCCACCCTCGGCTACCAGCCCGGCATCGCCGCGCTCGCCGCCGGGCTGCTCTCGCCGCTCGCGACGCTGGTGCTCATCGCCCTGACACTCGGCGGGGCGCTGCCGGTCTACCGGCGGGTCGCCAAGGAGTCGCCGAACGGCGAGGGCTCGATCGCCATGCTGGAGCGGCTGCTGCCCTGGTGGGCGGGGAAGATCTTCGTCCTGGTGCTGCTCGGCTTCGCCGCCACCGACTTCATGATCACGATCACTCTTTCGGCCGCGGACGCCTCCGCACACGTCGTGGAGAACCCGTTCGCCCCCGGCTTCCTGCACGGCTCCAACCTCTGGATCACGCTGGCGCTCGTCGCCCTGCTCGGCGCGGTCTTCCTCAAGGGGTTCAAGGAGGCCATCGGGATCGCGGTGGCCCTCGTCGGCGTCTACCTCGCGCTGAACCTGGTGGTGCTCGCGACGGCGGTCTGGAAGATAGCCACCGAGCCGGTCGTCATCGGCAACTGGTGGGACGCGATGACCGCCGCGCACTCCTCGCCGCTGGCGATGATCGGGGTCTCGCTGCTCGTCTTCCCCAAGCTCGCGCTCGGCATGTCCGGGTTCGAGACGGGTGTGGCGGTCATGCCGCAGATCCAGGGCGACGCCTCGGACACGTACGACAAGCCGGCCGGCCGCGTCCGTGACACCCGCAAGCTGCTGACCACGGCCGCGCTCATCATGAGCGGGTTCCTGCTGGTCTCCAGCCTGGCGACGACGATCCTGATCCCGGAGTCCGAGTTCAAGCCCGGCGGCGGCGCCAACGGCCGCGCCCTCGCCTATCTCGCCCATCAGCACCTGGGCGAGGGCTTCGGGACGGTGTACGACATCTCGACCATCGCCATCCTCTGGTTCGCCGGGGCCTCGGCGACCGCGGGGCTGCTCAACCTCGTGCCGAGGTATCTGCCGCGCTACGGCATGGCACCCGAGTGGACGCGTGCGGTGCGGCCGCTGGTGCTGATCTTCATGGCGATCGCCTTCTTCATCACCTGGTGGTTCGACGCCAACGTGGACGCGCAGAGCGGCGCGTACGCCACCGGCGTCCTCGTCCTGATGCTGTCGGCCTCGTTCGCCTCGACGGTCGCGGTGCACCGGCGCGGCCGGCGGGCCGCCGCACTCGGCTTCGGGGTGGTCACCGCCGTCTTCGCCTACACGCTGGTCACCAATGTGATCGAGCGGCCGGACGGCATCAAGATCGCGATGCTGTTCATCGTCGGCATCGTGGTGTCGTCGTTCGCCTCGCGGGTGCACCGCGCCTTCGAACTGCGGGCGACGGCCGTGACGTTCGACGCGTGCGCCGCCCGGTTCGTGGACGAGGCCGCGCGCAGCGGCCCGCTGCGGATCATCGCCAACGAGCCGCAGGAGCACTCCCGGCGCGAGTACCGCGCCAAGGAGTACAGCCAGCGCGAGGAGACCCACATCCCGGACGGGCGGCCGGTGCTGTTCCTGGAGGTCTTCATCCAGAACTCCTCGGACTTCACCACCGAACTCACCGTCCAGGGCGACGAGAAGCACGGGGTGCGCAGGCTGCGCGTCGAGGGCGCGGTCGTGCCCAACACCATCGCGGCCGTGATGATGGAGCTGCGCGACCGCACCGGCGAGGTGCCGCACGCGTACTTCAACTGGACCGAGGGCCATCCGCTGAGCCATCTGCTGCGCTTCCTGGTGTTCGGCGACGGCGAGGTCGCGCCCGTCACCCGCGAGGTGCTGCGCCGGGCCGAGCCGGACCTCGCGCGCCGACCCCGGGTACACGTGGGCTGACCCCGCCGGGCCCGGCGGCGGTCGGGCCGCAGCCGCGGAGCCGGGGCCGGTCGGGTCGGGCCCGCGGAGCCCGTGCGGCAGAGCCGGGCCCGCTGTTTTCGGCCGGTACGCGACCCGGCCTGCCCCGAGCGGCACTCCCTCGCTTAGCATCTGCGCCCATGGGGGGAGTGCGGCTCACGCGCATCACGCGTCCCGTGGCGCTGCTCGGTGCCATGGCGACGCTGCTCGCCGCGCTCTTCATCTGCCTCGCGGCGGGCGGCGGTGCACACCCCCGCCACCACGAGCCGCCGGCGAGCGGCGCCGCCGCGTACGTCTGCCCCTACGAGCAGGGCGACTGCGGGCTGTTCCCGCGGGACGTTCCGGCCGTGCTCACGGCGCCCCCGCTGGACGCCCCGGCTCCCGCGGCGGTGCAGGACGTACACCCGGCCCCGCCCCGCGCCGGGGCCGCGTCCGGCCGTCCCGACGCCCGGCCACGTGCGCCGGACCTGCACGTCCTTCAGGTGCTGCGGACTTAGCGGGACCCGCGGCCGGAGCCCGGCCGCCCATCCTCCAACTCCCCCTCAGCAGAAGGACGTTACGTACCCATGGCCATCAACGACGACCCCCACACCGCCCGCCGGGCCCGCATGGAGGAGCTGCGCCGCGCCGAGCAGGCCCGGCAGCGGCGCGGCCGGCTCGTGGTGATCAGCTCCGTCACCGCCGGCGTGCTCGCGGTCGCGGGCCTGGTCGGCTTCGGCGTGTACGAGTTCGGCAAGAAGGACGGCGGCGGTTCGTCCGACGCCAAGGCGCAGGGCAGCAGCGACCCCAACGCCTCGATCGCGGGCGAGAAGGACTGGGACGCCAAGAAGCTGACCCGCAACCACGTGACGACGAAGGTGAACTACCCGATGAAGCCGCCGGTGGGCGGCGACCACGACCAGGTCTGGATGAACTGCGGCGGCAACGTCTACCAGAAGCAGGTCCCGGACATGAACGCCGTGCACTCCCTTGAGCACGGCGCGGTGTGGGTGACGTACACCGACAAGGCGTCCGCCGCCGATGTGAAGAAGCTCGCCGACAAGGTGTCGAAGACGCCGTACTCGCTGATGAGCCCGTACAAGGACCAGTCCGGGGCCATCATGCTGAGCGCCTGGGGCAAGCAGGTCACGGTGGACGGGGCGGACGACCCCCGGGTGAACCAGTTCTTCACCAAGTACGTCCAGGGCCCGCAGACGCCCGAGCCGGGCGCCGCGTGCACCGGCGGGTTGGACGAGCAGTGATCCGCAGGTACTGGGGGGTGGCCGCCGCCCTCGCCCTGCTGATGGTGTTCGCGGCGGCCGCGGTGCTCGTCTCCTCCGGCGGGGACGGCTCGGCGGCCGAGGCCAAGTCCCGCACGCCGACGGCCACTTCGGCCGACGCCGGGTTCGCCCGGGACATGTCGACGCACCACCAGCAGGCGGTCGAGATGTCGTTCGTCGTGCGCGACCGCACCACGGACGATGAGGTGCGCCGCCTCGCGTACGACATCGCCAACACCCAGGCCAACCAGCGGGGCATGATGCTCGGCTGGCTCGATCTGTGGGGGCTGCCGAAGAACGAGGCGGCCCAGCTGCCGATGGCGTGGATGGGCATGGGCGTGGAGCCGGGCGCCGACGGCGCGCTGATGCCGGGCATGGCCACCAACACCGATCTGGACCGGCTGCGGGGGCTCAGCGGCAAGGACGCCGAGGTGCTCTACCTCCAGCTGATGACCGAGCACCACAAGGGCGGCATCCACATGGCCGAGGGTTGTGTGCAGCGCTGCACGGTGGGCCCGGAGAAGCAGCTGGCGCAGGGCATGGTCGACTCCCAGCAGTCCGAAATCGACCTGATGGCGCAAATGCTGAAGAAAAGGGGCGCCGCTCCGCGCGCCAACTGAGCGTCGGTAAACGCTCTTTGGCGTTTCTTGGTGATCACATGCCCCCCGCATGAACCGTTCCTGACAAGAGTGACGCATTACATGCACGCATCAGTCAGTGCATGTACAGCAGGCGAAGACCTCACGCAGGGGGTTACATGAGAACCAGCCGCGCCAGGCGGCGCGCCGGTGTGAGCATGGCAGCGACACTGCCACTGCTCGCCGGCGCGCTCGCCTTCGGCATACCGTCCGCCCAGGCGGCCGACCCGGTCCCGAGCGGACGGGCGGCCCTCGCGGGCACCCAGCCCGTCTGGGCCACCGGCTCCGCCGACCAGGGCGCCACCGCCGGCTCCACCAAGGTCAACGCCCGGGTATACCTCGCCGGGCGGGACGCGAAGGGCCTCGACGCATACGCCGCGGCCGTGTCCGACCCGCAGTCGGCGTCGTACGGCAAGTACCTCAGCGCCGCTCAGGCGCAGCAGCGCTTCGGCGCGACCCAGGAGCAGATCGACGCGGTCACCAAGTGGCTGAAGTCGTCCGGACTGACCATCACGGGCTCCAACCAGCACTACATCGCGGTTTCGGGTGACGCGGCGGCGGCGCAGAAGGCGTTCGCCACGCAGCTGCACAACTACCGCAAGTCGGGCCGGACTTACCACGCCCCGTCCAAGAACGCCTCCGCGCCGAACGCGCTCCAGGGCGCCGTTCTGACGGTGACCGGACTGGACAACGCCCCGCACCAGTCGACGCACCAGGACACCCTTCCGGGTCCGGGCGCCGGCTTCCGCAACGCGGGTCCGTTCTCCACGTACTACGGCTCGAACATCGCCAAGACGCTGCCGGACGCGTACGGCACGAAGATCCCGTACGCCGTGCACGGCTACACCGGCCAGCAGCTGCGGGCGGCGTACGGCGCGGGCAAGTACACCGGCAAGGGCGTCACGGTGGCGATCACCGACGCGTACGCCTCGCCGACCATGGCGTCGGACGCCGCGAAGTACGCCAAGCGCAACGGTGACAAGCCCTACAAGACGGGCCAGTACACCGAGGTGCTTCCGACGGACTACAACAGCACGGAGGCGTGTGGCGCGTCCGGCTGGTACGGCGAGGAGTCCCTCGACGTCGAGGCCGTGCACGCGGTCGCTCCGGACGCGAACATCGTGTACGTGGGCGGCGCGTCCTGCAACGACCCGGATCTGCTCGACGCCCTCAACAAGGTCGTCGACCGGCACCTGGCCGACATCGTCTCCAACTCGTGGGGCGACATCGAGGCCAACGAGACCCCGGACGCCGCGGCCGCGTACGACCAGACGTTCAAGCTGGGCGCGATCGAGGGCATCGGCTTCTACTTCTCCTCGGGCGACGACGGCGACCAGGCCGCCGCCTCCGGCAAGAAGCAGGTCGACACCCCGGCCAACTCGGCGTGGGTGACGGCGGTCGGCGGTACCTCGCTGGCGGTCGGCAAGCACGACAAGTACCAGTTCGAGACCGGCTGGGGCACCGAGAAGGCCTCCCTGTCCGCCGACGGCAAGAGCTGGGTGAACTTCCCGGGCGCCTTCACCAGCGGCGCGGGCGGCGGCACCAGCTCCACCGTGAAGCAGCCGTTCTACCAGCGCGGCGTCGTGCCGGACTCGCTGGCGAAGGCGAACGGCGCGACCCGGATGCGTACGGTTCCGGACATCGCGGCCGTGGCCGACCCCAACACCGGGTTCCTGGTGGGCCAGACGCAGACCTGGCCCGACAAGTCGGTGAGCTACGACGAGTACCGCATCGGCGGCACCTCGCTGGCAGCCCCGGTCACCGCGGGCATCCAGGCGCTGGCCCAGCAGGCCAAGCGCTCCCCGATCGGGTTCGCGAACCCGTCGATCTACGAGCGCTTCGACTCGAAGCTCTACCACGACGTGACGGACCACCCGCTGGGTGCGTCCCGTGACCTCGCGGTCGCCCGGGTCGACTTCGCGAACAGCGTGGACGCGTCCGGGGGGCTTCTGACCTCGGTGCGGACGCTCGGCAAGGACAGCTCGCTCGCCGCGACGCGCGGCTACGACGACGTGACGGGTGTGGGTTCGCCCGCCCCCGGCTACGTCGCCTCGTACGCCAACCCGTTCCGCCGCTGACCCCTTCCGGGGTTCCGCCCCGCCCCTCGGCCATGTACCGGCCGGGGGGCGGGGCGGTTTGCTTTTCCCCCGCCCCGGGCCACCACCAGCACCGCCAGGGGCGCGGGGAACTGCGCGAACGGCCCCCGCGGTCCGCAGGCAACGAACCCTCCCCCGGACGACCCCGGCAAGCCCACACCCCCGGCCACCACCAGCACCGCCAGGGGCGCGAGGAACTGCGCGCACGGCCCCCGCGGTCCGCAGGCAACGAACCCTCCCCCGGACGACCCCGGCAAGCCCACACCCCCGGCCACCACCAGCACCGCCAGGGGCGCGAGGAACTGCGCGAACGGCCCCCGCGGTCCGCGGGCGATGAACTTCCCCCGGAGGGTCTAGGGAAGGGGCGGGGTGGGGAAGATCGCCCCCGCCACCAATCCCGGCGCATCCAGCATCACCAAGTGCCCCGCCCCATCGGCCAGTTGGAAGGTCGCGTCCAGCGCCGACGCGAGGGCGCGCTGACGGGCGGTCCAGACGGGGCCGCCCGCACCGCCCGCCACCACCGTCACGGGTACGGACGGCAGGGGCAACCGGCGCCGCAGGTCCAGGAGTTCCGCCGCCACCGAGCCGTACGTGGCGTTCTCCAGGACCATCCCCCGCAGCACCCGGGACGTGCGGTAGCACCCCCGCACCAGCTCCCGCGGAGCCGGATCACCGCCCCCCGTGCGGGACACGCGGACGGTGGCCCGGCGCAGTGCGGGGCCGAGCGCGGCCGGCACTCCCGCGCGGCACAGCCCCGCCGCGACCGCCCGCGCGAGGGCGAGCCGCAGTGCCGGGGCGGCCGGCGGGCGCGCGCGCTCCTCGACGCTGGAGTCGACCAGGACGAGTCCCGCCGTACGGGCGGGGTACAGCCGCGCGAAGGCCTCCGCGTGGAACCCCGCGATGGAGTGGCCGGCCACCGTGGCCGGACCGGTGAGACCCAGCGCGTCGAGGAGAGCCGCGATCCGGCCCGCCTCCCCCGCGGCGCTCGGCGGCACCGCGGCGGGCCCGGACCTGCCGTGCCCGGGCCGGTCGAAGCGTACGACCGTGCGGTGCGCGGACAGGAGCGGCACCACCGGGTCCCAGTCGAACCAGCTCATGCCGAGGCCCGCGCTGAGCACCACCACCGGGCCCGATCCCTCCACCACCACGTAGTGGGCCACCCCGCCCAGCTTCACGAACTCCCCCGTCACTCCCGCTCCTCCCGTGCCACGCTCCACGCGAGCACCCCCAGCCAGACCGCCACGAGCAGCACCTGGAGGCGCTGGCCCGCGCCCAGGGCCCAGGTCCCCCGGCCCGCCTGGAAGGCGGCGACGGAGGCCAACGTCCATACGGTGGCGGCCAGTTCGAGGACCAGGAGGGCCGGGCCGACCCGTGCCCCGAGCAGGGGCCACCAACCGTAGCGGCGGGCCGCCACGGTCAGGGCGACGACCCCGACGAGCGCCCCCGTCATCGCGAGGCCGCTGCTCACCGCGTGCGCGGTGTGCGTCGCCGGAACCAGGCCCGCCGTCTCGCGGGCCGCGCACACCGGGTCGGCGGTGGGGGCGCAGCTCAGCGGGAGCCGCGAGTCCAGGGCGGTGGCCCCGCCGAACAGCGCGAGCCCGGACCATCCGGCGAGCGACCAGCGGCGCCGGTCGCAGCGCACCAGCGCGCAGATAGCCGCGCCGAGCACGAGCAGCCCCGCCGTCAGGTCGGTCGCGCGGAAGAGGCCGCCGAGCGGCTGGTCGGCGGCGGCGAGTTCGCTCACGTACGCCTGGATCGGGTCGAGGCCGGTCTGGAGGACGACTTCGAGCACCCAGGCCGTGTAGGCCAGCGCGCCGAGCGCGAGCAGGACGGCGACGGGCCGGGTTCGCACACCACTGTGGGACATAGTGGGACCAATGCTACGAGGGTGGCAGGGGCTGCTCGTGGTCCGGATGCACCCAGCTGGGCTTGCGGAACGTCAGGAAGGCGATCGGGGCGAGGAGCCCGAGGACGAGCAGGCCGCCGCCGATGAGGAGGTACCGCCAGAGCGGCTGGTTGCCGAACTGGTCCGGCGGCACGAATCCGATGCACAGCGCGGCCACCGACGCCACGAATCCGCTGCCCGCGACCCACGCGACGGCCGGCACCCGGAAGCCGCGCTCGACCTCCGGCCGGGTCCTGCGCAGCCGGGCCACCGCGACGAACATGAGGAGACAGGCGATCGGACGGGTCGCAGGCGTCCGTCGTCGTAGTGCGCCCATGATCGGTTCGACGGCCCGGTCCCGCACGTCGGCCGGCCCCGCATCCGCATGTCGGGCGGCCCCGAATCCGTAAGAAACGCGCCACCTCGCGATCCGGTCCGATCCGGTCGGGGCCGGGTCGGTCGAAGGCAGACGCACCCCGGCCACCGCACGCCGCGCACCCTGCTCCACCCCCATCGCGTCGCTCTGACGATTAAACTGGGCCGCGTGCCTCAACTACGTCTCGCCCTGAATCAGATCGACTCGACCGTCGGGGACGTTCCCGGCAACACCGAGGCGATCGTGCACTGGACACGGCACTGCGCCGAGCAGGGGGCGCACCTCGTCGCGTTCCCCGAGATGATGCTGACCGGCTATCCCGTCGAGGACCTCGCCCTCAGGTCGTCCTTCGTGGAGGCCTCCCGCCGGGCACTGACCGCCCTCGCCGGGCGCCTCGACGCGGAGGGGTTCGGGGAGATCCCCGTGGTCGTCGGCTATCTGGACCGCTCGCCCGTCGCGGTCCCCCGGCTCGGCCAGCCCGCGGGCGCCCCGCAGAACGCGGCGGCGGTGCTGCACGGCGGCCGGGTCGTGCTGGCCTTCGCCAAGCACCACCTCCCCAACTACGGCGTCTTCGACGAGTTCCGCTACTTCGTGCCGGGCGACACGCTGCCGGTGCTGCGGGTGCGCGGCATCGACGTGGCCCTCGCCATCTGCGAGGACCTGTGGCAGGACGGCGGCCGGGTGCCGGCCACCCGGTCGGCCGGGGCCGGGCTGCTCGTCTCGATCAACGCCTCGCCGTACGAGCAGAACAAGGACGACTCCCGGCTCGACCTGGTCCGCAAGCGGGCCCAGGAGGCGGGCTGCACCCTGGCCTATGTCGCGACCATCGGCGGCCAGGACGAGCTGGTCTTCGACGGCGACTCGATCGTCGTGGACGCGGACGGCGAAGTCGTGGCGCGGGCACCGCAGTTCAGCGAGGGCAGCGTGATCCTCGATCTCGAACTCCCGGCCGCGGGGCCGGTCCCGTCCGGCGTGGTGGACGACGGCCTGCGCATCGACCACGTCGTCGTCTCCGATGAGCCCCTCGCGGCGTACGAGCCGGAACTGACCGGCGGTTACGCCGAGCGCCTCGACGACGACGAGGAGGTCTACTCGGCGCTGGTGGTGGGTCTGCGGGCGTACCTGGCGAAGAACGGGTTCCGGTCGGCGGTGATCGGCCTGTCCGGCGGCATCGACTCGGCGCTGGTCGCCGCGATCGCCTGCGACGCGCTGGGCGCGGCCAACGTCCACGGCGTGTCCATGCCGTCGAAGTACTCCTCGGACCACTCCAGGACCGACGCGGCCGAGCTCGCGCGGCGCACCGGGCTCAGCTTCCGCACCGTACCGATCGGGCCGATGTTCGACGCGTACATGGGCTCGCTCGCCCTGACCGGGCTCGCCGAGGAGAACCTCCAGTCGCGGCTGCGCGGCACCCTCCTGATGGCGCTGTCCAACCAGGAGGGCCATCTCGTGCTCGCCCCGGGCAACAAGTCCGAGCTGGCGGTGGGCTATTCGACGCTGTACGGCGACTCGGTGGGCGCGTACGGTCCGATCAAGGACGTCTACAAGACGGCGGTGTTCCGGCTCGCCAAGTGGCGCAACCGTGCCGCGGCCGAGCGCGGCCAGACCCCGCCGATCCCGGAGAACTCCATCTCCAAGCCGCCGAGCGCCGAGCTCAGCCCCGGCCAGGTCGACACGGACTCGCTGCCCGACTACCCGGTCCTGGACGCGATCCTGTCGATGTACGTCGACCGCGACCAGGGCGCCGACGCGATCGTGGCCGCCGGGTACGACCCGGAGCTGGTGGCGAGGACGCTGCGGATGGTGGACACGGCCGAGTACAAGCGGCGCCAGTACCCGCCGGGCACGAAGATCTCCGCGAAGGGGTTCGGCAAGGACCGGAGGCTGCCGATCACCAACCACTGGCGCGAGTCGCTCTGAGCACCGGGGCGTCCCTCGGGGGCGCCCCCGAGGGACGCCCCGGCCCGGACCCGGACCCGTGCCTCAGACCTGGAGCCGGGCCGCGATCGGCAGGTGGTCGCTCTCCGTCTTCGGCAGCGTCCACGACGACTTGGGCTCGATGCCCTTGACCATGATCTGGTCGATGCGGGCCATCGGGAACGAGGCCGGCCAGCTGAAGCCGAATCCGCTGCCCGCCGCGCCCTGGGTGGAGCGCATCTGGGCGGTGACGTTGTTCAGGGAGCGGTCGTTCATCGTGCCGTTGAGGTCACCGAGCAGGACCACCTTCTTGTTCGGCTCGGCCGAGATCGCCTCGCCCAGCAAGTAGGCGCTGTTGTCCCGCTGGTTGGCGGTGAACCCGGCGTTCAGCTTGACCCGCACCGAGGGCATGTGGGCGACGTACACCGCGATGTCGCCGGTCGGGGTCTTCACCGTGGAGCGCATCGCGCGCGTCCAGCCCATGTTGATGTCGACGGGCCGGCTGTCGCTGAGCGGGTACTTGGACCACAGGCCGACCGTGCCCTGCACCGAGTGGTACGGGTAGAGGTCGGCGAGCGCCCTCTTGTACGTGTCGACCTCGTCGCTCGGGATCTCCTCCAGCGCCAGCACCTGCGCCCCGGAGGACGCGACCTGGCGGGCGGTGCCGTTCGGGTCGGGGTTCTGGGCGTTGACGTTGTGGGTGGCCACCACCAGGTTGCCGCCCGAGCCCTGCTTGTCGGTGAGCAGCCCGCCGAACACGTTGAACCAGACGATCACCGGCAGCAGCAGCGCGACGAGCGCGCTCGCCGAGCGGCGCCACAGCGCGAGGCCGAGCAGCACCGGCAGGAACACGCCGAGCCAGGGCAGGAAGGTCTCGGAGAGCGAGCCGAGGTTGCCGATCGAGTTGGGGATGCGGCCGTGCACCAGCATCACCAGGGCGATCAGTACGGAGAGCCCCGCGAGTACCAGGCCGCGGCGCCAGATGCCGCGGTCGCCCCGCCAGCGGTCCAACTGGCGCCGGAACCGGGACCCGGTGCGCTCGCCCTCCGCGCTGCCGTCGCCCGTCTCCGTCATGTACGCCCGCGCCATACCGCTGTCCTCACTGCTGTTTCCGCACATCGTGTCCGCGTGTTCGACCCTAGGCGAAAACGAGTGCGTTTCCCTGCCGCCGTACCTCTCGTACGACATTCCCTACGGCCAGCAGGACGACCGGGCGCGGTGACGGGTTCCAGGACTGCGGCCGTGCGGGCGGCCTGTAACGAAATGCGCATATTCAGCGGGCCGGGCGGAGCCCTTCGAGTACGGCGTCCACGATGCGTGCGGCGAAGTCGGGGCCGGGCAGTTCGGTGTCGGGCCGCATCATCGTGCGGACCAGCATGGGGGCGACGAAGAGGTCGCCCGCCATGTCGAGATCGAGCCCGGCGCGGAGTTCACCGGTGGCGATCCCCCGCCGCAGCACTTCGTCGAAGAGCTCACGGCGGGGGTCGATCACCGTGCTGTGGTACTTGCACCAGAGCTTGGGATAACTCTGCATCTGCGCGAAGACGTTGTGCAGCAGCGCGGAGGACCGCTTGGCGGCTCCGCGCCGGCGCACGTCCTCCACCATGGCGATCAGGTCGCCCCGCAGGGACTGGCCGGGCAGCGGCTCGGCGGGCGACTCCATGGACTGGACGACCTCGACGAAGAGCTCCTCCTTGCCGGACCAGCGCCGGTAGATGGTGGCCTTGCCGACGCCCGCGGTGCGGGCGACGCGTTCGATGGAGAGGTCGGCGAGCGACACGCCTTCCTCCAGCAGCTTGATCACGGCTTCCAGGATCTGCCGTTCCACGGCCTCGGAGCGGGGCCGCCCGCGCCGTGGTTCGCCGTTGTCCCGCCGCTTGTCCATCAGGGTCACACCCGCTCCGCTTCCGTCGACCGACCCGCTGATTGTCCCGAAGCCCACCGCGCTACTTGCGGGCGGCCTCCGCGGGCCGGTCCTGTGCCGTGGGCGTCCGGTCCGCGGGCGGCTTCCCGGGCAGGAACAGGGCGACGACGAGCGCGCCGAGCAGCGCCACGCCGGACGAGGCGAGCGCGGTGACGTGCATGGCGTGGATGAACGCGTCGTCGGCCGGGCCGATCAGGACCTTGCCCGCCGGTCCCATCCGCTCGGCGATGCCGAGGGTCGCCTCGATGGATTCGCCCGCCGCCTTGCGCGCCCCTTCGGGGACCGCGTCGAGGTGGCCCTCGATGTCGCCGCGGTAGACGGTGGAGAGCAGCGAGCCGAGCACCGCGACGCCGAGCGCGCCGCCGACCTGGCGGAAGGTGTTGTTGACGGCCGAGCCCGAACCGGCCTTCTCACGCGGCAGGGACTGCATGATCGAGACGGTGACGGGCGGCATGATGTGGGCCATTCCGGTGCCCTGGACGAAGAAGACGACCTCCATGACCCAGATCGGGGTGTTCGCGTCGAACAGGCCGAAGGCGGCGAGGCCGACGGCCACCAGGATCAGGCCCGCGGTGCAGACCGCCCGCGCGCCGAACCGGTCGACGACGAGCCGGGCCCGTGGCGCGAAGATCATCTGGGCGGCGGCGAGCGGCAGGATGAGCAGCCCGGACTGCAGGGCGCTGTAGCCGCGCACGCTCTGCATGTAGAAAACCGAGAAGAAGGTCACGCCCATCAGCGCGAAGAAGGTCAGCGCGATGGCGACGACCGCCGCCGAGAACGCCGGCTTCTTGAAGTAGGTGATGTCGATGGCGGGGTGGTCGCAGCGCTTCTCGTACACGACGAAGCCCACCAGGACCGCGATGCCGCCGAGGATCGTGGCGAGCACGGTGGGATCGGTGAAGTCCGCCAGTTCGCCGCCGTGGATGATGCCGTACACGAGCAGGACGAGGCCCACCACGGACAGCAGCACGCCGACCGGGTCGAGCTTGCCGGGATTGGGGTCCTTGGAGTCCGGTACGAGGACGACCATGGCGATCAGGGCGATGATCACGACCGGGACGTTGACCAGGAAGACCGAGCCCCACCAGAAGTGCTGGAGCAGGATGCCGCCGGTGATCGGGCCGATCGCGATGGCGAGGCCCACGCCGCCGGCCCAGATGCCGATCGCCTTGGGCTGCTCGTCGCGCTCGAAGACGTTCATGAGGACGGCGAGGGTGGCCGGCATCACGAACGCGCCGCCCAGGCCCATCAGGGCACGGAAGGCGATGAGCTGGTCCGGGGAGTTGGAGAAGGCCGCGAGCACCGAGCCGAGGCCGAAGACCGTGATGCCGAAGAGCAGGATCTTCTTGCGGCCGAGCCGGTCGCCGAGCAGGCCGGAGGTGAAGAGGAGCCCGGCGAAGACGAGGGTGTAGGCGTTGATCGCCCACTCCAGCTCGCTCTGGGTGGCGCCGAGACCGGTGGGGGCGGGGCTCGCGATCGTCTTGACGGCGACGTTCAGGATCGAGTTGTCGAGGACGACGATCAGGAGGCTGAGCATCAGGACGGCGAGGATCGCCCAGCGTCGACGGTGGACGGCTTCGGGTATCCGAGGTGCGGCCGGGGCACCGGACGCGGTAGGCGTGGTTGACATGCCGTCCAGCCTAGACGCATTTCGATACGAGACCGTCTCGTATAGAAAGCTCTTTGCTTTTCGGACACCGGTTCGTTTCGTGACCGATTTACCTTCCCGACACACCCACTTCCCGGGGGAGGGCACGGGATGCCACCATGGATGTGGTCCGGAGACGCCGTGAGGGCGCTTCGAGATGACGAACAGGAGCCGTTGCGATGACGCAACCACTTCAGGCTGCCCAGAAGACCCCCGACAGCAGCGATCCCAAGGCGCTGTACGGAGGCAAGGGCACCCGGCGCATCACCGTCCACGACATCGCCGCCGCCAAGGCGCGCGGCGAGAAGTGGCCCATGCTCACGGCCTACGACGCGATGACCGCGTCCGTCTTCGACGAGGCCGGGATTCCGGTCCTGCTCGTGGGCGACTCGATGGGGAACTGTCACCTCGGTTACGAGACGACCGTCCCGGTCACCCTGGACGAGATCACCATGCTGTCCGCGGCCGTCGTACGGGGCACCTCGCGCGCCCTGGTCGTGGCCGACCTGCCGTTCGGCTCCTACCAGGAGGGCCCGGTACAAGCCCTTCGCACCGCGATGCGGCTGGTCAAGGACGCGGGTGTGGGGGCGGTGAAGCTGGAGGGCGGCGAGCGCAGCCACGAGCAGATCAGGCTGCTCGTCGACTCCGGCATCCCGGTCATGGGGCACATCGGCCTCACCCCGCAGTCCGTGAACACGCTGGGCTACCGGGTGCAGGGCCGCGGCGACGAGGCGGCGCACCAGCTGCTGCGCGACGCCAAGGCGGTGCAGGACGCGGGCGCCTTCGCGATCGTCCTGGAGCTGATTCCGGGCGAGCTCGCGACCGAGGTCACGCGCAGCCTGCACATCCCCACGGTCGGCATCGGCGCGGGCGTCGACTGCGACGCCCAGGTGCTCGTCTACACCGACATGGTGGGCCTGACGCCGGGCAGGACGCCCCGTTTCACCAAGCAGTACATGAACCTGCGCGAGTCTCTCGGGAACGCGGCGAAGGCGTTCGCGGGAGAGGTCGTCGGCGGGTCCTTCCCCGCCGAGGAGCACACCTTCCACTGATCCGTCGCCGAGCGCTGGTCCGTTGCCCCTATAGCCACTGCGGTCACGACGACAGTCCGCCGACTTCCCCCATCGGCGGGCTGTCCGTCGTTGTGGCGCGCATCCCGTGGCGGCGCCCGGCCGGTGGGCGTGCTCCGGTGGCACAGGTGGCGGTGGATGTCCGCACTCTGCTGTCCACAGTCTGTCGGCGGTCTGTCGGTGGCTTGTCGGTGGCGGCTGGCATCTTGGTGTCCATGACGCGAATCGACAAGAAGCCCAGGAACAACGGGGAAGGCGCGGCCGGCATCGCCGTCTCCGTGCGGGGGCTGGTGAAGCACTTCGGCGACACCAAGGCGCTGGACGGCGTCGACCTGGACGTCCGCGAGGGCACCGTGCTCGGTGTCCTCGGACCCAACGGCGCGGGCAAGACCACGCTCGTACGCTGCCTGTCCACCCTGCTCGTGCCGGACGCCGGAACCGCCGTCGTCGCCGGGTACGACGTGGTGCGGCAGCCCCGGCAGCTGCGCCGCACCATCGGCCTGACCGGGCAGTACGCCTCGGTCGACGAGAAGCTGTCCGGCCGCGAGAACCTGTACATGATCGGCCGGCTGCTCGACCTGTCGCGCAAGGAAGCCCGCTCCCGCGCCGACGAGCTCCTGGAGCGCTTCTCGCTCACGGACGCCGGCAAGCGGCTCGCGGCGACCTACTCCGGAGGCATGCGGCGCCGGCTCGACCTGGCCGCCTCCATGATCGGCCACCCGGCCGTGCTGTACCTGGACGAGCCGACGACGGGCCTGGACCCGCGCACCCGCAACGAGGTGTGGGACGAGGTGCGCCGGATGGTCGCCGAGGGCGCCACCGTGCTCCTGACCACGCAGTACATGGAGGAGGCCGAGCAGTTGGCGAGCGAGCTGACGGTCATCGACCGCGGCAGGGTCATCGCCAACGGTGAGGTCGACGAGCTGAAGGCCCGGGTCGGCGGCCGCACCCTCCAGATCCGGCCCACCGACCCGGAGCAGCTGGGCGCGATGGCGCGGGCCGTCACCGAGGCGGGCCTGGACGGCGTCTCGGGCACCCAGGTCGTGCCGGACGAGGGCGTGCTCAACGTCCCGATCCTCAGCGACGAGCAACTGACCGCAGTGGTCGGCCTGTTGGGATCGCGCGGCTACGGCATCGCCCACATAGGCACCCACCTTCCCAGCCTGGACGAGGTGTTCCTGGCCATCACCGGCCAGAAGACCGCCGACTCCCAGGACGCCACCCGTAAGACCGAGGAGGTCGCGGCATGAGCGCCACCACCACCGTCAACGCGCCTGCCCAGCAGGCCCCTTCGCCCCCGCGGGCGGCCGTCGGGTCCGACGACGCACGCATCGGGCTGCGCGCGAACCTGCGCCACATCGGCGCCCTGGCGCGCCGCAACATGCTCCAGATCAAGGCCGACCCGGAGTCGATGTTCGACGCCGTCCTGATGCCGATCATCTTCGTGCTGCTCTTCGTGTACGTCTTCGGCGGCGCGATGTTCGGCGACGGCAACCGCGGCCAGTACGTCAACTACCTGGTGCCCGGCCTGATGGCGATGATGGGCCTCAACATCGCGATGGCGGTCGGCACCGGTGTCAACGACGACTTCAAGAAGGGGGTGATGGACCGGTTCCGGACGATGCCCATCGCCCGGTCCTCCGTCCTCATCGCCAAGATGGTGGTCGAGGTCGGCCGCATGCTGGTGGCCACCACGATCCTGCTCATCATGGGCTTCATCCTGGGTCTGAGCGTCAGCACCTCGGTGTTCGGCCTGCTCGGCGCCATCGGCCTGTCCCTGGTGTTCGGCGCGTCCCTCATGTGGATCTTCATCCTGCTCGGACTCACCATGAAAACGGTCCAGGCCGTCCAGGGAGTGGCCATGCTCGTGCTGATGCCGCTGCAGTTCGGCTCGTCCATCTTCGCCAAGCCGACCACGATGCCGGGCTGGCTCCAGTCCTTCACCGACTACAACCCTCTGTCCAACCTGGCGGACGCGGCCCGCGGCCTGATCACCGGTGGCCCGGTCGCCCACTCCGCGCTGATGACCCTGGCCTGGTCCGCGGGCATCACACTGGTGACGGCTCCGCTGGCGGTCGCCAAGTTCCGCAAGCGCACCTGATTCTGACGGTACGTCAGCCCTGTCGGTGACGTCGGTGACGTCAGTCCTGCCGGTCCTTGCGAGCGCGTCGCACCAGGGCGGTGGCCTCCTCCGCGGAGAGGCCGCCGCCCTCGGCGTACGCGGCCCCGTAGGCGGCGGCGTCGAGCAGGGCCCGCGTGATGCGCTCGGCCACGGCCCGCTGCTCCACCTCGACGGGCGAGGAGAAGTGGCCGACCGGGAGCAGGGCGTCATGGGCGCCGATCAGACGGGCCGCGTCCAGGCCGTTGTCCGTGCCGCCGAGCCCCGCGACGGCCCAGGCGGCGGTGAGCAGATGCACCGCGATCATCTCCGGCGCGACCATCCGCGCCAGCGGCTCCTGGGCCCTGTCCAGCGCGACGAGCGCCCCGGACAGGGCATCGGCGTACAGCCCCTCCTCGTTGTCCAGCCAGGCCCGCACGCCGAGCACGAAGCCTTCGAACAGCATGAGGTTGGCGGAACGGAACTCCCGCAGCATGATGGCGATCTGCTCGCGCGCCTCGTCGAACCGCCGGGTGCGGCCGAGCCACATGGTGAGGAAGAGCCGGGCCGCGGGCCGCGCCTCGACGCCCGAGCGCCGGCCGTCGGCCAGGAGCTCGCGGAGCAGCGCCTCGCCGCGCTCCGCCTCCCCCGTCTCCAGGAGCGCGGCGGCCAGGCGGGCCTTGAGCAGGGACACCTGGGCCTCGGCCCCGAGCTCCTCGGCGCGTTCGAGGGCGGCGGCGAAGTCCTGGGCGGCGAGGCCGAATTGGCCCCTCTTCTCACGCGCCTCGCCGCGGGCCCCGAGCGCCTCGGCCGCACCCCAGGCGTCCCCCAGACGCTGGAACATCAGGAGGCTGCGGTCGGCGTCGGCGGTCGCGTCGCCCGACCATTCGGCCCGGTTGGCCCGGACGTTGGCGCGCATCTGGAGGGCGGCGGCCAGCTCCCACTCGTAGCCGAACTCCTCGCAGGCCGTCACGGTCGCGTCCAGCACCTCCTTCAGGAACTCCTGGTCGCCGCTGAGCACGACGGGGAAGAACCAGAGCGAGGCCGGCATGCGGCAGGTCTGCGGAAGGCCCGGCCGGTAGGCGGACACGATCGCCCGCAGCCGCTCCAGTGCCTCGGGGGTGGTCCACACGTCCAAGTCGTGGTCCATGGAAGCCAGTTGGACCAGGTGCACGCCGCGCCGCGCCTCCTGGAGCACCTCGTCGTCGAACGGGGGCGGAGCATCCGTGCAGCGGACGTGGACGGGCGGCGCGGGCGCCACGGGCGGCGCGAAGGGATCGGGGCCGAGCGCGGCCACCTCCCGCCCCCAGTGCCGTGAATCGACCCGCAGGTCCCGCATCTGCCAGTACCAGAGCATGGCGTGCACCAGGCACAGCGCCTCCTGCTCGTCGCGCAGCGCGACCGAGCGGCGCAGCGCGGTCCGCAGGTTCTCGTACTCGCGCTCGAAGGTGTCGATCGCGGCCCGCTGTCCGGGGCCGCGCAGCTCGGCGTCGGTGAGCCGGGCGAGCTCGCGGTAGTACGTGAGGTGGCGCCGCTCGGCGGCCGCGCGGCCGCCGCTGCCGGCGAGCCGCTCGGCGGCGTACTCGGCGACGGTTTCGAGCAGCCGGTAGCGCATCTCGCCGGTGTCGTCGGGGGCGGCCACGACGAGCGACTTGTCGACGAGCGAGCCGAGTACGGCCGCGACGTCGGGGCCCGCGGGCGCGCCGCCCTCGGCGCACACCGCCTCCGCCGCCGCCAGGTCGCAGCCGCCCGCGAAGACGGCGAGCCGGCCGAGCACCGCGCGTTCGGCGGACTCCAGGAGGTCCCAGGACCAGTCCACGACGGCCCGCAGGGTCTGCTGCCGGGGCAGCACGGTGCGGCTGCCGCTGATGAGCAGCCGGAAGCGGTCGTCGAGCCGGTCCGCGATCTGACGTGGCGTCAGCATGCGCAGGCGGGCCGCGGCCAGCTCGATGGCGAGCGGCAGTCCGTCCAGGCGGCGGCAGATCTCGGCAGCGGCCGCCGGGTCGTCCGCGACCCGGAAGCCGGGCCGGGCAGCGGCCCCCCGCTCGGCGAACAGGCGCAGCGCGAAGGGCGCGGGCAGCGGCTCGACGGGACGCACCAACTCGCCCGGCACGCCGAGCGGTTCACGGCTGGTGGCGAGGACGACCAGCCGCGGGCAGCGGGCCAGGAGGTACTCGGCGAGTTCGGCGGCGGCGCCGATCACATGCTCGCAGTTGTCCAGGAGCAGCAGCATCCGGCGCGGCGCGCAGTGCTCGGCGAGCCGGACCACAGGGTCGTCCGCGCGCGGGTCGGCGGTCCTGAAGTCCTCGGCGCCGGCCGCGTGCAGCACCGTCTTACGGGCTCCGACGGCGGTGAGCACGGCGGCCGGCACCCCGGACGGGTCGTCCACGGGGGCGAGTTCGGCCAGCCACACCCCGTCCGGCCAGCCGGCCGCGAGGCCATCGGCGGCCTCCTGCGAGAGCCGGGTCTTGCCGGCCCCGCCGGGCCCGAGCAGGGTGACGAGCCGGGCGCTCTCCAGGTCGCCGCGGATGTCGGCGAGGTCCGCCTCGCGCCCGACGAACGAGGTGAGGCGAGCCCGCAGGTTGCCGTGCACCGGGGTGGCCGGCGGCACGGGCCCATCGGCCGCATGGAGCAACTCGCCGTGCATGGCGCGCAGTTCGGGCCCCGGGTCGGCGCCGAGTTCCTCGGCGAGCGTGGCGCGCACGCGCTCGAACGCGGCGAGCGCCTCGGCCGGGCGGCCCGCGGCACGCAGTGCCTTGATGCGCAGCGCGTGCAGCGGCTCGTCCAGCGGATGGCCTTCACACAGGACGGCGAGTTCGGCGAGCGTCTCGTCGGCGCGGCCGAGCGCGAGGACGGCGGCGAGCCGCAGCCGCCGGGCGTCGAGCCTACGGGCCTCGGCGCGGGCGGCCAGCGGGCCGGGGTCGGGCAGGTCGGCGAGCGCGGGCCCGGCCCACAGCGCGAGCGCGTCGTCCAGCAGGGCGGTGGCCTTCGCCGCGTCGCCCTCCTCCAGGGCGCGGGCCCCGTCGGCGGCGAGCCGCTCGAAGCGGTGCAGGTCGATGTCGTCGTCCTCGGCGGCGAGCCCGTATCCGCCGCCCTCCGCGGAGAACACCGCGTCGTGGCCGAGCACCCGGCGCAGCCGGCCGACCAGCGCCTGGAGCGCGGCCGGAGCGTCCGCGGGCGGCCGGTCCCCCCAGACCTCGTCGACGAGGAGACCCACGGGCGCGGCCCGGCCCGGCCGCAGCGCGAGCACCGTCAGGAGGGCGCGCAGCCGCGCACCGCCGAGGGCGAGGGGGCTGCCGTCGAGGTGGTGGACCTGGGTGTTGCCGAGAATCCGGTAGCGCACGTCCCCATTCTCATCGACGCCGCCGCGCCCCGGTCCCCCGCGGCGGAACTACCGGCGGCTCCCGGGACGTTTGACGCTGGGAACCCCCCTTTCGATCCGGGCGGGGGCCGGACACGGGCACGTACCCCCTGTACGGTCGGGCGCGTTCGTCCCGACCGTCCCGCCAGCACAGGAGCCGACCGCATGGCCACCGCAACCTCCCGCCACCACGACCGGCGGATCAGCCCGGTCTTCCTCGGGATCGTCGCCGTCATGGCGGTCTCCGGGTGGGCGGTGTGGACGAGTTACGCCGCCTCGCGCGGCCTCGCCGTGTTCCTGTTCGTCACGTCGGCATGGGTGGTGTCGCTGTGCCTGCACGAGTACGCGCACGCCCGCACGGCGCTGCACGGCGGTGACATCACGGTCGGCACCAAGGGCTACCTCACGCTCAACCCGCTGAAATACACGCACGCGCTGCTGTCGATCGTGCTGCCGGTCGTCTTCGTGATCATGGGCGGTATCGGTCTGCCCGGCGGCGCGGTCTTCATCGAGCGGAGCCGCATCCGGGGCCGCTGGCGGCACAGCCTGATCTCGGCGGCGGGCCCGCTCACCAACGTGCTGTTCGCCGTGGTGTGCACCGCCCCGTTCTGGCTGCACGCGCTCGACGGGGTGCCCGACGACTTCCGGTACGCGCTGGCGTTCCTGGCGCTGCTCCAGGTGTCGGCGGCGCTGCTCAACTTCCTGCCGGTGCCGGGTCTCGACGGGTACGGGATCATCGAGCCGTGGCTCTCGCACGCGGCGCGGCGCCAGGTCGAGCCGTTCGCCCCGTTCGGGCTGCTCGCGGTGTTCGGGCTGCTGTGGATTCCCGAGGTCAACCAGGAGTTCTTCCGACTCGTCGACGCCATCCTGGGCGGGCTCGGGGTGCCGGACTGGGCCGCGGCGACCGGCCGCGGCCTCTACCAGTTCTGGCCGGACCTCGGCAGCCTCTCGATCACTCCGCAGCGCTAGCGTTCGCCCGCTCGGCGCGGCCCCTGCGCAGGTAGTACCAGCACATGTTGGACGAAAGCCCGACGAGCAGCACCCAGATGATTCCGAGCCAGCTGCCCTGGGCGAAGGAGACCACGGCCGCGACGACGGCGAGGACACAGACGACGAGGGCGTACAGAGCGAGGCGGGGCATGGAGGTCGGCTCCTGTCGGGTACGGCTGCTGTGCGGCACTGCGGTCGAGCGGGACGAAAGGGACGGGCGGGCGCGCTCGGCACCCGCCGGTCCAGTGTCCCCCATGCCCGTCGGCGCCCCGCACCTCGGGCACGGGTGCGCCCGGACAGGCGGGCTCAGACGTCGGTGACGCGCAGCCCCGCGTGCGCCTTGTAGCGGCGGTTGACCGAGATCAGGTTGGCGACGAGCGACTCGACCTGGTGGGCGTTGCGCAGCCGCCCGGCGAAGACGCCGCGCATACCGGGGATGCGTCCGGCGAGGGCCTGCACGAGGTCGGTGTCCGCGCGGGCCTCGCCGAGCACCATCACGTCCGTGTCGATCTCCTCGACCGAGGCGTCCTGGAGCAGCACCGCCGACAGGTGGTGGAAGGCCGCGGTCACCCGGGAGTCGGGCAGCAGGGCGGCGGCCTGCTGGGCGGCGCTGCCCTCCTCGGGCTTCAGTGCGTACGCGCCCTGCTTGTCGAAGCCGAGCGGGTTGACGCAGTCGACGACGAGCTTGCCGGCCAGCTCCTCCCGCAGCGATTCGAGCGTCTTGGCGTGGCCGTCCCACGGCACGGCCACGATCACGATGTCGCTGCGCCGCGCGCACTCCGCGTTGTCGGCGCCCTCGACACCGAGCCCGAGCTCCTCGGCCGCGGTCCGGGCGCGCTCGGCGGCCCGGGAGCCGATGATCACCTTCTGGCCGGCCCGGGCGAGCCGGTAGGCGAGGCCGCGGCCCTGGTCGCCGGTGCCGCCGAGCACGCCGACGACGAGACCGGAGACGTCCGGAAGCTCCCAGGGGTCCTTCGCGGCGGGCTTCGCGGCGTTGGCGGCGTTGTCAGTGGAAGTCATGGGGCCGACCTTACTCGGCCGTAGCCGAGGGCTTCGTTCGGATGAGGAAGACGCGTTCCGGCCCGCGGGGGGCCCGGATGCGGCAGTGTGCGGGCATGGATGCCGTACGGGTCGCACTGCTGCGGGAAGTGCTCGCCGGGACGGAGTGGCTGCGGGCCACCCGCCGCTTCGCGGGCGTCCTGCGCTCCTCGGTCGTGCCGCACGGCGGCGGGCTCCTCCTGGTCGGCACCGAGTCGTACGAGCCCTGGCACCTGGCCGCGCATCTCACCGACGAGGCGGCCTGGTCGGGGCTTCCCGAGCTGAGCCCGACCCTGGTGCGCCACCGCACCGAGCCGGGCGGGCCGCCGCACCTGTCGGTCGGGCTCGGCCGTCTGGAGGCCGCGCGGCGCGGCGAGACGCTGCTCGTGGTGGCGCCCCAGCGGCCCGCCGAAGGGCTCCTCGAACGCGTTCATGACGCACGGAGGGCGGGCGCGACCGTGCTCGCCCTGGACGGCGGCGACCGTGAAGTGCGGGGCCTCGTCCACGAGTCGCTGACCGTGGCGCCGGACGCGGAGCTCGACCTGGACACCGTGCAGCACCTGGTCAGTGCCGCAGCGGGCGAGAACGTCCTGCCGCCGCAGCGCGGCCCCCGCCGCTTCCGCGACCGCCTCGGCCGCCTGGCCGACCAGCTGACGGCCCCGCCGCCGGGACGCTGGTGACGGGTCACCGGTGAGCTGCCCGGCCGGTCCGCGTGCGGCGCCGGGGCGCGCGCCCGGGGGCCACGCGCGCACGTAATTCGTTTGCGTCCGGCGCCCCCGGCCCGGAGCATGGCCGCTCGTGCCCGAAGAACCTCCCGCGTCCCGACTCCGCTCGATCCTGCCCGACCTCGCCCCCTGGCGGGCCTCGGCCGACTTCCGGCTGCTGTGGGTGCAGGGCCTGATCACCAACTTCGGCAGCTTCATGGCGATGGTCGCGCTGCCGCTGCAGATCAAGGAGCTGACCGACTCACCGCTCGCGGTGGGCGCGATGGGCGCGGTGGAACTGGTCCCGCTGGTCGTGTTCGGTCTGTACGGCGGCGCCCTCGCGGACGCGGTGGACCGCCGCAAGGTCATCCTCGCCACCGAGGCGGGCCTCGGTCTGCTCGCGCTGATCCTCCTGGTCAACGCGCTGCTCCCGAACCCCGCGCTCTGGCCGCTGTACGTCGTGGCCGCGGGCGTCTCGGCGCTCGCCGGGCTCCAGCGCCCGGCGCTCGACTCGCTGATGGCCCGGATCGTGCCGCACGACCAGCTGACCGCGGCCGCCGCGCTCAACGCCCTGCGCTGGCAGCTCGGCGCGATCGCGGGGCCGTCGCTGGCCGGCCTGGTCGTGGCGTACGCCGGTACGGCCACGGCGTACGCCACGACCATCGGCACGTTCACCGTGTCGGTAGTGATGTGCGCCCGGCTGACCCCGGCCCCGCCCGCCCATGACGCCCGGAAGCCCTCGCTGCGTGGCATCGCGGAGGGCGCGCGGTACGCGTGGTCACGGCCGGTGCTGCTCGGCACCTACGCGGTGGACCTGGCCGCGATGTTCTTCGCCTTCCCGAACGCGATCTTCCCGTTCCTCGCCGAGAGCCTGCACGCCGACTGGTCGCTCGGCCTGATGTACGCGGCGGGCTCGGCCGGTTCGGTGCTGCTCAGCCTCACCAGCGGCTGGACCTCACGGGTGCGGCGGCACGGCCTGTTCGTGGTGGTCGGCGCGGTCGTCTGGGGCGCGGCGATGGCCGGGGCGGGCCTGATCGGCAACGTCTGGCTGGTGCTCGGCTGCCTCGCGGTGGCGGGCGCCGGCGACATGCTCAGCGGGCTCGGCCGCTCGACGATCTGGAACCAGACCATCCCGGAGGAGCTGCGCGGCCGCCTGGCCGGCATAGAGGTGCTCTCGTACAGCGTCGGCCCGCAGCTCGGCCAGGTCCGGGCGGGCGCGATGGCCGGCTGGACCGGGACGAGGGCGGCCGTGTGGTCGGGCGGGGTGGCCTGCGTGGCCGCGGTGGGGCTGCTCGCCGCGGCGCTGCCCAAGCTGATCACCTACGACTCGGCGACCGACGAGGACGCGGCCCGCCGCAGGGCGGCCAAGCAGCCCACCACCACGGGGGCGTAGCCGCCGCCCGTGCGGGCCGGCCGTGGTGCCCCCGGGCCCGTGCCGCCCCGGCCGGTGGCGTCGGGCCCGGTCCGCGCCGCCCTGGTCGGTGCCGTCCTAGTCGGCGCCGTCCTGGTCGGCGCCGTCCTAGTCGGCGCCGTCCGTCGGGGCGGACTTGTCGTGCCACTTCGGGTCGTTCTCCCACTCCAGGTTCCGTTCCTGCGCGTTCTGCATCGCGTGCTCGGCCTCCTCGCGCGAGGTGTACGGACCGAAGCGGTCCTTGGCCGGGCAGTCGGGGCCCTCCTCGACCTTGTGGTGGACCAGGCAGTAGTACCACTCGCCGGGTTTGCCGACGGTGCGCTTCTTGAACAGAGCCATGGCTGCCTCTTCCCTGGGACGACGGTGGCCTGGGGCCTCAAGGCCATGCTGCCCCACACCCGCTCGATAGACTCGCCGGCATGTCTGGCCAGCCGAAGTCGCAGTCCCTGCTCGTGCCCGGGGAGATCTCTCCGGCCCGTTCCGTCCCGGGTCGTATCCGGCGTCCCGAGTACGTCGGGAAGCCCATGCCCACGCCGTACACCGGACCCGAAGTGCAGACCCCCGAAACCATCGAGCTGATGCGGACCGCGGGGCGGATCGCGGCGCGGGCGATGGAGGAGGCGGCCAAGCACATCGCGCCGGGAGTGACGACGGACGAGCTGGACCGGGTCGCGCACGAGTACATGTGCGACCACGGCGCCTACCCGTCGACGCTGGGCTACCGCGGCTTCCCCAAGTCGCTGTGCTCCTCGGTCAACGAGGTCATCTGCCACGGCATCCCGGACTCGACCGTCCTGAAGGACGGCGACATCGTGAACCTGGACGTCACCGCGTACATCGGCGGGGTGCACGGCGACAACAACGCCACGTACTTCTGCGGGGACGTCGACGAGGAGTCCAAGCTGCTCGTCGAGCGGACCCGCGAGTCCCTCGACCGCGCGATCAAGGCGGTCCGTCCCGGCCGCCAGATCAACATCATCGGCCGCGTCATCGAGTCGTACGCCAAGCGCTTCGGCTACGGCGTCGTGCGGGACTTCACGGGCCACGGCATCAGCACGGCCTTCCACTCCGGCCTGATCGTGCCGCACTACGACGCCCCGCACGCCACCACGGTGATCAAGCCGGGCATGACGTTCACGATCGAGCCGATGCTGACCCTGGGCACCCACGAGTACGACATGTGGGAGGACGGCTGGACGGTCGTCACCAAGGACCGCAAGCGGACGGCGCAGTTCGAGCACACCCTGGTGGTCACCGAGACCGGCACGGAGATCCTCACCCTGCCGTAGCGGCACCGGCCACATTTTTCGATCGTGTGTCCCGTCGCGGGTCAGCGGGTACATTTTTACCGACAGGACGTCGGGAACCAGTTGACTTAGGTAACCCTAACCTGAAACGATCCTGCTGGTTCCCGCACCCCTCGGTCCCCGGAGGCCCGCCTTGACCACCAGCGCGACGACGCCGTTCTCCACGCTGATCCGCACCGCCTCGCACGAGCAGCACACGGAGGCCGAGACCTCGACGTTCATGGGGGACCTGCTCGGCGGCCGGCTCGGTGTCGACGCCTACGCCCGCTACACCGAGCAGCTCTGGTTCGTGTACCGGGCCCTGGAGGAGGGCGCCTCGGCGCTCGCGGCCGACCCGGTCGCCGGGCCGTTCATCCAGCCGGAGCTGATGCGCACGGCCGAGCTGGAGCGGGACCTGGCACATCTGCGCGGCGCCGACTGGCGGCGCACCGCGACGCCGCTGCCCGCGACGGCCGCGTACGCGGAGCGCGTCGCCGAATGTGCCCGGACGTGGCCGGCGGGCTATGTGGCCCACCACTACACGCGCTACCTCGGCGATCTGTCGGGCGGGCAGATCATCCGCGACAAGGCGGAGCGCACGTGGGGCTTCGCCCGCAAGGGCGACGGGGTCCGGTTCTACGTCTTCGACGGCATCGCCAACCCGGCCGCGTTCAAGCGGAGTTATCGCGAGCGGCTGGACGGGCTGGGTGTCGACGACCTGGAGAAGCAGCGGGTCGTCGACGAGTGCAAGCGGGCATTCGGCCTGAACACGGCCGTGTTCAGGGAGCTCGGGGAGGAGTTCCCGCTCAGCGCGTAGCGCTCCGCGGGGGGTCGGGGGGCCGGTTGCGGTGCGGGCCCACCTCAAACTTCCGTGCAGTTCCCCGCGCCCCTCAATGGGTCCGTTCTCGCCTGCGGACCGTGCGTGGCTGGTCGCGCCGTTCCCCGCGCCCCTGGCAGGACCGGTGCGGGGGCACCTACAGCCTGTCATGGGGGTCCCCCCCTGGCCCTTGAGGCCTTGGGGGAGATTGAGGACGAGCGCCCTTAAGGCGCGAACGGGGTCTGGGGCGGAGCCCCAGGACCTTGGGCTTCCGGTGCGGGTCGTGGGTGGCTGGTCGCGCAGTTCCTCGCGCCCCTGTAGGTGACCCGGGATCGGTTGGGCGGGCTCTCAGCAGTGTCGAGGGACGGCCCGGTTGAGGGTTACTCGGCCGCCCAGTTCGATCTCGCCGTCCGGGCCGGGGGCCGTCAGGAGCTGGGAGCCGGCTCCCTGGGTGATGTTCAGGGCCCGGCCCAGGCTCTGGGTGAGGAGGAGGGCCGCCGCGCCCGTCGCCTCGTCCTCCTCGATGCCGTCGCCCCGGCCGGGGAACGCCCTCGCGCGGACCCGGCCGGCCGCTTCGTCCTGCCAGCCCCAGGCGTACACCCACTCCCCCGGCTCCGGCACCGCGAGCGCGTCCACCTCGGCGGCCGAGGCGTACTGGCGCAGGGTACGCGGCGGCACCCACTCGGAGCGGGCCGTGATCCAGGTGAACTCGCCGTCCTGGCGGGCCAGTACGTCCCCCACCGGCAGTTCCAGGACGTCCAGGTCGAGCAGCCAGGCCGTACCGACCAGGGGGTGCCCGGCGAACGGGAGACGCACCCCCGGGGTGTAGATGTCGACGGTGCCGCGCTCGGGATCGTCCACGAACACGGTCTCGCTGAAGCCGAGTTGACGCGCCAGCTCCTGCCGGGCCGCCTCGCCCGGCACGTCCGACCCCTCGCGCACCACTCCGAGCGCGTTGCCGTGGCCGCCGTCGGGGCCGCAGAAGACCCGGAGAACGTCGATCAGTACGTCCTGCTCACTCACGTACGCATTCACGTACGCATTGAAGCAGCAGACCGGGCCGCACCCCCGGCTCGGGGTGCGGCCCTCGGCCCACGAGGTCAGGCCTTGCGGCGCCGGGCGGCGTACAGCATCGCCGCGCCCGCGGCGGCGACCGCGCCCGCCGCGCCGAGCAGCACGCCCGCCGGGACACCGGCGCCGGTGTCGGCCAGGGCCGCGGTGCCGCCCACGGACGAGCCGACCGCGCCGGACGGGGTGGTGTCGGACACCGGGACCGTGCCGCCGCCGGTGCCGGAGCCCTGGGGCAGCGCGACGCCGTCCCGCACCGTGAAGGCGAGGTCGAGCGGGTCGATCGCGTCGCCCGCCTTGTACATCGAGCCCGTGGTGTCGTTGGCGAACGCGGCCGCGCCCTCGGCCGTGAAGGCGGCCGGTACGGCGGCGAGGCGGACCACGCCGCTCTTCGCGGTGTAGTCGGCCCGGGAGAGGTCGAGCGTCGCGAAGGCGATGTCGTCCTTCCTCCCCTTGGGGGTGGTGACGTCGAGCACCAGCGTGCCCTTGTTTCCTTCGGCCCTGACCTTGAGGTCGTTGAACGTCATGTCCAACTGGTGTGCCGGATAACTGAAGTTCACGCTCCCCCTGAAGGACGCGTCGAGCTTGCGGGCCTTGGCGTCGAGGGCCGCGCCGCCCAGGGAGAAGTCGAAGAGGCCGCCGTTCTTCTTCGCCCCGTCGGCCGCCTTGGTGCCGCCACCGCTGTTGATGTAGCGGCGGAAGGACTCCTTCAGGCCCCAGGTGAGCCGGCCGTCGGAGACCTTGCTCTGCCCGGCCGGTACGGGGGTGGGCGCGGTCGGCGGCACGGGCTTGCCGGACGGCCTGGACGGGTCGGACGGCTTGGGCTTGTCCGACGGCTTCGGCTCGTCGGAGGGCTTGGGCCTGTCCGGCGTGGTTACGGGGGTGACCGTCAGGGTCGCCGGGTCGAGCGGGTCGCCCTCCTTGTACTGGCCGTTGAAGGCAGCGGCCCCGGCCTCGGTGAGGGCGGCCGGTATGTCCTTGAAGACCATCGCGCCGCCCGCGCCGGAGCCCGGCCGCACCTTCGACAGGTCGAGGTCGGCGAGCGCCACGTCGTTCTTGACCTGGTCCTTGCCCGACTGGTCCTTGGTGGTGATGTCGGCGGTGATCGCCCCCTTGGTGCCGGTGGTGGCGACCTTCAGGTCGGACAGCTCGATGTCCAGGACACCGCCGTGCGCCTCGAAGCGGACGCCGCCCCTGAAGGCGTTGCGCGTGGCGTGCGTCGCCGTGTCGTAGGTGCCCGTACCGCCGGTGAAGGTGAACACGCCGTTGGCGGCCGCCTGCTTCGCGCCGTCCGCGACCGTGATGCGGCCGGCCGCCGCGATGTACTTGCGGAAGCTTTCGCGAAAGCCCCAGTCGAGGGTGCCGTCCTTCAACTCCTGCGTGGGCGTGGGCCCTTGGGGAGCCGGAGCCGCCGAGGCCGGCACGGCCGCGCCCAGCGCGGCGGCGGTGGCGACGGCCGCCGCGAGCGCCACGGACCGCCGACGGCGGCGAAGAAGGGAAGCGGAGGGAGTTGTGGACATCGGCCGGGTCTCCTTGATGGGTCTACGGGGGAACGGGAAGGGGGTTACGGGGGGAAAGGGGACAGCGGGAGGAGGGTGCGGTCAGGCGTCGGTGGGGGGTTAGTCCGCGGGGGGTTCGGGGGTCGCCGGTGCCGTCCGGCGCCTGCGCGTCAGGGCGAGCGCGGTGCCCGCCACGGCGAGGAGTGCCGCGCCGATCGCCGCGTAGCCGAGCGCACCCGGGCCCGAGCCGGACGTGGCCCCGGACGTCGGCTCCGCCCCGGGCGGGGACGCGCCGTGCGAGGGCGCCGCCGACGGCACGGTGTCCGCGCCGGTGCCGAGGTCGGGCAGGGCGGGCAGCCGCGCCCCGGGGGCGACGGCGACGGCGAGGGACACCGGGTCCATGGCGGTGCCCGCCGGGTACATCCCGCCGAACAGCTCGGCTCCCTCGGCGGTCAGCTCGGCGGGTGCCTCGACGATGCTCACCAGGCCGTTCTTCGGGTCGAGTTGGGCCGGGAAGGTGACGATCGGGCGGCCGCCGGCCGAGAGCGTGCCGGTGCGGTCGGCCACCTTCACCGCGACCCGGTCGAGGGTGACGTCGAGTTGCTTGCCGGTGAAGCGGACGGCTCCGGTGAAGGTCGCGTCCAGGGTGGCCGCGTGCTCGTCGTACGTGCCCTTGCCGCCGGGGAAGCGGAACAGCGCCCCGCCGTCCCGGGCCCCGGCCGACACCGTCCACCGACCCTGCGCGACGGGACCGCCCACGTACTCGCGGAAGGTGCGGCGCACCCCCCAGTCGACGGCCGCGTCGGCGAAGCCGGCGAACTGGCCTGCCCGGGACGAGGGAGTCGAACCTGCCGTGGCCGACGGTGAGTTGGCTGCCTTCGGCGTCTCCGTGTCCACCGACAGGCTCACCGGGTCGAGCGCCGTGCCCGCCGCGTAGTACCCGGCGAAGGCCTCCGCACCCTCGGAGGTCAGCGTCGCCGGGACGTTCTGGAGGGCGATGGGGGTGGAACCGCCCTCCAGAACGATCCCGGCGAGCGCCAGCGAGGCGAGCGGCACCTGGGACCTGGTGGTGACCTGCCCGCTGCCCTTCGCCTTGCTGGTCATGTCGGCGTAGAGGGTTCCCCTGCCGTTCTCCATCCGCACGGAGGGGCGCGCCACGACGAGGTCCAGCTCATGGGTGCCGTCCGGTTTCGGATGGCCCGTGAAGTGGACGCCGCCGGCGAACGCGGCCCGGAAGCCGCCGCCCTCCGGGTCGTAGGAGCCGGTCGCCGAGTGGAAGCGGAACTGGCTGCCGCCGACGGTGGCGGCACCGCCCGTCAGGCTCCAACTGCCGTGCGCCACCGGGCCGGTGACATAGCTCTGGAAGGACGACTTGATCCCCCAGTCGAGCCGGCCACCCCGCACCGCCCGCTCCCCCGCATCCGCCGCCCGGGCGGACGCCGACGGAGGCAGCGCCCCCAATGCCGCCCCCAGGACCGCCGCGAGCAGCGCGAGGGCGAGGGCCTTGGCGGGTCTGGACGACGACATGGAGATCCCTCCGGTATCGGGCGGCACGGCGCTCGCCCGGGGTGGGCCGGGCAGTCGCGGGGGCAGCCCGGGGGCAAGCCGCAAGGCAGGCCCACAGATGCGGCCTGGCGACTTAGGTAAGGCTAACCTAAGGTGGTCGTGGCTGTGCCGGAAGTCCCCCGCATCGCCGACCACTACCGAGCGAAGGACGGTGCACCCGGTGCGCAGACCAGGACTTCTCGCGGGTGCGCTGCTCTCCGCGCTCGCCCTCGCCCTCACGGGCTGCGGCACCGGCGACGGCACGAGTACGGGCACCGGCCAGGCCGCCGGGGCGGCTCCCGCCCCGGACCGGGTCGAGCCGCTCACCTCGACTCCCGCGCCCCGGCTGCCCGTCACGGTGGACTCCGCGGACGGACGCCGGGTCGAGGTGCGCTCCGGCGACCGGATCGTGCCGCTCACCGGCTCCCTCGGCGAGATCGTGTTCACGCTCGGGCTCGGACCCCACGTGGTGGCCCGGGACATCACGACCACCTTCGAACAGGCTGCGAAGCTCCCGGTGGTGACGAGGGCTCACGACGTCTCGGCCGAGAGCGTCCTCTCCCTGAAGCCGACGCTCGTGCTCGCCGACACCTCGACCGGACCGGCCGAGGCCGTCGACCAGATCCGTGCCGCCGGAATCCCGCTGGTCGTGGTCGAGCCCGCCAAGAGCCTCGCCGACGTGGACCGCAGGATCGACGCGGTGGCCGCCGCCCTGGGCGTTCCGGACGCCGGTAGCGCGCTCAAGTCCCGTACGGACCAACGGATTTCGGCGGCCCGCTCCGCCGCACCGAAGGGCGGCGGGAGACCCCGGGTCGCCTTCCTCTACCTGCGCGGGTCGGCATCCGTCCATCTGCTCGGCGGGGCCGACTCCGGCGCCTCCTCCCTCATCGAGGCGGCGGGCGGCGTCGACGCGGGCAAGGAGTCGGGCCTGTCGAAGGACTTCACCCCCATCACCAGCGAGGCCCTCGCCAAGGCCGCCCCGGACGCCATCCTGGTGATGAGCAAGGGGCTCGCGTCCGTGGGCGGCGTCGACGGCCTCCTGAAGGTGCCGGGCGTCGCCGAGACCCCGGCCGGCCTGGACCGCAGGATCGTGTCCGTCGACGACGGCGTGCTGCTCAATTACGGCCCGCGCACCGACCGCGTCCTGCGGTCCCTCGTGGACCAGCTGTACCCGGAGCCGAAGAAGTGACCGCGACGACCGAGGCCCCCGAGGCGACGGCCCCGCCCGAACCCGAACGCCCGAAGCCGGGGCGCTCGACTCCCTTCCTGCTCACGGTCGTTCTGCTGGCCGCGCTCGTCCTGCTCGCCCTCCTGTCCGCCGGGCTCGGGGCGTACCACATCGCGCTCGGTGACGTGCTCGGCTCGGTGCGCCATCGCGCGGGGCTCGGCGGCCACGGGCTCGACCGGGTCGGCGAGAGCGTGCTGTGGAACGTGCGGCTCCCCCGGGTGGCGCTCGCCCTGCTCGTCGGCGCGTCCCTGGGCTGTGCGGGCGCGCTCATGCAGGGCGTGTTCGGCAATCCGCTCGCCGAGCCCGGCGTGATCGGGATCTCGGCGGGCGCGGCGGCCGGTGCGGTCGGCTCCATCACGCTCGGGCTGAGCTTCTTCGGCAACTGGACCATCACGTTCTGCGCGTTCACCGCCGGCCTGGCCACGGTCCTCGTCGTGTACGCCATGTCCCGCTCGGGCGGCCGCACCGAGGTCGTCGCCCTCATCCTCACCGGCATCGCGGTGAACGCCTTCGCGGGCGCCCTGATCGGCCTGTTCATCTTCTTCGCGGACAACGCCCAGATCTCCCAGATCACCTTCTGGCAGCTGGGATCGCTCGCCCAGGCCACCTGGCCCAAGGTGCTCGCCGTACTTCCGTGCGCCGTGGCGGGCCTGGCCGTCGCCCCGCTGTACGCCCGCAGGCTCGACCTCCTCGCGCTCGGCGAACGGCCCGCGCGGCACCTGGGCGTCGACGTCGAGCGGCTGCGCATGGTGCTCGTGCTCGTCGTCGCGCTGCTCACCGCGGCCGCCGTGGCGGTGGCCGGGATCATCACGTTCGTCGGGCTCCTGGTGCCGCACCTGCTGCGCATGGCGGCCGGCCCCGGACACCGCTTCCTGGTGCCCGGCAGCGCGATCGGCGGCGCGGTCGTCCTGATGGCGGGCGACCTCGCGGCCCGTACCGTGGCGGCCCCCGCCGAACTGCCGCTGGGCGTCCTGACCGCCCTGTTCGGCAGCCCGTTCTTCTTCTGGCTCCTGCGCAGGACCCGGCGCACGCAAGGCGGTTGGGCATGAACGTCCTGACGTCCCTCTTCTCCGTCCTCTCCTCCGCACGCGGGCCGCGCGAGCTCCCCACACCGCCCGCGCCGGGCCAAGTGGCCCTTGAGGCAAGCGAGTTGCGGGTGACACTCGGGGGCCGTGCCGTCCTGGACGGCGTCGGAATCCAGGTGCGTACCGGTGAGGTCGTGGCGCTCGTCGGGCCCAACGGGGCGGGCAAGTCCACGCTGCTCGCCGCGCTCGCGGGCGATGCGGCCGCCGCCTCGGGGACGGTACGGATCGACGAGCGGCCCCTCGCCGACCGGCCCGCGTCGGAACTCGCGCTGCGCCGGGCCGTGCTGCCGCAGCAGGCCGCGCTCTCCTTTCCCTTCCCGGTCGAGGAGGTCGTCCGGATGGGCCGGGCACCCTGGGCCGGGACCGTGCGCGAGGGCGAGGACGACGCGGTGGTCGCGGAGGCGATGGCGGCCACCGAGGTGGCCGGCTTCGCGCGGCGGCCCTTCGACGCGCTGTCCGGCGGCGAGCGGGCCCGCGTCGCGCTGGCCCGGGTACTCGCCCAGCGCGCGCCGGTGCTGCTGCTCGACGAACCGACCGCCGCACTCGACCTGCGCCACCAGGAACTGGTCCTGCGCATCTGCCGCGAGCGGGCCCGCGCCGGGGACGCCGTCGTGGTGGTGCTGCACGACCTCGGCCTGGCGGCCGCGTACGCGGACCGGATCGCCGTGCTGCACGAGGGGCGGCTCGCGGCCGAGGGGCCGCCTCGCGAGGTGCTCACCGAGGAGTTGATCGGCCGGGTCTACCGGCAGCCCGTGGACGTGCTGCCCCACCCCGGGACGGGCTCCCCGCTGGTCGTCCCGCGGCGCCATCCTTGACCCGGCCTTGACCACGGGACGTGATCCTTGACCCGGCCGTGACCGGCGCGGCGCGATCCGTGATCCCGCCGTGACCGGTGAGAGCTGAATCACGCGCCCAGTGGGTATCGGTCAGGTAAGGCTCGGTTAAGTTAGGTCCGCCTCAGTCGACCTGTCGACCCTGACCCAGCGTGGAGCCCGCATGCGACCCGTCCGTACTTCCGTCGTCACCGCCGCCGCGGCCGTCGCTGCCCTGACCGCCGTCACGGGCTGCGCCGACAAGAGCGACGCCAAGGCCGGCGGCGCCGACGGCTCGGTCCAGGTGACGGCCACCGACAGCTCCTGCAAGCTGTCGAAGACCGAGTTCCCGGCCGGACACGTCAAGTTCGACATCGAGAACAAGGGCTCCAAGGTCACCGAGGTCTACCTGCTCTTCCCGGACGACCGCATCGTCGCCGAGCGCGAGAACATAGGCCCCGGCCTCAAGCAGCAGCTCACCGCCGAGGTCAAGGCCGGCTCGTACGAGGTCGCCTGCAAGCCCGGCATGAAGGGCGACGGCATCCGCCAGAAGGTCACCGTCACCGGCGGCACCGCCGCCAAGCGCAACCCGCAGCTGGACACGGCCGTGGCCGAGTACCGCAAGTACGCCCAGGAGCAGGCCGACGAGACGCTGCCCAAGGTGAAGGTCTTCACCGACGCGGTGCGGGCCGGCGACGTGGAGGCGGCCAAGAAGGCGTTCGCCCCCTCGCGCCTGGGCTGGGAGCGCACCGAGCCGGTCGCGGAGTCCTTCGGTGACATCGACCCGAAGACCGACACCCGCGAGGACGGCCTGGAGAAGGGCCAGAAGTGGACCGGCTGGCACCGTCTGGAGAAGTCCCTCTGGGTCGACGGCAAGATCGGTGACGACGAGAAGAACCTCGCCACCGAGCTGGACAAGGACCTGACCGACTGGCAGAAGCGGGTCGGCACCGCCGAGATCACCCCGACCTCGATGGCCAACGGCGCCAAGGAGCTCCTCGACGAGGTCGCCACCGGGAAGATCACCGGCGAGGAGGACCGCTACAGCCACACCGACCTGTCCGACTTCAAGGGCAACGTCGAGGGCGCGCAGAAGGCGTACGAGCTGCTCAAGCCGGTCGCCTCGAAGAACGACGCGGCGCTCACCACCGAGCTGGACAAGCAGTTCGCCGCCCTGGACACGCTGCTCGACAAGTACCGCACGGACAAGACCTCCTACGACTTCACCTCGTACGACAAGGTCGGCGAGGGTGACCGCAAGCAGCTCTCCGACACCGTGAACGCGCTCGCCGAGCCGCTGTCGAAGCTCGCCGCGGCCGTCGCGAAGTAACCGCAGGAGCAGGAGGAGACCCTCATGAGCGACGCCACGACCGAGGCAGCCGGCACCGGCAGGCCGCCCTCCCGCCGGGCGCTGCTCGGCTGGGGCGGGGCGGGCCTGGCGCTCGGCGCCGCCGCGGCCGGCGGCACGGTCGCCGTCGTCAAGAGCGGCGGCAGCGACGCGGTGCCGGCCGCCGACACGGGCGCCGCGGTGCCGTTCCACGGCGAGCACCAGGCCGGCATCGCCACCGCCGTCCAGGACCGGCTGCACTTCGCCTCGTTCGACGTGACGACGAAGGACCGCGCCGAACTCGTCCAGCTGCTCAAGGACTGGACGGTGGCCGCCGCCGCGATGACCGAGGGCAAGACGGTCGGCGAGGGCGCCTACGGCGGGCTCGCCGAGGCGCCGCCGGACGACACCGGCGAGGCGCTCGGCCTCAAGCCGTGCCGGCTGACCCTGACCTTCGGCGTCGGCCCCTCGCTCTTCGCCAAGGACCGCTTCGGCCTGGACGGCAAGCGGCCCGAGGCGCTGGTCGACATCGAGCAGTTCCCCGGCGACAACCTCGAACCGGCGCGCAGCGGCGGCGACCTGTGCGTCCAGGCCTGCGCGGACGATCCCCAGGTGGCGGTGCACGCGATCCGCAACCTGGCCCGCATCGGCATGGGCAAGGTCGCCATCCGCTGGTCGCAGCTCGGCTTCGGCAAGACGTCCTCGACGACGCCGGACGCGCAGACCCCGCGCAACATGATGGGCTTCAAGGACGGCACCCGGAACGTCTCGGGCACCGACACCAAGGCGCTCGACGACCACGTGTGGGTCGGCGCGAAGGACGGCTCCGACTGGATGACCGGCGGCTCCTACCTGGTGGCCCGCCGCATCCGCATGCACATCGAGACCTGGGACCGCACCTCGCTCCAGGAGCAGGAGGACGTCTTCGGCCGCGACAAGGGCGAGGGCGCCCCGGTCGGCAAGGCCAAGGAGCGCGACGAGCCGTTCCTGAAGGCGATGAAGCCGACCGCGCACGTCCGCCTCGCGCACCCCGACTCCAACGACGGTGCCCGCATCCTGCGCCGCGGCTACTCCTTCACGGACGGCACGGACGGCCTCGGCCGGCTGGACGCGGGCCTGTTCTTCCTGGCCTACCAGCGGGACGTACGCAAGGGCTTCCTGCCCGTCCAGCGGGCCCTGGCCCGCCATGACGCGCTCAACGAATACATCCAGCACGTGGGTTCGGCGATTTTCGCGGTCCCGCCGGGCGTCCGCGACAAGGACGACTGGTGGGGCCGGGGACTCTTCGGCTGAGAGGGAGACATGTTCGCCAACTATCTGATCGGCCTGCGCGAGGGTCTCGAAGCGAGCCTGGTCGTGTGCATCCTGGTCGCCTACCTGGTGAAGACCGGGCGGCGGGACGCGCTCAAGCCGGTGTGGATCGGCGTCGCGGTGGCCGTGTTCGTCGCGTTCGCGTTCGGCGCGGGCCTCGAATTCGGCTCGCAGGAGATGACCTTCAAGGCGCAGGAGGCGCTCGGCGGTTCGCTGTCGATCGTCGCCGTCGGCCTGGTCACCTGGATGGTGTTCTGGATGCGGCGCACCGCGCGGCACCTGAAGACCGAGCTCCAGGGCAAGCTCGACTCGGCCCTGCTGATGGGCACCGGCGCCCTGGTGGCGACCGCGTTCCTCGCGGTCGGCCGCGAGGGCCTGGAGACCGCCCTGTTCGTGTGGACGTCGGTGCACGCGGCCGGCTCCGACAACGGCACCTTCCAGCCGATGATCGGCGCCCTGCTGGGCCTCGCCACCGCGGTGTTCCTGGGCTGGCTGTTCTACCGGGGCGCACTGAAGATCAACCTGGCGAAGTTCTTCACCTGGACCGGCGGCATGCTGGTGGTCGTCGCCGCGGGCGTCCTCGCCTACGGCGTGCACGACCTCCAGGAGGCCGACTTCCTGCCGGGCATCAACTCCCTTGCCTTCGACATCAGTTCGACGATCGCGCCGGACAGCTGGTACGGCACCCTCCTCAAGGGCGTCTTCAACTTCCAGCCCGACCCGACCGTCGTCCAGGTCGTCGTCTGGGCCCTGTACCTGATCCCCACGCTCGCGTTCTTCTTCGCCCCGGTAGGGTTCCGGAAGTCCGAGGGGACGACGAGGGTCGAGGGGCAGAAGGCGGTCCATGAGCAGGGTGAGTCGGCTGACGGCGGGGCTCGCGACGGTGACCGTACTGACGGTGACCGCGAGCGGCTGCGTGACGGTGCACGGGGAGCGGGAAGTCGTACCGTCGGCGACGAAGGCTGAGGCCGCGAAGGCGCTCACCGACTTCCTCGACGCCTACAACAAGGCCGACAAGGCCTACGACCCGGCCCTCGACGCGGGCCGGGTCACCGGTGCCTTCGGCGCCACGACCCAGGCGGGCTTCACCGTCCGCCACACGACGAGCCCGGGCGGCAACGCCCAGCACTCGCCGCTGGCCCTGAGCGACACCGCGTACACGATCCCCAAGCAGGCGGGCTGGCCACGCTGGTTCGTCGCCGACGCGGACTCCAACCGCGACCAGGACGACAAGGGCCCGAACGACACCCGCTGGCTGCTGCTCTTCATACGCACCGGGCCCGAACAGGTGTGGAAGCTGGCCTACTTGTCGATCCTGGGCGCCAAGGACGTGCCCGCCTTCAAGGCCGACAAGGACGGCTGGGCCGAGCCGGTACGCCCCGACGACCCCTCCCTCGCGGTCGCCCCGAAGGACCTGAGCGCGGACTACGCCTCGTACCTCCAGAGCGGCAAGCCACCGGTGTTCGCGCCCGGGGACCACACCAGCTCCTGGCGCGAGGCACGCCAGAAGAACGCCGTGCGGTCGGGACGCATCAGCCAGTTCCTCGACCAGCCCCTGAACGACGGCGACTTCGCCCCGCTGGGCCTGCGCACCGCCGACGGCCGCGCCCTCGTCTTCTTCTCCGCCCGGCACTTCGAGCGCCAGACCGCGGCGAAGGGCGTCCGCCTCGACATCTCCCCCGACGAGAAGGCCCTGCTGACCGGCCGGATCAACACCTCCCTCACCCGGGAGTGGATCTCCAACGAACTGGCCCTGGTACCGGCCAAGGGCCCGGTCGTGGTGACCAACCGCATCCAGGGGCTCGTGGCGACGAAGGGCGAGTAGCGGCAGCCGACTCCGCGGCGAGCCGCCTGGGGCGATGCCGGGCGCCCTCAGCCCGTCCGGCGTTTGAGGACGAGCGCCCTCAAGACGCGAACGGGGTCGGGGGCGCGGCCCCGAGGAGGGGCGCAGGGGACGCAGTCCCCGCGGGGGTCCGAGGGGCGCAGCCCCAGGAACAACCCTTGCCCACCCCACCCCCGGAGGGTCTGGGGAAGGGGCGGGGAGGGGGAACCTACCGGCCGAGCGGCCAGGCAACCGCCGGCGCCCCCGCCTCCCCCGCATACCGCGCACACGCGTCGGTCAATGCCTCAAGCAACGTCAGCGGATCCGGAAGCACATGCTCCGGCCCGCGCACCCAGCCCACCGCGAGCTCTCCCGGCAACCGCGCCGGCGGCACCAGCACGTAGCTTCCCCGGCAGTGCCATCGCAGCCCCGGATGCTCGTCCATCGTCTCGGGATGACAGTCCAGCTCGCAGGGCCACCACTCGTCCTCGTCCTCGGGCGTTCCCCGCGTCGCGGTGAAGAACAGCATCCGCCCGTGGTCGCCGTCGCCGGCCGCCTCGGCGACCGGCCCGACGTCGATCCCCTCGGAGAGCAGCCGGGCCAAGGCCTCGCGCCCCGCTTCGAGCGGTACGTCGAGGACGTCGTGGACCATTCCGGTCGCGGTGATGAAGTTGGCCTCCGGCTGCCCGAGCGCCCAGCGCTCGATCTGCGCGGGGTCGGTGGTCGACTGGGTCTGCCAGGCGAAGGAGACGGGGTGGCGGGCCGGCGTGGGACATCCGACGCGGTCACAGGAACATCGGTAGCCGACGGGGTGCGCGGCGGGCGCCAGGGGCAGATCGGCGGCGGCGACGGCCAGGAGCAGCGGGAGCCGGCCCTGGTCCGCACCCGGAGCGTCCTTGGGCCGCCTGCGCAGCCAGCGGGACAGTTTGCTCTCCTCGCCGCGGGAACGGCCGAACTCAGCGCCCATGTATCCCCTCACCTCACCGTCGCCAGGGACTCTCGGTCACGGAGGACCCTGGAGAACATCGTCCCACCATCCTGCTCCCCGGGTGACCGCACCGGACATCCGGGGTGTGTGACATGACCCGCCCGTGACCAACGGCCGACGCCCGGGCGATCAGTGCGGGACGATCCGGCACGGGACCGCCCGTGCGATCGGCGCGGGGCCCTCCGGCGCCGTACGCCCTCCAGGGGAACGGCGCGCGGCGGCCACGGACCGGGCGGCGGGGTGGGCCCGACGGCCCGCAGAGGCGAGCCGCTGAGGAAGTTGAAGGCGGGGCGCACCGCACCGGAAGAGCCGTGAACGCGCGGGTGAACCGGGTGGGCCAGATGAAAAACACCCGGACGGTGCACTGCGCGGACGCCCCGCACGGCGGACCATGGGCTGCACGCGGCTGCACGCCCGTGCAGCCCAAGTCGCCCGTGAGGAGCCCTCATTGCCTCGTGAAGCCCGTGACCTCCGCCCCCAGAGAACCGCCCGACCCCGGCGCTATCTGATGTGCCCACCGGCACACTTCAAGGTCACGTACTCCATCAACCCCTGGATGGACCCAGAGAAGCCGGTCGACCTGCCCCTGGCCCTGGCCCAGTGGGAGGACCTGCGCGACCGGTACCGCTCGCTCGGCCACACCGTCGAGCTGCTCGACCCCCGCCCCGACCTGCCCGACATGGTCTTCGCCGCCAACGGAGCCACCGTGATCGACAGCCGGGTGCTCGGCGCCCGCTTCGCGTATCCGGAACGCGCGGCCGAGGCCGAGGTCCACCTGGACTGGTTCCGTGCGCACGGCTTCGCGCCCGTCCACGAGCCGGCCCACATCAACGAGGGCGAGGGCGACTTCGCCGTGACGGCCTCGTATCTGCTCGCCGGGCGCGGCTTCCGCTCCAGCCCGCTCTCGCACGACGAGGCCCAGGAGTTCTTCGGCCGCCCGGTCATCGGCCTCGACCTGATCGACCCGCGCTACTACCACCTGGACACGGCTCTGTGCGTCCTGGACGACGACGCCGACGAGATCATGTACTACCCGCCGGCGTTCTCGCCCGGTAGCCGGGCCGTGCTGTCCAGGCTGTTCCCGCACGCGTTGATCGCCGAGGAGCCGGACGCGGCCGCACTCGGGCTCAACGCGGTCAGCGACGGCCACCACGTGCTGCTCCCCCAGGGTGCCGTCGGCCTCTTCGACCCGCTGCGTGCGCGGGGTTACGAGCCGATCGCCATGGACCTGGGCGAGCTGCTCAAGGGAGGCGGCAGCGTGAAGTGCTGCACCCAGGAACTGCGTTCCTGACAGGCGCCCGACCGGGCTCCGGACGGTCCCCCGCCCCTGGCCGGGCCCCGCCCCGAACGTGCCCTAGGAGGCCGGCTCCGCGGAGTGGGGCGGCCAGGGGTCGCCCCACTCGGCATCGCGGGCGGCGCGGTACAGCACGCCGTGCCGCTTGCTGACCGTCTCGCGGCGCAGCTGCTCCTGCGCCGTGCAGAGCTCCAGCAGCACCTGGCCCTTGCGGATCTGGGGCCGCCGCACGACCCGCGCCGGGGCGGGGTCCGGGGCGAACCGGGTGGCCGCGAGGTAGCTGAACTTCTCGTCCTCGTACGCCAGTGAGCCGCCCTTGACCTGGCGGTGCAGGGAGGAGCGGCTGACCCGGGCCGAGAAGTGGCACCAGTCGGTGCCGGGCTCGATGGGACAGGCGGCGCTGTGCGGGCAGGGCGCGGCGATGTGCAGGCCGGCCGCGACGAGCCGGTCCCGCGCCTCGATGATGCGGGCGTAGCCGTCGGGGGTGCCGGGCTCCACGATGACCACGGCACCGGCCGCGGTGTCGGCCGCCGCGTCCACCAGGGAGCGGCGGTCGTCCGGGGTCAGTTCGTTCAGGACGTACGAGACGGTGACGAGGTCGGCGCTCTTCAGGGAGAGGGCCGAGCCGATGCGGGCGCGCTCCCAGCGGGCTGTGCTCAGTCCGGGCAGCCCGGAGGCCTCGGCGAGTTCGCGGCCGACGGCGAGGGCGGGCTCCGCCCAGTCCAGAACGGTCGTCGCCACGGGGGTCTCCGCGTCCTCCCACGCCTCGGCGACCGCCCAGCTCGCCGAGCCCGTGCCGCCGCCGATGTCGGTGTGCGTGGCCGGGGTCCAGGGCCCGGCCGCGTCCCGGAACGCGCCGAGCGCGGAGCGCACCGCCTCGAAGGTGGCGGGCATCCGGTACGCGGCGTAGGCAGCGACGTCGGAGCGGTCGCGCAGCACCGGGGCATGGGTCGGGACGACGCCGCGGTAGTGACTGATCAGCCGGTCGACGGCGCCTGCGGTCTGCGAGGGCGGCAGCCCGTCGAGCAGTCCGGCCAGGGCCGAGCGCAGGACGTCCGGGGCGGGGAGGGAGTGGTTCACCGGCAGGAGTCTACTTTTGCGGCGCCGCGTCCCCGGCCGCCGCGGTGCGTGCCTGCGGCCCCCGCTGCCAGGGACGGCAGAGCAGCAGGAAGCAGAGCAGGGCGGCGACGGCCGACGCCAGCTGGACGACCGCCATGGGCACGGCGGTCGCCTCGCCCGCGATGCCGACCAGCGGGGAGGCGACCGCGCCGACCAGGAAGGAGGAGGTGCCGAGCAGGGCCGAGGCGGAGCCGGCGGCGTTCGGGGTGCGCATCAGGGCCTGGGCGTTGGTGTTCGGCATGGCGAGGCCCATCGCCGACATGAGCACGAAGAGACCGGCGGCGATCGGCGCCAGGCCCACCTCGCCGAACGCTCCGGAGGTCATCAGGAGCAGGGCCGTGGCCGCCAGGGTGATCACGGCCAGGCCGAAGCCGAGCGCCTTGTCCAGGCTGACCCGGCCGATGAGGAGCTTGCCGTTGATCTGCCCGACGACGACCAGACCCACGGAGTTGAGGCCGAACAGCAGGGAGAAGGTCTGCGGGGAGGCGCCGTAGATCTCCTGCACCACGAAGGGGGAGGCGGATATGTAGGCGAACAGCGCGGCGAAGGCGAAGCCGCCCGCGAGCATGTAGCCGGTGAAGACCCGGTCCTTGAGGAGGCCGCCCATGGTGCGCAGGGCCTCTCCGACACCGCCGGAGTGGCGCCGTTCCACCGGAAGCGTCTCGTGCAGCCACTTGAACACCACGGCGGTGAGGAGCACGCCGATCACGGTCAGCACGACGAAGACGCCGCGCCAGTCGGTCAGTCGCAGCACCTGGCCGCCGATCAGCGGGGCGACCACGGGGGCGACACCGGAGATCAGCATCAGGGTGGAGAAGAAGCGGGCCATCTCCACGCCGTCGTAGAGATCGCGCACCACGGCGCGGGCTATCACGATGCCCGCGGCCCCGGCCAGGCCCTGCAACAGGCGGAAGGCGATGAGGAGTTCGACATTGGGGGCGAAGGCACAGACCGCGGTGGCCAGGACGTAGACGACCATGCCGATGAGGAGGGGGCGGCGCCGTCCCCACCTGTCGCTCATGGGCCCGACGACGAGCTGGCCCAGCGCCATGCCGGCGAGGCAGGCCGTGAGGGTGAGCTGGACGGTCGCGGCCGGGGAGCGCAGGGCGTCGGTGACCTCGGGCAGTGCCGGCAGGTACATGTCCATGGAGAGCGGCGGGAGCGCGGTGAGTCCGCCGAGCACGAGCGTGACCAGAAGGCCGGTGCGGCGCAGTGCCGCGGTGGCGGCGGTGGCCGCCTTCGGGGGCTCGGGGGCCTTGGGAGCCTCGGCGGCCTCCGCGTCGGCCGTGGTCGGTATGGGGCCCTGGGCGTCCTGACCGGCGCGCTCCGGCATCGGTTTCTCTCCTGAAGGTTGAATCGAATAACCATGCTCTCAGCCGGTTCCGGCGCTGAGCACCACTCGGGACGCACAGGAAAGGAGGAACGGGTCACATCCGGCCCACTCGGTTCCGGGGAACCCGCGGCCCGTCGGCGCGCACTCCCACATCGCGGACGCACGGTCTCACCAGGCGGCCGCTCCCGTACGCTCCGGGCTCATGGACATCACCTCGCAGAAGTCTGCCGTCGTGACCGGTGCCGGGTCCGGCATCGGCCGTTCCGTGGCGTTGGCGCTGGCCGGCGCGGGCTGGTCGGTGGCGCTCGCCGGGCGCCGCGCCGAGGCCCTGGAGGAGACCGCGGCACTGGCCGGGCCGGACGCCGAGGTCCTGTGCGTCCCCACGGACGTGACCTCGCCGGACGAGGTCGGCGCGCTGTTCGCCGCCGCGCAGGGCGCGTACGGCGGAGTGGACCTGCTGTTCAACAACGCGGGCACGTTCGGGCCGGGCGGGGTGCCGGTGGAGGACCTGTCGTACGAGGCATGGCGTTCGGTGGTCGAGGTGAATCTGAACGGCGCCTTCCTGTGCGCGCAGGCCGCGTTCCGGGCGATGAAGGGGCAGACGCCCCAGGGTGGCCGGATCATCAACAACGGGTCGATCTCGGCGCACGCACCGCGGCCGAACTCGGTGGCGTACACGGCGACGAAGCACGCGATGACCGGGCTCACCAAGTCGCTGTCCCTGGACGGGCGGCCGTTCCGGATCGCGGTCGGGCAGATCGACATCGGCAACGCGGCCACCGAGATGACCCAGCGCATGCAGACCGGCATCCCGCAGGCCAACGGGGAGCTGGCGGTGGAGCCGGTGATGGACGCGCAGGACGTGGCGCGCACCGTGCTGCACATGGCGGAGCTGCCGCTGGAGGCGAACATCCAGTTCGCCACGGTGCTCGCGACCGCCATGCCCTACATCGGCCGGGGCTGACGCACCGGGCCCGGGACGGGTCCACCCCGGCCACGGCCCGCGGACCAGCACCGCCCACTCACCACTCGTAACTCACCACTCGTAACTCATCACTCACCACTCGTCACCCACCAGCCACCAGCCGTTGGTCGTTGGTCGTTGGTGGGCGGTGGCCAATGCCGGTGCCGGTTGCCGGTGACCGGTTGCCGGTGGCCGGTGACCGGTTGCCGGTGGCCGGTGGCCGGAATAGGTACGCCCGTGCGGGAGTTGGGGTGATCATGACCAGCGACGACCAGCCCGAGATCCTCCGTTACACCGCCTTCTCCAGCGACCCCGCCGGAGGCAATCCCGCCGGGGTGGTCCTGGACGCGTCGGCTCTCGACGACGCGGCGATGCTGGCCATCGCCGCCGAGCTCGGCTACAGCGAGTCGGCATTCCTGACAGCTCCGCCGGAGGGTCTGGGCGAGCCGGGGCGGGCGTTCACGCTGCGGTACTTCAGCCCGAAGGCCGAGGTGCCGTTCTGCGGGCACGCCACGGTGGCGACCGCCATCGCGCTCGGCGAGCGCATCGGCACCGGGGACCTGACGTTCGCGACCGCGGCCGGCACGGTGCCGGTGACCGTCGCCGAGGACCCGGCGAGCGGCGGCCTGCGCGCCACCCTGACCAGCGTGGAGCCGCACTCCGTACCCATCGACGATAAGGATCTCGCCGAGGCGCTGGCCGCTCTGAACTGGCCGGCCGAGGACCTCGACGGCGCCGTCCCGCCCCGGATCGCCTACGCGGGCGCCCGCCATCTCGTGCTCGGCGCGGCCACCCGTGAGCGCCTCGGCGACCTCGCCTACGACTTCGACCGGCTCACCGCGCTGATGCACCGGCTCGACCTCACCACCGTCCAACTGGTGTGGCGCGCAGCGGAGTCGGTCTTCCACGTCCGCGACCCGTTCCCGGTCGGCGGGGTCGTCGAGGACCCCGCGACGGGTGCGGCGGCCGCGGCGTTCGGGGCGTACGCGCGTGAACTGGGCCTGGTGGCACCGGAGTCGGAGCTGACGCTCCATCAGGGCGAGGATCTGGGAAGGCCCGGAGTGCTCACCGTGACCCTGCACGCGGACGACCCGCGGGTGCGGGTGAGCGGCGCCGGGGCGCGCATTCCCGTGTGATGCCCGGCGAGGTCCGGTCGGGCCCGGGACGCCCCTAGGCCTGGCCGGTCTCGAAGCGGCTCACCTTGCCGCCGTCCACGGTGAAGCGCCAGGCGGTGCGCATCTCGCCCCAGGTGTCGTTGCGGTAGTTGGCGACCAGGCCGAGCCCGTCGCGCGACTGGCTCTCGATGTCCATGTGGCCGCCGGAGGAGAAGACCTCGCGCTCGGTCCAGTCGCCGACGTCGCGGTCCGAGCCGTCGTCGGACATCGTGGCGTCGGGTGTCAGGGCGGCGGCGAAGGCGGCCCGGTCACCGGAGTTGAGGGCGCCGACGAAGGCGCGGACGGCCGGTTCGGCCAGCTTGTCGAGGGCGATGGTCACGGTCTCTCCCGGTCGATGAGGAACGATTCACCCCCCAGAACACCTCTCAGGACACCCCAGGTCGCCCCGGTCCGCCACCGGTGCGCTGCCGGATGGCACCGTGGGGCGCATGGACGACACGCGCGGCACCTCCTGGAACTCCCCCTGGCCCACGGTCACCGCCCTGCACGCCTGGCTGACCGCGCAGAGCCCCGTACCGCCCGAACAGCAGACGCTGCTGCGGATGCTGAAGCTGTCGGAGGAGGTCGGCGAGGTCGCCCAGGCCGTCATCGGGGCGACCGGCCAGAATCCCCGCAAGGGCGTCTCGCACAGCTGGCAGGACGTCCAGTCCGAGCTGTGCGACGTGATCGTCACCGCGATGGTCGCCCTGACCACCCTCACCCCGGACCCGGGCCGCGTCTTCGACGCCCACCTGGCCAAGGTCGCCGCGCGTTCGCTGGGCGACGCCGGGCGGGTCGCCCCCGGAGCGGGCTAGGCGCGCCGGCTCGGCGGGGCAGCCGTCGCCGTGGTCACGGATCTCGACGACGGGCCCGTCCACGCGGTGGACGTCACCGGCGGCGCGCCGTGCCCCACCGGGCGGCGCGGCGACGGACGCCCGCGCGCTCAGCCAAGCTGCCCGAGCATGCCGGTGACGGAGTTGAGCGCGGTGTGCAGCGAGGGGGCCACCGCCGTATCGGCGAGATAGAAGCCGAACCCGGCGCAGATGAGCGCGTGGGAGAGCTTGGTGCCGCCTTTGCGGAGGAGGAAGAAGGCGCCGGCTGCGAGCGCCAGCATCACGGGAAAGTGCAGGGAAGGCACGGCGTTTCACCTCGTGTCCCCGAGTCGACGTGTGCGGCACCCCCGCCCCCTCGTCGGAGTGCGGGCTTCCGGTACCGGGAATCACGCTACGGCGACGGCGGGCGTTGCGCCACACGGAGGATGAGCGCCCGGTCACTCGGGGTCATCGACGCAGGTGAGCCCGCCGGAGTCGGCCCACAGCACGGCCGCTCACAGCACGACGGCCCCGCCCGGGGATTCCCCGGCGGGGCCGTGCGAAGCGAAGGGCAGACGAGCCGGGCTGTACGCCGGGTTCTGTACCCCGGGACCTCGCGGTCGTCGGGGCGACGGCCATCCATCTAGGGCCGGCGTTGCCGCCGGCCTCGTGCGGTCTACCCGCGGACTCGGGCAGGCTGCCCTCGAACGTCCGCGCAGAAGCGCCGAGGCGCTCCCTCTTGACCTTGCTCCGGGTGGGGTTTACCTAGCCGCCTGAGTCACCTCAGGCGCTGGTGGTCTCTTACACCACCGTTTCACCCTTACCCGGGACCGAAGTCCCGGGCGGTCTGTTTTCTGTGGCACTGTCCCGCGGGTCACCCCGGGTGGCCGTTAGCCACCACCCTGCCTTGTGGAGCCCGGACGTTCCTCGGGAAGATCGAAGATCTTCACGCGGCCGCCCGCCCGGCTCGTCTGCCGTGCCGACCATGCTACCCGGCGCGGGGCGCCACGACGGCCGCGGCCCGGTGCGGGCCGGCGTGCTTGACCCTGCCGCAACGTCAACGTTTCTAATGAGGGCATGCGGATCTCGGAGATCGCCGCGCTGGTGGGGGTGACCACGCGGGCCGTACGGCACTACCACCACCTCGGCCTGCTGCCCGAGCCGCCCCGGCTCGCCAACGGCTACCGGCAGTACTCGGTGCGGGACGCCGTCGCGCTCGCCCGCATCCGGCGGCTGACCGAGCTGGGCCTCGGCCTCGACGAGGTGCGGGACGTCATCGCCGACGACGCGGGGCACGAACTGGCCGAAGTCCTGGCCGAGTTGGACGCCGACCTGGCTCGCCAGGAGGCGGAGATACGCACCCGGCGGAACCGCCTGGCCGCGCTGCTCGCCCGGGCCGCGGACGGACGCCTGACCGCCGACGACGAACTCTCCCCCGAACTGGCGGACTTCTTCGTCGAGTTGGGGCCACGGGAGACCGACTCCCCGATGGCCGCGAAGGACCGCGAGCTGCTCGCCCTCATGGAGACCGCCGCGCCCCCAGCGGAGCGGGCCCGCCTGATGGCCGCGATGCGCGCCCTGGCCGCGGCACCCGGAGCCGCCGAACGGGCGCGCCAGGTGTACGCGCTGCTCGACGGCCTCGCGGACGCCGACCCGTCGGACCCCCGGGTGGAGGCGGCCGCGCGGGCTCTCGCCGACTGCCTGCCGCCGGAGCTCGCGGCCCAGGCCGCGGCAGGCCAGGAAACCGCGGCCGCCCAGGGTTTCCTCAGGGCCCTGCTCGCCGACTTCGCGCCCGCCCAGGCCGAGGCGGTCCGGCGGGCGATGCTGCGGGCCGGTACGGCGGCGGGGAAGACGACGGAGAGGAAGCGGACATGACACGCGAGAGGCATCCCGGAGCGCTGCGGCGGCTGGCCGCGCACGAGGGACGGGTGCTCCACAGCTTCGGCCTGTGGATAAGACGCCGGCGCCATCAAGTGGGGCCACTGGACCGGGCGTTCGGGTATGCGAGCCCGCAGGCGGCGACGGTGTACGGGCTTGCCTTCGTCTGCGTCGTCGAGACGGTGGGGGTGTCCTTCATGGTGCGGCAGTGGCCCGCGGTGCACGCGGTGCTGCTCGTCCTCGACCTCTACACGGTCCTCCTGGTGCTCGGCATGCAGGCCGCGGCCGTGACCCGGCCGCACGTCCTCACCCCGGACGCGCTGCGGCTGCGCGCGGGCGCCCGGGTCGACCTGGTCGTCCCGCTGCCCCAGATATCCCGCGTCCGCACGGAGTTGAAGTTCCAGGGAGCGGGCGCCGAGGTGCCGGACGACGTCCTGGAGCTCGCCGTCGGCTCCCAGACCTCCCTCACCGTGGAGCTGCGCGAGCCCGTCATGTACGCACCGCTCCTGGGCGGACGGCGCGCGGTGACGTCCGTGCGCTTCCACGCGGACGAGTCCGGGGAGCTGGCGAAGGCACTGACGGCGGCCGTCGCCCGGCCGTGACCGCCGCGCGTTCACGCCGGGGCGAACACGACCTTCGCGGTGCCGGGGTCGGCCTGGGTGAGGCGGACGCGCAGGCGCTCGCCGAGCGGGAGGTTTCCGCCGCCCTCGATGCGGGCGACCACCGCCGGGTCGGTCAAGTGGACGGTGCCGACCGCCGGTTGACCGTCCTTCACATCGACGACCGTCGCCTCGAACAGCTCGCCCACCCGGTCCTTGAGCAGCGCCGCCTCCACGATGTCCACGCACTCGCGCTCCACGGTGTTGGCGCGGCTGGTGCCCTGCGCCATCTCCTTGGGCAGCTCGTCGAGCGCCGCCACCACCCAGTCCGGCGGGTCCTGCCCCGACACCGCGGCCAGGCACAGCTCACCTGCGTACCGGTCCACCAGGCGGCGCAGCGGGGCGGTGCAGTGCGTGTACGGGGCGGCCACCGCGGCGTGCACGGCGAGCTCGGGAGCGGTGCCGCCGCTGAAGACGGTGTACCCGGCGCCACGCAGCAGCGAGGTGCACTCCTGGAGGAAAGCGGCGTGGTGGGGTTCGCGGGGGTCGAGGGAGCGGACGACCGCCGCGTACGGGACGTGGTGGGGCCAGTCGATGCGCAGCGCCTGGGCCGAGCGGCGCAGCCGGGCGACCGCTCCGTCCGGGGCGCTGGGCAGCGTGCGCAGGATGCCCGTGCCGTACGCCAGCATCAGCTGGGCGCCCGCGATGCCGGTGAGCAGGGAGATCTGGGCGTTCCAGCCGTCGGCGGGCAGCGGGACCCGGTAGGTGAGGTCGTAGTGGTGGTCGTGCTCGACGATCTCCTGCTCGGGGACGTTGAGCGAGATGCCGCCGCGGGCGACCTCCTGCTGTTCGCGCAGGGTGCCGATGTCCCGGAGCAGCGCGAGGGACTCGGGCGCGGTGCCGGTGTCGATCTGCTTCTGGACGCCCTCGTAGTCGAGCTTGGCGCGGCTGCGGACCAGGGCGCGTCGCACATCGGTGCCGGTGGTCGCGCCGTCCGCGTCCAGGTCGACGCACCACAGCAGTGCGGGGCGGTCCTCGTCGGGGAGCAGGCTGGCCGCGCCCTCGGAGAGCACGGTGGGGTGCAGCGGGGTCTTCTCGTCCGGGAAGTAGAGCGTGGTCACCCGGTGGTGCGCCTCCGCGTCCAGGGCGCCGCCCGGCGTGACGAAGGCCGCGACGTCGGCGATCGCGTAGTACACCCGGTAGCCGCCGCCCGCCCTGCGCTCCAGGCACATCGCCTGGTCGAGGTCGGTGGAGGTGGGCGGGTCGATGGTGAACAGCTCGATGCCGGTCGCGTCGTACGACGGAAGGCGCGGCGCGGCCGCGGCCCGCTCCGCCTCGGCCAGGACCTCGGCCGGAAAGTCCGCGGGCACGTCGAGCGAGGCGCGCAGCGCGCTGAATGCGGCGCAGAGGCGAGCGTCTGCGGCGCCCTGGACGCGGAGATGACGGCTGGGCATGTCTTCGAGCGTAGGGCTGGGCGCGGGGTGCGGCACGTCGTACCCGAACGCGCCGCCCGCCCTCCCCCGGCGGCAGGCCTCGCGACGCCGAGCGGTGACAACCCAGCCCCTGTGGCGCTTGGGGGCGGTGTCCGAGGCAGAGCCCGGTGCCGGGGAAGCGACATCCAGCCCCTCCGGCGCTTGAGGAGCGGGGTCCGGGGCGGAGCCCCGTGCCGCCCCGGAGGCTCTCCGGTGCCGGGGAAGCAAATCCAGCCCCTCCGGCGCCTGAGGAGCAGGGCCCGGGGCAGAGCCCCGTGCCGCCCCGGAGGCTCTCCGGTGCCGGGGAAGCAAATCCAGCCCCTCCGGCGCCTGAGGAGCAGGGTCCGGGGCGGAGCCCCGTGCAGCCCCGGAGGCTCTCCGGTGCCGGGCAAGCGACATCCAGCCCCTCCGGCGCCTGAGGAGCAGGGTCCGGGGCGGAGCCCCGTGCAGCCCCGGAGGCTCTCCGGTGCTGGGGAAGCAAATCCAGCCCCTCCGGCGCCTGAGGAGCAGGGTCCGGGGCAGAGCCCCGTGCAGCCCCGAAGGCTCTCCGGCGCCGAGGAAGCGACATCCAGCCCCTCCGGCGCCTGAGGAGCAGGGTCCGGGGCGGAGCCCCGTGCAGCCCCGGAGGCTCTCCGGTGCTGGGCACACCGAGCCTGGTCCAGCACAGCGCAGCGCCCCCGTACCCTGGCGCGAGGGGCCGCACCCCCTCCCCCGTACGTACATGAAGGAGAATCGCCGTGCTGGTGCTGTTGCCGCCCTCCGAAGGCAAGGCCGCTTCGGGGCGCGGGGCGCCCCTGAAGGCGGAGTCGCTGTCCCTGCCGGGGCTCGCCGAGGCCCGCGCGGCCGTCCTCGACGAGCTCGTCGAGCTGTGCGCGGGGGACGAGGAGAAGGCCCGCGAGGTACTCGGCCTCAGCGAGGGGCTGCGCGGCGAGGTCGCCAAGAACGTCGAGCTGCGCACCGCGGGCACCCGGCCGGCCGGCGAGATCTACACCGGTGTCCTGTACGACGCCCTCGACCTCGCCTCCCTCGACGCGGCCGCCAAGCGCCGGGCCGCGAAGTCGCTGCTCGTCTTCTCGGGCCTGTGGGGCGCGGTCCGCACCGGTGACCGCATCCCCTCCTACCGCTGCTCGATGGGCGTGAAGCTGCCCGGCCTCGGCGCGCTCGGGGCGTACTGGCGGAGCGTGATGGACCCGGTGCTCACGGAGGCCGCGGGCACGGGCCTCGTGCTGGACCTGCGCTCCTCCGCGTACGCCGCCGCCTGGAAGCCGAAGGGTGCCGTCGCGGGCCGCACGGCCACGGTGCGGGTGCTGCACTCGCAGATCGTCGACGGCGTCGAGAAGCGCTCGGTCGTCAGCCACTTCAACAAGGCGACCAAGGGCCGGATCGTCCGCGACCTGCTGACCGCCGGGGCCGACCCCGCCGGCCCGGCCGAACTCGTGGAGACCCTGCGCGGCCTCGGATACGTGGTCGAGGCACAACCCCCCGCCAAGGCCGGACGCGCCTGGTCCCTGGACGTGGTCGTGACCCAGATCCACTAGGCCACCGGACGCACGTTGCAACATGCGCAACGAGCGTTGCGCACACCGCAGGGCCCCGGCAGGATGGGCGCATGACGTCCTCCGCCGCGCCCTCCGCCGTCTCCGTCCTGGACCTCGCGCCCGTCGTTCCCGTCGTGGTCATCGACGACGCCGCCGACGCCGTGCCGCTGGCACGAGCGCTGGTGGCGGGCGGGCTCCCGGCGATCGAGGTCACCCTGCGCACCCCGGCCGCGCTGGACGCGATCCGCGCCATCGCCGCCGAGGTGCCGGACGCGGTGGTCGGAGCGGGCACGGTGATATCGCGGGCCGGGGTCGCCAAGGCGGTCGGTGCCGGGTCCCGCTTCCTGGTGAGCCCGGGCTGGACGTCCGCGCTGCTCGACGCGATGCAGGGCTCGGGGGTGCCGTTCCTGCCGGGCGTCTCGACGGCGTCCGAGGTCGTGGCCCTGCTCGAACAGGGCGTGCGCGAGATGAAGTTCTTCCCGGCCGAGGCGGCGGGCGGCACGGCCTACCTGAAGTCCCTCGCGGGCCCGCTCCCCCAGGCCCGCTTCTGCCCGACCGGCGGCATCTCCCTCGCCTCGGCCCCCTCGTACCTGTCCCTGCCCAACGTGGGCTGCGTGGGCGGCACATGGATGCTCCCGCCGGACGCGCTGGCGGCCGGCGACTGGGCCCGAGTGGAGAACCTGGCCCGCGAGGCCGCGGCACTCCGGCGCCATTGAGGGGCGCGAGGCCGTGACATCCCGCGGCTCCGCCGCGCGGGCGCGACCAGCCACAGCCGACCCGCACCCGAAGGACGACCCGCCCAGCCGAGCCCTACCGCAGGTGCCCCGTGTCGTTCAGCACCCGCACCGACGCGTTGCCGTCCGCGTAGTACGCGACCGCCGAGATCGAGGCCGCCGAGAGCTCCATCCGGAACAGGGACTCCGGGGGCGCCCCCAGGGCCAGCCTGACCAGGGTCTTGATCGGGGTCACATGGGTCACCGCGAGCACCGTGCGCCGGGGGTACGCGGCGATCAGGCGGTCCCGGGCCGCGGCCACCCGCCGGGCCACCGTGGCGAAGCTCTCGCCGCCGCCCGTCGGAGCGGCCTTGGCCGAGCCGAGCCACGCGTCGAGGTCGTCCGGGTAGCGCTCGCGGACCTCGGCGAAGGTGAGCCCCTCCCACGCCCCGAAGTCCGTCTCGCGCAGGCCCTCCTCGATGTGGACGTCGAGCCCGAGGCGGGCCGCCACCGCGGCCGCCGTCTCGCGGCAGCGCCGCAGCGGCGAGGAGACGATCGCCTCGATCGTGCCGCGCTCGGCGAAGGCCGCGGCGGCCCGCTCGGCCTGGCCACGCCCGACGGCCGAGAGCTCGGGGTCGCTCCCGCCGCTTCCGGAGAACCGCTTCGAGGGCGTGAGCGCCGTCTCGCCGTGCCGCAGCAGGACGAACGTGGCGGGCGCCCCCAGATCGGCGGAGGTCCCCCAGCCGACGGTCGGCGCGGCCTCAACGGCCTTGCCCCGCACGGAAGTCGAGGCCGCCCCGGCGGCGACCGGGACGGCCGCCGGCGCCGAGGCACCCGGCACCACGGCTCCCGCGACCGACGCACCCGCGAGGGCCGCCCGCGCCCTGGCCGCGCCCGCCGCCGCGTCTCCGACCACCCGGGCCGCGCTCGCGTCGGCGGTGGAGGAGAGGTCGGCGGTGGACCGCGACGGCGACCACCGCTCGCCCCGCTTGCCCGCGTCCATCGCCTCGTTGGCGAGCCGGTCGGCATGCTTGTTCCGCTCGCGCGGGATCCACTCGTACGACACCTGCGAGGACGGCAGCACGCGCGCCGCCTCGGCGGCCAGCGGCCGCATGTCCGGGTGCTTGATCTTCCAGCGGCCCGACATCTGCTCGACGACCAGCTTGGAGTCCATGCGGACTCGCACGGTCGCCGCCGGGTCGAGCTCCCGCGCGGCGCGCAGGCCGGCGATCAGGCCCTTGTACTCGGCGACGTTGTTCGTGGCGACGCCGATGAACTCGGCGGCCTCCGCGAGCGTCTCGCCGGTCGTCGGGTCGAGGACGACCGCGCCGTACCCGGCGGGACCCGGGTTGCCCCGGGAGCCGCCGTCGGCCTCGACGACGAACTGCCGGCCCGCAACAGGCACGGAAGGCACTTACAGACCCGATTCCGAGGTGCGCACCAGGATGCGGCGGCAGTTCTCGCAGCGGAGCACCGTGTCCGGGGCGGCCGCCTTGACCTCGTTGACCTCGGTGATGTTGAGCTCCAGGCGGCAGCCCTCGCAGCGGCGCTGGTAGAGGCGGGCGGCACCGACGCCGCCCTGCTGCTCGCGGAGCTTGTCGTACAGCTTGAGGAGGTCGGCCGGTACGGAACCGGCGACGATCTCGCGCTCCTTGGTCACCGAGGCTGCCTCGGTGTCGAGCTCGCCGAGCGCCGCGTCGCGGCGGGCGGTCGCGTCGTCGGCCTTGGCCTGGACGGAGGAGACCCGCTCGGTGAGCTCGGCGTTGCGCTCCTGGGCGGCCTCGCGGCGCTCCATCACTTCGAGGACGACGTCCTCCAGGTCGCCCTGGCGCTTGGCGAGCGAGGCGATCTCGCGCTGGAGGCTCTCCAGGTCCTTGGGCGAGGAGACGGCACCGGAGTCGAGGCGCTGCTGGTCGCGGGTGGCGCGCTGGCGCACCTGGTCCACGTCCTGCTCGGCCTTGGTCTGCTCACGGGCGGTGTCGCTCTCCTCGGTCTGCGAGGCGACGAGCAGGTCACGCAGCTGCGTGAGGTCCTTGGTCAGCGATTCGATCTCGGCGTGCTCGGGCAGCGACTTCCGCTTGTGGGCGAGCTGCGACAGGCGTACGTCCAGCGCCTGTACGTCGAGGAGGCGGATCTGGTCGGCGGGCGCGGCGTTCAGTTGGGGGCTCCATCAATAGAAGGGGAGGTGTGGTGGGCGGACCACGGGTCGGTGACCGTCTTCGAGACGTGGACCCTGAGGTCCCAGCCGTGACGGTCGGAGATCTCGTCGAGCTGGGCGGCGGCCTGCTCGCACCACGGCCACTCGGTGGCCCAGTGCGCGGCGTCGACCAGACCGAGCGGTCCGTGCTGTACGACCTCGGACACCGGGTGGTGGCGCAGGTCGGCGGTGAGGAAGACGTCGGCGCCCGAGGCACGTACGGCGTCGAAGAGGCTGTCGCCGGAGCCGCCGCTGACCGCGACCGTGCGCACCGGCGCCTCCGGGTCGCCCGCCACGCGGATGCCCTGCGCGGTGGCGGGCAGGGCCGCGGCGGCGCGGGCGGCGAACTCCCGGAGCGTGGTCGGGTGGTCCAGCTCGCAGACCCGGCCGAGGCCCCGGCGCCCCGAGGGGTCGCTCGGGTCGGGCACGAGGGGCCGTACGACCCGGAGGTCGAGCGCGCCGGCCAGGGCGTCGCTCACGCCCGGGTCGGCGGTGTCGGCGTTGGTGTGCGCGACGTGCAGGGCGATGTCGTGCTTGATCAGGGTGTGCACCACGCGGCCCTTGAAGTGGCCGGCGGCGACCGTCGTGGTGCCGCGCAGATAGAGCGGGTGGTGGGTGACGATCAGGTCGGCGCCCAGCTTCAGCGCCTCGTCGGCGATCTCCTGGACGGGGTCGACCGCGAACAGGACCCGGCCCACCTCGGCCTCGGGGTCGCCGCAGACGGTGCCGACGGCGTCCCACCCCTCGGCCCGCTCGGGCGGCCAGAGGGCGTCGAGCGCGGCGATGACTTCAGACAGACGGGGCACGGGAACAGGTTACCTGCGCTCCGCGCCCCGCCGGTCGGCCACCGGGGCGCACCTCGGCGGGCCGCTGAGTGACGGGCTACTTCTTGACGAGGAAGCCGCGCAGGTCGTCCAGGACGGAGTCGGCGGCGGTGACACCGAGACCGAGGTACCAGGTCTCGTCCTTCACGTCCTTGGCGTGCCCGGCCTTGACGGCCTTCAGGTTCTTCCACAGCGGGTTCGACTCGGCGCTGTCCCGCTTGGACTTCTTCGGGTCGCCGTAGACGCCGGTGAAGATCCAGTCGGCGTCGGCCTGGTCGATGGTCTCCGGGCCGACCTCGGTCGCCAGGTCGAGGGCCTGCTGGTTCTTGGGGCGCGGGATGCCGGCGTCGTCGAGGATGGTGCCGATGAAGGAGGCCTTCGCGTAGAGGCGGACCTTGCCCGGCATGTAGCGGAGCATCGTGACGGTCGGCCGGTCGGCGCCGAGGTCGGTGCCGAGCTGCTTGGCCCTGGTCTCGTACGCGGCGAGCTTCGCCCTGGCGTCCGCGGTCCTGTCGAGGGCGGCGGCGTTCAGGAGGTAGTTCTGCTTCCAGGGGAAGCCGGGGCGGATCGAGAAGACCGTCGGCGCGATCTTGGAGAGTTCCTTGTACTTGTCGGCCGCGCGCAGCTGGCTGCCGAGGATGAGGTCGGGCTTGAGCGCCGCGATGGCCTCCAGATTGAGGCTGTTGATCGTGCCGACGTTCTTCGGGTCGCCCGCGCCCTTCTTCAGGTAGCCGGGGATGCCCTCGTCGCCCTCGGTCGGCGCGTAGCCGACGGGCTGCACGCCCAGCGACACGACGTTGTCGAGCTCGCCGACGTCCAGGACGACGACCCGCTTGGGCCGCGCCTTGATCTCGGTGCTGCCCATCGCGTGGCTGATGGTGCGCGGGAACGTTCCGGGCGCCGCGTCGGTGCCCATCTTCGCCGTCCGGTCGGCTGCCGCGGCGAAGTCCTTGCCGCCCTGCGCGACGGACTTCTTGCCGCCGGAGTCCGCCTTGCCCGAGGCCGACGAGGCGCCCTTGTCCCCGCCGTCGCCGCTTCCGCAGGCCGCGAGCGAGAGGCCGGCGGCCACGGCGAGGGCTACGGCGGCGGTGCCGCGGCGGCGTAGGGACATCTCGGGCTCCTGTACGACGGGGAATTCGGGCACGGCACCGGCGGCCGAAAGGTTCCGGCCAACATGGCTTAGGCTCGCCTAACCTTACATAAATCGTTCCTGCACATTCCCCGCCCCCCATACAGGCGAATCGTCCGGCCGCCACCCTTTGGTGTGAAGCCAGTGGTCTCGTGTTGTCCGCCCGGAAGTGCGAAAACTAGCTTCGGTGGCCGGAGGTGAGCCATCAGATGACGGCTTTGGCCATCGAGACCGCGGCCGACGGCGGCGCGGTCGGAGGTACGGGATTCGCGATCACCGCGAACGGTTCGTACGCCGCGCGGCTGGTGCGCGACACGGGCGGCACCGCGGCCTGGTTCCCCGAGCGCTGGACGCTCGACGGTCCCGAGCCGTACGCGGTGCCGCTCCCCGGCAACCAGCCGGAGGAGCCCGACGCCGGGGTGCTGCCCATGGCGGACGGCCGGGTGCTGATCCACCGCAGGGTCGCCGACCGGCACGCCTTCGCCCTGCTCTACCCCACCGGACCGGCCACCGGCGAGCTGCCGCTCGGCGCGGTCGACGCCGGACCGGACGAGCTGACGCTGCTCCCGCCGTCGCCGGACGGCAGCTGCGCCTACGCGCTCGCGGTGGGCCCCGACTCGACCGCGCTGTGGCTGGTGGCGGGCGGCGCGTTCGGCCCCGAGCTGGTGACCCGCCTCAAGGGGCGCTGCTCGGGCGGGGCGTGGCTGGACCGCACCGGCCGGATGCTGGCCCTGGACCGGGAGCTCGACGGGCGCACCAAGGCGGTCGCCGTCGACCTGGAGCGCGGCGGGGAGGTCACCGAGCTGCTCCAGATCACCGACGACAGCAACGACAGGCTGCTGCTCGCGGACGCCGACAGCGGGCTGCTCCTGATCCGCTCGGACGCCCCGGGCCACGACCGGCTCGGCTGGGGCGTGCTCGGCTCCGCGCTCCCGGTGCGCTTCCCCGAGTGCCTGCGCCTGGCGGACGCGGCCGTGACGCCGTTCGCCATACAGCCCGGCCAGGTCCTGGTGCCGGAGTCCTGCGCGGTGGCGCTGCGCATCGACGCGGCGGGCGGCAGCTGGATCGGCATCTGGCGCCCGGCGGGCCGCCATCTGCACCAACTGGCCGCGCCGCAGGGCTGGTTGGCGGGGGCCGGACTGTGGACCCCGGAGGGGGTGCTGCGACTCCCGTTCGTCACGCGGGCGAGCCCCTGTGCGCTGCTCGACGTACCCGCGCCGCCGGACCCGGCACCGGCTCCGCCCGCGCCGCCGCCGGAGCCCGCGCCACCCGCGGCGGCCAAGCCCGTGCCCCTCGGGCAGGCGCCCCTGACCGGCCGTCGGCAGGCGTCAGGGGATCGTTAGAATCGGCGCGCTGTACGACGCACAGGCGAAGACGACTACGGGGTGACCACAGCTCATGTCCAACCAGACCGACACCCGTCCGCAGGGGACGGAGTCCGACAGCGCGGGTAAGCACCGGGGCGGGGCGGCCTCCACGGAGGACTCGGGGACGCCGGCCCACGGGCGCCACCGCCGCGAGGAGAGCTCGGGCGCGAACGGCTGAACGGCCGGACAGGAGAAGGCCCCGGGGTGATCCACCCCGGGGCCTTCTCCTTCCCCTCCGCCGGTCAGTCCCGCTTGAGCCCGAGCACCTCCGCCGCGGCGAAGGTCTCGTTCGCGGGCCTGTCCGCGTAATACGGGGAGATCAGCTCGTCCAGCTCCTGGTACGAGAAGACCTCCTTCGCGGAGTCGAACTTGGCCGCCACCTTGGGCCGTTCGACGATCGCGACCATGCCGCCGTGCACCACGAGCAACTGCCCGTTGACCTTGGCCGCGGCGGGCGAGGCCAGATAGCCCACGAGCGGCGAGACGTGCTCGGGCGCCAGCGGGTCGAGCTGCCCCTCGGCCGGCTCCTGGAACCCCTCGAAGACGTCCTCCGTCATGCGGGTACGGGCGCGCGGGCAGATCGCGTTGGCCGTGACCCCGTACTTGCCGAGCGCGAGCGCGGTCGAGGTGGTGAGCCCGACGATGCCTCCCTTGGCCGCCGCGTAGTTGGGCTGGCCCGCGGACCCGGCGAGGAACGCCTCCGATGAGGTGTTGACGATGCGGCCGTAGACCGGGGCGCCCGCCGCCTTGGAGCGCTCGCGCCAGTGCGCCGCGGCGAAGTGGGTGGTGTTGAAGTGCCCCTTGAGGTGCACATGGATCACCGAGTCCCACTCGGCCTCGCTCATCGAGAAGATCATCCGGTCCCGCAGGATGCCCGCGTTGTTGACCAGGATGTCCAGCTTGCCGTAGGTGTCGATCGCCAACTGGACGAGTTCGCGGGCCTGTTGATGGTCGGCCACGTCACCGGTGTGCGCGGTGGCCCGGCCGCCCGCGGCCCGGATCTCGGCGGCGACCTCCTCGGCGGGGCCCTTCGACGCCTGGCCGGAGCCGTCGCGGCCCGGCTGTCCGAAGTCGTTGACGACGACGGCCGCGCCGAGCCGGGCCAGTTCCAGCACCTCGGCCCGGCCGAGCCCGCGGCCGGCCCCGGTCACGATCGCGGACAGGCCTTCAAGTGGCTGTGCTGCCATGCCGGTTGGATCCTCTCGCAGTCGGATGGATCGATGAGGTGGAGCCGAAGGGGGTCAGATCGTGATGCACGTGCGCAGGGCCTCGCCGCTGCGCATCTGGTCGAGCGCGTCGTTGATCCCGGCGAGCTGCACCCGGTGGGTGATGAGGCCCTCCAGGTCGATGCGGCCGGCCCGCCACAGCGCGATGGCCCGCTCGTAGGAGCGCAGTACGTCGCCGCCGCCGTACATGGACGGCAGGATGCGCTTCTCGTCGAAGAACAGCTCGAACATGTTGACCTGGAAGAAGTCGTCCATGGCGCCCGCGCCGACCACGCACAGGGTGCCGCCGCGCCGGGTGTTCTCGTACGCGGTGCGGGCGGTCGCGGAGCGGCCGACCACCTCGAAGACGTAGTCGAAGCCCTCACCCGCGGTGATCCGCTGCTTGGCGTCGGCGAACTCCTCGGGCGAGACCGCCTCGGTGGCCCCGAACCTGAGCGCCGCCTCGCGCCGGGACGCGACCGGGTCGACGGCGACGATCTGGGCGGCGCCCTGCACCCGGGCGCCCTGGATGGTGGAGATGCCGACGCCGCCGCAGCCGATGACCGCGACCGACGAACCGGCCTCCACCTTCGCGGTGTTGATGGCCGCGCCGAGCCCGGTGGTCACCCCGCAGCCGATCAGGGCCGCGATCTCGTACGGCACGTCGTCGGGGATCGGGACGGCGCAGCCGGCCGCCACGACGACCTCCTCCGCGAAGGTCCCGGTGCCCGCGAAGCCGAACACGTCGCCGCCGGAGCGGCGGAAGTTGGGGGTGCCGGCGTTCATGAACCCGGCCAGACAGAGCTGGGTCTGGCCGCGCTTGCAGGACGGACACGCCCCGCACGCGGGCAGCCAGCACATCAGGACCCGGTCGCCCTGCTTGAGGCTCGTCACGCCGTCGCCGACGTCGACGACCTCGCCCGCCCCCTCGTGTCCCGGCACGAACGGCGCGGGCTGGGGCAGCACCCCGCTCATCGCCGAGAGGTCGGAGTGGCACAGGCCGGTGGCGCGGACGCGGAGCTTGACCTTCCCCGGGCCGAAGCCGGTCGCCTCCATGTCGTCGACCACGTCGAGCTTGTCCTGGCCTATCTCGTGCAGTACGGCTGCGCGCATGGTGCGGCTCCCCTCGATCCCCTCAAGTACCGAAACATGTGGTGCGTCAAGTGCCGGAAACGACAGCTCAGTTGAGTTCCACGACCGTGTCGGAGAGGACCGGAGCGTCGTCCCGCTCGACGGCCGTCACCGACACCTGGACGCGGCCGGGGCCCGACCACATCCGGATGCGCAGGGTCTCGCCCGGGAAGACGATCCCGGTGAAGCGGGTGGCGTACGAGCGGACGCGGGCCACATCGCCGTCGAGGAGCGTGTCCACGACGGCCTTCAGCGTCATTCCGTAGGTGCAGAGCCCGTGCAGGATCGGCCGGTCGAAGCCGGCCAGCTTGGCGAAGTCGGGGTCGGCGTGCAGCGGGTTCCAGTCCCCCGACAGGCGGTAGAGCAGCGCCTGCTCCTCGCGGACCGGGCGCTCGACGACCTGGTCGGGGGCCCGGTCGGGCTGCTCCACACGGGCCGAGGGCCCCCGGTCGCCGCCGAAGCCGCCCTCGCCGCGTACGAAGATCTGCGCGTCGCTGGTCCACAGCGGCCCGTCCGCGTCGGCGGCCTCGGTGCGCAGGACCAGGATGGCGGCCTTGCCCTTGTCGTACACGGCGGCGACCCTGGAGGTCGAGACGGCCCTGCCGCCCACCGGAACGGGCCGGTGCACGGTGATGGCCTGGCCCCCGTGCAGCACGGCCGCGAGGTCCACGTCGATGCCCGGCGCGGACAGTCCGCCGACCACGCCCATGCCGGCGCCCGCGACGGTCGCGAAGGAGGGCAGCACGTGCAGCCGGGACTCCAGGGTGTAGCGCAACTCGTCGGGGTCGGTCGCGGGCGGGCCGGCGCCCAGACCCAGGTGGTAGAGCTGTACGTCCTTGTGGTCCCAGGTGATCTCGGTGGACCGGGGCTCGGCGGCGATCGCCTTCGCGGCATCAATGGGCATGGGGATGCTGCTCCTTGAGCGTTGTGCGGGCACGGGGAAAAGACCTCGGTGCGGCCGTCCGCACCGTCGGCCGCACCGAGGTCGTACTGGACCGGACCGAGGACCCGTCCTTCGTTCTAGAACGCGTTCTAGGCCGATGGCCCCTAGGTATAGCGCACGCCCCGGCAGTTGTGAAGGCTACTGACGTTGCGTCAGATCCGTTGGAAGGGACCGCTACCCGCCACTTTCGGCGGGGGTGGCCCAGGACATTTGTCCTGCCCAGGTCCGTACAACCGCATCTGGGGCGGGGCCCGTGCGCTCCGTAGCGTCTTGGACATGACGCAGACGACGACACAGAGCGCCACCGCGGTCCGCTTCGGCGGGGTGGTCAAGTCCTACGGGGCGGTCCGGGCCGTGAACGGGGCCGACCTGGCCATCGGGCGCGGCGAGACGGTGGCGCTGCTCGGCCGCAACGGGGCCGGCAAGTCCACCACCATCAGCCTGCTGCTCGGCCTCAACGAGCCGGACGCGGGCGAGGTCCGGATCTTCGGGCGCACCCCCGAGCGGGCGGTACGGGAGGGGCTGGTCGGGGCGATGCTCCAGGACGGGCAGCCGATTCCCCGGGTGACCGTGCGGGAGCTGGTGTTCTTCATCGGCAGCATGTACCCGAAGCCGATGCCGGTCGCCGAGGCGCTCGGCCTCGCGGGCCTCACCGAGTTCGCCGACCGCCGGGTCGACAAGCTCTCCGGCGGCCAGACCCAGCGGGTGCGGTTCGCGATGGCGCTGGCCGGCAACCCCGAACTGCTGCTGCTCGACGAGCCGACGGCCGCGCTGGACGTGGAGGCCCGCCGCGCGTTCTGGGAGTCGATGCGCACCTACGCGGACCGGGGCAACACGGTGCTGTTCTCCACCCACTACCTGGAAGAGGCCGACGACAACGCGGACCGCATCGTCGTCATCGACCGGGGCCGCATCGTCGCCGACGGGCCCGGCGAGTCCATCAAGCGGGCGGCGGGCGGCAGCCTGGTCTCCTTCGACCTCGCGGGCATGCCGACCGAGGGGCTCTCGCTGCTGCCCGGCGTCGCCGGCGTCGAGGTCCACGGCGACCGGGCGCGGCTGCGCACCGACGACTCGGACGCCACCGTCGTCGCGCTCGCCGCGATGGGCGCCGTACGCCGCCTGGAAGTCGCCCCCGCCAGCCTGGAGGACGCCTTCCTCTCCCTCACCTCCCCCACCGCCCCCACCGCACGCGAGAGCGAGACCGTCTGATGTTCGAGTACATCAAGCTGGAGATGCGGCGCACCCTCCGTGACGCCTCCTTCGTGACCTTCGGGATCGGGATGCCGGTCCTGATGTACCTGCTCTTCACCAACATCGGCGGCGGGCAGAGCGGTGACGCCGAGTGGAAGGTGTCCTCGATGGTCGGCATGGCCGCCTACGGCGCGCTGGGTTCGGCTCTCGGCACCGGCACCGGGGTCGCCTCCGACAAGGCGATCGGCTGGCTGCGCCAGATGCGGATCGCCCCGCTGCCCCCGACCCGGGTGGTGACCGGGCGCGCGATCAGCGGCTCGGTGACCGTGCTGCCCGGCATCCTCGCGGTGCTGCTCGCCGGCGCGCTGATCAACGGCGTACGCCTGGACGCCTGGCAGTGGGCCGCGCTCACGCTGCTGCTGTGGATCGGGGCGCTGCCCTTCACGCTGCTCGGGCTCGGCAACGGCTACCGGCTGTCCGCGCAGGCCACCGGTGTGGTCAACGTGGCCTGCCTGATGGGCCTCGCGGTCCTGGGCGGCCTGTGGTTCCCGGTGTCCGCCTTCCCCGGCTGGCTGCAGAAGATCGCCGAGTACACTCCGACCCACCGCTTCGCCGACCTCGGCTGGGCCACCTCGCAGGGCCACGCCCCGGGACCGGCCACCGTCGCGCTGATGGGAGCCTGGCTGGTGGCCTTCGGCGCCTATGCCGTGGTCTCCTACCGTCGGTCCGCGCGCACCGCGTGAACGCCGGGCGGGCGAACAGCGTGAGCACACGGCGCGCGGGACCGCGTGAGCACCGGGCGCCGGGGCCGGGTGAGCCCATGAGTCTTCAGTACGGGGAGAACCAGATGCCATCACTGCTGCCGAAGCTGCCCTCGCGGGACGAGGGGGCCGCCGCATTCCCCGGCCCGCCGGCCAACGGCTACACCTTCCTGCCGTGGCTGCTCATGGGCACCGGGGCGGCCGTCGAAGTGGCCAAGGGCAAGGTGGCCCACCCCCTGCTCGGCGGCCTCGGCGTCCTCGCCTTCGCCGTGCTGTACGCGCTGGTCGCCTTCCGGGCCCTGGACAAGGGCCGGCGCGCACAGCGGTCGACCCTGGTGCTGCTCGGCGCGCTGGCCGCCGTCACCTACGCCCTCGGGCTCGGCTACGGCGGGGTGTGGCTCCTGTTCTTCCCGCTGCTCTCGCTGACCTGCGGCGCGGCCCTGCGGGACAAGCGGCTCGGCTACGTGATCATCACCCTCGCGGCCTCGGTGGGCGTGATCTCGGGGATCAAGACGGGCGACCCCTGGGACAACATGACCATCGCGTACGGGACGTTCCTGTCCGGCATGGTCATCGCCGCCCTGCTCTCGCTGTCCGAGACGGTCCGCGAACTGCGCGACACGCGGCAGGAGTTGGCCCGTACCGCGGTGGAGAAGGAGCGGCTGCGCTTCTCCCGCGATCTGCACGACCTGCTCGGCCACACGCTGTCCGTGATCGTGGTGAAGTCGGAGGCCGCCCGCCGGATCGCTCCGCGCGACCTGGACGCGGCGCTCGGCCAGGTCGCCGACATCGAGTCGGTCGGCCGCCAGGCCCTCACCGAGATCCGCGAGGCCGTCACCGGCTACCGCGAGGGCAGCCTCGCCACCGAGCTCGACCGGGCCCGCTCGGCCCTGAGCGCGGCCGAAGTCGAGCCGGTGGTCCGCCAGTCGGGCCCGCCGCTGCCCGCGCAGGCCGAGGCCCTGCTGGGCTGGGTGGTCCGCGAGGCGGTCACCAACGTCGTACGGCACAGTGCCGCGAGCCGCTGCGAGATCGTGGTCGACGGCACCTCGGAGCGGGTCACCCTCACGGTCACCGACAACGGCAGGGGCGCGCCGGCCGCGCCCGCCCCCGCCCCCCGGATCGGCGGCAACGGCCTGAAGGGCCTGACCGAACGCCTCGCCGCGGCGGGCGGCTCCCTGACCGCGGGCCCCGCGCCCCGCACCGGCTTCCAGGTGAGCGCCGAACTCCCCGTCGACCCCGAGGACATCGCCCTCGACGCCGAACTCACCAACGCCCCCGGCGCCCGTTGACCGCCGGGCGCGCATACCCTTTCCCCGTGGACGAGATGCCCCAGGATCACCGACCTGCCAAATCCGTACGAGTGCTGCTCGCCGAGGACCAGGGCATGATGCGCGGTGCGCTCGCGCTGCTCCTCGGTCTCGAGGAGGACATGGAGGTCGTCGCACAGGTGTCCGCGGGCGACAAGATCGTCCCCGAGGCGCTCGTCTCGCGGCCCGACGTGGCCCTGCTCGACATCGAACTCCCGGGCCGCAGCGGCCTGGACGCGGCGGCGGACCTGCGTACCGAGGTCCCGGACTGCCGGGTCCTGATCCTCACCACCTTCGGCCGGCCCGGCTATCTGCGCCGCGCGATGGAGGCGGGGGCCGCCGGGTTCCTCGTCAAGGACGGCCCGGTCGAGGACCTGGCGGAGGCGATCCGCCGGGTGCTGCGCGGCGAGACGGTCATCGACCCGGCGCTCGCGGCGGCCGCCCTCAGCGCGGGGCCGAGCCCTCTGACCGCCCGCGAACGCGATGTCCTGAACGCCTCGGTGGACGGCGCGACGGTCTCCGACATCGCGGGCAAGCTGCACCTGTCGGAGTCGACGGTCCGCAACTACCTGTCGTCCGCGATCGGCAAGACGGGCACCCGCAACCGCATGGAGGCGGTGCGCTCGGCCCGTCAGCAGGGCTGGCTGTAGGGCCGGTCGAAACGGTCAGGCCCGCCGGGCGGGGCCGGTCGCGCGGGGCAGCCACACCAGGGCGAGGACCACGCTGCCGAGCAGGACGAAGCCGCCGACGCGGAACGCGAGCGCGTATCCGGCGGTGAGGTTCTCGGCACTCTGGACCGCTCCGGTCCGCGAGGCGGCGACGGTGGACAGGACGGCGAGACCCAGCGCCCCGCCCATCGTGCGGGACGTGTTGATCAGCCCCGACACCAGGCCGGCCTCGCTCGGCGCGGCTCCCGAAGTGGCCAGTGCCGCAAGGGGAGTCGTGGCCAGCCCCGCGCCGGTCATCATGAGGATGCCGGGCACCAGGATCGACATCCAGTACGGGTCGTCCGCCCGCATCGTGGACTGCCAGCCGAACCCGGCCGCGGTCATCAGGACACCGAGCACGGTCAGGTTCCGGGCCCCGGTCCTCGGCATCAGGCGCGGCGCCAGCTTCGAGCCGATGACGACGCTGAGCGAGCTGGGAATGAGGGCGAGCCCGGCGCCGAGCGGGGTGTAGTGGAGCACGTTCTGCGCGTACAGGGTCATGAAGAACCACGTGGAGAACATCGCCGAGCCGCACACGAACATCACCGCGTTCGCGGCGGAGACGGCCCGCAGCCGGAACAGCCGCAGCGGCATCAGCGGGGCGGCGGTACGCCCCTCGACCACGAGGAACGCGAGCAGCAGCGCGATGCCGCCGATGAGCGGGACCAGCGTCCCGGACGCGCCCCAACCGCCCTGCTCCGTCTGGACGATGCCGTACGCGAGGGTCGCGAGCCCGGCCGTGACGAGGACGGCGCCCGGCAGGTCGAGGCGGTGCCGCAGCCCGGCGCGGGACTCGGTGACCCAGAGCGCGGCGCCGACCAGGACGAGCGCGCCGACGGGCACGTTGATCAGCAGCACCCAGCGCCACGACAGGACGTCGGTGAGCACCCCGCCCACCAGACCGCCCGCGGCCCCGCCGCCCGCGCCGACCGCCGCCCAGGTGCCGATCGCCCTGGTACGGGCGGCGCCCTCCGGGACGGCGGCGGTCAGGATGGTGAGGGTGGCCGGCGCGAGGACCGCGGCCCCGAGCCCCTGAGCGGCGCGGGCGAGCAGCAGCTGCCAGCCCTCCTGGGCGAGGCCGCCGCCGAGGCTGGCCGCGGTGAACAGGCCGAGCCCGACGAGGAACATCCGCTTGCGCCCGTAGAGGTCGCCGGCGCGCCCGCCGAGCAGCATGAACCCGGCGAAGGCGATGGCGTACGCGTTGACCACCCACTGCAGCCCGCCGGCGCTCATGCCGAGGCCGGTGCGCATGGAGGGGAGGGCCACGTTGACGACGGAGACGTCGAGCACGACGAGGAACTGGCCCGCGCAGGCCGCGAGGACGACGGGCCAGGTGCGGGGGGTTCTCGTGGGGGTGGATATGTGGGTGTCTGCGGACGCGTGAGCCATGCGGGTCATGGTCGCACGGGGCGGGTGCCCGTTACAGCCCCTTTCCCCCGAGGACCCCTGGGGCTCCGCCCCGGACCCCGGGAGTCGCCCCACCCCGCCCCTTCCCGCAACTCTCCGGGGGTTGATGTGACCCTGGGGGCTCCGCCCCCAGACCCCCGGTCGCGCCTGGAAGGCGCTCGTCCTCGAACTCCCCCAAGGCCTCAAGGGCCAGGGGGGATCCCCATGACGGGCTGAAGATGCCCATGCCGGCCGGCACCGAGGCCTTGAGGGGCGCGGGGAACTGCGCGATCAGCCACGCACGGCCCGCAGCCGAACTCGCACCCAGGCCCTCCCATCCCCCCCCCGGAGGGTCTCGGGAAGGGGCGGGGTGGGGAAGACTCAGCGGCGCAGCACCGTGACGACGGCCGCGCCGCCCAACCCGATGTTGTGCGCGAGCCCCACCCGCGCACCCGGTACCTGCCGCGCCCCGGCAGCCCCGCGCAACTGCCACACCAGCTCGGCCGCCTGCGCGAGCCCGGTCGCGCCCAGCGGATGCCCCTTCGAGATCAGGCCTCCGGAGGGATTGACCACCCACCGTCCGCCGTACGTCGTCGCGCCGGACTCGACCAGCTTGCCCGACTCCCCCGCCCCGCACATCCCCAACGCCTCGTACGTGAGCAGCTCGTTGATCGAGAAGCAGTCGTGCAGCTCGATCACGTCGACGTCCTCGATGCCGAGGCCCGCCCGCTCGAAGGCCTGCCGGCCGGCCGACCGCGACATCGGGGCCCCGACCGCGTCGATGCAGCTCCCCGACGCGAAGGACTCGTCGGTGTCCGTCGTCATCGCCTGCCCGGCGATCTCCACCGCCCGGTCGCCCAGGCCGTGCCGCTCCACGAACCGCTCCGAGACGACGACCGCGGCCGCCGCCCCGTCCGAGGTCGGCGAGCACTGGAGCTTGGTCAGGGGCCGGTGGATGGTCTTCGCCGCGAGGACCTCCTCGACCGCATAGGGGTCCTGGAACTGGGCGTTGGGGTTGTTCACCGAGTGCCGGTGGTTCTTGGCGCCCACGGCGGCGAGCTGCGCCGCGGTCGTCCCGTACCGCTCCATGTGTTCGCGCGCCGCGTTGCCGAAGATCTGCGCGGTGGGCGGTGTCATCTCGAAGCCGTGCCGGGCCGCCATGATCCCGTAGTGGCGGGCGACGGGGGACGTCGCGAAGTCGCCCCCGTCCGAGCCGCCGCCGAGCGCGCCCCGCTTCATCTTCTCGAAGCCGAGCGCGAGCACGCAGTCGCTGACGCCGCCCTCCACGAACTGCCGCGCCAGCATCAGCGCGCTCGCCCCCGTGGCGCAGTTGTTGTTGACGTTGTAGACGGGCACACCCGTCAACCCCAGCTCGTACACGGCCCGTTGACCGGCGGTCGAGGCCTGGAAGCAGTAGCCGACGGGGACCTGTTCCACCGCGTCGTAGTCGACACCGGCGTCCGCGAGCGCCGCGCTGCCCGCCTCCTTCGCCATGTCCCAGTACTGCCAGTCCCGGGACTCCGGCTTCTCGAACTTCGTCATGCCGACACCGACGACGTAACTCTTCATCGCACTCTTCACGACAGGGACCCTTCAGTCTCGGGGCAGGCCGAGGATGCGCTCGGCGACGACGTTGAGCTGGACCTGGGTGGTGCCGCCCGCGATGGTCAGGCAGCGCGACATGAGGAAGCCGTGCACGGCCCGCTCACCCGGGCCCTCGGCCACCGCGCCCTCGGGGCCGAGGAGTTCGAGGGTGAGCTCGGCGACCTTCTGCTGATGCGGGGTCTGGACGAGCTTGCGCACACTGGCCCCCGCACCCGGTTCCAGGCCCGACACCTGCTGCAGGGTGGTGCGCAGCCCGATGCAGGCCAGCGCGTGCGCCTCCGCGGCGAGCGCGCCGATCCGCGCCCGGTATGCCCCGTCGAGCCCGTCGGCACGGTCGATCAGCGCTTCGAGCCCGGTGTCGAAGGCGACCTGGTCGGCCATGTGGACGCGTTCGTTGCCGAGGGTGTTGCGGGCGACCCGCCAGCCGCCGTTCACCTCGCCGACCACGGCGTCGGCGGGCAGCAACGCCCCGTCGAAGTACACCTCGTTGAAGAGGGAGTCGCCGGTGATCTCCTTCAGGGGGCGGATGTCGATGCCCTCGGTCCGCTTCATGTCGACGAGGAAGTAGGTGAGCCCCTGATGCTTGGGGGCCGCCGGATCGGTGCGGGCCAGCAGGATGCCGTAGTCCGCCCACTGCGCGGCGCTCGTCCACACCTTCTGGCCGGTCACGCGCCAGCCGTCCGCGGTGCGCTCGGCCCGGGTGCGCAGCGAGGCGAGGTCGGAGCCCGCGCCGGGTTCCGAGAACAGCTGGCACCACAGCAGCTCGCCGCGCAGGGTGGGTGCGAGGAAGCGGTCCTGCTGGGGCCCGCTGCCGTGGGCGAGGAGCGAGGGCACCACCCAGGTGGCGATCCCGAGGTCGCTCACCTTGACCGCGGCCCTCCTCAACTCCTCCTGGATGACGATCTGTTGGACCGGCCCCGCGCCCAGCCCATGGGGCGCCGGCAGGTGCGGGGCCGCGTAGCCGGCCGGGGCGAGGGCCCGGCGTGCGGCGCCCGGGTCGAGGCCCCGTGCGGTGTCGATCGCCGCCCGGGCGGGCTCGCGGTAGTTCTCGGCCTCGGGCGGCAGCTCCGTGCGCAGCTCGCGCCGGGCACCGTCGCCGGCGAGCCGTACCGCCCGCAGCCGGTGTTCGTCCCCGGCCCCCAGGAGCTGGCGGGCGACCAGGGCCCGGCGCAGATACAGGTGGGCGTCGTGCTCCCAGGTGAAGCCGATGCCGCCGAGAATCTGGATGCAGTCCTTGGCGCAGGAGCAGGCGGTGTCCACCGCCGTGGCCACGGCGAGGGACGCGACCAGGCCCCGCACCTCGGCGGGCTCGTCCATGGCCCGGGCCGCGTCCCAGACCAGGGCGCGCGACTGCTCCAGGCGTACCAGCATGTCGGCGCACAGGTGCTTGACCGCCTGGAACTGTCCGATGGGACGCCCGAACTGCTCGCGCACCTTGGCGTGTTCGGTCGCGGTCTCCAGGGCGCGGGCCGCCGTGCCGCAGGACTCGGCGGCGAAGAGGACGGCGGCGAGGTCGCGCACCAGCGCCGAGTCCACGTCGAGGACCCGGTCGGCCGGGACCAGGACGCCCTCGGCCCGGACCTCGGCGGTGGGCCGGGTCGGGTCGGCACCGTGCTGCGTACGGATGCGCAGCGCCGCGGCGTCCACCGCGAGCCAGAGCGTGCGGTGGTGGGCCTTGGCCGCCAGCACCACCAACTCGGCCTGCCCGGCGGCCAGTACGGGGGGCGCGGTGCCGTCCAGGAGCCAGCCGCCCGCGCCCTCGACGGCGCAGAGCGTGCCCGCACCGAGCGCGACGGCCGCGGTCGTGCGCCCCTCGGCGATGTCCGCGACCAGGGCCTCCTGCCGTCCGGCGCGGCGCAGCAGCTCGGCCGCGAGCGCCGAGGGGAGGTAGGGGCCGGGCAGCAGTCCGCGCCCCGCCTCCTCCAGGACGACCGCGAGCTCCACGAGGCCGCCCCCGCCGAACTCCTCGCCGAGGTGGACGCCGAGCAGCCCCTGTTCGGCGAGCCCGTCCCAGAACTGCGGGCGGGCCCCAGCGGCCCCGGGTGCGTCCAGGAGCCCGCGCACCTTCTCGACCGGTACGGCCCGGGCGAGCCAGCCGCGTACCGCCTCGGCCAGCTCCCGCTGTTCTTGCGTGTTCGCGATGCCCATGGACGCCCTCACCCGTCGCCGGTCCGGAAGAACGGCGCAAGAGTAGAACACGTTTCAATCTGACGGAAGGTCAGATCGGCGTGAGCTTGCCGCCCCGGCCCCGCGCGGCCCCCGCCGGACCACGCCCGCCCGGGGCGCCCCCGACGGCGTACGGCACCATGGACCGCTCACGCACCTACGACCCCAAGGAGCAGGGCCGTGGCCACTCCCCAGCCTCAGATCCTGGCCGCCTTCGAGGCGGCCAAGGGCTTCATGCCCGTACGCGAGGGGCTCGCCCTGTACGAGGCGGCCGCCTCGGCCGGGGCGCTCGGCCTTCCGCTCCTGGAGGTCGGCACGTACTGCGGGCGCTCCACGATCCTGCTCGCGGAGGCCGCCCGCGAGAGCGGCACGGTCGCCGTCACCGTCGACCACCACCGCGGCAGCGAGGAGCAGCAGCCGGGCTGGGACTTCCACGACCCGACGGTCGTCGACCCGGAGGTGGGCCGGATGGACACGCTGCCCACCTTCCGGCGGACCCTGCACGCGGCGGGCCTCGAAGACCACGTGATCGCGATGGTCGGGCGCTCCCCGCAGGTCGCGCGGGTGTGGGGCGGGCGGCTCGGCTTCGTCTTCATCGACGGCGGCCACACCGACGAGCACGCGAGCGCCGACTACGAGGGCTGGGCGCCGAAGCTCGCCGAGGGCGGCACGCTGGTCATCCACGACGTCTTCCCCGACCCGGTGGACGAGTTCACCGGCCAGGCCCCGTACCGCATCTATCTGCGAGCCCTGGAGTCCGGCGCCTTCACCGAGGTCTCGGCGACCGACTCGCTGCGCGTCCTGCGCCGCACGGCCGCCGCGCTGTGACACGTCGCGCAGCCGAGTGCCCGGGCCCGGGAGAGGCGCGCCGTTAGCATCGGCTCGTGTCGTACGACAGCGAGTCATCGAATCAGGACAGCCGGTCGCGCCGCGTACGCGGCCGGGCCCTCGTCGCCCTCGCCGCCCTGGCGCCGACCGCCCTCGCGGGCTGGCTCGTGTGGCAGGCGATGGAAGGGACCGCCGGCCACGACGACAAGCCGCCCCAGGTCCTGCCCCTGCCCAGCCGCACCGAGCAGTCCGCGCGCCCCGGCACCGGCACCCCGGCCGTGACGGGCAGCCCCCGCCCCGCCTCGCCCTCGGCTCCGCCCGGGGGCGGTTCCGGCACCGGCACGCTCGCCGGAAAGACCGTCGTCATCGATCCGGGTCACAATCCGAATAATTTCCGGCATACAAAAGAGATCAATGAGCCGGTGGACATCGGAACGAACAAGAAGGAATGCGACACCACCGGCACCGAGACCAACGACGGTTATACGGAAGCCGAGTTCACCCTCGATGTGTCGCACCGGATCAGGGCGATCCTGGAAAAGCAGGGCGCCAAGGTCGTCTTCACCCAGGACGGCGACCGGACATTCGGACCGTGTGTGGACGAGCGGGCCCGGGTCGGGAATCGGGCGAAGGCCGATGCCGTCGTATCGGTGCACGCGGACGGGGCGGACGAGGGGCAGCGCGGCTTCCACGTCATCCTGCCCGCCAAGGTGAAGGGCGGCGGCGCCGACACCGCCCCGATCGTGGGGCCTTCGCGTGAACTCGGTGTGCGGATCGCGGGGAAGTTCGTCCTGGACACCGGCATGAACGCCTCCAACTACGTGGGCGGCGGCACCGCCCTCGACACCCGCAGCGACCTCGGCGGACTCAACCTGTCGACCGTCCCGAAGGTGTTCATCGAGTGCGGCAACATGCGCGATTCCCGGGATTCGGAGCTCCTCAAGAGCGGGGCCTGGCACCAGAAGGCCGCTCAGGGCATCGCCGACGGCATTACGGCGTTCCTGGGCGGGTAGGCTCCCGACCCGCCGTACGGCCCACAGTTCCAGACGATAGATTCTTCCGCACAGGGGGAACCACCTAGAGCTTCACGCCGTGTGCACGTACACCGGCGGCAGCGATGACCGCCCCGACGAGACGACATAAAAGAGGACTTTTACGTGAACATCCGCTCCCTCACACGAGGCGACGGCGTGGTGATCGGTGCAGCGGTGGTGCTGTTCATCGCCTCGTTCCTGAATCTCACATCCACTCCGAGCTGCTCTGGCCAGTTCTGCCCGAGCCAGTCCGCCCCGAACGCCTGGGACTCGCTCTCGCTCCTGATGAGCATGTACCTCGCGGGCATCATCGGCGCGGTGCTCGTCGTCGTCGGCCGCTCGCTGCCGCAGCCGAAGACGGTCGCGGGCCTCGACCTCACGCAGTTCGGTGTCGCCTTCACCGTCTTCGCCGCGTGGACCGCGTTCTGGACGATCATCGACGCGCACGGCTCCGGCGCCGGCATGATCCTCGGCCTCATCGCCGCGCTGGTGCTCGCCGCGGCAGCCGTCGCCGCGCCGCTGGTCGCCGCGCTCAAGGCGCCCCTGATGGGCACCCCGAGCCCCGCCGCCGCCCCGCAGCCCTACGGCTACCCGAACGCGGCCCAGCCGGCCGGTGGCTACGGCTACCCCGGCGCGGCCCAGCAGCCCTACGGCGCACAGCCCGGCGACCCGAGCCTCGGCGGCCACCCCGGCGCCCAGGCCCAGGCCCAGCCGTTCGGCGCGCAGGCGCCGGCCGCCGCCGAGCCGAACAAGGACAGCCAGGCGCAGCCCGCCGCGGCCGCCCCGGCCGGCGACTTCGCCCCGTTCTGGTTCGCGGTCCCCGTCGCCCGCCCGCTGTACGCGGAGGACGGCTCGCCCACCCCGATCGCCGAACTGGCCCCCGGCACGTGGTACTTGGCCGTGGACCAGCGCGGTCCCGGCCTGGTCGCCCAGACGCAGGACGGCCGCCGCGGCGTCCTCCAGGACACCACCGGCATCCAGCGCGGCTGATCACCCGCAGCACCCCGACGGCCCCCCGCCCCTTCCGGGCGGGGGGCCGTTGCCCTACGCTCCCCTGACGGATCGTCAGATCACCGGGAGGGGACGGCACATGCGCCTGGGACTCGCACTCGGCTACTGGGGACGCGGACCGAACCCCTCCCACCTCGAACTCGCCCGCACCGCCGAGGAGTTGGGCTATCACTCGGTGTGGACCGCGGAGGCCTGGGGCTCGGACGCCTTCACCCCGCTGACCTGGATCGCCGCGCACACCTCGCGCATCCGGCTCGGCACCGCCGTCGCGCAGATGGCGGCGCGCACCCCCACCGCCACCGCCATGCACGCCCTCACCCTCGACCACCTCTCGGGCGGGCGCATGATGCTGGGCCTCGGGCTCTCGGGGCCGCAGGTGGTGGAGGGCTGGTACGGCCGGCCCTTCCCGTCGAGTCCGCTCACCGCGACCCGCGAGTACGTGGACGTGATCCGCCAAGTGCTGCGCCGCGAGGGCCCGGTGGAGCTCGACGGACGCTTCCACGCGCTTCCCTACGCGGGCCCGGACGGTACGGGTCTGGGCAAGCCCCTCAAGGCCATCACCCATCCCCTGCGCCCGGACATCCCCGTACTCCTGGGCGCCGAGGGCCCCAAGAACATCGCCCAGACCACCCGCATCGCGGACGGCTGGCTCCCCCTGTACTGGTCGCCGACCCGCACGGGCGTCTACGAGGCCTCGCTCGCGGACCTGCGCGAGGGCTTCCTGATCGCCCCCATGGTGCGCGCCCACGTCTGCGACGACATCGCCGAGGGGCTGCTCCCGGTCAAGGCGATGCTGGGCTTCTACATCGGCGGCATGGGGCACGCGGCCCGCAACTTCCACGCCGACCTGATGGCCCGCATGGGGTACGAGGACGCGGCCCGCCGCATCCAGGAGCTGTTCCTCGCGGGCCGCCGGGAGGAGGCGGTGCTCGCCGTGCCGGACGCGTTCGCCGACGAGATCTCCCTGGTGGGTCCCCGTCAACGCATCGCGGAACGCCTGGAGTTGTGGCGCAAGGGCCCGGTGACGGACCTGTTGGTCACCTCACCGGACCCCTTGACGCTGCGCACGCTGGCGGAGCTGAACTCCTAGCGCCGCTTCAGCCGCCGGCGAGCTGGCCCGCGGAAGGCACCTGGTCCTTGACCGGCGCACCCGCCTTCTGGCCCGCGTCCTTGACGCCGTTGATCATGTTCTCGAACACCCCGACGTCGGAGTCGTTCGCGTCACCCTTGCGCAGCTTGCCGCTCAGGTTCTTGAGCGAGTCGATGCCCGAGGTGAGGGGCGCCACGGCCTTGGAAAGCAGCGGGTCGCCCTTGGCGTTCTCGGTCGCCGCCTTCAGGCGGTTGTACGTGAACGCACCGGCCAGACCGGCCTTGACGAGCGCGAACGTACGGCCCTTCGCGCCCTTCTTGAACTTGCCCGCCTTGTACGGCTTGATGATCCACTGGTAGGCGGCGCCCGCGGCGAGTCCGGCGTTGGCGACGAAGCGGGTCTTGGCGAGCTTCTGCCGCTCGGCCGACGCGGTCGGCGAGGGGGTGCTCTCGGCCGCGGCGAGCGCGGCGCGCTGGGTGGACCTGGTCTCTCCTCCGCAGGCGGTCGTCGACACCAGGACGGCGCAGGACAGGACGACCGCCACGATTATGCGGCGGATGGGGAACGTAGTGGGCACGATGACCTCCGGGGGATGTTCGGCCTCCCCGGCAGCCTCACCCGGCCCACCGCACTGCGCCACTCGGGCGACTCCGTACGGGTCGTCCCGGCCGCGGCGGGGCCTCTCCGTACGGGCCCGTCCTACCCGCAGCAGTAGGGCGCCAGGCCCCTGGGCAGCCGTTCGCCGCCGAAGACCGCCCCGGTCGCCTCGTCGCCGCCGAGGGCCGCCACCGCGAGCAGCAGCGAGCCCGCCGTCCACGTCGTGAGCTCCTCGGGCCATACCGCGCGGTTGCCCTCGAAGACGTAGCCCGTCCAGTACAGGCCCGTCGCAGGGTCGCGCAGGTGCTGGATGGACTGGAGGACCTCAAGGGCCCGGTCGGACTCGCCCGTCGCCCACAGCGCGAGGGCCAGCTCGCAGCTCTCGCCGCCGGTGACCCACGGGTTGGGCAGCACACAGCGCACTCCGAGGCCGGGCACCACGAAGTCGTCCCACATCGCGTCGATGCGGGCCTTGGCCTCCGCGTCGGTCAGGGCACCGCCGAGGACCGGGTAGTACCAGTCCATCGAGTAGCGGGACTTGTCGAGGAAGCGCTCGGGGTGGTGCTGGATGGCGTGCGCGAGCGCACCGGCCGCCAACTCCCAGTCGGGCTGCGGCTCTTCGCGCTGCTCGGCGATGGCGAGCGCGCAGCGCAGGGCGTGGTGCACCGAGGAGCTGCCGGTGAGCAGCGCGTCGGTGACGGCGGTGCCGTCCTCCTCGCGCTTCCAGCCGATCTGCCCGCCGCTCTGCTGGAGCGCGAGGACCCATTCGACGGCCGCGAAGACCTTGGGCCACATCCGGTCGAGGAAGGTGTCGTCGCCGGTGGCGAGGTAGTGGTGCCAGACCCCGACCGCGATGTAGGCGACGAAGTTGGACTCGCGGCAGCGGTCGGTGACCCGGTCGTGCTCGCCGTCGTGATAGGCGGCGTACCAGGACCCGTCGTCGTTCTGGTGCCGGGCGAGCCACTCGTAGGCCCGCTCGGCGGCGGCGTGTTCGCCCGCCGCGTCCAGCGCCATCGCGGCCTCGGTGTGGTCCCAGGGGTCCAGGTGGTGGCCGCGGAACCAGGGGATGGCGCCGTCGGCGCGCTGCGCGGCGAGCAGCGCCGCCACGGTCTGCCCGGCCTGGCCCGCGGTGAGCACCCCGGGCAGCACGAGGTGTTCGGTGCGCTCCGGAGAGGTCACTTGGCGGCGCCCACGGGCAGGTGCGGCTTGGTCGCGTACGCCACGAAGCTCTTGCCGACGACCGGGTTGAGCGCCCGCTCGGCGAGCCGGGTGACGGTGCTGATGCCGGGCGTCTTCATGATGTCCCAGACCAGAAGCTGGTGGTACGCCTTCACCGGCAGCGCCTTGTCGTTGTCGACGCCGAAGGCGCACTTGAGCCACCAGTACGGCGAGTGCAGCGCGTGCGCGTGGTGGGTGCCGTACGGCTTGAGGCCGGCCTGCCGCATCTTGCCGATGAGTTCGTCCGCCTTGTAGATGCGGATGTGGCCGCCCTCGACCTCGTGGTACGCGTCGGACAGCGCCCAGCACACCTTCTCGGGCCCGTAGCGCGGGACGGTGACCGCGATGCGGCCGCCGGGCCGCAGCACGCGGACCATCTCGGCGAGCACGCCCTTGTCGTCGGGGATGTGCTCCATGACCTCGGAGATGATCACGACGTCGAACGACTCGTCGGGGAAGGGCAGGTTGAGCGCGTCCCCCTCCATCGCGGTGGCGGTGGCCCCCTCGGGCGCCTCCCCCGCCTCCTTCATCGCGGCGAACCACTTGGCGACCTCGCGGATCTCCTCGGCGTTCTGGTCCAGCGCCACGACCTGGGCGCCGCGCCGGTAGCACTCGAAGGCGTGCCGGCCCGCGCCGCAGCCCAGGTCGAGCACGCGGTCGCCCGGGGCGAGCGGGAAGCGGGAGAAGTCGACGGTCAGCACGGGGTCTGCCCTTTCCGATGGAGATCACCTGTGGCCGCGGAGCGGCCGGTAGTCGTGGGCGCGGGGCGCCCGGTCACCTGGCGGGCTTCCGGGCCGTACGGCCCTGCGCCTCGATGGCCTCGCGGTAGAGCTCGGCGGTGCCCCGGGCGGCGCGGGCCCAGGTGAAGCGTTCCAGGACCCGTTCGCGGCCGGCCGCGCCGAGCCTGGCCCGCAGCTCGGGGTCACCGAGGAGGCGGGCGAGCCCGGCCGCCAGCGCCCCCGCGTCGCCGGGCGGCACCGCGAGGCAGGTCTCGCCGTCGGTGCCGGCGACCTCGGGGATCGCCCCGCCGGTCGTGGCGAGCAGCGGGGTGCCGGTCGCCATGGCCTCGGCGGCGGGCAGCGAGAAGCCCTCGTACAGCGAGGGCACACAGCTGATCTGCGCGGAACGTACGAGGTCGACGAGTTCGGCGTCGGTGATGCCCTTGACGAACCGGACGGCGTCACCGAGCCCGTACTTCTCGATGGCGTGGGCGACCGGCCCGTCCTCGGCGCGCTTGCCGACGACGACGAGGTGGGCCGCCGGGTGCTCGGTGCGCAGCTTGGCCAGGGCCTCGACGAGGAAGACGAGGCCCTTGAGCGGCACGTCCGCGCTGGAGGTGGTCACGATCCGGCCGGGCACCTCGGCGACGGCCGGGTCCGGCGACCACAGGGCGGTGTCGGCGCCGATGTGCACGACCTCGATGCGGTCCGCGCGCACGCCGAGGTGGTCGACGATCTCGCCCTTGGAGGTCCCGGAGACGGTCAGCACCGACGGCAGCCGGCGGGCGACCCGCTTCTGCATCCGCGTGAAGCCGTACCAGCGGCGCACCGAGGCGCGGCGCTTCCAGTCGGGCGCCGCGTCCAGTTCGAGCCGGCGGTCGACGGTGATGGGGTGGTGGATCGTGGTGACCAGGGGCGCGCCGACGTCCCCGAGCAGCCCGTAGCCGAGCGTCTGGTTGTCGTGGACCACGTCGAACTCGCCCCGCCGGGCCACCAGATGACGCCGGGCGCGCAGCGAGAAGGTGAGCGGCTCGGGGAAGCCGCCGGTGCGCATGGCGGCGACCTCCAGGCGGTCGATCCAGTCCCGGTACTCGTCCCTGGCGGGCGTGCGGAAGGGATCGGGCGAGCGGTACAGGTCGAGGCTGGCGAGCTCGGTGAGCGGGACGCCCTCGTCGAGCACGGGGTAGGGCTGGGCGCCGATGACCTCCACGGAGTGCCCGAGCCGGGCGAGTTCGCGCGAGAGGTGGCGGACGTAGACGCCCTGGCCGCCGCAGAACGGGTTCCCCTTGTAGGTGAGCAGCGCGATCCGCAGCGGGCGATCGCCCGCACGGTCGGCGCCCCCGGCGCGGGGGCTTGCCTCGATGGCCTCAGCGGTCACACGCGGCCCCCTTCATCACTGCGTTTCGCCGGAGCGTAACCGCTCGCGCTAATCTAGAACAAGTTCCAGACTTGGTCCTTCTTGAGCGTACTTCGATCACTCAAGGAGCATCGAATCTACCGGCAGGTAGCGCGACCGTAAGAGCCGGATCAGGTGATTCGCGCCACGGCGGGGCCCCTGCCATGCTGGGCGGCCGAACACCGGTGGCAGAGAACTGGACAAACGGAACGGGACACATGACAGCGGAAGCCAAGGCGGCCGTCCCGGCCGCCCCTCCCCTGACGGAACGCCAGGAGGCCCGGCGCCGTCGCATCCTGCACGCGAGCGCCCAGCTGGCCAGCCGCGGCGGCTTCGACGCGGTGCAGATGCGCGAGGTGGCCGAGGCCGCGGGGGTCGCGCTCGGCACCCTGTACCGCTACTTCCCGTCCAAGATCCACCTCCTGGTCGCCACCATGCAGGACCAGCTCCAGCATCTGCACGGCACCCTGCGCAAGCATCCGCCGTCCGGCACCGGTTCGGCGGAGCGGGTGGCCGAAACCCTCATGCGGGCCTTCCGCGCGCTCCAGCGCGAGCCGCACCTGGCGGACGCGATGGTGCGCGCCCTCACCTTCGCGGACCGCTCGGTGAGCCCCGAGGTCGACACCGTCTCGCGGCAGACCACGGCGATCATCCTGGACGCGATGGGCCTCGATCACCCCACGCCCGAGCAGCTCTCGGCCGTCCGGGTCATCGAGCACACCTGGCACTCGGCCCTGATCACCTGGCTCTCGGGCCGGGCGTCCATCGCCCAGGTCAAGATCGACATCGAGACCGTCTGCAGACTCATCGACCTCACGGCCCCGGCCAGGGACCAGCGCGCCTAGGCCTGCGGCCCGCTCAGGGGCCGACACCCGCCCCCGCGGCCCCAGGACCGACCCGCTCTGCGCGCGCAGGCGCCCCGGCGCCCCCACCGATCCGTTCGCCCGGACCGCGGACCGACCCGTGTTCGCGGGGTCCGAACAGGCAGGGCCCACAGGGGAGTTGGCGCCAGGGTCGGGGCCTGCGCGGCGGCGCTAGTCCTCGGGCGGGAAGACGGCCTCCCGGGAGTCGGCCAGGGTGATCGAGATGGCCTCGACCGGGCAGCCCTCGGCGGCGGCCAGGACCTGTTCGCTGGCGTCGCTGTCGGGGCTGCGCGGGTGGGACTGACGTGCGGAGTCGAGCTCGAACCCGGCCGGGGCGTGGTTGACGCACATGCCGGATCCGATGCACACGCTCCGGTCGACCTCGACGTGCCAGCGGTCGCCCATCACTCGCCTCCGTGCCCGGCGGGCAGGTGGATCATCTTGTGCTCCAGGTACTCGCCGAAGCCCTCGGGCCCGAACTCCCGCCCCAGACCGGAGGACTTGTAGCCGCCGAACGGGCCCAGCATGTCGAGGCTGAAGGTGTTGACGTTGAAGGTGCCGGTGCGCACCGAGCGCGCGAAGTCGATGCCGTGCTCGACGTCCCCGGTCCACACGCTGCCGCTGAGCCCGTACTCGGAGTCGTTGGCGATCCTGAGCGCCTCGGCCTCGTCCCCGTACGGCAGCAGACAGATGACCGGTCCGAAGATCTCCTCCCGGGCGACGCGCATCGTGTTGTCGACGTCACCGAAGAGGGTCGGCTCGACGTACCAGCCCCGGTCGAACCCGGCCGGACGCCCGCCCCCGGTGAGGATCTTGGCGCCTTCCTCCTGTCCGATCCTGATGTAGTCCAGCGAGCGCTGCCGCTGCCGCTCGGCGACCAGCGGGCCGACCTGGGTGGCCGCGTCCAGCGGGTCCCCCACGACGAGCGCGCCCGCGGCGGCCGCGAACGCCTCGGCGATCTCCTCGTACCGGCTGCGCGGGGCCAGGATGCGCGTCTGGGCCACGCACGCCTGCCCGTTGTTCATCCAGGCGGCCGGGACGACGCCCGCGACGGCCGCTTCGAGGTCGGCGTCCGGCAGGATCACCGCGGCCGACTTTCCGCCCAACTCCAGGGTGACGCGGGTGAGGTTGCGCGCGGCGACCTCCATCACGCGCTTGCCGGCCGCGACGGAACCGGTGAAGGACACCTTGTCGACGCCGGGGTGCCCCACGAGGTACTCGCTGACCTCGCGGTCCGCGGGCAGGATGGACAGCACCCCTTCCGGCACTCCCGCCTCGGCCGCGATCTCGCCGAGGATGTAGGAGTCGAGGGGCGACTCGGGGGACGGCTTGAGGATCACCGAGCAGCCGGTGAGCAGCGCGGGCCCCAGCTTGGCCGCGGCCACGAACTGCGGGACGTTCCACGGCACCACGGCGGCCACGACCCCCACCGGCTCCCGCCGCACGAGGAGCGGTCCGAGCGCGCCCGACCGCCGTTCCTCGTAAGGGAATTGGCGGGCCACGGTGATCGCCGAGTCCCACACCATCATCGCGCCGAGCGCCTGGGCGAGCACGCTCCAGGAGTACGGGGAGCCGTTCTGTGAGCTGATGGACCGGGCGATCTCCTCGTGCCGTACGAGAATGGCGTCCTTGATCCGGGACACCACCTCGATGCGCTCCTCGGGCGTGGCCCGCGCCCAGGGTCCGGTGTCGAAGGCCCGTCGCGCGGCGGCCACGGCCCGGTCCACGTCCGCCCGGGAGGCGTGCGGGACGTGGCCGATGACCTGCTCGGTATGGGGCGAGATCACCTCGATGACGTCGGTGCCGAGCGGGTCGGTCAACTCCCCGCCGATGAAAAGCTGTCCGTGTTCCACGAGCTCGGTCATGCCTGGTGCCTCCTGCGGCGCGGGCTTCGCTGTGGCCTGACGTTGTTTCAGAACTGATACCAGTTCTAGTTGCACTAGTCCACGGCGGGGACGGGTCGGCTGACGTCCGAGCGAACGGAGTTGATCGCGGGAGGGCGGGACGAACCGGGCGACCAGTGGAACCAGTTCTAGTTATAGTGGCCGGGGCGTGCCACTCGACCGGGTGGCGCCGGCCGGCCGCACACGGACCCGGAGTTCGGGGTCCAGAGAGACGAGGACTCCATGCCGCAGGAGCCAGCGCGGGAGCGGGCACAGGAGCCGACGCGGGAGCCGGCCACGCCTCGGGTGACCGACCACGGGGGCGGGGTCCACTCCATCGAGGTGCCGATCCCGGACAACCCGCTCGGCCACACCCTGGTCCACCTCGTCGACACCGACCGGGGGCCGGTGCTCGTCGACACCGGGTGGGACGACCCGGACTCCTGGGACACCCTGGCCGCGGGCCTGCGGGCGCTGGGTACCGACGTGTCCGCCGTGCACGGGGTGGTCATCACCCACCACCACCCCGACCACCACGGCCTCTCCGGTCAGGTCCGGGAGGCCTCGGGCGCCTGGATCGCGATGCACGCGGCGGACGCAGCCGTGGTGCGCCGCACCCGGGAGGCCCGACCGGGCGTCTGGCTGGACTACCTGTGCGCCAAGCTCGCGGCGGTCGGCGCACCCGAGGAGCATCTCGCCCCGCTGCGGGAGGCCCGTACGTCCGGACGCATGCGCACCCTGCCGGGGCTGCGGGCCGCACTGCCGGACCGCGAGATCGTGCCGGGCGACCTGCTGCCGCTGGCCGGGCGCCGGCTCCGCGCGATCTGGACACCGGGGCACACGCCGGGCCACGTCTGCCTCCACCTGGAGGAGGAGCACCCCTCGGGGCTGCCCGGCAACGGGCGCCTGTTCAGCGGCGACCACCTGCTGCCCGGGATCACCCCGCACATCGGCCTGTACGAGGACCCCGACGACGCGGTAGAGACCGACCCCCTCGGCGACTACCTCGACTCCCTCGAACGGGTCGGCCGCCTCTCGGTCGCCGAGGTGCTGCCCGCCCACCAGCACGCGTTCACGACGGCGGGAGCGCGGGTGCGCGAGCTCCTGTCCCACCACGAGGACCGGCTGACGGGCCTGCTGTCCCTGCTCGCCGTCCCCCTCACACCGTGGGAGCTGGCGGAGCGCATGGAGTGGAACCGGCCCTGGGCGCAGATTCCGTACGGGTCACGCACGATCGCGGTGTCGGAGGCGGAGGCGCACGTGCGGCGGCTCGAAAAGCTGGGCAGGGTCGAGCGGGTGCCGGGGGGCGGGGTGGTCCGGTTCCGCTCGACCGAGCCCGGCTGAGGCACCCCGGGGCTCCCCGGACCCCGGTTCTTGGCCCCTCCCCGCCCCCCTCCCCAAACCCTCCGGGGGGGAGTGGCGGGTGGGTGGGCTTCCGGGGGCTGCACCCCCGGGCCCCCATTTTTCGGCTGCGGACCGTGCTGGGCCGGCCGCGCAGTTCCCCGCGCCCCTAAAAGCCTTGGTGCTTGCCCGCACCGGGCATTCAGCCCTCCCGGCTGATCGGTGCGGGCCGGCGCAGGCATCTTCAGCCCGTCATGGGGGTCCCCCTGGCCCTTGAGGCCTTGGGGGAGTTTGAGGACGAGCGCCCTTCAGGCGCGAACGGGGGTGCAGGGGGCGGAGCCCCCGCAGGGTTCGAGGGGCGGAGCCCCTCAGGGGGGCCGGGGCGGAGCCCCGGCGGCGTCCACCCGCCGGGTAGGGTGGGCGGGTCGTCATGCACGTACGGGGGGAAGCCGGTGCGAATCCGGCGCTGACCCGCAGCCGTGAGGCCACTCCGGTGGCAAGCCGGAATGCCCCGTCCCGCATGACCGGCTCACACGTCACCCGCACACCGCGGGTGGCCCGCACCGTCGAGGTATACGGGGCCCGAGCCGGGTGCCAGCGCGCGCCCGCCCGCGCTCCCCCGCAGGAGAGGCACCGCCCGCCATGACCGTACGCCGCTGCGCCGCAGCGCTCGCCGCCGCCACCGCCGTCCTGGGCGGCGCCGCCCCGGCCGCATTCGCCGACGGCACGCCGTCCCCCGCGGCGGTCCCGCCGGGCCTGTACGGAACCAAGGACCCCCAGTACGACGGCGTCTTCCGGCAGTCCCTCGCCTTCCTCGCCCAGGAGAAGGCGGGCGTCAAGCCCGCCGCCCGGGCCATCACCTGGCTCACCGGCCAGCAGTGCGAGAGCGGTGCCTTCACCGCGTTCCGCGCGGACGCGGCCAAGCCGTGCGACCCCAAGGCGATGCTGGACACCAACGCCACCTCCGCCGCGGTCCAGGCACTGGTGGCGCTCGGCGGCCACGACGACGCCGTGAAGAAGGGCGCCGGCTGGCTGAAGTCCGTACAGAACGACGACGGCGGCTGGGCCTACAACCCCGGCTCGAAGAGCGACGCCAACTCCACCGCGATCGTCATCGGCGCGCTCGCCGCCGCCGGCGAGAAGCCGGCCGAGGTGAAGTCGGCCAAGGGCGGCAAGTCTCCGTTCGACGGGCTGCTCGCCTTCGCGCTGCCCTGCGACGACCCTTCCGGCGGCGGCGCCTTCGCCTACCAGGGCGACCTGAAGACCGGGAAGCTGTACGCCAACGCCGACGCGACCGCCGCCGCGGTGACCGGCTCGCTCGGCAAGGGCCTCACCGCCACCGCGGGCCCCGCCGACGCCAAGGGCACCGCCTGCGAGAAGGCCACCACGCCCGAGCAGGCCGCGCACAACGGCGCCGCCTACCTCGCCAGGACGCTGGCACCGACCGGATTCCTGAAGTCCGCGATGCCGGGCGCCGCCGACCAGCCCGACTTCGGCAACACCGCGGACGCGATCGTCGCCCTCGCCGCCGACGGCCGGGCGCAGCAGGCGAAGGCGTCCGCCGACTGGCTCGCCAAGAACGCCACCGCATGGGCCAAGGAGAACGGCCCCGCCGCCTACGCCCAGCTCGTCTTCGCCGCGGACGCGACCGGCGCCGACCCGACGAACTTCGGCGGAGTGAACCTGGTCACGTCCCTCAACGCGACGGGCCCGGCCCCGGAGTCGGCGGCGTCCCCGGCCGCCTCGTCCGAGACGTCGGACCAGAAGTCGGACGAGAAGAACGACGGCATCTCCGTCTGGTGGATCGTCGGCGTCGGCCTGGTCGCCGGTATCGGCGTCGGCTTCCTGATCAGCGGCCGCAAGAAGAACCAGCAGCTGTGATGCGCACGCGCCTCGCCTCGTTCGCCGCGCCGCTCCTCGCCCTGGTGGTCCTCGCCACCGGCGCCGGGCCCGCCCAGGCGGCGGGCTACCGGTACTGGTCGTTCTGGGACCTGACGGGCGACGCGTGGACGTACGCCACTCAGGGCCCGGCGTCCGCGCACCCCGGCGACGGCTCGGTGGAGGGCTTCCGCTTCGCGGTGAGCGCGGACTCCAAGGACGCGACCCAGCCGCGTACGGCACCGTCCTTCGAGGCGGTGTGCGGTGCGACGCCCACCAAGGACGACACGAAGCGGGTCGCGCTCGTCATCGACTTCGGCACGCCCCAGGACGCGGCCCCGGGCGACACCCCGCCCGCCCCGCGCACCGCCTGCGCGCAGGTCGCCCCGGACGCCACCACCGCCGACGCCCTGGCCGCCGTGGCGAAGCCGCTCCGCTACAACAGCGCGGCCCTGCTGTGCGCGATCGGCGGCTACCCGCGCACGGGATGCGGCGAACAGGTCGACGGCCCGGCAGCGACCGCGAAGCCGGCCGCGGCGAAGGACACGGGGGGTTCGGGCCCGTCGGTGGGCCTGCTGGCCGGAGTGGCCGCCATCCTCGCGCTGGGCGCGGCGGCGATCTGGCAGTCCCGCCGCCGCCGCGGAAACTGACCCGGCGATGCCACCCCAGAACGAAGGCGCCGAGGGCGGGCCGGCAGCGGGTACCGGTGGCGGCAGCGGCCCGGCCGGAGGCCGGGCGGGTACCCACCGGCCCGCGGCCGCCCGAGCAACCCCCCGCCCCCGCCGGAGGTTCGCACCGGCCCCGCCCGCCGCGAGCCGGAGCAACGCCGTGCACCCCGGCGCCTGGTGGCTCTGGGCGCTCGGTCTCGCCACGGCCGCGTCGCGCACCAACAACCCCCTCCTGCTCGGCCTCCTCGTCGGCGTCGCCGGATACGTCGTGGCCGCCCGCAAGACCGACGCCCCCTGGGCCCGCTCCTACACCGCGTTCATCAAGATCGGCCTGTTCGTCGTCGGCATCCGGCTCGCCTTCAACCTGGTCCTCGGCTCGCCGATCCCCGGCAGCCACACCCTGTTCACGCTGCCCGAACTCCCGCTCCCCGACTGGGCGAAGGGCATCCGCGTCGGCGGCCGGGTCACCGCGGAGGGCATGCTCTTCGCCCTGTACGACGGCGTTCGTCTGGCCACCCTGCTGATCTGCGTGGGAGCGGCGAACGCGCTGGCCAATCCCGCCCGCCTCCTCAAGTCGCTGCCCGGAGCCCTGTACGAGGCCGGGGTGGCCGTGGTCGTCGCGATGACCTTCGCGCCGAACATGGTCGCCGACGTCGTACGGCTGCGGACCGCGCGCCGGCTGCGCGGCCGCCCCACCGGCGGCATCAGGGCCATCGCCCAGATCGGGCTGCCGGTGCTCGAAGGGGCGCTGGAACGCTCGGTCGCGGTGGCCGCCTCGATGGACGCCCGCGGCTACGGACGCACCGCCGAAGTGACCGCTTCCGTACGGCACTTGACCACGGCCCTCACCCTGGGCGGACTCCTCGGCGTGTGCGCGGGGACGTACGGACTGCTCGCCTCCGAAGGCGCCGGGTACGGCATCCCCGTCCTCGCGGCGGGGATGGCCGCCTCCCTCGCCGGGCTCCGCCTCGGCGGCCGCCGCCAGATCCGTACCCGCTACCGGCCCGACCGCTGGGACACCCGGTCCTGGCTGGTGGCCGGTTCCGGCGCGGCGGTCGCGGCGCTGATGATCCGGGCGGGCGCGCACGCCTCCGACGCCCTGACCCTCGGGGTCGTCCCCCTCGCCGCACCGGCCCTGCCGCTGTGGCCCGCGCTCTCGTTGCTCGTCGGCCTGCTCCCCGCATTCGTCGCACCCGTACCGCCCGCGCCGGCCGCAAGGCCCGTACCACCGGCGCCACCCGCACCGCCCGCACCGCCGAAGGAGTCCGTGTGATCCGCTTCGAGAACGTTTCGGTCACCTACGACTCCGCCCCCGAACCGACCCTGCGGAACGTGCAACTGACCATCCCCGAGGGCGAGTTGGTGCTGCTGGTCGGCCCGTCCGGGGTCGGCAAGTCGACGCTCCTCGGTACGGTCTCCGGGCTCGTCCCGCACTTCACCGGCGGCACCCTGCGCGGCCGCGTCACCGTGGACGGCCGCGACACCCGCACCCACAAGCCGCGCGAACTCGCCGACCTGGTCGGCACGGTGGGCCAGGACCCCCTCGCGCACTTCGTCACCGACACCGTCGAGGACGAACTCGCCTACGGAATGGAGTCGTTGGGGCTCGCCCCCGCGGTGATGCGCCGCCGCGTCGAGGAGACTCTGGACCTGCTGGGCCTCGCCGAACTGCGCGATCGCCCCATCGCCACCCTCTCCGGCGGCCAGCAGCAGCGCGTCGCGATCGGCTCGGTCCTCACGCCGCATCCGAAGGTGCTGGTCCTGGACGAGCCGACGTCGGCGCTCGACCCCGCCGCCGCCGAGGACGTCCTGTCGGTCCTCCAGCGCCTCGTCCACGATCTCGGCACGACCGTCCTGCTGGCCGAGCACCGTCTGGAGCGCGTGGTCCAGTACGCGGACCAGGTCATCCTCCTGCCCGCACCCGGCGACGCCCCGGTCCTCGGCACCCCGGCCGACATCATGCGCGTCTCCCCGGTCCACCCCCCGGTGGTGGCCCTGGGCCACCTGGCGAACTGGACTCCGCTCCCCCTCTCCGTCCGGGACGCCCGCCGCAGGGCGGGCCCCCTGCGCGAGCGGCTGTCGACGCGTACGCCCCGCACCCCCACCGCCGAAGGCACCCAGCGGCCGCGGGCGGCCACCCCTCGCCCCGCGACGGCGAAGCGCACCCTCGCCTCCCTCCTCCGCCGCCCGCCGGTCAACCCCGACGCCTCCGCCACAACGGCGACGGCCACCACCCGTGCTGCCACCGCCACGGCCACCGCCCTCGGCGTGCGACGCGGCCGGGTCGAGGCGCTGCGCCGCCTGGACCTGAACGTCACCCCGGGCGAGACCATCGCCCTGATGGGGCGCAACGGCGCCGGCAAGTCCACCCTGCTCGCCACCCTCGTCGGCATGATCGAACCCACCTCGGGCGCGGTGACCGTGTCCGGCCGCACTCCCCACCGCACCCCGCCGCGCGAACTGATCCGCGAGGTCGGCCTCGTACCGCAGGAACCCCGCGACCTCCTGTACGCCGACACCGTCGCCGCGGAGTGCGCCGCCGCGGACCAGGACGCCGGGGCCGCTCCCGGAACCTGCCGCGAGCTGGTGTCCACGCTGCTCCCGGGCGTACGGGACGACACGCACCCCCGTGACCTGTCCGAGGGCCAGCGCCTCGCCCTCGCGTTGGCGATCGTCCTGACCGGCCGCCCGCCTCTGCTCCTCCTGGACGAGCCGACCCGGGGCCTGGACTACGCGGCGAAGGCACGCCTGGTCACCGTGCTGCGCGCACTGGCCGCCGAGGGGCACGCGATCGTGCTCGCCACCCATGACGTGGAGCTGGCCGCCGAGCTCGCCCACCGGGTGGTGATCCTCGCGGGCGGCGAGGTCGTCGCGGACGGCCCGACCGCCGAGGTCGTCGTCTCCTCGCCCGCCTTCGCCCCCCAGGTCGCCAAGGTCCTGGCCCCCCAGCACTGGCTCACCGTCGCGCAGGTACGCGAGGCCCTTTCATGAGCCCCATTCGCCCCACGAGCCCCACGACCTCCACGAGCCCCACGAGCCCCACGAGCCAGGACGTCACGAAGGTGGCCCGGGCCATCCGCCTGGGCCCCCGCGCGGTGGTGGCCCTCTCCCTCATCACCCTCATCGGCATCGCGGCCTTCGGCTGGCCGCTGCTCGCAGACGCGGACTCCGGCCTCGCCCACGCCCGGGACGCCCCCTGGCTCTTCGCCGCGCTGCTCCCGCTCCTGGTGGGTGTGGTGGTCGCCACGATCGCCGACGACGGCATGGACGCCAAGGCCGTCGCGATGCTCGGCGTGCTGGCCGCGGTCGGGGCGGCGCTGCGCCCGCTGGGCGCGGGCACGGCGGGACTGGAGCCGATGTTCTTCCTGATGGTGCTGAGCGGCCGGGTCCTCGGACCGGGCTTCGGCTTCGTACTCGGCTCGGTCACGATGTTCGCCTCCGCCCTGCTGACCGGCGGGGTCGGCCCGTGGATGCCGTTCCAGATGCTCGCGATGGGCTGGTTCACGATGGGGGCGGGCCTGCTGCCCGGCCCGCACCGGCTGCGCGGCCGGGCCGAGCTGGTCCTGCTCGCGCTCTACGGCGCGCTCGCCTCGTTCGCGTACGGCACGGTCATGAACCTCCAGGGCTGGACCTTCATCGGCGGAATGTCCTCGGGCGTCTCCTTCCAGCCCGGCGCCCCGCTGTCCGACAACCTGGTCCGCTTCTTCGCGTACTGCGCGGCCACCTCGCTCGGCTGGGACCTGGGCCGGGCGGCGCTCACGGTGGTGCTGACCCTGACGCTCGGCGCGACCGTCCTGAAGGCGCTGCGACGCGCGACGAGGCGTGCCGCCTTCGAGGCCCAGGTCACATTCGAGGCCTGAAAAGGGTCCCTCCGGGGTGAGGCGGCCCACAGGACCTTCGTCCTCTACGAGGCGGAATAGGGGCCCACAGCCATGATCCAGAGGCCCTTCCGCAGCGGCGTTGACCTGGACTTATGTATCCCTTACACCCCCGGGGACGTTCCACCCCCCATGCGACTCCCACTAGTAAATGGGGTGATTGCGGACCCCTGGGCGACCCGGTTACAACTGTTCGAGTCGCCGGAACCGCACGGTCCACACACGGGCCACTCACATCGGGTTCCCTCGCCAAGGAGGTCCTTGAACCTCCGGCGGTGTGCGACCCCCATGTCCCCGAAGTTAGGTTTCGTGTTGTCTTTCGCCGCTCGCATCTCCGCTCGCAAGAAGTCCATCGCCGCCGCCGGCGCCACGCTGCTGGCCGCCTCCGGCATCGCCATGGCCGCCGTCCCGGCTCAGGCCGCACCGACGAGCGCCAAGACGATCGCGCAGCAGATGATGCCGTCCGACCAGTTCCAGTGCTTCAGCAAGATCGTGACCCACGAGTCCGGCTGGAACCCGTCCGCCACCAACTCCTCCTCCGGCGCCTACGGCCTGGTCCAGGCCCTGCCCGGCTCGAAGATGGCCTCCGCCGGTGCCGACTGGAAGTCCAACCCGGCCACCCAGATCAAGTGGGGCCTGAACTACATGAACGACCGCTACGGCAGCCCGTGTGGCGCCTGGAACTTCTGGCAGCAGAACAGCTGGTACTGAGCCGTACCGGCAACGGAGTCGAAGAGCCGCACGATCTGCGGCACCGACTTCCTGAAGGCCCCGTTGTGATCGACCGCTCCCTGGTCGGTCACCGGGGCCTTCTTCCCGTGTCCGGCCAGCCGCCGGGCGCAGCTGAGCGTGTTGCCCATCGGTACGTCGGTGTCGCCGCTCGCGGTGTAGAGGCGGACCGGCACGTCGGGCTTCCAGTCGCAGGTGCGGTCGTTGTCCCGCATGGCGTCGAGCAGGGCGCCGCGGGGCCGCTGGAGCCGCGCGTAGAACCCGGGCGTGAGCAGCTCCTCCACCGTCCCGGGCAGCGCCCCGAGCACCTCCTCCGTGGTGTGACGGGTGTCGATGAGCCCCTCGACGACCCGGGCGTACGGCTCCCGGAAGGCCTCGCCCGGGTCCTGGTACAAGGGGTGCAGGCGGTTCTGCGCGGTGAGCCAGTACGCCAGGTACAGCACCCCGCTGGTGTCGTTCACCCGCCCGTCGAAGAGCCCGGGCATCTCCTGCCCCGCGATGTCGTACGGCCCCGACACCGGCGCGAGTGCCTTCAGCCGGAAGTGCGCGTCCGCGCCCCGGCTCAGCGCCCGGCCGAGCGCCATGGCGACCTGGCCGCCCTGCGAGAACCCGGTCCCGTACACGTCCCCGGTCAGCGGGCGCCCCAGCTCGCGGGCGGCGGTGCGGGCGGCCCGCAGCATGTCGAGCGAGGCGGACACGCCGGAGGCGGTGTCCATGTACGGGTGCCGTCCGGGCCCCGCGCCGAGCCCCAGGTAGTCGGGCGCGGCGACGGCCCGCCCGACGGACGCGTGCAGATACGGCGACAGCCGTCCGTCGTCCTCGGCGGCGGAGGGCGCGTAGTCGCGGTCGACCATGGTGCCGTGGGTGTCCGCGACGAGGTCGAGCCGGGTCCGGCGGCCGTCGTCGGGCAGCACGAGCAGGCCGGTGGCGGTGGTGCGGGTTCCCTGCGGGGTGATCGTGCGGTACGTCAGCCGGTATCCGCGTACGCCGTAGCGGACCTCGGTGCTGTCGATGCCGGCCGCTGCGAGGAACTCGGCGACCTGGGTGGGGGTGCGGGTGGACACGGCCTCGACCGAGACGAGGGCGCCCCGCGGGGCGGGGCGGGCCGGGGCGGCGGGGGCGTTGCCCCCAACTCCCCCTGCGAGCAGGGTAGTTGCGCCTGCGAGCCATACGATTGCCTTTACCATCCCCCGAACGTAGGCGGCGCCGCCCCCCGGCGACATCCGGCCACCCCCCGCCCAGGAGGGGGCCTGGGCCCACCCCTCCGGACACTGGGGCTGCGCCCCAGACCCCGGTTCCGGCCCCTCCCCGAAACACGCCGGGACAAGAAGGTACGGCTGGGCCTCCGGGGGCTGCGCCCCCGGGCCCCATGTGTCCGTCCGCGGACCGTGCGTGGCTGGTCGCGCAGTTCCCCGCGCCCCTGAAGACCTCGCCCTCGGCACGGCCCGACACGGACATGCCCAGCCCGTCATGGGGTCCCTCGGCCCGGCCCGTTCCAGACGGACACCCTCCCAGGCACGAACGGCCCCCGAGCCCGTAGAGGCCCGGGGCGCAGCCCCGGGGGGCAGAGGGCGAAGCCCCCGCAGGAATCCGGGGCGCAGCCCCGGGGGGCAGAGGGCGAAGCCCCCGCAGGAATCCGGGGCGCAGCCCCGGGGGGCCCGGAACCAACCAACCCCGCGCAACGGGCGGGCGGGTGGGCAAACCCCCAGGGGGCGAAGCCCCCGCAGGGATCCGGGGCGCAGCCCCGGGGAGGCCCGGAACCAACCAACCCCGCGCAACGGGCGGGCGGGTGGGCAAACCCCCCTACAGGCGCTGCAGAATCGTGGCCGTAGCCAGCGCCCCACCCGCGCACATCGTGACCAGCGCGAACTCCTTGTCCCGCCGCTCCAGCTCGTGCAACGCCGTCGCGATGAGACGAGCCCCGGTCGCCCCGACCGGATGCCCGAGTGCGATCGCACCCCCGTTCACGTTCACCTTCTCCAGGTCCTGCTCGAAGACCTGCGCCCAGCTCAACACCACGGAAGCGAACGCCTCGTTGATCTCGACGAGGTCGATGTCCCGCAGGGACATCCCCGCCTTCCCCAGGACCGCCCGCGTCGCGTCGATCGGCCCGTCGAGGTGGAAGTGCGGGTCGGACCCGACCAGCGCCTGCGCCACGATCCGCGCCCGGGGCTTGAGCTTCAGCGCCCGGGCCATCCGCTTGGAGGCCCACATGATGGCGGCCGAACCGTCCGATATCTGCGAGGAGTTGCCCGCCGTGTGCACCGCCGTCGGCATGACCGGCTTGAGGCGCCCGAGCGCCTCCATGGACGTGTCGCGCAGGCCCTCGTCACGGTCGACGAGCCGCCACATGCCCTGCCCGGCGGCCTGCTCCTCCTCCGTCGTGGGCACCTGCACGGCGAACGTCTCCCGTTTGAAGCGCTCCTCGCTCCAGGCGACGGCCGCCCGCTCCTGCGACAGGAGGCCGAGGGAGTCGACGCGCTCCCGGGTCAGCCCCCGGTTGCGGGCGATCCGCTCGGCCGCCTCGAACTGGTTCGGCAGGTCCACGTTCCACTCGTCGGGCCACGGCTTGCCGGGGCCGTGCTTGGAGCCGGAGCCGAGCGGCACCCGTGACATCGCCTCGACCCCGCAGCTGATGCCGACGTCGATGACCCCCGCCGCGATCATGTTCGCGACCATGTGGCTCGCCTGTTGCGACGATCCGCACTGGCAGTCGACGGTGGTCGCGGCGGTCTCGTACGGCAGCCCCACCGCGAGCCAGGCGTTGCGCGCCGGGTTCATGGACTGCTCGCCGGCGTGCGTGACCGTACCGCCGACGATCTGTTCGACGCAGTCGGCGTGGATGCCGGTGCGGCCGAGGAGTTCGCGGTAGGTCTCGCCGAGCAGATAGGCGGGGTGCAGATTGGCGAGCGCGCCTCCGCGCTTGCCGATGGGCGTGCGTACGGCTTCGACGATGACGGGTTCCGCGGCCATGAGCTCGTCCTCTCCTGACACAGCCGCTGGGTGTCCCGGCACCGCACGGCCACGAACTGATACGCGTTCTAGTTCTGAGTGCAGTCTTATGAGAGCTACCCCGGGTACGCAAGGGTTGTGCACGCCCCGCGTGGGGAGTTCAGTGGGCAACAGATGCTGCCGCGAGCCTTGCTTGTTGTAGAACCCGTTACTACCTTTCGGACAACTTCTGATGGACCGTCAGACATGGAGTGGCCGATGCGTTGCCCCCACCTGCCCGACGGGTTCGACTTCACCGACCCCGACCTGCTCCAATCCCGCGTACCGCACCCGGAGTTCGCCGAGCTGCGCGGGACCGCCCCGGTGTGGTGGTGCGCCCAGCCGACCGGCATCTCCGGCTTCCAGGACGACGGCTACTGGGCGGTGACGCGGCACGCCGACGTCAAGTACGTGTCCACGCACCCGGAGTTGTTCTCCTCCACCACCAACACCGCGGTGATCCGCTTCAACGAGTCGATCAGCCGCGAGCAGATCGACGTACAGAAGCTGATCATGCTGAACATGGACCCGCCCGAGCACACCCGGGTCCGCCAGATCGTCCAGCGCGGCTTCACCCCGCGCGCCATCCGCTCCCTGGAGGGCGCACTGCGCGACCGTGCCCGCTCCATCGTGGACGCGGCGCTCGCGGAGGCCGACAAGAACAACGGCACCTTCGACTTCGTCACCAACATCGCCGTCGAACTCCCCCTCCAGGCCATCGCCGAGCTGATCGGCGTCCCCCAGGAGGACCGGACCAAGATCTTCGACTGGTCCAACAAGATGGCGGCGTACGACGATCCGGAGTACGCGATCACCGAGGAGATCGGCGCCGAGGCGGCGATGGAGCTGGTGTCGTACGCGATGAACCTCGCGGCCGCCCGCAAGGAGTGCCCGGCCAAGGACATCGTCTCGCAGCTGGTGGCGGCCGAGGGCGAGGGCAATCTGCTCTCCGACGAGTTCGGCTTCTTCGTGATCCTGCTCGCGGTGGCCGGCAACGAGACGACCCGCAACGCGATCAGCCACGGCATGCACGCCTTCCTGACCCATCCCGAGCAGTGGGAGCTCTACAAGCGCGAGCGCCCGGCGACCGCCGCCGAGGAGATCGTGCGCTGGGCCACCCCGGTCGTCGCCTTCCAGCGTACGGCGACCCAGGACACCGAACTGGGCGGCCAGAAGATCAAGGCGGGCGACCGCGTCGGCATCTTCTACTCCTCGGCCAACAACGACCCCGAGGTCTTCGAGGAGCCGCACCGCTTCGACATCACCCGCGACCCCAACCCCCACCTCGGCTTCGGCGGCGGGGGCCCGCACTTCTGCCTCGGCAAGTCCCTGGCCGTGCTCGAAATCAACCTGATCTTCAACGCGATCGCCGACGTCCTGCCCGACCTGCGCCTCGCGGGCGATCCCCGCCGACTGCGCTCGGCCTGGCTGAACGGCATCAAGGGTCTCCAGGTGACACGCGACTGACCCGCCACCCGGAACCGGGAGGCAGGGGCCGTCCCCCTACGCCCCGCCCCTGTCTCCTCCCGGGCACTCGCTACCCTCGGCCCCATGATCAATGGGACTGGTCCGAGGCCGAGTTGGGACACCACCCGGCGCTGGGTGGAGAAGAACGTGGGCGCGCCCGTGGAGGGGGCGGTCGCGCTGCACGGCGGCTGGACCTCCGAGATGCGGCGCCTGTCCGTGGGCGGCGAGCGGCCGCGGTCCGTGGTGCTCCGCTCCTTCGTCAAGGAGTTCTACGCCCGGGCCGCCCCCGGGCTGCTCCGGCGTGAGGCGGACGTCCTGACGCTCCTCGCCCGCACCGGCGTGCCCGGCGCCGAGCTCATCGCCGTCGACCCCGAGGGGGCGTACTGCGACCACCCCTCGCTGCTCATGTCGCTGCTGCCGGGCGAGGTGCGCATCGACCCGCCGGGCGCCGACCGGCGCGCGCCGCTGCTGGCCCGGCAGCTCCTAGACATCCACCGCATCGAGGTCGACGAGGCCCACCGGCCGCGCACCTACGAGCCCTGGACCTCTCCCGGAAGCGTCCGGATTCCCGAAGCCACCCGCCGGCCCGACCTCTGGCGGCGCGCCGTCGACGTCATCCGGCACGGCCCGCCCGCCCACCGGCCGGTCTTCCTGCACCGCGACTTCCACCCCGGCAACGTCCTGTTCACCGGTGACGGGGCCGACCCGCACATCAGCGGCGTGGTCGACTGGGTCGAGACGTCCTGGGGCCCGGCCGACCTCGACGTGGCCCACTGCTCGACCAATCTCGCACTGCTCTACGGCGTCCCGGCGGGCCTCGCCTTCCCCGGGCAGTACCTCGCCGCGGGCGGCCGGCTCTCGCCCGACCGGCGTGACCTGGTCCACTGGCTGCTCCTGGACGCGCTCGCCTTCGCCCCGGACGCCGAGAAGGTCGCCGTCCCCTGGCGCACGCTCGGCCGCACCGACCTCGCACCGGGTGTCGTCGGGGCACGCCTGGAGGACTACCTCCAGGCCGTCCTCGACCTCGCGCCCTGAGCCCGCAGCTCTGGCCCACCCGACCCCTGAGCCCCCAGCCCTGGCCCTCTGCCCCCGACCCCTGAGCCCTGGCCGCCGCCCCGCCTGCGTCCACCCCTGCGCATCGCATCGCATCGCATCGCATCGCATCGCATCGGGGACCGAAAGCCCTTGATGCCCACCCCTCCCTGCTGAAACAGTTGCACTGCCCCCATATCGCGACGGAATCGGCAGGAAAATGGACGTACACCAACCGGATCAGCAGCCCCGGCAGGCATCGGCAGATTCGGCAGAGCTGGGTGTCACCGAGCGGACCCGGCACCGGCGGCTCCGCGAGCAGGGCAGTACGCGGGTCGCCGACCTCGACGCGATCCTGCGGGGCGGCTTCGTGTGCCACCTCGGGGTCGTCGTCGACGGCACCCCGATGGTGGTTCCGACGGTGTACGGAGTGGACTTCGCGACCCGGACGCTGTTCGTGCACGGGTCCGTCGCCAGCCGCAGCATCGTGCGGGCGCCCGAGGCCGAGGTCTGTGTGACCGTCACGCACATCGACGGGCTCGTGCTCGCACGCTCGGTGTTCGAGCACGGCGTCAACTACCGCAGCGCGATGGTGTACGCCGTGCCCCGGCTCATCACCGACGGCGACGAGCTCCTGCACGGGCTCAAGGTCCTGACCGAGCACTGCGCACCCGGTCAGTGGGACTACGCCCGGCGCCCCAACTCCAAGGAACTGGCAGCTACTTCACTGCTCGCCCTGCCCCTCGACGAGGCATCCGTCAAGACGGCATCGGGCCCGCCCGACGACGCTGACGGGCCCGACGGGGAGCTCGGCCTGTGGGCCGGGGTCGTGCCGGTGCGCACCTCGTTCGGGACGCCCGAGGCCGATCCGGCGCTGCCCACCGGCATCCCGGTCCCGGGCCATGTCGCGGCCCTGGGCGGCGGCACGCCCGGCAGCTGACCGCGGCCGGCCCGTAACGGACACAGCCGTACGGGCGGAACCGCCGGTCCCGCGGCGCCGTCGTAGCTCCCGGCAGTCGATCACACGGGGGACGCGGACATGCGGGACGGTCAAGGACACTGGCGGCGGGCGCTCCTGGTGGCGCTCGCGCTGGTGGCGCTGCAACTGGGTTCCCTGGTGGCGCCGGCGTACGCGTGCGGCTGCGGGGCGATGGTGCCGCAGAGCGGGCGTCAGCTGAGTGTGCGTCAGGAGACGTCCGTGGTGCGCTGGGACGGGCACACCGAGCAGATCGTGATGCGGCTCACCGTCGACGGGAACGCGCCCCGAGCCGCCTGGATCATGCCGGTGCCGAGTCGGGCCACCGTGAAGCTCGGCGACCGCGCCCTGTTCGACCAGCTCGAAGGGCTCTCCGCGCCGGTGCACCGCACCCACTCGTACTTCTGGCCCCGGGACGGCGACTGGCCGTTCGCCGAGGAGCGCGGCGTGGGCGACGGCGCGCCACGGGCCGGGGCGACGCCTCCCGTCGAGGTGGTCGGCCGCGAGCGGCTCGGCCCCTTCGACGTCGCCCGTCTCACCGCCTCCGACCCGACGGCGCTGCGCGACTGGCTGGCCCGCAACGGCTTCCGGCTCCCGCCCGCGCTCGCCACCGAACTGCGGCCCTACGTCGAGCAGAAGTGGGAGTACGTGGCGATCCGGCTGGCCCCCGACCAGGCGGGGCGCACCCTGGGCGGCCCCCTCGACCCGCTGAGCCTGACCTTCGCGAGCGACCGCGCCGTCTACCCGATGCGGCTGTCCCGGCAGGCGAGGACGCCGCAGATCCTGAACCTGTACGTCCTGTCCGGCCACCGCATGGAGACGGCCTCCGCGATCGGCGGCCCGGCGCCCGAGACGCTGTTCGCGGGCCGGGTCGAGCATCCTTCGGGTGCGCTCGGCGACCTGACCGGCCGGGCCGCCCCGGTCTATCTGACCGCCCTGACCCAGACCTTCCCGAAGCCCTCCCTCATCACCGGCGACCACGAACTGAGGGCGGCCGCCGATGACGCCCCCTTCCAACGAGTCCGGTACACCGACGAGTTGACGACGGTGGGCGGGGTCCCGGCCTGGCTGCTCACGGTGGGCGGCGGCCTGCTGGTGCTGCCGGCCGCGGCCGGGGGCGCCGCCGCTTCACGCCGCCGGAGGGCCGGCGCCCGGGCCGAAGCCGCCCGTACCCCGGGCGTTTAGGGGCGCGGCGGACCGCGCGCGAGCCACGCACGGCGGGCGGAAGGGAGCGGGTTCGAGGGCGCGGGGAACTGCGCGACCGGCCCCACGGCCCGCGGCCGGAAGCGGGGTTGGAGGGGTGAGCCCTCACAATTCCTTGGCGAACCAGCGCTCGCTGTAGGGGCCCTCGCTGTAGGGCGCCACCTCGCGATAGCCGTGCTTCGCGTAGAGCCCGCGCGCCTCGACCAGATCGTGCCGCGTGTCCAGGGCGATCCGCCGTGCGCCGAGGCGCCGAGCCGCGTCCTCCAGGGCCATGAGCAGCGCCCCGCCGCCCCCGGTCCCGCGTGCGAAGGGGCGGACGTAGACGCGGGTGAGCTCGGCCGTCGCCGGGGCCGTACCGTCGATCACGGGGGCCTCGGCACACAGCAGGACGCCCCCGCACGCGGCCGGCCGCCCTTCGTACCGGCCGACCACGAAGTCACCCGTCGGCGACCGGAGCCGGTCCGCGCCGTCGTCGGTGAGTCCCCGCTCGATCTCCTCGGAGGTGGCCGGTCTGCCGTACCACCGGCTCGCCACCTCGTCGTAGTAGTCGCGCCGCAGCACGCTCGCGTCGGGGGTGTCGGGCCGCTCGACGGCCATGATCCAACTCATGGCCACTGCCTATCCCGGGCCGCCCCGTCCTCGCCACCCAATTAACGCCGCCCCGTTCCGCCCGGTCGGCGGGCGGTTCACGCCGCGTGGTCGCGCGGGGCGGCCGGGCCCGTCGGCCGTTCCGACTCGGAGCCGGACAGCTCCGAGGACAGCTCCTCGATCAGCTTCACCAGATCCCGGGGACGGTCGGGCCCCCACCAGTCGCCGAGCAGTTCGGCCAAGGACTCCTCGCGGGCCTCGAACAGGCGCACCGCGACCTCGCGGCCCTCCTCGGTCAGCACCAGCGGCAGTCCGTCCCGTCGGGCGAGCCCGCGCCCCTCCACCTGGCGCGCTGCCTCGGTGATGACGTGCAGCGGCACGGGGGCGCGCTCGGCGAGCACCGCGGGGTCGGCGGAGCCGTACTTCCGGATGCGCAGCAGCAGCCAGCTCGCCGCCGGGAGCAGGTCCAGGTCCGCCTTCGTGGTGATCGTCCGGTAGATCTCCCGGCGCCCCTCGCGCGTGCCGAGCACCGAAAGGGCCCGCGCACACTCGTCGTAGGAGGACCGCTCGACGGGATTGGAGGCGAGGGTCTGGCTGGTGTCGGGCGCGGTGACCGCGCCGCGCAGCTTGTCCTCCTTGAGGAACCACGCCGTCACGAAGGCGAGGAGGACGACCGGGGCCGCGTACAGGAAGACGTCGGTGATGGACGAGGAGTAGGCGTGCAGCACCGGTGGGCGTGCGGCGGGCGGCAGTTGGGCGATGGCGTGCGGGTCGGCGGAGATCGTGGAGGGGCCGATGCCGGGCGGCAGCGTCTGTCCGGCCAGGGCGTCGGAGAGCTTTCCGGTGAGCCGGTTGGTGAAGATCGTGCCGAAGATGGCCACGCCGAAGGAGGCTCCGATCGACCGGAAGAAGGTGGCTCCCGAGGTCGCGACGCCCAGGTCGGCATAGTCCACCGCGTTCTGCACGACCAGGACCAGGACCTGCATGACCAGGCCGAGACCCGCGCCGAAGACGAAGAAGTAGGCGCTCATCTCCCAGGTGGAGCTCGACTCGTCGAGCCGGTGCAGGAACAGCAGGCCGATCGCCGTGATCGCGGTGCCCAGGATGGGGAAGACCTTCCACCGGCCGGTGCGGGAGACGATCTGGCCGGATGCCGTGGAGGTCAGCAGCAGGCCGAGGACCATCGGCAGCATGTGCACGCCGGACATCGTCGGCGAGATGCCCTGGACGACCTGGAGGAAGGTGGGCAGGTACGTCATCGCGCCGAACATCGCGAAGCCCACGATGAAACTGATGACGGCGACGAGGGTGAACGTGCGGATGCGGAACAGCTTCAGCGGGAGCACCGGCTCCACGGCCCTGCGCTCCACCGCGACGAACGCCACGAGCAGCACCACGCCGAGCACCGCAAGACCGATGATCTGCGCCGAGGCCCAGGGCCAGGTCGTACCGCCGAGTGACGCGACCAGGACCAGGCAGGTCGCGACGGAGGCGATGAGGAAGGTGCCCAGGTAGTCGATGGTGTGCCGGGTGCCGCGCGCCGGGATGTGCAGCACCGCGGCGATGACGAGGAGCGCGACCACGCCGATGGGCAGGTTGATGTAGAACACCCAGCGCCAGCTGAGCTGTTCGGTGAAGAACCCGCCGAGCAGCGGCCCGAGCACACTGGTGGCGCCGAACACCGCACCGAACAGGCCCTGGTACTTGCCGCGTTCGCGGGGCGAGACGAGGTCGCCGACGATCGCCATGGACAGCACCATCAGGCCGCCGCCGCCCAGTCCTTGGAGCGCGCGGAATCCGATCAGCTGGCCCATGTTCTGCGCGATGCCGCACAGTGCCGAGCCGATGAGGAAGATGACGATCGCGACCTGGAACAGCTTCTTGCGGCCGTACTGGTCGCCGAGCTTGCCCCACAGCGGTGTCGCGGCGGTCGACGCCAGCATGTACGCCGTGACGACCCACGACAGGTGTTCCATGCCGCCCAGGTCGCTGACGATGGTCGGCAGCGCGGTCGAGACGATGGTCTGGTCGAGCGCGGCGATCAGCATGCCCAGCAGCAGCGCGCCGATGGCGACCAGTACGGTCCGCCGTTCCTGCCCCGCACCGGGGGCGACGGTGGCGGGGGCGGTTCCCTGAGCCATGGCCACGTCCCATCCGTGTGTGTGCTCCGACTCGCTCCCCCCATCTTGATCGGAATGTACGGAAATGGCCTGCCGGGGTCGCCCGCGCACGCTGGGGCGCCCGCGGGCCGCCCGGCATAATCGCTCGCAGTTTCTTGGGGAGGGGACCCGACGATGACCCGACAGGGCTGTCCCGCATGCGGTGCGGAACGCGGGGTGGACGGCAGACCCGGCTGCGTCTGCGGCGAGCGCGCCGCCGAGACGCTGCACGCCGAACGCTCGGCCGAGGCCGCCGCCGCGGAGGACTTCGACCCGCTGCGCATCAGGCCGTACGTGCTGCTGCCGAACGCCTCGGCCGGGCCGGAGGAGGGCGCCCCGGCCGCCCCGGAGGCGCCCGCCGAGCGGACGATGCGGCTCGGGGCGGTGGTCCCGGCTGCGGAGCCCGCGCCCACCGGAGCGGCGCGTCCCGCACCCCCGGAAGCCGGGCGCAGTCCCCGCAGGCGCCGCGTGGCCGCGCTGACCGTCGGCGCGGTCGCGGCGGTCGCGGTCGCCACGGCGGCGTTCGCGAGCACCCTGTTCGCCGACGACGCCACCCCGAAGCAGGCGCTGCCGGACGCGGCCGGGACCGTCGTTCCGTACAACGGCGACGACTCTGCGTCCCCCCAGGCGCCCTCGGCCGCCGCGTCCCGCACGAAGAGGGCGAGCCCGAGCCGGTCGGCGTCCGCGCGGCCCTCGGCGTCACCGTCCGCGTCCAGGGCCGCCTCGCCGACCCCGTCGAAGCCGCCTCCGGTCCCCTCCGCGTCCGTGTCCGGGCAGCCCTCGCACTCCCCCACGCGCCAGCCGCTCGCGCCTCCCGCGAGCAGCACGCTGCGGCGCGGCGACAAGGGGCCCGGCGTGCTCGAACTCCAGCGGCGGCTGGCCCAGTTGGGGCTCTACACCGGCAGCATCGACGGTGGCTTCGGCTCCCGGACCGAACGCGCGGTGCGCGACTTCCAGGCGTACCTGGGCGTCGAGGGCGACCCGGCGGGGGTCTACGGGCCGCCCACCCGCCAGGCCCTGGAGTCGGTCACGCGACGGCCCTGAGAACGCGACGCCCGCACCCGCGGGGGACGCCGTCCACCCAGCACGAGGGGGGCGGGTGGCACAACCCCCCTCGCGTTTTGTATCGTGGAGGAACAAAGTGATCCCTGCCTGTACTCCCTGACCGGCGGGCGGGGGTCACCTTTGTTTTTCCGCGCCACCCGTTCGCTTTTCCGTGCCACCCGCTCCCGTGCCCTGGAGTCCGCCGATGTCGGCCAGCACCACGACCACCACCGTCCTGACCGCCCGCGCCCTCCTCCTCGACATGGACGGGACGATCGTGAACTCCGACGCCGTCGTGGAGCGCTGCTGGCGCCGCTGGGCCGAGCGCAACGGCCTCGACCCGGAGGCGGCCCTCAAGGTCGTCCACGGCCGCCAGGGCTACGCCACCATGGCCGTGCTGCTCCCGGAGCGGCCGATGGAGCAGAACTACGCGGACAACAAGGTGATGCTCGCCGAGGAGACCGCCGACACCGACGGCGTCGTCCCGGTCGCCGGGGCCCCCGCCTTCATGGCCGCCATCGCCGGCCTTCCGCACGCCCTGGTCACCTCGGCCGACGCCGCGCTCGCCCGGGCCCGTATGACGGCCGCCGGTCTTCCCATGCCCGAGGTGCGGGTCACCGCCGAGAGCGTGGGCGCGAGCAAGCCGGACCCGGAGGGCTTCCTCAAGGGCGCGGCCGAGCTGGGCTTCGACCCGGCGGACTGTGTCGTGTTCGAGGACTCCGAGGCCGGCATCGCGGCCGGCCGGGCCGCCGGGATGCGGGTCGTCGGCGTGGGCCCCCGGGCGAACGCCCACGAGCCCACCGCGTACGTCCCCGACCTCACGCACCTCACGGTCACCGCCCAGGCGGACGGCACCCTGCGCCTGGAGATCACCGGCTGAGCGGCCCACCCCCCGAAGACGAACGGCCCCCGTCCTACCACGGGGGCCGTTTTCGTCGTCCTGCTGTGGGCGTGCGGGACGGTACGGATACGGTCCCGCACGCCCACGGGGTCGTCACCCGTAGGCGTGCGAGGCGTACGCGCTACCGGGCGCACCCGTGCGGGGCCTAGCCCGCGATCGCCTCGAAGAGGCTGAAGCCTGCCAGGGCCAGCATCAGGCAGGCCGCGATCTTGGTGATCAGACGCAGCGGCACGCGCTTCATCAGGGTCCGGCCCCCCAGGATGCCGAGGCCCGCGACGGCCCACAGGCCGAGCACCGCGCCGATGCCGACGGACAGCGGGTTGTCGTAACGGGCGGCCAGGTTGGCCGTCATGATCTGGGTGAGGTCACCGAACTCGGCGACCAGGATCAGCATGAAGCCGGCCCCGGAGACCTTCCAGAACGACTGGTCGGCGGGCGGCTTCACGTCCTCGTCGTCGTCGCCCTTCTTGAAGAGCAGCATCGCCGCGCCCGCGAGGAACAGGACGCCCACGATCGCCTGGAGCAGCCGCTGCGGCAGCAGGGTCAGCACACTGCCCGCCGCGATGGCGAGGACGACGTGGACGGCGAAGGCGGCGGCGACGCCGACGAAGACGTAGGAGGCTTTGTAGCGGGTGCCGAGCATGAGTCCCGCGAGCGCGGTCTTGTCGGGGAGTTCGGCGAGGAAGATCACACCGAAGGTGATCGCCATGATCGTGAGGCTGAGCACGGAAGGGGTTCCTCAATCGGTCGGGCGGGCCGCACCGAGAGCAGTTCCGAGCTGGATTCGGGGTCGCTTCGGCACGACAGCGCCATGAATGGTCATGTCACTGCGGCCGAAGGTCTCGCTGGCGGGTCCCTTGCGGGAACTCGCCTCCGGGCGCCGGCCAAGAACCCCTGGTGAGGGACTCGGCAGTATGTCGACGTTCCGGCGAAGAGCTACTCCCCTTCTGCGCCCTCAAGGGTACGGCATGCCGCACGCGGGCCATCAGGGACCAAGGTCCCGGACCTCGCGGTGCACCTTGCCGCGTGCCACGAGTTCGAGCACCACCGACACCGCGACCGCCTGTACGCACATGAGCGCGACCAGCACGAACAGCTGAACCGCGCCCGCCTGCACCGGGGACGCGCCGCCGAGCAGCATGCCCACGAACGCGCCGGGCAGGGTGACCAGGCCCACCGTCCTGGTCTGGTCGAGACCGGGCAGCAGGGCGTCGGACGCGGCGGGCCGCGCGATCTCCAGACGGGCGTCCCGGTCGAGCAGGCCGAGCGCCATGCCGGCCTCCACCTCGCCGCGCCGCGCGGTCAGCTCGTCCAGCGCGCGGCGCCCGCCCAGCACGGTCGCGGTGAGCGCGCCGCCGATGAGGATGCCGGTGACCGGGATCAGCGCGATTCCCTTGAGCGGGACGAGACCGGTGAGCAGCAGCGCCGCGACCACGGGTGCGACCCCGGCCGCGATGGGGGCGGCCGCCCACCACCAGGTGGCGTTGGCGGTCATCCGGCGGCCCGCGGTGCGAACCGCGACGGCGAACATCAGCGCCAGGAATCCCAGCAGCAGCGGCACCGAGCCGACCACCCAGTGGATCGCGAGGGCGACCACGGCGAGCTGCACCGCCGCCCGCACCCCGGCGACGAGGATCTCGCGGTGCCGCCCCAGATGCGCGGCAGCGGCGACGCCCGCGGCGACGAGGAGCAGGGCGACCAGGACAGCCCCGAGCGTGATGTTCACGGGCAGCAGCACGCGCCCACCGTACGACGCGGGGCCCCCGGTGACGGCGGACCACTCCCCCGCGAGCCCGCCCGACTCCCGCACCGGGTGGGTGCCGGGCAGCCCGGTACCCACACCACATACCGGTGCCGCGCAGCCCGTTGCTCCCCCGCATACCGGCGCCGGGCAGCCCGCCACTCCCGCCGCGAGCCGGCCCCGGGCAGGCGGCCGCCCCCGTCGTCAGCCGGTGCCGGACGCCGCAGCGCTCCCGTCGCGAGCCGGTGGCGTCGGGCCGGAGCGCGCTCTGCCACAGGGGCCGTGCGCGCCGACAGTGCGTCAATTCCCTTGCCGTTCCGTGCCGTCCGGACTCTTGATCTGACGTGCCCATGTCGCCAGGCTGTTACCTGGCGCCCATTCCCAGGCAACCTGGCGCCGTCACGCTGGCCGGGCCGCCCATCCCGTGGCCGGTCAAGTTCCCCCCACTTCAAGGGAGTTCGCATGTCAGCCGCCATAGGAACGCGTACGCCCCGCGTCTACGCGCGTCGCTCCGCCGTCCTCGCCGCCGCTGCCGCACTCGCCGCGGGCGCCGCCCTGATCACCGCCCCGGCCGCCGAGGCCTCGCCGCCCACCCCGGTGAGCGCCGCCACCGCCCGCACCTATCTGGGTCAGCTCACCGTGCAGGCCGAGGGCTCGCTGACCGGCTACAGCCGCGACAAGTTCCCGCACTGGATCACCCAGTCCGGCACCTGCAACACCCGCGAAGTCGTGCTCAAGCGCGACGGGACCAACGTCTCGACCGACTCCAGCTGTGCGGCGACCAGCGGCAGTTGGTACTCCGAGTACGACGGCGCCACCTGGTCCGCCGCCTCCGACGTGGACATCGACCACATCGTCCCGCTCGCCGAGGCCTGGCGCTCCGGGGCCAACAACTGGACCACCCCCCAGCGCCAGGGCTTCGCCAACGACCTGACCCGCCCCCAGCTGATCGCGGTCACCGACAACGTCAACCAGGCCAAGGGCGACAAGGACCCCGCCAAGTGGCTGCCCTCCCTGACCTCCTACCGCTGCACGTACGCCCGGATGTGGGTCGACGTGAAGCACTACTACAGCCTCACGGTCGACTCCGCCGAGAAGAGCGCGCTGCAGGGCATCCTCAACGGCTGCTGACATCGCGTGTCGTGACATCGCGTGACGTGACTTTGCGTGACGCGACTTTGCATCAGGTGACGGCTCGTCAGGTCAACAACAAGCTTTACCCACAAGGCTGTTGAAACCTGTCGCACCCCTCCGTCGTTCCGTACCGTACGAACGGATCGGCGACGGAGGGGGCATCACATGGCCGGGCTGCGCCTGGGGCCGCTGCTGCGATATCTGGACCCGCACGGAGCCGCCACGCTGTGGGTCGAGGCCGACCGGCCCTGCTCCGCCCGGGTGCGCTGCGCCGACGGCACCGAGGGCGAGGCCGGCACCTTCCAGATCGCGGGACACCACTACGCCCTGGTCGCCCTGGACGGTCTGACGCCGGGCACCGCCACCGCGTACGAGGTGCTGCTCGACGGGCGCCCGGTGTGGCCGCCGCCCGACTCCCGCTTTCCGCCCAGCACCATCCGCGTCCCGGGGGCCGACGCCCCGCTCCGCGTCACCTTCGGCTCCTGCCGGCGCGCCCCCGACCCCACCGCCACGGACGCGCTCGACGCGCTCGCCACGGGCATCGCCGCGGACCCCGCCGCCGAGCGGCCCGACCTCCTGCTGCTCCTCGGCGACCAGGTGTACGCGGACAACGTCTCGCCCGACACCCGGCGCTGGCTGGCCGCGCGGCGGGACCTGCGGGACGCGCCGGGCGCCGAGGTGGCGGACTACGAGGAGTACACCCGGCTGTACTACGAGACCTGGCTCGACCCCGAGGTGCGCTGGTTCCTCTCCACCGTGCCGAGCTGCCACATCTTCGACGACCACGACGTGATCGACGACTGGAACACCAGCGCCGCCTGGCTCGAAGAGATGCGCGGCACGCCCTGGTGGCAGGAGCGGGTGCTCAGCGGCCTGATGTCGTACTGGGTCCATCAGCACCTCGGGAACCTCTCGCCCGCCGAGCTCGCCGACGACCCGCTGTATACGGCGGTGCGGGGTGCACCGGACGGTACGGAGGCGCTGCGCGCGTTCGCGGCGCTGGCCGACCGGGACCCGGCGACGGTGCGCTGGAGCTATCGGCGCGACTTCGGCCGCACCCGGCTCGTGATGGTGGACAGCCGGGCCGCCCGCGTCCTGGAGGAGGGGCGGCGGGCGATGCTCGACGAGGGCGAGGCCCGGTGGCTGGAAGAGCAGATGCCGGCCCCCGGGGAGTGCGACCACCTCCTGCTCGGGACGTCCCTTCCCTGGCTGCTGCCGCCGCTCGTCCACGACGCGGAGCAGTGGGACGCGGCCCTGTGCGCGGGCTCCCGCGGCCCGCGCTGGGCACGGATCGGCGAACGGCTGCGCCGCCGTGCCGACCTGGAGCACTGGGCCGCGTTCCCGGCCTCGTTCGAGCTCCTCACCGAGCTGATCGCCCGCACCGGCTCGGGTCCTGGCGCCCCCGCCACCATCAGTGTCCTGTCGGGTGACGTGCACCACGCATACGTGGCCCAGCCCTTCTGGCCAAATTCGGCGCCCCAACCCACCGCCCGTGTCTGTCAGTTCACGTGTTCGCCGGTCCACAACTCGGTTCCGGCCCCGGTCCAGGCCGGATTCCGCTTCGGCTGGAGCCGTGTCGGGCGCCGTATCGGCCATGCCCTCGCACGGCACGCGCGCGTGGTTCGGCCGGTGTTCGACTGGCGCAGGACCGGCGGGCCGTGGTTCGGAAACCAGCTCATGACCCTTACGCTGCACGGCCGTTCGGCACGGCTGCGGCTGGATCGGGCGCGCCGCGCCGGGCATCTGCGCAGTGGTCCAGTCCAACTGGAGACCGTCATGGACCGGCCGATCGCGCCAGACGGCACACCTGGCTCAATTCACCCAGCCGAAACAAGACATTAAGAATGTTGAACTTGCAAGCACTAATGAGGGCTGCCTAACCTGTGGAACCCATCGGTCCCGTCCCCAACCGAAGGAGCCCCCAATGGCTTCCCCCACGCTCGACGCCGAGCGCGCGCGTCCCTACGCGCTCGCCCTGTTCCGCATAGTCATCGGCCTCCTCTTCGCCTGCCACGGCGCGGCCTCCCTCTTCGGCGTCTTCGGCGGTGCGATGGGCGGCGGCTCGATCCCCGCGGGCACCTGGCCGGGCTGGTACGCGGCCGTCATCCAGCTCGTCGGCGGCATCCTGGTGCTGACCGGCCTCTTCACCCGCGCCGCGGCCCTGGTCTCCTCGGGCTCGATGGCGTACGCCTACTTCAGCGTCCACCAGTCGAACGCGCTGCTGCCCCTGCAGAACGGCGGCGAGGCCTCCGCGATGTACTGCTGGGCGTTCCTGCTCCTGGTCTTCACCGGTCCGGGCGCGCTCGCGCTCGACCAGCTCATCGGCGCCCGCCGCACCGCCCGGCCGGCCTCCGACACCCAGCGCGAGACCGTCGCCGCCTGAGCGGACGGACCGGCCTTCGCGCCGCCAACGCACCTGCCGCTGCCCGGAGTTCAGTCCCCGAACTCCGGGCAGCGGCCTGCCGGGGACCTCTCTCGCAGCCCGCTCGACTTCCGCTGTACCGGGACACCACCCACCCCTGGCAGAAATCTTCTGCAGGGCCGGGCGTACGCTCTACGGCTGTACCGCTGCCCCTGCCGCTTCCCCGCGACACCGCGGTATTCAGTCCCGGGGAACCGACAAGCCGCAGAGGAGCGAACGTGCTGGAGAGTGTGGGGGCGCTGACGTCCAGCCCCTGGATCTACGCCGTCGTGACCCTCTCCGTCCTCCTCGACGTCTTCCTTCCCGTGCTGCCCAGCGGTGTCCTGGTGATCACCGCGGCGACCACGGCCGCCGGGTCCGCCACCGCGGTCGGCGCGGAGGCGGCGGCGGGGACCGGCCACGCCGACCTGCTGGCGCTCGCCGCCTGCGCCGCCGGCGCCTCCGTCCTCGGCGATCTGGTCGCCTACCGCCTCGCCCTGCGCGGCGGCGCCCGCTTGGAGCGCGCGATCGCCCGCTCCCGCCGGCTGACCCGCGCGCAGGAACGACTCGGCATGGCGCTCAGCCGGGGCGGCGGCAGCCTCGTCGTCATCGCGCGCTTCGCCCCCGCCGGGCGGTCCGTGGTCTCCCTCGGCGCGGGTGCGGCGCACCGCAAGGTCCGCGAGTTTCTGCCCTGGTCGGCCCTTGCCGGCGTGGCCTGGGCGACGTACAGCGTGGGGCTCGGCTACTTCGGCGGGCAGTGGCTGGGCGCGACCTGGCTGGGCACGGGGGTGTCCCTGCTGGCCCTGTTCGCGGCGGGCGGCCTCGCGGCGTACGTCGTCAAGCGCCCGGGCCCGACGACGGCCCCGGCGGCCTGACGGGGCCGAGCGCCCCCGGCCCTGCGGCTACGCCGGCTTCCGCGCGGCGGCTCCCCGCACCTCAAGACCGTCCAGCAGCGCGCGCGTGGCTTCCGCCACCTCGTCCACCGCGCGCTCGAACACCTCCCTGTTGTGCTCGGCGGGCGCCCGGAAGCCGGACACCTTGCGCACGTACTGCAGGGCGGCGGCCCTGATGTCGTCATCGGTGGCCTCCTCCGGCATGGCCGGGGGCCTCAGCGTCTTGATGCTTCTGCACATGCCTCCAGTGTGACCGACACCACTGACAACGGCCCCGGCCCCCCGAATCCGTCCCACCCGGCCCGCCCCGCTCACCCCGCCCCACCCCCATCCCCATCCCCCATCGCGTCATCCCCCATCGCGTCCGAAAAACGCGAGGCTCCGCGGCGTCCGCCGATTAAGGTCGAGGGCATGGCGGAAGCAGCGAACGGCACCAGCACCGGCCCCGTACGCGTCGACAGCTGGATCTGGTCGGTCCGGCTCACCAAGACGCGCTCCCAGGCGGGCACGGCCTGCCGGGCCGGACACGTCCAGGTCAACGGCGAGCGGGTCAAGGCCGCCCACCAGGTGAAGGTCGGCGACGAGGTGCGGCTGCGCATGGACGGCCGGGAGCGCATCGTCAAGGTCGTCACGCTGCTGCGCAAGCGGGTCGGCGCCCCGGTCGCCGTCGAGGCGTACATCGACAAGAGCCCGCCGCCGCCCGCCCGCACGGACGCCCTCGCGGCGGGCGTACGGGACCGGGGCCTGGGCCGGCCCACCAAGCGCGACCGGCGCGAGATGGAGCGTCTGCGCGGCCTCTCCGAGAGCCGGCGCAGCGCGGGCTGAGGACAGCGGGCGGGGTGGGCCCGCGGGGACGGCCGGGCTCGCCCCGCGGTGCGCGCGGATTCCTCCGCGCATCAACTCGGAGGCCAACTCCCGTCATTGCGGAGTAACTTGGAGGCTTGCACCGGGCGCCAGGGGAAGCTCCCGGTCCGTCCCTCAAGGACTCGCAATGATCCTCTTGATGATCCTTCTCGCTCTGATCCTGCACGGAATCGGTCTCAGTCTCGGCGCCACCGTGCTCTCGGTGGCCGTCGCAGCCCTGCTGTACGCCGTCCTGCGCCGCTCCGGCGGCGGTTCGGCCTCCGGAGCGGGCGGCAGCGGTGCCGCCGGAGGCGGCCGGGCCGACTCCGACTACCGCTCCTACCGTGCCCGACGGGACCGGATGGACCGCTGGGAGCGCCGCTACCGGCGCGAGCGCCAGGGCCTGTTCTCCCGCCACCGCGACTGACGGCACGTCACCCCAACCGGAGTCGCCCCAACCGGGGTCACCTCGACCGGCGCCACCTCAACCGGCGCCACCTCAACCGGCGTCACGGCAAACGGCGTTCGCCGTCATCGGTCGGCTGTGGCCGGGCCCGTCGAGGACCCGGCTACAGCCAGCCGTTGCGCCGGAAGCCGCGGTGGATGACGAAGCAGGCGGCCGCCATCAGCCCGAGTGCCATGAAGTAGCCGTAACGCCAGTGGAGTTCGGGCATGTTCTCGAAGTTCATGCCGTAGATGCCGCAGACCATGGTCGGCACGGCGACGATCGCCGCCCACGCCGTGATCTTCCGCATGTCCTCGTTCTGGGCCACCGTGACCTGGGCGAGATGGGCCTGGAGGATCGAGTCGAGCAGCCCGTCGAAGGCGGCGATCTGCTCGGTGGTGCGCAGCAGATGATCCGCCACGTCACGGAAGTACGGCCTGACCTCCGGGTCGACGGAGGGCACCGCCTCACCGGCCAGCTTCTGCAGCGGCCGGTCGAGCGGGGCCACCGCCCGCTTCAGTTCGAGGAGTTCGCGCTTGAGCTGGTAGATCCGGCCCGCGTCGCCGCGTCCGGCGTTCTCGGCGAAGACCGCGGTCTCGACCGCGTCCATGTCGCTCTGCATGGCGTCGACGACGGCGAGGTATTCGTCGACGACGTGGTCGGCGATGGCGTGCAGCACCGCCGACGGCCCCTTGGCCAACTGCTCGCGCTCCTGCTCCAGTTCCTCGCGCAGCGGCCCGAGCGAGCCGTGCATGCCGTGCCGCACGGTGATGACGAAGTCGCCTCCGGTGAACACCATCAGTTCGCCGGTGTCCACCACCTCGCTGCTCGCGGTGAGTTCCTCGTGCTCGACGTAGCGGCAGGTCTTGAAGACGGAGAACAGGGTGTCGTCGTAGGGCACGACTTTGGGCCGCTGGTGCGCGGTGACGGCGTCCTCGACGGCGAGGGGGTGCAGCCCGAACAGCGCGGCCAGGCCCGCGAATTCCTGCTCGGTCGGCTCGTGCAGCCCGATCCAGACGAAGGCCCCGTCGCCCAGCCTGCGTACCCGGCGCAGTGCCTCCTCGACCGGGCAGTCGTCCTTCTGCCGTACCCCGTCGACGTACACGGCGCAGTTGACGACCGCGCTCCCCAGGGGCGAGCGCGCCGGATGGCTGAGGTCGACGGTCCGCCGGTAGGCCCGGCGCACCGCCCTCCGCAGGTTCCGCATCATCGCCACGACCAGCTTCCCTTCACCGAATGAGCGGCCAGTGTGCCACCGCCTCCTGTACGTCCACGCGCCCCCTGGGAGACGCGCCTCACCGCTGCCGCGTTCCCCCGCGGGCGGCGCGGGACACGGCCCGGAGGTAGCGCCGGGTGGCCAGGTCCTGGAGCAGCCGGGTCAGGGGCCCGCCGAGCCGGGCGTACCAGCTGGCGGGCCGGGAGAACGCGGCGACCTCGAACCACACGAGCCCGTCGGCCTCGCGCCCCACGACGAAGGACTCCTCGCCGCATTCGGGGTGGCCGGGCAGCGTGCCGTAGGCGAATCCGACGCGTTCGGCGGCGCGCACGGTCCACACCACGCGGCACGGGATGACCAGGCGCGGGAACGGCAGCCCGGGCAGCCGCAGGACGATCAGCGCGGTCGCGCCGGGCACGGCGGGCGCATCGGGGTGCACCCCGAACCCGGCGCCGCGCTGCACGCCCCACCCCATGACGCAGTCCCCGGCCCGCTCGAAGACCTCCTGCCCGTATCCGATCCGGACCCGGCGCCGGAACACGCGGTATCCGGCCTCGCCGCCGGGCAGCACCGGCCGGTCGGTCGCACCGACCTCCGGGTAGGCGGGCTCCGCCGCGCTGGCCCGTGCGTGGGCCGCCCGCAGCCCCCTGCCGATCGTCCTCACAACCGCCCCCTCTCCCCCGGCCCCGGCGTGGAAATCCCACACCACCGCACCGGAACCAACAGACCCCCGGCATCCCGTGGATCCGCCGGGGCCTCATCATGCACAGGGGTTACGTTTCAGCCAAGTACGGGCGTAATCTCAGCCATCCGGCGGCGTCCTCCCCGCTCCTGGCCCGCCGGATCGCGGCGCCGCGCGTTGACCCCCGAGCGCGCAGCGGTGCCGGCCGAGAAGCCCCGTCCGCACCCTGACGGGGCTTCCCGCTGAGCGCAATGGGCGGGCGGGACCCGCGGTGGGGCCGTCCTCAGACGCCGACGATCGAGTACGTCGCGTCGCGCGGCGTGCGGGCGGGGGTGTCGGCCGTGTAGTGCACGTGCAGCACGGTGAAGTAGGGCTGGCCCGACTGGCCGGGCCTCGGGCGAACGGTGTCGAGGCGGACGGTCACGGGGTACGTGTGGAAGCGGCCGGCGGCGCAGTAGGGGACGCAGTCGTTCACCACGTCCGAGCCCCGGCCTTCGGCCGACGCCGCGCCCCACTGCGTCCACTCCAGGGAGACGAGGCCGTTGTTTCCGTCACCGCAGGCGATCAGATAGCTGCTCGGCCGCACCTGTGGCTGCCCGGAGCAGTCGACCACGACGGTGTGGGGCTCCCCCGGCCCGACCGCGGCAGTGGCGGTTCCGACCGGCCCGACGGCCGCGGCAAGGGCCGCGACCGCTCCGACGAGGACTGCTGACCTGACCTTCTGGCGACCCATGGCTGCTCCTCGGACACTCCGGCTCGAAGCGGGTGCGCCGCGCGAGTGCCGGGGGCGGCGCAGTACCCATTGTCCGCTTCCTGCCGCGCGGCGCGACCGCGGCGGGGGTACGGCCCCGGGGTGGTCCGACCGCGCCTGGGGGGTACGGCTCGGGGTGGTTCGATCGCGGCGGGGGTACGGCTCGGCGTGGTGCTTCCTGCCGCAGCCCCGCCTCGGGGGCCCGCCCGGCCGGGTCTCAGGCCGAGAGGTGCTGGACGCCGGAGTCGCCTGCGGCGGCTTCGGGGGCGAGGCCGTGCTGGTCCTCCTCGGGGCGGCCCTTCCTGGGCAGCAGGAAGGTGATCGCGAAGAAGGCCGCCAGCAGGCAGGCCTGGACGATCAGCGCGTGCTGGAAACCGGTGACGAAGTCCCCGGCCCTCGCCTTGGCGAAGAACACGGAGCCGAAGACCGCGACACCGATGGAGCCGCCGACCGCCTGCACCGCCGACAGGACGCCCGAGGCGGACCCGATCTCGTCGTCGTCGACCGCGGCGAGGATGAAGCTGAACAGGGCGGCGATCACCATGCCGGCGCCGATGCCCGCGACCGCGACGCCGGGAGCGATGTCCCGGATCGAGAACGAGGTGGCGTCGAGCCCGTCGAGCTCGAACCACAGCGCGGCCGCGCCGGCCAGCTGGACCAGCGGCCCGATCTGCAGCACCTTGCGGCCGATCCTGTCCGCGAGGAACGCCCCGCTCACGGCGCCGCCGATCGCGGTTCCCACCGCGAGCGGCAGGTTGCCGAGTCCCGCGTCGCCCGCGGTGAAGTGCCGGCCGATCTGGAGGTAGAGGGTCAGCACGAGCTGGGTGCCGATCAGTCCGCCGAAGAACAGGGCGATGCCGCCGAGCCCGACGGTGAAGGCGGGCTTGCGCAGCAGGCCCGGGGTCACCAGTGGCGCGCGGCCCGCGGCCGCCGCTCGGCGCTGCTGCACGGCGAACAGGGCGAATCCTGCCGCCGAGGCGGCCATGCACAGCCATGTCCACAGCGGCCAGCCGTCCTCCTGGCCCTGGTTCAGCGGCAGTACGAGCAGGGCGCAGGACGCCACCACCAGGGCCGCCCCGGTCAGGTCGACCCGCACCACGCGGTCGCCCGTCCTCTTGGGCACGAACGTGGCGGCGACGATCAGTGCGGCGATGCCGATGGGCAGGTTGACCAGGAACACCGACCGCCAGCCCAGGCCGAAGAAGTCGCCCTCGATGAGGAAGCCGCCCAGTACGGGGCCGACGATGCCGCCCAGGCCCAGGACGGGGCCGAAGACCGCGAAGACCTTGGTGAGTTCGGGGCCGGAGAAGTTCTCCCGGAGCAGGCCCAGGCCCTGGGGCAGGAGCATCGCCCCCGCGACGCCCTGGAGCAGCCGGAAGCCGATCAGGGACCCGATGTTCGGCGCGACGGCGCACAGCAGCGAGCTCGCGGTGAAGGACCCGAGGCCGATCAGGAACATCCGGCGCCGTCCGTAGCGGTCGCCGAGCCGGCCGCCGAGGACCAGACCGGCGCCCAGGGTGAGGGCGTAGCCACCGATCACCCACTGCAGGCCGACGGGACCGGCCCCGAGGGACCTCTCCAGATCCGGGCCGGCGACGTTGATGATCGAGGCGTCGAGGAGATCCATGATCTCCGCGACGAGCATCGCCACCAGGATGAGCCATCGCCGACGGTAGGGCTCGGCCGTCCCGTCGGGGGCGGGGGAAGGGGCGCTCACACCAAGTACCTCCATGGTGAAGTATCTTTATGGTGAAGGTAAAGCGAGGGCGGTAGGTTGTCAAAAACGGGCGGCCCGTGCGGACCGCGCGGCCAGGGAGAAGGGCGGAGGGTCGGCATGGAGGAAGCCGTGCGGGACGGTGTCGCGGAGCGGCGCGAGCGGCTGATGGAATCGCTGAGGATCTACGGCGGCCACTACACCGAACTCGGTCGGCGCTTCGCCTCCTGGCTGGGCCTGCACTCCACCGACGCGACCGCGGTCCTGGAGATCGCCGCCGCCGAGGAGCGCGGCACCCCCCTGTCACCGGCCCGCCTGAGCGAACGCATCTCCCTGTCGACGGGCGCCACCACCGCACTGCTGAACCGTCTCGAAGCGGCGGGGCACATCACCCGCGCCCGTGAACACGCGGACCGACGCGTCGTCACCCTGCGCAGCGGCGGGCACATCCAGGAGCGCGCGGACGAGTTCTTCGGCCCGCTGGCCCATCGCCTCGACACCGCGATGTCGCACTACCCGCCGCGGCTACTGGAACAGTTCGAGGCGTTCATGGCCGACCTGAACAGCACCATGGACACCCACCTCACGGACCAGAACACCCAACCACCGCGCCCCTCCGGACCTCCAGGCCCGGGCCCCACCGACCGGGCTCGCTGACCGAGCATCAAAAGGCCCCCCGGACCGGGTCCGGAGGGCCTCTCAACCGATGCTTGCCTGCTCGGCACGGTGGGCGCGGACGGTTGCGAACCGCCGACATCTGCTTTGCAAGCGCGCCCGGCACCCAGCCTCAGCCGCGCCCGCCTGGATTGTGCCGCCTGCGCCGAACCGCTGAGGGTCACTCCGGTCCGCGCTCGTCGATGTCACCCGTGGATGTCGGCCGAGCGGGCCCGCGCCCCGGCTCACCGCTTCTTGCGAAGCTTCTTCATCTTCGCTTCGGCTTCCTTCTTCTTCCGCTGCTGGACCCCGTAGGCGGACCAGGATCCCGGGTGCTTCGCGCACCGGGAGGTGCCGATGACCGCTTTGTTCTGGCACCGCTTCCCGCTCTTGGTGGGAGCCCCACATATCGACTGCGTCACGTGCCCCTCCTGCGTACGAATCGCTGTGGACGGAACACTGCATCGTCCCAGGGACGACCGTCGCCGGGTAGGCGCGCACGAAGAGCATCGGCGCACGGACGATGGGCGGCACTGAGGTGCCTAGGACAGCACGGCGACCGTTCTGACGACCGGATCCGCCTCGGTGATGTCGGAGATGGACGGCGAAGGCCCCCCGCCATGATCGGCGGGGGGCCTTCGTGCTGGTGGGCGTGGACGGTTTCGAACCGCCGACATCTGCTTTGTAAGAGCAGCGCTCTACCCCTGAGCTACACACCCGTGGATGAGGGAACAGCGTACATGGCCCCGGGGGTGCCGCCGCAAACCCGATTGTGGGCGGGAGAACCGAGGGAGAAGCATGAACTGACCGGGCCGTGTGTTCGTCCCTACCTGGTGGGAGAATGGACCGGCAGGGCGACACAGCACGGGAGAGGGATGTGACGGGGACACACGCGCGGCCGTACAGCAGAGCGGGTGCCACCGTCCGGGACGTGCTGGCGCTGATCGCGTTCCCCGTGGTGCTCGGCGCCGCGGTGCTGCCGGGTGCCTTCGCCGGTGGCGGCACGCGCCGTTGGTTCGGCGGGCGCGGCGAGAGCGTACGGGCGGACGCGCAGGCGGCCAAGGACGCGGCGGCGGCCGCGTTCTACGAACTGGACACCGCCCAGCGCGATCTGCGGATCTCCATCGAGACCATCACGGCCGTGGACGGTTCGCCCGGCGCGCGGCGGGCCGTCGACGACTTCGCCGCCCTGGGCCGTCGCATCGACGAGGTCTCCAACCAGTACATCACCGCGGTCGACGCCCACGACCTGGACCGGGACGACCTGGACGCCTCGGTCGCCGCCCGGGCCCGGACCGAACTCACCGCCGCCAAGGACGAACTCGTCCGCGTCAAGGGCGAGCTCGACCGCTTCGAGCAGAGTCTGCGGCCGCTGCTCGACACCGCCGAGACCCAGCTCGCCCGGCTCGCCCCGGCCGTCGAGCGGGCCCGGCAGGCGCTGCTCGGCGCCAGCACCGCGCTGGACGCGGTACGCGGCTCGGGCCTGCGCGCCGACGACCTCGCGGCACGGCTCGCAGCCCTCGGGCCCGAGCTGACCAAGCTGAACCAGGGCGCGGGCCGGCACGGCGTGCCCGAGACGCTCCAGCGCGCCGACCGGGTGCTGCGCGACGCGGAGGCGCTGCGCGCCGAGGCCGAGCAGCTGCCCGCGAAGGCCGCCGAGATCGACCGCAGGCTGGTCTCGCTCCGCACCCGCGCCCAGGCGCTCACCACCCGGGCGGGCGGGGTCGACCCGGTGCTCAGCGAGCTGCGCCGGCGCTTCTCCGCCGCCTGCTGGCAGGACCTCCAGCAGGTCCCCGAGCAGGCCGCCGTCTCCGTACGGCAGGCGGAGGACAAGCTCAGGGAAGCGGCCAAGGCGCGCGAGGAGCAGCGTTGGCCGGACGCCACGTCGCTGCTCAGCACGGCGCGGGCGCTGCTCAACGCCACGGACGAGGCCGTATCGGCCGCGGGCGACCGGCTCCAGCGGCTCAACGCCGTCGCGAAGGACCCGCAGCAGGAGATCCAGCGCACCCGGTTCGCGATCCGCGACGCCCAGCGCCTCGCGATGTCCGGCCGCAACACCCCCGACCCGCGGCACGCCGGGCCCCTGGACGAGTCGGTGGCGCGCCTGGAGCGGGCGATCGGCACGCTCGAAGGGCGCCACCCGGACTACTGGCACTTCCTGACCGAGACCGAGGCGGTGCGGCGGACCGTGGCCGATGTGGTGGCCCGCATCCGCGAGGAACTCGGCCACGGCGCCTGAGCGACGGTACGACCTGCCACACCCTCGCCGACGCCGCCGGGTTGTCGCCGCTGAGTTGTTGCGGGCCCCGCCCGGGCGGATCCTTGAGTACGTACGCCCTGCGCGCCCAGGAACGAGGAGGGCCCCGCTATGGCCACCCATACGATCTCGCAGCGCTTCAACCACAGCCGCGTCTCGCTCAACGAGCATCTGCCGGTCGACCACCGCCTCAACCGCGTCTACCGTTACGGCGCCGGAGCGATGGGGGTGATCCTCCTGGTCTTCGGCATTCTCGGCCTGGTCCACCAGATCGGCTTCTTCGACACCGGCGGGGACACCGTCGCCGGGCTCAACACCAACGGCGCGCTGAGCGTCGTCTCCATCGTCGTCGGTCTGCTGCTCCTGTACGGGGCGTTCCGCGGTGGCAACTTCGCCTCGACGCTCAACATCGTCCTCGGCGTGCTGTTCCTGATCAGCGGATTCGTGAACCTCGCGCTTCTCGACACCTCGCACAACATCCTGGCCTTCCGGATGCAGAACGTGCTGTTCAGCTTCGTGGCCGGGCTGCTCCTGATGGTGTTCGGGATGTACGGCCGCGTCACCGGCTTCCTGCCGCACGACAACCCGTACTGGCGCGCTCGCCACGAGCCGGCCGACGAACAGCGCTGACCGGCCCGCTCCCAGCACCTGTGCACGGCCCGGCCCGGGACGCCCGAAGGTCCCGGGCACTGCCGTGTCGCGAGACCCCACATTAATTGCTAATTAACCAGTACTTGTGCAACTCTTTACCTTGTCCAGGGGAAACGTTGACCTATGACGGTCGGGCGAGCGAAGAGGAGTCACCACGTGAGCGAGGCCGCCTATGTCGGGCGCGGGGTCCACCGGACCGCCGTCGAGGGCCTGGCCCTGCGAATCTTCGACGGTACGTACGACGAGGGCGACACCCTTGAACTGCCCGCTCTGATGGCCGAGTTGGGTGTCAGCCAGACCGTGCTGCGCGAGGCCGTCAAGGTGCTCACGGCCAAGGGCCTGCTCGACGCCCGCCAGAAGCGCGGCACCTTCGTCCGGCCCCGGGCCGACTGGAACCTGCTCGACAGCGACGTACTGCGCTGGAAGCTGGCGGCCGGGGCGCCGCCGGACTTCTTCGCCGACGTCCTGGAACTGCGCCGCGCCATCGAGCCGGCCGCCGCCTCGCTGGCCGCCGAGCACCGCACGGAAGAGGACCTGGCAGCCCTGGACGGCTCGCTCACCGCCATGCGGTCGGCCGGCGCCGACCCCGTGCTCGCCGTGCGGGCGGACACCGCGTTCCACAGCGCCCTGCTCACCGCCTCGCACAACCGCTTCTTCGTCCAGCTGCGCCGCGTGATCGTGCCCGCGCTCGTGGCGCGCGGCGGCCACGGCAGCTCCGGCGGACAGGCGGGCCCGGTGCCCGCCCACGCCGAGGTCGTCCGGTCCGTGCGGGAGGGCGACGGGGACGGCGCCTACATGGCCGTGCTCGAACTGCTCGACCTCCCCGCCGGGGACCGGGGGGCCGGCGCATGAGCGTGTTCACGTTCGGCGAGACGGTGCTCGCGCTGCGCGGCAGCGGGCCGCTGCGGCTCGGCGCCACCCTGGACGTCGCGGTCATCGGCGCCGAGTCCAACGTCGCCACGGGCCTCGCCCGGCTCGGGCACGAGGTCCGCTGGGCGGGCGCGGTCGGCGCCGACGAGGCGGGCGAGCTGGTGCTGCGTACGCTGCGGGCCGAGGGCGTCGACGTGTCGGCGGCCTCGGTCGACGAGGGGGCGCCCACCGGCCTCGTCCTCCTGGAGCCCCGGCAGCCCGGCCGCACGCGGTCGCACCCCTACCGGGCCGGGTCGGCCGCGTCCCGCATCCGGGCCTGCACGATCGCCGAGGCCTTCACGGCCGCCCCGCCCGCCCTCCTCCATCTGACCGGCACCACCCCGGCGCTCGGCCGCTCGGCCCAGTCGGCGGCCTGCCTCGCGCTCCAACTCGCCTCGGAACACTCGGCTATGGTCTGTCTGGACGTCAACCACCGCCCGGAGCTGTGGAGTTCGGCGGAGGCGGCACAGGTGCTCCGGGAGTGGGCCCCCAGGGCCGACATCCTTTTCGCCACCGAGGACGAGCTGGCGCTCTGCCTGCCCGAAGGTTCCCCGGACGACACCGGGCAGCGGGCCGAGGAGCTGCTCGCGCTCGGCGTCGGCGAGGTCGTGGTGAAACCGGGCGCTGCCGGGGCGACCGTGTACGCGGCGGGCGCCCGCCCGCACCGCCCTGCCCGAGCGGTACGGTCCCCCGACGCGGCCGGCGCGGGCGACGCCTTCGTGGCCGGGTACCTCTCGGGACTGCTCGACGGCGCGGCCACCGCTGACCGCCTGGACCGCGCGACGGCCGCGGCGGCCTCCGCGGCCGCCTCGCCCGGCGGCTGGGAGGGCACCCCGACCCGCGCCGAACTCGCCCTGCTGACGGGCTGAGCGCGCCCCTCGAACCCCTCCGGGGCGGTCCACGGCGGTGGCCCGGCCCGGAGGCCCGCCCCTGGGGCCGGAGGTGGACGGACCCCCGGCCCCAGGTCTCCCCTAGTCTGGACCCATGCCTCGCTACGAGTACCGCTGCCGCTCCTGCGGCGACACGTTCGAACTCAGCCGCCCGATGGCCGAGTCCGCCGCCCCCGCGGTGTGCCCGGTGGGCCACGACGACACGGTGAAGCTGCTCTCCGCCGTCGCCGTGGGCGGCTCCGCCAAGTCCGGCCCGGCGGCGCCCTCCGGGGGCGGCGGCGGTTGCTGCGGAGGGGGCTGCTGCGGCTAGCCCGTTCCGCTGCCGGAAAGCGTCGCGCGCCCAAGGACGGCCACCTCGGCGGAACCTAGCGGCGCCGGGACAGCGTCAGGCCGTCCGCGACGGTCAGCAGGACGCTGTCCATCCGCTCGTCCGCGACGACGTGCTCGTTGAACGCCCGGATGGCCGCCGGCGCCCCCGTCGCCCCGGGGTCCACGACCCGCCCGTGGAACAGCACGTTGTCCGCGGCGATGAGGCCCCCGGGCCGCAGCCGGGGCACCAACTCCTCCCAGTACGCGATGTAGTTGTCCTTGTCGGCGTCGAGGTACGCGAAGTCGATGTGCGGCTCGGCCGGCATCGCCCGCAGCGTGTCGAGCGCGGGCGCGATCCGCAGTTCGATGCGGTCCGCGACCCCCGCCTTCGCCCAGGCCTCCTCGCCGTACGCCGTCCACTCCTCGGAGACGTCGCAGGCGATCAGCTTCCCGTCCGCCGGCAGCGCCTGCGCCATGGCCAGCGCCGAGAACCCGGTGAAGGTGCCGACCTCGACGACATGGCGGGCGTTCACCAGGCGTACCAGGAAGGCGAGGATCGGGGCCTGCTCCTCGGCCGACTGCATGCCCGCGTGGTCCGGCAGCCGGGCGTACGTGGTCTCCACCAGTTCCCGCTGCACCGCGTCCAGCGGCGGGTTGTGGGCCAGCATGTAGGCGTACAGCTCATCGGTGATTTTGGTGCTGTTTCCCTTGGTCATGCGGCGACCGTACCCAATACCGCACCGCTGCGGCATGCCCCTCAGGACGCCGCACGGGCCAGGAAGCGGCGCAGGATCTCCTCGCCCGCGAGCACCCCGCGCTCGGCCAGCGCCTCGGTGCACGGCGCCTGCCAGCCGGCCTCGGCGAGCTCGCCGTGGCCCGGGCGCCAGCCCTGGTCGGCGGCGAGCAGCAGGTCCGCGTCGAGGAGCGAGTCCCCGGCGGCCAGGGTGAGTTCGGCCCCGGTGCGGCGGGCGACCTCGCGGACCGCCGCGCTCTTGGTGAGCGGTTTCGGCACGGCGTAGATCTTGCGACCCTGGAGGGAGACGGTCCAGCCGCGCGGCTCGGCCCAGAGCGCGAGCTCCTTGACCCACCCCTCGGGCAGCAGCTCCCGCTCGACCACGAGGTAGGCGAAGAGGTCCTCGGCGATCCGCTCCTTGCGCAGCCACGCGGGGTCCGCGACGGCCCGCAGATGGGCCCGTACCTCGTCGAGGGAGGCGCACTCGGCGGCGATCCGGTCGGTCACCGAACGCGCCCAGTCCTGGTCGGACACCCCGTCCACGAGCAGGTGCCCGCCGTTGGCGCAGATCGCGAACCGCGAGGGTCCGCCCGGGAGTTGGATGCGCTGGTACTGCTTGCGCGTACGGGTCGTGGTGGGCACGAACACGGTCGCGGACTTCAGCTCGGCGAGCAGCCGGGCCGCGTGTTCGGTGACGTACGAGAGGGGCTTGTGCTCGTGCACCTCGACGCACAGGAGGCGCGGTGCCCGGTGGTCGGGCATGGTGAGGGCGAGGGCGGCGGCCGAGTAGATCAGGGTGCGGTCGAGGTCGCTGGCGACCAGGACGGGCGGGGTGCTCACTTGGCGGCCACCGCCTTGCCGTCGGCGCCGGTGGCGCCCCGGGTGTACTGGGGGTGGATCAGGCCGACGCAGCTGTACGGCAGGCCGTCCACCTCCTCGACGGGCACTCCCCGCTGCTCGGCGAGCAGCCTGACGTGGTCGAGGTCGGCCCCGGCGCCGCGTCCGGCGAGGATCTTCCAGGGGACCCGGCGCAGCAGCACCCGGGTGGTCTCGCCGACGCCGGGCTTGACCAGGTTGACGTCGTGGATGCCGTACTCCTCGCTGATCCGCTCGACGGCCGCCCAGCCCTCCCAGCTCGGGGTGCGGTCGGTGTCGCGCAGCGCCTTGGCCTCGCGGTCCACCTCGTCGGCGACCGCGTCGAAGCGGGCGGCGACCGTGTCGAGGAAGGCGCCCGACACATCGGCGCCGGCCAGCTCGCGGTAGAACTTGGCGCCGTGGAAGTCGCCCGGACCGATCAGGTCCTGGCGCAGCACGGTACGCGAAATCAGCCCGGAGACCGTGGAGTTGAGGCAGGCAGACGGGATCAGGAAGTCCTCGCGGGTGCCGTAGGTGCGCACGCAGGAGCCGGGGTCGGCGAGCACGGCGATCTCCGGGTCGAACCCCGCGAACTCGGGGAACTCACCTAGCGCGGCGGCCAGTTCGCGGGTGATGGCGCCCTTGCCGGTCCAGCCGTCGACGAACACGACGTCGGCGGGGTCGTGGTGGGCGGCGAGCCAGCGCAGCGCGTTGGGGTCGATGCCCCGCCCGCGCACGATGGACACCGCGTAGTGCGGCAGGTCCAGGCCGTGCCGGTGCCGGGCCCAGCGCCGCATCAGGACGCCGACGGGCGTGCCCGCGCGGGCCAGCGAGACGAGCACCGGGCGGGGTGAGCGCTCGGCCAGGACCGTCTCGGTGACCACGCCGACGGCCCGCGCGATCCGGTCGGCCGAGGCGTCGAGCGCGACGCGGAACAGCTCCTGGTACTGGGGGCTCGGCTGGTATTCGACCGGCAGCGACTCCGCGTAGTGCGCGCCGCCGCTCTGGATGGCCTCCTCGCGCTCCTCGGTGGGGGCTTCGAGCTCGACCCCGGACAGGTCCTTGAGCAGCCAGCCCACCTCGTCGGGGGCGTAGGAGGAGAAGGCGGGACCGCGCAGCGGCTCGGGCATGGGGGAACCTTCGGGTACGTACGAGGGCAGCACGGCGAGCACGACGTGCGGGATGTGGGCGGCGAGCTGGGCCAACAGGCCGTCGGCGGCGTGCAGTTGGGGGGTGTCGGCGGCCGAGTCGACGACGGCCACGACCGCGTCGAAGCCGCCGCCCGCGACGTTGTACGCGTACCGCTCGCCGGGGCCGTCGGCCGGGTCGTCGTGGGCGGGGAAGGCGAGCCTGGTACGGATGGCGTACCCGGGGTCGTCGAGGGCGAGCACGGGCGAGCGGGTGGTGGTGGAGTAGCGCACCTCGGCGCCGCCGCGCTCTTCGAGGGCGACGGCCAGACGCAGCGGCGCGTACATCAGCTCCTCGAAGCCGAGGACGAGCACGCGGCGCGGAGCCCCGGTACCGGCACTGGCACCGGCACCGGCCCCGAGCGCCTCGGCAAGGCTGCCCGCCATGTCCGGCAGCGCCGCCTCCAGGGCGGCCCGGTGGGCCGGGGTGAACCCGTGCCGCCCGCCGTCGGGCAGGCCTGCGGGCCAGCGGAGGGCGACGCGGTGTGCGCGGCCCGAGGACTGAGCGCCGCTCTCACCGGGCAGATGGCCCTGGTTGGGCACCTCGTGCTCCTCCACCAGCGCCCGCCCCTTCTCGAGCACCCCTTCCGGCAGCCGTACCGTGCCCGAGGCCGAAGCGATCAGGTCGACGCGGGCGCCGATGTCCGCCGCGAAGGCGGTGAGCCGGTCGCGGTCGCGCGGAGAGCGCATGTCGACGAGGGCGACGATCACGTAGTGGTCGCGGGGATGGCGCGCGTGCAGGTCGCGGATGGTGTTGAGGACCGTGTTCCCGGTGGAGAACTCGTCGTCGACCAGGACCAAGGGTCCCTGCCCCGCGAGGAGTTGGGGGTCCTCGGGGAGCAGCAGGTGGGAGGTGGCGTGGGAGTGGGACTCCTCGAAGCCGCCGGCCGTGGCCACGCCCGGGACCGGGCGGCGGGTGGAGTGCAGATACGGGGCGAGGGCCAGGCCGTCGGCGACCGAGTGGCCGAGCCCGGTCGCGGTCTCGGCGTACCCGAGCACCACGGCCCGCGCGGCCACCTCGTCCCCGAGCAACTCCCGCACCCGTACGCCCAGTTCGTATCCGGTCCCCCACACCAGCGAGGGAAGCTGCGGCACGTGCTTGCCCAGGACGTTGGAGACGAGCAGATGGGCCCGCTTCGGGTTGCGGCGCAGGGCGAGGCCGAGCAGGGCGCTCAGCCGTTCGTCCCCGACGAGCTCGACTCCGAGCCGCTCGGCGACCCACGTTCCCGACCACTCAACCACGTTGCTGTGTCCTTCTGTTGGTGCGTCAGCCGGCCGGGCCGGCTGCTGGTCCGTCCGGTGCGTCAGAGCGTCAGGCCGGCCGTCAGGAGGTCGACGAAGCCGACGTCCTCGGCGGCGACGCCGAACACCTCGGCGCGCAGCAGGGTCCGCTCGGCCCAGGCCCGGTGCGGCTTCACCTCGTTCATCTTGTTCGTGTATGCCGAGCGCAGCACACCCCCGCCGCCCCGTTCGGGCCGCAGGATGTCCGCCGCGTCGGTGAACTCCTCGTGACTGACCACCGACAGGGCGTGCACGGGCACCACGTGCGAGGGGTGGATGCAGGTCTTGCCGAGGAGGCCGTTGGCGCGGTCGAGCTCGATCTCGCGGAGCAGGCCGTCCAGGTCGTGCTCGATCAGCGCGGTGCGCAGCTCCTCGGCGCGGCCCTCCAGGAAGGGGCTGCGGCGCAGCTGGGGCTTGAACATCCGCTCCTGGAGCCGGAAGTACTCCCACACCGGGCCCGTGATGGTGAAGCCGCTGCCGTCGGCCCGGCCGAGCACGTTCACCACGTCTCCGATGACGCCGGCCACGATCTGGACGTCGTAGGCGGTCATGTCGGGCGAGCGGCGCAGTCCGTAGCCGGAGCAGAAGTCGGTGACGCCGAGGCGCAGGGCGAGGACGCGCTCGCGGTACTTCTCCACCGTACGAGCAATTCCGGCCAGGGTCTCGGCGCGGGTCTCCAGGTGGAGCAGTTCGGGCGATTCCAGGACGGGCATCGCGAAGAGCCGGCGGCCGCTCGCGGACTCGGCGGCGGTGAGCGCCTCCAGGAAGCCGATCCCGCGGTCCTCGGTGAACTTCGGCAGGACGAAGCCGCACAGCAGGCGGGCCGAGGCGCCGAGGCGCTGCACCAGGTCGGGTATCTGGAGGGGCTCGCGGACCCGGACGAAGAGCAGCGGGACCTCTTCGCCGCGGGCGTCGAGGTCGGCGAACTGGCGCACCAGATTGGCCTCGGCGGCCACCACCTCGGCGTCGTCTATCGAGTCCTCCAGGCAGAGCACCATGGACACGACACCCCTGCGGGCCTGTTTCAGGACGTCGTCGGCGAGCGCGGGGCGGGTCGCCGGGCTGTAGAGCGTGGCGCCGAGCGCGGCCGAGAGCACGCGCGGGGACGAGCCCGCGGTGAACTCGCAGGGCTCCTGATGAAAGAGGCTCTTCCGCGCAGCCGGCGGGAGGTGCCCGAAATGCCGCATACATATCTCCCGTACTGCCAGGACGGCCGAGAATTTGGGTGGCCGGTAATAGTACGTAGGAACACGTGTCAAGAGTTCCCCAAGTGCGTGAAGTTCAGGTAACTCGTCTGCATCAACCGCCCCGTACGTGGTCGGCGGCTACGCCGCGGGGCGTACCCGGCCGGGCCCCGCGTTGTCCGGGGGCCCTGCGGGAAGGCAGGATGACGGGCATGACGCACGCGATGCTGAAGGGATCGAACGTCCCGCTGGAGGCTCCGGCCGTACGGGCCGTGCTCCGCTGGTCGCCGGGCGCCGACGTCCCGGACGTGGACGCCTCGGCGCTGCTGCTCGGTGCCGACGGCCGGGTGCGTTCGGACGAGGACTTCGTCTTCTACAACCAGCCGCGCCACCCCTCGGGCCTGGTGCGCAGGCTGCCCAAGAAGCGTGTCGCGGAGGGGCTCACCGACACCGTCGAGGCCGATCTGGCCGCGCTCGACCGTTCCGTCGACCGGGTCCTGATCACCGCCTCGTCGGACGGCGCGACCTTCCGGGCGGTGCGCGACCTGCGCATCCTGCTCTTCGACGCGGCGGTGTCGGGGGCCGAGCCGGTCGCCCTGTTCGACGTGAAGCCGGAGACCGGCGAGGAGACGGCGATCATCTGCGGTGAGCTGTACCGCCGCGGCGACGGCTGGAAGTTCCGCGCGGTGGGCCAGGGCTATCCGACCGGCCTGGTGGGCCTGGCCACCGAGTACGGCATCTCGGTGGACGACGGCGAGGGCCCCGACGGCGCCGACAGCGCGCCGAGCACCCCCAGCGTCTCATCCGTGCCCCAGCCGCTGCCGCGGCACATGGCCCAGCCCGCGTACGGCTACCCGCATCCCGCTCCCCCGGCGCACCCGCCGGCCGTGCAGCCGTCCTACGGCTATCCGCAGCCGGCCTCGCCGCAGCCCGCGTACGGCTACCCCCAGCCGGCCCCGGCGCCCGATCCCGCGTTCGTGCTGCCGCCGATGGGGCCGCAGTTCATCCGTCCGTAGGCCGGGGGGCGCGGCTCAGGCCTTGGTCTTGTAGCCGCGGCCCCACTGGAGCCCCCAGCCGTACAGCCGGTCCAGCTCGGCCTGGAAGCCGTAGACGAACTTCACCTCGCGCCGCACCACCATGTCGCCCTTGACGTTCTCGATGGAGACCACCGCGCAGGAGCGGGCCTCGGGGGCGCGCTCGTCCAGCTCGATCTCGATGCGCGGGCCGTTGCTCGGGTAGAGCGTCACCTTGGCGTGGGTGCGGTCGAAGGCCGGGGTCTGGTCGTAGATGTAGACGAAGACCAGCAGCCGCTTTATCTCGTCGCGGTGATCCAGGTTGACGAAGATCGTCTCGCCCGAGGCCGAGCCGAACCGGTCGTCGCCGCTGCACTCCACATAGGGCGCCTTGTTGGTGGCGCCGAAGAAGTTGCCGAGCGGCTGGACCACGCCCTTGGTGCCGTCCTGGAGCTCGTAGAGACAGCCGAGGTCCAGGTCGACGTTGACCATGGACTGGGTGTGCCCCTGGACCATCTCCGGCTTGAAGAACTGCAGCGGATGGCGCAGCAGCCGCCCGCTCTGCTCGGACTTCCCGCCGAAGTCGGAGGTCCGCATCCGCCAGGACAGATTGACCCGCAGGCTGCCGGTGTTGGCCCCCTGCTTGCCGAGGGAGACCGTGTTGTGCCGTCGGGTCAGCTCGATCGTGTTGGTCGCCGCGCTGCCCGAGTCGAACTGTGAGGCCCTGCCTCGCCACAGGCCGTCCCAGAACGCCATTGCCCCCACCCCATAGGTCCGTGAACCGTCCCCGCACACAATGCTCTGCGGGGCGGTCGGCGAGGTTCGAGCCTCGTGACCGCCCCGCAGAGAGCGTTCCTCAATCCGGGCCGGATCACACGCGCCAGGGCGTGCGCTCCGGAAGCACCGGGGTCACACCCCGGAGCCGACTTCCGCCGGTTCGCCCGCACCGTCTCCGCCGGCCGCCGCCAGACGCCGGTTGCGGCGCACGGAGGAGAAGAAGGACCAGGCGATGAGGACGACGCCGACCAGACCGGTGATGACCTCGTTGATCTCGTACTGGATGGTGACGAGCAGAATCACGGCCAGCGCACCGATCGCGTAGTGCGCCCCGTGCTCCAGGTAGACGTAGTCGTCCAGGGTTCCCTGGCGGACCAGGTAGACGGTGAGCGACCGTACGTACATCGCGCCGATGCCGAGGCCGAGCGCCATCAGGACGATGTCGTTGGTGATGGCGAAGGCGCCGATGACGCCGTCGAAGGAGAACGACGCGTCCAGGACCTCCAGGTAGAGGAACATGAAGAACGCGGCCTTGCCGGCCATGGCCACGGCAGAAACCTTGCTGCCGGTGCGCTTGGCCTCTTCCTCGGCCTCGTGCTCGCGCTCCTCGTCCTCTTCGAGACGGTTCTCGAAGTAGCCGGAGAGGCCGCCGACGACCAGGTACGTGATGAGGCCGGCGATGCCGGAGATCAGCACCGTCTGCGCCTTGTCGACGTGTGCTCCGCCGTGCTGGTGGGCGTGGGTCGCGAAGGTCATCGAGGCGACGAGCAGGACGATCATCGCGATGCAGACGGACAGCATGTCGATCTTGCCCAGCTTGGCCAGCGGGCGCTCCAGCCAGGCCAGCCACTTGATGTCCCGGTCCTCGAAGATGAAGTCGAGGAAGATCATCAACAGGAACATGCCACCGAAGGCGGCGATCGACGGGTGCGCGTCGGTCACCAGCTGCTGGTAGCGGTCGGCGTCGTTCAGCGCCAGGTCGACCGCGTCGATCGGGCCGACCTTGGCGCTGATCGCGACGATGACGACGGGGAAGAGGAGTCGCATGCCGAAGACGGCGATGAGGACACCGATCGTGAGGAAGATCTTCTGCCAGAAGGCATTCATCTTCTTCAGGATTCCGGCGTTGACCACCGCGTTGTCGAAGGACAGCGAGATTTCGAGCACGGCCAGGATGGCGACGACCCCGAGGGCCGTCCACCCGTCGTACAGCACGGCCAGGGCCAGGCCGATCGCGGTGATCACGAATGACCAGCCGAAGGTTTTCAGAAGCACTGACTTCCCCATCGTGTAGAGCGGGCCGACCCCACGTAGAGCGGAGGTCCCCCCGCACCGCGCACGGCTTTACGCTGCTGTCTCCCGGGGAGGACCCCCGGACCCCCGGAAGGGAACGCCCCGGCCGGCACTCGATTTGAACGCAACCGGGCGATCTCTTTAGGAGACGTTGACCCCGAAGTCTAGAGCGATGCCCCGCAGACCCGATGCGTACCCCTGACCAACCGCACGGAACTTCCACTCGCCGCCGTACCGGTACAGCTCGCCGAAGATCATCGCTGTCTCCGTCGAGGCGTCCTCGCTCAGGTCGTAGCGGGCCAGCTCCTGGCCGTCTGCCTGGTTGACGACGCGGATGAAGGCGTTGGCGACCTGCCCGAAGGTCTGGCCGCGGTTGTCCGCGTCGTGGATCGAGACCGGGAAGACGATCTTGTCGCAGGCGGCGGGCACCTGCGTCAGGTCGACGATGAGCGACTCGTCGTCGCCCTCGCCCTCGCCCGTCAGGTTGTCGCCGGTGTGCTCGACCGAGCCCTCGGGGCTCTTGAGGTTGTTGTAGAAGACGAAGTACTCGTCGCCGAGCACCCGTCCGTTCGCGCACAGCAGGGCGCTGGCGTCGAGGTCGAAGTCGGCTCCGGTGGTGGAGCGCGCGTCCCAGCCGAGACCGACGAGCACCTGGGTGAGGTTCGGTGCGGCCTTGGAGAGGGAGACATTGCCTCCCTTGGCGAGCGTGACGCCCATGTTCGTGTCCTCCCCGAGAAGTGGAACAGGTGGTGAGCGCGTCCGGCGCCGCACCACAGGGGTGCGGCGCCGGACGGAGGAGCGGATCGGCTCAGACGTTGACGCCGAAGTCCTGCGCGATGCCGCGCAGGCCCGAGGCGTAGCCCTGGCCGATGGCGCGGAACTTCCACTCCGCGCCGTTGCGGTACAGCTCGCCGAAGACCATCGCGGTCTCCGTCGAGGCGTCCTCGCTCAGGTCGTAGCGGGCCAGCTCGCTGTTGTCCGCCTGGTTCACCACGCGGATGTAGGCGTTGCGGACCTGGCCGAAGGACTGCTGGCGGCTCTCGGCCTCGTAGATCGAGACCGGGAAGACGACCTTGGCGACGTCGGCCGGAACGGCGGCCAGGTTCACCTTGATGACCTCGTCGTCGCCCTCGCCCTCACCGGTGAGGTTGTCACCCTGGTGCTCGACGGAGCCCTCGGGGCTCTTGAGGTTGTTGAAGAACACGAAGTTCGAGTCGTTGGTGACCTTGCCCTGGTCGTTGGTCAGCAGGGCGCTGGCGTCCAGGTCGAAGTCACCCCCGGTGGTGGTGCGTGCGTCCCAGCCCAGACCGACGATGACCGCGGTCAGGTTGGGGGCGGCCTTGGTCAGCGAGACGTTGCCGCCCTTGCTGAGGCTGACTCCCACGAGTCCTCCCAATGGTGTGAGGGGGCCGGCTTGGTCAGCGTCCCCGTCGTGCGTTGGCATCGGATCAACGAATGGATCCTAGTAACCGGTTCCCGGGTCAAACAGACGATTCGGCCGAATGATCACGCGGTGTCGGCCGGTCGCCGGCCGGTGGTACACCCGGGTCGAGCAGGTCAGATGGTGTCGAGCGCCTTGAGGTACTCGTTCAGGTCGCGTGCGTCCGGAAGGCCGTTCACGACGGTCCAGCGGACCACGCCCTCCTTGTCGATGATGAAGGTGCCGCGCACCGCGCAGCCCTTGTCCTCGTCGAAGACGCCGTAGGCACGGCTGACCTCGCCGTGCGGCCAGAAGTCGGAGACCAGCGGGTACTCCAGGCCCTCCTGCTCGGCGAAGACGCGCAGGGTGTGGATGGAGTCGTTGGAGACGGCGAGCAGCTGGGTGTCGTCGTTGACGAACTTCGGCAGGTTGTCGCGCAGTTCGCACAGCTCGCCCGTGCACACGCCGGTGAAGGCGAACGGGTAGAAGAGCAGCACCACGTTCTTCTCGCCGCGGAAGTCGCTGAGCTTCACGGTCCGCCCGTGGTTGTCCTTGAGCTCGAACTCCGGGGCCTTGGTGCCGACCTCGATAGCCATGGAAACGCCTTCCCTTCAATGGGCCGATCTGGTGGCACCCACCCTACGCACCCCCCTATGCACAGGGCCCCCTCAGGCTGTGCCTGAGGGGGCCCTGTGGGGCGTGAGGAGGGATCAGCGCTTGGGGGACTTCAGGCGCGTGCCCGACCAGTCCTTGCCCACGCTGACGCTCTTGGCCGCCGACAGGCCGGCGGTCTGCGCGGCATCGTTGACGTCACTGGGCTCGACGTACCCGTCGCGGCCCGTCTTCGGGGTCAGCAGCAGGACCGCGCCACCGTCCTCAAGGAGACCGATGGCGTCCACCAGGGCGTCCGTAAGGTCGCCGTCCTCGTCGCGGAACCACAGCAGTACGACGTCGGCGACGTCGTCGTAGTCCTCATCGACGAGATCCTGGCCAATCAGGGACTCGATGCCCTCGCGGAGATCCTGGTCGACGTCTTCGTCGTAACCGATCTCCTGGACCACCTGTCCGGGCTCGAACCCCAGCCTCATGGCCGGGTTGGTCCGCTCCTCCGCGTGGTCCGCGGTCGCGCTCACGGCTTGCCTCCTGATCTTGATTCGGTAAGTTCTGCAGCCGCGCGCATGCGCGCGGCATTGGGCGTAGTCCACACGGGCGGGACGAATCTCGCAAGTACCCGGCCCCCGAACCCGCCCTTTGGGGGCCAGTGTGGCCGTGTTCAGGGACATCCGCATCCCCGCCGGTGATTCATCCCACACCATTGGTGACTGTTTGCACCGTTGTGTTCCTTTGGGTACTCCAATCGGGGCCGAACACCCTTCGGGAACTGGTGGCCGGGTTGAGCGTAAGGTTGCGATTTGGCCCGACCCGTCCAGGCCCTGAGCCTACTTCCTGCTCCGGTGACGGTTACCTCTCAGTTACCTCTCAGTAGAGATGACGTTTGCGCCCCAGCGGTACACGATGGGATGCGGCGCAGAATTGGCTGTCTTCCGCATCCCCCCGACAGTGAAGGAACAGCGTGGCTTCCGGATCCGATCGCAACCCGATCATCATTGGCGGCCTGCCGAGCCAGGTCCCGGACTTCGATCCCGAAGAGACCCAGGAGTGGCTCGACTCCCTGGACGCCGCCGTCGACGAGCGCGGCCGGGAACGAGCCCGCTATCTGATGCTCCGGCTGATCGAGCGGGCCCGCGAGAAGCGCGTGGCCGTGCCCGAGATGCGCAGCACGGACTACGTCAACACGATCGCCACCAAGGACGAGCCGTTCTTCCCCGGCAACGAGGAGATCGAGCGCAAGGTCCTCAACGCGACCCGCTGGAACGCGGCCGTGATGGTGTCGAGGGCCCAGCGCCCCGGCATCGGTGTCGGCGGCCACATCGCCACGTTCGCCTCCTCCGCCTCGCTGTACGACGTGGGCTTCAACCACTTCTTCCGCGGCAAGGACGAGGGCGACGGCGGCGACCAGATCTTCTTCCAGGGCCACGCGTCCCCCGGCATCTACGCCCGCGCCTTCCTGCTCGACCGGCTGAGCGAGCAGCAGCTCGACGCCTTCCGGCAGGAGAAGTCGAAGGCCCCGTACGGCCTTTCGTCCTACCCCCACCCGCGTCTGATGCCGGACTTCTGGGAGTTCCCGACCGTCTCGATGGGCCTCGGCCCGCTCGGCGCGATCTACCAGGCGCGGATGAACCGCTACATGCAGGCGCGCGGCATCGCCGACACCTCCAAGTCGCACGTGTGGGCGTTCCTCGGCGACGGCGAGATGGACGAGCCCGAGTCGCTCGGCCAGCTGTCCATCGCGGCCCGCGAGAACCTGGACAACCTGACCTTCGTCGTCAACTGCAACCTCCAGCGCCTCGACGGCCCGGTGCGCGGCAACGGCAAGATCATCCAGGAGCTGGAGTCGCAGTTCCGCGGCGCCGGATGGAACGTCATCAAGCTGATCTGGGACCGCAGTTGGGACCCGCTGCTGGCCCAGGACCGGGACGGCATCCTGGTCAACCGGATGAACACCACCCCGGACGGCCAGTTCCAGACGTACGCCACCGAGACCGGCTCGTACATCCGGGACCACTTCTTCGGTGACGACCAGCGGCTGCGCGCCATGGTCGAGGGCATGACCGACCAGCAGATCCTGCACCTCGGGCGCGGCGGCCACGACCACAAGAAGATCTTCGCGGCATTCGCGGCGGCCAAGGAGCACAAGGGCCAGCCGACCGTGATCCTGGCGCACACCGTCAAGGGCTGGACGCTCGGCCCGAACTTCGAGGGCCGCAACGCGACCCACCAGATGAAGAAGCTGACGGTCGACGACCTCAAGGGCTTCCGGGACCGGCTGCACATCCCGATCACGGACCAGGAGCTGGAGTCCGGCGCGCCGCCGTACTACCACCCCGGACGCAAGTCCGAGGAGATCCAGTACATGCACGACCGCAGGCTCGGGCTCGGCGGCTACGTGCCGACCCGTGTGGTGCGTTCGAAGCCGCTGGCCCTGCCCGAGGACAAGACGTACGCGGTCGCCAAGAAGGGCTCGGGCCAGCAGTCGATCGCCACGACGATGGCGTTCGTCCGCATCCTGAAGGACCTGATGCGGGACAAGGAGATCGGCAAGCGTTTCGTGCTGATCGCCCCGGACGAGTACCGCACCTTCGGCATGGACGCGTTCTTCCCGAGCGCCAAGATCTACAATCCGCTGGGCCAGCAGTACGAGGCGGTGGACCGCGAACTGCTGCTCGCCTACAAGGAGTCGCCGACCGGGCAGATGCTGCACGACGGCATCTCCGAGGCCGGCTGCACCGCGTCGCTGATCGCCGCGGGTTCGGCGTACGCCACGCACGGCGAGCCGCTCATCCCGGTGTACGTCTTCTACTCGATGTTCGGTTTCCAGCGCACCGGCGACCAGTTCTGGCAGATGGCCGACCAGTTGGCGCGCGGATTCGTCCTCGGCGCGACCGCCGGACGTACGACGCTGACCGGTGAGGGTCTCCAACACGCCGACGGGCACTCGCAGTTGCTGGCCTCGACCAACCCGGGCTGTGTCGCCTACGACCCGGCGTTCGGCTACGAGATCGCGCACATCGTCAAGGACGGTCTGCGCCGGATGTACGGCCCGGACAGCGAGGACGTCTTCTACTACCTCACCGTCTACAACGAGCCGATCCAGCACCCGGCCGAGCCGGCGGACGTCGACGTGGACGGCATCCTCAAGGGCATCCACCGCTACAGCGCGGGCACTTCGGGCTCCATCCCGGCCCAGATCATGGCGTCCGGCGTGGCCGTGCCGTGGGCGATCGAGGCGCAGCGCATCCTCGCCGAGGAGTGGAACGTCCGGGCCGACGTCTGGTCCGCGACCTCCTGGAACGAGCTGCGCCGCGAGGCCGTCGAGGTGGAGGAGCACAACCTCCTGCACCCCGAGGAGGAGCAGCGCGTCCCCTACGTCACGCAGAAGCTCCAGGGCGCGCAGGGTCCGTTCGTGGCCGTGTCGGACTGGATGCGGGCCGTTCCCGACCAGATCGCGCGCTGGGTGCCGGGAACGTACCAGTCGCTCGGCGCGGACGGGTTCGGCTTCGCGGACACGCGGGGTGCGGCCCGGCGCTTCTTCCACATCGACGCGCAGTCGATCGTGCTGGCCGTTCTCACGGAGCTGGCCCGGGAGGGGAAGGTCGACCGGTCCGCCCTGAAGCAGGCGGTCGATCGGTACCGGCTGCTGGACGTGACCGCGGCCGACCCCGGTGCGGCGGGCGGCGACGCGTAGTCGCGGCTGCTGGGCTGCGCAGTGCGGGGTGCGGTGGGTGCTGCGGGGTTTTTCCCTGGGCCCCACCGCTTCCGCGTGCTGATTGTCGGGTGCGGGTCGTTCGTGGCTGGTCGCGCCCACGCGGCGGAGCCGCACATGTCACAGCCCCGCGCCCCTGGTAGGTGGTCCGGCGTTGCGTTTGCTCGCGGCCCGGTAGGTGGCCCCGCGTGGAGAGTCGGAGGGTGGCAGGCCCCTTGGGGGGCCTGCCACCCTTTACCGGTCAGGGCGCGGTCGGATGATCCGGCGTCGCGCGGTCCGGCCCGGTCCGGGGCCACATGCGGTTCCGTGACCGGGGGTCCTGCGCGTATGGGTGCTGTGTCCGAAGCCCGCCATCATCACTGCCCGAGCCTGGTCGGCTCGGCCTCACTGCAACGGGTACCACGTCTCAGCTCTCCCACACCTTGAACGCCCGTACCCGGTAAGGAACTTGGGGCACCCAGGTCCCACCGCCGGGATACGTGTCGAACTCGGCCGTCTCCTGGCACTCGTCGGACTGATAGGCGGTGACGGGGCGGCCCGTGCGGTTGGCGAGGGACTGGACGTCGGTGCCCGGGGGCAGCGCGGTGCAGCTCTCGACGTCGATGCGCGTCAGGTCGTACACCTGCCGCGGGCCCTTGAAGGCGGCCTTCGCCCACAGGCACAGCTCGCCCGGCGCGCAGTCGCCGATGCGCGGGGCGGCGGTGGCCGGGACGGCGGCGGGCAGCAGGAAGGCGGTGGCGGCGAGCAGGGCGAGTGTGGTCGTCGTGGTGCGCATGAGCGGTCAACCCCCGTGGTGATGCGATCAGTTGGATTCCGATCGGTTGGAATTCGATCGGTTGGAATCGGAAAACGGGCGGCGCACGCCGACGGTTCCGCGTCGCGGGGCAACCCGCGCACAACCATCCGAATAGGTGAAAGCCCCGCCGGATCATGGCCGGCGGGGCTTTCGCGTACGGGAGTTGACGGGATCAGATGTGACCCACGCCCGCGCCCTCCTGCGCGTTCGCACCGCGCTTGGTGAACATGGCGACCGCGGCGGCCAGGACCGCGACGATGCCGGCGACGGTGAAGGCCGTGCTCATGCCCGACACGAACGTGTCGTGCGCGACGCCCGCGACCTTGGCCGCGATCTCCGGCGGAGTGTTCGGCGGGACCGGGCCCAGGCCGACCTCGACGGCCTTGGACAGGTCCGAGGTCTGCCCGGGCGTCATGGGCGGCAGCTTGGCGGCGGCCCAGTTGTCCGGGAGCTTGGAGGTGACCTCGGAGGACATCACGGCGCCGAGCACCGCGGTGCCGAGCGAGCCGCCGACCTGCATGCCGGCCTGCTGGAGACCGCCCGCGACACCGGACAGCTCCAGCGGCGCGTTGCCGACGATGACCTCGGTGGCGCCGACCATGACCGGGGCCAGGCCCATGCCGAGCAGGGCGAACCAGATCGACATGGTGACGGTGCCCGTGTCGATGGTGAGGCGGGACATGCCGAACATGGCGACGGCGGTGCAGACCATGCCGCCGACCAGCGGGACGCGCGGGCCGAGCTTGGTGATCAGGGCGCCCGCGATCGGCGAGGCGACGATCATCATGCCGGTGAGCGGCAGCAGGTGCAGACCGCTGTCGACGGCCGACATGCCGTGCACGTTCTGCAGGTAGAAGGTGACGAAGAAGAGGCCGCCCATGAAGGCGAACGCCATGAGGATCATCAGGATCGTGCCCGCGGACAGCGGCACGGACCGGAACAGGCCGAGCGGAATCAGCGGCTCCTTGACCTTGGTCTCCCAGAAGGCGAAGAGGACGAAGCTGATCACCGCGGCGGCGATGAACCCGAGGGTCCTGCCGCTGCCCCAGCCGTACTCCGAGCCCTTGATGAGCGCCCAGATCATGCAGAACATCGCGACCGACAGCAGCACGATGCCGAGGATGTCGAAGGACTTCGGGGCGTTCTCGGCGCGGTGGTCGCGCAGGATCAGCAGGCCGAGGACCAGGGCGATCAGGCCCACCGGCACGTTGATGAAGAAGACCGACTGCCAGTTGACGTGCTCGACGAGCACACCGCCGAGGATCGGGCCGCCCGCGGTGGAGGCGCCGATGACCATGCCCCAGATGCCGATCGCCATGTTCAGCTTCTCGGCCGGGAAGGTGGCGCGCAGCAGCCCGAGCGCGGCCGGCATCAGCAGCGCGCCGAACAGGCCCTGCAGGACGCGGAAGACGATGACGTAGGTGACGCTGTGGGAGAGGCCGATGGCCCCGGAGGCGGCACCGAAGCCGACGACGCCGATGAGGAAGGTCTGGCGGTGCCCGAACCGGTCACCGAGCTTGCCCGCGGTGATCAGGGAGACGGCCAGGGCCAGCATGTAGCCGTTGGTGATCCATTGCACGTCCTGGAGCGAGGCTCCGAGGTTGTGCTGGATGGCGGGGTTCGCGATCGCCACGATGGTGCCGTCGAGCGCGACCATCATCACGCCGATGGCCACGGCGAAGAGCGTCAGCCAAGGGTGGCCGCGCAGCCCCTTGGCCGGCGCCGGTATCTCGTCCTGTGGCGCCTTTTCGACGGTGGTCTGACTAGTCATGCGATCGAGGCTAGTGTCAGCCACTGACAGTTGACAAACCATTTCACAAGTCGGCAACTGTCACGTAGCTCACAGCTAGACTGAATACGCCAAATTGACCGAAAGAGGACCACGAAGTGACGGTGGAGCAGCGGCCGATTGCATCCGCGGGCGGCCTGCGCGAGCTGAAGAAGCAGCGCACGCGTGACGCCCTGTTGCGGGTGGCCCTGGAGCTCTTCACCACCAAGGGGTACGAGCAGACGACGGTCGACGAGATCGCGGATGCCGTCGACGTCTCCCAGCGCACCTTCTTCCGCTACTTCGCCAACAAGGAGGCCGTGGTCTTCGCGGCCCAGGACACGGTGGAGTGGCACTTCGTCGACGCGCTGCGCGAACGGCCGTCCGCCGAGGGCCCGTTCACGGCGATGCGCCGGGCGGTGCTCTCGGCCTGGGACACCATCGAGGAGCGGCTCTCGCCCGTGGTGCCGGTCACGCTCTACATGCGGACGTACCAGGTGATCGAGTCGACGCCCGCGCTGCTCGCGGTCCACCTGCGCCGCTCGGCGGAGCTGGAGGAGCACATCGCCCGGCTCATCGCCGAGCGCGAGGGCCTCGACATCGACGCCGATCCCCGGCCCCGGGTGGCCGTGGCCGCCTTCACCGGGGTGATGCGGGTCGCGGGCGGGCTCTGGGGGCAGGGTGAGGACCCGAGCGTGGCGGCGATCCGCGAGCTGACCGCCGGCTACCTCGACCACCTCGGCCCGGCGCTGGCCGACGACTGGCGCGCTTGAGCCCGGGCGAGGGAGGCCGTGCGCCCGGGCGAGGGAGGCCGTGCGCCCGGGCGAGGGGTGGCATCAGGGGGGGCCGAATCGGCCGCCGGACGTACGGAGCGTGCGCCCGCGCGCGCTCTTGGTGAGACCACTCCCCGCTCAAACGTGATCTGAGTCACTGTCAGCCCAGTGGACCTTCAGGGTCTCCTACTGTGGTCAGCAGTGACTTCCTTCGACTCCTCCCCCACGCTGAACGCCTGGCGCGCGCTGCTCGCGCTCGCCGTCGTGTTCGTCATGCTCGCGACCTCCGGCTGGACGGCGATCCGCGGCCACTCCGGCGACTCCGAGCCCCGTGCCAAGGCCCTCGCCGCCTGGGCGCGCGACACGATAGACGGCCACAAGCTGCCGAAGGCGGACGCCAAGGCCACGGTGCTGGCCCAGTTCTTCGGCTCGCTGACCGCCCCCGAGCGCGATCGGCTCGCCGATCACTACCCGCTGGTCGTCGGCAACCTCAACGGTGCTCCCGTACCCCTGCGCTACCGGGCCAATCGGGTCGCGCTCGCGGAAGCTCGCGCGGTCGAGCAGAAACGCATGGTCGACCCCCGGCTCACCGCCGACGGCCGCCAGGACGCGGGCCGCCGGATGCACCGGTTCGACTCACTGCTCGACGACGGCCGCCAGATCCTCGCCTTCGACCCCGCCGACACCGGCCGGGTCGCGGAGGTCTTCGGTGACCTGGACCACGCCCAGCGGGTCTCGGTGATCGTCCCGGGTGTCGACACCAACGTCCTGACCTTCGAGAAGAGCAGCCGCAGCAACACCGCCCCCGTCGGCATGGCCGAGTCGCTGTACGCGGCCGAGCGTGCCGCCGCGCCGAAGACCCGGACCGCCGTGATCGCCTGGGCCGACTACACCGCGCCGGCCGGTCTGGGGGTGGACGCGGCCATCGGCCGACTGGCCGAGGACGGCGCCGTGCGGCTCTCCGCCATGGTGGGCGCGCTGCCGGGGAAGTCCTCGGTCGAGCTGTTCTGCCACAGCTACGGCTCGGTGGTGTGCGGGGTCTCCTCACGTCAACTGCCGCCCCGCGTGAGCGACATCGCGGTGGCCGGCAGCCCCGGCATGCGGGTGCGCAACGCCGCCCAGCTGGGCACCGGGGCCCAGGTGTGGGCGATGCGCGACAAGGACGACTGGATCCAGGACGTGCCGTACCTGGACGTGGCGGGGCTCGGCCACGGCGCCGACCCGGTCTCGTCCGCCTTCGGCGCCCGGATCCTGTCCGCCTCGGGAGCCATCGGCCACACCGGGTACTTCGAACCCGGCACGCAGAGCCTCGCCAACTTCGCCGCCATCGGAGTTGGCGCGTACAAGACGGTCGGCTGCGCCGCCTACGACGCCGACTGCGGCAGCGGAATTTCCGACCGTACGGCGGCTTGACGGGCACATCGACGGGCGGACACGCGTAGACACCGTGTGATCGCCCGGACACCCGCGTGCCGACGAGGTTCCCTCCGAGGGGGGACGCGCGGGCGCGCGCCGCCTACGATGAGGCGCATGGGTGATGTGCTGGCCGGAATTCATGCCACCTGGGAGTTCGAGTCCGACTCCGTGCTCATCCGCTTCGAACGGGGGATACGCGCGCCGAAGCTGTTCCAGGCGCTGCGCGAACGACGCATCCCCCACGAGGCGTTGGAGTCGGTGTCGCTGTCCCAGGGCAAACGCGGCACCGTGGTGCTGCACGCGGTGCCGAGACCGGGCGCCGACCCGCTGATGGATGCCGCGGCGGGCCAGTTGAAGGAGGCCTGCGACCCCTACCGTCTGGTCCTGCCCGCCGAACGCGAGACGCTCGCCGAGTACTACGCGGACGAGCTGCGCACCGCTCTGGTGCCGTACGCCTCGAAACCCGCCGACCGCCATCTGGTGGACCCGCCCGGGACCCCGCTGAACTTCAAGGCGTACGACGGCAGGGCCGGCTTCGACGGGCGGCAGGTCACGTTCCGCTGGTTCTGGACGGGCGCCTCGTCGGAGAAGTGGAAGGCGGGCGACCAGACCTTCCCGATCACCGCCCTCAGCGGTGTCGAGTGGCGCTCCCCCGAAGTCTTCGACGGCCATCTGCGGCTGCTGCGCCGGGACGCCGACGACGGCCCCGCCCAGGCCGACCGCGACCCGGCGTCCGTGGTCTTCGGCCTCGGGTACGGGCCCGTGCACGAGTCGCTGCCGTTCGCGGCCGCGGTCCTCGCGGCGGTACGGGGCGGGGGCGGGGCCTCGATCCCGCTGCAGGCGGTACCGGTCGCGGCGGGCCGGCGCGACCCCGCCGACATCGCGGAAAGGATCCGCCACCTCGGTGACCTGCACCGGGCGGGGCTGGTCACGGACGACGAGTTCACCGCGAAGAAGGCGGAGCTGCTGGCGGAACTGTAGGCGTGTGCGCGGGCCCGACGGGGCCGGGGACGACGACCGACTCGTCGTCGGAGGCGGGGCGGGCGAGCTGGGGGCTGGGCGCGAGTGGGGAGCCGCGATACCCGAGACCGAGGACCGCGATACCCAGGGCGGGGACGGTGATACCCAGGTCCGGGGTGCGGGTGGCACTCCGGTATGACGCGTGGATGGCCCGGCCCTGCCTAGGCTGGCCGGGCCATGAAGATCACACCTCTCTCGCGCCGCGCACTCGACCTGCTGCGGCCCCCGGCCGAGGACACCCGGCCCCTGTTCTCGCGGGCGCCCAGGCGCTGGCAGCGGTGGAGCCCGTACGTCGTCGCCGGCGGCTTCGTGGCGGCGCTGCTGCCGGTCACCATCACCGTCCTCGCCAACGACTACCGGCTCGGTGGCGGCTGGGCCGGGGCGCTCGGAGTGGGCCAGACGGTTCCGCTGCTGCTCGCCGTGACCCGGCCGCTCCAGGCGTGGGTGATCGTTCTCGTCTTCGACGTGCTCGGCGCGCTCCTGCTGTACGGGGCCGACACGACCGCGCGTGCCTGGCCGTGGACCCCGACGGTGATCGTCGGCTACCTCGCGCTCATGGCGGCCCTCGGGCTGCGCGAGCGGACCCGCACGCTCGTCACCGTGTGGCTGGTGACCGGCGCGGCCGGCCTCGCCCTCGGCGTCTTCCCGCCGAAGGGCTCCACCAGTACCTACGTCCTGCTGATCGTCCTGGCGGGCGTGGTGCTGGCCTTCACCGGCGCCGTGCACCGGCGCGAGGAGGCCGAGCGGCTGCTCGCCGAGCAGGAGACCATCAGCGGGGCCGAGCGCGCGCAGCGCACCCTCCTGGAGGAGCGCGCCCGGATCGCGCGCGAACTGCACGACGTGGTGGCCCACCACATGTCCGTGATCACCGTGCAGGCCGACTCGGCGCCGTACCGGCTGACCGGGCTGGACGAGGCGGCCCGCGGGGAGTTCGCGTCCATCGCCTCCAGCGCCCGGGAGTCGCTGAGCGAGATGCGGCGGCTGCTCGCGGTGCTCCGCAGCGACGGGAGCGGCGGGGACGGGGGCGAGCGGGCGCCCCAGCCCGGCGTGGACCGCCTCCAGCAGCTCATCGAGGCGACCGTACGGTCCGGCCAGCCCGCCACGCTCTCGCTCGCCGCGGACCTGCCCGCGCTGCCACCCGCGGTCGACCTGTCGGCGTACCGGATCGTGCAGGAGGCGCTCGCCAATGTCGTACGGCACGCGCCGGGCGCCCCCACCCGCGTCTCCGTCACCGGCGACGGGCGGCATCTGACGGTGGTCGTCGTCAACGGCCCCGCCGCGGGCCGCACTTCGCCCCTGGAGTCCGCGGGGACGGGGCACGGGCTGGTCGGCATGCGCGAACGCGTACGGTTGACCGGTGGGTCGCTGGACACCGGACCGCTGCCGGACGGCGGCTTCCGGGTCGCGGCCCGCCTGCCCCTGGACACCGCATCGGCGTCCGCCCCGCCACCCGTGAACTCCCGCCCGAAGGAAGCCAGTTGAGCCCCATCCGCGTGATCATCGTCGACGACCAGGCCATGGTGCGGGCGGGGTTCGCCGCGCTGCTCTCGGCGCAGGCCGACATCGACGTGGTGGGCGAGGCGCCCGACGGCCGCCAGGGAGTGGCCGTGGCCCGCGCCACCCACCCCGACGTCGTCCTGATGGATGTCCGCATGCCCGAGATGGACGGGCTCGCGGCGGCCCGGGAGATCCTGGACCCGCCGGCGGGGGTCGTGCACCGCCCGAAGGTGCTCATGCTGACCACCTTCGACGTCGACGACTACGTGTACGAGGCGCTGCGCGCGGGGGCGTCGGGGTTCCTGCTCAAGGACGCGCCGCCCGCGGATCTCATCGGGGCGGTACGGGTCGTGGCGGCGGGCGAGGCGCTGCTCGCGCCGTCCGTGACGCGGCGCCTCATCGCGGACTTCGCCGCGCAGCGGCCGGCGCCGCGGCGGGGGGCGGTGTCGCTCCGGCTCAACGGGCTGACCCCGCGCGAGACGGAGGTGCTCGAACTGATCGCCCGGGGTCTGTCGAACCAGGAGATCGCGGGGCGGCTGGTACTGGCGGAGCAGACGGTGAAGACGCATGTCGGGCGGGTGCTGGCGAAGCTCGGCCTCCGGGACCGGGCCCAGGCAGTGATCTTCGCCTACGAGGCGGAAGTAGTACGCCCCGGCAACCCGGGCTAGCCCCGACCCCCTGGTGGCTCTGCCCACCCGCCCGCCCGTGACTCGGGGTTGGAGGACCCCGGCCCCTGGGGCTCCGCCCCAGACCCCGGGGGTTTGCCCACCCTCCCCCAAGCTCTTAATGAGCAGGGGGGACCCCCATCCCGTGCAGCGGGTTGGATGAGCTGAGCCCTGGGGCTGCGCCCCAGACCCCGGGCGGGGACTCCGCCCCCTGCACCCCCGATCGCGCCTGAACGGCGCTCGTCCTCAAACTCCCCCAAGGCCTCAAGGGCCAGGGGGGACCCCCATGACGGGCTGAAATGCCCTGGTGCGGGCCAGCACCGAAGCTTTTAGGGGCGCGAGGAACTGCGCGAGAAGCGACCACGGTCCGCGGACGACGACGGGCTTTGGGGCGCAAGGAACCGCGCGAGAAGCGACCACGGTCCGCGGACGACGACGGGTTTGGGGGCGCGGGGAACCGCGCAAGAAGCGAGCACGGTCCGCAGCCGGACCAGGGGCCCCGGGGCGCAGCCCCTGGAAGCCCACCCGCCCCATTCCACCCCCGGCGGGTTGCGGGAAGGGGCGGGGAGGGGAAAAAACCGCGGCCCGGGGCAGAGCCCCAGTACCCCGAGCCGACACCTCCGCCCCACGGCCCCGCGCCCCCCCCACTCCGCAACCCCGCAACCCCGCAACCCGCATCCCGCATCCCGCATCCCGCATCCCGCATCCCGCATCCCGCATCCCGCCGAAAGGGAAACTCACCCACCCCCTACCCCAGTAGCACTCCGCACTCGCCACCCCGGTGTGACGCCCCGCCACCGGCCCCCTCCCTACCTTCTCCCTCGTCAAGGAGCGGACAGGGAAAGGGAGTCGGGGCATGGGGCGGATTCGCAGGGCGTTGGTCGCGGGGGCGGTCGTCGTGGCGGGGGTCGTGGGGAGCGCGGGGTGGGCCGCGGGTGATGCGCAGGTGGCCGTCACCGGGCCGCCGCCCGGGACCGCGGCCTGGCGGGCGGACCGGGTGGGCGGGGAGCCGCTGCCCGACCCCGCATCGTCGACGCCCCGTCAGGTGGCTTATTTCTTCGGCACGTTGAGCCCCACCGAACAGCACACCCTCGCCCGCCGGCACCCCCAGGTCGTGGGGAACCTGGACGGCGCCCCCGTCCCCCTCCGCTACGAGGCCAACCGGCTCGCCCTCACCGCCACGCACGACCCCCGTTATACCCGCCTCGCCGCCCCCGATCGGCAGATCCTCGCCTTCGACCCGCGGGGGCGGGGCCAAGTGGCCGAGGTGTACGGGGAGTTGACGCGGGCCACCCGCGTGGCCGTCGTCGTGCCCGGGTCCGACATCGACGCCCGGACCTTCGACCGTACGAACGACCCCTACGGCACCCCCGCCGGCATGGCGGCCGCACTGCGCGGCGCCACCCACGACAAGGTCGCGGTGATCGCCTGGGCCGGGTACACCACGCCCGTCGGGGTGGGGGTCGACGCGGCGTCGGGGCGGCTCGCCGAGGCGGGGGCCGGGCGGCTCGCGCGGTTCACCGAGGGGCTCGACGCCGTCGGCGCACCCGATCCCGTGCTGTTCTGCCACAGCTACGGCTCCGTGGTGTGCGGGCTCGCCGCGAAGCACACCGACGCCTCGGACATCGTGGCGCTCGGCTCCCCCGGCATGCGTGCCGACACCGTCGCGGGCCTCGGCACCCGCGCCCGGGTGTGGGCCGCGAAGGACCCCTCGGACTGGATCGACGACGTACCGCACATCGAGTTCGCGGGGCTCGGTCACGGCACCGACCCCACCGACCCGGCCTTCGGCGCCCGCCGCATACCCGCCGCCGACGCCCAGGGCCACACCGGCTACTTCGCCCCCGGCACCGAGTCGCTCGACTCCTTCGCCGCCATCGCCATGGGAGACGTTCGATGAGCAACACCGCGCTCGGCAGGGCCGTTTCGGACATCGAGCGGAAGACCCCGCCCCATCGCGACCGCGCCATCGACGGGCTGCGCGCCCTCGCGCTGCTCGCCGTGCCGACCGGGCACTGGCTGCTCGGCGGGTTCACCCGGGACGGCTCGGGCGCGTTGCACAACGCCAGCCCGCTCTCCAGCTTCGCCGGGTTCGCGCCGGCCGGCTGGATTCTGCAGATGCTGGGCATCTTCTTCCTGGTCGGCGGCTACGCCTCCGTGCTGTCCTTCCACCGGCGCAAGGGGTCGACCGGAGCATGGCTCCGGGGGCGGGTCGCCCGGCTCGGCCGGCCCGTGCTCGGGGTCACCGCCGTCTGGGCCGCGATGATCCCCGTGCTCCACGTCCTCGGGGTCCCCCACGACACCCTGCGCACCGGCTCGACGCTCGTCATCCAGCCGTTGTGGTTCGTGGGTGTGTACGTCGTCGTCACCGCGCTCACGCCGTACTGCGTACGGGCCGCGCGGGCGATGGGCGGCTGGGCCGCGGCTCCACTGCTCGGGGTCGTCGCTGTCGTCGACTTCCTGCGCTACGGGCCCCTCGCCGACTCCATGCCGTCCTGGCTGTCGCTCGTCAACATCCTGCCCGGGTGGATGTTCGCGTACCAACTCGGCGTCTCCTGGGGCGAGAAGAGGATCGGACGCCGGGGCGCGTGGCTGCTGTTCGGCGGCGGGGCGCTGCTCTTCGCCGCGCTGCTCATGGTCTTCCACTACCCGGCGTCGATGGTCGGTGTGCCCGGCGAGGCGCGCACCAACTCGCATCCGCCGTCGCTGCTGGTGCTCGCGCTCGCCGCGGCCCAGTCGGGCGCCGCGATCCTGTTGCGCGACCGGATCGCCAACTGGCTGAAGCGGCCTGCCCTTTGGGCGCCTGTCGTGGTCGTCAACCTGTCCGCCATGACCATCCTGTGCTGGCACCAGACGGCGATGCTCGCCGCGGCCGTCCCGGCCTCGTTCGCCGGTCGGGTGCCGGGCCTGACCACCGCGCCCGACACCCTGGCCTGGATCGGTGAACGGCTCGCCTGGATGCCGGTGTTCGCAGTGCTGCTCGTAGTGATCGCCCGTTACGCACGGGGCTTCGAGGCACCCTGGACGAAGGCGACGAAGGCCCGCCGGGCAGCGGCCGGGCTGCTCGCGGCGGGCTTCGCGGTGTTCGCGCTGGGGCTCGCGTGATGTGCCCCGGCCTTGTTCTGCACGGCACATGCGATGTGCCCCGGCCCGTCCTTTGCGGCACGCGCGACGTACGGGAGGACCGGGGGCGCGGCCTACTGCTCGCGGACCGTCGAGGTGGCGGACATGTCGGGGTAGCGGTCGCCCGCGACCTGCCCGGCGATGGGCTCCAGGAGGGCCAGCTCCTCGGCGCTCAGGGTGATGCGGGTGGCGCCGGTGTTCTCCAGGAGGCGGCTGCGCTTGCGGGTGCCCGGGATCGGGACCACGGTCAGGCCGTGCACCTGGGCCCGCTGCTGCACCCAGGCGAGCGCGATCTGCGCGGTCGTCGCGCCGTGCGCCGCCGCGATCTTGTGCAGGGGTTCGAGCAGCGCTGCGTTGGCCACAGCGTTGTCGCCGGTGAAGCGGGGCTGGAACCTGCGGAAGTCGCCCTCGCTGAGCTCCTTGCCCGCGTCCGCGAACGACCCGGTGAGGAAGCCGCGGCCGAGCGGCGAGTAGGGCACGACGGTGACACCGAGTTCGGCGGCTGCCGACACCCCGCTGCGCTCGACGTCGCGGCTGAAGACCGACCACTCCGACTGGAGGGCGGCGATCGGATGCACGGCGTACGCCTCGCGCAGCTCGGGCCCGGTGACCTCGCTCAGGCCCAGGTACTTGACCTTGCCCTCGGCCACCAGCTCGGCCATCGCGCCGACGGACTCGGCGAGCGGCACCTCCGGGTTGCGGCGGTGCATGTAGTACAGGTCGATGACGTCGACGTCCAGACGGCGCAGGCTCGCCTCGACCGCCTTCTTGATGTAGGCGGGGCTGTTCTCGATGGCCCGGTAGGACGGGTCGTCGGCGCGGCGGTCGATGGCGAACTTGGTGGCCAGGGTCACCTCGTCGCGGTGGGCGGCGAGGAACGGGGCGAGGAACTGCTCATTGGCACCGAGGCCGTAGATGTCGGCGGTGTCGATGAGGGTGACGCCCGCCTCGACGGTCGCCTCCAGGGTGTCGCGGGCGGCGGCCTCGTCGGTGTCGCCGTAGAACTCGCTGATGCCCATGGCGCCGAAGCCCTGGACGCCGATCCGGGGGCCGTCGGTACCGAGGCGGACGGTGCTGATCTTCTCAAGGGGGCTGTTGCTCATGGGTGTTCAGGCCCTTTCCGACGCCTTGCGGGCGCCAGCGTAAAAGTCGATCTTGTAGTCGAGCACGGCGAGCGTGTCGTGGAGCTCCGCCATGCGCGCCATGACGTCGCGCCGGGTCTGCTCCAGGAGCTCCTGGCGTGCCTCGAAGGTGTGCTCTCCCTCGCGGACGAGTTCGGCGTAGCGGACCATGTCGGCGACGGGCATCCCGGTGAGCCGGAGCTTGCCGACGAAGGCCAGCCAGTCCAGGTCCTTGTTGGTGAACCGGCGCTGGCCGGTGTGCGAGCGGTCCACGTGCGGCATGAGACCGATCCGCTCGTACCAGCGGAGGGTGTGCGCGGTGAGTCCGGTGCACGCCACGACCTCGCTGATCGTGTAACGGTCCTGGCCGTCGGGACGCGGAGGACTCGGCTCGGTCGCGCAGAGGTCCTGCCGGGCCCGCCCCGCCGTCACCGTTGTGCTGTCGATCACCGTCATGTCCTCCACGCTAGAACCTTGGAGTGCACTCCAAGCAAGCGAAATGCGTGACGTTCTCGTGTCGTGTCGCCCATCGCCTCCCCGGATGCCCCGCCCGGCCGCGCCGACGCCCCCCGATCCCGCCCTGCGGCCGCCGCGCCGAGCCCACTAGGCTCGTACGCATGGAGAGCCTGCGGATCATCGAGACCTGGCCCGTACCGACCGCCGCGGCGGCCGTGGTGCGCGCCGACGGAACGCTTGCCGGCACGCACGGGCCGCTGTCCCACCGGTTCCCGCTGGCCTCCGTCACCAAGCCGCTCGCCGCGTACGCGGCCCTCGTCGCGTACGAGGAGGGAGCGATCGAGCTCGACGAGCCGGCCGGGCCGCCCGGCGCCACCGTCCGGCACCTGCTCGCGCACACCTCGGGGCTCGCCTTCGACGAGCACCGGGTGATGGCACCGCCCGGCGACCGGCGGCTTTACTCCAACGCCGGGTTCGAGGTGCTCGGTGACCACATCGCCAAGCAGTCCGGCATCCCGTTCGCCGACTACGTGCGCCAGGCCCTGTTCGAGCCGCTCGGCATGAGCGCCAGCACGCTGGAGGGCTCGCCCGCCAAGGACGGCGCCTCGACCGTGGCGGACCTCGCGAAGTTCGCCGCGGAGGTGCAGGCGCCGCGGCTGCTCCACCCGGCCACGGTCGCCGAGGCGATGCACGTGCAGTACCCGGGCCTCAAGGGCGTGCTGCCCGGCTACGGGCACCAGAACCCCAACGACTGGGGCCTCGGCTTCGAGATCCGGGGTGCCAAGTCCCCGCACTGGACCGGGAGTTCGTCCTCGCCGCGCACCTTCGGCCACTTCGGCCAGTCCGGTACGTTCCTGTGGATCGACCCGGACGCGGGACTGGCCTGCGTCGCCCTGACGGACCGCGCGTTCGGGCCCTGGGCGGCCGAGGTGTGGCCCGCCTTCACCGACTCGGTGCTGGCCGAGTTCACCCGCGGCTGAGTCCGCGCGGCAAGGGGCTCACACCGAGCCGAGCTCCCAGAACAGCACCTCGGCGTCGTCGTGCGCCGTCAGTTCAAGGCCCAGCGCCGCGGTGATCCGTGCCGAGTCGCCGGGCCCGAGCGTCTCCTGGGCCAGGCCCACCCGGCCGCGTACGACGTGGACGTACACCCCGGGAGCGTCCGGCACCGCGGTGCGCGCGCCGGACTCCAGGCGGCGCACGTAGAGCAGCGCGCCGGCCGGGAGCACCGCGTAGGGCGTGGAGTCCGCGATGCCACGCACGATGTCGTACGCGGGCTCGCCGCCGGGCTTCTTCGGGGCGAGCCACATCTGGAGGAAGACCAGCGGGTGCGGGCCCTCGTTGCGTTCCTCGTGCCGTACGCCGCCCGCGGAGCTCAGGCACTGCACGTCGCCGGGGCGCACCACGGTGGTGTGGCCCGCCGAGTCGCGGTGGGTGAGCTCGCCCTCGATCACCCACGCGAGGATCTCGGTGTGGCTGTGCGGATGCTCGTCGAAGCCCGCGCCGGGCGCGAGCCGCTCCTCGTTGCAGGCCAGGACCGGCCCGAACCGGAGGTTGTCCGGATCGTAGAACCGGCCGAAGGAGAAGGCGTGCAGGGACTCGATACCGACGTCGGGGTCCCCGCCCCGATAGCGCTCGTCACCGCGCCTGACTGAAATCACGCCCACCACGGTAGACCCGGGAGCGGACGGGGTGCGCTCCTCGTGCCGCCCCGATCGGCCGCCGGGACTCACCCCGCCCCGGCGGGGAGGGTTCCCGATAAGGCAGTCTTGTCCCCGTGCCAGCACCCGATCCCGTACACCCCGCGAAGAATGCCCATCCGCACGCCGCGACCCTGAAGCGTCTTGAGCAGTCCTCGGGGCGGCTCGCCGCGAACGCGATCGCCCGCATGGACGCGACGCTGCCGTGGTACCGGGCGATGCCGCCGGAGAACAGGTCGTGGATCGGTCTGGTCGCCCAGGCCGGCATCGCCGCGTTCACCGAGTGGTTCCGGCACCCCGAGACGCCCCAGGCGATCTCGACCGACGTCTTCGGCACGGCCCCGCGCGAACTGACCCGTGCGATCACCCTGCGCCAGACCGTCGAGATGGTCCGCACCACCATCGAGGTCATGGAGACCGCGATCGAGGAGGTCGCGGCCCCGGGTGACGAGTCCATCCTGCGCGAGGCACTGCTCGTGTACGCCCGCGAGATCGCCTTCGCGACGGCCCAGGTGTACGCGCAGGCCGCCGAGGCCCGCGGCGCCTGGGACGCCCGCCTCGAATCCCTGGTGGTCAACGCGGTGCTGTCCGGCGAGGCCGACGAGGGCGCGGTGTCGCGGGCGGCGGCGCTCGGGTGGAACTCCCCCGAGCACGTGTGCGTGGTGCTCGGTACGGCCCCGGACGGCGACAGCGAACTCACCGTGGAGGCGATCCGGCGAGCCGCCCGGCACGCCAAGCTCCAGGTCCTGACCGGGGTGCTCGGCAACCGCCTGGTCGTCATCGCGGGCGGCAGCGACAATCCGCTCCAGGTCGCCAAGAGCCTGATCGGACCGTATGCCGCGGGCCCCGTCGTCGCCGGGCCGATCGTGCCGGACCTGCTGGCCGCGACCCGGTCCGCGCAGGCCGCGGCGGCCGGCCTCAAGACCTGCTCGGCCTGGCAGGATGCGCCCCGGCCGGTCCTCGCGGACGATCTGCTGCCGGAGCGGGCGATCGCGTCCGATCCTGCCGCGCGCGAGCAGTTGGTGGAGGAGATCTACAGACCGCTGGAGGAGGCGGGCTCGGCGCTCCTGGAAACCTTGAGCGTTTATCTGGAGCAGGCGAGCAGTCTGGAGGGCGCGGCCCGGATGCTGTTCGTCCACCCCAATACCGTTCGCTACCGGCTCCGACGTGTGACGGACGTCACCGGGTGGTCGCCGTCCGATGTGCGCTCCGCGTTCACGCTGAGGATCGCGCTGATCCTGGGGCGTCTGGCCGACGGAGATCCACAGTCCTAGACTTTTGTCGGACACCCACAATTCCCCCGACGGTTCTTCGTCCCTGTCCCCACGGGCGTGCGGAGCCGTCCACAAGAGAGAGTGTGAGAGTGCTCGTACTCGTCGCTCCCGGCCAAGGCGCTCAGACGCCCGGCTTCCTGACCCCTTGGCTCGACCTCCCCGGCGCTGCCGACCGGCTCGCCGCGTGGTCGGACGCCATCGGTCTTGACCTCGTCCACTACGGCACGCAGGCGGACGCCGACGCGATCCGCGACACCGCCGTGGCACAGCCCCTGCTGGTCGCCGCGGGTCTGCTGTCCGCCTCGGCGCTGGGCGACATCGCCCCGGGCGCCGTCGCCGGGCACAGCGTCGGCGAGATCACCGCCACCGCGTTCGCGGGCGTCCTGTCCGAGGAGGCCGCGCTCGGCTTCGTCCGCACGCGGGGCCTGGGCATGGCCGAGGCCGCGGCCGTCACGCCCACCGGCATGGCCGCGCTGCTCGGCGGCGAGCCCGAGACCGTGCTGCCGCACCTGGAGAAGCTCGGCCTGACGCCGGCGAACGTGAACGGCGCGGGCCAGATCGTGGCCGCCGGCACCGCCGAGCAGCTGGCCGCCCTGGAGGCCGACAAGCCCGAGGGCGTGCGCCGCGTGGTGGCCCTCAAGGTGGCCGGCGCCTTCCACACGCACCACATGGCTCCGGCCGTGGCGTCCCTCGAAGAGGCGGCGAAGTCCCTGGAGGTCGCCGACCCGCGTTTCACCTACGTCTCGAACGCGGACGGCAAGACCGTGGCGAGCGGCCAGGACATCGTGGCCCGCCTGGTCAACCAGGTCTCCAATCCGGTCCGTTGGGACCTGTGCATGGAGACCTTCGGCGAGCTGGGCGCGACCGCGCTGATCGAGCTGTGCCCGGGCGGCACGCTGACCGGTCTCGCCAAGCGCGCCCTGCCGGGTGTCAAGACCGTCGCCCTGAAGACCCCCGCCGACCTCGACGCGGCTCGTGCGCTCATCGCCGAGCATGCATCCGCCTAAGGAGCCGAGAGCCATGTCGAAGATCCGCCCCAGCAAGGGCGCCCCGTACGCCCGCATCATGGGCGTGGGCGGCTACCGGCCCGTGCGGGTGGTGCCCAACGAGGTGATCCTGGAGACGATCGACTCCTCCGACGAGTGGATCCGTTCGCGCTCCGGCATCGCCACCCGGCACTGGGCCTCCGCCGAGGAGACCGTGGCCGCGATGTCGATCGAGGCCTCCGGCAAGGCGATCGCCGACGCCGGCATCTCCGCCGACCAGATCGGCGGCGTGATCGTCTCCACGGTCTCGCACTTCAAGCAGACCCCGGCGGTGGCGACCGAGATCGCCGACAAGCTGGGCACCGGCAAGGCCGCCGCCTTCGACATCTCGGCCGGCTGCGCGGGCTTCGGCTACGGCCTGACCCTGGCCAAGGGCATGATCGTCGAGGGTTCCGCCGAGTACGTCCTGGTCATCGGCGTGGAGCGGCTCAGCGATCTGACCGACCTCAACGACCGGGCCACGGCGTTCCTGTTCGGCGACGGCGCCGGCGCGGTCGTCGTGGGACCCGCGGACGAGCCGGCCATCGGCCCCACGATCTGGGGTTCCGAGGGCGACAAGTCCGAGACCATCAAGCAGACCGTGCCGTGGAACGAGTACGACAGCTCGGGCAAGTTCCCCGCGATCACGCAGGAGGGCCAAGCGGTCTTCCGCTGGGCCGTGTTCGAGATGGCGAAGGTCGCCCAGCAGGCGCTGGACGCGGCCGGAATCAGCCCGGACGACCTGGACGTCTTCATTCCGCACCAGGCCAACATGCGGATCATCGACTCGATGGTGAAGACTCTCAAGCTGCCGGACCACGTCACGGTCGCCCGTGACGTGGAGACCACCGGCAACACCTCGGCCGCCTCGATCCCGCTTGCAATGGAGCGGCTCCTGGCGACCGGACAGGCGAAGAGCGGCGACACCGCGCTCGTCATCGGCTTCGGGGCGGGTCTCGTGTACGCCGCGACGGTCGTTACCCTCCCCTAGGCACTCCGGATATTCCGGAAGCCCGTAATTCGAAGCATTTACACCGAAGGAGCGCCAACATGGCCGCCACGCAGGAAGAGATCGTCGAGGGTCTCGCCGAGATCGTCAACGAGATCGCTGGTATCCCGGTCGAGGACGTCCAGCTGGACAAGTCCTTCACCGACGACCTGGACGTCGACTCGCTGTCCATGGTCGAGGTCGTCGTCGCCGCCGAAGAGCGCTTCGACGTCAAGATCCCGGACGAGGACGTCAAGAACCTCAAGACCGTTGGCGACGCCGCCAGCTACATCCTGAAGCACCAGGCCTGATTCAGGACCTGAATTCGGGCTGCCACCCAGCGGTGGCGCCGCTGATTCACGTCCCTTACACACGTGGAGAAACTTCCTGTGAGCTCGACCAATCGCACCGTGGTCGTCACCGGTATCGGCGCAACCACACCGCTGGGTGGCGACACCGCCTCGACCTGGGAGGGTCTGCTGGCGGGACGCTCCGGTGTCCGCCCCCTGGAGGGCGAGCGCTTCGCCGAACTGCCGGTCAGGATCGCGGCCCCGGCCGCGGTCGACCCCGGTGAGGTGCTGCCCCGCCCGCTGGCCCGCAAGCTGGACCGCTCGGCGCAGTTCGCGCTGATCGCGGCCAAGGAGGCCTGGGCCGACGCGGGCTTCACCGCCCCGGCGGGCGACGAGGCCGGCGTCACACCCGAGCGGCTCGGCACGGTCATCGCGTCGGGCATCGGCGGCGTCACCACCCTGCTCGACCAGTACGACGTGCTGAAGGAGAAGGGCGTACGCCGCGTCTCCCCGCACACCGTGCCCATGCTGATGCCGAACGGCCCCTCGGCCAACGTCGGCCTTGAGGTCAACGCCCGTGCGGGCGTGCACACCCCCGTATCCGCGTGCGCATCGGGCGCCGAGGCCATCGGGTACGCCGTCGAGATGATCCGCACCGGCCGCGCCGATGTCGTGGTCGCCGGCGGTACCGAGGCGGCCATCCACCCGCTGCCCATCGCGGCGTTCGCCAACATGATGGCGATGTCCAAGAACAACGACCACCCCGAGCAGGCCTCGCGCCCCTACGACAAGGCCCGTGACGGCTTCGTCCTGGGCGAGGGCGCCGGCGTGGTGGTCCTGGAGTCCGCCGAGCACGCCGCCAAGCGTGGTGCCCGGGTCTACTGCGAGGTGCTCGGCCAGGGCCTCTCGGCCGACAGCCACCACATCGCACAGCCCGAGCCGACCGGCCGGGGCGTCGCCGCCGCGGTGCAGAACCTGCTCGACGCCACCGACCTCAAGCCGTCCGAGGTGGTCCACCTCAACGCGCACGCCACCTCGACGCCGCAGGGCGACATCGCCGAGATCAAGGCGCTGCGCAAGGTCCTCGGCGACGACCTGGACCACGTGGCCATCTCCGCGACGAAGTCGATGACCGGCCACCTCCTCGGCGGTGCGGGCGGCATCGAGACCGTCGCCACGGTCCTCGCGCTGTACCACCGCACGGCCCCGCCGACCATCAACGTCGACGAGCTCGACGACGAGGTCGACCCGGGCCTGGTGAGCAGCGAGCCCCGCAAGCTGCCCGAGGGGTCGATCTCCGCGATCAACAACTCGTTCGGCTTCGGCGGCCACAACGTGGTGCTCGCCTTCCGCTCGGTCTGAGCGACCTGAGCCGAGCGGCCGAAGCAGGCCGCGGGAGCCGAAGAGGCCGCAGAAAGGGCCCCACCGCCTCGGTGGGGCCCTTTCGCGTACGCGGGGTCTTGTCGGGTGGGTCAGACCACCTGGTGCAGCCAGCGCACCGGTGCGCCCTCTCCCGCGTAGCGGAAGGGCTCCAGTTCGTCGTCCCAGGGCTTGCCGAGGAGTTTGGCGATCTCGGCCTCCAGGTCGGTCTCGCCCTGTACGGAACGGGCGAGGGCGGCCCGCAGCCGGTCCTCCGGGATCAGGATGTCGCCGTGGATGCCGGTCACGGCGTGGAAGATGCCGAGGTCGGGCGTGGCGCTGTAGCGCTCGCCCTCCGCGGTGGCGCAGGGCTCGGCCGTGACCTCGAAGCGCATGAGCTGCCAGCCGCGCAGCGCGGAGGCGAGTTTGGAGGCGGTGCCGGGTTCGCCCCGCCAGGAGAACTCCGCTCTCCAGGTGCCGGGCGAGGCGGGCTGGCGGATCCAGTCGAGCTGGACGCGCACCCCAAGGACTCCGCCCACCGCCCATTCGACGTGCGGGCACAGCGCGCGCGGGGCGGAGTGGACGTAGAGAACTCCACGTGTCGTCACCGGGACCTCCAGTGCGGTTCGAGGTTCGCCTTCCCCAGCGGCCTCGCGCCCCTGCCGTTCCCGGTCAGGACAGCACCTGACATTCTGCCCCTGGGCTCAACAGTAAACAGCATCGGGAGCAAATCTCCTGAAATGGGACAGTATGTGACGTGATGTAATTTACCGGAGCCGACTGGCGTGGTTCCTCTGGCTGGACGGGCCAAAGCTACCGCGCGGAGCTGTGCCCAGGGTGTCGTAATGTCGGTCGGAGCGCCTTCGAACATCAAGGTTTCACCCGCGAGGACGCCGCGAAGGACCGATGACCGCCGCACGGAGGGGGACCGGGGATGCAGTACCGCCACCGGAGCCGTCGCGTCCGCACCGTGGCCGCGGTCGTGGCCGCGGCGGCGCTCGCCCTGACCGCGGGCTGCGAGTCCGGCGGCCACTCCGCGGCGAGCCCGGCCGCATCCGCGAAGCCCTCGCCGAGCCCCTCCCCCGCCTGGAACCACAGCCCGAAGTCCCTTGCCGCGATCGGGGACTCGATAACGCGCGGCTTCGACGCCTGTACGGTCCTGGCCGACTGCCCCGAGGTCTCCTGGGCGACCGGCAGCGACCCCCAGGTCGACTCGCTCGCGGTCCGCCTCCTGGGCACGGCGGCCCCCACCAGCAGCTGGAACTACGCGAAGACCGGCGCGCGGATGGCGGACCTACCGGCCCAGATGGACCTGGCCGCGGCCCATCACCCCGGCCTGGTCACGGTGATGACGGGCGCGAACGACGCGTGCCGCAAGGATGCGGCGGCCATGACGCCGGTGGCGTCCTTCCGCGCCGAGTTCGAGACGGCGCTGCGCAGGCTGCGCGCGGCCTCCCCCAAGTCCCAGGTGTACGTGGCGAGCGTGCCGGACCTCAAGCGCCTGTGGTCGACCGGGCGCGGCAGCCCGCTGGGCAAGCAGATCTGGAAGCTGGGCATCTGCCAGTCGATGCTGGCCGGCGCGGACGACCTCGGGCCCGCCGCCACGGCGCGGCGCGGCGAGGTGAACGCGCGGGTCGTGGCCTACAACGGGGTCCTGCGGGACGTCTGCGCGAAGGACCGCGCCTGCCGCTACGACGGCGGGGCGGTCTTCGACTACGACTTCGACGGCACCCAGTTGAGCCCGTGGGACTGGTTCCATCCCAGCAAGGACGGCCAGATGCATCTGGCCGAGATCGCGTACCGCAAGGTGACGGCGCCGGGTTGAGTCGGGTTGAAGGACCCTGGGGGCTCCGCCCCGGTACGGCTGAGGGGCGCGGGGAATGCGCGACCAGCCACGCACGGTGGACGGACGAGAACGGGGTTGGGGGCGCGGGAAACTGCGCGATCGCCCCCGGCGGCCCGCAGTCGAAACCCCGCGCACCCCGAACCCCGAACCGGACCCCCGCTACACCTCAAGCGTCGCCGACAGCCGCGCATCCGCCAGCGACGCGCACGCCCGCACCTCGTACTGGCCCGGAACGAACGTCCAGGCCCCCGCCTCCTCGTCCCACACCTCGAACGCCCGCCCGCGCAGCGGGATTTCGACCTCCACGGATTCCCCGGCGGCGGCCGCCACGGAGGCGAAGCCGGCGAGCCAGCGGGCCGGGCGCTCGACCGCGTCGGCGACCGGCGCCAGATAGATCTGGACGGTCTCGCGCCCCTCGCGCGTACCCGTGTTGCGAACCCGGACCTTCGCCTGTGCGGGGGTCACCTCCAGGGACTCGTACTCCCAGCCGGTGTAGCCGAGCCCGTGCCCGAAGGGGTAGGCGGGGGCCACCCCGGCCCGGTCGTAGCCCCGGTAGCCGATGAACAGGCCTTCCTCGTAAGGGAGTTGACCGCCCGTGGGCCGCACCTCGGTGACCGGCGCGTCGGCGAGCCCGGCCGGCCACGTGGTGGGCAGACGGCCGCCCGGTTCCGCGTGGCCGAGCAGCACGTCGGCGAGCGCGGCCCCGCCCTCCTGACCGGGGAACCAGCTCAGGAGCACCGCCGCGACCTCCTCGCGCCACGGAAGCTCCACGGGGGAGCCGGAGTTGACGACCACCACGGTGCGCGGGTTCACGGCGGCGACCGCCCGCACCAGGTCGTCCTGACGCCCGGGCAGTCGCAGATCGCGGCGGTCGAAGCCCTCGGACTCGACGCGGTCGGTGGTGGCGACCACCACCACGGCGAGCTCGGCGTCCCGCGCGGCCTCGACCGCCTCGGCGATCAGCTCGTCCGGGTCGCGCTGCGGGCCGAGGTGGGTGAGCGAGAACATCACCGCGGTGAGCGGGGCGTCGGGCGTCCGGTGCACGGTGTGCCGCAGGGACACCTCGACCGGCTCGCCCTCGTCGAGGTGGACACGGCCGCGCTCGGCCGGGGCGCCGAAGAACGCCTCGAAGGGGTCGGCCGCGTCGCTCATCGCCTGGGCCCCCTCCCACAGGACGCGGCCGCCGACGGACAGCGCGAAGGCGCCGATGCCCCGGGTGCCGAAGGTGTGCTCGCCGCTCTCGCGCGGGGTGAAGGTGCCCGTCACCTCGATGGAGTGCAGGGCCTCGTGGGTCACCCCGGCGGGCAGGTCGTCGCCGATCCACTGGACCTGGCCGCTGGGCAGCGAACCGGTGCCGAGCGCGTTCCCGTCGGCGTCGCGGCAGACGGCCCGGAGCTCGAACCCCTGGTCGGCGGGGGCGAGTTCGTCGCTCGGGTCGGCGCCGACCGTGTACGTCACGACACCCTCGGGCAGCGCGGCGGTCAGGCCGTCGAGCGGGGAGACCACACGCTCGGGGAAGACGGTCGCCGAACCGCCGCCCAGCACACGGGCGTCACGGGCCGCGGCGCCGCTGAGCGCGACCCTGCGGACGCGGGCCGGGTCGGCGGGCAGCGCCTGGCCCTCGTTGCGTACGAGGACGAAGGCGCGGTGGGCGACCTCGCGGGCCAGCGCCTGGCCGTCGAGGGCGGCGGGCGGTTCGGTGACGGCGCCGGGGACGCCGTCGAGGAGGCCGACCCGGGCGGCGAGGCGCAGCACGTTGCGTACGGCGTCGTCGACGACCGCCTCGTCCACGTCGCCCTTGCGGACGGCCGCGGCGAGCGCGTCCCCGTACACGGTCCTGGGCCCCGGCATCGCGACGTCGAGGCCGCCGAGGATGTCGCCGACGGTCGAGCGGGCGGCCATCCAGTCGGACACGATGAACCCGTCGAAGCCCCATTCGCCGCGCAGCACCTCGTTCTGGAGGTGGCGGTGCTCGGTCATCGTGGTGCCGTTGACCTGGTTGTAGGCCGACATGATGCCCCAGGGGTGGGCGTTTTCGACGATGGCCTCGAAGGGCGCGAGGTAGAGCTCGCGCAGCGGACGCGGGGCCACGACGTTGTCGACGGTGAAGCGGTCGGTCTCGGCGTCGTTGGCGACGAAGTGCTTGACGGTGGTGCCGACGCCGCCGCCCTGGACACCGTTGACGTAGCCGGAGGCGATCTCACCGGTCAGGTACGGGTCCTCGGAGTAGCACTCGAAGTGCCGTCCGCCGAGCGGCGAGCGGTGCAGGTTCACCGTCGGCGCGAGCAGGACGTGGACGCCCTTGCGGCGGGCCTCCTGGGCCAGCAGCGTCCCGGCCCGGCGGGCCAGCTCCGGGTCCCAGGTGGCGGCGAGCGCGGTGGGCGAGGGCAGCGCGATCGAGGGGTCCTCGGCGGTCCAGCGGACCCCGCGCACTCCGATCGGGCCGTCGGACATCACCAGGGAGCCGAGCCCGATCTGGGGCAGCGCGGGCAGCGACCACATGTCCTGCCCGGCGAGCAGCCGGGCCTTGGCCTCCAGGTCGAGCTTGCCGAGCGCCGCCTCGACGGCGTCGCTGTAGTCGGGGGTGGAAACGGATGCGCCGGTCACGGCCGTACCTCCTCGGAGAAGTCCGCTGATGGCACCATGGTGACCGGTTTACCTGTAGAGCGGTAGGGTTAGTTACCTGTCCGTGATAATCGAATGCCGTACGGTCCCTCTCGGAACACCGAGGAATCAGCGCGGACCAGCCCGGACCAGCGCGGAACAGCGCGGAACACCGGCGGCACGCCTCACGGCACACCACCGGACCGGCACGAAACGGGGGCGGACATGGCGAGGACCAGGAGCGCCAGAAGCGAGGAGCGGCGCGCGGAGATCCTGCGGGCCACCCTGGAGGTGATCGCGGAACGCGGCTACCGGGGTGCCTCGCTCGGCGCGGTCGCCGAGCGGGTCGGCCTCACCCAGCAGGGCCTGCTGCACTACTTCCCCACCAAGGAGGCCCTGCTCGTGGCCGTCCTGGAGGAGCGGGACCAGTGGGACACCGGCGGACGGCGGGCCTCCCCGGACGGCTGGCGCCTGGAACTGCTCGCGGCCCTCGTCGAGTACAACGCCATGCGGCCCGGCATCGTCCAGACCTTTTCGGCGCTGCTCGGCGAGTCGGTGACCGAAGAACATCCGGCCCGTCCCTTCTTCACCCGCCGCTACACCCAGGTGCGCGAGGAGATGACGGGGGTGCTGCGCGCCGAGTTCGGCGACCGGCTGCCCGGCGGCCTCACCCCGGAACGGGCGGCCCCGCTGCTCACCGCGGTGATGGACGGTCTCCAGTACCAGTGGCTGCTCGATCCCGACGCCGTGGACATGGCGGCCTCCTTCCACGACTTCGTGACGCTGCTGTACGGACCGGAAGGCTCGTCGGGGGACACGCCGGACGTCTCATAAGTCCCTCTATGCACACAGGACTTCCTTGCGAATACTGGGCGCCACCGGACTTCGACGGAAGGATCTGTGGTGGGACGACGTGTACGGGTGGCACAACTGGGCTGTGCGGTGGCGGCGATGACGTTCTGCACCCTGCTCGGCCCGGCCCCCGCCGAGGCCGCGGCCGGGCCCCGGCAGGCCACGGTCGAGGAGCAGCGCCTGGACCGGGCCGCGCCCCAGGAGATCCTGGCCCGCAGCGGATTCGCGGACGCCGCACCGGAGTTCACCCGCGCCATCGGGGCGACGCGGTCCTATGGCGCGGCCGAGCGACTCGTGGAGCGCGCCGGGACACGGCTGTGGCAGCGGGCGGTCGACCGGGTGCAGGGCCGAGGGCCGGCCGGCGGCAACCTGAGCCGCGACGACGACCGCCCGCTGTACTGGGCCAGGCTCGGCCTGACCCGTGAACTCAGGCTCTGGGAACCGAAGTTCGCCCTGTCCGAGGCGCGGCGGGCGGCGCTGATCGACCGCCTTGAGCAGACCTCGCGCGGCCAGACCACCGTCGGCTATCCCGCGGGCAAGGGCTACAAGCGAATCCTGCTGACCGGGTTCGACCCGTTCACGCTGGACAGCGACATCCGGATCAGCAATCCGTCGGGGGCGACCGCGCTCGCTCTGGACGGCACCTGGATCCGCACCGCCGACGGGCAGCGCGCCCGGATCGAGACCATGACGTTCCCGGTGCGCTGGCAGGACTTCGCGGACGGCGTGGTCGAGCGGGCCCTCACACCGGTACTGCCGAAGGTGGACCTCTTCACCACGGTGAGCCAGGGCCGGATCGGCCGGATCGACGTCGAACGGTTCAACGGGGCCTGGCGGGGCGGCTTCCCGGACAACGTGAACGCGTCGAGCACCGGGCAGGTCCCGGTGCGCGATCCGGCGACACAGCCCCAGTGGACCCGTACGACGCTGCCGTACCAGGACATCGTGGCGGCGGACACCGGACGCTTCCCGGTGTACGACCACACCGACGTGACCGAGATCCCGGCCGGCGCGACGGCGCCGGTGGACCGGCCCGACGGTCCGACTCCCGGCTCGGCCGCGCGGGCCGGGGGCGGCGGCGACTACCTCTCCAACGAGATCGCCTACCGGGCCACGCTGCTCCGCGACCGCCTGGGGCTGAGCATCCCCGGCGGCCATGTGCACACCCCGGTCCTGCAGTTCGGGCCCGGCAACACCGATCCGGCGAACGGCGCGGTGACAGACCCCGGGTTCGTACGCAACCGGCTCGACATCGTGGCCCAGATGCGGGCCATCGTGACGGCCGCGGCCGAATAGCAGGCGCGAAGCCCCCGTGGCTCCGCGCACCTCAACGGCGCGCGGACCCACGGGAGTTCACTCGCCGGGCGTGGACCGGTCGGATTCAGGGCCGGGCCGCGCCCCTCCGGAACGACCGCAGGCCGAGCAGTGCGTCGACGGCGAGGAAGGCCACCAGACCCGCCCCGAGCATCGGGACGAACCAGCCGATCACCGACGTCACCACCGCCAGCACGCCCAGGACCGGCAGCGGAACCCTGCGCCAGGCACCCCTGGGCTGCGGGCGGCCCGGGCCGCGCCCCTTGGCCGGCCCGCGCTGCCACCACATCCGGTAGCCCCAGACGATGAGCGCCATCAGCGCCAACGCGAGCGCGGCGAGGGCGAGTTGATTGGGCAGGCCGAGGAGGACGCCCATGTGCGCGTCGACGCCGAACCTGGTCAGCTGCGCGAGCAGCGGATAGTCGGCGAAGCGCAGCACGTCCATGACCCGGCCGTCGGCGGGATCGACGGCCACCGCGTCGAGGTGCACGGGGAACTCGGTGTCGCGCTCGCGCACCACGAATCCCTTGCCCGCACCGGGCAGGCCGATCTGGATGCTCGCCCGCACGCCTTGACCGCGGGCGATCCCGGCGACCTGGTCGAGGGTGAGCGTGGAGGGCGCGGCGCTCGGCATCGCCATGCCTTCGTGGTGCTCGTGTCCCCCGCCCGTGCCGCCGGTGGTCGCCGCGGCGACCGTGGGGGTGGCGCCGCCGAGCCGGTCCTTCAGCTCGGCGATGTTCTCGCCCGCGTACCGCGACCAGGTGAGGCCGGTGGCCGAGAGCAGCACGAGACCGGTCACCGCCCACAGGCCCACCGAGCCGTGCCAGGACAGGGTGCGGCGGCGGCCGGTGGCCGCGCGCTCGGGCCGCAGCAGCCGGAGCCTACGGCGTCGGCCGACCCACAGCAGCAGCCCGCCGAGCGCCACGACCCAGAGCCAACTGGCCGCCATTTCACTGTAGTTGCGGCCCAGCTCGCCGAGCTGGAGATCGGCGTGGAAGGAGGAGAGCCAGCTGCGCAGGGGCAGGGCGCCCGAGCTTCCGGTGCTGACGAGGGCGCCGCGTACGTCGGTGGTGTACGGGTTCACGAAGACGGCGAGCGACTCGTCGTCGGCGAGTCCCGGGGCCTTCATCAGGACCCGGGTGGTGGCGCCCCGCTCGGGCGACGGCCACACCGCGGTCGTCTCGCCCTCGGGATGGGCGGCCTCCGCGGCGGCGACCTGCGCGGTGAGCGGCTGGACGGACTCGCCCACCGGGACCCGCAGTTCGTGCCGGTACAGGATGTTCTCGGCCTGGAAGGACAGGGCGTAGAGCAGGCCGGTGAGAGCGGCCACGAAGAGGAGCGGGGCCACGAGCACGCCCGCGTAGAAGTGCAGTCGCAGGGCGAGCGGCCGAAGTGCCGCCCACAGGGAGGGCCGTGGGGTGGTGGGTGGTGCGGACTCCCGCGAAGGGGTGTCGACGGACATGAGCATCCTGACGGTCGGCGTGGGCATGGGGGAAGGGACCCCTGGCCACGCCGCGCGCGGGATCAGGCGAAGGCGGGGCGGCCGGGGGCCGTGGCTCGGGTGGCTTCCCCGGCCGGTGGCCCCCGCCGGATGACGGCATGGCTGTGCACCGCTCCGCGCAGCCCCGGACGCGGTCGGTGGTGCGGGCGCGGCGCGCGTACGGGACGCGGCGGCGCGGGCACGTGGAGACGTACGAGACGCAGTACCCGCCGCAGCGGGCGGGCGGCGAGCACCCCGAGGGCGCCGACGGTCCGGGCGAGCCGGAACGCGGCGGCCTCGCCGCGCCACAGCCAGACCCCGCAGATCAGCGCGGCCACCAGGTGCGCGGCGAGCATGCCGCCGGACATGGAGTGCGCGGCGGCATCCATCGCCAGGGCGTGCGCCTGGCCCGCGGACGCCGTCATCGACTCCCCCGCCATGCCCGGCATGTCCGCCATGGCGTGCATGTCCCGCATGGCCTGGCCGTCGGGGACGTCCGGCATGAGGTGGGCGTACCGCGCCCCGCACGTCATCGTGGGCATGGGCAGGGGCGTCGGCTCCGACGCGGGCGCGGGCGCCATGCCCGGCATCCCGGCCATCCGCATCGGCATCGGCATCGGCCGGGTCCGCGCGAAGAGGAGGTGCAGGGCGCCCTGGGCCGCGACTTGGCCGCCCGCGATGGCGGCGAGCCCGCGCCGGCGTCCGGCCGCACACCAGGCCACCGCTCCCGTCACCGCGAACGCGGCGAGCAGGACGGGGAGCGGGGGGTCATGGCCGGACATGGCCGCGTGCCCCACCGCCGCCAAAGCCACGCACAGCGCCGCGAACATCGCGGCCCGCAGGGTGCGCAGCGGCGACCGGGCATTCGTCATGACGGCCAGATCATGCCACCGCCGAGCCCTGGGCGGCCCCTCGGGGTCGCGGTGCCGCACGGGAAGGGACCTGCCGAAGTCCCGGTCGCCCGTGGGCGTCTTCAGGCCGTGGGCTGCCCGAGGCCCGGCGCGGTGTCCGCGTCGTCGTCCTCCGCCTCGACGGCCTCGCCGAGCAGGTCCCGCACCATCAGGGTCGCGCCCGCGACGGCCCCCGGCATCAGGAAGACGGCGACCAGCGGGACGACGAAGGCGAGCGCGAGGGGCACGCCGAAGCCGAGGACCAGCAGGCGGCGCGAGCGCAGCAGGGCGAGGCGGGGGCGCAGTTCCATGCCGCGGCGCTGGAGGGCGACCGCGGTCAGCTCCTCCGCGAGGAAGAAGCCGGTGACGCAGAAGCCGATCGCCGGGATCACGCTCTGGCCGATCACCGGGATGAAGCCGAGGCCGAAGAGCAGCAGGCCGTAGAACGCGACCCGGACCAGGATGCGCAGGGAGTCGCGGGCCGATATCCACAGTTCCCGGGCGAGCGAGAGGCCCGACTCGGGCGCCTCGCCGCCGCTTTCGGCCCGGTCGACGTCGGCGGACAGCTTCTCGTAGAAGGGCTGACCGACGAGCAGCGTCACCGCGGTGAAGGAGATCACGGCGAGGAACAGGCCGAGCGCGAAGACCAGCGCGGTCAGGAAGCCGCGGAAGAGCCCGAGCCAGGGCGAGCCCCAGCCGTCGGCGAACGGTGTCGCCCAGCCGACGAAGTCGTCGGCGCCATAGGCGAGTCCGACCAGCGCGCCCACGTACATCACGAGGGTGATGAGGCCGGGCAGCAGGCCGATGCCGAGCGATGTGCCGTGACCGGCGGCCCAGCGCTGCCCCTTGACCAGATATCCGAAGCCTGTCCCTAGATCACGCATGCCGTCGACCCTATCCGGCCGCCGAGGAGCGCGATCCGGCCGTCCTGCGCACCGGCTCGCGCGCGGCGGCACACGCCACCGGTGGGCCTTCCCGGGCAGCGAGGCAGCGGGGAACGTGTGGCCGCCGCGCGCGGCCCGGGGGGTGTTCCTCGCTCAGCGGCCGGCGAACCGGTCGAGCGCCGCCTGGGCCGCCTGCTTCATGCCGGGGTGGCCCAGGCCGTGCCCGGCGTCGTCGATCACCACGAGCTCGCACCCCGGCCACCCTGCGGCGAGCGCCCGGGCCGGATCGGGCGGCGAGCTGAGGTCCTGTCCACCGGTGATGAGCACGCCGGGCATCCCCGCCAACTTTCCCACCCCGTCGACCAGTTGACCGTCGTCGAGCCATGCCGCGTGGCGCCAGTAGTGCGTGACGAGGCGGGCGAAGGTCATCCGGAAGGCGGGGTCGTCGTACCGCGCGTCGCCGAATTCCTCGACCAGGGGCGTACCGGCCGCCCGGACGTGGGTGTCCTCCCAGCGGCACCAGGTGCGGGCGGCTTCCTCGCGCACCTCCGGATCGGGGTCGGCGAGCAGCCTGGCGTACGCGTCGACCACCCGCTCGCCCTCGCGGGGATGGGCCGCGTCGCGGAAGGCGGCCCAGGCCTCGGGGAAGTGCACCCGCACCCCCTCGGTGATCCAGTCCACTTCGGCGCGGCTGGTCGTCGTGACCGAGAACAGAACGAGTTCGGTGACCCGGTCCGGGTGCGCCTGCGCGTACGCCATACCGAGTGTGGCGCCCCACGAGCCGCCGAAGACAAGCCAGTTGGCCATGCCCAGGTGCTCGCGCAGCCGCTCCATGTCCGCCATCAGACGGTGGGTGGTGTTGGAGGCGAGGCCGGTCGCCGCATCGCTGACGGGCGGTGTGGAGCGTCCGCAGCCGCGCTGGTCGAAGAGGACGACGCGGTAGCGGGCCGGGTCGAAGTAGCGGCGCCAGAACGGCCCCGCGCCGGAGCCGGGCCCGCCGTGCACCACGACGGCGGGCTTTCCCTCGGGGTTGCCGCAGACTTCCCAGTACACGAAGTCGCCGTCACCGGTGTCGAGCGTGCCGTGGTCGTACGGTGCAGTCTCGGGAAAGGTCATGCGGGCCAGCATGGCAGCCGCCGCGGGGACCGCGGCCCGGACGGCAGCCGCGGGGCGGGCGGGCCGGCGCGACAAAGGGCCGCGCCTGTCGGGGCGCGGCCCTTCGGTGTCGGTGCCCTGCGGTTACGCGACGGCGAGGTTCACCGTGATGTTGCCGCGGGTCGCCTTGGAGTACGGGCAGACCTGGTGGGCCTTCTCGATGAGGTCCTGCGCGGTGGCGCGGTCCACGTTCGGGATGGTCGCGGTGATCTCGACGTAGATGCCGAAGCCGTCGTCGTTCTTGCCGATGCCGACGTGCGCGGTGACGGTCGAGCCGGAGATGTCGGCCTTCTCGTTGCGCGCCACGACACCGAGGGCGCCCTGGAAGCAGGCGCTGTAGCCGGCGGCGAAGAGCTGCTCGGGGTTGGTGCCCGCGCCGTTGCCGCCCATCTCCTTCGGCGGGTTGACGACGACGTCCAGCTGGCCGTCGTCGGTGGAGACGCGGCCGTCACGGCCGTTCTCGGCGGTGGCGACGGCGGTGTAGAGGACCTCGGACTTCTGAATGGACATGCTGGGGTGCTCCTCCTGGGTACGCGGCCGCTCGCGCCTCACGGCCGCCGGGATGTGGAAAAACCTTATCGGATCGCGGAAACAGTGCGCCGGAGTGTGCGATGGGTCACTCGGCATCGGCCACTCGGTACCGGCTTCCGGTGCCGGTTGCCCGGCGTCGGTTGCCCGCGGCTTCCGCCGCTCGGCACCGGCTGCCGGGTCACCGGTCGCTCGGTACCGGGCGTCCCGGTGGCCGGGCGTCGGCGGCCACCGGCCGCCGGTCCCGGCTCGCCCGCGATCCTCACGGCCGCGTACCCGGGAAGGCGCCGCGTACCCAGGGAGAGGGCGGGGCGGCTACTTGCCGAGCGAGACGACCATCTTTCCGGTGTTCTGGCCGCGCAGCATGCCGAGGAAGGCGTCCACGCCGTTCTCGATGCCCTCGACGACCGTCTCGTTGTACTTGAGCTCGCCGGAGGCCAGCCAGCCGGCGACCTCGCCGGTGAACTGCTGCTGCATGCCGTAGTGGTCGCCGACCAGAACGCCCTTGAGCTGCAGCCGCTTGCCGATGATCATGGCCATGTTGCGCGGGCCGGGAGTCGGCTCGGTGTCGTTGTAGGCCGCGATCATGCCGCAGATGGTCGCGCGGCCGTGCACGTTGAGCGTCGAGATCGCGGCTTCCAGGTGCTCGCCGCCGACGTTGTCGAAGTAGACGTCGATGCCGTCCGGGGCAGCCGCGCGCAGCTGCTCCAGGACCGGGCCGTTCTTGTAGTTGAACGCGGCGTCGAAGCCGAGCTCCTCCACCAGCCACTTGACCTTCTCGTCGGAGCCGGCCGAGCCGATGACCCGCGAGGCGCCCTTGAGCCGCGCGATCTGGCCGACCTGGCTGCCCACGGCACCGGCCGCGCCGGAGACGAACACGGCGTCCCCCTCCTTGAAGGAGGCGACCTCCAGGAGGCCCGCGTACGCGGTGAGGCCCGGCATGCCGAGCACGCCGAGGTAGGCGGAGAGCGGCGCGAGCCCGCCGTCCACCTTGGTGGCGTGCTTGGCGTCCACGTCGGCGTACTCGCGCCAGCCGAGCGGGTGCAGGACGTGGTCGCCGACCGCGAACCGCTCGTCGTTGGAGGCCACGACCTCGCCGACCGCACCGCCCTGCATGGGCTGGTCCAGCTGGAACGGCGGAACGTAGGACTTCGTGTCGTTCATGCGGCCGCGCATGTACGGGTCGACCGACATGAAGAGGTTGCGGACCAGGATGTGGCCGGACGCCGGCTCGGCGACCGGGGTCTCCCGCAGCGCGAAGTCGGACGGCACGGGCCAGCCGTTCGGGCGGGCGACGAGGTGCCATTCACGGCTGGTGGCGGGGAGTGCGGACGAGGTGGCCATGGGGTGCGTCCTCCTGCGAACAAGCGCTGATCGATACATCGGGTGCTTCGGTACGGGTACCCGATGCGGCGCGTGTGCCGTCACCGCGTCGGGCGCCCCGAATACTTCAGGTACTGAAAGAACAATGCGCCGAGATATTTGAGATTGTCAAGTAACTCGGTAGGCTGAGGGGCATGGCCTCTCGCATGGATCCCCTGAGCCTCGAAGTAGTCGAGCTGATCGGCACGGTGGTCGGCCGCTACTACGAGGAGTACGAACGGGCCGCCGCCGAGCACTCCCTCACCGGCGCACAGGCCCGGGTCCTCGGGCTGCTCTCCCTGGAGCCGATGCCGATGCGGCGGATCGCCCAGAAGCTGAAGTGCGAGCCGTCCAACGTCACGGGCATCGTCGACCGGCTGGAAGCCCGCGGCCTGGTGGAGCGCCGCCCCGACCCGGCCGACCGGCGAGTGAAACTGGCCGCCCCCACCCCCGACGGCCTCACCACCGCCACCGCCCTGCGCGACTCCCTGAACTTCGCGAGGGAGCCGCTGGCCGAGCTGTCCGCGGACGAGCGCAGGGTGCTGAGGGATCTGCTGCGGCGGATGCTGGGGAGCTAGCCGGTCCGACCCGCCCCCAAAAGGGCGCGGGGAACCGCGCGACCAGCCCACGACGGCCCGCACGGGACACGCGACGAGGCCCGCGTCCCCGAACGCCGGAGGGTCTGATCAGGTAGCCGACCGCCGACCGCGTCCGGGCCGCAGGGGTCGGGGGCGGAGCTCCTGGCAACGGCGGGTCAGGTGCACCACCACAGGAAGCGCCTGCAGGTCGGCGAGGGGCTCGGACTCGGAGGCGGTGGCGGTGGCGGCTGCTCGGAGGACGGGGGCCCACCGGGCGTGGGCCCACCGGGCTTGGGCGAGCCGGACGCCCCGGGTGAGCCGGAGGGCACCGGCGTGGACGACGGCGAGGACGGCCCGGGGTGCGGCGCGGCCGAGCGGGACGGCGTGGGCGAGGCCCCGGCCGTGTGCGCCTCGACCACGTCCACGTCGCGTGCGGGCGCCCCCGCACCAGGACCCCGCCCGCGCGAGGAACCCGGCTTCGCCGTCGGCGCGGACGGCACCACCGCCGCATCGCCCGACGGCAGCGGCTGGGGGTCGGAGATCTCCTGGTCCTCGCGCACCGCGGAGGCCCGGTCGTGCACCGGCGGCTCCATGGCCATCTGCACGAACCCCACCGCCCCGGCCACCAGAACGAGACCGGCCGCACCGAAGACGATCACCTTGCCCCGCTTGCGCCGGGCCCGCCGTCCCCTCCCGGTGGCGCGGCCGCCCCGGGCACGGCGATGGCCGGTGGGTGCGAGCACCTCCGGGGCGCCGGGCGCGGCACCGGCGTACACCAGGAGCTCGTCTTCGGGCGAGGGCGCCAGCGCCTCCGCGGGTGTTCCGCAACCGGCGCAGGCCAGTGCGCCGTTGAGGTGCCGTCGGCAGGAGTGGCAGTAATCCATGGCCCAGGGAGGCTATGCGGCGGCCGGGAGACAAAAGGGGCCGCGGATGTGTGAATCCTGTGCGGAAGCGCCGCCCGCCGGGCGTGGCCGCGTGACGAATCGCCATGGACCGGGGCGTTGTCAGTGGGGCGGGGCAGGATGGACGTCATGACGGAAACCGTGACGCGGCCGTTCGGCCCGCTGGACTTCCAACTCGTGCTGCTGCGGCGGATGGCCGACCACCAGCCGGGCCTCGTCGAGGACGCCCGGCACGAACTCGGCGCCTCGATCGCGGACATGCGCGAGGCCAACAGACGCTGGCAGGCGATGGTCCGCTCGGCCCGCTCCCGCGGCGCGCTGTCCCGGTACCGCTCGGTGCTCGGCCCGCCCGAGGCGGTCGTGCCGCGCAGGATCGGGGACCTGGACTGCGAGGCCCAGCTGTGGCCGGTGCCGCTCTGGCCGGACCTCCGGTTCGAGGCGCTGGCCGGGCCCGGCGGCGCGGTGTGGAACGAATGGCTGGTCAGAGCCCCCGGCATACCGGGTCCCGAGCTGCGCCGGGAGGAGGATCTGCGCCCCTGGTCGTGCACGGTGGACGAGGTGGCGCGGGCTTTCGCCCCGGCCCGCCCGATGGAGGGCTCGGCGCCGACGCGCCGGCAGCTGTCGATCACCCTGCCCGGCGGCGGCACCCGGGTGGCGGAGTTCACCTGGGGCCTGCTCCAGCGCCTCCTGCCCTGACACCCCGTGAGCCCGCCGCCCGCAGGCCCGCGGTAGGCACCCGAGGACGAGTACGCCGTACGAGGCGGGCCACGAGCGGCAAGCGGTATGCATCCGGGTGCGCGGGCGCACGCCCACGGGACCACAGGCGCACGCACCGAGCACGCGGCACGCGCCGCGGACACCCGCGAGGACCGACGAGAGGCGGGTCGACCTGCGGGGCGTGCTCTTTCTGGCTGGTCGTCAGCCGGCTACTCCCCGACCGGCGCATCCCAGCGCGCGCCGGTCCCCGGGCGGTCGCAAGATGCGAACTAAGTACCGCTCTCGGGAGGATCTGCCGTGACCGTCAGTCTTGAGCAGTTGCGCCGTTGCCATGTCGCCGTCGACCTCGGGGCCGCGAGGACCCGGGTGTACGTCAAGGGAGCCGGACTCGTCGTGGACGAGCCGAGCGTGGCCGCCGTCAACACCCGTACCGGCGCACTCATCGCCGTCGGCGCCTTCGCCGAACAGATGACGGGCCGTACGCCCGACTACATCCGGGTGGCCCGCCCGGTGTCCGGCGGCACCGTCGTCGACATCGAGATGGCCCAGCGCATGCTGCGGCACCTCCTCGGCGAGAAGCTGCGCCGCCAGCTGCGCCGCAAGCCCAGGCTGCGCGCCGCCGCATGCACCCCGCACGACAGCGACCCGCTGGCCCAGCGCGCCGCGATGGAGACCCTGGTGGGCCTCGGTGCCCGCCGGGTCGAGCTCGTCGACACCCTGATCGCGGCCGCCGTGGGCTGCGGGCTGCCGGTCGAGCAGCCCACCGCCACCATGATCATGGTGTGCGGGGCGGCCACGACCCAGATCGCGGTGCTCTCGCTGGGCGCGATCGTGACGGCCGTCCGCATCCCCGTCGGCGGCGAGGCCATCGACCACGCGGTCATTCAACACCTGCGTCACCAGCACGAGTTGATGCTGCCGAGCCAGTCCGTACGCCCCCTGCAGCTGGCCCTGCGCGGCAACGGCCTCACCCCGCAGGGGCCCGCCTCCACCGAGATCCACGGCCGCGACGTCGCCACCGGTCTCGCCCGCTCGGTCCTGGTCGACACGGCCGCCGTGCGCAACGCCATCCACACCCCGCTCACCGCGGTGCTCGACGGCATCGGCAAGGTGCTCCGCGAGTGCCCGCCCGACCTGGTCGCCGACCTCGCCGAGCGGGGCATCATGATGGTCGGCGGCAGCGCCCTGCTGCCCGGCCTCGACCAGATGCTGCGCGACTCCACGGGCATGCCGGTGCACATCGCGGAGCGGCCCGACGTCTGCGCGATCCAAGGCCTCGGTTCGATGCTCGAAGGCCGCATCCAGCCGATGGTCCTCGACCCGCTGGCCGAGTGACCGGCACGACGGGACACGTGACCGCCGCCCGCGTGACCGGCACGACGAGGCGCACGGCCGTCACCGGCGTGACCGGCACGACAATCGCCGTTGCCGCCGCGGCCGGCCGCGGTGAGGGATGCTCGAAGGATGAGTGAAGCGGAGAGCCAGGACAGTGCGGCGCCGCGGCTGCCGATGCTCCTGCAGGCGGTGCTCGGCGTCGGGACGGACCTCGAACTGCGCACCACGCTGCAGCACATCGTGGAGTCGGCGACCGAGCTGACGGACGCCCGGTACGGGGCGCTAGGGGTGATCGACCCCGAGCGCGACGCGCTCACCGACCTGTTCACGTCCGGCCTCAGCGATGCCGAACGCGAGCAGATCGGCCGGTTGCCCGACGGCCGCACCGGGCTGCTCGGCGCCCTCGTCCACGACCCCCAGCCCCTGCGCATCGACGACCGCGAGAGCGACGCCCGCTCGGTCGGTCTGCCGCCCGGCCATCCCCCGATGCGCTCGTTCCTCGGCGTACCCATCCGGGTGCACACCGAGGTCTTCGGCAACCTGTACCTCACCGAGAAGCGCGGCGGCCCCTTCACCGAGGACGACCTGGCGCTGCTGCGGGTCCTCGCCGCGCAGGCCGGCATCGCCATCGGCAACGCCCGCCTGTACGAGACCGTGCGGCTGCGGGAGCGGTGGATCGAGGGCGCGGCCACCGTCACCACCTCGCTGCTCACCGGCGAGACCGCGGCGGACGCGCTGATGAAGGTCGCCGAGCGGGCCCGGCTGCTCGCGGACGCGGCCGCCGGGGTGGTGCTCCAGCCCACCGCGGCCGGCGGCATGGAGATCGTCGCCGCCTCGGCGCCGGACGACCCCGACGACATCGTCGGCACCACGATCGAGCCCGGCTCACCGGTCCTGGTCCAACTCCTGGGCGGGGAGCCGGTGTTCCTGGAGGACTCGGCGACCGACCCGCGGATGACCACGCACGTACGCAGCCGGTTCGGGCCGAGCATGATGCTGCCGCTGCAGAGCGGCGGCAAGCTGATCGGCACGCTCGCGCTGCCCCGCAGGCGGGGCGCCCGCCCGTACACGGCGGTCGACCGGCTGCTCGCCGGCCAGTTCGCCTCGCAGGCCGCCCTCGCCCTGGTCCTGGCCGACGCCCAGCACAACCGCGAGCAGCTCGCCGTGTACGAGGACCGGGACCGGATCGCCCGCGACCTCCACGACCTGGTCGTACAGCGGCTGTTCGCCACCGAGATGATGCTGGAGTCGACCCGGCGCAAGGCCGAGAAGGCCGCGGCCGACGACACGGACGAGATGCTCACCCGGGCCGTCGACGAGCTGGACTCCACGATCCAGGAGGTGCGCACCGCGATCTTCGCCCTCCAGCAGCCGCCCGCCGACGCCCCGACGACCCTGCGCGGCCGGGTCCTGCGCGAGACAGCGGGCGCGGGCGCTCTGCTCGGCTTCCGCCCCTCGGTACGGTTCGAGGGCGCGGTCGACACCCTGGTCGGCGAGCCGGTGGACGCCCAGCTCGTGGCCGCCCTGCGCAGCGCCCTGGCCGCGGCCCATCGCCGGGCCGGGGTGTCATCGGTCCGCGTCGTGGTGGACTCCGGCGCCGAACTCCCCGACGGGCGGCCCGGGGTGCGGCTCACGGTGGTCGACAACGGCATGCGGGACGACGGCATCCGCGGCACGACCCTGACCTGGCAGGCCCCGCTCCACTGACCCCCGCGAGCACCCGGCAGGGCCCGTCGCCATGCCGTGACGGCGCTCACGCCCAAGCCGACTCCAGCGGAACGCGGGGCCGGGTACGGCAGGATGTCGATCATGCGTCCGGACGGCGCCGCGTAGGGTCGAGGACCTGGGACCCGGCACGGTTCGGGCCCCGTCCGCGCCGTCGACCGAGGAGTCCCTTACGTGTCCCCTCTCTTCCCCTCCCTCCACGCCGCCGAGCCACGGGAGGCGGTCCGCTTCGGCGAGCACGCGCTGACCTACGCCGAACTCGCCGCCGCGGCCGCCGCGCCGGCCCGGCGGATCAAGGACGCCGGGCGGGTCGCGGTGTGGGCGACGCCGACCCCGCAGACGGTGGTCGGCGTGGTGGCGGCGCTCGTCGCGGGCGTACCGGTGGTGCCGCTGAACCCGAAGACGGGCGAACGGGAGCTGGCGCACATCGTCCGCGACAGCGGGCCGACGGTGGTACTGGCGGGCAGCGGCGACCAACTCCCCTCCCTTCTCGGCCAATTGACCCGCATCGACGTGGACGTGGATGCGGACGTGACTGCGGCTGCGGCTGCCGACGTGGCTGTGGATGCCGAGGGGTCACCGACCACGGCGGGCCCGGCCCTGCCCCCCGAGCCCGATGACGAGTCGCCGGCCCTGATCGTCTACACCTCCGGGACGACCGGTCCGCCGAAGGGGGCGGTGCTGCCGAGGCGGGCGATCGCGGCGACGCTCGACGCGCTCCGGGACGCCTGGGAGTGGACGGCCGACGACGTCCTGGTGCACGGCCTCCCGCTGTTCCACGTGCACGGCCTGATCCTGGGCATCCTCGGCCCGCTGCGCCGCGGCGGCTCGGTGCGCCACCTCGGCCGCTTCTCGGTGGAGGGCGTGACGCGCGAACTGTCGGCCGGCGCGACCATGCTGTTCGGGGTGCCGACGATGTACCACAGGATCGCCGAAGTGGTCGACAGGGATGTCGAGTTGGCGAAGGCCCTCACGGGTGCGCGCCTGCTGGTGTCCGGCTCGGCGGCGCTCCCGGCCCCCGACCACCGCCGCATCGCGCACGCGACGGGCCGGGCGGTCATCGAGCGGTACGGCATGACGGAGACGCTGATGCTGTGCGCCGAGCGGGCGGGCGGCGGGGCCCGCCCCGGCACGGTCGGCGCCCCGCTGCCCGGCGTCGAACTGCGCCTGGCCGAGGAGGCGGACGGCATCGGCGAGGTCCAGGTGCGCGGCCCGAACCTGTTCACCGGCTATCTGAACCGCCCGGACGCCACGGCCGCGGCCTTCACCGAGGACGGCTGGTTCCGCACCGGCGACCTGGCGAGCCTGGACGAGGAAGGACAGGTACGGATCGTCGGCCGCAAGGCCACCGACCTCATCAAGAGCGGCGGCTACAAGATCGGCGCCGGTGAGATCGAGAACGCGCTCCTCGACCACCCCGGCGTCCGCGAGGCGGCGGTGACGGGCGAGCCGGACGACGACCTGGGCGAGCGCATCGTGGCATGGGTGGTACCGAGGGACCCCCAATCGCCTCCGGAAGAACGCGAGTTGACGGAACATGTGGCGCGTGAGCTGGCCCCCCACAAACGCCCCCGAGTGGTGCACTTCCTGACCGAGCTGCCCCGCAACGACATGGGCAAGATCATGAAACGAGCCCTGCATGTCTGAGCGGACGACGGAGCGGATGTCCGCGAGGGCGGCGATCGCGACGGTGGCGGACAGCTTCACCGAACTTCCGTACCCAGAAAGAGACTTCGCCACGGACGGGCCCCTCGCCTGGGAGGGTTACGGGGCGTCGCGAGCCCGCGCGACGGAGCGGACGGGCGAGGACGAGTCGGTGGTCGCCGGCCTCGCGGAGGTGTCGGGACGCCCCTGTGTCCTGATCTCCTTCGAGTTCGGCTTCCTCGGGGGTTCACTGGGGCTGCGAACGGGCGACCGCCTGGAGGCGGCGTACGGAACGGCGTGCGAGCGGCGCCTGCCGCTGGTCTCCCTCATCGCGACCGGCGGCAGCCGGATGCAGGAAGGCATGCTCGCGCTGACCCAACTACAGCGCGTGGCACGGCAGTCGGCGCTGCTGCGGGCGGCCGGCCTGCCCCAGATCGCGGTGCTGCGCGACCCGACGACGGGCGGCGGCTGGGCCACGCTGGGCGCGGGCGCCGACGTGGTCCTCGCGCTGCCCGGCGTCCAGATCGGCTTCGCGGGCTCGCGGGTGCGCCCCGCGGACGCGGACCCGGCGGCCTACCGGGCGGAGGGCCAGCTCGCGGCGGGGCAGATCGACGCGATCGTCCGCCGCCAGGACCTGCGGAACGTCCTGGCGGGCTGGCTCACCCTGCTCGATGGCACCGGCCCCGCCGAACCGGCCCCGGCGCCGGCCCCCTTCGGCGATTCGGGGCTGCCCGCGGACGGCTGGGAGGCGGTGTCCCGGGCCCGGGCGGCGGGCCGTCCGCGCGCCGAGGCGTACCTGGACGCGTACTTCCCGCACCGCCAGGCGCTGGTCGGCGACCGGTGCGGGGGCGTGGACCCGGGGATGCTGTGCGGCTTCGGCCTGCACGCGGGGGTGAGTTACGCGTACGCCGCCCAGACCGGCACCGCGACCCGTCCCGCGGGCTACCGGGCCGCGGCCCGCCTCATCCGTCTGGCCGACCGCCTCGGCATCCCGGTCCTGACCCTGGTCGACACCCCCGGCGCGGCGAACGACGCGGCGGCGGAACGGGAGGGGCAGGGCGCGGCGATCGCGGACGCCTTCGCGGCGGTGGCGTCCGCACGGGTCCCGGTCACGACCCTGGTCATCGGCGAGGGCGGCTCGGGCGGGGCGCTGGCCCTGACGTCCCCCGACCGCACGTGGGTGACGGCGGACAGCTACTTCTCGGTGATCGCGCCGGAGTCGGCGGCGGCGATCCTGAAGCGGGACGCGTCGCAGGTGCGGCGGACCGCGTCCCAACTCCGGTTGCGCCCGCAGGATTTGGTGGAGCTGGGGGTGGCCAGGGGGGTGCTGGGAGCGTAGTCGGGAGGGGCCGGATGCAGCGCGGCCCGGGGCGCGCCGGGGCTCCGCCCCTCCCCCGGTCGCGCCCCCGCCCCTTCCCCCAGGGCGGAGCCTCAGGAGGCGGACAAACGCCGGCCAATACTTGGACTTTCGCGCCGGGGGCGATTGGGGGCCCGCACCCCAGGGGGAGCCTCCCCCGCATGAGACACACCGCCCTCCTCACCCTCACCGCCCTCGCCTTGCTGGCCCCCGCCCCCGCCCCCGCGCAAGCGGCCGCGCCCCCCGCCACCTACTACGTCGACTGCCGCGCGGGCAACGACACCAACCCCGGCACCTCCCCCGCCCACCCCCTGCGCACCCTCGCGAAGGCAAGCGCGAGGACGTACCGGCCCGGCGAGCGCGTCCTCTTCCAGCGCGGCACCACCTGCACCGGAACCTTCGCCCCGAAGGGCTCGGGCACCCCCGGCGCCCCGATAGCGGCCGAAGCGTACGGCACCGGTACGGCCAAGCCGCACCTGGAGGGGAACGGCGCCCGGGCGGCCGTACTGCTCGACAACACGCAGCAGTGGGAGCTGAACGACCTGGACGTGTCCAACACCGGCCCGGCGACCACGACCGCCCGCCGTGCGGGCATCCTCGTCCGCCTCACCGACTTCGGCACCGGCCACCACTACGCCGTGCGCAACGTCGACGTACACGACGTGAACGGCGCCGACTTCAAGGACCCCGACCCCTCCGGCGGCATCCTCTTCGCCGCGCAGGGCGCAGCCACCCCCACCGGCTTCGACGACGTCACGGTGAGCGGGTCCACCGTGACCCACGTGGACCGCACCGGCATCGGGACGTCCTCGACCTGGGGCAAGCGCCCCGAGCATCCGGACGGCCCCGGCCGCAGGTTCGTACCGATCACCGGCCTGCGCATCGAGAACAACCGCGTCTCGGACACCGGCGGCGACGGCATCGTCGTCCAGAACGCGGACGGCGCGCTCGCCGAGCACAACACCGTCGACGGGTTCAACGCCCGTTCCGCCGGCTACAACGCCGGTCTGTGGGCGTGGAATGCGGACCACGTCCGCTACCAGTACAACGAGGTGTCCCACGGCCACGGCACCCGCGACTCGATGGCGTTCGATATCGACGGCGGCAACAACGGCAACGTCTACCAGTACAACTACAGCCACGACAACGAGGGCGGCTTCCTGCTCGTCTGCAACGGCACCGGCATGACGTCCGCCGACAACGTCGTGCGGCACAACATCAGCGTCAACGACCGCAACCGCAGCGCCCCGTACGGCATCGTGTCCGTGGTGTGCGGCCCCACGACCCGCACCCAGGTGTACGACAACACCGTCGTGACGAACCAGTCCGGCACCGCCATGGTCAGCGACAACGGCCCCGGCAACGTCACCTTCCGCAACAACGTCTTCGCGTCGAGCGCGCCCGGCGGCGCCCCCTTCGCGGACCCCCGCAACGCCTACGACCACAACCTCTACCGGGGCGTGGGGGCCGTGCCGGCCTCCGACCGCTCCCCCGTGACCGCCGACCCCGCCTTCACCGCCCCGGCCCCGGCGGGCCCGTACGACGTCCAACTGCGCCCGGGTTCCGTCGCGTTGAGGGCAGGGGTTCCGATCGCCGACGGCGTCACCCGGGACTGGTTCGGCAACGCGGTCTCCTCCCCGCCGAACATCGGCGCCTACCAGGGCCCGGGCGCGGCACCCCGGTACGGGCGCTAGGGGACGGGGTTGCGCGCGTCGTAACGGGAGAAGCCGCGGCGGCTGAGCCCGAGCACCGTGACCGCGAGCACGCAGGCGAGGCCGCCGCCCACCACCATCGCGGTGGGCGAGGTGAGGTCGGCGACCGTACCGGCGAGGAAGTCGCCGAGCCGCGGGCCGCCCGCGACGACCACGATGAACACGCCCTGGAGCCGTCCCCGCATGTCGTCGGGGGCGGCGACCTGCATCATCGTGTTGCGGAACACCATGGACACGGTGTCCGAGAATCCGGCGACGGCGAGCATGAACAGGCCGAGCCACAGCTGCCGGGTCAGGCCGAACACCGCGATGGCCGCGCCCCATCCGCCCACCGAGATCAGCACCGCGAGCCCGTGCCGGTGGATGCGTCCCTGCCAGCCGGAGAACACCCCGCCGAGCAGCGCGCCGATCGCGGGTGCCGCGACGAGCAGTCCGGTGGTGCGCGCGTCGCCGCCGTACCAGAGGACGGCGACGGCCGGGAACAGGGCGCGGGGCTGGGCCAGGATCATCGCGCAGAAGTCGCTGAAGAACGTCATCCGCAGATTGGGCCGGGTGGCCAGGAACCGCAGGCCCTCCAGGACCGAGGGCCGCTTGGCGCCGGCGCTCCGCTCGGGCAGCATCGCGGGCAGCCGCCACATCGCGTACAGGGAGGCGGCGAAGGTGACCGCGTCGATGAGGTACGCCGTCTTGTACCCGGCGAAGCCGACGACGAGGCCGCCCAGCATGGGTCCGACGAGCGTGCCGGTCGTCATGACCATGGAGTTGAGCGCGTTGGCCGCGGGCAGGTGCTCGGGCGGCAGCAGCCTGGGGATCATGGCCGAGCGGGCGGGGCCGTTGAGCGCCTGGCAGACGGACTGGAGCGCGATGACCGCGTACAGGAACCACACGTTCGCGACCCCGGCGAACGTCCCGGCCGAGAGCGCGGCGGAGAGTACGGCCGAGCCGAGCGCGCTGTACAGGCCGAGCTTGCGGCGGTCGACGGTGTCGGCGATGGCGCCGCCGTAGAGACCGAACGCGACCAGCGGTACGAGGGTGAAGATGCCGACCAGGCCGACGTAGAAGCTGGAGCCGGTGAGGTCGTAGACCTGGAGGGATATCGCCAGGGCCGTCATGGCGCTGCCGACCCACGAGACCATGTTGCCGAACCAGAGCCTGCGGTAGTCCGCCGATATCCGGAACGGCGTGAGGTCGGCGAATATGCGGCGCCGCACGGCCATTCCCCCGGCGGTCCCGGCTCCGGTGGTGGGGGTGGCGGGGACGGGTGCCGCGGGGGTGTCGGTGGGCTGCTCGGCTTGTTCGGTCACGCGGGATGCTAACCCCCGCCGAGAGCACCGAGGTAGGGGCCACCTCACAGCGGGGCCGGGCCCGGCCGGAGGGGGCGTGCGGGGCGTCCGTCCCCCGGGCGGGTCAATGGGCCGGACAACAGTTTCGGTACCAATGCCCGGCGGCTCGAAACCGGCCACGGAGCGAGCGCGCACCCATCGCCTCAGGTCGGAGGCGTGGGGGCCGAAACCGGTTGCGGTGGCCACCTTTACGCCACGCCTACATGCGCGCGCCGAAGCCCCCGGGCGCCGCTACGCTTCCCCCGATCAGTAAGCGTCGTCGCCGCCCCCGCCTTCATCAGGCGGGGGCGGCGACGCATCTCGCCGAAAGGCCCACCATGAACACCCTGATCTCCGCCGCCGCCCGCAGCACCGCCACCCCGACGTCCACCCGACGCGTCCCGCTCGCCGCCCGCGCGGCGGCCCAGCACGCCGGCCGCGTCCCCACCGCCCTCGAACGCGTCACCACGGCCGCCGCCAACGTCCCCAGCGCATCGGCGTTCCAGTCCGCCCTGTGAAGGCCTCGTAGGCCACGGTCCCAACCCGGAAGACCCCCGGCAGCCGCACGCCTCGTGCTTGCCACCGGGGGCCTTCGTCCGTGCGCGGCCCACCGGGACCATCACATATGTGCTCGTCCCGCAGTCGGCCCGGACGTGAACTCGTGTCCCCATAGGCTCAGTTGACCAGCGACGTCAGGTCAACCGGCAGGAAGCTCCGGACATTCACGCCCGGAAACGGGTCGGGCATCCACCAAAACACCCACGACGGGCGGCAGTCGATACCCCTGGAAATCTCAACCAGCGACGCCGACTTCACCCGTCCGCCACGAAGTGGGCTCCTTCTCCGGACGCCCCTGCCGCTGCCCCCGGCGAGAGCGAGTCCGGTCGGCCCGGGCCACTCGACCAGTCGCGGTGGTCCCCCGCCCCGGGCGCGTCGCCGCCTTCGACGAACTCCGCCCCGAAGGTGCCGAGGGACGGCCGGCGGAGGCGCCGCGGGCGGCGGTGACGACGGGGATGCCGGCGGCACCCAGGACCCCGCCAGGCCGTCGACACGGATCGCGCAGACCCCCTCTGCGCCCGCGCCGCGACACGCACGCCAGGGTCAACAGGGCCGTGCGGGTGATCACTCGAAGGAGGTCGGCGGACAGGTGGCCGAGGCCGGTTCGGCCGGGCGGGGCCGCACCCGGCGCGCACCTGCGGAAACGCCAAAGGCGCAGGCCAGATCGTTTCTGCACCTGCGCCTCGTAGTGGGGCGGGTGGGACTCGAACCCACGGCCGACGGATTATGAGTCCGCTGCTCTAACCGGCTGAGCTACCGCCCCTAACGGCGCGTCGCGCACATTTGTGCGCGCCGTCTGCCGCAGCATAGCCGCTCATACGATCTCCTGCCTCGGATGGTCGGCATCGCACGCCCATGAGGACTTCGCGGGGATCTCCGCGGTTCCACCGGATACGAAAAAGGACCCCGAAGGGTCCTCTTCCGCTTGCTCTCCCGACTGGACTCGAACCAGTAACCTGCCGGTTAACAGCCGGCTGCTCTGCCAATTGAGCTACAGGAGACCGAGCTCCCCCGACTGGACTCGAACCAGTAACCTGCCGATTAACAGTCGGCTGCTCTGCCAATTGAGCTACAGGGGAATGTCTCGTTGCGTCGAACGTACCCACCTGGGGTGCTCCCGGGCGGCGTGCGTTCGCTGCGACACATACATTAGCGCAAGCAGGGGGGTGCTCCGCCAATCGGTTCCGCCCTGGGTGATCACAGGGCCGCGCGGGTAGGCGCGGCACACACGCTAGGGAAGGGTGACCACCATGCGATACCGGCTCACGTTCGTCGCCGGACTGGCCCTCGGATACGTGCTCGGCACCAAGGCCGGCCGCGAGCGCTACGAGCAGTTGAAGAAGTCCGCACGTCAGGTGGCCCAGAACCCCGCGGTGCGGAACACCGCCGAATCGGCCGCGCAGACCTCGCGCCAGGTCGCGGGCAAGGCCTTCCACGCGGTGAGCGACAAGGTCGGAGACAGGGTGCCCGCCTCCGTCGCGGACCGGGTGCGTTCGCTGCGCGAGCGCGGTCAGGGCACCGCGGACGACTGGGGCACCAGCAACACCTGACCCACGGGCCACCCCTGCCGCGGGCCGCGACCCGGGCCCGGCGCCCAGCACCCGGCGCCGGATGCCCGATGCCCGATGCCCGATGCCCGATGCCCGACAGCGTTGTCCTGACCACCGCCGTCCCAGCAGCCCCGCGCGTGCGGCAGAATCGTCAACCATGGGGATAGTCGCCGGGCTGGACAGCTCTTCCGCCTTCACTCGCATCGTCGTCTGCGACACCGACACGGGTGCCGTGCTGCGGCAGGGGTACGCCCCGCACCCGCTCGAACCCAAGGCGACGGAGGTCGATCCGCAGGCCTGGCTGCTCTCGCTGGGCGAGGCCGCGACCGGCGGGCTCCTGGAGGGCGTCCAGGCCATCGGTGTCTCCGCGCAGCAGCACGGACTAATACCGCTGGACCGCCAGGGCAACCTGGTCCGGGCCGCGCTGACCGGCAACGACAAGCGGGCGCAGGTGGCCGCCGCCGATCTCGTCGACGGACTCGGCAGCCGGGAGGCCTGGGCACAGGCCGTCGGGTGTGTGCCGCAGGCCGCACAGGCGGTGTCCAAGCTGCGCTGGCTGGCGCGGCACGAGCCGGAGGCCGCCAAGCGCACCGCCGGCGTGCTGCAGGCCCACGACTGGCTGGTGTGGCAGTTGCTCGGCCGGCCCGCCCGGCGCACCACCGACCGCGGCGCCGCCTCCGGCACCGGGTACTGGTCCGCCGCCACCGGCTTCTACCGCCCCGACCTGGTCGAGCTCGCGCTCGGCCACCAGGTGGCGCTGCCCGAGGTGCTCGGGCCGTCCGACGCGGCCGGCACCACCCCCGAGGGGCTGCTGATCTCGGCCGGCACCGGCGAGACGATGGCGGCCGCGTTCGGTCTCGGCGTCGGCGCGGGCGACGCCGTGGTCTCGCTCGGCGCCTCGGGCTCGGTCATGGCCGTGCATCACGAGGCGCTGGCCGACCCGAGCGGGATGATTACGTCCTTCGCCGACGCGACCGGAATGCATCTGCCGGTCGTCCATACGAGCAATGCCGTGCGGGCCCTGCGCGGCACCGCCGAGATGCTCGGCGTCGAGGACCTCGCCGAACTCGGCGAACTGGCCCTGAAGTCCACCCCCGGCGCCAGCGGTCTCGTCCTGCTGCCCTACCTCGAAGGCGAGCGCACCCCCCGCCTTCCGCACGCCGCGGGCACCCTGGCCGGTCTGCGCCGCGAATCGATGAAGCCCGAACACCTGGCGCGGGCCGCCTTCGAGGGGATGCTCTGCTCGCTCGGCGACGCCCTGGACGTGCTGCGCGGGCGCGGCGTCGAGGTGCGGCGGGTGTTCCTGCTCGGCGCCGCGGCCGAACTGCCCGCCGTGCAGGCGGTGGCGCCGGCCCTCTTCGGGACGCAGGTCGTGGTGCCGCAGCCCGCCGAGTACGCGGCGCTCGGCGCGGCCCGGCAGGCGGCTTGGGCGCTCGGCGTCTCGCAGGGCACCCTCGCCACGCACACCCCGCCGGCCTGGCAGGGCGCGTCCGCGCAGGTCTTCGAGCCGGGCGAGGACCTGGCGGTCGGCCAGGCGGTGCGTCAGCAGTACATCGCCACCCGTGACGAGATCCACCCCGGGGCCTTCGGCCAGGGTGCTTGACGCGGGCGGCACCTACGCTCTTTGCTATTCCTTTTGACTCCGGCTCGATAATCGCTTGAGCTTCCAGGGGTGGAGTGTCGCAAGATGGGGGGTCGAACCCCCGATCTTGCCGACCCGGAGAGCCTGCGCGTGCTCATACGACTCCTGCGGTCCCACCTAGGGCCGTACAAGAAACCGATTGCCCTGCTGGTGCTGCTGCAACTGCTGCAGACCAGCGCCACCCTTTATCTGCCCACCCTGAACGCGAACATCATCGACAACGGTGTCGTGAACGGGGACACGGGTTACATCCTGGGCCATGGCGGCATCATGATCGCCGTCAGCCTCGTCCAGGTGTTCTGCAACATCGGCGCCGTGTTCTACGGCGCCAGGACCGCGGCGGCCCTCGGACGTGACGTCCGGGCCGCCGTCTTCGCGCGTGTGCAGTCCTTCTCCGCCCGCGAGGTCGGGCACTTCGGGGCGCCGTCCCTGATCACCCGCACCACCAATGACGTCCAGCAGGTCCAGATGCTGGTCCTGATGGCGTTCACCCTGATGGTGTCCGCGCCGATCATGTGCGTCGGCGGCATCATCATGGCGCTGGGCCAGGACGTGCCGCTGTCCGCGGTGCTCCTCGCCGTCGTCCCGATCCTCGGCATCGCGGTCTCGCTGATTGTGCGCAGGATGCGCCCGCTGTTCCGGACCATGCAGACCCGCCTCGACACCGTGAACCGGGTGCTGCGCGAGCAGATCACCGGCAACCGCGTGATCCGCGCCTTCGTGCGCGACGAGTACGAGCAGGAGCGCTTCCGGGGCGCCAACACCGAGCTCACCGACGTCTCGCTGGCCACCGGCCGCCTGATGGCACTGATGTTCCCGACCGTCATGACCGTCGTGAACGTCTCCTCGGTGGCCGTGGTCTGGTTCGGCGCGCACCGCATCGACAGCGGCCACATGCAGATCGGCCAGCTCACCGCGTTCCTGGCGTACCTCATGCAGATCGTGATGGCCGTCATGATGGCCACCTTCATGTTCATGATGGTGCCGCGCGCCGAGGTCTGCGCCGAGCGCATCGAGGAGGTCCTCGGCACCGACACCAGCGTCGTACCCCCCAAGGCCCCGGTGCTCGAACTGCGCCGGCACGGCCATCTGGAGGTGCGCGGCGCCGACTTCAAGTACCCCGGCGCCGAGGCCTCCGTGCTGCGCGGCGTGGACCTGGTGGCCCGCCCCGGCGAGACCACCGCGATCATCGGCTCGACGGGCAGCGGCAAGTCGACGCTGCTCAGCCTGGTGCCCCGGCTGATCGACACCACCGACGGGCAGGTCCTGGTCGACGGCGAGGACGTCCGCACCCTGGACCCCGTCCTGCTCGCCAAGACCGTGTCCCTCGTCCCGCAGAAGCCGTACCTCTTCTCCGGGACCGTGGCCACGAACCTGCGGTACGGCAACCCCGACGCGAGCGACGAGGACCTCTGGCACGCCCTCGAAGTGGCGCAGGCCAAGGAGTTCGTCGGCAGGCTGGAGGGCGGCCTGGACGCGCCGATCGCGCAGGGCGGCACGAACGTGTCCGGCGGTCAGCGCCAGCGGCTCGCGATCGCCCGGACGCTGGTGCAGCGCCCGGAGATCTACCTCTTCGACGACTCCTTCTCGGCGCTCGACTACGCCACCGACGCGGCGCTGCGCTCCGCGCTCGGGCGCGAGACCGCCGAGGCGACGGTCGTGATCGTCGCCCAGCGGGTCTCCACCATCCGGGACGCCGACCGGATCATCGTCCTCGACGAGGGGCGGGTCGTCGGCACCGGCCGCCATCACGAACTGATGGCGGACAACGAGACATACCGGGAGATCGTGCTCTCCCAGCTGACGGAGGCTGAGGCGGCATGAGCGGGCCCGGTGGACGCATGATGATGGGCGGCGGCCCCGATCAGCGGTCCCTGAACTTCAAGGAATCCGGAAAGCGGCTGGTCAAACGGCTGGCTCCGGAAAAGGCGCTCCTGAGCGTGATGCTGGTCGCGGTGGTCATCAGCGTCGGCCTCTCGGTGGTCGGGCCGAAGATACTCGGCCGGGCGACCGACCTGGTCTTCGCCGGTGTCATCGGCAGGACCCCGCAGATGCCGGCCGGGATCAGCAAGGCGCAGGCCATCCAGGGCCTGCGCGACCGCGGCCAGGGCGGCCTCGCCGACATGCTCTCCGGGGTCGACTTCACCCCCGGCAAGGGCATCGACTTCGGCGCGGTCGGCAGCATCCTGCTCGTCGCCCTGGCCGTGTACGTGGGCGCGGGGCTCATGATGCTGGTGGCCACCCGGCTCTCCAACCGGGCCATCAACAAGACCGTGTTCCGGATGCGCGAGGACATCCAGACCAAGCTGTCGCGGCTGCCGCTGTCGTACTTCGACAAGGCCAAGCGCGGTGAGGTGCTCAGCCGCGCCACCAACGACATCGACAACATCTCGCAGACGATGCAGCAGACGATGGGCCAGCTCATCAACTCGCTGCTCACCATCGTCGGCGTCCTGGTGATGATGTTCTGGATCTCGCCGCTGCTCGCGCTCGTGGCGCTGATCACCGTGCCGCTGTCGATCGTGGTGGCCACGAAGGTCGGCAAGCGCTCGCAGCCGCAGTTCGTCCAGCAGTGGAAGTCCACGGGCAAGCTGAACGCGCACATCGAGGAGATGTACACCGGACACGCCCTGGTGAAGGTGTTCGGGCGGCAGAACGAGTCGGCCGAGGCGTTCGCCGAGCAGAACGACGCGTTGTACGAGGCGTCGTTCAAGGCGCAGTTCAACAGCGGCGTCATGCAGCCCCTGATGATGTTCGTCTCCAACCTGAACTACGTCCTGGTGGCGGTCGTCGGCGGGCTGCGGGTCGCGACGGGCTCGCTGTCCATCGGCGATGTGCAGGCGTTCATCCAGTACTCGCGGCAGTTCTCGATGCCGCTGACGCAGGTCGCCTCGATGGCGAACCTGGTGCAGTCCGGTGTCGCGTCGGCCGAGCGGATCTTCGAGCTGCTCGACGCGGAGGAGCAGGACCCCGACACCGCGTCCCCGGAGCGCCCCGAGGTGCTGCGCGGAGCGGTCGCGCTGGAGAACGTCTCGTTCCGCTACGAGCCGGAGAAGCCGCTCATCGAGGACCTCTCGCTGACGGTCGAGCCCGGCCACACGGTCGCGATCGTCGGCCCGACCGGCGCCGGCAAGACCACCCTGGTCAACCTGCTCATGCGGTTCTACGACGTCACCGGCGGCCGGATCACCCTGGACGGGGTGGACGCGGCGCGGATGACCCGCGAGGAACTGCGCTCCTCCATCGGCATGGTGCTCCAGGACACCTGGCTCTTCGGCGGCTCCATCGCGGACAACATCGCCTACGGCGCCGCGAAGGAGGTCACCCGCGAGGAGATCGAGGAGGCGGCGAGGGCGGCGCACGCGGACCGCTTCATCCGGACGCTCCCCGAGGGCTACGACACCGTCATCGACGACGAGGGCACGGGCGTCAGCGCGGGCGAGAAGCAGCTCATCACCATCGCGCGGGCGTTCCTGTCCGACCCGGTGATCCTGGTCCTGGACGAGGCGACGAGTTCCGTCGACACCCGTACCGAGGTGCTGATCCAGAAGGCGATGGCGCGGCTCGCGCACGGGCGCACGTCGTTCGTCATCGCGCACCGGCTCTCCACGATCCGGGACGCGGACGTCATCCTGGTCATGGAGAACGGGTCGATCGTCGAACAGGGAACGCACGACGAGCTGTTGGCGGCGGAGGGTGCGTATGCCCGCCTGTACGCGGCCCAGTTCGCCCAGGCGGTCGCGGAAGTCGACTGACGCGTACGACAGTCGGGGCCGGTGCGCGCACAGCGCACCGGCCCTTTCGCGTTCAGTCCAGGTAGCCCCGCAGCTGATCCGCGAACGCGTGGTCGCGGAGCTTGTTCAGCGTCTTCGACTCGATCTGACGGATTCGCTCGCGGGTCACCCCGAAGATCCGGCCTATCTCCTCCAGCGTGCGCGGCCGGCCGTCCGCGAGCCCGTAGCGCAGCTGCACCACCTTGCGTTCGCGCTCGCCGAGCGTGGAGAGCACGGCCTCCAGGTGCTGGCGCAGCAGCAGGAACGCCGCCGACTCGACGGGGGACGCGGCGTCGCCGTCCTCGATGAGGTCGCCGAGCGCGACATCGTCCTCCTCCCCCACCGGCGCGTGCAGCGACACCGGTTCCTGAGCCAGGCGCAGCACCTCGCCGACCCGCTCGGGGGTGAGGTCGAGTTGGGCCGCGACCTCCTCGGCCGTCGGCTCGTAGCCGCGCTCCTGGAGCATCCGGCGCTGGACGCGCACCACGCGGTTGATCAGCTCGACGACGTGGACGGGCACCCGGATGGTGCGGGCCTGGTCGGCGAGCGCCCGCGACATCGCCTGGCGGATCCACCAGGTCGCATAGGTGGAGAACTTGTAGCCCCGCGCGTAGTCGAACTTCTCGACCGCCCTGATCAGTCCGAGGTTTCCCTCCTGGACGAGGTCGAGCATGGTGAGCCCGCGGCCCACGTACCGCTTGGCGACGGAGACCACCAGGCGCAGGTTCGCCTCGATGAGGCGCCGCTTGGCCATCCGGCCCATCACGACCAACTTGTCGAGATCCAGGGCGAGTTGGGAATCCAGGTCGGGCGTGTTGCTCAGCTTCTCCTCGGCGAACAGGCCCGCTTCGACCCGCCGGGCGAGCTCGACCTCCTCGGCCGCGGTGAGCAGCGGGATGCGGCCGATCTCCCGCAGGTACTGACGGAAGAGGTCGGAGGACGGGCCGCCGGTGTCCGCCCGGCCCGGTCGCGGCTCGGGTGGCTCGGGGGCCTCCTCCTCGGGGACCGGTCCGGCCGCCGGGCCCGCCGACGGCCCGGCGGGTTCCGCCTCCGGGTGGTGTTCGGCCCGGGACTGCGGCGGTACGGCCGTGACGACGCCGTTGTCGGTCAGGGTCTGGGTCTGCACGGGGGCGACCTCCAGGGTGATCGCTGCCGGATCGGGGGCGTGCGGCAGCGGGACGGGGGCGGCCGGGCCGCTTTCCGTCCCGTACACGATGAGCGGATCCGCGGGGGTGAGGTGCCCACCTCCGAAGGTGGGCCGGCCGCGCTCCGAGGACTCAGGCACCGCAACCCAGTGTGGGGTACGACACAGCATCGCCGCGACGGGCGTGCGACGACTTTTTGAAGCCGGTGCGTGACCGGGCGGTTACCCGGACGGATATGCCACCCGGGGCGGCCGGATGGTCCGAGGGGCCCTAGAGGGCGGCCGCGCCCTTGTTGCGCAGGGCCTGGCCGTACTGCTGGAGGACCCACAACTCGTTCTGCACGGCGGCCAGTTGGGCCGGATCGCCGTGCTGGCCCAGGCGCGCCAGGGTGCCCTGGATGTCCAGGAGGCGGCGGTCGACGGCCCGGCGGCGCACGGCCACCAACTGCTCGCCCGCGTACGCCTCGTCGACCGTGCGGGCGTGGATGGCCTCCACGGCGAGCTCGGTGACCAGGGCGCGGACCACGTCGTTGGGCGCCGAGTCCATGACGGCCGGCAGATAGTCGGAAGGGGCGTCGGTGGCCCCGCCCGCGTCCTGGATGCACTGGCGGACCGCCGCGTAGGGCGGGGCGGTGAACTCGTCGATGCCGTACGCGTCGAACGCCGGGGAGACCAGGTGCGGGTGCTGCAACGCCAGCTTGAGCAGCTCGCGTTCGGTGCGGTGGGCGGGGCTGCGCAGGTTCAGGGCGGGACCGGGGGCCCCGGCGGGGCGTGGGGCCGCGTCCTCGTACTGCGGGCGGCGGCCCGCGGCGGGGGCGGGGCCCTTGCCGCCGCGGTCGCGGGCCCAGCGGGCGAGCTGGGCGACGCGCTTCACCACGAACTGGGTGTCCAGGATGCCGAGGATTCCGGCGAGTTGGACGGCGACCTCGTGCTGGGAGGCCACGTTCTTGATCCGGGCGACGATGGGTGCGGCCTCGTCGAGGGCCGCGGCCCGGCCCGCCGGGGTCTCCAGGTCGTAGCGGCCGACGATCTGGCGGATCGCGAACTCGAAGAGCGGGGTGCGGGGTTGGACCAGGTCCGCGACCGCCTCGTCGCCCTTGGCCAGGCGCAGATCGCACGGGTCCATGTTGTCGGGCGCGATCGCGATGTAGGTCTCGGCGGCGAACTTCTGGTCGTCCTCGAAGGCGCGCAGGGCCGCCTTCTGGCCGGCCGCGTCGCCGTCGAAGGTGAAGATCACGCGGGCCGAGCCGTTGTCCATCAGGAGGCGGCGCAGGATCTTGATGTGGTCGCCGCCGAAGGCCGTGCCGCACGTCGCGATCGCGGTGGTGACCCCGGCCAGATGGCAGGCCATGACGTCGGTGTAGCCCTCGACGACCACCGCCCGGCTGGACTTGGCGATGTCCTTCTTCGCCAAGTCGATCCCGTACAGGACCTGCGACTTCTTGTAGATCGGCGTCTCGGGCGTGTTCAGGTACTTGGGGCCGTTGTCGTCGTCGCGCAGCTTGCGGGCGCCGAAGCCGACGACCTCGCCCGACACGTCGCGGATCGGCCACATCAGCCGGCCGCGGAAGCGGTCGATGGGGTTGCGCCTGCTCTCCTGGGCGAGGCCCGAGGTCAGCAGCTCCTTGTCGGAGAAGCCCTTGCCGCGCAGGAAACGCGTCAGATGGTCCCAGCCGGCCGGGCTGTAGCCCACCCCGAAGTGGGCGGCGGCCGCCTGGTCGAAGCCGCGCTCGGCGAGGAACTTGCGGCCGATCTCCGCCTCGGGGCTGCCCAACTGCTCGATGTAGAACTGGGCCGCCGCCTTGTGCGCCTCGACGAGGCGGATGCGCTCGCCGCGCTGGTTCGACGGGTTGTAGCCGCCCTCTTCGTAGCGCAGCGTGATGCCCGCGGTGGCGGCGAGCCGCTCGACCGCCTCGGAGAACGACAGGTGGTCGATCTTCCGTACGAAGGCGATCGTGTCGCCGCCCTCCTGGCAGCCGAAGCAGTGGAAGAGACCCTTGCTCGGGCTGACCTGGAAGGACGGGGACTTCTCGTCGTGGAAGGGGCACAGGCCCTTGAGGTTGCCGCCGCCCGCGTTGCGCAGCTGGAGGTACTCGGACACGACGGCGTCGATCGGGACCGCGTCCCGTACCGCCTTCACGTCGTCATCGTTGATCCTGCCTGCCACGCGTGAAGTCTACGGGGACGCCACGACAGTCAGGGTGCGAGGGAGTCCAGCGGGACGCCCGGATCGGCGAGCGCCTCGGTGTCCACCTGGGCCCCGGCCCGGATCAGGGCCTGGATCGGCTCTGTGACATCCCACACGTTCACGTTCATGCCCGCCAGGACGCGGCGGTCCTTCAGCCAGAACGCGATGAACTCGCGCTTGCCCGCATCGCCCCGGATGACCACCTGGTCGTAGGAGCCCGGCGGCGCCCACCCCGAGTATTCGAGCCCGAGGTCGTACTGGTCGGAGAAGAAGTACGGCACCCGGTCGTACGTCACGTGCTGGTCCAGCATCGCGCGGGCGGCGGCCGGTCCGCCGTTGAGCGCGTTGGCCCAGTGTTCGACGCGGAGCCGGGTGCCGAGCAGCGGGTGCTGGACGGCGGCCACGTCACCGGCCGCGAAGACGTCGGGGTCGGAGGTGCGCAGCGAGGCGTCCACGGCGATGCCCCCGCCGTCCGCCCGGTCGGCCAGGGCGAGGCCCGCGTTCTCGGCGAGCGAGGTGCGCGGCGCGGCGCCGATCGCGGCGAGCACGTCGTGGGCCAGGTGCTCCTCGCCGTCGTCGGTGCGGGCCGCCAGGACCAGGCCGTCCTGGCCGACGATCTCGGTAAGGCGGGCGCCGAAGTGGAAGCGGACGCCGTGCTCGGCGTGCAGGTCGGCGAAGAGCTGGCCGAGCTCGGGGCCGATCACGTTGTGCAGCGGGGTGGCCTCCGGCTCGACGACGGTGACCTCCGCGCCGTAGCCCCGGGCCGCGGCCGCGACCTCCAGGCCGATCCAGCCGGCGCCCGAGATGACGAGGTGCCCGTTGTCCCGGCCGAGCGCTTTGAGGACGTGCCGCAGCCGCTCGGAGTGGGCCAGGCGGCGCAGGTGGTGGACGCCCGCCAGGTCGGTGCCCGGAACGTCCAGGCGGCGCGGCTCGGCGCCGGTGGCGAGCAGCAGCCGGTCGTACTGGATGACGGTGCCGTCGCCGAGCCGGACCGTCTTGGCCGTGCGGTCGATGGTGGTGACGGTCTGGCCGAGGTGCAGCTCGATGTCGTGCTGCGCGTACCAGGCGTGGTCGTGCACGAAGACGCTGTCGCGCTCGTCCTTGCCGGACAGGAACCCCTTGGACAGCGGCGGGCGTTCATAGGGGTGCTCGCGCTCGTCGCCGATGAGGATCACCCGCCCGTTGAATCCCTCGGACCGGAGCGTCTCGGCGGCTTTCGCCCCCGCGAGTCCGCCTCCGACAATGACGAATGTCCGATCTGCGTCGACCACTTGATGCCTCCTCGGTGCTTGCTGCGCGGCGCCGCCAACTGCGAGCGTCCCGCACGGAGCGTGATGGGGGAAGAGGGCTCGCTCCGTCGGGACACGCGGGCGGCCGGGATTACCGGTGGTGCACGGTGAGTCTGGAGTGCAGCGAGCGGGCCGCCGCGTCGGTGAGCGAGGCGATCTGATCGACGATCACACGCTTCCTCGTACGGTCGTCGTCCGCCTCGTCGTACAGCGCCCGGAACTGCGGGTCGAGCCCCTCGGCGGGGGCCCGGGCGGTGAGCGCGTCGGCGAGCTCGGCGAGCACCACGCGCTGGTCGGCGCGGAGCCGCTCCTGCTCGTCACGCTGCATCACATAGCGGTCGGCCACCGCCTTCAGCACGGCGCATTCGTTGCGGGCCGCACGCGGCACGACCAGCTCCGCGCCGTAGCGCGTCAGGTGCCCGGTGCCGAACGCGGCGCGCGTGGCGCTCTCGGCGGCCAGACAGAAGCGGCCGATGAGCTGGCTGGTGGCGTCCTTGAGGCGGGCCTGCGAGACGGCCGAACCGTCGTAGCCGTGCGGCCACCAGTCCTGTGCGATGAGCCGCTCCAGGGCCTCGGTCAGCTCCTGCGGATCGGTGTCGTCCGGCACGTACCGCCCGATGGCGACGCGCCAGATGTCGGCCCGCTCGAATGCGGAGACCAGGGCGCCCGGGTCGATGTGCCCGGCGTGCAGGCCGTCCTCGAAGTCGTGGACCGAGTACGCCACGTCGTCCGACCAGTCCATGACCTGGGCCTCGAAGCACTTGCGGTAGGGGGTGGCGCCCTCCCTGACCCAGGCGAAGACCGGCAGGTCGTCCTCGTACACACCGAACTTCACCGACGCCGGGTCGGTGGGATGGCCGCCGCGCGCCCAGGGGTACTTGGTGGCGGCGTCGAGGGCGGCCCGGGTCAGGTTGAGGCCGACGCTGACGGGCTCCCCGGTCCCCGACGACCGTACGAACCGCTTCGGTTCGAGCCGGGTCAGCAGGCGCAGCGACTGGGCGTTGCCCTCGAAGCCCCCGATGTCCTTCGCGAAGTCGTTGAGTGCCTGTTCGCCGTTGTGGCCGAACGGCGGGTGGCCCATGTCGTGGGCGAGGCAGGCCGCTTCGACGAGGTCGGGGTCGCAGCCGAGGGCCGCGCCCAGCTCACGGCCGACCTGGGCGCACTCCAGGGAGTGCGTGAGCCGGGTGCGGGGGCTGGCGTCCCAGGCCTGGCTCCGCGAGCCCGGCGTGACCACCTGCGTCTTGCCGGACAGGCGGCGCAGCGCCCCCGAGTGCAGCACGCGTGCCCGGTCGCGCTGGAAGGCGGTGCGGCCGGGCCGCTTGTCGGGCTCGGCGGCCCAGCGTTCTGTGTCGGCCTCGGCGTAGAACTCCATGCACCGACAGTAAACGGAGTCACCGACAAGTGGGCTCAGGGGTGGGTCGAGGATCGTCTCAGGCCGGGACGAGGGCGGAGGTCACGGCCTGGTCCGCGGGGGTCGGCGCGGCCTCGCCCGTCCCTGCCCACGGATGCGTCAACGCCTCTTCGTAGCGGTGCAGTACGAGCCGGGCCAGGGCCGGATGCGCGCCCAGGGGCGCGGAGGCGATCCACGGCGCCCCGGCCGCGCTCCGGGCCGCGAAACGTCCCGGGGCGGTGAAGTACGAGGCGATCGCGATCCGGTGCCTGCCGCGTGCGGCGAGCGCGCGCAGCGCCTCGGGCACGGTGGGCGAGGCGGCACTGGCGTAGGCGGGGAGCACCGGGACCCCGCCGAGCCGCTCGCCGAGCAGACGCGCGGTACGGCGGGTGTCGGCGGCCGAGTCCGGATCGCGCGAACCGGCCGCCGCGAGGACGACTCCGGTGCCGCGCACGCTGCGGGCGTCGAGCTGCCAGCCCGCTTCGACGAGCCGCCCGTACAGCGCCTCGACGAGCAGCGGATGCGGGCCGAGCGGGGCCGCGACGCGGGCCCGCAGATGCCGGCCCGCCGTGGCGAGGGTGCGGGGGATGTCGTGCTTGACGTGCTGCCCACGGCCCAGGAGCAGCGGTACGAGGACGGCTTCCCCGCACAGTCCGGCGAGGGTGTCGGCCAGGGGCGGCCGGTCGATTTCGATGTGCCCGAGCCGCACGTCGAGTCCCGGCCGCAGCTCGCGCACCCGCTCAAGGAGCGCGGTGACCGTCCGCAGCGCGCCGGGGTCGCGACTCCCGTGCGCGACGGCGACGAGGGCGGGGCGGGCGGCGGGCGTCATGGGGGTGCGGGTTCCGTCCAGTCGTACGCGGCTGAGCTGACTGCTCAGTTGGACCGTGATGCGGGTGACGAGCTGCGCGGTGCTGTCGAGCGGAAGGGGGTACTCCGGCGCGGACGGCGCGGCTGACGCGGACGGCGCGGGAGGCGCGGGAGGCGCGGACAACGCGGGTGACGCGGACGGCGCGGCTGACGCGGACAACGCGGCTGACGCGGACAACGCGGGAGGCGCGGGAGGCGCGCTGTACTGGGGCGCCCGGCGCGGCGAAGGGGAGTTGCTCGGTTCCGGCTCCGTCATGAACCGATACTGGCGGGCGTGCGTTGCCGCGGCGTTGCGCGGGGGTGACGGGTGATTTCCACGGACTCACTGACTCACGGGCTCACGGGCTCACGGGCTCACGGGCCGGGTGCGGGCCGCCGCCGACGGGGATGGCCGGATTTCGACACCGGGCGCGCCGGGGAAGGGCGGATTCCGGCACCGGGTCCGCCGGGGGTGCGGGAGACTCCGGGGGCGATGCGACGTTCCCTCACTCCCGGTGGAGGCAGCCCGTGGATGCCCTGGATGGCCTGGATGGCCTGAATCCCGTGGTCCGTGGCGCGTTCGCGGACGCGGTTCTCGGCGCGCTCCGCGCCGGCGCACCCGGTTCGGACGCCGCTCTGCGCGGCTCGCTGGCACGGGGGACCGCGGATGCGTACAGCGACATCGACGTGGCCTGGACCGTGCCGGACGCGGAGTTCGGCGCGGCGTCGGGGCGGGTGCCGGGGATTCTGGGCGGGGTCCGGCCGCTCGCCTCGTTGCGGGTCGATCCTGAGTTCCGGGGCTCGCCCGACCGCAGGCTGTTCTTCGCCTCCTTCGTGGGGCTGCCCCTGTTCTGGCGGCTCGACCTGGACGTGCGGGCCGCGTCGGCGGCGGGCTCCGGCACCCCGGGCCCGTGGCGCGCGGCGGCCCCCGACCCCGACTGGTCGCCCGCCGCGAGCGCCCTCGCCAACGGCGTGGCCGCGGTCAAGGCCGTCCTGCGGGAGCGCCCCGACACCGCGCGCGGCCTGCTGGAACGCGGCTTCGCCCGGGTCGGCGCGCAGGCCTCCCCCACCGGCGGCCGGCCGGCCGACATCACCCGGCTCGCGGACGCGGCGGCCCGCGCGGAACCGGCCCAGCGCGCCCTGGCCGAGCAGGTGCGGACCCTGGCGGTCGAGTACCTCACTCCGAACAGGACCTGAGCCGGGGCCGGTCGGCCGTGTCACGGAGTCGTCCGCGGATGCCGGCCGGCGAACCGGCGCGCGGGCCCCCGCGTCCCTCCCGTCGTACACCGACCGAGATCACCGGGGGAACACGTGCAACGCATCCGATGGAAGCGACCGCGTCCGCCGCGCACCCGCGCGGGCCGACGGCGCCTGGTGCAGGGCCTCGTCGCCGGGTGTGTGCTCGCACTCGCCCCCGCCACCTGGCTGTACACCAGCACGGGCGGCCGCATCGGCACGGTGGCCGACGCCCCCGCCACCGGGGTCGCGGTGGTGTTCGGGGCCGGTCTGCGCGACGGGCAGCCCTCCCCCTATCTCGCCGACCGCCTGGACGCGGCCGTGCGGCTGTACCGGGCGGGCAAGGTCAAGGCGGTCCTGGTCACCGGCGACAACAGCCGCCCCACCTACGACGAGCCCGACGCGATGCGCGGCTACCTCGTCCGGCACGGCGTACCGGACAAGAGCGTGGTCAGCGATTTCGCGGGCTTCGACACATGGGACTCGTGCGCTCGGGCCAGGAAGGTCTTCGGCGTCGACCGGGCCGTCCTGGTCAGCCAGGGCTTCCACATCCGGCGTGCGGTGGCCCTGTGCGAGGCCGCGGGCGTGCGCTCCTACGGCGTCGGCGTCGACGCCCCGCACGATGTGACCTGGTACTACGGCGGCACCCGCGAGATCTTCGCGGCGGGCAAGGCCCTGCTGGACGCCGTGTTCCGGCCGGACCCCACCTTCCTCGGCCCGAAGGAGCCCGGGGTCGCCCGGGCGCTCGCGGCCGCCGGATGAGGCCGGAACGGCCCGGTCGGCCCGTCTCACGGCGTGCGCGGTACCGGTGGAGCGGGCCGGGACGGCCGGGTCAGCCAGTCTCCGCCCGGGATCGGGGTGCCGCTCGCGAGCAGTTCGCGGGCCAGGCGGGGGGCCGCGAGGTAGACCCAGGACCGTACCGGCCGACCCTCGACGAGTGCCTCGCGCACCAGCCGGTCGTAGAGGTTGCGGGGATGGCCGGGCCCGACGTACTCCTCCAACTCGTCCAGTGCGGCCAGGAGTTGGGGGTGGTCGGCGGGTTCGAGCTCGATGAGGGTGCCGGTGATCGTGCCGTCGCCGGGTAGGGCGTACGGGTAGCCGGGGCCGTCGTACAGCAGCGCGCCGGTGAGCAGCGCGGGCCGGTCCGAGCGCGTACGGCCGTCCAGGAAACGCCGGTGGTAGCGCTCGCCGGGGCGCAGCGTGCCGTAGACGAAGAGGGGGAGCGGGGGCTCGGCGCCGGTCACCGGGCGACCGTCTCCGCCGTGATCCAGGACAGGTACGCGGGGCTCCCGGCCACCACCGCGGTCGCGATGATCTCGGGGGTCTCGTAGTCGTGCGCGGACAGCAGATGGCGTTCGAGCGCCTGGTAGCGGGCGGCGGTGGTCTTGAAGAGCACCTGCCACTCCTGCGTGGTCTCGATGCCACCCGCCCAGTGGTAGACGGACGTGACCGGCCCCGCGATCTGCGCGCACGCCGCCAGCCGGGCCTCCACGGCGCCGCGGGCGAGCGCCGTCGCCTTCTCGGCGCTGTCGGTCGTGGTCTGCACGGTCAGCGTTTCGGCCGATGCCACGGCGTCCTCCCTCGGTGATCCGGCCGGGTGCGGCCGGGATGTACGGTGCCGTCCGGCAGGGTCCTACGTCCCGAACCCGCCGGCCGGTGGGGAGCGTACGCACGGCTGTTACCCGTTGTCCCGAATTCCGTGATGGTCCGCTCCTAGTGTCGAAGGCCGCGGCCGATGTCCCCGCCGCCCTCCCCGACCCCGGCACCCACCATGATCCAGACCTTCAGGACGGTCCGCGCCACAGCCCTCGCGGCCATCGCCGCCCTCGGCATCGCCGCGGTGGTACTCGCCATTTCCGGGTGCGGCGAGCGCTCGGGCCTGGTGGAGGGCGACCGCGCTTCCCCCGTCGCCCTCCAGCCCGGCCCCGAGGAGCTGTGGCCCGCCTGGTACACGAGCGAATCGCGGCGCGAGGGCGTGACGGCGTCCGGCCGCGGCGAGGCGCCGGCCCCGCTCGACCGTGCGCCGAAGGTGCCGAAGGACGGGCTGCGCGGCGTGGACCCGATGGCGGTGCTGAAGGCCGACCCGCGCGGCAGGCCGCTCACCCGGCTCCCCCTGATCCACGGCCCCGGCAAGGCGGGCATCCGGCCGCCGGCCTTCCACGACCTGACCGGCGACGGCGGCCCGCCCGAGATGATCATCGCGGCGGATCTGGAGAACCGCCGCACGGCGGTCATCGTCTACTCGGTCCGCGACGGCCGGATCGTCCCGATCCTCTACACGACGGGCAGCCGGCTCGCGGTGGAGGCCGTCGGCACCGACCTCGTGACGCGTGGCGCCGCGGTCGACGGCGCCGAACAGGTCGTCCGCTACCGCTGGGACGGGGTCCGGCTGTCCCCGGTACGGGACGACAAGACGTACAAGGACACCGCTCCCGGGGCTCGGGGCCGGGCGGGCGCACCGGGTTCCCGGGGCACGCCCGGGCCCGCGGACGGGGCCGGGGGCACCTCGTGACCAGCGCCCTAAGCCGCCGAACCGCCGCCCTCGGCCGTCGGGCGGGAGCCCTGTGCGCACGGGCCGGCGGGCTGAGCCGGGGGCTGAGCCTGCGGGTCAAGATCGCCGTGCTGCTCGCGGCCGGCTGCGCCCTGGTGGCCGTCGCCATCGGTCTGCTCATCCACCAGTCCCGGGCCGCCCAGATCGCCTCGAACGCCCGGGAGTCCGCGACCTCCCAGCTCATCCGCGTACGGCAGCTGTACGAGCTGACCGGGCAGGTGGACCACGACGGCACGGAGGCCGCGCTCGACCACCCCGCGCTTCCCGAGCCCCTGCGGAAGTCCGCCAAGGACGGCAGGCGCAGCACCTATCTGGACCTGAGCGGCCCGGATCCGGCCGTGTGGGCCGCGCGGCCCGTCGGCGACCGGGTCCTCTCGGTACGCCGCCCGCTGAACACGGCGGTGGACCAACTCCACGAGTTGGACGGCCACTTGGTGGCCTGGGGCGCCGTAGTCGTCGGGCTCGCGGCGCTCGGCGGCGCCGGAATCGCCAGCAGACTGAGCCGCCAGCTGCGGACCGCCGCGGCCACCGCACGCCGGATCAGCCTGGGCGACCTCGACGCCAGGATCGGCCGGACCCCGGCCGGGCGCCAGGACGAGGTCGCCGAACTGGCCTGCGCCGTCGACACGATGGCGGCCTCGCTGCAGAGCCGTCTGGAGGCCGAGCAGCGTTTCACCGCGGACGTGGCGCACGAGCTGCGCACCCCACTGACCGGCCTGCACACGGCCGCCGAACTGCTCCCGCCGAGCCGCCCGACCGAGCTCGTACGGGACCGGGTCGCGGCCCTGCGCACCCTGACCGAGGACCTCCTGGAGGTCGCCCGGCTCGACGCGAATGCCGAGGAGCCCCATCTGGAGGTCCTCCCGCTGGACCGCACCGTGGAAAAGATCCTCCAACGCTGCGGTCTGGCGGTGGAGTTGGGCCGAAGCGAGGCCTCCCGCGGGCCGGACCCCGACGGGACCAGCGGGACCGACAGGGCCGACGGAACCGCCGGGACCGACAGGGCCAACGGAACCAGGACCAACGGGACCAACGGGACCGGCAGGACCGGCAGGACCAACGGGAACGACGAGAGCGACGAGACCTACGGGACCGAGGCGCTCGTGCGCACCGACGCCCGCCGTCTGGAGCGGATCGTCGCCAACCTCATCGCCAACGCGCGGCGGCACGGCGCCGAGCCGGTCGAGGTGACGGTGGACGGCACCTCGGTCCGCGTCCGCGACCACGGGCCGGGCTTTCCCGAACGCCTCCTGCAGGACGGCCCCCGGCGCTTCGTGACCGGAGCGAAGGAACGCGGCCAGGGCACCGGCCTCGGCCTCACCATCGCCCTGGGCCAGGCCCAGGTCGTCGGTGCGCGGGTGACGCTGAGCAACGCGGAGGGCGGCGGCGCGCTCGCGGTGGTGAGCCTGCCCGGCGCGTGAGTTGCCGGCCCGCCCCGCCGTCGCACACGGCCGGGTCCCGCCGCGAGGCTCCCGGCCGCCCCGCCCCCGCATACGGTCCTGGTGCTCAACCCGCGTACGGGCGGGCCTCCTTGGCGTCGCGCAGAGCCTGCGCCCACCACGCCACCTGGTCGAGCATCTTCTTCACGGCCGCGTCCGCCTGGGAGGGTTCGCGGTGCTCGCCGTCCTCGTCGAACAGGCCGTGCACGTGCGGGAAGCTGACGGTGTCCCGCACGGTGACGGCGTGCAGCTCGGCGAAGACCTGCCGCAACTGCTCGACGGCCCGCAGACCCCCGGAGATCCCGCCGTACGAGACGAAGCCGACGGGCTTGGCCTGCCACTGCACGAAGTGCCAGTCGATCAGGTTCTTCAGGGAGGCCGGGAAGGAGTGGTTGTACTCGGGGGTGATCACGACGAACGCGTCGGCGTCCGCCAACTTGGGCGTGATGAAAGCGAGTTGGGCCGCCACGGCGGGAGACGGGTCACGGGAGAGGGCGGTGGGCAGTTCGGTGTCGGCGAGGTCGAGCACCTCGATGTCGAGGCCGTGGTGTTCGCGGGCCCGGGCGAGGAACCAGTCGGCGACGACCGGCGCGAACCGGCCCTCGCGGTTGGAGCCGATGACGACGGTGACCTTCAGAGCGGCCTGTTCGGCCGTGGTGATGTCCATGCCCAGAAGGATTCAACCTCAAGGCAACTTGAGGTCAAGCCCGGTCGAGCCCCCAACAGTGGCGCGGGGCCACCCGGGGGCACCCGGGGCCACCGGAGTCACCGGGGCCACCGGAGTCACCGGCTCCGGCGAACTATGTTGAGGTCCATGACACTTCCGTACGTCGAGATCGACGGCCGTCCCGCCGATGCCGAGAACCTGCTCGTCCCCACGCTGACCGGCGCCTACGGACACTTCACCGCCCTGCAGGTGCGCGACGGACGGGTCCGCGGACTCGCCCATCACCTGACCCGCCTCGACCGGGCGACCCGCGAGCTGTTCGGGCCCGGCCTGGACGGCGAACGGGTCCGCTCGCTGATAGCGCGCGCCCTCGCCGCCTGCGGCGCGTCCGACGCGGCGGTACGGGTCTATGTGTACGGGCCGGCCGACGCGCCCACCCCGATGGTCGTCGTGCGCGACCCCGTCGACATGCCGTCCACCACCCAGTCGCTGCTCTCCGTGCCCTACGAGCGCCCGGTCGCCCACATCAAGCACCTCGGCGGCTTCGCGCAGGCCTACTACGGGCGGCTCGCGGAGCGCCGGGGGTTCACCGAAGCCCTGCTGACCGGGCCGGGCGGCGTCGTCGCGGAGGGCGCGGTCACCAACATCGCCTTCTGGGACGGCACGTCGGTGGTGTGGCCGGACCGTCCCGCGCTGCTCGGTGTCACCAAGGCGGTCCTCGAAGAGCGGCTCCCGGCGTACGGCCTGACGTCGGTGCACCGCGAGGTGACCCTGGACGGCCTCGATGCCTACAGCGCCGCGTTCGTCACGAACTCGCGCGGGATCGCCCCGGTCGGCCGGGTCGACGAGCGCGAGTTCGCGGTCGACGCGGAACTGATGAAGAGGGTGTGGCGGGCGTTCGAGGAGGCCCCCTGGGACGTGATCGACCCGGGGTGAGGCCGGAGGGGAGGTTCGGCGGAAGAAGGCGATGCGAGGACGTACCCGGTCCATCGACGGGTCACCCGTACGGCCCGCCCGCCGTCACTCGTTCGCCCCCCGCCGAGGGGCGCGGCGGCCACCGGCCCTCTTAGGTCGAAGGCAGAAGCTCTGCCCGCGTCCCCGGAGGATCCATGCGTACAGCCCGACTCCTGACCAGTGCCCTGCTGGCGGCCGCCGCCGCGCTGGGTCCGGCGGCGTCGCTCGCGTACGCCAACAACGATCCGGGCGCGGCGGGGTCCCTCGAACTGTGGCCGACCAGCGCGTCACCGGGCGCCACGGTGACCGCAAACACCACGGCCTGCGGGTCGGCGGGGCGCGCCACGGGCGACGCGAACGCAGTGGGCGCGGGCGACTTCCAGCTGACCACGTCCACGCACAAGGAAGTGCTCGCCGGCCAGTTCCAGGTCGCCTCGCACACCAAGCCGGGCAGCTTCCGCATCAAGGTGAGCTGTGAGAACGGCAAGACCGTCGAGGCGCAGCTCACCGTCGCGGCGGGTGGTGGCGACCGGGACCACGAGCGGTGGGGCAAGGACGGCCAGGGGGACGGCCAATGGCACGGCCAGGGGAACAAGGACCCGTGGTCCAAGGACAAGCCGTGGGACGGCGGCGGCCAGTGGACCAAGGACAAGTCCTGGGACACGAACGACCGGAGTGACCAGTGGGGCCGCGACAAGTCGTGGGACGGCCACGACCCGCACGGCCATGTGAAGACCGGCGTCGGCGGCAGCATCCGCCCCGACACCACCTTGATCGCGGCGGGCGCGGCGGTACTGACCGCGGCCGCCGTGGGCGGCACCTGGCTGCTGCGTCGCCGGGCGAGCGGCACGCAGGGCCGGGGCTGACCGCCCTTGTCGACCCCTGCCGCACGTCGCAACGCGGCCTGGCTGATGGTGGTCGCCGCGTTCGCCGGCCTGTGGCTGGTGGAGCGGGGCTTCGACTCCGTGGAGCCGCCCCGGCCCTCCGCCGCCGAGGCGTTCACGGGTGGCCCGGCCTCGCACCGCGGCGGCCCGGCCAGCCGGAGCCCGGCCGAACTCCCGCCCGCCGGGGCCCTGTCGGCCTCCGAGCCCGTACGCATCAGGATTCCCTCGATCCGGGTGGACGCCCCCGTGATGCGGCTCGGGCTCGGCCCCGACCACGGCCTGGAGGCGCCACCGCCGGGGAACACGAACGTGGCCGGCTGGTACAAGGACGGCACTCCCCCCGGCGTCCGCGGCACCGCCGTCATGGCGGGCCACGTCGACGACGCCCGGGGCCCCGCCGTCTTCTACGCGCTGGGCGCCCTGAAGAAGGGCAGTCGCATCGAGGTGACCCGCAAGGACGGCAGCACCGCGGTCTTCGACGTCGACGCGGTCGAGGTGTACGACAACGACGCGTTCCCCGACGCCAAGGTGTACGGCCCCGCCACCCGCCCGGAACTACGCCTGATCACCTGCGGCGGCTCCTTCACCAAGGCATCCGGCTACCAGGCCAACGTAGTGGCCTTCGCCCACCTGACAGCAGCAGTCCCCCAGCCCCAGCCCCGCCCCCTCTGACCCCCCAGAGGCCACACGATCCCCCCCGGCACCCGGACGCCCCGGGGGCGCGAGGAACGGCGCGAGCAACCACCCACGGCCCGCGGCCGTAGCCGGGGTTGAAGGGGCGCTGGGAACTGCCCGAACGGCCCCGCCCGGCCCGCACACGGAACCGGGGCTGAAGGGGCGCGGGGAACGGCGCAGAGCCAGATGCGGCCCGCACCGATGAACTCGCCCCCGCAGCGGAGCGCCTACGCGTTCCACTGGTCGAACCCAAGCTTGGCCACCAGCGAGAAGACCACCACCAGCAGCACCCCCCGCACGAACTCGCTCCCCTTGCGCAGGGCCATGCGCGCCCCCAGCATCCCCCCGGCGAGGTTGAACACCGCCATGATCCCGGCCAGTTGCCACATCACATTGCCCTGGTAGGCGAACATCGCCAACGCCCCCGCGTTGGTGCAGACGTTCACGATCTTCGCCGTGGCACTCGCGGTCACCAGATCGAGATGCAGCACGGCCGTGAGCGCAAGGACCAGGAACGTACCGGTACCGGGCCCGAAGAGCCCGTCGTACAGCCCGATCCCACCCCCGACCAGCACGATCGCGGTGACCGTACGGGCCCGGGTGACCGGCTGCGCGCCCGCCCCCGTACCGAACGCGGGCCGGAACATGACGAACCCGGCGACGCCCAGCAGCACCACCAGGATCACCGGCCGCAGCACCGCGCTGCTGATGCCCGCCGCGAAGAACGCGCCCGTCATGGAGCCCGCGAGCGCCGCGAGCCCGATCCGCACCGCCGTCCTCACCCGCACCGGCGCCCTGCGCGCATAGGTCACCGCGGCACCCGACGTACCGACGATGGCGACGGCCTTGTTGGTCCCGAGGACGTGGGCCGCCGGCACGTGCGGCAGCCCGAGCAGGAGCGCGGGGAGCATCAGCAGCCCACCACCGCCGACCACCGCGTCGATCCACCCGGCAGCCCCCGCGGCCAGGCACAACACGATGAGCACGGTCAGCGATATGTCGGGCATGATCGCGACTTTAAGGAGCGGCGGCCCGGTGCGTCCATTACTTTCCGGATGCTTGAGCGAGATCTGAGCCGGCGGCGCTCGGAGCCCGGTCGGGGGCGGGCGGCGCGGCCGGGGTGACGGCGGTGGCCAGGAAGGTCGCCGCCAGGGCGCTGGCGGCGGTGAGACCCGCGGCGAGCCGGCGCCGGGCGCGGTCGAGGGGGACGGGGGTGGCGCACTTGCGGTGACGGGCCATGACGGGTCGATTCCTCGGGGCTCGGTTCCTGGGGCGGGCGGGGCCGGAAACTGGGGCGAACACGAAGGCGGATGTGAAGGCGGACGCCGGCTGTACGCCGCGGCGGGGGCTCAGAAGCTGAACTGCTCGGTGTGGATGTGCTGTTCGGGCACACCCGCCCTGATGAGCGAGGCGGTTGCCACGGCCGCCATCGGGCCGGGCCCGCACAGATAGACGTCGTGCTCGGCCAGATCGGGGACGAGGTTGCGCAGGGCCTGCGGCGCGAGCGGGTCGAAGGACGCGTCGGAGGGGCCGAGCAGATAGTGCAGCGCGGCGCCGCGCGCAACGGCAATGGCCTCCAGCTCGTCGCGCAGCACCAACTGCGCGGCGTTGCTCGCCCGGTAGAGCAGGGTCAGATCACCGGGCGCCGCGGGCAGCGTTTCGAACAGGACCCGCATCGGGGTGATCCCGACCCCGCCCGCGAGGAGCAGCACCTTGCGGCGGGTACGGCGGTGCGCGGTCATCGCACCGAAGGGACCGGTGGCCAGAACCCGGGTGCCCGGCCGCAGCCGCCGCATCCGCCGGCTGTGCACACCGAGCGCCTTGACGGTGATCCGAACGGTGTCGTCCCTGACCGGCGCGGACAGCGAGAACGGCAGCGAGGTGTGCCACAGCCTGCGCTGCACGAACCGCCAGCGCAGGAACTGCCCGGGCTCGGCGCGCAGCGCGTCAAGCCCGGTGCCGCGCATGACGACGGAGACGACGTCGGGGCTCTCGTCACGCACCTCGACCACCCGCAGACCGTGCCGCAGCGCCTGCCGCACGGGGACGACACCCCGGTACCAGACGATCAGCACCGCGACCGTGGCGTGCAGCATCGCCCAGGCCCACACGGTGAGCGGACTGCCGGACACATCGGGGCCGACGAGCTGATGGGCGAAGGCGAGCGCGGCCCCGAGGTAGGTGAGGAAGTGCAGGGCACGCCAGGTCTCCTGGGAGATCCGCGCCCGCGCGGCCCGCACCGAACTCACCCCGGCGGCACCGAGCGCCAGCGTGCCGAAGGCCGCGGCCACAATGCCTCCGTAGCCCAGCAGTTGGCCCGTCGCCCGCAGCAGATCGGTGCCGGTGTACGCGGCGTATCCGCACAGCGCGAGCACCACATGCGCACCGACGAGGCTCAGGACGTAACGTCCGCCGAGCGAGTGCCAGCGGGCGAGCCGGTCGGCACCGACGCCGTGCTCGACCGCCGGTACCCGGGCCATGAGCAGCAGCATCACCAGGATTCCGTAGCCGGCGAGCAGCCCCGACAGATGGGCCGCACCGGCGAACAGTGCGTCCAGGCGCGCGGACGGCTCGGCCTGGCTGCCCCACAGCAGGCTCACCGCTCCGGCCCCCGCGACCATCCCGCGCCGCATGACCCGGGGCCGGATTCGAAGTGCCCGCACCGGAACCGCCTCGGCCACCGGCGCCGCCGCCTCCTCCTCGACGACCTCCCGCGCGGGGCCGCTGTGCTCCGGATTCGGCTGCGGTGGTTCCCATGGCGGGGGCGGTCCGCTCGCGAAGGCCGGATTCGGATCGGGCGGGCAGCTCGGACGCGTCGGGTAGGTCGGAAAGGTCGGCCGAGCCTGCTGGGACTGCTCGGCGAGCTCGGCGAACTCGGGCTGGGCGGGTTGACCGGGCTGGGCGGGTTGGTCGGGTTGCTGGGACTGGTGCGCGAGATAGGCGGACAGCGCTGGGTACGCGGCAAGCTGCGGGTCGGTGGCCTCGATCGTCACGCCCGGCAGCCTAGGTCGGCCGGACCGCCGAAAGGCCCTGGTCAGAGGCTGATTCGGGATCCTTAAGGTCCCCTTGAGGATGGGCTGACCGCCGATTAAGCCGGGCCGGTCGGGTCAGTCAGGTCAGGTCAGGTCAGGTCAGCGTGCGGACCGGTCCAGGTAGCGCAGCACCGCGAGCACTCGCCGGTGCCCCGACTCGGACGGCGGCAGGTCCAGCTTGCTGAAGATGTTCGCGATGTGCTTCTCCACCGCCCGCTCCGACACCCCGAACCCCTCGGCAATGGCGTGGTTGGTGCGGCCCTCCGCCATCAGCCCCAGCACTTCCCGCTCACGCGGGGTGAGTGCGTCCAGCGCGGCGGCCCGCCGGCTCGCGCCGAACAGCTGGGCCACCACCTCCGGATCCAGCGCGGTACCGCCCGTGGCCACCCGCTCCAGCGCATTCACGAACTCGCCGATGTCCACGACGCGTTCCTTCAGCAGATACCCGACCCCCGCCCCGCCGTCCCCGACGAGCTGCTCCGCGTACTTGGTCTCCACGTACTGCGAGAAGATCAATACCCCGGTGCCCGGAGCCGTCCGCCGAATCTGCACGGCCGCCCTCAGCCCCTCGTCCGTCTGCGTCGGCGGCAGCCGGATGTCCACCACCGCCGCGTCCGGCCGGTGTTCGGCGACCGCGGCAAGGAGCGCCTCGGCATCCTGGACCGCGGCCAGCACCTCCACTCCCCGCATCTCAAGGAGCTGCACGAGCCCGTCGCGCAGGATCGAGGAGTCCTCGGCGATCACGACCCGCATGAATGACCCGCCCCTTTCTCGGTGTTCCGCTGTTGTCGATGTGCCGCTGCCGTGTTGTGGGTGGGCCACTGCTGTCGGCGTTCGCGCCGCTCATCGCAAGGGCAGCAGCACGCTCACCACCGTAGGCCCTCCAGGCGGGCTGTCGCAGTTCAGCGAGCCGTCCACGGTACGCACCCGGGCCCGCAGCCCGGCGAGCCCACTGCCCGCGCCGACCACCGCTCCCCCGCGCCCGTCGTCCTCGACGGAGAGCAGCAGGATCTTCGCGTCGCCGTGCACCGTGACCCACACCTGTGAAGCCCCGCTGTGCTTGGCCGCGTTGGCCAGCAACTCCGCCGTGCAGAAGTAGGCGATGGACTCGATCGCGGGACTCGGTCTGCCCTCGATCCCGCAGTGCACCCGCACCGGCAGCGCACTGTCCGCCGCGAGCGTGGCGAGCGCGGTGTCCAGCCCCTGGTCGAGGACGGGGGGATGGATGCCCTTCACCAGATGCCGCAGATCGGCGACGGCCTGCTTGGCGTTGCCCTGCGCCGTCTCGACCACTTTGAGGATCTTGTCCTGCTCGGCGCCGCCCGCCACCAGCTCGCGGATCATCGTGAGGTGCATGCCGAGGCCCACCAGCCGGGCCTGGGTCCCGTCGTGAAGGTCGCGTTCTATACGGCGCAGGGTGGCCGCCGCGTCGTCCACAGCCTGGGCCCGGGTCTCCTCCAGTGTGCGGATGCGCTGGTCCGCCCGGTCCGGCCCCAGCAACGCGCCGAGCAACAACCGGTGCGGGACCAGGGCGTGGCGGACCAGCCACGGCGCCACGTACAGGAGCAGCAGGCCGACGGCGAAGGGCACCAGCCATCGCGGCCAACTGTCGAACTCCACGCCCCCCACCTCCAGTCCCACATGCCGTACGGAACCGTCGGGCTCCGTGACGGTGAAGTTGTTCCAACGCTTGAGCAGGGGATGCAGGGTCAGCAGCACCCCGTTCACGTAGCCGACGTAGAAGGCGCCGATCGGCAGCAGGGCGGTCAGCGGGGCCACCAGGGCGCATGCCACCGCCCGCCAGCCGGCTCGTCCGCCGAGCAACGAGCGCCGCCAGTCGAACACCCCGCTCGTCTCCGGCTGCTCCGGCGGGTCGATCTCCAGGCCCAACAGGCGCCTGGCCAGGACCCGTTGAAGGTCCCCCAGGGCGAGGGCGGCCCGTAGAGCGGCGGCGATGAGCCAGAGCCCCAGCGCCGTCCACGACAGCACCGCTCCGATCAGCAGGACCGCGACGACCAGGACGAGGCCGGCCAGGGCGAGGGGCAGCGCGATCAGCGGGTAGAGCGCGGCGCGGGCGACCGGGCCGCGCCGCTCCCGTCGGTAGGGGAACTCCCAGGAGCCCGGAAGGCGCAGGCGGTGCATGAGCGACAACCCTAGGGGTGGGCCGGTCAGAGCTGGTGGATCACCGGTATGGACAGGAGCGCGCAGAGCGCGGTCACTGCCAGCGCGATCCCCGTGGCCTTGAGCAGCCCCGCCCGGTCGGCTCCGAGGAAGCCCTCGACCAGGCGGGCCTGAAGCAGGGTGAACCCCTTCATCACCCAGGGCGTGATGAACAGGAACGACAGGCCTCCGCCTATGCCGTGCACCGCCCACGCCCCGGCCATCGTGGGGCCGCCCCAGGCCTGGGTCGGATCGCTGTCGGGCCGCAGCGGGTAGGCCAGGTTGATGACGACGACCGTCCAGAAGTAGGCCGACACCGTGAGCGCCACCAGGTTGAGCGGCAGGCTGATCACGGCATGGGCCAGGGCGAGCGGGCCGGTGCGCCGGGGCTCCGCCACCTCCACGCCGAGCAGTCGCCGGGCGAGCCCCCGCTGGATGCGGCCCGCCGGGCCGCCGACCAGGGCTATGGGGACGCACAGGATGCCCACGGGCAGGGCGAGCAGGAGGTAGGCGAGCCGCAGCCAAGTGGCGGCCGTGAACGGCTCCCGGAGTATGCCCTTCCAGCCCGCGCGGGCGGCATCGCGGTGCCGGGCGTGCTGGTCGGTCCCGGCCGGGCTCGCGGCCGTGGCAACCGGGCCGGAAGCCGCTTCGGCCCGGCCCCTGCCGGTGGTGGCCGAGCGGCCCGGGTCCGCCACGGGGCGGGCCGGCGTGTGGTCGGGGGCGGGGGCGGGGTGTCGCTGCGCGAGGTCCATGCGTCAAGGCTCCCGCCCCGAGCCCGCCGTTTCGATCGTGCCAGCACGGATCTTCAAGGTTCGGTTTACCCCACCCCCGGGCCGGCTCACCGCTCGCCTCGCCCCCCGGCCTCACCCCTCGCCTCCCGCCCTGCTGAGCGCAGCGTTCCCCCGTCGAAACCGGCGGGATGCGACCGGGTAACAGCCGCCGCGCACGCTGGGCCCACGAGTGCGGACATCCGTGCCGAGCGGCGGCGGCACGGCGGGCGCCGGTCCGGCCGGGCCCGTCCCGGTGGCCGGCACCGGCGAGGAGGACCGCGCCGCACCACCCACGACCGGAGGTTCCTGACGTGCCCCACGAACACCTTTCCACGATCGTGGTCGTCGGCCACGGCATGGTCGGCCAGCGCTTCCTGGAGGCGCTCGCCGAGCGCGGCGCGGCCGGCCGGACCCGGGTGGTCGTGCTGTGCGAGGAGCCCCGGCCCGCCTACGACCGGGTCCGCCTCACCTCCTACTTCACCGGCACGACGCCGGACGAACTCGGCCTCGTACCAGCCGACTTCATGCGTCGTAACGCGATAGAGCTGCACATCGGTGACCCCGCAGAGTCGATCGACCGGGCCGCACGCACCGTCACCGCCCGCTCGGGGCGCACCTTCCCGTACGACACGCTCGTCCTGGCGACCGGCTCGTTCCCCTTCGTACCGCCGGTGCCCGGCAAGGACCTGCCCGGCTGTTTCGTCTACCGGACGATCGAGGACCTGCTCGCCGTCGAGGCCTACGCCAAGACGGCGACGACCGGCACCGTGGTGGGCGGCGGACTGCTCGGCCTGGAGGCGGCCGGCGCACTGAGCGGGCTCGGACTCGACACCCACATCGTGGAGTTCGCGCCCCGGCTGATGCCCGCGCAGGTCGACGAGGGCGGCGGCGCGGCCCTGCTCCGCACCATCGAGAACATGGGTCTCACCGTGCACACGGGGGTCGGCACCCGGGAGATCACCGCCGACGACGACGGTCACGTAAGGGGAATGACACTTTCTGACAGCTCTCATCTGTCGACCGATCTGGTGATCTTCTCTGCCGGAGTCCGCCCCCGCGACCAGCTGGCCCGCGACTGCGGTCTCGCGGTCGGCGAGCGCGGCGGCATCGTCGTCGACGCGCAATGCCGCACCAGTGACCCCGCCGTGTTCGCGATCGGCGAGTGCGCGCTGGCCGCCGACGGCCGGGTGTACGGCCTGGTCGCACCGGGCTACGACATGGCGGAGACGGTGGCCGACACGATCGTCGACACGGGCGAACGCGCCTTCACCGGGGCCGACTTGTCGACGAAACTGAAGCTGCTCGGGGTGGACGTGGCCTCCTTCGGCGACGCGCACGGCACGGCCGAGGGCTGCCTCGACGTCGTCTATTCCGACTCCCGTTCCGGGGTCTACAAGAAGCTGGTCGTATCCCGCGACGGCGTACTGCTCGGCGGCGTACTGGTCGGCGACGCGGACGCGTACGGCATGCTGCGTCCGCTCACCGGGCACGTGCCGCCGGTCGCCCCCGAGCAGCTCGTGCTGCCCGCGGGGCTCGGCGGCCCGGCCTTGCTCGGCCCGGAATCGCTGCCGGACGACGCCGTCATCTGCTCCTGCCACAACGTCACCAAAGGCGCGATTTCCGCCTGCTCCTCGCTTCCCGAGGCCAAGCAGCGCACCAAAGCCGGTACGGGGTGCGGGAGTTGCGTCAAGACGATCGGAACGCTTCTGCCCCGGTCCGGCGATGGCGGCCTGTGCGGCTGCTTCGCCCGGACCCGCCAGGAGCTGTACGAGATCGCGCTCGCGCTGCGCATCTCCAGCTTCACCGAACTCCTCGACGGACACGGCCGCCCGGCGGCGCGCGGCGGCGAGGGCTGCGAGATCTGCAAACCGGCCGTCGCCTCGATCCTGGCGGGCCTCGGCAACGGGCACATCCTCGATGGCGAGCAGGCCGCGCTCCAAGACACCAACGACCACTTCCTCGCCAACTTGCAGCGCAACGGCTCCTATTCGGTCGTACCACGCATCCCCGGCGGCGAGATCACCCCGGACAAACTCATCGTGATCGGCGAGGTGGCCCGGGACTTCGGCCTCTACACCAAGATCACCGGCGGCCAGCGCATCGACCTCTTCGGCGCCCGCGTCGAACAACTCCCGGCCATCTGGGCCAGGTTGGTGGAATCCGGCTTCGAGTCCGGGCACGCGTACGGAAAGTCGCTGCGCACCGTCAAGTCGTGCGTGGGGCAGACCTGGTGCCGCTACGGGGTGCAGGACTCGGCGCGGATGGCGATCGATCTGGAGCTGCGCTACCGCGGCCTCCGCTCACCGCACAAACTCAAGTCGGCGGTCTCGGGCTGTGCCCGGGAATGCGCCGAGGCCCGGTCGAAGGACTTCGGCGTGATCGCCACGGCCGGCGGCTGGAACCTGTACGTCGGCGGCAACGGCGGGGCGAGCCCCCGCCACGCGGACCTGCTGGTCCAGGACCTGACGGATGACGAACTCGTCCGGCTGATCGACAGATTCCTCATGTTCTACATCCGCACCGCCGACCGCCTGGAGCGCACCTCGGTCTGGCTGGAGCGGATCGAGGGCGGTCTCGCCCATGTCAGGGATGTGGTGGTGGACGACTCGCTCGGCATCTGCGCCGAGCTGGAGGCCCTGATGGCCGCGCATGTGGCGGGCTACCGCGACGAGTGGGCCGAGACCCTCGACGACCCCGAGCGGCTCGCCCGCTTCGTGTCCTTCGTGAACGCGCCCGGCGCGCCCGACCCCTCGATCCGGTTCGTCCCCGAGCGCGGCCAGATCAAGCCCGAACTCCCCCTCCTCACCTTGGGAGCCACCCGATGACGACGGTCCAACTCAGGCTGGAACAAGGCTGGTTCACGGTCTGCGCGACCGCTCGCCTCGCCCCCGGGCGCGGTGTCGCCGCCCTCCTCCCCGACGGCCGCCAGGCCGCCGTGTTCACCGACCGGCGCGGCCGTACGTACGCGATCGACAACCGCGACCCGTTCACCGGGGCCTACGTCCTCTCCCGCGGGCTGCTCGGCTCCACGCCGGAGGGCCGCCCCTACGTGGCCTCGCCGCTCCTCAAGCACCGCTTCGACCTGGAGACGGGGGTCTGCCTCGACGACGAGACGCAGACCGTCCAGACTTACTTGACCGGACGTTCCAGTTGGTTCTAGGGTCCTGGTGTGGCCAGGACCAAGGAATTCGACCCGGACGCCGCGCTGCAGTCGGCCCTTGAGCTGTTCTGGCAGCGCGGCTACGAGGCGACGTCGATGGCGGACCTCGTCGAGCACCTCGGCATCGGCCGCGCCAGCATCTACGCGACGTTCGGCAACAAGCACGAGCTGTACCTGAAGGCCCTCGACCGCTACGCCGAGAACCGCGACCCCGTGCTGCTCGCCGAGCTGTCCGCCCCCGGACCGGCGCTGCCCGCCGTGCGCGGCGTGGTGCGGCGCTTCGCCGCCGAGTCGATGGTCGACGGCTCCCGCCTGGCCGGCTGTTTCGTCACCAACACCGCGGCCGAACTGGCCTCGCACGACAGCACCGCCGCCCGGCGGGTCGAGCTCAGCTGGCAGCACATCGAAACCCTGCTGCACTCCGCGCTCGTCCGCGCCCAGGCCCAGGGCGAGCTGCCCACGAGCCGCGATCCGCGCGGACTCGCCCGGATGCTGCTCGTCTTCCTCCAGGGCGTACGAGTGGTCGGCAAGGCATCGGGAGAGCCGGGGCGGGTACGGGACGCGGCCGAACAGATCCTGACGTTGCTCGACTGACGCCCGGCGAGCGATATCTGACATCGCGTTGACAGTTTTCCCTTTTCCCTTTTCCAACCACTCCCCCACCACCATTCCCCCCCCGTTCCCCTGCCCCTGCCCTGCCCTGCTCTGCTCTGCTGCCTCTGCCCTGCCCCTCCCTGCTCCGCCCTCTTCTTCCCTCCCTCTCCTCCCACGTTTCACATCCCTCGATAACAGAACGATTGGTCAAGAATATGTCTGCTCGTTTCACGCACAAGACCGTTCTCGTCACCGGTGCCGGTTCCGGTCTGGGCCGGGCCGTCGCGCTCGCCTTCGCCGCCGAGGGCGCGCGGGTCGCCGTCGCCGGGCGAACGGCCGCGTCCCTCGACGAGACGGTCGCGTTGATCACCGAGGCGGGAGGCGAGGCGGCCGCGTTCATCGCCGACGTGTCCCAGTCACCCGCCGTGCGCGCCCTCGTGGCGGACGTGGTCGAGCGGTTCGGCTCCCTGGATGTCGCCGTCAACAACGCCGGGGTGTTCCGTGGCGGCGCACCCCTCGTCGAGCTGTCGGAAAGTGACTGGCAGACTTTGATATCCGTCAACGTCACCGGCGTCTTCCACGCTCTCCAGGCCGAGGTCGCCCACATGCGCACCCAGCAGTCGGGCGGCGCCATCGTCAACATCGCCTCCAACCTGGGCGCCCACCGCCGCGCCCCCGGCCTTGCCGCGTACATCGCGTCCAAGGCCGCCGTCAGCGCGCTGACCAGGGGCGCCGCCCTCGACCACATCCAGGACGGGGTCCGCATCAACGCGGTGAGCCCGGGCCCGCTCGCCACCAGCATGTCGCTGCGGCCCGGCGAGAGCGAGGCCGAGCGGGCGGTCCGCATGAAGGGGGTCCAGCCGCTCGGCCGGGTTTCGACGACCGCGGAGGCGGCCGCGGCGGTGCTGTATCTGGCGTCCGACGACGCCGCCTCGGTCGTCGGCGCCGACCTCGTGGTCGACGGCGGTGCCTCAGCCTGAGTCCCCATCCGACCCCACCCCGGCATACCCACCGGTACGGTGGGGGCATGACTCAGGGCTGGAGCGCTCAGGACATCCCCGATCAGAGCGGCCGTACGGCCGTCGTCACCGGGGCGAACAGCGGCATCGGGCTCGTCACGGCGCGGGAGTTGGCGCGTCGGGGCGCACGCGTGGTGCTCGCCTGTCGCAGCGAGGCGCGCGGCCGGGAGGCCGAGGAGCGCGTCCGGAGCGAAGTGCCGGACGCGCGGGCCGAGTTCCGGACGCTGGACCTGGCCGATCTCGGCTCGGTGCGGGACTTCGCGGCGGAGCTTCCGTACGAGCGGCTGGATCTGCTGATCAACAACGCGGGTGTGATGGCGCTTCCGTACGGGCGGACGGTGGACGGGTTCGAGACCCAGTTCGGCGTCAACCACCTGGGGCACTTCGCGCTGACCGGGCTGCTGCTGCCCCGGCTGCGGGCGGCCGCGGCGGCGCGGGTGGTGAGTGTGTCCAGCGGGATGCACGCGTTGGGCAATGTCGATCTGCGCGACCTCAACAGCGAGCGGCGCTACCGGCGTTGGGTCGCCTACGGTCGGTCCAAGTCGGCGAATCTGTTGTTCATCCACGAGCTGGCACGGCGACTCGGGGCGGCGGGCTCGGATGTGGTCGCGGCGGCCGCGCATCCCGGTTATGCCGCGACCAACCTGCAGACGCAGGCGGTCCGGATGGAGGGCCGCCGCCGGGCCGAGCGGCTCGTGGAGCTCGGCAACCGGATCATGGCGCAGCCGGCCGAGGCCGGTGCGCTGCCCACGCTGTTCGCGGCGACGGCGCCCGGGGTGCGGCCGGATTCGTTCACGGGGCCGTCCGTGATGATGTGGCGCGGGTCGCCCGCCAAGTCCTGGCGGGCGGGCTGGACGTTGAACGACGTCGCCGGTGAGCGGCTCTGGGCGGCTTCGGAGCGGCTCACCGGCGTGGCGTACGGGGCTGCGTGACGTATGTAGGGGCTGCGTGACGTACGCGGGGCTCTGTGGCGTCGCCGGGGTTCGTGACGTCGACGGGGCCGGCTGGCGCGAGGCCGCCGACGCGACGCCGGGGTCTGCGACGAACGAGGGGGCGTTCGGGGTGCTCAGGCGTTGACCGCGGCCGGGTCCATGTACATGACCTCCCAGTGATGCCCGTCCGGGTCCAGGAAGGAGCGGCCGTACATGGGCCCCTGTTCCATGGTCTCCTGGGCGGGCGCGCCGCCGGAGGCGAGGGCGGTGTCGACGAGGCGGTCGACCTCTTCGCGGCTGTCCGCGCTGAGGCAGACGATGGACTCGACGGTGGTGGCGGTGTCGGCGATCTCCCGCTGGGTGAAGCCCTTGAAGAACGGCTCGGTGAGCAGCATGGCGTAGATCGTGTCGCTGATGACCAGGCAGCCAGCGTTCTCGTCGGTGAACTGGGGGTTGAAGGAGTAGCCCAGCTTGCCGAAGAAGGTCTTCGAGCGTTCCAGGTCCTTCACCGGCAGGTTGACGAAGATCATGGTGGGCATGTCGTGCTCCCTCGTGGGTGATGGCCTTGCTTACGAGGGGTAGACGGCGGCCGTCCCGGGAACTCATCGCCGGGCCGGGATTTCTCTTTCGGCCCTCGACGCCGCCCGCGCCCCCTGCACCGCCTGCACCGCCCGCACCGCCCGCGTCAAGAGTGCGTATGGATGCGGGGGCCGCCCGACAAAGGGGCGCCAAGGGGGGCCGGGAGGTGGCCGGGCGGGTCGCACGCTGGGCGCATGCTCACCACGTCGAAGGCCGTCGTCAGCGACGCCGCCCCCGAAGAACCCCCTGGAGTGGTCGACCGGCATCGGCTGACCGCGACGCAGGGTCTGGCCGCGCTCTCCCTGGACGCGATGGCGTCGGTGGCATACGGACCGGAGGCGGTGGTTCTGGTCCTCGCGTCCGCCGGTGCGTACGGGCTCGGCTTCACGTTGCCGGTGACGTTGGCCATCGCCGGGCTGCTGGCGGTGCTCGTCGCCTCCTACCGGCAGGTGATCGCGGCCTTCCCGAACGGCGGCGGTTCGTATGCGGTGGCGCGGCGGCATCTGGGGGCGCGGGCGAGTCTGGTCGCGGCGGCGTCGCTGATCCTGGACTACGTCCTGAACGTGGCCGTCTCCGTGACGGCGGGCGTGGCGGCGCTGACGTCGGCGTTCCCGGGGCTCTACGGCGACCGGCTGGTCATCTGTCTCGGGGTGCTGGTGCTGGTCACGGCGGTGAATCTGCGCGGCATCGTCGATTCGGCGAAGGCGTTCATCGTGCCGACCGCGGTGTTCGTCGCGGCGATCCTCGCGATCGTGGTGGTCGGTCTGTTCCGTTCGGTGCCCGCGTCCACCCATACCGCCGACGGACATGCCTCGGTGCTGGCGGGGAACGCGACGGGGGTGGGGGCCCTGTTGCTGCTCAAGGCCTTCGCGGCGGGCTGTTCGGCGCTGACGGGGGTCGAGGCGGTCGCGAACGCGGTGCCGTCGTTCCGGGCTCCGGCCGCGCGGCGGGCTCAACGCACGGAGGTGGCACTCGGCGGGCTGCTCGGGATCATGCTGATCGGGCTTTCGGTCCTGATCGGCCGGTTCCATCTCCAGCCGGTGGAGGGGGTGACCGTGCTGGCGCAGCTCGCGGACGCCTCGCTGGGGCACAACTGGGCTTTCTACGTGGTGCAGTTCGCGACCGTGGTGCTGCTGGCGCTCGCCGCGAACACGTCCTTCGGCGGGTTGCCGGTGCTGATGTCGCTGCTGGCCCGGGACAACTATCTGCCGCACGTCTTCGGCCTCAAGGCGGACCGGCAGGTGCACCGGCACGGGGTGCTCGCGCTGGCGGCGGTCTCGGCGGTGCTCCTGCTGTTTTCCGGCGGTGACACCAACACGCTGGTTCCGCTGTTCGCGATCGGTGTGTTCGTCGGCTTCACCATCTGCCAGACCGGGATGGTGCTCCACTGGCGCGGGGAGAGCGCTCCGGGGCGCCGTTGGAAGGCTGTCCTCAATGGTTTCGGCGCGGTTCTGACGGGGGTCGCCGCGGTCGTGGTCACGGCCACCAAGTTCGCCGAGGGTGCCTGGCTGATCGTGATCGCGCTGCCGCTGCTGGTGCTCGCCTTCGAGGCGGTGCACCGGGCGTACGGGCGGATCGCCGAGCGTCTGGACCTCGGCCGGGTGCCCGAACCGCCGCGCCGGGACCGGTCGTTGGTGATCGTGCCGGTGTCGCATCTGTCCCGGCTGACCTGTGAGGCGCTGAACGCGGCCGTGTCGCTGGGCGACGAGGTGCGGGCGGTGACGGTGAGCCATCCGGACGAGGAGGACCGCCGGGACATGGAGGCGCTGCGCCGCGACTGGGAGCTGTGGAACCCGGGCGTCGAGCTGGTCGAGCTGACGTCGCAGCACCGGAGCCTGGGGCGTCCGGTCGCCGACTATGTGCGCCGCGTGCACACGTACCATCCGCGGACCCGGGTGACCGTTCTGATACCGGAGGTGGAGCCGGCGCACATCTGGCAGCGGGTGCTGCAGAACCAGCGGGGTGCGGTCCTGGCGCATGCTGTGCGCAGGGACACGGATGCGGTGATCTGCCGGCTGCGGTTCCGGCTGGGCCCGGCCCTCGTGCGCCACGACGCCTGAGCGCGCTCCCGGAGCTGCCCGGCCGGGGGCCTGCCCGGGCGGGCGGCGCACCGGCACTTCTCGGCCGAGTCGGACGTGCGCGGGCCGATGAGGCCGACACACCGTCGCAACACCCCTGTCGTAATCCCCCTGCATGGTTGATCGTTGAGCCGTACAGCGGGATGACAAACAGGGGGCGTACGCCATGACGATCAGCCGCCGGACACTGCTCGCGAGCGGGGCCGCACTGGGCCTTCTCACGGCGTGCGGCTCCAACACCGGCCGGGACGAGGGCAGTTCGCCGGACGGGAAGGTCGCGCTCGGCCACTGGTACCACCAGTACGGCGAGGCCGGGACCGAGGCGGCCGTGCGCCGCTATGCGGCCGCGTACGACCGGGCGAAGGTCAACGTCCAGTGGCGGCCGGGCAATTACGACCAGCAGACGGCTGCCGCGCTGCTCACGGATTCCGGTCCGGACGTCTTCGAGGTCAACGGGCCGACGCTGGACCAGATCCGGGGTGGCCAGGTGGTCGACCTGACGGCGCTGCTCGACGGCGTGAAGGACGACTTCAACCCGGCGGTCCTCGCGCCGAAGACGTACGACGGCAGGATCTGGGGCATCCCCCAGGTCGTCGACACGCAGTTCCTCTACTACCGCAAGAGCCTGCTCGCCGCGGCGGGTGTGCAGCCGCCGGTCACGCTCGACCAACTGGTGGACGCGGCAAGGGCGTTGACGCGGAACAAGGTCAAGGGGCTCTTCCTCGGCAATGACGGCGGGGCGGGCGTGCTGGGCGGTACGCCGCTGTACGCGGCGGGGCTGAGCCTGGTCACCGCCGACGGCGCGGTGGGTTTCGACGATCCGTCCGCCGCCCGCACGCTCGGCAAGCTCCACCAGTTGTACGCCGACAAGTCGCTGCTTCTCGGTGCTCCCTCCGACTGGTCGGATCCGGCCGCGTTCACCCAGGGCCTCACGGCGATGCAGTGGTCGGGTCTGTGGGCGCTGCCCGCGGTGCAGCAGGCGCTCGGCGACGATTTCGGGGTGCTGCCGTTCCCGAAGGACGGGCCGGGCGGGAAGCCGGCGGTGCCGGTCGGGGCGTACGCCGCCGCCGTGTCCGCGCGCTCGCGGCACCAGGCGGAGGCGAAGGCGTACGTGAAGTGGCTGTGGGTCGAACGGAGCGATTTCCAGGAGGACTTCGCGCTGTCCTACGGCTTCCACATTCCGGCGCGGCTCTCGCTGGCCAGGAAGGCGGCCAAGCTGCGCCAGGGTGCGGCGGCCGATGTGGTGACGTTCGTGACGGACCACGGGTACGCGCAGCCGTTGCTGTGGACGCCGGCGCTGCAGACGGCGTATCAGGACGCGCTGAACCGGATCATCAAGGACGGGGCGAGCCCGGACAGTGAGCTGAAGGCGGTCGTGCGCAGGACGAACGACGAGCTTCAGCGGGTGAAGAAGCGCTGATCGCCGTGCGACGACGTGGTGCGGACAACACCCTGTGGTTCTGGATCTTCGTCGGCCCCTTCGCCGCGGGTCTGGCGCTGTTCACCTATGTGCCCCTGCTGTGGAGCGTCTGGCTCAGCTTCTTCGACGCCCACAACACGGTGTCGCCGACGGACTTCGTGGGGTTCGGCAACTACACGGCGATGCTGCGCGACGGTGCGTTCACGTCCAGTCTGGGAACGTTCGCGGTGTTCTCGGTGTTCATCGTGCCGGCGACGTACGCCCTGTCGCTGGGTCTTGCGCTGATGGTGCACCGGGTCCGGCGGTTCCAGGCCTTCTTCCGGTCGGTGTTCTTCCTTCCGGCGGCCTGTTCGTATGTGGTGGCCGCGCTGATTTGGAAGATGTCGCTGTTCAGCGGGGTCCGGTTCGGGCTCGCGAACACGGTGCTCGGCTGGTTCGGGGTGGATCAGACGGCGTGGCTGTCGACGACGCATCCGCCCTGGTACTGGCTGGTGATCGTGACGGTGCGGCTGTGGCTGCAGGCCGGGTTCTACATGGTCCTGTTCCTGGCGGGGCTGCAGCGGATCAGCCCCCGGCTGTACGAGGCGGCGGCGGTGGACGGGGCGCGGCCGGGCTGGCAGGTGTTCCGGCACATCACGTTTCCGCAGTTGCGCGCCACGTCGGTCGCCGTGGTGCTGCTGCTTGTGATCAACGCGTTCCAGGCGTTCGACGAGTTCTACAACCTGCTCTCCGATGCCCGCGGCTATCCGCCGTACGCGCGGCCGCCGTTGGTTTACCTGTACTACACGGCGCTGGGGCAGGGGCAGAACCTGGGGATGGGCAGCGCGGGTGCGGTGATCCTGGCGTTGATCATCGCGGTGGTGACGGTGTTCCAGGCCCGCTGGTTCGGTCTGGGCCGGAAGGAGGCCGACTGATGGGCGGGTCGCGGAGGGCCGGTGCGGGGCGCGCGCGGCGGCCCGAGGACGCGTTGGTGCGGGTGGGGCGCGCGCTGCGCTGGGTGATCCTGGTGGCGTTGGCGCTGCTGTTCCTGGTTCCCTTCTATCTGCTGGTGCGCAACGGGCTGTCGGCGGAGCGGGACATCACGTCGCCGTCCTGGACGTTCTTCCCGTCGAGCGTGCACTGGTCGAACGTGCGGGAGCTGTTCGACGATCCGGCGGTGCCGATGGCGCGGTCGTTGCTCAACTCGGCGCTGATCGCGGTGGCGACGACGGTGGGCACGCTGCTGCTGGCTTCGCTGGCGGGGTACGGGCTGGCGCGGATTCCGTACCGGTTCGCCAACCAGGTCTTCTACGCGGTGATCGGCACGCTGATGGTTCCGGCGGCGGTCACGTTCGTCCCGAGTTTCGTTCTCGTTTCGTCCCTGGGCTGGGTGTCGAGCTTGCGCGGGCTGATCGTCCCGACGCTGTTCTCCGGGTTCGCGTGCTTCGTCTTCCGCCAGTTCTTCACGGGATTTCCACGAGAGTTGGAGGATGCGGCCCGCGTCGACGGACTTGGATATTGGCGGACGTACTGGCGGATCGTCGTGCCCAATGCGCGTCCGGTCTTCGCGGCGGTCGGCACCATTGTGTTCATCGGTGCCTGGAATTCCTTTCTGTGGCCGCTGGTCATCGGCCAGGACCGGGACGCCTGGACGGTGCAGGTGGCGCTCTCCACCTTCACCACGGCCCAAGTGGTCAACCTGCACGAGCTGTTCGTGGCGGCCGCCGTGTCCATCGTCCCGCTGGTCCTGGTCTTCCTGCTGCTGCAGCGCTACATCGTGGCCGGCGTGGAGCGTTCCGGGATCGACGACTGAGGCGCCTGGCGCGGCCGGGGCACGCGCGGGGTTCCGCCGCACAGCAGGGCGGAGCCGAGCGGGGTCAGCGTATGCAATACGGAGTTGCCGTGCCGCAGCGTGACCAGCAGCCCGGCGTCGCGCAGGACGCCTGCGTGCTGGCTCGCGGAGGCGAGCGATACGCCTGCCCTGCGGGCGAGTTCACTGGTGGTGCAGCCGTTGCCGATGGCCCCGAGGACGCTGGAGCGGGTGTGTCCGACGAGCCGGCCGAGCGAGGTGGTGCGGTCGGGGCCGGGCGGGGATTCGTAGGGCGCCTGGGTGTGGGTGACCGGGTAGACGAGTACGGGCGGCAGCTTCGGGTCGTGGAGGGCGACGGGGGTGCGGCGGCAGAAGAACGAGGGCTGGAGCAGTAACCCCCTTCCGTTCAGGTGGAGTTCGCGGTCCACCGGATAGTCGGCCTCCAGGACGGGGGCGCGCCAGCGCAGCATCGGCGGCAGGGAGGCGAGGAGTTCGCCGGCCCCGCCGTCGAGCAGGGCCCGGCCGCGGGCGGCCCGGTCGGCGTCCACCCGGGTCTGTATGTGGGCCCAGTACGGGGAGACGGCCGCCTGGTGGTAGGCGGCCAACGCATCGGCCAGGCGGCCGAGTTGGGTGGTGCAGCCGTCGGCGAGGGCGGCGGCCCAGCCGGTGGTGGGGCGGCCGCCGGGGAGGCGGGAGAGTTCGGCGTCGAGCCGTTCGGGCCCGGTCTCGCGAATTCGCATCAGCCCGGTGTCGAGGGAATGCGGGCCGTGCGGCGGGGTGAGAAAGTCGGGGAAATACCCCCGGCACGGAACGACTGCGGAGAGCAATCGCGTTTCTCCGCTCAATCGGCCGCGAGTTTCCTGTCGCCATTCACCGAATACGGAGGCGCCCCGCCGGTCCCTCAAACGGTGAAAGCTGAGAATCGTTTCCCACAGCGTGTCGGGACCCGGCGCCATACGGAGCCGGGCCAGATCCTCGCCGGTGAAATGAATGCGCAGCACCGAAACCCCACCTGTCCACTGTCTGCAACCTGTTGCCTTGTTGTTGCATCCGCAATTGATCCCCCGACCGACTCGACTGAGTATGCCTCCCGTCACTGCCCGTGACCACGGGCCTTTCAGCCACAGTTGAAAGGCCTCGCGGAAGGGGTGCCCGGGACGAAAGGCTGTACCTCGTCGGGCACGACACCGGGCCAACCGGAAAGATTCTGCGAAGACCGTGGGGGGCTTCACAGTGTCTGGCGGCGGTGGGCGTAGGTGGCGGCTCCGTGCTCGGCGTGGTTGACAGAGTGCGGTTCACGGGTGGGGATCCGTGAACCGCACTCTGTATTTCCGGCCATGACCTCGTTAAATGTCCGCCCTTCAACAGGAATTAAGCGCTCGCACACCTGGGGCGTGTAGCGCGTTGCCTCCGGGGCAAACGCTTACTTCCTCCCGGAGGGTCCGTGAAGGCAAAAGGGGCAGCACCCCCGCACAGGGTTGCTGCCCCTTCTTGGTGTTCCGGAGCCGCCGCCGGATCGGTGGTGAGGGTCGGGGACCCGACGGCGGCTCCGGGGCTCTAGCGCGAGTCGCTGCCCTTCGACTCGGCGGCCGCGCGGCCCGCTTCGAGGCGGGCGACGGGGATGCGGAACGGCGAGCAGGACACGTAGTCCAGGCCCACCTCGTGGAAGAAGTGCACCGACTCGGGGTCGCCGCCGTGCTCGCCGCAGACGCCGAGCTTCAGGTCGGGGCGGGTGGCCCGGCCGGCCTCGACGGCGGAGCGTACGAGCGAGCCGACGCCGTCCTTGTCGATGGTCTCGAACGGCGAGACCCCGAAGATGCCCTTCTCCAGGTATGCGGTGAAGAAGCTGGCCTCGACGTCGTCGCGGGAGAAGCCCCAGACGGTCTGCGTGAGGTCGTTGGTGCCGAAGCTGAAGAACTGGGCGGCTTCCGCGATCTGACCGGCCGTCAGGGCGGCGCGGGGCAGTTCGATCATGGTGCCGATGGTCAGCTTGAGCTCGGTGCCGGTGGCGGCCTCGACCTCGGCGATGACGGCGTCGGCCTCCTCGCGGACGATCTCCAGCTCCTGGACGGTACCGACCAGCGGGATCATGATCTCGGCGCGGGGGTCGCCCTTGGCGTTCTTGCGTTCGGCGGCCGCCTCGGCGATCGCCCGTACCTGCATGGCGAACAGGCCGGGGATGACCAGGCCGAGGCGTACGCCGCGCAGGCCCAGCATCGGGTTCTGCTCGTGCAGCTTGTGCACGGCCTGGAGCAGGCGCAGGTCGTTCTCGTTGGCGTCCTTGCGGGACTCGGCGAGTGCGACGCGGACCGACAACTCCGTGATGTCGGGCAGGAATTCGTGCAGCGGCGGGTCCAACAGGCGCACGGTGACCGGGAGTCCGTCCATCGCCTCGAAGAGCTCGACGAAGTCCTTCTTCTGCAGCGGCAGCAGGGCACGGAGTGCCCCTTCGCGCTCGTCGTCGGTGTCCGCGAGGATGAGCCGCTCGACCATTTCGCGGCGCTCGCCGAGGAACATGTGCTCGGTGCGGCACAGGCCGATGCCCTGGGCGCCGAAGCGGCGGGCCCGCAGGGCGTCCTCGGCGTTGTCGGCGTTCGCCCGCACCCGCAGCCGGCGCACCCGATCCGCGTACGCCATGACGCGGTGCACGGCGCCGACCAGCTCGTCGGCGTCGTCGGCGCCGGCGTGCATGCGGCCCTCGAAGTACTCGACGACCGGGGACGGCACGACCGGGACCTCACCGAGGTAGACCTTGCCGGTGGAGCCGTCGATGGAGACGACGTCGCCCTCTTCGATGACGGTGCCGGCCGACGTGGTCATGCGGCGGCGCTTGGTGTCGACCTCCAGCTCCTCGGCGCCGCAGACACAGGTCTTGCCCATGCCGCGGGCGACGACGGCCGCGTGCGAGGTCTTGCCGCCGCGCGAGGTCAGGATGCCCTCGGAGGCGATCATGCCGTCCAGGTCGTCGGGGTTGGTCTCGCGGCGGATCAGGATGACCTTCTCGCCGGAGCGGGACCACTTGACGGCGGTGTACGAGTCGAAGACGGCCTTGCCGACCGCGGCGCCGGGCGAGGCGGCGATGCCCCGGCCGATCAGGTCGCTCTTGGCGGCGTCGTCGAAGCGCGGGAACATCAGCTGGGCGAGCTGGGCGCCGTTGACGCGCTGGAGCGCCTCGGCCTCGTCGATGAGGCCCTGGTCCACGAGCTGGGTGGCGATGCGGAAGGCGGCGCCCGCGGTGCGCTTGCCGACGCGGGTCTGCAGCATCCACAGCTGGCCGCGCTCGATGGTGAACTCGATGTCGCAGAGATCCTTGTAGTGGGTCTCCAGGGTCTCCATGATCTGCATGAGCTGGTCGTAGGACTTCTTGTCGATCCCCTCCAGCTCGGCCAGGGCCACGGTGTTGCGGATGCCCGCGACGACGTCCTCGCCCTGCGCGTTCTGCAGGTAGTCGCCGTACACGCCCTGGTGTCCGGAGGCCGGGTCGCGGGTGAAGGCGACGCCGGTGCCGGAGTCGGGGCCGAGGTTGCCGAAGACCATCGAGCAGATGTTGACCGCGGTGCCGAGGTCGCCGGGGATGCGCTCCTGGCGGCGGTAGAGCTTGGCGCGGTCGGTGTTCCACGACTCGAAGACCGAGCGGATCGCGAGGTCCATCTGCTCGCGCGGGTCCTGCGGGAAGTCGCGCCCGGCCTCGGTCTTGACGATCTTCTTGAACTGCTTGACCAGCTTCTTCAGGTCGGCCGCGTCGAGGTCGGTGTCGACGGTGACCTTCTTGGCCGCCTTGGCGTCCTCCAGTGCCTCCTCGAAGAGCTCACCGTCCACGCCGAGCACGGTCTTGCCGAACATCTGGATCAGGCGGCGGTAGGAGTCCCAGGCGAAGCGCTCGTCGCCGGCCTGGACGGCGAGGCCGGCCACCGACTCGTCGGAGAGCCCGATGTTGAGGACGGTGTCCATCATGCCGGGCATCGAGAACTTGGCGCCGGAGCGGACGGAGACGAGCAGCGGGTCGTCGGCCTGGCCGAGCTTCTTGCCCATCGTCTGCTGGAGGGCGTCGAGGTGCGCGCTGACCTCGTCCCGCAGCTCGGCCGGCTCGTCGCCGCTGTCGAGGTAGACCTTGCACGCCTCGGTGGTGATCGTGAACCCGGGAGGGACCGGGAGACCGAGGTTGGTCATCTCGGCGAGGTTCGCGCCCTTTCCGCCGAGGAGGTCCTTGAGGTCCCTGTTCCCCTCGGTGAAGTCGTAGACGAACTTCTGGGTGTGCTGGAGGTCTTTGTCTTCCGACACGGGTCTCGACTCCTCGAATCCGCGGTGGCTGCCCTGACGGCGAGGAACATACCCAGATCGAAGGTGTCTGGGTACGTCTACTTGCGCGTCACGGGGTCGTAACCACTCGTCCGCCACCAGATCGAAAGTGACTGGCGCGTAACGAACGGCCCCACCCTGCCTTCATCACTTGAACGGAGTAGGTCAAGAAAGGGTTTGGATCTTCTCATGTGAGCGGCTGCTTCTTCAGGTGAGTTCACTACTTGAACGCGAAAGGGGTGGCACTCAGTGCCACCCCTTTCAAAGATGCAGCCACCCGAAAATCGCTCATCTGAGCGCAACCCCTATCAGGGGTGGCGAGAATCACGCGCTCGATCGAGCGGGATTCCAGCCTTCGGACGCCTTTTTGGACGGCTGCGGGTCGGTCCGCGACGACGCCGATCAGCCGCCCGAGGTGTCCAGCTCGGCTTCCATGCTGATGCCCGAGCAGTCGTACGGGTCCTTCAGCCAGCCGTCGGGCAGGACGACCCGGTTGTTTCCGGACGTTCTGCCGCGCGGGCCGTCCGCGCCGTCCGGCCACGACTGGTCCAGGTCGAGCTCGCTCAACTGAGCACCCAGTTCGGCCAAGGAGGAGGTGACCGCCAGGCTCTTGCGCATCTCGGAGCCGACCGCGAAACCCTTCAGGTACCAGGCGACGTGCTTGCGGAAGTCGATCACACCGCGGGTCTCGTCGCCGATCCACTCACCCAGCAGCGTCGCGTGCCGCAGCATCACCTCGGAGACCGTGCGCAGCGTGGGGCGCGCGAAGGAGTCGGTGCCCTCGAAGGCGGCCACCAGGTCGCCGAAGAGCCAGGGCCGCCCGAGGCAGCCGCGGCCGACCACGACGCCGTCGCAGCCGGTCTGCTTGACCATGCGCAGCGCGTCCTCGGCGGACCAGATGTCGCCGTTGCCGAGCACCGGGATCTCCGGGACGTGGTCCTTGAGGCGGGCGATGGCGTCCCAGTCGGCGGTGCCGCCGTAGTGCTGGGCGGCGGTGCGGCCGTGCAGGGCGATGGCGGTGACGCCCTCCTCGACGGCGATGCGGCCGGCGTCGAGGAAGGTGATGTGGTCGTCGTCGATGCCCTTGCGCATCTTCATGGTGACGGGCAGGTCCCCGGCGCCCGTGACGGCCTCGCGCAGGATCGCGCGCAGCAGCGGCCGCTTGTAGGGCAGGGCCGAGCCACCGCCCTTGCGGGTCACCTTGGGCACCGGGCAGCCGAAGTTGAGGTCGATGTGGTCGGCCAGGTCCTCGGCGACGATCATGCGGACGGCCTTGCCGACGGTGACCGGGTCCACTCCGTAGAGCTGGATCGAGCGCGGGGTCTCGGTCTCGTCGAAGTGGATGAGCTGCATGGTCTTCTCGTTGCGCTCGACCAGCGCCCGCGTCGTGATCATCTCGCTGACGAACAGGCCCTTGCCGCCGCTGAACTCGCGGCACAGGGTGCGGAACGGAGCGTTGGTGATGCCGGCCATGGGTGCGAGCACCACGGGCGGCTGCACGGTGTGCGGGCCGATGGAGAGCGTGGTCATCTGTTCATTGTCGCGCATGCGGGCCGTGGCCCGTCCGGGGCTGTGGACAACGCGGGCGCGAGACCCGGTAGCGCCGGTACCGGGACCGTCGCCACCCGGGTCGCACGGACCGGGGGTCATTAGTTAGGCGTACTATCGAAGCCATGTCCGAGCCCACCCACCGCCGACGGATGCTCATCCTGGCGATCTGCTGCATGAGCCTGCTGATCGTCAGCCTCGACAACACCGTCCTCAATGTCGCCCTCCCCTCCATGCAGAAGGAGCTGCACGCCGACGTCTCCGGCATGCAGTGGACGATCGACGCCTACACCCTGGTCCTCGCCTCGCTCCTGATGCTGTCGGGCTCGACCGCCGACCGGATAGGGCGCCGCCGGGTCTTCAAGGCGGGCCTGATCCTGTTCACCATCGGCTCGGTGCTCTGCTCGCTCGCCCCCAACCTGGAGTCCCTGGTGGCCTTCCGGATGGTGCAGGCGGTCGGCGGCTCGATGCTCAACCCCGTCGCGATGTCGATCATCACCAACACGTTCACCGACCCGCGCGAACGCGCCCGTGCCATCGGCGTCTGGGGCGGCGTCGTCGGCATCTCCATGGCCGCGGGCCCCATCGTCGGCGGCGTCCTCGTCGAGACGGTCGGCTGGCGCTCGATCTTCTGGCTCAACCTGCCCGTCGGGCTGCTCGCCCTCTTCCTGACCTGGCGCTACATCCCCGAGTCCCGCGCCCCCAAGCCGCGCCGCCCCGACCCGGTGGGCCAGCTCCTGATCATCGCGCTGCTCGGTTCACTGACGTACGCGATCATCGAGGTGCCCAGCGCCGGGTGGGCCTCGCCGCAGATCCTCGGCTTCGGCGCGCTCGCCCTCGCCTCGCTCGCCGCCCTCCTGGTGTACGAGCCCCGGCGTGCCGAACCCCTCATCGACCTGCGGTTCTTCCGCAGCGTGCCGTTCAGCGGCGCCACCGTCATCGCGGTCTCCGCGTTCGCCGCGCTCAGCGGGTTCCTCTTCCTCAACACCTTGTACCTGCAGAACGCGCGGGGCCTGAGCGCCCTGAACGCCGGGCTCTACATGCTGCCGATGGCCGCGCTCACCTTCGTGTGCGCGCCGCTGTCGGGCCGCCTCGTCGGCAGCCGGGGGCCGCGCCTGTCGCTGCTCGTCGCCGGGGTCGCGATGGCCGCGAGCGGGCTCCTGTTCGCGGTGTTCGACGCCGAGCGCACCACGGCGCTGCTGTTCACCGGGTACGTCCTGTTCGGCCTCGGCTTCGGCATGGTGAACGCGCCCATCACCAACACCGCGGTCTCCGGAATGCCCCGCTCCCAGGCGGGGGTGGCCGCCGCGGTCGCCTCCACCAGCCGGCAGATCGGCCAGACCCTCGGGGTCGCGGTGATCGGCGCGGTCCTCGCGGGCGGCATGGCGGGCGTGGCTCCCGGTGCGTACGCCGACAGCTTCCCCGGGGCCGCCCGGCCGGCCTGGTGGATCATCGCGGGCTGCGGTCTGAGCGTGCTGTGCGTGGGGCTCGCCACCAGCGGGCGCCGGGCGCGCGAGTCGGCGCGGCGGACCGCGGAGCGCCTGGAGGCGCCCGCCGTCCACACCCCGGCGGACGCCAACGCCTGACCCCCGGGGCCCGGCGGACACCGACAGTCGCCCGCGGTCCGGTGTCCGCCTCCGCCCGGTCCTCAGGACCGGGCGGACGCCAGCGCCTGGCCGGACTCCGTGAGCGCCTGCAACCGCTCCAGGCGCCGGCGGGTCTCCTCGTCGGCCGGTACGTACATGACCAGACGCGGGCCCGCCGCGGGGCCGAGCCACAGATTGGTGTGCTCGACGCGCAACAGGCCGACGTGCGCGTTGTCCAGGTACTTCGTCTTGCCGCCCTGCTTGACCACCTCGTGCCGGGCCCACACCTCGCGGAACTCCGCGGACGCGCCCTCCAGACGGGTGAGCAGCGCCTTCCAGGCCGGCTCGGTGAGGTGCTCGGCCATCGAGGCGCGGAACTTGGCGGCCATCATCCGGTTCATCTCGGCGGAGTCCACCACCGAGGCCCGCCAGTCGGGGTGGGTGAAGGCCAGCCACAGGGAGTTGCGGTCCTCCGGCGCGAGGGCGTCGAGGTCGCAGTGCAGTCGCCCGTACGTGGGGTTGTAGGCGAGGAGGTCGTAGCGGCTGTTCTGGATGCAGGCCGGGATCGGACCGAGCTGGTCGAGCATCGCGCGCAGCGCCGGGGTGATGCTCGGGCAGGTCGCGTTCGGCGCCGGATCGAGGGCGGCGGCCAGCGCGAAGAGGTGGCTGCGCTCGCTCGGGTCGAGCAGCAGGGCGCGCGCCAGGGCGTCCAGGACCTGCGGGGAGACCTGGATGTCGCGGGCCTGTTCCAGCCAGGTGTACCAGGTGACTCCGACGGCGGAGAGCTGGGCGACCTCCTCGCGGCGCAGGCCCGGGGTGCGCCGGCGCCGGCCCGGGGGCAGCCCGACCTGTTCGGGGGTGATGCGTTCGCGGCGGCTGCGCAGGAATTCGGCCAGCTCATGACGGCGGACATCGCTCGCCGGTGCCACAGTGCTCATGGCTTCAGGGTGCCGTACGGGCCGATGCTTGTCAGCCAGTTGCCGGGTAGTAGTTGTACCAGGATAAGAAGACTCTGGTACCAGGCTAAAAACGGGAGGATCGTCTTCTCCGTGAGCGAAACAACGGTACGGACGACCTCCACCCCTTCCCCCACTTCCTCCTCTTCCCCCACTGTCCCGGTCACCCACCACGGGGCGGTGATCGGGCCGCTCGGGCTGTTCACGGTGCTGCTCGGCGCGGCACTCCCCCTGATCGACTTCTTCATCGTCAACGTCGCCCTGCCGTCCATGGACAGCGACCTCGCCGCGGGCCCGGCCCTGCTGGAACTCGTCGTCGCCGGATACGGCGTCGCCTACGCCGTGCTGCTCGTGCTCGGCGGCCGCCTCGGCGACATGGCCGGACGACGCAGGCTCTTCCTGACCGGCATGGCCGCTTTCGGCCTCACCTCGCTCGCCTGCGGCCTCGCACCCACCGCCTGGACCCTGGTCGGCGCACGCGTGGCACAGGGTGCCGCGGCCGCGCTGATGATGCCCCAGGTCCTCGCCACCATCCAGGCCACCACCCAGGGCCCGCGCCGCGCCAAGGCGATGAGCCTGTACGGGGCCACCGCCGGCCTGTCCATGGTCGCCGGGCAGATCCTCGGCGGCGTCCTGGTCGCGGCGGACGTGGCCGGGTCCGGCTGGCGCTCGGTGTTCCTGGTGAACGTGCCGGTCGTCGTCGTGGGTCTGCTCCTCGCGGCCCGCGCGATGCCGGAGACCCGCTCGGACCGGCCGGCCGGCATCGACGTGGCGGGCACCCTGCTCCTGGCGCTCTCGCTGGTCTCGCTGCTGCTTCCGCTGACCGAGGGACGGGCCGCGGGCTGGCCGCTGTGGACGTGGGTGTCGCTCGGCGTCTTTCCGTTCGCGGCCGTCGCGTTCTTCCTGGTGGAGCGGCGTGCGGACCGGCAGGGGCGGACCCCGCTGGTGCCGCCGAGCCTGCTCGACATCACGTCGCTGCGGCGCGGCCTGGCCATGGTGGTGCCGTTCTCGATCGGGTTCAGCGGCTTCATGTTCGTGGTCGCCGTGGTGCTCCAGCAGGGCCTGCGGATGGGGCCGGTCGCGGCCGGACTCGCCCTGGTGCCGATGGCGCTCGCGTTCTTCTCCGCTTCCCTCGCCGGGCCCCGGCTCATCGGCCGGTTCGGCACGCGTGTGGTGACGGCGGGCGGCGTGATCCAGGCGATCGGCATCGCCCTGCTCACCCTGACCGTGTGGCACGGCTGGTCCGGGCTCTCCGTCGCCGAACTCGCGCCGGGCGTCGCGGTCGCCGGCCTCGGCCAGGGCCTCCAACTCCCCATCCTCATGCGCCTGATGCTCTCCGACATCCCGGCCGACCGGGGCGGAGTGGGCGGCGGCGTGGTGGTCACGACCCAGCAGTCCGCGCTCGCCCTGGGCATCGCCACCCTGGGCACGCTCTTCCTGGCGCTGGCCCCCTCGGCGGGCATGCGCGACGCACTCGTGGTCACGCTGCTCGTGCAGCTCGGCCTGGTCGTGGTGACGGCACTGCTGAGCCTGCGGCTGCCGCGTGTCATGCGGTGAGCGGCTGAGTGCGCCGCACGAAACGGCGAAGGGCCCGGAACGTGTCTCACGTTCCGGGCCCTTCGCCGTCGGCCCCCGTCGGGCCGCTCCGGATCAGCTCTCGCTCGACTCCGTCACCGCGGGGTTGGCGCGCTCACGCATCTTGCGCAGCAGCTCCTCCTTCTTGTCCACGGCCGCCTTCCGGTCGGCCGCACTCCCCTGGACCGAGCCCTGGTCTCCGTTGCGGGACACCTTCTTGCGCTGTCCACCGACACCGAGCAGGTTGTTACGACTCTTAGCCATGAGGGCGACGGTACCCGGCCGGAGGGGGTGGCCCGTACCAGTTTTCTCGGCGCGGGGCGGCGCGACGCCGACGCGCGAGGCATGACAGATGACAGATATTGAAATCTGTCATCTGTCATGCCATGGTGGAGGCACACCCCCGATCCACACCCCCACCCCCGAACCCCAGGGAGCCCCCTCATGCGAACCCTCACCCTCGGCGCCAACGGCCCCCGCACCGCCGCGCTCGGCCTCGGCTGCATGGGCATGTCGGCGCTGTACGGAGAAGCCGACCGGGACGAGTCGATCGCCACCATCCACGCCGCGCTCGACGCGGGCGTCACCCTGCTCGACACGGGCGACTTCTACGCGATGGGCCACAACGAGATGCTGATCGGCGAGGCGCTGCGTTCCGCGCCCGCCGCGGCCCGCGAACAGGCGCTGACCAGCGTGAAGTTCGGTGCGCTTCGCGACCCGGACGGCGGCTGGTCCGGGTACGACGGCCGGCCCGGCGCGGTCAAGAACTTCGCGGCGTACTCGTTGCAGCGCCTGGGCGTCGACCACATCGACATCTACCGGATCGCCCGGATCGACCCGGACGTGCCCATCGAGGAGACCGTAGGCGCGATCGCCGAGCTGGTCCAGGCCGGACACGTACGGCACATCGGCCTGTCCGAGGTGGGTGCGGCCACCCTGCGCCGGGCGGCGGCGGTGGCCCCGATCTCGGACCTGCAGATCGAGTACTCGCTGATCTCGCGCGGCATCGAGGACGAGATCCTGCCGACCGCGAGCGAGCTGGGCATCGGCGTCACCGCGTACGGGGTGCTCTCGCGCGGTCTGATCAGCGGGCACTTCACGCGGGACCGGCAGTTGGCCGCGGGCGACTTCCGCGGCATGAGCCCGCGCTTCCAGGGCGAGAACCTCCAGCACAACCTGGATCTCGTGGACGCGTTGCGGAAGATCGCCGAGCAGAAGGGCGTCTCGGTCGCGCAGACCGCGATCGCCTGGGTGCTGGCGCAGGGCCCCCGGCACGGTGCGGACATCGTGCCGCTGGTCGGCGCGCGGCGCCGGGACCGGCTGGCCGAGGCGCTGGGCGCGCTCGATGTGGAGCTCACCGCGTCGGACCTGGCGGCGATCGAGGCGGCGGTGCCGGCCGGTGCGGCGGCGGGCGACCGTTACCCGCAGGCGCAGATGGCCCATCTGGACAGCGAGCACTGAGTCCCGGGCGGGGTCCTTCGCCCGGGACACGGCCTGTGGACAAGTCCGTCACCGGGGTTGTCCACAGGCCTGCCGGGCCGTTTCGAGCGGCAGGTAACGTCATGGCCATGAGTACGGAACCACTGACCGCCGAGCGCATCCTCGTGGCGACCGAGGAGGTGCTGCGCCGCCACGGCCCGGCGAAGGCCACGGTCGTCGACGTGGCGCGCCAGCTCGGGGTGAGCCACGGCAGTGTCTACCGCCATTTCCGTACGAAGGCCGCGCTGCGCGAGGCGGTGACGGAGCGGTGGCTGAACCGTTCGACGGATCTGTTGCGGGGCATCGCGGCCCGTCAGGATCTGGAGTCGGGGGTGGTGCTGCGGCTGTGGCTGAGCGAGCTGTTCCTGGCGAAGATGGCCAAGGCGGGTGATGATCCGGAGCTGTTCCAGACGTATGAGGTGCTGCTCCGGGAGAACAGCCGGGTCGTGGAGGAGCACATCGGTGAGCTGGTGGGCCAGCTCACGGCGATCATTCAACTGGGTGTGGAGCGGGGCGAGTTCAGGATTTCCGATACGCCGGGCAGCGCGGCGCGCGCGGTGTTCGACGCGACGGGCCGTTTCCATGATCCGGTGTATGCGGCGGAGTGGTCGCGTCCGTCGATCCGGGACGATTTCGGCGCGGTGGCGGATCTGATCCTGAACGGGCTGAGGCGCTAGGGCCCGTTCGATGATCCCGGCGTGCCGCCGCGGTTGTCGGCCGGGGTCAGCGGCCGGGGTAGCCGGGGTAGCCGACGTTCACCGAGCCGGAGCCGGTGGTCGCGTCGATGACGCGGTCGGAGGTGCCGTCGACCAGTTCGTCCTGGATGCCGCGGCCGCCCGATCCGGAGTGTCCGGTCACCCGGTAGCGGGCGTCCCGGGGCACGGTGATGTCGACGCTGCCGGACCCGGTCCGCGCCTTGACGTGCTGGGGCGCGGTGGCGAAGTCGGCTTCGACGGTGCCGGATCCGGCCTCCAACGAGGCTTCGGGGGAGGCGAGTTGGAGGGCCTGGAGTTCGCCGGAGCCGACCGTGGCCTTGACCGGGCCCTTGAGTCCGTACAGTTTCATGCCGCCGGAACCGCCGTGGAGGTCGACCGGTCCGGCCAGGTCGTGGACCTTGATCTCGCCGGATCCGCCGTGCACCGTGAGGCTGACCCCAGCGGGGACGGCGAGCGAGAGGTCGACCTGGCAGTTCTGGAGGTACCGGTCCACGAAGCCGACGCAGCGGGTCTTCACCTTGAGGGTGTCGCCGTCCCAGGTCTGCTCGACGACGGGCCGCTTCATCGTCCAGCTGAGGCTGCCGTTCATGGTGACGTGTCCGGCGGGGCCGCTGGTGACGGTGATCCGGGAGACTCCGGCGTCCACTTCGACGGCACTGACGGGGTGGGCGCGGCCGTTGTCGGGGCTCGCGTACGAGCTCGTGCGGCTGACGGCATCGGTCATCGCGTAGAAGGCGCAGGGCGCCACGACGCCCAGGGCGCCGATGATCGCCACGGCGATCCAGGCGCCGCGGCGGCGCGGCCGCTTCCTCGCCTCTTGGGTCTCCCCCGCCCCGTCCGCGTCGCGCGGCGGCCGCGGCTGCGCGGACCGGCTCGTGTCGTGCTGCCCGGCGGTGGTGTGCTGCGCGGTGGCGTCCTGCCCGGTGGCGGTGTCGTGGCGCCCGGTAGTGGTCACGCGGGGCCGCCGTTCAGGAAGCGCAGGACCGCGAGGACGCGGCGGTGGTCGCCGTCGGCGACGGGCAGGTCGAGTTTGGCGAAGATGTTGTTGATGTGTTTGGCCACCGCGCTTTCGCTGACGACGAGTTCGGCGGCGATCCCCGCATTCGAGCGGCCTTCTGCCATGAGCGCGAGGACTTCGCGTTCGCGCGGGGTGAGGCGTTCGAGCGGGTCGGGTCCGCCGCCTCGGCGCAGCAGCAGCTGGGCGACGACCTGCGGGTCGAGGGCGGTGCCTCCGGCGGCGACGCGTTTGAGGGCGTCGACGAACTCCTCGACGTCGGCGACGCGTTGCTTGAGGAGGTAGCCGATGCCGCCGGTCTGGGTGGCGAGCAGGTCGGCGGCGTAGCGCTCCTCTACGTACTGGGAGAGGAGCAGGACGGCCGTGTCCGGCCATTGCTGACGGATCATCAGCGCCGCGCGCACGCCTTCGTCGGTGAATCCGGGGGGCATCCGGACGTCGACGAGGGCGAGCCCGGGCCGGTGTTCCTCGACGGCCCGCAGCAGGCCTTCGGCGTCCTCGGTCTCGGCGGCGACGTCGAAGCCGGCCATTTCGAGGACTTTGACGAGTCCTATCCGCAGCAGTACCGAATCCTCGGCGATCACAGCCCGCACGGCAGCTCCACAGTGATGACGGTCGGGCCCCCGTGGGGGCTGTTGATCCTGATGGTTCCGTCGACCGACCCTACGCGCTTGCGCAGGCCGAGCAGTCCGGTGCCGCCGGCCGGGTCGGCGCCGCCCACGCCGTTGTCGCCGACGGTGATCGTCAGGAGCTGGGCGCGGCGGCGGACCTGGACGGAACAGCGGGTGGCGCGGGCGTGTTTGGCGACGTTGGCGAGGGTTTCGGAGACGACGAAGTAGGCGACGGCCTCGACCGTGGGGGCGGGGCGCTCGGGGAGGTCGACGGTGAGTGCGACGGGGAAGGGGGCGCGGGCGGCGATGCCGGAGATCGCGGCGTCCAGGCCGCGGTCCTCCAGGACAGCGGGGTGCAGTCCGCGTACGAGGTTGCTGAGTTCCTCGATGGCTTCCTTGGCTTCGCGGTGGGCCTCGTCGATGACGGCCCGGGCTTCGGGCGGCAGGTCGGTGAGGGTGGCGCGGGCGATGCCGAGGTTCATGGCGAGGGAGACGAGGCGTTGTTGGGCGCCGTCGTGGAGGTCGCGTTCGATGCGGCGGCGTTCCAGGTCGGCGGCGTCGAGGATGTCGGCGCGGCTCTCGGCGAGGTCCTCGACGCGGCGTTCGAGTTCCTTGGCCCGGTTGGGGCCGAGCAGGACGGTGGCGGCCCGGTTGTCGAAGTGGGCGATGAGGGCCGCGATCCAGGGTGTCGCGATGAGCAGGACGACGCCGAGGACGGTGAAGGCGGTGTACTGCTCCGTCCAGCCGGGCGGCCGGTAGTTCTCGGGCAGTGCCCACACCCAGGAGTAGACGAGGGCGCAGCCGGCGCCGGCGGCCCAGCCGAGGACGACGAGGGCGCCGCCGAGTGCGGTGAGCGGGGAGACGAGCAGGTGGTAGCCGTACTGCCGCCAGGTCGACTCGGCGCGCAGCCGGGGCAGGATTCCGTGCGGGTGGTACCAGCGGTGGGCCCAGGGGATCTTCGGGATGTCGAGCCCGGCCAGCGACCAGAGGCGGCTGCGCTGGAGGAGGGTGAGCAGTGGGCGCAGCAGGAGGACGCATCCGAGGGTCTTGAGGAGGTGCCCGGGGTCGGAGAACGTGTAGGCGAGGGCGAGCATCGCGGGGACCGCCACGGGTATGGACGCGGCCACGAGTGCGGTGTTGCGCCAGGCCCACGCCGACCACGGCGCGTGCGCGGCGCTCCAGTGGTACGCGCGCCGCAGCGGGCCGGGAGTTGCCATGCGGACAGGGTAGTTGGGCTGGTCAGGGCGTTGCCATCATGGTGGCGCCCGGTCGGGGGTATAGCTGGCACCACCTCGGGTTCGGACAGCCGCGTTACTGACCTGGGCGGCTCGGCGGGCGAGGGTGGTCCTGTGCTCGGGCGGAGGGTCCGCCGGGCTGGAGAAGGAGCCCGCCGCCATGACTCTCGTCGCCCCTCAGATCCGTACGAGCCGTTCGCCCCGTGCCGTCGCCGGGGTCGCGGGGGCGCTGCGCCGTCCGCGTCTGGCGACGGTCCTGACGGGGGCCGGTCTTGCGCTGGTGCCGTGGATGGTGGTGCTGGCCAGGACGCTTCCGCAGACGACGCAGGTGTCCAACTGGTCGACGGCGTGGGTGGGTCTGGACGCGCTGCTCGCGGTGGGTCTGACCGGTACGGGGGTGCTGTTGCGGCGGAACGATCCGCGCGCCGCGCAGGTGGCCGCGGCGACGGCGGCGGTGCTGCTGGTCGACGCGTGGTTCGACGTGACAACTGCCGCGCCGGGTAAGGAACTTGCCACGGCCCTGACCCTGGCCCTGACGGCGGAGCTGCCGATGGCGGTGACCTGTGCGGTGGTTGCGCTGCGGAAGCCCTGATGGCCTTGCCGGCCAAGGGCGAAGCCCCGGGTCCTGGTGGATCCCGGGGCTTCGCCGTTGCGCTGGGGGCGCGGGGAGGTGCGCGACCGGTCACGCATGGCCCGCGGCCGCGGTGCGGGGGTGGGGGGGGGGG
>NZ_BMUZ01000002.1:0-30102 GCF_014650455.1 Streptomyces xanthochromogenes | reverse complement strand
CCCCCCCCCCCACCCCCGACTCCCTTCAGCAGCCGAGCAGTCGGCTGCCGAGGTACTGCTGGATCTGGTCCAGGGAGACCCGCTCCTGAGCCATGGTGTCCCGCTCGCGCACGGTCACCGCGTTGTCGTCGAGGGTGTCGAAGTCGACGGTCACGCAGAACGGGGTGCCGATCTCGTCCTGGCGGCGGTAGCGGCGCCCGATCGCACCGGCGTCGTCGAACTCGATGTTCCAGTTCTGCCGCAGGTCGGCCGCGAGGCCCTTGGCCTTCGGGGAGAGCTGCGCGTTGCGGGACAGCGGCAGGACGGCGACCTTGACCGGCGCCAGGCGCGGGTCGAGGCGCATCACGGCGCGCTTTTCCATGACGCCCTTGGCGTTGGGCGCTTCGTCCTCGCTGTAGGCGTCGAGCAGGAACGCCAGCATCGCGCGGCCGACACCGGCTGCGGGCTCGATGACGTACGGCGTCCAGCGCTCGCCGGCCTCCTGGTCGAAGTAGGCCAGGTCGTGGCCGGAGGCCTTGGAGTGGGCGTTGAGGTCGTAGTCGGTGCGGTTGGCGACGCCTTCGAGCTCGCCCCACTCGCTGCCGCCGAAGCTGAAGCGGTACTCGATGTCGGCGGTGCGCTTGGAGTAGTGGGAGAGCTTCTCCGCCGGGTGCTCGTACCAGCGCATGTTCTCTTCACGCAGGCCGAGGCCGGTGTACCAGTTCCAGCGCTGCTCCATCCAGTATTCCTGCCACTGCTCGTCCTCGCCGGGCTTGACGAAGAACTCCATCTCCATCTGCTCGAACTCGCGGGTGCGGAAGATGAAGTTGCCCGGCGTGATCTCGTTGCGGAAGGACTTGCCCATCTGCGCGATGCCGAACGGCGGCTTCTTGCGGGAAGTCTGAAGGACCTGGCCGAAGTTGGTGAAGATGCCTTGGGCGGTCTCGGGGCGCAGGTAGGCGACCGAGCCGCTGTCCTGGGTGGGGCCGAGGTGGGTGGAGAGCAGTCCGGAGAAGCTCTTGGGCTCGGTGAAGGTGCCCTTGTTGCCGCAGTTGGGGCAGTTGAGGTCGGCGAGGCCGTTCGCGGGGGCCTTGCCGTGCTTCTCCTCGTACGCCTCTTCGAGGTGGTCCGCGCGGAAGCGCTTGTGGCAGGAGGTGCACTCGGTGAGCGGGTCGGTGAAGGTCGCGACGTGGCCGGAGGCCTCCCAGACCTCGGAGGCCAGGATCACCGACGAGTCGATGCCGACAACGTCCTCGCGCGAGGTGACCATGTAGCGCCACCACTGGCGCTTCAGGTTCTCCTTCAGCTCGACACCCAGCGGCCCGTAGTCCCAGGCGGCCTTCTGGCCTCCGTAGATCTCGCTGCACGGGTAGACGAAGCCACGGCGCTTGCTCAGGTTGACGATGGTGTCGATCTTGTCGGCGGCCACGGTGCTCTCTTCATTAACGACGACGTGAACGGGGGAACGGCGAAGCCTTCAGATTACCGGCGGCCGCACCCCCTCTATCAAATCGGTTCCCGCCGGGGGCTCCGCGCAGGGGTCCACCCGTACTGATTATTGACAATCGTTTCCATCTTTGTTGAAAATGGATGTCATGAACGTACGACGCCTCATACCCACGGCCGCCCTGTCCTGCGCGGCCCTCCTCGGCCTCACGGCCCTCACCGCCTGCGGTTCCGGCTCGGCCGCGGAGCGGAAGGACGGGAAGCTGGACGTGGTGGCGTCGTTCTATCCCCTGCAATTCCTGACCGAGCAGATCGGCGGCGATCACGTCGCGGTCACCGGCCTCACCAAGCCGGGCGTCGAGCCGCACGACCTGGAGATCAGCGCGCGGCAGACCGCGAAGCTCAACGACGCGGACGCGGTCGTCTACCTCAAGGGCCTCCAGCCCGCCGTGGACGCGGCCGTCCAGCAGGCCGAGGTCAGGACGAAGGTCGACGCCTCGACGCTCACGGCGATGGAGAAGCACGGCAACGAGGTCGGCGGGCATGCGGCGGCCCACGACGACGCGGCCGGCGAGGAGGACCACGCCGACCACGGCCACAGCCACTCCGAGGGCGGCGACGACCCGCACATCTGGCTCGACCCGGTGAAGTACGCCGAGGTCGCCAAGGGCGTCGGCGCGGCCCTCGCGAAGGCCGACCCGGCCCACGCCGCGGACTACCGCAAGAACACCGACGCCCTGGTGGGCAGGCTCGGCGGCCTCGACAAGGAGTACGCGGCCGCACTGAAGAACACCAGGGCGAAGGTCTTCATCACCACCCACGCCGCCTTCGGCTACCTCGCCGAGCGCTACGGGCTGACCGAGGAGGCCATCAACGGCCTCGACCCGGACTCCGAGCCGAGCCCGGCGCGGATCAAGGACCTCCAGAAGATGGCGAAGGCCGACGGCGTCACGACCGTGTTCTACGAGACGCTGGTCAGCGACAAGACCGCCAAGACCCTGGCGTCGGACGCCTCCCTCAGGACTGATGTACTCGACCCCCTCGAAGGGATCACCGACCGGTCCAAGGGCACCGACTACTTCTCGGTGATGCGGTCCAACCTGACCGCCCTGACCACCGCGCTCGGCACCAAGTGACCGCCACGCCAGGCGACTTGGGCGCCGCGCGCCGAGCGACCCCCCGTCCACCCGCTTTGGAGGCACCTGCCATGGAGCCCGTCATAACGCTCACCAAGGTGACGGCCGAGCTCGGATCGCGCCCCGTCCTGCGCGGCATCGACCTGGCCGTGCACCGCGGCGAGGTCGTCGCCCTGCTCGGCGCGAACGGCTCGGGCAAGTCCACCGCGATCCGCACGATCATCGGGCAGGTGCCGCTCAGCGGCGGCTCGGTCGAGATCTTCGGCACCCCGCGGCGCCGCTTCCGCGCCTGGGGCCGGGTCGGCTACGTCCCGCAGCGCACCACCGCCGCGGGCGGGGTGCCCGCGACCATCCGCGAGGTCGTCTCCTCGGGACGCCTCTCGCGCACCCGCTTCGGGATTCTGCGCAAGACCGACCGCGACGCCGTCGACCGGGCGATCGCGGCAGTGGGCCTGGCCGACCGGGCCAAGGACTCCGTGGACGCGCTCTCCGGCGGCCAGCACCAACGCGTCCTGATCGCACGGGCGTTGGCGGCCGAACCCGAGCTCCTGATCATGGACGAGCCGATGGCGGGCGTCGACATCGAGAGCCAGGAGATCCTCGCGGCGACCCTGCGCGAGCAGGTCGCGGCCGGCGCCTCGGTGCTGCTCGTCCTGCACGAACTCGGACCGCTGGAGCCGCTGATCGACCGGGCGGTGGTGCTGCGCGACGGCTGCGTCGTGCACGACGGGCCGCCGCCGAGGGCCGTGGGCCAGCACGCGCTGCCCGGCCACGACCACGTACATCCGCACACGGCCGCCGAGCCGGTACGCACGGGACTGCTGACCTGACCATGATGGAAATCCTGAACTCCCCCTTCATGCAACGGGCGTTGATCGCCGCCGTGCTCGTCGGGATCACCGCGCCCGCCGTCGGGATCTACCTCGTCCAGCGCCGCCAGGCCCTGATGGGCGACGGCATCGGCCATGTGGCGATGACCGGCGTCGGCCTCGGCTTCCTGCTCTCGACCTCGCCGGTGTGGATGGCCACGCTCATCTCCGTGCTCGGCGCGGTCACGATGGAGCTGATCCGCTGGTACGGCAAGACGCGGGGCGACATCGCGCTGGCCATGCTGTTCTACGGCGGCATGGCGGGCGGTGTGCTCTTCATCAACCTCGCGCCGGGCGGCTCCACCGCCAACCTCAACTCCTACCTCTTCGGCTCCCTCTCCACGGTCTCGCAGTCCGACGTCTGGGCCATCGGCCTCCTCGCCGCGTTCGTGCTCGTCGTGACCGTCGGCCTGCGCCGCCAGCTCTTCGCGGTCAGCCAGGACGAGGAATTCGCCCGTGTGACGGGTCTGCCGGTGCGCGCCCTGAACCTCCTGACGGCGGTCACCGCGGCGGTCACGGTGACCGTGGCCATGCGGGTGGTCGGCCTCCTCCTGGTCTCCGCCCTGATGGTGGTGCCGGTCGCGGCCGCCCAGCAGCTGTCCCGCAGCTTCGCCCTGACCTTCGCGATCGCGGTGGCGATCGGCGTGACGGTGACGCTGAGCGGAACGGTCGTCACGTACTACGAGGACGTGCCGCCCGGCGCCGTCATCGTGCTGTTCACGATCGCCATCTTCATCGTCCTGACCGCGCTGGCCACCCCCCTGGCCAAACGGCGGGCCCGGGCCAGGGCCGCCGCACCGGCCGAGGGCGAGTGCGGCCTCGACGTGCCCGCCGGCGCGTCCGCCGCCGTCCCCGCCCCGGCAAAGCCTCAGGCCGGCGAGGTCACGGCCTGAGCGGGAGCTGGCACAATGGCCCGGGAAAGGTTTGTACGGGTCAAGGCTTGGAGGCACCTGTGACGACAGCGCCACTCGGCGGGTCGAATACCGCCCCCGTACGAGGCCGGTCGACCCGGCAGCGTGCCGCGGTGGCGGCGGCGCTCGACGAGGTGGACGAGTTCCGCAGCGCGCAGGAGTTGCACGACATGCTCAAGCACCGGGGCGACTCGGTGGGCCTGACCACCGTCTACCGCACGCTGCAGTCCCTCGCGGACGCGGGCGAGGTGGATGTGCTGCGCACCAGCGACGGGGAGTCGGTGTACCGGCGCTGCTCCTCGGGCGACCACCACCACCATCTGGTGTGCCGGGTGTGCGGCAAGGCGGTCGAGGTCGAGGGGCCGGCCGTCGAGAAGTGGGCGGAGTCGATCGCGTCACAGCACGGGTATGTGAACGTGGCGCACACGGTGGAGATCTTCGGCACGTGCGAGTCCTGCGCTGCCTCTCCAGCGCCCTAGCCCCCAACGCGGGCCCCGCGTTTCCTGGGCCCCGCCCCAGACCCACGCTCCCTGGGGCCCGCCCCGGCCCCCTTGAGGCCCGGCGCTGCGCGCGCGGGCCTCTTCCCCTTGGCTGCGGACTCGCCTGCGGGCCGTGCGGGGCCGTTCGCGCAGTTCCCCGCGCCCCAAAACCCGTTCTCGACCTCGGACCGTGCCCACTTCTCGCGCAGTTCCCCGCGCCCCCAACACCGTTTTCGGCCTCGGGCCATGCGGGGCTGGTCGCGCAGTTCCTCGCGTCCCTAAAAGCTTCGGTGCTGGCCGGTGTCAAGGCATTTCAGCCCGTTACGGGGGTCCCCCCTGGCCCTTAAGGCCTTGGGGGAGATTGAGGACGAGCGCCCTTAAGGCGCGAACGGGGGTCTGGGGGCGGAGCCCCCAGGGGCCGGGGGCTCACGGGCGCGGGAGGTCGCCGCTCTTGTCCAGCGCGGCCAGCGCCTCGTTCGGGATGGCTCCGCCGAACCGCCGGTCGCGGGAGGCGAATTCGAGGCACGCCCGCCACAGGTCGCGGCGGTCGAAGTCGGGCCACAGGACGTCCTGGAAGACCATCTCGGCGTAACTGGACTGCCAGATCAGGTAGTTGGAGGTGCGCTGCTCGCCGCTGGGGCGCAGGAACAGGTCGACGTCCGGCATGTCCGGGTAGTACAGATACTTCGCGAAGGTCTTCTCGTTGACCTTCGACGGGTCGAGCTTGCCGGCGGCGACATCGCGCGCGATGCCCTGCGCCGCGTCGGCGAGTTCGGCACGGCCGCCGTAGTTGACGCAGAAGTACAGCGTCATCGCGTCGTTGTCGACGGTCTGCTCCTGGGCGACCTGGAGCTCCTGGACGACCGACTTCCACATCTTGGGCATGCGGCCCACCCAGCGGATGCGGATGCCCAGTTCGTTCATCTCGTCGCGGCGGCGCCGGATGACGTCGCGGTTGAAGTTCATCAGGAAGCGGACCTCTTCGGGCGAGCGCTTCCAGTTCTCGGTGGAGAAGGCGTACAGGGAGAGGTTCTTGACGCCCATCTCCAGGCAGCCCTTGAGGACGTCGAGGACGACGCCCTCGCCGACCTTGTGGCCCTCGGTGCGGGGCAGCCCGCGCTCCTTGGCCCAGCGGCCGTTGCCGTCCATGACGCACGCGACGTGGTTCGGCACCAGCTCCGCCGGGATCTTCGGCGGCACCGCGCCCGAGGGGTGCGGCTCGGGGGTCTTGTAGTCGCGCCTCGACCGCCCGCCCAGGATTCCGCGTACTGCCATGTGGAGCTCTCTCCCTAGATGCTCTGGATGCTCAGTTCTTCTCTACGTACCGCAGGGAGCGCAGGCCGCGCTCCAAGTGCCAGTGCAGATAGGCCGATACGAGCCCGCTGCCCTCCCGCACATGCCTCGGCTCGCTCGCGTCCGCGGTCTCCCAGTCCCCCGTGAGCAGCGCGCTGAGCAGGCCGAGGGCCTCCGCAGAGGGTACGACGCTGCCGGGGACGCGGCAGTCACCGCATATGACTCCGCCGCTCGCGACGGAGAAGAACCGGTTGGGGCCGTGGAGGCCGCATTTCGCGCAATCCTCGAAACTCGGGGCGTATCCGTTGACGGCGAGCGAGCGCAGCAGGAAGGCGTCGAGGATGAGGTGCGGGGCGTGCTCGGCGCGGGAGAGGGTGCGCAGGCCGCCGACGAGGAGCAGGTACTGCTGGACGGCCGGTTCGCCCTCGTTGTCGGTGAACCGTTCGGCTGTCTCCAGCATGGCGGTGCCCGCGGTGTAGCGGGCGTAGTCGCTGACGATGCCGCCACCGTACGGAGCGATGGTTTCACTCTGGGTGCACAACGGGAGGCCGCGGCCGATCAGTTCGCTGCCGCGCGCGAAGAACTGCACGTCGACGTGGCTGAACGGTTCGAGCCGCGCCCCGAACTTGGACTTGGTGCGCCGTACGCCCCGGGCCACGGCCCGGACCCGTCCGTGGTTGCGGGTGAGCAGCGTGATGATGCGGTCCGCCTCACCCAGCTTCTGGGTGCGCAGCACGATGCCGTCATCACGGAACAGACTCATGCCCCCATTCTCCTGCACGCCGGGCGGACCCCGGCCGCAACCCCCTGGGGCCCCGGCCTCGTGCGCGGCCGCGGCGAACCGCGTGACCAGTCGGCCGTGGCCCGGGGGCCGCAGGCGCGCCCCGTACGCCACCCCCCGCGGAGCGGCGTGGCAGGGATCACCCCGGCCCTCTCCTCCCTTGCCCCTCAAGCGCTCCACGCTCCCCGCACACCGCGCGCACCCCCCGTTCACGGGGTACGCACAGAGGGATAGGGCACCATTGCGGCAGCAGGACCCTCTTGTCCTGTGGCAGGACTCGTTTGCCGATGACTTCAGCCCCCTGGACGGACCGGAATGCCGCTGCCCACGCCCGCCCGGCACGCTCGCGCCGCAGGCTACGCGCTTGCCGTGCTGGTGCTCGCGGGGTGCTCGGCGGGTGAGGGGGTGCGGGACGACGGGCCCGCGCCCACGCCCTCCGCTTCGGTGACCGCCTCGCCGCTGTGGCCCGACCATCCCGGCTCCGTCGCGCCCGCCAAGCCCGGCCAGGGTTTCCACGCGCGCGGGCCCGTGCCGGGGGTGACCGTCCCGGACGGGGATCTGACGCGGATCGAGGGAGTGCGGCTCCTGACCGCCGACCCGGCGACGGACCGCGCGGTGCAGAGCGGTCTCAAGGAGTGCCCGGACGGCCCCTCGTGCCGGCTGCGGCCTCCCGCGTACGCGGACCTCACCGGCGACGGGAAGCGCGAACTGGTGCTGGCCTACGACGACTTGGGCCGCACCATCCTCTGGGTGTACACCGCGGTCGGCGAGCAGGCGCACGCGGTGCTGGAGTACGCGGGGCGGCCCGGGACGAGTGCCGCGACGCTCGGCAGCGACCTCGTGGTCACGGAACCCGCGGGCGGCCGCAACCGCGAGTCGGACACCACCCTGCGCTGGAACGGCAGCGAGCTCGCGCCGCTGCCCGCCGCCTCGGACCCGGCCAAGGGTGCCTCCAAGACGCGCCCCTCGCGGCCCTCGGACGACTCCCTGATCCAGCCCGCCGGCACGGACGGCCCGGGGCGCGACTGATCCTCCGGCATCCGGCATCCGGCATCCGGCAACCAGCAGCCCGCGCCCGGCTCCCCGCGGCCGCCCCGGCGGCCTCAGGCCCCCGGCACCACGAGCCCCGACTCGTACGCCAGGATCACCAGCTGGGCCCGGTCGCGTACCCCGCACTTGCCCATGATCCGGCTCACGTGGGTCTTGGCGGTGAGCGGGCTCAGGGCGAGCGCGTCGGCGATCTCGGTGTTGTTGAGGCCCCGTGCCACCAGGGTGAGGACCTCGCGTTCCCGGAGGGAGAGGGCGGAGAGCGCGGCGAGCGTGGCCGGGCCGGCGCCCGCCTCGGGGCCCGGGGTGCGCAGGACGCGGGCGATCAGGCTTGCCGTCGGGCCCGGCGAGAGCAGTGCCTCGCCGGCCGCCACCGTGCGGATGGCGTCGAGGAGTTCGGCCGGGCGGGTGTCCTTGACCAGGAATCCCGAGGCACCGGCCCGTAGCGCCTCCAGCACGTTCTCGTCGGTGTCGTACGTGGTCAGGACGAGCACCTTCACCCCGGCGAGGTCCTCGGCGGAGGCGATCCGGCGGGTGGCCTCGATGCCGTCGGTGCCGGGCATCCGCAGGTCCATGACGACGACGTCGGCCCGGGACGCGTGGGCGAGCTCCACGGCCTGCGCGCCGGTCCCGGCCTCGCCGACGACGACCATGCCGGGCGCCGACTCGACGAGCATCGCGAAGGCCGAGCGCACGAGGGTCTGGTCGTCGGCGAGCAGCACCCTGATGGGCGCCTCCTCCGGCACGGCGGCGGTCATGCGGTCCTCTCCACGGGCTCGTCCTCCACGGGCTCGTCCTCCATGGGCTCGTCCTCCATGGGTTCGTCCCCCAAGGGCTCGTCCCCCAAGGCGCGCGGTACGAGCGGCAGGTCCGCGGCGACCCGGAAGCCGCCGGACGGCTGCGGGCCCGCCTCCAGGGTGCCGCCGACGCTGCGGGCCCGCTCGCGCATCCCGAGGATGCCGAAGCCGGAACCGCCCGCGGCCGGGCCCGCGCCCCGGCCGTCGTCGGTGACGGTGACCCGCAGTACCGGGCCGGGCACCGGACCGGAGACCGGGCCGCCCGCCGTCTCGACACGGACCCGGGCGGTGGCGTCGGGGCCCGCGTGGCGGACCGCGTTGGTCAGGGACTCCTGGACGATCCGGTAGGCAGCGGCCCCCACGGCGGGCGGCACATGCGTGTCCCCGGTGGCCACGGTCAGCTCGGCACCGGCGCTGCGGACCAGATCGGCCAGCGCGTCGAGGTCGGGCAGCGGGCCGTGCTCGTCGGACAGGGGGCCCTGCTCGCCGGCGCGCAGCACGGTCAGGGTCGTGCGCAGTTCGGCGCGGGCCTCACGGCAGGTGTCGGCGATGGAGTCCAGGGCGGCCGCGACCGCCGCCCGGTCGAGCCGGTCGGGGGACGCGGTCAGGACGTGGGCGGCCACCGACGTGCGCACCCCGATCAGGGTGATGCTGTGGGCGAGGAGGTCGTGCAGGTCGCGGGCGATGCGCAGGCGTTCCTCGGTGAGTTTGCGCTCGGTCTCGCGGGCGGCGACGGCCCGCTGTTCGGCGACGTAGGCGCGGGAGTTGCGCACGGCCACGCCGAGGACGAGCGCGGCCACCAGCCAGCCGGAGGTGCGGAACACGCCGAAGACGCCGTGGACGCCGTTGAACGACATGCCGGTGATCGCGATGGCCACCACGCATGCGCCGACGGTGGCGGTGCGCCGGACCGTGCCGGTCGCGGCGACCGTGTACAGGGCGGTCATCGCGATCGGCATGGTCCCCATGTGGGCGTTGTTGAGCAGCTGGTACGGGGCGATGCAGACCACGATCGCGGCGAGCACCGCCATCGGGTGGCGCCGCCGCCAGAGGAGGGCGAGCGCGGACGCGGCGAACAGCGTCCAGCCGAGCGCGCTGGGCCGCAGCGCGGTGTCGGCGTAGGCGATGGCCGCGCCGAGCAGCCCGGCCCCCGCGGCGAGGGCGGCGTCCGCGCGCAGCGGGTGCGCGCTGTCCCCGGGTTCGCGGTGCAGCAGGGCTGCCGCGCGCTCCCCGAGGCCCGGGCCGGTCGGTCGGTTCACGTCTGCCACCTTGCCATCCTCGCCCACCGTCCTCGCCCTCACCGGCCGGTGCCGACCAGTTCCGGCGGCGGTTCGGCGGCCGCCGACGGCCTGCGCGAGAGGCGGCCCGGCCACCACACCAGCCGGCCGAGCAGCAGGTTGGCGCTGGTCACGAGGTAGGTGCGGACGAGGAAGGTGTCCAGGAGCACTCCGACGGCGATGATCGTGCCGAGTTCGACGAACATGACGAGCGGCAGCGAGGCGAGCACCGCGAAGGTCGCGGCGAGCACGATGCCCGCGGAGGCGATCACGCCGCCGGTGGTCCGCAGCGCGGTCAGCGCCGCTTCGCGCGGCCCGGCTCCGCGCAGGGTCTCCTCGCGGGTGCGGTGCATCAGGAAGATGCCGTAGTCCACGCCGAGGGCGACGAGGAAGACGAAGGTCAGCAGCGGGAGCCCCGGGTCGAGCCCGGCGAAGCCGAGGACCGGGCCGAAGACGAGGCCGCCGATGCCCATGGCCGCGCCCCACACCAGGACGACCGCGGCCACGAGCAACAGCGGGGCGACGAGGCTGCGCAGCAGCAGGGCGAGGACCAGCAGGACGCAGCCGAGGACGAGCGGGATGACGACGAGCCGGTCGTGGGTGTTGGTGTCGGCCAGATCGAGGGCCTGGGCGCTGGCGCCGCCGACGTGGGCGCCGGGCAGCCGATCCCGCAGCCGCTCGATGGTGGCGTTCTCGCCCGCCGATTCGGGGGCGGCCTTCGCGGTGACGGCGATCTCGGTCCAGCCGGCGCCGCTGCGGCCGCGTGCGGCGCTCGCGACGCCGTCGACGGCACGGGCGTCGGCGAGCGTACGGTCGGCGCGGCCGGTCGGGGTCATTACCTCGATGGGCCGGCTGCTGCGGTCGGGGAAGGCGGTGGCGAGGGTGGTCATGGCTACGGTCGAGTCGGGTTCGGTGGTGTAGCTGTCCTCCTGCTTGAGCACGCCGGGCAGGTTGAACGCGCCGAGCGCAAGGGCGCCGAGCAGCACAACTCCCGTGAGCAGTACGGCGGTCGGGCGCTTGGCGGCCGAGCCGCCCATGGCGGCGAACAGCTCGCGCCGACGGCGCTTGGGCTCGCTGCCGTACGCCGGGATCAGCGGCCAGAACACGCGGCGGCCGAGCAGTACCAGGATCGCGGGCAGCAGGGTCAGCATCGCGACGAGCGCGCAGACCACCCCGACCGCGCCGACCGGGCCGAGCCCTCTGATGTTGTTGAGGTCGGCGGCGAGCAGGCACACCAGTCCGGCCACGACCGTGCCGGACGAGGCGAGCAGCGCGGGCCCGCAGCCGCGCAGCGCGGTGCGCATCGCGTCGTACGGGAGCGGGGTGCGGCGCAGTTCGTCGCGGTAGCGGGCGACGAGGAGGAGCGCGTAGTCGGTGCCCGCGCCGAAGACCAGCACGGTCATGATCCCGGCACTTTGACTGGTGACGGTGATCCCGGTCCAGGAGGCGAGCCCGTACACGGCGGCCCGCGCGCTCACCGCCCCCGCGCCGACCACGAGCAGCGGCACCAGCCACAGCACGGGGCTGCGGTAGGTGAGGATGAGGAGCAGGGCGACGACGAGGCCGGTGGCCAGCATCAGCGTCCCGTCGAGGGAGCCGAACACGCCGCGCGCGTCGACGGCGAGCGCGCCGTCCCCGCCGATCTTCACGCTCATGCCGTCCGTGTCGGCTGCCCGGTCGCGCACGGCCTCGACGAAGGCCTTCTTCGCGTCGTCGTCCTTGCCGGGCGCGGCGGTGGAGACCGCGTACATGAGGGTGGCGCCGTCCTGGGAGGTGACGCCGGGCCCGTTGCGTACGGCGGCGAAGGCCTTGGGGTCGGTGGCCGCGCCGAGGCCGGCCGCGGGCTGGGCGGCCGGGGTGCCGGGCGGGACGGTGACCGTGTCCACCTGCCGGGCGGCGGTGGCCCGGTCGGCGGCGCTCAGGCCGCCGTCGCGGTGGTAGACGAGGACGAGGCCGGTGATCTCGCCGCCGGGCAGCTTGTCCTGGAGCTTGGCGACCTGGGTGGAGTCGGCTCCGGCCGGCAGATAGTCGGCGGTCTGGTCGCGCTGTACGTCCCCGAGCCTGCCCGCGAACGACCCGGCGACGGCGAGCACGATCAGCCAGAGCGCGAGCACGCCCCACGGAACTGCCTTGCGGCGCACGGTAGTTGGCGTACGGGTCGCTCCTGGTGTCCCTGACCCCATGACGGGCCCCCTCCGGCCGGACGTCTCGGAAGGGCCCCTGCGGCCTGCCCGGCTGCATCCAGCGTCCCGCCGGGCCGGGCGGAATCCGTCCCGCCCACGGCCGAGATCGTCCGTACGCCCCCGGGTGTCCCGGCCACCCCCGCTACTCCCCCGGGAGTAACGCGCCCCCGCCCGGGGAGTGCCACCGATCAGAGCACCTCGCCCCGGCTGCGCGCGTTCGCATGTGCCGTCGCCGCCGTCAGCCACTCCACGGTGGTGGCCGCCCGCACCGCCTCCGGCAGACACTCCCACTCCCGGCCCCCGCCGTACGGCCGCAGCAACAGGTACGGCCCCGCCCGGCCCATCACCCGGCCCACCTTGCCGCTGCCCGTGTCGACGGCGTACGCGCCCACGGGCAGGGAGAGGCTCACGGCCCTTCCGCCGCAGGGCCGGGCAGAACGGCAGCGAGGCGACGGGCGGTGTCCGGGGTGCAGCGACCCAGGTCGATCAGCAGCCCGAGTTTCTCGTTCATGCACGTAATGGGGTCCAGGCCGAGCGACGGCAACGTAATTCCGGACCGGGCGAGCGCGCCCCTCAATTCCTTTACGACCGACTCCGCTTCGATGATTCTCCCGGGTACACCCATGGCCAAAGCCTCCCATTCCCTTTCCGTTCCGACGCCTCTACATTGACCTCTCGACCGGGGAGACCGACAGAGCGGGCCGACTACAACGGCAGCGCTGTGCAAGGGAGTTGAATGGTGGGCGACACAGGCAGGAGGCGGCGACCCGGATCTCGGCAGGCCGCCTGGGAGTTCTTCGGGGCTGAGCTGAAAAACCGCCGCGAGGAGGCGGATCTGACGCAGGCCGAGCTGGGCATGCGGGTCTTCGTGTCCGGCGGTTACATCGGCCAGTTCGAACAGGCGATTCGCAAACCGCAGTTGGACGTGGCGCAGCGACTCGATCAAATACTGCAAACCGATGGCTTTTTCGAGCGGATGTGGCGCAAGCTCATCAAGGACTCGCCGTATGCGGATTACTTCGCTGCGGCGGCCGAGCTTGAGGGTCTGGCGACCCAGATCTGTGACTTCGCCCCGGCGGTGGTGCCCGGACTTCTCCAGACCGCGCCGTACGCACGGACGCTGACCATCGCGACCCACCCGTTCGCACTGGATGAGTTCGTGGACGACAAGGTTTCCGCGCGCGTGGACCGGGCCCGCATCCTCGCGGACGCTACACGGCCCGTGTATTGGGCCGTCCTCCACGAGAACGTGCTGCGCATCCCTGTCGGCGGCCCTGCAGCCATGGGGGAACAGCTGGCACATATCGCTGCACTCGCCCGGAGCAGAACAGTACTGGTACAGGTGATCCCCTTCGCGGCTGGAGCGCCGCCGGTCATGAGCGGAACACTACGGCTCATGGACTTCGAGGATGCACCTCCAACTGCCTATACAGAGGCGGTGTTTTCGGGCAATCTGCTGGACGATCCTGCCCTGGTGAAGCGCGCACAGGCGACCTACGATCTGATCAGGGCTGCCGCGTTGTCGCCGGAGGCGTCCCTCGCCCTGGTGGAATCGGCGGCTGAGGACTACAGACGATGCGCGAGTACGACCTGAGTTCTGTTCAGTGGCGCAAGAGCAGCTACAGCGACGGGAATGGTGGCGAGTGCGTCGAGGTCGGTCACGGCTTCCTCGGCGCCGCTCGCTGGCGTAAGAGCACGTACAGCGACGGCAACGGCGGCAGTTGCGTCGAGGTCTCCGACGACTTCCCCGGCATCGTCCCCGTGCGGGACAGCAAGAATCCCACCGGGCCCGCTCTCGTCGTCGAGGGCGGAGCCTGGCAGGGGTTCGTGAACGGGGTCAGGAGCGGCGCGCTCTAGAAGGCGTACGGGAGTCGGGCCGACGGGGTCGTCGGCTCAACTCCCTTGATCTGTTGGCTGGTTCAGGACGGTGTCCGGGCGGCTGCCGCGAGGAGTCGGGCGGTGTCGTCCGCGCAGAGCGAGAGCGCGCCGCCGACCGTGCTGAGCACTTCGCGTTCGGCGGGGCTGTACGGGCCGTCCGCGAGGGCGATCCGTGCGCCCTGGAGCAGGATGGACTCGCGGCCGGCGGGGGCGAGGTGCGGGGCGAGCGGTTCGAGGGCCTCGTGGAGTTCGATGGCCAGGGCCGCGCCGCACGGGTCGGTGTCGTCGACGGGGTCGGCGAGGAAGCGGCCGGTGTCGGCGGCGAGGGCCTCGATGAGGGCGACGAGCTGGTCCTCGGTGCAGTCCTCGAACCCGGCGGCCCGGACGGTGGCGACGGCGGTGCCGGTGACCGTACGGGACGAGGTGCCGCCCGCGGCGAGGACGGCGAGGGCGACGGTGTGGACGGCGTCGCGCAGCATCGCGGAGAAGCGGGTGATGGTGGGGTGGTCCAGGGTCTCGGTGCCGAAGTGGCCGAGGCAGGCCGCGCATTCGACGACCGGGCCCGTGGTGCCGCGGGCGACCAGGGGGATGCCGAGGACCGCGAGACGCCTGCGGCCGGTGCGGCGCTGGTAGTTGCGGTCGCCTCCACAGTCGGGGCAGAAGAACTCCCCGTCTCCTACGGTGTGCCACTGGGTTCGGGTGGACCACAGGCGGGGGCGGAAGCCGGGCTGCGGCCCGGTGCTGAGGTTCGTGCCGTTCTGTCCCCGTGCTGGCCGCACCGCGCACCTCCGTAACGCTCCGGCAACGTTGCCGCGTTGACGTGATGTTAACCACATCGACGCGGTGGCGTCAGCTCCCCGGGAGGAGGAGGTGCCCCCGCTTGGCGAATTCCGGCCCCCTGGGGCTCCGCCCCAGACCCCGGGGATTTTGCCCACCCGCCCGCCCGTATGCGCGGGGTTGGTTGGTTCCGGGTCCCCCTGGGGCTCCGCCCCAGACCCCGTTCGCGCCTTAAGGGCGCTCGTCCTCAAACGCCGGACGGGCTGTAGGTGACCCAGCACCGCTACCGCCAGGGGCGCGGGGAACTGCGCGAGAAGCGACCACGGTGCGCGGACGAAAGCGGGTTAGGGGGCGCGGGGAACTGCGCGACCAGCCACCCACGGCCCGCAGCCGAAAACAGGCTCAGGGGCGCGAGGAACTGCGCCACCAGCCACCCCCGACGGACGGACGAAAACGGGGTCAAGGGGCGCGGGGAACTGCGCGACCGGCCACCCACGGGCCGCGCCGAGGGGATGACGTACCGTGGAGGGGCCGCGGCTCCGGCAGTCGCGGCACGCAGGCTCCCCGTTCCATCTGTGGCGACTTCGAGGTGTTTTTATCCCCCAGGCCCGGTAGCGGTCCGCAGTTCCCCCACGTGCCGAGCGTTCGCACGTGTGCGGGGGCGGACTCGCGTTGGCTTGAGTTGCGTCGCCCATCATTGGTCGTTCCCCGGGTGCAGCTCTGCCGTCCGCCCCGGGTGTGATGTGTGCCGATCCCCGCGCGGTCGAGGGCAGGACTGACTCCCCGGTTCCCTGGATCAGGAGTCCCTCCCGTGTCTTCCCACGCGCTCGGCAACGAGCCGCAGCACATCACCGAAACCCCGTCCCGCACTCCATCTCCGTCGCGCCCACCGCGGAAGATGACCCTGGCCGCCCGGATCGCCCTGTTGGTGCTCCTGGTCGCCGAGCTCATGGACATCCTCGACCAGTCGGTCGTCCTCACGGCCCTGCCCGCGATCCAGTCGTCGACCGGGGCCGGCCCGGCGGCGGTGCAGTGGCTGACCGCCGGCTACTCGCTGACGGTCGCCGTCGGTCTGATCACAGGGGGGCGCCTCGGCGACATCCACGGCCGACGCAGAATCCTGCTCATCGGTACCGTCGTGTTCCTTACGGCCTCGCTGCTGTGCGGCCTCGCCACCGGACCCGCGGTACTGATCGGCGCCCGTGTGCTCCAGGGCGTCGGCGTGGCTCTGATGATTCCGCAGGTCCTGGCCACCCTCCACGTCACCTTCGACGGCGAGAACCGCAGCAGGGCCTTCGGCCTCTACGGAGCGGTCCTCTCGCTCGCGAACGTGCTGGGCCCGGTCCTGGGGGGGCTGCTCACCGAGGCCGACCTGTTCGGGCTGTCGTGGCGGCCGATCTTCCTGATCAACGTGCCCGTCGGCCTCGCCGTGATCGTCCTGGGACGCAAGGTGATCCCCGAGTCGACCGCGGAGCGGGCCGACCGGCTCGACCTCACCGGCATGCTGCTGTCCGCGCTGGCCATCGTCCTCGTCCTGTTCCCGCTCACCGAGGGCCACACCCATCACTGGCCGCTGTGGTGCTTCGCCATGCTCGGTGCCGGACTCCTCGTCCTCGGTGTCTTCCTCCGCCACCAGCGGGGCAAGCAGAACCGTGCCCCGCTGGTGGCGCTGTCCGTGTTCCGGAGCAGGCGGTTCACCGGCGGGCTCTCCGCGCAGCTGACGCTCGGCCTGCTGTGCGGCCTGTTCTTCATGACCTGGACGCTCTACCTCCAGCGCGGCCTGGGCATGAGTCCCTTCCACGCGGCCCTGGCCTTCGTGCTGCTCTCGCTGGGAGAACTGGCCGGTGCGACGATCGCCGCGAAGAGCGCCGGGCGCTTCGCCCGTCGGCTGCCCCAGGCCGGAGCCGCGGTCGCGCTCGCCTCGATGGCCGCGTACGGAGTCCAAATCGGCTGCCTCCAGGCCGACTTGACCCTGGTTGCGATGACGGGTCCGGTGGTGCTGATCGGCTTCGGTCTCGGCATGGTCGGCGGCCCGCTCGCCGACATGGCGCTCGCCGACGTCCCGCACGAGAACGCGGGTTCGGCCTCGGGTCTCTTCAACACGGCGATGCATCTGGGCATCGCCCTCGGGACCGCGCTGACCGCCGTCCTGTTCTTCGCCGTCACCGGCGGCGGATCCGACGGCGCGGTCAACCGGGACGCTTTCACCGGGGTGCTGTGGTGGGCCGGCGGCAGCCTCGTCCTGATGTGGGGCCTGATGTTCTGCCTGCCCAGGCGGGCGACCGGGCGGAACGGCTGAAGCAGCCGGGCCGCCGCCCTGCCCTGAGGGCGGGGCGGCGGCCCGGGGTGGCAACGGCGTTGGCGGGCCCGGCAGTTCACCGCGGGGCCCGGCGACGCGACGGGTCAGCGGGCCGCGCGGTTCACGGCGGAGACGACCGCCTTCAGCGACGCCCGCGTCGTGTTCGCGTCGATGCCGATGCCCCACAGCACGACACCGTCGATCGCGCACTCGATGTAGGAGGCGGCCTGCGCGGAGGCGCCCTCGCTCATCGTGTGCTCCTGGTAGTCCAGCAGCCGCGCGTCCACGCCCGTGGCGGCCAGCGCCTCGAAGAAGGCGGAGATCGGGCCGTTGCCGGTGCCGGTCAGGACCGTGTCCGTACCGTCGACGACCGCCTCGACGGTCAGGGTGTCGCGGCCGTCCGTGTCCGTCGTCGTCTGGCCGGAACGCAGCTGGATGCGGCCCCACGGGTTCTGGGGGTTGGGCAGGTACTCGTCCTGGAAGACCGACCAGATCGCGGTGGGGGTGACCTCGCCGCCCTCCGCGTCCGTCTTCTGCTGGATGATCTTCGAGAACTCGATCTGCATGCGGCGCGGCAGGTCCAGCTTGTGGTCGTTCTTCAGGACGTAGGCGATACCGCCCTTGCCGGACTGCGAGTTGACCCGGATGACGGCCTCGTAGGAGCGGCCGACGTCCTTGGGGTCGATGGGCAGGTACGGGACGGCCCACTCGATGTCGTCGACGGTCTTGCCCTGGGCGGCCGCGTCGGCCTCCATCGCGTCGAAGCCCTTCTTGATGGCGTCCTGGTGGGAGCCGGAGAAGGCGGTGTAGACCAGGTCGCCCGCGTAGGGGTGGCGCGGGTGGACCTCCATCTGGTTGCAGTACTCGGAGGTGCGGCGGATCTCGTCGATCTGGGAGAAGTCGATCTGCGGGTCGACGCCCTGCGAGAACAGGTTCATGCCCAGGGTCACCAGGTCGACGTTGCCGGTGCGCTCGCCCTGGCCGAACAGGCAGCCCTCGATGCGGTCGGCGCCGGCCATGATCGCCAGCTCGGCCGCCGCGACGGCGGTGCCGCGGTCGTTGTGGGGGTGCACGGACAGGCACACGTGCTCGCGCCGGGTCAGGTTGCGGCTCATCCACTCGAAGCGGTCCGCGTGCGTGGACGGCGTCGAACGCTCCACCGTGGCAGGCAGGTTGAGGATGATCTCGCGGCCCTCCTCGGGCTGCCAGACGTCACACACCGCCTCGCAGACCTCCAGCGCGAAGTCCAGCTCGGTGTCCGTGAAGATCTCCGGCGAGTACTGGTAGCCGAAGATCGTCTCGTCGCCCAGGATCTTGTCCGCGTACTCCATGACCAGCCGCGTGCCGTCCACGGCGATCTGCTTGACCTGCTCCTTGGTGCCGCGGAAGACGACCCGGCGGAAGGTGGGGGCGGTCGCGTTGTACAGGTGGACGGTGGCGCGGTGGGCGCCGCGCAGGGACTCCACGGTGCGCTCGATCAGCTCTTCGCGGGCCTGGGTCAGGACGGAGATCGTCACGTCCTCGGGGATCGCGCCCTCTTCGATGATGGACCGTACGAAGTTGAAGTCGGTCTCGCCGGAGGAGGGGAAGCCGACCTCGATCTCCTTGTAGCCCATGCGCACCAGCAGGTCGAACATCTCGCGCTTGCGGGCCGGGCTCATCGGGTCGATCAGCGCCTGGTTGCCGTCGCGCAGGTCGGTCGACAGCCAGCGGGGGGCCTGGGTGATGCGGCCGTCGGGCCAGGTGCGGTCGGGGATGTCCACGGCGTCGTACTGGCCGTACTTGTGGACCGGCATCCCGGACGGCTTCTGCATCCGGGTGGCGTTGGTGACGGGGGTGGGGCGACCAACGGGCTGAGACATGGCGTGCGGCTCCTCGGGCGGTGAGAGGGACGGCCGACTGTCGAGCGCAACACCAGATCCCGCGGGGAGGGGGTCGGCCTACGACTACAGGCCCTCGCCGCGGCAGCTAAGAAGAAGCAGCCCGATACGCATGATGCCGCAGCCTAGCCGAGGGTCGGCGGGAGCGCCGGACCCGTATCAGTATGCGGGACGCCACGGCATACCCGGACAAAAAGTGATGTATACCTCGCCACTGGCGGGTGCCGGTGGTGGCCGGGAACGGTCGTAGGGAAAGCACGCTCCACAATCATGGTGGCGACTAGTGACAGCACCATGACCCAGTGCCACATTTTCGGCCATGGACGCCACCACCAACCCGGTTTTCAACCCGGTCTTCTGCACCATCGTCCCGCCCCATGTCTTCGACCGGCTCATCGAGGCCGAGGACCCCGCGCTCGCCCGGATCGCCCGACGGACCTTCGTCGCGGATGCCGCGCAGCGCACCGAACGCCGGCTGACCACCGTCCTCGGCGCCGAGCCGGCCGCCCCGCCCGCGGGTGCCGCCGCCGACCAGCCGCAGCGCACCGTGTACGACGCCCAGCACTCCACCACGCTGCCCGGCCGCCGGGTGCGCGGCGAGGGCGAGCCGCCGGTCCAGGACGCGACCGTGAACCGCGCCTACTCCGGGCTCGGCGCCACCTTCGAGCTGTACCTCCAGGCGTACGGGCGGCACTCGATCGACGGCAACGGCATGCCGCTCGACGCCACGGTCCACTTCGACAACAGCTACAACAACGCCTTCTGGAACGGCAGCCAGATGGTGTTCGGCGACGGTGACGGCCAGATCTTCCTGGACTTCACGCTGCCCGTCGACGTCATCGGCCACGAACTCACGCACGGCGTCACCCAGCACTCCGCGAACCTGACCTACTTCGGCCAGCCGGGCGCCCTGAACGAGTCCATGTCGGACGTCTTCGGCTCCCTCGTCAAGCAGTACGCCCTCGACCAGGACGCCCACCAGGCGGACTGGCTGATCGGCGCGGGCCTGCTGGCGCCGGGTGTGCACGGGGACGCGCTGCGCTCGATGAAGGCGCCGGGCACGGCCTACGACGACGCGGTGCTGGGCAAGGACCCGCAGCCCGCCACGATGGACCAGTACGTCACGACGGGCCGCGACAACGGCGGTGTGCACATCAACTCCGGCATCCCCAACCACGCGTTCTACCTGGTCGCCGACGCGCTCGGCGGCAAGGCCTGGGAGCACGCGGGTCAGATCTGGTACGACGTGCTCACCTGCGGCCGCCTCGGCAGTCAGGCGATGTTCAAGGACTTCGCCGGGCTGACCGTGATCGCGGCGCGGGACCGCTACGGCGACGGCGCCGAGACCCAGGCAGTCCGGAAAGCGTGGTCGCAGGTGGGGGTTCCGGCCTCCTGAGCCGTACGTGCTGACGTACCGGACCGCGGCTGCTAGACAGAGGCCATGCGTATCGAGGTTTCCCGCTCAGGAGGATTCGCCGGCATCGAGCGCCGGGCCGAGGTCGACACCACGGGCAGGCCCGACGCCGCGGAATGGCACGCCCTGGTGAAGGCGGCGCTCGACGAGGGGCACGACGAACCGCCCCTCGGGGTGCCGGACGGCTTCCACTACACGATCACCGTGGACGGCCGGCCCGTCCACTGCGCCGACCCGTATCTGACGGATGCTCAACGCGAGCTGATCTCAAGGGTGTTGAAGGAGGGAGCGTAGACGCCGGGGAAAGGCGCGTGCGGGCGGGGCGGTCCCCTGCTTGGATCGCCCCATGAGCATCCCTCCCCGCGCCACCCTGGACGGTCTTGAGCACTACTACGACGCGGCTCCCCGGAGTTCGGCGCGTGCCGAGGACTTCGGGCCGCTGACCCTCTTCGTCCGCGAGGGTGCGGGCTGGCCGTTCTACGCCCGGCCCACGCTCGGTCACGTGGGGCCGGTCACGGCCGCCGACGTGGACGCGGTGCGGGCCCGCCAGCGCGCGCTCGGGGCGCCCGAGGCGTTCGAGTGGGTGGCCGAGGTGAGCCCGGGGCTGCGGGCGGCGGTCGAGAAGTCGGGCCTCGCGGTGCACGAGCATCCCCTGATGGTCCTCCACGCCGACGCCCCCGCCGCCGATCCGCACCCCCAGGTACGGGTCCTCGACGCGGCCGACCCCTTGCTGCACGCGGCGCTCGTCGTGCCGCACCTCGCATTCGCCGCTCCCGGTACGGGAGTTGGGGAGGCGGGCCCGGCCGAACTGGCCGCCGAGATCACCTCCCGTGCCGGTGACGGCCGGGCGGAGCAGGTGGCCGAACGCATCCGCGCGGGCCGCACCGCGATCGCGGCCGCCTTCGAGGACGGCCTGCCGCTCTGCTCCGGGATGCACAACCCGGTGGGTGCGGTCACCGAGATCGTGGGGGTGGGCACCCTGCCTTCCGCGCGCCGCAGGGGACTCGGGCGCGCGGTCACCGCGGCCCTGGTCGCCGATGCGCGGGCCGCCGGGGTGACCACGGTGTTCCTGTCCGCGGGCGACACCGATGTGGCCCGGATGTACGCCACGCTCGGCTTCCGTCCGGCAGGCACCGCCCTGATCGCCGAACTCCCAGGCTCCTGAGGGCCGTTGGGCCCGCGCACGGACGCAAGCGTGCGCTCTTGCGCCCCCTCGATCTTCCTGCGTACGGTGTGCGCAACGGGAGAACGTTGTACGCGTCAGTGGTGCGCACCAAGAGGGAGCGAGCGGTGTCGAAGAACGTGAGCCGGGACGAGCGGGGCAACTGGCGGGCCGAGGGTGCGTGGGGGGCGGGCGACTCCGGCGGCACCCGGTTCGACCTGGGCCGGTGGCAGGCCAGGCTCGACACCCTGCGCAAGACGCATCACGTGCCGGGCGCCACCCTAGCCGTGCTCAGCCACGACACGGTCCACGAGCTGGCGAGCGGGGTGCTGCACACCGGCACCGGCGTCGAGGCGACCACCGACTCGGTCTTCCAGCTCGGCTCGCTCGCCAAGACGTACACCGCGACGCTGATCATGCGGCTCGCCGACGCCGGCCGGCTGGACCTGGACGCGCCCGTACGCACGGTGCTGCCCGACTTCACCGTTGCCGACGAAGCGGCGAGCCGCACCATCACGCCCCGGCAGCTGCTCTCCCACACCAGCGGCCTGACCTGCGACTTCACCTATGACTCGGGCCGGGGGGACGACTGTGTCGAGCGCTATGTCGACGCCGCGAAGGGCGTCGCGCTCGACTGCCCCTCCGGCAGCGCCTGCTCGTACAGCAGCCTCGGCTTCAACGTCCTGGGCCGGATCGTCGAGGTGCTGCACGGCACGACGTGGGACCAGGCCCTCAAGGACCTGCTGCTGACCCCGCTCGGCCTGGACCGGACGATGACCCTGCCCGAGGAGGCCCTCCGGTTCCGGGCCGCGATGGGACACCTCGGCGAGTACGGCAAGGACCCCGAGCCGGCCCCGGCCTGGGACCTCATGCCGCGCTCGGCGGGCCCGTACGGCCGGGTCATCGCCAGCGCGGGGGACGTGGCCCGGTTCGCGCGGATGCACCTCGCGGGCGGCACCGCCCCCGACGGGACCCGGCTGCTCTCCCCGGCGGGCGTCGCCGCGATGCAGGCCCGCGAGGTCGACTCCCCCGACAAGTGGACCGTCCACGCGGACGGCTGGGGGCTCGGCTGGACGCTGTACGACTGGAACGGCGTGCAGGGATTCGGCCACGACGGCGCGTCGATCGGCCAGTACGGCTTCCTGCGGGTGGTGCCGAGCGCGGGCCTCGCGCTCGTGCTGCTCACCAACGGCGGCGACGCGCGCCGCCTCTACGAGGAGCTCTTCAGCGAACTGCTCGGCGACCTCGCCGCCGTCCGGATGCCCGCGCCCTTCGAGCCGCCCGCCGAGCCGGTCGCGGTGGACCTGGCGCCGCTGACCGGGACGTACGAGCGCGAGGGCGTACGCATCACCGTCTCCGAGCGGCAGGACGGCCGGGCGCACCTGGTGTACGAGTTCGTCGGCGGCATGAAGGACTTCTCGCCGCCGCTGGAGATGGACCTGGTGGCGGTGACGGACACGGTGTTCGCGGGGGCGGGCTCGGGCGCGTACAGCGCGGACTGGATGCCGGTCGTGTTCGCCACCCTTCCGGACGGCACGCCCTGCTGCTACATCGGCATGCGCTGCGCCCCGAAGGTCTCCTGACCCTCGCCCGGCCCGTCCCGGCCCCGTACGCACCGACCCCCGCCGTGAGCTGCACGCGGCGGGGGTCGGTGTGTACCGAATGGGGCGTACCGGGCGGTCGGTGCGCACCGGGACGCGCGGGGCTCAGAAGCCGAGCTTGCGCAGCTGCTTGGGGTCGCGCTGCCAGTCCTTGGCGACCTTGACGTGCAGGTCGAGGAAGACGGGCGTGCCGAGCAGCGCCTCGATGTGCTTGCGGGACTTCATGCCGACCTCCTTCAGGCGCTTGCCCTTGGGGCCGATGATGATGCCCTTCTGGCTGGGGCGCTCGATGTAGACGTTGGCGTGGATGTCCAGGAGCGGCTTGTCGGCGGGACGGTCCTCGCGCGGGATCATCTCCTCCACGACGACGGCGATGGAGTGCGGCAGCTCGTCGCGTACGCCTTCCAGGGCGGCCTCGCGGATCAGCTCGGCGACCATGACCTGCTCGGGCTCGTCGGTGAGGTCGCCCTCGGGGTAGAGCGGGGGGCTCTCGGGGAGCAGCGGAATGATCAGGTCCGCCACCAGCTGGACCTGCTGGTCGCCGACCGCCGAGACCGGCACGATCTGCGCCCACTCGAAGCCGAGCTCCTTGGAGAGCTGGTCCACGGCGATGAGCTGTTCGGCCAGGGTTTTGGAGTCGACCAGGTCCGTCTTGGTGACGATCGCGATCTTGGGGGTCTTCTTGATCCCGGCGAGTTCCTTGGCGATGAACTTGTCGCCGGGCCCGAGCTTCTGGTCGGCGGGCAGGCAGAAGCCGATCACGTCGACCTCGGCCCAGGTGGTGCGGACGACGTCGTTGAGGCGCTCGCCGAGCAGCGTGCGCGGCTTGTGCAGGCCCGGGGTGTCGACCAGGATCAGCTGGGCGTCGGGGCGGTGCACGATGCCGCGCACGGTGTGCCGGGTGGTCTGCGGGCGGTTGGAGGTGATGGCCACCTTCTGCCCGACCAGAGCGTTCGTGAGGGTGGACTTGCCCGCGTTGGGGCGGCCGACGAAGCAGGCGAAGCCGGCCCGGTGGGTGGGGGCTGCGGAGGTGTCGGCGGCAGGGGTACGAGCGCTCATGCCGCCATTCTCCCCGATCCCGGGCGCCGCGCCGCCCACGCCCCCTGAGGCTCCGCCCCAGACCCCTGCGGGGGCGCCGCCCCCTGCACCCCCATATCGCGCCTGAACGGCGCTCGTCCTCGAACTCCCCCAAGGCCTCAAGGGCCAGGGGGGACCCCCATGACGGGCTGAAGATGCTCGTGCGGGCCCGCACCGATCCTGCTAGGGGCGCGGGGAACTGCGCGACCAGCCCCGCACGGCCCGAGGACGAAAACGGGTCTAGGGGCGCGGGGAACTGCGCGAACGGGCCCCAGTCCGGGCTGGGGGCACCCTAGGCGCGGGCGGCGGCGCGGCGGCGCAGGACGCGGTGGCCCGTGAAGGCCGCGGCCGCGGCCAGCAGGATCGCCAGGGGAAGCCAGGGCAGGGCCAGGAACGACGCCCCGCCCGAGCCCGACGCCCCCTTCGCCGTCGCGGTCAACTTGACGTCGCCCCAGTCCAGTTGGGGCGACCCGCGCCACGCCTCGGTGAGCGTGACCCGCTGCCCGGGCAACAGCTCCGACGGCACCTTCGTCAGGCCCCGGCCGAGCAGCGTACGGCCGAAGAGGCCGGTCGCGCTCAGCCGGACCGCCGGGTTCAGGGTCACGTTGCCCCGGTTGTGCAGCGTGTACGTGATGTCCGTGCGGCTCTCCCCCGCGCCGGGTACCAGCGGCCGGTGCTGGGAGAGCGAGACGTTCTCGACGGCGAGCGCGGGCACGGTGGGCCCGCCGACCCGCAGATAGACCCGCGCGCCGACCGCCTGCTGGATGCCGACCGCGACCTTCCCGTTCGCGGCGGGGCCGGGCGCGACCCGGTCGTCGAGGGCGACGAGCGCCCCCACGTGATCGCCCGGCTCGGCATCCGGCGGCACGGCGAGCGTGAAGGGCACGGTGACCGAGGAGCGGGCCGGGACGGTGACCGTGCTCCGGGCAGGCTTCGTCCAGGCCCCCACCCCCGCCTGCCGCTCCTTCTCCGTGCGTACGGCGAAGCCTCCGTCACGCTCGGTGTTGTACGCGTCGGCCCCGTACAGCCGGAAGGTCAGCGGCGCCGATGTCTTGTTGGCGACGGTGACCTTGTCGTCCAGGGTGGTTCCGGGGTTCGCGGAGAGGTAGAAGTACGGACGCTGGGCGGCGCCCGAACTCGCGGGAAAAACCGACCAGTTGCCGTTGTCGGCGGCGTGCGCCGCGGGCGCGGCGAGCAGGGCGAGCACGACGGCCAGGAGGAGTGCGGACAGCTTGCGCACGGTGCGGGACCCCCGGGGACGGGTGGGCCGGCCGGGTGCGCGCCCGGCCCACGGGTGGACATCAGGTGAGGGTGAGGGTCAGTACGCCGCTGTAGGCGCCGGGCGCGGTGAACGCCGGCACGTCGAGCGAGAGCTTCGCGTCCACGGTGAACTCGCCGCCGGTGAGCGCGGCGTTCGGGGTGGAGGCGAGGGTCGCACCCGCGCTGCCGACACTGCCGGCCGAGCCCGCCGCACATACGGACGGGGAGCCCGCCTTGGCGGAACAGGCCGGGGTCCAGCCGAGTCTGCCCGCGTCGATGGTTCCGGCGGGGCCGGTGAAGTCGGTGACCTTGCCGGTCAGGGACCAGCCCGCGGGGCCGCCGCGGAAGTCCTGGACCGTCACCGTCTGCAGATCGCCGGTGGAGGCGCCGCCCTTGCCGAAGTCGACGGCCTGGAGGTCGACGCTGTCACCGGCCTGGGTCATCGCCAACGTACCTGCGTTCACCGAGGTGTTGAGCTTCTGGCTCGGTCCGGTGGGCGGGGGCCCGCTGTTGACCGTGTACGCCACCGGGCCGGCGCCGTTCGCCGGGTCCCAGGCCGCCCCTTCGTAGGCCACGATCCCGGTGGTCGCCGGGTCGGTGATCTTCGGCCGGGCGGTGAAGTCGCCGTTGGCGTCCGCCTTGAAGGTGATCTTGTCGGCGGTGGTGGCGGTGCCGTTCCAGCCCGCGACGGTGACGTCCGCGTTCGGGGTGAACTTGGACCCGCTGACCGTCGTGCGGTCACCGGCTTGGCCCGAGGCCGGGTCGGCCGTGATGGCACGCTGGTTGACCTGGCCGCCGCCGTCCGTGGCGTTGACCGTCTCGGAGACGGGCGCGGGCGGGTTGGTGACGGTGCAGGGGGTGTCCAGCTCCATGATGTAGCTGGTGTGGATGTTGTAGTCGCCGGGCGAGAGGTTGATCGCACCGGCCTTGGTGGCGGTGAAGCTGCCGCTCATGGAGAACGCCGGGAACGCGCCCTTGCCGGGCACCGGGGCGTTCTTCTTGGGGCCGGTCACGTCCACGGTGCCGGTCTGGGCACCCGCGAGGACGACCTTTCCGGTCGGGGTCATGATGTCGGCGGGCAGGGCGATGTCGACGGGGTTGCTGGCGGCGGGCTTGTTCACCGTGTAGGTGACGGTGACCTTGTCGCCGACCTTGGGCGCCGCCTTGTCGACGGTGACGGTGGCGTTCGTGGTGCCGTCGATGGGCGGGATGCCGGCGATGGCCGGCGGGATGCAGTGCGTGGCGAAATCGACGGGCGTCGCGGCCAGTGCGCTCGCGGGTGCGGCGAGCGCGCCGGTCCCGGCGGCGAGTGCGACCGCCCCCAACACGGCGGCCAGACGCCGTCTTCGACGTTCCGACATGGGCTTGCCCCCCTTCCTGAAGTGGCACAGCGCGGCTCGGCTGCGCCGACAGGGGGCCATTGACGGCTCGGGGCGAAAAGAAGTCAATGGAATCCCGGCGCAGCAACTGATGACCCATCAGATACTGTCAAGATCCCGGCGGATTGCGGCATTTCGCGCCGCGCGCGCCGGTGCCGGGGCACACGAAAAGCCGGCGCCGCCCGGGACGGCACCGGCTCGTTCTGCGCGGTTGTGCGTCAGCTGTCGTGCATCAGCTGTCGTGCGTCGGTCGTCGTGCATCAGCTGTCGTGCATCAACTGTCGTGCGTCGGTCGTTGTACGTCAGTCGTTGCACGTCAGTTGTGGCCGCGGGCCGGCCCGTGGGTCAGAAGACGAACGGGCCCGGCGACTGGGAGGTCGTCGCGTCGCAGTTCACCGTGACCCCGAAGATCACCATCTTCAGGGCGGTGCCGGCGAAGTACGAGTTGAGGCTGTCACCGGCGGCGACGGTGCCCTTCAGCGGGCCGATCTTGACCGAACTGCCCGCGGGCAGCGCGGGGTTGGCCTTGCCGGTGAACACCCTGGTGCCGCCGCCTCCCTTGGCGAGGGTCAGGGTCGCGCTGATCTGGTTGGCGCCGACGGCGACCGGGGTGGTGACGGCCGAGGTCAACGTGATGGTCGCGGCGGTGCCGCTCTGGGTGGCGGTGAGGGTGGCGCCGCCCCCGCCCCAGGTTCCGCAGTCGTACGTGGCGGTCGCCGTGGTGGGTGTGACGGCGGCGGCGCTCGGCGCGAAGGCGAGGCCCGCCACGGCCACCGCCCCCACCGCGAGTGCGGCCCGCGCGACCGGCCTGCTGGTGCTGTTACGCATGATTCCCCTTCCCGTTACAGGGAGTTGATCGTCTGCCGCGTCCATCGACACACGACCGCGCAGCGGCCCCCGCGTGGCCCACGCGCACGGGTGCGCGGGCGTGCGGGCATGGCTCTACGGGGGCGGGGGTGCGTTGTGCTGGTGCGGTGCGGTGCTGCTGCGTTGTGCTTTCGCTTGCGCGGAGGGAGTGCGTCCGACTCCGGTGCGGGGTTGCGGCTCTGCACCCCGCGCCGGTCCGTCGCCTGGATCTGACGGGTCGTCGGATCGACTGTCGTCCATTGATGCGCGGGTGGCTGTGGATTACAAGGGGCGTCGCGTTGATTCTTAACGGGTCGAGCCGCCGCCCCCTACACCCTCCTCCGCCCGCCGGACACGATCCGAGGCCGGAGCGGGGCCGGGGCGCAGGGCCGGGGCGCAGGGTCAGGGCCCGGGGTCAGGGCCCGGGGTCAGGGCCCGGGGTCAGGGCCCGGGGTCCGGGGTCCGGGGTCCGGGCACGACATGGACCACCCAGGCTGGCACCTAGGCGCCAGCCACTTTGGTGCCACCGGAAAGCTCTTCCTGGGGCGTTGCCGGCGGGACAGGATGGTGCTCACCGGAAGGGAGGCGGGGGCAACAAGCCGCCGACCGGCCGGGTAAGTCCTCGCACCATCCGTATCGGCCGCAGACGCCGAAGAACCGTGACCGACCAGGGGGAACACCATGTCCGCGACTGCCCGTCCAATCGCCACCGCGGCCCTCGCACCCATGGCCTCGGTGGCCGGCCTCGGCGCCCCGGCGCAGACGGCGGGCAGCCGGACCCGGGTGAACCCGGCGGGGCGGCCGGACGGAAGAACCCGTGCTCGGAGCCGGCGATCCGGGTGCGGCGGCTCAGTGCCGGAGGGCCGTGGCGGGTGAGGCGCGGGTGCCCGTGCCGTGCCGGGCAGGCCCCGCCGGGTTCGCCTGGCTGCGGGTTCTTCCTGCGGGCGCGGGGAGGGCCGGCCGCCCCCGGCCATGCCGCGGTGGCGCCCACCGTCTGACACCACACCCGCGGCCGCACCCGCGTGGCTCCCACCTTCCGACACCGCATACGCCGCCCCCCTGCCGTCCTCAACCCGTGTGCACGGAAGCTCCGTTGCGCACTCCGCTACACCGAATGAGCAGCGCCTCCCGCAACTCCCGTCGCTGTCAGCCCAGTTACGCAAATCGCATCACCGAGCGAGCACGCCACACCCTTCAGCCCCTTCAGCTCCCCTGACGGCCCGCCCGGCTGCCAGCACCGCAACACCGGGCCGGCGTCACCCCCCAACTCCCGTCGCACCCGGCTGCTTTGCGGGCCGCGACGCTTCCGCGAGCACCGGCCTCGTCCGGTGGCCGTTGCCCGGCCCGGTGCTGCCTCACGCTTCCTGACGCGTCCGCCGCGGGCGGTCAGGCACCTCTTTCGCCACCCCCAGGCCTGTTCAGGCCTGCCCGAATTTCCTGGAGACACCTCATGTCCCGCATGCCCCGTCGTACCGTCGCCGTGCGTGCCACCCTGCTCGCCACCTCGCTGGCCTCCGTGGTCCTCGGCCTGGCCGTCCCGGCAGGTGCCGCCCCGCAGCCCACGGCCCCGGTCGCCTCGGCCTCGGCACCGGCCGCGGACCTGAGCGGGATCACCCCGTTCACCCCGACCGTGCCCAACCCGACCAACGCGACGCGGGCCCAACTCGACGCCGCCGCCAAGAAGAACGGCCTGTTCGCAGCCCCGCAGGCGAGGTCGCTCGCCGCGAGTTCGGTGGGCGGACAGATCAGCCGGGACGAGGTCATATCCCGGGCGAAGACGTGGACCGACGCCGGCGTCCCCTACAGCCAGACCTCCTACCTGACGTCCTTCGGCCAGCGGTACCGCACGGACTGCTCCGGCTTCGTCTCGATGGCCTGGAACCTGGCCACCTCCGCCTCCAACAACTGGGGTGAGACCACCCCCACGCTGGGCGGCTTCTCCTCGTCGATCGCGAAGGAGGACCTGAAGCCGGGCGACATCCTGCTGAACCCCTCGGCGGGCAACGACGGCCACGTGGTGATCTTCAACGGGTGGGCGAACGCCGACCACACCAAGTACAACGGCCTGGAGGAGTCCGGCGGCAGCGGTGGCATCGCACGCACCATCGACTACCCGTACTTCCCCGGTCACGGCACCTTCAGCCCCCGTCGCTACGACAACATCACCGACGCCGGAAGCGGCGACCTGACGGGCGACGGGAAGGCCGATCTGGTCGCGCTGGAGTCGGACGGTTCGATCACCGCCGCCGACGGCACGGGCAACGGATTCTCCAACTACCACAAGATCGCCACCGGGTTCGGCGCGCATGTGAACGCGGACCGCCTCAACTA
>NZ_BMUZ01000001.1 GCF_014650455.1 Streptomyces xanthochromogenes | reverse complement strand
ACGGCACCGCCCACTCCACCCTCTCCAAAGCCAAATCAGCAGTCGACGCCATCGGCTGAGACAGCACCGGGTGCAGTGATCAATTCACGGGGACGCAGGAACGGGGTTGGGTATGACGGGGTGGGATGTCTCGCAATCCGGAGTGGAATCGGTGACTTCGCTGGTCGGGATGGCGATGGACGACGTGAGCAAGAACGTCACGTCGTACGGGACGAACGTGACCAGCGCCGCCAATTCCGCCGGCACGATCAGCGGTGCTTACTGTGGCCCGACGCCCATCGGGCCGATCGGTGCGGCGCTGGAACTGTTCGTGGAGAAGACCGCGGGGGATGTGCTGTTCCTCGGGGCGCGAGCGGCGAAGTCGGTGAACGGCGCACGCCAGGCCACCGCGTACTACGTGGTCGGGAACCTCGAGATGGCTGCGAACGCCGAGCACACGGCGCTGGCCGCGCCGGAGGTCAAGCTGCCCAAGCCGGGCGGTCCGCAGGACGGGAAGAAGTAGCGCATGATCGAGCCGTCCGGCATACCTCAATTCCTCGGCAATCTGGACCAGTTGGAGAAGGACGTCTCCGCGCTCCGCACGGACGCCACCGGCATCCGTAACGGCGGCAAGGACGTGCACTCCCGTTTCCAGGCCCTGGCCGGGGTCTACAAAGCACCAGAGGCCGAACAGCTCCTGGGCACCACCCGTCCGGTGATGGACAAGGCCGAGACCTTCGCCCAGAACCTGGAGACGGTGGCCGACGCACTGGAGACGTTCTCCGTCGAGGCCCGGCCGCTCGCCAAGAAGCTGGCCCAACTCAAGAGTGATGCCCTCGCGTTCGTCGACAGAGTCTCGGGCGATGACGACTGGACGTACGACGAGGACAAAGTCAGCCGGCACCAAGGCCTCATGGACGACGTGAGCGCCGCTGAGAGTGCCTTCAGGGACGCCGAGAACCGGGCCGCGACCAAGATCTCGGCGATTGTCGGCGGCCCGAAGTTCGTCTACGACGACGGCAGCCACACCTCCAACGCACAGACGGTGATGTACGGCTACGCCCCCGACGACCTCAATCACGCCAGCAAACTTCCCTGGGGCACGCCCGAGTCCGAATCCCACCACCTCTGGGAGATCGACTACTTCGCCAAGAACTACGTCTGGGACGGCTTCCTCGTCGGCGGAGTCGGAGGCGCGCTTGAGGGCTTCGGACACCTGGTCGGCATCGGTGGCTCCGCCAGCGAGGCCTGGGGCGGCCGAGGAGGTCAGGCAGCCATGCTGATGCGCGCGCCGAGGGAGTGCGGCTCCTGGTTCTGGGACTTGGATGACGTGGTGGAGGCTGGGCTGGAGTCCGCGCTCAGGACGGCGGGGCGCATGAGCACGGTGCTCCATAAGCACGCCTTGCTCGAACCGGACACGCTGGAGTGGCACTGGTTCCAGGTGGGAAAGGGAGGCCTGGGCATCCACAGCCGTTTTGACCTTGTCAGACGTTCGCTCGACGATCCGGCATTGCCTGACGACTTGCGGGCCTGTCGGCCGGCTGGTCATCCGGAGGCGGAGATGGGCGGAATCCTCGTGCGGGGATCCGGCGTGTGGGTGGACGCGAGCGGAGTGCGTCACAACGAATACCGTCTCGTCGAGTTGACGGTGTCGCCCGACGAGATCGGGCCTTGGGCCGAACTGTCCGTGTACCACGACGTATGGGGGCTGTGCGATTTCCGGGGCGAGCCCCATCCAGCCGTCCATGCCGCCAATGCCCCCCGGCTCGCGTCAGCCCTGGATGAGCTCGTTCATGTACTCGGGGTCGATGCGGAGCCCGGCGAGCCGACGTATTACGGGAGAGCAGAGGGCCACGGGCTTCAGGCTCCTGACATCGTCGACGGGCGAGGACCGGACCTCACCGATGCCGTCTTCGGCTAGGCGCTCGTCCTGGAGTGCATTTCTTGTGTTCCGTGGTTGGGGAGATCGTGACACCCAGCAGCCGTAGGAACGAGAATCCACTGCTTCCTCGCTGATCCGCGAGCCTCATGGCCGCGGCGCAGTGGATCGGCGCACGACGTGGGCAGGTGCAGGCAATCCCTCCGCGCCGCCCACCGAGTACGGCTGGCACGCCCCTCAGCCGGAGTCCGCGGCTTCCACAGCGGGTGACTGCTCCAGCAGGCAAGGAAGTGGACCGCGGGCAGCAGCGGGAACACCGTCCGACACCGCCCTCCCCGCGTATCCCCATGCACTCCACTCATTCGGCCCCCGACGGAAGAAACAGCCGTGACCAAGGACGTCATCGCCCTCACCCCGACCATGCCCGACCCGTCCACGGTGCTCGCCGGCCTGTACGCGGGCGGTCCCGGTCTGCGCGTCAACACCCTCGCCGACGGGGCGGTCCTCCAGCTCTGTACCGCTGATGGAGCCGCCCTCGTCTCCGTCGAGGCTCCGCACCTGGTTCATCATCCGCACGAGGCGCGGCGCCTCCTCGGGGACCAAGTGCCTTTGCCGGAGGGCCCGTTCTGGTGGACGGAGGCCCGGGCCAACACCGCCGTTCCCGCGGGTGAACGCCTCGCCGCCTCCTTCGCCGGACGCTTGACCACCGTGCTGGGCGGCGCCGTCTGGCCACCCCATGTTGCCCACACCGACGTCGTCCCCACCACCGGCCTCACCTCGTCCACGACACTAGGCGACCACCCGCCGGCCGTGGACATCCAGACCGATCACGCCTCCGTCATCCTCCAGGACCGCCCGGTCATCGCCCTGACCACCTGGCTCTCGGACGCCCTGAGGGCCGCGGCAGCCGACGGACGGGCCCTGCAACTCGTCACCCCTCCGTCCTGCCGCCTCACCCAGCCCACCCGCGCCGCACTCGCCGTTCATCCCAATCGCTGGATCATCCAGCACCCGGAGTGCGGCTACTACGACGGCATCTCCGGTGTCCAACTCCGCTGGCACGAGGGAGGCTTCAGGCCTGCGCTCGGCGAAGGCCGCAAGGCCCGCATCGCCGAGCCCTTCAAGTCCCGAGCTGCCGCTGCGGGCGCCTCCGGCGAACAGCAACTGCTGCTCTCCATACGTACCGTCCAGCCCGCTGCCGAAGATCTGCTCCTGGGCGGCGCTCTTGAGGCCGCCTGGCACCACCTGACCGGAGCCCGTCCCGTCGGCTGGGGCACGTCCGAGCCGGTCAATCTGCCATGGGACAGGCGCCAGTTGACCGACCTCGCCCGCGCCCGAGCCCAAAAGTCGGCGTCCACCTGGCTCCTCGCCGTCGGGGGCCCGGTGCACCCCGGGATCGCCACTGCGCGGGTGCTGCACACCCCGGCCGGCATCGAGGAACACATCGCCTTTGCGCTCGGGTACGCCCCTGGCAGCGCCCCGCCCCTGGCCGCACTCTCCGAGCTGGGCCGCCTGCTCGCCACTCGGCACCATCTGGCCACCATGCTCGCGACACTGCGCACCGGCCGACGGGACCTGACCGTTCCCTCACATTTCGAAGCCCTGCCCGTGCCGGTGTCCTTCACGCTCGGCCCCGACGTCGTACGACAGACCGGCCTCGCCCATGCCGAATCACCTGCCCCGCACTTGGCGCCGACCCGACTCGGCCCCGCCGCTTCCCCCGCGTTCCACTACACCTTCGGCGACGGAACCCGATCGGAAGCCTGGGCCGAACTCCAGCAAGTCACCCGGAAATTGATATAGGGGTATGTGCCCGCAGGGCCCCAGCTAGGTGCCCTTCGCCCCCGCGCCCGGCCCGTTAGCCGAGGTCAGCGCGCCGAGCAGCACCGGGATGTTGGCCTTGGCGGTGGCGATGAACACCGGGGTTTCGCCGTCTCGGCATTCCACTACCCATGCGACTTCGCCGGCGTCGAACGGGTCCGTTCGGTACACGGGGCGGACGCGTACGGGTTTCAGGGTGGACGGCACCACCCGGGGATGGAGTCGGTAGTCGGGGTCCGGGATGATCGAGAGGCGGCCCGGTTCGGCTATCAGGTAGCCGTCGCCCAGGGGGCCCGCGTACGGGACGTCGCCCCGGACCGCGCCGCCGAAGACCGACTCCTCGGTCGGGACGACCGGGGCCACCTCGATCGTGTCCGTTTCCTTGCGTGTGTTCGCCCGGCGCACCAGCAGGATCGCCAGGGCGCACGCCCCTGCCACGACCACTGCCGCCACGCCGAATCCCTTCAGCGCTGTCCCCCAGCCGGGGGCGAGCCAGGCGATCGCGACACTCAGGCCGGTCAACGAGGCCGTGGCGACACCGAGCAGCGCGGGCGACTCCGGGTACCGGAGGCGGGTATTGCTGTAACCCCGGATCCACCAGAGGCCGATCAGGATCAGTCCGGCCCCCACCGTTGTGAGCCCCAACGCCCAGGCCAGGTAGGCCCGGTAGCCGCCTCGCGGGTCGTCCGCCGTATACCAGCGGGCGTTCGCCCAGTCGACGTACCGGACCGATCCCTCCCAGTAGGCGAGGCCGATTCGCTTGCCCACCAGATTGCCGTACGGCCTGTCGCCCTTGTCCTTGAATTCGAGGGCCGGTGTTCCGCCCTCGGCATCCTTGACGTGCAGCCAGAGCACGCGGCTCTTGGGGCCCCGCAGCGTCGTGCGCTCGATCACCGCGGACACCGAGCGCAGGCAGTCCGGCGCAGCCGTCGCCGGGGCGGCCGGGCAGGGCCGGGCCGCGCGGAACTCCTGCTCCGTGTTCAGCGCCCTAGGTATCGACACCAGCGAAAGCCATGCCGCAGCCAGCAGCAGCGCCGTGCCGATCACTGTCGTGATGCCGACCAGTACGCGCCTCTCGGGCAGCTCCGGTACCGCCTGGGTGGGCCCCGCCACCGTTCCATTCATAGGCTCATGATGCTCCCGAAATGATCGATCATCGCGCCAGGGATTCGTTAAGAGCGGCCGGTTCGGCAGGGGCGCGTCAGTCCCACCAGAACGTCCAACTCGCCCCGCGCCGCAGGGACTCCGCGTACTGCGCCAAGTCCGTCTCCACCCCGTCCGGGCAGAACGCGAAGTGTTCCGCCGCGAGCACCAGCGCCTCGTCCTCGTCCGTCGGCGGGGCCGCCACCGACACCGTCAGGCACGTCGGGCTCAGGCCCACCACTCGCGCCCCGAACCGGTCCTCCCACGACCGCAGCACCGCGCACAGCCGTGCCACGTCGTACTCATGGTTCTCCGGGCCGTGCCAGCCGAGCGCCGCGGGTACGTCCGCGCTGCGGCGGGCCGGGACCAGTGCCGCGCGGGCACCCTTCAGGTGCCCCTCGCACGTTGCCGCCGCCGCGACCTCCGCCGCGCTGCACTCCGGGTCCTCCCGCGGCTCGGGCCCCTCCGCCAGGCCGGGCCAGTCCTCCGCCCCGTGGCCCAGCCCCGCGGCGTGCCCCGCCCAGAGCTCTTCCAGCACGTCCTCGGCGTCATGGTCGCCCGGGTACGACATCTCCTCCGGGGCCAGCTCCCAGTCCGCCAACTCTTGTATTCCGCCCAGCAGTACGGGGTGCAGCCCCGCCGCCCTGCGGGCCGGGGCCAGGCGCTTCCAGTCCGCCGGGGCCGCCGGGGCATCCGCGTACCAGAGCAGCGGGTCGGCCGTCGGGCCGATCACCCTGCCCGGCGGCAGGTCGAGCCCCAGCGTCCTGCCCGTCGGGTCGTCCGTCAGCTGGGGGAGTGGATTCGCAAGCATCGCCATGCCCCGAATGTAGATCCCCCCACTGACAACGCCCTCGGCCCAGGACCGACGTGGAACGCCAACCCCGGCCGGAACGCCCTCATTCGCCTCGGACGGCGGTGGCGCCGCCACCTCTTGGCCGGCCCGGGCGTGCTCGCCGACAACAACTGGCTTGCACTGAAAGGGAGTTGAGTGCCCGCTCGTGTCGCCGAGCAAGGCCGCCCTGCGGCACCTTCATATGTGGCGCCTGTGACAGAACGAAGACCTCGCGGGAGATCTCTCGTAACTCGCTGCGAGTTACAAATAGTTCTGACCGAACAAACGCCTCTCCTGGGGGAACACCGTGAAGCTCACCCGCATCGCCGCTCTCGCCGCCCTCGGCGTGGCCGCCACGTTCTCGCTCACCGCCTGCAACGGCGACGACTCCTCCAACGGCCAGGCCGCCGGTTCCTCGTCCTCCTCGGCCCCGTCCGCCCCGGCCACCGCGGACTCCGGTTCCTCCGACTCCTCCGGGTCCTCCGGGTCCTCCGCGTCGTCCAACGGCGGCTCGAAGTCCTCGGGCGGCGGCTCGACCGCCGGCGCCGGCAAGTCGGGCTCGGCCAAGGGCAGCGCGAACGGCGCCGTCAACGGCACGTCCAAGAGTGACGGCAAGACCAAGTTCTGCAAGACGCAGGACCTGGCCATCGACGCCCAGAACGCCGCGGCCGACAAGACCTCCGGCCGGGTCAACATCACGATGATCAACCGGGGTTCCACCACCTGCTCGGCCACCGGTTTCGCGGGCGTCGACATCAAGGACGCCGACCACACCTCGAACCCCATACCCCGTGGTCAGGCCCAGCCCCGCATCACCACCCTGAAGCCCGGTGACGCCGCGGTCTTCGACCTCGCGTACACCATCGACAGCAGCGGCAACAGCCTCTCGCACCCGACCAACATCCTGGTGACGCCCCCGAACGAGACGCACACCATCACCCTGAACTGGCCCTCCGGCGCGGGTGCCGTCAAGGGCTCCTACGCCGACGTCGAGGTCTACCCCACGCACAACACCGACTGAGCAGCGTGACTCGTCCCGCCTCGGCTCACAGTGCGGTCAGGAAGCCCTGCCAGGCGGCGGGGTCCAGGGTGAGGGTCGGGCCCTCCGGGTTCTTCGAGTCCCGGACGTGGACGGCCGCCGGGTGGGCCGCCACCTCGACGCAGGCCCCGCCCTCGTCGCTGCTGTAGCTCGACTTCCGCCAGGCGCAGGCCATTTCGAGGCACTGACCGCCGTCGCTGCCGCTGTAGCTGGACTTGAACCACTTCAGTGAGGCGATGCTCATTGCTCTCCTAGCCAACGGTCCAACAGGCCCTTGGTGTCCTCGGTGTTGAGAGCCTGAGTCCGCAGCATCGCATACCTCTGAGCCAGGATGCTCACCTCGTCGGGGTCGGAAATGATGTGGCTTCCACGCTGGGTCTCGGTATATCCGAGGTGCTGGTGGTCCGGCGTCTCGACAAGAGTGAACGGGCCGTCCAGGGCGGCGTGTTGCTTCAGTCCCACCGGCATGATCTGAAGGGTGAGACCCGGCAGGTCGGCACACCGGCGCAGGTGTTGCAGAGCCTCCCGGAACACCTCGTCACCGCCGATGCGGTCCATCAGGACCGCCTCCGCGATGACGAAGCTGATCGTCGGCGGCTCTTTCCGGTGCAGTATCTCCTGCCGCTCAAGCCGCGCAGCGACCTGCGCGTTGATCTCGTCCTCGCTCATCGCGGGCACCTTGCTGAGGAACACCGCCCGCGCGTAGTTCTCGGTCTGGAGCAGGCCGGGCAGTACCTGGTTCTCGAACCAGGACAGGGCGATGGCCTCGCGCTCCAGGTCCATGTACTCCTCCGCCCACGCCGGGATCAGGTCGACGTCCGGCATGTTGGCGACGGCCGTCTGCAGGGCGCGCTTGGTTTCCAGGAGGTCGTCGAGGGCGCGGGCCAGGTCGGGCTTGAGGGGGCGTCGGCCCTGCTCGATCGAGCCGATCATCTCCGTGTGCAGCAGCACGCGTTGGCCCAGCTCGCTCTGGGTCAGGCCGGCGGCCGCACGGAACTCCGCCACGAGGGCACCGACCAGCTTCATCGCCGAGGCGTTCTTGCGGGTTCGCTTGCTGGGGCACATGCCTGCCAACTCCCCACACCCCACCGCACGTTACGCATGTCCGACCCGTACAGAATTCTTGTACGGGTCGGGCCACTGCGGCTCCGGACGTCCGTTCCGCAACGCTCCACCCCATGAGCACGAGCGAGAACGAAATGCGCGAGAAGTTCTACCCGCGCGAGCGCCAATCCGTCCCTGGCGCCCGGGAGTTCGCGGCCGGCGCCGTCGCCGACTGGGGGTTCTTCCATCGGCTCGACGGCATCGCGCTGTGCGTCAGCGAACTCGCGACGAACGCGTTGTTGCACGGGGTGCCGCCGGGGCGGGGGTTCCTGCTGCGGATGCGGTTGTGGGAGGGGGCCGTGTTGCGGGTCGAGGTGCACGACAGTGGGGGTGGAGTGCCCAGGGTCACCGAGGGGGCGGCCGGTACGGACGAGGGCGGGCGAGGCCTTGTGCTCGTGGCCGCGCTGGCCGACAAGTGGGGTGTGGGGGAACGGAATCCGGGCAAATTCGTCTGGTGTGAGTTCATTTGCCCGGGCGGCGAAACCGAGGGTGGCTCGGATCTTGGAATGGTCGGATTCGGGCCACCGGGTGCTGCTTAGGGTGCCGGTTACTTGGACGTCCGAGCAACTGACAGGAGCCGCCCCCATGCCCGCATCCCCATCGGCACCCGCATCCCCATCGGCACCCGCCGAGCCGGCCGGAGCCGCGAAGCCCGCCGCAGGCGCACCCGTTCCCGCGCTTGCCGCGCGTGCCGCGTCCGTCGGGGCCTCGCCCGTGCGGGAGATCCTCGCGCTGACCGCCCGGCCCGAGGTCATCTCGTTCGCGGGCGGGCTGCCCGCGCCCGAGCTGTTCGACGGCGCGGGGATGGCCGCCGCGTTCCGTGCGGTGCTGGACGAGCAGGCGGCGACGGCGCTCCAGTACTCCACGACCGAGGGCAGCCCGGCGCTGCGTGCCGCCACCGCCGAACGGCTTGCCAAGCGCGGGCTCGCCACCGGTGCGGACGACCTCCTCATAACCACCGGGTCGCAGCAGGGGCTCACCCTCCTCGCCGCCGCGCTGCTCGAACCCGGCGACGTGGTGGTGGTCGAAGACCCCTGCTACCTCGCCGCGTTGCAGGTGTTCGGCTTCGCCGGGGCCCGGGTCGTGGCCGTGCCCTGCGACGAGGACGGGCCCGACCCCGTCGCCCTCGACGAGATCGTCGCGCGCGAGCGGCCCAAGCTGTTCTACTGCGTGCCCACCTTCCAGAACCCCACCGGCCGCACCATGACTCCCGAGCGGCGCCGGGCCGTGGCCGACGTGGCGGTCCGGCGCGGGCTCTGGATCGTCGAGGACGACCCGTACGGTGAGCTGCGCTACGAGGGTGAGCACGTGCCCTGGATCTCCTCGTACGAGGACGCCGCCGACCGGACCGTGCTGCTCAGCAGCTACTCGAAGATCATGGCCCCGGGTCTGCGGATCGGCTGGCTGCGCGCGCCGCGCGCGTTGCTGCGGGCCTGTGTCATCGCCAAGCAGGCCTCCGATCTGCACACCCCGACCGTCAACCAGCGGGCCGCCGCACGGTATTTGACGGACCGTGACCTGGATGCGCACCTTGCCACCGTGCGGGCTGCCTACGGGGAACGCCGGGATGTCATGCTCGCGGGGCTCGGCGATGCGCTGCCCGACGGCTCCACTTGGAACCGGCCCCAGGGCGGCATGTTCCTCTGGGTCCGGCTGCCCTCCGGGTGGGACGCAACTGCCGTGCTGAGGAGGGTGATTGAGTACGACGTGGCGTACGTTCCCGGGGCGCCCTTCTTTGCCGGTGCGCCCGATCCTGGCGCGCTCCGGTTGTGCTTCGTCACCTCGGCGCCGGGGGAGATCCGGGAGGGGCTCGACCGGCTCGGGCGTGCGTTCAACTCCGTTGGTTTGGCTGCCCGTTGAGGTGGCCCCGAGGGTGCCGCCCCGGGACCCCCGTTCGCGCCTCAAGGGCGCTCGTCCTCAAGCCGCCTTGGGCTTCGCCCGCACGTGCATCCGCTCGCCCTGCCTGCCGAACAGGCTCAGCACCTCGACCGGGCGCTGGTCCGCGCTGCTGAACCAGTGCGGCACCTTGGTGTCCCACTCGGCCACCTCGCCGGGGCCGAGCACCAGGTCGTGGGCGCCGAGGACGAGCCGGAGCCGGCCGTCCAGGACGTACAGCCACTCGTAGCCCTCGTGCGAGCGGAGGTCCGGCTCGGTGCCACGGTTCGGGATGACCAGCTTGTACGCCTGAAGGGGGCCGGGGGAGCGGGTCAGCGGGACGAACGTGCCCCCGTTCGCATGGGGGCGCGGGCTCAGCCTGACCCGGGGGTCGCCGACCTCGGGGGCTCCGACCAGGTCGTCCAGGGGCACGCCATACGCGCCGGCCAGGGGGAGCAGCAGTTCCAGGCTGGGGCGGCGCTGGCCGGATTCCAGCCGGGACAGGGTGCTCTTGGAGATGCCCGTCGTCTCGGCGAGCGCGGCCAGCGTCAGGCCGCGCTGGGCGCGCAGCCGCTTGAGGCGCGGGCCGACCTCGTCCAGCACCGCCTGGTGGGGAGAGACCGCTGGACCTGGATGCGCGGGACCTGGCTGCGGCTCTGCCGGGGGAGGGGCGCTGTCTGTTCGGGGCATACCCGCATTCCACTCGGCCGTCCCGGAATTGGCAACACGGATTGCCGTTCTCGGCGTACCGGAGGACCTTCTGCGGCATGAGCCCCTTCGGCGGGCTCCGGCCGGAGAGCGGGGTTCATGGTGAAGTCCACAGACGCGGAGACGTCCGAGGCGCTCGCGGGGCGAGCGGGGCCGGGTGTCTCCGTGCGATGGGTGTTGGCGGGGCTCTCGCTCTCGATGCTGCTCTCGTCGCTCGGCACCAGCATCGCCAACGTCGGCCTGCCGGCCCTGGCGCACGCCTTCGGCGCCTCGTTCCAGCAGGTCCAGTGGGTGGTCCTCGCCTATCTGCTCGCCGTCACCACGCTGATCGTCGGCGTCGGGCGGCTCGGCGACCTCATCGGGCGCCGACGGCTGCTGCTCGCCGGCGTCCTGCTGTTCACGGTGGCCTCGGCCCTGTGCGGGGCCGCGCCCACGCTCTGGCTCCTGATCGCGGCGCGTGCGGCGCAAGGACTCGGGGCGGCCGTGATGATGGCGCTCACCATGGCGTTCGTCGGCGGGACGGTCCCCAAGGCGGGGACCGGCCGGGCGATGGGACTGCTCGGCACGATGTCCGCGATCGGTACCGCGCTCGGCCCCTCGCTCGGCGGTGTCCTCATCTCGGGGTTCGGCTGGCGATCGGTCTTCCTCGCCACCGTGCCGCTCGGCCTCGTGACGCTGATCCTGGTCCGGCGCCACCTGCCCGCCGATGGTCCCGTGCCGGCCGACCGGCAGCCGCCCGGCGACCGGCAGTCGCCCCGCGCCACACGGTCCCGCTTCGACCTCCCCGGCACGGTGCTGCTCGCCCTCACGCTCGCCGCGTACGCGCTGGCCATGACACTGGGCCACGGCCACTTCGGCGCCCTCACCGTGGTGTTGCTCGCGGCCGCCGCGCTGGGCGCCACCCTGTTCGTGCGGGTCGAGGTGCGGGCCGCTTCCCCGTTGGTCCGGCCCGCCATGTTCCGTGATCCGGCGCTGAGTACGAGCCTCGCCATGAGCACCCTGGTGTCGACGGTGATGATGGCGACGCTGGTGGTCGGGCCCTTCTACCTCTCGCGGGCACTCCGGCTCGACGACGCCCTGGTCGGGCTGGTCCTTTCCGCCGGTCCGCTCGTCGCCGCGCTGACGGGGGTGCCGGCCGGACGGGTCGCGGACCGGTTCGGGGCGTACCGCATGACCGTAGCCGGGCTCGGCGCTTCGGCCGCGGGGTGCGTCCTGCTGGCCGTGACGCCCACCGCGCTCGGGGTGCTGGGCTATGCCGGCCCGCTCGTGATCGTCACGGCCGGGTACGCCGTTTTCCAGACGGCCAACAACACCGCCGTCATGGCCGACGTCCCGGCGGACCGGAGAGGCGTCACCTCCGGGATGCTCAACCTGTCGCGCAACCTCGGCCTCATCACCGGGACTTCCGTCATGGGCGCGGTGTTCGCGTTCGCCTCGTCGACGGACGACGTCACCACGGCGGGCTCGGGCGCGGTGGCCACCGGTATGCGCGTGACCTTCGCCGTGGCGGCGGTCCTGGTGCTCGCCGCGCTCGCCCTCGCGGCCTCGGGCCGCGCTTTCACCCGGCGCCCGGCGCGGGCGGGTTGAGGCCCGCTGGGCCCCGGTCCGGCTACCAGCTGTCGATCGTCGACAGGTCCGACTGCCAGTACGTCGCCCTGGCCTGGCTGTCCACGACGGCCACGTGCTTGGAGAGCGCCGCGTAGGCGGACGGGCCCGTGGACTCGTTGCCCGAGCGGCCGTGGAAGTACACGGTGACGTGGTCGGCGTCGTACGCCTTGCTCCCGTCGTCCTCGCCCAGGGTGCGGACCATCGCGTACGCAGAGGCGCCCGGGGACAGCGTGACGACGGCCTGCGGGATGGTGTCCCGGTCGATCTGGATCGGGGACTGCGCGTCCTTGGAGAAGGAGATGGAGGGGGCGTTGTAGGCGTTGCACAGCGTCTTGCCGGTGTTGGTGACCGTCAGGAGGATGTGGTTGATCGGGCGGGTCACCGGGGTCGCCGTCAGCTTCACGTTGGCGCCGGTGCAGGGCGTGTCGACGACCCCGCCCCCGGACGAGGGCTTCTTCGCGGGCTTGCCGTCCGTCTTGGCGGGGGCGGCGGCGTGCTTGCCGGAGCCCGAACCGGACGACCCCGAACCTGTGCCGGTGCCCGTACCCGTACCCGTGCCGGAGCCCGAGGCCTTGCTGTCCCCGGCCGTGCTGCCCGCGGAGTCGTTCGCCGACGGGGCCTGGGCGTCGTCGGCCGCCGGGGTGGCGACCGAGGAGGCGGCCGGCCTGTCGCCCGCCTTCGTGTCGCCGGAACCGTCGCCGCCACCGCAGGCGGTCAGGGCGAGGGCGGCGACGAGGGTGGTGGTCGCGGCGGCGGCGATGCGGAAGTTGGTACGCATGCGAAGGGTGCTCCCCGTGTGAGTCATGACTGGTGGATGGCGAGAGGCGAATGGTGATTCGCGGGGGGTGAGTTGGCTCGTCCGACAGCGCGAACGCGTCAGCGGCGGTAGTGGTGGAGAAGAGTGATGAGGGTGGCGATGGACGCCGCCAGGACGACGACGGCCACCGAGTCCGCGAGGTTGAACCGGATGCGGATTCGCATGGAGTGCTCCCGGAACGAGCTGTTCGGCTGCTTGGTGCACCTACCTTGCGGGCCGGTCCGGCGGCCCGGCAACGAGCAAGGGACAATGGGGGAAGCTGGAACGCTGAAACACCCTTTGACCTGGGGAAACGACCTGTCCCTGGAATGCGTTCCTGGGACGGATGGGGAGGGAACCGGGGCATGGCGACAACGGAGTCCGAGCAGTTCGCGGCGCTGCTGCGGGAGTTGAAGGACCGCTCGGGGCGCAGCTACGGAGTACTCGCGGGCAAGCTCCACATGAGTACGTCCACGCTCCACCGGTACTGCAACGGGGACGCGGTCCCGAACGAGTACGCGCCCGTCGACCGGCTCGCCCGGCTGTGCGGGGCGAGCTCCGAGGAGTCCGTCGAGCTGCACCGGCGTTGGATTCTGGCGGACGAGGCGCGGCGCCGCGCACGCGGGACGAACCCGCCGCAGGCGGGCGCTGCTTCTGGTGCCGCTTCCCCGCCCGCTGTCGCCGGGACCGGCCCCGCCGCCACTGTCCCGGCCGCCGAGCCCGGCCCCGTTGCCCCCGCCCCGGCGGGTGAGTGCGGGCCTGCCGATGCCGATGCCGATGCCGATGCGGATGTCGACGCCGGGGTCGCCTCCGCTTCCGTACCGGCCGTCGAGGCCGGGCAGTTGCCGTACGTCGTCGCTTCCGCGTCGGCCGACGGGCCCGTTGGGCGCTCCGGGTCGGGCCGGTTCCGCAACAGGCGGGTGCGGCTCGCGCTCATCGGGGCCGCCGTCGTGGCGCTCGCGGTGCCCGCCGTGGCGGTCGCCGCGCTGTCGGGTTCCGACGACAAGCCGAGCGGTACGGTCGCGGACGCCAAGGAGAGCCGGGCGGCCACCAAGAGTGCGGCCGGGCGCCCCACGCCGAGCGCTTCACCCAGCCCCACGCCGAGCGCGTCGGCATCGGCCTCGGCGAGCCCGTCGGCCTCCGCCTCGCACGTGAAGCCGTCGGCCAAGCCGGGCGCCGCCAGCGGCACCCCGATCAGCGCGGGCATCAGCTCGTACGACTGGGACACGCCGTGCGGCAAGTTCTACCTGCTCGACCAGCAGCCCAGCGCCGTCCCGCCGCCCCCGCCCAGCGCGCAGGACCGGCGTTCCTGGGCGCGGGCGCTCGGTGGGGTCGACGGCGGGAACCTGAAGCTGGAGCTGACCACGACCGGCAAGAGCGAGGATGCGGTGGTGATCACCGGGGTCGACGTGCGGGTGGTGGGGCGCGAGGCGCCGCTGAACTGGACGGCGTACTCCATGGGCAGCGGCTGCGGCGGCGGCGTCGTCCCGCAGACCTTCGACGTCGACCTGGACGCGCCGCAGCCGGTCACCAAGCCGATCGCCGGAAAGCAGGGCGACTCGGTGGTGCCGGCCAAGGGCTTCCCGTTCAAGGTGTCCACGCACGACCCGGAGGTCTTCGACCTCGACGTGCACGTCGAGGCGCACGACGTCAGCTGGTACCTGGAGGTCGGCTGGAGCAGCGGCGAACGCTCCGGCACGGTCAAGGTGGACGACGGCGGCAAGCCGTTCCGTACCAGCGCGGTCAAGGGCCGACCGTTGTACGAGTACGACACGATCGACAACGCGTGGAAGAGCCTCCAAGGCGAGTGAACCCGGGAGCGGTGAAACGGGCGCGGTGAACCTCGCGGTGGACCGGCCGGTAGTGAACCGGCCGGTCCCGCGCGGGAGTTGACGCGGTCAGAGGCGCTCGGGCGTCCGGATGCCGAGCAGGGCCATGCCCTGGGTGAGCGTCCGGGCGGTCAGGTCGCAGAGGAACAGGCGGTTCTCCGCGATGTCCTTCGGCGGCTCGGGCTTGATGACCGGGCACTGGTCGTAGAACGTGGTGAAGAGCGAAGCCGCCTGGTACAGGTACGCGGCCAGCTTGTGCGGGGCGTACTCGGCCGTCGCCTCGGTGAGCAGCTCCCCGAACGCGTCCAGGTGCAGGGCCAACGCCCGCTCCGCCGGGGCGAGTTCGAGCTCCGGGTGGGCGGCGGGGGCCACGCCCTCGGCCTTGCGCAGGATCGACTTGATCCGGGCGTAGGCGTACTGGACGTAGACCGAGGTGTCGCCGTTCAGGGACACCATCTGGTCCAGGTCGAACTTGTAGTCCCGGTTCGCCGAGGTGGAGAGGTCCGCGTACTTCACGGCGCCGATGCCGACGTACCGGCCGTTCTCGACGATCTCCTCCTCGCTCAGGCCCGCCTTCTCGGCCTTCTCGCGCACGACCGCGGTGGCCCGCTCGGCGGCCTCGTCCAGGAGGTCCTCCAGCTTGACCGTCTCGCCCTCACGGGTCTTGAACGGCTTGCCGTCCGCGCCGAGCACCGTGCCGTAGCCCATGTTGTGCGCGGTGACGTCGTCGCCGAGCCAGCCCGCTCGGCGGGCCGTCTCGAAGACCATCTTGAAGTGCAGCGACTGGCGTACGTCCACGACGTAGATCAGCGAGGTCGCGTTCAGGTCGGTGACGCGGTTGCGGATCGCCGAGAGGTCGGAGGCCGCGTAGCCGAAGCCGCCGTCGGCCTTCTGCACGATGAGCGGGACCGGCTGGTCGTCCTTGCCCCGGATCTCGTCGAAGAAGACCACGAGCGCGCCCTCGGAGCGCACGGCGACGCCGGACTCCTCAAGGAGGCGGGCCGTCTCCGGCATCAGGTCGTTGTAGGCGGACTCGCCGACGATCTCGTCGTCCCGGATCTCCATGTCCAGCTTCTCGAAGACCGAGTAGAAGTAGACCTTCGACTCGTCCACGAACTGCTGCCACAGCTCCAGGGTCTCCTTGTCGCCGGACTGCAGGGCGACGACCCGCTTGCGGGCGCGCTCCTTGAACTCCTCGTCCGAGTCGAAGACCGCGCGCGAGGCCTTGTACACCCGGTTCAGATTGCTCATGGCCTGCTCGCCGTCGACGTCGTCGGCCGGGGCCAGCTCGCCGGGGTTCTCGATCAGGTACTGGATGAGCATGCCGAACTGGGTGCCCCAGTCGCCGATGTGGTGGCGGCCGATGGTCTTCTCGCCGGTGAAGTCGAGCATGCCGCGCAGCGCGTCGCCGATGACCGCCGAGCGCAGGTGGCCGACGTGCATCTCCTTCGCCACGTTCGGCTGGGCGTAGTCGATGACCGTGACGCCCGGGTTCTCCTTCAGGGGGACGCCGAGCCGGTCGTCCGCGGCGCGCGCGGCGAGGGTCTCGATGATCGCCCTGTCGGTGAGCGTGATGTTGAGGAAGCCGGGGCCCGAGACCTCGACGTCCTTCAGGAGGTCCGGCGCGTCCAGCGCGTCGGTGACCTTGGTCGCGAGCTCGCGGGGGTTGCCCTTGAGCTTCTTCGCGAGCGCCAGGATGCCGTTGGCCTGGAAGTCGGCCCGGTCGCTTCGTCGCAGCAGCGGGTCGGTGGAGCCGGCCTCCGGCAGGGCAGCCGAGAGGGCGTCCGCCAGGCGCTGCTGGACAGTGGAAGCGAGGGAATGGACCGAGGCCATGAGGTGCCGTTCCTGTCGGGAGTGAGGACGATTGCCCTCCGATTCTCCCACGCGGCCCCCTTGCCTTTCTCCCGAGATACGGGCAACCCCGGAACAGCTCCTTCCGTCTGGGAGAATGGGCGTGCCGGCCTCTCCAGGGCAGACGAGGGCATTACGAGAAAGAAGGACGTGCCGACCGTGGCTCAGAGCAGCACCGAGACCGACTGGGTCTCCCGTTTCGCGGACGATGTCATCGCCGAGTCGGAGCGACGTGCGCCTGGCACTGCGAAATCACTCGCTACCGCTCCGGTGGTCGTCGTCGCGTCCGGCCTCTCCCCCTCCGGCCCGATCCACCTGGGCAACCTGCGCGAGGTCATGACCCCGCACCTGGTCGCGGACGAGATCCGCCGCCGCGGTTACGAGGTCCGGCACCTGATCTCCTGGGACGACTACGACCGGTACCGCAAGGTGCCGGCGGGCGTGCCCGGCGTCGACGAGTCGTGGAACGAGCACATCGGCCGCCCGCTGACCTCGGTCCCGGCGCCGGTGGGTTCGGCGTACCCGAACTGGGCCGAGCACTTCAAGGCCGCGATGACCGAGGCGCTGGCCGAGCTGGGCGTCGAGTACGACGGCATCAGCCAGACCGCGCAGTACACCAGCGGCGCCTACCGCGACCAGGTGCTGCACGCGATGAAGCACCGCGGCGACATCGACGCGATCCTGGAGCAGTACCGGACCAAGAAGGCCCCGGGCAAGAAGTCGCAGAAGCCGGTCGACGAGGCCGAGCTGGAGGCCGCCGAGGGCTCGGGCGCCGCGGCCGAGGACGACGGCACCGGCTCCACGGGCTACTTCCCGTACAAGCCGTACTGCGGCGGCTGCGGCAAGGACCTCACGGTCGTCTCCGCCTACGACGACGACACCACGGAGCTGACCTACACCTGCTCCGCGTGCGCGTTCTCGGAGACGGTCCGGCTCAGCGAGTTCAACCGCGGCAAGCTGGTCTGGAAGGTCGACTGGCCGATGCGCTGGGCCTACGAGGGCGTGATCTTCGAGCCGTCCGGCGTCGACCACTCCTCGCCGGGCTCCTCCTTCCAGGTCGGCGGCCAGATCGTGTCGATCTTCGACGGCGTCCAGCCGATCGGCCCGATGTACGCCTTCGTCGGCATCAGCGGCATGGCCAAGATGTCGTCGTCCAAGGGCGGCGTGCCGACCCCGGCCGACGCGCTCCAGATCATGGAGCCCCAGCTGCTGCGCTGGCTGTACGCCCGCCGCAAGCCCAACCAGTCCTTCAAGATCGCCTTCGACCAGGAGATCCAGCGGCTCTACGACGAGTGGGACAAGCTGGAGGCCAAGGTCGCCGACGGCTCGGTGCTGCCCGCCGACGCGGCCGCGCACAGCAGGGCCGCCCGCACCGCGGCCGGTGAGTTGCCGCGCACCCCGCGCCCGCTGCCCTACCGCACGCTGGCCTCGGTGGTGGACGTCACCGCGGGCCACGAGGACCAGACCCTGCGCATCCTGACCGAGCTGGACCCGGCGAACCCGGTCACGTCGCTCGACCAGGTGCGCCCGCGCCTGGACCGTGCCGAGAACTGGATCACCACCCAGGTCCCGGCCGACCAGCGCACCCTGGTCCGCGAGGACCCGGACACCGAGCTGCTCGGCTCGCTCGACGCCGACGGCCGGGAGTCGCTGCGGCTGCTCGTCGAGGGCCTGGACTCGCACTGGTCGCTCGACGGTCTGACCACGCTGGTCTACGGCGTGCCGAAGGTGATGGCGGGCCTGGAGCCGGACGCCAAGCCGACGCCCGAGCTCAAGGTGGCCCAGCGCTCGTTCTTCGCGCTGCTCTACAAGCTCCTGGTGAGCCGCGAGACGGGCCCGCGCCTGCCCACGCTGCTGCTCGCCGTGGGCGCGGACCGGGTGCGCAAGCTGCTCGCCGCCTGATCCCGTCCGGTCCGTACAGCGCCGAGGGCCGTCACCCGCTGCGGGTGACGGCCCTTCGGCTTTGGCTCAAGTGGGTCGTTCGGTAAGGACTCTGACGTACCGTCAGGCAATGTGGTCCTCGGCGGCCCGGGCCTGGACGGCCTGGGCCTCGAAGTGCTTCTTGAACTGCGGGTGCAGCGTGCGCAGCACCGCGGTGCTGTCGGGGTAGCGCACGCCGTGCTCGTCCGTGAGCTTTATGTCGAGCGTCTCGACCGTGGGGTAGTCGCCCTCGCTGCGCTCGTGCTGGCGGAAGACCTCGTAGGCGAGCTCCGCGAACCGGTCGAACTCGTCCTGGGTCGGCGCCGGTTCGGCGACGGGCTCCTGCTCGGCAGCGCGGGGGCCGGGCACGCCGAGGGGCCGTTCGCGGCCGGGGCCGGACGGGACCATCACCGGCTCGTGCTCCAGAGCGTGGTCCGGCTGCGGCTGCGGCTGCGGCGGCTGGGGCTCCTGGGGCCCGGCCTCGGCGAAGGCCGGGTCGTACGTGCCCGCGTACTCCTCGGGCGAGAGGTGCTGGGCGGCGAACCACGGGCTCTCGTGCGTGGTCGGCTGCTCCGGTCCGGCGTACGGCTGCTCCTGCTGGGCTGCCTGGTCCGTGGACGGGGACTGGCCCTGGGCCTGCGACGGCGGTTGGGCCTGCGCCGGGACCTGCGCCTGGAGCGGGGGCTCCTCGGGCGGGGTGTGCGCGTGCGCGGGCGGGAGTTCCGGCTGCGGCTCGGAGCGGGGGGCCGGCGGCGCGGGCGGCAGCAGTACCGGTTCCATGCCGGCGGCGGCCAGACCCGCGGGTGCGGTCTCGGCGAGCGGGACGCCGAACTTGGCCAGGCGCAGCGGCATCAGCGACTCGATGGGGGCCTTGCGGCGCCAGGCGCGGCCGTAGACGGCCTGGAGGCGGGCGCGGTAGACGAGGCGGTCCTGTTCGAGCTTGATGACCTGCTCGTAGCTGCGCAGCTCCCACAGCTTCATGCGGCGCCACAGCCGGAAGGTGGGGATCGGGGAGAGCAGCCAGCGGGTGAGGCGGACGCCCTCCATGTGCTTGTCCGCGGTGATGTCCGCGATCCGCCCGACCGCGTGCCGGGCCGCCTCGACGGAGACGACGAACAGGACCGGGATCACCGCGTGCATGCCCACGCCCAGCGGGTCCGGCCAGGCGGCGGCGCCGTTGAAGGCGATCGTCGCGGCCGTGAGCAGCCAGGCCGTCTGGCGGAGCAGCGGGAACGGGATGCGCATCCAGGTCAGCAGCAGGTCGAGGGCGAGCAGCACACAGATGCCCGCGTCGACGCCGATCGGGAAGACGTAGGAGAAGTTCCCGAAGCCCTTCTGCAGCGCGAGCTCGCGGACCGCGGCGTACGAACCCGCGAAACCGATCCCGGCGATCACCACGGCACCGGCGACCACCACCCCGATCAGAATGCGGTGCGTCCGTGTCAGCTGAGTCGCGGCCACCCGCGTCCCCTCCCCTTGTCAAGCAACTGGCGGGCACAGCCTGGCACATGCGTACGGAGTCCGGCCCACAGGGGAGGTCCGGACTCCGTAGGGTCGCGCGGGGGTTACTTGTTGTTCGCGGTGGTCACGGCCGCGACGGCCTCCTTGGCGGTGGCGGTCGCACCGTCCTGGACGTCGCCCGCCGCCGGGGCGTCGGCACCCTCGTAGCCGGTGCCGTTGTAGTCGACGGCGACCACGGCGTTGGCGGTGCGCACCACGACGACGCCGTAGCGGAAGTTCGCGTCGGACTTCTTCAGGTCGAAGGTGACGGCGGTCGCCTGGTCGCCGAGGCCGGAGACCGGGGAGGTCTTCACGTTCTTCGCGTCGCCCGTCGACTTGGCCGCCGAGACCGCCCGGTCGAACTGCTTCTGCGCCAGCGAGTCACCGCTGCCGAGGCCCTGCGTGGAGTCGTAGCGCTTGAAGTCGACGTCGAGCCAGCGGTAGTTCGAGCCGTCGACGCCCTTGTCCTCCAGGCCGTTCCAGGTGCAGCTCGCCTGGGACTGCGGGTCCGAGGTCTTGCCGACCTCGCCCGCCTTCGTCTTCGCCTTGGGCACGTACTTGTCGATCGACTTCTCGCTGATCGACTGGCACGCCTCGGGAAGCTTCTTGAACTTCGCCGGGGCGAGCGAGGGCGAGGAGGAGGCCTGCTTGCCACCGCTGGAGGAGGACGCCGAGGAGGGCGAGTCCGTCTTCTTGTCGCCGCCCGAGTCGGAGGAGCAGCCCACTGCGACGAGCATCACAGGAACGGCGGCACAGGCGAGGACACGGGCGAGCCGGATGCGCGGGGCCGGGGCGTGCGCCTGTTCGGGGGTGGCCGGGGCTGATCGGTGCATGATTCCTTCGCTCTTCGTCTCTCGCGCTGGCGCGCTATTCGCTGAACTGCTCGACGAGCTTGCCGGCCAGGGCCTGGGCCTGCTCCTGCAGCTCCTTGCTGTCGGGGGCCGCGGCGGACGCCGTGGCCTGGTCGGTGTAATCGATGGTCACGATGACGTTGGACGTACGGAACACCACAGTGACGGTACGTTGTCCGGCCGCCGAAGCGCCGCCGGTGCCGGACGGGGACGATACGTCGTTCAGGAACGCGGCGTCGCCGAGGCCGCTGAGCCTGCGCGGCTGGAGGCCGTCCTTGTCGGTGCCGCCCGAGGGGCTCGGCGAGGCGGTGGCGGTGCCGCTTGCCGTGCCCGCCGATGCGGCGGCGCCGGTGGGCGGGCCCGCCATCGTGGAGGGGGCTCCGGAGGACGTGGAGCCGCTGGGGCTCGGGGAGTTGGAGGCGGAGGGCGTGGGCGAGGAGCTCCGCGGGGCGGGCAGGTTCGCCGCCGTCTCCTTCTTGGCGTAGAGCTGCTTGGTCTGGTCGTCGTCGCTGATCGCGGGGTCGTAGGAGACGACCCGCTCGAAGTCGACCGTGAGCCTGCGCACACCGTCGGGCGTCTCGTCCTTCCAGCGGCAGCCGACCCTGCGGTCGGTGTCGTAGGTGAGGTCGGCGCTGCCCGCGTACTCCTTGGTGGCGTCCGCCTCGGGGAGGGAGGCCGCGCCCGGCAGCATGTCCTTGAGCGCGCTCTTGCTCACGGCCCGGCAGGGCTCGGGGAGGGTGCGGTACTTGCCGGGGGGCGCGGCGGCCGTCTTGGTTTCGCCCGCCTTGGAATCGGTGGTCGCGCCGTCGCCCCCGGAGGCCGCGGAGCAGCCGGAGGCGAGCACCACCAGGAGCGCGAGACCAGGCACGTACGCCTTTCGCTGCACGGTTTCCGGGCTCCTTTCAGCGGGACGACTGAGGAAAAAGTAGTTGCCGCCCGAGGGCGGTGGCCGGACACAATGTGTATCGCACGTGCACCTGTGAACGCCGGTCCACTGTCCTGGTTGTGGGTTTTGGCTGCTGTTTTTGCCATACGTGCGCTTTCTGGCTTACGTGCCGTTTTCTGCTTTCGGGGGATCGAGGAATCATGTCGTACACGGAGCTGCCCGGGGCGCGGGTGCCCATCAGGATGTGGACCGACCCGGGGTCGGTGGACGACGGCGCGATGCAGCAGCTGCGCAACGTCGCCACGCTGCCGTGGATCAAGGGCCTCGCCGTGATGCCGGACGTGCACTACGGCAAGGGCGCCACGGTCGGCTCCGTCATCGCCATGCACGGCGCGGTGTGCCCGGCCGCGGTGGGCGTCGACATCGGCTGCGGCATGTCCGCGGTGAAGACCTCACTGACCGCCAACGACCTGCCGGGCGATCTCTCCCGCCTCCGCTCGAAGATCGAGCAGGCCATTCCGGTGGGCCGCGGCATGCACCGCGACCCGGTGGACCCGTCCGGGCTGCACGGCTTCCCCACCTCGGGGTGGGCGGGGTTCTGGGAGCGGTTCGGGGGCATCGCGGAGTCGGTGCGCTTCCGTGAGGAGCGGGCCGCCAAGCAGATGGGGACGCTGGGCAGCGGCAACCACTTCGTGGAGTTCTGCCTGGACGAGTCGGGCTCGGTGTGGCTGATGCTGCACTCCGGTTCGCGCAACATCGGCAAGGAGCTGGCGGACTTCCACATCGGGCAGGCGCAGAAGCTGCCGCACAACCAGGGCCTGGTCGACCGCGACCTCGCCGTCTTCGTCGCGGACACCCCGCAGATGGCGGCGTACCGCAACGACCTGTTCTGGGCGCAGGAGTACGCCAAGTACAACCGCGCGATCATGATGGCGCTCTTCCAGGACGTGGTCCGCAAGGAGTTCAAGAAGGCCAGGGTCACGTTCGAGCCGGTCATCTCCTGCCACCACAACTACGTGGCGGAGGAGCGGTACGAGGGGATGGACCTGCTCGTCACCCGCAAGGGGGCGATCCGGGCGGGGTCGGGGGAGTTCGGGATCATCCCCGGCTCGATGGGCACGGGCTCGTACATCGTGAAGGGGCTCGGCAACGCGGCGTCGTTCAACTCGGCCTCGCACGGCGCCGGTCGCAGGATGAGCCGCAGCGCGGCGAAGCGGGCCTTCTCGACGCGGGACCTCGTCGAGCAGACGCGGGGTGTGGAGTGCCGCAAGGACTCGGGGGTCGTGGACGAGATCCCGGGCGCCTACAAGCCGATCGAGAAGGTCATGGATCAGCAGCGCGACCTGGTGGAGGTCGTGGCGAAGCTGAAGCAGGTGGTGTGCGTCAAGGGCTGAGCCCGGTGGGCGCGGGGCGGGGGCCGAGGGGTGGGTCGGACCCGCGCTTCGAGGTGGTCCTGGGGGAGCGCGGCCGGGCCGGGGGCGTGAGCCCCCGGCCGCCGCCTCTTCCCGGCCCGCATGCCGGGAAAGCGCCGGAAGGGGCGCGCGGCTGTGCCTTCGGCGAGCCGAGGGCTGCCGGACACTGCGCCCGCACCACGAGGACGTACCGGGGAGGGGTCCGGCTTTGTCCGGGCGGCAGTGGCAGAAGCCGCCCGGTGTCCGCGGGACGCCCGGCAGGGCATCGTCTGCCCATGCCCTGCACTGCCGGTTCTGGCGTACGCGGACAACGTCCTCGTGACAGCGGACGTCAGGCGATCAGCTTCCGCCCTTCACAGGGCAGTTGATCGTCCTCATTCAGCATGCAACAAACGCCGGTAGTTTTCCGCTGAAGATTTATCCGCCGAAAAGCGGGATGGGAAAAGATCCGGCCCACTGGATGGTAAAGACGAGGTCAGGTGGCCGGATGGGCCCCTGGGGAAGAGGTCGTCGGCGGGGCGTCAGGCGCTGGCCCGGCCGGGGTGCGGCGGGCGGTCGTCAATGAGGCGCTCGTCCGACAGGGCCCACTGATAGGTGAGTTCCTGGAGCGTGGACGCACCGAACAGCTGCCGCAGGGCGCGCACCTCCTTGGACAGGCTGCGCAGCCCTATGCCCAGGCGCTGCGCGGTGAGCCGCTGCTCGATGCCGCGCGCCATGTCCCGCAGGATCTCGCGCTGGAGCAGGGTGGTGCGGGTGCCGTCGGGCCCGGCCGAGCGGGGCGACTCACTGTGCGGGTCGCCGTGCCACGGGTCGGCGCGGCGCCAGCACTCCTCGAAGACCTCGGCGATGAAGGCCACCACGGCCCGGTCCCGTACGTGCCAGGAGGCGTGGCCCGGCGCGGAGTTCACGACGTGGTCGGAGATGAAGGCCTGACGCCGGTCGATGACCACACAGCGCTGGAACTGGGTGACCTGGGTACGGAACTGGGCGCCCCGGCCCGTCATCGCGCGCACGAAGGCGCGGGTCGTCGCGTCGTCGCGGCCGGTGTCGAGGTACAGGCTGCGGACGTGGACCCCGCGGGCGAGCGCCGCGCCGTCCCGCTCCTCGGCGGCCGCCCGCTGCGCCCCGGTGCGCGGACCGCCGGGCTGTGCGGTGAGCAGTTCCGCGCGGGCCCGGCCGACGGCCTGCTCGATACGGGCGTTGACGAGTTCGGCCTCGCCGAGGAACTCCGAGCCGCGGCCCGAGCGCCACTTGGCCCGCTCGAAGTGCAGGCCAAGCTCGTCGGTGAGCTGGGGGATGCGGGCCGCGAGCGCGGCCCTGGCCGCCATCCGTCGCAGCTCCTCGTCCAGGCGGCGCCGGCCGGCCTCCTGGGGGTCGAGCGCGATGGGCAGGTGCGGCAGGTGCGGGTCGGTGATGACCAGGCCCCAGCGGCGCAGCTCGCCGAGCGCGCGGGCGTCGCGCCCGGGGTCGATGGGCTCGTGGCGGGTGACCCGGCCGTAGACGTCGACGGCCTCGGGCGACAACTCCTTGGCGCTCTCGGCATCGAAGGCGTCCGCGGTCCCGGACGCGTGCTCGAAGGCGCCTGCGGTCTCGGTCTCGGTCCCGGACGCGGTCCCGGACGCGGGCGCGTGCTCCAAGGCGCCTGCGGTCTCGGTGGTCTCGGTCCCGGACGGGTGCTCGTAGGCGTCCGCGGTCCGATTCTCGGGTGCGGTCTCCGTCCCGGTCTCGGACAGGGTCTCGAAGGCGTTCGCGGCGTCGGTCGGCCGGTCGCCCGGTTCGCCCATGTCTGCCCCCGTTGTGCCGTTGCGTGTATGCGCCCTGCGTACGTGCGCACCCACTACCGCTTGATCCGTGCATACCCCATCGGTCACCGTATCGGTGGGGTCTCTCCTGGCGGGTGCCTCGGCGGCCGGCCCTGGGGGTGGCCGCCACAGCTGTGCCCGCGAGGGGGCCGACCGTACCCGAACCGGCCACGAAAGGGCACACCTCGCCAATCAGCTCCGGCCCGCCCTCCGGCCGTGAGGGGCGGTGCCTTTCCGCCTCCGCCCGCAGTGACTGTTGTCTCAGGCCCCGACGCCCGTGCCGGGGGCCGCGGTACCGGTGGCGGCCGTGTCCCCACTGGCCCGCAGGCCGATCCGCACCCGGCGGTCGCCCGGTGGCCTTGAGGGGGAGCGAGGATTCCGTCGGCCCCGACCAGGGCACGTGCGCCCACAATGGAACGTACGCCGACCATGGGATGCGCACCGGTCACCCGGTGCACGCCGAGCACCCGGCACGGAGTCGATCGCAGAGTCGGATCCGAGAGCCGGGAGCGGCTGTTCCAACCGCGCGGCCGACGGCATCAGCCGCCGACCGCCCGTAACCGGGGGAGAACCACAGATGGACAAGCCCGCTCTGCGCTCCCTGCTGCGCGAGCGCCGCGCGCTGATCAAGCCCGAGAGCCACGGGCTGAGCCGACCGACCCGGCAGGGGCGGCGGGCGCCCGGCCTCTCGCAGGCCCAGATCGACCAGATCCTGCACCGCGCCCCGGACACCTACGGGCGCCTGGAGTCCGGCCGTTACCCCAACCCGCCCGCCGACCTGCTCCAGGACGTGGCCAGGCTGCTCGGCATGAACGAGCAGGAGTGGGTGGCGCTGTGGCGCTACTGCCTGGGCCAGGACCCGCCGTTCCCGCTGCACTCGCAGTCCGGCGAGGAGATCCCCGGAGTGTGGCAGGAGGCCGTCGACGGCATCGCGCACATGGCGTACGCCACCGACCGCTCCTGGAACCTGCTGGCCCACAACCAGCCCTGGACCACGATGTTCCCCGGCGGCCGGGTGCCGCAGAACACCATGCGGTGGATGACGCTCGACCCCGCCGCCCGCGAGACCCTGACCGACTGGGAGCACGCGTGGGCGCCGTTGGTGTTGCCCCAGCTGCGGGCGGCCCTGGCCGCCGACCCCACCGACCAGACGCTGGCGCAGATCGAGAAGGAGGTCCTGGCGGACCCGCTCGCCGCCGGGATCTACAACCGGTCCAGCGCCTACTTCCACCTCGACGGCGACGAACGTCCGCTCAACCACGCGTCCCTCGGGCCCGGCTGGGTGACGATGTGCGCCGCCCAGCCGGTGGCCGCGCCGGGCGCCCGGCTGATCATCCTGGTGTTCCACGCGGGCGAGAAGCGCCGCCACACGCGGGCGCCGATGCTGCGGGCGAAGGTGCAGTAGCGCGTCGAGCCCTGAGAGCCCGTAGAGCCAGCCCTTAGAGCGCGTCGAGGGCGTAGAGCGCGTAGACGGCGGAGTGGGGACGTCGGGCGCGGCGGGCGCACCGGGTGCGTAGGGCGAGGGCCGCGCCCGTCGGGTCCGCGCCCGCCCGGGTCGGGTCAGGACTCCCGGTGGACCTTGGTGTTGGACGCCTGGGCGCGGGGCCGGACCACGAGCAGGTCGATGTTGACGTGGCTGGGCCGGGTCACCGCCCAGGTGATGGTGTCGGCCACGTCGTCGGCGGTGAGCGGCTCGGCCACACCGGCGTACACCTTGGCGGCCTTCTCCGTGTCGCCGCGGAACCGGGTCGTGGCGAACTCGTCCGTCTTGACCATGCCGGGCGCGATCTCGACGACCCGGACCGGACGCCCCACGATCTCCAGGCGGAGCGTCTCGGCGAGCACCCGCGCGCCGTTCTTCGCGGCGACATAGCCGCCGCCGCCCTCGTACGTGGCATGGCCCGCCGTGGAGGAGAGGATCACGACGGTGCCGTCGCCCGACGCCTCAAGCGCGGGCAGCAGGGCCTGAGTGACGTTGAGCGTGCCGATCACGTTCGTCTCGTACATCTGCCGCCAGTCGTCCGGGTCGCCGGTCGCGACGGGGTCGGCGCCGAGCGCGCCGCCCGCGTTGTTCACCAGCACCCCGATGGTGCGGAAGGCGGTGGCGAACTCGTCGACGGCTGCCCGGTCGGTCACGTCCAGCGGGTACGCCGTCGCCTGGTGGCCCGCCTCGTTGATCTCGGCGGCCAGCGCCTCGATGCGGTCCTTGCGGCGGGCGGTCAGCACCACGCGGTAGCCGGCGGCGGCGAGCCCGCGGGCGGTGGCGGCACCGATCCCGCTGCTCGCTCCGGTGACGACGGCGATCGGGGTCCCGGCGGCAGTCATGTCGTGCTCCTCGCGCGTGTGGTGAGTACGCGGCCAGGATAGGCGGGCCCGGAAGCGTCCGGCCGGGGCGGGCTCGGTGGCCCGGGTCCGGGCGGGGCGGACGCCCTCAGCGGCCGCGCGGGGCGTACATGATCACGGCCATGCCGGCCAGGCAGATCAGCGCGCCGGTGACGTCCCAGCGGTCCGGGCGGTAGCCGTCCGCGACCATGCCCCAGGCGATCGAGCCCGCGACGAAGACCCCGCCGTATGCGGCGAGGATGCGGCCGAACTCGCCGTCGGGCTGGAGCGTCGCCACGAACCCGTAGATGCCGAGCGCCAGCACTCCGGCGCCGATCCACACCCAGCCCCGATGCTCCCTGACGCCCTGCCAGACGAGCCAGGCCCCGCCGATCTCGAAGAGGGCGGCCAGGACGAAGAGGAGTACGGAGCGTGCGACGAGCATGAGGTCAGGGTGGCACGGGGCGGATGCCGGGTTCGAGACGGACGCTCGGGGTGGCGCGCTGGGTAAATAAGGGGTGAAAGGTACCTTTCGCTCATGTTGGTTCGTGTGATGAACAGATCAGGCAGGCCGAACGGGTCTGGCAGACCGGGCGGCGCGGGCAGGCGTGGTGGCGGGATTCTGGCGAGCGTCGCTGTGGCGGTGCTGGCCGCGGTGACGCTGATCGCCACGGGTACGCCGAGCGGGGCGAGCGGGCTCGGCGGCGAGGCCCCGCGCCCGGCGGCTTCCCGTCCCGCTTCCGCCCCCGCTCCGGCCTCCGCTCCCGCCCCGGCCCTCGTTCCGGGAACGGGCAGGGGCAGCGGCGCCGGCGCCGGTGCCGGCGTCGGGGCCGGGGTCGAGGCGGATGTGGCGTACCACGGGCACGTCTCCCTGTGGGGCGGCCGGGTCGGCGTCTGGCTCACCACCGAGAACCACGGCCCGGCGCCGGTCTCGGGGGTCACGGTGCGGCTGCGCTTCTCGGTGCCCCTGGACCCCGGAGCGACCCTGCCGCCCGGTTGTCTGCGCACCGGCCCGGCCACCGTGCAGTGCGGCACAGGCACGATGCGGGCTGCGGGCAGCGGCGTACGGGTCGCCCTGGACGTGGCGGTCGTCGGCGAGCCGGCGGAGGTGGGCGTCGACATCGACACCGCCTGGAGCGGCGGCACGTACGACCGCAACCCGGCGAACAACACCCACCGGGTCCTCGCCCCGGCTACGGGCGACCCGTACAGCTTCTGAACTGCCGCACCAAGACGGGTAGTTGGAGCGAAGGAGCCCCGGAGCCCTGTTACTCGTGCCCGGTCCAGCGGGCGAGTGCGGCATGCAGCCCGGCCGGGTCCGGGCCTTCGCTCGCCCACGCCACGTACCCGTCGGGCCGCACGAGCAGAGTGCTGCCGCGGCCGCTCCGCCAGTGCGCGGCCACTACGCCCTGCGGCGCCACGGTCCGGCCGTCCCGGGATGTCACCAGGACGAACTCGCCCCGGCGCAGCAGCTCGTAGAGGCGTCCCTCCGCGAGGTCGAGGTCGATCGCGCGCTTCCCGGCGAGCGGATGGGAACCGCGCTCCGCCCGGTAGGAGATGTCGAGCCCGCTGATCATCCGCATCGCCTTGTCGGAGACCGGGCGCACGAGGTCGAGGACGCGTACGGCGAGTGAACGGCCCGCCCGCTGAAGGGGGTTGTGGGCCATGGCGAGCCGGATGAGCGCGCCGCTGCTCCGCAGCACCATCGTGCCGACCGGGTGGCGTTCGGCCTGGTAGCTGTCGAGCAGCGCGTCGGGGTCGGCGCCGCGGCCGCGCAGTGCGGCGATCAGTTTCCAGGAGAGGTTCGCGGCGTCCTGGAGGCCGGTGTTCATGCCCTGGCCGCCGGCGGGGGAGTGGACGTGCGCGGCGTCCCCGGCGAGGAAGGCCCGGCCGACCCGGTAGGACGAGGTCTGGCGTTCGTCGCTGTGGAAGCGGGAGATCCAACGGGCGTCGTGCATCCCGTAGTCGGTGCCGAAGGCTTCGGTGGCGATGGCGCGCAGCTCGTCGAGGTCCACGGGCTCGGTGTCGGACACCTGGTGTTTCCGGTTCCACCCCATGACCCGGTGGTAGCCGTCGCCGAACGGGGCGACGACGGCGAACGAGTTGCCCGAGCCGCTGAGTTTGAGCATGGCGTCCGGTTCCGTTGCGAGCCGTACGTCCGCGAGGATGATCGAGCGGATCACGGCCGCGCCGGGGAACGGCAGCCCGAGCGCCTCGCGGACGCCGCTGTGTACGCCGTCGGCGCCGACGAGATAGCGGGCCCGGAGCGTGACGTGCTGCTCGCCGTCATTGCTGCCGTCGCCATCGCCCCCGCCCCCGCCGCTCTCGCGCAGCTCGGCGGTTACTCCTTCGCCATCCTGGCGGAGGTTCAACAGCCTTGCGCCGTAACGGAATTGAACCCCCTCGGCGACGGCCCGCCGCTCCAGGAGCTGTTCCATCTCGTACTGCGGGCTGACGAGCAGGAACGGGAAGCGCGACCGCAGCCGGGTCATGTCGAGGTTGATGTGGCCGAACATGTCCATGTGGTCGACGGTCGTGCCCCGCTTGATCAACTCGTCGGCCAGGCCGCGCGCGTCGAGCATCTCCAAGGTGCGGGCGTGGACGCCGAAGGCGCGCGTCATGTTGCTGATGCCGTGCGGCCGACGCTCGGCGAGCGTGACGCGCAGGCCCGCGGCGGCCAGGTCACCGGCGAGGAGCAGTCCGGTCGGGCCGGCGCCGACGACGAGGACGTCGGCCACGGTGTCGGCGCCGGCCTCGGTCTTCGCGTGGGCGGCCACGCTTAAGGGCTCATCGGGCCGGAGGGCGCTGGTGGGACTTGTGGCGCGGCGGGAGTCGGTGGAGCGGGTGGAGCGGGTGGAGCCGGAAGCGTGCGGGGTGTCGTTCATGGCTGCCCCTATCGATGCCAGTGCGTGCGTACGGGTCAACGAATGTTGGCCAACGGTTGTTGGTCAACGCTTGTTGGCAAATGTAGAACTGCCGGAACTGGCGTGTCAACAGCTGTTGGCCTACAGTCGTTGGCATGACGACCGAAGCCCCGGCCGGAGGCCCACGCCGCACCTCCGGAGCCACCAAGGCCGCCATCCTCGATGCCGCGCGCGAGCGTTTCGCGGCGGACGGTTACGAGCGCGCGACCATCCGGGCCATCGCCCGGGACGCGGGGATCGACCCGTCGATGGTGATGCGCTACTACGGCAACAAGGAGGGGCTGTTCGCCGCGGCCACCGAGATCGACCTGCGCCTGCCGCGGCCGGACACGCTGCCCGCCGATGGCTTGGGCGCGGCGCTGGTCGCGCACTTCCTCGACCGCTGGGAGGACGACGACGTACTGACCGCCCTGCTGCGGGTGGGCGTCACGAACGCGGCCGGCGCGGAGCGGGTGCAGGCGGTGTTCACGGGGCAGATGGTGCCGGTCGTCGCGGGCGTCTGCCCGGACCCGGACGACGCCCCGTGCCGGGCGGCGCTGGTCTCCTCGCAGATCCTGGGCATGGCGATAGCGCGCTATGTGCTGCGCTTCCAGCCCGCGGTCGCGATGTCCCGCGAGGACGTCATCGCCTGGCTGGCCCCCACGGTCCAGCGCTACCTGACAGCCCCCTGCCCGTAGCCCGGCCCCGGCCTTGGCTGTAGTCCGGTCCTGGCCATAGCCCGGCCCGGCTCCGGCGGTAGTTCAGTCCTGGTGTAGCCCGGCCCCGGCCCTGGCTGTAGTCCGGTCCTGGCCATAGCCCGGCCCGGCTCCGGTGGTAGTCCGGGCCTGGTGTAGCCCGGCCCCGGCCCCGGCGGTAGTTCAGTCCTGGTGTACCCGGCCTCGGCCTGGGCCGTAGCCCGGCCCCGGCCGAATGCCGTGCGGCTTGCGCCCCCAACCCCCTCTTTCGCCCTTGCACCGTGGGTGGTTGCTCGCGCAGTTCCCCGCGCCCCTAACCCCGTTTACGTCCTCGGGCCGTGGGTGGCTGGTCGCGCAGTTCCCCGCGCCCCCAAAGGCCGTCGGAGGCCTCGCACCGTGCGTGGTCGCTCCTCGCGCAGTTCCTCGCGCCCCTAAATGCTTCGGTGCTGGCCGGCATCGGGCATTTCAGCCCGTCATGGGGGTCCCCCCTGGCCCTTGAGGCCTTGGGGGAGTTTGAGGACGAGCGCCGTTCAGGCGCGATCGGGGGTGCAGGGGGCGGAGTCCCCGCCCGGGGTCTGGGGCGTAGCCCCAGGGCTCAGCTCATCCAACCCGCTGCACGGGATGGGGGTCCCCCCTGCTCATTAAGAGCTTGGGGGAGGGTGGGGAAACCCCCGGGGTCTGGGGCGGAGCCCCAGGGCTCAGCTCATCCAACCCGCCGCACGGGATGGGGGTCCCCCCTGCTCATTGAGAGCTTGGGGGAGGGTGGGCGAGCCCCCGGGGTTTGGGGCGGAGCCCCAGGGGCCGGGACCAACCAACCCCGAGCAACGGGCGGGAGGGTGGGCAACCTCCCCCCGGGCAAACACTGCTCCGTACACTTTCTGCATGGCACAGAAGAACGCCCCCGGACCCCGGCCGGGCCACACCCCCCGCACCCCCCCAACCCCCCGCACCCCCCCACCCCCCCCGCACCCCCCCACCCCCCCGCGCCACCCTGCTGCACGACCTGGGCGCAGTATCCCGCCGCTACATGGCCTCGTACGCCCTGTTCAACCAGGCACTCGCCGACCGCCTGGGACTGCACCCCACCGACGTCCAGTGCCTCAACCTGCTCGGTCTGGAGCCCGGCCCCGTCACCACGGGCCGGATCGCCGAACTGACCGGGCTCACCACCGGTTCCGCGACCCGGCTCGTCGACCGTCTGGAGAAGGCCGGCTATGTGACCCGCCGGCGCGACACCGAGGACCGCAGAAAGGTCCTCGTCGAGGTGGTGCCCGGGCAGATGGCGGAGTTCGGCGAGGTGTGGGGCCGGCTCAACGGGGCCTGGTGGGAGCTGTTCGACGAGTACGCGGACGACGAGATCGCCTTCATCGCCACGCACATGCGCCGCACGGTGGACCTCAGCACCGCCCAGATCGAGCGCCTCCGGAGCGGCCAGATCTGAACCGCACCCAGGCAGCCGCACCGGCCAGCCGCACCAGGCAGTCGCACCGGCCAGCCGCACCAGGCAGCCGCACCAGGCGACCGCACCCAGGCAGCCGCACCGGGCAACCGCACCGGCAGCCGTCATCCGGCACGGTCCGCCCGCCGACCACCACCGCCCGGGCCGAACTCCCGTACCGCCTCGTCGACGATCGCCTCCAACGCGGCATGGTGCGCACCACGCCAATAGACCCGTTCACAGCCCCCGCACTCGGCGAAGACCTCGTACGTACTGCGGGTGCCGTGCTCCAGACGGTCGCCCACCGACTCCTTGTCGGCCTCCCGCAGCAGCGCGTTGCAGGCGGTGCACCGCGTCCAGGGCGCGAGCGCGGGCGCGAACCGGCCGAGTACGTCCCGTAGTTGTTCCTCGGTGCGGTGGCTGTAGACGTACGCGCCGGCCCACAGCTCCCTGCGGTGCAGCAGACCTCGGTCCCGGGAGAGCATGACGCGCTGTTCCCGCGCGGAGAGCGCCGCGAGCGCCGGGTCCCCGATGTCCTCGCTCTCGTACGCCGCGTCGACACCGAGCAGCCTCAACCGCCTTGCCAGAGTGCCGAGATGGACGTCGAGCAGGAAGCGCAGCGGGGCGCCCGGCACCGTCTGTGGGCGCTCGACGGCATGCACCTCGACGGTTTCGCCCGCCGACGCGATGTGGGAGACCGGCACCTCGCGGCCGTCCGCGAGCAGCCGGCCGGCCTCGGTGAGCGGGACGCCCAGCGACTCGACGACATGGCCGAGCGTGGACACGCCGTCGGTCACGAAACTGCTGGGCCCCTCGCGGCGCTTCACAGGAACGAAGAGCCGCAGCTCGGGGGCGAAGTCGATGTGGATCTCCGGTCCGTTCACGCCGCCAGGATGGCACCGGGGCGGCGCTGCGGGCCAGGGATTTCGGGGGCGTGCCGGGCTGCTCGGGGGCGGACGAGGCGACGGGCTGGTGGCGACCGGGCCGGGGCGGCCGACCGAAGGAAGTGACCGGGCGGGAGCAGCGGCCAGCAGCGGCCAGCAGCGGCCAGCAGCCGCTAGGAGCGACTGGCAGCCGCTAGGAGCAACTAGCAGCCGCTGGCGGCGGCTACGGGCGGAAGGCGTCCGCGTTTTCACGGGCCCAGGAGGCGAAGGTGCGGGACGGATGGCCGGTCAGTTCCTCCACGGTGCTGGTCACCGCGTCGGGCAGGCCGTCGTGCGAGGCGAAGTAGCCGAGCGGCGCGTCCGCGATGGCGGGCGGCATGAATTCGGCCGTCGACTCCTTCCAGGCCTCGGCGCTCACGGCGTTGACGGTGAGCGGACGCCCGGCGGCCTCGGCGAGGATCGCCACCTGCTCGGTGACGCTGAGGGAGGCCGGCCCGGTGAGGTGGTAGGCGTGGCCCCGCAGTTCGGGCCGGGTGAGAACGGCGAGCGCGGCATCCGCGATGTCCGCCTCGTGGATGAGGCTGGACCGGGCCCCGGGGAAGGGATGGTCCACGGTGCCGGTCGACTTGGCCGTCCAGGCCCAGCCGAGGGCGTTGCCCGCGAACCCGCCGGGCTGGAGGAACGTCGACGGGATGCCGGAGCGTTCCAGGCCGCGCTCGACGGCGCTGTGCATCGCGGCGATGGCGTTGGTGTCGGCGCCGGGCTCGATGACGGAACTGGAGGAGAGCAGCACGATGTGCCGCACCCCGGCGGTCTTCGCCTCGGCGAGGAACGCCTCGATGTGCTGCGGGTTGGCGTACAGGAAGACCGACTCGACCCCGGCCAGCGCGGCCGGGAACGTCGCCGGGTCGTCGAGGTCGCAGACGACGCGCTCCACGCCGTCCGGGAGCGACAGCTTGTCGGGGCTCGCGGAGGCCGCACGGACATCGAGCCCGCGCTCGCGCAGCAACGGGATGAGGGTGGTGGCGACCTTGCCGCGGCTGCCGGTGATCAGAATCGTCATGATGGAAATACCCCTTGGATAAAGGAAGTTGGGACTACTGAGGCGCTGCCGGGCAACGGCTGACGCACCTGTGCCAAGCACGACCAAGCACGACCAAGCGCGACCAAGCGCGGCCAAGCACGACCAAGCGCGGCCACGCGCGACCAAGCGCGGCCACGCGCGACCGAGCACGGTCAATCACGGCCGATCGACCGGAGGCGTCGACCGGAGCGTTGACCGGAGCGTTGACCGGGCGCGTCGACCGAGACCGGGCGCGTCGACAGGGTGCGGAGCCGCCCGCCCACCCACCCGTCGTCATCAACCAATCTGCATCAGACATAGTCTGCGTCACGCAGACAAATATCCTCGACGGATTCACGACCGTCAAGCGCGTTCCATCCCGGGCATGCGGGTTCGCGGGCAACACGGCCCGTGCGGGGCGGGTCTCGGAGCCGCGCGAGCCGCACCGATCGGTGACAGGCGTACAGGTCGTACGAGGCGTACAGGTCCCGCGGGGCCGTGCGGGCGCGGGCGCTCTACGCTTTCGGTATGAAGATCATCGACCTCGAACCGGGCGACCCGCGGCTGACGGATGACCTGCTGCCGGTGCTCAGTGAACTCCGCCCGCACCTCACCGAGGAACTCTTCGCCGAGATCTACGGGGAAGGGCATGCCCAGGGGCTGCGCTTCACCGCGGTGTACGGCGACGACGGGGCCTGTGTCGGCGCCGCCGGGTGGCGGATCATCGTCAACACCCACGTGGTCCGCAAGCTGTACGTCGACGACCTGGTCACGGCCGCCGGTGCCCGCTCCACCGGCGTGGGCCATGCCCTGCTCGCCCACCTGGAGGCTCACGCGCGCAGGGCGGGATGCACCTCCCTCAACCTCGACTCCGGCACCCAGCGCACGGACGCGCACCGCTTCTACTTCCGCGAGCGGATGGCCGTGACGGCCTTCAACTTCGACAAGCCCCTGGACTGACCCCACGCCACGCCCGCGCTCACGCCCACACCCCCGCCTACGCCCACGCCCTCGCTCGGCCGGCATCGTGCGGTCGCGCCGTGCAGAGGCTGGGCCCCTGGTCCTCCAAGGTGGTCCACCAGTGTTTAGTCCTCCAAGGTGGTCCACCAGTCGTTGGACCGGATCGTCGTGCCCGGCGGGTACTCGAACTCGACCTCGCCGGCGCATGCGAACCCGGCCTTGCGACAAGTGGCGTTGGAGGCGATGTGGTCGACGGAGGGATAGGCGTGGATCGTGCGCGGGCCGCCCGCGGCGCGGGCGCGGTCCACGACCGCCCGGAGCGCCGCGACGGCCAGGCCGCGGCCCCGGAACTCGGGGAGGATGCCGTACCCCGTCTCGTACACCGGCTCGTCCTGCCATATTCGGGGCCAGTACCCGACCGACCCGACGGTCTCACCCGTCTCGTCCAGGACGACCTTGAACATCCGGCCCTCGGTGGCGGGGCGGGCGCTCATGGCCGCGTATTTGTCCTGCCGGGCCAGCACCTTCTCCTCGGACTCCGGGCCGCCGAGGTGCTCGGTCATCTCCGGCTCGTTCTTCCTGCGGAGCAGGCCGAGGTCTCCGTCCGACCAGGCCAGCAGCCGGACGCGCGGGGCAAGTTCACGGGCTGTGTCGCTCATGTCCAGAACTGTAGGCGCCGGGTCTGACAACGGCCCCCGGTCAGTGGACCGGGGGCTCGGGTCAGGGAGCCCGCCGCTACGGAGTGCTCGGCCGTCGGGTGCGCCGGGTGAGCCAGTGCAGGGCGGCCGCGTACAGGGTGAGGACGAGGGCGAGCAGCGGATAGTAGGCCAGGGGCAGCGCGGCCATGCCGATCAGCGGGCCGAGCGGCGAGAGCGGAAGCAGCAGGCCGGTCAGCGCGAGCACGCCCGCGGTGACCGGGATGCCGCCGCCGCGGCCGGTGCGCAGCAGCACCATCACCAGGGCCTGGGTCAGCAGGTTCTCGGTGAACCAGCCCGCGTGGAAGGCGGTTTCGCCCCGGGTGTCGCTGACCGCCCAGACCAGGACGGCGAAGGTCGCGAGGTCGGCGGCGGCGTTGAGCACCCCGTACCCGGTGACCGAGGCCAGGACTTCGCGGGGGCGGAGCTTGAGCGGGCGGCGCAGCATCGCGGCCCGCGGCCGGTCGTAGGCGAAGGCCAGCTGGGCCGCGTCGAAGCACAGGTTCTGGACCAGGACCTGCGCGGGCAGCATCGGCAGGAACGGCAGCAGCAGACCGGCGGTCAGCATCGCGATGACGTTGCCGAGGTTCGAGGACAGGGTGATCCGCAGATAGCCCGCGATGGTGGCACCGCCCCCACGACCGGCCACGATGGCGTGGTCGAGCGAGGTGAGGTCCTTCGCCGCGAGCACGACGTCCGCCGTCTCCCGGGCCACGTCCACGGCCTCGGGCGGACAGATGCCGACGTCGGATGCGCGCATCGCGGGCAGGTCGTTGACGCCGTCGCCGAGGAATCCGGTGACGTGTCCGCGCTCGCGCAGGGCCCGCACGATCCGGGCCTTCTGCTCGGGGGAGCAGCGGGCGAAGACGGTACTGCGGTCGGCGAGTTCGCCCACCCCGGCGTCGTCGAGGCCGTCGAGCGAGGCGGCGGTGACGACCTCGCCCGGGTCGAGGCCGAGCTCGCGGCAGGCGCGGGCGGCCGTGCCGGGGTGGTCGCCGGTCAGCACCTTCACGGCGACGCCCCGGTGGGCCAGCGCGGCAAGGGCGTCCGCCGCCGAATCGGCGGTCGCGTCGCGCAGCCCGACCAGGCCCTTCAGGGTGAGCCCGCGCTCGTCCGCGACGGTGTACGGGCGCCCGGCGGCGGGCCGTTCGGCGAGGGCCACCGCGAGGACGCGCAGCCCGTCCGCGGCGAGGCGGTCGGCGAGCGCGACCGCCCTTTCCCGTTCGTCGGCGGAGAGCGGACACCGTTCCAGAACGTCCTCGACGGCGCCCTTGACCACCAGCGTGTGGTGGCCGAGCCGGCGCGGGGTGTCGACCACGGCCGTGGAGAGCCGGCGCACCGGGTCGAAGGGGAGGGCGGCGACCGCGTCGTACTCCAGGGCGTCCGCGGGCAGTCGCTCCTCGGCCGCGTCGAGCAGGGCCTCGTCGAGGGCGTCGGCGGCGGGCAGTTCGGCGAGCTGCAGGGTCCACAGGCTGTTGACGGCGGCCCAGTGCAGGACCGAGTCGTCGGGGCGGCCGGCCGTGTCGAGGGCGCAGTCCAGGACCGGCCGGTCCTGGGTCAGCGTGCCGGTCTTGTCCAGGCAGACGACGTCGACGGCACCCAGGTCGTGCAGCGCCGGCAGCCGCTTGACGATCACCCGGTGGGTGCGGGCGAGCGCCGACGCCCCGCGCGCGAGCGTGGTCGTCACGATGACCGGCAGCATCTCGGGCGTGAGCCCGACCGCGACGGCCACCGCGAAGGGCAGCGTCTCCAGGCCCCGGCCGCGCAGCGCCGCGTTGGCCATCAGGACCAGCGGCGGGGTGAGCAGCATGAACCGGATCAGAATCCAGGAGATTCCGTACACCGACCGGTCGAAGGCCGTCGTGCGCCGGTCGTCGCGGTGCGGCTTGTCGGCCCGCGCGAACCGCGTGTCGGCGCCGGTCGAGACCACCACGCCGGTGCCGCTGCCCGAGGCCACGCTGCTGCCCTGGAAGCAGACCTCCGGCCGGTCGAAGTCCTGCTCGTCCAGGGCGTGCGTCGGCGCAGCTCCGGGCGGCGCCGGTGCCGCGGGCTCGTCCACCGGGTACTTGGGGACCGGTGCGGACTCGCCGGTCAGCGCCGCCTGATGCATCGTCAGACCGGTCGCCCGCAGCAGCCGCAGATCCGCCGGTACGAGATCGCCGGGTGCGAGCCGCACCACATCGCCGGGCACCACCTGGTCCACCGGGACCTCGCGCGGCACCGGCGCCGCCTCGTCGTCCGTCCTGCGCAGCACGGTCGCGGTGCTCGCCACCAACTCCCGCAGCCCGGCCGCCGACCGGTCGGCACGGTGCTCGCCGGCCGCCCGCAGCGCACAGCTCACCACTACGAGCACCGCGATGACGGAGGCCGTCGCCCAGGCCGCGACCAGCGCGGAGACCAGCGCGAGACAGGCGAGCACGGCGGTGAACGGGTCGCGCAGACTGCGCAGGAAAACAATCGGCAGGGACGGAACTCGGCGGGCGGGAAGGACGTTTTCCCCATATCGCACGAGACGTGCCTCGGCTTCGGACTCCACGAGTCCCCGCGGACCGGAGCCGAGCGAGCGGAGCAACTGCAGCGGAGTGCTCCTTGACAACTGCAGAGGAGAGATCCGCTCAGGCGCCCAGGTCACGGACGAGTCCCGACGGTCCCGGCAGCTTCACGCCCCCGCCAAGACGGGCGACCAGCCAGCGCACCATCTGAGCCACATCGGGATCGTCGACGAGGTAGACGACCCGCCGTCCCTCCCGCCGGGACCGGACGAGCCCCGCGAGTTTCAGCTTCGCCAGATGCTGACTGACGGCCGGCAGCGCACCGCCGACCCTCTCGGCCAGCCCCGACACATCGGACTCGCCGTGGCTCAGCGTCCACATGATGTGCAGCCGCGCGGGCGAGGCAAGGAGTCCGAAGACCCCCGCTGCCTCGCCGAGCACCTCGGCCGACGGGTCGGTGCTGCTCGTCGTCGTCACCGTTGCCTCCGTCTCCTCGGTGGGGTGGCCCTGTCCGTCGCCTTCGGAGGCCAGTCTAGGGGCGTCGGCTCATAGGGATACGAGGGTGATCTCGGTTGCCTTGATGCTGGTCCATACGGTGGCGCCTTCGGTGAGGCGGAGGTCGGCTGCCGCGTGTGGGGTGATTTCGGCGATGAGGTCCGGGGTGTGGTCGGAGGTGATGAGGATGCGGAGGCGGCTGCCGCTGGCGGTGATTTCGCGGATGGTGCCGGGCCAGATGTTGCGGGGGCTGCCGGTGGGGCGAGTGTGGTGGAGGGCGACCGATTCGGGGGTGATGATGGCCAGCGCTTTGGTGCGGGCGGGTAGTTGTTCCGCGGTGGTGATGTGAGTGCCGTTGGCGAGGGTGAGTCCGGTGGCGTCTGCGGTGCCGGGCCAGGCGTTGCGGCCGAGCATGCGGGCGACCCAGGGGGAGCGGGGGTGGCGGGTGACCTCGGTGGGTGGGGCGTCCTGGAGGGTGCGTCCGTCGTGGAGGACGAGGACGCGGTCGGCGAGGGAGACGGCTTCGACGGGGTCGTGGGTGACGATGAGGCAGACGCCGGGGAAGCCGGCGAGGTGGGTGCGCAGCGTGTGGCGGACGTGGGCGCGGGTGGTCTGGTCGAGGGCGGCGAGGGGCTCGTCGAGGAGGAGGAGCCGGGGTTGTGCGGCCAGTGCTCGTGCGAGGGCGACGCGTTGGGCCTGGCCGCCGGAGAGCTGGGCGGGTTTGCGGTGGGCGAGGTGGCCGACGCCGAGTCGGTCGAGCCAGGTCTGGGCGGTTGCGCGCGCCTGTGCGCGGGGGGTGCCCTGGGCGCGGAGTCCGTAGGCGGTGTTGGTGAGGGCGGTGAGGTGGGGGAAGAGGGCGCCGGCCTGCGGGACCCAGGCGACGCCGCGTTTGTGCGGGGGCAGGTCGGTGACGTCGGTGGTGCCGAGGCGGAGGGTGGCGTGGGCGCGGTCGGTGAGGCCGAGCAGGGCGCGTAGCAGGGTGGTTTTGCCGGCACCGTTCTCGCCGACGACGGCGATGGTGGTGCCGGGCTCGGCGTGCAGGGTCAGCTCGTTGAACCCGGTCACCTCGGCGTCGAGGGACCAACTCTGCTTGCCGGCGGGAGACTTGAGGTCGTCGTCCTTGGGCGGGGCGGAGTGGTCCGGCAGGGCCGGCGCGGGGTCGGTCTCCAGGGCGGGGCTGTCCGCCGCGGCGGGGGAGGGCGCGCCGCCGCGTACCGAGGCGCCGCCGGTCCAGCGGCCGCGCAGGGCGATGAGTACGGCCATCGCGATGGCGAGCAGCAGCAGGGATACGGAGGTCGCGGCCTCGGGGGAGTCCTGGAGGAGGAGGTAGACCTGGAGCGGGAGGGTCTGGGTGGTGCCGGGGAGGTTGCCCGCGAAGGTGATGGTCGCGCCGAACTCGCCGAGTGCCCGGGCCCAGGTGAGTGCGGCGCCGGCGGCCAGGCCAGGGGCCACCATGGGCAGCGTCACGGTGAGGAAGACGCGGAACGGGGAGGCGCCCAGGGAGGCCGCCGTCTCCTCGTACGACGGACGCAGGCCTCCGAGCGCGCCCTCCAGGCTGATCACCAGGAAGGGCATCGCGACGAACGTGGCGGCGACCACGGCGCCTGAGGTGTGGAAGGGCAGCGTGATGCCGAAGGTGTTCTCCAGCCACGGGCCGAGCAGTCCGCGCCGCCCGAAGCCGAGCAGCAGGGCCACGCCGCCGACCGTGGGCGGCAGCACCATCGGCAGCAGGACGAGCGAGCGCACCAGGGACTTGCCGGGGAAGTCGACCCGGGACAGCAGCCAGGCCAGGGGCACCCCGAGGAGCAGGGAGAGGCCCAGTGCCCAGAACGAGACGACGAGCGAGAGCCGCAGGGCCTCGGTGACGTCGGGGCCGGTCAGATGGGTGCCGAGTTCGCCCCAGGAGGTGCGGGCCAGGATGCCGAGGAGCGGCATCAACAGGAACGCGATGGCGAGCAGTGCGGGCAGCGCCAGGGCCACGGGCGGGCGCCGACGGGTGCGGGAGCGGCTGCGGGTCATACGGGTTCCCCCGGTGTCCTGAGGGCGCGGGGCCTGCCCGCCCGGTACGAGCAGACAGTGTGAACGGGCATACCACGCAAGGGAGTTGGAGCAACGGCGGCCAGGGGGCCGGGCCGGCTACGGCTGCTGGAAGCCGGCGTCCGCGAGGATCTTCTGGGCCTCGGGGGTGGAGAGCCACTTCACGAACGCGGTGGCGGCGTCCGCGTTCTTGGACGCCTTGAGGGTGGCGGCCGGGTAGGAGGCGACGGCGTTCTGCGCGTCCGGGATGTCGACGGTGTCGACCTTGCCCTTGGCGGAGGCGGCGTCGGTCTTGTAGACGATGCCCGCGTCGGCCTCGCCCAGCTCGACCTTGGACAGCACGGCGCGGACGTTGGGCTCCTGGGAGACCGGCTTCACCGTGAGGTGCTGCTTGTCCAGGACCTGCTTGCTGTAGCGGCCGACCGGGACCTCGGGCGCCGCGAGGACGACCTTGAGGCTGGTGTTGGTCAGGCCCTTGAGGTCCTCGACCTTCTTCGGGTTGCCCTTGCCCGTCGTGATCACCAGACGGTTCTTGGCGATGATCGACGGGTCGTTCACGTCGGCCTTGAGGCCGTCCATCGTCTTGGTGTCCGCCGTCACCAGCGCGTCCGCCGGGGCGCCCTGCTTGACCTGGGCCGCCAGCTCCTGCGAGCCGGCGAAGGAGAACTTGATGTGCGTACCCGGGTTCTCCTTCTCGTAGGCGGCACCCGCCGCCTTGAAGACATCGGTCAGCGAGGACGCGGCGAGCACGGTCAGCTGCGCGGCCTTCGGCGCGGAGCCGGCACTCCCGGACGGGGAAGCGCTCTTGTCGCTGCTGCCACTGTCCTTGCTGCTGCTGCTGCAGGCCGAGGCCAGCGGAATCAGCAGGGCGGCGGAGACGACGGCCGCGGCGGCGCGGCGGCGCTGGGTACTGAGAGCCATGACAGACATGGATGGAGCTCCTTCGGATGCTTGATGAGCCGCGCCGGGAGGTGAGGGCTTCCCCCGCTGGGTGGCCTCGGGAGCATCCGGGTCGGATGTCCGTCGGTCACCGGGGAAGGGCGACGCCGCGGGGACGTAGGTGTGGCCTGTCGACCTAGGTGCGGTCGATGTGCACGCTGGTGGACTTCACCCGCGCGGTGGCCTGCATGCCCACCTCAAGGCCCAGCTCTTCGACGGCCTCCCGGGTCAGGAGGGAGACGAGGCGGTGCGGACCGGCCTGGATCTCGACCTGGGCGGCGACGTCACCGAGCTTGACGGCGGTGACGATGCCGGGGAAGGCGTTGCGGACGGAGGTGTAGGGCACCTCTTCCTCACTGTTGGAGGACTGGCCCACCTCGATGGAGAAGGCGGCCAGATCCCGCCCGTCGATGAGTCGGCGGCCGCCTTCGTCACGATGGGTCGTGACGCGGCCGCCGTCGGCCCAGCGGCGCACGGTGTCGGGGCTGACGCCGAGCAGACGCGCTGCCTGGCCGATGGTGTAGGACTGCATGTGCGACAAGATAGGCGGCTTCACGCCGCATATACAAAGGGTCCGTCGGAACATACACCGCAGCTGCGGAGCCGAATGGACGAAGGTCCAAGCCGCCCGGCGCCGCCCTCGGGCGCCCGCCGCACGGCGCCGCGGGAGGCCCGTCGACGTCCTTCCGTGCTCACCTGCCGTGGGGCGTTCGGAGCGGTCAGGGCCAGACCAGGCAGTACGGCTGGTGGCCCGCCTCGTGCAGCCGGTGCGAGAAGTCCTGCCATTCGTGCAGGAGTTGATAGACGTTGAACGCGTCACGCGGGCCGCCGCGGTCCGGGACCGTGGACCATATGAAGGCCGCGGCGCCGACCGACTCCTCGCCGACGCCGCGCAGCGGGTCGACGACCGTCATGGGCAGCTTGACCACCGCGTAGTCGGGGTGCAGGACGACGAGTTCCAGCGGTGGGACCTTGTGCAGCGGTATGCCCTGAATGCCGGTGAGGACCATCGCGGCCATCGTCTCCGGCTTGATCTTGGTGAACATGCCGCCCATGCCCAGCTCGTCGCCGCCCAGCTCCTCCGGGCGCATGGTGACGGGCACCCGGGCCGCGGTCGCGCCGTCCGGGGCACCGAAGTACTTGTAGGTCACCCCCACCCGGCCACTTCCGTTCCCTGCCAGAGCGCCGTCCCCGACCCGGTCGATCCGGTCCTGGGCGTCGCGCCGCCGGTGCCGTCCCCGCCGGTGGGCGCGCTCGGGGCCCCGGTCATCGGTCCCCTCGCCCAGTCCGCCACCGCGATGCATATCCTTCACCCGACTGCTTGTAGCCCGACTGCTTTGTAGATGCCGCGGCCCCCACCGCGCAACCCGATCATCCGCCGATGCCACTCCATCATCTGCGGATCATCGTGTCATTGACCTCCCCAGCGCGGGTGCGGTGAAACACCGGTCCGCAAGAACGTCCGGGCCTCTGCCACCATGGCGGGTGTGAGCTATCCGTACGAATACGACGCCCCAGTTTCGCAGAACCTCTTCGACCGTGCGTCCGCCGTGACGCCCGGCGGTGTGAACTCCCCTGTCCGCGCCTTCCGGGCCGTGGGCGGTACGCCCCGGTTCATGGTGTCCGGTACGGGGCCCTATCTGACCGACGCCGACGGCCGCGAGTACGTCGACCTGGTGTGTTCGTGGGGTCCGATGATCCTCGGGCATGCGCACCCCGAGGTCGTCGCCGCCGTGCAGGAGGCCGTCGCCCGCGGCACCTCCTTCGGTACGCCCGGCGAGGGTGAGGTCGCGCTCGCCGAGGAGATCGTGGCCCGGATCGAGCCGGTCGAGCAGGTCCGCCTGGTGTCCTCGGGCACCGAGGCGACCATGTCCGCGATCCGCCTGGCGCGCGGCTTCACCGGCCGCGCCAAGGTGATCAAGTTCGCAGGCTGCTACCACGGACATGTGGACGCGCTGCTCGCCGCCGCCGGTTCCGGGGTCGCCACGTTCGGCCTCCCCGACACCCCCGGCGTCACCGGCGCCCAGGCCGGCGACACGATCGTGCTGCCGTACAACGATCTGGACGCGGTGCACGCGGCGTTCCACGCCAACCCGGGTGAGATCGCCTGTGTGATCACCGAGGCCTCGCCCGGCAACATGGGCGTCGTGCCGCCGGCGGACGGCTTCAACGCGGGTCTGAAGGCGGCCTGTGCGAAGAACGGCGCGCTGTACATCTCGGACGAGGTGATGACTGGTTTCCGTACGTCGAAGGCGGGTTGGTTCGGCGTCGACGGCGTCGTGCCGGACCTCATGACGTTCGGCAAGGTCATGGGTGGCGGCTTCCCGGCCGCGGCGTTCGGCGGCCGCGCCGACGTCATGGGCCACCTCGCCCCGGCGGGCCCGGTCTACCAGGCGGGCACCCTGTCCGGTAACCCGGTCGCGACCGCCGCCGGCCTCGCCCAGCTGCGGCTGCTCGACGACGCGGCGTACGCCAAGGTCGACGCCGTCTCGCGGGAGGTCCAGGCGCTGGTCACCGGCGCGCTCAGCAAGGAGGGCGTGGCCCACCGGGTGCAGACGGCGAGCAACATGTTCTCCGTCTTCTTCACCGCCGACGAGGTCTGCAACTACGACGACGCGAAGAAGCAGGAGTCCTTCCGCTTCAACGGGTTCTTCCACTCGATGCTGTCGCAGGGCGTCTACCTGCCGCCCTCGGCGTTCGAGTCCTGGTTCCTGTCGACCGCCCACGACGAGCGTGCGATCGAGCGCATCGCGGCCGCGCTGCCCGCCGCCGCCCGTGCCGCCGCGGAGGCCACCGCATGAGCGAGAACAACATGAGCGAGAACAACGCCGGAAACGAACTGACCGTCGTGCACCTGATGCGCCACGGCGAGGTGCACAACCCGGACGGAGTGCTCTACGGGCGCCGTTCCGGCTACCACCTCTCCGAGCTCGGCCGGCAGATGGCCGACCGGGTCGCCGAGCACCTGGCGGGCCGTGACATCACCCATGTCGTGGCCTCCCCGCTGGAGCGCGCCCAGGAGACGGCGGACCCGATCGCCAAGGTGCACGGCCTCGACCTGGCGACCGACCCGCGTCTCATCGAGGCGGGCAACGTCTTCGAGGGCAAGACCTTCGGCGTCGGCGACGGCGCGCTGCGCAAGCCCGCCAACTGGAAACACCTGACGAACCCGTTCCGCCCGTCCTGGGGCGAGCCGTACGTCGAGCAGGTCGTGCGGATGATGGGCGCCCTGGACGCGGCGCGCGACGCGGCGCGGGGGCACGAGGCGGTGTGCGTCAGCCACCAGTTGCCGATCTGGATCGTGCGCAGCTTCGTCGAGAAGCGGCGCCTGTGGCACGACCCGCGCAAGCGGCAGTGCACGCTGGCCTCGCTGACCAGCTTCACCTACCGGGGCGACCGGATCGTGTCCGTGGGCTACAGCGAGCCCGCCCGCGATCTCGTACCGGCGCATCTGCTGGCCGGCGCCAAGCCGGTCAAGGGCAAGTCGAAGGCCTTCGGCGCCTGATGTCCCTCACCTGATGTCCCTCACCTGACGTCTCCGGCCCGAGGCGCCCGGCCCGAGGTCTCGGGGTCGGCCCGGCGTCTCAGGGCCGACGTCTCCGGCCGGCCGGATGGTCCCGGCCGGCCGGATGGTCCCGGTCGGCCGGATCGTCCCGGCCGGCCGTCGGCCCCGGCATTGGCATCCGACCCGGCCGCCCCACCAGCCCGTCCAGCGACACCGTTCGCACGACCTTCACCCCCCGCCCCCTCGACCCGCACCCACATCTCGTACGGTTTACGAAGATTTGTGCGAGCTGTGTGGAACCGGCCAGGTTTCACCCGACATCTCACAGATCGCCCAACTGCGGTGACGCGCTTGGGGTTCGAGGACGACGAGACGACGGTGCGAAGCGATGGGAACGGACGGGCTTATGCGGGAGATCGGCCGGAACGTCAGCCGACGGGGCATGCTGGGGCTTGGTCTGGGGGCCGCAGCGGCGGCCGGCCTGGCCGGCTGCGGAACGTCGGGCGGCAGCGGTAGCGGTTCCAGTGGCAAGGGCGGCGGTGAAAGCGGTGACGCGGCCGCCAAGAAGGCCGACGCGAAACTGATAGGCGACGGTTCCACGGCCGACACCGGCAAGCAGCCGCACCAGCCCGAGAAGCCCGTTCCGCTCCAGCCCGGCGAGACACCGCCCCAGTTCGTCATCTTCTCCTGGGACGGCGCCGGCGAGGTCGGCAACGGCCTCTTCCCGCGCTTCCTCCAGCTCGCCAAGGACCACGGCGCGGGCATGACGTTCTTCCTCTCCGGCCTGTATCTGCTGCCCGAGGCCAAGAAGCGCCTCTACCGGCCGCCGAACAACGCCGTCGGCGCCTCCGACATCGGCTACCTCTCCGACCCGCACATCAAGGAGACGCTGAAGTACGTCCGCCAGGCCTGGACCGAAGGCCATGAGATAGGCACGCACTTCAACGGTCACTTCTGCACCGGACGCGGCACGGTCGAGCACTGGACCGCCGCCCAGTGGCAGAGCGAGATAGACCAGGCGATCGACTTCGTCACCAAGTGGAAGACGAACACCGGCTGGACGGACGAGGACCCGCTCCCGTTCGACTACAAGCGCGAGCTCGCCGGCGGCCGTACCCCCTGCCTGCTCGGTCAGGACAACCTGCTGCCCACCGCTCAGAAGCTGGGCTGGCGCTACGACGCCTCCTCGCCCGGCGGCACCCAGGTCTGGCCGGTCAAGCGGCACGGCCTGTGGGACCTGCCGCTCCAGCAAATACCCTTCCCCGGGCATTCCTTCCAGGTCCTCTCGATGGACTACAACATCCTCGCCAACCAGTCGAAGAATTCGACCAAGGCGCCGCCGGCCAACTACCCGGGCTGGCGCAAGCAGGCCACCGAGGCCTATCTCGCCGGATTCAAGCGGGCCTACGAAACGAATCGCGCGCCCTTCTACATCGGAAACCACTTCGAGGAGTGGAACGGCGGCATCTACATGGACGCCGTCGAAGAGGCCTTCAAGGGCATCGTCGCGAAGCGGGACGAGAAGAAGGATGTGAGGCTCGTCTCCTTCAAGCAGTACTGCGACTGGCTCGACGTCCAGGACCCGAAGGTGCTCGCCAAGCTGCGCACGCTCGGCGTGGGACAGGCCCCCGCCGGTGGCTGGAACGCGTTCCTCAAGGCCGTTTAGGCGTTCCTGACAAGGGGCTTTACGGGCAGTCAGGGGGGCGCGGAAGATCCCCGAAACAGACATGCGAAACTTTTCACATGTCCGTGAGTCCTGCCTTCCGACGCCGTCGCACCCTGACGCTGGCCGCGGCTGCCGCGGCCGCCGGTGCGCTGACCCTGACGGCCTGCGGTTCCGGTGGTACGTCCGGTGGTTCCGGTGACACCAAGTTCGTCACCGGCACCGGCGGCATCGCCACCGTCGCCAAGGGCGACCGTCAGAACGCCCCGGAGCTGTCCGGTGCCACCGTCGACGGCAAGCAGCTCGACGTCGCCTCGCTCAAGGGCAAGATCGTCGTGCTGAACGTCTGGGGCTCGTGGTGCGCGCCCTGCCGGGCCGAGGCGCCGTATCTGGCCAAGGTCTCCAAGGAGATGAAGTCCAAGGGCGTCGAGTTCGTCGGGATCAATACCCGCGACACCGACAAGGGTCCGGCCCAGAAGTTCGAGCAGGAATTCGGCGTCGACTATTCGAGCCTCTACGACCCGATCGGGAAGCTCATTCTGCGTTTCCCGAAGGGCAGCCTGAATCCGCAGGCCATTCCGTCGACGATCGTTCTCGACCGGAACGGCAAAATCGCCGCCCGCGCCCTGATGGCGCTCGACGACACCAAGCTGCACCAGATGATCGACCCGCTGATCGCGGAGAAGTGATCGCGTGATGGCACTGGCCGCCGTCGGCTCGATGAACGAAACGGTCTTCAGCGGGGCCCTGCTCGTGGCCCTGCCGGTCGCCGTACTCGGCGGCCTCGTCTCGTTCTTCTCGCCCTGCGTACTGCCCCTGGTCCCCGGTTATCTCTCGTACGTCACCGGAGTCACCGGCACCGACCTGGCCGAGGCCCGGCGCGGCCGGATGGTCGCGGGAGCGGGTCTGTTCGTCCTCGGCTTCACCGCGGTCTTCGTCTCCGGCGGCGCGCTGTTCGGCTACTTCGGCCAGAACCTCCAGGACCACAGCACCACGCTCTCCAAGATCCTCGGCGTGCTGATGATCCTGATGGGCGTCTTCTTCATGGGGCTCATGCCCTGGATGACCCAGCGCGAATTCCGCTTCCACAGACGGCCGGTGACCGGGCTCGCCGGAGCACCGCTGCTCGGCGCGCTCTTCGGCATCGGCTGGACGCCGTGCCTCGGCCCCACGCTCACCTCGGTGAACGCGCTCGCGATGGACCAGGCGAGCGCCGGCCGCGGGGCCATACTGACGGTCGCGTACTGTCTCGGCCTCGGGCTGCCGTTCGTGCTCGCGGCGGTCGCCTTCCGCAAGGCGCTCGGCGCCTTCGGCTGGGTCAAGAAGCACTACGTATGGGTGATGCGGATCGGCGGCGGCATGATGATCGTGACCGGCGTGCTGCTGCTCACCGGCGCTTGGGCGGAGCTCGTCCAGCAGGTACAGGGCTGGTCCCAAGGCTTTCAGGTGGGTGTCTGACGCATGAGCAAGACCGAATCGACTCCGGAGCCCGACCTCGGCGAGGCCGGGGCGCAGCTCTCCACCGCCCCCACCGAGGAACGGTCCAACGGCCCCGTCGGCATCGGCGTGATCGGCTGGTTCCGCTGGTTCTGGCGGCAGCTGACCTCGATGCGGGTCGCCCTGATCCTGCTGTTCCTGCTGTCGCTCGGCGCCATCCCCGGCTCGCTGATCCCGCAGACCAGCGTCGACGAGATGAAGGTCGCCGACTTCCAGAAGCGGCACGACACCCTCTCGCCGATCTACGAGAAGCTCGGCCTGTTCCACGTCTACAGCTCGGTGTGGTTCTCCGCGATCTACATCCTGCTGTTCGTCTCGCTCATCGGCTGCATCGTGCCGCGCACCTGGCAGTTCGTCGGCCAGCTGCGCGGCCGGCCGCCGGCCGCGCCCGGCCGTCTGACCCGGCTGCCCGCGTACACGACCTGGCGCACCGAGGCCGACCCCGAGCAGGTCCGCGAGGCCGCGCTCGCCATGCTCAAGAAGCGCCGCTTCCGCGCCCGGATCAGCTCGGACGCGGTCGCCGCCGAGAAGGGCTATCTGCGCGAGGCCGGCAACCTGATCTTCCACGTCTCGCTGATCGTGATCCTGGTGGCGTTCGCCACCGGCCAGCTCTTCAAGTCCGAGGGCGGCAAGCTGATCGTCCAGGGCGACGGGTTCTCCAACACCCTCACCCAGTACGACGACTTCCGGTCGGGCTCGCTCTTCAACACCGAGGACCTGGCGCCGTTCAGCTTCACCCTGGACCGCTTCGACGCCACGTACGAGCGCAGCGGGCCGGAGCTGGGCACGGCCCGCGAGTTCAAGGCGCACCTGACCTACTCCGAGGGCGCCGAAGGCAAGTCGCAGCAGAAGACCGTCGAGGTCAACAAGCCGCTCGTGGTCGACGGCTCCAAGGTCTACCTGCTCTCGCACGGCTACGCGCCGTCGGTCACCGTCAAGGACGGCAAGGGCAACGTCGTCTTCCACGGCGCGACGCCACTGCTGCCGATGGACAACAACCTGACCTCCAGCGGCGCCATCAAGGTGCTCGACGGCTACCGCGACGCCAAGGGGAACAAGGACCAGCTCGGCTTCGCCGCGTTCTTCGTGCCGACGTTCGGCGGCAAGGGCACCGGCGCGACCCAGATGTTCTCCAAGTTCCCGGCGCCCGACTTCCCGGTCCTCAACATCGGTGCCTACCACGGCGACCTCGGGCTCAACTCGGGGCTGCCGAAGAACGTGTACCAGCTGGACACCAGCAGCCGCTCGATCCAGCCCTTCAAGGACGACCAGGGCAAGATCCTCAAGAAGCTGCTGCTGCCGGGCGAGACCCTCCAACTGCCCGACGGCGCCGGGTCGATCACCTTCGACAAGGGCCCCATCAAGCAGTGGGCCAGCTTCCAGATCTCCCACCAGCCCGGCAACGGTCTCGCCCTCACCGGCGCGATCGGTGCCATCGCGGGGCTCGCCGGCTCGCTGTTCATCCAGCGGCGCCGGATCTGGGTCCGGGCCGTCCGGGGCGACGACGGCGTGACCGTCGTCGAGATGGCCGGGCTCGGCCGCAGTGAGTCCGCGAAGCTTCCCGAGGAGCTGGCCGATCTCGCGGTCACGCTCATCCCGCAGGCGCCGACCGCGCCGGATCCAGAACCCGAACCCTCAGTTGTTCCTGCCGAAGGGGCTGAGAAGTGAATCTCGCCGCCACCACCAATGAGAGCCTGGCCCACACCAGCAACTACCTGATCTACTCGTCGATGGCCGTGTATCTGCTGGCCTTCTTCGCCAACATGGCCGAGTGGCTCTTCGGCAGTCGCAGCAAGGTCGCCCGCACGGCCGCCGCGCTGACCGGCACCGGTCAGCAGGCCAAGGACACGGGCACCGTGAAGGTCGAGGTCGCCACGAAGAACGGCGGCACCGCGGTCCTGGAGCACCCCAGGGTCGTGACCCGCTCGGCCGCCGGAACGCGTGACGTGCCGGACGGTCCCGGTGCCTCGGGCGGTGACGAGAAGGGCGACCTCTACGGCCGCATCGCCGTCTCCCTGACGGTGCTCGCCTTCCTCATCGAGTTCTGCGGTGTGCTCACCCGCGCGCTGTCCGTGCAGCGGGCGCCGTGGGGCAACATGTACGAGTTCAACCTGACCTTCTCGACGGTCGCGGTCGGCGTGTACCTGGCGCTGCTGGCCCTGAAGAAGAACGTCGGCTGGCTCGGCCTTCCGCTGGTCACCACGGTCCTGCTCGACCTCGGGCTCGCCGTGACCGTGCTCTACACCGCGAGCGACCAGCTGGTGCCCGCGCTGCACTCGTACTGGCTGTGGATCCACGTCTCCACCGCGATCTTCTGCGGCGCGGTGTTCTACGTGGGCGCGGTCGCCACGATCCTGTACCTCTTCCGCGACCGGTACGAGTCGAAGCTGGCCGAGGGCGGCAAGCCGGGCAGCTTCGCGACCTCCGTCATGGAGCGCCTGCCCGCCGCGTCCTCGCTCGACAAGTTCGCCTACCGCGTGAACGCGGCGGTCTTCCCGCTGTGGACGTTCACGATCATCGCGGGCGCGATCTGGGCGGGCGACGCGTGGGGCCGCTACTGGGGCTGGGACCCGAAGGAGACCTGGTCCTTCATCACCTGGGTCGCGTACGCCTGCTACCTGCACGCCCGTGCCACGGCCGGCTGGAAGGGTCGCAAGGCGGCGACGCTGGCCCTGATCGCGTTCGGGTGCTGGCTGTTCAACTACTACGGCGTGAACATCTTCGTCAACGGCAAGCACTCCTACGCGGGCGTCTGACCGTTTCGGGTTGCCCGGTACGGCTGGGGCGGGCCCCCTGGGGCTCCGCCCCAGACCCCGGAGCTCGCCCCTCCCCGCCCCTTCCCGCTGTGACGTGTACGGCTCCGCCGCGTGGCCTCCGGGGGACAGGAGGTGCCGGGTGCGAGTTCGGGTGCGGATCGTGCGTGGCTGGTCGCGCAGTTCCCCGCGCCCCTAAATGCCTCGGTGCTGGCCGGCATCGGGCATTTCAGCCCGTCCGGCGTTTGAGGACGAGTGCCCTCAAGGCGCGAACGGGGTCTGGGGCGGAGCCCCAGGAGGCACCCCGGGCTACGCCTCCTCGCCCAGGTCGCGCCGCTTGCGGTCCTCCAGGGACGCGAGGAACTCCGGGTTGTCGTCCGGCGCGGTCCAGCGGGTCGGGGCCCGGCGGACCTTGCCCGCGATCAACCAGGCGACCGGGCCGACCAGAACCTCGCCGAAGAGCAGCACGATGATGATCCACACCACCTTGGGGAGGCCCTTGACCTCCGCCTCCGGCGTGTTCAGGCAGTCGATGAACGCGTAGATCCACAGCGCCAGGACCAGCAGGAACGGCAGATACCTCAGCATGGTTGGGCGGTCCCCCCGGGAACGGTTGCGGGCCGTGCCTCGGCCCCGGTGACCGGCCCAGGGTATCCGGTGCCCGATACTTGACCCCATGGCTTACGACGATCTCCGATCCCTGCTCAGGGCACTGGAGCGCGAGGGCGACCTCAAGCGCATCAAGGCCGAGGTCGACCCGTACCTCGAAGTCGGCGAGATCGTCGACCGGGTCAACAAGGCCGGCGGCCCGGCCCTCCTCTTCGAGAACGTCAAGGGCGCCTCCATGCCCCTGGCCATGAACGTGTACGGCACCGACCGCCGACTGCTCAAGGCGCTGGGCCTCACGTCGTACGAGGAGATCAGCGACAAGATCGGCGGCCTGCTCAAGCCGGAGCTGCCGCAGGGCTTCGTCGGCATCCGCGAGGCCTTCGGCAAGCTCGGCTCGATGGTGCACGTGCCGCCGAAGAAGGTGAAGCAGGAGGCGGCCCCCGTCCAGGAGGTCGTGCTCACCGGCGACGACGTGGATCTGGACCAGCTGCCCGCGCTGTTCACCTGGCCCGAGGACGGCGGCTCGTTCTTCAACCTCGGCCTCACGCACACCAAGCACCCCGAGACGGGCGTGCGCAACCTCGGTCTGTACCGCCTCCAACGCCACGACAAGCGCACCATCGGCATGCACTGGCAGATCCACAAGGACAGCCGCAACCACTACGCGGTCGCCGCCAAACGCGGCGAGCGGCTGCCGGTCGCGATCGCCTTCGGCTGCCCGCCGGCCGTCACGTACGCCTCGACCGCGCCGCTGCCGGGCGACATCGACGAGTACCTCTTCGCCGGGTTCATCCAGGGCAAGCGGATCGAGATGGTCGACTGCAAGACCGTGCCGCTCCAGGTTCCGGCCAACGCCGAGGTCGTCATCGAGGGCTGGCTGGAGCCGGGCGAGATGCTGCCCGAGGGCCCGTTCGGCGACCACACCGGGTTCTACACCCCGCAGGAACCGTTCCCCGCGCTGACGATCGACTGCGTCACGATGCGCAGGCGCCCGCTGCTCCAGTCCATCGTCGTCGGCCGCCCGCCGACCGAGGACGGGCCCCTCGGCCGGGCCACCGAGCGGTTCTTCCTGCCGCTCCTCAAGATCATCGTGCCGGACATCGTGGACTACCACCTGCCGGAGTCGGGCGGCTTCCACAACTGCGCGATCGTCTCGATCGACAAGAAGTACCCCAAGCACGCCCAGAAGGTGATGCACGCCATCTGGGGCGCGCACATGATGTCGCTGACCAAGCTCATCGTGATCGTGGACGCCGACTGCGACGTCCACAACCTGCACGAAGTGTCCTGGCGGGCCTTCGGGAACACCGACTACGCCCGCGACCTCACCGTCGTCGAAGGACCCGTCGACCATCTCGACCACGCCTCCTACCAGCAGTTCTGGGGCGGCAAGGCGGGCATCGACGCGACCGCGAAGTGGCCCGAGGAGGGCTACACGCGCGACGGCGGCTGGCCCGCCATGGTCGAGTCGGACGCGGAGACGGCCGCACGGGTGACAAGGCGTTGGAAGGAATACGGACTGTGAGGTGCTGGCAGATGATGGACAACGGCAGCGCGGAGCGCGGGTTTCCCCGCCGCCGCGGGGATGAACCGGAGTACGGACTCTCGTGAGCGCCTCAGCCGCAGCAGTCCCGCAGCCGGGCCGCACCAAGGCCTTCCTGCGCCTGGTCATGATCGAGCACTCGGTCTTCGCGCTGCCCTTCGCCTACACCGCCGCGCTGACCGCGATGTTCCAGCTCGACCGGAACATCCACTGGGAGCGGCTGCTCCTGGTCACCGTCGCCATGGTGGGCCTGCGCACCTTCGCGATGGCCTGCAACCGGATCATCGACCGCGAGATCGACGCCCGCAACCCGCGCACCGCGGGCCGCGAGCTGGTCACCGGCGCGGTGTCGGTGCGCTCGGCCTGGACGGGCGCGGCCATCGCGCTCGTCGTCTTCCTCGGCGCCGCCGCCGCCCTCAACCCGCTGTGCCTGGCGCTCGCGCCGGTCGCGGTGATCCCGATGGTGGTCTATCCGTACGGGAAGCGGTTCACCAACTTCCCGCAGGCCATCCTCGGCATCGCGCAGGCGATGGGCCCGGTCGGCGCCTGGATCGCGGTCACCGGTTCGTGGTCGTGGGACGCGGTGATCCTGGGTCTCGCCATCGGCATCTGGATCGGCGGCTTCGACCTGATCTACGCCTGCCAGGACGTCGAGGCAGACCGCGGCCACGGCGTGAAGTCGGTGCCGGCCCGCTTCGGCATCCCGGCGGCGATCTACGGGGCGCGCGGCTGCCACTCCGTCACCATGGCGCTGCTCGTCTGGTACGCGCTCGCGACCGGCGCCGGGTTCTTCTTCTGGCTGGGTCTGCTCATCGTGCTCGCCGCCTTCCTCTACGAGCACACCCTGGTCAAGCCGCACGACCTGTCCCGCCTCAACCGGGCGTTCTTCCAGGTCAACGGGTTCATCGGAATCGCGCTTTTCGTGTGCGCGCTGCTCGACCTGCTGGTGCGAGGCCTGACGGTGTAGTGCCTGACCGGCCAGGTGCGACACCTGGCCCGGTCCCGCCCGGGGCCCGCCGGATAGGCTCGGACACGTGGAGCACGTGAACGTACACAGTCAGCAGCGCACCCCCTGGATCGTCGGGGTGTCGGGCGCGTCGGGGACGCCGTACGCGGCGGCGGTGCTGCGCGCACTGCTCGCCGCGGGCGAGAGCGTCGACCTGGTGGTCTCGCGCGCATCGCGCCTGACGTTGCTCGACGAGACGGGCATCGCGTTCCGCGACGCGCACTGGCAGGAGGACCTGCGGACCTGGCTGGCGCGGGGCGCCGACGGCAAGCCGGACACCTTCGGCGCGCTCGACGTCTCGGACGTACGGCACTGGGCGGCGGGGGATCTGGCGGCGGGGCCCTCGTCGGGCTCGTATCCGGTGCAGGGGATGCTGATCGTGCCGGCGTCGACGGCCTGTGTGGCCGGGGTCGCGCTCGGGCTTTCGAAGGACCTGTTGCAGCGGGCCGCGAGCGTGACGCTCAAGGAGCGGCGGAAGCTGGTGGTCGCGGTGCGCGAGACGCCGTTGAACGGTCAGACGCTCGGGCACCTGGTGACACTGGACGAGGCGGGCGCCGTGGTGCTGCCCGCCTCTCCGGCGTTCTACGCGGGGGCGACGCACATCCAGGATCTGGTGGACTTCGTCGCGGGGCGCGTACTGGATGCGGCAGGGGTGCCGCACGGCCTGTACCGCCGTTGGGAGGGAGAGCTCGGCTCGGGACGTCCCGGAGCCGAGCGAAGCCGAGACCTCGGAGGAGGCCCCCGCGAGGACTAGCGCTTCTTGGCGGCGCGCTTGGCGGCGCGGGGCTTCGTCGCGGACGGCTGGTGGGCACGGGACCGGTTGGCCAGGTCCTGAAGCTCGCGCATCCGGGCGTAGGCCATCTCGATCGTGTACACGGTGACAACTCCTGAAAGATCGTCTTTGATCTGCTGGAAAATTATGCAAGCAGCTGAATGATTCGCAGGGTGTTGGCCCTGCATGCCTTAGATTCTACACGTAAACTCGCGGTATCGCTGAACAATGGAAGGCTTCAGGCATATGGACGCCGTCGATAGGCAGCTCATCCAGGCACTGCGCGAGAACGGCAGGGCCTCGTACGCGGAACTGGGCCGGCTCGTCGGGCTCTCCGGCCCCAGCGTCACCGACCGCATCAACCGTCTGGAGGCCGCCGGTGTCATCACCGGATACCGCGCCACCGTGGACTCCGCCTCGCTCGGCCTCGGCGTCACCGCGCTGATCGGCATCTCCCTCTCGGACGCCGCCGACCACGAGGACGTGGCACGGCGGCTGCGCGATCTGGCGGAGATCGAGGACTGCTGGTTCATCGCGGGCGACGACTCGTACATGCTCAAGATCCGGGCCGGTGACGTGGACGGCCTGGAGAAGACGATCCGCAGGCTCGGCTCGACCAAGGGCGTCTCCCGCACCCGTACCACGATCGTGCTCTCCACCAAGTGGGAGAACCGGGTCGGGGAACTTCCCGAGTAGGGCGGGGCGTACCTTTGGTGGAGCCTGAAAGACACACGTATGGGAGGCGGCCTAGATGGACGCGGGACTCAAGCGCGAGCTGGAGCAGAAGGTCCGCGCCGGTGAGCGGCTCAGCCGCGAGGACGGCGTCGCGCTCTACGCGTCGGACGATCTGGCCTGGCTCGGCGGGCTCGCCCACGAGGTGCGCACGCGGAAGAACGGCGACGTCGTCCACTTCAACGTGAACCGCCACCTCAACATGACCAACGTGTGCACGGCCTCGTGCGCGTACTGCTCGTTCCAGCGCAAGCCGGGCGAGAAGGACGCGTACACGATGCGCATCGAGGAGGCCGTCCGCCTCGCCAAGGCGATGGAGAACGACAACCTCACCGAGCTGCACATCGTCAACGGGCTCCACCCGACGCTCCCTTGGCGCTACTACCCGCGCTCGCTCAAGGCCCTCAAGGAGGCGCTGCCGAACGTCGGGCTCAAGGCGTTCACGGCGACCGAGATCCACCACTTCGAGACGATCTCCGGCCTGACCGCCTCCGAGATCCTCGACGAGCTGATCGACGCGGGCCTTGAATCGCTGACCGGCGGCGGCGCGGAGATCTTCGACTGGGAGATCCGCCAGCACATCGTGGACCACCGCACGCACTGGGAAGACTGGTCGCGCATCCACCGCCTCGCCCACGAGAAGGGCCTCAAGACCCCGGCGACCATGCTGTACGGGCACATCGAGGAGCCGCGACACCGCGTCGACCACGTGCTGCGGCTGCGCGAGCTCCAGGACGAGACCGGCGGCTTCCAGGTCTTCATCCCGCTGCGCTACCAGCACGACTTCGTCGACATGCAGGACGGCAAGGTCCGCAACAAGCTCCAGGCGCGCACCACGATGGCGACCGGCGCGGAGTCCCTGAAGACCTTCGCGGTCTCGCGCCTGCTGTTCGACAACGTGCCGCACGTGAAGTGCTTCTGGGTCATGCACGGTCTGCAGACCACCCAGCTCGCGCTCCAGCACGGCGCCGACGACATGGACGGCTCGGTCGTCGAGTACAAGATCACGCACGACGCCGACAACTACGGCACCCCGAACAAGCTCACCCGGGACGACCTGCTCGACCTCATCCGCGAGGCCGGCTTCCGCCCGGTCGAGCGCAACACGCGGTACGAGATCATCCGCGAGTACCCGGGCCCGGAAGCGGGGCTGCGCGAAGCGCCCCAGGCCATGCGCTTCTGAGCGAGGTCCCGTGGCACTGACGTTCCGGCTCGACCCGCCGGTCACCCCCGCCCTGCGCGACGGACTCCTCGCCCTGTGGGCGGAGGTGTCCAACGCGGGCGGGGCCGTCGGCTTCGTACCGCCGGTCTCCGTCGAGGACGTACGCCCCGAACTGGTCAAGCACTTCGCGGCGATGGCCGAGGGGCGGATGCGGCTGGTCGTCGGGTTCGACGAGGACGGGCGGGTGGCCGCCACCGCGTTCATCGCGTTCAACACCCACCGCCTGATGACGCACTGGGTGTGGCTCTACACCGTCATGGTGCACCCCCGGCACCAGGGCAACGGGTACGGCCGCGACCTCATGGCGGCGACCGCCGACGCGGTACGGGGAATCGACGGCATCGAGGCGATCCGGCTCACCTGCCGGGGCGGCACCGGCGTCGACCGGTTCTACGGCTCGTGCGGTTACAAGGAGGTCGGGCGGGTGCCCGACGCGATCCGGGTCGCCGTCGGCGACGACCGGGACGACATCATCATGCTGCTGCCCCTGACCTGAGCCCGGGCGGCTTCCCGCCCGCCTAACTGATCCAATTGTGGGCGTGCTTCACTAGTCGGGCAGGGGCCACCGTAGAGAGAAGGTCTGTCGTGAACGCCGCAAAGCCGAGCGCCACCATCTGGTACACCATGCTGCGCGTGGGGATCTTCATCGGCAGTCTGGTGTTCGTCGGCCTGCTGGTCCAGTTCGGCATCGTGCCCAAGGGCAACGGCAACTCGAACATCGTCTGGATCATCCTGCTCGCGCTCGTCATCTCCGCGCCGCTGAGCTTCGTCCTGCTGCGCAAGCAGCGCGACGCGATGTCCGCCCAGATCGTCACCAAGGTGGCGAGCGCCAAGGCGAAGCTGGAAGCGAACCGCACCCAGGAGGACGGCCTCGCCCCGTAGGCCCGCCCGCACCACGCCCACCAGGTGAGACGCCCCGCGTTAGTCACCTCACACATCCCGGTCGGCCCGGGCCCGGAGCACATCGCTCCGGGCCCGGGCCGTCGCCGTTCCCGGGCCCGGGCAAGGGCGTTGCCGGGACGTCGGGGCCCTTGTCGCGGAGCCGCCGGTCATCCCGGGGTAAAAGAACTGCTTTGAGGTCCCCAAAGTTCAAGTGTTAACGTGTTCGACATGAAGACAGCAGCAGTGCACCAGCACCCCACCGGCGGAGCCGTTCCGCTCGTGGCGCGTCTGCATGTCGACCTCTGCCGCTGCATGTCCGCGGTCTGTTGCCGCGACGTCTGACCCCGGCATCATGCGGCGGTGTTTCCCAGCCTTGAGTGACCGGTCCATGTGACCAGTCCCCTGTGAACGGGCGCCGCGCTCAACCCCCTTGAACGTCTCCGTCCTCGCGCACCGGGAGTGTGTCCGTGTCCTCCGCGACCACCGAGGAGAAGCCCAAGTCCGGCTTCTCCATATCCTCGAAGTTCCCCTTCTGGGCCCAGATCATCGCCGGTCTCGTGCTCGGCGGCCTGCTCGGCTGGCTCGCCCGCAGCCAGGACGTCAGCTGGCTGAAGGACACCCTTGAGCAGATCGGCGACATCTTCGTCCAGCTCCTGAAGCTGGCCGTCGCGCCGCTCGTCTTCTTCGCGATCCTGGTGTCGATCACCAACCTGCGCAAGGTCAACAACGCCGCCAGGCTCGCCACCCGCACGCTGCTCTGGTTCATGATCACGTCGCTGATCGCGGTGGCCATCGGCCTCGCCATCGGGCTGCTCACCAACCCCGGCTCGGGCACCGGCCTGACCCCGAAGGACGGCAAGCTGCCCAAGCACACGGGCTCCTGGCTGGACTTCCTGACGGGCATCATCCCGACGGACGTGGTGACGCCGTTCACCGAACTCAACGTCCTGCAGATCGTGTTCATGGCCGCCGTCGCCGGCATCGCCCTGCTGCAGCTCGGCGAGAAGGCCAAGCCGATCCTCACGCTCAGCGAGGCCGTCCTCGAACTCCTCCAGAAGGCCCTGTGGTGGGTCATCCGGCTCGCCCCGCTCGGCACCCTCGGCCTCATCGGCTTCGCCATCGCCGACTACGGCTGGGACCTCATCGGCAAGTACGCCACCTTCACCGCGGACGTCTACATCGGCTGCGCCCTGGTGATGTTCGGCGTGTACCCGCTGCTGCTCGCCACCGTCGCCAAGGTCAACCCGCTGCAGTTCTTCAAGGGTGCCTGGCCCGCGATCCAGCTGGCCTTCGTCTCCCGCTCCTCGGTGGGCACGATGCCGCTGACCCAGAAGGTCACCGAGCGCCTCGGCGTCCCCAAGGAGTACGCCTCCTTCGCGGTGCCGTTCGGCTCCACCACCAAGATGGACGGCTGCGCCGCGATCTACCCGGCGCTCGCGGCGATCTTCATCGCCCAGATCTTCGACGTGCACCTCGGCATCGGTGACTACGTCCTGATCGCCTTCGTGTCGGTCATCGGCTCCGCCGCCACGGCCGGCCTCACCGGTGCCACGGTCATGCTGACCCTGACCCTCTCCACCCTGGGCCTGCCCCTGGAGGGCGTCGGCCTGCTCATGGCCATCGACCCGGTCCTGGACATGATGCGCACGGCCACCAACGTGGCGGGCCAGGCGCTGGTCCCGGTCATCGTGTCGGCCCGGGAGAACATCCTGAACCGCGACGCGTTCGACTCGGTGCACCTGTCGCCCGTGGACGACGAGTACGAGTCCCGCACGACGCCGGAGCAGGCGGAGGAGAAGACTCCGGTCCCGGCCACCGTCTGACCACCCCGCACCACCCGACGCCCGCGCCCCGCCTGCCGGGGGCGCGGGCGTCGGCGTGTGACTGTTCGCGACGGGAGCACCCACGCGTGCGCGTGAAGCTTCTGGCCGGGCGACCGGTGCCATGATGTGGAACCAAGGTCCCTGACTGCACCACCGGAGGAAGCCTTGACCGCCGAACTCCCCGACTGGATGATCCCGCCCCGGCCCAGTGGCTGGGAGGCCGACGACCTCGACCACCTCTCCCAGGCGCCGCGGCACACCGAACTCATCGACGGAGCACTGATCTTCATGATGTCGCCGCAGCGCTCCTGGCACTCCCGGCTGGTGGAGAACACGACTTTTGCCCTGCGGCAGGCCGCTCCCGAAGGATTCGAGGTCGAGCGGGAGATGACCGTCCGGCTCGACAAGAAGAGCCGTCCCGAGCCCGACATTCTGATCGCCACCGTCGCCTACGACCCGGACCGCACCTGGTACGCGCCGGAAGATGTCGCACTGGTCGTCGAGGTCGTCTCCGAGGAATCGGCCGACCGGGACCGTTCCCTCAAGCCGTTCAAGTACGCCCAGGCCGGCATCACCCACTTCTGGCGCATCGAGGACGAGGCCGGGGGGCCCGCCGTCCACACCTACGAACTGGACGCGATGACCAGTACGTACGTACCCACGGGCATCCACCGGGCCCGGCTGACGGTCTCGGTGCCCTTCGCTCTGGACCTCGACCTCAACGGCCTGGTCCCGTAAAGGAGTTATCTGGTCCGGCAGCCCCTTTGCCTTGTTCCGACTCACGGGGCCGTCTACACCAAGACCGGCCGGGTCCCGGCGTCCGGCAAGAGCTGGTTCAAGATCGAGACCAAGGCCGGTACCGATCCGAACCGGACTGAGGGCCTGGCTTCCGACCGCCTGGCAGTGCTCCTTGCCTCGGCCACGGAGCGAGTCGGCGAGGAGACCGTCAACGGCCATCTCACCGAGCAGGCTCCGCCCGCCTCGGCGGTGCTCACCTGGGACGAGTATATGGACGCCTTGATGAAGGGCTGACCCCATGTAAAGGGAAAGTCAAGGCCCTCCTACGATGTAGACGACCATTTCGGCCCTTCTTCGACAACCGGGGAATCACTTGAAGTTCACGCGCATATCCGCACTTGTCGCGTCCGCCGCCATCGCGCCCGCCGTGCTGTTCGCCTCTCCGGCGTTCGCCGCCGACGCGAAGGCGCCCGCTGTTTCGGCGCCGGACGCGGGGGCGAAGACCGCCGAGGAGCAGGCCGTTGCGGACCGCGAGGAGATCCGGCGGCTGATGGCGGCCGACGGCGCCGGGTCGGTCATCAAGGAGCGCGGCACCCAGGCCATCGACGCCGGACCGGCCGCGATGCGGAAGTTCCTCGAAGAGGGCCAGTACAAGGCCCGGTTCGAGGACGACCGGGTGCGGGTCGCGCAGATCGCCAGCGTCGGCGGGCGTTCGGTGCAGCAGGCCGCACGCAAGGCGCTGAACGTGGGCACGCCCGAGGCCATCAAGGAGTTCCTTGAAGTCGGCCAGTTCAAGGCCCGCTTCGACGACTACCGGGTGGAGACGCTGCAGATCATGTACAAGGGCGGGGTCTCGGTGAAGGAAGCCGGCTCCGAGGCGCTCAACGCCAACACCCTGGACGCGCTTGAGCAGTTCATCAAGGTCGGCCAGTTCAAGGCCCACAACATCGACAACCGCGTGGCGGTCACCAGTCTCATCAACGACGGCGGCCCGAAGGTGAAGGCGGCCGGCATCAAGGCGCTTCGCGGCACCCCCGAGGATGTCCAGGCCTTCCTGGACAAGGGCCAGTTCGAGGCGCGCAAGCAGGACGAGGCGGATGCCGCGGCTGCAAAGGACAAGGAAAAGGACAAGGACAAGGACTCCGGCAAGAAGGACGAGGGCAAGGGCAAGCCCGAGCCCGAGGCCTCCAAGGGGACGGCCACCGGCACCGACAAGGGCACGGGTACCGTCACCACCGACGCCGGTGCCAAGCCCGTGACGGCCGCGGACGCCAACGCCCAGGCCACCGCCGGCTCCTCGCTCGCCTCGACCGGTGCGGGCTCCGCGCTGCCGTGGGCCGCGGGCGGCACGGCTGTCGCCCTCGCAGGTGGTGCGGGGCTGCTGGTCGCCGCCCGCCGTCGCCGCGCGTAGCGCTCCGCCGGGGGTGCGGGTGTTCCGGGCGCGGGCCGGTACGGGCGCGCGCCACTCCGTGGCGAACGCCGTGAACGCCGCCCGCGCCTCTGGCGTCACCGCCGGTTGAGGGTTCTGGGGATTCTTCGAGGCGGCCGGGGTCTTCGACCGCCGCCCAAGCCGTTCCGCCGCGCTGTGCCCCCGGGCCTCGATCGGCAGGACTCCCGCCGCGGCGGCCAGGCCGAACGGGGGCATGAACAGGAAGAGGCCGCCCGCCGGTATGGACTGTGAGTCCAGGTCGGCGGGCGGCTTTCGATCAGGTTGCCAGGCCTAGCAGTTGGGGTGCGTGGACTTGCCCGCGAAGCGGTCCGCCAGCCAGTTCGCGGCCGGGATTCCGCCCACCGTCACTCCGCCGATGTGGCCGAGCAGCGGCAGCGCGTGCCACTCCACGTTCGTGCCCTTGGCGCACCAGTCGGTGCGGAGCTGCTGGCCGACCGCGTACGGGATGAGTTCGTCGATCGTGCCGTGGTACAGGTACACCGGCGCGTCCGGGCGGTGCGTGCCGAGCTTGGACTCGGCCAACCGGGCCTGCCAGTCGGGCTGTTGGAGCGGGTTCTTCACCGTCATGTCGGTGATGTGCTTGAACGAGCCCACCGTCGTGTCGATGGCCACGCAGTTGTTCTTGAAGTAGTCGACGAGCGCCTTGCCCGCCGGATTCAGGTACGAGTTCAGGTTCAGCTCGGGGAAGGCCGCGTCCTGGCCGGCCGCCGCCATGAAGATGAGGCCGGAGCCGAGTCCGCCGTCGTTGGAGGAGGCGACCTTCATCAGGTCGGCCGGTACGCCGCCGGTCGCGGTGCCCTTCACCTTCAGGTCCGGCGCGTACGAGTCGTGCAGTTCGGCGGCCCAGCTGCTGGCCTGGCCGCCCTGCGAGTAACCCATGATCCCCACCGGGGAGTTGGCGTCGACGCCGGGGATGCCGAGGCGCTCGGCGGCGCGGGCCGCGTCCAGGACGGCGGTACCCTCGGCGCGGCCGACCGTGTAGGTGTGGTCGCCGGGCGTGCCGAGGCCCTCGTAGTCGGTGACCGCGACCGCCCAGCCGCGCTGGACGACCTGGTTGATCAGGGTGGCCTCGACGGCCGTTCCGTACGGGAAGTTGGCGCTCGGCGCGCACGAGTCGCCGAGCCCGACCGTGCCGACGGCGTACGTCACGACCGGGCGCGGGCCGGTGCGGCCGTCGTTGGGCACGATGACCGTGCCGGAGACGGTGTTCGGGGTTCCCTTGGCGGTGGTGGAGCGGTAAGTGACGTGCCAGGCACGGGTGTTGGTCCACTGGCCGGGCAGCGGGTGGAACTCGGTGGGGGACTGGCTGACGATGTCGCCGGGCGAGGCGGTCGCCGTGTCGTCGGCGAACGCGGTGGGGGTGGCTGCCGAGAGGAGGAGTGCGGCGGTGATGGCACCGGCCACTCTGGTACGGACGTGCATGCGGCTCTCCCAACGGTCCGGTGGGGCGGGGCAGTTGAGGAGAAGGTAGTGACTGACCGGTAGATACGGAGCTGACCGTACCGCTCACCTTCACTGGCCCCGCCGACGACACCGCTCACCTTCACTGGCCCCGCCGACGACACCGCTCACCTTCACTGGCCCCGCCGACCCGATGGCGTCAGTGGTCGAGGCGGTACGCGCCCGGGGTCGTGCCCGTCCAGCGGCGGAAGGCGCGGTGGAAACTGGTGTCCTCCGAGAAGCCGAGCCGGGCAGCGATCTCCGCGATCGGATCGCGGCCCTCGGCCAGGCCCGCGATCGCCGCGTCCCGCCGCACCTCGTCCTTGAGCTGCTGGAACGAGGTGCCCTCGCGGGCGAGGCGGCGGCGCAGGGTGGCCGGGGACATGGCGAGGCGCCCCGCCGTCTCCTCCAGGGTGGGCAGCCGGGGCGAGGCGCGCAGGGCGGCCGCCAGGGCCCGGCCCACCTGCTCGCCCACCGTCGTCCCGTACGCCCGCCGGCTGAGCAGTTCGAACGGGGAGCGGCGCAGCATCTGCCCGAGCGCGGCCTCGTCGCGCACGAGCGGCGCGGTCAGCCAGCGCGCGTCGAACGTGACCTGGGTGCGGGCCTCCCCGAACCGGACCGGGCAGCCGAACAGCGACTCGTACTCCTCCTGGTGCGGGGGCGGCGGATAGCCGAAGGAGGCGCGGGCCAGCGGGATGCGGCGGCCCACCAGCCAGCTGCACAGCCGGTGCCAGATGATGACGAGGCACTCGGTCAGGAACCGGTCCTCGTCCCGGCCCCCGAGGTCGCCCCGCACCGCGAACACCGCCTCGGCGTCCGTCACTTCGAGGGCGAGGTCGGGGCCACCCGCGAACAGGCCGTAGAAGGTGGTGCCGCGCCGCATCGCACCGCCGAGGTCGGGGCAGCCGAGCACGGCGTAACACATCATCGCGAAGGTGCCGGGGCGGCTGGGGGCGCCGCCGAGCCCGAGGAACTCGTCCCCGGTCGCCCGGTACAGGGCCCGGAAGAGCTGGGCGAACTGGGCCGGGGTGACCCGCGCCCGGTCGTCGCCGAGCAGCAGCGGGGGGATGCCGGACGCCTGGAGCAGCGGCACGGTGTCGATGCCGTGCCGCTCGGCGCCGCGCAGCACGGCCCGCACGTGGTGCACGGTGATCGTCGGCTTCGCCATGGTCAACGACGTTAGCCGGGTTGAGCGTTGAGGTCAGCCGGGGTGACGTTTCCCGTCATCCCGCCGCGCCCCGAGCTGAACCTACCGTCGGGTACATGACCCTCCAGAGCCCGCACCAGGAGCCGTCCCCGCGTCCTTCGACGCTCGCCGTGTTCACCGAGTGGGCGGCCGGGCGCCACCCGGACCAGCCGGCCCTGCGGTACCGCGACGCGGGCGGGGAGTGGGTCTCGGTCGGCTACACCGAGCTGCGCGACACCGTGCGGCGCACCGCGCGCGGCCTGCTCGCGCTCGGCATCCGGGCCGGGGACCGGGTGGCGATCCTCTCCGAGACCCGCCCGGAGTGGACGTACGCGCACTTCGCCTGTCTCGCGGCGGGCGCGGTGGTGGTGCCGGTGTATCCGACGGCGGGCGACGAGGAGGCCGCCTGGGTGCTCGCCGACTCCGCCGCGAAGGCCGTCATCTGCGAGGGTCCGGCGGAGGCGGCCCGGGTGGAGGGGCTGCGTGGGAAGCTGCCCGCGCTCTACCACGTCCTTCTGATGACGGGGGAGGGAGCGCCGGAAGGGCCGGCCGGGCCGCTCGCCGGCCTCGCGGCCCGGGCCGAGGCGGTGCCGCTCCCCGATCTGCTGGCCCGCGCCGAAGCCGTGCGTCCCGACGACGATGCCGAGCTCGTCTACACCTCCGGCACCACCGGCCTGCCCAAGGGCTGCCGGCTCACGCACGGGAACATGGGCGCGGTCCAGGACGCCACGCTGCACCTCATCGAGGGCGGTCACGGCGACCGCACGTACCTCTATCTGCCCCTCGCGCATCTGCTCGCCCAGCTCATCCAGTTCTCCACGCTCCTGTACGGGGGCGAGCTCTGCTACTTCGGCGGCCGGATCGAGGACGTCGTCGGCGAGCTGGCCGAGGCACAGCCCACCCATCTGCCCTCCGTACCAAGGCTGTTCGAGAAGGTCTACTCCGTGGTGCGTTCGCTCGCGGAGGCCAAGGAGGGCGGCGGGGAGCGCTTCGACGCGGCGGTCGCCATCGGCGTCCTCGCGGCGGATGGCCGGCTTCCGTCCGAACGCCAGGAGGAGTACGAAGCCGCCGACGCCTCGCTGTTCGGCCTGGTCCGGGCGGCCTTCGGCGGGCGCCTGCGCTGGGCACTCACCGGCGGCGCCCCGATCGACCCGACGGTCCTGGACTTCCTGCGGGCCTGCGGAATCCGGGTCTTCGAGGGCTACGGCATGACCGAGTCCGCCGGCGTGATCTCGCTGAACCACCCGGGGGCCGTGCGGTACGGCACGGTGGGGCGGCCGGTGCGGGGATGCGAGGTGAGGATCGCGGACGACGAGGAGGTGCTCGCCCGGGGCCCGATGGTCTTCCCGGGCTACCACGCGAACGCCCTGGGCACGGCCGAGGCACTGGACGCGGAAGGGTGGCTGCACACGGGGGACCTGGGGGCACTCGACGCGGACGGTTACCTGACGATCACCGGCCGCAAGAAGGACCTGATCATCACGTCCGCCGGGAAGAACCTGACCCCCTCGCACGTCGAGCTGGCCATCGAGCGGTCCCGATTCGTCTCGCACGCGGTGATGGTCGGCGACCGGCGCCCGTATCCGGTCGCGCTGATCACGGTGGACGGGCAGGAGACGGCGGGGCGGCGGCCGGATGAGGTCCGCGAGCTGGTCCACGAGGCCGTCGAGGCCGCCAACGCCGCGGTGTCCCGGCCGGCGAGGATCAGGGAGTTCGCGGTCCTTCCGCAGGACTTCACCGTGGAGAGCGGGGAGCTGACCCCGACGCTCAAGGTGCGGCGCCGGGTGGTCATCGAGCGGTACGCGGCCGAGATCGAGGGCCTGTACCGCTGAGCGGCTCCGTACCGGGCGGCCAGGGGCCGCCGGGAGCCACGGGCGCGCGAGCCACGGGCGCGCGAGGCACGGGCGCGTGGAGCAAAAGGCAGGAGCCCCGGTCCTCGCGGACGGGGCTCCTTGGGTACTGCTAAGTCAGCGATCGCCAACCCGGAGAAGTTAGGCCGGGGTGACGTTCTCCGCCTGCGGGCCCTTCGGGCCCTGGGTGACGTCGAAGTTCACGACCTGGTTCTCCTCCAGGGAGCGGAAACCAGACGCGTTGATCGCGGAGTAGTGGACGAAGACATCCGGGCCGCCGCCGTCCTGGGCGATGAAGCCGAAGCCCTTTTCAGCGTTGAACCACTTCACGGTTCCGGTAGCCATAAGCCCTCCTTGGGCCAAAGGGTTGCCCTGCTCCAGAACCTGCAAACAAGTCTGAAAACTACAAAAGCCTGCGGGTTACATGCTCCGCAGGCTCTGTACTGCAAGGGAAACCAAACTGCAACTTGCGCTGAGCGTAGCACGCAGCTCAGCCGCGGCGGTAGAGGGAAAGATCACTTCGGCCGCACGTTTGGCCCGGGGCCGGGCGGGTGATCAATCACGCTTCCCGGAGGCACCGCGCGGCACTCCCGGGAGGGGCCGGACAGGGCCCGGCGCGGTCCACGAAGTGGGACGGGTCTAGCCTCGCCATGTGGACAATTCAACCAGCCCCCAGCGTCAAGGCGGCCGGCCGCGCGTCGGTCACATCCAGTTCCTCAACTGTCTGCCCCTGTACTGGGGCCTGGCACGGACGGGCACGCTGCTCGACCTGGAGCTGACCAAGGACAGCCCGGAGAAGCTCAGCGAGCAGCTGGTGAAGGGCGAGCTGGACATCGCGCCGATCACCCTCGTGGAGTTCCTGCGCAACGCGGACGACCTGGTCGCCTTCCCCGACATCGCGGTGGGCTGCGACGGGCCCGTCATGTCCTGCGTGATCGTCTCGCAGCGGCCCCTGGATGACCTGGACGGGGCGCGGGTGGCGCTCGGCTCCACCTCGCGGACCTCCGTACGTCTGGCGCAGCTCCTGCTCGCCGAGCGGTACGAGGTGACCCCGGACTACTACACGTGCCCGCCCGACCTCGGCCTGATGATGCGCGAGGCGGACGCGGCGGTGCTGATCGGGGACGCCGCGCTGCGGGCCTCGCTGCACGACGCCCCGCGGCTCGGGCTCCAGGTGCACGACCTGGGCGCGATGTGGAAGGAGTGGACGGGTCTGCCGTTCGTCTTCGCGGTGTGGGCGGCCCGCAAGGACTACCTGGCCCGCGAGCCCGAGCTCGTCCAGCAGGTGCACGAGGCGTTCCTCGCCTCGCGCGACCTCTCGCTCGAAGAGGTCACCAAGGTCGCCGAGCAGGCCGCCCGCTGGGAGGTCTTCGACGCCGAGCTCCTGGAGCGTTACTTCACGACGCTCGACTTCCGCTTCGGCGCCCAACAGCTGCAAGGCGTGCGGGAGTTCGCCCGCCGCACCGGGCCGACGACCGGGTTCGCCGCGGACGTCGACGTGGAGCTGCTCGCGCCGTAACCGGCGTGCGGGCACGCCGCCGCACGCGGTTCCGGGAGCGGGCCCGGCCCCGGTCAGGAGGAGGGGACCGGGGCGAGCATCTGCTTGCTGATCCACTCCATGGTTCCCTCGCCCATGCCCTTCACGTAGGTGTGGGCGTTGTGGGTGCCGTCCGGGATCACCTGGAGGCGGGTCTTCACCGGGCCCTTGCCGTAGGTGGCGATGAACTGCTTCACCTTGGGCACGACGGTGCCCTCCTTGGTGCCCACCTGGAAGGCGAGCGCGACTTCGGGGCCCTTCCTGTCGATGAGGTCCTGGGCGAGCTTCTCCGGGTTGTTCGCCTGCTTCTCCGCGTCGTGTCCCGCCCACAGCGGGGAGTCCGGCACGATGTCCGGGCCCGAGGCGATCGCGGCCTTGAACAGATCGGGCCGCTTGAGCACCGACTTCAGGCCGACGAAGCCGCCCGACGACGAGCCCATGAACGCCCAGCCGTCGCGGGACTTGAAGGTGCGGAAGTTGGCCCGCACCAGGTCCGGCACGTCCTCGGTCATCCAGGTGCCCATCTTCGGCTGCCCCGGGATGTCACTGCCGTCGTAGTAGTGCTTGGCGTCCGGGTTGAGGACCGGCATGACGACGATGAACGGCAGGCTCTTGCCGGTCTTGGACCACTCGGAGATGCTGCTCTGCAGCTTGAGGTCGGTGCCCATCCAGTAGTTCTTGGGGTAACCGTTTCCGCCGGGCAGCGCGATGAGCACCGGGAAGCCGCTGTTCCGGTACTTCTCGTCGAAGTACTGCTTGGGCGCCCACACCCACACCTTGCCGGTGAAGCCGGACTTCGCGCCCTTGAGCGTCGTCACGCCGATCTTGGTGCCGTCACCGAGACTGCTCTGCGTGGTGAACTCGGCCTTCGGCCCGGTCGGCAGCTGGGTCTGGGCCGCGGCCCCGTTCTTCCCGGCCGGGTCGTCCTTCGCCGATGCGGCGCCGTTCTTCTGGCCGCCCTGCGCCGAGGCGCCGGCCGACGGGCTGCTCGGGCCCGAGTCGAAGCTGACCGGCTTGCCCTCGTCGGAGCAGCCGGTGACCAGCAGGACCGCGCCGGTGACGGCGGCCGCTATCAGGGCGGCGGGACGACGACGGTTCATTCTGGGGCTCCGGTGATCTGTGGTTCTGGGCACGGGCGTTCCGGGCTGAGCGAGGGCGGCGTACGAGCGGTGTTTCGGGTGATTGCGCACGAACTACGCCATTCAAGAGGGCGGAACAAGCCACCAGGTTCGCTCATGCGCGCATCGGATCGGTCTCGTTCGAGGGTGATCCCGCGCACGTACGCCTCTACGCTGCTGTGCGACCGGCTTGACCAGGGGGACGTTGGGGGAACACCGGATGCAGTCGTTGCAGCCGCTGGAAGCGGGCGAACCACGCACGATCGGTGCCTACCGGCTGCTCGGCCGGCTCGGTGCGGGCGGCATGGGCCGGGTCTATCTGGGCCGCAGCGCGGGCGGCCGCACGGTCGCGGTCAAGGTGGTGCACCCGCACTTCGCCCTGGACGAGCAGTTCCGGGCGCGCTTCCGGCACGAGGTCCAGGCGGCCCGGCGGGTGGGCGGCCTGTGGACCGCCCCGGTCCTGGACGCGGACCCGGACGCACCGGTCCCGTGGGTGGCGACGGGCTATGTCGCCGGCCCCTCGCTCACCCAGGCCGTCCAGGACCGCGGCCCGCTTCCCGCCCACTCCGTACGCGTGCTCGGCGCGGGCCTGGCCGAGGCGCTGGCCGCGGTGCACGCGCTCGGCCTCGTCCACCGGGACGTGAAGCCGTCGAACGTGCTGCTCACCCTCGACGGGCCCCGCCTGATCGACTTCGGCATCGCCCGCGCCACCGACGGCACCGCATCCCTCACCGCCTCCGGCGTCTCCATCGGCTCGCCCGGCTACATGTCGCCCGAGCAGATCCTGGGCCGGGGCGTGACCGGCGCGGCCGACGTCTTCTCGCTCGGCGCGGTCCTCGCGTACGCGGCGACCGGTGAGCCGCCGTTCCCCGGCGACTCCTCGGCGGCCCTGCTCTACAAAGTGGTGCACGGGTCGCCCGAGCTCGGCGCGGGTCTCACCGGCGAGCTGCGCGAGACGGTCGCCGCCTGCCTCGCCAAGGACCCGGCCGCCCGCCCGGCGCCGGCCGCACTCGCGGCCCGCCTGGCCCCGGCGGGGGCCGCCGCACTGGTCCAGGACGGCTGGCTGCCGGGCCCGCTGGTCGAGGAGGTCAGCCGGTCCGCGGTGCGGCTGCTCGACCTGGAGCCCGAGGAGCCGGAGGGCGGCTCGGGCCCGATTCCCTTCAGCAGCGCGTCAGTTGGGGCAGTCGCGGAGCCGGATACCGGCCCGGCCTCCGCCTCCGTCGGCGTCTTCGGGCCGCCCGACGCCTCCTACGGCCGGGCGGCGGGCCCCCTGCCCGGCCCCCGCACACCCCCGCCGCCCACGGCCCCGCCGCGCGTGGCCCTGTCCGTGGCGACCGCCGCCGAACCGGGTGAGCAGGGCCGCGGACGCCGGGTCAGCTGCACGGTGGCCCTCGCCGTCGCGGGCGCGCTCGCCGCGGTCACGGTCGGCTCCGCGTTCCTCTTCGACCTGCTGCCGGGCCACGGCGGCGACGCCACCAACACGGGCGCTCAGCCGCCCGCCTCCACCTCGACGGCCGGCTCCCAACAGGCCGCCGTGCCAAGCGGGTTCATCGGCACGTGGAAGGGTGAACTCACCCAGGACAACGGCACCTCCGGGTACCTGTACACGGCGGTGATCAGCAGGGGCGCCACGGGCGCGGACGTCGTGCACACGACGACCACCCTCGGCCCGCTCGAATGCCACGGCGTCGGCCGACTGGACTCGGCGACCGGCCAGGTCCTGCACATCACCGAGCGCGCCGACCCCGCGAAGCCCGGCACCATCGGCTGCACCGGCGCCACGGCGACGATGACGTACACCCTCCAGGCCGACGGCAGACTCCGCTTCGAGTCCCAGGAGGCGGCCGCGGGGCGGCCCACCGCGACACTGACGAAGGCGGGCGGCTGACCCGGGCCCGCGATGAGGACGGCGGTGTCCGGTGGGCGCTCGCGGCGCCCCGACGGCAGGACGGGCTGCCGGGCAGGCGCGCCGCCGGGCACCCTGGTCCCGTGAACACGACTCCGGTGCACACGACGCTCACCCTCGCCGCCGCCGCATGGGGCGCGGGCGCGGGATACCTGCTGGGCCGCCCCCGCTACCGGCTCTCCGTCGAACCCGGTGAGCCCTGGCGGGACGACTGCCCGGCCGGGCATCCGCTGGCCGGATGGCTCGGCCCCGCCCGGTGCCGGGACTGTGACGCGGGGGCGGTCCACGGGCGGCCGCTGCGCGCGGTGCTGGTCGGCGCGTTCGCCTGCGCCGCGCTCGCCGCCGCCACCGGGGCCCGTCCGGAACTCGCGGTCTGGCTGCTGCTCGCCCCCTGCGCGGTGCTGCTCTGCCTCGTCGACCTGGCCGTACGCAGACTCCCGGACGTCCTCACCCTCCCGCTCGCCGGAGCCGCAGCCGCCCTGCTCGGCCTCGCCGCACTGCTGCCCGGGCACGCCGGGTCCTGGTCCACCGCGCTGCTCGGCGGGCTCGCGCTCGGCGGCGGCTACCTCGTGCTCTTCCTGATCAACCCGGCGGGCCTGGGCTTCGGCGATGTGAAGCTCGCACTCGGGCTCGGCACCGCCCTGGGCTGGTACGGCTGGCCCGTCCTGCTCGCCGGGGCGCTGCTCGGGCTCGTGCTCGGCGCGGTGTACGGGGTGGGGCTCCTGCTGTTCCGCCGGGCGAGCCGCAAGGCCGCGTTCCCGCTGGGTCCGTTCCTGATCGCCGGGGCACTCGGCGGGCTGCTGCTCGGCGGGGCCGCCGGGTGAGACCGGGGTGCGTCGCGGACCCCGGGCAGCGGGCCGATACGGCTGGCGTACGCTGGATCGGTCTGCCCGTAACCCCTAGAAAGGGACACCCCCGGTGACTGAGAAGGCCGATCTTCAGTCCGTTCTCGACCGTGCCGCTGAGGGTGGGCGGATCACCCCGGAGGAAGCGCTCGACCTGTACCGGTCCGCGCCGCTGCACGCGCTCGGCGCCGCCGCCGACGCGGCGCGCCGCCGCAGGTACGCGGGTACCGAGCACATCGCGACGTACATCATCGAGCGGAACATCAACTACACGAACGTCTGCGTGACGGCGTGCAAGTTCTGCGCGTTCTACGCCGCCCCCAAGGACACTGCCAAGGGCTGGACCCGCGACCTCGACGACATCCTGCGCCGCTGCGCGGAGACGATCGAGCTCGGCGGCACCCAGATCATGTTCCAGGGCGGCCACCACCCGGACTTCGGCGTCGAGTACTACGAGGAACACTTCTCGGCGATCAAGAAGGCCTACCCGCAGCTGGTCATCCACTCCCTCGGCGCGTCCGAGGTCGAGCACATGGCCCGCATCTCCAAGGTGAGCGTGGAGGAGGCCATCAGCCGCATCCACGCCGCGGGGCTCGACTCGTTCGCCGGGGCCGGTGCCGAGCTGCTGCCCGAGCGGCCGCGCAAGGCGATCGCCCCGCTCAAGGAGTCCGGCGAGCGCTGGCTGGAGATCATGGAGACCGCGCACGGTCTGGGTGTCGAGTCGACCTCCACCATGCTGATGGGCACCGGCGAGACCAACGCCGAGCGCATCGAGCACCTGCGCATGATCCGGGACGTGCAGGACCGTACGGGCGGCTTCCGCGCCTTCATCCCGTACACCTACCAGCCCGAGAACAACCACCTCAAGGGCCGCACCCAGGCGACCCTGTTCGAGTACCTGCGCATGATCGCCATCGCGCGGCTCTTCTTCGACAACGTCGCCCACATCCAGGGCTCCTGGCTCACCACCGGCAAGGAGGTCGGCCAGCTGTCGCTGCACTACGGCGCCGACGACCTCGGCTCGGTGATGCTGGAGGAGAACGTCGTCTCGTCGGCCGGTGCCAAGCACCGCTCCAACCTCATCGAGATGATCGACATGATCCGGAAGGCGGACCGGGTGCCCGCCCAGCGCGCCACCACCTACGAACACCTCGTCGTGCACGAGGACCCGGCGAACGACCCGGTCGACACCCGTGTCCAGTCGCACATCTCCTCGACCGCGATCGAGGGCGGCACCGCCCACCCGGAGCTCAAGCTCCTCGCCTCCAACTGAGGCTGTGGTCCTGAGGTGTTGACGATCCACGCCGCCGAGCTGCTGCTGCCCGGGGACCGCGAGCCGGTCCCGGGCGGCGCGGTCCTCGTCGACGGCGACCGGATCGCGATGATCGGGCCGTACGAGGACGTGGCCGCCGCGCACCCCGCCGCCCGCGTCCGGCGCTGGCCCGGCGTGCTCACGCCCGGCCTGCTCAACCGGCACGGCACGGCCCTCCTTGAGCACACCTACTTCCCGGACGACCCCTTCGAGCTCGACGAGCTGGGCAGCGAGCCGATCACCGGTGCCGCGCTCGCCGACCTCGCGCCCGGCGAGTCCCGCCGGGGCAACAGCGCCCGCCGCTGCACCCAGAAGCTCCTGGCCCGCGGTGTGGTGGCGGTGGCGGCGCGGCTCACCACGCCTGCGGTGCGAACTGCCGTGCACCGGGCGGGACTTGAGGTCGTCCCCATGCCCGACGCCGAGGGCCCGGCCGCCCTCGACCCGTTCGCCGACGCCGAGCCCGCCGACGCCTTCCGGGCGCCGCTCGCGGTGGACGGTCCCGCCCGCTTCGCCGTCTTCGCCGCACCGGACGCGGTGGCGCTCGCCGCGCGGGGGGCCGGGACGTGTATCGCCACCGTCATCGGCGGGCGACTGCGGCATCGCCGCGCTTAGCTCCGCTCGGGGGCGTGTCCGCGTGCCGGGGCCGCCGCTTTTTGCGCAGTTCCTCGCGCCCCGAAATGCCCTGGTGCCGGCCGGCACCTAGGGCATTTCAGCCTGTCCGGCGATTGAGGACGAGCGCCGTTCAGGCGCGAACGGGGGTCTGGGGGCGGAGCCCCCAGGGGCACTTCACCCCCCGGAGGGTTTAGGGAAGGGGCGGGGTGGGGCCATCTCCAGGGGTCCGCGGCGGAGCCCCGGTGGCCGCGCCCCGCTGGGACAGGGCCTTCGCGAAGGCGCCCGGCTCCTGGTCGACGCCGCTGCAATTGGCCTGCGCCACAGCCGAGTCGACCCCGCCGCCGCACTTCTGATCGCGGTACGTCACCCACATCGAGAGCCGTCCCACGCCCTTGTCCCGGGCGAACTCCCGTACCTTCGCGGCATCGTCGAGCGTGAACGTCTCGCCCTTCACATCGTTGACGCCGATCATCGAGGTGACCCCGAGGCCCTGCCAGGCCGCGCGGTCCGAAAGCCCCAGGACCGCCTTGAGCTGTCCCTGGGCGGCGGTGGCGGCCCGAACCGCGTAGTCGCCCATGTTCCCGCCGAACGACGTGCCGTAGTTCATCGTCATGACGTTGACCGTCGAGATCCGTACGCCGTGCTCCTCGGCCGACTTGAGCAACGCCGTCGCCTGGGGTGTGAGCCCCGTCGGCATCGCCGCGAGCGTGAAGGTCACCTTGAGCCCGGCGCGCTGCTTCTGGAGCAGGGCTATCGCCTCGGCGCGCCGGGCGAGCGCGGCCCGGTCGGTGAGGGCCGCGCCCTCGACGTCGAAGTCGGCCTCGGCGGAGCCGGCCGCGTCGAGGGCCGAGCCGTAGGCGGCGGCCAGTTGGGCCGGGGTACGGCAGGTGAGCGCCAGTTCCTTGCCGGCCTGCCCGCCGAACGACACCCGCACCGCGGCGCCCGACTTCTTCAGGGCGGCCGCGCGGTCCTTCACGTCACGGTCCACGATCGCGGTGTCGTCGTCCCACACCGCACGGCAGGTGCTGCCGTGGGCGACGACGAAGGCCAGGTTGTAGACGGCGGGGTTGCCGACCGCGTCGGTCGCGGCGGGGGTGGTGGCGCTCACGTAGGGGGAGTACGTGTCCGTCAGCGCGCCCGGGGTGGCCGCCGAAGCCGTCGCGGCGGACTCGGCCGGGGCGCCCGGAGTCGAGGAGCACCCCGCGCACACCAGCGCGGCCAAGGCGCCTGCCCCGGCGACCGGCACCCTCAGGAAACTCCGCATGTCGTGTGCTCCCGCTCTCGTGGTTCCGGGCCCCCGTGGCACGGAAAGCAGAATGTACGTGGCCCGGCTGTGCCGGTGAGGCCCGGGCGCCGGGATGGGGCCCGGGTACTGCTTGAATGGGCGGCGTGACCCGCGCATCCCTGGACAAGCAGCCGCACGAAGTCGCCTCGATGTTCGACGACGTCGCGGCACACTACGACCTCACCAACGACGTGCTCTCCCTCGGCCAGGCCCGGCTCTGGCGCAAGGCGGTCGCGCAGGCGGTCGACGCGCGGCCCGCGCAGAAGGTGCTCGACCTCGCGGCCGGCACGGCCACGTCCTCGCGGCCCTTCGCCGCGGCCGGGGCGTACACGGTGCCGTGCGACTTCTCCCTCGGGATGCTGAAGGTCGGCAAGGAGCGCCAGCCCCACATGCCGTTCACGGCGGGCGACGCGACGAAGCTGCCGTTCCGCGACGACACGTTCGACGCGGTGACGATCTCGTTCGGGCTGCGGAACGTGCAGGACACGGACGCCGCGCTGCGCGAGATGTACCGGGTGACGAAGCCGGGCGGCCGCGTCGTGATCTGCGAGTTCTCGCAGCCCACGTGGAAGCCGTTCCGGACGGTGTACACGGAGTACCTGATGCGCGCGCTGCCGCCGGTCGCGACGGCCGTGTCCTCCAACCCGGAGGCGTACGTCTACCTCGCGGAGTCCATCCGGGCATGGCCCGCCCAGGACGCGCTCGCCGCCCGGCTGCAGGGTGCCGGCTGGTCCAAGGTGGCATGGCGCAACTTGACGGGCGGGGTCGTCGCCCTGCACCGGGGCTTCAAGGCGTAACGGGCGCGGCCGGGGGCGCTGCCCCCGGAGCCCCGCGTCTCAACCACCCAGCCCCAGGCGGAAGCACAGCGCATCCACCCCCAGCCTCTGGGACGGGTACGTCCTGGACAGCGTCATCCCCAGGCGCTCCGTCACCGCCACCGAACGGGCGTTCCCGGGATGGACCATCGCCACCACCTGCGGGACGCCCGCGGCGCGTACGCGGGTCAGGGTCGTGCGGGCCGCCGCCGTCGCGTAGCCGCGGCCCCAGTGGGTGCGGGCCAGGCGCCAGCCGATCTCGATCTCGCCGACCGGGCCCCAGTCGTCCAGGGGCCAGGGCTGGGCGCCGGTGAAGCCGATGACCTCGTCGTCCTCGTCGAGCATCGTCCAGAGGCAGAAGCCGTGTTCGGCGTCGTGCTTGCGCTGGCGGGCGGTCAGTTCCTCGTACACGGAGACCTCCGCCGCACGGCCCCCGTGGAACTCCATCACCTCCGGGTCGTCGAACACCCGGTGCCAGGCGTACGCGTCCTCCTCCGTGGGGACCCGCAGCCGTACTGCGGGCAGGGACTTCTCCGGTACCGAGGACTCGGGGGACACAGAGCTCATGGCGTGGGCAACCCTTCGCGATGTCGATCAACAGCCACCCATAGACTGCATGTGTCCTGTGCTTCTCGGCACGCTAATTCGAGTCTTCGGGAGATCCCGCTGTGACCGAGCCGCTCTCCGAACACACCGCGGACGTGATCGTCGTCGGGGCCGGTCCGGCCGGATCGACGACCGCGTACTACCTGGCCAAGGCCGGACTCGACGTGCTGCTACTGGAGAAGACCGCCTTCCCGCGCGAGAAGGTGTGCGGTGACGGTCTTACCCCGCGCGCCACCAAGCAGCTGGTCTCGATGGGGATCGACATCTCCGAAGAGGCGGGCTGGCTGCGCAACAAGGGTCTGCGGATCATCGGCGGCGGCGTCCGGCTCCAGCTCGACTGGCCGGACCTCGCCTCGTACCCGGACTACGGACTCGTGCGCAAGCGCGACGACTTCGACGAGCAGCTCGCCCGGCAGGCCCAGAAGGCCGGGGCCCGGCTGTACGAGCGCTGCAACGTCGGCGCCCCGATCATCGACGAGCGCACCGGCCGCATCACCGGCGTCAACGCCAAGCTCGGCGAGGAGAAGACCCCGGTCACCTTCCACGCCCCGCTCGTGGTGGCGGCCGACGGCAACTCGACGCGGCTCTCGCTCGCCATGGGCCTGCACCGGCGCGAGGACCGCCCGATGGGTGTGGCCGTGCGGACGTACTTCACCTCGCCGCGGCACGACGACGACTACCTGGAGTCCTGGCTCGAACTGTGGGACCGGCGCGGTCCCCAGGAGCGGCTGCTCCCCGGCTACGGCTGGATCTTCGGCATGGGCGACGGCACGTCCAACGTCGGCCTCGGCATCCTCAACTCCTCCTCCGCCTTCAAGGAGCTGGACTGGCGCGAGATCCTCAAGGCGTGGTGCGCGTCCATGCCCGAGGACTGGGGCTACACCCCCGAGAACATGACGGGCCCGATCCGCGGTGCCGCCCTGCCGATGGCCTTCAACCGTCAGCCGCACTACACCAAGGGCCTGTTGCTGGTCGGTGACGCGGGCGGTCTGGTGAACCCGTTCAACGGCGAAGGCATCGCGTATGCGATGGAATCGGGGCAGATCGCCGCCGACGTCATCGTCCAGGCGCACGCCCGCGCGACCCCGTCGCAGCGCGAACTCGCGCTGCACGCCTACCCGAAGATCCTCAAGGACACCTACGGCGGCTATTACACGCTGGGCCGTGCCTTCGTGAAGCTCATCGGCAACCCGAAGGTCATGAAGATCGCCACCCAGCGCGGGCTCACCCACCCGCTGCTGATGAAGTTCACGCTGAAGATGCTGGCCAATCTGACCGACCCGACGGGCGGCGACGCGATGGACCGCATCATCAACGGCCTCTCCAAGGTGGCCCCGAAGGCCTGACCCGGAGGCCTGACCCGACGGCCTGATCCGGAGCGCCGCCAACAGCGCCGCCAACAGCGGCGCCAACAGCGGCGCTAACAGCGGCGCTCCACCTCGTCGGTCCAGCGGACGGGGACCTCTCCGGCGAACCGGGACAGACCGGTGCGCAGTTCGTCCGGTGAGAGGCCTCCGTCCTGGCGGCGGGCGATGTATTCGTGCCGCTTGCCGTCGTGCAGCGTCACCCACACCGCGCGGTGGTGTTCGTAGCCGCCCGCGGTGCCCTCGTCCCCGAGCTCCCAGATCGCCACCGTGCCGACCTCGATCTCGCGCACCTGCGACCAGGGCGCGTCGAAGCGGGTGGCCAGGTGTATGCCGGCCGCGTCCGCGCGGATGACCGGGCGCACCGCCCCGTACACACAGGCCAGCACCAGGAACGCGCCGGCGCCGATGACGAACAGCGCGAAGCCCCAGCCGAAGGCGAGTTTGGCCCAGTCGACCGGGCCGTGCCACGGGCGGATGCCGGTGAGCATCCACAGCCCGAGCACGATGAACACGATCCCGATGGCGGCGAACATGCCGAGTCCGTCGGCGTAGACCTCGTACGGCTGCGGTTCCGCGTCACGCACCTGCTCGTCCATGCGCCCACCCCCTGATAGGTGAACTCTGCCCGGGAACGGGCAGAGTTCAACACATTCCGGGCATGCCGAAGGGCCGTTCCTCCCGAGCGGGGGAGCAACGGCCCTTGCGGACGGTGCGGGTACGGCTCAGAAGGCCGCTGTGCGCCTCAGAGAACGCGGACGGCGCCCGAGGGGGAGTCGTAGTCCAGGCTGCGCTCGACAACACCGGTGGAGGGGTTCTGCGCGCCGACGAAGTTGCCGCCGCCCACGTAGATCGCCACGTGGTACGCGGAGCCCTTGCCGCCCCAGTAAAGGATGTCGCCCGGCTGGAGGTTGGACAGCGACACATCGGTGCCGGCCGTCGACTGGTCCTGCGAGACGCGCGGCAGGTCGATGCCGGCCTGGCGGTAGGCGGCCTGCACGAGACCTGAGCAGTCGTACGCGCTGGAGCCGGTGGCGCCCGAGACATAGGCCTTGCCGACCTGGGCAAGCGCGAAGTTGACGATGGCGGCGGCGGAACCCGTGGCGTTGGACGCCTTGAACGAGGTCGTGCCGGTGGACGTGCCGCCGGTGGAGGACGACGACGACTTGAGCGAGGTGCGCTCGGCCGAGCGGGAGGCGCGCTCGGCGGCGTCGGCCTTGGCCTTCGCCTCGGCGTCGGCCTTCGCCTTGGCCTCGGCGGCCTTCTTCTCGGCGTCGTCCTTGGCCTTCTTGGCGTCCTTGGCGGCGCTGGACGCGGCGGCGTCCTGTGCGGCCTGGAGCTGGAGGTCGGCGGCAACTGCCTTGGTGGCCTGAGCGGTCGCGGCGGCGGTGGTCGCGAGGTCGCCCGTCAGCGTGGGCATCTCGATGGTCTCGTTGACCGGCTGAGCGGCGATGGCCGGGGCGGCCGCACCTGCCAGCGCGATGGTGCTGAGTACGCCACCGGCAACTCCGGCCCGGAGCGAGACCTTCGAGGCGCTGCGGCGGGGCTTCCGGTGGCTGGGTATGTGAGCGGTGTGGGACATGGGACAACCGCTATCAGGGGTTCGGGGTTCCCTTCAAGAAACGTGTGCTGCGCCACAGTTGATGCCGGAGGGGCTGAATCCGCTTCTTGCCAGCACTTATTGACGCCGTAACGGACAAAACTGGCACGCCCGATCAGGGCTGTGATCATGGGTTTTCCATGAAAAGCCCGAATTGCCCGGCGCTTACCATCCCCTCACGTCGATGGCCAAGCCCCGTTGATTCCACGACCGTTGACGGGTGACGCAGGTCACAGTGTGGAGAGATCGAGTCGACGGAAGGGGTGGTGCCGCTCTCGTGAATGCGCGCACGCGTCCATTTCGGGACGCCGAAGTCCCTCCCGCGAGTGACGGCGGGCCACTTATCACTGGATGCGCTTTCCTTGCCAATTTGCCTGTAGCGCACATGTCTTGATAATGCCAGACCGCCGCCGACCAGCGGTAACACCGGAAGATGTCACGTCTCGTGATCACTCAGGCGCTTCGCGTATGAAGATCACCGCTCATCCGACTTCATGATCCTTCGTCAGGTGGTGGAGATCACAAAGACGTTGGCGTACCCCGTGTCGCAGATCACAGACCGGCGGGCATAGGATGCGGGGCAGTCGGGCTTGTGAACTGCCTCACATGTACGCGATCTTCGCGCAGATGTGGGAGGTGGCGAGGTGTTCGCGAGACCCGTGTGCGGTCCAACGGTCAAGGACGACTGGAAGGAGCGAGGAGCGTGAATGCCTACGCGCCCATCCTCGTGCTCGGCGCCCTCGGGGCAGGGTTTGCGATCTTTTCCGTGGTCATGGCCACGCTAATCGGCCCAAAAAGGTACAACCGGGCGAAACTTGAGGCGTACGAGTGCGGCATCGAACCCACTCCCACGCCGGCCGGCGGCGGCCGCTTCCCCATCAAGTACTACCTGACGGCGATGCTCTTCATCGTCTTCGACATCGAGATCGTCTTCCTCTACCCCTGGGCGGTCACCTTCGACGCCCTGGGGCTTTTCGGGCTCGTGGAGATGCTGCTCTTCGTGCTCACCGTCTTCGTCGCCTACGCGTATGTGTGGCGGCGCGGCGGCCTGGAATGGGACTGAGGGGCTGAGGGGCACCTATGGGACTCGAAGAGAAACTGCCTAGCGGCTTCGTACTGACCACTGTTGAGCAGGCCGCGGGCTGGGTGCGCAAGGCGTCCGTCTTCCCCGCCACCTTCGGCCTCGCCTGCTGTGCCATCGAGATGATGACGACGGGCGCGGGCCGCTACGACCTGGCCCGGTTCGGCATGGAGGTCTTCCGCGGCTCCCCGCGCCAGGCCGACCTGATGATCGTGGCCGGCCGGGTCAGCCAGAAGATGGCGCCGGTGCTGCGACAGGTCTATGACCAGATGCCCAACCCCAAGTGGGTCATCTCCATGGGGGTTTGCGCTTCATCGGGCGGAATGTTCAATAATTACGCAATTGTTCAGGGTGTTGACCACATTGTCCCGGTTGATATCTACCTGCCCGGTTGCCCACCCCGGCCCGAGATGCTGCTCGACGCCATTCTCAAGCTCCACCAGAAGATCCAGGGCTCCAAGCTCGGGGTCAACCAGGAGGAGGCGGCCCGCGAGGCGGAGGAGGCGGCCCTCAAGGCGCTCCCCACCATTGAGATGAAGGGGCTGCTGCGGTGAGCTCTCCCCATACTCCGGACACCCCCGAACAGAGCGGCGTCCCCGCCCCGCGCGAGGACACCGGCGAGGTCATCGGCGTACGCAAGGGCATGTTCGGCGCCAACAACGGCGGTGACACCAGCGGCTACGGCGGTCTGGTGCGGACGGTCACGCTGCCCGGCGCCACCTCACGGCCGTACGGCGGCTGGTTCGACGAGGTGGCCGACGAACTCGAAGGGGCCCTTGAGGAGCAGGACCTGCTTCCCGAGAACGCCATCGAGAAGACGGTCGTCGACCGCGGCGAGCTCACCTTCCACATCGCGCGCGAGCACCTGCTGCGCGTCGCGCGCACCCTGCGCGACGACCCCGCCCTGCGCTTCGAGCTCTGTACGGGCGTGAGCGGCGTCCACTTCCTCGGTGACAAGGGGCGTGAACTGCACGCCGTCTACCACCTGCGGTCCCTGACCCACGGCCGGCTGATCCGGCTCGAAGTGAGCGCCCCCGACAGCGATCGGCACATCCCCTCGCTCGTCGAGGTCTATCCGACCAACGACTGGCACGAGCGCGAGGCGTACGACTTCTTCGGCATCGTCTTCGACGGCCATCCCGCCCTCACCCGGATCATGATGCCGGACGACTGGCAGGGCTTCCCGCAGCGCAAGGACTACCCCCTCGGCGGCATCGCGGTCGAGTACAAGGGCGCCCAGATCCCGGCTCCGGACCAGCGGAGGTCGTACAGCTGATGAGCACTTCACACGCGTCCGCTCGGGAAACGACCGAGGGGACTGTATATACGGTCACCGGCGGCGACTGGGACGAGGTCGTCCAGTCCGCGGCCAAGGCCGACGACGAGCGCATCGTCGTCAACATGGGCCCCCAGCACCCCTCCACGCACGGCGTGCTCCGACTGATCCTGGAGATCGAGGGCGAGACGGTCACCGAGGCCCGCTGCGGAATCGGTTATCTGCACACCGGCATCGAGAAGAACCTCGAATTCCGCACCTGGACGCAAGGCACCACCTTCGTCACGCGCATGGACTACCTGACGCCGTTCTTCAACGAGACGGCGTACTGCCTCGGCGTCGAGAAGCTCCTCGGCATCACCGACCAGATCCCGGACCGGGCCTCGGTCATCCGGGTGCTGCTCATGGAGCTCAACCGGCTCTCCTCGCACCTGGTGTGCATCGCCACCGGCGGCATGGAGCTCGGCGCCACCACGATCATGATCTACGGCTTCCGCGATCGTGAACTCATTCTCGACCTCTACGAGTTGATCACCGGTCTGCGCATGAACCACGCGTTCATCCGCCCCGGCGGACTCGCCCAGGACCTGCCCGCGGGCGCGGTCGACCAGCTCCGCGAGTTCGTGAAGACGATGCGGAAGAACCTGCCGGAGTACGACAAGCTCGCCACCGGCAACCCCATCTTCAAGGCCCGTATGCAGGACGTCGGTTATCTCGACCTGACCGGCTGCATGGCGCTGGGCGCCACCGGCCCGATCCTGCGCTCGGCCGGTCTCCCGCACGACCTGCGCAAGACCGACCCGTACTGCGGCTACGAGAACTACGACTTCGACATCCCGACGGCCGACACCTGCGACTCCTACGGCCGCTTCCTGGTCCGCCTGGAGGAGATGCGCCAGTCGCTCAGGATCGTCGAGCAGTGCCTGGACCGCCTTGAGCCGGGCCCGGTCATGGTCGAGGACAAGAAGATCGCCTGGCCCGCGCAGCTCGCGCTCGGCCCGGACGGGCTCGGCAACTCCCTCGACCACATCAAGAAGATCATGGGCACCTCCATGGAGTCCCTCATCCACCACTTCAAGCTGGTGACCGAGGGCTTCCGGGTCCCCGCCGGGCAGGCCTACGTGGCCGTCGAGTCACCCAAGGGCGAGCTCGGCGTGCACGTCGTCTCCGACGGCGGCACCCGCCCCTACCGGGTCCACTTCCGCGACCCGTCGTTCACCAATCTGCAGGCCATGGCGGCCATGTGCGAGGGCGGCCAGGTCGCCGACGTCATCGTCGCCGTCGCGTCCATCGACCCCGTGATGGGAGGCGTCGACCGGTGACAGACATCCAATTGGGCATGCCTCAACTGCCCGCGCCCGACTACCCGGCCGATGTGCGCGCCCGGCTGGAGGCGGACGGCAAGGAGATCGTCGCCCGCTACCCCGACAGCCGCTCCGCGCTGCTGCCGCTGCTCCACCTCGTCCAGGCCGAGGAGGGTTACGTCACGCGCACCGGCATGGCCTTCTGCGCGGACCTCCTGGAGCTGACGACGGCCGAGGTCACGGCCGTGGCCACGTTCTACTCCATGTACCGCCGCAAGCCCTCCGGCGAGTACCAGGTCGGCGTGTGCACCAACACGCTCTGCGCGGTGATGGGCGGCGACGCCATCTTCGAGGAGCTGAAGGAGCACCTGGCGGTCGGCAACAACGAGACCACCGACGACGGCAAGGTGACGCTCGAACACATCGAGTGCAACGCGGCCTGCGACTTCGCTCCGGTGGTGATGGTCAATTGGGAGTTCTTCGACAACCAGACGCCCGCCACCGCCAAGCGCCTCGTCGACGACCTGCGCGCCGGCCGCCCGGTGGAGCCCACCCGGGGTGCGCCGCTGTGCACCTACAAGGAGACCGCGCGCATCCTGGCCGGCTTCCCCGACGAGCGCCCCGGCGCGGTCGCCGCGACCGGCGGCGCCGGACCCGCCTCGCTCGCCGGGCTCCGGCTCGCCAAGGGCGAGACCCCGGGTGCGCGCGTGGTGCACCCGCGCGGCGAGGGCCGCGGCGGCGAAGGCTCGCGGGACGAACCCCAGCCGGGCGCCCAGCACTTGAGCTCGCACGACGCACCGCAGCAGACCTCAGCGTCCGATCCGGCCCACCCCGCCGGGCCCGCCGCCGAGGAGGGGGAGTGATGACCTTGGCCACCGAGATCGACGGAAACGGCAACGGCAGCAGCCCGGAGAAGCTGCTCGCGCCGGTCCTCTCCGCCTTCTGGGACCAGCCCGAATCCTGGACCCTGGAGACCTACCGGCGCCACGACGGCTACGAGGGCCTGCGCAAGGCGCTCGCGATGACCCCGGACGACCTCATCGCGTACGTCAAGGACTCCGGCCTTCGCGGCCGCGGCGGCGCCGGCTTCCCGACCGGAATGAAGTGGCAGTTCATCCCGCAGGGCGACGGCAAGCCGCACTACCTGGTCGTCAACGCCGACGAGTCGGAGCCCGGGACCTGCAAGGACATCCCGCTCCTGTTCGCCAACCCGCACTCCCTCATCGAGGGCATCGTGATCGCCTGTTACGCGATCCGCTCCTCGCACGCCTTCATCTATCTGCGCGGCGAGGTCGTCCCCGTACTGCGGCGGCTGCACGAGGCCGTGCGTGAGGCGTACGAGGCGGGCTTCCTCGGCAAGGACGTCCTGGGCAGCGGCCTGGACCTCGAACTCACCGTGCACGCGGGCGCGGGCGCGTACATCTGTGGCGAGGAGACCGCACTCCTCGACTCCCTCGAAGGCCGTCGCGGCCAGCCCCGGCTGCGACCTCCCTTCCCCGCGGTCGCCGGTCTGTACGCGTGCCCCACTGTGGTGAACAACGTCGAATCCATCGCCTCGGTTCCCGCGATCCTGAACCGGGGCAAGGACTGGTTCAAGTCGATGGGCAGCGAGAAGTCCCCGGGTTTCACGCTGTATTCGCTCAGCGGGCACGTCACCAGCCCCGGCCAGTACGAGGCGCCGCTCGGCATCACCCTGCGCCAGCTGCTCGACATGAGCGGCGGCATGCGCAAGGGCCACCGGCTCAAGTTCTGGACGCCGGGCGGCTCTTCGACGCCGATGTTCACCGACGAGCACCTCGATGTGCCGCTGGACTACGAAGGCGTGGGCGCGGCCGGGTCGATGCTCGGCACCAAGGCGCTCCAGTGCTTCGACGAGACCACCTGCGTGGTGCGGGCGGTCACCCGCTGGACCGAGTTCTACGCCCACGAGTCCTGCGGCAAGTGCACGCCGTGCCGTGAAGGGACGTACTGGCTGGTCCAGTTGCTCCGCGACATCGAGGCCGGCAAGGGCTCGATGGGCGACCTCGACAAGCTGAACGACATCGCCGACAACATCAACGGCAAGTCGTTCTGCGCGCTCGGCGACGGCGCGGCCTCGCCGATCTTCTCCTCGCTCAAGTACTTCCGTGACGAGTACGAGCAGCACATCACGGGCAACGGCTGCCCCTTCGACCCCGCCAGGTCCACCGCCTGGGCGGACGACAGCACGGAGGTGAACGCATGACTGTGACGACGAGTAGCGCTTCCTCCGGGGGCGGCGAGGCGGCCGTGCCGCCGGAGGATCTCGTCTCGCTGACCATCGACGGCATCGACATCAGCGTCCCCAAGGGCACCCTGGTGATCCGCGCCGCCGAACAGCTCGGCATCGAGATCCCGCGGTTCTGCGACCACCCCCTGCTCGACCCGGCCGGCGCCTGCCGCCAGTGCATCGTCGAGGTGGAGGGCCAGCGCAAGCCGATGGCGTCCTGCACCATCACCTGCACCGACGGCATGGTGGTCAAGTCCCAGCTCTCCTCGCCGGTCGCCGAGAAGGCCCAGCGCGGAGTCATGGAACTCCTGCTCATCAACCACCCGTTGGACTGCCCGGTCTGCGACAAGGGCGGCGAATGCCCGCTGCAGAACCAGGCGATGCAGGTCGGCGACACGGACTCGCGCTTCGAAGGCAAGAAGCGCACCTACGAGAAGCCGGTCCCGATCTCCACCCAGGTGCTCCTGGACCGCGAACGCTGTGTGCTGTGCGCGCGCTGCACCCGCTTCTCCAACCAGATCGCCGGCGACCCGATGATCGAGCTGATCGAGCGCGGCGCCCTGCAGCAGGTCGGCACCGGACAGGGCGACCCGTTCGAGTCGTACTTCTCCGGGAACACCATCCAGATCTGCCCGGTCGGCGCGCTGACCTCGGCCGCCTACCGCTTCCGCTCCCGGCCCTTCGACCTCGTGTCGTCGCCGTCGGTGTGCGAGCACTGCGCGGGCGGCTGCGCGACCCGTACCGACCACCGGCGCGGCAAGGTCATGCGGCGCCTGGCCGCCGACGACCCCGAGGTCAACGAGGAGTGGCTCTGCGACAAGGGCCGGTTCGGCTTCCGCTACGCGCAGCAGCCCGACCGCCTCACCACTCCGCTGGTCCGCAACGCGGACGGCGTCCTCGAACCGGCGAGCTGGCCCGAGGCACTTGAGGCGGCAGCCGCCGGCCTCGCCGCCGCGCGCGGCCGGGCCGGGGTGCTGGCCGGCGGTCGCCTGACCGTGGAAGACGCCTACGCCTACGCCAAGTTCGCCCGGATCGCCCTCGACACCAACGACGTCGACTTCCGGGCCCGGGTGCACTCCGCGGAGGAGGCCGACTTCCTGGCCGCCCGGGTCGCCGGACACGGCCGGGACCTCGACGGGCGGGGCACCACCTACACCTCCCTGGAGAACGCACCCGCCGTCCTCCTCGTCGGCTTCGAGTCCGAGGAGGAGGCGCCCGGCGTCTTCCTGCGGCTGCGCAAGGCCTGGCGCAAGCACGGCCAGCGCACCTTCTCGCTCGCCACCCACATGACCCGCGGCCTGCACAAGGCGGGCGGCACACTGCTGCCCGCCGCGCCCGGCACCGAGACGGAGTGGCTGGACGCGCTCGCGGGCGGGGTCGGCCTGGACGCGGACGGCGCGAAGGCGGCCGAGGCGCTGCGCTCCCCGGGCGCGGTCCTCGTCGTCGGCGAGCGGCTCGCGGGCGTGCCCGGCGCGCTGACCGCCGCGGTCCGCGCGGCCTCGGCGACCGGCGCCGCACTGGTGTGGATTCCGCGCCGGGCCGGCGAACGCGGCGCGGTGGAGGCGGGCGCGATCCCGTCGCTGCTGCCCGGCGGCCGTCCGGCCACCGACCCGCGGGCCCGCGAAGAGGTCGCCTCGGCCTGGGGCGTACGCGAACTCCCGCACCGCTACGGGCGCGACACCGGCCAGATCGTCGAGGCCGCGGCCACCGGCGAACTGGGCGCGCTGCTGGTCGCGGGCGTCGACCCGGCGGACCTGCCCGACCCGGCGCGGGCCCGCGAGGCCCTCGCCGAGGCTTTCGTGGTCAGCCTGGAACTGCGGCCGACCGAGGTCACCGCCCACGCGGACGTGGTCTTCCCGGTGGCGGCCGTCGCCGAGAAGCCCGGCACCTTCCTCAACTGGGAAGGCAGGGCGCGCCTGTTCGAGGCCGCGCTCAAGCCGGAGCAGCTGACCCGCAACCTGGCACCCACCGACGCCCGTGTGCTGCACATGCTGGCCGACGTCCTGGACGTCCACTTCGCGCTGCCCGACGTCCGTTCCGTACGCGGTGAGATGACGCGGCTCGGGACCTGGGACGGGCCGCGCGCGAGCGAGCCCCTGGAGTCGGCGCAGCAACTGCCCCGGCCCGCCGAGGGCGAGGCGGTCCTCGCGGGACACCGGATGCTGCTCGACCAGGGCAGCCTCCAGGTCGGCGACGAGGCCCTGGCCGGCACCCGGCACGCGGCCGTGGCCCGGCTCTCGGCGGCCACCGCGGCCGAGGCCGGGATCAAGGACGGCGACCTCCTGCGGGTCACCGGGCCGGCCGGCGGCGTCCAACTCCCGCTCCGGGTGAGCGAGATGCCCGACCGGGTGGTGTGGCTGCCGCTGAACTCCGTCGGCGACGGGGTCACCGCGGACACCGGCGCGGTCCCCGGACAGGTCGTCCGCATCGGCCCGGCCGTTACGGAAGCTCCCACGGAGGTGGTGGAGGCGTGATCACGCTCGCTGCGGAGGACCTCTCCCTGTTCGGCCGCGACCCCTGGTGGCTCGTCGTCGTCAAGGCCGTCTTCTGCTTCGCGTTCCTGATGGTGACCGTGCTGTTCTCCATCGTGTGGGAGCGCAAGGTCGTCGCCTGGATGCAGCTGCGCATCGGCCCCAACCGGCACGGCCCGTGGGGCATGCTCCAGTCGCTCGCCGACGGCATCAAGCTGATGCTGAAGGAAGACGTCATCGTCAAGCGGGCCGACAAGGTCGTCTACGTCCTGGCCCCGGTCATCGCCGCGATCCCGGCGTTCATGGCGATCGCCGTGATCCCGTTCGGGCCCGCGGGCAACGAGGTGTCGATCTTCGGCCACCGCACCACGATGCAGCTCACCGACCTGCCGATCGCCATGCTGTACGTGCTGGCCATCGCCTCGGTCGGCATCTACGGCATCGTGCTCGCGGGCTGGTCATCCGGCTCGACGTATCCGCTGCTCGGCGGCCTGCGCTCCTGCGCGCAGATGATCTCGTACGAGATCGCGATGGGCGCGGCGTTCGCCTCGGTGTTCCTCTACTCGGGGTCGATGTCGACCTCGAAGATCGTGGAGGCGCAGGGCGACCGCTGGTACATCGTGCTGCTGCCGGTCTCCTTCATCATCTACATCATCACGATGGTCGGCGAGACCAACCGGGCGCCGTTCGACATGCCGGAGTCCGAGGGCGACCTGGTCGGCGGCTTCAACACCGAGTACTCGTCGATCAAGTTCGCGATGTTCATGCTCGCCGAGTACGTCAACATGGTCACCGTCTCGGCCGTCGCGACCACCCTCTTCCTCGGCGGATGGCGCGCCCCCTGGCCCATCAGCGGCTTCTGGGCGGGCGCGAACCACGGCTGGTGGCCGATGCTCTGGTTCGTCATCAAGGTCCAGCTGCTCCTCTTCTTCTTCATCTGGCTGCGCGGCACGCTGCCCCGGGTCCGCTACGACCAGCTGATGAAGCTGGGGTGGAAGGTCCTCATCCCGGTGTCGGTGGTCTGGCTGATGCTGGTCGCCACCGTGCGGGCGCTGCGCAACGACGGCTACGACTTCTCGAAGATCGTGCTGTACGTCGGCGGCGCGGTCGTCGCGGTGCTGCTGCTCTCCTTCGTCGCGGACATCTTCCGGAGCAAGAAGGACGACGCTGAGGACAAGGCGCCGCCCGCCGCCTTCGACCCGATGGCCGGCGGTTTCCCGGTACCGCCGCTGCCCGGTCAGACCCTTTCGCCCGTACCCCGCCGACGGCCGCGCCACGAGCGCGAGTTGATTGTCAGTGGTGGGGCGGATACTCAGAGTGACGGAGAAGGAAGGGAGGACGACGGTGTCTGACAAGTCATCGGCCGGGAAGTCGGGCCGGCCGGGGAAGCCGGACCAGGCGGGGGAGTCGGAGGACAAGTTCCTCAATCCCGTGGCCGGCTTCGGCGTGACCTTCAAGGCCATGTTCAAGAAGCGGCTGACCGAGCAGTACCCGGAACAGCAGAAGGTCACCGCGCCGCGCTTCCACGGCCGCCATCAGCTCAACCGCCATCCGGACGGCCTGGAGAAGTGCGTCGGCTGCGAGCTGTGCGCCTGGGCCTGTCCCGCCGACGCCATCTATGTGGAGGGCGCCGACAACACGGACGAGGAGCGCTACTCGCCGGGCGAGCGCTACGGCCGCGTCTACCAGATCAACTACGCCCGCTGCATCCTGTGCGGCCTGTGCATCGAGGCCTGCCCCACCCGGGCGCTGACGATGACCAACGAGTTCGAACTGGCCGACTCCTCCCGCGAGAACCTGATCTACACCAAGGAGCAGCTGCTCGCCGGGCTCGACGACACCATGGTCGACAGCCCGCACGCGATCTACCCGGGCATGGACGAGCAGGACTACTACCGCGGCCTGGTCACCGAAGCCGCGCCGGGCACCGTCCGCCAAGTGGCGCTCAGCAAGGGGGAGCGGCCCCAGGAGGCGGCCTCCACCTTCGGTGAGGACGAGCCGGCCTCCGGGAAGGTGGTGGGGGCATGAGCGCGCCCACCGAGCTGCTCGCCGCGGCCGCTTCGCACACCTCCACCGGTGAGGCCTTCCAGTTCTGGGTGCTCGGCACGGTCGCGGTGATCGGCGCCCTGTGCACGATCCTCATGAGGAAGGCCGTGCACAGCGCGCTCTGCCTCGCCGGGACCATGATCATCCTCGCGATCTTCTACCTCGCCAACGGGGCGTACTTCCTGGGCATCGTCCAGGTCGTCGTCTACACCGGCGCGATCATGATGCTGTTCCTCTTCGTCGTCATGCTGGTCGGCGTCACGGCCGCGGACTCGCTGAAGGAGACCATCAAGGGCCAGCGCTGGTGGGCCGCGGCCTGCGGGCTCGGCTTCGGGGTGCTCCTCGTCGCGGGCATCGGCAACGCCTCGCTCACGACCTTCACCGGTCTCGGCGCGGCCAACGCGAACGGGAACGTGGAAGGGCTCGCCGCCCTCATCTTCACCAAGTACGTCTTCGCCTTCGAGATCACCGGCGCCCTGCTGATCACCTCGGCGGTCGGCGCGATGGTGCTCACCCACCGGGAGCGCACCGAGCGCGCCAAGACCCAGCGGGAGATGTCCGAGGAGCGCGTACGCGGCAAGCACCTGCCTCCGCTGCCCGCCCCCGGCGTCTACGCCCGGCACAACGCGGTGGACATCGCGGGCCTGCTCCCCGACGGCACCCCGTCCGAGCTCACCGTCAACCAGACGCTGCGCGGCCGCGGTCAGATCCGGGACGTGTCCAGCGAGGCGATCGCCGACCTCAAGGCCCTGGAGCAGCGCTCCGAGGAACGGCTCGGCCGGGACGAGGAGGCGGTCAAGTGAATCCGGTCAACTACCTCTATCTGGCGGCCCTGTTGTTCACCATCGGCGCCGCCGGAGTGCTCATCAGGCGGAACGCGATCGTGGTCTTCATGTGCGTCGAGCTGATGCTCAACGCCTGCAACCTCGCGTTCGTCTGCTTCTCCCGGCTGCACGGCAACCTCGACGGCCAGATCATCGCGTTCTTCACGATGGTCGTCGCCGCCGCGGAGGTCGTGGTCGGGCTCGCGATCATCGTGTCGCTCTTCCGTTCCCGCCACTCGGCCTCGGTCGACGACGCCAGCCTGATGAAGCTGTAAGGGGTCGCTGAATCGTGGACAACCTCATCGCGCTGCTCATCGCGGCGCCTCTGCTCGGAGCGGCCGTACTGCTGTGCGGCGGACGGAAACTGGACAAGGCCGGCCACTGGCTGGGCACGCTGCTCGCCGGCGCGTCCTTCGTGATCGGCGCGGTGCTCTTCGTCGACATGCTGGGCCGCTCGGCCGACCATCGGACGGTGACCAAGCACCTGTTCAGCTGGATCCCGGTCGAAGGCTTCCAGGCCGACGTCGGCTTCCAGCTCGACCAGCTGTCGATGACCTTCGTCCTGCTGATCACCGGTGTGGGCACGCTGATCCACATCTACTCGATCGGCTACATGGAGCACGACGAGAACCGCCGGCGCTTCTTCGGCTACCTCAACCTGTTCCTCGCGGCGATGCTGCTCCTGGTCCTCGCCGACAACTACCTTCTGCTGTACGTCGGTTGGGAAGGCGTGGGCCTCGCGTCCTACCTGCTCATCGGCTTCTGGCAGCACAAGCCCAGCGCGGCGACCGCCGCCAAGAAGGCCTTCCTGGTCAACCGGGTCGGCGACATGGGCCTCTCGATCGCCATCATGGTGATGTTCACGACGTTCGGCTCGTTCGCCTTCTCCACCGTCCTCGGTGAGACGGGCGGTGCGAGCTCGGGCCGCAACACGGCCATCGGCCTGATGCTGCTGCTCGCCGCCTGCGGCAAGTCGGCGCAGGTGCCGCTCCAGTCCTGGCTCGGCGACGCGATGGAGGGTCCGACCCCGGTCTCGGCCCTCATCCACGCGGCGACCATGGTGACCGCGGGCGTCTACCTGATCACCCGCTCCGGCGCGATCTTCAACGCGGTGCCCGACGTCCAGACGGTCGTCGTGATCGTCGGCACGGTCACGCTCCTGTTCGGTGCGATCGTCGGTTGCGCCAAGGACGACATCAAGAAGGCCCTCGCCGGCTCGACCATGTCGCAGATCGGCTACATGGTCCTGGCCACCGGTCTCGGCCCGATCGGCTACGTCTTCGCGATCATGCACCTGGTGACGCACGGCTTCTTCAAGGCCGGGCTCTTCCTCGGCGCCGGCTCGGTGATGCACGGCATGAACGACGAGGTCGACATGCGCAGGTACGGCGGCCTGCGCAAGTACATGCCGGTCACCTTCGTCACCTTCGGCCTCGGCTATCTCGCGATCATCGGCTTCCCGGGCCTGTCCGGGTTCTTCTCCAAGGACAAGATCATCGAGGCGGCGTTCGCCAAGGGCGGCACCGAGGGCTGGATCCTCGGCGCGGTCACCCTGCTCGGCGCCGCGATCACCGCGTACTACATGACGCGCGTGATGGTGATGACGTTCTTCGGCGAGGAGCGCTGGAAGCACGCGAAGACCCCCGCGCCGGACCAGCCGGGCGTGGAGCCCGCCGCCCAGACGCACGGCGCCCACGACGAGCCGCACCCGCACGAGTCCCCGAAGTCCATGACGATCCCCATGATCGTCCTGGCCTTCGGCTCGGTCTTTGCGGGCGGCATCTTCGGCATCGGCGACCGGTTCGTGAAGTGGCTGGAGCCGGTCACGTCCTTCGACCACGGCAACTCGCCGGTGGCGGAGTGGACGGTCACCGCCGCCACCATCGTCTGCCTGCTGATCGGCGTGGGCCTCGCGGTCGCCCAGTACGGCCGCAAGCCCGTTCCGGCCGTCGCCCCGCGCGGCTCGCTGCTCACCCGGGCCGCCCGCCGCGACCTGCTCCAGGACGACTTCAACCACGTGGTCCTGGTCCGCGGCGGCGAACACCTCACCCGCTCGCTCGTCTACCTCGACCACAGCCTGGTCGACGGAGTCGTCAATGGAACCGCCGCCTCGGTCGGCGGGCTCTCCGGCCGGCTGCGCAAGCTGCAGAACGGCTTCGCCCGCAGTTACGCGGTCTCGATGTTCGGAGGTGCTGTGGTGATCATCGCCGCGACTCTGCTGATGAGGGCGGTGTAAAGCAATGTCCTTCCCCCTCCTCACCGCGACGGCCGCCCTTCCGGCGCTCGGCGCGATCGCCACCGCGGCCGTGCCGGCCGCACGGCGGACCGCCGCCAAGTGGCTCGCCCTGCTGGTCTCGGTGGGCACCCTGGTGCTCGCCGCGATCCAGCTCGTACGGTTCGAACCGGGCGGCGCCCGCTACCAGTTGACCGAGTCGCACGCCTGGATCAAGGACTTCGGAGTCCGCTACGAACTGGGCGTGGACGGCATCGGCGTTGCCCTCATCGGGCTCACCGCGCTGCTCATCCCGTTCATCATCGCGGCCGGCTGGCACGACGCCGACCCCCTGGAGACCAGCGCCGGGCCCGACAGCAGCTTCGCTGCGGGGCGCTGGCGGCCCACCCAGGGCTTCTTCGCCCTGATCCTCGCCGTCGAGGCGATGGTGGTGCTCTCCTTCGAGGCCACCGACGTCTTCCTCTTCTACATCCTGTTCGAAGCCATGCTCATCCCGATGTACTTCCTCATCGGCGGCTTCGGCGACCGGGCGCACGCCCAGGGCGACGAGGCGGCGGCGACCCAACGCTCGTACGCGGCCGTCAAGTTCCTGCTCTACAACCTGGTCGGCGGGCTCATCATGCTGGCCGCCGTCATCGGTCTGTACGTGGTGGCGGGCTCGTTCTCGCTGAACGAGATCGCCGCGGCCCGCGCGAGCGGCTCGCTCCACATGGCGACCAACACCGAGCGCCTGCTGTTCCTCGGCTTCTTCTTCGCCTTCGCGGTGAAGGCCCCGCTGTGGCCGCTGCACACCTGGCTGCCCAACGCGATGGGTGAGGCCACCGCGCCGGTCGCCGTGCTGATCACCGCGGTCGTCGACAAGGTCGGCACCTTCGCGATGCTGCGCTTCTGCCTCCAGCTCTTCCCCGAGGCCAGCAAGTGGGCGACGCCGGTGATCGTGGTGCTCGCCGTGATCAGCATCATCTACGGGGCACTGCTGGCCGTCGGCCAGCGCGACATCAAGCGCCTGGTGGCGTACGCGTCGATCTCGCACTTCGGCTTCATCATCATGGGCATCTTCGCCATGACGAGCCAGGGCCAGTCCGGCGCCACGCTCTACATGGTCAACCACGGGATCTCGACGGCCGCACTGATGCTGGTGGCCGGCTTCCTGATCTCGCGGCGCGGCTCCCGGCTCATCTCGGACTACGGCGGCGTCCAGAAGGTCGCCCCGGTGCTCGCCGGCACCTTCCTGATCGGCGGCCTCGCCACCCTGTCCCTGCCGGGCCTCGCTCCCTTCGTGAGCGAATTCCTGGTCCTGGTCGGCACGTTCAGCCGCTACCCGGCGGCGGGCGTGGTCGCCACCCTCGGCATCGTCCTGGCCGCGCTCTACGTCCTCGTCCTCTACCAGCGGACGATGACCGGGCCGGTCAAGGCCGAGGTCCAGGGCATGCCCGACCTCAAGGTCCGCGAGCTGCTCGTGGTCGCCCCGCTGATCGGCCTGCTGATCTTCCTCGGGGTCTACCCGAAGCCGCTGACCGACATCGTCAACCCGGCGGTCCGCCAGACCATGTCGGACGTACAGAAGAAGGACCCCAACCCGGTGGTGGAGGCGGCCAAGTGAGCTCATCAGCTGTCCACAGCCTGTGGACCACGGCGGCCGAGGGGAAGCTCGACAAGATCCCCGCGCCGCACATCGAGTACGCCCAGCTCGCACCCACGCTGATCGTGCTCGGCGCGGCGCTGATCGGCGTCCTCGTCGAGGCCTTCGTCCCGCGCCGCAGCCGCTACTACGTCCAGGTGTTCCTGTCGGTGGTCGCGCTCGCCGCCGCCTTCGCGGCGGTGGTCGGCCTCGCGGCCGGCGGCTACGGGACCACCAAGGCGCACATCGCGGCGATGGGCGCGATCGCCGTCGACGGCCCCGCGCTCTTCCTGCAGGGCACCATTCTGCTGGCCTCCGTGGTGGCGGTCTTCACCTTCGCCGAGCGCCGCCTGGACCCGGAGGCGCACGGCAACAGGGTGGACTCCTTCGCCGCCCAGGCCGCCTCCGTGCCGGGCAGCGACAGCGAGCAGGCCGCGGTCAAGGCCGGGTTCACCACCACAGAGGTCTTCCCGCTCGCCCTGTTCGCCGTCTCCGGGATGCTGGTCTTCCCGGCGGCGAACGACCTCCTGACCCTGTTCGTGGCCCTGGAAGTCTTTTCGCTCCCGCTCTACCTGCTGTGCGCCCTGGCCCGCCGCAAGCGGCTCATGTCGCAGGAGGCGGCGGTCAAGTACTTCCTGCTCGGCGCGTTCTCCTCGGCCTTCCTGCTCTTCGGCATCGCGCTCCTGTACGGCTACGCGGGCTCCGTCTCGTACGCCACGATCGCGGACGTCGTCAGCGGCTCGGTCCAGAACGTGGACCCGGCGCTCGCCGGAACCATGGGCAACGACGCGCTGCTGCTCATCGGCGGCGCCATGATTCTGATGGGCCTGCTGTTCAAGGTCGGCGCGGTGCCGTTCCACATGTGGACGCCGGACGTCTACCAGGGTGCGCCCACCCCGGTCACGGGCTTCATGGCGGCGGCCACCAAGGTCGCGGCCTTCGGCGCGCTGCTCCGCCTCCTGTACGTGGTGCTGCCCGGCATGAGCTGGGACTGGCGCCCGGTCATGTGGGGCGTCGCGATCATCACGATGCTGGGCGGCGCGGTCGTCGCGATCACCCAGACCGACATCAAGCGGCTGCTCGCGTACTCCTCGATCGCGCACGCCGGGTTCATCCTGGCCGGTGTCATCGCCACCAACGCCGACGGCATCTCATCGGTGCTGTTCTACCTGGGGGCGTACTCATTCGTGACGATCGGCGCGTTCGCGGTCGTCACGCTGGTGCGGGACGCGGGCGGCGAGGCGACGCACCTGTCCAAGTGGGCCGGCCTCGGCCGCCGTTCGCCCCTGGTGGCAGCGGTGTTCGCGGTCTTCCTGCTCGCCTTCGCGGGCATCCCGCTGACGTCCGGCTTCTCCGGGAAGTTCGCGGTGTTCAAGGCGGCGGCGGAAGGGGGTGCCGGGGCGCTGGTCGTGGTCGGTGTGATCTCCTCCGCTGTCGCGGCGTTCTTCTACATCCGGGTGATCGTGCTGATGTTCTTCAGCGAGCCGAAGGCGGACGGCCCGACGGTGGCGGTGCCGTCCGCGCTGACGACGGCGGCGATCGGGGTGGGGGTGGCGGTGACGCTCGTGCTGGGCGTCGCCCCGCAGTACTTCCTCGATCTGGCACACAACGCGAGCGTGTTCGTCCGGTAGCGGACGGTCGCGGTGGGGCCTCGGCGCGGGTGGGTGGCGCCGGGGCCCTTGCTTTTCCCCGCCCCGCCTTGACGGCGCTCGTCCTCAATCGCCGGACGGGCTGGGGATGCCTGTGCGGGCCGGCACCGAGGCGTTCAGGGGAACCTACAGGGGCGCGGGGAACTGCGCGACCAGCCACTCACGATCCGCACCCGGACGAACGGGACCCGGGGCGCAGCCCCCCGGAAGCCCACCAAGGGCCCGAACCCGGGGGCTGGGGCGCAGCCCCCGTGCACCCGGGGCCGGTCGGGAAGACCCCGGGGTTGTGGATAACTTCGTGGAGTGTCGGCGGGGGCGGCTACCGTTGCTTGCGTGAATGGTGAGGCAGTCGACGGACCAGTACGGGGGACAGAGCGATGAGCGCAACCGGCACGCAGGCGGTGGACACGGAGTCCGAGGCCCTGGCGACACTGCATCGGGTCTTCGGTTACGAGAGCTTCCGCGGTGCCCAGGGCGAGGTCATCGAGCACGTCGTGGCGGGCGGCGACGCCGTGGTGCTCATGCCCACCGGCGGTGGAAAGTCGCTCTGCTACCAGATCCCGGCCCTGGTCAGGCCCGGTACCGGTGTCGTCGTCTCCCCCCTCATCGCCCTGATGCAGGACCAGGTGGACGCGCTGCGCGCCCTCGGCGTGCGTGCCGGGTTCATCAACTCCACGCAGGACTTCGACGAGCGCCGCACCGTCGAGGCCGAGCTCCTCGCCGGCGAGCTCGACCTGCTCTACCTGGCACCCGAGCGGCTGCGCGTAGAGGCCACCCTCGACCTGCTGTCCCGCGCCAAGATCTCCGTCTTCGCGATCGACGAGGCGCACTGCGTCGCGCAGTGGGGCCACGACTTCCGCCCCGACTACCTCGCCCTTTCCCTGCTCGGCGAGCGCTGGCCCGACGTCCCGCGCATCGCGCTCACCGCCACCGCCACGGACGCCACCCACCGCGAGATCACCCAGCGCCTCGGCATGCCCGAAGCCCGGCACTTCGTGGCGAGCTTCGACCGGCCCAACATCCAGTACCGGATCGTGCCCAAGAGCGACCCGAAGAAGCAGCTCCTCTCCTTCCTCAAGGAGGAGCACGACGGGGACGCGGGCATCGTCTACTGCCTCTCGCGGGCCTCCGTGGAGAAGACCGCGCAGTACCTGAGCGACAACGGCGTGCGGGCCGTCCCGTACCACGCGGGCCTCGACTCGGGGACGCGTGCGGTCAACCAGTCCCGCTTCCTGCGGGAGGACGGGCTCGTGGTGGTGGCGACCATCGCGTTCGGCATGGGCATCGACAAGCCGGACGTCCGGTTCGTGGCCCACCTCGACCTGCCCAAGTCCGTCGAGGGCTACTACCAGGAGACCGGCCGCGCCGGGCGGGACGGGCTCGCCTCGACGGCGTGGATGGCGTACGGGCTCCAAGACGTCGTCCAGCAGCGGAAGTTGATCCAGGGCAGCGAGGGGGACGAGGCGTTCCGGCGCCGGGCGGCCGCCCACCTGGACGCGATGCTGGCGCTCTGCGAGACCGCCTCGTGCCGACGGGCCCAGCTGCTCGGCTACTTCGGCCAGGAGGCCGCGGCGGAGAACTGCGGCAACTGCGACACCTGTCTGACCCCGCCGCAGACGTGGGACGGCACGGTGGCAGCGCAGAAGGTGCTCTCCACCGTCGTGCGGCTGCAGCGCGAGCGGGGACAGAAGTTCGGAGCGGGCCAGATCATCGACATCCTGCTCGGGCGCAGGACCGCGAAGATCATCCAGTTCGACCATGACCAGCTGTCCGTGTTCGGCATCGGCGAGGACCTGTCCGAGCCCCAATGGCGCGGCGTGGCACGGCAGTTGCTCGCGCAGGGGCTGCTCGCGGTGGAGGGTGAGTACGGGACGCTGGTCCTGACCGAGGCGAGCGGGGAGGTCCTGGCCGGCCGGCGCGAGGTCCGGATGCGGACGGAGCCGGAGAAGCCGGCGCGGGCGGCGCGTGGCTCGGCGAAGAAGTCCGCCGTGGCGGCCGACCTGCCGCCCGAGGTGCTTCCGGTCTTCGAGGCGCTGCGGGCGTGGCGGGGGGCGCAGGCGAAGGAGGCGGGGGTTCCGGCGTACGTCATCTTCCATGACGCGACGTTGCGGGAGATCGCGGTGGCTCGGCCGGGGTCCTTGGAGGAGCTCGGAACGATTGGGGGAGTGGGGGAGAAGAAGCTCGCCACGTGGGGCGAGGGGGTGCTGTCCGTTCTCAACTCCCTTTCCTAGGGAGGGGGTTGCCCCTTGCGGGGCGGAGCGGGACGGGGTGGGGCGGGCCCGGGGTGCGCAGGGGCTGGGCCCCCGGGCCCCCGGCCCCCGGTTCGGCTGCGGGCCGTGTGTGGCTGGGTGCGCAGTTCCCCGCGCCCCTAAAACCCGGTTTTGTCCGTCCACCGTGTGTGGCTGGGTGCGCAGTTCCCCGCGCCCCTACAACCCGTTTTCGTCCGTCCACCGTGTGTGGCTGGTAGCGCGGTTCCTCGCGCCCCTAGAACCCGTTTCGCCGGAACCGACCGGTCCCGGGTGGCGGGGGATGCTCAGGGGGACGGGGTGATGCGGCCCCGTACCTCGCCCAGGCCGACCGGGATGCCGTGGGGGCCGGGGGCCCAGGCCGTGAGGGTCACCTCGTCGCCGTCCTCCAGGAACGCCCGCTTGCCGGAGGGGAGTTCCAGCGGCTCGGAGCCGTTCCAGGTGAGCTCCAGGAGGGAGCCCCGCTGGTCGCGCTCGGGACCGCTCACCGTGCCGGAACCGTACACGTCCCCCGTACGCAGCGACGCCCCGTTCACCGTCATGTGGGCGAGCTGCTGCGCCGCCGTCCAGTACATCGAGGCGAACGGCGGCTCGGCGACGACCGTGCCGTTGATCGACACCGAGACGCGCAGGTCGAAGCCGCCAGGCACCTCCTCGGCGGAGTCGTCCAGGTAGGGGAGGAGCGGGAAGTCCCGTGCGGGCGGGGAGACCCGGGCCGCGGTCAGGGCTTCGAGCGGAGTGACCCACGCCGAGACGGACGTCGCGAAGGACTTGCCGAGGAAGGGGCCGAGCGGGACGTACTCCCAGGCCTGGATGTCCCGCGCCGACCAGTCGTTGAGCAGGAACAGGCCGAAGACGTGGTCCTCGAAGGAGGCCAGGTCCACGGACTCGCCCAGCGCGGACGGGGTGCCCACCACGAAGCCGACCTCGGCCTCGATGTCCAGCTTCACCGACGGACCGAAGACCGGCGCCGGGTCGGAGGGTGCCTTGCGCTGGCCCTGCGGGCGGGCGACCTCGGTGCCGGACACCACGATCGTGCCGGAGCGGCCGTGGTAACCGATCGGCAGGTGCTTCCAGTTGGGGGTGAGCGCGTCTCCGTCGGGGCGGAAGATCCGGCCCACGTTGGTGGCGTGGTGCTCGCTGGCGTAGAAGTCGACGTAGTCGGCGACCTCGTACGGCAGGTGCAGCTCGACGTCGGAGAGCGGGTGGAGCAGTGGCTCTATCACCGGGCGGTGCGCGGGCACGGTCACCCAGGCGGTGAGGGCCCGGCGCACATCGCGCCAGGCCGTGCGCCCCGCGGCGAGCAGCGGGTTGAGGCTCGGCTTGGCGAGCAGCGCCGCGTACGGGGAGCCCAGCGCGTGCGCCGCCGCCCCCGCGTCCAGGACGTGGTCGCCGATCCGGACGCCGACCCGGCGGTCCTCGGGATGGCCCGGCGTGGAGAAGACGCCGTAGGGGAGATTGTGCGGGCCGAAGGGGTCGCCTTCGGCCAGTTCGAGCGGGCTCTGCTCGGACATCGGTGCCTGCCTCGCTTTCCACGGGTGTGCGTCACACGTTACGTGGGCGGTGCTCGGGGCGGCAGTGCCTAAAGAGTTCGTAATGTCCGGAAATTCCGTCTGCGGGAGCGGGTGTTGCCCCTTAGCGTCTCTGCCGGGGCGCGTCAGGCGAGGGGGCCGCGTGCCCCCGCGGGACTGTGGGGGCTTCGTGTCCCGAGGGGGGACTGGTGGCGGGCAGTAGCGTGCTGTTCAGGGCGGACCGGGACGTACCGGGACTGATCGTGAAGTTCGGGAACTATCCGCTGCACCACGGGGGAGTCGGCGCGATCCGCAGCCTCGGCAGGCTCGGGGTGCCGATGTATGCGATCACCGAGGACCGCTGGACGCCCGCGGCCCACTCCCGCTTCCTGACGGGAGCGTTCCCCTGGCCGACGACCGGCACCGAGGAGCCGGACGCGCTGGTGGACGGGCTGCTCGGGATCGGCCGTCGGATCGGGCGGCCCGCCGTCCTCATACCCACCGACGAAGAGGCCGCGGTGCTGATCGCCGAGCACCAGAAGGAACTGGGCGAACTCTTCCTCTTTCCGCCCGTGGCACCGGAGTTGCCCCGCCGCCTCGCCAGCAAGCAGGGGCTGCACGAGCTCTGCGTGGAGCACGGGGTGCCGTCCCCGGCGGCCGCCTTCCCCGACACGTACGCCGATGTCGAGGACTTCGCGCGGCACGCCCGCTTTCCGGTGGTGGCCAAGAACCGGGAGGCCTTCGTACGGCGGCACAGCCCGGCCGTGCCCGGCACCACCCGGATCGGGAGCCGGGCGCACCTGCTCGCGCTCGCCCGCGGCTGGGGCGAGCGGCCCGGGGTGATCCTCCAGGAGTACCTGCCGCGCGAGCAGGCCGAGGACTGGATCGTGCATGCGTACTTCGACGAGAACTCCATCCCGCTCGCCCTGTTCACCGGGGTGAAGGTGCGCTCCTGGCCGCCGCACGCCGGGATGACGGCGAACGCGTACGTCGTCGACAACCCCGAACTGGCCGCGCTGGCCGAGCAGTTCGTCAAGCGCATCGGCTTCACCGGCATGGTCGACCTCGATCTGCGCTTCGACCGGCGTGACGGGCGCTACAAGCTCCTCGACTTCAACCCCCGGATGGGCGCGCAGTTCCGCCTGTTCGAGAACGAGGCGGGCGTCGACGTCGTCCGCGCCCAGCACCTTCACCTCACCGGGCGCCGGGTGCCGGAGGGTGAACAGCGCGCCGGGCGCCGCTATGTGGTGGAGAACATCGACCTGCCCGCGCTGCTCGCCTACCGGCGCAGCGGCTACACCACCCCGCACGCGCCCGAGCGCCCGGCCGGCACCGAGTTCGCCTGGGCGGCGGGCGACGATTTGGGCCCCTTCTTCACGATGCTGGCCCGTTTCGTGCGCCCCGGTGCACAGCATCTGTACCGGCTCTGGCGGAGTTCCCGCCGCGCGGTGACGAAGTGACCCGGCCCCGAGCCGTATGCCGAGAATCCGAGAAGGGGATGCGAGTGAGTACTGCGACACGTCCGGTGGCGGTCATCGGCGCGGGGCCGTTCGGCCTGTCCACCGCCGCCCATCTGCGCGCCCGCGGCATACCGGTCCGCGTCTTCGGCTCGCTGATGGCGAGCTGGCGCGAGCACATGCCGGTGGGCATGGTCCTCAAGTCGACGCCGGCCGCGTCCAGCATCGACGCGCCGCAGCGGGGGCTCTCGCTGCTCGACTTCTGTGCGGACACGGGTGCGCGGCGTCTGGAGTCGGACTGGGACCTGATCCCGGTGGAGGCGTTCTCGGCGTACGGGCAGTGGTTCGCGGAAAAACTCTTCCCCGACCTTGAGCAGGTCCGGGTGGTATCGGTGGACCGGGTGCCGGGCGGCGCGTTCGCGCTGAAGCTGGACTCCGGGGAGGCCTTCGAGGCGCGGGCGGTCGTGGTGGCCACCGGGCTCTCGGGCCTGGCCCGGCTGCCGCGCGAGCTGGCCGCGGCCGTGCCGGACGGCCCCTCGGCGACGGGCCCCGTCTCGCACGCCGCCCAGCACCACGACCTCTCCGGCTTCGCCGGGCGTGAGGTCCTGGTGATCGGAGCGGGCCAATCCGCCCTGGAGAACGCGGTGTTGATGGCCGAGGCGGGGGCGAGCGTACGGGTCGTCGCGCGCGGTGCGGGGGCGGTCCGCTTCGGTTCGGCGCCCGACCTCCAGCCCCGCTTCAGGCCCAACTCGCCCTTTGGGAAGGCCTGGTCGCTGTACGCCCTCTCGTACCACGCGACCCACTTCCGGCATCTGCCCGCGGCGGCCCGCCACCAGCTGGTCCGCAACGTCCTCGGTCCGCTGGGGGCTTGGTGGTTGCGCGAGCGGTTCACCGGGCGGGTGGCGGTGACGGAGGGGCGCCGGGTGGTGCGGGCCCAGGTCGTCGGGGGGCGGCCCGTGCTCACGCTGAGCGGGGGTGCGGGGGCCCAGCGGGAGCTTTCGGCGGACCATGTCATGGCGGCGACGGGGTATCGCATGGACGTGGCGGCGCTCGGCTTCCTCGGGCACGGGGTGCGTACGCAGCTGTTGACGTCCCGGGGGGCGCCGGTCCTGGACGCGGGCTACCAGTCCTCGGTGCGGGGGCTCTACTTCACGGGGTTGCCCGCGGCGGCGTCGTTCGGGCCGGTCATGCGCTTCGTCTGCGGCACGACGTACGCCTCGCCGAGGCTGGCCGCCTCGATCGCGGCGCGCTGACCCCGAGTCCCCGGGGCGAGCCCCCGGCCCCGGGGGGCTCGCCCCACTGCGGGTGGCCTTCCCGGGGCTGCGCCCTCGGGCCCCTTTGGTACTGCTGCGGACCGTGCGTGGCTGGTCGCGCAGTTCCTCGCGCCCCCAAAGGCACTCGGTGCCGGCCGGCATCGGGTCATATCGGCCCGTCCGGCGATTGAGGACGAGTGCCGTTCGGGCGCGATCGGGGTCTGGAGCGGAGCCCCGGGGGCCGGGCCCGAGCGGCGGGCGGGGGAACCCGCAGGGTCAGCCCGCTTCGCGGGGGATGCGGCGTTCCCAGGTGCGGTGGAAGACGACCTCGTCGCCCTCCCGGCACACCACCTCGTTCCACGTCACGAAGTCCGCCGCGTCGCACGAGATCTCCGACCGCGTGTCGACCCGCACGTCCCATCCCAACTCCGGCCGGTGCAACCGGAGATGCCAGTCCGAGCGGGTCCGTGCGGACAGCGGATCATCCGATTGGATCGTGTACGTCTCCTTCGCGTCCTCCATGAATTCGAGGCCGTCCGGGTACACCCGGGTGCCCCCGTACCGCGGGTCCACCTCCAGGCGCCACTCGCCCTTCGCCACGTCCCGCACGACGAGGCGCTCCGGGCGCGGCTCGTCCAGCGGGGCCGGGTAGGAGACGCCGAGCGGTTCGGACTGCTCGGGGTCCGCGAAGGCGATGGTGTCGTCCGACGTGCGCTCTCGGAGCGGGAGTTGGAGCGCGGAGCCCGCCGGGTCGAGGGTGAAGCCCACCGAGTCGGCCTGGGGCCAGATCCAGGGCCAGTACGCGGAGGAGATCGCGAGCCGGATGCGGTGGCCCGGAGGGAAGGCGTGGCCGATGCCGTTCAGGGCGAAGGTCACGTCCTCGGTCGCGCCGAGCGGCCACGCGTCCGCCCGGTCCCGGCCGTGGCGGGAGGAGAGGTTCAGGACGCCCCGGGTGACCAGGGTCGAGGAGCCGTCCGGGGCCACGTCGCACAGGCGCGCGATCGCCTGGCCGAAGGGGACGTCCATGCGCAGCCGGAGGGTGACCTGCGGGCGGCCCAGGATCTCCAGGGGGCCGGAGCCGTCCGGTACCGGGAAGTCGAAGGCGGCCGAGTGGGCGTCCTCGGCGCGCTGGTCCGGGGGCAGGTCGGCGTCGTTGCCGAAGGGGAAGAAGCGACCCGCGTCGAGCCCGGTGTGCTGCGGCGAGCGCACCTGCACGGGCGCGCCCTGGAGCGCGTAGGAGACCGGCGTGACGTGCGGGGAGGGCCAGGCGGGGTCGCCGACCCAGCGGCCGGGCAGCTCCGCGTAGACCGTGGCCGGCGGGTGCGACTCGCTGATCCAGGAGCGCAGCAGCGGCTCCTTCATCACGCCCGTCTCCTCGCCCTTGAGGTGGTGGTCCCACCAGCGCAGGGTCTCCTGGAGGAAGCCGATCGCGGGCCCGGGCGGCAGCCCCCGGTCCGGGTACTGGTGCGACCAGGGCCCGATGAGACCCCGTACCCGGTCGGCGGGCAGGTGCTCCACCAGGCGCAGGACCGTGTCGCGGTACGGGTCGTGCCAGCCGCCCACCGCGAGGACGGCCGCGTCGATCGCGCCGTAGTCCTCGCAGACGCTGCCGTGCTTCCAGTAGTCGTCCCGGGTCTGGTGGGCGAGCCAGGTGTGGATGAACGGCTCGACCGCTTCGAGGCGTTCCAGCCACATTTCCCGCCATTTTTCCCCGACGAAGAAGGGGTCCGGCGGGCGGGAGACGAAGGCGAGCATCGTCGCGGCCCAGGCGTGCATGTCGACGGCGAGCACCGAACCGCCCATGTAGTGCACGTCGTTGTCGTAGCGGTCGTCGGCCGAGCAGACCGTCACGATCGCCTTGAGCGGTTCGGGGGCGAGCGCGGCGATCTGGAGGCTGTTGAAGCCGCCCCAGGAGATCCCGAACATGCCGACCTTGCCGGTGCACCAGGGCTGCTGGGCAAGCCAGTTGACCACCGCGACGCCGTCGGCCAGCTCCGTGGCGTCGTACTCGTCGCCCGGCAGCCCTTCGGAGCAGCCGTGCCCGCGCACGTCGACGCGCACCGAGGCGTAGCCGTGCCCGGCGTACCAGGGGTGGCGCTGCCAGTCGCGCGGCGCCGTCCAGTCGGTCAGCCGGTAGGGGAGGTATTCGAGCAGCGCGGGGACGGGCTCCTCGGTGACCGGGCGCCAGACGCGCGCGTACAGGAGCGTGCCGTCGGGGAGCGGAATCCGGACATCCTCGCGCTGCGTCTCGTACGGGAATTCGGTGCGGATGTGCATGGCGGCAACCTCAGTGGACGGGGTGCATGGTGCGCTTGAGCCAGGGGGCGGCGACGATCACGGCGATGCCGACGAGTACCGCGATGGCACCGTTCACGCCGAAGTACGCCGGGTTGGAGACCTTTCCGTACACCTTCACGGTCTGGGCCTGAATGCCGTTGGCCAGCGCCAGGGAGAGGAACCAGAGCGACATCGTCTGGCTGGCGAAGGCCCGCGGGGCGAGTTTGGTGGTGGCCGACATGCCGGAGGTTTCCAGCAGGATGTCGCCGAGCCCGAGCAGCAGGTACGAGCCGACGATCCACCAGGCGGCCATCTTGTAGCTGTCGCCGGAGTGCCCGGAGGTGGGCAGGACCATCAGCAGGAACGAGAGGCCGCCCAGGATCACGCCGAAGGCGATCTTGTTGGAGGCGTGCGGCTGGCGCGGTCCCATGCGGGCCCACACGGCGGCCACCACCGGCGCGAGCGCCACCTCGAACGCGCCGAGCGCGGAGGCGTACCAGCTGGCCGGGAAGTGGAAGCCGAGGATGCTGGTCTCGGCGTTGGTGGAGGCGAGCAGCATCATCGTCGAGTACGCCTGGAACAGGATGAAGTTGAACGCCACCGAGGCCAGGAACAGCACGACGTACGGTCGCAGGCGCCCGCGCTCCTCCGCGGTGACCCGCGGGCTGGCGAACATCACGGCGAAGTAGACGACCGGGGCGATCACGGAGATCAGCGTCAGGAGGTCGACGAAGCGGCCCAGCGTCAGCCAGCCGCCGAGGGAGAGCAGCACCGCGAGCGCCGCCACGACGACGATGCCGAGCACGATGAGGCGGACCGCGCGGCGCATGCCCTCGGGCGGCAGCGCGAATTCGGCCGCGTGCTTGCGTCCGGCCAGGTGGCGTCGGCCGAGCACGTACTGGATCAGGCCGAACGTCATGCCGACCGCGGCCGCCGAGAATCCCCAGTGCCAGCCCTTGTGGTCGCCGAGCCAGCCGGTGATCAGCGGGCCGAGGAAGGCGCCGATGTTGATGCCCATGTAGTACAGCGCGAACCCGGCGTCGCGCCGCTCGTCGTCGGTCCGGTAGAGCTTGCCGACCATGGAGGCGACGTTGGGCTTGAGCAGGCCGGTGCCCGCGCTGATCAGGCCGAGCCCGATCCAGGTGGCCGCGGCGGTGGGCACGGCCATGGCGTAGTGGCCGCAGGCGATGAGGATGCCGCCGTACAGGACCGCGCGGTAGGAGCCGAGGATGCGGTCGGCGAGCCAGCCGCCGGCGACCGAGACCAGGTAGACGAGGGTGCCGTAGGCCGCCGAGACGGAGGCCGCGTTGCCCGCGGACATGCCCATGCCGTCGTTCGCGACGGAGTCGGCGAAGTACAGGACGAGGATCGCCTGCATGCCGAGGAACGAGAACCGCTCCCAGACCTCCAGGCCGGAGAGGGTGAGCAGACCGCGGGGCTGGCCGAAAAAGGCGTGGTCGTCCTGCGGCGGCGGCTGCTCCGCGGCCGGATCGTCTGGGGCGTCGGTCTTCGTTCCGGACAAAAGGTCCACTCCTGATCGTATGAGCTGATCAAGAACATACCGGGGTCGAAGGGACTGTGCGCGAGCGGTGACGGGAAGGCGCCCATGGTGATCGAACAGCGACCCGATACGCTGACTTGAGTGAAGGCAGCGACACATCGACAATCCGTGTGATCGTCAGCAGACAGGAGTACCCCTCGTGACCGTCGTCGGGCCGTTCGGGCTGAGCGTGCGGGACCAGGCACTTGAAGCCGATGTCCAGACCGGATTGGCGGCTGTCGAGGCGGGACTGCTCGATGCCACCAAGAGCGAGGTCCCGTTCATCACGGAGGCCGCGCAGCACCTCATCCGCGCAGGTGGCAAGCGATTCCGCCCGCTGATCGTGATGCTGGCGGCGCAGTTCGGAGATCCGTACGCGCCGGGCGTCGTGCCCTCGGCCGTGGTCGTCGAGCTGACCCACCTCGCGACGCTGTACCACGACGACGTGATGGACGAGGCCGATGTGCGGCGCGGCGTGGACAGCGCCAACACCCGCTGGGGCAATTCCATCGCGGTCCTCACGGGTGATTTTCTCTTCGCACGCGCCTCGCACATACTGGCGGATCTCGGGCCCGAGGCCGTACGGATTCAGGCCGAGGCGTTCGAACGGCTCGTCACCGGCCAGATCCTGGAGACCGCCGGCCCCCGCGAGGGGCGCGATCCGGTCGACCACTACCTCGACGTGCTCTCGGGCAAGACCGGCTCGCTCGTCGCGGTCTCCGGCCGGTTCGGCGCGATGATGTCCGGCGCCGACGAGTCGGTCGTCGACATCCTCACGCAGTACGGCGAGCGCCTGGGCACCGCCTTCCAGCTCGCCGACGACGTCCTGGACATCGCCAGCGACTCGCACGAGTCGGGCAAGACCCCGGGCACGGACCTGCGCGAGGGCATCCCCACGCTGCCGGTCCTGCACCTGCGGGCGCGGGCCGCCAAGGACGGCCGCCCGGAGGACCTGGAGCTCGTGGCGCTGCTCGACGGCGACCTCAGCGACGACGCCCGGCACGCGGAGGCGCTGCGCCGGCTGCGCGTCCACCCCGCCCTTGAGCAGGCCCGCAGGGACACCGTCCGGTACGCAGAGGAGGCGCGGGCGACCCTCGCGCCGCTGCCCTCCGGATACGCCAAGTCCGCGCTCGAAGAGCTCTGCGACGCGGTCGTGCACCGCGCGGGCTGAGTCGAGGGGCCGGCCGGAAAGCGGGCCCCGACCGTACTCACCCCTACGGGACGGGGTAGGCGACTCAGGGTTCCGTCATCCCAGAGAGGTACATGAGGTTGCTCCCGGGGGCTGACGCGCCGAAGCGGCGATTTTGGTCAGATTGGAAGCACCACTCCTGACCAATTCGGGTGAGAATGGCGGCGCGGGGTGGAACTGAGCACGACGGACGGACGCCGCCGACCACGGAGGTAGGGCACACATGGCACCGAACGACAGCGCACAGGCCACCGACGAGGCCAGGCACCTCGGCGCGGGCCGCCGGAAGGCGGCGCGCTATCTCGTCCCCGTCGCGGTGGCGGGGGTGGCGGCGGCGACCATCGGTCTCGTCCCGGCGCTCGCCGCGGCCGGTGACCCCAGTCTGCCGAAGATCAGCGCACAGCAGCTCATCGAGAAGATGGCCGCATCCGACACCCAGCAGCTCTCCGGCACCATGAAGATCAGCACCGACCTGGGCCTGCCCGGGCTCGGCAGCCTCGGCTCCTTCGCCCCCAGGAGCGGCGGCTCCGGCAAGTCCGCGGCCCCGGACGCGAAGCTGACCGAGCTGGCGTCGGGCACCCACACCCTGCGCGTCGCGGCCGACGGCCCCGACCGGCAGAAGGTGTCCATCCTGGAGGACGCGGCCGAGTACAGCCTGATCCACAACGGCAAGGACGTCTGGGCCTACGACAGCGGATCGAACCAGGCGTACCACTCGCAGCGCTCCGCGGCCGACGCGGCGAAGGAGCACGGCGGGAAGACGCCGGACGCGGGCGTTCCGACCACGCCGAAGGCGCTGGCCGACCAGTTCCTGAAGAACGTCGACCCCACCACCGCGGTGTCGGTCGACGGCACGGCGCAGGTGGCCGGGCGGGACGCGTACCAGCTCCTGATCAAGCCGAAGCAGTCCGGCTCGACGATCGGCTCGGTGCGGGTGGCGGTCGACGCCAAGACGGGCGTGCCCCTGAAGTTCACGCTCGCGTCGAGCGAGGGCGGCAAGGCCGTGGTCGACGCGGGCTTCACCAAGGTCGACTTCTCGAAGCCGTCCGCGGACACCTTCGCCTTCAGCCCGCCCAAGGGGGCGAAGGTCACCGAGGACGACGGCAAGCAGAAGCAGAAGCAGACGTTCAAGCCCGAGCAGAGCCTGCCCGGCGGCCTCGGCGGTCTGGGCGACGCCAAGAACACCAAGGTGATCGGCAAGGGCTGGACCTCCATCGCCACGTTCGACACCGGCGGCAAGGGCCTGCCGAAGGCCGACAGCGGCAAGGGCGGCGGGGACGCGCAGAAGTTCCTGGACTCCCTGGGCGACAAGGTCTCCGGAAAGTTCGGCTCCGGCACGGTCTTCAAGACGCGCCTGGTCAACGCCCTGATCACGGACAACGGCAAGGTGTACGTGGGCGCCGTGACGAAGGACGCCCTGGTCGCCGCGGCGAACGCGGGCCAGTAGCGACAAGCGGTAACTCGGCTCAGCGGTAAGGGAGTCGAGGGGCTCGCCCCTCGACTCCCGGGCCCGCACAGTGTGCCGGCGGGAAGGGGCGGGGTGGGGAACAGTCCAGCGGTCATCGAGACAAGCGGCCTCAGCAAGCGGTTCCGCGGCGGCCAACTGGCCGTGAACGGGCTGGACCTCACGGTCCCCCGCGGCAGCGTCTTCGGCTTCCTCGGCCCCAACGGCTCGGGCAAGACCACCACCATCCGCATGCTGATGGGCCTCATCGAGCCGACCTCCGGCACCGCGAGACTCCTCGGCAGCCCCATGCCGAAGGCCGCCCGCGCCGTGCTGCCCAGGGTGGGCGCCCTGATCGAGGGTCCCGCCCTGTACGGCTTCCTGTCCGGCCGGGACAACCTGCTGCGCTACGACGCCGCGGACCCCACGGCCGACCCGCGCACCCGCACCGCCCGGGTGGGCGCCGCCCTGGACCGGGTGGGCCTCACGGCCGCGGCGGGCAAGAAGGCGCGGGCGTACTCGCTGGGCATGAAGCAGCGCCTGGGACTGGCCTCCGCGCTGCTCCAGCAGCGTGAGCTGCTCGTCCTGGACGAGCCGACCAACGGCCTCGACCCCCAGGGCATGCGCGAAATCCGCTCACTGATCAGGGAGTTGGCCGAGGACGGCACGACCGTCTTCCTCTCCTCGCACCTCCTCGACGAGATCGAGCAGGTCTGCTCGCACGCCGCCGTGATGAACCAGGGCCGGCTCGTCGTCCAGGGCGAGGTCGCCGAGCTCGCGGCGAACGCGCGCGGTCGGCTCGTCGTGACCACCCCGGACACCGGGGCCGCCGCCCGGCTCCTCAAGGAGCGCGGGATCGCCGATGTGGCGGTGGCCGGTGAGGACCGGGTGAGCAGTGAACTGCCGCCCGACGAAATGGAGTTGGCCGATCTCAACGCCGAGCTCGTACGGGCCGGGGTGCGGGTGCGCGGCTTCACGGCCGAGCGGGCCTCGCTCGAAGACGCCTTCGTGGCGCTGACCGGAGAGGGCTTCGATGTCGCGGGCTGAGGTCGTGGAGGCGCCCCGGCGGGACCCGGAGCCCGGGCCCGCGCGCCGGCCGGGCGTCCTGTGGTCGCTCGGGCTCTTCCGCTCCGAGCTGGTCACGGTGCTGCGCCGCTGGCGCACGCTCGCGCTGCTCGTGGTCCTCGCGGCGGTGCCGATCCTCATCGGCATCGCGGTGAAGGTCGACACGGGCGGCCGCGGGGGAGGCGGCGGGGGCGGAGAGGGCGGGCCCGCGTTCCTCACCCAGATCACCAACAACGGCCTCTTCCTGGTCTTCGCGGCCCTCGCGGCGACGCTGCCGGTGTTCCTGCCGATGGCGGTCGGCGTGGTGGCGGGTGACGCCGTGGCGGGCGAGGCCGGCTCCGGGACCCTGCGCTATCTGCTCGTGGCCCCGGCGGGCCGCACCCGGCTGCTGCTCGCCAAGTACGTCTCGGTGCTGGCCTTCTGCGCCATCGCCACGCTCGTGGTGGCGGTGTCGGCGCTCGCGGTCGGCGCGCTGCTCTTCCCGCTCGGGGAGGTCACCACGATCTCCGGTACGCAGATATCGTTCGCCGACGGTCTGCTGCGGGCCGTGGCGATCGCCGGAGTGGTGGCGGTCTCCCTGTCCGGGATGGCCGCGCTCGGCCTCTTCATCTCGACCCTGACCAACAGCGGGATCGCGGCGATGGCCACGACCATCGGGCTGCTCATCACGGTCCAGATCCTCGGCCAGATACCGCAGCTGCACGCGATCGGGCCGTATCTCTTCCCGCACTACTGGCTGTCCTTCGCGGACGTCCTGCGCCAGCCCGTCTACTGGGATCAGCTGGTGAAGAACTTCGAGCTCCAGGCCCTGTACGTCGCGGTCTTCGGTTCGGCTGCCTGGGCCCGCTTCACGACGAAGGACATCACTGCGTGAGAGGCTGTCCGGCGACCGAGCGGCCGGCACAGCCGACGGAACCGGCGGACGCGGCAGCGCGTGGAAGTGTCCGGAACGGACCGGTCGTGCGAGCCGACCCCCGTCCAGCTCGACACGACACGTTCCGTTTCCTGCGTCATTGTTGGAGTCGCGGGCTCAGCTGTCAATCCGGTTACGGGCGCCCTCGTAGAGTGAGTGCATGATCACCTCGTCCGGATCCGCCCCGAGCCCCAGGCGCCGCAGCGAGAAATCACGGCGGGCGACGCTGACGGCTGCGCTCGAACTGTGTGCGGAGAACGGATACGGCAAGGTCACCATCGAGGCGATCGCGGCTCGGGCGGGCGTGAGCAAGAAGACGATCTACCGCTGGTGGCCGACGAAGGGCGCCGTCCTGCTCGACGCGGTGACCGAACTGGTGGTGAGCCACTCGGAGTTCCCCGACACCGGGGACATCGATGTCGATCTGCGGACCCACATCGGCATGCTGGTCAATCTGTTCAACTCGTCGGTGATGGGCCCGGCGTACCGAGGCATCCTCTCCCAGGTGCTGCACGACGAGCAGCTTGCGAGGGCCGTCAACGACGAGCTGGTCATTCCGCGCGTGGCCCTGGTCTACGAGCGCATGCGCGGTGCCCAGGAGCAGGGCCAACTGCCCCCGGACGCCGACCTTCCGCTGGCCGTCGAGATGCTCTACGGCCCGCTGTACTACCGCCACGCGCTCGGCCGGCCGATGCCGGACCCGGAGCACGTGGAGACGCTGGTGGCCCATGTCATGCGGGCGTTGCGGTCTCCGGAACGGAGCTGAAGAACGTCTTGGCGCGGGCGACGGCCTCCGCGTTCTGCGTGATCTCGCCCGGCCGGGTGGCACTGCCGAGCAGCACCCCGCCCCAGTCGAGGCCCATGTACGCCGCCGAGCGCCGCAGGGTGCCCACCAGCGGGTCGGCCGCGGAGTGGTCCTGGCCGGAGAGCGCGGTCACGCCCCACAGGGTGCGCCCCGCCATCCGCTGCCGGAAGTCGAGCTCGGGGGTCCGGAGCCAGCCCGCCCAGTGGTCGAGGTAGCGCTTGACCGGGGTGGTCACGCTGTACCAGTACAGCGGCGAGGCGATCACCAGATCGGTGACGCCCAATGTCGCGTCGAGCAGGGTCGCCGCGTCCCCGGTGGGGGGCGCCAGGTCGCGCTCATCGGTGTCGCTCAGGTCGCGGAACTCGGGGAGATCGAGGTCGGTGAGCCTCAGCCAGCGGGCGGTGTCGCCCGCCGGGAGCTGCTCGGCGGCCAGCCGGGCGAGCGCCTCGGTGTTGCCGTCGACGCGTGTACTGCCCAGCAGGAAAAGGAAGTTGCGGGCCATGGTCCCCTCCGTGTGTAGCCCAACGGCGTATGCGCGTGCAGTATATGCACGCGCATACGCCGGGCGGGAGTGGATTGTTTTCCGGCCGGATCAGAAGGTGAGCTTCCAGCTGTCGAGGTAGCCGGTGTCCTGCGGGCCCTTGTCCTGGAGCTTCAGCTTCCAGGTGCCGTTGGCCGTCTCCGAGGAGGCGTTCACGGTGTACGTCGTGTCGATGTTGGGCGTCGAGTCGGACGACGAGTTGTGCAGCCGGTAGGAGCGGCCGCTCGGTCCGACCAGATCGATCACCAGGTCGCCGCTGTAGGTGTGGACCACCTTCACGCCGACCTTCAGTGCGGCGGGGGCGTTTCCGGTGCGGCCGGTGACCGTGATCGAGGACGTCACGGCCGGTCCGGGCGAGTCCGGGACGGCGAGGTCCGTGGTGTTCTCGAACGAGCCGCCCGGGTCCGGCGGGGTGCTGCCCCCGGCGGCCAGCTGCCACAGCGCGTAGGCGATCGCGTCGCTGTTGTGGTCGAGGGCGGTGTCGTTGATGTTGGAGCTGGTGTCGCAGGAGGCGTGGTAGCAGGCGTCGAACTCCTGGCCCACCGAGCCGCCCCACTTCTGTGCCTGGGCCGCGGTCTTGGTGTAGTCGGCGCCGGAGAACAGGCCGCCGACGGGGATGCCCGCGCTCTTGAACGGCGCGTGGTCGGAGCGGCCGTCGCCCTCGGTCTCGATCTCGGTGGGGATGGAGAGGGTGGCGAAGTAGTCCTTGAAGACCTTCTCCAGGGTGGGGTCGTCGTCGTAGACGAAGTAGCCCGGGTTCGGCGAGCCGATCATGTCGAAGTTCAGATAGCCGGAGATCTTCGAACGGTCGCCGGTGGCAAGCGAGTTGACGTAGTACCGGGAGCCGACCATGCCCAGCTCCTCGGCGCCCCACCAGGCGAACCGCAGATGCTTGTCGGGCTTGAGCTGGGCCCGCGAGACGGCGAGCGCGGTCTCCAGGATGCCGGCCGAACCGGACCCGTTGTCGTTGATGCCGGGTCCCGCGGTGACGGAGTCGAGGTGCGCGCCCGCCATGACGGTCCGGGAGGCGTCGCCGCCGGGCCAGTCGGCGATCAGGTTGTAGCCGGTGGCGCCGGACGAGCTGAACTGCTGGACGGAGGTGGTGAATCCGGCGGCGTCCAGCTTGCCCTTCACGTAGTCGAGCGAGGCCTTGTAGCCGGACCTGCCGTGGGCGCGGTTGCCGCCGTTGGCGTTGGCTATCTGCTGGAGCTGGGCGAGGTGCGCCTTGACGTTGGCGACGGGTATGTCGGGTGCGGCGACGGCCGCCGGGCTCACCCGGCCGGGGGCCGCGGGTGCCGCCTGGACGGTGGGTGCGACCACGCCGACGGCGAGCGCGGCGGTGGCCAGCGCCGCGGCTACGGCGAGGGCGCGTGGGGAGTGCGGAGTGCGCATGGGGGGCTCCGTGTTCCGTTCGGGGATGGGACGGAAACGCGAGGCCGATGGTCAAGGAGAGGTACAGGAGGCGTCAAGAACGTAAACCGGCCAGGGGTGTTCGCGTTCCGGACGGTGTACGGGTGCTCAACTGGGGCCAAACAGAGGGGGATAGGTCTATGTCCGGCCTGCCGGGCCGGGCGCGGTTCGGCGCAGTCGGAGGCGGCCGGAGTCGCCGAGGAACCGGGACGGCCGCGGAGCCGGAGCCGCCGTGGACCCGGCGGGCCGCGGGGCCGGAGATGCCGCGGAACCGGAGTTGTCGCGGCCGCCCCGGCCGCCCCGGCCGGGACCTAGTGGACGCAGAACTCGTTGCCCTCGGGGTCCGTCATCAAGGTGAACTCGCCTCCGGCCTCCTTTACTTGGCGCAGCACCGCGGCCCCGAGCCCGGTGAGGCGGTCGACCTCGGCGGCCCGCTCTCCGGGGGCCGCGTGGACGTCGATGTGCAGCCGGTTCTTCACCGTCTTCTGCTCCGGCACCCGTTGGAACAGGATGCGCCGACCGAGCCCCGTGCCGCTCTCGGGGTCGTAGGAGTCGTCCGGATGCCGGACGGCGACCAGATCGCGAAAGGCGATCCGGCCGCCGTGTTCCAGGGTGAGTTCCGGTCCGATCGCCCCGGCCGCGCCGAGCCGGTTGATCAGCAGGCTGTTGTCCTCGACCGCGTAGCCGAGGGCGGCGGCCCAGAAGTCGGCCTGGGCGTGGGGGTCGGAGGCGTCCACTACGAGCTTCCAGTGCAGGGTCATGTGCTCGTTATAGCCCCGCATCGGCGGCCCGTCCCGGTCAGCGCACCGGCGTTCCGGCGCGCAGCTCCAGCCGGTCGCCCGTGAAGGAGGACCGGAAGCGGCGGTCGTGCGAGACCACGACGACCGCGCCCGGGTACCCGGCCAGCGCCTGCTCCACCTCCTCCACCAGGGCGAGCGACACGTGGTTCGTCGGCTCGTCCAGGACGAGGAGGTCGGCGGGGCGGGTCACCAGGCGGGCGATCTCCAGCCGCCGCCGCTGTCCGACGGACAGCGCCGCGACGGGTACCGCGAGGTCCTCCTCGCGGAACAGACCGAGTGCGAGGAGTTGGTCGGCGTGCTCCTCGGGCAGCCCGGGGCGCCCTTCGGCGAAGGCGCGGAGGAGCGAGGTGCGGGTCGGTAGGTGATCCAACTCCTGTGCCAGATAGCCGATGTGACGGGTCGTCCGGTGGACGCTCCCGACGTCCGGGCTCAGCTGTCCGGCGATGACGCGGAGGAGGGTGGTCTTGCCCGCGCCGTTGGGGCCGGACACCAGGAGGCGACTGCCCGGCTTGACGCTCAGGGCGGGCACGTCGAGGCGGTCGCCCACCCCGACCCCGGCGAGCTCGACGAGCGGGCCGTCGAGGTCGGCCGCCGCCGTGGTGAGGCGGGCGCTGAACCGCAGGGGCGGCGGCGGGGCCGTGACCGGCTGCCGTTCCAGCTGGTCCAGCCGCGTTCTGGCGGCCCTGACCTGCCCGGAGAGCTTGGCCTCCGAGGAGCGGCGGTGCTTGCCGAAGCCCTGGCGCGGGTCCTTTCCGCTCGCGGCGAGCCGTTGCCCGGCGGCCACGACGAGTTCCTGGACGCGGCTCAGCTCGGTGAGCCACTCCTGGTGCGCCAGCTCCCGGCGGCGCCGGTCCGCGGCCCGGGCCGTACGGTATCCGGCCCAGCCGTCGCCGTACCGGACGACCGTGCGCAGGTCCCGGTCCACCTCCAGGATCGTCGTCGAGACGCGTTCGAGGAACGCGCGGTCGTGGGTCACCACCACCAACGTGCCTCGGTGGGACCGGAGTTGCTCGGCGAGCCAGTCGGTGGCCTGGCGGTCCAGGTGGTTGGTCGGCTCGTCAAGCAGGAGCAGTTCGGGGGCGGCGGCCAGGACGCACGCGAGGGCGAGCCGGGACTGTTCGCCGCCGGAGAGCGAGCCGAGTGCGCGATCGCGGGTGAGGTGGGTGAGGCCGAGGGCGTCGAGGGTGGCGGCCGTGCGGGGTTCGGCGCGGTAGCCGTCGCGGTTCTCGTACGAGGTCAACAGGTTGCCATACGCCGAGAGTTGGGCTTCGTCGGCGTGCTCGCCCGCTTGTGCGAGTGCCGCTTCGGCGGCGTGGATGGCGGCTTCCAGGGTGCGTAGTTCGGCCAGTGCCCGGTCGATGGCGTCCTGGACCGTGCGGTCCGGTGCGAGGTCCAGCGTCTGGGCGAGGTGGCCCGTACCGCCGGGGAAGACGGCGGTGACCTCGCCGCTGTCCGGGCGCTCGGCGCCGGCGAGCAGCCGCAGCAGGGTGGACTTGCCGGAGCCGTTCTCGCCGATGACGGCGGTCCGGTCGCCGGGGCGGATGGTGAGGCCGACCTGGTCGAGGACCTGCCGGTCGCCGTACGCCTTGCAGACGGCGGTCAGGGTCAGCTGGGAGGGGGTGTGGTCGTGCGAGGGCATGGGTGTCCCTTGGTGTACTCGGTACGGGGTTCCTTCCGGGGGTGGGGTGTGCGGCTGAGCCGCGGGTGGCTCAGCGGAAGAAGTAGTACGAGTACGCGACCATGCCCCCAGGCTAACCGGGGGTGCCCCCGATGTCCCCCCTTTTACGGCGAGGCCGCCCTGGGGCTCCGCCCCGGGCCCCTGGGGGTTTGCCCTCCCTCCCGCCCGTGGCCCGGGGTTGGTTGGCTCCGGTCCCTGGGGCTGCGCCCCAGACCCCGGGGGGTTTGCCCTCCCTCCCGCCCGTGCGGCGGGTTGCATCGGCTGAGCCCTGGGGCTGCGCCCCAGACCCCGGGCGGGGGCTCCGCCCCCTGCACCCCCGTTCGCGCCTGAAGGGCGCTCGTCCTCAAACGCCGGACGGGCTGAAATGCCCGATGCACGCCAGCACCGAAGCTTTTAGGGGCGCGAGGAACTGCGCGAGAAGCGACCACGGCCCGCAGCCGACGAGGGTTTTAGGGGCGCGGGGAACTGCGCGAGAAGCGACCACGGTGCGAGGCCGACAGGGCGTTGGGGGCGCGGGGAACTGCGCGACCAGCCACCCGCGGCCCGCAGCCGACAAGGGCTTTGGGGGCGCGGGGAACTGCGCGAGAAGCGACCACGGCCCGCAGCCGGAAGGGGATCGTGGCGCGGGGAACTGTGCGAAGAGGGGGGGCACGGCTCGCAGCCGACAAGGGGGGGGCGGGGTGTGGGGAACTGTGCGAGTGGCCCCTCGGTCCGCGAGGAGGGGGTAGGGGCGGGGCTAGGAATCCTGGGTCTGGGGGCGGCCGGAGGCCAGGGGTGGGGTCGGGGCGTGGGCCAGGGCCTCCGCCAGGGCGTGGCGGGTGGCGCGGGCCGTGCGGAGCGCGTCCCAGGTCAGCGTGGTGAGGGCCAGCCACACCAGCGCGAAGCCCGCCCAGCGCTCCGGCGGCATCGCCTCGTGGAAGTAGGCGATGCCGATCAGGAACTGGAAGACCGGCGCCAGGTACTGGAGCAGACCGAGCGTCGACAGCGGCACCCGGATCGCGGCCCCGCCGAAGCAGATCAGCGGGATGGCGGTCACGACGCCCGTGGAGGCGAGCAGCGCCGCGTGCCCCGCGCCCCCGGTGGCGAACGTGGCCTGCCCTTGCCCGCCGAGCCACAGCAGATAGCCGAGCGCGGGCAGGAACTGCACGGCGGTCTCGGCGGCCAGGGATTCCAGACCGCCGAGGTTCACCTGCTTCTTGGCCAGGCCGTACGTCGCGAACGAGAACGCCAGGGTCAGCGAGATCCACGGCGGCCGCCCGTAGCCCACCGTCAGGACGACGACTGCCGCGGCGCCCACGCCGACGGCGATCCACTGGGCGCGCCGGAGCCGTTCCTTGAGGATCAGCACGCCCATCGCGATGGTCACGAGGGGGTTGATGAAGTAGCCGAGGGACGCCTCCACCACGTGGCCGGAGTTCACCGACCAGATGTAGAGGCCCCAGTTGACCGTGATCACCGTCGCGGCGACGGCTATCAGGCCGAGCTTGCGCGGCTGGCGCACCAGCTCGCCGATCCACGCCCAGCGGCGCATCACCAGGAGCACGAGGGCGACCACGGCGAGGGACCACGTCATGCGGTGGGCCAGGATCTCCATCGCGTCCGCCGGCTTGAGCAGCGGCCAGAACAGGGGGACGAGGCCCCACATGCCGTAGGCGCCGATTCCGTACAGCAGCCCGGTCCGCTGCTGCCCCGCCGCATCCTCGGCCACTGGCCCTCCCCGCGCGCTCGATCCTGGGCCGACGGTAGCGCCGCGGGGGCCGTGGTGTCATGCCCGTATCGCGATACGGTCCTGACGCCCGCTCTACGCGGCGAGCGCGGCCCGCACCGTCGTCGCCATCGGGGTGGTCGGGCGGCCGATCAGGCGGGCCAGGTCGCCCGAGGTGCTGGCCAGACGGCCCCGCTCGATGCCGAGGTCCACGTCCACCAGGAGCTCCGCGAACGCGGTGGGCAGCCCCGCGCCGGTCAGGACGGCGAGGTGGGCCTCGGGGGTGACCGCGTGGTAGGCGATCGGCTTGCCGGAGGCGGCGGCGACCTCGGCCGCGTACTCGGCGAAGGACCACGCCACATCGCCGCTCAGCTCGTACGTCCGGCCCAGGTGGCCCTCGCCGGTCAGCACCGCGGCGGCGGCCGCCGCGTAGTCGGCGCGGCTCGCCGAGGCCACCCGGCCCTCGCCCGCGTTGGAGATGACCGCGCCGTGCGCGAGGACCGGCGCGAGGTTGGCCGTGTAGTTCTCGGTGTACCAGCCGTTGCGCAGGAAGGTGTACGGCAGGCCCGAGTGGAGGATCAGCTGCTCGGTCACCTTGTGCTCGTCGGCGAGCGCGATGTCGGCGTCGGGGCCGCCGAGGATGCCGGTGTAGGCGAGCTGGGCCACGCCCGCGGCCTTCGCCGCCTCGATCACCGCGGTGTGCTGCGGCACCCGTCGGCCGACCTCGCTGCCGGAGACCAGCAGCACCCGGTCACCGGCCTCGAAGGCCCCGGCCAGGGTGGCCGGCTCGCTGTAGTCGGCGATGCGGAGCTCCACGCCCCGGGCGGCGATGGCGGCCGCCTTCTCCTTGTCGCGCACGACGGCGACGATCTCGCTCGCCGGTACCCGGGCGAGCAGTTCCTCGACGACGAGACGGCCGAGGGATCCGGTGGCTCCGGTGACGACGATGCTCATGACGTGGCTCCTCTGTAGGGGGGCGGAGGGGGTCCGCTTCGTTCTCCTCCACCCTACGGATAGCGCTAACTCATCGTAAGTACCCACTTTGAAGTAAGGTACTGCTATGGGAGTGAGTGAACGTGGTGCCGCGGATGTCAAGGGCGAGCGGGGTCGGCGGGAGGAGGCGCGCGAGGCCATGTGTCCGCACCGGCTCGTGCTGGAGCACGTCACCAGCCGCTGGGGCGTGCTGGTCCTGGACGCGCTGCTCGACCGCTCGTACCGCTTCAGCGAGCTCCGGCGCGAGATCGGGAAGCTCAGTACCGTCAGCGAGAAGATGCTCGCCCAGACGCTTCAGACGCTGGAGCGCGACGGCTTCGTGCACCGGGACGCCAAGCCCGTGATCCCGCCCCGCGTCGACTATTCGATCACCCCGCTCGGCCGCGAGGCCGCCGAGCAGGTGCGCGCCCTGGCCCGGTGGACCGGTGTCCGGATGGACGACGTGCAGCGGGCGCGGGCCGCCTATGACGCGGCCCGCGAGGCGTCCCGGGCGTAGGCCCCCGCGAAGACGGGTGCCCGGCCAGGGGTCCACGGGGGACTCCCGGCCGGGCACCCGGCGCGCTCTCGTTGTTCCGCCGGCTCAGCCGACGACGGTCCAGGTGTCCTTGCCCGCGAGCAGGGCGCCGAGGTCGCCCTTGCCGTTCTGCTCGATGGCGGTGTCGAGCTGGTCCGACATGAGGGTGTCGTAGACCGGCCGGTCGACCGAGCGGAACACCCCGATCGGGGTGTGGTGCAGGGTGTCCGGGTCGGCGAGGCGCGACAGCGCGAACGCCGTGGTCGGCGAGGCCTGGTGGGCATCGTGGACGAGGATGTCGGCCTCGTTCTCCGGCGTCACGGGGACGACCGTGAGGTCACCGGTGGCCGCATCGCGGACGACGCCCTTGGCCCGGTCCGCGCCGAAGCGGATCTGCTGCCCGTGTTCGAGGCGGATGACGGCTTCCTCGGCCTGGTCCTTGTCCTTGAGGACCTCGAAGGCGCCGTCGTTGAAGATGTTGCAGTTCTGGTAGATCTCCACCAGGGCGGTACCCGGGTGCTCGGCCGCCTGCCGCAGCACCTCGGTGAGGTGCTTGCGGTCGGAGTCGACGGTACGGGCCACGAAGGACGCCTCGGCGCCGATCGCCAGGGAGACCGGGTTGAACGGGGCGTCCAGGGAACCCATCGGCGTCGACTTGGTGATCTTGCCGACCTCGGAGGTGGGCGAGTACTGGCCCTTGGTCAGACCGTAGATGCGGTTGTTGAAGAGAAGGATCTTCAAATTGACGTTGCGGCGCAGGGCGTGGATGAGGTGGTTGCCGCCGATGGACAGTGCGTCGCCGTCACCGGTGACCACCCACACGCTCAAGTCCCGCCGCGAGGAGGCGAGTCCGGTGGCGATGGCCGGGGCGCGGCCGTGGATGGAGTGCATCCCGTAGGTGTTCATGTAGTACGGGAAGCGGGAGGAGCAGCCGATGCCGGAGACGAAGACGATGTTCTCCTTGGCCAGGCCGAGCTCGGGCATGAAGCCCTGCACGGCGGCCAGGACCGCGTAGTCGCCGCAGCCGGGGCACCAGCGGACCTCCTGGTCCGACTTGAAGTCCTTCATGGACTGCTTGGCCTCGGCCTTGGGGACCAGCTGCAGCAGCTCGTTGGCATGAGCGTCAGGCATGAATGGCCTCCTTGAGAGCGGTGGCGAGCTGCTCGGCCTTGAACGGCATGCCGTTGACCTGGTTGTAGGAGTGGGCGTCGACCAGGTACTTGGCGCGGATCAGGGTGGCGAGCTGGCCGAGGTTCATCTCCGGCACCACGACCTTGTCGTAGCGGGCCAGGATGTCGCCGAGGTTCTTCGGGAACGGGTTGATGTGCCGCAGGTGGGCCTGTGCGATCGGCTCACCGGCCGCCCGCAGCCTGCGCACCGCGGCGGTGATGGGGCCGTAGGTCGAGCCCCAGCCGAGCACCAGGGTGCGGGCGCCGTCCGGGTCGTCCACGGCCAGATCGGGGACCTCGACGCCGTCGATCTTGGCCTGGCGGGTGCGGACCATGAAGTCGTGGTTGGCCGGATCGTAGGAGATGTTGCCCGTGCCGTCCTGCTTCTCGATGCCGCCGATGCGGTGTTCGAGGCCCGGCGTGCCCGGCACCGCCCACGGGCGGGCCAGGGTCTTCGGGTCGCGCTTGTAGGGCCAGAACACCTCGGTGCCGTCGGCCAGCGCGTGGTTGGGGCCCGTCGCGAACTGGACGCGCAGGTCCGGGAGTTCGTCGACCTCCGGCACCCGCCAGGGCTCGGAGCCGTTGGCGAGGTAGCCGTCGGAGAGCAGGAACACCGGGGTGCGGTAGGCCAGCGCGATCCGGGCCGCGTCCAGCGCCGCGTCGAAGCAGTCCGCCGGGGTCTTCGGCGCGACCACCGGCACCGGGGCCTCGCCGTTGCGCCCGTACATCGCCTGCAGCAGGTCGGCCTGCTCGGTCTTGGTCGGCAGGCCCGTCGAGGGGCCGCCGCGCTGGATGTCCACGACCAGCAGCGGCAGTTCGAGGGAGACCGCGAGGCCGATGGCCTCGGACTTCAGCGCCACACCCGGACCCGACGTCGTCGTCACCGCGAGGGAGCCGCCGAAGGCCGCGCCCAGCGCCGCGCCGATGCCGGCGATCTCGTCCTCGGCCTGGAAGGTGCGCACGCCGAAGTTCTTGTGCCGGGACAGCTCGTGCAGGATGTCGGAGGCGGGAGTGATCGGGTACGAGCCCAAGTACAGTGGCAGATCGGCCTGTTGGGCCGCCGCGATCAGGCCGTAGGACAGCGCCAGGTTCCCCGAGATGTTGCGGTACGTGCCGGCCGGGAAGGCCTGCGTCGCGGGGGCCACCTCGTAGGAGACGGCGAAGTCCTCGGTCGTCTCGCCGAAGTTCCAGCCCGCGCGGAACGCCGCCACGTTCGCCTCGGCGATCGCCGGCTTCTTCGCGAACTTCGAGCGCAGGAACTTCTCGGTGCCCTCGGTCGGCCGGTGGTACATCCACGACAGCAGACCGAGCGCGAACATGTTCTTCGACCGCTCGGCCTCCTTGCGGGAGAGCCCGAACTCCTTGAGCGCCTCGATCGTCAGCGTCGTCAGCGGAACCGGATGCACGTTGTACGCGGACAGCGAGCCGTCCTCCAGCGGCGAGGTGTCGTAACCGACCTTCGCCATCGCCCGCTTGGCGAACTCGTCCGTGTTGACGATGATCTCGGCACCCCGCGGCACGTCCGCCAGGTTGGCCTTCAGCGCCGCCGGATTCATCGCGACCAGCACATTGGGGGCGTCGCCCGGTGTCAGGATGTCGTGGTCGGCGAAATGCAGCTGGAAACTCGACACACCGGGAAGCGTTCCGGCAGGTGCCCGGATCTCGGCGGGGAAGTTCGGCAGCGTCGACAAGTCGTTTCCGAACGACGCGGTCTCCGATGTGAACCGGTCACCGGTGAGCTGCATGCCGTCACCCGAGTCACCCGCGAAACGGATGATGACCCGGTCGAGACGCCGGACTTCCTTCTCGCCGGCGGGCCTGCGCTGCTCCCCGACGACGGCCTCATCGGCTCCGTCTGCCTGCTCGGCTGGGCTACTGACCTGGCTGGTCACTGAACTGGACCTCCCTCGGGCGGGCTGCTCGGGCGCATCCGGCCGACCGGTAGCGCCAAGGCCCACCCTACGTCGGTAAGGGTCGCCTTCCCTGGACCGCTCATATCCTGGACGCTCTTTTGAGACGCCTTACTGCCCCGATTTGCCACGATTTACTCGCCCCCCGGCTCCTTCTGCTACGACGGCAAGGAATCCTTCTTTGGTTCTAGGTCCCACCGTGTCGGGAGCCCCGCGGGCGGGGACTCGGTCCGCCCGGTGACCGACTTTCGTCCCCGGCGGCTGGGTCCCGCTCGATCCTCGACAGGGTGGCAGCTCGTCATGAATTGATGTAGGTCAGGACCGCGAGAACACGCCGGTGATCCCCGTCACTCGGCGAGAGCCCCAGCTTCAGGAAGATGTTGCTGACGTGCTTCTCGACGGCGCCGTCGCTGACCACCAGCTGCTTGGCGATCGCCGAGTTGGTCCGCCCCTCGGCCATGAGTCCTAGGACTTCCCGCTCGCGCGGCGTCAGATTGGCCAGCACGTCCTGCTTGCGGCTGCGCCCCAGGAGCTGCGCCACGACCTCGGGGTCCAGGGCGGTGCCGCCCCGGGCGACCCGCACCACGGCCTCGACGAACTCCCTGACCTCGGCGACCCGGTCCTTCAGGAGGTAGCCGACGCCCCGGCTCGACCCGGCCAGCAGCTCGGTCGCGTACTGCTCCTCCACGTACTGGCTCAGCACCAGGACGCCGATCTCCGGGTACAGCGCGCGCAGTTGTACCGCCGCGCGTACGCCCTCGTCGGTGTGGGTCGGCGGCATCCGTACGTCCGCCACCACGACATCGGGCAGCGCGCCCTGGTCGGCGAGTTCCCCCACGGTCTTGACCAGCGCCACCCCGTCCCCCACGCCCGCGACGACGTCGTGCCCCCGGTCGGTCAGCAGGCGGGTCAGGCCCTCCCGAAGCAGTACCGAGTCCTCGGCGATGACCACTCGCACCCTGTCCTCCACGACTCCACAGCCCCCGTGCTCTGTTGGCTCCCCAGGCCCGCACCCGTCGGGCGCGTGCCCCACAGCTCCGTGCAAGCCGTGGCGTTGTGCCGTCCAGCATCTCAGCATCCGGCCGCGAATCCGCGCCCGCCAGGCAAAAACCCCCTGACCCGAGGTTTACGGGCCAGGGGGTGCGAGGAGGTGGAGCCGGGCCGCTCGGGGCGAGGGGTGTGCGCTGTCCGGGGGCCGGGGCGTGCCCCGGCCGGGTTGCGGAACTCCTAGGCTCGCCAAGGCAGTTCGGCGGTGATCGTCGTCGGGCCACCGGGCGGGGAGTCGACGGCGAGGATGCCGTCCACCGCGTCGAGCCGCTCGGCGAGGCCCGCGAGGCCCGAGCCGGCGGAGGCGTCCGCGCCGCCGCGTCCGTTGTCGGCGACCTGGAGCATCAGGCGGTCGGCGGTCCGCCACACCTCGACGGTGGCCCGGTTCGCGCCGCTGTGCTTGCTGACGTTCTGGAGGAGTTCGGAGACGGTGAAGTAGGCGATGCCCTCAATGGCCGGAACCGGTCGGCCCGGCAGGTCCACCTCGACCCGCACCGGGACCGTGCAGCGGGACGCGACGGAGGAGAGCGCGGCGTCGAGGCCGCGGTCGGTGAGGACCGCGGGGTGGATGCCGCGGGCCAGGTCGCGCAGCTCCTGCAGGGCGACCTTCACCTCGCCGTGCGCCTCGTCGACCATGCGGGCCGCCGCCTGCGGGTCCTCGGTCAGCTTCTCCTTGGCGAGACCGAGGTCCATGGCGAGGGCGACCAGGCGGGCCTGTGCCCCGTCGTGCAGATCGCGCTCGATGCGGCGCAGGTCCGCCGCCGAGGTGTCCACGACGACGCCGCGGTCCGACTCCAGCTCGGTGACCCGCTCCTCCAGGTGCGAAGGGCCGAGCAGCCCGATGACCATCACCCGGTCCACCGTCGCGAGGCCGCGGATCAGCCACGGCACGGCCAGCGTGATCAGCAGGCCCGCGGCCGCGGTCAGGGCGATCTCGAACGGCGTGTCCAGGTACACGTTGTGGTGGTCGTCGCCGTAGAGCTGGAGGCCGGCCTGGCCGGCGTACATCGGGAACACCCAGCGCCACAGCGGGTAGCTGAACAGCGCCCAGCCGGTCAGCCACAGCGGCAGCGCCGCGCAGAAGGCGAAGACCGCCCAGGGGAAGTGGAACACCGTGTAGAGCAGGTGGCGCCAGGAGACGCCGCTCTTGAGGACCCCGCCGATCCACGACATGAGACCGCCGCGCGAGCGCACCGGACGCGGCTCGTCGATCTCGACCCCGAGCAGCGCCCGCGCCCGGGCCCGCTCAAGCACGCCGAACGCCCGGCACCCCATCAGCGCCACCGCCATCAGCGGGATGCCGATGAAGGTGATCAGGAGGCCGGCGCTCGCCGACACCATGGGCACGGACCAGCAGAACAGCAGGACGCTGATCGGCAGGCTCAGCAGCAGATGGCCGAACTCGCGGAAGGTGCGGCCCTCGAACGGTGCCCGCAGCACCGCAGGGAGGACGTGGTGCCGTGGCTCGGGGGACCGTGCCACGCCGTACCCGTATTCGGTGTCCATGGTCATCGGTCCCGTCCGTCCGTTCCGTGTGAAGCGCGGACGCCGACTGCGCGCCGCCCCCTGTGACACCCAGCCTGTCCTGCGCGGGCGGCCCCGGCCATGGAGCCGGTCACCCTCTTCGACCGGGGGTTTTCCCTACCCCCGGGCATCCCGGGAGCCCGTCGGTCCTGCGGACCCTGGAGCCCGCGGGTCCCGCGGACCCGGGAGCCGAGGGACCCGTCGGTCCTGCGGACCCGCGCGCTGAGGGACCCGTCGGTCCTGCGGACCCGGGAGCTGAGGGACCCGTCAGTCCTGCGGACCCCGGTCGCGCCACGGCAGCTCGGCCGTCACGACCGTCGGGCCGCCGGCCGGCGAGTCGAGGACGAGCAGACCGTCCACCGCGCCGAGCCGCTCGGCCAGACCCGCCATGCCGGTGCCGCCGTCGAGCCGGGCGCCGCCCACCCCGTCGTCCTCGACCTGGATGAGCAGCCGGTCCGCGCTGCGCCACACCTCGACCGAGGCGGCCCGTGCCCGGCTGTGCTTGCTGACGTTCTGGAGGAGTTCGGACACCGTGAAGTACGCGATGCCCTCGATGGCGGGGGCGGGCCGCCCGGGCAGGTCGACGGCCACCTTGACCGGGACCGTGCAGCGCGTCGCGACCGAGGAGAGCGCCGCGTCGAGGCCGCGGTCGGTGAGGACCGCGGGGTGGATGCCGCGGGCCAGGTCGCGCAGCTCCTGCAGGGCCAGCTTCACCTCGCCGTGCGCCTCGTCGACCATTGCGGCCGCCGTGTCCGGGTCCTCCAGGAGCTTCTCCTTGGCGAGGCCGAGACCCATCGCGAGGGCGACCAGGCGGGCCTGTGCCCCGTCGTGCAGATCGCGCTCGATGCGGCGCAGATCGGCCGCCGCCGTGTCGACGACCACCCCCCGGTCGGACTCCAGCTCCGCGATCCGCCGCTCCAGGCTGTCCGACGGCGAGAGCAGGGCGCGCACCATCATCCGGTCCGCGTTGGTGAGCCCCCGCGCGATGAAGCCGAGCACCGGCCACGCCACGAACAGCGAGACCAGTGTCACCGCGAACGTCACGATCCCCCAGGGCAGCCGCACGAACTCGTACAGCACATTGCGCCAGGCCACCGGGTCGCGCAGGCTCGTCCACAGCCAGGGGAAGAATCCGCCGTGCCGGCCCGGACGCGCCGGGATCGGGGTGGGCTCCTCGACGTGCACCCCCAACAGGGCCCGCGCCCGGGCCCGTTCGGCCTTGCCGAGCTGACGCGCGCCGAGCAGCCCCACGGCGAGCAGCGGAAGGCCGACCACGGTGACCGAGAGACCGAGCCCGAGCGCGACCATCACGACGACGTAGACGAAGCCGATCAGGGCCATCGGGAAGTCGGCGAGGAGATGGGCGATCTCCTTCCAGGTGTGCCGCTCGTAGGCGAACCGCACGGCGGGCGGGGCGGCCTTCTCGTCGCCGGCGGCTGCGCCCGGCTGTTCTGCTGCGTACCGCTGCTGCTCGCGGAGGGTCCTGGTCATGGTGCCAAGCCTGCCGGGCGGAGATCGGCGGCGCCATGGGGTGCCGCACCCTCCTTGTACGGGGGAAAACCCCACCCCGGCGGCCCACACCGTGAGACGCGCCTGCGAAGGGCCCCCTTAGCAGGGCCTAGACTCCCGTCCGTACACAGCGTCGAACAGGGCGCAACGAGATCATCGAGGCCAGGGAGCGAGGGGCGCGACGTGCCGGAACCGACCGTGCGCCAGATGCCGGTGTTGGCTGCCGACTACTTCCACAGCTATGCGGTCGTGGGCCTGCTCGCCGTGGTCGGCGTGCTGTTCGTCGCCGTGGCCTTCGGGGCCGGGCGGCTGCTGCGGCCCGTGGTACCGACGCCGGAGAAGCTCCTCACCTACGAGTGTGGCGTCGACCCGGTCGGCGAGGGCTGGGCCCACACCCAGGTCCGCTACTACGTCTACGCCTTCCTGTACGTGATCTTCGCCGTGGACTCGATCTTCCTCTTCCCCTGGGCGACCGTCTTCGCGGCCCCCGGCTACGGCGCGACCACCCTCGTCGAGATGTTCATCTTCCTCGGCTTCCTGGCCGTGGGACTGCTCTACGCATGGAAGAAGGGCGTCCTGGAATGGACGTGACGACTCCCGGACCCGCGTCGCAGCCCGTGCTGCTGCCCGAGCCGAAGAAGCTGGGCGTGCTCTCGCGCCTGGCCCCCGAGCCGATGAAGGTGGTCCTCAACTGGGGCCGCCGCTACAGCCTCTGGGTCTTCAACTTCGGCCTCGCCTGCTGCGCCATCGAGTTCATCGCGGCCTCCATGGCCCGCCACGACTTCATCCGGCTCGGCGTGATCCCCTTCGCGCCCGGACCGCGCCAGGCCGACCTCATGATCGTCTCCGGCACGGTGACGGACAAGATGGCGCCCGCGGTCAAGCGGCTCTACGAGCAGATGCCCGAGCCCAAGTACGTCATCTCCTTCGGCGCCTGCTCCAACTGCGGCGGCCCGTACTGGGATTCGTACTCGGTGACCAAGGGCGTGGACCAGATCATCCCGGTCGACGTGTACGTGCCCGGCTGCCCGCCCCGGCCCGAGGCGCTGCTCCAGGGCATCCTCAAGCTCCAGGAGAAGATCGCCCGCGAGTCGCTCGGTGAGCGGTACGCGAACGCGGCCACCCCCGCCCAGCTGACCAGCGGGCTCGTCGCCGCCCCGCCGACCCCGGGGGAGGACCGGGCGTGACCGCGTACGACACCCTGCCCGACGGCGTCACCGAGATCTTCGGCGCGGAGGCCACGGCGGAGGAGGCCTACGGGCTGCTCACCGTCGACGTGCCGGCCGGCTCCTGGATCGCCGCGCTCGAAATCGCCCGCGACAAGCTGGGCTGCACCTACTTCGACTGGCTGAGCGCCGTCGACGAGCCCGGCTCCGGCTTCCGGATCTGCGCGCACGTCGTCTCGCTCGGCGAGGGCCGGGTGCGCCGCCTGCTCGTGCGCACGACCGTGCCGCACTCGGCGCCGGTGCTGGCCTCCGCCATCGACGTCTACGCGGGCGCGGCCTGGCACGAGCGCGAGACCCACGAGATGTTCGGCGTGGACTTCAGTGACCACCCGCACCTGGTTCCGCTGCTCCTCCCCGAGAACTTCGAGGGCCACCCCCTGCGCAAGGACTTCGTCCTCGCGGCCCGCGTCGCCAAGGCGTGGCCGGGCGCGAAGGAGCCGGGGGAGTCGGAGCACGGCGGCCCCAAGCGCCGCCAGATGCTCCCGCCCGGCGTCCCCGACCCGAACGAATGGGGCCCCCTCAAGGGCCAGCTGCCCCCGGCCCCGGCCCGCCCGGCCCGCACCCCGCGTGCGGCCGGAGCGGCCGGAGCCGAACGCCCGGCCCGCGCGGCGGGGGAGCGCCCGGTGCGGCGCGCCCGAAGCGTGTCGGAGGGCTCGGCCTCACAGGCGCCCCCGGGCGGTACGGAGGGTGGCGTGACTCCGGCCGGTACGGAGGGTGCCGTGGCCCCGGAGCCCGCGCCTTCGGAAGCCCCCGCCGTACGCCCGAGGCGCACCCGCACCGCGAGCGAGGGCTCGGCGTCACAGACGACCCCGGCCGCTCCCGAGAGCCCGACCGCTCCCGAGGCCCCCGCTCCGGAGGGTCCCGGGGTCCCGACCGCTCCCGAGGCCCCCGGCCCCGCCGAGGTGGCCGACGCCCCGGAGGCTCCGGCCGCTCGGCCCCGGCGGAGCCGGAGCGCGAGCGAGGGCTCCGCCTCGCAGCAGGGCGGCGACGCCGAGAGGCGGGCCGCCGCTCCGCCCCGTACGCGCAGCTCGGACGCCCCCTGGCACAGCCCGAAACCCGCCTTCGGCGAGGAGGAGCCGGCGGCGAAGCCCGCCCCGGCACCCGCAGCCGAAGAGCCCGAGCCCCACGACCCCGCCGAACCCACCGACCCCGCCGGAGGCGAGCCGCGTGAATGACGCACTCGACGTCGCCGTCCGCCTCGTCGTCGTCTTCGTCGTGTTCCTGGTCCTCCCCCTCGTCGTCGGGCAGACCGAGCACAAGGTGATGGCGCACATGCAGGGCCGGCTCGGCCCGATGTACGCCGGCGGCTTCCACGGCTGGGCCCAGCTCGTCGCGGACGGCGTGAAGTTCGCCCAGAAGGAGGACATCGTCCCGGCGGCCGCCGACCGGCGCATCTTCCAACTCGCCCCCGCCGTAGCCCTGTTGCCCTACCTGCTCGTCCTCGTGGTGATCCCGATCGGCCCGAGTGAGGGTGCCGTCGGCCAGGTCGTCGACGCGGGCATCTTCTTCGTGCTCGCCGTGATGGGCGTGGGCGTGCTCGGCTCGCTGATGGCGGGCTGGGCCTCGGCCAACAAGTTCTCCCTCCTCGGCGGACTCCGTACCGCGGCCCAGCTGCTCGCGTACGAACTGCCGATGCTGCTCGCCGCCGCATCCGTGGCGATGGCGGCCGGTACCGTCTCGCTGCCCGGCATCCTCAACGCCTTCCACTGGTGGTGGCTGCCGTGGCAGATCGTCGGCGCCCTCGTCTTCTTCGTCGCGGGCCTCGCCGAACTCCAGCGCCCGCCCTTCGACATGCCCGTCGCCGACTCCGAGATCATCTTCGGCGCGTACACCGAGTACACGGGCCTGCGCTTCGCGCTGTTCCTGCTCGCCGAGTACGCCGGCATCGTCGTCCTGTGCGGCCTGACCACCGTCCTGTTCCTGGGCGGCTGGCACGGGCCGTGGGGCGCGGACGGCCTCGGCTGGGTCTGGACCCTGCTCAAGACGGCCGTACTCGCCTTCGTCGTGATCTGGCTCCGGGTCAGCTACCCCCGCCTCCGCGAGGACCAGCTGCAGAAGCTCGCCTGGACCACGCTCATCCCGCTCGCACTCGCGCAGATCGCGCTCACCGGCATCGTGAAGGTGGCGATCAGCTGATGTCTGAGTCCCTCCCGCCCACCCGGCCCCGTATCCCCGGTTCCGGCCTCGCCAAGGGCCTCGCCGTCACGCTCCGCACGATGACGAAGAAGACCGTCACCGCGCAGTACCCCGATGTCCAGCCCGAACTCCCGCCCCGCAGCCGGGGCGTGATCGGCCTGTTCGAGGAGAACTGCACGGTCTGCATGCTGTGCGCCCGCGAGTGCCCCGACTGGTGCATCTACATCGACTCCCACAAGGAGACGGTGCCCGCCGCCGTCGAGGGCGGCCGCGAACGCAGCCGCAATGTCCTCGACCGCTTCGCGATCGACTTCTCGCTGTGCATGTACTGCGGTATCTGCATCGAGGTGTGCCCCTTCGACGCGCTGTTCTGGTCCCCTGAGTTCGAGTACGCGGAGACGGACATCCACGAGCTCACCCACGAGCGCGACAAGCTGCGCGAGTGGATGTGGACGGTCCCGGCCCCGCCCGCGCTCGACCCCGGCGCCGAGGAGCCGAAGGAAGTCGCCGCCGCCCGCAAGGCCGCCGACAAGCTGGCCGCCGCGCAGGCGGCGGAGGCGGCGGAGGCAGCCGCGGCGCAGCAGGCCGCCGCCGAGCAGGCTGCCGCACAGGCCGATCAGGCGGCCGGTCCCGCCGAGGCGGCCGGGCCGTCCGAGGGCGCTGCTCCCTCGAACCCCACCGGCCCCACCGGCCCCACCGGCCCCACCGGCCCCACCGGCCCCAGTGACCCCACCCCGAACTCCGGCCCCGAGGGAGGCCAGTCATGAGCGCGACCCTCGCCCAGGCGGCCCTCACCGCACCGCAGGGCTTCCTGTCGCCGAACGGCGTGGAGATCGCCTTCCTCCTCGTCGGGATCGCCACCCTCGGCGCGGCCGTCATGACCGTCACGACCCGCCAGCTGGTGCACGCCGCGCTGTGGCTGGTCGTCGCGCTCGGCGGCCTGGCCGTGGAATACCTGCTGCTCACGGCCGAGTTCATCGCCTGGGTGCAGGTCCTCATCTACGTCGGTTCGATCGTGGTGCTCCTCCTGTTCGGTCTGATGCTCACCAAGGCCCCCATCGGCCGCTCCCCGGACGCCGACTCCGGCAACCGCTGGGTGGCCCTCGCGGTGGCCGTCGCCGCCGCCGGGACCCTGGTCTGGGTCGTCGTGGACGCCTTCCGCACCAGCTGGATCGACCTCGACGGACCGGCCCAGGGCTCGACCAAGGTGTCCGGCGAGATCCTCTTCCGGCACTGGGTGCTGCCCTTCGAGGCGCTGTCCGTGCTGCTCCTGGCCGCTCTGGTCGGCGCGATCGTGCTGTCCCGCAAGAGCGCCCCGGACGACGCCCCCGGTGATGCCCCGGCCGCCGCCCCCCGTGAGACGGAGTCGCGCTGATGCACCTCGCCTATCCCGCCGTGCTCGCCGTCCTCCTGTTCTGCACCGGTCTCTACGGCGTGCTCGCGCGCCGCAACGCGATCCTGGTCCTGATGTCCGTCGAGCTGATGCTCAACGCCGTCAACCTCAACCTCGTCGCCTTCGACGTCTGGCTGCGCGACACCCTCCACGGCGGTCAGGCGCTCACCCTGTTCACGATCGCCATCGCCGCCGCCGAGATCGGCATCGGCCTCGCGATCGTGCTCGCCGTGTACCGCAACCGCGGCACCTCCGACATCGACCGGCTCCGCGACACCGCCGAGGACCCCGGCCCCGACCCGGCCGAACCCGAAGACCCCGCCGCCCCGGCACAGAAGGCTGAGGCCGCCGCGTGACCACCACGACCCTCGCCGTCCTCGTCCCGCTCCTGCCGTTCCTCGGCGCCGCGGCCGGCCTGCTGCTCGGCCGACGCGCGCCCGGCTTCGTCCGCCCGCTCGCGGTGCTGCCGACGTTCGCCGCGTTCGTCCTCGCCGTCGTCGTCGCCGTGGACCAGGGCGGCGGCAAGGCGATCGACGCGGCCACCCGGCTCACCCCGACCGGCTCGGTGCCGATCGAACTCGCCCTCCACCTGGACGGGTTCGCGGTCCTCGTCGCCGTCCTGGTCGGCCTGGTCGCCACCTGCGTCCAGCTCTACTCGACGGGCTATCTGCGCGACGACCCGCGCTACACCTCGTACGCCGCGCTCGTCTCCCTCTTCACCTCCGCGATGCTGCTCGTCGTCTACTCCGGCGACCTGATGGTCCTCCTGGTCGGCTGGGAGATCATGGGCATCTGCTCGTACTTCCTGGTCGGCCACTACTGGGAGACCCCCGAGGCGCGGGCCGCCTCGCTGAAGGCCTTCCTGGTCACCAAGCTCGGCGACGTCCCCTTCCTCATCGGTCTGTTCGCGCTCGCCACCGACGCCGGTACGTTCCGGATCACCGGCGTCGTCCAGGCCGCCCTGACCGGCGGCATCGACCACCCCACCCTCATCGCCCTGCTGCTGCTCGCGGGCGTGGCCGGCAAGTCCGCCCAGTTCCCGCTGCACACCTGGCTGCCCGACGCGATGGCCGGCCCGACCCCGGTCTCCGCGCTGATCCACGCCGCGACGATGGTCGCCGCCGGCATCTACTTCGTGGCCCGGCTGCTGCCCGTCTTCGCCGCGTCCGCCGCCGCGATGACCGTGCTCGCCGTGATGGCCGCGATCACCATGGTCGGCTCGGGCCTCGCCGCGCTCGCCCAGGACGACATCAAGCGCGTCCTCGCCTACTCGACCATCGGCCAGCTCGGCTATCTGTCGGGCGCCCTGGCCGTCGGTGACCGCGGGGCCGCCGTCTTCCACCTCCTTTCGCACGGCGCGTTCAAGGCGCTGCTCTTCCTCGCCGCCGGCGTGGTCATCCACGCGGCCGGCACCAACTCCCTGACCGCCATGTCCCGCATGGGCGGCCTGGCCAAGCGCGTCCCCGACGCGTTCTGGACGATGACCGTCGCCCTGCTCGCGCTCGCCGCGATCCCGCCCTTCGCCGGCTTCTTCTCCAAGGAGGCCGTCCTGTCCGCCGCCGAGCACACCGCGCTCGGCGAGAGCCAGGTCGCCCCCTCCGGCGCCGGCTGGGTCGTGCTGATCGCCGGGCTCCTCGCCGCCCTCCTGACCGCCGCGTACGCGACCCGCCTGTGGCTGCTCGCCTTCCGCGGCAGGGGAGCGGAGGCCCCGGACCACGGGCGTCAGCCCTTCGTCATGAACGCCGTCCTGTGGGTGCTCGCCATCCCCTCCATCGGCTTCGGTCTCACCACCGGCTACCTCGGCGACTGGTTCGACGGACGCGCGCTCACCCCGGCCGTCACCACCGCCGTCCTGTCGACGGGCGTCGCCCTGGTCGGCGGCCTGGTCACCTACGCCGCCTGGCGCCACACCTCGGCCCTGGCCGCCCGCACCCCGATGGGCGCCGTCGCCGCCCACCCCGAGGGCGACGGGAGCCTCGTCGAGGAGGAGGCCATCGCCAGCCACACCGCGGTCTACGGCGACATCGCCTCCGCCCCCGACCCGGCCGACCCGGGCCGTCTCCTGCTCGGCCCGCTGCACCGCCACGCGGCCACCGGCTTCCACCTGGACGCCGTCTACTCCGCCCTGTTCGTCCGCCCCGTCCTGGCCGCGGCCGAGCTGGTCCGCTTCCTGGACCGGGAGGTCGTCGAGACGTACGTGCGCGCTGCGGGCGCCGGGCCGCGGTGGCTCGGCCGGGCCGTGCGCCGCGCGCAGAACGGCAATGTGCAGAGCTACCTCAGCGCGCTGCTGGCCGGCTCACTCGTCCTGGCGGCCGCCGTGGTCGTCCTTGCCAACGTCACCGCGGGGTCCTGAGCCGTGATCGATATGAGCGAGTCCGTGATGCAGTTCCTTCTGGCGTTCATCGTCGTCGTCCCCCTCATCGGCGCCGTGGCCGCCCTGCTCCCCGCCCCGCCCGGGCTCAGGGGCAAGGGACCCGACCAGGCCGTGCTCCGCCACGGCGTGACCGTGACCGGCGTGATCCTGGTCGCCGCGATCGTCCTCGCGCTCGGCTTCGACCACGGCCACCCGTCGAAGATGCAGGCCACGACGGACATCCAGTGGATCCCGGCGCTGAACGTCCACCTCCACCTCGGCGTCGACGGCATCTCACTCCCCCTCGTCGTCCTGACCGCGCTGCTGACCTTCCTCTGCGCGCTGTACAGCTACTTCAAGATGCCGCCGGGCCCGGGCCCGAAGGCGTTCGTCGCGCTCCTGCTCGTCCTGGAGTCCGGCACCCTCGCCACCTTCGCCGTCCTCGATCTCGTGCTGTTCTTCCTCGCGTTCGAGATGGTCCTCATCCCGATGTACTTCCTCATCGCCCGCTGGGGCGGGGCCGGGAGGACCGCCGCCGCCTGGAAGTTCATCCTCTACACCCTGCTCGGCTCCGTCGTCATGCTGCTCGGCCTGCTCCTGATCGGGCTCAAGGCGGGCACCTTCGACATGGTGGCACTCGCCACTGACAACGGCCGTGGACTGACCACGTCCGTGCAGGTCATCGCCGTTCTGGCGATCGGGATCGGGCTCGCGGTCAAGACCCCGATGTTCCCCCTGCACAGCTGGCTGCCGGACGCCCACACCGCCGCCCCGACCGTCGGCTCGGTGCTGCTGGCCGGCGTCCTCCTGAAGATGGGCACGTACGGGTTCGTGCGCATCGTGCTGCCGATCGCCCCGCACGGCATGCACACCTTCGCGCCGTATCTGGCCGCCTTCGCCGTCGCCGGGATCATCTACGGTTCGCTGGCCTGCCTCGCCCTCGCCAAGCAGGGCAACAAGGGCGACCTGAAGCGGCTCATCGCGTACTCCTCCGTCGGCCACATGGGCTTCGTGCTGCTCGGCATCGCCTCGATGACCCCGACCGGCGTGAACGGCGCGCTGTTCGCCAACATCGCCCACGGCCTCATCACGGGCCTGCTGTTCTTCCTGGTCGGCGCCCTCAAGGACCGCTACGGCACCGCCGACCTCGACACCCTGGCCGGCGCCACCGGAGCCGCTCTCTACGGCAGGGCGCCGCGCCTGGGCGGGCTCCTCGCCTTCGCGGCCGTCGCCTCCCTCGGGCTGCCCGGACTCGCCGGGTTCTGGGGCGAGATGCTCGCGATGTTCGGCGCGTTCGACCCGGCGGCCGGCCTCAGCCGCCCCGCCTTCCTCACCTTCGTGGCGATCGCCGCCCTCGGCACCCTGCTCACCGCCGCGTACCTGCTGGTCGTCGTGCGCCGGGTCTGCATGGGCGGCAAGCCCACCGAGGGCCCGCAACTCGCCGACATCCAGGGCTACGAGTTCGCCGCCTGGAGCCCGCTCGTCGCGCTCACCGTCCTCGCCGGGCTCTGGCCCGCGGTCCTCCTCGGCCTGACCGACCCGGCCGTCCAGAAGCTCCTCGCAGGAGGCAAGTCGTGACCCCCGACGTCACCATCGCGGCGGCCGGCACCGCAAGCCTGGTCCAGTCCGTCGACTGGGTCGCGATCGCACCGCCCCTGATCGCCGCCGCGGTCGCCCTGGTCGTCCTGCTCGCCGATCTGTTCCTGCCGCCCGCGCGCAAGCCGCTGCTCGGCTGGATCACCCTCGCGGGCCTGGTCGCGGCGCTGGCCGCGCTGGTGCCGCTGCGCACCGGCAGCCGCTCCACGTTCTGCCTGACCGCGAACCCGGACGCCTGCAGCTACACCGTCGACCAGTTCGCGTTCGTCATCCAGGCCCTGGTCCTCGGCGGCGCCCTGCTCACCGCCCTGCTCGCGATGAAGGACACCGAGGAGAAGCTCCCGGCGGGCGAGTTCTGGTTCCTGCTGCTGTCCTCGGCGGCCGGCGCGGCCCTGCTGCCCGCCGCCCGCGACCTCGCCACCCTCGTCGTCGCCCTGGAAGTCGCCTCGCTGCCCGCCTTCGCGCTCGTCGGGCTCAAGCGCGGCGACCGGCTGTCCTCCGAGGCGGCCCTGAAGTTCTTCCTGTCGTCGGTCACCGCCACCGCCGTGATGCTGCTCGGCGTCAGCTTCGTGTACGCGGCGACCGGCACCCTGCACCTCACGGAGATCGCCACCAAGCTCGCGGACGTCCCGGGACAGCTGGGCACCGTCGCCGAGACCGGCGTCGTGCTGACCCTGGTCGGCTTCGCCTTCAAGACGGCCGCGGCACCCTTCCACTTCTGGGTGCCCGACACCTATGTGGGCGCGCCGCTGCCCGTCGCCGCCTACCTCTCCGTCGTCGGCAAGGCGGTCGGCTTCTCCGGGCTGATCCTGGTGACCGTCGTCGCCTTCCCGGCGTACGCGGACGTGTGGGGTCCGGCCCTCGCGGTGCTCGCCGCCCTCACCATGACCATCGGCAACGCGGCCGCCGTGCGCCAGGCCTCGACCCGCGCCCACAGTGCGGTCCGGCTGCTCGCCTGGTCCTCGGTGGGCCAGGCCGGCTACCTCTTGGTGCCGATCGCGGCCGCCGCCTACTCCGGTGACAACAAGGTCGGCGCCACCGTCGCGTACGCCCTGATGTACGCCGTCGTGAACCTGGGCGCGTTCGCCGTGGCCGCCCTGGTCGCCCGCGGCAAGCCGCTGAACCGTCTCACCGACTACCGGGGCCTGTACGCCGAGCGCCCCCTGGCCGCCCTGGCCCTCGCCTTCTTCCTGCTGTGCCTCGCCGGACTCCCGCCGGGCATCATCGGCCTGTTCGCCAAGGTCACCGTGTTCTCGGCGGCCGTGGACGCGGGCCTCGGCTGGCTGGCGGTCGTCATGGCGGTCAACGTCGTCGTCGCCCTCTACTACTACCTGCGCTGGACCGCGATCCTGTTCCGCGCGCCGGAGACCGCCGTCGCGCCGGCCGAGCCGGCGGGGGAGCCGTCCGCGGCCGTCGGCGCGTCCTCGGGGCCGGTCGCGCAGCCCGTCCGCTCCCGCGTCCCCGCCCCCCTCGCGGTCGCCGTCGCGCTCACCGCGACCGTCGGCGTCGTCCTGTCGGGCCTGCCCCAACTGGCCCTGCACTTCGCCTCGGTGACCCTCTTCTGAGGAGGCGCCCTCCGGTGGGCGCGTGCGGGGCGCGCCGGGCACGGCGTGCCCCTCTTGCGGCCGCCGCCGCGTTTTGGCCAGCCTGGGGCGAGGGCACGGTTTGGTGCGTACGCCCTTGAGAAGGCACTGTCGTACGCGCACATCCGGGCGCGTACGCGGGTACGGCGGCGCGGAACCAGACGAGACACATCAGGGAGCAGAGCGGTGCTGAGCGGGTTCAAGGACTTCATCCTGCGCGGGAACATAGTGACGATGGCCGTCGGTCTGGCCGTCGGATCGGCCTTCACCGCGGTGGTCACGGGCTTCAGCACCGCGTTCATCACCCCGCTGATCGGCCTGGCCACCCGCTCGACCGGCGACTTCAGCACGGCGACCTTCACCGCCGAGGGCGTGACGTTCCCCTACGGCAAGTTCGTCGGCGCGGCCATCGCCTTCGTGATCACCGCCGCGGTGCTCTACTTCCTGGTCGTCGTGCCCATGATGAAGGTGCAGGCCCGCTTCGACCGGCGGGACAAGGACAAGCCGGTGGACATCAAGGCCGCGCTGCGCGACTGCCCCCGCTGCTACTCCCAGATCCCCGGCATCGCGAGCCGCTGCTCGTACTGCACCAGCGAGATCGAGCCGGACGAGAAGGCCCTGGAGATGGCCGGGCTGCCCGCCCAGCGCTGATCCACCCCGTACGGCGTAGCGCGCCCTCCAGCGCGCACAAGGGAACCCGCGTCCCCCGCCTGGCGTTGACCAGTACGGGAGAGTCCACTGGACAGTGGAAGGACCACCAGCGAAGGCTCCCCACCGCACCACTTGGAGGGCGTACCGTGCACCGCCGGCACAACGGGCTGAGGACCGCAGTCCTCCTCGGAGGACTGTCCGCGCTCATCATCGTCATCGGAGGCTTCTTCGGCCGTACCGGGCTGATCGTCGCGGTTCTGGTGGCGCTGGGCACCAATGCCTACGCGTACTGGAACAGCGACAAGCTGGCGCTGCGCGCCATGCGGGCCCGCCCGGTCAGCGAATTCGAGGCCCCGGCGCTCTATCGGATGGTCCGCGAGCTCTCGACGCAGGCCCGCCAGCCCATGCCCCGCCTGTACATCTCGCCGACGCAGGCCCCCAACGCATTCGCGACGGGCCGTAACCCGCGCAACGCGGCCGTGTGCTGCACGGAGGGGATCATGCAGATCCTCGACGAGCGGGAGCTGCGGGGCGTGATCGGACACGAGCTGAGCCACGTCTACAACCGGGACATCCTGATCTCCTCGGTCGCCGGCGCGCTCGCTTCGGTGATCATGTTCCTGGTCAACTTCGCGTGGCTGATCCCCGTCGGCCGCTCCAACGACGACGAGGGCCCCGGCATCTTCGGCATGCTCCTGGTCATGATCCTGGGCCCGCTCGCGGCCTCGGTCATCCAGCTCGCGATCAGCCGCTCCCGCGAGTACGAGGCGGACGCGTCCGGTGCCCAGCTCACCGGTGATCCACTGGCCCTGGCCAGTGCGCTGAGCAAGCTCGATGCGGGCACCAAGCAGCTGCCGCTGCCGCCCGAGCCGCGCATCGAGACGGCCAGCCACATGATGATCGCGAACCCCTTCCGTCCCGGCCAGGGAGTGTCCAGACTGTTCTCGACCCACCCGCCGATGGCGGAACGCATTGCCCGACTCGAACAAATGGCAGGTCGCCGCCCGTGAAGACAATCCTGAACATCATCTGGCTGATCCTGTGCGGCTTCTGGATGTTCCTCGGCTATCTGCTGGCAGGCGTGCTGCTGTGCATCACCATCATCGGCATCCCGTTCGGCATAGCGGCGTTCCGCATCGGCGTGTACGCCCTCTGGCCGTTCGGCTACACGGTCGTCGACCGGCGGGGCGCGGGCGCGCCCTCCTGCGTCGGCAACGTCCTGTGGCTGGTGCTGGCCGGCTGGTGGCTGGCGCTCGGCCACATCGTCACCGGCATCGCGCTGTGCGTCACGATCATCGGCATCCCGCTGGGCATCGCCAACTTCAAGCTGATCCCGGTGTCGTTGCTGCCCCTGGGCAAGGAGATCGTCCGCACGGACGAGCCGTTCGCCGCGCGCTGAGGGGCGAGCGGGTCGGGGTGCCGGGCGCGTGCTGAGCACCGGGGCGTGACGTCGCCCCGGGGTCCGGCCCTGTGTCCTGCACCGCACCCCGAAACGGGCCGCAACCGTGCGTGCCGCCAGGGCGTCTTCCCCCACGAACCGAATGGTTGCGGGGTTACGCAATACGGCAGATGCCCCGCGCTTGCGCGTACGAAAGGCAGGTTCCCGGCATGGGCATCGTCAGCTGGATCATCCTCGGCCTGCTCGCCGGGGCGATCGCCAAGATCCTGCTCCCCGGCCGCGACCCGGGCGGCCTGATCGGCACGACCCTCATCGGCGTCGCGGGCGCGTTCGTCGGCGGCTGGATATCGGCCCGCTGGCTGGACCGTCCGATCGCCAACCACTTCTACGACGGCGCCACTTGGGGAGCGGCCATCGGCGGCTCGCTCGTGCTGCTGATCATCTACCGCATCCTGTTCGGCAATTCGCGCAGCCGCTGACCGACGGGCCGCCGCGGCAAGGCCGTCAGCGGCCGAGCCCGGTGTCGCGCAGAGTGATGTTGAGCCGGCCGCGGGCCATGCCCGTGGCCGGCTCGCCCGTTCCCGGCAGCACCCTGGGCACGCCGTGATAGGCGAACCGGGACGGACCACCGAAGACGAACAGGTCGCCGGAGACCAGCTCCACATCGGTGTAGGGCCGCCCCCGGTTCTCGGTGTTGCCGAACCGGAAGACGCAGCTGTCCCCGATGCTGAGCGAGACGACGGGCGCGTCGGACTTCTCGTCCTTGTCCTGGTGCAGCCCCATCCTGGCGTTGTCGTCGTAGAAGTTGATGAGCGCGGTGTCGGGCGCATAGCGCGCCGCCGCGTCGTCGTCGCCATAGGCGGCGGCCACCGCGGAGCGCCCCAACTCGCCCAGCCAGTCAGGGAATTGAGCGACGGGAAGCCCGTTCACGTCATCGGCGACGCGGGTGTACCGATACGGCTGCCAGTGCCACCCGACACACACTGTCCGCACGGACATGACGCCGCCGCCCGGCAGCTCGGTGCGTCGGATCGGCACGGGACCCCGGGCCCACTCCCGGCAGGCGGCGACGAGCTCCTGCTGGCGCTCGAGAGGGAGCCAGCCCGGCACGTGGACCGCACCCGGCGCGACCTCGACCCGCTCGGGCCGAGGCAGCCGGAACAGCCCCTCGTTCATGACACCAGGGCGCCTTCGAGCCCCAGCAGCGCCTGCTTCCGCTCCAGGCCGCCCGCGTACCCCTTGAGGGAGCCGTCGGAGCCGATCACGCGATGGCAGGGCCGCACCACGAGCAGCGGGTTGCGCCCGATCGCGGTGCCCACCGCCCGCACCAGCACGGAGGAAGCGCCGATCCGCCGGGCGATCTCACCGTACGAGACCGTCGTCCCGTACTCGATCGCGTCCAGCTCGGCCCAGACCTGGCGCTGGAAGTCGGTGCCGGGGGCGCTAGCGGCGTACTCGATGTCGAACCGGGTCAGCTCGCCGGCGAAGTACGCCCGCAGCTGCGCGGCGATCCCGGCGAAGGCGTCGGGCGCGTGCCGCCATCCGTCCAGGACGGCGGCGCCGCCCTTCTGGCCCGGCACGGAGAGCGATACCAGCGCGGTCCCGCCCGGCGCGGTGGCGGACTCCTCCCCGACGAGGAGCAGCTCGCCCAAGGGGCTCTCGAGGGTCGCGTAGACAGTCATCGCACATTCCCTTCCTTGTGTACGACATCGAGTCTGCGACCCCCGAGCGCCCGGCGCTGGCGGAATTCGGACACCACGTCCGGGCCGCCGGCGCGCGGGGCGAACCGGGTCAGCGGTAGTTGACGAACTGGATGGCGAAGTCGAAGTCCTTGCCCTTGAGCAGGGCCTGAACGGCCTGCAGGTCGTCACGGCTCTTCGAGGAGACGCGCAGCTCGTCGCCCTGCGCCTGCGCCTTGACGCCCTTGGGGCCCTCGTCGCGGATGACCTTCGCGACCTTCTTGGCGTTCTCCTGGGAGATGCCCTCCTCGATGGAGGCGAAGATCTTGTACTCCTTGCCGGACAGCTGCGGCTCGCCCGCGTCCAGCGACTTCAGGGAGATCCCGCGCTTGATCAGCTTGGTCTCGAAGATGTCGAGGATCGCCTTGACCCGCTCCTCGCCGTTCGCCTGCATCAGGATCTTCTCGCCGGACCACGAGATCGAGGCGTCGGTGCCCTTGAAGTCGTAGCGCTGCGAGATCTCCTTCGCGGCCTGGTTGAGGGCGTTGTCGACCTCCTGCCGCTCGACCTTCGAGACGATGTCGAAACTGGAGTCGGCCATGTCCTGTGGCTCCTTGGTTCGGTTGGTGTCGGGGTGCGCACGAGCCCTGTGGCCGAACGCGCGGCGACCCGGCCCCACTGCCGAACCACCGCCCCAAAGCCTAGCCACCCCGTCCCCGGCACAGCGCTGATCAATGGGGTGGCGAAGCACCCCTGGGCATCAGGTATCGTTTACGTCGTTGCCACGGAGCACCGCCGAAAAGCGGGAATCCGGAGGCGACATCCCATGGCGGTGTGCCCGAGTGGCCAATGGGAACGGACTGTAAATCCGTCGGCTTAGCCTACCCAGGTTCGAATCCTGGCGCCGCCACACTGGGTGAGACCCCTGGTGACCTGCAAAGGTCACCAGGGGTCTCTTCGTTGTGCGGCGGAGGCGCCACCGACCGCCCTGCTGCAGACGTGCCGGAGGCAGCCGTTTAGGGTCGCGGGGGACTGGCCCGTGGGGGGACCAGGGGCAGGTGGGGGCGTATGCGTAATCGACGATTTGTGGTCTGTGGGGCGGCGGTGGCCGGGCTTCTGGTGGCCGGGTGCGGGGGCTCCGGCGCGGATGCGCCCCGGGACGTCGGGAAGCTCCTGGACGGAGCGAGTGCGCGGCCCTGTTCGGCTGAACTGCAGGCGACGTCACTGCGGGACGGCGTGCAGGTCTATCGGTCGTGGGGGCGGATGAACCTCAACGGCCCGCTCACGGGACGGTTCGACGATCAAGTCAAGGGTCATCCGGTTGAGGACGTCGTCATCACGGCCACCCGTGTCTACCGGCGCCCCGTGACGGGCGGCGGCTCCTGGACGTCCTTCGACGCCTCCACGGCCGAGGGCGGAATCCCCGTCAAGAACCTCCGTGGCTATGCGCGTCTGCTGCTCGACCACGGCGCCCGGGCCGTCGACGGCGACGACGAGGGAACCGGTCCCACGCAGCGCCTGTCGGCCCGGATCGCGTCCGCCGACCTGAAGGGGGTCGACCCCATCGCCGCGGGTAATCTCGACGGCGTCGGGTCCGTCGCCAGCGACCTGTGGGTCGACGGGCGGGGGCGCGTGGTGCGCGTGGAGCAGCAGCTCCACGCGCCTGACGGCTCGGCGATCAAGAACACCCTCACCCTGCGCGACTTCGGGGACCCGACGAGCGTCACAGCCCCCGGCTAGTCCCGCCGGCTCAGTTCCCCGCCACGCCCTTCACGGCCACCGTCACCGGTGCCGAGCCGCTGATCAGCTCCAGGGTGAGGCCTGCCGTGGCGGGGGAGTCGACGAGTTCGGCCAGGACCGCGGCCACGTCGTCGCGGGGGATCGTGCCGCGGCCGGTCGAGGCGGCCAGGGTCACCAGGCCCTTGCCGGCGTCGTTGGTCAGCATGCCGGGGCGCAGGACCGTCCAGTCCAGGTTCTTGTGGGAGCGCACGGCGTCGTCGGCGGCGCCCTTCGCCCGCAGGTAGTCGTCGAAGACCTCGTCACCCTGGTGGGAGGAGTCCGCGCCCATCGACGACACGATGACGTAGCGGCGCACGCCCGCCCGTTCCGCCGCGTCCGCGAGCAGGACCGCCGCCGCCCGGTCCACCGTCTCCTTGCGGGAGGCGTCGCTGCCCGGGCCCGCGCCCGCCGCGAACACCACCGCGTCCGCGCCCTGGAGCGCCTGCGCGACGGCGTCCACCGTCGCGGACTCCAGGTCGAGGACGACCGGCTCAGCGCCGACTTCCCTCAGGTCGTCCGCCTGTTCCGGCTTGCGGATGATGCCCGCCACCTCGTCGCCGCGCGCCGCCAGCAGGCGTTCGAGACGCAGCGCGATCTGACCATGACCTCCAGCGATGACAATGCGCATGGTCACGACGGTACGCGGAGTTGCCGCGGCTCGCCGGTGGAGCGTCAGCCGGGCTCGCCGCGCCCGGCCTCCGTGCGGCCCTGCCGGGGCAGGTCGAGGGCGACGGCCGCGGCCGAGTCGCAGTACTCGCGCACCGCGCTCGTGCGGGCCACCACCCGGCCGCGGTGGACGACGATGCGGCTGTAGGCGAGCGAGAGGACGCCCGCGATGCGTTCGCCGCGCACGGCGAGCAGTTCGGCGGGGAAGCCCGCCTCGACCCGCACCTCGGGCAGGCCCATCGACTCGCGGGCCACCGTGCTGATCGCCGCGTACGCGTCCTCGGGGCGCATCCCGGCCTGGGAGGCGAGGAGGTAGGCGGCCTCCAGCGGGTCGCCCCGCCCGACCGGGTTGGAGACGTCGCGCAAGGCACCGCTTCCGGCGGCCAGTCGGACCCCGGCAGCCCTCAACAGCCTTACAGGTGCGGCTCCTTGACGGTCCGTCATTCCGCAGCCGCCCTGCGGGAGGCAGGTCACCGACACGCCTGCGGAGGCGAGTTGATCGGCGGCCCGGGCCGCGGTGTCGCGCGGGAGTCGGGACAGCCCGCCGCAGGGACCGATCGTGACGCCGGGGCGCAGGCCGCCGGACATGGCCGCGAGCCGCGCGAGGCGCGCCGGGTCGGCGCCGTCGGTGTGCAGATCGACCGCGCAGCCGTGCTCGGCGGCGAGCTCCAGGACGGCCTGGGCGTACCCGGCCGGGTCGGCGTCCAGATCCGGGCAGCCGCCCACCACGGAGGCGCCCATCTTGACCGCGTCGCGCAGCATGGCGAGACCGTCCGCGCCGGCCACCCCGGTGAGCAGGCGCGGCACGGCGACCACCGCGAGCTCGGTGAGGCCGCGCAGGGAGCGCCGGGTCTGGAGCACCGCCTCCAGCGGATCGAGCCCGCTGACCTCGTCGATGCGCACGTGCGAGCGCAGCGCGGTGGCGCCGTGGCCCAGCTGCAGCAGGGCGGCCTCGGTGGCCCGGCGCTGGACCTCCTCGACCGCGTACGAGACCGGGCCTTCCGCGCTGAAGGCGGTCAGGGCGGTGTCGCTGTGGGCGTGCGGCTCGGCGGGGGCCGGCAGCAGCAGGAATCCGTTCAGGTCCACGCGCGAGGAGCCGTTCGCGGTGAGGCTGCCCGCGGTGCCCACCGCCTCGATGCGTCCGCCGCCCAGCCGTACGTCCACGGTGCGCCCGTCGGCGAGCCTGGCGCCGCACAGCAGCAGCGAGGAGCCGGCGGTGGCGTCGGGGCCTTCGCCGGTGCCGGGGGAGTGGGCCGGCTGCTGGTGGCTGTCGGACATCGCGCTCCTGGTCGGGCTCGGGTGATCGGGCTCGGGCGGGCATGATCACGCAGCGTGAGGCGAGCCTAGGGGCGGCCACGGCGTGCATCGAGGAGGAGCGCAATAGTCGTACCGGTGTGGCCCTGAGTGGCCTACGGGACGGCTGGGGCGGGGCCTCGGAATGCCTGCTCGCGGGCGGCACGAAACGGATTTGGGCGATCGGCGAGAGAGCGTGTAATGTCTTCCTCGCTCGCCCCAATAGCTCAGTCGGTAGAGCGTCTCCATGGTAAGGAGAAGGTCTACGGTTCGATTCCGTATTGGGGCTCTGGTGCGGAAGCCCTCACCTTCGGGTGAGGGACTCCGTGTCAAAGCGGTGTAGCTCAGTCGGTAGAGCAAGCGGCTCATAATCGCTGTGTCACCGGTTCAAGTCCGGTCACCGCTACAAGCAGTAGCCGATTGTGGGGTCGGTCCTTCGATCGGCTACTCTTTTATGCGTTCATCCGTCAACCCGTCCGTCAAGGAGCACTCACGTGGCTGCCACCGACGTCCGCCCGAAGATCACGCTGGCCTGCGTGGAGTGCAAGGAGCGGAACTACATCACCAAGAAGAACCGGCGTAACAACCCGGACCGTCTTGAGATGAAGAAGCACTGCCCGCGCTGCAACTCGCACACCGCGCACCGCGAGACCCGCTAACCACGGCGTCTGGCACTCAGGCTCGTTCGAGAGGCCGTCCCCCACACCGGGGGGCGGCCTCTCGGCGTTGTCCGGTGCGCGGGAACGCAGAGCCGCCGTACGACTAGATTCTCCGTAGACCGCACCACCACCCTGATCCGCAGGAGGTAGCCGCCCGATGGCGCTCGACCAGTCTTTCGTGGGGCGGACCTATCCGCCCACCGCCCCGTACGAGGTCGGCCGCGAGAAGATCCGCGAGTTCGCGGTGGCGGTCGGGGACGAGAACCCCGCCTACACCGACCCGGAAGCGGCCAAGGCGCTGGGGCACACCGATGTCATCGCGCCGCCGACCTTCGTGTTCGCCATCACGTTCGGCGCGGCGGGCCAGGTCGTCCAGGACCCGCAGCTGGGCCTGGACTACAGCCGGGTGGTGCACGGCGACCAGAAGTTCGCGTACAGCCGTCCGGTCCGCGCGGGCGACCGGCTGACGGTCACCTCCACCATCGACGCGATCAAGTCCCTTGCGGGCAACGACATCCTGGACATCCGGGGCGAGGTCCACGACGAGGCCGGCGAGCACGTCGTGACCGCCTGGACCAAGCTGGTGTCCCGAGCGGCCGAGGGGGCCTGACATGACCGCGAAGATCCGTTACGAGGACGTCGAGCCCGGCACCGAGCTGCCGGCCGCGTCCTTCCCCGTGACCCGCGCCACGCTCGTGCAGTACGCGGGCGCGTCCGGCGACTTCAACCCGATCCACTGGAACGAGAAGTTCGCGAAGGAGGTCGGGCTGCCCGACGTCATCGCGCACGGCATGTTCACGATGGCCGAGGCGATCCGTGTGGTCACGGACTGGGCCGGCGACCCGGGCGCGGTCGCGGAGTACGGCGTCCGCTTCACCAAGCCGGTCGTCGTCCCCAACGACGAGACCGGCGCGCTGATCGAGGTCACCGCCAAGGTCGCGGCGAAGCTCGACGACGAGGCCCGCACCGTCCGGGTGGACCTCACCGCCACGAGCGCGGGCCAGAAGGTCCTGGGCATGTCCCGGGCCGTCGTCCGCCTGGCCTGAGCCGCGTAGAGCGCGTACGGGAGCCAGGGGGCTCGGGGAAACCCGGACCCGTGGCCCCCGGCCCGCCCACCGGAAGCCACCCGCGCCGCCTGCCGCAGGGCGGCGCACCCCTGTCGGACCGCACCCGTACGCTGGACCCCGTGCAGGAACTCCACGACGCCCCCCTCGCCCCCCTGACCACCCTCCGCCTCGGCGGCCCGGCGGACCGGCTCGTCACCGCCACCACCGACGCCGAGGTCGTCGCCGCCGTGCGCGAGGCGGACGACAGCGGCACCCCGCTCCTGATCATCGGCGGCGGCAGCAACCTGCTCATCGGGGACAAGGGCTTCGCCGGTACCGCCCTGCGCATCGCCACCCGCGGCTTCGAGCTCGACGGCACCCGCCTCGAACTCGCCGCGGGCGAGGTGTGGAGCGACGCGGTGGCCCGCAGCGTGGAGGCCGGGCTGGCCGGCATCGAGTGCCTCGCCGGCATCCCCGGCTCGGCCGGCGCGACCCCGATCCAGAACGTCGGGGCGTACGGGCAGGAAGTCTCCAGCACCATCACGCACGTCGTTGCCTACGACCGCGTCGAGGGCGCCACCGTCACGCTCAGCAACGCCGAGTGCGCCTTCTCGTACCGGCACAGCAGCTTCAAGCAGCACCCCGACCGCTATGTCGTGCTCCGCGTCGGCTTCGAGCTGGAGGACGCCGGGGGGCTCTCGGCGCCGGTCAAGTACGCCGAGACCGCTCGCACGCTGGGCGTCGAGCCCGGTGACCGCGTCCCGGCCGCCACCGCCCGCGAAACCGTCCTGAAGCTGCGCGCGGGCAAGGGCATGGTGCTCGACCCGGAGGACCACGACACCTGGTCGGCGGGCTCGTTCTTCACCAACCCGATCCTGCCCAACGAGGCCTACGCCGCGTTCCTCGCCCGTGCCCAGCAGCGCCTCGGCGCCGATGTGACGCCGCCCGCGTGGCCCGTGGGCGCCGACCGCACGAAGACCTCGGCGGCCTGGCTGATCGACAAGGCGGGCTTCACCAAGGGGTACGGGACGGGGCCCGCCCGCATCTCCACGAAGCACACGCTCGCCCTGACGAACCGCGGCGGCGCCACCACCGAGGACCTCCTCGGCCTGGCCCGCGACGTGGTGGCCGGGGTGGAGCTGGCCTTCGGCGTGACCCTGGTGAACGAGCCGGTGGCGGTCGGGGTGGAAATCTAGCCCCGGTCCGGTCGTACGGTCCGCCGCGCGCCCCCGGGCGCCGGTCGGCGCCCGGGGGTCAGCTCTTCAGCCAGTCGGCCACGCCGGCCAGCAGCTTCTCCCGGGTGTCCGGCGGTGCGGCCGAGCCGCGGATCGACTGGCGGGCCAGCTCGGCCAGTTCGGGGTCGGTGAAGTCGTGGTGCCGGCGGGCGATGTCGTACTGATCGGCCAGCCGGGAACCGAAGAGCAAGGGGTCGTCCGCGCCCAGGGCCATCGGGACACCGGCGTCGTACAGCACCCGCAGCGGCACGTCCTCGGGCTTCTCGTAGACGCCGAGGGCGACGTTGGACGCGGGGCAGACCTCGCACGTGATGCCCTTCTCGGCGAGGCGGCGCAGCAGGCGGGGGTCCTCGGCGGCCCGCACCCCGTGCCCGACCCGCCGCGCGTGCAGGTCGTCGAGGCAGTCCCGCACCGACGACGGGCCGGAGAGCTCGCCCCCGTGCGGGGCCGCCAGCAGCCCGCCCTCGCGCGCGATCGCGAAGGCGCGGTCGAAGTCCCTCGCCATGCCCCGGCGTTCGTCGTTGGACAGACCGAACCCGACCACCCCGCGATCGGCGTAGCGGACCGCGAGCCGGGCCAGGGTGCGCGCGTCGAGGGGATGCTTCATGCGGTTGGCCGCGACCACCACGCGCATGCCGAGCCCGGTCTCGCGCGAGGCCGAGTCGACCGCGTCCAGGATGATCTCCAGGGCCGGGATCAGACCGCCGAGCAGCGGGGCGTACGAGGTCGGGTCGACCTGGATCTCCAGCCACCCGGAACCGTCCCGGACGTCTTCCTCGGCCGCCTCGCGCACCAGGCGCTGAATGTCCTCGGGGGCGCGCAGACACGAGCGCGCGGTGTCGTAGAGGCGCTGGAAGCGGAACCAGCCGCGCTCGTCGGTGGCCCGCAGCTTCGGCGGCTCGGCGCCGGTCAGCGCCTCGGGCAGCCGGACGCCGTACTTGTCGGCGAGCTCCAGCAGGGTCGAGGGCCGCATCGACCCGGTGAAGTGCAGATGCAGATGGGCCTTCGGCAGATCTCGTACGTCGCGAACGTGCTCCATCCAGGGATCTTGCCGCACCCGGCCGGAATCCGGCAGCCCCTTTCCCCGATCGGGACCGGCCCCGAACGCAGAAACGGGCCCCACCGGGGCCCGCTCCCACCACACGATCCGCCGGAACCTAGTCGCGGGCCTCGGCCAGCAGCTTCTGGATCCGCGAGACGCCCTCGACGAGGTCCTCGTCGCCCAAGGCGTACGAGAGCCGCAGGTAGCCCGGTGTGCCGAAGGCCTCGCCGGGGACGACCGCGACCTCGGCCTCGTCCAGGATCAGCGCGGCGAGCTCGGCCGAGGTCGCCGGGCGCTTGCCGCGGATCTCCTTGCCGAGCAGGCCCTTGACCGACGGGTAGGCGTAGAACGCGCCCTCGGGCGTGGGACAGATCACGCCGTCGATCTCGCCCAGCATGCGCACCATGGTCGCGCGCCGCCGGTCGAAGGACTCCCGCATCTTCGCGACCGCGTCCAGGTTCCCGGAGACGGCGGCGAGCGCCGCGATCTGCGCCACGTTGGAGACGTTGGACGTGGCGTGCGACTGGAGGTTGGTCGCGGCCTTTACGACGTCCTTCGGGCCGATGATCCAGCCCACCCGCCAGCCGGTCATCGCGAAGGTCTTGGCGACGCCGTTGACGACGATGCACTTGTCGCGCAGCTCCGGCACGATCGCGGGCAGCGAGGTGAACGCGGCGCTGCCGTACACCAGGTGCTCGTAGATCTCGTCCGTCATCACCCACAGGCCGTGCTCGACGGCCCAGCGCCCGATGGCCTCCGCGTCGGCCTCGCTGTAGACGGCGCCGGTCGGGTTGGACGGGGAGACGAACAGGACGACCTTCGTCCGCTCCGTGCGGGCCGCCTCCAACTGCTCCACCGACACCCGGTACCCGGTCGTCTCGTCGGCCACGACGTCCACCGGGACACCGCCCGCGAGCCGGATCGACTCGGGGTAGGTGGTCCAGTACGGGGCCGGGACGATGACCTCGTCGCCCGGGTCGAGGATCGCCGCGAAGGCCTCGTAGATCGCCTGCTTGCCGCCGTTGGTCACCAGGACCTGCGAGGCGTCGACCTCGTAGCCGGAGTCGCGCAGCGTCTTCGCGGCGATCGCGGCCTTGAGCTCGGGCAGGCCCCCGGCCGGCGTGTAGCGGTGGTACTTCGGGTTGCGGCAGGCCTCGACCGCGGCCTCGACGATGTAGTCGGGCGTCGGGAAGTCGGGCTCGCCCGCGCCGAAGCCGATGACCGGACGTCCGGCGGCCTTGAGGGCCTTGGCCTTGGCGTCGACGGCGAGGGTCGCGGACTCGGAGATGGCACCGATGCGCGCGGAGACCCGGCGCTCGGTGGGGGAGGAAGGCGGGGGAGTTGCAGCGCTCATGCGGGCCATGGTCCCAGACCTCCAACGGCCCGGACACCCGCGTTTCACGGACCGGTCAGCATGTGGACAGGAGTCCGAGAGCCCTTCTCGCAGAGGCCCTGCGGAGGCCGTGGGAAGGCCGTGGGAAGGCCTGGGGCGGGCGCCGAGAAGGCCGGGAGGAGGACGGGACGGCGGCGGCCGGGAGGGGTTCGGGAGGAAGCTGTTCGACGCCGGGCCCCTGACCACGTACACTCACTGCCTGTTGGTCCTCACCAACCGCACCACCACATGCGGTAGGTTGGGGGAACCACAAAGGGTCGTAGCTCAATTGGTAGAGCACTGGTCTCCAAAACCAGCGGTTGGGGGTTCAAGTCCCTCCGGCCCTGCTACACACACCTTCGCCAGGATGTGTGCGCATGTACGTACTTCAATGCACCGCCGTGCGGCTCCACCGGGCGCGGCACGGCCATGACCCGGAATCAGGTGAGAAGCGTGACGGACGCCGTGGGCTCCATCGACATGCCTGATGCCCAGGACGAGGCAGCGGAGTCCAAGGATTCGAAGAAGAAGGCCCGCAAGGGCGGCAAGCGCGGCAAGAAGGGCCCTGTGGGCCGTCTCGCGCTCTTCTACCGGCAGGTTGTTGCCGAACTCCGTAAAGTTGTCTGGCCGACACGCAGCCAGCTGACGACGTACACCACGGTCGTGATCGTGTTCGTCGTCATCATGATCGGCATTGTGACGTTGATTGACTCCGGCTTCTCGCAGGTAGTCAAGTACGTCTTCGGCTGATCGCGAAGGGCGCCCCTCATCGGCGCCCCTTTCGCATGTTCCACCCCATCTGTAGCCAGGAAGAAGCAGCCACCGTGTCTGACCCGAACCTGAACGACGCCTCCGAGTCGGTCGAGTCCGTCGAGGACGAGCTCGAGATCATCGAGGCGGCCGACGAGGACGAGGCCGAGGCTGCCGACGCCGCTGCGGGCGAAGCGGCCGAAGAGGCTGCCCTGCACGTCGACTCCGATGACGTCGAGGCCGAAGAGGCCGAGGCCTCCGACGTGACCGAGGACGCGACCGACGAGGACGCATCCGACGAGGCCGAGGCCTCCGTCGAGGACGAGGACGTCGAGTCCGAGGAGTCCACCGAGGATGACGAGCCGGCGGAGCCCGCCGCCCCCGTCGACCCGGTCGAGGCCCTGCGCCAGGAGCTCCGCTTCCTGCCCGGCGAGTGGTACGTCATCCACACGTACGCCGGTTACGAGAAGCGTGTGAAGGCCAACCTCGAACAGCGTGCCGTCTCGCTGAACGTCGAGGAGTTCATCTACCAGGCCGAGGTCCCCGAAGAGGAGATCGTCCAGATCAAGAACGGCGAGCGCAAGAACGTCCGGCAGAACAAGCTGCCTGGTTACGTTCTCGTCCGCATGGATCTGACGAACGAGTCCTGGGGCGTCGTCCGCAACACCCCCGGTGTCACCGGCTTCGTGGGCAACGCCTACGACCCGTACCCGCTGACGCTCGACGAGATCGTCAAGATGCTCGCCCCCGAGGCCGAGGAGAAGGCCGCCCGCGAGGCCGCCGAGGCCGAGGGCAAGCCCGCTCCGCAGCGCAAGGTCGAGGTCCAGGTCCTGGACTTCGAGGTGGGCGACTCGGTCACCGTCACCGACGGCCCGTTCGCGACGCTGCAGGCGACCATCAACGAGATCAACGCCGACTCGAAGAAGGTCAAGGGCCTCGTCGAGATCTTCGGCCGCGAGACCCCGGTCGAGCTCAGCTTCGACCAGATCCAGAAGAACTGACGCCTTCCGGCAACCCGGAACGCTTTCTGGAACCAGCACTTCCGAGCAGGTCAGAGGAGCTCTCGCAGCCCCTCTGACCTGCTCGGTTTTTAGCCGCGCAGCTATACCCGTTATCGTTGTGCGGTATGCCTCCATCCGGTTGATCGGATGAAGGCGGTTCACTCTCACTAGGACCCGGAGAGAGCAATGCCTCCCAAGAAGAAGAAGGTCACGGGGCTTATCAAGCTCCAGATCAACGCCGGTGCGGCGAACCCGGCCCCGCCGGTCGGCCCCGCGCTCGGCCAGCACGGCGTCAACATCATGGAGTTCTGCAAGGCCTACAACGCCGCGACCGAGTCGCAGCGTGGCTGGGTGATCCCGGTGGAGATCACGGTCTACGAAGACCGCTCCTTCACCTTCATCACCAAGACGCCGCCGGCCGCGAAGATGATCCTCAAGGCCGCTGGTGTCGAGAAGGGCTCCGGCGAGCCCCACAAGACCAAGGTCGCGAAGATCACCGAGGCCCAGGTTCGCGAGATCGCCACGACGAAGCTCGCCGACCTGAACGCCAACGACCTCGACGCCGCGTCGAAGATCATCGCCGGCACCGCCCGTTCCATGGGCATCACGGTCGAGGGCTGATCTCAGCTCACCCCCGTTTGACCTCCAGTGGTAGGGCCAAGCGCTGGCCCGCACCACGACTCCATGCCTGAACCAACACAGGAGCTGAAGTGAAGCGCAGCAAGACCCTCCGCGCTGCGGACGCCAAGATCGACGCGGACAAGCTGTACGCGCCGCTCGAAGCGGTCCGTCTCGCCAAGGAGACCTCCACGACCAAGTTCGACGGCACCGTCGAGGTCGCCTTCCGCCTGGGTGTCGACCCGCGCAAGGCCGACCAGATGGTCCGTGGCACCGTGAACCTCCCGCACGGCACCGGTAAGACCGCCCGGGTCCTGGTCTTCGCGACCGGCGACCGTGCCGAGGCCGCGCTTGCCGCGGGCGCCGACATCGTCGGCTCCGACGAGCTCATCGACGAGGTTGCGAAGGGCCGTCTGGACTTCGACGCCGTCGTCGCCACCCCGGACCTCATGGGCAAGGTCGGCCGCCTCGGCCGCGTGCTCGGTCCCCGTGGTCTGATGCCGAACCCGAAGACCGGCACGGTCACCCCCGACGTCGCCAAGGCCGTCGAGGACATCAAGGGCGGCAAGATCGAGTTCCGCGTCGACAAGCACTCGAACCTGCACTTCATCATCGGCAAGGTGTCCTTCGACGACGCCAAGCTGGTGGAGAACTACGGTGCGGCTCTGGAGGAGATCCTCCGTCTGAAGCCGTCCGCCGCCAAGGGCCGGTACATCAAGAAGGCGACCATCACCACCACGATGGGCCCCGGTATCGCGCTCGACTCGAACCGCACCCGCAACCTCCTCGTCGAGGAGGACCCGGCCGCCGTCTGATCCTCCCGGATCACGGCAGTCGCGGGTTCGCGTACTGAGACGCACTTCGCGTACTGAGACCGGCCCCCGCACCTCTTCGGAGGGGCGGGGGCCGGTTTTTTCATGTGCCCGCTGTCAGTGCGCTGAGTTACGGTTGTGAAGGTTTTCGTCTGTTTGATCTATGGGGTGGGGACGTAATGAGCAAGTCCGTCAAGCGCGCCGGGATATCCCTCGCGGCGGTTGGAGTCCTGGTGGCGGTGGCCGCCGGATGCCAGAGCGACGGCGACTCCAAGAAGGCCGCCGAGGCGCCGAAGAAGGCGGCTCAGCAGTCGAGCCCGAAGGATGCCCGCACAGCGCTCCAGGCGGCCTACAAGAAGACGTCGGCAGCCAAGTCGGCGAAGGTCACCCTGAAGATGTCGATGCCGGCCGGGGCCACGGGCGCCGCCGGGGCCGGCGCGGCCGGGGGCGACCTGGTGATGTCCGGGATCCAGTCGTGGGACCCGGCGGCGATGGACATGACCATGAGCGGGTCCGCCTTCGCCCAGGCGGGCAAGGACGCACCGGACAAGATCCGCATGGTGCAGCTGGACAACGTCATGTACATGGACATGGGAACCACGGTGTCCCAGCACATGGACGGCAAGCACTGGATGAAGATGGACCTCGGCGCGCTGGCTTCGGCGGCCGGCGGGGGCGCTTCCTCCCAGTCGCTGACCGGCGGAGCCGAGAAGCAGGACCCGGCCCAGCAGCTCGCCATCCTGACGGACTCGCCGAGCCTGAAGCACCTCGGCAGCGAGCAGATCGACGGAGCCCCCGCGGAGCACTACAAGGGGACCCTGACGGTGGACGAGATGGCTGCGAGCAATCAGGCGCTCGACGGCATGTCCGCCCAGGACCGCAAGAAGCTCCTCGACTCCGCGAAGCAGTCCGGCATCAAGGGCTACGACACCGAGCTCTGGATCAACAAGGACGGCTACCCGGTGCAGATGAACGTCGGCATCACCACGCCGCAGGGCAAGATCAGCATGAACGCCCACTACTCGGACTACGGGACCAAGGTCGCCGTCACGGCTCCGCCGGCGTCCGAGACGTTCGACATGGCCGAGATGATGAAGCGGGCCGGTGCCGGTGCGGGCGGCGAGAACGCCTGACGGACCGCCCGGCACGGGGTGCCGCCCGCCCCTGCGGCACCCGCGCCGGCACCCCGTACGAGCGGATTTGCTTGACACGGACGCCGTAACGTACGCTTCCCCAGAAGCCAAAGACCGCTGGTCGTTGCCGTGCCTTCATTCGAGGGTGCGGTGGCCGAAGGATCCGCTGGATGCGGACGACCCGCGCAGGTGACCGTGGAAAGTTCCCGGATGTCTCTTCTGAGTGCAGCTGGTTGAGCTACGCCCCGTGCGCCTGCGCCGGGGCGTTTCGTTTTGTTCAGCCCCTTCTGAGCGGTCCTCATCACCCGGAAGGAGGCCGACGCTCTATGGCAAGGCCCGACAAGGCTGCCGCGGTAGCCGAGCTCGCGGACCAGTTCCGCAGCTCGAACGCCGCCGTGCTGACCGAGTACCGGGGTCTCACCGTGGCGCAGCTCAAGACGCTGCGTCGTTCGCTCGGTGAGAACGCCCAGTACGCCGTGGTGAAGAACACGCTGACCAAGATTGCGGCCAACGAGGCCGGGATCACTTCGCTCGACGACCAGTTCAACGGTCCGACGGCGGTTGCCTTCATCACCGGTGACCCGGTGGAGTCGGCGAAGGGTCTTCGTGACTTCGCCAAGGAGAACCCGAACCTGATCATCAAGGGCGGTGTCCTTGATGGCAAGGCGCTGTCCGCCGATGAGATCAAGAAGCTTGCGGACCTCGAGTCCCGCGAGGTTCTGCTCAGCAAGCTGGCCGGCGCGTTCAAGGGCAAGCAGTCGCAGACTGCTTCGCTCCTCCAGGCGCTGCCGTCGAAGTTCGTCCGCACTGCGGAAGCGCTTCGCGTCAAGCTCGCCGAGCAGGGCGGTGCCGAGTAATTCGGCTCGCGCATTGATCGCGGCCCCTTAGGGGCGCGGTCGCAGCGGGCCGAACGTACGCCCGCCTACATGTACATCCGGCACCCGCCGAATTAGTGGAAGGATCGCCCATCATGGCGAAGCTCAGCCAGGAAGACCTGCTCGCCCAGTTCGAGGGCATGACCCTCATCGAGCTCTCCGAGTTCGTGAAGGCCTTCGAGGAGAAGTTCGACGTCACCGCCGCCGCGGCCGTCGCCGTTGCCGGTCCCGCCGCCGGTGGCCCCGCCGCCGAGGCCGTCGAGGAGCAGGACGAGTTCGACGTCATCCTCACCGGCGCCGGCGAGAAGAAGATCCAGGTCATCAAGGTCGTGCGCGAGCTGACCTCCCTGGGTCTGAAGGAGGCCAAGGACCTCGTCGACGGCACCCCGAAGCCGGTCCTCGAGAAGGTCGCCAAGGAGGCCGCCGAGAAGGCTGCCGAGTCCCTCAAGGCCGCCGGCGCTTCCGTCGAGGTCAAGTAACACCTCGCGGGCTCCACGGGGCCCGCACCCGTCCAGCAGGCGCGCTCGCGCGCCGCTGGGCACCGCCAAGGGCGATCACCCATCCGGGTGGTCGCCCTTCGGCGTACCCGCGCCGCGTGCCTCGTACGGGGTCGGTCGGGGAGTATGGTGATCTTCGCCGTCTGCTCGGCGAGGACGCAGGCGTAGCCCCGTAACGGCTCCCGCGGCGATCCCCGGGGAGCGGAGGGGTCTTGACGAACCGCACGCAGCGCGCAATTCTCAGGACGCGTCGTCACAACGATCCGGATCCGAGGCATGGATCGACGGCGAAGAGGGCAGTACTAATCTGCGTCTGCGCGGCGCACGGCTGACCGAGGTACCGAGGTACTTGAGAAGAGCAATGCGGGTCTCTGAAAATCCGCCCTGGACATCAGTGTGCCGAGTGGCTACACTGTCCCTTTGCGCTGCCTGTTAGCTGTCCCCTGCCCGTCACCAGGGGCATGCCCTCGCTTGAGCACCTCGGATTGAACCGCCCTGAACTGGCCTTCCCGGCCGACTCGGAAACGTCTCTCTCTGTGCCCACGTGGGACCGGTACGCGCGTAGTGAGTCCGAGCCCTCGGAAGGACCCCCTCTTGGCCGCCTCGCGCAACGCCTCGACCGCCAATACGAACAACGGCGCCAGCACCGCCCCGCTGCGCATCTCCTTTGCAAAGATCAAGGAGCCCCTCGAGGTTCCGAACCTTCTTGCGCTGCAGACCGAGAGCTTTGACTGGCTGCTCGGCAATGCCGCTTGGAAGTCTCGGGTCGAGGCCGCTCTCGAGAGTGGGCAGGACGTCCCCACCAAGTCCGGTCTGGAGGAGATCTTCGAAGAGATCTCCCCGATCGAGGACTTCTCCGGGTCGATGTCCCTGACCTTCCGCGACCACCGCTTCGAGCCGCCGAAGAACTCGATCGACGAGTGCAAGGAGCGCGACTTCACGTTCGCGGCCCCGCTCTTCGTCACCGCCGAGTTCACCAACAACGAGACCGGCGAGATCAAGTCCCAGACGGTCTTCATGGGCGACTTCCCGCTCATGACCAACAAGGGCACCTTCGTCATCAACGGCACCGAGCGTGTCGTCGTGTCGCAGCTGGTCCGCTCGCCGGGTGTCTACTTCGACTCCAACATCGACAAGACGTCCGACAAGGACATCTTCACGGCCAAGATCATCCCGTCCCGGGGTGCCTGGCTCGAGATGGAGATCGACAAGCGCGACATGGTCGGTGTCCGCATCGACCGCAAGCGCAAGCAGTCCGTCACCGTCCTCCTCAAGGCTCTCGGTTGGACCACCGAGCAGATCCTTGAGGAGTTCGGCGAGTACGAGTCCATGCGCGCCACCCTGGAGAAGGACCACACCCAGGGCCAGGACGACGCGCTGCTCGACATCTACCGCAAGCTGCGCCCGGGCGAGCCGCCGACGCGCGAGGCCGCTCAGACGCTGCTCGAGAACCTCTACTTCAACCCGAAGCGCTACGACCTCGCCAAGGTCGGCCGCTACAAGGTGAACAAGAAGCTCGGCGCGGACGAGCCGCTGGACGCCGGCGTGCTCACCACCGACGACGTCATCGCGACCATCAAGTACCTGGTCAAGCTGCACGCCGGTGAGACCGAGACGGTCGGCGAGTCGGGTCGGAACATCGTCGTCGAGACCGACGACATCGACCACTTCGGCAACCGTCGTCTGCGCAACGTCGGCGAGCTCATCCAGAACCAGGTCCGTACGGGTCTGGCTCGTATGGAGCGCGTCGTGCGTGAGCGCATGACGACCCAGGACGTCGAGGCGATCACGCCGCAGACCCTGATCAACATCCGGCCGGTCGTCGCCTCCATCAAGGAGTTCTTCGGCACCAGCCAGCTGTCGCAGTTCATGGACCAGAACAACCCGCTGTCGGGTCTCACCCACAAGCGCCGTCTGTCGGCGCTTGGCCCGGGTGGTCTCTCCCGTGAGCGGGCCGGCTTCGAGGTCCGTGACGTGCACCCGTCGCACTACGGCCGCATGTGCCCGATCGAGACGCCGGAAGGCCCGAACATCGGTCTGATCGGTTCGCTCGCCTCGTACGGCCGCGTCAACGCGTTCGGCTTCATCGAGACGCCGTACCGCAAGGTCGTCGACGGCCAGGTCACCGACGAGGTCGACTACGTCACCGCCGACGAGGAGGACCGCTTCGTCATCGCGCAGGCCAACGCCGCGCTCAGTGACGAGATGCGGTTCACCGAGCCGCGCGTCCTGGTTCGCCGCCGTGGTGGCGAGGTCGACTACGTGCCCGGCACCGAGGTCGACTACATGGACGTCTCGCCGCGCCAGATGGTGTCGGTCGCGACCGCCATGATCCCGTTCCTGGAGCACGACGACGCCAACCGTGCCCTCATGGGCGCGAACATGATGCGTCAGGCCGTGCCGCTGATCACGTCCGAGGCGCCGCTCGTCGGCACCGGCATGGAGTACCGCTGCGCGGTCGACGCCGGTGACGTCATCAAGGCGGAGAAGGCGGGTGTCGTCCAGGAGGTTTCCGCGGACTACATCACCGTCGCCAACGACGACGGCACGTACACCACGTACCGGATCGCCAAGTTCGCCCGCTCCAACCAGGGCACCTCGGTCAACCAGAAGGTTGTCGTGGACGAGGGCGCCCGCGTGATCGAGGGCCAGGTCCTGGCCGACGGTCCCGCCACCCAGCAGGGTGAGATGGCGCTGGGCAAGAACCTGCTCGTGGCGTTCATGCCGTGGGAGGGTCACAACTACGAGGACGCGATCATCCTGTCGCAGCGCCTCGTCCAGGACGACGTCCTCTCCTCGATCCACATCGAGGAGCACGAGGTCGACGCCCGTGACACCAAGCTCGGCCCGGAGGAGATCACCCGGGACATCCCGAACGTCTCCGAGGAGGTCCTCGCCGACCTCGACGAGCGCGGCATCATCCGTATCGGTGCCGAGGTCGTCGCCGGCGACATCCTCGTCGGCAAGGTCACGCCCAAGGGTGAGACCGAGCTGACGCCGGAAGAGCGCCTGCTGCGCGCGATCTTCGGCGAGAAGGCCCGCGAGGTGCGTGACACCTCGCTGAAGGTGCCGCACGGCGAGATCGGCAAGGTCATCGGCGTCCGCGTCTTCGACCGTGAAGAGGGCGACGAGCTGCCGCCGGGCGTGAACCAGCTGGTTCGTGTCTACGTGGCGCAGAAGCGCAAGATCACGGATGGTGACAAGCTCGCCGGCCGTCACGGCAACAAGGGCGTCATCTCGAAGATCCTTCCGATCGAGGACATGCCGTTCCTTGAGGACGGAACTCCGGTCGACATCATCCTGAACCCGCTCGGTGTGCCGTCCCGAATGAACCCGGGACAGGTCCTGGAGATCCACCTCGGCTGGCTCGCCAGCCGAGGCTGGGACGTCTCCGGTCTGGCCGACGACTGGGCCCAGCGTCTGCAGGCCATCGGCGCCGACCAGGTCGCCGCCGGTACCAACGTCGCGACCCCGGTCTTCGACGGCGCCCGTGAGGACGAGATCACCGGTCTCTTCGAGGCCACGATCCCGAACCGCGACGGCGACCGTCTCGTCCAGCCCTCGGGCAAGGCCAACCTGTTCGACGGCCGCTCCGGCGAGCCGTTCCCGGACCCGATCTCGGTCGGGTACATGTACATCCTGAAGCTGCACCACCTGGTCGACGACAAGCTCCACGCCCGTTCGACCGGTCCGTACTCGATGATCACCCAGCAGCCGCTGGGTGGTAAGGCCCAGTTCGGTGGCCAGCGCTTCGGTGAGATGGAGGTGTGGGCGCTGGAGGCTTATGGCGCCGCGTACGCACTCCAGGAGCTGCTGACCATCAAGTCCGACGACGTGACCGGCCGTGTGAAGGTCTACGAGGCCATCGTCAAGGGCGAGAACATTCCCGAGCCCGGCATTCCCGAGTCCTTCAAGGTGCTCATCAAGGAAATGCAGTCGCTCTGCCTCAACGTGGAGGTGCTGTCCTCGGACGGCATGTCCATCGAGATGCGCGACACGGACGAGGACGTCTTCCGCGCTGCGGAGGAGCTCGGTATCGACCTGTCCCGGCGCGAGCCGAGCAGCGTCGAAGAGGTCTGACGGGTCTGGTGGGGGCTCGCCAAGAGCCCCCGCCTCCCCCTAGGCCCCAAGGGCCTAGGAGGGACCCCCATCCGGACCCCCCTCAGACCATCTTGAAGAATCGACCCCGAAAGAGGGATTGACGACAAGTGCTCGACGTCAACTTCTTCGACGAGCTGCGGATCGGCCTCGCCACTGCTGACGACATTCGTCAGTGGTCCCACGGTGAGGTCAAGAAGCCGGAGACCATCAACTACCGCACCCTCAAGCCCGAGAAGGACGGACTCTTCTGCGAGAAGATCTTCGGTCCGACCCGGGACTGGGAGTGCTACTGCGGCAAGTACAAGCGCGTCCGCTTCAAGGGCATCATCTGTGAGCGCTGTGGCGTAGAGGTCACGCGTGCCAAGGTGCGCCGCGAGCGGATGGGCCACATCGAGCTTGCCGCTCCCGTGACCCACATCTGGTACTTCAAGGGCGTTCCGTCGCGTCTTGGATACCTGCTCGACCTCGCGCCGAAGGACCTCGAGAAGGTCATCTACTTCGCCGCGTACATGATCACGTTCGTGGACGAGGAGCGCCGTACGCGCGACCTGCCGTCGCTGGAGGCCCACGTCTCCGTCGAGCGCCAGCAGATCGAGAACCGTCGCGACTCGGACCTCGAAGCCCGCGCCAAGAAGCTCGAGACGGACCTCGCCGAGCTGGAGGCCGAGGGTGCCAAGGCCGACGTGCGCCGCAAGGTGCGCGAAGGTGCCGAGCGTGAGATGAAGCAGCTGCGTGACCGTTCGCAGCGCGAGATCGACCGTCTCGACGAGGTGTGGAGCCGCTTCAAGAACCTCAAGGTCCAGGACCTTGAGGGCGACGAGCTGCTCTACCGCGAGCTGCGTGACCGCTTCGGCACGTACTTCGACGGCTCGATGGGTGCCGCTGCCCTGCAGAAGCGCCTGGAGACCTTCGACCTCGACGAGGAGGCCGAGCGCCTCCGCGAGATCATCCGTACCGGCAAGGGCCAGAAGAAGACCCGTGCGCTCAAGCGCCTCAAGGTCGTCTCCGCGTTCCTGCAGACCAGCAACAGCCCCAAGGGCATGGTGCTCGACTGCGTGCCGGTCATCCCGCCGGACCTGCGTCCGATGGTGCAGCTGGACGGTGGCCGCTTCGCGACCTCCGACCTGAACGACCTGTACCGCCGCGTGATCAACCGCAACAACCGTCTGAAGCGACTCCTTGACCTCGGCGCCCCCGAGATCATCGTGAACAACGAGAAGCGCATGCTTCAGGAGGCCGTCGACGCGCTCTTCGACAACGGCCGTCGTGGTCGCCCGGTCACGGGCCCCGGCAACCGTCCGCTGAAGTCGCTGTCCGACATGCTCAAGGGCAAGCAGGGTCGATTCCGTCAGAACCTGCTCGGCAAGCGTGTGGACTACTCCGCGCGTTCCGTCATCGTCGTCGGTCCGCAGCTGAAGCTGCACCAGTGTGGTCTGCCCAAGGCCATGGCGCTGGAGCTCTTCAAGCCGTTCGTGATGAAGCGCCTGGTCGACCTGAACCACGCGCAGAACATCAAGAGCGCCAAGCGGATGGTCGAGCGCGGCCGCACGGTCGTGTACGACGTCCTCGAAGAGGTCATCGCCGAGCACCCGGTTCTGCTGAACCGTGCGCCCACGCTGCACCGCCTCGGCATCCAGGCCTTCGAGCCCCAGCTGGTCGAGGGCAAGGCCATCCAGATCCACCCGCTCGTCTGCACCGCGTTCAACGCGGACTTCGACGGTGACCAGATGGCCGTCCACCTGCCGCTCTCCGCGGAGGCGCAGGCCGAGGCCCGCATCCTGATGCTGTCCTCGAACAACATCCTGAAGCCGGCCGACGGTCGTCCCGTCACCATGCCGACCCAGGACATGGTGCTCGGCCTCTTCTTCCTCACCACGGACGAAGAGGAGCGCGAGGTGAAGGGCGCGGGCCGCGCCTTCAACTCGACCGCCGAGGCGATCATGGCGTTCGACGCCCGGGAGCTCTCGCTCCAGGCCAAGATCGACATCCGCTTCCCGATCGGCACCGTCCCGCCGCGTGGCTGGACCCCGCCGCTCGACGAGGACGGCGAGACGACCTGGCAGCAGGGCGACTCGTTCCGTCTGCGTACGTCCCTGGGCCGCGCGCTCTTCAACGAGCTGCTGCCCGAGGACTACCCGTTCGTCGACTACTCGGTCGGCAAGAAGCAGCTCTCCGAGATCGTCAACGACCTCGCCGAGCGCTACCCCAAGGTCATCGTGGCGGCGACGCTCGACAACCTGAAGGCGGCCGGCTTCTTCTGGGCGACCCGTTCCGGCGTCACCGTCGCCGTCTCGGACATCGTCGTGCCCGAGGCCAAGAAGGCCATCGTCCAGGGCTACGAGGCCCAGGACGAGAAGGTCCAGAAGCAGTACGAGCGCGGTCTGATCACCAAGGACGAGCGCACGCAGGAGCTCATCGCGATCTGGACCAAGGCGACCAACGAGGTTGCCGAGGCGATGAACGCGAACTTCCCCAAGACGAACCCCATCTTCATGATGGTTGACTCGGGTGCCCGAGGAAACATGATGCAGATGCGTCAGATCGCCGGTATGCGTGGTCTGGTGTCAAACGCGAAGAACGAGACCATCCCGCGTCCGATCAAGGCCTCGTTCCGCGAGGGCCTGACCGTGCTCGAGTACTTCATCTCGACCCACGGTGCCCGTAAGGGTCTCGCCGACACCGCCCTGCGTACCGCCGACTCGGGTTACCTGACCCGTCGTCTGGTGGACGTCTCGCAGGACGTCATCATCCGCGAGGAGGACTGCGGCACCGACCGCGGCCTCAAGCTCAAGATCGCGGAGCGGGGCGCCGACGGCGTGCTGCGCAAGACCGAGGACGTCGAGACCTCCGTCTACGCCCGCATGCTCGCCGAGGACGTCGTCGTCGACGGCAAGGTCATCGCGCCGGCCAACGTGGACCTCGGTGACGTGCTCATCGACGCCCTCGTGGGTGCGGGTGTCGAGGAGGTCAAGACCCGCTCGGTCCTGACCTGTGAGTCCGCGGTCGGCACCTGTGCCTTCTGCTACGGACGCTCGCTCGCCACCGGCAAGCTGGTCGACATCGGTGAGGCGGTCGGCATCATCGCCGCCCAGTCCATCGGTGAGCCCGGTACCCAGCTGACGATGCGTACCTTCCACACCGGTGGTGTGGCGGGTGACGACATCACGCAGGGTCTGCCGCGTGTCGTCGAGCTCTTCGAGGCCCGTACGCCCAAGGGTGTCGCGCCGATCTCGGAGGCCAAGGGCCGCGTCCGGATCGAGGAGACCGAGAAGACCAAGAAGATCGTCGTCACCCCGGACGACGGCAGCGAGGAGACGGCGTTCCCGATCTCCAAGCGTGCCCGTCTGCTGGTCGGCGAGGGCGACGCGGTCGAGGTGGGCCAGAAGCTCACCGTCGGTGCCACCAACCCGCACGACGTGCTGCGGATCCTCGGTCAGCGTGCGGTCCAGGTCCACCTGGTCGGCGAAGTCCAGAAGGTCTACAACTCGCAGGGCGTGTCGATCCACGACAAGCACATCGAGATCATCATCCGGCAGATGCTGCGCCGCGTGACGATCATCGAGTCCGGCGACGCGGAGCTGCTGCCGGGCGAGCTCGTCGAGCGCTCGAAGTTCGAGACCGAGAACCGTCGTGTGGTCACGGAAGGCGGCCACCCGGCCTCCGGCCGTCCGCAGCTGATGGGTATCACCAAGGCCTCGCTGGCGACGGAATCCTGGCTGTCGGCCGCCTCCTTCCAGGAGACGACCCGAGTCCTGACGGATGCGGCGATCAACGCCAAGTCCGACAGCCTCATCGGCCTCAAGGAGAACGTCATCATCGGTAAGCTCATCCCGGCCGGTACGGGTCTGTCCCGCTACCGCAACATCCGGGTCGAGCCCACCGAAGAGGCCAAGGCCGCGATGTACTCGGCCGTCGGCTACGACGACATCGACTACTCGCCGTTCGGCACCGGCTCCGGCCAGGCCGTTCCGCTGGAGGACTACGACTACGGTCCGTACAACCAGTAAGGCGTACGTCAGAGGTACTGAAGGGCGCCCGTTCCGCTTCGGCGGGGTGGGCGCCCTTCGGGGTTTTCCGGCCGCTCAGCGGGCGGCCAGCTGCCACAGGCCGAGCGCGGTGCCGGTCACCGCGGTGAGTGCGGCGATGCTCGCCACCGGCCAGCGGGTCCGCTCCAGGGCGTCCAGGCGGCTCTCGTGATCGGCGAGCTGGCGGTCGGTCTGGTCGCTGCGCTGCACGAGCAGGGCCAGCGCCCCGTCGACCCGGGCGAACCCGGCCTCCAGGGTGCCGCGCAGCCGCTCCAGCTCCAGGGCGACCGGCACCGGGTCGCTCCGGTCAGGCTCGGTCATCGGCGGCACCCACGGGCTGGGTCCCGGTGCGCAGCCAGCCGGGCAGCAGGGCCTGGACGGTGGGCAGGGCCATGACCCGGGCGAGCCCGCCGGCGACGGCCAGTGCCCCGGCGGCCCAGGGGAGGGTGGCCGGGACTCCGGTGGCGTCCATGATGGCGGGCAGCGCGAGGGCGAGGCCGACGGCCGTCTGCACGACCGTGCGCAGGGCGCTCTTGGCGGCTTCGGACATGAGGGGCTTCCTTCGTCGGTACGGGGGAGCGGTCCCGGGAGCGGTGTACCGCTCCCGGGCCCGCACGGCGGTGAGGTCAGACGGTGTACGGGACCTTCAGGGCGTCCCAGGAGGCGCGGCCCGGCACGCCGTCGGCGTCCGTGCCGTCGAAGCCGAGCCGGCGCTGCCACTCGGCGTACGAGGCGCGGTCGGTGTCGGTCCAGCGCGGGCCCGGGCCCTCGGCGTACGCCGAGCAGCCTTCGGCCACGAGCCGGCGGCCCATCGCGGTGACGACCGGCGAGTCGCGGCCCACCGTGAAGAAACCGGCGCCGGGGAAGGGCTGGTAGCGCTGCGGGGCGGGGGTGGCGATCGGCTTTCCGGCGAGCCGGGCGGCGATGCGCGAGCGCAGCTCCGCCATGGCGAACCCGCGCGGGTCGCTCTTCCAGTCCGACCACTCCAGATGGCCGATCACGCTCTTCGCGGACCAGCCGTGGGCCCGGCACAGCGCCGCCGAGACCCGCTCGATCGCGTCGAGCTGGGCGGCGGGCCACGGATCGGCGCCGTCACCGAGGTTGACGCACTCGAAGCCGTAGAAGCGGGCGTTGCCGTCGACCGCGCCGGAGCTGCCCTCGTGCTGGTGGGTGGCCGGCGGCCGGTCGCCGTAGTTCTCGGCGATCACGGCGTTCAGGACCGCCGGGTCGCCGCCGCCCGCGTGGTTGGCCCGGCCGTTGCCGACCAGGTGGACGGTGCCGTCCTTGGCGATGACGCCGTGACACAGCGGGCCGGGCAGCTCGTCGTAGCCGTCGTAGCACAGGCGGACGGAGGCGTCGGTGCCGCTGCTCACGGTGTGGTGGACGATCACGCCGTTGACGGGACCCCACGCGCCCTTGTGGTTGCGGTTGTGGTCGCGCCAGCCGTCGGTCTCGACGACGGATACGCCTTCGGCGCGCAGGGCGGCCGCAAAAGCCGCCGCGGACAGGGGAGTTGACATGGTTTTCCTCTCGGATGGGGGTGGACGAAAGCCCCCCGGCCGGGGCGCGGGGGGCTTTCGGAGGGAGTGGGGCCGGGTCAGGCGACGGCGGCCCAGAGGGAGTTGGTGTCGCTGACGACGGACTTGGGTGCGAAGGAGGTCGGCAGCGTGGCCTGGCCCGTGGCGGGCAGCCGGCCGTAGCGGGCGAAGGCGCCCGGCATCCGGGCCGTGCCGGCCGGGCGTTCGCCCGCTCCGGCCGCCATCGCGAACGCGGGACCCTTGGTCGCCTCGGTGGGGCCGTTGACCAGGAGCGCCACCCAGTAGCTGCCCGCGGCGGCGTCGTAGGCCTTGGTGAGCGGGCAGACCGCGGTGGCGCCGTCCTTGATGACGTCCTTGAGCGAGCCGGTCACCCCGACCCGGTTTCCGTTCGCGTCGTAGAGGCCCGCGTAGGTCGCCTCGCTGAGGGTGCCGCCCACGTAGCCGGTGCAGTAGAAGGCGATGTTGCCGATGGTGGCCGGGGTGTTGAGGCGGACGCCCATCAGGTAGACGGAGCCCGCGCCGCAGTACTGCGAGCGGGTGCCGGAGGTCGTCGCCGGGTCGAAGCCCCAGGCCTTGAAGCCGAGGTCGCCGGGGGCCCAGCTGCCGGGGGTGGCGACGGCGTCCACGTAGTCCCGGCGCGTCAGATGGGCCGCCGCGGTGGGGGCCGCGCCGGACGAGGGCGCCGAGGTGAAGGTCTTGGCGCCGTCGACGCTCTGGGCCCCGCTCAGCAGGACCGTCGAGCCGAGCGGTGCGGCGCCCACCGAGACGGCGTCCAGGACGACCTTGCCGGTGCGGTCGTTGACGGACTGGACGGGTATGCCCTCGGGGCGCACGTACCGCAGATCGCCGGCCGCCTGGTCGAGCGCGTTGACGTCGGCCGCGCTCAGCACGACCACGCCCTTCTTGCCGTTGACGGACGACACCGGATCGACCGTGCCCGGCGGCAGCTGCGCCACGGGCACGCGTCCGGCCGCGTCCAGCGTGGCCACTCCGCCCGCGACGCCGACGGACGCCGACGCCACCGCCTTGACGTCGTCGGCGGCGAGCACGACGTCCGCGGTGTTCTTGCCGTTCACGGACCGCACGACGCCGGGGGCGCCCGCCGGACCGGCCGGGCCCGCCGCGCCGGCCGGTCCGGGCGGGCCCGGGACCGCGACGTACTGCGGTGCCTGCGGGTCGGCGGGTGCCAGGTCGGCCAGGTCGATCAGCGGCTGGGAGGCCGGGAGCACGATGTTGTACGTGCGGTTGGCCGGCAGCCCGGAGAGTTGTTCGGTGACGGTGTACTGCCAGTCGACCGGGTTCATGCCCGGGCTGTCGGTGGCCGGCAGGGCCGTGCTGATCCGGCCGTCCGCGTCCAGCGGGGCGACGATGGGGCCGCCCAGGATGACATCGCTCGCGGTGTGGGTGAGCAGGGTGGGCGCGCTGAAGGTGACCGTGCCGCTCAGCGGGAGGCCGGCCGGGGTGAGGTAGTGCGCGGTGACGGTCACCGTGGGAATGGCGGAGGGCAACACGGAGGTACTCCTCGAACGGGAAGGCGGATAAAGGGGGTTGAGGCTGACGGAGGTCAGGACTTGACGCCGTACAGCGCGCGGGGCGAACAGCGGACGGTGGCGCCCGGCTCGACGGCCCTGGCCTGCACGAGGAAGGTCACCGGGCTGTCGTAGGGGGCGCCGATGGGCGCGGTGAACTCCAGCGTCCCGGCGGCGCTCGGCCCCACCTGGACGCCGTTGACGAGCAGCCTGACCTCGCCGCCGCCCGTCGCCGCGACCAGGCAGTACAGGCTCGGGTGCTGGGCGATCGCGTTGCCGTTGTAGAGGGTGGTCCACTCGGTGGCCGAGGTGGACTCCCAGTGGCCGGTGTCCTCGGGGGTGGGCAGCGGATACGGGATGTAGGGGCGGGCCAGGCCCTCGCCGCCGAGGTCGTCGGCGAAGAGGGCGTTGCCCTTGCGGTCGAAGACCTTCACCGACTGGTTGGGCTGGAGGTCGGGAGCGTCGGCGTGCACGGTGAGCGCCTTGGAGCCGTCGTCGCGCCGCACGAAGAAGCCCTGCTGCTCCTCGCCGCCGGGCCGGGCCGGGGAGACCTGCCCGATGTAGAGGAGTTCGGCGCCCTTCTGCTCGTCGCGGTTGCGTACCGCGAGCTGCCCGCCGTCGCTGATGACGACGTTGCCGCCGCTGATCCGGTCCATGGCGGGCCGGGTGTTGGCGCTGCCCATCAGGGCGCGGACCTGGCGTTCCAGGGCACGGATGCGGTCCAGGAGATCGGTGGGGATGGCGGCCATCTAGGCGTCCTCCGGTTCCAGGTAGAGCTTCGCGGTCTCGCCCTTGCCGCGCCCGGGCGGTGTCACGGTGAGGCCGACGACCCGGTAGCGCCGGTCGGTGCCGCCCTGGTGCCAGCCGTCGCGGATGCGCAGCAGCACCGAGGCACCGATGAGGGCGGGGGTGATGCGGCCGTCCACGCGGATGGTGACCTCGGGGATGACCTGAGGGCGCCGGGCGCGGGCCAGTTCGGCCCTGGCCAGGCCGTCCAGGACGCCCTGGTCGGACATGCCGCTGTGGTCGGAGGACCCTTCGAGGCGGGGCCAGCCCGCGTCCAGGTCCTCGGCGGCGACGGCCGGGATCGACATCTGGGGCAGCGAGGCCGCGGCGCTGTTGTTGTTCGCGGTCTCGCCGCGGGCCAGCCACACGTTGGCCTGCACGGTCGAGTCCGTCGGCAGGCTGTACGTGATCACGGGCCCGGGCCGGTCCAGGACGATCGGCACGGAACCGGTGCTGATCCGGGGGTGACCGAGCTGGAGCTTCTTGATCCGGGCGCCCGTCCCGGAGTCGCGGTAGCACTGGATGCGCCACTCGAATCCGTACTGCAGGACGGCGAGCGCGTCGATGATCTCCCGCACCCGGGCCAGGTCGGTACGGGCGTAGGCGTGGCTGCCGAGCACGCCCGAAAGCTCGTCGTCCAGGACGATCCCGATGTCGCCGCCGGGCTGCTCCTGGACGTGCCGTACGAGCGCGCGCACGATCTCGAACTGGTCGGTGCCGGGGGCCGGGAAGGACAGGTCGCCGGAGAGGACGCGGTGATCGAGGTAGGAGTCGAAGGTGCCCGCCTGGATCTGCACGTCGAGCCGGCCGCGCTCGTCGCCGGCCGGGGTGCAGGTCCACAGGATGCCGCCCCACCAGATGTCCGCACCGCGCTCCAGCCAGACCGCGGTGCGGCCGGGCCGGAGCGCCTCGCGGGCCCGGGCCGCGAGCGCCGCGTCGGGCAGGGGCACGGTGGCCCGCAGCTGGCCGGGCTTGCCGATGAAGTCGTCGAACTCGACTTCGGTGAGCGGCAGCGCGTCGATGACCCGGTCGGTGCGCAGATCGCAGAACAGGGCGCGGTAGGTGACCTCGCCCGTCGGCATCGCGCGGTTCACGGGGCGACCTCGTAGGTGCCCCACACCTCGTACCAGCTGCCGGGCAGCGGCGTCATCGGGTCGTCGGCGTCGACCCATACGCCGGTGGGCTTCCCGTTGGCCTGGATGGTGGACCAGTTCCGGGCCACGCCGTTGGGGTGGTACGCGGTGCTGATCTCGGCGCCGCCGTAGAAGTAGCCGCCGGGGTCGCCGCCGGTGCGGGCGCGGAAGTTGATGGTCAGGCCGCGCGGACCGGCCGGGCGGACCGGCAGCGACAGGTACCAGTTGCCGTTCTTGTTGGGGCCGCCCCAGTTGCTGGTGGAGCCGATGGTGACCGCCGCCTGGAAGTGCGCCACCGGGCCGTCCTTGATGTACCGGCCCCACAGCGAACCGTTGCCGAGCTTCGGCACCGGGGCGCCGGCGGTCGCCTGGCCCCAGGCCGGGGTGTAGTCCTGCCAGGTCGCCCGCGGCTCGGGGTAGGGCCGCCACTCCGTGCCGTTCCAGCGCTCCAGGCTGCCGCCGTTGTCGCGGTACTGGCCGGGGTAGGAGCCGCGGTAGGCGGGGCCCCCGGCGGGGACGATGCCGCCGACCGACGCGGTGGGCCGGCGCAGGTCCTTCACGGCGGTCGTCCAGTTGATGCCGCCGTTGCCTGCCGAGGCACCGGCCGGCACCTTCACCTCGGCGAGCGCCAGGGCCGCCTCCGGCACCCGGGGTGCCACGGGGGAGGCGGCGTACTCGCCCTGGACGATTTCGAGGACGGCCGCGGTCGTGCCCGCGTCGTCGTAGACCCGCACCACGACGAGGTCGACGCGGGGCAGGCCCGGGTCGCCGTCCAGGAAGGTGAGGCTCGTGTACTCGGAGATGTAGACGGGGTAGGCGCCCGCCCCGGGGCGGCCCTGGACGACGGCCCGGCCGGGGGCGACCAGGGCGCTCATGCCCGCCTTGTCGCCGAAGACGTACAGGCCGTCCATGAGGTACTGGCCCTCGGCGGAGCCGGGGATCACGCCGCCGCGGGAGGCGAGCGGCCCGTCGGGGGCCATCGTGCCGATCGGGGCGAGCCGGGTGTCGAGCCGGGTCTGGCCGCCGCTGCCGTCGGTGCTGTTGAGCAGCCAGGCACTGCCGATGTTCATGCGATCTCCTAGGTGGTGTAAGGGAGTTGGGGGGTAGGGCGGTCTACCAGTGCGCGCTGCGCCAGGTGACCGCCGCCGATGGCTGGGGTCCCTGTGGGGCCGGGGCGGCCGAGCCGGCCTCGCAGCGGAAGGCGAACGTGCTCTGGCCCGGCTCCAGTTGGAAGAGCTGCTCGGGCGTGGACCAGGCCGAGGCCGTGTGGATGCGCGAGGCCGTGCCGTTGAGGAGGACGGTGCCCGCGCCGGTGTCGACGGTGAGCACGTCGGAGGCGGCGAGTGCGATGTCGTACTCCAGCCGCAGGCCGTCGCTGAGCCGGGTCAGGGACGGCTTGCGGACCGGGCCGCGGAACTCGATCACCGGGTTGGCGGGTGCGTCGCCGCTGTTGTACGCGGTCACGAGTCCGGTGGAACGGGCCGTGCCCCAGCCGAGCGGCCAGGCGAGACCGGCGGCGGGGTCGGGTGCTCCCGGCGCCGCGGCGGGCGCGAGGACCGGTGCCGTACCGGTGCCCGGCCGGGTCTCCTCGTCGGGCTTCGGCGGGGGCTGGTTGGGGTCGGGCACCTGGGCGGGCGGCCGCTCCCAGGTCAGCCCCGTCTCGGGCAACGGCAGCCCGGTGCGGGCGGACAGCACGTCGAGGGAGAAGCGCCGCGGGTCGGCGCACACCCACTGCACGGCGGCCTTGGCGGCGCCCTGGGTGACGTACATGCGGTCGTGCGGGATGGACCGCTGGCTGATCCGGGCCCGCACGGCCAACGTCTCGCCGTGCAGCCGCACCGTCAGCCACTGCTCGCCGGAGTGCACCGAGGTCGCCGCCCGGAACCGCTGTGCCACGGCGGCCGCCTGTTCACGCTGGTCGGGCAGCAGCCAGACGGAGGCGGTGACGGTACGGGCCTGCGACCACTGGGCACCGGGCCAGGCGCCGTGCTGGTCGGGGCGCAGCACGTCCCCGCTGTCGAGGCCGGGCAGGTCGGCCCAGCCGGTCAGGCCGCTGTCGGCGATCTCGTAGTCCGTGCCGGGCCCGAAAAGAAGTCCGGCCCACTGGATCTGCCCGTCGCGGGTGATCAGTGAGCCGGGAGGTTCGGTCGTGGTGGTCAACTGTGTTGGGGGCATGGGTGGTTGGCCCTCACCTTCTGGATTACGTCGTGTGCGCCAGGAAGAGCAGTTCCTCGGCGATGCCGTACGAGCCGCGGCCCTCCGGCTCGTGGTAGTTCTCGATGCGGGGGGTGCGGTGGCCGGTCCTGGCGGCGCGGGCCGCCCCGGCGGTGCGGGCGAGCAGCTCTTCGAGCCTGGACAGCGGCAGGACGACCTCGGCCTCGCCCGCCTCGGCGAGGATCACCGGGACGCCGCCGGTGCGGGGCGCGACGATGCCGCCCGCCGCGAGCATCGGAATCCTGTTGAGATCGACACCGAAGTGCTTGCCGAAGAAGTTGAAGCTGAGGCTGTTGAGCCCGTCGATGACCCAGTTGGCGAAGGCGATCAGCCCGTTGATCGGCCCCTTGATGACGCCGACGGCCATCTGGAAGCCGCTCTCCAGGAAGCCGCCCATGCCGTGCAGGGCCCGCTCCATAGCGGAGTTGACCGTGCGGAAGGCGCCCGGCAGGGAGGTGGTGACCCACTTCAGGGCCGGTTTGACGACGTTCGCGAGGCCCTTCCAGAACCCGAGGACGACGGTCAGATACCCGGTGACGACCGGAGCGACATACGTCAGGGCCGTCTCGATGAGGCTGCCGACGGTGGCGAACACCGTCTCCATGATCTGCTGCCCCAACTCCGAGTTCAGGGCGAACTCGATGAGCTGCTCGGCGAACGGGGCGAGCAGGGTGGCGACCAGGACCCACGGGTTGGCCTTCATGACCAGGTTCACCGCCGTCATCACCGCGCCGGCGATCCTCAGATTGCCGCCGAAGAGCGTGGCGACCTTGCCGAGCGCGCCGGACCCCTTGCCCGCGATGCCGATGGACTTGGCGGAGAGGTCGGAGTTCCGCTTGAGGTTCTTGAGCTCACGGGTGGCGCCCTGGGCGCCGGTCTTCACCTTCAGGACGCCGGTGTGCGCACCGGGTGCCGCCCGCCCGAGCGCTCCCGCGGCCCGGCCGGCCGCGTCGGCACCGGTCGCGAACTGCTTGATGTCCTTGCCGGCCTGGGCGGTGGAGGCCCGGATCCGGTCTACGGCACGGGAGGCGCCGGTGATGCCGGCCGCGGCACTCCCGGCGGCCCGGGCGGCCTGTCCCGCCGATCCGCCGAAGCTACGGAAGGCGCCGCTGGAGTTGGCGAGTGGATTCGGCTGGGCCGCGGCCATGGCGGTCCTCCCTTCGGGGGCGTGCCGGGTCCCGGCTCATCCGCGTGCCTTGGCGAGGAAGAGCAGGGCGCGGGCGGTGTCCTGGGGGTCGGAGCTCTGGGTGGCGTAGTAGTTCTCGATGTGGAACCCGTCGCCGTATCCGTTGAGTCCGGCCGGGTCGGAGGCGGCGCGGGTCGCGGTGCGGCTCAGCAGCCGGTCGAGCCGGGACAGCGGCAGCACCGCCTCCGATTCGCCCGCCTCGGCCACGATCGCGGGCACGCCTCCGCTGCGCGGCGCGACGATGCCGCCCTCCGCCAGCATGGGGATGCGCGGGATGTTCACCCCGAAGGTCTTGCCGCCGACGAGGGGGACCCAGCCGGGGATCGACACGTGGATGCCGTTGAGGGCGCCGATGGCGGAGTTGATGAGCCCGATGACCAGGTTGAGCGGGGACTTCACCGCCGACAGGATCCCGTCGAACACCCCGCCGGCGAACCGGGAGAGCCCGCCCCAGGCGCTGGACAGGGCGTCCCTGACGGTGTCGAACGCGCCGGGGATGAAGCTGGCGATCCAGAGGGCGATGGGCAGGATCGCGCCCTTGATCCCGTTCCAGACGGACGAGATGATCTTCCCGGTGCTCTTCATCAGCGGGCCGATCGCCTTCATGACGACGTCGACGACCTTGCCGATGACGTCGAAGGCGACCTTCATGATCTTCTGCATCGCCTTCGACTTGGTCGCCATGGCGACGACCTTCTCGATGAGCGGGGCGAAGAGTTCGAGCAGCATCCCGATGACGTTGCCCTTCATGGCCTTGTTGAGCCCCTTGAACCCTCCGTCGGCCTTCTTCAGCCCGCCCTGCAGCTTCCCCATGGAGACCCCGCCGGTCCCGGCGTCCTTGCCGACCTTCCCGACGGACTTCGCCGCCTGGTCGGCGGCGGTCTTCATCCCCTTGAGCTCCTTGGCGGACTGCTGGGCGGCCCCCTTGATCCGCCCGACATTGGTGTTGGCCGCCCCGGCCTGCTTACCGAGCGATCCGGCGGAGCGGCCCGCGCCGTCGATTCCTGTTCTGAACCCTTTTAGCGAGCCGGAGGCTCGGGTCAGGGATTGGACTAGGGACATTTTCTATTCCGATCCTGTTTTCGCGGCAAGGTTTCGGGGCGGAGAGTCATGCTTAGTGGCCGACCAGTTCTCTTTCGAGGTCGCGAAGCTGCTGCGACAGGGACTGAACGTTACGGCCGGTCGCTTGTACATCCCGCTGCACTTTCTCTCTGGCTTCCTTGGCTGCGGCCTCTGCGGCTTTCGCCTGATCTCGCATCTGCTGCGCCCGATTGATGTCCCCTTTGGCGTTGTAGTATGCGACACGGAATGCGCGTATATCCTCCTTTGCCTTTCTTACCTTCTCGGCATCGTGGGGATTCAGCCTGGCCTGCTCGATGCTGTCTTCTGCCCTCAGTCCAGATTTTTCGAGTTCTCCGTGAATCTTGGATGAGCGCTTTTCTGCGGCCTCCTGCTTTTGTTTTTCATCCCGAGCGTGAGGCCAAGTCCATTTCTGCTTACCGGCGAATACGATCCCTTTCTCGTCCACCTTCATGAGCGCGCCGTCTATCTTCAAGGGAGTGAAGCCGACAGCCAGGAGACCGATTGAGACCTTGAGTCCCTCGACGCTGCCGCTAAGCACGCTGATAGTGTTGGACCAGCCATTGATGGTCACTCCGAAACTGTTGACCACATAGCTGAACTCGTTGATTTTTCGGTTCAGCTCACTATGCTCTGCCTTGGTGTCGTCAAAATCTCCAGCCAGAGAGTTGGGCAGCAGGGGTCCTGGGTCTATAGCCATTCACTTAACCCGTCAGCTCGTCGCAGGTAAGACTCTTGATCCTGTCCTGGTCCATGTGATACTTTGCTTCATCTTTTGCACTCTGTCACCCTGGAGGGGCGCCGTGTCCGGGTGGGTATCCCAAAATTCTCTATGGCTTTTATATGCCTTCGTAATGTTCCTCCCAATCGCGATCTACGTCTTTCCGTTCGGCATATATCCGATACTCGTGGAGCGTCGGCTCCGCAAATCCGGTATCTCGGTTTCTGCCATATGTACCGGTGCGTCGTGGGATGAGGGCAGAGTCTCCGAGTTCTTTAAGTTCAAGACCTTGGACGGATATCGATCCTCTTATCGAAGCCCGCTCGCGGACGGCCGTATATCGCACGACGGTGAAGAGGTCAGGATCATTTATGATCCGAAAGCTCCACATGGCAGGGCGCGTACGGAAATGGAGCTGTTCGGTGGCAAGTCTCAGGCTCGCCGTGATCTGAGAGGCGGAATCATTGTTCTGGTCGTAATGAACGTGATGATTGCGCCCTTCGCTGTTTTCTACATCCTTTGAGCCGCCTTCCCTGCCCCGGCTACCTGTCCGTGGCGAGGAATGTCCGAGCGTGCCGGGCGGGCCGAGTAGTTACCCTCAGGTGGCGTGCGCTCTCATCCGAAGAAGCGTGCGAGTTGAGCGGCCGACGGGGGAGTCTCGGAGGCGCGCTCTGATCGGGGGGCTTCCTCTGGTTCGGGGGATACCGGCCGCGGCACCGCCTCCGGATAGTCCAGCGGGTCCGCGTCCTCTCCCGAATTGATCGTCGCCGTCATCCAATTGGCCACCGCGAGGTGGTCCACGGCGGCGGCGAGGAGGTGGGTGGAGGAGTCCCACTCCACCGCCTCGCCGTGCAGGTCGCGGTTGACCGCGCTGTCGCGCGGCAGGTGCTTGACCAGGACCGCGAGCCGGCGGGACGTCAGCGTGCCGCGGTGCCAGTCGAGGAGGTCGACGGCGTAGTGGCGCAGCAGGTCGGCTTCGAGAGCCTCGGCGTGTTCTTCGACGAACGCGTCGAGGCTCAGTCTTCCCCCAGACCGAGCCCGGTCTCCTTGCCGTACGCCTCCAGGATCGCGGCGATGTCCTGCATCGTGATGTCGTGCTCCAGGAACTTCTTGAACTGCGCCTCGCCGAGCAGCAGTCCGAGCAGCCCGTCGACATCGCTGTCGTCGAGTTCGCGCAGCGCACGGGCGGTGCGGTGGCCGATCTCGGTGGGGAGTTCGAAGGTGTCGCCGTCCAACTGGAAGGACCAGGCCGCCCCGTGGGCCTCCAGGCGCTGGGCGCGGGCCGCGTTGACGTCGAATCCGGACATGGGTGCTGCTCCTCAGGTAGGAAGAAGAAGGGGAAGGGGGCGCCGCCCCGGGGAGGGGAGGGCGGGGCGGCGCCGATTCGGGTGGTGTGTGGAACCGGGCGGGCCGACGCGGCCGAAGCGCGCCAACTCCCGCCCCGGGAGGGCTACTTCGTGCCGAAGGACTTGTCCTTCATCAGCCACGTCGCCAGCGGCGCGTCCGCCTTCGCGGCCATGGCGGTGAAGGTGACGCCCAGCTTCACGGCGCCCTTGCGGTTGAGGTCGACGTCGTCGGAGACGGTCACCAGGCCGCGCGGGACCACGAAGCGGTAGCGCACCTCGGCGCCGTCGGAGAACTCGACGCCGAGCGCGCGCTCGTCCTCGCCCTGGTCGCTGTGGATCTCGTACTTGTAGAGACCCGAGTTCGGGGCGCTCTCGACGACCTCGCCGCCGCCGAAGAAGAACGGCAGCGTGTCCTCGTTGAGCTGGAGCATGCCGAACTTCAGGGTGAGCTCGCGCTCGGTGTAGATCGTGCGGGCCGGGGTCAGCGACTGCCAGGTGTCGATGTTGGCGGTCTTGCCCTTGCGGCCGAACTTCACGCCGTCGGTGCTGGTGTAACCCAGGTCGTGCCAGGCGGCGCCCCACTCCGTGGTGGTGTCGGCGGGGGCGTCGGTGCCGACCTTGGCGAGGAAGATGCGGCCGGTGCCGGCCACGCGGATCTCGCTCGGGTTCATTCCGGACATGTGGTTCTCCTTGTTCGTTGTTCGTTGTTCGTTTTCCGTTCGGGGTTCGGCCCGTTCGGGACCTGGCCCGTTCTGGCGCATGGCCCGTTCGGGACATGCGAAAGGCCCCGCCGATTTCGGCAGGGCCTCGATGGGAGGGGCGGTCAGGACGGGCGCAGCGAGAGGCGCACCGTGGTGAGGTAGCGGTTGCCGGCCGGCCGGTTGTAGTCCGGCAGCCAGCGCACGGCCTCGGTCTCGACGACGTCGGTGACGACCGCCGTGCCGTAGGTGGTGCCGCGGAGCTGGAGGAGCGCGGTGCGGACCGAGAGGGACACGGTGTGTGCCGCCGTCTTGGTCGGGCCGTACACCTCCAACTCGACGAGCGGGGTGTCGAGATGGAGGTCGTCGACCCAGGCGCCGCCGGTCCGGGAGACCAGCACCACCTGCTGCGTACCGTCGAAGCCGGCCGGCGGACGGTTGTCCACCGTCACCCCGGCCAGCTCCGGCCGGTACTTGAGGTGGTCGACGATCAGGCGCTCCACATCGGGGAACGTGAGCAGGGCCTCGCTCAACAGGGCCTCCTTTCGAAGGCTCGAAGGCTCGAAGACTTGGTGAGCCGAAGGGGAGGGGCGCGTCGAGCGGCCGGCGGGGCGCGGGCCGTGCGGGACAGTGCGGAGGGCGGGAGAGCGGGCTGCCGTTCGGCCCGTACGCCCCGCCGGAGCGCTCAACGCGAAGCGGCGGACGCCGACGCCCGGTTGAAGGCGCAGCTCCGCCGCTGCACTTATTGTGAACGAGATCGCGCGAGCGCGCAACTTGGAGTTTCGGGCACGCAATCAGGGCCGGGAGTGAGGAAGCGGCCGATGTGCCCGGCGCCGGGAGCTGAGGGGCGTGGACCTAGGGAACACAGTGTCAGTTCCACGGGTTAGGTTTGTGGTTGTCGCGCACTCTGAGGCATCTCACGGCAGATGTCCGGGGGCGGCATGGAAGGGCGTATGAGCCGACGAAGAGCACCTGGGGGTGGCATGAGCGAGCAGGTCGTGGGGTGCGGGGGAGTCGCCCGGTGAGCGTGTACAGCGAGCGCGTCTCGGACGTGGTGATCGCCACCGTGGAAGTGGCCGCCGACTCGGCCAACTCCGGCTCCTTCACGCCCGAGGTCGCCCAGGCGCTCACCGCGGTCGTCGGCAAGGTGGCGGAGCGGGCCATCGGGGACGCGGAGCTCAACGGGTTCGTCTCCGGGTGGCAGGAGGCGATGGCCACCCTGGGGGACGACAGTCCGGCCGGCGCGCAGGTCTACCAGGTGCCGGCGTGGGACGTCCGGGGCCCGGCCGGCCGTGGCGCCCCGCGCCCCCGGGTGCGGTAGCCGTCGAACGCGTACGCAACAGTGCCCCGCAGCCACATCGGCTGCGGGGCACTGTTCGTATGGGGAGCGAAGGGGGTCGGGGAGGGCCGGCGTATGTATAGGAGCCCCGGCAGCACTGCACATGTAGCAACACTGCACATGCAGCAGCACCGCACATATAGAGGAGCCGGGCAGGCCGTCTCTGTGGAGCCCTATCTCCCTATCCATAGAGGCGGTACCTGTAGAGGAAGGTCAGGCGCGGAGCTCGTGTGCTCGGCGGGTCGCGCGCTCGGCGGCGAAGACGTCCGCCAGGCGGAAGAGGTGGGAACGGCCGCTGCGGCCCGCCGGCGCTATGTGCCCGAGCTGGACCCACTTGCGGATGGTGCCCGGGGCGACCGCCGCCTCCTCGGCCGCCATCGCCGTGGTGATGAGGGCGGCGGTCGGCGGGTAGAGCGGTGTGGCACCGGCCGGTCGGACCGTACGCGTCGTACTCATCGTGCGCCCGCCCCCTTCGAGTCGGGCCGGTCGAGCCCGTCGGGACCCGGCCGCACCCCGTCCTGAGCCGACGTCAGCTCCGCCAGGTCGCCGGCCGTCGTCTCCGCCAGGTCCTGCCATGCGTCGCGGGCCCAGGCGTGCCGGTGCGCCGCGTCGGTGCGGCAGCCGCAGTCCGAAGTCGCGCAGCGGCAGCCCGGGTTGACGCACAGAACGGTCTCGCGGTGCGGGAAGACGCGCAGGGACACGGAGTCGCAGTGCGGGCAGCGGCCCCCGACGCGGACCGGGCTTTCGGCGTCGCCGAGCGCCAGCGAGCAGCGGCGGGCCATCCGGCGGGCCTCGCCCCGTACGTGCTCGGCGAGGACCGGCCGCTCGGCGACCCGGTCGAGCAGGGCGACGAGCCGGCCCAGTCGATCGAGCACCGTGCCGCGCGGCGGACGCGGCAGGCGGAGCTTCTCGCACACCGCCTCCTCCAGCTCGACCACGCCGTCCGTGATGTCGCGGATGGTGTCGGAGACGAACAGGCGGATCGGCGCGGCCGGAGCGGTGGGCCGGCCCGAGTGCCCGGCGCCGAGCGGACGGGCGCCGCGGCTGGGGGCGAGCTCCTGGTGCAGCTCGGGGAACTGGCGGAGCAGGATGCCGAACCAGACGGCGGCGGGGTCGGGACGGTGACTCATGACTGCTCCTGAAGACGGCCGGCACGGGACCGGGCGGGGACGGGGACGGGAACTTCCTGGCCGTTGCGCCACAGCCGCCCGCCGCTGACGCCGTCGAACCAGCTGGTACGCGGGGCGACGGCCTCCAGGCAGGCGCGGCGGACGGGGCAGATGCCGCAGGCGCGCAGGGCGGGCCGAGCCGCCTCGGGCTCGCGGGCGAAGACCGCGCGGTCGGGCAGGCCGATGCAGGCGGCGTGGGAGCGCCAGTCCTGGGAGCGCCGGGCGGCGGGGTGGGCTCCCCGGGACAGGGGTGCGCGGACGAGCGCGGGTGCGGGCATGGGATGGAATCCCTCTCGGGAGGCGCCGGGAGCACGGGGAGTGCACGGAGGCAGGAGACGAGGAACGTGGAGGGGGTTGCGGGCACCCCTTGTTGCGGTTGCGCAATCAACGTTACCGATATTGCGTGCGAGTGCGCAACAAATGTCGCTCATCGTCGTTCCGTACCGACCCTCCGTGCCTCCTTCTCCATACCTTCACGCAGCCAATACTGCGATTTTGCCTGTCAGGGTGGCTAGTTGCGGACTCGCACACCATGCTGGTTATTGCGCGCGCGAACGGACGGTAGGGTCGGGATGGTTGCGGAGGGAGCGTGCTATGGGCGAGAAAAGCTCGGATATGGAGCGGTTTGCGGGCTGGGTCGAGGACCTGATGCGCGAGCGCGGATATGACATCGACAGTCCGCGGGGCGGCGGACGGTCCCGGCTCGCCGAGGACGCCGGAGTGCACCGGGCCGCAGTGACCCGGCTGTTGCAGCGGCAGAGCCTGCCCGACCTGGAGACCATGCGCGCTCTCGCGCGGGTCCTCGGGGTCGGCCTTCGGGACATGCTGATCGAGTCGGGCCGGGTCACGGCCGACGACCTGCCGGTGCCGGACGGGGCCGCCGGGGGAGCCGGGCGCGGACGGGTCACGCCGGCCGAGGCGGCCGAGCTGCTCGGCATCCCCGACAGTCACCGCCGGCAGTTCGTCGAGATGGCGGAGATGATCATCGCCGTGAGCGGGGCCCGCCCCGAGGGCGTGCGCCCCAGGCGGCGCGACGCCTCGGCGAGCAGCTGAACGACGCCCTCCGTCGGCTCCGGGTCCGGCCCGGAGCCGACGGAAGGCCGACCGGAGTCGATCCGGGACGCGGGATCGGACCCGGGATCAGGCGGGGCGGTCGCCGGGTCGTTCACCGGCGTGTCGGCGTGGACGGCATTTGTTTTGACCCAAGTCGATGAGGTAGGTACGCTCAGACCTTGTGCCTGGGGTGTGCCTGGGCTCCGCTGCGTGCCTACGTCCGCAGCGCGAGCTCCTAGACCGGCCGCCGCAATCTGCGCTTCTCCTGCCCCCGGGCGGGAGCATGCAGTATTCGACACACCCGACCGCGTGGGTCGGAGACGTGTTTCAGGTTAGTTTTACTACGGCACACAGAAACCGGAGAAGTAGTGCCTACGATCCAGCAGCTGGTCCGGAAGGGCCGGCAGGACAAGGTCGAGAAGAACAAGACGCCCGCGCTCGAGGGTTCGCCCCAGCGCCGCGGCGTCTGCACGCGTGTGTTCACGACCACCCCGAAGAAGCCGAACTCGGCGCTCCGTAAGGTCGCGCGTGTGCGTCTGACCTCCGGCATCGAGGTCACGGCCTACATCCCGGGTGAGGGACACAACCTGCAGGAGCACTCGATCGTGCTCGTGCGTGGTGGCCGTGTGAAGGACCTGCCGGGTGTTCGTTACAAGATCATCCGCGGCTCGCTCGACACCCAGGGTGTCAAGAACCGCAAGCAGGCCCGCAGCCGCTACGGCGCCAAGAAGGAGAAGTAAGAATGCCTCGTAAGGGCCCCGCCCCGAAGCGCCCGGTCATCATCGACCCGGTCTACAGCTCTCCTCTTGTCACCTCGCTGATCAACAAGATCCTGCTTGACGGCAAGCGTTCCACCGCCGAGCGGATCGTCTACGGCGCCATGGAAGGCCTCCGCGAGAAGACCGGCGCCGACCCGGTCATCACGCTGAAGCGCGCCCTCGAGAACGTCAAGCCGTCTCTTGAGGTCAAGTCCCGCCGTGTTGGTGGCGCCACCTACCAGGTGCCGATCGAGGTCAAGCCCGGTCGCGCCTCGACCCTCGCGCTGCGCTGGGTCGTGGGTTACTCCCGCGCCCGCCGTGAGAAGACCATGACCGAACGCCTCATGAACGAGCTGCTCGACGCCTCCAACGGCCTCGGCGCTGCGGTCAAGAAGCGTGAGGACACCCACAAGATGGCCGAGTCCAACAAGGCCTTCGCGCACTACCGCTGGTAGTCGCTACCCACATCGAGACCGAGAGAAGACTGAGCCGATATGGCTACCACTTCACTTGACCTGGCCAAGGTCCGCAACATCGGGATCATGGCTCACATCGACGCGGGCAAGACGACCACCACCGAGCGGATCCTGTTCTACACCGGTGTGTCTTACAAGATCGGTGAGGTCCACGACGGCGCTGCCACGATGGACTGGATGGAGCAGGAGCAGGAGCGCGGCATCACGATCACGTCCGCCGCGACGACCTGCCACTGGCCGCTTGAGGACGTCGACCACACCATCAACATCATCGACACCCCGGGCCACGTGGACTTCACGGTCGAGGTGGAGCGTTCGCTCCGCGTCCTCGACGGTGCGGTCACCGTGTTCGACGGTGTCGCCGGTGTGGAGCCGCAGTCCGAGACGGTCTGGCGTCAGGCCGACCGTTACGGCGTTCCGCGTATCTGCTTCGTCAACAAGCTCGACCGCACCGGCGCTGAGTTCCACCGCTGCGTGGACATGATCGTGGACCGCCTCGGTGCGACCCCGATCGTGATGCAGCTGCCGATCGGTTCCGAGGCCAACTTCGAGGGCGTTGTGGACCTGGTCCGCATGAAGGCCCTCGTGTGGTCCGCGGAAGCGACCAAGGGCGAGATGTACGACGTCGTCGACATCCCGGCCACGCACACCGAGGCCGCTGAAGAGTGGCGCGGCAAGCTGGTCGAGACCGTCGCCGAGAACGACGACCAGATCATGGAGCTCTTCCTTGAGGGCGTCGAGCCCACCGAGGAGCAGCTGTACGCCGCGGTGCGTCGCATCACCATCGCGTCCGGCAAGGGCGGCGACACCACCGTCACCCCCGTGTTCTGTGGCACCGCGTTCAAGAACAAGGGCGTTCAGCCCCTGCTCGACGCCGTCGTCCGCTACCTGCCTTCCCCCCTGGACGTCGAGGCCATCGAGGGCCACGACGTCAAGGACCCGGAGGTCGTGGTCAAGCGCAAGCCGTCCGACGAGGAGCCCCTCTCGGCGCTGGCGTTCAAGATCGCGAGCGACCCGCACCTGGGCAAGCTCACCTTCATCCGGATCTACTCCGGTCGCCTTGAGGCCGGCACCGCGGTGCTGAACCCCATCAAGGGCAAGAAGGAGCGCATCGGCAAGATCTACCGCATGCACGCGAACAAGCGTGAGGAGATCGAGTCGGTGGGCGCCGGTGACATCGTCGCCGTCATGGGCCTGAAGCAGACCACCACCGGTGAGACGCTGTGCGACGACAAGGCCCCGGTGATCCTGGAGTCCATGGACTTCCCGGCGCCGGTGATCCAGGTCGCCATCGAGCCCAAGTCCAAGGGTGACCAGGAGAAGCTGGGTGTCGCCATCCAGCGTCTCGCGGAGGAGGACCCCTCCTTCCAGGTTCACTCGGACGAGGAGACCGGCCAGACCATCATCGGTGGTATGGGCGAGCTTCACCTCGACGTCCTCGTCGACCGTATGCGTCGCGAGTTCAAGGTCGAGGCGAACGTCGGCAAGCCGCAGGTCGCGTACCGCGAGACGATCCGCAAGGTCGTCGAGCGCGTGGACTACACCCACAAGAAGCAGACCGGTGGTACCGGTCAGTTCGCCAAGGTGCAGATCGCGATCGAGCCCATCGAGGGCGGCGAGGCGTCGTACGAGTTCGTGAACAAGGTCACCGGTGGCCGCATCCCCCGGGAGTACATCCCGTCGGTGGACGCGGGTGCGCAGGAGGCCATGCAGTTCGGCATCCTGGCCGGCTACGAGATGACCGGCGTCCGCGTCATTCTTCTCGACGGTGGCTACCACGAGGTCGACTCCTCCGAGCTCGCGTTCAAGATCGCCGGTTCGCAGGCCTTCAAGGAGGCCGCGCGCAAGGCTTCGCCCGTGCTCCTTGAGCCGATGATGTCCGTCGAGGTCACCACGCCCGAGGACTACATGGGTGAAGTCATCGGTGACATCAACTCCCGCCGTGGCCAGATCCAGGCCATGGAGGAGCGCAGCGGCGCCCGCGTCGTGAAGGGCCTCGTGCCCCTCTCGGAGATGTTCGGCTACGTCGGCGACCTCCGCAGCAAGACCTCGGGTCGCGCAAGCTACTCGATGCAGTTCGACTCCTACGCCGAGGTTCCGCGGAACGTCGCCGAGGAGATCATCGCGAAGGCCAAGGGCGAGTAACTCCTCCGAGTTCACGCTTTAGGCTTGTCACCGGAGCCACTGGGGCATTCGGCGTAAACCATCAGGTTTACGGTGAGTGCCCCGGGCCCCGGCATCCCAGCAAAGATCACCTGGCGCCGATGAGTAAGGCGTACCAGAACCACTCCGCAGGAGGACCCCAGTGGCGAAGGCAAAGTTCGAGCGGACTAAGCCGCACGTCAACATCGGCACCATCGGTCACATTGACCACGGTAAGACGACCCTCACGGCCGCCATTACCAAGGTGCTGCACGACGCGTACCCGGACCTGAACGAGGCCTCGGCCTTCGACCAGATCGACAAGGCTCCTGAGGAGCGCCAGCGCGGTATCACGATCTCGATCGCGCACGTCGAGTACCAGACCGAGTCGCGTCACTACGCCCACGTCGACTGCCCCGGTCACGCGGACTACATCAAGAACATGATCACGGGTGCCGCGCAGATGGACGGCGCGATCCTCGTGGTTGCCGCCACCGACGGCCCGATGCCGCAGACCAAGGAGCACGTGCTCCTGGCCCGCCAGGTCGGCGTTCCGTACATCGTCGTCGCGCTGAACAAGGCCGACATGGTGGACGACGAGGAGATCCTGGAGCTCGTCGAGCTTGAGGTCCGTGAGCTCCTCTCCGAGTACGAGTTCCCGGGCGACGACCTGCCGGTCGTCAAGGTCTCGGCGCTCAAGGCGCTTGAGGGCGACAAGGAGTGGGGCCAGTCGGTCCTGAACCTGATGGCCGCCGTCGACGAGGCGATCCCGCAGCCCGAGCGTGACGTCGACAAGCCGTTCCTGATGCCGATCGAGGACGTCTTCACGATCACCGGTCGTGGCACCGTCGTCACCGGTCGTATCGAGCGTGGTGTCCTGAAGGTCAACGAGACCGTCGACATCGTCGGTATCAAGACCGAGAAGACCACCACCACGGTCACCGGCATCGAGATGTTCCGCAAGCTGCTCGACGAGGGCCAGGCCGGTGAGAACGTCGGTCTGCTGCTTCGTGGCATCAAGCGCGAGGACGTCGAGCGCGGCCAGGTCATCATCAAGCCCGGTTCGGTCACGCCGCACACCGAGTTCGAGGCCCAGGCGTACATCCTGTCCAAGGACGAGGGTGGCCGTCACACGCCGTTCTTCAACAACTACCGCCCGCAGTTCTACTTCCGTACCACGGACGTGACCGGCGTCGTTACCCTCCCCGAGGGCACCGAGATGGTCATGCCGGGCGACAACACCGCCATGAACGTCGCGCTGATCCAGCCCGTCGCCATGGAGGAGGGCCTCAAGTTCGCCATCCGTGAGGGTGGCCGGACCGTGGGCGCCGGCCAGGTCGTCAAGATCGTCAAGTAAGTACTTGACCGTCTGACCTGGTAGCTCGCTGAGCTGTCAGAAGAGCCCCGCACCTTTCGAGGTGCGGGGCTCTTCGCTGTTCGTACGGGGCTCAGGGAGGCTTCAGGGCCGCCAGGACCAGGGAGCGGCGTCCACCCCGAGGCCCAGCGCGAGCGGGTGCCCGTCGTGGACGGACAGCGTGGGCGGGCCCACCGGGACCACTCCCCGGGGCCGCTTCGACGCCCGTCCCGCGCCCACGAGTTGGACCCGGCCCTGCTCGTCCGTGCCCAGCACGTATCCGCCGGCCGCGCCGACCGGACCGTACCCGTCGAGGGCGACCGGCTTCGCCGCGCTGCCGTCCGCGTGGACGGAGGTGAGGCGCGGGGACGCGGGGGAGCCCGGGTCATGGCGGGCCTTCTTCGGATCGGCCGAGGAGCGGTAGAGCAGCTGTACGCCGTCGCCGAGAGCGACCGGGGCCACCGCGTCCACGGCGAGCGGCAGCCGGGACGGCACGGGTGCGAGCGGGCGCCCGGGGGCGCTCTGGGACCAGTGGTGCACGGTGTCGGCGCCGGCCGCGAAGACGTGGACGCGCCCGCGACCGTCCACGACGGCGCTCAGCCCCTCCTGCACGGACTCCCCGCCCAGATCGCGCCACGGTGTCCAGCTGCCGTCGGCCTCGCGGATGCGGGAGCTGATGCCGCGGTCGGCGTTGCGCACGAAGAGATGGACGCGGCCGTCCGGTGCGGCGACCGCGGTGGGCGGCCCGATCCGGCGCCCCCGGTCGTCCCCCCGCTCGGGATTCCCGAGCCCCTTCCACGCGCCGAACTTCCCACCGGGCGCGCCCTGTTCAAGGGCGACGATCTCGCGGGTGTTGGCGCCGGCACGCCCCCGCAGCGAGGAGAACCGCAGGGCGAAGAGCAGCTGCCGCCCGTCGGCCAGGGTGGCACCGCCGAGCACGGGCGCGAGCGGCGAGCCACCCAGGTCCTCGGGTGCGCCCCAGCCGTCGTCCGGGTTCCGGCTCCACCGCACGGCCCGCAGCCCGAGCACGCCGTAGGCGTGGGAGCCGTCGCCGGGGGCCAGCAGCCGGGCGCCGGGGTGGCGGTAGTGGGTGGAGCGCACCCATCCCTTCCAGTTGGTCAGCGGCCGGTTCCCGCCCACGTTGTAATCTCCGCACCCGCCGGGGTTCCCGCACTGCCAGTCCTTGCTACCGCCGTACGGCACGAGATGCGCGGCCTTCTCGGCGAGCACCCTGGGCGGCAGGTTCTTGGGCCAGTGCCGGTTGTAGTACGCCCGGTAGGCGGTGGCGAGGAAGGCGTTGCCGCGTTCGGCGTGCCGGATCATCGCGGCCCAGGCGAAGGAGGCGGCGGCGGTGTGGTCGGCGTGGTCGGAGTACCCCGGCTGCTCGGAGTCGTGCGAGCGGTCGGCCGGCGAGCTGTGCTGGATGTCCGGGTCGGGGTCGAGGGTCTGGACGAGGGTGGGCGCGTAGTCGGCGAGGAGCCCCTCGAGAACGTCCACCAGGCTGTCGTACGTGTACGCCTTCGCCCGGGTGAGCGGGGACCCTTCGGCGATGACGACGGGCAGCTGGAGGTGACGGTCCTCCCAGAGGCTCGGCAGCCCCATCCTCCCCCCGAGCGGGGTGTGCATGGCGGTGTTGAGGAACACCAACTCCACGCTGCGGCCCTGGTGTTGGAGCCGGTTGACCTCGGCGCGATGCCCTCCGCGCAGCTCGGCGACGGACTTGTCCCACGGGGTGTACCTGTCCATCCCGAGCAGGGTGGCGTACGCCTGCCGCAGCCCCTGGTGCCGGGCGGAGGAATAGGCGGCCTTGTCGTACACGTGCGGCCCGGTGTCGCTGACCACCCGGTTGTCGCCGTTGGCCTCTCCGCCGGTGACGTAGACGCTGACCAGCGGGACCCCGGAGTCCAGGGTGTGCTGGGTGTCCGGGTTCATGAAGTACAGGTCGTCGTCGGGGTGGGCGAGGATCTGGAGGAGGAGGGGGCGGCGGGGTGCGGCGCCGAGCGGGGCGGCCGGGCCCGCCAGGCGCCCCCGGCCCGTGCGGGGCACGGAACATCCCGCGAGGCCGACGGTGAGCCCCGCGGCGGCGGCGCTCCCCAGTACGGCCCTTCGCCCCGGCCCCGCGGGCCTTGCCGTCTCGTCCACGTGCGTCCCGTCCATCGCTCGCCCCGCATCCCCGCGATCCGGCGGGATCGCGCGCCCAGTGAGATGGGGGAGCGGGGGGCGGGGTTGCGTCCCGGTGGTGCCGGGGCACGCGATTTCTTCTCTCCCGCTCCTTCTCTACGGTGCGTCCGCCGGAAGAAGGTCGAGCTCGGTCCAGACGGTCTTACGGGGGACGGGTCCGATGTCGACGCCCCAGCGGTCGGCGAACGCCTCCACGAGGATCAGGCCGCGTCCCGACACGGCGTCCGGGGACGGGGGCCGGCGTCGGGGGAGAGCGTCACCGCGGGTGTCCGTCACCTCGATGCGGAGCACGTCTGTGGTGGCGTGGAGGGCAAGCCGGAAATCCCGCCCGGGGAGCCGGCCGTGCGTGGCGGCGTTCGCGGCGAGCTCGGCGACGAGGTGTTCGGCGGTGCCGATGGCGCCGGGTGGCAGGCCCCAGGTGCGCAGCCACTCCGTGGCGAGGAAGCGGGCCAGGTGCGCGCCGCGTGGCGTGGAGGACAGCAGCACGCCGAAGTGCCGCGCGGGGATGGGGAGTTGGGTGACGTTTTCCTGGTTCACGTGACTGAGCGTGGCGCTGCGCGCCTACCGTGAACAGTGACTCAATCGGTCCGTACGGTGACTGTCCGGAGTTTGTCCGGTGCTGTCCTGGCTGTCGGCACGGGCTGTACGGGTAAGGGGTGTTGCGGCGAGGACGTGCAACGGAGGGGTGCGGGATGCGGCAGGTGGACGGCGAGGCGGCCCGGCTCAAGGGCGAGGCGGACGAGCCGGGCTGGGAGGTCGACCCGGACGACGACTGGGGCGTGGCCGTGGTCACGACGGTTGGGCGCCAGTTGAAACTGCGGCGCGAGACGAAGGGGATGCGGGCCGCCGAGTTCGGGGTTGCGGTGGGGTACGGCGAGGACATGGTCTACAAGATCGAGGGAGGCAAGCGGATCCCTCAGCCCGAGTATCTGGACAAGGCGGACGAGGTGTTGGGGGCGGGTGGGCTCATCGCGGCGATGAAGGAGGACGTGGCGAAGGTCAGGTATCCGAAGAAGGTTCGGGAGCTGGCCGAGTTGGAGGCGCAGGCGGTCGAGGTTGGGTTGTACAGCAACCACAACATCCACGGCCTGTTGCAGACCGAGGGGCATATGCGGGCGCTATTCGACGCGTGGCTTCCCGCCTACTCGGACGAGGAGGCGGAGCGCATGGTGGCCGCAAGGATGGCCCGCCGGTCGGTTTTCGACAGGTCACCCGCACCGACGCTCGGCTTCGTGCAGGAGGAGGTGACGCTTCGCCGTCCGGTTGGAGGCAGAATGGTATGGCGTCGGCAGCTCGAACGGCTCCTGGAGTTGGGGCAGTTGCGGAATGTGTCGATCCAGGTGATGCCGACAGGCTCCGAGGACCACTTCGGCACAGGTGGGTTGATCGAGGTGCTCAAATTTCCGGACGGTACAGCGGTGGGGCGTACTGAGGGGGCATTCAACGGCCGACCTGTGTCCGATCCGAAGCAGCTCAGGATCCTGGAACTGCGCTATGGCATGATCCGGGCCCACGCACTCACGCCCCGAGAGTCACGGGCCTTCATCGAGCAGATGCTTGGAGAAACATGATCGCCACCCCCACTGCCCGGGACGCCTCCGCTCTGGTGTGGTTCAAGAGCAGCTACAGCAGTAGCGGTGACGGCAACGACTGCATCGAGGTCGCCGCTGCCCCCGGCGTGATGCACGTCCGAGACTCCAAGACCATCGGTGGCCCCCAGCTCGCGTTGACGCCGGCCGCCTGGGCAGACTTCGTCTCGTACGCGTCGAGGAGCTGACCCCTCAACTGGTGTTACCTCACGCCCGGTTGGCGCCGGGTGCGGGGCGCAGGGGACGGCATCCGGCTGCGCGAGGAGACGCTACGGGTAGCGCGGCAGCGCATCGGTGGGGATCGTCCACTCGGCGATGGTGACGTCCTCGCCGTAGACGAAGTCCTTCCGCGTCGCGTAACGGGGGCCGTCGGGGGTGGAGTGGATCTCGGACAGAACGGCGCCGGTCCCCGTGCGGGGGTCGAAGACCGCGTAGACGGGGACGCCGAGCAGGGGGTAGTCCCGCATCTTGCCCACCCAGTCGTGGTCCGGGTTGGAGCGGGAGACGACTTCGATGGCGGCGATGAGAGTACGGGGGTCGAAGGAGCCGTCGCCTTCCATGTCGGGTTCGCGGATCACGATGATGTCGGGGCGACGCATGATGTGCGCCACCTCGTCCTCGACGTCGGGTGCTCCCGCATGGGTGACGAGATCCTCCGGCATCACCTTCTCCAGGCGTTTGCGCACCCGCACGGCGGTGAGCTCGTGGGGACGGACGGGAGTCCGAAGGTCGTGGACGATCCCGTCCTTGGTGATCTCGAACCTGCCGGGAAGTGTGTCGTCCATCGCCTGAACCAGCCTTCGCATCGCCCGGTATCGGTGCACGTCAGGCAGCCTCGTGGAGATCGGGCCGGCAGTCGCGGCAATGGCCGGGGGCCGGTCCCCGGAAGGCTCGGTCGCAGGTTTCGCAGGTCTGGAGCGGATCCGGACGGGCCTGCACGGGCATGGGGGGCGGGAGCAGCGCAGCGAGGCGGTGGGCCAGCAGGGACGCCGGGTGGTGCAGCGGCTCGGGGAGGTTCGCCGTCAGGGTGCGGCGTACGGCGTCGGGGTCGGCCCCACGGTCGAGCCAGGCGGCTACGAGTGGCGCGAGGCGGTTCACGTCCCGTTCGGCGAGCAGGAGCCGGGGTTCGTCGCGGCGCAGCCCCTTGAGGAGTTCGGCGGCCTCGGGTGAGGGCACGGGGGCAGCCTGGGGTGGTGTGGCCGAGGACACGGGGACCGACGGGGCAGGGGGCATGGTTCTGCGGGGCCTCGGCTCCGGGCGGCGCGCGTCGGGTGGGCTGCACGGCGTTGCGCGGCCGTGCCCGGGCTGGTTGCAGGACACCGTACGGCTGACGACCCGGCCGCTGGGCAGCCGCTCCCGGCTGCGCTTCAGGTACCCGTGCGCCTCCAGCTCGCGCAACGCCGAGGCGATGCGGGCCTCGCCCTCGGGGAAGCGGTCGGCGAGGACCTTGATGCCGATGCGGGCCCCGGCGGGCAGGGACTGGATGTGTACGGCGAGGCCGATCGCCAGCAGGGAGAGCTCGCGGTGCTGGGCGAGGTGGTTGCCGACGACCGTGTACCGACTGGTGTGCCGGGTGTTGGCGTGAATGACACCGGAGTGGGCGGTGCCGTCGGGAACGCGGGACGAGGGGCGCGGGGGCGCGCTAGGGTTCTGAAGAGCCATCGGGAAGGTGTGCTTCCTAGGTGGTCAGGCCCTCGATCGGGATGCCAGTCCCGGCCGGGGGCCGATGCATGTGTGGGGTTGTCGTCGCCCCGGCGACCGGGGCTGTCGGCGCGAGCATATGCCAGTCAACTGCCAGCAAATCCAGCCGAGTTGGGCGTTGTCACCCGTGTGGGTGACGGGAGGCTGGAGGGGTTGGGTGGGGGATTTCCCTCCGGGAATTGAGGGCTTTTGATGGCGTGGGGCGCCGGGTCGCGGTGTGCCGGGTCGTGGTGTGCCGGGTCGTGGGGGGTGCGACCCGGGGGGCACGGACAGGAGGGGCTGGGAGCAGCGCTCAACCGCCCGCGAGCGGGCCGGTGGCCTGGTGGTCGGGACAGGGGCCGGCGGCTGAGCCGAGGCTTCAGGTCCGGTCGGTCGAGGGTGGTGGGTGAAACCGCTGCCGTCCGCGTCGTTCGGTGCGCGGTCGGCGTCGTACGCGTCTTCGCCGTGGTGGCACCGAGGCTCCGGGCCCGGGCCCTCGGGCGGGGCGGTCGCGTCGAGCTCGACGCGCTGGACCGGTACGGCCGTGCCGTGGACTTCGTCGATCCGCCGCGCGCCGCGAGGCTCAGCCACACCGGGCCCGGAGCCGGCTGTTGGCGGTGGGGGCGGTCATGTCAGCGGTGCCGGGAGAGGGGGCCCGCATCGCACGGCCGCGTGCCGAATGCGTGAGCGCATGTGACGTGGGGTACGCTTCCCGGCTGCGATTGGCCAGGCCCTGCCCCGGTGTGGCAGACTATCGGGGTTGCTCGGTTGAGTGCCGATGCTGCGCGCCTCCCGCCGGGAGGACCGGAAGCGAGTCCCATCGTACTCGTCGCCCCTGATCAGGGGCGGACGTACGGGAATCTTCCGGGAAGTGTCAGCGGGGCTCCGGCCAGGCGTCCGGTGGGTGTTCTGCCCCCGTCTGCGAGGTCTTGTGGCCCGCATCCCCTTGGTTGGGAAATTCCGTATGGGATTTCTGCGTAGAGGGAATGCGACACGCCCGACCGCGTGGGTCGGAGACAGAGTCGATAGAGCCCCCGGGTTCCAGAGCGTTACGAGACAAAGGACTACTAGGTAGCCATGGCGGGACAGAAGATCCGCATCCGGCTCAAGGCCTACGACCACGAGGTCATCGACTCCTCGGCGAAGAAGATCGTCGAGACGGTGACCCGCACTGGTGCGTCGGTCGCAGGCCCGGTGCCGCTGCCCACTGAGAAGAACGTGTACTGCGTCATCAAGTCGCCGCACAAGTACAAGGACTCTCGCGAGCACTTCGAGATGCGCACGCACAAGCGCCTCATCGACATTCTCGACCCCACGCCGAAGACGGTTGACTCGCTGATGCGCCTCGACCTGCCGGCCGGTGTCGACATCGAGATCAAGCTCTGAAGGGACGGGCCGAGATGAGCAAGAACATCAAGGGCGTCCTGGGCGAGAAGCTCGGCATGACCCAGGTCTGGGACGAGAACAACCGGGTTGTCCCGGTCACCGTCATCAAGGCCGGGCCGTGCGTCGTGACGCAGGTCCGCACGAACGACGTCGACGGTTACGAGTCGGTCCAGATCGCCTTCGGCGAGATTGACCCGCGCAAGGTGAACAAGCCCCTCAAGGGTCACTTCGCCAAGGCCGACGTGACTCCCCGCCGCCACCTGGTGGAGCTCCGCACCCCTGACGCCAGCGAGTACACGCTGGGCCAGGAGATCACTGCCGAGGTGTTCGAGTCCGGCGTCAAGGTTGACGTCACGGGCAAGAGCAAGGGCAAGGGCTTCGCCGGTGTCATGAAGCGTCACAACTTCAAGGGCCTCGGCGCCGGACACGGCGTCCAGCGCAAGCACCGCTCGCCCGGTTCCATCGGTGGCTGCGCCACCCCTGGCCGTGTGTTCAAGGGCGTCCGCATGGCGGGCCGCATGGGCAACGAGCGTGTCACCACCCAGAACCTGACCATCCACGCGGTTGACGCGGAGAAGGGTCTGCTCCTCATCAAGGGCGCGGTCCCCGGTCCGAACGGCGGCCTCGTCCTGGTCCGTACCGCGGCCAAGGGGGCTTGAGGTAATGAGCACCATTGACATCCTTTCGCCGGCAGGCGACAAGGCCGGTACCGTCGAGCTCCCCGCGGAGATCTTCGACGCGAAGACCAGCGTTCCGCTGATCCACCAGGTCGTTGTCGCGCAGCTGGCTGCTGCCCGTCAGGGCACGCACAAGACCAAGACTCGCGGCGAAGTCCGTGGTGGTGGCCGCAAGCCGTACCGCCAGAAGGGCACCGGCCGCGCGCGCCAGGGTTCGACCCGTGCGCCGCAGTTCGCCGGCGGTGGCGTGGTCCACGGCCCGCAGCCGCGTGACTACTCGCAGCGCACCCCGAAGAAGATGAAGGCCGCCGCCCTGCGCGGTGCCCTCTCCGACCGGGCGCGCCACTCCCGCATCCACGTCGTCACCGGCGTGGTCGAGGGCACGGCTTCCACCAAGGCCGCCAAGACGCTGTTCGGCAAGATCTCGGAGCGCGCCAACCTGCTCCTGGTCGTCGAGCGCGCCGACGAGGCCGCGTGGCTGTCCGCCCGCAACCTGCCCCAGGTCCACATCCTGGAGCCGGGCCAGCTGAACACGTACGACGTGATCGTCTCCGACGACGTGGTCTTCACCCAGGCCGCTTTCGAGTCCTTCGTGTCTGGCCCCAAGGCCGATGACAACGAGGGGAGCGAGGCCTGATGGCCGAGATCACCAGCAAGACCTTCACGGACCCGCGCGACATTCTTGTCAAGCCGGTTGTGTCCGAGAAGAGCTACGCGCTGCTCGACGAGAACAAGTACACGTTCGTCGTCAAGCCGGGCTCCAACAAGACCCAGATCAAGCAGGCCGTGGAAGCGGTCTTCTCGGTCAAGGTCACCGGGGTCAACACGATCAACCGCCAGGGCAAGCGCAAGCGCACGAAGACCGGTTTCGGCAAGCGTGCCGACACCAAGCGCGCCATCGTGACCCTTGCTGAGGGCGACCGTATCGACATCTTCGGCCAGGCCTCCTAACGGAGCGCCCTGGTCCGAATATCGGACGAGGACTGAGAAATGGGTATCCGCAAGTACAAGCCGACGACTCCGGGCCGTCGTGGCTCCAGCGTCGCCGACTTCGTCGAGATCACGCGGTCCACGCCGGAGAAGTCGCTGGTCCGCCCCCTGCACAGCAAGGGCGGCCGTAACAACACCGGTCGTGTGACCGTCCGTCACCAGGGCGGTGGCCACAAGCGTGCCTACCGCGTGATCGACTTCCGTCGTCACGACAAGGACGGCGTGCCGGCGAAGGTCGCTCACATCGAGTACGACCCGAACCGCACCGCGCGCATCGCGCTCCTGCACTACGCGGACGGCGAGAAGCGCTACATCATTGCGCCCCGTGGCCTGAGCCAGGGTGACCGCATTGAGAACGGCCCCGGGGCCGACATCAAGCCGGGCAACAACCTGGCGCTGCGCAACATCCCGGTCGGTACGACCATCCACGCCATCGAGCTGCGTCCCGGCGGCGGTGCGAAGTTCGCCCGCTCCGCGGGTGCTTCGGTGCAGCTGCTGGCGAAGGAGGGCACGATGGCCCACCTTCGTATGCCGTCCGGTGAAATTCGCCTGGTCGACGCCCGCTGCCGCGCCACCGTCGGTGAGGTCGGCAACGCCGAGCAGTCGAACATCAACTGGGGCAAGGCCGGCCGTATGCGCTGGAAGGGCGTTCGCCCGTCCGTCCGTGGTGTCGCGATGAACCCGGTTGACCACCCGCACGGTGGTGGTGAGGGCAAGACCAGTGGTGGTCGCCACCCGGTCTCCCCGTGGGGTCAGAAGGAGGGTCGTACTCGCTCGCCGAAGAAGGCATCGAGCAAGTACATCGTCCGCCGCCGCAAGACGAACAAGAAGCGCTAGGAGCGGGTTTAGATGCCGCGCAGTCTCAAGAAGGGACCCTTCGTTGACGGCCACCTCGTAAAGAAGGTGGACGCTCAGAACGAAGCTGGAACCAAGAACGTCATCAAGACCTGGTCCCGTCGCTCGATGATCATCCCGGCCATGCTCGGCCACACGATCGCGGTGCACAACGGCAAGACCCACGTCCCGGTGTTTGTCTCCGAGTCGATGGTCGGCCACAAGCTCGGCGAGTTCTCGCCGACTCGCACCTTCCGCGGCCACGTCAAGGACGACCGGAAGTCGAAGCGCCGCTAACGCGGGGTGGGTAACGACTATGACTTACACCGAAGGGACAACCATGGAAGCCAGGGCCCAGGCGCGGTACATCCGCGTCACGCCCATGAAGGCCCGCCGCGTGGTGGACCTTATCCGTGGCATGGATGCCACGGAGGCTCAGGCGGTCCTGCGTTTCGCCCCGCAGGCCGCGAGCGTGCCGGTCGGCAAGGTGCTGGACAGCGCCATTGCCAACGCCGCGCACAACTACGACCACACCGACGCCTCTTCGCTGGTCATCAGCGAGGCGTACGTGGACGAGGGCCCGACCCTGAAGCGGTTCCGTCCGCGTGCTCAGGGCCGTGCCTACCGGATCCGTAAGCGGACCAGCCACATCACCGTGGTCGTCAGCAGCAAGGAAGGAACCCGGTAATGGGCCAGAAGGTAAACCCGCACGGGTTCCGACTCGGCATTACCACGGACTTCAAGTCCCGTTGGTACGCCGACAAGCTGTACAAGGACTACGTCAAGGAAGACGTCGCCATCCGTCGGATGATGACGTCCGGCATGGAGCGCGCCGGCATCTCGAAGGTTGAGATCGAGCGCACCCGTGACCGCGTGCGGGTGGACATCCACACCGCGCGTCCCGGCATCGTCATCGGCCGCCGTGGCGCCGAGGCCGACCGCATCCGCGGTGACCTCGAGAAGCTCACGGGCAAGCAGGTCCAGCTGAACATCCTTGAGGTCAAGAACCCCGAGATGGACGCTCAGCTGGTTGCTCAGGCCGTTGCCGAGCAGCTCTCCTCCCGTGTCTCCTTCCGTCGTGCCATGCGCAAGAGCATGCAGGGCACGATGAAGGCCGGCGCCAAGGGCATCAAGATCCAGTGTGGTGGCCGTCTCGGCGGCGCCGAGATGTCCCGCTCGGAGTTCTACCGCGAAGGCCGTGTGCCGCTGCACACCCTGCGCGCGAACATCGACTACGGCTTCTTCGAGGCCAAGACGACCTTCGGCCGCATCGGCGTGAAGGTCTGGATCTACAAGGGCGATGTCAAGAACATCGCCGAGGTTCGCGCCGAGAACGCAGCGGCCCGTGCGGGTAACCGCCCGGCCCGTGGTGGCGCCAACGACCGTCCGGCCGGTGGCCGTGGTGGACGTGGCGGCGAGCGTGGCGGTCGCGGCCGCAAGCCGCAGCAGGCTGCGCCGGCTGCCGAGGCCCCCCAGGCCGAGGCTCCCGCCGCTGCCGCTCCGGCTGAGAGCACCGGAACGGAGGCCTGACCGAAATGCTGATCCCCCGTAGGGTCAAGCACCGCAAGCAGCACCACCCCAAGCGCCGCGGTATGGCCAAGGGTGGTACGACGGTTGCGTTCGGCGAGTACGGCATTCAGGCCCTCACGCCGGCGTACGTGACCAACCGCCAGATCGAGGCGGCTCGTATCGCGATGACCCGCCACATCAAGCGTGGCGGCAAGGTCTGGATCAACATCTACCCGGACCGCCCCCTGACGAAGAAGCCTGCCGAGACCCGCATGGGTTCCGGTAAGGGTTCTCCGGAGTGGTGGGTCGCGAACGTTCACCCGGGCCGGGTGATGTTCGAGCTGTCCTACCCGAACGAGAAGATTGCTCGTGAGGCGCTCACCCGAGCCGCTCACAAGCTCCCGATGAAGTGCCGCATCGTCCGGCGCGAGGCAGGTGAGGCGTGATGTCGGCCGGAACCAAGGCGTCCGAACTGCGCGAGCTGGGTGACGAGGAGCTTCTCAACAAGCTCCGCGAAGCCAAGGAAGAGCTGTTCAACCTCCGCTTCCAGGCGGCGACGGGCCAGCTCGAGAACCACGGTCGGCTCAAGTCCGTCCGTAAGGACATCGCCCGGATCTACACCCTGATGCGCGAGCGCGAGCTGGGCATCGAGACGGTGGAGAGCGCCTGATGAGCGAGAAGAATGTGACTGAGACGACTGAAGCGCGCGGTTTCCGCAAGACCCGCGAGGGTCTGGTCGTCAGCGACAAGATGGACAAGACCGTCGTCGTCGCTGTCGAGGACCGTGTGAAGCACGCGCTGTACGGCAAGGTCATCCGCCGTACGAACAAGCTCAAGGCGCACGACGAGCAGAACGCTGCCGGTGTCGGCGACCGCGTCCTCATCATGGAGACGCGTCCGCTGTCGGCGAGCAAGCGCTGGCGCATCGTCGAGATCCTCGAGAAGGCCAAGTAATTATCTGAGGGGTTTTCCCTCGGGTTAGTTCCGCCAGGCTCGGCCGGGGCTTGAGTCATCAAGCCCCGGCCGGGAACCGGCAGACGATCAGGAGATAGACGTGATCCAGCAGGAGTCGCGACTGCGTGTCGCCGACAACACTGGTGCGAAGGAAATCCTTTGCATCCGTGTGCTCGGTGGCTCCGGTCGCCGCTACGCGGGTATCGGTGACGTCATCGTCGCCACCGTCAAGGACGCGATCCCCGGTGGCAACGTGAAGAAGGGCGACGTCGTCAAGGCTGTCGTCGTGCGCACCGTCAAGGAGCGTCGTCGTCAGGACGGCTCGTACATCCGCTTCGACGAGAACGCGGCCGTCATCCTCAAGAACGATGGCGACCCCCGCGGCACCCGCATCTTCGGCCCGGTGGGCCGGGAGCTGCGCGAGAAGAAGTTCATGAAGATCATCTCGCTCGCGCCGGAGGTGCTGTAAGCATGAAGATCAAGAAGGGCGACCTGGTTCAGGTCATCACCGGTAAGGACAAGGGCAAGCAGGGCAAGGTCATCGCGGCCTTCCCCCGCGAGGACCGCGTCCTGGTCGAGGGTGTCAACCGGGTCAAGAAGCACACCAAGGCCGGCCAGACCGCTCGCGGTTCGCAGACCGGTGGCATTGTGACGACCGAGGCCCCGATCCACGTGAGCAACGTTCAGCTCGTCGTGGAGAAGGACGGCAACAAGGTCGTTACCCGCGTCGGTTTCCGCTTCGACGACGAGGGCAACAAGATCCGCGTTGCCAAGCGGACGGGTGAGGACATCTGATGGCTACCACCACCACTCCGCGTCTCAAGACGAAGTACCGCGAGGAGATCGCGGGCAAGCTGCGTGAGGAGTTCTCGTACGAGAACGTCATGCAGGTTCCCGGCCTCGTGAAGATCGTGGTCAACATGGGTGTGGGCGACGCCGCCCGCGACTCCAAGCTGATGGACGGCGCGGTTCGCGACCTCACCACGATCACCGGCCAGAAGCCGGCCGTCACCAAGGCCCGCAAGTCGATCGCGCAGTTCAAGCTGCGCGAGGGGCAGCCGATCGGCTGCCACGTCACCCTCCGCGGTGACCGCATGTGGGAGTTCCTGGACCGTACGCTGTCGCTCGCGCTGCCGCGTATCCGTGACTTCCGTGGTCTGTCGCCGAAGCAGTTCGACGGCCGTGGCAACTACACCTTCGGTCTCACCGAGCAGGTCATGTTCCACGAGATCGACCAGGACAAGATCGACCGTACCCGGGGTATGGACATCACCGTGGTCACCACGGCGACCAACGACGACGAGGGCCGCGCGCTCCTCCGTCACCTCGGCTTCCCCTTCAAGGAGGCGTAAGCGAGATGGCGAAGAAGGCTCTTATCGCGAAGGCTGCCCGCAAGCCCAAGTTCGGTGTGCGTGGCTACACGCGCTGCCAGCGCTGCGGCCGTCCGCACTCCGTGTACCGCAAGTTCGGCCTGTGCCGTGTGTGCCTTCGTGAGATGGCTCACCGTGGCGAGCTGCCGGGCGTGACCAAGAGCTCCTGGTAATTCCCGCCTGTCCCTTGGGACTTGGGAATTACCGGACGCTCTCGGTAAGTATCTGGTCGGCGGGTGCCCTCCTCCACATGCCGTAGGCTTGTGGGGTTGGGCGTCCGCCGCCCATAACGACTTACTACGCCGTAGGTCCCCGCACCGCACCCGTCCCGCCACTGAGTGGGGAGAGGGATGGCGCATACAGGAAACCGCGGCGAGAGAGGCCGAAGGCCGATTCATGACCATGACTGACCCGATCGCAGACATGCTGACTCGTCTGCGCAACGCAAACTCGGCGTACCACGACTCCGTCGTGATGCCGCACAGCAAGATCAAGTCGCACATCGCGGAGATCCTCCAGCAGGAGGGCTTCATCACCGGCTGGAAGGTCGAGGACGCCGAAGTCGGCAAGAACCTCGTCCTTGAGCTGAAGTTCGGGCCGAACCGTGAGCGCTCCATCGCGGGCATCAAGCGGATCTCGAAGCCCGGTCTGCGCGTGTACGCGAAGTCCACCAACCTGCCGAAGGTGCTCGGCGGCCTGGGCGTGGCGATCATCTCCACGTCGCACGGTCTGCTCACCGGCCAGCAGGCAGGCAAGAAGGGCGTAGGTGGGGAAGTCCTCGCCTACGTCTGGTAGTCGGGAACGGAGGAAAAGCTAATGTCGCGAATCGGCAAGCTCCCCATCCAGGTTCCCGCCGGTGTGGACGTCACCATCGATGGCCGTACGGTCCACGTGAAGGGCCCCAAGGGTTCCCTCACGCACGCTGTTGCGGCTCCCATCGAGATCGTGAAGGGTGAGGACGGCGTTCTGAACGTCACCCGCCCCAACGACGAGCGTCAGAACAAGGCCCTGCACGGCCTGTCCCGCACGCTGGTGGCCAACATGATCACCGGCGTGACCCAGGGTTACACCAAGGCGCTCGAGATCAGCGGTGTCGGTTACCGCGTCCAGGCGAAGGGCTCCAACCTGGAGTTCGCGCTGGGCTACAGCCACCCGATCACCGTCGAGGCCCCCGAGGGCATCACCTTCAAGGTCGAGTCGCCCACGAAGCTCAGCGTCGAGGGCATCGACAAGCAGAAGGTCGGCGAGGTCGCCGCCAACATCCGCAAGCTGCGCAAGCCCGACCCGTACAAGGCCAAGGGTGTCAAGTACGCCGGCGAGGTCATCCGCCGCAAGGTCGGAAAGGCTGGTAAGTAAGCCATGGCATACGGTGTGAAGATCGCCAAGGGCGACGCTTACAAGCGTGCCGCCAAGGCACGTCGCCACGTCCGCATCCGCAAGCACGTGTCCGGTACGGCGGAGCGTCCGCGCCTCGTCGTGACGCGTTCCAACCGCGGTATCACCGCTCAGGTCATCGACGACCTCAAGGGTCACACCCTGGCGTCGGCGTCGACTCTGGACGCGTCGATCCGTGGTGGCGAGGGCGACAAGTCCGCGCAGGCCAAGTCGGTCGGCGCCCTGGTCGCCGAGCGCGCCAAGGCCGCCGGCGTCGAGACCGTCGTGTTCGACCGTGGTGGCAACAGGTACGCCGGGCGCATTGCCGCTCTGGCTGACGCCGCCCGCGAAGCCGGGCTGAAGTTCTAAGCCCCGGTTCCGGGACTAACGGACGTAACAGAGAGAGGTAAATCCAATGGCTGGACCCCAGCGCCGCGGAAGCGGTGCCGGTGGCGGCGAGCGGCGGGACCGGAAGGGTCGCGACGGTGGCGCTGCCGCCGAGAAGACCGCTTATGTTGAGCGCGTTGTCGCGATCAACCGCGTTGCCAAGGTTGTCAAGGGTGGTCGCCGCTTCAGCTTCACCGCGCTGGTCGTGGTGGGCGACGGTGACGGCACCGTAGGTGTCGGTTACGGCAAGGCCAAGGAAGTTCCCGCGGCCATCGCCAAGGGTGTCGAGGAAGCCAAGAAGAACTTCTTCAAGGTTCCGCGCATCCAGGGCACGATCCCTCACCCGATCACGGGCGAGCGTGCCGCCGGCGTCGTGCTCCTGAAGCCGGCTGCTCCCGGTACCGGTGTTATCGCCGGTGGCCCGGTGCGCGCCGTTCTGGAGTGCGCGGGCGTGCACGACATCCTGTCGAAGTCGCTCGGCTCCTCCAACGCGATCAACATCGTGCACGCGACCGTGGCGGCCCTCAAGGGCCTGCAGCGTCCCGAGGAGATCGCGGCTCGCCGTGGTCTGCCCCTTGAGGCCGTTGCCCCCGCGGCTCTGCTTCGTGCACGTGCGGGAGCGGGTGCGTAATGGCCCGTCTCAAGATCACGCAGACGAAGTCGTACATCGGCAGCAAGCAGAACCACCGCGATACCCTGCGTTCGCTCGGCCTCAAGCGCCTGAACGACACGGTTGTCAAGGAGGACCGCCCCGAGTTCCGCGGCATGGTGCAGACCGTCCGCCACCTCGTGACGGTTGAGGAGGTTGACTGACATGGGTGAGAACAGCCCGCTGAAGGCCCATAACCTCCGTCCTGCCCCGGGCGCCAAGACCGCCAAGACCCGTGTGGGTCGTGGTGAGGCGTCCAAGGGTAAGACCGCAGGTCGTGGTACCAAGGGTACGAAGGCCCGTTACCAGGTTCCGGAGCGCTTCGAGGGTGGCCAGATGCCCCTCCACATGCGTCTTCCGAAGCTGAAGGGCTTCAAGAACCCGTTCCGCACCGAGTACCAGGTCGTGAACCTGGACAAGCTCGGCGCTCTCTACCCCGAGGGTGGAGAGGTCACGGTGGCCGACCTGGTCGCCAAGGGCGCGGTGCGCAAGAACAGCCTCGTCAAGGTCCTGGGCCAGGGCGAGATCTCCGTGGCGCTGCAGGTGACGGTTGACGCCGTCTCCGGCTCCGCCAAGGAGAAGATTGCCGCCGCCGGCGGCACCGTCACCGAGCTTGTCTGAGACAGCTTGATGGCTTGAACATCCGACCGGGGATGCCTCTCAAATGGGGCATCCCCGGTTGGTCGTTCCTAGGGGGGCACGGTCGCCGGTAAGGTGGCGTGCACTGTCTAAGTTCCGTGCTGTGTGCCTGGACGGCTACAGTACGGATTTTTGGCAGATCTAGACTTCTATCCTTATTCGTCGATCCTCAAGACCGTCACCCTGACGCACTTGCGCGGGGGTCGCAGGAGGCACCGTGCTCACCGCGTTCGCCCAGGCGTTCAAGACGCCTGACCTGCGCAAGAAGCTGCTCTTCACACTCGGCATCATCGTGGTCTACCGGCTCGGTACGCACATTCCGATGCCCGGGGTGAGCTACAAGAACGTACAGACCTGTGTCGACCAGGCCCAGCAGAACAGCGGCCTGTTCAGTCTGGTGAACATGTTCAGCGGCGGCGCGCTGCTGCAGATCACGATCTTCGCGCTCGGCATCATGCCGTACATCACCGCGAGCATCATCCTGCAGCTGTTGACCGTGGTGATCCCGCGCCTGGAAGCCCTCAAGAAGGAGGGCCAGGCGGGTACGACGAAGATCACGCAGTACACGCGTTACCTGACCGTCGCGCTGGCGATCCTTCAGGGCACCGGCCTCGTGGCCACCGCCCGCAACGGCGCCCTCTTCAGCGGCTGCCAGGTCGCCACCGAGATCATCCCGAACCGGTCGATCTTCACGACCATCACGATGGTCATCACGATGACCGCCGGTACCGCCTGCGTCATGTGGCTCGGTGAGATCATCACCGACCGCGGCATCGGCAACGGCATGTCCATCCTGATGTTCATCTCGATCGCCGCCAGCTTCCCGAGCTCCCTGTGGGCCATCAAGAAGCAGGGCCACCTGGCCGGTGGCTGGATCGAGTTCGGCACGGTGGTGCTCGTCGGCCTGGTCATGGTCGGTCTCGTGGTCTTCGTCGAACAGGCCCAGCGACGCATCCCGGTGCAGTACGCGAAGCGCATGATCGGCCGCCGTTCGTACGGCGGGACCTCGACCTACATTCCGCTGAAGGTCAACCAGGCCGGTGTGATCCCGGTCATCTTCGCCTCGTCGCTGCTCTACATCCCGGCGCTGATCGTCCAGTTCTCCAACTCGACGGCCGGCTGGGCGACCTGGATCAAGGACAACTTGACCAAGGGCGACCATCCTTACTACATCGTCAGCTACTTCCTCCTGATCGTGTTCTTCGCCTTCTTCTACGTGGCGATCTCGTTCAACCCCGAGGAAGTCGCCGACAACATGAAGAAGTATGGTGGCTTCATCCCGGGCATCCGGGCTGGCCGACCGACCGCTGAGTACCTGAGCTACGTACTCAACCGGATCACCTGGCCGGGGTCGCTGTATCTGGGGCTGATCGCGCTCGTACCGACAATGGCGTTGATCATCTTCGGCGGCGTCCAGAGCTTCCCGCTCGGCGGGACGAGCATCCTCATCATCGTGGGTGTGGGTCTGGAAACCGTTAAGCAGATCGAGAGCCAGCTTCAGCAGCGCAATTACGAAGGGTTCCTCCGCTGATGCGAATCGTCCTCGTTGGACCGCCCGGTGCGGGCAAGGGAACGCAGGCCGCGTTCCTTGCCAAGAACCTGGCGATCCCGCACATCTCCACGGGCGACCTCTTCCGTGCCAACATCAGCCAGGGCACGGAGCTGGGCAAGGCTGCCAAGGCGTTCATGGACGACGGCAAGCTGGTGCCGGACGAGGTCACCATCGGGATGGCCAAGGACCGCATGGGCAAGCCGGATGCCGAGAACGGTTTCCTGCTCGACGGCTTCCCGCGCAACGTGGTGCAGGCCGAGGCGCTGGACGAGGTGCTGAAGGCGGACGGCGTGAAGCTGGACGCCGTGCTCGACCTCGAAGTCCCCGAGGACGAGGTCGTCAAGCGGATCGCCGGCCGGCGCATCTGCCGCAACGACAGTGCGCACGTCTTCCACGTCGCGTACAACGCCCCGAAGGTGGAAGGCGTCTGCGACCAGTGCGGCGGCGAGCTCTACCAGCGCGGTGACGACACCGAGGACACCGTGCGCAAGCGGCTCGAGGTCTACCACAGCGAGACCGAGCCGATCATCGACTACTACCGTGCGCAGGGTCTGGTCATCACGATCACCGCGCTCGGCAAGGTGGACGAGGTCACCCGGAAGGCGATGGACGCGCTGCGCCGCGAAGCGGCGTAGTCCTCGCGCCCAGCGTGCGTTTTCGGCCGCGGTGCCCCCTGGCGGGGGGTGCCGCGGCCGTTTCGCGTGCGGCCCCGGGTCGCCTTCCTGGGGCGCTGCCCCAGACCCCGTTCGCGCGTTTTCCCACCCTCCCACCCGTAGGCGCGGCACTGGAGAGCCCGGCCCCTGGGGCTCCGGCCCAGACCCCGTTCGCGCCTTAAGGGCGCTCGTCCTCAAACGCCGGACGGGCTGAAGATGTCCGTGTCGGCCAGTACGGGAGCTTCAGGGCGCGGGGAGCTGCGCGATCGGCCATGTGTGGTTCGCGGTCGGAGGCCGAGGCTTCGGGGGGATGCCCCGGACGGGCTGAAGATGTCCGTGCCGGCCAGTACGGGAGCTTCAGGGCGCGGGGAGCTGTGTCAGTGGTCACTGCGGGCCGCGGTCGGAGGCCGGGCACACGGGCATCCGGGGCCGGGTGCGGAAGCCTTATCGTTGGGGGTGACCCATACCCGTACCAGAAAGGCGTGAGCCGCACATGGTGGAGATCAAGACCCCCGAGCAGATCGCGAAGATGCGCGAGGCGGGGCTGGTCGTCGCCGCGATCCACGCCGCCACCCGCGAGGCCGCGGTGCCGGGGTCCACGACGAAGGACCTGGACGAGGTCGCCCGCAAGGTGATCGCCGAGCACGGCGCGAAGTCGAACTTCCTGGGGTACGGCGGGTTCCCCGCCACGATCTGCACCTCGGTCAACGAGGTCGTCGTGCACGGCATCCCGGACGACAAGACCGTCCTGAAGGACGGCGACATCATCTCCATCGACGCCGGCGCGATCATCGACGGCTGGCACGGTGACGCTGCGTACACCGCCTTCGTCGGCGGTGGGCACGCCCCCGAGCTGGTCGAGCTCTCCCGGGTGACCGAGGAGTCGATGTGGGCCGGCATCGCCGCGGTGAAGAAGGGCAACAAGCTCATCGACGTCTCGCGCGCGATCGAGTCGTACATCCGCCGCCAGCCGCGCCCCTCGACCGGTAAGTACGGGATCGTCGAGGACTACGGGGGCCACGGCATCGGCTCCGAGATGCACATGGACCCGCACCTCCTGAACTACGTCGACAAGCGCCGCATGCTGGGCCGCCACAATCCGAAGCTGATCCCCGGCTTCTGCCTGGCGATCGAGCCGATGGTCTCGCTCGGCACCCCCCGCACGGAGGTCCTGGAGGACGACTGGACCGTCATCACGACGGACGGTTCCTGGTCCTCGCACTGGGAGCACTCGGTCGCCCTGACGGAGAACGGCCCCCTGGTCCTGACCATGCCCGACGGCGGCAAGGCGAAGCTGGCGGAGTACGGGGTCACGACGGCGCCCGATCCGCTGGGCTGAGCGGGGCCGGGGCGCCGGCCGCAAGGCGGCGCTGGGCCGGGATGCCGGGGAATAGGTGGCCTCGGCACTTGGCGTAACGATCTCCTCGTTGGGGCAAACTCATCTGATTCGTCTTTTCGAGTGCCCTGACGTAGACTGATGCGTCGGCTCTCGTGTACCCGTGTGTCCACACACGGCTGCGGGAGTCGATCAAGGTAGCCGATTCGAAAGGCGAAGCGTGGCCAAGAAGCAAGGTGCCATCGAAATCGAGGGCACCGTGATCGAGTCCCTCCCGAACGCCATGTTCAAGGTGGAACTCCAGAACGGTCACAAGGTCCTCGCGCACATCAGCGGCAAGATGCGGATGCACTACATCCGTATCCTCCCGGATGACCGGGTGGTAGTGGAGCTTTCTCCCTACGACCTGACGCGTGGCCGGATCGTCTACCGGTACAAGTAGATCTTGCCCACGTCGTCCTTGCGGGCGGCGGTGGCACTGACCCGGAGAACCTGACATCCCATGAAGGTCAAGCCGAGCGTCAAGAAGATCTGCGACAAGTGCAAGGTGATCCGCCGTCACGGCCGGGTCATGGTCATCTGCGACAACCTGCGCCACAAGCAGCGCCAGGGCTGACGCACGCCGACCGACCTGCATTGCGCAGTTCTTCAAGCGACGCGAGCAAAACGTACATACGCAGCATCCACCTGGCCGGGTTCCCGGCTGGTGACACCTCCGGCGGGGGCCGGGGACCCGAAACGTACCTAGTACGGCGGTCGGGAGCGGTGCTGTGGAAGACCCCCGAAAACAACTGGAGCCAGTAAATGGCACGCGTTTCCGGTGTTGACATCCCGCGCGAAAAGCGTGTGGAGATCGCACTCACCTACGTCTTCGGTATCGGGCGCACCCGGTCCAAGGAGATCCTCGACTCGACCGGTGTGAACCCGAACACCCGCGTTCGCGACCTGGCCGAAGAGGACCTGGTCAAGATCCGCGAGTACGTGGACGCCAACCTCCGCACCGAGGGTGACCTTCGCCGTGAGGTTGCCGCCGACATCCGCCGCAAGGTCGAGATCGGCTGCTACCAGGGTCTGCGCCACCGTCGTGGTCTGCCGGTCCACGGTCAGCGCACCAGCACGAACGCTCGTACCCGCAAGGGCCCGCGTCGCGCCATCGCCGGTAAGAAGAAGCCGGGCAAGAAGTAGTCCACAGCGGACGCTTTTCAGCGGTCTTCGCTGTAGGACCGATCACCTCCCCTCCATCTGGAGTAAGACATGCCCCCCAAGGGTCGTCAGGGCGCTGCCAAGAAGGTGCGCCGCAAGGAAAAGAAGAACGTCGCTCACGGCCACGCGCACATCAAGAGCACGTTCAACAACACCATCGTCTCGATCACGGACCCCTCGGGCAACGTGATCTCCTGGGCGTCCGCCGGCCACGTCGGCTTCAAGGGCTCCCGCAAGTCGACTCCGTTCGCCGCGCAGATGGCCGCCGAGTCGGCCGCCCGCCGCGCGCAGGAGCACGGCATGCGCAAGGTCGACGTCTTCGTCAAGGGTCCGGGCTCCGGCCGTGAGACCGCGATCCGCTCCCTCCAGGCCACTGGCCTTGAGGTCGGCTCGATCCAGGACGTCACCCCGACGCCGCACAACGGCTGCCGTCCGCCCAAGCGCCGCCGCGTCTGACGCACGGCTGGGCATCGGCTCGGCAGTCGGCTGGGGGTCCGGGGGTCAGCCCCCGGGATATCGCAGCACGGCTGCCGTCCGCCGAAGCGCCGCCGCGTCTGATCCGGGGCGGCGCTCCACGCGCCGCCGCGTCTGACGCACGGCTGCTTCAAGGATTGCCTTGAAGGCTCGGGCGGTACGGCTCATTCGGGCCGTGCCGCCCGTACCCTTGCAGTACGCAGTACCCAGCAGGGCATCAAATAGTGGGTGCCCATGACTGAAGGATCTCCACATGCTTATCGCTCAGCGCCCTTCGCTGACCGAAGAGGTTGTTGACGAGTACCGCTCGCGGTTCGTCATCGAGCCCCTGGAGCCGGGCTTCGGCTACACGCTCGGCAACTCCCTGCGTCGTACGCTCCTCTCCTCGATCCCCGGTGCCGCTGTCACCAGCATCCGGATCGACGGTGTCCTGCACGAGTTCACCACCGTGCCGGGCGTCAAGGAGGACGTCACCGACCTCATCCTGAACATCAAGCAGCTGGTCGTCTCCTCGGAGCACGACGAGCCGGTCGTGATGTACCTGCGCAAGCAGGGTCCCGGCCTGGTCACCGCTGCTGACATCGCCCCGCCGGCCGGTGTCGAGGTGCACAACCCCGACCTGGTGCTCGCCACGCTCAACGGCAAGGGCAAGCTGGAGATGGAGCTGACCGTCGAGCGCGGTCGCGGCTACGTCTCCGCCGTGCAGAACAAGCAGCTGGGCCAGGAGATCGGCCGTATCCCGGTCGACTCCATCTACTCCCCGGTGCTCAAGGTCACGTACAAGGTCGAGGCGACCCGTGTCGAGCAGCGCACCGACTTCGACAAGCTGATCGTCGACGTCGAGACCAAGCAGGCCATGCGTCCCCGTGACGCCATGGCGTCGGCCGGTAAGACCCTGGTCGAGCTGTTCGGTCTGGCGCGCGAGCTCAACATCGACGCCGAGGGCATCGACATGGGCCCGTCCCCCACGGACGCCGCCCTCGCCGCCGACCTGGCGCTGCCGATCGAGGAGCTTGAGCTCACCGTTCGGTCGTACAACTGCCTCAAGCGTGAGGGCATCCACTCCGTGGGTGAGCTCGTGGCGCGCTCCGAGGCCGACCTGCTCGACATCCGCAACTTCGGTGCGAAGTCGATCGACGAGGTCAAGGCGAAGCTGGCCGGTATGGGCCTCGCCCTGAAGGACTCGCCTCCCGGCTTCGACCCGACCGCCGCGGCTGACGCCTTCGGCGCCGATGATGACGCGGACGCCGGGTTCGTGGAGACCGAGCAGTACTAAGAGCTCGGGCCATCCGGTCCGTTCTTGGGTGCGGGTCCGCTGTGCTTGATCGCGCAGTTCCCCGCGCCCCTTCCGGGCGCCCCCTTCGGGGAGCTCCCGGATCTCCGACGGGCGACCGCCTGCTCGGATACTGACCCTGGTACCTGATACGGCCGGGGCAGACACCAAGGAGAAACACCATGCCGCGTCCCGCAAAGGGTGCTCGTCTCGGCGGCAGCGCCGCGCACGAGAAGCTGCTCCTCGCCAACCTGGCGAAGTCGCTCTTCGAGCACGGCCGGATCACGACGACCGAGGCCAAGGCCCGCCGCCTGCGCCCCGTCGCCGAGCGCCTGATCACCAAGGCGAAGAAGGGCGACATCCACAACCGTCGCCTGGTGCTGCAGTCGATCACCGACAAGGGCATCGTGCACACCCTCTTCACCGAGATCGCGCCCCGCTACGAGGAGCGTCCGGGTGGTTACACCCGTATCACCAAGATCGGCAACCGCCGTGGTGACAACGCGCCGATGGCCGTGATCGAGCTGGTCGAGGGCGAGATCGCCAAGAAGGCGACCGTTGCCGAGGCCGAGGCCGCCACCGTGCGCGCCGTCAAGGAGTCCGACGAGAAGGCCGCTGAGGCCGAGACCGTCGAGGACGCCAAGCCGGCCGACGAGGCGAAGGACGCGTAAGCGTTCTGAAGGCTGGTGAACGGGCCCGTTCCCTTCGGGGGGCGGGCCCGTTCTGCTGTGTGGATGCTTTGAGAGGATCTGTTACGTGAGTGATGAGGTGGAGCCCGGCCTCGTCCGGGTGCGTCTTGATCTGTCGTACGACGGCAGGGACTTCTCCGGCTGGGCCCGGCAGCCGCTCGGGCGCAGGACCGTGCAGGGCGAGATCGAGGACGCGCTGCGCACGGTGACCCGGTCCGGCGTGACGTACGACCTGACCGTCGCCGGACGCACCGATGCCGGGGTGCACGCGCGCGGCCAGGTAGCGCACGTGGACCTGCCCGAGGAGGTGTGGGCCGAGCACCGCGAGAAGCTGCTGCGGCGCCTGGCCGGGCGCCTTCCGCACGATGTCCGGATCTGGCGGGTGGCCGAGGCGCCGAGCGGGTTCAACGCGCGCTTCTCGGCGATCTGGCGCCGGTACGCGTACCGGGTGACGGACAACGTCGGCGGTGTCGATCCGCTGGTGCGCGGTCATGTCCTGTGGCACGACTGGGAGTTGGACGTCGAGGCGATGAACGCGGCCTCCGCGGCGCTGCTCGGCGAGCACGACTTCGCGGCGTACTGCAAGAAGCGCGAGGGCGCCACCACCATCCGCACGCTCCAGGAGCTGTCCTGGGTGCGCGGTGACGACGGGATCGTCACCGCGACCGTGCGCGCGGACGCCTTCTGCCACAACATGGTGCGCTCCCTGGTGGGCGCGCTGCTGCACGTCGGCGACGGCCACCGGGGAGCGGAGTGGCCCGGCAAGGTGCTGGCGGCGGCGGTGCGCGACTCCTCGGTCCACGTGGTCAAGCCGCACGGCCTGACCCTGGAGGAAGTCGGCTACCCCGCCGACGAGTTGCTCGCCGCGCGCAGCAAGGAGGCGCGCAACATGCGTACGCTGCCCGGGAGTTCAGCCGGCGGGCCGGGCGGCTGCTGCTGAGGCCTGGTTGCGGCCGCGGGCGACGATCTGGTCGAAGGTGAACTTCGCGAGGTCGTTGCCCGCGGTGAAGACGGCCGAGTCGTCCTTCGTCACGTTCTTCCCGTTGGCGAAGCCGCCGATCGTGAAGTAGGCATAGCGGCCATAGGAGTTGGTCGTGTTGCGGCAGACCGATCCGCCCCGGCAGAAGGTGTTGACGCCCGAGCCGGAGAGCGAGGCGATGCCGCCGTTGGCCTGCTGCTTGGCCTTCGTGGCCTGCCCGTCCGTGTCGAACACGGCGACGCCGACGGTGACCGCGACGCCGTCCTTGGTGAACGTGGCCCGGATGACCTGGCGGCAGCCGTTGTTGTTGAGGATCGAGCCGAGCGACCCCTGGGTGACCGAAGAGCACTCGGTGACCTTGTCGGTGGGGCCCTTGGCGTAGGAGCCGCTGCCCAGGGCGAGGCTCTTGCCGGGGAAGAGGGTGTCGGCGCTCAGCGGGGCCGTGTCCTTCTTCGCACTCGCGACGAAGTCGTACGGGTTGGGCGGGGGCGGCGGGGCCACGTGGGAGAACGAGGGCCCCGGCTGGGCGCTGTTGCTGGGCAGCGCCGGGGGAGAGGGCAGCTCGTTCGCGGACTTCCCGTCGTCCTTGGACCCCGCGGTGACGATGACGGTGGCCACCACCGCGACGACCGCCGCCGTGGCGAGCGCACCGCCGCCTATGAACAGCCACTTCCTGCGCCGGTTGCGTGCGGCCGACGCATCGGCCAGCGCCGCCCAGTCCGGCGTCTGCTGATCCCCCGGGCCCCACCCGGGTCCCCCTTGCCCAAAGCTCATGCCGCGCATCCTAATTCGATTGTTCAGGGGGGCAGGAGCTGGGCGACAATCCGCAGCATGGGACATCTAGAGGCTGCACACCTGGAGTACTACCTGCCGGACGGGCGGGTGCTGCTCGGCGACGCTTCGTTCCGGGTGGCGGAAGGGTCGGTGGTGGCCCTGGTCGGCGCCAACGGGGCCGGCAAGACCACGCTGCTCCGCATGATCTCCGGCGAGCTCCAGCCGCACGGCGGCTCGGTGGCGGTGAGCGGCGGGCTCGGTGTGATGCCGCAGTTCGTCGGCTCGGTGCGCGACGAGCGGACCGTGCGTGACCTGCTGGTCTCCGTGGCCCAGCCGCGGATCAAGGAGGCCGCCGCGGAGGTCGACGCGGCCGAGCACCTGATCATGACGGTCGATGACGAGGCCGCGCAGATGAAGTACGCGCAGGCACTCAGCGACTGGGCCGAGGCGCGCGGCTACGAGGCGGAGACGGTCTGGGACATGTGCACCATGGCCGCGCTCGGGATGCCGTACGACAAGGCGCAGTTCCGTGAGGTGCGCACGCTCAGCGGCGGCGAGCAGAAGCGTCTGGTGCTCGAAGCGCTGCTCCGGGGGCCCGACGAGGTGCTGCTCCTGGACGAGCCGGACAACTATCTGGACGTGCCGGGCAAGCGCTGGCTGGAGGAGCGGCTGCGCGAGACCCGCAAGACGGTCCTGTTCGTCTCGCACGACCGGGAGCTGCTCTCGCGGGCCGCCGAGCGGATCGTGAGCCTGGAGCCGAGTCCCGCGGGCACGGACGTGTGGGTGCACGGCGCCGGATTCGGCACGTACCACGAGGCCCGGCGCGAGCGGTTCGCGCGCTTCGAGGAGCTCAAGCGGCGCTGGGACGAGGAGCACGCCCGCCTGAAGGCGCTGGTGCTTCGGCTGCGCAACCAGGCCGCCATCAGCCCGGACATGGCGTCCCGCTACCACGCGATGCAGACGCGCTTCAAGCGGTTCGAGGACGCCGGCCCGCCGCCGGAGCCGCCGCGCGAGCAGGAGATCACCATGCGGCTGCGCGGCGGCCGTACCGGCGTGCGGGCGCTGACCTGCGAGAACCTTGAGCTGACCGGTCTGATGAAGCCGTTCTCGCTCGAAGTGTTCTACGGCGAGCGGGTCGCGGTGCTCGGCTCCAACGGCTCCGGCAAGTCGCATTTCCTGCGGCTGCTCGCGGGCGACCCGTCGGTGGCGCACACCGGTAACTGGAAGCTGGGGGCGCGGGTCGTGCCCGGGCACTTCGCGCAGACCCACGCCCACCCCGAGCTGCTCGGGCGCACCCTCGTCGACATCCTGTGGAGCGAGCACGCCAAGGACCGCGGGGCCGCGATGTCGGTGCTGCGCCGCTACGAGCTGGAGCGGCAGGGGGACCAGCCCTTCGAGAAGCTCTCGGGCGGCCAGCAGGCCCGCTTCCAGATCCTGCTCCTGGAGCTGGCCGGCACCACCGCGCTGCTGCTCGACGAGCCGACGGACAACCTGGACCTGGAGTCGGCGGAGGCGCTGCAGGACGGTCTCGAGGCGTACGACGGGACGGTGCTCGCGGTCACCCACGACCGCTGGTTCTCGAAGTCGTTCGACCGCTATCTGGTCTTCGGCTCGGACGGTGTGGTGCGCGAGACGCCGGAGCCGGTGTGGGACGAGCGCCGGGTGGAGCGGGCGCGCTAGGCGTTCGCGCAGGCCAGAGGCGGAGCGGGCCGGATCGGAACGGGAGGCTCCCGGGCGGTTTTGACCCGCTCGGGGGCGCCCGGGTATCCTTCTGGTTCGTTATGCGTATTGGCTCGGTCGTTCTCACGCGACAGCCGTTGCGCAAGTTCTCTGGAGCAGTTACCAGTGGCTCGCATACGGGCATCGTCCCGGCACTGTGAGTCCCAGCTGCATGATCGCTTCAGGGTGCAATGTGTCTGCTCCCCATCCACTAAGAAGCGAAGGCTACGAAGTGCGTACGTACAGCCCCAAGCCCGGCGACATCACTCGCCAGTGGCACGTCATTGACGCTCAGGACATCGTCCTGGGTCGTCTGGCGACCACCGCCGCGAACCTCCTCCGGGGCAAGCACAAGCCCGTGTATGCGCCCCACATGGACATGGGTGACTTCGTCATCATCATCAACGCCGACAAGGTTCACCTGTCCGGCAACAAGAAGACCCAGAAGATGGCGTACCGCCACTCCGGCTACCCGGGCGGTCTCCGTTCGGTGCGCTACGACGACCTCCTGGCGAACAACCCGGAGAAGGCCGTCGAGAAGGCCATCAAGGGCATGATCCCCAAGAACACCCTGGGCCGTCAGATGCTCTCGAAGCTGAAGGTCTACTCGGGCGACCAGCACCCCCACGCTGCCCAGCAGCCGGTGCCGTTCGAGATCACCCAGGTCGCGCAGTAGTTCCGGCCACCACACCCCCTAAGACAGAAAAGAATCTGAGGAGCATCGTGGCCGAGACCACTGTCGAGACCCCCGTCGAGGGCGAAGAGACCTACGCGGAGGTCACCACCTTCGAGTCCGAGGTCCCCGTCGAGGGCGAGTACACCACCGAGTCGATGGCGTCCCGCTTCGGCGACCCGCAGCCGGCCGCCGGCCTGGGCCGTCGCAAGAACGCCATCGCCCGTGTCCGGATCGTTCCGGGCACCGGCAAGTGGAAGATCAACGGGCGTACGCTCGAAGACTACTTCCCGAACAAGGTCCACCAGCAGGAAGTCAACGAGCCCTTCAAGGTGCTTGAGCTCGACAACCGCTACGACGTCATCGCCCGCATCTCGGGTGGCGGCGTGTCCGGTCAGGCCGGCGCCCTGCGCCTCGGCGTGGCCCGTGCGCTGAACGAGGCCGACGTCGACAACAACCGCGGCGCCCTCAAGAAGGCCGGCTTCCTCTCCCGCGACGACCGTGCGGTCGAGCGCAAGAAGGCCGGTCTCAAGAAGGCCCGCAAGGCTCCGCAGTACAGCAAGCGCTAAATCCGCGCCTGCCACTACGGCTCTCGTTCGCCCCGGCAGCACCTTCCGTGCTGCCGGGGCGTTCGTCTATCTCCACCCCCGCAGTTATCTACCCCGCATTTTCAGTTTTTCGGAGGACAGACGTGGGACGACTCTTCGGCACGGACGGCGTGCGCGGTGTCGCCAACTCGGACCTGACGGCTGAGCTCGCGCTCGGTCTGTCGGTCGCGGCAGCACATGTGCTCGCCGAAGCGGGGACCTTCGAGGGGCATCGGCCGACCGCCGTGGTCGGGCGCGACCCCCGGGCGTCGGGAGAGTTCCTCGAAGCGGCGGTCGTCGCGGGCCTCGCGAGCGCGGGCGTGGACGTCCTGCGGGTCGGTGTGCTGCCCACCCCCGCGGTGGCGTACCTCACCGGCGTGCTGGGTGCCGACCTCGGTGTGATGCTCTCGGCGAGCCACAACGCCATGCCGGACAACGGTGTCAAGTTCTTCGCGCGCGGCGGTCACAAGCTCGCCGACGAGCTGGAGGACCGCATCGAGTCGATCTACGAGCAGCACCGCACGGGCGAGCCGTGGGAGCGCCCGACCGGCGCCGGTGTGGGCCGGGTCCGCTCGTACGGCGAGGGCTTCGACCGGTACGTGGCCCACCTCATCGGGGTGCTGCCCAACCGTCTCGACGGCCTGAAGGTCGTCCTGGACGAGGCGCACGGCGCCGCCGCCCGGGTCTCACCGGAGGCGTTCGCGCGGGCCGGGGCCGAGGTCGTCACGATCGGTGCCGAGCCGGACGGGCTCAACATCAACGACGGTTGCGGCTCCACCCACCTCGACCTCCTGAAGGCGGCCGTCGTCGAGCACGGCGCCGACCTCGGCATCGCGCACGACGGCGACGCCGACCGCTGCCTGGCCGTGGACGGCTCGGGCAACGAGGTCGACGGCGACCAGATCCTCGCGGTGCTCGCGCTCGCCATGCGCGAGGCGGGCACGCTGCGTCGCAACACCGTCGTCGGTACCGTGATGTCGAACCTGGGCTTCAAGATCGCCATGGAGGGCGAGGGCATCGAGCTCGTCCAGACCGGGGTCGGCGACCGCTACGTCCTGGAGTCGATGAAGGAGCACGGCTACGCGCTGGGCGGCGAGCAGTCCGGCCACGTGATCATCCTGGATCACGCGACCACGGGTGACGGCACGCTGACCGGTCTGATGCTGGCCGCCCGGGTCGCCGCGACCGGCCGCACGCTCGCCGATCTCGCCGGGGTCATGACGCGCCTGCCGCAGGTCCTGGTCAACGTCCCCGACGTCGACAAGTCCCGCGTCGCCACCTCTGCCGAGCTCGGCACGGCCGTCGCCGAGGCCGAGCGCGAGCTGGGCGCCACCGGCCGGGTGCTGCTGCGCCCCTCGGGCACCGAGCCGCTGGTCCGCGTGATGGTCGAGGCCGCGGACATCGAGCAGGCCCGCTCGGTGGCCGGCCGCCTTGCCGACGTCGTCAAGTCGGCGCTGGGTTAAGCGGGTTGGCGCTTGCGCTGCCTCGCCCAGAAGAGCTTCTGGGCGAGCAGCGTAAGCGTGCCGGCCAGTACGATGCCGCCCAGGTTCGCGAGCAGTTGCCAGGTCGAACCCCAGGTCTGGGCGTACTCCGCGTAGCTGAAGGCCATCGCGGCGTTGGCCGCCGCGGGAACCGTCGTCACCGAGATCGCGACGCCGATCAGTGCGCCCGACTTGGCCGAGGTCAGCGAGAGCGTCCCCGCGATGCCGGCCAGGAAGGCGACCACGAACGACATCCAGTCCGGCTTCCAGACGAAGGCCGTGTTGGGGCGCGGGCCCTCCAGCAACTCCTTTGAGAACAGCCCGAGTTGGTCCATCAGCCAGCCGAACCCCGCGGTCACCACCATGGCCGCGGCGAAGCCGACGAGCAGGGCCACCAGCGAGCGCCACACCAGCCGGGGCGCCCGTCGCACCAGCGCCGTGGAGATCCCGGCCAGTGGCCCGAACTCGGGGCCGACCGCCATCGCGCCCACGATCAGGATCGCGTTGTCCAGCATCACGCCGCACGCGGCCAGCATGGTGGCGACGGCCAGGAACGCGACGTAGGTGACCGACAGCGTCGACTCCTCGTGCGTCGCGTCGGTCAGCGACTCCCACAGCACCGCGTCCGCGCCCTCGCCGGGTGCCTCCGCCTCCGCCTCGTCAGCGCGCCGTGAGATCGAGAGGCCGATCTGGTCGACGGCGATCGAACCGTCCCGGTCGAGCCCGGTCGCGCGCAGCTCGGCGATCAGTCCGTCACCGGCCTCGCGCGCCACGTCGCACAGCACCAGGTCGCCCGCCGGATCACGGGCCGCGCCGGGCAGCACCGCCAGATGGGCGGTGCCGACCGTCGACTCGACGATGCGTACGACCTCGTCGGTGCGGTCGGCGGGCACGATCAGTCGCAGGTGCAGCACGTTTCCTCGCCGGGTCGGGCTCGTGGCCGCGGCTGCGGCCTGCGGTCACAGTTTGCGCAGCGAGATCTTCTGGATCTTGTGGTCGGGTCCCTTGCGCACGACGAGGGTGGCCCGGCCGCGGGTGGGGGCCACATTCTCCACCAGGTTGGGCCGGTTGATGGTCCGCCAGGTCGTGCGGGCGTAGTCCAGGGCCTCCTCCTCGGAGACCTGGGTGTACTTGCGGAAGTACGAGAACGGGTTCTGGAAGGCGGTCTCGCGCAGCTTGCGGAACCGGTTCAGGTACCAGGTCTCGATGTCCTCGGTGCGCGCGTCCACGTACACGCTGAAGTCGAAGTAGTCGGCGAGACCGACCCGGGTGCGGCCGTCCTGTCCCGGCAGGGCAGGCTGCAGGACGTTGAGGCCCTCCACGATGAGGATGTCCGGGCGGCGCACCACGAGCTGCTCGTCCGGCACGATGTCGTAGATGAGGTGCGAGTAGACGGGCGCGGTGACCTCGTCCTTGCCCGCCTTGATGTCCGCGACGAACCGGGTCAGGGCCCGGCGGTCGTACGACTCGGGGAACCCCTTGCGCGACATCAGGCCGCGGCGCTGGAGCTCGGCCATCGGGTACAGGAAGCCGTCGGTGGTGACCAGCTCCACCCGGGGGTGCTCGGGCCAGCGGGCGAGCAGCGCCTGGAGCAGACGGGCCACCGTCGACTTGCCGACCGCCACGGACCCCGCGACCCCTATGACGAAGGGGGTGCCGCGCTGGGTGCCGTGCCCGTTGCCCGCGTCGCCCAGGAACGTGTTGAGGGTGCCGCGCAGATGGGCGGTGGCCTCCACGTACAGGTTGAGCAGCCGGGACAGCGGCAGGTAGATGTCGCGCACTTCGTCGAGGTCGATGACGTCGCCGAGTCCGCGCAGGCGCTCGACCTCCTCGGCGGTCAGCGGCAGCGGCGTCTTGTCGCGCAGAGCGCTCCATTCGGCGCGCGTCAGGTCCACATAGGGAGTCGCCTCCGGCTTGCGGTGGGCGCTCCGTGGCAGCGAAGTGATCACGACTCCATTGTTGCGGCTGTATGACGTGCGTGGGGGGTGGGGTGGGTCACTTGGCGGGAGTGACCTGACCCACCTTCCCCGGCCTTCTCCGGGACCGACCGCTCGGCCGGGCCGACGCGGGCCGGGACGCGATCGCCCGCGTCGGGTCGGACCGACCCCTCCGCCCGTGCGGTGCGGCGGGTGGGCGACGGTGCGCCACACCCACGGCTCGACATCGCGCGAAGCGCTGGAGTCGCCGGTTCTCGTGGCAAGGTGGCTCGGTCACGAGTACCGGCGGCTCCAGCGCTTCGCACGGGAGCGCACCCGCGGGTGATGCCGGACTCGGGCACCCGTGGTCTCGAAGCGCTCGATGCGAGGGTCGGTGGGAGCTGGAGCTCCCCGCGGACTCCCCAGCGGGTGTCAGGGGCGGTAAGTGACACCTTGAGTCGCTGGTCAGGCGGCCGCGAAGGGGTTTTTATGTGCGGAATCGTGGGTTATGTGGGCGGACAGTCGGCGCTCGACGTCGTGGTCGCCGGGCTGAAGCGGCTCGAATACCGCGGGTACGACTCGGCGGGCGTCGCAGTCCTGGCGGACGGCGGGATCGCCGCGGCGAAGAAGGCCGGCAAGCTGGTCAATCTGGAGAAGGCGCTCGTGGAGGCGCCGCTGCCCGCCGGGGCCACCGGCATCGGGCACACCCGGTGGGCCACGCACGGCGGGCCGACCGATGAGAACGCTCACCCGCACCTGGACAACGCGGGGCGGGTCGCGGTCGTGCACAACGGGATCATCGAGAACTTCGCCGCGCTGCGCGCCGAGCTGGCCGAGCGCGGCCACGAGCTGGCCTCGGAGACGGACACCGAGGTCGTCGCGCACCTCCTGGCCGAGTGCTACTCCTCCGCCGAGGACCTGGCGGAGGCCATGCGCCAGGTGTGCCGGCGTCTGGAGGGCGCGTTCACGCTGGTGGCCGTGCACGCCGACGAGCCGGACGTCGTGGTGGGCGCGCGGCGCAACTCGCCGCTCGTGGTGGGCGTCGGCGAGGGGGAGTCCTTCCTCGCCTCCGACGTCGCCGCGTTCATCGCGCACACCCGCTCCGCGATCGAGCTCGGCCAGGACCAGGTCGTCGAGCTGCGCCGGGACGGGGTCACCGTCACCGACTTCGACGGGGAGCCGGCCGAGACCCGGGCGTACCACGTCGACTGGGACGCCTCGGCCGCCGAGAAGGGCGGCTACGACTACTTCATGCTCAAGGAGATCGCCGAGCAGCCCAAGGCCGTCGCGGACACGCTGCTCGGGCGGATCGACGGCGCCGGCTCGCTGACCCTCGACGAGCTGCGCATCCCGCACAAGGTGCTGCGCGAGATCGACAAGGTCGTCGTCGTGGCGTGCGGGACGGCCTACCACGCGGGCATGATCGCGAAGCTGGCGATCGAGCACTGGACGCGGATTCCCTGCGAGACGGAGCTGGCCAGCGAGTTCCGCTACCGGGACCCGATCCTCGACCAGCGCACCCTCGTCATCGCCATCTCGCAGTCCGGCGAGACCATGGACACGCTGATGGCGCTGCGGCACGCCCGCGAGCAGGGCGCGAAGGTGCTCGCCATCTGCAACACGAACGGCTCGACGATCCCGCGCGAGTCGGACGCGGTCCTCTACACGCACGCGGGCCCCGAGGTCGCCGTCGCCTCGACGAAGGCGTTCCTCACCCAGCTGGTGGCCTGCTACCTCGTCGCGCTGTACCTCGGCCAGGTGCGCGGCACCAAGTGGGGCGACGAGATCCGGGCCGTTGTGCACGACCTCGCCGAGATCTCCCGCGAGGTCGACCGCGTCCTCGAAACCATGGAGCCGGTACGGGAGTTGGCGCGCTCGCTCGCCGACAAGAACACGGTGCTCTTCCTCGGCCGGCACGTCGGCTACCCCGTGGCCCTCGAAGGCGCGCTCAAGCTCAAGGAGCTGGCGTACATGCACGCCGAGGGGTTCGCGGCGGGGGAGCTGAAGCACGGGCCGATCGCCCTGATCGAGCAGGACCTGCCGGTGGTGGTCGTCGTTCCGTCGCCGCGCGGACGGTCCGTGCTGCACGACAAGATCGTGTCCAACATCCAGGAGATCCGGGCCCGGGGGGCGCGCACGATCGTGATCGCGGAGGAGGGCGACGAGGCGGTGGTGCCGTACGCCGACCACCTCGTCCGCATCCCGGCCACGCCCACGCTGCTCCAGCCGCTGGTGGCCACCGTGCCGCTCCAGGTCTTCGCGTGCGAACTGGCGACGGCCCGGGGCAACGAGGTCGACCAGCCGCGCAACCTGGCCAAGTCCGTGACGGTGGAGTGAGCGCGGGCGTGCGGAGTGGGAGGGTGCGGGAGTGCGGTACGTGAGTGAGGGAGGGGTCGAGTGATCATCGGGGTCGGCATCGACGTGGCCGAGATCGAGCGGTTCGGGGCGTCCATCGCGCGGACGCCCGGGATGCTTCAACGGCTGTTCGTGGAAAGCGAGTTGACGCTGCCCAGCGGCGCGCGGCGCGGCGACGCCTCGCTCGCCGCCCGCTTCGCCGCGAAGGAGGCCCTCGCGAAGGCGCTGGGGGCGCCGGCGGGGCTGTTGTGGACGGATGCGGAGGTGTACGTGGAGGGGAGCGGGCAGCCCCGGCTGCGCGTCCGGGGCTCCGTCGCGGCGCGGGCGGCCGAGCTGGGGGTTCGGCATTGGCACGTTTCGCTCAGCCATGATGCGGGGGTGGCGTCCGCGGTGGTGATCGCGGAGGGGTGACTTTCCCACCACCCCGCCCTGCCCTGCGGCGCCATCTGCGCCGCGTGGCGTGCGGGGCCCTGGGTTTCGCCCCTCCCCGCCCCTTCCCGCAACCCTCTGGGGGTGGGGGGCGGGTGGGCTTCCGGGGCCGCGGCCCCGGGCCCCTGGTTCGGGTGCGGACCGTGGGTGGTTGCTCGCGCAGTTCCTCGCGCCCCCAACCCCGTTGTCGGCTGCGGTCCGTGCCCGCGTCTCGCGCAGTTCCTCGCGCCCCCAACCCCGTTTACGTCCTCGGACCGTGGGTGGCTTCTCGCGCAGTTCCTCGCGCCCCCAACCCCGTTGTCGGCTGCGGTCCGTGCCCGCGTCTCGCGCAGTTCCTCGCGCCCCTGAAAGGCTCGGTGCTGGGGCACCTACAGCCTGTCCGGCGATTGAGGACGAGCGCCGTTCAGGCGCGAACGGGGGTGCAGGGGGCGGAGCCCCCGCAGGGGTCTGGGGCGCAGCCCCAGGGCTCAGCCGATCCAACCCGCCATATGGGCGGGCGGGTGGGCAAGTCCCCCGGGGTCTGGGGCGCAGCCCCAGGGCTCAGCCGATGCAACCCGCCATATGGGCGGGAGGGTGGGCAAACCCCGCGGGGTCCGGGGCGGAGACCCGGGGTGGGCCCCCGGTGGCCGGGGGCGGGGGGCTCGGGGGAGAGTGGGCGCATGCGTACTGGGTTTGACGTCACCACCGTCCGCACCGCCGAGCGCGAGCTCATGGCCAAGCTCCCCCCGGGCACCCTGATGCAGCGCGCCGCCGCCGGCCTCGCGGCCACCTGCGCGGGGCTGCTGGGCCGTACGTACGGCGCCCGCGTAGTCCTGCTCGTCGGCAGCGGCGACAACGGCGGCGACGCGCTGTACGCGGGCGCCCGGCTGGCCCGCAGGGGTGCCGGTGTCAGCGCGGTGCTGCTCGCGCCCGACCGCGCCCACCCGGAGGGCCTCGCCGCGTTCACCCGCGCCGGCGGCCGCGTCGCCGAGGACCCCTTCGAGGTGCTGGCCGTCGCCGATCTCGTACTGGACGGCATCACCGGCATCGGCGGCCACGGCGGGCTCCGCCCCGACGCCGTGCCCCTGGCCCGCGCCGCCCGGGGCTCGAACGCGCTGGTCGTCGCCGTCGACCTGCCGAGCGGCGTGGACGCGGACACCGGCGAGGTCGCGGGCGAGGCGCTGCGCGCGGACGTCACCGTCACGTTCGGCGCGTACAAGCCGGGCCTGCTCATCGACCCCGCACAGGAGTACGCGGGCGTGGTGCACCTCGTCCCGATCGGCCTCGACCTGCCCTCCGTACCGGCCGTCGAGGCGCTCCAACACGGCGAAGTGGCGGACCTGTTGCCCGCGCCGGCCGCCGAGAGCGACAAGTACCGCAGGGGCGTCGTCGGGGTCGTCGCGGGCTCCGGCCGGTACCCGGGCGCGGCCGTCCTCGCCGTCGCGGGCGCGCTGCGCGGCGGGGCCGGGGCCGTGCGGTACGTGGGCCCCGGCGGGGACGCCGTGATCGCCCGCTTCCCCGAGACCCTGGTGTCGGACGGCTCGCCCGACCAGGCCGGCCGGGTGCAGGCCTGGGTGGTCGGCCCCGGCCTCGGCGAGGGGCCGGGCGTGACCGAGGTGCTCGCGTCCGACGTGCCGGTCCTGGTGGACGCGGACGGCCTGCGCGGCCTGGACCCCGACGCCGTACGGGCCCGCTCCGCCGCCACCCTGCTCACCCCGCACGCAGGCGAGGCGGCGGCCCTGCTCGGGGTCCCGCGCGAGCAGGTCGAGGCCGAACGGCTCGCCTCGGTGCGCGAACTGGCCGCGCGGTTCGGGGCGACGGTGCTCCTGAAGGGCTCGACCACTCTGATCGCGGACGCCGAAGGCCCGGTCCGGGTCAACTCGACCGGCACCCCGTGGCTGGCCACCGCCGGCAGCGGTGACGTGCTTTCGGGCCTGGCGGGCTCGCTGCTCGCGACCGGCCTGCCCGCGCGCGACGCGGCGTCGGCGGCCGCCTACCTGCACGGCCTGGCCGGCCGGCACGCCGCCCAGGGCGCCCCGACCTCGGCGTACGCGGTGGCCGAGGCGCTCCCCGAGGCCTGGAGGGACATCGCGGCAACCCCCGCCGAGCGGTAGTCCCCGGTCCGACCGGAACCCCCGCCGAGCGATGGCGTGGGGGCCCGGCCCGCCCGCTCCCGGGTGACATGCGCCGCGCGGCTTCCGCGACTTGCCCGGGGCGCGGGGTTCGCTGGGCGCATGAGCCAAGGACAAAAGCGTAAGAAACGCCAGAAGTGGGGAGCGTGCGGGCTGATGCTCGCGGCCGCGCTCACCCTCGGCGCGGCCGCCCCCGGCAGCGGAGAGGCGCCGCCCCCGCCGCCCCGGCCCGCCGCCCCCGCGCCACCCGCACCGCCCGCACCGGACAGCGGCGCCCCCGCCGAGACGCTGGTGCCCGGGGTGGCGTCGGCGTCGCCCGCGCTGCCGCTCGACACCCCCGACCAGGTGCTCCCGCCGCTCGTGTACGAGCCCGGGGCCGCCGAGGACCGGGCGGAGCCGGCCGCCGCCCCGGAGGACGCGTACCGGCTCATCGAGTACGTGCCGCAGAGCGAGCTCACCGCCAAACCCGGCAGTTGCACCGCCAAGACCGGGCCCTACCAGCGTCAGGTCGAGCGCTGGCTGCGCCTCAAGGTGGACGGCCGGCAGTCCGCCGCCGACTGCGCGGCGATCCGCAAGTTCCAACAGCAGCAGGGGATTTCGCCCACCATCGGCTTCGCGGGACCGGTCACCTGGTCGCGGATGCAGTTCCTGTCCGCCCGCAAGAACCCCAACGCGGCCCACAAGTGCCCGGTGAGGAAGCAGCGGGTGGCGTGCGTCGATCTGACGCGGCAGCTGATGTGGGTCCAGACCGGCAGCAAGGTGACGTTCGGTCCGGTGCCGATCCGCAGCGGGCGGGCCTCGCTGCCCACCCGGGGCGGCTGGCACAAGGTCTACTGGCGGCACAAGAACCACGTGTCGTCGATCTACCACCAGGCCATGCCCTACGCCCAGTTCTTCGACGGCGGTCAGGCCTTCCACGCGATCTACCACAGCGTGTACACCTCGGTCGGCAGCCAGGGCTGCGTCAACCTGAGCCTGACCGACGCGCGCAGGCTGTGGGACGTGCTGCGCAACAAGGACCTCGTCTACGTGTGGGGGCACCGCGACGGCACCTGACACCGGGTGTGGCCCGCGGCACAATCCGGCTGCCCGTGCGCTCTGAGAGACTGGCGCGATGACCGCGATGACTCAGAGCCCCGCCGGACGCGCCCGCGCCGAGATCGACCTCGGTGCGCTGCGTGCCAATGTGCGGACGCTGCGCGCTCATTCGTCCGGCGCCCAGCTCATGGCCGTGGTGAAGTCGGACGCGTACGGGCACGGCGCGCTGCCCTGCGCCGAGGCGGCTCTGGAGGCGGGCGCCGGCTGGATCGGCACCGCCACCCCGCACGAGGCGCTCGCCCTGCGCGCGGCCGGCATCCAGGGCCCGATGCTGTGCTGGCTGTGGACGCCGGGCGGCCCCTGGCGCGAGGCGATCGAAGCGGACATCGATGTCTCGGTGAGCGGCATGTGGGCCCTGCGGGAGGCGGCCGACGCGGCCCGCGCCGCCGGCCGCACGGCCAGGATCCAGCTCAAGGCCGACACCGGCCTCGGCCGCAACGGCTGCCAGCCCGCCGACTGGCCGGAGCTGGTGCACGCGGCGCTCGCCGCCCCCGAGGTGAACGTCACCGGCCTGTGGTCGCACCTGGCCTGTGCCGATGAGCCCGGCCACCCCTCGATCGCGGCCCAGCTCTCGGTGTTCCAGGAGATGACCGCGTACGCGGAGAAGGCGGGCATCACCCCCGAGGTGCGGCACATCGCCAACTCCCCGGCCACGCTCACCCTCCCCGAGTCGCACTACGACCTCGTACGCACCGGCATCGCCATGTACGGGGTCTCCCCGGCGCCCGAGCTCGGCACCGCGCGGGAGCTCGGGCTGCGGCCGGTCATGACCCTGTCGGCCTCGGTCGCGCTCGTTAAGCAGGTTCCGGCGGGTCACGGCGTCAGTTACGGGCATCACTACGTCACGGGGAACGAGACCACCCTCGGTCTGGTCCCGCTCGGCTACGGCGACGGCATCCCGCGGCACGCCTCGGGGCGCGGTCCGGTTCTGGTGGGCGGGAAAGTGCGTACCGCGGCGGGCCGCATTGCCATGGATCAGTTCGTGGTCGACCTTGAGGGGGACACGGTCGAGCCGGGCGCGCGGGCCGTTCTCTTCGGTCCCGGCGACGACGGGGAGCCGACGGCCGAGGACTGGGCGCGGGCGGCCGACACGATCGCGTACGAGATCGTGACGCGCATCGGTTCGCGGGTACCGCGCGTCTATGTGAACGAGCGGCCCGAGGGGCCCCTCGACGTGAATGAGTGTTCCGGCGACGACGAGTAAGAGCGGAGCGGCACGGTGAGCGAGACCAGCACGGGGGACGCCGTCGTATCCGCGGTGCAGGACGCCCGGTCGGCGGTCGGCAGCTGGCGCCTGGCCTCCGTCGCGGGCGCCGCGATAGGCGTGGTCGCGGCGGGCGCGGCGGCGGGCGTGGCCATAGAGCGGCTCACCGTCGGGCGCGGCATGCGCAGGAAAGCACGCCTGGCCCTGGACGCGTCCGGGCCGTACGGCGCGCTGCGGGGCATGCCGGGCAAGGTGGCCGCCGACGACGGGACCGTTCTGTACTACGAGACCGACGAGGTCGAGCCGGAGGCCGGCGCCAACGGCTCGCGCAAGCGCCGGCTCTTCGGGCGCAAGGTGCCCGCCCCGGTCACCGTGGTGTTCTCGCACGGCTACTGCCTCAGCCAGGACTCCTGGCACTTCCAGCGCGCGGCCCTGCGCGGGGTGCTGCGCACGGTCCACTGGGACCAGCGCAGCCACGGCCGCTCGGACCGTGGCAAGGCCCAGCGCGAGGGACTCCCGGTCGACATCGACCAGCTGGGCCGGGACCTGAAGGCCGTCATCGACGCGGCCGCGCCCGAGGGCCCGCTCGTCCTGGTCGGCCACTCCATGGGCGGCATGACGATCATGGCCCTGGCCGAGCAGTACCCCGAGCTGATCCGGGACCGGGTGGTCGGCGTCGCCTTCGTCGGCACGTCCTCGGGCAAGCTGGGCGAGGTCAACTACGGGCTTCCGGTGGCCGGGGTCAACGCGGTGCGCCGGGTGCTTCCTGGCGTGCTCAAGGCGCTCGGCTCGCAGGCGGAGCTGGTGGAGCGGGGGCGGCGGGCGACGGCCGACCTGTTCGCGGGCATGATCAAGCGCTACTCGTTCTCCTCGAAGGACGTCGACCCGGCGGTCGCCCGGTTCGCCGAGCGGATGATCGAGGGCACCCCGATCGACGTGGTCGCCGAGTTCTATCCGGCCTTCTCCGAGCACGACAAGACGGCGGCCCTCGCGATCTTCGCGGAGGTGCCCGTCCTGGTGCTGGCCGGCGATCGCGACCTGGTCACGCCCAGCTCGCACAGCGAGGCCATCGCCGATCTGCTGCCCGACGCGGAGCTGGTCATCGTGCCGGACGGCGGGCACCTGGTGATGCTGGAGCACCCCGAGACGGTCACCGACCGCCTCGCCGACCTCCTGGCCCGGGTCGGCGCGGTGCCGCAGGCCGCTAACGTTGGGACGTATGGAAGCACCGCACACCAGCCCGGCCGCTGACGCCGGCACCAGCCTCACCCTCAACTCCCCTTCCGAAATGCAGGAGTTGGGGCGCCGCATCGCCAAACTGCTCCGCCCCGGCGACCTCGTGATGCTCACCGGGGAGCTCGGCGCCGGAAAGACGACCCTCACCCGTGGCCTCGGCGAGGGCCTCGGTGTGCGCGGCGCCGTCACGTCCCCCACCTTCGTCATCGCCCGGGTGCACCCCTCGCTCACCGGCGGCCCGGCCCTGGTGCACGTGGACGCCTACCGGCTGGGCGGCGGCCTCGACGAGATGGAGGACCTCGACCTCGACGTGTCGCTGCCCGAGTCCGTGGTGGTCGTCGAGTGGGGCGAGGGCAAGGTCGAGGACCTGTCCGAGGACCGGTTGCAGGTGCTCATCGACCGTGTCGTGGGCGAGACCGACGACGACCGCCGAACGGTGACGATCACCGGAATCGGGTCGCGCTGGAGCGGCGCGGGGGTCGAGGCGCTCTGAGGCCGGGCCCGGGTGCGGCTGGAGCGAGCCGTACGTTCCGACAAGACGTCGGCAAAATGTTGCGTTGGTCGCACCAGGCATGGTCACATGGAGGAAGAGACCTGGTTAGGTCTACCTAACCGCGCCTTCTTCCGCAGCCCCAGGAGGCCGCCATGACCGTGCCGGAACGCGAAGCGAAGCCGTCGGCCCCGCGGGGCGTCCCGGTGCCGCTCGGGGTGTCGATACGCGATCTGCTGGCCTCCTGCGCCGCGGCCAGCGCCGTGTCGACGCCGCCGCGGGAGAGCGCGCCGACGGCCGATGAGGGCGAAGCCCATCGGGACGCGGCATAGCCCGTAGTCCTATCGGGTGATTGTCGCCACCGGCGGGCGCCCGCGCGCGGCGGCCGCGGCTGCGGCACGACGTTCTGCGCGGCTCGCGGGTGACAGGTGACGCGACGCCCCACGCGCAGCTCACCAGCGGTTGCGGGACGGCATCCCTTTGTGGCCGGGGGGCGACAACCGACGTCGTGGCTACGGGACGACGTCGGCCTTCGTCGATCCGGGATGCCGACTGGCTTCGTCGCTACGGGACGACGACGACCTTGGAGTTGCGGGTCGCGAACGTCCACATCGCGTCGCCGTCGGCCCGCGTCATGCGGATGCCGCCGGCCTTCTTGCCCGTCTTCGGGATCGTCATCGAGCCGTCGACCGCCGAGCTGAAGCCGATCGCCACGTTCTCGTTGCTGGCGAACCGTACGACGTGGTCGATGGCCACCCCGTCCGAGCCGGTGATCTTGTTGCCGGTGCGCGAGAGCACCACGTACGTGCCCGGCTTCGGGTTGATCGCGGACGGTACGACCGCGAAGGTCTTCGGCGTCTTGGCCACCCCCACCAGCCACACCCGCTTCGCGCTGAGCGCGTACACGACCCGGACGCCGGTGCCCGAGTTGACCGGCACCGTGAGGTCCGGCTTGCTCGCGGGGGAGCCCGCGGGGGGCAGGTTGGACGGCTTCGCCGACGGGGACGCGCTGGTGCCCGGGGCCGCGAGATCCGCGGCCGGAGGCGCGCTCGCCGAGGCCTGGTAGGCGAGGAAGCCGACCACCGCGAGAGCGGCCGCGGTGATCCCGGCCACGAATCCCGTGCTGCTCCGTGCCACCTGGGCTTCCCCTTTCGTACGTACATGCATGCCTACGGTCATACCTGCGGCTGACGGTAGCAGCAGGTGACGGCTCGGGCGGGACGCCGTGCCCCCGTCGGCTTGGTCGTAGGCTGTTCGCGTGCTCCTGCTCGCCGTTGATACCGCCACCCCCGCCGTCACCGTCGCCCTGCACGACGGCACCTCCGTCGTCGCCGAGTCCCGGCAGGTCGACGCCCGCCGACACGGGGAACTGCTGCTGCCCGCTGTCGACCGGGTGCTCGCCGAGGCCGGCCTCGCCCTGGACGCCGTGACGGACCTGGTCGTCGGCGTCGGCCCCGGCCCGTACACGGGCCTCCGTGTCGGTCTGGTCACCGCCGCGACGTTCGGCTCCGTGCTCGGCGTGCCCGTGCACGGCCTGTGCACCCTGGACGGACTCGCCTACGCCTCCGGCATCGAGGGGCCCTTCGTGGTCGCCACGGATGCCCGCCGCAAGGAGGTCTACTGGGCCCGCTACGACGACTTCCGCACCCGTGCGGGCGAGCCCGCCGTCGACCGGCCCGGCGACATCGCCGAGCAGCTGAGCGGTCTGCCGGTCGTCGGCCAGGGCGCGGTGCTCTACCCGGAGGCGTTCCCCGAGGCGCGCGGCCCCGAGCACCAGTCGGCGGGCGCGCTCGCCGCGCTGGCTGCCGAGAAGCTCGCCGCGGGCTCGGAGTTCCTGCCGACGACACCGTTGTACCTGCGCCGGCCGGACGCGCAGGTGCCCAAGAACTACAAGGTGGTCACCCCCAAGTGACCGAAGCCGTGCTGCGCGAGATGCGCTGGTGGGACATCGGGCCCGTGCTCGACCTCGAACACGAGCTGTTCCCCGAGGACGCCTGGTCGGCGGGAATGTTCTGGTCCGAGCTCGCGCACGCGCGCGGGCCGGGTGCCACCCGCCGCTATGTGGTCGCCGAGGACGCGCGGGGGCGGCTCGTCGGCTACGCCGGGCTCGCCGCGGCGGGCGACCTCGCGGACGTCCAGACCATCGCCGCCGCCCGCGACCAGTGGGGCACCGGGCTCGGCGCCCGCCTCCTGACCGATCTGCTCAAGCACGCCACCGCCTTCGAGTGCGACGAGGTCCTGCTCGAAGTGCGCGTGGACAACACCCGGGCCCAGAAGCTCTACGAGCGCTTCGGCTTCGAGCCCATCGGCTTCCGCCGCGGCTACTACCAGCCGGGCAACGTGGACGCGCTCGTGATGCGACTGACCGTCCAGGAATACGTCCAAGGAACAGAAGAGACTGACTGATGGCTGACGAACCGCTCGTACTGGGCATCGAGACCTCCTGCGACGAGACCGGCGTCGGCATCGTGCGCGGTACGACGCTGCTCGCCGACGCCGTGGCCTCCAGCGTGGACACCCACGCCCGGTTCGGCGGCGTGGTCCCCGAGATCGCGTCGCGCGCCCACCTCGAAGCGATGGTGCCGACCATCGAGCGCGCGCTGAAGACCGCCGGGATCTCGGCGCGCGACCTCGACGGCATCGCGGTCACCGCCGGGCCCGGGCTCGCGGGCGCGCTGCTCGTCGGCGTCTCGGCCGCGAAGGCGTACGCCTACGCTCTGAACAAGCCGCTGTACGGGGTCAACCACCTGGCCTCGCACATCTGCGTCGACCAGCTGGAGCACGGGCCGCTGCCCGAGCCGACGATGGCATTGCTGGTGTCCGGCGGCCACTCCTCGCTGCTGCTCGCCCCCGACATCACCTCCGACGTGCGCCCCATGGGCGCCACCATCGACGATGCGGCGGGCGAGGCCTTCGACAAGATCGCCCGGGTGCTCAATCTCGGCTTCCCCGGCGGCCCGGTCATCGACCGCCTCGCCAAGGAGGGCGACCCGAAGGCGATCGCCTTCCCGCGCGGCCTCACCGGCCCGCGCGACCCGGCGTACGACTTCTCCTTCTCCGGCCTGAAGACCGCCGTGGCCCGCTGGATCGAGGCCAAGCGCAACGCGGGCGAGGAGGTGCCGGTGCGGGACGTGGCCGCGTCCTTCCAGGAGGCCGTGGCGGACGTGCTGACCCGCAAGGCCGTACGGGCCTGCAAGGACGAGGGCGTCGACCACCTGATGATCGGCGGCGGCGTGGCCGCCAACTCCCGGCTGCGCGCGCTCGCCCAGGAGCGCTGCGAGCGGGCCGGCATCCGGCTGCGGGTGCCGCGGCCCGGCCTGTGCACGGACAACGGCGCGATGGTCGCGGCGCTCGGCGCGGAGATGGTGGCCAGGAACCGGCCCGCCTCCGACCTGGAGCTCTCGGCGGACTCCTCGCTGCCGGTGACCGAGCCGCACGTACCGGGCGAGGCGCACGCCCATGCGCACGATCACGACCATGTGCACGAGGTCAGCAAGAAGAACCTGTACTCATGACCGTCGCGCTGATGTGGGAGGCCCGGGCGGCCGAGGGCCGCGGCGACGAACTGCTCGACTGGGTCCGCGGGCACCCGGTGGCCGGTTCGCCGCTGCGCCGCGAGATCCTGCGCGCGCCCGGCGACCGGGTCCTGGTCATCACCTGGTGGGACGCGTCCTACGACGCCGAACTGCCCGAACTCCCGCACCCGGACGGGGAGTTGGTGGCCCGGCCGGTGCACCGTTGGCGCTTCGAGTCGCTCGGGGCGGCGGACGCCTGAGCCCCTCCTGATCGGTATCGGGCGTCATCTGACCGCTTCAGGCAACCCCGCGCCCGTTTCTGGCATCAAGTTATGAGTAGCTGATGACAGAAACGGGCGGTATTGAGACATGGGTTGGCTCGTGCGCAAGAAGGCGGTCGGTGCGGCTCTCTTCGGTCTGCTGATGGTCGCGGGCTGCTCCTCCGGCGGCGGATCGAGCAGCGCCCCCTCCGCGTCCGCCCCGTCCGGCAAGGCGAGCGGTGCGCCCTCGAAGCCGTCGCCGGGCGACGACAAGGCCGCCACCGAGGCCGCGTACCGCAAGTGGGGCCTCAAGCCGTTCGCCGCACCGCCCGCGCCGCCCGCCGAGAAGCCGGTGCACGGCAAGCCGGGTGAGGTGCCGGTGGTGAGCGACATTCCCACCAAGGAAAAGATCGTCTTCGTGACGTTCGACGACGGTGCCGAGAAGGACCCCAAGTTCGTCGAAATGATGCGGGACTTGAAGATCCCGTTCACGATGTTCCTGACCGACGACATCATTCGCGGCGACTACGGCTACTTCAAGCCGCTGCAGGAGCTCGGGAACTCGATAGAGAACCACACGCTCTCGCACCCCAATCTGCGCACGCTCGGCGAGGCCGCGCAGAAGAACGAGATATGCACCCAGGAGAAGAAGCTGGGCACGGAGTACGGCAAGGCCCCCCGGCTCTTCCGGCCCCCGTACGGCAACTGGAACGAGAACACCCGAGCGGCCGCCAAGTCCTGTGACGTCCGGGCGATGGTGCTGTGGCGCGAGTCGATGCAGATAACCAACATGCAGTACCAGCGCGGCGACAAGAAGCTGCACCCCGGTGACATCATCCTCGCGCACTTCCGCGGCCCCAAGGAACTCAAGGGCACCTCCATGACGGAGATGACCGCGAACATGCTCCGCCACATACAGGAGCAGGGCTTCACGGTGGCCCGCCTGGAGGACTACGTCTAGGAGGGGCGCGGCCGAACGGGGAAGTGCGGCGAAACGGGAAATGCCTCGGCCGGAACCCGCACGGCGCGGAATGCACAGCGGAAACAAAGAAGGCAAGGAGTACGTGCTCTCCTCGCCACTATCAAGATATAGCGCACTGGGGGGCTTGCGGCAAGGCCCCCATCGTGCCGCAGAATCACTGGCCTCGGGCCAGTACCTGCGGAATTGGGAGATTCACGAAGTGCGTGTGCAGTTGTCGGTTCCTGGATCCTCCAGCGCGTTCGACCTTCCCGACCGTCTTGCCGCCAAGGCCGATCCGGCGCTGATCGGGGGCGACGAGCGGCACTTCGCCGCCATCGCCCGCACCCTCGACGAAACCATCACCGAACTCTCCGGCCACCTCGACGAGCTGCGCCGGTCGCCCGGCGGCATCGGCCGGGCCGCCATGGACCGGGACATCGAGGTCCATCAGCTGACCGGCCGCCTGCGGACCCTGCGCCGCTTCGGCCTCGACCTGTGCCTCGGACGCATCGTCGCCGCCGACACTGCCGAGCCCCTGTACATCGGCCGGCTCGGGCTCACCGACCGCGAGGGCCGCAGGCTCCTCGTCGACTGGCGCTCGCCCGCGGCCGAACCGTTCTTCGCGGCGACCCACGCCGGCCCGATGGGCCTGGCGAGCCGCCGCCGGTACCGCTGGACCGCGGGCCGGATCAGCGACTACTGGGACGAGGTGTTCAGCGCCGAGGGGCTCGAAGGGCATGCGGCCCTCGACGACCAGTCCGCGTTCATCGCCAGCCTCGGCACCAACCGCTCGGCCCGGATGCGGGACGTCCTGTCCACCATCCAGGCCGACCAGGACGCCATCATCCGGGCCGGCTCGCGCGGCGCGCTCGTCGTCGACGGCGGCCCCGGCACGGGCAAGACCGTCGTCGCCCTGCACCGCTCGGCGTACCTGCTCTACTCCGACCCGCGCCTGAGCCACCGTCGCGGCGGGGTCCTGTTCGTCGGGCCGCACCGCCCGTACCTGGACTACGTCGCCGACGTGCTGCCCAGCCTCGGCGAGGAGGGCGTGCAGACCTGCATCCTGCGCGACCTCGTCACCGAGGGCGCCGACGCCGAGGAGGAGAGCGACCCGGAGGTGGCCCGCCTCAAGGCGTCCGCCGACATGGTGGGGGCCGTCGAGAAGGCCGTCGCCTTCTACGAGGAGCCGCCCACCGCCGCCCTGACCGTGACCACCCCCTGGGCCGACGTCCGGCTGACCGCCGACGACTGGGCGGAGGCCTTCGCGGCGCCCGGCCCCGGCACCCCGCACAACGAGGGGCGCGAGCTGGTCCGGGAGGCACTGTTCACGATCCTGCTCGACCAGTACGACGGCGACGACGTCACGCCCGCGGAGTTCCGCAAGGCGCTGGCCCAGGACCGGGACCTCGCCGAGGCGCTCGGCAGCGCCTGGCCGCTGCTCGAAGCGGCCGACGTGGTGGGGGACCTCTGGTCGGTCCCGGCCTACCTGCGGATGTGCGCGCCCTGGCTCGGCCCCGACGACGTACGCCGACTGCGGCGCCCGGACGCGGGGGCCTGGACGGTGTCCGACCTGCCGCTCCTGGACGCCGCTCGGCAGCGGCTCGGCGACCCGGAGGTGGAGCGGCGCAGGAGGCGGCACGAGGCGGTGGTCGCCGCCGAGCGCGAGCGGATGTCCGGGGTCATCGACGAGATCATCTCGGCGTCCAACTTCCAGTCGGCGGGCGACGAGAGCGAGGGCGCGCTGCGGATGCTGCGCGGCAAGGACCTCCAGGACACCCTGATCGACGACAGCGCCCTGCCCGTCGCCGAACCCGATCTGCTGGCGGGCCCCTTCGCGCACATCGTCGTCGACGAGGCGCAGGAACTCACGGACGCGGAGTGGCAGATGCTGCTGCAGCGCTGTCCGTCCCGGAGCTTCACCATCGTCGGCGACCGGGCCCAGGCCCGGCACGGGTTCACCGAGTCGTGGCGCGAACGTCTGGAGCGGATTGGGCTCGACCGGGTCGAGGTGGCCTCGCTCAGCGTCAACTACCGCACCCCGGAAGAGGTGATGGCGGAGGCCGAGCCGGTCATCCGCGCCGCACTGCCCGACGCCAATGTGCCCACCTCCATCCGCAGCGGCGGTGTCCCCGTCGTCCACGGTTCCGCGGCCGACCTCGACACGGTCCTGGAGGGCTGGCTCGCCGCGCACGGCGACGGGATCGCGTGCGTGATCGGCGCCCCCGGGTTCCGAGGCACCTCACGGGTGCGGTCGCTGTCGCCCGAGCTGTCGAAGGGCCTCGAATTCGATCTCGTCGTCCTCGTCGACCCGGAGCGGTTCGGCGAAGGCGTCGAGGGGGCCGTGGACCGCTATGTCGCGATGACCCGGGCGACCCGGCAGCTCGTCGTCCTCACGAGCTGAGGCCCGGGCGGCCGGCCCGGAACAGGGCTCCCGAAAAAAGTCCGGCGAATCTTCCCGGTGGTGTCGATCCGGCCGTCTCCGGTTCGACGCAAGGGTGCGGGGCGGGGACGAGCTCCCCGCCCCGCACCACACCGCACAGAACGCAGAACAGAACGGAGAACGGCCATGCCGCGCTACCTGACGATGGTCCGCATCGACGAGAACAACACCCCCGCGAGCGGTGTCACCCCCGAGCTCATGGAGCGGATGGGCCACCTCATCGAGGAGATGACCAAGGCCGGTGTGCTGCTCGACACCGCCGGGCTCACCCCGTCCGCCGAGGGCACCCGGGTGCGCTGGAACAACGGCGAGCTGACGGTCACCGACGGCCCGTTCACCGAGTCCAAGGAGGTCGTGGGCGGCTACGCGATGATCCAGGCCAAGGACAAGGCCGAGGCGATCGAGTGGGCCACCCGCTTCGTGAAGATCCACGAGGACGGCTGGGACATCACGTCCGAGGTGCGCGAGGTCGTCGAGGGCTGAGGCCTCTGGGGCACGCCGGCCGGGGCCCCGGCCCCGGCCGCCGGAAATGTTGCCGGGCACCGGGCCCGGTGCTGTCCTGTAACCGCGATGAGTTTCGCGCGGGGTTCCGGTCCACCTTTCGATGCCGCCCGCACGGGGCCCGGCCACGGCAAGGAGACCGACGATGTCCGCGCAGATCACGCAGAAGATCACCACGTTCCTCTGGTTCGACGGCCAGGCCGAGGAAGCGGCCGACCACTACGTCTCCATCTTCGGCGGCGACTCGCGCGTCGCGTCGGTCACGCACTTCCCGGCGTCCGCGCCCGGCGAGACCGGCTCGGTCATGACGGTCGAGTTCGTCATCGCGGGCCAGCGCTTCATCGCCCTCAACGGCGGCCCCCAGTTCACCTTCAGCGAGGCGATCTCGCTCTCGGTGGGCTGCTCGGACCAGGAGGAGATCGACCGGTTCTGGACCCGGCTCGGCGAGGGCGGCGAAGAGGGCCCGTGCGGCTGGCTGAAGGACAGGTACGGGCTCTCGTGGCAGATCGTCCCGGCCGAACTGCCCGAGCTGCTCGGCCAGGGCGCGGAGAAGTCCGAGCGGGTCATGGCCGCGGTCATGGGCATGAAGAAGATCGACCTCCAGGCCGTGCGGGACGCGTGACCCGATGCCCCGACGAGTGGACCGGGAATTCAGCGCCGAGCTGGTGAAGAGCCCGAACGAAGGCGGCTGGACGTACGTCGTCTGGCCCGAGTCCGCCGAGTTCTTCGGCACCCGGGGCCTGGTGAAGGTCGCCGGAACCGTCGACGGCCATCCGTTCCGCAGCTCGTTCATGGCGCTGGGCGACGGCACGCACAAGCTGCCCGTGAAGGCCGAGGTGCGCAAGGCGATCGGCAAGGAGGCGGGGGACACCGTGACCGTGCGCCTTGAGGAGCGTCTCGACGGCTGAGCGACGTGGAGCGGTGGAATCGGGCGGCCGAGACCGCCGGCGCTCCCGGGGCACTTTCGCCCCGCTCGACGGGGAGTTCTCCGGTGGCGGCCGACCGGCCGGACCATGCGGCGGCGAACCCGCTCGAACTCGGCCGAGTGGCAAGGGGGTTGGGCTCCCGGAGGCAGAGGGCGGGGCGGCTTCCGGCTCGCGGAACCGGCCAACTGCCGGGCATATGACGCAGGGTGGCCGCCGGGACCGGGGGCGCCCCCGATAATCTCTGGCGCATGACGCCCCGATCGTCGCTCCCTCCCTCGCCGCCCCCGGTCGAGCTGCGCGCCTGGCCCGACCGCAACGCGCTGCTCGCGGACCGTGCGCAGGTCCTCGACGTGCTGGTCAAGGGGCACTTGGGGGCGGGCCGGCTCGGGTTGCTCTGGCTGTGGGCGGCGCTCTTCGCGCTGGGCTGGTCCATGGTCGGCACCGCGCTCACCTCACTGACCGATGTCCTCACCGCCATAGTCGGCGGTGTGTTCCTGCTGCTGGGTCTCGGAGTGATGATCCCGACCGGCATCGCCGTCGGGTTCGGCCTCCGCAAGGACCGGCGCATTCGCGAACTCCTGCGCCAATGGGGCGAGTTGGATCGCGATCCGGTACTCGACCGCAATCTGCGCAAGCCCGGCCTGAGTCTCGCCTGGCTGGTCCCCTCGGTGCTGCTGTGTGCGGGCGGCCTCGCCGTCTGCCTGGTGCTGCCGGCGACGGCCGCGCCGGGCCGCGACACGTACGCGCTCGTCGTCTACGGCATGGGTCTCGGCCTGATCTGCTGGCTGACCGGCCTCGTCGGCGTGGTGAAGGCGGCCGCCCACCGGCGCTGGGTCCAGCGCTCCCTCACGCGCCTATCCTGAGGGTTCCGCAGCGCGGTGCGGGGACACATCTCGGGGGAAGGGCGGTCGCCATGGCCTGGTACTGGTGGATTCTAATCGTGTTCTGGATGGGCGGATTCGGCTGGGCGATCGACAACGCCCGGACGGCGCTGCGCACGCGTCACGAGCGCAAGATGGAGCGGCTGGAGGCGGCGAAGCAGGAACGCCTCGCGGTGGAGGCGGCCCACAAGGCGCCGGAGCCGGTGTGCGGGTGCACGCACCACCTGGCCAAACACGACAAGGCGGGCAAGTGCCATGAGCGGGTTGAGGTGCCGGTGGCCTGGGACGAGAGCAAGAAGCCGCTGCGGTTCGAGTCGGGGCAGTGCAACTGCCAGCAGTACGTGGGGCCTCAGCCGCTCTCCCAGGTCTACGCGGACGAGCTGACCGATTTGGCGTGAGCGGGTGGAGGTGCGGGCTTCTTTGCGGGGGCCCGCGCCCCTGTGCCGGGTTTCGGCCTCGGGCCGTGCGGGTTGCTCGTGCCCGGGAAGGTGCGGACCGTGGGTGCCTGGTTGCGCAGTTCCCCGCGCCCCTGAAGGCCCTTGTCGGCTGCGGGGCGTGGTCGCTTCTCGCGCAGTTCCTCGCGCCCCCAAAAAACCCGTTTTCGGCTGCGGGCCGTGCGTGGCTGGTCGCGCAGTTCCCCGCGCCCCTAAATGCCCGGTGCGGGCCAGCACCGGGCAACCTCAGCCTGTCATGGGGGTCCCCCCTGGCCCTTGAGGCCTTGGGGGAGTTTGAGGACGAGCGCCGTTCAGGCGCGATCGGGGGTGCAGGGGGCGGAGCCCCTGGCAGGGGTTCGAGGGGCTCCGTCCCTCAAGGGGTCCGGGGCGGAGCCCCGGTGGGGTGGGGGAGGGGGTGGCCGACGAGCATCGTCGGGGCGCCTGCCACCCTGGTCAGGAACACCGTCGCCGAGTTCGGCCCCGCCGGCTTCACGCGGCGCCGGATCTCCTCCGGCTCCACCGCCGAGCCCCGCTTCTTCACCGTGAGCACCCCCACCTCCCGCTCCCGCAGCAATGCCTTCAACTTCTTGAGGTTGAAAGGGAGTTGATCGGTGATCTCGTACGCCGAGGTGTACGGGGACACGTACTCCTCGTCGCTCGTCACATAGGCGATCGTCTCGTCGATCAGCCGCCCCCCGCACCGGTCCACGATCTCGGCGACCAGATGCGCCCGGATGACCGCGCCGTCCGGCTCGTACAGGTAGCGCCCCACCGGTCCCACCGGCGGCGCGTCGAGCGGCGCGGCCGTCCACAGGTCGGCCGCGGCGGGCAGCAGCGTGGCGCGGACCGCGCCCGGGGTGACGCCGGTGCCGAACCACAGCACCGCCTCCTTCACGTCGCCCCCGTCCGAGATCCACTCCGCCTCGGCCTGCGGCGGAATCGCCTCGTGCGGGATGCCGGGGGCGATCTTCAGCGCCGCGAAGGGGGCGGCCAGGGCCGTCGTGACCGCCCAGGAGAGCGGGGGAGAGTACGCCTCCGGGTCGAAGATGCGCCCGCCCGTCGCCCGACCACCGCCCCTTGCCGACGCGCTGTGCGCGGCCCCTCCTTGTCTGCCGCCCCGCCGCGCGGGGTCCACGAAGACCGCGTCGTACGGAGCCGTGTCGATGTCGGTCACATCCGCACAGCGCACCTCGATCAGGTCCGCGAGGCCGAGCGCCTCCGCGTTGGCGCGGGCCACCGCCGCCGTCAGCGGGTCGCGGTCCACGGCGAGCACCGGGATGCCGGCCCGCGCGAGCGCCAGCGCGTCGCCGCCGATGCCGCAGCACAGGTCCGCCACGCCGCGTACGCCGCGCGCGGCGAAGGCCTTCGCGCGGTGGGTGGCGACCGAGGCGCGGGTCGACTGCTCGACGCCGTTGGGCGTGAAGAACATCCGGTGTGCGTCGGCCGCGCCGAACTTCGCCACCGCCCGCTGCCGCAGCCGCGCCTGCCCGAGCGCCGCCGACACCAGGCCCGCGTCGTGCTCGCGGCGCAGCCGGGTGGCCACCGCCAGCTCCTGGGACGGGTCGTACTCCCGCAGCGATGCGAGCAGGGCGCGGCCCTCGTCGGCCAGCAGGAGGGAGAAGGTGTCGAGGTCGTTCACCCCGCCATTGTCGCCCGGTCGCCGCTCCGCTGTGGGCCAGGTGGGCGATGGTGGGCCCGTGGCGGCGGTGTCGTACGGGCGGCGGGCCCCGCGCCTGACAGGATGCGGCGCCATGCAACTAGTACGACAAAAGGGTAAGTCCAGGACAAAGGTCGCATGCCTCGTCCTCGGGCTCGGCGCCGCGTTGCTCGCCTCCGGCTGCGCCTCCGAGGACGGCGGTGCCGGGCACTCCGGCGCCCAGGCAGCCAAGAAGGGTCCCGCCGGAGCACTCGCGGGCTACTCCGAGCAGCTCCAGCAGGCCGAGACCGCCCGGCTCGCGGCCGTCAAGAAGTGGGGGCTCGCCAAGCCGCCGCTGCTCGCGCCCGCGGCGCCCGCCGTCAAGCCGAAGATCACCAACCGACCGGGGTTCGAGACGGACGGCGGCGACTCGCTGCCGCCCGTCTTCACCACCGTCCCGACCAAGGACAAGATCGTCTTCCTGACGATCGACGACGGTGCCGAGAAGGACCCCACCTTCCTGAAGATGATGCAGGAACTGCGCATCCCCTACAGCGCGTTCCTCAGCGACTACCTGGTCAAGAACGACCACGAGTACTTCAAGAAGATGCAGGGCCTGGGCGTCACGCTCAACAACCACACGCTCAACCACCGGTACATGCCCGCGCTCTCCTACGACGAGCAGCGGAAGGAGATCTGCGACCAGCAGGACAAGATCGGCCAGTGGGCGGGCAAGCGGCCCCGGCTGTTCCGGCCGCCGTACGGGAACTACAACGAGGACACCCTCAAGGCGGCCCAGTCCTGCGGCGTCCAGGCCGCGCCGCTGTGGGCGGAGGAGGCCTTCACCGACCACATGGAATGGCGCGAGTGGGACCGCGACCTGCACCCCGGGGACATCATCCTCACGCACTTCCGCGGGCGCGAGGACTGGAACGGGACCATGCCCGACATGGTGCGGCAGGTGATGAAGGTGATCACCGACAAGGGGTACGCCGTGGCCCGCCTTGAGGACTACGTGTAACCGGTGCCGGATCCCCGAGCCGACCCGTACGGGGCCACGTACTCGCGGCGCTGCCGTGCGGGCGCGACCGGTGGGCGCCGGGCCACCTACCAGGGGCGGAACTGCGCGATCAGCCGGGCACGCCCCGCACCCGAAAGCGCACACGCGGGAGCGTGACCCCCGCAGGCGGGAAGGCTTTCGGCTGCGGACCGTAGCTGGCTGGTCGCGCAGTTCCCCGCGCCCCTGTAGGTGACCCGGCACCGGGCAGTGCTGGGCCACCCGGGAGCCGCCTCGGCCCACAAGGGGCGCGGGGAACTGCGCGACCAGCCGGGAGCGAGTCGCACCCGGCGATCCACACGCGGGAGCGGGAACCGCCCTCACGGGTGAGGGTCTTCGGCTTCGGGCCATAGGCGGCTGGTCGCGCCCGAGCGATGGAGCCGCCCAGGAAACACAGCCCCGCGCCCCTCCTGGGGATGGGCCTCGGCCCGGGGTGAGGGGGCCGGTTGCGTCAACTCGGCCTCCGGCGCGGCCTGTTCCGCCTCCCGCCGACGCTCCCCGCTGTCACTGATCCGAATCAGCAGCGCGATCATCACCCAGTTCGCGACCAGCGAGGACCCTCCCTTCGCGAGGAACGGCAGGGCCTTGCCGGTCAGCGGGATCAGGCCGGTCACCCCGCCCGCCACCACGAACACCTGGAGCGCGAGCGCCGCCGCCAGCCCCGTGGCGAGCAGCTTGCCGAAGCCGTCGTGCGCGCCGAGCGCCGCCCGCAGCCCCCGCTGCACGAGCAGTGCGTACAGGACGAGCACCGCCATCACCCCGGCCAGGCCCAGCTCCTCGCCGACCGTGCTCAGGATGAAGTCGCTGCGGCCCGCGAACCCCACGAGCTCGGGGTGGCCGCGGCCGAGGCCGGTACCGGTCATGCCGCCGCTGCCGAAGCTGAACAGGGCCTGGGCCGCCTGGTCCGAGATCAGGCCGGGCGGACGCTGGGCGGGCGGCAGATAGTTGTCGAAGGGGTGCTGCCAGGCGACGATCCGGCCCTTGACGTGCGGTTCGGTCGAGCCGACCACGAACGCCCCGATCGCCGCCATCACCAGGCCGGTCAGAATCCACCCCGCCCGCTCGGTGGCGACGTACAGCATCACCACGAACAGGCCGAAGAAGATCAGCGAGGTCCCCAGGTCGCGCTCGAAGATCAGGACGAGCAGACTCAGCACCCAGATGGCCAGGATCGGCGCGAGCTGGCGGCCCGGCGGCAGCCGGACCCCGAACACCTTGCGGCCGGTCAGCGCGAGCGAGTCCTTGTGCACGACCAGATAGCCCGCGAAGAACACCGCGATCATGATCTTCACGAACTCGCCGGGCTGGAGCGAGAACGAGCCGATGAAGATCCAGCGCTTGGCGCCGTAGGTGTCGCCGGGGAAGAACGCCGGGGCCATCAGGAGCACGAGGGCCGTCGCCATGCAGAGGTAGATGTACCGCTGGAGCCGCCGGTGGTCGCGCAGCGCGGCGAGGGTGACGAGCGCGACCGCGAACCCGATCACCGTCCAGATGAGCTGCCCCGAAGCGGTGGCCTCCGACTTGAACTTGTGCGCGTACGTCGGGTCGAGCCGGTAGAGCAGCACCAGACCCAGGCCCGACAGGAGCAGGGCCAGCGGCAGGATCAGCGGGTCGGCGTAGGCCGCGTACCGGCGCACCGTGAGATGTCCGGCCAGCGCGATCAGGGCCATGCTGGCGGCGAACTCGTAGGTGGCGCGCGGGAGTTCGCCCGTCATGGCCATCGCGGCCGCCGCATGGCCGAAAGCAGCCACGGCCACGACGAGCACCAGGAGCAGTGCCTCGGCGCGCCGGCGGCGGGTCGCGACCGGCCGGCTCCCGCCCCGGGTCAGTCCACGCACGGGATGCCGCCGCCGTCGATGACCGGGGCGGACGGGGCGGGGGCCGCCTTGCTCGGGCTCGGCGCCGGTGCGTCCTGGGGGGCGGTGGGCGGGGTCGAGTGCACCGGGTGCAGGGCGTCGGCGACGATCCGCTTGATCTTCGCCGGGTCGACGATGTTGACGTCCTCGCCCCGGTGCGTGGCGAACTTCTCGATCGGCAGCGTCGTGAACTCCACGTTGCCGCCCGACAGGTTCCTGGCCTGCTTGAGGAAGGACAGCAGGTCCCAGCCCTTGTCGGTGACGAGGTCCTGCTTGGCGGTGTTCAGCAGGTGCAGCAGCCGGACCGGGTCGGTGAAGGTGCCGACCGAGGAGAGCTTCTGCGTGGCCGAGGCGAGGAAGGCCTGCTGGCGGCGGGTGCGGTCCAGGTCGCCGCCGGGGAGGCCGTGTCGCTGACGCACGAACGCCAGCGACTGCTGGCCGTTCAGGGTCTGCTTCCCGGCAGGGAAGTCGGCACCCGAGTACTTGTCCTTCACCGGGTGCTTGAGGCAGACCGTCACCCCGTCAAGCGCGTCGGCCAGGTGGTAGAACCCGGCGAGGTTGACCTCGGCGAAGTGGTCGATGGGCACGCCGAGGAAGTCGCGCACGGTCTCGATCTCGGCCCGTCGGCCCGCCTCGCGGCCCGCCGTCTCCAACTCCCGCTTGTCGCGGACGCCCTGGGCCGCCAGCTTCTCCTCGGTACGTGCCTTCTCCAGGCCGTACGCCTTCTTGATCTTGTCCTGGCCGTGCCCCGCGATGTCGACCAGATCGTCCCGCGGCACCGAGAACGCCTTCGCCCGGCTGCCGTCGCCCGGCACGTGCAGCAGGATCAGCGTGTTGGTGTTGTAGCCGCCGATGTCGGAACTGCCCGCGTGCAGCTTGTCGAGGACCTCGGGCGGCAGGTCGTCGCCGTTCTGGTCCTTGCGGCTGTCCAGGCCCATCAACAGGATGTTGGTGTCCCCGCCCACCGACTTGGGCGCGTCGTCGCCGAGCGCCCGGGAGGTGCCGATGCTGCCGGACAGGTCGCGGTACAGGTACCAGCCGCCGACCAGCGCGCAGAGCACCAGTACGGCGGCGCAGGCGGCGAGCGCCCGCACCAGGCGCACCGGGCTCGAACGCTTTCGGCGGCGGTTGCTTCGGCTGCGGCTCGTTCGACGGCTCATTCGGCGGTGGCTCACGCCGACCGATCCTTGGCCCGGCGCGCTGAAGGAAACCTGAGGGTCCTGAAGACGCCTTCAGGAATGCGCGCCGCTCAGGGCGGACGGCGGCCTTCAGGGACGCGGGTGTGCCGACGGCCGCCCCGGCAGCCGCACGGTGAACGTGGCCCCGGGCCCCGGCCCCGCCGTCAGTTCGCCCCCGTGGGCCCGGGCGATCTCGCGGGCGATCGCCAGCCCGAGCCCGGTGCCGCCGCTCTCCCGGGCCCGGGCCGCGTCCAGGCGTACGAAGCGCTCGAAGATCCGGGCCCGGTCGGCGGCCGGGACGCCGGGCCCGTCGTCGGTGACTTCAAGGACCGCGTCGTCCCCGTCCCGCCGGGCCGTCACCCGCACTGCGGTACGCGCGTGCCGCACCGCGTTGTCGACGAGGTTGGCCAGCATCCGCTCCAGCTGCGCGGGATCGCCGCGCACCGGCACGGGTGCGTCCGCGGCGAGCTCGACCGGGACCCGGGCCGCGCGTCGGCGGGCGGTGTCCTCGGCGGCGAGCAGCGCGAGGTCGACGGGTTCGGCCGGCGGCTGCGGGTGGGCGTCGAGGCGGGCCAGGAGCAGCAGGTCGGCGGCGATCCGCTGGAGTCGCTCGGTGTCGTCGAGCGCGGCCCGTACGGATGCCGAGTCCGGTGCCGAGAGGGCGACTTCGAGCCGGGAGCGGACCGCGGCGATCGGGTTGCGCAGCTCGTGCGAGGCGTCGGCGACGAACTCGCGCTGGCGGACATGGGCCTGTTCGAGCCGGTCGAGGGTGGCGTTGACGGTCCGGGCAAGCAGCGCGATCTCGTCGGCGCCGCCGGGGTCGGGGACGCGCCGGTCCAGTTCGCTGGAGCTGACCTCGGCGAGCTCGGTGCGGATCGAGGTCACCGGGCGCAGCGCGAGCCCCGTGCCGGCCCAGGCGATGGCGGCGGCCAGCGCGATCAGTGGCGGGGCACTGGCGAGCAGGGCCCAGCCGATGGCGCCGGTCGCGTCGTCGACGTCGCTGAGCACGGTCGTCCCGTACACATAGCTCGCGGGGCCGCCGGGCAACTGGGCCCGTACGACGACGGCGACCTCGTGGCGGCCGCCCTCGTTCAGGGTCCGGGACGCCGAGTCCTGGCCCTCGGGCGGGCGGAATCCGGCCAGCTCCGGGGCGGCGCCGGTCTCCTGGCTCGCCGCGGTCACCCGGCCCCGCTCGTCCAGGACCATGACCAGGTCGACGCCGCCGTCGGGCGGGGGCAGCAGCTCGCGCGCGGTTCCGGTGTCGACCTGGGCCGCGACCTTGCGGGCGGCCAGTTCGGTGCGGCCCGTGGTGTTGTCCAGGAGGTTGGAGCGCAGCACGATGTAGAGCCAGACCCCGCCCGCGGCGAGCAGCAGCGCCATGGCGAGGGCGGCGGCCGCGGCGACCTTCCCGCGGACGGTCCCCGGCAGCAGCCGGGCGGTCCGGCGCGGCTCAGCCCCCATCGGGAGCCATCCGGTAGCCGACGCCGTGCACGGTCAGGATCGATCGACGGCCGAACGGAGAATCGATCTTCTTCCTGAGCGAGGAGACATAGACCTCGACGATGTTCGGATCGATCCCGTCGGCCGTGCCCGCGCCGCTGTCCCAGACCTCGTCCAGGATGTGCTGCTTGGACACGGCCCGGCCCGGCTCGGTCATCAGACAGGCGAGGACGGCCAGTTCGCGGGCGGTCAGCTCGATGTCCCGCTCGCCGCGCCTGCACCGCCGGGCGCCGGCGTCCAGGGTGAGGTCGCCCGCCTGGAGCGGGCCGGGGCGTTCGGCGCCGGCCCGCCGGCCGAGCGCCCGCAGGCGGGCGAGCAGCACCACGAACGAGAAGGGCTTGGTCAGATAGTCGTCGGCCCCCGAGTCGAGCCCGTCGGCCTCGTCGTACTCGCCGTCCTTGGCGGTGAGCATCAGGACCGGGGTGAGGTCGCCGAGCCGGCGCATCCGGCGGCAGATCTCGTAGCCGCTGAGGCCCGGCAGCATCAGGTCGAGCACGACGACGTCGTATCCACCGGTGAGCGCGAGGTCGAGGCCCCGGTGGCCGTCGTGCGCGAGGTCGACCCAGTGCCCCTCGGCGGAGATGCCCCGACGCAGCGAGTCGGCGAGCCCGGTTTCGTCCTCGACGACCAGAATGCGCATGCCGTCCAGGGTCACACACCTCCCGGAGGCCCCCGGGGCATCCGCCGCGGCGGTGGCAGATTGGCACTCCGCTTGACCGAGTGCTAATCGCCGTCCTAGTCTCGCTTCTGGCACTCCCCACCGGAGAGTGCCAAGTAGCGACGGGCAGGTCCGGCACCCGCGACGACGGATCCACCTGGTCGCCACCCCAGACAGTTAACCCCGTGAGATCTCCGAAGGGGGAGACCGGATCGTGACGACCACCAGCTCCAAGGTTGCCATCAAGCCGCTCGAGGACCGCATTGTGGTCCAGCCGCTCGACGCCGAGCAGACCACGGCCTCCGGCCTGGTCATTCCGGACACCGCCAAGGAGAAGCCCCAGGAGGGCGTCGTCCTGGCCGTGGGTCCGGGCCGCTTCGAGAACGGCGAGCGCCTGCCGCTCGACGTCAGCACCGGCGACATCGTGCTGTACAGCAAGTACGGCGGCACCGAGGTGAAGTACAACGGCGAGGAGTACCTCGTCCTCTCGGCCCGCGACGTGCTCGCGATCATCGAGAAGTAATTCACCGGAGTACGTGAGTACTTCGAATTCGAAGCGAATGCTTTGAGAGCTGCGCCCCTGGTCACCCCGCTGATTGCCGGGCGGCGAGGGGCGCAGTGTCATTAACCCGAGTTTCGAGAGGGCTGAACCGCTCCCATGGCGAAGATCCTGAAGTTCGACGAGGACGCCCGTCGCGCCCTTGAGCGCGGCGTCAACAAGCTTGCCGACACCGTCAAGGTGACGATCGGTCCCAAGGGCCGCAACGTCGTCATCGACAAGAAGTTCGGCGCCCCCACCATCACCAACGACGGTGTCACCATCGCGCGCGAGGTCGAGCTCGACGACCCGTACGAGAACCTGGGTGCCCAGCTCGTCAAGGAGGTGGCGACCAAGACCAACGACATCGCGGGTGACGGCACCACCACCGCGACCGTCCTGGCCCAGGCGCTGGTCCGCGAGGGTCTGCGCAACGTCGCCGCCGGTGCCTCCCCGGCCGCCCTGAAGAAGGGCATCGACGCCGCGGTCAAGGCCGTCTCCGAGGAGCTCCTCGCGACCGCCCGTCCGATCGAGGACAAGACCGACATCGCCGCCGTCGCCGCGCTGTCCGCCCAGGACAAGCAGATCGGCGAGCTCATCGCCGAGGCCATGGACAAGGTCGGCAAGGACGGTGTCATCACCGTCGAGGAGTCCAACACCTTCGGCGTGGACCTTGAGTTCACCGAGGGCATGGCCTTCGACAAGGGCTACCTCTCGCACTACATGGTCACCGACCAGGAGCGTATGGAGGCCGTCCTCGACGACCCGTACATCCTGATCAACCAGGGCAAGATCTCCTCGATCCAGGACCTGCTGCCGCTCCTGGAGAAGGTCATCCAGGCCGGCGCCTCCAAGCCGCTCCTGATCATCGCCGAGGACGTCGACGGCGAGGCGCTCTCCACCCTGGTCGTCAACAAGATCCGCGGCACGTTCAACGCCGTGGCCGTCAAGGCCCCGGGCTTCGGCGACCGCCGCAAGGCCATGCTGCAGGACATCGCCACCCTCACCGGTGCGACCGTCATCGCCGAAGAGGTCGGCCTCAAGCTCGACCAGGCCGGTCTTGAGGTGCTCGGCACCGCGCGCCGCGTCACCATCACCAAGGACGACACCACGATCGTCGACGGCGGTGGCAACAGCGCCGACGTCGAGGGCCGCGTCAACCAGATCAAGGCCGAGATCGAGGCCACGGACTCCGACTGGGACCGCGAGAAGCTCCAGGAGCGCCTCGCGAAGCTGGCCGGCGGCGTGTGCGTGATCAAGGTCGGTGCCGCCACCGAGGTCGAGCTCAAGGAGCGCAAGCACCGTCTGGAGGACGCCATCTCCGCGACCCGCGCCGCGGTCGAGGAGGGCATCGTCTCCGGTGGTGGCTCCGCCCTGGTGCACGCCGCCAAGGTCCTTGAGGGCAACCTCGACAAGACCGGCGACGAGGCCACCGGTGTCGCGGTCGTCCGCCGCGCCGTCGTCGAGCCGCTGCGCTGGATCGCCGAGAACGCCGGCCTCGAGGGCTACGTCATCACCTCCAAGGTGAGCGAGCTCGACAAGGGCTTCGGCTTCAACGCCGCCACCGGCGAGTACGGCGACCTGGTCAAGGCCGGCGTCATCGACCCGGTCAAGGTCACCCGCTCCGCCCTGGAGAACGCCGCCTCCATCGCGTCGCTGCTGCTCACGACCGAGACCCTGGTCGTCGAGAAGCCGGCCGAGGAAGAGGCCGAGGCCGGTCACGGCCACGGTCACGGCCACTCCCACTGACGCACGAAGTCAGCGGTAGCCGCACGTAGTTGAGGCCCGGCATCCCCTTCGGGGGGTGCCGGGCCTCAGCCGTTTCCGCAGCGGCCCGCCCGCCTACGCCGACCGCCCCAGCGACAGCGGATGCACCGGGTCCGCGAACGGGGCGCCCGAGGCGAAGCGCTCCACCTCGGCCAGGGCCTGATCGGCCATCCGGTACAGCTCGTTGCCCAGCGAGCCCGCGATGTGCGGGGTCAGCAGGACGTTGGGGAGGTCGTACAACGGCGATTCGCGGGGCGGCAGTTCGGGGTCCGTCACGTCCAGGACCGCGTGCAGCCGGCCCGGGAGGAGCTCGGCGAGCAGCGCGGGCTCGTCCACCAGGGAGCCGCGCGCGGTGTTGACCAGGGTGGCGCCCGTCGGCATCAGGGCCAGCTGAGGTGCGCCGATCATGCCGTGGGTCTCGGGCAGTTGGGGCGCGTGGACGGAGACGACGCTGCTGCGGGAGCACAGCGCGTCCAGGGTCACCTGTTCAACGCCCAGGGCCGCCGCTTCGGTTCCGCTCACGTACGGGTCGTAGAGCAGGACCTCGAAGTCGAAGGGGCGCAGGAGTTCGATCACGCGCCGTCCGATGCGGGACGCGCCGACGATGCCCACCGTGCGCCGGTAGTTGCCGGTGCGCTCGGTCTCGCTCAGCCACTCGGGCGCGGTGCGCAGTTCGGCGTAGCGCTGGGCCGAGCGCAGCACCTCCTTGCCGGCGAACAGGATCGCGGCCAGCGCGTACTCGGCGACCGGCAGCGCGTTGGCCGCGGCGGACGAGGTGACCGCGATGCCGCGTTCCCAGCAGGCGTCGGTGATGTGGTGCTTGACGGAGCCCGCCGCGTGGACCACCGCGCGCAGCTTCGGGGCCGCGTCCAGGACGTCGGCGGTCAGCGGGGGAGCACCCCAGCAGGTGAGCAGGACCTCGGCCTCGGCGAGGGCGGCGGCGACCGGTCCGGTGGGCGCGGCGAGCTCGTGCGCGACCAGGTACGGGTCGGTACGGGTGAGGGCGGCGAGCCGGGTGCGGTGGCGCTCGGCGAGGAGCCGGTCGGCGATGCCGGGGCCCATCGCGAGCAGCAGGGCGGGCCGGTTGTCAGTGGTGTGGTGCATGGTGGGACTCGGGCTCCTCACGAGGCGCTGGCCGGGGGTGCCTGCCAGGGGTAACTGGGCGTCCGGGAGGGTCATTTGACGCTGCCCGCGGTGAGTCCGGCCTTCCAGTGCCGCTGGAGGGAGACGAAGGCGACGATCAGGGGGATGACGGCGAGGAGGGAGCCGGTGACGACGAGAGGGTAGTAGCTCGGCTCGGCATGGGTGTTGCTGTTCCAGGCGTACAGACCGAGGCTCAGCGGGAAGAGCTTCTGGTCGCTGAGCATGACCAGGGGGAGGAAGAAGTTGTTCCAGATGGCGGTGAACTGGAAGAGGAAGACGGTCACGAAGCCCGGCATCACCATGCGCAGACCGATCGACCAGAAGGTGCGCAGCTCGCCGGCCCCGTCGATACGGGCGGCCTCCAGGGCCTCGTCGGGGATGTAGCTCGCGCTGAACACCCGGGCCAGATACACCCCGAACGGATTGACCAGAACGGGGATGAGCACCGACCAGTACGTGTTGACCAGGCCGACCTTGCTGGCCAGGAGGTACATGGGCAGGGCGAGCGCGGTGGTCGGCACGAGCACGCCGAGCAGCACCACGCCGAACAGCTTCTCCTTGCCGCGGAAGGCGTACTTGTCGAAGGCGTACCCGGCGGCGACGGAGACGAGCGCGCAGACGGCCGCGCCGCCGCCCGCGTACACGAGGGAGTTGAGGTACCAGCGGAAGTAGACGCCGTCGTTGTACGAGGCGAGCTGCGACAGGTTGTGGCCCAGGTCGAAGCCCTTGAAGGAGAAGGCGTCGCCGGACAGCAGGCTTCCGGTGTCCTTGGTGGCGGCCGTGAGCAGCCACACCAGGGGAAAGAGCGTGTAGAGGACGGACAGCAGCAGCGCGCCGTTGACCGCGGTGCGCGAGAGCCAGCGGCTGGGGGAGCGGTGCGGCGTGGCGGTGTGTGGCGGGGTGGCGGTCCCGGCGCGCCCGGCGGTCCCGCCGGTCCTCGGGGCGGCGTTCGCTTCGGTTGCCGTGGGGGAGGTCATGCCGTGGCCCCCTTCCGGTTGGTGAGGCGGGTGACGACGAAGGAGAGCAGGGCCGCGGCGAGCGCGAGGAGCACGGCCGACGCGGCGGCGAGGCCGTAGTCGTTGCGGCTGAACGCGGCGGTGTAGGCGTACATGTTGGGCGTCCAGGTGGTGGTGACCGTGGAACTGCCGCCCTGGTTGAGGATCAGCGGTTCGGTGAAGAGCTGGAGCGAGCCGATGACGGTGAACAGCGACACCATCACCAAAGAGGCCCGGATCAGCGGGAGTTTGATGCCGAACGCGGTACGCCACTCGCCCGCGCCGTCCATGGTGGCCGCCTCCAGGACCGAGCGGTCGATGGCCTGGAGCGCCGCGTAGAAGATGACCATGTTGTAGCCGAGCCATTCCCACAGCGCGATGTTGACGACGGAGGGGAGCGTGCCGCTGGAGGAGAAGAAGTCGAAGCCGATGCCGCCGGAGTTCATGGCCTTCACGACCGGGCTGAGGCCCGGGGTGTAGAGGTAGACCCAGACGAGCGCGGCGATGATGCCGGGCACGGCGTGCGGCAGGAACAGCGCGAGCTGGAAGAAGCGCCGGGCGCGGGCCAGCGTCGAGTCGAGCAGCAGCGCGAGCGCGAGGGCGCCGCCGACCATCAGCGGGATGTAGACGACGCAGTAGCCGGCGAGGACCCAGAAGCCCTCGCGGAAGGCCCGGTCGCCGAGCGCCGCCGTGTAGTTGTCGAGCCCGCTGAACACGGTCGTGGCGCCGCCGAAGCCGAGCCCCGACTGCTTCTCGGTGAACAGGCTCAGCCAGACCGCGTACCCGATCGGCACCACCGTCACGGCGGTGAACAGGACGAAGAACGGGGTGAGCAGCACCCCCGCGGCCGCGTTGGTACGGCTGCGGGCCCCGCGGGGCGCCCGGCGGTCCGGGGCGGGCCCGGATGCGCCGGCGCGCACGTCTGCCGGGTCGTCGTTCCCGGGCACGGCAGGGCCGGGACCGCCCCCTGCGCCCGGCCGTGGCACGCGCCCGGTCCCGCTTCCCGCTCCGGTGTGTCCCGTGGGACGCCCCTTCGTCCTCATCCGGTCAGCCCTCGACCTTCAGGCCGCGCTTCTTCAGCTCGGTGACGGTGGCGTCATGGGCGGCAGCGATCGCGTCCGTGATCTTCACGGAGCCGCCGGCGACCTTGCCGAGCTGGTCCTTCAGGGTGGTGTTGGTGGTGCCCATGCTCGGGCCCCAGCCCCAGTTGGCGTTGATCGAGCCGCCGGCCGCGTCGAACAGCTGGTAGATGTCCTGGCCGCTGTAGAAGCTCGTGTCGAAGGCCTTCTTGGCGGCGGGCCGCAGCGCGATGTCGGCCGGGAAGGCGCTGGAGGTGCCGGACTTGATGCGGGCGTCGATGCCGGCTTCGGTGGTCGACATCCACTGGGCGAACGCGAGCGCGGCCTCGGTCTTGTCGCTGCCCTTGGGCACGGCCCAGGTGGAGCCGCCGAGCATGCCGCTGGCCGCCTTGCCGTCCCAGGTGGGGACCGGGGCCACCGCCCACTTGCCGCTCTGGTCGGGCACGGTGCCCTTGAGCACGCCCGCGGACCAGGAGGCGCCGAGGTAGCCGACGGTGGAGCCGTCCTTGAGGGAGGCCGTCCACTCGGGGCTGAAGGAGACCGAGTTCTGCACCAGCTTGTCGTCGATCAGGCCCTGCCAGTAGTCGGCGACCTTGTTGGTGGCCGCGTCGGCGGTGTTGAGCTTCCAGGTGTTGCCGTCGGCCTTGAACCACTGGGCACCGGCCTGCCAGGCCATCGCCTCGAAGGTGGTCGGGTCGTCCGGGAAGAAGGTGCCGATGCGTGCCTTGGGGTCGGCTGCCTTGGCCTTCTGGGCGGCCGCCTTGAACTCGGCCCAGGTCTTGGGGACTTGGATGTGGTTCTTGTCGAAGAAGTCCTTGCGGTAGTAGTACGCCTGGGGTGCCGCGTCGAAGGGGATCGCCCAGTTCTTGCCGCCGAGCGTGGTCTGCTGGATCGACTGCGGCAGGAACTGCTTCTTCATGTCGTCGGTGACGTACTTGCTGATGTCCTGGAACGAGCCCTGGCTGACGAACTCGGGCAGCATCGGGTACTCGACGGTGACGAGGTCCGGGGCGTTGCCGGCCTTCACCGCGTTGGAGATCTTGGCGTAGCCGCCGGCGTTGCCCGAGGGGATCTCCTCGAACTTCACCCGGATGTTCTTCTGGGAGGCGTTGAAGGCGTCCACCACGTCCTTGGTGCCCTTCTGCCAGGCCCAGAACGTGATGGTGACGGGCTTGTCGGCGGTGCCCTTGCCCGCGTCGCTCGTCTTGCTGTCCCCGCCACCGCAGGCCGTGAGCACGGCGAGAGCGGTGGCGGCGCCGACGAGGGCGGAGGTCGATCTGGTCCAACTGCGGCTCACGGAACGGCTCCTGAACGTAAGGGGACGAGGCGATGGCCGCGATCCTTGGCCCAGTTCTGACCGAAGTCAAGAGCGAAAGTTCGATTGATCGAAAAAAGATCAGAGAGGGGTTGAACGCTCGCGCGTCAGGATTGAACGCTCACCGGGCTCCGCAGGGTGTCGGACGGCGCCCCGCACGAGGACCGCACGCGAAGCCGCGGCAGCAGGTCGACATGGCGTCGCGGCGGCTCCTCGCCCCCGGCCGGACGGCTCCCGGCCGCGCCGCGCAGCCGCTCGATCAGGAGCTCGGCCGCATACCGCCCGACCTCGTGCTTGGGCGGGGCGACCGCAGTGAGCGGGATGTCCGCGAGCGCCGCCACCTCGTCGTCGTACGCCACGAGCGCCAGGTCGGCCGGCACCCGTACGCCCAGCTCCGCCAGGCGCTGGACGATCCGGATGGCATCCACGTCGTTGTGCACGAGCGCCGCGGTGGCCCGCCCGGACATGACCGCGGTGCGCAGCGCCTGCACGGCCCGCTCGAACCCGGCGGGGTCGGCCTCCGCCGACACCGAACCGATCGGCCCGACGGGCGACTTGAGGCCGAGCGCGTCGAGCGCGTGCCGGTATCCGGCGCGCACCGCGATCGCGGTGGGGCTGTCGGCGCGGGCCACGAGCAGGGGCGTGGCATGGCCGAGGCCGAGCAGATGGCGCACCGCGATGAGCACGCCGTGGCTGTGGTCGGAGCAGACCCGGTCCAGGTCGTCCAGCTCCCGGCCGGGCACCCCGCGCCGCTCCAGGAGCACCGTCGGCACCGGGAGCCCGGCGATCCAGGCGCCGTGCTCGACCGGGTCGTCCGGCTCCTTCCAGCCCGGCGCGATCAGGAGGCCCTCCGCGCCGGCGGCGAGCAGCCCCGCCGCCCGGCCCGCGTCCTCCTGCGGCCGGTAGTCCGAGATCCGCAGGATCAGGCGCGCACCGGCCGCCGCGGCCGCCTCGTGCGCACCCCGGATGACCTCGGCGAAGTAGTACGTGGCATTGGGCGCCAGCATGCCGATGACGAGCTCGCGGGAGCCCGCGCCGACGCTGGGAGCGGCGGCCGACACCGAGTGTCCGGTGCCCGGCCAGGACACCGAGCCGTGCGCCCGGTCCAGGCGGCCCTCGCCGGCCAGGAACTCCACGTCGCGCCGCACGGTCACCGGCGAGACGCCCAGCTGACCGGCGAGCTCGGACACCCGGGCCGAGCCCCGTCCGCGCACCAGCTCCAGCAGTCGGTCATGACGTTCAGCAGCACTCTCGCGCACGGCGGCATCCCCTTCGCGGTGTGGTGGCCCGGTGGGCCCCGACCCTAATGCAACGTGATCGAACGACGGCAGTTTCGATCATTCGGTCCGATCCATTGACGTTCGATCAATCCGAGTTCTAAATTCCCAGGGATTTCGTGCGGGCCCCGCCGATGCGCGCACGTCCCGCCGATGCCTGTGCCGCCGGCCAACCCGTCACCGAGGGAGCATCGCACCATGTTCATCGCGCCCGAGAACCGCGAGCTCAGCCCCCACACCGGCTGGACCCGCGCGCACTGGGAGCGGTCGGCGGACCAACTCCTGCTGGCCGTCCGGCCGTACGCCTCGCCCGGCCGGGGCCTGATCAGCCTGCCCGGCGACCGGCCCAGCTGGTCGGGGCCCCGCTCCGACGGCCTCGAAGGCTATGCCCGCACCTGGCTGCTGGCCGCCCTGCGGGTGGCCGGCGCCCAGGGCGAGGACCCGCACGGCCACCTCGACCGGTACGCGGAGGGCCTCGCCTCCGGCACCCGACAGCCGGTCGGCACAGGCGAGTTGAACGGCACCTTCCCCGACGCCTGGCCGCTGACCACCGAGGTCCGCCAGGCGGTCGTCGAATCCGCCTCCGTCGCCCTCGGCCTCCGGCTCACCCGCACCTGGCTGTGGGACAAGCTCGACGACCGCACCCGCCAGCGCGCCGTCGACTGGCTGCTGCCCGCGCTCGGCCCGTCCCCGGTCGACAACAACTGGTGGCTGTTCGGCCTCACCGTCGCCGGATTCCTCCAGGACGCCGGCATCGAGACCGACCGCGCCGCGGCCACCATCGAACGCGCCCTGGAGCGCGTCGACCAGTGGTACCTCGGCGACGGCTGGTACAGCGACGGCCCCAACCGCTCCTTCGACCACTACAACGCCTGGGCGCTCCACTTCTATCCCGTCCTGCACGCCCATCTGAGTGACGACCGGGCGCTCCTGGACCGCTACGGTCCCCGGCTGCATGCCCAACTCGACGCCCACACGCGCCTGTTCGGGGCGGACGGGGCGCCGATGCCGTACGGCCGCTCGCTCACCTACCGGTTCGCCGCCGCGGCCGCGCCCTGGCTCGGCGCGCTCACCGGTCACACGCCGCTCACACCGGGCGCCACCCGGCGCCTCGCCTCGGGCAGCCTGAAGTACTTCCTGGACCGGCCCGAGAACCAGGGCGCCACCGACGCCGCCGGGCTGCTCACCCTGGGCTGGCACGGCCCGTACCCGCCGGTGGTCCAGCACTACTCGGGCCCCGCGTCGCCCTACTGGGCGGCCAAGGGATACCTCGGCCTGCTGCTGCCCCCGGAGCATCCCGTGTGGACGGACGTCGAGGAGGCGCTGCCCGCCGAGACCGCGGACGCCGTCACGACCCTGCGGGCGCCCGGTCTGCTGATCCAGTCGACGGCCGGGGACGGCCTGGTCCGCCTGCACAACCACGGCAGCAACAACCACGTGGGCGGCGGGGCCGACGAGGACCCCTGCTACTCCCGGTTCGCCTACTCCACCGTCACCGGACCCACCTCGCAGGGCGTGCCGGACAACCACTTCGGGCTCATGTCGCAGGGCGCGTGCACCACCCGGGGTCCCGCGGTCCCGCTCGGCGGCGGCGACGGCTGGGCGGCGTCCCTGTCCGAGCCGAGGCCCGGGCCGCCCGGCGTGCGGATCGCCTCGCTCACCCTCGCGCACGGCCGCGCCGAGCTCCGGGCCCACCTGGTCGTCGGGGCCGCGCCCGGCACCCCCGTGCGCCAGACCGGCTGGGCCGCCACCCCGGGCCGCACCGCCCAGCTGCATCCGGTGCACGGCTATGCGCCGGAGGTGCGTCAACTGGCCGCCGGATCAACCCTGTTCGGGTCCGGGGCGCAGGTGGGGGCACTCCACGGCACGACCGGCGCCACACCGTCCCTCTTCGTCGCGCTCGCCTCTCTCACGGCACAGCCGGACCCGGACCCGGTCCACGCCCTCGCCGACATCGAGGTCACCGGGTACACCCTCCGCGTCGCCTGGCAGGACGGCACCGTCCATCGGCTCGTGCTGGACTCCACCGTGCCGGCCGTCCGCACGGAAGACCGCTGAGGCGGCGGGACCGCGTCTCCCGCCCCCGGCCGCCTACTTGGGGCCGTACTTGCGGCCCGTCTTGGAGGTGATCCCGCCGAGCAGGCCGCGCGGCGCCAGCTTCACCGCACCCATCAGCGCCTTGTAGCGCGGGTCGGGGATCGAGAGGGACTTGCCGCGCGCGAGGTCGGTCAGGGCGGCCGCCACCAGCTTGTCGGCGTCCAGCCACATCCAGCCCGGAATGTTGTCGGTGCCCATGCCGGCCCGCTCGTGGAACTCGGTCCGCACGAACCCGGGGCACAGCGCCATCAGGCGCACCCCCGACCCGGCGAGGTCACGGGCCGCGCCCTGGGTGAACTGCACGACCCACGCCTTGGACGCGCCATAGGTGCCGCGCGGCACGAACGCCGCGACCGAGGCCACGTTGACGACGCCGCCGCGGCCGCGCTCGCGCATCGCGGCCGTCGCGGCCGAAGTCAGCCGCAGGACCGCCTCGATGTGCACCTTCACCATGGTCAGCTCGTCCGCCATGGACACTTCGAGATAGCGGCCCTTGTTGCCGAACCCGGCGTTGTTGACCAGGAGATCGACCGGCCTCCTGGGCTTCGAGAGCCGCGCCTCGACGGCGGCGATCCCGTCGTCCGTCGACAGGTCCGCGGCCAGGACCTCGGCCTCGATGCCGTGCCGGTCGTGGAGTTCGGTGGCCTGCTCGCTCAGCCGCTTGCCGTCCCGGGCCACCAGCACCAGATCGTGTCCATCGGCCGCGAGGCGCCGCGCGAACGCGGCGCCGATGCCCGCCGTCGCTCCCGTAATCAGTGCAGTCGTCATAGGCGCACGTTAACGCCCGCGCCGGGCGCCCGATGACCGCCCCCGCCCGGGCGCCCGGCGGTCCGCGAACCGGTGCCGACCGCCATGAACTGCCGCAATAACGGCCGTTCTTCACCGCACGGGCCGCCCCGCGAACCGTGCGCCCCGCTCCCGCCGGAGCCGCTACGAGCCGTGCGCCCCGCTCCCGCCGGAGCCGCTACGAGCCGTGTGCCCCGCTCCTGCCGGAGCCGCTACGAGCCGTGCTGCGCCAGGTACTTCCGTACGGTCTCGTGCGCCTCCGGCTCCAGGGCGTCGCCCGCGGCCAGGGTGCGCGGCAGCAGGGCGCGCTCGGTCGTGAAGGCACGGAACCAGAAGGCGACCGAGACTTCGTGATCCGGGCGTTCGAGCACCTCGACCGCATCGCCCGTCTTGACCTCGCCCGGTTCGATCACCCGGAAGTACGCGCCCGGCACGGCCGCCTGTGTGAAGCGCCGCACCCAGCCCTTCTGGTCCAGCCAGGCCGCGAACGTACGGCAGGGGATGCGGCCGGAGGCGACTTCGAGGACCACGTCCCGCCCTATCCGCCAGCGCTCGCCGATCCGGGCGTCGTTCACGTCGACGCCGTACGTCGTGAGGTTTTCGCCGAACGAGCCGTTGGGCAGCTCGCGGCCCAGCTCCTTCGACCAGGCGTCCAGGTCCTCGCGGGCGTACGCGTAGACCGCCTGGTGGTCGCCGCCGTGGTGGCGCAGATCGCAGACGTCGTCCCCCTCGACCCCGCTGGCGCCCACGCCCCTGGGGCCGGGGGCGAAGACGCGGACCGGGCGGTTCACCGGGCGCTTGTCGATGCCGGTGACACCGCCCTGGGCATCGGAGTAGTCGACGGCCTTCGCGCGGCCGAGGTTCACAGACAGAAGCTCCATGGGGGAACGCTAACCGAGCCAAACTCAAAGTCGCGATCGAATTTCTTCCGAGGTGTCCAAGATTCGCTTATGCTCGAAGAATGATCGAGGCCCGTCATCTCCGCATCCTGCGCGCCGTCGCCGCCACCGGCTCCTTCTCGGCCGCGGCGCGTGAGCTGGGCTGCACCCAGCCCGCCGTCAGCCAGCAGATGAAGGCGCTCGAATCGTCCGCGGGCACGCCCCTGCTGGTCCGCACCGGCCGCGAGATGCGCCTGACCCAGGCCGGTGAGGTGCTGGTCCGGCACGCCTCCGGCATCCTGGCCGGGCTCACCGCCGCGGAGGAGGAGGTCGCAGCGATCGCGGGGCTGCGGGCCGGGCGGGTGCGTCTCGTGTCCTTCCCCAGCGGATCGTCCACGCTGGTGCCGACCGCCCTCGCCGCCCTGCGCGCGGCCCACCCGGGCACCCGGGTCTCGCTCGTCGAGGCCGAGCCGCCGCACTCGGTGGAGATGCTCCGCGCGGGCGACTGCGACGTCGCGCTGGCCTTCCGGTACGGCTCGAACGCGACGGAGTGGGACGACCTGGTGGTCCGCCCGCTGCTCGTCGACCGCCTGGTCGGCCTGGTGCCCGAGGGGCACGCGCTCGCGGAGGCGGGGACCGTCGACATCAAGGACCTCGCGGACGAGCCCTGGATCGCGGGCTGTCCGCGCTGCCGGCGCCAACTGGTGGAGGTCTGCGAGGAGTCCGGGTTCACCCCGCGCATCGACTTCGCGACCGACGACTACCCGGCGGTGATCGGCCTGGTGGGCGCCGGGCTCGGTGTGGCGGTGCTGCCGGAGCTGGCCATCGAGTCCGTACGCCCCAAGGGTGCGCGCACGGTGACCGTCGAGCCCGCCGTCGAGCGGGAGATCGTCGCCCTCACCCTGCCCGACCTGGCCCAGGTCCCGGCCGTTGCGGCCACCCTGGACCAGCTGACCAGGGCCGCCGCGCGCGGCTAGCGGCGACCGCGGGGCCGACCGGATTCACGCCGGCCGGGGCCGCCGGGTGCGGTCGCGCCGCGCCGTGCGGTGCCCGGCTCTGGGCCAAACGGCGCAGGAACGTTTCTTCTCGTCCGGTCCGAACCGGAACCCCTCAGGAGGGGCCCATGCCGCCGACGGGCGCGGCGGCCGACACCAGGCGATTGCGCGCCCGGCCCATGAGCTCTTCGCGCTCGTCCTCGGTGAGCCCGCCCCACACCCCGTAGGGCTCGCGTACCGCAAGGGCGTGGGCCGCGCACTGCGCACGCACCGGGCAGCGCATGCACACCTCTTTCGCCGAGCTCTCGCGCGCGCTCCGTGCCGCGCCGCGCTCGCCCTCCGGGTGGAAGAAGAGCGAGCTGTCGACCCCACGGCAGGCCGCGAGGAGCTGCCAGTCCCACAGATCGGCGTTCGGTCCGGGAAGGCGGGAGAAATCTGCCATTGCTCTTGTCCCCTTGAAACCGTGCTGAGGCGGATGGGCGGGCCGGTACGGGACGGGTGTGCATGGGGGCTCATCCGAAACGTACGTACCGACGAAGGTACATCTCCTGTGTAAGTAGATGTAAATATGACTCATTGGGAATCTAGCCACAGACACCAGCAAAAGGGAAGAAAAGCCGCTAAATGGGGCATAGCTCAAAAAGTTGGGCGGCCGGCCGGCGACACTCTGCTGTGTGCACGGTTCCTCACGTAGAGTGCCGAACGTGCCCGCCCGACCCGTAACTCTTTCGAGTGACCGTCGTTGAGAGTGCGGAGGCGGTTGAAACGACAAGCGCTCGGGCAGGTGTCCGAGAGCGTCAATCGCTCAGGTGACACATGTACCCAGCCTGGAGGCTCAAGGTGACGCGCATCAGCTGCGGAGGGCGGCCATGACATCAGTCCTCGTCTGCGACGACTCCCCGCTTGCCCGCGAGGCGCTCCGCCGCGCGGTTGCGACCGTGCCCGGCGTCGAGCGTGTGACGACGGCGGCCAACGGCGAGGAAGTCCTCCGCCGCTGGGGTGCCGACCGCTCGGACCTGATTCTGATGGACGTACGCATGCCCGGTCTGGGCGGCGTGGAGACCGTCCGTCGGCTGCTGTCCGCCGATCCGGGCGCCCGGATCATCATGCTCACGGTCGCCGAGGACCTCGACGGGGTCGCGCTCGCGGTCGCCGCCGGGGCCCGGGGCTACCTGCACAAGGACGCCTCGCGTGCCGAACTGCGCGCGACCGTCACCCAGGCGCTCGCCGACCCGACCTGGCGGCTCGCGCCGCGCAGACTGCGGTCGGCCGAGATGGGCGCGGCGCCCACGCTCACCGCGCGGGAGATCCAGGTGCTCGAAGGCATGAGCCACGGCCGCTCCAACGCCGAGATCGGCCGGGAGCTGTTCCTCTCGGAGGACACGGTCAAGACGCATGCCCGACGACTGTTCAAGAAGCTCGGCGCCTCGGACCGGGCGCACGCCGTGGCGCTCGGTTTCCGCTGGGGCCTGGTGCGCTGACGGCAGGTGAGACAGCTGGTCGGAGCCCCGTCCGCCGTCGGGCGGACGGGCCCGGTCGTCCCGCGAACGGCAGCAGTAGGTGTTGCTTCCGCCGCGATGCCGCATCCTTGTAGGTGTGGAGTTCCTCGGGGACAGGTCGGTCGAGCGGGAGGGGGGTGCAGGGGATGAGTTCCGGCGCACCCGCTCATAACGCTTCGGTGCACAACTACGGACGGGGTGCCACGGGCGGGACGACGCCGGGGCACCATGGACCGATGCGCGACGACGAGGCTGCGGCCCAAGGGGTCATCGGTGCACTCGTCCACCGTGCCGTCGACGGAGACGAGCAGGCGACGCACGATCTGCTCGCGCATGTTCACCCCCTCGCGCTGCGCTACTGCCGCACCCGTCTCAACCGGTTGCCCGGTGATGCTCGCCACTTCGTGGAGGACCTCGCCCAAGAGGTCTGCGTCGCCGTTCTGATGGCGCTGCCGCGCTACCGCGACACCGGGCGCCCCTTCGAAGCCTTCGTCTTCGCCATCGCCTCGCACAAGGTCGCCGACCTCCAGCGGGCCGCGATGCGCCACCCCGGTTCGACGGCCGTGCCGTCCGACGAGATGCCGGAGCGGCCGGACGACTCGCTCGGCCCGGAGGAGCGCGCGCTGCTGAGCAGCGACGCCGAGTGGGCCAAGAAGCTCCTCGCCAACCTCCCCGAGAACCAGCGCGAGCTCCTCGTGCTGCGGGTCGCCGTCGGCCTCACCGCCGAGGAGACCGGCCAGATGCTCGGCATGTCGCCCGGCGCCGTCCGGGTCGCCCAGCACCGCGCGCTGAGCCGGCTGCGCGCCCTCGCCGAGCAGTAGGCGGGCCCGTCGACGCTTGCCGGGTCCGCGCGTTCCGGGTCCGCCGGGCGGCTGCCCGGCACGTGCGAACGTACAAAGAATCCCGATGATCTTGCTCGTGGAATGAGACACCCGCACAGCCCGTTAGCATGGACATCCGCACCGATCAAGGCCATTGGGGAAGGTGTCATGACTGCAAACGTCGACGGAGTGCCCGAGAAGTTCGCGACGCTCGGGCTGACATACGACGACGTCCTGCTCCTGCCGGGCTCGTCCGACATGGCGCCCGACCAGATCGACACCTCCTCGTACCTCTCCAAGAACGTCAAGGTGAACGTCCCGCTGCTGTCCGCGGCGATGGACAAGGTCACCGAGGCGCGCATGGCCATCGCGATGGCGCGGCAGGGCGGCGCGGGCGTGCTGCACCGCAACCTCTCCATCGAGGACCAGGCCAACCAGGTCGACCTGGTGAAGCGCTCCGAGTCCGGCATGGTCACCGACCCGATCACGGTGCACCCGGACGCGACGCTGCGCGAGGCCGACGAGCTGTGCGCCAAGTTCCGCATCAGCGGCGTTCCGGTGACCGACTCCGCGGGCAAGCTGCTCGGCATCGTCACCAACCGCGACATGGCCTTCGAGTCGGACCGCAGCCGCCAGGTGCGCGAGGTCATGACCCCGATGCCGCTGGTCACCGGCAAGGTCGGCATCTCCGGCGTGGACGCCATGGAGCTGCTGCGCCGCCACAAGATCGAGAAGCTGCCGCTCGTCGACGACGCCGGCATCCTCAAGGGCCTCATCACGGTCAAGGACTTCGTCAAGGCGGAGAAGTACCCCAACGCCGCCAAGGACAAGGACGGCCGGCTCCTGGTCGGCGCGGCCGTCGGTGTCGCGGGCGACGCCTACGAGCGCGCCCAGGCGCTGATCGCCGCCGGTGTCGACTTCATCGTCGTGGACACCGCGCACGGCCACTCCCGCCTGGTCGGCGACATGGTCGCCAAGATCAAGTCGAACTCTTCCGGCGTCGACCTCATCGGCGGCAACATCGCGACCCGCGACGGCGCCCAGGCGCTCATCGACTCGGGCGTCGACGGCATCAAGGTCGGCGTCGGCCCCGGCTCCATCTGCACCACCCGCGTCGTGGCCGGCATCGGCGTCCCGCAGGTCACCGCGATCTACGAGGCCTCGCTGGCCGCCAAGGCCGCGGGCGTCCCGGTCATCGGCGACGGCGGCCTGCAGTACTCGGGCGACATCGCCAAGGCCCTGGTCGCGGGTGCCGACACGGTGATGCTGGGCTCGCTGCTCGCCGGCTGCGAGGAGTCGCCGGGCGAGCTGCTCTTCATCAACGGCAAGCAGTTCAAGTCGTACCGCGGCATGGGCTCGCTCGGCGCGATGCAGTCCCGCGGCGACCAGCGTTCGTTCTCCAAGGACCGGTACTTCCAGGAGACCGTGTCCACCGACGACAAGCTGATCCCGGAGGGCATCGAGGGCCAGGTGCCCTACCGCGGCCCGCTGTCCGCGGTCGTGCACCAGCTCGTCGGCGGTCTGCGCCAGTCGATGTTCTACGTCGGCGGCCGTACCGTCCCCGAGCTCCAGGAGAACGGCAAGTTCGTCCGGATCACCTCGGCGGGCCTCAAGGAGAGCCACCCGCACGACATCCAGATGACCGTCGAGGCGCCGAACTACAGCAGGAAGTAAGTCCGCAGCACCCGACGAGGGGCGGTCCCGGAGTTCCCGGGGCCGCCCCTCGCCCGTGTGTCGGGGATACTGGAGCATGCAGACGTAGAGGGAAAGGCCCACACAACGTGACTGAGATCGAGATCGGGCGCGGCAAGCGCGGCCGCAGGGCGTACGCGTTCGACGACATCGCCATCGTCCCGAGCCGGCGTACCCGGGACCCGAAGGAGGTCTCGATCGCCTGGCAGATCGACGCCTACCGTTTCGAGCTGCCCTTCCTGGCCGCCCCCATGGACTCCGTGGTGTCGCCGCAGACGGCGATCCGCATCGGTGAGCTCGGCGGCCTCGGCGTGCTGAACCTTGAGGGTCTGTGGACCCGGTACGAGGACCCGCAGCCGCTGCTCGACGAGATCGCCGAGCTGGACGAGGCGACCGCGAGCCGCCGCCTCCAGGAGATCTACGCGGCGCCCATCAAGGAAGAGCTGATCGGGCAGCGCATCAAGGAGGTGCGCGACTCCGGTGTGGTCACCGCCGCCGCGCTCTCCCCGCAGCGCACCGCCCAGTTCTCGAAGGCCGTCGTGGACGCGGGCGTGGACATCTTCGTCATCCGCGGCACCACGGTCTCCGCCGAGCACGTCTCGGGCGCGGCCGAGCCGCTCAACCTGAAGCAGTTCATCTACGAGCTGGACGTTCCGGTCATCGTCGGCGGCTGCGCCACGTACACCGCGGCCCTGCACCTGATGCGTACCGGCGCGGCCGGCGTTCTGGTGGGCTTCGGCGGCGGTGCCGCGCACACCACCCGCAACGTCCTGGGCATCCAGGTCCCGATGGCCACCGCCGTCGCCGATGTCGCCGCGGCCCGCCGCGACTACATGGACGAGTCCGGCGGCCGTTACGTCCACGTCATCGCGGACGGCGGCGTGGGCTGGTCCGGCGACATCCCGAAGGCCGTCGCCTGCGGCGCCGACGCGGTGATGATGGGCTCCCCGCTGGCTCGCGCCACCGACGCCCCGGGCCGCGGCCACCACTGGGGCATGGAGGCCGTCCACGAGGACGTGCCGCGCGGCAAGCTCGTCGACCTGGGCATCGTGGGCACCACCGAGGAGATCCTCACCGGTCCCTCGCACACCCCGGACGGCTCGATGAACCTGTTCGGCGCCCTGCGCCGCTCGATGGCGACGACCGGCTACAGCGAGCTCAAGGAGTTCCAGCGGGTCGAGGTCACGGTGGCGGACGCGCAGCACAAGCGCTGACACCCGGCACAGGGCTGACGCCCAGTACCGCGAAGGGCCCGGATCACCTGGTGATCCGGGCCCTTCGGCGTGCGCGCGCCCGTTCGGGCGGGCGGCGGGGTGCTTAAGCGGCGGCCTTCTTGGCGCCGGAGAAGGCGGCCACCGCGGCGACCGCGAAGAAGAGGAAGGTGAGCGGGTCCGCGTCGGCCTTCCAGCCCTCGTTCAGGAGGCTGAAGTGGTCGAAGAACAGCTCGGAGACGGTCACCGGAAGCGCCTTGCTGGCGATGATCGCCTCGCCCAGGAGCTGGCCGAAGTAGACCGCGACCAGGGAGAGCACCGCGCCGAGGACGGGCAGCGCGGGGTTGCGGCCGCCGACCTTGCCGGCCGCGAAGCCGACGAGGAAGCCGACACCCACGGCCGCGTAGCCGATCTCGTGCTTGGTGGCGCCGATGATCGCGCCGTAGACGCCCGCCGTGACGACGGCGGCCACGACCGCGGCGATCAGACCGAGCGCGAAGTTGTTCCGCACCGGGGCGGCCGGCGGTGCCGCCGGGTAGCCGAAGCCGCCCTGCGGCGGCTGGCCCTGGTCGAAGGGGCCCTGCTGCTGCGGCTGCTGCGGTGGCGGAAAGGACTGGCTCCTCTTCGCGTTCCCCCTGGAAACAAACACGGGCAAGCGCACGGCTGTGCGATTGCGGCCCCGAAGAGTAACAGCCGCACCACGCGTCGCATAAGAATTATGTAAGGCAGGGGTCACAGCCGGTGCGCCGCCCCCGCCGGGGTCGCGCCGCGTGTGTCCAGCAGGAGCTGCGCCTTCACCGCGAGGCCCTGGAGGTCGTACGTGTGGTGGTGCTGGAGCAGCACGGTCAGATCGGCGTGGGCGGCGGCCTCGTAGAGCGAGTCCGCGCGCGGAACCGGCTGGTCACGGACGCGCCAGGCGGGCACGTGGGGGTCGTGGTACGTGATCTGCGCACCCAGATCCATCAGGCGCCCGGCGATCTCCTGGGCGGGGGAGCCCTCCTGGTCGGCGAAGTCCGGCTTGTAGGTCACGCCGAGCAGCAGGACACGTGCTCCGCGGGCCGACTTGCCGTGCTCGTTCAGGAGCGTGGTGGAGCGCTGGACGACGTAGCTCGGCATGTGGGCGTTGATCTCGCGGGCGAGCCCCACCATGCGCAGGCCCGCGTACGGCAGCGGGGTCGGGTCGAGCGGGAGGCCGTGGCCGCCGACGCCCGGTCCCGGCCGGAAGGCCTGGAAGCCGAACGGCTTGGTCTCCGAGCAGCGGATGACGTCCCACAGGTCGACGCCCATGTCGTGGCAGAGCACGGCCATCTCGTTGACCAGAGCGATGTTGACGTGCCGGAAGTTGGTCTCCAGGACCTTGGACATCTCGGCCTCGCGCAGGCCGCGGGCGCGGACCACCTTGTCGGTGAGCCGGCCGTAGAACGCGGCGGCCGACTCCGTGCAGGCCGGGGTGAGCCCGCCGATGACCTTCGGGGTCGCCGCGAAGCCGTGGGCACGGTTGCCGGGGTCGATACGGCTCGGCGAGCAGGCGAGGTGGAAGTCCCGCCCGGCCCGCAGGCCCGAGCCCTCTTCGAGGATCGGGCGCACGAAGTCCTCGGTGGTGCCGGGGTGGCCCGACGACTCCAGGACGACGGTGGTGTGCGGGCGCAGTCGCCCGGCGAGGACGCGGGCGGCGTCGGCCACCGCCGAGAGGTCGAGGGTGCGGTCGGGACCGAGTGCGGTGGGCGCGCAGATGACGGCGGTACGGACCCGGCCGAGCTCCGCCGGGTCCGTGGCGGTGTGGAAGCCGCCCGCGAGCATCCGGCGCAGATCGGCGGGGGTGAGCGAGCCGTCGACGGGGGTGCGCCCCGCGTCGAGCTCGGCGAGGACGCGGGGGTCCGTGTCGTGGCCGACGGTCTGGATGCCGGCGGCGACGGCGGCTTGGGCGAGGGGCAGGCCCAGGTGGCCGAGTCCGATGACGGCGAGGTCTGCGGGCATGTGACCGTCCTTCCCTTAGCCGGAGGGGACATGGAGCGCAAGCCCTGTGGACAGAATGAGCGTGCGGAATGTCAGACTAAGAGGAAATATGACTGATTTACGGCATTGCGGGGGCCCGGCAAGCCGAGTGTTGTCCACAGGCGGTGGCCGATGTCGGTGGTCCCGTCCAGAATCGAGGGTGTGAGCCGGACCACCCGGTCCGCGCGACCACCCCGATCCACGGGAGGCAAGCCGTGAGGACAGCGACACTGGGACCCGAGCAGCGCGCACAGGCGCTCGCCGCCATGGCCGAACGCGAGCTGGACGTGCTGGTCGTGGGCGCGGGGGTGGTAGGAGCGGGCACGGCCCTCGACGCGGCGACCCGGGGCCTGGCCACCGGTCTGGTCGAAGCGAGGGACTGGGCGTCGGGCACGTCGAGCCGCTCCAGCAAGCTGATCCACGGCGGGCTGCGCTATCTGGAGATGCTCGACTTCGCCCTCGTGCGTGAGGCCCTCAAGGAACGCGGGCTGCTGCTCGAACGGCTCGCCCCGCACCTGGTGAAACCGGTCCCGTTCCTCTACCCGTTGCAGCACAAGGGCTGGGAGCGGCTGTACGCGGGCTCGGGCGTCGCGCTCTACGACGCGATGTCCGTCTCCTCGGGCCACGGCAGGGGTCTGCCGACGCACCGTCACCTGAGCCGCCGCCACGCGCTGCGCGTGGCACCCGCGTTGAAGAAGGACGCGCTGGTCGGAGCGTTGCAGTACTACGACGCCCAGATGGACGACGCCCGTTATGTGACCACTCTCGTGCGCACCGCGGCCGCCTACGGGGCCCACGTCGCCAACCGGGCCCGGGTCGTGGGCTTCCTGCGCGAGGGCGAGCGGGTGGTCGGCGCCCGGGTGCAGGACGGCGAGGCGGGCGGCGAGTACGAGGTCCGCGCCAAGCAGGTCGTGAACGCGACGGGGGTGTGGACCGACGACACCCAGGCCCTGATCGGGGAGCGAGGGCAGTTCCACGTACGGGCCTCGAAGGGCATCCATCTGGTGGTGCCCAAGGACCGGATCCACTCGAACACCGGCCTGATCCTGCGGACCGAGAAGTCCGTACTCTTCGTCATCCCCTGGGGCCGGCACTGGATCGTCGGCACCACCGACACCGACTGGGACCTCGACAAGGCGCACCCGGCCGCCTCCAGCGCCGACATCGACTACCTGCTCGAACACGTCAATTCGGTGCTCGCGGTGCCGCTCACCCGGGACGACGTCCAGGGCGTCTACGCCGGTCTGCGGCCGCTGCTCGCCGGGGAGTCCGACGCCACCAGCAAGCTCTCGCGCGAGCACACCGTCGCGCATCCCGTGCCGGGGCTCGTGGTCGTGGCGGGCGGCAAGTACACGACGTACCGGGTGATGGCGAAGGACGCCGTGGACGAGGCGGTGCACGCGCTCGACCAGCGGGTGGCGGACTGTGTGACCGAGGACATCCCCCTCCTCGGTGCCGAGGGCTACAAGGCGCTGTGGAACACCCGGGCCAGGATCGCGGCCAGGACCGGGCTCCATGTGGTCCGCGTGGAGCACCTGTTGAACCGGTACGGCTCGATGGCCGAGGACCTCCTGGAGCTGATCACCGCCGATCCCACGCTCGGCGAACCGCTCGCCGCGGCCGACGACTACCTGCGCGCCGAGATCGTCTACGCCGCTTCGCACGAGGGGGCCCGTCACCTCGACGACGTACTGACCCGGCGCACCCGCATCTCCATCGAGACCTTCGACCGGGGCACGCTCTCGGCGCGGGAGTGCGCGGAGCTGATGGCGCCGGTGCTCGGCTGGGACAGCAAGCAGATCGACAAGGAGGTGGAGCACTACGAGAAGCGGGTGGAGGCGGAGCGGGAGTCGCAGCGCCAGCCGGACGACCTGACGGCGGATGCGGCCCGGCTCGGGGCGCCGGACATCGCACCGGTTTAGCCGCACCCCCGGATACCGGGTGCCCCGGGGCGCGTGCGGGGGCGAGCCGGTGCTGGCCTTGGCACAGCCCGCCGCCCGCTGCCCGCTGCCCGCTGCCCGCTGCCCGCTGCCCGACGCCGTCCCGGGCCTCGGTGCCGCCCCCGGCCCCGCCCCCGGCCCAAGCCTCGGCCCAGGCCTCGGGCGGAACTCGGCTTCGCGGGGCGAGAGTTCGAGGGAGGGTGTCACACCGTCAGGCCGCGGGGCGCCCGCCGAGCGCGGGCGCCGGGGGAGTGGAGGGGAGTGGAGGAGTGCGTTGCGTGGCCGGTTCGGGTGGGAGGGGGAGCAGGGGCGGGGAGGGTTCGGGCGGGGACGGGGGAACCGGGCCGGTGCTCTTCGCCGTGTAGTTGAAGAGACCGCTGGTGTGGGAGAGCAGGGAAAGCAGGGTGAGGTGGCGGTCGTCGTTGGCGCGCCCGCGCACGTGCCCGGGCGGACCCCGGGTGCAGCCTGGGGGATGCCGGTCCACGGCGCCCCTCGGCCCGACGCTGTCCGCGACCGCCAACGGCGGTACTACGGTGGCCACGAACGACTTGGTGATGCAGCCCGCACGGAAGCGGTCGTCGCCGCGACGAGCAGGGCCGCGAGCATCGGCACGGCGGCTTCCCCTTCCTTCGCATTCCTTCGCAGCCAACTTGGCGGAGGTCGGACCCGGGACCATCACCGGTCCTGGCGTGAGGGACAATGGGGGCTCTGCCAGGGCGGGTTACGGGCCTCGTGCGGACGCCGAGTTCGACAACGGCTCCGGCGCGGCCGGGGACCCGGCAGGACAGACAGGTCGGAGCGGTGAGCCGGTCCGCCACCACGAGGGCAGGTCGCGGCAGGCCGCGGGCCGAGGCCGGCGCGGGCGAAGATCAGGAATCGCAGAGGGGACGCATGTCGCAGGCGGAGCAGTCGCGGGAACCCCAGCGGGACGGGCGGCAGGAACCGGAGGCGTCGTCGACGCCCGCGGAGTCCGGCTCGGACGAGACGGGCACCAAGTCCGGGCGGCGCCCGGCGGACGCGGCGCGCGCCGCGACCCCGGCCGACCGTTCGGACCGGGCCGCCGTGCCCGAGTCCGGCGATGACGCGGTGGCGAAGCCGAGCGCGGGCAAGTCGGGGGATTCCGGGCGGAATGCGGCTTCCCCCGAGGGCAACTCGGGCTCTCCGGAAGGAGATGCGAAGTCCGGCGCGGCCGCGCCCGCCCCGAAGGGCAGGCCCGATCCCCGGACGGCGGTGGCCAAGTCCGGTGCCGCGGCATCGGATGCCGAGCCGAGCGCGTCGGGCCCCAGGCTCAAGTCGCCTGCCCGACCCGGTGGAACCAAGCCCGCGACCGGTGGCGCCTCGGCGTTCGCCGCGCCGGGTGGGGCCGCGGGTGCGGGTGACCCCGGCGCCGAGCCCGCCGACGCCGAGCCGAGCCCGCGCTCCGGCGAAGCCACCCCGTACGACACGGCAGGCAAGGCCGACACAGCAGGCAAGGCAGGCAAGACAGGCAAGACAGGCGAGGTGGGCAACACCGACAAGGCGGGCACCGGCAGCTCGGACGCGACCCCGGCCGCCAACCCGGCCGCCAAGTCGCCCGCTGCCGCGGCCGCGTCGCGGCCCGCTGACGCCAAGTCGGCGTCGAAGCCGGCCGCCGAGCCCAGCGACGCCAAGCCGGCCGCCAAGGCGGCGGGTGCGAAGGCGAGCGCGTCGGCCGCCGGGGCCGAGAGCGTCAAGGCCGCCCCCGCGGTCCCGGCCGCCAAGGCCGGTGCCGACAAGGCGGCCGCCCAGCACGTCACCCCCGCCGCCGGTGGGGAAGGCCGGCTGCTCGCCGGCCGGTACCGGCTCGGTGGGGTGCTCGGGCGGGGCGGCATGGGCACCGTCTGGCGGGCCGTCGACGAGACGCTCGGGCGGACCGTCGCGATCAAGGAGCTGCGCTTCCCCTCCAGCATCGACGACGACGAGAAGCGCCGCCTCATCACGCGCACCCTGCGCGAGGCCAAGGCGATCGCCCGGATTCGCAACACGGCAGCGGTGACCGTCTACGACGTCGTGGACGAGGACGACCGGCCGTGGATCGTCATGGAGCTCGTCGAGGGCAAGTCGCTCGCCGAAGCCGTGCGCGAGGACGGCACGCTGACGCCCCGCCGGGCTGCCGAGGTGGGTCTCGCCATCCTGGACGTGCTGCGTTCCGCCCACCGCGAAGGCATCCTGCACCGCGACGTCAAGCCGTCCAACGTGCTGATCGCCGAGGACGGCCGGGTCGTGCTGACCGACTTCGGCATCGCCCAGGTGGAGGGCGACCCCTCCATCACGTCCACCGGCATGCTCGTCGGCGCGCCCTCGTACATCTCGCCCGAGCGGGCCCGCGGCCACAAGCCGGGCCCGGCCGCCGACCTCTGGTCGCTCGGCGGGCTCCTGTACGCGAGCGTGGAAGGCGTGCCCCCGTACGACAAGGGTTCGGCGATCGCGACGCTGACGGCGGTGATGACCGAGCCGGTCGACCCGCCCAAGAACGCGGGACCGCTCCTGGAGCAGGTCATCTACGGGCTGCTCGCCAAGGACCCGGCGCAGCGGCTCGACAACGCCGCCGCGCGCAAGCTGCTCACCGGGGTGCTCAACGCGCCCGAGCGCCCCGAGCCCGCGCCGGAGCCGGTCTCCCCCGAGGCGACGCGGGTGATTCCACTGCCCCGCGAGCCGAAGAGCGACGTGGCCGCCGAGCGGATGCGCGGCGCCCTCAAGTCCGTGCGGAACGCGGCCGCCGAGGCCAAGGCGTCCGCCAAGGAGAAGGCTCAGGGCGCCAGGGAAGCGCGGGACGTCCGGTCCAAGGCGGTGCCCACGCGGACGAAGTCCGGGGCGCCGTCGGGCCCGGTGCCGCCGCCGCGCGCGCCGCTCACCGACGTCGTGCCGCGCCGCACCCTGGTGATCATCGCGGTGGTCGCCGCGCTCGCCATACTCGGCACGGTGCTGGCCATCACGCTCAGCTCGGGGGACGACTCCCCGGGCAAGGCCAAGGGCGACAAGTCGGCCTCCAGCGGCCCCGCGGCCTCCGGTTCTTCGGCGAGCAGCAAGCAGGGCAGCGGCAGCCAGAAGCCGTCCGGCGGGAGCACCCCGTCGGGCCAGGTCGGTACGGCCGGGCAGGGCGACGGCAAGGGCGACGACACCGGTACCGGGGACAACACCGGCACCGGCGACGGCAGCAACGGCAGCAAGGGCGGTGGCACGGGCAACGCCGCCACCACGCCCTACAAGTCCTCCCAGGGCTTCTCCATAGGGTTGCCCGCGGGTTGGTCCTTCAGCAAGACCGACGACGCGGGCGACCGCTTCAACGGGCCCGACGGGCAGCGGCTCCTCATCGGCTGGACCGACAGCCCGCGGAAGGACCCGGTGGCGGACTGGACGAGCCAGGAGTCCGGCATGACGAGGTCCGGCTACAAGCGCGTGAAGATAGCCGCGGTGAACTACCGGAACTGGCCCGCCGCCGACTGGGAGTTCACCTACAACGACGACAGCGGGGTCAAGTACCACTCGGTGGACCGGGGCTTCGTCGTCAGCCTCAGCCAGGGCTACGGCATCATGTTCTCGGCCAAGGACGCGGACTGGTCGAAGCCGGAGACCCAGCAGACACTGGCCACGCTCTTCGCCACCTTCCAGCCCGCCTGAGCCCTCGCACGGGCCGCGCGCGGGCCATCCATCGGCCAAGCGCGGGCCTCGCGCGGGCCATCAGTCGGGTCAAGCACAGGGCCGCGCACGGGCTACGGGCGGCCGGTCCGGGGTAAACGGGAATCCCGAGGGCACGATGTGGCAGGGCCACGTATCGTGAGAGCTCGCGGACCGTACGCAGCCACAATGGGCCGGTAATCGACCGGAATTGGCGTGTTGTGCGGGGCCGGGGGCCATGGTCCGGGGGTACAGCGCGCTGTGGGGAGGCGTCGTGGACGAGTATGCGGGCCGGGTGCTCGCCGACCGCTTTCGGCTGCCGCTGCCCGCCGACGACGGCTACGACCTGATCGAGACGCGCGCCTTCGACACCTACAGCGGGCAGGAAGTACTGGTCCGCCAGGTCCCGTTGCCCGAGATCGTCGATGCCGAGGTGCTCGACGGCGACGACGCGTACGGGACGCCCGACGCGTACATGCGCGGTGCTCCCGGCAGCGGTTACGGGGCCGCCCCCGGTTACGGGCGGACCACGCGCCGGCCCACCGATCCGGATGTGCGCAGGGCCGTCGAGGCGGCCCAGGCGGCCGCCCAGATCCCCGACCACCCCCGCCTCGACCAGGTCTTCGACGTCTTCGCGCAGGACGGCTCGCTGTGGATCGTCAGCGAACTGATAGCGGCCCGGCCGCTGTCCGCGCTGCTCGCCGAGCGGCCGATGAACCCCTTTCGCGCGGCGGAGGTCGCCTCCGATGTGCTGACCGCGCTCGCGGTGCTGCACGCGCACGGCTGGACGCATCGCAACATCACGGCGCGCACGGTGTTGATATGCGATGACGGCCGGGTCGTGCTGACCGGCCTCGCGGCGGGCGCCGCGGAGGAGGCGCTGTGCGGGTACGCCCCGGTGCCGTTCCCGCAGGACGGCAACGGCTTCGGCGAAGCCCCGCCGCCCCCTCCCGCGCCGGCGGCACCGGACGGGCTCAACGAGCGCTCCCCGTACGCCCCTTCACCGGAACCGGCCGAGCCGACCGAACCGACCGAACCGACCGAGCCGACCGAGCCGGCCGAATCACCCGGGGCCCCCGCCCCGCAGCCGCCCGGCATGTCCGTACCGCCGGGCGCCGCCGCGCGGGCCGGGGTCGTCGCCGCGTACCGTGCGGGCGCCAGGGCCGCGGCACGCACCGGCGCGGACGCCGCCCTCCCGGCCCGGCGTCCCGACCCGGAGGCCGCCCAGTCCGCCCAGGGCGACCGGGCTGCCCAAGGTGACCGGGTCGACCAGGCCGACCCGGGCGTGTACGACCCCGTACGGGGCGTGCGGGTGCCGCGCGGGGCCGTCGCGAGCCCGTACGCCGACGAGGAGGGGCCCGACTCAGGCCGTACGCGCCGCCAGTACGACCCGGTGACCGGCCGCTGGGTCCCGCGTCCCGCACCCGGGCAGCCCGAAACCCGCCCGGGGGCCCCGCGTCAGATCACCTCCGGCCGGCCCGAGGACCGAGCGGAAGCCTCACGTCAGGCCGTCCCCGAGCAGGGCCGGCCCCGTGCGGGGGGCTCCGCCCGCGACAACTCCCGTCACCAGCAAGGGGGTTCGGGACCCGCGGCCGGCTCGCCCGCGCCCAGGACACCCGCCCTGCCTCCCGGCTTCCGGGCCGATGCCTTCCGGGCCGACTCGCAGCGCCGGCCGCACCCCGGCGCGCCGCCGGCCGCCCCCGCCCGCGAACGCGGGTCCGTGCCGGAACACCGCCCGGCCGACCCGGCCGGTGCCCCCTACCGCGGCCCCGCCAACCGGCTCGCCGCCGAGCGGGCCCGGCACACCCGGATCGCGGTGGTCGGCGCGGTCACCGAGCGCTGGGCGCCCGAACAGGCCGGGCCCATACACGAGAACTGGCGGCTCGCCCCGCCGATCGGCCCCGCCACCGACCTCTGGGCGCTCGGGGCCCTGCTGTTCCGTGCGGTCCAGGGGCACGCCCCCTATCCGGAGGACAGCGCGGCCGAGCTCGTCCAGATGGTCTGCGGAGAGCCGCCCGCGTTCGCCGAGGAATGCGGACCGCTGCGGCCGGTCGTGGAGTCGCTGCTGCGTCAGGACCCCACCGAACGGCCCGAGTTCGAGGAACTGCGCGGCTGGCTGCGCTCCCTGGTGCGCTCCGCGCCGGAGCCGGACGCGGGCACCCGCATCACTCCGCTGATAGTTCCCGACGCCAAGAAGCTGCCCATCGTGCGCCGCCGGGGCGAACTGGTGCGCCGCAGACGGCGGTCGGCCACCGTGGCGGCCGCCCCGGCCGCCGAGCACGGGCGCCACCGGCACCGTCCGGCGGCTCCGCAGCGCGGCCGACCCCGTTCGCTGGGGCGGCTGTTGCTCGTCCTGGTCCTGCTGCTGCTCGCCGGGGCGATCGCCTACGCGGTGCTGCTCATGCCCCGGAACGACACCGCCCAGAACACCGGCAGCGCCAACCCGCCCCGCCCGAGCGGGCAGCAGAGCCCCGGTGCGCAGCCCGGCGGCGCCTCCGCGCCCACGCCCGGCGGCACCCCGCCCTCCCAGCAGACGCAGACCACCGGCCCCGGCGGCCCGAGCCCCACTCCGGCCGCCGGGTACGCCGTGCGCAAGGACGCCGAGGGGTTCCAGGTCGGCGTCGACAAGAGCTGGCAGCGGCAGCCGCTGAACGACGCCGGGCAAGTCCGTTATGTCGGAGGCGACTTCACGCTGATCGTCGTTCCAGGTAGAGATTCGGTGAAGGACAACGGCTCGGACCCGCTGGCCTACCAGGCCGACAAGGAGCGCGAACTCCAGCCGTTCCGGGACTCCAGCTGGTCCACTTCCAGCGGCCTGCGGCGCATCGACGTGGGGCAGCAGTCCATGGCCGAAGGGCAGTTCACCTGGCGTGACAGCAGTGGTCGGCAGGTGTACGTCCGTAATCTCGCCATGATCGTCAATGGCCGGTATCACGTGGTCCAGGTCATCGGGCCCGAGGCGCAGCGTGACAAGGTGACGGAGATCTTCGGGCAGGCGACGGGTGCCTACCGGGCCACCCGCTGACGGTCGGTCACGCTCCGCAGTCGCCTAAATCACCCTGCCTGTGCGGGATTCGGCAGTTTCATGCGGTCCGGTGGCAGGGCCCATGGCCTGATCGCTACGGGACCAAGGGCCCGTATGGTCACGGTTGGGTGCCCCGAGGTTCCCTGGCCGGATTCCGCTCCGTAATCTGGCTTCGAAGGAAAGTCTGGTCGGGCGGGGGACGTGGAAAACACTCACAGCACGAACGGCTCCGGCGCAGGACTGCTGCTGGCCGGGCGCTATCGGCTCGGTGACGCGATAGGCCGCGGCGGCATGGGCAAGGTCTGGCGTGCCCACGACGAGGTCCTGCACCGCACCGTCGCCGTCAAGGAGCTCACCGCCGCTCTGTACGTGGCCGAGGCCGACCGGGCGATCCTGCACGCGCGCACCCAGAAGGAGGCCCGCGCCGCGGCCCGCATCACCCACCCCGGCGTGGTCACCGTGCACGACGTGCTCGACCACGACAACCGGCCCTGGATCGTCATGCAGTACGTCGACGGGCCCTCCCTCGCCGACGCCGTGAAGGCCGCGGACGGCCACCGCATCGACGCCCGCGAAGCCGCCCGCATCGGTCTGCACGTCCTCGGCGCGCTGCGCGCCGCGCACGACGCCGGCGTTCTGCACCGCGATGTGAAGCCCGGCAACGTCCTGATCGCGAGCAACGGGCAGGTATTGCTCACGGACTTCGGGATCGCCGCCATCGAGGGCGACGTCACCATCACCAAGACCGGCGAACTCGTCGGCTCCATCGACTACCTGGCGCCCGAGCGCGTCCAGGGCGCCCACCCGGGGCCCGCCTCCGACCTGTGGTCGCTGGGCGCGACCCTGTACGCCGCGGTGCAGGGCGAGTCGCCGTTCCGCCGGGACTCGCCGATCTCCACCATGCAGGCCGTCGTCGCCGAGGAGCCCCCGGTGCCGGACCGGGCCGGTGCGCTGGCCCCCGTCATCGTCGCGCTGCTCCGCAAGAAGCCGGAAGAGCGCCCCTCGGCCGAGGAGGCCGAGCGGATGTTCCTCGAAGCGATGGAGGGCCGCGCCTCGAAGGCGGCCCAGGCGTACGTGCCGACGCGTCAGCTGTCCGAGCAGGAGCTGCGTTCGGCCGCCGCGTCGGAGACCGGGCCCACCGAGCGGCAGTCGCCCCTGCTCCCGCCCCCGGCCGCCGCCCCGCCGCGGCCCGCGCCGGAGCCCGCCGCCGTCCGCCCGGAGCCGCGCAGGCGCCGCTGGCGGACCGCGGCGCTCGTGGTCGCGCTCGCCGCGGTGGTCGGCGTGGGCGCCGGGTTCGCCGTGATGAAGTACCAGGAGGGGCACGGAAGTTCGGGCTCGGCCGGCGGCGGGAACCAGGCGTCCTCCCGGCCGCCCACCACCCCCGACGCCGGGCACCCGTCGGGCGGCGGTGACAGCTCGGTCCCGGCCGGCTGGCAGCGCGTCAATGACCCGGTCGGCTTCAGCCTCCTCGTACCCAAGGGCTGGAAGCGCCAGTTGGACGGCAACGAGATCGACTACACCCCGGACAACGGGAAGCACCGCGTCCGGATCAGCGTCGACAAGGTGCCCGACTTCGAGAACCCGTACATGCACATGCTCAACATGGAGAAGTCGCTCAAGGACCGGCTGCCCCAGTACAAGCGGGTGACGCTGCACGGCAACAACTTCCGCGACCAGGTGAAGTCCTCCCTTTGGGAGTTCACCTACGTGGAGAAGCAGGACTTCCCGGGCAAGCGGCACGCCATCGACCAGATGTATTACGGGGACGGCGGCAGGCCCGAGTACGCCATCTACATGTCGGGCCCCGAGGAGGACTGGGCGACCACCCGCCAGCAGTTCGACACGGTGCTCCAGGGCTGGCAGCCCCCTTCCCCGACCACCGGCTGATCCGGCACTCCCAGCCGCGCCGAACGCCGTCGGAGCCGCCCGGGGTGCGGCATGATGGGCCCTGCACGTGTGCGGGGGAGATCGAGGGGGGCCCGGTGCCCACAGCAGAGCAGAATCCGAAAGAACCCCAGGACCGTCAACAGCGCCTCAACTCCCGTCTGGTGGCCGGACGTTATCGGCTCGGTGGGCGGCTCGGGCGGGGCGGAATGGGCACGGTCTGGCGCGCGCACGACGAACTCCTCGGCCGTCATGTCGCCGTCAAGGAACTGCACCCCGACGGCGGCGTGCCCGCGACCGCGGCGCTGCGCGAGGCCCGCGCGGTCGCCCAGATCAAGCACCCGCATGTGATCGTCGTCCACGACGTCGTCCAGGAGCCCGTGCCCGAGGGGCCGCCGGGCGCCCGGCGTTCGTACATCGTGATGGAACTCGTGGACGGCGGCTCCCTCGCCGACCGGCTCGCCTCGGCCGGGCCCGTCGGGGTCCAGGAGGCCGCGCGCATCGGGGTCGCCCTGCTCGGCGCGCTCGCGACCGCGCACGCCAGGGGCGTGCTGCACCGCGACCTCAAGCCCGCCAACGTCCTCATCGAGGAGGGCAGCGGGCGCGTCGTCCTCACGGACTTCGGCATCGCGCAGGTGCCGGGCACCTCGACGATCAGCGAGGAGGGCGCGTTCGTCGGCTCGCCCGAGTACACCGCGCCCGAGCGGATGCAGGGCGCGGGCGCCGGGCCCGCGTCGGACCTGTGGTCGCTCGGCGCGCTGCTGTGCGCGGCCCTGTCCGGTGAATCCCCCTTCCACCGCGACTCGTTGGGCGGTGTCCTGCACGCCGTCGTCCTTGACGAGATCCGTCCGCCCCGGGCCGCGGGACCGCTGCTGCCCGTCGTCCACGGCTTGCTGGAGCGCGACCCCGAGCAGCGGCTCGGCGCGATCGAGGCGGAGTCGCTGTTGCGTACGTTCGCCGCTACGGGCAGCACTCCGAGAGCGCGCTACGTGCCGACCGAGCGGGTCGAGCCGTTGGTGCCCTCGACCGCGGTGGCGCCCCCGGCCGACGCCGCCGTTCCCGCGACGCCGGTCACCTCGCCGAGCCCCGCCCCTCGCCCCTGGCGGGCCCGGAGCGTGCTGGCCGGGGCGGCCCTGGTGATCGTGCTCGCCGGGGCGGGCGCGGCCGTCGCGGTGTTCGCGCTCGGCGGCGGGGGAGGGGGCCACCGCCACGCGGCCGAACGCGCGGCCGAGCGCTCGGCCGCGCAGAGCCCGCCCCCGCCCGCCGCGTCCTGGCGGCCGCCACCGCCACCGCCCCCGCGCCAGGCTCCGCCGCCGGTGCCCGCCGGATTCCACTTCGTACGCGACCCGGACGGGTTCGGGATCGTGCTGCCCGACGGCTACACCCGCAGCACCGACGCGCAGCGCGTGTTCTACATGTCGCCGGGCGGCACCTTCCGGGTCGGCATCCGGATGCAGAACGCGGTGTCGGGCGGCCCGCTCGGGGTCATGCGCCAGGCCGCCGCCAACGGGGCCACCACCAACCCCGGTTATCGCGACGCCAAGGTCACCGCGACCACCCACCACGGACGCGACGCGGCCCTGTGGGAGTTCACCTGGAACGGCTTCACCAGGGCGGAGGGCCCCCGTCACACCTATGACGTGTCATGGGACGACTTCGGCCGGATGTACGACGTGTGGGTCTCGGCCCCCGTCACCCGCCTCGACGAGGCCAAGCGCACCTTCGACACCGCCCTGGACTCCTTCATGCCGGGTCCCTGATGCCCCTGCCCCGGTCACGGCCGTGCCCGTCTCCCCACCGGGATGCCCCGGTCACGGGTGTGCCCGTCTCCCCACCGGGATGCCCCGGTCACGGTGTGCCGGGGACGGTCTCAAGATCCACGATCTGTCGTCCCAAAGATCTACAACGGCTGAATCCTGACGCCCCGGCCTCCGTAAGTCGCTGATCAGCAGTTATGCAGCCAGTGATCGCTGGCGCGGTTTTCGGGTCACGGAAAAGCCGTTACCGACGGGTACCGAAAGTGTCGCGGCGGGCATACGCTCGGCCCATGACGGACTCGCAGGCCTCGCCCACGACCACCCGCACGCCCGCCGGGACCAACCCGGTCGCCCCGGCACCCGCCGGGGCGCGGACCGCCACCGATGTGGTCACGGGGCAGCTGGTCGCCCAGCTCACCCGGGGTGTGGCCGGGTCCGGACGGACCGCCAACCACACGCCGTTCACGGGTGAGAAGCTGGCCGACCTGCCCGAGTCCACGCCCGAGGACGTCGCCGAGGCCTTCGCGCGCGCCCGCGCGGCGCAGCGCGCCTGGGCCGCGACGCCGGTCCGCGCCCGCGCCGCCGTGCTGCTCCGCTTCCACGATCTGGTTCTCGCCCGGCAGGCCGAGGTGCTCGACCTGATCCAGCTGGAGACCGGCAAGGCGCGGCTGCACGCGCACGAGGAGGTGCAGGCCGTCGCGGTCGCGGCCCGCCACTACGGGCGCAAGGCCCCCGCCTACCTGAAGCCCAGGCGGCACACCGGTGTCGTGCCCACCCTGACCAAGGTCACCGAACTGCGCCAGCCGCGCGGGGTGGTGGGGCAGATCGCGCCCTGGAACTACCCGCTCGAACTGTCGGTGGGCGACGCGCTGCCCGCGTTCGTCTCCGGCAACGCCGTCGTGATGAAGCCCGACACCGAGACCGCGCTCACCGCCCTGTGGGCGCGCAATCTGCTCATCGAGGCGGGCCTGCCGGCCGAGGTCTTCCAGGTCGTGCTCGGCGAAGGGCCGGTCGTCGGCCCCGAGGTCGTCCGGCACGCCGACTACGTGTCCTTCACCGGCTCGACCCGCACCGGGCGCGAGGTCGCCCAGGGCGCGGCGGCCCGACTGGTGGGCGTGTCCCTGGAGTTGGGCGGCAAGAACGCCATGCTCGTGCTGCACGACGCCGACGTGGAGAAGGCGGCCGCGGGCGCGGTCCGCGCCTGCTTCTCCTCGGCCGGCCAGCTCTGCATCTCGATCGAGCGGCTGTACGTTCACGAATCGGTCGCCGACGCCTTCCTCGATCGATTCGCCGCACGGACGAAGGCGATGCGGCTCGGCCGCTCACTCGCGTACGGGGCGGACATGGGCTCCCTGGTCGGCGAGCGCCAGCTGGAGACCGTCACCCGGCACGTCGAGGAGGCCGTCGCCAAGGGCGCCAGGCTCGTCGCGGGCGGTGTGGCCCGCCCCGACATCGGCCCGCTCTTCTACGAGCCCACCATCCTGGACGGCGTCGAGGCGCCGATGGCCGTGTGCACCGAGGAGACCTTCGGGCCGGTCGTCTCCGTCTACCGCTTCAAGGACGAGGACGAGGTGATCGAGCGGGCCAACGCCACCCCGTACGGCCTCAACTCCTCGGTGTGGACGAAGGATTCGAAGCGCGGCCACGAGGTGGCGGCACGGCTCGGCACCGGCACGGTCAACATCAACGAGGGCTATGCCCCCGCCTACGGCAGCGTCCAGTCGCCGATGGGCGGCATGAAGGACTCCGGGCTCGGCCGCCGCCACGGCTCCGAGGGCATCCTCAAGTACACCGAGGCCCAGACCGTCGCCCAGCAGCGCCTCATCCCGCTGGCCCCCTCCTTCGGCATGGACGACGAGAAGTACGCCGCCTTCATGACCCGGAGCCTGAAGGCCATGAAGGCCCTGCGCCTGCGCTAGCCCCCGGTTCGACCGGACCCTTCCGGGAAACACCCCGCCCTCACGACCGCCCCCGTGTACGAGGAGAGCCATGTCCCAGGTACCCCCTGCCCAGAATCCGGACGAGGACGGCGCGTACGACTACGACGTCGTCGTGGTCGGTTCGGGCTTCGGCGGCTCGGTGACGGCGCTGCGGCTCACCGAGAAGGGATATCGGGTGGCCGTCCTGGAGGCGGGCCGCCGGTTCACCCGGGCCACGCTGCCCAAGAACTCCTGGGACATCAAGAACTACCTGTGGGCGCCGAGGCTCGGCCTGTACGGCATCCAGCGCATCCACCTGCTCGGCAACGTGATGGTGCTCGGCGGCGCCGGGGTCGGCGGCGGCTCGCTCAACTACGCCAACACCCTCTACGTGCCGCCGAAGCAGTTCTTCGACGACCCGCAGTGGAAGGACATCACCGACTGGCAGGACGAGCTGGCGCCGTACTACGACCAGGCGCGCCGCATGCTCGGGGTCCGGCTCAACCCGACGATGACGCCCTCCGACGTCCACCTCAAGGCCGCGGCCCAGCGCATGGGCGTCGGCGACACCTTCCACATGGCGCCGGTCGGAGTCTTCTTCGGTGACGGGCAGGATGCTGACGGCACGTCAAAAGCCCTTCCGGGCAAGGCTGTCGACGACCCGTATTTCGGTGGCGCGGGGCCCTCGCGCAAGGCGTGCACCGAGTGCGGCGAGTGCATGACGGGGTGCCGGCACGGTGCGAAGAACACCCTCAACGAGAACTACCTCTACCTCGCCGAGAAGGCGGGCGCGGTGGTCCATCCCATGACGACCGTGGTCTCGGTGACCGACGACTCGCGCGGCGGTCATGCCGTCGCCACCCTGCCCACCGACCGCAAGGACGCCCCGGGCCGGCTGTTCACCGCCCGCCGTGTCGTCATCGCGGCCGGCACCTACGGCACCCAGACCCTGCTCCACCGCATGAAGGCGAGCGGTCAACTCCCCTACATTTCCAAGCGGTTGGGCGAGCTGACCCGTACCAACTCCGAGGCGCTCGTCGGCGCCCAGACCACGGGCCGCCGGTACCGCAGTCGGCACGGCGCGGCGGCGGTCGACTTCACCCGGGGCGTCGCCATCACTTCCTCGATCCATCCGGACGAGAACACCCACATCGAGCCGGTCCGCTACGGCAAGGGTTCGAACGCGATGGGCAGCATGTCGATCCTCCAGGTGCCCTACGGTGTCAACCGGGTGCGCAACTGGCTCGGCAACGCGGCCAAGCACCCGCTGCTCCTCGCGCGTTCGATCAGCAACCACCGCTGGTCCGAGCGAACGATCATCGGCCTGGTCATGCAGTCGCTCGACAATTCGCTCACCACCCATCTGAAGCCGGACGGCGTCGGCAAGGGCCTGCTGACCGCCGAGCAGGGCCACGGCGCCCCCAACCCCAAGCAGATCCGGGCGGCCACCGACGGCGCGACGGCGATCGCCGCCGAGATCAACGGCTTCGCCGGCTCGAACGTGGGCGAGCTGATGGGCACCCCGCTCACCGCGCACTTCCTGGGCGGCTGCCCGATCGGCGACTCGGCCGAGACCGGTGTGATCGACCCGTACCACCGGCTCTACGGACACCCCGGCATCTCGGTCGTGGACGGCGCGGCCGTCTCGGCGAACCTGGGCGTGAACCCGTCCCTGACGATCACGGCACAGGCCGAGCGCGCGATGTCGCTGTGGCCCAACAAGGGCGAGGCCGACCTCCGCCCGGCGCAGGGCGCGGCCTATGTCCGGCTCGCCCCCGTCGAGCCGAAGTCCCCGGCGGTCCCGGCGGAGGCCTTCGGCGCGCTCAAGCTCCCGTTCCTGGGCATGCCGGCGGTCCCGCCGAAGCAAGAGAAGTGAGCCGCGCGGAGATCCCGGGCGAACCGGGCCGTCGGTGATCGCTTGCGCAACGGTCGCGTAAGCAATCGAAAGTCGGCCGGACACGGCAAGAGGCGCTGCACCCCCCTCCGAGTGCAGCGCCTCTCACGTGTGCGGAGACCTGGTGGAGCCCCGTCGGCGGAAACGGAACGCGGGCGGGGCTGTTGGTTCCACATGCATGACCTGTGACTCCTGTGAATGGTTGTCCCGTCTTCACGGAATCCTTATGTGATCCATGCCACTCCTTCCCCGCGGCAACCATCGGCCCGCCCCGCCTGTCGAACCGCTGCCGCGGCGTGTGCCGCCCAGGGCATGTCAAGAGGGGGCATGAGAAGTGAGCGAGAAGCCGCCGGTCTCGAAGGAGTCGTCGGGCGAGGACCCGGTTCCGGACGACGTCTGGGAGCGGTTCATCCGCGACAGTGAGCTGGACATCCGGACGTCGGCGCCCAAGGAGCCTTCGGCGCGGGCCCGGATGGTGACCGACCGGCTGCGCAAGGAGCAGGAGGCGGCCGCGGCCGCCGGGCCGCGCCGCCGTACGGGCAGGCGCGGAGGGAAGGGCAAGGGCCGTCCCGCAGAGCCGGAGGGCTGGCGGACCGGGCCGGCCTGGCAGGAGATGAACGGGCGGGCCGCGCGCAGGCGCCGCATGTGGGGCGTGCTCGGCGTCTTCGTCACCGCGGGCGTCCTGATGGTGGCCCTCAATCCGTCCCGGGCGCTGTCCGTGGTGACCGGCGGCGACGGCTCGGCCGACACCGCCGCCGCCCCGCTCCCGGCGGAGACCGCGGCCCCGACCGGCGCCCCGCCCTCCTTCGACCCGGACCGGCCCACCCTGAAGGAGCCGTTCCGCGGCTCGCCCGCGGCGCAGTACGCGGACGGCGCCGCCGGAATCGAGCTGCCCGACGCCACCGCGCTCGGCGGCCTCTCCAAGGAGCGGGTGGCCGCGGCCCTGGCCGCCACCCGCACCCTTCTGATCGAGTCGAACCTGTCCCCGGCGACCCTGCGCGGCGAGCGCCCGGAGGCCGCGCTCGCCCTCATCGACCCGCTGGACAAGAAAATCCTCGACGATCTCGACACCGGCCTGGTCAAGCCGGACAAGGACCACGATCCGCTGACCCTCTTCTCCCGCTTCGACCCGAAGAAGGTCAGGGTCGTCGGTGACGTGGTCAAGACCCGCGGCCGCATGACGGTCGACAAGGGGTCCGACGGCGGCGTCGTCGTGCACGCCGACTACACCTTCGTCTACCCGGTGGTGAAGGCGGCGCCCGGCTCGACCGAGGTGGCCCGCACGATCGTCCGCCGCGTCCTCGACATCGAGGTCGCCGACCCGTCCGTCGTGCAGTCCACTCCGGGGAAGCTCTGGATCGCCCGGCGCGACGTGGACAGCGGCAATTCGCGGTGCGACATCGACAACGGCTATCTGAACCCCGAGTTCGCCGACGACACCCCCTCCGGCCCGTCCCCGAGCGGCTCCGCCGTCGACCCGTACGACCGCAGCCGGTCCCTGGACGCGGACCGCTCGGGAGCCTGCGGCACGGTCACGCGTACCTGAGCGCCGGCTGACGCACGTGTCTCCTCAACTCCCTCACCCGTCAGGGGAGTTGAGGAATCCGCATACCGCGTCGACCGCCGACGCAGGCGAAGGGCCCCGCGGTTCGGCCCGTACGGGGTGCGTACGAGCGGCCTGCGGGGCCCTGGGCCGTCAGCACCGACGTCAGGGCAGCGTCGGTGCCGCGGGGGGCGGCGCCGGGGGGTGCGCCGCTGGACTGGTGCGCCAGGGTGGCCGACCCGGCGCGTGCGGGGCGCGCGAGTGGTGTCGACCAATGGCAACGGGTGTACGGGGTAGGGGACCTGTCTTTGCATCGTGCTGGATGGGCCGCGCCCGGCGCAACCGTTCGGACCGGATGCGGCCGGTCCCGGGCGTCCCCGGAACCGACCGCCTTTTGGGGTGACCGGGCTGCTGTCCCCTGCCGTCCGGTCACGCACACCGGGGCGAGGTCCCACGACGCACTTGCGATGCGTCACACGCCCCAGCGGAGCCACGCGTGGTTTTTTCGGGCCCGCGCCTGGCTGGCACGGACACCCCACCAACGAAGCCGGGCCGGGCCCGGTCACGGCGCCGTACGGGTGAGGAGCGCCCGAACTCAGATACGGCCCCGGCACAGCTCAAGGAGCGTCATCGCGAGGGCGGTGCCGGGCTTGCCGAGCGCATCGCTGAAGTGGGCCAGGACCTCCATCTCGCGGTTCAGGCTGACCCGGCGGCCGCCGGAGGCGATCCGGGACTCCTGGATGACCGCCGAGACGGCCATGCGTTCCTGGACGAGACCGATGATGCGGTCGTCGAGCGCGTCGATGCGCTCGCGCGCGCCGGTGATCACCGCGGCGGCCTCGTCGGTGCGGGCGCCGGTCTTCTCGGTGACGGAGATGCTCATGGGGGCTCCTCGGGTGGGATGCGGCGCCCCGGATCGGCAAGGACCGGAAACCACTGAGCGCCCCGGGCCTTGTCGGCCCGGGGCGCTCAGTGGAAGTCGCTTGTCAGATGCTCAAGCAGCACGACCATGGCGCCCGGCGGGCCGGGTGCCATAGGTAAAGACGAAGGTCTGGTGCTTGCGCATGCGGACAGTATGGACCGACGCCCGGGAGGCGGGCCAATCCGGGTTCGGATGGTGAGACGAAACCGGACCCCTGCGCCCCGGTAGAATCGACAAAACCGACCCCCTCCCACCGCCGGAAGGCCGCCACCCGTGCCAGCAGCACCCTCCGCAGCCGCGCCCGACAGCAACCCGGACGTCGTCCTGGTTGTCGACTTCGGCGCGCAGTACGCCCAGCTCATCGCCCGCCGCGTCCGCGAGGCCCGGGTCTACAGCGAGATCGTCCCGAGCAGCATGCCCGTGGCCGAGATGCTGGCCAAGAACCCCAAGGCGATCATCCTCTCCGGCGGCCCGTCCTCCGTGTACGCCGAGGGCGCCCCGCGCCTGGACCGCGCGATCTTCGAGGCCGGGGTGCCGGTGTTCGGCATGTGCTACGGCTTCCAGCTGATGGCGACCACGCTCGGCGGCACGGTCGACGACAACGGCGCCCGTGAGTACGGACGCACCCCGCTGACCGTCTCCAAGCAGGGCTCCACCCTCTTCGAGGGCACCCCGGCCGAGCAGTCGGTGTGGATGTCGCACGGCGACGCCTGCTCGGCCGCCCCCGAGGGCTTCACGGTGACGGCCTCCACGGACGTCGTCCCCGTCGCCGCCTTCGAGAACGACGAGAAGAAGCTGTACGGCGTCCAGTACCACCCCGAGGTGCTGCACTCCACGCACGGCCAGCAGATCCTGGAGCACTTCCTCTACCGCGGCGCGGGCATCGAGCCGACGTGGACGACGCACAACGTCGTCGAGGAGCAGGTCGCCCTGATCCGCGAGCAGGTCGGCACCAAGCGTGCGATCTGCGGCCTGTCCGGCGGTGTGGACTCCGCGGTCGCCGCGGCCCTCGTCCAGAAGGCCATCGGCTCCCAGCTGACCTGTGTGTACGTCGACCACGGCCTGATGCGCAAGGGCGAGACCGAGCAGGTCGAGAAGGACTTCGTGGCCGCGACCGGTGCGAACCTGAAGGTCGTCGACGCGCAGGAGCGGTTCCTGAACGCGCTGGCCGGGGTCTCCGACCCCGAGGAGAAGCGCAAGATCATCGGCCGCGAGTTCATCCGCGTCTTCGAGCAGGCCCAGCTGGAGATCCTCCAGGAGGACGGCCCCGAGGTCGCCTTCCTCGTGCAGGGCACCCTGTACCCGGACGTCGTCGAGTCCGGCGGCGGCACCGGCACCGCGAACATCAAGTCGCACCACAACGTGGGCGGCCTGCCCGACGACATCGAGTTCGAGCTCGTCGAGCCGCTGCGCAAGCTGTTCAAGGACGAGGTCCGCATGGTCGGCCAGGAGCTCGGCCTGCCCGACGAGATCGTCCAGCGCCAGCCGTTCCCCGGCCCCGGCCTCGGCATCCGCATCGTCGGCGAGGTCACCAAGGAGCGCCTCGACCTGCTGCGCGAGGCCGACGCGATCGCCCGCGAGGAGCTGACCGCGGCCGGCCTCGACCGCGAGATCTGGCAGTGCCCGGTCGTGCTGCTCGCCGATGTGCGCTCGGTCGGCGTCCAGGGCGACGGCCGCACCTACGGCCACCCGATCGTGCTGCGCCCGGTCTCCTCCGAGGATGCCATGACGGCGGACTGGACGCGGATGCCGTACGACGTGCTCGCGAAGATCTCCACCCGCATCACCAACGAGGTCGCCGACGTCAACCGCGTCGTCCTCGACGTGACGAGCAAGCCGCCGGGCACCATCGAGTGGGAGTAGCCCCCACCGGCTCGGCGAAAGCGACGGCGTCGTCCCCGTACTCCGGGGCGGCGCCGTCGCCGTTGCCACCGACGCCCGCACGACTCTGTTCACCTGCGGTAACGCGAGGTAGCTTCCGGCCATGACTGAGATGCCCGAGCCGATACCGGTGGACCAGCTGCGGTTCGATCTGCCGCCCGTGCACGACGACCCCGCCCAGGAGCGGCAGCACCGCAAGGAGCGGCTCGCGGGGGCGCTGAGACTCTTCGCCCGGTTCGGGTACGAGGAAGGCGTGTCGGGCCATGTCACCGCACGCGACCCGGAGTTGGCCGACTGCTACTGGGTGAACCCGTTCGGGGTTCCGTTCGCGCACGTCACCGCGGGCGAGCTGATCCTGGTCAACGGGGAGGGCCAGGTCGTCCAGGGCGGCCACCACGTCAACCAGGCCGCGTTCACCGTGCACGCCCAGGTGCACCGGGCCCGCCCGGACGCCGTCGCTGTCGTCCACACCCACTCCACGTACGGCAGGGCGCTCGCGGCCCTCGGCGAGTTCGTCGAGCCGTACACGCAGGAGGCCTGCGCCTTCTTCGAGGATCACGCGGTGTACGACGCGTACACCGGGGTGATCGTGGACGCCGAGGAGGGCCGGCGGATCGCTGCGGCGCTCGCCTCGTACAAGGCGGTCGTGCTGCGCAACCACGGGCTGCTCACCGTCGGGGACTCGGTGGACGCGGCGGCGTGGTGGTTCATCTCGATGGAGCGGTGCGCCAAGGTGCAGCTCGCGGCGCGGGCGGCCGGCAAGCCCGTGCTCATCGACCGGCGGGACGCGGTGACGACCCGCGACCAGCTCGGCAGCGATCTCGTGGCGTGGATCAACTACCAGCCGCTGTGGCGGCAGATCAGCCACGCGGAGCCCGAACTCCTGTCGTAGTACGTCAATTTGATGGTGCGTCAATCACTCTCCGGGCCGGGCGGTGTCGACCGGCGGATGGTTCCGGTGCGCGACAATTCCCTGACGGTTCAAGGGGTTTGGCGTACGGACGGAGTTCCCGGTGGCAGTGCAGGAGGCTCGGCAATGCGGCGTTGACTGCGCGCAGGGCGCGCGGGACGGGCACCGGCGCGCGGTGGCGGAGTTCCTCGCCAAGCGGGACGGGCTCGCCGCGGGCGAGGGGCTGCCCGCCGCGGTCGCCCACTCCGCCGGGGCGTCGCGCCAGTGGGTCTCCGACGAGCTGACCCAGTCCGCGCGGGCGGTCGCCGAACGCGGCAGGGAAGCGGGCCGGACCTGGCCCGAGCGGGTCTGGTGGGGCACGCTGGGCGCGGTCTGGGGCGGGGTGGTGGCGCTCTGCCTCGCCGAGGCGTCGACCGCGATCGGGGCGGGGTGGACGCCCGCCCGCACGGTGGGACTCCTGGCCGCCCTCGCGGTGGCGGCCCCGGCGACGGTGGTCGCGCATCTGCACCGCGCGCACGGCGGGCTCCTCGCGCCTCTGCTCGGCGAGGACAACCGCCTCTCGACCTCGCGGGCGGTCGCGGCGGCATGGGCCCTGTTCGCGGTCTTCGCGACCCTGGTCCTGGCCCTGCGGCTGGCCGCCGCCTCCGACCCCGCCGAGCGCGAGCGGGTTCTGGACGGGCTCCAACTGGCGCACTGCGGCGGCCTGTTGACGGTCCTGTTCATCACGTCGGTGATCGCGGTGATGGTCCGCCGGGTGGTGACGGTACGCATCCACGGCCAGCGCCTGCAGAAGGTGCGGGCCGACCGGCCGCGCGGTGCCGACCTCGTCACCGACGACGCGGGGCGCGGGAGTTTCCCGGACGCGCAGTACGTGGCGGCGACCCTGGTCGCGATCCTCTTCGCGGCAGTGCGCCTGGCCCGGAAGCCCGATCAACTACCCGACCTTCCCTGGGGGTTGGCCGTCCTCGTCCTCGTCTCCGCCGCGACCTACCTCGCCGGGAAGTACGCGGAGGGCGCCCGGCCCGTGGTGCTCTCCGTCGTACGGGCCCGCGAGGCGGGGGACCTGGACGCGCCGATCCGTACGGGGGACGACATCGAGATCCGGGGCGCCGGTTTCGTCCCGCCGGGCGCCGGCACCCCGGACCGGCTCGCCCGCATGGTGGTGCGCATCGGCGCGGTGCACGTCCACGTGCCCCTGATCCCGGTGCCGGGCGGCTTCGCCAACCCGACGGACGGGGTGCTCACGGTGCCGGTGCCGGTGGACGTCGAGGCGGGGCGGGTGGAGGTCCGGGTGGTGACGGCCGCGGGCGTCGAGACGAACGCGGTGCTCGTGGAGGTCGCGGAGTAGGAGCCGATCCCGCCCGGGTGACCGGAGTGGGATTGAGACACGCGTTCCCCCCGTCCGTATCGTCTGGTGACAGGCCAATCGGATGGAGGCGGGATCAGCCATGGCACATGGGTACGTGACCAGGGCGGGGGTGGACGAGGGCGCGGGCGGCTGGCGGGCCACGGCCCGCACCTACGCGCTGCTGCCGCTGCGGATCTTCCTCGGCGTGACGTTCGTCTACGCCGGTCTCGACAAGCTCACCGACAGCGCGTTCTTCCACGCGAGCGGCACCGGCTCCATCGGCGAGCTGATGCACGGCGTGCGGGACAGCGCCGCGATCCCCGCTCTCGTGGACCTCGCCCTCAAGAGTCCCTCCGGATTCGGCTACGCCATCGCGCTCGGCGAACTGGCCGTCGGGATCGGCACCCTGCTCGGCCTGTTCGGCCGGCTCGCCGCACTGGGCGGCGCCCTCATCTCGCTCTCCCTGTGGCTCACGGTGAGCTGGCGGACCACCCCGTACTACTACGGCAACGACCTGGCCTACTTGATGGCCTGGCTCCCGCTCGTGCTGGCCGGGACGCCCCTGCTGTCCGCGGACGCGTTCCTCGCCAGGCGGCGCCGTTTGCGCACCCCGTAGTCGATCCAGCTCACGAGCGAGGCGATCCCGAGTCCGCCGCAGACCAGCGGGATCACCAAGGGCGACGGCGTGTTCCAGCGCCCGGCCGCGTCCCCCGCGAACAGGACGGCCGTCGCGGCGAGGGCGAGCCCGGCGACCAGGCGGCCGGGGCGGAACTCATGACGCGGCACGGTCCACCTCCGCCTGGCCGACGCCGACCTTGAGGTGGAGTTCCAGCGTGCCGGCCGGCTTGGCGCCCGCGGGCGGCGCGAGCGTGGCCGTCCGCTTCTCGCCCGGCTCGACCTGGATGTGGTTCGGGTCCTCGCCGGGCAACTGGATGTCACCGACTCCCATGTCGAAGCTCACCTTTACGGTCACGTCCTTCGGTACGACCACCTTGGCGCGGCCCGCGCCGACCTGCGCGCCGGTCGTCAGGGTCCGGCCGGGCGGCACGGCGACCCGGCTCAGGTCGAGGGTGGCGACGCCGCTCCCCAGGTCGTAGTCCGGCCTCACCTCACCGATCGCGGTGGGTGCCCAGTCCGTGCGCACCCAGTGCGCGTCGATGGTCTTCGGCAGCGCGGCCGAGCCGGCGAGGAGCGCCGCGGTGAGCACCGCGAGGAACACCGTGCCGAAGCCGGTGCGGCCCAGGAGCGAGCTGACGATCAGGCCGAGCGCGAACACCCCGAGCGCCGCCGCGAACCCGGTCTCCAGGCCGGTGCCGAGCGGCTGGTGTCCCCAGCGGGCGCCGAGCCCGGCGCCGAAGGCGAGCAGGGCCAGGAAGAAGAGGAGCCCGCCGATGGGGCGCGGCCCCCGGTCCGCGCGCACGGCGGCCCGAGCGGCCTTGCGCGCCGCCTTGCCGGCCGGCGGCGCGTCCGCGTCCGCGGGGCCCCACAGATAGCCGCCCGCGACCGGTCCCGTGGTGCCGTCCTTGACGATCGGGTCCCGCCACCAGGAGGGCGGGGAGGGGGCGGGCGGCGCCTTCGTCTCGGGCGGCGCGTCCGCGACGGCCTGGGCCGCGACCGGGTCGAGCGGGGTGTCCGGGGGTGCGGTGGAGCGACGCTGCGACCAGGCTGCGGCGCCCCCGAGCAGCAGCGCGAGCAGCACCGCGAACGTCATCACCGAGCCGTTGCGCAGCATGGTGAGGAAGATCCCGCAGCCGGCGAGCGCCATCAGGACGGCCACCAGGGCCGCGCCCTCGACCCGGCCGGTGAGCAACCGCCTGGCCTCGTTCTCGTCCTCGCCGTCGAGGGGCACGAGCAGCCAGGCGAATCCGTAGAAGACCAGGCCGAGCCCGCCGGTCACGGAGAGCACGCCGAGGGCGATCCGGAAGATCACCGGGTCGATGTCGCAGTACCGGCCGAGACCGCCGCACACCCCGCCGATGATCTTGTTCTGGCCGCTGCGGCGCAACTGCGGGGCCCCGGGGGCCGGGTCGGGCGGCGCGAGGGGCGTCTCGGTCGGCGTGCTCATACGGACACCTCGGCTGGCGTGCTCATACGGACACCTCGGTCGGCGTGCTCATACCTACATGGTGACGGGCCCGTGCGCCCCACGGCACCCGCCCCGACCCTGGCCTCACCCTGATTTCGACCCCGAGGGGGCGGGGCGCCGCCTCTCGCGGGGGAGGGCTGATCCCCCGCGAGAGGGGGGCTGTCCTCAGGGAAGCCTGGGGGCCAACCCTGATGCCCGGGGGTCCGCGCTCGTGTGACGATCGTGGCATGCCAGTCGCCACCCCCCGCCTGTCGCCGCCCGAGGCCGACGAAGCGCCGGTCCGCAAGCTGTACCGCTCCGCCGAGGGGCGGATGCTCGGCGGCGTCGCGCGCGGGCTCGCCGGGCACCTCGGGCTTCCGGTCGTGTGGGTGCGGATCGTCTTCCTCGGGCTGCTCTCGATCAACGGCCTGGGCGCGCTGCTCTACGCGGTGTTCTGGTTCGTGGTGCCGCTGGGCCTCGGCGGCACGACGGCCGGGCCGCGCTCGGCGTTCGAGGTCAGCGCGGACGGCAAGCGCAGGCTGCGCAAGCCCGACAAGGGGCAGATCGTCGCGTTGATCGCGCTGCTCTTCGGCGCCGCCGTCTTCGCCTCGAAGGTGGACGTCGGCGGCTGGGCCAACCCCTACATCTTCCCCAGCGTCCTCATCGGGGTCGGCGTGATCCTGGTGTGGCGCCAGGCCGACAACACCCGGCGGGCGCGCTGGACCGAGGGCGCCCGCCGCAGTCGCTGGCTCCCGGTGGTGCGGGGACTTGCCGGGGTCGCCCTGGTCGGCACCGGGCTCACCGGATTCGTCGTGGTCAACGGCTCGGCCGCGCAGCTCGGCAACGTCCTGACGGCCGCGATAGCGGTGCTCGCCGGCATCGCCCTGCTCGCCGGGCCCTACCTGGTGCGCATGACGCAGGACCTGTCCGAAGAACGGCTGATGCGCATCAGGGCCCAGGAGCGGGCCGAAGTCGCCGCCCACGTCCACGACTCGGTGCTGCACACCCTGACCCTGATCCAGCGCAACGCGGAGAACGTCGGGGAGGTGCGGCGCCTGGCCCGGGCTCAGGAGCGCGAGTTGCGAGCCTGGTTGTACAAGCCGGAGGGCACCGGCAAGGAGGAGGAGCCCGAGACGCTCGCCGAAGCCGTGAAGAAGGCGGCGGCCGAGGTCGAGGACAAGCACGGCGTCCCCCTGGAAGTGGTCGTCGTCGGCGACTGCCCGCTGGACGACGGCCTGTCCGCACAGATGCAGGCCGCACGCGAGGCCATGGTCAACGCGGCCAAGTACGGTGGCGAGGGCGGCGCCGTCCAGGTGTACGCCGAGGTCGAGGGCCGCACGGTCTTCGTCTCCGTACGGGACCGCGGCCCCGGATTCGACCTGGACGCGGTTCCCGGCGACCGGATGGGCGTACGAGAATCAATCATCGGCCGGATGCAGCGCAACGGCGGTACGGCCAGGCTGCGTTCGGTGCCCGGCGGGGGCACGGAAGTCGAGCTGGAGATGGAGAGGGCACAGGGATGACCGAGGAAACGACAGGCCGCCACGTCAGGGTGGTCCTCGTCGACGACCACCGGATGTTCCGCACCGGAGTCCAGGCGGAGATCGGCCAGACCGAGGCGACGGGCGTCGAGGTGGTCGGAGAGGCCGCCGACGTCGACCAGGCGATCACGGTCATCACGGCGACGCGCCCCGAAGTGGTGCTGCTCGACGTCCATCTGCCGGGCGGTGGCGGCGTCGAGGTGCTGCGGCGCTCGGCGGCCATGATGGCGGACGCGGAGCGGCCGGTCCGCTTCCTCGCGCTGTCCGTGTCGGACGCGGCGGAGGACGTGATCGGGGTGATCCGCGGTGGCGCCCGCGGCTATGTCACCAAGACCATCACCGGTACCGATCTGGTCGACTCGATCTTCCGGGTGCAGGACGGCGACGCGGTGTTCTCGCCGCGCCTGGCGGGCTTCGTCCTGGACGCGTTCGCCTCCACGGACGCACCGCCGGTCGACGAGGACATGGACCGGCTCACCCAGCGCGAGCGCGAGGTGCTGCGGCTGATCGCCCGGGGCTATGCCTACAAGGAGATCGCCAAGCAGCTGTTCATCTCCGTCAAGACGGTCGAGTCCCATGTCTCGGCGGTGCTGCGCAAGCTCCAGCTCTCCAACCGGCACGAGCTGACCCGCTGGGCGACGGCCCGTCGGCTGGTGTGAGCCGCCGCCCCCGGCGGGCGCCGGGGACGACGGTCCCCGAGCCGCTGGGGCGACCGGCCCTGCGCCAGTGGGGTGACCGGTGGCTTTACCTGCGTAAAACCATGGCAAAACCGGCAACCCGGGCGCGCTTGTGTCACTCTTGCCGGACGTGATGAGCCTGACCGGAACGCCCTTCTTCGTGACCGCGATCGTGATGGCCGCGCTCGCCCTGCTGGTGCCGCTGCTCGTCTGGCACCGGGTCGGCGGCCCGGCCGTGGTGCGGGGCGCCGTGCGCCTCTTCATGGTGCTCACCGCCCAGGCCTCGGCGGTCGTCGTGGTGTTCGTCGCCGTCAACAACGCGAACGGCCTCTACGACACCTGGGGCGATCTGCTCGGCACCGAGGGCCATGTGGCCGCCGCGCCGAACCTGGGCGCCGACGGCACCGGCGGGCGCAGCATCGCCAAGGAGCCCCGTGTGCGGCAGGCGTTCGCCCCGGTCGAGGACGCGGCCCTCGGCACCGGCGTCCAGGTCACGCATCTGACCGGCCGGGTCTCGGGGGCCGACGGCGAGGTGTACGTCTGGCTGCCGCCGCAGTACGACGACCCGGCCCACCGGTCCGAGGACTTCCCCGTGGTGGAACTGCTCGCGGGCTACCCCGGCTCCGCCAAGGACTGGTTCACCAACCTCGACGTCACCGAACAGCTGCGCCCGCTGATGGTGAAGGGCGAGGTCAAGCCGTTCATCCTGGTCGCGCCCCGCACCTCGCTGCTGGCCGGGCAGGACACCGGCTGCGCGAATGTGCCGGGCGTGGTCAACGCGGACAGTTGGCTGAGCGTGGACGTGCGCAAGATGGTCACCGACAACTTCCGCGCCCAGACCGGCGCGGACGGCTGGGCCGTCGCCGGGATATCGGCCGGCGCCCACTGCTCGGCCAAGCTCGCTGTCGAGCACCCCGACCGCTACCGCGCGGCCGTCTCGCTGTCCGGGTACAACGACCCGGCCGCCGAGTCCGACTCGATCACGGCGAAGGAGCCGGCACTGCGACGCGGGACCAACCCGCTGTGGATACTGGCCCACGCCAAGCACCCGCCGCGCACCTCGCTCCTGATGACCGGCCAGCCGGGCGACGGCTACGAGGACGCGCTCGCGCTGCGCGAGGCCGCGAAGGCCCCCACCAAGGTGTGGGTGCAGAAGACCTACGGCGGCCACCTCAACGTGGTGTGGAAACCGCTGATGCCGGAGGTCTTCGACTGGCTGTCCGGCCAGTTGAGCGGTGTCCGTAAGGCGACGGCACCGGACGGCGGTCTGCGCCCCGACGGCGGCGCCCAGGACGCCGCGGTCGTGCAGGCCGCGAGCGGGGGCGTCGCGAGGAAGTAGGACGAGGGAGCAGGGCGAGGAAGCCGGGAGGGACGAGGGAGCGGGGAGGAGTACGGAGGCCGGGAGGGGTACGGAAGCGGGCCGGGGGGAGAAGTAAAGGGCACGAGCCATCACCCTTTGGTAAAACGCTGGCAAAGCGGGCAACTCGTGTTCTTGCTCGTCCCTCTTCCGTGGCGTGATGAGCCTGACCGGTACCCCCTTCCTCGTGATCGCGATCCTCGCGGCCGCGGCCGCCCTGCTGCTGCCACTCGTCCTGTGGACCCGGATCGGCGGTCCGGCCCTCGTGCGCTGGGTCTCGCGGCTCCTCATGCTCGGCTTCGCCCAGGTCACCGCGATCCTCGTGGTCTTCCTCCTGGTCAACAACGCCAACGGCCTGTACGACACCTGGGACGACCTGCTCGGTGGCGGCAATCACGTCAATGCCGCCCCCGATCTCGGCCCCGACGGCACCGGCGGCCGGAACGCGGCCACCGAGCCCAAGGTGAAGCAGAAGTTCGAGCCGTACACCAACAAGGTCGGCAAGGACGTCATGAAGACCATGCTCAAGGGCCAGGTCTCCGGCGTGGAGGGCGATGTGGCGGTGTGGCTGCCGCCGCAGTACAACGACCCGGCGTACAAGGACAAGTCGTTCCCCGTCGTCGAGCTGCTGCCCGGCTACCCGGGGTCGATAGGCGCCTGGTTCGGCACGCTGAAGGTGCAGGAGCAGCTCACGCCGATGATGCAGCGCGGCGAGGTCGCGCCGTTCATCCTGGTCTCGCCCCGCACCACCCTCCTGAGCGGCAAGGACACCGGCTGCGCGAACGTGGCGGGCGTGGTCAACGCGGACAGTTGGCTGAGCGTGGACGTGCGCAAGATGGTCACCGACAACTTCCGCGCCCAGACCGGCGCCGGCGGCTGGGCCGTCGCCGGATACTCCGCGGGCGCCCACTGCGCCGCCAAGCTCGCCGTCGAGCACCCCGACCGCTACCGGGCCGGGGTCGATCTGTCCGGCTACAACGACCCGGCCGCCGAGCGGGACTCGATCACCGCGAAGGACCCCAAGCTGCGCGAGGAGTCCAATCCGCTGTGGATCCTCAAGCACGCCAAGACGCCGCCGCACGTCTCGCTGTTCGTCTCCGGCGAGCAGACCGACGGTTACGCCGACGGGCTCGCCCTGAAGAAGGCCGCCAAGGCGCCCACGGCGGTGACCGTGCTCAAGCTCAACGGCGGCGGCCACGCCAGCGCGGTGTGGAAGACCCAGGTCCCCGAGGTCTTCCGCTGGCTGACCAAGGAGATGGGCGCGACTGCCAAGTCGTCCAATGGGCAAGGTGTTTGACGTAGCATCAGCGATCTCGCGGCATCGTGCGACCACCGGTCAGGCGGGCCGCGCGGCCCCCGCGAACGGCATCTGGTCGATCGGCGCCACGCGCACCGGCGCCCCCGGATGCGGCGCGTGGATCATCTGGCCGCCGCCGATGTAGAGCCCGACGTGGCTGATCCCGGAGTAGAAGAACACCAGGTCGCCCGGCTGCAGTTCGGCACGCGTGACCCGGCTGCCCGCGTTGATCTGGGTGTACGTCGTGCGCGGCAGCTGCACCCCCGCCGAGCGCCAGGCGGCCTGGGTCAGGCCCGAGCAGTCGAAGGACGAGGGGCCCGTGGCGCCCCAGACGTACGGCTTGCCGAGCGCCCCGTAGGCGAAGGCGACGGCGGCCGCGGCGCGGGAACTGGGGGCCGCCGCGAGGGGGACGGCCGCGAGCGTGGGGCGCGGCGCGTCGGCCGAGCGGCTGGCCCGGTTGTCGCCCGGGGCCCCGTCCGCCTCCTCGTAGGAGGCCCGCTCCGGGGCGGTGAGCTGGGCGAGCAGGGCCTCGGCCGAGGTGATCTTCGTCTGGATGTCGCTCTTCTGGCGTGCCAGCGCGGACTGCCGGCTGCGCAGTTCGGTGAGCTGCCCGTCGGCCGTGGAGTGCAGTCGGCCCAGCTCGGCGAGCTGCTTGCGCACCCCGGCCACGGCCACCGCGGTACGGTCACCGGCACGTTCGGCGAGGGCCGCGTCGTCCAGGTACCGCTTCGGGTCGGACGACAGGATCAGCTGGAGCTCGGGCGCGACCGTACCGCTGCGGTACTGGGCGGCCGCGAGCGAACCCAGCGCGTCGCGCGCAATGTTGAGCTGCGCGGTCTTGCGGGCGGCCTCGTCGCGCAGCCCGTTCAGCGAACGCGCGGTCGCGTCCGCCTTCTCCTTCGCCCCGTCGTACGCCTCCGTCGCCACCTCGGCGTCGTGGTACAGCTGGTCGACCTTGGCCTTGACCTGCGCCGGGGTGAGCTTCGGCTCGGCGTGCCCGGAGCCCTCGAAGAGGGTTGCGGTGGCCGCCGACGCCAGCGCGAGCGTCGCGGCGGTGCGGGCGGCGGGGCCGCCGAGCGGATGCTGCTTGGGCTTTCGGTGCGCAGCCACGAGGGCCTTCACGTCCTTCCGTACGGCAGTGTTTCCGCGCTGCGGCTCCCGGTCGGGGGGCCGTTCCGACGACGGACCGCACAGGGGGAGCGGCCCGCCGCCGGATCTTTCGGCGGGGCGACCGACAGCCGCCCGGTGGAGCGGCGGCGGTGGGGAGTCGGTCACCTGGGGGAGGACGCTAAACCTGGAGACACGGTCGAGCGACGTAGTGACGGGAAGTGCCGCTTTCCGGCGGCTTCGCGACCGACTCCGACCGAAGGCCGGACATTGGCCCCCGGGGTCCGTGCCTGCTGTGACCGAAGTGCCGCTTGGGCCGCACCCGCCGCACAGCGCCTGCTAAGCGGGAATTAGGCTCCGGCCCATGGACGTACTCATCAATGTCTTCGTCGGCCTGCACATCATCGGCATCGCTTCGCTGCTCGGCGGATTCCTGACGCAGATGAAGGCGATGAGCGCGGGCACCGCCCGCTTCGTCCCGGCGATGCTGCACGGTGCCCTGACCATGCTGGTCACCGGCGTCGCCCTGGTCGGCCTCAACCAGGCCGACGACATGAGCGTGAACACCCTCAAGATCGGCGTGAAGCTCGCGATCCTGATCGTGATCCTCGGCCTCGTCTATGTGAAGCGCGACGACGAGAAGATCGAGAAGCCCCTGTTCGGCGCGGTCGGCGGCCTCACCGTCGTGAACATCTTCATCGCGCTGCTCTGGCACTGAGGCTCGGCGGTACTGAGGCTCGGCGGTACGGGCGCCCGGCGGTGCGGACGCCCAGCGGTGCGGACGTCCAGCGGTACCGAGGCCCGGTTGAGGCTGGGCCCAACCCGCGTTCCTAGCCGGGTCTGACCGCTCCGTAGATCGGCATGTAGTAGATCGACTCCTCGCGGACGTACGCCCCGGAGTGCGGCGCGTGGATCATCATCCCGCCGCCTGCGTACATGCCGACATGGCTGATGTCGTCGTAGAAGAAGACCAGGTCACCGGGTTGCAGATCGGCCGTCGCGACCCGGGTGCCCGCCCTCACCTGGTCCCAGGTTGTGCGCGGCAGATCCACTCCGGCGGCCTTCCACGCGGCCTGGGTGAGCCCCGAGCAGTCGTACGAGGCGGGCCCGGTCGCGCCCCACACATACGGCTTGCCCATCTGGGCGCGGGCGAAGGCGAGGGCCTTGGCGGCCTTGGAGGACGCGGGCGCGGACGGCCCGGACGGTGCCGTGGGCGCGGACGGCCCGGACGGTGCCGTGGGCGCGTGACCGGCGGGCGGGGCGGGCTTCCTCTTCGCGGCGGCCGCCTGCTGCGCGGCGAGCTCGGCGGCCCTGCGCCTCGCCTCGTCCTGCTTCTTCTTCTCCAGTGCGGCCAGGTGCTCCTTCTCCTGCTCGGTCAGCGTCGACAGGAGCGTGCGGGCCGCCGCCAGCCTCCCCTGCACCTCCTCCTTGCCGGCCCGCAGCGCCTGCTGCGAAGTGGTGAGCGAGGCCAGGCTCCGGCCCGCCTCGGCCCGCTTCTCCGCGTTGGCCGCGCGCTCCGCCTCGAAGGTGCTCAGCGTCCGGTGCTGCTCGTCGGAGAGGCGGCCCATCAGCTGGTCCTGGTCGAAGAAGGCCTGCGGGTCGTCCGAGAAGAGCAGCCGCACGGTCGGGGTGACGCCGCCGTCGCGGTACTGGGCGGCGGCATAGCTGCCGATGACGCGCCGGGTGTCGTTCATCTTCGCGGTGCCGGCCGCCACCTGGTCGAGCAGCGATTCGACCTCAGCGCGCTGGGTGGTGGTGGCCTCCTTGGCCGCGTCGTACTTCTGGGTGGCCAGATCCGCCTGCCGGTAGAGGTCGTCGACCTTCTTCTGCACCTCTTCGATGCTCGGCCTCGGCGCGGCCGGCGCCGCGTCCGCGCTCTGCGCCAGCAGGCTCACCGAGGCGAGCGCGGCCGTCGTGACCCCCAGGGCGGGCACGGCGGGGCGGGTTCTGGTGCGCGGCTTGCGGTGTGAGGGCAAGGCCGACACCTCCTTCCGGAGCGTTCCGGACGGGGGCGTTCCCCGGCTTGCTGCGGCACGCTAGCCAACTCCCTTGGCGGCTGGGAAGGTTGATGTCCGACAGGCCCGATACATTCCCGTGGCCTTCACGGTGCGTAGTCGTGGACGGTCTCTCCGAAGGCGTCGGCGGAGTGTCCGAAGGCGGCGGCGGACTGTCAGAGGGGCGGCCTAGACTCGGGAGACGATGAGCAGCCTCTTTGACGACAGCTTCCTGGCGGACCTCCAGCCCTCCGAGGAGGAGCACCCGCCACCGCCCGAGGAGTCGCACGCGCCCGAGCCGGTGCCGGACGACCTGTTCGGCGGCCGGTTCGACGCGCCCGTGGACCGCGACGCCCACTATCGCGGCGGCGCCCCGCGCCCGGTGCTCGACGCGGCGGCCCTCCTTGAGGGGCTGAACGAACAGCAGCGCGCCGCCGTGGTGCACGCGGGCTCGCCGCTGCTCATCGTGGCCGGCGCCGGCTCCGGCAAGACCCGGGTGCTCACGCACCGCATCGCCCACCTCCTCGCGACCCGGGGGGTGCACCCCGGCCAGATCCTCGCGATCACCTTCACCAACAAGGCCGCCGGGGAGATGAAGGAGCGCGTCGAGCAGCTGGTCGGCCCGCGCGCCAACGCGATGTGGGTCATGACCTTCCACAGCGCGTGCGTCCGGATTCTGCGCCGCGAGTCGAAGAAGCTGGGCTTCACCTCGTCCTTCTCGATCTACGACGCGGCCGACTCCAAGCGCCTGATGGCGCTGGTCTGCCGCGACCTCGATCTGGACCCGAAGAAGTTCCCGCCGAAGTCGTTCAGCGCCAAGGTGTCCAACCTGAAGAACGAGCTGATCGACGAGGAGACCTTCTCCGGCCAGGCGGCGGACGGCTTCGAGAAGACGCTCGCCCAGGCCTACACGATGTACCAGGCGAGGCTGCGCGAGGCCAACGCGCTCGACTTCGACGACATCATCATGACCACGGTCCACCTCCTCCAGGCGTTCCCGGACGTGGCCGAGCACTACCGGCTGCGCTTTCGGCACGTCCTGGTCGACGAGTACCAGGACACCAACCACGCCCAGTACACGCTGGTGCGGGAGCTGGTCGGCCCCGCCGGCGATGCACAGGCCCCCGCCGAACTGTGCGTGGTGGGCGACGCCGACCAGTCGATCTACGCCTTCCGGGGCGCGACGATCCGCAACATCCTCCAGTTCGAGGAGGACTATCCGAACGCGACGACGATCCTCCTGGAGCAGAACTACCGCTCCACCCAGACGATCCTGTCCGCCGCCAACGCGGTGATCGAGCGCAACGAGAGCCGCCGCCCCAAGAACCTGTGGACGGACGCCGGGCCCGGCGCTCAGATCACCGGCTATGTCGCCGACACCGAGCACGACGAGGCGCAGTTCGTCGCCGACGAGATCGACCGGCTCACCGACAAGGCCGAGGCCAAGGCGGGCGACGTCGCGGTCTTCTACCGCACCAACGCGCAGTCCCGGGTCTTCGAAGAGATCTTCATCCGCGTCGGCCTGCCCTACAAGGTCGTCGGCGGTGTCCGGTTCTACGAGCGCAAGGAGGTCAGGGACGTCCTGGCCTATCTGCGCGTCCTGTCGAACGCGGAGGACACCGTCCCGCTGCGGCGCATCCTCAACGTCCCCAAGCGCGGCATCGGCGAGCGCGCCGAAGCCATGATCGACGCGCTGTCGCTGCGCGAGAAGATCACCTTCCCGCAGGCGCTGCGCCGCGTCGACGAGGCGTACGGCATGGCGGCCCGTTCGGCCAACGCCGTCAAGCGCTTCAACGCGCTGATGGAGGAGCTCCGCACGATCGTGGACTCGGGCGCCGGACCCGCGGTCGTCCTGGAGGCGGTGCTCGAACGCACCGGATATCTGGCCGAGTTGCAGGCGTCCACCGACCCGCAGGACGAGACCCGTATCGAGAACCTCCAGGAACTGGCCGCCGTGGCCCTGGAGTTCGAGCAGGAGCGCAGCGAGGAGGAGGGCACGGGCACCCTCGCGGAGTTCCTGGAGAAGGTCGCCCTGGTCGCCGACTCCGACCAGATCCCCGACGAGGACGAGGACGGCTCGGGGGTCATCACCCTGATGACGCTCCACACCGCCAAGGGCCTGGAATTCCCCGTCGTGTTCCTCACCGGCATGGAGGACGGCGTCTTCCCGCACATGCGGGCGCTCGGCCAGGTCAAGGAACTGGAGGAGGAGCGCCGCCTCGCCTACGTCGGCATCACGCGCGCCCGCGAGCGGCTGTATCTGACGCGCTCCTCGATGCGCAGCGCCTGGGGCCAGCCCTCGTACAACCCGGCCTCGCGCTTCCTGGAGGAGATCCCGGTCCAGCACCTGGAGTGGAAGCGGACGGGCCCGATGGCCGCCCCGGCCGGGCCCATGTCCAGCAAGTCGCTCGGTGGCGGGATCGGCAGCTCGCTGTCCTCGTCGCGGTCCAAGTCCGGCCCCTCGGGCTTCGCGACCCGGCGTGGCAGCGACAAGCCGGTCATCGCACTGTCGGTCGGCGACCGGGTCACGCACGACCAGTTCGGCCTCGGCACCGTGATGTCGGTGACCGGCTCGGGCTCGGACGCCCAGGCCACGATCGACTTCGGCGACGAACGTCCGAAGAAGCTGCTGCTGCGGTACGCGCCGGTCGAGAAGCTGTGAGGACGGCCGGGCGCTGAGGGCCCGGCCTCGATGCGGAATGCCCGCGCCCTGCGAGGGGCGCGGGGAACCGCGCGGCCGTCCGACGACGGTCGATGTCCGGCGAGGGCCGATGTCCGGCGAGGGCCGACGTCCTAAGGGCTCGGCTTCCCGCGGCCGAACGGCCGTCCGTGCGCGGAGTGTTACGTCGGGTCCAGGCCGTGGCTGCGCAGCCACGGCAGGGGGTCTATCGACGACCCGCCGTGCGGCCGCACCTCGAAGTGGAGGTGCGGGCCGGTGGAGTTGCCCGAGTTGCCGGAGTACGCGATGACCTCGCCCGCCTTCACCGGACCCGAGCGGAGCTTGGTGCTGGACAGATGGCAGTACCAGGTCTCGGTGCCGTCGGCGCCGGTCACTATGGCCATGTTGCCGTAGGCGCTGTTCCACTGGGTGCGGATCGTGCCGTCGATCGCCGACATCACGGGGGTGCCGTACGAGACCGGGAAGTCGATGCCGGTGTGCACCGACATCCAGTTGACGCCGGCCTGCCCGTAGTACGCGCTCAGGCCCTTCTGCGTCACCGGCAGGACGAACTTGGGGCGCGCGGCCTCCTTGGCGGCGGCCGCGTCCTCCTTTTTCTTCTTCTCCGCGTCCTGGCGGGCCTTGAGGTCGATACGTTCCTGCGTCCGGCTCGCCCGGTCGGCGAAGCTGTTGGCGTCCGCGCTCAGATTGGCGAGCTGCGTGTCCAGCTTGGTGTTGGCGGCGACCGGCTTGACCGAGGCAGGGTCGGACGCGGCGGTCACCGTGCTGCCCTCGTCCTTGCTGCCGCTCATCCCGCCGACGGAGGCGACCGCGACACCCGCGACGCCCATCACGCACACGGAGGGCACCGCGACGGTCAGCAGCGCCGAACGCTTGGCGGGCGTACGCCGCCGACGGCTCGCCCCGCGCCGGGCCTCGGCCCGCGAAGCGGGCACGGCCGCGCCGGGCATGTCGGCGGGAGTGTCGGCCGGTGTGCCGTCCGGCCCGGGGTCGGACCCGGCCGCGAGCTCCACCATTCCCGGAAGCTCCACCTGCGGGAACTCGGCCGTCTCGTGCGGGAGTTGGGGCTCGGGGGCGCTCTCGACCTGCGGGAGTGCGGCGGTCCGGTCGGCCGCCGTCGCGTTCCACGCGGTCGCGTCGAAGGTGCCGGTATCGGTGTGGGTGCCGGTCACGGCCCACTGGCCGGTGGTGTCGAAGGCGGAGGTGAACGCGGTGTTGTCGTACTGCCCGGTGCCCTGCGCCTGGTTCCACGCGCCGGCGTCCCACTGGCCCGTCGTGTCGAAGCTGCCCGTGTCGAAGCTCCCCGTGTCGAAACTGCCGGTGGCGAAGGCGCCGGTGTCGGCGGGCCGCGGGGAGAAGCCCTGGGCGGCGAACGTGCCGGTCTCGAACTGACCCGTGGCGAACGCGTCGCCGTGCGGGGTGCCGGCGTGGAAGGCGGCGGTCTGGAAGGCGCCGGTGTCGAAGCTGCCGGTCGTGCCCTCCGGTTCGTACGCGGCCGCCTGGGCCGGAACCGTCCACTGGCCGGTGCTGTCGTACGGGGAGGCGAAGGCTCCGGTGTCGAACTGGCCGGTCCCGCCCGCCTGCTGGGTGTTCCCGCCGGCGTAACCGTCGTGCATCGCTCCGAAGAGCGGATCGACGGCGAAGCTTCCGGTGTGCTGCGCCTGGTGCGCGATGCCGTCATGGCCACTGCTGCCGTTGAGGTAACCGTCGTGTCCGACGTACCCGGCGTGGGCGTGCTGGTCAGTCACCAACTTCTCTCTCGCCTCGGCAACAGAACCTGCGGCCGGGGCCCGAAAGTGCGGGGGTCCCGGGGACAGCAGTGGCGTGACTGTACCCGGCGGTATGCGACAGCGACAATCTTCCGCGGGCCCCGTCGTTCCGGGAAACGGGCAATCAGTCGCCTTTCGGCGGGCTGTGTGCAGAGCCTTGGCCCTGTGTTCGGGATTCGTTCGACGGACGTGGGGGAGTGTCGAAGCTGAAATCGGGCCAGGGGGTGGGGGGTTCGCAGCGCGGGGCACGGCCGGGGTGAGGTCGCGGTGCGGGATATGTGTGGATGACGGGTGGATTTCCTGTTCGGCGTGCCCAGGGGCTCGTTCCGTGCGTGCTGTCCATGCGTGTCGTACGCGCCTGTCGTACGCGTCGGGTGCAGGTGCGGGCAGACGTGGGCGACGGTCGGCGGGTCGGTCGTTCCGACGGGCTCCGCTCAGGCCACCGAGAACGCGTCCTGGTCGGCGGTCTCCGCGTTCCCCGAGGTCAGCGCCTGGCGCACGCCGGCGGCGACGGCCGGATGCACCGGCATGGCCAGATGCCCGATTCCCGTCACCCGGACGTTCTGGGCGAGCAGGTCCGGGTGCTCGACGCGGGCCGTCTCGACCGGGATCATCAGCGTGTCGAGATCGCTCCAGAAACTCACGAACCGGGTGCGGATGCCGGGCGCGGGCAGGCGCAGCTCTTCGATGAGGGCGGAGCCCGGGCACATCTGCCGCACGATCGGGTGGGCGTGCGCGAGCTGGGCCGAGCGCGTCCCGGAATGCGGGGTGCCGAGCGTGACGAGCGTACGGACCCGGCGGTCGCCGCCCAGGCGCTGCACGTAATAGCGGGCTATCAGGCCGCCCAGGCTGTGTCCGACGATGTCCACCTCGGCGTGGCCGGTGCGGGCGCAGACGTCCTCGACATGACGGCCGAGCAGTTCGGCGGCGACCTTGATGTCGACGGTCAGCGGCGAGTAGTTGAGCGATTCGAGGTGCCGCCAGCCGTGCCGGGCCAGCGAACGGCGCAGCAGCACGAAGACCGACCGGTTGTCGATGAAGCCGTGCAGCAGGATCACGGGCGGGTGCGAGCGGCCGGCCGTGGGCAACTGGGGCGCGGCGGCCGCGTCGATCGCGGGGTGCCGTTCGGGGGTGAGCCCCGACGGATAGAGCAGCAGGTGCCCGGCCAGCACCGCGAGATCGAGGGCGGTGGCACGGATCAGGGCCGCCGACATCCGTGCCCGGCGCAGATACGACGGCACCAGCGATAAGAGCTGCACGGCGGCGACCTCCCGAATGGCACGCGGAAGGCCGCTCCGTCCCCCGTATGCCCTCATGGGAATCCGCCGGTGCAGGTTCCGCCCGGCCGGCCCGAAGAAAGAGGGCCGGACCACCGTGCTGCGCGGCTGGCAGCACGGTGGTGCGGCGCCTTCGTAGCGGCTCCCCTTGCGACCGTGCCCCCACGGTGGCGAGGGCCCTCCGGCCGGGGCAGGGGGGCCGACTGATGCGGGTACGGTGCAAAACGAACGTGTCCCACGTGTGATTTCCCCCTCCCTCCCCACCGTGAAACGGCGGGGTGCGGGATGCTGTGGATAACGTTCGTTCACTTCCCCGGCTCCTTGGCACGGGGTGCGCAGGTGGGACATCTGGAGGCAGTGATGGGTGTAACTGGTCCGATCCGCGTGGTGGTGGCCAAGCCGGGGCTCGACGGTCACGATCGCGGAGCCAAGGTCATCGCGCGGGCGCTGCGTGACGCCGGTATGGAGGTCATCTACACCGGGCTGCACCAGACGCCCGAGCAGATCGTCGACACCGCGATCCAGGAGGATGCCGATGCGATCGGGCTGTCCATCCTCTCGGGTGCGCACAACACCTTGTTCGCGAAGGTGCTGGAGCTCCTGAAGGAGCGGGACGCGGAGGACATCAAGGTGTTCGGCGGGGGCATCATTCCCGAGGCGGACATTCCGCCGCTGAAGGAGCTCGGGGTTGCGGAGATCTTCACTCCCGGGGCGACGACGGCGTCCATCGTGACCTGGGTCAACGCCAACGTCCGCCAGCCGGCCGGCGCGTAGCCTCCGGGGGCCATCCCCGGCCCCCTGGGGCTCCGCCCAAACCCGTCGCGGTGGGCGCGTGCCCAACCCCCTCCGGGGCGGAGGGGGTTGGGGCTAGGCGGACAGTTCGGTGCGCAGGGTTGCCCGCAGGTGCAGCGTGGCGACGAGGCGCTGGAAGGCCTCGGCCCAGTAGCCACCCGCCCCCGGTGACGCGCCCTCCCGCTCCGGCGGGGTAGCCGTCAGTGCCTCCAGGCGGGGCGACTCCGCGGGGTCGAGGCAGCGCTCGGCCAGCCCCATCACCCCGCTGAAGCTCCACGGATAGCTTCCCGCGTCCCGCGCGATCTCCAGCGCGTCCACCACCGCCCGCCCCAGCGCTCCCGCCCACGGCACCACACACACGCCGAGCAACTGGAACGCCTCCGACAGGCCGTGCGCCGATATGAACCGGGCCACCCAGTCCGCCCGCTCGGCCTCCGTGAGGATGGACAGGAGCTTGGCCCGCTCGGCCAGCGACGCCGTGCCCGCGCCTTCGCCGGGCGCCGCGGAGGGTGCCCCGAGCAGGGCCCGCGCCCACTCCGCGTCACGCTGCCGCACCGCCGCGCGGCACCACGCCGCGTGCAGCTCGTCGCCCCAGTCGTCGGCGACGGGCAGCGTCACGAGCTCGGGGACCGAGCGGCCGCCGAGCCGCCGGGTCCAGCTGTCGAGCGGCGCCGACTCCACCAACTGGCCGAGCCACCAAGACCGTTCACCCCGCCCGGCCGGAGGGCGGGGCGCGACCCCGTCCCGCTGCATCGCCGCGTCGCATTCGTGCGGCGCTTCCACCGAGATCGTCGCCACCTCGCCCGTACGGTCCAGGGACACGCAGGATGCCGCCCGCTCGGCCATCCGTCCCGCGAGCGCCGAGCCGGGCAGCGCGGAGAGCAGCTCCGCCGCCGTCGCCCGCACATTGCGGCTGCGGTCGGCGAGTGTCTGCTCCAGGAAGGGCTCGTCCGAGGCGGAGAGCCCGTCGCGCAGCGAGTCGAGGAACATCAGCCGGTCCTCGGCCCGTTCGGTCGTCCAGGTCGCGGCGAGCAGTGCCCGTCCCGCGTCCGCGTCGTACGCCCGCACCGCCCCGAGCAGCGCCACCCGTTCCGCGAACAGACCCTCCTGCCACAGGAGTTGAACGGATGCGGTGTCCTCCGGTCGCGGCAGCACCGCGCTGCCCGACGCCCCGCGCTGCGCGAAGCGCCACTCCGGGTTGAGCCGGGCCAGCCACAGCCCCCGCGGACCGGCGAAGGCCAGTGCCTGAGGGCGCAGGTCCGTGCGGGCCCGCGCCGCGTCGAGCAGGGCGGGCAGCAGCTCGGCCGGGGCGCGCAGGCCTCGTTCGTTGGCCAGCGCGAGCCACTGCGGGAGCAGCTCGCCCAGGTCGGGCGCGCTCCCGCGCCGGCCCCCCGCATGTGCGGGAGCCGAACGGTCGGCCAGCAGCAGGGCGAGACGCCGCCGAGCCGCCTCGGGCAGGGCGGGCCGCTCGTCCGGCGGGGCGTCCGGCGGCCGTGTCCCCGCCGTCGCGGGAACGAGACCCGCCCTGCGGCGCAGGGTCTGCGTCGCGGCGGCGTCCAGCAACTCCCCGGGCGTCCCGGCCCCCGGCCGCCGGTCGGTGCCGAGCAGCGCCGCGGTCACCAGTTCCTCCCAGGGCCCGGCCCCGGCCCCGGTCCAGGACCCGCTCCCGGGTCTGCCTTCCGCCTCGGTCCGGGACCCGGCTCCGGGTCCGGTCCCGGGTCTGCCTTCCGCCTCGGTCCGGGACCCGGCTCCGGGTCCGGTCCCGGGTCTGCCTTCCGCCTCGGTCCGGGACCCGGCTCCGGCCCCCTCCACACCGGTCCCCCCTGTCGTCGTCGCGCTGGTCATAGAACCCCCTCCGTGCCGTTGCGAACCGCGCTCACGTCAGCGCCACCCCCTCCTTGGCCCCCCGCGGCCACGCCGTCAGCGGTGTGAAGCCTCGGTGGCCGCATTCGCCGAAGACCGTCACCGGGGCGCCCCCGGACACCGCGGCCAGCCTCCACAGGCCGGCGCGCGCTGCCGCGCCCGGAGTCACGGGGAGAGCCAACTCGCCCTCCGCATCGGCCAGTTGCCAGTCATCGGAGCCGTCCTTCGGCGGTATCGGTATCGCCGCGTTCAAGGTCGTCGGGTACGACTCCAGCCAGGGGTCGTCCAGGAGCGCCCGGCCGTACCGCTCGACGGCCTCCGTCGCGGTGCCGCCCGGGGGCGGGCCGTCGGGCGTGGCCCCGGTCCCGTAGCGCTCGCCCAGCGCCGCCCTCAGTCGGCCCGCGCCCGGGTAGGGCGTCAGGTCGGCGTCGATCGTCAGGCCCACGGGCAGTGCGATGCCGGGGGCCCGGCCCGCCGCCCCGAAGTCCAGGATCTGTGCCGTGCGGTGCGACTCCCTGCCGTACAGCCAGATGCGGCGGGTGGTGAGCTTCGCGTCGGCCGTGTCGTACTGGGCGAGGACCTGCCAGCGGTCCCGGGTCGCTGGGCCCTGCGGGGCGGCGGGCACCCCGACGCGGGAGCGGACCGTGGCGGCCAGCGGCTCCGGCAGGGCGGACCGGTCGAGCCAGGCCCGGTCGAGGAGGTGCAGCAGTGCGCACTCCTCCAGGAGTCGCATGGGCCAGCCCGGGCCGGAACCCGGTATCGCCCCCAACTCCCTGACAAGACCGGCAAGCCCGGGAGCCTGCGCGTCGACCATGCGGGCGGCCGTCTCCTCCCACAGGCCGTACCCGGGACGCTCGGCCGCCGCGATCCCGCCGCGCAGCAGGTCGGCAAGGCGCTGCTCCAGCTCGGCGGCCCCGGCGGTGATCCGCTCCGCCCGCTTCGCGGCCCTGCGCCGGGCCGCCTCGGCGTCAACCTGGCCCGCAGCGGCGCTGGTTGGGCCGCTCTCGGCGTTCGCCGCGCGCGTACGTCGTCCCTTCAGCCACTGCTCGGCCCAGTCCGGCGCCGTACCGATGGCCGGCACCGCCTGTTCGTCCGCGGACCAGAGCAGCAGCAGCCCCACCGCGTGCTTGCACGGGAACTTCCGGCTCGGGCAACTGCACTTGTATGCGGGGCCACTTGTGTCGATGACCGCCTGGTACGGCTTGCTGCCGCTGCCCTTGCACAGGCCCCACACCGCCCCCGCTCCGTCGCACCCGCTCTCCGACCACGGCCCGGCCGAACCGAGCCTGCTTCCCGCCTTGCGTGACGCATCGTCAGGCGCCAGTGCAAGCACCTGATCCGCCGTCCAGCGCACCCCCTGCTGAGTCATGTCACCGAAGGTACGTGCGTCCACTGACAATCGCTCTGACCTGCACGGATGGCCGGTCGGAAGGTGATTGTCAGTGGCGTGGTGCACGGTGGAGACCACAAGCCGGTCGAACGTCTGATGCGACCTGGAGGGGGAGTCATGACCATGTCCGAAATCGAGTCCGAGCCCACCGAATCCCGCGCTGAGACCGCGGCGGAAGAGGCCCTGCGGCCGCACGCCGAGCAGGCCTTCGCGGACGAGCTCGCGGCGCTCGCCGCGGCGGACGACCGCCCGCGCCCGGTCCGTTGGCGGCTCTCGCCCTGGGCGGTCGCCACCTATCTCCTCGGTGGCACCCTGCCCGACGGCACGGTGATCACACCGAAGTACGTGGGCCCCCGGCGCATCGTCGAGGTCGCCGTCACCACCCTCGCCACCGACCGGGCGCTGCTCCTGCTCGGCGTCCCCGGCACCGCCAAGACCTGGGTGTCGGAGCACCTCGCGGCCGCCGTCAGCGGCGACTCCACCCTCCTGGTGCAGGGCACCGCGGGCACCCCGGAGGAGGCCATCCGCTACGGCTGGAACTACGCCCAGCTGCTCGCCAACGGCCCGAGCCGGGCCGCGCTCGTGCCCAGCCCGGTCATGCGGGCCATGGCGCAGGGCATGACGGCCCGGGTCGAGGAGCTGACGCGCATCCCGGCCGACGTGCAGGACACCCTGATCACGATCCTGTCCGAAAAGACCCTGCCCATACCGGAGTTGGGGGCCGAGACCCAGGCCGTGCGCGGCTTCAACCTGATCGCCACAGCCAACGACCGGGACCGCGGGGTGAACGAGCTGTCCAGCGCGCTGCGCCGCCGCTTCAACACGGTGGTCCTGCCACTGCCGGCGACCGCGGAGGAGGAGGTCGACATCGTGTCGCGCCGGGTGGACCAGCTGGGCCGCTCGCTCGACCTGCCCGCGGTGCCCGACGGCATGGCGGAGATTCACCGCGTCGTCACCGTCTTCCGGGAGCTGCGCGACGGCGTGACCGCGGACGGCCGCACCAAGCTCAAGTCCCCCTCGGGGACGCTTTCCACGGCCGAGGCGATCTCCGTGGTGACCGGCGGCCTCGCCCTCGCCGCGCACTTCGGCGACGGCGTGCTCAGGGCGGGCGACGTCGCCGCCGGAATCCTCGGCGCGGTGGTGCGCGACCCGGCGGCGGACCGGGTCATCTGGCAGGAATACCTGGAGACGGTGGTCCGCGAGCGGGACGGCTGGAAGGACTTCTACCGGGCCTGCCGCGAGGTGTCCGTATGACGGCGCCCGCCGCGACGCCCGGCCCCGGCGGACCGCTGCTGCTCGGGGTGCGCCACCACGGCCCCGGCTCGGCGCGCGCGGTGCGGGCCGCGCTGGATGCCGCCCGGCCCCGGGCCGTGCTCATCGAGGGGCCGCCCGAGGGCGACGCCCTGCTGGCCCTCGCCGCCGACGAGGCCATGCGGCCACCGGTGGCGCTGCTCGCCCATGTCGTCGACGACCCGGGCCGTGCCGCGTTCTGGCCGATGGCCGAGTTCTCGCCGGAGTGGGTGGCGATCCGCTGGGCCCTGGACCACGGCGCACAGGTCCGCTTCATCGATCTGCCCGCCGCCCACTCGCTGGCGACGGGCGAGGAGCCCGCGGGGGAGGACGCCGGGCCACGGGTCGACCCCATCGGGGCGCTCGCCGAGGCCGCCGGGTACGACGAGCCGGAGCGCTGGTGGGAGGACGTGGTCGAGCACCGCGACGCCGCGGTGGACCCGGGTGCGCCGTTCGCCGCGCTCGCCGAGGCCATGACCGTCCTGCGCGAGACGTACGGAGACGGCGGGCATCCCCGGGATCTGATCCGCGAGGCCCATATGCGGCAGCAACTGCGGGCCGCGGTGAAGGAGTTCGGGGTGGAGGTGGCCGTCGTCTGCGGCGCGTGGCACGTGCCCGCGCTCGCCGCGAAGTTCACCGTGGCCGGCGACCGCGCCCTGCTCAAGGGGCTGCCCAAGGTCAAGGCCGAGCTGACCTGGGTGCCCTGGACGCACCGCAGGCTCGCCCGGCGCAGCGGCTACGGCGCGGGCATCGACTCGCCCGGCTGGTACGGGCACCTGTTCGCCGCGCCCGACCGGCCGGTCGAGCGCTGGATGACCAAGGTGGCCGGGCTGCTGCGCGCGGAGGACCGCCAGATCTCGTCCGCCCATGTCATCGAGGCGGTCCGGCTCGCCGGGACGCTCGCCGCGATGCGGGGGCGCCCGCTGCCGGGTCTCGCCGAGACGACCGACGCCGTGCGGGCCGTGATGTGCGAGGGCTCCGACGTGCCGCTCGGCCTGATCCAGGACCGCCTCGTCGTGGGGGACGTGCTGGGCGAGGTGCCCGACGCGGCGCCCGCCGTCCCGCTCCAGCGCGATCTCGTACGGGCCCAGCGGACCCTGCGGCTCAAACCGGAGGCGCTGGAAAGGGAGTTGGAGCTCGATCTGCGCAAGGAGACCGACGCCGGGCGCAGTCGGCTGCTGCACCGGCTGCGGCTGCTCGGGATCGGCTGGGGAGAGCAGACCCGGGCCCGCTCCACCGGCACCTTCCGGGAGAACTGGCGGCTGCGCTGGGAGCCCGAGCTGTCGGTGCGGGTGGCCGAGGCCGGGGTGTGGGGCACCACGGTGCTGGGCGCCGCCACCGCGAAGGCCGAGTCGGAGGCCGCCGCCGCGAGCGCCCTCGGCGCGATCACGGCGCTGGCCGAGCGCTGCCTCCTCGCCGAACTGCCGGACGCGCTGCCGGTGGTGATGCGCGCGCTCGCCGACCGGGCCGCGCTCGACACGGACGTCGCCCACCTCGCGCAGGCACTGCCCGCGCTCGCCCGCACCCTGCGCTACGGAGATGTGCGGGGCACCACGACCGCCGGTCTCGCCGAGGTCGCGGCGGGCCTGGCCGAGCGCATCTGCGTCGGCCTGCCACCCGCCTGCGCGGCCCTTGACGCGGACGGGGCCGCCGAGATGCGCACCCATCTGGACGCCGTGCACACCGCGATCGGCCTCCTCGCGGAGGACGCCGGCACCGGCCCGGACGGTCTGCGCGAGCGCTGGTCCGCGGTGCTCGGCAGGCTCGCCTCGCGCGAGACCGTGCCCGGCGTACTGCGCGGCCGGGCGGTGCGGCTGCTGCTCGACGACGGTCGGATCGAGAGCGAGGACGCGGCCCGCCTCATGGGCCTCGCACTCTCGCCGGGCACCGCCCCGGCCGACGCGGCCACCTGGATCGAGGGATTCGTCGGCGGGGCGTCCGGGGGCGGCATGCTCCTGGTCCACGACGAGCGGCTGCGCGGCCTGGTCGACGGCTGGCTCACGAGCGTGCCACCGGAGGCGTTCACCGACGTACTGCCGCTGCTGCGGCGGACGTTCGCCGCGTACGAGGCGGGTGTGCGGCGCACGCTGGGCGAGCTGGTGCGGCGCGGCCCGGGGATGCGCACCGGCCCCGGCGAGGCGGCCGCCCCCGGATTCGGCACCGGGCTCGACCTGGCCCGCGCCGACGCGGTGCTGCCGCTGATGGCCCTGCTGCTCGGCCGGGGCGGTCCCGGCGGGGCGAACGATCCCGAAAGACCCCAACACCCGAACGGAACGGACGAACTTGGCGCACCCGGCATCCTCGACGATCCCAACTACCTTGCGGGGGTGGGCAAGTGACGACCAGCACGCGACCAAGTGATGAGGAGCGCCTGCGGCGCTGGCGCCTGGTGCTCGGCGGGGAGCCCGGCGCCGAGGGGACCGGCTGCGCGCTCGCCGGTCGGGACGCCGCGATGGACGGGGCGCTCGCCGCGCTCTACGGCGGCCGGAACGGCGCCAAGGGCGGAAGCAGGGACCGCGCAGCCGGGCTCGGGGCGTCGGCCCCGTCCGTCGCGCGCTGGCTCGGCGACATCCGTACGTACTTCCCGAGCTCCGTCGTCCAGGTCATGCAGCGCGACGCCATCGAGCGCCTCGGGCTCGCCGCGCTGCTCCTGGAGCCGGAGATGCTGGAGGCCGTCGAGGCCGACGTCCACCTCGTCGGCACCCTGCTCTCGCTGAACAAGGCGATGCCCGAGACCACCCGGGAGACCGCGCGGGCCGTGGTCCGCAAGGTCGTCGAGGACCTGGAGAAGCGCCTCGCCGCCCGCACCCGGGCCACCCTCACCGGCGCCCTCGACCGCAGCACCCGCATCAGCAGGCCCCGCCACCGCGACATCGACTGGGACCGCACGATCAGGGCCAACCTCAAGAACTACCTGCCCGAGCACCACACCGTCGTGCCCGAGCGGCTCGTCGGATACGGGCGGGCGGCGCGCGGCGTGAAGAAGGACGTCGTGCTGTGCATCGACCAGTCCGGCTCGATGGCCGCCTCCGTCGTCTACGCCTCGGTGTTCGGCGCCGTGCTCGCCTCGATGCGCTCGATCGCGACCCGCCTGGTCGTCTTCGACACCGCCGTCGTCGACCTCACCGACCAGCTCGACGATCCCGTCGACGTCCTGTTCGGCACCCAGCTCGGCGGTGGCACCGACATCAACCGGGCGCTCGCGTACTGCCAGTCGCAGATCACCCGTCCTGCCGACACCGTGGTCGTTCTGATCAGTGATCTCTACGAGGGCGGGATACGGGCCGAGATGCTGAAGCGGGTGGCGGCCATGAAGGCGTCCGGGGTGCAGTTCGTGGCCCTGCTCGCGCTCTCCGACGAGGGCGCCCCGGCCTACGACCGCGACCACGCCGCCGCGCTCGCCGCACTGGGCGCCCCGGCCTTCGCCTGCACCCCCGACCTCTTCCCCGAGGTGATGGCCGCGGCGATCGAGCGGCGCCCGCTGCCGATACCCGAGGCGTGAGGGAGGTCATACCCGGGCGGGCGCCGAGCAGGTGATCTGTGACAGGTATCACCGCCCAGGTGTGATCTGCGATTTAGGGACCTACGTCCTGCGGAGATAACCTGCGAGACGGACATGCCGCGTACTCGGACACCGTGTACGCCTCCCTCAGTGACAGCGCCGTCACGTTGCCCTTCGCGGCACGCCCAGTAGACAACGGAACCGCGATACCACTGAAAAGGGACGGACGCGCGTGGACCTGTTCGAGTACCAGGCGAGGGACCTCTTCGCCAAGCACGGTGTACCGGTGCTGGCCGGTGAAGTGATCGACACGCCTGAGGCGGCGCGCGAGGCCACTGAGCGTCTCGGCGGCAAGTCGGTCGTCAAGGCGCAGGTGAAGGTCGGCGGCCGCGGCAAGGCCGGCGGCGTGAAGCTGGCCGCCACGCCGGACGAGGCCGTCGCCCGCGCGACGGACATCCTCGGCATGGACATCAAGGGCCACACGGTCCACAAGGTGATGATCGCCGAGCTGTCTCCGGAGATCGAGGCGGAGTACTACGTCTCGTACCTCCTCGACCGAACCAACCGCACCTTCCTCGCCATGGCGTCGGTGCAGGGCGGCATGGACATCGAGGAGGTCGCGGAGAAGACCCCCGAGGCCCTCGCGAAGGTCCCGGTCAACGCCGTCGACGGCGTGGACATCGAGAAGGCCCGCGAGATCGTGGCCCAGGCGAAGTTCCCGGCCGAGGTGGCCGAGGGCGTCGCCGAGGCCATGGTGACCCTGTGGAAGACCTTCGTCGCCGAGGACGCGCTCCTCGTCGAGGTCAACCCGCTGGTGAAGACCAAGGACGGCCGCATCCTCGCCCTCGACGGCAAGGTGTCCCTGGACGAGAACGCCGAGTTCCGTCAGCCGGAGCACGAGGCGCTTGAGGACAAGGCCGCGGCCAACCCCCTTGAGGCGGCCGCCAAGGCCAAGAACCTCAACTACGTGAAGCTCGACGGCGAGGTCGGCATCATCGGCAACGGCGCGGGTCTCGTCATGAGCACCCTGGACGTCGTCGCGTACGCCGGTGAGAACCACGGCGGCGTGAAGCCGGCCAACTTCCTCGACATCGGTGGCGGCGCGTCCGCCCAGGTGATGGCGAACGGCCTGGAGATCATCCTCGGCGACGCGGACGTCAAGTCCGTGTTCGTCAACGTCTTCGGTGGCATCACCGCGTGCGACGAGGTCGCCAACGGCATCATCCAGGCGCTGGCCCTGCTCGCCGAGAAGGGCGAAGAGGTCACCAAGCCGCTGGTCGTCCGTCTCGACGGCAACAACGCGGAGCTGGGTCGCAAGATCCTCAGCGACGCCAACCACCCGCTGGTGCAGCGCGTGGACACCATGGACGGCGCGGCCGACAAGGCCGCCGAGCTCGCGGCTGCGAAGTAAGGGAAGAGGTTAAGACACCACCATGGCTATCTTCCTCACCAAGGACAGCAAGGTCATCGTCCAGGGCATGACCGGCGCCACGGGCATGAAGCACACCAAGCTCATGCTGGCCGACGGCACCAACATCGTCGGTGGCGTGAACCCGCGCAAGGCCGGCACCACCGTCGACTTCGACGGCACCGAGGTCCCGGTCTTCGGCTCGGTCGCCGAGGCGATCGAGAAGACGGGCGCCGACGTCTCCGTCCTCTTCGTGCCGCCGGCCTTCGCCAAGGCCGCCGTCGTCGAGGCGATCGACGCCGAGATCCCCCTCGCCGTGGTCATCACCGAGGGCATCGCCGTCCACGACTCCGCCGCCTTCTGGGCGTACGCGAACTCCAAGGGCAACAAGACCCGCATCATCGGCCCGAACTGCCCGGGTCTGATCACCCCCGGCCAGTCGAACGCCGGCATCATCCCGGGCGACATCACCAAGCCGGGCCGTATCGGCTTGGTGTCGAAGTCCGGCACGCTGACCTACCAGATGATGTACGAGCTGCGTGACATCGGCTTCTCGTCCGCCGTCGGCATCGGTGGCGACCCGGTCATCGGCACCACGCACATCGACGCGCTCGCCGCGTTCGAGGCCGACCCCGACACCGACCTGATCGTGATGATCGGCGAGATCGGCGGCGACGCCGAGGAGCGTGCGGCCGACTACATCAAGGCCAACGTCACCAAGCCGGTCGTCGGCTACGTCGCGGGCTTCACCGCGCCCGAGGGCAAGACCATGGGCCACGCCGGCGCCATCGTCTCCGGCTCCTCCGGCACCGCCCAGGCGAAGAAGGAGGCCCTGGAGGCCGCCGGCGTCAAGGTCGGCAAGACGCCGACCGAGACCGCCAAGCTCGCGCGCGCCATCCTCGGCAGCTGAGTCGGGCCTCGCGGGGCCGAGCTCCACGAGTGGACAGGAAGGGCCCGCACCCCTCGGGGTGCGGGCCCTTCCTGCGTGGGCGGGCGGTCAGCGGATGTCGAGGACCAGGCGGTGCGGTCCGCGGGCCGGTTCCGTACGCAGCTTGTTGCGCAGTTCGAGGTCCTCGCCGGTCAGCCGCTGCGGACCGTTGTTGGCGGGAACCCCGCCGACGCGTTCGCCGATCGGCACCGGGCGCACGTGGTGGTGCGGCACCGTCACCACGGTGAAGGCGGTCGCGCTCACGATCAGTGTGGTGAAGGCGATCGCGGCCCGGGTCCAGAACCGGCGCCGCCGCTCGCCCCCGGTCCGCACGACGGGCGCGGCCGGCAGCCGGGTGACGGATTCGGGCCCGGCGAGCGCGAGGTCGGTGATGCGCCTGCGCAGGTCCGCGGAGAGGGCCTGCGGGGTGGCCCGGGCGGCCGAGGGGACCCGGTCGAGGATCGCGGTCCGCGCGTTCAGTACGCGGTTCGCCGCGGCCGGGGTGCTGGCCTCGGTCTCGGCGGCGGTCTCCGGCAGGTCGAGCCCCACCCCGTCGTACAGCAGCACCGTGCGGCGGTAGGCGGGCGGCAGATCGAGCAGCGCGTCCAGGAGCGCCCTGCGTTCGGGCTCGGCGGGCGGCTGGTCGGGGCGCTTGTGGGCGCGCCGGAAGCGGTGCCAGGGAGCCATCGCGTACTCGTACGCCGCCGCCCGCACCCAGCCCGCCGGGTCCCGGTCGGTGGCGACCTCGGGCCAGTTCTCCCACGCCTGGTGGAAGGCCCGCTCCACCGATTCCCGGGCCAGCCGGGTGCGTCCGGTCAGCAGGTACGCCTGCCGGGCGAGGTCGGGCGCGATGGCGGTGTACAGCGCGTCGAACGCCTCGGCGGGGGTGAACGTGTGCGGGACGGAGGCCTGCTCGGGCAGGGCGTCGGCGAGTGTGGCCGGGGTCGAGGCAGCGCCGGCGGCGGCGCCCTTGTCCGGAGCTGCGGGCCTGAGCTCCTTGGTGGGCACCGGCACGGGCGCGGACCCGGAGGCGGCGGGCTCCGGGGCGGCGCGCCCGAGGCGGGGGTGCGGTGCGGCCTGCGATTTCGCGGCCCTTCCCCGGGGCCGGGAGGACTTGGGGGAGGCCCCGTCGGCGGCGGCCTTGGGCCGGGTGTTCGCCGCGTGCTGCTTCGCCTTCGGCGTCGGCTTGGCGGGTGTCTCGGCGTCGTCGGCGTCGTCGGCCGCATCGGCCTTCGCGGCGTCATCCGGTGGCGCCGCCTGCCGTGGTTCGGCGGAGCCACCGTCCGCGGGGGGAGCGGAAACGGAATCCTCCGTCCCCGCCATATCCGCCCCCGCCATATCCTCCTCGGCGGCCATCTCCACCTCGATGGTGGCGAGGAGGCGGGCGTAGGTCTGGCCCTTGCGTCCGCGCGGGGTGGTGCGGCCGGTCTCCCACGAGCGGACGGTCGCCCGCGTGACGCCGACGGCCGAAGCGACCTGCGCCTCGCTCAGGTCCTTCGCCTCGCGCAGCCGGCGCCGCTCCTTGGGAGTGGGCAGGGGGGACATGGCATCGGTGTCCTTGGTGTCGGCCGTGCTCTGTGTCATGAAGGGCTCCCAGGGCTCCCCGCGAGGGCCGTAACGGCTGTCGCACCCGGAGCGGCGCAGCGGAAGATGCTCCGGGTGAAAAAGTACATAACCGTATATTGAGCGACACATCGGTCATTAGCCTGTTACGCGAAGAAAGCGCGTGTCGTTGGCAGCATGGCCCGGGTGACCCAAGTGACCGAGCGCAGCCTGCCGTTGCTTCCCGTCAAGGCGCGCCCCTCCGTGCTGGCTACCTGTTTCCTGCGCGGCGCGATCGCGGCGGGGCTCGGGCTCGGTGCCCTGGCCGTGCTCGTGATGGTGCTGTGGATCAGCTCCCCCTACCCCGACAGCGGCCCCGGCGGCGCCCTGCGCACGGCCGCCTCGCTGTGGCTGCTCGCGCACGGGGCGCAGCTCGTCAGGCCCGAGACACTGACCGGCGCCCCGGCCCCGGTCGGTCTGGTGCCGCTGCTCCTGATCGCGCTGCCGGGCTGGCTCGCCCACCGGGCGGCCCGCGATGTGCTGATGCCCGACGAGGACGAGGACTACGAGGACGAGCCCGCGGGTCCGCTGCCCTCCGGCTGGGCCGTATTCGGGGCGGTGACCTGCGGATACCTCGTGATCGCGGCGGCCACCGTGTTGTACGCGGCCGCCGGCCCGCTGCCCGCCGAACCGCTCGGCGCCGCGCTGCGCCTGCCGCTCACGGTGGCACTCGCGACCGCCGCCGGCGTCTGGACCGCTCACGGCCGCCCGCTCGGCCCCTTGCCCGAGCGGGTCCCGGCGCGGGTACGGGCCGCGCTCTTGGACGTTCGTACCAGTGCGGCCGCACGGGCTGCCGGGGCCGCGGTCGCGGTGCTGCTCGGTGGCGGGGCGCTGCTCGCGGGCGCCGGGCTCGCCTGGCACATCGGGATCGCCGAGGACGCGTTCCTGCGGCTCGCGGAGGACTGGTCGGGGCGCCTGGCGGTGCTGCTGCTCGCCCTCGCCCTGGTGCCCAACGCGGCGGTGTGGGGGGCGGCGTACGGGCTCGGGCCCGGCTTCGCCGTCGGTACGGGAGCCGTGGCCGGACCCCTGGGCGTGACGGGCACCCCCGCCCTCCCGCACTTCCCGCTCCTGGCGGCGGTGCCGACCGGCGAGCACGGCTCCTGGTGGAACTGGGCGGCGGCCGGGGTGCCGATCGCGGCCGGTCTCGTCCTGGCCCGGTTCACCGCGCGGGCGGCCGTGGCCGAGGGGTGGGGGCGCCGCGAGACCGCGCGGGCCGCGCTGCTCGGGGCGGTGCTGTGCGGCTGTGCGCTCGCCGGGCTCGCGGCGGTCGCGGGTGGTCCGCTCGGCACGGGGACGCTCGCCGCGCTCGGCCCGGTCTGGTGGCGCACGGGGGGTGCGGCGCTGCTGTGGGCGGCCGTGGTGGGGGTGCCGACGGCCGTGGGCCTGCGGGCCTGGCGGCTGCGCGCTGCCGCACCCCGGCGCCCGCTGCGGGCCCGCGCCGCGGGGCTGTTCTCGTGGCGGCCCCGGCGGGACCGGGCCGCCGTCGCAGCGGGGTCCGGCCCGGCCCCGGTGCCGGTGGGCGGCGGTGGTCCGGCCGACGAGGAGGCCTACGACTTCCTGCCGGTCGGTGGGGGCGGCCTGTGGCACGAGGACGGGGCTCGGGAGGCCCGGTGGGCCGCGCTCAAGGAGGCGTCGGGCGGTCTGATGGCGGACATTCCGCAGGCCGGGGCGGAGTTCGCCCCGCTCCGGCCCGTCCCGGACCCGGCGCCGCAAACGCCGGAGGTGCCGAAGGCGCTGGAGGGCAGCACGGCACCCGTACCGCAAAGTGGCCCGGCCCCCGCCTCCGTCCCGGAAGGCCGCCCCGCTCCGGAGCCAGGACCGCACCCGGACGCCGTCCGGGACCCCGAGCCGCACGCCGGCCCCGGACCCGGCCCCGGGTCCGCATCGGAATCCGGGCCGCACCGAGACGCCGGACCTGACTCCGAGCCGTACCCCGGGCCCGCATCCGAATCCGAGCCGCACCGCGAGGCCGAACCCGGAACCGAGCCGCACCCCGGGTCCGCGCCCCGATCCGAGCCGCGCCCCGACGCCGGACCCGAGTAGGACCGGGCGGGGCCCGCCTGTCGGGTGCCGGAGGGGCTACTCCTTCACACCGAACAGCGGGACCAGCTTGTGGGGGAGGAGGTCGTTGCAGGAGAGCTGGCCCGTCTTGGTCAGGGCGTCGTCCACGCAGGTGTAGTAGTCGCGGTACACGAGCTGCATCGTGAAGCTCGACGCCACCACGGCCAGCGCGAGGACCGCCGTGACCAGGCCGGTCACCGCCGCCGTCACCTGCGGCTTGCCCGAAGCCGGGGGCGCGGGGGGTGCCGCGGGCACCGGCGGGGTCGCGGGCGCGGGGGAGGTCGCGGAGGGGGCCTCGGGCGGCTTCGGCTTCGCACGCAGCGAGCTGATCGCCCAGTACAGGCCGAGCGCGCCCAGGAGCAGCGCGACCTCGGGCATGTCGAACAGGGCGAAGAAGAAGGCCCACATCCCGGAGAGCAGGGCGTACCGGGCGCGGCGCTGGGCCGGGTCCGTGGGGTCCCAGCGCAGGCCGGGCGGGGGCGGCGGGTTCTGGCCCGGGCCGCCCTCGGGGCGCTCGGGCCGCCGGCCGAAGCCGCCCGGCGCCCGGCCCGGCTGGCGGTCGCTCCACTGGCTCCCCCAGGGCGAGCCCTGCCGGCCGTCGCCCTCGCCCTCGCCCGAGGCCGGCCGGCGCGGCTGCCAGGGCTGGTCGGGGCTGCCCTCCGGCGGCGGCGCGAAGGGATTGTCGTCGGAGCCCGCTCCGGTGCCGCTTCCTGAGCCCTCGGGCCCCGAGCTCCCCGGGTCCGCGGGACGAGGGGAGCCGGGGGTGGAGGACTGGCGGGCTGCGAACAGCTGGTGGCGTCGGTCCGGCATCTGGTGAACGTCTTCCCCTCGGACCCGTCACCGGCCGGTCGGGCCAGGGGGTCGCATCTCGCAAACAAGTAAGTGAGACAGGTCTCGTCTCGCGGCGTCCTCCCAGACGCTACCTGGCGGTCCGGCCCCCGTCCCGTGGGGGCCGTCCGGTGTGCCGGTATCGTTGCTGACGGTCGGCGCTTTCGTAGAGTTCCCCGTATCGAGGGGCACGATTCGTTCGTACGACCACACAAAGACGTACGACCGCGAGAAAGAGCCCCGCTGTGGCCTCCCCGCCCCCCTCCGCGTCCGCCTCTCCGCCCGGAAGAACACCTCGCCCCGCCCGCCTGGTGGTGCTGGTGTCCGGCTCCGGTACGAATCTGCAGGCCCTGCTCGACGCCATCGCCGCCGATCCGGGCGGCTACGGCGCCGAGATCGTGGCGGTCGGCGCCGACCGGGATTCCATCGTCGGCCTGGAGCGCGCCGAGCGGGCCGGCATCCCGACCTTCGTCTGCCGGGTCAAGGACCACGGCTCGCGCGAGGAGTGGGACGCGGCGCTCGCGGCGGCCACCGGGGCCTACGCGCCGGACCTGGTCGTCTCGGCCGGGTTCATGAAGATCGTGGGCAAGGAGTTCCTCGCCCGGTTCGGCGGCCGGGTGGTCAACACCCACCCCGCGCTGCTGCCCAGTTTTCCCGGAGCCCATGGCGTACGCGACGCGCTCGCGTACGGCGCCAGGGTGACCGGGTGCACCGTCCACTTCGTCGACGACGGCGTCGACACCGGCCCGATCATCGCCCAGGGCGTGGTCGAGATCCGGGACGAGGACGATGAAGCCGCTCTGCACGAGCGGATCAAGGAAGTCGAGCGACGGCTGCTCGTCGATGTCGTGGGGCGTCTGGCCCGTAACGGCTACCGCATTGAGGGACGAAAGGTTCAGATCGGTGAACTCGGTTAGTACGGACACCGTCAAGCCCATCCGGCGGGCGCTGGTCAGCGTCTACGACAAGACGGGCCTGGAGGAGCTGGCGCAAGGGCTCCACGCGGCCGGGGTAGAGCTGGTGTCCACCGGGTCGACCGCCGCGAAGATCGCCGCCGCCGGGGTGCCCGTCACCAAGGTCGAGGAGCTCACCGGGTTCCCCGAGTGTCTCGACGGGCGGGTCAAGACGCTGCACCCCAAGGTGCACGCGGGCATCCTCGCCGACCTGCGCCTGGACGCCCACCGGGCCCAGCTCGACGAGCTGGGCGTGCGGCCCTTCGAGCTGGTCGTGGTCAACCTCTACCCGTTCAAGGAGACCGTCGCCTCCGGCGCGAGCCCCGACGAGTGCGTGGAGCAGATCGACATCGGCGGCCCCTCGATGGTCCGCGCCGCCGCCAAGAACCACCCCTCGGTCGCCGTGGTCACCAGCCCGCAGCGGTACGCGGCCGTGCTCGACGCCGTGAAGAACGGCGGCTTCGACCTGACCGCCCGCAAGCGCCTCGCGGCCGAGGCCTTCCAGCACACCGCCGCGTACGACGTGGCCGTGGCGTCCTGGATGACCAACGTGTACGCGCCCGAGGAGGGCGAGGCCCCGCTGCCCGAGTTCCTCGGCGCCACCTGGGAGCGCAAGTCGGCGCTGCGCTACGGCGAGAACCCGCACCAGGCCGCGGCCCTCTACACCGACGGGCGGCCGGGCGGGCTCGCCAACGCCGAGCAGCTGCACGGCAAGGAGATGTCCTTCAACAACTACGTGGACACCGAGGCCGCGCGCCGCGCCGCCTACGACCACGACGAGCCCTGCGTCGCGATCATCAAGCACGCCAACCCGTGCGGCATCGCGGTCGACGCGGACCTCGCGGCCGCGCACCGCAAGGCGCACGAGTGCGACCCGCTGTCCGCGTTCGGCGGTGTCATCGCCGTGAACCGGCCGGTGACGGTGGCGATGGCCGAGCAGGTCGCCGAGATCTTCACCGAGGTCATCGCGGCCCCGGACTACGAGGACGGCGCGGTCGAGGTGCTGGCTCGCAAGAAGAACATCCGGGTGCTCAAGGTGGACGGCACCCCGCACCAGCCGGGCGACCTCAAGTCGATCTCGGGCGGCGCGGTGCTCCAGCACACCGACCTCTTCCAGGCCGAGGGCGACGACCCCGCGAACTGGACGCTGGCCAGCGGAGAGGCCCTGGACGAGGCCGAGTTGAAGGAGCTCGCCTTCGCCTGGGTGGCCTGCCGGGCCGTCAAGTCCAACGCGATCCTGCTCGCCAAGGACCAGGCGTCGGTCGGCGTCGGCATGGGTCAGGTCAACCGGGTCGACTCCGCGAAGCTCGCGGTGGAGCGGGCCGGCGAGGAGCGGGCGCGGGGCTCGTACGCCGCGTCCGACGCGTTCTTCCCGTTCCCCGACGGCTTCGAGATCCTGGCGAACGCCGGGGTCAAGGCCGTGGTCCAGCCCGGCGGTTCGGTCCGCGACGAGCTGGTGGTCGAGGCGGCGAAGAAGGCGGGCGTGACGATGTACTTCACCGGCACGCGGCACTTCTTCCACTGACCCCGGACAGCGCGAGGGCCGCACCCCGTGCGGGATGCGGCCCTCGTGTTCAGCGGTCGGAGCCCGACGGTCCGAGGCTCACCGGCTCAGTACCGCGGGCGCTTGAACCACTGGGCGCCGCTCTCCTTGCCGACGAACACGGCTATCAGGATGGCCAGTACCGTGTGGATCAGCCCGATGAGGACGAACGGGTAGATGCCGAGCACCGCGGTCACAATGGCGAAAACCATCGTGGTGACGCGCAGTCCGTTGCCGCCCTTGCCGAACTTCACGGCGAGCACGATGGCGAACACGAGCCAGGCCACCGCGAAGGCCGCGATCACGTAGAGCACGCCCACCGGGTAGTCGGCGAGCTGCTGGAACTGGACGTCGTCCCGGGCCGCGGCCTGGTCCTTCGCGGCGCTCACGCCGACCGCCCCGATCGTCATGATCACGGCACCGATGGCCTGGAGGCCGGCGATGACCCACAGCATCACGCGGGCCGCGGAGACGGTTCCGGGCATCGTCTGCGGTCCGGCGGGGCCACCGCCGTACGGCTGCTGCGGGTAGCCGTAACCCTGCGGGGGGACGCCCTGGGGGGCCTGCTGGCCCTGCGGGTAGCCGTAGCCGGGCTGACCCGGCTGCTGGCCGTACGGGCCGCCCTGCGGGGGCTGCTGGGGCTGCTGCCCGTAGGGGTTGTTCGGGTCGCCGAAGCTCATGACGGATTTTCCTCCGTTGGGTGTTGCGGGGACGACGCGGCCCGAGCGGAGGAATAGCTGTTCTGAGCGGATTGCCCCCCGGCACTGCCCGCGGCACTGCGCGGATCATCGTTCTAAATAAGACATAAGTTTGTCCAGCCGGTTGCTGGATGTGTTGTGCAAGTGCAACTTGGGCGATCATGCGTCGCCCTGAAAGAATGGGAAACATGACCGCCCAGATTCTCGATGGCAAGGCCACCGCCGCAGCGATCAAGTCCGAACTGGCCGTCCGCGTGGCGGCCCTGAAGGAGCGGGGCGTCACGCCCGGCCTGGGAACCGTGCTGGTCGGGGAGGACCCCGGCAGCCAGAAGTACGTCGCGGGCAAGCACCGCGACTGCGCCCAGGTCGGCATCGCCTCCATCCAGCGCGAGCTGCCCGCGACGGCGACGCAGGACGAGATCGAGTCGGTGGTGCGGGAGTTGAACGAGGACCCCGCCTGCACCGGCTACATCGTCCAGCTGCCGCTGCCCAAGGGCATCGACGAGAACCGCATCCTGGAGCTGATGGACCCGGCGAAGGACGCCGACGGTCTGCACCCGACGAACCTCGGACGCCTGGTCCTCAACGAGCCGGGCCCGCTGCCCTGCACGCCGTACGGCATCATCCAGTTGCTCCGCAAGCACGGCGTGGAGATCAACGGGGCCGAGGTCGTCGTGGTAGGGCGCGGGGTCACCATCGGGCGCTCGATGCCGCTGCTGCTCACCCGCCGCTCCGAGAACGCGACGGTCACCCAGTGCCACACCGGCACGCGCGACCTGTCGGCGCACCTGAAGCTGGCGGACATCGTCATCGCCGCGGCCGGCGTCCCGCACCTGATCAAGCCGGAGGACGTGAAGCCGGGCGCGGCCGTGCTCGACGTCGGCGTCAGCCGCGACGAGAGCGGCAAGATCGTCGGCGATGTGCACCCCGGAGTCGCCGAGGTGGCCGGCTGGCTGTCGCCGAACCCGGGCGGGGTCGGCCCGATGACCCGCGCCCAACTGCTCGTCAACGTCGTCGAGGCGGCCGAGCTCGCCGCCGCCGCGCACTGACCGGAAGGGTCCGAGGCATGGGTGCTGGTACGAGTCACGAGCCGTCGAAGGACGCGGAGCAGCCGTCCGCCGAGGGCGAGTCCGCAGCGGACGCGCCGTCGGCGCCGGCCCGCGCGGGCGGCTCGCGGCGGTTCCCCTCCGTCACGCGCGACACCGCGCGCCCGGAGGGCGGTGGCCGCGCCGCACCCCGTGACGCCTCCGCACCCGCCCGTCAGTGGCCGCTGCTCTCGGTCCTGGTCGCGGTCGGCCTCGGGCTCCTGATAGTGGCGACCGAGCCGTTCGGTCAGGCCTTCCGGATCGGGCTCATCATCATCGGTGCCGCCCTGATGGCGGGCGCGGCCCTGCGCTGGACGCTGCCGTCCGTCGGGATGCTCGCCGTCAGGTCCCGTTTCACCGACATCTCCACGTACGGGGTGCTCGGCGTGGCCATCGTGCTGCTCTCCCTCATGGCGCAGCCCCGGCCCTGGCTGAACGTGCCGTTCCTGGAGGACGCGGTCCACTTCACGGTCCGCTAGCCCCCTCCGCGACGGTGGACGGCCCGCACTCTCCCCCGGGTGAGTGCGGGCCGTCGTGCCGGTCGCGTCAGCAGCTGGACGCGAAGCTGGTGCGGATCTTGTCGACCACCCAGGAGCTGAACGTCGTGGTGCGCGTTCAGGCGGTGCCGGCGGTCGGCCGGAGCCGTGGTGCTGCTGGACCAAGAAGCTACGGGCGCGGCCCCGCCCCGGTCGTCCCGCGCCGGGTTGAACTCCCGCCACGACCACGGCGGTAGCCGCGCTGGCTCCTGCAACTTCCGCGGTACCGCGCGAAGTTGACGCCCGCCTTCGACACCGCGGCTACGCTGCGACGATGCGGATCCGCCCCCAGTTCGCCGATGCGCTCCTGGCCGTGGTGCTGACCTGTGTCTCCGTGGTGCTCGGCAGGGAGTCGGCGCAGCAGGGCTGGAGCGCCCTGGACGGCCGGGGCTACGCACTGGCCGTGCTGGCCGGGCTGCCGCTCGCGTTCCGCGTCCGGGCGCCGCTCGCGGTGCTGCTCTGGTCCCATCTGGTCTTCGTGCTGTACGTGGCCGGCGGCTACTGGCCCGTCGTGGCCACCTTCGGTCCGATGCTGTCGCTGTACACGGTGGCGTCCCTGTGTCGTCCGCGTACGGCGGCGATCTGCGCGTCCGTCATGGCGGGGGCCTGGGTGTACGCGGGCGTGGCGAGCCCGCGCGCGCAGATGGCGTCGGTCGTCGCCCAGGCCCTCGTCTTCCCCCTGGTGCTGCTCCGCTTCGGCGTGCTCGCGCGCCGCTCCACCGAGCTCGCCCGACAGCTGCGGCGGGAGCAGGCCGAACGGGCCCGGCAGGAGGTGGCGGCCGAACGCGGCCGGATAGCAAGGGAGTTGCACGACGTGGTGGCCCACCACATGTCGGTGATCTCCGTGCAGGCCGGGCTCGCCGGCTTCGTCTTCGCCAGCGACCCCGCCACCGCCCGGGCCGCGCTCTCCACCATCTCCGGCACCAGCGCCGAGGCCCTGGAGGAGCTGCGCCGGATGCTCCAGGTGCTGCGCGAGGCCGACGACCAGGTGCCCGGCGCCCCGATGCCCGGCCTCGCCCGGGTGGGAGAGCTGGCCGAGCGCATCCGGGCCGGCGGCGTCGACGTCACCCTGCGCACCCTCGGCACCCCGCGCCCGCTGGCCCCCGGCGTCGAGCTCTGCGCCTACCGCGTGGTGCAGGAGGCCCTCACCAACGTACTGAAGCACGCGCCGGACAGCCCGGTGGTGGTCCAACTGGGCTACGAAGCAAACCGGTTGACGGTCTCCGTCGTCAACGGGGGTGCGCGGCCCGGGCGGCAGGGGGAGATTCCGGACAGAGTGCGTACGGGGGGCGGGCACGGCTTGATTGGTATGCGCGAGCGGGCCAAGCTCTACGGCGGGTCGATCAGCATCGGCCCGCGGAGCGAAGGCGGGTTCGCCGTGACCCTGACCCTGCCGACCTCCGCAGGAGCGCTTTCGGGGGAAGAAGACGCATCGGGATGATCAGGGTGCTCGTCGTCGACGACCAGTTCCTCATCCGGGCAGGCCTGGTCGGGCTGCTGCGGGCCGCGCCCGGGTTCGAGGTGGTGGGCGAGGCGGGCGACGGCGCCGAGGCGGTGCACCAGGCCGCCGCGACCCGCCCCGATGTGATCCTCATGGACGTCCGGATGCCGGGCATGACCGGCATCGAGGCCACCGGGCGCATCCTGGCCGAGGCCCCCGAACCCGCGCCCCGCATCCTCATCCTGACCACCTTCGACCTCGACGAGTACGTGTACGACGCGCTGCGCGCGGGGGCCGCCGGGTTCCTCCTGAAGGACTCCGGGCCCGAGCGGCTGCTCGCGGCGATCACCGCGGTCGGCGGTGGCGACGGGCTCTTCGCCCCGAGCGTCACCCGGCGTCTGATCGAGGCCTTCGCCCGGCGGCCCGAGGCGGGGGCGGCCGCCGAACTCGGCGCGCTCACCGCCCGCGAGACCGAGGTGCTGCGGCTCACCGCCTGCGGCCTGTCGAACCTGGAGATCGCCGACCGGCTGTTCATCAGCGAGGCCACCGTCAAGACCCACCTCAACCGGGCCATGAGCAAACTGGACCTGGGCAGCCGGGCGCAGGCGGTGGTGGTGGCGTACGAGAGCGGTCTGGTGACTCCGGGCGGCCCCCGGCCCTGACCTCCGGTGCCCGTCCCCAGCCCCTCCGTTCGTCCCGGTGCGCACCACCCCGGGAACTGACATCCTGGGGCCGAGCATCCCTGGGGTGGCGATTGACGTAGGGGGAAGCGATGCCTCGCTGGAAGGCGCTGCCGGACGAACTCGACCCGCAGATAAGGGAGTTCGCGAGCCAGCTGCGCAGGCTGGTGGACCGCAGCGGGCTCAGCGTCGCCGCGGTCGCCGACCGCACCGGGTACAGCAGGACGTCGTGGGAGCGGTATCTGGGTGGGCGGTTCCTCGCCCCCAAGGCCGCCGTCCTCGCACTCGCCGAGGTGACCGGCACCCAGCCCGTCCATCTGATCACCATGTGGGAGCTGGCCGAGCGGGCCTGGAGCCGCTCCGAGCGGCGCCACGACCGCACTCCGGAGGGCGCCGGGGCGGAGCGGGCGCGGGTCGCGCCGGGCGGCCCCGGGCCCGCCCGGCCGGTCGGTCCTTCGGCGGATGAGGGGCCCGCCGACCGGCGGCCGCCGCGGGGCCCCGAGGCCCCGCACGGACCCGGGCGGCACCGGCGCCGCATCGTCATGTTCCTGGCGGGGGTGACCGGCGCGCTCCTGGTCATCACGTCCGCCGTACTCCTGACCGACCTCGGCGGCAGCGACGACAGACCACGGGCGAAGCCGAGCCCGAGCCACTCCGCGTCCGCGCCCGTGCTGCCCGCCGGGGTGAAGTGCGTGGCCGCTTCCTGCACCGGCCAGGACCCCGAACTGATGGGCTGCACCGACAAGTTGGTGCAGACGGTGGGCAGCGCCAAGGTCGGCGCCTCGGTCGTCGAGGTGCGCTACAGCAGGACCTGCGGGGCCGCCTGGGCGCGGCTCAAGCAGGTCGCCCCCGGCGACCGGGTGGAGATCGGCGCGCCCGCCGCGGCCGGATACCAGGTGGTGGCCGACGCCTACCGCGACACGTACACCAAGATGCTCGCCGTCCAGGGACCGGCGGCCGCGCGTGCGTGCGCCACGCTGAAGAGCGGGAAGAGCGGCTGCGCCGCGGGCCGGGCGGGCCCGGGCCCGTCGGGAGCGGCCACCGGCGGTCGCCCGGGCGGATCGGGAACGACCACTACCGGTCAATGATCGATCAGCGTGAGGCGTCCCACAGGGCTGCGGGGGTGTGGGACGCGCTGGGTCGGATAGCCTGACCGCTGGACATCTCTTCACGTCAAGATTCAGACGGTCGCACGTCAGGTTCCCGGCGTACGGGGTGCCCGGAGCCGAGGGGCAACCCCCCACCACCCGCTGTTTCCAACGGAGATCGCCATGACCCGCACTCCCGTGAATGTCACCGTCACCGGCGCGGCCGGCCAGATCGGCTACGCGCTGCTCTTCCGCATCGCCTCCGGTCACCTGCTCGGCCCGGACGTGCCGGTCAACCTGCGCCTCCTGGAGATCACCCCGGCCCTGAAGGCCGCCGAGGGCACCGCCATGGAGCTCGACGACTGCGCCTTCCCGCTCCTTCGGGGCATCGAGATCACCGATGACGCCAACGTCGCCTTCGACGGCGCCAACGTGGCCCTGCTCGTCGGCGCCCGCCCGCGCACCAAGGGCATGGAGCGCGGCGACCTGCTCTCCGCCAACGGCGGCATCTTCAAGCCGCAGGGCAAGGCCATCAACGACAACGCCGCGGACGACATCAAGGTCCTCGTCGTCGGCAACCCGGCCAACACCAACGCGCTCATCGCGCAGGCCTCGGCCCCGGACGTACCGGCCGAGCGCTTCACCGCGATGACCCGTCTGGACCACAACCGGGCGATCTCGCAGCTGGCGAAGAAGACCGGTGCCGCGGTCTCCGACATCAAGCGCCTGACCATCTGGGGCAACCACTCGGCGACCCAGTACCCGGACATCTTCCACGCGGAGATCGCCGGTAAGAACGCCGCCGAGGTCGTGGCCGACGAGCAGTGGCTGGCCGACGCGTTCATCCCGACCGTCGCCAAGCGCGGCGCCGCGATCATCGAGGCCCGTGGCGCGTCCTCGGCCGCCTCGGCCGCCAACGCCGCCATCGACCACGTGCACACCTGGGTCAACGGCACCGCCGAGGGCGACTGGACCTCGATGGGCATCCCGTCGGACGGTTCCTACGGCGTCCCCGAGGGCCTCATCTCGTCCTTCCCGGTCACCGTCAAGGACGGCAAGTACTCGATCGTCCAGGGCCTGGACATCAACGAGTTCTCCCGCACGCGCATCGACGCCTCCGTCAAGGAGCTCACCGAGGAGCGCGACGCGGTGCGCGAGCTCGGCCTCATCTGAGCCCCGCGGAGCGCCCGTTGGGGCATCCGCATCCGTGACGAAGCCCCGGCAGCCACTGCCGGGGCTTCGCCCGTTTCCCGCTTCCGCCCTACTCCCGCACCGCGTCCCGCGTCAGCTGGACGGCGGCGAGCAGGCTGAGCTCCGGCTGCGCGTCGCGCAGCGCCTTGACCGCGCGCACCGACTCGTCGTCCGGGCCCGTGTAGCCGACCGAGGCCCGCTGCTCGCGCACCCAGCGCCCGCGCAGCTCGCCGTCCGGCACGGCCGCCGCCTCCTCGGCGATCGCCAACGCGGCCTGGAGGCCGGGCCGTTCCGCCTCCCCCGCGTCCGCCAGCGCCGAACGCAGCGCCGACGCGATGTCGTCCGCGTCGCGCAGCACCAGAACCGAAAGCTCCTTGCGCCCAAACATGCAAACTCCCCGATGATCGTGGTCGTGATCATCAAATGTAGGCCCGGGGATCGGCCCATGGCGAAATCCCCGGCCCTTCCCGGCCGGGGTCCCGCGCACGCGGAAGGCGCCGCTACAGCTCGCGCACCTGGCGGGCGATGTCCCGCAGCGCGTGCGTCGCGCGGATCTGCAGGCCCGGGCCGAACGTGATGCGGCCCGCGCCCAGCTCGCCCAGGCGGCGCGGCCCCGGCGCGTCCGGCAGCACCACCATGTTGACCGGCACCGGCACGGCGGCGGCGATCTCCGGAAGGTGCTCGGGCGGCGCGGCGAACGGGTACACCCCGTCCGCGCCCGCCGCCACATACGCCCGGGCCCGCGCGATGGCGGCGTCCCGCTCCGGCACGCCGCGCAGATACGTGTCCACGCGGGCGTTGATGAACACCGCGTCGCCCGCCTCCGCGCGCACCTCGGCCAGCCAATCGGCATGCCGGGCCGGGTCCTTGAGGACTCCGTCGGCGGAGTCCTCAAGGTTGCAGCCGACCGCGCCGGTCTCCAGGAGGCGGCCCACCAGCTCCTTGGGGGCCAGCCCGTAGCCGCCCTCGACGTCCGCCGAGACGGGAATCGAGACGGACCGTACGATCCGGGCCACCGCGGCGAACATCTCGTCCGCCGGGGTCGAGCCGTCCTCGTACCCGAGCGACGCCGAGACCCCCGCACTCGGCGTCGCCAGGGCCGGGAAGCCGGCCTCCTCGAAGACCCGGGCGCTGGCCGCGTCCCAGGGTCCCGGCAGGATCAGCGGGTCGCCGGCGGCGCGCCCCTGGTGCAGGGCGCGAAAGGTGGCGGCGGGGTTCAGCTGTGCCATTCCGTCTCTCCGGGTGCCGTGCGGCGGGTCACCATCAGCCGGTTCCAGCTGTTGATGACCGCGATCGCCGCGATGAGGTGGGCGAGTTGGGCTTCGGTGAAGTGCTCCGCGGCGCGTCCGTACACCTCGTCGGGCACGAAGCCGTCGGTCAGTACGGTGACGGCCTCGGTGAGGGCGAGGGCCGCGCGCTCGCGCCCGGTGAACGCGTCGCCGGCCTCCTCCCACGCGGCGACGAGATCGAGTCGTTCCTGGGACTCGCCGCCCTTGCGGGCGGCGGTCAGATGCATGTCCAGGCAGAACGCGCAGTGGTTGAGCTGGGACGCCCGGACCATCACCAGTTCGGCGAGGGCCGGGTCGCCCAGGCCCCGCTTGGCGGCCGCGCCGAGCCCGGCAAGGCTCAGGTAGACCTGCTCGGGGACCTGGAACTCCCTTGCCCCGGTGCTCACTTGTACATCCCGGGGGTGTAGTGGCCGGGCACGCCGCGGGTGGTCACGCCGAAGCGGTTCCAGGCGTTGATGACGGTGATGGCCGCGATGAGGTGGGCCAGCTCGGCCTCCTCGAAGTGCTCGGCGGCCTTCTCGTACACCTCGTCCGGCACGAAACCCTCGGTCAGGACCGTGATCGCCTCGGTCAGTTCAAGGGCCGCGAGCTCCTTCTCGGTGTAGAAGTGCTGGGACTCCTCCCAGGCGTTGAGCTGGATGATCCGCTCGACCGTCTCGCCCGCCGCGAGCGCGTCCTTGGTGTGCATGTCCAGGCACAGCGCGCAGTGGTTGAGCTGCGAGGCGCGGATCTTGACCAGCTCGGCGATCGTCGGGTCCAGGCCCTGCTCGGCGGCCGCGTTCAGCTTGATCATGGCCTTGTAGACCTCGGGCGCGGCCTTGGCCCACTGCAGGCGGGGGGTGTGCTCGGGCGCGTAGTTCTTGTTCTCGTTCGTGGTCATGGAACGAAGGTACGTCTCGTGTGGCACACGGGTATGGTCCATTTCCATGGTGAAATCCTGGGCCACTTCTCCGGAAACACTCGGTGTCGATCTGCATGTCGACCTGGGCGGCGCGGGCCTGCGGTCGGGCCTGATGGACGCCCTGCGCGAGGCCGTGCGCAGCGGGCGCCTCACGCCCGGCACCCGGCTGCCCTCCTCGCGCTCGCTCGCCGCCGACCTGGGGATCGCCCGCAACACGGTCGCAGACGCCTACGCCGAACTGGTCGCCGAGGGCTGGCTCACCGCGCGCCAGGGCTCCGGCACCAGGGTGGCCCAGCGCGCCGTGGCCCGCCAGGACCGCGGTCACACCCACCGGCTGCCGGCCCGCCGCAAGCCCACCTACAGCCTGATGGCGGGCTCGCCCGACCTCGCGTCCTTCCCGCGCGCCGAGTGGCTCAAGGCGTCCCGCCGGGCGCTCACCGACGCCCCGCACGAGGCCTTCGGCTTCGGCGATCCGCGCGGCCGCATCGAGCTGCGCACGGTCCTCGCGGACTACCTGGCCCGCTCCCGCGGGGTGTACGCCTCGCCGGAGCGCATCGTCGTCTGCTCCGGGTTCGTGCACGGCCTGGCGCTGATGGGCAGGGTGCTGCGGGCGCGCCGGGTGCGGGAGGTGGCGGTCGAGACGTACGGGCTCGACTTCCACTGGCAGCTGCTCACCGACGCGGGGCTGCGCACCCCTGCGCTGGCCCTGGACGAACTAGGCACCCGTGCACAGGAGTTGGGGACGCATCGGGGGGTGGGCGCGGTGCTCATGACGCCCGCGCACCAGTTCCCGATCGGGCTTCCGCTGCTGCCCGACCGGCGCGCGGCAGCGGTCGACTGGGCGCGGGCGGCCGGCGGCCTGATCCTGGAGGACGACTACGACGGCGAGTTCCGCTACGACCGCCAACCCGTCGGCGCTCTGCAAGGACTCGACCCCGAGCACGTGGTCTACTTCGGCACCGCGAGCAAGTCCCTCGCGCCGGGGCTGCGGCTCGGCTGGATGGTGCTGCCGGAATCCCTCGTGGCGGAGGTGGCGCAAGCGAAGGGGCACGGCGACGCGTGCGGCGCCCTCGACCAGCTGACGCTGGCGGAGTTCATCCGCTCCGGCGCGTACGACCGCCACGTACGCCGCATGCGGCTGCGCTACCGGCGGCGCAGGGACGAACTGGTGACGGCCCTGGCCGAACGGGTTCCGCACATCGGGGTGACCGGGCTCGCCGCGGGCCTCCATGTCGTCCTCAGCCTGCCTCCCGGCCTCGACGAGCGCACGGTGGTCCAGGCGGCCAACTGGCGCGGCCTCGCCATCCAGGGACTCGGGGCGTTCCGCCACCCCGACGCGACGTCCGCGAAGTGGGGCGGCCTGGTGGTGGGGTACGGCACGCCGTCCGACTCGGCGTGGGCGGGCACGCTGGAGGTCCTGCTCGACGTGCTGTCGGCGGTGGCGGGGTGAGGGCCCCGCGCGGCGTTGCGGCTGCGTGGTTACCGGCAGCATCAACGATGCGCTGATTCGCGCTATTTGTCGCCCAGCGTCCGGGCGAGGAAGGTCCTGCGCGCCGAGCTCCGGTCCAGGGGATGCCCCACCAGGGCGTGCAGCGTGCCGAGTTCCACGCCGCTGCTCAGCAGTTCCGTGCTTCGCGTGGCGGCCGCCTCGTACAGGATTCTGACGACCATCGCGCAGGCGGGGCACGTCGTGGGGTCGATGTCGCCGGGGCGGCGCTCGCCGAAGTCCGTGAACTGCAGCTCGGCGAGGTCCAGCGCCATGACCTGGGCGCTGCGCGACCCGTGCCCGAGCCGGTGCGCCCGGATGACCCCGCCGGCCCGGCGCACGCCGTCGGCGTCGCCCGTTCCGTGAGCCCGCCCCCGGGCGGAGCTCGCCTCCCGGCAGACGGGGCACCCGGGTTCGGGGAGGACCTCACGCGTCATGGCGTCCAGCCGTGCCTGGAGTCCGGCCAGCGCTGCGCCCAGGGAGTCCGGGGGCGACGGGGCGTACGGCCCGCGCGGCACCCGGTCGGGGTCGAGCCCCCGGAACCCGCCCGCGGTTGCGGGCGCGGCCGTCCCCGCCCGGTGGGCCATCGGCGAATTCGGCTGCTGGACAGCCCGGTTCACGTCCACTGCGTCGCTCCCGCGATCGGCGATCTCTCCTGTCACTACGCAACCGCACGATCACGCACGGCGGTACCGTGTAATGACGGTCGGAGCATGAAAGCCATGAACGCCAGCCAGCATGCGGGGAGTTGAGGGCATGACCAACCGGACGCGAACCCCCAACGAGGGCTTGAGTCGCCTCCTGGAGCAGGCGAAATGGTCTCGCTCCCAGTTCGCGCTCATCGTCAACCGCATGGGCGCCGAAGCCGGGATGGATCTGCACTACGACCAGTCGGCCGTGTCCCACTGGGTCCGTGGCACGGTGCCCAACCCACCCGTCAGGCGTCTGATCCTCGAAGCCTTCTCCCGGAAGCTGCACCGGACCGTGACCCACTCGGAGGCGGGGCTGCCTCCCGCTGTGTCGGACCAGGCCCCGTCCGGGATCGACACGGTGGAAGAGATCGTCGATCTGGGAAGGGCCGACATGGACCCCTCGCGCCGTGGACTGATGGCTGCGGGCCTGTTCTCCGCCGCCTTGGCCGTGCCTCTGTTCTCCGGGACCGCGCGAGCCGCCGACGTTCCCTCCGCAGCTCCCGGCAAGACGGCCCGGATCGGTGCCGGTCAGGTCGAGTCCGTCCGCGTCATGACTGACAGGATCGCGGACATCCTCGACGATCTCGGCGGCGCGCACGCGCGACCGATGGCAGCCGCGTTCCTGGTCAACACGGTGGTTCCGTGGCTCCGGGCCGAGGCCACGGACGCCGTGCGGAAGGACATGTGGTCGGCCGCGTCGGACCTCGTCTACCTGACCGGGTGGATGGCGATGTACGAGCGCGACCACGGCACCGCGCAGACGTACTACCTCAAAGCGCTGAAACTGGCCGACAGGGCCGGAGACCATGTGACGTACTGCCGGACGCTACGCGGCATGAGTCTGCAAGCCTCCAACCTCGGGTACGGGCCCCTTGCCCTCGAACTGGCGGACTCGGCGGCTGAAGCCGCCCCCGGGGCAGGCCCCCGGTTGCAGGCGTTCCTTTCCGGCCAACAGGCACATGCGGCCTCCATGGTGGGCGACCATCGACGGGCGCGGAGTCTGCTGTCCGCAACGGAATCCGCTCTGATGAGGGCCGACAACCGGCGCGAGTCCATCGGCGGGTACGACCAGTCCGCGTACGCCTTCCATACCTCGCACGTGTTGTACGAGGGGAAAGACCTGCCGGGTTCGATCAAGGCACTCCAGCACGCGCTGCGAGTGCAGCCCGCGAACGAGCGTCAGGGGCGGGTCCACTTCAATGCCGTCCTCGCGCAGCGTCAGCTGGAGCATGGGCATCTGGATGCGGCTTGTGAATCGTGGGGGCGCTTCCTGGACGACTACGAATTCGTCTCCTCCGCCCGGGGGGACGAGCATTTCGACACCATGCGGCTTCGCCTGAAACCGCACAGGAACGCCCGGGCGGTGCGGCGACTGGCAACGCGAGTGCACGCGGTTGCGGCGCTGAAGGCGTAGGTGCGGGCCGGCGCTGCCAGGCGCGCCGAACCGGGTGCGGCCCTGGCATCCATTCCAGGCGCCGGGCGCCACGGCTGAAGCGACCCCGAACAGCAACCCGGCACCTGGCCTCAGCCGCGCCGACCCGCACCCCGCAGTGGAGCCGGGTCCGGCTCCGGGGCCTCGCCGAAGCGGGCCAGGGCCAGCGCGCCGGCCACCGCTACCGCGAAGCCGGTCACCGTCAGCCAGCCGAGGCCGTCCCGCGTGCGGTCGCCCAGCCAGGCCACGCCGACCAGCGCGGGGCCGATGGTCTCGCCGATGACCATGCCGGCCGTCGCCGTGGTGACCGAGCCGCGCGACAGGGCGGAGGTGAGCAGCAGGAACGCGGCGCCGCCGCCGAGCAGTAGCGCGTACAGCGCGGGGTTCGTCAGGTCGAAGGGGTCGTCGATGAGCCGGACCGCGACCTCCACCACGCCGAAGCCGCAGCCCGCGCCCAGCCCGAGGACCAGGGCCCGCGACCGGTCCGGCAGCCGCCCGCCGACCACGCCCGCGGCGAGCACCGCGGCGGCCACCCCGAGCAGCCACCAGGGCAGGGAGGACGGACCGGGGTCGCTGCCCTCGGCGCCCGACGACAGGCCGAGCAGGGCGAGGCCCGCGCACACGACGCCGACCGCCGCCCACTCTGTACCGGAGAGCCGGACCTTCAGGAGGCGGGACGCGACCACCGCCGTCACCGCGAGCGAGGCGGCGAGCGCCGCGCCGACCGCGTAGATCGGCACCGAGCGCAAGGCCACGATCTGGAAGACGAAGCCGAGGCCGTCGAGCGCGAGACCCACGACGTAGCGCCACTGGCGCACGGCCCGCAGGAGCAGCGCCGCGTCGACACCGGACCCGGCACCGGCCCCCGAGCCGGGCTCGGCGGCACGCGTCGCGGCGGCCTGGAGGACGGTGGCCGTGCCGAAGCAGACGGCCGAGGCGAGCGCGCAGATCATCCCGAGGAACACACAGGGACTGTAGTCCCAGGCCGGGCGGTCGGCCGAAAGCCCGGGAGTGGGTCGCCGCCGGACGGGAACTAGGGTGTGGCGAAAACGCGTCCCAGAGCGAAGCCAGTAAGTGAACGGGGGAGGTCGCACGATGCGCAGGTTCAGGTCCACGACCGTGGTGCTCGGCGGGATGGGAGTGCTCGCCGCCACGCTCACCGCATGCAGCGACGCGCCGGACAAGCGGTGCGTCAACCCGGTGACGTACAAGGAACTGCCGAAGTACGAGTGCAAGAGCGGCGGCAGCGGCACGTACTACTACGGCGGCACCAGCCGGGGCGGCAAGGTGTCCGGCGGCTCCTTCGACAAGTCCGGCGTCTCGCGCGGCGGCTTCGGCCACGGCGGGTCGAGCGGCGGCTGAGGGACCGGACCGAGGACGCAGGGCGAACACATGGAACGCCATCACATACAGCCGCGCCCCGACTGGCAGCGGACCGTCGAGGAACAGGGTGTGATCTACCCCCTGACGCGGTATCCCGACGACTCGCTGCGCCCCTACTGGGACGAGAGCGCCTACTACTCCTTCACGCCGTCCGAGGTCGAGGCGCTTGAGGGGACCGTCGAGGAACTGCACGGAATGTGCCTGGCGGCGGCGGCCCACATCGTCGAGAAGGGCCGCTTCGCGGACCTCGGCATCCTGGACGGCCGGCTCGCCGACCTGATCGCCGAGTCCTGGCGACGACGGGCCGAACTCCCGTCCCTGTACGGCAGGTTCGACCTGCGGTACGACGGCGACGGGCCCGCGAAGATGCTGGAGTGCAACGCCGACACCCCGACCTCGCTCGTCGAGGCGGCGAGCGCGCAGTGGTTCTGGATGGAGGACCGCTTCCCGGGCGCCGACCAGTGGAACTCGCTGCACGAACGCCTCGTCGAGGCCTGGCGGCGCCAGGCGCGGCTGCTGCCGCCCGGCCCCGTGCACTTCGCGCACTCCGACGGGGACGAGCTCGGCGAGGACCTCATGACCGTCGCCTATCTGCGCGAGACGGCCGAACAGGCAGGGCTGGACACGGAGGCGCTCTCGGTCGAGACCATCGGCTGGGACAGCATCACCGGCCGGTTCGTGGACGATCGCCTCCGGTTCATCCGGGCCTGCTTCAAGCTGTACCCGTGGGAGTGGCTGGCCTCCGACGCGTTCGGGCCGCAGGTCCTCGACACCCTCGACAACGGCGGCGGCACGGGCACGACCTGCTGGATCGAGCCGGCCTGGAAGATGCTGCTCTCCAACAAGGCGCTGCTCGCGGTGCTGTGGGAGCTCTACCCCGGCCACCCCAATCTGCTCCCCGCCTACCTGGACGGGCCGCGCGACCTCGCGTCCGGGCGGGGTTACGTGGCGAAGCCCCTGCTCGGCCGGGAGGGCGCGGGCGTCACCCTGCACCCGCCGGGTTCCGCCCCGGCCCCGCGGCCCGAAGAGCCGTGCTGCTACCAGGAGTTGGCCCCGCTGCCCGACTTCGACGGCAACCGGGTGGTGCTGGGGGCGTGGGTCGTGGAGGACGAGGCGGCCGGGCTCGGGATACGGGAGTCGGCGGGCCTGGTGACGGACGAGTACGCCAGGTTCGTCCCGCATGTGATCCGCTGACCCGGGTCGGCGGCCCGCACGTCGGCGACACGATGTGCGCGCACGGTGAAACGGGGCGGCGCCACCTGCGCCGCGCCGCTACCATGTGCAGCCTGGCGACGCCCTCGAACACCCCTTCCGTTGGGCCCAGTTGAGGTCAGGCGTCCGCCCACCGTCCCGGGGGAGCAGGACATGACTCAGGCCCAGGTGCCGCAGCAGGCGCAGCCGGCGCAGACGCCGGCCGGCGGACTGCCGCCGGTGCATCCGTCGCTCAGCGAGGCGACCCGTCTGATGGCCGCGGGCACCTATCTCGACGACGAGTACCGCGACGCCGTCATCGACGAGCTCTACGTCCACGAGGAGCGGGTCGTCGCGCCCTCGCTCGGCTTCGACGCGGCCCGGGTCCTCGCCCACGCGCTGCGCGCCCGGAATCTGCAGATCGCCTGGTCGGTCGGCATCATCGTGCTCTGGGCGCTCGCCGTGGTCGTCACGGACTACGCCCTCCTGATCCTCGTGGGCCCCTGCCTCCAGCTCGGCCTGGCCCGCCTCGTGCGCGGCGGCGCCAAGGCCGCGCCCTGGTACCGCACGGTGCCCGCCTTCTTCCTGCGCTGGTGGGCGCGGCTGGTGCTCGTCGTGTTCGCGGCCGTGCTGCTGGTGTCCCTGTTCGGCGGCTACGACACCTCGTCGCACAACTACTCGTCCGGATACGGGAGTTACGAGGAGTCGGGCAGCGGGGGGTACGACGTCTTCGGTGACGCCGCGGCGAGCGGGAACTCCGTGCCGCCCGTCGTCGCGGGCCCCGCCCTGGTGTTCGGCGGCGGCACCTTCGGCCTGGCGGACCGGGGCCTCAGCCCCGGCCTCGGCTGGGGGATCGTCGGCTGCTTCGCCGTGATCGCCCTCTGCGTCGGCCTCCAGCGCCTCCAGTTCGCCCGGACCATGGCGGGCGAGCTGTCCCCGCAGGGCTTCCAGGACTTCGCCGCCGACCCCGCGCAGCGCGCCGACAACGGCAGGCTGCAGCGTCTCGCCGCCATGATCCGCGCCGAGCAGCACGCCCCGCTCGCCGTCTACCGCTCCGACGCGCCCTTCCGCGGCGCGGGCGACCCCTTCGAGCCCTGGTCGGTCTCCATCCAGCTGCGCCCGCGCAAGTCCCTGGGCGACCGGAGCCCGGCCCGGGTCAGCAACGCCGAGGTCCTGGCCATCGTCGAACCCCTGGTCACCCGGCTTCGCGTGCCCGCCCCGACCGTGCCCGCCGAGGCGCAGGCCGTGCGCGACCGGCTGCGCCAGCTCGAAGTGTCCGAGTACGTCTTCCTGCCGGTCGACGGGCTGCCCTCGCGCACCTACGCGCCTTACCGCGACGGCGAGTTCGAGCAGCACCGGGCCGCCGCCCTTGAGGAGGGCGGCGAGGCGCGCCGGCACTTCCTGCGGATCAGGGTGGGCGGCTGGGAGGAACACCTCGTCACCACGGTGTTCGTGCGCGTCCACACCCAGGGCGGCATGCTGGTCCTGGAGATCGCCCCGCACGTCCTGCCGCCGCTGCGGGAGGACTTCCTGCGTGCGGACCACACGGCCCGCAGCTTCGCCTGCCTCACCCCGGTGGGCAAGGCGGCGTGGGCGCTGAAGCGGACGCCGAGGTCCCTGATCGAGGCCCTGGCCGTGGTGGTCCGCGCGGTCGCCTCCCTGTGGCGCCGGCTGACCGGCGGGCACGCCCGGGCGCTTCCCGACGGCCCGGCGCGCTCGGTGCGCGAACTGGCGGCGGCGCCCGGCACCTCCCTGTTCCAGGCGATGGACTACCGGCGCTATGTGAAGTCCATCGAGGACCGGGTGACCAGCGGGGTGCGCAACGCGCTGTACGAAGCGGGCTACGACACCGGGCAGTTCGAGCAGAAGATCGTCAATGTCGCCCAGGGCGGCGTCATGATCGAGAACGCCCGCGGGGCGATCAGCGTCGGCGATCACAACACCGTCAAGAACGAGGGGTGAGATGACCATGCCGGGTGACGACAGCACACAGCGGGGCGGCGCGCAGCGCTCCGTGCACATCAGCGGAGTGACCGGATCCGTCTCGGTCGGCGACCACAACAAGGTGTCCAGCGTCTACCGCGCGGGCGCCACCGACGAGGCCCACCTCCAACTCCTGGACGCCATCACGGAGTTCAGGGCCGGGCTCGCGCAGCTCGTACGCAACGACCAGACCCGCGCCCTGGACGCCGAACTCGCCGACACCGAGGACGAGATCCGCACCGAGGGGCAGGCGAGTCCCGGGCGGCTCGCCCGCCTCGGCGAGCTGCTCACCGGCGCCACCGCCCTGACCGGCCTGCTCGCCTCCGGCGAGACGCTGGTGCAGCGGGTCCGCGAACTGATCGGGATGTGAGGCCGCGGTGAGCGGGGGCACGGGCGAGGTCCGCTGGAACGCGGCGACCCAGAAGTGGGAGACGGTGGCGGAGGCCTCGCAGGCGCCTCCACCCCCGGTGCCGGCCGTGCCTCCGCCACCCCCGGCGATGCCGCCCCTGCCGCCGGGCCCGTACCCGCCGCCGGGCCCGTACCCCTCGACGGGCGAGCACCCGGAACCCCCGCCGTTCCCTCAGCCGCCCCGGACTCGGCGGGTGCCGGTCGCCGTCGTGGTCGTGCTGGTCGTCGTCGCCGTGGCCGGCGCGGCCGGAGGCTGGTTCCTGACCCGTGGCGGCTCCAGCCACCCGAAGGCCGCCGCCTCGCCCTCCGCCCCGCCCGCCGGCACCCCGCAGCGCACCGGCGACGGCGGCCCGGCGGCGTCGCCCTCGGCATCCGCCTCCGCGTCGCCGAGCGCCACCGTGCCCGCCGGGTTCCAGCTCGTCCAGGACCCCAGGGGGTTCAGGCTGTACGTGCCGAAGGGCTGGACGCGTCAGGACCAGGGCGCCAAGGGCGTCTTCTACAACTCCTCGGACGGCGCCCGGCTGATCCAGGTGTACCCGGTCTCCGAGGCCGGCCTGAGCCCGTACGACGCGCTCAAGCAGACCTCGGGCGAGCTGGCGAAGAACCCCGGGTACCAGGAGATCAGCCTGGCGAACGACGCCGCCGTGCCCGGTGGCACGCAGGCCGCGCGGCTCGTCTACGCCTACGACAACCAACAGCTCGGCCACCGGCGCCAGGTCGTGGACTACGCCTTCCTGACGCCCGGCGGCGAGCACTACGCCGTCCTGTCCGCGGCCCCCGCGAACGCGTGGCCCGAGCAGGAGGGGACCCTGAAGACCGCGCTCAGTGTCTTCTGCTCGGGCACCAACTGCCCCTCAGCCCCGGCGGGTTGACGGCACCTGCTGTTCCGCCAGGACCGCGCGCAGCTGGTCGAGGCCCCAGTCCAGGTCCTCCTTGCTGATCACCAGGGGCGGGGCGATGCGGATCGTCGAGCCGTGGGTGTCCTTGACCAGGACGCCCCGCTCCATCAGGCGCTCCGAGATCTGCCGTCCCGTGCCGTGCACCGGGTTGATGTCCACCCCCGCCCACAGGCCGCGCCCGCGGACCGCCTCGACCGCGCCCGTGCCGGTGAGCAGGCCGAGCTCGCGGTGCAGGTGGTCGCCGAGCTCGGCGGCGCGCTGCTGGTACTCGCCGGTGCGCAGCATCGCGATGACCTCCAGGGCGACCGCGCAGGCCAGCGGGTTGCCGCCGAACGTCGAGCCGTGCTCCCCGGGCTTGAACACGCCGAGCACCTCCGAGGAGGCGGCCACCGCCGACACCGGGACCACGCCGCCGCCCAGCGCCTTGCCCAGGATGTAGACGTCCGGCACCACGCCCTCGTGCTCGCACGCGAAGGTCTTCCCGGTGCGGCCGAGCCCGGACTGGATCTCGTCCGCCATGAACAGGACGTTCCGCTCGCGGGTCAACTCCCTTACGCCCGCGAGGTATCCGGCGGGCGGGACCAGCACGCCGGCCTCGCCCTGGATGGGTTCGAGCAGCACCGCCACGGTGTTGTCGGTGACCGCGGCCCGCATCGCGGTGAGGTCGCCGTACGGCACGATCTCGAACCCCGGCGTGTAGGGGCCGTAGTCCGCGCGGGCCTCCGGGTCGGTGGAGAAGCTGACGATCGTGGTCGTACGGCCGTGGAAGTTGTCCCGGGCCACCACGATCTTCGCCGTGTTGTCCGGCACGCCCTTGACCCGGTAGCCCCACTTGCGGGCGGTCTTCACGGCGGTCTCCACCGCCTCGGCCCCGGTGTTCATCGGGAGCACCATGTCCGTGCCGCACAACTCGGCGAGCTCCGTACAGAATTGGGCGAAGCGGTCGTGGTGGAACGCCCTCGACGTCAGGGTCACCCGCTCCAGCTGGGCCTTCGCCGCCTCGATGAGCCGGCGGTTGCCGTGGCCGAAGTTGAGCGCCGAGTAGCCGGCCAGCATGTCGAGGTAGCGCCGGCCCTCGACGTCGGTCATCCAGGCGCCCTCGGCGGAGGCGACGACGACGGGCAGCGGATGGTAGTTGTGCGCACTGTGTGCCTCGGCGGAACGGATGGCGTCTTCGGTCGCGGCGTGTGTCGACACGGGTTCTCCGATCGTCATGGGGCATGGGGCGTTGGTGGTGCCCTTTTCTATCGTCGCTCGGATGCTGGACGAAGAAACCTTGCCGTCGGGGGCGGCCGGTAGGGTGTTCGGTACGCGCGGCGACTGGCGAGCGGGGAAGCGACCCCGGGGAAGCCGCGCGCGGCCTGCCGCACGAGGTGCCGCCCGCCTGGGCACCCCGGGAACCTGACAACGGACCCCGGAGGACGCCATGAGCCTTCCCCTTTCCCACCCCGCCCTGCTGGCAGCCGACCCCGAGCTGGCCGCGCTCGTCGCCGCCGAGGAGCGGCTCCAGTCGGACACGCTGCGCCTGATCCCCAGCGAGAACTACGTCTCGACAGCCGTCCTGGAGGCGTCCGGGACGGTGCTGCAGAACAAGTACAGCGAGGGCTACGCGGGCCGGCGCTACTACGAGGGCCAGCAGAACATCGACAAGGTCGAGACGCTGGCGGTCGACCGCGCCAAGGCCCTGTTCGGCGTCGAGCACGCCAACGTCCAGCCGTACTCCGGCTCGCCCGCCAACCTCGCCGTCTACCTCGCCTTCGCCGAGCCCGGCGACACGGTGATGGGCATGGCGCTGCCGATGGGCGGACACCTCACGCACGGCTGGGGCGTCTCGGCGACCGGCAAGTGGTTCCGGGGCGTGCAGTACGGGGTGCGCGCCGACACCGGGCTCGTCGACCTCGACGAGGTGCGCGAGATCGCCCTCAAGGAGCGGCCCAAGCTGATCTTCTGCGGGGGCACGGCGCTGCCCCGCACGATCGACTTCGCCGCGTTCGCGGAGATCGCGAAGGAGGCGGGCGCGGTGCTCGTCGCGGACGTCGCGCACATCGCGGGCCTCATCGCGGGCGGCGCCCACCCCTCGCCCGCCCCGTACGCGGACGTCATCTCGACGACCACGCACAAGACCCTGCGGGGCCCGCGCGGTGCCATGCTGATGTCCCGCGCGGAGCACGCGAAGGCCCTCGACAAGGCGGTCTTCCCCGGGCTCCAGGGCGGCCCGCACAACCAGACCACGGCGGCGATCGCGGTCGCCCTCCACGAGGCGGCGCAGCCGGCGTTCTGCGCGTACGCGCACCAGGTGGTGGCCAATGCGCGGGCCCTCGCCGATGCCCTTCTGGAGCGGGGCTTCGACCTCGTGTCGGGCGGCACGGACAACCACCTGATCCTGATGGACCTCACCCCCAAGGACGTGCCCGGCAAGGTGGCGGCGAAGGCGCTGGACCGGGCGGGGCTCGTCGTCAACTACAACACCGTGCCGTACGACCCGCGCAAGCCGTTCGACCCCTCCGGCATTCGCATCGGTACGCCGTCCCTGACGTCGAGGGGTCTTGGCGCCGACCACATGCCGAAGGTGGCCGAATGGCTCGACCGGGGCGTGTCCGCGGCCCGGGCCGGTGACGAGGGCGCACTGTCCGTGATCCGCGCCGAGGTGACGGACCTCCTGTCCGCCTACCCGGCCCCGGGCCTCCCCCTGGACTGACCCCCTGGGGCTCCGCCCCCAGACCCCCGTTCGCGCCTGAACGGCGCTCCTCCTCAAACGCCGGACAGGCTGAGGATGCCTGTGCGGGCCGGCACCGAGGCATTCGGGGTCACCTACAGGGGCGCGGGGAACTGCGCGAGGAGCGAGCACGGTGCGAGGCCGAAATCGGGGTCAGGGGCGCGGGGAACTGCGCGAGCGGCCCCTGCGGTCCGCAGGCGGAGGCGGCGGGCTCCGGGGGTTCGGGGGCAGCGCCCCCGAGGTGCCGGGGCACCTTGTGGGGCCGGTCACAAGCGCGGGGTTTCCAGGTGGACGCGCCCACCTGAGAGAATGCTGAGCATGGCCTCGACTAGTCCCCGCGTGCTCTCCGGAATCCAGCCCACCGCAGGCTCGTTCCACCTCGGCAACTACCTCGGCGCGGTCCGCCAGTGGGTCGCGCTCCAGGAGTCCCACGACGCGTTCTACATGGTCGTGGACCTGCACGCGATCACCGTCCCGCAGGACCCCGCCGAGCTGCGCGCCAACACCCGGCTCGCCGCGGCCCAGCTGCTCGCCGCCGGTCTCGACCCCGAGCGCTGCACGCTGTTCGTCCAGAGCCACGTGCCCGAGCACGCCCAGCTCGCCTGGATCATGAACTGCCTGGCCGGTTTCGGCGAGGCCAGCCGGATGACGCAGTTCAAGGACAAGTCCGCCAAGCACGGCGCGGGCAACGCGACCGTCGGCCTCTTCACCTACCCGATCCTGCAGGTCGCCGACATCCTGCTGTACCAGGCCAACCAGGTCCCCGTCGGGGAGGACCAGCGCCAGCACATCGAGCTCACCCGTGACCTCGCCGACCGCTTCAACGGCCGGTTCGGCGAGACGTTCACCGTCCCGGAGCCGTACATCCTCAAGGAGACGGCGAAGATCTACGACCTCCAGGACCCGTCGATCAAGATGAGCAAGTCGGCGTCGACGCCGAAGGGCCTCATCAACCTCCTCGACGACCCGAAGACGACGGCCAAGAAGGTCAAGAGCGCCGTCACCGACACCGACACGGTGATCAAGTACGACACCGAGAACAAGCCCGGTGTCTCCAACCTGCTCTCCATCTACTCGACCCTCACGGGCAGGACGATCGCGGAGCTGGAGGCCGAGTACGAGGGCAAGATGTACGGCGCGCTCAAGACGGACCTCGCCGACGTGATGGTCGAGTTCGTCACGCCGTTCCGCACGCGGACGCAGCAGTACCTGGACGACCCCGAGACGCTGGACTCGCTGCTCGCCAAGGGTGCCGAGAAGGCCCGCGCGGTCGCCGCCGAGACGCTGGCGACGGCGTACGACAAGGTCGGCCTGCTGCCCGCCAAGCACTGACACCGGTGACCGTGGCCGGAGCTCGACCCCGGGCTCTGGTCAGCGGCCGGTCGGGCCGTCACACTGCACACCATCAACACGACAGCACGGAGGAGAACGACGTGGGGACCGTAACGCTCGGCGTTTCGATCGCGGTCCCGGAGCCCTATGGCAGCCTGCTCCAGGAGCGGCGCGCGGGCTTCGGTGACCCCGCCGCGCACGGCATCCCCACGCACGTCACCCTGCTGCCGCCGCACGAGGTCGAGGCCGAGTGCCTGCCGGAGATCGAGGCGCACCTGGCCTCGGTCGCGGCGGCCGGGCGCGCGTTCCCGATGCGGCTGGAGGGCACGGGCACCTTCCGTCCGCTGTCCCCGGTGGTCTTCGTGCAGGTGGCGGAGGGCGCGGGCGAGTGCGCGTGGCTCCAGCAGCGGGTGCGGGACGAGGCCGGCCCGCTGGTGCGCGAGCTCCAGTTCCCGTACCACCCGCACGTGACCGTTGCGCACGGCATCTCCGAGGAGGAGATGGACGTGGCGTACGAGACCCTCGCCGACTTCGCGGCGTCCTGGACGTGTGGCGGGTTCGCCCTGTACGAGCAGGGCGCCGACGGGGTGTGGCGCAAGCTGCGCGACTACCCCTTCGGCATCGGCGCGCTCGGCGTCCCCGCCCAGGGCGCCTGCCTCGACCACCCCTCCCTGCGCTAGCCCGGACCGCTCGGACCGGGGGCAGCTCAGACCGGAAGCCGCCGGAAGACCCCGCGCGGCACGTGCCGTAGCGCCGACATCACCGCCCGCATCGTGCCGGGCACCCACACCAGCTCCGCCCGGCGCCGCAGCCCGGCCTCGATGGCCAGGGCCACCGCCTCGGGGGTGGTGGCGAGCGGGGCCTCGGTGAGCCCGGCCGTCATCTTCGTGCGGACGAATCCGGGGCGTACGACCATGACGTGCACCCCCGTACCGTGCAGCGCGTCACCGAGGCCTTGGGCGAACACGTCGAGGCCCGCCTTGCTCGACCCGTAGATGAAGTTGCTGCGGCGGGCGCGTTCGCCGGCCACCGAGGACAGCACGACGAGCGAACCGTGGCCCTGAGCCTGGAGGGCCTTGGCGCACACCAGGCCCGCCGAGACCGCACCGGTGTAGTTGGTCTGGGCCACCCGCACCGCGGCGAGCGGCTCGCCCTCGTCGTGGGCCTGGTCGCCGAGCACCCCGAACGCGAGCAGCACCATGTCGATGTCGCCCTCCGCGAACACCTTGCCGAGCGCGACCTCGTGCGCGGCGGGATCGAGGGCGTCGAAGGCGAGGGTGTGGACGTCCGGGCCGAGCGCCCGCAGCTCGGCCGCGGCCGCTTCGAGGGCGGGGGAGGCCCGGCCCGCGAGCCACACCGTGCGGGTGCGGCGGGCGATCAGGCGGCGGGCGGTGGCGAGGCCGATCTCGGAGGTGCCGCCGAGCACGAGCAGCGACTGCGGGGTACCGAATGCGTCCTTCATCGGGGCTCCTTGGGGGGGAGAGGGGGGAGGGGAGCTGCGGGTGCCTACGGGGGTCTGCGGGTGCCCGGGGTGCCCGGGGGGAGGCCGGAGGCCGGCCGGTCACAGGCCCAGGCGTCTGCTCATGTCCGACCTGAAGATGCCATCGGAGTCCAACTCGGCCCGCAATGACCGGAATTGGGGCAGCCGCGGATACATGCGCGCCACCAGTTCCGGCCGCAGCCGCGCGTCCTTCGCCAGATAGACCCGGCCGCCCGCGCCCGCCACCTGCTCGTCGAGGTCGTCGAGCAGGGCGCCGAGCCCTGCCAGGTTCGCCGGGATGTCGAGGGCCAGGGTCCAGCCGGGGACGGGGAAGGAGAGCCAGCCCGGGTCGGCGTCGCCGAAGCGCTTGAGGACGGCGAGGAAGGAGGGGCAGCCGTGCCGGGAGATGCGCCGCACGATGGCGCGCAGGGCTTCCTCCTGTCCGTACCCGACGACGAACTGGTACTGCACGAAGCCGCCCCTGCCGTAGACGCGGTTCCAGTGCGGCACCCCGTCGAGCGGGTGGAAGAACGTCGAGATGCGCTGGAGCTCGCCCGTGCGGTGCCGGGGCGCCCTGCGGTACCAGAGCTCGTTGAAGGCCGACACCGAGGCACGCCCGAGCAGCCCCTCGGGCAGGAAGGAGGGGGCGGCGGGGAGCCGGCGGGGCCGGAAGGCGAGCGGGCTGCGGGCGGCGCGGGGCGGCAGCATGTCGAGCGGCGCGTGGTCCCCGCGGGTCAGCACCGACCTGCCGGTACGCGCGCCCCGCGCGAGGAGGTCGATCCAGGCGACCGAGTACCGGTAGCGGTGGTCCCCCGATTCGAGCCGGTTCATCAAGTCATCCAGATCCACGGCCCGTTCGGTGTCCACCGTCATCAACGAGGTGCGGACGGGCAGGAGTTGGATCGTGGCGCGCAGGATCACTCCGGTGAGCCCCATGCCGCCCGCGGTCGCGTCGAACAGCGCGGTGTCCGGGGTGACCGTGCGGACCGTGCCGTCGGCGGTGAGGAGTTCGAGCTCGCGCACATGGCGGGCGAAGGAGCCCGACAGGTGGTGGTTCTTGCCGTGGATGTCGGCGCCGATCGCGCCGCCGACGGTGACGTACCGGGTGCCGGGGGTCACCGGCACGAACCAGCCGAGCGGCAGCAGGACTTCCATCAGGCGGTGCAGGCTGACGCCCGCGTCGCAGACGACGACGCCCGCCTCGGCGTCCACCGTGCGGATGCGGTCGAGGCCCGTCATGTCGAGGACCGCGCCGCCCGCGTTCTGCGCGGCGTCCCCGTACGCCCGGCCGAGCCCGCGGGCGATCGTGCCGCGCGCCCCGCACGCGAGCACCGCGGCCGCCGCCTCCTCGTAGCTGCGCGGGCGCAGCAGACGGGCGGTGGAGGGGGCCGTGCGCCCCCAGCCGCTCACGGACGTCGGCGGGCCGGAGGGAGCGGGCGCGGTGTCGGATGTCGTGGCAGCCATGAATGTGACGTTATCGCCTAACTCGTCCCCTTCTGCTTAGCCACCCGCCCCGGAACGGTCGGCAGTTCGTGGCGCCCGCTCTGCCGATAACTCTTCGGTAAATCACTCAGCGAAACGGGTGATTGCCCGAGTGTCAGTCCCATTTGTCCCGTATTCGCCCTCTCGTGCGCAGGAGAGTCGCCGGTGGCCTACGGCCAGTTGGCGGGCCGACGTCACGGAAGATGGGGTGGCAGATGCAGAAGCCGTCGTGCACCGACGCCGACCAACGACTCCTGGCCGCGCTGCGCGACTGCGCCGGGGACCCGCGCGTGGCCGCCGCCGCCCGCGCCCTGTCCTTCGCGGGCGAGCACGGCGCACTCTGGCTCGCGGCCGGCCTCGCCGCGGCCGCCGCCGACCGGGACCGGCGCGGGGCCTGGCTGCGCGGCACTGCCCTGGTCGCCGCCGCCCATCTGGCCAGCATGGGCGTCAAACGCGTGGTCCGCAGGCCCCGGCCGCACCTCCCGGCGGCCGAGCCCCTGGTGCGTACCGCGGGCCGGCACTCCTTCCCCAGCTCGCACGCCAGCTCGGCGGCCGCCGCGGCCGTCGCGTTCGGCTCGCTGCGGCCGGCCGGGGCGCACTTGGTCCCGCCGCTTGCCGCCGCGATGTGCGTCTCCCGCCTGGTCGCCGGGGTCCACTACCCGAGCGACATCGCGGCGGGCGCGCTGCTCGGCGGTGCCACCGCGCGGGCCGGTGCGGCCTGGATGCGCAAACCGCTCGAAGGGGAGCGCCGATGACCGAGCCCGGCGCGGTACTCCTCGACGAGGCTGCCGGCCCGGCCGCCTCGGCGACCCGGCGGCTGCTCGCCCTGCCCGGCGCCCTGGTGCGCACCGCGCGGCCCCGCCAGTGGATCAAGAACGTGCTCGTGGTGGCGGCGCCGGCCGCCGCCGGGCGCCTGGCCAGCCCCTACGACATCGCTCAACTCGCGCTGGTCTTCTGCCTGTTCACCATGGCGGCCTCGGCCGTCTACCTCATCAACGACGCCCGCGACGCCGAGGCCGACCGTGCCCACCCCGACAAGTGCCGACGCCCGGTGGCCGCCGGGCAGGTGCCGGTGGTCGTCGCGTACGCCACCGGCGCGGTCCTCGCCGTGCTCGCCCCCATGGCGGCGGCGCTGACCTGCAACGCGATGACGGCGACCCTGCTCAGCGGATACGTCGTCATGCAACTCGCCTACTGCGTCAAGCTGAAGCACGTCCTGGTCGTCGACCTGGTCGTCGTCACCACCGGATTCCTGATGCGGGCGATGATCGGCGGGGTCGCGCTCGGCATCCCGCTGTCCCGCTGGTTCCTGATCACCGCCGGGTTCGGCGCGCTGTTCATGGTCTCCGCCAAGCGGTACTCCGAGGCCCTCCAGATGGAGGGGCGCGGGGGCGCCACCCGCGCGCTCCTGGACGCGTACACCACCGGCTATCTGCGCTTCGTGTGGCAGCTCGCCGCGGGCGTCGCCGTGCTGGCGTACTGCATGTGGGCCCTGGAGGCGGGCGGGATGGAGGGCGGATCGCTGCTGCCCTGGCGGCAGTTGTCGATGGTCCCCTTCATCGGCGCCATCCTGCGCTACGCCGTCTTCGCCGACCGGGGCAGCGCGGGGGCGCCCGAGGACGTCGTCCTGCACGACCGGGCGCTGGCCGTCATCGGCCTGGTCTGGGTCGCCCTGTACGCGCTCGCGGTGGCCGACCTGTGAGCATCACCAGGTCCGAGGTGACCGGCTTCGCGCTGGCCGGGATCTGCGCGTACGCCGCCGACCTCGGGCTCTTCGTATGGCTGCGCTCGGGGCTCGGCTGGGACCCGATCGCCGCCAAGTCCCTCTCCTTCGTGGCCGGCTGCACGGTCGCCTACCTCGGCAACGCGTTCGGCACCTACCGCGGACGCCGGGTCGGCCTGCGCGAGTACGCGGTGTTCTTCGCCGTGAACATCGCGGGCGCCCTCGTCCAGCTGCTCTGCATCGGCGTCTCGCACTACGGCCTCGGGCTCACGTCCCCGCGCGCCGACACGCTCTCCGGCGCGGTCTTCGGCATGGCGCTCGCGACCTGTCTGCGCTTCTGGGGGACGCGAACCCTGGTTTTCGCCGAGAACCCGGAAGGATTGCCTCCGGAACGACACAGCCGAGCTGAAGAGGGTAGTCGTACGTCATGGACTGGCTGAAGAAACTCCCCGTCGTCGGGCCCTGGATCACCCGGCTCATGCGGACGCACGCCTGGCGTTCGTACGAGCGGCTCGACCGGGTCTACTGGTCCCGGCTCGCCGCGGCCATCACCTTCATCAGCTTCCTCGCGCTGTTCCCGCTGCTGACCGTCGGCGCGGCCGTCGCGGCCGCGCTGCTCTCCGGTGACCAGGTGCACAAACTCCAGAACACCATCGCCGAACAGGTCCCCGGCATCTCCGACCAGCTCGACCTCCAGGCGCTCATCGACAACGCCGGCACCGTCGGCATCGTCGCGGGCGCCCTGCTGCTCTTCACCGGCATCGGCTGGATCTCCCAGATGCGCGGCTGCCTCCAGGTCGTGTGGGAGATGGAGGAGGCGGACGCCGACGAGAACCCGGTGATGCGCAAGCTCAAGGACGGCGGCATCCTGCTCGGCCTCGGCGGCGCCGGACTCGCCTCCGCGGCCGCCTCCTCCCTCGGCTCCACCGCGGTCGGCTGGACCGCCGACAAGCTCGGCATCGACCAGGGCGGCGCGGGCGGGGTACTGCTGCGCATCGCGGCGATCGCCGTCGCGGTCCTCGCCGACTTCCTGCTCCTGCTCTACGTCCTGACGCTGCTCCCCGGCGTGAGCCCCCCGCGCCGCCGCCTGATGGTGGCGGCCCTGCTCGGCGCGGTCGGCTTCGAACTCCTCAAGCTGCTGCTCGGCGGCTACATGAAGGGCGTCGCCGCCAAGAGCATGTACGGGGCCTTCGGAGTGCCCATCGCGCTGCTGCTCTGGATCAACTTCACGGCGAAGCTGCTCCTGTTCTGCGCGGCGTGGACGGCCACCCCGTCCAAGGAGGACGACCCGGCGCTCGCCGAGGAGGACGGCCCCGAGCTCATGGAGGACGACGGCCCCGGGCTCACCGCTTCCTGAGCGGCCAGCGACGGTTGATCAGGAACACCGCACCCGAGATCAGCACCAGCGCACCACCCGCGATCCCGAGCGCGATGCCGGCCCCGCCGCTCTCGCCCCCGGCGGCGTCGGCCGTCTGCCCGGGCCGGTTCTTCGAGCCGCTCTGCGCACTGCCCGGCGCGGTGTCCCGGTTCGCCGTCGCGGACTTCGGCGGCACCAGCTCGCCGACCGGGGTGACCTTCCCGCTCGCCGCGAACCCCCAGTCGAGCAGCCGCGCCGCCTCCTTGTAGACGGCCTGGCTCTCGGTCGACTCGGGGTTCATGACGGTGACGAGCAGCACCTTGCCGTTCCGCTCGGCGACCCCGGTGAAGGTGGCGCCCGCGTTGGTGGTGTTGCCGTTCTTGACGCCCGCGATGCCCTTGTACGGGTTCAGCCCGAAGTCCCCGGTCAGCAACCGGTTGGTGTTCTGGATCTCGAACATCTCGCGCTTCTTGTCCTTGCCCTCGGCGCCGGGGAACTTCGCGGTCGCCGTCGCGCAGTACTCGCGGAAGTCCTTGTTCTGCAGCCCCGCGCGGGCGAACAGCGTCAGGTCGTACGCGCTGGAGACCTGACCCGGCGCGTCGTAGCCGTCCGGCGAGACCACCCGGGTGTCCAGCGCCTGGAGGTCGTCGGCCTTGTGCTGCATGTCCGCGACGGTCTGGGCGACACCGCCGTTCATCGACGAGAGGACGTGCACGGCGTCGTTGCCCGAGCGCAGGAACACTCCGAGCCACAGGTCGTGCACCGAGTACGACAGGTTCTCCTTGACCCCCACCAGGCTGCTGCCCATGCCCATCCCGGCCAGGTCCGCCGAGGTGACCGTGTGCTGTTCGTTCCGGTCGAACTTGGGCAGCACGGTGTCCGCGAACAGCATCTTCAGGGTGGAGGCGGGCGGCAGCCGCCAGTGTGCGTTGTGCGAGGCGAGCACCTGACCGCTCTCGGCGTCCGCGACGATCCAGGACCGGCCGGTCACGTCCTTGGGCAGCACGGGCGCGCCCGCGCCGAGCCGCGCCTGGGTGCCGGCGTCGCCGAGCAGGTCACCGCCGACCTTGGACATCCCGGTTGGTGGCGCGTCGTTGCGCTTGCCCGGCGCGCCGGGCGTGGCGGAGGCGGCCGGCTTGTCGTCCCGGGGCACCGCCGCGGCGGGCACCGGGGCGAGCGCGGGCAGCACGGACGCGGCGGCCACGGCAACGGACAGGGCGAGCCCGGCGGGCCGCTTCGGTACGCGTCGGCGCGAGGCGCTCTTCTTCACGTTCAGGGCAGACACGTTCGAGAACGTACAGGCTGAGACCGCGGATCGGATCATCGTACGGATGACCCGCCGGGAGCTCCCACCCGGCCGGAGGTGCGCGGCGGGTGCGTCCGATACTGGACGCATGAAACTCAGCCGCCCCCTCTCCTGGTTCCTGCTCGCCTTCGGCGCTTGGAGCTGGGTCATCTGGACCACTTTCGTAAAGAACCTGTGGAAGGACGGCAGCGGGCTCGCGTTCGACGCGGCCGGGAATCCGACCGCCTACTTCTGGGTCCACCTGCTGCTCGCCATCACCTCGTTTCTCCTGGGGACGGGGGTGGGCGTCATCGGGTTCCTTTCGTTGCGCCGGCTGAGGCGTGAACGAGCGGCTACGGAGAGCTCCGTCACGCTCGGCTAACAAGTAGCTGTGAGTGGAAGGTTGACCCTTCCACAATGTGAAGGTCGTGTGATTGGGTGAGCGTCATCACAGGCGCAGCGTGCTGATTCCGCGCGCCTGGCAGGGTGGGGCGTTCCGAGGAGAGCACGGCGATGCGGTCGATCCGTATGCGAATTCTGGCGATTGGTGCGGCCGTGGTGGTCGCCGGAGTGGGCGGCTGGCAGCTGTTGCCGTCCGATCAGGCGAAGAAGGACCCGATAGCCGTCGGCACCACCGACGTCATCACCTCGCTCGACCCGGCGGGTGCCTACGACGCGGGCTCCTGGGCGATCTACAACAACGTCTACCAGTCGCTGCTCACCTTCCGGCAGGGCAGCACCGCGCCGGTCCCGGACGCCGCCAAGAGCTGCACCTTCGTCGGACAGAAGCTGACGACGTACCAGTGCGTGATGCGGGACGACATCAGCTTCTCCAGCGGGCGCAAGATGACCGCGGAGGACGTGAAGTACTCCTTCGACCGGATGATGAAGATCGCCGACAAGCTCGGCCCGGCCCCGCTGTTCTCGATGCTCGGCTCGGTGCAGGCCCAGGGCGACACGGTCACCTTCAACCTGAAGAGCAAGGACGCCACGTTCCCGTCCAAGCTGGCCACCGGCGCGGGCTCGATCGTCGACAGCAGCCAGTACCCGGCGAACGCCCTGCGCAAGGACAACTCGGTCGTCGGCTCGGGTCCCTACCTGCTCAAGGAGTACAAGAAGGACGCCTCCGGGGCGCCGGTCAGCGCGAGCCTGGAGCCCAACACCGGTTACAAGGGCGCGGTGACGAAGCAGGGCATGCCCATCACGGTCCGGTACTTCGCGGAGGCCGACCAGCTGAACGCGGCCTGGCAGGCCAAGCAGGTCGACGTGGCGCACCGTGAGATGCCGCCCCAGGTGCTGGCCAAGCTCTCGCCGGGGCCGGACGTGCGGATCAGCACCTCGCCCGGCTACGACATCCGTCAGCTCACCTTCAACCTGAAGTCGTCGAGCCCGGTCTCCAAGACCAAGGTGCGCGAGGCCGCGGCCGCCCTCGTCGACCGTGCGGCGCTCGCCTCCAACGTCTACCTCGGCACCGTCGACCCGCTGTTCTCCGTGATCCCGCAGGGCTTCACCGGTCACAGCACCGCCTTCTTCGACGCCTACCCGAAGCCCGACCCGGTCAAGGCGAAGAACCTCCTGCGGTCGGCGGGCGAGTCCCTCCCGGTCACGTTCAACATGGCCTACCGCAAGCTCGGCGCGAACGGCGCGGAGGCCGAGCAGATCAAGGCACAGCTGGAGAAGGACGGCCTGTTCAAGGTCAATCTCATCGCCGAGCCGGACTGGCCGAAGATGCAGCAGAACTACGCCGAGGGCAAGTACGACGCGTACACCGCCGGCTGGCTCGCCGACTTCCCGGACCCGGACAACTTCGGCCAGCCGCTGGTCGGCACCGGCAACAGCCTCCACAACAACTACTCCGACAAGACCGTCGACGACCTCATCAAGAGCACCCAGGAGTTCACCGACCGCGGCAGGGCGGCCGACGACTTCAAGGCGATCCAGGAGAAGGTCGCCCAGGACGTTCCGCTGATCCCGCTGTGGCAGGGCAAGAACTACGTCCTCGGCAACAAGGACGTCAGCGGTTCTCAGTACCTGTCGGACGGCACGGGCGTGTGGCGCCTGTGGGAGCTGGGCTGGATCTGAGTTCCGGCCGCCGGCCGGGCGTGCGCACGTTGGCCCAAAGGGCTTCTGTCCGGGCGGCCAACGGTTCTGTTCCATTGACCGGGCAGGGACACGCTGCTTCCGTCGGGGGATGCGCCTTTCCCGTCGTACGCTGCTGAGCTCACTCGCCGGATCGGCCCTCGCCCTCGGGGCGGGCACCGAGGCCGGGTACGCCGCCGAGGCCGGTGGAGCGGCCGCCCCGGGGCCCGCCGCGCGGGCCCTGGCCCGGCTGTTGCCGGACCATCGCGATCAGGTCACCTTCCGCGCACTCGCGCCCGCGGCCGGCCGTGACCGCTTCCGCGTCTCGGGCGGGGCGGGCGAGATCCTGGTCGAGGGCAGCACCCCGGCCGTGCAACTCACCGGATTCCACCGGTACTTGAGACAGGTCGCGCACGCCCACATCTCCTGGGCGGGTGAGCAGACCCGGCTGCCCCGGCTGCTTCCCGAGGTCCCCTCGCCCATCGGGAGCACCGCCAACGTCACCCACCGGTTCGTCTTCAACGACACCAACGACGGCTACACCGGGCCCTACCACGACTGGTCCTACTGGGAGCGCGAGCTCGACGTCCTGGCCCTGCACGGCTACAACGAGGTGCTCGTCTACCTCGGCGCCGACACCGTCTACCACCGCACCTTCCTCCAACACGGCTATCACGACGCCGAGTTGCGCGCCTGGCTCCCGGGGCCCGGGCACCAGCCGTGGTGGCTGCTCCAGAACATGTCCGGCTTCGGCGGCCCGGTCTCCCGGCAACTCCTCGCTCAGCGCGCCGAGTTGGCTACCCGGATCGTCGATCGCCTGCGCGAGCTCGGGATGACCCCGGTGCTGCCCGGCTACTTCGGTACGCTTCCGCCCGGCTTCGCCGACCGCAACCCGGGCGCGCACGTGGTGCCGCAGGGGATCTGGGGAGGCTTCGCCCGGCCCGACTGGCTGGACCCGCGCTCCGAGCACTTCGCCCGGATCGCGGCCACGTTCTACCGCGTCCAGGACGAGCTGCTCGGCGCCACCTCCATGTACAAGATGGACCTGCTGCACGAGGGCGGCACCCCCGGTGACGTGCCGATCGGCGATGCCGCGCGGGCCGTCGAGAAGGCGCTGCGCACCGCGCACCCCGGGGCGGTCTGGAGCATCCTCGGCTGGCAGCAGAACCCGCACAAGGAGATCATCGAGGCGGTCGACAAGACCAAGCTGTTCGTCGTCGACGGCATCTCCGACCACTACCCCTCGGTGACCGACCGCGAGGCGTCCTGGGAGGGCACCCCGTACGCGTTCGGCTCCATCTGGAACTTCGGCGGCCACACCGCGATGGGCGCCAACACCCCCGACTGGGCTTCCCTGTACGAGAGTTGGCGCACCAAGCCGAACAGCGCGCTGGACGGCATCGCGCTCATGCCGGAGGGTGCCGACAACAACCCCGCCGCCTTCGCGCTCTTCTCCGACCTGCCCTGGACGGACGGCCCCGTCGACCTGGAGGAGTGGTTCGAGCAGTGGCCGCGCTACCGGTACGGCGCCACCGACCGGCACGCGACCGAGGCGTGGGACGTGCTGCGCCGCACCGCCTACGGCACCACCCGGGCCGACTCCTGGAGCGAGGCCGCGGACGGCCTGTTCGGCGCCCGGCCCGACCTGAAGGCGACCTCGGGCGGCTTCTGGTCCCCGCCCGTGCTCCGCTACGACGCGGCCGAGTTCGCGGAGGCGCTGCCCGCCCTCCTGGCGGTCTCCCCGAAGCTGCGCGCCTCGTCGGCCTATCGCTACGACCTCCTCGACGTGACCCGTCAGACCCTCTCCAACGAGTCCCGCCGGCTGCTCCCGCGCATCCGGGACGCCTTCGAGAACGCCGACAAGGACGCGTTCGCGGCACTGACCGGGGAGTGGCTGCGCGATCTGGCCCTGCTTGAGCGGGTGGTGGCCACCGACCGGGGCCATCTGCTCGGCCGCTGGATCGCGGACGCGCGGTCGTGGGGCGCCGGCGCGCAGGAGAAGGACCGCCTCGCCTACGACGCGGTGTCGCTGCTGACGGTGTGGGGCCCGCGCGCGGCGGCCAACGGCGGCACCCTGCGCGACTATGCGAACCGGGAGTGGTCGGGCCTGGTCGGCGGCCTCTACACGCTGCGCTGGCGCACCTACTTCGAGACCCTGACGGCGTCCCTGACCACGGGCCGCCCCCCGGAGCCGGTCGACTGGTACGCCCTGGAGGACACCTGGGTGCGCACCCACCCCGCGTACGGGACCGAGCCGAAGGGCGACATCGTGAAGGTGGCGCGGGAGGTGAGGGAGGCCCTCGACCTGTGAACTAGCCTTCCCCGGAGCCCTACTTGGCGGACTTCCGGGAGGCGGCGGCCTGGGACATCCCCGGCAGGAAGTCCGTGAACAGCTCGTGCACCTCGTGCACGAGCGGCCGCAGCACCCGGAACCGGGCGAGAGCGATGCCCCGGGTGGTGAGCTTGGCCCCCCGGGCCGCGAGCCGGTAGCTCCGCTCGCGGTCGGGGGAGCGGTCGAAGACCCAGTACAGGACCAGCCCCATCTGGGACAGCCACATCAACTCGGGGAGTACGTCGACGAGTTCGGCCGGCACCTTGGTCTTCGTGCCGGCCAGCACCTCCCGGTGCACGGAGATCGCCTCCTGCCGCGCGTGCTCCGACTCCGCGGAGAACGGGCTGAGCGGGCTGTCCGGGTCGGCCGCGTTCTTGAAGAACTGCGCCGCGAACTCGTGGTACGGCGACGCGATGTCCAGCCACACCCGCAGCACCCCGGCGAGCCGGGCCTCCAGGTCGGTCTCGGTGTCGAGCACCTCGCGCACCGCCGCCTGGTGCTCGGCCGCGATCCGGTCGTAGAAGCCCTGGATCAGGTGCTCCTTGCCGGCGAAGTAGTAGTACGCGTTCCCGACCGAGACCCCGGCCTCCTGCGCGATCACCCGCATCGTGGTCTTGTCGTACCCCCGCTCCTGGAAGAGCCGCATGGCGGTCTCCAGAATGAGAGTGCGGGTCTGCTCCCCCTTGGCGGGCCGGGACCCCACCGCCTCGGAATCCGTCTCTGCGGGCGCGTTCTGTTCTGGCACGTCACGAGCCTAATCGGACGGGCCCCGGGGAGGGCGGCAGGGTCGGGGGCGCGGGCGCGGAAGGCGACGGTCACCACGTTCACCCGCACATGCGGGAGGGCCCCGCACCCGGAAGCGAACTTCCAGGTGCGGGGCCCTCTCGCACATGCCGGGATCAGAAGCGGCGCGTGATCAGGGCGCGCTTGACTTCCTGGATGGCCTTGGTGACCTCGATGCCACGGGGGCACGCGTCGGTGCAGTTGAACGTGGTGCGGCAACGCCACACGCCGTCCTTGTCGTTGAGGATCTCCAGGCGCTGCTCGCCCGCCTCGTCACGGCTGTCGAAGATGAAGCGGTGCGCGTTCACGATCGCGGCCGGGCCGAAGTACTGGCCGTCGTTCCAGAAGACCGGGCACGAGGACGTGCACGCCGCGCACAGGATGCACTTCGTGGTGTCGTCGAAGCGCTCGCGGTCCTCGGGCGACTGGAGACGCTCACGCGTCGGCTCGTTGCCCTTCGTGATGAGGAAGGGCATCACGTCGCGGTACGCCTGGAAGAACGGCTCCATGTCCACGACCAGGTCCTTCTGGACCGTGAGGCCCTTGATGGCCTCGATGGTGATGGGCTTGGAGGGGTTGATGTCCTTGATCAGCGTCTTGCAGGCGAGACGGTTCTTGCCGTTGATGCGCATGGCGTCGGAACCGCAGATGCCGTGCGCGCAGGAGCGGCGGAAGGTCAGGGACCCGTCCACCTCCCACTTGATCTTGTGGAGACCGTCGAGCACGCGCTCCTTCGGGTCGATCTCCAGCTGGAAGTCCTCCCACGTCGCTTCCTCGGAGATCTCCGGGTTGAAGCGGCGGATGCGGAAGGTGACCGTGATGTAGGGCGAGTCCGCGAAGCCGGGCTCCGGCGCGCCTGCCGTGTCGGCCTTGTCCAGGGTCGGGGTTGCCATCAGTACTTACGCTCCATCGGCTGGTAGCGGGTCTGGACGACGGGCTTGTAGTCGAGGCGGATCGAGTCCTTGCCGCCGTCCGCGACCTCGCGGTACGCCATGGTGTGGCGCATGAAGTTGACGTCGTCGCGGTTCGGGTAGTCCTCGCGGTAGTGACCGCCGCGGGACTCCTTGCGCGCCAGGGCCGAGACGGCCATGACCTCGGCCAGGTCGAGCAGGTTGCCCAGCTCGATGGCCTCCAGGAGGTCGGTGTTGAACCGCTTGCCCTTGTCCTGGACGGACACATTGCGGTAGCGCTCGCGCAGCTCGCCGATCTTCTCGACCGCGGTCTTGATCGTCTGCTCGGTGCGGAAGACCATGACGTTGGCGTCCATGGTCTCCTGCAGCTCCTTGCGGATGACCGCGACGCGCTCGGTGCCGGTCGCCGACAGCAGGTTCTCGACCTGCGCCTGGACCTGCGCAGCCGGGTTCTCGGGGAGCTCGATGTAGTCCGCGGTGTGCGCGTACTCCGCCGCCGCGATGCCCGCGCGCTTGCCGAACACGTTGATGTCCAGGAGCGAGTTGGTGCCCAGGCGGTTGGCGCCGTGCACGGAGACACAGGCGACCTCGCCGGCCGCGTACAGGCCCGGCACGACCGTGGTGTTGTCGCTGAGGACCTCACCCTGGACGTTGGTCGGGATGCCGCCCATGGCGTAGTGCGCGGTGGGCTGGATCGGGATCGGGTCCGTGTAGGGCTCGATGCCGAGGTAGGTGCGCGCGAACTCCGTGATGTCCGGGAGCTTGGCGTCGAGCTGCTCCGGCGGGAGGTGCGTCAGGTCGAGGTAGACGTGGTCGCCCTCGGGACCGCAGCCGCGGCCCTCGCGGATCTCCGTGTAGATGGAGCGCGAGACGACGTCACGGGACGCGAGGTCCTTCATGACCGGCGCGTACTTCTCCATGAAGCGCTCGCCGTCCTTGTTGCGGAGGATGCCGCCCTCACCGCGGGCGCCCTCCGTCAGCAGGATGCCCATGCGCCAGATGCCCGTCGGGTGGAACTGGAAGAACTCCATGTCCTCCAGGGGCAGTCCGCGGCGGTAGCACGCGGCCTGGCCGTCACCGGTCAGGGTGTGCGCGTTGGAGGTCACCTTGAAGAACTTGCCGGTGCCGCCCGAGGCGTAGATGACCGACTTCGACTGGAAGACGTGGATCTCGCCGGTCGCCAGCTCGTAGGCGACGACGCCGGCGGACTTCTTGACGCCGTCCTCCTCGACCAGGAGCTGGTCGAGGACGTAGAACTCGTTGAAGAACTCCACGCCCTCCTTGATGCAGTTCTGGTAGAGCGTCTGGAGGATCATGTGGCCGGTGCGGTCGCCCGAGTAGCAGGCACGGCGGACCGGGGCCTCGCCGTGGTTGCGGGAGTGACCGCCGAAACGGCGCTGGTCGATCTCACCGGCGGGCGTGCGGCCGAACGGCAGGCCCATCTTCTCCAGGTCGAGGACCGCGTCGATGGCCTCCTTCGCCAGGATCTCGGCGGCGTCCTGGTCGACCAGGTAGTCGCCGCCCTTGATCGTGTCGAAGGTGTGCCACTCCCAGTTGTCCTCCTCCACGTTGGCGAGCGCGGCGGCCATGCCGCCCTGCGCCGCGCCCGTGTGGGAGCGGGTGGGGTAGAGCTTCGTCAGGACGGCGGTGCGGCTGCGCTTGGTCGACTCGATGGCCGCGCGCATGCCGGCGCCGCCGGCGCCGACGATGACGGTGTCGTACTTGTGGATCTTCATCAGAGAATTCCTCAGTCCCTCAGCCCGTGGCCTAGCGGATGTTCGGGTCGAAGGTGAAGATCACCAGCGTGCCCAGCAGGACGGTGAACACCGTGGCGGTGTAGAGCAGCATCTTCAGCCAGAAGCGGGTGTTGTCCCGCTGCGCGTAGTCGTTGATGACGGTGCGCAGGCCGTTGGCGCCGTGCAGCATGGCCAGCCACAGCATGGCCAGGTCCCAGATCTGCCAGAACGGGGACGCCCAGCGGCCCGCGACGAACGCGAAGCCGATCTTGGAGACGCCGCCGTCGAGGACGAGCTGGATCAGCAGGTGACCGAGGACCAGGACGACCAGCACGATGCCGGACAGCCGCATGAACATCCAGCCGTACAGCTCGAAGTTCGTACGGGTGGACTTCGGGGTCTTCTTGGTGCGCTGGCGCGGGGCCTCGATGAGCGGGGCCGGGTGATCGGTGTCGTACAGGCTCGCGCCCTCGACTTCGCCGATCGCGGCAGCGGAAGAGGTTTCGGCAGACATCTCAGTCCTCAGCTCCCGAACAGTTCACGGACGGCGTGACCGAGCACCGGGTAGAGCGCGCCCACCATCAGCACGACCCAGACGCCCACGACGGTCCAGAGCATCTGCTTCTGGTAGCGCGGGCCCTTGGCCCAGAAGTCGACCGCGATGATGCGCAGGCCGTTGAGCGCGTGGAACAGGATGGCGGCCACCAGGCCGTATTCCAGACACGCGACGATGGGCGTCTTGTAGGTCGCCACGACTTTGTCGTACGCCTCGGGGGAGACACGCACGAGAGCGGTGTCGAGGACGTGGACGAACAGGAAGAAGAAAATGAGGACGCCGGTGACTCGATGAGCCACCCAGGACCACATTCCTTCCCGGCCGCGGTACAGCGTTCCAGCCGGCACGGAAGAACCCTCCGGGAGCGGTGTTGAGGGCCGGCCGGCTTCAGTGTCGGTCTGACCCGGCCGGGTACGGTCCACCGGCCCCGGTCATCGTAGCGACGAGATGTCGGTTCCCTCGCGCCGGGTCCATAGGTGTGATCAAACAGGCAATCAAACAGGCTCGTACGGCCTAGAGAACGCGGTGTGCGGCGCTCGGGGCGTCCGGTTCGGGATGGCTTGCCACGAGATGGGCGAGCCGGGCGCGGGCGAGGCGGCGCAGTTCGTCGGCGGCGATCGAGCGCTCCTCGTCCGGGTCGTTGTTCATCCGCAGCCGGATGCCGCTCAGCACCTGGTCGAGGTGCTCGGCGGGGTGGAACCCGTCGAGACAGATCACGAAGGCATGCCCGAAACTGCTCTCGTACGCGGCGTGCGCGGCCCGCAGCGCCGTGTGCGCGGACTGCGGCGCGCTCTCGTGCAGGCCCGGCGAGAGCTCGTCGGCCAGCGCCTCGGCGAGGTCGGCGGCGCTCAGGTCGTAGCTGGCCTCGTCGGCCGCGGCGAGCAGCGACTCCACGTCCGGGTAGGGGCGGTGGGCGGCGAGCCGCAGGGCCCAGCGGCGGCTGGCACAGCACGCGAGCAGGGCCGTTTCGGCCGCGCCGGCGGCGGCGCGGTTGAAACGGTCGAGCCCGTCGGGCCGCGGCGGCGCTGCCGGAACGGATGTGCCCCGGAGCTGATTCGGTATGGCTGCCCGCCCCTGGGCACGAGGAGTGTGATGAAGTGTCGGCGGTCGCTTCCGGGGGCCGGCGTGGGAATCGCTGGACAGCGTGGGCTCCTCGAACACTGCGCGGGACGCGGCAGTACGGGACGGGACGTGCTGCGAAGCACGGAGACTGGAGTGGAAAGTGAGGTGGGAGTGCCGCCACGCTATCCACGTGGAAAGCGAGCTGCCCGACTGTTGCGCGATTTTCACCCGGACGTGCACACCGGGTCGTGCGCGGTGGACGAACTCCCGGGCCCTTCGGCGTACGTTCGCCCCAGTTGTCCGGCCGGTATCGGGGGCCGTCGGATCCGGCCTTACTGTTGTTGGACGGGAGGTTTCTGAGTGATGTCGCGTTTCAGGATGTCACGGGCCCGGAAGACGGGATCCGAAGACCCGGAGCGGTCGTCCTCGCCGTCGTCCGAGGCGCGTGCCTCCCAGCCGCGTGCGCCGCGGTCCCGCCCCGCCTGGCTGCACCGGCCGCGCGGCCGACGCGCCCTGGTGCTCAAGGTGGCCGTCGCCGGCGCCGCGGTGCTCGCGCTGATCATCGCGGTCTGGCCGGACGACGACACCCACGGCGGGCACGGCGGTCCGGCCGACAACAAGCGCGCGTCCTCCGCGCTGCCCTCCCCCTCGCCGATCTACCCGATCTCCTCGCCGCCCCGGACCATCCCCTCCGTACGCGAACACCGGCCCGCGCGCGGGCCCGGCTTCCGGCCGGTGGACGCGACGCGGGTGATCGTGGACGTCAACAGCGGGAGCCTCGCCGACGAGGGCAAGCTCTTCGCGCAGGAGCTCGGCGCCGACTACGTCCTCGGCGGGCAGCCCCGCGCGGGCGACATCGAGCTGGCCCTCAGCCCGCCGCCGGCCGGCCAGAAGGCCGTGCCCGAGTCGTACACGCTGACCACCCGTGACCGCCGGGTGCGGATCACCGGGGCGGACGACGCCGGGGTCTTCTACGGCACCCGCACCCTCAAGCAGGCGCTCAAGGGCGGCGGCGTGATGCCCGAGGGCGTCGTCGACGACCGGCCGGACGAGCCGCAGCGCGGCCTCAACCTCGACATCGCGCGCAAGCCGTACACCGAGGCGTGGATCGAGGACCAGCTGCGCCAGATGGCCGACCTCAAGCTGAACCAGCTCGGGCTGCACTTCTCGGACGACCAGGGCTTCCGCATCGAGTCCGCCGGCCACCCCGAGATCGTCTCGCGCGACCACCTCAGCAAGCGCGACGTGCAGCGGATCGTCGCGCTCGCCACCAAGCTGCACATCACGGTGATCCCCGAGATCGACTCTCCGGGCCACCTCGGAGCGGTGCTCGCCGCCCACCCCGACCTCCAGCTGCGCGACAAGGACGGCAAGGCGGTCAAGGGCGCCATCGACATCGCCAACCCCGCCTCCGGCCGGATCGTCGACGACCTGCTGCGCGAGTACGCCGACCTGTTCCCCGGGACGTACTGGCACCTGGGCGGAGACGAGTACCAGGCGCTGGCGGTGAAGTCCCCGGAGACGTCCTTCCCGGGTCTTGCCGCCGCCGCCCGGGACAAGTACGGCTCCAAGGCGGACATCCGGGACCTGGCGACGGGCTGGCTCAACGACCGTGCGGTGGTGCTGCGTTCGGCCAACGCCGGGCGAACCCTGAAGGCGTGGAACGACGGCTTCTTCGCCGGCGGCGAGGTGGCCGCCGACCAGGGCCGCGAGGTCGAGTACTGGACCGGCAAGGAGCCCGACGAGCGGGCGCCCGAGGAGCTGCTCGCCCAGAGCCGGTCCCTGGTCAACCTCAACGACGAGTACCTGTACTACGTCCTGGGCGAGCCGAACACCTTCAAGTACCCGACGGGCAAGCGGATCTACGAGGAGTGGACGCCGCTCGTACTGCGCGGGACCAAGCCCGTGGACGGCAAGTACGCCGGGCAGATCCTGGGCGGCCGGTTCGCGGTCTGGTCGGACGTGCCGGGCGCGCAGACCGAGGAGCAGGTGGCGCGCGGCATCCGGCTGCCGCTGCGGGCGACGGCCCAGAAGCTGTGGGACGCGCGCACGCCGGCGATGGACTGGGAGGACTTCAAGGCCCTGGCGGACCGCTTGGGCTGAGCGGGGCCGCCGGCGAACGCGGGGCGCGGCCCGCGCGGGCGCGGGGTGCGGAGGACGACCGGGGCCGCCACCCCCCACAGGAGAGGCCCCGGCCGTCTTCCGGCGGGGCCGTTGTGGCGACCCCGTACTTGCTTCAGCGCCGAGCGTGCGTTTTCTGTCACACCCCGCTGTGTCAGTGGGTTGTTGCAGGTTGTACAAGTCGTGGACTTAGGGGGCGCCGAGGCCGTAGCGTGCAGACTCGCGTTCGGGGACGCGGCAGTGGTGACCAGCGGTGACATCGGAACAGTCAGTCAAGACAGGGTGCAGGGATTGCTGGGGGACGACGCGGAGCTGACCGCCGCGGTGCTCAGGGCGCAGGACGGGGACGAGGAAGCCTTCCGTGCTGTCTATCGCGCTGTCCACCCGCGCCTGCTCGGCTACATCCGCACCCTGGTCGGCGAACCCGACACCGAGGACGTGGCCTCCGAGGCGTGGCTCCAGATCGCCCGTGACCTCGAACGCTTCGAGGGCGACGCCGACCGGTTCCGCGGCTGGGCCGCCCGCATCGCCCGCAACCGCGCCCTCGACCACATCCGGATGCGCGGCCGCAGGCCCGCCGTCGGCGGCGACGAGAGCGAGCTGACCGCACGGGCCGCCGCCTGTGACACCGCCGACGAGGCGATGGAGGCGCTCGGTACCGGACGTACGATGGCGCTCATTGCCCAGCTCCCGCAGGACCAGGCCGAGGCCGTGGTCCTGCGCGTGGTGGTCGGCCTCGACGCGAAGAGCGCGGCGCGGACCCTGGGCAAACGGCCCGGCGCGGTGCGGACCGCCGCGCACCGGGGCCTGAAGCGGCTTGCTGAACTGCTCGGCGCGGACGGCTCCCCGGGGGACGTGGCCCAGGATGTGGAGGAGCTGGGCGCCGTGCCGTCGCAGCGAGCGCCGGAACGCGGTGTGACGCAATCGCGCGCCCGGACGCAGAAGGACATGTGATGGCTGACGAGCGGCACGAGTGGCTTGACCGGGATGCCGCCGAGCGACTGCTGCGCGGCGAAGGGGTCGAGCCCGGTGACGAGCGGGCCCGCGCCGAGGCGGACCGCCTCACGGCCCTGCTGCGCTCCCTCGGCCCCAGCGCGTCGGCCACCACCGAACTCCCCGGCGAGGAAGCCGCCTTGGCGGCCTTCCGCAAGGCCCGCCCCGAAGGCGCCGCACAGGACGGCGAGGCCCTCGGTGTCGTACGGGTCGGACGCGTGGCCGAGCTGCCCGGGGCACCCCGGCGCAGACGATTCGCTCCGGTGCGCCTCGGCCTCGCCGCGGCGCTGGCCTGCTGTGCGATCGGCGGGGTCGCGGTCGCCGCGGGCACCGGTGTGCTGCCGGGTCCCTTCGCCTTCGACGAGCAGGACCCCGCACCCGCCTCCACCGTCTCGGCGGCGATGAGCCCGGATCCCGTCGCCACCTCGCCCACGTACTCCCTGCCCCCTGGCTCCCCGAGCCACGACCGGGCCGTGCCCTCCTCCGGCGCGCCCACGCCCGGCGATCCCACGCACCCGGCGAGCCCCGAAGGACCCGGACCAGCCGCGGGCGGCACGTCCGACCCGGGCCGCAAGGGCGGCGACCCGACGGGCGGCCCGGGCGGGGACGAGGGCGGTGCGGGCGGCTCGAACGGCAAGCAGTGGCTGGCCAGGACGACCGAGGCCTGCCGCGAGTACCGCTCGGGCAGGCTGGACACGAACAAGCGCCGGGATCTGGAGTCCGAGGCCCATGGATCGGCGGCCCTGAAGGGCTTCTGCGATCTGGTCCTGGACGGCAAGCCCGGCAAGTCCGACGGCGGCGGGGCCGGCTCCGGGGGTTCCGGCGGCGACGGTCACGGCGGCGGCAAGGGCGGCGGCAGGGGCGACGAGGACGGCGAAAGCCCCGGCAACAAGTACGGCGGTGGGGGCGGCGGCAGGCAGAGCTCCGTGGTGCCGCACCCGGGCAAGGTCCTGGACTGGTTCAAGCCCGGAGCGCTCGGTCCGGCCGTCCGGCCCTGAGGCCACCCGGAACGCCCGTCCTGCGCCCTCGCACCCAGGCCGGCCGGTGAGCCCGAAGACGCGGTCCAGAACCCGCAGTAACGTTTTTCGGAACGACGGCGCAGTACAGAGTGAGCCGACTGGTCATCGGCGGCGCAGATGAGCCGGGGTTCCCCCCGTACCCATGGCTCCGCGCGAATGGCGCGGGCGGGACACGTTCCCCCGGTCCCGCCCGCGCCCTCCCTCTTCCGGTGCCGGCCCCTCGGCCGCGCCCGGTCGTCGGCCACCGGTGCCGACCGTCGGCTACCAGTAGACGACGACCTTGTCGCCGATGTGCACCTGGTCGAACAGGGCCGAGACCTTGGCCTTGTCCCGGACGTTCACGCAGCCGTGCGAGGCGCCGTTGTAGCCGCGTGCCGCGAAGTCCGACGAGTAGTGCACCGCCTGACCGCCGCTGAAGAACATCGCGAACGGCATGGCCGTGTGGTAGATCGTCGAGACGTGGTCGCGGCTCTTCTCGAAGACCTTGAAGACGCCCTCGCGGGTCGGCGTGTACTGCGAGCCGAAGCGGACGTCCATCGTCGACTGCACCTTGCCGTCGACCACCCAGGACAGCGTGCGGCTGGTCTTGCTGATGCAGATCGCGCGGCCCGTCATGCAGCGCTGGTCGAGCTTGGCGGTCGGCTTGTTGACCGCGCGGCCGGCCAGCTCGTCGGCCGTCGGCCTTGTGGTCATGCCGAGCAGCTTCTCCCAGGTCACGGTGTCCGTCGAGCCGGTCGTCGGAAGCCCGCGCTTGCCCTGGAAGCCCTTGACGGCGGCGGTGGTCGCGGCCCCGTACGTGCCGGTCGGGGTGTCGTCGAACCAGCCGATCTGGGCGAGACGGGCCTGCAGCTCCTTGACCTGGGCGCCCTTGGAACCGGTCGACATCAGCACCTTCGCCGCGGGCTTGGGCGCCGGCTTGGCGGCCGGGCTCGCCGAGGCGCTCGGGGCGGCGGGCGAGCCGGACGGCTTGTCGTCGGTGGAGGCGGAGCCGGCCGGGGAGGGCGTGCCCTTCGCCGGGGTCGAGGAGGAGGGCGGAGCGGGGGTGGCGGGCGCGCCCGCGTCCGCCTTGCCGCCCTGCGGTCCGCATCCGACGGCCACCGCGATGACGGCGGCCGCGGCGAGGGTTCTGGCTATGAGAGTGGTGCGTTGGTTCCGGCGCATCGGTTCGCCCCCCTGTTCCTCTGGTGTCCCCTGAGACAGCTTCCCGCCCCGAACGGTTGCAAAAGCCGGCCGACGCATCGCGGCAGTTGTGAGCAAGCTCCCAGCGCGCGCCTGTCCACCCGTCGCGCGCCCGCCGCTACAGTCCGTCGCGAGGGTCGGGTACCAGTGAGTAACAGAGCTCAAGCGGGAGGCACAGCACATGGCACGCGAGTCTGAATCCGGGCTGCCCATCGAGCCGGTCTACGGACCGGACACCCTCGCCGGCTGGGACCCCGCCGAGAAGCTGGGCGAGCCCGGCTCGTACCCGTTCACGCGCGGTGTGTATCCGTCGATGTACACCGGCCGGCCCTGGACCATGCGCCAGTACGCGGGCTTCGGCACCGCCGTCGAGTCCAACGCCCGCTACCAGCAGCTCATCGCCAACGGCACGATGGGCCTCTCGGTCGCCTTCGACCTGCCCACCCAGATGGGCCACGACTCGGACGCGCCGATCGCCTCGGGCGAGGTCGGCAAGGTGGGCGTCGCCATCGACTCCGTCGACGACATGCGCATCCTGTTCGGCGGCATCCCGCTCGACAAGGTGTCGACGTCGATGACCATCAACGCGCCCGCGGCGCTGCTGCTCCTGATGTACCAGCTGGTCGGCGAGGAACAGGGCGTGGCCGCCGACAAGTTGACGGGCACGATCCAGAACGACGTGCTGAAGGAGTACATCGCGCGCGGCACCTACATCTTCCCGCCGAAGCCCTCCCTGCGGTTGATCGCGGACATCTTCAAGTACTGCAGGGCCGAGATCCCCAAGTGGAACACCATCTCGATCTCCGGCTACCACATGGCCGAGGCCGGGGCCTCGCCCGCGCAGGAGATCGCGTTCACCCTGGCCGACGGCATCGAGTACGTCCGCACGGCGGTCGCGGCCGGAATGGACGTGGACGACTTCGCACCGCGCCTCTCCTTCTTCTTCGTCTCCCGCACCACGATCCTCGAAGAGGTCGCCAAGTTCCGTGCCGCACGCCGCATTTGGGCCCGGGTGATGCGGGACGAGTTCGGCGCGAAGAACCCCAAGTCGCTGATGCTGCGCTTCCACACGCAGACCGCCGGCGTGCAGCTCACCGCCCAGCAGCCAGAGGTCAACCTGGTCCGCGTCGCCGTCCAGGGCCTCGCGGCCGTGCTCGGCGGCACCCAGTCGCTGCACACCAACTCCTTCGACGAGGCGATCGCGCTGCCGACGGACAAGAGCGCCCGGCTCGCCCTGCGCACCCAGCAGGTCCTCGCGTACGAGACCGATGTGACCGCCACCGTCGACCCGTTCGCCGGGTCGTACGTCGTCGAGAGGATGACCGACGAGGTGGAGGCGGCAGCGGTCGAACTCATGGAACGAGTCGAGGAGTTGGGCGGCGCGGTCAACGCGATCGAGCACGGCTTCCAGAAGGGCGAGATCGAGCGTTCCGCCTACCGCATCGCCCAGGAGACCGACTCCGGCGAGCGCGTCGTGGTCGGCGTGAACCGCTTCCAGGTCGAGACCGAGGACCCGTACGAGCCGCTGCGCGTCGACCCCGCGATCGAGGCCCAGCAGGCGGCCCGGCTCGCCACCCTGCGGGCCGAGCGCGACCAGCCTGCGGTGGACGCGGCGCTGGCCGAACTGAAGAAGGCGGCCGAGGGCGAGACCAACGTCCTGTACCCGATGAAGGACGCCCTCAAGGCCCGCGCCACGGTGGGCGAGGTCTGCGACGCGCTGCGCGAGGTGTGGGGGACGTACGTTCCCACGGACGCCTTCTGATCTGCGCTTTTCATCCGTACGGGTGACCGGGGGCGGAAACCGCACGCCCCCGGTTACTCTCGTGAAGAGTGAGCTTCCGACAAGGAGGATGCCGTGGCCGTAGTGCAACACGAGCTGACGATGAGCGAAGCCGCCGACCTGCTCTCCAGTGCGCTGCGTGGTCACCGTGTGGAGATTCTCCAGGGGAGGCTCACTGTGACACCGCCGCCGGACGGCTCGCATCAACTGACGCTGACCAGGCTCGGCCGGGCATTCGACCGGGCGGGGATCGTGGAGGCGGGGTATGAGTACGTCCAGGGCGTCGGCCTCTGGCTGCCCACGCTTCCGCAGGACTTCGCGATCCCGGACTTCGCGGTCGTGGACGAGGACTTTCGTGATGCCCACGTCCGGAAGAACTGCTACGCACCGAACGTCTTCCGCCTGGTGGTCGAGGTGACGTCGTCGAACTGGTCCGACGACCTCGGACCGAAGGTCGAGTGTTACGCCCAGGCCGGGATCCCCGTCTACCTTGTCGCCGACCGTAAGCACGACGAGGTGCTCCTGTACCAGGACCCCGTCGACGGGAAGTACGCCAAGCCCCAGCACTACAAGCGCGGGCAGAGCGTGCCGGTGCCGGAAGTCGTGGGCGTCGCCCTGGAGCTGTCCGTGGACACCCTGCTCGACGGCGACTGACCCCGCGACCCTCGTTCGGCCGGGGTCAGCGGGGTCCACCCGCCGGGGCCGGCTTGCGGGCCAGTGCGCCGCGCAGGAGCGGCGTCGCCCAGCGTTCCACGTAGCGGTTGAGCAGCCAGGCCAGGAGCAGCATCGCCGCGACCGTGAGGGCGAAGGTGGCCGGGGCCGGGATGTGCAGGCCTCGGTGCAGTACGCCCACGACCACCCAGCCCAGGTGCTCGTGGACCAGGTAGAACGGGTAGGTGAGCGCGCCCGCCACGGTGAGCCAGCGCCAGTTCGCCCAGCGCAGGTGGCCCAGCGCGATCAGGCCGACCAGCACGAAGCCCAGGGTGACGATGACGATGATCACCGAGGCGTGCCGGTTGGAGAAGGCCGCCGGGTTCGGCTTGTGCCACAGGCCCGCGACCGCCCAGTGCTGGCCGATGGCCCAGCTGACGGCGACGATGCCCCAGGCGGTGACGTCGCGCCGGTTGCGGTGCAGCAGGTACAGGCCCATGCCGCCGATGAAGAAGGACGCGTACTCGGGCATGAACACGGCGTTCAGGAAGGGCTGTTTGGCCGTCGCGGTGAGCGCCGCGGCCAGGGTCCAGCCCGCGCAGAACAGCACGACGCGGCGCCGGGTCGCGCCGGGCAGCACCACGCAGACGGCGAACAGGGCGTAGAAGCGCAGCTCGGCCCAGAGGGTCCAGCACACCCCGAGCACCCGGGGCACCCCGACCGGCATCTGGAGCATGGTCAGGTTCACCACGAACTCGCTGGGCGTGACGGTCTTGTAGACCACCCAGGGCAGCGCGAACACCGCGGTGATGATGATCAGCGCGGCCCAGTACGCGGGGTAGAGCCGGGACACGCGCGAGGCGAAGAACGAGCGCAGGGGGCGCCCCCAGCCGCTCATGCAGATGACGAAGCCGCTGATGACGAAGAAGATCTGCACCCCGAGGCAGCCGTAGGAGAACCACTCGTGGGCGGACGGGAACAGCTTCTTGGGGGAGGCGCCCCAGCCCCGGCTGATGTCCCCTGAGCGGCCGCCGTAGTGGTAGAGCGCCACCATCAGGGCGGCGATCAGGCGCAGCCCGTCGAGCGCGCGCAGTCGGGAGACCGGGGCCGCCACCGGGGCGCGCCCCGGCGCCCCCTCCTGCGGCTGACCGCCGCCGGTGCTTCGTACCCGCGGCAGGGTGTTGGTCACGGCTGTCCTCTTCCCGGCGTTCCGCTCGGCCCGTCGGGCCTTGGCGTCGACAGAGTAGGACCGCGACGGGCCGGAAATCGGGTGGGTGCGACGGAGTTCCGCTCCCCGACGCGGCCCGTTCATCTCGGGCCGTAACGGGTTTGCCCGGGCGTCGACTTGAGGTCAGGGACGCCGGGCCGCGCCCAGCGCGGCGAGGTAGTCGTCCAGGCCGGTGCCGTCCTCGCCTGCCCAGCCCACGTGGCCGTCGGGGCGGATCAGGAAGAGCCCGCGTCCATAGGCGTCGTACGGGTCCAGCTCGTGCACCCGGACGAGGTCGGAGGCGAGGGCGGGGGCCGGTGTGCCGAAGGCGAGGAGGGTGAAGTGCGGGCCGCGCAGCAGGTCGAAGATCCTGCCGCCGGGCACCGGGCCGTCGGGGGCGCGGTCGCCCGCCTCCAGGGCGCCCGCACGGCCCGAGGAGAGCGGGCCGCCGCGGTGGCCGAGGCCGAGCTGGCCGGTCTCCGAGCGGCGCCGGCTGTTCTCGCCGACGAGGGCCGTGCGATGCAGCCGGGTGCTCAGGCCGAGCACCCCTGCGGCGATGGTCCTGCGCTCGGCCTCGTAGGTGTCGAGCAGGGTGTCCGGGGCGCCGTGGCGAAGCACCTGGGCGAGCTTCCAGCCCAGGTTGTACGCGTCCTGGACACCGGTGTTGAGGCCCTGGCCGCCGGCCGGGGAGTGGATGTGTGCGGCGTCGCCCGCCAGGAGGACGCGGCCTTCGCGGTAGCGGTCGGCGAGCGCCGCCCGGGGCCGGAAGTCGGAGGACCAGCGGACTTCGGCGATCTGCTCCTCGGCGATGGGCGTACGGGCGGCGACCAGCTTGCGCACCCCGGCCGCACTGGTGTCGGGAACGGCGTTCTCGTCGGCGTACTGGGCGATCACCTGGAACAGCCGGGGCTCGCCCGGCAGCGGGCAGATGACCACGGCCCCGTCCGGACTGCCGTTCCACAGATGCCAGTTGAGGTCGTCGAGGATGGCGTCCGGGGTCACGGTCACATCCGCGACGAGCATGGGTTTGGGGTCGACGCTCTCGCCCCGCAGGGCGATGCCGAGCTCGCGGCGGATGCCCGAGCGGCCGCCGTCGGCGGCGACGAGGTAGCGCGAGCGGACGGTGCGGCCGTCGGCCAGCGTGGCGGTGACGCCGTCGGTGTCCTGGGCGACCGCGGTCACCTCGGCGTCGAAGACGACATCACCGCCGATGCTCCGCAGGTGCGCGTACAGCAGGTCCTGGAAGCGGGCCTGGCCGATGAGCAGGCCGTTGGGGTGGGGCTCGCTCTCGGTGGGCTCGCAGCGCTCGATCATGTCCCACTCGCGGCCGCGCTCGGTGCCGTCGGGGCCCACCCAGTCGAGCATGCGCGGATAGGCGCGGCCGGCCCGCAGCACGGTCTCGACGAGACCGAGGTCGTCGAGCAGCTCCAGGGTGCGCGGCTGGAGGCCCTTGCCGCGCGAGCCGGGGAAGAGCCGGCCGGACTTCTCCACGAGCAGGGCGGGGACGCCGTGGCGGGCGAGGTCGATGGCGAGCACGAGCCCGGTGGGTCCCGCTCCGACGATCAGTACGCCGGTGGTCGTCGGAGCGGACATGGACCCGGGCGCGGGCAGGAGCGCAGGCGCCTTAACGTTGTTAAGTTCCATGTGCGGAAGCGTGCGCTTAACGGTGTTAAATTGTCAAGGTGGCTACGACGAAGACCGACCGGGCGCAGGTCGCCGACACCGCGCTGCGGCTCCTGAACGAGACGGGCCTCGACGGGCTCACGCTGCGCGCCATCGCGAAGGAGCTCGGCGTCCAGGCGCCCGCGCTGTACTGGCACTTCAAGAACAAGCAGGCGCTGCTGGACGAGATGGCGACGGTCATGTACCGGCGCATGGCCGCGGACGGTCCGCCGGGTCTCGCCGAGCCCACCTGGCAGGGCCAACTGTGCGCCGTCAACCGCGCCTTGCGCGCGATGCTGCTCAGTTACCGCGACGGCGCCAAGGTGTACGGAGGCGCCCGCTTCACCGGCACCGAGCACGCGGAGGCCCTGGAGGCCTACCTCGGCCGGATGCGTGCGGACGGCTGGCCGCTGCGCGACGCGGTACGGGCGGGGACGCTGGCGTACGCCTACACGATGGGCTTCGTCGCGGAGGAGCAGGGCAGCGTGCCCGCGCCGGGCGGGCAGGGCGAGCCGGTCGACGTGGCCGCCCGCGCGGAACGCCTGGCCGCCTACCCGCTGGCCGCCGCCGCGGGTGCGGACATCTTCGAGTCGTTCGACGAGCGGTTCGAGGAGGGGCTGTCCGTGCTTGTGGCCGGCATCGAGGCGACGTACCGCTCGCGGGGGTGAGCCGCGGCTTCCCGGGGCCGGGGCCTGGTGTCGGGGTAGGGGCCCGGGCCGGGGCCCCCGGCCGCTAGGCCCGCCGCGGTGTCAGCCGTCGGACCCGCCGCGCCACCCGGCGCACCGTCGCGTTGCGCGGGATGAAGCCCAGCTGGGACGGGACCGCGCCGGGCAGGGCGAGCGCGGTCAGGCGGCGGCGCTTGAAGTACCGCCAGGTGTGGGCGTCCAGGGAGGCCGCGAGATAGCGTTCGGCCGCGCCCCGCAGATCCGGACGCAGCTCCGGCTGCATCGCATAGCCCACCGTGCGCAGCAGTTCGGGCAGGTCCACGTCCGGGTGCGCCTCGCCCTCCAGGGGCGGGAGCAGCGCGTCCGCGATCGTCACCGGGACCCGGTTGCTGTTCTGATACGGGGCGAGCCGGTCCAGGAGGAGTTCCGTGCCGACCCGGGCCACCGGAATGCCGTAGAACGACGACGCCGTCAGGAGTGCCGTCGAGAAGCAGCCCACCACGAGCGCGGGGGACAGGCGCTCGTAGAGCACCTCCGCCATCAACGGGCGCTCCAACACGGTCAGTTGGACGTCGAGCGTGACCGCTTCCGCCTCCAGCGCCTGTGACCAGGCGGGCGGCGCCGAAGGATGCGGCTTGAACACGATCCGGCGATGGCCCCGGGCCGCCGCGCCCCGCAGCATCCGCAGGTGCAGCTCCTCCTCCTGGTCGGGGGTGAGGATGGAGAGCGCGGAGAGGTACTGGCCGAGGAGGAGGACCAACGGCTCACCGTCGTCCGCGCCCAGGCCCAACTCGGTCTCCAGCGAGGCGAGTTCACCCACCGTCTTCACGAAGGCCGCCGTCGGCACCGTCTCGCTCGGCACGCCGAACTCGCCGAGCAGCAGCGGGCGCAGCTCCGGTACCAGGTCCAGATGGAGGACCCGGCGCACCCGCGAGCCGATCAGCGGGTCCAGCTTGTTGCGGGTCGGGCCGTACGTCATCAGGCCGTCCGCGTACACCGTGAGCGGGGCGTCCGGGAAGATCTGGGCGACCGCCTGCGCCGGGTTCACCTGGATGGACTCCAGGGCCAGTTCGATCCGGTCGTCGCCGAGGCCCCACAGCAGCCTCAAGTGCCGCTCCCAGAGCGGGACGTCGTCCGGGCGCGGGGACCAGCCACCCGGGTGGAAGGGGGCGATCGTGTCGTTCCAGGAGAGCACCCCGTCGAAGCGGCCGCGCAGCCGGTCGAAGCCGGGCATGGTGTCGAGGGCCGGCGAGACCTCGGGCGCGGGCGCGTTGTTGCTGATGAGCAGCAGTCGCCGGTCGGCCGCCGGGAAGCAGTCGCTGTCGAGCGCGGCGGCGAGCGTGGCCACCCCGTACAGGGTGGACGCCGCGAAGATCTGCGTAGTAGGCATCAGGCGGCAGCCCCCGTCGAGGACCCGGCCGGGCGGTGGCGCAGCCGGCGCAGCCGGGCGGCGCGACGTGAATCCATTGAGTTCAGCGCGTCCTTGAGGTGGTCCTGCGGCAGCCGTTTCAGCGCGCCCGCGCTCAGGGCCCTGAGTTTTCTGGCCACGGCCGGTTCGAACCTTTCGATGCTGCTCATATGGTGGGAAATGATCGCGCAGTACGTCCGTACGGCTTTAGGGAGCAATTCGTCCGCATTCGGGTCCTTGGCCGTCTCCGCTATTACTTGATCGAATGCGCGAATGAAATCGAGTTGTCGCACATCGCCGATCTGCGTCAGCGAGGAGGCGACCCCGCGCCGGTAGAACACGCCGAGCTGCCCCGTCACCGCGAACGACTCCGCCTCGCGGTGCAGCCGCCAGATCCACGGCCGGTCCTCGGCCGTGCGCAGCCCGTCGGTGAAGTGCAGGAGCCCGCGGTCGGCCAGCCTGCGGTGGTACATCCCGGCCCAGGCGAACGCGTAGTCCACCGAGGTGGAGCGGGTGGCGGGCAGGATCGCGTCGCGCGGCGACATCACCTCACCGCGCCGGCCGTGCGGCACCCGGTGCACCGTACGCTCCTGGCCGGTCACCTGGACATGGTCGGTGCGCACGAAGTCGCATCCCAACTCCTCTATGCAGGAGAGGAGTTGGGCGAAGTAGCCGGGGGCGAGCCAGTCGTCGCCGTCCAGGTACGTCAGATATTCGCCGCGGGCCGCGTCGAGCCCGGTGTTGCGGGCCGTGGCCAGGCCGCCGTTGCGTTCGTGTCTGAGCAGCACCGCCCCCGGCAGCTCGCGCTCGGCGCGTTCGAGCAGCTCGATCGTGCCGTCCGACGAGCAGTCGTCGACGAGCAGGAACTCGAAGTCGTCGCGGGCGTTCGCGCGCAGACTTCGCAGGGTGTCGGGTGCGTAGGCGCGCACGTTGTAGAACGGCACGATGACGGAGAGCTTGACCACGGCCGTGACGCTAGGGCGCCGTCCCGTCATTCGTCCTGTCCGGCACGGAGATGATGGGTGAACGAAGAATGGCGGGACTGTTAACCGGCCCGCCCGGCCCCCCGGCACTTCTTGCGTAGTCGCGCTGTTAACCCTTTGTTGCAGTCGAGTTGGGCCGCGAATACGCGGGGCTTCCTAGTTTCTACGGCGTGCCATCACGTACCGATTCAAGGCTGCGGATCGCGGTTCTCGCGGATTCGGACACCCGGTGGAAATGGGGTGCGCTCACCGCGCGCCGCCTCGCCGAACAGGCGCCCGGGACCGACTCCGCCGCAACCGCGCCCAGCGCCCCCGAACTCGACGGCTTCCTGCTCCGGGGCCGCGCCACCCCCACCCCTCGCCAGCTGGCCGAGGTGGGGGTGGCGGCGGACGCCCTGCGAGAAGTGACGATGGCTCAGTTCCTGGACGCGGTAGCCGAGTCGGGGCCGCACGGCGCCGCCCCGGGCCCGTCCGGCCCCGCGTACGACGTCATCGTGCTCGCCCTCGTCGGCGGCGCCGCCCAGGCCGCGCTGCACGGGCTCGCCGCCCGGCTGCGGGGCCGTCCCTGCCGCCCGGTGATCGTCACCGGCTATGTGGGCGTCGTCTACGAGAAGCTCGCCGACGGCCTGCTGCTCCGGCACGGCGCCGACATCGTCCTCGCCAACTCCCGCCACGACGCCGGGCGGTTCCGCGCGGTGTACGAGGGCGTGGGCGCGGACGCCTCCGCCGTCACCGAGGCCGCGCTGCCCTTCCTCGGCGGCTCCGCCTACACGGCGGAGCCCGGCCGCGACACGGTCGTCTTCGCCGCCCAGCCCTCCGTACCGGAGAGCCGCGCCGACCGGCGGTACCTGCTCGACCGCCTGGTCGGGCACGCCCGGCTGCACCCGGAGCGCGAGGTGGTCCTCAAGCTCCGCTCCAAGCCGGGCGAGCACACCACGCACATCGAGGAACACCCCTTCCAGAAGCTCGCCAAGGGCATCGACCTGCCGCCCAACTTCTCGCTGGCGTACGGGAACATGGGCGAGGTCCTGGACCGCGCCGACCTCCTGGTGACGGTCTCCTCGACCGCCGCCCTGGAGTCCCTGCACCGCTCGGTGCCGACGGCCGTCCTCACCGACCTCGGCGTGCGCGAGACCCTCGGCAACCACCACTTCCTCGGCTCCGGCTGCCTGGCCTCCTGGGACCGGCTGGACGCGGGGTACCGGCCCGTGCCCGCCCCCGAGTGGCTCGCCGCCCAGGGGGTCGCGCCGGGCGACGCGTACCACCGTGCCTTCGATCAAGTGCGTTCCCGGTTGGGGGAGTTGCTGGCGGAGCGGAGCCTGCCGCCGATCGCCCCCTACTACACCGCGGCCACCGCGCCCGGCTACCTCCCGGGCATCCTCGCCCGCCACCACCTCGCCCCCGACGGCACCCCGCTGCCGGGCGCGGCCCCCGCCGCCGAGCGGACCGGGCTGCGCCGGGTGATCAGGGACGCCGTGCGCGACGCGGCGCGCGGCGCCTACCGCCACGGCGTTCAGCGGGTCGCGCCCGTCATCCGCCGGATGGGAGAACTGTGATGCCCCCGACCGCCGCACCGAGCACACCCCCCAAGGTCCTCGCCGTCATCCCCGCCCGGGGCGGCTCCAAGGGCGTGCCCGCCAAGAACCTCGCCTCCGTCGCCGGGGTGCCGCTCGTGGTGCGGGCGGTGCTCGCCTGCCGCGGCGCCCGGCTCGTCACCGACGTCGTCGTCTCCACCGACGACCCGGCGATCGCGGCCGCCGCCCGCTCGGCCGGCGCCGACGTCGTCGTCCGCCCGGCCGGCATCTCGGGCGACACCGCCACCAGCGAGGCCGCCGTCCTGCACGCCCTGGACGCGCACCCGGATGCCCGGGTGGTGCTGCTCGTGCAGTGCACCAGCCCGTTCCTGACCCGCGAGGACGTCGAGGGCGTGGCCGCGGCGGTCCTGGAGGACGGCGCCGAGACGGCCGTCACCGTCGCCCCCTTCCACGGCTTCCTGTGGCGCGAGGACGAACTCGGCGGCGGCCAGGGCATGGGCCACGACAAGTCGTTCCGGCCGCGCCGCCAGGACCGTCCGCAGGACTTCCTGGAGACCGGCGCCGCGTACGCCATGGACGCCGAGGGCTTCCGTACCCACCGGCACCGCTTCTTCGGCCGCACCGCGCTCGTGCGGACCGACCCGGCCCGGGTCCTGGAGATCGACGAGCCGCACGACCTGCAACGGGCCCGCGCACTCGCCCCCGTACTCGACCGGCTGCCCACCCCGACCAGGGACGACGTCGACGCGGTCGTCCTCGACTTCGACGGCACCCAGACCGACGACAAGGTCCTCATCGACTCCGAGGGCCGCGAACTCGTCGCCGTGCACCGCGGCGACGGGCTCGGCATCGCCGCCCTGCGCCGGGCCGGTCTGAAGCTGCTCGTCCTGTCCACCGAGCAGAACCCCGTCGTCGCCGCCCGCGCCCGCAAGCTCAAGATCCCGGTCCTGCACGGCATCGACCGCAAGGACGTCGCGCTCAAGCAGTGGTGCGAGGACGAGGGCGTCGACCCCCAGCGGGTGCTCTACGCCGGCAACGACGTCAACGACCTGCCCTGCTTCGCGCTCGCCGGCTGGCCGGTGGCCGTCGGCAGCGCCCACGACTCGGTGCGCGCCGCGGCGCGTGCCGTCACCCGCACCCCTGGCGGTGAAGGAGCGATCCGCGAGATCGCCGCCTGGCTCCTCGGACCCGAACTCACCCACACCCCGCCTCCCCGGCACGCCCCCCAGACCCAGCACACCCCTGCCTGACCTCCCCGCCAGGCCTCTCCGTCCGATGTAAGGAAACACCCTCATGAGCAACCGTCTGCGCACCCTCGGCAGCCGCACCGCAGGCCCGGGACACCCCGTGTACGTCACCGGCGAGATCGGCATCAACCACAACGGCGACCTCGACAACGCGATCGCCCTGATCGACGCGGCCGCCGACGCCGGCTGCGACGCGGTCAAGTTCCAGAAGCGCACCCCGGAGATCTGCACCCCGCGCGACCAGTGGGACATCGAGCGGGACACCCCGTGGGGCCGGATGACGTACATCGACTACCGCCACCGGGTGGAGTTCGGCGAGGACGAGTACCGCACCATCGACGCGCACTGCAAGGAGCGCGGCATCGACTGGTTCGCATCGCCGTGGGACACCGAGGCCGTCGCGTTCCTGGAGAAGTTCGACGTGCCGGCCCACAAGGTGGCCTCCGCCTCGCTCACCGACGACGAGCTGCTCCGCGCGCTGCGCGCCACCGGCCGCACCGTCATCCTCTCCACCGGCATGTCGACGCCGAAGCAGATCCGGCACGCGGTCGAGGTGCTCGGCAGCGACAACATCCTTCTGTGTCACGCCACTTCGACCTACCCGGCCAAGGCCGAGGAGCTCAACCTGCGCGTGATCAACAGCCTGATGGCCGAGTACCCCAACGTGCCGATCGGCTACAGCGGCCACGAGACCGGCCTGCAGACCACGCTCGCCGCGGTCGCGCTCGGTGCCGCGTTCGTCGAGCGCCACATCACCCTGGACCGCGCGATGTGGGGCTCCGACCAGGCCGCCTCCGTCGAGCCCGGTGGCCTGACCCGCCTGGTCCGTGACATCCGCACCATCGAGGCGGCGCTCGGCGACGGCGTCAAGAAGGTCTACGACTCCGAGCTCGCCCCGATGAAGAAGCTGCGCCGCGTCGCCGGCGTAGTGGCCCAGACCGAAGCCGCCGACGCCGAGAGCGCCGGGGACCGCGCTCCGGCCGCGGTCTGAGGGGGCGGGCCCGCCGTGCCTCGGGACACCTCCGCCACGCTCGCCTTCGTGGAGAGCCCGGTCCAGCTGCTCAACGTCCTGGAGTGGGCCCATTCGCCGGGCCCGCTGCTCGACGGCGTACCAGCGCAGCAGCGTCCCGAGGCGCCGGACCTTTCGGGCCTGACCGTCGTGGTGCTCTCGCCGACCGACCCCATGTCGCGCGGCCAGCTGCGCCGGATGGCCGAGCTCGCCAGGGACGCCGGCACGAAGGTGCGCTGGGAGGAGGCCCGGGGCGGCCTCACGGCGCCGCTGCACACCATCGGCGGGCTCACTCCGATGCTGCGGCGGGCCGACCGGATCGTCATGGGCGACCCGTTCTCGCGCTACGTCCAGCTGCTTCTCACCGTCTCCCGCGCCCGCGACCTGGTGGTCGTCGACGACGGGACGGCCACCATGGAGTTCGTCTCCCAACTCGCCCGCGGCGAACGCCTGGTGCGCTGGCACCGGCGGGGCAGCCGGGCCGGCGTCCGTGACCTCGCGTTCGCGCCGGTCTCCGCGGCGGCCCGCCGCCGGCTCACCCCGTCGAGGCGTCGCAGCGTCGAGGTGTTCAGCGCGATGCCCGTCGAGGCGCCCGAGGGCGTCACCGTCACCGCCAACACCTTCGGCTGGACGCGCGCCGGCTTCGGGCCGCCGCGCCTGACCAAGGGCGCCGATCTGGTGGGGACTTCACTGGTGGAGACCGGGGTCGTCGACCCGGAGAGCTACCTCGCCGCGGTCGGGCAGCTGGCCCGTACGCACGGGGTGACCCGCTATTTCGCGCACCGCCGGGAGTCCGCCGAGAAGCTGCACACGCTGCACGCCCGTACCGGTCTCGAAGTCGTACGCCCCGACCTGCCGCTCGAACTCATCGCCCGCCGGGGCCCGGTGGGCCGCACGATCCTCAGCTTCCCCTCCACCGTCGTGCACACCCTGCCGCTCGCGCTCGCGGGCACCGGGGTGCGGGTCGTGGTCTGCGACATAGACCCGCGGTGGCTCACCGACAAGGCATCCCCGCGCGCCCAGGGATTCCTCGACGGGGTGACGGGGGCGGCCCGCCGGGCCCACGGCCTGGCCAGAGTGGCTGCCTAGCCTTGCCCGGCGGGGTGTCGTCCCACCCCGGCGAGTGCGGCCGCTCCTACTCTGGGGGGAACGCCCGGGCCCGGTCATCGGGCGGAAGGATGAAATAGTTTACCCAGTTGTCACGAACGGCATGCGCCGTGCGACCAGCTTTCTTTCCCCTATGCGGCTGAACTTTTGTTGATCGCGCGTGAGTTGACCCTTCAAGAGGCCTACCCTCAACGAGTGAACCAGTTGATGTCCCGTGAGTCGTCCGAAGCCGATCTGCCCGGCGAAGCACCGCTGCCCGGCGAGCTGAGCGAGGCGCTGTTCGCCGAACTCGTCGCCTTCCGGCGGGACTTGCACATGCATCCCGAGCTCGGAAACCAGGAGTTCCGGACCACCGCCGCGATCAAGGGCCGCCTCGAAGCCGCCGGCCTCGAACCACGCGTGCTCCCCTCCGGCACCGGCCTCATCTGCGACATCGGGACCTGGGACCACGAGCGCCCCGCCCTGGCCCTGCGCGCGGACATCGACGCGCTGCCCATTCCCGACGCCAAGGCGGGCGTGTCCTACCGGTCCACCGTGCCCGACCGCGCCCACGCCTGCGGGCACGACGTGCACACCACCACCGTCCTCGGCGCGGGCCTGGTCCTCGCGAAGCTGCACCGCGAGGGCCTGCTGCCCGCCCCCGTGCGGCTGCTCTTCCAGCCCGCCGAGGAGGTGCTGCCCGGCGGCGCGGCCGACGCCATCGCGGCCGGCTGCCTGGACGGCGTGGGCCGGATCATCGCGGTGCACTGCGACCCCCGCGTGGACGCCGGGCGCATCGGCCTGCGGCACGGCGCCATCACCTCCGCCTGCGACCGCCTTGAGGTCTCCCTCGACGGGCCCGGCGGCCACACCGCCCGGCCGCACCTGACGACCGACCTGGTGACCGCCGTCGCCCGGGTCGCCGCCGACGTGCCCGCGCTGCTCGCCCGCCGCATCGACGCCCGCGCGGGGCTCGCGCTCACCTGGGGCCGCATCGAGGCGGGCCACGCCTGCAACGTCATCCCGATGCACGCCGAGCTGGCCGGAACCGTGCGCTGCCTGGAGCTGGCGGCCTGGCGCGACGCGCCCGACCTGGTGCACGCCGCGATCGACGAGGTGGCCACCCTGCACGGGGCCAAATCGGAGATCAACTACGTCCGCGGAGTGCCCCCGGTCGTCAACGATCCGATCGTCACGGAGCTGCTCGCGGAGGCCATGACGGCCCGCCGCGGGGCGCACGCGGTCGAGGACACGGAGCAGTCACTGGGTGGCGAGGACTTTTCGTGGTACCTGGAGCACGTGCCTGGGGCGATGGCTCGCCTCGGGGTCCGTACACCGGGCTCGAATGCCCGGCTTGACCTCCATCGGGGTGATTTCGATGCGGACGAGGCCGCCATCAAGGTCGGAGTCGAACTCTTCACCGCCGCCGCGCTCCTCGATGGCAACCGCGCGTAACCGGACACTTCATCCCCTGTTCGCGGCGATTCGATAACGGCTTCCGAACAGGGCTTTACGCGACATCTACGCGCGTTACGATCCGACGCGAAACCAGCGCCGGTAGGGGCGCCTCGGTTCAGGTTTGAAGGGACCTCCTCGTGCGCCGGGTATCCAAGATCGCTGCGGCAGGTATCGCCACCGCCGCGCTCGCGCTTTCCGCCACCGCCTGTGGCTCCACGTCCTCCCAGAAGGACTCGGGCAACTCCTCCTCGTCCGCCGCGGGCGGCAACGGCGTCAAGATCGGTGTCGCGTACGACGTCGGCGGCCGTGGCGACCACTCGTTCAACGACTCCGCCGCGCGCGGAATCGACAAGGCCAAGGCCGAGTTCGGCGGCTCCGTCAAGGAGCTGACCGCCAAGACCACCGACACCGAGGCCGACCGCGAACAGCGTCTGACCGACCTCGCCGGCGCGGGCTACAACCCGGTCATCGGCATCGGTTACGCCTACGCGAACTCGATGAAGAAGGTCGCGGTCAAGTACCCGAACGTCACGTTCGGCATCGTCGACTCCGTCGTCGAGGGCCCGAAGAACATCGACAACATCGTCTTCACCGAGGAGCAGGGCTCCTACCTCGCGGGTGTCGCCGCGGCGCTGAAGACCAAGACGAACCACGTCGGCTTCATCGGCGGCGTCGACGTCCCCCTCATCAAGAAGTTCGAGGCGGGCTTCAACCAGGGCGTCAAGGACACCAAGCCCGACGTCAAGATCGACAACCAGTACCTGTCGCACGGCTCGGACACGTCCGGCTTCGCCAGCCCCGACAAGGGCAAGGAAGCCGCCCAGGGCATGCTCGACAACGGCGCCGACGTCATCTACACCGCGGCCGGCTCCTCCGGCACCGGTGCGATCGAGGCCGTCTCGGGCAAGAAGGGCGCCTGGGCGATCGGTGTCGACTCCGACCAGTACCAGCAGGCCTCGCTCTCCAAGTACAAGAACTCGATCCTGACCTCGGTCGTCAAGAACGTCGACATCGGCGTCTACGACCTGATCAAGTCGATCAAGGACGGCAAGCCGCTGGTCGGCACCAACAGCTACCCGCTGGCCAAGGGCGGCGTTTCGCTGGCCACCAGCGGTGGCTTCATCGACGACCTGAAGGCGCAGCTCGACGCGGCCCAGAAGAAGATCGTCGACGGCTCCATCAAGGTCAAGACGACCCCGTGACCCGGGACGGTCACTGACCGTCTCCCGTCGCATCCGGCCCGGTGAAGCAGGGACCGCCCTGCCTCACCGGGCCATAACGAAGTGTCAACTCTACGCGCGTAGGCCGGAGTTGGCGCGCCAGGAGTGTGCTGAACTACTAGGCCGGGCGTCCGGCCGATGCGTCAGCGCGCTTCCAGGCTTCCCCGGAAGCTCCCCGCCCCCCGCTCCTGCCCACGAGGAGAGTGCGCCATCAACGCGTCCAGCCCTCCCGCCGTCGAACTGCGCGGCATCACCAAACGATTCCCCGGTGTCGTCGCCAACAAGGACATCGACATCACCGTCCGCAAGGGCACCGTGCACGCGCTGTGCGGTGAGAACGGCGCCGGCAAGTCGACCCTGATGAAGATCCTCTACGGCATGCAGAAGCCGGACGAGGGCACCATCACCATCGACGGCACCCAGGCCTCGTTCTCCAGCCCGGCCGACGCCATCGCGCTCGGCATCGGCATGGTCCACCAGCACTTCATGCTGGCCGACAACCTGACCGTCCTGGAGAACGTCGTCCTCGGCGGCGAGAAGCTGTACGGCATCGGCTCCAAGGCCCGCAACAAGATCAAGGAGATCTCGGACGCGTACGGCCTCGGGGTCCGCCCGGACGCCCTCGTCGAGGACCTCGGGGTCGCCGACCGCCAGCGCGTGGAGATCCTCAAGGTCCTCTACCGCGGCGCGCGCACCCTCATCCTCGACGAGCCGACCGCGGTCCTCGTCCCGCAGGAGGTCGAGGCGCTCTTCGACAACCTGCGCGAGCTCAAGGCCGAGGGCCTGACCGTCATCTTCATCTCGCACAAGCTGGGCGAGGTCCTCTCGGTCGCCGACGAGATCACGGTGATCCGGCGCGGCACCACCGTCGGCACCGCCGACCCCCGCAGCACCACCACCAAGCAGCTCGCCGAGCTGATGGTGGGCAGCGAACTGCCCTCGCCCGAGACCCGCGAGTCGACCGTCACCACGGTCCCGATGCTCCAGGTCGACGGTCTGAGGCTGGCCGCCACCGACCCCGACGGCGTGGTGCGCGAGGTGCTGTCCTCGGTGTCCTTCACCATCCACAAGGGTGAGGTGCTGGGCATCGCCGGCGTCGAGGGCAACGGCCAGGCCGAGCTCGTCGAGGCCATCATGGGCATGCGCATCCCCGACGGCGGTGCCATCACGCTCGACACCACCGACATCTCCACGGCCCCGACGCGCAAGCGCCGCGAGGACGGCATCGGCTACATCCCCGAGGACCGCCACCGCCACGGCCTGCTCCTTGAGGCCCCCCTCTGGGAGAACCGCATCCTCGGCCACGTCACCGAGAGGCCCAACTCCAAGGGCGCCCTCCTCGACAACAAGGCCGCGCGCAGGGACACCGAGCGGATCGTGCGCGAGTACGACGTGCGCACCCCCGGCATCGAGGTCACCGCGGCCTCCCTGTCCGGCGGCAACCAGCAGAAGCTGATCGTCGGCCGCGAGATGAGCCACAACCCCAAGCTGCTGATCGCCGCGCACCCCACCCGGGGCGTGGACGTCGGCGCCCAGGCGCAGATCTGGGACCAGATCCGCGAAGCCCGCCGTGAGGGCCTCGCCGTACTCCTGATCTCCGCCGACCTGGACGAGCTGATCGGCCTGTCCGACACCCTGCGGGTGATGTACCGGGGCCGTCTGGTCGCCGACGCCGACCCCGCCACGATCACCCCCGAGGAACTGGGTTCCGCCATGACCGGTGCCGCCACCGGCCACCTGGAGCACCAGGAGAACACTGGGGGAGAGGACCGATGAAGAAGCTCACCTCCCGCATCGACAAGGAGAAGCTGCTCCTCGCGATCGCGGCCCCCGTGCTCGCGCTCGTCGCGGCCCTTGTCGTCACCGCGCTGATCATCCTCGCCACCGGCAAGAACCCGTTCCCGGCCTTCAACGACATGCTGTCGTACGGCTCGGCGAGCGACAGCCAGGTCTACATCCTCAACAAGGCGACGACGTACTACCTGGCGGGCATCGCGGTGGCCATCGGCTTCCGGATGAACCTGTTCAACATCGGCGTCGACGGCCAGTACCGCCTGGCCGCGTTCCTCGCCGCGGTAGTCGGCGGCGCGCTGAGCCTGCCCGGCATCGTGCAGATCCCGATCATCATCGTCGTCGCCATGCTGGTCGGCGCGATGTGGTCGGCGGTCGCGGGCATCCTCAAGGTCACCCGGGGCGTCAGCGAGGTCATCTCGACCATCATGCTGAACGCCATCGCGACGGCGATCATCGCCTATCTGCTCCAGCCCGACCGGCTCGGCCAGCTCGACGAGGCGGGCACGCTCGTCTCGACCAAGCCGCTGCCCACCTCGTCCTGGTTCTTCACCATGGACATGGGTCCGGCCGGCCAGCTGTGGGGCTTCATCGTCGTCGCCGTGCTCGTCGGCGTCGCGTACTGGTTCACGCTCGGCCGCACCCGCTTCGGCTTCGACCTGCGGGCGGTCGGCCAGTCCGAGTCCGCGGCCGCGGCCAGCGGCGCCAACGTCAAGAAGATGATCGTCACCAGCATGATCATCTCGGGCGCGGTGGCCGGTCTCGTCGGCATGCCGACGCTGCTCAACGACAGCCACCAGTTCGACAACAGCTTCCCGCTCGGCCTCGGCTTCACCGGCATCGCCATCGCCCTGCTCGGCCGCAACCACCCGGTGGGCGTCGCGCTCGCCGCGCTGCTCTGGGGCTACCTGGAGCGCACCACCGGCCACTTCGAAGTGATCGGTTACGACAAGGAGATCCTCGGCGTGATCCAGGGCGTCATCGTCCTGTGCGTCGTGATCGCCTACGAACTCGTCCGCCGTTACGGCCTCAAGCGCCAGCAACAGCGCGTCGGCGCCGAGCTCGCGGCCCAGGCCGCCAAGACCGAGACGGAGGTGACGGCATGAGCGTCACGACCGAAACGACCACGACCCCACCGCCTCCGGCCGGGGTCAAGCGGGGCAACGCCAAGCGCAAGTTCTCCCTCGCGCAGGTCCTGATGATCATCGCGGGTGCGCTGATCCTCGTCTCCGCCGTACGCGTCATCACCGGCGCCGACCAGCTCACCAGCGAGGGCCAGATCAGCGCCGCGCTCGGCCTCGCGGTGCCCATCGGGCTCGCGGGCCTGGCCGGCCTGTGGTCCGAGCGGGCCGGCGTGGTCAACATCGGCCTCGAAGGCATGATGATCCTCGGCACCTTCGGGGCCGGCTGGGTCGGCTGGCAGTCCAGCCCCTGGCTCGGGCTGCTCGCGGGCATCGGCTTCGGTGTGCTCGGCGGACTGATCCACGCGGTCGCCACCATCACCTTCGGCGTCGACCACATCGTCTCCGGTGTCGCGGTCAACCTGCTCGCGCTCGGCGTGACGCAGTACCTGGCCAAGCTGTTCTTCAACGGCGGCGAGGCCCAGGTCAAGGGAGGCAACCCCAAGCAGTCGCCGCCCGCCGACTCGCTGCCCAGCTTCTCCATCCCGGGCCTGTCCTCCGGCCTGGAGTCGGTCCAGAACCACCACTGGTTCCTGATCTCCGACCTCGCCGGCATCGTCGGCGGCCTGGTCACCGAGGTCTCCTGGGTCACCGTCATCGCCGTCGCGCTGTTCGTCGGCACCTGGTGGCTGCTGTGGCGCACGGCCTTCGGCCTGCGCCTGCGTTCCTGCGGCGAGAACCCGATCGCGGCCGAGTCGCTCGGCGTCAACGTGTACTCCTACAAGTACGCGGCGGTCGCCGTCTCCGGCGGCCTCGCCGGTCTCGGCGGCGCGTTCCTCGCCCTGGTCACCTCGCACATCTACCTGGAGGGCCAGACCGGCGGCCGCGGCTACATCGGCCTCGCCGCGATGATCTTCGGCAACTGGCGTCCGGGCGGACTCGCCATGGGCGCGGGCCTGTTCGGCTTCTCCGACGCGCTCCAGCTGCGCAACGGCGGCACCACCGTGCACGCCCTGCTGCTCCTGCTCGTCGTGCTGCTCGCGGCGCTCGCGGGCTGGAAGCTGTACAAGAAGGCCATGCTGCAGGCCGCGATCAGCGCGGTGATGGCCGTGCTGATCCTGGTCTGGTACCTGCTGACCGACGACGTGCCCGGCGACTTCGTCGGCGCGACCCCGTACGTCGTGACGCTGCTCGTCCTGTCGCTCTCCGCCCAGCGTCTGCGGATGCCCAAGGCGGACGGCATGCGCTACCGGAAGGGCCAGGGCAAGTGACGCCGGCGCCCGACTGGGACGCCCTGCGCACGGCCGCGCGCGAGGCCATGTCCCGCGCGTACGCGCCGTACTCGGGTTACTCGGTCGGGGCCGCGGCCCTGGTCGACGACGGGCGAACCGTCACCGGCTGCAACGTCGAGAACGCGTCGTACGGCATCGGCCTGTGCGCCGAGTGCGGGCTCGTCTCGGCGCTCCAGCTGTCCGGCGGCGGCCGGCTGACGCACTTCACCTGCGTCGACGGTCACGGCGACGTGCTGGTGCCGTGCGGCCGCTGCCGTCAGCTGCTCTTCGAATTCGGCGGTCCCGAGCTCCTGTTGGAGACCCCGGCCGGCATCCTGACGCTGTCCGAGATGCTCCCCCAGGCCTTCGGCCCGGACCACCTGAAGTAACCTCGCGGCCCCCGCACCCCGGTGCGGGGGCCGCACTCTCACCTCACCTCTATGCGCGTAGAGTCGCGCACGTAACGTGCACCAAGCCGGAAGGAATGCCATGGACGTCATCTCCGTCATCCGCACCAAGCGAGACCGGGGCGAGCTGTCTCCCGAGCAGATCGACTGGGTCATCGACGCGTACACGCGCGGCGAGGTCGCCGACGAGCAGATGTCCGCGCTGGCCATGGCCATCCTCCTCAACGGCATGAACCGCACGGAGATCGCCCGCTGGACGGCCGCGATGATCGCCTCCGGCGAGCGCATGAACTTCGACTCGCTCTCGCGCCCGACCGCCGACAAGCACTCCACCGGCGGCGTCGGCGACAAGATCACCCTGCCGCTCGCCCCGCTGGTCGCCGCCTGCGGCGCGGCCGTGCCGCAGCTCTCGGGCCGGGGCCTCGGCCACACCGGCGGCACCCTGGACAAGCTGGAGTCCATCCCCGGCTGGCGCGCGCTGCTCTCCAACGAGGAGATGCTGAACGTCCTCGACACCACCGGCGCGGTCATCTGCGCGGCGGGCGACGGCCTGGCCCCCGCCGACAAGAAGCTCTACGCGCTGCGCGACGTGACCGGCACGGTCGAGGCGATCCCCCTGATCGCGTCGTCCATCATGTCGAAGAAGATCGCGGAGGGCACCGGCTCGCTGGTCCTGGACGTGAAGGTCGGCACCGGCGCCTTCATGAAGAACATCGAGGACGCGCGTGAACTGGCCTCCACGATGGTCGCGTTGGGCACCGACAGCGGTGTGAAGACGGTGGCGCTCCTCACCGACATGTCCACCCCGCTCGGCCTGACCGCGGGCAACGCCCTCGAAGTCCGGGAATCCGTCGAGGTGTTGGCGGGCGGCGGCCCCGCCGACGTCGTCGAGCTCACCATCGCGCTCGCCCGCGAGATGCTGGACGCGGCGGGCATCAAGGACGCCGACCCGGCGAAGGCCCTCGCGGACGGCTCCGCGATGGACGTGTGGCGCCGGATGATCGCGGCCCAGGGCGGCGACCCGGACGCGACCCTGCCGGTCGCCCGCGAGCAGCACGTCATCACCGCCCCCTCCTCGGGCGTCCTGACCCGCCTCGACGCGTACGACATCGGCGTGGCCGCCTGGCGCCTCGGTGCCGGCCGCGCCCGCAAGGAGGACCCGGTCCAGGCCGGCGCCGGCGTCGAACTCCACGCCAAGCCCGGCGACACGGTCACCGCGGGCCAGCCCCTGCTGACCCTGCACACGGACACGCCGGAGAAGTTCGAGTACGCACTGAAGTCGCTGGACGCGTCGTACGACGTGGCCCCGGCCGGCACGGCGTTCTCGGCGACGCCGATCGTGCGGGAACGTATCGCCTGACCTGGGCTTTCCAGGGGGGCCCTGGTATGGGTGAACGGGACCGGTGGACCTCCGCCGGTCCCGTTCGGCATGCTGGACTGCGTGACGAACCGACGCAGGGAGACCGCCATGAGCGCACTCACCGTCGACCACTCCGGCACCGGCCACGAGTGGGACGACGTCGTCCGGATCTGGGAGGAGACGGACGCACCCGAGGGCTGCAAGGTGGAGATCATCGAGGGGATCGTCACCGTGTCACCACCGCCGTCCGACGAACACAACGACACCGCTTGGCTCGTGCAGGAGCAACTTCTCACGGTGCTGCCGGAAGGCTGGGCGATCTACCAGACACTGGGTCTCGCCCTCCCACAGAGTGGGGGCCTGTACATGCCCGACCTTGTGATGATCCCGCGATCACGCCTGAGCCAGGGTCCGGACGGCCGTACGGCCGCGGAAGACGCCGAGCTCGTCGTCGAGGTCACCTCCAAGAGCAACGCCAACCACGACCGGGTGACGAAGACCCACGGCTATGCCAGGGCAGGCGTGCCGTTGTACTTGCTCCTCGACCCCTGGCACTCCGGTCGGCCGACCGCGACGCTCTACGGCGAACCAGAACACGGCACCTATCGCGTCCTCGGCACGGTCGAATACGGCGAGAAGCTGACGCTGCCCGCGCCCTTCGACCTGGAGATCGACGCCGGAAGCTTCCCGGTCCACTAGCCCGGTCGGCTTCCGCGACCGATGAATTCCACGCCCCGCCCCGGTCTCACCCTTGTGGAAGCCACCGAGCCCCCGGAGCAGCACCCTGTCCTCGTCGTCCCCCACCCCGTCACCTTCGCCGACGTCCCGCTCCTGTGCGAGCGGCTGCGCCGGCTCTACGGAGGCGGGGCCGCGGAGGTCGTGTGCGACCTCGCCGCGGTGACCCGGGCCGACCTCGCCGCCGTCGAGGCCGTGGCCCGGCTGCGGCTCACGGCCCGGCGGGCCGGGAGACGGGTCCGTATGCGCAACGCCGGGGCCGGGCTGGTGGCGCTCCTGGAGCTGACGGGGCTGGGGGGCGAGTAGGGGGCGGCGCCCCCGACGGCCACCCCGGCCCCATCCCTATGCCTACGGCGTCTCCGGGTTGCCCTCCGCGTCCAGGCGGGCCGGGAGGTCGAAGAGGGGGAACCAGCGTTCCGTGTCGAGGAACGAGCAGATGCCGGACACCTTGCCCCCGTTCGTCTCGATCACCATCAGGGCCCACGGCGTGAAGCCGCCCGCCGGGTCCGGGTGGTAGTGGGCGAACGCGGGCGTGCCGTTGGCCACCGTCGGGAGCAGGCGCGAGCCCCGGCAGACCTCGCCCACGCCGAGCATCCAGCCCACGATGTCGTCGTGGCCGCGCAGCCACAGGTCGTACGGCGGCATGGACAGCGTGGCGTCCTCGTGGAGGAGGGCGGTCAGCGCGGTCATGTCGTAGCCCTCGAAGGCCGCCACGTACCGCGCCAGGAGCTTCTGCTGCTCCTCGTCCAGCGGGTCCGCCGCGTCCGACTCCTTGGGCTCCGACTCGGCCAGCGTAGAACGGGCGCGCTGGAGGGCCGAGTTGACCGATGCCACGCTCGTGTCGAGCAGCTCGGCGACCTCCGCCGCCTTCCAGGCGAGCACCTCGCGCAGGATCAGCACCGCGCGCTGCTTGGGCGGCAGGTGCTGGAGCGCCGCGACGAAGGCGAGCCGCACCGACTCGCGGGCGAGCGCGGCCTCCGCCGGGTCCTCGACGGTGGGCAGCACCCGGCCGTCCGGCACCGGCTCCAGCCAGGTCACCTCCGGGCGGGAGTTGAGCTGGGCGTTGGCCACCGGCGTCGCCGCCGTGAGGTCCATCGGGCGGGCCCGCTTGTTGCCCGCGGTCAGCATGTCCAGGCAGACGTTGGTCGCGATGCGGTACAGCCACGAGCGCAGCGAGGAGCGGCCCTCGAACTTGTCGATGCTGCGCCACGCCCGCACCAGCGTGTCCTGCACCGCGTCCTCCGCCTCGAAGGCCGAGCCGAGCATCCGGTAGCAGTACCCCGTCAGCTCTCTGCGGTGTTCTTCGAGGCGTACGTCCAGATCCGCCGCCGCTGCCAGATCACTCATCGGTCCACCCCATGTCGCGCCTTGTGGTGCCAGCACTTCGGAAGCTACCGGACCCCACTGACAATCGCGCGACTACGGGAAAAGGCGCAGGTCAGTGACGGGCGTGCGCCAGGTGCAGGCCGTGGCTGCGGCGCTCGGCGCGGGCCGCGTGCGAGCCGTACAGGGTGACCGAGACGACGCCGAGGACCGCGAGGATGCCGAGCAGCACCGTGGCCGGCCAGCCGCCGGAGTGGAAGGCGACCGCGCCGAGCGTGCCGCCGGCGCTGGAGCCCAGGTAGTAGGCGGACTGGTAGAGCGCGGATGCCTGGGCGCGGCCGTGCTTGGCGGTGTGGCTCACCGACGAAGAGGCGACCGCGTGGCCCGCGAAGAATCCCGCGGTGATCAGGACCAGGCCCGCCAGGATCGCGGGCAGCGAGGACGCGAGGGACAGGAGCAGGCCCGCCGCGGTCGTGGAGACCGCCAGGTACAGGGCGCCGCGCCGGCCCACCCGGGCCACCAGCTTGCCGGCCGCGGCGGAGGAGACCGTGCCGACCAGGTAGACCAGGAAGATCGAGCCGATCAGGCCCTGCGGCAGGTTGAAGGGCGCCGCGGTGAGGCGGTAGCCGATCACCGTGTAGACCGCGCCGAACACCGTCATGAACAGGGCGCCGATCGCGTACAGCCGGACCAGGAGCGGGTCGCCGAGGTGGCCGCGCACCGTGCGGGCCAGGGCGCGCGGGTTCAGCGAACCCGGCGTGAAATGACGGGCCTTGGGGAGGAGCAGACGGAACGCCACCGCGCACACGGCGGCCAGCGCGCCCACCGCGAACAGGGCCGCGCGCCAGCCCCAGGCCTGTGCGACCCAGCCGGTCAGGATGCGCCCGCTCATGCCGCCGATCGAATTGCCCGCGACGAACAGGCCGATCGCCGCGACCAGCGCCTTCGGCTTCACTTCTTCCGCCAGGTAGGCCATCGCCGAGGCGGGCAGACCCGCGATCGCCGCGCCCTGCACCGCGCGCAGCGCCACCAGCCAGCCCACGTTCGGCGCGAACGGGACGAGCAGGCCCACCGCCACCGCGACGGCCAGCGAGACCGTCATCATCCGGGTCCGTCCGAACCGCTCGGACAGCGCGCTCAGCGGCAGCACGAACAGGGCGAGCGCGCCGGTCGCCGCCGACACCGTCCAGCTGGCCGCGCTCGCCGTGGCCCCGAGGTCCGAGGAGATCAGCGGCAGCAGGGCCTGGGTGGAGTAGAGGAGGGCGAAGGTGGCGACACCGGCGGCGAAGAGCGCGAAGCTCATCCGGCGGTAGCCGGCGGCGCCGGGGGTGAGCTGGAGCGGGGACGACGAGGGGGAGGCGGCCACGGTGGTGGACGCCCCGGTACTGGCGGGAGGCATACGACGACCGTAGGCCCGTCGTGTTTATGCGTCCAATGCACAGATGGGGGACAATCGATCCACTCCTGCATCAGCAAAGGTCAGAGGCGCGCGTGTCATTGAACAGTTACGAAGAAGACATGGCGATGGCATTGGCGCCGCGCCTCGCCTACTTCGCCGGGGTGGCCCGGCACGAGCACGTCACGCGCGCCGCCCATGAGCTCGGGGTGCCCCAGTCGACCCTGTCGCGCGCGATGGTCCGCCTCGAAGAGGACCTCGGCGTCACCCTGTTCGCGCGCAAGGGCCGTACCGTCTCGCTGACCGCCGCGGGCCGCACCTTCCTCGGCTCTGCCGAGCGGGCGCTCGCGGAGGTCGGCCGGGCGGCCGAGTCGGTGCGCGCCGACGCGGACCCGGCGGCCGGCAGGGTCGCCTTCGGCTTTCTGCACACCATGGGCTCGGAGACGGTGCCGGGTCTCATCCGCGCCTTCCGGGTGGACCACCCCCGCATCCGCTTCACCCTCGTGCAGAACTACGGCGAGGCGATGATCGAGCGGCTGCGGGCGGGCGAGCTCGACCTGTGTCTGACCTCGCCCGTGCCGGATGCGCCCGACCTCGCGGCCCGGCGCCTGGACGAGCAGCGGCTACGCCTGGTGGTGCCCGACGACCACCGGCTCGCGGGCCGCAAGCGGGTGCGGCTCGCGGAGGCCGCCGACGAGACGTTCGTGACCCTGGAGCCGGGCTACGGGCTGCGCCGCATCACCGACGACCTGTGCACGGAGGCCGGGTTCGCGCCGCACATCGCCTTCGAGGGCGAGGAGGCCGAGACGCTGCGCGGCCTGGTCGCGGCCGGGCTCGGGGTGGCGCTGCTGCCGCCGCCCGCGGTCGCCCGGCCGGGCGTCGTCGAGCTGACCGTCACCGCCCCGCGCGCGGTGCGCGAGATCGGCGTCGCCTGGCTCGACGGCCACCCCGACACCCCGCCGGTGGCGGCCTTCAAGGCCTTCCTGCTGTCCCGGCGCGGCAAGCTGATCCCCGAGTAGCCCGCCGGGATCGACAACACCCTTATGGATGAAGGGACTTGCCGAATCCGGCGGCCAGGGGCATCCGCAGCCCCAGCGGCGGGGGCGCGGCGAACGCGTCGGTGACCGGGCGGGCGTAGGGGCGCGAGAACAGGGTGCCGAAGACGAAGTCGACGGCCAGCGCGTGGACTTCGGGCCGGTGCTGCCGCATCGCGTGGCCGTCGGAGTGCACCTCGAAGCGGCAGGTGTCCCGGTTGGCCTTCTTGGCGCGCTCGGCGAGCCGGTAGGACAGCTCCGGGTCGCTGCGCGAGTCGTTGGTGCCGTGCACGATCATCACGCGCCGGCCCACCAGCTGCTTCACCGGCTCCGGGTCGGCCGCCACGTCGTCCTCGGGAATCCAAGGAGCCAGCGCCAGAACGGAGTTGACGGCCGGATGGCCCGCCGCGCGCAATGCGGCCCGGGCGCCCATGCCGAGCCCGACCAGGCACACCGGGACGTCTCCGTAACGCCGTACGACCTCGTCCGCCGCCCATTCCGCGTCCGTGGCGAGCCGTGCGTCGCCGCCGTTCCAGCCCTGGCCGCGGTAGTGCACGGCGTGAGCCACCAGGCCCTCGTCGCGGCCGTCCCGCGCCAGTCTGCGGGCCAGCGGCAGCGCGGCCGCGTACGCGAGAGGGGAGGGCCGGCGTGCCGAGACGGGATCGCCGTCCGGCAGCACGAGGACCACACCGCTGACCGTCGCGCCGGCGCCGGTCGCGCCGACGGCCCGTCCCAGCCGGGCAGCAGGCAGGGGAATCGCTTGCTGTGCCATGGCAGAACAGTCTCAGAAGCCCGGGTGTACGCCACCCGTCCGCACGGTCACTGTTACGTATCGACGGCCTTCGGAAGCCGGGCGATCTACGCGCGTAGGGGCTACAGTGCGCAGATGACGAGCCAGACCGCATCCGTACCCAGCCCGGATCAGATCAGCCGTGCCCCGAAGGTGCTGCTCCACGACCACCTCGACGGGGGTCTGCGTCCCGGGACCATCATCGACATCGCCCGCGACACCGGCTACGAGGGCCTGCCCGAGACCGAGGCCGACAAGCTCGGCGTCTGGTTCCGCGAGGCCGCCGACTCGGGCTCCCTGGAACGGTACTTGGAGACGTTCGCGCACACCTGTGCCGTCATGCAGACCCGGGACGCGCTGTTCCGCGTCGCCGCCGAATGCGCCGAGGACCTCGCCGAGGACGGCGTCGTCTACGCCGAGGTGCGCTACGCGCCCGAGCAGCACCTGGAGCGGGGCCTCACCCTCGAAGAAGTGGTCGAGGCCGTCAACGAGGGCTTCCGCGAAGGGGAGCGGCAGGCCAGGGCCAACGGCCACCGCATCCGGGTGGGCGCGCTGCTCACCGCCATGCGGCACGCGGCCCGCGCCCTGGAGATCGCCGAACTGGCCAACTCCTACCGGGACTCGGGCGTGGTCGGCTTCGACATCGCGGGCGCGGAGGCGGGCTTCCCGCCCACCCGTCACCTCGACGCCTTCGAGTACCTCAAGCGCGAGAACAACCACTTCACCATCCACGCGGGCGAGGCCTTCGGCCTGCCGTCGATCTGGCAGGCGCTCCAGTGGTGCGGCGCCGACCGGCTCGGCCACGGGGTGCGGATCATCGACGACATCGAGGTCGCCGAGGACGGCAGCGTGAAGCTCGGCCGGCTCGCCTCCTATGTGCGCGACAAGCGCATCCCGCTGGAGATGTGCCCGACCTCCAACCTCCAGACCGGCGCCGCGACCTCCTACGAGGACCACCCCATCGGGCTGCTGCGCAAGCTCCATTTCCGGGCCACCGTGAACACGGACAACCGGCTGATGTCGGGCACCAGCATGAGTCAGGAATTCGAGCACCTGACGAAAGCCTTCGGATACACGCTGGAAGACATGCTGTGGTTCACGGTCAATGCGATGAAATCAGCATTCATTCCTTTCGATGAACGACTGGCCATGATCAATGACGTGATCAAGCCCGGTTATGCCGAGTTGAAATCCGAATGGCTGTTCCAGCAGACCGCTACGACCAGCGGTTCTGCGGCGGCGGGCAACTGATCTTAGGTATAGGAAAGCGGCCGGGAGTGTGAACTCGCGGCCGCTTTCACATGTTTGCGGCCCGGGTGGTCCGCTGACTACCTTGGCGAGCCGCTCACCTTTCCCTCCCCAAGGACGAATTTCTGATGAAGCAGTCTGCCAAGACGCTCGGTGTCGTTGCCCTCGGTGCCGCCTTCGCCGCCGCTGCCGCCGGGACGGCCTCCGCCGTCCCCTCGGCAGCGGCCCTGGGCGCGCTGTCGACCGTGACCGCGGGCACCCCGATCGGCGCCGCACAGAAGGTGCTGCCCGCGGCCTCGCCCGAGGCGCTGGCGGGCGGACAGAAGAAGACGTCCGGCGACCCGGTGGGCAGCCTGCTCGGCGGCCTGCCCACCGACTCGCTGCCGACCGGCCCGGTGGCGAGCAACCTGACGAGCGGCGGCCTCACCGGCTGAACCCCCGCACCACGTCCCGTCGGGGCGCACACCCGTGAGCCGGGTGTGCGCCCCGTCGGTGTCTGAGTAGGGTCCGGATCATGCGTCCGAAGGCGGCCGCCCGAGCGGCGGTCCTCACCGCGATCGCGCTGCTCGCCGCCGCCTGCGCCGGACCGCCGGACGGGCCGGTCGAATCCGTGCGCACCCGGACGCCGACCGCACTGGAGCGGGCCGCCCTCACCGCGCACGACGTACCCGGTTACGAGATCTCCGGCGCCGCCTCGCCCGACGACACCCGGGGCGTCCCGCGGGCCGACCGCGCGGCCTGCGCGCCGCTGGCCGAAGTGATGGGCGGGGCCCCCGACGACCGGGCCCGCGCGACGGTGAGCCGGGGCCTCGGCTCGCGGCGTTCGCCCGGTCTCGCCGTGTCGGCCTCGCTGTCCGCGTACGCGCCGCCGGACGCCGGGCATCTGATGGACGGGCTCAGGGCGGCCCTGGCCCGCTGTGGCACCGGATTCGGCACCGAGCTCGACGGCCGCAGGGCGGCCTACCGGGACGTACGCCCGGTGCCGTACGAGGTGCAGGGCGACGAGTCGGTCAGCTGGGCGGCCTCCGTGCTCGCGCAGGGCGCGCCGGCGCCCGTGCACATCGTCGTGGTGCGCCGGGGCGCCACCATCGTGCGCTTCATGGCGATCAACCTGTCCGGAAAGGCGCCGTCGGACTTCTCAGTACCGCACGACATCGCCGACCGGCAGCTCGCCAAGCTGATCCGGACCGTCGAGGACTGACCGCCCCCGCGTTCACCAGGCGGCGCGCGGCGACTTCTCGCCGGGGATCAGGGCCCACATGGCCAGATAGACCAGGAACTGCGGTCCCGGCAGCAGACACGAGACGATGAAGATCACCCGCATCGTGGTCGCGGAGGTGCCGAAGCGCCGGGCCAGCGCTGCGCACACCCCGCCGATCCGGCGGCCTTCGGTCGGGCGGACGAGAGGGGCGCTCATGACGGCTCCTTCGGAGCTGGAGGGCGGGAGCCGCTCTGGTCGGGCTCCCTTGCGATGTCTCCATCCTCCCGGCCGAGGGCCGTCGCAGCGTCGGACTAGGGGACCGTCCCGACCCTGGGAATTGTCGGGGTTCGTCCCTGGGGGGTGTCCTCCCGAAGGACGGGGGCGGCCTGCTCGCGCTGGTTCCTGCGGCGGAGATTGCGCCGGCCCGCCGGTACCACCGCCAGGTGCGCGAGGGCCACGCCCGCGGTGTTCAGGAACAGCGAGTCGACATCGGGGACCTGGCCGGGCACGGCCGTCTGCAACAGCGCGATGCCGAGCGAGATCAACGCGCCGGCCAGCACCGTGCGTACCAGGGAGGCCAGCGGGGAGACCCGGAGCCGGCCGCCCACCATCGGGAGCAGCACCCCCAGCGGGGCGAGCAGCAGCAGGCCCTCGCCGATCCGGTGGGCGGCCTGCAGCGGGCCGAGCGCGAGGTCGGCCTTGATCCCTGCGAACGGCGTCAGATTGGTGGCCGTCACCCACAGCACGTCCCGCGGCCGCAGCGAGGTCCACGCCACGAGCAGCAGATGCGCGAGGAGGAGGACGCCGCCCACAACGCGGACCCGGATGACGGCGCTGCCGTCTTGACATTGACGCTGCTGCACGCCCCCCAAGACGCCGGCCGCGGCGGGAACGGTTCCGCCGCGGCCGAGTGATTCGGTGCACCCGCCCCGGGCCCTGCCCGGGCGCACGGCCGGACCCGCCCTACGCGCTGCGGGTGGGCCGGGGGATGTCCCCGAGGGTGGCCGCGCTGTCCGGGCGGGACTTCATCTCCGAGGTGCAGGTGTAACCGCGTGCCGGGTCCTCGCCGGGGCCGCCGAGCACCACCTGCTGGGTGCCGGGCGCCGCCGGTGTGTTCTCTGCGTAGGTGCAGATCACCTGGGACAGGGCGAGCGCGGACAGGTCCTCGGGGTTGCGGCTCAGGCGCAGCGCGCCCGCCGGGTCGTTCTTCCGGGCCGCTGTGACGGTCAGCGGGCCCTTGACCTCGGTGGCGAACCCGGCGTCCTTCTCGTCGCCCGACGGCTGCACGATCAGCTCGTCGAGCAGCGCCTGCGCGAACCGGACCCGGTCCTGGGCGCCCTTGGCCTCGGGGATGCGCACCGACCGCTGGGTGGTGACCAGCTGCGCCCCGCACACCAGGTAGACCTCGACGGTGATGCCCTCGAACTGCGGGGTGACCGCGTTGTCCGGCACCTCGCACGGCACCCGGGACGGCGCCGGGCCCGCGTCGACGGGCACCGAGGTGGGCCTGATGCCGCAGCCTGCGGCGCCGGCGGCCAGCGCGAGCAGCCCGGCCAGCGCGACGGCTGCCCGGCCAAGTCGTCCTCTCACTGCGCCGCGTCTCCTTCCGGCGTCTCGGCGGTGGCCGGGGTGGCGTCCAGCGGAAGCCGCAGCACGAACACGGCGCCGCCCTCCGGGGAGTTGGCAGCGGTGATGTCGCCGCCGTGGATGTGCGCGTTCTCCATCGCGATGGACAGGCCGAGCCCGCTGCCCTCCGAGCGCGGCCGCGAGGCGCTCGCCTTGTAGAACCGGTCGAAGACGTGCGGCAGGACGTCCTCGGGGATGCCGGGCCCGTGGTCGCGTACCGCGATCACCAGCTCCTCGCCCTCCACGCGGACCGCGACCCGCACCGGGGAGCCGCCGTGCTTGAGGGCGTTGCCGATCAGGTTGGCGAGCACCACGTCGAGGCGGCGCGGATCGAGGCGGGCCATGATGCCGCGCTCGGCGTCCAGTTCCACCGCGTCCAGCCAGGCCCGGGTGTCGATGCACGCGGTGATCTGGTCGGCGATGTCCACGTCGTCGAGCACCAGACGGGCGGTGCCCGCGTCGAAGCGGGTGACCTCCATCAGGTTCTCGACCAGGATGTTCAGGCGCCGGGTCTCGGAGACCACCAGACGCACCGCGGGCGCGATCATCGGGTCGAGGCTGTCCTCCTCCTCGTCGAGGACCTCGGCGACGGCGGTCAGCGCGGTCAGCGGGGTGCGCAGCTCGTGCGACATGTCGGCGACGAAGCGGCGGCTCGCCTCCTCGCGCGCGCTCATGTCGCTGACCTTCTTCTCCAGGTTCTCGGCCGTGCGGTTGAACGTCCTTGAAAGATCGGCGAGTTCATCGGTCCCGGACACCCGCAGCCGGGTGTCGAGCTTGCCCTCGCCGAGCCTGCGGGCCGCGTCCCCGAGCCGCTGCACCGGCCGCAGCACGGTGGTGGCGGCCGCCTGCGCGAGCAGCGCGGAGGCGAGCAGCGCGAGGAAGGTGGCGATGCCGAGCGACCAGGCGAGGGAGTTGAGGTCGCGCCGCTCCTGGTCGAGCGGGGCCAGCATGTACCCCGTCGGCCCGGCGCCGATGATCTTCGAGCCGCCCACCAGGTAGGGGCGGCCGTGCAGGGTGATCCGCTGCCAGAACAGGTGGTACGGGTAGGCGTTGCTCTGGCTGACCTTCTGCTTCTTGTTGACGGCCTCCTGCAGCGAGGCAGGGACGTCGTCGAGGGTGAAGTCGTCCACGTCGGACGCGCCCGCGATCGGCTTGCCGGGCGCGCGCTCGGCCACGAGCACCACGTTGTAACGGGAGTTGCTGCTGTCCGCCATCTGCTTGGCGGCCACCTGCAGGTCGTGCTCGGTGAGCTGGAGCGGCAGGGACGCGGCCCGGTTCTGCATGCCCTGGCGGAAGTCGTTGAGCGCGGAATCCTGCGTACGGACCAGTACGGCCTCGCGGTTGAGCCAGTACGCGATGCCGGAGGCGGAGACGGCCGCGGTCAGCGCGACGAGCGCGAACACCACGACGAGGCGCAGCCGCAGACTGGTCCAGCGCAGCCCGGCGAGTATGGTCCGTTTCACCGTGCCTGCTCAACTGGCGTGCGGGGGTGGTGCGTCAGGTTCACGAGGGCGTGTCCAGGCGGTAGCCCACGCCACGGACCGTACGGATCAGCGTCGGTGAGGACGGCACGTCCTCGACCTTGGCGCGCAGCCGCTGGACGCAGGCGTCCACCAGGCGCGAGTCGCCGAGGTAGTCGTGCTCCCAGACGAGCCGCAGAAGCTGCTGGCGGGACAGCGCCTGGCCGGGCCTGCGGCTCAGTTCGAGCAGCAACCGCAGCTCGGTGGGCGTGAGTTGAAGGTCCTCGCCGTTCTTGGTGACGGTCATCGCGGCCCGGTCGATCACCACGCTGCCGAACGCCGCCGAGTCGGTGGCCTCGCGTTCGCCGCGGCGCAGCACCGCCCGGATGCGGGCGTCGAGGACCCGCCCCTGGACCGGCTTGACAACGTAGTCGTCGGCCCCGGATTCGAGGCCCACCACCACATCGATGTCGTCGTTGCGCGCGGTCAGCAGGATGATCGGCAGCTGGTCGGTGCGCCGGATGCGGCGGCACACCTCGAAGCCGTCGATCCCGGGCAGCATCACATCCAGCACGATCAGGTCGGGCCGCTGCTCGCGCAGCAGTTTCAGGCCGTCCTCTCCCGTCGCCGCGGTGGCCACACGGTGGCCCTGGCGTGACAGGGAGAGTTCGAGGGCCGTGCGGATGGCGTCGTCGTCCTCGATCAGCAACAGGAAAGGCACAGAGGTCATTCTGGCCCATGAGCCAGAGGAGTACGACCCCCGTCCGGCCTCTGACCCGCGACAGCGCGTTCACAGGCTGCTGTGACAGGCCTGTGACACTCGGCGGACAGCCCGATGAAGTGGCCCGGGCAGGCTCTTCCTCGTAACCGGGCAAGCCGATGATCTGACTCCACCCGACGGGGGGCGCGAGATGAAAGCACTGCACAGCAACAACTCCAGCGCAGTTGTGACGCGTCTCCACGACGTCGTACGGAGCACCGAGAAGTCCGGCGCCGGCGCGGGGGTACGGGGGTGCGCTCGCGGCGCCGGGCGTCAGCACACGTCGTACATGACGGTCGTTGACGCCCCCGCGGTTCCGGCCGCGGGGAACATTCCGCAGGGCAACGGCCAGGCGGCGTACGGGGAGGGCTCGGGGGAGCGGAGCAGCCTGTCGGAGGCGGAGTTCACCGCCTACGTCCAGGAGCGCCGCGCCTCCCTGTACGCGACCGCCTACCACCTGACCGGCGACCGTTTCGAGGCGGAGGACCTGCTGCAGAGCGCGCTGTTCTCCACCTACCGGGCCTGGGACCGCATCAGCGACAAGGCCGCGGTCGGCGGCTACCTGCGGCGGACCATGACCAACCTGCACATCAGCGCGTGGCGGCGGCGCAAGCTGAACGAGTACCCGACCGAGGAGCTGCCGGAGACGGTCGGCGACTCGGACGCGATGCGCGGCACCGAACTGCGCGCGGTGCTCTGGCAGGCGCTGGCCCGCCTGCCCGAACTGCAGCGCACGATGCTCGTCCTGCGCTACTACGAGGGTCGTACGGACCCGGAGATCGCGGACATACTGCACATCAGTGTCGGCACGGTGAAGTCCAGCATCTGGCGCTCGCTGCGCCGGCTGCGCGAGGACGAGGTCCTCAGCTTCGGGCGTGACGAGGAGGAGTCCTTCGGCGAGCTGGTGGCCTGAAGGTCTGAGGGAGGGGACGCGGGTGGTCCGCGGGGGGACACGGGGACCGCTCACGGGGGTAACGGGGGAAGCGGCGGGGCCATCGGCCCCGCCGCTTCATTGTGGGCGCACCGCGCGCGACGGCGGGCCTACCGCGCGGTCGCGGGTGTTACCGCGAGGGGCTCCAGGCGGCGGCCGGCGCGGTGCGGCAGCGCCCCGCCGCCGCGTTCGCGATGCGGCCGAGGGCCTCGTCCCTGCCGCAGGGGTGTGCGCCGAGCGCCGCCTGGCGCGTGACGATCGCGCGCTCGGCGAGCATCAGGCGCCAGCCGCGGCGCAGCAGGAACGCCACGGACTTGCGGCCCTCCTTCAAATCGCGCAGCAGCCTGCGCCGGAAGGTCGTCGAGGGGCGGCCGCACAGGCAGATCGCGTCCGCGAGCACGCCGAGTTCCTGGCAGCGGCCCACGATGTCGGCGGCGAAGATGCCCTCCGCGATGAACAGCGGGGTGCGGTCGATGCCGAACGAGGCGCTGCCCGTGATGGAACTCGTCGCGATCGAGTAGACCGGCACCGCGGTGCGTCCCGTACGACACAGCTCGACGATCGCGGCGACCGCCGCGTCCGCGTCCCAGGACCGCGGGGAGTCCCAGTCGATGTCCGTGCTGCCCGCCACCACCGGCAGGGTCGGGTCGTCACCTTCCTTGTAGAAGTCGTCGAGGCGCAGCACGGGCAGGTCCGTGCGGGCGGCGAGGGACGACTTGCCGGAGCCGGAGGGCCCCGAGAGCAGGACGACGCGCGTCGGAATGGCAGATGAACTCACGGGACACCAGTGTGGGCCATGCACCCGTGCGTGGGACCCCTCGGGGAGGCCGTTGGTATCCAGCATCACATCTCAACTACGCTTCGCGATCGCGCGATTACACGCCTTCGGACGAGAGTGAGTGGAATCCCATGGGACAACACGAGGCCCCCAGGCCCGCCAGAAGCCTGCGCCACCGGGCGTTGCTGAGCGCCGGGCTCACCGTCACCGCGGCCGGTGCCGCGCTGGCGGGCGCGGGCACCGCCGCCCAGGCCGCCCCGGCCCCCGCGGCCGGCCAGAGCGCGTCGACCACCGACCTGACGGCGGCCGCGCACGCGCTGACCGGCTCGGTCGGTCACGCCGTGGGCCCGGCGATGGGGCTGCGGCTCGACCCGCTGGCCAACACCGGTGTCGACCCGCTGACCAACGGAGTGGGCACCCAGATCGCCGACTTCAAGCCGGTGTCGACGACGGCCGCGACCGGCGTCCTGACGAGCGGCTCCGCCCTCAAGGACCTGCCGCTGGCCGGCCAGGTCGCCGGGCTGCTGTCCCGCTGACGGGTACGCGAAGGGCCCCGCCGTCCATGACGGCGGGGCCCTTCGCACGGCTCAGTACGCCGAGCCGGAGGCGCCCAGCGAACCCGTGGGGTGCCAGACCGTCTTGGTCTCCAGGAACGCGGTGAGGCGCTCGGTGCCCGGGTCCGCGGTGAAGTCCACGGCCTTGGCGCGCAGCACGCGCTTGAGGTTGTCCGCCGCAGCGATCTCCAGTTCGCGCGCCAACTCGGCGTCCGCGCCCGTCAGATCGATGGCGTTCACGTCCTGGTGGGCGGCGAGCGGCGCCGCGATCTCCGCCGTCCTGCCGGACAGGACGTTGACGACGCCGCCCGGCAGGTCGGAGGTGGCCAGCACCTCGCCGAGCGAGAGCGCCGGGAGCGGCGCCTTCTCGGAAGCGATGACGATCGCCGTGTTGCCGGTCGCGATGACCGGCGCGACGACCGAGACCAGGCCGAGGAACGACGAGTCCTGGGGGGCCAGAACCGTGACGACACCGGTCGGCTCGGGGGTGGAGAGGTTGAAGAACGGACCCGCGACCGGGTTCGCGCCGCCCACCACCTGGGCGATCTTGTCGGTCCAGCCCGCGTACCAGACCCAGCGGTCGATCGCCGCGTCCACGACCGCACCGGCCTTGGACTTCGACAGGCCCTCGGCCTCGCCGACTTCGCGGACGAACTGGTCCCTGCGGCCCTCCAGCATCTCGGCGATGCGGTAGAGGATCTGGCCGCGGTTGTACGCGGTCGCGCCCGCCCAGCCGCCGAACGCCTTGCGGGCCGCGACGACCGCGTCCCGCGCGTCCTTGCGCGAGGAGAGGGGCGCGTTGGCCAGCCACTTGCCCTTGCTGTCGACCACTTCGTACACCCGGCCGCTCTCGGAACGCGGGAACTTCCCGCCCACGTACAGCTTGTAGGTCTTGAAGACACTCAGACGCGTCGGAGTCTCAGACATCGAGGTAGCCCTCCAGGCCGTGCCGGCCGCCCTCGCGGCCGAAGCCCGACTCCTTGTAGCCGCCGAACGGCGAGGTCGGGTCGAACTTGTTGAACGTGTTGGCCCAGACGACTCCGGCGCGGAGCTTGTTCGCGACCGCGAGGATGCGCGAGCCCTTCTCCGTCCAGATGCCGGCGGACAGGCCGTACTGGCTGTTGTTGGCCTTGGCGACGGCCTCGTCCGGGGTACGGAACGACAGCACGGACAGGACCGGGCCGAAGATCTCGTCGCGGGCGATGGTGTGCGCCTGGGTGACGTTCGTGAAGAGCGTCGGGGCGAACCAGTAACCGGCCGAGGGCAGTTCGCACGGGGCGGACCAGCGCTCGGCGCCCTCCGCCTCGCCCGTCTCGGTGAGCGCGGTGATGCGGGCCAGCTGCTCGGCCGAGTTGATGGCGCCGATGTCGGTGTTCTTGTCCAGCGGGTCGCCGAGGCGGAGCGTGGAAAGACGGCGCTTGAGCGAGTCGAGCAGTTCGTCCTGGATCGACTCCTGGACCAGCAGGCGCGAGCCCGCGCAGCAGACCTGGCCCTGGTTGAAGAAGATGCCGGTGACGATGCCCTCGACGGCCTGGTCGATGGGGGCGTCGTCGAAGACGATGTTGGCGCCCTTGCCGCCCAGCTCCAGGGTGACCTTCTTGTCGGTGCCGGCCACCGAGCGGGCGATCGCCTTGCCGACGGCGGTCGAGCCGGTGAAGGCGACCTTGTTGACGTCGGGGTGCTCGACCAGGGCCCGGCCCGCGTCGCCGTATCCCGTAAGGATGTTGACGACGCCCTTGGGCAGGCCCGCCTGGCGGCAGATGTCCGCGAAGAACAGCGCCGAGAGGGGCGTGGTCTCGGCGGGCTTCAGGACGACCGTGTTGCCGGTGGCGAGCGCCGGGGCGATCTTCCAGGCCAGCATCAGGAGCGGGAAGTTCCACGGGATGACCTGACCGGCCACGCCCAGCGGGCGCGGGTTCGCACCGAACCCGGCGTGGTCGAGCTTGTCGGCCCAGCCCGCGTAGTAGAAGAAGTGCGCGGCGACCAGGGGGAGGTCCGCGTCGCGGGTCTCCTTGATCGGCTTGCCGTTGTCCAGGGTCTCCAGGACGGCCAGCTCGCGGCTGCGCTCCTGGATGATCCGGGCGATGCGGAACAGGTACTTGGCGCGCTCGGAGCCGGGCAGCGCCGACCACTTCTCGAACGCCTTGCGCGCGGCCTTCACGGCGCGGTCCACGTCCTCGGCGCCCGCGCGGGCGACCTCGGACAGGACTTCCTCGGTGGACGGCGAGACGGTCTTGAAGACCTTGCCGTCGGCGGCTTCGGTGAACTCGCCGTCGATGAACAGGCCGTAGGACGGCGCGATGTCGACGACCGAGCGGGACTCGGGCGCGGGCGCGTACTCGAACGCGGCCGTCTTCTTTTCCATTGCCATGGTGATCAGTCCACCGTCACGTAGTCGGGGCCGGAGTAGCGGCCGGTCGCCAGCTTCTGACGCTGCATCAGCAGGTCGTTGAGCAGCGAGGAGGCGCCGAAGCGGAACCAGTGGTTGTCCAGCCAGTCCTCGCCCACGGTCTCGTTGACCAGGACCAGGAACTTGATGGCTTCCTTGGTGTTGCGGATGCCGCCGGCCGGCTTCACGCCGACCTGGGTCCCGGTCGCCGCGCGGAAGTCCCGTACGGCTTCGAGGAGTACGAGGGTGTTGGCGGGGGTGGCGTTGACCGCGACCTTGCCCGTGGAGGTCTTGATGAAGTCGGCGCCGCCCATCATGCCGAGCCAGCTGGCGCGGCGGATGTTGTCGTACGTCGACAGCTCACCGGTCTCGAAGATGACCTTGAGGCGGGCCTGTTCACCGCACTCGGCGCGGACGGCCGCGATCTCCTCGTACACCTTCAGGTAGTGACCGGCCAGGAACGCGCCCCGGTCGATCACCATGTCGATCTCGTCGGCACCGGCCGCGATCGCGTCCCGCACGTCCGCGAGCTTCACCGGCAGCGCCGCGCGGCCCGCCGGGAAGGCGGTGGCGACGGACGCGACCTTGACGTCCGAGCCCTTCAGCACCTCCTTCGCGGTCGCCACCATGTCCGGATAGACACAGACGGCGGCGGTGTGCGGAGTGGTGCGGTCGGTCGGGTCGGGGTGGACGGCCTTCGCGGCGAGCGCCCGGACCTTGCCCGGAGTGTCCGCGCCTTCCAGGGTCGTCAGGTCGATCATCGAAATGGCCAGGTCGATGGCGTACGCCTTGGCCGAGGTCTTGATCGAACGGGTACCGAGGGACGCGGCGCGCGCTTCCAGGCCCACCGGGTCGATGCCGGGGAGCCCGTGGAGGAAGCGGCGCAGCGCGCCGTCGGACGCGGTCGCGTCGGCGAAGGCAGCTGCAGGTGCATTGGTGGGCATGGTCACCAGATGAGCATATCTACGCGCGTAGCTGCCTGTACAGCCCCCGGAGCGCAGGTGGCGGGCGGTGAGGTCTGTCACACCGCTGTGACATGGAACGGACCCTTCTCGTACAGGTGATCCATAGATTTCTTCCTGCAGCCCCGCCCAGCCTCAACGGCCCCACCCGGCAGAGGAGGCGGCATGCGACCTCCACTCTTTCTCTCTCCGGCCCACCGGCCGCACTGCTTCACGGAGTCGTTCATGTCGACCTACACCCGCACCCCGCTCCGCGCCGCGATCACCGTCGCCGCCCTCGCCGGAGCCCTCCTCACCCCGGCCGCGGCCTTCGCGGCCACCTCCACCGCAGCCCCGGCCACCGCCTCCGCCGCCGAGCCCTGCCACGTCACCAAGACCGTCCCGTCGGAGCTTCCGGGCATGACCGTCGTGCTCAGCGACGACGCGTCGAAGGGGCCCAAGGCCGAGCTCACGGACGCGAGCGGGAAGGTCGTCGCCACCATCGACCGCGCCCACCCCATGGACTACGCCCACGGCATCCGCCTCGAAGAGGGCTCGGGCGGAAAGGTGACCTTCTCGCAGCGCACCCAGACCGGCAACAAGGCGTGGAAGTCGCAGCCCTTCCCGGCGCTTCCCGCGTCCTGCCTCGTCGCCGGCACCTACACGCTGGTCGACGGCGAGAAGCTGAATGTGGTCCGCCTGTCGAAGGGCTTCTACCGTGCCGAGACCGTCTCGAACGGCAAGCCGGTGAAGGTCCTTGAGACCTTCGGGCAGGACGCCGACGGGTTCTTCCGCGGCATGCACGTGGTGCTGAACGCCGGTACCGGCAGGCTGACTTCGGAGTTCATCGAAGGCCGCAGCGGTTGCACGGTGACCCGGGTCATCGACAGCGTGTACCCCGACGTCTCGTCGGTGAAGCTCACCAACGGCCCTGCCGGGCCCAAGGCGGTGCTGCGGGACGGTGCCTTCAAGCCGATCGTCACGGTGGACCGCGCCCACCCGGTCAACGGTGACATGGGCATCCGCATCGACGGCGCCGACACCGCCACGCCGCGCCTCGGGCAGCGCACCCAGGGCGGTGTTCCCTTCGTCTACACCGCCTTCCCGAACCTCCCGGCGGGCTGCGGGGCCAGCAAGGCCGCGACCACCCCGGCCAAGCCCGCGGTCAACACCGCCGCCCAGACCACCGTCGTGCCCAAGGGTGCCGTCGCGGCCGGTGCCGAGTTCAAGCAGGGCGGCAGCGACAAGGGCGCGCTGTTCGTGGGCGGCGCGGCGGTCGCCGCCGCCGGTGGCCTCGGCTTCGTCGTGGTGCGGCGGCGCTCGGCCGCCCGTATCTGATCACCCCGGCGGGCCTCCCTCCGGGGAGGCCCGCCGCTCTTCCGCCCTGCACCCGGAGCACCCCATGTCCCGTACCCGCGCGGCCCGTTCGGCCGCCGCCACCCTCCTCGTCCTCGCCGTCGGGATCACCGCCGCCGGGTGCGGCTCCGAGACCCCGAAGCCCACCCCGCCCCCCAGCGTCTCCGCCGCCTCCAGCGCCCCCGCGCCCGCCAAGGCCGCGGCCGCCCTGCCCGCCTCCAGGCCGGTACGGGTCGAGATCCCGGCGGCCGGCGTCGACGCGAGCCCGATCCTCGACCTGGGGCTCGCCGCCGACGGCACCGTCGAGGTGCCCTCCGTCGCCGACGCGGAGCGCATCGGCTGGTACGACAAGGGCGTCACGCCCGGCCAGAAGGGGCCGGCCGTGCTCATCGGACACTTCGACACCGTGAAGGGCCCCGCGGTCCTGCGGAACGTCTCCGAGGTCGAGGTCGGCGACACCGTCTCGGTCACCCGGGCCGACGGGAGGACCGCAAAGTTCAGGGTCCGCGCGCTGGAGCAGGTCGACAAGAAGACCTTCCCGACGCAGAAGGTGTACGGCGACACCGACCGCCCCGAGCTGCGGATCATCACCTGCGGCGGCGAGCTCACCGGCGGCCACCGCCCCGACAACATCATCCTGTACGCGGATCTGGTGGCCTGAGCGGAACCGGCCCGGGGCGCGTGAGGCAGAATCGGGCCATGACGAGCCCCATGCCGCCCGCCGAGCCGGCCTACGCCGACCGGACCTACCGCTCAGCCCCCGGTATCGCCGGCGGTGCGCTGCTGCTTGCGCTCGCCCTGTGGCTCGGCGTCGACGCCGTGGTCCAGGGCGCCGGCAACGCGCCCTGGCTCTCGCTCGCCGTGCTGCTGTGGCTGGTGCCGCTGATCGTCGCGTTCAGCTTCCGCCCGGTGGTGCTCGCGAGCGCCGACCGGATGCTCGTGCGCAACCCGTTCCGCACGATCACGCTGCCCTGGGCGTCGGTCGCGGACGTACGGGCCGGGTACTCCAGCGAGGTCTTCGACCAGTCGGGCGGCAAGTACCAGCTGTGGGCGATCCCCGTCTCGCTGCGCCAGCGCAAGCGGGCGGCCCGCCGTCAGTCGCGCGACGCGGCCGTCGACGGGCAGTCGGGGGTGTCGGTCACGGCAGACGTCACCGACCGGGCTCGGATGGCACCCACCGACCAGTCCATCCGTGACCTGCGCGACCTGGCCGAGGAAGGCGCCTCGCGCGAGGGCGCGCAGGGCCCGGTGAGCATCCGCTGGGCGTACGAGATCATCGCGCCCGCGGTCGCCGGTGCGGTCCTGTTCGTCGTCCTGCTCGTCATCGGCTGAGGCCCCTCACCCGGGCCGTACGGGGCGGACACGGGCCGCTCACGGCGGGCCGTTCCACACCAGGAGCATGTACGCGCCCAGCCAGGCCGAGGACAGGGTGGCCGCGCCGAGCACCAGGGCGGTCACCGCGCGGCGGGCCCGCGCGAGCATGAGCGCGAGCGGAAGCAGCAGCGGGAAGCCGGGCACCAGGAAGCGGGCCCGCGGGAAGTAGACGCCGCCGCTGCCGAGCACGACCAGCAGCAGGACGCCCGTGAACACGAGCAGCACCAGTGGCTGGCGGTCGGCGAGCGAGAGCAGGTACAGCGCGCCGGCCACGATCAGGACCGCGGTGACCAGGACCAGGAACAGGGGCGGCCGGTTCGCGTAGACCAGCAGGCCGCGCATGTCGCGCAGGGTGCCGACGCCGCCGTCCCACTGGTTGTCCCACAGCTTCTGCACCGCGAAGTAGCCGTCCCAGCGGTGCACCCGCAGCCCCACCCAGGCCACGTAGGCGAACCAGCCGAGCGGCGCCACCAGGCCGCCCACGACCGGGCGCCACTCCCACCGGCGGCCCCGCACCAGGGCGGCGAGGGCGCCGAGCGAGACCGCGGCGGCAATCGCGATGCCGGTGGGGCGGGTCAGGCCCGCGAGCGCCGCCAGGGAGCCCGCCCAGAGCCAGCGCCGGGTCAGCGCGCAGTACAGCGCCCAGGCGGTGAGGGCGGTGAACAGGGACTCGGTGTAGCCCATCCACTGGACCACCCCGACCGGCAGTGCGGCCCACAGCACCGTGAGCCAGCTGCCGGTGCGCCGGCCGTGCAGCCGGTCGCCGACCGCGAACACCCCGCACGCGGCGACCAGTGAGAACCCGACCGCGAGCACCAGGGCGACGCTGGCCCGCGAGCCCGGTGTGACGGCGGCGACCGCCTTCACCAGGACCGGATACAGCGGGAAGAAGGCGAGGTCGTTCAACTCCCCTGCGTGCAGGGCGTGTTCATAGCCGTGGTCCGCGATGTCGAGGTACCAGTTGGAGTCCCAGGACTTGGCGAGCACCGGCCACAGACCGCGGTGCTGCACATGCGCCCACTTGGCGAGGACGAGCGTGCCGAAGAGGCGGACGGCAAGATAGCCGAGCAGCGCGGGGCCGGCGTACGCGAGCGCGGTGCGCACCCGCTCACGGGCCGGTGGGCGCCCGCCGGTGCCGTGCGGGGCCGGGTGGCGGCGGGCGGCGGGGACGGGTCTGGGGTGGACCGTGGTCGTCGTTGGGGGCGGCGCGGTCGGGGGCACTGCGACAGCTCCTTGGCTCGGACGCGGCGAAGGGTACGGGTCACCCTTTCTCGCAAGCCCCCGCCGGATGCGGCACCGCTGCGTCAACTGCCGTACGAAATCACCCGAAAGCAGGACCGGGGCGGTGGTCCCTTGACCACCGCCCCGGCTTCGTCCCCGCGTTGAGCGCTCGCGCCGACGGCCCGCGTCGGCCGCTCGCATGGACGGCCCGTCAGATACCGGCGGCCGCCGCGAGGTCCTTCTTGATCCCGGCGAGCAGCTCGGCGCCCTTGGTGCGGGCCGCTTCCAGCTCGTCGGCGGAGCCGACCGGCACGACGACCTCCAGGTAGCACTTGAGCTTGGGCTCGGTGCCGCTGGGGCGCACGATCACCCGGGCGCCCTCCAGGTAGTAGCGCAGGCCGTCGGTGGGCGGCAGCTGCTCGGTGCCCTCCGTGAGGTCCTCCGCCCTGGTGACGGCGAGACCCGCGAGCGCAGTCGGCGGCTGCTCGCGCAGGCGCGCCATCGCGTCCGAGATCACCGTCAGGTCCTCCACGCGGACCGACAGCTGGTCGGTGGCGTGCAGGCCGTGTGCGAGCGCCAGCTCGTCCAGCAGGTCCAGGACCGTGCGGCCCTGCTCCTTCAGGACGGAGGCGAGCTCGGCGAAGACCAGGGCGGCCGTGATGCCGTCCTTGTCGCGCACGCCCTCGGGGTCGACGCAGTAGCCGAGCGCCTCCTCGTAGCCGTAGCGCAGACCGTCGACGCGGGCGATCCACTTGAACCCGGTGAGCGTCTCCTCGTAGCCGAGCCCGGCCGCCTCGGCGATGCGGCCGAGCAGCGAGGACGACACGATCGACTCGGCGAACACGCCGGTCACGCCCTTGGTGACCAGGTGGGCGGCGAGCAGCGCGCCGACCTCGTCGCCGCGCAGCATCCGCCACTCGCCGTCGCGGCCCTTGACCGCGGCCGCGCAGCGGTCGGCGTCCGGGTCGTTGGCGAGCACGATGTCGGGGTCGGTGCGGCGGGCCGTGGCGAACGCCAGGTCCATCGCGCCCGGCTCCTCCGGGTTGGGGAAGGCGACGGTCGGGAACGCCGGGTCGGGCTCGGCCTGTTCGGCCACGAGCACCGGCTCGGGGAACCCGGCCCGCGCGAACGCGGCGAGCAGCACGTCCTTGCCGACGCCGTGCATCGCCGTGTAGACGACGTTCGCGGTGCGGGGCGAGCCCTCGGTCAGGACCGCGTCCGTACGCGCCAGATAGGCGTCCAGGACCTCTTCCCCGAGCACCTCCCAGCCGCTCTCGGGCCGCGGCACGTCGTGCAGCGAGGCGACCGCGTCGATCTCGGCGGCGATCTCCGCGTCCGACGGCGGCACGATCTGCGAGCCGTCGCCGAGGTAGACCTTGTAGCCGTTGTCCCGCGGCGGGTTGTGACTGGCCGTCACCTCGACGCCGGCGACGGCGCCCAAGTGCCTTATGGCGTAGGCGAGTACGGGCGTCGGCAGCGGCCGGGGGAGGACCGTGGCCCTCAGCCCGGCGCCGACCATGACGGCCGCCGTGTCCCGCGCGAAGTCCGCGGACTTGTAGCGGGCGTCGTAGCCGATGACGACGAGCCCGTCGCCCTGGCCCTTCGCCTTCAGGTACGCGGCGAGGCCGGCGGCGGCCCGGATGACGACCGAACGGTTCATCCGCATCGGCCCGGCGCCCAGCTCGCCGCGCAGCCCGGCGGTGCCGAACTGCAGCGTGCCGCTGAACCGCGCGGCCAGCTCCGCCGCGTGCTCGGCGTCCGCCGAACTCTCGATGAGCTTGGCGAGCTCTTCGCGGGTCTCACTGTCGGGGTCCTCGGCCAGCCAGGCCTCGGCCCGCGCGATCAGGTCCTGCGTCACGTTGTCAGCCTTTCGCGAGAAGGGACGAGAAGGGATCAGATGCGGTCGAGTACCCGGGTGAGCAGCTCGCCCATGCGCGCCGCCGAGTCGCGGCCCGCCTGGAGCACCTCTTCGTGGTTGAGCGGCTCGCCGGTCAGGCCGGCGGCGAGGTTGGTGACCAGCGAGATCCCGAGGACCTCGGCGCCGGCCTCGCGGGCGGCGATGGCTTCCAGCACGGTCGACATGCCGACCAGGTCGCCGCCGAGCACGCGGACCATGTTGATCTCGGCCGGGGTCTCGTAGTGCGGGCCGGGGAACTGGACGTACACGCCCTCCTCCAGCGACGCGTCGACCTCCTTGCACAGCGCGCGCAGGCGCGGCGAGTACAGGTCGGTCAGGTCCACGAAGTTGGCGCCGATGATCGGCGAGGTGGCCGTCAGGTTGATGTGGTCGCTGATGAGGACCGGCTGGCCGGGGCGCATGCCCTCGCGCAGGCCGCCGCAGCCGTTGGTCAGGACGACGGTCTTGCAGCCCGCGGCGACGGCGGTGCGCACGCCGTGCGAGACGGAGGCGACACCGCGGCCCTCGTAGAAGTGGGTGCGGCCGAGGAAGACCAGGACGCGCTTGTCACCGATCTTGTACGAGCGGATCTTGCCGCCGTGGCCCTGGACGGCCGGCGCGGGGAAGCCCGGCAGCTCGGTCACGGGGAACTCGGCCTCGGGGGCGCCGAGGGCGTCGACGGCCGGTGCCCAGCCGGAGCCCATCACCAGGGCGACGTCGTGGGTCTCGGCGCCGGTGAGCTCGCGCAGGCGCGTGGCGGCGGCGTCGGCGGCGGCGTAGGGGTCGTCCTGGAGCAGGTCCGGGGTGGCAGATGCGTTCACTGAGTCTCTCGCCTCGCGAAGGAACGTCGTCCCGCCCGGTGACTGTCCGGCCGGGTCCGGGGGGTTTTCCCCCGGTAAAGAAGATGTACGCGCATGAGCGTAACCGCTGAAGTCCTACGCGCGTAGATGTGCAGGATAACGGACCTGCCGAATCCGTTTGTGGCTTCGCACGAAAGCCCGGTCGCGGGCCGCCGCTGACCTGCGAGGGGGTCAGCAGGGGCGCTTACGCAGCTCCATCACGTAGTCGTGCGGGGCGCCCGCGGACTCCGCCGCGTCGGCCAGCTCGCCCAGGTAACGGGCCGAGGGCAGGCCGCCCTCGTACCCGTTCAGGACGTAGAGCCAGGCCGCCTCCTCGCCGTCGAGCGTGTGCACGCGCACCCGCATCCGGCGGTAGATGTCGAGCCCGACCCCCTCCCACCGGTCCATCGACTCCTCGTCGAGCGGCGCGATGTCGTAGAGGGCGACGAAGACCTGCGAGCGCGGTGCCTCGACGATCGTCGCGAGGGCACCCTCCCAGCCCATCTGCTCCCCGCCGAACGTCAGGCGCCAGCCGTTGAGCCAGCCGGTGCCGCGCAGCGGAGAGTGCGGGGCGCGGCGGGTCATCAGCCGCGGATCCAGGTTGCCGGCGTACGCGGCGTAGAGCGACATGGTGTCGAGGGTACGACAGTGGCCCACCGGGGCAGTTCGCGCCGCCCGTCACCACCGGGCCCCCTCCGAATCCCGCCAAGCGGCCGAATGGCGCCCCCGGGGCGAAGACACTTGAAGCGTGCGGGACAATGAAGTACGTACTGCGTTCCCCCGGGGCCCCGCCCCGGACCCCCGGCCGGGCGGGCAGGCAGGCCGGGATCGACACTACGAGGCGGACTTTTTCGTGACGCGGATCGTGATCATCGGTGGCGGACCGGGCGGATACGAGGCGGCCCTGGTGGGCGCCCAGCTCGGCGCGGAGGTGACCGTCGTGGACTGCGACGGTCTGGGCGGGGCGTCGGTGCTCACCGACTGCGTGCCGTCGAAGACCCTGATCGCGACGGCAGAGGTGATGACCACCTTCGACTCTTCGTACGAGGAGTTGGGCATCCTCGTCGCCGACGACACGCCCCCCGAGGAGCAGGCGGCGCGCGTCGTCGGCGTGGACCTCGGCAAGGTCAACCGACGCGTCAAGCGCCTCGCGCTCGCCCAGTCCCACGACATCACCGCCTCCGTGACCCGGGCGGGCGCCCGCGTCATGCGCGGCCGCGGCCGGCTCGCCGGACCCCAGGGCATCGACGGCACCCGCGACGTGATCGTGACGGCCGCCGACGGCACCGAGGAGATGCTCACCGCCGAGGCCGTGCTGATCGCCACCGGCGGCAGCCCGCGCGAGCTGCCCGACGCGCAGCCCGACGGCGAGCGCATCCTCAACTGGACGCAGGTGTACGACCTGGACGAGCTGCCCGAGGAGCTCATCGTGGTCGGCTCCGGCGTCACCGGCGCCGAGTTCGCGGGCGCCTACCAGGCGCTCGGCTCCAAGGTCACCCTCGTCTCGTCCCGCGACCGCGTGCTGCCCGGCGAGGACCCGGACGCGGCCGCCGTCCTGGAGGACGTGTTCCGCCGCCGCGGCATGAACGTCATGGCCCGCTCGCGCGCCGAGTCCGCCAAGCGCGTCGGTGACCGCGTCGAGGTCACCCTCTCGGACGGCCGGGTCATCAGCGGCAGCCACTGCCTGATGGCCGTCGGCGCGATCCCCAACACCGCGAACATGGGTCTCGAGGAGTCGGGCGTACGCCTCAAGGAGTCCGGCCACATCTGGACCGACAAGGTCTCGCGCACCTCCGCCCCCGGCGTGTACGCGGCGGGCGACGTGACCGGCATCTTCGCGCTCGCCTCGGTCGCCGCCATGCAGGGCCGCATCGCGATGTACCACTTCCTGGGCGACGCGGTGGCGCCGCTGAACCTGAAGACGGTCTCCTCCAACGTCTTCACCGACCCCGAGATCGCCACCGTCGGCTACACCCAGGCCGACGTGGACGCGGGCAAGATCGACGCCCGGGTCGTGAAGCTCCCGCTACTGCGCAACCCGCGCGCCAAGATGCAGGGCATCCGGGACGGCTTCGTCAAGATCTTCTGCCGCCCGGGCACCGGCATCATCGTGGGCGGCTGTGTCGTCGCACCGCGCGCCAGTGAACTGATCCATCCGATCTCGATCGCCGTCGACAACAATCTGACGGTGGAGCAGATCGCGAATGCGTTCACCGTGTACCCGTCGCTGTCCGGCTCGATCGCCGAAGTGGCCCGGCAGCTGCACACCCGCAAGAAGGCCGGAGAGGCGTAACTCCCCTGGTGGGGAAGGGGGTTGGCGAGTGGGCCAGGGTGTCGTGGAGGTTACGGCGAGGCATATACCACTCGACGACCCCCTTTGAGTGCACCTTCTGTTATTCGGCGCAAACTGCTGAAAACATTCGGCCGCCCAAGTTACTGTCAGTTTCGTGTTCGCTGCAGAACGTCGCCAATTGATCCTCGAAATGGTGCGCGCCAACGGGGCGGTTTCGCTCCGTGAGCTCGCCCGTGTCGTCCAGACCTCCGAAGTGACCGTACGGCGGGACGTGCGGGCCCTGGAGGCCGAAGGACTCCTCGACCGCCGCCACGGCGGTGCGGTGCTGCCGGGTGGCTTCACCCGGGAATCCGGCTTCCCGCAGAAATCCCATCTAGCCACGGCGGAGAAGACGGCCATCGCCGACCTCGCCGCCGGTCTCGTCGAAGAGGGCGAGGCCATCGTCGTCGGCGCCGGGACGACCACGCAGGAGCTGGCCCGCCGGCTCGCGCGGATTCCCGGACTGACCGTGGTCACCAACTCCCTTTTGGTGGCACAGGCGTTGGCCCACGCCAACCGGGTCGAAGTCGTCATGACCGGAGGCACCCTGCGTGGCTCCAACTACGCCCTGGTGGGCAGTGGAGCCGAGCAGTCCCTCCAGGGTCTGCGGGTCTCCCGTGCCTTCCTGTCGGGCAGCGGTCTGACGGCCGAGCGCGGCCTGTCCACGTCCAACATGCTCTCCGCGAGCGTGGACCGCGCCCTGGTGCAGGCCGCCGCCGAGGTGGTGGTCCTCGCCGACCACACCAAGCTCGGCACCGACACCATGTTCCAGACGGTGCCCACCGACGTGATCACCCGCCTGGTCACCGACGAGCCGCCGGGCCACGACGACCGCGCCGCCACCGAGTTGCAGGCCCTCGCCGACCAGGGGGTGCAGATCGCCGTCGCGGGCGCCTCGGGCGCACCGGCCGGCGAGCCCGCCCCCGGCCGCCCGCCCCGCCGCGACATGCCCCTTCCCGGCCAGCGCCGCACCCACGCCCCCGGCGCGGGACCGCAGTTGCGCAGCGCGGCGGCGATGGGCGAGCCGCAGGGGCCGGGCGAACGGGCGCGGGTCGCGGACCTGCGACGGCGCTAGTTCTTGAGGCCCCGGTAGGTGAGGGCGAGCAGCCGGTCGGCCAACTCCGGGTCGTCCGGCGACTGTTCGGCGGCCAGCGCGATGGCGTTGGTCAGCTGAAGGAGGTCGGCGATGGTGACGCCGGCCCGTACGGAACCGGCTTCCCGAGCCCGTACGAGCAGGGCGTCACCCGCCTCCCGCATCGGCTCGCTGCACCGCGCCAGGGCCGAACTCGCGTCGCCCGACGCCGACATGAGGGACCGGGCCAGGCCCCGGTACAGGCCCGCGTGCGTGATGATCGCGCGCAGCCACTCGATCAGCGCGGTGCAGGGCTGCTCGGCGTCCAGCAACTCCCTTGAGCGGGTGAGCAGTATGTCCACCTCGCTCTGGAACACCGCGCCCAGCAGGGCCTGACGGGTGGGGAAGTGCCGGTACAGGGTGCCGATGCCCACGCCCGCGGTGCGGGCCACGTCCTCCAGGGAGGTGTCCGCGCCCCGCTCCGCGAAGGCGGCTCTGGCCGTGGCCAGGAGGCGGTCGTGGTTGCGTCGCGCGTCGGCGCGCAGGGGTCGCCCCGCGGTCGCATGCCCATCCATGCGTCCAGGATGCCACCCTTGCCCACCCGCCCGCCCGTAGCCCCGGGGCTCCGCCCCGGACCCCGGCGGGTTTGCCCACCCGCCCGCCCGTGCGGCGGACCGAATGACTCGGCTCCTGGGGCTGTGCCCCGGACCCCGTATCGCGCCTTGAGGGCGCTCGTCCTCAAACGCCGGACGGGCTGGGTCTGCCTGCACCGGCCAGCACCGGTACGGCCAGGGGCGCGGGGAACTGCGCAACAACGCCGGGCCGCGCCCAACCAGCGGGCTCAGGGCGCCCGGCGGTCCGAGGGATGACCAAGCCTCTTGTGCCCGGCCGCGAGCTCAAGACCCGCCAGCGCCAGTGCCCGGCTGCGCCGAGCCACCGCCCCCTCCAGGACCGCCACGACCAGAGCGCACGCCGGGCAGGAACGCGGACTGACCGGCCCCGGCCGCGGCGCTTCGAAGTCCGTCGCGGCGAACGCGGACGCCCGGTCGCCGCGCACCACCCCCGCGGCCAGCAGGGCGCGGCCCAACTCGGCACTCCCACGCCGAATTTGGCGTGCCGCGGGGTTCACCGGGCACCCCGTCCACGCCGAGTCCGGCCCGCGGGTGCGTCCACGCGCCGGGCGTGCAGCAGCACGATGGTCCCGCCCTCGTGGACCCGTACGGGCACGCTCTCGCCCGCCATCAGCGCCGCGAAGAGCCGCCACTGCGCGGTCTCGTCGCCCAGCCAGGCCGCGAGCCGCCTGCCGGAGGCGTCCCCTTCCCCCAACTTGCCCATGCACCAAGCCGCTTGACCCCGCAGCCACGATGCCGCGAGCACCGCCGAGGGGGTGCCATAGGCGTTGATCAGCATCGCGGTGCCCTGCCCCTCGATGCGCAGCTCGGCCCGCACACTGCACCGGTACTCCGCCTCGCCCTCCCTCACAGCACATCCCCCCGGCTCCGGGCGTTGCACCGCGCGTTCTCGGCGCCGATGCGCTCCGCGGGGGTCGGGGGGCGGACTCTGGCGGGCTCCGCCTCCCATTCGGTTCCGCCGGCCATCGGCCGCAGCGACCAGTAGGGCCCGGCGACCCCGCGGAACTCTCCGACCCGGTCCGCCCGGCCGGTGTCCACCATCAGCGTGCCGGGGGTGGGGGTGGGGGTGGGTTGCTGTGCGTGAGGCGAACCGCTCTGCGTACACACGGCAGCGCTCCTCTCTGTAGTGGTTTCACTACCAAGCGCGTTCAGCGTGACTTAGAGTGGGGATGCCTTCAACTTGCGCTATCTGCACGGGGAGTTGGGTGAGCGCTGATGAACCGCAAGGAGTTGGACCCCGAAAGTTCGCCGGGTGCGGCCTTCGGGGACCGGTTGCGCACGTTGCGCGACGAGCGCGGGTGGACACAGGACGACCTGGCCGAGCGCATCGGGTACTCCGGGACGCACATTTCCGCCGTCGAAACTGGCCGCCGACCTCCAACTACCCGCTTCGCGAACAGTGCGGATCGTGCCTTTGGCACGGGGGACCGGCTTCAACGGCAGGGGCAGGCTGCCCGGCATTCCGCCGTGCTGGAGGGCTTCCCGGAGTTCGTCGTGCATGAGGGGCAAGCGGTCGAGATCAGGCTCTTCGAGCTGGGGATCATTCCTGGACTGCTCCAGACTCAGGAGTACACCGCCGCGATTGCTACGGGGGCGGTACGGCGAGGCGCGATCACGGAACAGCAGGCAGAGGAGCGACTGGCACTCTTCGCCCGTCGGCAAGCAGCTCTGGAGCGAGCGGTCCCACCTCTGGTCTACACGGTGCTGGATGAGAGTTGCCTGCGGCGGCCGGTGGGTGGCCGGAGTGTGATGGCAGCGCAGTTGGACCGGCTCGTCGCGTTTGCTGAACTGCCCACGACAGTGCTCCAGGTGGCGCCGTACGACCTCGGCGAGCGCCGAGCGTTCGACCTGCCCGTGACCCTTCTCGCGCTCTCGGATAGGTCGCATCTCGCTTACGCCGAATCTGCGCAGCAAGGTCGTCTGGAGCGTGATATCCGCTTCGTGCAGCCGTTGTTGACGGCCTACCATCAGTTGCAGGCCGAATCCGCTTCGCAGGCGGAGTCCGTGGCCATGATCGAACAGTTACGAAAGGGCACCCCGTGACGACCGAAAGCCCGCGTTGGTTCACCTCCTCCTATAGCAGCAATGGCGGCCAGTGCGTCGAGGTCGCCGCAAACCTCGTCGCCTCGCGCGGCATCGTCCCGGTCCGGGACTCCAAGGATCAGGGCGGTCCGGTCCTCGACCTCCCCGCTGGCGCGTTCTCCGCCTTCATTGAGGGCGTCAAGTCGGGTAATTTGCGCAGTATCTGACACCCTGACAGCTCTGGAAGGGCAACCCGTGAAGACCGACGAAACCCCCCGTTGGTTCACGTCCTCCTACAGCAACAACGGCGGCCAGTGCGTCGAGGTCGCCGCAAACCTCAGAGGCTCACGCGGCACCGTCCCGGTCCGGGACTCCAAGGACCGGGGCGGGCCCGTGCTCGACCTCCCCGTGGGCGCGTTCGTCGCGTTCGTCGCCGGGGTCAAGGCCGGAGCGTTCCGTACCGTCTGATGCTCAACACGCAGGAGCCCCGGCCGCGTTGGCGACCGGGGCTCCTCGCGTCAAGGGGATCAGTCCTTGATCTCGCAGATCGCCGCGCCGGAGGACACGGACGCGCCGACCTCCGCCGCGAGGCTCTTGACCGTGCCGGAGCGGTGGGCGTTGAGGGGCTGCTCCATCTTCATGGCCTCCAGGACCACGACGAGGTCGCCCTCCTTGACCTCCTGGCCCTCCTCGACCGCGACCTTGACGATCGTGCCCTGCATGGGCGAGGCGAGGGTGTCGCCGGAGGCGGCGGAGCCGGCCTTCTTGGCGGCGCGGCGCTTGGGCTTGGCGCCACCGGCGGCCGCGGTGCGGGCCAGGGTCATGCCGAGGGAGGACGGCAGGGAGACCTCAAGACGCTTGCCGCCGACCTCGACGACGACCGTCTCGCGGCCCGGCTCCTCGTCCGACTCGGCGTCGGCCGGGGCCGTGAACGCCGGGATCTCGTTGACGAACTCGGTCTCGATCCACCGGGTGTGGATGGTGAACGGGTCGGCCGTGAACGCGGGATCGACAACTACCGCGCGGTGGAAGGGAATCGCGGTCGCCATGCCCTCGACGTTGAACTCCGCCAGGGCGCGCGCGGCACGCTGGAGGGCCTGCTCGCGGGTGGCGCCGGTGACGATGAGCTTGGCCAGCAGCGAGTCCCAGGCGGGGCCGATGACCGAGCCGGACTCGACGCCCGCGTCCAGGCGGACACCCGGGCCGGACGGCGGCGCGAACACGGTGACGGTGCCGGGGGCGGGCAGGAAGCCGCGGCCCGGGTCCTCGCCGTTGATGCGGAACTCGAAGGAGTGGCCGCGCATGACCGGGTCGTCGTAGCCGAGGGCCTCGCCGTCGGCGATGCGGAACATCTCGCGGACCAGGTCGATGCCGGTGACCTCTTCGGTGACCGGGTGCTCGACCTGGAGGCGGGTGTTGACCTCCAGGAAGGAGATCGTGCCGTCGGCGCCCACGAGGAACTCGACGGTGCCCGCGCCGACATAGCCGGCCTCGCGCAGGATCGCCTTCGAGGCGGCGTACAGCTCGGCGTTCTGCGCCTCGCTCAGGAACGGGGCGGGGGCTTCCTCGACCAGCTTCTGGTGGCGGCGCTGGAGCGAGCAGTCACGGGTGGAGACGACGACCACGTTGCCGTGGGTGTCGGCGAGGCACTGGGTCTCGACGTGACGGGGCTTGTCGAGGTAGCGCTCGACGAAGCACTCGCCGCGGCCGAACGCGGCGACGGCCTCGCGGACGGCCGAGTCGTAGAGCTCGGGGACCTCTTCGAGGGTGCGGGCGACCTTGAGGCCGCGACCGCCGCCGCCGAAGGCCGCCTTGATGGCGATGGGCAGGCCGTGTTCCTTGGCGAACGCCACGACCTCGTCCGCGCCCGAGACCGGGTCCGGCGTACCGGCGACCAGCGGGGCGCCCGCGCGCTGCGCGATGTGACGGGCAGCCACCTTGTCGCCGAGGTCACGGATGGCCTGCGGGGGCGGGCCGATCCAGGTCAGACCCGCGTCGAGCACCGCCTGGGCGAACTCGGCGTTCTCGGACAGGAATCCGTAGCCCGGGTGGACCGCGTCCGCTCCGGAGTCGGCCGCGGCCGCGAGCACCTTGGCGATGTCCAGATAGCTGGCCGCCGGGGTGTCACCGCCCAGGGCGAATGCCTCGTCCGCTGCCCGGACATGCAACGCATCCCGGTCCGGATCGGCGTAGACGGCTACGCTCGCGATCCCGGCATCCCGGCAGGCCCGGGCAACACGGACAGCGATTTCGCCTCGGTTGGCGATGAGCACCTTGCGCACGATGGCTCCCTCCTTGAAACAAGCTGAGTTTAGGGAAGCCGCACACTGGCTTACGACCCATCCCCAATGGTGAGCTTGCCCACACGGAGTGTGATTCGAGGCACGCTCAAGTCGCGAAATCCCTTGTCGCACCACGGTACGCCGGGCTCCCGTACCGCACAGTAGCGGTGTGGTGTGGGCAAGGTCTCTGTCCCGTCGGTCAGCGCGCCCCCGGGTTTCTTTGTGGGGTCCCTACGAATGGCCGAATGATTCTTTGCGGCCTCTTTGCGGCCGTGCCCCCGGGTACCGAGCCGTCTCGGGTCTCGACGGGCCATCGTTCTTGTACGGACCCTTGTACGAACCATTACTGGTTAGTAGCGTGCGCGCCACAGCCGTACTACGGGTAACAGGGGGTGTCGGGCGTGTTGCGCCGACTGATCGCCATCGTGGCCGCGCTCGTTCTCCTCGTCGAGGCGTGCGGTGTCGTGCTGGTCAACTGGGTGCTCGGCCTGGTCGCCCGCAACCAGAACATGTCCATGGCCGGGATCGATCCGCACGCGATCTCCGTCGGGTCCTGGGTCGCGGGCGCCCTGTTCGGACTCTTCCTCGTCCTCTGCGGAATCCTGCTGCTGATCATCGGCATCCGGGACCGCGCCCTCGGCCGGTTCGCCCGCATCACGCTGATCGCCTGCGCGGTGGTGCACGCGGTGCTCGGCGCGTTCACCGTCGGACTGGTCGGCTGGCAGGCCTTCGTCTACCTGATGGTCGTGCTCGCGCTGCTCGTCTTCGTGCTGGTGACGTACGCCAAGGAGCGTCCCGCGCAGGAGGTCGGGGCCGCGCCCGAGGACGGGCCGCCCGGCGCGCCCAATGGCGCACCGGCCGCCGTCTGAGCGCCCCCGGGCCTACGCCCAGAGGTCGGTGATCGAGACGCCCAGCTCGCCGAGCAGCGTGCGCAGCAGCGGCAGGCTGAGCCCGATCACGTTGCCGTGGCTGCCCTCGATCGAGTCGACGAAGGGCGCCGAGCGGCCGTCGAGCGTGAACGCCCCTGCCACGTAAAGGGGTTCACCGCTCGCCACGTACGCCGCGATCTCCGCGTCGGTGGGCTCGCCGAACCGTACGACGGTCGACGCGGTCCGCGAGGCGCGCTCACCCGTCGCCGTGTCGATCACGCAGTGCCCGGTGCGGAGCACGCCCGAGCGGCCGCGCATCGACTTCCAGCGGGCGGTGGCGTCCTCGGCGTCGGCGGGCTTGCCGAGGGCCTGCCCGTCGAGGTCGAGGACCGAGTCGCAGCCGATGACCAGCGCCCCGGCGGCCTCGGGCCGGTCCGCCACCGCGGCCGCCTTCGCCTCGGCGAGGACGAGGGCGAGCTCGGCCGGGCTCGGCGCGCTCAGCGCGTCTTCGTCGACGCCGCTGACGATGACCTCGGGCGCGAGCCCCGCCTGGCGGAGCAGCCCGAGCCGGGCGGGGGATTGGGAGGCGAGGACGAGGCGGCGCTGAGCAGTCATGGGCGCCATCGTAGGTCCCGCGCACCGCGCGGGGGTCCTCGGCGGAATCTCCCCGGGTGGTCAGCGGATGCCGACCACGATCATCGCCACCACCATGGCGAGGGCGAGGAACAGGCCCGCCCGGCGCATCATCGCCTGGGCGTCGCGCAGTTCCTTCGGGGGCTCGTTCTCCGGATCTGACCACAGCATGTAACCGATAGTGCGGCCAAGGACGTTGGCGCGCCTGAGTACGGGTACTCACGCCGTCTGGTGCCACATGACCCTTCGCGGACCGGCACCGCACCTCCGGTTCATCCGGAGCCCCACCATCCCCTTGGTAAACGGCCCCGGAGTTCCATTACGTCCGGCCGAGTGCTACGGTTCCTGCTAACGGAACCAGGGAACCATTAGGGTTCGTGGGGCTGCCGTGAACTGGGGAGATACGTCATGAACAAGTCGCTGGCCGTCGGTGCCGCCACCCTCGCCCTGCTCGCCGGGGCAGCGCAGCCGTCGGCCGCGAGGGCCGGCTCGTCGCGTGCCTGGAGTGCCGCCTGGGGCGCCTCGCCGCAGCTGCCCGCGACCGGCTTCACCCCCAACTGGTCGCAGGAGGGCTTCTCGCGGCAGAGCGTCCGCCAGGTCGTACGCGTCACTCAGGGTGGCGACCGGATACGCATCCGGCTCTCCAACGCGTACGGCACCTCACCGCTCGTCGTCACCGGCGCGACCGTCGCCCGGGCGGCGGGGGGCGCGGCCGTGCAGCCGCACTCCGTAAGGGAGTTGACCTTCGGCGGCCGGCGGTCCGTGAGCATCCCGGCCCACGGGGAGCTGCGCAGCGACGCCGCCGAGCTCGCTCTCGACCGGCTCGACCCGGTGACCGTCACGCTCTACTTCGCCGGGACGACCGGCCCCGCCACCTTCCACGCGCAGGGCTTCACGGACACCTACCGGGCCGAGGGTGACCACCGCGCGGACGTGTCGGGCGGTGCCTTTGGCGCGTCCAGCCAGTCCTGGTACTACCTTTCCGGCGTCGAGGTGGGCGGCCGCTCCACGGGCGCCGGTATCGCGCTGCTCGGGGATTCGATCACGGACGGCTTCGGCTCGACGCCGGGCACGAACCGGCGCTACTCCGACGCGCTGGCCGAACGTACCGGCCGGCCCGTCGTCAACGCGGGCATCGGCGGCAACCTCGTCCTCAACGACTCGGCCTGGTACGGCGAGCGGGCCACCGCGCGCTTCGGGCGGGACGTGCTCGACCAGCCCGGCGTCGGAACCGTCGTCGTGCTCGAAGGCCTCAACGACATCGGGTTCAGCGAGGCGAGGAGGGGCCCGGTCCCGCAGCCCACCTATGTGCCCGCACCCGTCGTCTCCAGCGCCGAACTCATCGCCGGATACCGCGAGTTGATACGGCAGGCGCACAGCAGGGACCTGACGGCAGTCGGGGCGACGCTGCTCCCGTTCAAGGGCTCCGACCACTGGGGCGCGCACGCGGCGCGGGTCAGTGACGAGGTCAACGACTGGCTCCGCACCTCCGGCGCGTTCGACGCGGTCGTCGACTTCGACAAGGCGCTCGCCTCGAAGTCCGACCCCGACCGGCTCGCCCCTGCCTACGACTCGGGCGACGCCCTGCACCCCAACGACGCGGGCTACCGGGTCATGGCGCAGGTCCTGGCCGAGGTGCTGTGAGGCGTCCGCACGAAGACGGCCGGGCCCCTCGCTGGAGGGTCCGGCCGTCGCTCCGGGTGGTGCCTACGCGGGCCAGTAGGTCCTGGCCCAGGTGCGCGCCCCGGGCCTCGGCAGGGCGCGCCGCGCTATGCGCGCCGGGTCGGACCAGCCCTCGGGCGGCTGCGGCGCACCGGGCGCGGCCGAAGCCGTCGCCGCGGCGCGCGCCTGGACCACCGCGAGTGCGGCGGCCAGCTCCTCCGGGGTCGGATTGCCCCGTACGACCTTGATCACAGCGGCTCCTTGCGGAATGCGGGGTGCGGAATGCGGGCCAGGGATGTGGTGCGGGCTAGAGCGGGATGTTGCCGTGCTTCTTCGGAGGAAGGGATTCCCGCTTCGTGCGCAGCTGACGCAGGCCCTTCACGATGTGGGCCCGGGTCTCCGACGGCATGATCACCGCGTCCACGTAGCCGCGCTCGGCCGCGATGTACGGGTTGAGCAGGGTGTCCTCGTAGTCCGCGATCAGCTCGGTGCGGGTCGCCTCCGCCTCCTCGGGGTCCGCGACCGCCGCGATCGTGCGGCGGTGCAGGATGTTGACCGCGCCCTGCGCGCCCATGACCGCGATCTGCGCGGTCGGCCAGGCCAGGTTGAGGTCGGCGCCCAGGTGCTTGGAGCCCATGACGTCGTACGCGCCGCCGAACGCCTTGCGCGTGATGACGGTGATCAGCGGAACCGTCGCCTCGGCGTAGGCGTAGATCAGCTTGGCGCCGCGGCGGATGATGCCGCCGTACTCCTGGTCCACGCCCGGCAGGAAGCCCGGCACGTCCACGAAGGTCAGCACCGGCACGTTGAAGGCGTCGCAGGTGCGCACGAAGCGCGCGGCCTTCTCGGAGGCGTTGATGTCGAGACAGCCGGCGAACTGCATCGGCTGGTTGGCGACGATGCCGACCGGGAAGCCCTCCACGCGGCCGAAGCCCGTGATGATGTTCGGCGCGAACAGGGCCTGCGTCTCCAGGAACTCCCCGTCGTCCAGGACGTGTTCGATGGCCGTGTGCATGTCGTACGGCTGGTTCGCGGAGTCCGGGATGAGCGTGTCGAGCTCGCGGTCCTCGTCCGAAGTCTCCAGATCGGCCTCCTCGGGGAAGGCCGGCGGTTCGCTCAGGTTGTTCGACGGCAGGTACGACAGCAGGGACTTGACGTACTCGATGGCGTCCTTCTCGTCGCCCGCCATGTGGTGGGCCACGCCCGACGTGGTGTTGTGGGTGCGGGCGCCGCCCAGCTCCTCGAAGCCGACGTCCTCGCCGGTGACGGTCTTGATGACGTCGGGGCCGGTGATGAACATGTGCGAGGTCTGGTCGACCATCACCGTGAAGTCGGTGATCGCGGGGGAGTACACCGCACCGCCCGCGCACGGGCCGACGATCAGCGAGATCTGCGGGACGACGCCCGAGGCGTGCACGTTGCGGCGGAAGATCTCGGCGAACAGGCCGAGCGCGACCACGCCCTCCTGGATGCGGGCGCCGCCGCCGTCGTTGATGCCGATGACCGGGCAGCCGGTCTTCATCGCGAAGTCCATGACCTTCACGATCTTCTCGCCGTACACCTCGCCGAGCGAGCCGCCGAAAATGGTGAAGTCCTGCGAGTAGACGCACACCGGGCGGCCGTCGACGGTCCCGTAACCGGTGACCACGCCGTCGCCGTAGGGGCGGTTCTTCTCGATCCCGAAGTTGGTCGAGCGGTGCCGGGCGAACTCGTCCAGCTCGACGAACGAGCCCTCGTCAAGGAGCAGTTCGACCCGCTCACGGGCCGTCAACTTGCCCTTGGCGTGCTGCTTTTCGATCGCACGCGCGGAGCCGGCGTGGGTCGCCTCGTCGATGCGGCGCTGAAGATCCGCGAGCTTTCCGGCGGTGGTGTGGATGTCGACGGTGGCGTCGCTCTGGGCGTTTTCCGGCTCGGACATCGGGATGCGGCTCCCTGCCTGGTCACGGGGTGGCTGGCTGCTGACTCGTAGGCTGGCTACTGACTCGTAGGGTAGTGGCGCCGATACGGTTCGGCAGTGCGGCGTTTGCCACACCCGGGGCGCCTTGCAATTGCGGCCTAACCTGGCTGCATGACACCCCCGGACGCTTCCGACAGCCGCTGGTCCGACCTCGACCGGCCGCCCCTGAACGCCACCGCGCTGCGCCGCGCCCTGCTCCGCCCCGACGCGCTGTGGACCTCGCTCGACGTGGTCACCGCGACCGGCTCCACCAACTCCGACCTCGCCGCCAAGGCGGACGGGCTCGACGAGGGCGCGGTCCTGGTCGCCGAGGAGCAGACCGCGGGGCGCGGACGCCTGGACCGCCGCTGGTCGGCGCCGGCCCGCTCCGGGCTCTTCTTCTCGGTGCTGCTCAAGCCGGGGGCGTCGGTGCCGGTCGAGCGATGGGGGTGGCTGCCGCTGCTCACCGGGGTCGCGGTGGCGAAGGGCCTGGAGCGGGCGGCGGGTGTCGACACCGCGCTGAAGTGGCCCAACGACCTCCTGCTGACCGTGGCGGGCGAGGAGCGCAAGGCGGGCGGCATCCTCGCGGAGCGTGCCGGGGCGGACGGCCTCGTCGTCGGCATCGGCCTCAACGTGACCCTGCGCGCCGGGGAGCTCCCCGTGCCCGGCGCCGGCTCGCTCGCCCTCGCGGACGCCGTCTCCACCGACCGCGACACCCTGCTGCGCGCCGTGCTGCGCTCCCTGGAGCAGTGGTACGGCACCTGGCGGGAGGCCGCCGGCGACCCGGCGGCCTCCGGCCTCCAGGAGGCCTACGCGGCGGCCTGCGCGACGCTGGGCCGCACGGTGCGTGCGGAGCTGCCGGGTGGGCAGTCGGTACGGGGCGAGGCGGTGGCCGTGGACGGCGACGGGCGTCTGGTCCTGGCCACCGAGGAGGGCGTGCAGCGCCCGGTGGCGGCGGGCGACATCGTCCACCTGCGCCCGGACGCTCCGTAAGCCTGGCCGAGGACACGCTCCCGGGACGTGAGCTACGGCACACCTGCCGTATCGTTGAGCCCGATCCAGCGACAGATCGGCAGGGCAGTGCGCAGGCAACGGGCAGGAGGCGGCCGGTGACCGTCGACGAGACACGGTCCGGTGCGGGTGACGGCACCGGCAGCGGCCCCGGCGGCTCCGGCACTCCCGCACAACCCGCGTCCTCCGCGTACCCGACGCCGCACCACGCCGTCGACCACACCGCCGAGCCGACCGACGACCCGCTCGCCATCCGCCTGGAGCAGCTCATCCTCGGCGCCGACCGGCGCTACACGCCGTTCCAGGCGGCCCGTACCGCGGGCGTCTCGATGGAGCTGGCGTCCCGGTTCTGGCGGGCCATGGGGTTCGCCGACATCGGGCAGGCCAAGGCGCTGACCGAGGCCGACGTCCTCGCTCTGCGCCGGCTGGCCGGTCTCGTCGAGGCGGGGCTGCTCAGCGAGCCGATGGCGGTGCAGGTCGCGCGGTCCACCGGGCAGACCACCGCCCGGCTGGCCGAATGGCAGATCGATTCTTTCCTGGAGGGCCTCACCGAGCCCCCCGAGCCCGGCATGACCCGTACCGAGGTCACGTACCCCCTGGTCGAGCTGCTGCTGCCGGAGCTGGAGGAGTTCCTCGTCTACGTGTGGCGGCGCCAGCTGGCGGCCGCGACCGGGCGCGTGGTGCAGGCGGCCGACGACGAGGAGATGGTCGACCGCCGTCTCGCGGTGGGCTTCGCCGACCTCGTCGGGTTCACGCGGCTCACCCGGCGCCTGGAGGAGGAGGAGCTCGGCGAGCTCGTCGAGGCCTTCGAGACGACCGCCGCCGACCTGGTCGCGGCCCACGGCGGCCGGCTCATCAAGACGCTGGGCGACGAGGTCCTGTTCGCCGCCGACGACGCGGGCACGGCCGCCGAGATCTCGCTGCGGCTCATCGAGACGATGGCCGGTGACGAGACGATGCCTGCCCTGCGCGTGGGCATCGCCTTCGGCACCGTCACGACCCGCATGGGCGATGTGTTCGGCACCACCGTGAACCTCGCGAGCCGGCTCACCTCGATAGCCCCCAAGGACGCGGTCCTGGTCGACGGGGCGTTCGCCGAGGAGCTGGCCCGCACGGGCGACGCCCCCGTCTCCGAGGCCCAGGCCGCCCAGGACGCCCTCGCCGCCGAGAAGGAGGGCGAGGAGCCCGTCCCGGCCGCGAAGTACCGCTTCGCGCTCCAGCCCATGTGGCAGCGCCCGGTCCGCGGCCTCGGCGTGGTGGAGCCCTGGCTCCTGCACCGCCGGGAGACGCAGGGCCTGTCCTAGGGCCCCGTCGCGCGGTTCGGCGGGAGGGACATCGACAGACCCTGGAGGCCCGCCGGTCACGGGCCTAGGATCACCCCGACGTAACGTTCGTTAACGGAGGGGTTGCCATGGCTGAGCAGCGGTTCGGGGAGTTCGTCGTCGTGCGGCGCGAGGGGTACGTCGCCGAGCTGGTGCTCGACCGGCCCAAGGCCATGAACGCCGTGTCCACGGAGATGGCCCGCTCCATCGCCGCCGCCTGCGAGGCGCTCGGCGCCGATCCCGACGCCCGGGTCACCGTGGTGACGTCGACGAACGAGCGGGCCTTCTGCGTCGGCGCGGACCTGAAGGAGCGCAACTCCTTCACCGACGCCGAGCTCGTACGCCAGCGCCCCACCGCCCGCGCCGCCTACACCGGCGTGCTCGAACTGCCCATGCCGACCGTCGCCGCCGTGCACGGCTTCGCGCTCGGCGGCGGCTTCGAGCTCGCGCTCGCCTGCGACGTGATCGTGGCGGACGCGACCGCCGTGGTCGGCCTGCCCGAGGTCTCGGTCGGCGTCATCCCCGGCGGCGGCGGTACGCAGCTCCTGCCGCGCCGGGTCGGTGCCGCCCGGGCGGCCGAGCTGGTCTTCACCGCGCGCCGCGTCGAGGCCGTCGAGGCAAGGGAGTTGGGGCTCGTCGACGTGCTGGCCGAGGACGCCCGCACCGAAGCGCTCGCGCTCGCGGGGCGGATGGCGGCCAACTCGCCCGTCGGGCTGCGCGCCGCGAAGCGGGCGATGCGGCTCGGCCACGGCCTTGACCTGCGGGCCGGTCTTGAGGTCGAGGACGCGGCGTGGCGGTCGGTGGCGTTCTCCGGGGACCGCGCCGAGGGTGTGGCCGCGTTCAACGAGAAGCGGAAGCCGGTGTGGCCCGGGGAGTGACCCTGAGCGACCGGGAGTGGCCAGGAGGGACCGGGAGCGCGCGGTGCGCGAGACGAGTCCTGCGTCCCAAGGGTCAAAACACCCAAAACCTACCTAAGCTGTAGAAATGGGTGGAGAGGATGCCCGGCTGCGGGCCGTGGTTTCGCTGGCACAGGCCATGGCCGCGGCCCACACGCCGCGCGAGTCCTGGCGTGCCGCCGCGCTCGGCGCGCGGGACGCGCTCGGTGGCAACTTCGCCGCGCTCTCGGTGTGGGAGCGCGAGCTGGGGCGGCTGCGCGTCCTGGTGAACGAGGGTGAACGGGCCGACGGGGAGGAGGAGTTCCCCGATGACGAGACGTACCCGGTGCACCAGTTCCCCGAGATCACCGAGTTCCTGCACGAGCGCTGGGCGGGCGGCGGCGAGCCCAACGCCTGGGTCGAGACCGCCGTCGCGCCGCCCGAGGGCGAGGCGGGCTACTGCCACGTGGGGGTACCTCCCAGCGGTAGCTGGGGGAGGGTGACCGCGCTGCGCAGGCGCGGCCGGGGCTGCTGTGTGGTCGCCCCGATCGTGCTGCACGGGCGGGCCTGGGGCGAGCTGTACGTGGCCCGGCCCATCGGGGCACCCGTCTTCGACGCGGCCGACGCGGACTTCGCCACGGTCCTCGCCTCGGTCGCCGCCGCCGGGATCTCCCAGACCGAACGCCTCGAAGAGGTGCGGCGCCTGGCCTTCACCGACCCCCTCACCGGGCTCGCCAACCGCCGCGCCGTCGACATGCACCTCGACGAGGCGATCGAACTGCACCGGGCGGACGACTCCGTCGTCAGCCTCGTCGTGTGCGACCTGAACGGGCTCAAGCGGGTCAACGACACCCTGGGGCACGCGGTCGGCGACCGCCTTCTCGAACGCTTCGGCTCGGTGCTCTCCCTGTGCGGGGCGATGCTGCCGGGCGCGCTGGCCGCGCGGCTCGGCGGCGACGAGTTCTGCCTCCTCGCGGTCGGCCCCACCGCCGATGAGGTCGTCGCCGTGGGCGAGCAACTCTGTCTGCGTGCGGGGGAGTTGGAGCTCGGCGAGGGAGTCGCGTGCGGGGTGGCCTCCACGGGCGACCCGATCGGCGAGGTGCGCTCGGCCCGCCGCCTGTTCCGCCTCGCGGATGCGGCCCAGTACCGCGCGAAGGCCGCGCGCTCGGCGAAGCCGGTGGTGGCGGGGCGGGACGGGGCGGTCCTGCGCCTCGCCGATGCGCCGCCGTCGCCGCCGCACGACCGCCGCCGCTTCAGGGGCCGGGGCTGACACCCCGCCCACCCCCGGCCCCGCCCTCGCCCGCGGGCCACACGTGGCCGTTCTGCGCAGTTCCCCGCGCCCCCAACCTCCTTTTCGGCTGCGGACCGTGCCCGCCTTTCGCGCAGTTCCCCGCGCCCCTAACCCGTTGTCGTCCGTCCGTCGTGCGTGGCTGGTCGCGCAGTTCCTCGCGCCCCTGGCAGCGCCGGTGGCATGGGCATCCTCAGCCCGTCCGGCGTTTGAGGACGAGCGCCGTTCAGGCGCGAACGGGGGTCTGGGGCGGAGCCCCAGGGGGCCGGGGCCCACCCCGGAGGCACTCGGAGCTAGTGACACCCGACGATTCAATCCGTAGGGTGCTGAATATGGATATGCACACTGTCGTGGTGGGGACCTCCGGGACCACCCCCGAGGACGTCATCGCCGTGGCCCGCGGCAACGCGAAGGTCGAGCTCTCCGCCGAGGCGCTCGCCGCCCTCGCCCGGGCCCGCGAGATCGTCGACGCCCTGGCCGCGAAGCCCGAGCCGGTGTACGGCGTCTCCACCGGCTTCGGCGCCCTGGCCTCCCGGCACATCAGCCCCGAGCTGCGCGCCCAGCTGCAGCGCAACATCGTGCGTTCGCACGCGGCCGGCATGGGCCCGCGGGTGGAGCGCGAGGTCGTGCGCGCCCTCATGTTCCTGCGCCTGAAGACCGTCGCCTCGGGGCACACCGGTGTGCGCCCCTCCGTCGCCCAGACCATGGCCGACGTGCTGAACGCGGGCATCACCCCCGTCGTCCACGAATACGGCTCGCTCGGCTGCTCCGGCGACCTCGCGCCGCTGTCGCACTGCGCCCTCACGCTGATGGGCGAGGGCGACGCCGAAGGGCCCGACGGCGTTGTGAAGCCCGCGGGCGAGCTGCTCGCCGCGGCCGGCATCGAGCCCGTCGAGCTGCGCGAGAAGGAGGGCCTGGCCCTCCTCAACGGCACCGACGGCATGCTCGGCATGCTGTGCATGGCCATCGCCGACCTGAAGAAGCTCTACACCTCCGCCGACATCACGGCGGCCCTCTCCCTCGAAGCGCTGCTCGGCACCGACAAGGTGCTCGCGCCCGAGCTGCACGCCATCCGCCCGCACCCGGGTCAGGGAGCCTCCGCCGCCAACATGCTTGCCGTACTGGAGGGTTCGGGCCTGACCGGCCACTTCCAGGAGGAGGAGGCCCCCCGGGTCCAGGACGCGTACTCGGTGCGCTGCGCCCCCCAGGTCAACGGTGCCGGACGCGACACCATCGCGTACGCCCTGACCGTCGCCGAGCGCGAACTGGCCGCCGCCGTCGACAACCCGGTGGTCCTGGCCGACGGCCGCGTCGAGTCCAACGGCAACTTCCACGGCGCCCCGGTCGCCTACGTCCTGGACTTCCTCGCCATCGCCGCCGCCGACCTCGGCTCGATCGCCGAGCGCCGCACCGACCGGCTGCTCGACAAGAACCGCAGCCACGGACTGCCGCCGTTCCTCGCCGACGACGCCGGTGTGGACTCCGGCCTGATGATCGCCCAGTACACCCAGGCGGCCCTGGTCAGCGAGATGAAGCGGCTCGCGGTGCCGGCCTCCGCCGACTCCATCCCGTCCTCCGCCATGCAGGAGGACCACGTCTCCATGGGCTGGTCGGCCGCGCGCAAGCTGCGCACCTCCGTGGACAACCTGGCCCGCATCATCGCCGTCGAGATGTACGCGGCGACCCGCGGCATCGAGCTGCGCAAGGGCCTGACCCCCGCGCCCGCCTCGCAGGCGGCCATCGCCGCGGCCCGCGCGGCCGGCATCCAGGGCCCGGGCCCGGACCGCTTCCTCGCCCCCGACCTGGCCGCCGCGGACGCCTTCGTACGCGAGGGCAGGCTGGTCGCCGCCGTGGAGACGGTGACGGGCCGGCTCGCCTGAGTCACCTCGCGAACAGCGCAAGGGCCGCCCGGGATCTCGTGTCCCGGGCGGCCCTTGCGCGTGGGCGAACTTCCGTCGCGTTGCAGGGGAGTTGAGGTACGGCGCCCGGATCGGGTCAGCGCAGGCGTGGCGTCAGCAAAGGCGTGACCTGCGCACCGAGTACGTCACGAACCCCGCCCCGAGCCCCAGGAACAGCGTGCCGCCGACCAGGTAGGGGGAGGTGTCCGCGCCGCCGGTGTCGGCGAGGGCCAACGGGCCTTCGGCCGGAGCGGAGTCGGCCCGGTACGCGGAGGGGGCGGGGGGCTTCGAAGGGTGTTGCTCGTCCGTCGCGTTGGCGGACGGGACGAACCACAGGGCGCAGAGCAGGGTGCCCGCCGCGGTGGCGGTGAGCAGGGGACGACGAGCGACGGACAAGTGAGCGATCCCCTTGCGAGTACGTCGAATTGGCGGGATGCGCTGATGCTAGTGAAAGCAGCGGGTCGCGGGAAAGTCGAGGACGGCTTGAGCCCTACGCTCCCCGCATGAGCGAAGAAGAGACATCACGGTATGTGCGCCTCCGGGTCGATTTGGTCCTGGAGATCCAGGACGCGGACGAGCTGGCGGCGGCCGCGCTGGCCCGCATCGAGGAGGACCCGGAGATGCGACCCGAGGAACGCACGCATGCCGAGGCGGCGGTACGGGAAGACGGAGCGGAGGCCCTCGCCTACCTCGTGGACCCGATCGACCTCGTGGAGGCGCTGCCGGGCGCGGACCTGGTCCAGGCCTCCTGGAGCAGCGAGCGGGTCGGCTACGACCCCGACGACGAGGAGTGGGACCTCGACGAGGAGGACGGCAACGACGAGGACTGACCGGGGCGGCTGCCGACCGGGGCGGCCGCCGGACGAGACGACGACCGAACGAGACGGCGACTGAACGGGCATACCGGGCGGCCGAGCGGAGGCCGGGGTGGGACGAGAAGTCTTTCGGCGATCTTGTCCGTCCCGCCCCGACCCGTCCTCGGACGCGTGGTGTGCCCCACATTCACCCCCGCTGCGGAACCGGAACGAGCAGTCTGATGTTCTAGACGTGATGACTTGCGGGGGGACGGCAACGATGGAGAAGCGTGTGAAGACGGAGAGTAAGCGCCGCAAGCAGGGTCTCGCGGCGGCGTGCGCGGTGCTCGGCGGCGTACTGGTCCTTTCTGCCTGCAACGGTGACGGCGACAAGGGCGCCAAGGCCGACAGCTCGTCATCGGCCCAGGCCGCGGCCGACAAGGCCGCCGAGAAGGACACCTCGGACGCCAAGATCACCATCACGCCCAAGAACGGTGCCGACAACGTCGGCATCAACAGCGACACCAAGGTCACCGTCGCCGAGGGCAAGCTGACCGATGTGACGCTGACCTCGGCCGACGGCGCCAAGGTCGACGGGAAGATATCCGCCGACGGCCTGAGCTGGGCGCCCGACAAGGCCCTGAAGCGTTCCACCACGTACAAGATCACCGCTACCGCGACGGACGCCAAGTCGCGGCAGGCGCACGAGAACGCCTCCTTCAGCACCGTGTCCCCGAAGAACAGCTTCATAGGCAACTTCACGCCCGAGGACGGTTCGACCGTCGGTGTCGGCATGCCGGTGTCGATCAACTTCGACAAGGCGATCACCAACAAGAAGGGCGTGCAGGCCAAGATCGCCGTCTCCTCCAGCTCCGGCCAGGAGGTCGTCGGGCACTGGTTCGGCTCGCAGCGCCTCGACTTCCGCCCGCAGGAGTACTGGAAGGAGAACTCGACCGTCACCATGAAGATGGACCTGGACGGCGTCGAGGCCTCCAACGGGATCACCGGCGTCCAGGAGAAGACGGTCACCTTCAAGATCGGCCGCAACCAGGTCTCCACCGTGGACGCGAACACCCACACCATGACCGTCACCCAGGACGGCAAGACCGTGAAGACCATCCCGATCTCCGCGGGCTCCCCCGAACACCCCACGTACAACGGCCAGATGGTGATCTCCGAGAAGTACAAGGAGACCCGGATGAACGGCGCGACGGTCGGCTTCACGGACGACGACGGCAAGGGCGAGTACGACATCAAGGACGTGCCGCACGCCATGCGCCTGTCCGCGTCCGGCACCTTCATCCACGGCAACTACTGGGGCGCCAAGTCCATCTTCGGCAGCGCCAACACCAGCCACGGCTGCGTCGGCCTGTCCGACACCAAGGGTGCCAACGACGACGGCACCACGGCCGCCTGGTTCTACGACCACTCCATCACCGGTGACGTCGTGGTCATCAAGAACTCGCACGACAAGACGATCCAGCCGGACAACGGCCTCAACGGCTGGAACATGAGCTGGGACCAGTGGAAGGCCGGCTCCGCCGCCTGACCGTTCCGCCACCTGCTCGGCCCGGGGGCCCTTCGGGGCCCCCGCAGCCGTTTCTCAGGCCGTACGGACCGGCTGGTCGGCGCTCCAGCTGCCCAGCAGCCGCAGCGACTCCTGCGACTTCGAACCCGGCTCGGCGTGGAAGGTCACCAGCGACAGGTCGTGCGCGTCCGGCAGCTTCAGCGTCTCGTACGCCAGCGTCAGCTCGCCCACCACCGGATGGCGCAGCCGCTTGACGCCATGCCCCTTGTCGGCGACCGTGTGGGCCGCCCACATCGTGCGGAACTCCTCGCTCTTGACCGACAACTCGCCGATCAGGGAAGTGAGTTGCGGGTCGTCCGGATAGCAGCCCGCGCCGAGCCGCAGCACGCTCACCATGTCGACGGCCTTGCTGTGCCAGTCCATGTACAGCGAGCGCGACGCCGGATCGAGGAACACCTGGCGGGCCAGGTTCCTTTCCTGCGGCGGCAGTTGGGACATGTCGCCGAACAGGGCCGCCGCCATCCGGTTCCAGCCCAGGATGTCCAGGCGCGGGCCGACGATGTAGGCGGGCACGCCCTCCATCGCGTCGATCAGCTGCTGGAGCGCCGGGCGCACCTGCTGGGGCCTGCAGGCCGAGGCGCGCTTCTTCTTCGCCTTGCCCTTGGCCACGTGCGTGAGGTGGTCCTGCTCCGTGTCGCTCAGGCGCAGCACCCGCCCGATCGCCTCCAGGACCTCCACCGAGACGTTCTGCGCGTTCCCCTGCTCCAGGCGCGTGTAGTACGCCACCGACACCCCGGCCAGCTGTGCCAGCTCCTCCCGGCGCAGCCCCGGCACCCTGCGGTGGCGCCCGTGGTCGGGCAGCCCCACGTCCTCCGGCTTCAGCCGGGCACGGCGGGAGCGGAGGAATTCACTGAGTTCGGCGCGCTGGTCCATGACAACCCAGTATCCGCGCCCGGGAGCCTGGACGTACGACCAGGAGCCTGTCCCTGCCAGTGGTACGCACGCTGGTCGTAGGCGGGACAGAGGCCTGGGTGACGTGCGGAAACTCGGGCACGCTGGGGGCGTACCCCAAAGATCTGAGGAGAACGGCACATGACCACCGTCGCCGCCTACGCCGCCCCCGCCGCCAAGGCTCCGCTGGAGCGCACCACCATCGAGCGCCGCCCGGTGGGCCCCAACGACGTGCTCATCGAGATCAAGTACGCCGGTATCTGCCACTCCGACATCCACCAGGCGACCGAGGGCTGGGGGCAGGCCATCTTCCCGATGGTGCCCGGCCACGAGATCGCCGGTGTGATCACCGAGGTCGGCTCGGACGTCAGCAAGTTCCAGGTCGGCGACCGTGCGGGCGTCGGCTGCTTCGTCGACTCCTGCGGCACGTGCGGGGCCTGTCTCTCGGGGCAGAACCAGTTCTGCGAGGACGGCGTCTCGACGTACAACGCCATCGGCCGGGACGGCAAGCCCGCCTACGGCGGCTACTCCACGCACATCGTCGTGGACGCGGACCACACGCTGCGCATCCCCGACAGCATCCCGCTGGACGTCGCGGCCCCGCTGCTGTGCGCCGGGATCACCCTGTACTCGCCGCTCAAGCGCTGGCAGGCGGGCCCCGGCAAGAAGGTCGCCATCCTCGGGCTCGGCGGCCTCGGTCACATGGGCGTCAAGATCGCGCACGCGATGGGCGCCGAGGTGACCGTGCTCAGCCAGACGCTGCGCAAGAAGGACGACGGCCTCAAGCTGGGCGCCGACCACTACTACGCGACCGGCGACGAGGACACCTTCAAGCAGCTCGCGGGCTCCCTCGACCTGATCGTCTCCACCGTGTCCGCCCCGCTCGACCTGGGCGCGTACCTCTCGCTCCTGAAGGCCGGCGGCGCGTTCGTGAACGTGGGCGCCCCCGAGGAGCCGAACTCGCTCAACATGTTCGGCCTCATCGGCGGCAACAAGATCCTGGCCGGCTCGATGATCGGCAGCATCGACGAGACCCAGGAGATGCTCGACTTCTGCGCCGAGCACAACCTGGGCGCCGAGATCGAGCTGATCCGCGCGGACCAGATCAACGAGGCGTACGCACGGGTCCTGGCCAGCGACGTGCGCTACCGGTTCGTGATCGACACCGCGACGATCTGACCCCGCTCCCGGGTCATGGCCCCGAGCCACGATCCGGGCCCCGAGCCACGACCCGGGCCCCGAGCTACGGCCCGGGCCCCGAGCCACGATCCGGGCTCCGAGCTACGGCCCGAGCTCCGGCCCGGGCTCCGATCACGGCCCCGGAGGCATCCCCCCTGCCTCCGGGGCCGTTCGCGTGCCCGGTCCGCCCGCCCCCCCCCGTTACCTCCGGGGTAATCGACCCGGCCCGGCGGCCCTGGACATGATCGGACCGTTCGTACGGAGGAGCGTCACCAGGAGGACACCATGACCGCGTACGCCATCGGCAACCTGCGCCCGCCGGCCCGCCCGCACGAGGAGGTCTTCACCTACGTGGAGCGCATCCAGTCCACCCTGGCCCCCTTCGACGGCCGCTTCCTGGTGCACAACGCACCGCTGGAGGTACGCGAGGGCGAATGGCCCGAGGCGCTGGTCATCATCGGCTTCCCGACCATCGAGAAGGCCAGGGCCTGGTACGACTCACCCGCCTACCAGGCCCTGATCCCTCTGCGCGCCGACCACATCCCGGGCGATGTGGTCCTGGTCGACGGGGTCGGCCCGGACTACGACCCGGGACGGACGGCGGCGGCGCTGCGGTCATCGGCCGCCGGATAGACCCGCTCGGCGGGCAACAGGGCCCGGGCGGCGTCGAGTTGGCCGTCCCGTACGAGCGCGTGGACGCGGTGTGCCAGCGGGGTCACATCGCGGATCGCGACGATCCCGGGGCGCTGTGGGGCGTGTCCCGCACGAGCCCCGTTAGGGGCGCGGGGAACTGCGCGACCAGCCCCGCACGGTCCGCGGTTGAACTCGTATACGCGGGAGCGGTGGTTTTCGGCTCGCACAGGCGTAGGGGGGTGCTTCCGCATGACGTGAGTTCGGGTGCGGCTCCGTCGGGGGCCGTTCGTGCAGTTCCCCACGCCCCTGCCGGGGCTGGGATGGGCCCCCGCGTACTCAGGACCGCTGCGGCCAGCGAATATCGGCGGCCCCATCGCCCCGGGGGAGCAGTGCCCGGTCGGCGGGCGGGGCTAGCGCCGCCGGGCCCGGCCCGGATGCGGGTGGTGGCGGATCTCCACGTCCGCGTCCGTGGCCGCCGAGAAGTCCCCCCGCCCGCGGGCGGCCCGCCGGCGCGCGACCAGATCCGCACACACCGGGCACCCGGGCGCGGGTTTGGGCGGCGCGTGCGGCAGTCTCAGGTGTACGGCTTCTCCCATGGTCGTCCTCGGATCACTCACGCCTACCGCCCGTCCGCCCGAACAGCTCTCGTCCGGGCCATTCACTCCGACGACGGGCCCGCCCGCGACCGCCCGCCTCCCTTCGCCGCACAACATCACCCGTCCACACGGCCGTGCGTACTCCAGAAGGGCAGGGGGGCGGGCACGAAGAACGGGGCACCGCCTTCCGGCAGGTGCCCCGCGGTCCGTCGACGGGTGCGATCGGAAAGGTGCCGATCAGCTCGGACGGGTGCCGGTCAGCCCTCGGCCCTGGCCACCCCGATCGGGCAGGAGACCCCGGTCCCGCCGATCCCGCAGTACCCGGCCGGGTTCTTGTCGAGGTACTGCTGGTGGTACGGCTCGGCGGGGTAGAAGGGGCGGCCCTCCGCGGGGAGCAGCTCCGTGGTGATCGTGCCGTAGCCCGAGCCCGTCAGGACCTTCTGGTAGGACTCGCGGGAGGCGCGGGCGGTGGCTTCCTGGGCGGGGGTGTGGGGGTAGATCGCGGAGCGGTACTGGGTGCCCACGTCGTTGCCCTGGCGGAAGCCCTGGGTCGGGTCGTGGTTCTCCCAGAACACCTTCAGGAGCTGCTCGTACGAGACGACGGCGGGGTCGTAGACCACCCGCACCGCCTCGGTGTGGCCGGTCAGGCCCGAGCAGACCTCCTCGTACGCGGGGTTCACCGTGCTGCCGCCCTGGTAGCCGACCAGGGTCGTCCAGACGCCCGGGGTCTGCCAGAACTTGCGCTCGGCGCCCCAGAAGCAGCCCATCCCGAAGTCCGCGACCTCCAGGCCCGCCGGGTAGGGGCCCGCCAGCGGGTTGCCCAGGACGGTGTGCCGGGAGGGCAGGGCGAATTCGGGCTCCGGGCGTCCCTTGAGGGCCTGCTCGGGGGTGGGCAGCTCGGGCGTGCGGCGGCCGAAGATCATCGGGGGCTCCTCGGAAGATTGGGTGCCCAGGCATAACGCGCCGGGAGGCCCGGAGATTCCGCACACCGCCCAGCCCGAGCGGGCGGGACAGCGCCGGAGCACCCGCACCCCGGCAGACGCTACGGCCGCCGCAGCGTCGCAGGGCTGCCGCCGTTCGCCTCGTACCCCGCGACCGCGAGCGCCCGGCACAGCGTGTAGGTCGCCGCCGGGTCATCGGAGACCGTCCAGGGGACCGCGCCGACATAGCCGTCCAGGGCCACGAACTGGTCCATCGACTCCGCCCAGCGTTCGCCGCGCACCAGGAAGAAGACGAGGAGGTGACGGACCAGCGGCAGCACCGGGTCGTCGGCACGGGCCTGGTGGACGGCGTGCAGGGCGCCCTCCATGGCGCGGCTCACCACCGCCGTGCGGTAGAAGTCGGACACGAGGACGATGTCGGTGGTGTGCTCGTACACCGCGAACAGGGGCAGCGCGGAGAGCAGGGAGCCGTGCGGGGCGCGGGCCGCGGCCGCCGTCGCGAACTCGTCGGCCTGGGCGCGCGAGCCGTGCCACTTCTCGCAGTGGTAGTGCAGGGCCGCGAGGTGCGCGCCCATGTGGTGCGGGGCGCGGTCCATGACCTTGGCCCACAGCTGGTCGAACTCCGGCCGTGGATAGGCGAGTCCGCGGGCCACGGCGAGTTCGGTGACGTACGGGACCGGGTCGCCCGGGGCGAGCAGCGCGGCCTCGCCGCAGACCGTGCGGGCCTCCTCCAGGATGATGCGGAAGTCGTCGCGGCCGACCGCCGAGGACCGCCATGCCTGCTGGACCAGGAACTCCGCGTGCACCTGGGCCGCGCCCGCGTCCTTCGGCGCCTCGGAGCGCCACTTGCGCAGCCAGGCCCCGCCGACGCCGGGGCGCTGGGCCAGTTCGAGGGAGGCCGCGCCCGCGAAGGCCTGGACGCGCTGCCAGCGCCGCTCGCCCTCCTTCGGGGTCTCGGCGAGCAGGCGCTGGGCCGGCTTCCAGTCCTGGGTGTGCTGCACCACCGCGAGCACGTCGAGGAGATCCTGGTCCGGCCCGGGCAGGCGGACGTCGAGCTCCTCCTGGAGCGCGAAGCCGTACGCCGACGGGTCGGCGGCGTCGGGCGATCCGGGCCGCGCCAGCTGGATGCCGCCGCCCCGGCGGGACACGAACCGGACGGTGAGCGCGGTCAGTGCGGCAAGGACGAGCAGAATCCACAGAATCTCCATGTCCACCAGCGAACCAGACCGCGCCCGGATATGACGAACCGGCCGTGCCCGCGACGGCGGACCGGCCGTGCCGCGGAAGGCGGACCGGGGCGCTCCCGTGTGGCGAACCCGACCCTGCTGGACCGTTCCGGGATGGGGCGAACCCGCCGGGCCGACGAACTAGGCTCTGAGTCATGAGCCACGAGCACCTCGACAAGAGCTTCGAGACCATCGCGATCCACGCGGGAAACACCGCCGATCCGCTGACCGGGGCGGTCGTACCGCCGATCTACCAGGTCTCCACGTACAAGCAGGACGGCGTCGGCGGTCTCCGCGGCGGCTACGAGTACAGCCGCAGCGCGAACCCGACGCGGACCGCGCTCGAAGAGAACCTGGCGGCCCTCGAAGGCGGCCGCCGCGGCCTCGCCTTCGCCTCCGGTCTCGCCGCCGAGGACTGCCTGCTGCGCACGCTGCTCGCGCCCGGTGACCACGTGGTGATCCCGAACGACGCCTACGGCGGCACGTTCCGCCTGTTCGCGAAGGTCGTCTCGCGCTGGGGCGTCGAGTGGTCGGTCGCCGACACCTCCGACCCGGCGTCGGTGCGGGCCGCGATCACTCCGCGCACGAAGGTCGTCTGGGTCGAGACGCCCTCCAACCCGCTGCTCGGGATCACCGACATCGCCGCCGTCGCCGAGGTCGCCTCGACCGCCGGCGCCAAGCTCGTCGTCGACAACACCTTCGCGAGCCCCTACCTCCAGCAGCCCCTGTCGCTCGGCGCGGACGTCGTCGTGCACTCGCTGACCAAGTACATGGGCGGGCACTCGGACGTCGTGGGCGGCGCGCTGATCGCCAACTCGGCCGAGATCGGCGAGGAGTTGGCGTACCACCAGAACGCGATGGGCGCGGTCGCCGGGCCGTTCGACGCGTGGCTGGTGCTGCGCGGCATCAAGACGCTTCCGGTGCGCATGGACCGGCACAGCGAGAACGCGGGCAAGGTCGCCGAGATGCTGACCCGGCACGGCAAGGTCACCCAGGTCCTGTACCCGGGGCTGCCCGAGCACCCCGGCCACGAGATCGCGGCCAAGCAGATGCGTGCCTTCGGCGGCATGGTCTCCTTCCGCGTCGAGGGCGGCGAGCAGGCGGCGGTGGACGTCTGCAACCGCACGAAGCTGTTCACGCTGGGCGAGTCCCTCGGCGGCGTCGAGTCGCTGATCGAGCACCCGGGCCGCATGACGCACGCCAGCGTCGCCGGCTCGGCCCTGGAGGTCCCGGCGGACCTGGTCCGGGTCTCCGTCGGCATCGAGAACGCGGACGACCTGCTCGCCGACCTCCAGCAGGCGCTGGGCCAGGTCTGAGCTAGAGCCCGTCGACGGGTGGCGTCACCGTGGACGGTGGCGCCACCCAGGGCTGGACCGTCGCGGCCCACACCACGAAGACGATCACCGCCGCCGCCAGCAGCAGCCACATCAGGCGCCGCACGATGCGGCGCCTGTGCAGCATGCGCAGTCCCAACTCGGCCGCGCGATAGGCCAGTTCGGCGGGGACGACCGGGTGGGCGCCGCTCTCCAGGAGGTGGCGGACCTCGGCGGTCTTGCGGTCGGGCGTGCTCATACGGCCTCCCGTGCCGGGGCCCCGGGCCGGTTCACGTGGCCACCTCGGGGGCCGGGGCGGCGGGTGCGGGTGGCGCGGGCGGGGTGCTGCGCATCGCGGTGACGGCCCGGGTGCAGATCGCGCGGACCCGGTCCACCGGGAGCCCGACCGTCGCCGCGGTCTGCTCCTCGGCGACGCCCTCGTACAGGCGCAGGACCAGGATGAGACGTTCCTGCGGGGTCAGCCGCGCCAGGAGCCCGGTCTCGGCGGCCGGCCGGGGGAGGCCCGGGACGGCGGGCCTGTGGTGGCGCCAGGCGGCGCGGGCGAAGCGGGCCGCGAGCTCCTGCCGGGTGCGGTCGTACGGGTCCTCACCGCGCAGCCGGTGCCAGCGGGCGTACGTCTCGGCGAGGGCGGAGGTCAGCAGGCGCCGGGCACGCGGGTTGGCGTCGACGGGCTCGGCGGTCAGCAGGGTGGCGGCATGCAGCAACCGGCCTCCCGCGCCCGCCACGAATGCCTCGAACTCCCGGGTGCGGCGGCGGTGTCGGGTGGAGTGCCGCTCGCGCATGAGCCTCATATGAGGGCAGGCGCGAGCCCCCGGTCAAGAGGTCGGCGCGGACGGCTCCTGCGCGGCCGACTGGCGGGCCGAGAGCGCGGAGTTGAAGCGCGTGAGCAGCGAGGTGAACGACTCCCGCTCGTGCTCGGTCCAGCCGTCGGTGACCTGGGCCATCAGCTCGCGCCGCGAGGAGCGCACCTCTTCGAGGCGGGACTGGCCGCGCGGGGACAGCTGGAGCACGACCGCCCGGCCGTCCTCGGGGTGCGAGGTCCGCTTGACCAGGCCGGTGTCGACGAGCGGGGCGACCTGGCGGGTCACGGTCGAGGAGTCGATCCCCATGCCCGCGGCGAGCGCCTTGACGCCCATCGGGCCTTCCAGGTCCAGCCGGTTGAGCAGCAGATAGGCCGCCCGGTCCATCGAGTTGCGGACCTGCCCGACGCCGCCGAGCCTGGTCTGCTCGGCACGGCGGGCGAACACGGCCACCTGGTGCTGGAGGGCATCGAGGAGGCCGGGATCGAGCGGGGGAGTCATGTCCTGAACTGGGGGCATGGCCGGGGCTCTCTCGTGCGGGTATCGGTGTGGTGGGGGACAGAGTACGCGGCCTGACCCGCATACGTACCGGCGGTGCGCAAAGCTGTGGACAAGTCCCGGGCGGATCGGCCGCCCAGCGGCCGGAAGGGGTGTGAGCTGCGAGACTTGCGGTCATGAGCTTCGGTACGTCTGGCCCCTTGCACGACCTCATCCTCGACGACGTCCGCGGTGCGCAGAAGATGCTGTCGGGAGTGGCCCGCACCACCGCGATGGAAGGTTCACGCCATCTTTCGTCACTCGTGGGTGCGCCGGTGCACCTCAAGTGCGAGAACCTCCAGCGCACGGGGTCCTTCAAGCTGCGGGGCGCGTACGTACGGATCTCCGGGCTGCGTCCCGAGGAGCGGGCGGCCGGTGTGGTGGCCGCCAGTGCCGGCAACCACGCACAGGGCGTGGCGCTCGCCTCGTCACTGCTCGGCGTGCACTCGACGGTGTTCATGCCGATGGGCGCCCCGCTGCCGAAGGTCGCCGCGACCCGGCACTACGGGGCCGAGGTGATCCTGCACGGCACGGTCGTCGACGAGACGCTGGCCGCGGCCGAGGCGTACGCGGCCGAGACCGGGGCGGTGTTCATCCACCCCTTCGACCACCAGGACATCATCGCCGGGCAGGGCACGGTGGGCCTGGAGATCCTGGAGCAGTGCCCCGAGGTGCGCACCATCGTCGTCGGGATCGGCGGCGGCGGGCTCGCGGCGGGCATCGCGGTCGCGGTGAAGGCGCTGCGGCCGGACGTCAGGATCGTCGGGGTGCAGGCGGCGGCCGCCGCGGCCTATCCGCCCTCGCTCGCCGCCGGGCATCCGGTGGCCGTCGACACCGCGCCCACGATGGCCGACGGGATCAAGGTGGGCCGGCCGGGCGACATTCCGTTCGCGCTGGTCCGCGAGTTGGTGGACGAGGTGCGCACGGTCTCCGAGGACGAGCTGTCCAGCGCGCTCCTGCTGTGCCTGGAGCGGGCGAAGCTGGTGGTGGAGCCGGCCGGGGCGAGCCCGGTGGCCGCGCTGCTCAGCGATCCCGGGGCGTTCCGCGGGCCGGTCGTCGCGGTGCTCTCGGGCGGCAACGTGGACCCGTTGCTCATGCAGCGCATCCTGCGGCACGGCATGTCGGCGGCGGGCCGCTATCTGTCGCTGCGCCTGCGTCTGACGGACCGGCCGGGGGCACTGGCTTCGCTCCTCGGCGAGTTGTCGGTGCTCGATGCCAATGTGTTGGACGTGAGTCACGTACGGACCGATCCCCGGCTCGGACTCACGGAGGTGGAGGTCGAGTTGCACCTGGAGACGAAGGGCCCGGAGCACTGCGCCGAGCTGGCGTCGGCGCTGCGGGAGGCGGGCTACACCGTCGTCGAATAGGGCCCACGAGGGCGGTGTGCGCAGTGCCGCTGACAGAACGCGATGTATCGCGTTAGGGTATGGCTTGACAAAGGCTCCACCGGGCGATCCATGCCCGGAAAATCTAGGATTTGTCCAGAAAGTCACACCCACCACTGGGGGTACTCACATGCCAGGCGCCATCTACGCCGAAGGCCTGGTGAAGACGTTCGGCAACGTAACGGCTCTGGACGGCGTGGACCTCGACGTCCCCGAAGGCACGGTCCTCGGCCTCCTCGGCCCCAATGGCGCCGGCAAGACCACCGCCGTGCGCGTCCTCACCACCCTGCTCCAGCCCGACAGCGGCAAGGCGTTCGTCGCGGGCATCGACGTCCTCAAGCACCCCAACGAGGTGCGCCGCTCCATCGGCCTTTCCGGCCAGTTCGCGGCCGTCGACGAATACCTGACCGGCCGCGAGAACCTTCACATGGTCGGCCGGCTCTACCAGATGAACGCCAAGGCCGCGAAGGTGCGCGCGGGCGAACTGCTCGACCGCTTCAACCTCGCGGACGCCGCCGACCGCCCCGCCAAGACGTACTCGGGCGGCATGAGACGGCGCCTCGACCTCGCGGCGGCCCTCGTGGTCTCGCCGCCCGTCATGTTCATGGACGAGCCGACCACCGGCCTCGACCCGCGCAACCGGCAGCAACTGTGGGAAGTCATCCAGGAGTTGGTGGCCGGCGGCACCACCTTGCTGCTCACCACCCAGTACCTCGAAGAGGCCGACCGCCTCGCCCACGACATCGCCGTCGTCGATCACGGCAAGGTCATCGCGCGCGGCAGCTCCGACCAGCTCAAGGCCCGCACCGGCGGCGAGCGCGTCGAGGTCGTCGTGCACCAGAGCGATCAGCTGGCCCCGGCCCGCGAGGTCCTCGCAGGCTTCGGCAAGGGCGAAGTCAAGACCGACCCGCACACCCGCCAGCTGACCGTCCCGGTCACGGGTGGCGCCAAGCTGCTGGCCGAGGTCATCCGCGAACTCGACACCAGGGGCGTGGAGATCGACGACATCGGCCTGCGCCGCCCCACCCTCGACGACGTCTTCATCTCGCTGACCGGCCACGCGGCCGAGACCGCGAACGCCGAGGACGCCGAGGACACCGAGGGCGCCGACGGTGCCGCCAAGTCCAAGGGCCGCAAGGAGGCCGGTAAATGAGCGCCATCACCGACGCAGCGCCGGCCCCCCGGGCGGGCGGCGGCATCGCCGGGTCCGTGCGGGACTCGCTGGTGGTCGCCAAGCGGAACCTGATCCGCATGAAGCGGATTCCCGAGGTCGTGCTGTTCGGCCTGATCCAGCCGATCATGTTCGTGGTGCTGTTCACCTACGTCTTCGGCGGATCCATCCAGGTCGGCGGCTCGCTCTCGCAGCAGAGCTACCGCGAGTTCCTGATGGCCGGCATCTTCGCGCAGACCGTCACCTTCGCGACCGCCGGAGCGGGCGCGGGCATCGCCGACGACATGCACAAGGGCCTCATCGACCGCTTCCGCTCGCTGCCCATGGCGCGCGGCGCGGTCCTGACCGGCCGCACCCTGGCCGACCTGGCGCAGACCGCCGTAACTCTGGTGGTCCTGGCCGGAGTTGCCCTGCTGATCGGCTGGCGCACCCACAACGGCATCCCGAAGGCGCTGGGCGCGTTCGCCCTGCTGCTCCTGCTCGGGTACGCGTTCTCCTGGATCGGCGCCCTGATCGGCCTGACCGTACGCACCCCCGAGGCGGCCACCTCCGGCGGGCTGATCTGGCTGTTCCCGCTGACGTTCATCTCCAACGCCTTCGTGGACTCCAACAACCTGCCGACGTTCTTCCGGCACATCGCGGAGTGGAATCCCTTCAGCACCACCGTCCAGGCGGCCCGTGAGCTCTTCGGCAACCTGCCGCCGGGCTTCCGGACCCCGGACGCCTGGCCCATGCAGCACGCGGTGCTCGCGTCGGTGCTGTGGTCGGTGCTGATCCTGGTGGTCTTCCGCTCGCTGGCGGTCCGCAAGTACCGCCGGGCGGCCGGCTGACCCACGCACGGAGCCCCCGGCCGCTCAAGCGCGGCCGGGGGCTCCTTACGTGCGGGGGCGCCGGGTGTCAGCCGTTGAACGGGACGGCCGCGAGGATCTTCACCGAGGCCTTCTTGCCGTTCGGCAGCTCGTACTCGGCGTTCTCGCCGACCTTCTTGCCGTTCACGCCGGAGCCCAGCGGCGACTGCGGCGAGTAGGTCTCGATCTCCGTCGAGGCGTACTCGCGCGAGGCCATCAGGAACTCCAGGGTGTCGTCCGGGTCGCCGTCGAAGGCGATCGTGACGAGCATGCCGGGAGCCACCACACCGTCGGCGGCGGGAGCCTCGCCGACCTTGGCGTGCTCCAGGAGCTGGGTGAGCTGGCGCACCCGGAGCTCCATCTTGCCCTGCTCCTCCTTGGCCGCGTGGTACCCGCCGTTCTCCCGGAGGTCACCCTCCTCACGGGCCGCCGCGATCTTTACGGCGATCTCCGTGCGCGCGGGACCAGACAGGTACTCCAGCTCGGCCTTGAGCTGGTTGTACGCCTCCTGGGTCAGCCAGGTGACGTTGTCGCTGGTCTGGGTCACAGGTGCTCCTCGTCGGTACTGGGTATACAAAGCGCCCTACCCCAAAGCATGTGCCTGGATGGGTGGGCGAAACCACGAGCCTAACAATTCAGGCGCCGTAGGGGGAGGACATAAACCGCTAGAACTTCATCAACGCAGGTCAGATCGGGTGCGTCGTCAACCTTGATCAATAACTTGAGCAGTACGTGGCGAGGCGGGCCGGGGCATACGGCCCAGCGGCCCGACCCGGAAGTACCGCTCAGTCGGACTGGCAGCCGACCAGATCCGCGGCGGTGGCCCGGGAGGTCGTGGTGATCGTGACGACCTTGTCGACCTGCTTGGCCGGCTCGTCGAACCGGAAGTCCGCGCGGCCCACGTCGTCACCACTGGTCTGCTGGGCGCGCAGGGTGCAGGTCCCCCTGGCGTTCTTGTCCTTGGTCACTTCGAGGTGCACCTCGACCGAGGTGTCCGAGACGACCTTGAACTTGATCACCTGCGCGGAGAGCGACTGCCCGCCCACGTAGTCGTAACCGATCCAGCCGATCACGCCGAGCAGCACGACCGCGAGCACCGAGCCGACGATCTTCAGCTTGCGGTCCGCGCGCTGGTCCGCCGAACGCCCGTAGCGCCCCTGGGGAAGCTGCTCGCGCACAGCGGCCATGATCGTCCTCCTGCTGGTGGGGGTCACCGGAATTTTCCGTCCCCCGATTCGGTCACTATAGAAGCCGCCCGTTGCGCCGATCACAGAGGGCGCCGAATTCACTTACTGAGTCACCGAGGATCGAGTCTTGACTGAGCAGCTGCGACTGATGGCCGTCCACGCCCACCCCGACGACGAGTCGAGCAAGGGCGCGGCCACCATGGCGAAGTATGTGTCCGAGGGGGTGGACGTGCTGGTCGTGACCTGCACGGGAGGCGAGCGCGGCTCCATCCTCAACCCGAAGCTCCAGGGTGACAAGTACATCGAGGAGCACATCCACGAGGTCCGCAAGAGGGAGATGGACGAGGCGCGCGAGATCCTCGGCGTCCGACAGGAGTGGCTCGGCTTCGTCGACTCGGGCCTGCCCGAGGGCGACCCGCTGCCGCCGCTGCCCGAGGGCTGCTTCGCCCTGGAGGACGTGGACGTCGCGGCCGGCCGTCTGGTCCGCTCCATCCGCCACTTCCGTCCGCAGGTCATCACGACCTACGACGAGAACGGCGGCTACCCGCACCCCGACCACATCATGACCCACAAGATCAGCATGGTGGCCTTCGAGGGCGCGGCCGACACCGAGAAGTTCCCGGAGGCCGAGTTCGGTCCGGCCTTCCAGCCGCAGAAGCTCTACTACAACCAGGGCTTCAACAAGCCGCGCACCGTCGCCCTGCACGAGGCGCTCATCGGCCGCGGCATGGAGTCCCCGTACGGCGAGTGGCTGGAGCGCTGGAAGGAGTTCGGGCGCGCCGAACGCACGCTGACCACGCACGTTCCCTGCGCCGAGTTCTTCGAGATCCGGGACAAGGCGCTGATCGCGCACGCCACCCAGATCGACCCCGACGGCGGCTGGTTCCGCGTTCCGCTCGACCTCCAGAAGGAGGTCTGGCCGACCGAGGAGTACGAGCTCGCGAAGTCGCTCGTGGACACTTCCCTCCCCGAGGACGACCTCTTCGCGGGCGTGCGCGACAATGCCTGATATGAGCGCAAGCCTCGCAATGACGCACATGGTCCCGCTGGCCGCCGAGATCGACAACGACAAGGTGACGCCCGGTGTCCTCGGCTTCATCGTGTTCGCGGCACTCGCCCTCGGCGTGTGGCTGCTGATGAAGTCGATGAACCGGCACATGGGCAAGGTCGACTTCGAGGAGACCCCGGACCCGTCCGCGGCGACCGCGGAGACGACCCCGGCGGCGGCCGCCGCCGGCAAGGGCGCCGCGAAGAACGGCTGACGCCGACCGGCCGCTCCGGCTTCAGCGGGAGTGGCCGGCCAGCGACAGCAGCAGATGCGCGGACTCCGGCCGTAGATGGTCGGAGTGCGCGCCGGCGGGCCCGCGCCCGTTCACGAACACCGCTCCGGCGTCGACGCTGACGAACCAGTGATCGAGCGCGGAGGGCGGGTAAGGGGTGTCCGGGGCCAGCATCCGGATGGCCGACACGGGCTGGGGCGCGGTCCCGATGCCCTGGCTTCCGATCCCCGCCCGCCGCTCGGCGACCCGGTGCCAGAAGCCGGTGGCCCAGTCCCGCTGCGTGTACGTGGCCACGAGCGGGCCGCGCAGCGGCGCCTCGGCGAGTGCGGTGAACGTCTCCGCGAAGGCGTCGCGGGGCGCCGCCATCTGAAGCAGCAGCATCGAGTCCACCGTGAACGGCAGATGCGTCGGCCCCGGTCTGCTCCAGCCCAGCGTGCCCGGCTCCTGGGCAGCCCACTGCACGGCCTCGCACAGCACGCGACAGCCGAACGAATGCCCCACCAGGTGCAGGTACTGGCCGTCCCGGCCGGCCAGCACCGGGCTTCGCGGATCACCGCGTCCGGCGTCGAGATAGCCGAGCAGTGAGCCGATCACCCGCCCCGCGTGCCCGTCGGCACCACTCAGTGCGTGCGCCCGGTCCCTGATCCTGCGGTAACCCCCGCGCAGTGGCCCGCTGCGTGAGGGCCAGCGCACCAGGACCGGCCACGGGGCCCAGGGGGCGAGCGCCGGGTAGAGGTCGTGGTGGCGCCGGTACTGCTCGGCGACGAGCGCCAGCAGCCGGCCGGCGGCCCGCTCCGCCGCCTCCGGCCCGGTCTGCCAGCCGTGCACGTACAGCACGATGTCCGTGGTGCCCGGCGGCGGCCGGAGCGCCTCGGCGAAGTGGTCGTCGAGGCGGTGGACGGGGACCGGGTGCCCGCCGTCGAGGACCCGTCCGGACTCGTCGAGATCAACGGTCTTCATGGCGACTCCGGTGCGCGTTCGAGGCGGGCGTCCATGCCGCAGTGCAGTGCGTAGGCGAGGCCGAGCGGGTTGCGGAAGGCGTCGGCGAAGTGTCGCGCCAGGGCGTGGGCGATCGCGCCCGCGGTCTCCGTGCCGCTCAGATAGCGGGTGACGAACGCCAGCGCGTACTCGGCGGCGAACGCCTGCGGCATCGCGATCTGCGGGCCGAGCACCCCGCGCGCGCCGTGCTCGATCAGCGCCCGGCCGAGATGGGCGTGGTCGCCGTCGCCGCCCGGCGCGCCCGCATGGCAGGCGTTGAGCAGGACGAACGGCTGGAACGGGGTGTGGTCACCGAACCCCCTGCGACGTTCGCGCACCAGTTGGGCGTCGATCCGCATTCCGTCGCTCAACTTGACGACCAGGCAAGGGGGTTGATCGGCCACGGGCTGGAAGTCGCCATGGCACCAGAAGTACATCAGCTGGTCGTCCAGGTCCCGGTCGGCGAACGCCTCGACCAGTTCGCGCCGGGTCGTGCGCTCCACCAGCTTGGTGCCACGCGCCAGCGCGACGGCGACCTCCCTGGCCCGGGTGAGCCCCCGCCGGTCGATCGCCTCGTCCCGGTTGAGACTGACGACGGGGACGGCGGGTGCGGCGGGCCGGTCGCCCGGCCAGGGATAGGAGCCGCCGGTCTGCTCGATCCGGTGCCGGTGCCCGAGGAAGCGGTCGAAGAGGCCAAGGCCCCCGGCGGCGGGCAGCGCCAGCATCGGCCAGGGCAGGAAGAGATCGGAGTCGAAACGGATGCGGAGCCCCTCTTCGCCGAGGGCATCGGTGAGATAGGTGCGGATCAGTTCGGTCCGGCGCCCGTCGCCGCCGAGCAGTACGCCGAAGAGCAGGTCGGCGCCCATGAACGCCAACTCGTCGAGTATCGCGTCCAGTTCGGGTCGCGGCTGTTCGCTGAGATCCACCAGTCGGGTGTACGGATACTCCGGGCGGTCCGGATCGGGCATGCCGTCCGCGCCCAACGGCCGGTGCCCGACGAAGAGTTCCTGCCAGGCGGCGCACAGCCGGGCCGCTGCCGCCCGCACTTCGCCGGGCCGGGCCACGAGGTCGGCCTTGTGCTCGGTCCCCTTCAGGGCGGGTACCCCCGGACCGTAGAGCCGGGCTCGGATCCGGTCACCGGCGCACACGTCGAAGCTGACGATCACGTCGGGCGGTGCGGTGTGCAGGCCGGGCAGACGGGTGAATTGACGGCTCGGGTCCTGGACGACCCGCACGGGCAGCTCGGTCGGCATGCCTCACGCTCCCCGCGCGTGTTCGGGATGCGGGGCTGTGACGAGGTGCGGGGCCGAGGTGTCGGGCAGGTCGAACTCCGTCTCGACCTGCTGCAGCACGCTCCCCGTCTGCTCGTCGGCGATCGTGAAGCGCAGTCGGTGCAGGCCGGCACGGTGGGCGACGATGGTGAACTCGGCGCCGTGCGTCGCGTGCGGGGAGGGCCGCACCAGGGACATGGCGGGCTCGATGTCCGCCGGGGTGAGCGGTGTGCCGACGGCCCGCAGCCATACCGGGCGCCCCCCGTCTCCGGCCCACGGGTGGCCGCCGGCGGCTTCGACGCGCAACAGGATGCGCGTGGGCGAGCCGTCGAGGAGGGTGAGGCGGACCCGGCATTCGACGGGTGGTCCGAATGCCCGCTCGGACCAGACGGTGTCGCGGGCGCGGCGGGGGACGCCGTCGCGACGGTAGGGAAAGGGCCGCTTGTTGCGCCGGTGTTCCAGGATGCGCCCGGCCTCCCCCGACGTGGTGAACCTGCCGGTGGAGAGCTCGCCGAGCGTGTCGTCCACCCCGGCATCGTCGCCCTCGAACAGGCGGAGGCAGTAACGGGCCCACAGCTCACCGCTCTTGTCGCCGAGCCGGGAGAACAAGGACCGGGCCCGCTCCACGTGAGCGGCCTTGTGCTGCCTGCCGAGCGCCGGGTAGGGGCTGATGGCCGGGTGGGCTCCCAGGGCGAGTTCCGTCCAGGCGAGGCCGTGCGGGCAGCCGATGTCGCGGAAGACCCGGGCGGCCTCGCGCAGCAGTTTCCGTGCCTGTTCGGAATCCCTTTCCAGCAGGGCGATCTGGTGCATCGCCCAGGCTGCACCGAACCGGTCGGTCAGGAACTCGAAGAGTTCGAGCGCGGCGGTGAGCTCTCCGGTCGCCTCCTCGTCGGCGCTCCGGTCCGCCTCGGCGAGGGCCAGGTGGTACCGCGACCAGGCCTGTCCCCGGAAATCGCCGTTGACCACGTGCATGGCCTTCGCCGCGGTCAGGTCGACGAGGGCGTCCTCCAGGTGGCCGGTGGCCAGGTGGACGCGACCGAGCGTGGTGGTGCACCAGGCCTGGCCTCGTTCGTCCCCGGTCCGGCGGAACACGGCGAGGGCCTGCTCGGTGAAGGTCCGAGCCGTGTCGGGGCGCCCCGTCAGGAGGAGCAGCCCGGCGTGGTGGAGGGACGTCCAGGCGCCGGGGCGGACCTGTTGCCCTTCGTGGTAGCGGGCGGCCGCGTCCGTGAAGGCGGCCTCGGCTTCGGTGACCCACCCCTGGTCGCGCAGGATCCGGCCGCGCAGCGTGTCGGTGAGGGCCCGGGGTCCGGGGTCGGGGGAGGGCTCCGGGCCGAGCGCACGCAGCGCGTCGCGCAGATCGCCGGACGCATAGGCGGCGACGGCCCGACGTACTCCCGCGGTGTTCTGGCGGAAGGGGAGCGGCGGCGCGCACTCCGGATCGCGGACCCCTTCGGCGAACGCGGCCCTCAGGTCCGCCCGGCCGTCGGGCAGGGACCGTCGGAGCACCGCCAGCCGGTAGGCGTCGCAGCGCATGGCCAGCAGACGTGCGAGCGGGCCGGTGACTTCCTCGCGGGCGGCGGCCAGCCGCAGCACCATGTCGAGGTACTCGTCCGTGGCGCGCAACACGCTGTCGCACGTTGCGTCGGCGGCCTCGCCGTCCAGGACCTCCAGCAGATCATCGCGGACGGAACGGAAGAAGCGGGAGGAGGAGTACGGGGTCGGCGGTGTCAGCCGTGCGGCTTCCTCTTCCTCGCTGAGCCTCGCGGACGCCAGGGACCAGCGATCGTCGTGGGCCCGGGTGAGGAGGCCTGCCTCGCCCAGTTCGTCGAGGTGTCCCGGCCCTCCGGGGCCGAGCAGTTCCGCCGCGGTGCGCATTCCGAACGGCACCGTGCCGTACAGCAGGAGCCGCTCCAGGGCCGCCCGGCAGGAGTCTGACAGGCCGGCAATGGCCAGGCGGGTCAAAGCGATTGCCCGCCCGGCGGCGTCCGTCGGAAACGTCCGCTCCCACTCCGCCAGCGTCTCGCCGGCCTCGCGGCCGCCCGCCTCCAGGAGGGGGCCCGCCAGCCGGATCAGGAAGGGCAGTCCGCCGGTCAGCCGCAGCAGCGACTCGGCTTCGGCGCCCGCCGGCAGGCGGCGTCCCGCCCGCCACGCGAGGACGGCGCAGTCGTGCACGTCCAGCGGCCGGACCTCGTGCCGGCGCATCCGGGGGTGCGGCAGCGCGAACGCGGTTCGGGCGGTCAGGACGACCGTGGCCCGCGTCTGCGCGAACGCGGCCAGCAGGGCCTCCGCGACCCCGGGGGACGGTACGTCGTCGAAGACCACCAGCGCCCGGCGCGCGGCGAAGTGGCGTCGACAGGCCTGACGTACCGTCAGGCTCCCGACCGCGGCATCGGCCCCGCCGCCGGGCAGCGCCAACCCGCGCCAGTCCGCTCCTAGTTGACCGAGAACCCGCAACAGGATGGCGGTGGGGTCCGGCGGATCGGCCCCGGCCGGCATCCAGCAGACGGGGGCGGGAGCCTTCGCGCCGGGTGCGGAGGGCGCGACGACATGCGCCGCCAGGGCCGACTTGCCCACGCCCGCCGGCCCGTGCAGGAGCAGCACCCGGGGGTCCGGTCCCGTCTCCGCGGCGAGGAACTCCCGAAGGTCCCTCGTCTCCTCGGCCCGGCCCGCGAACGGCGCGCACGGGCGGGGCGGCCGTAAGGGGGCGTTCATCGGTCGGCCCCCACCGGCACCCCCATGACCTCCCGGGCGTGCCGGTCCGGGACCATGCCCAGCTGCCAGGCCTGCCAGCCCGACTCCAGCGAGACGCCGCGCTCCAGCATCAGCGCGAAGGCCTCCGCGCAGTCCTCCAGCTTGGCGTCACGGGCGTGGTGGCGGGCCCGAAGGAGCTGGGCCAGCTCCTCCTGGGCGACCGCCGTGCCCACCTCCACACCGCCCGCGCCCGCGTACGGCAGCAGCGTGCAGCGCAGGAAGCGGGACCAGTCCCCGCCGCGCCGGTCGTCGTACGAGGCGAACAGCGCGGTCGCCTCGTCGCACAGGGCGAGCGCCGGGCCCGGCCGGTTGTTGCCCGCGTCGATCAGGGCGAGCTCCAGACACGTCCAGGCCTCGCCGTGCGCCACCCCGATGCGGTGGAAGTCGGCCCGCGCGTCGACCAGGAGCTGGCGGGCGAAGCCGGAGTTGCGCAGGTTCCCGGTCTGGGCGGCGCGCTGGTCGCGGGTGACCCGGCCCGAGTGGTGGCGGGCGCAGGCGAGCCCGTACACGTCCCGCATCCGCGAGAACATGGTGCGGGCCCGCTCCAGCTCGCGCACCGCCTGGTCGCGGTCGCCGCGCTCCTCCAGGGCCTGGCCCAGGTAGTACAGCGTCCAGGCCTCGCCGCGCGCGTCCTCCTGCTCGCGGTGGCGCGACAGGGCCTGGCGCAGCCCGTCGACCGCGGCCGGCGCATCGCCCTCGACGAGGCGGGCGCGGGCCAGCTGGGTCATCGCCCACGCCTCGCCGCGGCCGTCGCGAGTACGCCCGTACAGGTCGAGCGCGGTACGCAACTCACCCTCCGCGCGCGGGACTTCACCGGTGCGGAGGTAGAGCTGGCCGAGCTGGAAGTGGGTCCAGGCCTCGCCGTGCAGGGACTCGTTCTCGCGGTGCAGTTCGAGGGCGGTGGCCAGCAGCGTCAGGGCGACCGACAGGTTGGAACGGTCGCGCTCCACGGCCGCGAGCGCGTGCAGCGACCACGCGCGGTCGCCCGCCAGCTCGTCGCCCGACTGCAGGTCGATCGCCTCGCGCAGCCGCACCGCGGCCTCGGCCAGGTTGCCCTGGTGGTGCAGCGTGATGCCGAGCGAACACAGCGCGAGGGCCTGGCCCGCGTCGTGCTGTGCCTCGCGGTAGAGGTTGACCACGGACGACAGCGTGGTGCGTGCCGTGTCCAGCTCGCCGAGCTGGCGGGCCGCGATGCCGGTGCGCCACTGCACCGACCGTACGAGCAGGCCTTGGTCGACGGCCTGGGTCAACTCGCTGATCTCGCCCAGGCGGTAGAGGTCGCCGCGCAGCAGGCAGTAGTCGCACAGCGCGCCCAGCAGGCTGAGCACGGCCTCCTGGTCGACGCCCTCGGCCTGGCGCAGGGCCGCGGTGATGAAGCTCGACTCGTCGTCCAGCCAGCGCAGCGCCGCGTCCAGGGAGGGGAAGCCGTGCCCGCCGAACTGGCCGGCCCGGGTCGACATCTTGCCGTCGACCATGCGGCCCACCGCGTCCGCGAGCTCCGCGTAGTTGCGGATCAGGCGCTCCTGCGCGGCCACCCGCTCGGCCTGCTCCTCCTCGTCGGCCAGGCGGGCCTCGGCGAAGGCGCGGACGACGTCGTGCAGCCGGTAGCGGCTGCCGCGTACGTGGTCGATGAGCCCGGCCGAGGCGAGCGCGGTGAGCTGGCGCTGCGCCTCCTGCTCGTCGGCCGCGAGCAGGGCTGCGGCGGCCGCCGCCCCCAGGGACGCGCGGCCCGCGAGCGCCAGGCGGCGCAGCAGGCGGCGGGCCGGCTCGGACTGGTCGGTGTAGCGCAGCCACAGGGCCCGCTCGGTGGGTGCCACCGGCCCGTACGCGCCCAGGTCCGCGGCGAGCGCCCGTGCCGAACGCGGTCCGAGGGAGGACCCGGCGATGCGCAGCGCCAGCGGGAGTCCACCGCACAACTGCCGTACCAGATCGGTGGATTCGGCGTCGTAGGGCCCGGTCTCCTTCTCCTCGGCCGCCTCGCGCAGGAGTTCCTCCGCGCCCGCCGCGTCCAGCGGCTCGACGGCCAGCTGGTGCACCCACGCCGGGAAGTCGTCGGGCAGGTCGAGCGGCTTGGAGGAGGTGACCAGGACCAGGCCCTCGGAGCGCTGCGGCACCAGGGTGCGCACCTGCTCGGGGTCGTCGGTGTCGTCCAGGACGACGGTGACCGCGAGCCCCGTCAGATGCTGGTGGTAGAGCTCGGCCAGGCGGCGCACCTGTTGCTCGGGGGACGACCGCTCGCGGAACAGGAGCTGCTCGCGCGGCGCGCCGAGCCGGTTCAGGAGGTGCAGGAGCGCGTCGCGGGTCGGCAGCGGGCTCTCGCCGGACAGGCCGCCGCGCATGTCGACCAGACAGGCGCCGCGGAACTGGTCGCGCAGGGCGTGCGCCGCGCGCACCGCGAGGGTGCTGCGGCCCGAGCCCGGCGGGCCGTGCAGGACCACGACCACCGGCCGCGTCTCGGTGGAGGCGCGGGCCGCCTGCACCCACTGCCCGATCCGCGCCAGTTCCGCCCGGCGCCCCGCGAACGGGCCCTGGAGGTCCGGGAGATGGCCGAACGACTGCTCAAGCACCGAGCGGCGGCGGGCCGCCGCGCTCTTGTCCGTGCCGCGCAACTGTGTGGGCACCTTCTTCTGCGCCGGCTTGGGGCTCACCGCCCGCTGCTGGTCCAGGAACGGACGGATGCCCCGCACCTCCAGGGCCGTCAGCCACTGGAGGCGCAACTGCTCGGGGCCGCCCGGCTGGCCGAGCGCCCCGGCCCGCCGGTGGGCGGCCGGCACATGCGCGGCCGTCACCCTGGCGACCGTTCCGGCGGCCCCGGCGACCGCCACGGCCGCGCCGGTACCCACCGCGCCGCCCGCGCCGACCCCGAGCGCCACATCCACGACGATGGCGGCGAGAGCGCCGACTCCCGTTGCCAGCAGACCGGTTGAACCACCCTCGCGCCGGAACCGCTCGCCGAACGAGAGCTGTCCGACGGCCGCCTCGTCCAGCGCCTGCGTATACGCCGCGTACTCCTCCGCGGCGCTCTGGGCCAGCGCGTCGAGCGCGCCCCGGCCCCGGGAGAGCAGTGCGCTCCCGTCGGAGCGTCCGCCGGAGCGCCGTACCTCTTCCTCCACGGCGCGTACCAACAGCCGCTCGGCCTCGGCCCGATGGCTGTCCCGCATGTGCGTCCCCCTCCGAGAGCCCGTCCTTCGCCTGCGCCTCCAAGTGTCGTGCGTGACGCGCGTCGGCGCGAGGGAGTCGGCGGATCATCTCCCGTGTGGGGGAGTCTCGAATGGTGCTTCTGGTCCGCCGAGGCCTATGAGGGGCTACCCCCGATGGTCGCCGTACGCATCCCACACACCGGCTCCGGCTGCATCGTGGCCCACACACAAGGAGGGCTCGGCCAAGCCGCCCATCCACCTGGCCGGCGGACTTGCCCGGACTCTCGGCCTGGAGGAAGTATCCGGGCTTGAGTCGGCGGGGCTGACGGTCGCCCCGACAGCGGCACGGGGGCTCTCCGTCCTTACATGGCCCCAAGATCGACCGTGACGGAGAAAGGTGCGGTGGCCTTCACCGTGCCGGTGAACATCTCGCCGTCCCGGTAAGCCCGGGTGGCAGGGTCGAGGACGTACGTGTAGACGATGGGGACCCCGGTGGCGGCCTGCTCCACTCGCCAATAGAAGGGGATGCCGGCCTTGGCGTACTGGTCCACCTTCACGATCCGGTCAGTGGTCTCCGAACCGGGCGACACGACCTCGACGACCAGGAGCACGTGCTCGGGGCGGGTGGGCGTGAGGTCGATCGTCTCCGCCCGGTAGACGATGACGTCCGGGCGACGGTTGGTCAGCGGGACGTCCTGCAGGCGGACGTCGAAGTCCGTGTCCGCGTTCCAGTCAGGGCCTGCGGCGGCGTCCAGGGCATTGGCCAGGAGTCTGGCCAGCCGGTTGTGCCGCTTGGAGGCGCTCGGACTCACGACGACCATCCCGTCCACGACCTCGATGCCGGCGCACTGCTCCTCGGACCAGGAGTCGTACTGCTCCGCACTGATCTGCGTATGCATCCACGCGGGCGCCACCATCTCGGCGGTCATGGTGTACCTCCTTCGAGGAGCCTCGGCAGTCTCGGCGCTGCTGCGCCCAGCTTACTGATCGGGTTTGGCCGACGGGCCCACTCACACCCTTGATCTGGACGAGCTGCCCCGCCCCGAGGCGACTGCCCGCTGACGGAGCCGGCTGCTGTGGCGCTGTGGCGCTTCGGCGGGGTGGGGGGCGGTGCGCGAGGATGGGGGCATGTCGAACCGCCTTGCTGACGAGACGTCCCCCTATCTGCTCCAGCACGCCGACAACCCGGTCGACTGGTGGCCCTGGTCGTCCGAGGCCTTCGAGGAGGCCCGCGAGCGCGGGGTTCCGGTGCTGCTCAGCGTCGGTTACAGCAGCTGTCACTGGTGTCATGTCCTCGCGCACGAGTCGTTCGAGGACGAGGTCACCGCGGCCTACATGAACGAGCACTTCGTCAATGTGAAGGTGGACCGCGAGGAGCGGCCCGACGTCGACGCCGTCTACATGGAGGCCGTGCAGGCCGCGACCGGCCAGGGCGGCTGGCCCATGTCCGTCTTCATGACCCCCGAGGGCGAACCCTTCTACTTCGGTACCTACTTCCCGCCCGAGCCGCGGCACGGCATGCCCTCCTTCCGGCAGGTGCTCGAAGGGGTCCGGAGCGCGTGGGCCGACCGGCGCGACGAGGTCGCCGAGGTCGCCGAGAAGATCACCCGCGACCTCGCGGCCCGCGAGCTGGACCACGGCACGGGCGGGCTGCCCGGCGAGGAGGAACTCGCCCAGGCGCTGCTCGGGATCACCCGCGAGTACGACCCGGCGAGCGGCTGGCTGGGCGGCGGGGACACCAGGTTCCCGGCCGCCATGGTGGTGGAGTTCCTGCTGCGCCACCACACCAGGACCGGCTCGGAGGCGGCCCTGGAGATGGCCGAGGGCATGTGCGAGGCGATGGCCCGCTCCAGCCTCTACGACCAGCTGGGCGGCGGCTTCCACCGCTATGTACTGCGGCCGCGCCCGGGCGGGACGCTGGTGCCGCACTTCGAGAAGATGCTGTACGACAACGCCCTGCTGTGCCGGGTGTACGCCCACCTGTGGCGGGTCACCGGCTCCGCTCTGGCGCGCCGGGTCGCCCTGGAGACAGCCGACTTCATGGTGCGCGAGCTGCGCACCAACGAGGGCGGGTACGCCTCTGCCCTGGACGCCGACAGCGACGACGGCGAGGGGCGCCACGTCGAGGGCGCCTTCTACGTCTGGACGCCCGCGCAGTTCGCCGCGGTGCTTGGCGAGCAGGACGGGCAGGCGGCGGCGCTGCACTTCGGAGTGACGGCGGACGGCACCTTCGAAGAGGGCGCCTCCGTTCTCCAACTTCCCCAGGAAGCAGCCGAGTTGGCCGACGGAGTGCGTGACCGACTGCTCGCGGCGCGGGAGCTCCGGGAGCGGCCGGGGCGTGACGACAAGCTGGTCGCGGCGTGGAACGGCCTGGCGATCGCGGCGCTCGCCGAGACCGGTGCGCTCTTCGACCGCCCGGACCTCGTCGAGCGCGCGACCGAGGCGGCGGACGTTCTCGTACGGGTCCACATGGACGGCCACGCCCGGCTCGCCCGGACCTCCAAGGGCGGTCAAGTGGGCGTGAACGCCGGGGTGTTGGAGGACTACGCCGATGCCGCCGAGGGGTTCCTCGCGCTGGCCGGGGTGACGGGGGAGGGGGTCTGGCTGGAGTTCGCCGGGTTCCTGCTCGACATCGTCCTGGACCAGTTCGTCGGCGAGGAGGGCGTGCTCTACGACACCGCGCACGACGCGGAGAAGCTCATCCGGCGGCCCCAGGACCCGACGGACAACGCGACGCCTTCGGGGTGGACGGCGGCGGCGTCGGCCCTGCTGTCCTACGCCGCGCACACGGGTTCCTCGGCGCACCGGGAGGCCGCGGAGGGGGCGTTGGGGGTGGTCCGGGCGCTCGGACCGCGGGCGCCGCGGTTCATCGGGTGGGGGCTCGCGGCGGCCGAGGCGGTGCTCGACGGGCCCCGGGAGGTCGCGGTGGTGGGTTCCCCCACGGACCCCCTCACGGGGGCGCTGCACCGCACGGCGCTCCTCGCCTCCGCCCCGGGAGCGGTGGTGGCGGTGGGAGTGCCGGATTCCGAGGAGTTCCCCCTGCTCGCGGGGCGGCCGTTGGTGGGCGGGGCCGCGGCGGCGTACGTGTGCCGCCGGTTCACCTGCGAAGCCCCGGTGACCACGCCGGAATCCCTGGCGGAGGCCCTGGCCTGACCCTCTGGCCTGCCGCCGTGGCCCGGCCCTTGACCTGGCCCCGTGGCCCTGGCCCATTGGCTCCGCCCCGGACCCCGCCTGACCCTCTGGGGCTCGGCGCGGACCCCGCCTGACCCTCTGGGGGCCGGCGCGGACCCCGCCCGACCCCCTGGGGGCCGGTCGGCCGGGACGGAACAGTGCCGTACGGCCACGGTGGGCACGCAGGAAGCCCGCACCGGAAGCCCCCGCAGGAAGCCCCGCAGCACGGCCTCGTCGCACGGGCCGGGCTCTCGGCCGGACGACGCCGGCTGCCAGGGAGGGGGGGGTGGAGCCGGGTGGAGAGACATCTCCACCCGGATCTACTCCCGACGCATCAGGACAGGCGACCGGGGTCGCCCTAACGTTTTCCCCAGATGGTCCTGAACGTCAACTTCCTCCCCTTCCTTCGCAACTGGGGGTTTCCCATGTCCTCGAACCCGTCAAGCCCCGCAGGTCACGGCGGAAACAGCACCCGCGCCTCGCGGTCCCGTGCCGTGAAGCGTGCGATGGTCGCCACGCTCTTCTACGACATCGGCCTGTCGGTCATGGCGTACTTCGCCGCCGAGCTGCTCGGGGCGACCACCTACGTCGCGCTGCTGGCCGGCACCCTCGTCGCCGGCGCGCGCATGATCTGGGTGGCGTTGCGACAGCGCCGGGTCGATCCGTTCGCACTGTTCCTGCTCTTCCTGTTCGGCGCGAGCCTGGCCCTGAGCTTCACCAGCGGCGGGGCCAGGTTCATCCTGGCCAAGGACTCGGCGCAGTCCGCCGTGGCCGGCCTGCTGCTCGTCGGCAGCTGCGCCGTCCGTCGCCCGCTGGCCTACTACGCCGCGCAGCGGTTCGCCCGCCAGGCCGGGTCGAGGCAGGCGGCCGAGTTCCACGCCATGGCGGACACGGCCACCATGGCGGCCCGCTGGCGCCGCGTCACCCTGGTCTGGGGCACCGGGCTGCTGGTCGACGCCTCGCTGCGCATCGCCGCCGTGTACCTGCTTCCGATCGAGGTCGCCTCGAACGTGTCGCAACTGCTCATGTTCACCTTCGTGGGCGGTCTTGTCCTGTGGACCGTCCGCTCGATGAAGAAGGAGCACACCGAGCCCCAGGGAGTCACGCCCAAGCACGCCGCAGTCTGACCCCGGCTCCGCGTCGGCCGGCGTGGCGCTACCGCCCCGGCTGACGTTGCGTCACCAGGGCTTCCGATACGGGGAGTTGCTCTTCCGGCAGCGGCTCAGCGGCTCAGCGGCTCAGCGGCTCTCAGGGATGCGGGGAACTGTGCCGGGCGACCGGTCCGGGACCGTGGAGCGGGCTCGGCGGAAGCCCCGACTCCAGGGTGGTCATGGTCCGGGCGACGAGGTCCAGGAGGTCGTCCTGGTGACCGCGTTCCGCCCAGTACACGGACGCCTCGTGGAGCGCCCCCAGCACCGCCATGGCGAAGACCCGGACCTCCAGGTCCACCGGACGACCGGCCCGCTCCGCAAGTACCCCGCACAGCAGTCGGCTCGTCGCCGCCACCGACTCCATCATCCGGGCCCGCAGCGCGGGCACCTCCGCGATCAGGGCGGTCTGCTGCAACGTCTCCTCGCGCGCGTGCAGCAGCGAGCGCCGGGCCGCCTCCGTGACGACGTACCGCAGGGACTCCAGCGGCGTCTCCCCGGCCGGCCGGGACCGCATCTCCCGCAGCATGACGGGGTCGAACTCGTCCGTGAGGACGATGTCCTCCTTCGTCGGGAAGTACCGGAACACCGTCGAGGGGGACACCTCCGCCGCCTCCGCGATCTGCTCGACCGTCGTCGCCTCGTATCCCTGCCGGTCGATCAGCCGGTACGTGGCCCGCCGGATCGCCGAGCGCGTCTTGATCTTCTTGCGTTCGCGCAGGCTCGGCTGAGGCTGGAGGCTCTCCGCGGCCGGGTCGAGGGAGCCGGCCGGGTCGAGGGAGCCGGCCGGGTCGAGGGAGCCGGCCGATGCGGCGGCGGGGCTGGGGCGGGAGGTGGCGGCCATGGTCGTCATTGTCCGCCATCGGCCAGGGGCCGCGAGGTGCCGACCGTCCACGCGCGCCCGAGCGAAAAGGGCCCCGGCGCTGGTGCGCCGGGGCCCTGGGTCGGGCGGGGTCGGGGTCAGCCGTGCCGGTAGGCGACGAGGGAGATGCCCACGTAGTGGACGACGAACGCGGCCAGCGTCAGCGAGTGGAAGACCTCGTGGAAGCCGAAGAAGCGGGGGGACGGGTTCGGGCGCTTGATGCCGTAGATCACGCCGCCCGCGCTGTAGAGCAGCCCGCCCACCACGACCAGGACGAGCACCGCGATGCCGCCGGCCCGCATGAAGTCGGGCAGGAAGAACACGGCGGCCCAGCCCATCGCGAGGTAGCAGGGGGTGTAGAGCCACCGCGGGGCGCCGATCCAGAACACCCGGAAGGCGATGCCGGCGAGCGCGGCCGCCCAGATCGCCCACAGCAGGACCCGGCCGGTGGAGCCGGGCAGCAGGAGCAGGGTGAGCGGGGTGTAGGTGCCCGCGATGATGAGGAAGATGTTGGCGTGGTCCAGGCGGCGCAGGATCGCCTCGCCGCGCGGGCCCCAGTTGCCCCGGTGGTAGATGCCGCTGACGCCGAAGAGCAGACAGGCGGTCAGGGCGAAGATCCCGCAGGCGATCCGTGCCTTGGTGGAACCCGCGAACGCGGTCAGTACCAGGCCCGAGATCAGTGCGGCCGGGAACATCCCGGCGTGCAGCCAGCCGCGCATCTTCGGTTTCACCATCTGTGTCACCGGGTCGATCGCGTGAGCCATCACCTGATCAGTCATGGTCCGCATGCTACCTACGGAACCGTAGGTTACGGATAGGTACGGCCCGTCACCGTGCGTCTCCCGGCCGTCGGGTAAGTGAACGGCAAATGGCAGTTAAGAAGGCGGTAAGTGGTGATGCTCACGTGAGAGGCCCCCTGGACATATGGGCGAACGACGCGGAAGATCAGATGAGTGCGGTCGGCACCGGATGAGCGCCAAGAGGATCCACGGGGTCAAGCATCCGGGTCGCAGCCCCCACGGGGCGGCAATGAAGTAGTACGTCAACCCCTCAAAAGACCCTCATCTAGGAGCGATCGTGGCGCGCGATATCGCGGCTCCCCTCTCTGTCCCCACCAAGCACCAGGAACTGATCTCGTGGGTCAACGAGATCGCGGAACTGACCCAGCCGGACAGTGTGGTCTGGTGCGACGGATCCGAGACCGAGTACGAGCGCCTGTGCGGGGAGCTCGTCGCCAAGGGCACGTTCAAGAAGCTGGACGAGGCCAAGCGCCCCAACTCGTACTACGCCGCCTCCGACCCGCGTGACGTCGCCCGGGTCGAGGACCGTACCTTCATCTGCTCCGAGAAGGAGGAGGACGCGGGCCCGACCAACCACTGGAAGGCCCCCGCCGAGATGAAGGCCATCTTTACCGGAGAAGGAAGCAGTTCCGCGGGCGACGAGGGCATCTTCCGCGGGTCGATGCGCGGGCGCACGATGTACGTCGTCCCGTTCTGCATGGGCCCGGTGGGCTCGCCGCTGTCCGCGATCGGCGTCGAGATCACCGACTCCGCGTACGTCGCCGTCTCGATGCGCACCATGACCCGCATGGGACAGCGCGTCCTGGACGAGCTGGGCACCGACGGCTTCTTCGTGAAGGCCGTCCACACCCTGGGGGCGCCGCTCGCCGAGGGCGAGGCGGACGTGCCGTGGCCGTGCAACTCCACGAAGTACATCTCGCACTTCCCGGAGTCCCGCGAGATCTGGTCCTACGGTTCGGGCTACGGCGGCAACGCCCTGCTCGGCAAGAAGTGCTACGCGCTGCGCATCGCCTCCGTCATGGCGCGCGACGAGGGCTGGCTCGCCGAGCACATGCTCGTCCTGAAGCTGACCCCGCCGAACGGCGAGGCCAAGTACGTCACCGCGGCCTTCCCGAGCGCCTGCGGCAAGACCAACCTCGCCATGCTGGAGCCGACGATCCCCGGCTGGAAGGTCGAGACGATCGGCGACGACATCGCCTGGATGCGCTTCGGCGAGGACGGCCAGCTGTACGCGATCAACCCCGAGGCCGGCTTCTTCGGCGTCGCGCCCGGCACCGGTGAGCACACCAACGCCAACGCCATGAAGACGCTGTGGGGCAACTCCGTCTTCACCAACGTCGCGCTGACCGACGACGGCGACGTGTGGTGGGAGGGCATGACCGAGACGGCGCCCGCGCACCTCACGGACTGGAAGGGCAACGACTGGACGCCCGCGTCCGACACCCCGGCCGCCCACCCCAACGCCCGCTTCACCGTGCCGGCCGGGCAGTGCCCGACCATCGCCCCGGAGTGGGAGGACCCCAAGGGCGTGCCGATCTCGGCGATCCTCTTCGGCGGCCGCCGCGCCTCCGCGGTGCCGCTGGTCACCGAGTCGTTCGACTGGAACCACGGCGTCTTCCTCGGTGCGAACGTGGCCTCCGAGAAGACCGCCGCCGCCGAGGGCAAGGTCGGCGAACTGCGCCGCGATCCGTTCGCGATGCTGCCGTTCTGCGGCTACAACATGGGCGACTACATGGCCCACTGGGTCAAGGTCGGCGCCGCCGCGGACGCCGCCAAGCTGCCGAAGATCTACTACGTGAACTGGTTCCGCAAGAACGACGCGGGCAAGTTCGTGTGGCCCGGGTTCGGCGAGAACAGCCGCGTCCTGAAGTGGATCGTGGAGCGCCTCGAAGGCAAGGCGGACGGCGTCGAGACCCCCATCGGCATCCTGCCGACCAAGGAGTCCCTGGACACCGCCGGGCTCGACCTGCCCGAGGCCGACCTCGACTTCCTGCTCAAGGTCGACAAGGAGGTCTGGCGCGAGGAGGCGGCGCTGGTCCCCGAGCACCTCAACACCTTCGGCGACCACGCGCCCAAGGAGCTGTGGGACGAGTACCGCGCCCTGGTGTCCCGCCTCGGCTGAACCGCCCGAAACCCCCTCCGGTCGCGGCCGCCTGTCCTGGCCCGGCCGGAGGTGCGCGGCGGGTCGGTTCGACATCCGCCCTGACCTGTGGGGTCACTCGTGACCCGCCGCGCCTCGGCCGGCCCCCGGAGTTCCCTCACGGCTCCGGGGGCCGGCCTTTCGCGTCAGTGGCACCCGGTCCGCAGACCTCCGCGGCTCGCGGACCGGGGCCGAACGGGGGCCGCTTCAGGAAGCGGCGGTGAGGGAGCCGGCCGCCGCGTGGGCGTCCATGCGCTCCGCTGCCAGGATCGCGGCGGCGGTGTCGGCGCGCGAGGCGGCGACGAGGAGGGCGCGGCCCGCGAGCGCGTGGGCGCGGGCGTGCAGGGCGCTGGCGTCCGCACCGCTGAGCCCCGCGTGGCGGACCGGCGGCAGCCCGCCGCGCAGCCGGGCGACCTGGCGCGCGATGGCGTCCCCGGCCTCGGCGAGACCGAGCTCGTCGGTGACGGCGAGCAGCGCGGAGAGGTGTCCGGCGAGCTGGATGTCCAGCTCGTCCCCGCGGGAGCGGTGCGGGATGCGGGCGTCGTCGGCGGCCATCGTGGTGTGGACCGACTTGGTGCGGATCGGCTCGTACATGGGAATGGCCTCCTGAGTGTTTCAGGAAGCCATCCTAGCTTAGATTCAGTCTAAAGTTGAGCCGGTCCTAGGGCTGGTCCCGGGGCTGGTCCGAGGGCCGGCCCCGGAGCCCGTCGGAGGCGGGGCCCGCGGCGCCGGGAGCGCCCGGGGCTACATCTGGCCGTAGCCGTCCAGGAAGTTTCCGATCCGCGTCACCGCGTCCGCCAGGTCCTTCGCGGAGGGCAGCGTCACGATCCGGAAGTGGTCGGGCTCGGGCCAGTTGAACCCGGTGCCGTGCACCACCATGATCTTCTCGGCGCGCAGCAGGTCGAGGACCATCTGCCGGTCGTCCTTGACCTTGTAGACGGCCGGGTCGAGCCGCGGGAACAGGTAGAGCGCGCCCCTCGGCTTCACACAGCTGACCCCGGGGATCTGCGTGAGCAGCTCGTACGCCGTGTCGCGCTGCTCCAGGAGCCGCCCGCCCGGCAGCACCAGCTGCTCGATCGACTGCCGGCCGCCGAGCGCGGTGGCCACCGCGTGCTGCGAGGGCATGTTCGCGCACAGGCGCATGTTCGCGAGGATGGTCAGGCCCTCGATGTACGAGGACGCGTGGGCCTTCGGCCCGCACACCGCCAGCCAGCCCGAGCGGAAGCCGGCCACCCGGTAGTTCTTCGAGAGCCCGTTGAAGGTGAGCACCATCAAGTCGGGCGCGATGACCGCGGTCGGCGTGTGGGTGGCGCCGTCGAACAGGATGCGGTCGTAGATCTCGTCCGAGCAGACGACCAGGTTGTGGCGGCGGGCGATCTCGGTGAGCCCGCGCAGCATCTCGTCGTCGTACACCGCACCCGTCGGATTGTTCGGGTTGATGATGACGATCGCCTTGGTGCGGTCGGTGACCTTGCGCTCGATGTCGGCGAGGTCCGGCATCCAGTCGGCCTGCTCGTCGCAGCGGTAGTGCACCGCGGTGCCGCCCGCGAGCGAGACGGAGGCCGTCCACAGCGGGTAGTCCGGTGCGGGTACGAGTACCTCGTCGCCGTCGTCGAGCAGCGCCTGCATCGACATCTGGATCAGCTCCGAGACGCCGTTGCCGAGGTAGACGTCCTCGACGTCGAGCTCGATGCCCTTGGTCTGGTAGTGCTGCATCACCGCGCGGCGCGCGGACAGCAGTCCCTTCGCGTCGCCGTAGCCGTGCGCGCCCGACAGGTTCCGGAGGATGTCCTCCAGGATCTCCGGCGGGCACTCGAAGCCGAACGCCGCCGGGTTGCCCGTGTTCAGCTTGAGGATGCGGTGGCCCGCCGCCTCCAGGCGCATGGCCTCTTCGAGAACCGGGCCCCGGATCTCGTAACAGACATTGGCGAGCTTGGTCGACTGGATCACCTGCATGACGGCCACCTTACGACCGTGTTTCGCCGGGTGCCTCGCCATTTGGTGCGGTCGGGTCGTGGGGGTGCGGGCGCCGGCTTCCATCGCAATGTGCCGGCCCGGGGTCGCCGGGGGATTGCTGGTCGCCGGGGGCGGCCCGGCTTGGATTGGGGGTGCGGGGCGTAGGGGGTGAGATCTTGCCCACCCCGGTCGACGCCGCGATCCCCGCCGGCCACCCGGCCGCCACCCCCCACACCGCGCCGAACACCGCTCCGGCCGCCGCGTGGAGCAGCCAGCCGGCGGGCCCGGCCTCCACCAGGCGGGCCGTGACCAGGCCGCGCCAGACCCCGGAGGCCGCCCCGCCCGCGACCAGCGCGCTCCAGCCCGCGAGGAAGCGGCGCGGGCGGCCCGCGTCCGGCCGCAGCCGCAGATGCCGCCGCATCCGCAGCACGGCCACCGCCACCAGAACCGCCACGGCGAAGTCCTCGCAGAGCAGCTGGGCCACGCCGGTGCCACCCAGCGGCACCGCACGCAGTGACGGCAGCGCGAACGGCGCCCCGAGCGCGCTCGGCACCAGGGCCGCGCCCAGGTGCGCGGTGAACGTGGTCAGGGCCGGGGTGAGGCCCAGGAGGAGCGCGAGCAGCAGACAGACCCCGGCGACGGCGGCCACCGCGGGATCGGTCCCGGGCGGCCGCGGTCGCGGACGCGTGGACGGACGCACGGGCGGTCGCACGGGCAGACGCATGGCCGGACCCTAGGGCAGCGCGCGAGCGATGAGAAGATGCTGAACTATTCTCAACTCCGGCTGTGAACAGGGGTGTTGGACAAAAGACGCAGCCTCTAGAGTCCGCCCATGCGACAACGGGCGAGGAGATGGACGGCGGCGGGCGCGACGGTGGCGGTGGCCGCCGCCCTCCTGGTGGCGGTCGGCCCCGCCGACGCGGGGCCCGCGCACACGGCGACCGGCCATCGCTGGATCACCGACGACCAGGGCCGCGCCCTCGTCCTGACCGGGCTCAACACCGCCTCAAGCGCCAAGTCCCGTCCGGACGGCCTCCCTTGGATCAAGGAGGCCGACGTGCAGCGCGAATCCGACGCGCTCGGCTCCGACTTCGTCCGCTTCCTCATCCAGTGGCGCAACGTCGAACCGGAGCCGGGGACGTACGACGACGGCTATCTCGCCCAGGTCGCCGAGCGCGTGCGCTGGTACGGCGCGCGCGGCATTCACGTCATGCTCGACCTGCACCAGGACGTCTACGGCCCCGCCGTCAAGGGCAACGGGGCTCCCGTCTGGGCGACCGAGTCCGACGGCCTGCCGGTGGCCGAGCGGAGCCAGTGGGAGCTCAAGTACATCGAGCCCGGAACGGTACGGGCCTTCGACCACTTCTGGGGGACGCGGCCGGGCGGCCGTGATCTGCGGGCGCACTACGCGGCCGCCTGGGCGCACGTCGCCGAGCGCTTCGCCGCCGATCCGGCCGTCATCGGCTACGACCTGATGAACGAGCCCTTCGGCGGCAGCGTCCAGGGCCCCGCCTTCGAGGCGGGCCCGCTCGCCGCGCTCTACCGGGAGGCCATCGCCGCGATCCGCCGGGTCGACCACGACTCCTGGATCTTCGTCGAACCCGAGGCGGTCAGCGCCAACTGGGGCCTGCCGAGCGGACTTCCGTACCTGAAGGACCCGCGCGGCGACGGCGCGCGGGCCCGCATCGCGTACGCGCCCCACCTCTACCCGCTCCCCATGGACCTCGGCGGCGGCTACACCGGCGACACGAAGAAGTGGGTCGACCGCACGCTCGCCTCCTGGCGCGAGCAGACCGAGAAGACAGCCCGGCGCCTCGGTGCGCCCGTCCTCGTCGGCGAGTACGGCCTGGACGCCACGCTGCCCGGCGCGCTGGACTACGTCGCCAAGGTGCGGAGCCTGACCGACGAGATGGGTGCGGGCACCGCCTACTGGTCCAACGACCCCGGCTCGTGGGCCCCTTGGGACCGGCAGCTGAGACCCACCCCCCTCCTCCCGGTCCTGGACCGCCCGGCGCCGAAGGCGATCGCCGGCGACCCGGTCTCCTACGCCTGGGACCGGACGAGCCGCACGCTGTCGGTGACCTGGCGCCCGAAGGCGGACGTGCGCGGGAACACGGAGGTGTATCTGCCCGCCCGCCTGTTCCCGCACGGGGCCGAGGTCACGGGCGGCGGCGAGGCGGCGGGCTTCGACCCCAAGTCCCGGACCCTGCACATCACTTCGGGGCGGGGTGACGCGAAGGAGGTCTCGGTCCGCATACGGCCCCGGGCGTGAGCGGGGCCGGGGACGGATTGAGCCACCGGGAACGGCGGGGAGTTGTGCGGGGTAGGGACCGCTTCCTAGCCTCCTGGATGCGTCCGAAGGCGTACGTACCCATCGCACCGCACGCATCAGGAGGCAGAGGCCATGGCCACGACCGACCGGTCCCGTGGACGAATGCGCTGGCGGGGGCTGCTGGCCGCCGCACAGCGGGAGTACGACGCTCCGACTCCCCACTACGACAAGGTCATCGAACTGCTCGACCAGGTGGTCGGCGCGGCTGTGCCCGGCGCCGCTTTGCGCAGCGCGAAGGCGCTGCAGGCCCTCGCGCTGACCCAGCTCGCCTACTCGGCCGAGTACGGCCCGCTGCGCACGGTCTATCTGACGGCGGCGCGCGAACTGGCGGCCGGCCGCGTCAGCGCGCGCCGGGCGTCCGCCGCACCGAGCGGCCCGCCAGTACGTCGGTCCGCCGGCCGTCCCGGATGACGAACCTGCCGTCGATCAGGACGTGCGGGATGCCGACGGGCAGGGTGCGCGGGGACTCGAAGGTGGAGCCCGCGGCGACGGTGTCCGGGTCGAAGAGGACGAGGTCCGCGCGGTAGCCCTCGCGGACCAGACCCCGGTCGGGAAGGCGCAGCCGGGCGGCCGGCCGGGAGGTGAGGTGGGCGACGGTCTCCTCAAGGGACATGATGCCCAACTCCCTTGCGTAGCGCCCGAGATACTGCGGGAACGTGCCGTAGGCGCGCGGGTGCGGCTTGTAGCCCTGGAGGATGCCGTCGCTTCCGCCGGTGTGCACCGGGTGGCGCATGATGGCCTGCACGTTCTCCTCGTGTCCCACGTGCTGGAGGATGGTCGACCCGAGCCGGTCGTTGACGAGCAGCCGGCGTGCGGTGGTCCAGGGCGCCTCGCCGCGCTGGGCCGCCGCCTCGGCGACCGTCTTGCCGACGCAGCCGGCGAGCCCCGGGTCGCTCACGCCCGAGATCTCGATGGTGTCCCACTCGATGGGCACGCCGTGGCAGCCGTCGGCGCCGACGACCTCCATGTGGTGCCGGATGCGCTCGGCGGTGTCGTCGTCGCGCAGCCGCGCGAGGATGGCCTCGGGGCCGCCCTCGCTCGCCCAACTGGGCAGCATGGCCACGAGAGTCGTGCAGCCGGGGGTGTACGGGTACGTGTCGAGCGAGATGTCCGCGCCGGCGGCGAGCGCGGCGTCGAGCAGATCGAGCAGCTCGGGCGCGCGGCCCTTGTTCACGCCGAAGTTCATGGTGGCGTGGGCGAGGTGGAGCGCGCAGCCGGCGTCCTGGGTGAGGCGGACCATCTCCTCGTACGCGCCCAGGGCGCCGGCGCCGTACGAGCGGTGGTGCGGGCAGTAGTAGCCGTCGTAGCGGGCCACGACCCGGCACAGCTCGGTGAGCTCGGAGTCGGTGGCGTACATGCCCGGCGTGTAGGTGAGCCCGGACGACATCCCGACGGCGCCCTCCTCCAGGCCCTGGGCCACCAACTCCCGCATGCGGTCCAGCTGTTGAGCGGTGGCGGGCCGGTCGTCCCAGCCGACGGCGTACATCCGCACGGTGCCCTGCGGGATCAGATAGGCGGCGTTGACCGCGATGCCGCGGTCGAGGCGGTCGAGGTACTCGCCGACGGACCGCCAGTCGAAGTCGATGTCGCTGCCGTCGCCGTTCCACCCGGTGATGGCACGTCTCACCTCGCCGAGCGTGCGGTCGTCGACGGGCGCGTACGAGAGTCCGTCCTGCCCGAGCACCTCCAGGGTGACGCCCTGGGCGGCCTTCGCGCTGTGATCCGGGTCGCGCAGCAGGGCGAGGTCGGAGTGGGCGTGCATGTCGATGAACCCGGGGGAGAGGGCGAGGCCGTGGGCATCGAGCGTGCGGGGTGCGGTGAGCGGGGGTTCGCCGGGCTGCCGGATCTGCTCGATCCGGCCGTCGCCCAGGCCGACGTCCGCGGTGTAGGAGGGGGAGCCGCTGCCGTCGATGACGCGGGCGCCCCGGATGACCAGGTCCATGCTGCCTCTTCATTGTCGGTGCTGGATGCGGCCGCGCGGGCGGGGTGCGGCCCGTGGGGCCCGTTCGCGCAGTTCCCCGCGCCCCTTGGCGGCACCGGGTGCAGGGGCATACCCAGCCCGTCCGGCGTTTGAGGACGAGCGCCGTTCAGGCGCGAACGGGGGTCTGGGGGCGGAGCCCCCAGGGGGTTGCGGCCGGCCGGGGTCAGAAGTAGGTGCGGAGGTAGTCCGCGACCGCCCCGTCCGCCCCGACCACCGGCACCAGCCCCCACTTGTCGAACGCGGTGCACGGATGCGAGAGCCCCATGCCCACCCAGTCCCCGACGGCCAGCGAAACCCCCGGCTCCGTGCGGAGCCACCCGTGCTGGTCGGAGAGCCCGGTGACCGAAATGCCGGAGGCCTCGCGCAGCTCTCCCGTACGGGCGTCCCGCACCACCTGCGCCTCGGGCAGATCGAGGTCGTACGCCGCGTCCCGCTTCCCCGCGTTCACGAACGCCTGCTCGGGGGAGGGCCGCGAGACGACCTGGGCCCAGAGCCGGAAGGCCGGCTGGAGCGCACCCTCCGAGGGCACCCGGTTGAAGGGGGTCAGCTTCCGGTAGTGCCCGTCGTCGTGCGACACGTACGCCCCGGAGCGGAGCAACTTCAGTACGGGAAGGCTCAGTTCGGGCACGGAGGCGAACACGTCCGCCACCGCGTCGAACCAGGCGGAGCCCCCCGCGCTGAGCACGATCTCGGAGAGCCCGAGCCCGGCGAACCGCCCGGCCCTGTCGAAGTCCGCCGCGAGGGAGACGAGCCGGGCCAGGTAGGCGCGGACCCGCTCGGGGTCGGCCGAGGGCACCTCGCCCTCGTACCCGGCGACCCCCACGAGCCGCAGCGTGGACGTGGCCGCCACCGCGTCGGCGACCTCCGCGCACTCCGCCTCCGTACGCACCCCCGTGCGCGCACCGTCGCCCGCCGCGAGCTCGACGACGACGTCGACCCGCCGCGCCGAGCCGCGCAGGGCCCGGTCCATCAGCTCGACCCCGCGTACGGAGTCGACGTAACAGATGAAGCGGAACGCCTCGTCGCGCGCCAGCTCTCCCGCGATCCAGCGCAGCGCCACCGCGTCGACGAGCTCGTTCGCGAGGAAGATCCGCTCGATCCCGAACGCCCTTGCCACGCGCACCTGGTGGGGCACCGCGAGCGTGATGCCCCAGGCGCCGCGCTCGATCTGGCGGGCGAAGAGCTGCGGCGCCATCGAGGTCTTGCCGTGCGGCGCGAAGGCGAGTCCGTGGCGTTCGGCGTATGTCTCCAGGAGTGCGAGGTTGTGCTCGACCGCCTCCGCCGACAGGGTCAGGACCGGCGTGGTGAAGCCGCCGGTGAACAGGTCGCGGCGCTCGGCGGCGAGCTCGGCCACGGTGAGGCCCTCGGCGTCCGGCGGCAGGCCCTTGAAGCGGTGGTCGACGCGTTCGGCGCCCAGCGCCGCAAGCCTGTCTTCGCGATCGGTGGCTGCCACGGAAACCTCACCCTCCTCGGGGACGGCGTTGCAACATCTGCAACACCCATTGCGCATATCGCTTAATGCTGTCTAACATCCGGGCCAATGCCGGGTCAATGACCGGCCCCGGCCGCCCAGCAGCGAGGAGCCAGCAGTGACCACCGGATCGCCAGCCGCCAAGGACGACGCCGACACCCCCGTCGACGTCGTCTGCCTCGGCGAGTCCATGGTCACCTTCCTGCCCGCCCGGCCGGGCCGCCTCGCCGACGTTCCGGCCTTCGAGCGGACGATCGGCGGCGCCGAGTCCAACGTGGCCTGCGCGCTCGCCGCTGCCGGACACGGCACGCGCTGGGTCAGCCGGGTCGGCGCGGACGGCTTCGGCGACCACCTCGTCGAGGCGATCGGCTCGTACGGCGTCGACGTACGGGCGGTGCGCCGCGACCCGGACCGGCCCACCGGCATCTACTTCCGCACCGCCGACGACCGGGCGGCCGACGGGCACGAGGTGCTCTACTACCGCGCCGGGTCGGCCGCCTCCGCGATGTCGCCGGCGACCGTCCCGTACCGCGATCTGTGGACGGGCCGCATCCTGCACCTGTCCGGGATCACCGCGGCCCTGTCCGACGACTGCCTCGCCCTGATGCGCGACCTCGTGGTGCACCGCCCCGGCCGCCCCCTGGTGTCCTTCGACGTGAACTACCGGCCCGGCCTGTGGCGGGACGCGGCCGGGCCGCGCGTCCTGCTCGACCTCGCCCGGGGCGCGGACATCGTCTTCGTCGGCGAGGACGAGGCGGAGGCGGCGTGGGGGCTGCGCGGCGCCGCCGCCGTGCGGGCCGCTTTGCCCGAGCCGGAGGTGCTCGTGGTCAAGCAGGGCGCTGCCGGGGCGACCGTGTTCGCCCGCGAGGATTCCCCCGCTTCCGGCGAAGCCGGCTGTTTCGCGCCCTCCCCCCGCGTCGACGTGGTCGCTCCGGTCGGCGCCGGCGACGCGTTCGCCGCGGGCTTCCTCTCCGCCACCCTGCGCGGCCTCGGCGTCCGCGACCGCATCCGGCACGGGCACCTCATGGCCGCCGCCGTGCTCACCGTCCCGGGCGACCTCACCCAGCCCCCGGCGCGCGCCCACGCCGACCGGCTCGTGGCCCTGGACGGCACCGCCTGGGGGAGACTTCGTCTCGGCCCCGGGTGGACGGGGGACGACCAGGAGGTACGTACGTCATGAGCCAGACCGTCGACCGGGCGCTGAGCATCCTGCCGCTGCTCGCGCAGGGCCCCGCCGACCTCGGGCAGGTGGCCGACCGGCTCGGGGTGCACAAGTCCACCGCGCTGCGGCTCCTGCGCACCCTGCACGAGCACGGTCTCGTCTACCGCCAGGAGGACCAGCGCTACCGGCTCGGCGCCCGGCTCTTCGCCCTCGCGCAGGAGGCCGTCGAGAACCTGGACGTGCGCGAGATCGCCCACCCCCACCTGGTCGCGCTCAACGAGCGGATCGGGCACACCGTCCACCTCGCCGTGCACGAGGAGGGCGAGGTCCTCTACATCGACAAGGTCGAGAGCCGCTACCCGGTGCGGATGTACTCCCGCATCGGCAAGCCCGTCGCCATAACGGTGGCCGCCGTGGCCAAGCTGCTGCTCGCCGACCTGCCCGAGGCCGAGCGCCGCGCCGTCGCGGAGAAGCTCGACTACCCCACCTACACGTCCCGTTCGACACCCAACGCCGCCGCCTTCCTCACGGAGCTGGCGACGGTGCGCGAACAGGGCTGGGCCACCGACCTCGGTGGCCACGAGGAGTCCATCAACTGCATCGGGGCCCCCATCCACGGTGCGGACGGCCGGGTCGTCGCCGCCATGTCGGTGTCCGCGCCGAACGTCGTCGTCACGGCCGAGGAACTCCTCACCCTGCTTCCCCAGGTGCGCCGCACCGCGGAAGCGATCAGCCGCGAGTACTCCGGCACCGCACCCAACACCCCCTCCGCACAAGGAAGTTCCGATGACCGATAAGACCGCCATCACCCCGGCCACGCACACCACGCCGCCCGCCAAGTTCTCGCACGGCGTGCGCAAGGGCAACATCCTCCAGGTAGCGGGCCAGGTCGGCTTCCTGCCGGCGGTGGAGGGCCAGGCGCCGACCCCGGCGGGCCCCACCCTGCGCGAGCAGACCCTGCAGACCTTCGCCAACGTCAAGGCGATCCTGGAGGAGGGCGGCGCGAGCTGGGACGACGTGATGATGATGCGCGTCTACCTCACGGACGTGGACCACTTCGCGGAGATGAACGAGATCTACAACGCGTACTTCGAGGAGCAGGGCCTCAAGGCCCCCGCCTCCGCCCGTACCACCGTGTACGTCGGTCTCCCCGCGGGCCTGCTCATCGAGATCGACGCCCTCGCGGTGCTGGACGCCTAGTTCCTTGCTGCCCTTAGTCACACCGCTCGACCCGCCGCACGGTGCGGCGCCCCGGACCGCCGGGGCGCCGTGCCGCGGTCCCCCCTGCCCTGGAACCCCCCTGCTGTACAACGGAGTTGGCACATGTTGTTCCACGCTGTCGCGGCCGCCGCCCCACCACCCCCCGTGCACACGGGCGGCATCCTCCCCCTCATCGGCGGCACCGCCGGTCTGCTGACCGTCGCCGTCCTGGGCATAGCCCTGCTGCTCTTCCTGATCATCAAGGTCAGGCTCCAGCCCTTCGTGGCGCTGCTCGCGGTCTCCATAGCCGTCGGCCTCGGCGCGGGGCTCTCGGTCACCGAGCTCTTCGGCACCGTGCAGAAGTCCGCCGCCGTCTCGGTCATCGAGTCCGGCATGGGCGGCATCCTCGGACACGTCGCGATCATCATCGGCCTCGGCACGATGCTCGGCGCGATCCTCGAAGTCAGCGGCGGCGCCGAGGTGTTGAGCACCCGGCTGCTCACCCTCTTCGGTGAGAAGCGCGCCCCCCTCGCGATGGGTCTCACCGGCCTGATCTTCGGCATCCCGGTCTTCTTCGACGTGGGCATCTTCGTCCTCGCGCCGATCGTGTACGCCGCCGCCAAGCGCTCCGGCAAGTCGATCCTGCTCTACTGCATGCCGCTGCTCGCGGGCCTGTCCATGACCCACGCCTTCCTGCCGCCGCACCCCGGCCCGGTCGCGGCCGCCGGTCTGTTCCACGTCTCGCTCGGCTGGGTCATCCTGATGGGCGCGCTCGTCGGCATCCCGTCCGTGCTCGCCGCCTGGGGCTACGCCGCCTGGATCGGCAAGCGGATCTTCGTCGAGGTCCCGCAGGACATGGTCGAGGCCGCCGAGGAGGCCAGGGCAGCCGTCGCCGCCGAGCAGCAGGCCTCCGGCGTCACCCCGCGGGAGGAGCCGGTGTCGCTCGGCGCCGTACTCGCCATCATCGGCACCCCGCTGATCCTGATCCTGGCCGCCACGTTCTCCTCGATCGCCCTCGACCCCTCCACGCTCCGCTCGGTCCTGGAGTTCTTCGGCAACCCGTTCGTGGCCCTGACCATCGCCCTGGTCCTCGCCTACTACCTGCTCGGCATCCGGCGCGGCTGGTCCCGCAAGTCCCTTGAGGCGGTGTCCACTTCCTCGCTCAAGCCGGTCGGCAACATCCTGCTCGTGGTCGGCGCGGGCGGCATCTTCGGCGCGGTCCTGAAGGCGTCGGGCATCGCCGACGCGCTCGCCAGCACCTTCCACAGCGTCGGCCTGCCGGTGATCCTCCTGGCCTGGCTGATCTCGGTCGTCCTGCGCGTGGCCCAGGGCTCGGCGACGGTGGCCATCGTCACCACGGCCGGCATCGTGGTCCCCCTGGTGGAGGGTTCCGGCTACTCCCAGGCCCACCTGGCCCTGATCATCATGGCGATCTCGGCGGGCTCGATCTTCGCCTCGCACGTCAACGACGGCGGCTTCTGGATGGTCGCCAAGTATTTCGGCATCACCGAGCGCGACACCCTGAAGTCCTGGACGGTCCTGGAGTCGGTCCTGTCGGTCGCGGGATTCGCCGTGGCGGCCCTGCTCAGCCTGGTGATCTAGCCGCACGGCCCGGCACCACGCCGACCCCGCAGAACCGAGGGCGCCCTTCCGGTGAGGGCGCCCTCGAACGCGTTCGCCGCCGCGACAACTCCTTTTGTCCACTTGCCCGTTCACCGCGTGACCCCCAACAATGCGCATGACAAAACAGCACTCCTTCATCATCCGAGCACCCTCAAAAAGGGAACCCCCACATGAAGAAGTCCTTCGTCGGCGCACTCGGCGCCGTCAGCGCCCTGCTGCTCGCGGCGGCCGGCGCGGTACCCGCCGTGGCCGCACAGCCCACCGACAGCCCGGCCCCCGTCGCCGCGCAGACCTCCGTCGGCAAGGCCGCCCCGGCCCCGGTCAAGGCGGTCAACTTCGCCGGCACCGTGGCGCTGAGCAACTGTTCGGGCTCGGTGGTCCGTACGCCCAGCTCACAGCCGAGCGACCCCGCGCTCGTGCTCTCCAACGGCCACTGCCTGGAGACCGGATTCCCGGCCGCCGGCGAGGTCATCACCAACCAGCCGTCGTCCCGCACCTTCTCGCTGCTCAACGCCTCCGGCTCGAAGGTCGCCACCCTGCGCGCCAGCAAGGTCGCGTACGCCACGATGACCGACACGGACATCACGATCTACCAGCTCAACACGACCTACGCGCAGATCCAGAGCAGCTACGGGATCAGCGCCCTCACCCTCAACGACGCCCATCCGACGCAGGGTTCGGCCATCAAGGTCGTGTCCGGCTACTGGAAGCGCACCTACAGCTGCAACGTGGACGGCTTCGTCTACCGGCTGAAGGAGGGCGACTGGACCTGGAAGGACTCGGTCCGCTACACCCCGTCGTGCAACACCATCGGCGGCACCTCGGGCTCCCCGGTGATCGACACGACGACCGGCAAGGTCGTCGCCGTCAACAACACCGGCAACGAGGACGGCGAGCGCTGCACGGAGAACAACCCGTGCGAGGTGGACCAGAACGGCAACGTCACCGTCCGCCAGGGCATCAACTACGCCGAGGAGACGTACATCATCGTTCCCTGCATAGGCGCCGGCAACAAGATCGACCTGAGCCGCGCGGGCTGCACCCTGCCCAAGCCGTGACCCGTAGGGCCTGACCCGCTGGGACAGCACGGCAGCAGCGCCGCCCGGGAGAGCGGGCGGCGCTGCTGTTCGTGGTGGGCCGCGCGTTACGGAAGGGCGTGGACGTGCGGGCCGACCGCGCCGGACCAGGCGTTGCCCGACTTCGCGTCCCAGTTGGTGGACCAGGTCATCGCGCCGCGCAGGGTCGGATAGGTCTTCGACGGCTTGAAGTTGCCGCAGCTCGTGCCCTTGGTCAGGCAGTCGAGCGCCGCGTTCACCACGGACGGCGAGACGTAGCCGCTGCCCGCGCCGGACGTGGAGGCCGGCAGACCGAGACCGACCTGCGAGGGGTCGAGTCCGCCCTGGAGCTGGATGCAGGCGAGCGCGGTGAGGAAGTCGACCGTGCCCTGCGAGTAGACGTTGCCGTCGCAGCCGTTCATGGAACCGCTGTTGTAGTACTGCATGTTGACGACGGTCAGGATGTCCTTGATGTTGAGCGCCGTCTTGAAGTACTCGTTCGACGGGGACTGCATGTCGATCGTCTGCGGGGCCATCGTGATGACCAGCTTGCTCCCGGCCTTCGCCGCCAGCGACTTCAACGCCTGGGTCATGTAGGTGGAGTTGAGGCCGTTCTCCAGGTCGATGTCGACACCGTCGAAGCCGTACGTCTGCATCAGCGAGTAGACGGAGTTGGCGAAGTTGTTCGCCGAGTTGGAGTCACTCACCGAGATCGTGCCGTTCTGGCCGCCGATCGAGATGATCACGGACTTGCCCGCCGCGTGCTTGGCCGCGATGTCCGCCTTGAACTGGTCGACGGTGTAACCGCCGAGACCGGCCGAGTCGAGCGTGAAGCTCACCGCGCCCGGCGTGCTGGTGGCGTCCGCGAAGGCGACCGCGATGATGTCGTAGTTCGCCGGCACGTCACTGATCTTCTGGACGGTCGCGCCGTTGTTGAAGTTCTGCCAGTAGCCGGTCACCGCGTGCTTGGGCACGTTGCCGCCGCCGCCCGGGTTGCCGCCGGAGGCCGAGGTGGTGCCGGTCACCGCCGCCGACTTCGGGGACTCGCCCGCCGCGTTGGTCGCGCTCACCTGGAACTGGTACGAGGTCGACGCGCTCAGCCCGGTCACGGTCGCCGAACCGCCCGTCACCGACTGCACCTTGGTGCCGCCCTGGTAGACGTTGTACCCGGTCGCGTTCGTCACCGCGCCCCACGACAGGTTCACCGAGGACGAGCTCACCGAGCCGACCGCGAGGCCGGCGGGCGCTCCCGGGACCGTCGGGGCCGGGTCGCCGCCCCCGCCGCCGTCCGGTCCGAACACCGAGAAGTCGTCCGCGTAGTAGGCGGTCTGGCCGTACCAGCCGTGCGTGTAGATCTGCACCGAGGTGGTGGCGGAGCCGGTCTTGAAGGTGGTGGTCAGCTGGCCGTAGCCGCTGCCCGTGCCGGGCGTCCAGGTCGAGACGTCGGTGGTGCCGGTTCCGCTCGCGCCGAGATAGACGTAGCTGCCCTGGACCCAGGCGCTCAGCGTGTACGTCGAGTTGGGCTTCACGGCGACGGTCTGCGAGCACTGGGCGGTGTCCGAGCCCGACGGGGTGGCCTTGAGGGCGGCGGTCCCGCCGTGCACGGGGGAGGAGACGGTCGCGCCGCTTCCGGCCGAGCAGCTCCAGTTGCCGAGGCCCGACTCGAACCCGGCGTTCTTGGCGTTGTTGACGTCGGCCGCCTGGGCGGTGCCGGCCAACCCGGCTATGGACAGGGCGCCGGCCGCGGCCACGGCCAAGGCGAGCCTTGCATGTCTCGCGCGGTTCACTTGCTGCCTCCGGGAGGGGAGTGGGGAGGGTGGGCAGGGTGGGGAGTGCGGGGGTGGGAGGTGAGGAGGGCGGGGAAGCGGGACGGGAGTTGGGAGGTCGTCGTCCTGGTCGCACAACTTGGTCCAGACCAATTCGGTTGTCAAGACCTCCCGCACGGACCCGGTGTCCGGCCGGGCACCGGCGCGGGTGCGGCTCCCCTCCGGCGGTGCGGGATCAATTCCGGCCCACGGCATGGCCGACTTCGTACGCAACTCCCGTCCCACGCGCACCAAAACCGGCCTCGGAAGCACACAGGAAAGGAGAAGACGGTTCTCCGGCCGGTAGGTCGTGGATAAAGTGCTGATGCAGGTGGGAATTGCAGGGATCAGTTGCGGTCGTGGGGGCTCGCACAGGCTCGCGCGCCACACGGAACGGGGGCCCCAAGGTGGCGACCGCGATCAGTGAACGGGGGTCCGGGACGTGCCGACCGCGATAGCCGTCACCAGCCCCGACCTGGTGCTGCCGCCGACCGACCCGCAGACGCCCCTCGCGGCGCTGCTCCAGTCGCCGGACGCCCAGCCGCTCGACTCCGCGCTCGTCGACATGCACCGTCTCCTGGAACAGCACGGGTATGTCATCGCCTTCTGTCCGGCGTCCATTCCGGCGGCCCATGAACACCGGCTGCACACCGTCCGGTCGCTCCTGGAAACCGATCGGATCGCGCTGATCAAATCCGATCTGCCGCCGCTCGGACTCGCCATCCTGGTAAGGCAGTTGAGGCAACTGTCGGTGTGCGATTTCAGCCCCGGCGTCATCGCGTCGGCGGCCCGGCTGCTCTCGCACTACATCCACACCGGGGCCGTCCTCAACTCCGTGGCCCGCCTGGAACGCGTCCCGGTAGGGCTCACGGCGCACGCCAAGTCGTGGATGCCCGGGAGTCAGTTCGCCGTCCTCGCCAACCCGCGGCCCCAGCTCGTCAAGGTCGGCCCGGCGGCCACCCTGGAAGGGCCCGACTTCGCCTGTGAGCTGCTCCTCGCCAGAGGGCCCGCGAGCCCCGACTGGATCACCCACACGCTCGCCCCGGCCTGGGGGATCAAGGCAGTCCAGGAGACCGCCCTGCCCGCCGACTCGGCCGCCTGGTGGGGAACCGGCAAGCTGACCGAGTTCGCCGCCTACCTGCCCGACATCGCGGTGCTCTACCAACTGGTCGCCTCCGTAAGACGGGAGCAGTGCCGCTGGTGCCCCATGGAGCTCATCGGCGACCGGTGCGGCTTCTGTGCCTCGCACCAGCCGCCCGAGGACGAGCCCGCCCCGCCGCACGCGGCCGCGGCCCTCGGCCCCGTACCCGCCTCCGCCCACCGTGCCCGGCCCCTCACCCGGGCCGAGCGCCGCCGCGCCATCGCCCCGGGGCCCTGACCACAACGCCCGCCACCAGCACGCCACTTGCCCGCTCTGCCCCACGTCAGCGAACGAGGTCGTACGGTCAATGAACTCCCGCCAGCGCCGCGGCATCATCCTTCTCCTCCTGTCGCTCCTGTGCGCCCTCGGAGCGTTCGCCGGAGTGCTCACGGTGATCAGCGACGTGGACTCCAAGGTGGGGCCCGAGGTGACGGCGTACAAACTGAAGGACGACATCGACGCCTACGCGCCCCTGAAGGCCGACCAGTTCGCCAGGACGAGCATGCCCAAACGCTGGCTCTCGCAGGGCGCGGTCACCGATCTCTCGGACGTCATCGGAAAGATGGCCGCGACCCATCTCACCAAGGGCTCGCTGCTCCAGGCCGGCATGTTCACCGACCGGCCCCAACTCAAGCCGGGCGAACAGGAGATCGCCATCATGATCGACGCGTCGACCGGGGTCGCGGGCAAGATCAACGGCAACGACAACGTGAACATCTTCGCCACCTTCGCCGCCACCAAGCAGGGCGACACCCCCGAGTCCAAGCTGATCGTGGCGAACGCCCGGGTCCTCGCCGTCGGCTCGCTGCAGGCGCTGAACCCGAGCGCCTCCGACAAGAACCAGACCACCCAGGCCGTCCCGATCACCTTCGCCCTCAGCACCCTGGACGCCCAACGGGTCGCCTACGCCGAGTCGTTCGCCACCCATGTCCGCCTCGCGCTGGTCGGCCGCGGCAACGGCGACAGCACGATTCCGCCCGGTGACCGTACGTACCGGCTCGAAAAGGACCAGTGAGGTGCGGATGACCACCCGAATCCTTCCGGCCGTCTCCGACGCGGACGCCGCCCGATCCGTCACCACCCTGCTCAGCCAGCTCCCCGACGCCGAGCCCGCGGTGCCCGTCGGCGACTCCACGCAGCTGCTCGACACCCTGGCCAGGCTCGCGGGCGAGTCCCTCGACGAACTCCCCGAGGTCGTCCTCGTCCACGAGCGCATCGGCCCGGTACCGGCCCTCGAACTGATCCGGGAGGTCGCCCTGCGCTTCCCCGCGGTCGGCGTCGTCCTGATCTCCTCCGACGCCGGGCCCGCCGTCTTCTCCGCCGCGATGGACTCCGGCGCCCGCGGGCTGGTGGCGCTGCCGCTGTCGTACGAGGAGCTCGCGGTCCGCGTGCAGGCGGCGGCCCAGTGGTCCGCGGGCGTACGCCGCCACCTGGGCGCGAGCCTCGACGTCTTCACCGGGCCCGGCGGCACCGTCACCACCGTCACCGGGGCCAAGGGCGGCGTCGGCACCACCCTCGTCGCCGTCCAACTCGCCCTGGCGGCACGGGCGTCGGGCCGCACCACCGTGCTGCTCGACCTGGACCTCCAGGCCGGGGACGTGGCCTCCTACCTGGACGTGCAGTTCCGGCGCTCCATCGCCGACCTGGCCGCGATCACCGACATCTCGCCCCGCGTCCTGGCCGACGCCGTCTTCAACCACGAGAGCGGGCTCGCCCTGCTGCTCGCCCCCGCCGAGGGCGAACGCGGCGAGGAGGTCACCGACCGGGCCGCCCGCCAGATCATCGGCGCCCTGCGCACCCGCTACGAGGCCGTCGTGGTGGACTGCGGCACCCAGACGACGGCCGCCAACGCGGCGGTGGTCGAGATGGCCGACGTGGCACTCCTCGTCACCACCCCGGACGTCGTCTCCGTGCGCGGCGCCAAACGGACGGTACGGATGTGGGACCGGCTCCAGATCCGCAAGGCCGAGGAGACCACCACCGTGGTGAACCGGCACACCCGCAACACCGAGATCCAGCCCCCGCTCGTCCAGAAGATCACCGGCACCCGGGTCGCCCAGACCGCCGTACCGGCCCACTTCAAAGAACTGCAGGCCGCCGTGGACGCGGGCCGGCTCCAGGACCTGGACAGCAGGAGCACGGTCAAGCAGGCGCTGTGGGCGCTGGCCGGCGAGATCGGCCTGCTCAAGGCGCCCGAGGGCAGAGCCAAGGCGCGCGCCGCCCGGGGCTCCGGCCTGGTGCTCCGGCGCAGGGGGGCCTGATGCGGGCGGTGCGCCTGGTGCGCGGGGTGCGGTCTCGCGGGGTGCGGGGGCGGCGGATCGGCGCGGGCGGGCGGGACCGGGGGCAGACGGTGATCGAGTTCATCGGCGTGGTCCCGCTGATCCTGCTCCTGCTCGTCGCGCTGTGGCAGTGCGCCCTGGTCGGCTACGCCTTCGTCCTCGCGGGCAACGCGGCGGACGAGGGGGCGCGGGCGGGGGCGGCGGCGGAGAACGGGGGCGCGGCGTGCCAGGCGGCGGCCCTGCGCGAGGTGCCCTCGTCCCTGCAGGCCGGTCCTCCTGCCTGCGGAGCGGACGGGGCCGGCATGTACGGGGCGAAGGTCACTCTGAAGATCCCCATCCTGGTCCCGGGTGTCCTCAACGGTTTCTCCATCGAGGGCACCGCCGCCCACGTGAAGGAGCGCTGAGCCGTGCGCATCCGTACGCACCGAGGGCGCGACCGCGGCGACCGGGGCCAAGTCGCCCTGGAATACATCGGGTTCGTGACCATCCTGCTGTTCGTCGGCCTCGCCGCGATCCAGCTGGGGGTGGCCGCGTACGCCGCGAACCAGGCGGGCACGGGGGCGCGGGCCGCGGCGCGGGCGGCGAGCCTGGACGAGCCGCGGGCGGGCGAGCCGGCGCCGGACCCCGTGGCCGCGGGCACGGCCGCGGTCAGTGGCTGGCTCAAGCCGCAGGTGGCGCCCGCCGGGGGTGGCGGAGGCGGCGTGGCGTACACCGTCACCATCGCGATCCCCAGCGTCATCCCCGGCCTGGGCGACGGCTTCTTCGGCACCGCCACCCGCACGTCGACCATGCCGAAGCTCCGGCCGCAGAACTGATGCGAACGAGCCGACCCGAGAAGACTGGAGACAGGACATGAGTCTGCGGGCACGGATCGCCGCTCCCGAGGAGACGGGGCCCGGGCGCGAGGACGGCCATCTGGTCGCCTCCTACCGGGCCAAGCTCCTGGAGGAGATCGACCTCGCGGAGATGTCGTCCCTCGCCGCCGCCGAGCGCAGGGCACGCCTTGAACGGGTGCTCGGACACATCATCAGCCGTGAGGGCCCGGTGCTCTCCACCGGCGAGCGGGCCCAGCTGATCCGCCGGGTGGTCGACGAGGCGCTCGGGCTCGGCATCCTGGAACCGCTCCTCGAAGACGCCTCGATCACCGAGATCATGGTCAACGGTCCCGACCAGATCTTCGTGGAGCGCGGCGGGCGGGTGGAGCAGCTCCCGCTCCGCTTCGCCTCGCACGAGCAGCTGATGCAGACGATCGAGCGGATCGTGTCGACCGTCAACCGCCGCGTGGACGAGTCGAACCCGATGGTGGACGCCCGGCTGCCGTCCGGCGAGCGCGTCAACGTGATCATCCCGCCGCTGTCGCTGACCGGTGCGACGCTCACCATCCGCCGCTTCCCGAGGTCGTTCACGCTCCAGGAGATGATCACCTTCGGCTCGCTCGACGAGCACATGCTGCTGCTCCTGGCCGGCCTCGTACAGGCCCGCTTCAACGTCATCGTGTCCGGCGCCACCGGCACCGGCAAGACCACGCTCCTCAACGCGCTCTCCGGTCTGATCCCGCCGCACGAACGCATCATCACCATCGAGGACTCCGCCGAACTCCAGCTCCAGCAGGCCCATGTCATCCGCCTGGAGTCGCGTCCGCCCAACGTCGAGGGCAAGGGGCACATCTCCATCCGCGACCTCGTGCGCAACTCGCTGCGCATGCGCCCCGACCGCATCGTGGTCGGCGAGGTCCGCGGCGGCGAGTCGCTCGACATGCTCCAGGCGATGTCCACCGGACACGACGGCTCGCTCGCCACCGTCCACGCCAACAGCGCCGAGGACGCGTTGATGCGCCTCCAGACGCTGGCCTCCATGTCCGAGGTGGAGGTCCCCTTCGAGGCGCTGCACGACCAGATCAACTCGGCCGTCGACGTCATCGTCCAGCTCACCCGGCACGCCGACGGCGCCCGCAAGATCACCGAGATCGCCCTGCTCGAATCGCACGGCCGGGAGCCGTACCGCATCACCACGGTCTGCCGCTTCGACGCCCAGCCGATGGCCGCCGACGGCCGCATCCACGGGCGCTTCCAGTACTTCCCGCTGCCCCGGCGCGTCGCCGACCGCCTCTACCTCGCCAACCAACCCGTCCCCCAGGCGTACGGGGTCGCCTCGCACGCCGAACAGCTCGCCGTCCGCCACGCCAACTGACCTGCAATCGAAGCCACTTGGCCGCACGCCCACGCCAACCGACAGGGAACGCGCAGATGAACCTCTCCTTCCTCACGCTCGGCGTCAACCTGCTCGCCGGGGTGCTGGCGGTCCTGGGGCTGCGCTCCTACGGTGCGGGCCGCGCCCAGCGCGACGCCCTCATCGACCGGCTCAGCAACCCCGGCGCCCCGCACGCATCCGGCCGGAACCGCCCCTTCCGGGGTGTGGACCGGCGGCTGCGCGGTACGAAGCTGGGCCGCCGCATCGAGCTGAAGCTGGCCGCGACCGGCCTGGACCTGACCCCCGGCGAGTTCTTCGTCTACATGCTGGCCGGGGTGGCGGCGCTGTGGCTGATCGCCGCGTCCGTCCTCGCGTCCTTCTTCGGCCCGCTCGCCGGGCTCGCCGCGCTGTGGGGCGCCAACTCCTTCCTCAACTGGCAGCGCCAGAAGCGCATCGAGCGCTTCATCAACCAGCTGCCCGAACTGTCCCGCATCCTCGCCAACGCCACCCAGGCCGGTCTCGCACTGCGCACCGCGATCGCCATGGCGGCCGAGGAGATGGAGGCGCCGGCGGGCGAGGAACTGGGCCGGGTCACCGACCGCCTCGCCGTCGGCGAGTCCCTGGAGGACGCCCTGGGGGAGATCGCGGAGCGTCTTCCCTCACGTGAACTGGTCGTCCTGGTAACGACGTTGGTGCTCGCCAACCGTGCGGGCGGCACCGTGGTCAGCTCGCTGCGCAACCTGACCACCACCCTGGAGGAGCGCAAGGAGACCCGGCGCGAGGTCCGCACCACGCTGGCACAGGTGACCGTCACCGCGTACGCCGTGCCCGGCTTCGGGATGGCCGCACTTTTGATGCTGAACGCGGTGATGCCGGGCGCGCTCGACCGGATGACCGGCGCCTTCCTCGGCCAGGCGGCCGTGCTGGTCTCGATCGCCCTGTACGCACTCGGATTCTTCGTGGTCCGACGCCTGTCCCGCATCGACGTATGACCACCCGGCACGAGAGAGGGGAGTGAGCGACACATGGGACTGCTCTTCGCGGCCCTGATGGGCCTGGGCGTGTACGGGATGTTCCTCGGCATCCGCATGTACCGGGCCGAGGTGAAGCTCCCGAGCGACCTCTCGGTGGCCCTGGAGGTCGGCGCGACGCGCACCACGGCCGTCGGGTCGGCCGTCGACCGGCTCGGCATGCGCTGGGCACCCGCCGTGCTGCGGATGATGGGCCCCGAGCGGGTCGCCAGGAAGCGCCGCCAGATCGACCTGGCGGGCAACCCGGGCGGCCTCACCGTCGACCGGTACGCGGCCCGCCGCGCGGTGTACGGGGCGCTCGGCGCGGCGGCGGCGCTGATCATGCTGCTCGAAGGGCACTGGATCATCGCCCTGGTGATGGTGGGCTTCGCCCTGTTCTGGGTGGAGGTCGGCATCTGGTCGGCGGTGCGGGTGCGCCGCGACCACATCGAACGCACCCTGCCCGACTTCCTGGACGTCCTCGCCGTCGTGGTCAGCGCGGGCCTCGGCTTCCGGCAGGCCCTGGACCGCGTCGCCGACAAGTACGAGGGGCCCTGGGCGGACGAACTGCGCATCACCCTGCGCCAGATGGACATGGGCGTCAGCCGCCGCCAGGCCTTCGAGGAACTGCGCAAGCGCAACGATTCCGAGCAGGTCGCGATGTTCGTGACCGCGCTCCAGCAGGGCGAGGAGCTGGGCGCGCCCATCGTCGACACCCTGATAGCGATCGCCGCCGACATGCGCCGCACCGACGCGCAGAACGCCCGGCGCAAAGCGGCCCGCGCGGTCCCCAAGGCCACCTTCGCCGTCACGACCTTCCTGCTTCCGGGCACCCTGATCCTGCTCAGCGTGGGCTTCGTGTACGGGGCCGACCTGGACTTCGGGGGCTTCCTGGGAGGCCCGAAGTGATCCTCCAACCGGCCTTTGCTGCAAGGGGGTTGAACATGCGGCTACCGCGCGGAGCAACGACGGAACCCTTGCGGCCGCCCACCCTCGCCCTCCAGGTCAACGCCCTCCAGGCGATGTGCCGCCAGGTGTTCGGGTTCCGCCTGGCGATGATCGCCACAGGCGCCCCCTTCGCGCTGGCGGGAGCCGCGAAGGGAGCGCCCGGCCTGCTGGTGGGGTTGGCGGTCCTGGTCACGTTCATGGGCTCGTACGTCCTGTTCCGCGACTGGGAGCGCTTCGGCCCGCTGCTGCTCAACCACCCCTGGCTGCTGGCCGTCGACGCGGTGTTCGGCGCGCTGCTGCTCATCACGGCGACCCCGGAGTCCTCCCTCGGCTACGTCACCACGTGCACCCCGCTCCTGGCAGGACTGGTCTACGGCTGGCGCGGCGCGGGTGTCTTCGCGGGCCTCCAAGTGGCGATCCTGACCCTGGTGTACGCGACCGGCCCGCGCCATCAACTGGCCGACGCCAGCGCCCTGTTGCTGCCGGGCTTCTGCGTGATGGCGGGCGCGGTCGGGGTCACCATCCGCAACCTCCTGTTCCGCTTCGGCGCCGCGAGCCAGGCCCTCACGGAGACCCGGGCCCGGCTCGCCGTGCACGACGCGGTCGAGGAGGAGCGGGCCCGGCTCGCCCGCGACCTGCACGACTCGGTGGCCAAGACCCTGCACGGTCTGGCCCTCGCCGCCGAAGGCCTGGCGACCTCCGCGGACCGGATGGACCCGGCCGCGCTGCGTCACCGGGCCGAACTGGTGGCCCGGGCCGCGCGGCGGGCGGCAGCGGAGTCCCGCGAACTCCTGGGCGACCTCAGGCGGACGCGGGGCGAGGTGGACGTGCTGCGCGAACTGTCGTCCCTGGTCGCGGATTTCACCGCCCGAACCGCCGTGCGGGCGGAGTGGCGGGTGCTGGGCCGGGACCCGGCGCCGATGCTCCCCGCGGGAGTGGCCCGCCAGCTCCTGACGATCGCGGGCGAGGCCCTGGACAACGCCCACCGGCACGCGGGCCCGGCCCGCGTCCAGGTGTCGGCGGGCGTCGAGGGCGCCCTGTTCCGTCTCAGCGTCCAGGACGACGGCCGGGGCCTGCCGCCCGGCACCACCCTCGACGACCTGAAGCGAACGGGCCACTTCGGCCTGGTGGGCATGGTGGAGCGGGCCGCGGCGATCGGCGCGCGGATCAGAGTGGGGCGGGGAAGCGCCGCCGCGGGTACCGAGGTGCGGGTGGAACTCCCCTGCGCGTCAGCGAGGTTGAGGCCGTGATGACCACCGGAGGAGGCGCGGTGCCGGGCGAAGGCATGACGTACGGGGGTGGCCGCGTCAAGAGGGGGCCGCTGCGGATCGTGGTGGTGGACGACAATCCGGTGGTGCGGGCGGGCCTGGCCGCGCTGTTGCACGGCCGCGAGGGCATCGAGGTGGTGGCGCAGGCGGCGGACGGCCACGAGGCGCACGAGGCGGCGCTGCGCCACCGCCCGGACGTGATCCTCCTTGACGTACGGATGCCGGGCGTCGACGGCATCTCGGCACTGCCGCACCTGGTGGTCCTTGCACCTGTAATGATGCTGACGTACAGCCGTGAGAGCGAGATCGTGCGGGAGGCGCTGCGTCTCGGCGCCGGGGGCTACCTGGTCCACGGCGAGTTCACGGCAGACGAACTCACGGCGGCGGTAAGGGGAATGGGGCAGGGAAGGGCGGCGTTCACGGCCACGGCGGCGGACGCGCTGCTGGCTCATGTACGCGGGCAACCGGATCGGCCGGCTGCCATTTCTTCGGAACCCCTTTCGCAACTGCAACCGGTTGTGGCACAGTCTTCAACTGCACGGCGAGCGGTGTCCATGCGCAACAGGCAAGACTTCAGGCTGAGTTCGCGGGAGGCCGAGGTGATGGAGTTGATCGCGGCGGGCATGAGCAATCAGCAGATCGCGGCCACGTGCTTCATCAGCGAGAAGACGGTCAAGAACCACATCAACCGCATCTTCGCGAAGCTGCACAGCACGACCCGCAGCGAGGCGATCGCCCGCTGGCTGGGGGTGAGCCATGCGTAACTCCAGCATTTGGGCCCGCATTTGGGCCCCTGGACCCTCGGTGGCCCCCCTGGCCCCGGCTTACGTTCCCGGTGACGTACGCGATGCCGCAACCGGAGGAGAGCCGCGAGATGCCGCAGGACACGCTGCTGAGGACCGCCGTCGCCGCGCAGCTGCGGGTGCGCGGCTGGAGGGACACCGCCATCACCCGGACCCGCGCCCGGTACGCCTCCGGGGAGCGGGATCGGGGGCAGACGTCGTTCGAGTATCTGGGGATCATTCTGGTGGTGGTGGCGATCATTGCGGGGATCATGGCCACGGGCATTGGCTCCGCGATCACCGCCAAGATCCAGCAGCAGATCGACAACATCAAGGCCGGAGGCTGACCGCACCAGCCCGCTCGGACAAAGGGCAGGCCTTCCCCATCTACATCGTGATGGTGGCGGGTCTGCTCTTTCTCGCGTTGGCCTTCTTCGCCGTCGGTCAGGCGGCTGCCACGCGCAACGGTGCCCAAGGCGCGGCCGACGCGGCGGCACTCGCAGCCGCACAGCGTGCCCGAGAGGAGTGGGGCCCGAAGGTACTGACGGCGCTCACGACTTCCGGCGGGCTCGACAACATCTTCAAGGACGGCATCGTCCTGGCGGATGCGCGGGCCGAGGCCGTGAACTTCGCAGCGCAGAACCATGCCGATCTGACAGGCTTCGACCCTCACCCCGGTGACGTCGGCCAGTTCATGTTCACCGTGGGTACCACGACCGATTACACGGTCGGTAAGTCGGTGATTCCCGGTACCGAGCAGAAGCACGGGACCGCTCGCGCCACAGCGATGATCGAGCTGAGGTGCAGTCTTCCGCCCGAAGCTGGGGACGGCGGTGGCGGGTCCAGTCCGACGCCGACAACCACGCCCACACCGACGCCGACATCGTCACCTACGCCGTCTCCGGTCACGATCACCTGTGACGGCCAGGACATGCCCGTCGATCCCATGCCCGATCTGGAGAAGATCTTCACCGTGAAACTGGTCGACTGACACCAAGTGACGAGCAGAGGAATGGCACCGATGAGTGTTCGGCATACGTGGGGGCCCCGGAGGGGGGCCGTGGCGGCAGCAATGACGGTCGCCGTGGCATTGACCGTCGCCGGATGCGGCGGTGACAGCCAGGACGGCAAGGCGCATACCACTACGTCGGCGCAGTCGTCCTCGACGGACGGCAGCCAGAAGACGACCGCGTCCTCACCGGACGCGACGCCCACGACCAAACTCGCGGAGACGACGGGGCAGGCGGGCATGGTCCTCACCATCACCAGCGTGAAGCGGGACTCGGGCGGGTTCGTAACGGTGTCCGGACAGGTGAAGAACACTGGCAGCGCGAAGTTCTACGGCACGGCCTCGTGGGCCGGTACCGAACGTGACGTCCTCGCCAGCGGCCAGTCAGTCGCGGGGGCGACGCTCGTGGACAAGGTGGGCAAAAAGCGGTACTACGTGCTCCGCGACACCGGGGGCAAGTGCCTGTGCACCATGGGAATCCTGGGCATCGAGCCCGGCCAGGCGATTCCCTTCTTCGCTCAGTTCCCGGCACCGCCGAGCAGCGCCCAGCAGCTCGACTTCCAGCTCCCCACCTTCCCCACCATGACCGTCCCCGTCTCCGGGTGATCGCACCATGACCAGAACCCGGCACGCAGCCGTAGCGATCGCCGCCGCGCTAGTCCTGGCCGCCGGCGGTACCACCGCGTACGCCGACGAGACGCCGAGCAGCCCCCCACTGCCCGGCACCGAGGCGACCACCGATCCTTCGGTGAAGGTCGACGGGACCTCGCCGAACCTGAAGCTTCCCGAGGGCGGCACGCTCGCCGCGCCCAAGGTGCTCGACATCAAGTCGATCGTCGAGGACCAGGGCGGCGAGGAGCGCCGCTCGGACACCAACACCAGCGTGACGTTCGCGCTCCAGGCTGAGGTGCTGTTCGCCATGGACAGCGCGGCCCTCTCACCCGACGCCAACGACCGCATCCAGGGCATCGCCGCCGAGATCAAGAAGCAGAAGGCGAGCAACGTCCGCGTCTTCGGCTTCACCGACAACCTCGGCACGCACGAGCACGGCGTGGTGCTGTCGAAGGAGCGGGCCGACGCGGTCCAGAAGGCGCTCTCCCTGTCTCTCGGCCCGGACGTCACCTTCGAGATCCGGGGCTACGCCGAGGACTACCCGATCTCGGACAACTCGACGGAGGACGGCCGCAAGAAGAACCGCCGCGTGGAGGTCAGCTTCACGCGGAGCGGCGGGTAGCGGTCCGCGCGTCCTGCGGACGGGATCAACCGGCCCTCGCCCCGCACGAGTTAGCCGCCCCCCACCCCGGGTATCCGGGCTGTGGCGGCGGCAGTGCCGTGCTCCGGCGGCCCGTCGGGGGTGGGAAAAGGGTGGGCCAGGACCCAGCCAATCCACAGGAGTGGTTGTTACGGTGCGGGGTATGAAGCCAAGGCTGGTACGGAGCCGTGTGGCAACGGCTGGGGTGTGTCTGATCGCCTTCGCCGCCGCGGCGGCGTGCGGGCCCGGCGGGGCGAGTGGCCAGGGTGCCGAGGGTTCCGTGCGGGACACCTCGGCCGCGCCGGGCGCGAGCGGTACCGCGCAGGTGAAGGCGGCCGCCGGGGCGCTCAGCGGCGATCAGCTCGCCAAGGCCGCGCTGGTGACCGGCGACGTGAAGGACTTCTCGGCCGAACCCCTGGAGGGCGGCACCCCCACCGGCAGCTCGCGTACGGCCAAGGCCGAGTGCATGCCGTTCGTGGCCGTCATCAACGGCACGCCCGACCCCGCGCCCTCCGCGACCGTCTACCGGCGCCTGGTGAAGGCCAGTGAGGACGGGCAGGCCGACCAGACCGTCGTCACCGAGGTGCTCGGCGCCCACCCCTCCGGCGCGACCGATGTGCTGCCCCGGCTGCGTACCGCCATCGACGCCTGCGCCGACGGGTTCAAGACCAAGGGCGGCGACCTGGAGCCCAACGAGTTCACCGAGGTCAAGGAGGTGCCCGCGCCGAAGGTCGGCGACGAGGCCCTCGCGTACGAACTGATGGGCACCGCGCAGGGCGACCCCGTACCGATGGTGTTCCTGGTGGTCCGCAGCGGCACGACGGTCGTGACGTACTACGCCGTCGACGTCTCCGGCGACGACACGCCCCGGATTCCGTCCGAGCTCGCCGTTGCGCAGGCGGCCAAGCTCAAGTCCTGAGATCCTGACCGGTCGCGATCGCGATCCGGACGCCGGGACGCAGGCCCCAGGCGGCCATCGCGCCCGCCTCCGCCTCCAGGACGTACCGGGCCCGCGGCCGGATCGCGCCGAGGCGGCCCGGGCGCATCGTGCGGACCGCGATCACCCGGAAGCGCCGGTCCAGATGGGCCACGTCGATCGCGAAGCGCATCCGGAACGTGTGCACACTGCTCGCCGGGGTGAGGAGGATCGCGCCGTCGATGCCGTCGCGGCCGAGCAGCCCCCGGGTGCGGGCCCGGTACGACGCCGCGATCTCCAGCGGGACCGGCGGGACCGGCTCCCCGGCGCCGTCGAGCACACTCAACTCGCCCGTTCCGTCCCTCCATCGGCCCATGGATAAACGGTAGTCGCTCGCAGGGCCGCCGCGTAGGGTCCGCAGCATGGGCCGAAACATCAGGAACCACAACAACCGCCCCTTCGAGGAACTGATCGACGAGGCCGCGTCCGTCTCCGTCGACGGCTGGGACTTCTCCTGGCTCGACGGCCGGGCGACCGAGGAGCGGCCGTCCTGGGGGTACGCCCGTTCGATGGCCGGGCGGATGGCGAAGGCCACCGCCGCCCTCGACGTCCAGACCGGCGGCGGCGAGGTCCTCGCCGCCGTGCCGCAGCTGCCCCCGCTCGCCGTCGCGACGGAGGGCTGGCCACCGAACGTCGCCCGCGCCACCGGCCTGCTCCACCCGCGCGGAGTGGCGGTCGTCGCCGACGAGGACAAGCCCCCGCTGCCGTTCGCCGACGGCGCCTTCGACCTGGTCGTCAGCCGGCATCCCGTCACCACGTGGTGGTCGGAGATCGCCCGCGTCCTCTCCCCGGGTGGTACGTACTTCTCCCAACAGGTGGGCCCGGCAAGCGTGTTCGAGCTCGTCGAGTACTTTCTGGGACCGCAGCCGCCGGAGGTGCGCGGCGGGCGCGACCCCGGCAAGGCGCGCAAGGAGGCCGAGAGCGCCGGGCTCGAAGTCGTCGACCTGAGGCTCGAAAAGCTGCGGACGGAGTTCCTGGACATCGGCGCCGTCGTCTACTTCCTGCGCAAGGTGATCTGGATGGTGCCGGGCTTCACGGTCGAGGAGTACCGCGACCAGTTGAAGGCGCTGGACGAGCAGATCCGTACCGAAGGCCCCTTCGTCGCGCACACGACACGCTTCCTGATCGAGGCGCGGAAGCCACTGAGGCCCACGCGCGCTGCTTAGCATCGGGGCATATGGGGACAATTGCCGATCAAAGGGTAGGGCGGGGCGCGCGGTCGCCGAGCACGTCCGTACCCGTCATCTTCCGCATCCCGCGCGTACGCATCGGCCGGCCCGCCCTCCTGTGGTGGGGGTGGGCCGCCGCGCTCTTCCTGCTGTACGCCACCGTCTCGGCCCGCCGCCAGGCGCTCGTCCGCACCACCGGTTACGACCTCGGCATCTTCGAGCAGGCCGTCCGCGCGTACGCCCGGCTGCGCGCGCCCGTCGTCCCGCTGCGCGGCGACGGCTTCAACCTCCTCGGCGACCACTTCCACCCCGTGCTCGCCGTCCTCGCCCCCCTCTACCGCGCCTTCCCCTCCCCGTACACCCTGCTCGTGGCCCAGGCCGCGCTGCTCGCGCTCGCCGTGGTGCCGCTCGCCCGGCAGGCCGCCCGCGTCCTCGGCCGCCGGGCCGCCCACGTCGTGGCGTGCGGATACGGGCTGAGCTGGGGCATCGCCTCCGCGGTCGGGTTCGACTTCCACGAGGTGTGCTTCGCGGTCCCGCTGGTGTCCTACGCCCTCGAAGCACTCGCACGGCGCAGCTGGCGGCGCGCGATCGCCTGGGCGGTGCCGCTGCTCCTGGTCAAGGAGGACCTGGGACTCACCCTGGCAGCGATCGGGGCGTACGTGGCCTGGCGCGGCCCGCGCCGCCTCGGCATCGCCGCCGCCGTCCTCGGCCTGGTGGGCAGCGCGCTCGAATTCAAGTTCCTGATGCCGTACTTCAACCCGGCCGGCACCTACGCGCACGCGGCCAACCTCGCGTCCGGTCACCACTCCCTGCTCACCACGCTGGCCCTCGCGCCGCTCGATGCGGTGCGGCCGGAGGTGAAGGCGACCACCCTCGTCCTCGTCTTCGCACCGGCCGCGCTCATCGCGCTGCGCTCACCGCTCGCCCTGATCGCGGTGCCGACGCTGGGCTGGCGGATGCTGTCCACCAACGCCTTCCACTGGGGGACGGCCTTCCACTACACGGCCGTCCTGATGCCCGTGGTGTTCGCCGCCCTCATCGACGCACTGCGGCCGTACGCCGCCGCCGACGACCCACTCGCCCGGCGGCACGTGCGGGCCTCCCTCGCCACGGTGGCGGCGGTGACGCTGATCCTGGTCCCGTCCTTCCCGCTCGCCCAGATCGCCCACCGTTCCACCTGGCGCACCACCCCGCACGTCACGGCCGTACGCGAGCTGCTGAGCCGCATCCCCGACGGCGCGACCGTCGCCGCCTCCAACCGCCTGGTGCCGCAGCTCACTTCACGTACCACGGTCGCCCTGTTCCCGACCTTCCCGGTGCACTGGACGCTGTACTCGACGGACGGCCCCATCCCGCCGCCCACGGCCCAGTGGATCGCCTACGACCGCGTCCCTCCGGAGTCCTGGCCCTACCCGCCGGGGCCCTGGCCCTACCCGGCCCCCCGGCAGGAGCAGGAGTACGCCACCACGCTCGCGCGCTACGGATACGTACGGGTGGCGGAGGCGGACGGAGTCTCGCTGCTGCGCCGCAAGGGCTGACGCGAGATCGGAGGGCGTGGCGGGACGCGCGGGGCAAGCGCTCTCGTGCACGGGACGGCACCGGACGGTCACACGGTGCTGTCCCGCTTGGGCCAGTGGGGTGAAGCACATCCGGAGCGGATTTCCGCCCTCCGAACGAGCCCGTGAGTGCCCCGCCGACCCGGCCGCGAGCCTCTGACCTGCACGGTCAAGGCCGCTCCCGGTACCCGGGTCACTCCTGAGGGGGACCGCCGTGCCGTACTGGCCCGGTTTCGGAGCGTAGTTCCGGAGCGCCGTGGCGCCCAGCATCACTTACGAAGGGTTATGGTGGAAACCCCCCCTCGGGCCGGTCCGTATCCCCCCCACGGACCGGCCCGTTTTTTCATGTGCGGGGTGTTCCGCGCGGGAGTGTTCCTCGCGAAGCGCGGCCGAAGGTTCTGGATCACGTCCGACCGGCAGCGCGCGAACGGCCAAGTCCCTTACCGGCGGAGCGAGTTCGCCCGGGCCCTATCCGCGCGGTCCGGCCGAGGGCGGCCGGGGCCGCAGTCAACTCCGTTGCCCCCAGGGCCCGTACGGCCGTGGAAGCCGTACGGCACCGCTTCCGTCGGCCGTGCCGGCCCGCGCACCCCCCGGCCGAGGCGGGGATGCGCGGCCCGAGACGGGTGCCGTCAGCTGCGGCCGGCCCAGATGTTGGTGCCCTCGGTGTCCACCGCGAAGGTGTCGATCTCCTTCAACTCCTCGTCGGTGAGCGCCGGTCCGGCCAGTGCCGCCACGTTCTCCTCCAGCTGCTTCACGCTGGACGCGCCGATGAGCGCGGACGTCATGCGCGGGTCGCGCAGCACCCAGGCGAGTGCCAGCTGCGCCAGCGACTGGCCGCGCCGCGAGGCGATGTCGTTCAGGCCGACCAGACGGCGTACCACCTCGTCGCTCAGCAGGTTCGGGTCCAGGGACTTGCCCTGGGTGGCGCGCGAGCCCTCCGGGATGCCCTTGAGGTACTTGTCGGTGAGCAGGCCCTGGGCGAGCGGCACGAAGGAGATGCAGCCCATGCCCGCCGTCTCCAGGGTGTCGAGCAGCCCGTCCTCCTCCGTCCAGCGGTTGATCATCGAGTAGGACGGCTGGTGGATCAGGGCCGGCACGCCCATCTCCTTCAGGAGCCGGGCGGCCTCGGCGGTCTGCTCGCTGGTGTAGGAGGAGACGCCCACGTACAGCGCCTTGCCCTGCTGGACGGCGGACGCGAGCGCGCCCATCGTCTCCTCCAGAGGGGTCTCCGGGTCGAAGCGGTGCGAGTAGAAGATGTCGACGTGGTCCAGGCCCATGCGCTTCAGGGAGGCGTCGAGCGAGGACAGCAGGTACTTGCGCGAACCCCACTCGCCGTACGGCCCGGGGTGCATCAGATAGCCGGCCTTGGTGGAGATGACGAGCTCGTCCCGGTACCCGGCGAAGTCCTGGCCGAAAATCTTGCCGAAGTTGAGCTCGGCGGAGCCGGCCGGCGGGCCGTAGTTGTTGGCCAGGTCGAAATGGGTGACGCCCAGGTCGAAGGCCCGGCGCAGGATCGCACGCTGGGAATCCAGGGCGCGGTCGTCACCGAAGTTGTGCCACAGACCGAGCGAGACGGCGGGAAGCTTGAGGCCACTGCGCCCGGTGCGGCGGTACTCCATGGAGTCGTAGCGGTCGGCGGCGGCGAGGTAGCGGAGCGATTCAGTCACGTTTCCCTGCTTATCACGGACTTGTGACAGACCGAGTTGGGCCGCCGTGACCGGTCGGCAGTACTGTGCTTTCCCTGGGGCTGCCGGAGTGCGGGGCGGCGGCGGGCCCCCGGAAGGCAACGAGAGGGTGGAATCGGTGAGTTTGCGCGACCTGGTGTACAGGCTCTATGCGCGCCGGGTGGAAGGCCGCCTCGACCACGACCAGGTGCCCAAGCACATCGGCGTCATCCTGGACGGCAACCGGCGCTGGGCCAAGGCCTCCGCCCGCAGCCCCGAGCAGGGACACCAGGCCGGTGCCAGCAAGATCCAGGAACTGCTCGGCTGGTGTGCCGAGACGGACGTCGAGGTCGTCACCCTCTGGCTGCTCTCCACCGACAACCTGGACCGCCCCGAGGACCAGTTGACCCCGCTGCTCGGCATCATCGAGGACGCGGTACGGGACTTGGCCGCGGACGGGCGCTGGCGGGTGCACCACGTCGGCACGCTGGACCTGCTGCCGGGCCACACCCAGGCCGTCCTCAAGGAGGCCGAGCAGGCCACGCACGACATCGACGGAATACTGGTCAATGTCGCCGTCGGCTACGGCGGGCGCCAGGAGATCGCGGACGCGGTCCGGTCCCTGTTGCACGAGCACGCGGCGAAGGGGACGTCCTTCGAGGAGCTCGCGGAGATCGTCGACGTCGAGCACATCTCCGAGCACCTCTACACGCGGGGGCAGCCCGATCCCGATCTCGTGATCCGTACGAGCGGGGAGCAGCGGCTTTCCGGCTTCATGCTGTGGCAGTCGGCCCACTCCGAGTACTACTTCTGCGAAGTCTTCTGGCCGGCCTTCCGCAAGGTCGACTTCCTCCGGGCCCTGCGCGACTACGCCGCGCGGCACCGGAGGTACGGCAGCTGAGGGTGGGTGCCGTTCTGCCCCCCTTTTTTTGTCCTCAATCGCCGGACGGGCTCGATTCTGCCCCGTCCGGCTTTTTGGTGCGGCCGTACGTGGCTGGTCGCGCAGTTCCCCGCGCCCCTGAGTACTCGGTGCGGGCCGGCGCGAGCATCTTCAGCCCGTCCGGCGATTGAGGACGAGCGCCGTTCGGGCGCGATACGGGGTCTGGGGCGGAGCCCCAGTGGGAACTCCAGGCATATGACGGGGCATGGCTTCGCGCGTTCGAGGGCATAACCCACCCAGGTCGACGTCCGGTCCACGGACGCCGTATCTCAGTGAGCGGCAGACGCGCCGCTCGCCCGGGAGGCCCTTTGCACCAGGACGACCGCGCACCGCGCGCGGGCGACGTGGAGGGCCGGAGCTCGGCCCGCGCAGCGCGGTCGAAGCCCGGTCCCCGTTTCCGCGACGCCGTCGCACCCCGTTCTCATGCGCCTCTTACGAGGGGGTACGTCCTTCCGTGGTGACCAGCACAAAGCGCCGCATGCCCGACCGGCGCACCTACGTCCTCGACACCAGCGTCCTGCTGGCCGACCCCAACGCGATGACCCGGTTCGAGGAGCACGAAGTGGTGCTCCCCATCGTCGTGGTCACAGAGCTGGAGGCCAAGAGGCACCATCCCGAGCTCGGCTACTTCGCCCGGCAGGCCCTGCGCCTGCTGGACGACTTCCGGGTCCGGTACGGACGTCTCGACGCCCCCATCCCGATGGGCGAGCTAGGCGGCACCCTCCGTGTCGAGCTGAACCATTCCGATCCCGGCGTACTGCCCGCCGGCTACAGGTTGGGGGACAACGACTCCCGCATTCTCGCCGTGGCCCGCAACCTCCAGGCGGAGGGGTTCGACGTCACCGTCGTCTCCAAGGACCTGCCGCTGCGGATCAAGGCGTCGTCGGTGGGCCTGCTCGCCGAGGAGTACCGCGCCGAGTTGGCCATCACCGACTCCGGTTTCACCGGAATGGCCGAGCTGCCGCTGAGCGGCGAGCAGGTCGACCTGCTCTTCGAGGAGGAGACGCTCTACGTTCCGGAGGCCGCCGAACTGCCCGTCCACACCGGGCTCGTGCTGCTCTCCGAGCGCGGCAAGGCGCTCGGGCGGGTCTCGCCGGACGGCAACGTCAAGCTGGTGCGGGGTGATCGCGAGGCGTTCGGCATCCACGGCCGCAGCGCCGAACAGCGGATCGCGCTCGACCTGTTGCTCGACCCCGAGATCGGGATCATCTCGATGGGCGGCCGGGCCGGCACGGGCAAGTCGGCGCTCGCGCTCTGCGCGGGACTCGAAGCGGTCCTGGAGCGCAGGCAGCACAAGAAGGTGATGGTCTTCCGGCCGCTGTACGCGGTGGGCGGCCAAGAGCTCGGCTATCTGCCGGGGTCCGAGGCGGAGAAGATGGGCCCCTGGGCCCAGGCCGTCTTCGACACGCTGTCCGCGGTGACCAGCCGTGAGGTCATCGAGGAGGTCACCTCGCGCGGGATGCTGGAGGTCCTGCCGCTCACCCACATCCGGGGCCGCTCGCTGCACGACGCGTTCGTGATCGTGGACGAGGCGCAGTCACTGGAACGGAACGTCCTGCTGACCGTGCTGTCCCGGATCGGGGCCAATTCGAGGGTGGTGCTCACCCATGACGTGGCCCAGCGCGACAACTTGAGGGTCGGTCGCTACGACGGTGTCGTGGCGGTCGTCGAAAAGCTCAAGGGGCACCCGCTGTTCGCGCATGTCACCCTCACCCGGTCCGAGCGTTCGCAGATCGCCGCCCTGGTGACCGAAATGCTGGAGGACGTCTCGATCTGAGGCAGTAAGCGCCAGTTGGCGCCGTCCGGCGAGCGCAGCAGCCTAGCCGGGCGGCGCCTTCTTGTGTCTGCGGTTGGAAAAAACTACTGGGGTTAACGAGGTGTGAGGTTTCACACGCAACGGGGAATTGCCTTGTACCGTCGGCTTCCGGCAGAGTCTTGCATCCGTCAGGCCCCGCATACGGCACCCCTGTATCCCGGGTACCCCGGTACCCACGCAACTCAATAGCCGAGCCGTATGCCGCCCGCGCTTCACGCGGCACTTCCCGCAAGGGAGTTGCCCATCGGGTCAGTTCCTCCCGTGACCCAGTAGTTGGGAGGAGAGAGCCAGGGGCACGATTGCGTCCGCGAGGTCACCCGTGCGGATGCTGCTGGAAGGAAACCGTGTGAGCCGGATCTCGGTCCGGGGGTTCGCGGTGGCGTCTGCCACTGCGGTCACCACCGTTGGCGCCGTCGTCGGCGTTGCCGCAGGAAGCCCCGCAGCCGCTTCGAACGACAACTTCGAGGCGACCGCAGCCGACACGACGCTTCTCGCGGACATCCCCGCCGGTCAGCAGGCCCAGGTGCAGACCGCGTCCCTGACGCAGCAGGCGGACGCGCAGTCCGCCCAGGCGAGTGCCGCCGCGAAGAAGTCCGCCGAGGAGGCCGCGCGCGTTCAGGCCGCCCAGGACGCCAAGGCCAAGAAGGACGCCGCGGACAAGGACAAGGCCGACAAGGAAGCCGCGGACGCCAAGGCCCGCGACCTGGAGACCCAGGCCGCCAGCCGCTCGTCGAGCCGCACGGACTTCGCGGTCAAGAGCTCCTACTCGGTCGCCGAGGTCCAGGCGATCGCCCAGCAGATCGTTCCTTCGGGTCAGTTCCAGTGCTTCAGCCACATCGTGAACAACGAGTCGAGCTGGAACTACACGGCCACCAACGGCGGTTCCGGTGCCTACGGCCTCGTCCAGGCGCTGCCCGGCAACAAGATGGCCTCGGCCGGCTCCGACTGGCAGACCAACCCGGCCACGCAGATCAAGTGGGGCCTGAACTACATGAACGACCGCTACGGCAGCCCGTGCGGCGCCTGGTCGTTCTGGCAGGCCCACAGCTGGTACTAGAGACCGGCAGGCAGGCCGGCCCGGCGGAGAAACAGCCGGGAGCCGCTCAACCTTCCGGAGCCCCGCACCGTCCTTCGGTGCGGGGCTTCGCCCGTGTACGGTCAGAATCACGTTTCGGGGGTACGCGGTGGGGCGACTCAACGTCGGGGAAAAGGGAAATGGCGGGATCATGTCGAGAGTGCCCGGTTTGCTCGGACGGCTAGGCGCCGGACTGACCCGTATGGGAGAACGTCTGGACGAGCGCAGGGCCGAGGCGGATGCCGAGGCCGGGCTCGACCCGGTCATCGTCGATCCCGCGCCCCCGGTGTCCGTACAGGGACCGCCGCCCAGGAAGCCGCCCGCCGCGCCCGAGCCCTCGCCCGAGCCCTCGGGCGAGCCGTCGGGCGAGCTGGAGCCCGCCGACGAGCACGCCCCGGAACACGTACCGCCGCCGCCCTCGTACGCGCCCGCGGTCTCCGCCCGGCCCGACCCGGTCGACGCGGTGCCGTGGAGCATGCGGGTCGCCGCGGCCGTCGGCTGGCGCCTGCTGGTCCTCGCCGGCTCCATCTACGTGCTGACGCAGATCATCAGCGCGGTCAGCCTGGTGGTCCTCGCGTTCGTGGCGGCTCTGCTGATCACCGCGCTGCTCCAGCCGACCGTCGCCCGGCTCAAGCGGATGGGGCTGCCCAGGGGCCTGGCCACCGCGCTCACCGCGATCTCCGGGTTCGTCATCATGGGGCTCGTCGGCTGGTTCGTGGTCTGGCAGGTCATGGACAACCTCGACGATCTGTCCAGCAAGGTGCGGGCCGGTATCGAGGAGCTCAAGCGCTGGGCCCTGAACAGCCCGTTCCACGTCACCGAGGACCAGATCAACCAGATCGCCAAGAACCTCAGCGACACCATCGGGGCCAACACCAACGAGATCACCAACGCCGGGCTCCAGGGCGTGACCGTCCTCGTCGAGGTGCTGACCGGGATACTGCTCGCGATGTTCTCGACGCTGTTCCTGCTGTACGACGGCCCGAAGATCTGGCAGTGGGTCCTCAACCTGGTGCCGGAGGCCGCCCGGCCGGGCGTCGCGGGCGCGGGGCCCAAGGCCTGGCGCACCCTCACCGCGTATGTGCGCGGCACGGTGATAGTGGCCCTGATCGACGCGATCTGCATCGGTATCGGCATCTACTTCCTGGGCGTGCCCATGGCGGTGCCGCTCGCCGTGTTCATCTTCCTGTTCGCCTTCATCCCGCTGGTCGGCGCGGTCGTCTCGGGCGCGCTCGCCGTCGTGGTCGCCCTGGTCACCGACGGCGTGTTCAACGCGCTGATGGTGCTCCTCGTGGTCCTCGCGGTCCAGCAGATCGAGGGCCATGTGCTCCAGCCCTTCATCCTGGGCCGCGCGGTCCGGGTGCACCCGCTCGCGGTGGTCCTCTCGGTGGCTGCGGGCGGTCTGGTCGGCGGCATCGGCGGTGCGGTGGTCGCGGTCCCGCTGGTCGCGGTCACCAACACGGTGGTCGGCTATCTGCGGAAGTACTCCCGCGAGAACGCGCTGCGCAGCGCCCAGGCGATCGAGGGCGCCCCGCCGGCCGCCGTGGTGCCCGCCGTGACCGCCGACCGCGAGTAGTCCGGCCCGTACGCATGCCGAAAGGGCCCCGCCGGTGCGATACCGGCGGGGCCCTTCGGGTGTTCCGTACGCGGTCCTACTGGGCCAGCGCGGCCTCGGAGTCGAGGGTGACGCCCACGGCCTGGACCACCGCGGCGATCTTGAAGGCCTCCTGGATCGTCTCGCGGTCGACACCGGCCTTGCGCAGCACCTGCTCGTGCGAGTCGAGGCACTGGCCGCAGCCGTTCACCGCGGAGACGGCGAGCGACCACAGCTCGAAGTCGACCTTCTCCACGCCCGGGTTGCCGATGACGTTCATCCGCAGACCGGCCCGCAGCGTGCCGTACTCCGGGTCGGAGAGCAGGTGGCGGGTGCGGTAGAAGACGTTGTTCATCGCCATGACGGCAGCGGCGGCCTTGGCCGCCGTGTACGCCTCGGGCGACAGGTTGGCCTTGGCCTCCGGCTCCAGCTCGCGCAGCACGATCGGGCTGCGCGAGGCGATGGCGGTGGCGAGCACCGTGCCCCACAGCTGCTGGGCCGGGAGCTCGGAGTTGCCGATGACCGAACCGAGGTTCAGCTTCAGGTCCTTGGCGTAGTCCGGTACGGCGGACTTCAGCGCGTCGAGGGACATGGGTTACTCACCGGCCAGCAGCGCGACCGGGTCCAGGGTGTTCTCGCCCTTGGTCCAGTTGCACGGGCACAGCTCGTCGGTCTGCAGGGCGTCGAGGACCCGCAGGACCTCCTTGGGGTTACGGCCCACGGAACCGGCGGTCACCATCGTGAACTGGATCTCGTTGTTCGGGTCGACGATGAAGACGGCGCGCTGCGCGAAGCCGTCCTCGCCCTCGATGCCGAGGTCACGCATGAGCTCGTGCTTCGAGTCGGCCAGCATCGGGAACGGCAGGTCGGTCAGGTCCGGGTGGTCCTTGCGCCAGGCGTGGTGCACGAACTCGGAGTCGCCGGAGAAGCCGAGGATCTGGGCGTCACGGTCGGCGAACTCGTCGTTCAGCTTGCCGAACGCGGCGATCTCGGTCGGGCAGACGAAGGTGAAGTCCTTGGGCCACGCGAAGACCACGCGCCACTTGCCCTCGTAGGTCTTGTGGTCGATCTGCTGGAACTCCTGGCCGCTTTCCAGCGAGACGCAGGCAGTCAGGTCGTACGTGGGGAACTGGTCACCAACAGTGAGCACGCGCTCTCCTTGCGAACGAGGAAGCCCGAATCGAGCGGATTCGGGAAGCTTCCTACGGGGTTGGACGGATTGCCGATCCTGGCACAGGGAGTATTGATCAGTGAAATAGCTAGACTGGGTCAGCGTGATCGGAGGTGCCTATCAGTGGCCATCAGTAATAGGGGCATGAGCAACCGGGGCAAGCAGCCCAGCCTGGCGCAGTTGCGTGCGTTCGCGGCCGTCGCGGAGCATCTGCACTTCCGGGACGCGGCGGCGGCCATCGGCATGAGCCAGCCCGCCCTGTCCGGTGCGGTCTCGGCCCTGGAGGACGCGCTCGGCGTCCAGCTCCTGGAGCGCACGACCCGCAAGGTGCTGCTCTCGCCGGCGGGGGAGCGGCTCGCGGTGCGGGCCAAGACGGTGCTCGACGCGGTGAGCGGCCTGATGGAGGAGGCCGAGGCGGTACGGGCGCCGTTCACCGGGGTGCTCCGGCTCGGCGTGATCCCGACCGTGGCGCCCTATCTGCTGCCCGCCGTGCTGCGCCTGGTCCACGAGCGCTACCCCGAGCTCGACCTCCAGGTCCACGAGGAGCAGACCTCCTCGCTGATCGAGGGCCTCGCCGCCGGGCGCCTCGACCTGCTGCTGCTCGCCGTGCCGCTCGGTGTGCCCGGCCTCAGCGAACTCCCCCTGTTCGACGAGGACTTCGTGCTCGTCACCCCGCAGGACCACTGGCTCGGCGGGCGCGCCGGCATCCCGCGCGAGGCGCTGCGCGAGCTGCCGCTGCTGCTCCTCGACGAGGGGCACTGCCTGCGCGACCAGGCCCTCGACATCTGCCGGGAGGCCGGACGCGCGGACGGCGCGCCGGTGACGACGACCGCGGCGGGCCTGTCCACCCTGGTCCAGCTGGTGGCGGGCGGGCTCGGCGTGACGCTGCTGCCGCGTACCGCCGTCGAGATCGAGACGGGACGCAACGACCGCCTGGTCACCGGGTACTTCGCGGAGCCGGCCCCCTCGCGCACGATCGCCCTGGCGATGCGGACGGGTGCCGCTCGCCAGGGCGAGTTCGAGGAGTTCGCGGACGCCCTGCGCGCGGCGCTGCGCGACCTTCCGGTACGGGTGTCGAGCTGAGTCCCACGCCCGAACTCCCGGCAGGTGCAAGGGAGTTCGGGCGCCCAGACATCACTCCGTACGCAGGCCCTCCGGCCGCATCAGCCGCCACAGCGGCGGCAGCGACAAGGCCGTGACGAGCAGCACGACACCCGCGCCGATGCCGACCATCGACACCGCCGGGACCCAGTCGACGGTCACCGAGCGGCCCACCATCCGCAGCAGCACCGAGCCGAGCCCGAGGCCCACCAGCGACGCGAGCGCGAGCCCGAGCGCGACCGGCACGGCGGTCTGGCACAGGACGGACCAGCTCAAGGTGGTGCGCCGGGTGCCGAAGGCGACCAGCGCCGACAGGAGCTTCTTGCGCTCGCGCAGCTGCTCCAGCATCGACACCAACAGGCTCGCGCCGATCAGCATCAGGACCGCCGCGGCCCCGATGTAGAGGCCCTTGCGGACCCCGGCGAACCGGTTGGAGGTCTGGACGTCGTTCAGGGAGCGCGCCGAGGTGAGCGGGTCGGCCCTGGCGGCCAGGTTCAGCACCCGCTCCTTGGCGGTGGTGTCGCCCGGAGCGGTCGAGACGAACACCGTCGAGTGGATCGGCAGCTTCGCACCCCGCGGGAGCGCGCCCGGGGTGACCATGAGGCCGGGACGCCGCTGGCCCATGGGGTCGGGGCGGGAGACGGCCTCGCGGGTGTTGGCCGGGACGGTCCAGCGGACCGCCGCACCCTGCGTGACGGAGCCGCCATTGACCGGGTCGAGGTAGAGCGTGCTGCCCGGGGGCGTGGCGAGCTCGGGATTCCATGCGCCGCCGGTCGCGATGAAGACGTCACCGTCCTTGCAGGACGGCAGGGTCGCGGCCTGGCCCAGGTCCGTGCAGGTGCCGACCGTGACGGGCAGGTAGTGCTGAGGTTCCTTGGCCTTCTCGCCGGCGTCCAGCGAGCCGAGGGCCGCCACGGTGGTCACGCCGGCGACGTCCTTGAGCGCGCTGACCTCCTGGGCCTGCCGGTCCGGTGAGGAGTCGCCGAGCGGCACCATCAGCTGGGCCCGGCTGGTGTCCTCGCCGCTCGCCTTCACGTAGTCGCCCTCGACGGCACCGAAGAGCATCTGCAGCGCGATCGCCCCGGCCACCGCGACCGCGATGCCGTTAACCATGCGGGCGGCCGAACCGGACGTCAACTGGAGCCTGCGGACGGCCAGTTGCCAGCCCACCGGACCGCCGCCGAGCCTGCGCACGACCGCTTCCACCAGCCAGGGGAGCAGCGCCGTCACGCCGATGAGCAGCAGGACCGTGCCGCCGATCACCTGGACCTGGTTGAAGGTCCCCCGGTCACGGCCGCGGCCCATCAGCGGCACGAGCAGGCCGAGCCCGGCCAGCGGCGGCAGCACCCGCCACCACATCCGCCGCCTGCGCGGCACCGAGGTGCGCACCACGCCGAGGGGTTCGACGACCACCGAGCGCATCGCGAACAGGGTCACCGCGACCGCCGAGGCGGGCACCGCGAGGGCCACGCCCACCGCGAGCAACGGGTTCGGGTCGAGGTCGGCGGGGAACACGTTGAGTCCCGCGATCGTGATGTCACCCACGTACTGGCGGCCGATCACGAAGAACAGGGCGCCGACCACGACACCGACCACGGCTCCGGCCAGTGCCTCACCGGCCGCCATCCACCGGGTCATCCGCCGGTCCGCGCCCGCCAGGCGCAGCGCCGCGAGCCTCCGGTCGCGCCGGTCGCCGCCGAAGCGTACGGCGGCCGCGATGAACACACCGACCGGCATGAGCAGCACCACGAAGATGATCACGATGAGCAGCGCGAGGACCGGGTCGATCTTCTCCCCGGGCGACGGGTTGACGAACTTGTTGACCCGCAGCACCTCGGCGCGGTCGTTCGTCACGTCCTTGCGGTGCTTGAGGGCGTCACTGCCCGCGTAGTAGGCGAGTTCGTGCGGGCCCATCAGACCCCGGCCGGCGATGGTCGAGGTGATCCGGTACGGGAGGCGGTCGCGCAGCAGCTTGCCCTCGGGCGAGGCGAGCAGATCGCGCAGGGCGGGCGAGGCCACCATGGTGCCGGGCGCCGGGAGCGCCGAGACGCCCGGCGGCAGCGGGGCCTTCGCGCCCTCGGGCTGGAGCAGCCGGCCCCGCACGTCCGAGCCCTGGAACTGGGTGTCGGCGCGGCCGATCAGGAGGGTGTCCACCGCGGGGCCGCCGTCGACCGAAGCCCCGTAGTCGTTACGGGCGTTGTCGCGGGCGTTGCGGGCGTTGAGGGCGCCGGGCAGCGCGGTGGTGCCGAGCAGCAGGGCGACGCCGAGCCCCACGCCGACCGCGGTGAGCAGGGTGCGCGTCCAGCCCTCGCGGCCTCCCGCCAGGGCGAACCGGGCGCCGAGCGCGAGGTCGCGGAGCAGGCTCATACGGAGTGCTCCAGCATCATGTCGCGGGACTTTCCGTCACGTACGACGATCTCGCGGTCCGAGTAGGCGGCGACCCGCGCCTCGTGGGTGACCAGGACGACGGCCGCGTTGGTGGAGCGGGCCGCCTCGGTGAGGAGCTGCATGACGCGCTCGCCGTTGAGGGAGTCCAGGGCGCCGGTCGGCTCGTCGGCGAAGATCACCCGGGGCTGGGTCACGAGCGAGCGGGCCACGGCCACCCGCTGGCCCTGACCGCCGGAGACCTCGCCGGGCCGCTTGTGCCCGAGGTCGGCGACCTCCAGGCGCTCCATCCACTCCAGGGACCTGCGCTCGGCCTCCTTGCGCTTGACGCCGGTCAGGCGCAGCGGCAGCGCCACGTTCTCCACGCACGTCAACTCGGGTACCAGCTGGCCGAACTGGAAGACGAAGCCGAACTCGGTGCGGCGCAGCGCGCTGCGCTCGGCGTCCGACATCGCGGACAGCTCGCGGCCGTCGTAGCGGATCGTGCCGGAGTCCGGGGTGACGATCCCGGCGAGGCAGTGCAGGAGCGTCGACTTGCCGGAGCCGGACGGGCCCATCACCGCGACGACCTCGCCGGGGTGGATGGAGAACCCGGCGCCGTCGAGGGCGGGGGTGGGGCCGTAGGACTTGTGCAGGTCCTGGGCGACGAGCAGGGAGCCGGCGGGCGTCATTTGCGTACCTCCGAGGCGAGCTGGACGAGGCGGGCGGCGGTCAGTTCGAGCCACCGCAGATCGGCCTCCAGGTGGAACAGGGCGTGGTCGCAGATCAGCTGGTCGCTGAGGTCGCCGTGCCGCTTGCGGTCGGTGAGCACCCGCATCAGGCGCAGGTGCTCGGCGCGCTGGGTGTCCAGGACGTCACCCGCGTCGCGGCCGGTGAGCAGGGCGAGGACGACCTTGGTGTAGAGGGTCGACTGGAGGTAGGGCTCGGGCTTCTCCGGCTGCCTGATCCATGTCTCGACGTCGGTGACGCCGGCCTCGGTGATGGCGTACCGCTTGCGCTCGGGCCCGCCGCCCGCCTCCACGCCGTCGACCTCGACGAGGCCGTTCTTCAGGAGCCGGGACATCGTCGAGTAGACCTGCCCGTAGTGCAGGGGGCGGTCGTGCCCGAACTTCTCGTCGAAGGCGCGCTTCAGGTCGTACCCGTGGCGTGGGCCCGATTCGAGGAGCCCGAGGAGGGTGTGGCCGATGGACATGGAGAGTTCCTCTCTTCTCAACTGCCGTAATGAGCAAGGAAGTTCTGACGGGTCATTCGGTGCGCAGCCCGTCGGGGCGCATCAGGCGCCACAGGGCCGGCAGGCTCAGCAGGGTGACCGCGAGGATCACCGCGGCACCCGCCCCGGCCAGCGGCAGGAAGAGCCACCAGTCGGTGACGGTCTTGCCGATGATCCGCAGCATCAGGGCGCCGAGCGCGAGCCCGCCCGCGACCGCCAGGCCGATGCCGAGCACCACCGGGACCGCGGTCTGCCACAGGACCGAGCCCGCGAGCGTCGCGCGCTTGGTGCCGAAGGCCAGCAGGGCCGCCAACAGGCGCCTGCGCTCGCGCAGTTGCTCCAGCTGGGAGACCAGCATGGACGCGGCGATCAGGCCGAGCGTGGCGAGCCCCGCGGCCTGGAGCCCGGTCCGGATACCGGCGTACTGCTGGTCGCGCTCCAGGGTGCGTACGGTCCGGACGCCGAGCAGCGGGGAGACCCGGGCCGCGGTGTTGCGGATGTGCTCGGCCGCGTCCGGCACCCGCTGGTCCACGGTGAGCATGGCGGAGGTGCGGGCCGTCGAGCCCAGGAGCGAGGCGTCGATCGCCCCCGGGGTGGCGAAGATGCCGTCGTGCTCGGCGCCCGTGGGGTCCGGGCGGGCGGTGACGGTATGGGCCGAGGCGGGCAGCGTCCACAGCGTCGGCGGGACGCCGGGCTCGCCCGCGGCGGTGTCGATCGGCTCGCCCGGCCGCGCCGTGCGGTCCACCCAGGCGGCCTTGTCCCGGTCGTCGGAGGGGTGCACCACGAAGGTGTCGCCGTCCTTGCAGGAGTCGACGCGGGCCAGTTCGCGCAGGGTCGCGCAGTCGCCCAGGGTCAGCTCCGTGATGGGCCGGACGTCCTCGGACGCGACGGGTCCCGGCATCGTCACATAGCTGGTGACGGTGCCGACCACCTTTCCCACGCCGGGTGTCTCGCGGAAGGCGCCGATCATGCGCTCGGCGAGCTTCGCGTCCGGGTAGTCGGCCTGGACGGTGTACTGGGCGCGGCTCGCGTCGGCGCCCGTCACCTTGGTGAAGTCGTCGTGAATGCCGACCGAGTACATCTGTAGCGCCACCGACCCCGCGACCGCCACGGTGATCCCGCCGACCGCACGTGCCGCCGGTCCGCTGCTCAACTGGAGCCTGCGCACGGCCAGTTGCCAGGCGGGCGAGCCGCCGTGCAGCCGGCCCACCACCGCCTCCACCAGCCACGGCAGCAGGGCGATGAGCCCGACGAGGACGAAGGAGGCGCCCGCGGCGATGCAGATGGGGGCGAGGTATTCGTACAGCGGCAGGCCGAGACCCGAGGACATCGCGGAGAGCGGACCCGAGGTCGCGTCGGGGCTCTGGGACAGCAGGAGCAGCGCCACGCCGAGGGCCGGCAGCGCTATCCGCCACCACAGCCTGCGGCGCCGGGCGCGGCCGCCCCGCACGACGCCGAGGGGTTCGATGACCACCGAGCGCAGCGCGCCCAGGGTTACCACCACCGCCAAGGCAGGTACGGCCACGGCGACGAGCAGGGCGAGCCAGGGCAGCGGCCGCAGGTCGCCGGGGAAGAAGCCGAAGCTCCACAGGCCGACGGGGCCGATGAGTTGGGCGCCGCCGAGGAAGAGCAGGGTGCCGACGGCGAGCCCGAGCACGGCTCCGGCCAGGGCCTCGCCGCCGGCCATCCAGCGGGTGCCGCGGGCATCGGCGCCGACCAGGCGCAGCGCCGCGAGCCGGCGGTCGCGCCGCTCGCCGCCGAACCGTACGGCGGTGGCGATGAAGATGGCGACGGGCATCAGGAGCACGACGCAGATCAGGATCACGAGCACGACCAGCATCGGATCGAGCGGCTGCACCTCGCCGATGTTGCCGAAGCCGGCCGCGCTGGAGGCGCCGCTGTCGGGGGAGAGCGAGGAGCTGCCCGCGTAGTAGTAGAGCTCCGAGGGTTCGACGAGACCGGCGTCGCCGATGGTCGCGGTGATCTCGTACGGCAGCCGCTGGCGCAGGAGTTGGCCCTCGGGGGAGTCGAGCAGTTCGCGCAGCGCGGGCGAGACGGCCATGGTGCCGGGGGCCGGTATGGAGGTCAGGCCCGGCGGCAGTACGGGGTCGGCGTTGGCGGGACGCAGCAGCTTGCCGCCGATGGTGTCGTCCCGGTACTCGGTGTCGGCGCCCGCGTACAGCAGGGAGGCCCGGACCTCCCCGGTGTTCTTCTCCGAGCCCGCCGAGAACGGCTGCCGGTCGTGGATGCGGTCGGCCCGCCGGTCCACGAGATGCGGCACCGAGGCCGCGCCCAGGAGCAGGGCCACGCCGAGGCCGACCCCGACCGCGGTGAGCAGGGTGCGGGCCCAGCCCTCCCGTCCGCCGCCGAGGGCGAACCGGATGCCGAGGCCGAGATCGTGGAGGCGTCGCTTCATGGGAGATGACTATACGCACTAGGTATACCTGCCATGTATACCCGGGGTGCATAGCGCCCTGCGATCTCCCGATTACGGGGCAAATCGGGGCGGCATCGAAGACCCTCGCAACCCTTGGGGCGATTCGATCGTCGGTTCCCATGGGGCAGGTGCTGATTCTCACGTACGGAAAAGACGTGATCGAATCCGCTTTGTCCATACGTGCGGTGTTAGTTTTCTGAGCTGATCTGGCGAGTCTGGTGAGTCATATGAAGGCGAGCGACTGAGGTTATGGGCCGAGCGGAAGAGCGGCGCGCCCGGCAGGGCGGGGCGCGCCGGGGCAAGCAGAAGGTGAAGAAGAAGGGCATACGCCGGTTCTTCACCTGGAAGAAGATGCTCGGCACGTTCTTCGGGCTCTGCCTCCTCGCGATGGGCGCGTTCTACGTCATCTACCTGATGGTGCCGATCCCGACGGGCAATGACGAGGCCCAGCTGGAGAGCAACGTCTACAAGCTCTCCAACGGCCAGGTGCTCGCCCGCTCCGGGAAGGTCAACCGCGAGACGGTGGAGCTCAAAAACGTGCCGCTGCCGATCCAGCAGAGCTTCGTCGCCCTGGAGAACAAGACCTTCTACGACGACAAGGGCGTCGACTTCAAGGGCACCGCCCGCGGCATCATCAAGACCCTGATGGGCAAGGGCGCCCAGGGCGGCTCGACGATCACCCAGCAGTACGTCAAGAACAACTACCTGACGCAGGAGCAGACGGTCACCCGCAAGCTGAAGGAGATCGTGATCTCCCTCAAGGTGGACCAGCGCTACAGCAAGGACACCATCCTCGCCGGGTACATGAACACCAGCTACTACGGCCGCAACGCCTACGGCATCCAGGCTGCCGCCCAGGCCTACTACGGCAAGGACGTCTCCAAGCTGAACCTGTCGGAGGGCACCTACCTCGCGGCGCTGCTCCAGGCACCCAGTCAGTACGACTGGCAGGTCGCCGGCAAGACGGGCAAGGCCCTGGTCGAGGGCCGCTGGAACAAGGCCCTCGACAACATGGTCGAGATGAAGAAGCTGACGCCGGAAGAGCGGCAGAAGATCAAGTTCGAGCCGCCCCACGACGCCAAGGCCGACCCCGGGATGCAGGGGCAGACCGGCTACCTGGTCGACGCCGCGAAGAAGGAACTGATCCGCAACGGGGTGGACGAGGCCCTGCTGGCCCGCGGCGGCTGGACGATCACGCTCAACATCGACCCGGCCAAGCAGAAGCTTCTGGAGGGCGCGGTCAAGGAGCAGCTGACCAGCAAGCTCGACCCGAAGAAGCGCAAGGTCGACGCGGACCTCCAGGCCGGCGCGGCCTCGGTGGACCCGAAGACCGGCTCGGTGGTCGCCCTCTACGGCGGCCAGGACTACCTCAAGCACCAGCTGAGCAACGCGAGCAACACGACCTACCAGCCCGCCTCGACCTTCAAGCCGGTCATCCTCGCGTCCGCCTTCAACCAGGGCGCCCAGACGCAGGACGGCAAGCCGATCACCGCCGACACCGTCTACGACGGCGACAGCAGCCGGCCGGTCAAGGGGAGCAGCATCGCCTTCGCCCCGCCGAACGAGGACCACCGGGACTACGGCCCCATCAGCGTCCAGGACGCGATGAACAAGTCCGTCAACTCCGTCTTCGCGCAGATGGGCGTGGACGCCCACCTCGACAAGGTGCGGGACACGGCCGTGGCCATGGGCATGAAGTCCATCGAAGGCCTCAACCCCGTGCCCTCCATGACGCTCGGCTCCTACGGTTCCAGCCCGCTCCAGATGGCCGCGGTGTACGCCACGCTCGACAACCACGGCAAGGAAGTCACGCCGTCGATCGTGAAGTCCGCCGAGAACAAGGACCACAAGTACAACAAGCCCGACCCCATCGGCAGCCAGGTCATCAGCCGGGACGCGGCGGACTCGGTCACCTCGGTGCTCACCGGCGTGGTCGACGACGGTACGGCCCATGACTCGGTGGCCGCCGCGGACAACCGCAACGGCAAGCAGGTCGCGGGCAAGACCGGTACCTCCGACGACAACAAGTCGGCCTGGTTCACCGGCTACACGCCGGACCTGGTCACCTCGGTCGGTATGTGGGGCGAGGCAGCCAGCCCGCGCACGGTGCAGGTCGACGGCAAGGACGTGCACATCCCCACGGGCGGCCAGGTCACGATGACCAACGGCGCCGGTGAGGTGGGACGCGTCAACGGTGGCTCCATCCCCGCCCGCATCTGGGCCGGTTACACCTTCGACGCGGCCAAGGACGGCGCCGGCAAGTTCGACCTGGAGACCGACCAGGGCGCGGCCAAGGAGCCGGTGTACACGCCGTCCAAGTCGCCGTCGAACACGCCCTCCAAGACGCCGTCGAACACGCCGTCCAAGACCCCCTCGAACACGCCGTCCAAGTCGCCGTCGGGCACCCCGTCCAAGTCGACGGACCCCACCGGCTCGCCGAGCAATACGACCTCGCACAAGCCGAAGCCGCCCACGCCGACATCGAGCAACTCCGGCGGCGCGAGCCCGCCGGACGACCCGCTCGTGCCCAACGCGGGCAACTGACGCGACCGGAACGGCCGACGGCCCCCACCCCCGCTCGGGGGTGGGGGCCGTCGGCCGTGTCGGAGGCTGTCCGGGGTCAGCCCCGCGTCGGCAGCTCGAACCAGACCACCTTGCCGCCGGAGAGCCGGGTCGCGCCCCAGCGCCGGGCGAGACGGTTGACGAGGAAGAGGCCGCGCCCGCCCTCGTCGGTCTCGCGGGCCCGGCGCTGGCGCGGGAGCTGCGGCGAGTCGTCGCCCACCTCGCAGCGCAGTACGTCGGTCTTGAGGAGGCGCAGCGTGACGGGCCGCTCGGCATAGCGCACGGCATTGGTGACGACCTCGCTGACCAGGAGCTCCACCGAGTCGGTCAGCTCTTCGAGGCCCCAGCGCTCCAGGGCCCTGCGGGCGAGGCGCCGGGCCCGGCCGGGGGCGGTCTCCTCCGGGTCGAGGAACCAGTACGCCACATCGCTCGGCGCGATCCCGTCGAAGCGGGCGGCGAGCAGCGCGATGTCGTCGTCGCGGTCGCCGGGGCCGAGCATGTCGAGCACGTCGTCGCAGAGCGCCTCAAGCGGCGGCGAGTGGTCCGGGCCGGTCAACTGGGCGGTGGCGGCGAGCCGTTCACGCAACTGCTCGATGCCGGTCCACACGTCGCGCAGCCGGGACTCGACCAGGCCGTCGGTGTACAGGAGCAGGGTGGCGCCCGCCGGGGCGTCCAGCTCGACCGCCTCGAAGTCGACCCCGCCGACCCCGATCGGGGCGCCCGGCGGCACCCGCAGGACCTCGGCGCGGCCGCCGAGGTGCAGCAGCACCGGTGGTGGATGGCCGGCGTTGGCGATGGTGATGCGGTGCGCGACCGGGTCGTACACCGCGTACAGGCAGGTCGCCATGCGGTCGGTGCCGAGCCGCTGGGCCTGCTCGTCGAGGTGGTGCAGCACCTCGGCGGGCGGCAGGTCGAGACCCGCCAACGTCTGTGCGGTGGTGCGGAGTTGGCCCATGATCGCGGCGGAGGTCATGGAGTGGCCCATGACGTCGCCGACGACCAGGGCGACCCGGCTGCCGGGCAGCGGGATCGCGTCGTACCAGTCCCCGCCGACCCGGGCGGTCTCGGCCGCCGGCAGATAGCGCGAGGCGAGCCGCACCCCGGTGGGCTGCGGGAGGCTGTCGGGCAGCATGGTGCGCTGGAGCTCGTCGGCGATGTACGCCTCGCGTCCGTACAGGACGGCCTTGTCGATGCCGAGCGCGGTGTGGGTCGCCAACTGGGCCGCCACCAGCAGGTCGTTGGCCTCGAAGGCGGGCCGTTCGGGGCCGCGTACGAAGACGGCGGCGCCGATCACCCGCCGCCGGCCGCGCAGCGGGGCGAGTATCGCCCGTCGCCCGCCGGGCACCGTACGGTCGGGGCCGAGCAGCTCGGCCAGCGCCGCGCGGGCGGCGGGGGACTCCGCGAAGACCGGGCGCACCCCGCGCAGCACCTCGTTCAGCTCGCCGCCGGTGCGCACTTCGCACAGCTCGGACGCGGGGGTGAGGTCGGGGCCGGGGCCGCCGAGCACGGTGAGGCCCTCGGCCTCCGCGCTCTCGCTCAGCGCCTCGTCGACTAAACGCAGCCGGTCGGTGCGGCGCAGGCGCAGTACGAACGGGGTGGCCGGGCGCTCGTCGCCGACCGGCAGCGGGTCGCGCAGATGGACCAGGATGGCGTCGGAGAACGTCGGCACGGTGGCCCGGCACAGGCCGAGCACGATCTCGTCGAGGTCTATGCCGCGGGCGATCCGGCGGGTCGCGGCGCCCACGAAGCGCAGCCGGTCGCCCTCGCGCCGGGCCACCGCGGCGGCGCCCTCGCCCGGTTCCGTGGCCGTCGGGCCGATCTCGCCGCCCACGCCCACCGAGGGCACGGCGGCCGCGGCCGCGGTGTCGCGGCCCGCCCGCTCCGGCTGGCCCGGCACGGCCGCGCTCACGCCGCCGCTCCGGTCGGCTCGGGCGCCCAGCGGGGGGCGCCGGGACGGGCCGCCCGGTTCCGGTGCGGCCGGGGTGTCGGCATGGGGCCTCCCCTGCTCCTCAAGAGCGTGCGGAAGGGTCTGCTCGGAGGGCCGGGCGCGTTCCTTGTGCCGGCTCTCGTGCGAGGTGGGCTGGGGCTCCGTCACGCGTCGGGTTCCGTCCGTCCGGGATGAGGCGTCCACCCTGCCACGAGCGGCGGCAGTGGCAGCGACAGGGTAAGGATGCGTGATGCCTTCGCTTCACGCCGTATACCCTCCCCCAACTTCTTGAGGTGCGGGGGAGGCCCCGTCCGGGCGGCAGTGACACCGAGCATGCTCCACCCCCCTGTGGTGACATACGGTCAATTCTCGCACCGGGTGCGCCGATCGACCCCTGTGGTCCCTGCGCGGCCCTGCGGAGGACGATCCTACGTTTGAACCCGGGGGGCGTATCAAGGGTCTCACGACGTCATGTGCGCCGGGGTGCGATCCCAGTCCGCCGGGAGTGCGGGTACGGGCCAGCGCGGGTCCGGCCGCCATGCCTCCCAGCCGTCCGAGAACGGCCGCCCCCACGCGGTGATCACCTCGACCGCGGCGTGCCCGGCCGCCCGCACCCGCCCCGCCTGCTCGTCGTCCATTAGACCCACCCGCTGGGCCTGGGCGAACTCGTCCTCGTCGAGCCACCGCCAACTGCGGTCCGGGGAGACGGAGATGTCGAGGAAGTGGTCCGTGGAGTCGATGCCGCCCGCCCAGCGTGCGCGCGGCTCCTCCAGGTTCACGTACCAGTTCTTGAAACGCCAGCCCCGTTCCCAGAAAAGCCACACCGACCAGGGCTCACCGGGGCGCGCCAGCTTGAGCACACCGCTGCCGAACCACCGCGAGCGCTCCGTGGTGCGCGGGGCGGTGTACCGGGTGGCCAGCGGTTCCTGGTACAGGGGACGGCCGTCGGTGAGCACCGGGCGTACGCACTCGGTGTGCGGCGCCATCCAGACGGCGAGCAGCTCGTCGGTGTCCTCGACGACCGTCACCGGGCGACAGATGTGGACCGGCGCTCTGCCGCCGCTCCCCAGGCCTGGGGCATGATCGCGATAGCGCCAGAGGATCTGGTCCCCCGGCGCCCAGTGTGGGGTGCCGCCTCCTGTACCTGTCATGTGCAGATATTACGGAGTCCGGGCCCGGCCACGCTGCGATTCGGATCACCCGGTGTTCAGGGGCGGGTCATTCCGAGGACGTCGAGGGCCGCGTCCAGCTGCTCGACCGTCAGGTCCCCGCGCTCGACGTAGCCCGATTCGAGGACCACCTCGCGGATGGTCTTCCGCTCCGCGAGGGACTTCTTGGCGACCTTGGCGGCCTCCTCGTACCCGATGTACTTGTTGAGCGGGGTGACCACCGACGGCGAGGACTCGGCGTACTCGCGGGCCCGCTCCACGTTCGCGGTGATGCCGTCGACGGTCCGGTCGGCCAGCAGCCGGGAGACGTTGGTGAGCAGCCGGACCGACTCCAGGAGGTTCTTGGCGATCACCGGCAGCATCACGTTGAGCTCGAAGTTGCCCGCCGCGCCGGCCGTCGCCACCGTCGCGTCGTTGCCGATCACCTGGGCCGCGACCATGAGGACGGCCTCCGGAATGACCGGATTGACCTTCCCGGGCATGATCGACGAGCCCGGCTGGAGGTCGGGAAGACTGATCTCGGCCAATCCTGTGCGCGGCCCCGAGGCCATCCAGCGCAGGTCGTTGGAGATCTTGGTGAGCGACACCGCGATGGTGCGCAGCTGCCCGCTCGTCTCCACCAGGCCGTCGCGCGCGCCCTGCGCCTCGAAGTGGTCCCGGGCCTCGGTGAGCGGCAGTCCGGTGACCCGGGCCACCTCGGCGATCACGGCCGCCGAGAAGCCGTGCGGGGTGTTGATGCCGGTGCCGACCGCCGTGCCGCCCAAGGGGAGTTCGGCCAGGCGGGGCAGTGAGGAGCGCAGCCGCTCGATGCCGTAGCGGACCTGCGCCGCGTACCCGCCGAACTCCTGGCCGAGGGTGACCGGGGTCGCGTCCATCAGGTGCGTACGCCCCGACTTGACCACGTCCGCGAACTCGGCCGACTTGCGCTCAAGGGAGGTCGCCAGGTGGTCGAGGGCGGGGATCAGGTCGCCCGTGACGGCGGCCGTCGCCGCGATGTGGATGGAGGAGGGGAAGACGTCGTTGGAGGACTGCGAGGCGTTCACATGGTCGTTGGGGTGGACGTCGCGGCCCAGCTTCTCGGTGGCGAGCGTCGCCACGACCTCGTTCATGTTCATGTTGGACGAGGTGCCCGATCCGGTCTGGAAGACGTCGACCGGAAAGTGGTCGTCCCAGCGGCCCTCGGCGACCTCGCCGGCCGCCTCCTCGACCGCGCCCGCGATGTCCTTGTCGAGTACTCCGAGCTCGGCGTTGACCTTCGCGGCGGCCGCCTTGACCCGGGCCAGCGCCTCGATGTGGGCGCGCTCCAGACGCTGCCCCGAGACGGGGAAGTTCTCCACCGCCCGCTGCGTCTGCGCCCGCCACTTGGCGTGCACGGGCACCCGTACCTCGCCCATCGAGTCGTGCTCGGTGCGGTACTCGCTGTCGTTCATGTCGGTGAACCTCCCGCTGTTCCGGTCCGGGAGCCCTCGGGCCCCGGAAAAGTTGAGCACTTGTCTTGTTCTACCTATTCCCAACACGCCTTACCGGCCAGTAAATACCGGTGGGCCGCATTTTCCCGGGGGACGACTCCGTACCCCGGTGAAACACCAGGGAGGCGCAATGAGACGCACCAGGCACAGACTTCGCTGTACGTTCGCGGCGGCGGTGGCCGCCGCCGCGGCGTTCGGGGGCATGGCGGTCGGCGCGACCGGCGCCCAGGCCGCCACTTCGCCGTCCGCCACGGCCACCCCGCTCTCGCCCGACCTGGAGAAGATCCGGGCCGCGGAGGCGACCCAGCTCTACGGCGACCCGGCCGAGCGGCCCATGGCGGATCGCAAGACCGGCCTGATCTCGCTGGGCGACAGCGAGATCTCCGGCGAGGGCGTCGGCACCTACGAGGCCGGCACCAACGGCCCCGACAACTGGTGCCACCGCTCGCCCGACTCGGCGATCCACCGCACCGGCATCCCGGCCGACGAGACGTACAACGTCGCCTGCTCGGGTGCGTACACCGGCAACATCAGGATCGGCGGGACCAAGCAGTACGCCGACGAGCTGGTGCAGAGCGACAACCTCGCCATCAAGGCGCGCAACACCCGCATCAAGGTGGTGCTCCTGGTCGCCGGGGCCAACGACGACCTCCAGTTCGCCCCGGTCATGACCGACTGCGTCGAGCGCTACCTGCTGCTCAAGGGGCCGTGCCAGTCCACGTACGAACCCGGCTGGCAGGCCCGCGTCGACGCGCTGGTGCCCAAGGTCGAGCAGACCGTGAGCGACCTCAAGTCCGTGATGCGCGACGCCGGTTACACCGACGGCTCGTACAAGCTGGTCGTGATGGGCTACCCCAGTCCGATCGGCCCCGACTTCCACGACAACCCGGGCTTCCCCGGCAAGCTCGCCTGCGGCGGCCTCGGCTACGACTCCGACACCGTGTGGGGCCGCAACACCGCGGTGCCCGCCTTCGAGGTCGGGATGCGCAGGGCGGCCGAGGACACCGGAGCCACCTACCTCGACAACTCGCGGCTCTTCAACGGCCACGAGGTGTGCATGGAGGACACCTGGGCCCGCGGTCTCTACATCGACCTGTCCAAGCCCGGACTGCCGGACTCCAACTCGGTCCGCCAGTCCTTCCACCCCAACTACCGGGGCCACGGCGCCTTCGCCTCCTGCCTCACCCAGCTCTACAACTCCGGTGTCCAGGAAGGGAGTTGTGCCGACCCGGCCTCGACCGGCACGCCCACGCTCTACCCGCTCGCCTGGGACGACGCCTACCGCCCGCTGAAGAACGAGGCGACCGGCAGCTGCGTCGACGTCACCGCCTCCACCAGCGCCAACGGCACGGCCGTCATCGGCTGGGACTGCCACGGCGGCCGCAACCAGGGCTGGTGGTACGACAGTGACCGCAAGTCGGTGCACACCCAGCTCACCCAGGACCGCTGCCTGGACGTGCCGGGCGCGAACTACACCGCGGGCGCCAAGCTGATCATCTGGAACTGTTCGGGCGCCGCCAACCAGGAGTGGGTGCGCCAGTCCGGCAGCCTGCGCCCGGCGGCCGCGGCCAGCCTGTGCGCCACGCTCGGCGCCGCCAAGGACCCGCTCACCCTGCGGCCCTGCGACGGAACCGCCGCCCAGCGCTTCGCCTGACCCGACCGACGCCCGGCCCCGTCACGGACAGCCGTCCGCGGCGGGGCCGAGGTGTGCCACCTCGATGGCGGACGGGGAGAGCGCGGAGGAGACCCGTACCCGGGCCCCGGAGTCGAGCGGGGTGCGCGCTCGCGCCGCGTACTTGAGCGGGCGGCCGGACACACAGAAGACCACCTCGCCGTAGCCGCCCCGGGGGATCGGCGTGACCACCCGCCCGGCCGCGCCGACCATCGCGGCGGCCGTCGGCGAGACCTTCGGGCGCCGCCCGAGCGCCGCCCGGCCGAGCCCCGTCAGTAAGCCGCCAGGCCCGGTGAACCACCCCAACTGCGCCACCCCTCCCGGTGGTTGAACCGCCCCGGCCGATGCGGCGGCCGGGGCGATTGCGGACACATGCCAGGATAGGTGGCTAATTCAGCGGGGCCTTAGGGCCTTTGGACCCTATTCGGGTCCGGCGGCCCCTCGCGGCGGATCGGGCCGACCGGCGGGGATGCCCGGCCCCGTACGGGAGGGTTCAGCCGCGCACCGGAATGTTCAGGAACGTCGGCGGCTCGGCGGGCACCTGGAAGAAGTCGTTGCCCTTGTCGTCGACGACCACGAATGCCGGGAAGTCCTCGACCTCGATCTTCCACACCGCCTCCATGCCGAGCTCCTCGTACTCGACGACCTCGACCTTCTTGATGCAGTCCTGGGCCAGGCGCGCGGCCGGGCCGCCGATCGAGCCGAGGTAGAACCCGCCGTGCGTGCCGCACGCGTCGGTGACCTGCTTGCTGCGGTTGCCCTTGGCCAGCATCACCTTGGAGCCGCCCGCCGCCTGGAACTGCTCGACGTAGGAGTCCATCCGGCCGGCCGTGGTCGGGCCGAACGACCCGGAGGCGTAGCCCTCGGGGGTCTTCGCCGGGCCCGCGTAGTACACCGGGTGGTCCTTCAGGTACTGCGGCATCTCCTCGCCCGCGTCGAGCCGCTCCTTGATCTTGGCGTGCGCGATGTCACGGGCCACGACCAGCGGGCCGGTCAGCGAGAGGCGGGTCTTGACCGGGTACTTGGTGAGCTCGGCCAGGATCGCGTCCATCGGCTGGTTGAGGTCGATGCGGACGACGTCGTCCTCGCCGGCGGAGAGGTGCTCATCGGTGGTCTCCGGCAGGAAGCGCGCCGGGTCGGTCTCCAGCTGCTCCAGGAAGACGCCCTCGGCGGTGATCTTCGCGACGGCCTGGCGGTCGGCCGAGCAGGACACGGCGATCGCGACGGGCAGCGAGGCGCCGTGCCGGGGCAGGCGCACCACGCGCACGTCGTGGCAGAAGTACTTGCCGCCGAACTGCGCGCCGATGCCGATCTTCTGGGTCAGCTCGAAGACCTTCTTCTCCAGCTCCTCGTCCCGGAAGCCGTGTCCCAATTCCGAGCCTTCGGAGGGGAGTTCGTCCAGGTAGTGCGCGGAGGCGTACTTCGCGGTCTTGAGCGCGAACTCGGCGCTGGTGCCGCCCACCACGATGGCCAGGTGGTACGGCGGGCACGCGGCGGTGCCGAGCGAGCGGATCTTCTCCTCCAGGAACTTCATCATGGAGGCCTCGTTGAGGACGGCCTTCGTCTCCTGGTAGAGGAACGACTTGTTGGCCGAGCCGCCGCCCTTGGCCATGAAGAGGAACTTGTAGGCGCCGCCGTCGGTCGCGTACAGCTCGATCTGCGCGGGCAGGTTCGAGCCGGTGTTCTTCTCGTCCCACATGGTGAGGGGGGCCATCTGTGAGTAGCGCAGGTTCAGCTGCGTGTACGCGTCGTAGATGCCGCGCGAGAGGGCCTCCTCGTCGCCGCCCCGGGTCAGCACGTTCTGGCCGCGCTTGCCCATCACGATCGCGGTGCCGGTGTCCTGGCACATCGGCAGCACGCCGGCCGCCGCGATGTTCGCGTTCTTCAGGAGGTCGAGCGCGACGAACTTGTCGTTGCCCGAGGCCTCCGGGTCGTCGACGATCTTGCGCAGCTGCGCCAGGTGCGCCGGGCGGAGGTAGTGCTGGATGTCGTGGATCGCCTCGGCGGCCAGCTTGCGCAGCGCCTCCGGCTCGACCTTGAGGAACGTACGCCCGTCGGCTTCGAAGGTGGTGACACCCTCGGCGGTCACCAGGCGGTAGGGCGTGGTGTCCTCTCCCAGGGGGAGAAGGTCGGAGTACTGAAACTCTGGCATTGCGGCCATTCCTCACTCGGCAGACAGCTGCTGTACCTCCATTGGCACGGCATCCACCAGCGTATGCCGCCGCCCCGGCGCCGATCCTGTGAGGTAAGGCTCAGTTGCGTGGCCGTGGCCCGAGCTCGACCCCTCCCGCGACTAGTCGCGATCTATCGCGTTTGGGTACGCTGACTCCGTGGACCTCGAAAAGCACGCCAAGGCGGACCCCGCGACGCCCGCGAAGGCCGATCTCACCCAGCATGCCGAGCCCCCGGCGCTGCGGGCCTCCGACGCCGACCGGGACCGGATCGCCGACATCCTGCGCGACGCGCTGGCCGAGGGCCGGCTCGATGCCACCGAGCACTCCGAGCGCATCGACGCGGTCTACCGCGCCAAGACCGTCGGTGAACTGGAGCCCCTGGTAAGGGACTTGCCCGCGAGCGGTACCCGCCCCCGCCCGGTGGCCGAACCCCGGCCGCACGAGTGGGAGGAGACCGGGGCGCCGGTCGACGCCGAGAACATGATCGCGGTCTTCTCCGCCTCGACCCGCAAGGGCCGCTGGCGGGTGGGCAGGCGCACCAACGCCTTCTCGCTGTTCGGCAGCGTGGAGATCGACCTCACCGAGGCGCTCTTCGAGCAGCGCCTGACCGTCATCAACGCGACCGCGATTTTCGGCAATGTGGAGGTCCGGGTACCGGAGAACCTGAGCCTGCGCGGCAGCGGCACCGGAATCTTCGGCAACTTCGAGGTGCACACCCTAGAAGCCGATGATCCGGAGGCCCCGGTGGTCGTCGTCAATGGATACTCCGTCTTCGGCAACATCGAGGCCAAGCCGAAGCGGGGCAAGCTCATCGCCGACCTCCACCAGAGGCTGCGCAAGCGGCTCGAATCCTGACGTCCGAATCCGCCCGTCACGACGCCGGGTTCAGGCCATCGGGCATCCGAGCGTGCTTCCGCACTACGGAACTCAGTGCATAGGCGTGCGTACAGCGGGTAGGGACTGTCGCATCGTCGCTCGCTCGCGAAGCCGTCGTCAGGAGTAGACCGTGCTGCATCCGCCGCATCATTCCCTGCAGGTCGCCGCCGTTCCGCCGCAGCGTGGTCCAGCTCGGGAGGACCAGGCGGGCCCGTGGCACGCGGAGGCGGTCTGCCGCCGGGACGAGGCGGGTCTCTTCTTCGCCCCGTCCAAGGAACCGACGGCCGCCCGGCTCTCCCGCGAGGAGGCCGCCAAGCGCGTCTGCGCCCGCTGTCCGGTGATGGTGGAGTGCCGCGAGCACGCCCTGCTGATGCCCGAGCCGTACGGGGTCTGGGGCGGCCTGACCGCCGCCGAACGCCGGGTGGTGATCGCCCGCCGCCGGCGCCGCGAGGTCGAGCTGAAGAAGGCCGCGTCCGCCGCGTAGCAGCTCTGCGTGCGTGAAGGGGTGCCCCCGCCGCACAACGGGGACGCCCCTTCACATACGTACGGGCAGCGGTGGTGAACTGCCTTGGTTACGGGCCTACTTGGCGCGGTCGAAGTCGATCGCGCTGTACGCGCGCAGCTTGGACAGGCGGTGCGTGGAGTCGATCTGGCGGATGGTGCCCGACTTGGAGCGCATCACGAGTGACTGGGTGGTCGCGGTCTCCGCGCGGTAGCGCACCCCGCGGAGCAGCTCGCCGTCGGTGATGCCGGTGGCGACGAAGAACACGTTGTCGCCGCTGACCAGGTCGTTGGTGGAGAGCGTGCGGTCCAGGTCGTGCCCGGCGTCGATCGCCCGCTGACGTTCGGCCTCGTCCTTGGGCCACAGCTTGCCCTGGATCACACCGCCCAGGCACTTGATCGCGCAGGCGGAGATGATGCCTTCCGGGGTGCCGCCGATGCCCATGAGCAGGTCGACGCCGGTGCCCTCGCGCACGGCCATGATCGAACCGGCGACGTCGCCGTCCGAGATGAACTTGATGCGCGCGCCGGTCTCCCGGATCTCCTTGACGATGCCCTCGTGACGCGGGCGGTCGAGGATGACCACGGTGACGTCCTCGGGGGAGGAGTTCTTGGCCTTGGCGACGCGGCGGATGTTCACCGACACCGGGGCGTTGATGTCGACGAAGTCGGCGGCCTCGGGGCCCGTCACCAGCTTGTCCATGTAGAACACCGCGGACGGGTCGAACATGGTGCCGCGGTCGGCGGCGGCGAGCACGGCGATCGCGTTCGGCATGCCCTTGGCGTTCAGGGTGGTGCCGTCGATCGGGTCGACGGCGATGTCGACCTCGGGCCCGGTGCCGTCGCCGATGCGCTCCCCGTTGTAGAGCATGGGGGCTTCGTCCTTCTCGCCCTCGCCGATGACGACGACGCCGTTCATCGAGACGGTGGAGACGAGGGTTCGCATGGCGTTGACCGCGGCGCCGTCCGCGCCGATCTTGTCCCCGCGGCCGACCCAGCGGCCGGCGGCCATGGCGGCGGCCTCGGTGACCCGGACGAGCTCAAGGGCCAGGTTGCGGTCGGGAGCCTCGGGGGAGACCTCGAGTTCGGACGGCAGATGATGCTCGGTCATCGGAGCGCACCTTTCTGTACGGCGACGGCCGCAGGGTAAGAGGGTGCTAGGACTCTATCCGTACGTCGACAAATTGAGCAGAGGGGTCCACGTATGAGCGGCGACATGACCTGAGAACATGGGGTCGTGGCAGGAACGCGCAGCAGTAAGCAGACAGTCCGGAACATGCTGCAGTCGTTGGCGGTGATCGGCATCGCGGCGGCTGTGATCTATGTGTTCGTCCCGCACGACGACTCGGCCGCCCCGCCGCTCAAGGCGGTCAACTACAAGGTCGAGCTCTCGACCGTGCGCCGGGCCGCGCCGTACCCGGTGGCGGCCCCGGTCGGCCTGCCCGACCAGGCCAAGTGGAAGGCGACGTCGGTGTCGTACGACGGCGCCAAGAACGATGCCTGGCACCTGGGCTTCCTCGACCCCCAGAACCAGTACGTGGCCGTCGAGCAGTCGACCGCGCCGCTGGACAAGTTCGTGGCCGAGGTAAGCCGGAGCGCGACGAAGACCGAGAAGTCGCAGCAGATCGCGGGTGCGACGTGGACGTTCTGGGACGGCCCCAAGTACGACGCCCTCGTCCGCCAGGACCAGGGCCACACCACCGTGGTCACGGGCACGGCGCCGTACGAGCAGCTGGTGGCGATGGCGGGGGCACTGGAGTCGAAGCGGACGGCGGACTGACACCGGGTCCGTCGGGTCCGTCCGGTTCGGTACGGATGCGAGGCCGGGTCCGTCCGGTCCCGGTCGGTACGGATGCGAGGCCGGGGTCCGTCCCGTCCCGTTCGGTGCGGATACGACGAGGGCCGCCGCACCTTCCCGGTGCGGCGGCCCTCGTCGTGTCGAGCGTGCGCTCGGACGGTACGAGCCGTGGCTCAGACGGTCGTGACGACGTCCTCGTAGGCCAGGCGCGGGCTGCGCGGGAACCACGCGTCCTCGCCCGGCTTGCCGATGTTGACGATCATCAGCGGGGTGTGGTCGTCGTCCAGGAACTCCTTCTGCACACCGGAGAAGTCGAACCCGGTCATCGGACCGGCGGCCAGACCGGCGGCGCGGACGCCGACGATGAAGTACGCGGCCTGCAGCGCGGAGTTGAGCAGCGCGGCGCTCTCGCGGACCGGGCGCTCCGAGAAGAAGGCGTCCTTGGCGGCCGGGAAGTGCGGGAAGAGGGCCGGGAGCTCCTCGTGGAACTCGTTGTCGGCGGAGAGGATCGCGACCAGCGGGGCGGCGGCGGTCTTCGGGCGGTTGCCCTCGGCCATGTGCTGCACGAGGCGCTCGCGGGCCTCGGGGGAGCGGACCAGGGTGACGCGCAGCGGCGACTGGTTGAAGGCGGTCGGGCCGTACTTGACCAGGTCGTAGATCGCCTGGACCTGCTCGTCGGTCACCGGCTCGTCGGTGAACGTGTTGGCAGTGCGGGCCTCGCGGAAGAGGAGGTCCTGGGCGGCGGGGTCAAGGGCGAGGGACATCTGAAAGCTACCTTCCGGGCTGCTGATCAAGCGATGTCTCCGACGGTACGGCAGGGATAGGTTAACTTTCAACTAAATCCGGGTTGGCGTGATCAGCCTCACAGGGCTGGGGTGGGGGCTGGGGCGGGTGCGGGCCCTGCGTGGCTGATCGCGCAGTTCCCCGCGCCCCTTGGCGGTGCTGGTTCCGGTCGGCGTCGGCAGCTTCCGCCTGCTTCCGGCAGCCTTTGGCCGAACCGGTGCGGGGGCACCTACGACAGCCCGTCATGGGGGTCCCCCCTGGCCCTCAACGCCTTGGCGGAGTTTGAGGACGAGCGTCCTTGAGGCGCGAACGGGGTCGGGGGCGGAGCCCCAGGGGGACCGGGCATCAAACAACCCCGGGCAACGGGCGGGAGAGTGGGCAAATCCCCGGGGCCGGGGGCGGAGCCCCGGGCAACCCCGTGGGCCCCGCACCCGGAGGGGTCAGCCTTCCTCGGCCGGGTCGGCCAGCGCCGCGTCGAGGCGGGCCCGGGCCCCCTCCAGCCAGCGCCGGCACACCTTGGCCAGCTCCTCCCCCCGCTCCCAGAGCGCGAGGGACTCCTCCAGCGTCGTACCCCCCGCTTCGAGCCGCCGTACGACATCGATCAGCTCGTCCCGCGCCTGCTCGTACCCCAGTGCCGCATCACCCGACGCGGCCTCGTCCGTCTTGGCCATGCGATCCACCCTATGTCCGCGGTACGACAGTGACGTGCAGCTCGCCCTCGGCGACCCGGGCGCGCAGATCCTCCCCGGGTGCGACCTCGTCGGGGGAGCGGACCACCTCGCCCCCGGCCCGCTGGAGCACCGCGTACCCGCGCTCCAGCGTGGCCGCCGGAGAGAGCGCCACCACCCGGGCGTGGGTGTGCGAGAGCTCGGAGTCGGCCCGGTCCAGGAGGTGGCCGAGGACCCGGCGCGAGCGGTGGACCAGCGCGTCCACCTCGTCGGCCCGGTCGTCCAGCATGCGGTGCGGCCGCTCCATCCAGGGCCGGGCGAGCATCCCCGCCAGACCCCGCTCCTCGCGGTCGACCAGACCCACGACATGGCGCCGCGCCCGGTCCCGCAGCAGCCGGACCCGGTCCAGCTCCTCGCCCACGTCCGGCACGACCTTCTTCGCCGCGTCGGTGGGCGTGGACGCGCGCAGGTCCGCCACCAGATCGAGCAGCGGTGCGTCCGGCTCGTGGCCGATCGCCGACACCACGGGCGTACGGCACCGGGCGACCGCGCGCACCAGCTCCTCGTCCGAGAACGGGAGCAGGTCCTCCACGCTGCCGCCGCCCCGGGCCACGATGATCACGTCGACGTCCGGCTGCTCGTCGAGCTCCTCGACCGCCCGCACGACCTGCGGCACCGCGTACACCCCCTGCACCGCGACGTTGCGCACCTCGAAGCGCACGGCGGGCCAGCGCCGCCGGGCGTTCTCCAGGACGTCCCGCTCGGCCGCCGAGGCCCGCCCGACCACGAGCCCCACGAGCTGCGGCAGGAACGGCAGTTGACGCTTGCGGTCCAGGGCGAACAGCCCCTCCGCGGCCAGTGTCCGCTTCAACTGCTCCAGCCTGGCGAGGAGTTCACCGATGCCGACCGGCTTTATCTCCACCGCCCGCAGCGAGAGCTGACCGCGCGGCGCGTACCACTCGGGCTTCGCGTGCACGACGACGCGCGCACCCTCGGACACGACGTCGGCCACCGCGTCGAACACCTGGCGGTAGCAGGTGACGCCCACCGAGATGTCGTGCGACGGATCGCGCAGGGTCAGGAACACCACCCCCGCGCCGGGCCGCCGCGAGAGCTGGGTGATCTGCCCCTCCACCCAGACCGCCCCGAGGCGGTTGATCCACCCCCCGATGAGGCGGGACACCTCGCCGACGGGGAGCGGCGCGTCCGCACTCGTATTCAGAGCCATGGAGGCAGGCTAGCCCGCGCCACCGACAGTCCCGCGTACGTGGGCTGGCCCGTGCCCCTACGGTCCCGCGTACGTGGGCTGGCCCGTGCCCCTACGGTCCTGCGTACGTGGGCTGGCCCGTGCCCCTACGGTCCTGCGTACGCGGGCTAGCCCGCGCTACCCACGGTCCCGCCCGGGGCCGGTGGCCGCGGGCCCGAACCATGGCGGCGGCCCCACTGCATCGCCAGGACCACCAGACCCACCGCGAGCCAGCCGAGGCCGACCAGCTGGGCCGTGGTCGTCGCCTCCCAGACCACCGCGACGATGACGGCCGCGCCGAGCACCGGAACCACCACGTGGCTCAGCCAGTTGGGGGCGCCCTCCATGCGGCGCACCGCGTACCAGACCACCACCGATGCGTGCAGCAGGAAGAACGCGGTCAGCGCGCCCATGTCGACCACCGAGACGAGGTGGTCCATGCCGTCGTCGCGCCGGGCGGCCCACACCGCGGCGACCAGCGTGACCACCGCGGCCAGCAGCAGCGCCGCGCGCGGCACCCCCGACGCGGTCCGCGACAGGACGTGCGGCAGCCGCCGCTCACGCGCCATCGCGAACACGAGCCGGCCGGCCGCGGCCTGCCCGGCTAGCGCCGCGAAGGCCGCACCGATCGCCTTGCTGATCGCCACCAGGGTGTGCAGCCAGCCGCCGACCGAGCTCTCGACGGTGTCGTAGAACGCCGACCCCTGCTTGACCGGGTCGGCCGCCAGCTGGGCCGACGACATCGGTTCGAGCAGGGCCGCCAGATAGGACTGCACGACGAACAGGGAACCCGCCAGGACCAGGCAGAACAGGACCGCGCGCGCCACCTTCGCCGAGCCGCCCGTCACCTCCTCGGCGAACGTGGCGATCGCGTCGAAGCCCAGATAGGACAGGACCGCGACCGACACCGCGCCGAGCACCGCGCCGAGCGTGAAGCCGGCGTCCCCGGTCAGCGGCGAGAGCCAGCCCCGCTGGGCCCCGTCCCGCACGAGCACGACCACCGCGGACACCACGAAGACCAGCAGCACCACGATCTCCATCGCGAGCACCGCGAAGCCCACCCGGGCCGCGGCCCGCACGCCCCACAGGTTCAGGAGTGTGGTGATCACCACCGCGATCGCCGTCCACACCCAGCGCGACACCGAGGGGACCAGGGAGTTCATGGCGATGCCGGAGAAGAGGTAGGCCACGGCCGGGATGAGCAGGTAGTCGAGCATCGCCATCCATCCGGCGATGAACCCCGGCCCCTCGCCGAGCGCCTTGCGCGCGTACGCGAACACCGACCCGGCCAGCGGGACGACCCGCACCATCTGCGCGTAACTGAACGCGGTGAACCCCATGGCCACCGTGGCCACCAGGTAGACCAGCGCGACGGCGCCGTGCGACTTGGCGTCCAGGGTGCCGAAGATGCCGACCGGGGCCATCGGCGCGATGAAGAGCAGCCCGTAGACGACCAGGTCCCGGAACCCGAGACTCCGCCGCAGCTGCCCGGTCTCCTCCCGCCCGGTCCCCTCGGCCACCTCGCCGGGCCCTGTCCCCCCGGGGTGGCGGGGCTTGCCGGAATCCTCGTGCTCCTCGCGTACGCCGCTCATGCGCCCAGTCTCACCGGCACCGCGATCTTTGGCCCGCCGGGGGCGCCGGTCGGGCGCCGGGGGTGCGCGGGCGCGGGGTGCGCGGATTCCGCTCGCCGGTCGGGCGGGGGACCGGAGGATCGAGTTCCATGGGCCGCACGGGGCGGCCGGAGGATCGTGTTCCACGGGCCGCACGGGTCCGGCCGGGCTGTCGGTGTCAGCCCCTACCATGGACGGCATGACTGTTACTGCTGCCCGCCGGGTCCTGCTCGCCGCTCCCCGTGGCTACTGCGCGGGCGTGGACCGTGCCGTGATCGCCGTGGAGAAGGCCCTGGAGCAGTACGGGGCGCCCATCTACGTCCGGCACGAGATCGTCCACAACAAGTACGTCGTGCAGACCCTGGAGAAGAAGGGCGCGATCTTCGTCGAGCAGACGGCGGAGGTGCCCGAGGGCTCCATCGTGATGTTCTCCGCGCACGGCGTCGCCCCGACCGTCCACGCCGAGGCCGCCGAGCGCAAGCTGGCCACCATCGACGCCACGTGCCCGCTGGTCACCAAGGTCCACAAGGAGGCCGTGCGGTACGCGAAGGAGGACTACGACATCCTCCTGATCGGCCACGAGGGTCACGAGGAGGTCATCGGCACCTCCGGCGAGGCCCCCGAGCACATCACCCTGGTCGACGGCCCGGACGACGTGGCCAATGTCGAGGTCCGCGACGAGTCGAAGGTCGTCTGGCTCTCCCAGACCACGCTCTCCGTCGACGAGACGATGGAGACGGTCGGCGCCCTCAAGAACAAGTTCCCCAACCTGCTCTCGCCGCCCAGCGACGACATCTGCTACGCCACGCAGAACCGCCAGGTGGCCGTGAAGAAGCTCGCCGAGGACGCCCAGCTGGTCATCGTCGTCGGCTCCAAGAACTCCTCGAACTCGATCCGCATGGTCGAGGTCGCCCTCGACGCGGGCGCCCCCGCCGCCCACCTGGTGGACTTCGCCGACGAGATCGACGAGGCCTGGCTGGAGGGCGTCACTACGGTCGGCCTGACCTCGGGCGCCTCCGTGCCGGACGTTCTGGTGGACGGTGTCCTGGAATGGCTGGCCGAGCGAGGCTACGGCGACGTCGAGACCGTCAAGACGGCGGACGAGTCGATCACCTTCTCGCTGCCCAAGGAACTCCGCCGTGACCTGCGCGCCGAGGCCGCGGAACTCTCCGGCGAGTAGCGCCGTCCATGACGTCCGGCCGCGCGTCCGCCCGTAACGTGGATCTCATGAACGCCATGAGGAACGTGTTCGGAGTGGACGTCGGCGGAACCGGCATCAAGGGTGCCCCCGTCGACCTCGATCGGGGCGACCTGGCGCAGGAGCGCCACAAGGTGCTGACCCCGCAGCCCGCCACCCCCGATGCGGTGGCGGACCGCGTCGCGGAGGTCGTCGGCCATTTCGGCTGGTCGGGGCCGGTCGGCATCACCTTCCCCGGGGTGATCACCGCGAACACCGTCCGCACCGCGGCCAACGTCGCCAAGGACTGGGTGGGCGTGGACGCGGCCCGTCTGCTCGGCGACCGCCTGGGGAACGACATGCCGGTGACCGTCCTGAACGACGCGGACGCGGCGGGCGTCGCCGAGATGCGCTTCGGCGCGGGCAAGGACCGCAAGGGCACGGTGATCCTGCTGACCTTCGGTACGGGCATCGGCAGCGCGGTCTTCATCGACGGCCACCTCGTCCCCAACACCGAGCTCGGCCATCTGGAGCTGCACGGCCACGAGGCGGAGAAGCACGCCTCGACGAAGGTCAAGGAGGACGAGGACCTGAGCTGGTCGCACTGGGCGCGCCGGGTCCAGAAGTACCTCGCCCATGTGGAGATGCTGTTCTCGCCCGAGCTGTTCATCATCGGCGGCGGGGTCAGCCGCAAGGCCGACAAGTTCGTGCCGCTGATCGAGGGCATCGAGGCGGAGATCGTCCCGGCCCAGTTGCAGAACAACGCGGGGATCGTGGGAGCGGCGATGGTGGCGGCCGGCCGCTAGGCCCGGCGGGCGGTCCGGGCTGTACGTGCTCTGTGGTGTGGGCTGTACGTGCTCTGCGGGCGGTGCGGGTCGGGCGCTCGGCGCGCGGCCGGGATCGGCCCGGCCCCGGCCGCCTCGCCCTGCGGGGTCCCTCCCGAGAACGTCACGCGCTCTCGCCGGGGCTCAGCGCCGGGTGCCGGCCTTGCCCGAGCCGCCGGCCTTGACGCCCGTGCCCCCGGCCTTGGCGGCACCGCCCGCCTTGGCGCCCGGACCCGCGGCCTTGCCGGCGTTCCCGGCCTTGCCCGGACCGCGCCGGCGCCCCATGAGCCGTACCTTCCGTACGGTGGCGATCACGCCGGCCACCAGCGTTCCCGCGTACAGCCAGCCCGCGTGCAGGGCGAGCGCGGTGACCACGGCCATGGCCTGCCCGCCGAAGCCGCCGGTGCCGCCCGCGACCGGGACGATCCCCACCGCGAAGGCGATGGGCACGCAGATCGGGGCCGTCACCAGGTCGGCGGGCCGCACCCAGAGCGCGGTCACCGCGCAGACCGGCAGGAACAGGACCCCGTACACCGCGGGCGAACCGTCGAAGAGCAGCCAGTCCAGAGTGCCGAGCGCGAACATCAGGGCCGCGGCGAAGAGCCCGCCGCCGAGTCCGGTGAGCCGGGGAGACGGCAGTCTGCGCAGCGCGAGGACGATGGGCGGCACCCGCCGGGTGCGGCCGGCCGCCCGGTAGACGGCGGCGCTCTCACCGGCCGCCGCCGGGCCCGCGGGCACGCCGAGTGGCGCCCGGGAGGGCCCCGGCGCCGAGGTCCGTGCTCGCTGTCCGTTCTGCGGGGTGCGCGTCCTAGATTGCTCCACAGCACCAACGTAGGTCGCGACAGGGGCGCAACCATCCATTGGACACGCCCTTTGAGTGAGCTTGCCCGTGCGTTCGACGGTCCGGGGCCGTCACGGCCGGTTTGGCGCGCCCGTAAACTGGTGGGCGGTCCACTCTCCGGACCGTCCACCGCCCTCGTACCGGGAAGTCGCCACGTGTCGCTCACGATCGGAATCGTCGGTCTGCCGAATGTCGGCAAGTCGACCCTGTTCAACGCCCTGACCAAGAACGACGTACTGGCGGCCAACTACCCGTTCGCCACCATCGAGCCGAACGTCGGCGTCGTCGGCGTCCCCGACGCCCGCCTGGCCAAGCTCGCCGAGGTCTTCAACTCCCAGCGGATCCTGCCGGCCACGGTCGACTTCGTGGACATCGCCGGCATCGTCCGCGGCGCGAGCGAGGGCGAGGGCCTCGGCAACAAGTTCCTCGCGAACATCCGCGAGTCGGACGCGATCTGCCAGGTCATCCGCGCCTTCAAGGACGAGAACGTCGTCCACGTCGACGGCAAGGTGTCCCCGAAGGACGACATCGAGACGATCAACACCGAGCTGATCCTCGCCGACCTCCAGTCCGTCGAGAAGGCCGTCCCGCGCCTGACGAAGGAGTCCCGCCTCCAGAAGGACAAGATCGCTGTCTTGGCGGCGGTCGAGAAGGCCCAGAAGATCCTTGAGGCGGGCGACACCCTCTTCTCGCACGGCATCACCAAGGGCACGGAGCAGGGCGACCTGCTGCACGAACTGCACCTGCTGACCACCAAGCCCTTCCTGTACGTCTTCAACGTCGACGAGGACGAGCTGGTCGACGAGGACTTCAAGAACGAGCAGCGCGCCCTGGTCGCCCCCGCGGAGGCGATCTTCCTGAACGCGAAGATCGAGTCCGAGCTGATCGAGCTGGACGACGACGAGGCGCTCGAACTCCTCCAGTCCATGGGCCAGGACGAGCCCGGCCTCGCCACCCTCGGCCGCGTCGGCTTCGCCACCCTGGGCCTCCAGACCTACCTGACGGCCGGCCCCAAGGAAACCCGGGCCTGGACCATCCCCCAGGGCGCCACGGCCCCCGAGGCGGCCGGTGTCATCCACACCGACTTCCAGAAGGGCTTCATCAAGGCCGAGGTCATCTCCTTCGCCGACCTCATCGAAGCGGGCTCGGTAGCCGAGGCCCGCTCGCGCGGCAAGGCGCGGATGGAGGGTAAGGAGTACGTCATGCAGGACGGGGATGTCGTGGAGTTCCGGTTCAACAACTGAACTCCACCACGTCGCCGATGTGGTGGAGTTCAGTGCCAAAGTACAAGCGGCCAAGGGGGCCTGGACGGACCGTCCCGGCCCCGTTGGCGATCCTCCGCTGTCAGGGTTCGTCCCTGGGAGGATGCCGTCGTGGAAAGCAGAGAAGAGCCAGCCTCACCCTCGCTGGTCGTTCACGATGGATTCCCAGGCCGAGATCGAAGAGTTGTGCGGGCGCGGTTACCGCTCGGGTCGGTTAGATCGCCCCAAGGGCTTCGATCTGACCGAGACCGCAGCACGACTGTGGGTCAGCGAAGCCGAGGTCGGCGCAGACGAAAGCGAGGGCCTGGCTAGCGCCGAACGCGCTAGGAGTTGGCTACGCCGCGGCGGGAGAACCGCCCCCCCTGGCCCAGCCGGGCCGTCGCCTGCACTGCGATCTTCGGCTTCATCGAGGGCTGTCACAACTTGTACCGACTGTCCAGCAGTCTTGGATAGCTCAGTCCCGCTGACTACGAAGCCGCAATAGCAGCCTGACCTCCCCGCTCTTGGTGCCCGTGAAAGCGCCTCGTCCAACTCATTGCGTAGGACATCGGACTAGGCCCTTGAGCGTCGCACCCTAACGGCATCCTGTGTCGGCCCTCAGCGCTATCGTTGGGGCACTTAGCTTGGGCTTTGCCATCAGTGGCACTGCTGTTACGCACTGGCATACGAAGGATGGGCGCCGAAGGATGGACAGGTCACGCGTACACCTCACCGTGGGATCGCGGTCAGGGTCTGGGCTCGGCGCTGGCAAGGGGGCGTACTAGTGGCCCTCAAGAAGTCGGACCTGTACCGCTCCCTGTGGCGGAGCTGCGACGAGCTGCGCGGCGGCATGGATGCCAGCCAGTACAAGGACTACATCCTGACGCTGCTGTTCGTGAAGTATGTGACGGACAAGGCCAAGTCTGATCCGAACTCCTTGATCGACGTCCCCGCCGGCGGATCCTTCGATGACATGGCCGCCCTCAAGGGTGATAAGGAGATCGGCGACAAAATCAACAAGATCATCGGTCAGCTCGCCGAGGCCAACGGACTTGAGAAGGTCATCGATCTGGCCGACTTCAACGACGAGGAGAAGCTCGGCAAGGACAAGGAGATGCAGGATCGCCTCTCCAAGCTTGTGACGATCTTCGCTGATCTCGACTTCCGAGGTAGCCGCGCTGAGGGTGACGACCTGCTTGGCGACGCCTACGAGTACCTGATGCGGCACTTTGCAACGGATTCGGGCAAGTCGAAGGGGCAGTTTTACACCCCGGCCGAGGTCTCGCGAGTGCTCGCCAAGATCGTCGGTATGGGAGTGGGCACCCGGCAGGACCACACGGTCTACGACCCGACGTGCGGGTCCGGCTCGTTGCTCCTCAAGGTCGCTGGTGAGGCCCCACGTGGCCTCACCATCTACGGTCAGGAGAAGGACAACGCCACCTGGGCGCTGGCCCAGATGAACATGATCCTGCACGGCTACGAGGACCGTGACATCCGCAAGGGTGACACGATTTCCAGCCCACAGTTCACCCAGGGCGCACGGCTACAGACCTTCGACTTCGCCGTCGCCAATCCGCCGTTCTCGATCAAGTCGTGGAACAACGGCCTGGAGAACGACTATGGTCGCTTCGAGTTCGGTCGGCCGCCGGAGAAGAACGGCGACTACGCCTTCCTCCTGCACATCCTCAAGTCCCTCAAGAGCAAGGGCAAGGCCGCAGTCATCTTGCCGCACGGTGTACTGTTCCGCGGTCACGCTGAGGCCAACATTCGCAAGGAACTGCTGCGCCGTGGCTACATCAAGGGCATCATCGGCCTGCCCGCGAATCTCTTCTACGGCACAGGCATTCCGGCCTGCATCATCGTTCTCGACAAGGAGAATGCCCAGGCGCGAACTGGCATCTTCATGATCGACGCTTCCAAGGGTTTCATGAAGGACGGCAACAAGAACCGTCTCCGGAGCCAGGACATCCACAAGATCGTCGACGTCTTCAACAGGCAGATCGCGATCGAGCGCTACTCGCGTATGGTGCCGCTCCACGAGATCGCCGTCCCGAAGAACGACTACAACCTCAACATCCCGCGGTACATCGACTCCTCCGAGCCGGAAGACATCCAGGATCTTCATGCCCACCTTCACGGCGGGATCCCGGACCACGACCTGGACGCACTCAACGGATACTGGGAGGCGTTCCCGAGCCTTCGTGCCACGCTCTTCAAGCCGAACCGCCCCGGCTACAGCGACCTTGCTGTCGGCGTGGCTGAGGTACAACAGGCCATCCTGGATTCCGACGAGTTCCAGAAGTTCGCTATGGACATCCGCGGTCAGGTTGAAGACTGGTTCGCCGCGCACCGGCCGGTCCTGCAAGCGCTCAACCCGGACACTGTCCCCAAGGACCTGATCGCTGGTATCAGTGACGATCTGCTGGCCCGGTTCAAGAACACCCCTCTGCTCGACGAATACGACGTCTACGAGCAGCTCATGACTTATTGGCACGGCGTCATGCACGACGACGTCTTCCTAGTCATGAGCGACGGGTGGTGTGAGGCGGCGAAGCCCCGTAAGACCATCGAGGACAAGGAGCGCAAGCTCTCTGAGACCCCGGACCTCGTCATTGGCTCGGGGCGCAGCGCCACCAAGTACAAGATGGACCTCATCCCGCCGGCGCTCATCGTCGCTCGTTACTTCGCGGACGAGCACGCCAAGGTCGACGTACTGCACGCGGCAGCCGAAGCAGCAAGCCGTGCTGTCGAGGAGTACATCGAGGAGCACGCCGTAGAAGATGGCCTACTTGCTGAGGCGACGGACGATGGCAAGATCTCCAAGCCGCTTGCTGCGACGCGGCTCAAGGTGGCCCGGCATGAGGGAGCTGACGCGGGGGAGATTAAGGCGCTGCAGCACCTGATCAAGCTGTACAACGAAGAGGCTGTCGCCAAGAAGGCCGCCAAGGAAGCCCAGGCCGCCCTCGATCTCGCGACCCTCAAGAAATACGGCGACCTCACCAAGCCTGAGATCAAGCAGCTTGTGCTTGACGACAAGTGGCGAGCGACGCTCACAAGCCGCGTGGCGTCTGAGGCTGAGTCGCTCACGCGAGCACTCGTCTCACGGATCCAGCAGCTCGGCGAACGCTACGCTGAGACAGTTGGCAGCCTCGACATCGCTCTCAAGATGCTTGACGCAAAGGTCGCTGGCTGCCTCGCCAACATGGGGGTCGAGTCATGACCGCTGGTGGGAACGCTCGAGCTCAGAGTCTGCCTTGGAACCTGGTAGCTCTCGATGACGTTGCTGCCCGGGGCAGCGGACACACGCCGAATAAAAAGCGTGAAGACTATTGGAACGGTAGTATCCCTTGGGTTTCACTCAAGGACACTTTTAGGCTGGACCAGGGTCTAGTGTCAAAAACAACTGAGACCATCACACGTATGGGATTGGCCAACTCGTCAGCAGTGGTCCATCCTATGGGATCAGTTATCCTCCTGCGGGATGCTGGAATCGGGAAGAGTGCCGTCCTCGGGGCTGATATGGCCGTCAGTCAGCACTTTATGGCTTGGAGCTGCGGCCCCCGTCTCGATAACTGGTATCTTTACTACTATCTCCAGTATGTGAAGCCTGAGTTGGAGCGAATCTCCAACGGAAGTACAATCAAAACCATCGGACTTGAATACTTTCGGCAGCTTGAGATTCCACTGCCGGCGACTGAAGAGCAGCACCTGATCGCCGAGGCGCTTCGCGGCATCGATGATCTAATTGTCACGCTGGAGCGGATGCGTGCCAAGAAGCGGGAGATCAAGCAAGGCGTGATGCAGCAGCTTCTCACCGGTCGCACGCGCCTACCTGGTTTCGCGGAGCCCTGGGAGCTGAAGCGGATCGGCGACCTGCTGGCGTACGAGCAGCCTGGTCGCTATCTGGTGTCGAGCACGGAGTATAGCGACGTAGGCACGCCGGTTCTGACGGCCGGTAAGACATTTATTCTTGGCCGCACAACAGAAAGGTGCGGCATTTACAACGCGGTGCCAGTAATTATCTTCGACGACTTCACGACAGCATCAAAGCTTGTCACTTTTCCTTTCAAAGCGAAGTCGTCGGCAATGAAGATCTTGAGTGCTCGCTCGGGCGTGAATCTTCGCTTTGCGTATGAACGGATGCAGTTGATCGATTACAGTGTTGTCGATCACAAGCGACGATGGATCGCAGAGTATAGCAAGATTGAGGTCGAGGTTCCTGACGATGTCGAGCAACGCGCAATCGCTTCGGTTCTCGACGACGTGGACGCGGAAGTCAATAAACTGGAGGCTCGACTCGCCAAGGTCCGCGCTGTTAAGACTGGCCTGATGCAACAACTCCTGACTGGCCGCACTCGCCTCCCTACCAAGGTGAGTGCAGGATGAGTAACGTCGGTCAGCCGGAGCGCAAGACTCAAGACCGCGTCGTCAAGCTGTTCCGAGATTCGTTGGGCTACGAGTACCTCGGCAACTGGGAACACCGTGCGGCAAACTCCAACGTCGATGTCGAGCTGCTCACGCGAAACCTCCGTGCCCGGAGCTACAGCGACAACCTCATCAACAAGGCGATCGATAAGCTGAAGAGCGACGTATCGCTCGGTGGTGGCCGCGATCTATACGAGGCGAACCGAGATGTCTACGGTCTGCTCCGGTACGGGGTGAAGGTCAAGCCCGGTGTCGGCGAGCGGACGGAGACGGTATGGCTCGTCGACTGGGCGTGCCCCGAAGCCAATCACTTCGCCCTGGCGGAGGAAGTGACGGTGCTGGGGCAGCACACGAAGCGCCCGGACATCGTGCTCTACGTCAACGGCATTGCCTTCGGGACAATTGAGCTCAAGCGCTCGAAGGTCGCCGTCTCTGAGGGAATTCGGCAGAGCATCGGGAACCAGCGTCCCGAGTTCATCCGTTCGTTCTTCACGACGGTGCAGCTCGTCATGGCCGGCAATGACGTGGAGGGGCTGCGTTACAGCGCTATCGACACGCCGGAGAAGTACTGGCTTGCATGGCGTGAACCGTCCGACATCGCCGATCACCTCGATCGTTCCTTGACCCAGCTCTGCTCGAAGGAGCGCCTGCTCGAGCTGGTTCACGACTTCATGGTTTTCGACGCAGGACAGAAGAAGACGTGTCGGCACAACCAGTACTTCGGCGTCCAGGCTGCTCAGGAACGGATTGCCAAGCGCGAGGGCGGCATCATCTGGCATACCCAGGGCTCCGGCAAGTCGTTGACGATGGTGTGGCTGGCTAAGTGGATCCGGGAGTCTCAAGTTGGCACAAACCCAAGGGTCTTGGTGATCACTGACCGGACCGAGCTGGATGATCAGATTCAGAAGGTCTTCCAGGGAGCCAAAGAGCCCATCTACCGAACCAGGAGCAGCGCTGATCTCCTCGCCGCCTTGAACGCGAGCGATGAGTGGCTGATGTGCTCGCTGGTTCACAAGTTCCGTGGCTCGGAAGACGGGGCCGCCCGTGATGAAGCTGAGAGTGAGTTCATTCGTGAGCTCACCGCGACCGTCCCCAAGGACTTCCAGGCCAAAGGCAACCTCTTCGTCTTCGTGGACGAAGCCCACCGTACGCAGTCGGGCAAGATGCACGACGCCATGAAGGCGCTCATGCCGGGGGCCATGTTCATCGGCTTCACCGGCACACCTCTTCTCAAAGAGGACAAGGACACCACTGTCCAACGGTTCGGCACCTTCATTCATACCTACAAGTTCAACGAGGGCGTTGCCGATGGCGTCGTGCTCGACCTGCGGTACGAGGCGCGCAACATTGACCAGGATTTGACCTCGCCGGCGAAGGTCGACCAGTGGTTTGAAGCTAAGACCCGTGGCATGACCGACCTCTCCCGCGCAGAGCTCAAGAAGCGCTGGGGCACCGTGCAGAAGGTCGCCAGCTCGGAACCGCGGGCCCGGCAGATAGTCAACGACGTCCTGTTCGACATGGAGACCAAGCCGCGGCTGATGGATGGTCGAGGCAATGCGATGCTTGTCAGCCAGAGCATCTACCAGGCGTGTAAGTTCTACGAGCTGTTCATTCAGGCCGGGTTCAAGGGCAAGTGCGCCATTATCACCTCGTACGCACCGCAGGCAGGTGACATCGCTAAGGAAGACTCAGGCCACGGTGCGACCGAGCGACTGCGTCAGTACGAGATCTACCGGCAGATGCTCGCAGATCACTTCGACGAGCCTGCGGATCAGGCGATGGGCAAGGTCGAGCAGTTCGAAAGGGACGTTAAGGAGCGTTTCATCAATGACCCAGCCCAGATGCGGCTGCTCATCGTTGTCGACAAGCTCTTGACTGGCTTCGACGCTCCGAGTGCGACGTACCTGTACATCGACAAGAAGATGCAGGACCACGGTCTTTTTCAGGCGATCTGCCGGGTCAACCGCCTCGATGGCGAGGACAAGGACTACGGCTACATCGTCGACTACCGCGACCTGTTCAACTCCCTTGAGTCCGCGATTACGGACTACACCGTCGGCGCTCTCGAAGGCTACGAGTCGAAGGACATCGAAGGGCTGCTGTCAGACCGGATCGACAGAGCCCGTGACGACCTCGATGAGGCTCTGGAGAAGGTTCGGGCGCTCTGCGAGCCGGTCGAACCACCAATGAACACCCTCCAGTACCAGCAATACTTCTGTGCCCGGGAGCAGGGCAACGCCGAGCAGCTCAAGGCCAACGAACCCAAGCGGGTTGAGCTTTACAAGTCCGTGGCGGCCGTGACTCGCGCGTACGGCAACCTGGCCAACGAAATGCACGCCGCTGGGTACAGCGACGCCGAAGCCGCAGCGATCAAGGAAGAGATCGCCCACTACGCCAACGTGCGTGAAGAGGTGAAGCTCGGTGCTGGCGAGAATGTTGACTTCAAGCAGTACGAGGCCGGCATGCGGCACTTGCTGGACACGTACATCAACGCTAGCCCCTCGGAGGTGGTCTCTGACTTCCAGGAAGCCGGGCTGGTCCAGTTGATCGTCGAAATGGGGGCTGGTGCGCTCGACAAGCTTCCCGCGGGTATCAAGAAGGATCCGGAAGCGGTGGCGGAAACGATCACCAATAATATGCGGGCTGTGATCATCGACGAGCGCCCGATGAACCCCAAGTACTACGACAAGATGTCTGAGCTGCTCGACGCCATACTCGAGGAACGACGACAGAGCGCTCTGGACTACAAGGAATATCTCGCGAAGCTCCTGGAGCATGCATCTAAACTTGGCAAGGGCGAGTCTGATACCCAGTACCCGGATTGGGCTGACAATGGTGGCCGCCGTGCTCTGATTGATTTCTTCGCTCCGTCACCGGACCTGGCCGTGCTTGTGGACACCACCATCCTCCATACCAAGCCCGATTCGTGGGTGGGCAACACCATGAAGGAAAAGAAGGTCAGGCGCGCGCTCGCTCAGGCACTGACCGCCGACTTCGACCGGCTTGATGAGCTGCTGGAATTGCTGAAGGCGCGCCATGAGTACCGCTAGTGCCTCTCTCACTGTCCGTGGCATCGATGTTGAAATCATCTATAAGGACATCAAGAATCTGCACATTGGTGTCTATCCACCCCTGGGGCGCGTCCGTGTAGCAGCGCCGCACCAGCTAGACGATCAGCAGGTGCGACTCGCTGTAATCCAACGCCTGTCGTGGATCAAGGAGCAACGAGAGCAGTTTCAATCTGCCGACCGGCAGTCCACACGAGAGATGGTCACAGGCGAGTCCCACTATGTGTGGGGCGTTCGTCGCAGGATGAAGGTCGTGGAGCGTCCCGGGCGGGCTCACTTCGAATTGGACGGTGAACGGCTGCTGCTGTACGTCCCGGTCGGCACAACAGCTGAACGGCGGCGGCACTTGCTGGACCGCTGGTATCGTGAGCAGCTTCGACATATGCTCCCGGATGTGATTGCCAAGTGGGAAGCCGTCCTCGAAGTGTCGGTGCCACGGTGGAATATCAAGCGGATGAAGACCAAGTGGGGCTCGTGTAATCGTGAGACCGGGCGCATCTGGTTCAACGTTGAGCTTGCGAAGAAGCCTCCAGGCTGCCTCGAGTACATCGTTGTCCACGAGATGACGCACTACTTGGAACGCAACCACGATGAGCGCTTCACCAAGCTCATGGAGAGGTTCATGCCGAACTGGCGAAGCCTTCGTGACCAGCTGAATGACGCCCCGCTTGCAGAGGAAGAGTGGGCTTAAGGGCGGTAGGAGGAGCCCCGTCGCATGACGTACCTGGGCAAACAGGTCACTGCACGGTCGGCAGCGTGAGCCGCCAGACGGGCCCACGGCCTTGCGTCGAAGGCGTCGTGATCGTCCTGTCAGAGCGAGGCGATAGGGTCCAAACTTAGTTCGAACGTAGTGCGGGTGTCCGCCACAGAACCGGAGGCTCGACCGGGTGAAGTTCATTATCCTGCCCCAAGACACGCCGGTGCTCCCAGGCCCCGAGGCTGTGGTCCTAGTAGCCGATGACTGGGATGACTTCGGCTTCCGCACCGGCTACACGCTTTGGTACAGAGACTCGCAGACGCAGACGAACCTGGGTTTCGTCAAGGTCGCCGTCGCTGGGCAGGAAGACGGTCCCAGCCCCATCCGTGCTGGGGTCTACGATGGTTCGCCACCGGGTGAACTCTTCTCGCTCGGGCAGAGTGATCGCTACTACGACAACATCAAGAAGCTTGGACACGAAAGGCGCGAAGTAATCCTTCGCGGGCTCTCTGACGTGGCCTACAACCCTGACCTTCTGGACCGCGCGGTGCAGTACCCAGTGGCACGATCATCACTGCTGCGGACGATCCAAGAACAGACGGTCAGGACCCAGTTCAATCGGATTGCACGCGGCGGAGTCCGGCTGACCGAGTACCGGTTCCGCTACGTCGCACCGGGAAACAGGACTGAGAGCCTTCTCGACTTCGAGGTCAATCCTGACTCCACGCCGTCCAGCAACATTCACGTTCTCATCGGTCGCAATGGAGTTGGCAAGACGACCCTGCTGCGGAATCTTGCCGCTGCAGTCGTTTGGCCCGAGAGGCACGCGGAATTCGGCCTCGTGGATGTGCTCCCAACCTCCACGTCCGCAACTGGCGAGCCGTTCGTGAACGTGGTCTCGGTCACCTTCAGTGCCTTCGATCCCTTCGTCGAAGTGGTCGAGGAGAGTGATCCCCAGGCAGTGAAGTACACCTATGTTGGCCTCCAAGGCACCTCGCTCGATGATCTGCCCACCGGAACCCAGAAGCAAAGACTGCAAGCGGACTTCAACGCTGGAATCCATGCCGTCATCAACTCGCGGGACCTCATGCGCTGGCGCGAGGCCATGATGTTGTTGAGCCGTGACCCTCAGTTTGCGAACTCCGCCATCGCGGCCTACGCCCGCGACATACGAGCCGGCATGAGAGTTACGGAATCCCACGTACGGGACCTGACTTCTGCCTTCGGGCGGATGAGCTCAGGTCACGCGATCGTGACGCTGACCATGACACAGCTCGTGCATCTCGTGGCTGAGCAGTCCCTAGTCCTAGTGGATGAGCCCGAAGCCCATCTGCATCCGCCGCTGCTGGCTTCCTTCATGCAGGCGCTGTCTAACCTGTTGTCCGCGCGCAACGGGGTGGCTGTAGTTGCTACACACTCGCCCGTCGTACTCCAGACGGTGCCCCAGTCCAGCGTCTACAAGCTCATACGCCAGGGCGAGAGCAGCCGCTCCGAGCGCCCGCTGATTGAGACGTACGGAGAGAACGTGGGCGTGCTGACCCATGAGGTGTTTGGGCTGGAGGTGATGGAGTCCGGCTTCTATGCCGAAATCGGCAAAGCTGTGGCGGCGCTGGACACATATGAAGAGATTGTTGCCTACTTCGACGGCAAGCTCGGCGGAGAGGCAAAGGGGTTGGTCCGGGTTCTTCTTGCGGAGAAGACGGACGGTCCCCTTTGATGTGGCCCCTGAAGGTTCCCATGCGAAAGGCCAGTGACAGCTACCAGGCATGTGTCGCTGGTACCAAGGCAGAAGAGCGGCGCGAGCGGCTGCTTAATGCGGCAGATACTGTTCAGAGGGCTGGCCAGACGCTTCGTGAGGCTGTTGCTGCGAGGAATCTGCATGAACTTGACCCGAAGTGCTTCAAGGTTCCCGAGATCGCCGACGGCGCCTTCGTAGATTGGGCCTACGAGAACGGCATGCAGACCGTCGGGGGGCGGGTCATACGTGACGAGTTGATGGCCGCTCCGCCCAACGAACGGTGCCCCTTGTGCAGGCAGGGCACCGTTCGTCAACTTGACCACTTTATGCCGAAGAGTCATTTCCCCGTGCTGTGTGTCGATCCGCTCAACCTTGTCCCCGTCTGCGAGCGATGCAATTTGATCAAGGGGAACAGGCGGCCGGACAGCGCCGAGAACACGCTCCTGCATCCATATCTCGATCGGATCTCCCAAGAAGGCTGGTTGGATGCGCGATCGGTCCACGATTCGGGCACGGTGCGGCTCCGCTTCTTTGTCAGCCCGCCGGCATTCTGGGATGCCACGCTCATCGCGCGAGTCAAGAACCACTTCAGGCTCTTCGAGCTGGGGAAGCGCTACGCCATCGAGGCCAATCGCGCGATCTCCGATGTGACATATAGCGTCGAGAGGCAGCGTAAGCGCGGTGGCGCACGCATGGTCCGGGCCTACTTGGAGGATGAGGCGGAAAGCCGGTGCGCCGTAGACCTTAACAGCTGTGAAGGCATCACGTACCGGACACTGGCAGCCGACGACCTCTATTGCAAAGGCCCCACAGGGCAAGACAGTCGCGGCTCGGTGGGCTCCCTGTAACCAACCAGGTTGGGTGTAGCGACCCAGACTTTCGTCGATCCAGGTTGGTGTCGGGCGGCTGGAGCCTTCTGACTCGTACACCCCGCCACTCCGCAGGCCGCGGTGCCCCCGGCGTCGAGGAGACCGTCGAGACCAGCAAGGCCGTTGGTCCGCCCTGGATCGAAGGGTCACGTTCGCTGAAACGAGCGGATTAGTGACAAGCCTCTTGTCCCGTGGTGCGGCGCTGGCGACGATCTCATGTGCTGGGTCCGGCTGCAGATCGGGGGCTTGGGTGGCGAGCGTCTTCCAGCGGTGCAAGCGGGATATCCGCGATCGGAACTACCCCTGCATGCGCCCAAGATGCGGTCACGCGTGGACCGTGCGGTATCGGGAGCCAGGCGGCAGGAGTGGGCGGCAGCGGGAGAAGTCGTTTCTGCGGAGGATCGGCCTCGACGGTGCGGACGCCTTCGCCGCTGGTGTGGAGAAGGACAAGAAGGCTCATGTCTTTGTGGATCCGGCGCGCGGTGCCATGGCGTTGTCGATCTGGGCTGAGGATTGGCTTGAGCGACGAGTCATCGGTGAAGGGACCCGTCGCAACTACGATGGGTTCATCCGCAACCATCTCGTGCCGCGCCTCGGCTGTAGGTCCCTGGCTGGGCTGACGCGGCGGGACTTTGAGAGGTTCGTCAAGGACATCTACCGAGGCGGTGCGGGGCTGGCTGCAGCGACTGTCAATGACCGCATGGTGATGGTGGCCGCCATCATGGAGGCGGCCGTCGCCGACAAGCGCGTCACGGATAACCCTGCCCGGGGCATCCGTATTTCCCGTAGGGAGGCTGTGGCGGTGGACGAGGACGAAGTCCCGACGTCGGCCGACGTGCATCTGATTGCTGCGCACATCGCGCCACATTTCCGCCTCACCGTCTACCTTCAGTCCGGCACAGGCCAGCGTCCTAGCGAAGCCCTGGCCTTCTCCACCGAGTGCAGGCGGCCTGGCTACGTCAGGATTCGATGGCAGGTCAGTGCCAAGGCGCACCGTGAGGACTGCCCGAGACCCTTCGCGCCGCTCAAGCATCGGCTGGAGAAGGAGTGCCGAGACGTCCCAACCGCCCTGTTCGTTGAGCAGGAGATCGACGCGCACCTCCTGAAGTGGAAGCCGGTGCCCCTCGTCTTCACTGGGCAGAAGGGGAAACAGATTCGGCTCGAGACCTTCTTTGCTCCACGTCAGCCTGGCGCTGGCGTGATGCCGTCCATCGCGTCCTACGGCTACCAGTTCAAAAAGGCGTGCCTCTCGGCCGGCCTTGTCGATCTGGACGGCAATGCCAAGTACACGCCCCGGAGCCTGCGGCACTTCTTCGCCTCCACTGCTCTGGCTAACGGTGTGCCGATCCATGAGGTCTCGCGCTGGCTCGGGCACCGTTCGGTCAAGACGACGGTCGACATCTATGGGCATCTGCTGCCCAGCGCGTGGGACCGTTGCCGGGAGGTACTGCAGCGCGCCATGCGGCCCGCGCCCCCGGATGCGGCGTCCCTGCCGTCGGAGGAGGCGAACTGGAGAGCTGACGCTCCAGCTGCGTAGGCGTACGAGGGCGGCCTGGCCGGCGTGGTGTTGGGATCGAGCACCCGTGCTGGGATGGTGCTGGGATGCCCCCTTCGAAACCCGCGTTTTTGCAGGTGGGAGCTCTGTACTACGGATTCCGCTTCAACGTGTAGCGGCCGGCGTATTACCACGTCACTGATCTGGCAAACGTCCAGGTCAGAAGGGGTCCGACTCTTCGGGGTCGGGCCCTTCGTTTTTCCCGTGCTGGGACGGTGCTGGGATGGCTGACCCCTCGTCACCTGTCACCGCCCCTGCTCATCCCTGCCGTGCTGAGATCGTGCTGGGACGGGATGGGCCGCCCGTGCTGGGATTTGTGCGAGCGGGGGACGCTGGCTGAGTTGAGGACCCGGGCCCCCGAGCCCCCGTGCGGCCGCGTACTGCCACAGTCCGTCCGTCGACTTGGACATGTGCGTTCCGTTCCATATGGGCGGAATCGAGGGGGAGCCGGCACCCACGCCCGTCCTGTTCGGGCCCGTGGCAAGGGAGTTCACGGCAGTCGGTGCCCAGAAGGAGGCGGCCGGCGGAGATTCGGGGCCGTGGGCTGCGCAGGCTCGACGCGGTGGCCGGCGGAGACACTGCCCGAGGCAGGCGAACGCCTCGCTCCGCAGCACCGGGCCCACGACGGGGGACCACGTCATGGAAACGCTCAGCTTCCTCGGGGACACCCCGCGCGTCGGCCACGTCCTGGTGGCGCTCGCCGTCATCCTGCTGCTCGCCCTGGCGGGGCGGGCCCTCGCCCGGGCGCTGCGCCAGCCCGCGGTCATCGGGGAGATAGTGGTCGGGCTGCTCTCCGGGCCTGCCGTGATCGCCCTGTTCGGCCGTGGCACCCTGAACGCCCTCCTGCCGGGCCCCGTGTTCGACGGCGTGAAGCTCATCGCGCAGGCCGGCCTCGTGCTCTTCCTGGTCGGTCTCGCCCACAGGCTGGGCCCTGTCCGCGAGTTGGGTGCCGCCCACGGGCCGGGCCTCGCCCACAGGCTGGGGGCGGAAGCCGGGGGCGGGCCGCGGCGCGGCGGCACCCGCTGGGTGGTGGTCGGGGCCCTGGGGGTGCCGCTCGTCACCGGGCTGCTCCTGTCCGGTCTGGTGCTGCTCACCGATGACCGCGCGGCGCGCGGCAGCGCCCCGCTGCCGGCGTTCCTCCTCATGGTCGCGGTGTCGATGTCCATCACCGCCGTGCCTGTCATGGCGCGGATTCTGGCCGACCGCGGCATGACGCGCTCGCGGGCCGGGCAGACCGCGCTGGGCGCGGCCGTCGTCATCGACGGGGTCGGCTGGCTGCTCCTGACCCTCGCCATCGGCCTCGGCAGGGGGAGTCTCCAAGGCCTGCTGCACTCGGTGCGGGCGCTCGGGTGCGGCGTGCTGTGCGCACTCGCCGTCCGCTACGGGCTGCGCACCCGGGCCGCCAAGGCCGTCTGCGTACGGCTGCCGCGCACCGCGGCGGTGCTCCTCGGCGCGGTGGCCGTCGTCGTCGCGATCGCCATGGACCGCCTCGGCATGACGGCGATCCTCGGTGCCGCCCTGGTCGGCTTCTCGGTCCCGGGAGGTGAGGGCGCGCCCTCCCGGAGCGCGCCCTGGGAGGGCGCGGTGGCCTCCGTCTCGCGGGCCGGTGCGGTCCTTGCGCCCGCCTTCTTCGTGGTCACCGGGATCACCGTGCTCACCGGCTCGCTCGCCGACACCTCCTGGCAGCTGATCGCCGCGGCCCTCGTACTCGGCTGCCTCGGCAAGGGCCTCGGGGGCTATCTGGGGGCGCGCCGCGGCGGCCACGGCCGGGCGACCGCCCGCCGGGTCGCCGTCCTCATGAACACCCGTGGTCTCACCGAACTCGTTGTCCTGCAGGCCGGGTTGAGCGCGGGAATCCTGACCGGGCCCCTCGCCCTCGCGCTGATCGTCATGGCGCTGACCACGACGGCCATGACGGGGCCGCTGCTCACGCTCCTCGACCGGGGCGAGCGCCACGCCGCCGAAGGGCGCGGCCCCGCGAACCCCCGCAACGGCCCCGGCCCCCGGCACCCCCGTTCGCACCTGAGCGGCGCTCGTCCCCAGATTTCCCCGGACCTCCCCCGGCAAGCAAGGGCCGGGGAGACCCCCATGACCGGCTGACGACGATCGCGCGGCCCATACCGATCGCGCGGCCCATATCGATCGCGCGGCCCATATTGACCGGCCCGACCGGCCCGACCGGCTGAAGATGCCCGATGCGGGCCCGCGCCAGGGACTTCGGGGACGGCGTCCTCGCCGGGCCGTACGCGGATCGGGCCCACGCCCGCCGGACGGGATCAGGTCCGTACGAGGCCGGTCCCGGAACGCCAACGTGCGGCCGAAACAAGGAAGTTGTCCAGCATGGCGAGACCGCCCGTGGTCGTGATGGACTCGGGGTGGAACTGCACGCCCTCGACGGGCAGCGTGCGGTGGCGCAGGCCCATCAGATAGCCGTGGTCAACGGCGACGGCCGTCGGGACCAGGTCTTCGGGCAGCGGCTCCGCCACGATCAGCGAGTGGTAGCGGGTCACCTCCAGGGTGTGGCCGAGCCCCTCGAAGAGGCCGGCCCCGTCGTGCCGGACCGTGCTGGTCCGCCCGTGCATCACCTGCTCCGCGACCTCGATCCGGCCGCCGTGCGCGAGCGCGATCGCCTGGTGGCCCAGGCACACCCCGAGCAGCGGTACCCGCCCCGCGAACCGGTGCACGAGCTCCACGTGGCCGGACTGCGCCGGATGGCCGGGCCCGGGCCCGAGCACCACCGCGTCGGGCTCGCGGGCGGCCAGCCCGTCGGGCGAGAGCGTCAGGGACCGCACGACCTCCGTGCGCGCCCCGAGGGTGCGCAGATACTGGTCGATGATGTGCACGAAGCTGTCGTACGCGTCGATCAGCAGCACCTTCATGCCGACCCCGTCCTCCGCCGCGCCGCGCGCTCCGGCTTCCCTCATGACGACAGCTCCTCACCGGTGAGCGCCCAGTAGGCGGCGCCCATCTTGGCCAGCGTCTCGCGCCACTCCGACTCGGGCTCCGACTGGGCCACCATGCCCGCCGAGCTCTGCGTGGAGTACGTCTCGCCGTCGTACTCCACGGTCCGGATGGTCAGCGCCAGTTCGGTCCAGCCGCGTACGTCGACGAGGCCCACCGCGCCCGCGTAACTGCCGCGCCGCTCCTGCTCAAGGGCGTCGATGATCTCCATGGCGCGCACCTTCGGGGCGCCCGTCATGGTGCCGGCCGGGAAGGTGGCGCGCAGCGCCCGCCAGGTGTCGACGCCCGGCTCCAGGCGACCGGTGACCGTCGACACGAGATGGAACACGTGCGAGTACGTCTCCACTGCCATCAGCCGGTCCACCGGCTGGGTGCTGGGCCGCGTCACCCGCCCTATGTCGTTGCGGCACAGGTCGACCAGCATGATGTGCTCGGCCTGCTCCTTGGTGCTCTCGCGCATCTCCTTGACGCGGCGTGCGTTCTCCTCCGGGTCCGCACAGCGGCGGGCGGTGCCCGCGATGGGGCGCATCGTGATCTCGTCGCCCTCGATCCGGTAGAACAGCTCGGGGCTGGCCCCGATGAGGGTGCGTCCGGCGCGCGGCATCAGGTACATGTACGGCGAGGGGTTGCGGGCACGCAGCCTCCGGTAGACGTCGACGGGCGTCAACTCCGTTCGTACGTCGATGCGGTGGCCGATCTGGATCTGGTAGATGTCGCCGACCCGGATGTGTTCCAGGCAGCGCTCGGCCCAGCCGAGGAAGGTTTCGCGGCTCACACTGTCGCGCACGGAGAGCGGCGCGGGCGCCTGCGGCACGGCGGCGCGGTCACCGTCGTTCCGCGCGCCCCACACGGATCCCGCGTCCGGCGCGAATCCCGCGCCCGCTGCGGGATCGGCGCGCCTCGGCCGGTCGGCGAACGCGGCGCTCCGCGCGGCAAGTTGACGCACCGAACCGTCGGCCAGGTCGTACCAGACGGTGTCGCGGAAGAGCGTGAGCGTGATGTCGGGGCCGCCCGCCTCCTTGGTGCGCCGGGGCAGCGACTCCATGTGCCAGGCCGACTCGTACGCGAACGTCGTCAGGAACCCGAACGCGTACGCCGTCGCCGGGACATCCGACGTCACCTCGAACAGCGTCCCCGCCGCGGAAAGCAGCTCCCACATCCGGTCCGCCGAGCCGAAGGCGAGCCGGTGTGTCCCGGCCGCCACCGTGTGGTCCGCCATCCCGGCTGCCACGGCCCGCCCGGCCAGTGCCTCGGCGATCCGCGCGGCCCCGTCGATCTCCAGATAGCCGTCGTGCACCCGGATCTCGGCGAGCCGCCCGAAGCCGACGACGGCCCAGCGGCGGTCCTGGTCCGCGCCGTCCACGCTCTCGAAGAGGAATACGTCATCGGCGTCCAGGATTTCCCGCAGCCGTACGTACAGGTCGAGGGGGTCGTGGTGCGGCAGCGCCGTATCGGTGACGCGCACACCGATGGTGCCGGATTCCGGCATGGTGAACTCCCATGTGGGCAGGGATGGTTGGCCCTTTCCGCCGATACGGATCACTCGGCCGGGATCAGCAAATCAGCGGGCCCGCCGTCGATGCCAGACCAATTGGCCGCGGCCCCCGCGGACCACTGCGGATTCGACACCGACGTGAGCCGAAACTCTTCCGGCCACGGGGCACCCGGTGCCGCGCGTACGAATCCGGGCGCATCCGGTGCCGTACCCACGGAAAGGTCGCACCCGGTGCCGCGCGCACGAACCCTGGCGCATCCGGTGCCGTACGCACGAATCCCGACGCACCCGGTGTCGCACGCACGGAAGCGGCGCACCCGGTGCCGCAGGTGCGCCGCTTCCGTCTGGGAGCGCGTCGCGTCAGGCGTCGTAGTCCATGTCGAACTTGTCCTGCTGCTCCTGCGCGGCGTCCCGGCCCTTGTCCTGGGCCTGCTGCGCGCGCTCCGACGCCTCGTCGCGCTTGTCGCCCATGGCGTCCTTGGCCTTGTCCTGCAGGTCGCGCGCCTTGTCCTGGAACTGGTCCTTGATGCCCATCTGGGTTCACTCCTACTGGGGTGTGAGGGGGCGGGGAGCCGGGGCTGTTCCCTCGGCTCCTCCGGGCCTCGACCAGCGTGGCACGGGGGGACACACATCGCATTTCAAGCGATTACGGACGGTATGGATGCGTCCGGGAAAGGGGTCTGACCAGGGATTCTTCGGCCTGGTCAGGAAGAGGATCGAGGTCCGTGACCGCCCTGCCACTCGGACTCGTCCCACGGCGGAAGCGGGACGGGCTCGGCGACCCAGCCCGCGGTGAGGACCAGGCGCGAGGTGCGGTGCACGGCGAGGAAGCCGAAGGGGCGGTCGAAGGTCGCCTCGACTCTGCGCACCGAGTAGCGCGGGCGGGGCGGGAGGCCGACTGCCGCCACCTCAAGGGCGGTCACCGACCCCGCGCGGAAGCCCAGTTCGGTGAAGGTGGCCGTGGCTGCCTGGCGCGCCGAGCCGAGGGCGAGCGGGTCCGGGCTGATGCCGTCGAAGTGGCGGGTGCGGGAGTCCGTCGCCGTCTCCAGACCGAACAGCCGAGCCGAGGTCAGCAGGTCGTGCTCGGCCCGGAGGTCGAACGGCGTTGCGGTCACGTCCAGTTCGGGATCGCGCGATGTGCTGCGGACGTTGCCGACCGTCAGGCCGGGCCCCGCCGCACCGTCCGGCAGCCGGTCGCCGGGCACGGCAGGGCAGCGCCCCGCCAGGACGTCCAGGCCACTCGTCAATACTTGACTGGCCGTCAAGTCTCTTTCGCCCAGCAGTAGATGAACGTCGACGCCGGTATCGCCGAGCACCTTCAGGACGGTCAGCGGGCCGTGGCCGGTGTGGGCCACGGCGACCCGGTCGAGCAGGGCGGTGCGGCGATGCAGGGCGACCAGTTCGCGACCGGCCCAGGGGCCGGACTCCGGCTGGGCAGCGCCTTCCTGGAACGGCCGCAGCCATCGCGTCCGTACCGCCTGGGCCGCCGCGAGGACCAGCCGGGTCTCCCCGTTTGGTGTGACCGGCATGGACGTGATCAGCCCGTCCGTGTGCTGCGATGCCCAGGCGTCCAGGGCCTCGCGGTCCTGCGCGGGGTCGTCGGTGAGCACGCCATGGGTGCCCGGCGGCAGTTGGGCCGACCAGTCGGGCCGCAGCTCCAGCGTGCGCCTCGTCCACAGCCCGGCCGCCGTGTGCACGCCGGGCAGCGCGTGGACGTGGGACAGGAGCGCGCGGGCCCCGGCGGCCGCCTCCTCGGGGCGCAGGCCCACGGCGTCCGCCAGTTCGGCGCGCGCGGGGCCGTGCGCACCGGCCGCGAGGAGGGCCAGGAGCGGCCAGACCGCGACGGCCGAGAACACGGTGTTGTCCGTGCCCGTGTGCTCCCGCGCCCATCGTGTTGTCAGGGCGTTCGCCGCCGCGATAGCGGCACCCTTCGACGTCATCCCGCCCCCCGATCCCCTGTGTCCGCCCGCGTACGATGCGCATTCGCGCAACAGTTCGCCGCAGTTCGATGAGGAGCACCGTACCCGTGGAAATACCGCCGCCGCCCGCGCCCGGGCAGCCTCAGCAGCCGCAACCGGGGCAGGGGTACGGCTGGCCGGCGCCCCATCAGGCGCCCGGGGCATATCCGGGGCAGCCGATGACCGGCGGGCCCTGGTACCCGTATCCGCAGGTGCCCCAGCAGCCGCCCGTGAGCGGGCTCGCCATCGGCTCCCTCGTCACCGGCATCGTGTGCTGCATACCCCCGCTCGGTCTGGTCCTGGGTGTGTTCGCCCTCGGCCGGATCAAGAAGAAGGGGCTGCGCGGCAAGGGCATGGCCGTCGCCGGTGTGGTGCTCTCGACCATCAGCACCATCCTGCTCGTGGTCTCGATCGTGACGGGTGGACTCAGCAGCGGCTGGCGGGACTTCAAGGACGGCTGGAACGAAGGCGTCAGCCGTTCGCGCAACACCCTCGACCTGCGCAAGGGCGACTGCTTCGACGTGCCGGGCGGCAAGCTGGAGCGCGAGGTCGTCTCCGTGAAGATCGTGCCGTGCGCCGGCAAGCACGACGCCGAGGTGTCCGGCTCGTTCCGGCTGACCGGCACGGCCTACCCGGGCGAGAGCGCCATCTCCACCCAGGCCGACGAGCGTTGCTGGGGCATCGAGCAGGCGTACGCCATGGACCGGTGGAAGGTGCCTGCCGAGGCCGGGCCCTACTACTACACGCCGAGCCCGAAGAGCTGGGGCCTCGGCGACCACACGGTCACGTGTGCGTTCGCCTCGGAGAGCGTCAAGCTCGAAGGGTCGGTCCGCAACGATGCCTCGACACTCGACGCCGACCAGGTCGCGTTCCTGGACGCGGTCAACGGCGTCGACCGCGTGATGGCGAAGGCGCCCGACGCGGACCGGGTCGAGGACGACCTGCCCGCGTTCCAGAAGTGGGCGAGCCAGGTGTCCGGGACCATGGACGCGGAGGTCGAGGGGCTGACCGCGCACAGCTGGCCCGCCCGGCTGTCCCCGTCCGTGCGGGCGTACACCGACGGCATGAAGACCGCGCAGAAGGAGTGGCGGAAGGCGGCCTCCTCGCTGGACGCGGACTCCTTCTATCTGCACTCCGGGGCGGCGGACAAGGCGATGAAGCAGTCGGTGGAGATCTCCGCGCGCGATGCGCTCGGCCTCGCCACCACTCCGCCGTCCACCGACGACCGCTCCGGCGGCGGGTCAGGCGGCTCGGGTGGGTCCGGCAGCGTCGGCGGTTCCGGAAGCGATGGTTCCAAAAGCGTCTGAGAGGGTTCCGGGCCGGGCAGAACGTACCCGCTGTACCGCGGGTTCGCCCTGGGTAAAGGGGCTTCATCACTTCGAGTGAATGTTTGGCCTTTGCTTGCGGTCGCCAACCCACGGTTGCCACGCTGTTGCAGTCTGTCAACCTGATGGGAGTGGCCCGTGACATTCGGTGAGCAGCCGGCCTATTTGCGCGTAGCCAGCGATCTGAGGCAGAAGATCGTGAGTGGTTCGCTGCCGCCACACACCCGCCTTCCCTCGCAGGCCAGGATTCGTGAGGAGTACGGGGTTTCGGACACCGTCGCCCTGGAGGCGCGCAAGGTGCTGATGGCGGAGGGCCTGGTGGAGGGCCGGTCCGGCTCCGGCACCTATGTGCGCGAGCGCCCGGTGCCGCGCCGGGTCGCGCGTTCCGGCTACCGGCCCACGAAGGGCGCGAGCCCGTTCCGGCAGGAGCAGGCGGAGGAGGCCGCGCGCGGGACCTGGGAGTCGCGCAGCGAACAGGAGGAGGCGACCCCCGAGATCGCCAAGCGCCTCGGCATCGACACCGGCGACCGCGTGATGCGGACGCGGTACGTGTTCCGGGACGCGGGGGAACAGATGATGCTGTCCACCTCCTGGGAGCCGCTTGCGGTCACCGGCCGCAGCCCGGTGATGCTGCCGGAGGAGGGGCCGCTCGGCGGGTGCGGGGTGGTCGAGCGGATGGCCGCGATCGACATCGTGGTGGACAACGTGGTCGAGGAGGTCGGCGCGCGCCCGGGGCTTGCGGAGGAGCTCCTGGCGCTCGGCGGCGTGCCGGGCCATGCCGTCCTCGTCATCGAGCGGACCTATTACGCCTCGGGCCTCGCCGTGGAGACGGCCGATGTGGTGGTGCCGGCCGACCGCTATCGCATCGCGTACCACCTGCCCGTGAAGTAACACGGCCGACGGCCGGAGCCGCCGGAGGACCCCGGCGGGACCAAGGGGGCGCACCCATCGGGTGCGCCCCCTCTCGTATCTGCGGCCGATGACCGAATTCGTATCTCTTTGTGCAAACACGTATCCGCTGAGTAAAGGTCAGGCGTAGGCTCGGGCATATGCGGATTGCGGTTTCCTGTGGATGCTTACTGACCTGCACGCCGATGCCGGGAGGGATGCGATGAACGACAGTGGTGCTGTGCTCGCCTGGCTGGTGATACGCCAGGACGACAACGGCAACCAGTACCGCGTCGGCAAGTACGCCACGCAGGCCGAGGCGCAGCGCATCGCGGACAGCCTCGACGACCGCGGGCACAAGCAGCTCTACTGGGTCGAGCGGATCGGCGCCCCCGCCCAGCAGTAGCGGCCGCGCAGCCCCTGAACAGCCTCCCCCGTCAAGCGCGATGGGGCCGTGCGACGGCCGCGCGTTACGCTCCGGCGCATGAACGAGACCGTCGTGGTGGCCGGAGCCGTGTACGACCGGGGGCGCCTGCTGGCCGCCCGCCGCAGCGCCCCGCCCGAGCTGGCCGGCCGCTGGGAACTGCCCGGCGGCAAGGTGGAGCAGGGCGAGAGCGCTCAGGAGGCCCTCGTGCGCGAACTCCGCGAGGAACTCGGCATCGAGACCGAACCGCTGGAAAGGATCGCGGGGGAGTGGCCGCTGCGGCCCGGCCTCGTGCTGCACGCCTGGACCGCGAAGCTGCTCTACGGCGAACCCCGCCCGCTCCAGGACCACGACGAACTGCGCTGGCTGGCCCCCGAGGAGGCCGACGCCGTCGACTGGCTGCCGCAGGACCGCCCGGCGGTCGCCGAAGCCATGCGAATCCTGCGGGCATTGCGCCGTTAGTGCCGCCATCCGCCCCAGTTGGGGATAGGGCGTACCAAATATCGGGTATGTGCCTATTAATCGTTTTCAAACCCCCCGAACCATCGGATGCGGGTGATCGGCGTGATCGACACCTCGGGCGAGTGCGCCGAGTGGACCTTCCCTGCTGAACCGGGGGCCGTACGGACCGCGAGGCACGCCGTCCGGGACGCCCTGCGCGGCTGGGAGCTCGACCACGGGACCGTGGACGTGGCGGTTCTCCTGGTCAGCGAGCTGGTGACCAACTCCCTGCGGTACGCCGAGGGGCCCATCGGCGTCCGGCTCGCACGGCTCGACGGCGCCACCCTGCTGGTGGAGGTGTCCGATCCCCTTCCGGATCCGCCCGTCGAACGCACCGCCGGAATCGACGACGAAGGGGGCCGGGGCATGCAGCTCGTGGCCTGTTCCGCCCGGCGCTGGGGGACCCGTCGTGGCAGAACGGGCAAGACCGTGTGGTTCGAGCTGCCTCTGCATGGTTAGAAGGAGGGAGGGACGGACGATCACAAGCCCGTAACGGGACCGGTCGACAACGGCTGGAAAAGAACGAGACCGGGATGTGATCGTGAACGCCGTGTCGGCTGGGGCCGTAGTGCTGAATACTGCGGTCAAGGCCGGTCCGGTGCGGTGAGCTGGAGGGGACGGTCGCGTGAGCGAGATACCTGAGACGGCTGGCGATGTCGTGTGGCAGAGCAGTCCGCCTGGCTCGATCTATGACTACATCCGCGTCGCCTCGTTCTCGATCGGGCCGGACGGACTGATCGAGCAGTGGAGCCTGCGGGCCGAGGAGCAGTTCGGCCTGGCCGCGGCCGCCGTGATCGGCCGCGATCCGGTCGACGCGTTCATGCCCCCCGAACTGCGTCCGCGCGGCCATCGTCGGGTCACGGAGATCCTGGACGGCAAGGAGTGGACGGGCGTCGTCCCGTTCCGCCTGCCCTCGCCGGACGGCGGCGAGCGCGCCCAGGGCCTGGCCGAGCTCTACGTCATGCCGAGCCGGACGGCCGCCGACGAACGCGCGGCCCTCTGTATCGTCGTGGACGTACGCGCTCTGCGCGGCATCGAGACCGACCTTGCCGCATCGCAGGCCATTTTTGGTCAATCTCCCTATGGCTTCCTGCTGTTCGGCACGGACCTCACGGTGCTGCGAGCCAACCGGCGGTTCGCCACCGTCTTCGGCGGCGACCCCGACGAGCACCGCGGGCACACCGTCCACGACTATCTCAGCCGCTCGGAGGCCGACCGGATGTCGGCCGCGCTGCAACGGGTCCTGGACACCGGGGAGTCCGTCACCGACCTCCAGATAGTCGGCGCGGCGCCCGGCGGCTCCGACCGCAGGCACTGGGCCATCAACCTCTACCGCGTGCACAGCGGCACCGGCCGCCCCATCGGCGTCGCCGGGCTCGGCATCGATGTGACCCGGCGTCACAACGCCGCCCGCGAGGCGGCCGACGCCCGCCGCAACCTCGCCCTCCTGAACGAGGCGGGCGCCCGCATGGGCAACTCCCTCGACCTGGAGACCACCGCCCGCGAACTCCTCGACATCACCGTCCCCGGCTTCTGCGACCTGGCCTCGGTCGACCTCTACCAGGCCCTGCTCGCCGGCGACGACCCCGCCGCCGGGTCCTCCGACGGGCGCGGCGAACTGCGCCGGGTCGCCTTCGCGAGCGCCGTCTCGGACGGGCCGCTGGCCGGTGGCGAGGGCGGCGAGGCGGACGAAGCGGAGGTGGGCGTGGGCGACGTCCACCGCTACCGGTTCCACTCCCCGTACGCGAGCGCCCTGCGCACCGCCCGCGTGCACACCGTGCGGGGCGCCGACGGCGGCCTGGTGCACACCACCCTCGCCGTGCCGATGGTGGCCCACGACACCGTCGTCGGCCTGGTGCAGTTCGCCCGCGCCAAGGGCAGTGAGCCGTTCGGCGAGCGCGACCGGGCGCTGGCCACCGAGCTCGCTTCGCGCGCCGCGGTCTGCATCGACAACGCCCGCCTCTACCGCAGGGAGCACGAGCGCGCGCTGATCCTCCAGCGCTCCCTGCTCCCGCCCGGCGACCCGGAGGCCGCCGGGCTCGACATCGCCTGCCGCTATCTGCCCGGCAGCGCCGAGTCCGAGGTCGGCGGCGACTGGTTCGACGTCATCGAACTGCCCGGGCACCGCACGGCCCTCGTCATCGGCGACGTGATGGGGCGCGGCCTGCGCGCCGCCGTCGCCATGGGTGAACTGCGCACCGCGGTGAGGACGTTGGCGCTGCTCGACCTCGAACCCGCCGAAGTCCTCTCGCACCTCGACGAGATCGCCCGGGGCCTCGGCGCCCCCGGCGGCAGCCAGCAGGCCTCCCGCGTCGCCCACAAGTCCCGCGACGCCGACCTCGGCGAGGTCTACCTGGCGACCTGTGTGTACGCGGTCTACGACCCGGTCACCCGCCGCTGTACGTTCGCCAACGCCGGGCACCTGCCGCCCGTCCTGGTCGAGCCGGGCGACGACCCGGGCGAGCCCGCGATGCTGCTCGACGTGCCGCCCGGGCTGCCGCTCGGCGTCGGTGGGGAGCCCTTCGAGGAGGTCGAGGTCGATCTGCCCGAGGGCGCCCTGCTCGCCCTCTACACCGACGGCCTCGTCGAGTCCCGCGACCACCCCCTCGACGAGGGCCTCAACGCCTTCCGCAAGACCCTCACCGACCCGGACCGCCCGCTGGAGGACGTCTGCGACCAGGTCCTCGGCTCGCTCGACACCCGGCACGGCGAGGACGACATCGCGCTCCTGCTCGCCCGCATCCAGGGCCTGCCGTCGGACGCGGTCGGCGACTGGCGGCTGCCGCGCGAGCCCCGCTCGGTGGGCCGGGCCCGGGAACTCGCCCGTACCCAGCTGCTCGCCTGGGACCTGGGCGACCTGGTCGACACGACCGAACTCCTGGTGAGCGAGCTCGTCACCAACGCGCTGCGCTACGGCGACGGCGAGATACGGCTCCGCCTGCTGCGCGACCGCACGCTGGTGTGCGAGGTGTGGGACGCGGGTCTGGTCCAGCCCCGGCGCCGACGCGCCCGCGACACGGACGAGGGCGGCCGGGGCCTCCAGCTCGTCGGCCTGCTCAGCGCCGCCTGGGGTGCCCGCCGCACCCCGCGCGGCAAGACGGTCTGGTTCGAACTGGCCCTGCCCGACGGGGATGCGCCCGCCGCAGCAGAGCTGACGGAGGAGCAGCTCCTCAGCATGTTCTAGCCCCGGGCCGCGGCATGTTCCGGCCCGGGCCGCCTCAGCGCGGCGGGGGCGGTGAGGGCGGCGGCGACTGGCCGTGGCCGGGTGTGGTGCGGGTGTGGGTCCGCCGCTTCCGCTTCAGGTAGGCGTACGCGGCCGATGCGCCCGCCACCACGACCACGGCCACCGGCAGCACCAGGTCGACGGTCGAAGCGGGCTGCATCACGCTTCGAGCGTATGGCCGAAACAGGCCCATGGCGACCGGAATGCATCCCTCTTGTACATCCTGCCGACGCGGAGCCCTCGCGCGGAGCGCGGCTAGGGTGGGCAGTTCGGCACCACAGGGGGAGAGGCACCGAAATGGCTGGGATACGTACGTGGTGGCGCGGCCGTGGGGGGCGCTGGACGCGCCGCGCGCTGCTGGCCGTGACGCTGGCCGTCGTCGTGCTGACGGCCGCCGCGGGAACGGCCCTGCGCGCCCAGTACGCGGGCGTCCCGGGCGACGACACCAGGACCCGGGGCCATGACGCGTACTGGCTGGGCCATGCCTGGGTCGACGGCCGCAAGGGCGACAAGGACCTCGACGCCTTCGCGGCGAAGGTGCGCGGCAGCGGGATCAAGGACCTCTTCGTCCACACCGGCCCGCTCGACCACGACGGCACCCTGCCCGCCGCCCGCTACCCCCGGGCCGGCTGGCTGGTCGCGGGGGTGCACCGCAGGCTGCCGAACGTGCGGGTGCAGGCCTGGCTGGGCGACGAGCTGGCGAGCGAGGGCCCGGTCGGGCTGCGGCTCGACAACGAAACGACCCGCACGTCGGTCGTCACCAGCGCCCGCCAGGTGCTCGACCGGGCCCGCTTCGACGGCGTCCACTTCGACCTGGAACCGCTGCCCTCGGGCGACCGGGACTATCTCGCCCTGCTCGACTCGCTGCACGCCCTCACGCGGGCGCGCGGCGCCCTGCTGTCCGTGGCCGCGCACCAGATAGACCCGCTGCCCGCCCTGCACACGGCCGCCGACGGCCTCACCGGGCACGGCAAGTGGTGGGCGCAGTCCTACTTCGGCCAAGTCGCCCGCCGGGTCGACCAGATCGCCGTGATGTCGTACGACACGGCCATGCCGGTGCAGAGCCTGTACGGCGGCTATGTCGCCCGGCAGACCGCACTCGCCCTTCAAGTCACCCCGAAACAGACCGACTTGCTGATGGGGCTGCCGTTCTACGACGACGAGACCCTGACCCACCACGGCTCCGCCGAGACCGTGGAGGCAGCCGTGCGAGGAGCCCGCCTCGGGCTCGCCCGCACCGACCGCCACCGCCAGAACTTCGGCGTCGCCCTGTACGTCGACTTCGCGGAGCGCGCGGACGACTGGGCGGCCTACCGCAGGGGCTGGAGCTGACGCACCGTCAAGAATCGCGCCGCCGGATCTTGTTGCCCAGCCACACCAGCGGGTCGTACTTGCGGTCCGCCGCCCGCTCCTTCAGCGGGATCAGCGCATTGTCGGTGATCTTGATGTGCTCGGGGCACACCTCCGTGCAGCACTTGGTGATGTTGCAGTAGCCCAGCCCGTGCTCGTCCTGCGCGGTCCGCTTGCGGTCGAGGCCGGTCTCCTCGGCGGCGTCCAGCGGATGCATGTCGAGTTCGGCGACGCGCATCAGGAAGCGCGGGCCCGCGAAGGCCGCCTTGTTCTCCTCGTGGTCCCGGACCACGTGGCAGGTGTCCTGGCACAGGAAGCACTCGATGCACTTGCGGAACTCCTGCGACCGCTCGACGTCGATCTGCCGCATCCGGTACTCGCCCGGCGCCACCCCCTTGGGCGGCACGAACGCCGGGACCTCCCGCGCCTTCGCGTAGTTGAAGGACACGTCCGTCACGAGATCGCGCACAACGGGGAAGGCCCGCAGGGGAGTCACCGTGATGACGTCCGCCGGGTCGAACACCGACATCCGCGTCATGCACATCAGGCGGGGCCGGCCGTTGACCTCCGCACTGCACGAACCGCACTTGCCCGCCTTGCAGTTCCAGCGCACCGCGAGATCGGGGGCCTGGGTCGCCTGGAGGCGGTGGATGATGTCGAGGACCACCTCGCCGTCGTTCACCTCGACCGTGAAGTCGGTGAGTTCACCGCCGCCGGTGTCGCCCCGCCACACCCGGAAGCTCGCATCGTACGTACTCAACTCTTCAGCTCCTCTTCGGCGAGGTACTTGACCAGCTCCTCCTTCTCGAAGAGGGAGAGCAGATCCGCGCGGACGGGGTCGGTCTCCTCGCGCACGAGCCGGATCTGGCCGCCCTCGGAGTCGGGCGGCGCCAGCCCCTCGGTGGGGTCGGCGAGATGGCAGAGCAGGTTCACCCGGCGCCAGGAGCGGTCCATGCCGGGCCAGTCCTCGCGGGTGTGGCCGCCACGGCTCTCGGTGCGCTCCAGGGCGGCCCGCGCCACGCACTCGCTCACCAGGAGCATGTTGCGCAGGTCGAGCGCGAGGTGCCAGCCCGGGTTGAACTGGCGGTGCCCCTCGACCCCGGCCCGCCGGGCCCGCGCGCGCAGCTCGGCGAGCTTGCGCAGCGCCTGGTGCATCTCGCCCTCCCGGCGGATGATCCCGACCAGGTCGTTCATGGCCTGCTGGAGCTCCTGGTGCAGGGTGTACGGGTTCTCGACGGGCGAGCCGTCCGCGGGGGCCTCGGCGCTGAAGGGGCGCAGCGCCTCGGCGGCGGCCGTGTCGATCTGGGCCTCGTCCACGGCCGGGCGGACGGCGAGCGAGGCCGTGTACTCGGCGGCGTGCAGCCCGGCCCGCCGGCCGAACACCAGCAGGTCGGAGAGCGAGTTGCCGCCGAGCCGGTTGGAGCCGTGCATTCCGCCGGCCACCTCACCGGCCGCGAACAGGCCCGGCACCCCGCGGGCCGCCGCGGTGTCGGACTCGACCGCGATGCCGCCCATCACGTAGTGGCAGGTGGGCCCGACCTCCATGGCCTCGGCCGTGATGTCCACGTCCGCCAGCTCCTTGAACTGGTGGTACATCGACGGCAGCCGACGCCGGATCACCTCGGCCGGCATCCGCGTCGAGACGTCGAGGAAGACGCCGCCGTGCGGGGTGCCCCGGCCGGCCTTCACCTCGGCGTTGATCGCGCGGGCGACCTCGTCGCGGGGGAGCAGCTCGGGCGGGCGGCGGTTGTGGTCCGGGTCCTCGTACCAGCGGTCGCCCTCCTCCTCGGACTCCGCGTACTTCTCCTTGAAGACGTCCGGCACGTAGTCGAACATGAACCGCTTGCCCTCGGAGTTGCGCAGCACCCCGCCGTCGCCGCGCACCGACTCGGTGACCAGGATGCCCTTCACCGAGGGCGGCCAGACCATCCCGGTGGGGTGGAACTGCACGAACTCCATGTTCAGGAGCGGCGCACCGGCGAGCAGTGCCAGCGCGTGGCCGTCGCCGGTGTACTCCCACGAGTTGGAGGTCACCTTGAAGGACTTGCCGATGCCGCCGGTGGCGAGGACCACCGCGGGCGCCTCCAGGACGAAGAACCGTCCGCTCTCGCGCTCGTAGCAGAACGCGCCGGAGACCCGGCCTTCGTCGGCGTGTCCGATGGTGGAGGAATCCTTCAACACCCGTGTGACCGTGCACTCCTGGAAGACCTTCAGGCGGGCCTCGTAGTCCCCGAACTCCTTCTTGTCCTCCTGCTGGAGGCTCACGATCTTCTGCTGGAGGGTGCGGATGAGCTCCAGGCCCGTACGGTCGCCGACGTGCGCGAGGCGCGGGTACTCGTGGCCGCCGAAGTTGCGCTGCGAGATGCGGCCGTCGGGGGTGCGGTCGAACAGGGCGCCCCAGGTCTCCAACTCCCATACCCGCTCGGGTGCTTCGCGCGCGTGCAGCTCCGCCATCCGCCACTGGTTGAGGAACTTGCCGCCGCGCATGGTGTCGCGGAAGTGGACCTGCCAGTTGTCCCCGGAGTTGACGTTGCCCATGGAGGCGGCGATGCCGCCCTCGGCCATCACCGTGTGCGCCTTGCCGAAGAGGGACTTGCAGATCACCGCGGTGCGGGCGCCCCGCTCGCGGGCCTCGATCGCGGCCCGCAGGCCGGCGCCGCCCGCGCCCACCACGACGACGTCCCACTGCTGCCGTTCCAGCTGAGTCATTCAGGCTGCCTTCATTTTTAGAAGAACCTCGGATCGTCGAACGCCCCGGTCGAGAGCAGGTACACATAGAAGTCGGCGAGCGCAACGCTGATCAACGAGGCCCAGGCCAACAGCATGTGACGCTCATTCAGCTTTCCGACCCAGCCCCAGAGCCGGTAGCGCACCGGGTGTTTGGAGAAGTGCCGCAGCCGGCCGCCGATGATGTGCCGGCAGGAGTGGCAGGACAGGGTGTACGTCCAGATCAGCGCGATGTTGATCAGGAAGAGGAGGCTGCCGAGCCCCATGTGGCCCCACCGGTAGTGCTCGTCGCGGAACGAGAGCGCGGTGTCGTAGGTGAGGATGCCCGCGACCACGACCGCGAAGTAGAAGAAGTACCGGTGGACGTTCTGCAGGACGAGCGGAAAGCGGGTCTCGCCCGAGTACTTCTTGTGCGGCTCGGCCACCGCGCACGCGGGCGGCGAGGCCCAGAAGCCCCGGTAGTACGCCTTGCGGTAGTAGTAGCAGGTCAGCCGGAAGCCGAGCGGGAAGATCAGGATGAGCAGCGCGGGGGACAGGCCCCACCAGCTGCCGAAGACGTCCGCGTTCGGGCCGTGCCGCATGGCCGCGCAGTTGTCGGCCAGGCACGGCGAGTAGAACGGCGAGACGTAGGGCGCGTGGTAGTAGTCCGCGTTCGCGAACGCCCGCCAGGTCGAGTACACGACGAAGGCCAGCAGTCCCGCGGCGGTCACGGCCGGGGCGAGCCACCACCGGTCGGTGCGCAGATGACGGGGTCCGATCGCGGCGCGCGAGGCGTCATGGACGCCGGTGCTGTCCCCCGTCAGGGGAGAGGGTTCCGTGCCTGTGGCCAAGAGTGGCTCCCGTGGAGGTCAGGGGGTGCGCCGGCCGCGGGACCGGGTGCTCCCGAGCCCTTCGTCGTCCGAATCGGTCCAGAGCGAGGTGTCGTACGGGGTGTCGGGGATGGTGACCAGGTCGGGTCCGGCCGCCGCCGGGCCGCTCGGCGCCGCCGCGCGGAGCAGGGCGAGGCTCTCGCGCAGATGGTCGGTGTCGGTCCGCACCCGCCGGATGTCCAGGCCGTGCCCGACCTGTTCCTCAAGCCGTCCGACGGTGCGTACGAGGTCGTCGAGGCAGCGCTGAGCCGCCGTCAACTCGTCCTGCAGGGACATGACTTGCCTGCCTTTCGCCGGAGCGGGTGGCAATGTTCATGCGCCTGAGAGTGTCGCGCCTCACATGCGCGGTTGTGAAGGTGCGTGCACGGGGTTGTGGGGTTGCGGATGCGTGGGGCGTCTCATATCGGCCCCGCATTCGAGACCGGCCGGTGCGGAGCGGCCGGATTCGCGGGTGCGTTCGGCCGCACGGGTGGGGTTCGGGGCGCGCTGCGCCGTGTCGCCGCCCCGGCAGGGGGGCCGTCCTCTTCAGTGGCTGGGATAGGTGTGATCATCGCGAAATGACATGAAGTCCCATAAATCTGACGAAGAGGTACAAGCCATGTCCCACGTCGGTGACCCGAACGGGAGGGCGCCCCGGATCGTCGCTGCGATCCGGACCGCGGCCTCCGTCCGGTCGCGCTCCGTCGCGCTCCTGACCACCGGAGTGCTCGCGCTCCCCGTGCTGCTGACCGGCTGCGGCTCCGCCGACAGCGGGACCGCGGCAGGCGCCGCACCCCAGGACATCGGGGCCGCGGCCCGGCAGAACGTCGCCGACGGGGGCACCCTGAAGTGGGCCGTCGACGCGATGCCCGAGACTCTCAACACCTTCCAGGCCGACGCCGACGCCGCCTCCCAGCGCGTCGCCCAGGCGGTACTGCCCGCGCTCTTCACGCTGGACCAGCGGGGCCGCCCGCAGCGCAACCCCGACTACCTGGAGTCGGCCGAGGTCGTCCAGCACGAGCCCAAGCAGGTCGTCCTGTACAAGCTCAACCAGAAGGCGGTGTGGAGCGACGGCCGCGAGATCGGTGCCCCCGACTTCGTCGCGCAGTGGCGCGCGCTCAGCGGCAAGGACTCGGCGTACTGGACCGCCCGCAACGCCGGGTACGAGCGCATCGAGAAGATCGAGAAGGGCGCCAACGACCTGGAGGTCAAGGTCACCTTCGCCAAGCCCTACGCGGACTGGCGCTCGCTGTTCAGTCCGCTCTACCCGAAGGACGTCACCGGCACCCCCGACGCCTTCAACGACGGCGCCCGCACGACCCTGAAGGCGACCGCGGGAGCCTTCCGGCTCAAGGCGGCCGACCGCGCCAAGGGCACGGTCACCCTGGACCGCAACCCCCGCTGGTGGGGCCGCCCCACCAAGCTGGACAGCCTGGTCCTGCAGGCCGTGCCGCGGGACAAGCGGGCCGCGGCGCTCGCCGACGGCAACGTGGACGTGGCCGAGATCGACCGCGCGGACGCCGACCGGATCACCCTCGCGGAACGCGACAAGGGGCAGGCCGTCACGCACGGCCCCGCCGCCGCCATCACGCCGGCCTCCGCGCTGCGCTCCTGGGCGATCGCCCACGGCGCCGAGGACGACAAGGCGGAGGCCGAGCACGAGGCCCGCAAGGAGAGCCGGGCCGCCATCGAGAAGTACGCCAGGGAGCAGGCGGGCCTGCGCGGCTTCGCCATTCGCAAGACCCTGGAGCCCGCCTACACCCAGCTCGCCCTGAACGGCGCCTCCGGGCCGCTCGCGGACGAGCGGGTCCGACGCGCGGTGGCCCGCGCGCTCAACCGCCAGGAGCTCGCCGAGGCCGTGCTCAAGCCGCTCGGCCTGCCCGCCCTGCCGCCCGGCAGCCACCTCGCGCTCGCCGGACAGGACGCGTACAGCGACAGCAGCGACGCGCTCGGCAGCCAGGACGAGAAGGAGGCGCGGGCGCTGCTCGCCGACGCCGGCTGGACCGCGGACGGCGCCCGGCAGAAGCCCAAGCAGGACGTCGCCAAGGCCGGCAGCAAGGCCGACGACGGTGCCGAGGACTCCGAGGACGGCAAGCGCCGGGACTCCGGCAACCACCCCGACGACGAGGGCACCTACATCGTCGGCGACGACAAGCCCGGCAGCTCCGGTGCCGCCGGCACCCATGTGCTCGCCCCGGCCCGCACCGCGGCGCAGCAGCAGGCCGCGCTGGTGCGCCAGGCCCGGCTCTTCGACGGCGAGCCGGCCGAGCAGGCGAGGAAGGACACCGGCAAGGACACCAAGACCGAGGCCCGCCCCAAGGGCGGCGCCCCCGGTGCCTACGCCCCGCAGGGCACGGCGGCCCCGGCCCCGCAGGGCGGCCCGCTCGGCAAGGACGGCAAGCCGCTCACCCTGCGCTTCGTCCTGCCCTCCGGCCCGGGCTCGGAGTCGCTGCGCGCCGTGGGCGACAAGATCGCCGCCATGCTGAAGGACGTCGGCATCAACACCGAGATCGTCAAGGTGGCCGACGACAGCTACTTCAAGGACCACATCGCGTCCGGGGACTTCGACCTGGCGCTGTACTCGTGGCCCGGCACGGCCTACCCGGCCACCGACGACCGGCCGATCTTCGCCAAGCCGGAGCCCGCGTCCGACGGCTCGCTGCTCGTCGAACAGAACTACAGCCGGGTCGGCACCGACCACATCGACCAGCTCTTCGAGCGCGCGGCCGGCGAACTGGACGAGGACGAGGCCCGGGACCTCGTCCGCCAGGCGGACGCCCGCATCTGGGCGGCGGCCGGCTCGATCCCGCTCTACCAGCGCCCCCAGCTGGTCGCGGTCAAGCCCAATGTGGCCAATGCGGGCGCCTTCGGCTTCGCGGCCCCGAATTTCGAGGACATCGGGTTCAAGAAGCCGGAAACGGCATCCGGCGGATCGGCGAACACTAAGAAGTAGAAGAGAAAACAAGCAGGTCACGGGCGTGGGGCCGATCGGCCCCCAAGCTCAGAACCTGCTCAAGTCCCTTGCCCGCCGGCCCCGCCGGCGGGCAAGGTCGTGTACGCCCCTGACCCAGGCTCAATCACGATGTGGCCCCCTGCAGGAGATCGGCACAGTCGGCCCGGGAGGCCGTCGGCGCGGCGGCCCCGTACCATGGGGTGAAGCCGTGGCCTGTCTGCCCGGCGGGCGGACGAGGACTCGACCGCGTCAGACGCCTGATCCCACGATCGAGAGAAGCGCTAGCCAGCATGCCCACGCGCCACGACATCCGTAACGTCGCCATCGTCGCCCACGTCGACCACGGCAAGACCACCCTGGTCGACGCCATGCTCAAGCAGGCCGGTGCCTTCGCCGCGCACGCCGCAGAGTCGCTCGACGACCGCATGATGGACAGCAACGATCTGGAGCGTGAGAAGGGCATCACGATCCTGGCCAAGAACACGGCCGTCAAGTACCACCCCAAGGATGGCGGCGACGTCATCACCATCAACATCATCGACACCCCGGGCCACGCCGACTTCGGTGGCGAGGTCGAGCGCGGTCTGTCGATGGTGGACGCGGTGGTCCTGCTCGTGGACGCCTCCGAGGGCCCGCTGCCGCAGACCCGCTTCGTGCTGCGCAAGGCGCTCCAGCAGCGCCTGCCCGTCATCCTGTGCATCAACAAGACGGACCGTCCGGACTCCCGGATCGACGAGGTCGTCAACGAGACGTACGACCTGTTCCTCGACCTGGACGCGGACGAGGACCAGATCGAGTTCCCGATCGTCTACGCCTGTGCCCGTGACGGCGTCGCCTCGCTGACCAAGCCGGAGAACGGCACGGTCCCGGCCGACAGCGACAACCTGGAGCCGTTCTTCTCGACGATCCTGTCGCACGTCCCGGCCCCCGAGTACGACGAGACCGCCCCCCTCCAGGCGCACGTCACCAACCTCGACGCCGACAACTTCCTCGGCCGCATCGCGCTGCTCCGCGTCGAGCAGGGCGAGCTGCGCAAGGGCCAGACGGTCGCGTGGATCAAGCGGGACGGCACGATCGCCAACGTCCGCATCACCGAGCTGATGATGACCGAGGCGCTCACCCGCAAGCCGGCCGAGATGGCGGGCCCCGGTGACATCTGCGCGGTCGCCGGTATCCCCGACATCATGATCGGCGAGACCCTGGCCGACCCGGAGAACCCGATCGCGCTGCCGCTGATCACGGTCGACCAGCCGGCCATCTCGATGACCATCGGCACCAACACCTCGCCGCTGGTCGGCCGTGGTGGTTCCGGCAAGGGCGCGGACGCCAAGTCGACGGTCAAGGACCGCAAGGTCACCGCCCGTCAGGTCAAGGACCGCCTCGACCGCGAGCTCATCGGCAACGTCTCGCTGCGCGTCCTGGACACCGAGCGTCCCGACGCCTGGGAGGTCCAGGGCCGTGGTGAGCTCGCGCTCGCCATCCTGGTCGAGCAGATGCGCCGCGAGGGCTTCGAGCTGACCATCGGCAAGCCGCAGGTGGTCACGAAGCAGGTCGACGGCAAGACCCACGAGCCGGTCGAGCGCCTGACGGTGGACGTCCCCGAGGAGCACATGGGCGCGGTCACGCAGCTCATGGGCGTCCGCAAGGGCCGCATGGACAACATGTCCAACCACGGCTCCGGCTGGGTCCGCATGGAGTTCGTCGTTCCCTCCCGCGGCCTCATCGGCTTCCGTACGGAGTTCCTGACGAACACCCGCGGCACCGGTATCGCCCACTCCATCCACGAGGGCCACGAGCCGTGGTTCGGCACCCTGACGACCCGTAACAACGGTTCGCTCGTGGCCGACCGCGCCGGTTCGGTCACCCCCTTCGCCATGATCAACCTGCAGGAGCGCGGTGTGCTGTTCACCGAGCCCGGCACCGAGGTCTACGAGGGCATGATCGTCGGTGAGAACTCGCGTGCCGACGACATGGACGTGAACATCACCAAGGAGAAGAAGCTCACCAACATGCGTGCCGCTTCCGCCGACAACACCGAGAACGTGGTGCCGGCGCGCAAGCTCTCCCTGGAGCAGTCCCTGGAGTTCTGCCGCGACGACGAGTGCGTCGAGGTGACCCCGGAGGCCGTGCGCATCCGCAAGGTCGTCCTGGACGCCAAGGAGCGCGGCCGCACCGCGTCCCGCGCCAAGCGCAACTGACGTACCCCGTACGCCCCGAAGCCCGGCCCCGCAGCAGCGGCGCCGGGCTTCGGCGTCGGTGCGGAGGTTTGGACGGCCGGGTACACACGCGTGGGTGATCATGGGCAAGGACCCCTCGCGCACGGGTGGTTGGCCTCTAGGGTCAAGTTGTTTTAAGGGACATCCTGTTCGGATATCGACCGTCGCTCTCCGGAAGATGTGTTAACGGTCCGTTTCGGGGGTGTCTGTCTGTGCTCACTTTGTCCGAATTTCGGGCCCTTGCCCGGTACTGATGTTGTCAAACCGAGACCCTTTAAGTGTGGTTTACAGCCCGGCCGTACTTAATAGTTGGCTCCATTGAGCTCGGGTCAATGGGTCACGCACTGTGGGGAGTGCCGACTCACGAGCACACTCGGGGTACTTGACGTAGAAGCGCTGTCAGGGGTGTCAGCGCGCGTAGAAGTACCCCTCTTGTAGTGACAAGTGGACTCATGAGGAGGAAACCCATGCGTGGTGCTACGAGCGCCAAGTGGGTCGCGGGAGCGGCAATCATCGCCCTGGCTGCGACCGCTTGTGGTGGCGGCAAGGACAGCACGGACAACTCGGGCGCGGCTGCGGACCCGGCAGGTGTCTTCAGCTACCAGAGCAGTGAACCGCAGCACCCGATCCAGCCGGCCAACGTGATGGAGACCGGCGGCGGCCGCATCACCGACGTCCTCTTCTCCAAGCTGGTCGACTTCGACCCGAAGTCCGGCGCGATCGAGAACGTCGTCGCCGACTCGATCAAGCAGGACGACGCCAGCCACTACACCATCAAGGTGAAGCAGGGCTGGACGTTCCACAACGGCGAGAAGGTCACCGCCAAGTCCTTCGTGGACGCCTGGAACTGGGGTGCCAACGCCAAGAACGCCCAGCAGAACGCTTCGTGGTTCTCGGACATCAAGGGCTACGACGAGGTCCACCCGGAGAAGGGTGACCCGAAGTCCGACAAGATGTCGGGTCTGTCCACCCCGGACGACTACACGATCAAGGTCGAGCTCGCCAACCCGGCTCCGTACTGGACCTACAAGCTCGGTTACAGCGCCTTCTCGCCGCTGCCGTCGGTCTTCTACACGAACCCGAAGAAGTACGGCGAAGAGCCCATCGGCAACGGCCCGTACCAGTTCGTGAAGTGGAACCACAACCAGGACTTCCTCACCAAGGCCTACGACAAGTACGCCGGTGCGGACAAGCCGAAGAACGGTGGTGTGGACTTCAAGTTCTACACGACCTCCGAGGCCGCCTATAAGGACACGGTCTCCAACAACCTGGACGTGCTCGACCAGGTCGCCCCGAGCGGCATGGCCACGTACCACCAGGACCTCGGCAAGCGCGCCGTGGACGCCCCGCAGAACTCGATCCAGACGATCGCCGTCGCGGCCTACTCGCCGACGATCAAGGGTCTGAAGGACCGCGGCAAGTTCATGCAGGGCATCTCGATGGCGATCGACCGGGACACCATCACCAAGACGGTGCTCCAGGGCTCGCGTACCCCGGCCACCGGCTTCGTGCCGCCGGCCGTCAAGGGCTACTCCGCCGACGCCTGTGGTGAGTTCTGCAAGTACAACCCCACCAAGGCCAAGGAGCTCGTCACCGAGGCCGGCGGCGCCAACGCCACCATCTCGGTCCTCTACAACGCCGACGGCGGCCACAAGGAGTGGGTGACGGCGGTCTGCTCCAACATCACGCAGGCCACCGGCGTCAAGTGCGAGAGCGACTCCAAGGCGGACTTCAAGACCACCCTGGACGTCCGCACCAACAAGAAGGTCCAGAGCTTCTACCGCTCGGGCTGGGTGCAGGACTACCCGCTGAACGCCAACTTCCTCAAGGACCTGTACGGCACCACCGCCGCGGGTAACGAGGGCGGCTACTCGAACAAGACGTTCGACGACCTGACGGGCAAGGCCGACAAGGCCGCGTCCCTGGACGAGTCGGTCAAGCTGTACCAGGACGCCGAGAAGTCGCTCTACGCCGACATGCCGGCCATCCCGCTCTGGTACTACAAGACGAACGCCGGCTACTCGGCCAACGTCAAGAACGTCACGTACGACACCTTCGGCAAGCCGGTCTTCACCGCCGTCGAGGTTCTGAAGAAGTAGCGAACAGGCCGCTAACGGTCGATCCACCCCGGCGTTCCGACATCGCGTCGGCGCCACACCGTTCGCGCAGGGCAGCCGGCCCGCCCCTCCCACGAGGAGCGGGGCGGGCCGGCTGCTGCAGCGGCTGACTATGGAGGCTCGATGGGGCGCTACGTCGCAAGGCGACTGCTCCAGATGATCCCGGTGTTCATCGGGACCACTCTGCTCATCTTTCTGATGGTGTACTCACTTCCCGGCGACCCCGTCCGGGCTCTGTGGGGCGACAGACCTGCCGACCCGCAGGCGATGGCGCGGCTGCGCCACGAGTACTGGTTCGACCGGCCGGTCCTCGCGCAGTACTGGCACTATCTCAGCAACGTCGTGACCGGCGACTTCGGCACCAGCTTCGTCACCGGCCGTAAGGTGATCGACGTCATGGCCGAGACCTTCCCGGTGACGGTCCGGCTGGCACTGGTCGCTTTCGCCGTCGAGGTTGTAGTGGGCCTTTCGCTGGGCCTCCTGGCCGGCCTGAACCGCGGCAAGACCTGGGACAAGCTGGTGCTCGTGATCACGCTGCTGCTGATCTCGATCCCGATCTTCGTCCTCGGCTTCATCTTCCAGACGATCTTCGCGGACCAACTCGGCTGGGTCACCCCGACCGTGCAGAACTCCGACGACATCTCGCAGCTGATCCTGCCGGGCGTGGTGCTCGGTTCGCTGTCGTTCGCCTATATCGCGCGACTCAGCAGAACCTCGCTCGCCGAGAACCTGCGGGCGGACTACATCCGCACCGCCATCGCCAAGGGCCTGCCGCGCCGTCGCGTCGTGGGCGTCCACCTGATGCGCAACTCGCTCATCCCGGTGGTCACCTTCCTCGGAACCGACCTCGGCGCCCTGATGGGCGGCGCGATCGTGACCGAGGGCATCTTCAACGTGCACGGCATCGGCAACACGCTGTACCGGTCGATCAATCAGTCGGACAACGCCACGGTGGTCGGCATCGTGACGATCCTCGTGATCGTCTACCTGCTCTCCAGCCTCCTGGTCGACCTGCTGTACGCCGCTCTGGACCCGAGGATCCGCTATGCCTGAGACCCTCAACAAGGCTTCCGCCGGGGCCGCCGAGACACCGGCCGTCACCCCCGTGCCCGTCGCCGCGGAAAAGCCCCGCAGCCTCTGGTCGGACGCGTGGCGGGACCTGCGCCGCAACCCGGTCTTCGTCATCTCCGCCGTCCTGATCGTCTTCCTGCTGGTGGTGGCGGCCTTCCCAGGCCTCTTCACCTCGGTCGACCCGGACCACGCCGACCTCGGCAAGCACTACCTGGGTGTGCCGAGCTACAGCCACTTCTTCCAGGAGGACTGGTTCGGCTACGACGTCCAGGGGCGCAGCATCTTCGCGCGCGTCCTGTTCGGCGCCCGGGCCTCGATCATCGTCGGCGTCTGCGTCACGCTCTTCGTGACCCTGCTCGGCGGTCTGGTCGGCATGCTGGCCGGCTACTTCGGCGGCTGGTTCGACTCGCTGCTCTCCCGGATCACGGACGTGTTCTTCGGCATCCCGCTGCTGCTCGGCGCGATCGTCGTCCTGAACGCCTTCACCCACCGCACCATCTGGACCGTGGTCCTCGCGCTCGGCATCCTCGGCTGGACCCAGCTCGCGCGTGTCATGCGCGGTTCGGTGCTCACGGTCAAGCAGGCCGACTACGTGCAGGCCGCCAAGGCGCTCGGCGCGGGCACCGGCCGGATCATGTTCCGGCACATCCTGCCGAACGCGATCGCCCCGGTGATCGTCGTCGCCACCATCGCGCTCGGCGGTTACATCGCCGCCGAGGCGACGCTGTCCTTCCTCGGTATCGGGCTTCCGCCCAGCACCGTCTCCTGGGGCAACGACATCTCGTCCGGCCAGACCGTCATCCGTACCGCCCCGCACGTGCTGTTCTTCCCCAGCGCCATGCTGAGCCTCACGGTGCTCGCGTTCATCATGCTCGGTGACGCGGTGCGCGACGCTCTCGACCCGAAGCTGCGCTGAGGAGGGCGTACGACGTGACCATCATTGAAGAATCCGCGACCGTCCCGGCGCCCCGTGCGGGCGACGACAAGGGCGGCCCGCTGCTCGAAGTCCGGGACCTGCACGTCGAGTTCCACACCCGCGACGGTGTGGCCAAGGCAGTCAACGGCGTCAACTACAGCGTCGACGCGGGCGAGACGCTCGCCGTGCTCGGCGAGTCCGGCTCCGGCAAGTCCGTGACCGCGCAGGCGATCATGGGCATCCTGGACATGCCGCCCGGCAAGATCCCGCAGGGCGAGATCCTGTTCCGCGGCCAGGACATGCTGAAGATGTCCGCCGAGGAGCGCCGCGCCATCCGTGGCCGGAAGATCGCGATGATCTTCCAGGACGCGCTCTCCGCGCTGAACCCGGTGCTGAGCGTCGGCTACCAGCTCGGCGAGATGTTCCGGGTGCACCAGGGCCTGTCCAAGAAGGACGCCAAGGTCAAGGCCATCGAGCTGATGGACCGGGTCAAGATCCCGGCCGCCGCGGCCCGGGTCAGCGACTACCCGCACCAGTTCTCCGGCGGCATGCGCCAGCGCATCATGATCGCCATGGCGCTGGCCCTTGAGCCGGACCTGATCATCGCGGACGAGCCGACCACCGCGCTCGACGTGACGGTCCAGGCCCAGGTCATGGACCTGCTCGCGGAGCTCCAGCGCGAGTTCAACATGGGCCTGATCCTGATCACCCACGACCTCGGCGTGGTCGCCGACGTCGCGGACAAGATCGCGGTGATGTACGCGGGCCGGATCGTCGAGCAGGCCCCGGTGCACGAGATCTACAAGCGCCCGGCACACCCGTACACCAAGGGTCTCCTGGAGTCGATCCCGCGCCTGGACCACAAGGGCCAGGAGCTCTTCGCGATCAAGGGCCTGCCGCCCAACCTGATGAAGATTCCGGGCGGTTGTGCGTTCAACCCGCGCTGCACCATGGCGCAGGACGTGTGCCGCACCGACATCCCGGTGCTGCACCAGGTGACCGAGCAGGACGGCACCGATCTGGTCGGCCGCGGCAGCGCCTGCCACTTCTGGAAGGAGACGATCCATGGCTGAGCTCGACAAGAAGGACGAGGCCGTGGACGCCACCCCCAACGTCACCGACATCGTCAAGGTGGACGCCTCCACGACCACCGAGGTCGAGGCGATCCTCGACGCTCCGGTCGACCGGGGTGAGCCGATCCTCCAGGTCCGCAATCTGGTCAAGCACTTCCCGCTGACCAGCGGCATCCTGTTCCGTCGGCAGGTCGGCGCGGTCAAGGCCGTCGACGGGGTCTCCTTCGACCTGTACCAGGGCGAGACCCTGGGCATCGTCGGCGAGTCCGGCTGCGGCAAGTCCACCGTCGCCCGGCTGCTGATGACGCTGGAGCGGGCGACCGCCGGCGAGGTCTTCTACAAGGGCCAGGACATCACCAAGCTGTCCGGCCGCGCCCTGAAGGCCGTGCGCCGCAACATCCAGATGGTGTTCCAGGACCCGTACACCTCGCTGAACCCGCGCATGACGGTCGGCGACATCATCGGCGAGCCCTTCGACATCCACCCCGAGGTGGCTCCCAAGGGCGACCGGCGCCGCAAGGTCCAGGAGCTCCTGGACGTCGTGGGTCTGAACCCGGAGTACATCAACCGCTACCCGCACCAGTTCTCCGGCGGTCAGCGCCAGCGCATCGGCATCGCCCGCGGCCTGGCCCTCAACCCCGAGATCATCATCTGCGACGAGCCGGTCTCCGCCCTGGACGTGTCCGTCCAGGCCCAGGTCATCAACCTGATGGAGAAGCTGCAGAACGAGTTCAACCTGTCGTACGTCTTCATCGCGCACGACCTGTCGATCGTTCGGCACATCTCCGACCGGGTCGGCGTGATGTACCTCGGCAAGATGGCCGAGATCGGCACCGACGAGCAGATCTACGAGCACCCGACGCACCCCTACACCCAGGCGCTGCTCTCCGCCGTCCCGGTCCCCGACCCGGAGGCGCGCGAGCACCGCGAGCGGATCATCCTCACCGGAGACGTCCCCTCGCCCGCCAACCCGCCGTCGGGCTGCCGCTTCCGCACCCGGTGCTGGAAGGCGGAGGACCGCTGCTCCACCGAGGTCCCGCTCCTTGCGATCCCGGAGCGCTTCCAGGGTCTGGACAGCCCGGTGGCACACGAGTCGGCGTGCCACTTCGCCGAAGAGAAGGACGTTGTCGGCGCCGCCTGACAACCAGCACGCACGGGTGGGCCCGCGGTTCCTGACGGAATCGCGGGCCCACCCGTCTGTGCGCCCGTACGGCGCTGGTAAAGGTGCGGTCCCTCCGCTTCCGGGGTGATATTTGGGCCTAAGTGAGACTTAGGCCTCAAGTTGGACTCTAGGGAGGACTCCATGCGCGGAGCCACGCACGCCAAGTGGGCCGCAGGTGCGGTGATCGTCGCCCTCGCGGCGACCGCCTGCGGTGGTGGGGGGAGCGGTGGCGGCGGTGGCGCCGACGGAATCGTCAGTTCCTCCTGGGGCGACCCGCAGAACCCGCTGGAGCCCGCCAACACCAACGAGGTGCAGGGCGGCAAGGTCCTCGACATGCTGATGCGCGGTCTCAAGCGGTACGACCCGAAGACCGGCGAGGCCAAGAACATGCTCGCCGCGTCGATCGACACCTCGGACTCGGAGAACTTCAAGGTCACGCTCAAGGACGGCTGGACGTTCTCCAACGGCGAGAAGGTCACCGCCAAGTCCTTCGTGGACGCCTGGAACTACGGCGCGAACCTGAAGAACAACCAGAAGAACGCCTCGATGTTCGCCTACATCGACGGCTTCGACCAGATCCACCCCAAGAGCGGCAGTCCGGCCACGGACACCATGTCCGGCCTCAAGGTCGTCGACGACAAGACCTTCACGGTCAAGCTCAACCAGAAGTTCTCCACCTGGCCCGACACCCTCGGCTACCCCGCGTTCGCGCCGCTGCCCCGCGCGTTCTTCGACAACCACGCGGCCTGGCTCTCCAAGCCGGTCGGCAACGGCCCGTACACGGTGGACTCGTACACCAAGGGCTCGAAGCTCTCGATGCGCAAGTGGGCCGGGTACATGGGCGAGGACAAGGCGCAGAACGGCGGCATCGACCTCAAGGTCTACACCGACAACAACACCGCCTACACCGATCTGACGGCCGGCAACCTCGACCTCGTCGACGACGTGCCCGCCTCCCAGCTCAAGAACGTCAAGGCGGACCTCGGCGACCGGTACATCAACACTCCGGCCGGCATCATCCAGACACTCGCCTTCCCGTACTACGACGCCGCCTGGAACACCCCGAACGCGGCCAAGGTGCGCAAGGGCATCTCGCGGGCGATCAACCGGAAGCAGATCACCGAAACCATCTTCCAGAAGACCCGCACCCCCGCCACCGACTGGACCTCGCCCGTGCTCGGCGAGGCCGGCGGCTACAAGGCCGGGCTCTGCGGGGACGGCTGCGACTACAACCCCACCGAGGCCAAGAAGCTCATCGCCGACGGCGGCGGTATCCCCGGCGGGCAGCTGAAGATCTCGTACAACGCGGACACCGGCTCGCACAAGGAATGGGTCGACGCGGTCTGCAACAGCATCAACAACGCGCTGGGCAACGACCGGGCGTGCGTGGGCGGCCCGGTCGGCACCTTCGCCGACTTCCGCAGCCAGATCACCCAGTCCAAGATGAGCGGCCCCTTCCGGGCGGGCTGGCAGATGGACTATCCGCTGATCCAGAACTTCCTCCAGCCGCTGTACTACACCGGCGCCTCCTCCAACGACGGCAAGTGGACCAACGCCGATTTCGACAAGCTGGTCGACCAGGCCAACGCCGAGACCGACAAGGCCAAGGCCGTCTCCACCTTCCAGCAGGCCGAAGGGGTCGTACGGGACCAGATGGCCGCCATCCCGCTCTGGTACCAGAACGGCAGCGCCGGCTACTCGACCCGCATCTCCAACGTCTCCCTGAACCCGTTCAGCGTGCCGGTCTACGACCAGATCAAGGTCAGCTGACGCCGTAGCTGCCCGGCCCGGCGTGCAACTTGGCGCCGGGCCACGGCCGTTGAGAGTTCCGACGACCCCCGGAGGGCCTCATGGGACGGTATGTGATCCGGCGTCTGCTCCAGATGATCCCGGTCTTCTTCGGGGCGACGCTGCTGATCTTCCTGATGGTGAACGTGATGGGCGACCCGATCGCGGGGCTGTGCGGCGACAAGGCGTGCGACCCCTCCACCGCCGCCCAGCTCAAGAAGGAGTTCGGCCTCGACAAGCCGGTGTGGCAGCAATACCTGACGTACATGGGGAACGTGTTCACCGGCGACTTCGGCACCGCGTTCAACGGGCAGAAGGTCACCGAGCTGATGTCCGCCGCCTTCCCCGTCACCATCCGCCTCACCATCGTGGCGATCCTCTTCGAGATCGTCATCGGCATCAGCCTCGGCGTGGTCACCGGACTGCGCCGCGGCCGCCCGGTCGACACCGTGGTCCTGATGCTGACCCTCGTCGTCATCGCCATCCCCGTCTTCGTCACGGGGCTGCTGCTCCAGCTGCTGCTCGGCGTCGAGTGGGGGGTCGTCAAACCCACGGTCCAGCCCGAGGCCCCCTTCAACGAACTCCTCATCCCGGGGCTCGTGCTGGCGTCGGTCTCGCTGGCGTACGTCACCCGGCTGACCCGGACCTCGATCGCCGAGAACGCCCGCGCCGACTACGTCCGCACCGCCATCGCCAAGGGGCTGCCGCGGCGGCGGGTGATCACCCGGCATCTGCTGCGCAACTCGCTGATCCCCGTCGTCACGTTCATCGGCACCGATGTGGGCGCCCTGATGGGCGGCGCGATCGTCACCGAGCGGATCTTCAACATCCACGGCGTCGGCTACCAGCTCTACCAGGGCATCCTGCGCCAGAGCACCCAGACGGTGGTCGGCTTCGTGACGGTGCTCGTCCTGGTCTTCCTGATCGCCAACCTCATCGTCGATCTTCTGTACGCCGTACTCGACCCGAGGATCCGCTATGCCTGAGCCTTACGACGACGGAGCGATCGCCGGTACGGGGGCCGGCGGGGCGATGGACCTCGCGGCGAGCGAGGCGACCACGCTGGAGCGCACCCCGGGCGGCCCGCAGGGCACCGGACCCGCCGAGAAGCCACGCTCGCTCTGGTCGGACGCCTGGCGCGACCTGCGGCGCAATCCCGTCTTCATCATCTCGTCGCTGGTCATCCTCTTCCTGGTCGTCATCTCGCTGTGGCCCTCCCTGATCGCCAGTGGCAACCCGCTCCAGTGCGACCTCGCCAAGGCACAGGAGGGCTCCCAGCCCGGCCATCCCTTCGGCTACAACGGGCAGGGCTGCGACGTCTACACGCGGACCGTCTACGGCGCCCGCACCTCGGTCACCGTCGGCGTGTGCACCACCCTCGGCGTCGCGCTGTTCGGCTCGTTCGTGGGCGGGCTCGCCGGGTTCTTCGGCGGCGGCTGGGACGCGCTGCTCTCCCGCGTCACCGACATCTTCTTCGGCATCCCCGTCGTCCTCGGCGGCCTGGTGTTCCTCTCGGTGGTCACCTCCTCCACCGTGTGGCCGGTCATCGGCTTCATGATCCTGCTCGGCTGGCCGCAGATCGCCCGCATCGCCCGCGGCTCGGTGATCACGGCCAAGCAGAACGACTACGTCCAGGCGGCCCGCGCGCTGGGCGCCTCCAACTCCCGCATGCTGCTGCGCCACATCGCGCCCAACGCGGTCGCCCCGGTCATCGTGGTGGCCACCATCGCGCTCGGCACCTACATCGCCCTGGAGGCGACGCTGTCCTACCTCGGCGTCGGCCTCAAGCCTCCCACCGTCTCCTGGGGCATCGACATCTCGGCCGCCTCGCAGTACATCCGCAACGCCCCGCACATGCTGCTCTGGCCCGCCGGCGCGCTGGCGATCACGGTGCTCGCGTTCATCATGCTCGGCGACGCGGTGCGCGACGCCCTCGACCCCAAGCTGCGTTGAGGAGACCCGCCATGCTGCTCGAAGTACGCGACCTCCAGGTGGAGTTCAAGACGCGGGACGGGGTCGCCAAGGCCGTCAACGGGGTCAACTACTCGGTGGAGGCGGGCGAGACGCTCGCCGTGCTGGGCGAGTCAGGTTCCGGCAAGTCCGTGACCGCGCAGGCCGTGATGGGCATCCTCGACATGCCGCCCGGGCGGATCGCCGGCGGCGAGATCCTCTTCCAGGGCCGGGACCTCCTGAAGCTCAAGGAGGACGAGCGCCGCAAGATCCGCGGCTCCGAGATGGCCATGATCTTCCAGGACGCGCTGTCGTCCCTGAACCCGGTGCTCAGCGTCGGCGAACAGCTCTCGGAGATGTTCACCGTGCACCGCGGGATGTCCCGCAAGGACGGGAAGGCCAAGGCCGTCGAGCTGATGGACCGGGTGCGCATCCCCGCGGCGAAGGAGCGGGTCGGCCAGTACCCGCACCAGTTCTCCGGCGGCATGCGCCAGCGCATCATGATTGCGATGGCCATGGCCCTCGAACCCTCGCTGATCATCGCGGACGAGCCGACCACCGCGCTCGACGTCACCGTGCAGGCCCAGGTCATGGACCTGCTGGCCGAGTTGCAGCGCGAGCTGAACATGGGCCTGATCCTGATCACGCACGACCTGGGAGTCGTCGCCGACGTCGCGGACAAGATCGCGGCGATGTACGCGGGCCGGATCGTCGAGCAGGCCCCGGTGCACGAGATCTACAAGGCCCCGGCGCACCCGTACACCAAGGGACTGCTCGAATCGATCCCGCGCCTGGACCAGAAGGGCCAGGAGCTGTACGCGATCAAGGGCCTGCCGCCCAACCTGATGCACATCCCGCCGGGCTGCGCCTTCAACCCGCGCTGTCCGATGGCCCAGGACATCTGCCGCAGTGAGGTGCCGCCGCTGTTCGACGTGGCGCCGGACCGGCAGAGCGCGTGTTTCTTCTGGAAGGAGACCCTCGATGGCTGAGGCCATTCTGGAGGTCAGGGACCTGGTCAAGCACTATCCGCTGACCCAGGGCATCCTCTTCAAGAAGCAGGTCGGCGCGGTCAAGGCCGTCGACGGAGTCTCCTTCGACCTGGCGGCCGGCGAGACGCTCGGCATCGTGGGCGAGTCCGGCTGCGGCAAGTCCACCGTCGCCAAGATGCTGGTCAATCTGGAGCGCCCGACGGCCGGGCAGATCAAGTACAAGGGCGAGGACATCACCACGATGTCGGGCCGCGCCCTGAAGGCCGTGCGCCGCAACATCCAGATGGTGTTCCAGGACCCGTACACCTCGCTGAATCCGCGCATGACGGTCGGCGACATCATCGGGGAGCCCTACGAGATCCACCCCGAGGTGGCTCCCAAGGGCGACCGGCGCCGCAAGGTCCAGGACCTGCTCGACGTGGTCGGGCTCAACCCGGAGTACATCAACCGCTACCCGCACCAGTTCTCCGGCGGCCAGCGCCAACGCATCGGCATCGCACGGGGGTTGGCGCTCCGGCCCGAGGTCATCGTGGCGGACGAGCCGGTCTCCGCGCTCGACGTGTCGGTCCAGGCCCAGGTGGTCAACCTCCTCGACCGGCTGCAGAGCGAGTTCTCCCTCTCCTACGTCTTCATCGCCCACGACCTGTCCATCGTGCGGCACATCTCCGACCGGGTCGGCGTGATGTACCTGGGCCGGGTCGTCGAGATCGGCCGGGACGAGGAGATCTACGACCACCCCACCCACCCCTACACCCAGGCCCTCCTCTCGGCGGTGCCGCTGCCCGACCCCTCGGCGCGCGAGCACCGCGAGCGGATCATCCTCACCGGAGACGTGCCCTCACCGGCGAACCCGCCGTCGGGCTGCACCTTCCGTACCCGGTGCTGGAAGGCGCAGGAGCGGTGTGCTCAGGAGGTGCCGCTGCTGGCGGTGCCGGCCGAGTTCCGGCTGGCGGAGGGCCCCGCCCACCATCCGTCCGCCTGCCACTTCGCGGAGGAGAAGCGGGTCGTGCCCACGGAGACGGGGTGAGTCCCCGGGGCCGTCACCACGCATGCGGTACGACCTTCACGCCCATCGGCTGGAGGGCGAGCGCCGGTCGCGGGGTGATGCCCCGCGGGTCGACCAGCTCCAGCCGGTGGCGGCGCCAGATGTCGGCCACTATGTGCACGATCTCGGTGGTGGCGAGCGAGGCCCCGATGCACGCCCGCGCGCCCAGCCCGAACGGGAAGTACGAGCCCCTGGGCATCTTCCGGGCGCTGTCGTCGAGCCAGCGGCCGGGGTCGAACTCCTCGGCGCGGTCCCAGTGCCGGGGGTCGCGGTGGTTGACCCACTGGCTGACGGTGACGGTGGTTCCGGCCGGCACGGTGAACCCGCCGAACCGCAGGTCCGCCGTCGAGTCGCGGCTGGTCATCCAGGCGGGCGAGTACAGGCGCAGCGACTCGCGCACCACCGCGCCGGTGTAGGGGAGTCGCTCCATCCGGGACAGGCCCGCCGGAGCCGCGGAGAAGGCGGCGCGGGCCTCGTCCCGCACCCGTTCGGCGATGTCGGGGTGCCGGGCGAGCAGCACGCTCGTCCACACCACCGCGTCGTTGGAGGTCTCGAAGGCGGAGAGGACGAGGGTGGCCAGCTCGTCGCGCAGTTCCTGCGGGGACGGGGTGGGAATGCCGGTGACGAGGGCGTGCAGTACCGGGGCGCGTTCCGCGTCGACGGCTTCCGGCTCCGAGGTGAGCCGGCGAAGGAGACGGTCCATGTCGCGCAGCCCGCGCTTGAGCCTGATGTGGCGGGGGGTCGGCACCCAGTCGGGAAGCAGCAGCGGGGAGGTGGACAGCTCCATGATGGGGCGGACGAGACGGGAGACCAGGGCCGCGTCGCGGTCGGTGAACTCGTCCCCGAACATCAGCTGGGTGACCAGACGCAGGACCAGCACCGACACGTCACCGTGCAGATCGCGCTGTTCGCCCAACTTCCACGAGGCCAGCATCCGTTCGCCCTGTGCGTCCACCAGCTCGGCGGCCTTCACCGCGAGAGTGCGGCCGAAGGCGGGCTGCATTCGGCGGCGCTTCAATTTCCATTCGACGCCGTCGCTGTTCATCATGGCCGTGGGGAAACCCCTCCCGCGGGCCGCCCGACCGGAATCCTCCACTCCCTTTTTGTTGAAGTCTCCGCCGCGATCCACCAGCATGCGCTCGACGAGTTCGGGGCCCGTCAGCAGCACATTGTGGTCCCCGAGGCGCACCACGTCGCCGTATTCGCGGGCGCAGCTCGTGAGGAATCCCAGCGGATCGCTGGAAAAGGCGTGCAAATTTCCGAGGTAGGTGTCCCCGGCCGGGCCCGGGATGCCGGTCAGGGGCTCAACTGCCGTCACTGGGGCCTCACTTGGCGAGGGGAAAAGCCGGTGGCCGGGGCATTGTCGGCCCCGGCCACCGGTTCAGCGGTCTTCTTCCAGCGCCGGTTCGGCCTAGTAGTAGATGTACGCCTTGGTGAGACGGTCCTTGCGGGACAGACGGGCGAACAGGGCACCGGTCAGGATGAGCTTGCGCATCACAATCTCCTTCTCAGCAAGGCGTCCACGATCTGGTTATCGGGCCGCCGACTTTCAGCGACACTAATCAACCCGGGTGCGGGTTACAAGAGTTGACTTTCCTTGACCGCCTGCCTATCGTCCGCCCGTTTGGCCGTTGTTCAACGGCAAAGGTCCGGGTGGTCGTGAAGTCAAACGGAATGGGCCCGCGCCCGTGTCGTTCGGGGTGTACGGGCGCGGGCCCTGCCGAGCGGAGGCCCTGGACTCGGGTCAATGGGTGTCCGTCGCCTCCTCGATCGCGGCGAGAGCGGGGTCGAGGACGACGTCCTCGTCCCGTGCCGCGACCGTCGGTTCCTCGGGGAAGTGGCACGCGGTCAGATGCCCCTCCCGGTTTCCTTCGATCCGCACGAGCGGCGGTGTCTCGGCGGCGCACTTGTCCTGCGCCTTCCAGCACCGGGTGCGGAAGCGGCAGCCCGACGGCGGGTTCACCGGCGAGGGCACGTCGCCGGCCAGCCGGATGCGCTCGCGGCCCTCGCCCTCCTCGTCCACGACGGCCTCGGGCACCGCCGAGAGCAGCGCGTGGGTGTAGGGGTGGCGCGGCCGCCGGTAGATCGAGTCGCGGTCGCCGACCTCGACGATGCGCCCCAGGTACATCACCGCGATCCGCTGCGAGAAGTGCCGCACGATCGCCAGGTCGTGGGCGATGAACAGGAAGGCGATGTTCAGCTCCCGCTGGAGGTCCTGGAGCAGGTTGACGACCTGCGCCTGGATGGACACGTCCAGCGCCGAGACCGGCTCGTCGGCCACGATCAGTTTGGGTTCCATGCCCAACGCGCGTGCCACGCCGATGCGTTGGCGCTGCCCGCCGGAGAACTCGTGCGGGAAGCGGTTGTAGTGCTCGGGGTTCAGGCCGACGGTCTCCAGGAGCTCGCGGACCCGGTGCTCCACTCCGCCCGGCGGCTTGATGCCGTTGACCACCATCGGGTTGGCGATGATGTCGCCGACCGTCTGACGCGGGTTGAGCGAGGCGTACGGGTCCTGGAAGATCATCTGGATCTCGGACCTGATCGGCGCGAGCGCCCGCCGTGACGCGTGGGTGATGTCCTGGCCCGCATAGACGATCTTGCCGGCGGTCGGTTCGAGGAGCCGGGTGACGAGACGGCCCGTGGTCGACTTGCCGCAGCCGGACTCGCCGACCAGGCCCAGGGTCTCGCCCCGCCCGACGCTGAAGTCGATGCCGTCCACGGCGCGTACGTCTCCGACGTGCCGCTTGAAGAGGAACCCCATGTTGATCGGGAAGTACTTGGCGAGCCCGGTCACTTCGAGCAGCGGCCCGCTGCCGGACCCGGACCCGGACGCGGGGCCCCGCTGCTTGACGAGGCTGGTGGCGTTCTCACTCATGACGATGTCCGCATCCTTGTCAGCGCAGCCTGGGGTGGATCTGCTCGATGAAGACGGCTTCCTTCTGGGTGGCCGTCAAATGGCAGGCGGAGCCGCGTCGTTCACCTTCGGGCAGTTCGGGCCGGGCGGTGGCGCAGATCCCGCCCGCCACCTGGTCGGTGAAGCCGCACCGGGGGTGGAAGGGGCAGCCCGGCGGCGGCGAGAGCAGGCTCGGCGGGGCGCCGGGGATCGGCACGAGCGGGGTGTCCACCGAGGAGTCCAGTCGCGGTACCGAACTCAACAGGCCCCACGTGTAGGGGTGTTGGGGTCGTTGCATGACCTCCTTGACGGTGCCGCGCTCCACGCACCGGCCTGCGTACATCACCATGACGTGGTCGGCGGTCTTGGCGATCACCCCCAGGTCGTGCGTGATGATGATGATCGCCGCGCCGGTCTCCTGCTGGAGGTCCTTGAGCAGATCGAGGATCTGCGCCTGCACCGTCACGTCGAGCGCGGTGGTGGGCTCGTCCGCGATCACCAGGTCCGGGTCGCAGACCAGCGCCATCGCGATCATCGCGCGCTGGCGCATGCCGCCGGAGAACTGGTGCGGATAGTCGTCCACGCGCAGGTCGGGCTGCGGGATGCCGACCCTGCGCAACATCTCCACGGCCCGGGCCCGCGCCTCGCGGCGGGTGGCGCCGGTGTGCTTCATGAAGGGCTCGGCGATCTGCCGGCCCACCGTGTAGAACGGCGAGAGCGCGGCCAGCGAATCCTGGAAGATCATCGCCATCTTCTTGCCGCGCAGCCGGTTCAGCTGGCGTTCGCTCGCACCGGTCAACTCCTGTCCGTCCAACAGGATTTCGCCCTGGATGGCGGTGTTGAGCGGGTTGTGGAGCCCCAGCACCGCGAGGTTGGTCACCGACTTGCCGGAGCCCGACTCGCCGACGATGCCCAGCGTGGAGCCGCGCTCCAGGTCGAAGGAGAGCCCGTCGACGGCTTTGACGGTGCCGTCCTCGGTGGCGAAGTGGACGTACAGGTCGCGGACCGACAGGAAGGAGGACGCCGGCGCGGTGCCGGGCCCGGCGGCGGTCTGGCTCAGGGTGGACACGGATGGTTCTCCTGGAGTCTGCGGGCGTCAGGCGAGCCTGATCCGGGGGTCGATGAAGGCGTACGCCAGGTCCACGACGATGTTGCAGACGACGATGAGGGTGGCGCCGATGAGCATGACGGCCATCTCCAGCGGCAGATCGCTGCGCAGTACCGCCTGCACCGAGAGCAGGCCGAGCCCGTGCAGGCCGAAGGTGACCTCGGTGATGATCGCGCCGCCGAGCACCGCGCTCAGGTCCACGCCGAAGATGGTGATGATGGTGGCCATCGCGCCGCGCAGTGCGTACCGCAGGAAGACGTAGCGCGACGACATGCCCTTGGCGCGGGCCGCCCTGATGTGGTCCTCCGAGAGCTGCTCGACCATCAACGACCGTGTCTGGCGGCTGTAGTTGGACCAGAAGATCACCGACAGGACCAGACAGGGCAGGATCATGCCGGTCACCGAACCCCAGGCGTCGTGCGCCCAGTCCACGTCGTGCCCCCGGTCCAGCCAGCCCAGTTTGGTGGAGAAGAGCAGGATCGCCAGTGGCCCGATGAAGTAGATCTGCACCGACTGCCCGAGCAGTGACGTGGCGCTCGCGATGCGGTCGAAGACCGTGCCCTGGCGCCAGGCCGAGACGAGACCGAGCGAGACGCCGATGGTGAGGAAGGTCGCGGCGCCGCCGACCGCGAGGGTCAGCGTGGTCGGATAACTGTCGGCGATCGTGCCCCAGACCGGCTGCTGATTGGCGAAGGAATAGCCGAAACAGGGCGCTGGGCAGTCACCGACCGGCATGTGGCGGCCGGCGAAAATGCCGACCATGTAATGCCAGTACTGCGTCCAGATCGGCAGGTTGAGCCCGAGGTTCTTCCGGATCAGGGCGACATTCTGTGGATCGCATTGTTTGCCACAGGAAAGCAGTGCCGGATCGGAAGGCAGGGCGAAGAAGAGGAAATAGGTGATCATGCTGATAAGCAGCAGGATGACCACGGCACCGAGCACGCGGCGCACGAGGAAACGGAACATGGAATGGCTCTTCCGTCGCTATGCGGTTCCCCCGGCCCGGTCGGGGCCGGGGGAACCGAGCCGCAGGTACTACTGCTTCACGAAGATCGAGTTCGGGTTGATCGTTCCGTAGACCTGGTTGTAGGTGACGCCGCCCAGGCCCGAGCCGTACAGGTTGAAGTACTTGTCGAAGATGAACGGGATCTGCGAGGTGTCCGTCTGCAGGACGTACTCGGAGAGCTGCTCCCAGGCCGCTGCCTGCTGCGGCAGATCGGTGATCTGGTTGATGCGGTCGATCTCGGAGTTGACCTTCGGGTCGTTCAGGAACGAGTAGTTGTTGGTGCCGTCCTGAAGGTTGCGTCCGTCCAGCGTCGGGGGCACGACGGTCGAGCCGTTGGGCCAGTCCGCGCCCCAGCCGGTGCGGTACATGTCGTACGGGGTGTCCACCTTGCCGACCACCGTGTAGTACGACGTCGGGTCGATGGCCTTGCGCTCGACCTTGAACCCGGCCTTCTCCAGCGCCTTCTGGATGGTCAGCGTGACGGTGTCCCAGCGCGGCGTGTTCGCGTACGCGAGGGAGATCTTGTACGGGGTGGTCACGCCCGCGTCCTTGAGCAGCTGGAGCGACTTCTCCGGGTCGCCCATCGGCTTGGCGAGCTTGCCGAACGGGTCGAACTTCTTCCAGCCGGCCACGGTCGGGCTCAGCAGCGTGGTGCCGAGGTCGCCCTGCGCGCCACCGCCGAAGGCCTGCTGGACCTGCGTCATCGGGAACGCGTAGGCCAGCGCCTGGCGGACCTTCGGGTCCTTGATCCGCTTGGTGTTCAGGTTGAACACCTCGACGTAGGGCTGGTACTCGTTGACCGTCCGGCCCTTGTACTGCGGGTCCGAGGTGAGCGTCTGCATCTTCGACGGGTCCGCCGAGCCCGACATGTTGATGGCGAACTTGTCGGTGCCGGTGTCGGCCGAGAGCCGGTTGGTCAGACCCGGCTCCGCGATGCCCAGCTGGAACTGCCACTTGTCCGGGTAGGCGTTCCGGATCGGGTCGGTCTTCGGGTCCCAGTTGGTGTTGCGCACGAACGTCAGCGACTTGCCCGGCTGGTAGCTCTCGATCTTGTACGGACCGCTGGACACCGGGTGGTTGTTGTACTTCTGCTTGTCGTCCTTGGCCTTCGGGACCGGCGAGATGTTGGGCATCGCCATCGCGTACGGGGTGTCCGCGTGCGGCGCCAGGAAGTGGAAGACGATCGTCTTGTCGTCCGGGGTGGAGATCTTCTCGTTCGGGATCTCCTTGCCGTCGTACGGGCCGGTGTACTGCTTGCGGTAGTCGGGCCCGTACAGCCACTTCTGGACGTACTGCGGGCCCTGCGTCTCGTAGTCCGCGAAGAGCCGCTCGATGCCGTACTTGATGTCCTTGGTGGTGATCGGCGTGCCGTCCTCGAACTTCACCCCGTCCTTCAGGGTGTACGTCCAGGTCTTGGAGCCGTCCGACGGCGTGCCGCTGTCGGTGGCGAGGTCGCCGACGATGATCGTCTTGCCGGTCTTCGGGTCGATCTTGTAGCCGGTGAGCGAGCGGTTGTAGAGCAGCTGCACCGACAGCTGGTCGCTCACGTACTGCTGGCCCGGGTCCAGGTAGTCGAAGCCGGCCTGGTCCAGGCTGTAGGCGGTGCCGCCGTTCTTGGCGCCGTCGACCGCCGGGGCCGGCCCGGTGGAGTCGGCCTTGGTGCCGACGCCGAAGTTCGTCACCGTGGCCTTCTTGCCCGAGTCGGAGCCGCTGCCGCCGCCGCTCGCCCCGCCGCTGCTGCACGCGGCGGTCGGGCCGTAGAGCAGCCCCCAGTCGGGCGTGGGGTTGTGCACTCCCACGCCGAGATAGGAGAGCCCCGCCTCCGCCGTGACGTTGACCGGCAGCAGCAGGGTCGACTGCACGAGCACGGTCGACCAGATGTTGGGCAGCAGCTCCTTGCGGATGATGCGCCAGCCCGAGGCGCCGCTGAGCCGGGCCGCCTCGATGAACTCGCGCTCCCGCAGGGAGAGCACCTGTGCCCTGATGAGCCTGCCGATCGTCATCCAGCCGAGGATCAGCTGGACCAGGATCAGTGCGACCACCCGGACGTAGGTCGGCTCGTCGTCGGTGGGCGAGACGAACAGCGCCACGATCACCGGGGTGAAGGCGATGAAGAACAGCTGCTGCGGGAACGACAGCATCAGGTCGGAGAACCGGCCGAGGAAGTAGTCGGTCCTGCCTCCCATGTACCCCTGCACAAGACCCACCAGGACCCCGATGATGACCGCGACCACGGTGACCGCGAGGGCGATGAGCAGGGAGGTGCGAATGCCGTAGATCAACAGCGTGAACACGTCGCGGCCGAGGTGCGGTTCGAGGCCGAACCAGAAATCCCCGTCGATGCCGCCGTTGGGCTTGAGCGGTGTGCCGTAGCTGTTCAGCAGCCCGCGGTCCTGCCCGTACAGCTGGTAAGGATCTTTTCCGTACAGCTTGGAGATGAGTGGAGCAGCCAGCGCGATCACAATGAATCCCAGGACCGTAAAGGCACACAGGATTCCGACCTTGTCGCGTTTGAACCGGATCCACGCCAGACGCCCCGGGGAGCGTCCGACCAGCTCACTCGTCTTTACTTCTAAACCGTCGGCCGGATCGGGACTTTGTCCCTCGCCGGGAAGTGGACCGGATGGTTCCATGGCAGCTCTAGTGGAACTCTTCATTTCGCATTGCCCTCCGCACAGGAAGGATTCAGCAGGCGCCACTGCGTCATTTGTTGATCGGAACATTCATGCGTGCGGCGGCGCCAGTCAAGGGGTTCGAGCAGGCCAAGGTGAACTCCCCGGATAACTTGGCCCAAGATTTCTGTCTTCGGTGCGGCGGCGTGCTTGACAGGCTTCCGGGGTATCCGGAATCTCACGCTAAAAGGGCATCAATTTCCGTAACACACGGGCAACATGCCCGTCGCGGCGCCGATATGCGGACATGGCACGGTGAGCACCGTACGGCCGTGCGGGTGCCGTGGGCCGGCCGGGCGCCTCCTGGGTGCCCGGCCGGCCGTCTCCGAGCCCGGCCGGCTAGGCCTGTGCGAGCCCCAACGACCGCTTCAGGAAGTCGACTTGGAGCAGCAGCAGGTTCTCGGCGACCTGTTCCTGCGGGGTCATGTGCGTCACGCCGGTGAGCGGCAGCACCTCGTGGGGACGGCCGGCCGCCAGGAGGGCGGAGGAGAGCCGCAGGGTGTGGGCCACCACCACGTTGTCGTCCGCCATGCCGTGAATGACCATCAGCGGACGTGCCGGTTCGGCCGGTTGTGTCAACTTGCCCTGGCTGGCAAGGGAGTTGGCGGAATAGACGGCCGCGTTCTCGGTGGGATCGCCCAAATAGCGCTCGGTGTAGTGGGTGTCGTACAGCTCCCAGTCCGTCACCGGCGCGCCCGCGATCCCGGCGTGGAACACATCGGGGCGGCGCAGCACGGCCAGCGCGGAGAGGTAGCCGCCGAAGGACCAGCCCCGCATCGCCACCCGGCCGAGATCCAGCGGATACGTGCCCGCCAGGCCGTGCAGGGCCTCGATCTGGTCGTCCAGGGCGAGCGTGAAGTCGTCCCTGACCGACTTCTCCCAGCCGGGCGAGCGGCCCGGGGTGCCGCGCCCGTCCGCGACGACCACCGCGAAGCCCTGGTCCGCGAACCACTGCGAGGTGAGGTGCGCGTTGTGCGCGGCCACCACCCGCTGTCCGTGCGGGCCGCCGTACGGATCCATGAGTACGGGCAGCGGTCCTTCGCCCTCGCGGTAGTGGGAGGGGAGCAGCACGGCGCACGGGATGCGCTGTGCGCCCCCTTCGGTCAGCCGGAGCGACACCGAGAGGTCCGGCGTGGCGGCATATGACGCGATCTTGGCCAGTTCCTTGCCGTCCCGCAGCACCTGGACCGTCGCCCCCGGACGGTCGGGCCGGGCGGAGCTCAGCACCGTGACCGCCCCGGAGCGCACGGCCGTGTGGACGCCGGCGCCCTCCGAGACGCGTTGGGTACCCAGCTCGTTGACGCGATACACATGGATCTCGCCGGTCTCGGGGGCACCGGCCGCCGCCGAGGGGACCTCGGCGCCCACGGACGCGGAGATCAGCACATCGTTCGCGCCGATGTCGAGCACCGCCCTGACGTGCAGCTGCGGCCCGGTCAGCGTGCGGTCGCCCACGGCGAGGACCCGCGCCCCGGCCTCGTCGGCGATCCGCACCAGACGCCCGTCGGGCGCCCAGGCCGGGACGCCCGGCAGCAGTTCGAGCCAGTCGGCGTCCTCGTCCACGTGCACCGTACGGGTGGTACCGGAGGCCGGGTCCACCGCGAGGTGGTGCTGGACGCGCTGGTCCCGGGACTGGACGAGCAGCAGCGGAGCCCCGTCCGGGGACCAGTGGACCCTGGCCAGATAGGGATGGCGGGCCCGGTCCCAGAGCACCTCGGTACGGCCGCCGTCGAGCGCGTACAGGAAGAGCCGCACCTCGGCGTTGGGCGTGCCCGCCGCCGGATAGGCGACCCGGGACGGCTCCTGTCCGGGGTTGGCCGGGTCCGCGATCCACCAGCGCCGCACCGGCGTCTCGTCCGCGCGGGCGACCAGCAGGCGGTCCGAGTCGGGGCTCCACCAGTGGCCGCGGGTGCGGGACATCTCCTCCGCCGCGATGAACTCGGCCAGCCCGTACGTCACTTCGGGCGACTCGGGCTCGGCGAGCGCCCGGTCGCCGTCGCCCTCCGCTCCCACGACCCGCAGCGCGCCCCGGGCCACATAGGCCACATGGCGACCGTCGGGGGAGGGGCGGGGGTCGAGCACCGGGCCCGGCACCGGCAGCTCGCGCGCGGTGCCGGCCCGCAGCTCGGCGGTGAACAGACGCCCCGACAGGGCGAAGGCCGCGAGCTCCACGGCCGCGTCGGTGGCGTAGCCGACGATTCCGGCCGAGCCCTCCCGGCTGCGCTCGCGCCGCGCCCGCTCCTGCGCGGAAAGGCGTTCCTCGGTGCCGCCGAGCAGCGCCACGGGGTCCGCCGCGATCCGCTCCGCGCCGCCGCGTACCAGGTCCAGCACCCAGAGCCCGTTGGCGCGTTCGGTGCCGGACGGCGAGCGCAGGAAGGCGATCCGCTCGCCGTCCGGCGACACGGTGACGGCGCGGGGCGCACCGAGCGTGAAGCGCTGGGTACGTGCTGAGTGCCGGGGGAACGAGAGCCGCCCGGGGTCCTCCGGGTGCCTCGATGCGGTGGTCGTCATGAGGGGAACCTAGTCGCAGGCCGCGGGACCCGCTCGGGTGCGAGCCACGTGCGCCCCTTGTGCGCCCGTGCCCCGATCAATGCCTTCCCACGGATAGTTATGATCCGTAGCACTCAGTGGGTATCAACCCGCTGGCCGTACACGTGTTGCTGGGTCCGTCCGACCACCGGAACAGATGGAGGTGAACCGCCGTGGCACTCTCGATTTCGGCGGTGGTGCTGCTGGCGATCGTCGTCTTCCTGCTGGTCCGGAAATCCGGGCTCAAGGGCGGACACGCGGCGATCTGCGTCCTGTTGGGCTTCTACCTGGCGAGTTCGTCCATCGCCCCGACCATCAGCCAGGTCACCAGCAACGTGGCCGGAATGATCGGCGGGATCAAGTTCTAGCCGGGGCGGCCCGTACCGATCCCCGCGAGCGGCCCGGCGGCCGGGGCGCCGCCCGGCCCCGGCCTCGTAGGCTTGCCCCATGTCGGAACTCCCCGCCCGCCGTCTCCTCCTGGTGCACGCGCACCCGGACGACGAGTCGATCAACAACGGCGCCACCATGGCCAAGTACGCCGCCGAAGGCGCGCACGTCGCCCTGGTGACCTGCACGCTCGGCGAGGAGGGCGAGGTCATCCCGCCGGACCTCGCCCATCTCGCGCCCGACCGGGAGGGCGGGCTCGGCGCCCATCGCATCGGTGAACTCGCCGCCGCGATGAAGCACCTGGGCGTCACCGACCACCGCTTCCTCGGCGGACCCGGCCGCTTCCGCGACTCCGGGATGATGGGCGCCGAGCAGAACCACCGCGCGGGCGCGTTCTGGAACACGGACGTGGACGAAGCGGCCGGGTACCTCGTGGAGGTGATCCGTTCGCTGCGCCCGCAGGTCCTGATCACCTACGACCCGGACGGCGGCTACGGCCACCCCGACCACATCCAGGCCCACCGGGTCGCCATGCGCGCCGCCGAACTGGCCGCCGAGCCCGGCTACCGCCAGGAGCTCGGCGAGCCGCACACCATCGCGAAGATCTACTGGAACCGGGTGCCCCGCCCGGTGGCCGAGCGGGCCTTCGCCCGGCTGCACGCGGCGAACACCGACTTTCCCGGCATCGCCGTCATCGACGATGTGCCGGGCGTAGTGGACGAGTCGGACGTCACCACCGAGATCGACGGCACCGCGTACGCCGCCGCCAAGACCGCCGCTATGCGCGCCCACGCGACCCAGATCGCCGTGCGGGGGCCCTACTTCGCGCTCTCCAACGACCTGGGCCAGCCGATCTTCACCACCGAGTACTACCAGCTCGTCTCCGGCGACGGGGCGGTCGCGGCCGGGCGGCGCGAGCACGATGTGTTTGAAGGGGTGGGCGAATGAGTACGCGTACGGCCATGGACGACACGAGGACGCCCTCCAGGGCCGCCCGCATCGCGCTGTACGCGGGGCTCGTCGTCCTCGGTGCCCTCGTCGCCGCCGCCGGGGCGCTCGTCCAGGCGGCCTGGTTCCCGGGTGGGCTCGTCCTCGCGCTCGCCGGTGCGGTCGGCCTGTTCTACTCCGGTACGCAACTGACCGGCGCCCGGAGCGGAGTGGGGGCGCCCGCGGCCGGCTGGCTGATCACGGTCGTCCTGCTGACCGCCTCGCGCCCCGAGGGCGACTTCGTGTTCGGCGCCGGAATGGGGTCGTACGCCTTCCTGCTCGGCGGGATGGTCGCCGCTGTGATCTGCGCCACGATCGGCGGATTCACGCAACCCGGCGCCCCGGCCGCCCGACTTGGCAAGTGACGTGCACGGTCGCCGCGACGCAGTAGAGAGGGACGGGGCACGCCTTCTCGGGCCCGCCCCGTACGCGACGGCGGCGGCCAGTATGGTGGTGCGCGCCGCCGAGCCGCCCGTACAGAGGCACCACAAGAACGAGACCGGGTGGCGGAGCCGATCGGGAGAGAACCAGCCTTGAGTCGTGAAACTGACAGTTCGTCCTCCGGCCCCCAGGGGCGGGGCACAGCCGGGTACCCGTCGGGTACCCCGCCCTACGGAACCCCGTCGTCACCGGGCCAGGACACTCCTGAGGCCGCCGGCGAACCGGACGAGCCGAAGACCGAGACCACGCTGACGACGCGGATCCGGATCAACATCCCGGGCTCGCGCCCCATTCCGCCCGTCGTGATGCGTACGCCGATGAGCGACACCGCCAAGGTGGCCGAGTCGGACGCGGTGAGCGAGCGCACCGGCTCGGTGCCCCGGCCCGAGGCCCCCGCGCCGGAGCCCGAGGAGCCGGCCGCCGGGGAGCGCCCCGCCAGCGACTGGTTCGCCCCGCGCAAGTCGGCTTCGGCGCCCGGATCTTCGACGACCCCGCCGGGCGGCACCCCGCGACCGGACCTTCCGTACTTCTCGGACGGCCCGGGCGCCGGTGCGCCGAACGGCGACGCAACTGCCCGTGCGAACGGCCTCGGTGGCTCCGCCGGGTCGCGTCCCGGCGAGCCCTCCGGACCGACCACGGGACCCGTCACCGGGAACGCCGCGCTGCCGGTCCGGCCCGTCGGCAACCGCCCCGGCGCCCGGCCGGGCCCGGAGGCCAGGCCCGGCGAGCCCTCGCTGTTCGGCGCGGCGCCGGGGCAACCCCCGGCTCCTTCGCCCGACTTGGGCCGTGGTCCGGACCAAGAGCCGCGCCCGGGCGCCGACATGGGATTCGGCGACGGACCGCGTCCCGGTGAGGCCGCCCGCCCCGGCCAGAACCCGCTGACGACCCCGGGTACCGGCGGCCACCCGTTCGCTCCCGACGGGACGGGCCCGGCCCCCGTCCTGTCGGACGACACCGCGATCCTCACCCCGCAGGTCCCGGCGCCGAGCCCGCTCGGGCACTCCGTGGGCAACCCGCTGGCGAACCCGGCGGTCAACCCGGCGGCGCCCGCCCCGGGCGGCCACGTCTCCGGCGACACCCTCACCAGCGGCATCCCGGTGATTCCGCCGGAGCACCGGGGGGCGTCCTTCCCGTCCGGTCCCGGCGCATCGCCCGGCGGTCCCACGCTCACCCCGCCACCGGCCACCGACCTGGACGCGGCCGAGCCCCCGGCGCCGCCCAAGAAGGCCTCCGCGCCGGCCTCGCCCGCCAAGAAGAAGGGCCGCTCCAAGCTGGCCCTGCTCGGCGGTGGAGTGATCGTCCTGGCCGGTGTCGCCTACGGCGCGGGTCTGGTCCTCAACCACTCCGAGGTCCCCAAGGGCACCACCGTCCTCGGCGTCGACATCGGCGGCGGCACCAAGGAGGCGGCGGTCTCCAAGCTCGACCAGACGCTCGGCAAGCGCGCCAACCAGCCGCTGCGCCTCACGGTCGACGGCAAGCAGGAGCAGCTGAAGCCGGAGATCGCGGGTCTGTCCCTGGACAGCCAGGCGACGGTGCGGGCGGCGGCCGGCAGCGACTACAACCCGGTGTCCGTCATCGGCTCGCTGTTCGGCGGCAAGCGGGTCGCCGAGCCGGTGATCCCGGTCGACGAGGAGAAGCTCGGCGTCGCCCTGACCGACCTCGCGGGGGCCTCGGGCTCCGCGACGGAGGGCACGATCAAGTTCGTCCCGGGCAAGGCCGTGGCCGTGCCGGGCAAGGCGGGCAAGTCGCTCGACGTCAACCGCTCGATGATCGCGGTCAAGGACGCGTACCGGACGCTGGTGCAGACCGGCAAGGCGGACGCGGTGCCGCTGCCCGTCGCGGTCCGGCAGCCGACCATCAGCCAGGCCGAGATCGACCGGGCGATGCAGGAGTTCGCCAAGCCCGCGATGTCGGCGAACGTGATGATCAAGGCAGGCGGCAAGTCGCTCCCCCTCGGTCCGCTCAAGTCGCTCCCCAAGATCCTCTCGATGAAGGCGGACAACGGGAAGCTGGTGGAGGTCTACGACAAGGCCGCCATCACCGAGCTGATCGGCAGCACGTTCAAGGGTGTGATGGTCAGCGAGGGCGGCCCGAAGCACGAGGTGTCCGCGGATGACGTGGCTGCCGCCATGAAGACGGCGCTCCGGGGCAAGACGACGGCTCAGCGGACCGTGACGATCGACTGAACCCGGTCCGGTTCCGGTTCCGGTACGGGGCTGCGGGGTGCGGTTGCCGGCCGGTGTCGGCCGGTTTTGCGCAGTTCCCCGCGCCCCCGGGCTGGTGTGCGGGTGCGGGCCGAGTGGGCTGGTCGCGCAGTTCCCCGCGCCCCTGTAGGGCGCCCGGTGTCGCGGGGCAGGGGGCTGTCCCTCTGCCCCTGTAGGGCGCCCGGTGTCATGTCGCTGGGCATGACATCCGTCATGCCGGAGTCACGACGCACGCCACTGCCGTCGTGCGGGGGCCCTGGGCGAACCTGGGGGCATGACGCAGACAGCCCCTCCCACCGAGCAGCGGACCGCACCGTCCGTGGTGAGCTTCGAGAACGTGAACAAGAGCTACGGCGACGTCCGCGCCGTGGCCGACCTGTCGCTGCGGCTCCACCCCGGCGAGACGGTCGCCCTGCTCGGCCCCAACGGCGCCGGCAAGTCCTCCACGCTCGATCTGCTGCTCGGGCTGCGCAACGCCGACTCCGGCACCGTCAGCCTCTTCGGCATGACGCCCGCCCAGGCCATCAACGCCGGCAAGGTCGGCGCGATGCTGCAGAGCGGCGGCCTGATGGAGGACGTGACCGTCCGCGAGCTGGTCAAGCTCGGCTGCGATCTGCACCCCAAGCCGCACCCCGTGGCCGAGGTCATGGACCGCGCGGGGATCGCCCAGATCGCGGACCGCAAGGTCAACAAGCTCTCCGGCGGCCAGGAGCAGCGCGTCCGCTTCGCGCTCGCGACCGTCGGCGCCAACGACCTGATCGTCCTCGACGAGCCGACCACCGGCATGGACGTCACCGCCCGCCAGGCGTTCTGGGCGACCATGCGCGAGCAGGCGGCGCAGGGACGTACCGTCCTGTTCGCCACGCACTACCTGGAAGAGGCCGACGCGATCGCCGACCGCGTGCTCGTCCTGCACAAGGGCCGCCTCCTGGCGGACGGCACCGCCGCCGAGATCAAGGCCAAGGCGGGCGCCCGCCGGGTCAGCTTCGACCTGGAGGGCGCCATCGACGAGGCCGCCCTGCGCGCGCTCCCCTTCCTGTCCACGATCGACATCTCGGGCCGCACCGTCCGCATCCAGTCGCACGACGCCGACGCCACGATGCACGCGGTGTACGGGCTCGGCCTCTACCCGCGCAACCTCGAAGTCGCGGGCCTCGGCCTGGAGCAGGCCTTCGTCGCCATCACCTCGGCCGAGGAGGCCAACGCAGCATGAACACGTTGATCAAGCTCGAAATCACCCGCACCCTGCGGAACAAGAAGTTCATGTTCTTCTCGGTGGTCTACCCGTCGGCGCTCTACCTGCTGTTCGCCGCCTCGCAGAACAGCACCGACAAGGTCAAGGGCACCGACCTCACCTTCCCCGCCCTGTACATGGTCTCGATGGCCTCCTTCGGCGCGATCACGGCCGTCCTCATGGGCAACAGCGAGAAGATCGCCAAGGAGCGCGAGAAGGGCTGGGTGCGTCAGCTGCGCCTGACCACCCTGCCGGGCCGCGGCTACGTTCTGGCCAAGATCGCCAGCGCGGGTGTCGTGACCCTGCCGTGCATCGTGGTCGTCTTCCTGGTGGCCGCCGTCACCAAGGGCGTCCGGTTCGAGGCCTGGCAGTGGGGCGCCCTGACGGTCGCCATCTGGGCGGGCTCGCTCTGCTTCGCCGCGCTCGGGGTGGCCATCGGCTACATCGCCAGCGGTGACGCGGTCCGCCCGATCACGATGATCATCTACTTCGGTCTGTCGATCCTGGGCGGTCTGTGGATGCCCAGCACGGTCTTCCCGCAGTGGCTGCAGAACATCGCGGAATGGCTGCCCACCCACGCGTACGCTGCCCTCGGACAGGCCATCGAGCTGGGCGACGCCCCGCACGGCAAGGACCTCGCCATCCTCGTCTTCTACTTCCTGCTCTTCGCGGGCGGCGCGGCATGGCTGTACCGGAAGGACACCCTGAAGGCGTGAGTCCCGTGAACCAGGGCCACAGCGAGGAACCGGCGGTGCGGATCGGGCTGAGCCCCGAGACGCGCCGCCAGATGCTCCAGAAGCTGATGTGGGTCGGCATCTGGCTGGCCTTCATGAGCGCCCCGATCGGCGATCTGCTGGACGGCAACCACACCACCGTGGCCACCGCCCTCGGCTGGTTCGGCCTCGCCGGCTTCGTGACCGTCTACCTGGCCCTGGTGCTGCGGCACACCGCGCGCCCGATGGCCACCGCGACGGTCTACAGTCTCCTCGGCCTCCTGGCGGCGGTGGCCCTCACGCTCTCCCTGGCCCTGGGCGCCCCGTGGCTGGTGCTCTTCGTCTACGTGTCCGTCTCGTGCGGGGCCACGCTCTCGCCGGGCCTCGCGACCTGGGCGATCCTCGTGACGACCGCCGCGATGACGGCGATCGGTACGCGCGTCACCCATGTCGGCGACGTCGTGCCGGGCCTCGCCATCCCCGCCCTGCTAGGCGGCTTCGCGATGACCGGCGTACGCCATCTGATCCGCACCTCGGTGGAGCTCCGCGAGGCCAGGGCCACCGTGGCCCAACTCGCCACCAACGAGGAGCGGTTGAGGATGGCACGCGATCTGCACGACCTGCTCGGCCACTCCCTCTCGCTCATCACGCTCAAGAGCGAGCTCGCCGGGCGGATGCTGCCGGACCGCCCCGAGCAGGCGGCCAGGGAAGTGGCCGACATCGAACGGGTCGGCCGTCAGGCCCTGGCCGACGTACGGGCCGCGGTGAGCGGCTACCGCCGCGTCACACTGCCCGCCGAACTCGCGGGCGCCCGTACGGTGTTGAACGCCGCGGGCATCCGGGCGGACGTGCCGACCGAGGCACCCGAGGGGCTTCCCGCCGCGGCGGAGGAGGTGCTCGCCTGGGTACTGCGCGAGGCCGCCACCAACGTCGTACGCCACAGCGGCGCCCGGCACTGCGCGATCACGCTCGACGCCAGCCAGACCCTGGACGGACGGTTCCTCGAACTGCGCGTCCGGGACGACGGCAAGCCCCGTCCCGGCGCGTCGGCGCCGGTCCCGGGCCACGGGCTCACCGGGCTCAGGGAGCGCCTGGAGAAGGTGTCCGGTGTCCTGGAGACGGACGCGGGACGCAAGGGCTTCACCCTCACCGCCCGGATTCCGTTGATTCCGGACACGTCCGAAACCCCTCTAGTATCCGGCCCATGATCCGACTTCTCCTGGCCGAAGACCAGTCCATGGTCCGTGAGGCCCTCGCCGCGCTCCTCGGCCTGGAGCCGGACATGCGGGTGGTCGCACAGGCCGCCCGGGGCGACGAGGTCCTGGACGCGGCCCGGGCGCACGACGTGGACGTGGCCCTGCTCGACATCGAGATGCCGGGCCGTACGGGCATCGAGGCGGCGGCCGAGCTGCACCGCGAGCTGCCGGCCGTCAAGATCGTCATCCTGACGACCTTCGGACGGCCGGGCTATCTGCGCAGCGCCATGGAGTCGGGCGCGGACGCCTTCCTCGTCAAGGACGCCCCGGCGGCCCAACTCGCCACGGCGGTACGGAAGGTGCTGGCGGGGGAGCGGGTCATCGACCCGACGCTCGCCGCGGCCGCCCTGGCCGAGGGGGCGAACCCCCTGACCGACCGCGAACGCGATGTGCTGCGCGCGGCTCAGGGCGGGGCGACCAACGCGGAACTGGCCACGGCGCTGTCCCTCTCGCAGGGCACGGTCCGCAACTACCTCTCCATGGCCATCCAGAAACTGGCCGCCCGCAACCGTGCGGAGGCGGTCCGCATCGCCCGTGAGAAGGGCTGGCTGTAGGGGGCCGAGAAGGGCCGGTGGGGTGCGCCCACCGGCCGGGGTGCTCTCAGCAGCTCACCAGCAGCAGGGTCAGCGCCGAACACACGTGGACGGCCGCGTTGTTGCCCGGGTCCGGGTCGGCGGGGGTCAGGTCGACCAGGGCGGCGGTGACCGGGAGGTTGCCGCTCGCCGTCAGGAGGCCGGCGTGCAGCGTCAGCTTCTTCGTGACGGTGGCGCCGGACGGGATCGCGCCGAGCGCGCACACGGCGGTCCGGTTCGTCTTGTCGATCGTGCAGCCGGACGCGGAGGGGGCCGTGAACCCGGCCGGATAGCTGAACCACACCCGTGCGGCGCTGACGGCCGAGGGGCCGGAGTTGGTGACGCTCGCGGTGAACGTGGCGGCGTAGATGCCGAGGCCCTTCGGGGAGGCGTCGAGCGAAACGGCCAGGTCGGCCTGGCCGGTGTCGGCCCCGGCGGGGGCCGCCGTCCCGAGGGCGAGGAGGGGCAGGAGGAGGGCGGGGGCGAGGCGGGCGGCTATGGGTCTGAGGCGTGGCACGGTGACTCCCGGCGAGGTCGGTGGCATGGCTGTGGCTGCCTCAACGGGGCGTGTGGTACGCCCTGTTGAGGCCGCGCCCACAGATTGTGACCGTTGCCCGCCGCGCCGGCAGCCGTTTCCCCCGGCCGCGTGGGATTGGCCGAATGTACGCCCTGGCTCCGCCCGGGCCGGGGGGTTTGCCCGCCCGCCCGTTGCCCGGGGTTGGCTGGGTTCCGGCTCCCTGGGGCTGCGCCCCGGACCCCGGGGGGTTTGCCCACCCGCCCGCCCGTTGCTCGGGGTTGGTTGGGTTCCGGTCCCTGGGGCTGCGCCCCAGACCCCTGCGGGGGCTCCGCCCCCTGCACCCCCGTTCGCGCCTGAACGGCGCTCGTCCTCAATCGCCGGACGGGCTGTAGGTGCCCCAGCACCGAGTCTTTCAGGGGCGCGAGGAACGGCGCGAGAAGCGACCACGGTCCGCAGCCGTGAACGGGGTTGGGGGCGCGGGGAACTGCGCGACCGGCCACGCACGGTGCGAGGGCGGCAGGGGGTTGGGGGCGCGGGGAACTGCGCGACCGGCCACGCACGGTGCGAGGGCGGCAGGGGGTTGGGGGCGCGGACACCGCGGGTCCGGGATGGCCCGGGCATCTCAATCGCCCCCGGGGTCCAGGGGCACCCATCGGCCCCGGGGCCCGGGGCGGGCCAGGCATCCATCGCCCCCGGGGCCCGGGCGGGGCGGAGGTGGGGTCAGTTGAGCATGGCCCGTGCCGCGAAGGCCCTGCGGCGGACCGCGGCCGCCGCAGCCGGATCCACCGGGTCGAGTACCGCCGCATAGGCGGCAAGCTCCGCCGCCCCGGTGACGAACTCGCCCCGCCGGACGAGGAGTTCCGCGCGCTCCAGGCGCAGCGCGGCCGGGTGCGAGGGGAGCAGCAGGGAGAGGTCCACCGCCCACAGGGCGACGGCGCTCTGCTCCGGGCGGGCCGCGGCCCAGGCGCGGATGTTGTTCAGGACGCGCAGCACGGTCTCCAGCGGCGCGGCCGGGCTCAGCATCGACTCGTCGAGGCCCGCCCCCGTCGCCCCGGCCACGAGCAGCTCCGTGTCCGCGCCGCTCAGCAGCCGTCCCCCGTCGAACGGGTCGACGAGGACCCGGTCCTCGCGCGGGCCGAACCCCACCACGAAGTGGCCCGGCAGGGCCACCCCGTACACCGGCGCCCCGGCCCGCCGGGCCACCTCGATCCACACCACCGACAACAGGATGGGCAGCCCGCGCCGGCGCCGCAGCACCTCGGGCAGCAGGGACGACTCCAGGCGCTGGTAGTCGGCCGCGCCGCCCCGGAACCCGCAGGCCGTGCCGAGGAGTTCGGCCATGGCCTCGGCCCAGGAGCGGGCGTCCGTAAGGCCGTAGGGGAGCAGCCCGGCCAGCCGGTCCAGTTCGATCTGCGCCGCGTCGATGCCCCGTTGGCCGAGCGCGGGGTCGGCGACCGCGCCCAGCAGCAGGCAGAGCCTCCCCGTGTCGGGGCGCTCGGAGCGGGCCTCTTCGGCGAACTCCCGCCGCCAGTCGGTGACTTCCGGATCCATGTCGGCCTCGTAACCGGTCAGCCGGCGTCGGCGTCGGGGCCGGAGGGGGCGCGGAAGTGGTGGTAGCCGTGGTGCGTCGTGAAGCCCAGGCCGTCGTAGAGCGCGCGGGCACCCTCGTTGTCCGCCTCCACCTGGAGCCAGGCCGCCGACGCGCCCTCGTCCAGGGCCCGGCGGGCGAGGGCCGCCATCACGGCCGTCGCGAGGCCGCTCCGGCGCCGAGCCGGGTCGACCTCGACCGCCATGAACCCGGCCCAGCGCCCGTCCACCACGCACCGGCCGATCGCCGCCGGCACGGCCCCCTCGCCGGGGACCGAGGCGAACCACACGGAGGGCCCGCTGCCCAGGACCTTCAGGACCTGCTCGCCCGGGTCCACGGAGCGCTGGTAGCGGCTCAGCCACGCCTCGTCGACACCGCGCTCCAGGTGCACCGGGGACACGTCGGCGGCCACGTCGCCGATCGGGGCGAGGGCCGCGATCCGCACCTCCGCGCTCACCTCCCGCTGCCAGCCCGCCCGTTCGAGGTCCGCGCAGAGCACCTCCTGGGTTCCTTCGGCACCCGTGGCGGTCTGGACGTAGGCGGGCAGGCCCCGGGCCGCGTACCAGTCGCGTACCCGGGCGAGGGCGTCCGGCAGGGGCAGGCCGGGGTCGCCGAGGGGGAGGGCCGAGTTGGCCCGGCGGGTGAAGCCGGCCGCGGCCCGTAGCGTCCATCCGCCGAGCGGCTCGCTCTCCACGGGCTGCCAGGCGCGCGCGAGCACCGGCGCGAGTTCGGCGAAGGAGGCGGCCGGACCGCGGCGACGGGCCGGGGCGGCCGGGACGACCTTGCCGGCGACGAGCGCGGTCTCGTCGACGAGCACCGTCTCACCGCTCTTTCGTGTGATCGACAACACACCGTTGTCCCACGAGGTGAGCACGCCGACCGTGTCCGTGAAGCGGGAGCCTGGAGTTCCGCTGGAGCTCAGGCGCCGGACTGATACGCGTTTGCCCGTATCGGACGCCGTAATTCGGACCTCAAGCCGTCCGCCGGTGGTGAATTCCACAGGTCTCTCCGCCCCTCCTGTTCGGATCGTGCCCCGAACCGGAGATACTAGGTGCGGGCATCGACGACGCCGCGCTCCCGCGCGCCACGTGGACGGAGCCGCAGATCGGCCCGCCGCGCCCTATCGAGGAGGAACGACAGCGTGACCTACGTCATCGCGCAGCCTTGTGTCGACGTCAAGGACAAGGCGTGTATCGAAGAGTGCCCGGTCGACTGCATCTACGAGGGCTCCCGGTCCTTGTACATCCACCCGGATGAATGCGTCGACTGTGGCGCCTGCGAGCCGGTGTGCCCGGTCGAGGCGATCTTCTACGAGGACGACACCCCGGACGAGTGGAAGGACTACTACAAGGCGAACGTGGAGTTCTTCGACGAGCTCGGCTCGCCCGGTGGCGCCTCCAAGCTCGGCCTGATCGAGCGGGACCACCCCTTCATCGCAGCGCTGCCGCCGCAGAACGGCTGATCGCGCTTCCCCGGTCCCCGTACGGCGCAGCTGCCGTACGGGGCCGCGGTGTTTCCCGGCGCGGCTCGCACAGCACCGTACGTACGAGAAAGTGAGCACTCCCGTGAGCGCAGTCTCCTCACGCCTTCCCGTCTTCCCCTGGGACAAGCTGGAGCCGTACAAGGCGACGGCCGCGGCCCACCCGGACGGCATCGTGGACCTCTCCGTCGGCACGCCCGTCGACCCGGTCCCCGCGCTCGTCCAGGAGGCCCTGAGCGGTGCCGCGGACTCGCCGGGCTATCCCACGGTGTGGGGCACGCCCGCACTGCGGGACGCGATCAAGGGATGGCTGGAGAAGCGTCTGGGCGCGCGCTCGGTCGAGCACACCAACATCCTGCCGGTGGTCGGCTCCAAGGAGCTGGTGGCCTGGCTGCCGACCCAGCTCGGCCTCGGCGCCGGCGACCAGGTCGCCTACCCGCGGCTCGCGTACCCGACGTACGAGGTCGGCGCGCGGCTGTGCGGTGCCGAGGCGGTCGTCTACGACGATCCGACGGAGCTGGACCCGACCCGCCTGAAGCTGCTCTGGCTCAACTCGCCCTCCAACCCGACCGGCCGGGTGCTGGCCAAGGACGAGCTCGTCCGCATCGTGGCGTGGGCCCGCGAGCACGGCGTGCTCGTCTTCTCCGACGAGTGCTACCTGGAGCTGGGCTGGGAGGCCGAGCCCGTCTCGGTGCTGCACCCCGACGTGTGCGGCGGGAGCTACGAGGGCATCGTGGCCGTCCACTCGCTGTCCAAGCGCTCCAACCTGGCGGGCTACCGGTCCGCCTTCGCCGCCGGTGACGCCGAGGTGCTCGGCGAGCTGCTCCAGATCCGCAAGCACGGCGGCATGATGACCGCCGCGCCCGTACAGGCGGCCACCGTCGCGGCCCTGGGCGACGACGTCCATGTGCGGGAGCAGCGGGCCAGGTACGCGGCGCGGCGCGCGGCGCTGCGCGAGGCCCTTGAGGGGCACGGCTTCCGCATCGAGCACAGCGAGGCCAGCCTGTACCTGTGGGCGACCCGCGACGAGGGCTGCTGGGAGACGGTGGCCCATCTCGCCGGGCTCGGCATCCTGGTGGCGCCCGGCGACTTCTACGGCGAGGCCGGCGAGCGGTTCGTGCGGGTCGCGTTCACCGCGACCGACGAGCGCGTGGAGGCGGCCGTGAAGCGCCTGGCCCCGTAGCGGCCGGACGTACGGGCCGTACGCCGACAAGGGCGACACGCGCGCACCGCACGCATGCGAAGGGGCCCGGGGAGTGTGACTCCCCGGGCCCCTTCGCATCACCGGCGTCCCGGTCAGCCGAGGGGCAGGCCCTTCAGGGGGAGCTGGTCGGTGCTCGGCACGCCCCGGGTGGGCAGGTTGCCGCCCGGCAGGCCGCTCTGGGTGGCGGTCTTGGCGGCCGAGCCGAGGATGTCGCCCGCGCTGCCCGCCGCGTCGCCGGCCGCCTTCTGCGCGGCCGGGGTCGCCACCTTGCCGGTCTGGCCGACCGTCTTGCCCGCGGCCGGCACGGCCTTCTTGACGGCCTCGGCGCCGGTGTTGCCGGCCATGCCGGTGGTCTTCTGGGTCACCCCGTCCACGGCGTTGCTGACCGAGCTCGGGTCCATCTGGGTCAGGCCGCTGAGGTTCGGGGCGACCTGGGGGACGTCCACGGCGCTTGCGGAGCCGGCCGCACCGACCACGGGCGCTGCACCTGCCGCGATGAGCAGCGCGGCGCGGGCGATCCGACGGGTCAGGGGGAGGGACATGATGCTCCTTCAGACGGGTTGGAAATGTGTCGCTGTCCGGCGTTCGGACGCAGTGACAACCGCCGTGAGGGGAGGAGAGGTTGCGGTGGCCCCGGGTAAAGAGTTCCCAATGCGTCGCATTATCTACTCTGGATAAAAGCGGGCAATTGATTCATCGATCTGAGAGTTGATGAGGCGTCAGATCCCTTTGTGCGCAAGGGAATTGACGGTTCTTCCGAACGGCGACCGGACGCGGGTGCGAAACCCGGAACCGGCGATGCGCCGGTACTTCGGTCGAGTGCCGGACCGAACGCGTGACCGGGGTGTGATGCGGGGCCGATCTAGGGCGCGAGGGTGATCCGGACCTCTTGCGTGCCGTCGGCGGGGGCGCCCACGGCGGTCCCCGGGCCGGGGGACACGGAGGCGTCGGCCGACGCGGCGGTCCAGCCCCGGGCCGATGCGTCCGCGCTCCAGACCCGGCCCGCGTAACTGACCCGGGCGATGTGCAACGCCTCCGCCTGGGCCACCGCCCAGTGCGCCAGGGACCAGCCGCGCTGCTCCAGGCCGGTGCCGGCGGCGGCCGCGCTCTCGGTGACCCGTACCGGCACGGCCACGTCCTTGCCCGCCCCGGCCGGCTGCCGGGCCGGCACCACGCCCTCGCCGAACGCCTTCGTCAGGTCCTGTCGCACCTCGGCGGGGTCGCCGGGCCGCACGTTCTCGGCCACCGTGCAGGTCAGCGACGCCGCCTGGCGGCCGGTCAGCGCGGCCGTGAGCACCGCGGCGTCCGGCTCGTGCTTCGCGTACGCCTGCGGGAAGCCGCTGCGCTGCACCTTCTGCGCGGCCACGGTCAGCGGAAGCCGCGAGTAGCCGGGCACCTCGGCGAGGTGCTGGTAGAACTTCCCCGCCGAGTAGACCGGGTCCATGATCTGCTCGGCGCTGCCCCAGCCCATCGAGGGCCGCTGCTGGAAGAGGCCGAGCGAGTCCCGGTCGCCGTGGTCGAGGTTGCGCAGGCCCGACTCCTGGAGCGCGGTGGCCAGCGCGATCGTCACGGCCCGTTCCGGCATTCCGTGGGCGAGCCCGACGGCCGTGATCGTCGCCGCGTTCCGCGCCTGCTCGGGGCTCATCCTGAAGGTGGCACCCTGTCCGCCGCCCGCCCCGGCCACACATCTGGGCGCCCCGGGCCCCCCGCTCACGTACTGCACCACCAGATAGCCCGCGAGCGCGAGCAGCACGGCGACGGCCGCTCCGACACGTAGGAGGCGGCCGCGTCGGGAGGGGCGCGGGAGGTCGCTGAGCTCGGACACGGAGCCCACCGTACTGGAGCGCGAAGGCCCCCCGGCCTTGGCGTTAGGGTCGGACGCATGGCCCAAACCACCCTGGATCTCACCGCGGACGCACCCATGCTGACCGCCCGGCTCGTCGACTTCGCCTCGGTCAGCGGCGACGAGAAGTCGCTGGCCGACGCCATCGAGCGCGAGCTGCGCAAGCTGGCCCACCTCACCGTCGCCCGGCACGGCAACAACGTGGTGGCGCGCACGGACCTGGGCCGGGCCGAACGGATCATCCTGGCCGGGCACATCGACACCGTGCCGATCGCCGACAACGTGCCCTCCCGCCTCGACGAGGACGGCGTGCTGTGGGGCTGCGGGACGAGCGACATGAAGTCGGGCGTGGCGGTGCAGCTGCGCATCGCGCAGACGGTGACCGAGCCCAACCGGGACCTCACCTTCGTGTTCTACGACAACGAGGAGGTCGCCGCCCACCTCAACGGCCTGGGCAAGATCGCCGAGGCCCGCCCCGAGTGGCTGGCCGGTGACTTCGCGGTGCTGCTCGAACCCTCCGACACCGAGGTCGAGGGCGGCTGCCAGGGCACCCTGCGGGTGCTTCTGAGGACCAGCGGCGAGCGCGCCCACTCCGCCCGCAGCTGGATGGGCTCCAACGCCATCCACAAGGCCGCCCCCATCCTCGCGAAGCTGGCCGCCTACGAGCCGCGCCGCCCGGTGATCGACGGCCTGGAGTACCACGAGGGCCTCAACGCGGTACGGATCGAGGGGGGCGTGGCAGGCAACGTGATCCCGGACGCCTGCACGGTCGTCGTCAACTACCGCTACGCGCCGGACCTCAGCGGCGAGCAGGCGCTCGCCCACGTCCGCGAGGTCTTCGCGGACTGCGACATCGCCGAGTTCGTCGTCGACGACCACTCGGGGGCCGCGCTGCCCGGGCTCTCGCACCCGGCCGCGGCCGCGTTCATGGCGGCGGTGGGCGGCACCGCGCGGCCCAAGTTCGGCTGGACCGACGTCGCGCGCTTCGGCGACCTCGGCATCCCCGCGGTCAACTACGGGCCGGGCGACGCGCTCCTGGCGCACAAGCGGGACGAGCACGTCGTCGTCGAGCGGATCACCCGGTGCGAGCAGCGCCTGCGGGCCTGGCTGACCGACTGAGCCCGCTCCCGAGGGCCCGCGCACGCCGGGCGGGCCCTTCTTTCCAGCCGTCGGTAGCGGTGTGGCCTGCCGGAATTCCGCCATTCGTCATGTTCGCCGACCTACCCTGGCTGAGCACGCGCAACATCGTCAGCGGAGGGAGCACGGCATGGCCAACCCCGAGGGAAGCCCGTTTCCGGCGGAGCAGCGGCTCGAACAGCGGCTCGGACCGGTGCTGCGCCGCCGCGACCAGGTCCAGGCCGGCACGACCGATCAGCGTCTCCTCGACTCCGAGGGCGACTCCCAGTGGGTCCACACCGACCCCTGGCGGGTCATGCGCATCCAGTCCGAGTTCGTCGAGGGCTTCGGCGCGCTGGCCGAACTGCCCAGCGCCATCAGCGTGTTCGGCTCGGCCCGCACCCCGGCCGGCTCGCCCGACTACGAGGCCGGCGTGCGGATCGGCCGGGCCCTGGTCGACGCGGGCTTCGCGGTGATCACCGGCGGCGGTCCGGGCGCGATGGAGGCCGCCAACAGGGGAGCGCGGGAGGGCAACGGCATCTCCGTCGGCCTCGGCATCGAGCTCCCCTTCGAGCAGGGGCTCAACCCGCACGTCGACATCGGGATCAACTTCCGCTACTTCTTCGTGCGCAAGACCATGTTCGTCAAGTACGCCCAGGGCTTCGTGGTGCTGCCGGGCGGACTCGGCACCCTGGACGAGCTGTTCGAGGCGCTCACCCTGGTGCAGACGCGCAAGGTCACCCGGTTCCCGATCGTCCTGTTCGGCACCGAGTACTGGGGCGGCCTCGTGGACTGGCTGCGCAACACCGTGGTCGGCCAGGGCAAGGCCTCCGAGGGCGACCTCCTGCTCTTCCACGTCACCGACGACGTGGACGAGGCGGTCGCCCTGGTCACCAAGGAGACCGGGCGCTGAACGCGCCCTAGGCGAGCCCCCGGCGGGCCACCGCCGGGGGACGGTGGCCCGCGATCGAGGCCACCATGTCCAGGACCTGCCGGGTCTCCGCCACCTCGTGGACGCGGTACACCCGGGCGCCGAGCCAGGCGGACACCGCCGTCGTCGCGAGCGTCCCGATCACCCGTTCCTTCACCGGGCGGTCGAGCGTCTCGCCCACGAAGTCCTTGTTGGACAGCGAGACGAGGACCGGCCACCCCGTGTCGGACATCTCCTCCAGACGCCGGGTCGCCTCTAGGCTGTGCCGGGTGTTCTTCCCGAAGTCATGGCCCGGGTCGATCATGATCCCGTCCGGTCGCACGCCCAGCTCGACGGCCCGCTCGGCCAGGCCGAGCGTGACCCGCAGGATGTCCGCCATGACGTCGTCGTACGCGATCCGGTGCGGCCGGGTGCGCGGCTCCACCTCGCCGGCGTGGGTGCAGACGAGACCGGCCCCGTACCGCGCGGCGACCTCGGCGAGCTTCGGGTCGAAGCCGCCCCAGGCGTCGTTCAGGACGTCCGCGCCGGCCTCGCAGACCGCCGCGGCCACGTCGTGCCGCCAGGTGTCCACGCTGATGACGACCTCGGGGAAGCGCCGGCGGACCTCGGCCACGAACCCGACCGTGCGCCGCGCCTCCTCCTCGGCGGTGACCTCCTCGCCGGGGCCCGCCTTGACCCCGCCGATGTCGATGATGGCCGCGCCCTCGGCCACCGCCTGCTCCACGCGGGCGAGCGCGGGCTCGTCCAGGAAGGTCGCGCCCTGGTCGTAGAAGGAGTCGGGGGTCCGGTTCACGATGGCCATGATCACCGGTTCGTACGCGGTGAATTCGCGCCGGCCAAGCCGCAGCGTGCCGCGGTCCGTTCCGCTGTGCATCCCCTGTTGGTCCTTTGCTGTGGGTCCGGCCGTTGTTCGCCTGCGACCCTAACTGTCAGTGCCGCATGGCACGATCGGACCCGACAGTTTCCGGCGTCGGGAAGGCTCGCTCGTGTTCTGGTTCTTGCTGATCGCGATGGTCGTCGTGGTCACCGCAGTGACCCTCGCCGTGGTGGGCGGCGGCGGCGACGAGGCGGCCGTGCTGCCCGACGCCGAGCCGGAGCACCTGGTGGACCCGCTGCCCGAGCACCGCCCGGTGGCCCGGGCCGACGTGGAGGCGCTGCGCATCCCGGTGGTGCTGCGGGGCTACCGGATGGCGGACGTCGACGACGTCCTGAGCCGCCTCGGCGCCGAGCTCGCCGAGCGGGACGCCCGGATCGCCGAGCTCCAGTCGGCGGCGCGCCCGGCGGTCCACGACCGGCGGACACCGCAGTCCGGCCCGGCCGCCGCAGCACAGCCCGGGCCCGGCGCTCGCGAGGGCACGCTCCCGGGTTCCGGCCAGGACCTGGTGACGCCCCCTCACCGGGCCGAGCCGACCGAGGAGGAGCCCCGGCGATGAGTGACGCGATCCCCGGCCCCGACGGGCGCCCGCGCTGCCCCTGGGGTCTTTCCACCGAGGACTACGTGGCCTACCACGACACCGAGTGGGGCCGCCCGGTCCACGGCGACGACGCGCTGTACGAGCGGCTCTGCCTGGAGGCCTTCCAGTCAGGTCTCTCCTGGATCACGATCCTGCGCCGCCGCGAGGGCTTCCGGCAGGCCTTCGCGGGGTTCGAGATCGCGGCGGTGGCGGAGTTCACGGAGGCCGACAAGGAGCGCCTGCTCGGCGACGCGGGCATCATCCGCAACCGCCTCAAGATCGAGGCGACCGTGGCCAACGCGCAGGTCCTGGCCGACTGGGCGCCCGGCGAGCTCGACGAGTTCATCTGGTCGTACGCGCCGGACCCGGCCACCCGCCCGGCCCCCCGCACCCTCTCCGAGGTCCCGGCCGTCACCGACGAGTCGACGGCCCTGTCCAAGGCCCTCAAGAAGCGCGGCCTGCGCTTCGTCGGGCCGACGACGGCGTACGCCCTGATGCAGGCCTGCGGGCTGGTCGACGACCACCTCGTGGACTGTGTGGCGCGGGGCGGCGCCTGAGCACCGCCCCTCTCGGCCGGTCGGCTCAGCGCCCGACGTACTTCGGCTTCTCCTTGGCGAGGAACGCGGCCACCGCGATGGCGTGGTCCTCGGACGCGCCCGCCTTCGCCTGGAGTTCGTCCTCCTTCTCCAGCGTCTCGGCCAGCGTGTGTCCCGCGCCATGGGCCAGGGAGGCCTTCAGGGCCCCGTACGCCACGGTCGGGCCCTCGGCCAGGGTGCGGGCCACCGCGAGGGCCGCTTCGGCCAGCTCGGCGGCCGGTACGACCTTGTTGACCAGGCCGATCTCGTACGCCTCCGATGCGGAGATGGAGCGCGGGAACAGCAGCAGATCGGCGGCGCGGGACTGGCCGATCAGCCGGGGCAGCGTCCACGAGACGCCCGAGTCGGCGGTCAGGGCCACCCCGGCGAACGAGGTGTTGAACGCCGCGGTGTCCGCGACCACCCGGTAGTCCGCGGCCAACGCGAAGCCGAGTCCGGCGCCCGCCGCCACGCCGTTGACGCCGGCCACCACGGGCTTGGGCATCCCGGTGAGCGCCGTCAGGATCGGGTTGTAGTGCTCGCGCACGGTGCTCATGGTCTGCCCGGTGCCCGCCTCGCGGTCCGCGGTCAGCGAGGCCACGTGCTCCTTCAGGTCCTGCCCGACGCAGAACGCCCGGCCGGTCGCGGTCAGCAGCACGGCCCGTACCGCGGCGTCCGAGGCGGCGGCCCGCACGGCCTCGCGGAGCGCGACCTTGGCCTCGGTGTTCATGGCGTTCATGGCCTCGGGCCGGTTGATCGTGATCGTCGCGAGCCCGTCGCTCACCTCGTACAGCACGGTGTCGGCCATGGTGGGATCCCCTCCGTCGCGGATGCTTCTCGGTCGTCGTATCCGCTCAGCATGGCGGAGATCACGAGCGCTGGGCATGTGACCTGCGTCTAACAATCCGGCTACCGTCGGGAACCCGCGGCGGCGAAGTATCGCAGGCGGATCGCCGAATTGAGTGGTTTTGATAGAGCGCGTTGCCCAAGCGATGCGGACCGATGTTGGTCATCGGGTCCTGCCATGCGGGATAATGACCTGGAAGCAATGTGTTCGATGCCGTGACGCGTGCCCAATCCCGGGGGCCGTCGGCTGACGATGAGCTGGTTTCAGGAAGGGGAACGAGCATGGCGGCCATGAAGCCGCGGACGGGCGACGGCCCGCTCGAGGTGACCAAGGAGGGGCGGGGCATTGTCATGCGCGTTCCGCTCGAAGGCGGCGGTCGGCTTGTCGTCGAGCTGACTCCGGACGAGGCCGACGCCCTCGGCGACGCCTTGAAGAAGGTCGTCGGCTGAGTTAGCGGCACGACCCAGACTCTTCACCGCCCCGGTTCGGCACACACGAGCATGTGTGCCGAACCGGGGCGGTGTCGTAGGTAGGGGTACGCCGCGGGGCGCTCAGCCGCGGCGGACCGCGCAGAGCAGTCCGTCGCCGACCGGCAGCAGCGAGGCCAGGAGCTCGGTGCTCTCGCGCACCGCGCGCAGCAGTTCGCGCAGCCGCAGCACCTCGGCCGGCTGGGCCGCCGAATCCACGGTGCGGCCGTCGGCGAAGACGCCCTCGAAGCAGACGATTCCGCCGGGCCGCAGCAGGCGCAACGATTCAGCGAGCACGTCGAGCGACTCCAGCGGGTCGCCGTCGCAGAACACCAGGTCGTACCCGCCGTCCGCGAGCCGGGGCAGGACGTCCAGCGCGCGCCCGGGGATGAACCGGGCCCGGTTGGCGGCGAAACCCGCCGCGCGGAAGGCCTGTTTGGCGAACTGCTGGCGGTCCGGCTCCGGGTCGACGGTGGTCAGCACGCCGTCCGGGCGCAGTCCTTGCAGCAGGTAGATGCCGGAGACGCCGGTGCCGGTGCCGATCTCCGCGACCGCCTTCGCGTCCGCCGTGGCAGCGAGCAGCCGCAGCGCGGCGCCTGTCCCCGGGGACACCGAACGCAGGCCCGCGTCCCGGGACCGGTCGCGGGCCCAGCGCAGTGCGTCGTCCTCGGCGACAAAGGCGTCCGCGAACGCCCAGCTCGTCTGCCGGTTGGCGGTAATGGCCCTCTCCTGTCCCCTTGGTTGGCGCAACGGTGACTGTATCCGTTGGCGTCGGGAACTCGCAGATGGGACCGCGCGTTATGGGGGCAGGGGAACAGCGGGGGAGCGCATGGACGGGTTCAGGGGAGAGGGCCGGAAGCCGGTCCCAAATGCACGTAAAGATTCTTATCCGGAGCTAACGGGCGAGGTGGCTATGGTAGGGGCTCCACTGGACACCACCAGAGCCGACAGGGGAGGTGCGGCTGCGCCTGTGGATCGGGGAGGAGTGCTGCGGCGCTTTCTCAGGTCGGCGGGTGAGCCGAAATCCGTGACCAACTTTGCTGACCGTTCCCGCGCTACCAGCTCCGCAACTACCGCGACCTTCGCCGACGCGGATTCCCAGGCGTGGACTCCCCCTACGTGGGAGGAGATCGTCAGCACGCACAGTGGCCGGGTCTACCGCCTCGCCTACCGTTTGACGGGAAACCAGCACGACGCCGAGGACCTGACGCAAGAAGTCTTCGTCCGTGTCTTCCGCTCCCTGTCGACGTACACGCCGGGCACGTTCGAGGGCTGGCTGCACCGCATCACCACCAACCTCTTCCTGGACATGGTCCGCCGCCGTCAGCGCATCCGCTTCGACGCGCTGGGCGACGACGCGGCGGAGCGGCTGCCCAGCCGCGAGCCCAACCCCCAACAGGCATTCAACGACGCGCACTTCGACGCCGACGTCCAGCAGGCGCTGGACACCCTCGCGCCCGAGTTCCGCGCGGCCGTCGTCCTCTGTGACATCGAGGGCCTCTCCTACGAGGAGATCGCCGCCACGCTCGGGGTGAAGCTCGGTACCGTCCGCAGCCGGATCCACCGCGGCCGTTCCCACCTGCGCAAGGCCCTTCAGCACCGTTCGCCCGAAGCCCGCGCCGAGCAGCAGCGCGCGCTGGCGGGGGTGGCGCCCGGCGCTCTCGGGGTGGCCGGAGAGGGGATGGCGTGAGTGGTTCGAGTCCCACCCCGGCCGAACAGCACCTCGGGGACCGGCTCGCGGCCCTGGTCGACGGCGAGCTGAACCACGATGCCCGCGAGCGTGTCCTGTCCCATCTGGCGACCTGCGCCAAGTGCAAGGCGGAGGCCGACGCCCAGCGCAATCTGAAGAACGTCTTCGCCCAGGCGGCCCCGCCGCCGCCCTCCGAGGGTTTCCTCGCCCGGCTCCAGGGCCTGCCCGGCGGACCGGCCGGCCCCGGAGACGACGACGACGGCTCCGGGGGACCGCTGGGCGGGGGACGCCGAGCCGACGGGTTCTTCGCAGGATCCGGAGTGCTGAGCCCCACGGCCGGCGATTCCGGGGACCCGCGCGTTCCCCGCCCGGGCGGTTTCGGCTACGTTCCGGTCGGCTCCCACGCGGCCGTTCTGCCCGACGGGCTGCGCGCCGGCTTCCGCATCCACGAGGTGGGCAGGTCTGAGCAGGACCGCCCGGGCTCGCCCTGGCGCGGCCGCCGATTCGCGTTCGCCGCGGCGAGTGCCGTGTCCCTCGCGGCCATCGCGCTCGGCGGCACGCTCCCGCTGGGCTCGGCGTCCGGGGCCCGTGCCGCGGGGACCGGCAGCAATGTCGTGCCGATGCGGTCCAACAGCCCTGCCCCGAGCGGCAGTTCGGCCGAGGACCGGCGCCGCGGTGGCGCGGCGGCCGGTTTCCTGTCGGCGATGTCGGCACAGCCCATGGCGACCGCCGCACCCGGCCCCCGCACGCTGAACGCCATGCCCGCGCAGAACGGCCCGGTCCAGCCGCTCGGCGGCGCGTTCCCGGCGGGCCGGCTGAACGGCTCGTCCTTGCCGCCGCTCATACGGCCCGCGGTGGCGACGCTGCCGCTCACCACGACGGACCTCACGACCGGGGTGCTCACCGCCGTGCCCTCCGTGGCACCGGGGGCGCCGCAGCAGCTCGCGGCGCCGATCACCCCTGGGCTTCCGCTGGCCGTCCGGCACTGACCGTGCTCTGCCGCCACCCCGGGCGACCTGGTTGAATCCCGGGGAGGGGTGCTCGTCGGAGCACGCAGGGAAGCCAGTTGCGGGGAGAGCATGAACGAGCAGCCCACCGGGCCGAAGCCGAAGTGGTGGAGCCGTCCGCAGACAGACCGCCCCCGCGCCACGGAACCCCCGGCCGACGCCTACGACTTGGCACCGCCGGCCGGGGCGACCGAGCCCGTCCACCCCGTGCGGGAGCGGCCTGGCGCCCCGGAAGCCAGTACTGACGCACCGTCAGTTTCGGCTTCCGATACTCCGGCCGCCGATACTCCCGCTTCCGAGGCGGAGTCCATACCGGGCGGTCCGGCCCCCGAGCCCCCGTCCCCGGGCTCCCCACCGAGCACCCCCGAGCCCCCGGCCCCGGCCCCGCCGTCGAGCGCCCCCGGGCCGAGGGCCCCGCGGCCCGCCTCTGCCACCGGCCCCGCCGAGCCGGTCGATGCCCCGGCTTCGCCCGCACCCCCGGCCACCCGGCCCATCCCCGCCGAGTCGGCCGGGAGCGCCGCACCCCCGGCCCCGCGTCAGCCCCTGCACGCTCCCGATCCCTACGGCACGCCCCCGTACGGCGGTCCCGGGCCGTGGGCGCCGGCGCCGCCCGTGCAGCGACCCGTGCCGACACCGCCGGGCGGCACCGCGCTGCCGCAGCAGCCCCCGTACGCCGCCGGCCAGGCGCCCGCGCCCGAGCCCCCGTACGCCGCCGGCCAGGCGCCCGCCTCCGAGGCCCCCTACGCCGCGCCTCCGGCGCCTCCGGCGCCCCCTGCTTCCCAGTGGTTGCAGTACGACCCCTGGAGCGCCCCGGGGGAGCCGTTCACCAAGGCGGGCGACCCGGTGCCCAGGAAGCGGCGGCGCGGGGCGCTGCTGGCCGGGGCCGTGCTGCTCGCCTTGGTCGCCGGATGCGTCGGCGGCGGCGTGGGCGCGTACGTCGAGCGCAACGGCGGGATCACCAGCGTCAGGCTGCCGCAGTCCGGCAAGGAGCCGCAGGGCAGGGCGCCGGACAGCGTCGCCGGGATCGCCGCGAGCGCGCTGCCGAGCGTGGTCACCATCCATGTCACCGGCGCCGCGGAGTCCGGTACCGGCACCGGCTTCGTCCTCGACAACGCCGGGCACATCCTGACCAACAACCACGTCGTGAAGGCCGCGGGCGACTCCGGGAAGATCTCGGTGACCTTCAGCGGCGGCGAGAGCGTGGCCGCCCAGGTGGTCGGCCGCGACACCGGGTACGACCTCGCGGTCGTGAAGGTCAGCGGCGTATCGGGGCTGAAGCCGCTCGCGCTCGGCAACTCCGACAACGTCCTGGTGGGGGACCCGGTGGTGGCGATCGGGGCGCCCTTCGACCTCTCCAACACGGTCACGTCCGGCATCATCAGCGCCAAGGAGCGCCCGATCACGGCGGGCGGCGAGGACGGCGACGGCAGCGATGTCAGCTACGTCGACGCGCTCCAGACCGACGCCCCGATCAACCCGGGAAACTCCGGCGGCCCGCTCGTCGACTCCAAGGCCCGCGTGATCGGGATCAACAGCGCGATCAGGTCCGCCGGGAGCGGTGGCTCGGAGGGCAGTGGCGGCCAGGCCGGCTCGATCGGCCTCGGCTTCGCCATACCGATCAACCAGGCCAAGCGGGTCGCCGAGGAGCTGATCAACACCGGCAGGGCCACCCACCCGGTGATCGGCGTCACGCTCGACATGAAGTTCACCGGCGACGGCGCCCGCGTGGCCGACAAGGCGGTCGACGGCAAGCCGTCCGTCACCGCGGACGGCCCCGGCGCCAAGGCGGGCATCAGGCCGCAGGACGTGATCACCAAGGTGGACGGCCAGCGGGTGCACGGCGCCGAGGAGTTGATAGTGAAGATCCGTGCCCACCGCCCCGGCGACCGGCTGCGCCTCGCCCTCACGCGGGACGGCAAGGAACAGGAGCTCACGCTGACGCTCGGCTCCGCCTCCTGAGACCCCCGGTACGGGGCCGGGCCGCGCCCGGCGGACCACCGGCCCCGTACCGATGTCCAAAGGTCACCCCGCGGGTACCGCGGCGACAGTTTCGCCGGGTACCGTGGAGCGGTCCATGACGGGACGCGGGGCTGAGAACCAAGCGCCGAGATCGCGAGCACTGAGAACACGAGGAGCAGCGGGTGTTCAACGACATCGGGCCCATGGAGCTGGTCACACTCGTGGTCCTCGCCGTGCTCATCTTCGGCCCGGACAAGCTCCCCAAGCTGATCCAGGACCTGTCGAACATCATCCGCAAGGTGCGCAGCTTCTCCGAGAGCGCCAAGCAGGACATCCGGGCCGAGCTGGGTCCCGAGTTCAAGGACTTCGAGTTCGAGGACCTGAACCCCAAGAACTTCGTCCGCAAGCAGCTGATGGACAACGACGACCTGGGCCTGAAGGAGATCCGCAACAGCTTCGACCTCCGCAAGGACATGGAGGAGGTCGCGGACGCCGTGCACGGACGCGAATCGGCCCCCGCCACGACCGCGGCGGGCGGCGCGGTGAACGGTTCGGCCACCCCCGACCTGCTGAAGAAGCGCGAGAAGCTGGACCCGGGCGAGCGCCCGCCGTTCGACGCCGACGCCACCTGACGGGCGCCGATACCCGCTGATACACGCCAATCCGACATGGGCTTTTCCGGCGAGCCCCGAAGAGATGGCTATCCTCCATCTGTCCGGATGCCAGGACGCCCGAGGGGGGCGGGCCGCTCCGGACGCAACTGATCTAGGAGGCGGCCGGGCAGATGGAGACGACAAGTCGGGTAGCGGGGCAGTCCCCTCAAGGGGGGCCCGAGGGTGCCAAGGCCACACCGGAGGGAGTGCCGGGCGCCCGGCGTACGGTCGACGGCTATCTGCGCGCGCCCTTCCCCTGGTATGGGCTCGACGAGGCGTTCACCGGGCCGCGCTGGCTGATGCAGGTGGCGCTCGCCGCCGACGGCACGGTCCAGCACGGTTCGCTCGGACACGGCGACGAGCCGTCGATACGGCCCGAGGCGCCGGGCGGCGCGGCCGAGCGCGAGCGGTTCGCGGTGGTCGTGAGCATCCCCGCGAACCCGGTCCGCCGCAGCGGCGACGGCACGGGCGTCCTGGAGGCCACCTCGGTCTCCTCGGCGGCCTGGCTGGCGGGCTCGGGGCTGCTCTCCTTCACCTGGCCCGCGCAGATGGACCACGTCCTCCGCGGCGACTGGCTGGACCAGCAGACCGAAGCGGCCTGGGAACTCGCCGACGACCTGGCGGGCCCCGACTGGTCGACGCTCTCGCTCCCCGTGGACGGTGAGCCGACCGAGTTCCACTACCGCGAGTCCGAGTTCGGCTGGATCCTCGCGGGCTCGGCCCGCAGTGGGGTGCACCTGGGCGCGTACGGGCGTGGCCTGAGCGCCTACGGGCTCGGCTTCTCGGTGGTCAAGGACATCGCCTCGTACGAGTGAGTACGCGGTGGGCCCACGGCGGTACCGGTAAGGGGTGCCTCGCCCTGGCGAGGCGCCCCTTACCGCTGACTGCGCGGTTCCGTGGCCGAAGCGTCGGCGCTCCCGCCGGGGGTCGGCCGGGTGGCCGGGAAGAGCTTGGAGATGAGGAACTTGGTCAGCTGGTCGGCCGGCGCCGTTCCGTCCGGGGACTGGTTGAGGTTGACGAGCACCACCACGGTCGCGCGGCGCTCGGGGTCGTACCCCACGAAGCTGTTGTAGCCGGGGATCTGGCCGTCGTGGCCGATGAACCCGTCGACGTCGGCGACGCCGAGTCCGTACGTCGGCCTGCCGGGCTGGGGTGAGGTGGGGATGAAGTGCAGCCGCTCCCGCTGCAGTTGGGGGCTCAGCAGGGTGCCTTCGGCCAGCGCCGGGGCCCAGCGCCGCAGGTCGTCGACGGTGGAGACGGCGGCGCCCGCGGCCCAGGCCCACGAGGCGTTGACGTGTGTGACCTCGTACGGGTTGCCGGCCTTCCAGTCGGCCCAGGCGGCGTCCTTGCCGGTCAGTACCGGGGCCGTCAGGCTGCCGACGTTGCTGATGAACTCGTAGCCCTTGGCCTGCGGATTCGGCACCGTGGCATCGCTGTTCAGGCTGGTGTCGCCCATGCCAACCCTGTCGAAGACGCGCTCCTTGAACAGCTGCTCAAGGGGCTGCCCGGTGAGGTGCTCGGCGATGAGTCCCAGCAGCACGTAGTTCGTGTTGGAGTAGTGCCAGCCCTTGCCCGGCGGGAAGTACGCGGGGTGGTGGAAGGCCACGTCCAGGAGCTCCTGCGGGCTCCACCGGCTCTCGGGCCGCTGGTCGAGCCGCCGGTTGAAGCCGGGGTCCTCCGAGTAGTTGTAGAGGCCGCTGGTCATCTGGAGGAGCTGGCGGACGGTGATGTGCGCGGCGTTCGGAACGTCCGGGCGGAAGTCGGCCAGCGGGGAGTCGAGCGACAACTTGCCCTCCTGGACGAGCTGCAGTACCACCGTCGCCGTGAAGGTCTTGGTGATGCTGCCGATCCGCAGGTGCTGGTCGGTCCTGACGGGCGCCCCGGTCGCGAGGTCGCCGGTGCCCAGGGCCGTGGTCCAGGTCCCCGTGTCGGGGGTGCTGACGGAGACGATCGCGCCGGGGATGCGTGTCCGCTGCATCATCGCGATCAGATCCGGCGTGAGGCTCCGCGGGTCCGGCGCGGCGCGCACCGCGCCGGTGCGCTGCGGGCCGGCCTGAGCGCCGATCGCGGGCGCGGTGACCGTCAGCGTCAGCGCGGATGCGAGCAGCAGGGCGGCCCAGGGGCGGGCCCGGGCGGTCGGGGCGGTCCGGGCCGGGACCGCCCGGCGGGACCCGGCGGCCGGGCAGCGGGCGGGGGCGGTGGGTGCCATCGGGTCGGTATCCATACGGACATCCAGGTGGCCTCGGGGAGTGGTGCACATGGTCAAGCACCGGACCGGAGCCCCCGCGTCCGCTCGCGCACCACGGCGGGCTTGTGCCGGGTTCCGGTCCCCAGCCCTCCCCTCTCAGCAGGATAGGTCGGCCTCGCACGGGCCGCACCGAGACGATCCCCGCTGCCGCGCCGCCCGGGCCGCGCAGGGCCACACTGGAAGGGGAACGGGGGCCCGAGGCGGAGACCGGGAGGCACCCGTGGCACACAACCCCAGCACCGACGTACTGGTCGTGGGCGCCGGCCCGGTGGGCCTGAGCGCGGCCGCCGAGCTCGTCCGGAACGGAGTGCGCGTCCGGCTCGTCGACCGGCTGCCGGCCCGGCTCCCGTACGCGAAGGCCGTGGGCATCCAGCCCCGCACGCTGGAGATCTGGGACCGGATGGGCCTGGTCCGCGAAGTCCTGGAGGCGGCCGTGCCGATCCACGGCCAGCTGACGTACGTCAATGGCGTCGAGCAGCCGAAGGTGGACCTGGAGCTGCCGCCCGAGGTGCCGTACGGGTTCGCCGCGCTGCCGCAGTACGAGACCGAACGTCTCTTGGAGGAGTACCTCGCGGGCCTGGGCACGGCCATCGAGCGGCAGACGGAACTCCTCTCCTTCAGCCAGGACGCCGACGGGGTGAGCGCGCTCCTGCGCACCGCGTCCGGGAACGAGGAGGAGACCCGGGTCAGCTTTCTGATCGGCTGCGACGGCGCGCACAGCGCGGTCCGCAAGGGGCTGGGGCTCTCGTTCGAGGGAGGCGCCTTCCCCACGAGCTACATGCTGGCCGACATCGAGACCGACTGGGACCTGCCCGCCGGATACAGCGTGCGGTCCCTCCACCGCGCCGAGGACGGCACCGTCGACGACCTGCTGGTCTGTGTGCCGCTGCCCGGCGTGAACCGGTACCGCGTGTCCATGCCGGCCCCGCCCGAGCTCGTCACGGAACGCCCGGCCGAGGACGGCGCCCCGGTCCCCGGCGGCAGCGGCGCGGACCCGGACGGCATCGCCCATGGCCTCGGCGGCGAGCGCCTCCCGGAGCTCTCCCAGATCCAGGCGGTCGTCGACCGGCTCGCACCGGAGCCGACCGTCCTCTCCCGGATGCGCTGGTCCTCGGTGTTCCGCATCAGCCACCGCATCGTCGACCGCTACGGCGAGGGGCGGGTCTTCGTGGCCGGGGACGCCGCGCACATCCATCCGCCCACCGGCGCCCAGGGCATGAACACCGGCATCCAGGACGCCTGCAACCTGGCCTGGAAGCTCGCCCTCGTGCTGCGGGGTTCGGCCGGATCCGCCCTGCTCACCAGCTACGACGCCGAGCGCCGCCCGGTCGGCGAGGAGGTCGTGGGGCGGACCGTGCGGCATGCCGCCGAGGGTGTCCAGGCCGACCCCGACGAGCCGAGGACGCTGATGCTCCGCGAGGCCCAGCTGCTGATCGACCACCGCGAAGGACCGCTCGCCACGACCCCGTACGGCCCGTCCGACGCGCCCCAGCCGGGCGACCGGGCCCCGGACTGCAACGGGCTCGCCGCGCCCCTGGTCACCTACCGGATGCGGCTGCTCGACGTGCTGCGCGGCTGCCCGGGGCACGTCGTGATGCTCTATTTGACCGATCCGGCCGATCCGGCGGTCGCCCGGGCGGCCGCCGACCTCGAAGGCGCCCGAGTCCTCGGGACGGCTGCGTGGCGGGGACCAGAGCTGCGGGCGGTGGCGATCGTCGCCCAGGGAATCGAGCCCCTCGAACCCGGCGCCCGGACCGCCCGCTCCCCGCTGCCGAGCCCAGCCGAACTGTCGGCCCTCGCGGAGCTGCCGGTGCCCGGACATCTGGACGCGGCAGGGGAGTTCGCGCGCCTCTACCGGCCCCAGGGCCCGACCGGATTCGTCGTCCGGCCGGACGGACAGCTGGGTGCCCGCTTCCCGCTCCACCGCACGAAGGAGGCCTTGGCCGAATACCTCGCGGCGTTGTCCGTCCCGGCCTAGGTGGATCGGCCTAAGTGGATCGGCCTGGATGGATGGGCCCGGGTGGATGGGCCCGACGGATCGGCCGGGACGTCTGTGGACGCCCCGGCCGCTCGGCTAGAACTTGTTGCGCGGGGTGATCCCGAGGGACATGCCCGACAGGCCGCGGGCGCGGCCGCCCAGCTTGCCCGCGATGGCGCGCAGGGCGGCGCCGGCCGGGGAGTCCGGGTTGGACAGGACGACGGGACGGCCGTCGTCGCCGCCCTCGCGCAGGCGGACGTCGATCGGGATGGAGCCGAGGACGGGCACGTTCGCACCGGTCGTCTTGGTCAGCCCGTCGGCGACCTTCTGGCCGCCGCCGGTGCCGAACACGTCGACCATCTCGTCGCAGTGCGGGCACGGCAGGCCCGCCATGTTCTCGACGACGCCGACGATCTTCTGGTGCGTCTGCACGGCGATGGAACCGGCCCGCTCGGCCACCTCGGCGGCGGCCTGCTGCGGGGTGGTCACCACGAGGATCTCGGCGTTGGGCACCAGCTGGGCCACCGAGATCGCGATGTCACCGGTGCCCGGCGGCAGGTCGAGCAGGAGGACGTCCAGGTCGCCCCAGTACACGTCCGCGAGGAACTGCTGGAGCGCGCGGTGCAGCATCGGGCCGCGCCAGACGACCGGGGCGTTGCCCGGGGTGAACATGCCGATGGAGATGACCTTCACGCCGTGCGCGGACGGCGGCATGATCATGTTCTCGACCTGGGTGGGCCGGCCGTCGGCGCCCAGCATGCGGGGCACCGAGTGGCCGTAGATGTCGGCGTCCACGACGCCGACCTTCAGGCCGTCCGCGGCCATCGCGGCCGCCAGGTTGACCGTGACCGAGGACTTGCCGACGCCGCCCTTGCCGGAGGCGACCGCGTACACGCGGGTCAGCGAGCCGGGCTGGGCGAAGGGCACCTCGCGCTCGGCGGTGCCGCCGCGCAGCGCGGACGCGAGGTCCTTGCGCTGTTCGTCGCTCATCACGTCGAGCGTGACGTCGACACGGCTGACGCCCTCGACCCGCTCGACCGCCTCCGTGACGTTCTTCGTGATGGTCTCGCGCATCGGGCAGCCGGAGACGGTCAGGTACACCGTGACGGCCACTGCCCCGTCCTCGGCGATCTGCACCGATTTGACCATGCCGAGCTCAGTGATCGGTCGGTGGATCTCGGGGTCGTTCACCGTCGCCAGTGCCTCAAGCACCGCGTCTTCCGTAGCCATACGGTCGATGGTACGGCGCCTACCGCACAGTACGGAAAGCCCTGTCAGCGGTCGCCTTCGTCACGTCCGTACGGCCGCTCCGGCGGGAATAGGTGCCGGCGCTCCTCCATCTCCTTGACCAGGTCCTGGAGTTCGGAGCGGATCCAGTCGCGCGTCGCCACCTCGCCGAGGCCCATCCGCAGCGCGGCGATCTCCCGGGTCAGGTACTCGGTGTCGGCGATGGACCGCTCGTTCTGCTTGCGGTCCTGCTCGTGGGTGACCCGGTCGCGGTCGTCCTGCCGGTTCTGCGCGAGCAGGATCAGCGGGGCCGCGTACGAGGCCTGGAGCGAGAGGGCCAGCGTGAGGAAGATGAACGGGTAGTTGTCGAAGCGCAGACTGCTCGGCGCGAAGATGTTCCAGGCGACCCACAGGATGATGATCAGGGTCATCCAGACGATGAACCGCCCGGTGCCCAGGAACCGCGCGATCCGCTCGCTGAACCGCCCGAACGCCTCCGGGTCCCACTCCGGCAGCAGCCGCACGCGCCCCGAGCGCGGCTGGTCGAGCCGGGTGCGGCCGCGGGCCACGGCGCTCGCCCCGCCCGCCCGGGCGCGCTCCTCGGCGCGGTCAGTGCTGCCCATCGGGAACCCCCTCAGGCCCGTGGAACTCCGTCTCGCGCCAGTCGTCCGGCAGCAGGTGGTCGAGTACGTCGTCGACGGTCACGGCGCCGAGCAGCGAGCCGCTCTCGTCCACCACGGGCGCGGCCACCATGTTGTACGCGGCGAGGAAGCTGGTCACCGACGGCAGCGAGGCGTTCGGCGGCAGCGGCTTCAGATCGCTGTCCACCACCGAGCTGACCAGGGTGAACGGCGGCTCGCGCAGCAGGCGCTGGAAGTGCACCATGCCGAGGTACTTGCCCGTCGGCGTCTCGTCCGGCGGACGGCAGACGTACACCTGCGCGGCGAGCGCGGGCGAGAGGTCCTGCTGGCGCACCCGGGCCAGCGCGTCGGCGACCGTGGCGTCTGGCCGCAGCACGATCGGCTCGGTGGTCATCAGACCGCCCGCCGTGCGCTCCTCGTACGAGAGCAGCCTTCGCACGTCCGCCGCGTCGTCGGGCTGCATCAGGGTCAGGAGGCGCTCCTTGTCCTCCTCGGGCAGCTCCGAGAGCAGGTCGGCGGCGTCGTCCGGGTCCATCGCCTCCAGGACGTCGGCGGCCCGCTCGTCCTTCAGCTTGCCGAGGATCTCCACCTGGTCGTCGTCCGGCAGCTCCTCCAGGACGTCCGCGAGCCGGTCGTCGTCGAGGGCGGCGGCCACCTCGGCCCGGCGCTTGGGGGAGAGGTGGTGCATGACGTTCGCGAGGTCGGCGGGGCGCAGCTGCTCGAAGGTGGCGACCAGGTTCTCGGCGCCCTGCCCGTGCTCCTCCAGGGAGAATCCGCTGACGGCCGACCATTCGACGGTCAGCGTCTCGCCCTTGCGGCGCAGCGCGCCCGACTTCCCGCGCCGCACGAAGACCTTGTCGATCTCCCAGTCGCGGCGGGCCGGAAGCTGCTGGATCGCCACGTCCAGGACGGTCACCTGCTCGCCGTCCTCGACCAGGGTGACCCGGCGGTCCAGGAGTTCGCCGAGGACCAGGCGCTCGGTCGGCCGCTGCTCGAAGCGGCGCAGATTGACCACGCCGGTCGTGATGACCTGGCCCGATTCCACTCCGGTGACCCGGGTCATGGGCAGGAAGATGAGCCGCCGGCTCACGACCTCCACGACGATGCCGAGCAGCCGGGGAGGCCTGCGGCCGACCCGGAGCATCGCCACGAGGTCGCGCACCCGGCCGACCTGGTCGCCGTTGGGGTCGAAGACGGCGACGCCGGAGAGATGCGATACGAAGACCCGGGGGGCGCCTGCCGCCATACGAGCGCCTCCTTACTGTTCAGGGTTGCTCCGCACCACCGCGATCGCTGTGGGACAAGGGCTTCAGGCTAGCCGGTGGCGGCGCGGTACGCCCTTGCGGGTCGTCCGTCCGGAGCTCTGCCGAGCAGCGTATGCACGGCGGGTAGGGTGCGGTCTGCCGACCCCCTACATCCATGTGAGAGGCAGTGCGCAGGTGACCTCATCCCCCTTGGCCGTCCGGGTGCGGGTCCGGGCCCGCCGGGCCGCGCTGCCCGTGGTGCTGTGCGCGGGCCTCGCCGCGGCGCTCACCGCCTGCGGCTCGGACCCCGACGAGGGGACCAACGGCGTCGGCAAGCTGTCCGCTCCCGAGATCGAGAGCAAGGCGCGTACGGCCGCGGACGGGGCGGACGCGGTGCGTCTGTCGGGAACCCTGGTCAGCAAGGGCGGCTCGTACAAGATCGACATGAAGCTGAAGGGCAGCGGCGGGTCGGGCACGGTCACCTCGCAGAAGAGCACGTTCGGGCTGCTGCGGGTGGGCGACGACCTGTTCCTCAAGGCGGGCGCCGGGTTCTGGTCGCACAGTGAGTCGGGCGGCGCGGCGCAGGCCGCGGGCAAGCTCGACGACAAGTACGTCAAGGTGCCGTCGGGCGACCCCGCCTACCAGCAACTGCGCGGCTTCACCGACAAGTCGGTCCTGCTCAAGGGGATGCTGGGGCTGCAGGGCACGCTGTCGAAGGGGGACCGCTCGGAGGTCGGCACGGTCCGTACGGTCCGGATCGAGGCGGGCAAGGACGGCGAGGGCGGCACCCTCGACGTCTCCCTCCAGGGCACGCCCTACCCCCTGCGCTTCGAGCGCGCGGGCGGCGCCGGAGTCCTCGAACTCGCGGACTGGAACAAGGACTTCGCGCTCGCGCCGCCGTCGAAGGACGCGACGGTGGACTACGGCCACCAGCTCCCGACGACCTGATGCGTGCGGCCGCCGGACCGGGTCAGCGCCGCTTGCGTCGGAAAAGCAGCCTGGGGAGCGCCGCAGGTACCGGATGCCGGGTGGTCGCCGGTGTGGGCACGGGCGAGGCGGCCAGGGACGACTCCGGGGCCGTTTCCAAGGGGCCCGCCGGCGTCAGCCGGAGCAGGCGGCACTCCGCGGCCCACCGGGCCGGCATCGCCTCGCCGTCGTGCGCGTTCAGCCGCTTGCCCTTGAGCTCGGCCACGGCCGTGTCCCACGCCTCGGAGCCCGCCGGGATCTCCGACACCGCCGCGGTCCAGGCGACGAGCCGGCCGCCCTTGTCCTTGGAGCGGACCGTCACCGTCGCCGTGCCGCCGTCCGGCAGCCCGTCGAGCGGCTGCTCGCCAGGACCGCCTCCGACGACGTACGCGGCCCCGTCGAGCCAGGCGTGCCACAGGGCGCGCTCGGCGGCCACCCCGGTGCCGCGCACCCAGATGAGCCCGGACTTCTTCGTGGCCTCCTCGACCAGGGCCTGGTCGAGCAACGTCTGCGTCATGGGACCACAGTAGAGGCCCCCGGGAATAGTCAGTTCCGTAATCCGGCCATGCCCCTTACGCTGCGGCCGTGACCACTGCCACCACCCCCGCGCCGGCCGTCGCCGCCGTCCCGCGCATCGATCTCGTGCTGCTCGGCGTCGCCCTCGCCAGCGTCTCGCTGTCCGCGCCGCTCATCGCCGCCACCGCCGCGCCCGCGCTCGCCATCGCGTTCTGGCGCAACGCCCTCGCGGTCGGCGCGCTGACCCCGGTGGCCTGGTTCAAGTACCGTGCCCGGCTGCGCGCGCTGACCCGGCGCGAGGTGGGCCTCACGCTCGGCGCGGGCGGTCTGCTGGCGCTGCACTTCGGGCTCTGGCTGCCGAGCCTGAGCATGACGTCGGTGGCCTCGTCGACCGCGCTGTGCACCACCACCCCGATCTGGACCACCGTCGCGCTGCGGCTGCGCGGCCACCGCCCGCCGGCCCTGGTGTGGAGCGGCACCCTGGCCGCCTGCGTCGGGGTCCTGCTGCTCACCGGCGTCGACCTCAGCCTGTCCTCGCGCGCGCTCGCGGGCGACGCGCTCGCGCTCGGCGGCGGTATCGCAGCCGCCGGCTACGTGCTGCTCGGCGCGGAGGTCCGCAAGAGCGTGGACACCGTTCCGTACACCTACCTCTGCTACGGCACGGCCGCCGTCGGGCTCCTGGCGGCGTCGCTCGTCAGCGGGGCCGACCTCACCTCGTACGACGCCGGGACCTGGGCGAAGCTCGCCGTGCTCACGCTCGCGGCGCAGCTGCTCGGCCACTCCCTCCTGAACCGGGTGGTGGCGAGCCTCGGGCCGTCCGTCACCTCCACGGCGATCCTGCTCGAAACGCCCGGTGCCGCCCTCATCGCGGCGCTCTGGCTCGGCCAGCAGCCGCCGGTCCTCGCCTACCCGGCGCTCCTGGTGATCCTGGCCGGGCTCGCCCTGGTCGTCCGGGCGAACCGCGCCAACTGACCGGTCAGAGCCAGCCGTTGCGCTTGAGGGTGCGGTGGATGGCGAAGCAGGCCACGGCCACCAGACCCATCGCGACCGGGTAGCCGTACTTCCAGTGCAGCTCCGGCATGTACTCGAAGTTCATGCCGTACACCCCGCACACCATCGTCGGCACGGCGATGATGGCCGCCCAGGACGTGATCTTGCGCATGTCCTCGTTCTGGGCGACGGAGGCCTGGGCGAGGTTGGCCTGGAGGATCGAGTTGAGCAGCTCGTCGAAGCCGATGACCTGTTCCTGTACGCGGGCCAGGTGGTCGGCCACGTCACGGAAGTACTTCTGGATGTCCGGGTCCACCAGGCGCATCGGGCGCTCGCTGAGGAGCTGCATCGGCCGCAGCAGCGGGGACACCGCGCGCTTGAACTCCAGTACCTCGCGCTTGAGTTGGTAGATCCGGCCGGCGTCCACCCCGCGCGGGCTGCCCTTGGCCGGGGCCGAGAAGACCTCGATCTCGACCTCGTCGATGTCGTCCTGCACCGCGTCCACGACGGCGAGGTAGCCGTCCACCACCTGGTCGGCGATGGCGTGCAGCACGGCGGAGGGGCCCTTGGCGAGCAGCTCGGGATCGTCCTGGAGGCGCTTGCGCAGCGCGCGCAGCGAGCCCTGGCCGCCGTGCCGGACGGTGATGACGAAGTCCCGCCCGGTGAAGCACATCACCTCGCCGGTCTCCACGACCTCGCTGGTCGCGGTGAGTTCGGCGTGCTCGACGTAGTGGATGGTCTTGAAGACGGTGAACAGGGTGTCGTCGTAGCGCTCCAGCTTGGGCCGCTGGTGGGCGTGGACCGCGTCCTCCACGGCGAGCGGGTGCAGCCCGAACTCGGCCGCGATACCGGCGAATTCGGCCTCGGTCGGCTCGTGCAGACCGATCCACGCGAAGCCGCCGCCCTCACGCACCCGGCGCATCGCCTCGCGCGGGGTGAGGCAGGTGTTCTCCTCGACGGACCGCAGCCGCTGTCCGTCGCGGTAGACCGCGCAGTCCACGACGGCGCTGCTCGCCGACGGGTCGCGGGTGTTGTCGTAGCCGTTGTACGGGGTGCTGGTCTTGCGCAGTGCGGGGCGGACCACGGCGCGCAGGTCACGGATCATCGACATGGCAGGACTCCTTCACGGAGGGGCCGTCGGGGCGTGACGCTCTGGAACTGCCCGGAATGGGGACGTTCTGCGACGAAGGGGGCCAAGAGGTCGAATCGACCCGGAGGGGTATCCATCGCACACGTTCGCAAAGCGGGCGGCACCACAGGGGCACGCGGGGACGGCGTTCGCTACTGAAACGGACAACGCGAGGCGAGATGCTCTTCCGTTGGCGAAACGCCATGAGGTTCAGGTGTTTCCGGGCACGAGGGCCGGGTATGCACGCTCTCGGATCGACGAGAGTTCAGATCACCGGGAACAACGCAGCCGTGCGGAAGAGCGGTTGGTACTGCCAGGCCGACTTCGATCCATCGCAGCCCCACCTCCTCCAGCCGGTCCCCCGTGGGGAACTTCCTGCTGTCCCGAACAGCGGCCAAGACTATCAGCCCACTGTTGCGCCGAGGCCCTTCTTTGCCGCTTGCATACGCCTTCTATGCTCGGCCCATGGTTGATGTTCTTGCTCTGGTCGAGGCCCGGCTGCGCACTGCGCTGGGCGAGCCGGACGCGCGCGCCGCGGTCACCTTCCTCGGTACGGACCGCATCGAGGTGCTGCGGTTCACCGAGGGCGACATCGTCCGGTACGCGACCCTCGGCATGTCCGCCCAGCCGATGGCCGATCCCACCTCCGCCCTTGCCGACCCGGTGAAGGGCCCGCGGGCCGAGCTGGTCCTGTCGGTGCGGGCGGGGCTCGCCGACACCGACAAGGTGCTCCGCCCGCTCGCCGTGCTCGCCGCGTCCCCGCAGGTGGAGGGTCTCGTGGTGGCCCCGGGCGCCTCGCTCGACCTGGGCGAACCGCTGTGGCCCGGCGCCCCGTTCGCATCCGTGCTGGTCGCCGAGCCGGGCGGCCTGGTCGAGGACCTGGAGCTCGACGCCCCGCTCGACCCGGTCCGCTTCCTGCCGCTGCTCCCCATGACCTCGAACGAGGCCGCCTGGAAGCGGGTTCGCGGCGCGGCGGAGCTGGAGGAGCGCTGGCTGACGCGGGGCACGGACCTGCGGGACCCCCTGCGCAAGTCCGTCGCCCTGGACTGACCCCCCACCCCGGGGCTGCGCCCGGCCCCCGTTCGCGCCTTGAGGGCACTCGTCCTCAATCGCCGGACGGGCTGAAGGTGCCCCAGCGCCGAGGTACTTGGGGGCGCGGGGAACTGCGCGACCAGCCACGCACGGCCCGCAGCCGAAGAGCGAGGCCCGGGGGCTCCGCCCGGGACCCCGTTCGCGCCTGAACGGCGCTCGTCCTCAATCGCCGGACGGGCTGGTGGTGCCGGCCGGGGCCGATCCGGTTTGAGGACGTGGGGCGGTGGCATGTGCGGCTGCGCCGCGGTGGGCGCGACCGGTAGGAGGGGGTCCACCTACAGGGGCGCGGGGAACTGCGCGAGCAGCCACGCACGGCCCGCACCCGAAGGCGGAGGCCCTGGGCGGGCAGCGCGCGGGCTGGGTGTGCCGTCTCTTGTCGGCGCCGATTCGTTGAGGGGCGCGGGGAACTGCGCGAGCAGCCACGCACGGCCCGCACCCGAAGGCCGAGGCCCCCGGGGCAGGCACCGCGCGGGCTGGGGATGCCGATGCCGATCAGCGCCGGTCCTGCTGGGGCACGAACAACCCGCCCCCCCGCCCCGCCGGAGGCCACCCGCTCAGTTGGCGAAGACCGAGACCCCGTCCTCCGAGGCATGCGCCGGCTGCAGTTCCTCCGCCTCGTGCGTGAGCGAAGAGCGCCGAACCCACACGATCAGCGCACCGAGCACCGCCGCGACGGCAGCGACCACGAACGGGATGTGGATGTTGCTCCACTCCTCGATCTTGGGCGCGAAGTAGGGGGCCGCGGCCGCGGCGAACCAGCGCACGAAGTTGTAGCCCGCGCTCGCCACCGGCCGGGGCGCGTCCGAGACACCCAGGGCCAGTTCCGTGAAGACGGTGTTGTTGAGGCCGATGAACGCGCCGGACGCGATGGTCGCGGCGACGGCCGTGGCGTGGTTGCCGTAGCCGAGCACGATCAGGTCGGCGGCGAGCAGCACCAGCGATCCGCCGAGCACCTTCAGCGAGCCGAACAGCTTCTGGAGCCGCGGCGCGACGAGGACCGAGAACACCGCGAGCAGCACGCCCCAGGCGAAGAAGACTCCGCCCGACTTGTACGGCGACATGTTCAGGACGAACGGGGTGAAGGCGAGGACCGTGAAGAACGCGTAGTTGTAGAAGAACGCGGACGCCGCGGCCGAGGCGAGCCCGCCGTGGCCGAGCGCCTTGATCGGATCGAGCAGCGACGTCTTGCGCGCGGGCCTGGGCTGTTCCTTCAGGAGCGCCGTGATCGCGATGAAGCCGATCGCCATCAGGGCCGCGGTGCCGAAGAAGGGGTAGCGCCACTTCATGTCGCCGAGGATCGCGCCGAGCAGCGGCCCGCACGCCATGCCGAGCCCGAGCGCGGACTCGTAGAGCAGGATCGCGGCGGCGCTTCCGCCGGCCGCGGCGCCCACGATGACCGCCAGCGCGGTGGAGACGAACAGCGCGTTGCCGAGCCCCCATCCGGCCCGGAAGCCGACGAGTTCGCCGACCGAGTTCGAGGTGCCGGCGAGCGCGGCGAAGACGACCACCAGGGCGAGGCCCGCCAGGAGCGTCTTCTTGCCGCCGATCCGGCTGGACACGAAGCCGGTGACCAGCATGGCGACGGCGGTGATCAGGAAGTACGAGGTGAAGAGCAGGGAGACCTGGCTGGGTGTGGCGTCCAGGCCCTTGGCGATGGAGGGCAGGATCGGGTCGACCAGGCCGATGCCCATGAAGGCCACGACGGACGCGCCCGCGGTCGCCCAGACCGCCTTGGGCTGACGCAACAGACTGCCGGCTCCCGCACCTTCGTCGAGAGGGTCCTCTCCTTGCCGCATGGTTGCTCCCGCTTCCCGTTGGGACGGTCACCGCTCGATGGGTGACCCAAGATCGTTGTGCGATACACATAATAACTTAGCTAGGCTAATGGATGCAAGATGAAACTACTTTTCTCGCGGTCTCGCATGGCCTCCGGGCCCCTGCCCCCGGCTCCGCGTCCGGGGCCGACGGGTGGACCGCACTCCGGATGGGTGATCGTCCTTGACGGGGCGACGGGCGGGGAGGACCGTGGGGCTCTATGAGGGGCGAACCCAGTTGCCCGAAGTGCGGAGGCCGGGTCAGGGCGCCCGGTCTCTTTGCCGACACCTGGCAGTGCGACGCGCACGGGCCGGTGTATCCGCTCCAGCCGGTGGTGCCGCCCAGCGTCGAGGCCCTGGAGGTCGTCGTGCGCCGGGCCCAGGTGCCGGCATGGATGCCCTGGCCGCTGCCCGTCGGCTGGCTGTTCACCGGCGTCGCGTACGCGGGTGACGACCGCAGCGGTGGCCGCGCGACCGCCGTCGCCTGCTCGGGCCCCGGCCCGCTCGGCGGCATCGGCGAGCTGATCCTGGTCGCCGAGGAACTGGGCGTGGGGCTCGGCGCGCGGTACGCGGGCATCGACGGGCCCGACCCCGGCCCGTTCATGAGCGTCGACAAGCCTCCGCACACCAAGGTCCTCGCGGCCGGCCGGCCCACCCCGATGTGGCACGTCACCCGCACCCCGGACGACCGCGCCGTCTTCGCCGGGGAGGCCTGCGGGCTCTGGCTGTGGGCCATCGTGTGGCCCGAGCAGTCCGGCCTGCTCATGTACGACGAGCTCGTCCTGACCGACCTGCGCGACGCGGGCGCCGAGGTCGAGCTGGTCCCGTGCGGGGCGCTGACCCCGCGCATCCTGTCCTGACCCGGCGATCCGGGAGCGGACCGCGGGGCGCGGCCGGGCGGTTATCCTTGACCGTCCCCTGATCCGTCCCTTATGCCCTGGAGTACGCGTCGTGCGCATCGATCTGCACACCCACTCCACGGCGTCGGACGGTACGGACACCCCTGCCGAGCTGGTCGCCAACGCGGCCGCCGCCGGGCTCGACGTCGTCGCGCTGACCGACCACGACACCACCCGCGGATACGCGCAGGCCATCGCCGCGCTCCCGGCCGGGCTCACCCTCGTCACCGGCGCCGAACTCTCCTGCCGCATCGACGGCATCGGCCTGCACATGCTGGCCTACCTCTTCGACCCCGAGGAGCCCGAGCTCTCCCGCGAGCGCGAGCTCGTGCGCGACGACCGGGTGCCCCGCGCCCAAGGCATGGTCGCCAAGCTCCGTGACCTCGGCGTGCCCATCACCTGGGAGCAGGTCGCGCGCATCGCGGGCGACGGTTCGGTGGGCCGCCCCCACGTCGCCGAGGCGCTCGTCGAACTCGGCGTCGTCGACTCGGTGTCCGACGCCTTCGTGCCGGACTGGCTCGGCGACGGCGGCCGGGCCTACGTCGGCAAGCACGAGCTGGACCCGTTCGACGCGATCCGGCTCGTCAAGGCCGCCGGCGGCGTCACCGTCTTCGCCCACCCGCTCGCCGTCAAGCGCGGCCGGGTCGTACCCGAGTCCGCGATAGCGGAGCTGGCCGCCGCCGGGCTCGACGGCATCGAGGTCGACCACACCGACCACGACGCCCCCACCCGCGACCGGCTGCGCGGCCTCGCCCGCGAGCTCGGCCTGCTCGCCACCGGCTCCAGCGACTACCACGGCAGCCGCAAGACCGTACGGCTCGGGGAGTACACCACCGACCCCGAGATCTACGGCGAGATCACCCGCCGCGCCACGGGGGCCTTCCCCGTGCCGGGCGCGGGCGGAGGCGCCCGCCCGTAGGGAGAGCGCGCCTCTCCCCGCCCCGGGGGCACCGCCCCCGCACCCCCACTCCTCGAACCCCCGCCCCGGCCGGCTTCCACGCGGCCCCGGGGGACGGGCCCGGCCGGCCCGCGCACCAGCGCCCCAGCCCTCCTCATGTACGCCCCTCACTTGCAAGGCTCACCGTGTTCGACGCTGCCGTCTTCGGCTCCCTCTTCCTCACCCTGTTCGTCATCATGGATCCCCCCGGGATCACGCCGATCTTCCTCGCGCTGACCGCCGGCCGGGCCGCCAAGGTCCAGCGCCGGATGGCGTGGCAGGCTGCCGCCGTCGCGCTCGGAGTGATCACGCTCTTCGGGCTCGTCGGGCACCAGATCCTGACGTATCTGCACATCGACGTCCCCGCGCTGATGATCGCGGGCGGTCTGCTGCTGCTCCTGATCGCGCTCGATCTGCTCACCGGCAAGACCGACGAGCCCCAGCAGACCAAGGACGTCAACGTCGCCCTGGTGCCGCTCGGCATGCCGCTGCTCGCGGGGCCCGGCGCGATCGTGCAGGTCATCCTGGCCGTCCAGAACCACGACTCGGTGTCCGGGCAGGTCTCGGTCTGGGCGGCGATCATCGCCATCCATCTCGTGCTCTACGTGACCATGCGGTACTCGCTGCTGATCATCCGCGTCATCAAGGACGGCGGCGTCGTCCTGGTCACACGGCTCGCGGGCATGATGCTCTCGGCCCTCGCGGTGCAGCAGATCATCAACGGCGTCACCCAGGTCATCCACGCCAACTGACGCCCCGGGAAGGCCTGTTGAGGCCCTCGGACATACCAAAGCGCCCCCGTACTCGTCTGTACGGGGGCGCTTCTGCATACGGCACCCGCGGCCGTTCACGGCTCGCGGGGGCACTCACTGCCTCTTACGCGTTACGAGGCTGCGGATTCGGTCGGGCGGATGTAGATGCGCTGACCCATGGCGGCGGCCTGCTGCACAATCCGGTTGACGGAGGCGGCGTCCACGACGGTGCTGTCAACGGCGGTACCGTCGACGTCGTCCAGGCGCATGATTTCGAAGCGCATGGCTTCTCCCTTCGTCTGATCCTCCTGCTAGGAGAACTACTGGTGCGGGGGGCTGCTGGAACAGCCTGCTCCCACGAGGCGTCGGGGCGGTTGCCCGCCCGTTAAGAGTGGATTGCGTGGCCACTGTGCAACGCGTTCCGTAGGGATCAACGGGTTGCCTCCAGCAAACATTCCCTACGCTAAGGAAATTTTTCGGATTGCTAAGGATTGACCGGAGAAAGCAACCACCCGTGCCCGGTTGTGCCCGCTGCGTCACGAAGTCGACAATGGAAAGCGTATGGACGAATCCCAGGAACCTCAGCCGGCCCAGGTGCCCCATGAACTCGTCGCCCAGCTGGACCGCAAGCTGGACGCCACCAACGAGCTGCTCCAGCGCATGCTCGCGGAGGTCGCGAAGACGCCCTCCACCCATGCGATCTTCGTCGACGCGGGGTACGTCTACGCGGCCGGCGGCCTCCTCGTCACCGGTACCGAGGACCGGCGCTCCTTCGACCTCGACGCCGAGGGGCTGATCGAGGCCTTCATCGACAAGGCGCGCACGATCTTCGCGGACAGCAGGCTGCTCCGCGTGTACTGGTACGACGGCGCGCGCCGGCGCATCCACACCCCCGAGCAGCAGTCGATCGCCGAGCTGCCCGACGTCAAGGTCAGGCTCGGCAACCTCAACGCGAACAACCAGCAGAAGGGCGTCGACTCCCTGATCCGCTCCGACCTGGAGTCGCTGGCCCGCCACCGCGCGATCAGTGACGCGGCGCTGATCGGCGGCGACGAGGACCTCGTCTCGGCGGTCGAGGCAGCGCAGGGGTACGGGGCGCGGGTCCACCTGTGGGGCATCGAGGCGGCGGAGGGCCGCAACCAGGCGGAGCCGCTGCTGTGGGAGGTCGACAGCCAGCGCACGTTCGACCTCGACTTCTGCAAGCCGTACGTGACGCGGCGGCCGGTCACGCTGTACGAGCAGGACGGGCCGGCGCCGAGCCGGGAGGACGTGCGGTTCGTGGGGGCGCGGATCGCCGCGACGTGGCTCTCGGAGCGGGGGCGTGCCGCCCTCGCCGACCTCCTGCCCGGCCACCCCTACCTGCCCGGCCCGGTCGACCAGGACCTCCTCATCGAGGCGGAGCGCCTCCTCCAGTACTCCCTGCGCGGCCACGCGGACCTCCGCCGCTCCCTCCGGGACGGCTTCTGGCACCACCTCCAGTCCCAGTACTGACCCGGTGCGGAGTGGCCGTGCCCGCCGCGATTCGCTCGCCTGCGGGCCGCCGAGGGCTGGTCGCGCAGTTCCCCGCGCCCCTGGCGGGGTTGGTGATGGTCGGTGCTGGGTCGTGCGGGCCACCCAGGGGCGCGGGGAACCGCGTGAACAACCTCGCCGGGCCGACGCGGCTCAGGTGGTCCAGAAGTCGGCCAGGGCCGAGGCCAGCTCCTCCGGATGGGAGACGTTGGGGGAGTGGTCCGCCCCGGCGATCACGGTGTGCCGAGCCCCCACGCTGCGCGCCATGTGCGCCAGCTCCCCGACCGTCCACACCGTCTCCCCGTCCCCGTACGCCACGTGCAGCGGCAGCGGCAACCCCGCAAGCCCCTCCGTACGGTCCGGCTCGACCCTCAACTGCCGCCCGGTGGCGATGAGTTGGGCGGGCTGCGTGCTGAACCAGCGGCGTTCGAGGAAGGACACGATCTCGGGCGGATCGGCGACGTACGCCGGGTCCCGACCGTCCAGCCACTGCGTCACCGCCCACACCCACGACGGCGGCAGCACCGGCAGCGCGGCCCGGAGCATCCGCAGCTTCGTGCGCTGATCGGGCGCGACACGCCCCGGCCCGGACGACAGCAGCGTCAGAGAGCGGAAGGCGGACGGGTCGAGCCGGGCCGCCGAGCGGGCCACGAAGCCGCCGAAGGAGTGCCCCACGAGGTGCACGGGCCCGTCGCCGAGGGCCGCTGCCTGCGCGATCACATCGGCGCCGAGCACGCGCGGGGTGTAGCCGGAGGTGCGCCGCGGCCCCGGGCTCTCGAACTGCCCGCGCCCGTCGACCGCCACTGCCCGGTACCCGGCGTCCGCCAGCGGGTCGAGGAGCGCGAGGAAGTCCTCCTTGCTCCCGGTGTACCCCGGCACCAGGAGCACGGTGCCCCGCACCCGCCGCTCCGGCCTCGAATCGAGCACCGCGAACTCCTGGCGCGGGGTGCCGAGCCGGTACGCACGCGTACGCGACGGAAGGTCGAGGGAGCGGGGCTTACTCATGAGTAGAGCGTATCCGGCGGCCCCGGCGGAGCCCGGCGCGGGAACGCGAACGGCCCGGTGACCCCCGCAGGGGAACCGGGCCGTTTCAGGCGGTGCGGCTCACGCCTCGGGGGCGACCGCGGCCTTCTTCGCACGGGTGCGACGCGGCTTGGCCGGGGCCTCGGCCTCTGCCGTGGGGGCCTCGACCGTCTCGGCGACGGCTTCGGCGGCCTTCTTGCGCGTGCGGCGCGGCTTCACCGGGGCCTCGGCCTCGGCGGCAGCCTCGACGACCGGCTCGGGCGCGGCCTCGGCGACCTTCTTGGCGCGGCTGCGACGCGGCTTGGCCGGAGCCTCTGCCGCCTCGGGCGCGGCCTCGGCGACCTTCTTGGCGCGGCTGCGCCGCGGCTTGGCCGGGGCCTCTGCCGCCTCGGGGGTGGCCTCTGCCGCGGGGGCCTCGACCGTCTCGACGACGGCTTCGGCGGCCTTCTTGCGCGTGCGGCGCGGCTTCACCGGGGCCTCGGCCTCGGCGGCAGCCTCGACGACCGGCTCGGGCGCGGCCTCGGCGACCTTCTTCGCACGGGTCCGGCGGGGCTTGACGGGGGCCTCGGCCACGACCGCAGGCGCGGTCTCGACGACCGGGGCGGCCTCGACGACGGGCTCCGCCGCCTTCTTCGTCCGCGTACGCCTCGGCTTGGCCGGGGCTTCCGCCACCGCGACCGCGGCGGCCGGAGCCTCGGCGACCTCGGTCATCGCGGCGGTGGTCCGGGCCTTCGCGGCCCTGGCCAGTTCGAGCGCGGCCGACTCGGGGGTCACGAAGCCGACCTCGGGCTCGGCGGCCTTGCGCACCCGGCGGCGACGCGCCGCCTTCGCCTCGACCGGCTCGACGACGGGCGGGGCGGCGACCGGCGCGGAACGCCGGCGCGGCTCGGACTTGCGGACGGCCTGCGCCTTGACGGTCGGCTCGGCCTTGCGGGCGGGCTCGGTCCTGGCGGGCGCCTCGGCCACGGCGGCAGCCATCGGCGCGGCCTCGATCACCGGGGCAGCGGCCTGCGGCGCGGTCGACGGCGCACCCACGCGGGTACGACGGCGGCGGCGCGGGGTGCGCTGCTCGCTCACGGTCTCGGTGGCCTCGGCCACCGGGGTCGCGACGGGAGGCGCGGTGACCTCGCCGCCTTCCAGCTGCGTGCCACCACGGGTGCGGCGACGCTGACGCGGCGTACGCGTACGGGCCGGACGCTCCTCGGTGACGACGGGAGCCGCGGCGGCGGACTTGCGCCCGCGCCCACCGGTCTCGCCCAGGTCCTCGACCGCTTCGGCCGCGAGGCCCGCGCGGGTGCGCTCGCCCCGGGGGAGCACGCCCTTGGTGCCGGCCGGGATCTTCAGCTCCTCGAACAGGTGCGGGGAGGTGGAGTACGTCTCGACCGGGTCCGGGAACTTCAGGTCGAGCGCCTTGTTGATCAACTGCCAGCGCGGGATGTCGTCCCAGTCGACCAGCGTGATCGCGATGCCCTTCTTGCCCGCGCGGCCGGTGCGGCCGATGCGGTGGAGGTAGGTCTTCTCCTCCTCGGGCGACTGGTAGTTGATGACGTGCGTGACGCCCTCGACGTCGATGCCGCGAGCGGCGACGTCGGTGCAGACGAGCACGTCGACCTTGCCGTTGCGGAAGGCGCGCAGCGCCTGCTCGCGGGCGCCCTGGCCGAGGTCGCCGTGGACCGCGCCGGAGGCGAAGCCGCGCTTGGCGAGCTGCTCGGCGATGTCCGCGGCGGTCCGCTTCGTACGGCAGAAGATCATCGCGAGCCCGCGGCCCTCGGCCTGCAGGATGCGCGCGACCATCTCCGGCTTGTCCATGGAGTGGGCGCGGTAGACGAACTGCGCGGTGTTGGCGACGGTCGTGCCCTCGTCGTCCGGCGACGTGGCGCGGATGTGCGTGGGCTGCGACATGTAGCGGCGGGCGAGGCCGATGACGGCGCCCGGCATGGTCGCGGAGAACAGCATCGTCTGCCGCTTCGGCGGAAGCAGCTGGATGATCTTCTCGACGTCGGGCAGGAAGCCGAGGTCGAGCATCTCGTCGGCCTCGTCGAGCACCAGCGTCTTGACGTGGGACAGGTCGAGCTTCTTCTGCCCGGCGAGGTCGAGGAGGCGGCCCGGGGTGCCGACGATCACGTCGACGCCCTTCTTGAGCGCCTCGACCTGGGGCTCGTACGCCCGGCCGCCGTAGATGGCGAGCACGCGCACGTTGCGGACCTTGCCCGCGGTGAGGAGGTCGTTGGTCACCTGCTGGCACAGCTCGCGCGTCGGGACGACGACGAGGGCCTGCGGGGTGTTGGTGAGCCGCTCGGACGCGGCCCGGCCGGCCTCGACGTCGGCGGGGACGGTCACGCGCTCCAGGATCGGCAGGCCGAAACCGAGCGTCTTGCCGGTGCCGGTCTTGGCCTGGCCGATGATGTCGGTGCCGGAGAGCGCGACGGGGAGCGTCAGCTCCTGGATGGGGAACGGGGACACGATGCCGACGGCTTCAAGGGCTTCGGCGGTCTCGGGGAGAATCCCGAGCTCTCGGAACGTAGTCAGGGTGCTGCCTCTTCTGTGAGACGCGGTACGGAGGCGAACGCGGCGGGTCTTACCGTGCCCATTTCATCCGGCGGGGGATCAGATTCGATCGGGTTGCCGGGTGGCGCGGGACCACTGCCGTCGCTCAAGCGCTCGTGCCGCTGAGGGATCCCTCTTCGGTGACACGTACTGATACGTGCCCCGCGGAGGGCTGTCGGGTCGGAGCCGACCGAGCAACCGACCGGGCATCCTCATTCGTGCAGCCCGTCGAAATACTCGCCGGGCGCATTACCACTGTACCCCGGATTCGCGCATGTGTGTTGGGCGAATTCGCGGGACCGGTGGTACGGGTGTGAGCAAGCAGGCCCTTACAGCCTGCCCCGGGCGGGCTATTGTGCGGCTTATGGAGACGTCTGACAACGCCACTGCAGCCGAAGAAATCACCCCGGAGCCCGAGCGCACCGGGATCGCCGCCCAGGACTGGGAGACGGCCTCCGCGCTTCCCCAGTACCGCGCCGCGGTCGTGGACCTCCTCGGTGCCCTCGCCTACGGCGAGCTCGCGGCCTTCGAGCGGCTCGCCGACGACGCGAAGCTCGCGCCGACCCTGGCGGACAAGGCGGAGCTGGCGAAGATGGCCTCCGCGGAGTTCCTCCACTTCGAGCGGCTGCGCGACCGGCTCGCCCACATCGACTCCGAGCCGACGGCCGCGATGGAGCCGTTCGCCAAGGCGCTGGACGACTTCCACCAGCAGACCGCCCCGTCGGACTGGCTTGAGGGCCTGGTCAAGGCGTACGTCGGCGACTCGATCGCGAGCGACTTCTACCGCGAGGTCGCCAATCACCTCGACTCCGACACCCGCTCCCTGGTTCTGTCGGTCCTCGACGACACCGGGCACGGCAACTTCGCGGTGGAGAAGGTGCGGGCCGCCATCGAGGCGGACCCGCGTGTCGGCGGCCGGCTCGCGCTGTGGGCCCGTCGGCTGATGGGCGAGGCTCTCTCGCAGGCCCAGCGCGTGGTCGCCGAGCGCGACGCGCTCTCGACGATGCTGGTCGGCGGGGTGGACGGGGTGGCCGCGGGCTTCGACCTCGCGGCGGTCGGCGAGATGTTCACGCGGATCACCAAGGCCCACACCAAGCGCATGGCCGCGCTGGGCCTGGCCGCCTAGAGGGTTCCGGGCTCCCCGCGGGCCTGACGCCCGGTCAAGAGGGCTCCCCGCGCGCCTGACGCCCGGTCAAGAGGGCGACGGCAGCGCCGTCTACGCCGCCCACCGGCGTAGACGGCGGGTCGGCCGCAGCAGCAGCGAGAGTGTGACGGACGCGACGAACGTGGCGCCGAGCAGGGTGATCACCCCGTGGCCGGGGCCGATCGCGGAGTGGGTCAGGAAAGCGCCGAAAAGCCCGGCGAGCGGGCCGACTCCGAGCACGGTGCGGCGGTCGGGCAGCCGGTGGGACAGCCGGGTCACGGCGGCCCACGCGAGGGCGAATCCCAGCAGTACGGAGCCAAGGGCTTCCAGCAGCATGTACGTCGCCTCCCAGGGGTGCGGCCAGGGCGGAACCGGTCACACCCGTCCTACCCGAGCCTCCCGGAACGCAACCCTCCCCTCACTGGGAGGAAGCAAGGCTGCGCGGCTCGCCGCAACCGCGGAGCGCACCCCGGGGGCACGGCCGCACGGGTACGCCGGGCATGCGGAAGGGGGCCACCGGTGCGAACCGGTGGCCCCCTTCCGTTGCGTGCCGTGTACTACAGGGCGCCGAAGCCCACGCGGCGGACCGAAGGCTCGCCGATTTCCACGTATGCGATCTTGTCGGCCGGCACCAGGACCTTGCGGCCCTTGTCGTCCGTGAGGCTGAGCAGCTGCGCCTTGCCGGCGAGGGCGTCGGATACCGCGCTCTCGACCTGTTCGGCGGACTGCCCGCTCTCCAGAACGATCTCCCGGGGCGCGTGCTGCACGCCGATCTTGACCTCCACGGCTAAGTCCCTCCGACCTCGTGCGGTGCGCGGTCAGCCGCGCCGTACGCTGCACACATTAGCCCGGCGAGGCGACCGGAAATGGCCGGTCGCCGAACGCCAGGAGCGAACAGGATCCGGGAATGACCGGCCGGATGCCGCTCAGTGCCCCTCGGTGCCGTGCAGCGGGAAGCCCGCGATGCCCCGCCAGGCCAGCGAGGTGAGCAGCGCCACCGCCTTGTCGCGGGGGATGGTCGACTCGCTGGAGAGCCAGTAGCGGGCCACCACCTGGGAGACGCCGCCCAGGCCCACGGCCAGCAGCATCGACTCGTCCTTGGACAGGCCGGTGTCCTCGGCGATGACGTCCGAGATCGCCTCGGCGCACTGGAGGCTGACCCGGTCCACGCGCTCGCGCACGGCCGGCTCGTTGGTGAGGTCCGACTCGAAGACGAGCCGGAAGGCGCCGCCCTCGTCCTCGACGTACGCGAAATAGGCGTCCATCGTCGCGGCGACGCGCAGCTTGTTGTCCGTCGTCGAAGCCAGCGCGGTGCGCACCGCGTGGAGCAGTGACTCGCAGTGCTGGTCCAGGAGGGCCAGGTAGAGCTCGAGCTTGCCGGGGAAGTGCTGGTAGAGCACCGGCTTGGACACGCCCGCGCGCTCCGCGATGTCGTCCATGGCGGCCGCGTGGTAACCCTGCGCGACGAAAACCTCCTGGGCCGCGCCCAGAAGCTGATTGCGGCGGGCCCGGCGCGGCAGGCGCGTGCCTCGCGGGCGCGCCGCCTCGGTCTGCTCGATGGCTGTCACGCCGCCTCCCAAAGTTGATCTGGTGCGCGATGTACGCGCGCCGCCATCGTACTTTTGGGTAACCCGGCTGTGCGCGGTGCGGACGCAGAATTTCACGGACCGGACGCGCCGGGTAGCCGGAGATACCCGGGGTAAACCGAACAAATCATCGGTAGTCGTCCTCGTCGAGGGCGACCACACGCGCCTGTTCGGCAACGTCCGCCTCGTTGGCCGTGCCCGGATCCACACGGTTCAGCGGGTCGTCACGGTCCTGTCGTACGTCCGTGTGCTGCTCCGCCGCGTCCGCCTCGGGGGTCTCCTCGGACAGTTCGGCCGCGCGGTCGCCTTCTGCTTCGTCCTGAAAGGTTTCCGGATCGCTCGGATCGACGGACATGACTGCTCCCTTTTCGTCCACTGCGAGTGATTCGGGGGCTTCCTTACGAGCCTAGGAGTTCGTGGCGCCGGCCGCTATACGGCCTGTGACGGCGAACACATGAACCACGGTGTGATCGTCTCGTAACATTGCCGCATGTCTTCGACCGAGCTGCCGGAAACCCCCGCCGCTGCCTCACTGGCACCGCGGGTGGGCGCGGTCAGGGTCGCGGAGGGCGAGGAGCTGCGTTCCGTCAGCCTGCCCGGCCTCACGCTGACCGTCAGGTCCCGGCCCGGCGACGCCCGCCCCGGCCTCGAACCCGCGCTGTACGTCCACGGGCTGGGCGGCTCCTCGCAGAACTGGTCGGCGCTGATGCCGCTGCTCGCCGACCGGCTGGAGGGCGAGGCGCTCGACCTGCCCGGATTCGGGGACTCCCCGCCGCCGGACGACGGCAACTACTCGATCACCGCGCATGCCCGCGCCGTGATCCGCCTGCTGGACTCGGCGGGCCGCGGCCCGGTCCACCTCATCGGCAACTCGCTGGGCGGCGCGGTCTCCACCCGGGTCGCGGCCGTACGGCCCGACCTGGTGCGCACGCTCACCCTGGTCTCGCCCGCGCTGCCCGAGATCCGCGTCCAGCGCAGCGCCTGGCCCACCGCGCTCGTCGCGCTGCCGGGCGTGGCCTCCCTGTTCGCGCGGCTGACCAGGGACTGGAACGCCGAGGACCGCACCCGCGGGGTGATGGCCCTCTGTTACGGAGACCCGGGCCGGGTGAGCCCCGAGGGGTTCGAGGCCGCCGTGCAGGAGATGGAGCGGCGCCTCCAACTCCCTTACTTCTGGGATGCGATGGCCCGCTCGGCCCGTGGCATCGTGGACGCGTACACCCTGGGCGGCCAGCACGGCCTGTGGCGGCAGGCGGAGCGGGTGCTCGCGCCGACGCTGCTCGTGTACGGGGCGCGCGACCAGCTCGTCTCGTTCCGGATGGCCCGCCGGGCGGCGGCCGCCTTCCGGGATTCGCGGCTGCTTACCCTGCCCGATGCCGGGCACGTGGCGATGATGGAGTACCCCGAGACGGTCGCGCAGGCCGTGCGGGAGCTGATCGACGAGAGCGCCGGCGACCACCGCGGCGACGACCGAGGAAACAGGAGCTGATCCGGGGCGTGGGACGACACAGCCGACCCAGCGAGACCGGCGACGCGGCGCCGATACCCCAGGCGCCACCGGCCTCCGAGGCCGAGTCGGCCGTCGCCTCCGGCGGTGGCCGCCGCAGACGGCAGGCCCCGGCGGTCAACGGCTCCGACGGGCGGGAAGGCGCGGGCACTCCCGCCTTCGGCACCCCGCAGGTGCGCGGCGGACACCCCGAGCACGACGAGGACGGGCCCCGTGGCGGGGCCGCGTCCCACTACGGCGACTGGCACGGCAAGCCGCGCCCGGCCATGACCGGCACCCCTCTCAACACCGGGGGCCCGCGCATACCGGGCCCGCGCCGCTCCTACACGGAGGCCTTCGACGGGCCGGGGCCCGAATCCGGGCCCCGCACCGGCACCGGCGACACCGGCAGGCAGCGCACCATCGGAGTCCCGGCGCAGCTGCGCGAAGAGCCGCCGGCACCCGCTCCCGAGGCGAAGCCGAAGGGGCTCAAGGGCTCCGGGCTCAAGGGCTCCAAGGTGTCCAAGGGGCGGACGTTCACCGGGATCGCGGCCGCCGCGGTGACCACCGTGCTCGCGGTCGTCGTCGCCGGGCAGGTCACCTCCGCCGGGGAGAAGCACGACGCGGCCGGCCGAGCCGCGGGCGAGAAGGGCCGAGAGGACGACGGCTCGGCCTCCCGGGGCAGCGGCCGCTCCACCCCGGGGATCGCGCCCGCGGTCCTGACGTACGACCAGAAGATGGCCCAGCAGTACCCGATGGACCCCAAGCTCAAGGCGTCCGGCACGTTCGACACCGTGCCGGGGTTCGACGCGGCACCGGGCAAGGGGCACAAGTACCGCTACCAGGTCGACATCGAGCAGGGCCTCGGCCTGGACGGCGCCCTGTTCGCCCAGGCCGTGCAGAAGACCCTGAACGACGACCGCAGCTGGGCGCACGGCGGGGACATGACCTTCGAGCGGATCTCCTCGGGCAAGCCGGACTTCGTGGTCACCCTCGCGAGCCCCGGGACCACCGGGGTCTGGTGCGCCAAGTCGGGCCTGGACACCACCGAGGACAACGTCTCCTGCGACTCGGCCGCCACCGACCGCGTGATGATCAACGCGTTCCGCTGGGCGCAGGGCTCGGTGACGTACGGCTGGGGCAAGGCGATGTTCACCTATCGCCAGATGCTCATCAACCACGAGGTCGGCCACCGGCTGGGGCACAACCATGTGAGCTGCCGCACGCCCGGCGCGCTGGCCCCGGTGATGCAGCAGCAGACCAAGTCCCTGGACATCGACGGGATCAAGTGCCTGCCCAACCCCTGGGTGTATCCGAAGAGTTGAGCCGCACCGGTGCGACACGTCCCAGAATGTGGGACGACCGTCTCGTTCTCGATTGACAGTGAACAGCCGTTCGTCCATATTTCTCGGCATGTCGCACCGTCACGCCACCCCCGAACGCGCCGCCATCGAGCTGGCGCTCATCGGCGTGACCGGGCACAGCGTGGCCGACATTCTCTGTAGCTGACGCCGTCCCGAGCGCGTTCGACCTTCCTTTTCCCTTTTTGCGCCCGGGCATTTCCGTGCTTCCGCACGGTCTCCGCACACGGGCGCAGCCACCCCTCTTTCCTTTTGGTGCTGTGGGCGCCCGTCTCCGTCGCCCTGCCCAGCAGTCACCGAGAGGTCTACATCCGATGCGTCACACGTCCATTTCGTCGGGGAATGTCGCAAGAGCGGCCGCGATAGCCGTGGTTCTCGCCGTGGGCGCCGTCGCCTGCGGCCCCGAGGACAGCGGCGCCAAGAGCGCGGGGTCCGCGGCGTCCGGCACGCCCCAGAAGGGCGGCACGCTCAGCGTCCTCAACAACGAGGCGCAGACCGACTTCGACCCGGCCAGGCTCTACACCTCCGGCGGCGGCAACGTGCCCTCGCTCGTCTTCCGCACCCTGACCACCCGCAAGCGCGCGAGCGGCGCCGAAGGCACGAAGGTGGTGCCCGACCTCGCCACCGACACGGGCCGGCCCAACGCGGACGCCACCGTGTGGACGTACACGCTCAAGGACGGCCTCAAGTACGAGGACGGCAGCCCGATCACCACCGCCGACATCAAGTACGGCATCGAGCGCTCCTTCGCGGCCGAACTCTCCGGCGGCGCACCGTACTTGAGAGACTGGCTGGTCGGCGGGGCGAAGTACGAGGGCCCCTACAAGGACGGCGGCAAGGGCCTCGACTCGATCGAGACGCCGGACGCGAAGACCATCGTCTTCCACCTGAACAAGCCGGAGGGCGAGTTCCCCTTCCTGGCCACCCAGACGCAGTTCGCACCCGTCCCCAAGGCCAAGGACAACGGCACCAAGTACGAGGAGCACCCCGTCTCCTCGGGCCCGTACAAGGTCGTCAAGAACGAGAACGACGGCGAGCACCTCGTCCTGGAGCGCAACCCGAACTGGTCCGAGGCGACCGACCCCGAGCGCAAGGCCTACCCGGACACCATCGACGTGCGCTCCGGGCTCGACCAGGCCGTCATCAACCAGCGGCTCTCCGCCTCCCAGGGCCCGGACGCCGCCGCCGTCACCACCGACACCAACCTGGGCCCGGCCGAGCTGGCCAAGGTCACCAGCGACAAGCAGCTCGCCGCACGCGTCGGCACCGGGCACTTCGGCTACACCAACTACATCGCGTTCAACCCGAACGTGAAGCCGTTAGACAACCCGAAGGTCCGCCAGGCCATCGCGTACGCCGTCGACCGCACCTCGGCCGTCAACGCCGTGGGCGGCTCCTCGCTCGCCGAACCCGCCACCACCTTCCTGCCGAACCAGAAGGCCTTCGGCTACACCCCGTACGACCCGTTCCCGGCGGGTGCGTCCGGCAACGCCGACAAGGCCAAGGAGCTCCTGAAGGAGGCGGGCTACGCCGACGGTCTGACCGTCACGCTCACCCACTCCAACGCCAAGGGCGGCCCGAAGGGGCCCGAGGTCGCCACCGCCCTCCAGGACGCCCTGAAGAAGGCGGGCATCACCGTCAAGCTCCAGGGTCTCGAAGGCAACGACTACAACGACACCGTCGCCAGCACCAAGAAGGAGCCCGGCTTCTTCCTGCGCGGCTGGGGCGCGGACTGGCCCTCCGGCGGCCCGTTCCTCGCGCCGATCTTCGACGGCCGCCAGATCGTCCAGGACGGCGCCAACTTCAACACCGGCTTCCTGAACGACCCCTCCGTCAACAGTGAGATCGACGAGATCAACAAGCTGACGGACCTGGCCGCCGCCGCCCCGCGCTGGGGCGCGCTCGACAAGAAGATCGGCGAGCAGGCCGTGGTCGTGCCGCTGTTCCACCCCGTCTACAAGCGGCTCGTCGGCAAGGACGTCAAGAACGTCGTCATCAGCGACTGGACCGGTGTGCTCGACATCTCGCAGGTCGCGGTCAAGTAACCATGTCCGAAGCCCTGTTGACCACCGGGGCGGGCGTCACCACGCCCGCCCCCGGCGGTCGTCTCTTCTGGCGGCGGCTGCGCGCCCAGCGCGCGGTCACCGCCGCGGCGGCCGTCTTCGCCCTGCTCGTCCTGGTCGCGCTCGCGGCCCCGCTGCTCACCGCGCTCGAAGGCCAGAACCCCAACGCCTACCACCCCGCGCTCGTCGACTCGGCCAGCGGCGGAGTGCCGATCGGCTCGTTCGGCGGGATCAGCGGCGAGCACTGGCTCGGCGTCGAACCGCAGACCGGGCGCGACCTGTTCGCCCGCATCGTCTACGGCGCCCGCGTCTCGCTCGGTGTCGCCTTCGTGGCCACCCTCATCCAGGTCGCGCTCGGCGTCGGACTCGGCCTGTTCGCCGCGCTCGGCGGGCGCTGGGCCGACCAGATCGTCAGCCGCGTCACCGATGTCGCGGCCGCCCTGCCCATGCTCGTCATCACGCTCGGTCTGCTCGCCGTGGCCCCCGCCTCGATCCCGCGGCCGGTCCTGATCACGCTGATCATCGCCGGGCTCGGCTGGTTCGGCACCTCGAAGATCGTGCGGGCCGGCGCCCTGTCGCTCAAGACCCTGGACCACGTCTCGGCGGCCCGGCTCAGCGGCTGGGGCACCTGGGCGATCGCCCGCCGCGAGCTGCTTCCCGCGCTCGCCGCACCCGTCATCACGTACGCGGTCCTGCTCGTCCCGAGCAATGTGGTGGCCGAGGCGGCCCTGTCCTTCCTGGGCGTCGGCATCAAGCCACCCACGCCGTCCTGGGGCCAGATGCTCACCGACGCCAACACCTGGTACCAGGCGGCGCCGACCTATCTGCTCCTGCCGGCCGGGCTGCTGTTCATCACCGTCCTGTCCCTGACCATGATCGGCGAGGGGGTGCGCACCGCGCTCGACCCGAGGGCGGCGTCGCGTCTGCGCGTGGGCACGCGCAACCAGAACAAGCCCACCGGCCCCATCGAGTCGCTTGAGGAGAAGGCAAGTTGAACGGCTTCACGGGCTTTCTGCTGCGGCGGATCGCCGGAGCCGTCCTCGTGCTCCTCGCGCTCTCCGTCGTCGTGTACGCGGTCTTCTACGTGGCCCCCGGCAACGTCGCCCAGATCGTCTGCGGCGAACGCTGCTCGCCGCAGCAAGTCGCCCTGGTGCACGACAAGTTGGGGCTCGGCGACCCGCTGTACCTCCAGTACGGCCACTTCATCCAGGGCATCTTCGCCGGACGCGACTTCTCCTCCGGCACGGGAGTGGTGCACTGCTCCGCGCCCTGCCTCGGCCAGTCCTACCGCACCGACGAGCAGGTCACGGACCTCATCTTCGGAAAGCTGCCCGTCACGGGCTCCCTCGTGATCGGCGCGTTCGCGCTGTGGCTGCTGATCGGCGTCGGCACCGGGGTGCTCTCCGCGTGGAAGCGCGGGGGAGTGGTCGAGCGACTGCTGACCTGGCTGACCCTGGCGGGCACGTCGACACCGGTGTTCGTCATCGGTCTGCTGCTGATCATCGTCCTCTGCTCCACACTGCAGTGGCTGCCGTTCCCGCAGTACGTGCCGTTCACGGACAACCCGGAACAGTGGTTCTGGGGCCTGCTGCTGCCGTGGTTCTCCCTGGCCCTGATCGAATCCGCCAAGTACGCGCGCCTGACCAGGAGTTCGATGCTGGAGACGCTCGCCGAGGACCATGTGCGGACGTTCCGGGCGTACGGACTCACCGAGCGGGCCATCGTCGGGCGCCACGCGCTGCGCGGCGCGGTCGCCCCCGTCATCGCGCTCAGCGCCCTCGACGCGGGCACGATGTTCGGCAGCGCGGTGCTCACCGAGACGCTCTTCGGCATCCCCGGCATCGGCCGTCAGCTCGTCGAGTCGGTGCGCACGGTCGACCTGCCGGTCGTGGTCGGCGTGGTCCTGACCACCGGATTCTTCGTGGTGCTTGCCAATGCCGTCGCGGACGTCCTGTACGCGACGGCCGATCGACGGGTGGTGCTCTCATGACGCCGGTTCCTGCTGGTGCGCCGCTGGTGGAGGTCACCGGCCTGCACATCTCCTTCGGCGACGTCCGGGCCGTCGACGGCCTCTCCTTCACCCTTCAGCCCGGCGCCGCGCTCGGCGTGGTCGGTGAGTCCGGCTCCGGCAAGAGCGCGTCGGCGTACGCGCTGCTCGGTCTGCACCGGGGCACCGGGGCGCGGGTCTCGGGCACGATCCGGGTGGCCGGGATCGATGTCAACGCCGCCTCCGACGCCGAACTCCGATCCCTGCGGGGAGGGTTGGCGGCCATGGTGTTCCAGGACCCGCTGTCCTCGCTCGACCCGTACTACACGATCGGCGACCAGATCGCCGAGGTGTACCGGGTCCACAAGGGCGGCTCGCGGCGGGCCGCCCGGGCGCGGGCGATCACCGTGCTCGACCGGGTCGGCATCCCGGATGCCGCCCGCAAGTCCCGTTCCCGTCCGCACGAGTTCAGCGGGGGCATGCGGCAGCGGGCGCTCATCGCGATGGCGCTGGCGTGCGAGCCGCGGCTGCTGATCGCGGACGAGCCGACGACGGCGCTCGACGTGACCGTCCAGGCGCAGATCCTGGACCTGCTGCACGACCTGCGCCGGGACGAGGGGCTGGGGCTGCTCCTGGTCACCCATGACGTGGGGGTCGCGGCGGAGAGCGTGGACGAGGTCCTGGTGATGCGGGCGGGCCGGGAGGTGGAGCGGGGCCCGGTGGGCCCGGTCCTGGCATCCCCGCGGGAGCCGTACACGAAGGCGCTGCTGTCTGCGGTGCCGAGGCTTTCGCCGGCCCTGCCGAGCGTGACGCCCGGGGCTTTGCCCCGGACCCCGTTCGCGCCCGAAGGGGGCTCGTCCTCCAACGCCGGACGGGCTGAAGACCCCGCCCACCCCGGTGCCGACAGGGGCGCGGGGAACGGCGCGACCAGCCATGCACGGTCCGCAGCCGTCCCATCCCCCCGGAGGCTTCCGGGAAGGGGTGGGGTGGGGGAAGCCTCCGCCGCAGGCGGGGATGTCGTCATCGAGGCCGTCGGGCTCAGCAAGAGCTTCGGGCGGGGCCGGGCCGCGTTCGACGCCGTCGACGGCGTCGACCTCCACGTCCGCCGGGGCGAAACCCTCGGCATCGTGGGCGAGAGCGGAAGCGGCAAGACCACCCTGGGCCGCATGCTCGTGGGGCTGCTCGAACCCAGCGCCGGACACGTCACCCGCTCCGGCGACGTCCAGATGGTGTTCCAGGACCCCGTCTCCTCCCTCAACCCCCGCCGTTCCATAGGCGAATCCGTCGCCGACCCGTTGCGCGCCGCGGGCGAACGCGACGACACCCGAATCCGGGCCCGCGTCGCCGAGCTGTTGGCCCGCGTCGGGCTCGACCCGGACCGCTACGACGGCTACCCGCACGAGTTCAGCGGCGGACAGCGCCAACGGGTCGGGATCGCACGGGCGTTGGCCGCCGAGCCGAAGCTCATCGTCTGCGACGAGCCCGTATCGGCCCTCGACGTCACCACCCAGGCCCAAGTCACCGCTCTGCTCGCCGAGTTGCAGCGCGAGCTCGGCCTCGCGCTGGTCTTCGTCGCGCACGACCTCGCCGTGGTGCGGCAGGTCAGCGACCGGGTCGCGGTGATGCGGCGGGGCCGGATCGTGGAGGAGGGCGAGGTGGACGTGGTCTACGGCGCGCCGAAGGACCCGTACACCCGGCAGCTGCTCGCCGCCGTCCCGTCCCTCGACCCCGCCCTGGCCGCCGTCCGCCGCGCGGCCAGGCGCGAGGAGGCGCACGTGGCCGCGGCGTAGCCGTATGTGATCGAGCGGCACCGTAGCGCGACCGAACGCACCCGGCTCGGGAAAGTTACGTGCATTCACCCCTTCCGGTGGCGCGATGGACAACCGTCCGTCGCGCCATCGGCATCTCCGCTTACGTTCTTCCCGCTGCGAGTCCCCGGTGCCGACGGGGGCCGCCCACAAGGGAGATCGGGGGTGCGCACATGCGGATCGGACTGCTCACGGATGGCGGTTATCCGTACACGACCGGCGAGTCGAGACTGTGGTGCGACCGGCTCGTGCGCGGGCTCGCGCGGCACGAGTTCGACATATTCGCGCTGAGCCGCAGCCGCGAGCAGGAGGAGCGGGGCCTGATCGAGCTGCCGCCCCACGTCCGCCGGGTGCGCACCGCGCCGCTCTGGGCCGCGCCCGAGCACCACCACGCCGGGCGCGGGCGCACCGCCCGTGGTTACGATCGGCGCGAACGGCGCGAATTCGCCGCCCACTTCGGGCACCTCGCCACCGCCCTGTGCACGGAGGAAAACGAGACTCAGGGCGCGGCCGACGGCTTCGCCGAGGGACTCTACGGGCTCGCGGGCCTGGCCCGGGAACACGGCGGGCTCGGCGGTGAACTGCGGTCGGAGGCAGCCGTCCGCATCCTGGAGGCCGCCTGCCGCGCGCCCGGCGCGAACCGGGCCGTCCGGGCCGCCCGGGTCCCCGACCACCTCGCGTTCGCGGGCCTCCTGGAGCGCGCCCTGCGCCCGCTCTCCCTCGACTGGTACGGCGACGACGCGCTCGGCGCCGCCGACCTCAGCCACGCCACGTCCGGCGGCAGCGCGGCCCTGCCCGGGCTTCTGGCCAAACGCTTCTGCGGGGTCCCGCTCCTGGTCACCGAGTACGGCGTCCAACTGCGCGCCCAGTACCTCGCGAGCGGTCGACTGGCCTCCCCCGTAAGGGCGTTGCAGGCAGGGTTCCAGCGGCGCCTGGCCGCCGAGGTGTATGCACGGGCCGAGCTGGTCACCCCCGGCAACACCCACGCCCGCCGCTGGCAGGAGCGCTGCGGCGCCGACCGCGCCAAGCTGCGCACGGTCTACCCCGGGATGTCCGCGGACCGCTTCCACGCCGTGGGCGAGGGTGTCTACGGCGGCGATCCGCACACCCTGGTGTGGGTCGGCCGGATCGAGCCCGCCAAGGACCTCGTCGCGCTCCTGCACGCCTTCGCCGAGGTCCGCAGGGCCGACCCGGAGGCCCGTCTGCGCCTGGTCTCCGTCCCCGCCGAGGGCGACGAGGACGCCGGCTACCTCGCGCACTGCCGGGCGCTCGCCGCCCAGCTCTTCCCGGACGAGGCGGCCGGTGCCCACGCCGTCGGCGACAACCCGGTCTCCTTCGAGGAACTCGGCGGTCCCGAGGCCCCCGACCTGGCCGACGCGTACGCCGCAGGCGCCGTCGTCGTCCTGTCCAGCGTCGTGGAGGGCTTCCCGCTCAGCCTCGTCGAGGCCATGTTCTGCGGCCGGGCCACCGTCTCCACCGACACCGGCGCGGTCGTCGAAGTCATCGGCGGCACGGGCCTGGTGGTGCCGCCGCGCAATCCGCGCGCCCTCGCCGATGCCTGCCTCAGCCTGCTGCACGATCCCGAGCGGCGCGCGCGCCTGGGCGCCGCCGCCCGCGCCCGCGCGCTCGAACTGTTCACCGTCGAGCAGAACATCGCGGCATTTCGCGGCATTTACCTGGAGCTCATGTCGCACAACCCGGTCCATCGCGAGAGCACCGGCCGGGCGGACGCACCCCGGCCCTTCGCCCACCCCGCCGAGGCCCACGTGCCCGGACGGTGGGCCGCCCCGACCGCGGCACGGGTACCGAACACCACGGGACCGACGCCGAGTTGGGCCGGCGGCCCGCTCGCCGTCCTCATGCGCGAGCGCCTCGACCGGCGCGACCGCCTCGATCCGCGCGACCGGCTCGACATCGCGGAGGAAGGTGCGGGCGCGTGACCGACCTGCCCACCACCGCCCGCCGCGGGCCCGCCGACCCCGTCAAGGCGCTCATGCACCGCCACCGTGCACTGTGCGAACGTGCCGTCGACCCGCTGGAGATCGCGGCCGGTCTGGAGGCACACGGCGTCACCGACCGGACCGCCGCCCGCTTCCGGCACCGCGATGTCTTCTCACTCGCCGAAGAGCTCTACGCCCGGGTGCCCCGGGACGCCGCAACCGCCGACCCGGCCGCGGAGCCGAGCCGCCCAACGGCCACCTGGGCCTTGTGGGCGCTGCTCCCGGGCGCCGTCTGCACCCTCGCCGTCACGGGTGTCCAGCTCACCTCCGGCGGGGTGCGTCCGGCGCTCGGCGCGCTCGGCGCGGCCGCCTTCGCGGTGGCCCTCACCCTGACCCTGCGGCGCGGCCCGCTGCGCGCGGGCCCGGGCGACCGACCCCTGGCCCGCATCTGCGCCGGCTGGCTCATGGCGTACGCGATCGGCGGCGACGGGCTGCTCTCCGACGCCCTGAGCGGTGGCCCCGACGGGCTCTGGGCGCTCGACCCGGCGGCGGCCACCGGCCTGGCCTTCGCCGTCGCCCCCGCGATGTGGTGCGCGCACCTCTTCTCCGTACAGGCGCGCAGGAAGCTCGCTTCGAGCCGCGGTCTCGCGGAGTTCTCGGGCCGCTCACGGCCCCTGCTCCTGGCCACCGCCGCGCTGTTCATCGGCGGCCTGGCCGTCTGCCTGGCAGCTGCCCAACTGGCATACGGATCAGGGGAGTTCACGGCCTGCGTCGCGCTGGGTCTGCTGCTCTGGCTCGCCCGGCTGCTCGCCGCCCACGGATTCTCCGGCGCCGCCACCAAGGTGCTCGCCGCCGCGGCCGGAGCCGAACTGCTCGCGCTGTCCTCCGTGTTCGCCGGGCGGCTACCCGGCCTCACCCTCGTCGGCCGGCCCGTGGCCGACGCCGCAGGAACCTGGGGCGTCGGGGCCGTGCCCGCCGTGGTGTGCGGCGCGGCCGCCCTCGCCCTGCTCGCCCGAGCCGCCGCCGTACTGGCCCGCGCCTCGGCCCACTGTGACCAGTGAGGCGCCCGATGAACGACGCGCCCACCCCACCGAAGCGCCGAACGACTCGCCCGCCCCATCGAGGGCCGGCCGAGAAGGCAATTGAAGGAGAACGACACATGACCGCCCTGCCCCCGGCCTCCCGCCGCCCGCACGGAAGGACCGTGCGATGAGGGTGCTGCTGCTCGGAGCCAACGGATACCTCGGCCGGTTCGTCGCCGACCGCCTGCTCGCCGACCCCGCCGTCCAGCTCACCGCCCTCGGGCGCGGCGACGACGCCGACGTACGGTTCGACCTCGCCACCGGCAGCCCGGGAGCCCTGACGCGCTTCCTGGACGCCGTACACCCCGGAGTCGTCGTCAACTGCGCCGGAGCCACCCGGGGCGGCGCCCGCGAGCTGACCCGGCACAACACCGTCGCCGTCGCCACCGTCTGCGAGGCGCTGCGGCGCAGCGGCTGCGGCGCCCGCCTGGTGCAGATCGGCTGCGCGTCGGAGTACGGGCCCTCGCAGCCCGGCTCCTCCACCGCCGAGGACGCGGTGCCGCGCCCCGGCGGCCCGTACGGCGTCTCCAAGCTCGCCGCGACCGAGCTCGTCCTCGGCTCCGGGCTCGACGCGATCGTGCTGCGCGTCTTCTCGCCCGTCGGCCCCGGCACCCCCGCGGGCTCCCCGCTGGGCCGGCTCGCCGAGGCGATGCGGCGCGCCATGCAGTCGGGCGACGGCGAGCTGAAGCTCGGCGGGCTCGGTGTGCAGCGGGACTTCGTGGACGTACGCGATGTGGCGCGGGCCGTGCACGCCGCGTCGCTCTCGGCGGCCCAGGGCGTGGTCAACATCGGCACCGGACGCGCGGTGAAGCTCCGCGACGCGGCCGCCGTGCTGGCCAGGGTGGCCGGCTACGCGGGCGCGCTGCACGAGCTCGACGGGCCGCCCGCCATGCGGCCCGGCCTCATCGGTTCGCCGCGCTCCGGCGAGGGCGCCCTCGAACACCTCGCCACGCCGTCCCCGTACCCCGACGGCTGCGGCAGCTGGCAGCAGGCGGACGTGCGCACCGCCCGCGACCGGCTCGGCTGGCGTCCCCGGATCAACCTGGAGGAGTCGCTCGCCGACATCTGGATGGAGGCGGCGTGCCGAATCTGACCCGTCTCCAGAGCCAGCGGGCGGCGACCGGCTCCACCCGGCTCGGCCTCGGCGTCCCCGGCTACGCGCACCCGCTGGTCGCACCCGTCGAATGGGCCGAACTCACGCGCCCCGGAACGCCGTTGCACTGGGCCGTGCTGAACGTCTCCGGCGGCTGCCCGGGCGGCCCGGGCAGCCGGCCCGACCCGCACTGCCTCGAAGCGGTCGGCAGACTGCGCAACGCGGGAATCCGGGTGCTCGGCCACCTCGACACGGCGCACGGCAGCCGTCCGTTCGGCGAGCGGATCTCCGAGGCGCACCGCTATCTCGACTGGTACCGGGTCGACGGCTTCCTCCTGGACCGCTGTCCCGCGGAGAGAGACGCGCTTCCCGAAATGCGGCGCACCGCCGACACCCTCCGGGCCCTGCGCGAGGACGCCCACCTGGTCTTCGGTCACGGCACGCACCCGTACCCGGGCTACGCGGAGACCGCCGATCAACTGGTCACCTTCAGCGGAACCTGGCACGACTACCGCTGGTCCCAAGTGGCCGAATGGACCGCCGACTACCCGCCGGAGCGCTTCTGCCACCTGGTGCACGGCGTGCCCAGGACGCATCTGGAGGAGGCGCTGCGGATCGCCCGCTGGCAGGGCGCGGGCACGATCTACTTCACGGACCGGGCCGACCGCCCGCGCCACCGGAACGGACAGATCAACGCATTCGAGGCGCTGCCCGGCTACTGGGACGAAATCGTCTCGCGGATCGGACCCGGTATCTCGGAATGAGGGGGAGCGTGGCAGTGTTACGGAGAGAACAACCGTACTGACTTACCGACCGACCGCGTGATTGAGGTTCTCGTGTCACTGCCACCCCTGGTCGAGCCAGCAGCTGAGCTCACCGTAGACGAGGTCCGCAGGTATTCGCGCCACCTGATCATCCCCGACGTCGGGATGGACGGGCAGAAGCGGCTGAAGAACGCGAAGGTGCTCGCCGTGGGCGCCGGCGGTCTCGGCTCCCCGGCTCTGATGTACCTGGCCGCCGCCGGTGTCGGCACGCTCGGCATCGTGGAGTTCGACGAGGTCGACGAGTCGAACCTGCAGCGGCAGATCATCCACAGCCAGGCCGACATCGGCCGCTCCAAGGCCGAGTCCGCGCGGGACACGGTCAAGGGCATCAACCCGTACGTGAACGTGATCCTCCACGAAGAGCGGCTCGAAGCCGAGAACGTGATGGAGATCTTCAGCCAGTACGACCTGATCGTCGACGGCACGGACAACTTCGCCACCCGCTACCTCGTCAACGACGCGTGCGTGCTGCTCAACAAGCCGTACGTGTGGGGTTCGATCTACCGTTTCGACGGCCAGGCCTCGGTCTTCTGGTCCGAGCACGGCCCCTGCTACCGCTGCCTCTACCCGGAGCCCCCGCCGCCGGGCATGGTTCCGAGCTGCGCCGAGGGCGGCGTGCTCGGCGTGCTCTGCGCGTCCATCGGTTCCATCCAGGTCAACGAGGCCATCAAGCTCCTCGCGGGCATCGGCGAGCCGCTGGTCGGCCGCCTGATGATCTACGACGCCCTGGAGATGCAGTACCGCCAGGTCAAGGTCCGCAAGGACCCCAACTGCGCGGTCTGCGGCGAGAACCCGACCGTCACCGAGCTCATCGACTACGAGGCCTTCTGCGGCGTCGTGTCCGAGGAGGCCCAGGAAGCGGCCATGGGCTCGACGATCACTCCCCGGCAGCTCAAGGAGTGGATCGACGCGGACGAGAAGATCGAGATCATCGACGTCCGCGAGCCGAACGAGTACGAGATCGTCTCGATCCCGGGTGCGAAGCTGATCCCGAAGAACGAGTTCCTGATGGGCACGGCGCTGGAGTCGCTCCCGCAGGACAAGCGCATCGTCCTGCACTGCAAGACCGGCGTCCGCTCGGCGGAGGTCCTCGCGGTCCTCAAGTCCGCGGGCTTCTCCGACGCCGTGCACGTCGGCGGCGGCGTGATCGGCTGGGTCAACCAGATCGAGCCGGAGAAGCCGATTTACTGAGGCGTGGTTTTCGACAGAAAGACATGGCCGAAGGGGCGGCCCCGCACCATGCGTGCGGGGCCGCCCCTTCGGCCATGCTGCGGCGTCAACCCTGCCAGGGGCGTGGGAACTGCGCGACCGGCCCCCACCGGCCCGCAGCCGAGAAGCAAGAAACCCGTTTACTGGCACACCGCCCCAGCAGAGGGCACCTTTCCGTCCAAGAGATACGAGTTCACCGCGCTCTGCACACACTTGTTGCCGCTGTTGTAGGCCCCGTGCCCCTGCCCCTTGTACGTCAGCTCCACGCCGACGCCGGGGCCGAGCTTGTCCACCATGTTCTTGGCGCCCTGGTACGGCGTGGCGGGGTCGCCCGTGTTGCCGACGACCACGATCGGGGCCGCGCCCGGCGCGCTCACGTCGGGGGTGGTCCACTGCCCGGCGACCGGCCACGCGGAGCAGCCCATCAGGCCCCAGCCCATGAAGTCGCCGAAGACCGGCGACGCCCGGTGGAACTCGGGCAGCTTGGCCTTCGTCTGCTCCAGCGTGTAACGCTGTTTGAAATCGGCGCAGTTGATGGCCGCGTTGGCCGCCTGGATGTTGCTGTACGTGCCGTCCTTGCTCCGCCCGTTCATCGCGTCCGACAGGGCGAGCAGCAGCGCGCCGTTGCCGCCCTCGGCCTCGTCGACGCCCTGTTCGAGGAGCTGCCAGTACTCCTTGGAGTACAGCGCCTGCGCGATGCCGTTCGTCGCCTGGGTCTGGCCGAGCAGGCGCCCGCTGTTGCCCGCCGGGATCGGCTTCGTGTTGAGCTGGGCCAGCAGCTTGACGATGACGTCCTCGACCTCCTTGACGTTCGCGCCGCGCAGCAGACACTTGTCGCCCCGGTTCACGCAGTCCTGAGCGAAGTTGTCCAGGGCGAGCTGGAAGCCCTTGGCCTGGCCGATCGCGCCCTGCTCGACGTCGCTGGTGGGGTCGACGACCGCGTCGAACACGGCCCGCCCGACGTTCTTCGGGAACAGGTGGGCGTAGACGCCGCCCAGCTCGGTGCCGTACGAGATCCCCATGTAGTACAGCTTCGGATCGCCCACGACCTGGCGCAGCAGGTCCATGTCGCGCGCGGCGCTGGTGGTGCCGACGTGGGGGAGCACCTTGCCGGAGTTGTCCTCGCAGGCGCCGGCGAAGGACTTGAGGCCGTCGAGGTACGTCTTCTCCTTGGCTGCGTCGTCGGGGGTGGCGTCCTGCGCGAAGTAGGTGTCGAGCTGGGAGTCGTTCTCGCACTGCACGGGCGCGCTGGCGCCGACCCCGCGCGGGTCGAAGCTGACCAGGTCGTAGCGGGCACGCAGGGCGCCGTAGTCGCTCGCGGCGGCGGGCAGCGTGGTGACGCCCGAGCCGCCGGGGCCGCCGAAGTTGAAGATCAGCGAGCCGATGCGGTGGGCCTTGTCGGTGGCCTCGGCACGGATGAGGGCGATGTCGATCGTGCCGGCCTTGGGGTCGGCGTAGTCGAGCGGCGCCTTCATGGTGGCGCACTTCCACTCGCCTCCGCCGGGCGGTGGCGAGGGCGCCGAGCCCGTGCCCTCCGCAGCGGTGGGTGCCGCGCACGCCTTCCAGGTCAGCTTCTGGGTGGCGAGCTTGGACACGTCGGCGGTGCCGGAGGTGAGCCCGCCCTCGTCCTTCGCTCCGCCGGAACAGCCGACGGCGGCGAGCAGTACGGCGGCGGCGCTGATCGCGGCGGCCCGGTTCCGCCCTCGCGGGGCACGGTGGTGTTCCATCCCCCCATCCTGCGGCGGGGGGCCGGGGGGCGCGCGAGCGGGGCGGCCCATCAGGGTGGCGCGCCCGGGGCTCGCGCCCCTACCCGCCCGCTCGGCCGGGAACGCCTGCCGGGGCCTCCTGCGCCACCCGCTCCGCCGCCGCGTACCCCGTCGCCACGCAGGCCGCGATGCCGACGCCCTCGTACGCCGCGCCGCACACCTCAAGCCCGGGCAGCCGGGCGATGTCCTCGCGGATGCGGGCGAGGCGGGCGGCGTGGCCCACCGTGTACTGGGGCAGGCCCCGGTCCCAGCGGCTGACCCGGGCCGCGAGCGGCTCGCCGATCGGACCCGCCGCGTGGTGCAGGTCGTTCAGGGCGGTGCGGACGAGGTGGCGGTCGGGGCGGTCGAGGAGGTGCTCCTCGCCGGCCCGGCCGATCGAGGCGCGCAGCAGGAAGAGGTGCGGGGCCGCGTCCGCCTGCCAGCGCCACTTGTTGGACAGGAAGGTCGCCGCCTTCACGGTGTGGCCGTCCACGGGCGGTACGAGGAAGCCGTTGCCGGAGGGAAGCCCGCCGAGCCCGGCCCGGTCGCGCGCGAACGCCATCGTCACCACGGCCGTGCTCGCGTACGGGATCGCGGCGAGGTCCGTGTGCGCGACGGGCGCGTGCGGGCGCAGGAGGGCGGCCGCCGCGAAGGCGGGCACCGCGAGGATCACGGCGTCGGCGGAGAGCAGCAGCGGGCCGTCGGCGGTGGCCGCCTGCACCCGCCAAGTGCCGGACGGGGTGCGCTCCAGGGCCCGTACCGTCGTCCCCGTCAGCACGCGGGCCCCGCTGGCCCGGGCGACGGCGAGCGGCAGCCGCCCGGTGCCGCCTTCGACGCCGCGTACGAAGGAGCCCGTGGGGCGCGGGCGGCCGTGCAGTGCGGGCAGCAGCGGCGCGCCGCGCTCGGCGATGCCCGCGATGCCCGGCATCGCCGAGCGCAGGGACAGGGCGTCGGTGCTGCCCGCGTACACACCGCCGAGCAGCGGCTCCACCAGGCGGTCCACCGCCTCCCGGCCGATGCGCTCGGCGAGGTAGGCGGAGACGGCGACGTCCTCGGTGACGGGGCCGGCCGGCCGGGACGGCTCCTGGTGCAGCCGGGCAAGGCCCTCGTCCGACAGGAGACCGGTGTCCGCGAGCGCGGCCGGGTCGGACGGGATGCCGAGCACATGTCCGGCGGGCATCGGGCGCAGCGCACCGCGCGTCCACACGGTCACCGGTGCGGGCGCCGGGTCGGCCAGGGCCCGGCCGAGGCCGACCGCCTCGGCGAGGTCGACCGCCTCGGGCCGCAGCGCCATCACGGACTCGGCGCCCTCGTCGACGGCGACCCCGGCCAGCGTGCCGGTGCGGAGCTTGCCGCCGACTCGCGGCCCGCTCTCCAGAACGGTGACCTCGGCGCGGCCGCGCAGCTGCCAGGCGGCGGCGAGGCCGCTGATGCCTCCGCCGACGATGATGACCGATCGCTTCGATGTCATGGGGCCAGCTCTCGGAGGTCGTCTCGATGGGGGAAGCTGCCGGGCTCGTACGCACACCACGGGTCGGCGGCGAGCACGTCGCCGGTCAGCCCGTAGGCGCGTGAACGCGAGCCGCCGCAGACGGTGTTGAACTCGCAGCGCCCGCACTTGCCGCGCAGCAGCGCGGGGTCGCGGAGCGTCGCGAACAGGGCCGAGCCGCGGTAGATGTCGGCCAGCGGATGGTGTTTCACATTGCCCGCCGAGACGGGCAGGAACCCGCTGGGGTGCACCTCGCCGGTGTGCGAGACGAAGACGAAGCCCCGGCCCGAAGAGACGTCCATCGGGGGCCGCCGCACCGGGCGTCCCTCGCCCTCGAAGAAGCCCAACTCCTGTGCTCGCCGCGTCAGTTCGCCGTGCAGCGGACCAAGCTCCGGGTGCTCGCCGTGCCGGGCCAGGATCGCGCGCTGGAGGGCGACGCGACGGAAGTGGTGGCCCTCCGTCGTCTTCGTGGCGATCATCGAGCCGCAGTCGTGCAGGAAGTGCAGCACGTCCTCGATCTCGTCCGGGGTCAGTGCGTCGAGGCCCGCGCCGCGACCGGTCGGCACCAGGATGAAGCCGGACCACAGCATCGCGCCCTCGCGCCGCACCAGGGCCGCGATGTCGGCGAGGTCGGACAGGCTGGTGCGGGTGACCGTGGTGTTGATCTGCACCTTGAGACCCAGCTCGCGGGCCGTGCGCCAGCCGTCCAGGGTCCAGTCGAAGACGCCGTCGACGCCCCGGAAGGCGTCGTGCCGCTCGGCCGTCGATCCGTCGAGCGAGAGGGAGAGCGCCACGGCACCCGCGTCGCGCACCGCGGTCAGGTTCGCACGGGTCAGGGTCGGGGTGCCGGACGGCGACACCGCGACCCGCAGTCCCAGTGAAGTCCCGTACGCCACGAGGTCGTTGAGGTCGGCGCGCTGGAACGGGTCACCGCCGGTGATGACGAACAGCGGGCCGGGCCTGCCGAACGCGGCTATCTGGTCCATCAGGCGCCGGGCGTCCACCCCGTCGAGCTCGCCCGGGTCGCGGTCCGGCTGCGCCTCGGCGCGGCAGTGCAGACAGGCGAGCGGGCAGGCCCGGGTGGCCTCCCAGATGACGATGAAGGGCCGCTCCGCCACCGCGTGCCGGGGCTTGCGTACGAGGGTGCGCCCGCTCATCGCACCCTCTCCCAGCCGCGCCGGTCCTCCCGGTTGGCCGTCAGCTTCGGATCGCGGCGCCGGTAGACGACGTACGGGCGGAACAGGTACTGCACCGGCGCGCTGAACATGTGCACCAGGCGCGAGTACGGGATCAGCGCGAACAGCGTGAAGCCGAACAGGATGTGCAGCTGGAAGGCGAGCGGCGCCGCGCCCATCAGGTGGTAGTCCGGCTGGAAGGTGAACAGCGAGCGGAACCAGATCGAGATGCCCTCGCGGTAGTTGTAATCCCCGGTCGCGCCGGTCGAGTTGAGCATCGTGGCCGTCAGGCCGAGCACCATCGCCCCCAGCAGGAACGTGTACATCAGATGGTCGCTGCGCAGGGTCGCCCGGCGTACCGCGGGGACCTTGAAGCGGCGGAAGACCAGGATGCCGATGCCGGCCGCCGCCGCGACGCCCGCGACCGCGCCCGTCGACACGGCGAGCAGGTGGTAGGTGTGGTCGCTGACGCCCACCGCGTCCGTCCAGCTCTGCGGGATCACCAGGCCCACCACGTGGCCGAGCACCACGAACAGCATCCCGAAGTGGAACAGCGGCGAGCCGATGCGCAGCAGTCGCGACTCGTGGACCTGGCTGGAGTGGGTGGTCCAGCCGAACCGGTCGTAGCGGGCCCGCCAGAAGGTGCCCGCGATCAGCAGGGCGATCGACACATAGGGCAGTACGCCCCACAGGAGCAGGTCCATCAGGATGCCTTCCTCTCGGGGAAGCCGGGCCAGGGGAGTTCGACGCCGGGCCCGAACGGCTCCAGGCCCACGGTCTCCTGTGGCGGGCCCGCCTTGGCCAGCGCCTTCGCCTCGGCCTTCGTCGTGGGCGACGCGCCGGGCAGCGTGGCGCAGACCGCTTCGAGGACGTCGGCGTACGGGGTGCCGGTCTCGGTCAGGGCGAGCCGTAGCAGTTCGAGGCCCGCGCGGTGCTCCTGGAGCAGCCGGGTGCCCGGCTCCTCGTGGCGCCCGGCGAACTCCAGGGCGGCGGGCAGGAAGTCGGGCAGCTCCTCGTCGCCGAACTCCAGGCCGTGGTCGCGGTAGATCCGCTTCATGCGGACCAGCGAAAGGCCCCGGCGGCGGGTGTCACCGTCGGTCCACCACGTCAGATACAGACAGCGCCGGTTACGGGTGTCGAACGTGGAGGTGTAGTGCGCGCACAGGTCGAGCGGGTCGGTGGCCGCCGCGATGTCCACGAAGGCCTGGAGGCGTTCGGCGGCCGCACCCGGGTTCCGTCGCAACGCCTCGCGCAACAGGGGGAGTTGGGCGTGGAAGGTGTCGTCCGGGTAGCGCAGGCAGCGGGCCGCCACCAGTCGCAGGACGGCCGAGTTCTCGGGGATCATGCGCTCCTCCGGGTGGGGGAGAGGTTCAACAGGACGCGGCCCGGGGCCACTTCCGTGCTCGGTCCGACCGGGCCGGCTTCGCCGACCGGGCACGCCTCGTCGAGCGGGTGGGAGCCGGCGAGGGCCTCGGCGTCGGCCCGGGCCGCGCTCGGCACCACGTAGCGGTCCTCGTACTTGGCGATCGCGAGCAGCCGGAACAGGTCCTCCATCTCGGCGCCCGTCAGCCCGACGGCACTCGCGATGGACTCCTCGCGCTCCTCACCGAGGTTGACCCGCCGCATGTAGGCGCGCATCGCGGCCATCCGGCGCAGCACCGCCTCCACCGGGTAGGGGTCGCCCGCGGTCAGGAGCTCGGCCAGGTACTCCACCGGAATCCGCAGGGCGTCGATCGCGCCGAACAGGTTGCCGGCGTCCTCGCCGTCGTGGCCGCTCGCGGCGACCGCCTCGACGACCGGTGACAGCGGCGGCACGTACCAGACCATCGGCATCGTGCGGTACTCCGGATGCAGCGGCAGGGCGACCTGGTAGGTGGCGATCAGGTCGTACACCGGGGAGCGGCGGGCCGCCTCGATCCAGTCGTGGGTGATGCCCGAGGCCCTGGCCGCGGCGACGACCGCCGGGTCGTTCGGGTCGAGGAAGCATTCCAACTGGCTTGGGTACAGGTCGTGTTCGTCCTCGACGGCGGCGGCCTCGGCCACCTTGTCGGCGTCGTACAGCATCACGCCGAGGTAGCGCATCCGCCCGACGCAGGTCTCCGCGCAGACGGTCGGCAGTCCCACCTCGATGCGCGGGAAGCAGAACGTGCACTTCTCGGCCTTGCCGGTGGCGTGGTTGAAGTAGACCTTCTTGTACGGGCAGCCCGTCACGCACATCCGCCAGCCGCGGCACCGGTCCTGGTCGACCAGGACGACGCCGTCCTCCTCGCGCTTGTACATCGCGCCCGACGGGCACGAGGAGACGCACGCGGGGTTGAGACAGTGCTCGCAGACGCGCGGCAGATAGAACATGAAGCTCTGCTCGAACTCGAAGCGGATCTTCTCGCCGACCTCGTCGCGGATCTTCTCCACGATGGGGTCGAGCGGGGCGTTCTCGGGTGCGCCGCCCAGGTTGTCGTCCCAGTTGGGGCCCCATTCGATCTTGTCGACGGGCTCGCCGGTCAGGCTGGACACGGGCCGCGCCACCGGCAGGTCGTCGCCCGCGGGGGCGTCGATCAGGTTCTTGTACTCGTAGGTCCAGGGCTGGTAGTAGTCGTCGATCTCGGGGAGTTCGGGGTTGGCGAAGACCTGGCCGAGGCGCTTGAGGCGGCCGCCCGCGCGCAGACGCAGCTTGCCGGAGCGGGTGCGCTCCCAGCCGCCCTTCCACTTCTCCTGGTCCTCCCAGCGGCGCGGATAGCCCTGCCCGGGGAGGGTCTCGACGTTGTTGAACCAGACGTACTCGGTGCCCTGCCGGTTGGTCCACGCCTGCTTGCAGGTGACCGAGCAGGTGTGGCAGCCGATGCACTTGTCGAGGTTCATGACCATCGCGATCTGAGCCATGACGCGCATCTCAGTACTCCACCTTCTGGTCGCGGCGCCGGATGACGGTGACCTCGTCGCGCTGGTTTCCGGTCGGGCCGAGGTAGTTGAACGCCCACGTCAACTGGGCGTAGCCGCCCACGAGATGGGTGGGCTTGAGCATGATCCGGGTCAGCGAGTTGTGGATGCCGCCGCGCTTGCCGGTCTTCTCCGTCTTCGGCACGCCGACCGTGCGCTCCTGGGCGTGGTTCATGTAGACCGTGCCGGCGGGCATCTTGTGCGAGACGATCGCGCGGGCCGTGACCACGCCGTTGCGGTTGACGGCCTCGATCCAGTCGTTGTCGCGCACGCCGATCGCCTCGGCGTCCTGCGGGGACATCCAGATCGTCTGGCCGCCGCGGCCCAGCGTCATCATGTACAGGTTGTCCTGGTACTGGCTGTGGATCGCCCACTTGTTGTGCGGGGTGAGATAGCGGACGGCCACCTGCTTGCCGTCGGTGGAGCCCAACTCGGGCTCCCCGTAAAGGCGGTGCATGTCCAGCGGCGGCTTGTAGACCGGGAGCGCCTCGCCCACCTCGTGGATCCAGTCGTGGTCCAGGAAGAAGTGCTGGCGCCCGGTGAGGGTGTGCCAGGGCTTGAGGTGCTCGGTGTTGACGGTGAACGCCGTGTAGCGCCGCCCGCCCGACTCGCTGCCCGACCACTCCGGCGAGGTGATCACCGGAACGGGGCGGGCCTGGGTGTCCGCGAACGTGATGCGCTTGCCCTCGGCCTCGGCGGCCAGGTGGGCCATGTGCTGCCCGGTCTTCTTCTCCAGGGTCTCGAAACCCTGGGTCGCCAGGCGCCCGTTGGAGGTGCCGGACAGCGAGAGGATCGCCTCGCAGGCGTGCTGGGCGGTGTCCAGTCGTGGCCGCCCCTCGGCGACCCCCTTCCGTACCAGGCCGTTCTTCTCACCCAGATACGTGATCTCCTCGGCCACGTCGAAGGTGATCGCCTTGGTGGTGACGCCGAGCTGGTCGACGAGCGGGCCGAGCGCGGCGAACTTCTCGCCGACCGCGCCGTAGTCCCGCTCGACGACCGTCAGGTTGTACATGGTGCGCCCCGGCACCGGCTCGCACTCGCCCTTGGACCAGTCGAGCGCCACACCGCCGGGCTGGGCCATCTCGCCGCCCGGGGTGTCGTGCTGGAGGGCGGTCGCGACCACGTCCCTGCGCACCCCGAGGTGCTCCTTGGCCAGCTCGCCGAAGCGCGCGGCTATCGCGTGGAAGGCGTCGTAGTCCGAGCGGGCCTGCCACGGCGGGTCCACGGCCGGGGTGAAGGCGTGCAGGAACGGGTGCATGTCGGTCGAGGACAGGTCGTGCTTCTCGTACCAGGTGGCGGCGGGCAGCACGACATCGCTGAGCAGCGTCGTGGACGTCATCCGGAAGTCCATCGCGAGCAGCAGGTCGAGCTTGCCCTCGACGTCCTCCGGGTGCCAGGTCACATCGCGCGGGGCACAACGGGGGCCGTCGTCCGGCAGGTTGGAATGTGTGCCGAGCAGGTGCTTGAGGAAGTACTCGTTGCCCTTGGAGGACGAGCCGAGCAGATTGGCGCGCCATACGTTCAGGACGCGCGGCCAGTTGTGCGGAGCGTCCGGGTCCTCGCCGGCGAAGCCGAGCCGCCCCGCCTTGAGTTCGTCCACCACGTGCTGGACGGGGTCGTCGGCCTCGCCGAGCTCCAGGGGGTTGCGGTCGAAGGTCGGGTACGACGGCATCCAGCCCATGCGGGCCGAGGCGGCCAGGCAGTCGGCGCCGGTCATGCCCTCGAAGCGGCCGTCGCCGAGGGGCGAGGCCAGCGCCTCGGTGGGCAGCGTGTCGTAGCGCCACTGGTCGGTGTGCAGATAGAACCAGCCCGCGCCAATCATGTGGCGGGGCGGCCTGGCCCAGTCGGAGGCGCTCGCGAGGGTGGCCCAGCCGGTGACCGGGCGGCACTTCTCCTGCCCGACGTAGTGTCCCCAGCCGCCGCCGTTGCGGCCCTGGCAGCCGGTCAGGGTGAGCAGCGCGAGGAAGGCCCGGTAGATCGTCTCGGAGTGGAACCAGTGGTTGGTGCCGGCGCCCATCAGAATCATGCAGCGGCCCTCGGACCTCTCCGCCGTATCGGCGAACTCCCTTGCCACACGCGCCACTTGGGCCGCGGGCACGGAGGTGAGGGTCTCCTGCCAGCCGGGGGTGCCCGGGGTGCCGGCGTCCTCGTACGAGGTGGGCCACACGCCGGGCAGGCCCGGGCGTCCGACCCCGTACTGGGCGAGCATCAGGTCGTACACGGTGGTGACGGCGCGGCCGCCCATGCGGCGGACCGGGACCCCTCGGCGTACGACACCCTCGGCGTTCTCGGCGGTCTCCTCGAAGCGCGGCAGCACGACCTCGGCGGTCTCGCCCCCGCTCTCGCCCAGCAGGGTGAGCCGGGGCACGGTGTCGCCGAGATCCAGGTTCCACTCGGGCGTGGAGCCCCAGCGGTGGCCCAAAGTGCCGCCGGGGACGGTGGGTTCACCCGTGGCGTCGTCGATCAGGACGGTCTTCCACTGTGCGTTCTCGGTGTCCTCACCGAGGTCGGCGGCCGTCACGAACTTGTGCGGGACGAGCCCTTCATCGGTCTCCTTCAGGGAGACCAGGAAAGGAAGATCGGTGTACTTCCGAACGTAATCCGTGAAGAACGGAGTCTGTCGGTCGACGAAGAATTCCTTGAGGATGACATGGCCCATGGCGAGGGCGAGCGCGCCGTCCGTTCCCGGGTGCGGATGCATCCACTCGTCGGCGAACTTGGTGTTGTCCGCGAAATCCGGGGAAACGGTGACGACCTTCTGGCCGCGGTAGCGCGCCTCGGTCATCCAGTGGGCGTCGGGGGTGCGGGTGACGGGGACGTTGGAGCCCCACATCATCAGATAGGCCGCGTCCCACCAGTCGCCCGACTCCGGCACGTCCGTCTGGTCGCCGAAGACCTGCGGGGACGCGACGGGCAGGTCCGCGTACCAGTCGTAGAAGGAGAGCATCGGCGCGCCGATGAGGGAGTGGAAGCGGGCGCCGGCCGCGTGCGAGGCCATCGACATCGCCGGGATGGGGGAGAAGCCGGCGACCCGGTCGGGGCCGTGCTCCTTGATGGTGTGGACGTGGGCGGCCGCGACGATCTCGACGGCCTCCTCCCAGCTAGCCCGCACCAGACCGCCCTTGCCGCGCGCCTTCTGGTACCGGCGGCGCCGCTCGGGGTCGCCCTGGATGTCGGCCCAGGCCAGTACCGGATCGCCCAGGCGGGCCTTGGCCTCGCGGTACATCCTGAGGAGCTCGCCGCGTACGTGCGGGTACCGGACGCGGGTGGGGGAGTAGCTGTACCAGGAGAAGGAGGCGCCGCGGGGGCAGCCGCGCGGCTCGTACTCGGGGCGGTCGGGGCCGACGGAGGGGTAGTCGGTGGCCTGGGTCTCCCAGGTGATGATGCCGTCCTTGACGTACACCTTCCAGCGGCAGGACCCGGTGCAGTTCACGCCGTGCGTCGAGTACACGACCTTGTCGTGGCTCCACCGGTCCCGGTAGAAGGACTCGGCCCCGCGTCCGCCGGTGCGGTGCACGGTGCGCAGGTCGTCGGAGACCTCGGCGCGGGTGAAGAAGCTGCCCGCCCGCACGAGTGCGTCGGCCATGCCGCGATCGCGCTGTTCCTTCTGTTGCGGCCTCTGTTGCAACGGAAACTCCTCCGGCCCGGAAAAAGAATGTGAGCGGGCCTTTCCGGACGGGTTGTCGGGAAATGCGGACGCCTCCGGACGGCCGTCAACGAGCCTACGCCCGCCGTTTCTTGGAACCCGGGGACTTTGGTCCCAGTGGGCGGTGACCTAATTCCACAAATGTCCCGGGGGTGGCCTGAGAAACTGATTACGGTGCCGGATGCGCGGGGCACCCAGTACTTTTGGCCATTTTCGGGAAAACGGAAAGGCGGGGCGTCGTGGGTGTCGTGGTCGGGGTGGTCGCGTGAGCCGGAGCCGCTGGCTGCCGAACCAGCACGGGGCGTGGGCGATGCTCGCCGTCCCGTTCCTCGCCGGCACGTTCCTGGGCCACCCGCGCTGGACTCATCCGCCCCTGCTCGCGTCCTGGCTCCTCGGTTACCTCGCGGTGTACCACGCCCAGCAGTGGCTGCGGCTGACCCGGATCTCGCGCAACCCGAAGGCGCCGCGCCGGCACGTCCGCCCGGCGTGGGTCTTCGGCGCGGCCGCGTCGGCCGTCGGCCTCGGCATGGCCGCGACGCACCCCTGGCTGCTCCTGGCGGCGGCGTGCGCGGCCCCCTTCGTCGCGGTCAACTCCCTTTACGCGTACGCCAATCGGGAGCGGGCCCTGCTGAACGGCCTCGCGGCCGTGGTCCCGGCCTGCGGCATGCTGCTCGTGGCGCTGCGGCTCGGGGGCGGGACATGGGGTGCGGGCCTGGCTCCGGCGCTGGCGTGCCTGCTGTACTTCGGCGGGACGGTGCCGTACGTGAAGACGATGATCCGGGAGCGCAACTCGCGTACCTACTACCGGAGTTCGGTGGCCTACCACGCCGTGGCGCTGGTGGCCGCGGCCCTGCTGGACCCCTGGCTCGCGGCCCCCTTCGCGCTCTACCTGCTGCGCGCGGCCCTGCTGCCCGGCCGGGGCCTGAAGGTGGGCGTGGTGGGAGCGGTGGAGGTCCTGGGCTCACTGGCCCTGCTGGGGACGCTACTGGCGGCGTTCTAGGGGGCGGGGCGCGGGGGGCCGCGCGAACGGGCACCGTCCCGCACGCGGTACCCGGCTCCTACAACTGGCCCTTCCTGGTGAGGTAGTTGAAGCACAGCCAGCCCGGCAGCACAGGCAGCCAGAAGGTGAGGAGGCGGTACAGCAGCACCGCCGACGTCGCCGTCTCCGCCGTCATGCCGGCGATCGTCAGCGCCGTCGACAGCGCCAGCTCGACCGCCCCCACGCCGCCCGGCGTCGGCGCCGCCGAACCGAGCGCGTTGGCCGTCAGGAAGACGACCGCCACGCTCGCGTAGCTCAGCGTGTGCTCGCTCCCCGTACCGAAGGCCCGGATCGACGCGTCGAGGCACATCACGAACACGCCGGTCAGGAGCAGCATCCCGCCGATCCCGGTGACCAGCTTCTGCGGCCGCTGCAGCACGTCCAGCATGCGCGGCACCACGCCCGCGAACAGCGAGCGGACGCGGCTGACCACGAACTTCCGCAGGAACGGGACCGCCGTGACGACCAGGATCAGGACGGCCGCCGTGAGCAGCCCCGCGATCACCGTGCGGGACGGGGACAGCTCCGAGGTCTGCTCGGTGCCCGTGACGTAACCGAAGATCAGCAGCAGCGAGATGTGCGACGCGAGCCCGAAGAGCTGCGACGCGCCCACGCTCGCCACCGCGAGCCCCGGCCGTACTCCCGCGCGCTGGAGGAACCGCGTGTTGAGGGCGACGCCACCGACCGCGGCCGGCGCCACCAGCTTCACGAAGGAGCCCGCGACCTGCGCCACCACCGCCCGCCAGAACGGCACCCGCTCGGGCACGAAGCCGAGGAGACTGGCCGCGGCGGCGGGGTAGGACAGCGCCGAGAACAGCACGGCCGCCGCCACCCAGCCCCACTGCGCGTTGGCGACCAGGTCGCCGAACTTGATGTTGGTGAGCTGGACGAGCAGGAAGTACGCGGCGAATGCTCCCGCCACGAAACTGATCAGCGTCTTCATCTTGATGCGCTCCAGGCGCACCGGCTCCACCGGAGCCTGTGGACGGATCAGCAGCACCTGGTGGCGGATCTGGGTGAGCAGATCGTCCTCGTGCGCCTCGTCCAGGGCCTCGTCGATGGCGACCTTCTCGGCCTTCTTCTCCGCCTTGACCGCTTTGCGGTCGTCCGGCGCGGCCACGGCCTCGGGATGCGCGGCGGCCTCCTTGGCGGCGGCTGCCTCGGCGGCCTTCGCCTCCTTGGCCGCGTCCGAGGCTTCGAGGACCGCCTCGCGCTCGCGCTGCGCCTGCTCGCGGCCGAGCCTGCGCAGTGTGGCCCGGGTGGAACGCGGCAGCGCGATGGGCTGGAGCAGCGGGAGGCTGTCGGCCACCGCGTCCGGGCCGAGTACGTCCAGGGCGGAGGCAACCGAGCGCTCGGCGCCGACGCGCAGGCCGAGCGTGGTGAGCAGCTGGGCGATGTCCATCCGCAGCACGATGTCGCCGGCCGCGATCTCGCCGCCGCGCAGATCGGTCACGATCACGCTGCCCGCGCGGTCCACGAGGATCGCGTCCCCGGCCAGCCTGCGGTGGGCGATCCGGCGGGACTGGAGCGCCTCCACCTGACGCCAGGTCTCGCGCAGCAGGTCGTCGGTGATCTCCTCGTCGTCCAGGGAGTCGAGGGAGCGGCCGCCGGTGTGCTCGTAGACCAGCATCACGGCGTCCGGGCCGAGCTCGGAGGTGGCGATCAGCTTGGGCGCGTTCGCCCCGGCGGCGATCGCCGCGTACGCGAGGAGCGCCTCCTGCTCCAGGGCCTGTCTGAGGGACTGGATGGAGCGGCGGGTGGTGATGGAACGCAGGGTGAGGCGGCGCCACACCCGGTAGAAGAAGCCCTGCGCCTGCTGCTCGCGGTCGACGACCGTGACGTCGAGGGGCGGGGCGTCCCGCAGGGTCACCAGATAGCGCCGGCCCCGCTCGCCCTGGTCGAGGGAGTCCGGTACGTCCTCGGCGCGCAGCGCGGTCACCGGGTCGAAGCCGACGTGCCTGAGGCCCGCGAGCAGGGTCTGTCCGGTGGGCCGCACATTGGGGGAGCCGACCGCGTAGAGCGTGCCGTACGCGACCGTCCAGCCGATCAGGATCGTCACGATGATCGAGAACGGGGTGGTCTGCGCGCCGACGAGCACCGCGAAGGAGTTGAGCAGCAGCACCGCCCACAGGGCGACCCGCCAGCGGGGTCTGCGGGCCATGCCGACCGCCGTCATATAGGCGATGACCGGGGCGAGATAGCCGTGCACCGGGTCGGTGAGGCCGCCGGACGTGGACTGCCGGGTCAGCGCCTCGGTGATCGAGCCCGGCGCGGACTTGGCGACCCAGAGGTCGGTGGCGAGGGCGACGCCGTGTGCGAGCACCGCGGCGAGCACGCCGTCGGCGATCCGGAGCCCGTCCCGTTTGATGAGCCGCTCGATGGCGAAGGCGACGGGCAGGACGAGCACGGCGATGCTGGAGGCGAGTCCGGCGAGCCGGATCAGGACGTCCGGGGTGCCGGTGGTGCCCTTGGTGATGTCGTCCTCAAGGCCGGACGTGGTGCCGTGGGCGAACGCGGCGACGGCGAGGACGACGGCGATCGCGAGGACACCGGTGAGCAGCCGGAGCAGGTCCGAGGGGCGGTGCACGCGTGCGGGCAGCAGCGGTTCGTCCACGGAGACGCGTTCGATGGAGCCGGAGGTGTCGTCGCACAGGGTGGCGCCGCCGCCCGTGCCGCACTCCGTACGCCCCGGCCCGCCGGGTCCCTCGGCCGCCCCGGGCTTCTCGAAGGTCACGGGGGCTTCGGGGGTTCCCCGGTCCTGGGTGCCCGCATCCGCATCCGCATCCGCGCGCTTGTCAGCGTCTGTGCCGGCGTCCGTGTCGGCGTCCTCGGTTCCGTGGCCGGCCCGCGCGCCCGGTGCCGCGTCCTCGTCCGCCGGCCCGGGAGCCTCGGACGAGGCGGGCTGCCGCCCCGTTCCAGGGGTGCTGCTTGCCGCCGCCTCGGGTGGCTGCACGCCCCGCTCCTTCGCTGGCTCGTCCGTCTTGTCTCTGTCTCGTATCACCGCTCACCGCCCGCATGATGGTGGCATGTCCAGAGATCCCAGGGGGGCATCAGGGTGCATTGCCGGGGCGTGCGCTGTGTGAGTTGCGCCCCTTTGCCGCTACGCGGCCGCATCGCGCGCGCGGTGGGACCGACTCGGGGCGACTGTCGGTGGCGTGCGGCAATATGGAGCGGATGAGCCAGGAGCAGCGGGACCGGGCGGACGAGGCACCGCCCGAGCTTCCCGAGTACGCGGAACGGGTCCTCGACGTCGCCGAGCGCATCCCGCCCGGCCGGGTGATGACGTACGGGGACGTGGCGGAGTGGCTCGGCGAGGGCGGCCCGCGCCAGGTCGGCCGTGTCATGGCGCTGTACGGCAGCGCGGTCCCGTGGTGGCGCGTGGTGCGCGCGGACGGCGCGCTGCTGCCCGGCCACGAGCTGCGCGCCCTGGAGCACTACCGGGACGAGACCACACCGCTGCGCGAGGCGGGCCGGTCCGCCGAGGGCCATCTGCCGCGGCTCGACATGCGCCGGGCGCGCTGGGACGGTTCCGGCGCGGCGGGCGGACTCGGCGGCGGGGCGGCTCATACCTGACAGCTTCCGCCATCCGGCGTCGCCGGGGGCGGCCTGAGGACCGTACGGATGACTCGCTGCGTTCCGGGCACGGTTCGGCGTACCGTCGAGGGTCCGTGCCGACCGCGCGGGCCCCGTAAGCACCATCACGACCAGCACACCCACCAGGACCGGCGATCCACGTGAACTCCTCCTCCACCGGGCGTACGGCGTACCAGCAGGTACGCCGGGCGGCCCCCGGCGCGTACCGGCTGGTGCGTACCCTGCCGGACCCGGTGGAGCCCCCTCTCCTTGACGCGCCCCAGCGCAGGGTGGTTGACCACCGCTCGGGTCCGCTTCTCGTGCTCGCGGGGCCCGGCACCGGCAAGACCACCACCCTGGTCGAGGCGGTCGCGGCGCGGGTGGCGGCCGGCACGGACCCCGAGCGCGTCCTGGTGCTCACCTTCAGCCGCAAGGCCGCGGTCGAGCTCCGCGACCGCATGGCGCTGCGGCTCGGTGCCGGAGCCAAGAGCCCGCAGGCCACCACGTTCCACTCGTACTGCTACGCCCTGGTGCGCGCCCACCAGGACGCCGAGCTGTTCCGCGAGCCGCTGCGGCTGCTCTCGGGCCCCGAACAGGACGTGGCCGTACGCGATCTGCTCGCCGGGCAGATCGACCTCCAGCGCACCGGGCTCGCCCATGTGGGCTGGCCCGACGAACTGCGCGCCTGCCTGACCACGCGCGGCTTCGCCGACGAGGTGCGCGCGGTGCTCGCCCGCAGCCGCGAACTGGGCCTGGGCCCGGACGCGCTCGCCCGCTTCGCCGAGCGCGCGGGACGCCCGGACTGGAAGGCGGCCTCCGCGTTCCTCGCCGAGTACCTCGACGTCCTCGACCTCCAGGGCGTCCTGGACTACGCGGAACTCGTGCACCGCGCGGTCCTGCTCGCCGAGCGCGTCGAGCTGCCCTCCTACGACGCCGTGTTCGTCGACGAGTACCAGGACACCGACCCGGCCCAGGTGCGGCTGCTGCGAGCCCTCGCGGGCGGCGGGCGGACCCTGGTCGCCTTCGGCGACCCGGACCAGTCGATCTACACCTTCCGCGGCGCCGACATCAACGGCATCCTCGACTTCCCCGACACCTTCGCCCGCCGGGACGGCAGCCCCGCGCCGGTCGAGGTGCTCACCACATCGCGCCGCTCCGGCACCGCGCTCCTGGACGCGACCCGGCTGCTCACCCGCCGCATGCCGCTGCCGCGCCTCCCCGTCGAGCAGGTCCGCGCGCACCGCGAGCTGCGGCCCACCCGCACCGGCGGCCGGGTCGAGACGTACACCTACCCCACGGTCTCAGCCGAGCTGGAGAACATCGCCGACCTGCTGCGCCGCGCCCACCTCGAAGAGGGCGTCCCCTGGCAGGAGATGGCGGTCCTGGTCCGCGCCGGCACCCGCACGATCCCCGCGCTGCGCCGCGCGCTGACGACGGCGGGCATCCCCGTGGACACCTCCGGGGCGGACACCCCGCTGCGCGACGAGCCCGCGGCCGGGCCGCTGCTCGCGGCGCTGCGCGTGGTGGCCGAGGCCGCGTCGAAGGAGGCCGCCGCGGACGAGGCTGCCCCCGCCCCGGTCAGCCTCGTCCACCCCCGAAGGGGCCCGGCGAACCCGCCCGCGACGGCCCCCGCCTGGCTCGGCCCCGAGACCGCGCACACCCTGCTCACCTCGCCGCTCGGCGGCATGGACACCGCCGACCTGCGGCGCCTGGGCCGGGCTCTGCGCGACGAGGAGCGGGCCGCGGGCACCCGGCTCCCGGCCCCCTCCGACGTGCTGCTCGCCCGCGCGCTCGCCGAGCCCGAACGGCTCGTCGCACACGACCCCTCCTACGCCCGCGGCGCCCAGCGCCTCGGCGCCCTGCTGCGCAAGGCGCGCGAACTCCTCGCGGGCGGCGGCACCGCGGCCGAGGCACTGTGGGAGCTGTGGAACGGCACGCCCTGGCCGGGGCGCCTGGAACGCGCGGCGCTGCGCGGCGGGGCGGGCGGCCGGGCCGCCGACCGCGACCTCGACGCGGTGTGCGCCCTGTTCGACACCGCGGCCCGCGCCGAGGAGCGCACCGGCGGCCGGGGCGCGCTCAACTTCCTCGAAGAGGTCGACGCACAGGACATAGCGGCCGACACCCTGACCCGCCGGGCCGCCCGCCCCGATGCCGTACGCGTGATGACCGCCCACCGCTCCAAGGGCCTGGAGTGGAGCCTGGTCGTCGTCGCCGGGGTGCAGGAAGGGCTCTGGCCCGATCTGCGCCGGCGCGGCTCGCTCCTGGAAGCCGACCGGATCGGGCGCGACGGCCTGGCCGAACCGCTCACCCCGGGCGCGCTCCTCGCCGAGGAACGACGCCTCTTCTACGTCGCGGCCACCCGGGCCCGCGACCGCCTGGTCGTCACCGCGGTCAAGGCCGCGGCGGACGACGGCGACCAGCCGTCGCGCTTCCTCACCGAGCTCGGAGTCGAGCCCCGCGACACCACCGGCCGTCCCCGCCGGCCGCTCGCGGTGGCGGCCCTCGTCGCCGAGCTGCGGGCCACCACCGTCGACCCCGCGGCCTCCGACGCGCTGCGCGAGGCCGCCGCCGAACGCCTGGGCCGGCTTGCCGCGCTCACCGACGACGAGGGCCAGCCACTGGTCCCGGCCGCCCATCCGCACCGCTGGTGGGGCCTGCACGAGCCGACCCGCTCGCAGGTCCCGCTGCGCGACCGCGAGCTGCCCCTCGCCCTGTCCGGCAGCGCCCTGGACCAGCTCGCCAACACCTGTGCGCTGCAGTGGTTCCTGGGCCGCGAAGTGAAGGCGGACGCCCCCGCGACCGCTGCCCAGGGCTTCGGCAACGTCGTCCACGTCCTCGCCGACGAGGTCGCCTCCGGCCGTACCCCTGCCGACCTGGACGTCCTGATGGAACGCCTCGACTCGGTGTGGGACGCGCTCGCCTTCGACGCGCCCTGGAAGTCCGTCCAGGAGAAGCAGAACGCGCGCGCCGCCCTGGAACGCTTCCTCCAGTGGCACACCCTGGACCGCGCGGGCCGCACTCCGGTCGCCACCGAGCACGGCTTCGACGTGACCCTGGAGGCGGGGGAGTACGAGGTCCGCATCCGGGGCTCCATGGACCGTGTCGAGAAGGACGTCGAGGGCCGCGCGTACGTGGTCGACTTCAAGACCGGCAAGCAGCCGCCCACCGCCGCCGAGGTCGCCGCCCACCCCCAGCTGGCCGTCTACCAGCTGGCGGTCAGGGAGGGTGCCCTGGACGAGGCCTTCGACGGCCGCCGCCCCGACTCCGGCGGAGCCGAACTGGTCCACCTGCGCCAGGCCGCCCCCAAGCGCGAGGGCGGCGACGCCTACCCCAAGGTCCAGTCCCAGCAGCCCCTGGAGGGCGAATGGGTGGGCGGGCTCCTGGCCACGGCTGCGGGCAAGGTCCTGGACGAACACTTCACCCCGACCCCGGGAACACACTGCACGCACTGCACGTTCCGCGCGGCGTGCACGGCTCAGCCGGAGGGGCGGCAGGTGGTGGAGTAGCGCCGTCCGGGCAGCCCTGGGCCGGGTCCGGGCCTGCCCGCGCCCCCCCCACGACGGCACCCCCACAAATCCCCCATTGTCAGCACCCCCCACTACCCTTCCTGACGTGCCCACCCACCTCAGCGACCCCGAGCAGCTCAAAGAGCTCCTCGGCATCCCCTTCACCCCGGAGCAGACGGCCTGCATCACCGCGCCGCCCGCCCCGCAGGTCATCGTGGCCGGAGCCGGTTCCGGCAAGACGACCGTCATGGCGGCCCGCGTCGTCTGGCTGGTGGGCACCGGCCAGGTCGCACCCGAGCAGGTCCTGGGCCTGACCTTCACCAACAAGGCGGCCGGCGAGCTCGCCGAGCGCGTGCGCACCGCCCTGATCCGGGCGGGCATCACCGACCCGGACGCTCCCGAGCCGGAGCAGGGCGAGCCCGGGATCTCCACGTACCACGCCTTCGCGGGCAGGCTCCTGACCGACCACGGCCTGCGCATAGGCCTGGAGCCCACCTCGCGGCTGCTCGCCGACGCCACCCGCTACCAGCTCGCCGCCCGTGTGCTGCGCGAGGCGCCGGGGCCCTATCCGACGCTGACCAAGTCGTTCGCCTCCCTCGTCAGCGATCTGCTCGCACTCGACGCCGAGCTCGCCGAACACCTCGTACGCCCGGAGCGGCTGGCCGCGCACGACCACGAGCTGCTGCGCACCCTGGAAGGGGCCAGGCTCAGCAACGCCGAGCTGCGCAAGGTGCCCGAGGCCGCCGCCGCCCGGCTCGAACTGCTCGACCTCACCACCCGCTACCGGGCCGCCAAGAAGAGCCGGGACCTGCTGGACTTCGGCGACCAGATCGCGCTGTCCGCCGAGCTCGCGCTCACCCACCCCGAGGTCGGCCGAATCCTGCGCGAGGAGTTCGAGGTGGTGCTCCTCGACGAGTACCAGGACACCTCCGTCGCCCAGCGCCGGCTGCTCGCCGCGCTCTTCGGCGGCGGCACGGGGCACGCCGTGACCGCCGTGGGCGACCCCTGTCAGGCCATCTACGGCTGGCGCGGCGCCTCGGTCGCCAACCTCGACGACTTCCCCCGCCACTTCCCGTACGCCGACGGCAGGCCCGCCACCCGCTACGCGCTCTCCGAGAACCGCCGCAGCGGCGGCCGTCTCCTCGACCTCGCCAACTCCCTTGCCGCTCCGCTGCGTTCGATGCACGAAGGAGTCGAGGCGCTGCGCCCGGCCCCCGGCGCCGAGCGGGACGGCGGCGTCCGCATCGCGCTGCTCGACACCCACCAGGAGGAGATCGAGTGGCTCGCCGACTCGATCGCCCACCTGGTGCGCACCGGCAAGGCACCCGGCGAGATCGCCGTCCTGTGCCGCACGGCCGGTGACTTCCCGGAAATCCAGGGCGCGTTGGTGGCCCGGGACATCCCGGTCGAGGTCGTCGGCCTCTCCGGCCTGCTGCACCTGCCGGAGGTCGCCGACCTCGTGGCGGTCTGCGAAGTCCTCCAGGACCCGGGCGCCAACGCGCCGCTGGTCCGCGTCCTGACCGGCCCGCGCTGGCGGATCGGCCCCCGCGACCTGGCGCTCCTCGGCCGCCGCGCCCGCGACCTCGTACGCCGCGCCCGCGCCGGTTCCGACGACCCCGACCAGCGCCTCGCGGACGCGGTCGAAGGCGTCGACCCGGCCGAGGTGATCTCCCTCGCCGACGCCCTGGACACCTTCCTCGAAGGCGCCGATGACGACGGCCTGCCCTTCTCCGCCGAGGCCCGCGTCCGCTTCGCCCGCCTCGCCGCCGAGCTGCGCGACCTGCGCCGCTCGCTCGCCGACCCGCTGATGGACGTACTGCACCGCGTGCTGACCGTCACCGGCCTCGAAGTCGAACTCTCCGCTTCCCCGCACGCGTTGGCGGCCCGCCGCCGCGAGACGCTCTCCGGCTTCCTCGACATAGCGGCGGGTTTCGCCGCGCTCGACGGCGAGGCGTCCCTGCTCGCCTTCCTCGGTTTCCTGCGCACCGCCGCGCAGTACGAGAAGGGCCTGGACAACGCGCTGCCCGGCGGCGAGAACACGGTGAAGGTCCTCACCGCGCACAAGTCCAAGGGCCTGGAGTGGGACGTCGTCGCGGTCCCCGGCCTGGTCACCGACACGTTCCCGTCCACCCGGTCGAGGGAGGTCTGGACCGCCCAGGCGAAGGTCCTGCCGCACGCGCTGCGCGGCGACGCCGCGACGCTGCCCGTCGTCGAGGAGTGGGACGCGAAGGGCCTCAAGTCCTTCAAGGAGGCGATGAAGGACCACCAGCACACGGAGGAACTCCGCCTGGGATACGTCACGTTCACCCGCCCCCGCACCCTGCTCCTCGGATCCGGCCACTGGTGGGGACCGAGCCAGAAGAAGCCCCGGGGCCCGTCGGACTTCCTGCACGCCCTGTACGAGCACTGCGTGGCGGGCCACGGCGAGATCGAGGCATGGGCGGACCAGCCGGCCGAGGACGCCGAGAACCCGGCCCTCCACGAGTCCGCGACCACGCACGCCTGGCCCCTTCCGCTCGACCCGGAGTCCCTGGCCCGCCGCCGCGCCGCCGCCGAACGGGTCCTGGCGCATCTGGCGACCGCCTCGCACGGAGAGGACGCAACGCCCGCCTCCTACAACGACGTTGGCCATGACGTGACGCCCCCGTCTCATGAGCAGGCGGCCTACGCCGAGGCGCCCGACGACGACGGCTGGGCGAACGCGCCTTATGAAGACGACGGTTACGAGGACGAGCCCTACGGGGACGAGCCTTATGGGGAAGGGGAGTTCGGCGGTCCCGGAGACCTTGCCGCCGACGACTGGGACCTGCTGCCCACGGAGCGCCCGGCCACCGCCCGCGCCTCCTCCGACGCGGAGGCCGAGCCGGCCCCGACCGAGGCCGCCCTGACCGAGCCTGTCGAGCACGTCGAGCCTGCCGAGCACATCGAGCACATCGAGCACGCCGAGCTCGCCGAGTACATCGAGCGCGAGGGGCCCGCCGAGCACACCCGCACGGCGCCACCCCACACCGACTCGGGCGCCCGCGGCCACGCCCCGGCCGAGGCACCCCTCGCCATCCCCGCCCCGCGTCTGACCCCCGAGGACCGCCGCACCCTGCACTCCTGGGATCGCGACCTGGAGGCGCTCACCGCCGAGCTGCGCAGGGCCCGCGCCACCACCCGCGAGGTCGAGGTGCCCGCCTCGCTCACCGCGTCCGAGCTGCTGAGCCTGGCCGCCGACCCCGATGCCTTCGCCCGTGACCTCGCCCGTCCCATGCCGCGCCGCCCGCAGCCGGCCGCCCGCCGGGGCACCCGTTTCCACGCCTGGGTGGAGTCCCGCTTCGACGAGCTCCCGCTGCCCATGCTCGGACCCGACGAGCTGCCCGGCGCCGACGACAACGAGGCCGACATCGCGGACGAGCACGATCTGGCCGCCCTCAAGGAGGCCTTCGAGCGCACCCCGTACGCGGACCGCACCCCGTTCCATACCGAGGCGCCCATCCAGCTGACGCTCGCGGGCCGGGTGATCAGGGGCCGGATCGACGCCGTCTACAAGGACGGCGACGGCGACCTCGCCACGTACGAGATCGTCGACTGGAAGACCGGGCGCAAGGCCACCGCCGATCCCCTCCAGCTGGCGGTCTACCGGGTCGCCTGGGCCGAGCAGCTGGGCATCCCCCTGGAGTCGGTGACGGCCGCGTTCGTGTACGTACGCACAGGTGAGACGGTCCGCCCGGCCCGCCTGCCGGGCCGGGCCGGGCTGGAGGCGATCCTGCTCGGGCACCGTCCGCAGGGCGGACCGGCGGACCGGCCACCGCCACCGGCCGGATAGGCTCAAGGGCATGAGCGAGACCCCGGACAGCGCCGTCCAGACCGCCACCGCAGTGGTGCGCACGTACATCGAGCAGCACCGCGCCGCCTTCCTCGGCGACCTCGCCGAGTGGCTGCGCATCCCGTCGGTGTCGGCCCAGCCCGACCACGACGCCGACGTGCGCCGCAGCGCCGACTGGCTCGCCGCCAAGCTCCGCGAGACCGGCTTCCCGGTCGTGGAGATCCTGGACACCCCGGGCGCCCCCGCCGTCTATGCCGAGTGGCCCTCGGGCGAGCCGGGTGCGCCCACCGTCCTGGTCTACGGGCACCACGACGTCCAGCCCGCCGCCCGCGCGGACGGCTGGGACACCGAGCCGTTCGAGCCGGTGATCGCCGACGGGCGGATGTACGGACGCGGCGCCGCCGACGACAAGGGCCAGGTGTTCTTCCACACCCTCGGCGTCCGCGCGCACCTCGCCGCCACCGGCCGCACCGCCCCCGCGGTCAACCTCAAGCTCCTCGTCGAGGGCGAGGAGGAGTCCGGCTCGCCGCACTTCCGCGCCCTGGTCGAGGAGCACGCCGAGCGTCTCGCCGCGGACGTGGTGATCGTGTCGGACACCGGCATGTGGTCCGAGGACACTCCTACCGTGTGCACCGGCATGCGCGGCCTCGCGGAGTGCGAGATCCAGCTGTACGGGCCCGCCCAGGACATCCACTCCGGGTCCTTCGGCGGTGCGGTGCCCAACCCGGCGACGGCCGCGGCCCGCCTGGTCGCCGCCCTGCACGACGCCGACCAGCACGTGACCGTGCCCGGCTTCTACGACGGCATCGCCGAGCTGACCGACGCCGAGCGCGAGCTGTTCGCCGAGCTGCCCTTCGACGAGGCCGCATGGCTGCGCACCGCCAAGTCCCGGGCGGCCCACGGCGAGGCCGGGTTCTCCACCCTGGAGCGGATCTGGGCCCGTCCGACGGCCGAGGTCAACGGCATCGGCGGCGGCTACCAGGGCCCCGGCGGCAAGACGGTCGTGCCGTCGTCGGCGATGGTGAAGCTGTCCTTCCGCCTGGTCGCCGGCCAGGACCCCGACCACATCGAGAAGATCGTCACGGACTGGACCGCCGGGCAGCTCCCGGCCGGCATCCGGCACGAGATCACCTGGAGTGCCGGCACCCGGCCGTGCCTCACCCCCCTCGACCACCCGGCGCTCAAGTCCGTGGTCCGGGCGATGGGGCAGGCCTTCGGCACGAAGGTCCGCTTCACCCGGGAGGGCGGTTCGGGACCCGCCGCCGACCTCCAGGACGTACTGGCGGCGCCCGTTCTCTTCCTGGGGATCTCGGTCCCCTCCGACGGCTGGCACGCGCCCAACGAGAAGGTCGAGCTCGACCTCCTGTTCAAGGGCGTCGAGACGACGGCCCACCTGTGGAGCGACCTCGCCGCCACCACAGCCTGAGCCGTCGGCCCCCAGCCACCGGCTGACAGAAATCGCTGAACACACCATCCATCCGGGGGAGTTGGAAGCACCTGTGAGCACCACCAGCAGTGAAGCCTTCACGGACCGGCCGATCGGGCTCGCCACGCCCATCGGCCTGACCGAGCCGAGCGGCATCGACCGGGCGGCCCACCACCGCCTCGACGAGGCCTGGCTGGCAGCCGCCTGGAGCCATCCGACGACCCGGGTCTTCGTGGTCTCCGGCGGCCAGGTTCTGATCGACGAGCCCGCGGACGGGGCGGAGGGGCGCACCGAGCTCGTGATGACCCCGGCCTTCGAGGCCCCGGTCACCGAGACCCACCGCTACTTCCTGGGCACCGACGAGGACGGCGTCAGCTACTTCGCCCTGCAGAAGGATGCCCTGCCCGGCCGCATGGACCAGTCGGCCCGGCCCGCGGGGCTGCGCGAGGCGGGGCTGCTGCTCTCGGCCCGCGAGGCGAGTCTGATGACGCACGCGGTGGCCCTGGAGAACTGGCAGCGCCTGCACCGCTTCTGCTCCCGCTGCGGCGAGCGCACCGTGATCGCGGCGGCCGGCCACATCCGCCGCTGCCCGGCCTGCGGCGCGGAGCACTATCCGCGCACCGACCCGGCCGTGATCATGCTGGTCACCGACGACCAGGACCGGGCGCTGCTCGGCCGCCAGGTGCACTGGCCCGAGGGCCGCTTCTCGACCCTGGCGGGCTTCGTCGAGCCCGGCGAGTCCATCGAGCACTCAGTGCGCCGCGAGGTCTTCGAGGAGGCCGGTGTCACGGTCGGCCCGGTCGAGTACGTCGCGAGCCAGCCCTGGCCCTTCCCGTCCAGCCTGATGCTCGGCTTCATGGCGAAGGCCACGTCGTGCGAGATCAACGTGGACGGCGAGGAGATCCACGAGGCGCGCTGGTTCTCCCGCGAGGACCTCGCCGCCGCCTTCGAGTCCGGCGAGGTGCTGCCCCCGTACGGCATCTCGATCGCGGCCCGCCTCATCGAGCTCTGGTACGGAAAGCCCCTGCCGAAGCCGTCCCACTGACGCCGGCCGCGATCGGTTCCGGCCATGCGGAAGGCCCCCGTCCAAGCTTGGACGGGGGCCTTCCGCATGGCCGGGCGAGCGGCTCCGGGCCGCTCGCTCCGCTCGGTCGCCTCAGACGCCGATCTTCTGCTTGACCTGCGCGAGCGACGGGTTGGTGAGCGTCGAACCGTCGTCGAAGAGCACGGTCGGGACCGTCTGGTTGCCGCCGTTGGCCTTCTCCACGAACTCGGCGGACGCCGGGTCGTGCTCGATGTTGACCTCGGTGTACGCGATGCCCTCGCGGTCCATCTGCTTCTTCAGCCGCTGGCAGTAGCCGCACCAGGTGGTGCTGTACATCGTCACAGTGCCCGGCATGTGTCTCGCGCTCCTCTGTATAGCTGACTGGCGTGCGCGCCCCGCCCAAACGCGGTTCCGCAGGCTGTGGAACGTACGGGAGCCGACCACCATTCCCGAGCCGCCCCCGCATGTGACCGAACCGCCATGGCCGGTCCGCGCGGCCCGCTCCGGCCCGCTCGACGGGCGGGGGCCGGGCACCGGACGGCATCGGACAGGGCACCGGACGGCATCGGGCAGGGCATTCGTAGGACCGCGGACGCCACCTGTGGACAACGCGGCGCAGCAGTCCCGGACGACCTGGCAGCATGGCGGGGTGACATCAGCAACGCACTCCACTCTGTTCCCGCCGGTCCCCGACACGGCCGACGCGGTGCTCGAAGGGCTCGACCCCGAGCAGCGCGAGGTCGCGACGGCCCTGCACGGTCCGGTGTGCGTGCTGGCCGGCGCGGGCACCGGCAAGACCCGCGCGATCACCCACCGGATCGCGTACGGGGTGCGCTCGGGAATCCTGCCCCCGGCCGGGGTGATGGCCGTCACCTTCACCAACCGGGCGGCCGCCGAGATGCGCGGCCGGCTGCGCGAGCTCGGCGTCGGCAGCGTCCATGCCCGCACCTTCCACGCCGCGGCCCTCAGCCAGCTCCAGCATTTCTGGCCCATGGCGGTCGGCGGTCAGCATCCGCCCCGGCTCCTCGACCGCAAGGTCCAGCTGGTCGCGGAGGCGGCGGCCCGCGGCGGCCTGCGGCTGGACCGCAACGAGCTGCGCGACGTGACCGGCGAGATCGAATGGGCCAAGGTCACCCAGACCGTGCCCGCCGACTATCCGGCGGCCGTCGCCAAGTCGCACCGGGAGCCGCCGCGCGACCCGGCCGAGATCGCCCAGATCTACCGGACGTACGAACAGCTCAAGCAGGACCGCGTCGTCATCGACTTCGAGGACGTGCTGCTCCTCATGGTCGGCGTCCTCCAGTACCGGGAGGACATCGCCCAGCGGGTCCGCAGCCAGTACCAGCACTTCGTGGTGGACGAGTACCAGGACGTCAGCCCCCTCCAGCAGCGCCTGCTGGATCTGTGGCTCGGCGACCGCGACACCCTGTGCGTGGTGGGCGACGCCAGCCAGACCATCTACTCCTTCACCGGCGCGACCCCCGACCACCTGCTGGACTTCCGCACCCGCCACCCCAGCGCGACGGTCGTCAAGCTGGTCCGGGACTACCGCTCCACCCCCCAGGTCGTGCACCTGGCCAACGGCCTGCTCAACCAGGCGAGCGGGCGCGCCGCCGAGCACCGCCTGGAGCTGATCTCCCAGCGCCCCACGGGCCCCGAGCCCGTCTACACGGAGTACGGCGACGAGCCGGCCGAGGCCGAGGGAGTCGCCCGGCGCATCCGCGACCTCATCCGCTCCGGCGTCCCGGCCGGCGAGATCGCGGTGCTCTACCGGATCAACGCCCAGTCCGAAATCTACGAGCAGGCCCTGGCGGACTTGGACGTGCCGTACCAGATGCGCGGCGCCGAGCGGTTCTTCGAGCGCCCCGAGGTCCGCGAAGCGAAGACCGCGCTGAGCGGTGCCCGCCTGGCCGGCCGCAACGACGCGCTGCTCGACGACGCCGAGGACCTGCCCTCCCAGGTGCGGGCCGTGCTCGGCACCAAGGGCTGGACGGCGGCGCCGCCGAAGGGCTCGGGGGCGGTGCGCGACCGCTGGGAGTCGCTGGCCGCGATCGTCCGTCTCGCCGAGGACTACGTGAAGGCGAAGCCCGACGCGACGCTGTCCGACCTGGTGGCCGAGCTCCAGGCACGGGCCGATGCCCAGCACGCCCCGACCGTGCAGGGCGTCACGCTCGCCTCGCTGCACGCGGCCAAGGGCCTGGAGTGGGACGCCGTGTTCCTGGTCGGCCTCACCGAGGGCATGCTGCCGATCACCTACGCCAAGACGGACGAGCAGATCGAGGAGGAGCGCCGGCTGCTGTACGTCGGCGTGACCCGGGCCCGCATCCACCTCGGGCTCTCGTGGTCGCTCTCGCGCTCTCCCGGCGGCCGGGCCCACCGGCGCCCCAGCCACTTCCTGGACGGCCTGCGCCCCGGTTCCGGCTCCCGCGCCCGCGCGGTCGCGGGCGGGACGGGCGGCATCGAGCGCGGGCCCGCCGCCCGCAAGCGCGTCCACCGGGGGCCGGTGCTCTGCCGGGTGTGCGGCAAGACGCTCACCGAGGCCGGTGAGATGAAGCTGATGCGCTGCGAGGACTGCCCGTCGGACATGGACGAGGCGCTGTACGAGCGCCTGCGGGACTGGCGTGCCGACCAGGCGCGGGAGCTGGGCATGCCGCCCTACGTCGTCTTCACCGACAAGACGCTCATGGCGATCGCGGAGGCCGTGCCGTCCAGCGGCCCCGAGCTCGCGGTGATCTCCGGCGTCGGCGCCCGCAAGCTGAACCGGTTCGGCGCCGATGTCCTTGCCATCTGTGCAGGTGAGGAGCCTGGAGGAGTCGACGAGGACGGCTCATGAAAAATCGTCGAGAAAATAGTTTGCGCCCGCCAGGGGAATCCCCATAGGTTCTTAACCACGGAAACAAGAGCTTCTCCGAAGCCCGGTCTCCGTGCTGTACTTAGCTGTACTCATCCGAATACGCATGGGATCAGGCCGCGAGGCCGAAGTCCCCGAGACGCCGAGAGGAGGCGAGACCAGTGGCCAGCTACATCGAGTTCATCCCCAGCTTCATCAGCACCAAAGTGACGGACCGCTCGGTCGTCGCCACCTGCACGCTCGGCTCTTCTCCTCAGGGCACCGGTCTGTCCACCGGCGTCTCCGGTCTCGTCGGCCTCTCGGCCGTCGTCCCGGCCTCCCTGGCGGGCCTCCCCGTGCGTGATGAGCGCAATGAGCGACCGATTCAGGCACCGGAAGCAGCAGTAGCGAAGGGACGGGCCATGGCCCACGCCTTTGCGGCGGCCGGTGCCGGAGCCGAGAAGCAGACGAAGAAGTACCAGCACCACACGATGTGGGCCTTCCGTGGGCTCGAACCCTGGAGCGATCCAGCCTGATACGGATCAGGCAGGCGCCTTCAGGGCCGCGGAACCCCATCAGGGATCCGCGGCCCTTCTGTTTGTCCCGAACGGGACGGACGGAGCGAAGGGGGCCTCGGTACCAGCCGCAACCCGGCCGACCGGCCGGAACGACACAGCCGACAAGACGAGGAAGAAAACACCGTGCAACTCGAAGCGCACGCCCCGTCCGTACCGCCCGCCCCGACTCTTCCCCCGCCCGGTCTCACGGAGGACCCCGCCTTGACTCCCCTCACCGCGCTCACCGCGCTCGACGACGCCATCGAGAACCTCGGCGTACCCGTGCCCTGCCGCTCCTTCGACCCGGAGGTCTTCTTCGCCGAGTCCCCGGCCGATGTCGAGTACGCCAAGTCGCTCTGCCAGACCTGCCCCCTGATGGCCGCCTGCCTCGCGGGCGCCAAGGAGCGGCGCGAGCCGTGGGGTGTCTGGGGCGGAGAGCTCTTCGTCCAGGGTGTGGTCGTTGCCCGCAAGCGGCCGCGTGGTCGCCCGCGCAAGAACCCGGTCGCCGCATGAACCGCCCGGGAACCATCGACCGCCCCCGAACGAACGACCCCCAGAAGCAGGCCCCGATGACGACGTCCGCGAGCGAGCCGACCGGCTCCGCGACCCCAGACTTCACCACCACCGGCGCGAACGAGTCGCGTCAGAACAGGACCCTTGAAATGCAACTCATGCCAGAAGCCTTGGCTCGTGCGCATATGCATCAGCGACTGCAGGAGGCCGAGGTGGAGCGCCAGGCGGTTCGCCTGGTCTCCGCCCGGCGGATGCAGCGGCGCGCCGAGCGCGCGTCGATGCGCGCCCGCCGTGCCCTCGCCATGGCCGTCATGCACTGACGGCCGGCGCGCCAGGCACAACCGGAATACAGACAGCAAGACGGGGGCAGGTCCGAACGGACCTGCCCCCGCGGTGCGTTGTGGTCCCGGCGGGCCCGCTACGGCGGTATCGTCGCGAGGTGGACGACCAGAATCGGCCGGTGGCCGAAACCATCGTGTGCTCCCACTGCGGGACCCCTGCTCCGGCAGGCGGCCCACCGCCCATGTGGACCTACTCGGTCGAGAACGGCACCGGCCGCTACTACTGCGACGACTGTGCCCGCGCCAACATCAGAGCCATCGAAGGCAGGCTCGACGCGGCTTGGTGGTAGCGCCCGCCCCGCTCTTCCCGGCGGCGCCAGGCGGACACCGCCGGGATGCCCGCCGCCCCGCTCTTCCCGGCGGCGCCCGTCGCGCACCGCCCGGGGCGGCGCCCGCGGCCGTGCCGGGCGCCCGCCCTCACGCCTCCTCGGCCGCCACCGCCTCGACCGCCGGCTCCGCCACCGCTTCGACCGTCGGCTCCGCGACCGCGACGGGCTCCGCATCGGGCGACGCGTCCGCCAGGAACCCCGGCAGCCACTCCTCCAACTCGGCCCGCATCCGCACCGTCGCGTCCAGCTGGCACAGCACCCCGATGGTGGACAGCGTCACGCGGTGTATCAGCAGATACGACGGCGGCAGGTTGAGCTGCTTGCCCAACTGGTGGGCCGGAGAGCGGGGATCGGCGATTCGGGCCGCCTGCCCGCGCATCCAGCTCCGGCTGAAGGTGAACTCGTCGGCCTGGGCGGGCTCGATGATCGGCACCAGATAGTCGAGCACCGCGTCCGGGTCGAGCTCGATGGACTCCTTGACGAAGCCCTCCTCGCGCAGCCGCTCGTACACCGCCTCGGCCTCGCCCTCCAGCGTCATCCGCAGGGATTCGCCGATGGTCGAGGGCAGGCCGCCGGGCAGCCGGTCCACCGTGCCGAAGTCCAGGACGCCGAGCCGCCAGGGGCCGCCGTCCTTCTCCGGCGCCAGCAGCCGGAAGTTGCCCGGATGCGGGTCGGCGTGCAGCAGCCCGGTCCTGGCCGGGCCCGAGAAGAGGAACCGGGTGAGGAGCTGACCGGCGCGGTCGCGCTGCTCCGGTGTGCCGTCCCTGATCACGTCCGAGAGCGGTATCCCCTCGATCCACTCGGTGACCAGGACCTGGTCGCACTGGTGCACCACATCGGGCACCAGCACATCGGCATCGCCCGCGAACTCCTCGGCGTGCTCCCGCTGGGCCCGCGCCTCCAGCTCGTAGTCCAGCTCCTCCGAGACCCGGTCGTGCAGCTCGGAGATGAGCGGCTTGATGTCCATCCCGGGGATCAACGGCCCGAGCAGCCGGGCGAACCGGCTCAGCTGGGTGAGGTCCGAGAGCAGCGCCTCGCCCGCCCCCGGGTACTGCACCTTGACGGCCACCGTGCGCCCGTCGTGCCACACCGCCCGGTGCACCTGCCCGATGGAGGCGGCGGCCGCCGGCTTCTCGTCGAACTCCAGGAACAACTCCCGCCAGTCGGCGCCGATCTGCCGCTCCAGCACGCCGTGGACCGTGCTGGTCGGCATCGGGGGCGCGGCCTCCTGGAGCTTGGTCAGGGCGGCCCGGTAGGGACCCGCGACCTCTTCCGGGAGGGCGGACTCGAAGACGGACAGCGCCTGCCCGAACTTCATCGCCCCTCCCTTGAGCTCGCCGAGGACCTTGAAGAGCTGCTCGGCGGTGCGCTGCTGAAGCTCGCGGGCGACCAGCTCCGCCGACTTGCCGCCGATCCGCTTGCCCAGGCCCCAGGTCGCCCGGCCGGCGAAGCCAAGTGGCAGAGCGGCCAGCTTGGCGGTCCGGGTGACCGCCTTCCGGGGAAGATCAGACATGAGCCCCTCCAAATCCCAGACAGCAGCGCCCTCGCAGGCGTTACCGGGCCATTGTGTCCTGCGCCCGGGCGGCCCCGGCGGCCTGCTCCCCCCGAGTGTTCCCGACCGCGCCGCAGAAGCAGTCACGGTGTGGCGTGATCGGGGCGGACCGCCAGTCGAGCTGCGGGAGCGAGGCCTCCCAGCGGGTGCCGGTGCTCGCCGGAAGGCCGCCGTCGAGGAACGCCAGCGCGTGCGCGGCCGCGAGGCCGGCCACCGCGGCCGCAAGGGCCAGGTCACAGGCCGGTACGGCGGTGTGCCGCCGCCCCGAGCGCCACTGCGCGAGCAGCCGCGGCCAGGCGGGGTCGCGTTCCGCGCGGCCGAGTGAGAGGCAGCCCGCACAGCCCGTGCCGCCCGGCAGGACCAGCGGGCCCACCAGCCCGGTCGTCTCCACAACTCCCGCATAGAGATGGGGAATTCCACCCCCGATCCACTCCTCGGCGTCTGCCGCGTTCGGCGCGTACACATCGAGGGGATCGCGCGGGACGACCACGATGAGGGAGAGCGGCGTCTGCTCCGCCTCCCGGGCCCGTCGCGGCGACCCGCCCGGCGCCGTCCGCCGGACGAGCTGTCCCGCCGCCGCCGCGCGGCGTTCGCCCACCGCCCCCTCGGGCAGCCCGCCGGGCGCCACGTCCCCCGGCTGTGCGAGGCCACCGTCCAGGACGTCGACCCGGCCCACCCCGGCGCCCGAGAGCAGCGCCGCGACGCTCGCGCCGACCCGCCCGGCGCCCCGGACCTGGACCCGTACGGCCCCGCGGGCGGCGAGTCTGGCCGCCGCGTCGCCCGGCTCGGGGTGGACGAGGGAGAGGGAGGCCAGATCCGGCCGCAATCGCTCCAGCGCGCCCGTCCGATCGCGCAGCGCGTCCGCCGCCGGGCCGCCGGCCGTCGGATCGTCGACCACGCCGGCCGCGGTCAACCGGGTCACCAGCTCGTCCACCTGGCCCGGTGGCAGATCCAGGGCGCGCGCCCGCTCGTACAGGATCGGCAGGCCCTGTGTGCCGTCGAGCAGTTCCAGGAAATGGCCCGTCGCCGGGTCCACCGGCGACACGACCACCGCCTGCGCGGGGGTGATCCCGAACTGCACGGTCGACCGGTCCCGCCAGGCCCGGCGCAGCGCCGGCTTCAGCATCGGATGCATCGCGAGAACCCCCGTCGTCGTGCCCGTACGTCCCCGGAACCTGCCCGATCGCAGGCTCCCGTGCGGCATGAGGCCAGAATGCACGGCTGCGCCGAGGGGTGGGAAAAGTTGTCCACAGGCGTGGGGTATTAGTCATCCGAATGCTGCACCCCAGCGGATGGATCATGGCTCAACCGTCCCGGAGGCGGGACTTCCCCCACTGCCAGCGGGTAACGTCGGGGCGTGCCCGCCGACCCACTGCAGAGTGCCGGAAGCCCGCCGCGCAGCCCCTCCGGCCTGCCGCCACGCGGTCCGGCGACGAGCGCGGTCGAGGTCCGCCGCAGCGCCCGGCGCAGCAGGACGGTCTCCGCCTACCGCGAGGGCGACCGCACCATCGTGCTGATCCCGGCCCGGATGTCGGAGGCCGAGGAGCAGCGCTGGGTCACGGTGATGCTGGACAAGCTGGCAGCGCAGGAGAGCAAGCGCATGCTGGGCGACGCCGAGCTGACCGAGCGCGCCGAGCGGCTGTCCGAGCAGTACTTCGAGGGCCGGGCCCGCCCGGCGTCCGTGCGCTGGGTGACCAACCAGAACACCCGCTGGGGCTCGTGCACCCCGGCCGAGGGCAGCATCCGCCTCTCGCACCGGCTGCAGGGGATGCCGGAGTACGTCGTCGACTACGTGCTGCTGCACGAACTGGCCCACCTCCTGGTGCCGGGCCACGGCCCCCGGTTCTGGCGGCTCCTTGAGGCCTATCCGCGCACCGAGCGGGCCCGCGGCTACCTGGAGGGCGTGGTCGCCGCCGACCGCCTTCCGCACCTGCCGGGTGCCCGCGAGGAGTGAGGAACGCGGGGCCCGCGATGCGGGTCGACGGTTCTGTACCGAATGTGTAGCGGCTTCGCCGATTGTCCGAGGCAGCCGTTAGCCTGGCGCGACGCATTCACCTCGGGATGGGGGACGGTCGGTACGCATGGCCAGGGAATTCCAGCGCGGCCACAAGGCCAAGGTCAGTGATCTCACGGCAGGGACGGATCTGTACGTGGGCGTGCAGATCGGGGGGCCCGGGCTGACGTTCGACATCAGCTGCTTCGGGCTCGACGCCAACGAGCAGCTGTCGGACGACCGTTACTTCGTCTTCTTCAACCAGCCGAAGTCCCCCGAGGAGTCGATCCAGCTCCTGGGCGCGCAGGCCGGTGACACCGAGTCGTTCCGCGTCACCCTGGACCGGGTTCCGGCGAACATCCACAAGCTCTCCTTCACCGCGTCCCTCGACGGCGCGGGCCAGATGTCGCAGGCCGGCCCCGGCTACATCCGGGTCGTCGCCGGCGGCGAGGAAGTGGTCCGGTACTCCTTCACGGGCGCGGAGTTCAGCACCGAGCGGGCCGTCATGCTCGGCGACTTCTACCTGAAGGACGTGTGGCGGTTCGCCGCCGTCGGCCAGGGCTTCGACGGAGGCCTCGAAGCCCTCCTGAAGAACTTCGGCGGCGAGGTCCTGGATGAGGAGCCCGCGGCCCCGCAGCAGCCCGAGCCGCAGGGCGCGGCCCCGGGCTTCGCGCCGCCGCCCCAAGTCGGCGCGCCCGCACCGCAGTTCGGCGCCCCGGCGCAGACCCCGCAGCCCGCGCCCGCCTTCAACGCGCCACCGCCCGCGCCTGCTCCGCAGCACTACGCGCCGCCGCCCCAGGGGTCCACCCCACCACCCGCGCCGGCCCCCGCGCCGAGCCCCCAGATCCACGCGGCGCCCACCATCGCCGCGCCGATGCACCTGGTGCCCGGCGCCGTGCCGCCGCCGCCCGCGCCGACGCCGTACGGGCAGCCCCAGCAGCCTCCCTACGGACAGCCGCCGCAGCAGCCCCAGTTCGGGCAGGGGCCGGGTCACATTCCCGGCCAGGTGCCGCCGCCGGGTGCCCCCGCTCCGTACGGTCGGCCGGCGCCCCATGGACAGCCCGCCGCCTATGGCCGGCCGCAGGGCGGTGGCCTGCAGGCGGCCATCCAGATGTACAAGGAACTGCCCACGGGCCAGCGCTGGATCTCGCAGAACAAGCAGCTCGTCCGGGTCGATCTCGGGGCCGGCGGTCAGCCGGTGCTGGCCCGCCAGGGCAGCATGGTCATGTACCAGGGCAAGGTCGACTTCGGGTACAAGGGCGCCGGCTTCGCGGGCCGGATCGTCGGCAACGCGACCGGCCAGGAAATGCAGTTGATGCGGTGCACCGGCCGCGGCCAGGTCTTCCTCGCCGAGAACAGCGCCCATCTGCACCCCATCGAGCTCCAGGGCGACGGCATCTGCGTCTCCGCCGAGCACGTCCTGGCCTTCGACGAGTCCCTCCAGTACGAGGTCCGCCGTATCGAGGGACACGGCATTCCCGGTGGCGCCCTGTTCACCATGCTGTTCCAGGGCACCGGCACCGTCGTCGTGATGACGCACGGCACCCCGGTGGTGCTGCCGGTCACCCCGACCACGTTCGCCGACAGCGACGCGATCGTCGCCTGGTCCGCCGCGTCCCAGGTGATCGTCTCCAGCCAGGTCCGGCTGCGGCGCAACGCCTATCCGGGGCACAGCGGCGAGTCCGTCAATCTCCAGTTCCGGGGCGCCCCCGGCAACTTCATCGTCGTCCAGCCGTACGAGGTCTGAGGGAGCCCGAAGAATGAACCAGCAGCTCACGGGCTATGCCCCCACCCCCGTCGCGGCCCGGATGGAGAACCACGGCAGCGCCATGCTCAAGGTGGCCATGGTCACCGGCCAGGACCTGTTCGCCCGGGTCGGCTCGATGGTCGCCTACGAGGGCTTCATCGAGTACGAGCCCAACCCGCCCGCCGTGCGCCAGATGGCCCGGGACTGGATCACCGGCGAGGGCGCGCCCCTCATGAAGTGCACCGGCGACGGGCTGCTCTACCTCGCCGACTACGGGGCCAACGTCGTGATCGTCAACCTCGACAACGACGCGCTCTCGGTCAACGGCACCAATGTGCTCGCCTTCGACGCGAGCCTGCAGTGGGGTGTCGAACGGGTCAAGGGGCTCGCCAAGTTCGCCGGCCAGGGCCTGTTCAACGTGAAGATCTCCGGCACCGGCTGGGTCGCGCTGACCTCCCGCGGCACGCCGGTCGTCGTCGACTGCGGCAGCGGCGAGGACGAGACGTACGTCGACCCGGACGCGCTGGTCGCCTGGTCCCCGAACCTGAAGGTGAAGGGCAAGCGCAGTTTCAAGGCCTCCTCGCTGATCGGCCGGGGCAGCGGAGAGGCGTACCAGATGGCCTTCTCGGGCCAGGGCATCGTCGTCGTACAGCCGAGTGAGGACAGCACGGACCGCCTGCGGGCCCGGGGCTGAGGGGGAGAGACACCATGCAGAGCCCGCTTTTCAGCTACACCGAGCAGCAGTCCCCGGAGCGGTACACGGCGCAGAACCCGCAGTTGCTGCGGGCCGTGCTCACCGGCCACGACGACCTCCTGGCCCGCAAGGGGGCCATGGTCGCCTACCAGGGGCTGATGGAGTTCGACGGCGAGTACCAGTCGAACGGCCAGCGCAACGCCCGCGCCCGCACCGGCGAGGGCCTGGACCTGATGCGCGTCTCGGGCCAGGGCACGGTCTACCTCGCCAACCTGGCCCAGTACGTCCACGTGGTGGACGTCGACCGGGACGGTCTGACCGTCGACAGCGGCTACGTCCTCGCGATGGACTCCTCACTGCACCACGAGGTCATCGCCGTGGACAGCCAGTACGGGGTGTCCGGCACCGGCAAGTACCAGCTCAACATCACGGGCACCGGCAAGGTCGTCCTGATGACCTCGGGCCAGCCGCTGATGCTCCAGGTCACGCCCGAGAAGTACGTCAACGCCGACGCGGACGCGATCGTGGCCTGGTCGACGTCGCTGCGCGTCCAGATGCAGGCGCAGACGCACTCCACCGGCGTGTGGCGGCGGCGCGGCAACACCGGCGAGGGCTGGGAGCTGAGCTTCCTCGGCCAGGGCTTCGCCCTGGTCCAGCCCAGCGAGGTGCTGCCCCCGCAGAACGCGGTGATCGGCCAAGGCATGCGCGCCCAGTACGGCATGGGCCAGCAGGGCGCCCACGCCCAGAACCAGGGCAACGCCTGGAGCTAGCCGGCTGCCGTCGAAGGCAGGAGTAAGGGGCGCTCACCCTTGGTGAACGCCCCTTACTTCATTGCCGGTTGAGGCACGGCCTCGGCTTTCGGTCTGCCCGCACGGCTCCGGCTACAGCCGTGCCCGGGTCGCCTCCAGGAGGCGGACCACCGACTCGTCGGCGACCTGGGCCACCTCGTCGTAGCCGAACCAGCGCAGGTCCAGGGACTCGTCGCTGATCGCCTCGACCGCGCCGGCCGGGGCGAGCGCCGCGTACTGGATGTCCAGGTGCCAGTGGCAGGGTGCCGGGATGGGGTGCCGGTCGAGGCGGACGGGCCCGCCCGCGAGCAGCGTGAGCCCGGCGACACCGGACTCCTCCTCGGCCTCGCGCAGCGCGGCGGCCGCCACCGTGGCATCGCCCGGCTCGCAGTGGCCGCCCATCTGGAGCCACATGTTGAGCTTCTTGTGCAGCGTGAGCAGCACCCGCTCCCGCTCCGGGTCGATGACGAGCGCGCTCGCCGTCAGATGGCCCGCCCCACAGGCCTTCCACATGCCGTCGGGGTGCGCCGAGAGGTGGTCCAGGTAGGCCTGGCGCAGCTCGGCCTGGCCCTCGTACGCCTTCAGTACCAGGACGGCGTCGTCGTGCAGGCTCACTTGTCGGACTCGCCCTTGCCGTCGCCGTTCGCACCGGTCTCGCCGGTCTCGTCGCTCTCGCCGTTCGCGGCCGGCTTCCCGTCGTCCTTCTTCAGGGAGGGGCCGTTCTGCTCGGCGGCCTCGCCGAGCATCTTGTCGAGCTCCGAGAAGTCGAGGTGCTCGCGGTGCACGAAGCCGTCCGGGTCGTCCAGGTCGGTGGCCGTCGGCAGCATGTCGGGGTGCTCCCACAGGTCGTCCCGGCCGTCCACACCGCGCGCGTCGGTGAGCGAGGCCCACAGGCGCGCGGCGTCCCGCAGCCGGCGCGGACGCAGCTGGAGGCCGATCAGCGTGGCGAAGGTCTGCTCGGCCGGGCCACCGGTCGCCCGGCGCCGTCGCAGCGTCTCGCGCAGCGCGTCCGCCGAGGTGAGCCGGGGCTTGGCAGCCGCGTGGACCACCGCGTCGACCCAGCCCTCGACCAGCGCGAGCGCCGTCTCCAGGCGGGCCAGTGCGGCCTTCTGCTCCGGGGTGTCCTCCGGCTGGAACATGCCCTGCTGGAGCGCCTCCTGCAGCTGCTCCGGGTTGGACACGTCGAGCTGGCCGACCGCGTCCTCCAGCTTCGCGGTGTCGACCTTGATGCCGCGCGCGTAGCCCTCGACCGCGCCGAACAGATGTGAGCGCAGCCACGGCACATGGGCGAAGAGCCGCTGATGGGCGGCCTCGCGCAGGGCCAGGTAGAGGCGGATCTCGTCCTTGGGGACGCCCAGGTCCTTGCCGAAGGCCTCGATGTTCAGCGGGAGCAGCGCGGCCTTGCCGGCCGGGCCGAGCGGCAGCCCGATGTCGGTCGAGCCGACGACCTCGCCCGCGAGGGTGCCCACGGCCTGCCCGATCTGCTGACCGAACATGGCGCCGCCCATGGAGCGCATCATCCCGATCAGCGGGCCCGCCATGGCCTGCATCTCCTCGGGCAGCACACCGCCCATGGCCGCGCCGACGCGCTCGGCGACCGGGTCGACCAGTTCCTTCCAGGCCGGCTGCGTGGCCTCGACCCACTCCGCGCGGCTCCAGGCCACCGCGGTGGTGGAGCCCGAGGGGAGCGACGTCGCGTCGTCGAGCCACAGGTCGGCGAGGCGCACGGCCTCCTGGACGGCGGCGCGCTCGGCGGGGCCGACGCTCTCGTCCTTGGTGCCGTCGGCGGTGCCCTGGGCGACCGTCTGGCGGGCGATCTGCTTGGCCATGTCCCAGTTCACGGGACCGCCCTCGTAGCTGAGCATCTGGCCGAGCTGCTGGAAGGCCGCGCCCAGGTCGTTCGGGTTCATCGAACCGAACATCGCGGCGAACGGGTTGTCCTCGCCGCCGGCTGCTCCCGGGAAGCCGAAGGGGTTGCCGCCCTGGCCACCGGCACCCTGGCCACCACCGGCAGGGTCCTTCTTCTGGCCGTCGCCGTTCTCCGGCTCCTCCGGCGGAAGGCCGAATCCGAATGGGGTGTCACTCACGGGTTTCCTCGGCTCGTCAGGCCGCCGGCTGCTGCCGACGGCGGCTTCCCCACAACACCACCAGCGTAGACATCCGAGCGGGATAAGGGCTCGGTGCTCCGCCGCCTCGCGGGCTGCGGCAGGATGGACGCCACCTGGTACGTACGCGTCATTAACGTACGTACTGAAGACAACCGCTGGAGACGCCCGGTGAGTTCCCCAGATCCGCAGGTTCGCGCAGCGCGAAACCTCTCAACCTCAACATCACGCGGTCCCGTCGTCGCCGTGACCGGTGCCGCGTCCGGGATCGGCGCCCTGCTGACCGCGCGGCTCGCCGCGTCCGACGAGGTCAAGCAGGTCATCGCCCTCGACGAGCGCAGGGGCGAGGTCTCCGAGGCGACCTGGCACATCCTGGACGTACGGGACCCGGCGATCGCCGAGAAGCTGCGCGGCGCCGACGTCGTCGTGCACCTGGCGCTCGACCTGGACCTGGAGACGGACGCGGCGGCCCGCACGGCCTACAACGTGCGCGGCACCCAGACCGTGCTGACCGCCGCGGCCGCCGCGGGCGTGCACCGGGTGGTGCTGTGCACCTCGGCGATGGTCTACGGGGCGCTGCCCGACAACGACATCCCGCTCTCCGAGGACGCCGAGCTGCGGGCCACCGCCGAGGCCACCGGCGTCGGCGACCTGCTGGAGATCGAGCGGCTGGGACGGCGGGCCCCGCGCGCCCACCCCGGCCTCAACGTCACCGTGGTCCGGCCCGCCGTCCTGGTCGGCGGCACCGACACCGCCCTCACCCGGTACTTCGAGTCGCCGCGCCTCCTGGTGGTCGCCGGATCGCGTCCGACCTGGCAGTTCTGCCACGTGGACGACCTGTGCAGCGCGCTGGAGTACGCCGCGCTCGGGAAGGTCGACGGGGAGTTCGCGGTGGGCTGCGACGGATGGCTTGAGCAGGAGGAGGTCGAGGAGCTCAGCGGCATCCGCCGCATGGAGCTGCCCTCGGCGGTCGCCCTGGGGGCCGCGGCCCGACTGCACCGGATCGGACTCACGCCCTCGCCGGCCGGTGACCTCGCGTACACGATGCATCCCTGGGTCGTGAGCGTCGGGCGGCTGCACGACGCGGGCTGGCGGCCGCAGTGGACCAACGAGGAGGTGCTCGCCGAGCTCCTCGAAGAGGTCGCGGGCCGGCACACCGTCGCGGGCCGCAGGCTCGGCCGCAAGGACGCCACCGCCGCCGGTGCCGCCGGTGCCACCGTCGCCCTGCTCGGCGCCGCCGCCGTGGTGCGCAGGGCCCGCAAGCGCCGGGGGCTGTAGGACCCTCCTACGGAGGGCCGCGGCGCCCGGTCGAAAGAGCTATTCCGGGATGTCGCTCCCGTACGGCACGATGGAACCATGGCACGCACGTACCCCGACCACCCCGGCGAGCAGGCGGCGCACGACCCGATCCGCCTCCTCGCGATCCGTGACACCCCGCTCTCGGTCGACGAGGTCTTCGCGGCCTCGGGCGACTTCGCGGCGGGTGGTACGACGCTCTTCGTCGGCACCGTGCGCAACCACGACGGCGGCACCGACGTCGACACCCTGGGGTACTCCTGCCATCCGAGCGCCGAGGCGGAGATGCGCCGGGTGGCCGAGAAGGTCGTCGCCGACTATCCGGTCCGCGCGCTGGCCGCCGTCCACCGTGTGGGCGATCTGGAGGTCGGAGATATCGCGGTCGTCGTCGCGGTGTCCTGCCCGCACCGCGCGGAGGCCTTCGAGGCCTGCCGCAAGCTGATCGACGACCTCAAGCACGAGGTCCCGATCTGGAAGCACCAGCGCTTCTCGGACGGTACGGAGGAGTGGGTCGGCGCCTGCTGACGCGGCCTCCGTATCTGAAACCCCGTCGGGTGCCATGCGCCCCGATTTGCGTAACCGCACCCCTGGCGCAAGCGTTGAACCAGCGGATGGCTAATCTGCTGATCTGTCGGTTGCGGTAGCTCATTTGGGGACGGGAGGTCGGAATGGCTGTACTCACTTGGCTGCTGATTCCGCTTTTCGCTGCTGTCGGCGCGGCGATATGGGCGAGCTGGGCCGCCCGTGATCGCACCTCCGGCGATGTGGCTGAACTCGCCGGATACAGCCGGTTCCGTGAAGCGATGGAGAAATCCCGCTCCGGATCCGACGCCCTCTGACGCACGACCGACGCACGACCGACGCACGACCGTCGGCGCACACCGGTCTTTGCCCGTACGCGTTCGCCAACGGCCCCCGTACGGACCGGCCCCAGGGGTGGGCCCACAGATCGGTCCCGTACTGTCGTTCCATGCCACGCCGCACCGCGACGATGCTCGCCTCCACCCTCGTGCTGATCGCGCTGCTCTGCGCCGGGGTGCTCATCAAAGTGCCGTACGCGGAGATGTCTCCCGGGCCCACCGTGAACACGCTCGGCGACTCCGGCGGCGAGCCGGTGCTGCAGATCTCCGGCCACAAGACGTACCCGACGACCGGTCACCTCAACATGACGACGGTCAGGGTCACCGGGGCGGACTACCGGATGAACCTCGTCGAGGCCGTGTACGGCTGGCTGGCGCACGACAGCGTCGTCGTCCCGCACGACACGCTCTACCCGGACGGCAAGACCGACGAGCAGTCCAACCAGGAGAACGCCGAGGAGTTCAGCCAGTCCCAGGAGAGCGCGAAGGTCGCGGCCCTGAACGAGCTGCGCATCCCGGTGAAGAGCTGGGTCATCGTCTCCTCCGTCGTCAAGGGCAGCCCCGCCGAGGGCAAGCTGCACGCCGGGGACGCGATCAAGGCCGTCGACGGCACTGCGGTCACCAAGCCCGGCGACGTCGCGACGCTCGTCACCAAGCACAAGCCCGGCCAGAACGTGGTCTTCACGATTGTCCCCGCCAAGGACACCGCCGCCGCCAAGAAGGCGGGCAAGGCGCCCGAGGGCGGCGAGAAGATCACCATCACCACGGAGAAGGCACCGGACAGCAACCGGGCCATCGTCGGCATCCAGGCCGGCACGGACCACGCGTTCCCGTTCAGCGTCGACATCAAGCTCGCCGATGTCGGCGGGCCGAGCGCGGGGCTCATGTTCTCGCTCGGCATCGTCGACAAGCTGACGCCCGAGGACCTGACGGGCGGAAAGTTCGTGGCGGGCACCGGCACGATCGACGACACCGGCAAGGTCGGCCCGATCGGCGGCATCGAGATGAAGCTGATCGGCGCACGCCAGGCCGGCGCGCGCTACTTCCTGACGCCCAAGGACAACTGCGCCGCGGCCGCCTCGGACATCCCCTCGGGGCTGACGTTGATCAAGGTCGACACGATCCACGACGCCCGGCAGGCGCTCGACAAGATCCGCACGGGGGACACGGCCGGCCTGCCGAGCTGCTCGGCCAAGTAACGCCGACCGCCCCCTCCGCGGGGCCGCTAGACGAAGGTCGCGGCCAGTGCCTCGGCGAGGCCCGGCACCAGGTCGGGGCCGGTCAGGACCTCGGTGGCGGAGTCCTTCTCGCGCAGCCGGATGGCGGACTCGCGGGCGCCGCCGCGCAGTACCGCCACCGTCATCCGCACCTCCTGGCGGTCGGGGTGGGCGGCCACCCACTTGGCGAGCTCCCTGTCGCTCAGCCCTTCGGGCACGGAGGTCTCGGCGGACGGCGGCAGCATCATGCGCTCCACCGTGAGCGCGCAGCCGGCCACCGAGTCGGGCCAGGCGATGGTGCCGAGGAACTTGTCCAGCGGCTTGTTCCGCGGGATCTCCTCCTGCTCGATGGGGGTCAGGCCGGAGACCTGGGCGTCGTCGGCGGGAGAGACCAGGTTCGGCGCCTGGGCACGGAGCTTCGCGGTGTCGACGAGCGCGAAGAGGCGGGCCGGCTTGTCCCAGCCCAGACCGGATGCGTACTCGTCGATTTCGAGCACCGCGCGGGTGAGCGGGCTCGCGGCCATCGGAGGGCCGGAGGGGGAAACGTTGGACATGGACAACATCCTGCCCTCTTTCACCCCCCGATCGGGAACTGAGTAAAGCCTCAGTAAGTTGCATGAGTGGGCTCTACGATCGCTGGGCCCGCCCATACGACAGCGAACTTCGAGGTGCGCACCTTGGCTTTCCAGATGCCGGACCGCGGCTCAGGCCCGTCCGGGCCACGGATCAGAGTCGGCCGGCCGTCCCGCCGGGTCCGGACCCTGCTGATGACACTGGGCATTCTGGCCGTGCTCGCCATGGCCTTCGTCATGTTCGCGGGGTTCTGGACCGACTGGCTCTGGTACCGCTCGGTCCACTACTCGTCGGTCTTCACCACCCAGCTGTGGACGAAGATCGGACTGTTCCTCGTCTTCGGACTCCTGATGGCGTTCGCCGTCGGCCTCAACATCTGGCTGGCGCACCGGCTCCGGCCGCCGCTCAGCGCGATGTCCCTGGAGCAGCAGAGCCTCGACCGCTACCGGATGGGCATCGCCCCGTACAAGAAGTGGATGCTGCTCGGGATCACCGCCCTCATCGGGCTCATCGCCGGCGCCTCGGCCTCCGGTCAGTGGCGCACCTGGCTGATGTGGGTCAACGGGGTGCCGTTCGGCCAGAAGGACCCCCAGTTCAAGCTGGACGTGTCGTTCTACGCCTTCGACCTGCCCTGGTACCGCTTCATGCTCGGCTTCGGCTTCGCCGCCGCCGTCCTGTCGCTCATCGCCGCCGCCCTCACGCACTACCTGTACGGCGGCCTGCGCATCACCAGCCCCGGCGCGCGTGCCACGGGAGCGGCCACCGGGCACCTTTCGGTGCTGCTCGGCGTCTTCGTGATCCTCAAGGCCGTGGCGTACTGGCTGGACCGGTACGGACTCGCGGTCAAGTCCAGTGACTTCAAGGCGACCAACAAGTGGACGGGCCTTCGGTACGTCGACGCCAACGCCTACCTGCCGGCGAAGACCATCCTGTTCTGCATCGCGGTCATCTGTGCGGTGCTGTTCTTCGCGACGCTGTGGCGCCGCACCTGGCAGCTGCCCGTCATCGGCTTCGGCCTGATGGTGCTCTCGGCGATCCTGATCGGCGGCCTCTACCCGGCCATCGTGCAGAAGTTCCAGGTCCAGCCCAACGAGCAGGCCAAGGAAGCCCCCTACATCCAGAAGAACATCGATGCCACCCGCAAGGCGTACGGCATCGACAACGCGGACGTGGAGAACTACAAGGGCACCACCGACGCCAAGGACAACCCGAAGCTGCGCTCGGACGCCGACGCGGCGGCGAGCTACCGCCTGATCGACCCGAACGTCGTCTCGCCCGCCTTCCAGCAGCTCCAGCAGGAGCGCAAGTACTACCAGTTCCCCTCGACCCTGGACGTGGACCGGTACAAGGACAAGGACGGCAAGGAGCAGGACACCGTCATCGGGCTGCGCGAGCTCAACCTCAAGGGCATCGACAAGCGCAACTGGATCAACGACCACTTCACCTACACCCACGGCTTCGGCGCGATCGCGGCCAAGGGCACCAGCGTGGACGTCAACGGCGCGCCCGACTTCACCGAATCGGGGCTGCCCACCAGCGGCCAGCTCGCCTCCGACTACCAGCAGCGCATCTACTACGGCGAGAAGACCGACCAGTACTCGATCGTCGGCGGGCCCCAGAAGGAGCTCGACTACGAGAGCGAGGGCAAGGGCCAGGTCACCACGAGCTTCGAGGGCAAGGGCGGCGTGAGCCTGTCCAACCCCTTCAACCGGGCCGCCTACGCCGTCACCTTCAACGAGCCGCAGATCCTGTACTCGGGAGCCATCGGCAAGGGCTCGAAGATCCTCTACAACCGCACCCCGAAGGAGCGCGTCGAGGCGGTCGCACCCTGGCTGACCATCGACGGCGACGCCTACCCGGCGGTCGTGGGCAAGCACATCCAGTGGGTCGTCGACGCGTACACGACGACCAACGGCTATCCCTACGCCTCGCGCACCACGCTCGGTGAGACCACGACGGACTCGCTGACCGACAACCAGCGGGCGGTGGTGGCCCAGCAGAACCAGGTCAACTACATCCGCAACTCGGTGAAGGCGACCGTCGACGCGTACGACGGCACGGTCACGCTGTACCAGTGGGACGACAAGGACCCGGTCCTCAAGACCTGGATGAAGGCGTTCCCGGGCACGGTGAAGGCCAAGTCCGCCATCCCCGCCGAGCTGCTCTCGCACCTGCGCTACCCGCAGGACATGTTCAAGGTCCAGCGCGAGCTGCTGACCCGCTACCACGTCACCGACCCCGCGCAGTTCTACAGCGGCAGTGACGCCTGGCAGGTTCCGGACGACCCGACCAACAAGGACAACAACGCGGTTCCGCCGTACTACCTGTCCATGAAGATGCCGGGTGCCGAGCCGCAGGGGAAGATGTTCTCGCTGACGACGACGTTCACGCCCAACGGCCGCCCCAACCTGGGCGGGTTCATGGCGGTCGACGCCGACGCCGCGAGCAAGGACTACGGCAAGATCAGACTGCTCCGGGTCACCGACAACGTGCAGGGCCCGCAGCAGGTGCAGAGCAAGCTCAACGGCCTGCCCGAAGTCGCCGAGTTCGTACGGAACCTGAGAGGCACCGACTCCGAGATCGACTACGGGAACCTGCTGACCGTGCCGCTCGGCGGGGGCTTCCTGTACATCGAGCCGGTGTACGCACGCGGTGGCAGCGCCAACTACCCGCTCCTGAAGAAGGTCGGCGTCTCCTACGGGGACAAGACCGCCTTCAAGGACAACCTGGCGGACGCGCTCAGCGCGGTGTTCGGCGCCGACGGGGCCACGCCGCCCACGACGCCGCCGCCGACCACCACACCCCCCACTATGCCGCCGGCCACCGGCGACGCCACGGTGGACCAGGCCATCAAGGACGCCCAGAAGGCGTACGACGACGGTCAGAAAGCGCTCGCCAAGGGCGACTGGAAGGCCTACGGCGACGCCCAGAAGGCGCTCCAGGACGCACTGCAGCAGGCGGCCGACTCGGAGGCGAAGGCGAACAAGCCGAAGAGCTGAGCCGCCCTGACCGGGGCCGACCCGATCGGCCCTGGTCAGAAGGCCATCTCCACCGTGGTAGCGTTGGGTTTACCGACGCGGGGTGGAGCAGCTCGGTAGCTCGCTGGGCTCATAACCCAGAGGTCGCAGGTTCAAATCCTGTCCCCGCTACTCACTGACGAGGGCCCGGATCCTTTCAAGGATCCGGGCCCTCGTCGCGTTCGCGCCAGGGTCGTCGGCACTGTCCGATGACCGGTGGCTGGAACCATTTGGCGTGAAAAGCGCTCTTGTTCAAGGGAGTTGGCCCCGAAGGGGTTTGGTGTGTCTCTCTGTGGGCATGTCGACAAAACGCTGAAGTGACCTCACTGGCTGCGGTATACCAGGTGTACGCGGGTTGCGGGTGGTGCGACGATGGTATTTATGGGGGACAGGGCAACTCTGTTGGAGACAGGGCGGTTTGTGCAGACACGCTCCGATGAGGATGCTGACACCGCTGACGCCGAGACCGAGGCGCGGCACCGGCGCGCCGCCGACAACGGCGACGCCGAGTCGATGAGCGTCCTCGGCTCCCTGCTGCTGCGCCGCGGCGACCTCGACAGCGCCGAGCCCTATCTGCGCGGCGCCACCGCCGAGGGCGACCGGGCCGCCGCCAACAACCTCGGCGTCCTGCTCCACCAGCGCGGCTACACGGACGAGGCGGCCGGCTGGTGGCGCATCGCCGCCGTCGCCGGATCCGCCGCCGCGGCCCACGCGCTCGGCCGGCACTACCGCGAGCGGGGCGACGAGCCCGCCGCCGAGTACTGGCTGCGCCAGTCCGCCGAGCAGGGCCACGCGCTCGGCGCGTACGCGCTCGCCGACCTTCTGGAGCACCGCAGCGACGTCGGCGCCGAGCGCTGGCTGCGCGCGGCCGCCGTGCAGGGTCACCGCGAAGCGGCCTACCGGCTCGCCCGGCTGCTCGACGGGCGGGCGGACGGCGAGGCGTCCGGCGAGGGCCCCGGTGACATCGCTGTCGAACAGGCGCCCGACGAGGACGGCGCGTCCGACGAGGCCGAGCCCTGGTACCGGCAGGCCGCCGCCCGCGGCCACCGCAGGGCCGCGCTGCACCTCGGCGCGATCCTGGAGAAGCGCGGCGAGCTGAAGGAGGCCGGCCGCTGGTACCTGACGTCCGCCAAGGACGGCGAGGCCAAGGCCGCCTGCGCGCTCGGCTTCCTGCTGCGCGACGCGGGTGACGAGGAGAGCGCCGCCGTGTGGTGGCTGCGCGCCGCCCAGGACGGCGACGGCAACGCCGCCAACGCGCTCGGCGCGCTGCACGCGGCACGGGGCGAGCAGCAGACCGCCGAGCGCTGGTACCGGGCCGCGATGAGCGCGGGGGACGTGAACGGCGCGTACAACCTGGGGCTGCTCTGCGCCGCCCAGAACCGTACGGCCCAGGCCGAGCAGTGGTACCGCAGGGCGGCCTACTCCGGGCATCGCGAGGCCGCCAACGCGCTCGCCATCCTGCTGCTGCAGGCCGGCGACGCGACCGGTGCCGAGCCGTGGTTCTCCAAGGCCGCCGAGGCCGGCAGCGTGGACGCCGCCTTCAACCTCGGCATCCTCTTCGCCGGCCGCGACGACGACCGCACGGCCCTCAAGTGGTACGAGCGGGCGGCTGCCGCCGGGCACACGGACGCGGCCCTTCAGGTCGGCATCGCGCTGCTGCGGGACGGGGAGGAGCAGGCCGCCGAGCGGCATCTGCGCTGTGCGGCGGGCGGTGGCAGCGCCGAGGCCGCCTTCCGGCTCGCCAGCCTCCTCGACGCCCGCCAGCCCCCGCCCGGACCGCCGGTGCTCGGCGAGCCGCTCGGCGAGAAGACCGAGTGCGAGGAGTGGTACGAGCGGGCCGCGCAGCAGGGCCACCGCCGGGCCCAGGTGCGGGTCGGCATGCTCGCGGCAGCCCGCAACGACCTGGAGGCGGCCGCGCGCTGGTACGGGGAGGCCGCCGAGGCGGGCAGCCGCAACGGCGCCTTCAACCTCGGGCTCCTGCTCGCCCGCGAGGGCCGCGAGCGCGAGGCCGCCCTGTGGTGGACCCGGGCCGCGCACGCCGGGCACGGCCGGGCCGCGCTGCGCCTCGCCCTGCTCGCCGCCCGGCACGGCGAGCTGTCCGAGGGCCAGCGCTGGTGCGCGAGGGCCGTCGAGCTTGGCCCGGCGGAGGTCGCGGAGCGGGCGGCCCGGCTGCGCGAGGCGCTCCACCAGGAGCTCACGGCCTAGTCCTGTCGGGGTTCTTCGTGGCCCGGCGAACAGATTTGCGCTGGTCCATGGCGTCCCGTAAGGTTGTGTTCACCGACGCGGGGTGGAGCAGCTCGGTAGCTCGCTGGGCTCATAACCCAGAGGTCGCAGGTTCAAATCCTGTCCCCGCTACTTGCAGGCTGAGGCCCGAATCCTTTGGGGGATTCGGGCCTCAGCCGTTTGCGTACGCCGTCGATGCGCGGCGGCAGAAAAGAAGCCCTCCGGCCACCGGCCGGAGGGCTTCTTCGCGTTGTGGGGATCGGGTCGTGGAGGTCAGGCCGCCGCGCAGTTGGGGCAGGTGCCGCGGTAGGTGACTTCGACCGCCGCGATCGTGAAGCCGAAGCGCTCGGTGTCGGGGAGGTCGGCCAGCGGGTTGCCCTGCGGGTGCACATCACGGATCGCGCCGCACTGGGCGCAGACCAGGTGCTGGTGGGGGCGGTGTGCGTTCGGGTCGTAGCGCTTGGCGCGGCGGTCCGTGGAGACTTCGAGGATCTCACCGAGCGTCACCAGCTCACCCAGGGTGTTGTACACCGTCGCCCGGGAGATCTCGGGCAGTCGTTCCACGGCTCGGGCATGCACTTCGTCCGCCGTCAGGTGGACGTGGTCGCCGTCGAGGACCTCGGCCACGACGCGGCGCTGTGCGGTCATGCGCCAGCCACGGCCGCGCAGTCGCTCCAACAGGTCACTCATGGACATCAGCCTAACAGGAGAGGGGCGCCAGTCCCGACCTGGTGTGGGTTTGGACCTCTGCTTGACTTAGACAATGTCCATTGTAGGATCGAACCCGGCTCAGGCCGAGGGACAGGACTCGCAGGAATGACGCAGGAGGCGCACGTGACACAGGGACCGCTTACGACGGAGGCCGGAGCGCCGGTCGCCGACAACCAGAACAGCGCGACCGCGGGTGCCGGCGGTCCCGTTCTGATCCAGGACCAGTCGCTCCTGGAGAAGCTCGCCCACTTCAACCGCGAGCGCATCCCGGAGCGCATCGTCCACGCCCGTGGCGCCGGTGCGTACGGCACGTTCACCGTCACCCGTGACGTGTCCCAGTGGACGCGCGCCGCGTTCCTCTCCGAGGTCGGCAAGCAGACCGAGACGTTCCTGCGGTTCTCCACCGTGGCCGGCAACCTCGGCTCGGCCGACGCCGTGCGCGACCCCCGCGGCTTCGCGCTGAAGTTCTACACGGAGGAGGGGAACTACGACCTGGTCGGGAACAACACGCCCGTCTTCTTCATCAAGGACGCCATCAAGTTCCCCGACTTCATCCACACCCAGAAGCGCGACCCGTACACGGGCAGCCAGGAGGCCGACAACGTCTGGGACTTCTGGGGCCTGAGCCCCGAGAGCACCCACCAGGTGACGTGGCTCTTCGGCGACCGCGGCATCCCGGCGACCCTGCGCCACATGAACGGCTACGGCTCGCACACGTTCCAGTGGAACAACGAGGCCGGCGAGGTCTTCTGGGTCAAGTACCACTTCAAGACCGACCAGGGGATCAAGAACCTCACCCAGGACGAGGCCAACAAGCTCGCCGGCGAGGACCCGGACAGCCACCAGCGCGATCTGCGCGAGGCGATCGAGCGCGGCGACTTCCCGTCCTGGACCGTGCAGGTGCAGATCATGCCGGAGGCGGACGCGGCGACGTACCGCTTCAACCCGTTCGACCTCACCAAGGTGTGGCCGCACGAGGACTACCCGCCGATCGAGATCGGCAAGCTGGAGCTCAACCGCAACCCGGAGAACATCTTCGCCGAGGTCGAGCAGTCCGTCTTCAGCCCGGCGCACTTCGTGCCCGGCATCGGTCCCTCCCCGGACAAGATGCTCCAGGGCCGCCTCTTCGCGTACGGCGACGCCCACCGCTACCGCGTCGGCATCAACGCCGACCACCTGCCGGTGAACCGCCCGCACGCCACCGAGGCGCGCACCAACTCCCGTGACGGCTACCTGTACGACGGCCGCCACAAGGGCGCGAAGAACTACGAGCCCAACAGCTTCGGCGGCCCCTTCCAGACCGACCGCCCGCTGTGGCAGGGCAGTCAGGTCACCGGGGTCACGGGCAGCATCGCGGCGCCGGTGCACGCTGAGGACAACGACTTCGTGCAGGCCGGAAACCTCTACCGGCTGTACTCGGAGGACGAGAAGGCGCGTCTGATCGACAATCTGGCGGGCTTCATCGCCAAGGTCTCGCGCGACGACATCGCCGAGCGCGCGATCAACAACTTCCGCCAGGCGGACGGTGACTTCGGCAAGCGGCTCGAAGCTGCGGTCCAGGCCCTCCGCGGCTGATACGCGGTCGCCTGCCGAAGGTGGGCAGAAGGCCGGACTCCCTCGGGGGTCCGGCCTTCTGGCGTGCGGTGGCGCATCGCCTCGGCCGGGGAGCGGTCTCAGCCGGCCAGTGCGGTCTCGCGGCGGGCCGGCGCCCAGCAGCGGATGATGTCGCGGACGGAGACGACGCCGACGGGTCCGTGGTCGTCGAGGACGATCAGGTGCCGGAAGCCGCCGTGGGTCATCGCGTCGGCGGCCTCGACCAGGGTCCAGGACGGCGCCGCGAAGACGACGTCCGTGGTGGTGTGTGTGCTCGCCGTCTCGTGGTCCGGGTTCTGGCCCAGGCCGACGGAGTTGAGGATGTCGCGTTCGGTGAGGATGCCGAGGCCGCTGGTGTCGGGGTCGAGGACGATGGCCGCGCCGACCCGGCGTGCGGACATCAGCCGGGCCGCTTGGCGGAGGGTGTGGGCGGGTCCGATGGTGAGGACCATCGTGCTCATGGCGTCACGGACGAGCATGAATGGAGCCACCTCCTTGGTGGATTCGTCTCCCGGCGCGGCGAACCATGCCCGCTCCGGAAAGAATTCACAAGTTCACAAGTGGGGCGACTCCTAGAATTGCATCCGGACCGGCCGTCAACAAGGGCCTGGTAGAGGTAAGTAGAGGGGCGCGTAAAAGTACGACTCACGCCCCTCGTGCGCCTCAGTGATGCGGGGTGCGGGCCCCGGCCCGCGGCGGGTGCGGGTCTCGATCGGGGTGGCGCGGGTCGCGGCCGCGTTGGTAGGGGCCTCGACCGTGGCGGGTGAGGGCCTCGGCCGGGTCGAGTGCCGGCTTCCGGCCGGGCCCAACCCGGGCCCGCCGTAACGTCCCTGACGTCGCGTCAGGCCTGCGGGTCGTCTCCGAGGTAGCCGAGCAGTTCCTCGTGGAGCAGGCCGTTGGATGCCGCCGCGTTGCCGCTGTGCGGCCCCGCCCGGCCGTCGAGGCCGGTGAAGACGCCGCCGGCCTCCTGGACCACGATCACGTTCGCCGCCATGTCCCACATGGACAGCTCCGGCTCCGCGCAGAAGTCCACCGAGCCCTCGGCGACCATCATGTACGGCCAGAAGTCGCCGTACGCCCGCGTCCGCCAGCACTCCCGGGTCAGGTCCAGGAAGTCGTCCAGCTTGCCCCGTTCGTCCCAGCCGCTCAGCGAGGAGTACGCGAACGATGCGTCGGCCAGCTTGGAGACGCTGGAGACCTTGAGGCGGGTCGCCGAGGTCAGGCTGCGGCCGGTGAACGCGCCGTGGCCCTTCGCCGCCCACCAGCGCCGGTTCAGGGCGGGCGCCGAGACGACGCCGACGACCGGCTGGAAGCCGTTCTCGCCCGCCTCCATCAGCGAGATCAGCGTGGCCCAGACGGGCACGCCCCGGACGTAGTTCTTGGTGCCGTCGATCGGGTCGACCACCCAGCGCCGGGGGCCGGTGCCCTCCAGGCCGTACTCCTCGCCGAGGATCGCGTCGCGCGGCCGCGCGCGCTGGAGATGCCCCCGGATGACCTCTTCGGCCGCCTTGTCGGCCTCGCTCACCGGTGTCATGTCCGGCTTGGTCTCGACCACCAGGTCGAGGGCCTTGAACCGGTCCATGGTGGCCGCGTCGGCGGCGTCCGCGAGGACGTGGGCGAGACGCAGATCATCGTGATAGTCGGGCATGGTCACCACCGTAGCGACCGTCCGCGGTGCGGGCCACGGCGCCCGCACTCCGGAACGCCCCCGTGCCCGCCCCCGGCGCCCCTTGACACTCCCTCCGCGCACGTCAACTCTGAACGCGGAGCCGCCCGCAAGGCCTCGGGGGGCCCGGGAGGCGACCATGCCCACAGCGCGGGAATCCTTACTGGACGCCGCTCTCTCGGCGCTCGCGGGGCTGCCCTGGTCGGGAGTGCGGATGGTGGACGTGGCGTCCGCGGCCGGGGTCTCGCGGCAGACCCTCTACAACGAGTTCGGCAGCAAGGACGGCCTGGCCCGCGCGCTGGTGCGCCGGGAGGCCGACGTCTATCTGCGGGGCGTGGACCGGGCGCTCGCCGAGCACACCGGCGCCGCCGACCGCATGGTCGAGGTGGTGGAGTGGACGCTCGGCTCGGCCCGCTCCAGCGCCCTGGTGCGGGCGCTGCTCACGGGCTGCTGGGGCGAACGTCTCCCCGCGCCGTCCACCCGTGCCGTCGTGGCCCTCTCGCCGGTGCCCGCCCAGCGCCGCGCCGACGCCGGGGTGCCGGGCCCCGCCGAACTCGTGGCCGCCGTACGGGACCGGGCGATCGCCGCCCTGGAGAAGGAGGCGCCGGGCGCGGACCCGGCGGAGCTGGGCCGGTACTGCGAGACGGCGGTGCGGCTCGGCCTGTCCTGCGTGGTGGCCCCGCCCGCGCGGGGCGAGGGGCACGCCGGGTACATCCGCGCGGTGCTCGCCCGCCTCCCGGCACGTGCGGCTGGGTAGCGACGCCCGCATCTGACGTGTCGTCAACTTTCTCCGGGGCGTGGGTCAGTGGGCGGAGCCGGAGATCTGGAGCCCGATCACGCCGATGATGACCAGCGAGATGGACACGAGTTTGAGGGTGGAGACCACGTCGCCGAGGAAGACCATGCCGTAGATCGCGGTACCCGCGGCGCCGATGCCCGTCCACACCGCGTAGGCCGGACCCACGTCCAGCTTCCGCAGCGACAGCGTGAGCAGACCGAACGAGCCGAGCGCGAACGCGGCGAAGGCGATCGTCGGCCACAGCCGGGTGAAACCGTGCGACAGCTTGAGGCAGACGGCGAAGCCCGTCTCCAGGATTCCCGCCACCACGACCAGCAGCCACGCCATGTCCAGGGCCTCCCACAACGCATCGTCGTCGCTGACTGCATGGTCAACACTTGGTGCGATTATGCAACGGAGGCCCTGCCCACGCCCCTGGAAACAGGTCAGTCGCCCTCGCGTCGCTCCCTCGTGGCGAGCAGTCGGCGCAACGAGTACAGCCGGGCCGGATCGGCGTGGCCGTCCGCCACCCACTGGTCGAGCGCGCACTCCGCCTCGTCGTGGCTGCACGCGCGCGGACAGTTCTCGGTGCCGGGTACGAGGTCGGGGAAGGCCAGGATCACCCGGGACGGGTCGACGTGGTGCAGACCGAAGGAACGCACGCCCGGGGTGTCGACGACCCAGCCGCCGTCCGCGCTGTCCAGCGGCAGCGCGAGCGCGGAGGTGGTGGTGTGCCGGCCGCGCCCGGTGACCGCGTTGACATGGCCGGTGATGCGCCGCTGCGCCTCCGGGACCAGCGCGTTGACCAGGGTCGTCTTGCCGACGCCGGAGTGGCCCACGAACGCGGTGACCTTGCCGTGCAGTTGCTCGCGCACCCGGTCCGCCGCGTCGCCCTCGTACAGCTCCTCGCGCGAGGTGACCACGTACGGGACGCCCAACGCCCCGTACATCTCCAGGAGTTCGTCGGCCGGGGCCAGGTCCGACTTGGTCAGCACCAGGAGGGGCGTGAGCCCGCCGTCGTAGGCGGCCACCAGGCAGCGGTCGATGAGACGGGGGCGCGGCTCTGGGTCGGCGAGCGCGGTGACGATGGCGAGCTGGTCGGCGTTGGCGACCACCACGCGCTCGTACGGGTCGTCGTCGTCGGCCGTGCGCCGCAGGACCGAGGTGCGCTTGCCGATCCGTACGATCCGCGCGAGCGTGTCCTTCTTGCCGGACAGGTCGCCCACGATGTCGACCCGGTCGCCCACCACCGCCGCCTTGCGGCCCAGTTCGCGGGCCTTCATGGCGTGGATCGTGCGGTCCCCGACCAGACACGTCAGCCGGCCCCGGTCGACGGTGAGGACCATGCCCTCGGCCGCGTCCTCGTGCTTGGGGCGGATGCTGGTGCGGGGGCGGTTGCCCTTGGGGTTGGGGCGGACGCGGATGTCGTCCTCGTCGGGGTTCTTGCCGTAGCGGCGCATGATCTTAAGTCCCGCTCAGCTTCCGGACCCCGCCAGCATGGAACTCCACATGTCGGGGAAGTCGGGCAGCGTCTTGGCCGTGGTCGCCACGTTCTCGATCCGGACGCCCTCGACGGCGAGGCCGATGATCGCGCCGGCGGTGGCCATGCGGTGGTCGTCGTAGGTGTGGAAGACGCCTCCGTGCAGCGGGCGCGGACGGATGTGCAGACCGTCCGCGGTCTCCGTCACATCGCCGCCGAGCTCGTTGATCTCCTTGGTGAGCGCGGCCAGGCGGTCCGTCTCGTGCAGCCGCAGATGGGCCACGCCGCGCAGCGTCGAGGGGGAGTCGGCGAGGGCCGCGACGGCCGCGATGCCGGGGGTCAGCTCGCCGACCTCGCTCAGGTCCACGTCGATGCCGTGGATGCGGCCGGAGCCGTTGAACACGAGCCCGCGGTCGGTCAGTTGGCAGGTGCCGCCCATCTCCGTGAAGATCCCGCGCAGCTGGTCGCCGGGCTGGGTCGTGCGGGCCGGCCAGTCGGGGATCACGACCGTGCCGCCGGTGACGAGGGCCGCGGCCAGGAACGGCTGGGCGTTGGACAGGTCCGGCTCGACGGTCAGATCGCGTCCGAGCAGCGCCGAGTGCGAGACCCGCCACACGTTCGGCTCGCCGCCCGTCTCCGGCTCGTCGACCTGGGCGCCCACGCAGCGCAGCATGTCGACCGTCATCCGGATGTGCGGCAGGGAGGGCAGCGTGGCGCCGACGTGCCGGACCTCGACGCCCTGGTTGAAGCGGGGCGCGGAGAGCAGCAGGGCCGAGACGAACTGCGAGCTGGACGAGGCGTCGATCTCCACCCGGCCGCCTTCGAGGGCACCCGCGCCGTGCACGGTCATCGGGAGTGCGCCGCGGCTGTCGTCGTCGATGCGCGCGCCGAGCGCCCGCAGGCCGTTGATGACACCGCCGAGGGGGCGCTCGTAGGAGCGCGGGTCGCCGTCGAAGCGGACCGGGCCGTCGGCGAGCGTGGCGACCGGGGGCAGGAAGCGCATGACCGTGCCGGCGTTGCCGACGTCGACCGTGGCCGGGCCGTGCAGACCGGCCGGGATCACGCGCCAGGCCTCGCCCGAACCGTCCGGGCCCACGCCCTCCTCGATGCCGACGCCCAGGGTGCGCAGCGCCTCCGCCATCAACAGGGTGTCGCGCGAGCGCAGGGGGCGGCGCAGCCAGCCGGGCTCGGCGGCAAGCGCGGCCAGGACGAGCCCGCGGTTGGTGACCGATTTCGATCCGGGCACGGTGACCGTCGCGTCGACGGTTCCGCTCGCGAGGGGGGCGGGCCAGAGGGCGGGGTGCACGGGCGTTTCGGTCATGGCCCTCACTTTAGTGGGGCCGGGCCCTAGAGGCCGAGCAGCCAGCGGCCGCCGCCGATCAGTGAGCAGACCGAAACGGCGTGGAAGAGGAAGAGCCAGAGCGCCGGCGGCACGTGGGTGAGCCTGGCCAGCTGGTCGGCGTCCGAGTCCCCGTCGTTGTACTGGCGGCGCTTGCGCTGGAGCTCGAACGCCGGGCGCACCCCGCCGAGCAGCAGGAACCACACGGCCGTGTAGGCGAACGCCGACTGGACGTCCGGCCCGGTCAGCCAGGACACGAGCAGGAACGCGGCGCCGGTGAGCACCACCGTCAGGACGCCGTACGCGTTGCGGATCATCACCAGCATGGCGAGCAGCAGGGCGGTGGCCAGCCACAGGAAGAGCGTGACGTGGTGGGCGGCGAGCAGCCAGGCGCCGCCCAGGCCGAGGAGCGGGGGAGCGGTGTACCCGGCGGCGGCCGTGAGGATCATGCCGAGGCCGTGCGGCTTGCCCCGGCTCACGGTCAGGCCGCTGGTGTCGGAGTGCAGCCGGATGCCGTCGAGGCGGCGCCCGGTGACCAGCGCCACCAGGCCGTGGCCGCCCTCGTGGGCGATGGTGATGGCGTTCCGGGAAAGCCGCCACAGGCCGTGCGGGACGACGAACACGAGCGCGGCCACGCCGGTCGCCACCACCAGCCACGAGGCCGGGGCGCTCTGCGTGCCGAAGAGCTGGAAGTCTTGCAGGGCGGACATTTCTGGGACGGCTCCTCATGGGGTACGGGCGCCGTGGCAGTCTGGCACCTATGTGCGGTAGGTATGCAGCGAGTCGGAAGCCCGAGGATCTCGCGGGCGTCTTCGAGATAGAGAAGTGGGACCCGGCCGAGGCCCTGGAGCCCGACTGGAACGTGGCCCCGACCAAAGAGGTCCACGTCGTCCTGGAGCGTCCTCTCAAAGACGCCGAATCGCCCCGTCCGGTTCGCCAGCTGCGCAAGCTGAAGTGGGGGCTCGTCCCCGCGTGGGCGAAATCACCCGAGGGCGCGGCCCGGATGATCAACGCGCGGGCCGAGACCGTCCACGAGAAGCCCTCCTTCAAGAAGGCCTTCTCCTCGCGCCGCTGCATCATCCCGGCGGACGGCTACTACGAATGGGTCACCGGCGTCGGCGAGCGCGAGCTGGAGGTCGAGGGCAAGAAGAAGCGGCCCCGCAAGCAGCCGTACTTCGTGACCCCGGCGGACGGCTCGGTCTTCGCGATGGCCGGTCTGTACGAGTTCTGGCGCGACCGCACCCTGCCCGACGACCACCCCTCCGCCTGGTGGGTGACCTGCTCGGTGATCACCACCGAGGCCGAGGCGGGCCCGCTGGCCGTGGCGCCCGCCGAGGGCCCGGGCTCCCTCGCCGAGATCCACCCCCGGATGCCGCTGATGCTGACGCCGGACCGCTGGTCGGCGTGGCTCGACCCGGCCCGGGTCGACACCGAGGAACTGCGCGGGCTGCTCGCGCCGCCGCCCGAGGGCCTCATGCGGGCCTATCCCGTCTCGACGGCGGTCAGCAACGTCCGCAACAACGGGCCGGATCTTGTGACGGAACTGGAGGGCCCGGAGGAGGGCACGCTGTTCTGACCGCCCTGCCCGGGCCGGGGCACCCCGCGCGGCAGGATGGCCCCGTGACCGACAGCGAGATCATCGAGACCGGCGCGGGGGACGCGCGCATCACCTGGCACCCCGCGAAGAAGGCCCGCCTGGTGCTGGCCGTCAGCCACGGCGCGGGCGGCGGCATCGAGGCCCGTGACCTCCAGGCGCTGGCCGGCGCGCTCCCGCCGCTCGGGGTGAGCGTGGCCCTGGTGGAGCAGCCCTGGCGGGTGGCCGGCAAGAAGCTGGCCCCGGCGCCCAGGACGCTGGACACCGGATGGCGGGACCTCTGGCCGGCCGTGGCGAAGAAGGGCCTGCCCGTCGTCGCGGGCGGCCGCAGCGCCGGGGCGCGGGTCGCCTGCCGCACCGCGGCGGAGCTCGGAGCGGCCGGGGTCCTCGCCCTGAGCTTCCCGCTGCACCCACCGGGCAAGCCGGAGAAGTCGAGGGCGCCGGAGCTGCTCGGCGCGGGCGCGCCCACCCTCGTGGTCCAGGGCGGCAACGACCCCTTCGGGAAGCCCGCCGAGTTCCCCGAAGAGGCGTACGAGCTCGTGGAAGTGCCGTTCGCCGACCACGGGTTCGCCGTGCCCAAACGTGCCTCCCTCACGCAGCAGGAGGCGCTGGACGTGATCACCGGGGCGGTCGGCGGATGGCTCGGCACGCTCGGTCCCTGACTCCCCGTCGGCCCCGGGAATGCGCGGTGCGGGGCCGCTGTTATGGCCGACGTAAGGGATTACGCAGACCTAGCAGACCAAGCTGTGGAGAGGGAGTCCGTCGCATGGGTTCGACCATCTGCCCGAGCCGCAAGGCCGCCTCTGACCTGGAGTGGACGGTGCTTTCCGCGGCCAGGACCGCTCCTGTTCGAGCGGCGGGCGGAGCGGATCGTCGTCTATCCTCCGATTCGAGTGGGTCCGCATTCGGATCCGTCACACCGTTCGAGGAGGTGGGTCCGGTCACAGGGACCGACGACGGCCACGTGGAAGAGACCACCGCCGAGCGCAATGCGCGCTTCGAGCGGGATGCCCTCGGCTACCTCGACCAGATGTACTCCGCGGCCCTGCGCATGACGCGCAACCCGGCCGACGCGGAGGACCTGGTCCAGGAGACGTACGCCAAGGCGTACGGGTCCTTCCACCAGTTCCGCGAGGGCACCAACCTGAAGGCTTGGCTCTACCGGATTCTCACCAACACGTTCATCAACTCCTACCGGAAGAAGCAGCGCGAGCCCCAGCGCAGCGCCGCCGAGGAGATCGAGGACTGGCAGCTCGCCCGCGCCGAGTCGCACATGTCCACGGGTCTGCGCTCCGCCGAGTCGCAGGCGCTCGACCACCTGCCCGACTCGGACGTGAAGGCGGCCCTCCAGGCCATTCCGGAAGAGTTCCGCATCGCCGTGTATCTCGCGGACGTAGAGGGCTTTGCGTACAAGGAGATCGCCGACATCATGGGTACTCCCATCGGTACGGTGATGTCCCGGCTGCACCGGGGCCGCCGCCAGCTGCGCGGAATGCTGGAGGACTACGCCCGTGACCGCGGGCTCGTCCCGGCCGGCGCCGGCGAGTCGGACGAAGCGAAAGGCTCGGGCTCATGAGCTGCGGAGAGCCGCACGAGACGGACTGCTCTGAGGTCCTGGACCATCTCTACGAGTTCCTCGACCACGAGATGCCCCCCACGGACTGCGACAAGTTCGAGGTGCACTTCGAGGAGTGCTCGCCGTGCCTGGAGAAGTACGGCCTGGAGCAGGCCGTGAAGAAGCTGGTGAAGCGCTGCTGCGGCTCGGACGACGTGCCGAGCGATCTGCGCTCCAAGGTGATGGGCCGGATCGACCTGATCCGCTCCGGCCAGGCCGTGCCCGAGCAGGACGTCGTCACCGGAGAGGTCCCGACGCTGCGTCCCGAGTGACCCGGGCCGTCCGCCGCTGTGACGCGGACGATCAAGAACGGTGAACTGCCGCCCGCGGCAGGGAAGTTGAGAGCGGCCCCGGCCATCGGCCGGGGCCGCTCCCCGTTTTGCCGGGGCGCGTCACCCGAAGGTGCGAATCCGGGTGGCTCGAAACGGCCTATTCCGACCATGCGCCTGACCGCCGCCGCCCACGGGCCTATCCTCGCGAAGCCATACGCAATGGACTGCCCGGGCGGATGGGGAGGTGGGGGCCATGGCGCAGTCGCGGGGACTGCGGGACATTCCGGCAGGCGCGCGCCTCGCCGTCGTCGGTACCGCCGCGGGTGCGGGTGCCTGCGCCCTGCCCGTGCTGCGCGGGGGTGTGCCCTGGGCGGCCGTCGCCCTGCTCGCGGGCCTGTACGCGCTCTGCGAATGGCCGGCCCGCTGCCCGATCCTGGCCGGCCGGGTCAGCGTGCCGATCGCCTCCGGCTCCTTCTTCCCGGTGCTGCTCGCCGCGGTCTTCCTGCTTCCGCCTCCCGCCGCGGCCCTGGTCGCGGTGCCGGGCGCGCTGATCGCGTACGTCGAGGACGAGCCGCGCCGAGTGCGCCGGTCCTGGCGGGCCGCCGAGCTCGCCATCGCCGCCTTCGCGGGGGCCGGCGCCCATCAACTCCTCGGCGGAAGAGCGGCGTTGGGCGGCGGCAGCTCGGCGGCGGCGCCCGACTTCCCCTACGCGCTGGTGCCCGCCGGTGCCGCCGCTCTCGTCTTCTGCCTGGTGCTGACCGCGCTCGACGGCCTCATCCTGGCCACCGCCGAGCGCCGCCCGGTCCGCACCGCCTGGCGCGGCCTGCTGCTGCGCTCGCTCGCCCCGCACTGCGTGCACGGGCTCGCCGGGCTGATGATGGCGGTGCTGTGGCGCAGCCGGTTCGGACCGCCCGCGGCGCTCTTCGTGCTGCTGCCGATGTACATCTCCTGCTGGGTGTTCGCCCAGTACCAGCGCGAGCGCGCCGCCCACCAGGCCACCATCCGCGCCCTCGTGCAGGCCGTCGACATCAAGGACCGCTACACCCGCGGCCACAGCGAGCGCGTGGGCCGTGCCTCGGAGATGATCGCGCGTGAACTCGGCATGGAGGAAGGGCGGTTGGAGGTCATCCGGTTCGCCGGAATCCTGCACGACGTCGGCAAGCTCGGGGTGCCGACCCGGGTCCTCAGGAAGGACGGGCCGCTCACCCCCGAGGAACGGGCGGTGATCGAACTGCACCCCGAGTACGGCCACGAGATGGTGCGCGGCATCGGCTTCCTCGGCGAGGCCCGCGGCGCGATCCTGCACCACCACGAGCGGCTCGACGGCAGCGGCTACCCCTACGGCCTGGCCGGCGGCCAGATTCCCGAGGCGGCACGCGTGGTGGCGGTGGCCGACGCGTTCGACGCGATGACGTCCACCCGCTCCTACCGGCGGGCCAGGCCCGTCGCCGCCGCCGTCACCGAGCTGGAGCGCTGTGCGGGCGCACAGTTCGACCCGCGGATGGTGGAGGGCCTGGTGCGGGCGCTGTCCCGGTACGGCTGGCACGTGGAGGTCACCGCGGACGAGCCCGCCACCACGGCCGCGCGCGGAAACGTGCCTCCGCCCCGGCCGCCCCGCACCCCCGAGGCCGACGGGCGCCCCGGGTCCGGCCCTGCCGACCCCGACCGGCGCCCCGAACCCCGTCCCTCCAACGCCCAGGGGGCCTGACATGGCCGCCCGGCCCACCGCCCCCGTGCTCGCCGTCCACGCCCTCGCCGCGGCGCTCAGCGCCTGGGCGATCTGGGCGACCCTGCGCGACGGGCTCGCCGACCCCGGCACCGCGGCGGCCTTCGGCGTGCTCATCGCGGTGGGGGAGCTGGCCCGGTGGGGCGCGCGGGAGGGCGAGCGGGACCCGGCGCCGCTCGCCTCGGCGGGAGCGCTCGCGTACGCGCTGCTCGGACAGAACGCCGGGCACGCCAGTGGGCACGGCGTGCTCCAGGTGATCGCCGTCGTGGTCGCCTCCGCGCTGCTGGGCTCCGTACCGCACGTCGCCGTCGGGCGCGGGCCGCGCCCCGACCAGGCGGCCCGGCGGGTGCTGACCGTCGCCTTCGCCGCCGTCTGCTTCCAGCCGCTGTACAACTCCGGACTGCTCGACGACTGGTTCGGGCGCGGCCCCTCCTTCGCGTTCGTCCTCCTGCTGCTGCTCCTGCTCACCGCGCTGTGCGACGCGGTGGTGGCCGCGCTGCTGCTCCGCGCACGTACGCGCTACCCCTTCGGGCCGCTGCTCCGGGACGAGCTGCGCGGCCTGCTCGGCATCGGCTCCGCCGTGTGCGCGACCGGCACGGTGATCGCCCTCGCGGTCGCGGTCGCCGGGCTGTGGGCGCTGCCCGTGTTCTGTGTGCCGCTGCTCCTCACCCAGCTGGCCTTCCGGAGGTACGCGGCCGTGCGCGTCACCTACCGCCAGACCATCACCTCACTGGCCCGCGCCACCGAGATCGCCGGGTACACCAAGGCGGGCCACGCCCGCCGGGTCGCCGAGCTCAGCCGGGCCGTCGGGCGGGAGCTGGGTCTGTCCGAGAGCGAGCTGACCGTTCTGGAGTACGCGGCCCTCATGCACGACATCGGACAGCTCTCCCTGCTCGACCCGGTCCCCGCCGGGGCCACCGCCAGGCTGCCCGTCGCCGAGCAGCGCCGGATCGCGCTGCTCGGCGGCGCGGTCGTGCGCCAGACCGGGGTGCCCTCCGATGTCGCCCTCATCGTCGAGCGGCAGGCCGACCCGTACCGGGAGCAGCCGGTGCCCGCGCGGATCGTCCGCGCGGTCAACGCCTACGACGACCTTGCGGAGGGCGCCGAAGGGCCCGGCGGATCGCTGAACGCACTCGAACAGCTGCGCCTGGGCACCGGCCGCGACTACCATCCCCAGGTTGTCGAATCCCTGGCACGTGTGCTGGCCCGAGGCTGTCTGACCCGGGTGCCTCCTGGGTAACCCAGGAGTAATGAGCGGCCTTCCGGCCGGGCATGGTTGGATGCGAAAAGAACCCAGAAAACTGGGAGACCGTAAGACCGACCCGGTAGTCGGGGCCGGTCTGGGCAGGCGGGAATCGTGAGGATCTTCGGCAAGGGACGGCACCGGCCCTCCGCCTCGTGGCGGCAGGCCACAGACCGTGCGTTCACGCTGATCGGCGACGGCCGGTACGAGGACGCGGGGGCGCTGCTGACGCGCGCGGCGGACCTGGAGCCCTGGCTGTCCGAGTCCTGGTTCAACCTGGCGCTCCTGCACAAGTTCCGGCACGACTGGGAGCAGGCGCGGGCCGCCGGGCTGCGGGCCGTGGCCCTGCTCGACAAGGAGAGCGGGGCCCCCGACTGGTGGAACGTGGGCATCGCGGCCACCGCCCTGCAGGACTGGCCGCTGGCCCGCCGTGCCTGGCAGGCCTATGGCCTGAAGGTGCCGGGCGAGGCCACCGGCAGCGGCGAGCCCGTCGGCATGGAGCTGGGCAGCGCCGCCGTGCGCCTGTCGCCCGAGGGCGAGGCCGAGGTGGTGTGGGGCCGTCGGCTCGACCCGGCCCGCATGGAGGTCCTCTCCATCCCACTGCCCTCCTCGGGCCGCCGCTGGGGCGAGGTCGTGCTGCACGACGGCGTCCCGCACGGCGAGCGCACCACCGCCGCGGGCCCGTCCTTCCCGGTGTTCGACGAGATCGAGCTGTGGGCGCCCTCGCCCGTGCCGACCTGGGTGGTCCTCCTGGAGGCCGCCACCGAGACCGACCGGGACGCGCTGGAGCGCCTCGCGGCCGACGCCGGCTTCGCGGCCGAGGACTGGTCCTCCTCCGTGCGCCTGCTCTGCCGGGCCTGCTCCGAGTCGGAGATGCCCAGCGACGAGGGCGACGGCGAGCACCTCGACCCGCACGACCACAGCGAGCCCGGACACCCCGGCCCGCTCGGCCACCGCACCAACGGCGACCTGTGGGTTCCCGAGCGCGAGTGCGGCATCGCGGCCCCCGCGGGCCTGGTGCGCGGCCTGCTCGACGGCTGGGTGGCCGACAACCCGGACAGCCGGGAGTGGCGGGATCTGGAAGAAGTCTGCTGAACCGGCCTTAGGCTTGTACGGATCGAATCGGGTTTTCAGGAAGGCGTACGGCGGACATGGCGCAGCAGGAGACGGACCAGCAGGTCGAGAACGACGGGTTCGTCGTGGACACGGAGGACTGCGAGGCGCGTGAGCTGGCCTACCGCGAGCGCGGCACCGCCCGCCCGGTGACGGTCGTCGGCAACCCGGTGCTCCACAAGGAGTGCAAGGACGTCACCGCCTTCGACGGCGAGCTCGCCCGGCTCGTCGACGACATGTTCGCCAGCCAGAAGGCGGCCGAGGGCGTGGGCCTCGCGGCCAACCAGATCGGCGTGGACCTGAAGGTGTTCGTGTACGACTGCCCGGACGACGACGGTGTGCGGCACGTGGGCGTCGTCTGCAACCCGGTGCTCGAAGAGCTCCCGGCCGAGCAGCGCGTCCTGGACGAGTCCAACGAGGGCTGCCTGTCCGTGCCGACCGCGTACGCCGAGCTGGCCCGCCCCGACTACGCGGTGGTCCGCGGTCAGGACGTCGAGGGCAACCCCATCAAGGTGCGCGGCACCGGTTACTTCGCGCGCTGCCTCCAGCACGAGACGGACCACCTGTACGGCTACCTGTACATCGACCGCCTCTCCAAGCGCGACCGCAAGGACGCGCTGAAGCAGATGGCGGAGGGCACCCCGCGGTACGAGACCGTGCCCAACAACTGACGTACGCCACCGGCGCGTTGAGGCCCCGCTCCCCCCGAGGGAGTGGGGCCTCGCGCTTGGTGCCGGCGGGCTAGAACTCCTCGTCGAAGCCGACCGAGCCCTCGACCGCGACCTGGTAGGCCGACGGGCGGCGCTCGAAGAAGTTCGTCAGCTCCTGGACGCCCTGGAGCTCCATGAACGAGAACGGGTTCTGCGAGCCGTAGACCGCCGGGAAGCCGAGGCGGGTCAGCCGCTGGTCCGCGACGCACTCCAGGTACTCGCGCATCGACTCGGTGTTCATGCCCGGCAGGCCCTCGCCGCACAGGTCACGGCCGAACTGCAGCTCGGCGGCGACGGCCTCCTTCAGCATGTCGGTGACCTGCTGCTCCAGCTCGTCGTCGAAGAGCTCGGGCTCCTCCTTGCGGACGGTGTCCACGACCTCGAAGGCGAAGTTCATGTGCATCGTCTCGTCGCGGAACACCCAGTTGGTGCCGGTGGCGAGGCCGTGCAGCAGGCCCCGGCTGCGGAACCAGTAGACGTAGGCGAAGGCGCCGTAGAAGAACAGGCCCTCGATGCAGGCCGCGAAGCAGATCAGGTTGAGCAGGAAGCGGCGGCGGTCGGCCTTGGTCTCCAGCCGGTCGAGCTTCTCCACCTCGTTGATCCACTTGAAGCAGAACTGCGCCTTCTCGCGGATCGAGGGGATCTCCTCGACCGCGTCGAACGCGGCCGCGCGGTCCTCCGGGTCGGGCAGGTAGGTGTCGAGCAGCGTCAGGTAGAACTGGACGTGCACGGCCTCCTCGAAGAGCTGACGGCTCAAGTAGAGCCGCGCTTCGGGGGAGTTGATGTGCTTGTAGAGGGTGAGCACCAGGTTGTTGGAGACGATCGAGTCGCCCGTCGCGAAGAACGCGACCAGCCGGCCGATCATGTGCTGCTCGCCCGGCGTCAGCTTCGCGAGGTCGGCGACGTCGGAGTGGAGGTCGACCTCCTCGACGGTCCAGGTGTTCTTGATCGCGTCCCGGTAGCGCTCGTAGAAGTCCGGGTAGCGCATGGGACGCAGGGTCAGCTCGAAGCCCGGGTCGAGGAGGTTCTTCTTGTCGGTGGAGCTCATTACTGGCAGGCCTCGCAGGACTCGGGGTTTTCCAGGGAGCAGGCGACCGCGTCGGCGTCGGGCGCGGCCTGCTGGACGGGGATGGTGGCGGCCTGGGCGGCGCGGGCGATGCGGGTCGCCGGGCGCGAGCGCAGGTAGTACGTCGTCTTCAGGCCCTGCTTCCAGGCGTACGCGTACATCGACGACAGCTTGCCGATGGTGGGCGTCTCCAGGAACAGGTTGAGCGACTGCGACTGGTCGAGGAAGGGGGTACGGGCCGCGGCCATGTCGATCAGGCCGCGTTGCGGGATCTCCCACGCCGTGCGGTACAGGGCGCGCACCTCGGCCGGAATCCAGCCGAAGTCCTGCACCGAGCCGCTGGCCTCGCGCAGCGCCTCGCGGGACTGCGCGTCCCACACGCCGAGCTTCTTGAGCTCCTCCACCAGGTAGCCGTTGACCTGGAGGAACTCGCCACTGAGCGTCTCGCGCTTGAACAGGTTGGAGACCTGCGGCTCGATGCACTCGTACACGCCCGCGATGGAGGCGATGGTCGCGGTCGGGGCGATCGCGAGGAGCAGGGAGTTGCGCATGCCGACCTTGGCGATGCGCTCCCGCAGGGCCGCCCAGCGCTCCGGCCAGGTCAGCTCGACGTCGTAGTGGTCGGGGTGCAGCACACCGCGCGCGGTACGGGTCTTGTCCCAGGCGGGCAGCGGGCCCGACCGCTCGGCGAGGTCGGTGGAGGCCTCGTACGCCGTGAGCATGATCCGCTCGGACAGCTGGGTGGAAAGGGCCCTCGCCTCGGGGGAGTCGAAGGGCAGGCGCAGCTTGAAGAAGACGTCCTGCAGGCCCATCGCGCCCAGGCCCACCGGACGCCACCGGGCGTTGGAACGGCCGGCCTGCTCGGTCGGGTAGAAGTTGATGTCGACGACCCGGTCGAGGAAGGTCACCGCGGTGCGGACGGTCTCGTCCAGGCGCTCCCAGTCGATCTCCCCGCCGCGGGCTCCCTCCACCACGAACGCGCCGAGGTTGACCGACCCGAGGTTGCAGACGGCCGTCTCGCCGTCGTCCGTGACCTCCAGGATCTCGGTGCACAGGTTGGAGGAGTGGACCGTGTGGCCGGGCTCCGCCGTCTGGTTGGCGGTGCGGTTGGAGGCGTCCTTGAAGGTCATCCAGCCGTTGCCGGTCTGCGCGAGGGTGCGCATCATGCGGCCGTACAGGTCCCGGGCCGGCATGGTCTTCTGGGCGAGCCCCGCGGCCTCGGCCCTGCGGTAGGCGGCGTCGAACTCCTCGCCCCACAGGTCGACCAGCTCGGGCACGTCGGCCGGCGAGAACAGCGACCACGTGCCGTCGGCGTCGACGCGGCGCATGAACTCGTCGGGAATCCAGTGTGCGAGGTTCAGGTTGTGCGTGCGGCGCTGGTCCTCGCCGGTGTTGTCGCGCAGCTCCAGGAACTCCTCGATGTCGGAGTGCCAGGTCTCCAGGTACACCGCGGCCGCGCCCTTGCGCCGGCCGCCCTGGTTGACCGCGGCCACCGAGGCGTCCAGCGTCTTGAGGAACGGGACGATGCCGTTGGAGTGGCCGTTGGTGCCCCGGATCAGCGAACCGCGGCTGCGGATGCGCGAGTACGAGAGGCCGATGCCGCCGGCGTGCTTGGAGAGGCGGGCCACCTGGTGGTAGCGGTCGTAGATCGAGTCCAGCTCGTCGAGCGGCGAGTCGAGCAGGTAGCAGGACGACATCTGGGGGTGCCGGGTGCCGGAGTTGAAGAGCGTGGGGGAGGACGGCAGGTAGTCCAGGCGGCTCATCAGGCCGTACAGGGACGCCACTTCGCCCAGGGCGCGGACCGAATCGTCCTCGGCGAGGCCGGACGCCACGCGCAGCATGAAGTGCTGGGGGGTCTCGACGACCTTGCGGGTGATCGGGTGGCGCAGCAGATAGCGGGAGAAGAGGGTGCGCAGGCCGAAGTAGCCGAAACGGTCGTCGGCGCCGTCGGCGAGGGCGGTGTCCACCAGGGCGTCCAGGCGGCCCGCGTGCGCGCGGACGAACTCGACGGTCCGGTCCGCGATCAGGCCCTCGCGGTGGCCGACCTCGACCGAGGCGGAGAAGGACACCGCGCCCTGGGTGGCGGCCTCTTCGGCGATGGTGATCGTCAGGAGCCGCGCGGCGAGACGGGAGTACGCCGGGTCCTCGGAGATGAGCCCCGCGGCCGCCTCGGTGGCCAGCTCGCGCAGCTCGGCCTCGTCGGAGCGGGCGTTGCGGCCCCGCAGCGCGGCGGCGGCGACCCGGCCGGGGTCGGTGTCCGCGAGATCGGCGGTGAGCTCCGTCAGGGTCCGCAGCAGCGCGGTCCCGGGGGCATCCGCGAGCTCTTCGGTGATCGCTGAAGCGGGATCCGCTGGGGCGATGGTCACGTGGGGGCACTCCTCGCTCGGCACGGGGCCTTCGGGGGAGGCGTCGGCGCGCGTCGGGGCAGCCCTCGGCACGTCGTCCACCGGCCCAACCGCGAGGCCCGGACGTCTGGCGTCCGGTTCGGTCGACCCGGACGCGCCGTCGGCAGGTGCTCGGACTCGACCCGTACAAAGACGTACAGGTCATACCGTTGCGGGACAGTTCCGGATTCCCACCGGATTCCCCTGCGGCGACAGCGAGCACGAGCATACATGTGGGGGGTGCTCCCTGAAGCACCCCCCACATGTTGTGTCGCCCTGCGGAAGGGCCGCCGCACCCTGGTGGGTGCGGCGGCCCTTGGCAGTACTGGTTGCGGCCCGGGATCAGTGGGCCGAGCCCGCTGTCGCCGGGGGGAGCTCGACGGCGACGCCGGGGTCGCCGGCGTCCGCCGTGTAGTCGGCGGGGGACGTCTCGTCGATGCCGTCGGGGGCCTTCACGGCGCGCAGCACGAAGGTCAGGACGACCGTCACCACCACGTTCATCACGAAGGCCGTCAGGCCGATGTAGCCGATCTCGCCGATGCCGGGGATCTCCTTGGAGGAGCCGCCGAAGTGCTTCTGGGTGGGCGAGGCCACTCCGTACGCGGCGAGCGTGCCGTAGACCATGCCGACCGCCCAGCCGGCGAGCAGTGCCCAGCGGTGGAACCAGCGGGTGAACAGGCCGCCGACCAGGGCCGGGAAGGTCTGCAGGATCCAGATGCCGCCGAGCAGCTGGAAGTTGATCGCGACCGTCTTGTCCATGGTCAGGACGAAGACGAGTGCGCCGACCTTCACCACGAGCGAGACCAGCTTGGAGACCTTGGCCTCCTGCGCGGGCGACGCGTCCGGCTTGATGAAGTCCTTGTAGATGTTGCGGGTGAAAAGGTTCGCGGCCGCGATCGACATGATCGCCGCCGGGACCAGCGCGCCGATGCCGATCGCCGCGAAGGCGACGCCCGCGAACCAGTCGGGGAACATGTCCTCGAACAGCTGCGGGATGGCCAGCTGGCCGTTGCTCACCTTGACGCCCGCCGCGATCGCCATGAAGCCGAGCAGCGCGAGCAGCCCCAGCATCAGGGAGTACAGCGGCAGGATCGTGGTGTTGCGGCGGATCACGTTGCGGCTGCGCGAGGACAGCGTCGCGGTGATCGAGTGCGGGTACATGAACAGTGCGAGGGCCGAGCCGAGCGCGAGCGTGGCGTACGTCCACTGGCCGGCGTGGCCGGGAGCGATCGCCCCGGTCGGCTGCCCGGTCTTCGGGTTCGGCGTCGCGAACTTGTGCTGCGCGGCGCTGAAGATCGCGTCGAAGCCGCCCAGCTTGATCGGGATGTAGATGATCGCCACCGCGATGACGAGGTAGATCAGGCCGTCCTTCACGAACGCGATCAGCGCGGGGGCGCGCAGGCCCGAGGAGTAGGTGTACGCGGCGAGCACCGCGAACGCGATGAGCAGCGGCAGGTCCTTGACGAACCAGTTGCCGGACTCGCCACCCACACCCATGACGTCCAACACGGCCTGGATGCCCACCAGTTGGAGGGCGATGTACGGCATCGTCGCGAGGATTCCGGTGATCGCGACCGCGAGCGAGAGGCCCTTGGAGCCGAACCGGCCGCGCACGAAGTCCGAAGTGGTGACATAGCCGTGCTTGTGCGACACCGACCACAGGCGCGGCAGGAAGGTGAAGATCAGCGGGTACACGAGGATCGTGTAGGGCACCGCGAAGAACCCGGCCGCACCCGCCGCGTAGATCGCCGCGGGCACCGCGACGAAGGTGTACGCCGTGTAGAGGTCGCCGCCGAGCAGGAACCAGGTGACCCAGGTGCCGAACGACCGCCCGCCCAGGCCCCATTCGTCGAGCGAGGCCTCGTTCTCGGCCTTGCGCCAGCGGGCGGCCATGAAGCCGATGACCGTGACGGCCAGGAAGAAGAAGATGAAGACGCCGAGTGCGACGCCGTTCACGCCGTCCTTCACTTGGACGCACCCCCCTTGCTGCTGTCGGAGGTGCTGGGGGCGGTGGTGCGCGAACGCTGGTCGTGCTGCCACAGCTTGTACGCGATCATCGTGAGCGCCGTCGAGATCAGCACCCAGAGCATCTGGTACCAGTAGAAGAAGGGGATGCCGCCGAGCGCGGGGTCCGTCTTGGCGTACGAGCTCACCCACAGCATCGCCACGAAGGGCGCGATCAGGCAGAGCGCGATGACCACGCGCAAGGGCGTGATCACCGGTCTCTTCACTTCCGTCGATTCCGGCATGGGTGGTTCCGTCCCCTCACGATCACCTGCGCGTTGGATCACCTGGTGTTGCGGATCACTTGGTAATGCGCAGGAAATCTAGGGGAGAGACCCGGCCAAGGGAACCCCCGTCCGGAATCCGGACGGGGCGCGAGTGCGGCCAGGACTCCTGACGGAACGTCAGAGCCAGCCCTCCTTGGCCGCTCGTACGCCCGCCTCGAAACGGCTGCGGGCGCCCAGGCGGGACATGAGGTCCGAGCTCATCCGGCGCACGGTCCGCAGGGAGACCCCGAGCCGCCGGGCGGCGATGTCGTCCGTGCAGCCGATGCCGAGGAGCAGCAGCAACTCCCTTTCCTGGGGCGAGAGATCGTGCTCGTTGCGCCGGGGCGCCTCCCCGAACGGGGTGCCCGACTCCCACAGATGGTCGAACAGGACGACCAGCGCGTTGACCAGACCGCGGCTGCGCACTTCGAGCGCCCCGGCCCGCGCGTCCTGCGGGTCCACCGGGACCAGCGCGGCGCTGCGGTCCACGATCACCATCAGCATCGGGACGATGGGCACCGTGCGGGCCTCGCCGCCGAGATCGCAGTACCAGCGCACGTACTCCAGGGTGGGCGGATCGTTGCGGAAGCTCTCCTGGTAGATGCTGCGGATGCGCACCCCGCGTTCGAGGGCGAGCTGGTCCAGAGGCTGGCTCGCGTCCATGGTGTCGGGCAGTTGGGCCCCGCCGGGCAGCAGCGAGAGGCACTCGGCGCGGGCGCTGGAGGCCAGGTCCTCCAGGCGCTCGCGCACCGCGTCGACCCCCTGGATGCGGTCGACCACGTCGTGCCGGAAGGTGCCGCTCTCGCTGAACTTGGCCAGGATCGCCGCCACCGCCTGCTGGGCCACCTCGACCTGGCGTCTGCGCTTGGTCAGTTCGGCCTCGGCCCGCGAGAGCAGGAACGCGAAGCCGACGTCCGGGTTGAACGGTGCCACCGGTTCCGAGGCGTCGTCCATCAGGACGAGCCGCAGATCGGCGAGATGGGCGAGCGCCGACCGGACCTCGCTCTCGGACCATCCCAACTGTTCGGCCAACTCCGGTACGCCGTAACTCGGTTGCTCAAGCAGGAGCCGGTAGACGGTTTCGGTGGACTGCTGGATTCCGAGTGCCTCTAGCATGCGGGTTCCCCCAGGTTCGCGTATGCCGTGATGTCACCGTGCGTGGTCCGATGGTTCGGCCAGGGGGATCGTATGGCCGAGCGGCAATCTAGGTCTAGACCAATAAGATGACGCCGGGGTGGCCGGAAGGGCACGTGTGGCGGTTTCCGCGGACCTTTCGTGTGCGCCCGGACGTGACCTTCCGGGCAGGGCCGCAAGGGCCCGGAACAGCATCGAGTTCAGCAGCACCGCACCGCCGAGTCCCGTCACCAGCAGGGCGAGTTCGACCTGGGGCCCGAGCCCGATGGCCAGAAGGGACAGGGGGCCGACGAGTCCGATGCCGGGCCGCACGCGCGGTGCGGACCCGGGCGCCACGGCCCGGTCCAGCGCGTCGAGGAAGGCCAGGGCGCCCGCCACCAGCGGAACCCACCCGGTCACCGCCCCCGTCGCCGCGACCCCGCCCAGCAGCCGGGCGCCGGGGCCGTACTGCCACACGAGGACCAGGAGCCCGCTCACCGCGAGCGCCGACACCGCCCCGCACAGCGCCGCCCGCACGGCCACCCCGGCGGACCGCAGCCCGGCCACCACGGCGAAGCCCAGCAGCGCCATGACCGCAAGGCCGAGCGGGACCAGGCGGTACACGCCCTGGACCAGGTCGAGTTCGGGCACGCCCGAACCGCCGGTCAGCGTCTCCGTCCCGGCCGACGCGGACCGCACGTCCTTCATCGTGCGGCGGCCGGACGCGGTCATCGGCTCCCCGGACGGGATCACGGCGACGAGCGCGGTCCCGTCGCGGCGCCAGGCCGCGGCATCGGGCGCCACGGCCGTCACAACTCCGGGAACCCGGGCCGCCCGCGCTGCCACTTCGGCGGGTTCGACGCCGGAAGGGGCAAGCAGCTCAAGGGGGTTGAGGACGCCGGACGGAATCCCGGCGGCGGTCAGCTGGTCGAGCCCGTCCCGGGCCGGCCCGCCGCGCACCAGCGCGTCGGCCCGGGGATTCCCGGCCGTCAGGAACCCGGCCGCCCCGGTGAGCAGTGCGAGGGCGACGAGAGCGCCGGCGGCGAGCAGGCGCGGAGCACGCGGACGCCTACCCGGCGGCGCCAACTCCCCTGGGCAAAAACGGAGTTGTGGTGATCGGCCCTTGCTCGGCCGCCGCTCCCGCAGCCGGCCGGGCGCCCAGCACAGCAGTGCCGGGCCCAGCGTCAGGGCGGCCAGGGTGGTGATGAGGCAGACCGCGGCTCCCGCGATGCCGATCGAGCGCAGGAAGGGGACGGGGAGCAGGGCGAGCGCCGCCAGGGCCGCGGCCCCGGCCAAGGCGCCGGTCACCGCCCGGTCCGCCAGTACGGAACCCGCGCGCAGGGGGGCGAGCCGGGCGTCGGAGCCGCGCGCGAGCTCCGCGCGCCACGCCGTCACCAGGGTCGCCGCGCGCCGCACCGAAAGCGCGAGGGCCGCGGCCGGGATCAGATACACCACGACGAAGCTCAGCTCCATGCCGCCCGCGAGCGCGAGGACCACCACGAGGGCCGCCACCGACGACACCGCGGCGAACAGCAGCGGAAGCAGCGAGAGCAGCGGACGGAAGGTCCGCAGGAGCAGCAGGAGGGCGCCCAACGCGCTGGCTGCCTTGGTCAGTTGGAGCAGGAGCGCCGGCCGTTCGGTGGCGCTGTCCTCCTGGAGCGGCAGCACGCCCGTCACGTTCACCCGGGCTTCGGGCAGCGCCGCGCGCAGCCCGGTGCGCAGCCGCTCGGTGGCGTCCCGCACCGCCGAGAGTCCGGCCAGGTCCGGCTTTCCGGAGCGGGGGTAGACCAGGGCGTAGGTGGTGCGGCCGTCGGGCGAGAGGAATGCCCCGTCGCCGGTGCCGGCGTACGAGAGGACCCGGGTGCCGGGTTCCGTCGCGGCGGCGAGGGCGGACTCCAGGCGGGCCGCCGCAGCGGCCGAGCGGCCGCCGGTGCCGTCCGGCCAGGTGACCACGGCGACCAGCGGGGCCACGCCCGCGCCGGCCCCGTACCGCTCGGTGATCGCCGCGTTGGCCCGGGAGCCGTCCTGGCCGGAGGCCGTGAAGCTCTGGTCCAGGCGGCCGAGGTTCGCCGCCGCCGCGGCCCCGCCCGCCAGGAGCACCGCCAGCCACAGCAGGCAGACGAGCCCGCGGTGACCGACGGAGAGGCGGACGAGACCGGCGGCGTACCGCTCAACTCGCCGCATCGAAACTCGCCGCATCGGCACCCGCCGCGTCCAGGCGGGCCCTGACCTCGTCGTCCAGGACCAGGTCCACCGCCTCCAGGGACTCCTCCAGCTGACCCACCGAGCTCGCCCCGATCACCGGCAGGACGGGCAGCGCCCCGCCGAGCGCCCAGGCGAGCACGACCTGTCCGGGTGCGACCCCGAGCTCCTTGGCGACCTCGCCGAGCACCGCGAGCCGCCGGGCCGAACCGGCGTGCCGGTACTGCTCGGGGATCTCCTTAGCGGGGTTGTTGTACGCCCCGGTGAGCTGGGTCGTGTACGCGACGAAGGTCAGCTCCGGCCGGGCGGCCAGATAGTCCAGGAGTTCCTCGGAGGCATGCGGGTTCACCCCGAACTCGGCGCCGGGGCGCGGCTGGAGGTAGGTGTAGCGCTGCTGCACCGCCGCGTACGCCGGGCCGCCCGCGCGCTCGGCGGCGGCGCGCGACTCCTCGATGCGCCAGGCCGCGAAGTTGCTGCAGCCGGAGAGCGAGATCTTCCCGGCGTCGGCGAGCTCCGCGAACGCGCCCATCGTCTCCTCGACGGGCGTCTTCCGGTCGTCGATGTGCCCGTAGTAGACGTCGATCCGGTCCGTGCCCAGATTGCGCAGGCTGGTCTCCACCTGGCGGCGCAGCACCGGCGCGGACAGCCCCTCGGCGGCCTCGGGCCACGGCGCGTCCAGCGGCTCGGGCAGCGCGCCGACCTTGGTGGCGAGGACGATCTCGTCCCGGACGCCCCGGCTGGCCAGCCACTTGCCGATCACGAGCTCGCTCTCGGCGCCGGTCGCGCCCAGCTCCCAGAAGGCGTACGTGTTCGCGGTGTCCAGGAAGGTGCCGCCCGCCTCGTAGAAGCGGTCAAGGACGGAGAAGGCACTCGCCTCGTCGATCCGGGTGCCGAAGGGGAGGGTGCCCAGGCACAGGGTGCTCACCCGCAGGCCGTCCTTGCCGCCCAGCTGTCGGTACTGCATCAACGGTTCATCTCCTCGATAGGGGTGGTGGTGATCGTGACGTCCTGTGCCAGGTGGTCGGAGAGACCGCCCGGGTCACGGAACGCGTACTGCCGCACGCGGACCCCGGCACTGGTGAACACCCAGTCGATGCGCCAGAGCCGGAGCTTGCGTCGAGCATGCCAACTGGCCGGGAACAGCGCGCGGTTGGCCCCGATGGCGTCGTGCGCGGTCTTCGGCATCCGGCGGATGTCGCCGATCGCCGCGCTGGTGTTGAAGTCCCCGGAGACCAGGAACGGATGGGGGTTGGCGAGCAGATCGGCGACCAGCGCGTCGTACTCGCGCCGCCGCGCCTCGTGCCGGCGCCGCATGTCCCGGAAGAACGCCCGGCTCAGCGGGTTCATCACCGTCAGCTGCACCGGGATGTGCACGTTGTACGTGGAAAGGATGCCGTCCGGGGTGTGCAGGTCGACCCGCAGCGAGCAGGCGCCGACCGGCACGGGGGGACCGGCGGGCGGAAACCGGGACAGGGTCACGGAGTTGTTGTCGATCGACAGGTGGTGGCCGGGGAACTCGCGCCGCAGCCGCTCCTCGTCGTCGATGTCCCACACCTCGCCGCCCTCGAAGCCGTTCAGATACTCCTGGAGGAGGTAGACGTCGGCGGGCAGCGAGTGCAGGAAGGAGTAGAACCGGTCGGGTTCGCGGCCCTGGTTCCAGTGCTGGGTGTTCCACGACACCACCCGGATTCCTCCTGGCTCCCGCGAACTACCCTTCAGCGCACGGATGTTGAGCCCGTTCTCCCGCCAGCCCGCGAGCAGGCACCCGGCCGCGAGCACCGCGCCGGGCACGCTCCCCGAGGCCGCCGCAGCGGCGAGCAGGGCGAGCGGCACGACGGCGAAGAGCGGCGGGGGCAACAGGGACACGGCCAGCCAGGGCCACCAGCGGCCGTTGAGGGCCAGATGCGCACCGAGGAAGACGGTCCACGCGAGGGCGACGGCGGTAGCGGGGGACACGGCGGACTTACCTCTCGTTCTCGGTCGGTGACGCGTTCTCGGCCCGTGACGCCGGCCCGGGCTCCGGCGCGTCCTTGGCCCGTGACGTGGGCGGCACGGTGACCCACAGGTCCTGCACCGCGTGGTCGGACAGTTTCTCCGGCGGGTCGAAGGCGTACTTGTCCGCCGTCACGCCATGGCCGGTGAACGCCCAGTCCGTGCGCCAGAAGGGCTTCCAGCCGCCCTCCTCCCAGCTCGTCGGGTAGAGCTCGTCGCTCGCGCCCACCGCGTCGGAGAGCCGCGAGCGGATGCCGTCGAGCTCCGACATGGCGGCCGTGGTGTTGAAGTCCCCCGCCACCACGACCGGGTTGGGGTTGTGGTCCAGGTCGTCCTCAAGACCCGCGTACTGCGCCGCGCGGGGGCCGAAGCTCTCCCGCATATGACGGTAGAAGGCGCCCGAGAGCGGGCCGTCCGTCATGCTGTTCCAGACCGGCATGTGCAGGTTGTAGAACGACACCGTCCGGCCCTTGATCAGCAGATCGGTGCGCAGGACCTTGGCCTGCCGGTAGCGCGTGTTCCAGTCCGCGTCCGGCGCGACGTCGCGGGCCGGTCCGACCGCGGGCTTCGCCACGACGGGGAAGCGGGAGACGGTGACCAGCTCGCCCTGGACGGCGACCTCGTACCCGGGGAACTCCGCACGCAGCCGCGCCAGGTCGTCGATGGGCAGGCGGCCCTTACGGTCCGGGGTCACGTGCTGGTACTCGTGCAGGAGGTACACGTCCGCCTTCTTCGACTTCAGGAAGGCGTAGAAGTGGTCCTGGGTTCCCAGGAGTTGGTTCCACGAGTTGGTGTTCCAGGCGACCACGCGCACCGAGTCCGGGCCGGGCTCGTGGTCCGAGGACCACAGCGCGCCGAAGTTGATCCCCGACTGGCCCGCGCCCAGTACCAGGGCGACGGCCACCGCGGCCCCGGTACGCCACCGGTCGGCGCCGCGGGCCAGCGGGATCAGCGCGGCCAGCAGCAGCGGGAGCACCACGAACAGGAACGGCGGTACGGCACCGGCCGGTTCGCCGAACCAGTACCGGCCGTCGACGAGCCACTCCACCGCCAGGTACACCAGCCAGCCGAGCGCCGCCCAGCACACCAGGCGCCCCGCCCGGCGGCGCACGCGCCGGGCGGGTGCGCCGGCGGGGGCCGGCTCCGTGACGCGCTCGGCGGGCGGGGTCCGCAGGTCAGACACCGGGAACACCGACCGCCGAGCCGAGGCCCGCGCTCTGGGACGGCCGGGGCTGGGGCGCGTAGAGCCGCCGGAAGCGGGACGAGAACAGCCACTGCACCCCCGCGACCCCGATGGCCGCGAACACCGTTAGGTTCACCAGGAAGTTGACGGCCACGAAGTACCCGAGGAACAGGCGCCCCCGGTGTCTGCGCACCACCCGGTACATGTCGAGGTCGCCCAGGACGGACAGGACGAAGAGCAGCGCGGGAAGCAGGAACCACACCGCGCCCCACAGCAGCGGCGCGGCCAGGGCGGCCACCGCGAGCGGCGCCGCGAGGCTGGCGCCCGCGCGCGGGCCGGTCACGAAGCCGCCCTGCAGGGCGCGGCGGCTCAGGATCAGCGGCACCGCGAGCCGGGCGCGGCTGAACACCTTGTCCAGGACGATCCGTACGGTGTCGTCGTGGTCGTGCCGGCCGCGCACGTCGAGGGAGCTGAGCACCTTGTGGTGCTCCGAGATCCGGCGCCCGTAGTCCTGGTCCTCGGTGTGCCGCAGCAGCGGGTTGAACGGGCCGACCTCGTCGTAGACGGCGCGGGGTATCGCCAGGATCGCGGTGTGCACGGTGTCGATGACACCCTCGGACTTCAGCAGCAGGTAGTACTGCTGGAGCGAGCGGTACTCCTCGATCAGGCTGTCCCGGATCAGCGGCTCGGGCTCGTAAGTCCCGCACACCGCGCCGTACTTGACGCCGTCGACGCCGTCGGCGAGCAGGGCGACCGAGCGCTCGATGGCGTCCGGGTGCATCGCCACGTCGGAGTCCAGGAAGACGAGGACCTCGCCCCGAGCGAGCTCCGCCCCGAGGTTGCGGGCCACCGCCACGCCGCTGTTGCGGCCGGTGCTCACCACCCGGGCGCCGAGGGCGGCGGCGGTCGCGGCGGAGTCGTCGGTGCTGCAGTCGTCGATGACGATGATCTCGGTGTGCGGATACGTCTGGTTCTGCGCGGCTTCCACGCACAGGCCGATCGAGCGGCCGTAGTTGTAGTTGGGGATGATGACGGAGACCAGGGGCTGGTGGTCGCTGGACACGGTCGTTACTCCTCGGTTCGCTTAGAACAGCACCTTGGCCAGGGAGAGGGCTCCCTGCCGCCACGGTTCGACACTGGTGACGCCCTGCCCCTTGGCCGGGGCGCTCTTCGTCCGTTGCTGCTCGCGCCACCAGGCGTAGGTGCGCAGGATCGCGTCCTGGTTGGAGTGGCGCGGGCTGAAGCCGAGCTGCTCGCGGGCCCGCTCGGTGCTCACGTACGAGTCGTCGAGCAGCTTGTGCAGCAGCCGCCCGTAGACCGGCGAGAGGCGGGTGCGCTGCAGGGCGCTGAGCGCGGCGAGCGCGGGCCTGGCGGGCAGCGAGCGGACCCGCTTGCCGTGTCCGGCCGCGTCGAGCACGGCCTGGAAGTCCTCGCGCAGGGTGCCGAACCGTGTCGCGCCCAGGTTGAAGGTGCCGTCGGCGCGTTCGGCCGGCGCCTCCATCGCGGTGACGACCGCGTCCACCAGGTCGTCCACGTCGAACATCTGAATGCGGACGTCGCCCTTGCCCAGGACGGGGAAGTGGCGTCCCTCCTCGGCCCATTCGAAGAGCATCGCGAACAGGCCCATGCGGCCGGGCCCGAGGAACGTCTTGGGCCGCAGGATCGGCAGGCACATCTCGCGGCCCCGGAACCGCTCGGCCACCTCCTCCGCCTGCGCCTTGGCGGCGCTGTAGGCGTCGACCGGCTCGCGCGGGTACTCCTCGGGGGTGGGCACCACCTTGGGCAGCCCGTACACGGCCGTCGACGATATGTGCACGAAGCGCGGTACGCCGTTGGCCTCGGCCGCGCCGAGCACCGACTCGGTGCCGCCGACTATCACCGAGCGGATCTGGTCGGCCGGGTAGCTGGGCAGCGCGGCCGCGCAGTGCACCACCACGTCCGCTTCGGCCGTCGCGCGCTTCATGGCGACGGCGTCCCGTACGTCCGTGACCGTGTGGGTGAGGCGGTCGTGCGTGGTGCCCGGCGCCCGCAGGTCCACGCAGTGCACCTCGTGCCCGTCGGCGAGCAGCCGGCGCACGAGCGTCGAACCGAGCATCCCGGCGCCGCCGGTCACTACTGTCCTGGTCACCACAGCGACGACACCTTCTCCTTGACGAAACGGGTGAGCAGACGCGGCAGGCCCTGCGCGAGGGTGGCGTCCAGGGACTCCAGGAAGTACTCGACCTCGTGGTCCTCGGTGATCAGCGAGGGGGCCGCCATCAGCGGGTTGTCGCCGTTGAGCGTGTAGTAGGCGTAGATGCCGTGGTCGCGGTAGAGCGCGTTGACCACCGAGGACGTGATCAGCTTGGTGCGGAAGCGCGGGTCCTTGGTCATCGCGCCCGGCACCAGCTTGGTCGCGAGCTCCAGGATCTTGGGCCCCTTGTGCAGGAACACCCCGTGCAGCGCGCCCGCGCCGCGCACCTCGGACACCACGTCCGGGTGCTCCTTGGCGATGCGCTCCAGGCCGGGCCCGAGGATGCGCTCGATGGCCCGGGCCCGGGCCGGATAGTCGTCCTCCACCGCGATGTTGACCGCCTCTATGGCGGTGACCGCCTCCTCGCCGAAGCCGTAGTAGGTGGTGCTGGTCGACTGGAGCAGGGCGTCCGTCAGGTTGTCGTAGGCCTTGCGGAAGACCGGCTCGCGGGCGATGAACGCCGAGATGGAGGACTTGCCGCCGCCGAACGACTTGGAGGTGGTGAGGATGTCGGGGACCAGGCCCTCGTAGCGCATGAAGTAGAAGAGGCTGCCGGTCTTGCCCCAGCCGGTGTAGATCTCGTCGAAGAGCAGCACGATGTTCTCGCGGGTGCACAACTCCCGCAGCCCGCGCAGGAATTCCTCCGAGCACTCGTTCATGGTGGAGGCGCTCAGCGGTTCGATCAGGATGCAGTAGACGTCCGAATCGCCCGTGGCGGTACGGGACTTGGCGACCTCGCGCTGCACGGCTGCCAGGTCCCCGTACGGGAAGACGCCGACGCCGGGGATGCCGGGGAACTGGAAGGTGGACTGGTTCTGCCCGGTCAGACTGCCCGAGCCGAGCAGCTTGCCGTGGAAGCTGATGTCGGCCCGCAGCACCCGGGAGCGGCGCCCGCCGTGGTACTTGTACGCCAGCTTGACCGCGCCCTCGACCGCCTCCGCACCGGAGTTGGGGAAGAACGACATGTTCAGGTCGCCGGGCAGCAGCTCGGCGAGGTTGTGGCCGAGGGCGGCGATGTAGGGCGAGAAGTAGGTCTTGTGGACCTCCATCCGCCGCTCGTCCTGGAAGCGGCGGCGGGCCGCGAGGATGCGGGGGTGGTTGTGGCCGTGGTTGAGCACCCCGACCCCGCCGGTGAAGTCCAGGACGCGGCGGCCGTCGCGCTGGTGGATGTAGGCGCCCTCGGCGCGCTCGACGAGCTCCTGGCCGAAGCCGAAGGACGTCATGAGCGAGACCTGGCTGCGGTTGACGTGGTCCTTGTACAGGCCGTGGACCTGCTTGGTGGTCAGCGACTCGCAGTCGTCGACGGAGTACAGCTGGGGCATGGGGATCGGTCCCTCTTCGTGGAGGTTCTTGGGGTTGGTGGGGTGCGTGAGGTGCATGGAGCTGTGCGGCGGTGGGCGGTCAGGCGGACGCGGCCAGGGCGGCGGGCCGGCCGGAGGTCCGGGTGAGGAGCAGCGCGGCCCCGCCGACCAGGACCTCGCTCAGGGTGCAGACGACCCGGCTCGCCACGGCCGCCGCGGCGGCGGCCTGCCAGGGCAGCACCGCGGAGAGCGCGAGCATCAGGACGGCCTCGCGGGCGCCCCAGCCGTCCGGCAGGACGACCACCAGGCTCGCGGCGGCGGTGGCGAGCGCGAACCCGCCCACGCACACCGGCAGGGCCTTGGCGGCGGGCGCGCCCAGCATCACGGCCAGCGCCCACAGATGCAGCCCGGACACCGCCCAGGACGCTGCCGCCGAGGCCATCGCCCGGCGCATCCCCGCATCGCTCGCGGTGGCGGTCGGAGCGGGGCGCCGCGCGAGCCTGGCACCCAGCGCGGCAAGGGAGTTGATGAGCCCGGGCCGGGCGGCACAGGCGACGGTGACCGCGACCGGGAGCAGCAGCCACCAGGCGTCGCCGCCCAGCGTCCAGGGCGCCGCGACCGGGCCGATGGTGAGGCCGGTGAGGACGGCCGCCATCAGGTTGAGCAGGAACACGGCGACGACCACCGGCCCCGGAACGCCCACCGCGCGGCCCATCCTGACCTGGGCGAGCACCCCCCACACCGCGCCGGGCAGGTACTTGCTGAGGAAGGACGTGAAGAAGATCCGGGTGGCGACCGGGCCCGGAATCCTCGGGCCGAGATCGCCGAGCAGGGTGCGCCAGGTGGCCATGGACAGGAGCACGGCGCCCGCGTTGGCGGCGAGCGCGCCGAGCAGATAGGGCACGGCGCCGGGGCGTACCACCAGGTCGGCCAGGTCGCCGATCCGGTCGTGCAGGGCGAAGCCGATGCCGGTGGCGACGGCGAGCGGGAACAGGACGGGCACGGCCCGGCGCAGCGGGCCCCGCGGGGCGGCCGGGGCGAGTTCGGCGGCCGTCATGACGCGGTGTGGACGAAGAGGGCGGAACCGCCGACCAGAGCGGACCACAGCAGCGCGTTGGACACCGTGACGCGGTCCCGGAACAGGGCCCGGGACGGGTTGCCGCCGCCGGAGTCGACCATGAGCAGCTGGAGGTAGCGGGCGAGCCCGAACAGGGCGAACGGCGCGGTGAGCATCGCGACGGCGGTGCCGTGGTGCCCGAAGATCGCGCTGCCCTGTACCTGGAGCACATAGCTGATGGCGGTCAACACGGCCGCGAAGCCCAGGAGTTGGTCGAGGAAGCCGACCGTGTAGCCGCGCAGCGCCGGCCGGTGCAGCACGCCGCCCACGGTCATCTCGTGGCGCCGCTTGCCGAGGATCAGCATCAGACACAGCGAGAACACGCACAGCGCCAGCCAGTTGGGCACGGGCGAGGACGCGGCGAGCGCGCCCTGCACGAGTCTGAGGACGAAGCCGAGCGCGACGATGAAGACGTCGAGCAGCGGCACGTGCTTGAGACCCCTGCTGTAGGCCACGTTGAGGCCGAGGTAGGCGACGATCGGCCACCAGGCGGCGACCGGGGTCACACCGAGCAGCGCACAGCCGGTGACGGCCGCGCCGAGCAGCACGACGATTACCGCGGCGAAGGCGATGGCGGTGCCCACCCCGACCCTTCCCGCGGCGATGGGGCGGTTGCGCTTCTGCGGATGGCTGCGGTCCCGGTCCCGGTCGCTGATGTCGTTGACCAGGTAGACGAGCGCGGAGGCCAGGGTGAACGCGAGGACGGCCGCGGCGGCGCCGCCGAGCAGCTGCCCGGCCGGGCGCTGCGCGCCGAGCAGTCCGAACGGCACCACCACCAGGTTCTTGGACCACTGGCCGGGCCGGACGAGGGAGAGGAGGTCACGGAGGAGGCTGGGAGGCCGGGCCTGCTGGGTGCGGGCCGGCTGCTGGGCGAGCGTGGGGCCGAGAGTGGCCATGGACAGGCTCCAGTTGCTGACGGGCGGTGGCGGGGGACACCGGGTGGGGAGGCGAACGTGGCGCGCGGGGCGGTTGCTCACCTGCGGCCGGTGGCGGGGGCCGGGGCGCGGCGGCGCAGGGTGGGCCCGAAGTCCGGTTCGGTGAGCCAGCGCACGACCCCGCGGGCCGCACCGAGCACCAGGGCCAGGTGCAGCACGAAGTGGACGCCGGTGAACCACAGGAGGAACCCGGGTCCCTTGGTGCGCAGCACGAACCGGCTGAGTCCCGGGTCGGCGCAGGCGAAGAGCAGGACGCACAGGGCGGGCACGAGCAGCAGCCACGGCGACAGGAGGCCGAGCAGCAGCGTGGGCGGCGCGAGGGCCGCGGCGAGCACGCCGAGCGGCCGGTTGGCGCTGAGCCCGCCCGCCCGCATCTGGCCGACGGCCGCGACCAGGAGCTGGGAGCGGCGGTACTGCTCGGTCAGCATGGGCCCGAGCCGGTCGACGTCGTCGTGCCGCCCGGTGACGGTCTCCGACATCCGGATGCGGTACTTCTCGACGAGCCGGCCGCTGTACTCGACGTCCTCCGAATCGCGCAGGTTCTCGTCGAACGGGCCGATCTCCTCGAAGACGTGCTTCCAGATCGCGCCGAGCGCGAAGAACGCGGTGCGCACCTCACCGGCGCCGCGGCGGCGCCAGAAGTGGGCGTGCAGGGCGTGGTAGCGCTCGACGGGGCCGTCGTCGAAGAGCGGTTCGGGGTCGAGCACCCCGTGCACACAGCCGAGCCCGGGGTCGTCCAGGAGCTGGTCGACGGCGTTCGCCAGGGCGTCCGGGGCGAGCGCGGTGTCGGAGTCGAGGAAGAACAGGACCTCGCCACGGGCGGCCGCCGCACCGAGGTTGCGGGCGGCGGACACGCCCCCGTTGCGCGGGCTCGCGATGAGCACGCAGGGGAATTCCCGTGCGATGTCGCGTGACCGGTCGGTGCTCGCGTCGTCGACGACGATGACGTCGAGCGGCGCGCAGGTCTGGGCGAACACCGATTCCAGACAGGCCCGCAGGGTCTTCTCGTAATTGAAATTGGGGATGATGACGGACACGCTCGGGCGGGCCCTGGGCATGGCGATTCCATTTCCGGAGTACGGGGGTGCGGAAGTACGGGGACGCCTGTTTTCCGGAGCGCCGGCGATTTCGGCGGTGTCGGAGGCGTCAGAAGTGTCAGAGGAGCCTGAAGTCCGTGATGTGGAAGCGGGCGAACTCCGGCGACGCGTCGAGCAGTCGTGCGCAGATGTCCAGGGCGCGGCTCACGGCCTCGCTCTCGTCCGGACCCGTGAGGTAGAGGGCCAGCCGGATCGACTGCCCGATGATCAGCGCGCGGGCCGGCCCCTCGTGGCCACGGGGCGCGCCGATGCGCCGGAGCGTTTCGATCACCTGTGACTTCGTCGGGGGTTCCGCGTCGTCCCCGGCAGCGGCGGTCATCGAAATGCCGACGAGGTAGATGGGTCAGCCCCAGGAGAATCCGTCGCCGGAGTCACCGGACGGGACGGGCGCGGGGGCGGTGGTGGTGGCGGGGTCGGCGATCTGGTGGGCCGGTGCCGAGGTGTTTCCCTGTGCGGTCAGTACGAAAGCGACCGAGGCGGCGACCGGAAGGAGCAGGGCCGCGATCGAACGGAATCTGGCGCGCATGAGGACCACCTTTTGGTGAGGGGATTCGTCAGGAGTTTGTGCGGATCGGATTTCCTTTGGCGAGATCAAGACTGGCCGACGCCGGCCCGGGTGTCATCGGAAAGCGGGTGGCCACAACCGCCCGGCAGGACGGTGCCAGCACGGTCCGCCCCGTCCGGCGCCGCGGCCCCCGGGCTCAGCAGGGGTTCTGTCCACGCGGCACCTTGCTGCCAGGCACAACGTGCCGGAGTCCGGCTTGAGTTGGAGCCGAGGGTTCCGAAACGCCGAACGGCCACGCCCCGATGGGCGTGGCCGTTTCCGGTGGTTCCTGGCGCGTTCGCTCAGTCGGTCGGGCGCTTGAGGCGGGCCACGAACTTGTACCGGTCGCCCCGGTAGACCGAGCGCACCCACTCCACCGGCTCGCCCTGGCCGTCGAGCGAGTGCCGCGACAGCATCAGCATCGGCAGGCCCACGTCGGTGCCGAGCAGGCCGGCCTCGCGCGGGGTGGCGAGCGAGGTCTCGATGGTCTCCTCGGCCTCCGCGAGGTGCACCCCGTACACCTCGGCGAGCGCGGTGTAGAGAGAGGTGTACTTCACCAGGGAGCGGCGCAGCGCCGGGAAGCGCTTGGCGGACAGGTGCGTGGTCTCGATGGCCATCGGCTCGCCGCTCGCCAGCCGCAGCCGCTCGATGCGCAGCACCCGGCCGCCCGCGCCGATGTCGAGCAGCCCGGCGAGGGTGTCGTCGGCGGTGACGTATCCGATGTCCAGGAGCTGGGAGGTCGGCTCAAGGCCCTGGGCCCTCATGTCCTCGGTGTACGAGGAGAGTTGGAGCGGCTGGGAGACCTTGGGCTTGGCGACGAAGGTGCCCTTGCCCTGGATGCGTTCGAGGCGGCCCTCGACGACCAGTTCCTGCAGGGCCTGGCGCACGGTGGTGCGCGAGGTGTCGAACTCGGCGGCCAGCGTCCGCTCGGGCGGCACCGGGGTGCCGGGCGGCAGGGTTTCCGTCATCTCCAGCAAGTGGCGCTTGAGGCGGTAGTACTTGGGCACGCGAGCGGTCCGGGCGCCGGCGCCCGCCTCCGTCTCGCTCCCGCCCGCGTCGGCGGCCATGGTCTGCCTTCCCGAGTGCTGCGCTGCTGCCGTCACCGGCTCCTCCGTCTGTCGCGGCTCACATGGTGGCACGGACCGGTCACGGGTCGTCGCCCTCCGTCAGGGTGTCGGTCCGGGAACGCGATCGACAAGCCCTTCTTATACACCGCCGCGCGGCGGACGTGCGGGGAAGTGTGCAAGTTGGTCTAAACCATTAAAGCCCAGCCGGCCCTGCGGGGCAGCCCGAGGTGGGAGTGATCGGGCGCGTGGGGGCGGAGTTGAGGGGCGTCCGGGGCGGTGAGGTGTCGGTCCGATAACGGACGGTCTCAGCGTTCTTATCGACTCTTGACACCCCAATAGGTCTAGGCCAAGCTCCCGGTACTGGTCTAAACCATTAAAGACCAGATCCCAGCCCCACGGGCAGTACTCGTCGTATGTGGCATCGCGGTGGGCGGGGGGTTTCAGTCATCCCTGAGGAGAGTGGCGTGAAGCGCAAGCTCATCGCGGCGATCGGCGTCGCGGGCATCATGATCGGTGCCGCGGCATGTGGCGGCAGTGACAAGAAGGACGGCGCCGCGGGGGGCGACGCCAAGGAGCTGACGGTCTGGCTCACGGTCGACGCCCAGAAGAACTGGCCCGAGCTGGTGAAGGCGGCGGACGACGCGATCGTCGCCAAGCACCCGGGCCTGAAGATCAACCACGAGTACTACGGCTGGCCGGACAAGAACGCCAAGCTCGACGCCGTCCTCGCCACCGACAAGGCGCCGGACGTCGTGGAGATGGGCAACACCGAGATGCTCGCCTACTCGGTCAAGGGCGCCTTCGCCGAGGTGGACCCGTCGAAGTTCGACAACTCCGCCGCCTGGCTCGACGGCCTCAAGGCATCGGTCACGTACAACGGCAAGACCTACGGTGTCCCCTACTACGCCGGTGGCCGCACGGCGACCTGGCGCAAGGACATCGCCGCGGACTCGGGCATCACCGCGACGCCGAAGACCTACACCGAGCTGACCGCCGACCTGGACAAGATCCAGGCCAAGCAGGGCGACAAGTTCAGCGCCTGGTACCAGCCCACCCGTGACTGGTACGCGGCCATGTCCTTCGTCTACGACGCCGGCGGCTCCATCGCCAAGCAGGACGGCGACAAGTTCAAGGCCAACCTGTCCTCGCCGGAGTCCATCAAGGGCCTCACCGAGTTCAAGAACGTCGTCGACAAGTACATGAAGGGCGACAAGACCAAGGACGAGGCGGACCGCCCGATCGTCTACGGCCAGGGCAAGTCGGCCCTCGTCTTCAGCCCGGCCTGGGAGGGCGCCAACGCCGCCCTGCCGGAGAACGACAAGGTCGGCAAGCTCGCCGACAAGATCGAGTCCTTCGTGATGCCGGCCCCGTCCGGCAAGGCCATGCCGGTCTTCCTCGGCGGCTCGGACCTCGCGGTCCCGGTCAAGTCCAAGGCGCAGGCGCTCGCGGCCGAGTGGATCAACGCGTTCACCGGCACCCAGGGCCAGAAGGGCCTGGTCGCCAAGGGCAACCTGCCCAACAACAAGACGGACCTCGCACCGCTGAAGGCCGACCCGAAGACGGCCGTCCCGGCCACCGCGGCCGAGTCCAGCTGGTTCGTCCCGATGGCGCCGGGCTGGGGCCAGGTCGAGAAGGCCAAGACCCTCCAGGACATGCTGCAGGCCATCGGCACCGGTAAGAAGACGGTCGAGGCCGCCGCGAAGGACGCGGACGCCGCGATCGACAAGGTCATCAACACCAAGTGACCTTTGGGCAGGGCCCCGTCACGGTGACGGGGCCCTGCCTGGCCAGTTCCAGAGAGGGATCACCAGGAGCGCGCGATGAGTGCCGCAGAGACAACCACCGCCAAGGTGCCGCCGGCGCGGCGCGACCCACTACCGGGTGCTGGATCCGGTCATCCCGGCAAGCCGGGGAAGAAGCGCGGCACGGGCGGGGGAGCGGCGGTGCCCTGGGCACTGCTGGCGCCCTGCCTGATCGTCCTCGCGATCGTCCTCGGATATCCGCTGGTACGGCTCGTCACCCTGTCCTTCGAGAAGTTCGGGCAGCCGCAGCTGTGGGGCTTCCAGGCCGCGGAGTCGGTCGGCCTCGACAACTTCACCAACGTCCTCGGCGACAGCGAGTTCTGGCACGTCGTCGTACGCACCATCGTCTTCGCCGCCACCGCGGTCGTCCTGACCATGGTCATCGGCATGCTCATAGCCCTGCTGCTCCAGCGGGTGTCGGGCTGGGTCAAGACCCTCATCAACATTGCCCTGGTGGCGAGTTGGGGCATGCCCATCGTCGTCGCGATCACCATCTTCAAGTGGATGTTCGACAGCGACTACGGCGTGCTGAACTGGCTGCTCAGCCAGCTGCCCGGGGTCGACGTCACCGGACACAACTGGTTCATCAGCAGCACCCAGGGCCTCGCCGTGATCATGCTGCTCGTGGTCTGGGGCGCGGTGCCGTTCGTGGTCATCACCCTGAGCGCCGGACTCACCCAGGTCCCCAAGGAACTGGAAGAGGCCGCGCGGCTCGACGGCGCCGGCTCCTGGGGCGTGTTCCGGCACGTCACGCTGCCGATCCTCAAGCCCATCATCGTGATGCTCGCGACGCTCTCGGTGATCTGGGACATGGGAGTCTTCCCGCAGGTCTTCGTGATGCGCGGCGGCCACCCCGAGCCGGAGTACCAGCTCCTCACCACGTACTCGTACGACAAGGCCTTCGTCGTCAACGACTACTCGCAGGGCTCCGCGATCGCCCTGCTCACCGTGCTCCTGCTGCTCGGTGTGATCGCGGTGTACATGCGCCAGATGCTCAAGATCGGGGACGTCGAGTGAGCATCGCGAACGGACAGGACGGAGTAACGATGGCTGCCTCGACCGCTACGGCGCCCGCCGCGCTGCGTGCCAAGCCCGCCCGCAAGAAGACCAAGCTCGGCTGGAACCTGCTCGGCCTGCTCGTCTTCGTCACCGCGGGCTTCCCGGTCTACTGGATGCTGAACACCGCGTTCAAGCCCGCCAAGGACGCGATCGACCCCGACCCGCACCTGTTCCCCACGAACGTCACGCTCGACAACTTCAAGCGGGCGCTGCAGATCGGCGACTTCTGGGGATCGATCGGCCGGTCCGTGATCGTCTCGGTCGTCGTGGTCCTGATCGGCATCGCGGTCGGCCTGCTCGCGGCCCTCGCCATCTCCCGGTTCGCCTTCCGCGGCCGCAAGATCGTCATCATCGGCATCCTCGCGGTCCAGATGGTGCCGCTGGTCGCCATGATCATCCCGGTCTTCCTGCTGCTCAACGACCTCGGTCAGTACGACAAGCTCTCGGGCCTGATCATCACGTACCTGACCTTCATCCTCCCCTTCACGGTGTGGACGCTGCGCGGTTTCATCGTCAACGTCCCGAAGGAGCTGGAGGAGGCGGCCATGGTCGACGGCTGCACCCGCACCGGCGCCTTCATCCGCGTGGTCTTCCCGCTGCTCGCCCCCGGCATGGTGGCCACCTCGGTCTACGGTTTCATCCAGGCCTGGAACGAGTACCTCTACGCCCTCATGCTGATGAGCCAGAATCATCAGACGGCAACCGTGTGGCTCTCCAACTTCACCACCCAGCACGGCACCGAGTACGCCCCGATGATGGCCGGATCGACCATGATGGCCGTCCCCATCGTGATTCTCTTCCTCCTCGTCCAGCGCAAGATGGCCGCGGGTCTGACGGCCGGCGCAGTGAAGGGATAACCCCGCCCCATGACGACTATGACCACGGGTTCCGACACTCTGACCCGCGACGCCCTCGCCGTGCTCCAGCCCGGGTTCGTCGGCACCACCGCGCCGGACTGGCTGCTGCGCCGCATCGGCGAAGGCCTGGCCTCCGTCGGCCTGTTCGGCCGCAACATCGTCTCGGCCCCCCAAGTGGCGGCGCTGACCGCCCAGTTGAGGGCCGAGCGGGACGACCTCCTGGTGGCCATCGACGAGGAGGGCGGTGACGTCACCCGCATAGAGGTGCGCACCGGCTCCTCCTTCCCCGGCAACCTGGCGCTCGGCGCGGTCGACGACCTGGACCTGACCCGCGAGGTGGCCCGTGAACTGGGCCGCCGGCTCGCCGAGTGCGGCGTCAACCTGAACTGGGCGCCGTCCGCGGACGTGAACTCCAACCCGGACAACCCGATCATCGGCGTGCGGGCCTTCGGGGCCGACACCGGCCTGGTGGCCCGGCACACGGCCGCCTACATCGAGGGCCTCCAGGCGTCCGGCGTCGCCGCCTGCACCAAGCACTTCCCCGGCCACGGCGACACCAACGTCGACTCGCACCACGCGATGCCCCGCATCGACGTCGACCTCGACACGCTGCACGCCCGTGAGCTGGTGCCTTTCCGCGCCGCGATCGCCGCGGGTTCCAAGTCGGTCATGAGTGCGCATATCCTTCTTCCCGCGCTCGACCCCGCCCGTCCCGCCACGCTCAGCCCGCGCATCCTCACCGGACTGCTGCGCGAGGAGCTCGGCTACGACGGGCTGATCGTCTCGGACGCGGTGGAAATGCAGGCCATCGCCGGGACGGTCGGCATCGAGCGGGGCTCGGTCCTCGCGATCGCGGCGGGCGCCGACGCGCTGTGCGTCGGCGGCGGCCTGTGCGACGAGGGCACCGTACTGCGGCTGCGCGACGCGCTGGTCACGGCGGTACGGGAAGGCGAGCTGGCCGAGGAACGCCTGGCCGACGCTGCCGCACGGGTCCGTGCGCTCGCCGCGTGGGCCCAGCGGGTCAGGGGGGACGTGACGGCGCCGGGCGCGGCGGTGCAGGAGGGGACCGCGCCCGGCACCGGCATCGCCACCGACATCGGCCTGGTGGCCGCGCGCCGGGCGGCCAAGGTCACCGCGTCGCCGTCGTGGAGCCCGCTGGCGCAGGCTCCCTACGTGGCCACGTTCACGCCCGTCATGAACATCGCGGTGAGCAGCGAGACCCCCTGGAGCATCGGCGCCGAACTCGACGGGCTGCTGCCCGGCACCGAGAGCGGCACCTACGGCACGGACGCCACCGCGGCCGACGTGCTCGCGGCCGCGGGGGCGCGCCGCATCGTCGCGGTGGTCCGCGACGAGCACCGCCACCCGTGGATGGCGGCGGCCCTGGACGCGCTGCTCGCCGCGCGCCCGGACACCGTCGTGGTCGAGATGGGCGTGCCGCGTGCGACCCCGCGCGGCGCTCTGCACATTGCCACGCACGGCGCGGCGCGGGTGTGCGGACGGGCGGCGGCGGAGGTCATCGCGGGAGTCTGACGCATCCCACCGATCACGTGGCGGGGTGACGGCCGGCGGGCCGTCACCCCGCCACGTTTGCATGTGCGGGTATCGCCAAGGCCGCGTGGAGAAGGTGTACGAACGGGCCGATTTCCGATGTCCGCGAGGGCCGATCTGCGCCGGACGCCGGAGGCGGGAACTCCGCTTGACCCGCTCGGAGGGCTCTCAACTGGGTCCTCTCGACGTCTACTTGACAGTACGTATCCCCTGCGTGTCCGGTGCGTGAACTCACCCCTTTTGTGCCGCGCACCCCGTCAACTTGGGGCTTGACACCGGAAGTTGGTCTAGTCCACCTTGGAGGTACGCAAGATCGGTGCAGGTGTCCTCGGCTCATGAGCGGCACCGGGTCCAAGGAGGTGGCAACCCCGGCTCAGTCTTCGTGGAGACGTATGCGCTCCACCGGTTGACCGGCCGGCGCGACGATGCGCCGATCTCGCCAACTCCGGTCGCCCCGCGCCTATTTGCCCTCGCAATGCCAGCCGAGAACCGGTCGGCGCAGGACCGTGCCGAGGGCGCCCGCATCGCCCGGCACCCCGAGCGCCCCCGGCCCCGGACGGCCGCAAGCCGCGTACCGGACGCGAGCACCCCGCCTGCCGAACCCATCCGCCACAGCGCTTCGCTGCCGACCGTGACCTCACCCGGCCCGCGCGATCCGCTCCGGCGGCCGCACCCTTCCCGCCCCCGCCCTCGCCCCCGTCTCTCGGCACGCCCGCGCCCGGGCCGACCCCCCTGTGCCGCCCGGGGACCCAGCCACCGGCCATCCCGACCCTGGAGTGATCGCATGACGGCCCCCGACCGATATCTGTTCCGCGCCGCATCGGACGTCCCCTACTTCAGCTCGGACGGCGGCGAGACCTACCTCGCCCGCACCCCGCTGCGCGACATCCGGAAGTCCCGCCCGCTGCGCGTCCTGTCCGAGGAGGACTTCGCGTTCTGGCAGACGTACGGCTATGTCGTCGTGAAGGAGGCGATCCCGGCCGAGGCCGCCCGGCGCCTGCTCGACTTCACCTGGGACTTCCAGGGTCTGGACCCCGAGCGGCCCGAGACCTGGTACTCCGACGACCGGGAGTTCGCCACCGAGCTCGAACAGCACCTGCACGTCTACGGGTTCGTCGAGGCCTACCACCACCAGCTCCTGTGGGACAGCCGCCAGGCGCAGCGGGTCTACGACGCGTTCGCCGACGTGTGGGACTGCGAGGAGCTCTGGGTCACCCTCGACCGGCTCAACCTGAACCCGCCCAACGTCAGGGACCGCGACCGCGCGCTGATCGAACCCACCGACAAGGGCTTCGACATCGAGCTGCACTGGGACGTCGACACCACGCTCGGCGTGCTCCCGCAGCGCGTCCAGGGGATCATCGCGCTCAACGACACCCAGGACGACCACGGCGGGTTCCAGTGTTCGCCCGAGCTGTTCCGCCGCTTCGACGAGTGGCGGATCGGGCAGCCCGTCGACCGCGACCCCATCAGGCCCGGCGCCGACCGTTCCGAGTTCCCCGTCGTCCGGCCCGAGCTCAAGGCCGGCGACCTGCTGATCTGGAACGGCCTGCTCGCGCACGGCGTGGCCCGGAACACCTCTGACAACGGTGTCCGCGCGGTCCAGTACCTCTCGATGATGCCCGCCCTGGAGTCGGACCAGGAGGTGCGCAAGTCCCGCGTCGAATCCTGGCGCAGCCTCAGCACCCCGGACTGGAACAAGACGCTGGTCGGCGACGCCCGGCGGCACGAATCCCTCAGGTATCCCACCGCCACCCTGAACGACCTCGGCGCGAAGCTGCTCGGCCTCGAATCCTGGCACGGGCAGGACGCGGCCGAGCAGGACACCGAGCGGCCGACCGGAGACCAGTCATGCGCGCAATCTGCCTGACCCTGCCCACCAACCGGCCCTGCGCCGCGACGATCACGGCGCTCGGCGAAGAGGCCGCGTACGCCGTCGAGCACTTCGACGTCGAGGTCCACCTCCTCGTCCTGGACTCCTGTGCGGAGCCGATACGCGCCGAACACGCCGCCGCGATAGGCAAGTTGACGCGCCACGAGCGGATCGTCGTGCACCACTTCGACGAGGCGCGACAGCGGGACTTCCTCCAGCGCGTCATCGAGCGTGCCGGGGTCACCAAGCCCGATCTGCTGCTCGACCTGATGCTGCCGGCCGAGGTGTCGTACGGGGCCTGCACCAACCGCGCCTTCCTCATCGCGAGCGCGCTCGGCTGCGCCTCGGTGCACCGGCGCGACTCCGACAGCGTCTACCAGCTCCTGGACGGCGAGCCCGTCTATCCCGTCCACCACGAGCTCCTCTCGCTCGGCAAGCGCGCGGTGGACGCCGTGCCCGACGTGACCCGCACCCGGCTCGACCCGGCCGACATCCACAAGCCGGTCGCCATGGTGGGCAGTTCCTTCGTGGGCGAGCTGTCGGTGGACATCGGCGAGATACGCGACCTGGACCCGGCCCTCTACTACGAGGTCGTCGGCCTGTGGGCCGAGGAAGGGGCGACCGCCGAGGAGCGGCGCGAGCTGGTCGACGAGTCGTTCGTCGGCGCCGGCACCGACCCGTTCACGCACGACGAGTCCACCCTCGGCACCCCCGACATCTGGCGCATCGACATGTGCAACATCGGCCTCCACCACGAGGTCTACGAGCGGGTGCCGCTGCCGCCCGCGACCAACACCATCGGCAGTGACTACTTCCTGCTGCACCTGGTCCGCGACGCGACGCTGCCCGGTGTGGTGCACAACCGGAACATCGTGAACTACTACACCCCCGAGCGCCGGACGGGCCCCGGGTTCACCGCCTACCAGCTGCGGTTCACCAAGTTCCTGCTGTCGATGCTCTACCTCTACCCCGTCTACACGGCGATGGAGGAGGCCCGCGGGGCGCTGCTCGACGAGAACCACCACGTACGCGCCGCCACCATCGCCGAGCTCGCCGGACGCAGCACGGGCGCGGACCGGGCCGAGAACGTCCGCAGGCTCGACGTCGTCGACCGCTGTTACCGCGAACTGGGCGGCAAATACGCCGAGTTCGCGGACCACATCCTGCCGCTGCGCGAGCGACTGCTCGACGAGGCGCAGGCCGACATGGAGGACTTCGCGCTGCTCATCGAGGCGTGGGGCGCGCTGGTGACGGCGAGCAGATCCGAGAGCCCGGCCCGGGGTGTCGACGATGCCTGAGAGCGCGGCCCTCGGAGCGGCCCTGGCCGCCGCCACGGACGACCGGATCTTCTTCGACCTCACCGGCATCGAGGCCCAGTACGCGGCGCTGCTGCGGGAACTGCCCGGCGTCTCGGTCCGCTTCGCCATGAAGGCGTGCCCGGTGGACGAGGTGCTCGCCGCGCTGGGTCGCCAGGGCGCGGGCTTCGACGCGGCCAGCCCGCGCGAGATCGAGCAGGCGCTCGGCACGGGCGTGCCGGCCGAGCGCATCCACTACGGCAACACGATCAAGTCGGACGAGAACATCGCCGACGCCTACCGTCTGGGTATCCGCGACTTCGCGACCGACAGCGTCGAGGATGTCACGGCGATCGCTCAACACGCCCCCGGATCCCGGGTGTTCTGCCGCCTGGCCACCAGCGGCGAGGGCGCACTGTGGGGCCTCAGCCAGAAGTTCGGCTGCTCGGCCGACGACGCGGTACGCGTCCTTGAAGCGGCACGCGACGCCGGCCTGACCGCGGCGGGCCTGTCCGTGCACGTCGGCTCGCAGCAGATGACGGCGGAGGCCTGGCAGGGCGCGATCGACGATCTCGTGGACCTGGTCGCGGTCCTGGGCGGCCGCGGCATCCTGCTCGACCACATCAACCTCGGCGGCGGCCTGCCCGCACTCGGCTGCCTCGACAAGCACGGCCGGCCGCTGGAGCCGCCGCTGGACAAGATGTTCGCCGTGCTCCGCGAGGGCATGCACCGCCTGCGCGAGGCGTCGCCGTCGCCGCTGACCTTCCTCATGGAGCCCGGCCGCCACCTGGTCGCCGACCACGGCGCCATCCGGGCCCGTGTCTCCCGCCTCTCCAGCCGCCGCCGGCACGACGGCGAGCGGCAGCACTGGCTCTACCTGAGCTGCGGCAAGTTCAACGGCCTGTACGAGATGGACGAGCTGCAGTACCGCCTGGAGTTCCCGGGCCACACCGAGGGCCCCCGCGTCCCGGCCGTGATCGCGGGCCCCACGTGCGACAGCGACGACGCCTACGACCACGAGTCCGGACTCGTCCCGGTGCCCGCCGCGGCGGCCTCCGGCGATCCGGTCTGGATCCACTCCTGCGGCGCGTACGCCGTCGGCTACACCACCCAGGGCTTCAACGGTTTCGACCCGCTGCCCTACACCTGCATCGGAGGTGCGGAGCGGATGCCTCCGTCGAACACCGGGCTGCTTCCGGACACGGATGTCCTCATCCGCCCGCTGGCCGAGCGCGACTGGGACGCGATCGTGTCCCTGGAAGCGGACGCCTACACCGAGGACGGCCTGTCCGAGGGCCGCGAGGCCCTCAAGTCCCGTCATTTCGAGGGCACTTGCTTCGTCATCGAGGAGTCCGGCCGGGTCGGCGGGTACCTCCTGGCGCTGCCCTACCCGCCCTTCGCCAGCCCGGACCTGAGCCGCGCGGAGGAGTCGGGCCACCCCTCCCCGAACCTGCACGCGCACGACCTCGTCATCGCCGAGGACCTGCGCGGGCGCGGGCTCGGCCCCCGCCTGCTCACCCATCTCCTGAACACGGCAAGGGAGTTGGGCTACGAGCAGATCTCCCTGGTGGCCGTCAGAGGGGCCCACGTCCTGTGGGCCCAGCTGGGCTACCGCGCCCATCCCGAGGTCGAGCTGCCGGAGAGCTACGGCACGAACGCGATGTACATGTCCATGGAAGTAGGCTGAAACCCGCATGTATCGCCTTCGCGATGAATACCGGCGGTCACAAGTGGCGATCGCGGCGCTGTTCTGCTGTCTCGGTTTCCAGTACGCCACGTGGGTCTCGCGGATTCCCGCGCTGAAGACGAGGCTCGACCTGTCCGAGGCGGAGCTGGGCCTGCTCCTGATGGTCTGCGGGGCCGGGGCCGCCGTCTCCTTCCCGCTGGTGGCGGTCCTGACCAGGCGGTTCGGCTCGCGCCGGCTCGCGGTCGGGTCCGCCCTCGCGCTCGGGGCGGTCCTGCTCGCCCTGTCGGTCACGCCGAACTATCCGGTGACCCTGCTGATCGCCTGCTGCGACGGGGTCGCGGTCGGCTGCCTGAACGTCGCGATGAACGCGCAGGCGGCGGCGCTTGAGGTCAAGTACCGGCGGACGACGATGGCGAAGATGCACGCGACGTTCAGCGCCGGCTCGCTGTTCGCCGCGCTGCTCGCCTCGGGCGTCACCTCGCTGTCCTCGGCCCTGCCGGCCCACTTCGTCACGGCGACGGCGTTGCTCGCGGTGCTGGTGCTCGGCGCGAGCGGGGGCCTGCTGTCGGAGGACCAAACCCCTGCACAGGAGGCGCAGTTGGGGGACGCGGAGCCGACCGCGAAGCAGCGGAAGGGCCTGACCCTTCCGACCCGGGTGACGATCTGGATGGGTCTGGCGATGGCGTTCGGCACCGTGACCGAGGGTGCCATGAACGACTGGTCGGCGCTCTATCTGAGGGACACGGCGGGCGCGGCGGCCCAGCTGGCTCCGCTGGGCATCGCCGTGGTGTCCGTGATGATGGTCCTGGCCCGGCTCTTCGCCGACGGCTGGCGCACGAAGTGGGGCGACGAGCGGATCGTGCGGATCGGCAGCGTGCTGGCCGGCACGGGGCTCGCGCTGGCCCTGCTGGCCGGCGGGGTGGTTCCGGCGCTGCTCGGCTTCGCCTGCGTCGGGCTCGGCATCGCGGCGGTGACGCCGTGCGTGTACGTGGCCGCGGCCCGCCAGGGTTCGGACGCGCTGGCCCTGGTGGCCGCGATGGGCACGACGGGGCTGCTCGGCGGGCCCGCGGTGATCGGCTTCATCGCGAACGGCACGAGTCTGGCGTGGGGGATGGGGGCGGTGGCGGGCTCGGCCCTGATCGTCGCCCTGTGCAGCACCCGGATCCGCTTCCCGGTCCTGACCAACGCGTAGCGGCTCCGCCGGTCCGCGGTTCCGGGCACGTGTTCCGCGTCCCCGCTTCGCCCGCGGCCCGTGCCGGACCCTTCGCGCGGTTCCTCGCGCCCCTGGGGTGTGCCGGGTTCGTGGTTCGTGTGCGGTCCGCCGTGGGTTGTTCGCGCAGTTCCCCGCGCCCCTGGGGTGTTCGGTGTCGCGGTTCGTCTGCGGCCCGCCGTGGGCCGGCCGCGCAGTTCCCCGCGCCCCTAGGAGGCCGCGAGCACCCCGCACGTCAAGTGCGCCCTGAAGGGGCGCGAGGAACTGCGCGATCGGCCACGCACGGTCTGCGGGTGACGGCGGGTTTTGAGGGGCGCGGGGAACTGCGCGATCGGCCACGCACGGTCTGCGGGTGACGGCGGGTTTTGAGGGGCGCGGGGAACTGCGCGATCGGCCACGCACGGTCTGCGGGTGACGGCGGGTTTTCAGGGGCGCGGGGAACTGCGCGATCGGCCCCCGCGGTCCGCGGACGAAAGCGGGTTCAGGGGCGTGAGGAACCGCGCGAGCAGCTGTGCGCGGGGTGCGGATGAACCCGGGGTCCGGGGGCGCGGGGCCGCGGCGTGGGCGGCCCCGCGCTCGGGGCGGCTAGAGGCCCTGCCACACGGGCTTGTTGGTGAAGGTGTGCCGGAAGTACGGCGCAAGCTTCAGCTTGGACGCCGCGGCCTCGTCCACGACAACCGTCGCATGCTGGTGCAGCTGAAGCGCCGACGCCGGCACCACCGCGGCGACGGGCCCCTCGACGGTCTGCGCGACCGCCTCGGCCTTGCCCTCACCCGTGGCGAGCAGCACCAGGTGCCGGGCCTCCAGGATCGTGCCGATGCCCTGGGTGATCACGTGGTGCGGCACCTGATCGATGTCGTCGTCGAAGAAGCGCGCGTTGTCGACCCGGGTCTGCTCGGTGAGCGTCTTGATCCGGGTGCGGGAGGCGAGCGACGAGCAGGGCTCGTTGAAGCCGATGTGCCCGTCGGTGCCGATGCCCAGGATCTGGAGGTCGACCCCGCCGGCCGAGGCCAGCGCCAGGTCGTACGCCTCGCACGCCGCCTGGACGTCCTCGGCGGAGCCGTCCGGCCCGATGAAGGAGTCCGCGCCGAGCCCGAGCGGCTCGACGACCTGACGGATGACGGTGGCGCGGTAGGACTCGGGGTGCCCGGCCGGCAGCCCGACGTACTCGTCGAGCTGGCACACGCGCGCCCGCGAGACGTCCACGTCACCCGCGGAGACCTTCGCGGTCAGCGCGTCGTAGATCGGAATCGGGGTCGAGCCGGTGGCCACGCCGAGCAGCGCGTCGGGCTTGCGGCGCCACAGGGCGGCGATCGACTCCGCGATGAGCTCGCCGCCTGCCTTGGCGTCCGGGACGATGACAACTTCCACGTGGGCCTGCCGATCTGGAGACGTGAAACTACAACGGGCGTGGTATAGACCAATCTAGCAGAGTGGCGGCCCTGGGGCGCCGGCTCGCGCCTGCTCCCATGGTCGGCCGCCCGGGTTGCCGGAACGCATACGGAGACGGCCATTCGGAGGCACCGCACATGTCGGGGCGGCCGGGGACCAAGGGGTGGAACGGGCGGTGCGGAGGGTTGCGGCAGGCGGGCGGGAGCGGAATATTGCGGGGTGCAGACGGATGGACATGGCAGAATGGTCTAGTCCACAATGAACACACCGAGCTTCCGCCCACCCCGCACAGGCGGGCGGGACCGAGGCCCCGGCGCTCTCTGCCCTGACCGCGCCGTGACCTCTCTTGAGGGCCGGAGGGACCGCACACCCGCCGGCCGGCAACCGGGCTGCGGTGCCCGGACGGGCTGAGGGTCCCGTCCTGGCGCCGCGGCCCGCAGTCATTTTTTGTCGTTGTACGCAGGTACGCTCACAGCGTGCCCTCCATGAACGACCTCGTACGCCAGCACACCGCTCTGAGTGAGTCCGACCTCGAGTGGCTCCATCTGCTGGTCTCGGAGTGGCAGCTGCTCTCCGACCTCTCCTTCGCCGACCTCGTCCTGTGGGTGCCGACGCTGGACGGCACCCGCTATGTGTCGGTCGCGCAGATGCGGCCCAACACCGGCCCCACCTCCTACCAGGACGACATGGTCGGCCATCTGGTCCCGCGCGGCCGGCGGCCGCTGCTCGACGCCGCGCTCGACGAGGGCCGCATCGTGCGCGAGGGCGACCCGGAGTGGCGCGAGGAGGTCCCGGTCCGCGTCGAGTCGATCCCGGTGCGCCGGGAGGGGCGCGTCCTCGGCGTCATCGCCCGCAACACCAACCTGCTCACCGTGCGTACGCCTTCGCGCCTGGAGCTCACCTACCTCCAGTCCGCGTCCGACCTCGCGCAGATGATCGCCGCCGGGTCCTTCCCGTTCCCCGGCCAGCAGGTCGACATGGATGCTTCGCCGCGTGCCGGTGACGGTCTGCTCCGGCTGGACGCGGACGGCATCGTCCAGTACGCCTCGCCCAACGCGCTGTCCGCCTACCACCGACTCGGCCTCGCCTCCGACCTCGTCGGCCAGCACCTCGGCCAGCTGACCTCCGACCTCGCGCCGGCCCGCGGCCCGGTCGACGAGGCCATCGTCAAGCTCGCCAGCGGATACGCGCCGCGGGAGGCGGAGGTCGAGGGCAACGGCGGGGTGATCCAGCTGCGCGCCATCCCGCTGAAGCCGAAGGGCACGCGCATCGGCTCTCTCGTGCTGCTGCGCGACGTGACCGAACTGCGCCGCCGCGAGCGGGAGTTGATCACCAAGGACGCGACCATCCGGGAGATCCACCACCGGGTGAAGAACAACCTCCAGACGGTCGCGGCCCTGCTCCGCCTCCAGGCCCGCCGGATGGACTCCGACCAGGGCCGCGAGGCGCTCAACGAGGCGGTCCGGCGCGTCGGTTCGATCGCGATCGTGCACGAGACGCTCTCGCAGAACCTGGACGAGCGCGTCGAGTTCGACGAGATCGCCGACCGGGTCCTCGCCATGGTGGCCGAGATCTCGCCCGGCAAGGTCAACTGCCGCCGCACCGGCCGCTTCGGCATACTCGACGCCGAGGTCGCGACCCCGCTGGCCATGGTCCTGACCGAGGTGCTGCAGAACGCCCTTGAGCATGCGTTCGCGCCGGGGGAGCAGGGTTCGGTGGAGGTGTCGGCGCTGCGCGGCGGCACCCGGGAGGAGGCCCGGCTGCTGATCACCGTGCGGGACGACGGCCGGGGGCTGCCCGAGGGATTCGACGCCCAGCGCACCGGCAACCTGGGTCTGCAGATCGTACGGACGCTGGTGGAAGGGGAGTTGGGCGGAAGCTTCGACATGGTGCCGGCGCCCGACCGCGGCACGAAGGTCGTGCTCGACGTCCCGGTGGGCCCCGAGAAGTAGCGGGTACCCCACGCCCCACGGCGTACACCCACCGGCGCATGCGCATCGCCCCACGCGCGTCGGCGCAGGCAACACATCGGCGTAGCCGCATCGGTGCTCACGCGTCCCTGCGGGCACACAGCAGCGAGCCCCGAACCATGAGACACGGTTCGGGGCTCGAATGCTGTGGGTTACTGCTGCGCGCTGCGGCTCGGGGGGCGGTGAGTGCGTACGCTCTGTACGCGCCGCGCGTTGCTAAGGCGGGAAGTGGGGGCTCAGGCGGTCGCGTTGCGCGCCCGGTTGCGAGCGGCACGGCGCTTCATCGCGCGGCGCTCGTCCTCGCTGAGGCCACCCCAGACGCCGGAGTCCTGGCCGGACTCAAGCGCCCACTGCAGGCACTGCTCCATGACGGGGCAGCGGCGGCAGACGGCCTTGGCTTCCTCGATCTGCAGCAGCGCAGGACCGGTGTTGCCGATGGGGAAGAACAGCTCGGGGTCTTCCTCACGACAAACGGCGTTGTGACGCCAGTCCATGGCTGCTACCTCTCTTGGTGTTACGTGCAGGGGTGCTTGTGAATGTGAACGCTTTCACGAATCCCTCAACAAGGGAAGGGCCATCTTCCAGTTGGACTGGTGGTGGTCCTTGATTGAGGAGGGGTTCTGGCTTTCAGTGGAGGCCGGTGTTGCGGGCCGTCCCGATCGCCATGTAGAGATTCGCAAACCTCGGCGGCGGATACAACCCCTTCAGGAAAGTTTTTTTGGATTCCTCGGTGTCGACTGGGTCACAGTCGTACTTCCATGGGGTGGATGCCAGCCTAAACGTTCGAGTGAAAGGACTTTAGGCCCTTCCACTCACACAATCACACGCAGTGCACGGCGTACGCCTGTGAACGCCACGCTCGTACGCAGACCAAGGTGGTCGCCGTCCATCTGGAAGGGGAGCGGGGCCTTGGAATGCAAGGTGAAGTCGGTCAGGTCGTGCAGTGATACGGCGTGCTTGCCGTGCGGACCCCGATCGGGGGTCGAAGTGAGCAGCTGAGTGGCATAGCGGGTCGCCGAGGGCGTGGTCATCTTCGTCAGGGCCAGCACGTCCAGGGCCGCCTCGAAGGAGGCCTCGGGGGACGCGTACAGCGGACGATTGCCCAGGTAGGTATAGGGAGAGGTGTTGCAGACTATCGAGAGGACAAGATCCTCGACGGGCTCGGCGCCGGGCCGCTCCAGCGTGATCTGACCGTGTCTGCGGTGGGGCTCGCCGAAGAACTGGCGGGCCACCTGGCGCAAATAGAGCGCGTGTGTGGAGCGCTTGCCGCGCTCCCTCTGCTGTTCGACCCGGCCGACCACACCCGCGTCGAATCCGAACCCGGCACAGAAAGTGAACCAGCGTTCCGGGACGCCCTCGTCGATGCTGCCGGCCACCCCGGAGGCGAGCCCCAGGCTCACCGTGCGGCTGCGGTTCTCGCGCAGCGCGTCGAGAATGACACCGGTCGACTCCACAGCGTCATTGGGCAGACCGAGCGCCCGCGCGAACACATTCGTCGAACCGCCGGGAACCACGGCGAATTCGGGGAGTTCGGGGCTCGGCCCGTTGTGCAGCAGACCGTTCACGACCTCGTTGACCGTGCCGTCGCCGCCGAGCGCCACGACGAGATCGATGTCACTGCTCTCGGCGGCCCGTCGGCCGAGGTCCTTCGCGTGCCCGCGGTACTCGGTGGTGACTGCCTCCAGCTTCATCTCGCTGGCCAGCGCGTGGATCAGGACGTCACGCGTGCGCGCACTGGTGGTGGTAGCCGCCGGGTTGACCACGAGAAGTGCACGCATGGGCGCCAGACTACCTACCGGGGGGTACCGGGGCGCACCTGGGCCGGACCGCCCGCCCCGGGTCGGGGCCCCGCGCCCGGGCTACCCTGGCCGGGTGAGTACTGAGCAGACCCCCGAAGCCCCCGCCGAACCGCGCCCCGGCCGGCTGACCGCCGCGGCGGCGCTGTCCGCGCTGGAGGGGCTCGCCCTGGTCGCCGGTGGGCTCTTCATGCTCGTGATGGGCCTGACCGGCAAGCCCGACAAGCCCACCCAGGCCGAAATGGGCGGCCTGACGCTGGTGGTCCTCGGCCTGATCCCGCTGATCGCCGCCCGCGGACTGCTGCGCCGCCGCAGCTGGAGCCGGGGCCCGGCGATGATCACCCAGATCATGGCGCTGCCGGTGGCGTGGATGTTCCTCAACTCCGACGGGGCGCCCTGGATCCCGGCCGGCATCGCTCTCGCGGCGGTGGCCATCACCGGTCTCGTACTCCTGGTGAACCCGGCCACCACCCAGGCGCTGGGCATCCGCGGGCCGATGCGGGACGCGTGAGCGCGAAGGGTCCGCGGGCGCGCCCCCGGACCCCGGCCGCTCCGCCGCGCGAAGCGGCTACTCCTCCACGAGGAGCTTGTCCCGCAGCTGGGCCAGGGTGCGGGCCAGCAGGCGCGAGACGTGCATCTGCGAGATGCCGACCTCCTGCGCGATCTGCGACTGGGTCATGTTGCCGAAGAACCGGAGCAGCAGAATCCGCTTCTCCCGCGGCGGCAGGTCCTCAAGCAGCGGCTTGAGGGACTCGCGGTACTCGACGCCTTCGAGCGCCTCGTCCTCCGCGCCCAGGGTGTCCGCGACCGCGGGCGACTCGTCGTCCGTGTCCGGCACGTCGAGGGAGAGCGTGGAATAGGCGTTGGCCGACTCCAGCCCCTCCAGGACCTCTTCCTCCGAGATGCCGAGCCGCTCCGCCAGTTCGTGCACCGTGGGCGAGCGGCCGTGCTGCTGGGACAGCTCCGCCGTCGCCGTGGTGAGCGCGAGCCGCAGCTCCTGGAGCCGGCGCGGCACCCGCACCGCCCAGCCCTTGTCACGGAAGTGCCGCTTGATCTCGCCGACGACGGTGGGGGTCGCATACGTCGAGAACTCGACGCCCCGCTCGGGGTCGAACCGGTCCACCGACTTGATCAGACCGATCGTGGCGACCTGCGTCAGATCGTCGAGGGGCTCGCCACGGTTGCGGAAGCGCCGGGCCAGGTGCTCGACCAGTGGCAGGTGCATCCGAACCAGCTGATTGCGCAGCTCCGCCTTCTCGGACGAGCCGTCGGGCAGCTTGCGCAGCTCGAAGAACATCGCCCGCGCCCCGCTGCGATCGTGTGGATCGTGATGCCTGTGCTCGATGTGCTCGCTCATAAGGGCCGCCCGCTCTGCCTGCTCCGCCGCGTACAAAACGCCATCTGGGCCATCCACAGGGCTGTCCACCGGGTGCGGCCGGGCCTGCTGCTCCGGGATGCCCACGGGGCGCACCGCTTCCGGAGTGCGCTCGTCGTCCCGCACCGGACCCTCCCCGCTCACGCCGGTCCGGGTCCCGCGCCGCGCTGTTTGTACAGGCTGATGGAGACCGTACGGTCCTCGGCCACGGTGGATTCGACCTTGCCGGCCAATGCGGAGAGCACCGTCCACGCGAAGGTGTCGCGCTCCGGCGCCCGGCCGTCGGTGGTCGGCGCCGAGACGGTGACCTCCAGCGAGTCGTCCACGAGGCGGAAGACGCAACTCAGTACGGAACCTGGAACGGCCTGCTGGAGCAGGATCGCGCAGGCCTCGTCGACCGCGATGCGCAGGTCCTCGATCTCGTCGAGGGTGAAGTCCAAACGTGCCGCGAGTCCGGCCGTGGCCGTACGCAGCACCGACAGGTAGGCACCCGCGGCCGGCAGCCGGACTTCCACGAAGTCCTGATTCCCGGGCTCGCCTGCGATCTGGGACACCCTCACCTCCAAGGTGGCACAAGCTCTCTCGAGGCCCAAGGAGGGGGGAAGTCCCGGGGCCGTGGGTACGGGGTCCGTACCTGGACTGGCGACGCTATCGCGATCCATGGTGCCCTGTCGCCGGAAGCTCTCCCGGCGACTGTCACTCATGGTAAGCCTATGAGTACGGACAGTGGCTAGAGGTTTGCAGTGCCCAATTGCGGTGAAGCGGGACCGGGTTGACGTACCCAGGCGCCGGGCGCTTCGAACCTTCCCGTGCGTCCCTTACGCATCGGACGTGGAATGCGGGAGGCCACTCTCACACCAGCAGGCCGTCCACGAAGCACCAGCGCCAGCTCTCGCCGGGCTCGAAGGTCCGCATCACCGCGTGACCGGTCTCCTCGAAGTGGCCCGTGGCGTGCTGGTGCGGCGAGGAGTCGCAGCAGCCCACGTGCCCGCAGACCAGGCACAGACGCAGTTGTACGGGGTGCGTACCGTCCTTCAGGCACTCCGGACAGGTGTCGTTCAGCGGGGCCGGCTCGGGGCGCGGCAGTTCTGCAACGTGCGGGCACTCGCTCATGATGGCCAGGTTACGACGGAGCGCGGGGCGCTGGTGGACGGGGACGGACGGATCTGATGGATGCATTGCCGCTGGTGGCGCTGATCGCGGCGAGTGCGGCGGTCGCGGGGGCGGCGCGCAGGTCGCCGGTGCCCGCGCCCCTGCTCCTTGTGGCGGTGGGACTGATCGGGGCGTACGTGCCCGGGGTGCCCGCCTACACCCTCGACCCGCACATCGTGCTGCCGTTGGTGCTGCCGCCGCTGCTGCACACGGCCGCCCTGGAGAGTTCGTACCTCGATCTGCGGGCCAACCTGCGGCCGGTGGCGCTCCTCTCGGTCGGCTACACGCTGTTCGCGACGGTGGCGGTGGGATACCTCGCCTACCTCCTCGTGCCCGATCTGCCGCTGACGGCCGCGCTGGTGCTCGGCGCGGTGATCGCGCCGCCGGACGCGGTCGCCGCCACCGCCATCGCGCGCCGGCTGCGCCTGCCGAGCCGCATCACCACGATCCTGCAGGGCGAGTCCCTGGTGAACGACGCGACCGCGATCACCGCGTACAAGGTGGCGCTCGCGGCGGCCGTCGGGGCGGGGGCCACCTGGGGCGGCGGGGTCAAGGAGTTCGCGCTCGCCTCCATCGGCGGGGTCGGGGTGGGGCTCGTCCTGATGCTGCCGATCCACTGGCTGCGCCGCCACCTCCGCGAGGCGCTGCTGCAGAACACGTTGTCGCTGCTCATCCCGTTCGTCGCGTACGCGGCGGCCGAGCAGGTCGGGGCGTCCGGAGTGCTGGCCGTGGTGGTCGTGGCCCTCTACCTCGGCCACCGGTCCTGGCAGGTGGACTTCGCGACCCGGCTCCAGGAGGAGGCCGTCTGGAAGATGGTCTCCTTCCTCCTCGAATCGGCGGTGTTCGCGCTGATCGGACTGCAAATGCCGGTGGTTCTCAAGGGACTTGGGGAGTACGGGGTCGGCGAGGCGGTCTGGTACGCGATCGGGGTGTTCGTCCTGGTGGTGGCGGCCCGCTTCGTCTGGGTCTTCCCGGCCACGTTCCTGCCGCGCGCGCTGTCCGAGAAGATCCGGCGCCGCGAGCCGGAGACGGACTGGACGGCCCCGGTGATCGTGGGGTGGGCCGGGATGCGCGGGGTGGTCTCGCTGGCCATCGCCTTCTCGATCCCGCTGACGATGGCGGACGGTTCCGCCTTCCCGGCGCGCAACCTGGTCCTGTTCCTGACCTTCACCACGGTCATCGGCACGCTGGTCGTGCAGGGCCTCACCCTGCCGCCGCTGATCCGGCTGCTCAAGCTGCCCGGACGGGACACGCAGGCCGAGACGCTGGCCGAGGCGCAGGCCCAGAGCGAGGCGTCCCGGGCGGCCGAGGCGCGCCTGGACGAGCTGCTCGCCGACCCGCGCAGCACGCTGCCACCGCCGCTCGCGGACCGGCTGCGGACGGTCCTGGAGCGGCGCCGGAACGCGGTGTGGGAGCGGCTCGGGGCGGTCAACGAGGTGACGGGGGAATCGGCGGACGCGACGTACCGGCGGCTGTCGCGGGAGATGATCGAGGCGGAGCGGAAGGTGTTCGTGTCCCTGCGGGATGATCGCCGTATTGACGACGAGATGATGCGGACGTTGCTGCGCAGGCTGGATCTGGAGGAAGCGGCGGCCTACCGCGACCCCGGGACGTAGCCGCCTCCCCTTGGGGCTCCGCCCCAAACCCCGGGGGGTCTGCCCGCCTGCCCGCCCGTTGCCCGGGGTTGGTTGGTTCCGGGTTCCCCTGGGGCTCCGCCCCAGACCCCGTTCGCGCCTTGAGGGCGCTCGTCCTCAATCGCCGGACGGGCTGTAGGTGCCCCAGCACCGGGTCTTTCAGGGGCCGACATCCCCGGACGGGCTGTAGGTGCCCCCGCACCGGGTCTTTCAGGGGCGCGGGGAACTGCGCGACCGGCCACGCACGGTCCGCAGTCGAACTCCTGCCACGCATCTCCTCACCCCCGGAGGGTTGCGGGAAGGGGTGGGGTGGGGCGAGAACCGGGGTCCGGGGCGGAGCCCCGGCGCATCCCGGCCCCGGCGCATCCCGGCCCCGGCGCATCCCGGCCCCGGCGGGGCCTGTCACGGGCGGCCGGTGATGACGGCCGTCAGCGTCGTGCCCCGGGTGAATGATCCCTCCTGCGTCAGCGCGTGCAGCGCGAAGAGCACCTTCGCCACATACACCCGCTCCACCCCCACCCCGTGCCGGTCCTCGAAGTCCCGGGCGAACGACTCCAGTTCGTGAGGCACCCGCGCGTACCCGCCGAAGTGGAAGCGGTCGTCCAGGGTCCAGATGCCCCGGGGGCCGCCGAAAGCGGCGCGCTGGAGGGCGTCGACCTCCTCGGCGAGGAAGCCGCCCTTCAGGACCGGTACGCCGATCGCCCGCTGGGCGGGGCCGAGGCCGGCGGCGAGGCCCGCAAGGGTGCCGCCGGTGCCGCAGGCCACGGCGACGACGTCGGTAGGGCCGCGCAGCTCCGCGCCCAGCTCCGTACAGCCCTGTGCCGCAAGGGAGTTGCTGCCGCCCTCGGGGACGACGTACGCCCCGGGGGCGAGGAGGTCGAGGAGGCCCGCCAGGACCTCCGGGTCGGACTTGCGGCGGTAGGTCGCGCGGTCCACGAAGTGGAGCCGCATGCCGTCCGCCGCACATCGCGCGAGCGAGTCGTTGAGCGGGCGGCCGGCCAGTTCGTCGCCCCGCACGACGCCGATCGTGGGGAAGCCGAGGAGCCGCCCCGCCGCGGCCGTCGCGCGGAGGTGGTTGGAGTAGGCGCCGCCGAAGGTGAGGACCGGCCGGCCGGCCGCGGCCCGCAGGTTCGGCACCAGTTTGCGCCACTTGTTGCCGACCAGGGCCGGGTGGATCAGGTCGTCCCGCTTGAGCAGCAGCCGTACCCCGTGCCGCGCGAAGCGCTCGTCCGTCACCTCCTCCAGGGGGGAGGGGAGGCGGGGGGCGAGCGCTTCGGGGGTCATGCACCCATTGTCACGTCAGTCACCCGCTGTCACTTCAGGCGCTCGTGCACGCGTTCCCGCAGCCAGTCCATCGTGAAGCCGCGCGGGTCGATCTTGCCGACCTGCCACTCCTTGTGACCGATGACCGAACGCTCGGTCCAGCCGTAGTGACGGCACACGGCCGCGGCCGCCTTCTCGATGGCTTCGAGCTGGGCCTCGGGCCAGGGGTCCTTGCCGTCGCCCAGGTTCTCGCACTCGAAGCCGTAGAAGTGCGTGTTCCCGTCGGTGTCGTTCGTCAGCGGCTGCGGCAGCCGCTTCTCGGCGATCACCGCGCGCAGCACGTTGCCGTCCCCCGCGCCCGCGTGGTTGGCGCGGCCGTTGCCGACGAGGTGGACCGTGCCGTCCTTGGTGATCACCCCGTGGCAGAGCGGGCCCGGCAGGGAGTCGTAGCCGTCGTAGCAGATGCGGACCGTGGCGTCGGCGCCACTGGTGGCGGTGTGGTGGATGACGACGCCGTTGATCGGGGCCCAGCCGCCGTGGCCGGCCCGGTTGTGGGTGCGCCACTGGCCGACCTCGACGACGCGGAGGCCCTCGGCGCGCAGGGCGGCGAGGAATTGGTCTGCGGACATGGGTGGGGCCATGGCCGCCTCCTTCCAGAGCGGTGCGGAATATCTCGTACCGCTTGTACCCCAACTCCCGCTATGGGGCGATCTGTTCGGTTTGCCGTGCGAGCTGATCCGGACAGCCCCCGCGCCGTCGTAGGGCGGGTCAGTCCTGGGCCAGCCACAGGTCGGGGCCGAACACCTCGTAGTGGACGTCGGCCGCCCGCACACCCTTGGCGAGGAGCTGGGTGCGGACCGCGCGCATGAACGGGAGCGGCCCGCAGAGGTAGGCGCGGGTGCCGGGCGCGACCGGAAGGCGGGTGAGGTCGACCAGGCCCGTGCGGTCGGCGGGATGCCCGGGCTCGGGGTCCTCGTACCAGAAGTGAACGGTGGCGTCCGGGAGTTGGGCGGTGAGAGCCGCGTGGTCGTCGCGCAGCGCGTGCTCGGCGGGGGAGCGGTCGGCGTGCACCACGGTCACCGGGGCGCGGTGGCCGTCGGCCGCCAGCTGCCCCAGCATCGCCACCATCGGCGTGCAGCCGATCCCCGCCGACGCGAGCAGCAGCGGGGACCCGTCGGCGTCGAGGACGAGGTCGCCGTACGGCGCCGAGACGCGCAGCCCGTCGCCCTCGCGGAGGTGGGCGTGCAGGTGGCCGGAAACCTCGCCGTCCGGGTCGCCCTGGACGCGCTTGACGGTGATCGAGCGGAGCTCGCCGCCGGGTGCCGAGGTCAGGCTGTACTGGCGGATCTGCCGTGCCCCGTCGGGGAGTTGGACCTGTACGGAGACGTACTGGCCAGGTTTGAAGGCGGGGGCCGGGGCGCCGTCCGCGGGGCGCAGCCGGAAGGTGGCGCAGGTGGCCGTCTCCTCGGTGCGGCCGGCCACGGTCCACTCGCGCCAGACGTCCCCGGCGAGCACGCCCTGCTCCGCGTGGAGCCGGGCCTCGATGTCGATCAGGGCGTTCGCCATCAGCCAGTACACCTCGTCCCACGCCTCGGCGACCTCGGCGGTGGCCGCCTCGCCGAGCACCTCGGCGATCGCGGCGAACAGGTGCCGGTGAACGATCTCGTACTGGTCGGCGGTGACGCCGAGCGAGGCGTGCTTGTGGGCGATGCGGTTCAGCATCACGTCGGGGCGGTCCTCGGGGTGGTTCACGAGATGTGTCGCGAACGCGGCTATGGAGCCGGCGAGCGCCTGCTTCTGGAGGCCGGCCGCCTGGTTGCCCCGGTTGAACAGATCGCGGAGCAGCGCGGGCCGGTCCGCGAAGAGGCGCTCGTAGAACCGCTCGGTGATGGTTCCGATGGCCGCGCCGACGGCGGGCAGGGTGGCGCGTACGGTCACGGTCGACTTCTCGGACAACATCGACGGGCTCCTCTTGGTCAACGTCTCTGGTTCGGGATTGACTGGGTTGAATCTGCATCTGGAATGCATATTCAAGAAGGTGCGGAAGTACCGCGCGGCCCGGTGGCCGACGGACCGTCAGCGGCTGGTGATGCCGAGCAGGAGGGGGCCGGTCGGGGCGGTCACCAGATCGTCCACGGTGAGCTCGTCAAGGGACTCGTAGAACGCCTCCTGGGCGCGGTGCAGGGCCCGGCGCAGACGGCAGGCCGCGGCCAGCGGACACGGTGTCGCGCCCTCGCACTCCACGACGTCGCCCGGACCTTCGAGCTCCCGCACCAGGCCGCCCACGGAAGCGAGGTGGCCCGCCGCGGTGACCGCGAGTCCGCCGCCCCGGCCGCGGCGCGCCTCGACGAGGCCCAGGTGCTGGAGCCGTGCGACGACCTTCGCGGTGTGGGTGTACGGGATGCGCATCGCGTCCGCCACCTCCCGCGTGGTCGGCGGGACCTGATCGGCCGCGTTCTCGATGACCGCCAGGCGCATCAGGACGCGCAGCGCCAGGTCGGTGAATCTGGTGAGCCGCATGCCTGAACCGTAGATAACTTGCATCAGCTGTGCAAATTAAAGGCGCACGGCTGCCCGGTCCACTGGTCTTCTAATCCCACTCATTTGAGTAATGGCGCGGGGACTCTCCGTGCTGGAAGTGTTCTCCACGCAGTTCAGCTTGAAGATCGTGAGAGCGCTCAGAAGGAGTCACATGTCGGTCGAGGCAGGTCCCGAGAACCGCACCCAGCAGAGTCTCGGCACAGCCGCCGCGCGGAACTTGGCGACCACCACCAAGTCCGCCCCGCAGATGCAGGAGATCACCTCCCGTTGGCTGCTGCGGATGCTGCCATGGGTGCAGGTGCAGGGCGGCACGTACCGGGTCAACCGACGCCTCAGCTACTCGGTGGGGGACGGCAGGATCACCTTCGTCCAGACCGGTGAGCGGGTCGCGGTCATCCCCGCCGAGCTGGGCGAGCTGCCCGCGCTGCGGGACTACGAGGACGAGGCGGCGCTCGGCGAGCTCGCCAACCGGTGCGAGCAGCGCGAGTACGCCGCGGGCGAGGTCATCGCCACCGCGGGCGACGCGACCGACCGGGTGTTCCTGCTCGCACACGGCCGGGTCGAGAAGATCGGCACCGGCCAGTACGGCGACGAGACCGAGCTCGGCTTCCTCGCGGACGGAGCGCACTTCGGCGAGGACGCGCTCGTCTCCGGCGAAGCCGTCTGGGAGTGCACCTACCGCGCCACCACCGGCTGCACCGTGCTCGTCCTGAGCCGGGCCGACGTGCTCAACCTCGCGGAGCGCTCCGAGTCGCTGCACGACCACCTCGCGTCGGTCACCGGGCTGCCCGAGCAGCGCACCAACAACTACGGCGAAGCCGCGATCGACCTGTCCGCCGGCCACGTCGGTGAAGCGATCATCCCGCACACCTACGTCGACTACGAGGGCTCGCCCCGCGAGTACGAACTCTCCGTCGCACAGACCGTCCTCAAGGTCCACAGCCGCGTGGCCGACCTCTACAACCAGCCGATGAACCAGACCGAGCAGCAGTTGCGGCTCACCGTCGAGGCGCTGCGCGAGCGCCAGGAGCACGAGCTCGTCAACAACCGGGAGTTCGGCCTCCTGACGAACTGCGACTACGAGCAGCGCCTCCAGCCGCACGACGGCGTGCCCGGCCCCGACGACATGGACGAGCTGCTCTCGCGGCGGCGCGGCTCCAAGCTCTTCCTCGCCCACCCGCGCGCCATCGCCGCGTTCGGCCGCGAGTGCAACAAGCGGGGCCTGGTGCCCGAGTCGGTGGAGGTCGCGGGCCACCACGTGCCGGCCTGGCGCGGGGTGCCGATCTTCCCGTGCAACAAGATCCCGGTCAGCGACGCCCGTACGACCTCGATCATCTGCATGCGTACCGGCGAGGCCGAGCAGGGCGTGATCGGGCTCCAGCAGTCCGGCATCCCGGACGAGATCGAGCCGAGCCTGTCGGTCCGCTTCATGGGCATCGACGAGCAGGCGATCATCTCGTACCTGGTCACGGCGTACTACTCGGCCGCGATCCTGGTGCCCGACGCGCTCGGCGTCCTGGAGAACGTCGAGGTCAGCCGCTGGCGGTGAGCCTCCGGTCCGGGCGCGCCGACCCCGGCGTGCCCGGTGCCGCCAACAACTCCCAGGAAAGGCAACCTAGTTGGCCATGCCGGAAGCCATGGAGGGCCGCGAGGCCGGTGACCTCCTGGAGCGGGCCCGTACCGTCGTCGACCCCCAACTGCGCGCCAGCGTCGCATCGTTGCCCGGTTCCATGCGGCGGGTGGCGATGTACCACTTCGGCTGGGAGCACGCGGACGGGACCCCGGCCGGCGGCCAGTCGGGCAAGGCGATACGCCCCGCCCTCGTCCTCGCCGCGGCCACGGCGCTCGGTGGGCGGCCGGAGGCCGCGGTACGGGCGGCCGCCGCCGTCGAACTCGTCCACAACTTCACGCTGCTGCACGACGACGTCATCGACGAGGACGCCACCCGGCGACACCGCCCGACCGCCTGGACCGTCTTCGGCACGCCGGACGCCATCATCGTCGGCGACGCCCTGTTCGCCCTCGCCCTCCGGCTGATCGCCGACGACGGCCATCCGGCCTCGGGCGCGGCATCCGCCCGGATCGCGGCCTGTGTCATCGAACTCTGCGCGGGCCAGCAGGCCGACTGCGCCTTCGAGCAGAGGGGCCCGCAGGACGTCTCGCTCGACGAGTGCATCGCCATGGCCATGGCCAAGACCGGCGCCCTGCTCGGCTGCGCCTGCGCGCTCGGCGCGCTGTACGCGGGCGCGGGAGACGAGGAGGTCGCCGCGATGGACGCGTTCGGCCGGGAGGCCGGGCTCGCCTTCCAGCTCATCGACGACCTCATCGGCATCTGGGGCGACCCCGGTCGCACCGGCAAACCCGCGGGAGCCGACCTCGCCGCGCACAAGAAGTCGCTGCCCGTCGTGGCCGCGCTCAACTCGGGCACCCCGGCGGCCGCCGAGCTCGCCGAGCTGTACGGGGGCCCGATGGGAGCGGAGGCGGTCCGCAGGGCGGCCGACGCGGTGGACCGCGCGGGCGGCCGCGACTGGGCCCAGGTGCACGCCGCCGACCGGATGGCCCGGGCCGTCGACCACCTCTCGCGGGCGGTGCCCGATCTCACCGCGGCGGGCGAACTGCTCGCCCTGGCAGAGTTCGTGACCCGCCGCACTCGTTGATCCGTCGTGGCGGCCGGTGTCGTGGCCGGTCTCGCGGCCTGTCTCATGACCTGTCTCGTGGCCGGTCTCCTCGCGGCCGAAGTGGCCCAGTGAAGTCGAAGCCGAGTGGCCCCAACTCCGGGCCACTCGGCTTGGTTTGATGGGCTCATGACCTCCCGCCTCCTGCCGCCCGCCGGCCCTGCCCGCGGTCTCGCCACGGCCCAGCTCGTCAACTCCCTGGGCGACGGCGCCTTCCTGGTCACCTCGGCGCTGTACTTCAGCCGCGTCGTCGGCCTGCCGGCCACCCGCATCGGTCTCGGTCTGACCCTCGCCTGGGCGATCGGCGCGCTCGCCGGGGTGCCGCTCGGGCAGCTGGCCGACCGGCGCGGCCCGCGGACCGTCGCCGTCCTGCTCGCCGCGGCCACGGGCGCCTCGGTCGCGTCCTTCCTGTTCGTCCGCGGCTTCCTCCCCTTCGTCCTTGCCGCCTGCTGCTACGCGACCGCACAGACCGGGCTCTCCGCCGCCCGCCAGGCGCTCCTGTCCGCGCTCGTCGACCGCGGGGACCGCACCAGGGTCCTGGCGCACCTCCAGTCCACGCTGAACGCCGGGCTCGCCGTCGGCGCGGCGTTCGGCGGGGTCGCCCTGCACTACGGCACCCGCACCGCCTACCTCGCCGTGTTCGCCCTGGACGCGGTGGCCTTCCTGTTCTGCGCGCTCGCCCTGATGCGGCTGCCCCACGTGCCGCCGAGGCCCGTCGTGCCCGGCGGGGGGCCGCGGTTCGCCGTGCTGCGCGACCGCCCGTACGCCGTGATCACCTTCCTGAACACCCTGCTCCTGCTGCGGATGCCACTGATCAGCCTCGCCGTCCCGCTGTGGACAGTCACCCGCACCGATGCCCCGGGCTGGCTGGTGTCGGCGCTGCTGGTGCTCAACACCGGTGCCGTGATGCTCTTCCAGGTCCGTACCGCCTCCGCCGTGCGTGATCTGCCCAGCGCCCGGCGGACCGTGGCGCGCGGCGGGGTGTTGATGCTGGCCTCCTGCGCGGCGTTCGCGCTCAGCGCCGCCGGTGCGTCGCCCTGGGCCGCCGTGGGCGTGCTGCTCGTCGCGGGCGCGCTTCAGGTGGCGGGCGAGATGATGCAGTCCGCGGGCGCCTGGCAGATCGGCTTCGACCTCGCACCGGCCGATCAACAAGGCCAGTACCAGGGCTTCTTCGGCATGGGCGTGCCGCTGGCCAGGATGCTCGGGCCCCTGCTGCTCACCGCGCTCGTCATCGACTGGGGCGTGCCCGGCTGGCTGCTGCTCGGCGCGCTGTTCCTCGGCGCCGGCCTCGCGCTCGGGCCTGCCGTCCGCTGGGCCGAGCGGTCCAACTCCGCCCTGGTGGCGGCGGGTTGAAGCAGTCATGGCGGGCGGGGGCGGCGGAGATGGGGGCGGACGTGTCGAAGCGCGCAAGGAAGCGGTAACACCCATTTCGGTCACCCCCTGTGACGAATGGCAGGGTGCGCCGCTAATCTCCGCCCATGACACCACAGTCATGGGCGGGTTGGTATCGAGACCGCCTAGGATCAGAAGCGCTGACGATCACCACGGACGGGACGCAACTGCGGACCCGGATCAGGGGGGTCGACTTCGCCGGAGCGAGCTTCGACTCGCTCGGCCCGGTACCGGGGATACCGGCGGAGAGCGGTGCGTTCGCGCTCGACGACGGGAACCTCCGTGACTTCGTACTCGAATGGGACATGCCCGTCCCCATCGCCTCGGACGACGGCGCCGTCCAGGAGGCCACCCTCAGCTGCCTGCTGTCCCTGAAACCGCCGGAGCCCGACCTCGGGGTCGCGCTGCACTTCGGGGGAGCGGTGTACGCCAGCGGGCGGGCCGAAGTCGACTTCGGCTCGGTGCTCGCCGACATCCGGCGCCAACTCCCGTCCGGTTCAAGCCTCCAGCCGTCCGCTCTGGACGCCATATAGCTCAACGCCCCGTCCTTTTCTCCCGCGGCCGCCGCGCATCGGGGAGTCCGTCCGACTCCCCGATGCGCGGCGGCCGCTCTGTTTCCGGAGCTGAACAGGGCTCGCGACGGGGCGAGTTGGGGGACCCTGAGCGTGCATTGTTCTACTGTCATGCGAACAAGGAGGTTTCGATGATCCGTGTCCGCCGCCTGACCGCTGTCGCCGCGCTCCCGTTCCTGCTCGCCCTGGCCGTCGACCTGACGCTGTACGTGCTTCTCCGTGACCGGCTGCCCGACCCGTTGGCCAGTCACTTCACCGGGAACGGCCGCTCCGACGGCACGCAGAGCCGTGGCTCCACCCCGGTCTTCGCGTGCGTGCTGCACCTCGGCCTCGGCGCCCTGTGGGCCGGCATGGCGGCCGTCGGAGACCCTGCCGTACGCCGGCTCCGGTGGCTGATCGCCGCCGGGTACGCGACGGCCGGGTTCGTGGGCTACCTCCTGGCCGCCACGCTGCTCGCCAACGCGGACGCGACCGACCCGGCGCGGGTGCGGCTGCCGCTGTGGCAGATCGCCGTCGGCGCGGGCGTCGCGGTGCTCGCGGCGGCACTCGGGCGGCTGTTGCTCTTGGCCGTGCCGACTCCGCCCCCCGAGCCCTCTTCGCGTCCGGACGCCGACCGGACCCCGCGGCTCGACCTCGCCGAGGGCGAGGTGGCGGGGTGGATGCGGCGGGCGCCCTCGCGTGTGCTGCTCGTCTGCGGGACCCTGCTGCTCGTCGCTGCGGGCGCCCTGCTGTTCGCCGTTGGCCCGGGCAATGCGGTGGGCGTGTTCTTCGGTGCCGTGGTGTGCCTCGTCTTCTCCTGCCCGTACGTCACCATCGACCGGCGGGGCCTGACCGCGCGGCCCACCGCGCTGCCCTGGCCGCGCATCGGAATCCCGCTGTCCGACGTGGACCGGGCGGTCAGCCGCGACATCAAGGTCCTCGCGGAGTACGGGGGCTGGGGCTATCGGGTGCGTGCGGGCAAGTCGGGGCTCATGCTGCGCTCCGGCGAGGCGATCGTCATACGGCGGTCGGACGGGCGGGAGTTCGCCGTGACGGTGGACGACGCAGGGACGGCCGCCGCCCTCCTGAACACACTGGCCCGGCGCGCGGAGGCGAGGGACTGATGCTCTTCCGTGTGGACCCCGCCTCGCCGAGGCCGCTCGGCGACCAGATCGCGGCCTCGGTGCGCGGGGCGATCGCCGACGGCAAGGTGACCCCGGGCGAACGCCTCCCGTCCGCCCGTTCCCTCGCGGATCTGCTCGGGGTCAACGTCCATACGGTGCTGAGGGGGTACCAGCGGCTGCGCGACGAGGGCCTGATCGAGCTGCGCCGGGGCCGCGGTGCGGTCGTCGTGCACGACACCCGGGCGCGGGGCCGGGCGGAGCTGATGCTCAAGGTGCGGGAACTGGTCGATCAGGCACGGGAGTTGGGACTGACCGAGGACGAGGTCGTGGGACTGGTGCGGCGCGGCCTCGCGTGACCGTGCCGGCTCGCGGAGGCGGCCCGTGTCCCCGGGGCCGTCAGTACGTCTGGAGTTCCACCAGGTTTCCGGCCGGGTCCAGGAGGTGCGCGGCGCGCATGCCCGGGCCCCACTCCGGCAGGTCCCGCACGGGCACGGCCACGGTGCCGCCCGCCTTCGCGCACAGCGAGACCGCGGCGTCGAGGGCGTCGCGCGTGGCCATGTGGATCACCAGGGACGCGCCCCCGCCCGGCATCCGGTCCTCGCCGAGCGCGGCGGCCATCGCGGATCGGGTGAACAGCGCGAGCGCGGTGCGGCCGTCGGGGGCATCCCAACTGGCGTATCCGGAAGCGGAGTTGCCGCGGGCGAGGGTGCAGCCGGTGAGGTCCGGCAGGACGGCGTCGTAGAAGCGGAACGCCGGTTCGTACGGGTCGACGAGAAGCCGCGGGTACGGAGGCTCCAGAGGGTCCATGCCCTCGAACCTAACCCGGAAGACGACCCTCCGCGGTGTGCCGGTGGTCACGCGCCCCGACCGCGGGCTCCCCGTCGTGCCGGGCGTACCGCTCGGCGATCAGCCGGGCGCAGGCCATGGACTCCGCACCGGCCGAGTCCACCTCGATGTCGTACCGCACCCCCACGTGCACGGACTCGGCCTGGCCCCGGGCCATGCCGGGGACGCGGTCGCCACGGGCGGTCTCGCGGCCCGCGGCCGTGTCGGGGTCGCAGCGCACCCCGACCCAGAGCACGTCGAGCCCGTCGAGGGCCTGCTGCCAGCGCTTCTGGGCGTCGGCGCCGTCGAGGAAGACCTCGTCGAGCACCACGTGGGCGCCGGCCCGCACCATCGCGGCCACCCCGCGTGCCCAGGCGTCCGAGAGCCGACGGTAGTCGGGGCCCACGGTCACCGTGCCGTCCGCTCCGATCTCCAGGCCGCCCTCGCCGCGGAGCGAGGCGGGCATGGCCGCGTCCACAGAGTCGACGCCGAAGGCGAGCCAGGCGCCGGGCAGCACGGCCTGCAGGCACCGGACGATCCCGGACTTGCCGGAACTGGACCCGCCGTTGAGCACGATCACCTGACACCCGGGCGTACGCGTCTGATCCGTCACGCGCGCCACGGTAGGCGCCGGCCCCGGCCCGGCCAAGCGAATTCCGCGCGCGATAGCCTGCCCCGATGCGGCGCATCCTCGTGGTCGGCAGTACCGGAGCCGGCAAGTCCACCCTGGCGCACGAGCTGGGCGAGCGGCTCGGGGTGCCGTACCACGAGCTGGACGCCTTGCACTTCGCGGGCCCGGGCTGGGCGCAGGACCCGGACTTCGCGGCCCGGGTGGCCGAGATCGCGGCCACCCCGGCGTGGGTCCTCGACTCGTACGGCACCCCCGATGTCCGCCCCCTGCTGTGGGAGCGCGCCGACACGGTGGTCTGGCTGGACTACCCCCGGCACGTCGTGATGCCCCGCGTGCTGCGCCGCTCGCTGCGTAGGACCGTACTGCGCGAGCGGATCTTCAACGGCAACCGCGAGACGCTGAGGGAGTGGTTCCGCGGCGACCACCCGGCCCGTTGGGCCTGGTCCCAGTACGCGCCCCGCAGAGCGGCCCTGACGGCTCTCACCACCGACCCGGCCCTCGCCCCGCTGCACACCCTGCGCTTCACGGCTCCGCGCGAGGCACGGCGGTGGCTGCGCACGATCGGGGCCGGCCGCGGCGAACGCCGGAAGGGCCCGGCCGGGTAACCCCGGTCGGGCCCTTCTCGATTCGCCGGTGCTCGGCCGCCCGAAGGCGCCCGGCCTGCGAACTCGGCCTGGATCAGGCCTTCTTGGTCTCCCAGAAGATGCGGTCGATCTCGGCGATGAGGTCGAGCGCCTTCTGTCCGGTCGCCGGGTCGGTCGACGCCTTGGCGGCCGAGAGGGCCTTCAGGGTGTCGTTCACCAGCTGGTGGAGCTCCGGGTACTTCTCGAAGTGCGGCGGCTTGAAGTAGTCGCTCCACAGCACCGACACGTGGTGCTTGGCGAGCTCCGCGCGCTGCTCCTTGATGACCACGGCACGGGCACGGAAGTGCGCGTCCTCGTTGGCCTGGAACTTCTCCTGCACGGCCTTGACCGACTCCGCCTCGATGCGGGCCTGGGCCGGGTCGTACACACCGCAGGGCAGGTCGCAGTGCGCGCTGACCTTCACCTTGGGGGCAAACAGGCGGGAAAGCATTGAGCTGTCCTTCCTCGTGATCGTCTTCTCAGGTGGGACATTACTCGGTGAGAGACGCGATTTCGCGGGTGCCCCCATGGGCTTAGGTCAAAAGTCCAGGGGCACCCCGGGACTCGTGGCGGAACGTACCGTGGGATCGGCGGCGGGGTGCCGGTGGCCGGGAGGTGGGTGAGGTATGACGGATGAGGGGCGGGAGCCGAGGGTGCCGTTGGGGATCGCGGAGGTCCTCGGGACCTCGATGGTTCCCACGCTGCTGCACGGGGATCAGCTGCTCGTGCACTACGGCGCGGAGCTGCGGATCGGCGACGTGGCCGTGCTGCGGCACCCGCTGCAGCAGGATCTGCTCATCGTCAAGCGGCTCATGGAGCTGCGCGAGAGCGGGTGGTGGGTGCTCGGCGACAACACCGACGACGAGGTCGTGGACAGCCGGGCCTTCGGTGCGGTGCCGGTCGACCTCGTGCTCGGACGCGTGCGCGGACGCTACCGGCCGATGGCGGCGGGGCGCCGGCGCACGGTCGGCTACCTGGCGTCCTGGGCGGTCTCCTCGGTGAGGCCCGTGCTGTCGGACCGCTCGGTCTCCAGACGCTTGCGGGCCCGGTAGGCGGCCACGTTGGCCCGGGTCGCGCACCGGTCCGAGCAGTAGCGGCGCGAGCGGTTGGTCGAGGTGTCCAGGTAGGCGTTGCGGCAGGGCGCCGCCTGGCACAGGCCGAGCCGGTCGACCCCGTATTCCGTGAGGTGGAAGGCGAGCCCCATGGAGGCGATCGCGGCGTAGCCCGCCGTCGCGTTCGAGGGGTGGTCGGCGAGGTGCATGTGCCACAGCGGGCGGCCGTCGTCGTCGCGGTGCTCGTGGCCCGACACCTGGGGGCTGACCGGGAATTCGAGCAGCAGCGAGTTCAGCAGGTCCACCGCCTGGACCTCCTCGCCCCGGTCCGCCGCCTCGAAGACCGCCCGCAGCCGGGCCCGTACCGAACGGAAGCGCGTCACGTCCGCGTCCGTCGCCCGGCGGGCCGCGGACTGGTTCCCGCCGAACAAGTCCCGGACCGCCTCGACCGAGGTCAGGGCGTCCTTGTTGCGGGCCGGCTCCTCGGTGTTGACCAGGCGCACGGCGTAGTCCGAGTAATAGGCCAGTTCCACTTGTAGTCCTTACGGCGGCGGTCTATGGTCTGAGCTGTCCACAAGTAACGGCTGGATACCCTTTGAGGGTATTACAGACTGGCTGTGTAGGAGGGATCGCGGTGTCGGAGACTGTCACTGGGGCCGGAACGGGCACCGACTGGCGGGGCTGGCAGGACAGCTGGGACCGGCAGCAGGAGTGGTACATGCCGGACCGCGAGGAGCGCTTCCGGGTCATGCTCGACATGGTCGAGGCCTGCGTCGGTCCCGCGCCGCGCGTGCTCGACCTCGCGTGCGGTACGGGGAGTATTACGGACCGGCTCCTCCGGAGGTTCCCGGACGCGGTCAGTACCGGGGTGGATCTCGACCCCGCGCTCCTCGCCATCGCCGAGGGCACCTTCGCGGGGGACGAGCGGGTCACCTTCGTCGCCGCCGACCTCAAGGACCCGCACTGGGTCCAGTCGCTCCCGTACGACTCCTACGACGCCGTCCTCACGGCGACCGCCCTGCACTGGCTGCACGCGGAGCCGCTCGCCGCGCTCTACGGGCAGGTCGCCGGGCTCGTCCGGGACGGGGGCGTGTTCATGAACGCCGACCACATGATCGACCCCGCGACCCCGCGCATCAACGCCGCCGAACGCGCCCACCGGCATGCCGGGATGGACCGTGCCAAGGCCGGCGGCGCCCTCGACTGGGCGCAGTGGTGGGCGCTCGCGGCCGCGGACCCGGCCCTCGCCGGGCCGACCGCCAAGCGGTACGAGATCTACGGCGAGCACGCCGACGGCGACATGCCCGCCGCGGGCTGGCACGCCGAGACCCTGCGCGCGGCCGGTTTCGCCGAGGCCCGCCCGGTCTGGGCATCGCCTTCGGACACCCTGCTGCTCGCCCTGAAGTAGCCGACGGGAAAGGGGGGTTACGGGCGCCGGCCCGTAACCCCCCTTGTTCATGCGGTCCTTACAGCACCTTCGACAGGAACGACTTCGTCCGGTCGTGCTGAGGGTTCGTCAGGACATCGCGCGGATGGCCCGCTTCGACGACCACGCCGTCGTCCATGAAGACCAGCGAATCGCCGACTTCGCGCGCGAAGCCCATCTCGTGGGTGACCACGATCATCGTCATGCCGTCCTCGGCGAGACCGCGCATGACGTCCAGGACATCGCCCACCAGCTCGGGGTCGAGCGCCGACGTCGGCTCGTCGAAGAGCATCAGCTTCGGGTCCATCGCCAGCGCGCGGGCGATCGCCACGCGCTGCTGCTGGCCGCCGGAGAGCTGCGACGGGTAGTTGCCCGCCTTGTCGGCGAGGCCCACCCGGTCGAGCAGCTTCAGGGCCCGCTCGCGGGCCACCGCCTTCGACTCGCGCTTGACCTGGACCGGCGCCTCCATGACGTTCTCCACGGCCGTCATGTGCGGGAACAGATTGAAGCGCTGGAAGACCATGCCGATGTCCCGGCGCTTCAGGGCGACTTCGCTGTCCTTCAGCTCGTAGAGCTTGTCGCCCTTCTGGCGGTAGCCGACCAGCTCGCCGTCCACGTAGAGGCGCCCGGCGTTGATCTGCTCCAGGTGGTTGATGCACCGCAGGAACGTCGACTTGCCGGAGCCGGAGGGGCCGATCAGGCAGAACACCTCGCCCTCGGCCACCTCCAGGTCGATGCCCTTGAGGATGTGGGCGGGGCCGAACGACTTGTGGACGCCCTCGGCCTTGACCATCGGTTGTGCAGTCATGGGGTCACCGCCGCCAGTGGGAGAGGGAGAGCAGGTTCGACTTGATGCGCTGCAGCGGTGTGGGCGGCAGGGAGCGCAGCGAACCGCGGGCGAAACGACGCTCCAGGTAGTACTGGCCGACGCTGAACACACTGGTCAGGGCCAGGTACCAGATCGACGCGACGAAGAGCATCTCCATCACCGCGAACGAGGTCGCCGCGACGTCCTGGGCGCTGCGCAGCAGATCCTGGTACTGGACGGCGACGACCAGGGACGAGGTCTTCAGCATGTTGATGAACTCGTTGCCCGTCGGCGGGATGATCACCCGCATCGACTGGGGGAGCACCACGCGGCGCATGGTCTGCATCTGGGTCATGCCGAGCGCGTGCGAGGCCTCGGTCTGGCCCTCGTCCACCGACTGGATGCCGGCCCGGACGATCTCCGCCATGTACGCACCCTCGTTGAGGCCGAGGCCGAGCAGGGCGGCGAGGAACGGAGTCATGACCGCGGTCATGTAGTCCTTGTAGAACCCGAGGTTGAGGATCGGGAAGATCAGCGCCAGGTTGAACCAGATCAACAGCTGTACGTAGACCGGGGTGCCGCGGAAGAACCAGATGTACAGCCAGGCGACCGAACTGGTCACCGGGTTCTTCGAGAGTCGCATCACGGCGAACAGCACGCCGAGGATCAGACCCACGGCCATGGAGACCACGCTGATCAGAATGGTGTGCCAGAGGCCGGTCAGGATGCTGCCGTCGAACAGCTTGTCCGTGACGGTCGCCCAGCGGACGTTGCCCTGGGCGAAAGCGTAGACCAGTGCGCCGAGCACGGCGACGACCACTACGGCGCTGACCCAGCGGCCGTAGTGGCGCACCGGGATGGCGCGGATGATGTCCGGCGGGACCTGCTCCGGGGCGGCGTCCGCCGGCCCCGGAGTCTTGTCGAGCTTGTCAGTCACAGCGACTGCCCTTCAGTGGTGCGCGGGTCAGGAGCCGCCGTTGATGGCTGCCTTGGTGACGGCGCCCTGCGCGCCGCCCCACTTGTCGATGGCCGTCTTGTACGAGCCGTCCTTGATGATCGCGTCGAGGGCCTCGGAGAGGGCGTCGCGCAGCTGGGTGTTCTTCTTGTCCACCGCGATGCCGAACGGGCCCGCGTCCGAGGGGTTGGCCACCGACTCGAAGTCGGCGCCGCCGCCCGCGGTCTTCGCGATGTACGCGGCGACGGGGGAGTCGTTCAGGTCGGCCACGGCGCCGCCGGCCTTGACGCGGGTCTGCGCCTCGGCGTCGCTGGAGAAGGCCTCGACGGTGAGCTTGCCCTTGCCGTCCTTCGCGCACTTGGCGACGAGGTCCTTGGCGGCCTGCTCGTAGGTGGTGCCGCGCTGCACGGCGATCGTCTTGCCGCACAGGTCGTCGGTGGACTTGATGCCCTCCGGGTTGCCCTTCTTGACCAGGATGCCGGTGCTGGCCGTGTAGTAGTCGACGAAGTCGACGCCCGTACCGGTCTTCTTGCCGCTGTCGTCAAGGCCCTGCTGGCGCTTCTTGGTGTCGCTCACCGAGGACATGACCGCGTCGTAGCGGCCGGTCGGCAGCGCGCCGAGCAGGGTCTCGAAGGTGCCGCTGGTGAACTCGAACTTCACGCCGAGCTGCTTGCCGAGGGCCGCGGCGATGTCGGGGTCGACGCCGACGATGGTCTCGCCCTGCTTGAACTCCATGGGCGCGTACGTGGCGTCCGTACCGACCTTGACGACGCCGGCCTTCTGGATGTTCGCGGGCAGCTTGGAGAAGAGCGGGGCGGACTTCGAGGCCCCGCCGGACGACTCGGGGGCCGAGCCCTTCTTCGTCTGGTCACCGCAGCCGGTCACCAGCAGGGCGCCCGCAACCGCGATCGCTCCGACCGCGGCAATCCGGGACTTCGGGGCGGTCGTACGGCGAGTGGTGCTTGCGGTCATGATCGGGTTCCTCCGGCAGGTGGTGAGTGGAGTGGCCGTGGAGTGCGTACGGCGACGAACGCACAGGTCCTGGGCGGTGGTCGGGCACGCGTCCTCGAGTGTCACGACCGCGGTGTGAACCGTGTGTGAAGTCGCATCTTGCCATTCGGACCCCTGAAATCAGGGTCGCAGCCATGTCAAAATCGGATAACGGGTCACCCCCCGAAGCCCACAAGGCCGGTACACCAAGGCGCACCGGGCCGGACCATGTGCGGAAAGCGTTCGCGGAGACCGGAAATCCTTCGGTTCATCTCGCGTTGTGGACATGTTTCGCGCCGCGTAGCCGACTTGTCGTGACATCCCACCAAGAGTCGTGTCACGGTACGGAGGCCGCTTGCGACCGTGCGTCCCCGCTGAGCCAAAATGGACTCGTCGGCGGACGCTTCTGTCCGGTAAGAAGGATCCTTACACCCCTCATCCGGGGCTCAGGGCGCGTGTGCGGCGCGCCCGCGCGTACGTACCTCCACCCCGCGGGGCGGGCCAACCGCCCTCAGCGGGGAACGTACGCGGGTCCGCCCACCCCTCCTCAACAAGGAGTGGCCACCCTCAACTGATGAAGACTTAAGGGGTAAAACACAATGGCAGCGGAGATCGTCAATCCTCGCAGCGACAGCAGCACGGAGGGTTCGGACGAGCCCTTCGACCCGGCCTTCGCGCTCCACCGCGGCGGCAAGATGGCCGTGCAGGCCACCGTGCCGATCCGGGACCGGGACGACCTGTCCCTCGCGTACACGCCCGGCGTCGCCAAGGTGTGCAGCGCGATCGCGGAGAACCCGGAGCTGGTCCACGACTACACCTGGAAGTCGCAGGTGGTCGCCGTCGTGACGGACGGTACCGCGGTGCTCGGGCTCGGTGACATCGGCCCGGAGGCGTCCCTCCCGGTTATGGAGGGGAAGGCCATCCTCTTCAAGCAGTTCGGCGGCGTCGACGCGGTTCCGATCGCGCTCGCGACCACGGACACGGACGAGATCATCGAGACCGTGGTCCGGCTCGCCCCGTCCTTCGGCGGGGTGAACCTGGAGGACATCTCCGCCCCCCGCTGCTTCGAGATCGAGCGCCGGCTCCAGGAGGCCCTGGACATCCCGGTCTTCCACGACGACCAGCACGGCACGGCCGTGGTCACGCTGGCCGCCCTGCGCAATGCCGCGAAGCTCACCGGACGCACGCTCGGCGACCTGCGCGCGGTCATCTCCGGCGCCGGCGCGGCCGGTGTCGCCATCGCCAAGTTCCTGCTCGAAGCGGGCCTCGGCGACGTGGCGGTCGCGGACCGCAAGGGCATCGTCAGCAGCGACCGTACGGACCTGACGGACGTCAAGCGCGAGCTCGCCGAGCTCACCAACAAGGCGGGCCTGTCCGGTTCCCTGGAGACCGCGCTCGCGGGCGCGGACGTCTTCATCGGCGTCTCCGGCGGTACGGTCCCCGAGCCCGCGGTCGCCTCCATGGCGCCGGGTGCCTTCGTCTTCGCGATGGCCAACCCGAACCCCGAGGTGCACCCCGACATCGCGCACAAGTACGCCGCTGTCGTGGCCACCGGCCGCTCGGACTACCCGAACCAGATCAACAACGTGCTCGCCTTCCCCGGCATCTTCGCGGGCGCCCTCCAGGTCCGGGCCTCCCGGATCACCGAGGGCATGAAGATCGCCGCGGCGAACGCGCTGGCCGACGTCGTGGGCGACCAGCTCGCCGCCGACTACGTCATCCCGTCCCCGTTCGACGAGCGGGTCGCCCCCGCCGTCACCGCGGCGGTCGCGGCCGCCGCCCGCGCCGAGGGCGTGGCCCGCCGCTGACCGGCCGGGTCCTTCTCCACCTGCCGTGCCGGGTTCCCTTCGGGGGAGCCCGGCACTGCTGTTTTCCCGGTCCCCGACGGCGTGCGGGGCGTCACAGCCGTGGGAGGTTCCGGCGGCCGGGCCGCGCGCTCTAGGGTCAGGGCCATGTTCGCCGCATACGCCGCCCGCATCGACCGTGACCAGCCGCTCAGCGGCCTTGAGTTGGGGGAGCGGCCGGCCCCCGAGGTACGCCCCGGCTGGACCCTCGTCGACGTACGGGCCGCCTCCCTCAACCACCATGACGTCTGGTCGCTGCGCGGGGTCGGGCTCTCCGAGGACAAACTGCCGATGATCCTCGGCTGCGATGCGGCCGGGGTGGACCAGGACGGCAACGAGGTCGTGCTGCACTCGGTGATCGGCCAGAGCGGCCACGGCGTTGGCCCCACCGAGGGCCGCTCGATCCTCACCGAGAAGTACCAGGGCACCTTCGCCGAACAGGTCGCCGTGCCCACCTGGAACGTGCTGCCCAAGCCGAAGGGGCTGAGCTTCGCGGAGGCCGCCTGCCTGCCGACCGCCTGGCTGACGGCGTACCGGATGCTGTTCACCAACGCCGGTGTGCGGCCCGGGGATTCGGTCCTGGTGCAGGGCGCGGGCGGCGGCGTGGCCACCGCCGCGATCGTGCTCGGCAAGGCGGCGGGCCTGAGGGTCTTCGCGACCAGCCGCGACGAGCACAAGCGCAGGCGGGCGGTGGAACTGGGCGCGGTCGAGGCGTACGAGCCCGGGGCGCGGCTGCCGCAGCGGGTGGACGCGGTGATCGAGACCGTGGGCGCCGCGACCTGGTCCCACTCGGTCAAGTCCCTGCGCCCCGGCGGCACTTTGGTCATCTCCGGCGCCACCAGCGGCGACCGCCCCGCGCACGCCGAACTGACCCGCATCTTCTTCCTCGAACTCAAGGTCGTCGGCTCCACGATGGGCACGAAGGACGAGCTGGAGGACCTGCTGGCCTTCTGCGCGGCGACGGGCGTACGCCCCGTCATCGACGAGGTGCTGCCGCTGGACCGGGCGCGGGAGGGCTTCGAGAAGGTGGCGTCGGGGGACCTGTTCGGGAAGGTGGTCCTCACGGTGGGGTGAGGGTGGTCCGGGGTGTCCGCCGGTCCTGGGGGCCGCGACCCCGCGCGGAGCACCGTGCGGGGTCGCGGCCTTTCGCGTGGGCGCTGATGTAGGTGTCCACGCCGCTATTCACGTAGGTACTCACACCGGTACTCACACCGGTACTCATGTCAACCAGGGTTGACACTCTCCTTCTTGTCAACGTAGATTGACAGGCGTGACCGAGGCAACCGATCTCGCCGCACGAGCCGGCGACCGCGACCCGAGGGTCGGACTGCGAGCCGTCGCCGCGCTGCGACGGCTTCTGGAACAGCTCGAATCCGTACAGGTACGAAGCGCCCGCAACCAGGGCTGGTCATGGCAGGAGATCGCCGCCGAGCTGGGGGTCAGCCGCCAGGCCGTCCACAAGAAGCACGGGAGGACTTGATGTTCGAGCGATTCACGGTGGACGCGCGCGGGGTGGTGGCGGGCGCCGTCGAGCACGCATCGCGTGCCGGGTCCCCGGTGGTGACCGAGGAACACCTGCTGCTCGCCCTCCTCGACCGCGAGGGCACGAGGGCGTCCTTCGCGCTCGCCTCCCTCGGCGTGACCGACCGCCGCGCCGAACTCGCGGAGGCGCTGGCCGCCGGGCGGCGCCGGGGCGGCATGTCCAGGGCGGAGGAGGACGCGCTGGCCGGCCTCGGGATCTCCGTCCAGGAGATCGTGGCGAGGGTGGAGGAGGTCCACGGCCCCGGCGCGCTGTCCGGCGAGACGCTGTCCGGCGAGACCCGGGGCAAGGCGTGGCCCTCGGGCCGGCCCTCCTTCACGAAGGGCGCGAAGAAGGTACTGGAGAAGGCGCTCGGACTGGCGGTCGCCCGCAGGCAGAAGCACATCGGGGATGAGCATCTGCTGCTCGCGCTCGCGGTGCTGCCGGGGCTGGCGGGGGAGGCCCTGGCGGAGTGCGGCGGGACGTACGCGAGCCTGGCCCGACTGCTCTCGCCCCCGGCCGCCTGACCCTGCCCCCTGGGCGCGGGCCTGTTCGCGCAGTTCCCCGCGCCCCTGGCCCCGCGTTCGGCTGGGGCTGTGGGGGGCTGGTTGCGCAGTTCCTCGCGCCCCTGAAACCCGATTCCACCTGCGGGCCGCGGGGAGCCGTTCGCGCAGTTCCCCGCGCCCCTAAAGGCCTCGGTGCTGGCCCGCATCGGGGTATTTCAGCCCGTCCGGCGTTTGAGGACGAGCGCCCTCAAGGCGCGATCGGGGTCTGGGGCGGAGCCCCAGGGGGAGCCGGAACCACCAACCCCGGGTCACGGGCGGGAGGGTGGGCACCCCCCCGGCCCGGTCAGGGGCGGAGCGCCGCGCCGATGTGGCCCGCCGCAGCGGCCAAGTGGCGCCGGGCCTCAAGCAGTTGGGCCTCCGTCACCCCGTGGTCCCGGGCCGCATCCCGGATCTCGTCCCGGAACCGATCGAGCAACCGGTCGAGATCCCGCACCGGGTCACCGGACGGCTCCTCCCGCGCCCACTCCGGCCAGGCCTCCGGCCCGGCCTCCGGCCGCGGCTCGCCGAGATCCACCTGCTCGTCCGCCTCCGACGGCGCCGCCTGGCCGAACCCGAACCGCCCGAACTCCTTCGTGATCTCGGCGAGCCCGTCCCGTACCCCCTTGGGCCAGTCGCCCCGAGCGAAGTGCTCCTGCACCTGGCGCTGGACGTTCTGGGCGACGCGCTGCATCTCCTCGTACGCCTTGTCCTGCGCCTCCTTGGCCTGGCGCCGAGCCTCCTTGGCCTCGTCGCGGGCCCGCCGGGACTCGTCCTTGGCCCGGCGCGCCTGCTCCTTCCACTCCTGCTTCGCGCGCTTGAACTCCTCCTTGGCCTGCTGCCACCCCTCCGCGTCGCCCCACGAGCCGTCGAAGAAGTCGGAAGCCTCGGGGAACCCCCTCCGGGCACCACGGCCCGCACCGGCACCGGCACCCGCGCCCGCACCGGCACCCGCGCCCGCACCGGCGCCCGCCCCAGCCCCGGCGCCCGCCCCGGTCTGCCCCGTACGGGCGTCACGGGCCGCCCGGCGCATGTCGTCGCGCAGGCTGCCCGCCGCACCACGTACGTCGTCGCGGATCTCGGCGGCGAGTTCGGAGACGGACTCGCGGATCTCCAGCTCCAGATCGGCGAGTTCACCGCCCCGGCCCGCCAACTCCGCGCGGCCCGCGTCGGTGATCGAGTAGACCTTGCGGCCGCCCTCGGTGGTGTGCGTGACCAGACCCTCTGCCTCCAGCTTGGCGAGCCGGGGGTAGACCGTGCCGGCGCTGGGCGCGTACAGCCCCTGGAAGCGCTCTTCGAGCAGGCGGATCACCTCGTACCCGTGACGCGGAGCCTCGTCCAGCAGCTTCAGCAGGTAGAGACGCAGACGTCCGTGGGCGAAGACGGGGGGCATGTCAGAGCACCTTCTCGTTCGGATCGGCCGGGCCGGACTGGTCATCGGGCGAGGGTGCTTCCGCGAAGTGCGGCTCCTCCTCCGCCGGCCTGCGCAGGAGCGCGATCGAGCCGGAGACCGTCGTCGCCCTCAGCGTGCCCGTGCCCGCCCCCAATGTGCCGGTGATCTTCTTCGTGCCCCACTGCCCGCTGATCCGCAGGTCCTCGAACGCGCTGGAGACCGCCCCGCTCGTGGTGTTGGCCTCGACGTGCGCGTCGGCCGGGTGCGGCAGTCGGATGGCCACCTCGCCCGAGACGGTGGTCAGCCGGATGTCGGTGGACTTCGCGCGGGGGTCGAGATCGAGCAGCATGTCGCCGCTCACCGACTCCGCCTGTACGTGGCCCCCGGCTCCCTCGATGACCGTCAGGTCGCCGGAGACCGACTTGAAGTGCAGTTCGCCGGTGACCGCCTGGGCCTCCAGGTTGCCGGACACGCTCTCGGCCCGGACCGGTCCGGCGAGCTTGACCAGGGTGGCGTCGCCGCTGACCCCGCGTACCTCGGTACGTCCGCGGACCCCGGACACCACGGCCCCCGCGCCGACCGTCCCGACCTCGACATCGGCACCGGCGGGCACCGCGAGCGAGACCACGGCGCTGCGGCTCCAGCTCTTGCGCTCCAGCCACTTGAGGATGCCGCGCCAGGGCAGGTCGTCATAGCCGACGGTGAGCGTGGAGCCCTCCCGCGTCACGATCAGCGGCGGTCCCTCGACCGCCGAGACCTCCAGCCGGGCGGAACTTTCCTCGGTGCCGACGACGTTCACAGTTCCGTTGACGATGCGGACCTGGACCTTCGTCACCGGCCCGGCGGCGGACGCGTCGAAGGTGAGCTTCCGCGAATCTGGGACGGCCCACGTGGACTCGGACATGTGCTGACCTCCTGAGCGCTGTGACTGAACAGGGCGAGGAACGATGGCTGCGGCTGCGGCTGCGGCTGCGGCTGCGGTGAAACGGTAGACGCAACATATCGCGTCTCTCGCTAGACACGATATATCGCGGTTGTCGAAAGTCAAGACGGTCCGGGTCGGTCCGGCCGGTTCGGGCCCACCCGCCGTCATGCACCCGAACCGCACCCTTGCTGCCGTGCACCCATACGCGGCCGTACAAGGAGAAAACGCCCCAAAGGTGACCTAGCGTAGAGATCATGCCCGTCGCCGATGCCGCCGCCCCCGGTGCCCTGCTCCTCTGCCGTGCCGAGCCTCCGGTGGTCCGACCGGTCGCCCATCTGCTGCGCGAGCGCATGCTGCTGGCGCCGGCGGGGGACGGCTGGAGCGTGCTCGTCCCCGCGGCCAAACCCTGGCTGACCGGCGCGGGCCCGGTCGACGAGGTGCTGGCGGGCTGGGCGGGCGCGCTCACCGTCGCGGCGGGCCGGCCGGTGATCGCGCTGTGGTGGGACGACACCCGGGCCGGCTACACCCTGGCCTCGGGCTTCCGCCGGACGGTCGGATACGTCTGGCTGTCCGACGGCACACCGCTCGGCGAGGGCGAGGCGATGCGTACGTTCGCGGCCCGGCTGGGGCTCGATCCCGTACACGACATGGAGGCGCTCGACGGCCTGACCCGCCCCGATTCCGCCGCCGACGCCCGGGCCCGCCTCCTCGGCCTGATCGCGATCCTGGCCCGCACGGGCGTCGTGCTGCCGGCCGGACTCGGCCCCGGGGAACCGACGGACCGGCTGCGTTCGGTGGCCGCGGCGCACGGTGCCGAGGCGATCGAATGGTCCGGCTGGCGCGATGCCATACGCGCCGAACTCGACGCGGTCGAGGAGGGGCCGCTCGGCCCCTGGGTGCGGGGCCCCAAGGCCCGCCTGGTCGGCGCGGTCCAGCTGGCCGCGGGTCTCCCGCTCACGGCCTGGGGCCTCGTCCGCCGAAGCGGCGGCTGGACGACGGCGGGCGCGGTCCTGCTCGCCCACGGCGCCCTCGGCCTCGCGTACGACCGGATGCGGGCCCGGCCGGGCGCCTGATCCGGGCCGGGCGCCAGACCGGTAGCGCGGCCGGTATCGCGACCGGCATCCCGATACGCAGGACGCGTGGGGCCGTTCCGCCGGGGACGGCTGGACGGGACGCCCGGACTACTCGTCCTCGTCCTCGTCGTCGAGCCGGGCCAGCCAGGTGGCGAGCCGCTCCACCGGGACCTCGAAGTCCGGGTTCAGATCGACGAAGGTGCGCAGCTGCTCGGCGAGCCACTCGAAGGTGACCTCCTCCTCGCCGCGCCGCTTCTCCAGCTCCTCGATGCCGCGGTCGGTGAAGTACACAACTTGCTCCTGGGACGCCGTACCGGATGTTCGCCCTTCAGCGTATCCGGCGCCCGCCGCCCCCGTTGAACGCCCTTTGCGTCCGCTTGGGATCCCCATGGGTCGATCATCGGAGCGTCGCTGATAGCTTCCGATCGATTTGTGTTCTGGGGGGAGATTCGGTGAAGGTTCAGGTATTCACGACGCGCCAAGCGGTGAGCGCGTCCGTTTTCGCGGGTGGTGTGCTGTTCGCCATCGCCGTCAGCCTTTCGTCCGCCGTCCTCCAGGCCGTGATCGGAGTGGCCGCGCTGGCTCTGGTCGTACGGTTCCTCGCGTTGCCCTCCCAGGTGTGGGTGCGAATCGACGCCGACGCCATCTCGTGGCGGACGCCGCGGTCCGGCGTGAAGAACGGTTTGCCGCCGTCCGGCACCGTGGCCCTGTCGGACGTGGCCGAGGCCACCGTGGTCAGGGACCGTACGACCATACGGACCTTCGGGGCTGCCAAGCAGATGGAAATGCGGGGCGTGCGGCTGACCCTGCGGTCCGGGGAGACCGTCATGCTGCCGGTCCGCGCCGCCGCCGCCAATGTGAGCGCCGCGTCGCCGCTCCGGCGGCTCGTCGACGAACTCCGGCGTCAGCACCCCGAGTTGGCTACCGGCCTCGCCGTGCCGACCATGTGAGCGGCCCGGTATCCCGATTCGCCCGGCGGGTCCGGGGTACCGCGAGGTCACCGTGCCCGAGCGTTTCCGCGGGGCCATCCCGGGACGCGGCCGGCGGATCCGGTCGTCATGATCGGGATCTGACAGGGCCCGCACAGCGTTGTGCGAGTACGGGACGGCTGACGGAGGTGGCTTCGGATGTTCGGTGGGCTCGGCGAGATTTTCGCGCCCGGGCGGCGGCACACGGAAGAGGAGCGCCGGCGTCAGGAGATCACCCTCGACGAGGTCGGCGACTCCGATCCCGGCCGTGGCCCGATAGACCTGGCCAGCGGCAGCGTGGTCATACGGGTGTCCCCGTCCCCGAGCGGGGGTGCCGGGCCCACCCATGAGGACGCCGTGGCACCGGACGGTGACGGTCCCGTAGGCCCCACAAGCCCTGCAAGCCCCGCAGACCCTGGCGGTCCCGCTGGGCACGACGGCCCCGGTCCCGATCCTCACGCTCCCGTGGCCCGCGACGACCCCGGCGCCCCCGACGATCACGACGGCGCGCGCTGAGCACGCCTGTCCATACCGAAGGGCCCGGCATCCCGATTCCACGGGATGCCGGGCCCTTCGGCGTGCGTACAGCCGTCGGCGACCGGTCGTGACCGGTCGCCGACCCGCCGGTGCTAGGCCTCGAAGACCTCGTTCACCAGCTGCTCCTGCTCCTGCTCGTGGCGCTTCTTCGAGCCCACCGCCGGGGACGAGCCGTGCGGCCGCGAGATGCGGCGCAGGCGCTCGCCGTGCGGCACGTCCGCGCCGACGGCCAGGTCCAGGTGGTCGATCAGGTTGAGCGCGATGAACGGCCAGGCACCCTGGTTCGCCGGCTCCTCCTGGGCCCACAGGTACTTCTCGGCGTTCGGGAACTTGGCGATCTCCGCCTGGAGCTCGGCACCCGGCAGCGGGTACAGGCGCTCGATGCGGATGATCGCGGTGTCCGTCGCGCCGCGCTTGTCGCGCTCGGCGGCCAGGTCGTAGTAGACCTTGCCCGCGCAGAAGACGACCTTGCGGACCGCGTTGGCGTCCACGTGCTCGTCGCCGATCACCGGGCGGAAACCGCCGTTGGTGAACTCCTCGGCCTTCGACGCCGCCGCCTTCAGACGCAGCATCGACTTCGGGGTGAAGACGATGAGCGGCTTGTGGTGCGGGTTGTGGACCTGCCAGCGCAGCAGGTGGAAGTAGTTCGACGGCAGCGTCGGCATGGCGACCGTCATGTTGTTCTGCGCGCACATCTGGAGGAAGCGCTCCGGGCGGGCGGACGAGTGGTCCGGGCCCTGGCCCTCGTAGCCGTGCGGCAGGAGCAGCGTGACGCCGGAGGTCTGGCCCCACTTCTGCTCGGCCGAGGAGATGAACTCGTCCACGACCGTCTGGGCGCCGTTGACGAAGTCGCCGAACTGCGCCTCCCACATCACCAGGGACTCGGGACGGGCCAACGAGTAGCCGTACTCGAAGCCCATCGCCGCGTACTCGGAGAGCAGCGAGTCGTAGACGTTGTAACGCGCCTGGTCCTCGGACAGGTACATGAGCGGGGTGTAGTCCTCGCCCGTGACCTGGTCGACCAGGACCGCGTGGCGCTGGCCGAAGGTGCCGCGGCGGGTGTCCTGGCCGGAGAGCCGGACCGGGACGCCCTCGATGAGCAGCGAGCCGATGGCCAGGGTCTCGCCCATGCCCCAGTCGATCGTGCCGTCCTCGACGGAGGCGGCGCGGCGCAGCATCTGCGGCATCAGACGCGGGTGCACGGTGATCCGGTCGGGGATGTTCACCTGCGACTCGGCGATGCGCTTGACGACCTCCTGGGAGACCGCCGTCGACACCGCGACCGGGAACTGGGCCTGCGCGTCGGTCGAGTGGATCTCGCCCGGCGCCGAGGTGGCCTCGCGGACCTCCGCGAACACCTTCTCCAGCTGCCCCTGGAAGTCCTGCAGGGCCTGCTCGGCCTCTTCCAGGGTGATGTCGCCGCGACCGATGAGCGACTCGGTGTAGAGCTTGCGCACCGAGCGCTTCTTGTCGATCAGGTTGTACATCTGCGGGTTGGTGAACTGCGGGTTGTCGCCCTCGTTGTGACCGCGACGGCGGTAGCAGATGAGGTCGATCACGACGTCCTTGTTGAACGTCTGGCGGAACTCGAAGGCGAGCCGCGCGACGCGGACCACGGCCTCCGGGTCGTCGCCGTTCACGTGGATGATCGGCGCCTCGATCATGCGGGCCACGTCGGTGGCGTACATGGAGGAGCGCGACGACTCCGGGGCGGCGGTGAAGCCGACCTGGTTGTTGATGACGATGTGGACCGTGCCGCCGGTGCGGTAGCCGCGCAGCTGCGACATGTTCAGGGTCTCGGCGACGACACCCTGGCCGGCGAAGGCCGCGTCACCGTGCAGGGCGACGGGCAGGACCGTGAAGTCCGTGCCGCCCTTGTTGATGACGTCCTGCTTGGCGCGGGCGACACCCTCCAGGACCGGGTCGACCGCCTCCAGGTGCGAGGGGTTCGCGACGAGCGAGACCTTGATCTGCTCGCCGTCCAGGCCGGTGAAGGTGCCGGAGGCGCCCAGGTGGTACTTCACGTCGCCGGAGCCGTGCATCGACTTCGGGTCGAGGTTGCCCTCGAACTCGCGGAAGATCTGCGCGTACGACTTGCCGACGATGTTGGCCAGGACGTTCAGCCGGCCGCGGTGGGCCATGCCGATGACGACCTCGTCCAGGCGCGACTCGGCGGCGCTGTCGATGACGGCGTCGAGCAGCGGGATGACCGACTCGCCGCCCTCAAGCGAGAAGCGCTTCTGGCCGACGTACTTGGTCTGCAGGAACGTCTCGAACGCCTCGGCCGCGTTCAGGCGGCGCAGGATGCGCAACTGCTCCTCGCGCTCCGGCTTGGAGTGCGAGCGCTCGACGCGGTCCTGGATCCACTTGCGCTGCTTGGGGTCCTGGATGTGCATGAACTCGATGCCGGTGGTGCGGCAGTACGAGTCGCGCAGGACGCCGAGGACGTCGCGCAGCTTCATCAGGGACTTGCCGGCGAAGCCGCCGACCGCGAACTCCCGCTCCAGGTCCCACAGGGTGAGGCCGTGCTCGGTGATGTCCAGGTCGGGGTGCTTGCGCTGGCGGTACTCCAGCGGGTCGGTGTCGGCCATGACGTGGCCGCGGACCCGGTAGGAGTGGATCAGCTCGAAGACGCGGGCGGCCTTCGTGACGTCGTCGTCGTGCGAGGCGTCGATGTCCTTGAGCCAGCGGACCGGCTCGTAGGGGATGCGCAGCGCCTCGAAGATGTCGTCGTAGAACTCGCTGTCGCCGAGCAGCAGGTTGGCGACGATCCGCAGGAACTCGCCGGAGGCCGCGCCCTGGATGACCCGGTGGTCGTACGTCGAGGTGAGGGTCATCACCTTCGAGATGCCCAGCTTGTTCAGGGTGTCCTGCGAGGTGCCCTGGAACTCGGCCGGGTAGTCCATCGAGCCGACGCCCATGATGACCGACTGGCCGGGCATCAGACGCGGCACGGAGTGCACGGTGCCGAGGCCGCCGGGGTTGGTCAGCGAGACGGTGACGCCGGTGAAGTCGTCCATCGTCAGCTTGTTGTTCCGGGCCCGGCGGACGATGTCCTCGTAGGCCTGCCAGAACTCGAAGAAGTTGAGCGTCTCGGCCTTCTTGATGCCGGCGACGACGAGCTGGCGGTCGCCGTTGGGCTTCACCAGGTCGATGGCCAGACCGAAGTTCACGTGGTCCGGCTTGACCAGGGTCGGCTTGCCGTCCTTCTCGACGAACGAGTGGTTCATCGACGGCATGGCCTTGATGGCCTGCACCATCGCGTACCCGATGAGGTGGGTGAAGGAGACCTTCCCGCCCCGGGCGCGCTTGAGGTGGTTGTTGATGACGATGCGGTTGTCGAACAGCAGCTTCACCGGGACGGCGCGCACGGACGTGGCCGTGGGCACCTCAAGGGAGGCGTTCATGTTCTTGGCGACCGCGGCGGAGGGACCGCGCAGCGTCACGTACTCGGGACCGGCCGGGGCCTCGGTCGCCGGAGCGGCGGCGGGCTTGGCGGGCGCGGCGGCGGCCGCGGGCTTCGCCGGAGCGGGAGCCGGGGCGGCGGCCGGAGCCGCGGCCTTCACCGGCGCCGGTGCGGCGGCCGGGGTGGCCGGCGCCGCGGGTGCCGGGGCGGCCTGGGCCGGAGCCGCGGGAGCGGCCGGAGCAGCAGCGGCAGGCGCGGCTGCCGGGGCCACCGGGGCCGCGGTGGGAGCACCCTGAACAGGGTTGTCCGCCGTGCCGGTGGCACCCGGCTTGTAGTCGGCGAAGAAGTCCCACCAGGCACGGTCGACCGAATTGGGGTCCTGGAGGTACTGCTGATAGATCTCGTCGACAAGCCACTCATTGGCACCAAAGCCGGCCGCAGGGTTCTTGCCCTGCCCGTCTTGGTCGGTCGAGACGCTCGAATTACTGGGGGACTGAGACGACACGGCGGTAACCGCCCTCTTCCGCTTCACAAGGTGATGGACAGCGGAAATAAAGGCTACGCCTTGCCGGCGTGGACGTGCAGGCCGGGCTTGCCACAGTCGCGTAAGTCACACCGGAACCCTGGTTTCGGGGCGTGAAATGGCGGGAAACAAGCGTGGTTCCGCTCCTGTGCGGGCCGCTCCGGGTACGCGACAGTGCGGCTACGGCCCCCTGGCCCGCACCCTGAACGACCGCTTCCGCTGATGACCACGCAGAACGGCTGCTTCCGGTTCGAACTTTACGTCAACTTTGCTGGCGGGGAATGCCCGGGAGGGTGACCTGGATCCGGCATCCGCGCGTCGATTCGGCCACGCCGATCCGGCCACCGTGAAGATCCACCGCCCAGCGCGCGATGGCGAGGCCGAGCCCCGTGCCGCCGTCGCTGCCGGGGCCGTGCGGGGCGGTCGCGGTGCCGCGGTTGAACCGTTCGAAGACCCGGTGCCACTCCGACTGCGGTATTCCGGGCCCCTCGTCCAGGACCTCCAGGTCGAGCGACTCGGGCTGGGGGCCGCGCCGGGCCCGGACCGTCACGCGGCCGTGCGGCGGGGAGTGCTTGACGGCGTTGTCGATGAGATTCGCCACGACCTGGTGCAGTCGCTCCGCGTCCGCGTGCGCGGTCAGCTCGGGCGGTGACACGTCCAGGTGCAGATGGACGTCGGTGCGCTGGTGGTTGCCCGAGCCGGAGGACAGCTTGCGCTGGGCGGCGGCCAGATTGGCCTCCTTGAGGACGCCCGACAGATACGGCCACACCTCGAAGCGGTGGGCGCGCAGCGTCACCACGCCGTTGTCCAGGCGGGACAGGTCGAGAAGGGTCTCGACCAGGCGGCCCAGGCGCTCGGTCTGCTTGAGGGCCGTGCGCATCGTCTCCGGGTCGGCGGCGGAGACCCCGTCCACCACGTTCTCCAGGACCGCGCGCAGCGCCGCGATGGGCGTGCGCAGCTCGTGGGAGACATTCGCCACGAGTTCCTTGCGGTGCCGGTCCACGGCCTCCAGGTCGTCGGCCATGCGGTTGATGGTGCCGGCGAGGTCGCCCAGCTCGTCGCGCCGGTCGGCGCCGCGCACCCGGCGCGTGTAGTCGCCGTGCGAGATGGCACGGGCGACCGTGTTCATCTCGTCCAGCGGGGCCGTGAGCCCGTGCGCGACGAACTGGGTGATCAGCAGGGTCGCTATCACCGAGAAGACGGTGATGAAGCGGAGCTCGGTGCGGGTCTGCAGGGCCACCATGAGCAGCCCTGTGGTGATGAACACGGAGACCACGACGAGCGTGCCGAGCTTGGTCTTGATCGATATCGACACCGACCGCAGCCCGGCCGCTATCCGGCCGCGCAGTCCGCGCCGGGCCCTGGCCCATCCGCCGCGTCTGGCGGGCTCGTCCCAGCCGGGCCGCTCGCCGCTGCCGCGCAGCTGCCGGGCCCGGTCTCCGGCCCGGCTCATGGCGCCGGGGTCTCCAGCGCGTAACCCACGCCGTGGACCGTGCGGATCCGCTCGGCGCCGATCTTGCGGCGCAGCGCCTTGATGTGGCTGTCCACGGTCCGGGTGCCGGAGGCGTCGGCCCAGTCCCAGACCTCGGCGAGCAACTGCTCGCGCGACAGGACGGCGCGCGGCGTGTTCGCCAGGCAGCTCAGCAGGTCGAACTCGGTCGGCGTGAGGTGGACGTCCTCGCCGCGCACCCGTACCCGGCGCTGCGCGTGGTCGATCTCCAGCTCGCCGAGCCGGAGTATGCCCGTGCGCGGTGTGGTGGCGGCCAGCGCGGCACGCTCCACCCGGCGCAGCAGGACGTGCACCCGGGCCGCGAGCTCGCGCATCGAGAACGGCTTGGTCATGTAGTCGTCCGCGCCGACGCCGAGCCCGACCAGCATGTCGGTCTCGTCGTCGCGGGCCGTCAGCATGAGGACCGGCACGGGCCGGCGGGCCTGGACCCGGCGGCAGACCTCCAGGCCGTCGAAGCCCGGCAGCATGATGTCGAGGACCATGAGGTCCGGTTGCCAGGCCTCGGCCGTGTCGACGGCCGCGGGGCCGTCGAGGGACGTCTGGACCTGAAAGCCCTCGGCCCGCAGACGGGCCGCGATGGCGTCGACGATCGTCGTGTCGTCCTCGACGACCAGCACCCTGCGCTGGGCGCCGGGTGTCGCCGCGACGCCGTTGTGGCCGGTGTGTGTCTGCTCCATCGGTTGCCCCGCCCTGACTGTGCTCGCCCGGGGATCCGTGGGGTGATCCCCTGTGTCGCTCAGAGACTAGAGGCACTTTCCGTATCTCGGCTACGCAGGGCGAACACCGAGATGGACCACGTCAGGGACGCCCCGGGCAACTCGGATCTCTTTGGTATGTACCCCAGTGAATCCGGCATTCCGGAGCGCCTGCTCGAAGGCGTGGGACGGCTGTGCGGACCACACGGCAAGCACTCCGCCGGGTCTCAACCGCCGTGCGCAGTCGGCGAGTCCGGCCGGTGAGTACAGTCCGTCGTTGCCCTCGGTGACCGTCCAGTCGGGCCCGTTGTCGATGTCGAGGCAGAGCGCGTCGAAGGTGTCCTGGGCGGTCCGTACGTAATCGACCAGATCCGCCTGGATGATCCGGGTACGCGAATCGGACAGAGCCGGGCCGGAAACGGCGCCGAGCGGGCCCGTGCGGTGCCAGTCGATGATGGCCTCCTCCCGCTCCAGCACGGTGATGTGGCCCCAGCGGGGGTCCTGCGCCGCATGTGCGAGGGAGAAGCCGACTCCGAGCCCGCCGATGAGAACCGAAGGGTCTGGGGTGCCTGGCAAAAGTGTGTCGTACGCCGCATCGACGAGCAGGCGTTCCGAGCGGCCGTCGGACGTGTCCATGAGGAAGCACCCGTTGGCGATGATCTCGAAATGCGCGCCGCGCTGCCGCAGCACGACTTCTCCGTGCGGTCCCTGCCGCCGGTCGAGGGTGGCGATGTCGTCCATGCCCGTGAGGATGCCGTGTCCGACCGCGCCGCGCACGCGAGTTGAAGGTCCCGTACGGCTGGCGTGGCGCGCCCCGGACGCTCAGGATGTGTCAAAGGTTGTCCGATGTGGCGCACGCCATAGACGGGCCCGGAGACGATCACGGAAGGTGAGCCGTTGTAAGGCAGGTAAGCGAGAACGGAACACGGCCGGGGATCGCGGGCGTGGCTTGATTCGGGGCGCGTACACGGTGTCCCGGGGAAGGGGCCTCTCCCGGTGCACCCGCTCGAAACCCGGCAGTCGGCCGCGTCGTCTCCACCGCTGCCCGCCGTCGTCACCGCCGCCGGTCCCGCGCTGGACGCGATCCCGCCCCAGCGGCCCTGGCCCGAGCCCGCGGAGCCGTCCCCTTCCGATGCCGCTGTGGCGGCCACCGGTCCGGAGCCGCTGCGGTCGCCGGGCGCCGGAACGCGCGGCGGACTCGCCCGGACGCTGAGGCTGCTCCCCTCGCCCGCCACGATCCCGTTCGCCGTCGGCTACGCGGTGCTGCTCCTGGCGACCTCGCTCTACAGCGAGTACGGCGATCCGCACACGGTGAGCGCGCTGCTGCGCGGGTCGAGCACCGATGTGGCGCACCTGTCCACGGCACCGGTCCTGGCGATCTTCGCGAGCGCGCTGTGGATAGCCGGCGGCATCGCCTCTCCGTACGCGATGGTGTTCCTCTTCGTGCTGGCCGCCCTTGAGCGGCGGATCGGCGGCTGGCGCACGGCCGGTGTCTTCCTGCTCGGCCATGTCGTGGCGACCCTGGCCACCGAGCTTCCGGTGGCGGTCTCGGTCCTGGCGGGCCACCTTCCCGCGAGCTCGCTGCACCGCCTGGACTACGGCATCAGCTTCGGCCTGATGGCCACGGTCGGCGCCCTCGCGGGGCTGCTCGCCCCGCTCCTGCGCTGGGCCGCCCTGGCCGTCGTCGGCGCCCTGCTGCTCCAGGACCTCCTGGAGATGGCCGAACCGTTGGCGGCCTGGGGCCATCCGGTGGCCCTCCTGGTGGGCATCGCCTGCTGGCCGGCGGTACGGCGGGTGCGGCTCACGCCGTCGGGCTGACCCCGGCGTGCTCGTGCGCCCACTCACCGGCCCGGTCGTCCGGTCGCCCGAACCGGGCCAGCACGTGCCACAGCTGCTTGACGTACTGGAGCACCTCGTCCCCGCTGCCGAACTCGGCCCAGGCCCGCGGCTCCCGTACGACGGACGCGGCGGCATGGCCCAGCGTCTCGGCGCGCAGCAGGCCGTCGGCCGCGTAGGCGCGGCAGACGCGCGCGGCCAGCGCAGGCATCGCGGGCCCGCGGAACTCGGCGTCCACCTCGTGCGGCGCGAGCACGAACCCGGCGTGCCACTCGATCGGCACCCCGGTCGACGCCAGCAGCCGGGCGGTCGCGGTGCCCCGGAACGACGGGTCGAGCACGATCGCCTCCGCGTCCCGGGTGAGGACGACCGGGCCGTGCACCTGGGCCTCGACATAGCCGTCGAGGACCCGCCCGTGCGCCCCGGAAGGCACCCCGAGCACGTCGGTCCCGTCTTCCGCGAGTGCCGCCAGGACGCACCAGAAGGCGTCGGCGGTCCCCACGTCCTTCGGCCCGAGGTGGCTGTCACCGTGGCAGAAGGTGGCCCGCCGGTTCACCTCGGCGCGCAGCCGCACATGGCAGGCGCCGAAGCGGGGCGCGGCGCCGTCCGCGTGGCCGAGCAGGTTGAGCGCCCCGTACTTGGGCCGCTCCTCGGGCCGCACGCCCTCGGCGTGGTACGCGCCGCCGAACAGGTCCCGCTCCCACTCGTCCCGGGCACCGCCGGGGAAGGCCGTACGACCGCCGTTGGACAGGCCCGTCTCGTACTGGCTCCGGTAGACCGCGTCCACCGCGAGCGCCTCGGCGACCGTGCGCCCGTCGGTGGGGCGCGGCCGGTCGGGGTGGAAGTTGAGGGTGATCCGCGCCCGCTCCATGACGTGGGAGGTGAGCGCCCGGGCATCCGTGTCGCCGAGCCGGCTTCCGGCCCGGGAGGCGGCCGACCGTGCGGTGGTGCGGACATGGGCGAGCGCGGCGCTCTGGGCGCGGGTGAGCCTCATGCGGCCGAATGTAGGTGAGCGGGCCGGGCGCCCGCCCCGGGTTTTCCGGCGGCGGTCAGCCCACCGACGGCTTGCGGACCAGGCTCGCCATGGGGGAGCGGGTCTCCCAGCCCAGGGCGGTGTAGAGGGCGCGGCCCTCGGGGGTGCCGACCAGGATTCCGGTGCCGGCGCCCGCCTCGTGGGCGGTGTTCTGCAGGGTCCGCATCACCAGGCTGCCAAGACCCCGGCGCCGGTGGTCGCCGGAGGTCTCGATCTGGTCGGCGACGGCGGTCGGACCGGTCGGCGCGATCTGGCCGCGGGCCGCGAAGTGGCCCTCGTCGGTGCGGACGAGGACGCGGGTCACACCGCCCCGAGTCCACGACGTGAGGGTGTAGCCGGCCGGCACCTCGGGACGTTCGGCGGTGAGCGGGACCGTCATCAGGTAGCCGGGCTTGTCGAACTCCCAGCCCGCGCCGAGCCAGGGCCGGACGGTGTCGTCGTCCGCGAAGAGCTTCAGCCAGGTGCCGGGCGCGCTCGTGGCGGCTACGAGCGCGCGGACGTCGGTCTCGGCGGGGTCGGGCAGTACGTGCCGGGACACGTGGTGGGCCTGTCCGGCGTCGATGGTCCAGCCCCAGGGGCGGTCCATCGGGTCGGAGGTTCCGCGCGACACGACCCAGCCGTCGATCCAGGCCCGTACCAGGGCGGCCGTCCGGGCCGGGTCCTTCGTCGCTGCCGCCATCGCCGTCGATGTCATGTCCGCCCCCGGTGGTAATAGGTGAAGTGGCTGACGGAACCTTACAAGGGGAGGCATGCGTTTGTCCCGCGACCCAGGTCACGGGGGTGGTGCCGAGTGATCGCTCAGAGCGAACACGGCTCGGGGAACATTCCTCGACTCACATGCATTGAGTCGGCATAGCTCAACTTGACTGCCGAAGGGGAGATCATGGCTACCGAGTCCACGGCGTACACACCGACCGCCCTGCCCGTGCTGCCGCTCGACGACGAGGTCGTGCTGCCCGGCATGGTCGTTCCGCTGGACCTGTCCGACACCGAGGTGCGGGCCGCCGTCGAGGCGGCACAGGCCGCCGCCCGGTCCGATGCGGAGAAGCCGCAGGTGCTGCTCGTGCCGCGGATCGACGGGACGTACGCCGGGACCGGTGTGCTCGGGACCGTCGAGCAGGTCGGCCGACTGTCCGACGGCGACCCCGGCGCCCTCATCCGGGGCCGCCACCGCGTGCGCATCGGCGCCGGCACCACCGGGCCCGGCGCGGCCCTGTGGGTGGAGGGCACCCGGGTCGAGGAGACCCTTCCCGAGCCCCTGCCGGGCCAGGTGACCGAACTGGTCAAGGAGTACAAGGCACTCGCCACCGACTGGCTGAAGAAGCGCGGGGCCTGGCAGGTCGTGGACCGCGTCCAGCAGATCGAGGGCGTTTCCGCGCTCGCCGACAACTCCGGCTACTCGCCGTTCCTCACCACGGCCCAGAAGGTCGAGCTCCTGGAGACGGCCGACCCGGTGGCCCGCCTCAAGCTCGCCACCGAGCTGCTCCGCGAGCACCTCGCCGAGCAGGACGTCGCCGAGTCCATCGCCAAGGACGTCCAGGAAGGCGTGGACAAGCAGCAGCGCGAGTTCCTGCTGCGCCGCCAGCTGGACGCCGTGCGCAAGGAACTGCGCGAGCTCAACGGCGAGGGCGGCGACGAGGACGAGAGCGACGACTACCGCGCCCGCGTCGAGGCCGCCGACCTGCCCGAGAAGGTCCGCGAGGCCGCCCTCAAGGAGGTCGACAAGCTGGAGCGGTCCAGCGACCAGTCGCCCGAGGGCTCCTGGATCCGCACCTGGCTCGACACCGTCCTCGAACTGCCCTGGAACGAGAGCACCGAGGACGTCTACGACATCCGGGGCGCCCGGGAGATCCTCGACGCCGAGCACTCCGGGCTCAAGGACGTGAAGGAGCGCATCACCGAGTACCTCGCGGTGCGCAAGCGCCGCGCCGACCGGGGGCTCGGGGTCGTGGGCGGCCGCCGCGGCGGCGCCGTGCTCGCGCTCGTGGGCCCGCCCGGCGTCGGCAAGACCTCGCTCGGCGAGTCCGTCGCGCACGCCATGGGCCGCAAGTTCGTCCGGGTCGCGCTCGGCGGCGTACGCGACGAGGCCGAGATCCGCGGCCACCGCCGCACCTACGTCGGCGCCCTGCCCGGCCGGATCGTCCGGGCCATCAAGGAGGCCGGGTCGATGAACCCGGTCGTCCTGCTCGACGAGATCGACAAGGTGGGCTCCGACTTCCGGGGCGACCCGGCCGCGGCCCTGCTCGAAGTGCTCGACCCGGCGCAGAACCACACGTTCCGCGACCACTACCTGGAGGTCGAGCTCGACCTGAGCGACGTGGTGTTCCTCGCCACGGCCAACGTCCTCGAAGCCATCCCCGAGGCCCTGCTCGACCGCATGGAGCTGGTCCGCCTCGACGGCTACACCGAGGACGAGAAGGTCGTCATCGCGCGCGACCACCTGCTGCCGCGCCAGCTGGAGCGGGCCGGTCTGGAGGCCGGTGAGGTCGTCCTGGAGGACGCGTCCCTGCGCAAGCTCGCGGGGGAGTACACCCGCGAGGCGGGCGTGCGGAACCTGGAGCGCGCGATCGCCCGGCTGCTGCGCAAGGTCGCGGCCCAGCACGAACTGGGCGACCAGGAGCTGCCGTTCACCATCGCCCCCGACGATCTGCGCAAGCTGATCGGGCGCCCGCACCACGTGCCCGAGTCCGCCCAGGACCCGGCCGAGCGGCGCACCGCGGTGCCCGGCGTGGCCACCGGCCTCGCGGTCACCGGGGCGGGCGGCGACGTCCTGTTCGTGGAGGCCTCCCTCGCGGACCCGGAGACGGGTGCCGCCGGTCTGACCCTCACGGGCCAGCTCGGCGACGTGATGAAGGAGTCGGCGCAGATCGCGCTGAGCTTCCTGCGCTCGCACGGGGCCGAGCTGGAGCTTCCCGTCGGGGACCTGAAGGACCGGGGCGTGCACGTCCACTTCCCGGCGGGCGCGGTCCCCAAGGACGGTCCGAGCGCCGGCATCACGCTGGTGACCGCGCTGTCCTCGCTGCTCTCGGGACGGCAGGTCCGCACCGACGTGGCGATGACGGGTGAGGTGTCGCTGACCGGCCGGGTGCTGCCGATCGGCGGCCTCAAGCAGAAGCTGCTCGCCGCGCACCGGGCCGGGATCACGACCGTGGTGATCCCCAAGCGGAACGAGGCGGACCTGGACGACGTCCCGGCCGAGGTCCTGGCCAAGCTGGAGGTCCACCCCGTCACGGACGTCCGCCAGGTCCTGGAGATCGCCCTCGCCCCGGCGGAGGTCGCGGTCGCCGCGGCCGCGTGAGACACCGGGGCCGGGGGTTACCGCCCCGGCCCCGGGCTATGCCCGGGTGGCCCGCTCGTACACCGAGCGGGCCTTCGCGTCGAACAGGGCCGCCGTCGACTCCACGTCCGTGTCGCCGCCGCTCAGGACGCCGATGATCCGGCCGAGCCGGTCGGGCCCCCGGTAGTCGATGAGCCAGGGGCTGCCGCTGGTCCCGACCCAGAACCCGCCGCACTCCATCCGCATCATGGCGGGCTCGTCGGGGTCCTGGCGTACGTCGGTGGTGCACATGACCGGTCGGTTGTCGGGGTTGTGGTCCGGGTCCGGATAGCCGACGACGGTGGCGCGCTGGTCGGGGCCCGCGCCCCACTCGGGCGTCGAGGCGCCGACCACGCTCTGCACGTTGCGGCCCTTCGTGTCCGGCTCCACCGTGAGGAAGGCGTAGTCCGCAGCGTCCTCGTGGTCCTCGGTCCACCGGTCGTCGACCTGCACCGCCCGCACCTTCCACTTCCCGTACGGGAACGTGCCCGTGGCCGCCCCGGAGAAGCCCGGCGCGAACTCCAGGGTGTCCAGCGGAAGCCCGGTCGCGCAGTGCGCGGCGGTGGCGACGACGTTGCCGTGCGGGCTGGCGACCACGCTCGCGGTGCAGGAGTGGTCGTCGCCGTTCACGAGGACGCCGACCGAGGAGACCCTCCCGGCCGGTACCGCGCTGCTCTGGGTGCCCGGCGGCGGGGCCGCGGCCTCGCCCGGCGTCCGCTCGGACTGCGGCGAGGACGCCGCGGACCAGCCGCAGCCCGCGCCGCCGACCGTGACGACCGTGATCAGGGCAACCACCCGGCACACCGCTCCCAACCTGCGCATGCCTCCCATCCTTACTCATGCGGCGCGCGGGACGGGGTCACGTGTGCGACGGGTGCTCCGTACGGGTGCGCAAAGGGCCCCCGGCCACGCAGTGCCGGGGGCCCTTCGGGTGCGCGCGGGTGTCGTCAGCCGTTGGCGAGCGCCTGGAGGCGGTCGTACGCCCCGTTGAACCGGGAGTGGTCGCCGACCGTGGGGCCGGAAGAGGTGTACTGCCACATCGTCTGGTAGCCCCAGCCGGCCGGCAGGGTGCCGGGGTCGGTGTTGTATCGGGCGATCCAGAGCGGGTTGCTCGCGCCGAATGCGGCCGAGTTGCCGGTGCACTGGGTCCACCAGCTGGTCGCGGTGTAGATGACTGCGTCCCGGCCGGTACGGGCCCGGTACTGGTCGAGGAAGTCGCCGATCCAGCTGACCATGCCGGCCGCCGACTTGCCGTAGCAGGCCGCGCCGTACGGGTTCCACTCGATGTCGAGCGCGCCCGGCAGGGTCCTGCCGTCGCGCGACCAGCCGCCGCCGTGGTCCACGAAGTAGTCGGCCTGGGCGGCGCCGCCCGTCGTGTCCGGGGTCGCGAAGTGGTAGGCGCCGCGGATCATGCCGACGTCGTACGAGCCGTTGTACTGCTGGGCGAAGTTGGGGTTGGTGTAGTACGTGCCCTCGGTGGCCTTGACGTAGGCCCACTTCACGCCGCTGTTCCACAGGGTGGGCCAGGCGACGTTGCCGTTGTGGCTGCTGGTGTCGACACCCTCTGTCTGCGCGGCCTGAACGGCGCGGACGTCACGGGGCAGCCCGCCCACCCCGTCGTGCTCGGCGACGCCCATGCCCAGGGTCGCGGAGCCGCGCGCGGGGATGTCGGCGGCGCTCGACGTACTGGTGAAGCCGAGGACGAGGGCGAGGGAGGAGAGGAGGATCCCGGCCGCGGCGAGGGGACCGCGGCGGGCCGTTCCGGATCTGTGCACGGGCATTGCGTGCCTCCGAAAGGCTGTGTGGGGGTGGGGAGATGACGTCCTGGTCGACATGACGGCGACGTCTCGCTGTGGACATGTCAGGGATGCCAGGGATGACGCTACGCACGTAGACCGGTGGCGGGAAAGGGCCTTCAGGCTATGCCGTTGGTTCAGACCTGTGGTGGTGACGACACGCTGCGGGAACGGCGTGGCCTGGCGGAAACTTTCAGCCGGGACCGCTCCCGGCGCCATCCGGGATGCCGGGCACACAGCCCACTGGGAAATACTGTGCCGTCACGACACACCTACGGCATGGGAGCCGATGTGCACGGTCCGGACCAGGAGTTCCTCGCGCTCGAACGCGAGCTGGCCGTCTTCCTGCGGCGGGCCAGGGCCTCGTCCGGCGAGATGGCCCGCGAGGTGCACCCCGATCTCGAACCGGCGGCGTACGGCCTGCTGGTGCGCCTCGACGAGGCCGGCCCGCAGCGGGCCACCGAGCTCGCCGGGTACTTCGGCGTCGGCAAGGCGACGATGAGCCGCCAGCTGCACGCCCTGGAGGACCTCGGCCTGGTCGCCCGGGAGCCGGACCCGGCGGACGGCCGCGCCTCCCTCGTCCGCATCACCCCCGAGGGCACGGCACGGTTCGGCCGGGTCCGTGACGCCCGCCGCGAGAGTTACGTCCGCCGCCTGGCCAACTGGGACCGCCTGGAGATCTCCGAACTGGCCCGCCTGTTGCACCAGCTGAACGCGGCGGCGGAGAGCTAGGGCCGGGGCCGGGCGCGGGCAAGCCCCCAGGGGCCGCCGCGGGGTGGGGGACTAGAACCCCACCGCCACCACCGTCGCATCGTCGTGCCGCTTGCTCCGCCCCAGGAACACCCGCTCCACGTCCCCCCTCTCCAACTCCCGCACCCGCTCGACCAGTCCGTCCGGCCCCGCCTTGCGGACCAGCGCCACGCAGTCCGCCCACGAGCCCTCGCGGAACTTCTCGACCCAGCGGGTCGCCCCGTCCGTCAGGGCGAGCACCGACCGCACGGAGGCGAGGGGCTCGCGGCCGGTCACCGCGCGGGCGGCCACCGACGGGTCCGCGGCCGCCGTAAAGAAACCGCCCTCCTTGTTGCGGACCGTCGCGTCCGCGACCGCGTCGCTGACCAGCGAGGCCCGCGGCACCCGGTCGAGCCGGTCGTCCAGGACCGCCCGCACCGAGCCGTCGGCCGACTCGACGAGCAGCGCCGAGTCCGACAGGACCAGGTACTCCAGGTCCGCCGCGTCCCACCGCGCGAGCACCACGGTTGCCTGAGGCGTGCGCGGGTGAGAAAGGTCACACGTGTCGCGGTGGGTGTCCGCGGTGCGCCGAATGGATTCCGCCAGGATCTCCGTCAGCGTCATATCCCGCCGTGAAGCCGACAGTTCGGTCAGCGCGCCGCCGAGCCGCGCGGTGAACCAGGGCACGTCGTGCACGCAGTCGCCGTTGCCCGGCAGTGGCGTCACCCCGTCCAGGACCACGAGCAGCCCGCCCAGGCCCGAAGCGGGCAGTGCGGTGGCCGCCCAGTCCTCGTTGGGGCGGGCGGGGTCTCCGGGCACGGTGGTCAGCTGAATGCGCATGCCGGCCAGTCTGCACGAGCCCTCCACGGCGCCTCCATGGCACCGGCAGAGCCGCCGGACACCCCGTCAGTTGGCCCCGGACGGGGGCCGAACCGCATAATCCCGGGAGGAATCCGCCACTCCGCCGAGCTGTGGGCGGGCATCCTGCCAAAGGCCGTGCGGAAGTTCCAACCGGCGTCGCGGCAGAGCGGGGCCGGGCGTTCCGGGGAAGTTGATGGTCAACTCCGAAGTGATGTTCACTCGTTCAGGTGGCCGAGCAGTGACTACTCGTCATGACCAGTCGTCACCTTGGCTTCCTTGGTGGACTGGCAAACACGAGTGAAGATTGAGAGCACCGGTGCAGAACAAGCGGCCTCGGGGCAACGACGGCACACGCGCACAACGCACCGTTCGGGTGCGGAGCCGCCTGGTCGTCTCCGTCGCCGTTGTCTCCCTCACCGTGCTCGGAGCCGGTGCGCCCACCCTGTTCGCGGCCTCCGCGGACCTCAAGGACTCCCAGCACCTGGTCACCCTGGCCCAGTTGGACCAGCAGGCGATCAGCCTCGCCCACGCCCTCGGTGACGAGCGCGACGGCGTCACGAGCTACGTCGCCGCCGGCCGGCCCAGCGGCAAGGACGCGGCCCTCAAGGAGCCCGCCGCGCGCGTCGACCGGCAGATCGACGAACTCCGTGCCACCGCCCCCGCGGGCCTCACGCGCGACCTCGCCACCGTGCCGGCCCTGCGCCGCACCGCGCTCACCGGCAAGGGCACGGCCCTTGAGGCGCAGAAGTCGTACTCCGACGTGATCGCCACGCTGCTCTCCGTCGCCGACGAGCTCGCCGACCGGACACCCCCGCGCGCCGCCGAGGCCACCCGGGCGCCGGGTGCGCTCGGGCGGGCGGTGGAACAGGCCTCGGCCACCCGGGGGCTGCTGCTCGGCGCGCTCTCGGTGCCGGCGGGCTCGACCTCCCGGGTGTTCGACCCCGTCAGCGGCAAGTACGTGTCGAAGGAGAACGACGGGGACGCGGCCCGCAGGCGGGACGCCCTGAGCGGCGCCGCCCAGCAGGCCCGCGTGCGCGAGCAGTCCGCGCTCGCCGACTTCGACCAGGCCGCCGCCGCGGACGCCCGTGACCGCTTCACCAGCACCGTCACCGGGCCCGAGGTGGAGGCCGCCGACGGCTTCCTCACCCGGCTCACCGACCAGCCCCAGCTCAGCGCCTCCGAGCGCAGGTCCGACCCCGACGCGGTGGGCGCGGCCCTCTCCGCGCGGATCGACCGCATGCGCGGCGCCGAAGCCGCCCTCGCCACCGCGCAGGTCAAGCAGTTCGAGCAGCTGCGCGACGACGACGTCAGCGCACTGGAGATCCGGATCGGTCTCATCGGCGCGCTGCTGCTGCTCGCCATCGGCGTCTCGGCCGCCACCGCCCGCAGCCTGACCCGCCCGCTCGCCGTGCTGCGGCGCGGGTCGGCCCGGCTCGCCGAGGCGCCCGAGACCGAGGAGCCGGTGCGCTTCACCGGCCGCAACGACGAGTTCGCCCAGGTCGTACGGTCCCTCAACGAGCTGCACACCAAGTTCGTCGAGCAGCACTCCCGGGTCGCCGAACTCGACCAGGACCTCGGCAAGCAGCGCCGCCGGCTCGCCCGTCTGGCCGCCGAGAAGGATGAATTGCGCCTTCAGGTACGTGAGTTGACGGCCCAGCTGGAGCGCGCCGAGGGCACGGTCAAGCACGCCTTCGTCAACCTGGGGCTGCGCAGTCTCGGTCTGATCGAGCGTCAGCTGACCGTCATCGAAGGCCTGGAGGAGCGCGAGCAGGACCCGGACCAGCTCGGCGTCCTGTTCAAGCTCGACCACCTGGCCACCGTCATCCGGCGCCACGGCGAGAACCTCCTGGTCCTCGCGGGTACCGAGCACCACCACAACCACCCGGGCCCGGTCCCGCTGGTCGATGTGATGCGGGCCGCCGTCAGCGAGATCGAGCGGTACGAGCGGGTCGTCATCCAGGCCCTGCCGCCGCACGCCCAGGTCGCCGGCTTCGCCGCCGACGATCTGAGCCACCTGGTCGCCGAGCTCCTGGAGAACGCCACCTCCTTCTCGCCCCCCGAGGCCCAAGTGCAGCTCTCCGGCTGGGAGTTGGAGAGCGGCGAGATCATGCTCTCGGTCCAGGACGAGGGCATCGGCGTGCCCCCCGAGCGCCGCGCCGAGCTGAACCGCCGCCTCGCCGACCCCGCCTCGTACGAACCCGGCGAGCCCGGCACCGAGGCGGGCGGCCTCGGCCTGCACGTCTCGGCGCTGCTCGCGCACCGGCACGGCGTACGCATCGAGCTGCGCGAGCAGAAGCAGGGCGGCGTCGCGGCGGTCGTGGTGCTGCCCGGGGCGATCCTGCCGACCACCCCGCCGGTGGCGGCCCCGCATCTGGTGCCGTCGGCCGGCGAGGCCCCGCGCTTCACGCTGCCGGGCGTCCTCGCCGAGGCCAATTCCAATGTGCTGCCGGAGCGCACGGAACGCTCGGGCGAGGTCATGAGGCCCGCCGCCCCCGAGCCCGCGCCGCCGACGAGGCCTGTGGAGCCCGCGGAGCCCGTCGCGGACGGCGAACTCCCTCTGGACCAGCCGACCTTCGAGATGCGGCTGCCCGAGCCCCGGACCGAAGCCCTCGGACCCGAGCACGCCGCACCGCGGCCCGCGCCGGAGTCCGCACCCGGGCCGGGGGACGCGCCGGAGTCCGCACCCGCACCCGCGCCGACGGCCGCCCCCGCGCCCCTACCCGCGTCCGCCCCCGCACCCGCGTCCGTGCCCGACCCGGAGGCCGAGCCCGACCCGGTTCCCGAGGGCGAGCCCGCTCAGCGCCTGACCGACAAGGGCCTTCCCAAGCGGACCCCGAAGGTCGTGCAGGCCGGGACAGGCGGGGTACAGGAGCGCAAGGGAGGCACCGACGCCGCGGAGGCACTGCGCCGCAGGCTCGGCGGATTCCAGAAGGGCGCGACCGAGGGCCGGCGCGATGTGGCGGCGGAACTCGAAGAGACCGATCAGCAGGCAGACACGGACACGGGGGAGACAGTCGAGGAGGTACGCAGATGAGTGCGACCGGCACCACCGGTATCGGCAGGCCCGGCAGCGCGGCGTCCGGCACCGGCACCATCGGAGCGAGCACCGAGGCCCGCAATCTCCAGTGGCTGCTGGGCAACCTCGTCGAGGAGGTGCCCGGGATCCACTCCGTCGCGGTCGTCTCCTCCGACGGACTGCTGCTGCTCTCGTCCGACCCCGAGCAGCGCCAGGTCACCGTCGCCCGGCAGGGCCCGCGCGGCTCCAGCGCCGACCTCGCCACCATCGTCTCCGGCATCGGCAGCCTCACCATCGGGGCCGCCCGCCTCATGGAGGGCGGCGGCGTCAAGCAGACGATGGTCGCGATGGAGGAGGGCAGCGTCTTCGTCATGTCCATCAGCGACGGCTCGCTGCTCGGCGTGCACGCCACCCCGGACTGCGACATGAGCGTCGTCGCCTACCACATGGCGCTCTTCGTGGGCCGTGCAGGACACGTTCTGACCCCCGAAGTCCGCAGCGCGCTGCGCCAGTCGATGGAGGCCGTCCAGTGAACCCGCCCGCCGAGAAATCCGCGCGGCTCCCGATACGCGGCGCGGACAGGAAGCCCGCCCGGGTCCGCCCCTACTCGCTGACCGGAGGCCGCACCCGGTTCGGCCACGTGCTGTTCGTCGAGACGTTCGTCGCGGCCATCGAGGCGCCGCCCGAGCGCAAGGAGCTCGGCGGGCGCAGCCAACGGGTCATGCCGGAGATGCTGGCCATCGTGGAGATCTGCCGCGCGATGCGCACCGTCGCCGAGATCTCCGCCCTCCTCAAGATGCCCCTCGGTGTGGTCCGGGTGCTGCTCAGCGACCTGGCCGACCAGGGAAGAATCCGTGTGTACGGGACCGGGCACGGCTCGGGCCGGCCCAACCGCGCACTGCTCGAAAGGGTGCTCAGTGGACTCCGCCGTCTCTGAACTCCTCGTCCCCGACGAGGAGTTGCTGCCCTGGCAGCAGGACCGCAGCCGGGCCCCCATCGCGACCAAGGTCGTGGTCGCGGGCGGCTTCGGCGTGGGCAAGACCACCTTCGTGTCGGCGGTCTCCGAGATCACCCCGCTGCAGACCGAGGCGGTGATGACCCGGGCCAGCGAGGCGACCGACGACCTGTCGGCGACGCCGGAGAAACTGACCACGACGGTCGCCATGGACTTCGGCCGCATCACGCTCGACGACGACCTCGTCCTGTACGTGTTCGGCACGCCCGGGCAGCAGCGGTTCTGGTTCATGTGGGACGACATCGTGCGCGGGGCGATCGGCGCGATCGTGCTCGCCGACACCCGGCGTCTGACGGACTGCTTCCCCGCGCTCGACTACTTCGAGAGCTGCGGCATTCCGTACATCGTGGCCGTCAACCACTTCGAGGGCACCGAGTCCTTCGATGCCGAGGACGTGCGCGAGGCGCTCACCGTGCCGCCGCACATCCCGGTGGTGATCATGGACGCGCGTGACCGGCTCTCGGTCATCGACTCCCTGCTCGGGCTGGTGGCCCACGCCCTGGAAGCCTGCCCCGAATAGACGCCGCCCCCCACGGCACGCAACGCACACAACGGAGAACGGTCCCGCATGCGGAGAATACTCATAGTCGGAGCCGGCCAGTCCGGTCTTCAGCTGGCCCTCGGACTGCAGGCGCAGGGGTACGAGGTCACCCTGATGTCGAACCGCACGGCGGACGAGATCCGGTCCGGCCGGGTCATGTCGACGCAGTGCATGTTCCACACCGCGCTCCAGCACGAGCGCGACCTGTCGCTGAACTTCTGGGAGTCCCAGGCCCCGCGGATCGAGGGCGTGGGCGTCTCGGTCGCGGCGCCCGACTCCTCCCGAGCCATCGACTGGGTGGGCAAGCTGGACGGCTATGCGCAGTCCGTGGACCAGCGGGTCAAGATGGCCGGCTGGATGGAGACCTTCGCGCAGCGCGGCGGTCAGCTCGTCATCCACGGGGCGGCTGTCTCCGACCTCGACTTCTTCGCGCGCACCTACGACCTGGTGCTGGTCTCCGCGGGCAAGGGCGAGCTCGTCTCGATGTTCGGCCGCGACGCCTCGCGCTCCCCGCACACCGAGCCGCAGCGCGCGCTCGCGGTGTCGTACGTGCACGGCCTCGGCCCGCGCCCCGAGCACCCCGAGTTCGACGCGGTGCGCTGCAATCTGGTGCCCGGCGTGGGCGAGCTGTTCGTCATGCCGACCCTGACCGTCTCCGGCCGCGCCGACATCCTGTTCTGGGAGGGAGTGCCCGGCGGCCCGTTGGACGTCTTCCACGGCGTGAAGGACCCGAACGACCACCTCGCGCTCACGCTGGAGCTGATGGAGAAGTTCCTGCCCTGGGAGTACGCCCGGGCCACCAAGGTCGAACTGACCGACGCGGGCGGCACGTTGGCCGGCCGCTACGCCCCGACCGTGCGCAACCCCGTCGGCCGACTGCCCGGCGGCGGCCTGGTGCTCGGCGTCGGCGACGTGGTCGTGGCGAACGACCCGATCACCGGCCAGGGCTCCAACTCGGCCTCCAAGTGCGCCGCTTCGTACCTCTCCTCGATCGTCGAGCACGGCGAGAAGGAGTTCGACGAGGCGTGGATGCGGTCGGCCTTCGACCGGTACTGGGACACCGCCCAGCACGTGACGAAGTGGACCAACGCCATGCTGGGGGTGCCGCCGGAGCACGTCCTGAACCTGATCGGCGCGGCCGGCGAGCTCCAGCCGGCCGCCGACCGCTTCGCCAACGGCTTCAACGACCCGGCCGACTTCGAGAACTTCTTCTACGAGCCCGAGAAGACCGCCGCCTACCTGGCTTCGGTCGCGGGAGCCTGACTCGCTTCTGACCAGCGGTCCAGCCGTCGTTGATGGCTGTCATCGGTCGCTGTGGGCCGCCTTAGGACGGCCCACAGACGGCCCAGAACTCGCTCGCGGTCGCATGGAGGGCCCTTCTCTGTAGCGGCGCCCGAAGCAACTGGGGACGCTCTCTGCCCTTGGACTGCCGCGCCTGTCACCTGCGCTGATGGTCCGCTGACGTCCACGATAGTTCGCGGGTGTGCGTCGCGGTTGTCACGCAGTCAGACCCTCACTGCATATCGCAGGAGGAGCCGTGGAAGCAGGCCGCTTGAGCAAGCGCATGGGCTACGGCTGCCCGCGCCGGGTAGCCGTCTGAGCATGCTTGCTCTGATTTACACCTCGCGCAGCACAGTAACGACACTGTGGGCCTTCGTGGTTGCCATCATTGTTGTGTTGGGCGTGGCTTGGTACGTCCGCCACCGGCGGTAGGTCCGACACCCGCTTGAGGGGTTCGGCCGGGGCTGCCTAAGCGCCCTGGTGGACTCGGCCGCGGTTGCCGTCCAAGGATCTCTAGGTCTGCCGTGGTGCAACGACGTTGATGTCAGGAGTGGATGTCAGCTCACGGGTTCGGCATCTGCTCGTCAGTCGGCCTGCGCGGTCGTGACAAAGCCGCGGCAGCGCGCCTGTCGTTTGCATGCTTCTGCTCAATCGAGGCACGCAGCTCCTCGGGGGTCGGCCATGGCGCCTGCCGGTGGATCATGCGGTGACAGTTGGCGCAGATGAGGGCGAGATCGCTGAGCTTGGTGCGGCTTTCCCCGGCTACGTGGAGCGGAAGGACGTGATGGCACTCGATGTACCCGGCCCCGCGGTCCCCGTAGACGTTCTCGAAGTTGAAGCCGCAAGCCTCGCAAGCGAGCTGTCCGCCACGCTGGAGAACGGAAGTGATCTTCTTCTTGCGCAAGCCCTTGTCCCGTTCGCGCGCCCTGTGCCAGCGCATGAGTAGCCGCCCCTCCGGCGCGCTGAAGTCGTCGCCGAACTCCTCTTCCTCAGTCGGAGCGAAGGACTGCAAGCTACCGGTCTCGATGCCTTGCCGGATCAACCTCGCGGCCTCGGCCATCTCCTGCGGCCGGGCAAGGAACTCGTGCAGCACCGCGACATCTAGTGCGCCGCCGTTGGTGGGCTTCCCCTGGTACTCCGGGTGCCGAGTAGCGATGTCGAACGTCTTACGAGCGACGCCGTTGGGGTTGCGGAACTTTTCGTTACGGTCCGCCTCGGCGTGGATGGGAAGCAACTGAAGCAGACCGGACAGCTCCACGACCCGGGCGTCGCCGGCGTCCAGCCCCTTCCAGCTGTTCGCCATCACCAGCTGACAGGCGAGGATGATCTCGTCGCGTGCCCAGTCCGGGTTCTTGATGGCCTTGACCTGGAAGCCCACTCGCTTGAGCCACGCCGCGGCGTGATCCTTGCCGCCGCTGAACTCGTCCCGAGCGAGAGCTCGCCCCTGATCCCACTTGTGGGCCACCCCGGCAATGGCCTTGGAGTCGTACTCCTGCCCCTTGTGCACCAAGACGTAAGACCGCGCTTCCCCGAAGCCGTACTTCGCCAGGAAGGCATCACGCCCCAAATCGTCGTGCTCCGCCAGGACTTTGAGCACAGACTCTCGCGTGATCACTCCTTTTCGCATAAGAGGATCGTAGGCCCGAGCACTGACAACGCCTACGGCCTCTGCCACTGGCAGGAGACTTGCAGGGGCGGCGGCGGGTTTCCGAGCCCGAGAAGACCGCCGCCTACCTCGCCGAAGTGGCACTCCTTCAGGCCTAGTTGGCGGGCTCGGCATCGGTCGAGTACCCCGTGTCCGTCCCCTCCGAGGCGCCCTCGGGCAGCCTCGGGGGGCGGTACGAGGAGAGCGAGCCCGCCGTCGGGTCCGGGCGGACCGCGCCGAGCAGCGGGTTCGCGGCGATGGGGGAGACCTTGACGCGGGTGCCGGGGCGCGGCGCCTGCACCACCAGGCCGTCGCCCAGGTACATCGCCACATGGGTGGCCTTGGGGAAGTAGATCACCAGGTCGCCGGGGCGCAGCGAGTTCAGCGGGACGCGCGGGAGCTCGGCCCACTGCTCCTGGCTGGTGCGCGGGATCGAGCGGCCCGCGTGGGCCCATGCCTGTGAGGTGAGCCCCGAGCAGTCGTAGGACTCCGGTCCCTCCGCGCCCCACACGTACGGCTTGCCGATCTGGTCGACGGCGTAGGTGAGTGCCCGGTCGCCCTCCGGGGAGGGGGCCCGGGTCGCGCTCAGGGCGCCCGAGGCGAGCAGGCTCTGCTGGGCCCGCTCCGTGCCCTGCTGTTCCAGGCGGGTGAGCTCGGCCAGCTGGTCGGGGGAGAGGCCGGAGAGCAGCTTCTCGACCTCCTTGAGGCGCAACTCGACGTCCTCCTTGGCCTGTTGCTGCTGTTTGGCGAGGGCCTGCTGCTCGTCGAGGGCCCGGCGCGAGGCCCGGGCGAGCTCGGCGGCCCGCCGCTCGCCGCCGGCCAGCCGGTCGAGCGCGGCCTTCCGTTCGCCGGCCGCGCGGTCCAGGACATGGCGCTGGTCGAGTGCGCTCTGCGGGTCGCTGGCCAGCAACAGGCGCAGGTATGTGGAGAGGTCGCTGCGGCCCTGGTACTGCTCGCGGGCCAGACGTCCGGCGTCGCCACGGCTTCGCGCGAGCGCGGTACGGGCCTGGGTCAGCGAGGCGGTCAGCTTCTTGTCCTCGCCCTCGCGGCGCTTCAGCTCGACATCGGTGGTCTTGTACGCCTCGGTCGCCTCCTCCGTCTGCCGGTACAGCGTCTGGAGCTGGTTCAGGAGGGCGGGGGCCGATGCCTCGGGGGGCCCGCCGGGCAGCGCGGCCGACGACTCGCCGGGCGGCTGGGGAGCCGCGGCGGCGAGCGGACCCACCGCCGCCGTCGCCAGGGCCGCGGCGACGGCCACCGCGCACGCCGAGCGCACACGAGCTGACATGTGCTCACCTCCGGTCCGGAACCGGTCGGTCCGGCCCCACCGGATCGTGGCACGCGCTCGCGCGACAATCCTGGTGGGAGAAGTGAACGGGGGATTCGGCTCACTCGTGCGGCGGCTGCCCGGTGCGGGGGCTTGCGTCGGGACCCTTCTTGGTCCACGGCCAGCGGCGCGGCTCGCGGCCCTCGGGCACATAGGTGTACTTCCAGCCGCGCGGAAGGCCGAGCCGCTTGGTGTGGGAGGCCGGCTCCAGACGGTAGGCGTGCACCGTCGCCGGGCCGCCCTCCGCGTCGGGCACGGGCACCTCGTACCACTGCGGTGGCTTGCCGGTCGGGCCGGTCAGTACCGGCAGGACGCGCCCGTCGAGGGGGCCGCCCACAAAGAGGGTGTTCTCGCTTCGCACCCCCCAAGTCTCACAGCAGGTGGGCCGCCTCGCTCACGACGGGTATCACCCGGCGGGCCAGCACCCCGGCCGCGCCCTCGGGGGACTCGTGGGACAGCGCGCCGCGCACCGCCGCGGAGGTCTGCGCGTCGGTGGCCGCGGTGACGGTGAGCAGCGCGACCAGATGGTCCACCAGCCAGTCCCGCAGCTCGGGCAGCGGGGGCTGTTTGTCCTCGTCCAGCCAGATCAGCGAGGCCGCCTCGACCGCCGCGATCCAGGTGCGCACCATCATCCGCAGCCGCGGGCCCGGCTCGGCAACCTCCAGGTGGACCAGGATCTGCTCGGCCGCGGCCCGCCGCACCTCGTCGACGATCGCCGTCGTCCGGGACGTCTCGGCCATGCTGCCGCCCTGGAGCAGCGCCGAGAACCCGGCGTCGTGCTCGTCGACGAAGGCGAGGTAGCGGTCGAGTGCCCGGGTGAGCCGCTGGGTGAGCGGCCCGGTCTGCGCCTCGGCGAAGCACAACTCCAGCTCGTCGGCCGACGAGCGCAGCGCGGCCTCGTACAACTGCTGCTTGCCGCCCGGGAAGTAGCGGTAGACCAGGGGCCGCGAGACCCCGGCTGCCTCGGCCACGTCGTCGAGCGACACGTCCTCCGGCGCCCGGTGCGCGAAGAGCGTCAGGGCCGCGCCGAGGAGCTGGGTGCGGCGCTCCTCGACGCTGAGCCTGCGGTACGCGGGGGTGGCGGCGGGAGACGTCATACGGGCAGCGTAATCCCCGCGATCGGGCTTTACGCCAGGAGTCCCGAGCTCTTCCACAGCCGTCGGCTGACCCCGTTCAGGACGCCAATGTCGTCCAGGAATTCCGTGAGGCGGCCGGCGCCGCTCTGCATGACCTCGCGGCGGTGGCCGCTGGCCTTCACCTGGGCCACGGCCTCGCGGCGGTCCAGGCCCACGTTCTCGTACACCTGCGGATTGACGAAGCAGGTGGCGAAGACGCGGGCCGCCTCGCCGCAGCTGACCCGGGTCAACTCCCGCTCCCAGCGCGGCGCGGAGACCATCTGGCGCCTCAACTCCTCGCGGGCGTACCGGACATGGCGGGCCTCCTCGACCACGTGGATGCGGGTCACCCCGCGCACGATGGTCTGGACGCGCTCGTCCGGGAAGGTCAGGCGCTGCATCCAGTCCAAAATCTCCTCGCCGAGCAGGGTGGCCGCGAAGGAGCCCGGGGTGGTGGAGACGGTCTTCAGGACGCGGGCGAGGTTGTGGTAGATCCTCGGCACCCGGTACGTCGGCGCCCCGCCCTTCTTGATCATGCGGGCGAACATCATCGAGTGGCGGCACTCGTCGGCGATCTCGGTGAGCGCGTACCGGACGTGGCTGCTGGTGAGCGACTTGTCGTAGATGTGCCGGACGAGCAGCTGCATCAGGATGATCTCGAACCAGATGCCGAGCGAGGCGAGCGAGGCGGCCTCGTGGCGGGCCAGGTCCATGCGCTGTTCCTCGGACATCTTCCGCCAGAGCGGGGTGTCGTACAGAGAAAGCAACTCCGGTGGCCAGAACCACTTCCCGTCCTCGGCGGGGGCGTCCCAGTCCAGCTCCTTGTCCGGGTCGAAGGAGTGCTTTGCGGAGGATTCGAGCAGCCGCTCGGCCACCTGCTCACGGTCCCTGAGCAGGCCGAGTGCGTCGCGGAGCGCATCGCGTTCGGTCACGGTAGTCATGGCTTGCGGCACCTCGTGGCTGGGTTACCTACGGTCACTCCTTATGAGACTGCTTGTCAGCAAGCGCGTCAATCCCTTGTGCGCGACTTGTTGACCCCGCGTCTACCACCGTGTGAACCTGCCAACTGCACAGCAGTGTGCAGAAGTTGAGCCGCTGGACGATGCCGTCCGCGAGGCGAAGGAGCCGCACGTGTCGACGCACGACCTCTATGTGAAGGCCCCGCAGGAACCGCTCTGGCAGGTGCCGGCCTCCGGCGCCGCCCGCTTCAGCTGGGAGTACGACGACGGGCGCGACCGTCTGCTCGCCCTCTACCAGAAGGGCAAGGACAAGCAGTGGGACGGCGCCACGCGCATCGACTGGGACCTGGAGGTCGACCCGTACGACCCCCTCGGCACCCCCGACGAGGCGATGACCCTGTACGGCACCCCGCACTGGGCCAAGATGACCGACCGGGACAAGGGCGAGCTGCGACTGCACTACACGTCCTGGCAGTTCAGCCAGTTCCTGCACGGCGAGCAGGGGGCGATGGTGTGCGCCGCCCGCATCGTGGAGTCCGTGCCCGACTTGGACGCCAAGTTCTACTCGGCGACCCAGACCATGGACGAGGCCCGGCACGCCGAGATCTACGGCCGCTTCCTGCACGAGAAGCTCGGCATGCTCTACCCGGTCAACGACAACCTCCAGGCGCTGCTCGGCGACACCCTGCGCGACTCCCGCTGGGACATGCCCTACCTCGGCATGCAGGTCCTGATCGAGGGCCTGGCGCTCGCGGCCTTCGGCATGATCCGGGACACCACCGACAAGCCCCTGCCCAAGCAGATCCTGGCGTACGTCATGCAGGACGAGGCCCGCCACGTGGCCTTCGGCCGCATGGCGCTGCGCGACTACTACCGCCAGCTGTCCGACGCGGAGCTCAAGGAGCGCGAGGAGTTCGTCATCGAGGGCTGCTACCTGATGCGCGACCGGCTGCGCGGGGTGGAGGTCCTGGAGAACTTCGGCATCCCGAAGAAGGAGGCCGAACAGCTCAGCGAGGAGAGCGAGTTCCTCCACCTGTTCCGCAAGCTCCTCTTCAGCCGCATCGTCCCCTGCGTGAAGGACATCGGCCTGTGGGGCGAGCGCCTCCAGAAGGCGTACGTCGACATGGGCGTCTTCGACCTCGGCGACTCCAACCTCGACCTCCTGATGGCCCAGGACGAGGAGATCGCCGAACAGCTGGACAAGGAGCGCTTCGCCGCCGAGGAGGCGGCGCGGGTCGCGGAGGTGGAGGGGGCGATCGAGGCGGGCGCCTCGTCCTGACACCACCCGGTGCCGGTCGCGCCGCCTCGGCCGTCAATGGCGCGACCGGCATGCACTCTTTCGCGCGGCGCTCCCGGATTGCCGCTGGGTAGGCTGAGGAGGCGAGACAGACTCCGTCGCATGGGAGCAATCATGAGCGCCGCACGCGAGTACAAGCTGGATGGCGAGTACCAGTGGCCCCGCCCGCCGGTGGGCGGCTGGACGGCGGACGACCTGGACCGGCTTCCGAATCTCCCTCCGCACACGGAGCTGATCGACGGGAGCCTCGTCTTCATGAGTCCGCAGACCCGGTTTCACTCGCGCACCATTCACTTCCTGGTGAGCGAGCTGACGCGGCAGGCGCCGGAGCACTTGGAGGCCATCGGAGAGATGACCGTGAAGCTGGACTCGCGCAACCGGCCCGAGCCCGATGTCCTCGTCGTACCCGTCGACGCGGACACCGGTCTTCAGCAGACCTGGTTCAAGCCGGAGGACGTCCTGCTGGCCGTCGAGGTGGTGTCCGTCGAATCGGTGGACCGGGACCGCGAGGTCAAGCCCCGCAAGTACGCCCGGGCGGGCGTCCAGCACTTCTGGCGGGTCGAGCTGTCCGACGGTCAGCCCGTGGTGTACGTCTTCGAGCTGGACCCGGCGACCCGGGCCTACAGCCCGATCGGGACCTTCCGCAAGGAACTCAAGGTCGACCTCCCCTTCCCCGTCGAGATCGATCTGACCGCACTGGACCGCCGCCGCTGACCGTCACAGCCCCGGACCCGCCGGGAAGCCGGACCGCAGGGTGAAGGCGTGGGGGGTCGGGCCGTGGTCGCGGAGGTGCAGGACGCGCTTCTCGGCCTCCTCCACCGTCGGGCGGTGTCCCGCCGGCACCCACCACAGCGCCACCAGCGCCTCTTCGATCCGCTCGAACCACTCGAAGCGGCGGGCCAGCAGCTCCCGGTGCCTGCCCGCGTACATGAACGCCTTCAGCGACGCCTCGTCCCGCCACACCGACATGTTCACGATCATCGAGATGTCGCCGAACACGGGGACGTCCGTCGCGTTCCCGCTGTCGCTCTGAAGGCGCCACACGAAGCCGTCGGCGGCGTCCGCGACCGCGTTCACCGGATCGAGTGCGGTCACGAAGTCCGTCAACTCAACTGATTCCAAAGGGTATTTGAGCCGGGCTATGTTGACCTGAGCCAGCTCGTAACGCTCGTCCGCATCTGTCATGGGCGTACCCTAAGCGGCCAACTCCCGTACTCATCAGCTCATTTCGCGGAGCGAGATGTCATGGCTTGTCCGCCAGCGCCGCCTCCATCACCGCCTTCGCGATCGGGGCCGCGTCGCCACCGCCGCTGATGTCGCCGCGCTTGGCCGACGCGTCCTCGACGACGACCGCGACCGCCACGGCCGGTCGGACCGCGCCGTCGGCCTGGGCCCAGGAGATGAACCAGGCGTACGGGCTGCCGATGTTGCCGATGCCGTTCTGCGCGGTTCCGGTCTTGCCGCCGACCGTCGCCCCCGGGATCGCGGCGCTGGTGCCGGTGCCGGTGCGCACCACGTCCACCATCATCTGCTGCAGCCGCATCGCGGTCGCCGGGTTCATCGCGCGCTGGTAGGTCCGCGGCACGGTCGTGGACACCGTCGAGCCGCGCGAGGTCGTCGTACGGTCCACCAGATAGGGGTACTTGAGGTCTCCGCCGTTGGCGACCGCCGCCGAGACCATCGCCATCTGGAGCGGGGTCGCCGTCGTGTCGAACTGGCCGATGGAGGACAGGGCCAGCTGATCGGGGCTCATCCGGGTGTCGAAGTTCGACTTGGCCACGCCGGAGGGGATGCGCAGCTTCGTGTCGTTGAAGCCGAACTTCCGTACCGCGTCCAGCATTCCGCGCAGCCCCACCTTCACCCCGAGCTGTGCCATCACGGTGTTGCAGGAGACGTTGACCGCGTACGCGAGCGAGGCGTTGCCGCAGCCGCTCGCCTCGTTGGGCAGCGTGGTGCTGGTGTTGGGCAGGACATAGGGATCGGGGGTGTCGGTCGCGGCGTCGACGTCCGTGACCGCCCCCGCGTCGAGCGCGGCCGCGGCCGTCACGATCTTGAAGGCGGAACCGGGCGGGTAGGTCCCCCGGATCGCGCGGTTGAGCATGGGCTGGTTCGGGTCCGAGGTGAGCCGCGCCCAGGCGCCCGCCACCGCCCTGCCCGTGCCCGAGAGCACCCCGGGCTCGTAGGACGGGCTGCTGACCAGCGCCAGGATCTTGCCCGTCGCGGGTTCGATCGCCGCGACCGCGCCCTTCTTGCCGCCCAGTCCGTCGTACGCGGCCCGCTGCATGGACGCCTTGATGGTGGTGACCGCCCGCCCGCCGGAGTGCCGGCCGCGCGTCACGTCGTTCCACAGCGGGAAGACCGAAAGGAGCGAGGAGGTGCCGGACAGGACGCCGTCCTCAGCGTTCTCGACGAACGTCGTGCCGTACGTCTGCGAGGCGTAGCCGGTGACCGGCGCGTACAGCGGCCCGTTCTTGTACGTCCGCTCGTACCGCAGCTGCTGGCCGCTGTCCCGCGACCCGGTGACGCTCTCCTTGCCGACCACGATGGCGCCGCGCGGCTGGTGGTAACGGGCGATCGCCAGGCGGCGGTTGGCGGGGTTGTTGTCGAGCGCGTCGGCCTCGAAGACCTGGACGCGGGCCGCGTTCACCAGCAGTGCCACGAGCAGCACCAGACAGAAGGCGGCGGCCCGCCGGATGTACCGGATCACCTGGCTGTTCCCTCCACCGGCTCGGGCCGTGCGATGACACCCGGCTCGACCGCGGGGAGCGGGCGGCGGGCGGAGTCGCTGATCCTGATCAGCAGCGCCACGATGATCCAGTTGGTGACCACGGACGAGCCGCCCTGTGCCATGAACGGCATCGCCATGCCGGTGAGCGGGATCAGGCCCGTCACACCGCCCGCGATGACGAACACCTGGAGCGCCAGGATCGAGGCGAGCCCGATGGCGAGGAGCCGCCCGAACGGGCTCTGTAGGCAGAGCCCGGCCCGGTAGCCCCGGGCCACGAGCAGGGCGTAGAGCAGGAAGATCGCGGTCAGTCCGGACAGGCCGAGCTCCTCGCCCGCGGTGGCCAGGATGAAGTCGGACTTCGCGGCGAACCCGATCAGGACGGAGTGGCCGAGCCCGAGCCCGGCGCCGAGCGTGCCGCCGGCCGCGAAGGCGAACAGGGACTGGGCGAGCTGGCTCGGGCCGAGGCCGGCCTCGATGGTGGCGTACGGGTTGAGCCAGTCGGTGACCCGGGCGTGCACGTGCGGCTCGAACAGGGCGACCGCCGCCGCCCCGGCCGAGGCGAGCAGCAGGCCCACCGCGATCCATCCGGTGCGCCCGGTCGCCACGTACAGCATCACCACGAACAGGCCGAAGAACAGCAGCGAGGTACCGAGGTCGCGTTCGAGGACCAGGACGCCGACGCTCAGCAGCCAGATCGCCACGATCGGCCCGAGCACCCGGCCGGTGGGCAGTTGGAGCCGCCAGATCCGGCGGCCGGTGTACGCGAGCGCGTTGCGGTTGGCGGCCAGGTAGGCGGCGAAGAAGAGGGCGAGCAGGATCTTGGCGAGCTCGGCCGGCTGGAAGGAGTATCCGGCGGCCCTGATCCAGATCTTGGCGCCGTTGATCGGGGGGAACAGGATCGGGACGAGCATGAGGACCAGGGCGGCGGCCATCGAGAGGTAGGCGTACCGCTGCAGGACGCGGTGGTCGCGCAGCACCAGGACGACGACGAGGAACAGGCCGACCCCGAGCGTCGACCACACCAGCTGGGCCGGCGCCGCCCGGCTGCCCGGGGTCGCCAGGTCGAGCCGGTAGATCAGCACCAGGCCGAGCCCGTTGAGCAGCATCGCGATCGGCAGCAGCAGCGGGTCGGCGTAGGGCGCGCGGAAGCGGACCACGAGGTGGCTGAGCAGGGCGAGCAGGCCGAGCCCGGCCCCGTACCGCGTGGCGTCGTGCGGGATCGTGCCGGTGCGGGCGAGCCCGACGTTCACATAGCCGAGCACCACGACGAGGACGGCACCGATGAGCAGCGAGAGTTCGACGCCCCGCCGCTTGGGGAGGCCCAGCTCGGGCGGGGAGGCGTCCGCCGCCGACGGTGCGGTCATGGCACGCAACGTAGCAAGCCGAGGCCTTATGTCCGTGTATGTCATGGGGCGCCGAGCGGGCGGGCGGCCTAGGTGGCGCGGCCCGCCTGGCCCGTCCGGGTGACGGGGGCTCGGCGGAGCCGCCCGCCCGCGTCCGGTTCGCGTGCGCCGGGTCGGGGTGACGTGACGGTTCAGCACCAGCGCGGTACGGCCCCGATGTTGTCGATGTAGTAGGCCGAACCCCACGCCCAGGTGCCGTCGGTGAGCAGGTACCAGCGGTCGTTCCCGTTCACCCGGTCGCCGCCGGTCTTGCAGAAGATGTGCACGATGGAGCCGTACGGCGCCTTGCCGACGATCCGGCTGCTGCGGGTCGGCCGGTCGCGCAGGATCAGCCCGGACTTGGCGGTGACGCGGCCCTTGTACTCGTTGTGCGCGGACTCCTCGGCGGCGGCGGGCGACGCCGTGGCGAGGACGGCCACGGCTCCGGTGGCCACGCAGAGGCCGAGTGCGGCAAGAGGGGAACGCAGGGACATGGTGCCTCCTGGAACGGGGCGGGGCCGCGGGTGAACGACCCTCAGTTCGCCTGCCTCACACTAAATTCGCTCCTGCCGCCTCGCAAAGCGTGACGAGGCGTCACGCCCCGTGCGCGACGTCGTCGGTGCCGGGCACCTCGAAGCTGACGTACTCGGGGAGTTCGAGCCGTGCCACCGCGCCGCCGTCCGGGGCGTTGCGGAAGCTCAGCTCCGCGCCGATCACGGCGGCCTGGCCCACCGCGATGGTCAGGCCGAGGCCGTGGCCCTTGCTGCCGGCGTCCGTGCGGAAGCGCTGCGGCCCGTGGTCGAGGAGGTAGTCCGGATAGCCGGTGCCGTGGTCGCGAACGGTGACGACCGGGCCGTGCACGGTCAGCTCCACGGGGGCCTTGCCGTGCTTGTGGGCGTTGGCGAGCAGATTGCCGAGGACCCGCTCCAGACGCCGCTTGTCGGTCTCGACGCAGGCGTCCCGCACCACCGTCACGGTGGTGTCCGCCTCGGCGGTCCCCGACGCGACGGAGGCGCGCACGAGCCGTTCCACCACGGGCGCCAGCTCCTGGAGGTCGAGGTCGACCCGCTCGCTCCCGGCGTCGAGCCGGGATATCTCCAGGAGGTCCTCGGTCAGCGAACGCATCGCCTGCACCCGGTCCCGCACCAGCTCGGCCGGACGCCCCTCGGGCAGCAGCTCGGCCGCCGCGTGCAGACCGGTCAGCGGGGTGCGCAGCTCGTGCGCCACGTCCGCGGTGAAGCGCTGTTCGCTGAGCAGCTTGCCCTGGAGCGTGCCGGCCATCGTGTCCAGGGCGCCGGCCACCGTGGCCACCTCGTCCTGGGGGCGCGAGGGATCGCTGGTGCGGGGGTCGTTGACCCGGGCGTCCAGGTCGCCCGCCTCGATCCGGCGGGCGACCGTCGCCGTCTGGTGCAGCCGCCGGGTGATCCGGGTGACCGCGAAGACGCCGACGAGCAGGGTCGCGCCGATGGCGAGGATGGACGAGCCGAGGATGGCCTTGTCGAGCCCGTTGATGGTGCGGGCGCTCTGGGTGTAGTCGATCTCGGCGGCGAGCGCCTTGCCGTCGGCGGGGCCCGCCGCCCACATGGTGGGCCGTCCGTGGTCGTCGTCGACCAGGGTGCCGCGTTTGCCGGATACGGCGAGCGCGTGCAGCGAGGCGGGCAGCTCGGGCGGGTCGAGAGCGGCGCCGGGCGGCAGTTGCTCGCCCGCCTCGTACATCCGGGTGACGTCGGTCAGCCGGTCGAGCGCCTTGTGGCGGGCCTCGCCCACGGTCTGCCGGGTGACCGACACGTGCACCAGGACGCCGAGCAGTGAGGCGAGGGCGCAGCACATCACGGTGATGAACACCGCGGCCTTCCAGGTGAGGGTCGCGGTCCAGGCGGGCAGGCGCAGCCGGGCCTTCCGGGGCAGTTTCATGGTGCGTCCGCCGTGGGGGTGGCCGACGGGCTCGCCGTCGGCGGCTTCTTCTTCGGCGACGGCGCGAGCGGGCCGCCGCCGGTGGGTGCGGGGTGCTTGCCGCCCGGCTTGGTGCGCACGATCTCGTCCCGGGTGGGGAGCATCGCCTGCTGGTGGTCGTCCCAGGACCACGCGGTGCGGTACTCGTAGCCGGGCATGCCCGCCGACACCGACCGCAGGATCACGTCGCTGCCGGCCAGGTCGACGCTGATGATCTGGTCGACGGTGGACATGATGCGGATCAGACCGCCGTCCTTCGCCGGCATGTAGCAGCGCACCGCGAGGTTCTGGTCGGGCATCCGGATGCCCAGGATCAGCTCGCCCTTGCCGTCCCCGGTCAGGTCCCGGTAGTACGGCTTGAGCACCGGACAGCCGGCCGGCTTCTGCTTGCAGGCGCCCAGCTGGCGAACCGTTTCGTCATAGAGCCCGTCCGCGCCGCTGTAGGTGTTGGGGTGCGCCTTCACCTCGGCCTGGACCACCGCGACCGGGTTCAGCTTGCGGACGTCGCCGCCGGGGACCTTGATGCCGGGCACCTGCTCGGTGTCGGTCTGGCCGTAGTCGTTGGGGGTCGCGGTCGCGGGCGGCAGGTCCGGCCACAGGTGGATCGGCCCGATGGCCGTCGGCGTCGCCCCCGAACTCTCCAGGTGGCCCGCCCCGCCGCAGCCGGACAGCAGCAACGCACCCACTGCGGTCAGCAGGGGTGCCAGGAGGGCTGTGCGGCGGTGGCGGATCAAGGTGCTCCCTGTCGTGCGGGACCCCAGGCTATTTCACCTTCCGCCGCGCCTTCGCCGGAGCCCCGGTGCCTTATTCGGCCTTGACCAGGTCGGCATAGAAGATGATGTTGGCCGAGCGGTGACCGTCCACGATGGGGCCGCCGCAGGTGATGAGGCGGAGCTCGGGGCGATCGGTCTTCCCATAAACCTTATGCGTGGGGAAGTCCTTTTTCTCGACCTGCTGGGTCTCCCTGATCCTGAAGACGGCGGTCGAGCCGTCCGCCCGGCCGACCTCGATCGCGTCCCCGACCTTCATGTTCTTCACGTTCCGCATCAGCGCCGGGCCGTTCGCGGTGTCGTAGTGCGCGACCAGCACCGAAGCGCCCTTCTCACCGGGCGTGACGCTGCCGGTGTACCAGCCGGCCCGCTCGGCCTCGTCGACCGGAGGCACCTCCAGCTCCTGGGCGGAGTCCACCCCGAGCCGCAGCACCGGGCTCGCGTCGACCTTCGCGGAGGGGATCACGAGCCGGGTCGGCTCGGCGGCCCGCAGCGGGCCGACGACCGCCTTGGCCTGCGCGGTGGCGGCGTTCTGCACCCGTACGTCCGGGGCCTTGGCCACCGGGTCGGGGGTGCAGGCCGGCAGGCCGCCGCCGATGCTGAGGGCGAGCGCGGAGGCGGCCGCGATGCGGGCGGTGCGGGACGGGGTGGGCGTGGTCATGGATACGACGCTAAAGCGCCGCCATTGCGACCTTGCGGAGCACGTGTAACAGCCCCCCGTAGGTCACCGAGCGGTGCGGTTACGGGTGGTGGCTCGACCCCGTTCGCGCCGGTGTGGGCCCGCATCGGCGACCCACCCCGGGTCGCGGGCGGCCTACTGCTGGTAGGGGTTCTGGCCCTGCATCTGGCCGGGCTGCGCCGGCTGCCCGTACGCCTGCTGCGGCGCGACCGGCTGCGCGAGCAGACCCTCGGCCTGCTCCTTCGTGATCTGCTGCTCAAGGCCGCAGAACGTGCACTGCGTGCGGAACTTCGTCGACAGCGGGAACAGCGGCACGAAGAACAGCGTGAACTTCGTGACGTACTTGCGGACCGCGTGCGCGGACGGATTGCCGCAGCGGCCGCACACCAGGGTGAGCATCGCGAGCTGGTAGAGATAGCCGCGGGTGCCGAAAATGATCATTGAGTGGTTCCCCTCCCGTAATTCCTGATTCCGTGTCGCGCGTAAGTGTCGTGGCCATGACCGCCCTGCGTCCATCGCGTTGTGATGACGCCCACACGAGTCATTGCCCCGACGGCCGTCGGGCTGTTCCCATGGGCCGTGGTGGGGTGATGGGGCATGGCAGGACTACGGGTCACACCGGTACACCGGAACGGACAGGCGCGACTGTACGTCAGCCTCCCGGACGGGCGTGCCGTCGCCTGGTACGACCGGGACAGCGGTCATGTCTCGCTGCTGCTCGACGACCACCGGGCCGAGGTGCTCGCCGCGCTGCGCCCGTACGTCGTCGGGGCGCCGACCGTCGGGCCGCCGCCCGTGCCGACCCCCTCCGACCTGGTCCGGCTCTCCCTGCACCCCGACGACGACCTCGCGCCCAACCGGCCCGGCGAGGCGCTGCTCGGCGACCTCGAACGGCATCCCGGCACCCACCGCCTGTGGACCGACCCGCGCCGCCGGGAACTCGCCGCACAACAGCGGGCCGGGGCCGTGCTGGAGCGGCTCGAAGGTGCGGGCTGGCGGGTCCTGCACTCGGTGCCGCTGCCCGGCGCGGCCGTGATCGACCACCTGCTCCTCGGGCCCGCGGGCGTGTTCGCCGTGCGGTCCCTCGACACCCGGCGGCACCGGGTGCGGATCGCCGACCCGCTGGTCACCGTGGGCAGGGCCACCCCGCTGCCGCTCCTGCGCGACGCCCGCCACCAGGCCGAACGCGCCTCGCTCGCCCTGGCGGCGGCGGTGCGGGCGGTGCTGCTCCTGGTCGATGCGGAACGGGTCGAGGGCGCCCCGGGTGCGGCCCCCGACGTCAGCGTCCTGACGGACGGCGACCTGCCGGAGCTCGCCCGTGCGGGAGGCGTGCTCAAGCCCGCCGACGTGGAGTCCCTCTACTGGACGGCACGGGACCGCAGGACCTGGCTGCGGGTGTGAGCGCCGGGAAACCGGGGCCGGGCTCGCGTCGGCCGCGCACCGGAGCCGGAAAGCGCACCGGAGCCGGAAAAACTTCGGACGGCGATGTCGAGAACCCGTGGCCGGCTCCGTCCCCGGAGCGAACGCGGCCAGAATGGGCCGCACCCGTACCGAGGAGAACCACCATGGCCAAGTACCTGCTCCTGAAGCACTACCGCGGCGCCCCGGCTTCGGTGAACGACGTGCCGATGGCCGAGTGGACGCCGGAGGAGATCTCGGCCCACGTGCGGTACATGAACGAGTTCGCGGCCCGCCTGGAGAAGACCGGCGAGTTCGTCGACAGCCAGGCCCTCGCGCCCGAGGGGACGTTTGTCCGCTACGACGGCGAGGGCCGACCGCCGGTCACCGACGGGCCGTTCGCCGAGACCAAGGACGTCATCGCGGGCTGGATGGTGATCGACGTCGACAGCTACGAGCGTGCCGTGGAGCTGGCCGGGGAGCTGTCGGCCGCCCCCGGGGCCGGTGGCAGGCCGATCCACGAGTGGCTGGAGCTGCGCCCGTTCCTGGGTGCGCACCCCACCGTCACGGAGTGAGCTTCCCCGTGGACGAGGCCCTGCTGAGAAGCCTCACGCCGGGCGTGCTCGCCGCCCTCGTGCGCCGCGGGGCGGACTTCGCGGCGGCCGAGGACGCGGTGCAGGACGCCCTGGTCGAGGCGGTCCGGGTCTGGCCGGGCGAGCGGCCGCGCGACCCGAAGGGATGGCTGATCACCGTCGCCTGGCGCCGCTTCCTCGACGCCACCCGGTCGGACGCCGCCCGGCGCCGGCGCGAGGACCGCGTCGAGGTGGAGCCGGCGCCCGGGCCCGCGTCCGCGACGGACGACACGCTCCAGCTCTACTTCCTGTGCGCGCACCCGTCCCTCACGCCGTCGTCGGCCGTCGCGCTCACCCTGCGCGCGGTCGGCGGCTTGACGACGCGTCAGATCGCCCAGGCGTATCTGGTGCCCGAGGCCACCATGGCGCAGCGCATCAGCCGGGCCAAGCGCACGGTCTCCGGGGTGCGTCTCGACCGGGCCGGCGATGTGGCCACCGTGCTGCGCGTCCTCTACCTGGTCTTCAACGAGGGCTACTCCGGCGATGTCGATCTGGCCGCCGAGGCCATCCGCCTCACCCGGCAGCTCGCGGCCGCGATCGACCACCCCGAGGTCGCGGGGCTGCTCGCGCTCATGCTGCTCCACCACGCCCGCCGCGCCGCCCGGACCGCGCCCGACGGCAGCCTGGTGCCGCTCGCCGAGCAGGACCGCACGAAGTGGGACACCCGGGCGATCGCCGAGGGGGTGCACGTGCTCCAACTGGCGCTCGCCCGGGACCGGTTGGGGGAGTACCAGGCGCAGGCCGCCGTCGCGGCGCTGCACGCCGACGCGCTCACCGCCGACGAGACCGACTGGGTGCAGATCGTCGAGTGGTACGACGAGCTCGTGCGCCTGACCGACAGCCCCGTCGTCCGGCTCAACCGGGCGGTCGCCGTCGGCGAGGCCGACGGGCCGCGTGCGGGCCTCGCGGCGCTCGCGCCCCTGGACCCCGCGCTGCCCCGCCACACCGCGGTGGCCGCCTACCTCCACGAGCGCGCCGGCGACCTGGCGACCGCGGCACGGCTGTACGCCGAGGCGGCCCACCGGGCGCCGAACCTCGCCGAACGCGCCCACCTCACCGGCCGGGCCGCCCGGCTCAACGCCCGCCGCCCGCGCTGACCCGCCGCTCACCCCTCCGACCGCACGCGGACGAAACGGGCGCCCTCCTGGCGTCCGGCCGCCTCGCGCAGCTCCACGAGGAGAGGCTCCTTGAGCATGCGTACGGGTCCGAAGTCGGGATGGTCCTCCTGCGCGCCCAGGCGGTCGTGGACCAGCTCGCCCACCTGCCGGGCCTGCAGCGGGGTCAGGCGGGGCGAGGTCTGTACGGTGCGTTCGTCGGGGAGCCGGACGAGCAGCGCCCGGGGGCGCGGCGGCGGGCCGAAGACGCCGAGGAGCGCGCCGTCGCGGGTGTCGGAATGCCGGATCTTGCGCCAGGCCCGGGTGCCTCCGGCCCGGTAGGGCGAGTCCAGGGCCTTGGCCACGATGCCCTCGACGCCCACGGCCCGCAGGTCGCGGAACCAGTCGTGTGCCGTGTCCTCGTCCCGTGTGGCGAGCACCCGCTGGACGGGCGGGCCGACGTCCCGCAGCGCCGTTCCCAGCAGCTCCCAGCGGTCCCGCAGGGGCAGCGCCCGTACGTCCCGGCCGGGAACGGCGAGGATGTCGAACGCGATGTACGACACCGGGACGCCCGCCCGCTCGCGGTCGCCGTGCGAGCGCAGCAGATCGGTGAAGCTCAGCCGCCCCTCGCGATAGGCGCACAGCTCGCCGTCCAGCACGACGCCCGGCGGCAGCTGGCCGCGCAGATACGCGGCGATCTCCGGGAACTCCCGGGAGAGGTCCCGCCGCGAGCGGGACTGCAGGAAGACCTTCCCGCCGTCGAGGACGAAGGCGAGGGCGCGGAATCCGTCGAGCTTGAGCGAGTACTGCAGGCCCCCGGGCGTGCTGCCGGGCGTGGGGATCTCGTCGGCGGGCCGTGGGCGCATGACGTCGACCGGGGGTCGCAGGGCGACTCCCGCCGGGCCCGGGTCCCGGTCCGCGCTCATGGCAGCCGGCCCGCCTCGTCGGGATCGAGGAGCGGGGCCAGCAGATCGCCGTCCCGGTCCAGGCGGGGCCCGATGTCGCCGATCAGGAACACCAGATCGTCCGGGGCCGCACAGGACTCCACCTCCGCCCAGGACACCGGCGCCGACACCGTCGGACGCTCCTTGGCGCGCACGGTGTAGGGCGTCGCCGTGGTCTTCGCGGCGGCGTTCTGGCTGAAGTCCACGAACACCCTGCCGGGCCGCAGCGCCTTCGCCATCTTGTGCGTGACCAGGCCCGGCAGGGCCGCCTCGGCCTCCTTGGCCAGCGTCTTCGCGTACGCCGAGACCTGATCGGAGGGGGTCGGTTCCAGGGCCGAGAGCAGGTGCAGCCCCTTGGAGCCCGAGGTCTTGGCGTACGCCTCCAGACCGTCCGCGGCGAGCCGGTCGCGCAGCCACCCGGCCACCTCGCAGCATTCGACGACGCTCGCGGGCTCGCCCGGGTCGAGGTCGAGCACGAGACGGTCGGCGAGCGCCGGGGCGTCGGCCCGCCACTGCGGGGTGTGGAACTCGACCACCAGGTTCGCCGCCCACATCAGGGTCGCGAGGTCCGACACCACCACCTGGCGGGCCGCCTTGTCCTCGGAGCGCGGCACTTCGGCCGTCTTCACCCAGGCGGGGGTGCCAGGCGGAGGATTCTTGGTGAAGAAGCGCTGGCCCGCGGGACCGTCCGGGAAACGCAGGAACGACACCGGCCGGTTCTCCAGATGGGCCAGGAGCGGGCCCGAGACCGAGGCGCAGTAGTGCAGCAGCTCGCCCTTGGTGGTGCCGGTGGCCGGATAGAGCACCTTGTCCAGATTCGAGAGGGCGATCCGCCGCCCCTCCACCTCCGTGATCGGCGTCATACGATGAGAGTCCCACGAACCACAGCAAACGCACTCCTCGGGGACGAAGAGGAGAAACCGTGCGATCCATCTGGAACGGTGCGATCTCGTTCGGCCTGGTCAGCATTCCGATCAAGGTCGTGAACGCCACCGAGAACCACTCGATCTCGTTCCGCCAGATCCACACCGCGGACGGCGGCCGGGTCCGCTACCGCAAGGTGTGCGAGCTGGACGGCGAAGAGCTGAGCCAGGACGAGATCGGCAAGGCGTACGAGGACGCCGACGGCTCGATGATCCCGATCACCGACGCCGATCTGGCCTCGCTGCCGCTGCCCACCGCCAAGACGATCGAGATCGTCGCGTTCGTGGCGGCCGACACGATCGACCCGCTCCAGATGGACGCCGCGTACTACCTCTCCGCCAACGGGGTCCCCGCCGCCAAGCCGTACACCCTGCTGCGCGAGGCCCTCAAGCGCAGCAAGAAGGTGGCCATCGCCAAGTTCGCGCTGCGCGGGCGGGAGCGGCTCGGCATGCTGCGGGTGGTCGACGACGTGATCGCGATGCACGGACTGCTCTGGCCGGACGAGATCCGCGCCTCCGACGAAGCCGCCCCCGAGGCCGACGTGAGCGTCCGCGAGGCCGAACTCGATCTGGCGGACGCCCTGATGGACACCCTCGGCGAGGTGGACATGGCGACCCTCCACGACGACTACCGCACCGCCGTCGAGGAGCTCATCGCCGCGAAGGCGGACGGCGCGGTCGCCCCGGCCCCGGAGGCCCCCGCCGCCAAGGGAGGCAAGGTCATCGACCTGATGGCGGCGCTGGAGAACAGCGTGAAGGCCGCGAAGGCCTCGCGCGGTGAGGGCGGGGAGTCGGGCGTGGCGGCGGACGGGGACGTCGCCGAGGTCACCGAGCTCAGCTCGCGCAAGTCCGGCGGCCGCAAGTCGGCGCCCGCGAAGAAGACGGCGTCGAAGACGGCCGCGAAGTCGACGGCCGCGGCGAAGAAGACCACCGGAACGAAGGCCGCGCAGGGCAAGAAGAGCACCGCCTCGAAGACCGGCACCGCCAAGACCGCGGCCAAGAAGTCGGCCGCGGCGAGCCCCAAGTCCACCGGCGCCAAGAAGTCCACGGCCACGACCGCGAAGAAGACGGCTGCGAAGAAGACGACCCCCAGGAAGCGGGCCAGCGCCTGACCGCTCCACACCGGCGCGCGGCCTCGATTCGGTAACGGAAGGGTTGCGGCGGGCCCGGGGTGGCGAAATGGTTGCCCAAGGGTGTGAAAGGGGTGCGGCCATGGTGCGAAGAACCGGCGAGGGCCGCACCCGTTCCGAAGCGAGGTCGAGTCCCGACCCCGTGCTGCTCCCGCTGCTGCCGTATGCCGTGATGGCGCTGGTCGTCGTGGCCAACGTGATCGCGGGCCCCACGGTCGGACTGCTGCCGCTCGTCGCGCTCGGACCCGCCTTCGCGGGCCTGGTCGGCGGCTGGCGGCGCACGGTCGTCGTCGGCCTGATCGCGCTGGTCGCCGGGGTCGGGCTCGGCATCTACAGCGAGCTCTTCGAGGAGCGCCGCGGCTTCGCTTCGCTCGCCGCCGTCGCGGGCGTCACGGCGGTGGCCGCCGTCGGCAGCGTGATGCGCCAGCGCCGCGAGGCCGAACTCGCCGGCATGCGCTCCATCGCCGAGGTCGCCCAACGGGTGCTGCTGCGCCCGGTGCCGCGCAGCGCCGGGCATCTGCGCGCGGCCGTCTCGTACACCTCGGCGGTCGCGGAGGCGAGGATCGGCGGGGACCTGTACGAGGTGGTCGCGGCGCCCGGCGGGGTGCGCGTGATCATCGGGGACGTGCAGGGCAAGGGGCTCGAATCGGTGGAGACGGCGGCGGTGGTGCTCGGCGCGTTCCGCGAGGCCGCGCACGACGAGCCCGACCTCAAGGGCGTGGGCGCGCGCATCGCGCGGGCGGCCGGGCGGACCCTGCAGGGCGAGAAGTTCGTCACCGCGATCATCGCGGAACTCGACCCCGCGAACGGGGCCGTGTTCCTCAACTACGGGCATCCGCCGCCCCTGTTGGTACGGGCCGACGGGGCGGTGTCCTTCCCCGAACCCGCCGAGTACGCGCTCCCGCTCGGCCTGGGCCTCGGCCCGGACGACGGCCCCCAGCCCTTCCAGGTCGCCTTCGCCCCCGGCGACCAGCTCCTCCTGTACACCGACGGCGTCACCGAGGCCCGCGACCGCGAGGGCTCCTTCTACCCCCTGGGAGCCCGCACGCCACTGCTGAAGGACCCCGACCCCGAGGCCGCGCTGGAGGCCCTGCGGCGTGACCTCATCCTCCACACGGAGGGGCCCTTGCACGACGACGCGGCGATGCTGCTGCTCCGCCATCGCGAGTGAGCCCCCCTGTCTTTACGCGGCTCCGCCGCGGGCCGGGTCCGGTGCGGGTCCGCCTGCAGAGGCGCGGGGCTGTGTCTTGGCGCGGCTTCGCCGCGGGGGCGCGACGGGTTCGGTGCCGGCCCGCCCACAGGGGCGCGGGGAACTGCGCGAACGGCCCCCGGCGGGCCGCGGTTGACGGACTGCAAGCGGAAGCGTGATCCCCCGCAGGGGGATGTTCGTCCGCGGGCCGTGCTGGGTTGGTCGCGCAGTTCCTCGCGCCCCTGGGGGGCCGGGGCTGGGCAGGCTGGAGTGCGGGATGCGGGATGCGGGACGGGTTCGGTGCTGGTCCGCCTACAGGGGCGCGGGGAACTGCGCGAACGGCCCCCGGCGGGCCGCGGTCGACGAACCACATGCGGAAGCGCGAGCCCCCGCGCCCCTGGGGGCAGGCCACACCAGCAGGACCAGGGGGCCGAAGCAGAGGACCGCGCCGCAGAGGTCAGGGGGCCGGGGCCGAGCCGGCCTCGATGTGGGCCATCACGCGTTCGAGCACCGCCCAGGCACCCGCATCCGTACCGTCCCCCAGCACGTAGTGCAGCGCAGGGCCGAGGGGAGTGGGCCGCAGGGCCACGGGAGGGCGTGAGGCGTGCGCCGGGCCCGCCGCGCTCACCCCCGCCGCACCCAGCGTGTACGACACCGGGATCGGCGGCGCCTCGAAGTGGCCCGGCACCGCCAGGTCGCGGCGCCCACGGCGCAGGGAGACCAGCAGATGGGCGAGGTCGTGCCGGTCGGCCAGGGTCTCCGCCAGCGCCTCGATGGCGTCCAGCGGGGGTGCCTCGGACGCCCCGTACCCGAGGGTGAGCGTGGCGTCCACGGCGACACCCCGCTCGACCCGGGTCACCCGCAGCCCCGCGAGCGCGGGCCGTGCCGGATCTCCCACCGCGAGCAGATGCGTCGGCTCGGGCGCGCGGTCCCGGGCGAGGCCGGTCAACTGCCGTGCGGACCAAGGGAGGTTGATGGGCTCGGCGGTACCCCAGCCCGCCGGAGCCGCGCCGGTCAGCGCCTGCCAGGCGGCCTCCAGGGCGCGGCCGATCACCAGGTTCTCGTCCGCGTTGTGCACCGTGCGGAACGCGACGATCAGCTGCCGCTCCGAGGTGGGCGAGGACGTGCTGAACGCCTCCGCCACCACCGCGCGGCCCTCCGCGTCGAGGGCCGGCGCGAACGTACCGTCCTGCCAGCGCAGCACCGCGCCGGAAAGCCCGTCGTAGTAACCGCAGTCGGGGTCCTTCACCACCCAGCGGTTGGGCGCGCCCGTCAGGGCCGTGCGCAGCGGAAGGCTGAGCCGGACCCCCGGCGGGGTCACGATCTGCAGCGCCCGGCGGCTCTCGACGGCCGCGCGCAGGATGTGCGAGAGCCAGGCGCTCAGCGGGATGAGCGGCCGGTCGCACATGACCACCGCGGTCGACTCGGTCAGGACGTCCACCGTGGGGTGCGCCCCGCCCGCCGCGGGCCGCGCCGTGACCTCCGCGTCCTGCTCGACCGGCACCACGTCGGTGCTCGCCGCGCCGGGCGGCCACGCGATGCCGCCGAGCAGCGTGGTGAGCCGCCCCGCGACCGAACCGGCGAGCCGTTCCGCCTCGGGCGCCGCCGTGGAGGCCCGTGCCTCCGTCCACCAGAACGCGCCCTCGGGGACCGGGACTTGACCCCCCAGGAGCCGCTCTGCCTCGCCGGGCACCTGGACGAGCAGCGGCGCTTCCAGGGACACCAGCGGGCGCCCGTCCGCCGCGCAGAGCTGTACCACCGCCCCGTCGTTGCCGGTGTCGACGGTGAGCCCGGGCCCGCCCGCGTAGAGCCCGGCGAGCAGCGCCCAGGTGTCCGGCATCTTCGGGGTGAGGGCGATGACGTCCTTGGTCACGAAAGTTCGGCTTCTTCCTGGTGGGCGAGGGCGGTCTGGACGAGCTGGTGGCGGCGGCCGCGGCGCACCAGATAGCCGCGGCCCGGCGGCTGCGCGGACGCGTACAGACCGGGGAACAGCTGGCCCTCGGTGCGGTCGCCCGTCATCACGAGAGCGGCCGTGCCCGTCTCGCGCAGGGTGGTCAGGAACGGTTCGTACAGCGCGCGCGAGGAACCCGCGACGCGGCGGGCCACCACGAAGTGCAGGCCGATGTCCTGCGCGGAGGAGATGTACGGCAGGAACGGTGTGAGCGGCTGCTGCCCGGCCGTGGTGAGGATGTCGTAGTCGTCGACCAGGACGACGATCCGCGGCCCCTCGAACGCGGGCCCGTCCGGCAGCGCGTCGTGGTCCACGCTCTCGTCCGGCAGCCGCTTCTCCAGCTCGGTGGCGATGCCCGAGGCGAGCCCCGCGCTGATCTTCGCGTTGTGCGCGTAGCCGCCGCGGTACGGCTCGGGCACCACTCCGCGAAGGCCGCGGCGCGGGTCGAAGACGGCGAAGACCAGCTCCTCGTCGCTGTAGCGGGCGGTGAACTGCTGGGCGATGAGCTTGAGGAGATTGGTCTTGCCGCACTCGTTGTCGCCCAGGATCAGCAGATGCTGGTCGTGCTCGAACAGGTCGAGGAGTACGGGATTCAGTGCGTCCTGGTCGACCGCGATGGGGATGCGCCTCGGCTCGGCGACCGGCGACGGCAGTCGCTGGGCGGGCAGCCGAGTCGGCAACACCCGTACCGGAGAAGCGAGTTCACCGTGCCAGGTGGCCCGCACGGTGCGGGCCGCGTCCTCCAAGGCGGGCCCGAGGTCGGCGACCGAGGCCACCGAGTCGGTGCGCGGAAGCGCGGCCTGCGCGAACAGCTTGCCGTGGGTGAGGACCCGCCCCGGGGTGTCGACGGCGAGCGTCTCGGACAGCTTGCGGTCGATCGCCGAGTCCGACGGGTCGTTGAGCCGCAGCTCCAGCTGCGTACCGAACATCGACTGCGTCGCGATCCGTACGTCGTTCCAGCGCAGCATGCCCGCCACGATGTGGATGCCGTAGCCGCTGCCGCGCTTGAGCAGGTCGGCCACCGCGTCGTCCAGGTCGTCGAACTCGTCGCGCAGCGCCCCGTACCCGTCGATGAGCAGCACCACGTCGGTCGAGCCGAGCTCGGGCAGCCGGCCCTGCGCGCGCAGGCTGCGCAGCTCGTCCACCGAGTCGATGCCGTGCTCGCGGAACAGCTCCTCGCGGGCGGCCAGCATGGCCCGCACCTCGGCGACCGTACGCGCGGCCCGCTCGTGGTCCGCGCGCCCCGCGATCCCGCCGACGTGCGGAAGGCCCGCGAGCGCCGCGAGGCCGCCGCCCACCAAGTCGAGCCCGTACAGGGCGACTTGGGCCGGAGTGTGGGTCAGGGCGAGGGAGAGCGCGAGGGTGCGGAGCAGGGTCGTCTTACCGGACTGCGGGCCGCCGATGACGGCCACGTGCCCGCCGGCCACCGTCAGATCGAGGGTCCAGGGGCCCTGCCACTGCCGGCCCGGATCGTCGAGCACCCCGAGCGGCACGCGCATCGGACCCGGCGCGTGGCTGAGCCGCAGACCGTGCTCGGACACCTGGAGCGGGCCCGCCGCCGCGTCGAGGCTGATGGCCGCGGGCAGCGGCGGCAGCCAGATCCGGCGGACCGGCGCGGCGGCCGTGCGCAGCTGGTCGACCATCGCCGACATGACGGTCGGCCCGGTCTCCCGCTCGCGCATCCGCGGCTCGGACTCCTCCGGACTCGCCTCCTGCGCGGGGGAGTTGAAGGTCCCGTACGCCCAGGCGAGCGGGGTGTCGTCCTGCTGTTCCAGGACGGCCGGGCCCCGGTGGGCGCCCGAGACGTACCCGGCCTTGAAGCGCTCGTACGTGGAGGTGTCCACCTTCAGATACCCGAAGCCGGGCAGCGGCGGCAGGTGGAAGGCGTCCGTGGTGTCGAGCACCGTGCGCGACTCGTCCGCCGAGAACGTCCGCAGGCCGAGCCGGTAGGAGAGGTAGGTGTCGAGGCCCTTGAGCTTGCCGCCCTCGATGCGCTGGCTGGACAGGAGCAGATGGACGCCGATGGAGCGTCCGATCCGGCCGATCGAGAGGAACAGGTCGATGAAGTCCGGCTTGGCGGTGAGGAGTTCACCGAACTCGTCGATCACCACGAAGAGGTGCGGCAGCGGTTCGAGGTCGGGCCGCTCGGCGCGCAGCGCGGCGTAGTGCCCGATGTCGGCGACGTTGCCCGCGTCCTTGAGGACCTGCTGGCGCCGCTTCACCTCGCCCGCCAGGCTGGTGTGCACGCGCTCGACGAGACCGGCCTGGTTCTCCAGGTTGGTGATCACCCCGGCCACGTGCGGCAGTTCGGCGAACGGGGCGAAGGTCGCGCCGCCCTTGTAGTCGACCAGGACCAGCGCCAGGTCCTCCGGCGGGTGCCCGGCGACCAGGGCGAGCACCAGGGTGCGAAGGAGTTCGGACTTGCCGGAGCCGGTCGCGCCCACGCACAGCCCGTGCGGGCCCATGCCCAGCTCGGACGACTCCTTCAGGTCGAGCAGCACCGGCTGGTGCCGGTCGTCGAGACCGATCGGCACCCGCAGGAACGCCCGCTCGCCGCGCGGCGCCCACAGCCGGTCGATGTCCAGGTCCGCCGGGTCGTCGATGCCGAGCAGCGCCGGGAAGTCCACCGGCCCGGTCACCGGGGTGCCGTCGGCCACCGACTCCGCCGACAGCCGCAGCGGCGCCAGCATCCGCGCGAGGCCCTCGGCGCCGGCCGGGCTCACCTCGTCGGACAGGCCGTACGACACCGGCGGGGCCGGGTTCGACGGGTCGCGCAGGTCCTCGACCGTGACGCTGTCGCCGTCCACGCTGATCCGCACGCTGACGTGATCCGGCTCGTCCACCTGCCGCTCCAGCAGGTGCAGCACCGTCACGCCCATGTCGGTGAGCCCGACTGCCGTGTCGGGCCTTTGCAGTTCCTCGGCCGGAGCGCCGTACTCGTCGCTCACCACGAGCAGCCGGTCGATCATCATCAGCGCGTTCCGGTCCGACAGGCCCCGGCGCACCTCCGCCGCGTACGAGGCGCGGCGGCGCAGGTCCGAGCGCATCAGACGGGCCAGCTGCGGCATGCTCGGCGCGATCCGGCGCGCGGCCACCGGGCCGTCGCTCTCCAGCGCGTCCAGGACGTGCGGCAGCCACTTCGCCCACTCCCAGTCGGCGAGCAGATCACCCGGCACGCCGAGTGCGATCGCCAGATCGTCGGGGGCGTGCGTGACCGCCGCCTGCACGAGCAGCGCCCGCGCCACCCGCAGTACGCCCTCGCGGTCGCCGACCACACTCACGTCCGCCGCCCGGTCGAGCGGCACCGTGAGAGGGGACTCGGTGGCCGTGGAGTACCGCGCCACCAGAGCCCGGGCCTCGTTCAGCATGAACGGGTCCGGCGGAGTGAGCACGCCCTGGGCGCTGTTCTGCCCGATCGACAGGTCCTGCGTCGGTACGGTGCCGGTGCCCACCCGCACCCGCAGGAAGTCCGCGTCGCCCCGTCGCCGCTCCCACAGCCGCGCCAGGTCCCGCAGCACGTCGTACAGGGCCTCGGGCGGCGGGTTCAGGAGCCGGGCCCGCAGCCTCGACTCCCGCTCCACGGCGCCGAGTTCCTCGCGCTGCTCCTCCAGGTACTCCAGATACCGCTCGCGCTGGGTGCGCCGGGTGCGCTGCGCCTTGCCCCGCTGGGACAGGAACAGCGCGACCGCGCCGAGCAGCGCCACGACCAGGACGATGGCGCCGAGCCCCGCGAACTGGCTGTTGCGGATCACCGTCATCATGATGACCGAACTCATCACTCCGGCCATGGGCAGCAGCGCGGTCGCGGCCGTGCCGGTCTTGCCCTCGGGCAGGTTCGGCGGCGGCTCGACGGCGCGCGGTGCGGCGGGGGCGGTCGGCCGGGTCGAGCGGGCGGGGCGGTGGATCTGGTGCAGCGTCATCGCGCCCTCACCGCCCGCTCCATCGCTTCGGCGGCCAGCGCGACGGCGGCCCGCCGGGTGGCCCGGCCGAGCAGTGCGGTCTGGATGGGGCCTCCCTGGGCCAGATGCCGGTCGTAAGGAACCGGGAGCACGCTGACGCCCGCCTCCCGCAGATGCGCGGTGGCGGTCTTCAAGTCCAGTGTCGTATCGGGCGAGTTGGCGGTGAGCGCCACCACGGTGGTGGCGAGCGCCGAGTGCGGGAGCTGCGCCAGCCAGTCGAGGACGAGACGGGTGCCGCCGACGCCCTCCGCGGTCATCGGGGCGACCACGACCCGGGCGTGCGCGGTGTCCATCGCGGTACGCGCCACCTCGCCGGGCAGCGTCTCGCAGTCGACCACGCTCACCGCGAAGTAGCGCCGCAGCGCGAGCGTCACCGTCCGGTACGTGCGCATGCTCAGGGGTGCGCCGAGACGGCCCTGGCTCGCGGGCAGCAGCCAGCCGCCGTCCGCGATCGGCACGAGGTACCCGGTGACGTCGGTCAGCTGCATGGCCGGGGTGAGGATCCGCGCGAGGTCGGCGCAGGACCAGCGCACCGACTCGGCGCCGAGCCGCACCGGCAGGGTGCCGAGCGCGCCGTCCGCCTCCAGGGCGAGCACGGGATCGTGCCGGTAGTGGTTGAAGCTGCGGGCGAGCAGCGCGGCGACGGTGGTCTTGCCGACCCCGCCCCGGATGGAGGTGACCGCGATGAGCCGCCCGGTCGTGACGGGCTGCTGCAGCTCCCGTCCGATCCGCGTCTCCTCGGCGACGTCCTGCGCGGCGGAGGCGCCGAGCTTGCGCACCGACCGCCCGGCCCGCTTGGTCACCGAGTCCCCGTGCACGGGCTTCCCGAGCGCCACGGCGAGCCGGGGGTCGACGGTGGGCACGGACTCGGGGGTGGGCATCGGCACGGCGGCGTCGCGCCCGCCGGGGACGCGGAGTTGGGGAAGGGTCGCGGGGCGCGAGTCGGCCGGAGGCGCCGGCTCGGGCGAACGGGCCGGCCGGGCACCGGACCCCTCGTCCGGAGCGCCGGAGTCGCGCTGGGCCGCGGCCCGCGCGGCCGCGATGGCGTCGAGGGCCCCGGCCGCGTCGAGGTGCGGGGGCTGCGCGTAGGGCCCGGCGGCGCCGGACTCCGCGGACTGGGGGCGCCGGACGGCCGGACCTGGCTGCGGGTTCGCGGGGCGGTGCCCGGAGGCGCCGGGCCGTCGCGAGGGCGGGGTGCGGCCGGGGCCGCCCCCGTCCGTCCCCGAGGCGTCAACACCCGCCGGGGGCAGCGGAGTTCCCGGCTCGCGGGGGTCGGAGCCGCGGGCGGGCTCGGCCCGGCGTATCCGGAAGGTGCCTTCCGCGGCGCCCGGGTACGGCCGCGCGTCGGGCGCCGGGGGGCCTCCCGCGTCCGGCCGTGGGACGGGGTCTCCCGCGGACGCGGCGCCGTCGCCCGGGTCCGCGCCCGGGGGCGCGGCCGACGCCGAGCCGTTCCCGCCCAGCTCGCGCAGCACATCGCGCTGCCAGTCCTCGCCGCCCACAGCCATATCCCGACCTCTACGCATACTCACGCGTACCTACGCGAACGTGCCGAGCAGTCGCCCGTACACGCCGAACACCCCGAGCACCAGCGGGAACAGTGCGATCACGCCGACCGATTCCAGCGCGTCGCCGAACCGCCGCAGCCGGACCCGTACGTGGTCCGGGGGCTGGATCACGAGCACCGCGACGGGGGCCAGCGCGAGCACCACGAGCAGGGCCAGCGGACCGGCCGTGCCGTTGCGCTCCCACCACACCCAGACCAGCCGCCCGGCCACCGCGGCCGCCGCCGCGAACAGGCCGACGACCTCCGGGACCAGCGGATAGGCCCGCGCGCGCAGGGCGAGCACCACGGCGAGGACCGACGCGAGCGGCACCGTCCACACGGTCGGCGTGCGCAGCACCAGCGTCCCGGCGAACGCCGCGCAGCCGGCCACGACGACCGTCGCGAGGGCGAGCCCGCGGTGGGTGGCCGCGAGTGCGGTGGACACCTGGTAGCGGCTGACGGACGCCCCGCCGGAGCGCCGGTCGTCCAGGCCGGAGAGCCCGGACGCCATCAGCGCGAGACGCGGCAGCACCCCGAGCACCAGCGCCGCCACGACCACCACGATCGCCCCGGCCCGCGCCTGCCCGACCGCGGTACCGGCGCCGGACTGCAGCGCGATCACGGCTTCCCAGCAGATTCCGCCCCCGACGACCGCCCCGGCCCCGATGAGCCCGCCGCGGCCGAGCGGCGAGAAGAGGCCGAGCAGCAGCAGGGCCACCGCGAGTGCGGCGCCGACCGTGCCGAGCCGGGCCCCGCCCGGCCAGCCGTAGGCGTCGGCCAGCGTCCACGCCCCGTGCACACCGAGTGCCCCGGCCGTGACGATCAGGGTGGTCGCGGGACCGCGCTGCCCGATCCGGCCGAGCACCGCCCCGGCGACGGCGCAGACCCCGGCCACGGCGAGCAGCACCGTACCGACCGCGGACAGCGCGAACTCCTCGCGCGCGAGCGCCCCGGCGGCGAGTGCCCAGCCGACGGTGGCGAGACCCGCGACCGCGCGCCGGGAGGACGGCCGCCAGCGCCAGGCGCGTACGTCGAGATCGTCCGCCGCCTCGTCGGTGACGTCGTGCACGACGGGTGCCGAAGGCGCGTCCTCGACCCGCACGAGCCGCAGCACCGCACCGTCGGGCACGCCCGCCGAGGCCAGCGACGAGTCCTGCGTGAGCACCGATCCGTCGGCCGTCGTCAGATGCCGCAGCATCGGCCGGCTCCCCGGAGCGTCCCCGAGCAACCGCATGATTTCGGGCAACAACAGCCCAATGGGTTCGTCGGACGGCAGAACGAGATCGACCCGACGCTGTTCACCGACCAGAGTGACCCGGCTCAACGCCGTACGGCTCACCGATCCCGTAGCTATCACGTGCGCGAACCTATCATCGGGCCGAAGACTTCACGGCGGGCGAAGAAGTGGATGAAGAAGCGGGCGAAGAGGCCGACGAAGAGGGCATTGACGTCGGCTGGACCGAAGTCCCGTACGGACTCTTGCCGATGAGTTTGTGGGAAATGAACGACCAGCCCACGCAGCCCGCGCAGAGCACCGCCGCAATCACAATTCCGGCGAACAGTTTCCCGAGCCGCTCGTCGACCGACCGCCGCCCGCGCTGCCCGCCGAACAACAAGGCATCGCGAAGCCGCCGACGGCGTACCGAAACCGACTCCAGCAATTGGCTGTCGTAGTCCTGCGCGGCGGTCATGCGCGAACGATCTCCTTCGGCTGCTGCTCATTCGTCCCGGCGGCGACGCCGGCGCGGACCGCACCGGCGTCGACGGCCGTCACGGCTGTTCGCCGAGCTTCGCGGTGACGGCCGCGACAAAGGCGTCCGCCTCCGCCTCGGTGATCTCCACGTGGTCGACCTCGTTGTGACCCAGTTCGTAGAGCCGCAGGTACTCGGTCGCCTCCCATCGGAGGTTGCGGGTGAACGCCTCGTCGTAGGAGACCCCGTCGAGGAAGCGCCGCCGGACCACACCGCGCGGGCTGCTGCGCGGATAGCCGTCGCCGATCTTCGCGTAGTACGTGATGCCCCGGGCGTCCGGGTCGATCACACGTACATCGGCGCCCCGGCCGTTCAGCCACAACTCCATCGCCCGGCCGCCGACTTCGTCGCGCCGGCCGTCGCTCTCCACGGTCATCGGCCCGTACACCGAGCCCGACAGACCCTGGACGACGGTGTGTTCGTCGACCACCGCGCCGAACGACGTCTCCTTGAGCGAGGCCCCGGTGAGGTCCGCGCCCTGGAACAGCGTGCCGAGCAGCGCCGCGCCGTGGAGCCCGGCGCCGCGCAGCGAGGCCTGCCGGGCATCGGTGTCCGACAGCTCCGCGCTGCCCAGGTCCGCGCCGTCCAGCTTCGTGCGTCGCAGGGACGCGTCGTCCAGGACGGCCTTCACCAGGCCGGCCCCCGTCAGGTCGGCGCCGTCGAGCACCGCGCCCTCCAGGTGGGCCCGGTAGAAATCGGTGCCCACGAGCACGGCGTCCCGGAGCACGGTCTCGGCCAGCATGCCGCCGCCGAGATCGGCGCCGGACAGATCAGCGGCGCTCAGATCGAGCCCCGGCACACCGAGCAGCGCGTCGGGCAGCCCGGCCCACTCGCGGAGCGCGGCCGCCGCCTCCGCGTCCTTCGGCAGGGCGCGGACGACCCGCCGCCCGCCTTCGTCACGGATACCAGACAACCCGATCACTCCACCCATGGTCCTCGACAATTGCCCTGACGTCGTCAATGGCGGCCTGATCGGCATTGCGCATGTCCAAAATGACCACGCGCTTCCGCTTCACGATCTGGTCCTCCAGCTTTTTCACCCATTTCCCGTTGTTCGCGGGATCGTACGCGCCCTTGAAAGGCAGGGACTTGTCGCGAACGTCATTGAGGGGAGGCCAGTCGGAGTGTACGCCCTTGATGTCGTAGAACTCCCCGGTGCCCGGCGAGTACAGGTCTCCCTGATTCGCACCCGGCGGCCGCTGAATGTCGGAGGGCACCTTCCCGCTCTCGCGCATGTCGAGTGCGATCCGCGCCTCGTCCATCTCGGACGGCTTGATCTTCCCCTTGTGATCGGGGTCCTGCTTCAGTACGTCGAAATCGTCGGCGTACTTCTTCTCCAGCGCCTGGAGATGCGAATCGCTCGTCGCGCGCTCGGCCGGCGTGAGTTCGGCCGGCGGTCCATTGCCGTGCACGGAGGCGTTCCCGTGCTGGCCGTGATCCACGTGCGGGGTCTCCGGCAGCGGCGAACCGTGCGGCTCGTGCCCCAGATCGATGTGCAGGTCCCCGGCCCCGTGCGGCACCGGAACCTTGCCGAACAGATCGCTCTGCTCGGCCCGGATCGCCGCGAGCTCGTCGTGGGAGATGCCGGGCAGCCGCTCCTTCTCGTAGAGCACATGGCCGTCCATCTTGGCCGTGAAGCTCTCCGGGGTGTGGAACTGCACCTCGAAGACCTGCCCCGAAACCGGGTCCCGCCAGGTCGAGTTGATGCCCTTGTAGCCGGCGCTGTCCCAGGTGTTCTTGAACGTGACGTTCTCGAAGCCGCGGCCGCGGAAGTCGTCGACCGCCTGCTGCACCCCGTGCGCGTAGTCCTTGGCGGGCAGCTCGACGGTGTAGCGCAGCGAGTCCTTCACGTTCGCGAGGGCGTCCTCGGGACGCAGCATCGGGTCGTCGAGCAGTGCCGTCGCGATCTTGCGCTTGAGGGAGTCCTCGCCCTTCAGGCGGTACTCCAGACCGTTGAGCTTGCCGTGGTCCACACGATCGGCCGCGGACCGCACCGCGTCGGTGATGCCCGGCTCGGCACCCTCGGCCCGGTGCATGAACTGGTCGGCCGCCGCGTTGGCGTGCGGGTCCAGGTGCAGTCCCTGCGGGCCCTCCCAGGAACCGTCGGGCAGATTGCCCCGCGGCTCGCCCGGCCCCTCCGGAAGGTGGTGACCGCCGCCGGGGGTCCCCCCGGCATCGCCGCCGCCCCCGGTGCCACCGGCGGGCCCGGTCCCACCCGGGTGCGTGCCGCCGCCGTGACCGCCCGTGGGGAGGTCGCTGTGCGGGGTCGGCACGTTGGTGCCCGGGGTCGATCCGGAGTTGTGCGGACCGCCCGGGGTCTCGTGGGCGGCCTTGGGACCGAGGTCGTGCGCGGTGCCGCCGGGAGTGTGGCCGGCGGTGCCGCCGGGGGTGTGGGTGCCCGGGGTCGCCGGGTGGTCCCCGACGTGGCCCGCGCGGTCTCCTGCACCGACCAGCGCCGGTTCCTTGATGGCTGCGGGGGTGGGTGTGTCGATGTGGGGGAGGGTGTTTTTGAGGTGGGCGATGTCGTCGGCGCTGAGTTCGACTTTGGCTGCGGAGGTGGTGCCGTCGGGTTTGATGACGGTGCCGTCGTCGAGGTTGAGGCGGCTGCCGCCGGGCCATTCGATGTAGTTGCCTTTGACGACGGGGAGGTCGGCGTTTTTGGCGTAGGTGCCGTCGATGTTGAAGGTGCCGCCGTGGGCGAGGACGTCGGCGTAGCGGCCGTTGGTGATGTTTTTGAGGTTGCCGAAGAGGTCGCCGACTTTGATGACGCCGAATTTTCCGGCTTTGGCGATGTAGGTCATGGGGTCGACGACTTTGGCGACCTTGCCGGTGACGGAGAGGACCTTGGCGACGGCTCCGCCCTTGGCGGCGCTGCCGGCGCCGCCGGTGAAGACGGTGGTGAGGACGTTGAAGGTGACGCCGCCGGCGGCGCGGGCGGGGTTTTTGCCCCATTCGTCCCAGGCGACGAGTGCTTTGCCGGTTTCTTTCATGGCGGTGCGGGAGTCGCGGAGCCAGGAGGGGAGTTGTTTGTCGGGGACGGTCCAGAACATGCCGCCGAGGGGGGTGGCGGTGATGGCGAGGCCGGTGGCGAGTTTGGCGAGGCCGGTCCAGGCCTGGCCGGCTTTGTCCCAGCCGTCGGTGCCGACGAGGGTGCCGAGGCCTTTGACGGTGCCCCAGATCCCGTCGACGATGAATCCGTCCCAGACGAATGATTTGGTCTGTTCCCACAGCCAGCGCAGGCCGGTGTATTCGCGTTGGGCGTGGCCGCCCCAGGGGGTTTCTTCGGCGTGCTGGAGGGCGTCGGCGGAGAATCCGTACATGCCGGGTTTGTGGGTGCCGTCGTCGACGGTCAGTTTGCTGCCGTTGACGAGGGCGGTGATTTTGTCGTGGCAGGCGCGTTCGGCGTCGGTGAACGC